>NZ_STGU01000001.1 GCF_004912135.1 Rhizobium rosettiformans W3
CGTTGGGAAGGCTTAGAATGGCTGCCTTGCAACCTTCCGATGTCCTCAGACTGGCATGCTGAAAGCTTGCGAACCAGTGAATTAAATTAGTCTAATATGAGAAAGTCTCATGGTTGCACCAGCTTCAGGATCTCCTTCTGCGCGCATCGCTGGGATTTCCCGAGCTCCTGCCTGAACCAGCGCATCAACGCATCCAGAGCAGGCTCGGTGCGGCGGCTCTCCTTGATGCAGAGGTGGTAGTCCTCGTGTGTCGGGAGCTTCGCGGGATCGAGAAGTGTCAGCTGTCCAGCATCCAGTTCGGGTTGTGCGAGGAAGTCCGGAACCAGTGCTGCGCCGAGATCCCGACGCACCATGTCGAGCGCGATCACATAATGCGAGGCAAACAGCCATCGGCAGTCGAGCGGCAGGAGATCGGCCCTTCCGGTATAACGGGCATAGGCCTGCCAGTCGCTTCCGATCTTGCCGGGTTGCAGCTCGGTGGTGATGTAGCGGAAGCCATTATTTCGTGCCGCAACAGATGAAGACACGATGGGAACGAGATTTTCCGGCCAGAGCAGCTGTGCATGGTAACCGCGATCCCTCGGCAGCGTCGTCACGAAGGCATCGCCCGAGGCATCGGAGAGCTCCGGATCCTGCGCATACATCAGGATCTGCAGATCGATATCCGGATGGGCCTGATAGAAGGACTGAAGCCGCGGCACGAGCCAGGCCTGGGCGAAACTGCTGCAGATCGCAAGCCGCACCCGATCGCGGGTGCCGCCGATCGCCTCGGCCAGCGAGCGGTCGATTTCGGCAAAGGCCGGCTGCAGGCGTCGCGCGAGGTCTCGCCCGGCATCCGTCAAGGCGATGCCGCGGCCATGTTTCTGGATCAGCCGTTCTCCGACGATTTCTCCGAGCAGACGCAACTGGTGGCTGACGGCGCTTTGGGTCACCCCGAGTTCCTCCGCTGCCGCTGCGACGGAGAGATGGCGAGAGACCGTTTCGAACGTGTGCAAGGCCCTGAGGTTATGCCTGAAATCCATCGCGTGAT
This sequence comes from Rhizobium rosettiformans W3, assembly GCF_004912135.1. Taxonomy (GTDB): domain Bacteria; phylum Pseudomonadota; class Alphaproteobacteria; order Rhizobiales; family Rhizobiaceae; genus Allorhizobium; species Allorhizobium rosettiformans. The sequence goes on from NZ_STGU01000001.1 coordinate 1,031, forward strand.
CCTTGAGGCGGCAACAAGCTCTAAATCCGGCGCACTCTACCCCGCCGCAGGCAAGAGTGGATGCGCCTGAAACTAACGTTTCATGAGGATTATTTAAAATTCAAGAGAGAAACTCATTGGACACTCGCGGTCGGCACTGAAATGCTCTCTCCCGTCGAAATTGTGAACGAGAGATCGACCATGAGGAAGGCAGACGAGGGCAGGCGTCTTTTTGTGAAGGGGATGTCGGCGGTCGCGCTTCTTGGCAGTCCCGTCGCACTGCTGGCCGGGGAAGTGATGAAGGAGGTCGCGGCCTTGAAGCCGGGAGAGTTCACCTGGCATCCCGAGCGGCAGCGGATCGGGCCGGTGGCGATCATCGTCTCGCTGCCGGAGCAGCGCGTCCATGTCTACCGCAACGGCATCCGCATCGCCGTTTCCACCTGCTCGACCGGAAAGCCGGGTCATGAGACGCCGACCGGCGTGTTCGTGGTCCTGCAGAAGGACAAGCATCACAAGTCCAGCACCTATGACGATGCGCCGATGCCGAACATGAACCGGCTCACCTGGTCCGGCATCGCGCTCCATGCCGGAAATCTGCCCGGTTATCCGGCCTCGCATGGCTGCGTGCGCCTGCCCATGGACTTTTCGGAGCGCCTGTTCGGCATCACCCATCTCGGCACACCGGTGATCATCTCGGGCGCCGCCACCGACCCCTATGACATCACCCATCCGGGCATGGTGCTCGGCGCCTATGCGGCCCGCGAGTTCGAGGGCGCGGTCGCGGCCCTGCACGGCAAGGAGCGCCCCAGCGACTGGACGGATCTGAGCAAGCAGCCGGTGGTTTCGGTGATCATGTCAACCTATGACCGGCGTGCCCTCCTGGTGGAGAATTCGGAGATCCGCGCAGAGGGCCAGATCACCGTCAGCGGCAGGGACAAGCTCGGCAGCCATGTCTTTCTGCTGGACAGTCTCGATCAGGCTGCCCAAGGCATGCGCTGGATCGCGTTTGCGAACTCCGAGGAAGATCCGGGGGTTGTCAGCACGGCCGCCAACATCATCTCCCGCATCTCGGCCGACCCGCCTTTCGTCTCCACCATGCAAAAGGTCCTGCATCCCGGCGCCATCCTCATCCTCACCGACGCGCCGCTTGCCCCCGACAGCCGATCGGGCAAGGATTTTGTGATCATGAGTTGAGAACGAACCTTCCCATGCACACGCCCATCGCTGCAGAGGAGAGGCGGCGTAGTCCACAGCGCCACATCCGGGGTCACTATTTCACACGATCCGATCGAAACCGGTCGCGCGGTGGTCAAGATTTGACCCGAGATGTTCTAGCCACCGAAGTGGAACAATCACTTCCGTTTTCCGTTCTCAACGGGTGAGCGAAAGGGAGTGAAGATGAATAATGTAATCTATCTCGTAGGCTTGGTTGTCGTTGTCATCGCGGTCCTGTCCTTCTTTGGTTTGGGCTGAGCGACATCAAGCGCTTCTTGGCGGATACTATCCGCTTCACCGGTGATGATCGGGCGATAATCCAGCCCGTTCTTCACCGGTCGCCGTTTCCAAACATCTCCCAATTGCCGCCATGCATGGCCCGCGCCTCACGAGGATCGGGCCTTTATCTTTGAGCTGGGGCTGAGGTGCTGACGGGATGGCGCACCAGAGCGGGTAGAAGAAGCTTTTGATGTTCAAGAGGGTTGACGTCACAAGCACCGGCGCCATGTCGACCGGTGGAGTTGCTCAGTCGAAAGTGTCCCATGAACTTCAAAAATCGTGTCGCCAGCCTTCTGGTTCTTCTGGTCCTCATCACCGTTCCTTCGCTTGCCTATGCGCAGGAGAGTGCCGAGCCGGCGTCAAATCCGACCAGCAGCGTCAATGATCTGATCCGGATCCTGGAGAGCGAGGAAGCGCGGGGTGCGCTTCTCGACAGGCTGAAGGCTGAGGCTGCCGCTCAGGAGAGCGGGGAGGCGAGTGACGCGAATTCGACGATCGCGCGGCAGGTTGCCGAACAAACGCGGGCTGCAGCCGAGCAGATCGTCGATGGGGCGGAAGCGGTCTGGAGCGGTCTTGCGGCTCTTGTCGTGATGTTCTCCGATCCGAGCCTGGTTGATTTTGCGGAATTCCGCACTCTGGTGATCAATGTCATTCTGGTCGGCGCCGGTCTGTTTGCTTCCTATCTCGTGCTCAGGCTCCTCGCGCATCCTCTCCAGCGCTCACTCGATCGCCGTGCTGCCGGACGCAACTGGTCGATCCGGACGGTGCTCGTTCTTGTCGCAACGATCATCGACATCCTGACCGTGGCCCTGGCCTGGGGTGCGGGTTATCTGATCGCTTTGCAGCTCGTCGGCGGCAGAACCGGGCAGATGGACATCAACCAGACCCTGCTCCTGAACGCCTTCCTGGTCGTGGAGATGATCAAGGTGGCGATGCGGCTCTTCCTGCAGGCGCGCTTTCCAAACCTCAGGGTCCTGCCGATCTCGGACCTGACGGCTGCCTATTGGTATTTCTGGCTTGCGCGCGTGGTTTCGCTCATTGGCTACACCTTCATGTTCGTGGCGCCGATCCTGGCATCGAACGTCTCGGAAGCCGCGGCCCAGGCGGCGCGGGTGCTGGTCATGCTGACGGCGCTGGTGATCGGGATCGTCGTCATCCTGCAAAACCGTGAGCGGGTTCGTCATGTCCTCTCGTCGCGGGCGGCAACGGGTCGAACCGATTTCCTCAGCCGCAGCGGCGCCCTGCTCGCGGGAATCTGGCATCTCCTGGCCATCGCCTATCTGATTGCCATCTTCGGCGTCTGGCTGGTCAATCCCACGGATGCCCTGCCTTTCATGATGGCTGCGACGCTGAAATCGGGTGTGGCTGTCGTCGTGGGCGGATTGGTGATCGCCTTTATCGGCCGCTTCGCGAATGTGGGCCTGAGGCTTCCCGATGATGTTCGGGCGCGTCTGCCGGCGCTTGAAGCGCGACTGAAAGCCTTCGTGCCGCGGGTCATGCAGATCATCCGGACGGTGGTGACGATCGGTGTGATCATCGCCATTGCGCAGTCCTGGGGGCTCATCGACTTCCTCGGCTGGCTTTCCTCCGAGGCCGGTCAGCGGGTCAGCGGTTCGGCCCTGGCGGCGCTGGTCATACTGTTGCTCGGCTTCGTCGCCTATCTCGCCATGTCTTCCTGGGTGGAGTACCGGCTCAACCCGCAGTTTGGCAGCATTCCGACCAGCCGTGAAAAGACGCTGCTCTCTCTCTTCCAGAATGCCTTCACCATTGCGCTCGTCGTCCTGGTTTCGATGCTGGCGCTGGCGCAGATCGGCGTCAATATCGCGCCCTTGCTGGCCGGTGCCGGTGTCCTCGGTCTGGCGATCGGCTTTGGCGCGCAGAAGCTCGTTCAGGACATCATTACCGGCGTCTTCATCCAGCTGGAAAATGTGATGAACGAAGGCGATGTCGTTAGCCTTGGCAGCCTCAGTGGTGTCGTGGAGAGGCTGACGATCCGCTCCGTTTCGATCCGTTCGCTCGACGGAACGCTGCATCTGATCCCGTTTTCCTCGGTCGACACCGTTTCCAACATGATGAAGGGCTTCAGCTATCATGTGGCGGAAATCGGGGTCGCCTATCGCGAGAACATCGACGAGGTGAAGGAGGCCATGCAGGAGGCCTTCGACCTTCTGATGCAGAGCGAATGGCGTGACATGATCATCGACAAACTCGACATGCATGGCGTCACCGCTTTCGCCGACAGTGCGGTGATGGTGCGCGCTCGCATCAAGACCGTTCCGGGCGGTCACTGGGCCACGGGGCGTGCCTATAACGAGTTCATCAAGCAGGTTTTCGACAGGCGGGGGATCGAAATCCCGTTCCCGCATGTCACCCTCTATATGGGCGAGGACAAGGCCGGGGGTGCGCCGCCCCTTCGGGTGAGGAACGACGCAGGCTCGAAGGAGGATGCGTCCGAAAAGCCGGCCCTGATTACGGACCCGGATTGATCGAGAGGCGAGAGCTGCAATCGCCGCAGCTCTCGCCTAGACCTTTTCTGCGACAAGGTGGCCGCCACCGATATCGACGAGCTTCACGCGTTCGGGCTGGGTGCCGACCTTCCAGACAGGGCTGGGGATCTCGTCGGACATTCTAAGCCCCGGTTGGCGCTCGCGGCGCGGGTCTGGGACTGGCACGGCAGACAGAAGCCGTTTCGTATAGGGATGCTGCGGATTGCCGAAGAGCTGCGCCCGCGTTCCCATTTCGACGATCTGGCCGAGATACATGACTGCCACGCGGTCGGAGATGTTCTCGACCACAGCCATGTCATGGCTGATGAAGAGGTAGGTGACGCCGCTCTCCTTCTGCAGGTCGCGGAGAAGGTCGAGAACCTTCGCCTGGATGGAAACGTCGAGGGCGGCGACGCTCTCATCACACACGATCAGCTTGGGCTTGAGGGCAAGCGCACGGGCGATGCAGATGCGCTGGCGCTGGCCGCCCGAGAACTGGTGCGGGTAGCGATTGTAGACGCTCGGCGACATTTCCACGCGCTCCAGCAGCTCGCGCACGCGGGCCCTCTGTTCGTCTGGCGTGCCGATCCCATGGATCACCAGAGGCTCGCGGATCAGTTCGCCAACGGTCATCCGCCCATCGAGAGCGGCCATCGGATCCTGGAAGACGATCTGCAGATCGCGGCGGACTGCCTTGCGCCCGGCGCTGCCCAGATCATGCAGAGCCTGGCCGTTGATCTCGATGCGGCCGGTATGCGGCACAAGCCCCACCAGTGCCTTCGCCATGGTCGACTTGCCGCAGCCGGATTCTCCGACCAATGACAAGGTCTCACCCCGGAATATCTCCATCGAGACATGCTCGACGGCGTGCACTCGTGCGGCGACGCGACCGAGCAGGCCCTGGCGGATCGGGAACGTCACCGAGACGTCGCCGTATTTGACCAGCACGTCGCGGCTTTGCGGCTCTTCCCGGGAAGCCCCCGTGCCGATGCGTGGAACGGCTGCGAGGAGATCGCGGGTATACTGATCCTGAGGCGCATCGAAGAGATCGACCGTCGAGGCCCTTTCGACCATTTTCCCCTTGCGCATCACAATGACCCGGTCGGCCATCTCCGCAACGACGCCCATGTCGTGGGTGATGAGAATGACGGCCGTCCCGAGTTCCCGCTGCAGGTCTCTCAGGAGGTCGAGCACCTCGCGCTGTACCGTCACGTCGAGTGCCGTCGTCGGTTCGTCCGCGATGAGAACGGCGGGGCGCAGGGCGATGGCCATGGCGATCATCACACGCTGACGCATGCCGCCGGAAAGCTCGTGAGGATATTGCTCCAGCCGCTTCTCCGGCTGGGAGAGGCGGACAGCCTTCACCGCTTCGAGCGCGCGGGCCCTCGCTTGAGAGAGAGAAAGCTGTTCATGGGCGCGGATTGCTTCGATCAACTGGCGCCCGATGCTCATGACTGGGTTGAGTGCGGTCATCGGTTCCTGGAAGATCATGGCGATGCGTGCGCCGCGCATCGCCTGCATCGTCTTTTCCGGAAGCGTCGTCAGCTCCGTTTTGCCGAAGCGGATGGAGCCCCCGGTCACCCTTACGGCAGGGGCCGGCAAAAGCCCCATGCAGGCGAGCGAGGTGATGGACTTGCCGGAGCCGCTTTCCCCCGCGATCGCCAGTGTTTCTCCGCGATGCAGATCGAAGCTCAGTCCGTCGACAAGCGGAACGAGCCCCTGATTGGAGCGGGCAGAGACCTGTAGGTCGCGAACCGACAGCACGATATCCGCCGTCTTGTCGATCACGGGTGAAAGCATGGCTGCGGTCATTCGAAGACGGCCCTCGGGAAATAGAAGCTGACAACGACATTGGGCATGTCGACGATCTCGGAGATACGAAGATCGCCGCAGGTCGAGACGAGCATATATGCGTCCACCGGATCCATTTTTCGGGTGGTGGCGAGCAGATCGACCATCCCGGCGACAGCGTCCTTGGCCGCAGTCCACAGGTCAGGGCCAATGCCCGTCGTCACTTCATAGCCCTTGGCGTCGAGGTGACGCGTCACCGGACCGGGTGTGGTGAAGCGCGGGGTCTTCAGCGGCTGGTCCTTGATGAGGTCAAGCGTCAGCACGACGTCGAAGGGGCTTTCGATGGCCGTGCCGCAAACTTCCCCATCACCTTGTGCGGCATGGGTGTCGCCGACGGAAAAGAGTGCGCCATCGACCTCGACCGGCAGGTAGAGCGTCGTTCCGGCTGCGAGATCGCGGATATCGAGATTGCCGCCCACACGGCGCGGCGGCACGACGGTGTGATGGCCCTTCTCGGCCAGCGCGTTGCCGATGGTCCCGGCGAACGGTTTCAGCGGCACGCGGCCGTTCTTGCCGAAGAGGGCTGGCTCCATGCTCGTTGCGTCGAATTTCCAGACGTTGAGCGCGGGGTCGGTGAACTGATCAGCCAGCAGCCCGAAGCCCGGAATGTTTGCCGTCCAGCCGAAGCCTGCACCATCGCGCAGCTGCGGGGTGAAGCTCTCGATCGTCACCTTCAGCACGTCGCCGGGCTTGGCGCCATCGACGTAGATCGGTCCGGATACGGGGTTGATCTTGGCGAAATCCAGCGCCACCACGTCCTCGACGGTGGACTGGGGGCCGAGCTGGCCCCCAGAACTGTCAAGGCACTGGAACAGGATCGTCTCGCCCGGCGCAGCGGTCAGGGCAGGGGCAAACGCGTTGTCCCAGCCGAAATGGTGCTGATGGGCATGGATCGTGTGGTTGCAGTGCTTGCACATGGCTGCATCACTCCTTGATGAAGACGTAGTCGTAGTTGACCGGGATCGAGACCGGATCGACATAGAGGGCGTCATCGCCGCCCATACGGGCCGACTTCATCGTGTAACGCTGCTCGTTGAAGACCGGCGCCCAAGGGGCGTCTTCCATCACCTTCATGTAGATGTCGGACCATTTTGCCAGACGCTCGTCCGTCTTGGCCGGATCCACGATGGAATCGGCCTCAGCGGCTGCCTTGTCGAGATCGGCGTTGCAATACTTCGCCCAGTTCCAGCCGCCTTCGCCAGCGCCGCTGCAGCCGAGGATCGGACCGTAGAAGTTTGCCGGATCCGGGAAGTCTGCAATCCAGGCCATGCCGCCGGACCAGATCATCGGCGCGGTGCCGGCACCGCCAGCTTCGATCACGTTGGCCTGGGCCAGCGACTTGATCGAGGCGTTGATGCCGATTGCCTTCAGATCCTGCTGGATCGCCTGGGCGATGCGCGGGTTCGGGTCCGTGTTCATGACGAACAGTTCGGTGTCGAAGCCGTCTGCATAGCCGGCGTCCGCCAGGAGCTTCTTGGCGCCTTCCTGATCGAACTTGTAGCCGGCATAGTCCTTGGTGTAGCCGGGCATGGACGGCGGAAGCGGCTGGTTTGCCGGGACGGCGCGACCGTTGATGACCTGAACGATGCGGTCCTTGTTGATCGCCATGTTGACGGCGCGGCGGACTTCGACCTTGTCGAACGGCGCCTTGGTGACGTTCATGGTGATGTAGCCGGTGTGCAGCTGGCCGCCTTCAACCACCAGGCTCTTCTGCGCTTCGTCCTGCATGACTTCCACGAACTTCGCCGGCGGGATGCCGTCGCCGGGCACGTCGACTTCACCGTTCTGGGCGCGGAGCAGGGCAACCACCGGCTCCTGACCGACTTCAACCGTGAAGCTGTCGAGGTAAGGCACGCCGGAGATCCAGTAGTCCGGGTTCTTTTCGAAGACGAGACGTTGGCCGAGCGCCCATTCCGTCAGCTTGAAGGCGCCAGTGCCGACCGGCTTCTTGCCGAAGTCTGCTCCGGCTTCCTCAACGGCTTCCTTCGGCACGATGAAGGAGAAGTTGAGCGCCATGATGTGCAGGAATGTCGCGTCCGGACGCGAGAGCTTGAACACCACGGTGCCTGCATCCGGAGCGGTCACGCCGGAGACGGTTTCGGCCTTGCCTTCTGCGGCTGCGTCATAGCCGTCGATCATCGAGAAGAAGCCCTGGCCGGGTGACTGCGTGGCCGGGTTTACCACGCGGTTGATCGAGTAGACGACGTCATCGGCAACCAGTTCGCGGCCGTTGTGGAACTTGACGCCGGGGCGCAGCTTGAAGGTGTAGGTCAGCCCGTCTTCGGAGATTTCATAGCTTTCGGCCAGACCCGGGCGCAGGGTCGTGGTGCCGGGCTCGTAGTCCATCAGGCCGTCGAAGACCGACTTGATCATCGACCAGTTCTGCCAGTCATAGCCGATCGCCGGATCGAGGGTCGCGACATCGTCCTTGTAGGTCACCACCATGTTGCCACCGTGCTTCGGCTCCTGAGCCTGGACCGGCGCGAAGGCTGGCAGAGCCATGAGCGTTGCGAGGGCAGTCGAAAGAATGAGCTTCTTCATAGGCCTTACTCCTGTGGGTTGAGGTTTCAGCGTAGTTTGATGCGCGGATCGATGAGGGGCGAAATCAGGTCGGCAATCAGGTTGCCAAGGACGATGCCGCAGGCCGAGACCAGCGTGACGCCCATGATGATGGGTATGTCGACGCGCTGGATGGCCTGCCAGGCCAGCTGGCCGATGCCCGGCCAGCCGAACACGCTCTCGACCACGACGATGCCGGACATGAAGATGCCGATGTCGATGCCAACCATGGCGATGATCGGCAGGATCGCATTGGGCAGAGCGTGATTGAGAATGACCTTGCTGCGCCCGAGGCCCTTGGCTCGGGCGGTGCGGATGAAATCTGCCCGCAGGACATCGATCATCGATGAGCGCATGATGCGGGAGTACCAGCCGGAGCCGAGAATCCCGAGCGTGATCGCGGGGAGCACTAGATGGGCGAAGGTGCCGTAGCCGCCGATCGGAAACCAGCCGAGCTTTACGGCGAAGACGAAGAGCAGCAGCAGGGCGACCACGAATTGCGGGGCAGAGACGGTCAGGAAGCTCGTCAGCATCAGGCCGTTGTCGATCGCCTTGCCGCGATTGAGCGCCGCAATGATGCCGAGCGGCAAGCCGATCAGCAGTTCGCAGGCGATCGCTGCGACCAGCAGAAGCAGGGTCGCCGGCAGGCGGGAGAAGAGGAGTTCGGCAACCTCGGTCTTCTGCAGGTAGGACCGTCCGAAGTCGCCCTGGATCAGGTTCCAGAGGTAATTGCCATACTGGACGATGAACGGCTGATCGAGGCCGAGCTGCTGACGGATACTTTCGACCGTCGCGGCCGTTGCCGAACGGCCCGCGATCTGGCGGACCGGGTCGGCCGGCAGGACGTAGAGCAGCACGAAGGTGATGAAGGACACGCCGAGCAGGATCAGTGCCGATTGGACCAGTCGTCTCAAAATGTAACCGGCCATCAGTCACGCCCCTGTTGTGTCGGGTCGAGGATGTCGCGCAAGGCGTCGCCGACGAGGTTGAAGGCGAGAGCCAGCAAGAGAATGGCTGCGCCGGGAATGAAGACGAGCCAAGGCGCCGACTGGAAGTATGTCTGGTTTTCGAAGATGATGTTGCCCCAAGACGGCATTGGTGGTTGTACGCCGATGCCGAGGAAGGACAGGGTTGCCTCCAGCAGCACGGTCGTTGAGATGCCGAGGGTCCCCCAGACGATCAGGGTCGGGACGAGATGCGGCAGGATGTGCCTGAACAGGATGCGGCCGTGGCCCGCGCCCAGCGTCTTTTCTGCAGCGATATAGTCCCGCTCGGCCAAGGAGGAAGTCTCCGTGAAGATCACCCGTGCCGTCTGCACCCAGTTGACGAAGGCGATGACCATCGCAACGATCCAAAGGGAGGGGGAGAAGATGGCGGCAAGGCAGATGGCCAGCAGAAGAGCGGGAAACGCCATCATAAGGTCGGTGAAGCGCATGAGGACGGCACCAATGATCCCGCGGAAGTAACCTGCGGTGACGCCGACCAGCGTGCCAATCAGCAGGGCCGCGCCGTTTGCCGCCAGACCGATGATGAGCGACGTCTGTGCGCCGTAGAGAACGCGTGAGAACAGGTCGCGTCCGAGAAGGTCGGTGCCGAACCAGAAGGTTGCATTGGGCGGCATCGGCGCGCCTTCGATGGTCAGACCGTCGAAGAATTGCTCGTAAGGATCGAAGGGCGCCAGCCATCGGGCAAAGAGTGCGCCGCCGACACAGATCAGGATGATGATCAGTCCCAGGACCGCCAGCTTGCGCCGGGCGATCTGCTGGAGGACGGAAGGTCCGCTTTCCGACAGGATTATCGGATTAGGCGGGGTCGATGTTTCTGACATCGTCAGTGCCCTTCTCGTTCGAGTAGTTTGCCACGAGCCGTTCGGCGGCCACTTCGATCGTCACACGCCAGGCCATCGCGGTCTGGCGCAGGAACTCGTAGGCCTCTGCCTCCGTCTTGCCTTTCATGATGAAGATCATCACGGCACGCACGATGGTCTGGCGCGCCGAAAGGCGCGTCTGCAGATCGGCAATCAGCGCCTCGGATGCCTTGGCGCGGTCGAAATTGCTGCGGGCGACGAGGAGGGCGGCATAGACGCCCTTGTCGCTCATCGGTTTCAGAAGCTGAGCATGCGCGCCCATCTGCATGGCCCATCGCAGGCGCCCGGGTGCTTCCGAGCCGATCAAGGCGATCATGGGCATGGGGGATTGACCCGCCGCCCAGGGAAACTGTTCGTCGTGCCCCATGTCGGCATCGTAGAAGATGAAGTCGGCCTCGATCGTTTCGGCCGGCAGCTCCGGCCAGGCTTCGTGCACGTCCAGCCCGATGACGCCGAGCTGGCGGACGAGGCCTTGCACGGAGGGGTGGGGCCTGTGCAGGACCCAGGCCGTTGCTCCGCCAAGATTTTCCGTCCTGATCCGTGTCATGAAACCACCTGCAGGCGCGATCCCGGTCGCGCCGGCTGCGACCGTTGCGTGAGATAGGGATCGGCGCGCATTTCCGGCAATGTCTTGATCTGGTGGAAACGGCGGTCCTTCAGTTGAGCTATGATCGTCGGCTGGCTTGCATGCAGGTGTACCGGGTCGAGCCGTGTCTTGCGGCGACCGCGGACGGCGGAGTGCAGCAGTTCGGCCAGAGAAAGCTCCTCGGCGCCCGGCCGGCCATTCAGCAACCAGGCGAGCTCATGCACCGACTGGCGGGCCATCTCTTGGAACGAGCCGCCGAGGCCGCCATCCGGCTCGAACCAGGGGCCTGCAGAGATCAGCCCGTCGGCCGCGTCGCCGGCTGCATCGATCTCGCATTCGGTGAAGTTGCAGGAGAGGACGGTCATGCCTTCTGTGGCTCCCAGTTCCTGCTTCAGCTGCGCCAAACGCTCGAGAAACGCATAGGCGCTGTCGCCCACAAGCGAGTTCAGGATGAAGCTCGGCCTCAAGGTCCTGATATCGTTGATGATGTGATCGAGTTCGGTATCGCCCAGCGGCAGATAGCGATCTGCAAGAACCTGTCCGCCCGCGGCGGTGATCTTCTCGCGCGCGATCTGCGCCATCTCCCAGCCCCAGATATAGTTGGAGCCGATGAGGTAAGCGCGCGAGCCCAGTGCCGGGAGTGCCCAGTCGAGCAGGGGCAGGAGATGCTGGTTGGGGCAGGAGTGCATGTAGGCGACGCGTTCCGACGCTTCGAACCCCTCATAGGGCACCGGATACCACAAAACCCCGTCGAAGCGCTCGAGCTCGGGGATGACTTCCTTGCGGCTTGCCGAGGTGATGCAGCCGAAGATGTGCCGAGCCTGGGAGCCTCGCAGAATTTCCCGGCAGAGCGGCGCGTAGCGGTCAAGGCGACCATCGGGATCCCGTTCGACGACGTGGAACGACAAGTCGAGATCCGGGTCGGCATTGACCTCTGCCACACCTGTCAGCACGCCATTGCGGCTCGCGCCTGCAAGTGCCGCATACATGCCGCCCCGGGAGAGCAGTAGGCCGATGTTGATGATCCGCTTCATGGAAGCTCCAATGCAAAAGCCCCGCACGATGCGCGCCGGAAGACGCGATCAGAACGGGGCCCAAATGCCAGATATTTCGCACAGCCTACCCATGAAGCCTGTGCTTGTGAAGTTTAATTGCGTGATGAACCCATAAATTTATGAAATCAGTCTTCTGCGTCTGCTTGTTGCGCAAGATTTGTGCATTCGTTGCTTAAGCGGAGTGCAGGGTGACTTGAAGCGTGCATCTCCAGGGTTGCTCTCTGTAGCGAGGAGGGGCCCATCTTCGCATTTCAACCTTCATGCAGGAGATCGAACGCCTGAAAACTATCGGCGCGCGGTCCCCGTTATCGCCTGAGATTTCCCATCACGCAAATCGAATAATGATAAATCATTGCGTGTATGTAATTTATCATTATAAATAGTCTTCTGAGATATGCCAAATCGAAAGGACTTTCCCATGAAGAGGCTGTTCCGGAATGCCCTCGCGGCTGTCGGGCTCGTTTCACTCCTTGCAGGCGCGGGACAGGTTGCGGCGCAAACGCCGCCTAATGTGCTTGTCGTCGGGCAGATCGCCGAACCCAAGTCGCTCGATCCCCATACGGTCACGGCGACCAACGACTTCCGGATCCTCGTCAACATCTATGACGGTTTGGTGCGGTTCAAGGATGGCACGCTTGAGGTTGAGCCGGCTCTGGCGGAAAGCTGGGACATCTCCGAAGACGGGAAGACCTACACATTCAAGCTGCGCGAGGGCGTGAAATTCCACGAGGGCTCGGACTTCAACGCCGAGGCCGTGAAGTTCAATTTCGACCGCATGCTGAAGGAAGATCATCCCTTCTACGACACGGGTCCTTTCCCGCTGTCGTTCAACTTCGCGTCGGTGGACTCCGTCAACGTGATTGATCCGCTCACGGTCGAATTCAAGCTGAAGGAGGCGTTTGCCCCGTTTCTCTCGAACCTTGCCTATCCAACGGGTCTGATCGTGTCTCCGGCCTCGGTCGAGCAGCATGGCAAGGACTATGGGCGCAATCCCTCGGGCACCGGCCCGTTCAAGTTCGTTGAGTGGCAGTCGAACCAGCGGGTCGTGATCGAGGCGAACCCGGACTATTGGGGCGGGGCCGCCGGTCTTGAGGCCGTCGTGTTTCGTCCGATCACCGATGCCAATACGCGCGTGGCGGAAATGATGGCCGGCGGGATCGACGTGATGGTCGAGGTGCCGCCGGACAATCTGGCCACCTTCAAGCAGGATGCCGCATTTAGCGTTGCCGAACAGGCGGGCCCGCATGTCTGGTTCGGTATTCTCAACACCAAGAGTGGTCCCTTCGCCGACAAGCGTGTTCGCCAGGCCGCCAACTACGCCGTCAATAAGCAGACCCTTGTCGACAATGTACTGCAGGGCACCGCGACCGTTGCGGCCGGTCCCATTCCGCCGGCCTTCAACTGGGTCGAAAGCTCCGTCTCTCCCTATGCCCATGATCCTGAAAAGGCCAAGGCACTGCTGGCCGAAGCAGGCGTCGAGAAGCCAGAGGTCACCTTCTACGTGACCGAGGGTGGCTCGGGCATGCTCGACCCGGTGACTATGGGGGCGGCGATCCAGGCTGATCTCCAGGCTGTCGGCTTCGACGTGAAGATCGAGACCTACGAGTGGAATACCTTCCTTGGTCGGGTCAATCAGGGTCTCGACGGACAGGCCGACATAGCCGAGATGGCCTGGATGACCAATGATCCCGACACCGTGCCGTATCTGACGCTGCGCAGCGACGCGATGCCGGACCAGGGCGGTTTCAACTCGGGCTACTATTCGAACCCCGAGGTCGATGCTTTGCTGGAGAAAGCCCGCACCTCCACGGATCAGGCGGAACGCGGCAAGCTTTACGCCCAGGTTCAGGAGATCGTCCATGACGATGCTCCCTGGCTCTTCGTTGCCAACTGGAAGCAGAATGCGGTGACGACTGCGGCGGTCCAGGGCTTCAAGCTGCAGCCGTCCTTCCTCCTCAACCTGCATGGCGTGACCAAGCAGTAATCCTCCTAGTGCCGGTGCAGATGATCCAAGGTCGTCTGCGCCAGCCAAATACCTTTCGGAGGTGAATGTGACGGGGTATATTCTCAAACGCCTGGCAGCACTCGTGCCCGTGCTCTTCGGGCTCTCCATCATCGTGTTTCTGGTGATGGCGCTGATCCCCGGCGATACGGCGACAGCCATTCTTGGCGCCTATGCGACGCCGGACAATGCCGAGCGCATCAACCGGGAGCTCGGGCTCGACAAGCCGCTGGTCCAGCAATACCTGATCTGGATGAGCAATGTCCTGCAGGGTGACTTCGGCAGGTCCTATGCCTTGAACCGTCCCGTGCTGGACGAAGTGCTCGACCGCTTCGGGGCGACATTGGTTCTCGCCGGTGTCGCACTCGTCCTCTGCACGGTCATCGGCCTCATTGCCGGTGTCGTCTCCGCTGTCAGGCAGTTCGGCTGGGCGGATCGGGCAATCACCTTCTTCGTGCTCGCTGGCATCTCAATGCCCTCCTTCTGGCTCGGGCTCCTGCTGATCTACCTCTTTGCCGTCCATTGGCGCATGCTGCCTGCCTCCGGCATGTATGCTGTCTATGGTGGTGGCGACCTTCAGGATCTTCTCCTGCATCTCATTCTTCCTGCCGTGACGCTTGCCGTCGTTGCTGCCGGGGTCATCGCGCGACTGACACGGGCCGCCATGCTGGAGGTTCTTCGGCAGGACTATGTGCGCACGGCCCGCGCCAAGGGCCTCGCCGAACGGCGGGTGATCTATGGCCATGCCTTCCGGGCTGCTCTGGTCAGCATCATCCCTGTTATCGGCATCCAATCCGGCTTCGTGCTCGGGGGCGCCGTCTACATCGAGACGGTGTTCCAGTGGCCCGGAATCGGCGCCATGCTGGTCAAGGCAATCGCCAGCCGTGACATCCTGCTCGTCCAAGGCGGCGTCCTCGTGGTCGCGACAAGCTACGTGCTCTTCAACCTCGTGGCCGATGTGCTGCAATCCATGCTCGACCCAAGGATACGCACGTGACTCCAGTTTCAGAGACATCCGCGCCTTCCGCCGCTTCCGGTCGGATCACCTCCTGGCGCCTTCTTCTCAACAATCGCTTAGCGGCAGCAGGTCTCCTGCTGATCGGTCTGATCGCCGTTCTGATCCTGCTCGTCCCGGTCCTGCCCTTGCCGGACCCTGATGCCACTGCGCCGGCGGACAGACTGAAGCCGGTCTTCAGTGCCGGCCATCTGTTGGGCACGGACCAGCTTGGACGCGACATCTTGAGCCGGCTCCTCTGGGGGACGCGCCTCTCAGTGACGGTCGGCTTCACGGCGACGCTCATCGCGGCGCTTCTCGGGTCCGCCATCGGCATCGTCGCCGGCTATGTCGGCGGGCGCACCGACAATGCCATCATGCGCGGCATCGATATGTTGATGGCATTTCCATACATCCTGCTTGCGCTGGCGATCGTCGCCGCTTTGGGTCCGGGCCTGATGAACGCGCTTTATGCGATCGCCATCGTCAACATCCCCTTCTTTGCACGTAACGTGCGCGGCGTGACGCTCGGCTACGCCCATCGGGAATTCGTCGACGCGGCGCGCCTCTCCGGCAAGGGGCACCTTTCTGTGATGTTCACCGAGGTGCTGCCGAATGTTGCGCCCGTCATCGTCATCACCATGTCGACAACGGCCGGCTGGATGATCCTGGAGACGGCGGGCTTGAGCTTTCTCGGCCTCGGCGCACAGCCGCCGCAGGCCGATCTCGGGTCGATGCTGGGCGAGGGCAGGGCGCAGCTCTTCACCGCACCGCATGTCTCGATCGTGCCTGGCGTGATGATTTTCCTCATCGTCATCAGCCTGAACGTGCTGGGCGACGGCATTCGCGACATCCTCGATCCGCGGCTCCGTTCCGGCGCGCTCGCGCGTCCCGGACCCGTGACGGAAGTCGCAGCCGATCGCTCGATCCCGGCTCGCTCGCAGAGCGATGCGGTCGTTTGCATCGAAGGCTTGGAGACAGTTTTCCGCAACGGTTCTGAGATCTCTCCTGCCGTGAACGGGGTCTCTCTCCATGTGAAGCGAGGCGAGTGTCTCGGTCTGATCGGCGAGAGCGGATCTGGCAAGAGTGTCACGGCTCTGTCCGTCATGGGACTGGTCGCCTCGCCACCCGGCGTCATTCGCAACGGGGCGATCTATGTCGGTGACGAAGACGTTCTTTCGATCCCGCAAACACGGTTGATCTCCCTGCGCGGCAGCCGCGTTGCCTATGTCTTCCAGGATCCGCTGACAACTCTGCATCCGATGTATCCCGTGGGGCGGCAGGTCGAAGAGGCGATTGCTGCGCACCAGTCGCTCGGGGCGTCCGAACGCCGCGAGAAGGCGATCGCGCTCCTGGAGAAGGTGGGAATACCTGATCCAAGGGAACGGGCGAAGCATTATCCGCACCAGCTGTCCGGCGGTCAGCGGCAGCGCATCGGGATCGCCATGGCACTCGCCAACGATCCTGATGTCATCATCGCAGATGAACCGACCACCGCGCTCGACGTCACCGTTCAGGCGCGGATTCTCGAGCTCCTGCGGGATCTGCAACGCGAACGCGGCATGGCCCTTCTCTTTATCACCCATGACTTTGGTGTGGTCTCGGAGATCTGCGACCGCGTGGCGGTCATGAAGGATGGCGAAATCGTCGAGACGGGGGAGACACGCGCGGTGCTCGCCAACCCTCAGCACGATTACACCAAGCGCCTGATCGCCTGCGTACCCGAGCTTGGCACAGGCGTGGCATTTCTCGACCGGGTCGCCAAGATCTTTCCTCGACAGAAAACGGAGGTGTCATGACAGGTCATGCACTTCAGGTCCGCGAACTGACCAAATCTTTCGGTGGCGGGCGAAGCCTGTTCGGCAAAGAGCGCCATGAGATCAGGGCGGTCAAATCCGTTTCGCTTGACCTCGCACGCGGGGAAACGCTTGCGGTCGTCGGTGAGAGTGGATCGGGCAAGAGCACGCTTGCGCGCATGCTCGTCGGGCTTGAGACGCCGACGTCGGGCAGCATGCTGATCGGCGGCAAGGATGCAGACGCGCTGCGTCGGGAGGGGCCGCGCGCTTTTGGCAAGACGATCCAGTATGTCTTCCAGGATCCGGTCGCCTCCCTCAATCCACGCAAGACGATCGGCAACATCCTGGAGACGCCGCTCAAGCTTCTTTGTGGCTATGAAGCCTCCAGGCGACGCGCGCGGATGCGGGAGCTTCTCGATGCCGTGCAGATGCCGGAAAACACGCTGTCACGGTATCCGCACGAGTTTTCCGGTGGTCAGGCACAGCGGATCGCCATTGCGCGGGCACTGGCGGCAGAGGCGGAAATCCTCGTATTCGACGAGCCGGTCAGCGCGCTTGATGTCGGCGTTCAGGCGCAGGTCTTGCTGCTTCTGAGCGATCTGAAGCAGCGCTTCGGCCTGTCCTATCTCTTCATAAGTCACGACCTCGCCGTGGTCGAGGCAATCTCGGATCGGGTTGCCGTCATGCATTTCGGTGAAATCGTCGAGACGGCACCCGCGGCGAGGCTTTTTGCCGATCCTGAACATGATTATACACGGCAGCTTGTAGCGAGTGCTCCTCGCATCCGGAGAGACTGACCGACGATGACCGACATGAGCGAAAAGGCGGATAAACGGGCCGAGGACGGCAAGCGCCTTTTCACGCCGGCCGGCAAGCCCAAGCGGCGCCCCGAAGCCATCGCCGATCTGATGAAGGATTTCATCCGATCACAGAAGCTCGCGCCCGGTGATCGCCTGCCACAGGAGCGGGAGTTGATCGATCGTTTCAAGGCGGCCAAGGGGACCGTGCGCGAAGCCATGAAGGCGCTGGAAACGCAGGGCCTCATCTTCACGCGCAGCGGTCCGGGCGGCGGAGCTTTTGTTGCCGCGCCGTCCGCGCAGCATGCAATGGAACTCCTCTCCACCCATTTCTTCTTCAGCCCACCGACCCTTTCCGATATCTACGCCATTCGCAAGGCGCTGGAGCCTGAGGTGGCTGCACTCCTTGCCGGGCACGTTTCGGCAGAACAGCTCGCGCTGCTCGAACGGACCATCCGGATCTATGACCATCCTCCGGTTGACCGGGAAGAGCAGTATCGCCAGCGTGTCGCGGAGCTCGACTTCCATTCCCTGCTTGCGCAGTTCAGCCCCAATCCTCTGCTCGGCTTTCTCTGTGGGTTGATGCACAATCTCCTGCGCGAACTGCCGCTTGCGCGGCAGATCTATGCAGACCCTTCGCCCGGCTCGCGGGAAGAGGGCCTGTCCTATCAGTACCGGCTGATGGCTGCGCTGAAGGACGGGCGGGCGGATGACGCGCGCGCGATTGCTGCCGATCACATGGCCTTTGCCGAGGCCTACATGCTCCAGTGTGCGGAGCGACTGCGGTCTGAGCGGCTATCTGAGACGTCAGCTAAGCGTAAGTTTTAGCTTACTCACTTCCTCAATGCGGACAGCATCTTCCTCGCGCCGATCCTGCTTTTCTTCAGTATTTCTTCCAGCTCAACGTCGCCTGGGGCGAAGTGATGGCCTATCTGTCGATCATCACGGTCCCGGTGCTCGTCTTCTACCTCTTCCTGCAGCGCGCCTTCATCTCCAGCATCGCTGCGACGGGATTGAAGGGGTAGAGGGCGGCAACGCACAGCTCGCTCATGCCTCCTCCTCGCGCGGGATCCTGAACCAGGCCACGTAAAGGGCTGGCAGGAAGAGCAGGGTGAGAACGGTGCCGACCACGATGCCGCCCATCATGGCGTAGGCCATCGGGCCCCAGAAGACCTCGCGAGAGATCGGGATGAGGGCCAATGTGGCTGCGGCAGCAGTCAGCATGATCGGGCGCATGCGGTGCTCGGTTGCTTCGACGACGGCGCGCCAGGGCGACATTCCTTCGCTTCTCAGTTGTTCGATCTGGACGACCAGAATGACCGAGTTTCGGATCAAAATACCGACCAGCGCGAGGATGCCAAGGATGGCGACGAAGCCCATCGGCGCGTTGCTGAGCAGCAGCGCGGCCACGACGCCGATCAAGGCTAGCGGAGCGACCGCGAAGACGAGGAACAGTCGGCTGAAGCTCTGAAGCTGGATCATCAGGATGGTTGCCATGGCAAAGAGCATCAGTGGCGCCACCGCAACGATCGGGCCTTGCGATTCGGCACTCGACTCGACCGAACCACCGATTTCCACCGTGTAGCCGACCGGCATTGTCTTGGTGAAGGCGTCCACCTCGGGCTTCAGGTCCTCGACGATGGTTGCCGGCTGGGTGGATCCGATCACGGCCGCTTTCACGGTGATGGTGGGGATCCGATCGCGGCGGGCAATCATCGGCTGTTCGACTTCATAGCGGAACTTCGCAACCGCCGACAGCGGCACGGAATTCCCGCTGGCGCTGGGGAGCTGCAGGTTCTTCAAGGTTTCGATGGCGCCCCGTTCGGAATCCTGCGCGCGGCCGATGACGTCGACGAGGTAGATGTCGTCCCTGACCTTGGTTGCCGTCGAGCCCTCTACTATCCCGTTGAGGCCGGTTGCGATATCGCTGGAGGAAATACCAAGTTGTCGTGCCTTGTCCTGGAGGACGTCAACCTTGACGACGCGCGATGGTTCGTTCCAGTCGAAGGTCATGTTGCTCAGCAGGGGGTGGCTGCCGATGACGCCGCCGAACTCGCGTGCGAGCTTGCGAACCGTCTGGATGTCGGGTCCCGAGACGCGGTACTGCACGGGCTTACCGACCGGAGGACCGATGTCGAGCAGCTTCACAAAGGCGTCGGTGCCCGGAAATGTCTTCGACAGGTAGTCCTGCAGATCGGCGCGCAGCCGGTTTCTCGCTTCGAGATCCTTGGTGACGATGACGACCTGACCCATCCAGGTGGCAGGGGTGGAGACGTCATAGGAGAGGATGAAGCGCGGTGCTCCCTCGCCGACATAGGTCGACCAGTGATCGATATCGGGGTTGCCGACCAGCTTGTCCTGCTCGAATTGCGAGATCTGCCGGTTGGTTTCGGCAATCGTGCTGTTTTGCGGAAGTTCCCAGTCGACGATCAGTTCGACGCGGTCCGATGCCGGGAAGAATTGCTGCTGGACCAGACCCAATCCACCGACAGACATGGCGAAGACCGCGACCGTGGCGACGATCGTGACCCAGCGCCAGCGCATGGCAAGACCGAGCAGCGAGGCGAAGATCGTGGCAAAGCGTCCCTTGGTCTCGTGGTGGGACTTCATGGTTTTCGGCAGGATCGTCACGCCGAGCAGCGGCGTGAACAGCACGGCAACCACCCAGGAGACGATCAGCGAGACAGCGATCACCACGAACAGGGTGAAGGTGAATTCACCGGCGGCGCTGTTGTTCAAACCGATCGGAATGAAGCCGGCGACCGTGACCAGGGTGCCCGTCAGCATCGGGAAGGCGGTGGAGGTGTAGACGTGGGTGGCGGCACTGCGCAGCGTGTCGCCCGCTTCCAGCCGCGAGACCATCATTTCGACCGCGATCATGGCGTCGTCGACCAGGAGGCCGAGGGCAATGATCAGAGCGCCGAGCGAGATGCGCTGCAGGGATATGCCGGTATATTCCATGAAGACGAAGGTAATCGCGAGCACCAGCGGAATGGAGATTGCAACCACCAATCCCGCGCGAACGCCTAGGCTTATGAAGCTGATCGCCAGAACAATCACGATCGCCTCGAAGAGGGCTTTGGTGAAGCCGGAGACCGCTTCTTCGACGACAGCGGGCTGATCCGACACGCGCTCCACGGTCACGCCGATCGGCAGGTCCACGACGACACGGTCGAGTTCGGCGTCAAGCTGTTCTCCGAAAGTCAGGAGGTTTGCGCCCGTCTTCATGCCGATGGCGAGACCGATTGCCGGTTTGCCCTTGAAACGGAAGAGGGATGACGGCGGGTCGACATAACCGCGCTTGATGGTCGCGATATCGGTGAGCGGGAAGAAGCGGTCGTTGACCCTCAGATTGATCGACTTCAGGCTTTCCTCAGAGGTGAACTGGCCGCTGACGCGCAGCGCGATGCGTTCAGCGCCGGCCTCGACGACGCCGGACTGCGTCACCGCATTCTGTGCCTGTAGCGTCTCCAGAATGGATTGTTGATCGATGCCAAGCGCTGCGATCTTCCGGGTTGAGAATTCCAGATAGATCACCTCATCCTGCGCGCCGATGACGTCGATCTTGCCGACATTCGGCACGGTCAGGAGCTTGGCTCTCGCGTCTTCCACGAGGTCCCGCATCTGACGCTGGCTCAGGCCGTCCGAGGTAAAGGCATAGATGTTGCCGTAGACGTCGCCGAAGTTATCGTTGAAGAAGGGGCCGAGAACACCGCTTGGGAGCTCACCCTTGATGTCGTTCACCATGTTGCGGACGCGCACCCAGTTGTCCGTGACCTCGCTGGCCTTCGTCGAGGACAGAAGCTCGACAAAAATGGTGGTCTGGCCGGCCTTGGTGACGCTGCGGGTGTAATCGAGAGCGTCCAGTTCCTGCAGCTTCTTTTCGATCCGGTCCGTTACCTGCAGCGTCACCTCCTCTGCGGAGGCGCCGGGCCATTGGGCGTTGATGATCATGGTCTTGATCGTAAACGCGGGATCTTCCTCGCGGCCGAGATTGATGTAGGACAGGGTCCCTGCCACCACGAAGATCAGCATAAAATACCAGACGAGAGAACGGTGCTCGAGCGCCCAATCCGAGAGGTTGAAGGATTTCACTTGGTCATCTCCTGATCGACGCGGATGGTCTGGCCTTCTTCAAGACTGTTGACGCCTGCGGTGACGACGCGATCACCGGCTTCGACGCCCGAAATGACGGCGACGCTGCCGCCGGACGACGGGTCTCCGTCGATGGTCACGGTGCGCGAGGTGACCGTGCTTGAGGTCTCATCGACAATCCAGACGAGGGTGCCTCCCTCGCCGGTCTTGATTGCCGAGCCAGGCAGGCGAATGACGGGTGTGCTGCGATCGCTGCTGGTGGCAGTGATGACGGAACCAAGCCGCATGACCTCCGGCGGATCGATCAGTGCCAGTTTCGTGCGATAGGTGCGCGTGATCGCATCGGCCTGCGGAGCGATTTCGCGGACAATCGCCTGTGCGCGCACCGTCGGATCAAGTTGCAAGGCAACCTCGAACGGGGCACCGGGTTTCAGGTTTGCGCCAATTGCTTCGGGAACGTCGATGACGGCGTCGCGCACTTCCGGACGAGCCACCGTGGCGATCGCCTGACCTGCCGCAACCACCTGGCCGATTTCTGCTGATGTCGAGGTGACCACGCCGTCGAATTCTGCCACGAGGCGGGAATATCCCAACTGTTCTTGCGCCTTGCTGAGATTGGCCTTTGCCTTGGCGACGGCGGCCTCAGCCGTCTTGCGCTCCAGTTCCGCCGTCTCATAGGCGGCTTTCGCGCCCGACTGTCTTTCGAAGAGGGTCTTCTGGCGCTGCTCGGTGGTGATGGCGTTCGCAAGCTGTGCCTCGCTGTTGGCGAGGTCGGACTGCGCGCTCTTGACGGCCAGCTCGAGGGCGAGCGGATCCAGGGCTGCGAGAACGTCACCCTTCTTGACCAGATCGCCGGTGTGGACATTGCGCGCGACGATGCGTCCGAGAATGCGGAAACCGAATTCGGTCTCAACGCGTGCCTCCACCGTGCCTGAAAGAGAAAGGCTCAAGGAGGGCTCGGGCTGGGCGACAACAGAGAGCACCGGACGGGGTGGCAGTTGCGGGCTGTTTTCTTCCTCCTGGCATGCCGCGAGGGTCGTGCCGGCGAGAAGTAGTATGGCGAGCTTGGCTAGTGTTTTCATTGACCGGCTTCCTTCAGTGCCACGACTTCGCCCTCGCTGATGAATTTGGTGCCGTTGGTCACGACAATCTCTCCCGGCGTCACGCCAGAGCGCACCGCAAAGTATCCGCTGCCGTAGGTTTGAACCTCGATTGGTCGGAGAGAGACCTTTGCGCTTTGCGGGTCGACCACCCAGAGGGCGGGTTGGCCGCCGTCTGAAGTGATGGCAGACCAGGGCAGTCTGATCGTCGGCTCCGGCTTGTAACGAGCGATGGCAATCACCGGGCTTCCGAGGCCAGGGGTCGCTCCTTCTTCAACCGCGAACTTGATCCTTATGGTGCCTGTGCTCCTGTCGATCGTTGGAGAGACTTCTCGAAGCGTGCCAGCCATGGGCGCGCCACCGCTCAAGGGCTCGATCTCGACCTTCGGCTCGAACTCCCGGCCCATGCCGAGAAGCAGGGATTCGTCGATGTTGAAGACGGCGTCGCGCGGCCCGTCCTGGGCCAGCGTGAAGACCACCTGGGCAGCCTGTGCGACTTGCCCTACTTCAGCATTGCGCGCGGTGATGATGCCGTCGGCGTCAGCTTTCAGCTCTGTCTGTGCCAGCGTGTCGCGTGCCGTATCCAGTTGCGCTTGCGCAGAAGCAACCGTTGCATTCGCCCGCAGCAGCGCTTCGCGTGCCTCGTCCAGGGCGGCCTGCGTGCTGACGCCCGTGGTGAAGAGGCTGTTCTGGCGGTCGAGCGCCTGCTGCGCCTGCGTCTGCTGTGCCTCTGCCGATTGCAAGGTGGCCTGAGCAACCTGGACGTCGGCCTGCTGTTCTTCTGCGTCGATGCGTGCAAGAACCTGCCCCGCTTCCACCCGGTCGCCCACATCCGCCAGGCGCTCCGTGATCCGTCCACTGACCCGGAACGACAGCTCGGATTGCACACGGGCCTGGATCTCACCGGTGCTGGAAACCGTTTCGGACCATGGCTCTGTCGCGACCGTTACCGTCTCGACAAGCCGAGGAGCCTTCTGAGTGGCCTCATCTGCGGGAGCACAGGCGGCGAGGGCCGTGCAGCAGCAGGTCACAAGGAACAGGGAATTGAGCCGGTGCATGATCGCCTCTTGAACTAAGGAGCCGAAGCGCTATCATTGAATGACTAGAAAGTCAATGAATTGAATTTTGACTATTCCGATGAGGGTGTTTGAATGACGAATGCGCGCAAACTCACCAGAGTCGAGCAGAAAGCGCTGCGGCCGATCCAGATCCTAGATGCAGCCTTTGACGAATTTGTTGCGAACGGCTTCAGCGCCGCGCGTGTGGAGGACATTGCGGACCGGATCGGGGTCACGAAAGGGACCATCTATGTCTACTTTCCGACGAAGGAGGATTTGTTCGCCGCCATGATCCGGCACATCTCCGTGCCGCTCGAAGATCTGTTGAAAGAGGCTGGGGAGCTGAAGGGTTCCCATGAACAGCGCCTGCGGTCCCTGCTTATGCTCGCCTATCAACGCGTTGCTCAGGACAGGCGGTGCCGCGAACTGCTCCGCTTCGTGATCGCCGAGGGGAGCCGGTTCCGAGACGTGATCGATGCACATTTTGCAGAGGTTATAGAGCCGCTCATTCAGCGCACGCAGCTCATTCTCGATGAGGGGATCGTGGCTGGCGAGTTTCGCAAGGCCCCGGCGGCGAACGCCGATATTGTCGTTTCGCCCATCCTGTCCCTGATGATGGACTTGCTGATCCACGACAGCAAGCGCCGCGTGGATCTGCAGGCTTACATGGAAGCCCATCTCGACTTGGTGTTCAACAGCCTGTCGCAGTCGAGGCCTCAAGGAGTGACGGACCAGGCTTGATGATCAAGCCTGGCTGCGCACCAGCACGAAGTCGTGCTTCACTTCCCAGAACTCTTCCGTGAAGCCGTAATCCGCGGCGCGCTTTGCATCCTTGCGACGATCGAATTTCGCGAGCAAGCTCTCCTTGACGCCGAAGACAGCATCAGAATGGATGTAGGGATCATCGGGATCGAAGATATGCGTGACGAGCGTCTCGTATCCCTCTGCCTTGATGATGTAGTGCAGATGCGCCGGGCGGTAGGGATGGCGGCCGAGCTTGCCGAGCAACTGGCCGACCGGGCCGTCATCGGGGATCGGGTAGAATTTCGGCTTCACCGCCCGGAACCAGTAGTGTCCGTCCGGCCCGGTGCGGAAGATGCCGCGCAGGTTGAAATCGGGCTGGATGCCCTTCTGCTGGACATCGTAAAAGCCCTCGTCATTGGCCTGCCAGACATCGATCACGGCATCGGCGATCGGCTTGCCTTCGGTGTCGAGGATGCGGCCTTCGATGACCATGTCCTCGCCCTTGGAATCCAGGCAGATATTGGCGCCCATCGGCAGCTCGGGTGCGTCGGCCACATGGAAGGGGCCGAGGACCGTGCTTTCCGAGGCGCCCGAGGGTTTGCGGTTGTTGACCGCATCGACCAGCATCGAGACGCCGAGCACGTCTGATAGCAGGATGAATTCCTGCCGCCATTCGTTGCACATCTGGCCGGTGCGGGTGAGGAAGAGGATCGCCTCCATCCACTCGTCCTGGGTCGGCTCCAGTTCCTTGACCGCCTCGTGCAGCTTGCGGGTGATGACCTCCATCACCTGCTTGAGACGATCGTCCCCGGCGTTGGCATTGCGACCTGTGACGACCTCGACGGAGGTTTCCTCAGTGAAGTAGCCCTTCTCGTGCGCTTCCATGATCGCTCCTCACCGGTCCAGAATGGTTTTCAGGACGCGCCGCAGCTCGCTTTCGGGGTCCTTGACGGCGGCTTCCGCGCGCCAGGCGACGTGGTGGTCCGGGCGCACAAGAAGCGCGCCAGAATCGCGGATCTCGCGGGCGCGGGCCCAATCGCCGGAAAAGTCCTGCCAGGTCTGGCGGGGGCCGATCTTGTGAACCGTGATCGGCAGGCCAAACTCCTTCGACAGAGACTTCGCGGCCGCCACCCAGCCATCGCCCCCGATGCCGGTGAGAACGGTGAAGACGCCATGGCCGGTCAGATCAAGGCTGGAGACCTTTTCGCCTTCCGGCCCGAAAAGCCAGACATGCGGCAGGCGGGCGCCGGGCCAGGTAGTCGGCTGGTAGTGCAGTTCGGCATCCTTCTCGAAGGCCGGTTCCGGCTGCCCGTCGGTGACGATCGCGCCGGACTTGTAGCGCTGATTCATCTCAACGCCATGGGCGTCGAACTCGTAGACCTTGTGGGCAATCGCCTGGCGGATCGCCTCACGCTGTTTTTCCGCATCGTCCGTGTCGTTGCAGCGGGCGTCCATGTTCTCCTGCATCTTTACCGGATCGACGGAGTCGAGCAGGCCGAGCGCCTTGAAAATCGGGCCGAATTCCTCGATCGACTTGTTGGCGCGGGTGACGATCTGCTTGGCGACCGGTGCGCGTTCGGCCTGGTAGCTTTCGAGCAGGCCCATGCCGGCCTGGCCTCTGATAACGGCGGCGAGCTTCCAGGCAAGATTGAAGGCATCCTGGATCGAGGTATTGGATCCCAAGCCGTTCGACGGCGGATGGCGGTGGGTGGCATCGCCCATGCAGAAGACGCGGCCGTTCGACATGGTGGTTGCGTACATGTTGTTGACGGTCCAGGTGGAGACCGACTTGATCTTCGGCTGCAGATCCTGGACGCCGACGAGATCGCGCACGACCTTGGTGGCGAAGGCATCATCGACGGCCGGTGCCGGCTGGTTGATGTCGTAACCCCAGACGATCAGCCACTCGTTCCATGGGCGGACCATGCGGACAAGGCCCATGCCGATGCCGCCGACATCCGCACCCGGCTGCAGCACCCAGTAGAGCACCGAGGGGCGGTGAGCGACGTAGCGCGAGAGGTCGCATTCGAAGAGGATGTTCATCGAACCGGCGACGCCCATCTTGCCTTCGAAGGTAAGGCCCGCATGTTCGGCCACCTTGGAGTTGCCGCCATCGGCGCCGACCAGGAACTTCGAGCGCACGGTGAATTGCTTGCCGGTCAGGCGGTCAAGGCAAGTGGTGGTGACGCCGTCGGCATCCTGCACATGGCTCACATATTCCGTCGACATGCGCGACTGCGCGCCACGCGAGCAGGCCGTCTTGAAGAGCAGCGGCTCCATATAGGTCTGCGGCAGGTCGTTCATCCGGCCGGGCGAGGAGAGGAGGTGTTCGGCGCGCGAGAGCGGATGGTTGCCCCAGCTCTGCATGCGGCCGATTTCTTCGCCGGCGACCGCCGTGCAGAAGACGTTCTGGCCCATCAGGTCTTGCTCGGTCGCGAACATATAGGCTTCGTCTTCGACGTCGCGGCCGAGATCGCGCAGAACCTCCATCGTGCGCTGGTTGGTGATGTGGGCGCGCGGCGTGTTGGCCAGCCAGCGATAGCGGTTGATGACCATTGGCTCGAGGCCGTAGCTCGCGAGCAATGCGGCGGTTGCCGAGCCGGCCGGCCCGGTGCCGATGATCAGGACGTCGGTGGTGATGTCAGCCATGTGGCCCTCCCTTTGTCGTTTGTTCAAGCGATCCGCCTCTCAAGGTGCGACGGACCGGAAAGAGTTCGATGCCGGTGCGGTCGGTGATCAGGCCCCAGATCCCGCGCGGCGCAAACAGCATGGTGATGATGGCAATCGCCCCGAGCAGCAGCAGGTACCAGGACCCGTAGCTCGACAGCGCATTCTGCATCAGGAAGAAGATGATGACGCCGACGATCGGCCCTTCGATGGTGCCGATGCCGCCGATGATGACGATGAACAGCACATAGGCCGTCCAGTCGGTCAGCGAGAAGGCGGCATCGGGTGAGATACGGGCCTTCTGCAGATAGATGATCGCGCCGACGATGCCGGTGATGAAGGCGGTCGAGAGGTAGATCACGAGCTTCAGTCGGAGGGCATCGACTCCGAGAGCACGGGCGGCCGTCTCGTTGTCGCGGACGGCAGCAAGGCCCAAGCCCTGCTTGGAGCGTAGCAGGCGATAGACAAAGCCGATGGTCAGGACGAGAACCACCAATGCTAGCCAGAAGGCGACGGCGTCGGCTGCGGCTGCGGCCCGCATGCCGAACCAGTCTTCAAGCAGGGCGACGCCGAACATGTCGCGCGTTGCCTCGCGCGGGAGCGACGTACCAGTGCCGCCGCCAAGCGCCTTCCACTGGGCAAAGAGCAGCCGGCCCACTTCGGCGATGACCCAGGTGCCGATGGCAAAATACGGACCGTAGAGGCGGAAGGCAAAGAACGCCGTCGGTATCGAGACCAGCACTGCGAAGAGGCCGGCCAGCGGTATGGCCAGGATCGGGTCGAGGCCGAGAAGGATGACGAAGCCGAAGAGGGCATAGGCACCGCAGCCGACGAAGAGCTGCTGGCCGACGGAAATCAGCCCGGCGTAGCCGGCAAGCAGGTTCCAGCTTTGGGCGAGGGCCAGCATGGTCAGGATAAAGAAGAGGTCCTGCACCACGCCGCGCGAGACGACGAAGGGGGCGGCTGCCAGGAGCAGCACGAAGAGGATGGCTGCGATTGAAAACAGCGTGGAGAGGCGGGTGCGGGTTTCGACCCGCCAGGAAGGCGTCGGGCGCATGACGTTCGACAGGATGTCTCGGTTCGGGGTCATCGTCACCTCAATCGACAGCGCGCGGGAAGAGACCCCGCGGGCGGAACAGCAGGACCAGCAGGAAGGCGATATGGCCCGAGAGGATCTGCCATTCCGGGTTGATAGCGGCTCCGAACGTTTGTGCGACACCCAGAATGATGCCCCCGGCAAGCGTGCCCCAGAGTGAGCCGAGGCCGCCGATGATAACGGCTTCGAAGGCGTAGATCAGGCGTGCCGGACCGGCGGTCGGATCGAAATTGGCGCGGGTGCCGAGATAAAGCGCGGCGATCGTGACGATCACCATGGCAAGGCCTGTTGCGATGGCAAAGATCTGGTTCGGACGGATGCCCATCAGGCCGGCCGTCACCACGTCGTCGGAAGTTGCGCGGAAGGCACGGCCCAGCGCCGTCTTGTAGATCAGCTGGTTGAGACCGACGATGACCAGGATCGCTGAGGTGAAGGTCAGCAGCGGCATGACGCCGGCATTGATGCCACCGAGCGAGAGCGATGCCTGCTCCAGGGCGCCAGCCGGGATGCGCTGGCTGTCCGCGGTAAAGGCTTCGAGCAAGCCGTTCTGGATGACGATCGACAAGCCGAAGGTGACGAGCAGCGGCGGCAGGATGTCCTTGCCGAGTGTGCGGTTCAGCAGGTGATATTGCAGCAGGTAGCCGATCGCGAACATCAGCGGACCGGCGATCAGGGCCGCCAGGAATGGATTGAGCCCGAGCGTCGACACGAGCAGCAGGATGAGGAAGGCGGCAAAGACGATGAGGTCGCCATGGGCGAGATTGACCAGCCGCATGATGCCGAAAACGAGCGACAGGCCGGCGGCGAAGAGGGCGTAGAGCCCGCCGAGCAGGATGCCCTGGAGAATGGTATCAAGCCAGTTCATTGGGCTCCGCTCCGAAATAGGCCGCGTGGATGTCGGCGCGGTCGAGCTCTGCCGGGCGCCCTTCGAGCGTGACCCGACCTTCCATCATGCAATAGACGCGGTCTGCAACCTGCAGCGCTTGGGCGATATCCTGCTCGACGATGACGATGGCGGCACCCGTCTCCCGGATGCGTGGGAAGGCAGCGTAGATGTCCTTGATGACGACGGGGGCGAGGCCGAGGCTCAACTCGTCGCAGAGCAGCACTTCGGGATTCGACATCAGCGCCCGGCCGATGGCAACCATCTGCTGCTGCCCACCGGACAGGGCCGTCGAGGGATTGCGACGGCGCTCCCTCAGGATCGGGAAAAGCTCATAGACTGTTTCGAGCGACCAGGGACCGCTTACCTTTCGGCCGTGGCGACCGACGAGCAGGTTTTCCTCGACCGTCAGCGAGGGGAAAAGCCGGCGGCCTTCCGGCACCAGCGCAATGCCGCGGGCCATGACGTCGGGGGCGGCGAGCGCGCCGATCGGTTCGTTCTTGTGGCGGATCGCATCCGGTTGGTTGCGCAGGACACCCGCAATGGATCGCATCAGTGTCGATTTGCCCGCGCCATTGGCGCCGATCACGGCAATCGTCTCCCCGGGATTGAGGACGAGGTCGACGCCGAACAGGGCCTGGAAGTCGCCGTAGAAGGCGGTGAGGTTCTTCGTTTCGATGAGGCTCACGGTCAGACCTCCATGCCCAGATAGATTTCGCGCACCTCGCGCGAATTCATGATGGTCTGCGGATCGCCATGGCCGATGACCCGTCCGAAGTTCAGGACGAGGATTTTCTCCGCGACCGCGTTCAACGCATGCAACACGTGCTCGATCCAGATGATAGCCATGCCGCGCTGATGCACGCGCTTGATCGTGGCGACCAGCTGACGACACTCGCCTTCGGTCAGCCCGCCGGCAATCTCGTCGAGCAACAAAAGCTTGGGCCTGGTGGCTAGAGCCCGAGCGAGTTCCAGCCGTTTGCGCTCGAGCAGAGTGAGGCTGCCTGCCGGGCGGTTGGCCTTGGCGATGAGGCCGGTCTCTACGAGGATCTCGGCGCAGAACTCGGCGACGTCGGCTTCGCTGCTTTCGCTGCCGAAGGCGCCGGCGACGAGCAGGTTCTCGTAGACCGTCAGCCGCTCAAAAGGCTGGGGGATCTGGAAGGTGCGGCCCATGCCGGCGAAACAGCGCTGCATCGGCGGGACATTCGTCACGTTGCGACCATCGAAATGGACAGTGCCCCTGGCGACGGAGAGGTTGCCGGTGATCAGATTGAACAGCGTCGACTTGCCGGCGCCATTCGGTCCGATGACGCCGAGCGCCTCGCCTGCTTCGACGGAAAACGAGATATCCTCGGCGACCACGAGGGCCCCGAAGGACTTCGACACACCATTCAGTTCCAGGATCGGCATGGACACTCCTCCGTCAGGCTTGCGGCGCCCGCAAGGACGGGGCACCGCAGCCACATGCTTCACAGGGTTCAGCTCAGCGCTTCCATCTTGCCGCCGAGCGGGATGTTCGGCGCCTGTCCGTTTTCGACGACGACCAGATCGTAACCGCCGCCGGATTTGAGCCGCCACTGGCCACCGACAAGCGGGGTCTTGGCGACGTTTTTCTGGGCGAAAGGCGGCAGGTTGGCGTTGTTCCAGGCGATCGGGCCGACCAGCGTGTCGAGCTTGGTTTCGCCGATGGCCTTGGCTACCGCATCGCCGTCCGTCACGTCCTCCGCACGCTTCATGACGTCGACCGCCAGTTCGAACAGCGCATGGGCAAAGCCGATCGGCTGTGTCCAGGGGCGACCGGTCGCGGTTGTGAAGGCCGTTGCCACATCGGCAGCTGTCTCGCCTGTCAGCGAGGACTTGAAAGGATGAGACGGCGTCCACCAGACTTCGGTCGAGAGGTTGTGGCCGGCATCGCCCAGGGCTTCGACAGTCTGCGGGAAGAGCAGCGCCTTGCCGATCGAGGCGATCTTGGGTTTGAGGCCCTGCTGCTTGGCCTGGTTCCAGAAGGTGGTGAGGTCAGGCGGGATCATCACGCCGGTCAGGATCTCTGTCTCGGCCTGTTTGAAGGCGTTGATCTGGGCAGAGAAATCGTCCGTCAGGTTCTGGTAGCGGCCGGTGTCGGTCAGGCCATAGTCGAGCTTCTCAAGCACCGGCGGGAAACCGACCACCTTGTCACCCCAGGCATTGCCGTCGCCATCGTTCGGGAAGAGACCGCCGACCTTTTTATTGGTTTCGATCTGGCCCCACATGCCGGTGAAGACGGCGATGATGTCCTCAAGACCCCAGAAGAAGTGATAGGCGTAGTTGAAGGGCTTCCAGCTTGCGGGATCGCCGGGATTGCCCTGCTGGCCGATGAACCAGGGCTGCCAGGGGGCAACCGTGGACAGGCAGGGGATCTGCTCGGCTTCGCAGGTGGTTGAGACCGGATTGGTGGTTTCCGGCGTCGAGGAGACGAGCATCAAGTTGATTTCGTCGTCGACGATCAGTTCCTTGGCGACTTCGGCGGCGCGGTTCGGATTGGACTGGCTGTCCTTGACCACGACCTCGTAGTTCAGGCCCATCTTCTTCGTCGTGGCGAGGAAGCTGTCGATGACGAATTTGTCGGCTTCACCGAAGGCAGCGAGCGGCCCGGTCTGCGGGCTGACATAGCCGAGTTTCACCGCCGCTGACTGCGCAATCGCAGGGGCCGCAAGGCCCGAGGTCGCCAGCACGGCGCCGCCGGCTGCCGTCGTCTGCAAGAATTTGCGTCGCGTAATCATGTTTCCTCCCATCATCGTCTCTCCTCCCAAAGAGCGCGCAGCGCGCGAGATGTCGTCTCGGTCAGTCGGGCCTGATGCCCTCCCAGGCCTGTTGCAGAAGTGTGCGGATCGAGATCCGGTCGATCGGACGCGGATTCCAGTAGGGGTTTTCCGTAGCGATATCGGCAGCGCGATCGAGATCGGCTTCAGTGAGCCCGAAATCCTTAAGCGACAGCGGTGCGCCGATCGACTTGGCAAAGTCCCAGAGACCACCGCCGATGGAGCCGCCGAAGAGTTCGGCGGCGCCTGAGAGTTCCGCTTGCGCGGCCTCGGCATTGAAAGCGGCCGTGTGCGGCAGCATGACCGCATGGGTTTCTGCATGCGGCGTATCGAAGGAGCCGCCCAGCGTGTGGCAGATCTTGTGGTGCAGTGCCATGCCGACGGTGCCGAGCACGGTGCCGCAGAGCCAGGCGCCATAAAGCGCCTCTGCCCGCGCATCGGGGTCATGAGGGCTCTTCACCAGAACAGGAAGGCTGTCCCGGAATGCCCGCAGACCGTCGAGCGCCATCAGCGTCGAGACCGGATTGCGGTCCTGGGCATAGAGGCCCTCGACCGCATGGGCCATGGCGTTCAGGCCACTTGTAACGCTCATGCCGACGGGAAGTCCGAGGGTGAGGTCCGGATCGTAGATAACGACTTCCGGCAGGATGCTCGCGTTTCGGACCGTGGTCTTTCGGCCGCCTTCGGTCTGGCCGAGGATCGGCGTGACTTCGGAGCCGGCATAGGTCGTGGGGATGACGACCTGCGGCAGATCGGTGCGGTAGGCAATCGCCTTACCGAGCCCTGTGGTGGAGCCGCCGCCGAGCGAAACAACGCAGTCGGCTTGCGCGTCTTTGACAACCTTCAGCGCCGTCTCCGTCACATCCACGGGCGTGTGCATGACGGCGCCGGCGAAGACGCCAACGGAGAGTTTATCCAGGCGGTCCGACAGGGCTTCGGCATCCGCCTTCTGGTGCGGCGTTGCGAGGACCAGCGCACGGCGGCAGCCGAGGGACTCTACCGCGCTGCTCACGTCTGCGCTGCGGCCGGAGCCGAAGAGGATACGCGCCGGGCTGCCGGCATAGGTGAAGCTCTTCATTTGCCCCTCCCGGGTCGTGCGCGGACCATGACGAATCTGACTCTGATGCGCGAGGCGGGTTTTCCGTCAATCACAGTCTGCTCGATCGGATGCACCAGTTCCGGCCGGACGCCGAACAGCGCATCTTCACCGAGCCTCGGATCCTCGGCGTCGTAGATATGAGTGGTAATCGTCTCGAAACCCGGTGCGCGCACGACGAAATGCAGATGCGCGGGACGGTGCAGCGGATAGCCCGCCTGGGCGAACAGCCGTCCCACGGGTCCGTCACCGGGGACGCCGTAGCCGGCCGGACGGACCGTGCGATAGTGGAACTTGCCGTCCTGATCGGGGCGAAACAGACCCCGCAGGTTGAATTCCGGCTGCAGATCCGGCTGCTGGTTTTCATAATAGCCTTCTGCGTTCGCCTGCCATGTGATGATCTCGGCGGTCGTGATCGGCAGGCCGTCGAGATCTTCGACGCGGCCCTCGACCAACAACGGTAAGCCTGCGCCATCCAGCGATATGGAGCTGCCCAATGCCCGCTCAGGGGTGTCGGTCCGGAAGAAGGGGCCGCGGATCGTGTTGGGCGTTGCGCCGGATGGGCGGCGGGAATTGATCTCTTCGACAAGTGCAGAGGCGCCGACGAGATCGGAAAACAGCACCCATTCCTGGCGGCGTTCGTCCGAGGCGTGGCCGACTTCGGTCAGGAAGTCGAGGACCTTGCGCCATTGCTCCTGGGTCGGGCGGAATTCCTTGATGAGATCGTGGACGTGGCAGACCACGGCAGAGAGGAGCCGCGCGGTTGCATCATCGGGCGTTCCGAAGCGGCTGGTGAATGCCTCGGCCGAGGTCGCTTCGTCGAAGGTGATGAGGTCTGCGGCCCGCGACATGCATCTCCTCCCAAATCTGCATTGCTGGTCGAGTGGAAGCTAGCAGGGTCTGCATACAGGATTGATGATTTGTTTGGGTGGCAATATAACAATCCGTTATGAAGTTCGACGAGCGACATCTCATCCAGCTGGCTGCCGTGGTCAAGACGGGTGGCGTCACCGAAGGTGCGGCCCTCCTGGGGTTGGCACAGCCGGCGGTCTCGCGCACGTTGTCGATGCTGGAAAAGAGGATTGGCGAACCGCTCTTCATCAAGGGCCGGCGCCCGCTGCAGCCGACGCCGCTCGGGATTGCGCTGGCAGAACACGGCCTTGCCATGCTGGCGGCGTCGCGCAAGGCCTCCGATCTGATGGAAAGCTTCCGGGTCGGCAAAAGTGGCGTGGTGCGGGTCGGCGGCAGTCCCTTCTTCATGGATTCGCTGATCGCCGGCATGTGTGCCGAGTTTCAGGCGACGCATCCGGATGTGCGGATCGACCAGTCCTATGGCTATTTTCCTGACCTGCGGGCCGCGCTGAAGGCCGACCAGATCGATCTGGCAATCTGTCCGATCGACATTCTCGACGAGGGCTCGGGTCTCGCCTTCCAGCAGATCCTGCCCGGCCGCAATGTCATTGCCTGCCGCGTGACCCATCCGCTTCTGTTGAAGCGGCGTGTGCAGCCATCGCATCTTCTCGACTATTCCTGGGTGGCGCCGCCGCCGGGCAGTCCGCTTCTAGCCGACCTCAGAGCACTGCTGCTCTCCTTCGGGGCAACGGAAATCCGCATCCGCTATTCCGGCGGGTCGCTGGCGAGTGTCGTCAATTATCTGAAGGGCGCCGATGCGCTGACCGTGATGCCGCACAGCGTGGTCTTTGCCCAGCGCAAGGAAAAGACGATCACGGCCCTGCCGATCAACATTCCGCATCCGGAGAGGGCGCTTGCCATCCTCCGGCGTGTCGATGCGCCGCGGTCTCCGGCGGTCGAGCAGTTTTCATCCTTCGTGCGGTCGAGCTTTGAAAACCTGCGCCACCTGATCAAGCGCCATGAAGAGGCAGTCGTCTGGGGAAGCTGACGGGCCCGCTTGAGCAGGCCCGCCTCTGTCGTGTCTTCAGGCTAAGGCTTCCATCTTGCCGGCGGTCGGAATGTTCGGTGCCGTCTTGTTGTCGACGATGACGAGGTCAAAGGTGCCATCGTCCTTGCGGCGCCACTGGCCGCCGACCAGCGGCGTCTTAGTGACGTTCTTCGCCGCAAAGGGCGGCACGCCCTGGCCGTTCCATTCGACGCGGCCGACGATGGTGTCGACCTTGGAGGCGGCGATGGCCGCAGCGACCGCCTCGGGATCCGTCACGTCGTCGACGCGCCCCATGACATCGGTTGCCATCTCGAAGAGCGAGTGGATGAAGCCGATCGGCTGCGTCCACGGGCGGCCGGTCTTGGCGGTGAAGTCGGCGGCGAGCTCGCCGGCACTCTGGCCCGTCAGCGACGACTTGAACGGATGCTGCGCGGACCACCAGACTTCCGAGGAGAGGTTGTGGCCGGCGGGGCCCAGGGTCTCGACCGATTGCGGGAAGAGGATCGCCTTGGCGACGGTGACGGCCTTCGGATTGAAACCCTGCTGCTTGGCCTGGTTCCAGAAGGTGGTGAAGTCAGGCGGAATGACGACGCCGGTGATGATGTCACATTGACCGTCCTTGAAGGCATTGACCTGTGCGGTGAAGTCATCTGTCAGGTTCTGGTAGCGGCCCGGATCGAGGAGCTCGAAACCGGCCTGTGCAAGGCCCGGCTTCAGGCCGACATTCGGGTCACCCCAGGCATTGCCATCGGCATCATTGGGGAAGAGGCCGCCGACCTTCTTGTTGGTATCGAGTTGGGCCCACATGTTGGTAAAAACGGCGATGACGTCTTCCAGGCCCCAGAAGTAATGGTAAGCGAAATCGAACGGCTTCCAGCTTGCGGGATCGCCGGGATTGCCCTGCTGGCCGATGAACCAGGGCTGCCAGGGGGCCTTGGTGGAAATGCAGGGAATGCCTTCGGCCTCACAGGTGGTCGCGACCGGATTGGTGTTCTCAGGGGTCGAGGCGACCAGCATCAGGTTGATCTCATCGGAGAGGATGAGTTCCTTCGCCACGTCCGCTGCCCGGTTCGGGTTGGACTGGCTGTCCTTGACGATGATCTCGAAGTTCTTGCCTGCCTCGGTCGCGAGGAATGAGGCGATGTTGTAGGCGTCGCTCTCGCCGAAGCTTGCCAGCGGTCCCGTCTGCGGGCTCACGTATCCAAGCTTGATCTTGGCTCCTTGAGCAATTGCCGGCGCGGCGAGGCCGCCAAGCCCATAGGCGAGACCGGTCGCGGCGCCCGCCTTCAGCAGTTTTCTGCGCGTAATCATGCTGTCCTCCTCCCTTGTTGTCCTGACTTAAGCCGCGACGCGGCGAAATGGTCGGCTGCCCTCCGCAAGATCCCGAAGCATGGCTTCGAGCGCTTTGACCTCCATGTCGGAGGCCTGATGTGTCCGGCCCGGAAACAGTTCGCAGCGAAGCCTCGCCCGCGCCCTCCCAAGCGCTTCCGAGGCTTCCGCGAAAGCCGAGACCGGGATCCACGGATCCTGATCGGATCCGGTGAGGTAGACGGGCATCCCGTCGAGATCGCGCGACGGGCGCTCATCGCGCACCTGCCCGACACGGCAGCCCGTGAGATTGACCATGGCCCCATTCCAGGGGCCGAAAGCCATCGCATATTCAAGCGACAGGCAGGCGCCCTGGCTGAAGCCGCCGATGAGGAGGGGCTTTTGCGCGCCGCCCGCCTGTCGCAGGGCCCCCGCCAGCCCGTGGAGATAGTCGAGTGATGCCGTCAACTCGTTGCGTGTCGGGTCCGTCAGTGGGTCCGTGGCGCGCGCTGCATACCAGGAGTTGCCGGTTGCTCGCGGAAGGCAATAGGCGACGCCCGGAACGGCCAGCCGGCCGACGACCTGCTCGATCATGTCCTCGGGCGACTGGGTTCGCCCGTGGATGAAGACGCAAAGAACATCGGCTTCCGCCGGTGCGACACCTGCGGTGAGCGGTTCGCCATGAATGGCCATATTCGCCCCCGGATCAGAAGTTCGCGGGTTCGAGGCCGGCGATCAGCTCTTCGCGGCGATCCTCGAACCATGGCGGGAAGACGAGCGTCGAACCGATCGCATCGGCCGGCTCATCCTTCGCCCAGCCGCCTTCGACCGACCAGGCGATCTCGAACAGCGCACCGCCCGGCGAGCGAACATAGCAGGACTTGAAGTAATTGCGGTCCTTCTGGTCGGAGACATCGGTAAAGCCCAGGCCCTCGATGTGGGCTTTCAGCTTCAGCTGGTTCTCTTCGTTGACCGTGTTGAGCGCGAGGTGGTGGATCGTGCCGCCCGAAAGCGTCCATGTGCCCTGCGGGCCATTCGGCTGGTGCAGGACTTCGACCATGCTCGATGGGCCACCATTGTTCGGTACCGAAAACATCAGGCCCTCGTCGCTGTCGGCTTCCTTCTTCATGCCCATGGCAATCGTCAGGAAGTCATCCATCGAGGTGCGATCGAAGACGGCGACGGCGGCGCCATAGATGCCGCGGATGCCGTGAGCGGGGCCAACGCCATTCACGTCGCTGGTGATCGGCGTGCGGGTATCGGCCGGGCTCTCGACCAGTTCGTGATCGATGCCGCAAGGGTGGGCGAGCGCCACGCGGGTGATGCCAAAGCGGCTGGTCTTGGTCGCGGGGATGCCGCGTGCGTTCAGGCGGTCGACCCAGAAGTCGGCCGAGCCGACCGGGATCGAAAGCTGGATGATCTTCGACTGGTTGGTGCCGCGCTTGCCGTAAATGCCGGGCTTCTTGAAGGGAAAGGTGGTGACGATCGTCGAAGGGTCGCCGCTCTTTGCACCGTAGTAGAGGTGGTAGACCGGGATGGTGCCGTCGAAGAGAACTGTGCGCTTGATGGAATGCAGGCCAAGTGTCTTTGTGTAAAAGTCATAGTCCTCCTGAGCACCGTCGGTGCTCAGCGTGAGGTGATGGTAACCCGAGATGAACGACATTGCTTCTTCTCCTCCAGATTTTCAAATGCAGGGGATGTGCCGCTTCCTGACGAACAGGTCCTCCAGCGGTTTGAATTGCCGCTCCCGTTCTTTTTGCGTCAGGCCGGATCCTTCCCAATGATCAGACTATATAGGTGCCCGGGTCATCTGTTGATAAAATTGCTTATGTTCCATATAGCATATTGCTATGAAGATAGATGAGCGCCATCTGGTTCAGCTTGCTGCCGTCGCCGAAACCGGTGGCGTGACGGAAGGTGCCGCAATGCTCGGCATGACTCAGCCGGCAGTATCGCGCACCCTCTCGATGCTGGAGCGACGGGTGGGGGAGCCACTCTTCATTCCGGGCAAGCGGCCCCTGCAATTGACGCCACTGGGACAGCAACTTGCCATCCAGGGGCGCTCGATCCTGGGCGCCTCACGCAAGGCGGTCGAGATCGTCAGAAGTTTTCAGTCGGGGACTGCCGGACGGATCAAGGTGGGCGGCGTTCCCTTCTTCATGGATGCCGTGATCTCGCAGATGATCGCCTCCTTCCAGCTTTGTGAGCGCGACATCATGGTCGAGCAATCCTACGGCAATCTGCCGGATCTGCTCACCGAGCTCGATTCCAGCCAGATCGACCTCGCGATCACGCCGATCGGCAGCACGGATCTCAAGACCGATTTCGAATTTCAGCCAATCCTGCCGGGTCGCAACGTTCTGACCTGTGCTGTCGGGCATCCGCTCTTGCGCAAGCGACGCCTGAGCATCGAGGATATTCTCGCCTACCCCTGGGTCGCGCCGCTGCCGGGCTCGCCGCTGGTGCTCGACCTGCACAACATCCTGATCACGCTCGGGAT
Organism: Rhizobium rosettiformans W3; assembly: GCF_004912135.1. GTDB lineage: Bacteria > Pseudomonadota > Alphaproteobacteria > Rhizobiales > Rhizobiaceae > Allorhizobium > Allorhizobium rosettiformans. The sequence goes on from NZ_STGU01000001.1 coordinate 39,742, forward strand.
CAGCGAATTATCCGTACGCTATTCCGGCGGATCGCTGCTTTCCGTGGTGAACTACGTCGCGTCGACCGATGCACTGGCGATCCTGCCGCATTCGGTGGTCTTCTCCTTCAAAGGCGAGAACAAGATCTCGATCGTGCCGGTCGATATCCCGCAGCCCGAACGTACGCTGGGCATCATCACCAAGCGGAAGACCTTTCCCAATCCGGCCCGTCGGAAGTTTCAGGACCACATCGTCCGTGAATTCACCGATCTGAAGAAGGTCATCGAGCGACACGAGAAGTCGATCGTCTGGGGGCAGGGGCCGTTTCTGCCGGAGCGGGACCGCTGAAGGTTCAGGAGACGAGGTAAGCCGAACTCCCCCGAGTGTCTTCCGCAACAAAAAGGCCCCACACACCGGAGTGTGCAGGGCAGGCCAGGGAGGCCTTGGGGGAGTTTTTCTCTCCGATCAGATGTCGGCGAGCAGATCGTTGATGCGGCTTTCGGCCGATGTCAGCGCTTCGTCGACCGGCTTGCCGCCATTGACGGCCGCGCCGACTTCCTCACCGATGATGTCCTGGATGGCGAACTGACGCTGGACTTCAGCCGGCAGCGAGCGACCTGTCTGCGCGATCTCGGCGATGTTGTCGCGATGCGGCAGGGACTTGAACTCGGCCATGTCGAAGACAGCCTTGGCCGCCGGCAGGTGACCGGTGCGGGCCCACTGGAAGTCGTTCTCGGCCAGGAACTTGAAGAGCTTGCCGATGGCTTCCACCTGTTCCGGCGTGCGGTCCTTCTTCGGCATGACCCAGCTGTGGCCATCCGCATAGGTGCTGTCCTGCGCGGGGAAGAGCTGCGGGACCGGGTAGACCGTGTAGCCGTTCGACAGGGCCGTGCCTTCCTTTTCGGACTGGGCGACATAATCGCCGATCAACCAGGTGCCGTTGACGGCAATACCACCCTCGCCATTGGCGAAGCCCGAAACGGCTGCGGCGTAGTCGAGACCGGTCGTCGAGATGCCTTCGTCCTTCGTTGCCTTCATCAGCTCGACCGCCGCCTTGGCTTCCGGCGTGTTCAGCTTGATCGATGTCGGATCGGCGAAGAAATCGGCATTCTGCTGCTGCAGCAGCGTATAGAGGATGCGCGTGTAGGACGCCGTCTCATTGGCCATGATCTGGATGAGGTAGGGCTTGCCGGTCTTTTCGGTGAACTGCTTGCCCTGCGCGATCAGCTCCTCGCCGGAGGTCGGCAGGATTGGCGTGCCATCCGCATTGACCAGACCGGCCTCCTTCATCAGGTTCAGGTTGACGTGGAAGAGCATGGTCCAGTTGTCGAAGGGCAGGCCGAAGAGCTGTCCTTCCTTGGTCACGCCGTTGCGGCCCGCATCGGTGAAGCTGTCGGGTGCGATGCCCTGCGCGGCGAGCACTTCGTCGATCGGCTCGATCAGGCCACGGCTCTGGTAGTCGGAGATCGCAGAATAGTGCATGGAGACGACGTCGGGTGCAGCGCCCGAGGCGAGCTGCGCGTTCAGCTGGTCATAACCCGGCCATTCGACCGTGGTCACGTTGACGTCGATATCCGGATTGTCGGCTTCGAACTTGTTGACGAGCGCGGTGATGATGCCGCATTCGCCCACCGCGGCCGAGACATCCGTGACATTGCCATATTCCGCTTCGCAAGCGCCGAAGAAGCGCTGCAACTCGATCTTCGTCTGCTCTTGTGCCGATGCGCCCTGGCTCAGCGCGATCATGGCGACAGTCGTCAGTAGAATGCGTTTCATGATGTCTCACTCCCTTATGGCGGGCTGATTGCCCCGTTGAACAAAGCCGGCCGGCTCCTCTCCGGCCGGGTAGGCTTCACTTCACCGCGCCACCGGAAACGGCGGTCACGATGTGTTTCTGGAAGATCACGTAGACGATGAGCGCCGGTACGCTGGCAAACACAGCCTGCGCGGCGAGGAAGCCGAGGCCCTCGCTCTGGGCAAAGTTCGACTGCGACGAGGCAAGGCCGACCGTCAGCGTGTACATTTCCTTCCGGGTCGCCGAGATCAGCGGCCACCAGTAGTCGTTCCAGCCATGCAGGAAGGTGAAGATGCCGAGGGTCGCCTGGGCAGGCAGTGTCTGCGGCAGCATGACCTTCCAGAAGATCCGCCATTGTGAGGCGTTGTCGAGCAGAGCTGCTTCGTCGATCTCCTTGGGGATCGCCCGGAAGAACTGCGTCATCAGGAAGACCCCAAAGGCACCCGACAGACCCGGCAGCATCAGGCCGAGATAGGTGTTGTGCAGACCGAACCAGTTGAACATCTGGTGGCGGGCGATGATGACCGCCTGTTCGGGTACTGCGAGACCGAACAGCACGATGATGAACAGCGTGCGGCGGAACGGAAACTCGAGGCGCGCAAAGCCATAGCCGGCGAGGGAAGACAGGATCAGCACCAGCAGCGTCTGGCCGGTCGCGACGACGAGGCTGTTGAAGAACCAGCCGAAGACCTGGGATGAGTGCCAGATGTTCAGGTAGTTGGCGATCGTATAGGGCGCGCGGAAGACCGAGTCCGTGCCGATCATCAGATCCTGGTTGCTCTTGATCGAGAGGCCGACCAGCCAGGCCACCGGCGCCATCATGACGACGGACAAGAGGGCTGCTCCCCAGAGCAGCGAACGGTTGGCGGTCAGGACTTCCGGCTTGTAGGTGTCGTTCGACCGGTTCATGCGCCGTCCTCCGTCTTGCGCGAGGACACGACATATTGCGCCATGGCCGCCACGAGGATGATGAGGAAGAGATACTGCGAGGCGGCTGCCGCACGGCCGACGTCCCAGCGGACGAAGCCGACCTCGTAGATGTACATGACGAGCGGACGCGAGGATCCGTTCGGGCCGCCATTGGTCATCAGCTGCGCCTGGCCGAAAAGCTGGAACTGGAAGACGATCTGGATGATCGTCACCAGCATGATGGTGCGGGCAATCGAAGGCAGGGTGATGCGGGTGAGCACGCGCCAGCGGCTGGCATTGTCGAGCGCCGCTGCTTCATAGAGGTCCTGCGGCACCTGCTGGAGCGCGGCAAGGAAGAGCATCATCGGCAGGCCGATGCACCACCAGACGGTCGCGACGCCGACGGCAAAGAGTGACCAGCCTTTGGTCGAGATGAAGTTGATCTGGTCGATGCCTGCCTGTGCGAAGAGGACGGACAGGAGGCCGTCGCTGGGAATGAAAACGAAGCGCCAGATCAAGGTGACGATGGTGACCGAGAGCACGGAGGACGAAAAGAACAGACCGCGGAAGAAACTAGTGGTGCGGGTCGTGCGATTGAGCGCGAGTGCCAGAAAAAGACCGAGGGCAACGAGCGTCGGCACACTCACCAGCACGAAAATGATGGTGTTGCGCAGGGCCTGCAGAAAGACGGCATCGCCTGCGACCCGGAAATAGTTGGCCAGCCCGACGAAACGGCCGGGGCCGAAGAGGTCGACCTTGTGCAGGCTTAGCCACATGCCCCAGAAGAGCGGGAATACGAGCAGGGCGATAAAGACCAGCAGATAGGGCAGGACGAATAGCCCGTGGCTCCACTGGCTGCGACGATAACTCTCCGCCATGTCAGTCCCCCTCCCTGCCGAAGGCGCGGCCGTCTGCGCCGAAGAGGTGGAAGGCATGCGGATCGGCCGAGATCATCAACCGGTCTCCCGCCTTGATCAGCGAGCGGCCATCCGCTTCGACGACGAGCTTGCTGCCGTCATCGAGAACGCCGTAGACGAGGGAGCGATCGCCCAGGCGTTCGACCACCTCGGCCGTCAAAGGCACACCGGAGGTCCCGTCGGTCAGCACCGTTATGTCCTCGGCACGGATGCCCAGCGTTGCGCCTTCGGGATTGAGGCCAGCCGGGACCTTGAACCCGGTCTCGACGGCGCCGAGACCCGCGGTACTGACGGAAAGCCCCTTACTCGTGCCGCTCCATCCGGATACGCGCAGGAAGTTCATTGGCGGAGAGCCGATGAAGCCTGCGACGAACCTGGTGGCCGGCCGCTGGTAGACATCCATCGGCGTGCCGATCTGCTCGATCTTGCGCGCATTCATGATCACGATCCGATCGGCGAGGGTCATCGCCTCGATCTGGTCGTGGGTCACGAAGATCATCGTCGAGCCCAGGCGATGGTGCAGCTGGGCGAGTTCGAGACGCGTGCGGCCACGAAGTGCGGCATCAAGGTTGGAGAGCGGCTCGTCGAAGAGGAAAGCCTTGGGCTCCTTGACGATGGCGCGACCGATGGCGACGCGCTGGCGCTGGCCGCCCGATAGTTTCTGCGGCTTGCGGTCGAGCAAGTGCCCGATCTCGAGCGTTTCGGCGGCGGCGAGGACACGCTTCTCGATCTCGTCCCTGGGCATGCCGATGTTTTCGAGGCCAAACGACATGTTTTGCTTCACGGTCATATGCGGATAGAGCGCATAGGACTGGAACACCATCGCGACGCCACGCTGGCCGGGCGGCAGGGTGTCAACACGGCTGCCGCTTACCGAGATGGTACCTGATGTGACATCTTCCAGGCCGGCGATCATGCGCAGCAGGGTCGACTTGCCACAGCCCGAGGGCCCGAGGAAGACGACGAACTCGCCCGCCTCGATGGACAGCGAGATGTCATCGAGCACGGTCAGTGCGCCGTAGCGCTTGGTGACATTATCGATTTCAATCGAAGCCGACATGGTTTCTCCTCCCCGTCGTCGATTGGTTATTGGCCGAGCCGGATCATCCGGTAGCTGAGCGGCGCGATCTCTCCCTTGAGGCGCCCCTCCTCGACAGTCAGTCCGCTGCCGTCGGCCGGAGCAACCGGCTGCTTTTCAGGTCCATTGACGGCCTTCAGCTCATGGCCCGCGATCACCTTGTCCATGATCACCTTGCGGTCGCCAAAGCCTTCGAGCGCGACGTCGAGGGTGATGGCGTCCGTCTGATGGCGGTTGACGATGAAGAGGGTGAGAGCGCCATCCGTGTCGCTCTCGACCGCAGACACGTCGAGATAGGGAACCTTCTCGGCAAAGTCCGTCGCATAGCTCGGGCTGTCGATCGACAGCTGGTAGGATGTGCCGCGGCCATAACGCGAGGCGAAGAGATAGGGATAGTATGTCGTCTGGCGCCAGGCCGGACCGCCGGGCACGGTCATGATCGGCGCGATGACGTTGACCAGCTGTGCGAGGCAGCCGACCTTCACCACATCAGCGCGGCGGATGAAGGTGTTGAGGATGCAGCCGACCTGCAGCACGTCCTCGAAATTGTAGATGTCTTCGAGCAGTTCCGGAGCATGCGGCCAGCCATCGCGGCCTTCGAGAACCTTCCGGTCGGCTTCATTGGAATGATACCAGACATTCCACTCGTCAAAGCTGATATAGACATCCTTCTTCGAGCGCTTCTTCGCCTTGGTCACCTTGATGACGGAGGCGATGGTCTCGATGTAGTCGTCCAGGCGGGCGTTCTGCGCCAGATAGGCAGCGGTGTCGCCGGCGTGGTTTTCAAAATACATATGCAGGCTGATATAATCGACGCTGTCATAGGTGTAGTCGAGAACAGTGGCCTCCCAGGCTGGATAGGTCGGCATCTTCGGCGAGGAGGAGCCGCAAACGACGAGTTCGATCGACTTGTCGAAGGCGCGCATGGCCTTGGCGGTCTCGAAGGCAACGCGGCCGTATTCTTCCGCCGTCTTCTGGCCGATCTGCCAGGGGCCGTCCATCTCGTTACCGAGGCACCAGAGCTTGACGTTCCAGGGCTCCTCGCGGCCGTTTTTGCGGCGCAGGTCCGACCAGTAGCTGCCGCCGGGGTGGTTGACGTATTCCAGGAAGGCGCGGGCTTCGTCGAGACCGCGCGAGCCGAGATTGACGGCCAGCATCATCTCGGTATTCGCGGCCTTCGCCCAGTCTGCAAATTCGTGGATGCCGACCTGGTTGGATTCCGAGGTGTGCCAGGCGAGATCGAGGCGAACCGGCCGGTCTTCCTTCGGACCGATGCCGTCTTCCCAGTTATAGGCCGAGACGAAATTGCCGCCGGGATAGCGGACGACAGGCACGTCGAGTTCGCGCACGAGGTCGATGACGTCCTGCCGCATGCCATTCTCGTCGGCCGTCGGGTGATCGGGTTCGTAGATGCCGGAGTAGACAGCGCGACCGAGATGCTCGACGAAAGATCCATAGAGGCGCGGATCGATCGTGCTGATTTTATAGTCGCGGTGAACGGTGCCGACAGCCCGCATAAGCATTTCCTCCAAATATATCCGTTTTTCGGATATCTATCATGATTGAGGATATGATACACGGGATCGACCGGAGGTCAATCCGGCAATATGCAGGGGAAACTGCGAGTGCGTGTCAGGTCTTGATGCGCAGGACGATGTCCTGGTCGTAGTTGCCGAAGCCGCGGCCGAATATGTTGATGCCGCCGGGATGTTCTGCTGTTTCCGGCACTTCGATCCGGACGCGGATCGATCGATGATCGAGCAGTTCCAGATCGTTGAGGGTCGTTTCCGACACCCGCATGCCGTCGATGAAGGTGCCGTTCTCGGTGACGCGGAAGCTTTTCAGAACGCCATACTGGCTGCCGCGAAGCTTCCACCAGTCGGGCGTGAACTTGCCGCGGCGATCGCCGAAATCGCCCGGCGATGTCCAGGTTGCGACCGGTTTTCCGTTGATGGAAATGGTGATGTCAGAAGGCCAGTTTTCGGAGGTGCCGGGCACCTCGGAGGAGAGCTCAAGCAAGAGTTCCAGTTCCCGGATCGGGGCGCCTTTGATCCTGGCATTGTTGGGAAACTGGTAATCCACATAGCCGCGCGTGAACCAGAGAAGCCCGGCCTTCATCCGGTCCGGCGAGAGAAAGGTGTCGGGGTTGTCGAGGTAGCCGATGATCGCGTCAGGTCCACACATGCCGCAGGGGGCGTAGACGTCGTAACCGCTGTAGAGGCCAACCGGCATCGAGACTTCGATTGCCTCGTCAGTTGCCTTATTCGGGCGCGTGAAGGTGAGGACGATCTCGTCATGGACGGCGTGACAGATCTTCTGGCTGCCCTTGCGGGCCTTCTGGACCTCCGTGCGGATCAGGCCCGCCTCTTCCATCTGGTTCAGATGGGTCGATGTTGTCGACTGGGGAAGTTCGAGGACCTCGGCGATCTCGTTGACATTCAGCGGGCCGCGCGCGTGCAAAAGCTCTAGGATGGCCAGCCGCGCCGGGGCGGAGAGGGACTTCAGGACATCCTTGCCGTCGTCCGGCGTGATCATAAGAAAGCGGCTGCTCAATGTGTTTCTCCCCGTATAGTGAATTCGTATCAGAATTTGTGATCAAAACAAGGGGAGGGGTGGCCGAGCTGGTCGCAGGCTCAGCTGTATACAGCTGATGACATCACCGCGGCTATAGACAAGATATCGTCAGTGTTTTCGGCGTGAGATTGACATCCTGTATACAGTATGGCTTGCTGTTCCCCGATAGAGGAGGAGCTGTCATGTCCAAACCCACCTTTCCGATGAATGCCTGGTATGCTGCCGCCTATGATGTGGAGCTGAAGCGCCAGCTTCTGCCGCGCACCATCTGCAACAAGCCGGTTGTCCTGTATCGCAAGGAGAATGGCACGCCCGTCGCTCTGGCCGATGCCTGTTGGCACAGGCTTGTGCCGCTGTCGCTCGGGCGGCTCGAGGGTGACAATGTCATCTGCGGCTATCACGGTCTCGAATTCGACGAGACGGGGCGCTGTGTATACATGCCCTCTCAGGACACCATCAATCCGTCCGCCTGTGTGAAGTCCTACCCAATCGCCGAGAAGCACCGCTTCATCTGGATCTGGCCGGGCGATCCGGCCTTGGCCGATCCCGCGCTCATCCCCGACATGCACTGGAACCAGGACCCGGATTGGGCTGCCGATGGCAAGCTGATCGAGGTGAAGTGCGATTACCGTCTCGTCGTCGACAACCTGATGGATCTGACGCACGAGACCTTCGTGCATGGTTCGTCCATCGGCAATCGCGCTGTCACCGAAGCCCCGTTCGAAGCCAGCCATTCGGATCGCTTTGCCTATATCACCCGTTGGATGGAGGATATCGATCCGCCTCCCTTCTGGCGCAAGCAGTATGGCCGTCCCGGCAAGGTTGACCGCTGGCAGATCATTCGCTTCGAGGCGCCCTGCACGGTGACGATCGATGTCGGTGTTGCCGAAGCGGGAACCGGCGCCAAGCAGGGGGATCGCTCCAAGGGCGTGAACGGTTACGTGCTCAACACGATCACGCCGTCGACGGACAAGACCTGTCTCTACTTCTGGGCCTTTGCGCGCAATTATGACCTCGGCAATCAGGCCCGCACGCACGAACTTCGCGAGGGTGTCGCGGGTGTCTTCCGGGAGGACGAAGTGGTGCTCGAGGCACAGCAACAGGCGATCGATGCCAATCCGGATCATCAGTTCTACAATCTCAACATCGACGCCGGTTCGATGTGGGCCCGCAAGCTGATCGACCGGATGATCGATGCAGAGCTGAAGCCGCAGGCTGGTCCTCACGCCGTGGCGGCGGAGTGAACAGATGGGCATGGATCAGGAACGGGCGCCGAAACAGCAGACCGCGAAAGCGCTGCTTGGGCTGCGCGATCTCATCCTGACCGGTGAGATCGAGCCCGGCGAGCGGTTGTCGGAGGTGGCGCTCTCGGAGCGGCTTTCCGTCTCCCGCACGCCGCTTCGGGCAGCCCTTCAGCGGATCGAGCAGGAAGGGCTGGTGACGCTGATCCCGTCTGGCGGTTACGCGGTCCGCTCGTTCAGCCGGCAGGAAGTGATCGATGCAATTGAGCTCCGTGGCGTTCTCGAAGGCACCGCAGCGCGGCTGGCGGCCGAGCGTGGCGTGACGCCTCAGCGGTTGAAGGCCATTCGCGAGGTCGTCACGCATCTGGACGAGGTGTTGCTGGCCGAAGCCCATGCGATGGATTTCGAGCGCTATGAGGCCTTGAACGGCAAGTTCCATCGCCTGCTCTGGGATCTCGCGGGCAGCGAGGTTCTGCGCCGCGAAATCGAGCGGATGACCAGTCTGCCGTTTGCAAGCCCCAATGCCTTCGTGAACACCGAGTCCAATGCTCCGGCTTTTTATCGGACGCTGGTGGTGGCGCAGGCGCAGCACAAGGCGATCGTTTCCGCGATCGAATTGCGGGAAGGTGCGCGCGCCGAGGCCCTGGCGCGGGAGCATGCGCGGCTTGCGCGTCAGAATCTGGATTTCGTGCTGGAGGAGCAGCCGGATCTGCGGCGAAAGGTGCTGGCGCTCGCCCTCATGGCGGGCTGACCGGCCGACAAATATCAGTCTAGGGAGGAGACTTCATGCGTTCCAAGCTGGAATGGCGCCCTGCGCGTGTCATTCAGATCGAAAACCCGGCCGAGGATGTCCGGGCCGTGACCTTCGCCGTCGATGGCCTGCGGCAGGCATTCGATCCGGGCTCGCATACGAATATCAAGGTCATCATCCGCGGCGAGCCGGCGATCCGCACCTACACCGTTTTGCCGAGCGCTCCCGGCACGCTGAAGATCGCGGTGAAGCTTCATCCGAACAGCAGAGGCGGGTCGGCCTTTGTCTGGAGCATGGGGATCGGCGACGAGACGGAGATGACCGAACCGGAGAACCGGTTCGAGCTCTCATGGCGCGCCTCGCGCTATCTGCTGATTGCCGGCGGCATAGGGATCACGCCGATCTATGGCATGGCGAAAGCGCTTGTTGCGCGCGGCCAGTCCGTGCGGCTGATCTATGGCGCCAAGAGCCGTGCGCAGATGGCGTTTTCGGAAGAGCTGCAGGCGCTGCTCGGCGATGGGCTTGAAGCCTTTGTTCAAGACGAAGGCAGCGCTTTCGATCTGGCTGCCGAATTCGCCGCTCTTCCTGTGGATGGAGAGGCCTATATCTGCGGTCCGCACGGCCTGCTGGAAGCTGCACGCAACACCTGGCGTGACAGCGGCCGGTCTATGAGCCGGCTGCGCTTCGAGGTCTTCGGCGATAGCGGTCGTTACGCGGAGCAACCCTTTTCGGTCGCGGTTCCGCAATATGGGCGAACGATCGATGTGCGGGCCGACCAAACCATGCTGGATGCCTTAATGGAAGCCGGGATCGACATGGTCTATGACTGTCGCCGGGGCGAATGCGGCCTCTGTGCCGTCAATATCGTGGATGCCTCCGCGCCGATCGATCATCGCGACGTGTTCTTCTCGCCGGAAGAGCGGCACGACGGCGAGAAGATGTGCGCCTGTGTGTCTCGCGCCGTGGGTGGCGTGGTGACGATCGACACGGGTTACCGGCAGGAAGCGCTTACGGCTTAGGCTCTGTGCGCGCCGTCGATCAGCCGCTCTCGCCTTCGATCAAGGTCATCGGCCAGAGACGGCGGCGCACCGCATCGGGATAATGCTGTGCGAAGTCCGGCATGGTGGCGAGCAGGCTTTCCGCCAAGGCGATGCCCAGCGCTCTCAGGTCAGGGCGGAAGCAGGTGAGGACCGGGTTGAGGAACTGCGCCTGAGGACTGTATTGGCCGATGACGGCGATGTCCTTGCCGGGTTTCAGCCCGACTTCCTGCAGACCGCGGTAGAAGCCGACGACCGTCGCTTCATTCAGAAGAATGATTGCGGAAGGGCGCTCGCGGGTCTTCATCACCTGCTGGGCGACCTGATAGCCGCCGGGCTCATTCGGACCAGAGCGATAGACATGCGCGGGATCTAGTTCGAGGCCGTGGCGCGCAAGCATGACGCGGCAGTGGTTCTCGAAGATGTGGCCGAGGTTGATGTCGCCATGCGGCCTGCTGATCGCGATGCGCGTATGCCCACGCGTCACCAGACGCTCGATCGCATCTTCCGCCATGCCCTCGAAATCCAGGTCGTACCAGGGCTGGCCGACATCCGTCTGGCTTCGGCCAAGGGTGATGAAGGGGATCTTTGTCTTGTGCAGGAGCTCGAAGCGGGGATCCTGATAACGGGTCGCCGACAGGATGATCCCGTCGGCAAAGCCGCGCGCGACGATGCGCTTTAGATAGGCATCGGGATCTTCCTCGGACGAGCAGAGCAGGGCGACCAGATCGAGTTTGTGTCGGGCCAGGACCGTCTGCATGCCATCGAAGACACGCATGAAGAAGGTGTCACCCTGGCCGGTGATGTCATGGCCGGTCTGCATCATGAAGCCGATGATGCCGGTTGCGCCCTTGCGCAAGGAACGGCCCGCCTGGTTTGCCACGTAGCCGAGCTTTTCGGCGGCTTCCAGCACGCGTCTGCGGGTTTCCTCGTTCACGTCCGGCTTGCCGTTCAGGGCGCGGGAGACGGTCCCGATCGATATGTCGAGATGTTCGGCCAGTTGCCGGATGCCCTTCATCAACCCCTCCGCTGAAACGCATGCCGTAATCGTTTACGAAATCTCTATTGACACATGGGCCGTCTCGTTCATAGTGTCGTAAACGTTTACGGGATTTGCGGAAGAGGAGTTTCGCTTATCCCTTAGGAGGATATCAGTGACATCAAGAGCCGTTTTGTGCGGGTGCGGAGCTATGGCCAAAGGCTGGCTCCGAGCGCTTCAGTCTGCCTCCCGCTTGCGGGACGAGGTGGAAATCGTCGGTCTGGTCGATCTCGATCCGGCTGTGGCGGAGGCGCTTACGGCCGAGTTCGGTCTCGGCGACGCCCGCATCGGGACGGATCTGGCTTCCATGATTGAGGCGACCAAGGCGAACATGGTGTTCGACGTGGTGGTGCCGGCCGCCCGCTTCAACGTCGTCTCGACCGCTCTGAAGCTTGGCTGCGACGTGCTTTCCGAAAAGCCGCTGGCTGCCACCATGGAAGAAGCGAGCGCCTTGCTGGAGCTCGCCGAAGAAGCTGGTCGGGTGCATGCCGTCGTGCAGAACCGCCGCTTCATCTCCGGCATCCGGCGCCTGCGCCGCGCCGTGGAGGAGGGGCTGATCGGCGACCTCAGTGGCATCCACTGCGACTTCTTCCTCGGGCCCCATTTCGGCGGCTTTCGTGAGGCGATGGACAACGTCCTCCTGCTGGACATGGCAATCCACACCTTCGATGCCGCACGCTTCGTCTCCGGAAAGCAGCCGCTGTCTGTCTACTGCATCGAGACCAATCCGTCCGGCTCCTGGTATGCCCATGGCGCCTCGGCCAATGCGATTTTCCGCCTCTCCGGGGATGCCGTCTTCACCTATCGCGGTTCCTGGTGTGCCGAGGGCCGTCGCACGAGCTGGGAGAGCGCATGGAGGCTCGTCGGCTCCAAAGGCATGATCACCTGGGACGGTGAAGACACGTTCGAGGCGACGGTCGCGGGTGAGGAGCCTGGCCTTCTTCGCGGCCACCGCAACATCTCCATTCCCCCGGCTCCCGACGAGGATCAAACCCATGGGCATGAGAGCGTGCTCGTGGAGTTCGTCGATGCGGTCAAGACAGGGCGCCGGCCGGAAACCGCGAGCGACGACAATATCAAAAGCCTTTCCATGGTGTTCGGCGCGATCGAAAGCGCCCGCACCGGCCTTCCCGTCAGCATTTCATCCGAAGGACATTGAAACCGTGAGCCATCCAGCAAAATCCATTCGTATCGGTACCATGGTCAGCGCCAGCGGCGGCAAGGCGGCAGAGCGGATCGGCCAGATCGGCGACATGGGCTTCGAGAGCTTCGAGCCCTTTTTCTGGCAAACAACGAACGGTCAGGATCTGGCCGATCTCGGCAAGCGCTGCGTCGAGGCGATCGGTGATCGCGACATCACCATCTCTACGCTCGGCATGTTCGGCAATCCGCTGGAAGAAACCGACATGGACCTGCAGACCCTGCAGGGATGGAAGGACTGCATCGACAATGCCCATCACTTCGGCGCCACCTGCGTTGCCGGTTTCACCGGGCGTATCCGCAACCGTCCCCTGACGGAAAGCCTGCCGCGCTACCGCGAGATCTGGAGCGAACTTGCCAAGCGTGCCGCCGACAAGGGCGTGAAGATCGCGTTCGAGAACTGCGCCATGGACGGCAACTGGCAGACCGGCGACTGGAATATCGCGCACAATCCGGATGCCTGGGAGCTGATCTTCAACGAGACGCCGGACGATCACATCGGGCTCGAATGGGAGCCCTGCCATCAGATGGTTTATCTCATCGATCCGATCCCGCAGATCCGCAAATGGGCGCACAAGTTTTTCCACGTGCATGGCAAGGACGCGACCATTCGCTGGGACGTGATCCGTGAGCACGGGGTCTTCGGCAAGCACCCCTTCGTCTTCATGCGCACGCCGGGCTTCGGCGACACCAACTGGACCGACGTCATCTCCGAACTTCGCCTCGCCGGCTGGTCCGGCTCCATCGACATCGAAGGCTGGCACGACCCGGTCTATCGCGACGCGCTGGAAATGACGGGGCAGGTGCATGGACTGAATTATCTCAAGAACTGCCGGGGCGGGGATTTCGTCACCGACCCGGTCTGATCCGTCGAAATATGGGTCTTGTGGAGGACAAGGCCCATGCAGAAACCCAAGAGGAGGAAACCATGGGTATTCGCAAGCATATCGTCTTCGGCGCCTTGGCGCTTGCCAGTGTCTCCCTGTTCGGGCTTTCCGCCCAGGCAGAAGACGTCAAGATCACCGTCTGGTCGCTCGACCGCGACATTCAGCCGGCTCCGAACCTGATCAAGGACTTCAACGCTCTCAACAACGGGATCACGGTGGAGTATCGCCAGATCCAGTTCGACGACGTCGTCAGCGAGGCGATGCGGGCCTACTCGACGGGGCAGGCACCCGACATCATCGCGATCGACAATCCCGAGCATGCGCTTTTCGCCTCGCGGGGCGCCTTTCTGGACCTGACCGACAAGATCGCGGCATCCGATGTGGTGAAACCGGAAAACTACTATCCCGGTCCGCTGAAATCCGTGATGTGGGACGGCAAGTATTTCGGCATCCCGAAAGCGACGAACACGATCGCGCTCTACTACAACAAGGACATGTTCAAGGCGGCTGGCCTCGATCCTAACAGCCCGCCGCAGACCTGGGACGCGTTGGTGGAGGCTGCCCGCAAGCTCACCGATCCCTCCAAGAACGTCTATGGCCTGACCTTCTCGGCAAAGGCCAATGAAGAGGGGACCTTCCAGTTCCTGCCCTGGGCCCAGATGGGTGGCGGCGGCTACGACAAGATCAATTCCGAGGGGGCCGTAAAGGCGCTCGAAACCTGGAAGCAGATCATCGACGAGAAGCTTGCCTCTCCGGATACGCTGACCCGCAGCCAGTGGGATTCGACCGGCACCTTCAACTCCGGCAATGCCGCCATGGCCATTTCTGGTCCGTGGGAACTGGACCGCATGCTGAAGGAGGCAAAGTTCGACTGGGGCGTCGCGCTTCTGCCGGTGCCGCAAGAAGGCGCGGAGCGTTCCTCCGCCATGGGTGACTTCAACTGGGCGATCTTCTCCAATACGGAGCATCCGGACGAAGCCTTCAAGGTTCTGGAATACTTCGTCTCGCAGGACGACCGCATGTTCAAGGATTTCGGCCAGCTGCCGCCGCGCTCTGACATCACGATCGCGCCGACCGGTGAGCCTCTGAAGGATGCCGCCCTGAAGGTCTTCATCGAACAGCTTCAGTATGCCCAGCCGCGCGGTCCTCATCCGGAATGGCCGAAGATCTCCAAGGCAATCCAGGATGCGATCCAGGCTGCCTTGACCGGCCAGATGTCCGCCAAGGAGGCTCTCGATCAGGCCGCAGAGCGCATCGACGCCGTCCTCGGCTAAAGGATCGGCAGGCGTGGTGATTGGCGCGCCTGCCCAACAAACCTCCCGGAAGGTCGTCCCCGCCATGGTGCGGGGGCGGCCGGCCCGGACGAGATCACCGGTAGTGCGGAGACATGAATGCGCAAGATCCTGACCAGCCTGACCGACGGGCGGGGCTTCGACCTGGGCCTCGTAACGCTGCCGCTTGGCTTCCTTTTCCTGATGTCCGGCCTGCCGCTCATCTACAACGTGCTGATGAGCTTTCAGGAAGTCGATATGTTCTCGCTGGGAACCTTCTTTCGACCCTTTGTCGGCTTTGACAACTATGTGACGCTGTTCTCTCAGCCACAGACCTGGCCAATCCTTTGGAACACGGCACTTTTCGTGGTCGCCTCCATCGTCGGTCAGTTCGTCATCGGTTTCTCGCTGGCGCTCTTCTTCTGGGTGAACTTTCCCGGCGCTTCGTGGCTCCGTGGTCTCTTCCTCGTGTCGTGGGTCATGCCGGGCCTTGTGGTCGGTGCGATCTGGAACTGGATCCTCTCGGGCGATTTCGGTGTGTTGAACTACATGCTGCGCGAGAGTGGCATCATCTCCAGCAATATCTTCTGGCGGTCCGACCCCGACTTTTCGCTCTGGGCGGTGATCATCGCCAATATCTGGCTCGGGACGTCCTTCAACATGATCCTGCTGTCGGTCGGCCTCTCCGCCATTCCGAAAGACCTTTACGAGGCCGCCGAGCTGGATGGCGCCAATGTCTGGCAAAGGTTCTGGACCATCACGCTTCCGATGATGCGTTCGACGATCGGTGCGATCATCTCGCTCGGCTTGATCTTCACCTTGCAACAGTTCGACCTGTTCGCCGCGATCACGTCCGGCGGCCCCAACAATTCGTCCAACGTCACGCAGTACTGGGCCTGGGATCTATCCTTCCGGCAGTATGACTTCGCTCAGGGTGCCACGATCTCGGTCATCATGATCGTCTTCGTGATGTTCGCCTCCGTCGTCTATGTGCGTTCGACACGACACGAGGTGCGCGGATGAGCGAGACCACCCGAAACAGGCTGATGCTGGCGATCGCGCTTGTGCTTGCCGCAATCTATCTCTTCCCGCTTTACTGGATGTACATCACCACCCTGAAAAGTGGTTCGGCGATGTTTGCAACACCGCCCAGCTTCTGGCCGTCGGATCCGCAATGGTCGACCTATGCCTATGTCTGGGAGAGCCGCAATCTCGCCCGCTACATGTGGAATTCGCTGGTCATTGCCGTCGGTGCGGTCAGCCTGATCACGGTGCTCGGCACGGGCTGCGCCTATGTGCTTGCCCGTTATCGCAACCGCTGGATCGATGTCGGGCTCTTCCTCATCCTGATGCTGCAGGTTCTGCCGGCCTCGCTGATGATCACGCCGATCTTCGTCGGCTTTTCCCAGCTCGGCATGCTCGACTATCCGCGTCTTGCGGTCATCATCGCCATTGCCGCAAAGAGCATGCCCTTTTTCGTCGTCCTGGTGCGCGCCACCTTCATGAGCGTGCCGATCGAGCTCGAGGAGGCGGCCCTCGTCGATGGCAATTCCCGCATCGGAGCTTTCTTCAACATCGTGCTGCCGCTTGCCCGAAACGGCATCCTGGTCGCGGCCATCCTGATCTTCATGCAGGCGTTCGGCGAGTTCGTCTATTCGAAGTCGATGATCCAGGCTGCCGAGCTTCAGCCGGCAAGCGTCGGTCTGAACACCTTCATGGGGCCGAATACCAATGAGTGGAACAATATCATGGCCTTCGCCTCGATCTATGTGACGCCCATTCTCGCGGCCTTCGTCCTTCTGCAGCGCCGGATCGTCTCCGGGCTCACGTCTGGAGCTCTCAAATGACCCATCAGATCGAACTTTCCGGCGTCAACAAATACTATGGCGCCTATCACGCGCTGCGGGATATCGACCTAAAGATCAAGAAGGGTGCCTTCGTCGCACTTGTCGGGCCGTCCGGTTGCGGCAAGTCGACCCTGCTGCGGTCATTGGCCGGGCTCGAGAGCATTTCAGGCGGCGATCTGATCATCGCCGGTGAGCGGATGAATGGTGTGCCGCCGCGAAAGCGGGATCTTGCCATGGTGTTTCAGTCCTACGCGCTCTATCCGCATATGACCGTCGAGGAGAACCTCACCTATTCGCTGCGCATTCGCGGCGTGAAGAAGACGGAAGCCAGGAAGGCCGCAGAGGAAGTGGCCGCAACGACGGGCTTGTCGAACCTCCTGCATCGCTACCCGCGCGAACTCTCCGGTGGTCAGCGTCAGCGCGTTGCGATGAGCCGGGCGATCATCCGGCATCCCAAGGCCTTCCTGTTCGACGAGCCGCTCTCCAATTTGGATGCTGCGCTTCGCGTCCACATGCGCAAGGAGATCCGCTCGCTGCATGACCGGCTGGGCGCGACCTCGGTCTATGTCACCCATGACCAGATCGAGGCGATGACCATGGCGGATCATGTCGTCGTCATGCGGCAGGGGGTTATCGAACAGCAGGGGGCACCGCTCGAACTCTACGACCGTCCGGTCAACAAGTTCGTGGCGGGCTTCATCGGTTCGCCCGCCATGAATTTCATACCGGCGACCGTCGGCGCCGATGGCAAATCGCTGGCGCTTGACCTCGGCACGCCGCAGATGATCGCGCTTGATCGCCCGGTCCCGTCATCGTCACGGCTGCTTGTCGGATTGCGGCCCGAGCATCTGCGGCTGGTTCCGGACAGCGAGGCGCAAATCCGGCTGCCGGTTGGCATTGTCGAGAGCACGGGGTCGATGACCTACATTACCTCGGCCGGCCAACCGGAGATCAATGTGGTCGTTTCCGAACGCCAGTCGCTGCGTCATGGAGACACGATGGCGCTCGGCTTCGATCCGGCTCATCTGCATCTGTTCGATGCCGAGACCGAGCAGCGGATCGAGGTTGCCTGACTTGGATCAAGCGTCAGACATCGAGGGTTGTCTGGCGCTCCCAGGCGGTGAAATGACCGCAATAGCTGTTCCATTCGTCATGCTTGAGCTTCAGGTAGGCCTCGGAGAACTGAGAGCCGAGCGCTGACTTCAACTCATCGTCCTGCTCCAGAGCGCGCAGCGCGTCGAGCAGGTTCAGAGGCAGCCTCGGCGCATCCTTCACCGTATGGCCATCGCGGTACATGTCGATGTCATAGTGGGGGCCGGGATCGGCATTGCTCTTGAGGCCGCTCAGACCCGCCGCGATGATGATCGCCTGCAGCAGATATGGGTTCACTGCGCCGTCGGGCAGGCGGAGTTCGAAGCGACCGGGGCCGGGCACGCGGACCATATGGGTCCGGTTGTTGCCGGTCCAGGTGACGGTGTTGGGTGCCCAGGTGGCGCCTGAGACCGTGCGTGGCGCGTTTATGCGCTTGTAAGAATTGACCGTCGGATTGGTGATCGCAGCCAATGCCGAGGCGTGTTTCATGATGCCGCCGAGGAAGGTCTTGCCCTTGGCCGAGAGGCCGAAGGGCATGTCCCTGTCGGCGAAGACATTCACCTTGCCGTCGGGATCCCAGACCGAGATATGCGCATGGCAGCCATTGCCGGTTAGGCCCTTGAAGGGTTTCGGCATGAAGGTCGCGCGCAGCCCATGCTTCTCGGCGACGGATTTGACCATGAACTTGAAGAAGGAATGCTTGTCCGCCGTCTTCAGGGCATCGTCATATTCCCAGTTCATTTCGAACTGGCCGTTCGCGTCCTCATGGTCGTTCTGGTAAGGCTTCCAGCCAAGCGCCAGCATGTGGTCGCAGATCTCGGCGATGACGTCGTAGCGGCGCATCAGCGCCTGCTGGTCGTAGCATGGCTTGTCGGCGGTATCGTACTGATCCGAGATCATCTCGCCGTCAGCGGAGATCAGGAAGAATTCTGCCTCGACCCCGGTCTTGACGCGAAGCCCCATATCCGCGGCTTCTGCCACCAGCTTTTTCAACACCACGCGCGGCGCCTGGGCGACGGGCTGGTCGTCCATCATGCAGTCGGCAGCGACCCAGGCGACCTCAGGCTTCCACGGCAGCTGGATGACGGATGAGGCGTCAGGGATGGCGAAAAGATCGGGATGAGCCGGCGTCAGATCGAGCCAGGTGGCAAAGCCGGCAAAGCCTGCGCCTTCCTTCTGCATATCGGCGATGGCCTGAGCGGGGACCAGCTTGGCGCGCTGGGCGCCAAAGAGGTCGGTATAGCTGATCATGAAGTATTTGATGCCTCGCTCCTTGGCGAAGCCTGCCAGATCCTGTGTCACGTCGTTCCCCTGTTTTTATGGATTGAGACACATCGGTTGAAAGAAGAATGGCCGCATCCGTGGTATCAGGATGCGGCCATTCTGGTGGTTAGAAGCCTCCCTTTCCGGGATACCAGCTGGTGCCGGCAAGAGGCACCTGGGCCATGGCGGCGGCCTCCATCGTGAGCGCACAGAGGTCCTCCGGCTCCAGATTGTGGAGCTTGTTTTTGCCGCAGGCGCGGGCGATGGTCTGCGCCTCCAGCGTCATGACCTTCAGATAGTTGGCGAGCCGCCGTCCGGCCGCGACCGGGTCGAGGCGAGCGGCGAGCTCGGGATCCTGGGTGGTGATGCCGGCGGGGTCCTTGCCCTCGTGCCAGTCGTCATAGGCACCGGCGGTGGTGCCGAGCTTCTGGTATTCCTCTTCCCATTTCGGGTCGTTGTCGCCGATCGCGACGAGCGCTGCCGTGCCGATCGCCACCGCATCAGCGCCAAGGGCCAGGGCCTTCGCGACATCGGCGCCGGAGCGGATACCGCCCGAGATCACGAGCTGCACCTTGCGATGCATGCCGAGGTCCTGGAGTGCCTGGACGGCCGGGCGGATGCAGGCGAGGGTTGGCATGCCGACATTCTCAATGAAGACGTCCTGGGTCGCCGCTGTCCCGCCCTGCATGCCGTCGAGCACCACCACATCGGCGCCGGCCTTCACCGCAAGCGCCGTATCATAATAGGGGCGGGCGCCGCCAACCTTCACATAGATCGGCTTCTCCCAGTCGGTGATCTCCCGCAGTTCGAGGATCTTGATCTCGAGATCGTCGGGGCCGGTCCAGTCCGGATGGCGGCAGGCGGAACGCTGGTCGATGCCCATGGGCAGGTTGCGCATCTGGGCGACGCGATCGGAGATCTTCTGGCCAAGCAGCATGCCGCCGCCGCCAGGCTTTGCTCCCTGGCCAACCACCACTTCGATCGCGTCGGCGCGGCGCAGATCCCGAGGGTTCATGCCGTAGCGGGAGGGAAGATACTGGTAGACCAGCTTTTCGGAATGGCCGCGCTCCTCGTCGGTCATGCCGCCGTCGCCTGTTGTGGTCGAGGTGCCGGCAAGCGTCGCGCCGCGGCCCAGCGCTTCCTTGGCGTTGCCGGACAGCGCGCCGAAGCTCATGCCGGCAATGGTGATCGGGATCTTCAGTTCGATCGGCTTCTTCGCAAAGCGCGTGCCGAGAACCACCGAGGTATCGCATTTCTCGCGATAGCCTTCGAGCGGATAACGCGAGATCGAGGCACCGAGGAAAAGCAGGTCGTCGAAATGCGGGACCTTGCGTTTGGTGCCGCCGCCGCGAATGTCATAGATGCCGGTGGCGGCCGCACGGCGGATTTCGGCGAGCGTGTGGTCATCGAAGGTGGCGGACTTGCGCGGCGGGGTGAAGGGGTTGTGGTAGCTCATGGCCGGTCCTCGCCTCAATACGCGTCGGCATTGTCGATGTTGAAATTGTAGAGCTTGCGGGCCGAACCGTAGCGCTTGAACTCCTCGGGCTTGGCATGCGTCACGCCGGCTTTGGCCAGCAGTTCGGCGAGCTTTGCGAGATGCTCCGGGCGCATTTCCTTCTCAATGCAGTCGGCACCGAGGCTTCTCACCGAGCCGCGCACGAAGAGCTTTGCCTCGTAGATGCTGTCGCCAAGCGCTTCGCCGGCGTCGCCGCAGACGACGAGGTGGCCGGACTGGCCCATGAAGGCCGACATGTGGCCGATCGAGCCGTGCACGACAATGTCGATGCCCTTCATCGAAATACCGCAGCGGGAGGCGGCATTGCCCTTGATGACGAGTAGGCCGCCGCGACCGGTGGCACCGGCATATTGCGAAGCGTCGCCCTCAATGACCACCGTGCCGGACATCATGTTTTCGGCAACGCCCGGGCCGGCAGAGCCATGGATGGTGACGGTACCGCCGTCATTCATGCCGGCGCAGTAATAGCCGACCGAGCCCTTTACCTCGACCGTCACAGGCGCATCGATGCCGACGGCAACAGCATGGTGGCCCCGCGGGTTCACCACTTCGAACAGGGTGTCGTTCGAGCCTTCGCCGAGATTGTGGAGCGCGCTGTTCAGTTCTCGAAGCGGGGTATGGGAGAGGTCGAAGATTGGCACTGTGCAAGCTTTCTCGGTATCGCGGATCAGGCGGCCTTTTCGTGGTCCCAGAAATAGACGGTTGCGGGCTCCGGCTCCCAGACGCGGGCGGTCTCGATACCAGGCAGATTGACGAGCGCCCGGTATTCCGAGCCGAAAGCGACATACTGGTCGGTCTCGGCCATGACGGCGGGCTTGCAGGCGATCGGGTCGCGCACCACGCCGAAACCGGTCTTTGTGCCGACGACGAAGGTGAAGAAGCCGTCGAGATCATCGAGAGCGCCGGTGAGTGCCTGACCCAGGTCCTTGCCCTTGGCCATCTCGGCTGTGAGATAGGCAGCGGCGACTTCGCTATCGTTCTGGGTCTCGAAGGACATGCCTTCGCGGATGAGCTCGCGGCGCAGGTTGTTGTGGTTCGACAGCGAGCCATTGTGCACGAGGCATTGGTCGGCACCTGTCGAGAAGGGGTGCGCGCCGAGCGTCGTGACGGCGCTTTCGGTCGCCATGCGGGTATGGCCGATTCCGTGGGTGCCGCCCATGGCGCGGACGCCGAAACGCTGCACGACATCCTTGGGAAGGCCGACTTCCTTGAAGATCTCGACGCTTTCCCCGGAGCCCATGATGCGGACATTGGGGCGGATATCTCTGAGGATGTCCCGGATCTCGCTCAGCCGGCCGGCGTCGATAGAGATCACCGCGTGTGTGCTCTTGACCGCAACGTCTGTATCCATGCCGACCTTGGCCAGATCATCGGCGAGATCAGAAAAATCGCTCTCGGGCGCGGAAGACTGGATGGTCACCTTGGCCTTTTTCCCGTCAACGCCGCCATAGATCGCGATGCCGGCCGAATCCGGCCCGCGATCGGTCATGGTGATCAGCATGTCGGAGAGAAGATCGCCGAGCCGGGGCTCCAGCGCCTTGTCCTTGAGAAACAGACCTACAATGCCGCACATGGCCACGCCCTCCAAAGTCTCTGGAGAAAGGGCTAGCAGCGGCATCCGAAAAAATCAATCGAAAGGAATAAAGTTTTCCTGAAGGGCAACTAGCGTCGCTGCGGATAGGAGATGATCGAGAGATAGCGGGCCGGCAATTTCACCAGTTCTTCCGGCCCGTGTGGAGCGTCAGCGTCGAAGAAAAGGCTGTCGCCTGCCTGCATCCGGTAGAGGCTGTCACCGTGGCGATAGACCACTTCGCCCTCGAGCATGTAGAGAAACTCCATGCCCTCGTGCTGAAAGGTCGGGAAGATGTCCGATTCAGCGTTGAGCGTGATGAGGTAGGGCTCCACCACGACACCCGATGTGTTGTTCTCGATATGGCCGAGCAGGCTGTAGTGGTGACCGGCGCGGGTTCCGCGTCTCTCCAGATTGACCCCTTCACCCGCCTTCACGAAACTTGCCGATTTCGGCTCCTCGAAGCCACGGAAGAAGGCGGTGATCGGCATGCCCAGTGCCTTCGACAGCGCCTGAAGCGTGGTCAGCGAAGGCGAGATGTTGCCGTTCTCGATCTTCGAGAGCATGCCGACCGACATGCCAGTCGCAGCAGCGAGGTCTGCCACAGTGATACCGAGTTTCTTGCGATAGGTGCGCACCTCGTGGCCGATCGCCATTTCGAGATTGTTGGCGCGAGGCTCACGAACGGCATGAGGATCCTGCGTCAGTGCAGGCTTCGAAGCACCGGGCGCTGTCTTGGTCTTCTTGGCCATAAATCCTCCTCACACTCCGCCAACGTCACCCGATGCCTTAGCGGATTCTGCGCGTCAGCCCAATGCTCCGCTATCCGTTCGTCACAGGCCGACGAAGACCAGAACAGCCAGAACAAGTGCCGCCAGGAAGACGGTGTCGGCAACCAACAGGCCGATTGCGCGTCCGCCGATCTTGAACACTTCCGGCAGGGAGGTCTTGACGCCGACGGCTGCGATGGCGACGAGCAGCGCCCAGCGCGAGATCATGCCGGCCCATTCTCCGACTAGGGGCGGGATGCTGACCAGCGAGTTCAGGGCAGCGAGCAGAAGGAAGGCGACCACGAAGCCGGGCAAGAGGGGCGGACGCTTGACGTCGCCGGACACCGTGCGGCGGAAGGCGAGGGCGGCGACCAGCACGACGGGTGCCAGCATGGTGACGCGGATGAGCTTCACGAAAACAGCCGTTTCGCCTGCCGGTACCGAGACGGAGAAACCGGCACCGGCGACCTGAGCGACGTCATGAATGGTCGAGCCCAGGAAGATCCCTGTCTGGTGGTCGTCGAGTCCGGCGAGGCTTGCCAGGATCGGGTAGAAGATCATGGCGAGTGTCGACAGCATCGTCACGCCGATGACGGTGAAGACCATTTGCTGGTCGGCTTCTTTGCTCCGGTTGCCCAATGTCGCGGAGATCGCCAGTGCCGCCGAGGCGCCACAGATAGCGACCGCACCGCCGGTGAGCACGCCGAACTGCGTGCCCTGTCCTGAGAGGCGCGAGGCGAGAATGCCGAAGAGGATGGTGAGCAGAACCGCGCCGACGATCATGGCAATGACGGCAGCACCCAGTTCCGCAAACATCGCAACACTGACGCGCAACCCGAGCAGCGCGATGCCGAGCCTCAGCACCGTGCGCGAGGCGAAGTCGAGACCAGCAGCCGTCTTCGGGTCTTCTGCCAGAAAGTGCAGAGCGAGGCCAATCAGGATGGCGAGCAACATCGCTGGTGCGCCATAGTGTTCCGACAGAAAGGCCGACGCCAGAGCGATCAGGACGGTGACGGACAGGCCCGGAAACAAGGTCTGCCAGCGCTCACGCATGGTCATGGGGCGGCTGTCTCGCTCTAGCTCGGGCGAGGCAGTGGACGGATCTGGCATGGAACACCTCTGATGGGATCGCCCGGCGAATGATGGCATGGATGATGCCAAGGGCGGCGGGATGGGATGCGCGGGGTGACCGCGCATCCCCCTAATTATCAGTTCAAATCGGCTGCGCGCTCTGCGTCAACCTTCTTCTGCGCATCGGCAACTGCCGCCGTGAAGAGATCGAAGACTTCTGCGCCACCGGTCACGTTCGCCTTGAACCAGTCGAAGACAGGAGCGACGGCTGTCTTGAAGGCTTCCTTTTCTTCGGCGGTCGGCACATAGATCTCGCCGCCGGCCTTGGCGAAGTCCTGGTAGGCAGCGATTTCCTTGCGCTTCGGCGAGGCGAAGGTTGCCTGCTGGAGGGCGGCAAAGCCGTCAACCACGACCTGCTTCTGTTCCGGCGTCAGAGCCTGGAAACGATCGTTCGACATCCACCAGAAGGCGCCCATGTAGCTGTGACCATCGAGCGTCAGGTGCTTGAGGCCTGCATCCGGAAACTTCATCGACATGATGTCGGTGATGCCGTTGGCAGTGCCCTCGACCACGCCGGTCTGCAGCGAGGTGAAGAGTTCCGGCCACGGGATCGGGGTCGGTGCGGCACCAACGGCGGTTGCAACCTGCTGCGGCAGGTCGGCCGGCACGGTGCGCATCTTCAGACCCTTCAGATCGTCAGGCGACTTCACCGTCTTCTGCGTGTTGGCATAGTTGCGCCAGCCGCCGGTGTTGCCGATGGTCATCAGGCGGATCTTGTTGTCGCTGTCGGCCAGCGCCTTTTCACGCAGCTTGCGGGTAAAGTCACCCGTCAGCACCGTCTCGGCCACGCGGTCGTCGCTCATCAGGTAAGGCAGGTCGAGAACCTGGATGTAGGGGAAAAGGCCGGCAGCACCACCCGACGTGGAGATGTAGATGTCGATCGAGCCGTCGGCGACGCCCTGAAGGCATTCCTCGCCGGTGGCGCAAAGCTGGGTGCCGATGAAGAGTTCGACGGCGATCGCACCATTCGAGGCGTTCTCGACATAGTTCTTGAACACGACGAGGCCGTCATAGTCCTCGTCGTTCTCGTTGGAGTTTGCGGTGGCGCGAAGCGTGATGTCTGCCGCCTGTGCGACACCGGTGATGGTGAGCGCGCTGGCCAGCAGCAAGGTTTTCAACATGGACTTGAGCATTGTGGTTCCTCCCTGTTCTCAAGTTAGTCGACGAAGCCCGCGAGGCGCGGGAGCGTGAGGGTCAAGGCCGGGAAATAGGTGATCAGGAAGATCACGACGATTTCCGCCGCCAGGAATGGCAAGGTGGCCCTGGCAATCGTTTCAACCTTCAGACCTGAGACCGAAGACGAGACGAAGAGTACCAGGCCCATGGGTGGGGTTAGAAGACCGACGGTCAGATTGACCGCCATGATGATGGCGAAGTGGACGGAATCGACACCCATCTGGGTGAAGATTGGTCCAAGGATCGGGCCGAGGATGATGATCGCGGGACCCGCATCCAGGAACATGCCGACGACGAAGAGCAGAAGGTTGATCAGCAGCAACAGGACCAGCGGGTTTTCGCTGAGGCTCAGAATGATCGAAGCAAGCAGTTCCGGCGTGTGCGACAGGCTTGCGACCGTCTTGAAGGCCATGGCCGCGCCGACCAATAGAAGGACGACCGCCGAGGTCATGGCAGCCCGCATCAGGATCTTCGGCATATCGCCGATCTTCAGCGTGCGCAGAACGAAGAGGCCAATGAAGATCGCATAACCGACCGCTACGGCCGAGGCTTCCGTCGGCGTGAAGATGCCGCCGAGAATGCCGCCCATGATGATGACGGGGGTCATCAACGGCCAGAAGGCGTTGAGGCTGGCGCGTCCACGTTCCGGCCAGGTGGCCCGGGTCGTTGCCGCTGGCAGGTTCTCGCGATCGGCAAGCAGGTAGACGATCACCATCAGGCTGAGGCCGATCAGGATGCCGGGGACGATGCCGGCCAGGAACAGTGCCGCAACGCTCTCGCCCATCACATAGGCATAGATAATCATGATGCCGGATGGCGGGATGATCGGGCCGATGATCGATGAGGCGGCGGTGACGGCGGTGGCGAAACGTCTCGTGTAGCCCTGCTTCTCCATGGCCGGGATCAGCATGGATCCCAACGCTGACACGTCCGCCACCGCAGAACCTGAAAGACCGGCAAACAGCATCGAGGAGAGGATGTTGACGTGGGCAAGGCCGCCGCGCAGGTGGCCGATCAGCGCCTGGGCGAATTCCACCAGGCGCGTGGTGATGCCGGCCCGGTTCATCAGCTCACCCGCCAGCATGAAGAAGGGGATGGCCATCAGCGGGAAGCTGTCCATACCGTTATAGACATTGCGATAGAGAAGAACGATGTCGCGTTCCTGGCCGTTCAGCCAGAGGAGAATGCCGGGCGCTGCAATCAGGCCGAATACGATCGGGAAACCGAGCAGCAGGAGAACCATGAACAGGGGCAGGAAAAGGGTCAGCATCACTCGGCCCCCAGCCCGCCGAGGGAGGCCACCGGCTCTAGCGACTTCTTATGTCCGGAAAGCTCGATCAGGCTGCGCAGGATGAGCTCGATGTTGACCACGAACATCATGGTCACACCCGTCGCCAGCGATGCCATCATCCAGCCGCGCGGTACCTTCATCCAGGTGCTGAGGTCGAGAGAGGTGGGGACGGCAATTGCCGGCATGGCGAAACGCCCGCCGAGTCCGGTTACCTCCGCCCAGCCGATGCGCATGCCGACGTATAGCAGCACGATCGAGAGCACTAGGAACAGCAGGGCAATAAGGCTGCCCACCATGCGCGGGAAGATGTCGAGAACCATGGTGATGGCCACGAAGCCGCCCTGGCGGAACGCCGTCGGCACCATCAGACCGGTCATCCAGAGCATCAGGAAACGGGCAGCTTCCTCACTCCAGGGAAGGGCGTTGCCTAGGATGTAGCGGAAGAAGACCTGTATCAGGATGAAAACGAGCATGATGCCAAGGGCACTGGCCCCCAGCCATAGTCCGACCGTCAGCACGGCGGCATTCAGCCGGCCGAGCAGATTGGTCAGGTTCGAAAGTGCCTTCATGTCTCCACCCGTTACTTGTCATCGGTCAATTCGGCGCAACTATCGAAGACTCTTGCCCGCCGCGCAAACACGGCTGTTCCCCTTTCAGGTCCGCGGGGAGTAATTTCCTCCTTGCGGACTTGTTCCGGATCGTCCTCGATCGTTCCGCCGCAGCATGTGTTTCATGCCGCCGACGACCTCCTCCCATTGCGTCTCAGACGGCGAAGCGTCCGAACCGTCCCCCTGAGAAGCACAGCGGTTCTCCCTGCCGATGTGCAACCCTTAGCACCTTGCCGATGATGATCGTGTGATCACCGGCGTCATGTTGCGCCTGCTCGGCGCATTCGAAACGGGCCAGCGTGCCCGGCAGAACCGGCACGCCTTCGTCGTTGAACCTGACGTCGATCCCGTCAAAGCCGCTGCCGCCACGGGTGAAGGCAGCACTCAGATGGTCCTGATCTGCGCTCAGCACGTGGATCGCGAAATGCCGGGCGCCCGTGAAGGCACCGTACCTGGACGAGCTCTTGGCCGGCGACCAGAGGACCAGCGGCGGGTCCAGCGACACCGAGGCAAAGCTGTTGACCGTCATGCCGATGGGGCCGTCTGCGGTCATTGCCGTCACCACGGTCACACCGGTGGTGAAGCTTCCAAGCGCATTACGATAGGCGCGATGGTTGTCCGCCTCCGGAATAAAGACGGCTTCCAAGGCATGAATGTCATTGGCTGCCATCATCAGGCGACCTCCCGACCGATCGCGAGCGTGTAAAGTTCGAACCAGGTCTGGCGGTCCATCTCGACCTTGGTGGCGTCGGCAATCTTTGTAATGCGGTCGAGCGAATTGGTGCCCATGACCGGAAGGATCGTCGCCGGATGACGCAGCAGCCATGCTGTTGCGACCGCAGTCTCGTCTACGCCGTGCTCTGCGCCGATCCGCTTCAGGGCTGCGAGGAGTTCCGGCTTCGAGCCGTCCAGCAGACGCCCGCCACCGAGCGGCGACCATGCCATGGGCGGCACCATGCGCTCCTGCAGATAAGCAAGGTCGCCGTTCACAAAGCTATCGGTCGCGAGCAGGCTCATCTCGATCTGGTTGGTGACGAGGTTGTTCTCCATCGACGACTGCAGGAGCGAGAAGTCCCAGGGCCGGAAGTTGGAGACGCCGACGGCGCGCACCTTGCCGGAGGCGACCAGCGCGTCGAGAGCCGGGCCGGTTTCGTCGGGATCGATCAGCGGATCGGGGCGATGGATCAGCAGCAGGTCGACATGGTCGGTGCCCATGTCGGTGAGCGAGGCTTCGACCGAGGCGGTGATGTGAGCCGCCGACGTATCGTAGTACTTGACGCGGGCTGCCGAATGGCGACCGACCGGGGCGACGATATCGCATTTGGTGACGATCTCGAGCTTGTCGCGCAGGCCGGGCGCGGCCTTCAGGGCGTTGCCGAGGATCGCTTCGGCGGTATAGCCACCATAGATGTCGGCCTGATCCATGGTCGTGATGCCCTGAGCAAGGCAGGCCTCGATCTTGGCCTGCACATGCTTCGGCGAGGTGTCGGCATCGTCGCCGATGCGCCACATGCCGTAAACGAGGCGGCTGAAGGTGAGGTCAGGGGTAAGATTGACGCGCTGCATCAGCGACGAACTCCATTTCCGAGAGGTGTGGCGGGCATTTCCGCGGGAACGCGGCCATAGGCGTGGGGTAGCGAGACGGTCTTCAGTTGCGGCAGAATCTTGGTGCCGAAATGAACTGCCTCGTCGATATGCGGGTAACCCGACAGGATGAAGGCGCGAATGCCCATTTTCCGGTACTCTTCCAGCTCCGAGAGGATCTGGTCGGTCGAGCCGACAAGGGCCGCACCACAGCCGGAGCGGGCGCGGCCGATGCCGGTCCACATGTGCGGTTCGATATAGCCGAACTGGTCGGCGAGTTCGCGGGCCCGGGCCTGATGGGCGACACCCAGCGAAATCGAGTCATGCGCGCGATCACGGATGAGCTTGCCGTATTCGTCGTCGAGCTTCGAGACGATGTATTCGGCGTATTCGCGCGCTTCCTTTTCGGTGTCGCGAACGATCATGTGTACGCGCAGGCCGTAATCCAGTGTCCGGCCATGGGCTTCGGCGCGCGCATGCACGGCCTTCATCCGCTCGGCGAGCTGCTCCTTTTTCTCCGGCCACATCAGGTAGACGTCGCATTGCGCGCCGCAGAGCTCGAGAGCATCGGGTGAGTAGCCGCCGAAGTAGAGCAGAGGGCCGCCATTCTGCTGGTAGGGGCGGGCGGGTTCGGTTGAGACGCCCTTGAACTGGTAGACTTCGCCCTCGTGATCGATGGTGTCCCGCGTCCATGCCTGGCGCAGGATCTCGACCACCTCGTGGCTGCGCTTGTAGCGGAAGGCGCTATCGGCGACTTCGCCCGGAAAATCCGAGCTGATGACGTTCAGCGTCAGACGGCCCTTGAGCATGTGGTCGAGGGTCGCGACCGTGCGCGCCAGCATGATCGGCTGCATCTCGCCGCAGCGAATGGCGGCCAGCATGTTGATCTTGGATGTGATCGGGGCGCAACCGGCCACGAAGCTCAGCGTGTCCTGGCCAACCTGGTACGAGGACGGGCAGAGGATGTTACGGAAACCGAGCTGCTCGGCCTTTTGCACGATGTCGGAGCAGTGTTCCCAGCTCGAGCGGAGTGCGCCGTCAGGCACGCCGAGGAACTGATAATCGTCAGAGCAGAGTGCTGCAAACCACGACACTTCCGCGCCATCGAGATCGGCTGATGTGACGGGCACGACAGTCATTGAGGTCTCCTCCAAGGCTCCAACTTTCCTCTTGCCTAACACCCGATTTGATGTAGATCAATAGTGTATCAATTTTTTCTCAGCGATACCGAAGTGCCACAGAACCCCGCGATGCAGCCCCCCGGCAGCCTTCCGATCTATGTCCAGATCACCGAACTCCTGGTGCGCGACATCGCGGCAGGGCGGCTGATCGATGGCGAAAAGCTGCCGCCTGAGCGAGACATGGCGGAAGAGCTCGGGATTGCAGTCGGGACCCTGCGCAAGGCGCTCGCGGAGCTGCAGAACCGCGGGCTGCTGGAGCGGATCCAGGGCTCCGGCAATTACGTGCGGGCAATCTCCGATCCGAAGTCGGTCTATGCGATGTTCCGTCTGGAACTTCTCGGTGGCGGCGGACTTCCGACGGCGGAGATCCTCACCATCGATCGCTTGGCAAAGCCTGCAGACCTGCCGGCCTTCGGCACGTCCGGCGAAGCACACCGGATCCGCCGTCTGCGGCGTCTTTCGGGGAAGCCTGCGGCGCTTGAGGAGATCTGGCTCGACGGCTCCTATATCGAGACCATCGATCCCGAGGCCGTGTCGGAATCCCTCTATCTCTTCTACCGCACCAAGCTCTCGCTCTGGATCGCCCGCGCGGAGGACCAGATCGGTCTCGATGCCGTGCCCGACTGGGCGCCCGCAGTCTTTGGCCAGAAGGCCGGAGCACCGATCGTTCATATCCAGCGCATCAGCCAGGACCAGGAGGGTTTTCGCGCAGAAGTGTCGCGGACCTGGCTCGACCATACCGTCGCGCGCTACGTCGCGCGGCTGAAATGACAGGGACGCGAGAGGCGGCCCAACTCAGGAGGAAAGAGTGGCAGGACTAAAATACGGGATCATCGGTTGCGGTATGATGGGGCAGGAGCATCTGCGCAACATCGCCCTTCTGCCGGATGCGTCGGTGGTGGCGATCTTCGAACCTGACCCCGGCATGCGGGCGTTGTCTGCAGAGGCCGTGCCGACGGCAGAGATGGTGAGCTCGGTCGAGGAACTGCTCGCAGTCGAGGCGGTGAATTGCCTTCTGATTGCCAGCCCGAACTATCTGCATCTCGACCAGCTCGAGAAGATCGCAGCGATCCGGCCGCTGCCGGTGCTGGTCGAAAAACCGCTCTTTACCGACCCTGCCGATGCGCCCCGTCTTGCCGCACTTCGAGCCGCCTATCCGGCGCCGATCTGGGTTGCCATGGAGTACCGCTACATGCCGCCGGTGGCCCGTATGATCGACGAGGCTGAGGATGCGACGGGCGGCATCCGCATGCTGACCATCCGCGAGCATCGCTTCCCGTTCCTCGAAAAGGTCGGGGACTGGAACCGCTTCAACCGCAACACAGGCGGCACGCTGGTCGAGAAATGCTGCCACTTCTTCGACCTGATGCGGCATATCCTGAAGTCCGATCCCGTCCGCATTATGGCTTCGGGCGGGCAGTCGGTGAACCATGTCGACGAGGTCTATGACGGCAAGCGGTCCGACATCTGGGACAATGCCTATGTCATCGTCGACTTTGCCTCCGGTGCGCGCGCCATGCTGGAGCTTTGCATGTTTGCGGAGGGCGCACGCTATCAGGAAGAGATCTCGGCGGTGGGGCCGAAGGGCAAGATCGAATGCCTTGTGCCCGGTCCGGGGCGCTTCTGGCCCGAGCATCTCGGAGAGCCGCCGATCGCCCAAGTGATCGTTTCGCCGCGAGATCCTAAGGGCCCGCATGTTGTCGAGATCCCGGTCGATCCGCAATTGCTGGAGGCCGGCGACCACAATGGCTCGACCTTCTACCAGCATCAGCGCTTCCAGAAAGCGGTGCGGGGCGAGCATCCCGTTGAAGTTGCCCTCGATGACGGATGGTGGGCGGTCGCGATGGGACTTGCCGCGCAGCACTCGGCCGAAACGGGGCAGGCCGTGAGCTTCCCGCTCGCATTTTCGCCAGAAGCACGCGTCAAGCAGAAGTTGTCGTTGCAGGCCTGAATGGCGGCCTGATCAGCGCGCGAACAATTCGTTCGTTGCGGCGTTGGAGCCCTTGTGCGAGCGCAAGGAGAGCCAGTGGTGAGCGAGTATGTTTTTGGCCCCGTTATCAGGGATGACGGGGTTCTGTTTCGGCTATGGGCGCCACGATGTGACACGGTTTCCCTGGAACTAGAGGGAGCAGCAATAAGAGAGATGGAGAGGCAGCCCGACGGTCAGTTCCATCTCCTGGTACCCGAGGCAAAGCCCGGCATGCGGTACCGGTTCCATCTGCCGGACGGGCTGGTCGTTCCGGACCCCGCCAGCCGTCACCAGCCCGAGGACGTCTTCGGCCCGAGTGAATTGGTCGATCTCTCACACTACCGCAGACCAGATCCGATCTGGCAGGGCAGGCCCTGGGCCGACATGGTAATCTACGAGCTGCATGTCGGCACATTCACGGAAGAGGGGACGTTTCGAGCGGTGATCGAGAAGCTCGACCATCTCGCCGGACTGGGGATCACGGCGATCCAGCTCATGCCGATCGCGGACTTTCCGGGAAGCCGAAACTGGGGCTATGACGGCGTGCTGCCTTATGCGCCCGACAGCGTTTACGGGCGGCCGGACGATCTCGTCGCGCTCGTGGAGGCGGCGCATCAGAGGGGGATCTCCGTCTTTCTCGACGTGGTCTACAATCACTTCGGACCGTCCGGCAATTTCATGGCGGCCTATGCGCCACTTTTCTCGCCGCATCATCAGACACCCTGGGGTGACGGGGTCAATTTCGATGATGAACAGAGCGAGATGGTTCGCGCGTTTCTGATCGAGAATGCACTTCACTGGCTCGAG
This sequence comes from Rhizobium rosettiformans W3, assembly GCF_004912135.1. Classification (GTDB taxonomy): domain Bacteria; phylum Pseudomonadota; class Alphaproteobacteria; order Rhizobiales; family Rhizobiaceae; genus Allorhizobium; species Allorhizobium rosettiformans. Next base: position 72,226 of record NZ_STGU01000001.1, read on the forward strand.
GAGTATCGGATTGACGGGCTGAGGCTCGATGCGGTGCATGCGATCCGTGACGACAGCAAGCCGCATTTTCTCGACGAGTTGGCGATGCGTGTCAGGCAGCGTCTTGGGGATCGACATGTTCATCTCATTGTCGAGAACGAGGAGAACAACCCGCGTCTACTAGAGCGATCAGGCTCAGACGCCCCTCTCTTCAACGCACAATGGAATGATGACATCCACCACGCGCTGCATGTGGCAACCAGTGGAGAGACCTTCGGGTATTATGGTGATTACGAAGAAGCGGGTCCGGCGCTGGCAAGGGCGCTTGCCGAAGGCTTCGTCTTCCAAGGCCAGGTGATGTCCTTCAGTGGCGAGACGCGGGGGCAGCCCAGCGGCCATATTTCGCCTGTCGCCTTCATCTCCTTCCTCCACAATCACGACCAGATCGGCAATCGCGCGAATGGCGACCGCATCATGGCGACCCTGCCGGAGCCAGCGCTCGCCTTCGCCGCCGCGATCGTTCTGCTGTCACCCCAGATCCCCATGCTCTTCATGGGCGAGGAATGGTCGTCGCAGCGGCCTTTTCCCTATTTTTGTGACTTCGACGAGGAACTGAACGCCGCCGTGCGAAAAGGCCGGCGGCAGGAATTGTCCAAGCTTCCGGGCTTTGACGGTGAACATGTTCTCGATCCCACGTCGGAGGACACATTCCGCTCGGGTATCCTCGATTGGGAGGCTGCGACATCCACGCCCGGCACGACCTGGATTGACCGCTATCGCCAGTTGATCACGCTGCGGCGGGAACGCGTCGCGCCTTTGCTTCCCCTTATGGATCAAGGCGGGCGCTACGTGCTTGATGGTGCGGCCATCCGGGTCGAGTGGCCGCTCAATGACGGGCGATCTTATATTCTCGTGGCCAACCCGACGGATGGTGCTGTCGAGACGCATATGGAAAGCGATCTGGTCGATGTCGTCTACGCGCAGGGGGAGCACAAGCCGGATGGTCTTGGTCCCTGGTCGCTGGTCTTTGGCATCAAGCAGTGAGGATCTTGTGCTGGGGGCTTAGCCCATGCGATCAGCAAGGTGCATGACTTCAAGGGCGGATCGGGCGACCATATCGGCGCCGATGCCTCCGAAGGCCTGCGGGTTTTTCATGACCGCCGGGCCGCCGACGGCGATCTTCATGGCGGACAGGCTGCGGTTCGACTGAATGCGGCGGATGGCAGACGCACATTCGTCGACTTCATCGATCTGGCCGACCGAGATGCCCAGCAGGCTGTAGGACGAGTTGGACAGGCGCATGTAGAGGCTGTCGTTGAGCTCGAGATCGGCACCGCCATCGACATCCCAGCCCATGTCGCGGAAACAGGAAGCAACGATCGAAACGCCGATCGTGTGCATGGCGCCTTGCGTTCGAGCGAGCAAAACACGGCGCGCCTTCTGGCGATCGCGGATCGTCTGGCTGCGGTTTTGCGATAGATGATTGACGATCATGCCGAGGCGTGTCGAAGCAATGGCGACCTGAATGAAATCCGTCTCGTCATTGCACCACAGCCGGCCGAGATGAGCCGCCACCGGCGAGAAGAGCTGGATCGCCAGAGTGTGCATCGGCAGTTCACTGCGCTGCAACTCTTCGATAATCTCCCGATGCGCCCGCGGATCGGGCTGGATCAGGGCCTGTGTCAGTGCGGCGCGGTAGGCGATCGCCTTGTCGGTTCCCGGCAGTTCGCGGGCCTTCGGATCCAGTTCAGGGTGAAGATGGAAATCGATCTCCGGCGGCATTTCGCCGTCGTGGAGATGCGTCGACAGGTCCGGATGGCTTGCCCCCACCAGCCGGGGTACGGCTCCGCGGATCGCGCTTTCGAGAATGCGCTGCTCGAGGCTTGTCAGCTTGTTGTCGGCTTTGGATAGTTCAGGCTTACCGTCCGTATACGGAGGGTCTCCCGACGATCCCCCCTTCTTATCACCCGCCATATCACCCTCCCGGTCATCGGCTTGGGCTTATCCGCTCATCCCGATGGGATAGTACTTCATTCTTTCATCTTCGCCAAACTTCTCGTGGTCGTATACGTCTTTTACCGCCTTAAGGTTTAGTCAGCGATCTTCGGCACGGTGCAGACGTGCAGGCAGTTCGGCCTGGCCGGCGATTGTCGACCGGCGTAGATCCGCATTGGGCCTTGCGATGCCAAGCCCACTGCGCGCAAGGGCCGCGATGTGACGGGCGGTCAGCTTCGCCTCTTCGTACATGTCATCGGGGCTTGCCTGTGCGATGAATGTATCGGGCAAGGTCATGGTGCGCAGGGCGCAGCGGCCGTCGAGCATGCCCCGGTTGGCGAGATGGTGGAGGACGAGGGCGCCAAATCCACCGGTGGCGCCCTCTTCGATCGTGATCAACATCGTATGATTGTCGACGAGGTCGGCGAGAAGTGCCGTATCCAGCGGCTTTGCAAAGCGCGCGTCCGCGACGGTTGCGGAGATGCCTTCCAAAGCCAGAAGCCGGCGCGCCTTCAGACAGTCCGCGAGCCTTGTGCCGAAAGACAGAAGGGCTACCTGGCTGCCTTGTTCGATGATCCTTCCCCGGCCAATGGGGAGAATTTCTCCTCTGGTCGGCAAGGTCACGCCGGTTCCTTCTCCGCGGGGATAACGGAAGGCGATCGGCCCATGATCATGGGCCGCGGCGGTCGCGACCATATGGACCAGTTCCGCCTCATCGCTGGCAGCCATCACGGTGAAGCCCGGCAGATTTGCGAGACAGAGAATGTCGAAGGATCCGGCATGGGTCGGTCCGTCAGCGCCGACAAGGCCGGCGCGGTCGATCGCAAAGCGGACGGGAAGGTGCTGCAGGGCGACATCGTGGACGATCTGGTCATAGGCCCTTTGCAAGAACGTTGAATAGATCGCGCAGAAGGGCTTCATGCCCGCCGCGGCAAGACCGGCGGCGAATGTGACTGCATGCTGTTCGGCGATCCCGACATCGAAGGTACGCTTGGGAAAACTCGCCTCGAAGCGATCGATGCCGGTGCCTGCCGCCATGGCCGCGGTGATCGCCACGATCCGGTCGTCATGCCCTGCTTCCTGGATCAGGGCATCGGCAAAGACCTTGGTGTAGCTCGGCGCCTTGGGCTGGCCCTTGGCCTGAACGCCCGTATAAACGTCGAACGGGTTTACCCCGTGATATTTGTCGCCGGACGTCTCGGCCGGTGCGTAGCCCGCCCCCTTGCGGGTGACCGCGTGCAGCAGGATCGGGCCATTCCGGGCGTCTCGCAGTCTGGCCAAAAGGGGCAAGAGCGTATCCAGATCATGACCGTCGACGGGACCGTGATAGTCGAAGCCGAAGTTCTCGAAGAGATTGCCGGAGTTTGCGCCCGAGCCCTCCCGCACGGCAGCAAGGTGCTGTTGCAGGGCCCCGGTCGATGCGGAAATCGACATGTCATTGTCATTCAGGATGACGATCATCGGCCGGCCTGACCTGCCCGCATTGTTCATGGCCTCGAATGCCATGCCGGCAGACATTGCTCCATCCCCGATAACGCAGACGACATGGCCCTGCTCATGCGTCAAATCCCGCGCGGTCGCAAAACCGAGGCCTGCGGAAATCGAGGTGGAGGAATGGGCGGCGCCGAAGGGGTCGTAGTCGCTTTCTGCGCGGCGGGTAAAGCCAGACAGGCCGTTCTTCTTGCGAAGGCTCAGCATCCGCGCGCGGCGGCCTGTCAGGATCTTGTGCGGATAACATTGGTGACTGACGTCCCAGATGATCGTATCGCGGGGCGCCTCAAAGACGGCATGGATTGCGATCGTCAATTCGATCACACCAAGGCTCGAGCCCAGATGCCCGCCCGTTTCCGATACGATGCGGATGGTTTCGCCCCGCAACTCCCCGGCCAATTGGACAAGGCTCCGGCTGTCCAGAGATTTCAGATCGTCAGGGCCTTGAACTCGATCGAGTAAGGGAGTGGCGATGTCATTTGCACGAGACAAGTCCACTGTGCTCTCCTCCCAAGCAGAGCCCATATCCCGCGGTGCCCTGCTTCATCGAGTGCCACATCGACACTGTCAGTCAGCGCTTACCTGGGTATGGTCCAATAACTGCATATTCGGAGAAGTCGGGCGGTATGTAAACTTTTTTTTACACTTTGCCGCGGAAATCCGCCGGGCGTGCTGCGCCCGGCGGATCTTGAAGTCATCAGGGAGCGGGATGCGCCTTCAGGAAGGCGATGACGTCCGCAATTTCCTTCGGATCTTTCAGCCCCGCAAACGCCATGCGGGTGCCTTTGACCACGCCGCGGGGATTGGCGAGATAGGCCGTCAGCTGAGCGTCATCCCAGACCTTGCCCGCGCCGAAGTCCGTCATGGCCTTGGAATACTTGAAACCTTCTGCGATGCCAGGCTGACGACCGACCACACCCTGCAGCGAGGGGCCGACCTTGTGTTTCGCGTCGGCCACGTTGTGACAGGCGGTGCACTTCTTGAAGACGGTCTCGCCGGCCGCCGCGTCCCCTTCCTGAGCGAAGGCGTTAGAAGACAGCAGGAGTGCTGCGGCGGTGCATGCGGCTGCAATTATCCTCGACATGTGTATCCTCCCATGGCATCGCGGATGAAATTGATATGTAATGCTGGCATGACGTTCGACCAGCCCGGTCGATTCCGGGGATGGTCTGCCTCACAAGGCGGTGCGCTCCATGGAACCGCAATGCTGGCTTCGATCTTCCTATACGAAACCAACCCCGGAGCCGGATCATGGCCGCAGCCGTCCTTCTTGTGATCGTTCTCGCCGCCGCCTCGAGCGGGGCGATGTTCAAGCCCGGCGAATGGTATGAAACGCTGCGCAAACCCAGCTGGACGCCGCCGAAGTGGGCCTTCCCCGTGGTCTGGACGATCCTCTATGTGATGATCGGCTATGCGGGCTGGCTTGTTTGGACGAATGGCGGCTGGTCTCTGCCCATGGCACTCTGGGCGCTTCAGATGGTGACCAATGCTCTGTGGTCCTACTTCTTTTTCGGGATACGGCGCATGGACATCGCGCTCGTCGATGTTGCCGTCCTCTGGCTTTCCGTGGCGCTCTTCATCGTGACGGCATGGTCCCTGGTGCCGCTCGCCTCTCTCCTGTTCGTACCCTATCTCGCCTGGGTTACCGCGGCGGCCGCGCTCAACTATTCGGTCCGGCGGCTCAATCCCGACGCCTGATCGGCGAGCCTCATCTTCAAGTCGACGAGGAAAGCAATCAGCGACGCGGCAAGCAGGGCTCCAAGCCAAAGAACGTGTGCCTGCCGCATCGCCAGTCCGAAGGCCGCAAGCAGACAGCTTCCCGAAATGGCGTTGGGCGCGAGTGTCTTGATCACGAGGTCGGGGCGAGGCGATCGCATGGCGACGGCGGCGATCACCGACCACAGCACGAGAACCGCAACCACACTGATCCAGCCCGAAATGAAGATCTGCGTCAGCCATGCCGTCATCTCTGCCCCGCGGGGATGCCGAAGAGCTGGGCAAGATCCTTGGCGAAGACGCGCAGGTGCGCCAGCGGATCCCGTCGCACCAGCTTCTTGTTCAGATAGGATTCCCAGGTCAGGCGCTGAACATCCGGGTCCGCACACATGGCGACAAACTTCTCGCGAAGCCGGTCGTTGCGATACCAGATCATCTGCATGATCCCGAGGATCAGGAAGACCCGGCCATGCGCCTGCATGAAGCTTCGTCGCGCCTGCGCCAGGGCTCGCCCGTTGCCGGCCAGCAGAGACGCGTGAACCGCCTCAGCCGAAAGGCGGCCACACAGCATGGCATAGTAGATGCCTTCACCGGAGGATGGTGCCACCGTGCCCGCGGCATCGCCGGCGAGCAGCACGTTGCGGCCATTGTCCCACCGCTTCATCGGTTTCAGCGGGAGGGGCGCACCCTCGCGGCGGATGACACGACAGTCCTGGAGACCGGCCGCGCGTTTCAGGGCTTTGGTGGCTTCGCGGATGTTGTGACCTTTGACGGCCGTGCCGGTGCCGATGCTCGTCTGTCCCCCATGGGGGAAGACCCAGCCATAGAAGTCGGGGGAGATGCGACCGTCATAGACGACATCGCAGCGGTCGGCCCTGAAGATTTCCGGCTCTGCATCCTGGGGGCTTTCGACGATTTCATGATAGGCGAAGACATAAGGTGGCTTTTTGGCTGCGGGGAACATCATCCGTCTGACAGCGGAATTTGCGCCGTCTGCGCCAATGACACGGCGTGCTCTGATCACGATCGACGCCCGTTCCGTCTCGCCATCGGTCTGGACGACGGTGAGATCGAGAGTTCCTTCATCACTCTCTTCCATGCCGTCCAGCTTTGCGGTCAGTCGATCAGCGCCTGCCTCTTCGGCGCGTTTGCGCAGGTAGGGATCGAAATGGGCACGGTCGACCATTCCGACATAGCCTATATCGCCGATGGCCATCTCGACGGTCTTGCCCGAGGGGGCAATGATGCGGGCGGCATTGGCCCGCGCGACGAGTTGGCTTTCGGGAATTGCAAAATCTTGAAGCGCCCTTGATGGAATGGCGCCCCCGCAAGGCTTTATCCTGTTGTCCGGATCGACCAGGACGACCGAATGGCCCTTCTGCGCCAGTTGTTCTGCCGCCATGGCGCCGCAAGGCCCTCCGCCGATAACGGCGACATCATAGATCTTCGGCATGCGTGTCTCCCTGCCGGATCGACCGGCGTTGGGGTTCATTCTCCAGGCATGATGGCTGCGTTTGACAGGGTGGCTGACCGTGTGGCGACGTGCTGGCCGATACGGGTCGCGACCACAGCGGAAATCAGGAAGAGGCTCGCCTCGATCGTAAACACGGCAGCAAAGGCCAGGGCGTCGCTTGCCGTCAGCCACCGCCCGATATCGAGCGCCACGGTTCCAAGCACGCCACCCAATCCGAAGGCGATGGCCTGTGCTGCGCCCCAGACTCCCATGCGCATCCCATAGTTCGATTTGTGCCCTTTTCCGGCGAGGATCATCATGGTGCCGACGGCTGCCACAGCAAAGGCACCATTGGTGGCACCCAGCAGAAAGATGTTGACCTCGAGAGGCCAGAGCGGTGCTGACTGCGTCGAGACGGCAAGCGCCGCAAGGGCAAACGCCGAGCCGAAGCAGCCTCCGACGATGAAGCTGCGCGGCAGGCCCAGGTATCGCTTGCCAAAGATTGCGGTCGAAACGCCAACGAGAACCATGCCCAGGAGAACGCCGGCATGCTGGGTGCCGGACAGGCTGGTCGTTTCTCCCGGCGTCATGCCGAAAAGAAGGCCGGCATAGGGTTCCAGGATCAAATCCTGCGTTGCGAAGGCCAGCATGGAGACGAAGATGAAGAGGGTGAAGAGGCGTGCTTCCTGGTCTTGCAGCACGTCCTGAAGGCTCTCCCGGAAGCTCGATGTCGGAGCGCCCTCGTCCTTCTGGTCGACCGATGGCTTGGCCTCCATGCCGGCCACGCCGATGAGGCCGATGCCGAACGCCACGATCCCGGCTGCTGCGGTCACGGCGATCAGACGCTCATGGGAATAGGGATCGAGCTGTGCGCCGACGATGATCGAGGTGACAATGATGCCGGTGATCATCAGCATCCAGGTGATGGTGGCGGCGGCCGCGCGTCTTTCGACGGCTGTCTTCATCGCGATCAGCGCGAGCAGTGAAGTGCCCGATGCTCCAATCCCGATGCCGATCAGGGCATAGGCGATGATGGCGGCCAAGATGCCGAGAAGGAAGGAATGCTCGAAGAGCAGCGTTGTGGCTGCGGCGCCGGTGCCTGCCAGTGCCAGAAGTGCAAGGCCACCGAGGATCCACTGCGTTCGGGAGCGGCCGGTGTCGGATTTGTGGCCCCAGACCGGTCTTGTGATCTGGACGCCGTAATGCAGCCCGACAAGCAGGCCGGGAATGACGGCGGCAAGACCGAGTTCGACGATCATTACGCGGTTCAAAGTCGAGGTTGTGAGCACGACGATGGCCCCTAAGGCCGCCTGGACGAGCCCCAGCCGAACGATTGACAACCAGCTCAAGCCTGACGTGACTGTGACGCTGTTTCCGCCTGTGATCGACATGTTGGGCATCGCCGTTGCCTCCTATCCGGCCGCGACTGAAGGGACGAGCTGGGAGCCCATCGAGACCGCGGCGGCCATCATGCCGCTCACATAAAGGCCGACCCCGATTGCCGAATACCAGACGGCTTTGCCTTCCGGATCTCGCAGAAAACTGATCATGCAGAGGATCTGCAGGGCGAGCACGGCGGTGACGAGGATGGCGCCGGTGATGAGATTGGCCTCTGCCAGAACAATGATGACCCCGATCTGCGACGCTGTCATAATCAGGCAGGCGATGCGGGCGGCATTTCCCGCACCGTGCAGAACCGGGAGCGTGCGCACACCCATCTGCCGGTCACCCTTGATGGACTTGAAGTCATTCAGCGTCAGGATCCCGTGCGCGCCCAATCCGTAGAACAGGGCGACCAGCAGGGTGCGCGAACTGGGGGTTGATCCAAGCGCTGCCGTCGCGGCCGTGATCCATGGCAGCGTTTCATAGCTCAGCCCGACCACTCCGTTGCCGATCCAGCCGTTCTGCTTGAAGCGAAACGGGGGCGCGCTGTAACCCCAGGCGAGTGCCAGACCGATGGACGCGGCGGCAAACACGAGGGGACCGAGCAGGGCCGCCACGAGCATGGACAGAATGGACATGATGATGGCGACCGCCAGCCCCCACTGGCCGGGCATACGTCCTGACGGGATGACCCGGTTCGGCTCGTTGATCGCGTCGACATGGCGATCAAACCAGTCATTGACCGCCTGGCTTGTGCCACAGAGCAGGGGGCCTGCGAGAAGAACGCCGAGGGCGACAGGAAGCCAGCGATCACCAAGCCCGGCGCCCGAGGCGATGGCGCCGCAGGCATAGGCCCACATCGGTGGGAACCAGGTGATGGGCTTCAAAAGCTGAACGACCGCCGCCGCGGACGGATAAGAGGCTGCCGGAACATGTGAAGGGATCTGGGCCATGACCCCGAGGCTATGCCTGGGGCCGGAGAGTGTCAACTAAAATTGACAGTCACTCTGTCGCTCAGTCCGACCGGCTGCTCCCCGGGCGATAGTCCTCCAGCCCGTGACGGCGCAGCTTGATGTAAAGGCTCTGACGCGACAGGCCGAGGATCTCGGCTGCATAAGCCCTGTTGTTGTTGGTCTGGTCGAGAGCCGCCTCGATGCAGATCTTCTCGATCACATCGAGTGATTCCCGAATGAGGTCCTTCAGCGGGACCTTGCCGACAAGGGCCGAGAAGCCTTCAGCCTGTTCCGGCACCCCTGGCGAGGGGATCGTCAGGCGCTCGCCGCCCGTTGCCTGCGGGATGACGATCAACTGGATCGTGTTGTTGGACGAATTGAGCCGTGCGGAAATGCTGACGGCACTCTCGCCGGAGAGATTGTCCGTAAGGGTTGAGCTGAAGCCGCGGATATAGGGTTCGTCCATCAGGCGGGCATAGAGAACCCTGATGTCGATGGCTGCACTGCTGAACCAGGCGCCGATATTGCGTCCCAGCACCTGCGTCAGCGAGGGGGCGTGGATCAGATCGAGAAAGAGCGTGTTGGCTGCGAGGATCTGGCCTTCGGCATCCGTCTGCACGACCGCTTCTGGAAGATCGGTGATCTCGAGGGTAGCGCCACCGATGGGCTTCTCGATCCGCTGCCGGTTGATCTCCTGGACCTGATCGGCCGGCCAAAGCGACAGCAGAACATTGGTGATGCCGTTTTCGCGGTAGGACCGGATCGTCAGAGACACCGGCTCGCCCTTGGCGATCGTGACGCCGTCCAGGTTCACCGGATTGGGGCTATGGCGCGCCTCGCTGATCGCATCGCCCACGCGGTCGCGATCCTGTTTGGCGAAGAGATCGCGGATCGATTTGCCGGAAAGAGGCGCCCCGGTCGAGGACAAAAGCGTGCTGGCTGCCGGGTTGGCGTCCAGAATGGTGCGCCGTTCGCCGTCGAGCATGACATAGGCTACCGTGGCGACTTTGAAGGCAGTGCGGTACCGGGTTTCGGCTTCCTTCAGTTCCCGATAGTCGGCTTCCAGCTCCATCTGAGTCTGGACCAGGCGCTGCTGGTCGATCATTTGCTGCCGCAACTCGCGGCCGACGACGATGGTGTAGGGGAAATCCTTCGCGCTATAGGCGGAATAGGCAACCGGCAGGTCCGGCTTGCCGCTGCATTTGTGGTTCACCTGGTATCCACGCACCGGATGGGTTCCCGTGCCTGTGGCCAGCATGGTGTCGATCTTGGGGACCGACTCGACCGTCACGCAGTCCTGCAACCGCTTGCCAACGGTTTTGGCAAGGCCGTAATCGGCGAGATCGCTGTTGGAAAAGTAGATCTGTGACACGATCGAGGCTCGGTCGACGAGCATCACCACATCTGCGCCTAGGCCCACGAGCGAACCGATCGAATCCAGATCGAGAGACTTCAGCGCGCTGCCTGCGACTGTAAAGCCATCCGTTCCGCTATGACCGTTCAGTGGCTTCATGGAGTGAGCCAATCGATTCCGCTGGGTGTAACCACTGCCGTTCGGCCTGCGGCGCGAGCCTGGCGGCTGATTCTTTCTAATTCATAGTAACTTTCGCAGATCCTGACGGCGGAGTAAACGCTGTCACAGATGCAGTCAATCCCCAAACCTACAAGAAAATCAACGGAATCCAGCGCGGCAACACCACCCACCAGAAGGGGCAGGCGGGCCTCGCCGCGCAATCGGCGAAGCTCCTGCACGAGTGACTTGAACTCGGCAGCGAGGCGAATGTTGCTCCAGCCGATACACGCAATGTCGGCGCTCTCCACGGCTTGAACGAAAACGGGCGTCTTGATCGTTGCCGGCTCGACGACACGGCTCGACCAACCCAGGCTTTCGAAGAGCAGCCCGATCAGATGGGGCATCAAGGTGTGCTGCTCGCCGGGAGGTGTCAGGATCAGCGCTGTCGGTGCATCGCGGTCGGGTGCGTTGTTGCGCAGGTCGAAGGACATCGAAGTCGCCAATTCCTGAAGACGCGCGGATCCGATCGTCACATCGACGAAGTCACAATCGTCGGAAACCCATTGCTGGCCCAGTTGTCGGGCGATGGTCTCAAGGAAAAGCACCTTGACGTAGTAGGGGCGCCCCTGGGGCAATTCATGGTCCAGGAAAGCGCGCAACGACGCCAGACGAGTCCGCGGGTTGAGGATGAGAAAACGAAATTCGTCGAGCGCCTTCTGATACAGACGATCGTGCTCCAAACCCCGGTCGTAACGCGTCGACAGCTTATCGGCGGTCATGGAAGCCACCGTTCCCTCGATCAGGCGCCGGAGTTTTTCTCCGTCGCTTTCGGTTAGGTATGCTCTCTTGGCTGCTGCGGCAAGCTTCATGAATGGCTTTAGGCCTTCATTGCTCGAAGGATTGGTGCCATTCGGCCTGTCATTTCTACCGTGAACGGATCCGTCCATCATCTCGCGCCGTTCCCCCCGTCCGCGAAAACGACCCAATGCGGCGTCGGGCGGAGACATCTTGGTCCGTCGGACGAGCCAGGGGAGAATGAACCCAGAATTCATTTCTGTAAATCAAAATATACGTCAATCTAAGTTGACACTTTGATTGTTCGAGGCGTAGTCTTTGCCTTAATCCCGATCAGCCTGGGGAGGGGATGGGAGAAGGGATGACTGCCATGCGCATATCCAAACCATTGGCATCAGGCCGCGCCCTCTACACTGCGGAGGAACGTCGCAGGCGCGACGAGAGTGTGTGGACGCTGGTGCAGGGTATCCTCGCTCCCGTACAATTCCTGGTCTTTCTCATCAGCCTCGGTCTCATCCTGCGCTTTCTCGTCACCGGAGAAGGGCTCGTCGCTGCCCAGGTCTCGATCGTCATCAAGACGCTGACGCTTTACGCCATCATGATCACCGGTTCGATCTGGGAGAAGGTGGTCTTCGGACGCTATCTGTTCGCCCGCCCGTTCTTCTGGGAAGACGTCTTCTCGATCCTGGTACTGGCGCTGCACACCTCCTATCTCGTGGCTCTCTTCACCGGCGCGCTCGATCCCGGTTCGCTGATGGCGCTCGCGCTCGCTGCCTATGTCACCTATGTCATCAATGCCGGACAGTTTCTCTGGAAGCTGCGTCTGGCCCGTCTCGACCAGGCTGCAAGAGCGGGATCGTCCCCGACGCTTGGTAGTGCATCCTCGCTTTCGGGGAGCGCGTCATGAACCAGCCGCTCGTCTCCTGCGATACACCATCAGCCACCATTCGCCAGCGTGGCCAGCACGAGGTCTTCTGTGGCTTGACCTCGATCATCTGGCTGCATCGCAAGGTGCAGGATGCCTTTTTCCTGGTGGTCGGTTCGCGCACCTGCGCGCATCTCATCCAGTCTGCCGCCGGCGTGATGATCTTCTCCGAGCCGCGTTTTGCCACAGCGATCATGGAGGAGCGCGATCTTGCCGGCATGGTCGACATGCATGACGAGCTCGACCGTGAAGTCGCCCGTCTGCTCGAACGTCGCCCTGACATCCGGATGCTGGTGCTGGTGGGCTCCTGTCCGTCCGAGGTCATCAAATTCGACCTCAACCGCGCCGCCGAACGGCTCGACCGCAAATATGGCTCCATACCACGGGTGCTCTGCTATTCCGGCAGCGGGATCGAAACGACCTTTACCCAAGGCGAGGACAATTTCCTGGCGGCCCTTGTGCGCGATCAATCGACCCATGGGGCGAGCGACAAGGTCGCCAAGCTCGTCGTTGCCGGCTCCATCGCCGATGTGGTCGAAGACCAGTTTGCCCGCCTGTTCGACGAGATGGGCCTCGAGGATGTCGTCTTCCTGCCCGGCCGCAGCAGCGAGCGTCTGCCGAAGATCGGTCCGAACACGCGCTTCATCCTGGCCCAGCCCTATCTGGGCGCCACGGCGGCCGCGCTGGAAAGCTTGGGTGCCGCCCGCATCAATGCGCTCTTCCCGCTTGGCGAAGAAGGCACGACCGCCTGGCTGAAGGCAATTGCCGACACGTTTGGCGTTTCTCCGGCCCGGTTTGCCACCTTGACCGAGGCGCCGCGCCGGCGCGCCCGCGAGGCAACCGCCCATTATCGGCCCATGCTTGAAGGCAAGCGGATCTTCCTTTTCCCCGACAGCCAGATGGAGCCATCGCTCGCCCGCTATCTCAGCCGCGAACTCGATGCCGAGATCATCGAAGTCGGCAGCCCCTATCTGCACCGCGAACACGTCGCCGGCGAGCTCGCCATGCTGCCACCGGGCGTCTCGATCTCGGAAGGTCAGGATGTCGAAATCCAGATCGACCGCTGTCGTGCGGCCAAGCCCGATCTCGTCGTCTGCGGCATGGGCCTTGCCAATCCCTTCGAGGCCGAGGGGATCGTCACCAAGTGGTCGATCGAATTCGCCTTCACCCCGATCCAGGGCTACGAACAGGCCGGTGATCTCGCCGAGCTCTTCGCCCGTCCGCTGACGCGCAAGGCAATGATCGCGGGCGAGCGCTCCGGCAGCCGGAGGGCCGCATCATGAAACTCACCATGTGGACCTATGAAGGACCGCCGCATGTGGGTGCCATGCGGATCGCCGCATCGATGCAGGGCGTGCATTATGTGCTGCATGCACCGCAGGGCGACACCTATGCCGACCTGCTCTTCACCATGATCGAGCGGCGCCCCTCGCGTCCGCCGGTCACCTACACGACCTTCCAGGCACGTGACCTCGCCGGTTCGACGGCCGATGTGTTCAAGACCGCCTGCCGCGATGCCATCGAGCGTTTCCAGCCGGATGCGCTTCTGGTCGGCGCTTCCTGCACAGCTGAACTGCTGCAGGACGATCCGGCGGGTCTGGCGCGGACGCTTGATGTACGGGTCCCCGTTGTGCCTCTGGAGCTGCCTTCCTACCAGAAGAAGGAGCACTGGGGTGCAGCCGAGACATTATATCGGCTCGTCCGTGGCTTCACCGCCGGGCGCGAACGTCCGGTGCAGGTGGCCCCGAACAGCTGCAACATCCTCGGTCCTTCTGCCCTCGGTTTCCGCAACCGCGACGACGTGACGGAAATCTGCCGGCTGCTCGCCGCAAACGGTATCGAAGTCCGGGTCGTGGCGCCGCTCGGAGCGACGGTCGATGATCTCGGCCGTCTGCCGGAGGCTGCCTTCAACATCGTGCTCTATCCCGAGATCGGCGAGAGCGCCGCACGCTACCTGAAGAAGCAGTTTGGCATGCCGTTCGTCTCGACCGTACCGATCGGTATTGGTGCAACACGGACCTTCCTCGCGGAAGTGCGCGCACTGGCAGGCCTTTCGAATGACGAACCAGTCGGCGAGGCGGAGGATCGCGCCACCTGGTATGCGCGCTCTGTCGACAGCAATTACCTCACCAACAAGCGTGTCTTCGTCTTCGGTGACGCGACCCACGCCATTGCCGCCGCGCGCATCGCTGCCCGGGAACTGGGCTTCAAGGTCTGCGGCCTTGGCACCTATATGCGCGAGTTCGCCCGCGAAGTGCGCGAGGCCGCTGAAGAATTCGGTATCGAGGCCCTGATCACCGACGACCATCTCGATGTCGAGCAGGCGATCATCGATGCCCGTCCGGAGCTGGTTCTGGGTACGCAGATGGAGCGGCACATTGCCAAGCGGCTGCGTGTTCCCTGCGCCGTGATCTCAGCGCCCGTGCATGTCCAGGATTTCCCGGCCCGCTATTCGCCGCAGATGGGCTTCGAGGGTGCGAATGTCATCTTCGACAGCTGGGTCCACCCGCTGATGATGGGCCTTGAGGAGCATCTCCTGCAGATGTTCCGGGACGATTTCGAATTCAACGATCAGGCTCAGGCCTCGCATCTGCATGCCCATGCGCCTTCGGCAAAGCCGGCGGCTGCGGATGACGAGGCCGATGGCGAGACGCTTGTCATGGCCGAGGCGCCCTCTGCAGAGGCTGTCTGGACGCTGGAAGCCGAGCGCGAGCTCAAGAAAATTCCCTTCTTCGTGCGTGGCAAGGCCCGCCGCAACACCGAACTTTTCGCCGCCCGCAAGGGTATCCGCCCGATCACCGTGGAGACGCTGTATGACGCGAAAGCCCATTTCGCCCGCTGACAGCACCCCGGTCCGGGTGGTGTTCGTGACGCTCGACAATCACATTGTCGCAGCCGTCGATGATGCGCGCCGCAGCCTCGCCCAGGACCTGCCCGGTCTGACGCTTTCCGTTCATGCTGCGACCGACTGGAACGACAATCCAGCCAGCCTCGAAGCCTGCCGTGCGGCCATCCTTGCCGGCGACATCATCATCGTTTCGATGATCTTCGTCGAAGAGCATGTGCGCGCCATCGCAGACGTGCTCGAATCGCGGCATCGCGAGTGTGATGCCATGGTCTGCTGCATGTCGGCCGGCACGGTCATGAAATACACGACCATGGGTCGTTTCAAGATGAGCGAAGAGCAGAAGGGCCCGCTGGCTCTTCTGAAGAAGCTGCGCGGCAAAAGCTCGCGTGGCGGCAAGGATAGTGGCCGCACCGCCGGCGAGCGTCAGCTCGCGATGCTGCGCCGCCTGCCGCAGCTCCTTCGTTTCATCCCCGGCACCGCGCAGGATGTGCGCAACTATTTCCTGACGCTGCAATATCGGATCGCCGCCTCGGACGAAAACATCGCCAACATGGTGCGCCTGCTGGTCGGCAAATATGCCCGGGGGGAGCGCAAGGGGCTTCAGGGCCGGGTGACCGTGGGCGATCCCGTCGAATATCCCGACATGGGTCTCTATCATCCGCGCCTGAAGCCAAGGGTGGCAACGCAGCTTTCGGCCCTGCCGTTCAAGCCCGGCGCCCGTGGGACCATCGGCCTGCTCCTGATGCGGACCTATATCCTCTCCGGCGATACCGGCCATTACGACCGTGTCATCCGCGAGCTGGAAACCCGCGGCTTCAACGTCGTCCCGGTCTTCTGCAGCGGGCTCGACATGCGTGGCGCAATCGAGCGCTACATGATGGGCGGCGCAACCGGCGTTAAGATCGATGCGCTCTGCTCGCTCACCGGCTTCTCGCTTGTCGGAGGCCCGGCCTATAGCGATGCGAGCGCGGCGGCGGCTCTGTTGCAGACGCTCGACGTTCCCTATTTCTCGGCCTTCGTCACCGAATTCCAGACGCGCGAGGCCTGGGCGCAGTCGGGCCAGGGCCTGACGCCGATCGAAACCACGCTGATGGTCGCGATCCCGGAACTCGATGGTGCGATCGGCTCCATGGTCTTCGGCGGACGCTCCGATGGTGGAGCCCAAGCCAAGGCCTGCATCTGCTCGCGCCAGCTCGACGCCTGCCCCTCGGGGCGCGCCTGCATGCAGCCGGACGAGGAGCGCGTGACGCTGCTTGCCGACCGCCTGGCGGCGATGGTGGATCTGCGCCGTGCGGCCCGTGCCGAACGCCGCCTTGCGGTGACGATCTTCAACTTCCCGCCGAACAGCGGCAGCATCGGCACCGCCGCCTTCCTTTCGGTTTTCGAAAGCCTGTTCGAGACGATGACGCGGCGGAAAGCCGAGGGTTACGATGTCGACGTGCCCGAGGATTCCGAGGCGCTCAGGCTTGCGATTCTCGAAGGCAATGCTGCCCTTTATGGTGCCGAGGCCAATGTGCATGCGGTGGTTTCGGTCGATGATCACGTGCGTGGCGAGCGGCATCTCGCCGACATCGAAGCGCAATGGGGACCGGCGCCTGGCCGCGTCCTGAGCAATGGCCGTGGCCTCTTCGTTCTCGGTCGCCAGTTCGGCAAGCTGCTTGTCGCGATCCAGCCGCCCTTCGGCTATGAGGGCGATCCGATGCGGCTGCTCTTCGAGGGCGGCTTTGCCCCGAACCATGCCTTCGCGACCTTCTACCGTTATCTGCGCGAAACCTTTAAGGCCGATGCCGTCCTGCATTTCGGCACGCATGGCGCGCTCGAATTCATGCCAGGCAAGCAGGTCGGCCTGTCGGCAAGCTGCTGGCCGGATCGTCTTCTCGGCGCTCTGCCGAATTTCTATCTCTATGCGGCCAACAATCCGTCCGAGGGATCGATTGCCAAGCGCCGTTCGGCCGCGACACTCATCTCCTATCTCACGCCGCCGATCACCCATGCCGGGCTCTACAAGGGCCTGAGCGAACTGAAGGCGAGCCTCGACCGTTACCGGCAGGCCGCACCTGATGCGCTTGTCGAGCGCGAACGCCTGTTCGAGCTGATCCAGGTGCAGGCGGCGCAACTTGAGCTGGGTCGGGACAGTCTGGCCCAAACCCAGGCGGAGGTCATCCAGTCGCTCGTGGCTGAAATGACCGAGCTTGAATATGCGCTGATCCCGCATGGTCTGCATGTTGCCGGTCGTGGCATGCAGCGCGACGAGCGGCTGGACATGCTGGAGCATGTCGGCGCCGGCATGCCATCAGTCGTCAGCCATGCCGATCGACAGGCACTGGTTCTTGCGATTGCCGATGGCGATGATCTCGCCGTCGCGCAGGCGGAAAAGGCCGCTTCGCCGGACCTGAAGGAGAGCATCGCACGCCTGAAGGCGATGAACAGCGAGCTTGTCACCAATCGCGAACTCGATGGCCTCGTCGTGGCGCTTGATGCGCGCTACGTGCCGCCGTCACCGTCGGGTGACCTGCTGCGCACACCCGAATTACTGCCCACCGGCCGCAACATTCACGGCTTCGATCCCTTCGGTATCCCGAGCGCCTTTGCCGTTCAGGATGGCGAACGGCAGGCTGCGCGAGTGCTGGAACGCTACATGCAGGCGGATGGCCGCCTGCCGGAAACGGTCGCCGTCGTGCTGTGGGGCACGGACAATCTGAAGACGGGCGGGGCGCCGCTTGCTCAGGCCATGGCGCTGATGGGGGCAAGGCCAAGGCTCGATGCCTATAACCGCGTCTGCGGTGCCGTGCTGATCCCGCTCGAGGAGCTGAAGCGTCCGCGGATCGATGCGGTCATGACGCTGTCGGGGATCTTCCGGGATCTTCTGCCGATCCAGGCGAGCATGCTGGCCGAGGCGAGCTATCTGGCCGCGACGGCGGACGAGCCGGTCGAGATGAACTTCATCCGTAAGCACGCGCTTTCCTATTGCGAGAGCCATGGCTGCGATCTCGAGGCTGCCGCCTACCGGGTATTCTCCAATGCCGACGGTGCCTATGGCGCGAACGTCAACATGCTGATCTCGTCCTCTGCCTGGGACGATGACGCCGAGATCGCCCAGACCTACAGCAATCGCAAGAGCTTCGCGATCAACCACAAGGGCAAGACGAGCCATCAGGCCGATGTGCTCGACAGTATGCTCGAACATGTCGACATGGCCTATCAGAACCTCGATTCGGTCGAGATCGGCATCACCACGATCGAGCATTACTTCGACACGCTCGGCGGCCTGACCAAGGCGGTCTCGAAAGCCAAGGGCGGCGCGACGCTGCCGGTTTTCATTTCCGACCAGACGCAGGGCGAGGGGCGTGTGCGCACGCTTGGCGAACAGGTGGCGCTCGAAACCCGCACCCGCACGCTGAACCCGAAATGGTTCGAAGGCATGCTGAAGCATGGCTATGAGGGCGTGCGCCATATCGAGGCGCAGGTCACCAATACGCTCGGCTGGTCGGCAACGACCGGCGGCGTTGATCCCTGGGTCTACCAGCAGATCACTGAAACCTTCGTGCTCGATGACGCCATGCGCCAGCGGCTCGCGACGCTCAATCCGGCTGCCACCGCACGGGTCGCCAACCGGCTGATCGAAGCGCATGAGCGCAATTACTGGCAGCCGGATGCAGAAACGCTCGCCGCCCTGAAACAGGCCGGGGAAGAATTGGAAGACCGTCTCGAGGGGCTGGTCAGGGAGGCTGCCCAATGAACATCTACACCCATGGCAAGATCGCCGAACGCGAAGCGCGCATCGCCGAGAAGCTCCGGGAGAGGGCCGATGGCGAGGGCAGCCTGCAGGTTCATCTCGACCCGACCATGGAAATCGACGGCGCCAAGGTCTTCGCCATCTATGGCAAGGGCGGGATCGGCAAGTCGACGACCTCGTCGAACCTGTCTGTCGCCTTCTCGATGCTCGGCAAGCGCGTGCTGCAGATCGGCTGCGACCCCAAGCACGATTCGACCTTTACGCTGACGAAGAGCCTGATCCCGACCGTTATCGACGTTCTGGAAAAGGTCGATTTTCATTCCGAGGAACTTCGCCCTGAGGACTATATGGTCGAGGGATACAACGGCGTGCAGTGCATCGAGGCGGGCGGTCCGCCGGCGGGTACAGGCTGCGGCGGTTATGTCGTCGGCCAGACAGTGAAGTTGCTCAAGGAGCATCACCTGCTTGACGACACCGATGTCGTGATCTTCGACGTTCTCGGCGATGTGGTCTGCGGCGGCTTTGCCTCGCCGCTGCAACATGCCGAACGCGCGGTCATCGTCGCTGCCAATGACTTCGATTCCATCTTCGCAATGAACCGGATCGTTGCCGCCATCAAGGCGAAGTCGAAGAACTACGACGTCAGGCTCGGTGGCGTGATCGCCAACCGCTCGCGCGAGACGGACCAGATCGACCGCTACAATGATGCGATCGGCCTCAAGCGCCTCGCCCATGTGCCGGACAGTGACCATGTGCGGCTTAGCCGGTTGAAGAAGAGCACGCTGTTCGAAATGGGTGACAGCCCGGAGATTTTGGGCATCCAGAAGGAATACATGCAGCTTGCCGAGCGGCTCTGGGCGGGCACGCCGGCGCTCGAAGCCGAACCGATGAAGGACCGGGAAATCTTCGAATTTCTCGGCTTCGAGTGAGGTTGCCATGAGCCAGGCCGACTACATCAGACGCACCGGGGAAATCGAACACTACTTCGATCGCACCGCGCTCGATGCGTGGAAGCGTCTGACCGGTGACCAGCCGGTGAGCGGTATCCGCGCCACCGTCCGCAAGGGCCGTGAAGAAATGCGCGGCACGCTTGCGTCGTGGCTGCCGCAGGACCTCACAGGCTGGCGCATCCTCGATGCAGGCTGCGGCTCGGGCGTTCTCTCCTTCGAGCTCATTGCACGCGGCGCAGACGTCGTCGGCATCGATCTCTCGGCCCAGATGATTGCCCATGCCCGACAGCGGGCGCATGACCTCGAAGCCTCCCATGGTCGCTTCAAGGGTTCGGTTTCCTTCCACAGCGGCGACATGCTCGATCCGCGCCATGGTCGCTTCGATGCGGTTGTCGCGATGGATGTGCTGATCCATTACCGCCCGGCAGACGCAGTTCGCGTTCTTCACTCTCTGGCTGAACGCACCTCACGGCAGATGATCTTTACCCTGGCGCCTGGATCGCGCCTGCTCAGGGCCATGCTGGCAGCCGGCAAGGTTTTCCCGCGCGGCAATCGCGCACCGGCGATCTATCCGGTCGATCCGTCACGGCTGGTCGCCGAAATGCTGCATCATCCAGAGTTTTCCCATTGGCAGGCCGGTCGCAGCCACAAGGTTGCCGTCGGCTTCTACACGTCGCAGGCCATGGAGGTGATCCGGTCATGACGATCGCTGCCGCCAACGCCAAGATGATCGCGTTCTGGCAAAGGGTCGGAACACGCTTCATGCCGTTTGCGGATGCAGCAACGGCGGAGATGCCCTTGTCGAGGCTATTGCGGCTGGCGCTGTTTCAGGTCTCAGCCGGCTGTGTGCTCGTTCTCCTGACCGGGACACTGAACCGTGTCCTGATCGTCGAACTCGGCGTCTCCGTCGCGCTTGTTTCAGCCGTGGTCGCCATTCCGGTTCTAGCCGCGCCTTTGCGTCTTCTCTTCGGCTTCCGGTCGGACACCTATAAGTCTGTGCTCGGCTGGCGGCGCGTGCCCTATGTCTGGCTCGGAAGCCTGCTGCAGTTCGGCGGGCTTGCCATCATGCCCTTTGCCCTGCTTCTCCTGCAGTCGCAGACCGTCGGGCCCGAATGGGCGGGGGCTGCGGGTGCAAGCCTTGCCTTCATCCTCACCGGTTTCGGCATGCATATGTCGCAGACGGCGGGTCTTGCGCTCGCCAGCGATCTTGTGCCTGAGGAAAAGCGTCCGCGGGTCGTGGCGCTTCTCTATTTCATGCTGCTGACAGGCATGATCGGCGCCTCCACCTTCTATAGTTTCTTCCTCGTCGATTTCTCGCCGAAGCTCCTGATCCAGGTCATCCAGGGCACGGCGCTCCTGACCATCGTGATCAATGTCATCGCGATCTGGAAGCAGGAGCCGCGCGACGTGCGTCGGACGGCCGTTGACCGTGACCTTTCGAGCTTCTTCGATGCGCTTGAAGATTACCGCAGTGCCCCCGGCGTAATGCGGCTGTTGCTTGCCGTCGCCACCGGTTCTGCCGCCTTCTCGATGCAGGACATCCTGCTTGAGCCCTATGGCGGCGAGATCCTGGGGCTCTCGGTCGGTGAGACCACGCGCCTGACCGGGCTTTGGGCCTTCGGCACAATGATCGGCTTTGCATGGGCAGCCCATAGCCTGCAGCATGGTGCGCAGATGTACCGGATCGCCGCGCGTGGCCTGCTAATCGGGATATCAGCCTTCTCCGCCGTCATCTTTGCGGAGCCCCTTCAAATCAATGCGCTCTTCCATCTCGGCGCCTTCGGCATCGGTCTCGGGGGCGGGCTCTTTGCCGTCGGGACGATGCTGGCGGCGATGGGCATTGCCGAGCGTTCCGACAGCGGCCTCGTCGTCGGTGCCTGGGGTGCCGTGCAGGCGACCGCCATCGGGGCGGCCATGCTGGCGGGCGGCGTGATCAAGAACACGATCAACGCCCTGGCACTGAACGGCTCGCTGGGCGAGGCCATGATGACGCCGGCTGCCGGGTATCTCGTCGTCTACAGCTTTGAAATCATTCTTCTCTTCCTGTGCCTGGCGGTTCTAGGTCCGCTGACCGGCCGGCGCTACCAGAGGGATTATCTGCAGGACATGCGTTTTGGATTGGCGGAACTGCCCGGCTGAGGCCGGCGGAAACGCTCTACACTGGAGGGTCTGATATGACCGGGTCGCTGGTTGGAAATATCGATGTCGCACAGGTGGTGCTTTATGCGTTCTGGATCTTCTTCGCGGGTCTGATCTGGTATCTGCGTCAGGAAGACCGCCGCGAGGGTTATCCGCTCGAAGAGGATGTCACGGGTCGCTACAACAAGAGCCCCTGGCTCTTCGTGCCGCCGAAGAAGACCTTCGTGCTGCCGCATGGTCAGGGGATCAAGCAGGTTCCGGATCTGAAGCGCGACACCCGCACCTTTTCCAGCCGCCGCATTGCCCCGGCTCCCGGCTATCCGTCGGAGCCCGTCGGCAATCCGCTGCTCGCCGGCATCGGCCCCGGGTCCTGGGCCGAGCGCGCCGACAAGCCTGACGTCACTGCCCATGGCGACGCGCGCATCGTGCCGATGCGGGTTGCTGAGGGCTTTGGACTGGCAGATGGTGCCAATGATCCGCGCGGCCTTGCCGTCGTCGGTTGCGACAAGCAGGTCGCCGGCACTGTCAGGGATATCTGGGTCGACCGGGCCGAGCACCTCATTCGCTATTACGAGGTCGAACTTGCTGGCGGCGCACGCTCCGTGCTTCTGCCGAACAACTTCGTGGTCTTCCAGACCGGCCGTGGCAATGTCCGGCATCTCTATGTGCATGCCGTCACCGCCTCCCAGTTTGCCGATGTCCCGGCAACGGCCCGTCCCGAACTCGTGACCCTGCTCGAGGAAGACAAGATCGCTGCCTATTTCGGCGCCGGTCTCCTTTATGCGGATCGCCTGCGTCAGGAGCCGCTGCTGTGAGCCAGTTCGTCATCAGAGAACATGAAATCGAACCGCTGCCGGGGCTTCCCGGCGTGCCGCCGGCTGGCGAGGTTGTCCTCTGGCAGGGGCGACCGTCTTCGGCTCTCGTCGCCCGCCATCTTCTGAAGATCCGCTGGATCGTCGGCTATTTCCTGATCCTGGCGAGCTGGGCTGTGGTGGCCGGCTGGAGTGACGGTCAGCCGGCGGGCGGCATCCTCTTTTCGGTTGCGGTGCTTACGGCACTTGCCGGTGTGCTCATCGGCATGATCGAGCTCTTCGCCTGGGCCGTCGAGAAGACGACGCTTTACACGATCACCACGGAGCGCGTCGTGATGCGCTTCGGTGTCGCGATCTCAATGACGCTCAACCTTCCGTTCCGCCAGATCGACAGCGTTGCGCTTGCCAAGATCGGTGAGAAGGCCGGCGTCATCGCGATTGCGCTTCTGCCGGGCCAACGTCTGTCCTGGCTCATCCAGTGGCCGCATGTGCGCGGTTTCCGCTTCTCGAAGCCCGAGCCCAGCCTGATCTGCCTGGCCGACGCGGAGAAAGTCGCAGGCGTGCTGTCGGCTGCAGTTGGTCAGTATCGCGGTGCGCGTGCCGACCAGCCGCGGATCATCGTTGAGGAAACGACGGGACGCGCCATGCCGCCCTCCGTCGTCGCCGCGGAATAGGAAGCGCGTCATGGGATCGGCCTCGCATCTCGGCTACTGGGCGGACCGCAAGGGCAAGACGCCGAACCGGCTGCCGCGCGGCCTGTTCTTCGGTCTGGTCGGTCTGCTCGCCTTTACGGCAGGTGCGATCGTCTTCGGCCAGACGACGGGGCTCGGGCTCGTCAAGCAGCAGCTTGGTGCGCCGGTCGCCATTCGTGACCTGATGATTACACGCAGCACCTCGGACTTTGTCGTCGTCACGGACGTCGCGACGCGCCGGGAGATCGCAAGCTACGGGCCCCAGGCCGGCGGCTTCGTTCGAGGATCGCTGCGCGCATTCGAACGCATGCGTCAGGTGGCCAAGGTGCCGTTTGAGACGCCTTACCGCCTGATCAAATGGGAGGCCGGTGCCGTCAGCCTGTCGGATATCGGTACCGGTGAACGGATCTATCTGGATGCCTTTGGCCCCGACAACGTGGCCGCATTCGAAGCCCTTCTGGGCTCACAGGGAGGAGAAAGCCAATGAACCCGGTCTTTGCCTTGATGCGACGGAAGGAAACAGTCGATTGTACCGTCGAGATCAACAACACCTTCGAGGCGCTTGGCGCGCATCTTAGGTTCGACAATGGCGTGGTGGTGCATCCCGGTGACGAGGTGCAAGTGCATGGCGCGCCGGTCCAGATCCCCTATGGCTCCAGCCAGAACTTTCGCCGCAAGGCGACGATCACCCGGGCCGGTGCGCTGGAACGGGCCTGGATCCGCGCGACCGGCGATCTCGACATGATGGAATTGTGCGAATTCAGCTTCACCGAGAGGGCATTGTCATGAACAATCACGTTTCGCCTGCTGATCTTTCCGATCACGAGCCGACGGTCGAGGAGCGCATGGCCGGGGTCAACGACACGACCCGCAGCGCGCTCGTCTCGACCATGCTGACACCGCGTTTTTACACCACCGATTTCGACGAGATGGACAAGATCAATGTCGAGCCGGTCCGGGCCGAATGGGATGTGTTGATCGCCCAGATGAAGAGCGATCCGAACCGCGGACACTTCAAGCGCAATGAGGAATGGGAAGACATCGACATCGATGCCCTGCCGGACGATCTGCGCGAGGAGTTCATTGACTTTCTCGTCTCGTCGCTGACGTCGGAATTCTCAGGCTGCGTGCTCTACAAGGAGATGAAGCGGCGCGGCAAGAACCAGGAGATCTGCGAGCTCTTCGGCTATATGAGCCGCGACGAGTCCCGCCATGCCGGCTTCATCAACGATGCGCTGAAGGATTTCGGGATCGGCGTGAACATGGGGTTTCTCGCCAAGGCGAAGAAGTACACCTTCTTCAAGCCAAAGTTCATCTACTACGCCACCTATCTCTCCGAGAAGATCGGCTACGCCCGCTACATCACCATCTTCCGGCATCTCGAAAAGCATCCGGAGCAGCGCTTCCACCCGATCTTCAAGTGGTTCCGCCAGTGGTGCAATGACGAGTTCTCCCATGGCGAGGCCTTCTCGCTGATCATCCGTTCTGACAAGCGGCTGATGGAGGGCGTGAACAAATACTGGATCAAGTTCTTTCTGCTTGCTGTCTTTGCAACGATGTATGTCCGCGACCACATGCGGCCGGCTTTCCACAAGGGGCTCGGCGTCGACATCGACGACTACGACATGAAGGTCTTCCGGCTGACCAGCGAGATCTCGCGCCAGTGCTTCCCGCTCGTGCTCGATCTCGACAATCCGGCTCTGCATGAAGGCTTTCGCCGGATGGAGCGGATCAACCGCAAAGTCATGGCGGCCGACGCGAAGGGTGGCCTCACAGGCAAGATCGCCAAAGGCTTCTGGTCGGCCGCTGCTGCCGTCAATTTTGTCCGGATGTACGCGATCCCGACGAAGTCGAACACGATCCCGGCCACATCGCGCCTGCAACCGGTCTGGTGAGGAGATTGCCATGACCCTGACCCACCCGCTCGCCGTCGTTGTCGTCGCCATCTCGGTATGGTGGCTTTCGACCGGGCTGGTGCTGGCCATGGTCAACCGATCCGACGGACCGCGGGGGAGCGGGCTCACATTGATGGCGCTGATGACGCTGGTCGGCGCCTTCGGCTTTATCCTGATGCTCTGGGGCGCGCAGGAACCGACTGTGCTCGGTTCCTATGTCGGCTTCTTCGGTGCACTGCTCGTCTGGGCCTGGCATGAGGCCGCTTTCCTGACAGGGATACTGACAGGCCGTCGAACCGGCGAATGCCCACCCGGACTGACCGGCTTCCGCCGCTTCCGGGCCGCCTGGGAGGCGGTCAGCGATCACGAGATCGCCATTCTGGTGACGGCGATCGCGCTCTGGCTTGCGCTCGATGGATCCGCCAATCTCTTTGGGCTTGCCGCCTTCGGGCTTCTCTCGGGCATGCGGATTTCCGCCAAGCTGGTGATCTTTCTCGGTGCACCGCATGCCGTCAGCGAGTTGATGCCGAAGGGCATCCGGCATCTGAAGAGCTATTTCAAGACCGATCGGATGACGCCGCTGTTTCCGATCTTCCTGGCGATCGCAGCCGGCCTCTTTGCGGTCCTGGTGGTCGGGGCCAGCAGGGCGACCCAGGCCCATTCGGTCGTCGGCCATACGCTGCTCGCCACCTTCATGGCGCTCGCCATCGTCGAACATCTCGTTCTCGTTCTTCCCGTTTCCGACACGGCGCTGTGGCGCTGGGCCATGGCGCGGCAGGACCGGGGCAATCTTGCCATCCGCCCTGTGGCGGATGGCGTCTCCGCACTCAAGGAGGGTGGGCCAGTGTCCGGGCCGCACTCTTCCTGGACAACACTTGGACAAGATACGATCGGGAAGAGGAAAGACTGATGGATGTTTTCCAGCACATGGAAGAGGCGCTCGCCGGCCTCCACACCGCCGGCAATTACCGCGTTTTCGCGGACCTGGAGCGTCACTGCTCGGCCTTTCCGAAAGCCGCGTTTCACAACGCCGACGGCACCGTCCGTGACGTCACCGTCTGGTGCTCGAACGACTATCTCGGCATGGGGCAGAACCCTCTCGTCACCGATCGGATGATCGAGGTCGTACGCAAGTGCGGTGCAGGTGCCGGCGGCACGCGCAACATTTCCGGCACGAACCACTATCACGTCTTGCTCGAGCGTGAGCTCGCCGATCTGCATGGCAAGGAAGGCGCGCTGATCTTCACCTCTGGCTATGTCTCCAATTGGGCGGCACTCGGCACGCTGCTTGCCAAAATCCCGGGCATCATCTGCTATTCGGATTCACTCAATCACGCCTCGATGATCGAAGGCATCCGCCATTCGCGCTGCATCAAGCGGCAGTTCCGCCATAACGACTACAAGCATCTGCGCGAGCTGATGGCGGCAGACGATCCGGCAGCGCCGAAGCTCGTTGCCTTCGAAAGTGTCTATTCGATGGATGGCGACATCTCGCCGATCAAGGAGATCTGCGATGTGGCCGACCAGTTCGGCGCCATGACCTATCTCGACGAGGTTCATGCGGTCGGCATGTACGGCCCGCGCGGTGGCGGGGTTGCCGAACGTGAAGGCCTGATGGACCGGCTGACCGTCATCGAAGGCACGCTCGGCAAGGCTTTCGGCGTCATGGGTGGCTACATCACTGGGCCGGCCGTTCTGGTGGATTTCGTCCGGTCCTTTGCCTCCGGCTTCATCTTCACCACGGCGATCCCGCCGGCGCTTCGGCAGGTGCCACTGCGTCGATCCGCCATCTGAAAGAGAGCCCCTTCGAGCGCCATATGCATCAGGCAACGGTGGCCAAGGTCCGGCGCGCGCTCGATGTGCGTGGGATCCCGCATATGCAGAACCCGAGCCATATCGTGCCGGTCATGGTCGGCAATGCGGCGAAGTGCAAATGGATCTCGGACGTGTTGCTCGAGGATTTCGGCATCTATGTGCAGCCGATCAACTATCCGACGGTCGCGGTCGGCAAGGAACGGCTCAGGATCACGCCGACGCCGCTTCATACGGACGCGGATATCGAGCATCTCGCAGAGGCACTCTGTTCGCTGTGGTCGAAGTGCGCTTTGGCAAGGGCGGTTGCCTAAGCCGGGTAAAGGCCGTATCGGCAGGCCGCAAGGAACTCGTTTGGACGCTGACAGGATGACGGACAGCATTTACATCCCGGCGATCGCCGGTGACGGATCGCTTTATCCGATCGAAAAGATGCAGGCGCATCTCGACGGACAACTGCATCTTGC
The DNA here is from genome assembly GCF_004912135.1 of Rhizobium rosettiformans W3. Classification (GTDB taxonomy): domain Bacteria; phylum Pseudomonadota; class Alphaproteobacteria; order Rhizobiales; family Rhizobiaceae; genus Allorhizobium; species Allorhizobium rosettiformans. The sequence goes on from NZ_STGU01000001.1 coordinate 99,780, forward strand.
CGTCTCGGTTTTCGTTTTTGACGGTGACCTGCTGCTGATCCAGAAGCGCGCATCGACCAAGTATCATTGCGCCGGTCTCTGGGCCAATACCTGCTGTACGCATCCGCACTGGGACGAAACGGTCGAGGATTGCGCTGAGCGTCGCCTCACCGAGGAGCTCGGCTTCACCCTGCCGCTCACTCGCCATCAGACCGTCGAATACGCGGCCGATGTCGGCGAAGGTCTGAAAGAGCACGAACGCGTGACCCTGTTCAGCGCCCAGGTGGATAGTCGCACCTTGCAGGTTACGCCCGTCGAGGGGGAGGTCGAGGCCGTTCGCTGGATCGCGCCTCGCGATCTGATGCGGGAGGTGCGCGAGCGCCCGCAGGACTTCACGCCGTGGTTCCGCATCTATCTGCAGCGCTTCCCGGGCCTGAGCTTCGCTGAAGCGGCCTGATTTTTCCTTCCTCCCGCCTCTTCTCGAACGAGCCCGGTGGCTGTGTCGCAGCCGTCGGGCTTGGCCTGTGAGGAAGGGGTTTTCCGACCACCGGCAACCGGCAGGTATGCTTTCGCTTGAACCAGTCGGCCACGGCAAAAAAAGAAGGGGAGCCCGTGAGCTCCCCTTCCCATTGCGGCCTGCCTTGGGAGGCCGTCAGTCGTTGGCGGTCTGGCTCGCCTCCGGCAGGACGACGGCTGCCGTCTCGGAGGTCAGCTTGGTCTGCAGCGCACTGCTCTGGCCGGCCGGAGCCATGCGCTGCGTCGTGCCGGGCTGGTAGGTCGTGAAGTCCGGGACGTCGGTCGGCCCCTTCTTCGCGAGCGAGTCGACGTAATCCTGCAGCATCGAGACGCCGTAGAGCGGCTTCTGAACGCCGGCGTGGCAGGTTGCGCAGCCAACCTTGAAGACATCGCCTTCCGGTCCCTTGCGGGTGTCCGGGAAGACCGGCGTGAGGCCAACCATATAGTTGGCGTTTATATCACGCACCATGCGGATGCCGTGCCAGGCAGTCACGCGCTGCGGCGGGCTTTCATCCCAGGCGTTGAAGGCTCTGGAGTTGTGGCAGGTGGTGCAGTTCACGCCGAGCGATTCCGACATGTGCATCATCAGAGACCATGTAGCTTCGGTCTCCTTGGTGCCGTTCAGGTTTGTCCCTGTCGGTAGCGCGGTCGTTGAGTGGACGCGGATCTGCTTGGCGTCGAGCAGGTAGTCCTTCAGCACGTTCTGCGGCAGCGAGGAATTGCCGCCAAACTTGGCAACAACATTCTGGCCCGCGCGGTTCTGGGTCATGCCGCCGGCCGGCTTCGGTTCGAGATCCTCGTACCAGTAGTTGACGGGGATCGCCTGTCCGCGGTGACAGGTGTAGCAGGTCGCGCCGACCTGACCCACATGGCTCTGCCAGTCGACGTTGATCGCCTGGGTCATCTGGATCATCCGGCGGGCGACAACCTTCTGATAGACCTCGTCGGAGGCAAGGTTTTCCGGGTTGTGGCAGTAGTTGCAGCCGGCTTCCGGCGAGATCCATTCGGTGATCGAAGCCATGAACTGGTTGAACTGATCGTCCGAAAGATCGCCGAGAACCTGGACATTTTCATAGATGTCGCGAGCGCGATCGCCGGCGGGGTCGGCTTCCCAGGGCGCGGCCGGGACGACGTTGGCCGCCTTCAGCGCTTCCTGGTTCTCGACATCCCGATGGATATACATGCCCGTACCGCGATAGCCGATCTGCGTCGTCTCGACCGGCGGTGCATCCCAGCCAGCGCCGACGAAGCTTGCGATCGTCAGCAGGGAGCCGGCGGAGACAGCGAAGGGAATCCAGAGTTTCATCGTCCTTCTCCTTAAAGCGCCGGATCGACGACACCGGGATAACCCGGCAGCGGGGAGACGATCCCGTGATTGATGCCCCAGAGGTACCAGTTGTCGACCACGGTGCCCGTGAGCAGGATGCCGATGCCGCCGGTGATGGGCGTGAGGATGGCGAACCACCAGGCCCAGCGGTGGACGGATTCCATGGTGGCGTTGAAGCCCATGGTCCAGCGCCAGAAGAGGGCTGCGCGTTCAGAGGCCGTGCCGCGATCGGTGATCTGTTCCAGCTCGCGCTCACCGCCATATTTGCCGACGGCGAGGATCGTTGCGCCATGCATGGCAAAGAGCAGCACCGAGCCGTAGAGGAAGACGATCGAGAGGCAGTGGAACGGATTATAGTAGAGATTGCCGTAGCGGATCGAGAAAGCGGCGGTCCAGTCGAGATGCGGGAAGATGCCGAATGGCACGGCTTCCGCGAAATTTCCCATCAGCAGCGGGCGGATGAAGCCGAGCGACAGGAACAGGAAAATCGCTGCGGCAAAGGCCCAGGCGACATGGGTGCCCATCTCCAGTTGCCGGGCCCGGCGATAGACGCGCACCCACCATAGAAGGATCGATGTCGTCAGGAAGAAGCCGGCGATCAGCCACCAGCCACCCTCTGCGAGCGGCGGCAGCACCTTCAGCCCATATTGGGCCGGTGGCGGTTCGAGCCCGAGCCAAAAGAGTTGGCGGACGAACTGGATCGGATCCCAGCCGACGGAGGCCAGCATGTTGAGGCCGATGATCTCGAAGGCGATGAAGCCGAAGACCAGCGAGAGTGTGCCAAGCCAGCCGAGATAGATCGGGCCGATCTGGGCATTGCCGATCATGCCGAACAGGCGGACCAGGAATGGCTTTCCGGTTCGCGGGCTGTCGCCGGCGGGCAGAGGCATGCCCTCTTCCAGCGGCCCGCTCACCTGAACGGGCGTGATGATGTTTTGATACTGCGCTAAGAACATGGTCCGGTCCCCCTCAGTTCCAGATCGGCAGCGTCAGCCACCAGTTCCACCATTGCGGCCAGCCCTGGTTCCAGAACGGTCCGCTGATGACGATGCAGACGGCGCTCCAGAAGCCCGCATTCAGCGCCAGGATCAGGCCGAGGCGGTGGATGCCGAGCGTGCCGATCGAGTAGCCGATGATGTCGCGGAAGAAAGTGTCTTCATATTCGGGCGTCTTCACCTCGGCCTGCTTGCCGGCCTCTGTGATCGATGCACCCGGATTGGCGGCCGACAGGATGAGGCCGCCATGCAGGGAGAGCGCCAGTGTCGTGGTGAAGAAGAAGGTCACCGCGATCATATGCGCCGGATTGTAATGGAAATGCAGATATTGGTAGCCGACGTTCGAGACCCAATCCAAGTGGCTGAAGATGCCATAGGGGAAGCCATGGCCCCAGGCGCCGAGCAGCAGCGGACGGAACACGACGAGCGTCGCATAGGCGAAGATCGCGAAGGAAAAGGCGAAGGGCACGTGATAGCCCATGCCGAGCTTGCGGCAGATTTCCACCTCGCGCAGCGCCCAGGATATGAAGGCGCCGAGCGCACAGACGGTGACGATCTGCCAAAGCCCGCCTTCCTTCAGCGGTGCCAGCGCCAGGCCGTAAGAGAGGTCGGGGGGCGCAATCGAGATGCGCCAGATGTTCCAGGTCGGGCCGATCGCTGCCCCGTAAACTAGGAGCGCGGTCCCAAGGATCGCGAAAAAGGCCGTGGTGACACCGAAGAAGCCGACATAGAAGGGGCCGACCCAGAAATCGAAGAGATCGCCTCCGAGCAGCGTACCGCCTCGTACGCGATATTTGCGTTCAAAACTCAGCAGCGCCATGTTCGTTTCCTCCAGAGGTAATCAGCCGGGTGGCGATGTCGGGTCGTGCAGGATTGGCGGCGGGCGAAACAATGAAGCTGCGCCCGCTGCCGTCTTGGGTTTTCAGCCGATCAGCCTGAGATCCACGCCTTCAGAGATGGAATGCTCGATGGAACTGGTGGTGAGGGGCTTGCCCTCCAGCCAGTTGAAGCGTTCCGTGCTCAGCAGGATGAAGTGGATCAGGATGGCGAGGGTGAACAGGAATACGGAGAGTGCGACCAGCGCCTTGCGCGGATCGAACATAAGCCAGATTCTCCACATATCACGCCTCCTCAGGCCAACATCGGCAGAAGCGTGAGAGCCGTCTGGTTAATGCCCTCGAGAGAGCTGTAACCTTCCGGACCCGGGATCCAGGGACGCCACATCCAGACCAAGATATGCGCGACGATGGCAATCGCCGTGAATATCATGAAGCCTTGGATGAAGAATCCATGGACCTCGCGCGCTTCGCTTTCGGTCAGACCCGAAAGTGAAACATTTGATGTCTCAGCCATCAAATTCACCTCCTAGTCTCGAACACCGCGGCGCCCCCGCGGCGGGGTTTCGGAAGGTCTTGTGACGGACCTGCCGGTTTCTGCCGGTGTCGAGAACACCAGCAAACGGATCGGGTCACGCGTGGAACGCGTAACCGGCAGCTGCATAGGCCGCGGAACGGGCCTCGGCGAAAACGGATTGCTCCGGCCGCTGGCCTGCATCTTCTGCATGGCCCGAGAGCCGAGAGGTGACGGCTGCGAACAGGCAGAGCGGATAGAGAAGCAGGTACAGGCGCCGCATGTTCTGGCGCTCAGACTGGCGGTCGCGGGTTCGACGCATGTCCTGATCGGATCGGGTTGCAATGATCATGGCTTCACCTCCAGTTATCCCCTTAAGGGGTCTCGTTCCGGCATTCATGCGTAGGCTCCCTCAAGGCGGGCAGCCGTCTCGACATGCTGTCGGGTAACTTCGTGGTCTTCGGCCCGGCGCGCCTCGCGTTCCGCCGCTTCCCTGAGCCGCTTGGCGGCGGAGATGCGCACTAGCACGGGCTCGTTGCCGATGAATGTTTCGAGCGATGCCTGGGCATCGGACTGCCAGGCCATTTCGCTGCGCGGACGGGCTGTCGTCGCTTCAATCGCGTCAAGCTCGCCGGCACGCGGCAGGATGTCGAACAGCATGTCGAAGAGTGCGTTGCAGACTTCCTGGATCAGCCAGGCCGCGCCCGAATAGCCCATGACCGGCGTGCCGGGATGGCGGCGGACGATGGCGCCGGGATAGGAGAGCTGCACGAACTTGCCGCGGGCGCCGCGCTCGGCCATGTACATGCGCTCGTTGAACGAGCCGAACATGATCATCGGCGGCTTCTTCGCAGTGAGGTCCGCAACCTCGATATTGTCCGTCTTCGCTCCTGCCTTGCGCGGGATCGCGAAGTTGCAGGGCAGCCCCATTTCTTCCTCGAGGAAGTTGCGGATGCCGCGCACATAGGTCTCGTTGGCGACGATCGCGAAGCTTGCTGTGGCGAAGAAATCCTGGGTGACCGAGCGCCAGAGATCCCAAAGCGGTTTCAGCGTTGTGTGCTTTTCCTTCTGGATAAAAGGCTCCGGATCGAGACCCAGCATGCCGCCGAGTTCACGCAGGAAGGCGGTGGTCGAATGGATGCCGATCGGGGCCTGCAGATAGGGGCGGTCCAGCGCCTCGCAGAGCAGGCGGCCGAATTCGCGGTAGAGACAGACATTGGCATCGGCATCGGCGAGCTTGCGCACGTCTTCAAGGTGGCTGCCCAGCGGGAAGACCATGTTGATCTCGGCGCCCAGTCCTTCAACGAGACGGCGGATCTCGGCAAGATCCGAGGGCATGTTGTAGGTGCCGTAGATCGGACCGATGATGTTGACACGGGGCTTGGCGCCTTCCGGTCGGCGACGCGGTGCCGGCACCTTGCCGCCCTTCGGACCGAATTCGGTCCAGAGCCATTTCAGCGCGCGGTCAGCGCTCTGCCACTGGTCTTCGTCGATCGTGCGCGGCAGGAAGCGGACGATATTGGATCCCTCCGGCGTCACGCCACCACCGATCATCTCGGCGATCGAGCCGGTGACGACGACGGCCGGCAGGTCCGGATCGAGCGCGAGACGGGCCCGCTTCATCGCGCCCTCCGTGCCGTGCTGGCCCAGTTCGTCTTCCGAAAGGCCGGAGACGACGATCGGCAGTTCGTGCGGGGGCAGGGCGTCGGTGTAGTGCAGGACCGAAGTGACGGGCAGGTTCTCGCAGCCAACGGGGCCGTCGATGATGACCTGGAGGCCCTTGATCGCGGTGAAGGCATAGACGCTGCCCCAGTAACCGCCAGCTCTGTCGTGGTCGAGGATCAGCATCCGACGCTCTCCCCATTGTCGACGGCGTTGCGGGACTGCTTGACCTTGGCCGCGAACTTCTTGCGATACGCGCTGCGGTCTTCCGGGACGGTTTCCCAGATGCCGGCACTGTCGCCGGAGCCGACACCGTCGAAGAAGGCGTTCATGGCGAGGAAGCGTTCCTTGTTGCCGATCGCTGCATTGATGACGGCTGGCAGCGAGGCGACGCCAGCCGGACCCATCAGGGGGCGGGCGGAGATCAGATTGGTGAAATAGAGGGCGGGGGTGGCGCTCTCCTTCGCCTTTTGCACGATAGGGGTCGTGCCGATGGCGAGGTCCGGCTTGAACTCATGGAAGGCGGCAAGATCCTGCTCCAGCGAGGCGCGGAAGCGGAGTTCCACGCCATGGGCGGACAGCCAGTCGGCATCCTCGCTGTTGTAAGGCGTCTTCGGACAGGCGGTGCCGACGTAACGCAGGTCTGCGCCGAGTTCGACCAGAAGGCGAGCGACCAGGAGTTCGGAACCCTCATAGCCCGAGAGCGTGATGCGACCCTTGATCTTGTGATCGACGAGGGCCGCCTTGATTGCGCCGCGCATGGCGTTGCGGCTGATATTGGTCTTCTCTGCTGCCACGCCGCAGCTGTCGCCGATCGCTTTCAGCCAGGCATCGGTACCGTCGACACCGACGGGGGCGGATCCGACGATCGGGCGCCCGGCGGCCTGAAATTCGCGTATGCTGGCGGTGTAAAACGGATGGATCGCGGCCACAGCGGCGCAGTCGAGAGCGAAATAGAGTTCGCGCCATTCCCGGACAGGGACGGTGGGGCCGGCCGCAAGGCCCATGGGCTCCAGCATGCCGCCGATGACGACCGGGTCGACCGGGAACATTTCGCCCAGCAGGGTGACCGTCGGCCTGTCCTTCAGGCCACCGCGCGGACGCTGGACCGGGCCTTCGCCGATTTCCTGGCGGGCATAGGCGAGCATGGCGCCCGAAAGCACATCCTTGGCTTCCGCGTGGGTCGGGACCCCGAAGCCGGGGACGTCGATGCCGACGATGCGCACGCCGTCGATCTCACGCGGCAACATCTTGAGTGGCACGCCCGAGGCGGTGGGGACACAGAGGTTGGTGACCACGACGGCATCGAATTTTTCGGGATCGGCCATCTGATGCACGGCCTCGACGATGTCCTCGTAAAGTTTGCCAGTGACCAGCGTTTCCGAACTGAAGGGCACATAGCCGACCGAGCGCTTGGCGCCGTAGAAATGCGAAGTGAAGGTCAGGCCGTAGACGCAGCAGGCCGAGCCCGAGAGGATCGTGCCGACACGACGCATGCGAAGGCCAACGCGCAGCGAGCCGAAGGCGGGGCACATGGATTGCGGCTGATCGTGCGGACCCTTGGGGTAGTCCGCCTCAAAGCGGTCCATCAATTCGCCTTGACCGGCGGCGCGGGCCGCAGCCTTGGAAAGCTCGACGCCGCCATGGCAGCCGACGCCGTTTGTGTCTCCGGCCACGCCGTCTGCAAGGACGGCGGTATCGCTGCCAACGGGTGAAGTCCCGCTGGCGTCGTCCGGCTCGAATTCCTTGCGCAGGTCATCCATTGTCTTCACCCGATCTCACACGTTGTCGTAGACGACTTCCAGCGATGGCCGTTTCAGCGCACCCGAGGCGCACATGTCTTCCGGCAAGGCTGGCTGGAGTTTGTAATCGGCACCTGTTTCGCTCGCGTCGAAGAGGCCAAGCAGGCCATCCTGGTCGAGCGGTCGGGGGAGGACCGGGGGCGCTTCGGCAAGATTGATCGAGAGCGCTTCGAAGAGCGGACCCCACTGGCTGTCAGGGGTGCCGATGATCTGGTAATTCGCACTCTTGCGGCGGATATCCTCGTGCTGCGGGATCGAGGCCAGAACGGGGATGCCGACGGCCTCGGCAAAGGCCTGGGCTTCGCCGGTGCCGTCGTCCTTGTTGATGACGAGGCCGGCCACGCCGACATTGCCGCCGAGATTGCGGAAGTATTTTACCGCCGAGCAGACATTGTTGGCGACATAGAGCGACTGCAAGTCGTTGGAACCGACGACAACGACCTTTTGACACATGTCGCGGGCGATCGGCAGGCCGAAGCCACCGCAGACCACGTCGCCGAGGAAGTCGAGGAGGACATAGTCGAAATCCCAGTCGTGGAAGCCGAGCTTCTCCAGGGTTTCGAAGCCGTGGATGATGCCGCGCCCGCCGCAACCGCGGCCGACTTCCGGTCCGCCGAGCTCCATGGCGAAGACGCCGTCACGCTTGAAGCAGACATCGGAAATTGACACTTCCTGGCCGGCTTCCTTGCGGCGCGAGGCCGTCTGGATGATGGTCGGGCAGGCGCGGCCGCCGAAGAGCAACGAGGTCGTATCGCTCTTCGGATCGCAGCCGATCAGAAGCACTTTCTTGCCGAGCTGGGCCAGCATGTAGGAGAGGTTGGCGAGCGTGAAGCTCTTGCCGATGCCGCCCTTGCCGTAGATCGCGATGATCTGCGTTTCCTTGGTGACCTTGCCGGTCGCCGGCGCATCGGGTTCGATGGCGGCTTCATCGCGGAGGTTTTCCTGCAGGCGCTCCAGTCCGTCTTGTGCGAGGTCGAGGCTCATGCGGCATTCCTCCAGTCGATGATCATCTTCAGGCAGTCTGGGTCGTTGAAGGCCGTCCGGTAGGCAGATGCTGCGTCGGCCGGGGCGGCAAAGTGCGTAATCAGACCGTGGAGCGAGAGGCGGCCCTGATCGACGAGGTTTAGGACCGCCTGGACGTCGGTCGGCGTGAACTCCGCGGCAATCGCGATCGAGGCTTCCTTCATGAAGGCGGCCGGGAAGGCAAAATGGACGCGCTCGCCGTAGAAACCCGCAAGCACGAGTTCGCCGCCGCGATTGAGCCTTCCGATAGCCTGGTCGATGACCCCGGCGTCGCCGCTGGCATCGATGATCACGTCGTGGCGCAGATCGCGGTCAGCCTCTGGCGCGGTAACCGTGTAACCTTGTGCACCGGCGCGGCGGACGTCCCGGGTTTCCCAGACTGTCGGTGGCGGATTGCCGGTGGCGAGAATGATGCGGGCGATCAGGCGCCCAAGGACGCCGTGGCCGATGACCAGCGATGCAGCCCGGGGCGAGCGACAAACGGCGTGATGCGCGGTTGCGGCCAGAGCGAGGAGGGCCGCCTCTTCTTCCCGTTCGAACCGGGTCTTGACCGTGCGGGCGCCGGGGACGACGAGCGTGGCAGCGCTCGCGCCGAAGAGGCCTGCGGCATCCGCATAACAATTTGCGCCGGGCACGAAGACCTGATCGCCGACCGAGCGGCCGGAGGTGGCACCGGCTTCGACGACGGTGCCGACGGTCTCGTAACCAGGTACCAGAGGATAACGCATGCCCGGGAAGGTGGGCATGGTGCCTTCATAGAGCATCTTCTCGGTTCCGCTAGAGACCCCGCTGAAATGCGAAGCGACAACCACGTCCGCGGTATCGGGCGCATTCAGCGCCAGACGCCTGACGGCGAGCGCTCCCGGTTTTTCAAAGACGATGGCTGCACTGCGCATTGTCGTGCCCTCCCCGGACACGGGATGCCTGCTGCTCCCTAATGTCATCTTAAGATTACGTTACAAAGTGTCAATCTATATTTACACAGATGGCTGTTGAGATCACTGCTCATTCATCGCGTCGCGACGATCATGCCGGCCAATAGCGGGTTGGTCGTGGTGATTATCCGCGCTTGCAGGAAACCGCTGCGGCTGAGCAGGCCTTCGATTTCGGAAGCTGTCCGGCAGCGTCCGGAGCCCATGGCGGCGAAGTAGGTGTCGAAGTAGATCGCCGCGAGGTTTGCCCCCTCGCTGTCGCCTGCCATGGCCTCTGCAACGACAAGATCCGTGCCCGGGCGCAGATGGCGGTGGAGATTGGACAAGAGTTTCAGAACTCGATCGTCGTCGTGATCGCAGAGGATGCGGATCAGGGTCACGCAATCGTTGTCGGCCGGGATTGGGTCGGCGGTGAAGTCCCCGGACCATAGGGTAGAGCTCTCGGACAAGCCGCGGTCACGAAGATGGCGCGCCGCGAGCTCGACCACGGCAGGCAGATCGAAGAGCGCGAGCCGCGGCTCTGGATACTGCTCTCCGAGCGCGCCGAGGAAAGCGCCTTCTCCTCCGCCGATATCGAGAACTGAGCGGTATCGGCCGAAATCATGCGAGGCAAGGATGCAGTCCGCGAGCATTGCCTGGCTCTCACGCATCAAGGCAGAGTAGGGGGCTGCCTCCTCGTTTGCGATCTCGGTTGGATTGCCGCCCCGGACATAGGCCCAATATCGGCGAAGCTCGGTCTCGCCCGTCTTGCCGCCGAAGAAGGCTTCGGCGTCGGCGAGGTCGCGATAGAGCATGTCGTGATGCCTGATCATCTCGCGCAGACCGCGATCCACGGCAAGCACGGTTCCAGTGTCGGAGAGCATCCAAGTGTCAGGGCCGGCGCGCACCAGAAGATCCAGTCGCAGCGCGAGAGAGAGCAGGCGCCGCATGGATTCCACCGGCATCCCGCATCTTGCGGCAAGGTCGGCCGTGGAGAGGGCGCGAGCATCAAGAGCCCCGAAGAGGCCGGCGCGAACACAGGCCGAGAGGATCTGGGTGTGGACGAAGCCGGTCGTCAGACGAAAAAGCTCGTTGGCCTTGCCGTTTGCGACCCGGCGGAGCAACGGCAGGCTTGCGACGAGGGCCCTGAAGCGGGATGAAGCGATCTGTCGGTTGCGCCAGAGCCGAAATCTGATCGCGATGTTACCGAAGAAACCGGGCGCCGGTTGCAGCGGCTCCGCGGCGGCGAGCAGGGGCGGTCTTGCGCCCAAGCCTCGGCCGCCGGTATCCATGGCCTCAGGCCGCGCTGGTTGCGAGCGTCTTCGGCATCAGCCGCGTCGCTTCGTTGCGGATCATGGCGCGAAAGCCTTCAGCACCTGGGCAGTCGGGAACGCTGTCGACCGCCTCAGCTACGAGACGTTTCAGCCGGGCGAGGGCCGCCTCCAGCCCAATGCTGGCGACGATGTTGGGTTTGCCGTTGCGGCTGTCCTGCCCGGCAGGCTTGCCGGCGTCGGATTGCCCGACGGCGTCATAGAGGTCGTCAGCCACCTGATACGCGGCTCCCAGTGCGTCGGCCAGAACCAGCCATTCGCGCGGGTTGCCACCCGAGGCGATGGCGCCGGTCGAGACGGCGCCACTGAAGAGCGATGCGGTCTTTGCCCGATGATAGGCGGCGATGTTGATTTCGGGCTCGCTCTCCCATGCCTGTCCGGCAACGAGGCCGTAGGGGCTTCCGACGGCCTTGGCGATCGTTGTGATCATGGGGGCGGTCAGGAGCGGGGTCTGCTGCGTTTCCCGCGCAATCGTCTCGAAGGCTGCGATGATCAGGCCGTCTCCGACCAGGAGGGCGATTTCTTCGCCGAACTGGGCGTGCACGCTGGGTGCACCGCGTCTCGTCATGGCATTGTCGAAGCAGGGCATGTCGTCATGCACGAGCGAGGCGCAATGCAGAAGTTCGATCGCGACCGCAGCGCTGTCTGCTGCAAGAGGTTCGCGGTCGCCGCAGGCTGCGGCGACCGCGAGACAGAGGCGAGGCCTTATGCGCGCACCACCGGGAAACACTGCATGCCGCAGGGCTTTGGCCAGGATGGGCGGACATCCATTGGCGGTCGCGTAACGCAGGGCACGCTGCATGCCGGCTTCTATGCGCTCGGGGAAATCCATAAGGCTCACCTCCAGAGAATGCGCAGTTGTAAATTCCAGACAACTGAATAATGTGTAAACTCAGATTGACACAAGTCGCGGTTAAGTCAACCGGCACAGGAGAGGAAGTTGGCCGTCACGAGCGATGATAGCGTTGCGGTGATCGGCGCCGGCATGGCAGGGCTTGCGGCCGCCGTGCGGCTCGCAGCTGCGGGTTATTGTGTGGTCGTTCTGGAGGCGCAGGCCGAGGCCGGCGGAAAAATGCGGCGTGTGGAGGTCGGCGGGCAAAGCTTCGATGCCGGTCCCACGGTTCTCACGATGAAATGGGTCTTCGACGCGCTGTTTGCTGCTGGGGGTCGTTCGATCGATCAGGAACTCGCGCTCACACCATCATCTGTGATCGCCAGACACTATTGGCGCGGCGGTGCAGCGCTCGATCTCCATGCAGATCAGCAGGAAACGCTGCGCGCGATCAGCGACTTTGCCGGTCAGCGAGAGGCTGAAGGTTACCGGCGCTTTGCAGCCGACAGTCGCCGAACCTACGAGGTCTTGAAGGACAGCTTCATCGATGCGTCCCGCCCTAATCCCGTCTCGCTCTCCCGCCGGATCGGACTTGCCCGTCCTGGCGCGCTTCTTTCGATCAAGCCGTTTGCCACGCTCTGGTCGGCGCTCGGCAGTTACTTTGCCGATGTCCGGCTGCGGCAGCTCTTTGCGCGATACGCGACCTATTGCGGCTCTTCTCCCTACCTCTCTCCCGCGACGCTGATGCTTGTCGCCCACGTGGAGCAGGAGGGTGTCTGGACCGTGGAAGGTGGCATACGGGCGCTTGCGCAGAGGCTCGAAGGTCTAGCAGTCGAGCTCGGCGTCGAATTTCGCTACGGCGATGCCGTCAACGAAATAACCATCGATCCCTACCGGCGGGGTGTCTGTGGGGTTGTGACGCGCAGCGGCCGCCGGCTCGATACGCGGCAGATCATCTACAATGGGGACGTTGCAGCGCTTCCGCGGCTGATCGGTGCTCCCCCGCCCGATTTGGCGCGTGTGCAGGCACAGCGATCGCTTTCGGCTCTGGTCTCGTGCAGCCTGTCGGAACCTGCTGGCGTCCCTATCGCCCACCACACGGTCTTCTTTTCCGAGGATTACGAGCGCGAGTTTGATGCCATCTTCAAGCGGCGCGAGGCGCCCGCCGACCCGACCGTCTATCTCTGCGCGCAGGATCGCGATAGCGCCGGTCGCTTGCCAGTAGGCCATGCGGGGGCCGAGCGCATCTATGCCTTGATGAACCTTCCGGCAGACGGCGATCGCCGTCGTTTCCATGAAAGCGAGGTCAGCGCATGTCTGAAGAGCATGGAACACCGGTTGGACCTGAACGGTCTCGAGCTTTCGCTCAACCCGACTTCTGCGGACATCACGACACCGGACCGGTTCGCGAGCCTTTATCCGGGGACGGGCGGCGCCCTTTACGGGATGGCGTCGCACGGGTGGATGGCGTCCTTCGCCCGGCCGGGATCGCAGGGGCCGGTGCCGGGACTTTATCTCGCGGGGGGCAGCGTACATCCGGGGCCGGGCCTGCCGATGGCAGCGCTCTCGGGCAAACTCGCAGCCGAACAGTTGATGGCGGACCGGCCTTCGACCAGACGGTCGCGGCCGGTGGCTATCACTGGTGGTACATCGACGGGACGAGCGACTGCGGGCGCTTCGCCTTCACGGTAATCGCCTTCGTCGGCTCTGTCTTCTCCCCCTATTATCACTGGGCGGGTCGAACAAACCCCGAAAACCACGTGGCTTTCAATGTCGCGCTTTATGGGCCCGATGGACATGCCTGGGCCATGACGGAGCGTTCGGCTCGACGTCTCCATCGAAACCCTTCGCAGTTGCGGATCGGCGAGAGTTCCCTGCGCTATGACGATGCGGGATTGGTCGTCACCTTCGACGAAGTCTTCCTGCCATGGCCAGGGCAGCGATGGGTGCCGAAGCGCATGCGCGGCGAGATCCACTTGACGCCAGACTTTGTGGGCGAACAGGCGTTCGAACTCGACAAAGACGGGGCTCATCTCTGGCAGCCCGTCGCTCCCTCCGGTCGCGTGAAGCTGACCTGCGATTCACTGCCGGGAGGCGGATGGTCGGGTGAGGGCTATCACGACATGAACTCAGGTAGCCGGCCGTTGGAAGAGGACTTCAGGGGCTGGGACTGGACGCGGGGCAAGACCGCGGACGGGCGGACCGTCGTGGTCTACGATTCCGTCCTCGCGAGCGGGGAGAACCCCCGCTTCGGTTTGCGCTACGATGGCCAAGGCGCGTTTTCGCTCTTCGAGCCGCCCGTCCGGCGGGCACTGAAGCGCGGGTTCTGGGGGGTGGGCGGCGGTATTGCCTGCGACGAGACTGCGTCGCCCTACCTGCGCAATATCTATGAAGACACGCCGTTTTATCGCCGCTCCCTCATCGAGACACGGATCTCCGGCGACCATGTTTCGATGATGCACGAGACACTGGATTGTCGACGGCTCGCAATGCCGCTGGTCAGGCTGATGTTGCCGTTTCGCATGCCGCGTCGAGCCTAGCTTGCGTCCGTGTTGCGTTGCTGCGGCCGTTCGGCCTCTCGGGCGCGGGCCTCTGCCTTGAGCTTTTCCTTCTTGAGGTCGCGCATCTGCCAGACGTAAAAGGCAATGGCGAGGCTGAAGACGAAGATCGCTTCGATGATCCCGAAATAGTGCTCAAGCAAGGCTCGCCACCCTTTCCCGCGCCGCCCGGCGCCGCTCACGTGCCACGACGCGGGCGTCTTCATGCAGCCGAATGAGGATCTCGGTCACGCGTCCGATCCTGGCATTCTGCGCGGTTTCGGAAGCTATTGCCTGCATGGGTTCGGCCTCTTTATCCGTGCCGCTCAGGCCGACCAGATCACGTGCAACGACTTCCGTCGATGCATGAAGGTCACGTGCGGATGTGGCTGTCCACCTTACGTCCTCGCCGCGCGCGCGGATCAGCAGGCCGATCTTCCTTGCCAGGCCGGTGCTCGCGCGTTTCGAGACGCTGTCATAGCCGTTGGCGGCGATTTCCTCGCCGATTGCTTCGTAAACCAGTGCTGCCGTGCGAATGGCGTGGCGGCATGATCTCGGCAGACATGGGATGCCGGCATGGCCGAGCCGGTAGTGGCGCGCGGCCTCCGCCAGCAGACGCTGGACAACTGCGCCCAGCGCATCCGAATGGCGCGGATTTCGCAGGAAGGCGGCGGGATCGATCCCGTATTCGACGAGCCATTCGAGCGGCAGGTAGAGCCTGCCGTTCCGGGCATCCTCGCCGACGTCGCGGGCGATGTTGGTCAGCTGCATGGCAATGCCGAGATCGGCCGCCCGTGCGAGGGCCGCCCTGTCGCGAACGCCCATCACGCAGGCCATCATCAACCCGACGCTCGAGGCCACGCAGGTCGCATACGCCTTCACATCCTCGATTGTCTCGTGGCGGCGGCCGTCGAGATCCATGGCGAAGCCGTCGAGCAGCGCGTCGACAACCGGCTTGGGGATCTGATGCTCGCACCACCCGCGCAAAGGCGCGATCGCAGGAATAGGGAGCCGGATCCCCGGCATAGATGAGGTCCAGCCGTTGCCTCAGTCGGAGCAGGGCCGGCATGCCGCTTTTCGGGTCGTCTATCAGGTCGTCCGAATGGCGGCAGAAGGCATAAAGGGCCCGGGCAGCCTGGCGCGTGGGCGACGGAAGAAGCAGCGACGCCAGATGAAACGACCGTGAGCCGCGCCGGATGGCGTCCGAGCAGGCTTTCTCATCCTCATGGGCACCGGAAAAGCCATAGTTGAGCGCAATGGGGCGTTCACTCAGCGGGCGCGCAAACATGGGGTACTGGGTCGTATCTGATGTCATTGAGGCCGCTCCCGCCATGCCTGTTCCTGCCATTGTCCCGACAGGATGGTTGCCGGATCTGGCACCAGATCGGCGACGATGCGTGCCGAGGAGACAACGCCCGGCAAGCCCGCCCCCGGATGGGTGCCTGCGCCGCAGAGATAAAGGTTCTCCAGCTCTTCGCTCTTGTTGTGCGGGCGGAACCAGGCGCTTTGGAAGAGTTTCGGCTCAAGAGCAAAGGCGGCCCCCTGCCAGGACAGCAGGCGGTCCCGGAAGTCGACCGGTGTTGCGATCCTCGACGTCACGATATGGCGCGAGAGGTCCGGCAGGATGGTGTCTTCAAGGCGCTTTTCGATCTTGCGGCGATAGCGTTCGGCCGCCGCTGACCAGTCTGTCCCGCTTTGCAGGTTGGGCACCGGGCTCAGTACGTAAAAAGCATCGCAGCCGGGTGGCGCGAGCGACGGATCGCTTGCCGTCGGGCGATGCAGATAGAGGCTGAAATCTTCGGCAAGCCGCTGGCTGCGGAAGATGTCGTCGAGCAGTCCCTTGTAACGCGGTCCGAATAGCATGGTGTGGTGCAGGACATCGTCGTAGCGTCTGTTGGTGCCGAAGTACCAGACGAAGAGGCTCATGGAGTAGTCGCCGCGGGCAAGCTTGGCGTCCGTCCAGCGGCGCCGCGGATGGGCTTTCAGCAGGTGGCCATAGGTGGTTGCGGGATCGGCGTTCGAAACCACGATATCAGCCGCAATCTTCTCGCCCGAGGCCAGCCGGACGCCCGTCGCCCTGCGACCCTCGGTCTCGATTTCGACGACCTGTTCGTTCAGCCTGATGCGACCGCCGTTCCGGGTAACCAGCGAGGCAATCCCGCGCACGAGTGCATTGGTGCCGCCGATGGCATGGTGCACGCCGTATTTGCCCTCGAGATGCGCGATCAGGCAGTAAAAGGAGGTGGCGGAAAAGGGATTGCCGCCGATCAGCAGCGGATGGAAGGAAAACAGGGTTCTGAGCTTGTCGTTCCTGAAATGCTTGGAGACAACGGAATAGACGGAGCGATAGCCACCGACCCGAACGAGGCGGGCCAGTGTCTTTGCCGTGAACAGAAGACTGTGAAAGGGCTTGTGGGCGAGTTGCTCGAAGGCAACCTCGTAGATGCGGCGGCTTTCATCGAGGAAGCTGCGGTAACCGGCGACATCACGCGGTTCTATCCGGGCGATCTGCTCTTCCATAGCAGCGCGGTCGCCGGAATAATCGAAGACCGTGCCGTCATCAAAGCGCACGCGGTAGAAGGGGGCATTGGGGCGGAGCTCCACATCATCGCTCATGCGGCCGCCGCAATCGCGCCAGAGATTCTCGAACAGCCACGGTGCCGTGATGATCGTTGGTCCGGCGTCGAAGACGAAGCCGTCCTGCCGGTGGGCATAGGCGCGACCACCGGGTTCATCGAGCGGATCAAGGACGGTGACACGATAGCCCTTTGCGCCGAGCAGGGCTCCCGTCGCAAGGCCACCAACGCCGGCACCGATGATGACCGCATGCGGCCTTGTGTCGGCGGGTTGGCGGTTTGGTCGGGAGAAGCGGCCCACGATGTTCATGCTGCGTCCGCCCCGTTCGAATTCTGATCTCCGAGAACCTCGCCGAGCCATTGGGCGATTTCGTCTGCCCGACATTCGTGCAGCAGATGACCACCCCGCTCGGTGAGGATCAGGCGGCTGCCTGACGCCTGCTGTGCCGCATGGCGGGAGTTTTCAATCGGGACCATAGGGTCGTCCCGCGCGGCGATCACGGTCATTGGAAAGGGAAGGCGGCGCAGCATCTGGTCGAAACGGCTGAGGTCCCAGGCTGCCATCATGCCGAGCGCGCCCCGAACATGGGCGGGAGACGCAAGCAGCATGCGGTAGATGGCCTTGCCGTCTTCATCGATGGAAGAGCCGGTCGCTGTGAGCAGGTTGCCGCCCAGCGGTGTCGCGCGCGCCATCAGCGAAAACATGGAAGCCGAAAAGGGATTGGCGAACAGCGCCTTGGCGAGAGGCGAGAAGAGGGCGTTGCCCCTGATGGGCAGGAAGGCGCCGTTGATCCCGATGACATGGCGGGGGACGGAGGAGGCCTGATCCGCGGCCAGCGCGACCGCGATCGCAGCGCCAGCCGAATGTCCGACGATGACGGCGGGGCAACGGTCGAGCTTCGCCACAAGCTCACTCAATGCGCGCACCATGCCGGTGAGAGACAGATCGGCAGGACCGCGTGGGCGGGTGAAGCCGTGACAAGGCAGATCCGGCGCCACAATTCGAAACCGCCCCGAGAGAAGGGGAAGGAGATGCCGCCAGGAATGGGAGGCGGCGCCCGTTCCGTGGAGCAGGAGAATAATGGGTGCGTTTTCCGGGCCCGCGATCTGCACATGCCAGTTGAAAGACGAGGTCTGAAGGAATTGGCTCACCTCGCGGTGGGGCCACTGGCGCCCATCCGTTTCCCAGTCCAGCCATTCGCGCCCCATGGTCATGCGCGCGCCTCCTGCATGGAACGGTCGACCAGTAGGGACACGCGTCCGGCATCGGCCTGTTTCAGGACATGCAAATCGGCGCCCAGCATGCGGGCAAGGTTGGTCACGCTTTCGCGGGGACGGCGGGCAATGTCGATGCAGATCGTCCGCGTCTGACGCGCCTTGCAGGTCGCGGCCAATCGCGTGAGTTCTTCTGCCGCAAGCGCTCGGTCGGGAGAGCCATCGAGAGCAATATTGCCGCTACCATCCGTCAGAAGCACGAGAACCGGGCTGCTGCCACGGCGCTCGACGGACAGGGCCAGTTCCATTCCGGCTTTCAAACCAGATGCCAGCGGGGTCGGGCCGCCGCCCGGAAGGCCGGCCAGCTTGCGTTTGGCGGCGGTCAGGGAGCGGGTGGGAGGCAGTAGCAGCTCGGCGCTTGTGCCTCGGAAGGCGATCAGGGCCACCTCGTCGCGACGGACATAGCAACGCGCCAGCAATTGTTCGATGGCACCCTTGGTTTCGCCCAGGCGCTCGAGCGCAGTGGAGCCGGAGGCATCGACGACAAAGATCGCGGTCGACGGGGCGGCGTGGCGGAGACGCACGTAGCGAAAATCATCGCGGGTGACATAGGCGCGCGGTGTCATAGCCGACGAGCCGGGGGACTGCTGAGGTGTGGACAGCGCGAGGCGCTGTGCAGCCCGGATCTTCTGGAAAGGTGCTGCCGCGCGAAGCGTTGCGACAATGTCTGGGCGCGCCTCCGGATGCGGGGGGCTGAGGCCAATGCCGAAGGGGCGTCCCCGGCGCGCGTTCTTGCGCAGGCCTCCGGATTTGCCGGCGGACCCCGAACTGCGTGTCGGGCGCAGACAAATGGAGAGCCAGGGATCCGCGGTGAGGGTGCCGGCCTCAACGGCGGCGAGCATTTCGGTCAGGCTGTCGAGTTGCGCCGGTGTGGTCGTGGCGGATTGAGGCTCATGGCCCGCCGGCTCGTCGGCGGATGCGGGTTCGGATGATTGATCGGTGCCGTTTTCGGGTGGCGGAGTTTTGACTTCCGTCGGCTCGTGGGTGGGGACGAGGCGGATGCCGAGGCAAAGGCGGAGGGCGCCCAGCACATCCTGGTCCGCGACGGCCTTGCGACCTTCCCGAAAGGCAAGCAGCCGCGCGGTGCGGGCGAGATGGCCGAGAATTCGCGTCGAGCGATGGCCCGTGTTTGAGGAAAGCGCCGCCAGAGCCTTCAAGAGCCGGTCGTCGAGCGCGACGCCGCGCCAGTCCAACCCGGGCTTTAGTGGAGCAGGCGCCTCCGCGGCCGAGCGCTCCACATGGTGCCAGCCGATGCCATCGAGATCGACCCGAAGGGCAAGGCGGTCACCGATCAAACCGGACAATGGCGCTTCGTCCTCCAGGGATTCATCGAGGGCGATAACGAGGATGCCGTCTTCGGTTGTCTCGTCCATAGATTTGGCGACGAGTGCCGCGATTGCGGGGTCGAGCCGTTCGGCCATGGGGATCAGCAGCACGCCGCCTTCGGCTCTCGCCAGCAGCCCCCGTTGGCGCACAAGGGAGCCGCGCCTGGCGGTCGCTTCGAGATCAATACCGCCTATCAGGTTCGCCATGGATGTTCCGGGCGGCAGGCGTTGCCATGATCTTCCGAGACGCTCTCGCAGCCGTTCGAGAAACAGGTCGCGTACGCCGCCCGCGCGCGCCTTCAACCAGAGGCCGCCGATCTCTGCGTGTCCCACGGATAAAAGCTCGATGGCCAGCAGAGCGTCGCTCCAGAGCTCGCTCGCCCGGGCCTCCAGCGCCTGTTCAAAGGCTTCATGGCTCCCGAGTTCAGCCATGAGCGTGGTTGTCGCTGATTGTCGCCAGAGCGCGCTCCACCCTCGGTGTCGAGCCCGCATCGTCGAGCGGATCGCGTCTCAAGCGGTGGCAGAGCACCATCGGCGCGATGTCGGCCACGTCGTCCCAGGTGACGGATTTGCGGCCGGCGAGCGCTGCGGCCGCGCGGCTCGCACGCATCAGGGTCAGTTCGCCACGCATGCCGTCGATGCCGAGCCGGAGACAGAGCTGCGACATGCGCATGACCACATGATCCGGGATCTCCACCTGGCGCAGGATCTTGCGGGCGGCAACCACGCGACGGCTGATCGCCGCATCGCGTTTGGCCCAGGCCTTGCCGAAAGCGATCGGGTCGGTCTCATAGGCATCCCGGCGGCGGATGACCTCGATGCGTTGCTCGAGATCGTCGATGGTGCGGACATCGACCGAGAGACCGAAGCGGTCGAGCAGTTGCGGACGCAGATCGCCTTCTTCCGGATTGCCGCTGCCGACGAGGACGAAGCGGGCGGAGTGGCGGATGCTCAGGCCTTCCCGTTCAACGACATTGACGCCGGAGGCTGCGGCATCGAGCAGAAGGTCAACCAGATGGTCCTCGAGCAGGTTGATTTCGTCGATGTAGAGGAAGCCGCGGTTTGCTGCGGCGAGCAGTCCGGGTTCAAAGTGTTTCTCCCCGGCGACAAGCGCCTTCTCGATATCGAGCGAACCGCAGACACGGTCTTCGGTTGCGCCGAGCGGCAGATCGATCATCGGGGCACGGTGCTTGACGATCGGTGGCGGCTTCTGGCCGGTTGCCTGACTGCAGACAGGGCAGGCGGATTGCGGCTCGGCCGGCAGGCAGTTGTAGCGGCAGCCGACGCGGGTCTCGATCGATGGAAGAAGTTCGGTCAGGGCGCGGACAGCGGTGGATTTTCCCGTGCCGCGGTCGCCGAAGATCAGGACGCCACCCAATAGAGGCTCGACGGCGGCCATCAGGAGGGCCTTCTTCATGTCCTCCTGCGCGACGATGGCGGCGAATGGGAATGGTTGGGCCATGGGTCCCGCCTCTGCTCTTGTGTCAAATTTAGTTTACACTTTTTGATGTCCCTTTGAAGAGGGTGTTTTCAGAATATTGCCGCAAACGAAAATGGCCGCACGCGTGGTGCGGCCATCGTGTTCGGTAGCGTCAGGCGATCAGGTTCTGAGGACGCGGTAGATCGCCGGTATCACGAGGACCGTCAGCAGAGTCGAGGAGATCAGGCCAAAGAGCAGCGAGATCGCCAGCCCTTGAAAAATGGGGTCGGTCAGGATCACGGCTGCCCCGATGATGGCCGCAAGCGCCGTCAGGAGGATCGGCTTGAAGCGGATCGATCCGGCCTCGATCAGGACGTCGGTCAGTGTCTTGCCCTCGTGGTCCGCATGACGGATGAAATCCACCAGCAGGATCGAATTCCGCACAATGATTCCGGCGAGCGCGATGAAGCCAATCATCGAGGTCGCCGAGAAGGGCGCGCCGAAGAGCCAGTGACCGCCGAGGATGCCGATGAAGGTCAGCGGCACGGGCGTCAGGATCACCAGCGGCACCTTGAACGAGCCGAACTGGGCGACGACCAGGATGTAGATGCCCAGAAGCGCGATCATGAAGGCTGCACCCATGTCGCGGAAGGTGACCCAGGTGACTTCCCACTCGCCATCCCAGAGCAGGGTGGCCTGATCTTCGTTGGTCGGCTGGCCATGCAGCGAGATCACCGGCTTGGGCAGGCCTGTCCAGTCCTGCGCATTGATCGCCTCCTGAACGGCCAGCATGCCGTAGAGCGGAGCCTCGAAATCACCGGCAAGTTCGGCCGTGACCATTTCGGTGCTGATGCCGTTATGCCGGTAGATCGGCAGCGTCGTCTGTTCGTCGAGGACCCGCACGACGTCGCCGAGTTCGACGACACCCTTGTCGCCGGGCAGGACATTGGCCGGCATGGGGGTCGAGAGGAAGCGCTCATCGATCACCTTTTCGCCCTTGGCGCGCTCCAGTCGGATCGGGATCGGCGGGCGACCCTCGCCACGATGGGAATAACCGATGGTCTTGCCGTTGGAGAGAATGGCGATCGTGTCGAAGACATCCCCTTCCTCGACCCGGAAGAATTCCGCGTCGTCGGTGGAGATCACCAGCCGCTTGCGCGGGGCCTCGACCCCATAGGAATTGTCGACATCGACGATGAAGGGCACCGAGCGGAAGGCGGCTTCGACCTTGGCAGCGACTGCGCGGCGGATTTCCGGCGTCGGGCCGTAGATTTCAGCCAGCAGGGTTGCCATGACTGGCGGGCCCGGCGGGGGCTCGACGACCTTGAGACTGGTCCCCTCGGGCATCGCGATATCGGCGATCTGCTGACGGATATCGAGGGCGATATCGTGGCTCGTGCGGTCACGATCGCTCTTGGGCGTCAGGTTGATTGCCACATCTCCCTGATAGGATGCTGCGCGCATATAGGCGTGGCGGACCAGACCGTTGAAGTTGAAGGGTGCTGCGGTGCCTGCATGGGTTTGGACGGAAACCACTTCCGGCATCTCCAGCACTGTTCGTCCTACGGCCTGGGCGACCGCATCGGTCATCTCGACGGAGGAGCCTTCGGGTAAGTCGATTGTCACCTGCAGTTCCGACTTGTTGTCGAAAGGCAGGAGCTTCACCGTGACATGCTTGGTGTAGAAGAGGCTCAGCGATCCGAGCGTCAGCAGACCGATGAGGATCAGGAAGATCCAACTGCGGGTTTTGGTGGCGAGGATGGGGCGGGCGGTTGCCGCATAGATCCGGCCGAGCATGCCGCCGGTCTCATGATCGGCATGGGCATGGACGGGTGCGTTGCCGGCGACCTTCAGCATCAGCCAGGGGGTGACCATGACCGCGACGAAGAAGGAGAAGATCATCGCGGCGGAGGCGTTGGCCGGGATGGGGCTCATATAGGGGCCCATCATGCCGGAGACGAAGAGCATCGGCAGGAGGGCGGCCACCACGGTCAGGGTCGCAACGATCGTCGGATTGCCGACCTCGGCGACCGCTTCGATGACGCTGCGCCGCCGCGAGCGCCTGTCCCCCATGCCCCAGTGACGGGCGATATTCTCGATGACGACGATGGCGTCGTCGACAAGGATGCCGATCGAGAAGATGAGCGCGAAGAGCGAGACGCGGTTCAGCGTGTAGCCCATCAGACGCGAGGCAAACAGCGTCAGCAGGATCGTCACGGGGATGACGATGGCGACCACCAGGGCTTCGCGGCGACCGATCGACAGCCAGACAAGCGCGATGATCGAGACGGTTGCCAGGCCGAGGTGGTAGAGGAGCTCGTTGGCCTTCTCGTTCGCGGTCTCGCCGTAGTCGCGGGTCACCTCGACATGGATGTCGTCCGGGATCAATCGGCCTTCCAGCGCTTCGACGCGCTCAAGGATCGCCTCGGCAACCACGACAGCATTCGAGCCGGCGCGCTTGGCGATGGCGAGCGTGACGGAAGGCACCCGCTCGACGGTCTCATCCTGCTTGCGTAGCGTCGAGACGAGCGCTTCCGTCGTGTCGGTCGCAAAATCGATCGTCGCGACATCGCGGACATAGACGGGCCGACCGTCGCGGGCGGTCAGCAGCAGATTGCCGATCTCGGCCGGAGTGGAAAGCGTTTCGCCGGCAAGCACGTCAATCTGGCGACCGCCTTCGCGGACCTGAGAGGCGGGCATGGCCGTATTTGCGCCGCCGACCTTGCCGGCGAGCTGCTGCAGCGTGATGCCGTAAAGGGCGAGCTTTTCCGGCTGCGGCGAGATGCGGATGATCTCGTTGGTCTCGCCGACCACATAGGTGAGGCCGACATCTTCGACCTTGGCAACCTCGTTGCGCACCTCGCGCACGATGCGCGTCAGGTCGTTGGCGCTGACATGGCCGCCTGCGTCGGTCGTGGGGGAGAAGGTGAGGGTAACGATTGCAACATCATCGATGCCGCGCCCGACCACCTGGGGTTCGGCAATGCCGACGGGGATGCGGTCGATATTGGCGCGCACCTTGTCATGGACGCGCAGCACGGCGGCGTCCGAGGAGGTGCCGACCAGAAAGCGTGCCGTCACCATGACCATGTTGTCCATGGACTGGGAGTAGATGTGCTCGACGCCGTTGATGCTCTTGACGATTGTTTCGAGCGGCTCGGTGATCAGCTTTTGAGCGTCGTCGGCGCGCAGGCCCGGGGCCTGGACGATGATGTCGACCATGGGCACGGAGATCTGCGGCTCTTCTTCGCGCGGCAGGGTGAGCAGCGCCACGAGCCCGAAGGCGAACGCGGCAATCAGGAAAAGCGGTGTCAGCGGCGACTTGATGAAGGCGCGCGTGAGGTTGCCGGCAATGCCCAGATTGGTCATCGGGGTATCGTCGTCTGGCTCGCCAGCCGCAGGGGTCTTGTGATTGGGGTTCGTCATTTCGTCACCACGACATCACCGGCTGCGAGGCCGGAGAGGATTTCGACCTGTGTCTCGCCGCCGAGTTCAAGGGCCTCGCCTGCGACGACGGCGCGTTCGACGACTTGGTCATTTTCCCGCACACTGACGAAGTTGACGCCGGAGCGGTTGGTCAGTGCCGTTGCCGGCACCATGAGGGCCCGACGCTTGCCGACGGGCAGTTCGACCTGAACCCGCGCGGCGACAAAATCGGTATCGAGGCCATCGACCTCGACATCGGCAGTCACCCGCCCACCTTCGATCTGCGGATAGATCTTCACGAGTTCACCCTCGAGCGTTTCGCCGCCGGTCTCGATCTTGATGGGAGCGCCCTGTGAGAGATCCTGTGCATGACGCTCGGGGATCGCGAGCCGCAGGAAGAAGCCGCCGCCGGCAATGGTCGCCACGGTCTCGCCCGCCATCACCACAGCGTCGCGGGTAACGGGAACGGAGATGACGCGTCCATCCGAGGGCGCGATGACGGCGCCTTCGGAGGCCTGCTGGACGAGAACGGAGCGCTGGGCCTCGGCCTGGCGAACCTGGTTGGTGATCACGTCGCGCTGCGTCTTCAACTGGTCGAGGCGTTGGGTGCTCGCGGCACCGCTGCGAACGAGCCGATCGGCGCGGTCGAGCTCGACCTCGGCATCCCGCAAGGAGGCGTTGAGGCCCTGAAGCTGCGCATCGACCGCCTTGATCTGGAAGTCGATCTTGTCGTCCTTGACCTCGGCGATCACGTCGCCCGCCTTCACGATATCGCCTTCGGTGACATCGAGACGAACCAATGTGCCGCCGAGCCGGGCTCTTGCGAGCACACTGTTTCGCGGCTGGATCTGGCCATAGACCGCCTTCATTTCCGGGATGTCCACGGCTTCGAGCTTGAGTTCGGCGGCTCGCGTTGCTGTCAGCCCCAGCGCGGTCGCGGCGGCAACGAGGATCGTGAAGGCGGCTTTGTGCATGATCTATTTCCTCAGAATGCGGTGCCCGGGCGCAGGCCCAGCTTGCGGAAAATCATCGCTGCCGGACAGAAGCCGGTGAATGCCGACTGCAGCATGTTCACGCCGATGAAGGCGGTGAACCAGACAAAGCCGGGGTGCACGAAATAAGTGAGCAGCAGCGAGAGCAGGATCATAAGGCCGGCAAAGGCAAGGACGGCGCGATCGATCGACATGACATTCTCCTTAAGATACATACCTACGATAATACGTATATATTAGATAAGGGGATGTCAAGGCACGCTCCGACCTAGGTCACGTGAGAGGTCTTAGGCGGCGCAGTCGGAGGTCTTGCAGAAACTATTGTAGAGCGTGCCGATCACGGCACGCGCCGGTTCGCTTTCGATGCGGTACCAGATGGTCTGACCATCGCGGCGTCCGGCAATGATCTTCTCACGCCGGAGGAGAGCGAGATGCTGGGACACAGTGCTGTCTCGAATGCCGAGAAACTCCGCCAATTGCCCCACGGAATGCTCGCCATCGGCAAGCCGACACAGGATCAGCAACCGGTATCGGTTCGAGAGCGATTTCAGCAGTTCGCTGGCCATGTCGGCGCCAGCTTTCATCTGTTCAGGATCAATCTTCATAGATACGAATATATCGTAGAAAAGCAGGTTGGCAAGAGTTGACATGGCAGGCGGTGACCAACATATATGACAAAATATATATGTTATGGCGGCGCTTGCCCGCGTGCGCTGTGTCAGGAGGCTACATGAGCATTCGCAGCATCGATCCCAACTTCCACGTCACGGGTCAGATCAAGCCATCCCAGGTGGATGAGATCGCTCGGCTCGGTTTCAAGACTGTCATATGCATGCGGCCTGACAACGAGGGTTTCCTGCAGCCGAGCTTCACCGAGGTCGCCGATGCCGCGCAGAGTGCGGGCCTCGACGCGCATTACCTGCCGGTGGTTCCGGGCTCCATGCCGCTCGATCAGGCGACGCAGCTGAAACATCTGTTGAGCAAACAGACGGGTCCGATCCTCGCCTACTGCGCTTCCGGACAGCGCTGCGCGGCGGTCTATGATCTGGCGAAAAGAACCTCTTGACCGAGTGACGGCCGAACCCGCCTCGGACCAGCGCTTCCTTCATTAGGGGCGGCTACTAGATTTACCAATCGACGCGGCAGACGATATGACCTTCTATGGCCTCTCTCGTCTGGAGCATCGCTGATGGATCAATTGCGTGCCGAACACGACCGGGTGCAGCGATCAGTTCACCCAGGAATTGAGCAATTCCTGGGCGAGCCGGTCTGGTGTCTGGCCAGCCGCTATCTTGCGCATCCCGCATTCGACAATGCGGTGCTCACCTATTGCCGCCGGATCGTCGAGCCCAGTGCCTTCCGCTGGCCCGTCAGCAAGATCTTCGCTCAGAAGATGCGCTACATTACCTGTTACATGCTGATCGGTCTGGCTGCCCGTTTCGACGCCGGCAAGGGTCCGGCGCCGACCATGACCCTGCTTCAGACCGTGGTTCCGGGAAGCTCCCGCCAAGTCAGCGACCTGATCGCAGGTCTGAGAGCTGGCGGCTACGTGGAGGCGCATCGCAACGCGCAGGACAGACGAGAAATCCGGCTGCGTCCCACAATGCCTCTGGTCACGGAAATCGCGCGCTCGCCGATGGCTTTCCTGGAAATGTCCGGAATGCTGGAGGACCACGGACTGTTCGAAGCGCTGAATGCCGACCCGTCGCGGATCAGCAGCCTCATTGCACGATCGACCGAGGCGTTCCAGTCCAGCGACATCCTGTTCGCCCCCTTCGAGACGATCGTCGAGTTCACGAACCGCGACAGCGGATATTCCATGCTTTGCGCGCTGATGGGCGCCTATCTCGCCCGGCAGGCGGGCGAGGACTGGGCGCTTCCGCTGACCTATGATGCGCTGGCGCACCGGTTTCAGGTGTCCCGCCAACATGTCGGCAATGTGCTGGCCATTGCGACCAAACGAGGTCTCGTCTCCCTCCATGCCGGCGCCATCCAGGACATGGATCCGACCCTGGTCACCGAGTTCTCGTGCTGGGCGGCGGGCCAGATGGCACATTTCAGAATGCAGGCCGCCTGAGCCCCGAGATTGTGCACGGCAGAGGGCATTCTCCAAAATGATTTAGATATTCTTTAATTACTGGTGCGCTAACTTGATCACAGATTGCAGAATCAGGATCTGCACGGGGTCCAAGGCGGCCGCGATCATTGACACAAGGTGCGTGCCAGCGCGGGCACGCAGCAGGAGGAAATGCAGATGAACACGACGTCGAATGCCGCTGATGCCCTCGAAATCATCGCCTTTCGGCTTCATCATCAGGAATTCTGCGTCAAGACGACATCCATCCGCGAAATCCGCGGCTGGGCACCTGTGACGCCCATTCCTCATTCTCCTTATGAGGTTCTCGGCGTGATGAACCTGCGTGGCACGGTCATTCCGATCGTCGATCTCGCCGTCAAGCTTGGCATGCCCGCGGCCCAGGCCACCGAGCGCAGCGCCGTGGTGGTGACGGAAGTGAATGGCATGACCGTGGGCCTTCTGGTCGATGGCGTGTCCGATATCCTCACGGTGGCGGGCAGCACGCTGCAGCCGCTGCCTGCGGCGACCGGTCCAAGTGCGGCCTTCTCGGACGGCATCATCGCTCATGAGAAGAGCATGATCTGCTTCCTCAGCCTCGAGCGGATGTTCGGCGAGGACGACCCGTCTTCCTGGGGCATGGCTGCCTGACCAGAGCGGACTGCGGGGGAAGACGACTTCCCTCCCGCCTCTGGCGACTCCTCGTCACACTTTGTTTTCCATGGCTCGCGAAAGAGTTGTGCCAGCAGGCGCCGCTCACGGAGAATTGCGACTTTTTTAAGTGTTTGAGCCCAGCTTTGGTGGCGAACGGCTTCCGCAATTCCCATGTTTGTAGCAGGATGTCGTCAGAGGAGCACCGAGGTGACGCAGTCCCCGCATAACCTGACAGAAGACCTTCTGAGCCGTCTCAGCGAAGCGCTGGCCGGGACCCATGGTCGCGCGCTCTCGGTCGAGGCCGTGAAGTCGCTCGTCCAGCTCGAGGTCCAGGATTGGAACATGGATCACTCTGCGGAAGCGAGCCCGCCAGTGACTGCCCGTTTCGAGCAGCCGCTGATCGGTCACCGCATCCGGCTTTCTTCAGAGTAACCCGTCTCAGTTCTGTACTGAAATCGTACAGCTGATCCGGCGATCGTCGTAGAGCTTGGTCAAATTGCCGCCGAGCTTCGTGTTCGACATCGGCCGGAACGACGCGAATTCCTTTTCCATCTCCAGGTCATTGGTCACGGACACATAGGGTTCGAGCCAGGCAATCGCCGAGAGATTGTTCTTCAGCCCCGGTTTGACTGTCTGGCTCTTGCCGTTGATCTTCTGGACGATCTTGGGATCCTTGACGGCTGTGATCGAGAAGCGGGCCATTTTCTTCAGCTTGTCCAGATCTGCGCCGCCCTTACCGTAGCCTGCCTCGCAGTTGCGCGCGACGGAGGTGACGAGCGGTGCCATGGCGTGCAACTGGTAATGCAGGGCATATCTCTGCCGGTTCATCTCGAGCGGCAGGCTCCCGTCACTGTCTGCGTTGGTGATCATGTTATCATTGCTGAGGATGGACCATTCGACCAATCCGCGGTCGCGGTTCAGCACGCCCACTTCCCCGACAGCCAGGCTCGCCCAGGCGCGCAGGTTATTGCGGGAGGCACCCTTGGTCGCTTCGTTCTCGAAGAAGTAGACGATCTCCTGTGCCCTCTTTTGCAGCCATTTTTCGATGACGCGTTCGCGATCATGAAGTCCCGGCACCTGATCGCGGCTTTCGGCGTAAAGGATGGCCAGCCCGCCGATGCGCGAGGGTACGGAGAGCTTTGCGTTGAAGGTACGCATGTCACTCAGCGCATCGGCTTTCGCCCAGGCATAGATCGAGTCGACAACGCAACGCTGGTAGGCGCGGCGGGTGGCGACATCCTTTTCGCTCTCCGCCTTCGAGACGATCTTGGCGAGGTTCTGGATGAACTGGTCGATCGGCTTCAGGGCTTTGGTGACGGCCGCATCCGATTCTTCGTCGATGTCGGACCTCGTTTTCGAATCCGCCTCGTATCGGCTGCCGAACCCAAGGCTGATCACCGGCGTGGGGGTCTTGAAGCAGGTTTCATCGGCTGCTTTGGCGAATGACGTCGAGGTCAATGCGGCGGTGAGAGTAAGCAGCGAGGCTGCGACGTGGCGCTTCAGTGTCCATCTGGTGCGATTGGCCAATGATCAACCCTCCGTTCCTGCGTTGTTGAGTTTGAGGACCTGGGTGGCGGCGGGATATCCGGCCTCAGCGGCCTTTGCCATCCAGGCTTGTGCGGCATCGAGGGCAGGGCGTGTGCCCAACCCGTAGGCGTAGGATTGCGACAGGAGGAACATGGCCTCCGCATCGCCGGCTTCGGCCGCCTTCTTCAGCCAGCCGAAAGCAGCCAAGATCGACTGCGTGTCCTTGGCATCGTCGCGCAGAAGCTTTGCGACCTCGCGCATGGCGACCGGCTGGCCGGCCTCGGCCGCCTTCTGATAGAGCGCCTGCACATTGATGCTCTGGGAAACCTGACGCTGGATTTCCGGCTTCATGTTGGCCAGCATGAGGAGTTTTTCAGGCACTTCCTGCAACTCCGAGCGCCCGACGAGTTCGACAAAGATCGCGCTTGCCTTCTGCGGGTCATAGCTCTCGCGGGTGTTGTCGGCATAATGCTTCACGAGGCGATAATAGGCCGCGGGTTCACCGCCTTCGCGCGCCGACTGATAGAGGTCGAGTGCGTGCTTCTGCATGTCTGGGCCGTTGAGTGCCATGAAGACATCGGCGATCTTGACCTGCCTCCATGCGTCCTCGCCGGCAATATGCTCGGCAATCGACAGCCAGCGCTGCACGTCCTCACGCTCATGCCGGATGGCAAATTCAGCCAGCGCCATCGTGTCATCGTAGTCGCAGCGCTGCGTGCTGATCGCCTGATGATAGAGGCGGGTGCGCTCTTCGGCGGATGCCGCGTTTTCAGCCAGCAGCAATTGAGCCGACATGTCGCCGCGATCCCGCATGACATCGCCGAAACGGGTGAGCGGGGAGGAGAGCGGATCCATGTCCGGGCCCTCCAGTTCCTGGAGCAGGCGAACGGCACGTCCCGAACCGGTCTCGGCCAGCGGATGCAGGATTTCCTTGGCAAGCGCCACGCTCTCCGCATCCGTCGCGTAGTTGTTGACGAGGAAGCGGGCAAAGCTCAAGCCTGCGTCCACGGTCATGCCTTCGCCGGTCATCTGGATGCTGCGTTTTGCATCGTTGATACGACCTTTTTCGAGGTTCTGCTTGAACTCGAGCAGTGCCGCCTCGACGGTTGCGCCGCGACGCACTTCTGCGCGTTCTGCCCAGAAGCGAAGGACCTGGTCGGAGTAACCTGCCCCCTTCAGATAGCGCTGGTAGAGGGCCAAGGCGCTCGCTCGACCGTATAGCGCCTGGGTCTGGATCGCTGCGATCACCATGGGATCTTTCAGCTCGGGCAGCTTGTCGATCTGCTCAGGCGCAAGGTCCAGCGTCTTGTTGCCGGCTCCGGCCTCGATATTCGCCCAGTAGTCGGATGCGGCGACGTCGGGACCGGCAGGATCCATGCAGAGATAGACCCGCTGGAGCTTGGCGATGGCGTTGATTTCGCCATTGATGTGGATCGCGCCCGAGAGAAGGTCGGTCGAGCGGGCGATGGTTTCAGGAGAAAGGTCTTCCCGCATCAGGAGTTCGGCCAGATCGATCCCGCCTTCGATATCGCCGCGCTTCACGGCTTCTTCCAAGAGCGGCTTCACTTCAGGTGCCGATTTCCAGATGCCGTCGCGCGTCTGGATCACACGGGCGAGACGGGTAAATGCCCATGGTGGCGGATCCTTGCGGGCGATCAGCCGGCGCAGGAGGTCTTCATAGGCGGCCGCATCTTCCGGTGAGGCGTCCTTGGTCTGCTCCAGAAGCTGGGCTTGCTTGATCACACCGGCCTGGTTGCCGGCAGCTTCCGCCTGCTTGAAATAGGCGAAGGCCTT
The DNA here is from genome assembly GCF_004912135.1 of Rhizobium rosettiformans W3. Taxonomy (GTDB): domain Bacteria; phylum Pseudomonadota; class Alphaproteobacteria; order Rhizobiales; family Rhizobiaceae; genus Allorhizobium; species Allorhizobium rosettiformans. The sequence goes on from NZ_STGU01000001.1 coordinate 131,108, forward strand.
CTCTTTGTCTCGCGGGACCAAAGCGCCTTCGGCATAAAGACGGCCCATCTCCAGGATGGCAGCCATGTTGCCGCCATCGGCGGCCTTCTTCAGGTATTTCAGGAGGACATCGTTGTCCTTGACCACCTTCTCGCTGAGGAGGTTCAGTTCCGCGACTTCCCATGCGGCAGCCGTATCGCCAAGATCGGCAGCGAAACGGTACCAGGCCATGCTGAGTGCGGGGTCCTTCACCACGACCTCGCCATCGTCATACTCGCGGGCCACACGGCTGATGCGGTCGCAGATCCCCTCGTCCAGCACGCCGACCAGCGACCCGAATGCCATGTTCACGGCCAGTTCCGGCTCGATCTCCCAGCCCTCGACGGCTTGTCCGTCTTCGGTGAGACGCGCGAGATCCAGGATGGCGTCGGCATTGCCGCCATAGGCGGCCTGGACCTTCAGCTTGAATCCGGCTTCCTTGTCCTGGGCGATGCCCCTGCCTTCGATGAGGTAGTCGGCAAGCGTGTTAAGCGAGCCTGCCGGATGGCCCCCGATATCGATCAGTTTCTGCACCAAGGCCTCTTCGCGGACCTTGTCGCTTTCGCCTTTCGCCAGCATCAGCTTGACGCGGTCGAACAACGCGTCCGTTTCGCCGTAGTTCTTTTTGACGGTCGGCATCAGTTCCTGGATGCGGGTAATGATCGGCTCGAAGCGACGGGCGTCGAGATCCCGCATCCGGTTCATGTCGCGGGTGATCGCGAAGGTCGCGCGCTTCGGCAGCGCCTTCTGATCCCAGGTGGTCCATTCGGCGATCATGTCCTCGTCACGCACCCGCGGGGTGCAGACAGCTGATTTCGGCAGTTCGACATCCGGTGGCGCGAACCGGACGTCGATGGCGGCCGTACGGCCCGGGGTTCCGGCGGCCATCGTCATCACGCCTGCCATCAGCAGCGATTTCGCCATTCTTGCAATCGTCATGATAAACCTCCGGAACCTGTCTTCAATTATCGGGCAATGGTGCTGGGAACGGCGACGGCGTCGACCTTGTCGCCTTCGCCGGTCACGACGATTGTCACGCCGGCGAGGCGCTTGAATTCGATCTTGTCGAGCTTGGCGAGATCCTTGTCGCCGTCACGGACGACGAGATCGACGGCGAGTGGCGCGCGCAGCGCCACGGATTTGGAGCCTCCGCTGTCGACGTCCGACACGGCTTCGGCGCCGGCCTGGGGCACGAAGAGGTCGATCGCGGCTTTTTCCGTCAGGTTATAGAGCGAAAGCGTCGCCTTGGACGGGTTTTTCGTCATGTCGTCGACCATCGTCGTCGCACCGTCCTTGGTGACGATCACGGAGTAGAACTTGCCTGCTGTCGCATCGACGCTGCCTTCGCCGAGGCTGGACGAGACCGGGATCTGACCCGGCGCAACCGCGACATAGGGCGAAACGCCATCATCGAGCTGGTTGAAGGCACTGTTCTGGACCGTTGCCGTCGTCGCGCCCGGGGCAATGACGCGCACGAAGGCGGAGTTCGGATCGAGTGGCTTTTCGTAGAGCCCGCCATCGTCGGCAAAGGCCGCCGTCGAAAAGGCGAGGCCGGCTGCAAGCGAGGCGGCAGCAAAGCGGATCGGGGTCTTGGTCATCATGACTGTTCTCCAGTTTTGGTCTTGCAGATGGAAAGGGTGGTGGTTTCGCTGACCGGCGCGTCGAAGGTGACTTCGACCTTGTCAAAGGATCCGTCCGGGAAGCCACCGAGCGAGAAGAAGTAGCGACCGGTGGAGCGCAGGCGGTCGCCGCGCTCGATGGAGCGCGTGCGCACGGTGCCGTCCGCGCCGGTCAGGGTGAAGGTTGCCTTGCGGCTGACATCGCTGCCGATATCGGCAAGGATCACGTCATCGTGGCTGAGCTTGGTCGCCGAGAAATCGGCTTCGATGGCGTTTTCGCTCTTGCCCTTCGCGGGAACGGGAGCGCTGCATTCACCAAGCGATGCTGCAACAATCTCTGCCCAGGGGGCGCCGCCATACTGGCCGAGATTGTTGTAGATCGGGTTTTCCCAGATCAGGAAGCGGGGGCGGCGCTCCTGGAATTCGCGGGACGTAATGTAGGACAGGATCGAGCCGAACTGGTTACCGCCCGAAATCGAGTAGTTTTCGACCGGGATGCCGGTCCAGTGCTCGAGGTAGCCGGAGAAATTGCTGATCGGCTTGTCCGAGTAACTGGTGCCGATCAGCGCAACCGTTGCCTCGTCGCCGCTGCCGAAGATATCCATGGAGCCGGCTTCGGCCGACGCGTCCTCGGCACGGACGGCCTCGTAAGTGTGTGCGGTCACCGTCGGAACATGCGAGATGCAGTGCTTTTGCAGCAGTTCGCGCATGCTGGAGAATTCCTCCGGCGGCGGCACTTCCTTCATGTCGAAGCGAACGGGGGTGACATCACCATAGGCCGGCAGGCCCTTGATCCTGTCGCCGATTGCGCGTGCGGCGATGTCTGCCCCGTGAGCCGTCCAGTGGAAGTCTGCCTGGAAGAACGAATACTCGCCGAAACCGTTGCGGTTGTTTTCGCGCATCGGCGTGGCGATATCGACGGCAGCCACACCCTTCTCGTTCAAGCGGCGAACGACGTCGTCGTAGATCTCCGTCGCGATACCGGCTTCGAAACCGTAAAGAGATGCGCGGGCCGGAACGAGCTCCGGAAGCACCTGGGACTTGGTCGGAAGCGGCACGTAGATCAGCGTGGTGCCATTCTTCTCCAGCGCCTTGGCCATGGCCGCCAGATGATCGACGGTCTGATCGGTGAAGGCGTGTTGCAGGCGCAGATCCGCCAGAATGCGGAAGAACATGCCATCCTTGCCCTCGATCATCTGCAGTTCGGCGATCTCTTCGAGGCTCTTGCAGCCATAAGCGGAGGACGGGGCCGCGTCGCCACCGCCTGTCGTTTCGGCAGAAGCCGGATTGCCGACGGCCAGCATGATGATCGTGGCAAGGGCTGAGCTGGCCAGAATATGTGACTTGCGAACTGGGGTCATTGCTGAACCTCCGCGGTTGTTTCTGTGGGCTTGGTCTGAAGCTGGGCGAGAAGGTTCCCGGCCGCGGCCTTCATGCCGATGCTGCCGTTCTCTTCTGCGATTGCGAGAAAGCGCGTCGCGCGTTCGGTTTCTTCCGGCGTCCGGTCTCGATCCGACAGCAGCAGGACGGCGAGCTTGAAAGCGGTGTCACCGTTCTTCTTGCCAGCACCCGAAGCAAGCAGCGCTTCCAGCTCGTCGCGCTTGTCGCCGAACAGGCGGCCTTCGCTGTAGAGGCGGATGAGACCCTCGACAGCCTGCTCGTTTCCCTTCCGCGCCTGGCGCCGGAGGGCAGCTTCCGCACTTTCAAGATGCGACGGTCTGAGCTCAAGGCTGCCGTTATTGAGGATCGCCATCATGTGACGCACGGCGTAGCCGCGATCCTCATAGGCGGCGATTGCGAAGTAATGCAGCGCATCGGTTGCCAGCTTCGGGTCGCCTTGTGTCTGGATGCGTTCGGCCAGCTTGAAGGCGCCGATCCCGTCCTTCGCATCGGCAAGCGCCTGAAGCTCGCCGTAGGAGACCCGCTTCCCGGCCAGCAATCGCTTGCGCGCCTCCTGCAGGGCAATTGGCAGATGCGAGGCCGGTCCCATGGTCTTGCGCTTAACCGGCTTGGCGGGCTCCACGGTTTCCGGCGGGTTGCGCGGGAAGAAGGGTTTGACCGCATGTGCGGGCGACAGGCCCATCAGAGGCACGGCAAGGGCCGTGGCGCAGAGGAGGTGGATCAGGCGATCAGACATTGCCGCCCTCCGCCTTTGCATCGCCTTCGCGCTTCCAGAGGGTCTTCGTGCCGAGATAGCGCACCGGGAACTCCCAAACGACAACCGTCGGAGCGGTTTCGTCGAGCGCCGATCCTGCCAGAAGATCCATCATCGGCACGCCGGGGCCGAGGCCCTCCTTGGCGACATTGACGACATCGGCGCGCAGCGATTGGCGCAGGAAATCGGCAAAGGACCAGTTCTCGTTGGCGCTGTAGCTCGTGCCGACCAGCATGACCGGCACCGAAGCGTCGTCACCGAAGATGTCACCGCCACTGGCGTCCGTATTGACCGCCGTGCGGTAGATCGGGACGCTTTCCTCCGACAATCCGACGGTCGGGGCGTAATCCGGCGAAGTCACGAACTTGGTGAGGTCTCCCCATAGCGAAACCGGGGTCTGCCACTGGGCCGTCAGCTCCTGCGAGGGCAAAGTGACACCGTTCTTCTGCAGGCTCGACTGGATGGCTTCGGCTGCGGCTTTGGCTCCGGCCGGCGACCAATGGGTGTCGGACTTCAGGAACACCTCGCCGAAGGGTTTTGCCGTCAACATGGCGGCGCGCGTGTCGGCGACGGCGATCCCTCGTTGCTCAAGAGCGGCCGAGAAGGCGCTGTAGGCATCGGCCATGGCCGAGCTCCTCACGAATGACGGGACTTCTTCGGCATAAAGGTCCGACTTTGCCGGCAAGGGTGCTAGCACCAGACCGATGCCCCGGGTCTCGAGGTCACGCTTGATGGACGCGACGCGATCGGCGGCGTCATCGATATCCTTCGTCGACACGGTCTTGAATTCTTCGGCCGTGAAGAACCATCCATCCTGGCCGACGATCACGCCCTTGCGGCCGGCGCCGAGCAGCGCGTAGCGCGCGTTGCCGAAGAGGCCAACGGAGGCCGCCCGATGCGGCAGTTCGTTCTTGTAGAGGCTATCGAGATCGCGTGTCGCCTCACCGTCGATGACGTAGGAGAGGGAGAGATCCTTTCGCTCCGAGGCCTGGGCGGCCGGCGATGCCGCATTCATCAGGAGGGTCGAGTTTGCGTAGAGCGCATAGCCGAAGAAGGCGCTCGGCAGGAGGAAGAGGGCTGTGCACTGGCGCAGACTGGGCATTGTCTTGCTCCTGTCAGAACTGGAAGTAGAGGAAGGGGGAGGCGGACTGTTCGGCGAGACGTGCGATGGTCACGGCCAGCAGCGCGGTCATGGCTAGCGGGTAGGCGATGGACGGGGCAGCGACGATGGCGCCATCCGGTCCGACCTGCGGCTGACCGGCGAGCGGCACGCGGTCCGGATCGGTCAGATGCTTGAAGCGCGGCTCCATCACGACGGCGACGATGGCGAGCAGGATGAAGACGAGATGCTCCTGGTTCACGCTTGCCAGGAATTCCAGACTCGGCGCCGTTCCGTTCAGTCCGAGCATGCCGGCATAGACGGAGAAGGCTTCGGCGACGCTGGTCGCGCGGAACATGACCCAGCCGATGACGACGAGAAGCAGGGTGGCAGGAACGGTCAAGGCCTTGCTGAAGCCGGCGCGGGCATAACCCGTGTAGCGCTCGATCGCCAGCCAGCTCCCGTGCCAGGCGCCCCAGAGGACGAATGTCCAGGCAGCGCCATGCCAGAGACCGCCGAGCAGCATGACCAGAAAGAGGTTGAGGTAGGTGCGCAGCGGGCCTTTCCGGTTGCCGCCGAGCGGGATGTAGAGATAGTCGCGCAGCCAGGTCGACAGGCTGATGTGCCAACGCTGCCAGAATTCGGTAATCGAGGCGCTGACATAGGGCGTGTCGAAGTTGCGGATGAACTTGAAGCCCATCATCAGGCCGAGACCGATGGCCATGTCGGAATAGCCGGAGAAGTCGAAATAGAGCTGCAGCGTATAGGCGGCGGCTCCCAGCCAGCCCTCAACGAAGGTGACGTGACCGGAGGCGAAGGCGGCATCGGCGACCGGGGCGATGGAGTCCGCGAGCAGCACCTTCTTGGCAAGACCAATGGTGAATATGCCAAGGCCGGTCGAGAAGAGTGCCAGACTGTGGGTGCGCTCGTGGAACTGGTCGGCCAGATCCTTGAAGCGCAGGATTGGGCCTGCGATCAACTGCGGGAAGAGCGCGATGAAGGCGGCGAAGTCGACAAAGTTGCGGGTCGCCGGCGTGTCCTTGCGGTACACGTCGATGACGTAACCGACGGCCTGGAAGATGTAGAAGGAAATGCCGATCGGCAGGATCAGGCGCCAGTGAACCCCGAGTTCATCCGGTGTCGTGCCGAGCAGGGCGGCAAAGCTGTCGATGAAGAAATTCAGATACTTGAACACGCCGAGCACCGACAGGCAGCCGACGACACCCAGGATGAGCGGGATCTTCGCCCGCGCCTGACCTTCCCAGCGCTCGATCAGCAGTCCGCATCCATAGGCCCAGGCCGTGACGCCGACGAAGAGGATGAGGAAGTCCGGACGCCACCAGCAATAGAAGATGTAGGAGCCGATCAGGATCGTCCATGACTTCAGCCGGTCCGGCGTGAGGTAGTAGGCGGCCAGGAAGAGTGGCAGGAAGAGAAACAGGAACGTCTCGGAGGAAAAAACCATGGTCAGCTCCCGGTCTTGCAATCAGCCGGCGCGGCAGATTGCGTGTTGGCGTGGATGGTGAGTGCCTCGGCCTGCGGACCGGCGGAGGCTGCCGTCTTCAGCAGTTGGGGCACGTAAGGGGCGAATTCGCCGTCCAGGAGAATGGGCGACTGGCCGGCAAAGTCGTTCGCCTTGAGCGCAACTTCGCTGGCGGATCCGCCATGAATCCCTGATTTGTTGGCGGAGAAGGCATTGCCGTCGATCGCGACGCGGGCATGGGCGTCCTGATCGATGATCGAGATGCCGGCGCCGGCATTGGCGATGAGATCGTTGTGCGACAGTGTGAGCGCATCACTCGCTCGGACCTTGATGCCGACCTGGCCATTCGAGAGGATGATGTTGTCGGCAATCGTCATGCAGGCGCTGCGCACGACGGAGACGCCGCCGCGACCATTGCCGGAGAGCAAATTGCCCGTGATGGTGACGTCGCGGGCGTCGTTTGCGACGAAGATCCCGCTGCCGCGATTACCGAGCAGGATGTTACCGGTCACTGCAACCGAAGTGCTCGTGTTCTGGACGTCAATCGCCTGAGCATCCGTCGTGCCGGTAATGACATTGTTCATGATATCAGCACCGGTGACACCCTTCAGCGCAATCGCTGGACCCGCCCCGCCGGAGATGCGGTTGCCGGAAAGCCGGATGCGATGCGTGTTCTGGAGGCTGATGCCCCCGACATTGTCGAAGGTGCTGTCGACGATGAATGAGCTGATCTTGGCTGGGAAAAGGGCGGCTCCGAGAACGGAAATTCCGCTCGTCGAGCCTGTTCCGCCGTAACCCAGACGATCGAAGCGGGCTTCCCTCGCCTGCATCGCGCCGGTCATCGCGGTGGCGACGAAGGGGCGGAAGTTCTTGATGCCTGGATTGGTGCCCTCCGAGGCGGAAAGTGTGCCCCGGTCCAGGGTCAGCAGGCCGGAGTTCAGGAGGAATGCTCCGTCTGTGGTCGAGAGCTCCAGTCTTTGCCCTGATCCAACCACGAGCGCCGCATCAGACCAGATGACGATCGGCCATCGGGCAAGCACCGTTTCGCCGTCGCGTTGCAGGGCGTCCGGATAGGACTTGGTGGCTTCCGCCGCCAGTTGATCCAGCGTCATGGTGCCGCCGCGAATGAAGAGTGCGGGGGCTGCGCGATCGGCCAAAGCCTTCTCGACATCCGTGTCGAACTGCTGTGCGGTCTGCAGACGCAGCTGTGCCAGCATGAAGTCGACCGGCACGGTGCCGAGCTGTCCTTGCGTTTCGAGACGGTCGAGAACAACGGGCGCCTGATCCGCCTGACGGCCGACTGCCGCAAAACGGCCCGTCAGCAGGGCCCGGGCATCGTCTTTGCGGGCCTCGGGCGAGCGCAGACGTTCCCCGATCTTAGAGACGGTTCGGGTCAATCTGGCCATGTCTTCATGGCCTAGACTCTCGGCATGAACGCCGGGAGCCGTAGACGTCAGAAAGACGGCCAGGAGGAGTGAGAGGCCCTTGCGCATCGCCATCCCTCAGCTGTGCACGAGCTGGAGGCTGGCCACGGCTTCGGCCGCCGTGACGGTGACGTCGCAGACCACTTCGACCAGTTGCATCTCGGTCTCCGGGCCGCAATAGATGGCGGCTGCTTCCCCGGCCTGGACTTCGAAATTGTCGCCGATGCGCAGCGGTCGCGTCACCGCACCGGTCTTCAGCAGGCCGGAACCTGACGTCACCGTCACCATGCGGTGAGATGCGGCGTCTTCGATCATGGGCAGCATGGTACCGGGCCTGAGGGTCATCATGCGGAGTTCGTAGCCGGGGCCGGACTGAACGCGGCGCACTTCGCCCCAGGCCATCTGGTTGCGCATGTGCTGCGCGAGCTCGCGGCGCTTGATGCTTTCAAGCTTCTTGACGATCTGCTTGACCTGCTGGGCCTGATCTCGGGTCGTAATCAGCAAAGCGTCATCGGTGTCGACGACCACGACGTCATCCATGCCGACGACGGCGACCAGCTTGCTCGACGCGCGGACATAGGAATTGCGGGTGTCGATGCTGATGACGTCGCCGCTCAGAACATTGCCGTCGTCATCCTTCTCGGCGATGTGATGCAGGGCGTTCCAGGCGCCGACATCGCTCCAGGCAACGAGAAGCGGGGCAATGACCGTGCGCGGAGAATGTTCGAAAACGATGGATTCGGTCGGCAGATTGGCGGCCGGCTGCAGGGCTTCGGCATTGAGATAAAAGGCGTGCTCGGTTTCGAAGCCGTGGTCGAGCGCGTTCTTCACCGCATCGAAGGTCTTCGGATCGAGGCGCTTGAACTCTTCAATCAGGACGTCGGCGCGGAAGAGGCTGAGACCCGATGCCCAATAGGCGCCCCCGGCGTCGATGAGGGCCGTCGCGACCTCGACAGGCGGCTTTTCGATGAAGCTCGACACCTTGCGGGCGCAGGTGAGATCTTCAAGCGCGCCGCCATCGACAATGTAGCCGTAGCCTGTCTCGGGATATTCCGGGGGGACGCCGAAGAGCACGATATGGCCCTGCTCGGCAGCCTTGCGAGCGGCGAGTACATTGGCCGGCAGGTCACCCTTGACGATGTGATCCGAGGGGATCACGCAGATCAGGGACGCCGGGTCCGTCTTTGCCAGGGTGAGTGCCGTGGCCAGGACTGCAGGGCCCGTGTTGCGGGAGATCGGCTCGGCCAGAACGCGGGCCGGGCATTTGATGTCGTTCAGCTGCTGCAGAACGGTCGCGACATGGGCGCTGCTGACGGCGACGATCGGGTTGGCAAAGCCCGGCGCGCGGTGGCGCTCGACGGTCGCGTGGAAGAAGGTCGTTTCCGAGTTGCCGTCGATGCGCTGGAACTGCTTGGGGTGTTCGGTGCGCGAGAGAGGCCAAAGTCGGGTGCCGATGCCTCCGCAGAGGATGAGGGGGTGAACGTCTTGCATGGCTGTTCCTGTGAATCCGTTGGAGTGATTACGCGGGATAGTCTGCCGGGACGGGCTCTTCAGGTGGCGGCGCCCTCCTTGAACCACTCGCCAAGCTTCTGACGCAGGGCGAAGATGCGCTGGCTGATGATGCGAACGGAGACGGGAGAACCGGCGGCTTCACTACCGAGCTCGGTGTTCGGCTCGATCAGGGCGCGCATCTCGCCCTCGTTGCCCACGGCGGTCAGGGCTTCCGCGTTCTGAGCGAGGCTGCCGAAGATGACCTTGCCGTCGGAGAAGCGGAGCTCGGCGATGTCGCCGGAAACCAGCTGCTTGGCCTGCTCGGCCGAGACGACGGCCTGAACAACCGGGGTTGCGGTTTCATCGACGACCTCGACGATCGGGTCGCCCGCCATGACGGTCGAACCTTCGCCAGCGCGCGTCGGAAGGATACGGCAGTCGCAGGGCATGTTGACGCTGAGCGTTGTGCCAGAGACCGATTGCAGGGTGTAGAGGACTTCGCCGCGGGTCGCGCCGAGATCGAGATAGGAGATCTGGCCGCTGGCAATGGCGCGCAGCGGCTGCCCGCCGGCGGAGAGCACTGCGAGCTGCTTCACTTCCTTGGAGAAAACGCGCTCGTAGATGAGGTTTGCCGCAATACCGGCCAGCGCGAGGCTGACGGCGACCGTCGCCACCGTCTTCAGGCCGCGGCCCACCAGTCCGCCGATGCTTGCCTGGCCGGCCTGCTTCTTGCCGCCAGACACGGCTACCCGTTCGCGCAGGCTGATGATGCCGTCGACGGAGGTGATGTCGCCTGCGATGTAGCTATTCAGCAGATAGCGCAGGGTCGGCAGGTGCTCGCCCGTCGGCTCCAGAAAGTCGAGGCGCAATTCACCGGTTTCCGCATGGGTCCGGCTGACACGCACGTCCACCTGCAGGGAGATCGTGTAGCCGTCGAAGTCGAAGCGCAGGACGGCAATCCGTTCCTTGCCTTCCAGTTCCGGGCCGGCGAGGCCGGAGACATTGGCCGATACCAGCGAGAGGCTTCGACCGGTGAACTGGCGACCATCGATGACCGCGATGAAGGGAATGTTCGTCTTGGGGTGCTCGGTGCCGCTGTCCAGCAGGATCGGAAAGGTTTCTGCCTGTCCGGTGTAGCCCTGGGAAGCGGTGTCGCGTGCGGCCTTCGTTTCGATGTCCATGGTTACAGTCCTTCGGGAGTTAGATGATGTTGCCGACATAGGCCACGCCGAGGATGAGCCATCCGAGCGCGAGGCAGTGCATGTAGGTGGAGCTCATGGCGCGCCAGCGCTGGCCGAGGGGAATGGCTCGGGCGGATCCGGAACCCGACTGGCGGGTCCATCTCTGGCGGTCGAGGCGGAAAAGGATGAAGCTTTTGACGATCGCGCCGCCGACCTGGCTGAAGTAGAGCAGGAAGGGATAGGTGATCGGGAAGCTCTTGCCGCGGAAGGTCATGATGACCGTGCAGAAGAGGTAGCGGGTGAACATGACCCAGGCGAGATAGATCGGCAGGATCCAAGGGCTGACGAAGAAGGCTGCGAGCAGGATGCTCGCGGGGCCGGCCAGCGTCGTCCAGATGGAGAGTGCCTGATCGAGGATCGACCACCAGGTGAAGTAGCCGATGCGGGAGGCGGGGAGCGCCAGCGCGCGGGCATTGGTGCGCAGCATGTTGCCGAACCAGCGGGTCATCAGCGTCGTGGCGGATTCGAAGAAGCCGTCCTTGGGCTGGGTCTCGATCGACAGCGTGCAGAGATCCGGCAGGTAGAGCATCTTGTAGCCGCGCTGCAGAAGCCAGTACCAGGTGGACTTGTCGTCGCCGGTCAGGAAGTGGACGCGGCCAAGGCGCCAGTGATCGATGAAGTCGTTGCGGACGAGGTCGACGAAGCCGGGATCGGTCGCGAGGCTGGCGCGGAAGATCGACATGCGACCGGTCAGCGTGAGCACACGTCCGCCCAAAGACATCGACGACATCATCACATGGCGCTGCGAGAAGCGCAGGTCGAACCAGTCGCGGAACAGCTTGCCACCCTGGGTGTCGCTGAGTTCATCGGTGGTCACGGCGCCGACCGACGGATCGGTGAAAAAGGGAATGCTGCGGTCGACGACATCATGGGGGACGCAGCTGTCGCCGTCGACGAAGACCACGATGTCGTTGCGGCCGGGGTTCAGTCTCGCGATCGAGCGCAGCGAGGTGGCGAGCGCATCGCGTTTGCCGGTTCCGGCGATCTTGTCGATCTTTAGGCCGACCATCGCTTCACGGCCGGGATGATGCAGGGCAACGGATGCCATGACGCGGCGGATCAAGCGGGCATCGGCTTCGTCGACGATCGAAGCGACGATTGTGGCACCACCAGTTGCCCTGAAGGCGGCCTCGAAGATCGAGCGATAGACGCGGGTCGAGATTTCAGGGGCGATCTTGTAGGTCGTGACCAGAAAGTAAGCGTGGTCCTTGAGACCCCGGGCCGTGTAGGCCTCGGCGGCGAGATGGCGCCGCCGAGGATAGGCGAAGTTGAGGAAATAGGCGGCCCGCGCCAGGTTGATCCCGGCCCAGGCATAACGCCAGGCGCCAATCAGACCGACGGTGATCAGGGTGCCGGAAACCGCCGAAACGGTCGGGTGTGGCACGCTGAGCGCCAGGATCGTCATGGAAAGGATGTAGATGACGTGGGCCAGCATCTTTTCGCTCCTTACCAGCAAATGCCCTGGTAGGTGCCGGACGAGCGGATGTCCGGCCGGATGCGCAGGAGGTCGACCATTGGGATCTTGTCGCTCGACTGGTCGAGGACCGGCATGGCTTCGGCATAGTGGTTGCCGACAAGGATGACGTCCGAAGTGTCGATCAGGTCACCGAGCTCGCCGACGAGGCGGTTCTTCAGGTCGATCGCGGTGTCATTGCCGCGACCGGCACCGCTCATGCCCTCCGCGTAAGCCTGCTGCACGAAGGGGTCGTAGATCTTCAGATCATAACCCTTGGCGATCAGGCGCGAGGCAAGGCTTGCGAGCGGGCTTTCGCGCAGATCGTCGGTGCCGGTCTTGAAGCTGATGCCCACCATGCCGACGGTCTGGCCGCCCATCTGCGAGACCATGGTCTCGGCGCGATCGATCTGGGCTTCGTTCGCCTCGAGGACAGCATCCAGGAGAGCGCTCTCGACATGGGCTTCCTTCGCGAGGTGACGGAGAGCCCGCACATCCTTCGGCAGGCAGGAGCCTCCAAAGGCAAAGCCGGGACGCATGAAGTAGGGGGAGATGTTGACCTTCAGATCCGAGCACAGGATCTTCATCACCTGCTGGCCGTCAACGCCGCAGGCCTTGGCGATGTTGCCGATCTCGTTGGCGAAGGTGACCTTGACCGCGCGCCAGGAGTTGCTGGTGTATTTGATCATTTCGGCCGTCGCGAGCGGCACCGAATGGCAGACGCAGGGGAGACCGGCATTGATCTCGTGCAGGATCTTGTCGGTCGTCTCGTCGATCGCGCCGAAGACGATCAGCCCCGGATCGTAGTAATCTTCGATCGCGGTGCTCTCGCGCAGGAATTCCGGATAGTAGCCGACGCCGAAGTCCGTGCCGGCGATGAGGCCGGTTGCTGCTTCCAGCGCCGGGATGCAGACCTTGTCCATGGTGCCCGGCACGATGGTCGAACGCACGACCACCGAGTGGAAGGCCTGCTTGCGGGCAATCGCTTCGCCAATCGCCTCGCAGGCTTTGACGACATAGGTCAGGCCGACCGAACCGTCGGGTGCGCTGGGGGTGCCGACGCAGACGAAAGAGAGGTCGGTGGCGGCGATGGCTTCATCGATGTCGAGCGTGGCGCGCAGGCTGCCATTCGCCACTGTAACTTCGATGAGAGGCTCCAGGCCCTTCTCGACGATGGGTGTCTTGCCGCGGTTGATCGTGTCGACCTTCGCGGGATCGATGTCGACGGCCACCACTTCATGTCCGTCTTTTGCAAGGCATGCCGCGGCGACTACGCCGACATAACCAATCCCGAATACACTGATCCTAGCCATATGCTGCCCTCTACCTGGCGGCGCGACCCGCTCAGGGCCAGCCGTTCGTTAACATCTGTTAATCTCGGCTGTAGGATTGGCAGTATTGCACCTGCGAACAAAGTCAGGAAAATCGGACGCTTGTCAGGAATATCCTTACCTGTTTGGGATAGTTTGTTCAGAATATGTCAGTAATCATAAAGCTGCAACGCAAAAATGCCGCAATCAAGAAGATGCGGCATTCCAGTTTTGACTTGTTGTATTCTTAGTGCTGCAGCCAGCCTACACTAATTGCGTAATTCACGATATCGGATCTTGTTCTCAGATCCAGTTTTTTTATGGCTCTGTACTTGTAGGTTTCCACAGTTTTGGCGCTGAGTTGAATATCGGCGGCGATCTCTTTCATCGCCTTGCCGAGAGCCACGTGTCGCAGCACGAATTCTTCCTTTGTGGACAGCTTTCGCTGATCGACTTCGCAGGGCTGAAGCGACCGTTCAGACAGCGCAAGCACGGTTTCGTCAATCACGACATCCCCGGCATGGACACTCTTGATCGCCCGCAAAAGGCGTGGGCTCGCCACCGTTTTGGTCACCACGCCACTATAGCCGCGGTTGATATACGTCTCGCCCGACCGGGTTTCACGCGCATCGCAGTAAGCGATCAGCTTTGCGCCGGCGCGCAGCTCATGCAGTTCAAGTCCACACTCAGCCAGCGTGCGATCCAGAAAATTGGGATCCGCGACGATCACATCTGGCTCCAGGCGCTTGATCGCCTCGCACAACTCCTGGTCGCGTTGAGCAAGCAGGATCGCATGCAGTTGCCGGGTCGAGTTGATCAGGAAGTTCAACCCATCCACCAGGACGGGATTGTCGTCGAGAACAAGCACCCTGATCTTGCTAGTGTAATCCATTGCAGCTCCAATCTTTCGACAACGCCACAAAACCCCTCTCCGGTCACGACCGGTTGAACAAGTCTCACTTTCCTAGCCAGTGCCTCGAATGGTCCGGGAGAACGTCTGAGGTGTCAAGATGTTGCAGTGCCGCGAAAATCTTAGACAAATTGTTGGCCTGCAAAATCGTGGTCAGTCGGCGGTTGTCACTTGGTCAAAAATATATCGTTGATTATCAGTTATTTGATGGGCTGATACACGTGTTATCAAGTGGTTGCGGACGAGACCATTTCAATTTTGCGCTGCAGAAAACTGTCGATTTTTGGGGCACTCGGCGTCCTTTCAATAGGCTCTTTATAAGGAATGACAGATGAGAAATTTACTCTTTTGGGCTGCTGGGCGACGCTCAATTCGGGCGAGAATGTGGCGGTTTCGGCCGCGGTGCTGCGTTGTTTTGTCATCCCCGAAATCACAGATCATTGTTCCTCATCACTGCTTCTGACGGAATCGTGATTTGAGGAAGGCTAAAGAGGCTATCGGGCAAAATTGCAGCAGCGACATGAATGTCGCAAAACGGCGACCACGCAAAAGGAGGCGAGGCGCCGAATTGCGCCTCGCCTCCTCATGAATTTGTTCATGCAAAAGTTGTGACTGGGTGCTCAGGCTGCCGTCTCAAGCACCGGCGCTCCGCGCGTCGCGGAATAGGCCGGAGGTTGTGCTGCTCCAGGCGTCACGACCGACATCACATCGTTCACGAAGGCCTGAGCATTCGCAATGGCCTTCTCTCCGCTTCCGGTCTGTGCGCTTTCAAGCTTTCGAAGCGGTCTGTTCAGATCGAACATTTCACGGAAAGCAGCCCGCTCTGCGATCGGTGTGTCGAGCACGCTGATCTGCTGTTCGTGCAACAGGCGCTGGACGGCCTGCATGGAGCGGGTCGTGATCGCAGGATTGACGCGGGACAGGACGACGGAATGGGGAATGCGGATTCCGGCCTTGCGGTCGAGATAGCGCAGCAGGTCGAGCACCTGGGCTCCGCCCTGGGCATCCATGCTCGAGCCCTGGATCGGGATCAGGACATGGTCGGACAGGCCGACGGCTGATGCCAGAAGGGGAGACTGAATGCCCGGAAGGTCGACGATAACGAAATCCCACTGGCTCCGGCGTTCATGCACGATCCTCTGCAGCGTCGGAGCGGAGACATAGGTCTCAACGGAGAGCCTCGGCATCAATGCAGCGCTTTCGTACCACTTCGAGAACCACCGCTGAGGATCGGCGTCAATGACACAAACTCGGTAGTTGCGGTGCAGGAGTTCGGTGGTCAGAAGAAGAGCCGCAGTCGTCTTTCCTGCGCCGCCCTTCGTATTCGCGAAGGTGATCACTGCCATTGGGTATTCCTGTCTCGAATAGCGGGAGCCGGAATCGCTCATGCGGAGGCACAGCCATCGTGCATCGGGAAATATAAAGAAAACTGGTTAACAGAAAATTACGAGATTTAGGGAGGCAATGCTGCAGCCCCTGATTTTCAGGGCTTTCTCCCTATTCACCTTCGCCTATACTCGGCTTGTTGCGCCTGCTCATGTTAACCTTCGGTCCGCAGGCTGCACGTGCAAGTCCGTAGAAGTTGAGTTGCGTTCTATGCTGCAGTGCACAACATATAATAGTACTTTTGGACTTTACAGGTCTCGAACCTTTGCCTATGCATAATGCCAGACACCGTGGAGGCGGTGTCTTTTCAAGGGAGGACATCATGACATTTCTTCGCAAGCTTGCGCTCAGCGCAAGCGTGATCGCACTCGGCTGCTCGTCTGCTCTCGCTGCGGACCTGACCGTCGGCTTCTCGCAGATCGGTTCCGAATCGGGCTGGCGCGCTGCAGAAACATCCGTCACCAAGCTCGAAGCCGAAAAGCGCGGCATCGATCTGAAGTTCGCCGATGCGCAGCAGAAGCAGGAAAACCAGATCAAGGCCATCCGCGGCTTCATCGCCCAGGGTGTTGACGCCATCCTCGTCGCTCCGGTTGTCGCAACCGGCTGGGAAGACGTTCTGACGGAAGCCAAGGAAGCCGAAATTCCGGTCATCCTGCTCGACCGCGGCGTTGACGCTCCGCAGGATCTTTACCTCACCTCGGTCGCTTCCGACCAGGTCAAGGAAGGCCGCGTTGCCGGCGAATGGCTCGTGAACACCGTCGGCGACAAGCCGTGCAAGGTGGTCGAGCTTCAGGGCACTGTTGGTTCTACGCCTGCCATCAACCGCAAGAAGGGCTTCGAAGAAGCCATTGCCGGCAAGTCCAACATCACGATCGCCCGCAGCCAGACCGGCGACTTCACCCGCGCCAAGGGCAAGGAAGTCATGGAAGGCTTCTTGAAGGCTGAAAACGGTGGCAAGGACATCTGCGCGATGTATGCCCATAACGACGATATGGCCGTTGGCGCCATCCAGGCGATCAAGGACGCCGGTCTGAAGCCGGGCACCGACATTCTCGTCGTCTCGATCGACGCTGTTCCGGATATCTTCGCCGCCATGGTTGCCGGCGAAGCCAATGCGACCGTGGAACTGACCCCGAACATGGCAGGCCCGGCCTTCGATGCGCTCGAAGCCTACCTGAAGGACGGCACGCAGCCGGAGAAGTTCATCATCACGGAATCCAAGCTCTACACGCCTGCGGACAACCCGCAGGGCGAGTATGACAACCGCAAGGGCCTCGGTTACTAAGGTAACCCTCCCGGCAGGACCCCGCCCTACCCTGGTGGCGGGGTCTCTGTCGCTTTCTCCCGGCTTTAATCGGGGATAGCTTCATGGGAGAGGGGGAAGAGGCAATGACCGAGCATCCATCGATCGTGCTTGCGGCGGCGGGCATCACCAAGACATTCGGCAATCATACGGCGCTCGACGGCGTCGATATCGCGTTTCACCGGGGCGAAGTGCATGCGCTTCTCGGCGAAAACGGTGCCGGCAAATCCACGCTGATCAAGATCCTGACCGGTGCCTATATCCCGGACGGCGGCACGATCAGTGTTGACGGCGAGGCCGTCAGCTTTACGACCCCACAACAGGCGCAGGTCGCCGGCATCGGCACGGTCTACCAGGAGGTCAACCTCCTGCCGAACATGACCGTCGTCGACAATCTCTTCATCGGTCGTCAGCCGACCAATCGCTTCGGTCTCGTTGACAAACGCAGGATGGAACGGGAAGCCCGCGACATTTTGTTGACCTACGGCCTGGATATCGACGTGAAGGCCGAACTCTCGACATTTTCCGTCGCTGTCCAGCAAATCATTGCGATCGCCCGCGCCGTCGAACTATCCGGCAAGGTGCTGATCCTGGATGAGCCGACCGCCAGTCTCGATCGTTCCGAAGTCGAAAAGCTGTTCGGCATTGTCCGACAGCTGCGCGATCGCGGTCTTGCCATCGTCTTCATCACCCACTTCCTCGATCAGGTCTTCGAGCTTTCGGATCGGGTCACGGTTCTGCGCAATGGGCGCCTCGTTGGCACCGAAGCGATCGCTACGCTCGATCGTACGAGCCTGGTGCGCATGATGCTCGGCAAGGATCTCGCCTTCCACCATCCGGATGTGCTGGGCGAAGAGGGGGAAGTGGGGGAAACGCTGATGGAATTCGAAGGCTTCGGCCTCTCGAACAGCGTTCGCCCCTTCGATCTCAAGATCCATCGCGGCGAAGTCGTCGGCGTCGCAGGCCTGCTTGGCTCCGGCCGTACCGAGATGGCGCGGCTGATGTTCGGCATCGATCAGGCCGATAGCGGCGCGATCAAGATCGATGGCGGCAGCCGCCAGGTCCGCAATCCCCGCGAGGCGGTCGAACTCGGCTTCGGCTTCTGCCCGGAAGACCGCAAGATCGACGGCATTTTCGGTGATCTCTCGGTGCGCGAGAATATCGTGATCGCCATGCAGGCTCGGCTTGGCTGGTTCAAGGCCTTGAACCGTGACGAGCAGTTGGAGATCGCCGGCAATTTCATCGAGGCGCTCGATATCCGTACGGCTTCGGCCGAGCTGCCGGTCAAGCTTCTCTCCGGAGGCAACCAGCAGAAGGTGATCCTTGCCCGCTGGCTTGCCACCGATCCGCGTTTCCTCATTCTCGACGAGCCGACGCGCGGCATCGATGTCGGCGCCCATGCCGAGATCGTGCGCATGATCAGCCGGTTGCGCGAAGATGGGCTGGCGCTCGTCGTCATCTCATCCGAGCTCGATGAAATCGTCAGCTATTCCTCGCGTGTCGTCGTCATGCGCGACCGCAAGATGGTCGCCGAACTGCATGGCGCCGACATCACCCCCGGCGTCATCGTCCAGACCATTGCCGCCCAGCCGGCGGAGGTCGAGGCATGAAAAGGCTGTCCATGTCCCGCATCATTTCCCCGCAGCTTCTGGCGCTTGCCGGCGTGCTGTTCTTCAACTGGCTGGTGTTCCCCGGCTTCTTTAATATCACCTGGCAGGATGGTCGTCTCTTCGGCAGCCTGATCGACGTCATCAATCGCGGCGCGCCGGTGGCGATCCTGGCCATCGGCATGACAGCGATCATCGCGACCAAAGGCGTGGACTTGTCCGTCGGTGCCGTGATGGCAGTCGCCGGTGCTGTTGCCGCGACCTGTGCGGTTGCCGGGCAGCCCCTGATCGTGACGCTTGCAGCCGCGCTTGCGGTGGGCATTTTATGCGGCCTCTGGAACGGCGTTCTGGTCGCCTATCTCGGCATCCAGCCCTTCGTCGCGACGCTGGTTCTGATGGTGGCAGGGCGCGGGGTGGCGCAGCTCATCACCGAAGGCTCCATCGTCACCTTCTCCGATCCGGCATTGATCTTCGTCGGCACGGGCAATCTGTTCGGCTTGCCCATGCCGGCTGTCATCGCGATCGTGCTGATGATCACTGCGCATCTGTTCATGCGACGCACGGCGATCGGGTTGTTCATCGAGGCGATCGGGATCAACTTGTCCGCGGCCAACTATACGGGCCTGCGCAGCAAGATCGTGATCTTGTGCATCTATGCCTTTGGCGGCTTCTGCGCCGCGACCGCCGGCATTATCGCGGCTGCCGATATCCGCGGAGCCGATGCCAACAATGCCGGTCTCTGGCTGGAACTCGATGCGATCCTCGCTGTGGTTATCGGGGGCACCTCGCTGCTCGGTGGGCGCTTCTCGATCCCGATGTCGGTGCTTGGCGCCATCATCATTCAGGCCATGAATACGGGCGTTCTGGTCTCCGGCTTTCCGCCGGAATTCAACCTGATCGTCAAGGCGGGCATGATCATCATCATCCTGGTGCTACAATCGGCCCGGATCGCCCAGGTGCTCGGCCGCAAGTTCGGCCCGCGCCAGGCACCCGCCGCGACCCCGCCCCAGACCAAGACCCAAACTTCGGGACAGGCACGATGAATCCGCGTTATCGCCCTCTCGCCGCGACCACCCTTATCTTCGTGATCGCCTATGCCGTCTGCATTTTCCAGTATCCCGGCATGTGGTCGACGCGCGTCTTCGGTAACTTTCTGACGGACAATGCCTTTCTTGGTATCGCCGCGGTCGGCGCCACCTTCGTCATCCTTTCCGGCGGGATCGATCTCTCGGTCGGCGCCGTCATCGGATTGACCGGCGTCATCACGGCCATCCTGATCTCGTGGGTTGGCATTCATCCGTTGGCGGTCTTTGCCATCGTGTTGGCGCTCGCCGCCGCGTTCGGGGCGTCGATGGGGGCCGTCATTCACTTCCTGCAGGTGCCGCCCTTCATCGTGACGCTGGCGGGCATGTTTCTGGCGCGCGGATTTGCTTCCGTGCTCAGCCAGGATTCCATCCCGATCGATCACGAGTTCTATCGCACGATCTCCAGCCTCTACTACCGGCTGCCCGGTGGCGGACGGCTGAGCGCGATCGGCCTTCTGATGCTTGCCACCTTCGTGGTCTGTGGCTTCATCGCCCACAAGACGCGTTTCGGCTCCTATGTCTATGCGATCGGCGGCAATCCGACCTCGGCTTCGCTGATGGGCGTGCCCACCGGCCGCGTGACGATCGGCATCTATGCGCTTTCGTCCTTCCTCGGCGGGCTCGCGGGTATTGTCTACTCGCTCTATACCTCGGCGGGCTACCCGCTGGCGGCCGTCGGCATCGAACTTGACTCGATTGCAGCCGTGGTGATAGGCGGAACCCTGTTGACGGGCGGTTATGGTTTCATCTTCGGAACCCTGATCGGGGTCATGCTGCAGGGCCTAGTCCAGACTTACATCGTCTTCGATGGGACGCTCTCCAGCTGGTGGACTAAAATCGCCATCGGGTTCCTGCTGTTCATGTTCATATTGCTCCAGAAGCTGGTGTTTACCGCGCAGACCGGGCGTACACGCCTGAAGAAGGCCCCTGCATGAGCGAGCCGGGGAGCCTTCTTCGCTCCCTGTCCGGGCGGTCGACGGCGCGTAACTATCATTCGCATGTGATCAACGAGATCGGGGCCGGGGTTATCTCCGGCCGTTATGCGATCGGGACCACCCTGCCGAACGATGCGGAACTCATGGAAGAGTTTGAGGTTTCGCGCACGGTGTTGCGTGAGGCCTTGAAGACGCTCGAGGCCAAGGGGCTGCTCGAAGCCCGGCCGAAGGTCGGCACAAAGGTGGCCAAGAAGAGCCGCTGGAGCCTTTATGATCCCCAGGTGCTCGCCTGGCACCTGGAAGCCCCTGTTGATGCGGAGTTTCTGTCCGGGCTCCACGAAGTTCGACGTTCGCTTGAGCCGCAGGCGGCGGCCGAGGTCGCCCGACGCAGAACTGCCGACCAGATCCGTCTGATGCTCTACTGGATCCATCAGATGGAGACGTCGCTCGCGTCGCCGCAGAATTTCGCTCTGGCCGATTTCGAACTGCATCGCATCATTGCAGATGCCGCGCATAATCCGTTCGTGCGCGCTCTCTACGGGCTGATCGAACTGGCGCATGCCTTCGCCTACAAGCCCCAGATGGACAATCCCGATCCATGCGTGCTCGACAAGATCCTCGAGAGCCACAAACTGCTGGTTAACCGCATCGAATATGGCGATGAGGCGGGGGCGCGGCAGGCGATGCTGGACACGATCGAGCAGGACAGGGTGATCTCGGTCGCCGTCAGGTAATAACAGTAATGGCTTCAGTTGCCGACGCTCAGAGCGCCAGGGCGTCCTTGAGAGTGCGAGCCTCGGCGACAGAGAGATCGAGATCCGCCTCGATGTGGTCGATGTGATGCATCATGAGATGGGTCGCCCTCTTGACGTCACCCTTCTCCAGCGCGTTGAGAATTTCGTCATGCTCGTCGTGGCCACAGCTTGAGACGCCCGTGCGCCCGTAGAGCGCGATCACGAGGGACGAGCGGGCCACCAGTTCGTCCATGAATTTTTCCAGCACCTGGTTGCCGGCCACCTTGGCCAGCATCAGATGGAAGTCGCCGGACGCCTTGATCTCGGCACGTCGTGCGTTCGCACCGCGTTCCGTGCGGTACCTCGCTTCTTCCTTCAGGTGTTCGCGAAGTGCTGCGATATCATCGGGGGCAATCCGCTCGGCGGCAGCGGCGATGATCCCGGTTTCGATCAGGCGCCGCGAGGCGAAGACCTGGCGGGCCTCTTCCGTGCTCGGATTGGAAACGAAGGCGCCGCGATTGCGCTCCGTCTTCACAAGACCTTCAAAGGCAAGCATCTGCAAGGCGTCGCGGACCACCGTGCGGCTGACGTCGAAAAGCGTGCCGACCTCGGCTTCAGAAAGCTTGGTGCCGGGGGCAAGGCGTCGGTCGACGATTGCGTCGCGCAGGGCATCGCGGATCGCGCGGGCGCGGTCCTCCAGGTTCGGGTCGAGTTGCCGGCGAAGCGAGCTCTTGGCGTTCATGGATCCATCCGGTGTCGCATTCCTTTTAGCCCGCATCCCGCGGTTGGGGAAGATCAGCGGCAGACGAAATTGCTTTACGATTGCATACAATGTTGCGCAGCGATTGACATCAATCGCTCATTTGCTGTGCATGCAGTCTTTCCATGTGCTCAATCCTTTTGCGGCGCAGCAATTGCAGCGATGGGAATCAATCACTTAGCCTGGCGGCCTCGAACTGGCACGGCTTATGCATCGTCAATGGTGTGACCAAGGAGCCGCCATGACGAAAGCCGCCGACATCGAACTTGCCGCCGTATCCAAGGTTTACGGGACTGCGACAGCTGTTCATGCCATAAGCCTGAAGATCCCGGCCGGTACCTATTGCTGCCTGCTCGGGCCGTCCGGTTGCGGCAAGACATCGACGCTCAGGATGGTCGCGGGGCATGAGAGCGTCTCCTCCGGCGATGTCGTCTTCGGCAGCGCGAACGTGACCGACCTGCCGCCGGCGAAGCGGGGCACGGCGATGATGTTCCAGTCCTACGCGCTCTTCCCGCATCTCGATCTTGTCGACAATGTTGCGTTCAGCCTGAAGATGAAGGGTGTCGATAAGGAGACGCGTCGCGCGCAAGCGCTGGAGATGCTCAAGCTGATGCACCTCGAGCCCTATGCGAGCCGGCGCCCAGCGCAGCTGTCCGGCGGCCAGCAGCAGCGCGTGGCACTGGCGCGCGCGCTCATCACCAAGCCCGAGGCGCTGCTGCTCGACGAGCCTCTGTCGGCACTCGACCCCTTCTTGAAGATCCGCATGCGAGCCGAGCTGAAGAAGCTGCAGACGTCGCTCGGCATCACCTTCGTGCATGTGACGCACAGCCAGGAAGAGGCCATGGCGCTGGCCGACCTGATCGTTGTCATGAACGAGGGCCGGATCGAGCAGGCAGATACACCGCGCACCGTCTTCGAGCGGCCGGCGACTGCCTTCGTCGCCCGCTTCATGGGCGATCACAATGTGCTCTCCGGGCGCATCGTCGAGCGCACCGCTGATGGCTTGTTTATCGAGGTTGTCGGTGGCGGACGTTTCTTCGCGCTCGGTACGGCACCTGTCGAGGATGAATCGGCCGATATCGCCATCCGCACGGACCATGTGCGCATTGGCGCCATGCCGGCTGATGGTCTCGGCTTCGACGGTATCGTGTCGAATGTCGAATATCTCGGCGCAAAGGTGAAGCTGACCGTCACCACCGCCTTTACCGACGAATTCACCGCCGTTCTCTCGGACGCGGCCTTCTTTGCCTCCCCGGTTCGCGTCGGGGAAGGCGTCACCCTGTCATGGGATCAACCGGATTCGATCGTCCTCGGACGCATCGTGAAATGAGCAAACAACAAACAAGCCAGGAGAACAGCGCAATGTCAGACAGCAGCAAGACCAAGAAGGGCGTATCCCGCCGTACATTCCTAAAAACCGCATCGGCCGCGGCCGGCCTTGCCGCCGGTTCGGGCGCGATCACCGGCTTCCCGACGATCTGGGCGCAGAACCCGATCACGCTTCGCCAGTTCGGCACGGGCGTGTCGAACATCAATGCGATCGCCGAGAAGTGCAAGGCCGACCTCGGCATCACGCTTGAGATGACGGCGACCGACTCCGACGCCGCAGCCCAGCGCGCCGTGACCCAGCCGAACTCCTACGACATCGCCGACATCGAATACTGGATCCTGAAGAAGGTCTATCCGACCGGTGTCATCCAGCCGATGGAAACGTCGAAGCTCAAGTTCTACGACAAGGTCGTACCGCTGTTCAAAACCGGCAAGCTTCTGCCCGATAGCGTGATCGCCCAGGGGACGGCACCCCACACGGTCGGCTATGTCGAAAGCAAGGATGCGAAGACCTTCGCCTCGGGCGAGACCGAACTCTTCACGATGATGCCGACCATCTACAATGCCGACACGCTCGGCATCCGTCCGGATCTCGTCGGTCGCGAAATCACCTCTTGGGCCGACATCATGGATCCGGCGTTCAAGGGCAAGACTTCGATCCTGAACATTCCGTCGATCGGCATCATGGATGCCGCGATGATCTGCGAAGCCATGGGCATCATCAAATATGCCGACAAGGGCAACATGACGAAGGAAGAGATCGACACGACGATCGATTTCCTGATCAAGGCCAAGCAGGATGGCCAGTTCCGCGCCTTCTGGAAGTCCTTCGACGAGTCGGTCAACCTGATGGCATCGGGCGAAGTCGTCATCCAGTCGATGTGGTCGCCGGCCGTTGCCGCCGTTCGTTCCAAGGGCATTGCCTGCAAGTATCAGCCGCTCAAGGAAGGCTATCGCTCGTGGGGCGGTGGTCTCGGTCTTGCCGCCCATCTCACCGGCGCGCAGCTCGACGCGGCCTATGAATACATCAACTGGTACACGTCCGGCTGGGTTGGCGGCTATCTCAACCGCCAGGGTTACTACTCCGCCTGCATGGAAACCGCGAAGGAATTCATGTCTGCCGACGAGTGGGGCTACTGGATCGAAGGCAAGGCTGCCCAGGGCGACATCCTCTCGCCGGAAGGCAAGGTGATGGAGAAGGCCGGTGCGGTCCGCGACGGCGGCTCCTTCGAAGAGCGCATGGGCAAGGTTGCCTGCTGGAACTCCGTCATGGACGAGGACCGCTACATGGTCCGCCGCTGGAACGAGTTCATTGCGGCTTGATGTCTTACCCTCCCCTTGAGGGGGAGGGTCGGAGCGAAGCTCCGGGGTGGGGTGAAAGTCTGCAATGGATCACCCCCACCCGCGGCTTTGCCGCGACCTCCCCCCTCAAGGGGGAGGTGGCCCCAGAACCCCTTCTCCCCGCTTGCGGGGAGAAGGTCCAGGCAGGGGGATGAGGGGCATCTTCTCATGCGGAATGCTGATCGAGCGACAGGAGACCTGATAACATGGTGGAAGTCCGATTTCTGGGCGTCGGCAAACCCAAGCCGAAACGCGTGATCCGTGTGCCGCTTAGGTTCGTCTCCTATCTGCAGGCGACGCCGCTGATCGTCATTCTCGGAGCCTTCCTGCTGCTGCCGATCCTGATGATCGGGACAGTATCCTTCTGGGACTACGACTTCGCCCAGATGTATCCCGACTTCGTCACCTTCAATTACACAGAGACTCTCGGGTCCTGGGTCACCTGGAAGACCTATCTCAACACGCTGAAATTTGCCTTCATCGTCTGGGCGATCACGCTCTTCGTCGGCTTCTGGGTCGCGTATTTCCTCGCCTTTCACGTGCGGACATCGGCCATGCAGAGCGTTCTGTTTCTCGTCTGCACCGTGCCGTTTCTGACCTCCAACATCATCCGGATGATCTCCTGGATCCCGGTGCTCGGTCGCAACGGGCTGATCAACTCGGCGCTCGTCAATGCCGGCATCGTTCCGCAGCCGATTGAATGGCTGCTCTATTCCGATTTCGCGGTCGTGCTCGCCATGGTACATCTCTACACGCTGTTCATGGTCACCCCGATCTTCAACACGATGATGCGCATCGACCGGTCGCTGCTCGAAGCCGCGCGGGATGCGGGCGCCAGCGGCTGGCAAATCCTGACCAATGTCATCATCCCCTTGTCGAAGCCCGGCATGGCGATCGGGACGATCTTCGTCGTGACGCTCGTCATGGCCGATTTCTCCACCGTGCAGGTGATGTCCGGCGGCCAGAGCGCTTCCGTGGCGCTGATGATGAAGAACCAGATGTCGCTGCTGCAATATCCGGCGGCTGCCGCCAATGCAGTGGTGCTCTTAGCGCTGGTCCTGCTGATGGTCGCCGCCATCCTGCGTGTCGTCGATATCCGGAAGGAGCTCTGAAGATGCATTCCGACAAGCGTCCGCGCGAATTTTACGTTCTCGCCGCCTTCTTCGCCCTCTTCGTGCTGTTTCTCTATGGGCCGCTTTCGGCGATCCTGATCCTCTCCTTCCAGGGGCCGAATGGGGGCCTGACTTTCCCGCTCAACGGCATGTCGTTCCACTGGTTCGGCAATCTCTTCGAACAGCAGGCGGTCGGCGATTTCGGCGGCTCGTTCCGGCGGTCCTTCGCGCTTGGCATCATGGTCATGGTGGTGACGGTCGTGGTCTCGCTGCTGGCCGGCCTTGCCTTCCGGCGCAAGTTCGTGGGCGCAACGGCGCTCTTCTACCTCTCGGTTGCCAGCCTCGTGGTGCCCTCGATCATCATCTCGCTCGGCATCGGTGTCTTGTTCAGCCAGCTCGGCCTCCAGCCGGCCTGGTATTCCTCGGCCTTCGGCGCGCATCTGACCTGGACGCTGCCCTTCGGCGTCTTGATCATGTTTGCGATTTTCAACCGTTTCTCGCCGGCTTACGAGGAGGCCGCGCGCGACCTTGGCGCAACCTCCTGGCAGACATTCCGCTACGTCGTCCTGCCGATGATCGCGCCGCCGCTGATCGGTGTCGGGCTCTTCGGCTTCACGCTTTCCTATGACGAGTTTGCCCGCACGCTGATGACCTCGGGGACCTACAACACGCTGCCGCTCGAGATCTACGGCATGACGACCAATGTCACGACGCCTGTCCTTTACGCGCTCGGCACGGTGACGACGCTCTTCTCCTTCCTGGTGATCGCGGGAACGCTTGGCATCATCATGGCCATGAACCGCCGTCGGGGGCGGGCGTAATCGTATGAAAATTGCCGTTATCAATCCGAATACGACTGCCAGCATGACTGCGACCATTGCCGATGCTGCGCGGCGGGTCGCCCATGACGGAACCGAAATCCTGGCGATCACCTCGTCGATGGGGCCTGTTTCGATCGAGGGCTATTATGACGAGGTCTTCGCGGTGCCCGGCCTGCTGGTGGAAATCGTCAAGGCCGAACGCGAAGGGGCAGATGCAATCGTGATTGCCTGTTTCGACGATACCGGGCTCGATGCAGCCCGGGCGCTGGCCGGCATCCCGGTCATAGGCATCTGCGAGGCGGCCCTTTCAGCGACCTCCTTTATCGCCCAACGGTTCTCCGTCGTGACCACCATGGAACGTTCGCGGCTCCCGGTCGAACATCTCGTGCATCGCTACGGCATGGGTAGCCGCTGCAAGGTGCGGGCGGCGGACGTGCCCGTTCTTTCCCTTGAGGATCCAAACTCCAACGCCCGCGACCGGCTGCGCAGCGAGATCTCGGCAGCGCTGAAGGACGACAGGGCCGAGGCGATCGTGCTGGGCTGTGCCGGCATGGCGGATCTCACGGCATCGCTGCGGCAGGAGTTCGGCGTGCCCGTGATCGACGGCGTGGCTGCGGCCGTCAAACAGGCGGAGAGCCTGGTTGCGCAGGGCTTGTCGACTGCCAAACGCGGCGCCTATGCGAGCCCGGTTCACAAGGCCTATGGCGGGGAACTCGCTCGCTTCGCGCCCCAGGCGATGGAGGCTTGAGCGTGGCCGCTGACGCGGAGATCCGCGTGCTCGAGGCCGCCGAGGTTGAGGAGCTTGTCGGCTGGGCGGCGCTGGAAGGCTGGAACCCGGGGCATGGCGATGCGGCCGCCTTCCGATCCGCCGATCCCTATGGCTTTCTCGGATGTTTCGTTGGCGGACGGCTCGCTGCGGGCATTTCGGCCGTGCGCTATGGTTCCGGTTTCGGGTTCATCGGCCTTTATATCTGCCACCCTGATTTCCGCGGCCGAGGTTTCGGACGGCAGGTTTGGGATGCCGGCATGGCGCATCTCGCAGGCCGGGTCATCGGCCTCGACGGTGTCATCGAGCAGCAGGCGAATTATGGTCGCATGGGCTTCGTGCCGGCCTATGACACCGTGCGCTGGAGCATCGAGCGTTTGCCGGCTTTGACCCGGTCGGGTGCCGGCTGCCATGTGATGGATGAAGCTGATGTCACCGAGGTTTCGGCCTTCGACCGGGCTTTCTTTCCCGAGTTCCGTGACGCGTTCCTTGCTACGTGGCTGCGATCCCCCCGTCGGGCCTTCGTCTGCCGGCGTCAAGGTGCCGTCGCGGGTTATGCCGTGCTGCGTCCCTGCCTCAGCGGCTACAAGATCGGACCGCTCTTTGCTGCAGACGGGCGCACGGCGGAGGATCTTCTCAAGGTCTGCCTCGAAAACCTGCAAGGCGAAGAGGTCCATCTGGACGTGCCGGATTATCAGGAAGGGTTCCGCTATCTCCTTGGCCGGCTCGGCTTCAAGCCGGGTTTCAGGACCGCGCGGATGTATCGCGGGGAAGCACCCTCAGTGCAAAAGGCAGGCATCTATGCCATTACCACGCTGGAACTCGGCTGATGCGTCTCAGTCGGTCATGCCCGATGGTGCCGCCAGCGGCAGCATGTCCTTGTAGATACCGGGCGAAGAGCCCGGAATGGCGATGGCACCGACGCTCTTCTCGTAGAAGCCCATGGGGCCAGCGCCTCCGATGATCGCGTATCCGTAGCCTTGGTCGCGCATGTCCATGAGCGTTCGGATCAGAAGCGCGTGGCCGATGCCGCGTCCGCGCGCGGCCTCGTCCACGCCGGTCGGGCCGAAGAAACCTTTCATCGTCGCCTCGTGGCAGGCAAAGCCGAGCAGTGTCTCACCTTCGTGGGCGATCCAGCAGGTCACGGGCTGGCGCATGATGGCCGCTGTCGCTTCCGATGCCCAGCCGGCGCCGAAACGAGGCTCGATCCAGGCGCAAAGCCCAGAGAGTTCCGGCACCAGCGCGCGCCTTATCGTGACGCCCTCTGCCTCCATCCGCCGGTCTAGATCCGTATTGGCCTGGAGTTCATAGAGTTTCACCAGCATGTCTGCTGCCATGTCAGCCTCCCTGATGCTCGCTGGCAAAATCCAGCCCGAGGATTGCGGCGCCGATCAGACCGGGTTCGACGCCACAGGCGGCCTGAACGACGATCGGGCTCTTGAACTTGCGCAGGATGCGTTTGCGCAATGCCGTATCGATCCGCGCGAGCAGTTCCGGCACGTTGGACAGTCCGCCACCGACGGGCAGGATGGTCGTTCCGGTGACATTGACCACGACGGACAGGGGATCGGCGAGAATGTCGACATAGACGTCGATCGTGCGCTCGGCCTTGGCGTCGCCGGCCTGCCAGTTCGTGATGATCTCTTCGCTCGTCAGCTGTTTGGCATGAATGTGCCTGTGCAGCTTTTCGAGGCCCCGCGCGCTGCAAATCGCGTCGATGCAGCCGATCTGGCCGCAGCCGCATTGAAAGCGCGGCACATGGATCGGCGGTGTTCCGGCCTCGGTTGGCTGGATTGGTCCATGGCCCCATTCGCCGGCAAAACCACTCTCGTTGATCAGCTTGCCATCGATGACGAGGCCGCCGCCGACGCCGGTGCCGAGGATCACACCGAAGACGACGCGATGGCCGCGGGCCGCCCCGATGCCGGCTTCGGCCAGCACGAAGCAGTCGGCATCGTTGGCGATGATGACCGGCAGGCCGAGCGCCGTTGCCAGATCCGCCTGCAGGGGGCGGCCGTGGATGCAGGGGATATTGGCCACCACGGCGTTTGCCGTATCGGGATCGATGACCCCGGCGATCGAGATCGCAATGCAGGCAGGCCGTCCGCCGGCCAGGCTTTCAGCCTCGGCTATGACCGAGGCGAGGGTGGCGACGAAGGCGTCGAAATCGTGGATCGGGGTCGGCTTGCGCGGGAAGGGGCGGATGTCTTCGGGGCTCATTGCCAGCGCACCCTTGATGGCGGTGCCGCCGATATCGAAGCAGACGATCATGCAAAGGCCCGCTTCGGTTCTGTGCCCGCAGCAAAGACGCAAGTTCCTGCGATCCAGGTCGCGTGGATGTCGAGATCCGAACCAAGCACGACGAAGTCGGCATCCTGGCCGGCCGCGAGGCTACCCTTGCTCGAAGCGCCGATGGCTTCAGCGGGATAGAGCGATGCCATGCGCAGCGCTTCTTCCAGGGGTTGGTCGAGTTTCTCGTGCACGTAACGCACGCAGGAGAGCATATCGATGTCGGCGCCGGCC
Organism: Rhizobium rosettiformans W3; assembly: GCF_004912135.1. Classification (GTDB taxonomy): domain Bacteria; phylum Pseudomonadota; class Alphaproteobacteria; order Rhizobiales; family Rhizobiaceae; genus Allorhizobium; species Allorhizobium rosettiformans. The sequence continues at coordinate 161,013 of NZ_STGU01000001.1, forward strand.
AGCGTTCCATCGGCAAGGGTCAGGCGGCCGTCGCGGCGGTAGACGGCGCGGCCGTTGAGGTCAAAGCCGGTCTGGTCGGTACCGATGGTCGACATGGCGTCGGTGACGAGAAAGATGTGGGCTGGGCCGGTCTTGGCGGCCAGCGCGATCTTCATGGTGACCGGATCGACATGGAAGCCGTCGGCGATCAGGCCGCAATGCAGGGCAGGTGAGGTGAGGGCAGCACCCACGAGGCCGGGTTCGCGATTGCCAAGCGGGCTCATGGCATTGAAGAGATGAGTGACGAGTGTTGCTCCGGCTTCAACATAGGCTTCGACGCCGGCGCAGGTCGTATCCGTGTGACCGAGGCTGACGCGGTAACCTGCCTTTACCAGGCGCTTGACCTGATCCGGTGCGACGCTTTCCGGCGCCACCGTGATCATCGGAATGCCGAAGCGCTGGGCTTGCGCGACGAGGTAATCGAGATCGGTCTCCGTCATCGCGCGTATCAGGGCCGGATCATGAGTGCCCTTGCGGGCGATGGAGAGATGCGGGCCTTCGAGATGGAGGCCGAGATAGCCCGGCTCGCCTGCCTTGGCGGTGGCCTCGCCAGCGGCGATCGCTTCCCGCTTGATCTCGGGTGCGTCCGTGATCAGCGTGACCATCAGAGCCGTCGTGCCGTAACGCGCATGGGCCTCACAGATCGTGCGGATGCCGGAGACCGTCGGATCGTTGTTGAACAGCACGCCGCCGCCGCCATTCACCTGCAGGTCGATGAAGCCTGGGGCAATCAGCGCATCGCCGGCATCCTGCCACGGGACACCGGTCGGCAGGTCGGCCTTGTGCAGGATTGCCTTGACCCGGCCGCTTTCGACCAGGAGCGCCGCGTCCTTGTGGAACGTGTGCCCATCGAAGATGCGGCTTGCTGTGATGGCGAAGGCTTGGCTCATTGGGTCTCGGTGACTTTCTTCAGTGCGACCGGCTTGTCGGGATTGAAGCCACGGGCACGGGAGAGGGATTCGATGAAGCCATAATAGGGAACGATCAGCGCCAGCGCATCCGTGATCGGATGTCCCGTCGCGATGAAAGGCAGCTTGTGGCCGGCCGTCGCCTGATCCGAGGTGATGAAGCAGGTGGCATTGCTTGCCGCAAGCTTCGAGACAGTGCCGGCGATCGAGGCTTCCGCCTTGTCGCGGGCGGCAAAGGCGACGACGGGGAAATTGCGGCCGACGATCGAGACAGGACCATGCAGGACTTCCGCCGAGGAATAGGCCTCGGCATGCAGTTCGCAGGTTTCCTTGCATTTGAGCGCGGCTTCGGCAGCGATGGCAAGTGCTGGACCGCGGCCGAGCATGTAGAGTGAGTCTGCCGATTTCAGCGGCTCGAGCAGGGCGCTCCAGTCGAGAGCGAGTGCCTTGTCGAAGTGCTCGGGCAGGGTATCGACGGCGCGCGTCAGCGCCTCGTCGCGGCTCCAGCTTGCGAGAATGGCGAGGCCGGCCACGATGGAATTGACGAAGGATTTGGTCGCGGCGACAGCGATCTCGGGGCCAGCCTTGATGTCGACAGCGAAGGTTGCTGCGTCTGCAAGCGGGGAGGGAAGGGTGTTGACGAGGCTGACCGTGGTCGCGCCGCCATGGCGGGCGCCTCTGGCCATCGCGACGATGTCCGGACTTGCGCCCGACTGCGACACGGCAAAGGCGGCTGCCTTGCCGAGCTTCATCGGCGCCTGATAGATCGAGGCGAGCGAGGGGCCGAGCGAGGCGACCGGCAGGCCCATCTGCAGCTCGATCGCGTATTTCAGAAAGTGTGCCGCATGATCGGACGAGCCGCGAGCGATGGTCACGACCACGCTGGGATCTTTGTCACGCAGGGCGGTTGCGGCTTCTGCAATGACGGTTCTGGAGGTCTCCAGCAATCGGGCAGCGGCTGCGGGGATCTCGTCGATCTCCTCACGCATCTTCGTGTTCATGGTACGCGCTTTCAGTCTTGAGGCTTCATGGGCGAGCCGATGCCGAGTTCGGCCACCAGGTCATAGGCGTCGCTGCGATAAAGGGCGCGCGACATTTCCATCACGCGGCCGGTTTCGAGATAGGCGATGCGCTGAACGGAGAGGGCCGCCGAGCCGGGCGGGACGCCGAGCAGCTTGGTTTCCTCGTCCTTCAGGAGCACGGCCGAAATGCGCTGGTTGGCTCGGACTGGTCGAATGCCGGCGTCGAGCAGGCAGAGGTAGAGCGAGTCCTCAATCTTATCGGGATCCGGCAGAAGGTCGTCCGGAAGGCTCGTGCGCTCCAGCGCGATCGGCATGTCATTGGCGGTTCTCAAGCGGTCGATGCGAGCCACACGGGCACCGCTGACGAGACCCAGCATCATGGTTTCTTCGGCTGTCGGGTAGAACAGGCCACGGCTCAGCCAGCGGGAGCCGGCGACCATGCCGCGGCGGCGCATGTCTTCGGTGAAGGAGGTGAGCTGGCTCAGCGGCTGCTGCATGCGCGGCACGGGCTTGACGACGAAGGTGCCGGATCCCCGGCGGCGCACGAGAAGGCCCTCATCCACCAGTTCGTCGATCGCCTTGCGCACCGTCACGCGGCTGATCTCTGCCGCTTCGGCAATATCGCGCTCCGCCGGCAGGGCCTCACCATGCTTGAGGCGGCCGGAGGCGACCGCGTCTTCAATCATCTTGCGGAGCTTGACGTAAAGCGGTCCGCCGCGAACCGATTGCAGCTGTTCCAGGGGTAGGGGTGTGCTCATGCGTGTCCTCTGCCCTGATGATGGTCAAATCGCAAGCAAGGGGCAGCCGCGACATCGATCTTCTGCGTCAGCATGCTTGCGTCCCCTCCGTGGTCTTTCTCGAAACAATACCAACCAGAAACCTATTTCGCAAATGGTTTTGAATTTTATCGCTCCAACATGGTGGGAAGTCAGAAATCCTGACGTGAAAACAGCAATTTGGCTGTTTTAGGCGCGAATTCGACAGAAGTCGCTTTACGATTGGACTAGTTTTGGTATCTTAAATTAACGATTGGATAGGAGCCCAATCCGAAACCTCTGGATGGCGTACGCAGTGGAAACACTCGAGGCTGCAGGGGCATCGCTGATCCAGCTCTTCATCCGATCACGCAGACAGCTGTGAAAACGATTTTCATCAATGGCGAGTTTTTCGCTCACCTTGTTGACGATGTCGGAAATTTGACGCAGTCTGCGAAAAATAATTACGAAAGCAGGGGAATGCATCATGAAGGTCGCGATTGTCGGACTCGGATTCCGTCTTGGTTATCTGGGTCGGGTTTTCAAGGAGATCGACCCGAGCTTCGAGATCGTCGGTTATGTCGATCCGGCGCCTGCCGGCATGGCGACGCTCGACGAATTTGGCATCTCTCCCGGCAAGGCCTACGACACGCCCGAAGCCCTGATTGCCGGCGAAAGCTTCGACCTGCTGATGATCGGTTCGCCCAACCACCTGCATCTTGATCACATCCGCATCGGGCTGGAGGCTGGCCTTACGGTCTTCACCGAGAAGCCGATCGTCACCAGCATCGAGGAAAGCTATGCGCTTGCCTCGCTGCTGAATACCTATGGCCACGACCGTCTGCTGGTCGGTCTGGTGCTGCGATACTCTCCGCTCTACCGCGATCTGCGCAAGGCCCAGGAAGAGGGGCGGCTCGGCAATGTCGTCTCGATCGAGGCGTCCGAGCATATCCAGCCCTATCACGGCGCCTTCTTCATGCGCGACTGGCGCCGTTACGGCCGTTATGCCGGCGGCTTCATGCTGGAGAAGTGCTGCCACGACCTCGACCTCTACAACGGCGTGGTGGGTGCCCGGCCGCGTTTCGTTGCGAGCTTCGGCGGTCGAAAGAGCTTCGTTCCAGAAAATGCGCCGGAAGCAGAGGGCATAAACGACCTCAATGTCTATCACCGCAAGCCGAGCGGCTGGCAGGGTTCCGACAAGGTGTTCGACAGCGACGGCGACATCATCGACTACCAGACCGCGATCGTCGAATACGAGAACGGCGTGTCGATGACCTTCCACACCAATCTCAACGTTCCGGACGAGTTCCGCCGTTTCTGCGTGATCGGCTCCAAGGGCATGGCCGAAGGCGATTTCGTCCGCGGCTTCATGGATGTGCATGACGCCCGCACCAATGAGAAGGTGATCGCAAACACCTACAAGGCGCCGTCTGCCCTATCACAGCATTACGGTGCGGACGAGCAGATGGCCGAAGATGTCATCGCGTTCGTGCAGACCGGTGCCAAGCAGCCGGTGTCCGCCATCGATGCGCTCGAAGCCGGGATCCTGGCGCTTGCCATGGACGAGGCGCGGCTCGGCCGTAAGGTCGTCGACCTGAAGCCGGTCTGGGAGAAGTTCGATGCCTGCCTGCATGGCGCGTCGGACGCCCCCTCCCGCATGCGTTCGGCATAAGGAGCGGTTGGATGCAGGCTCGCCAAAGCGCCATCATCTTCGCCTGGCTGCTAATCGCGCCGGCGCTTCTCTATATCACCGCGATCGTCGCCTATCCGCTCGTCGATACCTTCATTCTGTCGTTTACCGATGCCTCGCTGCGCAAGACGACGAACTGGGTGGGCTGGGTCAATTACGAGAAGATCTTCAACGACACCTTTGCGACCGTCATTGTCAGGACCTTCATCTGGACCTTCTTCTCGGTGTCGATCAAGATGATTATAGGCACCTTCGGCGCGGCGATGCTGAATGCCGCCGTGCCGGGCCGCACGCTCTTCCGAGTGCTCACCATGCCGCCTTGGATCGTGCCGATGGCCATCGGCATCTTCATGTGGGGCTGGATGTATAACGGCCAGTTCGGCATGATCTCCGGCGTGCTGCAGCGCATGGGCGTGGTCGATGGCCCCGTTGCGTTCCTGGCCTATGGCTCGACCGCCTTTTGGGCGACGATCTTCACCGATGTGTGGATCGGCGTGCCGATGGTGACACTCTATATGCTGGCTGCCATGCAGGCGATCCCGCAGGATCTTTATGAGGCCGCCTGGACCGACGGCGCCGGTCGCTTCTATCGCTTCCGCCGCATCACTCTGCCGCTGATCCTGCCGGCAATGATCACCATGTCAATGATCTCGCTGATCTCGACCTTTAATTCCTTCGACATCATCTGGATCCTGACGCGCGGTGGTCCGAGCGGCGAGACCACCACGATGATCATCGACACCTACCACACGGCAATCGGTTCGAAGAAATACGGTGAAGGTGCTGCCCGCGCAGTGCTGATCTGCATCTTCCTGTCGATCTTCTGCGTCGCCTATTTCCGCGTGACCAGCCGTCTTTCGCAGGAGCACGCTCGATGAGCTACGACAAGACAGCCCTGATCAACCGCTATCGCTGGTACGAGCTCGTCGGGATCTATGCAGGCATCGCACTTTTCCTCACCTTTGTGCTCGCGCCGTTCGTCGAAGGCTTTCTGGTATCGCTGAAGCCGCTCAGCCAGCTTTTCTCCTCTCCCTATCGCTTCTGGCCGGAAAACGGCTCGTTCGACGCCTATTTCACGATGTGGGAGAGCGTGCCGGGCTTTGCGCGCTATATCTTCAACTCCTTCTTCATTTCCACGATCGCGACCTTCGTCGTGCTGCTGCTGGTGGTGCCGGCGTCCTACGCCTTCGCCCGGTTCGAGTTCCGCGGCCGTGGCCAGCTGCTCGGCGCCTTCCTCGCGGTCAACATGTTCTCCGGCGCCGTACTGCTCATCCCGCTCTTCCGGCTGATGCGCTCGTTCGGCGTGCTCAACACCTATTTCGCCATGATCGTGCCGGGTGTGGCCTTCCTCATACCGACCGCCATCTGGCTGCTGCGCACCTACATGATGCGTATTCCGCGGGAGCTGGAAGAGGCGGCCTATGTCGATGGTGCGAGCTATTTCTACACCTTCCGACGTGTCGTCCTGCCGCTCGCCATGCCGGGTATCGCGGTCGTTGCCATCACCACCTTCATCGGTGCCTATGCCCAGCAGTTCATCTTCGCGCTGACCTTCAATTCCAAGACCGAATACATGCCGCTGCCGATCGGGCTGTTTGCCTATTTCGGTCGCCAGGAGGTCATCTGGAATGAGCTGATGGCGGCAAGCTTTGTCGGGATCGCACCCGCCATGATCGTGATCTTCTTCCTGCAGCGCTACCTCGTCAGCGGGCTCACCGCTGGTGCCGTGAAATAGAGGCTGCCAAACAAAAATTCGGGCCAACCGGACGCTTTCAACCTGTCAACAAAGGGGAACTACCGATGACAAGAAAACTGACCATGCTCGCAGGCTCGTTTGCCCTGCTCGCAAGCTCGGCGCTCACCACGCTTGCAGCCGACCAGGAAATCAGCTGGATCTACTGCGGCGACGTGATCGATCCGATCCACGAAAAATACATCGCCGAATGGGAGAGCAAGAACGAAGGCTGGAAGGTCAAGCCGGAAGTCGTCGGCTGGGAGCAGTGCCAGGACAAGGCGACGACACTTGCTGTTGCCGGTACCCCGGTTGCCATGGCCTATGTCGGCTCGCGTACGCTGAAAGAATTTGCCCAGAACGAGCTGATCGTCCCTGTTCCGATGACGGACGAGGAAAAGGCTTCCTACTATCCGAACATCGTCGACACCGTCACCTTTGACGATACGCAATGGGGCGTTCCGATCGCCTTCTCGACCAAGGCTCTCTACTGGAACAAGGACCTCTTCAAGCAGGCTGGCCTTGACCCGGAAACCCCGCCGAAGACCTGGGCTGAAGAGATCGAATTCGCCAAGCAGATCAAGGAAAAGACGGGCATCGCCGGTTACGGCCTGCCGGCCAAGACCTTCGACAACACCATGCACCAGTTCATGCACTGGGTGTATACCAACAACGGCAAGGTCATCGACGGCGATACGATCGTCATGGACAGCCCGGAAGTGCTGGCCGCACTTCAGGCCTACAAGGACATCACACCTTACTCCGTCGAAGGTGCGACCGCTTACGAGCAGAACGAAATCCGCGCCATCTTCCTCGATGGCAAGGTCGGCATGATCCAGGCCGGTTCGGGCGCTGCCTATCGCCTGAAGGACACCCAGATCAACTGGGGCGTCGCTCCGCTCCCGCAGGGTCCGTCGGCCAAGGGTGAGGGCACGCTCTTGATCACCGACAGCCTCGCGATCTTCTCGGGTTCGGGCGTCGAGGAAAAGGCGATCGAGTTTGCCAAGTACATCACGTCCACTGACATCCAGCATGAATACGAACTGCAGGGCGGCGCTGGCCTCACCCCGCTCCGTCCCGGCCCGGTTGTCGACGAATTCGTCGCCAAGGAGCCCTTCTGGAAGCCGTTCATCGACGGTATCGCCTATGGTGGCCCAGAGCCGCTCTTCACCGACTACAAGGGCTTCCAGAACGTCATGATCGAGATGGTCCAGTCGGTTGTCACCGGCAAGGCCGAACCGGCTGATGCGCTGAAGAAGGCAGCCGCCGACCTCGAGCAGTACAAGTAATCTCGGGCAACCGAGGCTCCGCGGGCCGGTTTCGGCCCGCGGATTTCATCAGGCTTATTTGGCCGGTCTGCGACGGATCGGCAGTGGAGACTAAGGGTCGTGGGTCAGCTATTTCTGAAAAAGGTGCGCAAGTCGTACGGGCATTTCGAGGTCATCAAGGGTGTCGATCTCGAGGTGAAGGACGGCGAGTTCGTCGTTTTCGTCGGGCCGTCGGGCTGCGGCAAGTCCACGCTCTTGCGCATGATCGCAGGCCTCGACGACACCACCGACGGTGACATCGTCATCGACGGCGAACGTGTCAACGACAAGCCGCCGGTGGAGCGCGGCATCGCCATGGTCTTCCAGTCCTATGCGCTCTACCCGCATATGTCGGTCTTCGAGAACATCGCCTTTCCGCTACGCGTCGAGAAGCTGCCGGAGGAGCAGATCCGCGAGAAGGTGGGGGCGGTTTCCAAGATCCTGCAGCTCGACCAGCGCCTGCAGCAGCGTCCCGGCCAATTGTCTGGCGGCCAGCGCCAGCGCGTTGCGATCGGCCGTGCCATCGTCCGCGAACCCAAGATCTTCCTCTTCGACGAGCCGTTGTCGAACCTCGACGCAGCTTTGCGCGCCGACATGCGGATCGAGCTGACCAAGCTGCATCGTGACCTTGCAGCGACCATGATCTATGTCACCCACGACCAGATCGAGGCCATGACCATGGCCGACCGGATCGTCGTGTTGAATGCAGGCAACATTGCCCAGGTCGGTGCCCCGCTCGAACTTTACCACAAGCCGCAGAACACCTTCGTTGCCGGCTTCATCGGCAATCCGAAGATGAACTTCGTGCCTGTTACCTGTGTCGGCGTCGATGCGATCGGAGTCACGATATCCTATGAAGGCCAGACCGCGCTGATCCCGGTCGACGGACGCTCCGATCTCGTCGGCCAGACGCTGACGCTGGGCATCCGGCCTGAGCATACGCGACTCAGCGACGGCGATCTCAACATCCTGGTGACGCCGTCCGTCATCGAGCGTCTCGGCATCAACACCATCGCCTATGCGGCGCTGCCGAACGGCGAGCCCTATTGCGCGCTGCTGCCCGGCTCTGCGCCAGTGCGCGCCGAACAGCCCATGACGACGGGCATCATGGCCTCCGACTGCCATCTCTTCGATGCCAATGGTCAGGCGCTGGAACGGCGCATCGACTGGCGCGTCCTTGATCTTCCGGCCTCCGTCACGGCGGCCGAATAACCTTCCTCCCGGCCACGCCAAAGGCCAATCCCCTGGTCCGCCTTCGGGCGGACCTTTTTTCGTTTGTGGGGACTGAACCTGGTTAGTCAGGAAATTCTTCAAATTGCGGCAGGTCGTCCAGGATCTCGTACCAGGATGCCTTGGAGCCGACAAAGATATGCATGGAAGGCTTCATTGACGGTGGGTCGCTGAGCGTGCCCATCGGCACATGAACCTTCACGCTGCCGTTTTCGGCGATCCAAGAATAGATGAGGGAGCCGCAGGTGCGGCAGTGCATGTCATGGATGCCCTCAGGATCGCCGTGGCGAAACAGGGCCTCCGAACCTGCTGTCACGGCAAAGTCCTCGACCGCGACACCGGCGATCGGCTTAAAGGCCGAGCCCGTGGTGCGGCGGCATTTCGAACAGTGGCAGTTCATCGCATAGAGGAAGCGATCGGTGATCTCATACGCTACTGCCCCGCACATGCAGCCGCCACGCAGCCGGCGCACACCCTGCAACTCGCTCAGCTTTGTCATCATCGCCCTCTTATGTTGAGGCCAAAATCTCGCCAAGAAGGCTCTACGCTGCCGAGCGAATGTCCGTTTGCGCGAAGTCTTTACCTTTGAATAGCAGCGGTTCGTCGAGGTCCTTGGCGAGAGCGTAGGCAAAGCAGTCGCCAAAGTTCAATCCTGCCTTGTGCCTGCCTTTGCCGAAATCCAGGAATGCCTGTCGCGCGAGATTGCCCTGATCGATCGTAACCGGCTCGATGGTAATCGATGCTCGGCGGAAGAAGGCATCCACCTGTATCATCCCCTCGGGGCCAAGTTGCTTTTCGATGACCATGGACAATTCCACATAGTTCGCCACGCTGATCCGCGTTGATGCCGCGCCATGGATGCGTTTCGTGAAGTCGGCAGCCTCCGGCTCGCCATAGAAGATCGCGACCATTGCAGACGTGTCGACAATCATTTCGGGAGGCCATGCTCATCATAGAGAAGCTCGGCGTGATCGGCATAAGGCTGCTTCACATGCGCTCTGGCCCGGCTCGCGATCGTCAAAAGCTCATCGACAGACGCCTTGGCTTGCTGCTTCTCGAGTTGCGCATACCGCTCACGCAGTGCATCAGTGACAACACGGCTCATGCTCTGCCCCGTGGCTGCGGCGATCGCCTGAGCGAGGCGATGTGCCTCGGGATCCTTGATGTTAAGGCTCATAGCGCGTCGCTCCATTCTACCAAGGTGGCCAGAATTCTACCATTGTAGCTGACTTTACGGCCCTTTCAAAGCGTAGCAGTGCCGGCTGCAAATCCGCCCACTAAGACTCTATCAAGTACGCCTAATCGTGCTTTCTTCGGCGGGAGAAACGCCGGCTAAGGCGATTACCAAACAAGCCCGCGCGCTGTGACCTCTTCCACTCTCGTGACGATCCCGTCGTGGTGGAAGGTCATGATGTCGAAGAGGTTCGACACGACGCAGGTGTGGTTCGGGATGATCCTCACCTTTTCGCCGATCTCCGGTCGCCGTCCCTGAACCTTGGAGAGATCGACCGTGCCGTGCTCCTCGGAAAGACCAGTGATGACGGCCTCCGGGTAGTCGACAATCATGCCGTAGTCGGAGAAGCCGAGAAGATCCGAGGTCAGGGCCTTGGAGCCGGCGTCGAGGATGGCGCGATCCTCTGTCGGACGGGAGACCACGGTCGCCAGGATGTGCATGGCGCAGTCGTCGAGGCTGCAATGACCTGATCTTGCCATGGCACGGTCGTTATAGACATAGGTACCGGCGCGGTGCTCGGTCGCCGAGGTCACCTTGTGGGCGGAGAAGAGGCTCGGCGTGCCGCCATTGGAGACGATGGGGCAGGGGATGCCGCGGGCGGCGAGGCCGGCGAGCGTGGCGGCGAAGAAGGCTTCGACTGCTTCCTCGGTGTCCGCCTTCGGGTAGGTTAGGATGCCACCGAAGGTGAGGCCAGGGGCGGCAGCAATGGTTTCAGCCAGCGCAATGGCGGCCTGCGGGGTCTGGACGCCGCAGCGCCCGCCGCCGGTATCACATTCGACGAGAACGGTGAGGGGACGAGTCTGCGAGAAGGCGCAGGAAAGGCCGCGCACGGTAGTCTCGCTATCGGCGACGACCTTCAGGCCCGAGATGCGGCTGTTCAGCGCCACGAGCCGTTTGTGCTTCTCCGCGCCCAGAATGTTGAAGGTGATCAGCAGGTCCTCGAAGCCGGCATCGGCGAAGACCTCCGCCTCGGTAATCTTCTGGCAGTTGATGCCCTTCGCGCCCGCTTTCACCTGTGCGTCAGCGATCGCCGGGATCTTATGCGTCTTGATGTGCGGTCGGAAGGCGAGGCCGTGGCTGTCCATATAGGCCTGTACACGGGCAATGTTTGCAGCGAGCTTCTCTTCGTCGATCAGGGGCAGAGGCGTGGAGAGATCGGCAATGGACTGACCGATCCCGGGGTGGGGAAGTTCCATCATGCGGCCTCGCTGCCCTCGGGTGCATCATGCGGATTGGCCATAATGGGCCAGATGTCGCGGCGCACATGCCGATAGGCGGTCTTGGCCGGATCGTTCGGATAGGGTGTGCCGGCGGCACAATAGAGGATTTCCGAGGCGATCTGCGAGAAGGCCGCATAGAAGTGGTTGGTCGACTTGATCACGAGAAGATGCTTGGCTGTCGGGTCGATGCCGAGCGCCGTGAAGAGAGACGGGTCGTAGCTCTGGACCCGGACCGAGCTCAGGATGATGTCGATGCCGTTGAGATTGATATGGGCCGCATCGCCGAAAGGCGCGATACTGTCGCCAAAACGCATCTCGGCACTGGGGACGACCTTGACCACCTTCACCAGACCGTCGATCGGATGGCCGGTGCCGGGTGCTGATTTCGCGCCGAACCGCAAGGGGATTTCTGCGCCTTCGCCGGCCGCCATGCAGATCTGCACCGCAATTGGGTCCCAGATCATGCCGACGGCGGCATTCGTCACGCCACGTGCCAGCATTTCCTCGAGGATCACGGTCGCGTCACCCGCCGTGCCGCCACCCGGATTGTCCCACATGTCAGCGATGACGACCGGACCTTCCGGGTAGGCAAGTGCCTGATCCAGCGCCGCCTTCTCGTCGATCTGCGGCATCATGAAAGTGCCGCGTTTGGCAAAGAGATCAAGGCCAAGCTCTCGCGCGAGCATCGCGCCCTTTTCCGGATGACCGTCGGTGACCACGATCGTCTTCGTCCCCATCTCCGGCACGTCGCCCGCCATGAAGCCATGGATGACGGAGAGCGACAAGACCTCCGGATCGACCATCTCGATGGCCACAAGTCTGTCAACAAAGCTGCGCATCGGTTCGCGCGAGGTAGGGAAGACATCGATCATGCGGCAGTCGAAGACCGACATGACGGGCTTCACCCGGCCCTCCAGCGTGTCGACCGCGATCCGCCAGAGATCCTCCGCGCGATCGACGAAATCGGTATGCGGAAATTCCTTGAAGACGACGAAGAAATCGGCGGCTGCGACGCGCTTGGCCGTCAGATGGCTATGCGGATCGAGTTCGGCGCAGAGGAGAATGTCGGGGCCGATGATCTCGCGGATGCAGGTCAGGAGATCGCCTTCCGGATCAAGATAGCCGTCTGCGACCATGGCGCCATGCAGGCCGAGCACAACGGCATCCACGGGCATGGCGGCACGCAGTTGATCGAGGATCTCGTCGCGCAGGCTTTCAAAGGCCTGCCGGTTGATGAGACCCGCCGGATCGGCCCAGGCCGCCGTGCCCTCAATTAGCGTCCAGCCCTTGTCAGTGCAGACCTTGCGGCCAACCGTGATCGGCGCGGTGCAAAGTGTCGGCGTCGCGGGGTGCTCGCCCGGAGGTGCATAGAGCGAATCCTCGAAGGCGCGCCGGTCGATGCAGATCGGGGAGAAGGTGTTCGTTTCCGTTGCAAGCGCGGCGGTGAAGATGCGCAAAGACCGACCTCCAGGTCACAAGGGTTGGGGGCGGTTCAGGACTTGCCCATCGGATTGGGCAGATAACCGGTAAAGCCGGAGATTTTCCAGCGGCCCTCGTGCAGGCGGCAATAATAGAGCGTCTGCCAGCGCAAGACGTCGAGCGTGCCATCGGCCTTCTTGATGCCGCCGTCGAATTTCTTGCGCACGAGCGCCGTTTCCCCTGAGATCTCGATCTCTTCCAGCGTCGTGGTGGTGAAGATCGCGCTGCGCGGGTCTTCGCCATAGGTCTGGGCCGCGAAGTCCTTGGCCTGCTTCAGCCACTCGTCGCGATAGGCGGCGAGATTGGGGAAGGCGAGCGTCCACTTGTCCGGATTGTCCTCACGTTTGCCGCTGATGCCGATGAACCCGTGTTCGACGAAGTCATGGGAGACCATGCTCCAGTCGGCGGCGAGGAAGGCGTCGATGTCGCGGGGGACGAGCATCTCCCAGATGGCGTGGCGGGCTTCGTCCGCTGCCGGAAACGGATTCTGGAATGGGTCGCGCATTTCTTCCCCGCTTTTAAATTCTTTTCATGAATGACGATTTTGTCTGGTCAAATTCCGTTTTTTGTGGTCGCTTGTCAACGATCGAAGAAAATAATTTGCATAAGGGGTGTCCATGTCGATCAAGCGTTACGGAGCTGAAAAGGCAGGTGCAGGTGGTCAGCGACTGCCATTTGCCCGGGCCGTCGAGGCCGACGGCTGGCTCTATGTTTCCGGTCAGGTGGCCATGGAAGATGGCGAGATCATCTCGGGCGGCATCATCGAGCAGACCCACAAGACGATTGCCAATGTCATCGCGATTCTGGAAGAGGCAGGTTACGGCCTCGAGCATGTCGTGCGTTGCGGCGTCTGGCTCGACGACCCCCGCGATTTCTGGACCTTCAACAAGATCTACCAGCAGTATTTCGGCGAGCACCCGCCGGCACGCGCCTGCGTTCAGGCCTCGATGATGGTCGATTGCAAGGTCGAAATCGACTGCGTAGCCTTCAAGCCTTCGAAATAGGAAAGAGGGCAGGGCATTGGATATCTTCGCGCGCATTCAGGAAGAGGCAGGGCAGTTTTCGGCCTCCGAGCAACGCATTGCGGATATCCTCCTCAATTCCTTCGACTTCGCGGTCAATGCCTCGATCATCGAGCTCGCGGAGAAGGCAGAAGTCTCGCCGCCGACGGTGACGCGCTTCTGCCGTCGTCTCGGCTGCCAGAGCTTTGCCGACTTCAAGGTCAATCTTGCCCGCACGGCCTATGTCGGGGTGCGCTATCTCAACCCCGAGGCCCAGAGCACGGAGCCGGCCGATGTCGCGACTGATGTCATCACCAAGGCGCAGAATGCGATGTTCATGGTGCATCGGGCGCTCGATCCTGTTGTGCTGGACAAGGTTGCCGACCGGCTGGCGCGGGCGGAGATGGTCTATGCCTTCGGCTCGGGCGGCAATTCCTCGATGATCTCAGGCGAGATCCAGAACCGTCTCTTCCGACTGGGGTCGCGGGTGACGGCCTCGGCCGACCACAACATGCAGCTTATGCTGACAGCCGCTGCTCGATCCAACGACGTTTTGATCGGCTCGTCGTTTTCGGGTCGCAATGCCGAGCTGGTCAAGTGCTTCAAGCTCGCCCGCGAGAACGGCATCACCACGATCGCGCTGACCCAGAGCAACAGCCTGGTGGCCGAAGCGTCCGAACTCGTCATCGGCATCGATCTGCCGGAGGGCGAAAACATCTTCCGGCCGACCTCTACGCGCTTTGCCTATCTCGCCGTCGTCGATGTCATCGCGAGCCTGGTCGCCTATCGCAATCGCAAGCAGTCGCAGGTGACGCTTCGCCATATCAAGCAACAGCTGGTCGAACACCGCGATGGCGGGGACGATCGGCAACTTCTCGGAGACTGAGCCATGCCCGTATCGATAGCGGAGATCCGCCGTGACGCATAAGGTTGCCGTCGTGACCGGCGCTGCCGGCGATATCGGCCGGGCGATCGCCAAGCGTCTGGCGGACAGCCATGACGTTGTTGTTTTGCTCGATCTGGATTCTGCGGCATTGGACAAGGCAATCGGGGAGCTTGGAAGCGATCCGCGTTTCGTGCCGATCACTTGCGATGTGACGGATGAGAAAGATCTCTCCGAGACTGCCGCGCGGGTGGCCGAGCTTGGGCTCGTACACACCCTCGTCAACAATGCCGGTGCAGCGCGGGCCGTCAGCCTCGGCGATACCGATGGCGAGATCTGGCGCAAGGACAATGCGCTCAATCTCGAAGCCCCGTTCCTCTGCTTCCGCGCTTTCGAGGAGGCGCTGAAGGCATCCAGGGGCGCGCTCGTCAACATCTCCTCGGTCAATGGCATGGCCGTCTTCGGTCATCCGGCCTACAGCGCCGCGAAGGCCGGCCTTATTCACCTCACCAAGCTGATTGCCGTCGAATACGGCAAATACGGTATCCGCTCGAATGCGGTCGCACCCGGCACTGTGCGTACCCAGGCCTGGGAGGCGCGTGCTGCGGCCAATCCGCAAGTCTTCGAAGAGGCTAAGCGCTGGTATGCGCTGCGCCGCATCGCGACGGCCGAGGACATTGCCAATGCCGTTTTCTTCCTTTCGAGCGATCAGGCGGCGGCCATCACAGGCGTTTGCCTGCCGGTCGATTGCGGGCTGACGGCCGGTCAGGCCGAGCTCGCGCGAACCTTCTCGCAATCCGACAATTATTGATATCGCAAAGCCCGGAGCATTCCCCATGGCAACAGAAGTCCAGTTCCGCCTCGAAAACGCGTGGCATCCGGTGGAGGGCGACGACTGCGGCGCCTTCGTCTTCACGCTGGTCAATCTCTCCGACGTGGCGCTTTCCGATTTCAAGCTCGCCTATACGTCGCTGACCCGCGTGAAGGATACGCAGGAGCCGATCCTCGAAAATGCCGTCTTCCTGAAGCGCAACGCCAATTTCCATCAGTTTGCACCGCCGGCCGGCTTTGTGCTCGAACCCGGCGCCTCCTGGACCTTCCGTGTCGGCGGCCTCTGGCGGCCGGCCAAGCATCGGACGGATGGGGCGAAATCCGCATACATCACCCTCTCCACCGGTCAGCATGCTGCCGTCGCGGTGGCCGATCTGATGCTGGGCGGTGGTCACAGTGCGCCACCTCCGGCCTTGCTGCCTGAGGGCAAGGTAACACAGCCCTTTGCCATGCTGCCCTGGCCGGCCTCGGCCGAGCTCGTGGTCGGAGAAGGTTTTCCCGTCGCGCTCTATCCGGCGGAAGGCGCCTCGCTGGTCGAGCTGCGTGCCGTCGAAAACGTGCTGCGTCTCTTTTGCCGGCTCTTTGCGGTCGGTCACGCGCCGCTGTCGCTGGCACCGGTACATCAGGGCCGGGCGATCTCGCTCAAGTGCGACGAGGCGCTTGGTGCCTCCGCCTATCGGCTGGACTTCGCCGCTGACGGCATCACGCTGACCTATGGCGATGTCGCAGGCCTGCAATATGCGCTGACCCTGCTTGCCCAGATGTTGCATGGTGCGCGGACACAGCCTGAGACCTTCCGTTTCCCCGCATCAGGCACGATCTCCGACAAGCCGCGTTACGACTGGCGCGGTTGCCATCTCGATGTCTCCCGTCAGTTCTACCCAGTCGCTGACGTCAAACGGCTGATCGACATCCTGGCCTGGTTCCGGATGAACACGTTCCACTGGCATCTGTCCGATGACGAAGCCTGGCGTCTGGAAATTAAGGCCTTCCCGCAGCTGACGACGCTTGGCGTGTTGCGCGGGCCGGACGAGCCGCTGCTGCCGCAGCTCGGCAATGGCGCCGAGCCGGTCGGCGGCTTCTATGCTCAGGACGAGGTCCGCGATATCGTCGCGCATGCCGCAGCTCTACAGGTCGAGGTGGTGCCGGAGATCGACATCCCCGGCCATAGCACGGCGATGCTGGTAGCCCTGCCGGAACTGGTCGACGGCCAGGAAGCGCCTGACAGCTACCGCTCGGTGCAGGGTTATCCGAACAATGCGCTGAACCCGGCGATCGAATACACTTACGAGGTGCTGGGCAAGGTGTTCGACGAAATGGTCGAGCTCTTCCCGTCGAAGCTCATTCATATCGGCGGCGACGAAGTGGCGGCCAATACCTGGATGGCTTCGCCGCTCGCGCGAAAGCTGATGGAGCAGGAAGGCATCGAAGGCACCTTCGGGCTGCAGAGCTATTTCATGAAGCGCATCCAGAAGATGCTGGCCGAGCGCGGTCGCAAGCTCGCCGGCTGGGACGAAGTCAGCCATGGCGGCGGCGTCGATCCCGATGGCACGCTGCTGATGGCCTGGCAGAAGCCGGAGGTCGGACTGGAACTGGCGAAACAGGGCTACGACGTCGTGATGACGCCGGGCCAAGCCTATTATCTCGACATGGTGCAGGACGAGGCCTTCCAGGAGCCGGGTGCGAGCTGGGCGGGCACCGTGCCACCGCACCATACCTATACTTACGAAGCGGTCGCCGAGTTTCCGCCGGAGCTTGCGGCCCGCATGCGCGGCGTGCAGGCCTGCATCTGGTGCGAACACTTCCTGACCCGCGACTACTTCAACCACCTCGTCTTTCCACGCCTTCCGGCCATTGCCGAGGCCGCCTGGACGCCGAAGGACAACAAAGACTGGCTGCGCTTTGCCGCCATCGTCCGCCTGAGCCCCCGCTACTGAGGATCTGAGCCAATGACTTTCCGCATCGCCGTTGGCGGTATCCATACCGAGTGCTCGACCTCGTCTCCCGTCTTGATGCAGCCCGAGGATTTTCGCGTGCTGCGCGGGGCGGATTTGCTGGCACACGAATACTTCGACTTCCTCGAAGCGGAAGGCGTCGAACACCTTCCGTTGTTGCATGCGCGTGCGGTTCCCGGTGGGCCCCTTGCGCGCGCTACCTATGAGGGGTTCAAGGCGGAGTTCCTTGAGCGGCTGAAGGCCACACTCCCGATCGACGGGCTTTACCTTGCCATGCATGGTGCGATGAATGTCGAGGGCATGGATGATGCCGAGGGCGACTGGATTTCGGCGGCGCGCGCCGTTGTCGGTCCGGACGTGTCGGTCGCGGCGAGCTACGACCTGCATGGCAATGTCACCCAGAAGATTGTCGATCAGCTGGATATCTTCGCCGGGTATCGCACCGCACCGCATATCGATGTGCGCGAAACCATGGTGCGGGCCTGGTCCATGCTGGTGCGGGCGCTGCAGACCGGCGAGAAGCCGGGCGTTGCCTGGGCGCCGGTGCCGGTTCTCCTGCCCGGTGAACGGACGTCGACCGAGGACGAGCCGGCAAGGAGCCTTTATCTGAAGCTGCCGGAGCACGACGCCGTGCCCGGTATTTGGGATGCCAACCTGATGGTTGGCTATGTCTGGGCTGACGAGCCGCGCGGCACGGCCTGTGCCGTCGTCACGGCTGTCGACAAGGCTGCGGCGGAAAAGGTTACGGCTGACATCGCGCAGTCCTATTGGGATGCCCGTGAAGACTTCCGCTTCGGTCCGGTGACGGGTCCTCTCGCGGAGATGCTGGATATCGCTGAAAGCACCGAGACACGGCCTGTTATCCTCGCTGACTCCGGCGATAACCCGACCGGTGGTGGCGTTGGCGATCGGGCGGATGTGCTGAAGGCGCTTCTAGCACGGTCGATCGATGACGTCCTGATTGCCGGCATCACGGACCGACCCGCCGTCGAACGCTGTTTTGCAGCTGGTGCCGGCGCGCGGGTATCGCTCAAGGTCGGAGGTTCGCTCGATCCGGCAAGCCCGTCGGTCGAGTTGGAGGCGGATGTCGTCTTTCTCGATGATCCCGGCTCGGCTGCCGAGCAACAGGCGGTCGTCAGGATCGGCGGCATCACGCTGGTGCTCGCGGCGCGGCGTCGGCCCTATCACAACATCGCGGATTTCACCCGGCTCGGGCTCGACCCGACCAAGGTGCGGCTGCTCGTCGTCAAGTCTGGCTATCTTTCGCCGGAGCTTGCACCGATCGCCAATCCCAACCTGATGGCGCTGACGGACGGCGTGATCAACCAGGATATCGAGAACCTGCCCAGTCACCGACGCCATCAGCCGAGCTATCCCTTCGTCAGGGATTTCAGTTATATGCCGAAGGTCTTCTTCTCGACGCGATTCCCTTGAGACATTGATGTCGGTGCCGCCCCTTCGGCGGCACGACCCCCAACCCGATTGTACCCTTGATGTTGTCCTCCTTTTCGGTGGTCTATCGCCACAAGCCGATCCGGGTCAGTGCGGCCGCGATCTTCTTTTTCGGCTTCTCGGGCGCTGCGACGTCGCCCTACATGTCGCTGATCGGCATCCGTGAACTCGGACTGTCGGACGCCGTCTATTCGGTGCTGATCTTCTTGGCGGCGGTAGTGAATGTTTCGGCCAGCGTGACCGCTGGCATCGTCGCCGACAGGCTCGGCCACTTCCGGTCGCCGATGATCCTGGCAGCGCTTTTCGGCATCGGCGGTTTCGGGTTGGTCTATGTGGTGCCGACACCTGTGATGTTCGCCATCGCGACGCTGGTCTTGATCCCGGTCTTCGGCACGATCAATTCGCTGATCTTCGCCAATATCCGGGCGGTCTCCTCGGGCATGGCCGTGCGCGAGCTGATGGCGGTGAATTCTGCCGTCCGGGCTGTACTGTCTGCTTCGTGGGTGCTGGTGCCTGGCATTGTGGGCGCGTTGCTCGTCGGCCAGCCCAGCATGCTGCCAGCCTTCCTGCTGGCGAGCCTTGCCTGCCTTGTCTGTCTTCTTCTGTTCGTCTTCGGGCTCGATCGCCTGCCGCCGGTTCAGGAGGGGGAGCGGCAGCACTATTCCTTCTTCCGTTCCATCCGGCAGATCGGCTCGGCAAGTGTGTTGCCAAGGCTTCTGGCGATCTCGCTGATCTCGGCGATGCTGCATGCCAATGGCACGGTGCTTCCGCTGATCGTCACGGGCAAGGCCGGCGGAACACCGGCCGATGTCGGCGTGATCGTTGGTATCGTCGCTTTCCTCGAGATCATCTTCATCCTGTTTTGGGGATGGGTGGAGGCCAGAACCTCCATCCTCTTTGCCATGGTCACGGCAGCGCTGATCTATTGCAGCTATCTCGTCTTTCTCGGCCTCGCCGACCGCCCGATGGACGTCTATCTGCTGACCGTCGTTGCAGGCCTTGGCGCGGCCGGCATCATCGCGATCCCGATCACCTATCTGCAGAACCTGATCGCCGACCGGGCCGGCCTCGGCAGCTCGCTGATTGCGGTCAATATCTTCTTGAGCGGTGGCATGGCTTCGCTGATGTTTGCGCTCGGCACCAGCATCAGCGACTATGCAGGTACGGCGATCATCGCCTCGATCGCCGGCTTCTCCGGCGTCGGCCTGCTGTGGCTGCTCGATCGAAAGCCGAGGTTTCATGCACAAGGGTGAGGATCAGGTGGTGGCAACGTCTCCCAGCAAAGCTTCAGGCCCGCTGCTCGAAATCTGCGTCGACGACGTCGCCGGCCTCAATGCCGCAGTCACCGGTGGCGCA
Source organism: Rhizobium rosettiformans W3 (assembly GCF_004912135.1). Classification (GTDB taxonomy): domain Bacteria; phylum Pseudomonadota; class Alphaproteobacteria; order Rhizobiales; family Rhizobiaceae; genus Allorhizobium; species Allorhizobium rosettiformans. The sequence goes on from NZ_STGU01000001.1 coordinate 181,107, forward strand.
GATCGTATCGAACTCTGCTCGGCCCTCGGCTCAGGGGGACTGACCCCGTCACGCGGCTTCATGGCCGTTGCAGCCAAGGCTTCCATTCCGGTCTATGCGTTGATCCGTCCGCGCGTCGGAGACTTCACCTATTCTGCGGCTGAGGTTTCAGTCATGGAGGCCGATATCGCTGCAGCGCGCGACGTGGGCCTGGCAGGAGTGGTGATCGGTGCGACCACTGCGGATGCGAAGCTCGATGCCGATGTCATCCGTCGGCTTGTCCGAGCCGCAGACGGACTCGATCTCACCCTTCACCGGGCAAGCGATGTGGTCGCCGATATGGATGCCGCGCTTGAACTTGCGGTGGAAATCGGTTTCTCCCGCATTCTGACGTCCGGCGGCGCCCGGCATGCGGAAGAGGGGATGGAGACGCTGACGAAGCTGGCAACCCGCAGTGCAGGGCGCATCTCCATCATGCCGGGCGGCGGAGTGCGGCCGCAGAATGCGGCGCGTCTTTTGGCGTTGCCCGGAATTCGTGAGCTGCATGCTTCCTGCAGCGAGGCGAGCGCCAGCGAGACGCGGCTCGTGGAGCTTGGTTTTTCCTCGGAGACGACCCGGCGGACAGATGCCGACACCGTCAGGGCCTTGAAGGCGCAGATGATGAGTGCTGCCCGCTAGTCCTCAGGATGCCAGAGCCTGGGTCTTCTGCAGGGCAAGGCGCTTCAGCGTATCCTCGGCTGCCATCGGCTTGCCAAAGTAATAGCCCTGGACCGCGCGGACGCCGAGGTTTTCCAGAATCCGCAGTTCTTCTTCGGTCTCGACACCTTCAACGATCGCTTCCAGCTCCATCTCGGCGCACAGCGCGAGCACCGATTTGACGATATTAAAGCTGGTGCGGCGGGTGTGGATGTTGCGCACGAAGCTGCCATCGATCTTGATCTTGGTGAGCGGCAGCTTGTGCACGTGGTTCAAGCTGGAATAGCCGGTGCCGAAATCGTCGAGCGAAATACCGGCTCCGAGTTCGCGCAGCATCTGGATCGACGCGCTTGCCTGTTCAAAGTCGTGCATGACCGCCGTCTCGGTGATCTCGAAATTGATGCGGCGGGGATCGAAGCCGCTCTTCAGGACGATCGAGACGATCTTCAGCGTGTTTTCCGGCGATGTCAGGTCATGCGGCGACAGGTTGAAGGAGAGGTAGACGTCGTCGGGCCAGAGGGCCGCCGTTTTCAAGGCTCTTTCCAAGAGCATCCGGGTCATCAGCGTGATGCGGCCATTGTGCTCGGCGACGGGGATGAATTCGGCCGGCGACACCTGGCCGATGCGCGGGCTTTCCCAGCGGGCCAGCGCCTCGAAGCCGATGCAGATGCGTCGGTTGATGCAGGTGATCGGCTGATAGACGAGCGACAGTTCCTTCTCGAGATCGGCCGCGACAAGCGCTTCCTCGACAATTTTCTGACGGTTCAACTCGTTTGCCTGGACGGCGTTGAAGATAACAGTGCCGGCGCGGTGATGGCGCTTGGCGGTATAGAGCGCATAATCGGCGAGCTCGTAGATCTCCTGGCCGGTTTCCCCGACATCCGGATAGATGGCGAAACCGACGGAGCCGGTGACTTGCACCATGCCACTGCCGATGTTGATGCGCTCGGCGATCAGTTCGCAGACCTTTTGCCCCAGCGCCATCACGTCGCTTTCACTGCAGTCGCCCTCGAGCAGAAGACCGAATTCGTCGCCTCCGAGGCGGTAGACCGAGAGCTCACTTTCACCGATCGAGGAGAGACGCGTGCCGATCTCGATCAGCACCTTGTCGCCGGCGGAGTGGCCGTAGAGGTCATTCACCGGCTTGAAGCCATCGAGGTCGATAACGCCGACGGCGAGCATGGCGCCGTCGTTGCGGGCGCGCCCGAAGGCTGTCTCCAGCATGTGGAAGAAGCTGCGGCGGTTGGCGAGAAGTGTCAGGCTGTCGAGGTTGGCAAGCCGCAGGTTTTCGTCCGACAGCGCCTGCATGGCCTTGTTCTGCTCCTGCAAGGCCTGCTGCTGCAGCATGAGGACATTGCGGGATTCGTGCAGTTGGCGAAAATCGCGGTAATGCGAGACGAGGATCATGATCATCGCCATGGTGACGAGAATGACGTTCACGCCGGTTGCGATGAAGGTCGGCTCGCCGGAGAGGCACATGACCACGAAGAAGGGCAAATTGACGGTCACCGTCACGATCAGGGCCGCCGATCGAAGATGCATCAGGCAGAAGATGCAGCCGATGACGGTGATGGCCATGAAGAAGGCCACATGCGCCTGCTGGTAAGCGTCGCCATAGGGCAGAAGCGAGACGGACCAGCCAGTGCAGAAGACCGCGATCGGAAAGGAGAGGATGTTGGTGGCTCTGAGCTGGCGATAGGCCTGTTCCGGCGTTCTCTGGCGATTGCGTCCACGCAGCCAGATCAGCGAGCGCAGCGCAAAAAGCGATGTCATGAGGACCGGCAGATACACCACCAGATAGTCTGGTGCCGCGCCCTGATGAGTCCAGGACAGCGAGATCATGTTGGTCGCGAGAATGAAATAGAGCAGCGGGACCTGCTTGGAAAAGGCCTCGAACTGGGCAGCCGTCAACGCGGGGTTGCCGTTCGGTACCTTGAGGAGATCCAGCCACCTGCCGAGGCGGGTCTTCCTGTCCTGCGTTGTTCCGTTTTCTGCCACGCCTGCCTGCTTTCCTCGTCGTTCCCCGTTGCAACTTCTATATGAGACTCCGTTAAAATTACGGAAAGCGACGATTATCAATTTCGGGCGAGGCGGGCGAAGGGAGAGCAGATCGTCGTTGCAGTGCCAGTTGTGCACGGATATCACCAGGCCATCATCAAGGAGCATCATGTGCGTTTCATTCCCCGTTCGACCGTATTTGCAGGCTTTCTGTTTGCGCTTGGGATGGCCTTGCCGGTCAGTGCGCAAGAATGGCAGCCGACGGAGAAGATCGAGCACTACAAGGTGAACGGCACATCCCCGATGGCGCTCTACCAGTCGATCGGTGAGCGGGGCCCGAAGCTCAGCCTTGGGCGGGTGATTGCCCACACAACCTTCAAGCTCACCTGGCAGCGCGACTACCAGCAGCAGGGTGCGGCTTGCGTGCTGGCGACAGCGAAGCCGAAGCTTGTGATCACCCACACGCTGCCGAAGCCTGCTCAGAAGTTGCCGGCCGACGTGGCGGCGAAATGGGAGACCTTCTACGACGGCATCGTCGAGCACGAGAAACTGCATGGGCAGTTCATGAAGGACCTGACCCAGCAGATCCAGGATGTGTCGATCGGCCTGCGCGATGAAAACGATCCGGGCTGCAAGAAAGTGCGCGCCGCGCTTCAGGCCCAGCTGAAGCCGATTTCCGATGCGCATGTGGCGCGTCACAGCGAATATGATCAGGTCGAGATGTCACCGGGTGGTGCGGTGCATCAGCTGATCCTCGCCTTCCTCAATCCTTGACAAGAAAAGGCGCCCGCATGGGGCGCCTTCAATCTTGTGTCAGACCCGTTCCAGGGCAATCGCAATGCCCTGGCCGACGCCGATGCACATGGTGGATAGCGCATAGCGTCCGCCGGTTTCCTTGAGCTCCAGAGCAGCGGTTCCGGCGATGCGGGCGCCCGACATGCCGAGCGGGTGGCCAAGAGCAATCGCGCCACCGTTACGGTTGACGCGCGGGTCGTCGTCGGCGATGCCGAGATCGCGGAGTGTGGCGATGCCCTGAGATGCAAAGGCTTCGTTCAGCTCGATCACGTCGATCTGCTCTTGCGTCAGGCCGAGGCGGGCGAGCAGCTTCTTCGAGGCCGGCGCGGGGCCGAAGCCCATGATGCGCGGCGGAACGCCTGCCGTTGCACCACCCAGGATGCGGGCGATGGGGGTGAGGCCATATTCCTTCACCGCAGCTTCCGAAGCGATGATCAGGGCGGCGGCCCCGTCATTGACGCCGGAGGCATTGCCGGCGGTGACGGTGGCACCGTCCATCTTGTTGACCGGCTTCAGCTTGGCGAGCGCTTCCACCGATGTCGCGCGCGGGTGCTCGTCGCGGTCGACGATCACGGGGTCACCCTTGCGCTGCGGCACGGTGACAGCAACGATTTCCTTCGCCAGCCGGCCATTGGCTTGCGCTTCTGCCGCCTTAGCCTGGCTGCGCACGGCAAAGGCATCCTGATCCTCGCGGGAGATCTTGAAATCGATCGCGACATTGTCGCCGGTCTCCGGCATGGAATCGACGCCGTATTGCTTCTTCATCAGAGGATTGACGAAGCGCCAGCCGATCGTGGTGTCGTAGATCTCTGCATTGCGGGAAAACGCCGTGTCAGCCTTGGGCATGACGAATGGCGCGCGGCTCATGCTTTCGACGCCGCCTGCGATCATTAGCTCGGCTTCGCCGGACTTGATGGCGCGTGCGGCGGTGATCACGGCATCCATGCCGGAGCCGCAGAGGCGGTTGATCGTGGTGCCGGTGACGGAGACGGGCAGGCCGGCGAGCAGGGCCGACATGCGGGCGACGTTGCGGTTGTCTTCGCCGGCTTGGTTGGCGCAGCCGAAGATCACGTCCTCGACGGCTTCCCAGTCGATGCCGGCATGGCGCTCCATCAGCGCCTTCAGTGGCACTGCGCCGAGATCGTCGGCCCGAACGGAGGAGAGCGAGCCGCCGAAACGGCCGATGGGTGTGCGGATGTAATCGCAGATAAAGGCTTCGGTCATTGGGATTTCCTCAGAGAGCCGGCACGACGAGGTCGGCAACCGGACCGTCGGTATGCAGCTTAGCGCCGGTCATGGCCTGCAGCTCGTCCATGGTCATCGCGGCAAGCTTTTCGCGTACGACGAACTTGCCATCGACGATGTCGATCACGGCATGGCTCGTATAGACGCGGGTGATGCAGCCGACGCCTGTGAGCGGAAAGGTGCAGCGTTCTACGAGCTTCGGCTTGCCATCCTTGGTGACGTGTTCGGTGATGACGACAACCTGCTTTGCGCCATGCACCAGATCCATGGCGCCGCCAACGGCGGGAACACCCTTGGAGCCGACGCGCCAATTGGCGAGGTCACCGTTTTCGGCCACCTGATAGGCGCCGAGGATCGCGACATCGAGATGGCCGCCGCGGACCATGGCGAAGCTGTCGGCATGGTGGAAGAAGGCGGAGCCCGGCTTCAGGGTAATCGCCTTTTTGCCGGCATTGATCAGATCCCAGTCCTCTTCGCCGGCAGGCGGTGCCTCGCCGAAATTCAGCACGCCGTTCTCGGTATGGAAGATGGCCTGTCGCCCTTCCGGCTGGAACTTGGCAACCATTTCCGGAAAGCCGATGCCGAGGTTGACATAGGCGCCGTCGGCGATGTCCTGGGCGGCGCGCCAGGCGATCTGGGCGTTGGAGAGCTTGATGTCCTCGCGGGTGTCAATGGCTGGTGCGTCGGTCATGCGTAGGCCACTCCGGCTCGGATGAGCTCTTCTTCCTGTTGCGGGTTGGCGACTTCAACGACGCCATCGACAAAGATACCGGGGGTGATCACCTGCTCGGGATCGATCTCGCCTGGCTTCACGATCTTCGAAACCTGGGCGATGGTCTTGGCGGCGGCCATGCACATCAGCGGATTGAAGTTGCGGCCGGCCATCCTGTAGGTCAGGTTGCCCATGGTATCGCCGAGATGCGCCTTGACGATGGCGAAGTCGGCCTTCAGCCAGCGTTCCTGGACGTATTTGCGGCCATCGAACTCCGCAATCACCTTGCCCTCGGCCAGTTCCGTGCCGAAGCCTGTCGGGGTGTAGAAGGCCGGGATGCCGGCGCCGCCAGCGCGAATGCGCTCGGCCAGGGTGCCTTGCGGCACCAGTTCCAGCTCAATCTCGCCAGCCAAATAGCGATCGGTGAAGGCGCGGGGATCAGACGAGCGCGGGAAGGAGCAGATCATCTTCTTCACGAGACCGGCGTCGATCATCGCGGCAATGCCGATGCGGCCGTTGCCGGCGTTGTTGTTGATGACCGTCAGGTTCTTCGGGCCCTTGTCGATCAGTGCGTGAATGAGTTCGATCGGCGCGCCGGAGCCGCCGAAACCGCCGATCATGACGGTTGCGCCGTCGCCGATCTCGGCCACCGCATCCGCCAGGCTTGCAATTGTCTTGTCCATGGGAACTCCCGTTTCCTCTGGCTGCGGACATGCCGCGCCTCGCCAACAAATAGGTCCGCTCCACCATCGACAGCAAGCGGTTTGTGCGATAATTGATATTTGTTCGATAATCGCACAATACGGAGTGGATATGGCGGTCGGAGAGCGGGACCTGATGGGTGGTTTTGCCAAGGGGCTGAAGGTGCTCGAAGCCTTCGGGCCTGATCGTCAGCGGCTCAGCATCACGGATGCCTCTGACATCAGCGGGCTCGACCGGGCGACGGCTCGGCGCTGCCTGCTGACACTCGCCGAACTGGGTTATGCCGACTACGATGGGAAGTTCTTCTCGCTGACGCCGAAGATCCTGCGGATCGGCCATGCCTGGCTGTCTGCCACACCACTGCCGGTTCTGCTGCAACCGCATCTCGATCAATTGTCGGAACGCGTCGGCCACAGCGCTTCGGCTTCGATCCTCGATAATACCGAAATCGTCTACATCGCCCGTGCCGCCCAGAAGAGGGTCATGTCGATCAACCTGATGCCTGGGTCGCGATTGCCGGCGTACAGCGCCTCGATGGGGCGAGTGCTGCTGGCAGCGCTTTCTGACGCCGAAGTCGACGCCATCCTTCAGGCGTCCCCGCTGACGGCAAATACACCGCGTACCATCACCGATCCTCGTTTGCTGAAAGAGGAGATCGCCAAGGTTCGGCAGCAGGGTTACGCTGTGATCGACCAGGAGCTGGAGATCGGTCTCTGTTCGATTGCCATTCCTGTCCGCAACGATCGGGGCCGGGTGGTGGCTGCCATCAATGTCGGTGCGCCGGCTGCCATCCTGCCTGCCGCCGATCTGCCTTCCCAGTGTTTGCCGGCGATGCTGGAGATGCAGGCGAGGCTTAGGCCGCTGCTGCACTGACCATTAGGATTTTGCTGCTTCTGCTGCTGCCTCGCGGATGGTGCGCATCAGAAGGGCGAGCGGCATGGAGGGGATGGCGTCCGCCCGGACCGTTAGCCCGACCGGTCCCTTGGTCTCGCTGGTGTCGATCGGAAGTGCCGCCAGCGTCCCATCCGCGATATCGGTCGCGACGACACCGGTGGAAATAATCCAGATTGCATCTGTCTGGCGCACGAAGGCGCGGCCGAAACTGTCGGAGACCGTCTCGATCTGCGTTGGCAGGCCAGAAATGCCGTTGGCGATCAGGAAACGTTCCACGAAAGGCCGGATGATCGAAGCCCGTGTCGGCATCAACACAGGGTAGCGTTCGAGTTCACCAAACAGATCCGACCCCGCTGACAGAAGCGGGTGGCCGGCGCGGACGCAGAAGACAACCTGTTCGGAATACAGGTGCTCGAAGGAAAAGCCCGTCATCTGCTCGGGGGCCGCGAGACGTCCGACCACGAGATCGAGGTCTCCGACCCGAAGCTGTTCGAGCAGGACGGCGTTTTCGCCCGTGACGATCTTGATGCGGGCCGGCACGTCCTCTTTCAGAAACAGCGTCATCGCCTGTGGAATAATACGGGTCGAGACTGTCGGCAGCGCGCCGACGCGGATCGGCGGGGCGTCGGCATGCAGGGCGTGCGACACGGAATCGAAGCCCTGGCGGAGCGCGGTCAGAGCGGCGCCTGCGTGTTTGAGAAAGGCTTCGCCGTAGCGGGTAATGCGGATGCCGCGACCGTCCTTTTCGAAGACGGCGACGCCCAAAACCTCCTCCAGTTCGCGGATCGTCTTGGTCACTGCAGGCTGGCTGACATGCAGGAGCTCCGCCGCTTTCATGACGCTTTTCTGGCGCGAAACTTCGACGAAGGTCTGCAGGTGGCGAAACTTCACCCGGTTGTCGATCATGAAAGCATAACCCTACGGTTAGGTGTTTCGTGGAAAACATCATTTTACCTAACCAAATCGCATGAGCAATATGGAGGCAACGGAGGAGGATCCCGTGCAGTTCGTTCAGGTCAACGGCGTCAGCCTGCATCACCAGATCATTGGTGGGGCGGGCAACAAGCCCGTCATCGTCTTCATCAATTCGCTGGGAACGGACTTCCGCATCTGGCGCGACGTGATCGTGCGGCTCGCCGGCAGTTACCCGCTGCTCACCTATGACAAGCGTGGCCATGGTCTTTCGGATGTCGGCCAGGCCCCGTACTCAATCGAAGACCATGTCGATGATCTGATCGGGTTGCTCGAGCATCTGAAGGTGAGCGATGCCGTTGTCTGCGGGCTCTCCGTCGGCGGGCTGATCGCCCAGGGGCTTTATGTCCGCCGCCCCGATCTGGTGAAAGCGCTGATCCTTTGCGATACGGCTCACAAGATCGGCACGGCAGACATGTGGGCCGCCCGCATCGCCGCCATCGATGAGAGCGGTCTTGATGGGATCGTCGATGGTGTGATGGAGCGCTGGTTCACGCCGGCCTTCCGCGAAAGCGATTCCGCCTTTCCAGGCTATCGCAACATGATGCTGCGGCAACCAGTCGAGGGTTACACCGGCACCTGTGCTGCGATCCGCGATGCCGATTACACCGCCGCCGCCGGCGAAATTGCCGTTCCAACGCTCTGCGTCGTCGGCGATCAGGATGGGGCGACGCCACCTGAGCTTGTTCTTTCACTGGCGAAGCTTATCCCGCGCGCCCGCTATGAAGTCATCAAGGACGCCGGCCACATTCCCTGCGTGGAGCAGCCGGAAATGCTTACCACAATCATCGAGGCCTTTCTCGCGCCCGTCATCTCAGGAGAGGCAGCCCATGGCTGATGCCCGTAGTCCTTCAGATCGCTATCGGCAGGGTATGGCGACCCGCCGGCGTGTGCTCGGTGATGCGCATGTCGATCGTGCGTCCTCCTCTGCGACGCCGTTTGATCAGCCCTTCCAGGAGATGATCACCGAGGGTGCATGGGGTACGGTCTGGTCGCGTCCCGGTATCAGCCCTCGCGAGCGGTCGATGATCACGATCGCGCTTCTCGCAGCACTCGGTCACGACGAGGAAGTCGCCATGCATGTGCGGGCGACGGCGAATACAGGTGCCAGCCGTGAGGATGTCACGGAAGCCTTGATGCATGTTGCTGTTTACGCCGGGGTTCCCGCCGCCAACAGGGCTTTCAAGATCGCCAAGCACGTGTTTGATAAGATGGATGCCGGCGAGACCGGGGGAGGGAGCCATGACTGACCTGTCGAACAAGAAGCCGGAAACAGGCGCCTTCTTCCCGCGCGACCGCAACTGGCATCCGCCGGCCTATACGCCGACCTACAAGACCTCTGTCCTGCGCTCGCCGCAGAAGGCGCTTCTGTCGCTTGATGGCACCAAGTCCGAAATCACCGGCCCGGTTTTTGGTCACTCCATGCTGGGTGAGCTCGACAACGACCTGATCCACAATTTCGCCAAGCCCGGCGAGAGCGCGATCGGCGAGCGGATCATCGTGCATGGCCGCGTGCTCGACGAGCGCGGGCGGCCTGTGCCGGGCGCACTCATCGAGTTCTGGCAGGCCAATGCCGGCGGGCGCTATCGCCACAAGAAGGAAAGCTATCTCGCACCGCTCGACCCGAATTTCGGTGGCTGCGGGCGCACGATCACCGACGAGAACGGCTACTACGCCTTCCGCACGATCAAGCCCGGTCCTTACCCCTGGCCGAACGGGGTCAACGACTGGCGGCCGGCGCATATCCATTTCTCGATCTTCGGCCATGGCTTCTCGCAGCGCCTGATCACCCAGATGTATTTCGAGGGCGATCCGATGATCTGGAAATGTCCGATCGTGCTGACGATCCCGGACCGTGCGGCCATCGAGCAGCTCGTCGCCGCGCTCGATTGGTCGGCCACCATTCCGATGGATGCGCGCGCCTACAAGTTCGACATCGTGCTGCGCGGGCGCCGTTCGACATTGTTTGAAAATCGCATGGAGGGCAACTGATGGTCCAGGATCTCGGCTACCTCAAGGAAAGTGCCAGCCAAACGGCGGGCCCTTACGTCCATATCGGTCTCACGCCGAACTTCGCCGACATCGAGGGCGTCTATCCGGCTGATCTCGGCACTGCCATGGTCAACGACAAGACGCGCGGCGAGCGCATCACGGTGACCGGCCGCGTGATCGACGGTACGGGCACGCCGCTCAAGGATGCGCTGATCGAAATCTGGCAGGCGGATGCCGAGGGGTTTTACAACAGTCCGTCGGAGACGCGCGGCAGTGCCGACCCGAACTTCACCGGCTGGGGCCGCTGCCCGTGTGATCTCACGACTGGCGAATATCGGTTCGAGACGATCAAGCCGGGCCGGGTGCCGTTTCGCGATGGCCGGTTGATGGCCCCGCATATCTCCTTCTGGATCGTCGCGCGCGGCATCAATCTCGGTCTCAACACGCGTCTTTATTTCGCCGATGAAGAAGCAGCCAATGCCGAGGATCCGATCCTTGCGCGCATCGAGCACCGGGTGCGTGTGCCGACGCTGATTGCGCAGCGTGACGGTTCGACCTATCACTTCGACATCCACCTGCAGGGTGAGAAGGAGACGGTCTTCTTCGATATCTGAGAAGGGCCTCGATTACAGCATGACCGCATCCGTCTTCGACCATCCGATCCTCTCCGGCCTGCTCGGCGACGAGGAAATCGGCGCGCAGTTCGCGGCCGTTGCCGAACTCTCCGCCATGTTGCGTTTCGAGGTGGCACTTGCCGACGCAGAAGCCGCAGAAGGGCTGATCCCTGGCGCTGCACCTACCACGATCGCCGCTTTGCAGGAGACGTTCACGGCGGATATCGAGGCGCTCAAGCAGTCGATCGGGCGTGATGGCGTGGTCATTCCAGAACTCGCGCGACAATGGCGGGCGGCACTGGGAGAGGCGGGCAAGGATCTCCACTTCGGTGCCACCAGCCAGGACGCCATCGATACGGGCCTGATGCTCCGGCTGACGACAGTTCTATCGATACTCGATCAGCGCCTCGGCGCCGTCATCGCAGCCCTCGACGGTCTGAACGGGCGGTTCGGTGGCAAGTCGCTGATGGGCCGTACCCGCATGCAAGCGGCGATCCCGATCCGTGTTTCCGATCGGTTGTCGAGCTGGAAAACGCCGCTTGTCGGCCATCAGGCGGCTGTTCAGGAGATGCTTTTGGCTGGTCTGCCGCTGCAGTTCGGCGGTGCTGCCGGTACGCTGGAGAAGCTCGGCGACAAGGCTGTCGCGGTTCGCGCGCGACTGTCGGACATCCTGAAGCTGTCGGACCGGCCGCAGTGGCACAGCCAGCGGGCGGTGATCGCCGAGATCGGCGGCTTGTTCTCCCAGGTCACCGGCAGTCTGGGCAAGATCGGTCAAGATCTCGCGCTGATGGCGGACAATGGTACGGCGGTCATTGGGGGTGGCGGTGCATCTTCCGCCATGCCGCACAAGCGCAATCCGGTGAAGGCCGAGGTCCTCGTCACGCTGGCGCGGTTCAATGCCGTGCAGATCTCCGGCCTGCATCAGGCGCTGGTGCACGAGCAGGAGCGATCGGGCGCTGCGTGGACGCTCGAATGGATGATCCTGCCGCAGATGGCGATCGCTGCGGGGGCTTCGACACGACTGGCCATCGATCTCCTCCAATCGGTCGAGGAGATGGGTGACCGCTGATCAGCGCTCGCCCGGATCCGATGCGTCTGTCGCGACATAGCGACGGGTCGCCTTGCGCAACACCCCGATTTGCTTGGCAAAGCCCGAGCAGGCACCGCACTTCATCAGATGCAGCCGGAGGCCGACGGTCTCACGGATGGAAAGGCCTCGGTCCAGCTCATCGGAAGCCAGTTTCGTTGCGTTTTCACACATCATGACAGGCTCTCCTTCGGCGCGAACCAGTGGCCTTCTAGGCAGTTGCGCAGCCGTAGCCGGGCACGATGCATGAGGACATGCAGATTGGTGGTGGTGATGCCGACCTCCGCACAGATCTCTGATGTCTCCATCTCGACGAATTCCCGCATCATGAAGACTCGGCCCTGATCCGGTGGCAGATGATCGAGGCAGGCTTCGAAGACGCGCCAGAAGTCCTTGCCCAGGAGCTCGATCTCCGGATTGCCCCAGTCACTTGGCCGGTTTTCCGGAGCCCAGTGACCCTTGGCGTCGAAATAACGGGGTTCGTCCTCATCCGGAAAATGGCCAAGCGGCATGGCAATCATCTGCGACTGTCGACGCTTGAAGCGGATCTGATCGGCGATCTTGTTGCGCAGGATGGCGAAGACCCAGGTGCGAAAGGCGGAGCGACCGGCAAAAGCCTTGGCGTTTCGGAGCGCACCTGCGAGCGCTTCCTGCACCGCATCTTCGGCCAGGCCCGGATCGGCCAGCTGAAGGCTTGCGAATTTCAGCATGCGCTCGCGCAGTTCCGCCATATAGACCGCATCGGCGAGAAACGGTGCCGCCGCACTCGTCCCACCGTTCAATTCGTGCTCACCCACATTCCTCATCATGATCCCCCGGACATCGTCCGCGCCTGCCAAGATCCCGTGCGTCACATAGCACGCTCACCTTTGTCGCGCGTTGCGATCCCGATCTTACAGCATGGAACAAAAAAATCTCATGTCAGGATCATGACCACCGCATAGGCTGCGATCACCAACAGGGTGACGTTGCGCCGAAGCGCCAGATACCAGGCGGGCTGGTCACCTCTGCGGTGAATGTTGAGGTCGGCAGCCAACAGGCCGAGAAAGACCATCACATGCAGTGCCATCGTGATGACAGGCGCGAGCGGGAAGACAAGAAGTCCGCTGATCGCCATTAATGCGGCGACATTGCTTCCGATCAGCATGATCCTCGGATCCTGGGCGCGGATCTGTGCCTGGCTCCACAGGGTGCCCGCCATGAAGCAGGCGATCCCGGACCCATAGGCGATGAAGGCCTGAGCAGCGAGGGCGGGTTGATAGCCGAGCACCTGGGCGAGGCCGAGCACCCAGAAGGGCAAGGCGCCGGAATAGGTCAGGAGTTTGGTGAGCGTCGGATCGCGGTACATATCAAGCTCCTTGCAGGCGTTGGGTCAGCAGTTGCGACAGCGCCTGAGCGCTCTCCACGGCCGCTTCGACCCGGTTGCCGAGACACCAGTCGCCGCAGGCGCCGAGGCCAAGGCTTGCGTCAAACAGATAGGGCTGGCCAATGGGTTTCTCGACATTGGCATAACGCCAGCGGTGCAAATCGAGCCATGGAGCAGTCGAGAAATCTTTGCCGAGGAGACGGTCGAGGGATTGGAGCATCTCGCTTTTCACGGCATCACGGTCGCGCTCCAGATTGGCTTCGGCCCAGTCGTTGCGGCTGTGAATGGTGAGCGCAGTTTTTGCGGGCCGCCCTGGCTTGCTCGTTTCAACGGCGATCCAGCTCAGGACGTCATCCTCGATGCGGGCAGCCTCGAAGCCGAGGTCGAGTGGCGCCTGCAAGCCGATCATCAGGGTGAAGCAGCCGCTCATTTCGGCAGCGTTGAGGGCGGCATGACCGCTGAAAGTCTCTGGCATCAGCCGGCCGGTCTGCGGAGCGGGGGCGGTGGAGATGACGAGGTCGAAGCGGCCAAGATCGTTGCCGTCGTTGTCGCCGAGCGCCCAGCCTGCATCGGCAGAGACAATCTCCGCCACGGTGGCTTCCTTGCGGATGTGGAGCCCTTCAGCCAATCCATGGGCAAACGCGCTCATGGCGGGAGTGCCGACATAGCGCGGCTCCGGCGGGCGCGTGTCGCTCACAAGGCCGTCTGCCTTCAGCGTGTGCACTGCCTTCGGCCAGATGCCGGCATGACCGCCTGCTGCGGCGCTTTCCGCGGTCGCCTTGAATGCCGGCGAGCGCGCGGTGAAATACTGGGCGCCGTGGTCGAAGGCAAAGCCCTCGCGGCGCCGGTTTGCCATCCGGCCGCCGAGGCCTCGGCTCTTTTCGAACACGGTGACATCGGCGTGAGCGGAGAGATTGCGGGCGAGCGTGATGCCAGCAATACCGGCCCCGATGATGGCGATGGATGTCTTCACGCGATGCCCTTCTCAAATGCCTGATGCGTTTGAGCTTTACGTTGTTCAGCCGCCGGCGGTTTTGCCGTCTTCGCTCGCTTCCAGCAATGGCCGGATCAGCGGATTGGGGAAACGCCGCTTTACGGTCACGGCAAAGAAGGATTCGATCATGCCGGGCAGGGCATCGAATTCGACCAGCGTGCCGGCTTCGAGCTCGACCTTGACGACGATCGGCGGCAGAACGGCAAGACCCGCCCCTTCGCGGGCGAGAAGACGCATCATCGCCATGTCGTCGACTTCGGCCGCGATCTGCGGATTGATACCGAGCCGCGCGACGAGGGCTTCGAATTGCGAGCGCACGCCGCTTTCCAGCGTCGGCAGGATGACGGGATGCTCGCCAAGCAGGTCGGCAAGCGTCGCGCCGGGCTTGCCGTAGGTTGGTTTGCCGATCAGGCTGACGCGCTGCTGATAGACGTGCTGGGCAATGAAGGGCGTGACCGAATCCGCCATCGGCGCCTGGTTGAGCAGGACGATGTCGAGGTTCAGCGCTTCGAGCGCGCCGAGAAGCTCGCTGGTGCTACCAGAGCGCAGGATCATGTCGACGTCCGAGCGTCCGAGGATCGGGCGGAGGAACTCCATCTGGAAGTTGCGGGAGAGGGTGGCGAGCGCGCCGATGCGGATCGCGCGGCGGGTTCTGCCGGTTTCCTTCAGCGTCTCGACCAGTTCCTCACCGGCCGAAAAGATGGTGTCGGCATGGTCGAGCGCGATGCGGCCGGCTTCCGTCAGATAGAGCTGGCGCCCGCGGCGCTCGAAGAGCGAATGGCCCAACCGCTCTTCCAACTGCTTGATCTGGATCGAGAGAGCGGATTGCGACAGGTTCAGCCGCTCCGCCGTGCGCGTGAGGTTGCCGTCATGGGCGACGGCGCGGAAGTAACGCAGATGGTGATAGTTCAGCTCGGCCATGGTTCTATTTTATAGAACGAATTTAGAGAAACAATGAATTTTTCTTGCGATCACGCCGCTGATAACAGGTCTGTGAGATCGCCGCTGCCTCCTCCCAAGCAGCGGCCCAGCCCGGAGACATCACGTGATCCATATGCTGCCGCTTCTTGCACCGCTGCTGCTTGCCGGTACGTCCTATTATGCATTCAAGGCGCCGGGGCTCCGCCCGCGTCTTGCCATCCGCGTTGCTGAATTCGCCGCGCTCGGATCGATCGTCGTCGCGATCCTGTCCGGTGTGGTCCTTTATCTCCAAGGTCCAGGGACGAGCCCGGCGATCGGCTACAGCTACTTCGCGCTTGCCTCGCGGCTCGATCTGGTCAGCCTGGTGATGCTGCTGCTCGTCTCCTTCATCGGCTGGGTGGTGCTGCGCTATGCGGGCACCTTCCTCGACGGGGAAGCACGGCAGGGCCCGTTCACCGGCTGGATGACGGCGACCCTCGCTGCCGTCCTGCTCCTCGTCCAGTCGGGCTCGCTGCTGCAGCTTGTCATCGGCTGGGTCGCAACCAGTCTTCTCCTGCATCAACTGCTGCTCTTCTACCCCGAGCGGATCGCCGCCCAGCGCGCCGCGCGCAAGAAATTCATCGTCTCGCGCACCGGTGATGCCGCCCTGATCGGCGCTGTCATCCTGCTCGCCATTTCCTTCGGCACCGGCGACATCGCCACCATCCTTGCTGCCGCACGGGAAGGCGAGGGGCTGCCGCTGACCATCGCGGCCGCCGCACTGCTTGCTGTCGCCGCACTGCTCAAGTCCGCCCAGTTCCCGACCCATGGATGGCTGACGGAAGTGATGGAAACGCCGACCCCGGTTTCTGCCCTCCTGCATGCCGGTGTCGTCAATGCCGGCGGCTTCCTCCTGATCCGCTTTGCCGATGTCATGCTGCAGGCGCCGGTGGTGCTGGCGGTGCTGGTCATGATCGGCGGCTTCACGGCGCTGTTCGGCAGTCTCGTGATGCTCACCCAGTCGGCGGTGAAGACCTCGCTCGCCTGGTCCACGGTCGCGCAGATGGGCTTCATGATCCTGCAATGTGGTCTGGCTCTCTTCCCGATCGCACTGCTGCACATCGTCGCCCACTCGCTATACAAGGCCCACGCCTTCCTCGCCTCCGGCTCGGCCATCGAAACGGTCGCGTCGATCCGGCGCCCCGGTCCGGTCGCGATCCCGAATGCCAAGGCGGTCGGGCGCGCCTTCCTGCTGGCGCTGGCCATCTATGCCGTCATCGGTGTGCTCTTCGGCTTTGCCGACAAGCGGCCACAGGCGCTGGCACTCGGTGCGATCCTGATCTTCGGCGTCGCCTATCTCATCGCGCAAGGCCTGGCGGATGCGGCTCCCCGGGCTCTCACCTGGCGGACCTCGCTCTGTTCGATCTCTGCAGCCACGGCCTACTTCGCCCTGCAGCGCATCTCCGACAAGCTGATGCTCGGCACGCTGCCGGCCACCCCGCAGCCAGGGCCATTGGAATGGACGCTGATGCTGCTTGCCGTCGTCACCTTCGGCGTGGTCGCCGTCGCCCAGTCGCTCTTCCCGCTCTGGGCCTATCATCCGGCGGCTGCGGGCCTGCGCGTCCATCTCGCCAACGGCCTCTATGTGAATGCCCTCTTCGATCGCCTGCTGGGTGGCTGGACGCTTCCGCGCACCACCTCCGCAACGCCTGCTTCCGTCAAGGAGTGAACCGATGACCGAGATGACCACAGTGGACACCCTGCATGGCGAAGCGCTTGCCCGGGCGGCAGATCAGGCTGTGCGGGCGATCCCGCCGGCCTGGCCGCTGACGGCGACCGTTGCCGTCAATCCCTTCCTCGGCCAGATCAGCGAGACACTGGAACATACCGCAGCCCGGCTGGCCCGGATCGGTGGCGTCCGGCTGGCTCTGCCGCGCAAGCACTATGCCGACCTGATCGCCAAGGGCGAGATCACGGATGAGGATCTGGTCGCCGCACTTCAGTCAAGCACGCTGTTCAACCAGATCGATCTGCCGGCCCTGAAGGCTGCCCTTGCCGAAGAGCCACAGGCGGTTGCCGCGCTCCCGACCGTTGCGGAGCTTGCCGCACGGGCCACGGGCAAGGATTGGCCGGGGCTCGTGTCCGAGCGGATCGGGACGTTTGCGGCCGGCTTCTTCGACCAGGGGCAGGCACTCTGGGCCGCATCCCGGCGCAACGGTCTCTATGCCGCCTGGCGCGCCTTTGCCACCCATGACCTGACGCCGGAAATCCTGGGGCTGAAGGGCTTCAGCATTCATGTCGACGAAACGCCGGAGACGCCGCATGGGGCGATCGAGCGGGCAGCCGTTTCGCTTGGTCTTGGCGCTGAACCCGGCACCTATTTCCATCAGCTTCTGCTGACTGTCGCTGGCTGGGCCCAGTATGCGCGCCACATCCAGTTCAAGGCGGAGGTCGAAGGCCGCACGGATATGACTGCGCTCGAGCTGCTGGCGATCCGGCTTGTCTTCGAAGAGGCGCTCTATGCCCAGCACAAGACCGCCATCGAAAGCGAGTGGCAGCAGGTGCGGCGTGTTCATGCCGAGCCGGTCAGTCCGGATTTCGGCACCACCATCGACGGGCTGCTGCAGATGGCGGCGGAGCGGGCCACACAAAGGAAGCTTGCTGCAAAGCTCGCGGCACCTTCGACGGTCAAGGTCGCCGAGTTGCGGCCAGTGCTGCAGGCGGCCTTTTGCATCGACGTGCGCTCGGAAGTCTTCCGGCGCGCGCTCGAAAGTGTTGATCCTGCTGTCCGCACGCTCGGTTTTGCCGGCTTCTTCGGTCTCGGCGCCAGCCACAAGGGCTTTGCCTCCGACGTTGCGGAGCATCGTCTGCCGGTTCTCCTGAAGCCCTCCGTCTTCAGCTGCAGTGCGGTCGATCATGACGAGGACGCCGATCAGCAGGCTCGCTTCAGCGCGCGTGCCACCCGCGCCTGGGGTCGATTCAAGCTCGCTGCCGTCTCCTCTTTCGCCTTCGTGGAAGCCACGGGCCCCGTTTATGCCGGCAAGCTGATGCGGGATGGTCTCGGCTTCCACAAGGGCAAAGGTCCAGACACCGCCAAGCCGCGCTTTGCGCCGAGCCTCGATCTGGACACCCGTGCCGTGGTTGCCGAAACAGTGCTGAAGGCCATGTCGCTGACCGAAGGTTTCGGCCGTTTCGTGCTGATCGCCGGTCATGGGGCGAATGTGGTCAACAACCCCTATGCCAGTGCCCTTCACTGCGGCGCCTGTGGCGGGTATGCGGGCGATGTCAACGCGCGTCTGCTGGCCGATCTGCTCAATGATCGCGCCGTGCGGGAAAAGCTGGCGGTGAACGGGATCAACATCCCGGCTGATACCGTCTTCCTCGGTGGCCTGCACGATACGACGACGGATAGCGTGACGCTGTTCGAAGACGATCTGGAAAATGACCTCGCAGCGGAGGATATCGTCCGCATCCGCCAGTGGCTTGCGCAGGCCGGCCGCCTGACGCGGGCCGAGCGGGCGCGGCGTCTGCCTCGGGCGACGGCGGAGAGCGTCATCGCGCGCAGCCGCGACTGGTCGGAAGTGCGGCCCGAGCTCGGGCTTGCGGGCTGCCGTGCCTTCATCGCGGCACCGCGCTCACGGACGGCTGGTCGCTCACTGGAAGGCCAGGCCTTCCTGCACGACTATGTGTGGAAGAAGGATGAGGGCTTCAAGATCCTCGAACTCATCCTGACGGCTCCCGTCGTCGTGGCGACCTGGATCAGCCTGCAGTATTTCGGCTCCTGCGTTGCGCCCTCGCTCTTCGGTGCCGGCAACAAGCTCTTGCACAATATCGTCGGTGGCATCGGTGTCGTGGAGGGCAATGGCGGCAATATGCGCGCCGGGCTTCCCTGGCAGTCGGTGCATGACGGGGAGAATTTCGTCCACGAGCCGCTGCGCCTGACCGTTGCCGTCGAGGCTCCGAAGGAGGCGATATCAGACATCCTGAAGCGGCATGCCCAGGTGCGCGCCCTCTTCGACAATGGCTGGCTGCACCTCTTCACGCTCGACGAGCAGGGGCAGATGGCCTGGCGCTATGCCGGCAATCTCGGCTGGACGGATGTCCGAGCGGGTGCTGCATCGGATGCCGAGCGGAAGGCCGCAAGCTGAATTGTGGGGATGTGATAGGGTAGCGTCGGTCGAGCACATACGCTGAGCCCGCCCTCGGCCGGCGGCGAGGAGCCATCGAAGTGACATCCGGGATCATCCATCCCGGATGCATGTTCACGTGCTTTGTTTGCTACTAAAGATTGCGCATCCCGAGATGTCTGCACAGCGAATTAGTTGCGTCTGCGACTTTAATAAGACGCATCTCATTAAGCTCATTTTAGTCTTCCTTGTCCATCTTTCATAGGATTCACGCATGGACGTCGACGAACATGAAAATGCTGTTCGTCAATGTCGGAGGAGACTGAAACCGTGTTCATTGACCGTATATTGTCGCGCTTTAACATCCAGACGAAGGTGCTGATCTTCATTCTGCCCTTCGTCATCAGCATTTCCGCCGTCGGATTCACGGGGCTCTATGCCTCCGGTCTGCTGCAAGGCCGGATCGAGATTTCCAACAGCGTGCTCAAATCGCTAAGCGGCTTCCGCGACGTCTCCGCCTCGATGAACAGTTTCCTCGCCGACACCACGGATGCAGCCAAGGCCGACCTGACGGGCCGGCTCGAGCAGCAGAAGCGGGATCTGGCGGCGACGCTCGCCCAGCTTCCTGCCGACGCCGACGGTCGCGGCGAACTCGAAGAGGCGCAGAAGCGGATCGATGACGTCTCCGCACATATCGAGACCCTCTGGAGCCTGCATGCCGCACAAACCGGGCTTGTGCAGTCGCTGCAGACGGGCACCGGCCAGATCGTGGCCTTCCAGGATCAGATCGCAACCGCCATGGTGACGCTCGACGAGGCCGTGCAGGCCGACGACGCGGCCGCCAAGACCATGCTGCGCGATGCCGAAAGCATTCGCAGCACCGGCACCTTCCTGACCGAAACCAATTCCGCCTTCACCAAGGCCAAGACCCCGGACGAGAAATTTGCCGTCATCGCCGGCCGGATCGATGAAATCATCGCGCGTCAGCAGGTGCTGGCGGCCGTCCTTCCGAAGGCGAACCAGTCTGCCGCCAAGACGCTCGACAAGATCGGCGGTGAACTGAAGACCGCACTTGCGGGCGGGGACCGGTCCGAGGCGGCCGTCACCGATGTCGCCGGCAAGCTGCGCAACTTCACGCAGCTCAACGCCTATCTCGGGCTTGCCGCCCAGCAGAAGATGAAGGACGCGACGATCAAGTTCGGTGAGCTCGACGCGCCGCTTGCCAAGGCACAGGCCGTCATCGCCGATGGACGCAGCCTGCAATCGGCCGGGTATGGCCTGCAGATCATGATGGCCCGCTTCCTGCTGGCCCCGACGGAAGAAAACAGGGCGCTGCTCGAGAACCAGTTTGCAGCGCTGAAGACTGCTATGGCGGCTCTTGAAAAGACCGCAGCCGATCAGCCGGATCTCGTTTCCGCGGCGCAGACCCTTGCGCCTGTCGTCGACCAGATGACGGCGGCCAGCGCCGAATTCGTCAAGGTCAGCGAAGACCGCAAGATCAGCTATGACCGCGCCGGTGCCGAGCTCAATGAAATCTGGAAGCAGCTGACAACCTTTGCGGAGATGCAGAAGGTCTCGGCAGGCCAGGAGCGCCAGGAGGCGAACTCGATCTCCATCGGTGCCACCGGGATCGGCATTCTCATCTCAATCTTCGCCGGCATCGGTCTGGTGCTCACCTTCAAGGGGCCGATCGGCCAGATCACCGGCGCCATGCGTCGCCTCGCCGAAGGCGTGCTCGACACCAAGATCACTGGTGAAGCCCGCGTCGATGAGATCGGCGAAATGGCGCGCGCCCTTGGCGTCTTCAAGCAGAATGCGCTGTCGAAGATCGAAATCGAAAGCCGCAGCGAGGCCGAACGTGCCCAGGCGGATGAAGAGCGCCGTCGCAACGATCTCGAGAAGCAGGAAATCGACCGCCAGATCGAGTTTGCCGTGAATTCGCTGGCGTCCGGTCTCGGTCGCCTGGCGAAGGGCGACATTTCCGAGACCATCGACACACCGTTCCATGGTCGCCTCGAGCAGCTGCGCAACGACTTCAACCAGTCGCTGGAACATCTGCAGAGCACGATGACGCAGATCCGCTCGAACACCTACATGATCCAGCGCAATGCTGCCGAGATGAGCAGCGCGGCAGACCAGCTCGCCAAGCGCACAGAGCAGCAGGCGGCCTCGCTCGAGGAGACGGCGGCCGCGGTCGACGAAATTACGGTGACCGTCAAGTCCTCGGCGGAGCGGGCCGAAGAGGCCAACAGCATCGTGGCCGACACCAAGGGCCGGGCCGATACCTCGTCCACGGTCGTTGCGAATGCGATCGACGCGATGGGGCGGATCGAGGATGCCTCAGCCCAGATCGTCCAGATCATCGACGTGATCGACGAGATTGCCTTCCAGACCAATCTCCTGGCGCTCAATGCCGGCATCGAAGCCGCCCGTGCCGGAGAAGCCGGCAAGGGTTTTGCCGTCGTTGCCCAGGAAGTGCGTGAACTTGCCCAGCGTTCGGCCGGTGCTGCCCAGCAGATCAAGGACCTGATCCACAAGTCGAGCACGGAAGTCTCTTCCGGTGCGAAACTCGTGCAGCAGACAGGCGCAGTGCTTGCCGAGATCTCGGCCAATATCATCACCGTCGCCGACCGCGTCTCGGTCATTGCCATGGCGAGCCGCGACCAGTCGAATGCGCTGGCCGAGGTCAATTCCTCCGTCAACGAGATGGATCAGATGACCCAGCGGAATGCCGCCATGGTCGAGGAAACCAATGCCGCGACCCGCCAGCTGGCGGACGAGGCAGATGCACTGATGCAGCTCGTCAACCAGTTCAAGCTCGCGCCGGAAACCCGCCGCCAGTCGTCGGCGCCTGCGCATCGCGCTGCCTGATTGCGAAGCCGCGCCATTCCACCACAAGCCGCCGGTCATGTCAGGCCGGCGGTTTTTTCGTGCCTGACAGACCGTAATGGCAAGCCGGCTTGGAAAGCCGCTTTTGGGCCGCTATCCTTCCCTCACGGAGGAGCGCAGATTTGACGATCGGATTGGTACCACCCGCACGGCGACTGGCCGCGGCCCGGCGCATGATCATCGCGCTCGTCGTGGTTCTGATGGCTGCGAGCCTTGCCTTGCTCACCGTCGGCAATCGGCTGATCACGCGCAATGTCATGGAAGAAGCCTCGCTGCAGGCCAACAGCGCCCTGCGGCTTGCGGCGTCGGCCCTTGCCGGTCATCTCAGCCGCTATGAGACCTTGCCGGCGCTGATCGCGGATCACGATGACATGAAGGAGCTGGTGCTCGACCCCGCCAATCCGGCGCTTCGGGACGCGGCCAATTATTATCTCAAGGAGATCAACGCGCTGCTCGAATCCTCCGACATCTATGTGATGACGATGGACGGCAACACGATTGCAGCCAGCAATTTCGACGGAACGGCGAGCTTCGTCGGCGAGAACTTCAGCTATCGCCCCTATTTCTACGAAGCGGCCGCCGGCAAGCAGGCGCGCTTCTATGCGCTCGGAACGACTTCGGCGAAGCGCGGCTACTATTTCTCCTCACCGATCGAGGTGAACGGCGCCGTGCGCGGCGTCATCGCCTTCAAGGTCGATATCGAGGACATCGAGACGTCCTGGCGGGGTGGCGAATACAAGATCCTCGTCCACGACCCCGAGGGCATCATCTTCATGACCGGCAATCCGGAATGGCTTTATGCCTCGGTGCTGCCGCTCACGCCCGAGCGGCTGGAGCGGACAAGCGCCTCCCGACGCTATTCCGACGCCGTTCTGCGGGAATTGCCGATCAAGCGCGGCGCGCTGGACGACCATCTCCTGATGACCGTCACGCAGGATGATGGAAAGCGCGAGTATCTGGTGCTCGAGCAATATATGCCGGACGCCGACTGGACCGTGAAAGTGCTCTTCGACACGGGCACCATCCATGCACAGGCCCGCACCACGCTCATTGCCATTCTGCTCTCGCTTTGCCTCTTCGGCCTCGGGCTGGCCGTCGTCATCCAGCGACGCGCCCGGCTGCAGGAACAGATGCATATGCAGATCGAGGCTCAGGCCGAACTCGAGCGCCGGGTCGAAGAGCGGACGGCGGATCTGGCGCGCGTGAACCTGCAATTGCGGCAGACCCAGGCGGATCTCATTCAGGCTGGCAAGCTTGCCGGCCTCGGCCAGATGTCGGCTGCCCTGTCGCACGAGTTCAACCAGCCGCTGGCTGCGGCCAAGACCTATGCCGATAGCGCGACGATGCTGATCGACCGGAACAGGGTATCGGAAGCGCGCGACAATCTGGGCCGCATTTCCAGCCTGATCGACCGGATGGCTTCGATCTCGCGGCACCTGCGCAATTTCGCGCGCAAACCGAACGAGAAGCTTGGGCCGATTTCGATCGAAGAAGTGGTGCGCGAAACGCTGGAGATCGTCTCTGCCCGGCTCGGAACCGCCGATGCCAGCCTCTCGCTCCATTTCGATCCGGGCTTGCCGCCGGTGAAGGGCGGGCCGGTTCGTCTTCAGCAGGTGCTGGTCAACATCCTGACCAATGCCTGCGACGCGGTGGAAGGTCTCGACGATCGAGAGATCGCGCTTACGGCGCGGCGGGAGCAGGGGCGGGTGGTGATCGAAATCGCCGACCGCGGTCCCGGCGTGCCCCCAGCCATTGTCGAGCGCATCTTCGATCCCTTCTTCACCACCAAGGGCGTGGGCAAGGGGCTTGGTCTCGGGCTTTCGATTTCCTACAACATCATCAAGGATTTCGGCGGCAGCCTGACGGTCGGGCAGCGAGAGGGCGGAGGCGCACTCTTCCGCATCGAACTCCTGGAAGCGGAAGCATTGAACGAGGCGGCGGAATGAGTTCAGGACAGGTCTTGCTCGTCGATGACGAGGAGGAGCTGCGCTTCTCCACCAGCCAGGCGCTCGAACTGCACGGCCTGCAGGTCAAGGCCTTCTCCTCGGGCGAAGAAATCCTCTCGCGTGTCGGTTTCGGCTTCGATGGTGTCGTCGTGTCCGACATTCGCATGCCGGGCATGGATGGAATGACGCTGCTGCACCGGATCCGGGAGCTCGATCACGAGATCCCGGTCATTCTGTTGACCGGTCACGGCGAGGTGCAGCTGGCGGTCAAGGCAATGCGGGAAGGCGCCTACGACTTCATCGAAAAGCCGTTCGCGAGCCAGGCCTTGGCCGGCGTTGTGCGTCATGCGCTCGACCGCCGGTCACTTGTCCTGGAAAACCGGCGGCTTCGGGCGGTCGCGGGCAAGCGGGACGATATCGAGACCAGGCTTCCGGGGCGCACGCCCATCATGGTCGATCTGCGCTACCGCGTTCGCGCGATCGGTGCGACGGAGGCGGATGCGCTGATCATCGGCGAAACGGGTGCGGGCAAGGAGGTTGTGGCGCGCAGCCTTCATGATGTCAGCGCGCGATCGAAGGGGCCGTTTCTCGCGATCAACTGCGCCTCGCTGCCGGAGACACTGATCGAGAGCGAGCTCTTCGGCCATGAAGCGGGTGCATTTCCCGGCGCAATCCGCGCCCGCTACGGCAAGTTCGAACATGGGCGTGGCGGCACGATTCTGCTCGATGAAATCGGCTCGATGCCATTCGATCTTCAGGCGAAGTTTTTGCGCGTCCTCCAGGAACGGACGATCACGCGGCTTGGGTCTAACGAGACGGTGCCGCTCGATGTTCGCTTTCTTGCGACGAGCAAGGTGGATCTCGAAAGCGAGGTCGCAGCCGGACGTTTCCGCGCAGACCTTTTCTACCGCCTCAACGTCGTGACGCTGCGCGTTCCGTCGCTTGCGCAGCGACGGCCGGATATTCCGCTGCTCTTCCTCCACCTGGTGCGCGAGGCCTGCGCCCGCTACGGCCGCGACGACATGGAAGTCGATCCGGAAATCCTGTCGGAAATTGCCGAGCGCGATTGGCCGGGCAATGTACGCGAGCTCCGAAACGCTGCCGACCGGCTGGTCCTCGGCATCGAGACCGGGCTCGATAGTTCGGCAGGTTTTGAAACTATTCATTCGCGCCTTGCGGACAAGGTTGCGGCTTATGAAAAGCAATTGATTGCGAATGCTATCACAGCCCATGGTGGGGCGCTGCGGCCGGTCTATGAGCAGCTCGGAATATCGCGCAAGACCCTTTATGAAAAGATGCAGAAGTACGGGCTAGACAAGAGTCTTGCCCTTGATGCTCGGGATTAGAGATTTCGCCAGACCTCGGCGTGCGGGAATGGGTGGAGATCCACACATGTTTTCTCGCGCTTGGGCGGGAATCTACCCATGCTGCGGTGCGACGTGTGAGAAAAGATCGATAGTCGCGATACGTCCTGATTGTGAGGTCAGTGCACCTGGACAAGATCTCTCCCATCCAGTGCCGGCGGGAGGAGCCGAACCGGCAGGATATATTCAACCGGGAGGCTTTCATGACTTTCTTCAAGTCGCTCTTCAGCGCGACCGCCATTACGGCAACCTTTATCGCAGCATCCGCGTCTGCCCAGACCTACCCCGAGCGTTCGATCACCATGGTGGTCCCGTTCGCAGCAGGCGGCCCGACGGATACCGTCGCGCGTCTCGTTGCCGAGTCAATGTCCAAGGATCTGGGTCAGCAGGTGCTCGTCGAGAATGTCGGCGGTGCTGGCGGAACCCTGGGTGCTGGTCGTGTCGCCAGTGCGGAGCCGGATGGTTACACCGTGCTCTTGCACCACATCGGAATGGCGACCAGTGCAACTCTCTACCGCAAGCTCGCCTATGATCCGCTCAATGCTTTCGACTACGTCGGCCTTGTCACCGAAGTTCCGATGACCATCGTCGCGCGTAAGGACTTCGAGCCTGCCGATCTCAAGGGACTGGTCGAATACGTTAAGGCCAACAAGGATCAGGTCACGGTTGCGAATGCCGGCATCGGCGCTGCCTCGCACTTGTGCGGCATGCTGTTCATGAGCCAGATCGAGACCTCTCTCGTCACCGTGCCGTACAAGGGTACCGGACCTGCCATGACCGACCTGCTCGGCGGCCAGGTGGACATCATGTGTGACCAGACCACCAACACGACGAAGCAGATCCAGGGTGGCACAATCAAGGCCTATGCGGTCACCTCGCCGGAACGTCTGTCGGTCCTGCCCGATGTCCCAACAGCAGCCGAAGGCGGTCTCAATGACTTCCAGGTCGGTATCTGGCACGGCGTCTATACCCCGAAGGGCACTCCGCCGGAGGCGATCGAAAAGCTAACCGCGTCGTTGCAAAAAGCGCTCAAGGACGAGAATGTCGTGGCACGCTTCGCCGAGCTCGGGACCGCTCCGTCGCCAGAGGCAGATGTCACACCTGAGGCTCTGAAGGCCAAGCTCGAAGGTGAGATCGCCCGCTGGAAGCCTGTCATCGAGGCAGCTGGTCAGTACGCCGACTGATCGAGAAAAGCTTCAGGCGGACCCGGTTTCGTGATCGGGTCCGCGCTTTTTGGCGTCGGTCGGGATTCCTCTGGCCGTCCGCGTGTTTTGTCGGGGGACATTATGAAATCCTTACGCTTCGACACGGCAAACCTCCTGTGTGGTCTGCTGTTCATCGGGTTTGGCCTCTTCTTCGCCATTCAATCCTTGTCGTTGGAACTCGGAACCGCGTTCCGTATGGGGCCGGGTTACTTTCCGCTGGTCCTTGCAGGCGTCCTAACCCTGCTCGGCATCGTTATTCTTGTTCAGTCCGTGAAGGTCACGGGCGAGGTTATCGGCGCTATCGCCTGGCGTGGCATGTTGTTCATTCTGCCAGCGCCGATCGTGTTTGGCCTGCTCGTGCGCGGGGCCGGCTTCGTACCCGCACTGTTCGTTGCCGCCTTCATTGCAAGCTTCGCTTCCGAGCGACTGCGCGTGCCAGCCGCACTTGCGCTTGCTACGGGCATCACGCTTTTCTCGGTCCTCGTGTTCAGCTACGGCCTCGGCCTGCCCTTCGAACGCTTCGGCCCTTGGTTCCGGTTCTGAGGACGCACAGCCATGGACTTCATCAGTAATCTGGCCCTCGGCTTTTCGACGGCCGGCTCCGTCGAGAACCTCTTCTTCTGCCTCATCGGGGTCATCCTGGGAACCCTGATCGGTGTTCTCCCCGGTATCGGTGCGACTGCGACGATCGCCATGCTGCTGCCGATCACCTTCCAGCTGGAGCCCGTCTCCTCGCTCATCATGCTGGCCGGCATCTACTACGGCGCGCAGGAGCAGCACTTGCCATCGCCGCAATCGGCTCGTTCTTTGCTGGCACTGTCTCCACTTTTCTGGTCGCGATCTTCGCACCGCCACTGACTGCCATCGCGCTGGAGTTCGGCGCCGCCGAATACTTCTCTTTGATGATTGTCGGTCTCGTCTCCTCAATCGCGCTCGCACATGGTTCGATCATCAAGGCGCTGGCCATGGTCGCACTGGGCCTCCTGCTCGGTCTTGTCGGCACGGACATCTATTCCGGCACGCCTCGCTTCACGATGGGCATCACGGAATATGCAGATGGCCTCAATTTTGTCGCGGTCGCGGTCGGCGTCTTCGGCATCGCCGAAATCCTCCGAAACCTGGAAAGTGATCGCAATCGGACTGTCCTGATGACCAAGGTCAGCGGGCTCATGCCCACACGCGAGGATTTCAGGCGTCTGGTTGGGCCGGTGCTGCGCGGTACGGGTATCGGCTCAGCCCTCGGAATCCTGCCGGGTGGCGGCGCTATCCTCGCCTCCTTCGCCTCATACACCGTCGAAAAACGCATGGCGAAAAACCCGCAGGAGTTTGGTCACGGTGCGATTGAAGGTGTAGCAGGTCCCGAGTCAGCCAATAATGCGGGTGCGCAGACCTCATTCATTCCTCTGCTGACCCTCGGTATTCCGGCCAATCCTGTCATGGCGCTGATGGTGGGTGCGATGATCATCCAGGGAATTGTGCCCGGCCCAAATGTCGCCACTGAACAGCCGGCGTTGTTTTGGGGCATCATCGCCTCGATGTGGATCGGCAACCTGATGCTGCTGGTCTTGAACCTGCCGTTGATCGGGCTGTGGGTTAAACTTCTGACCATCCCGTATTACGTCCTCTTCCCGATCATCATGGCCTTCTGCTCGATCGGGGTCTACAGCGTCAACGGCAATATCTACGACCTCTATGCCGTCGCTTTCTTCGGACTCATCGGCTACGCGCTGGTCAAGCTTCGTTGCGAGCCGGCCCCTTTGCTGCTCGGGTTCGTTCTTGGTCCGCTGCTTGAAGAGAATCTGCGCCGCGCCATGATCCTGTCGCGGGGCGATCCGACGACCTTCATCACGCGTCCGATCAGTGCAACGCTGCTCTTGATCGCGCTGGCAGTGCTCATCGTCGTCTTCCTCCCGAGCGTGAAGAAGAAGCGCGAAGAAGTCTTCCAAGAAGAAGACTGAGTTCTGTCGCCTGGTGCACTGAAAGGCTGGCGGCGTCGCCGGCCTTTCTATCGTTAGCGCGCACCGGGCGCAAAAAGCGATGTCCAGTTGCGGATGAATTCCTCGCGGGTTGCGCGATCCTGAGCGGCGAGGAGGGCGGGGCCGACGCGGATGGGGCGACCGATGCCGGATTCGATGAGCGACATGGGGCCGTCCACACCGGGGGGCAGGGGGGAATTTTCCGAGAAGTAGAAGGCTTCCTCCTGCGCCACCTTCTGTCCGCGGGGCGAGAGCAGATAATCGAGGAAACGCTGCGCCAGGGCTGGATTGGGCGCAAGATCAGGAATGAGGGCGCCGCGCGACAGGATCAGCGCATAGTCGCGCGGGATGACAACCCGCAGGTCCGGATTGCGCTGGGCGGCCGCGTAGGCATAGGACCCGAGCACGTTATAAGCGATCAGCAGCCGGCCGCTGGCAATCTGGCCCAGCACCTCGCTGTTGCAGCAGCGGGTCACGACATCCGCACGGCTGAAGCTTTCCAGAAGACGGCCGTAGGTCGTCGGTGCCTGTAGCGCATCGTGAAAAGCGAGGAGATACCCGATGCCCGAGGCGCGCACGTCATAGGTGCCAATGCGGTTGCGGTAGACGTCCGGCTTGGACCTCAGCAGTTCGGCAATTTCCACATGCGAGCGCGGCACGTCTTCCGGCGGCACGCGCTCACCGTCATAGACGATCACGGCGGGTTCGAAGGTGAAGCCGAAGACCTCGTCGCGCCAGTTGGCCCAGTCGGCCACGCGCTCGGTCTCGGGCGATCGATATTCCTGCGCACAGCCGTCATTGGCCAGCTTGACGAGTTGGTCGACCGAGGAAGAGAGCAGCAGATCGCCATAGGCGAGCTGGTTTGCGCAGGCGTCTTCCGCTTCCTTGAAGAGGTCGTTGGTGACGTAGTCGTTGAACTCCACGGTCACGTCAGGCGCAAGACGCTGGAAGTCGATAATGAGCGGCCTCATCGCTTCGACATCGGTGGCACCACGGATGACCAGGCGCGCGCGTTCGGCCGCCGCTGCTGGGAATACCGTCTGCTCTCCCTCGAGGGCGAAAGCGGGCAGAGCGGTGGTCGCGAGAAGGCTCGCTGCGAGAAGAAGCAGTGACTTCAATTTACGACGAGCGGTCATGCACCCTCCCTCTGCATGAGAGGCAGTTCGAGCACGACGGTGAAGCCGCGCTCCTCGGTTTTCTCACGGAAGGAGAGGGCGCCCCGAAGGGCGCCCGCCACTTCGGATGCGATGGCAAAGCCCAGGCCGGAGCTGCCTTCGCCCGATTTGGATGAGACAAAGCGCTGCGTCACATGCGACCAGTCCGCGGGCGGAATTCCCGGACCGTCGTCTTCGACCTCCACCAGGCCGAAATTGCCTCGCCGCACGACCCGGACTTCGAGTTTCGAAAGTGTGCCGTGCCGCAGGGAGTTGTCGATGATGTTGACGATCGCCTCCCGTAGGCTGAGGCCGTCGCCCAGAATGGTGAGCGTCTCGTCGGGGGCTTCGAAGGAGACGACGGTATCCGGGTCGATGGTGATCGGCACTGCCGCTCTAAAGGCCTTGCGGGCGACATCGGTCAGATCGAGCGGAAACAGCTGAACGGATTCGAAGCGATGGATGACCATGGCGTGGTTCAGAAGCTGCGTCGTGAAGCGCGCGAGTTCGTTCGTCCGGTCGCGGACGCGGTTCAAGTGACGGCGGTCGGGCTCGGAGAGAGCTTCCTCGTCGATCAGGCTGACTTGTGCCGACAGGGCTGTCAGCGGTGTCCGGAGCTGATGGGCGCTGTCTGCGATGAAACGCTGCAGCACCTTCAACCGTTCGTCGAGACGACGCATGAAGTGATTGATCGAGTCGACGAAGGGCACCAGTTCACGCGGTACTTCCACCGCAATCGGCGTCAGATCCTGGGAGTCCCGTCGCCGCAGCGTGTCGCCGAGGGCATCCAGCGGACGCAGCGAATAACGAACGGCGAGAACGGTGCCGGCCAGCGCAAGCAGGCTCATGATCGCGACGAGGATCAGAGCGCGGGTGGTCAGTTCCGTCGTCAGGGCCTGGCGGGCCTCCGTCGTCTGAGCGATCAACACATGCGCCCAGCCGCCGATGCTCGGATCGGAGATGGCGCGACTGGCCTGGACGACACGCACGGGCTGGTTCCGATAGCGGCTCGTCTCGAACTTCGGCGCGTTCAGTGCCGTGTCTCGCGGGGTCTGTGCGCCGAGGTCCTCGTAGCCGGTCAAGGTGCTGCCATCCGGGGCGATGACCCGGTAGAAAATCCGATCGCGCGAGGCGAGGCCCAGCAGCTCGAAGGCGCTGGGGGGCAGGTTCACGGCGATCCTGCCGTCGTCGACGACGAGAGATTCGAGGATCTGGATCGCTGCACCCTGCAGCAGGCGGTCATAGGCCTGGTCGGCTGCCGCGCGGGCGTAAAACCAGGCGGCAGTCATCAGGATGGCAGCTCCGCCCGCCAGAACGAGAGCCACGCGCAGGACGAGCCGGGAGAAAAGGGACGGCTTAGTCCTCTGCATCGGACACCAGCTGATACCCTGTTCCGCGTACCGTCACGATCCGGGCTTTCGCACCTTCGAGCTTCTTGCGGAGCCGGCCGACATAAAGCTCGATCGCATTCGGTCCGGCCGCCTCGTCGAAGCCGAACATCTGGTCGAGAAGCTGCTCCTTGCTGAAGATGCGTCCCGGACGGCTTGCCAGGATCTCCAGCAGGGTCATCTCGCGACGCTTCAACTGCACCTCGCGCTTGCCGACCCTGACAGAACGCTGGGAACGGTCGAGCAGCACGTCGCCGCAGACGATGATGTTCGTGGCTTCGCCACCGCTGCTCCGGCGCATAAGCACACGGGCACGAGCTTCGAGTTCACGGAAATCGAAGGGTTTGACAAGGTAATCGTCGGCACCGAGATCGAGAGCGCCGACCCGGTCGTCGATCTCCGATCGCGCGGTCAGGACCAGCACCGGCACGGGGTTCTTGTTCTGCCGCAGGCGCTTCAGGATCGAGAAGCCATCGAGGCCCGGCAGCATGACGTCGAGAATGACGAGATCATACTCCGTGAAGTCGAGGATATCGGAAGCCGCACGGCCATCCGTCTGCCAGTCGACCGTATGGCCGATGGTCTCAAAGCGGCGGCTGATCGCCTCGCCCACATCGAGCGTGTCTTCCACCAGAAGGATGCGCATGGAAAAACGGTGGCATGTCTCGGGTCCGCGATCAAGCGACCGGCTGCAGGCTGCTGCGACTGTTAACGGGTTTGACAGGATCGTGACAGGATTGAGGCCTATCAATGTCGGCACCGGCATAGGGAGAGAGCTTAAGCCGGTACTGGGGAGGATCCCATCGCGATCGCCACAAGGAACACGCGGACACAGGTCCTGCGTGAGCGCTCTTGTCATGGCTTGCGCTGGGATTGTCCGAGAAACGCTCAGACATTCGGGAGAGAATGATGATCCGCAACACGATGAAATTTCTGGCCGGCGCGGCCCTGATCGGCCTTGCTGCCGCCACCGCTGCCGTTGCCGAACCGACGAAGCCGGAATGCCTGGCCGGTGCCAAGCCGGGCGGCGGTTTCGACCTGACCTGCCGACTGGCTGCCAATGCCCTGCTGGAAACCAAGCAGATCAGCCAGCCGATGGCCGTCACCTATATGGAAGGCGGCGTTGGCGCCGTGGCCTATAACCACGTCATCTCGAAGCGTGCCAGCGATCCGAACCTGATCACGGCTGCCTCGTCCGGCTCGGCCCTGCTGCTCGCCCAGGGCAAGTTCGGCCAGTACGATGAAAGCGCCGTCCGTTGGCTGGGTGCACTCGGCGCCGACTTCGGTGTGATCGTCGTCAATGCCGACTCGCCCTACAAGACGATGGCTGATCTGGTCGCTGCTTATAAAGCCGACCCGACCACCTTTGCGATCGCCGGCGGCGGTGCCGTTGGTTCGCAGGACTGGATGAAGGGCTCGCTGATCGCCAAGGCTGCAGAACAGGATCCGAAGTCGATGCGCTACGTCGCGCTGGAAGGCGGCGGCGCCGTTCTGACCGCTCTCGAAGGCGGCCATGTGCAGGTCGGCTCCGGCGATGCTGCCGAAATGGGCAAGCATCACCTCGCCGGCAAGGTCCGCATTCTCGCCGTCATGTCGCCCGAGCGCCTGCCGGGTGAACTGAAGGACATCCCGACTGCCAAGGAGCAGGGTTATGACATCGAGTGGCCCGTCTGGCGCGGCTACTATGTCGGCAAGGACGTTTCCGACGCGGATTACGACTGGTGGGTCAAGGCCTTCGACGCCATGAGCAAGACGCCTGAATTCGCCAAGGAGCGCGACGCTCGCGGTCTGTTCGAATTCACCATGCTCGGCAAGGACTTCGATGATCGCGTCAAGAGCGACGTGGCGAAGTTCAAGGTCATGGCGAAGGAAGCCGGCTTCTGATCCCGCTTGCGGTGCGGCCGTGTCCGGCCGCATCGCCCCCTCCGCGCCGAGTGGCTGCGGAGCAGCAAAATCAACGCATGCCGCGGCTTTTGGCTGAAGGCATCACGTCCTTGGATGATCCGGCGCTTGCCAGCGACCGCAGCTCCGTGTGCGAGGAAAACTAATGTCGGAAAACACGAGAACCCACCAGTTGATCGGCCGTATCAGTGCGCTGGTCCTGTTCCTGCTCGCCGTCGCCTATGGCATCGGCGGCAGCATGATCGAATATGCCTTTTCGTCCGATCCGCTCGGACCGCGCTTCGTGCCGGTGATGCTCGCCATACTGCTTGGCCTGTTCACCCTGATCTATCTGAAGTTTCCGGGAACCGTCGAAGGCTTCCCCACCGGCAATGCGCTGGTGCGCGTGCTTGCCGTTCCCGTCACGCTCATCGTCAGTGTGGCCCTGATGGAGCCGCTCGGCTTTGCAATCTCGATCTTCCTGTTGACCACGGTGGTCGGATGGATCTTCGGCGCATCGCCCAAGCTCTCGCTGGTCGGCGGCGTCGTGCATGCGGCCATCTGGTGGTTCATCTTCTCCTTCTTGCTCGAGGTCTACCTCCCGACCGGCGCCATTTTCGGCTGACCGTCGGCAAGACCTGAAAGGACAATTCCATGAGTTTCGAATATCTGTGGCATGGCTTCGGCGTTGCCCTCACGGGCCAGAACCTGCTGATCGGGTTCATCGGTTGCTTCATCGGCACGCTCGTCGGCGCACTTCCGGCCATCGGTCCGATCAACGGCATCGCACTGCTGATGCCGATAGCCTATTCGATGGGCCTTCCGGCTGAAAGCACCATGATCCTGCTCGCCTCGGTCTATCTCGGCGCAGAATATGGTGGCCGCATTTCGTCCATCCTGCTGAACGTGCCTGGCGATGCCGGTGCCGTCATGACGGCCATGGATGGTTATCCGATGGCCCGCCAGGGCCGCGCCGGTGAAGCGCTTGCGCTCTCGGGCATTGCCTCCTTCGTCGGCGGCACGCTCGGTGTTATCGGCCTTGCCTTCTTCGCCCCGGTACTTTCAGGCCTCGCGATCGGCTTTGGTCCTGCCGAGTATTTCGTGCTGATGGTCTTCGCCTTTGCGACCCTCGGCTCGATGGTTGGTTCGCAGCCGGTCAAGACGCTGATCGGCTGTACGCTCGGCCTGATGCTGGCAACGGTCGGTCTCGATGCGACCTCGGGCGCTTATCGTTTCACCTTCAACGAGCCTGAGCTTGGCGACGGCATCGAATTCGTCACGCTGGTCATTGGCCTGTTCTCGATCTCTGAGGCCATGCTGATCCTCGAGCATCAGACCAAGGGCTCCACCGTGATCCGCGAGCTCGGTCGCATGACCGCGCGGATGTCGGATGTGGTAAAGTGCACGGGCACCATGCTGCGCGGTTCAGTCATCGGCTTCGTCGTCGGCATTCTGCCGGGGACTGGCGCCTCGGTGTCGAGTGCCGTCTCCTACACAACCGAAAAGCGGATCTCCGACACGGAAGGCACGTTCGGCAAGGGCGATGTTCGCGGTCTCGCAGCGCCTGAATCCGCCAACAACGCGACGGCCGCTGGCGCCTTCGTTCCGATGCTGACGCTCGGTGTTCCGGGTTCGGGCACCACCGCCGTCATGATGGGCGCGCTGATGCTCTACAACATCCAGCCCGGTCCGATGCTGCTCGCCGAACGCCCGGAAATCGTCGGCGGTCTTGTGGCCTCGCTCTTCGTCGGCAACTTCATCCTGCTCGCGCTGAACCTGCCGCTCGTGAACATCTTCGCCCGCGTGCTCACCATGCCGAACTGGATCCTCGTGCCTGGCATCCTGGTGCTCTCGGTCATCGGCGTCTATTCCACCCATGCCTCGATCTTCGCGATCTACCTGATGCTGGCGATCGGCATCGCCGGATGGCTCCTGCGCAAGGCCGGTTTCGACATGGCGCCGATCATTCTCGGCTTCGTGCTCGGCAAGGTGATGGAAGTGAACTTGCGCAACGCGCTGGCCATCAGCGGTGGCGACATTGCCATCCTGTTCCAGAGCAAGATCTCGCTGGTCCTTTGGACGCTCGCTGTCGCCGTCGCGGTTCTGCCGATGCTGCTTGGCTGGCGTGCGAAGCGCCGTCGTGCCCTGGCCGCCGCGGAATCGGCAGCCCAATAAAAAAAACGATGCCGGCAACCTCTGCCGGCCTTCTCCTGATCCTCCCCGGACGCGCCGCGCTCTGCTCTGCAGACGCGGCGTTTTCCGTTCGGAAGCCGCAATTCAGGGCTTCCGGTTAACTCGACGATAAACCGGGGCCTCTAAAGTTCGCCGCAACAGGGAACGGAGAGGGCGTCTTGGCAGAGGAACAGAAGGAAAGCTTCATCCGGGCTGGTTATGACCAGAACTCGTTTCGTTATCTGATGAAGCGCATCTTCTGGCGCCTGATCGCGCCCTTGCCGGACAAGCCCTACGTCCAGCTGAAATTCTGGAGCATTAAGGGGGAGTGGCCTGATGTCGACCACCCCAAGACGTTTTCGGAGAAGGTGCAGTATCGCAAGATCCATGACCGCAATCCGCTTTATGGCACGCTCGTCGACAAGCTGGCGGTGAAGGATTATGTCGCTGAAAAGGTCGGGGCAGCCCATGTGATCCCGACCTATTGGGCCGGCACAAACCTATCTGAGGTCGACTGGTCGAAGATCTCGCTGCCGGCTGTGATCAAGCCGAACCATGCGAGCGGCCTCGGGGAATTCCTCTATACGCCAGAGGACGTCAGAAGGCTCAAGCAAAACGATCCCTGCGCCGAATGGCTTGCAATCGATCACGCCCGCTACAACAGGGAATGGGCTTACTCGCAGGTCGACCGGAAGGTCGTCATCGAGCAGATGCTGAGCAAGGACGGCGGCATTCCCTGGGATTATCGCTGCTTCGTCTTCAACGGCCGACTGTCGCATATCATCATCGACACCCGCACGGACGACCAGGGCTATTCCGCGACCTATTCCCGGGAGTGGGAGCGTCTGCCGTTTTACGATCCGGATTATTACCCGCCCTATCCGGAGGAAATTCCGCGGCCTGAGCAACTGGACCTGATGGTATCCCTGTCAGAAAAGATCGGTCGCGATCTCGATTTCGTCCGCGTCGATCTCTTCGATACGGGGGACAATCTTTATGTGGGAGAGCTCACACTTTATCCCGGCGGCGGTTTTGAAGCTTTCGAGCCGCCGGAATATGATCGCCTCATCGGCGACAAGTGGCAGGTCGCCAAGAGCGCCGGTTGATATCAGGCCGGCTGCAATCCAGCTTGTGCATGCATGGCGGCCATGGCCTCGGTCGGCGGCGCCTGCATGGCTTCAATCAGCGATGCCATGATCGCCGTTCGCAACGCATAGGTGTTGGCGGTGGTTTTCTTGTGGTCCAGTCTCTGGGCGGCGACGACCAGATTGGCCCCTTGCTGCATTACAATCTGCTGAGCCCTGATCATTGCCCAGGTCTCGATATCGATCTGTTCCTGCATGTCCGCATCCCCAGCTAAGTCATTTAGCCCGCGAGGCTTTCTCGAATCGCCTCACTCTCAACAATATTCGATTATCCAGATTCGTTAAACAAGGTAACCAAAAAAGGTCATGAATTGATCTCTTGCCCGGTTGCCAAATTCAAAACCACCCGCGTAGCAGCCTTCAGGCTTCCTTAAGATGGTTGTGGTGTATTACCGCTTTCACCCTAGGAGGAAGTATGACCTGCCAAGGTTGCACGAACGGAGCTGCCTTTGGCTCCAGCTTCACGATGGCTTTCCAACCCATCATGGATACCCGTCGTGGTGCGGTCTTCGCCCATGAAGCACTGGTCCGCGGTTCCGACGGTAGCGGTGCGGGATCTGTTCTGTCTCTCGTTGACCCCAACAACCGCTATGCCTTCGATCAGCAGTGTCGGGTGCGCGCCATCGAGCTTGCCGCACAGCTCTTCCCACGGGACGAGATGCCCCATCTGTCGATCAATTTCATGCCGAATGCGGTCTATGAACCGCGGGCCTGTATCCGGCAGACGCTGGAAACGGCCAGACGCACGGATTTCCCGCTCGACCGGATCATCTTTGAATTCACCGAAGTCGAAAAGCTTGATACCGCGCATCTGCTCAACATCCTGAAGAGCTATCGCGAAATCGGTTTCAAGACGGCGATCGACGATTTCGGCGCCGGTTATTCCGGGCTCAACCTTTTGACGCGTTTCCAGCCTGATATCGTCAAGCTGGACATGGATCTGATCCGGGGCATCGATATCGACAGGGTCAAGCAGATCGTGGTGAGCCGCACGCTGGACATGCTGCGCGATCTTGGCGTCACGGCCGTTTGTGAAGGTGTCGAGACGGCGGGGGAACTCGAGGTTCTCAGAGATCTCGGTGTGGATCTGCTCCAGGGCTACTTCATCGCTCGCCCGACCTTCGAGGGACTGAGCCCCATCTCGCTTGCGGCTTGACCTCAGACCGAGAGATGAAGAAAGGGCCGCCATCAAGGCGGCCCTTTCACTTTGACGTTGAGGCTTAGGCCTTA
Organism: Rhizobium rosettiformans W3; assembly: GCF_004912135.1. Taxonomy (GTDB): domain Bacteria; phylum Pseudomonadota; class Alphaproteobacteria; order Rhizobiales; family Rhizobiaceae; genus Allorhizobium; species Allorhizobium rosettiformans. The sequence continues at coordinate 218,530 of NZ_STGU01000001.1, forward strand.
AAAGTCCATGCCACCGGCCGGCATGGCGGGTGCGGCTTCCTTCTTCGGCTTTTCGGCGATCATGGCTTCGGTGGTGATCAAAAGCCCTGCCACGGAGGCGGCATCCTGCAGCGCTGTGCGCACCACCTTGGCGGGGTCGATGACGCCCTGGGCGAAAAGGTCACCATATTCGCCGGTCTGGGCATTCCAGCCATAGGCGAATTCAGACGTCTCGCGGAGCTTGCCGACAATGATCGAGCCTTCCGCGCCGGCGTTTTCGGCGATCTGACGCACGGGGGCTTCGATGGCGCGGCGGATGATGTCGATGCCGACGCGCTGGTCGTCATTCGGAGCCTTCAGGTTCTCGAGCGCCTTGACCGAGCGGAGCAGGGCGACGCCACCACCGGGCAGGATGCCTTCCTCGACGGCGGCACGGGTCGCATGCAGGGCGTCGTCCACGCGGTCCTTCTTTTCCTTCACCTCGACTTCGGTCGAGCCGCCGACGCGGATGACGGCGACGCCACCGGCGAGCTTGGCCAGACGCTCCTGGAGCTTCTCGCGGTCGTAGTCGGAGGAGGTCTCCTCGATCTGCGCCTTGATCTGGGCCACGCGGCCATCGATCTCCGCCTTGGAGCCGGCGCCGTTGATGATTGTGGTGTTTTCCTTCTCGATCGACACCTTCTTCGAACGGCCCAGCATATTGAGGGTGACGTTCTCAAGCTTGATGCCGAGGTCTTCGGAGATGACGGTGCCGCCGGTGAGGATGGCGATGTCCTCGAGCATGGCCTTGCGGCGATCGCCGAAGCCCGGCGCCTTGACGGCTGCAACCTTGAGGCCACCGCGCAGCTTGTTGACGACGAGGGTCGCGAGCGCTTCGCCTTCGACGTCTTCCGCGATGATGACGAGCGGCTTGCCGGACTGAACGACGGCTTCGAGAACAGGAAGCAGAGCCTGCAGGTTCGACAGCTTCTTCTCGTGGATCAGGATATAGGGATCGTCGAGTTCGACGCGCATCTTTTCCTGATTGGTCACGAAGTAGGGCGAGAGGTAGCCGCGGTCGAACTGCATGCCCTCGACCACTTCGAGTTCGGTCTCGGCGGTCTTGGCCTCCTCGACGGTGATCACGCCGTCATTGCCGACCTTTTCCATGGCTTCTGCCAGGTAGCGGCCGATCTCGGTGTCGCCATTGGCGGAGATGGTGCCGACCTGGGCGATCTCGGCATTGTTGGAGATCTTGCGGGCATTCGCCTTCAGCTCGGCGACCACGGCTTCGACGGCGAGATCGACACCGCGCTTGAGGTCCATCGGGTTGAGGCCGGAGGCGACGGCCTTGGCGCCTTCCTTGACGATGGCCTGGGCCAGAACGGTCGCGGTGGTGGTGCCGTCGCCGGCGAGGTCATTGGTCTTGGACGCCACTTCGCGCAGCATCTGCGCGCCCATGTTCTCGAACTTGTCCTCAAGCTCGATTTCCTTGGCAACCGAAACGCCATCCTTGGTGATGCGGGGTGCGCCGAAGGACTTGTCGATGACGACGTTGCGGCCCTTGGGACCGAGCGTCACCTTCACGGCATTGGCGAGAATGTCGACGCCACGCAGCATCTTCTCGCGGGCATCGGTGTGGAATTTCACTTCTTTTGCAGCCATTGTTCACTCCTCAAAGGCAAATGATGACTGATGGTCTCAAGCGGCTTTCTTCTCGGCGGCCTGGGCTTCGATGATGCCCATGACGTCGGCTTCCTTCATGATCAGCAGCTCTTCGCCGTCGATCTTGATCTCGGTGCCGGACCATTTGCCGAAGAGCACGCGGTCGCCGACCTTGACGTCGAGCGCGACGATCTGGCCCTGCTCGTTGCGAGCGCCGGAGCCGACGGCGAGGACTTCGCCTTCCTGCGGCTTTTCCTTGGCAGTGTCGGGAATGATGATGCCGCCCTTGGTCTTCTCCTCGGACGAAACGCGGCGGACGACGATGCGGTCGTGCAGCGGACGGAACTTCATGTTTTCCTCCTGGACAAACAAAATGGAACGTCCCCAAAGGCCGGACCGGATAGGGTCCGGACGGGTCGCCGGACCCTTGAGAGGCATCCGGCGCGCGATGATCTGGTTTTTCCGATTTTTTGTTTCAAGAGCGAGTGACGAAAAAAATCAGCACTCTCGTCGCGTTGCTGCTAACAGCATGATTTATAATCACAATTTTTGCGACCCTCTTGCCATTTCACGTGGTTTTGTCAAACTTTTTATCGTCAATGACCAAGAGGGAAACGCATGACATCCAGCAAAGACTTCACCCTCCAGATGGAGGGATATGGCCTCACCACCGCACACATCCTCTATCGGCTGCCCGACTTTCGCTCCGTGCTGCAGACCTTCCTCTGGCAGGATTACGATCTGGCGCCTGATTTCCCACAGATGACGAAGTTTCTCGATTTCTGGCGGGCCAATCTCGATGGCGATCTGCATTCAGTGCGCTTCAGTCACAAGCGGCTGATCGGTCCCAACGAATGGCGGAAACTCGACGGGGAATTCAACCTCCATTAAGTCCCTCGCATCCTCGGGGGCGGCGGAACAAGGCGCGCCGGCAGACGTTGGATCTGGTCGCCACCGCCACCCTCCCAAGGATGCCAGAATGCCATTTCCCGTTTCGACCTACCGTTTGCAGTTTCGCAACGGCATGGATTTCGACCGCGCCATCGGTCTCGTCCCCTATCTGAAGCGCCTCGGCATCACCCATCTCTATGCGTCTCCGGTCTTTGCGGCGACCGAAGGCTCGACCCACGGTTACGACGTGACCGATGCAAACCTCATCGACCCGGTGCTCGGCGGTCGCGAAGGGCTGGAGCGGCTTGCAGAGGTTCTGAAGGCGGAAGGTCTGGGGCTCATCCTGGACATCGTGCCCAACCACATGGCAGCAAGCCTTGAGAACCCCTGGTGGCGCAGCGTCATCGAATGGGGTGAGGCCAGCCGCTATGGCCACTATTTCGACATCGACTGGAGCCAACGCCTCACACTGCCTTTTCTGGGAAAGCCATTCGAGCAGGCGGTGGCGGATGGCGAGATTTCACTCACCCTGGACCGCGAGCACGGGTCTCTGGCCTTCGCCTATTTCGACAGCATCTATCCCCTGACGCCGTCCACCTATGCCGCAGCTTTGGACGGCTGCTCGCATCCATTGGCCGCGCGCCTCGCCGAACTCGGGCACCAGGCCGATCCGGCGGAGGACGCCGCGTTTCACCGCGACGTTTCGGCTCTGTGCCAGGAAGGCGAGAGCGACGGTCTGCTTGACGAGCTCAAGGTCAAAGCGGACGACCGGGCGTTTCTGGTCCGTCTCCACGACCTGCAGCCATGGCGCCTGATGTTCTGGACGGAGGCTGGCAAGGGACTGAGCTACCGCCGCTTCTTCGAAATCGCCGGCCTTGTCGGTCTGCGCGTTGAAGCAGACGATGTGTTCGAGGACGCCCATCGGACAATCCTCGAGATGGTGCGTGCCGGCCAGGTGGATGGACTCCGGATCGATCACGTCGACGGCCTTGCCGATCCCGGTCGCTACCTGCAGCAGCTGCGAAGCGCTGTCGGGGAAGACATTCCCATCTATGTCGAGAAAATCCTGGCGCCCGGAGAAGACCTTCCCGAGGACTGGCCGGTGCAGGGCTCGACGGGTTACGAGTTCATCGCAGCCCAGGTGCCCGTGCTGCTCGATCGGACGGGTTTTCAGGCGATGCGCGAGGCCTATTCGCAGATTGCCGGTCCGCAGCAGGCTGTCTCCGAAAAGATGCGCGAAGCGAAGCTGCGGATGATCCGGATCAATTTTGCCGGCGAGGTCAAGGCGCTGGTGGGTCAGGCGTCGGAGCTTTCCGGGCAGCCGGAGGATGGGGTTCGCAAGGCTCTGGAGGAACTGCTTGTCGCCTTTCCACGCTACCGCACCTATGGCGCAGAGCAGGGGATGCCGGTATCCGATCAAGCTCTTCTCGATGAGGTGCTGGCGCTCGCCAAGACGCGACTTGATGGCGACACTCCTGCCGTGGCCGAGAAGATCGTGGGGCTCGTCAAGGGCGAAGGCCTAGCGCAGGAGCATCCGGCTGCCGTCGCCGTCTTCCGTCGCCGGTTCCAGCAGCTCACCGGCCCGCTGATGGCAAAGTCGCTCGAGGACACGCTGTTTTTCCGCCATGTCGAGTTCCTGGCGCTCAACGAAGTTGGCGGCGAGCTTGAGCCGGAAGAGGGGGGGCTGGAGCATTTCCATGCCGAAATGCAGCGCAGGGCCAAGCGGCAGCCGCTGGGGCTGTCGGCTTCGTCCACCCATGACACCAAGCGGGGCGAGGATGCCCGGGCGCGCCTCTTTGCCCTTGCCGAAGATGCACCACGCTTCGCCCGCCTCATCGACGCTTGGCGCGAAAAGCATGCGGATGTCATCGAGATTGACGGAAAACCGGCGCCGGAACCTGAGGTCGAGTGGATGATCTTCCAGGCGCTGATCGGCCATTGGCCTGTCGATCTCGATGCCGGCAATCTGGAAGGCCTCTCGGATTTCGCCGATCGCGTTGCCGCTTTCCTCGAAAAATCCCTGCGCGAAGCAAAGCTTCGGACCGACTGGAACGGCATCAACGCCGACTATGAACATGCCGCGACCGATTATGTTCGTCGCCTGCTCATCGACAATCACGACTTCGTCGAGGCGTTCGTTCGGGAGATCCAGCCGCTGATCTGGGCTGGTCTGGTCAACGGCTTGACGCAGACGGTCATCAAGCTGTCGGCGCCGGGGATCCCGGATATCTATCAGGGAAGCGAAAGGCTCGATCTGAGTTTCGTCGATCCCGACAACCGCCGCCCCCCGCCATTCGATACGCTGGCCGAATTCGATCCTACGGCACCCCTGTCCTTCACCGACGAACGGGCGCTGGCGGAAGGCTGGCTGAAACAGGCCGTTGTGGCGCGTGGTCTTGCCTTGCGAAACCGCCACCCGGACCTGTTCCTCGATGGCCAGTATCTGCCCCTGACGGTATCGGGGCCGCGTCGGTCCCAGGCGGTCGCCTTTGCACGCGAGAAGGACGGTCTTGCTGCCATCACCGTGGCCTGCCGCCTGCCGATCGCCATGCTGAGAGAGGGCGAAGGCCAGAGCTCGGCCGCGTTCTGGGGCGACACGCAGGTCGAATTGCCTGCGACGCTCGCCCGCATGTCCTTCAGGGATGTCTTGACCGGACGAGAGATCCGTTCGGCAGATGGCCTTCTGCTTCGTGACGTCATGGACGGCCAGACGGTCGCGCTTCTCGTGTCAGAGGTGAAATGAGGTGGGCTGATCCGCAATGAGGTCCAGAACCTCGCGGGTCCGCAGCGTCGTCAGTTGGGCCGAAAAACGGGCGTTGAGCAGGGCAAGTGAGGCGTCATGCGCCTTGTCGACGCCGGAGCAGACGGCATCCGTCACCAGGATGACGTGGTATCCGAGGTCGATGGCGCCCAGCGCCGTTGCCATGACACAGACGTCGGTCTCGCCGCCGGTCAGAATGAGGCTCTCGACCTGTTCTCGCCTCAGTGTCTCATGCAGGGTGCTGCCCAGCCATGGTGAATAGACCGGTTTGTCGAGAATGCGGGCGGGCGGCACCATGGCCGCAAGTTCGGGGGCAAGTTCCAGCATCTCGGGCGGCAGGTGCTGACCGGTCATCATCCACCAGCGCCGATAGTAGTCCCGCCACGCGCCCGGCGCCTGTTCGGGATCTGTGGGAGGAATGAAGCGTGTGAAGATCGTGCGGGCGCGTGCGGCTTCGGCGATGGCGGCGATATCGGGCAGCGCTTTTGTCATCCATGGCACGCACCAGGGGGTGTCGGCCACGAACATGCGCTGAACATCGACACAGACATGGCGCCATCGGCCAAGTCTCATGACACTCCTCCCTTCGCCGCCGCTCAGGCGACGGCGGATCTCGCACGTGGCAAAAAGCTCACGCGTTTCTGCGGGTTGAGGCATTGGCGCATGCCGGCTTCGTCGGCGGCCGCGATGAAGGCACTGCGGGCGAGCTCTGCCGCGCGCGCGCCGCGCAACGCGTTCCTGCAGAGACGCAAGGCACGCTCATAGGCGGGGCCGCGGCGGGTCGGCCATTCGGCATCGAGAAAATCCAGCGCATCATACGCATTGAGAAAGCGCCGCGTCAGCCCGCAGGGCAGTTCCAGTTCGACGGGCACGTTCCAGGTGAAATCGGCTTCAGTCATGCCTTCCTCCGTTTGGCCGCCCTCAACTCGGAGGGCGGTGGGGAAGTTCCCGAAGGCCGATCAAATAAAACTGTTATGATATTGATTTTTCTGTTGCAGCCTGGGTTTCCGCCTCGCGCTGCGTAAGCCAGGCGGTGGTTTCGTCACCCGCAATCTTGGCGGCCTCGACCACATCTCGGCCTTCTAACAGCCCATGCAGCAGGCTACCGCTGAAGGTGTCGCCGGCACCGATCGTGTCGCGGACAGTCACGATGCGGTCGAGGCTGACGCTGTGCTCTACGCTGCCATCGAAGACGGTGATTGCGGCCGGACCGTCCGTCATCACGAGGTGTCTGAGCCGCGGCCCGGCGAGGGTGGAGGCCCTGTTCCAGATGTCGTCCAGTGCCATGCCCGGCAGATCCGCCTTCGAGCCGATCATCACATCCGCCGGCCTCGGCTCCGCTTCCCGAAGCGGAAACTGCGAGAGTACAAGGGGCGACTGGTGCAAGGAGGCGCGTATCGCCTCCGGCAGCTTCGGCGCATTGACGTAAAAGGCGTCCGCTTTGACCGGCTGGTCGAGGTGAAAGCTGCGAGACAGGCGTCGCTCGCTGGAGAGAATGGTGCGCTCCCCGGTCGGGTCGAGCAGGATGTCGGCAAAGTCCGTCTCGCCCTCGCGCTGCGTGATCAGTGTCGTATCAAAGCCGGCCGCTTGAAGCGCGGTCAGCGCCTCTCTGCCGTGGCCGTCCGTCATCAGAGTGGACAGGAGTGCCACATCGTGCCCCAGTTCGAGCAGGCGGCGGGCGGTGAAGTATCCACCGCCGCCGAGCCGGGTTTCGCGGGAAGACCAGGCGATACGACCACCGGCACGCAGGGGCTCGGTCAGGCGCCAGATGCGATCATGGTTGATGTGGCCGACGACGATGACCCGCTTCCTCTCTGTCATGCTCATTCGGAAGCGTCCTTCGGTGCGGGGCGGCTGGTTTCGCGCAAAATGAGCTCGACCGGCCAGAGTTCCTGAATCTCCGCAGCCTCTCGACCGGCTAGCATCTGCAACAGGAGATCGGCGATGCGCGTGCCGGCCGCCCGGATCGAGGAGCGGGTTGTCGAGAGCGGCGGCACCATGTTCTCGGCTGTGAGATAAGGGAATACGTCGTCATGCGCGATCACGGAAATGTCCTTGCCTATCACAAGGTTCCTCGCGCGGGCGGCTCGATAGATTCCGAGTGCCGTCATCATTGATCCGGCAACGAAGGCGGTGGGGCGTGGGCGCTGTTCCAACGCCGAACGGGCATAGCGGAAGCCGATCTCGTCGGTGAAATTATCATGGGTCACGAGTTTCGGGTCGAAGTCGATACCGCGCACGGCAAGGGCCGTCTTGTAGCCTGCCAGACGATGCAAGGTGAAGGTCAGGCCTTCGCGTCCATTGAGCAAGGCTATCCGGCGATGGCCAAGGTCCAGCAGGTGCTCTGTGCTGCGGCGGATGGCCCCCTCGTTGTCAATGTCGAGCCAGGCATGCGGTACATCGGTTGCCGATCGGCCGTGCACGATAAAGGGCAGCTTCAACTGGTGCAGCAGGGCGATGCGGGGGTCTTTCGGGCGCGGCGAATGAATGACGACCGCATCGACGCGGCGGCTCTCCGCCAGGCGCCGGTAGAGCTGCAGTTCATCACCGGTGTGGTGTTCCGCCATCGGCGTGATCAGAATGTCGATATCCTCTCCGCTCAGGCGGTCGGCCATGCCGCTCATGAACTCGGAGAACTGGTAGTCGCCGGCCTTGGTCATGACGACGCCGATTGCGCCGGCTCGACCTGTTGCGAGACGCACCGCATTGATATTGGGTCGGTAGCCGAGGCGGGCAGCTTCTTCCATCACCCGGGCGCGTGTTGCCTCGTTTACCTCCGGATAGCCGCTTAGGGCCCGACTTACCGTCGTTGGCGACAGTCCGATCTCTCTTGCGAATTCCTTGAGCTTCATTCGAGCCTGTCTTTCCCCGCCGGTAGAGGGTCTCTCCTCCCTGACAACGCTTATCCCATGCTGTGGCAGGCACTTGCAAGATTTGCACTTCGCCTCTTTAAAACGTTACGGAAATTCGCGTATCCCGATCATTAGGTAATTCGTCGGTAGGGCGGGGTGTGGAAGGGCCGCCCGCTTCATTGAGTGCGAGATGAAATCAAATATTTCAATAGGTTGGTTCGATTGACTTTGGCATTCTTCGAATCGGGTTTGACAGGCTTCAGAATCTTTGCCAGCTTTCCGCCTACCAAACCGTTTTCAAATTATCGGGAGAGTGAACGGATTGGTTGTTTTTTTTGGGAGGAGATATCCATGAAGAAGCTCTTGACTGCCGCCTTCATCGTAGCAACTGCCTTGTGCGGAACGGCAGAGGCCGCCGAGATTGCCGTTGCCGCCAACTCGACCGGCAAAAACCTCGATTTCCTGCGCAAGATGTTTGCCGAATTCGAAGAAAAGACGGGGCACAAGGTGTCGCTGGTCACTATGCCGCCATCCAGTTCCGAACAGTTTGCCCAGTATCGGCTGTGGCTCGCGGCGGGGAACAAGGATGTCGACGTCTATCAGACCGACGTGATCTGGGCGCCGCAGTTGGCCGACCAGTTCATCGACCTGAAGGAGGCAGCGAGTGAGGTGATCGACCAGTTCTTCCCCTCGATCATCGAGTCCCAGACTGTGGAGGGGCGGCTTGTCGCCATGCCGATGTTCACCGATGCGCCGGCGCTCTTCTACCGCAAGGACCTTCTGGAGAAACATGGCAAGGAAGTGCCGAAGACATGGGCCGACATGGCGGCGGTCGCCAAGGAGATCCAGGATAAGGAGCGCGAGGCGGGCCAGAAGGATCTGTGGGGTTTCGTCTTCCAGGCCAATGCCTATGAGGGGCTGACCTGCAATGCGCTCGAATGGATCAAGTCTTCGGGCGGCGGGCAGATCGTCGAGCCGGATGGCACGATCTCGGTCAACAACGAGAAGGCGGCAGCAGCGCTCGATCAGGCGAAATCCTGGATTGGCACTATTTCTCCTCCGGGCGTGCTTGCCTATCAGGAGGAAGAGTCACGCGGCGTGTGGCAGACCGGCAATGCCGTCTTCATGCGCAACTGGCCTTACGCCTATGCGCTCGGAAATGGCGAAGACAGCGCCGTGAAGGGCAAGTTCGACGTCACGACCCTGCCGGTTGCGGCAGCCGGCGACAAGCCTTCCTCGACGCTCGGCGGCTGGAACCTTGCCGTCTCCAAGTATTCCGAGGAGCAGGAGGCCTCGATCGAGCTCGTCAAGTTCCTGACATCGACCGAGTCCCAGAAGCGCCGCGCGATCGAGCAGTCGCAGTTGCCGACTTTGCAGGCGCTCTACGACGACCCGGAAATTGCCGAGGCGCATCCCTTCATGCCGCAGTGGAAGCCGATTTTCCAGGATGCCGTACCGCGTCCGTCGGCCACCACCAAGGTCAAGTATAACGAGGTTTCCTCGCGCTTCTGGGGTGCTGTGCACAATACGCTATCGGGCTCTGGCACTGCAGCCGAAAACCTCGAGCTGCTCGAAATCGAGCTGAACGAGCTCATGGGCAGCGGCTGGTGATGCCGGCGCCGGGCGGCCTTCGGGCCGCCCGGCTATCCGTCACCTGCAGGGAGGAACGCCCATGACCGACATCAGCATGCAGAGCACCGTCCGGCCCTTGCCGGCCAAGGCGGCACCCGGCTCGGATCTTCGCGCACAGCGCACCCGCTCCGCCTGGATCTTTCTCGCCCCCACGCTTCTCGTCCTCGCCATGGTGGCCGGTTGGCCCCTCATCCGGACGATCTATTTCAGCTTCACCAATGCCACGCTCAACAATCTCGAAGGTGCCGAGTTCATCGGCTTCTCGAACTACCTTAGCTGGATCACGCTGCAGAGCGGGCGCACCGTCTGGCGCGGCCTGCTCGTCGATCCGGCCTGGTGGGGAGCGGTGTGGAATACGCTGCGATTCACGCTGCTCTCGGTCTCGATCGAGACCGTGCTCGGCCTCGTCGTTGCGCTGGTGCTCAATGCCAGCTTCCCGGGTCGGGGCATCGTGCGGGCTGCCATCCTCATACCCTGGGCGATCCCGACGATCGTGTCTGCCAAGATGTGGGCCTGGATGCTCAACGACCAGTTCGGCATTCTGAACGATATCTTTCTCAATCTCGGGCTGATCAGCCAGAAGATCGCGTGGACGGCCAACCCCGATACGGCGATGGTCGCGGTGCTGATCGTCGATGTGTGGAAGACGACGCCGTTCATGGCGCTGCTCATTCTCGCCGGCCTGCAGATGGTGCCGCAGGATATCTATGAGGCTGCGAAGATCGACGGTGTACATCCGGTCAAGGTGTTCTGGCGCATCACGTTGCCGCTGATCCGGCCGGCGCTGATGGTGGCGGTGATCTTCCGCATGCTCGATGCGCTGCGCATCTTCGATCTCATCTATGTGCTGACGCCGAATAATTCGCAGACCAAGACCATGTCGGTCATGGCGCGCGAGAACCTCTTCGAATTCGACAAGTTCGCCTATGGGGCGGCGGCGTCCACCATGCTGTTCCTGACTATCGCCTCGATCACGGTCATCTACATCGTCTTCGGGCGGGTCAACCTGTCGGGAGGGGACCGCTGATGCCGACGATCCTCAAACAGTCCCTCTTTTACGTGCTGGTCACCGTCATCGTGGTGATCGCGGTCTTCCCGTTCTACTACGCGATCATCACCAGTCTGAAGCCGGGCAGTTCGCTGTTCGACATCGGTTATTGGCCCAAGGTGGTGACCTTCTCGAACTACGAGGGTGTGCTGTCACGCGGCAGCTTCCTGCGCAATCTCGGCAATTCCGTCATGATTGCCAGCATCGTGGTGGCCATCTCGCTGGTTCTAGCGGTCACCGCGTCCTATGCGCTGGCACGCGTGCGGTTCCGGGGCAGGGGGCTTCTGCTGCTCACCATCCTCAGCGTCTCGATGTTTCCGCAGATCGCGGTTCTTGCCGGCCTGTTCGAACTCATCCGCTTCGTCGGGATCTTCAACACGCCCTTCGCGCTGATCTTCTCCTACATGATCTTCACGCTGCCGTTCACCGTCTGGGTGCTCACCACCTTCATGCGAGATCTGCCGATCGAGATCGAGGAGGCGGCGATCGTCGATGGCGCTTCGTCCTGGGTGATCGTGACACAGGTGTTCATGCCGCTGATGTGGCCAGCCCTCGTCACCACAGGGCTGCTCGCATTCATCGCGGCGTGGAACGAGTTCCTGTTCGCGCTCACCTTCACCTCGTCGAACAGCCAGCGGACGGTGCCCGTCGCCATCGCGCTGCTTTCCGGGGACAGCCAGTTCGAAATCCCCTGGGGCAGCATCATGGCCGCCTCGGTTATCGTCACCGTTCCGCTGGTCGTGCTCGTGCTGATTTTCCAGCGGCGGATTATCTCCGGCCTCACCGCCGGCGGCGTCAAGGGATAGGAGGAAAATCCATGGCTCACATTCAACTCACCGATATCCGCAAGTCCTTCGGTGCCCTCGAGGTCATCAAGGGTGTCGACATGGAAATCCGCTCGGGCGAGTTCATGGTCTTTGTCGGCCCCTCCGGCTGCGGCAAGTCTACCCTGCTGCGTCTGATCGCCGGGCTTGAGGACATCACCCACGGCACGCTTGCCTTCGATGGCGAGGTGATGAACCAACTGGCGCCCGCCAAGCGCGGCATTGCCATGGTCTTCCAGTCCTATGCGCTTTATCCGCATATGACCGTGTTCGACAACATGGCCTTCGGCATGAAGCTGGCCGGTCAGGACAAGGCGGAGCGCGACCGGCGGGTGCGCGAGGCGGCCGACATGCTGCAACTGACGCCTTATCTTGAACGGCTGCCACGGCAGTTATCCGGCGGTCAGCGGCAGCGTGTGGCGATCGGTCGCGCCATCGTTCGCGATCCTCGCGTGTTTCTCTTCGATGAACCGCTCTCCAACCTCGATGCGGCGCTACGCGTGGCGACCCGCCTCGAAATTGCCAAGCTTCACCGCAGCATGCACAACACTACGATGATCTATGTGACCCATGATCAGGTGGAAGCTATGACGCTTGCAGATCGGATCTGCGTGCTGCGCGACGGCGTGGTCGAGCAGATCGGCACGCCGCTCGAGCTCTACGAGAACCCGAATTCTCTTTTCGTCGCGGGCTTCATCGGCTCGCCGAAAATGAATTTCCTCGATGGCCGCTTTTCGGAGGAAATGCGCGCACATACCATCGGCATTCGCTCCGAGCATCTCCTGATTGAACACGGGGGCCGGTGGCGGGGTTCTGTCGTGCATTCCGAGATGCTCGGATCGGACAGCTATGTTTATGTCGACATCGGGACGTCGGAGCCGATCGTCGTCCGGCAGGAGGGTACCGCTACGCTAAAGCCCGGCGAGACCATTGCGCTCTCGCCCATTGAGCACGAACTGCACCGTTTCGACCGCGATGGCCGCGCCATCGGCCGCGGCCTGATGAAAGGCGCTACTTGAGCGCCATGATGTGATGCGGCTCTCCATGGCGGAGGGCCGAGACCTTAAGGAGAATTCAGATGACGATCAGAACGGTTGTCTGGGGCGAAAACATTCACGAGCGCGAAAACGCCATCGTCCGGGAGATCTATCCCGATGGCATGCATGCGACCATCGCTGCTGCCTTGAACGAGGATAGCGAGATCGAGGCGACAACCGCCACCCTGCAGGAGCCGGAGCACGGGCTTTCCGTCGAGCGGCTGGCCGAGACGGACGTGCTCGTCTGGTGGGGCCACAAGGCCCATGGCGAGGTGTCCGACGAGATCGTTGAGCGTGTCGCCAAGCGGGTTTGGGAGGGCATGGGCCTGCTCGTCCTGCATTCCGGGCATTTCGCCAAGCCCTTCAAGCGGCTGATGGGCACGCCCTGTGCGCTGAAGTGGCGGGAAGCCGGCGAGCGCGAGCGGATCTGGACGGTCAATCCGGGGCATCCGATCGCAGCCGGCATTCCGGAAAGCTTCGTGCTGGAGAACGAGGAAATGTACGGCGAGTTCTTCTCCGTGCCGGAGCCGCTCGAAACGGTCTTCATCTCCTGGTTTGCCGGCGGCGAGATCTTCCGTTCGGGCCTGACCTGGCGGCGCGGTGCGGGCAACATCTTCTATTTCCGCCCCGGCCATGAAACCTACCCGACCTATCACGATGCGACCGTGCAGCAGGTCATTCGCAACGGCGTGAAATGGGCTTACAATCCGATGCCACGTTACTCGGCCGTGCATGACGCACCGAATGTGCCGGTGGAGCAGGCGCTGGAGCCGATCACCGAGCGCGGGCCGCGTCTGCATCAGGCTGGCGAGGAAGGCTACAAATGACCACAACGCCAATCCGCCTGCTGATTCTTGGAACCGGTGGCATGGCCAATACCCATGCCATGAACTTTTCGACGATAACCGATGTGCAGCTGGTGGCTGCTGTCGATCTCGACATGGCCACCGTCCGCGCCTTTGCCGCGCGGCACAACATCCCCAACACCTTCACCTCGCTGGACGAGGCGATCGCCTGGGGCGAATTCGACGCCGTCACCAATGTGACGCCGGACCGGGTTCACTATCCGACGACGCTCAAGCTGCTGGCTGCAGGCAAGCATGTGATGTGCGAAAAGCCATTGGCCGAGAACTATGCCAAGGCAGACGAAATGGCGACGGCGGCAGAAGCGTCCGGCCTCGTCAACATGGTCAACCTCACCTACCGCAACGTGGCGCAGGTGCAGAAGGCCCGGCAGATGGTTCTGGCCGGCGAGATCGGCAAGGTCCGGCATATCGAGGCCTCCTATCTGCAGAGCTGGCTCGTCTCCAAGGCCTGGGGTGACTGGGCGACCGAGAGCCAGTGGCTCTGGCGCCTGTCGACCAAACACGGCTCGAACGGCGTGCTCGGCGATGTCGGCATCCACATTCTCGACTTCGTCGGTTATGGCGCGGTGACCGAGATCGATCATGTCTTCGCTCGCATGAAGGCCTTCGACAAAGCTCCGGGCAACCGGATCGGCGAATATGATCTCGATGCGAATGACAGCTTCACCATGACGGCGGAATTCACCAATGGGGCCATGGGTGTCATCCATGCGAGCCGCTGGGCGACGGGGCACCTGAACGAGCTCAGGCTTCGCGTGCATGGCGACAAGGGCGCGCTGGAGGTCATCCACCGTCTCGACGGATCGGTCCTTCGGGCCTGCCTGCAGGAAGATGTTGAGAAGGCCGTCTGGCGGGAGATCGAGGTCGATCCTGTCGAGACGAACTACCAGAAGTTCATCACCGCGATCCGCTCCGGCTATATGCAGGAGCCGAGCTTCCGGCATGCCGCCAACCTGCAGAAGATCCTTGATCTCGCCATGCTGACCGAGGTCGAGCGGCGCGAGCTCGTCGTTTGATATCGGCCTTTGAAACGGAAAGCGCCGCCCGAGGAGGTTCGGGCGGCGCTTCCATTCTGCGCGACCTTGCGGCCACGCGGGAGCTGTTGATCGTCAGTAGGCGACGGTGACGGCCGACTTGTCCTTGGCCGATTTCACGGCAGCGTCGGCGAGCGCCAGCGCGATCAGGCCGTCTTCGGCGGACGGCGCCATAGGCGTGCCGTTGTCGAGCGCGTCGATGAAGGCAGAGATTTCAGCGGCGTAAGCTGCCGTGTAGCGGGTCATGAAGAAGTCGTGCAGGGGCGGGCGGGTATAGCCGTCCTTGTTGGCGACCTCGATCGAGACCGGGCGCTGGTTTTCGGCCGAGACCGAGCCGAGCGAACCATGCACTTCGATGCGCTGGTCGTAGCCGTAGGAAGCGCGGCGGGAGTTGGAGATGATCGCCTGGCGGCCGCTCTTCGTCGTCAGGATCAGCGAGGCGCTGTCGTAGTCGCCGAGTTCGCCGATCTTGGGATCGACCAGAACCGAGGCCGAGGCCTGGACCGTTTCGATCTCTTCGCCCAGCAGGAAGCGGGCCATGTCGAAGTCGTGGATGGTCATGTCGCGGAAGATGCCGCCTGAGACCTTGATGTATTCGGCCGGCGGTGCGCCCGGGTCGCGGCTGGTGATCGTCACCATCTCGACCTGGCCGATCGAGCCCTTGTCGATCTCCTTGCGAACGGCCTGGAAATGCGGATCGAAGCGGCGGTTGAAGCCGAGCATGACCTTGCCGCCGACGGCGCGCACGGTTTCGAGGCAGGCCTTGGCTCTGTCAACATCCAGATCGATCGGCTTTTCACAGAAGATCGCCTTGCCGGCCTTGGCGAAGCGCTCGATCAGGTCGGCATGGGTGTTGGTCGGCGCGCAGATGATGACGGCGTCGATGTCCTTGTCGGCCTCGATCTCTTCAATCGTCTTTACCGCGCAGCCGGTCTGGGCCGCAATGGCGTTTGCGGCGTCCGCAAAGGCATCCGCAACGGCGACCAGTTTCGCGCGCTTGTCTTCTGCAATGGCTTTTGCGTGGACCTTGCCAATGCGGCCGGCGCCCAGAAGTGCCAGTCTCGTGACCATGTTCATTCCTCCCTGTCCGCCTTGGTCTCTCGTCAAGAGGAGGCGATTGTGGTGTCGTTGGGCGCTCCTGATGGAGGCGCTTGACCGATATTCCATTTCTCGCTGGCCAAGGCTGCGATTTGGAATATATGTTCTATTTTGCTAGATCGTGACACGGTTTCTGTCAAGCGTGACGATGTGTCCGGATGAAGGTAGGGGACGGCATGAGCGAGAACGGCGGACCGCAGACGATCAAAGAGTTCGAGGACCGGTTGCTGGAAGTCTCTGGCAGTCTGCCCAAGCGGCTGAAGCAATGCGCGGACTATGTCGCTGCCAACAAGGATCGCATTGCCGTGTCGACCGTTGCGGAGATGGCGGAGGGTGCGGGCGTCCAGCCGTCGGCCTTCATGCGTTTCTGCCAGATCATGGGTTTCTCCGGGTTTTCGGAGATGCAGAAGCTGTTTCGCGAGAGCTTCGTCGGCGGCTGGCCGGATTATTCCACGCGCCTCCAGCATTTGAAAGAGAAGGCTGAGGGGTCGCCCTCGGCCCTTCTCGCGGAATTCGTCGAGGCTGGGCGGCTTTCCCTCGAAAATCTCGTTAAAACTGTGGATCCACAGGCCCTTGAGGTCGCGGTCAACCAACTCGCTTCGGCGCGGATGATCCACATCATGGGTCTCCGGCGGTCCTTTCCGGTTGCGAGCTATATGGCCTATGCATTCGAGAAGATGGGCGTTCCGGCCATGCTGCACAGTGTCGTCGGGCGGCTCGACAATCATCATGCCATCCGCGAAGGAGATGCCCTGCTGGCAGTGACCTTCTCGCCCTATTCCGCCGAGACGCTTGATCTGGTTGAGCAGGTACGGGCGCGCGGCGTTCCGGTCGTTGCTGTTACCGATACGGTCGTCAGTCCACTCCGGCGGATGGGGGCGACGCTGCTTTCCGTTTCCGAAGTCGATTTCGGTGCGTTCCGCTCGCTGTCGGCCACGCTCTGTCTGGCGATCACGCTTTCGGTGGCCGTCGGTACGGCGCGTCAGGATGACTGAACGTCCGTATTGAAATTCTGAAAAATAGAATTTATAGTCCATTTTATGAATGGCTGTTCCAAAAAGGGGAGCGGTCGCGAGGCGGGGCGAAAGATCTCGCATCACAGGGAGGACATCGTTTGGCTTTGCTCGATCTGATCACGATCGGTCGTTCGTCCGTGGACCTTTACGGGGCCCAGGTCGGCGGTCGGCTGGAGGACATGGCCTCCTTCAACAAATATATCGGTGGTTCTCCGACCAATATCGCTGCCGGTACCGCGCGGCTTGGCCTTAAATCGGCGCTGATCACGCGCGTGGGCGACGAGCATATGGGCCGCTTCATCCGCGAGCAGCTGGTGCGCGAGGGCGTCGACGTGCGCGGGGTGAAGACGGACAAGGAGCGGCTGACCGCACTCGTCCTGCTCGGCATTCGCGACGAACACCAGTTTCCGCTGATCTTCTACCGCGAGAATTGTGCCGACATGGCGCTCTCGGAAGAGGATATCGATCCGGATTTCATCGCCGAGGCGCGCTGCGTCTGCGCGACCGGCACGCATCTGTCGCATCCGCGCACGGAAGCTGCCGTCTTGAAGGCGCTTAAGATCGCCCGCGAGAAGGGTGGCCTGACGGCGCTCGACATCGACTATCGCCCGAACCTCTGGGGTCTTGCCGGCCATGGCGACGGCGAAAGCCGCTTCATTGAATCCGCTCAGGTGACGGCGAAGCTGCAATCGACGCTGCATCTCTTCAACCTGATCGTCGGCACGGAAGAAGAATTCCACATTGCCGGCGGCTCGACGGACACGATCGAGGCGCTGAAGGCGGTTCGCAAGGTCTCCTCGGCAACGCTGGTGTGCAAGCGCGGCCCGATGGGTGCGGTCGTCTTTGACGGTGCGATCCCCGACAGTCTCGACGCCGGCCAGACTGGCCAGGGTTTCCCGATCGAGGTGTTCAACGTGCTCGGCGCCGGCGATGGCTTCATGTCGGGGCTACTGAAAGGCTGGCTCACCGGCCAGGACTGGCCGACCAGCCTGAAGTACGCCAATGCCTGCGGCGCCTTCGCCGTCTCGCGCCACGGCTGCACGCCGGCCTATCCGAGCTGGGAAGAGCTGCAGTATTTCTTCAAGACCGGCATCAGGAACAAGGCGCTGCGCAAGGATGAAGCTCTGGAGCAGGTGCATTGGTCGACCAACCGCAAGGGTGACTGGTCGACGATGCGGGTCTTTGCTTTCGATCACCGCATGCAGCTCGAAGCCATGGCCAGGGAAGCGGGCGTTGCCGGCGAGAAGATCGGTGCCTTCAAGAACCTGTGCCTCGATGCCGCCCTCCACGTGTCCGGTGGCAATTCCGGTTACGGCCTGCTCTGCGATAGCCGTCTCGGTCGTGAGGCGCTCTATCGCGCTGCCGGCTCCGGTCTCTGGATCGGTCGTCCCGTCGAATGGCCGGGCTCGCGTCCGCTGACACTGGAGCCGGAAATCGGCCCGGATTTCGGTGGCCTCGTCGAATGGCCGCTAGAGCACGTGGTCAAGGTACTCTGCTTCTATCATCCCGGCGACACCGCAGAGATGAAGGCCGAGCAGGAAAAGACCGTGCAGCGGCTCTTCCATGCGGCGCGCCGCAATCGCCTCGAATTCCTGCTGGAAGTCATCCCCTCCAAGGTCGGCGCGTGCGATGATGAGACGGTGGCCAAGATCATCGAGCGTTTCTACGAAATCGGCGTCTATCCCGACTGGTGGAAGCTCGAGCCGATGAAGACGGTGGCGTCCTGGGCCAATGCCTGCAATGCCATCGAACGCAACGACCCGAACACCCGCGGCATCGTGGTGCTCGGTCTCGATGCGCCGCAGGCGGAGCTTGAGGAAAGCTTCCAGCTTGCTGCCGGCTTCGATCTGGTCAAAGGTTTCGCCGTCGGCCGCACCATCTTCGGGGACGCTGCGCGCAAGTGGCTCGCCGGCAGCATTAATGACGCCCAAGCCGTGGAGGACATGGCGGCCCGTTACCAGAGCCTCTGCGCGATCTGGGACTCGGCACGGCAGAAGGCGGTTTCCGCCAAGGGAGGAAAAGCATGAAGACGATCCGGCTGACCGCCGCCCAGGCGATGGTGCGCTACCTCGCGAACCAGGTGAACGAGGATGGCGTTCCCTATATTGCGGGCATGTGGGCGATCTTCGGTCATGGCAACGTGGCTGGCATTGGCGAAGCGCTCTACGGCATCCGCGAGGAACTGCCGACCTATCGCGGCCAGAACGAGCAATCGATGGCGCATGCAGCGATTGCCTATGCCAAGCAGCTTGGCCGTCGCCGGGCCATGGCGGTGACCTCCTCGATCGGCCCTGGCGCGCTCAACATGGTGACGGCTGCTGCCCTCGCGCATGTCAACCGTCTGCCGGTGCTCTTCATCCCCGGCGATGTCTTTGCCAATCGCGGCCCGGATCCCGTGCTGCAGCAGATCGAGGATTTCGGCGACGGCACGATGTCGGCGAATGACTGCTTCCGCCCCGTGAGCCGGTATTTCGACCGCATCATGCGCCCGGAGCAGCTCTTGACCGCTCTGCCGCGCGCCATGCGCACGCTGACCGATCCCGCGGATTGCGGCCCGGTCACGCTCGCCTTCTGCCAGGATGTGCAGGCCGAGGCCTATGACTATCCTGAGAGCTTCTTTGCAAGCAAGACCTGGCGCTTCCGTCGGCCCGAGCCTGACGTCGTCGAGTTCGAAGCAGCGGTTGCGGCGCTCAAGGCTGCGAAGAACCCTGTCATCGTCGCCGGTGGCGGCGTGCATTTCTCCGGTGCCACCGACACGCTGAAGGCCTTTGTCGAGAAGCACCAGATCCCCGTCGTCGAGACGCAGGCCGGTAAGTCGGCGCTCGCCTGGGACCACGGGTTGAATTTCGGCCCCGTCGGCGTCACCGGTGCCGAGAGCGCCAATGTGGTTTCGGAAAAGGCCGACCTCGTTATCGGCGTCGGCACGCGCTTCCAGGATTTCACCACGGGCTCCTGGGCGCTGTTCAAGAACCCCAACCGCAAGATTCTGGCGCTCAACGTGCAGCCTTACGACAGTGCCAAGCATTATGCGATCCCGCTGGTGGCTGACGCGAAAATCGGCCTTGAAAAGCTCTCGGCAGCGCTCGGCGATCACACGTATGCCGCACCCGATGCCGGTCTCAAGGCCTCCTGGTTTACCAAGGCGGATGCCGTCACCGCTGCCCCCAAGGACAGCAATGCGCTGCCGACGGACATGCAGGTGATCGGCGCTGTGCAGCGCGCCTCGCGCGACAACACGGTCGTGATGTGTGCTGCCGGCACCATGCCGGGCGAGTTGCATCAACTGTGGAAGTCAAAGCTGCCGCTCTCCTATCACATGGAATACGGCTTCTCCTGCATGGGCTACGAGATCGCGGGTGGTCTCGGCATCAAGATGGCGGAACCGCACCGCGACGTCATCGTCATGGTCGGCGACGGCTCCTACATGATGATGAATTCGGAACTCGCGACGGCTGTCGGTATGGGCGTGAAGATCACTGTCGTGATCACCGACAACCGCGGCTACGGTTGCATCAACCGGCTGCAGATGGGCACCGGCGGGGCGCAGTTCAACAACCTCTATGCCCATTCGAATGTCAGCCCGATGGCGATCAATTTCGCCGCTCATGCGGCGTCGATGGGCGCGCGGTCTCACAAGGTGTCCTCGATATCGGAGCTGGAAACAGCGCTTAATGCCGCCCGCGAGGCGACCGAGACGACGGTGATCGTCATCGATACCGATCCTTATCCGACTACCGGAGCCGGCGGCTACTGGTGGGATGTCGCGGTGCCGGAAGTCTCGGCCCGCGCCGAAGTCAATCAAGCCCGCGCAGCCTATGAAGCGGCTCTGAAGGAAAGAACCTGATCATGATCCTTTTCGGAACCAACCCGATCGCTTGGTCGAACGATGACGACCGTCGTCTTGGCGCCCATATCAGCCTCGAACAGTGCCTGGACGAAACCGCAAGAATCGGCTTCGACGGCATCGAAAAGGGCCACAAGCTGCCGACCGATTCGGAGGGCCTCAAGTCGGTGCTTGAGCCTCGCGGCCTGAAATTCGTGTCCGGCTGGCATTCGCTGAACCTGCTCACCAACACGATCGAGGAAGAAAAGGCCGCCATGCAGCCTTTCCTGGATGTGCTCAAGGCCATGGGCTGCAAGGTCATCATCGTCTGCGAAACCTCCAACGCCATCCACGGCGCCGATGACACGGCACTTGCCGACCGTCCTGTCCTCTCGGATGCCGAATGGGCAAAGTTCGGCGCCGGCGTCGAAGCGCTGGCGGAATTCTCGGCTGCCCAGGGCATCTCGCTGGTCTATCACCACCACATGGGAACGGTCGTCGAAACCGAGGCCGAGATCGACAAGCTGATGGAGCATACCGGCCCGCATGCCAAGCTGCTGCTCGACACCGGCCATTGCTATTTCGGCGGCGGCAATCCGGAAGCGGTCGCGAAAAAATACATGCACCGCGTCGGCCATATCCACGCGAAGAACGTGCGTCCCGTCATCGCCGATCAGGTGCGGAGCGAAAAGCTCTCCTTCCTCGAAGGTGTGCGCCGTGGCGTGTTCACCGTTCCGGGTGACAGCGAGGGCGGCGTGAACTTCTTGCCGGTGCTGAAGATTGCGGCGGAGCATGGCTATCAGGGCTGGATCGTCATCGAGGCAGAGCAGGACCCGGATGTGCGCAATCCCTTCGACTATCAGAGCCTGGGCCTGAAATCGCTCAAGGGCTTCGCCAAGGAAGCCGGCCTGATCTGATGTTGCCACGGGGCGGAGCATACCTCCGCCTCGTGTTTTGACAGATCGCAGATTTGGGCTCTATTGCAGGCTGCCTTGAAAACACTGACTGCCGGGAGCAGACCTTGAAGTTCCAGATCCTCGATCCGACCCATCCTTTCTTCAAGCCGCTGTGGCGCCGCATTCTCTGCGTCGTCCTGCCTTTGGCCTGGGCCGGGGTGGAGTATTCGAACGGTGCGACCGGCTGGGCGATGATCTTTGTCGCAGCCGGACTCTACGCGGCCTATGAGCTGCTTTTCATGTACGACCACACGATGAAAAAGGCCGAGGCAAAAGCCGAAGCCGAACGGGCGCGGATTGCGGCAGAGGCCGAACGTTCCGACGCCGACTAAGGGAGACGGAAATGACCGATCTGTTGCGCAAGCCTTCCGGCATCTCGGGCAAGGTCCATGACATCACGCCTGCCAGCGCCGGTTGGGGCTATGTCGGTTTTGGGCTTTATCACCTGAAGTCGGGCGAGCGTGCTGCGGAACAGACCGGCGAGACGGAAGTCATTCTGGTGCTCGTCGAGGGCAAAGCGAAGATCATCGGCTCCGGCAAGGATTTCGGCGAACTCGGCGATCGCATGAAGGTCTTTGAAAAGAAGCCGCCGCACTGCGTCTATGTGCCGGCCGGGAGCGACTGGACGGCGGAAGCGACGACAGATTGCGTGCTGGCGATTTGCACGGCGCCGGCCATGCCGGGCCGCGAGGCGCAGCAGATCGGCCCTGAGGGGATTTCGCTCGTTGAACGCGGCAAGGGCGCCAATACCCGTTACATCTATCCGATCGCCATGGAAGACCGGGATGTCGCCGACAGTCTGCTGGTGACGGAAGTCTTCACGCCCTCGGGCAACTGGTCGTCCTATCCGCCCCATCGTCACGACGAGGACAACTATCCCGAGATGACCTATCTCGAGGAGACCTATTACCACCGCCTCAATCCGGCCCAAGGCTTCGGCTTCCAGCGTGTCTTCACCGAAGACGGTTCGCTCGACGAGACCATGGCGGTGTCGGATGGCGACGTGGTGCTGGTGCCGAAGGGGCACCATCCCTGCGGTGTGCCGCATGGCTACGAGATGTATTATCTGAACGTCATGGCTGGCCCCTTGCGCAAATGGCGTTTCCAGAACCATCCGGATCACGACTGGATCTATCAGCGCGACAGCAAGTAAGCTTGGGCGAAGGCGGCCATCGCCTTCACGAATGCGTTCCCTGGAACAATTCCAAATCCGTTCATCGATTGGCGCCGTAGTGGGAGCACAACGCGCCAATGATGGAGACGCACCCATGCCCAAGTTCAGCTTGGCCCTTGTCGGGCTTGCCCTGAGCCTGCTGCCGTCCGCCGGACAGGCAGCCGAGAAATTCACTTTCGAGGACTACTTCGCCGGACGCACCGAAGCGGTCGGCTCGTTCAGCGCCATCAACGGCGTGAAGCGGACGTTCACGGTCGACCTCACCGGGAACTGGGACGGCAAGACACTGACGCTGCGCGAAGACTTCGTCTTCGATGACGGTACCAAGGATCGCAAGACCTGGCGTTTCACCAAGACCAGCCCGACCACCTATAGCGGCACCCGGGAGGACGTGATCGGCGAGACGACGGTGCGGCTGAACGGTGCCGTCGCGCGCTTCAACTATCTCGTCTATCTCAGCCCGGAAACGCAGGGCAACAAGGTCCGCTTCTGGGACAAGATGGTGCTGCGTGAAGACGGGACGGTGCTGAATACGGCGCTTGTCACTAAGTTCGGCATTCCGGTTGCCAAGACCACCGTCGAGTTTCGCAAACCCGGCACTTCGCACAAGACGGCGAGCCGCTGAGGCTTATAGCCTTTGTCCTGCGAGCCAGCGGTCGATGCCGCTGGCGGCGGCAATGCCGGTTGCAAAGCAGGCGGTGAGCAGATAGCCCCCGGTCGGGGCCTCCCAGTCGAGCATTTCGCCTGCCACAAACGTGCCCGGGCGGGCCTGCAACATGAGGCCATCGTCGATGGCGTCAAGGGACACACCCCCGGCAGTCGAGATGGCCTCGGCGATCGGGCGGGGGCGTTTCACCGGAAGCGGCAGTGCCTTGATGAGGTTGGCTAGGCCACCCGCGTCACGCCGGTTGGCTGCCGGATCGACTTCGCGCAGCAGGGCTATCTTTACGCCATCTAGATTTGCGGCCTTCTTCAATCGTGTCGAAAAACTCGCCTTGCGATCCTGACGCGCGAGGTCTGCGGCAAGCTTCTCCTCTGTCCGGCCCGGTGCGAGATCCAGCATGAGTGCAGCCTGGCCGTCCCGATCGAGCGCATCTCGTAGCGCCGCCGAATGCGCGTAGATCAGGCTGCCTTCAATGCCACCTTTGCTGATGACAAATTCGCCCTGGGTGGTGCCGGCTGCCGAGGTGGCCTTGACCGACTTGATCGGCTGGCCGGAGAAGCGGGTGTCAAAGCTCTCGGAGAAATCGCAGTCGAAGCCGCAATTGGCGGGGCGAAGGGGGACAATATCGATGCCTTCTGCTTTCAGCAGCGGCACCCAGGCGGCATCTGAGCCGAGCTTCGGCCAGCTGGCGCCACCGAGCGCGAGAAGTGTTGCGTCGGCGGTGACGTGCTTCTGACCCTCGGGAGTGTCGAAGATCAAGGGCTTTCCGTCGAAACCCGTCCACCGATGCCGGGTGAGGATGGTCACGCCCATGCCTTCCAACCGCTTCAGCCAGGCGCGCAACAGCGGCGAGGCCTTCATCACCTTCGGGAAGACGCGGCCTGATGTGCCGACAAAGGTTTCCGTGCCGAGGTCGGCTGCCCAGACCCGGATGGCGTCCGGCGTCATCAGGTCCAGCACCGGACGCAGCCGATCGTTCGCCGCGCCATAGCGGGTGACGAAACGCGCATAATCCTCGGCATGAGTGATGTTAAGGCCGGACTTGCCGGCGAGCAGGAACTTGCGGCCGACCGTCGGCATGGCGTCGTAGACGGTGACGCGATGGCCCTTGCGGGCGAGATGTTCCGCCGCCATCAGGCCCGCCGGGCCGCCGCCGATGATCGCCACGCTCTTCTTCATCAGCGATCAGTCCAGCTTGAAGGTCGAGAGACGGGAGACCAGACCTTCGATCGTTGCGCTGTCAGCATTGGCGAAGGCGAAGCGCAGGTAGTCCTGGCAGTCGTCGCCGAAATAGGCGCCGGGGATGCAGAGCACGCCGGCCTTCTTTGCCAGTCGTTCGGCGACATAGGCAGACTTCTCGCCGGGAAAGGGATGGCGGATGAAAGCGAAATAGGCGCCGAGCGAGTCCATCTTCCAGTCGGGCAGTTGCTGCATCACGCCCTTCAACGTCTCGGCGCGTTTGAGGATTTCGATGCGGTTGTCGTCCCGCCAGGCCTTAAGCGCCGGGATAGCCTTGGCGACGGCCGCCTGGGGTGCGCGGGGGGCGCAGATCTGCAGGTTATCCATGACCTTGGCGATCTGCGAGACCGCGCGTGGGCCAGCGGTGATCGCGCCCAGACGATGGCCGGGAATGCAGAAGGATTTCGAGAAGGAATAGAGGAGGATGAGGTTCTCTTCCCAGCCTTCGATCGAGAGCAGGTCATGCGGGCGACCTTCGCCGGGGAGAAAGTCGCGATAGGTCTCGTCAAGGATGAGGAAAGCGCCGGCCTTGCGGCAGGCCTCGAAGGCCTGGCGCAGCAGGTCTGCCGGATAGATCGCACCGGTCGGATTGTTGGGCGAGACCAGCGCCACGGCCTTGACGCCCTTCGCCAGGACCGCCTCGATGCCTTTTATTGTGGGTACGAAACCGGTCGCGGGATCAAGCGGGATCAGTTCGCGGCGAATGCCCATCATCGCCAGCGTGGTTTCCTGATTGAAGTAGAAGGGATCCGTCAGTGCCACGGCATCGCCGCTCGCCGCAATCGCCTGCACCGTTGCCATGAAGGCCTGGTTGCAGCCGGCGGTGATGTGGATGTTCTCAGCGGTAACACGCGCGCCGTAGACGGCAGCAACCTCGGCCGCATAAGCCTCGCGCAGCGGCGTCTCGCCTTCGATCGGGCCGTAACCGGCATTCGCGCGGGCGGAAGCGGCTTCCGCCAGCCAGGCGAAGAGATCGGGATGCGGCGGATAACCGGGCACCGCCTGGCTCAGGTCGATCATCGGGCCGGCTGCGCCGTCATAGGCGCGCGCCCAGGCGAAGACCGAGGGAACTGGCGGCGCCGAGAGATCTGCGACGAGCGGATTGAAGGGGGCGGCGGGCATGGCAGGTTCCTCGGCGGTTATTCGCTCTCTTCCAGGAGCGGAACGGCGGTACTGGTATTGCGTTTGCGGGTCGAGGGCAGGCCTCGTCCCGATGGGCGGCTTGCCGGGCGCGGCTGGGCCGCACGCTCGGTTTCGATCGTGTCGAAGATCCAGTCAATGAAGACCTTGGCGATCGGCGCGGCGCGCACGTCGTTGCGGGCGGCAACGTAAAAGGCGTCCGGTGCTGGCACTGCGAGATCGAAGGGGATCACGAGTTCGCCGGCGGCAATCAGGCTGGATGCCGTGATGCTGTCACCCAGTGCCACGCCCTGGCCGTGGCGGGCAGCCTCGGTCGAGAGCCTTGCATCACCCATGAAGTGTTCCCGCGCCCTGGGCATGTCCAGCTGATCGGCTGCAGCAAGCCAGCTGCGCCATTCGCGGCCGTCGTCTCCATGCAGCAGCACGTGGTCGTGCAGATCGCGAACGGAGCGCAGGGGGCGTGTGTTGAGCAGGGTCGGACTGACGACAGGGAACAGGTCGAATGTGCTCCAGAGGCGCGTCCAGCAGTCCTTCCAACCGCCCGGGCCATAGAGGATCGCGATGTCGATGTCAGGCGAGTAGATGAGGTTCGAATCATTGCTGGAGGTCAGCGTCAGGCTGATCTCGGGATAACGATCGGTGAAGGAGCCGAGACGGGGCACCAGCCAGAGCGAGAGCAGAGCGGGGACGCAAGAAATTCTGAGGCTGCCGCTGGTCGAGGGGCGGTTCATCAAGGCCGTTGCCGCTGCAATCCCATCGAAGGCCTGGGTGACGGCCGGCAGAAGGAGCGCGCCCTGTGGCGTCAACTTGAGCCGCTTGCCGCCGCGCTCGAAAAGCGCGGTCTTGAGCGTTTCTTCAAGGCTTCGGATCTGATGGGAAATCGCGCCATGCGTCACGCTCAGCTCTCTGGCCGCTGCCGAGATCGAGCCGCGACGCGCGGCGGCCTCGAAGGCTCGCAGAGGGTTGAGTGGTGGCAGGCGGCTTGCCATGGCGGCTTTATAATCCGTGAATTTTTCTCACATCGATTGCTATAACATCGTGAATTGATTTTCCAAGTGCGTTGCAGGTTAATGCTCACAATAAAGGCATGCCTAGATCATGCCGCAAAAATGGACGACGGCCGCTTTGTCGTTCACAAACAGGGAACGTCAGATGACTTTCGATGAGAAGCGCCTCGCGGCGCTGCGTGAGAAATACGGAAACGACAAGGCTGGCGAGATCTTCGATCCGAAGTTTGCCAAGGTGGGCGAGAAGATCTTCTCGAACGGTACGCGTGCTGCCCCCTATGCCGGCATGCCGACTTTCGTGTCTGCGCCCTATCGCCAGGTTGATCAGCGCAATCCGGATGTCGGTGATCTCGATGTCGCGATCGTCGGCGTCCCGATGGATCTCGGCGTCACCAATCGGCCCGGCTCGCGCTTCGGGCCTCGGGCCCTGCGCGCCATCGACCGCATCGGGCCCTACAACCACGTGCTCGAATGCGCGCCGGTCTTCGATCTCAAGGTCGCCGATATCGGCGACGTGCCCTTTTCCAGCCGCTACCGGCTCGAGATGAGCCATGACGATATCGAGGCCTATCACACCAAGCTCGTGGCCCAAGGCGTTCTGCCGCTGTCCGTCGGCGGCGACCATTCGATCACCCATCCCATCATGAAGGCGATTGCCAAGAAGCATGGCCCCGTCGGCATGATCCATATCGACGCCCATTGCGACACCGGCGGCGCCTTCGATCAGACGAAATTCCACCATGGCGGTCCATTTCGCAATGCGGTGCTCGATGGGGTGCTCGATCCTGTCCGGACGATCCAGATCGGTATTCGGGGACCTGCCGAATATCTCTGGGAGTTCTCCTACGAGTCCGGCATGACCGTCATTCATGCCGAAGAGATCAACGGTCTTGGCATTCCTGCCATCATCGAGAAGGCAAAGGCGATCATCGGCGATGGCCCGACATACCTCTCCTTCGATATCGACAGCCTCGATCCAAGCGTCGCTCCCGGCACAGGTACGCCGGAAGTGGGTGGTCTGACGTCGCGCGAAGCGCTGGAACTGATCCGCGGCTTCAAGGGCATCAATCTAATCGGTGGCGACGTGGTCGAAGTCGCGCCGCAATATGACGCGAACCACAACACAGCGCATGTGGGCGCACAAATCCTCTTCGAAATCCTCAGCCTGATGGTCTACAGTCCGGCCATCAAACCGCGCTGAGAGCGCTGATCCCGGACAGCTTCCGCCGTCCGGTCACAGATACAGACGAACGGGCGAAAACGCCTCAACTACAACAAGGGAACAGGACCATGAAAGACATTCTCTCTACCTCCGTCAGCCGCCGCGGCGTGCTCGCCGGCTCGGCCGCCATTGCTGGCGCGCTTGCCATGCCGTCGATCCTGCGCGCCCAGGACAAGTCGATCAAGATCGGCGTCTATGGCGGCTACTTCAAGGATTCCTTCGACAAGAACATCTTTCCGGAATTCACCAAGGCAACCGGCATTGCGGTTGAATCCATCGCCGAGCCGACCGGTGAAGCCTGGCTGGTGCAGCTCGAGCAGGCCGCCAAGGCCGGCCAGGCTCCGGCCGATCTCTCGATGATGTCGCAGGTGGCGATGCTGAAAGGCCAGGCGACCGAGCTCTGGGCGCCGATCGACATGGCGAAAATCAGCAATGCGTCCGGCCTGATCGAGCGTTTCGTCAACAAGTATCCGGATGGTCGCGTGGCCGGCGTCGGTGCCGTTGCCTGGTACATCACGCTCGTGACCAACACGGATGTCTACAAGGACGCGCCGACCTCGTGGAACGCGCTCTGGGATCCGGCGAATGCCGACAAGCTCGGCCTGCTGGCGCTCGTCTCCAACTCCTTCCTGCTGGAAGTCACCGCCAAGACCCATTTCGGCGGCACCAATGCGCTCGACACCGAGGAAGGCATCCTGAAGGCTTTCGAAAAGCTCGCGGAAGTGAAGCCGAATGTGCGCCTCTGGTATCGCGACGAGGCGCAGTTCGAGCAGTCGCTGAAGTCGGGCGAGATCCCGATGGGCCAGTATTATCACGACGTCACGGGTCTGGCCGCTGCCGATGGCCAGCCGGTCCGCTCGACCTTCCCGCAGGAAGGCGGCATTCAGGATTCCGGTTGCTGGGCGTTGTCGCGTGCATCGACGAAGACCGAAGAAGCCCATATCTTCATCGACTACATGTGCCAGCCCTCGATCCAGGCGACCCTGTCGCGCAAGGTCGGTACCGCGCCGACGGTCAAGCGCGAACTGCTCGACTTGACTGCAGAGGAATTCGCCGCCGTCTCCTCCGACATCGAGCCGATCACGCCGCGCTACGACCTCTACCAGACCAAGTCGGACTGGTTGAACCAGAAGTGGACCGAACTGATCGTCGGCTGATCATAGGTTTTGTGGTTGCCCCTCATCCGCCTGCCGGCACCTTCTCCCCGCAGGCGGGGAGAAGGGTACTAGCGGGAGGCGCCGCGCCAACGTCTCCTCTCCCCGCTTGCGGGGAGAGGGTAGGGTGAGGGGCTGTTCCCGTTGGTTTTGCTGCATCTTGGGGTACGTGATAGGATCACTGAAGGCATCTCAGCGGAGACAATCTCATGGCAACGATCAGTGTGCGGGATGTGAATACCGATCTCTCCGAATTGGTGGACGAGGTGATCAAGGGTGGCACCGTCACGATCACCCGCGACGGCAAACCTGTAGCGACGCTGGTGCCGGTTGAAAGCGCTGAAACGCCGGACCAATCGCCGAGACCCAATCTGGTCGATTTCCTCAAAACTTTCCCAGAACCAGGAATGGTCTTTGAGCGAAATCCCTCGCCGAGCCGGGACGTGGATCTTTGAGGGGATATCTGCTCGACACGAATGCGGTCTCCCTGCTTTACGACGGCAGAGCTTCGCAAGCGTTCGAAGACTGGTTGCGGCAGCGCTTTGAGGAAAAATCTCTTTATCTATCGACGATCACTGTCCTTGAAATACAGAAGGGTGCAACGAAGCTCGAACTGGTCAAGAATGGTAACCCCACACGGGCGCGGCAATTGCACCTCTGGCTCCAAAGGCTCATTGAGCAGTATGCGGACAGCATTCTGGTCGTTGATACGGAAACGGCACTTGCCGCCGGAACCCTTGATGGAGCGATGCGTGCACGCGGACACAATGGCCAGCTCGCCGACATCCTCATCGCCGCGACCGCCCAAACACACGGCCTTACCGTCGTCACCGCCAATACCAGAGACTTCGAGCCACTGGGTGTCGACTGTCTCGCCCCGTTTTGAAAACACTCGTTCGATTGGATGCTTATGTCCGGCCTCGCCCTCAATTCCGTCACCAAGCAGTTCGGCACCTTCACGGCGGTCGACAATGTGCAGCTCTCCGTTCCGCACGGCACCTTCGTCTGCCTGCTCGGTCCCTCCGGCTGCGGCAAGACCACGCTGCTTCGGATGATTGCCGGGCTCGACAGCCCGACCAATGGCGCGATCGTGCTGGATGACAAGGACATCACGCAGGTTCCGACGCACAAGCGGGATCTCGGCATGGTCTTCCAGTCGCTGGCGCTGTTTCCCCATCTGACTGTCGGCGAAAACATCGCCTATCCCTTGCGCATCCGTGGCATCGGCCGCGAGGAGCAGGTGAAGCGGGTCGATGAGCTGCTCGCGATGATCCATCTGCCGGGTTATGCGGACCGTCCGGTCCACAAGCTCTCCGGCGGCCAGCGGCAGCGTGTGGCTATTGCCCGGGCACTTGCGATTTCGCCGAAACTCTTCCTGCTCGACGAGCCGCTGTCGGCGCTGGATGCCAAGCTGCGCGAAGCGATGCAGGTGGAACTGCGCAAGCTGCAGCAGCAGCTCGGCATCACCACCATCGTCGTCACCCATGACCAGCGCGAGGCGATGACCATGGCCGATACGGTCGTTGTCATGAGCGGCGGCAAGATCCGTCAGGCGGCGAGCCCGATCGAGATCTATCGCAAGCCGGCCGATCGTTTTGTCGCCGACTTCATCGGCTCGACCAATCTCCTGCCAATGACCGCACAGGGCGGAACGGCGCTGGTGCTTGGGCATAGCGTCGCGGGGATTTCGGCTCCCTCAAGTTCGGCGCAGGCCAGCCTCTCGGTTCGGCCAGAAGACGTGAAGCTCGCAGCCCCAGGCGAAGGCCGCATCACCGGCAAGGTCACCTTCATCCGCGATCTCGGCGGCACCATTGAGACCTTCCTCGATGTCTCCGGTACCGAGGTCGTTGCGGTCTCCACGCCGCGCGAACGGCCGGTCGTCACTGTCGGCCAGGATGTCGGCATCGTCATCGATCCTGAAACCGCCGTGGTGCTGTCGGCATGAGACGCGAACCGCCCAAGACCGCGCTCGACTATGCGCCGCTCGCCTTTCCCGCGGGCATGCTGATCCTGTTCTTCGTTGTGCCTTTCGCGACGATGATCGCTGTTTCGTTCTTCAAGCGGGATCCAACCGGTTTCTATTCGCCGGATTTCGTTTTCGACAACTACGCCCGCTTCCTGTCCTTCTTCTTCGGCGGCGTGCTCGGCTTCTCGCTGGGGCTGGCGATTG
Organism: Rhizobium rosettiformans W3; assembly: GCF_004912135.1. Lineage (GTDB taxonomy): Bacteria > Pseudomonadota > Alphaproteobacteria > Rhizobiales > Rhizobiaceae > Allorhizobium > Allorhizobium rosettiformans. Next base: position 249,761 of record NZ_STGU01000001.1, read on the forward strand.
CCGTCGCGGTGGTCTGTGTGGCTTTGGCGCTGCCATTCACCTATCTGCTCGCGCGCATGTCCCGCAAGGCGCAGGTGATCTGGCTTGTGGCACTGCTCTCTGTCCTGTCGCTCTCGGAAGTCATTATCGGTTTTGCCTGGTCGACGCTGTTTTCGCGCACCGCCGGCATCACCAATCTCCTGGTCATGGTCGGGTTGATGGAAAGCCCGGTGGCGCTGATGCCGAATTTCGGCGCGGTGCTGACCGGCATGACCTATCAGGCGCTGCCCTATACGGTGCTGGTGCTTTATCCCGCTCTCGTCAGGCTCGATCCGACGCTGACGGAAGCGGCCCGCACGCTCGGCGCCTCGCCACTGCGCGCCTTCTTCACCGTCGTTGTGCCGGCGCTACGCAACACGCTGATTGCCACACTTATCATGGTCTTCATCTTCGCGCTCGGCTCCTATCTGCTGCCGCAGATCCTTGGGCGTCCCTCACACTGGACACTCTCCGTGCTGATCACCGACCAGGCGATCTACCAGTCCAACATGCCGTTCGCGGCAGCCATGGCCGTGTTTCTCGTGCTGGTCACGCTCGGCATGGTGGCGCTGACGCTTCTGATCGGTCGCAAGGGAGAAGCAGCATGAACAAGGCGTTAACTCGTCTCTACTTCACGCTTATCGGCATCTTTCTCGCTGCGCCCATTGTCGTGGTCGCCGGGGTGTCGGTGAATGCCAAGCAGAGCCTCAACTTCCCGCCGCAGGGATTTTCGCTCTCCTGGTATAGCGCGATCTTTACCGATCCCGGCTGGCGCTCGGCCTTCTTCGCCTCGGTCATCCTGGCTCTATGCGCGGCGGCGCTTGCGGTGGCCATCGCGCTGCCGCTCGCCAGGTTTCTGTGGCGGCGTCTTGCGCCTTGGGCGCAGGTGTTCCAGCTGCTGGGCATCGCGCCCTTCACTTTGCCGCCCGTCATCACGGCGCTGGGCTTGCTCACCTTCTGGGCCGCGACCGGCTTCTACGGCCAACCCTGGACGGCGGTCATCAGCCACGCGATCTTTTTCGTGACGCTGCCGCTGGTAACACTGTCGCTCGGTTTTTCGGCGATCGACCGCTCGCTGGTCGAGGCGGCGGCCACCATGGGAGCCGATGACCGTACCATCTTCCGCACGGTCGTTCTGCCGCTGATCGCGCCCTACCTGGTCTCGGGCTATGCCTTTGCCTTCGTGCTCTCGCTCAACGAATATATCGTCGCCTACATGACGGTCGGTTTCGTGATGGAAACGCTGCCGATCAAGATCTTCAACGCGCTGCGCTACGGTTATACGCCTGTCATGGCGTCGGTGACGATCCTGTTCGTGGCGGTGGCCGCCACCGTGTTCGGTCTCGTCGCCCGCTTCGGCGATCTGCCGAAACTGCTCGGCGCGAATGCCGACGACCGCAGCTGATGGTCTCGCGTCAGCGCTGGTCCTCAAGGATCATCGCCGCCGCCTTCTCAGCGATCATGAGGGTGGGGGAATTCGTGTTGCCTGAGGTGATCGTCGGCATGACCGAGGCATCGGCGATGCGCAGGCCCTTCAAGGCGCGGAGCCGCAGGCGCGGATCGACGACGCTATCCGGATCCGCTCCCATGCGGCAGGTGCCGACGGGGTGGAAGATCGTCGTGCCGATATCGCCAGCCGCCTTTTCCAGCTCCGCATCGCTTTCGAGATCAGGTCCGGGGCGATACTCCTCCGGCTGATAGCGGGCAAAGGCGGGCTGGGCGGCGATGCGGCGGGTAAGCCGGATCGAGCGGACGGCAACGTCGCGGTCGCCAGACGTCGAGAGGTAGTTCGGCGCGATCTTCGGCTGGGCGGCAAAGTCCGGCCCTGCAATATGCACCGAACCCCGGCTTTCGGGTCGCAGGTTACAGACGCTGGCGGTCATCGCCGGGAAGGGGTGGACCGGATCGCCGAACTTGTCGAGCGACACCGGCTGCACGTGGTATTCGAGGTCTGCTGTCTCCTTGTCCGGGCCGGATCGGGTGAAGATGCCGAGCTGGCTCGGCGCCATGGACATTGGGCCAGAGCGGCGGAACGCATATTCCAGCCCGATCATCGCCTTGCCATAAAGGCTGGAGGCGCGCTCGTTGAGCGTCGGCACGCCGCTCACCTTGAAGACGAGGCGTAGCTGCAGGTGGTCCTGCAGGTTTTCGCCGACGGCCGGCACCTCGCGGACTGTCTCGATGCCGGCATTCTGCAAGACGTCACCGCGACCGATACCAGACAGTTCGAGAATCTGCGGCGAGCCTATGGCACCGGCTGACAGCACCACCTCGCGGCGGGCGGCAAAGCGTTTCAACTCACCATCGTGATGCACTTCGGCGCCGGTCACGCGATCGTCCTCTATCGTCAGGCGCTTCACATGGGCGCGGGTGAGGATCGTCAGGTTCTTCCGGTGCCTGATGGGCTTCAGAAAGGCCTTGGCCGTGTTCCAGCGGATGCCGGAGCGCTGGTTGACCTCGAAGAAGGCGGAGCCTTCGTTGTCGCCACGGTTGAAATCGTCGGTTTCCGGAATGCCCGCCTGTTTGGCCGCCGCGCGAAAGGCTTCCAGCACGTCCCAGCGAAGCCTCGCCTTCTCCACGCGCCATTCGCCGCCGGAGCCGTGTTTGTCGTCGGCCCCCCGGTGGAAGTCCTCTGTCTTTTTGAAGAGGGGCAACACATCGTCCCAGCCCCAGCCTTCACAGCCCATCTGGCGCCACTGGTCGTAGTCGCGGGCCTGGCCGCGCATATAGATCATGCCGTTGATCGAGGAGCAGCCGCCAAGCACCTTGCCGCGGGGATAGCCGATGGCGCGACCGTTCAGGCCCGGCTCGGCCTCAGTCCTGAAGCACCAGTCTGTGCGCGGATTGTTGATGCAATAGAGATAGCCGACTGGGATATGGATCCAGTGGTAGTTGTCGCTGCCGCCGGCTTCGAGCAGCAGCACACGGCGCGTGGGATCGGCGGACAGCCGGTTGGCTAGCAGGCAGCCGGCGGTGCCGGCGCCGATGACGATGTAATCGTAGGTCTCCATGCTCCTCCCCGAGCCGTCAGACTCAACTGTTTCGCAGGCGGCCTTCCAGCAGGTCAAGCACGGAGCGGGCGGCATCCATGACATTGGTGCCGGGGCCAAAGACGGCGGAGACGCCATGCTCCAGCAGGAAGTCATAGTCCTGGCGCGGAATGACTCCGCCGACGACCACGATCACATCATTGGCGCCCTTGGCCTTCAGCGCCTCGACCAGTTGCGGGGCAAGCGTCTTGTGGCCTGCTGCGAGCGAGGACATGCCGACGACCTGCACCTTGTTGGCGACGGCGAGGTCTGCGGCTTCCTCGGGTGTCTGGAAGAGGGGGCCTGCCACGACATCGAAGCCGATATCACCGAAGGCCGAGGCGATCACCTTGGCGCCCCGGTCATGGCCATCCTGGCCGAGCTTGGCGATCAGGATACGTGGCTTGGACGCGGCCTTGCCATAGTCCTTGAGGCGGGTGGACAGCGTCTCCATTTCCGGATCGCCCTCGTATGCCTTGCCATAGATGTTATGCACGACTTCGGGCACAGCAACGTGATCGCCGAAAACGGCGCGCATGGCATCCGAAATCTCGCCGACGGTGGCACGTGCCCGGGCCGCCTCGACGGCTGCTTCCAGCAGGTTGCCCTCTCCGGTGCGGGCGATTTCGGTGAGGCGCGCGAGGGTTTCGCTGACCCGCTTGGGGTCGCGCTGGCGGCGCGTCTGTTCGATGCGCTTGACCTGGGAGAGGCGAACGGCGGTGTTGTCGATTTCGAGGATGTCGATCGGTTCTTCGTTTTCCAGACGGAACTTGTTGACCCCGACGATCACCTCCTCGCCGCGGTCGACGGCGGCTTGGCGGCGGGTAGCTGCTTCCTCGATAAGGCGCTTCGGCAACCCGTCATCGACCGCCTTCGTCATGCCACCCAGGCTTTCAACCTCCTCAATCAGGGCCCAGGCTTTTTCCGCCAGTTCGTTGGTCAGGCTCTCGACGTAATAGGAGCCGGCGAGCGGATCGACGACCTTGGTCACGCCGGTCTCGTTCTGCAGGATCAGCTGGGTGTTGCGGGCAATGCGGGCGGAAAATTCCGTCGGCAGGGCAATCGCCTCGTCGAAGGAATTGGTGTGCAGCGACTGCGTGCCGCCGAGCGCCGCCGACATGGCTTCGAAGGCGGTACGGATGATGTTGTTGTAGGGGTCCTGCTCGGCGAGCGACACGCCCGAGGTCTGGCAATGGGTGCGCAGCATCAGGCTCGACGCCTTCTTCGGCTCGAATTCCTGCATGATGCGGGTCCAGAGCAGGCGGGCGGCGCGCAGTTTTGCCGCTTCCATGAAGAAGTTCATGCCAATGGCGAAGAAGAAGGAGAGGCGACCGGCGAATTCGTCGACATTCAGGCCCTTGGCGATGGCTGCACGGACATATTCGCGACCGTCCGCCAGCGTAAAGGCAAGCTCCTGCACCAGCGTCGCGCCCGCCTCCTGCATATGATAGCCGGAGATCGAGATCGAGTTGAACTTCGGCATCTCCTTCGCCGTGTATTCGATGATGTCGGCGATGATCCGCATCGAGGGCTCGGGCGGGTAGATATAGGTGTTGCGGACCATGAACTCCTTGAGAATGTCGTTCTGAATGGTCCCGGACAGCTTGTCGCGCGATACCCCTTGCTCCTCACCCGTAACAATGAAGTTCGCTAGGATCGGGATGACGGCGCCATTCATGGTCATCGACACCGAGATGTCCTGCAACGGAATGCCGTCGAACAGGATCTTCATGTCCTCGACGCTGTCGATCGCCACACCCGCCTTGCCGACATCGCCCTCGACGCGCGGATGATCCGAATCGTACCCGCGATGGGTGGCGAGATCGAAGGCGACGGAGACGCCCTGCTGACCTGCGGCGAGCGCCTTGCGGTAGAAGGCATTGCTCTCCTCCGCCGTCGAGAAGCCGGCATATTGCCGGATGGTCCAAGGGCGGCCGGCATACATGGTGGCTCGGGGACCGCGCACAAAAGGGGCAAAGCCCGGCAGGCTGTCGAGATGGTCGATGCTCGCGACATCCTCTGCCGTATAAAGCGGTTTTACCGGAATGCCCTCCGGTGTGTTCCAGACGAGGCTCTCGGCCGGACGCTTCAGTTCCTTCTCGGCAAGCGCCTGCCAGTCGGCGATGGTTTTCTTGGTCATCCGGTCTTCTCCCTGCTCCGCACGGACTGCGGGCCGACGACTAGTGTTCCTGTTTGCCCCTCACCCTGCCCTCTCCCCGCAGGCGGGGAGAGGGAGGCACAAGCAGCGCCATTTCGGCCTTCTCCCCGTTTACGGGGAGAAGGTGCCGGCAGGCGGATGAGGGGCAGTCTCCTGAGCGGAGATAGCTAGCCCTCGAACTCCATGATCAGCTCATCCACCGCCAGGCTCTGGCCCGGCTTGACGACGATCTTCTTCACGGTGCCGCGGCGTTCGGCCTTCAGGATATTCTCCATCTTCATCGCCTCGACGGTGGCGAGCGCCTGACCGGCTTCCACGGTCTCGCCTTCCTTCACCGCAACTCCGGTGATGACGCCCGGCATGGGGCAGAGCAGCATCTTGGAGGTATCCGGCGGCAGCTTTTCCGGCATGAGTTTGGCAAGTGCCGCGACACGCGGCGAGCGGACGCGGGCGGTCACATCCATGCCGCGCCAGCGGAGCCGGATGGCGGGGCCCTTGAGATCGACCTTCACCGCAAGCATATCGCCGCCGATGTCGACATGGGCGAGCGTCTGACCCGGCTGCCAGTCGGTGGCGACAACAAGCTCGTTGCCGGCCTCGAATGCGACGCGTGTATTCCCCGTGCCCTCGGTGACGGCCATTGCATGGTCGCCACCCACCAGATTGACGACCCAGTCCTTGCCGAGCTTGCGGGTGTGGTTGCCGATGGTGCCGGAGATCTGGGTCGCACGCGCCTGCAGGCGGTGATTGATCACGGCGGCAATCGCGGCGAGCTTTTCGGCCGAGGCGGCATCCGGGGTGACGCCGGTAAAGCCGTCCTTGAACTCTTCGGCGATATAGGCCGTGGTGATCTTGCCGGAGCGGAAGCGCTCCTGGTTCATCACGGCGGAGAGGAAGGGCAGGTTGTGGCCGATGCCTTCGACTTCGAAGCTGTCGAGGGCCTCGCTCATGGCGTCGATGGCGGTCATGCGGTCCTTGGCCCAAGTGCAGAGCTTGGCGATCATCGGGTCGTAATACATCGAGATCTCGCCGCCTTCGAAGACGCCGGTATCGTTACGAACGATGGTGCCGTGGGCGGTCGTTCCCTCTGCCGGCGGGCGGTAGCGGGTGAGGCGACCGATCGAGGGCAGGAAGTTGCGATAGGGATCTTCTGCATAGAGCCGGCTTTCGATCGCCCAGCCGTTCAGCTTCACATCATCCTGACCGAAGGCGAGTTTCTCGCCAGCGGCAACACGGATCATCTGCTCGACGAGATCAAGGCCGGTCACCAGTTCGGTGACGGGATGTTCGACCTGCAGGCGGGTGTTCATCTCGAGGAAGTAGAACTTGTTCTCTTTGCCATCGACGATGAATTCGACAGTGCCGGCCGAGTGATAGCCGACGGCTTTGGCGAGAGCGACTGCCTGTTCGCCCATGGCCTTGCGGGTGGCTGCATCGAGGAAGGGCGAGGGGGCCTCTTCGATGACCTTCTGGTTTCGCCGCTGGATCGAGCATTCGCGCTCGCCGAGATAGAGCGTGTTGCCGTGCTTGTCGCCGAGCACCTGGATTTCGATATGGCGCGGCTCGGTGACGAATTTCTCGATGAAGATGCGGTCGTCGCCAAACGAGTTCTTTGCCTCGTTCTTCGACGACTGGAAGCCTTCGCGGGCCTCTTCTGCGTTCCAGGCAATGCGCATGCCCTTGCCGCCGCCGCCGGCCGAGGCCTTGATCATCACGGGATAGCCGATCTGATCGGAGATCTTCACCGCCTCGTCGGCATCGGCAATCAGGCCCATATGGCCGGGCACCGTTGAAACACCGGCTTCGGCCGCCAGCTTCTTCGAGGTGATCTTGTCGCCCATGGCCTGGATTGCACCAACCGGCGGGCCGATGAAGGTCACGCCCGCCTTTTCCAGGGCTTCGGCGAAGGCTGCGTTTTCCGAAAGGAAGCCGTAGCCCGGATGCACGGCATCGGCGCCGGTCTGCCGGATCGCATCGAGGATCTTGTCGATGACGATATAGGACTGGTTCGACGGCGCCGGGCCGATATGCACCGCCTCATCGGCCATCTCGACATGCAGCGCATTGCGGTCGGCATCCGAATAGACGGCGACCGTCTTGATGCCGAGCTTCTTGGCGGTCTTGATGACCCGGCAGGCAATTTCGCCCCGGTTGGCGATGAGGATTTTCTGGATCATTGTTGTCACTCGGCAGCTTGAGCAGGCGGGATGGCGCCGGGAGCGGCACCCCCAATGATGAGCGCCTTGGCGCTGATGTATTCGTCGATTTCCTCCCAGCCAACGGCGTCACCAAAGGGGAGGATTTCACCCTTGGCGCGCTGCTCGGGGGAAGCCTTGGCGAGGCGCGGATACCACCAGAGCGGCGCCACGATCCTGCGCCCATCCATCATGTCGAAGATGATGCTGTCGTCCGTGACGTCCACAGAGCGGACTTGCAGTTGCCGCTCATCAATGTCCAAAGTGGTCATTCCACGCCTCCTCCCGGCCCTGAATTCCGTTGCCCGCTATTCCCTGACCTTCTTCTTCAGGCCCTTGGCCACGCTCTTCTCGTCCTTCACCTCGCCAAACGCCTCCGGAAAGTTCTTCCGAGCCAGCGGCTCGTTGATCTTCAGCTTGGCGAAATAGGATTGCGGATCGAAACCACGCTCGGCGGCGATGACTTCGCGGCCGAAGAGGCGGCAGAGGCGTTCGCCGTCGAGATTGCCGCGCTCGAAGGGTTCGGTCCCGAAATACTGCCAGAGCGCCTGCATGAAACCGAGATCGGCGAGCGCCACCGTCTGGTCCATGGTGCGATGGCGCGGCCAGTTGGTCACCGGCGTCACCTTCGGATTGGCGCGGCGGATCGTATACTGCCACTGTGTTCCGGGCAGACCGAGCGGAAAGCCCTGGTGTTTCGGCATGAGCGGATCTTTTGCCATGGGTTCACACCTCGAACACGTCTTCGAAGGATTCGGGGAAGTTCTTCCGGGCTACCTTCTCGTCGATGACGAGCATCGCCTCGTAGGACAGAGGATCGAAATCCTTGGTGGCCGGGATGACTTCACGGCCGAAAAGCAGGCTCAGGCGCGCGGCATCCAGATTGCCGCGCTCGAAGGGTTCTGCGCCGAAATGGTGCCAGAGCGCATGGAGGAAGGCTGCGTCGATGCGGTGTTCCTTGGTGCCGGGGCGCGCCTTGCGGGGCAGCGCCTTGATGGGGGTGACGCCGCGCGGATTGGCACGGCGGATGGTAAACTGCACACCGGTCCCCGGCATGCCGCCGGGGAAACCGCGATGTTTCGTCATGTCGGGGAGGCTTGGCATGGTCTCTCCTTACGCCGCAGCGATCTTGTCCTGCGTCTTCGTATCGAAGTCGGAGGCGTCGTGGCGTTCATGCAGCTGTTCGGAGAGCGGGCCGGAGGTCTTGTTGACCATGGCGCCACGCTTCACACCCGGACGGGCGGCGAGCTGCTTCGTCCAGCGCTGGACATGTTCGTATTCATCGACGGAGAGGAAAGTGCCGGCATCGTCATAGGCGCCGTGCAGGGCGAGACGCCCATACCAGGGCCAGATCGCCATGTCGGCAATCGTGTAGTCCTTGCCGGCCATGAACTCGTTGTCGGCGAGATGGCGGTTCAGCACATCCATCTGGCGCTTCACCTCCATGGCGTAACGGTCGATGGCATATTGGATCTTCATCGGCGCATAGGTATAGAAATGGCCAAAGCCGCCGCCGAGGAAGGGAGCGGACCCCATCTGCCAGAAGAGCCAGTTCAGCGTTTCAGCGCGGGCACGGGTCTCGGTCGGCAGAAAGGCGCCGAATTTCTCCGCGAGATAGGTCATGATCGAGGCGCTCTCGAACAAGCGGATCGGCTCGCCGCCATCCTTGGGCGCATGGTCCATCAGGGCCGGGATCTTGGAATTCGGGTTGACCTCGACAAAGCCCGAGGAGAACTGGTCGCCCTTGCCGATATTGATCAGCCAGGCATCATATTCGGCGCCGTCGTGACCGGCTGCCAGCAGCTCCTCAAGCAGGATCGTCACCTTCTGGCCGTTCGGCGTGCCCAGCGAATAAAGCTGCAGCGGATGCTTGCCGACCGGGCGCTCCTTGTCATGTGTCGCGCCCGCGATGGGGCGATTGATATTGGCGAAGGCACCGCCATTGCCGGGCTCCCAGGTCCAGACCTTCGGGGGCACGTAGCCAGCTGGCAGGTTTTTCTCGGGCGGGAATTTTGTCTCGGTCATGAATCGGGTCCTTTCTCGGTGAAGCGCCTCGGGCGCGCCGAGAGTTATATAGGCCTTCCCTGTTGTCCTTGCCCACTCTCAATGCATGATCACAACGGGCCCCTCACAACAGGCCCTCACAGGGGGATCGTGTCGTGCTTCTTCCAATGCGTGCCGACCTGCTTGTTGCGGAGGCTCGCAAACGCCTTGGCAATGCGGCGGCGGGAGGAATGCGGCATGATCACTTCGTCGATGAAGCCGCGTTCGGCGGCCTTGAAGGGGTTGGCGAAATTGACTTCGTATTCCCTAGTTCGCGCCGCGATCTTCTCGGCGTCGCCGAGTTCGGAGCGGTAGAGGATTTCAGCGGCACCCTTGGCGCCCATGACGGCGATTTCGGCCGTCGGCCAGGCATAGTTGATATCGGCGCCGATATGCTTGGAGGCCATGACGTCGTAAGCGCCGCCATAGGCCTTGCGGGTGATCAGCGTCACCATCGGCACGGTCGCTTGGCTGTAGGCGAAGAGCAGCTTGGCGCCATGCTTGATGACGCCGCCATATTCCTGGGCGGTGCCGGGCAGGAAGCCGGGCACGTCGACCAGCGTCAGGATCGGGATCGAGAAGGCATCGCAGAAGCGCACGAAGCGGGCGGCTTTCCGTGAGCTGTCGATATCGAGGCAGCCGGCCAGCACCATGGGCTGGTTGGCGACGACGCCGACCGTCTGGCCTTCCATGCGGATGAAGCCGGTGATGATGTTCCTCGCGAAGGCTTCCTGGATCTCGAAGAAATCGCCTTCGTCGGCCAGCGCGTAGATCAGCTCCTTCATGTCATAGGGCTTGTTGGAGCTGTCGGGGATCAGCGTGTCCAACCGCATTTCGATGCGGGCCGGATCGTCATGGAAGGGGCGGATCGGCGGCTTTTCGCGGTTGTTCAATGGCAGGAAGTCGAAGAGCAGGCGGACCTGTTCCAGCGCCTCGATGTCGTTCTCATAGGCGCCATCGGCGACGGAGGATTTCTTGGTGTGGGTCGAGGCGCCGCCCAGCTCTTCCGCCGTGACGATCTCGTTGGTCACCGTCTTCACCACGTCGGGGCCGGTGACGAACATGTACGAGCTGTCGCGCACCATGAAGATGAAGTCGGTCATGGCGGGCGAATAGACGGCACCGCCGGCGCAGGGACCCATGATCACGGAGATCTGCGGGATGACGCCCGAGGCATCGACATTGCGCTTGAAGACATCGGCATAGCCGGCCAGCGACGCGACACCTTCCTGGATGCGGGCGCCGCCCGAGTCATTGAGGCCGATCACCGGTGCTCCCACCTTCATCGCCATATCCATGATCTTGCAGATCTTCTGGGCATGGGTTTCCGACAGCGAGCCGCCGAGCACGGTGAAATCCTGGGAGAAGACATAGACCTGGCGGCCGTTGATCGTGCCCCAGCCGGTGACCACGCCATCACCCGGCACCTTCTGCTCGGCCATGCCGAAATCGACGCAGCGATGGGTGACATACATGTCGTATTCTTCGAACGAGCCCTCGTCGAGCAGGACCTCGATGCGCTCGCGGGCGGTCAGCTTGCCCTTGCCGTGCTGGGCGGCAATGCGCTTTTCGCCGCCGCCGAGGCGGGCCTCCGCGCGGCGCGCTTCGAGCTGGTCCAGGATCGTCGACATGCTTCCTCCGGAATGATCTGTTTGGCTTTAAAGCCTTGTGTGACACCTATTCCACTGTGCCGCAGAAGAAAACGGTTGAACAGGTGCATCTGTGGATTTATGAATTTGCAAAGTGAAAATTGCGAATTTGCGAAATGGCCATCGGGAAACTCTTCATCGGCCGCAAGGTCCGCGACATCCGCCAGGCAAACGGCGCCACCCAGGCGCAGTTTGCCGATATGGTCGGCATCTCCACCAGCTATCTCAACCAGATCGAAAACAACCAGCGCCCGGTCTCGGCCTCAGTGCTTCTGTCGCTGGCGGAAAAGTTCGGCATCGATATCACCGAGCTTTCCTCCGGCCAGAACGACCGGTTGCTATCGGCGCTCACGGAGGCGCTCTCCGATCCGCTGTTCGAGACCTATTCGCCGAGCCTGCAGGAGCTGAAGCTCGTCACCCAGAATGCTCCCGGTTTTGCCCATGCGCTGATTGCTGCGCATCAGGCTTACAGGCGCGGCAACGAGCAGCTGGCGAGCCTCGACGACCGCCTGGGGGCAGCACCCAGCCAGGAGGTGACGCCGTATGACGAGGTGCGCGATTTCTTCCACTTCGTCGACAATTACATCCACGATCTCGACCTCGCCGCCGAGCAACTGGCGACGGAGCTGAAGCTCGGGGAGGGGGAGAATTACGCGGCGCTCTCAGGCCATCTCGAAGCGAAACACGGCGTGCGTGTCGTGCGCGGCGAGGCGGGTGATGAGGCCATCCGCCGCTTTGATCCGGTGGGGCGGATCCTCACCGTCAGCCGTTACGCCTCTGCTCCCACCCGCGATTTCCAGATCGCCATCCAGATTGCCCAGCTGGCGGCGGCCACGAAGATCGACCAGGTGCTGAAACAGGCGAATTTCCGCAGCGAAGAGGCGGTCGAGATCTGTCGTATGGGGCTCTACAACTATTTCGCCGGCGCGTTGATCCTGCCCTATCGCAGCTTCCTCACGGCTGCGCGGGATCTCCGCCACGACATCGAGCTGCTGGCCGCCCGTTTCGAGGCCTCGCTGGAGCAGGTCTGTCACCGTCTCTCGACCCTGCAGCGGCCGGGCCTCAAGGGCGTGCCGATCTTCTTTGCCCGTATCGACCGGGCCGGCAATATCACCAAGCGCCACAGCGCCGCCCGCCTGCAATTCGCCCGCTTCGGGGCGGCCTGTCCGCTGTGGAATGCGCATCAGGCCTTCGAGACGCCGGGCCGGATCATCCGCCAGACCGCAGAAACGCCCGATGGCGTGCGCTATCTCTGCATCGCGACGCAAGTGTCAAAAGGCTCCGCCGGCTTCCGCGCCGCCAATCCGCGCTACGCGCTCGCCCTCGGCTGCGAGATCTCCTATGCCGGCGCCTTCGTCTATGCCGACGACCTCGACCTCTCCAACCGCGGCGCCTTCGACCCGATCGGCATTTCCTGCCGCATCTGCGAGCGCATCAAATGCACCAGCCGCGCCGTGCCGCCGCTGAAGAGGAAGCTGGTGGTGGATCATCGGGTAAGGAACCCGATGCCTTATGAGATTGATTAAGGGCGTTTCCTTGATCGCGGCAGGGCAAAAATGCTCGTCAGCATTCGGCCGAACCGGTCGTCCCGCTCTCGGCCCAATGGTAGCGTAGATCCTAACATTCGGGCCGTACGTAACCGGAGCTGAAATCATTAGGTAGTGCGCGACCAAAGTGCTAGGGTAGCGCGCGACCTATTGGAGAACGCTATGCCGAGACCTAAGCGCGCCGATGACGGCCTGACCAAGTTTCAACGCTACCGGCAACAGCAGCAGCGCCGGGGCATGAAGCAACTTCGCATTTGGGTACCAGACCCTCACAGGCCCGAATTTGCCGCCGAAGCCGAGCGGCAAGGGCTGCTCTTGCGCGGCCGTCCCGAGGAAACCGAAGCACTGGACTTCATTGCGGCTGCTACTGATTGGCCGGAATCGTGAAAAGAGGCGATCTCGTCACGGTTTCGGCGCAGGGCGATTATGGAAAACCGCGTCCGGCGATCGTCATTCAATCTGATTTTCTCAATGCGGCAGACAGCGTGCTGGTCGTTTTGCTCACCAGCACGATCGCTGAGGCCCCGCTTTATCGGCTCACTATAGAGCCAACGGCGGAGAACGGGCTCAATGTCGTTTCACAGGTCATGGTGGATAAGGTTATGGCCTATCCGCGCGCCAAATGCGGCCCGGTGATCGGTCATCTTTCCGCTGCCGACATGCTGGCTCTCAACAACATGCTTTCGGTGATGATCGGCCTTGCTGACTGACGTCAATGCTCGTCGCACAAATCGGTCGCGAACTCTCATGCGGCCGGAGCCTACCCAAACAACCGCTCATCCTTCGCAACAAAAAACGCCTCGACACTCTCCGGCGCCACATCCTCCAGCGTCGCCGGGGACCATTTCGGGTTCCTGTCCTTGTCGATGATCGCAGCCCGTATGCCTTCGTAGAAGTCGGGGACTCTCACCACCTGGAGGGTGCCTAAGAATTCGCGTTCGAGGCAGGTTTCAAGATCCTTGGAGCTACGGGCCTCGCGCAGCATCCTGAGCGTTACCTTCAGGCTGGTCGGCGATTTCGCGCTGATGGCGTTGAGCGTTCGGGCGGCGAGGTCGGACTGTTCCTGTTCGAGGGCGGCGATGATCTCCTCCACCGTGTCGAAGGCGAAGCAGCGGTCGATCATGGCGCGGCCTTCGGAAAAGATGCCGGTCGGGCCGTCCACCGTATAGTCGCGGATGATCGAGGCCATGGTTGACCCGAGAGCGGGGGCGGGCAGGGCGGCGATCCGCTCCAGCAGTTCGGCCACTCGGTCCTGCGGGACATACCAGTCGGCGAAGCCTGCGGTGATGGCATCCGCGCCGTTCACCGCCTCGCCAGTCAGCCCCATCCAGGTGCCGAGTTCGCCGGCTGCGCGGGAGAGCAGCCAGGTGGCACCAATATCGGGGAAGAAGCCGATGCCGGTTTCGGGCATGGCGAGTTTCGTCGTTTCGGTGACGATGCGGTGGCTGCCATGGCTGGACACGCCAACGCCGCCGCCCATGGTGATGCCGTCCATCACGACGACATAGGGCTTTTTGAAGCGGGCGATGCGGGCGTTCAGGCGGTATTCGGCCTTGAGGAATTGGGAGGCCTTGCTGTCGCCAGCTTTGCCGCTTTCATAGAACATCCTGATGTCGCCGCCGGCGCAAAGCCCGCGTTCGCCCTCGCCGGTGACGAGGACGGCTGCCACATCAGGGTCGGCCTCGAAGGCATCGAGCGCCTTGCCGAAGGCGAGGATCATGTCGTGGGAGAGGCTGTTCAGCACCCGTGGCCGGTTGAGGGCGATCAGGCCAAGTGCGCCCTTCTTTGCCGTCAGGATCTCCTCGCCCTCATAGTCCGCCTCCAGATACCGCATGCCGTCCTCCCTTGTCTTTTGAGAGAGTTAGATATGCGTCGCGGGCAAAGGGCAAGGGCTGGGTTGGCGTATGTGCATACCCCCCTCTGTCACTGCGTGACATCTCCCCCACAAGGGGGGAGAGCGGAGCGCCGCGTTTGCCGATCCCTTTGCGGCGCCAACGGAATGTGAGCGGGCCGGCGGTTCAGCCAGTCTCCCCCCGTGTGGGGGAGATGGCCGGCAGGGCAGAGGGGGGTACCCCGATGCGACAGCCTTGACCTGCCTGAGCAAGATCAGCCAACAAGATTACGCGGGGTTCCCGCCAAAAACAGCTCGATGTTCTCGATCAGCTGGTCGGCCAGCGCCTGGATTGCCTCGCGGCTTGCCCAGGCGACATGCGAGGTGAGGATGACGTTTTCGCGTGATGCGATCCGCATCATCGGGCTGTCTGGCGTGGGCGGTTCGCCATCGGTGACGTCGAAGCCGGCGCCGGAGATCTGACCTGCATCGAGCGCCTTTTCGAGAGCCAATTCGTCGACAAGGCCGCCGCGTCCGGTGTTGATCAGCAGCGGCTTGCGCTCCATCAGGGCGAATTCGCGCGCACCGATCACGCCGCGCGTTTCCGGTGTCAGCGGGCAATGCAGCGTGATCACGTCAGAGCGCTTCAGGACCTCGTCGAAAGCCGTCTGGCCGGATTTCAGCTCGGTTGCGCCGCGGCGGCCGGCGGCCAGCACCGTCATGCCGAAGGCCTCGGCGATCTTGCCCACGGACTGGCCAAGCGTGCCGTGGCCGATGATGCCGAGCGTCGAGCCGCCGAGATCGGCGATGGGGTAATCGAAATAGCAGAATTGCGCGGCCTGCTGCCAGCGCCCCTCGATCACCGACCGGCGATAGGGCAGGATGGAGCGGCGCAGCGCCAGCATCAGGGCGAAGGTGTGTTCGGGCACCGTGTGTTTGGCGTAGTTCCTGATATTGCAGACGGCGATGTCGTGCGCCTTCGCCTCCGCGAGATCGACGATGTCGGTGCCGGTGGCGGAGACGGCGATCAGCTTGAGCTTCGCGGCGCCGGCAAGCGCCTCGGCGCGGACGGGGGCCTTGTTGGTGATCACGACATCGGCGTCGCGGATGCGCTCGGCGACCTCATGCGGGGCGGTACGGGCATGGACCACCATCTCATGCGGCACGGAGGGTGCGCGGACCACGGTTTCCGGCGACAGCGTGTCGCGGTCGAGAAAGACGATGCGGATCATGGCGGACCTCCCTGCGTTGCCATCGACCTAGCCGAGCGGCTTTCGGGCAGCAAGGCAGGTCAGTGATAATCCGGTACGCCCGGCATAGTGATGAAGCCCGGAAGCGCGCGGAAGCGGCGCAGCCAGCGGCGAAGGGCCGGGTATTCGTCGTGGTCGATGCCGCAGTCACGCGAAAGCGCGAAGCTCGGCAGGAGGGCCAGATCGGCCAGCGTCGGGTTGTTGCCAACGAACCAGTCCGAGCCTTCGATCTGCCGGAGCGTCATGTGGTCTTCCATGATGCGAAAGGCTTTGCGGGCGGCCTTGAGATCCGCCTCGCTGGCGCCCTCGGAGGTGAAGAGAGCCGCCTCGCGGGCGTCGACGGCGGGTTTCAGCTCGCGGGTGGAGAAGCCATGCCATTGCTGGACGCGCCCGAAATCAGCTGCATCGGCGGGCAGCCAGGGACTGTCAGGCGCATGGGCGCGGACGAGATAGGCGAGGATAGCCGCTGTGCCGAACAGCCTGACGTCGCCGTCTTCAAGGATCGGCAACGTGCCGGTCGGGTTCAACGCCAGCATATGCGGCTGTTCCTGCTCGCGGCCGGGCGCCTTGTCGACGGCAACCGTCTCGAAGGTGAGGCCGAGCATGGAGAGGAGGAGGCGGACGCGAAAGCCGTTTTCGTCGAGGTGGTAATCGTAAAGCCTGATCATCACGCGGCCTCCATCGAGCGTGCTTCGAGGCGATTGCGGAGGTCGGTTGCCCAGAGCGTGAGGCTGCGGCGGGTGGTGGTCGAGATGTCGCCGGTGACGGTCACGTGGAGTGCGGAGCGCTCGGCGTCGCGGGACTGGGCGGCGATCAGCACGGTCGTGCCGTTTCCTTGCAGTGTCACCGTTGAGGCTGAGGTTGCGCCCACGCTGTAGCCTTCCGGCAGCGCTGTCGTTACCGCCGCAAGAGCCGCTTCCGCTGGCATATCGAGGAAGAGGCTGCGAACGGGTTCTGCCGTTTCGGTAAGCGTCGAGAGGTCCGCTGCATCCGCCCCTTCCAGTGCCATCCAGACGATGCCGGCGCGTTCGGTTGCGGCGAAGGTCGGGACCTTGATCGTCTTTGGCACCTCGAGATCGGGATGGGCCGGAATGTAGCGACATTGGCCGCCCGTATCGTAGCGCCATCCGTGATAAAGGCAGGCGATGTGGTCGCCGCGCACGAAGCCGAAGCTCATGCGCATGCCGCGATGCGGACAGCGATCCTCCCAGACATGGACCGCGCCCTTGTCGTCGCGCCAGACGACGCGCTCCTCGCCGTTGACGAGCGTTCCGGCAGAGGTGCCGGCTTCGATGTCGGCGGAAAGGGCAACGGGGATCCAGGGAGAGGGTGATGTCATGATGCGGCCTTTGCGGGCAGGTCGTCGTCGGTTTGAAATCTTGATACGTCGAGCACGATGCTGTCATAGGGGCCAAGGCTGACCGCCATTTCAAAGGCGTCGATCAGGGCTTCCGGGCCCGACAGCGTGAGGCGGCAGCGCTCGCTGTCGCAGAAGGCAATGTTCAGGCCGAGCGAGAGACGCGCTGCACGATGTTCGGCAAACGCGACAAAACCTTGCGGCTCCAGCCTTCCGGAAAAGGTGAAGCCGACGGTCATCTGGCCGGCCTTCGCCGTCATCGGATGGGGATCAGTGTTGCCTTGCAATTGTGCGCGCTCTAATTTTTAGGCAATCTAGCGGCGGGCGCGATCGGGTTTCAAGCGGTTTCTCCCATGCTCCAGAGGAAAGACAGACTATGCAGAACGGTATCGACAAGGCGTCGCTCAATCAGTGGTATGTGCTCGATACCGAGGCGGTGATCCCCGTGGGCCGATCGCAGAACCGGCTGCTCGGGACGGATCTCACCGTCGTCAAGCAGGCGGATGGGGCGATCGAGGTGTTTGCCGAGGGGCGAGCCGAGCCGCTGCCGCTTCGCCATCGTTTCGGTTTTCTCTGGGCGACGCTGGGTGAGCCCGAGCGCGAGATCTTTCCCCTGCCGGAGGCCGATGAGCCTGATCGACGCTATGTGCCCTGCGGTGTCGTCACCGTGAAGGCGTCAGGGCTTCGCATCGTCGAGAATTTCCTCGACATGGCGCATTTCCCCTTCGTCCATACCGACGTGCTGGGTGCGGAGCCGCATACCGAAGTGCAGAGCTATGATGTCGAGATCCGGCGTGAGGAGGACGAGGTCTGGGCGACCAACTGCACCTTCTTCCAGCCGCAGGCGGCTCTGTCGGCGCAGGACGGGATCACCACGCAATACATGTACCGGGTGATGACGCCGTTCACGACGATCCTCTACAAGACCTGTCCCAATGCGACCAATCGCTGGGATGTCATCGGTCTCTTCGTCCAGCCGCTCGATCCCGGCCGCTGCCGGGCCCATCCGATCATGTATCTGATCGACGATGTCTCGACGACGACGGAGCTCATTCATTTCCAGCAGATGATCTTCCTGCAGGACCGGATCATCCTTGAGAACCAGCGTCCGGTGCTTCTGCCACTCGAGCCGCGCAAGGAAATTCCGACCCGAGCGGATGCTTCCTCCATCGCCTATCGCCGCTGGCTCAAGGAAAAGGGCGTGACTTACGGCGCAACGACGGCTGCGGCATGAGGGCAACAAAAAACCCGGAGCCGTGAGGATCCGGGTTTCATATGTCTCAAGACCTTCAGGTCTCAGCCGCGGGCCATCCAGTCGTCGATCTCGCGGTCGGCTTCTTCCTGGGTCTTGCCATAGGCGGCCTGGATCTTGCCCGACAGTTCCTTGCGCTTGCCGGCGATCACGTCGAGATCGTCACCCGTGAGCTTGCCCCACTGGGTCTGGGCCTTGCCCTTGAACTGTTCCCAATTGCCTTCGATCTGATTCCAATTCATCGGTGTTCTCCCGTGTCTGGGGTGTTGTCGAGGCTCGTGTCCTCGGCTGCAACAACGTGAGCCGCGTCTTCGGGTTCCATCTTCTTCATCTTCTTCATCTTCTTCATCATCGTCCCGGGAAAGGGTTCGGATCTGTTCAAGTTTTCGCCGATGCGGTGGAACACTCGCGCACTTCTGACGTTTGAGAGGGAACAAGACACCATATTTTACAACGAAGGAGATCGACTATGGCGCAGGTACCGAGTGCCTCGAAGAACAAGGCCGAAAGCATCGCAAACGACATGGCGACCGGCATTGAGAACAAGGCATCCACGACCGCCGGTGCGACAAGCGGCGACGTGCAGGCCGATCTCGAAGCTCTGCGCCGTGACATCGCGTCGCTGACGCAGACGGTTGCTTCTTTCGGCAGCGGCAAGATCCGCCAGGCGGGTGAGACCTCGCAGCAGTATATGGACAATGCCCGCGAGCGCTTCATGAATGCGGAAGAGGACATTGAAGCCTATGTCCGCGCAAAGCCCCTGCAGTCGCTCGCCATGGCCGCTGGCGTCGGTTACGTGCTCGCCCTGCTCAGCCGGCGCTGATCATGCTGCCTCTCTTCAGACATCTCGGCGTCGCGGCATTCGGTAAAGTTCGCCCGACAGCCACTCGTCTGACGCGCTCCCTGATCGGGGGCGCGGTGGCCGGGATCTTCGGGCTGACGGCCTATGTGGCATTGTTGCTGGCGCTCGGCTTCTACCTTTCGGCGGAACTCGGCGCGGTCTATGCAGCTTTGATCGTTGCACTTCTCACCGCCGTTTGCGCCGTCATCGTGCTCATGGTCGTGCAGGGTATGAACAAGGCGACCGAGCGACGGGCCGAGGCTCGGCAGCGTGCGGCACGCTCCCGGCTTCCGGATCCGATGACGTTGCAGATGCTCGCCGGCGTACCCGCCATGATGAGAGGGCGTTCTTTATTGACCACTGCCGCAATTGCGGCTCTGGTCTTTGGCGTCGCGAAGATGCAGGGCGTTGGTCGGGACGATCGCGACGATTGATTGTGAAGGAGAGAGCCAGTGCGATTGTCGCTGGCTCTTTCTGCACCTGAGCCTCAGTTATTTCTTCGCTCTGGTTTCCGCGTCCTGCAGGCGTTCGAGAAGGTCCAGCAAATGAGAAGGCGTGCCTTCGTCCACGATGCTGTCGTAATAGCCGCGGAGCTTTGTGCCGATCAGCGCGTTGTCGTTGTGTCGCTGTGCTTGGGTGGGCTTTTTCGTCTTCGCCGGCTTGTCCGCAGGGCCTTCAGCCATTTTGTTCCAGTTCCATCGTTTTCCTAGGCGAAATGAGAATTACTCCTATAAGATTTCGGATGCAAAAAAGTTCCACAGGTGATGGAACTTTTTTGCAGGCACGGCGTTTTCAGCCGAGTCCGCACCGAATTCCATACTGATTGGAGAACTGCATGTCCCTTACTGCCCGCGTTGCCGTCCATCTTCCCTATCTGAGGCGGTATGCACGCGCCGTCACCGGTTCGCAGACATCTGGAGATGCCTATGTCGCGGCTGTTCTTGAGGCGCTGATCGCCGATATCTCGATTTTCCCGGATACGGGGAACGACCGCGTTGCACTCTACAAGCTCTTCGTCACCATTTACGACTCCACCAAGGTGGAGCTGCCCCAGATCACCTCGCCCTTTGCCTGGGAAAAGCGCGCAGCCGCCAATCTTGCCGCAGTCCCGACACGTGCTCGCCATGCTTTCCTGCTGATCACCGTGGAAGGCTTCACCACTGCCGAGGCTGCCAACGTCCTCAGCGTCAGCGAGTCCGAGTTCAACGGGCTCTTCAATGAGGCCTCCATGGAAATTTCTCGTCAGGTTGCAACCGATATCATGATCATCGAGGACGAGCCTCTGATCGCGCTCGACATCGAGCAGATGGTCGAGGACCTCGGCCACCGTGTCACCGGCATCGCCCGGACGCATGCCGAAGCGGTCGATCTCTACAAGCGCACCAACCCGAAGATGGTTCTGGCCGACATCCAGCTGGCCGATGGCAGCTCGGGTATCGATGCCGTCAACGACATTCTCAAGGTCGACACGATCCCGGTCATCTTCATCACGGCGTTCCCGGAACGTCTGCTGACGGGCGAACGTCCGGAGCCGGCATTCCTGGTCACCAAGCCGTTCAACCCCGACATGGTCAAGGCGCTGATCAGCCAGGCGCTCTTCTTCAACGAGCGTGTTGCAGAGCAGGTTTGATCTAGAACGCGTGAATGGACGTAAGCGAGGAAGGGACCGGCGGGCGAGGCCGGTCCGGGGTGCCGATCAGCGGCGGAGCAGGTAAATTGGTACATCGGTTGACATGGTTTGAACCTCAGCGCGGCGACGATCAGCTGCGGGAGTTCTTCATAACCGCGCTCATGGATATGGGCGCCAGCCTGATCCTTCAGGACAAGGACGGTACCTATGTCTGCATCACCTCGCTGCCGTCTCGCTGGCGGCTGACTCCGGGTGTCGTCCCCTCCGACGAGGCGATTTTCGGGGAAGAGGTTGGGCAGAAGCTCGCCGAGCTGAAGTCTGGCCTCGTCAATGCCGGTGATCGTGCGGAACTTGAAATCGAGGGAGGTGAGGACACCTTCTACGAATTCCGGTGCCGCATGGTGGAAATGGCAGACCACGATCTGCACATGATCACGGTGGTCATCGACCGGACGGAAGACCGCCGGCGCGAGCGTCTCTTGAGGGCGCTGCTGCGTGAGGTCAGCCACCGGTCGAAGAACCTGCTCGCCATCATCCAGAGCATTGCCTCTCAGACGGCGCGCTATTCCGGCACGCTCGACATGTTCCTCGGCAAATTCCGCGGAAGGCTGCATGCCCTGTCGCAGTCTCAGGATCTGATCACGGATTCGAGCTGGCGTGGCGCCTATTTCCGGGATCTGCTGAAGCAGCAGGTTGATCGTTACGTGCAGGAAAACGCCGATCTGGTGCAGGTGTCTGGCGAAGACGTACTGCTTACGCCGAATGCCTCTTTGCATATCGGTCTTGCGCTTCATGAGCTGGTGGTCAACGCCGTCAGTCACGGTGACTTCCTGCAGCGGCGTCTGCCGATCGAGGTCTCCTGCCGCAAGCTGGATACGCCGGACGGGCCTGTGGTGGAGATGCTTTGGACCGAGCCTTACACAGCCCGCGCGACCGAGGACACGAAAGCTGCCCGTTTCGGCAGTACGGTCCTTGAGCGGGTCGTGCCGTCGTCGGTCAATGGCGAAGCAAAGCATTCCTTGGAAAACGGGCAGGTGCGTTACCAGCTGCGTTTCCCGCTTGAGATTTTCGACTGACCATCCAGCTCCGCCGCCTCCCGCGTCGCTGCCTCACAGAAAGACGAGATCATGCGCCTGTTCAGTTGCAGCAACTGTTCGAATGTCGTGCATTTCGAAAATGATGGCTGCGTGACCTGCGGTTCACGCCTCGCCTTCCGCTCCGGCAACCTCGACATGGTCGCGCTCGACATGTCCTGTACCCAGGTGCTCGAACAGGGGCAGGTGGGAACGGATACCGTGAGGCCTTGTGCGAATGCCGCATTGGGCGGCTGCAACTGGCTGGTGGAAGACGCCGATGAAAGCGGCTTCTGTCTGGCCTGCCGCCACAATCTGACGATCCCCGATCTCTCGATACCGGAGAACCTGCAGAACTGGCAGAGGATCGAACTCGCCAAGCGCGGCCTTTTCTATTCGCTGCTCAGGTTCCAGCTGCCGCTGGTCACCCGGACCGCCGATCCGGAGCGGGGGCTCGGATTCGAGTTCCTGGCAGACGATCCGACGGCCGAAGGCGAGGGGCCGGTTCTGACGGGCCATGACGAGGGGCTGATCACGCTCAACATCGCCGAAGGCTCGGATGCCGAGCGGGAAGCGCGGCGTGTCGCACTCGGTGAACCCTTCCGCACACTCCTCGGTCACTTTCGCCATGAGGTCGCCCATTACTATTGGAACGTGCTGGTTCGTGACACGGGCCGTTTCGACGAATTTCGCGCCGTCTTCGGTGACGAGCGCGAGGACTATTCGGAAGCGCTCAAGCGACATTATGCCGAAGGTCCGGTCGTCGGCTGGGAGAACAGCTTCATCTCCGCTTATGCGGCCAGCCATCCGTGGGAAGACTTCGCGGAAACCTTTGCGCATTACTTCCACATGGTGGATGCGCTCGATACGGCCGATGCGTTCGGTCTTCGCACGAGCCCGGATGTCGAGGCCGATATTCCCGCCATCGAGCTCAAGCGGACCTTCGACAGCTACAGAGCGGGCAGCGCACTGGCGCTGATCCGTGCCTGGGTGCCGTTGACGCTTGCAATCAACAGCATCAACCGCAGCATGGGGCAGCCGGATCTCTATCCCTTCGTGCTGTCAGAGCCGGTGATTGCAAAGTTGCATTACATTCATGGGCTGATACGCGCCTAAACCGGCCGGCCCGCCTTACAAACGCCGAATTCCCGGAACCTCGGCCAAGTCTCCGCGTTAACTTTCCAGTAACACGGAGACTGATCATGAACAGCATGGCTGCCTTATTGGTCATTGTGGCCTGCCATCCTCAAGACACCACCTGTCTTCAGGATCCTGTGGCCGTCATTTCCTATGACACTGACGATGCTTGCTACAACGCGCTGCCGCAAGAACTTCGCAGAGCGCGCGCCATGGCGGATATCATCTATGGTGATTGCTTCCCGGTCAGTGCCGACCTCGTCGCCGGGCGCGACATCCGCCAGACGATCGATCCCGGCAAGCTTGCCGTTCTTGATGCCCCGGTGTCCGTCGCCGGTCCTGCCGAGGCGCAGGCATTGATCGCGCCGATCCCGGCAGAGCGTTATGGAGCTATCCGATGAATACGACCCATACGACCCAACCCGCACAGAACCCGCAGCCCAATGTCGATGCCGAGAACCGCCATCTGGCGCAGCAGGCCGGTCTCGATCAGGACTTGGAGTCGCAGGTGCCCCCCCGCTATGGGCCGTTTACCGTCACGACGCTCAGCATCATCCTGATCCTGCTCGTCACGGTGATCATTTGGGTGCTGGTTTAGAAACCTTGATTTAAGTAAAAAAATAGGCCGCTTCTTTCGAAGCGGCCTATTTTGTTCATCTTTGACCTGCTCAGGCCTGACGGAAGAGGCGCATGGCAAGCGAGATGAGGAAAAGAATGATGAAGATGCCGAAGAGGATCTTGGCGATACCTGCAGACGCGCCGGCGATGCCGCCGAAGCCAAGTACACCTGCGATCAGAGCGACGACCAGAAAGACGAGGGCGTAGTAGAGCATATTGGGTTCTCCTGTTTCGATGGCGGAAGAACGTCGCCTGTCGGTCTTTGTTCCATCTCGATCACGGTTTCGAGAGGGCCGTTTGTGCTATTGTCGGGGGCAAATAAAAATATCGCGTTTCGTGGAACCTTCTCCGCGCATCCGCGTTTTCAGGCGACACCGTTTCAAACCCGTTGGACCAAATGACAGAACATTCAAAGAAAGCGCCGGCTTCGAACGGGCTGCCTGGAATGGCCGCCTTACACCCCGGGGTCTCGGCGCAACTGCGAGAATACTACCAATCCGTACAGGAGGAGGGCATACCCGAGCGGTTCCTGCAACTCCTCGAGCGTCTGGATGTGGCGGAGCGCCAGGCCAGCGAAGATACTCGCATCAAGGATACTGCTCGATGACTGTTGGCGATAAGTCGACTGACGGATCTTTCAAGCGCGAGCTGCTCGCCGCGCTGCCCAACCTGCGTGCTTTCGCCGTGTCGCTGACCGGCCGCCACCATGTGGCTGACGATCTGGTGCAGGACACGATCATGAAGGCCTGGGCCAAGCAGGATCACTTCGAGCCCGGCACGAATATGAAGGCCTGGCTTTTCACCATCCTGCGCAACGAATTCTATTCCCAGATGCGCAAGCGTGGCCGCGAAGTCTCCGATACGGACGGCATCTTCACGTCACAGCTCTCCACCCATCCGCAGCAATACGGCTCCCTCGATCTGCAAGACTTCAAGCGGGCGCTTGACCAGCTGCCGAGCGATCAGCGCGAAGCGATCATTCTCGTCGGCGCTTCGGGCTTCGCTTATGAAGAAGCAGCGGAGATCTGCGGCTGCGCCGTGGGTACCATCAAGAGCCGAATCAATCGCGCGCGCAACAAGCTTCAGGAGATCCTGGGCGTGAGTGGCGAGGGCGATTACGGCCCGGATGCCAACAGCTCAGCGGTCATCAAGAAGGCCTTCGCTGTCTGACGACTTGCGACGCATCGCGTCGAGCACCGCCGCAGCCAGTTCTGCTGATTGCGGCGGCTTGGAGACCATGGGGTAGGACGACACAACCGTGTCCGCAACGGGGTAATAGTCATAGGACGACAGAAAGACCGGCACTGCGCCGGCCGACTGAATCAGCTTCGCGCGCTCGACATTCAAGGGCTCGGCTGCTGCAGCGTCGATGATGACAATCTCGAAATCTCCCGCAGAAAGCTCTTGAGCCAGCCTGGCAAGCGGCGTGATCTTCACGTCACATGTCAGGCTCTCCTGCAGGATGCGCTCCACCTCCATCGCAATAAGATACTGGTTTTCGGCGATGAGAACGCGGGGCGTCGACGTGGTCATGGAAGTTCCTTTTGTCAGCCGCGCGTTATGGGGCGTAGGTTGACGACCGTCATTTAAAAAAGACATGTGATGTTTTGATTGTTCCATGCAGGAACATGGTGGCGTAGAAACGAGGTCATCCGATGGCAATCGAACCCAGCCCGTCTCCCATTCGCGTCAGCTGCTTCGAATGTCCCCTGCGGCACATGAAGCGCTTCCGCCCTTTCACCGAAGCAGAGCTGGAATTCGTCTCCTCCTTCAAGCGCGGCGAGCTGATCGCCGACCCCGGAACCACCGTGCTTGTCGAGGGTGCGCGCAGTGCGCATCTCTACACCGTGCTTTCCGGCTGGGGGTTCCGCTACAAGATCCTTGAGGACGGTCGACGGCAGATCCTGAACTATATCGTGCCGGGAGACATGATCGGCCTGCAGGGCGCGGTCATGGCCGAGATGCAGCATTCGGTCGAGGCCCTGACGCCGATGACGCTTTGCGTCTTCGAGCGGAGCCGGCTCTTCTCGCTGTTCGAGCTGCATCCGGGACTCGGCTTCGATCTGACCTGGCTTGCGGCGCGCGAGGAGTGCATTCTCGACGAACACTTGCTCAGCATCGGGCGACGCTCAGCGCTCGAGCGCTCCTCCTATCTTCTTGCCTTCCTGTTCGATCGCGGGGTGAATGCCGGGATCCTCGGTGACAACCACCGCCATATCCCGGCGACGCAAATGCACTTCGCCGATACGCTCGGTCTGTCGATCGTTCACACGAACAAGACATTGAAGAAGCTCGCAGATCGGGGGCTCATCCGCTGGCGCGAGCGGGGCTGCGACATCATCGATCCCGTGGGACTGCAGGAGATTGCCAGCTGGACGCCCGGAGATCCCCGGGTCAGACCCTTCATCTGAAGGCAGCACACGAAAAGGCCCGCATCGCCACTGGCGATGCGGGCCTTTTGCATTCGGGAGCGAACGTCAGGCTACAATGATGACCCCGGTAAAGAGGGCGATGATCATCACCACCAGGACGATGAAAATCAGGATCTTGGCGATGCCCGCCGAAGCGCCTGCCACGCCGCGAAAGCCGAGAAGGCTCGCTACGGCAGCGATGAGAAGTAGAATGAGGATCCATTGCAGCATGTGTGTCTCCCTGACGTTGTTCCATTGGAGAAACAGGGTGGGCCGGTAGTTTGTTCCATCGCGCACCTGACAGCACATTGTGTGCGCTGCAGCAAAAATCGGTTTAAGTGCCGCGCGGGTGTGACAAAACCGTCATTTGTTCCTGAAGCTGGACTAGACAGGGGGCCTCACTTCTGGTCGTGTCCGCCATCGGAGAGTCCTTCGACTTTGGGCGAAGGATAGCAGGTAGAACCCGTTTGAACGGAGTTTGGGAGATGGGATTGAAGATCGGATCGCCAAGGGAGATTTATGCCGGCGAGGCTCGCGTCGCGATGACGCCTGATAGCGCCACCCAGTTGCAGAAACTCGGCTATGAATGCGTGATCGAAAGCGGCGCCGGCAAGGCTGCGGGACTTTCTGACGACGCCTATCGCGCCGCCGGTGTGACAGTGGTGGAAACAGCCGCGGCGCTCTATGAAACGGCCGATATCATCGCCAAGGTGCGTCCGCCCGAGACATCCGAAGTCGATCGCCTCGGCCCCGGCAAGACGCTGATCTCCTTCTTCTATCCGGCCCAGAATACCGCTCTGCTCGAACAGGCGAAGGGCAAGGGTGCGACCGTCGTTGCCATGGACATGGTGCCACGCATTTCGCGCGCCCAGAAGATGGATGCGCTGTCCTCCATGGCCAACATCGCCGGTTATCGTGCGGTCATTGAGGCCGGCAACAATTTCGGCCGCTTCTTCACCGGTCAGGTGACGGCTGCCGGCAAGGTGCCGCCGGCCAAGGTGCTGGTCATCGGTGCGGGTGTCGCCGGTCTTGCCGCCATCGGTACGGCCACCTCGCTCGGCGCCATCACCTATGCCTTTGACGTACGCCCTGAAGTGGCTGAACAGATCGAGAGCATGGGCGCGCAGTTCGTGTTCCTGGAGTTTGAACCGACGCAGGACGGTGCCGCGACCGGCGGTTATGCCGCTCCGTCGTCGCCCGAGTTCCGCGAGAAGCAGCTTGCCAAGTTCCGCGAACTGGCGCCTGAGATCGACATCGTCATCACCACGGCACTGATCCCGGGCCGTGATGCGCCGAAGCTCTGGCTCGCCGACATGGTGGCCGCGATGAAGTCGGGCTCTGTCGTGGTCGACCTTGCGGCCGAGCGGGGTGGGAACTGCGATCTGACCGTCGCCGACCAGAAGATTGTCTCCGACAATGGTGTGACTATCGTCGGCTACACCGACTTCCCGAGCCGCATGGCCGCACAGTCCTCGACGCTCTATGCCACCAATATTCGTCACATGATGACCGATCTGACACCGTCCAAGGACGGTGTGGTCGTGCACAACATGGAAGACGATGTCATCCGGGGTGCCACTGTCACCAAGGATGGTGAGATCACCTATCCGCCACCGCCGCCGAAGATCCAGGCCATTGCCGCTGCCAAGCCAAAGGAGAAGGTGAAAGAGCTGACGCCTGAGGAAAAACGTGCCCAGGAAATCGCCGCCTTCAAGACGCAGACCCGCAATCAGGTCGCGATGCTTGCCGGTGGTGGTGCGCTTATCCTGCTTGCCGGCCTTTATGCGCCTGCCAGTTTCATGAGCCATTTCATCGTCTTCGTGCTCGCCTGCTTCGTCGGTTTCCAGGTCATCTGGAATGTCAGCCATTCGCTGCACACGCCGTTGATGGCAATCACCAATGCCATCTCCTCGATCATCATTCTGGGCGCCCTGATGCAGATCGGATCGGGCAACTTCCTGGTGGTCATCCTCGCCGCACTGTCGGTCCTGATGGCCGGCATCAACATCTTCGGGGGCTTCATGGTCACCCGGCGCATGCTCGCCATGTTCCAGAAGTCTTGAGTCAGGGGAGGGGATAGAAATGGAATATGGATTCACCACAGCGGCATATGTCGTCGCAGCCGTTCTCTTCATCCTGTCGCTCGGCGGCCTGTCGGGTCAGGAGAGCGCCAAGCGCGCCGTCTGGTATGGCATCGTCGGCATGGGCCTTGCGGTACTCGCGACTCTGTACGGCCCTGGTGCCGGCAACTGGTTCGTCTCGATCGTGATGATCGCCATTGGCGGCGCGATTGGCTGGGTGGTCGCTCAGCGCGTGCAGATGACGGAAATGCCGCAGCTGGTTGCTGCCATGCACTCGCTCGTCGGTCTCGCCGCTGTCTTCATCGGTTTCAATGCCGAAATCGAGATGTGGCGAATTGCCAGCACGATTACGGATGCGGGCATCGCCTTTTGTGATCCGGCCGTCAATGCGGTCGCTTGCGCCATCCAGGCCGGCCACACCGACCTTTTCAAGGATTTCACCGGTTTTGCGCTGAAGATCGCGGAGAAAACCGGGCCGGAGATTGCCGTCCTGAAGATCGAAGTCTTCCTCGGCGTCTTCATTGGCGCGGTTACCTTCACCGGCTCTGTCGTCGCCTATGGCAAGCTTGCCGGCAAGGTCGATGGCAAGGCCAAGAAGCTGCCGGGCGGCCACATGCTGAATGCCGGCGCGGCGATTGCCTCGCTGATCCTGCTGGTCCTCTATTTCAACGGCGCCGGCAGCTGGACGCTGATCCTGATGACGCTTCTGGCGCTCTTCATCGGTTACCACCTGATCATGGGCATCGGCGGCGCCGACATGCCGGTCGTTGTCTCGATGCTCAACAGCTATTCGGGCTGGGCGGCTGCGGCCATCGGCTTCTCGCTGTCGAACGATCTCCTGATCGTCGTCGGCGCTCTGGTCGGCTCCTCGGGTGCGATCCTGTCCTACATCATGTGCAAGGCGATGAACCGCAGCTTCATCTCGGTCATCCTCGGCGGCTTCGGCGGCACGACCGGACCGCAGATGGAAGTGACCGGCGAACAGATCGCCATCGATGGCGATGGCGTTGCCAATGCGCTGAACGATGCAGACAGCGTCATCATCGTGCCGGGCTACGGCATGGCTGTCGCGCAGGCACAGCAGTCGGTGTCTGAGCTCACCCGCAAGCTACGTGCCGCCGGCAAGACGGTGCGTTTCGCGATCCATCCGGTCGCCGGTCGTCTGCCGGGCCACATGAACGTGCTGCTGGCCGAAGCGAAAGTGCCCTATGACATCGTTCTGGAAATGGACGAGATCAACGAGGACTTCCCCGAGACGGATGTCGTCATCGTCATCGGCTCGAATGACATCGTCAATCCTGCTGCCCAGGAAGACCCGAACTCGCCGATCGCCGGCATGCCGGTCTTGGAAGTCTGGAAGGCGAAGCAGGTCTTCGTCTCCAAGCGCGGCCAGGGCACCGGCTATTCCGGCATCGAGAACCCGCTGTTCTACAAGGAGAATACGCGGATGTTCTACGGCGACGCGAAGAAGTCGATCGACAGCATCCTGCCACTGATCAAGTAAGGCGGGTGCCGCACTTATGAATAAGGAAGCCGGGTGGTCACGCCCGGCTTTTTTGTTGATGTTGACGGGCGTGAACCTCAAGTTCCCTCAGGTAGAGGGAAGCGCCTGCAATGCACACTAGACTATTTGGGTACGATACGGTGCCGGTAGAGGGAGAGTGGTGTCCATGGAGCCCATGTAGACGTCTCTTTCTGCCATTGACGTGTCCTTCATGGACGTATATATGTCTCCTTAGGACTTAGATATGGGGTCAAAACATGACAGTGAACTCTACAATTTTCTGGAACAACAAAGGTGGTACAGGTAAAACCAGCCTAGCGTTTCAGGCCATCACCACCTTTGCGCATTTGAATCAGTCCAAAAGGATACTTGTAATTGACGTATGCCCTCAAGCCAATTTATCTGAGTTGTTGCTCGGTGGCTTGGAGGGGAACGGAAGTGACAATCTTCTAAAGGTCCAGGGACGTACTCCACGGGCAACGGTGGGAGGATACTTTCAGTCAAGGCTGCCGTCGCCTTACAGCTTTGGTTCCATCCCTGTTGGTGATTATTTAGTTGTTCCTTCGCAATACAATTCTTTGATTCCTGGAAATATCGTTCTTCTTGCGGGCGACCCCTTACTTGAGTTGCAAGCAAACTCAATGTCTACGCTTGCAAACAATCAAATACCGGGCACTGATACGTGGGTTAAGATAGTTAGTTGGTTAAAAGATTTCATTTCGGAAACCAAGAGTGCCTACGACTACATCTTCACTGATGCTAATCCTAGTTTTTCAATATATACCCAAGTGGCTATGGCTGCAGCAAATCGAGTAGTTTTACCCGTAATGGCGGATGACTCCTCTCGACGTGCAATCCAAAATGCTTTTTCTCTGATATATGGTCTGAAGCTTCCGTCCGAAATCTATGCTCAGCATATGTTTGCGACTCGGATGGATCAAGGTAGACTTCCGTTGCCCAAGGCACATCTCGTCGTCAAAAACAGAATCACCCAATATATGGGTAGTGCATCTGGTTATCGTGCGATTTTGGATAGTATAGATCGGGACATCGATTCAATTATTCGGGAAAATCCGGATCTGATTACATTTGGTTCATTAGACGAAGGTGTTTTGGAAATTCGTGATTTTCAAACAACGGGGGTGGTTGCGTTCGCGCGAGGTACCCCCTTCTTCGCCTTGAAGCCCGGGAAAAGGTCAGTGGGAGGGAGGAGGGTGGCGATCGATGGCAATCAGATCCGTGATCGGAACATTGAGATTGTAAAACTGGCGATGCTGCTGAAATAAGATAATTCGATTGAATTGCCAGCAGTTCCGCCGCTCTTTTGTATGTGTGCGGCGGAACTCCATATGCTGCTACTGCTGTAAATAACTGATCTCAGACATCCGCCTTGAAGGTCTGCTTCTGCGTGCCGAGACCCTCGATGCCGAGCTCGACGACATCGCCGGCCTTGAGGAACTGCGGCGGCTTCATGCCGAGGCCTACGCCCGGAGGCGTGCCGGTGGAGATTATGTCGCCGGGATGCAGGCTCATGAACTGGCTAAGATAGGACACAACGTGGGCGACGCCGTAGACCATGGTCTTCGACGAGCCGTCCTGCATCATCTTGCCGTTGACCAAGAGCCACATCTTCAGATCATGCGGATTGGAAATCTCGTCCTTGGTGACGAGCCAGGGGCCGATCGGGCCGAAGGTGTCGCAGGACTTGCCCTTGGTCCACTGGCCTGCGCGCTCCGTCTGGAAGGCGCGTTCGGAGACGTCGTGGGAGACGCAGTAGCCGGCAACATAATCCATGGCATCCGCTTCCGAGACATATTTTGCAGTCTTCCCAATGACGACGCCGAGTTCCACTTCCCAGTCTGTCTTTTCCGAGCCGCGTGGGATCAGCACGTCGTCGTTCGGGCCGCAGATCGCCGACGTCGCCTTCATGAAGATGACAGGTTCCGGCGGCACGGCAGCACCGGTTTCGGCGGCATGGTCCGAGTAGTTGAGGCCGATGCAGATGAACTTGCCGGTGCCGGCAACGCAGGCGCCGATGCGGTCAACGGCGATTTCCGGCAGCGAGGCCGGATCGATGGCGGCGATCTTCGCCAGGCCTTCCGGGGAGATCGCTGCACCGCCGATGTCGGCGACATGGCCCGAGAGGTCACGAACCTTGCCGTCCTCGTCGAGGATCGCAGGCTTTTCCTGGCCGAGCGGGCCGACACGCATGAGTTTCATGGTCTTCTTCCTTCCTGAAGGTCGCGGCTGAACCGCTCTGTGTATTCCTGCTCGCAATGCCGGATGGAAAAGTGATTCACACTTCTCCTCGCACTGCTCAAATCGTCCAGCCGCCGTCGATGGCGAAGGCCTGGCCCGAGGTGTAAGTGGCGCCTGCGATATAGACGGCAAGGTCGGCGATCTCTTCCGGCGTGCCAAGCCGACCCATGGGCTGGCGGGCGATGAAGGCTGCGCGGGCAGCCTCATAGTCCCCTTGAGCGCGCATGCGGTCCTGCAGGGAAGGGCTTTCGACGGTGCCAGGGCAGATCGCGTTGCAGCGAATGCCTTGCGTCACGTAATCGGCTGCGACCGACTTGGTCAGCCCGATCACCGCGGCCTTGGTAACCGTGTAGGCGAAGCGGTTCGGGACGCCTTTGATCGAGCTTGCGACCGAGGCCATGTTGATGATCGACCCCTCGCCGCGCTCCAGCATGGCCGGTAGGACCGCGCGAATGGTGCGGATCATGGCACGCACATTGAGATCGAAGGCGAAGTCGAGATCCGTGTCGGCCATGTCCAGGACCGTGCCGCCATGCACAACGCCGGCGCAGTTGAAGAGCACGTCGAAGGGGCCGGTCTCGGCGACCACCGCCTTGACGGCTTCGTCGTTCAGGACATCGAGCCTGCGTGTCGTAATTCCAGCCTCGCCATCCAGCGTCGCCAAGGCATCCTCGTTGATGTCGGTCGCCACGACCGTTGCACCGGCGCGGGCAAAGGCGAGCGCGCTGGCGCGACCGATGCCCTGGCCGGCTGCCGTCACCAACACATGCTTGTTCTTAAGGTTCATGCTCTTGGCTCCTCCAGCCGATCCCTCGCCATTCGACCCTTGCATATTCCCGCGGTCGATGCGAGCATCATTCATATGCAAAACATTTATTCATCAACGTCAAGGTCGGTCCTCGGGCTTCAAGGAGAGAAATTAAGTGAATGACCTCGACCAGGAGCGTTATCGGGCGCCAGCGCTCGACAAGGGGCTCGATATCATCGAGCTTCTGGCAGGCGTGGATGGAGGCTTGAGCCAGGCCGAGATCGCCAAGAAGCTCGATCGCAGCCCGAACGAATTCTACCGGATGCTCGACCGGCTGGTGAAACGCGGCTATGTCGCGCGGCTGGAGGGGGACCGCTACGTGCTGACGCTGAAGCTCTTTGGTCTCGCACAGCTGCATGCCCCGACACGTCGGCTTGCCTCACTCGCCATGCCGCTGATGCGGGAACTGGCCGAGATCACCCAGCAGGAAAACCACATCGTCGTCTACGATCGCGGCCATCCTGTCGTCATCGCCCAGCTGGAGGCGCCGGGCTATTGGGGCATCTCGATCCGGGTCGGCTCGCGCATGGGGCTGTTCGACACTGGTTCCGGCCATGTGCTGCTTGCCTTCCGCAGTCCGGAGGTGCGGGCGATGATGGTCGCCGAACATGTCGCGAGCGGCGGGCCGGACGGACGGATGACCGAGGATTTCGTTGATCGGCTCGAGCAGATCCGGGCGCGCGGCTACGAGATGATGCCGAGCGCGCAGACGGCCGGTGTCATTAACCTCTCGGCCCCGATCGTCAGTGCCGATGGCGAGGCCTTGGGCGCGCTCACGGTGCCCTATATCACCCTCATCAACACGCCTGAGGCGCCCGACATCGCCCGAACGATTGAAGCGCTGACGGAGACAGCGCGGCAAATCTCCGCGTTAGCGGGTGCCGGTCTCGGAGCGGATGCGATCGAGACGAATTAAGATTCCAAGGCCTTGGGAGGGGCCGCACATGATCATCGATACCCACCTGCACCTGATCTATCGAGACCGGCTCGCTTATCCCTGGCTGAAGGACGTCCCGGCCCTCGATGCCGATTTCAGCTGGGAGACCTACTCACGGGAGGCCCGGCGGCTGGGGATCTCGTCCGTGCTGCATATGGAGGTGGATGTCGCGCCCGAGGACATTCCCTCGGAAACCGCGATGGTTCAGGAACTATCGCGAATGCCGGATAACCTGATCCGCGGGGTCATCGCCTCGTGCCGGCCGGAAGATCCTGGTTTTGCCGCCTATCTCGAGACCCAGCTTGCCAATCCCTTCGTCAAGGGATTCCGCCGCGTGCTGCATGTGGTGCCCGATGATGTGTCCGAGGGGGCTCTGTTTCGGGAGAATGTAAAGCGGCTCTCCGGCACGGGGCTCACCTTCGATCTCTGCATGCTGCCGCATCAGGTCGACAAGGCCAAGGCGCTTGTTGACCTCGCGCCTGAGGTCACCTTCATCCTCGACCATTGTGGGGTGCCCGACATCAAGGGACATGGCTATGACACCTGGAAGACAGGGATCGCCGACATTGCCAAGCGCGATAATGTCCGCGTCAAGATCTCCGGCATCCCGGCCTATGGCGATCTGGAGAACTGGACGCTGGAAGATCTGAAACCCTATTTCGATCACACCATCAGTACCTTCGGTTTCGATCGCGCGATCTGGGGTTCGGACTGGCCGGTCTGCACCCTGGGCGGCGGGCTCTCCACCTGGGTCGCGACCACGCAGGCCCTGCTGCATGGCTGCACGAAGGAAGAGAAGGACAAACTCTTCTCCGGCAATGCGCTTGGGATCTGGAAGCTCGCTTAGCTTGCCTTGCCGTGCTCTGCCATGAGCCTGCGGAAATAGCCGCGCATGGCGATGATCAAGGCCTCGATGTCGTCATTGGAGGCCGAGAGGTCCTGCAGCGCGTAGCTTTGCAGGATGATGCCGTCGATCCCGATCAGCATCTGGCGGGCGACGGCGCGACCGATCCGGCGAAGCTCTTCGTCTGTGTCGTCCTCGAAGACGAGATGGCCGTAGAAATCGATATAGGCATTGTACTGGCGGGCTGCGAGCCATTCGGAGCCCTTGGTGCGCAGGGCATAGAGCGTCAGCTCCGTCTGGGCGATCTGCTTGTCGCGGGTGCGCTGGATGTAGCGCCAGCTCGCCCGGATCAGCGCTTCGACCCGGTCTTCCGGTTCCTCCGGCAAGGCCACATCATGGCGATAAGCGACCTCCATGTCGGCGATCAGATCTTCTAGCACGGCCAGCAGCAGGCTTTCCTTGCTGTCGAAATAGTAGTGGAGCGTCGCGAGTTTGACGCCCGCCGAGGCGGCAATCCGCCGGGTTGTCAGCGCCTCCATGCCCCCTTCTTCCAGAGCTTCGCGCGCGCCCTTGATGATGCGCACACGCGTTTCGAGGCCTTTGCGCGTAGCACCTGCGGGACGTCCGCGAGAGCTTGCGGTTGCCGGTTTGCTGGTCGGCGAGGGCGCTGCTTCCGTCATCGCCCCCCTCTGGCATCAAACGTGACGCGGCCGTCGCAAATGGTGAGCACGGGAGAGAGCGTGGCAATGGCCTCGGGGGCGGTCGCTTCGACATCGCCTGATAGCACCACCACGTCGGCGTAGTAGCCGGGTTTCAGGACGCCCTTGCGGTCTTCCATATATTCGACCCAGGCGCTGGTGCGGGTATAGGCGGCCAGTGTCTCGTGCAGGGTAAGGCGGTGGTCCGGCATGTCGTCGGCCCAGGGTTTGCGCGTGAGGGCGTCGCCGATGCAGCTCAGCGGCGGCAGCGGCGAGACCGGCCAGTCGGTGGCGAATACGATCTTTGCGCCGGCATCGACCAGCGTCTTCCAGGCGAAGGCGTAGGGCCAGCGCTCGCGGCCGATATAGGTCAGGTAAGGCTCAAGCGGCAGGCCAGCCGAACCCGGCGGATGCGTCGGCTGCATGGACGCGACGGTGCCGGTTTCGGCAAAGCGGGGGATGTCGTCGGGGTGAACCACCTCAATATGTTCGATGCGGTTGCGCATGTCCCTTTTGCCGTTGGCTTTGATCGCGGCTTCGTAGCCGTCGAGCACCATGCGGACCGCGCCGTCGCCGATCGCATGCACGGCAACCGGCAGGCCGAGGCGATTGGCTTCCGTCGCGACTGCGTTGAAGGCGGCGCCAGAGAATAATGGCTCACCCTGCCAGCCGGGCTTGTGAGCATAGTCATCGACGAAGACGGCGGTTTCGCCCTCGGTCACGCCATCCATAAAC
The DNA here is from genome assembly GCF_004912135.1 of Rhizobium rosettiformans W3. Taxonomy (GTDB): domain Bacteria; phylum Pseudomonadota; class Alphaproteobacteria; order Rhizobiales; family Rhizobiaceae; genus Allorhizobium; species Allorhizobium rosettiformans. The sequence goes on from NZ_STGU01000001.1 coordinate 285,666, forward strand.
AGCTTGACGAAGTTGCAGCGAAGCTTGTCGGTGTCGAAGCGCGCTTTCCAGGCGGCGGCTTTCTCCTCCAAGTCGGAGAGCGGCATGAAGTTCTTCATGTGATAGGGCATGCGTACCCTGACCGGCATTCCCTCGGTCTTCTCGATCTCGTCCAGCATTTCGAGCTGGTAGAGATTGCCATCCATGTTCTGGAACGAGGTGATGCCGAGCGAGGCACAATAGGCGAGGCCCTTTTTCAGCACAGCGATGTCGCCGGCGCGCTCTTCCGGAGTAACGTGCACGGGGTCGCCGCCAGTGCCGACACCAAGCCCTTCGCGGCCGCCGGTCACGCTCATCGACGCGACAGGACGCATGGCATTGCTTTCGCGCAGCTCGCCATTGGCGAGGCCGTCCTCGCCCATGACGATCTCGTTGCCGATCCCGACATCGCGGCCCTGCAGGATGCCCGCCTTTTCGAGTGCGATCGTGTTGGCCCAGGCGGTGTGCCGGTCTGGGGCGACCATCATGAAGGGACGATCTGCGATGATGCGGTCGAGATGGTGGCGGGTGACGCGCTCGGTCTCGGACAGAATGGTATAATCTGCCGTCTGGGCGACGAGCAGCGGCAGATGCAGGTTGGCCGCCGCATAGTCGCGCACGGCCTTTGACAATGCGTCAAAGCCCTTCACGCCGAAAAGCGAGAGTTCACCCAGCGCAACCGAACCGCCGAAGATGTGCATATGCGCTTCGTTGAAACCCGGAAGCACCGTTGCACCGTTTGCATCAACGATGCGGGTGGCCGGTCCGGCTTGCGCCAGGATCTCGTCATCGCTGCCCACGGCCATGATGCGATTGCCGGTGAGCGCGATGGCTTCGGCGCGCGGATGCGCGTCATCCATGGTGAGGATGCGGGCATTGTGGATGATGATGTCAGCGCTCATGGCACATGTCTCTCTTCAGGCCTGGAAGGTGATGCGGCCGTCGCAGATCGTGACGGCGGGGCGGACGGTGTCCATGATCTCTTCGGGCGCGACGGCTTCGATGTCCTTGGTGAGGATGACGACGTCGGCGAGATAGCCTGGCTTCAGCATGCCCTTGCGGTCTTCCATGAATTCCACCCAAGCACCGATCGCGGTATAGGCTTCGAGCGCTTCCATCAGCGAGAAGCGCTGGTCCTTCAGCCCATCCTTCCAGGGCTTGCGGGTCAGAGCATCCTGGATGCATTGGAACGGCGAGACCGGCGAAACTGGCCAGTCTGAGGCGAAGACGACCGGCGCGCCGGCTTCTTTCATGGTGCGCCAGGCATAGGCGTAACCCCAGCGGTCCTCGCCGATCTTTGCCGTCGTCGCTTCCGCCGGGAAGCAGGTGCCGCCGGGATAGTGAACCGGCTGCATGGAGGCGACAACGCCCAGTTGGGCAAAGCGCGGGATGTCGTCCGGATGGATGATCTCGATATGCTCGATGCGGTGGCGGTTGTCGCGCTTGCCGTTCGCCTTCACCGCCGCCTCGTAGCCGTCGAGCGTCTGGCGGATCGCGGCACTGCCGATGGCGTGAACCGCGACCTGCAGACCGAGCGCATCGGCCTTGGTGGCGATCGCATCGAAGGTTTCGGGCGTGAAGAGCGGCTCATAGGTGTAGCCCGGCCGGTCGCCGTAGCCGTCGAGCATATAGGCCGTCTGGCTGTCCAGCACCCCGTCCATGAAGACCTTGACGAAATCGCCGCGCAGCATGTCGGTGGCGAATTCCTTCTTCCAGGCTGCCGCCTTGTCGAGGTCCTCCAGCGCCATGAAGTTCTTCATGTGATAGGGAATGCGGATGCGGCAGGAGAGCTCGCCCGAAAGCTCGAGATCGCGCATCAGGCGCAGCTGATAGTGGTTGCCATCAAAATTCTGGATCGAGGTGACACCCCAGGAGGCGCAGTAGTCGAGGCCGGCCTTCAGGATGGCACGGTCGAGGGCGAACTGTTCCGGCGTGACATTTTCCGGGTCCATGCCGGTGACCATGCCGAGCTCTTCGCGGCCGCCGGTGGAGGCGAGCGCCGAGACCGGGCCGAAGGCATTGCCTTCGCGCAGCTCGCCATTGGCAAGGCCATCGGGTCCCATGACGATCTCGTTGCCGATGCCGACATCCTTGCCCTGCAAGATGCCTGCCTTTTCCAGTGCTGCCGTGTTCGCCCAGGCGGTGTGATGATCGGGCGCGAACATCATGAACGGCCGATCGGGCAAGATCGCATCGAGGTGATGGCGGGTGCAGGGTTCGGTGAGCGAGATGATCGAATAGTCGGCGGAGAAACCCATCAGCAGCGGCTCGTCGGGGTTCTTCGCCGCATAGTCGAGGATGGCGGCCTTCAATGGCTCGAAGCCCTGGATGCCGTGCAGGTTCAGCTGGCGCAGCGACACGGAGCCGGGGAAGATGTGCATATGGGCTTCGTTGAAGCCCGGCATGACGGTCGCGCCCTGGGCGTCGATCCGCTGAGTTTTCGGACCGGCCAGCGACTCGATCTCGGATCGCGTGCCGACGGCGAGGATCCGGTTGCCGGCAAGCGCGACGGCTTCGGCGCGGGGGGCTGCCGGATCCATGGTGAGGACCGGGCCGTTGGTGATGATGATGTCTGCAGTCGTTGCCATGACGGGATCCTTTGGTGTCATGCGGTCCAGGCGCTGAGCGCGCGGAAGAAGGCGAAGTTGTCGTGTTTCAGCTCGTCATCCAGCGGGTTGGGCTGGGAGGAGAGCTTGACGATCACGGTTTCGGTGGAGGGATCGACATAGAGCCACTGACCGTGGATGCCGATGGCGCAGAAGGCTCCATCAGGCTCACCCGACTGGTACCATTGGCTGCGATAGCGGCCCTTGGGAAAGAAGTTGGATTTGCCGTCGACCCAGGCCTGGTGGTCGCCAGCCGTCAGCATGTCGGCGATCCAGGCTTCCGGAATGATACGGCGGTCCTCGACCTTGCCGCCCATGCGCAGCATTTCGCCGACGCGGGCAAGGTCGCGGGCGGTGACCGAGATGCCGCCGGCGGCACGCGCCGTGCCTTCCGCATCGACCGTCACGCTCGCATGGTTCTTGGCGCCGAGCGGCTGCCACAGACGTTTCGACAAGACATCGGCGTAACGTTCGCCGGTTGCGCGCTCGATCAGGATGCCGAGAAGGTCAGAATTCGGAGAAGCATAGAAATGCGCGCCGCCATGCGGATGGGCGTCTTTCTTCAGCGTCAGCAGGAAGGCGAGCAAGGTTTCGTCCGGCTGAGCCGGATCGGCAGGGTTCCACAAGGTGGCGCGGCGATAGCGGGCATAGGCACCATCGGTGTTCAGATAGGCTTCGTCGAAGGCGAGGCTGACGCGCATGTCGAGCACGTCGCGGATGGTGCAGTCGCCATAGGCGGAGCCGGCGGCTTCCGGCAGCAGGTCGGTGACCGGGGCATCCGGGTCGATCAGGCCATCGGCTTCCAATGTGGCGATGACGAGGGCGGTCAGGGATTTGCTGATCGAGAAGATGATGTGGCGCTGGTTGACGCCGGCATGGGGCGCATAATGTTCGGCGACGATCCGGCCCGCCTTCATCAGCACGAAGGCGTCGGTATGGGCATAATCGAGGTAGGCGCCGACATCGGGCTGTCCGGCCAACCCCTCCGGCAGGTGCTGAGTGAGCAGCGGCGATCGCAGAGGCGCTCCTTCGCTCACCTCGGCCATGGCGGCGATGCTGGCACTCGGGACAATCTCCTCGGCGTGGCCAAAGCTGAAAGGGCTGAAAGGGGCCGTGCGCCAGTTGGCCAGCGTCACATCCCGCCTTTCAAAACCGAAGGCTTCGGCAAACTGCGTCGTCATCAGGGTATGCTCCTCCTGCGGGAGGGCGGTGTCGCCCTCCCGTGTCGGTCTCATCTGTTGTTGGTTCGGTCTTACTTCTGCACTTCGGTCCAGATGCGGGTGTAAAGCTGCTGCACGTCCGGTTCGCAGCTCAGCAGGAACTCGCCGGCGCTCTCCAGTTCTGCCGGGATCACCAGTTCCGGTGCGCCCTGCATTTCCTTGTCCATGAACTGTTCAGAACCCTTGATGCCGTTGGCATACTTGGCGAAGTTCGACAGCATGGCAGCGTTTTCCGGGGCCATGATGAAGTTCATGAAGGCCTTGGCATTGTCGACGTTCTTGGCGTCCTTGAGGATGACGACGCTGTCCATGAAGACCGGGTAGCCTTCCTTCGGATAGCCGAACTTGACCTCGGGGTTCTGCAGGCGCGAGCGCATGATGGCGCCGTTCCAGTAGTAGACGCCAGCGTAGTCACCTGTCGGCAGCTTGTCGGTGACGCTGTAGTCCATGGCGAGCCACTTGGTCTTCGCCTCGACCAGCTTGTCGCGCACCTTCTTCAGCACTTCCTTGTCGGTCGTGCACCAGTCGCCGCCGAAATACTTGATCGTGGCGAAGAGCACGTCGTTCATTTCGGGCGTCACGTTCAGCTTGCCGACCAGCTCTTCCGGCGGATCGAGGAAGATCGCCGAGGTGTTGATATCGCCATTGTAGAACTTGGTGTTGACGCCGATGCCGGTCACGCCCCACTGCCACGGAACCGAGTAGCGGCGGCCCGGATCCCACTCGACGTCCGCCCAGCGCGGATCGACGTTCTTGAAGTTTTCCATCTGGTCCGGACGTGCTTCGAGCAGCAGGCCTTCATTGATCCAGATCGGCATGTAGTTGGCTGAGGGCACGACGATGTCGAATCCGTGGCCACCGGCGCGAACCTTGGCGAGTGCGGTGTCGTTGGAGTCGTAGTCGGTGATGGTCACCTTGACGTCGAACTGCTCCTCGAACTTCTTGATCAGTTCCGGGCTCGTATAGTCGCCCCAGTTGTAGATGTTGAGTTCACCGGCGGCAGAGGCTGCGCCCGCGAAACCCAGCACCGAGATCGCGGCGATTGCCGTGGTCGTCATCCATTTCATGGTCATTTCCGTTCCTCTCTGTTGGTTGCTTTTATGCTTGCGGCTTGCGCCGGTTGATGAAGAAGAAGATCACGATCAGCACCGTCGAGGCGGCGAGGAAGATCGTGGCGATGGCGTTGATTTCGGGCGTCGTCTCGCGCCGGATCTGCCCGAGCATGTAGGTGGGCAACGTGTCCTGTCCGCCGGATTTGACGAATTCGGTGATGACGACGTCATCGAGCGAGATGACGAAGGCGAGCATGAAGCCGGCGATGATGGCGGGCCGGAGCAGCGGCAGTGTGACGAAGCGGAAGGCCTGCCAGGGTGTCGCATAGAGATCGGCTGCCGCCCGCTCCAGCGTCAGGTCCATGCTTTCCAGTCGCGCGCGGATGGGAAGATAGGCGAAGGGAATGCAAAACGCCGTGTGCGCCAGGATCAGGTAGCCGAGGCCGGAATAACCGGTCCAGACCTTGATGCGCGAGAAGACGATCAGAAGCGCCACCGCGGTGACGATTTCCGGGATCATCAGCGGCTGGTTGATGATTGCGTATTTCGCGGTCAGGCCGCGATAGGGTTCGGTGCGCGTCGTGGCCAGTGCTGCCATGGTGGCGGCGATCGTGGCCAGTCCTGCCGCCCAGAGGGCGATGATGACCGAACGCAGTGCGGCTTCCTGTGCTGCCCCATTGTCCATCGCGGAGGCGAACCAGCGCAAGGAGAAGCCGCCCCAGCTCGCAAGGGAGTCGCTGGCATTGAAGGAATAGGCGACCAGGGTCGCGATCGGCAGGTAGAGCGCGAAGAAGGTGAAGAGGGCAATCGTGCCGAAGCCCGGTTGCGAGCGGATGTCGAAGCGACGTTCAGCCATGACGCACCCCCGATTTCGCGGCGTTGCGGACGTAGAAGAGCAGGGCGATCATGACGAGCGCCATCAGGGTGATCGACATGGCAGCACCCAGCGGCCAGTTGCGGCCGGCCCCGAACTGCAGTTCGATCAGGTTGCCCAGCATCAGGTTCTTGCCGCCGCCCAGCACGCGCGGGATGACATATGCGCCGAGCGAGGGGATGAAGACGAGGATCGAGCCGGCGATCAAGCCCGGCTTCACCAGCGGAATGACGATGCGCCAGAGCACCTGCAGCCGGTTGGCGTAGAGGTCGTAGCCGGCTTCGACCAGTCGAAAATCCAGCTTCTCGATCGAGGCATAGAGCGGCAGCACCATCAGCGGCAGATAGACATAGGTCATGCCGAGCAGGGTGGCGGTGTCGGTGTAGATGATCTGCAGCGGTCTATCGATGACGCCGAGCCAGATCAGCACATTGTTCAGGATGCCCTCGTTGCGTATGACCTGCTGCATGGCGAAGGTGCGGATTAGCAGATTGGTCCAGAAGGGGATGGTGATCAGGAAGACCCAGATTTCGCGAGAGCGGGCCGGCCGGGTCGCGATGAAATAGGCGGTTGGGAAACCCAGGATCAGGGTGAGGATCGTCGTGTAGAGCGAGAGCGTGATCGAGCGCCAGAAGATCGCGAGATGCGCGTCGGCGATGCCCAGCGTGTCGTCGAAAATGTCCCGCTGCAGGAAGACCGATGTCCAGCCTTCGAGCGAGAAGGTGCCGAATTTCACGTCGCCGTAGTCGCCCTTTTCCAGGAAGGAATAGAGCACCATCACCAGAAGCGGGCCGAGGGCCGCGACAAAGATGATCGCAAGGGCCGGGAGGCTCAGAAGCCAGCGGTTTTTGACATCGCGCGATCTGGCAGTTTCGGGGGCCGTTTTCGTCGCGCTCATCGTCAGTCCCTCAGGATCTGTGCGACATCGTCGCTGACTAGAATGCCGACGCTCTGGCCCTGCGTCACCCCGCAACTGCCGCTGCGGCTGTTCTGCTGACGGACGCTGAAGAGCGAGCCGCCTTCGAGCCGCACGTTGATGTTGGTGTCGGTGCCGAGATAGACGACGCTTTCGACAGTCCCCTTCAAGGTCGCCGCCTTGGTTGGTTCGACGATCGAGGCGTGTTCGGGACGGATCACGATGGTAACCTTGCCAGATGGCGTGGTGTTTTCCGGGAAGGTCGCGGGGATCTCCTGGCCGGAGCGAAGCCGGACGCTTGCGCGATCGCCCTGAACGGAGGCGACCTCCACCTCCAGGAAATTGGTCTCGCCAATGAAGTCGGCGACGAAACGTTCGGCCGGGCGATCATAGATATCCCAGGGCGAACCGACCTGGCGAAGGCTGCCCATCGACATGACCGCAATGCGGTCCGACATGGTGAGCGCCTCCTCCTGGTCGTGGGTGACGAAGATGAAGGTGATGCCGGTCTCGGCCTGGACCCGCTTCAGCTCGATCTGCATCTCCTTGCGCAGCTTGTAGTCGAGCGCCGACAAGGGCTCGTCGAGCAGCAGGACTTTCGGCTTGGGGGCGAGTGCGCGGGCGAGCGCCACGCGCTGTTGTTGGCCGCCGGAGATCTGGCTTACCTGACGGTCGCGCATCTTGGTCATGTGCACGAGTTCCAGCATCTCGGCCACGCGCGCCTCGATCTCGGCCTTCGGCTTGCCCAGCATTTTCAAACCAAAGCCAATGTTGTCGGCGACCGTCATGTGCGGGAAAAGCGCGTAGGACTGGAAGACGGTGTTGACGGGTCGCTTGAAGGGCGGAAGGGGCGCGATGTCCTCGCCATGCAGAAGGATCTCGCCCACTGTCGGAAAATCGAAGCCGGCAATGAGGCGCAGAAGCGTGGTCTTTCCGCAGCCGGAAGGCCCCAGCAGCGTGAAGAACTCGTTTTCCTTGATCTTGAGGAAGATCCCGTCGAGCGCGGTGACCTTGTCCTGTCCTGTTCCGTAGATGCGGCTGACGCCGCGGATTTCGATGGCTGCCTTGTCTGATGCGGAAGTCAAGCCGTGCCCCCTGGCGTTCGGTTATGCGCGAAGTGCTTCGGTCGACCCCTGATGCGGCGAAACTTGCCGATCGCGGGGTGGCGCAAGTGGTGTCACGCAAGTGACGTGCCAGCTTCTGGGCATGCTGATCTCTCCCCTTGCGGCGTGATCCAGACGGATACCTTTGACGGGCAAAAGGCTGGATTTCGCCTGATTTCGTCGATGTTCCCGTGTTTCGGAGAAGCAGTTCGACGACGCCTGCTTCATCCTCTTTTGTGGCATGTTGCCTCTAATTTGGTCGTTTGACCATTTTTATTTTGGGCAGGTCCAAACTTTTCCGGCAACGCATGGCTGGCCTGCGCGAGGCGCTCGGCCGGACGCTTGACACCACTGTGCCGGCCAGCCCATCGTCAGCGCCTTTCTGCTTTCAGCACAGTTGCTACGGAGCCTCGCGTGTCCGACCTGACGTCCCTGTCCCTCGCCGACCTGCAACAGTCTCTTCACACGAAAAGCCTCTCGGCCGAAGAGGTGATGGCAGGCTATCTCGACAGGATCGAGCGGTTCAACCCGCAGGTCAATGCCTTGGTGAGCCTTCGGCCTCGCGATGTCTTGCTGGCGGAGGCGCGCGCGAAAGATGCCGAACGCGCGCAAGGTGGTGCACTCGGCGCGCTGCATGGTGTGCCGATCGCGATCAAGGATCTGAGCGAGGCCAAGGGCATTCTCTGCACCTATGGCTCGCCGCTTTTCCATGACTACGTGCCCGATTTCGACGACATCCAGGTCGAGCGGATCCGCGCGGCCGGCGCGATCATCATCGGCAAGACGAACACGCCGGAATGGGGTTTCGGTTCGCACAGCTACAACCCGGTCTTCGGCGTGACCCGCAATCCCTGGGACTTGAGCCGTTCTGCCGGCGGCTCGAGCGGTGGTGCCGGGGCCGCGCTCACTGCGCGGCTGGTGCCGGTCGCCGATGGCAGCGACATGATGGGATCGCTGCGGAACCCGGCAGCCTTCAACAATGTCGTCGGCTTTCGCCCGAGCTTCGGGCGTATCCCGACGCTTCCGGGGCGCGATGGCTATCTGAACCAGCTCGCGACGCTCGGGCCGATGGGGCGTTCCGTCGGGGATGTGGTCACGCTTCTCAACGTGCAGTCCGGTTTCGATCTGCGCGATCCCTCATCCTTCGAGAGCGGACCTGTCGTCCTCGATCGGGACATTGCGGCCAGAGGCGGTCGTATCGGCTGGCTCGGAAATTTCGGCGGTCACCTGTCTTTCGAGCCGGGCGTCCTCGACCTCAACGAAAAGGCACTCGCCGTCTTCCAGAAACTCGGCTTCGCCGACGAGCCTCTACGCATCGACTTCGACATGAACCGGCTCTGGTGGGCGTGGACGACGCTTCGCAGCTATTTTACCGCGGGCAGCATGCGGGACTTCTACGAGGATCCTGGCCGGCGCGGTTCGCTCAAGCCGGAAATCCTCTACGAGGTCCGTTCCGGGCTGCGCATTCAGGCAGCTGACGTCTACGAGGCCTCCGCCGTCCGCACTGCGTGGTACCAGGCGTTGGCCAAGGCCTTCGAGACCTACGACTATCTCATCGCCCCTGCCGCGCAGGTCTTTCCCTTCGATGCCGAGATCCCCTGGCCGCGCGAGATCGCGGGCAAGCACATGGATACCTATCACCGCTGGATGGAAGTCGTGATCGGCCCCAGCATGGCCGGTCTGCCGGTCGCCTCACTTCCGGCAGGGTTCTCACCGCAAGGATTGCCGAACGGGTTTCAGCTGATCGGCAAGCCGCGGGCTGACCAGGCTGTCCTGTCGGTTGCGGCAGCCTATGAGGCGGCGACGGACTGGCTGGCGCGCGTGCCGCCACTGGCTGCGGATGCCGCGGGATAAATTGCGCTTCGGCTTGAAGCGCGACATGATTTGGTCCAACGATTCCGGAACAGTTGGTTTGTTCCGCCTATTTCCCGATCCGGGCTCATCGCCCCGACAGCACTTCTGGATCTCTTTTCATGAACCTAGTTTTCGACGGCCACAACGATGTTCTGCTGCGTCTCTGGCGCAGCCGCAACGAGGGCCGCAATCCCGTCGCCGAATTCCGAAATGGCACGAGCGCCGGCCATATCGATGCGCCCCGCGCCAAACGCGGCGGGCTCGCCGGCGGTCTCTGCGCGATCTACATCCCATCGCCGCATGATTTCACCCTGCGGGAGCCGGATGCGAATGGGCATTATGCAACACCACTCGATCCGCCGCTCGAGCGGCAGCCGTCCCTCGACATCGCGCTGCAGATGGCAGCGATCGCCCATCGTCTGGATCAGGACGGAACATGGCGGCTGTGCCGCACGACCGGCGAGATCCGCCAGGCCATGGCCGACGGCGTCTTCGCGGCCGTGATGCACATGGAAGGCTGCGAGGCGATCGATGCGGATCTGGAGGCGCTGGAGGTCTTCTATGCCGCAGGCCTGCGCTCGCTCGGGCCGGTCTGGAGCCGCAACAACATCTTCGGCCACGGCGTGCCCTTCGCCTACCCAAGCTCGCCCGATACAGGGCCCGGCCTGACCAAGGCCGGCGAGGATCTGATCCGGGCCTGCAACCGGCTCGGCATTCTGATCGATCTCGCCCATATCACCGAGACGGGTTTCTGGGATGTCGAGCGCCTCAGCGACCAGCCGCTGATTGCCAGCCATTCCAACGTTCATGCGCTCACCCCGGTCGCCCGCAATCTGACCGACCGGCAGATGGATGCGATCAGGGCGAGCCAGGGTCTCGTCGGCCTGAACTATGCCGTCACCATGCTGCGACCCGACGGGCGCGACGATGCCGAGACATCGCTTGCGACCATGGTCAGCCATATCGACTATCTCGTCGACCGCATGGGGATCGACTGCGTCGCGCTCGGGTCCGATTTCGATGGTGCGACCATCCCGAATGTCATCGGCGATGCTGCCGGCAACCAGCGGCTTGTCACGGCACTGAAGGAGCGCGGCTACGGGCCATCCGACCTCGACAAGATCTGCCGGGAAAACTGGCTTCGGGTGCTGGCTTCCGCCTGGCACGAATGAGCGAGGCTATCGCCTCGGTCAGGCGACGCGGTGGCCGGAGCGCCACGCGGACTTGACGAAGGGATGGCCGTCCTGCAGGTCGACGCGGATCAGATCGGCCTTCAAGCCGGTCTTGATGGCGCCGCGATCGGGCAGATTGCCTGCGAGCGCCGGGCTGCGGGTGACCATGGCAACAGCGCTCGGCAGGTCGTAGTCGAGGCCCGGATCGGCTGCGATCATGAAGGCGGCATCGAGCATCGACCGCGGCACGTAGTCCGAGGCGAGAATGTCGACGAGGCGAGCCCGCAGCAGATCCCGCACGGCGATGTTGCCGGATTGCGAGCCACCGCGCACGAGGTTCGGTGCACCGGCAACAATGTGCATGCCGGCGGCGCGGGCAGCTTCTGCCGCTTCCATCGAGCAGGGGAATTCCGAGATCGAGACGCCTTCTGCCACCCCTTCCTCGATATGGGCGATATCGGTGTCGTCATGGCTCATCAGCGGCATGGAGCGCGCGCGGGCAAGGGCCACGATATCCGGCCGGGTCGTGGCGGCGATATGGCTCTTTTCGGCCACCAGGACCTTGATCTTTTCGCGCACCCGTTCCGGGCTCTCTCCCGTCGACTTGCAGGCTCTTGCGACATAGGCCTCGATGTCGCGGCTCTGGCGGATGCCGGGGAGGTGTTCCATGACGGAGATGACGCGGACGATTTCTCGGTCGATATTGTCGGCCGTCAGTTGCGGGGTCGCGGGGTCGGTCAGTTCGCAGCGCAGATGGACAAGATGCTCGGCCCGCAGCATGCCCGTGCTTTGCGCCTGCTCCAGCGCTTCGATCATCGGTTTCAGGATCTCGGCACGCTCGGGATTGTCGGTGGTTGCACCGACGCAGAGGCTGTCGAAGACGGTGGTCACACCACCGCCGATGATCTGGGCATCGTGGGCGAGGGCGGCACGCATGAAATCCCAGCGCACATGGGCGCGGGGATAGAGGTGCTTTTCGAAATGGTCGGTATGAATGTCGACGAGGCCCGGCAGGAGATAGTCGCCACCGAAGTCGATCGCATGGGCGTGGCGTGAGGGGCCTTCGTGGATCTCGACCAGTTCGCCGTTTTCGACCACGACCGAGCCATGCAGCACATGGTCCGGTGTCACAACGCGGGCGTTGGAGAGGATGAGGAGTTCGCCGCGCGAGGATCCTTGCGTTTCGCCTGTCGCCTCTACCTGTCGCAGCATTGTTCTTCTCCATACGCTCGCAGTCGACGCGTCTGTAGGCGCCTTTCATGACGCTTTGGTGTCAGCCTCTCCCTTTCGTGCTTCAGTCGATCAGGCTCAGGCAGTCATCGGCGATCACCTGTTCCTCGTCGGTGGCGATCACGCGGATCTTCACCCGACTTTCCTCGCGGGAGATGACGGCTTCGTTGCGGTCATTCGCTTCGCCGTCGAGGAGGAGGCCGAGGAAACGCAGGCGCTCGACCACCGAGCGGCGGATCGTCGGCTGATTTTCGCCGATGCCGGCGGTGAAGACCAGGGTGTCGAGGCCGCCAAGCGAAGCCACGAGCCGTGCCACTTCGCCGGCGATCCGGAAGGTGAAGACATCGAGCGCTTCACAGGCTTCTTTCGACGGCGTCTCGAGAAGCGCCCGGCTATCGGCGCTGATGCCGGAGAGGCCCAGCAGCCCGGACTGCTTGTAGATCATGTCCTCGACCTGTTTCACGCCCAAACCATGGGCGTCGATCAGGTGGAAGAGCACACCGGGATCGATTGCGCCCGAGCGGGTCGCCATCGGCACGCCGTCGATCGTGGAGAAGCCCATCGAGGTGTCGCGGCTCAAGCCGTGTTCGAGGGCGCAGAGGCTCGCGCCGGAGCCGAGATGGGCGACAACGGCGCGACCGCCGGCGGTGTCAGGTTCGAGCGTTTTCAGGACCCCGGCGATATAGATGTAAGACAGGCCGTGAAAGCCGTAGCGTTTGACGCCCTTGTCGAACCAGTCCCGCGGAATGGCGAAGCGCCTGACCGTGTCCGACTGCGTGCGGTGGAAGGCCGTGTCGAAGGAGGCCGTCTGCGGCAGACCGGGCTTGAGGTCTGCGATCGCCCTGATGAGGCGCAGGTTTTGCGGCTGGTGCAGCGGGGCGAGTGTCACCAGGCTTTCGATGCCGGCGAGGGTATCTTCGTCGATCCTGACGGCATCGGCAAAGAGATCGCCGCCATGCACCACGCGATGGCCGACGGCACATACAGCGTCGAGATCATAATGCTCCGACAACCAGTCAAAAACCTCTTCCAGCACGTCATGCAGCAGGTCGTCGGTCTTTGTCTCCAGCGGCACGTCGAAGACCTGAGGACCCTCAACCAGATGGAAGGTCAGCGGCTCGGCGCGGAAGTCGATGACACCCTTGCCGATGCGTTTCGCGCCCTCTTGCTCGCGGGCGAAGATGCCGATCTTCACGGTCGAAGAGCCGGCATTGAAGGTCAGCAGCAATTTCTGGCTCATGCCTTGCCACCAAGGGCTGCCGCACGCTTGGCAGCGACCAGCTTTGCCAGAGCTGCGGAGGCAATGCGGACACGCAAGCTGTCCGCACGGCTGGTCAGGATGATCGGCACGCGGGCGCCGAGCACCAGCCCGGCGGCATCGGCATTGGCGAAATAGAGGAGCTGTTTGGCGAGCATGTTGCCGGCTTCGAGATCCGGCACCAGCAGGATGTCGGCATCGCCGGCGACAGGGGAGACGATGCCTTTCGTGCGGGCTGCCTCTCTGCTGATTGCATTGTCGAAGGCAAGCGGCCCGTCGACCTTTGCGCCCCGGATCTGGCCACGCGCAGCCATGACGGTCAAGGCTGCGGCCTCCAGTGTCGCCGGCATCTTGTCGTTGACCGTCTCGACGGCGGCAAGCACCGCGACCTTGGGTTCGGCGACGCCGAGCATATGCATGAGATCGACGGCGTTCTGGCAGATGTCGCGCTTGTGCTCAAGTGTCGGGGCAATGTTGATTGCGGCATCCGTGACGATCAGGAGCTTGGAATAGGCAGGCACGTCCATGACATAGACATGGCTGACGCGGCGCTCGGTCTTGAGGCCGGAGCCGCTGCCGACGACGGCGCCGAGCAGTTCATCGGAATGCAGGCTGCCCTTCATGACCGAGCCGACCTTGCCCGCAACGGCAAGCTCGACGGCAAGGGCTGCTGCCGCATGGCTGTGTTCGGTCGGCATGATCTCGAAACCGTCGAGCGAGATGCCGGCCCTTTCGGCGGCTGCGCGGATCTTTGCCTCCGGGCCGATCAGGATCGGCTCCAGAAGACCTTCGTCGCGGATCTCGACCGCGCCCTCGATCGCTTCCGGAGAGCAGGGGTGGACAAGCGCCGTCTTCACCATCGGCAGGCTGCGGGCCTCGGCGACGATGGCGTCGAAGCGGTCGTGGCGCTGCAGCGAGACATCGGGGGGCAGGTTTTCCGACCAGCTGATGCGTTCGATCGGCGCGCGGACCCGTGCCTTGCCGACGAGCACCGGCTCGCCATGCTGGTTGACGCAGCGTGTGTCGAAGACCAGCGTGCGGCCGTCGCTTTCCTTGGTCAGAAGGGTTACCGTCGCGGTGATCCGGTCGCCGGTCGCGATTTCCTTCCAGAACTCCAGATCCTGACCGAGATAGACGGTGCCGGGGCCGGGCAGTCGGGTGTCGAGCACGGCCGAGATCATGCCGGCCGGGATCAGCGACTGGCCGAGCGGCACGGGATTGCTGTCACCCGACAGCGCTGCAAAGAGCTCAATGTCATCGGGGCCGATGGTTCGTGTCAGCTGTGCCGCATCGCCAAGCTTGAGCTCGTCGAACATGCGGTTGGTGAGGACTGGTCTTTCCATATCGTCTTCATCTTCCATTCTCGAACCGTCCTCCCCCGATCCGTTCATCCTGCGGTTCGTCTGCGTCATCCGCATGACCAACTCTGGCGGGCAATCTCCAGGCATGAGGGTGGGTTGTCCTTGACTTGGGTCAAGGGGAACTTGGGCGAAAGTCGGGGTCAAGGGTTGCCTCTCCCCTTGTGGGAGAACGCAAAGAGGCAGGTAACTTGATGCCCTCATGCTGAGGTGCCCGCGCGCAGCGCGGGCCTCGAAGCATCCCGCGCTTTGCTTCACACGTACCGAAATCATAGTGGCGCGCTTCATGCGTCGGTGGCCTCGCCCTTCGAGGCCCGACCTTGTCGGGCACCTCAGGGTGAGGGGAGAACACGTCACCCCCACCTATCCCGCCAGGCCGGTTGTGCGTCAGGGCAAGGCAGCGCCACGGCCTCATAAACCCCGCGCGCAATGGCGCGGGCCGTCACCAGAGTGGCCAGATGGCAGAGCTCCATGAGGTCGGCCGCGCCATTGCTCTCCCGCTTGCCCGTCGAGGCGGAAAACATCGTGTCCCCGTCAAGCGGCAGATGCGCCGGGAGGACGGCGCGGGCGAGGCCGTCATGGGCGGAGATCGACAGCCGGTGCAGTTCAGCCTTTGACAAGGCGCAATCGGTGACCACGGCACCGATCGTCGTTGCCGTCAGCCTGAGGCCCTTGATGTTCAGGGCTCGGTCTTCCGCGCTGACACGCACGGGCTGACCGAGCCCGCCAAACTCCTCATCCTCCTCGAAGGGCGCTGCCCAGAAATGCGGGCCGTCGCCGATCACGGCCGAGCCCATGGCATTGACGGCAACGAGGGCTGCGATGGTGTGGCCGGATGACGAGACCGCACTGGCCGAACCGAGGCCGCCCTTGAAATTGGCCGTCGTCGCACCGGTTCCCGCACCGACCGTGCCGAGCTGGAAGGCGCCCTTTGCTGCATTTTCGTAGGCCTGATAACCGAGATCCCGATAGGGGGCATGCAGGCCCCAGTCCTTGTTGCCGCCATTCAGCAGATCCATCAGGATGGCCTGTGGCACGATCGGCACCCGCACAGCGCCGACGGCAAAGCCGCGACCTGCGGCCCTCAGGCCCGACTGCACGCCGCCCGCCGCATCGAGCCCGAAGGCCGAACCGCCCGAGAGCACCAAGGCATCGATCTGTTGTACGGTCATCGCGGGATCGAGCAGCGTCACGTCGCGTCCCCCCGGCGCGCCGCCAAGCACCGTTCCGGACGCGGTTGCCGGTTCGTCGAAGACGATCACCGTGACGCCCGAGCCGAGGTCGAGATCTGTCGCATGGCCAACCGAGAGGCCGTCGATATCGGTTAGGAGGTTGAGGGGGCCGTGGGGCATGGGGTATCTCCGAGTGGGTGGGCGGAGAGTGGCGGGCGCATGCAGCAAGATCAAGTCGCTTTCCGCGTGTAGGCGCTCACTCGCAGTGTCGGCCGCACTATCAGGAACACTCTCGTGAAGGAACAACGGCGACCCGCCCACATTTGCCTCACGCGGCGCGGTTGACGCGCCTGTCTTCGGACGCGATGTAGACCCAACAGTCACCAAGCAGGAACCCGCCCATGCAGCATCTCAAGCGCCATCTCACCCGCATCATCTCGGTGGCCGAAGCCCGTGTCTGGTTGACGGCCCTGGTGGCGGCGCTGGTCACGTATTTCTTGTTCGAGCTGACCGGCGAGGTGCTGGAGGGCGAGACGCGCGCCTTCGACGAGAGCGTGCTTTTGATGCTGCGCGACACATCCGATGTCGGCATGCCGGTCGGGCCCGGCTGGCTGACGAAGATGATGGTGGATATCACAGCACTTGGCGGGGTGACGGTGCTGACGCTCATCGTCACCATCGTCGTCGTCTATCTGGCGCTGCGTCGGAAGTTCAGGACTGCCGCTTTCGTGACCGTCTCGATCCTCGGCGGCTGGGCCTTGAGCAGCGCCATGAAGCTCGGCATTGCGCGGCCGCGTCCGGAAGTCGTCCAGCATCTGGTCGAGGTGAACGACATGAGCTTTCCAAGCGGGCACGCCATGCTGTCGGCCATCACCTATCTGACGCTCGGTGCCATGCTGTCACGCATCGAGGAGCAGCCCTCGTTGCGCTACTTCTTCCCGCTCGTTGCCCTCTTCCTCACCTTCATCATCGGCCTCAGCCGCATCTATCTCGGCGTCCATTATCCGACCGACGTGCTCGGGGGCTGGGCCGCGGGCACGGTCTGGGCCTGCGCAGCCTGGTTTGCGGCAAGATGGTTCCTGGGACGACCGAGCGGGCGCTGATGCGCCCACTCGTTTTGCTCAATGCTTCAACGCCTTCGGATCGAGCGCGTCGCGGATGGCGTCGCCGATGTAGTTGACGCTCAGCACCGTCAGCGAGATCGCCAGACCCGGCCAGAGCACGCGTGACGGGTTGATCTGCAGGAAGTTCGCACCGTCGAAGAGCAGGCGACCCCAGGTCGGGAAGTCGGGTGGGAAGCCGAGGCCCAGGAATGAGAGCGCGGATTCCGTGATGATGGCGGTGGCGATGCCGAGTGTTGCCGAGACCATGATCGAGGACATCACGTTCGGCAGGATGTGCTTGATGATGATGCGGTATTCCCGCATGCCGCTCGATTTGGCCGCCAGGATGAATTCCTGGCTCTTGATCGCCAGGACGTCACCGCGAACGATGCGGGCGGTGTGCATCCAGCTGGTGATGCCGATGACGAAGACGATCAGGATGAAAATGCCCGTCTCCGGTCCGAAGGACGCGCGCAGCGTGTCGCGGAAGAGCATGATGATCACGAGCAGCAGCGGCAGGAGCGGCAGCGCCAGGAAGAGGTCGGTCAGGCGCATCAGCGGGCCGTCGAGCTTGCGGGAATAGCCTGAGAGCACCCCCACCAGCGTGCCGACCACGAGCGCCAGCAGCATGGCGGCCATGCCGACGGCGAGCGAAATCTGCCCCCCGGCCAGCACCTGGGCCAGCATGTCCTTGCCGAGATTGTCGGTGCCAAAGGGGTGTGCCCAGGACGGGCCCTGGTTCTTGGCGCGGATGTCGATCTTGTTCGGGTCGATCGTGTGGATATAGGGGCCGATGAAGACGGCCAGCACGATGAAGGTGAAGACGACGAGGCCGGCGACGCCGCCCGGATGCTTGCGGAACTGGCGCCAGAGCTGGGACCAGAAGCCGCCGCTTTCGGTGCGGGTCTGCGGTGCCGGTGCGGTCGAGATTGCGGCATCACTCATAGCGGATCCTCGGATCGAGTATGCCGTAGAGAACGTCGGCAATCAGGTTGAAGAGCACGATCAGGATCGCGAAGATGAAGGTCAGCGTCTGCACGAGCGGGATGTCGCCGCCCTGGATTGCGGTGATCAGCAGCTGGCCGAGGCCGTTCACGCGGAAGACCTGCTCGGTGATTATGGCGCCCGAAAAGATCGTGGGCACTCCGAGAGCGATCACCGTGACGACCGGGATCAGGCTGTTGCGCAGCACATGCACGAGCAGCACGACCTTTTCCTTCACGCCCTTGGCACGCGCCGTTCGGACATAGTCCATATTCAGATTGTCGAGCATGGAGGCGCGCACGAAGCGGCTGATCTGCGAGACGTTGAACAGGGTCAGTACCAGCACGGGCAGGAACATCTGCTTCACCTGTAGGACGAAGCTCTCCCAACTGTTGACCACCAGCGTGGTGTCGTAGATCGACGGAAACCACTGCAGGTAGGAGGAGAAGACGACGATCAGCAGGACGCCGGTGAAGAAGGTCGGCACCGAATAGCCGACCATCGAGACGAAGGTGCCGATCTGATCGAACCAGGAATACTGGCGATAGGCGGAGATCACGCCGATCGGGATCGCGATCAGCACACCGAAGAGGTAGGAGAGGCCGACGACCCAGAGCGTCTGCGGCAGGCGCTGGACGATGAGGTCGACCACGGGGCTGCGCGTCGCCCAGGAGAGAACGCGCATGCGCTCGCCGGAGCCGACAGTGAGGCCGGTGATCTGCTCGAAAATGTTGAGCGGCTCATTGATGAAGAACTGCTGCAGCCATTTGAAATAGCGGATGACGAAGGGCTGATCGAGGCCCATGGCGAGGCGGATCTGCTCGCGCACATCAGGCGGAATGGTCAGCGGCAGGTCGCTCAGCGGATCGCTCGGCGCGAGGTCGAGCAGGGCGAAAATGATGAAACTGATGGCCAGTAGCGTCGGGACTGCAAACAGCAGTCGCCGAACGGTGAAGGTGAACATCGGCTGGTCTCCAGGCTGCAGGCAAAATGCGAGCGCCGGGCCCACCCCTCAGGGCAGGCCCGGCACTGACGGCATTACTTCGCGCGCGACCAGTCGGCGACGTTCCAGAGCTCAGAGTCCCAGGCGTTCATCTTCACGCCGAGCAGCGTGTTGTTGACGGCCGAGGGCTGACCACGGTGGATCAGCGGGATCTGAGCGACATCGTTGGAGAGCATGTCGTTGAGCTTCTTGGCGATTTCGGCACGCTTTTCGAGCTCGCCGGTCTTGCCGAGTTCTCTCACGAGGTTGTCGTATTCCTCATTGCAATAGCGGACGATGTTCTCACCCTGCCAGCCGGTGGCCGGGCTCGGGATCTTGTCGCACATCCAGCCGGCCATGTACTTCTCCGGATCAGTGCCGTCGAAGTTGTTGGTGTACATCTGGATGTCGGCCATGAACTTCTGGAAGGTATCCGGAGAGGCCGGGTCACCGCCGAAGAAGACGGAAGCCGAGATGTTGCGCAGTTCGACATCCACGCCGATCTGGCTCCACATGTCCTTAATCAGGGCCTGGTTGCCCTGGCGGACGGAGTTGGTGGAGGTCTGGTAGAGGAAGGAGAGCTTGACGCCGTCCTTCTCGCGGATGCCGTCCGAGCCCATCTTCCAGCCGGCATCTTCGAGCAGCTTGTTGGCGCCTTCGATGTCCTGCTTCAGGCACCAGTCGACAGCCGTCGAAACGTAGATATCGGGCGCCGGCAGGATGTTGCAGGTCGGCTGGCCGTTCGGGCCATAGCCGGCTTCGTCGATGATCTCGCGATCGATGGCGATCGAAAGCGCGCGGCGGACGGCCGGGTCGGACAGAGCCGGATGCGGGCCGGCTTCCTTGGTCGAACGCTTGTCGCCGAGCGAGGGATCGACACCGTAAGGGTTGATGTCGATACGCTCGACCTGGGTGCCGAAGGCGACTTCGATCTTGCCCTTGCCGGCGGCCATCATCTGCTCGAGGATTTCGGGCTCGACCTGCATGTTCCAGGCATAGTCGAATTCGCCGGTTTCGAGAACCGAGCGGGCAGCCGAGGCGGCGTCACCGCCACCCTTCAGGGTGACGGAGGCGAAGGCCGGCTTGGCGGCATCGCGGTAGTTCGGGTTGGCTTCGAAGGTCACAACGTCGTTCGGCTTGAATTCCTTCACGACAAACGGGCCGGTGCCGATCGGGCCGAAGTTGGCGGAGGTGCATTCCGGCGCCTTTACGCCAAGGCAGTCCTTGAACTGGGCGGCCTGGATCAGCGGGGCCTGCGCGCCGACAAAGGCGCTGTAGGGATAGGGCTTGGCATCGGCAAAGGAGACCTTGATGGTGGAGGCGTCGATCGCCTCGACATTCGTCACGCCTTCGAAATAGGCGCCCTGGGCGCAGCCGCCATCCGGCGCGGTGCAGTATTTCCAGGTGAAGATCGCGTCATCGGCCGTCACCGCCGTGCCGTCGGACCACTTCAGGTCGGGCTTCAGCTTCCAGGTAATGCTCTTGAAATCGGCTGCAACGCCGCCGTTCTCAACGGTCGGAATTTCGCTGGCCAGCATCGGCACCAGGGCGCCGGTCTCGTCGTATCGGGCAAGCGGTTCGATGACCATCGAGGCCGCATAGACTTCCTTGGTGCCCCCCGACAGATACGGATTCATCGTCGAAACGGCCTGCCAGAAGATGATCTTCAGGTCGCCGTCGGTGCCACGTTCGGCCATGGCCGGCGCTGCCGTCAGCGCGAAGGCGGCGGCCGACGCTGCCAGCATCAGTTTGCGAGTGTTCATGTGCTCATTCCCCATTATTTTTTGTTTGCAGGCATGATGGTAACCCGATCTGCCGACCCGCGATGTGGCCAGCGCATTCAAGAAATGTCAACCACCTATCTTTTTGGTATTTCAGGAAAATTTCGGCGTTCTCTCGATTTTTCGGAGTCGCGACGGGCGTTCCCGGACAGCCCTGGTTCTGTCGGGTTGGCTAAAATTTAGGCCATGTAAACACAAGCCTATTTTCCATGCAAGATGGAATTTTGCGGCTTGCCAAAGCTGCGCATCACGGCACAGTATGCGCGAAATCCTGCGGGGAACAACGACAAAAAGAGGTCATTTCATGCCAGTGCTCAACCGTGCCAGCGAGCTTCAGCCGGAGGTCGCTGAATGGCGCCGCCATCTCCACCAGAACCCGGAACTGTTGTTCGACGTTCATGGCACCGCAGCCTTCGTGACGGAGAAGCTCAAGGAGTTCGGTTGCGACGTGGTCAAGACGGGCATCGGGCGGACCGGCGTCGTGGGCATCATCAAGGGCAATCGCGGCGATGGGCCGGTCGTCGGCTTCCGCGCCGACATGGACGCACTGCCGATCCACGAGATGTCCGGCAAGTCCTGGGCCTCCAAGACACCCGGCAAGATGCATGCCTGCGGCCATGACGGTCATACCGCCATGCTGCTCGGTGCTGCCAAATATCTCGCCGAGACCCGCAACTTCCGCGGTTCGATCGCGGTCATCTTCCAGCCGGCCGAAGAGGGCGGTGGCGGTGCGCGCGAGATGGTCGCCGATGGCATGATGGAGACGTTCGGGATCAGCCAAGTCTATGGCATGCACAACCATCCGGGCATGGCTGTCGGCACGTTTGCCACCCGCAAGGGATCGGTCATGGCGGCCGCCGACCAGTTCGACATCCTGATCGAGGGCCGAAGCGGCCACGCCGCCCAGCCGCACAAGAGTGTCGATCCGGTGCTGGCGGCCGCGCAGGTGGTCGTGGCACTGCAGTCGATTGCATCGCGCGAGACGGATCCGCTGGGTTCGGTGGTCATCACGGTCACCAAGATCCATGGCGGTGACGCCTATAATGTCATTCCGGATGCCGTGACCTTGTCAGGCACGGTGCGCACGCTTCTGCCGGAAATGCGCGACATGGCGGAGACCCGCATGGGCGAGATCGCCACAGGTGTGGCGATGGCCATGGGGGCCAAGGCCACGCTCCGCTATCACCGGGGCTATCCGGTCACGATCAACCACGAATCGGAAACGGACTTCGCGCTCGACATCATGCGCAAGGTGGCCGGTGACCATGCCGTCAGCGATGCCTTTCCGCCGGCCATGGGTGCGGAGGATTTCTCCTATATGCTGGAGGCCCGGCCCGGCTCCTTCGTCTTCATCGGCAACGGCAATACGGCCAACCTGCACAATTCGGCCTATGACTTCAACGACGAGGTCATCCCCTATGGCATCAGCTATTGGGTGACGCTCGCCGAGACGGCGCTCGCCGCCTGATCCACCGACCACGTCTCGACACACAAAAACAGGGGAACGGGATATGGCTGCGGTGGAACAGGGAATGACAACAGGTGAGGCGCCGGTGCTTTCCGTACGCGGGCTGACGACCTCCTTCAGGATCGGCACCGAGTGGCGCTCGGTGGTGCGCGACATGAACCTCGACGTGGCGGCCGGCGAAACGGTCGCGATCGTCGGCGAGTCGGGGTCGGGCAAGAGCGTGACGTCGCTCTCGATCATGCGGCTTTTGCCGCAGCTCACCAGTCGGATCGAGGGTAGCGTCAAGCTCGAGGGACGCGAGCTGCTGACGCTCGATCCGGAGCAGATGCGCCAGGTCCGCGGCAATCAGATCTCGATGATCTTTCAGGAGCCAATGACCTCCCTCAATCCGATCTTCCCGATCGGCAAGCAGATCGCCGAGGCCATCACCTGCCACCGCGACATCTCGGCGGCGGATGCAAAGGCAGAGGTGCTGCGCCTGCTTGACCGTGTGCGTATCCCGAATGCGAAAAACCGGTTCGACGAATATCCGCACCAATTCTCCGGCGGCATGCGCCAGCGTGTCATGATCGCCATGGCGCTCGCCTCCAGGCCGAAGCTCCTGATTGCCGACGAGCCGACGACGGCGCTCGATGTCACCATCCAGGGCCAGATCCTCGATCTCATCAAGACCTTGCAGGACGAAGAGGGCATGGCCGTGCTCTTCATCACCCATGACATGGGTGTCGTGGCCGAGGTGTCGGACCGAACTGTCGTGATGTTCCGCGGCGAGGCGGTGGAGACCGGCACGACCGATGACATCTTCAACCGCGGAAAACATCCCTATACACGCGCGCTGCTTTCAGCCGTGCCGAAGCTCGGCTCCATGGGTGGGCGCGAGCGGCCGATGCGTTTTCCGGTTATCGATATCCGGACCGGAGACACGCTGGTGCCGGAGGCAGAGGCAGGCGCGCCGGAGAAGACGAGCCAGCCGCTTCTCGATGTGCAGAACCTCACGACGCGCTTCGATATCCGCTCGGGCCTGTTCGGTCGCAAAAGTGGTGCCGTGCATGCGGTGGAAAACGTTTCCTTCACGCTCAAGCCCGGGGAAACGCTTTCGCTCGTCGGAGAATCCGGCTGCGGAAAGTCCACCACCGGCCGCTCTATCACGCGTCTCGTGCAGCCGACCTCGGGACAGATCACGGTCGATGGCTACAATGTCGGCAGTCTCGACGAAGCGGCCTTGCGCCGCATGCGCCGCAGCATCCAGATGGTCTTCCAGGATCCCTTCGCCAGCCTCGATCCGCGTATGAGCGTCGGCCAAGCCGTCATGGAGCCGTTCGTCGAACACAAGCTCGGCACGAAAGCCGAGGCGCGTGAAAAGGCGGCCGATCTGCTCGAGCGTGTCGGGCTGGCCGCAGACATGATGCCGCGGTATCCGCATGAATTTTCCGGTGGCCAGCGCCAGCGCATCGCGATTGCCCGATCGCTGATGCTCGATCCGAAGATCATCGTGGCGGACGAGGCCGTCTCGGCGCTCGATGTTTCGATCAAGGCGCAGGTCTGCAATCTGCTGCTCGATCTGCAGCAGAGCTTCAACCTCGCCTATCTCTTCATCAGCCACGACATGGCGGTCGTCGAGCGGGTGAGCCATCGGGTGGCGGTCATGTATCTGGGTGAGATCGTCGAGATCGGTCCGCGCCAGGCCGTCTTCGACAATCCGCAGCATCCCTATACGAGGAAGCTGATGGCGGCCGTTCCGGTGCCGGATCCGGCGCGGCGGAAGCTCAAGCGCAACCTTTCGACCGACGAGATCAAGAGCCCGATCCGGCCCGTCGGATACCAGCCGCCGGTGCGGCAGTATCGGGAAGTCGGGGAAGGGCACCTCGTTCAGGTCTAAGGTCATCGCCGCGAGAAAGAGCTTGCGGCGTTCTTTGGATCACTCCGGCGGAGCCTGTCCGAAGCCGACAAACGAGACATGGGCCGTCCACTCGTATTTCGTCGCATCGACGATCTGCGGGCGGGGATGGGCGAAGCCATGATAGAGCAGCGCGTAGCACCGCACGACCGTCTGGCCCGGTGCCAGCGGCCGGTCATGGCGCAGTGTGCCGCGGTAAAGGATCTTGCTCCGTCCGTGTTCACGGCCGAAAAGGTCGAAAGCCAGGCGATTGACCCCACGAGTGGAATCATTGCTCAGCGTTGCCGCGATCGGCAAGTCCGGGTCGACGCAGGTGGTGCCGTTCCCTTCGACCGTCACGGTGACCGAGGAGGCGGCGCTCCTTTGGCTGCGGGACTGGTAGTCGCTGAAGATCCACACCACAGTGCCGATGGCCGCTATGGCCGCGGCGAGCGCCGTCGCCCAGGGGCGTCTCCTCAGGAAAAGCTCGACCAGCAGCAAGGCCAGCGCTGCGACGATGATAAAGGCCATCACGGCCGTCTGGTCTTCAAACCGGGTTCCATGCCAACAAGATAAGGTTGCCGAGGAGAAAGGCAACGGTCCAAATGTCTGCCTTGGAGTTGCCGCTTGCCTCGGCTAGGCCTGCGGCTCTAACGTCGGCTCCCCGCCACAAGGCAACAGGTGCGTCCCATGCTGATCTCCCTTTATCAAATGCAGCCTCTTTCCGGCGATGTGCCGGGCAATATCGGCAAGATCGCCCAGGCCGCGATGGCCGCTGCCGAGATGGGGGCCGAACTGCTCGTGACGCCGGAACTCTGCACCAGCGGCTATGCGCTCGGCGCCCGGTTCGAAGAGCTTGCCGAAGAGCGGGACGGTTCGATCATCGGTGCGCTGACCGAGATCTCTGCCGATTGCGGGCTTGCGATCTGCGCCGGCTTTCCGGAACGTGACGGCAACCAGGTCTTCAACTCCTCGGTCTTGGTGCGGCCGGACGGCAGCAAGGAATTTTATCGCAAGAGCCACCTCTATGGTGAAGGCGAACGGGCAGCCTTCGTGCCGGGCGACGAGCCACCTCATGTCTTTGACCTGAACGGCATCAGGACCGGCATGCTCATCTGCTACGATGTGGAGTTTCCGGAGAATGTGCGCGGACTTGCTCTCGCCGGTGCCGAGCTGATCATCGTTCCGACCGCCCTACCGGAGGGCATCATCAGCCGGCGGGTTGCCGATACCGTGGTGCCGACCCGGGCCTTCGAAAACGGCGTCTTCGTCGTTTATGCCGATCTCTGCGGTGAAGAAAACGGCCTTTCCTATGGCGGTCGCTCCGTTATTCTGGCACCCGATGGCGACGAGCTGGCGCGCGCCGGCATGCGCGAGACGCTGCTGGTGGCCGAGATCGACCCCGCCGCCTATGATGATGCAAAGGCGCAGAACCCGTATCTGACCGACCGGCGGCCGGGGCTTTACCGTCTCGGCTAACGGTCCGGATTGCAGTCGGCACGGCTCGCCCCTACATCACGACGACAGATGTAGGAGACACCGATGATTTTCGACGCCGCCGCCAAGTCGCTGCGCAACCTGTTTGCCCCGGAGACGCGCACCGTCTTCTGGAAGACGCTGGGCCTGACGATCCTGGTCCTGATCGGCTTGTGGTTCGGCCTGCGCGAAAGCTTCATCGCCTTCATCATGCCGCTGCTGCAGGGCTTCATCCCGGAACTGCCGGACTGGGCTGGCTGGTTGACCTTCATCTTCGGGATCCTCGCCAGCATCGGGCTTGCGCTGGGTCTGGCGCTTCTCCTCTCGCCCGTGACGGCAATCATTGCGGGTCTCTTCCTCGATGATGTGGCCGAAGTGGTGGAGAAGCGGGATTATCCGCATGATCCGCCGGGGAAGGCCATGCCGATGGGCGAGGCGATCAT
The DNA here is from genome assembly GCF_004912135.1 of Rhizobium rosettiformans W3. Lineage (GTDB taxonomy): Bacteria > Pseudomonadota > Alphaproteobacteria > Rhizobiales > Rhizobiaceae > Allorhizobium > Allorhizobium rosettiformans. The sequence goes on from NZ_STGU01000001.1 coordinate 311,612, forward strand.
TGCCTCGATCAAGTTCTTCGGCGTCGTGATTGTCGGCAACCTGATTGCGCTGATGCTGCTCTTCATTCCCGGCATCAACATCATCGCCTTCTTCCTGGTGAACGGTTATCTGCTGGGTCGAGAATTCTTCGAATTCGCCGCCATGCGCTTCAGGAGCGCGGAAGAGGCGAAGCTGCTGCGCTCGCGCCATTCGGGCACCGTGTTCATGGCGGGCCTCGTCATCGCCCTCTTCCTCGCCGTGCCGATCGTCAACCTGCTGACGCCGCTCTTTGCAGCCGGCCTGATGGTGCACTTGCACAAGGCACTGACGGCGCGGGATCCGTCGACGTCATTGCGGCAGAGCTGAGGCCTCATACCGCGCGGCAAATTCGGCGCTCGGCGGGATCGGCTTGATCACGTCGATCAGGACGCCATTGGGGTCGGCCGTGATGAAATGCCGCTGGCCAAAATCCTCGTCCCTGAGGTCGAGAAGGATCGGCAGACCGGCCTGCTTCAGCCTGTCATAAATAGTGTCCACGTCCTCCACCTCGAAGTTCAGGAGCAGGCCGGAGACCTTTCCGCGGTATCCCAATGGGACTGTTTCATGGCGACCGTCGAGAATTGCGAGCGTCACCTTCTCGTCTTCGGTCGACTGCAGATGGACATACCATTCGGCGGTGAAGAGCGGTTCGAAATGGAAATGGCGTCGATAGAAGGCCGTCGTCGCTTTGACATTGTCGGCCATGATGACGGGGTAATAGCTCGTTGTCCTCATCTCTTTCCCTCCACGCTAATTTAACGTACAGTCTGAATGTATCTTGGTGACTAACATACATTCTGATTGTATGTAAAGAGGTGGTGGTGGCGCGTAATAGCAAAGAAGGGACAGAGGCGACACGTTTGGCGCTGATATCGGCGGCGAGACAGCTCTTCGTCGAGAAGGGATACGCCGATACGGCAACGCCGGACATCGTGGCCGCGGCGGGTGTTACACGCGGTGCGCTCTATCATCATTTCGAGGACAAGAAGGCCCTGTTCAGGGCGGTGATCGAACGGGAAGCGATGGCGGTCGCATCCGACATCGATCGCGGCGCTGCATCGGCCGCGACGCCGAGAGATGCGCTGATCTCGGGGGCATCAGCCTATCTCGCGGCGATGGCAGTGGAGGGCCGTGCGCGCCTGATGCTGCTGGAAGCGCCGGCTGTGCTGGGTGTCGAACGTACGGCCGAGATCGACCGGGACAATGGCGAGGATCGGCTGCGTGAGGGTGTTTCAGACTATCTCGGAGCGGCGGTATCTGCGGATGAGGTTCGCGCGCTGACAACCCTGCTATCCTCCGCCTTCGACCGTGCAGTTCTCGAGATCGAGCGTGGGGGCAACCCCAGTCTCTACGAGGCTGCCATCGCGCGACTGATCGACGGACTCATTCCTCGCTCGCGTTGAAGATCTGCGGCGGCAGTTCGACGAGCGGCGCCGGGATGTTGCAAGTCTTTTCCGGCGACTTGCAGATATCGGCGATCACGCAGCGTTCGCATTCGGGACGCCTTGCCTTGCAGCAGTAGCGTCCGTGCAGGATCAGCCAGTGATGGGCGTGGAAGAGATATTGCTCGGGGATGATCCGCATCAGGATATCCTCGATCTCATCCGGCGTCTTGCCGGGTGCGAGCTTGATGCGGTTGCCGATCCTCAGGATATGCGTGTCGACGGCCATTGTGGGGATGCCGAAGGCCATGGACATCACGACATTGGCGGTCTTTCTCCCGACGCCGGGCAGCGTCACCAGTTCCTCGCGGGTTCGGGGCACTTCGCTGCCGAAGTCATCGACAAGCTTCTGGGAAAGGGCGATGACGTTCTTCGCCTTGTTCCGGTAGAGCCCGATCGTCTTGATGTAATCGCGGACCTTCTCTTCTCCGAGCGCCAGCATCTTTTCCGGCGTGTCGGCCACCTTGAAGAGGGCGCGCGTGGCCTTATTTACCCCCGCATCGGTTGCCTGGGCAGAGAGCGCCACGGCGACGACCAGCGTGAACGGATTGACATGTTCCAGCTCGCCTTTGGGCTCCGGTCTCTGGATCGAGAAGCGGCGGAAGATCTCTTCCAGTTCGGCCTTGGAATAAGCCGTGCGACGGCGTGTCGCCGGCTTGCGACGGGTCCCCGGATTTGACTTTTTCAAAGTTTGGGTGCTGGATTTCGGCTTCGCTTCAGTCATGAAAAACCTATAGTCGGGCGCGGTGATGGAAGGCAATCTCGAGCAGGCGGCAGACCAGCCGATTTTCGCAGCGGAACTGACGCCTTACCGGTCGCTTGGCCGCAAGGGCTATCGCATTCTCTTTGCCATCACCGGGACGGTCTGCTTTGTCCATGCGATCTTCTTCATGGCAACCGGCGCCTGGCCGATCGGCCTGTTTTTCGGCCTCGACTTTCTCCTGCTCTACGGTGCCTTCTGGCTGAACTACCGCGCCGCACGGGTGCGGGAAGAGGTGACCGTTTCGCGCACCAGCCTCTCCATCCGGAAATTCACGCCGGCCGGCCGGATGACCGAGCACAGGTTCAAGACACTCTGGGCGCGCTTCTTCGTGCAGCGGCATGAGGAATTCGGCATCACCGCCATGGGCGTTGCCGGCGAGGGTCGGCAGACGGATGTCGGCTCCTTCCTCAATCCCGACGACCGCGAAAGTTTCGCCAAGGCCTTCAAAGGCGCCCTCGCCACGGCGAAGCAGCGGATCTGACCTCTCTCATGGCAGGCAAGAAACGGGTGGTATCCGGCCTCGTGTCGTGGTGAAGTCCTGACGAAATGAGGATTTCGCCATGACGCTCGCCCAACAGATCGATCTTTCGCGCACTACGGATATCACGCCCGACGGCTCCGACTACGAGACCGTGCGGCAGGTGATCGAGATGCTGACGCTCGACTATCAGAGCCAGCCGTCGCTGGAACTGATCGCCGAGCGGCTCGGCCAGTCGCCGACACAGTTGCAGAAGACCTTTACGCGATGGGCAGGGCTTTCACCGAAAGCCTTCCTGCAGGCTGTCACGCTCGATCACGCCAAGCGGTTGCTCGGGCGAGAGGAATTGCCGCTCCTGGAGACGTCGCTCGAGCTCGGATTGTCCGGGCCGGGGCGACTGCATGACCTCTTTGTGACGCACGAGGCGATGAGCCCGGGGGAATGGAAGGCACGCGGGGCGGGCCTGACCATCCGCTACGGCTATCACCCGTCGCCTTTCGGTCTGGCGCTGGTCATGATCACCGACCGCGGACTGGCGGGGCTCGCCTTCGCTGATCCGGGTGGGGAGATTGCGTGTTTCGAGGACATGACGCAGCGTTGGCCGAACGCGCTTTATGTGGAGGATGTCGAGGCCACCGCGCTCTATGCGGCGCGCGTCTTTCATCCCGAGCGCTGGTCGGCGGACGAGCCACTGCGGGTCGTGCTGATCGGCTCGGATTTCCAGATCCGGGTCTGGGAGAGCCTGCTTGCCATCCCGCTCGGCCGCGCCGTGACCTATTCCGATATTGCCTGCAAGATCGGCCAGCCCACCGCCAGCCGCGCCGTGGGAGCCGCCGTCGGCCGCAACCCGATCTCGTTCGTGGTTCCCTGCCACCGGGCGCTCGGCAAGAGCGGGGCGCTGACGGGCTATCACTGGGGGCTGACGCGCAAGCGGGCCATGCTGGGCTGGGAAGCGGGGAAGGCCTGAGGGGGGCGCTTCCGGAAATGGCCGAGCTGTGAGATGATGGCGCATGCGCAACACGGTTCAACTCCCTGAAGACATCAGCCGGCGGATCGACAGTCTGGTCGAGCGGAGCAATCTGTCCCGCGATCAGATCGTGGAGGATGCGCTTGCCCAGGGACGCTCGCTCGCCTGGCAAGAGCAATGGGTGGCGGGTGTGCTGGAAGGGCTGGCCCAGGCCGATCGCGGTGATTTCGCTGATGATGCCGACATCGAGGCCGTGTTGAACAGATACGACGCTCCTTGAAGCTATGCGTATCGTCTGGACGCGGCGTTATCTGCAGGAACTCGCGGCCATCGGTGATTACCTCGTTGAACGAAACCCGGCTGCTGCCGCGCGGATCGTACGGTCAATCCACGGGCGAACGCTGCGGCTTCTGACGCAGAATGCTTTTCTGGGACGCCGTGGCGAAATTGAAGGGACGCGCGAACTCGTTCTCGCTGATCTCGGATATATCGTCGCTTACCGGGTGCGAGATGATCACGTCGAAGTGCTCTTCGTGCAGCATGGCGCGCGCGCCTGGCCCGAGCAGCTCTAGCCCGCCAGCCCCAGCAGTTCCCGCGCTGCGGCTTCATCCGTGATCAGCGTGTTACACCCGATCCGCCTGATCGTCGCGCGGATGGCTCTCGCGCGGTGTGCACCGCCGGAGGAGAGTACGATGTGTTTGGCCTTCTTCAGCGTGTCGAGATCGACCGACATTACCCGCTCGTTGATCGGGTGGGCGACGGAGCGGCCTTCCTCATCAAGGAAGTTGAACATGGTGTCGCAGACACAGCCGGCGTCGACCAGTTCCGTCAGCGTCTGGTGGCTGATGAAGCCTTCCGAGAGCGAGGTGGAATGCGGGCCGATATCGCCGCAGGAGACGATGGCGAGATCGAGGTTCTCGGCGAGGTCGTAGATCGCTTTCAGCCCGCAGTCTTCGATCAGCGCGCGTTTTGTCGCCACACTGTCCACGAGAAGTGGTGCCAGGAACATATAGCATTCCGCGCCGAGCTGGCTTGCCAGCCGCCAGGTATAGTCGATCGGATTGGTCTGGCGCACGGCGACGATGCCGCCGAGCAGGGAGACGACCTTGCAGTTTTCGCGGTTCGGCGGCCGGAAACCGGCGAGCGAGGCCGTCATGGTCCGGCCCCAGCCGACGCCGATGGTCATGTCGTTGGTGATCACTTCGGTCAAGAACTGGCCGAGCGCCAGCCCCACCGCCTTGGCGATTGCGGCAGCATCCTGGGCATCCGGTGAGGGCACAACCACGGCCTCGTCCAGGCCATAGGCTTTTTCCAGGCGAAGCGCGAGATCGACGCAATCGGCAACGCCGTCGCTGATCCAGATCTGCACCTCCGCGCGCTTGCGCGCTTCTTCCAGCATGCGGATGACGGTCGACCGGCTGATGCCGAGCCTGTCCGCCACATCCTTCTGCGTCAGGCCCTCGTTGTAATAGAGCCAGGCGGCGCGGACGCGGAGCGCGCCAGCGTCCGAATGGCTTGAATGGGTGTCGCGTCGGAGCTTTGCCAAGTTTCTTCTCGATTTCGGAACTTCCAGCCCGCACTATCGGTTTGGTTGGTACTTATGTCAAATTCAAAGGACAAATGTCTTGACTTCGCCATGATCAGACGGTGATAGTCCGGGCGACAAGGCCGGTGGTCCGCCAGCGGTCGCAACCCCTTTTCGCGCAGCCGAAGGATGACCTGATGACCTCGAAACTCGAACAGCTTCGTTCCATGACGACCGTGGTCGCCGACACCGGCGATATCGAGGCCGTCCGCCGCCTGAAGCCGGTCGATTGCACCACCAATCCGTCGATCGTCTTGAAGGCGCTCGGCACCGATGCTTTCCAGGAAGCCTTCCAGGAGGCGATCAGCTGGGGCAAGGCCAAGGGCGGACAGGACGATGCCGTGATCGGTGCGATCGCCGACCGTATGGCGATCTCCGTCGGTGCAGCTCTGGCCGAACTCGTTCCGGGCCGTGTATCGACCGAAGTCGATGCGGATCTCTCCTTCGACACGAAGGCATCGGTCGAGAAGGCGCACCAGATCATTGCAGGCTACAAGGAGCGCGGCATCGAGAAGGATCGCATCCTGATCAAGCTCGCCTCGACCTGGGAAGGCATTCGCGCCGCCGAAATCCTGCAGAAGGAAGGCATCGACTGCAATCTGACGCTGCTCTTTTCCAAGGCCCAGGCGATTGCCTGCGCCGAGGCCAAGGTCTTCCTCATCTCGCCCTTCGTCGGCCGCATCCTCGACTGGTACAAGAAGTCGACCGGTCAGGACTATACTGCCGAGACCGATCCGGGCGTCGTCTCGGTCCGCTCGATCTACAATTACTACAAGGCGAACGGCATCGGCACGATCGTCATGGGTGCGTCCTTCCGCAACGCCGGTGAAATCGAAGCGCTGGCCGGTTGCGACCGTCTGACCATCAGCCCGCAGCTGCTCGACGAGTTGAATACAGATCAAGGCACGCTTGCCCGCGCGCTTTCGCCCGACACCGTCAAGGCCGAGCCGCATGTCTCGCTCGACGAGAAAGCCTTCCGCTGGGCGATGAACCAGGACGCTATGGCGACCGAAAAGCTCGCCGAGGGCATTCGCGGATTCGCCAAGGATATGGACACACTGCGCGGCCAGATCGCCAAGGCGCTTGCTGCCTGATCAGGCAACCGATCCCTCAGATCCGAGTTTGGAGATGGCCGTGGCGCAAGCTGCGGCCATTTCTTATTGTCGATCAATGGATGAGGACCGGAAGAGAGAGCGGATATGGCGATTATTGCGGGTGGCTGCGCTTGCGGCAAGGTGCGGTTCGAAGCGGAGGGCGAGCCCGACCGCGTCGGCATCTGCCATTGCCTCGACTGCCGCAAGTATCACGGCGCGCTGTTCTTCGCCGCGGCGATCTATCCGGAAACACAGGTCCGGGTTTCCGGTGAGCCTCAGATGTATGACGGCCGCTGTTTCTGTGCCACATGCGGCTCTCGTGTCTTCAACCGCAGCGGGGCCGAACTCGAGCTTCATCTCGGCGCCCTCGACGACGTCAACGTGTTCCAACCAACATACGAACTCTGGACCATCCGGCGGGAGAGCTGGCTTCCCGCGTTTCCGACGGAGGAGCGGTACGAGCGGGATCGGCCGGGAGAGGGGCGAGAGGAGGCATAAAGCTGGTCTCTGCCAATCCACTGCCTCCGATCAACTGCTTGTGTCGGTTAAATAATCGACCATAGGCTGCAAAAGCGCTGCCTTAATCATTGACGAAAGGTTAATTTCTAATTCATATCGCAGCCATGACGCGTATGCGAATCCGCTCTGGATTCGCGGCGTAAGGTTCGGGTCAGCCGACCAGGGTCATTGTCATGGTGGGGAGGCAGGGATCGAACCTGCTGCATGAAGCGTTCTCCGCTTTCAGGCTCTAATCCAGCCATGTTTCACTGAAATTGCGTCCGCAACTGTCTGTCGTCGCTCGCTCTTCTGCGCGTGCCCGGCAGGCGTCTTTAAGGTTTCGCGTGCTTCGAAAGGAGATGCGAGCCTGTCGCTGGTCGCAGTGCTTTTTCGATCCATTGGTTTTTAGGGCAGGCGTTGATGGCTACGATCATTCCTTCGATGAGCATCAATCAGATCAGGACGCTGGCAACGTCGACGATTGCGTCGTTCACCAGCGAAGATGTGGGCGCGCTGAGCTCGGCCCAGATCGCCGCGCTGTCATCGAAGCAGATTTCCGCCTTTCAGACCGATGATTTCGATGGCTTTTCATCCAGCCAGCTGCGGGCCGTCTCGGCCGCAGCGGTGCGTGGCCTCACCATTGATCAGCTTGCCGTCATCGACAGTGCCAAGATGATCGGGCTGGATAGCCGCCAGCTTGGTGCGCTGTCCTCCGTTCAGGTCGCAGCGCTTTCCGCAGACCAGTTCGACGCCCTGTCAACATCGCAGTTGAGCGCACTGACAAGCCTGGCGCTCGCCGGCCTTGGGACGGATGATATCGCGACGCTCACCTCCGCCGAGCTGGCAGCGCTGTCTACCCGTGCGCTGGCAGGCCTCTCCTCAGCCAACTTTGCAGCCTTCACCAGCAGCCAGCTCTCTGGCCTGACTTCGGCGCAGATCGCCTCTCTCTCCACCGCTGTCATCGCCAATCTCAGCACCAGCCAGATCGACGGCCTCTCCTCGCTGCAGCTCTCGGGCCTGACGTCGCGACAGATCTCGGTGCTTGCCGCCGACAAGCTCGCGTCCCTGGGAACCGATCAGATCATCGGACTGAGGAGCGGTGCCGTTGCTGCTCTCTCTTCCACGCAGGTTGCCGCCCTGTCGACGCAGCAAGTCGACGCCTTGACGAGTGTCCAACTGGCAGCGTTGACGTCCACCGCGATCAAGGGGCTCGGTACTGAAGATATCGACGTGCTCTCGGCCGATGATGTTGCCGCCATTGCGACACGGGCGCTGACCGGGCTTTCGCTTGATGTCTTCGGCTCGCTGACATCCGCCCAGCTCACCGCGCTCAGTTCCAGCAAGCTCGCGGCACTCACCACGGCGCAGATCGCTTCTTTGACCTCCGAGCAGGTCGACGGCTTTAGCTCTGCTCAACTGGCAGGTCTGTCTGGCGCTCAGGTGAACGCCCTGAGCTCCGGCACTTTGCTGTCGCTCAGCACCGATCAGATCAGCGGTCTTTCGACCCGTGTGATCGCCACGCTCGGCTCAGCCACCATCGCGGCGCTCGACAGTGCGCAGGTCGCGGCGCTTTCGACCTTGCAGATTGCCGCCTTGTCTTCGACCGGCGTGGCCGGGCTCGGGACGGACGATCTGGCGAATTTCTCCTCGACCGAATTCGCGGCCCTGAACACGCGCGCCCTTCAGGCGCTGTCGACCGTGCAGATCGCGACCCTGCTTTCCACGCAGCTGGCGGCTCTTTCTTCCGGTCAGGTGGCCGGCCTGACGACGACGCAGATCGCAGCGCTTACCAGCGCGCAGCTTGACGGCCTCACCACGACCCAGGTGGCAGCACTCACGTCGGCTCAGATCGTCGCCTTGGGCAGCGCCAACATCACCACGCTGTCCACCGCCCAGATCGCGGCCTTGAGCAGCCGGACTGTTGGTGCTCTGACCAGTGCCCAGCTCGATGCAATGACCAGCGATCAGATCGAGGCGCTGACATCGACACAGATTGCGGCTCTCTCTTCCAGTGACCTTGCAGCACTCTCCTCGGGCGACCTTTCTACCTTCTCCACATCCGAGTTCGCGGCCATCAGCCCAGCCGCCGTGCCCGGAATTTCATCGGCTGTCATCGGCAATCTGTCGACAGCCCTGATCGGGGCGATGAGCACACGCGCCGTGGCAGCCCTGAATTCCGCGCAGGTCGCGGCCATGACGTCGGCTCAGATCGCGGCGCTGTCGAGCGCGCAGATTGCGGCCCTGTCTTCGACCTCCGTCGCCGCACTCGGCTCGGATGATCTCTCGACCTTCGATTCCGCCGACATTGCTGCGCTGAATGCCCGGTCTCTCGCCGGCCTCTCGACCAGCGCCTTTGCCAGCCTGACCTCCGGTCAGTTGGTTGCGCTCAGCTCGGCCCAGGTAGTCGCGCTTTCAACCGCCATCATCGGTTCTCTGAGCAGCGCCCAGCTGAGTGCCTTGACGACGAGCCAGATTGCCATGCTCTCGTCCAGCCAGGTTGCTGCACTTTCGACCGCGGCACTCGCTCTGCTCGATAGCGCGCAGATCGGGGCCATCAGCACAAGGTCAATCGGCGCGCTGACATCCCAGCAGGTTTCCGCCTTGAACACGGCAACCTTCGATGCCTTGACGACCGTGCAGCTCAGCGCGCTGAGTTCGTCGGCGATCCGCGCCCTGACGACCGGCGCCATCAGCACATTGACCTCGTCCGAGATTGCCGCTCTGCCCTCTCGGGTGATTGCAGCGCTCTCCACCAGTAGCATCGCGTCCTTCACTTCCGAGCAGATCTCGAGCCTCACGGGCACTCAGGCCGCGGCGCTGACGACAGCGCAAATCGACAGTCTCACCAGCGCACAGATCGATTTCCTCTCGACGGGCGCCATTGCCGGGCTCACCAGCACCCAGCTTCGGTCGCTGACGTCGGAGCAATTCGGCTCTCTGTCCACGGCGCAGATGCAATCGCTGAGCACGCGCGCCATTGGAGACCTTGGCAGTACCCTGTGGTCCGCCATCGGCAGCGCCGAATTTGCGGCTCTTTCCACCGCGCAGCTTTCGGCGCTGGGCAGCGCGCCTTTGGCTAGCGCCCAGCTCGATACGCTTTCCTCGTCGGAACTCGGCGTGTTGAGCACGCGCACCATCGCCTCCATCGCCCCGTCCTCCTTCGCGACCCTCGACACGGCCCAACTCGCCGGTCTCACCTCCGCCCAGGCGGCCGCGCTGACAACGGCGCAGATCGGCGGCCTGAGCAGCGATCAATTCGATGGTCTGACGACGGCCGCCATCGCTGCCCTCAGCAGCACTCAACTGCGGGCGCTTTCGACGGATACATTCGCCTCGCTCTCCACCAGTCAGGTTGCGGCGATCAACAGCCGTGCCTTCGCAGGCCTCAGCTCCACCCAGATCCAGGCCCTGTCTTCCGAGCAGATCGGGTCTCTGACGACAGCCTTGCTGGCGCTGCTGTCCAGTGCGGCCGTGGCCGGACTGACGACAGACGATATCGATGTGCTCGACCCGAGCGACATCGCTGCCATCAATGCGCGTGCGATCGCCGGATTGTCGACGGCAAACATTGCCGCTCTCGACAGCGCCCAGCTCGCCGCGTTGACTTCCGCACAGCTGAGCGCTCTGACAACGGCACAGGTGCGGGCGCTGACATCGAGCCAGGTCGCAGGCCTCTCCAGTGGTCAGTTTGCCGCTCTGTCCTCGACACAGATTCGCACCCTCTCCACCGACAGCATCGTCGCCTTGAACACGGATCAGGTCGCAGCGCTCAACTCGCGGGTCATCGGTGCGCTCTCGACTGAGCAGCTTGTCGCCATGACCACGGCACAGATCGAGGCCCTGACCCCGGCACAGGTTGCCGCCCTCGGCTCGGCTGCGATCCGCGCCCTGGAGAGTGCGGATCTGCAGCTCTTCTCCACTGCTGACATCGCAGCCATCGGTACCGGGGCAATTGCCGGACTGTCGACGGATGACATAGGTGATCTCAGCACCTCCCAGCTTCTCGCCCTGACGACGCCGCAGGTCCAGGCCATGAACGATTACCAGCTCGCAGCTGTCCTCGCGGCCTATCAGGAGATCTGATCCCCGAGGGATGCGAGCTGCGCCTCAGGGCCGTCTTGGTCGGGCGAAGGGATCGATCAGGATATCCGGCTCGTATTTTGGATTGCGGATGTCGTCGGGTGGGGCAAAGCCGGGTTCTTCGAGCAGGAAGCGGCCATCCACCCAGCCAGAGATGCGTGGGAGATCAACGGTCGCGACGCGGCACCAGTAGCCGCCACGGCTGTCCTTGCAGGAGAGCCGCTCGATCGGCGTTCCCTCTTCGAGCGCATGGATGATGCGGAAAGTAGGCCCTGCACCGGAATAGACCGGGAGGCGTTGGCCAGGGGGCAGGCCGCGGACGTGCCAGAGATAGCTGTCCAGCATCAACCCGCCGCCGTCGATGTCCGGGGCAGGGATCACCTGAGGCTCTTGTGCCATCGATGAGGTGGCAAGAAGCGTGGCCGCGAACAGAACGACCGCCATCGCCGTGACGGTCTTCTGGTGCCTGTATCCGGTCTCGTTCAGCTCGCCGCGCATGTCGCTCTCCTGATTCCGCCCGATGATACGGAGGAGAGCGCCGCGGTGCCACCGGTTTGGTCGGTCAGGGTAAACGCGCCGTCGAAGGGCAGGATTCCTTATCGGATATCCCACCCTTCGCGCCCCGCAGGCCCCGCGAAGTCAGTGCGCGATCATCACGTGGCGGACGGCGGTGTAGTCTTCCAGCGCGTAGAGCGACATGTCTTTGCCATAGCCGGACTGCTTCATGCCGCCATGGGGCATCTCGTTGCAGAGCATGAAGTGGGTGTTGATCCAGGTGCAGCCGTAACGCAGCTTGGCGGCGGTCTGCATGGCGCGGGAGATGTCCTTGGTCCAGACGGAGGAGGCAAGGCCGTAGTCGCTGTCATTGGCCCAGGCGACGGCCTGTTCGGCTTCCGTGAAGCGGGTGACGGAAACGACCGGACCGAAGACTTCGCGCCGGACGATCTCGTCGTCCTGCGTTGCGCCGGCAATGACGGTCGGGGTGTAGAAGAAGCCCTTGTCGGAGCCGAGCTTGCCGCCGGTCACGACTTCCATGTGCTTGTGTTCGGCCGCGCGGGTGACAAAGCTTTCGACGCGGTCGCGCTGGCGCTTGGAGATCAGCGGACCGATCTCGTTTTCGGCGTCGTCGGCCTGGTTGAACTTGATGGTCGACACGGCGCTGGCGAGATCGGCGACGAAGCGGTCATAGATCTTGTCGCTCGCATAGATGCGGCAGGCGGCGGTGCAGTCCTGGCCGGCATTGTAATAGCCGAAGGTGCGAATCGCCGAGACGACGGCGTCGATATCGGCATCGTCATGCACGATGACCGGGGCCTTGCCGCCAAGTTCGAGATGGGTGCGCTTCACGGTCTTGGCAGCCGCCGTCAGCACCTTCTTACCCGTTGCGATATCGCCGGTGATGGAGACCATTGCGATCTTCGGGTGGTTGATCAGCGCATTGCCGACGCTTTCGCCGCGGCCGAGCACGACGTTGACCACACCTTCCGGCAGGATGTCGGCCATGACCTTGGCGAGCTTGAGTGCCGTCAGCGGCGTCTGCTCGGAGGGCTTGAAGACGATGGTGTTGCCGCCGGCAAGCGCCGGTGCGAGCTTCCAGGCCATCATCATCAGCGGATAGTTCCAGGGCGCGATCGAGCCGATGACGCCGACGGCATCGCGGCGGATCATGGAGGTGAAGCCCGGGAGGTATTCGCCCGAGACGGGGGCCTGCAGCGTGCGGATCGCACCGGCGAAGAAGCGATAGCAGTCAACGATGGCCGGAATTTCATCGTTGAGCACGGCGTTGATCGGCTTGCCGCAGTTGAGGCTTTCAAGCGCTGCGAAAGCGGCGGCATCCTTCTCGATCGCATCGGCGATCGCGAGCAGATAGCCGGCGCGCTGGCCGGGGGTCGTCTGCGACCAGGAGACGAAGGCGCCTTCGGCGGCGTCGACAGCCGCTTCGACCTGGGCGAGCGAGGCTTCGGGGAGATCGATGATGACGTCGCCGGTCTTCGGGTTCAGGATCTTTTCGTCCGTCTCTGTGCCGGCTTCGAACTTGGCGCCGATCAGCATCTGGGTGTCCATGTCGTTCTCCCTTTCATCAGACTTCAATTGCGAGACCGGCGGCCGCGGCCGCACGGATTCGGTGGTTTATCATTTGCCGTTGCCTGCGATCTGGTCGGTATCGCGGGTCAGATAATAGGCTGCCAGGATCGGCAGGAAAGTGACGATGACCACGACCACGGCGACCACGTTGGTGACCGGGCGCTGGCGTGGGCGGATCAGTTCTTCGAGCATCCAGATCGGCAGGGTCGATTGCTGGCCGGCGGTAAACGTGGTGACGATGACCTCGTCGAAGGAGAGCGCAAAGGCGAGCATGCCGCCGGCGAGAAGGGCTGTCGCGATGTTCGGCAGGATCACATGGCGGAAGGTCTGGAAGCCGTCAGCGCCGAGATCCATCGAGGCCTCGATCAAGGAGCCGGAGGTGCGGCGGAAGCGGGCGACGGCGTTGTTGTAGACGACGACGACGCAGAAGGTGGCGTGGCCGAGGATGATCGTCCAGAAGGAGAAGGGGATATCCGCGAGCGAAAAGGCCGAGCGCAGCGCAATGCCGGTGATGATGCCGGGCAGCGCGATCGGCAGGATCACGAGCAGCGAGATCACTTCGCGACCAAAGAACTTGGTGCGGGCGACGGCGGCGGCTGCGAGTGTGCCGAGCACGAGCGCGATGACCGTTGCGATGCTTGCGACCTTGACCGAGAGTGTGAGCGCTTCCCAGATGTCCGGACGGTTCCAGGCGACGGCGAACCATTTGGTGGTGAAGCCCGGCGGCGGCCACTGGAAGGTCTTTTCCTCCGTGGTGAAGGCATAGACGAAGATCAGCAGGATCGGCAGGTGCAGGAAGGCGAGGCCCGCGCCGGCGGCGATCTTCAAGGACAGGCCTGATGACTGGGAGCGGTCAGAGCGCATCGAAGGCCCCCATGCGTTTGGCGATCGTGAGATAGATCCCCATGATGACGATCGGCACGACCGAGAAGGCGGCAGCAAGCGGGATGTTGCCGGCGGTTCCCTGCTGGGCATAGACCGCCTGGCCGATGAAGAGGCGCGAGGTGCCGACGATCTGCGGGATGATGTAATCGCCCATGGTCAGCGAGAAAGTGAAGATCGAGCCGGCGACGATGCCGGGGAGCGCCAAGGGAAAGAGCACATGGCGGAAGGTCTGGCGGCTATCGGCACCGAGATCGCCCGAGGCTTCGATCAGATTGCCGGGCACGCGCTCCAGCGCTGCCTGGATCGGCAGGATCATGAAGGGCAGCCAGACATAGACGAAGACGATGAAAGTGCCGAGATAGCTGATCGACAGGGAATTGCCGCCGATCACGGGGATGGCGAGGATGCCGTCGAGCAGCCAGGTCAGATGCAGTTTCGCGAAGAGCCAGGTGAGGATGCCTTCCTTGGCGAGGATCAGCTTCCAGGCATAGACTTTGACGAGATAGCTCGACCAGAGCGGCAGCATGATGCCGAGATAGAAGACAGCCTTCCAGCGACCCTTGGCGTAGCGCGCGGCATAATAGGCGATCGGGAAGGCGATGACGGCGGATGCCAGCGTGACAGCCGCCGACATCAGCAGCGTGCGCAGGATGATGTCGAAATTGGCCGGGCGGAGCAGTTCGCCATAGGTCGCGAGCGTGAACTCGTAATTGATCAGGCCGGAAAATTGATCGATCGAGAAGAAGCTCTGCATGAGCAAAGCGATCAGAGAACCGACATAGATGATGCCGAGCCAGAGCAGGGGCGGCACCAGCATCAGAACCAGCAGCAGGTTGGGACGCCGCCAGAACAGATCCGAGAGCCGCCCCATCAGGCCCTGACGGCCAGGGGTGATGGCGGGTGCGGAGATCGCCGTCATGCGGCCTCCTCCATATAATGCAGGTCGGAGGGCGACCAGGCGATGCGGATGCTTTCGCCGGCTTGAGGCGCGGACTGGCCAGCGGGCAGTGAGACGGTGAGGGCCGTCACCGCCGTTTCGACGAAGAGCTTGGTCGAGGCGCCGAGGAAGCTGGTCGATCGCACGGTCGCCTCGACACCGCCTTCCGAGACGATGCGGATCGCTTCGGGGCGCAGGCTCGTCCAGCGGGATTCTCCGCCGAGCGCCTTCATCGCTTCGGGCGCAATCACATTCGAGGAGCCGACGAAATCGGCGACGAAGCGGGTGCGCGGGCGGTTGTAGATCTCGTGCGGTGTTCCGGCCTGGACGATCTTGCCGTCATTGAAGACAGCGACGCGGTCGGCCATAGAGAGCGCTTCGCCCTGGTCATGGGTGACGAAGACAAAGGTGATGCCGAGCGAACGTTGCAGGCTCTTCAACTCCTCCTGCATCTGTTCGCGCAGTTTCAGGTCGAGTGCGCCGAGCGGCTCGTCGAGCAGCAGAACCTTGGGCTTGTTCACCAGTGCACGGGCGAGCGCCACGCGCTGCCGCTGGCCGCCGGAGAGCTGACCGGGCTTGCGGGTGCCGTAGCCGGGGAGTTTCACCATCTCCAGGGCCTTCTCGGCCTCGCGGTGGCGTTCGGACTTGGTGACGCCCTTGACCATCAGGCCATAGGCGACGTTGTCGAGAATGTTCAGGTGCGGGAAGAGGGCATAGTCCTGGAAGACCGTGTTGACGTTGCGGCGATAGGGCGGCACGCCCTCGGCCGTCTCGCCGAAGATCTCGATATGGCCAGACGTCGGCTGTTCGAAGCCGGCGATCAGACGCAGGCAGGTCGTCTTGCCGGAGCCGGAGGGCCCGAGCATGGCGAAGAATTCACCTGGCTCGACGGTCAGGTCGACGGCATCGACGGCTTTCACGCTGCCGAAATGGCGCGAGACCTTCGAGAAGGAGACGGCTGCGGTCATGGGGACTCCAGGATTTCAGTAGGGTGCCGACAGAAGGCCAGCGGAGGTCTACACCCTCCCCTTGAGGGGGAGGGTCGGAACGAAGGTCCGGGGTGGGGTGACCACCAGAGTGTCGTTTAGAAATCACCCCCACCCGCGCGTTCCGCGCGACCTCCCCCCTCAAGGGGGAGGTGGGAGATCAACGTCCGCCGATCACGCCGATGTAGTCGGAGACCCAGCGGTGGTAGGGGACGCATTCGCCCTGGCTTTCGCATTTCGAAACCGGGGTCTTCCAGAACTTGATCTTGTCGAAGTTCTCGTAGCCGTTGGTTTTGCAGCCTTCGTCGCCGAGCAGCGCATTGCCCTTGCAGGCGGCGGGAACGGAGGGAACCGTGCCGAACCAGGCGGAGACGTCACCCTGGACCTTGGGCGAGAGCGAATGTTCCATCCACATATAGGCGCAGTTCGGGTGTTCGCTGTCGGCATGCAGCATGGTGGTGTCGGCCCAGCCGGTGACGCCTTCCTTCGGGAAAACCGAAGCGACCGGCTGGTCGGCCTTCAGGAGGTTGACCTGGAAGGGCCAGGAGCCTGAGGCGACCACGCCTTCGTTCTTGAAGTCGTCGATCTGGATGAAGGCATCGTGCCAGTACCGGCTGACGAGCTGGCGCTGGCCGCGCAGCAGGTCCAGGGCTGCCTTGTACTGATCTTCGTTCAGCTCGAAGGGGTCCTTGATGCCGAGTTCGGGCTTGTGGAACATCAGGTAGTTGGCGGCGTCGGCCACATGGATCGGGCCGTCATAGGCCTGGACGCGGCCCTTGTTGGACTTGCCGTCGGCAAGCGTCATCTCTTCGAAGACGACGTTCCAGCTGTCGGGCGCTTTGTCGCCGAAGGCCTTGGTGTTGTACATTAGGACGTTCGGGCCCCAGACGTAAGGCGTGCCGTAATGGACGCCGTCCTTGGTGTGCCAGGGAGCGTTCTGCAGGCGCTCGTCGATGGTGCTCCAGGAGGGGATCAACGCCGTGTTGATCGGCTGGACGCGCTTGCCCGCGACGAGGCGCAGCGACGCATCGCCTGAAGCGGTGACAAGGTCGAAGCCGCCTTCGTTCATAAGGGCCACCATTTCATCCGAGGTGGCGGCGGTCTTCACCGAGACCATGCAGCCGGTCTTCTTTTCGAATTCGGTGACCCAGTCGAAATTCTTGTCGGTTTCGCCGCGCTCGATATAGCCGGCCCAGGCGACGATGGACAGCGCGCCTTCGCCCGGACCCAGCTCCTTCAGCGGCTCCTGGGCAACGGCGGCCGTGGTCAGACTGAGGACGGAGGCAAGGACAGTGCAAGACTTCAGAAGAGATTTCATCGCGAGGTCTCCCGGTTGTGAGGCCGCTTTGCGTGCCCCTTATTGTTCCCGGAGAAAAAGTTGCCGCGATTTTACCGCATTCGCAAATTCATTCGTCAGAATGGCGGTATCGGTTTTTCCGATGGGGAGTCGTGAGGTGCTTGTTGGTTTTTGCCCCTCATCCCCGGCGCAACGAGTTGCGCCTTAGCTGCCGCCACCTTCTCCCCGCGAACGGGGAGAAGGCCGATGGGGCCGCCGTGTCCGCCTTCTCCCCGCCTGCGGGGAGAAGGTCCCGGCTGGGGGATGAGGGGAGCCTCACTCGATGCCATGTAGCTAGGGAGAAGTTACCTCACCCGCCCACTCCGGCTCGCCTCGGCGATCCCCACGAAATCCCGTGCCGACTGCGGCAGGCTCGAGCCCTTGCGCCAAACCATGCCGACCTGCACAACAGGCAGCGCGCCTGACACATCGCGGCTTTCGATACGGTCGCCTTCCAGCGACCAGGGGCGGTAGACGAGGTCGGGGAGCAGCGCCACGCCGGCGCCGGTGGCGACGAGGCTGCGGACAGCCTCCACCGAGCGGGTGCGGAAGGCGACATGGGGGCGGGCGCCCAGCGCCGACAGGAGCTTGCCGGTGTTCTCCTCGATTTCGTCAACCGTCAGCATGATCAGCGGTTCCTTGGTGATATCGGCAATCGAGATGATATCGGCCGAGACCAGCGGATGGCCAATGGGCAGCCAGAGGCGATAGGGCGAGGTTTCCAGGATCTCGGCCTGCAGCGCCATGCGGTCGCGCAGGTTGGAGATGACCATGACGGCGACATCGAGTTCACCGCCGATCAGGAGATGTTCGAGATAGGAGCCATTGTCCTCGATCGCCGAGACCTCGACACCCGGGCAGGCGCGGCGATAGCGGGCGAGGAGGTCCGACAGCACGTAGCCGGCAACGAGCGAGGTGACGCCGATATTGAGGGTGCCGCCGGTGCTGTTCTGAGTCTCGGTGAAGACGTTGCGGGCGTCCGACACGTCAGCGAGGATCTTCGTTGCGTGGCGCAGGAACTGGTGGCCGTTATAGGTGATGGTCAGGCCGCGCGGATGGCGCTCGAAGAGTTCGACGCCAAGATCGCCCTCCAGTTCCTTGATTGCCTCGGTCACCGAGGACTGGGAGATCGAGAGGTTCTGGGCCGCACGCGTGACCGATCCCTGCTCGGCGACGGCGACGAAATACTGCAATTGGCGGAGGGTGAAGGCCATGGCTCTTTCAAGCATGCCGCCCGGTTCGAGGCAAGGCGGGCTCGATCTCGTGCGAGTGGTTGTCAGGTTGCAGGGCAGCTGTGCAAAACTGCACTAGGCAAGGCGCAGTCACGGTGTAGGATCAGACCGCCCGCGCCGTTGCTTCGTCCACGGATCCCTCCTCGTGCAAAGTTCTCTTCGCCCCATGAAATCGACGCCGCTCGGCTATCTCTTCACCTTCACCGCCTTCTCCGTCTTCGCCATACAGGACGGCCTTTCCAAGCATCTCGGCGAGACCCATTCGCCGGTGCAGGTCGCCATGGTGCGCTACTGGGCCTTCGTCGCTTTCGCGCTGTTTCTCGCAATGCGCTCCAGCGGCGGCCTTCGCGTGGCGGTCAACACGAAGCGACCGTTCCTGCAAATTCTCCGCGGGCTGATCCTCTTCTCGCAGATACTGATCTCGATCGTCGCCTTCACGCAGGTGGGGCTCGCGCAGAGCCAGGCGATCTTCGCGGCCGGGCCGATCTTCGTTGCGCTCCTGTCCATGCCGATCCTCGGCGAGAAGGTAGGCTGGCGGCGCTGGACAGCCATCCTTTTCGGCCTCGTCGGCGTGGTGATCATGCTCTCGCCCAGCAGCGACGGGTTCAATTCCTACATCTGGTTGCCGCTGATCTGCGCCGTGCTTGGCGCGATCTATGGCATCGCCACCCGCCTCGTCAGCCGCGACGACCAGCCATCGACCAGCTTCTTCTATCTGGCGATCGTCGGCTTTATCGGCTCGAACCTGCTCGGGCCCTTTTTCTGGACGCCCTTCACCCCGGAGGGATGGGCTCTGATGATCGGGCTTTGCTGCACCGGCATCATCGGCCACCTGTCGCTGATCAAGGCCTATGAAAACCTTGACGCCGTGATCGTTCAGCCGATCTCTTACTGGCAGCTGGTGCTGGGTGCGATGATCGCGGTGACGGTCTTCGGCGAAGTGCTGCGCTGGAACACGGTTGTCGGCGCCGTCATCGTCGTGGGCGCCGGGCTTTTCACCGTGTGGCGGGAATGGGTGGTGTCGCGCCGCGCGCGGCGGGCCGAGGAAGTCGGCCGCGTTTAGGCGCTCGCTTCCGTCTTTCGGTTCCGCACTTGGCCGATCAGGAAAGTGACGACGAAGATGCCGCTCATGATCAAGACGATCGTCGGCGCGGGCGCACTGTCGAGGAAGAAGCTCAGATAGATGCCTGCGAGTGACGACGTGACGGCGACGACGACGGCCGTGACGAGCATTGCCGCATAGCGCTTGGTCAGCAGGAAGGCGATCGCGCCGGGGGCGACGAGCATCGCCACCGAGAGGATGATGCCCACGGCCTTCAAGGCGCCGACGACGACCAACGAAAGCACGGCAAGCTGACCGTAATGCAGGAGGCGCACGGAGAGGCCGATCGCCTGGGCATGCTGCGGATCGAAGGCGTGGGCCAGGAGATCCTTGCGCAAGAGGACGAGGAAGGTCGTGGCAAAGAGCGCGATCAGGCCCGTCTCGATCAGGTCCGACGGCAGGATGCCCAGTATGTCACCGAAAAGGATGTGGTCGAGATGCACAGCGCTTTCGACCTGGACATACAGCACGAGCCCCAAGCCGAACATGCCGGAAAAGACGATACCGAGCACAGTGTCTTCCTTGATGCGGCTGTTCTCCTTGATGAAGCCGGTCAGAAGCGCACAGAAGACGCCGGCGACGAAGGCACCGATGGCAAGCGGAATGCCGGCGATATAGGCAATGACGACGCCAGGCAGCACGGCATGGGAGACGGCATCCCCCATCAGCGACCAGCCTTTCAGCACCAGCAGGCAGGAGAGAAGCGCCATCGGCACCGCGATCATCAGTGTAACGATGAAGGCCGTCTGCATGAAGGGCAGCTGAAAGGGGAGGAGGGCGAGTTCGAGGGTTTCGCTCATGCGGGGCGCTCCTCGGGCAGGCGATGTGGTTCTGCCGCGGCTGCCTGGGGCATGGGCTGGAGCGCCTCGCGCGCACGGCTTCGCGCGGCGAGCATGCCGTGCTTCGGGGCAAAGAGGAAAGCTGCGAGGAAGATCAGCGTCTGCAGGACGACGATGATGCCGCCGGTCGCGCCATCGAGGAAATAGCTCGCATAGGCGCCGACGAAACTGGTGCCGGCACCAATGCCGAGCGCCAGCAGGATCAGCCGCTGGAAGCGGTCGGTCAGGAGATAGGCGGTGGCGCCCGGGGTGACGACCATTGCGATGACGAGAAAGGCGCCGACGGTTTGCATGGCGGCGACGGTCGAAGCGGCAAGCAGGGTGAAGAAGATCACCTTGAGGCGCTCCGGCTTCAGCCCGATCGAGCGGGCGTGGTTCTCGTCGAAGAAGGTCACCATCAGGTCCTTCCACTTCACCGTCAGCACGAGAAGGCTGACGCCGCCGATCAGGACGAGCTGCAGCGTGTCGGCAGGAGAGATCGCGAGGATATTGCCGAGCACGATGGTCTTGATGTCGATCGAGACGGGCGAGATCGACACCATGAACAGGCCAAGTCCGAAGAAGGAGGTGAAGATCAGCCCGATGATCGCGTCTTCCTTCAGCTTGGTGCGCTGGTTCAGGAAGAGGATGGCGAGAGCTGCCATCCCGCCGGAGAGAAAGGCGCCGAAGGCGAAGGGCAGGCCCAACATATAGGCGCCGGCGACGCCGGGCACGATGGCATGCGAGAGTGCATCGCCGATCAGTGACCAGCCCTTGAGCATCAGATAGGCCGAGAGGAAGCCGCAAACGCCGCCGACCAGCGCAGACACCAGAATGGCGTTGCGCATGTAGTCATAGGTGAAGGGCTCAGCCAGGGTCGCGAGCATCAGCGGCTCCCGGTTTTGGCTGGCCGTAGATGACGAAGGGACGCTCGTCGTCGGTGATGACTGTGACTTCGCGGCCGTCATCGTCGTCGTGCAGGTCGCGGCCGGCAAGCACGAAGTGGCGCAGTGCGCCGCCGAAGGCGGTCTTGAGGTTGTCTTCAGTAAAGGTGTCCTCGGTCTTGCCGGAGGCGATCACCGTTCCCTTGACGAAGATGGTCCGGTCGCAGAAATCCGGCACGCTGCCAAGATTGTGGGTTGAGACCAGCATCACACGGCCTTCGGCGCGCAGGTCCTTCATCAGGCCGATGATCTGTTCTTCGGTGGTCACGTCGACGCCGGTGAAGGGTTCGTCGAGCAGGATGACCTGTCCCTCCTGGGCAAGCGCGCGGGCGAGGAAGACGCGCTTGCGCTGGCCGCCGGAGAGTTCGCCGATCTGGCGCTTGCGGTAGTCGCTCATGCCGACGCGGGCGAGTGCCTCCTCGACCATCTGGTGGTCTCGCTTCGAGGGAATGCGCAGGAAGCTCATATGGCCGTACCGGCCCATCATGACGACATCCTCGACGAGCACGGGGAAGTTCCAGTCGACCTCTTCCGCTTGGGGGACGTAAGCGACGAGGTTCTGTCGCAGGGCTTCGCGGACACTCATGCCGAGCACGCGGATTTCGCCGGAGGCGACCGGCACGAAGCCCATGATTGCCTTGAAGAGGGTCGATTTGCCGGCACCGTTGACGCCGACAAGGGCAGTGATCGTTCCGGGCGGGATGGCGAAACTCGCATGGCGCAAGGCCGTATGGCCGTTGCGATAGGTAACCGTCACATCCTCTGCGGCGATCCCCTCGCGATTGCGTCTTCCGCCCGATCCCATGATCATCCGGCAAATCCCTTCACGATGGTCGAAACCGTCACCTTCAGGAGGTCCAGATAGGTCGGGACCGGGCCGTCAGGCTCACTCAGCGAATCCACGTAAAGGATGCCGCCATAACGGGCGCCGGTTTCCGCCGCGACCTGCTGGGCCGGCTTGTCGGAGACGGTGCTCTCGGAGAATACGACGGGGATCTTGTTTTCGATCACCTGGTCGACGACAGCCTTCACCTGTTGCGGCGTGCCCTGGCTGTCGGCATTGATCGGCCACAGATAGAGCTCCTGCATTCCGAGATCGCGGGCGAGGTAGGAGAAGGCGCCTTCGCTCGTCACCAGGAAGCGCTCGTTTTCCGGGATCTTGGCGATCTCCGCCTTCATCGGCTCGATCTCGGCGCTGATTTGCTGCGAATAGGTCCGCGCATTGGCTTCGTAGATCGCGGCATTGGCCGGATCGATGTCCGTCAACGCCTTGCGGATGTTCTCAACGTAGATCAGCGCGTTTTCCGGTGACATCCAGGCATGCGGGTTCGGCTTGCCGTCATAAGCGCCGCCGGCAATGCCAATCGGCTCGACACCGTCGCTGACGGTAACAGTCGGGACATCGCCGAGATTGGCGAGGAATTTCTCGAACCAGGCTTCGAGGTTCAGGCCGTTGCGCAGGACGAGATCGGCATCGCGGGCTTTGAGAATATCGCGCGGTGTCGGCTGGTAGCCGTGGATCTCAGCGCCGGGCTTGGTGATGCTTTCAACAGTTGCGGCATCGCCTGCAACATTCTGCGCGATATCGGCAATCACGGTGAAGGTGGTGACGACCTTCGGCTTGTCATCGGCAAAGGCTGCTCCCGGCACGAGGAGCGCCAGGGCAAGGAGACGGCACGCAAGCTTTGAGACCATGGTCCATTCCTGTTCTTGCAAGTCATTCGCATTAAAATCTATAGCGCTTCGCGTCGTTGTCAATGCTCTTGCAAATCATTCGCAAAAACTCTGGGAGCGACTGCTGTCCCGGTTTGGAAAGGCGGGGTTAAAGGTTCCGCAAGGAGAGGGGGGTATGGTCGCCTTCAGTATCGCGTAAACAGTCGGGACGGTGTCATGGCGGAGTTCCAAGCGTGAAGGTGCCCAAGATCCACCTTTCACGAAAGCTCATGCTGATTTTGGGCGGGGTGCTCGTCACTCTCGGCGGCACGGGTGCCGCTGCCGTCTATATCGGCGCCGACAAGCTTCTCGGGCCCTCCTATGCCGAGCTGAACGGCCTCGAATGCACCGAAGTCAAGACGGTCGAGATCCAGAAGAAGGACCGCTTCTGGGTGCGCAAGTTCATCACGACAAACGAACCGGGCGACGGGCTGACGCGCGTCAAGACGGCGCTGCGGGTCGCCAAGTCCCTGCAGGAAACGAAGAAGGCCGACCTCGTGCAGGTGGTCGTGCTCGATGCAAACGGGCCGAAGGATCGCTCCGGCATGCGCGGACGTGCGGTTGGCGCCGATGTCATTTACGTGCCGGATCCGAGCCATGTGCCGGAAGAGGTCTCCGCGCGGGTGCTGACGGCGCGTTATGTCGATGGATCGGCCGCGCCCAATGGCGAGTTCTTCGGCGAGCGCGTGGACATGCTCGAAGACGACATCCAGGCGCTCGTTGCCAGGCTCAACGACCAGACCGACTGCGTGAAGCCCGAGGTACTGGTGCCGGAAGGCGATGGCCATGGTGAGAAGGCCGGTGGCCATGGCGCGGCGGATGCGCATGGCGAGAAGGCCGCCGACGGACATGACGACGCGGCCGGACATGGCGAAGCCGATGGTCACGGAGATGCGGGTGGGCACGGCGAGGCTGAGGGCCATGGCGAGGCACCTGCCGGCGAGCATGGTGAGGAAACGCCCGTTGCCGAGCACGGCGCGGAAGAAAGCAAGGGCTGGATGGCCTCGCTGATGGGCATGGTCGGTCTCGGTGGAGACGAGACCCCGGCCGAGGGACATGCCGCACCGGCGGATGGCCATGCAGCACCCGCTGACGGCCATGGTGCCGTGGCCGAGGGTCACGAGGCGCCGGCCGAGGATCATGCGGAACCGGCTGCTGTCGCACATGGCAATGCCGGCCATGATGCTGAAGGCGAGCACGCGACAGCCGAACCGGCTGCTCACGGCGAAGAACCTGCTGCCGCCGCGCATGGCGAGGCCTCTGACCATGGCGAAACACCGGTGGCGCATGGCGAGGAAACACACGCGACCACCGAAGAGACGGCGCATGGCGGCGATGCCGGTGCCCATGAGCAGAGTGCGGACGCCGTTGCCGGACATGAGGCCGCTCCAGAAGAAACGCCCGCAGCGGACGGGGGCTGGTTCAGCTCGCTGAAGTCGATGGTCGGTCTCGGCGGCTCGGAAGAGGACGCGCCGGTCGAGGAGACGGCCGCGAAGGCCGAAGAAGGCCACGGCGCTGACGGTGCTGCGAGTGCCGATCATGGCGCCGCATGGCTGGAAAAGATGCGCGCACAGCCGATCACGCCCGACACCGCCTCGCCGTCAGCGGCCAAGCCGGAAGAGCATGGTGCGGCCAAGGATGCGCATGAACCGGCTGCAGAGGATCATGCCGCGAAGCCCGGCGACGATCACGCGACCGGCGGTCACGACATGCCTGCCGAAGACGAAGCCATCCTGCCGCCAAAGGCAAAGGCCACGGGCGACGAGCATGCCGAAGCGGGGCACTGACGCGAGCCGCTGCGGCGCGTTGGCGTGAGTGCTCATGCTCGGCGCAAAGGCCCCTCGGATCATCAACAGATCAAACGAAAAAGCCCCGGCCTGTGACCGGGGCTTTTGTCTTTTCCGGGATGATCCGGCTCAGTCGGCCTTGTTGCGGCGCGCCGGGAAGAGGATGACGTCGCGGATCGACGGGGCGTTGGTCAGGAGCATGATCAGGCGGTCGACGCCGATGCCCAGACCACCCGCGGGCGGCATGCCCTGGTCGATCGCATCGAGGAACTCGTCGTCGAGCTGCTTGTCCTTCTCGCCGCGCGAATGGGCTTGTTCGAGCTGCTCGACCATGCGCTTGCGCTGCTCTTCCGGGTCGTTCAGTTCGGAGAAGGCGTTGCCGACTTCCCAGGCGTTGCAATAGGTCTCGAAACGCTCGACGAGGCGCGGTTCGCCCGGGACTTCCTTGGCGAAGGGCGAGATGTCCTTCGGGAAGTGGGTGACGTGCGACGGCTGGATCAGCGTGCCCTCGACCTTTTCTTCGAAGATGAAGGCGAGGCATTCGCCCCAGGTCCAGTCCTTCTCGACTTCGAAGCCGGCAGCCTTGGCTGCGGCGCGGGCTTCCTCGTCGGTCTTGATCGCCAGGAAGTCGATGCCGGTTGCTTCCTTGACGGCATCCGGCATGGGTACGCGCTTGAACGGTCCCTTGAAGGAAAGCGTCTTGTCGCCATAGGTGACGTCGCTCGAACCGTGAATCGCGACGGCTAGCGTCTCGAACATGCGCTCGACGAGGCCCATGATGTCCTCGTAGTCGGCATAGGCCCAGTAGCATTCCATCATGGTGAATTCGGGATTGTGGCGCGTCGACACACCTTCGTTGCGGAAGTTGCGGTTGACCTCGAATACCTTGTCGGACAGGCCCGACACCAGCGTGCGCTTCAAGAACAGTTCCGGCGCGATGCGCAGATACATGTCCATCTTCAGCGTGTTGTGGTGGGTCTTGAAAGGTTCGGCAGTGGCGCCGCCATAGACCGTCTGCAGCATCGGCGTCTCGACCTCGAGGAAGCCTTCGCCTTCCATGAACCGGCGGATGCCGGAGACGATCTTCGAGCGCTGCTGGAAGCGGAGCTTCGACTCCTCGTTCGTCAGGATGTCGAGGTGGCGCTTGCGGTAGCGCAACTCGATATCGGCAAGACCGTGATACTTCTCCGGCATGGGGAGCAGCGTCTTGGTCAGCATGGTGATTTCATGGGCGTTGATGGTGAGCTCGCCACGCTTGGTGCGGCGGACCTGGCCCTTGACGCCGATGATGTCGCCGAGGTCGATCATCGGCAGAAGCGCACGGGCCTCTTCCGGGGTCGTGTCCTTGTGGGAGAAGATCTGGATCTTGCCCGAGGCGTCATGGATGTCCATGAACATGCCGGAATTGCGCGAGGAATAGACGCGGCCAGCGACCGTGACGATGTCGTCCGACTCCTGATCCGGCTCGAGACCAGCGTATTTCTCCGCGAATTCCGCGTTGGTCAGCGTGCGGTGAAAATGCGCCGGATAGACGTCGCCGACGGTCTTGCGCAGCTGGTCGAGCTTCTGGCGGCGGACCTCGGTCGGGTCGGAGGAGAGGGCGGTTTCGGTCTTCTGTTCGGTCATCGTGTGTTTGCCTTTTGCGGCTGTGTTCGTTTTAGTTCGCCGGTGCGGCTGGCTCGGTCAGCCCTCCCCCTTGTGGGGAGGGTCGGAGCGAAGCGACGGGGAGGGGAGGCGCCTTGCTCAGGGCAAAACCCCTCCCCAACCCCTCCCCACAAGGGGGAGGGGCTTTCCCTCAGTTCTGCGCACCCGCCATCGCGGTCAGCACCTGGATCGCGACCTTCAACCGCTGGCGCACGACCGAGCGGCCGAGCAGCGCCATTGAGTCAAACAGCGGCAGCGAACGCTGACTGCCCGAGACGGCGACGAAGAGGGGCGGGGTGACGACGCGGAGCTTCTTGCCCATGCGTTCGGAAATCGCGCGCAGCTCTTCCTCGATGGTCGTGACATTCCATTCGAGGATCTTTTCGAGATCCGCCTGAACGGTCGTGACGATTTCGAGCGTCTCGGCCGGGCTCGTCTTCAAGCCGCCGAAGGAGGCTGGGGTGAGGCCCACGTCGTTTGCGAGCAGGAAGCCTGCGAGCGGTGGCAGTTCGCCAAGCTTGGTGACGCGGCTCTGGGCGAGCTTCAGGCCTTCGACCAGTCGGTCGTTCTCCATGGCCCAGTCGAGCGTGCGGGCGACGAAATCCTCTGGCGAGAGCTTTTCGCGCAGCCAGCGGCCATTCAGCCAGTCCAGCTTCTGGATGTCGAAGATCGCGCCGGCCTTTGAGAGGTTGTCCGGATCGAACTTCTCGATCAGCTCTTCCATGGTCAGCAGTTCCTCGCCTTCGGCGATCTGAATGAAGAACAGGCCGAGGAAGTTCATCAGCGCTTCTGGCAGGTAGCCGAGAGCGGAGTAATAGGAGATCGAGGTCGGGTTCTTGCGCTTCGACAGCTTCGACTTGTCGTGATTGCGCATCAGCGACAGGTGCATGAACTTCGGCGGCTCGAGACCGAGATGCTTGTAGATCAGGATGTGCTTCGGCACGGATGCCAGCCACTCTTCGCCGCGGGCGACGTGGGTGATCTTCATCAGGTGGTCGTCGACGACATTCGCCATGTGATAGGTCGGCATGCCGTCAGCCTTGAGCAGCACCTGCATGTCGACGCTTTCCCACGGGATCGACACGTCGCCATAGACGCCGTCGTGGAAATCACAGGAGCCTTCGGTCGGCACCTTCAGGCGCACGACGGAGGGTTCGCCGGCTTCCATGCGGGCGGTTACTTCTTCGGCCTTCAGGTTGAGGCAGTGCCCGTCATAGCCCGGGGGCTTCCCGGCTGCACGCTGGGCTTCGCGCATCTGCTCCAGCCGCTCGGGCGTGCAGAAACAGCGGAAGGCGCCACCGTCGCGGACCATCTGCTCGACGAAGGGGCGGTAAATGTCCTTGCGCTCGGACTGGCGATAGGGACCATAGGGGCCGCCGACATCGGGACCTTCCGACCAGGTGAGGCCGGTCCATTTCAGCGCGTCCAGCACCTTCTGCTCGAATTCAGCCGTCGAGCGGGTCGCGTCGGTGTCCTCGATGCGCAGGATGAACTCACCGCCGAATTTCTTGGCGAAGAGATAGTTGAACAGCGCGATATAGGCCGTGCCGACATGGGGTTCGCCGGTCGGGGAGGGTGCGATGCGGACGCGGACGCCTGATGTGGTCATGGAATTCAGCTCGTGGTGCGTGCGGGGGACCTGGCGCCTGAACGCCGGACCGAAAATTGTGGGACTGCCGATGATGGCTGCGTGATGCAGGTTTGCGCCCGGACGGGCGGCCTGTTCCACCGGGTGGCCTTAGGCCATATTCATAGCCGTGCGTCAAGAAAAACCACGGATGCCGGCCCTTTGGTGGCCCTGCCGAAAAAAACTTCAAAATTATTTTTCGAGGGCCGGAACCCGGCGGCTGATCCCGCGTTCTTGAGAACAGAGCGCAGGCCGTGCCAACCGGACGCGACGGGATATGGGGAACATGGAGGTTTTTCCGGTTTCTCTCCGTGGCCAACGAAATGGCAGGCGAGCCCCTTAACCGTCCGGCCTGTGCTCTCCCCCAAGTCCCCGCCCCCAAGGAAAACCTGCGTCCCGCCGACGCAGGTTTTTCTTTGCGTTTTTTCCCCGTTTCAAAAGGCGGCTAGCTGACCGGCCAGACCATCAGAAGTGCTGGGACCGAGACCACCACGATCAGAAACGACAGAGGCAGGCCGAGCCTCGGATAGTCCGAGAAGCGATAGCCGCCGGGCCCCATGACCAGCGTGTTGCACTGGTGGCCGATGGGGGTGAGGAAGTCGCACCCCGCGCCGATCGCGACCGCCATCAGAAAGGCTTCCGGCTTGTAGCCGAGACCTGTGGCGAAACTCGCGGCGATCGGGGCCATGACGAGAACGGTCGCCGCATTGTTGAGGAAGGGCGTCACAGCCATGGCGGTGAGCAGGATCATGGCGACCGCGCCCCAGGCCGGCATACCGCCAGCCACCGCGTTCAGCCAGCCGGCGATGACATCGCTGCCGCCTGATGTGCGAAGGGTATCTGCAACCGGAATGAGCGCTGCCAGCATCACGAGGATCGGCCCGTCGACGGCACGGTAAACCTCGCTCACCGGCAACACGCCGAAGGCTACCATGGCCAGAGCGGCCGCGAAGAAGGCGATGGCAACCGGAGCGAGGCCGAGGGCCGTCGACCCCATGGCGACCACCAGGATCGCCAGCGGGATGAAGATGTTGCGGCTGGTGCCGAGCAGGATTTCGCGTTCGGCGAGCGGCAGGCAGCCGAGCTCTGTGAGGATGGCGGGCATCTGCTGGCGCAGGCCCTGCAGCACCACGACGTCACCGGAGCGCAGCGTCAGTTGCCCGAGGCGCTCGCGGATGCGCTTGCCCTGGCGACTGACGGCCAGGAGGTTGACCCCATAGGTGTGCACCAGAGAGAGCTCGCTGGTCGTCTGTCCGATCAGCGGCGAGCCGCGACCGATGACCGCCTCGACGGAGGAAATGTCACCACGCTTTTTCCGGTCGCCTTGCGTGTTGCCCGAGAGGCTGAGATTGCCCTGCGAGACGATGCGGTCGAGCGCCTCGGAAGGGCCTTCCAGCAGGAGGGTATCCTCCTCATGCAGCAGGACATCCGGAAAGGGCGAGAGCCGTGTATGCCCGCGCAGGATGGCCGTCGCGACGACATCCCCGTGAGCCGTCTGCAGGAGATGATGGAGCGTCTTGCCGGCGAAGGGCGACTGGCGCGTGATCATCGCCTCCGTGGCGAAGCTCGAGGCTTCCAGCGCTTCCTGCAGCGAGGGGTTCTGGTTCTCGCGGCGCGGCACGAGCCAGTAGAAGAAGATCAGGAACAGAATGCCAGCAACGGCCAGGGTCCCTCCAACGGGCGTGAAGTCGAACATCGTGAAGGGTTGGCCCGTCAGTTCCTCGCGCAGGCGCGAGACCGCGATGTTCGGCGAGGTGCCGATCTGCGTCATCAGGCCGCCGAGAAGGGCCGAGAATGCCATGGGCATCAGGAAGACGGAGGGCGTGACTGCGGATCTGCGGGCGAACTGGAACGCGACCGGCATCATGATGGCGAGGGCGCCGATATTCTTGATGAAGGCGGAAAGCACGGTCACCGTCACCAGCAAGAGCAGCATTTGCCCGTGCAGGGA
This sequence comes from Rhizobium rosettiformans W3, assembly GCF_004912135.1. Lineage (GTDB taxonomy): Bacteria > Pseudomonadota > Alphaproteobacteria > Rhizobiales > Rhizobiaceae > Allorhizobium > Allorhizobium rosettiformans. The sequence goes on from NZ_STGU01000001.1 coordinate 341,585, forward strand.
GCTCAGAGCCGGAAAAAAGCGCTTGATGGCAAGATCCACGACGCCTGAGCGCGCCACGCCGGCGCTGACCACCAGAGCGCTGCCGACGATGATGACTAGATCGTCCGAGAAACCGGAAAAGGCTTCGCTGGCCGGCACCAGCCCGAGGGCAACGGCCGCGACGAGGGCCACGCAGGCCACGACGTCGTAGCGGAACTTCTCCCAGAGAAACGCGCCCATCATCAAGGCGATGAGGCTGAAGGCGAGAATTTGCTCGTAGGTCATGGGGCTCCGGCAAGAGTGCGGATCATCGATGAAGGCGTAAGCGCTTGCGGCAGGTCCGGCAAGAGGCGATCCGTGTCCGTGGCGACTGCTCCCGTAAAAAAGGCCCATCTCGCGACGGGCCTTTCAATGTTCTTGAGCCGTATCCTCAATGGACCACTTGCTTCGACAGGCGGTCGCGCTCGCGTTTGCGGCGGGCAAACATGTTCAGGACCTCCACCAGTGCGGAGAAGGCCATCGCGGCGTAGACATAGCCCTTCGGGACATGGAAGCCCATGCCTTCGGCAATCAGCGTGGTGCCGATCATCAGGAGGAAGGCGAGTGCCAGCATGACGATCGTCGGGTTCTTCTCGATGAAGTTGGCAAGCGGGGTGGCAGCCACCAGCATCACGGTGACGGCGGCAAGAACGGCCACGACCATGATCGGCAGATGAGGCGTCATGCCGACGGCGGTGATGATGCTGTCGATCGAGAAGACGAGGTCGAGCAGCAGGATCTGGCCGATCGCGCTGGCAAAGGTCGTCGACGCCGTCGAGGCGATGAAATCCTCTTCCTTGTCGATCGGATCGACGTTGTGGTGAATTTCCTTCGTGGCCTTCCAGACGAGGAAGAGGCCACCGGCGATGAGGATCATATCTTTCCAGGAGAAGCCGTGGCCGAAGGCTTCAAAGACCGGCGTGGTCAACTGGACGATCCAGGCGACGGTGCCGAGCAAAGCGAGGCGCATGACAAGCGCCAGGCCGATGCCGATGCGGCGGGCCCTTTCGCGCATCTCCTGCGGCAGCTTGTTGGTCAGGATGGAAATGAAGATGAGGTTGTCGATGCCGAGAACCACTTCCATGACGACGAGCGTCACGAGGGCGACCCAGGCGGCGGGGTCCTGGAGGAGAAGAAGGATATCCTGCATTGTTGTCTTCCGTGCTGATCAAACGGAGGGGGGAACCCAAGACATGCGGCATATCTTGGGCATTGGCAAGCCGCCGATAAAAGTCCCCCGACGGAACAAAGTTCCCTCAGTGATCAGACACGGGCGTCCGTGTTTTTCGGACCATAGAAGTTCATGAACATCCGCAGGCCGGAATCGACAACCCGCCCGATCTCCTTGTCATCCGGACGGACCGGGATGTCATTGAAGAGGCGCTTCTTGAAGTAACCCGCCGTGGACATGTCGATGAACTGACGGGCCGCCAGGTCGCTGTCCTCTACGTCGAGCTCGCCCTTCTCATGCGCCGCTGCAATATAGTCCTGCAACAGAACCTTGATGTTGGTCGGCGACGAGGCGAAGAAGCGCTGACAGAGGGCCGGCATTCGGTCGAGCACGCCCATAAGAATGCGCATGGTGGGGATCATCTCGGTGTCGAGAATGAAGTGCGCATGGGCGAGCGCGTAGCGGCGGAGGCCTTCCTCGACATTGGCGCTCTCTGCCAGGATCTGGCGAATTGCGGCATCGAAGGCGCTCTTCTCACGCTCGACCAGAGCGCCGAAAAGATCTTCCTTGCTCTGGAAGTAAACGTAGATGGTACCTTTCGATACGCCAGCTTCGCGCGTGACGTCGTTCATGCTGGCGGCGTCGTAGCCGAGCTTCATGAAAACGCGTTTCGCGCCGTCCAGGATCTGGCCTCGCTTGACCGGGTCTGCACCCGCCGCGAACCGGCCGACCCCACCGCAGCCCTCGGGGACTGCCATTGTGATCTCTTCCTGTTTCATCGTCTGCCTCGGCATCACGCCATCAAAAATTAACTTAGAGGGATCTTCAGTGAAAATCCGCGTTTCTATGCCTTGATATGCGTTAGCGAAACCTATATGTCAATCGAACCGAACGGTTCAGTTCGAATAAATTCAACCCATCCCTGGTTTCCACCATGTCATCGACGCAAAGATCCACCGCCCTTCGTTCCACTCCTACTCCAGTCGATCGGAATGAGGCCGCGCCCGTGACCGAAACGGAAGCCGGGGTACCAGATCCGGCTCCGGAAGCCGCACCGTCCAAGCCCAAGCGCCGCAGCCCGGTGCTGCCCGTCATCCTGGCAGCACTGCTCGCCGGTGGCGCGTGGTATGGTTATGAGTGGTGGACCAATGGACGCTTCATGGTGTCCACGGAGGACGCCTATATCGAGGGCGATATCGCCATCATCTCGCCGAAGGTCTCGGGCTACGTCCAGACGGTCAATGTGAGCAGCAACCAGTTCGTCCGCGCGGGTGAGCCGCTGGTGACGCTCGACGGCGGCGACTATCAGATCGCTTACGACCAGGCTGTGGCGAACAAGGAGACGGCTGAGCTGTCCGTCAAGCGGATCGACGCCCAGATTATCGGCGGAGAGGCCAGTGTGGCCCAGGCCCAGGCCCAGCTCGGAGCGTTGGAAGCCTCGGTCCGCGGCGCCGAGATTACGGCCAATCGGGCGAGCGAACTTGCATCCAAGTCGGTCGGCACCACGGCCGACCTCGACAACGCGAAGGTGGCGCTGGATCAGGCGCGCGCCAATCTCGTTGCCGGCCAGGCTGCCGTGGATTCCGCCAATGCCAATCTTTCGATCCTCAAGGCGCAGCGCGAGGAAGCGCTGAACACCGTGCGCCTGCAGCAGCTGGCGATCGATAAGGCAAAGCGCGACCTCGACTTTACCGTCCTCAAGGCGCCTTATGACGGCGTTGTCGGCAATCTGGCCGTTCAGGCCGGTGATCTCGTCTCCGCCGGCAAGCGGCTTGCAGCGCTCGTTCCGACCAACGAGCTTTATATCGAGGCGAACTTCAAGGAAACGCAGATCGCCGATCTCGTGCCGGGCTCCAAGGTGTCGATCCATGTCGACGCCTATGGCGACCAGCCGCTCGAGGGCACCGTCACGTCGATCGCCCCGGCATCGGGTGCCATCTTCTCGATGCTGCCGGCCGAGAACGCGACCGGCAACTTCACCAAGGTCGTACAGCGGGTGCCCGTTCGCATCGCGCTGCCCAAGGATGCTCTTGCCGGTGGCCATCTGCGCGCCGGCCTCAGCGTCATCGTCGACGTCGACACCCGCACGGCCCCTGACGGCCAGGCGCTTGCCGCGAAGTAAGATCACCGGCTGACGTTATCGAAAGGGCCGTGTCATGGCCGCAGTCACGACAGATATCGCGCCCTCGGCTCCCGCCGAGGAGCGGATGGATCCCAGACGCGTCTTCGCCTTTCTGGCAATGGTCTTCGGCATGTTCATGTCGATCCTCGACATCCAGATCGTTTCGGCTTCACTCTCCGAAATTCAGGCCGGTCTCGGTGCGGGTTCCGACGAGATCGCCTGGGTGCAGACGTCTTACCTGATCGCCGAAGTCATCATGATCCCGCTCTCGGGCGTGCTCGCGCGCATCCTGTCGACGCGGGTTCTCTTCACCTTTTGTGCTGCCGGGTTCACGCTTGCCAGCGCACTGTGTGCGACCGCGACGAACATCGAACAGATGATCGTCTATCGCGCGATCCAGGGCTTCATCGGCGGCGGCATGATCCCTTCCGTCTTTGCGGCCGCCTTCACGATCTTCCCGCCGTCCAAGCGCAACATCGTTTCGCCCATGGTTGGCCTTGTGGCGACGCTGGCACCCACCATTGGTCCGACGATCGGCGGTTACATCAGCCATGCGATGTCCTGGCACTGGCTGTTCCTGATCAACGTCATTCCCGGCGTGCTGGTCGCAGCCGCGGCCTGGAGCCTGATCGATTTCGACAAGCCGGACCTCAAGCTTCTGAAGAAGTTCGACTGGTGGGGTCTTGCCTCCATGGCGGTCTTCCTGGGCACGATGGAGTTCGTGCTGGAAGAGGGCAACAACAAGGACTGGTTCAACGACCATCACATCGTGATGGGCACCATCGCCATGGTGATCGGTGGGGCAATCTTCTTCTGGCGCGTGTTCAAGGTCGAGTTGCCGGTGGTCGATCTCAGAGCCTTTTCCAACGCCAATTTCGCCTTCGGTTCGCTCTTTTCCTTCGTCATGGGGGTTGGCCTTTACGGTCTCACCTATCTCTACCCGCTCTATCTGGGACGCATCCGTGGTTATGACTCGCTCATGATCGGCGAAACGATGTTCGTTTCCGGTGCTGCAATGTTCCTGACGGCGCCCGTTGCAGGGGCTCTGTCGAACAAGCTCGATCCGCGCGTCATGATGATGATCGGTTTCGGTGGCTTCGGGCTTGGCACCTATATGATGACTGGCATGACCGCGGACTGGGACTTCTATGAGCTGCTCGTGCCGCAGATCCTGCGCGGTTGCTCGCTGATGATCTGCATGGTCCCGATCAACAATCTGGCGCTCGGCACCCTTCCGCCGGACCGCATCAAGAATGCGTCCGGCCTGTTCAACCTCACCCGTAACCTCGGCGGCGCCGTGGGGCTCGCGATCATCAACACCATGCTGACGCAGCGCTCCGATGACCATTATGCGAGACTTTCCGAGCAGCTCTCCTGGAGCAACCAGGCGGCTCTCGACTGGCTGGCGAGTGTCGGTGCCAACTACGACAGCTATGGCCTCGATGGCACGGCAGTCGCGATCGCGAAGCTTTCGGGCGTTGTCACGCAGCAATCCTGGCTCTTGTCCTTCATTGACGTGTTCATGGGGCTGACAGTGCTTTTTGTCGCGCTGATCTTCCTCGTGCTGCTGTTGAAGAAGCCGAAGGGGGCAGCCCCGGCCGGCTCCGGGCACTGACAGGATCATCCCGGCGTAAGCTTCCCGCGCCATCCTGCCCAAGATCTCCAAGCCTCAAGGCCGCCTTCGGGCGGCCTGTTTTTTGTGGTTATAGAGGTACGTACATCAGATTTCTGATTTACGTACCTCAGTGACTGGTGTAGGACAGGCGCCGGAGGAGACTATGAAGCCGACTGTCCATGACATCGCAAGCCGCGCGGGCGTTAGCCTTGCCACCGTCGACCGGGTTCTCAACCGGCGGCCGGGGGTCAGCGCGCGCACTCGCGAGAAGGTGGATCAGGCGGTCAGTGAACTCGGCTTCGTGCGCGATGTGGCGGCCGCGAACCTCGCCAAGGGGCGCGTTTATCCGCTGACCTTCATCATTCCCTCGAACGACAATTCCTTCATGCGCGGCCTGAGGTTGGCGCTCGAAGAGGCGAGCGCACGTGCTGCCGTGGAGCGCATCGCGATCCGCCTTGTCGATGTGCCCGCATTCGATGCGCCGGCCCTCGCTGCCGCCTTAAGAGAGGCCGCGACGCATGAGCCTGCTGGCATTGCCTTCGTCGCTGTCGATGCGCCCGAGGTGGCCGAGGCCGCAGCAGAGATTTCGGCGGCTGGCATTCCGCTGGTGACGCTGGTCTCCGATCTCTCCGGAACCGATCGCGATCATTATGCCGGGATCGACAATGCCGCTGCAGGGCGAACCGCTGCCAGCCTGCTCGGGCGCTTTGCCGGGGGTCGCCAGGGCAAGGTCTGCGTGCTCGCCGGCTCCATGCTGGTGCGTGACCACCGGGAGCGTTGCGATGCCTTCGCCTCCGTGATGGCCGCCGATTTTGCCGGACTTGATCTGCTGCCGGTGCTCGAAGGGCGGGACGATCCCGTCACCGTGGAGCGGCTGGTGGCGGAGCTCTTTTCGAGGCGACACGATATCGTCGCGCTCTACAGTCTCGGCGCCGGCAATCGCGGCCTCGTGAGGGCTCTGGATCGCTTGCCGCGTGAGCGACGTCCCGTTGTCATTGCGCATGAGCTGACGGAAACGACCCGCGATGCTTTGCAGTCGGGGCTGATCGATGCAGTGCTCAACCAGGATGCGGGCCATGAGGTGCGCAGCGCCATCCGCGTCCTGAAGGCCAAGGCCGACGGGCTGCCGGTTGTGGCTGCCCAGGAGCGCATTCGTATCGACATATTCTTGAAGGACAATCTGCCCTGAAGGCAGAGGAACGGAGGACACCCATGTATCTCGGATTGGATCTCGGCACATCCAGCGTCAAGGCGATGCTCATCGATGATGCGCAGCAGGTCATCGGCGTCGGCCATGCGGCCATGACCGTACAGCGGCCGCATCCGGGCTGGTCGGAGCAGGCGCCGGGCGACTGGCTGCGCGCCACGGAAGAGGCCGTTGCTGCGCTCAAGGCCTCGCATCCGAAGGAACTGGCGGCGGTGAAGGGCATCGGCCTTTCCGGCCATATGCATGGCGCGACACTGATCGATGCGAAGGATCGGGTGCTCCGGCCCTGCATTCTCTGGAACGACACGCGCAGCCATGCGGAAGCGGCAAGCCTTGACGCCGATCCACGCTTTCGGGCACTGACCGGCAACATCGTCTTCCCCGGCTTCACGGCACCGAAACTGGCCTGGGTGAAGAACAACGAGCCCGATACCTTCAGCAAGGTGGCCAAGGTCCTCCTGCCCAAGGACTACCTGCGCCTCTGGCTGACGGGTGAATATCTCTCAGACATGTCGGATTCGGCCGGCACCAGCTGGCTCGACACGGGTAAGCGCGCCTGGTCGAGCGAGTTGCTGGAGGCCACGGGCCTCACCGTCGAGCAGATGCCGGGCCTCGTCGAAGGCACGGATCGCGCCGGTACCCTGCGTGCCGAGTTGGCCGAAAAATGGGGTCTCGGCTCTGATGTCGTTGTCGCCGGTGGGGCAGGGGACAATGCGGCCTCCGCCTGTGGCATGGGGACCGTTGCGGAAGGCCAGGCCTTCGTCTCGCTCGGGACATCGGGCGTGCTGTTTGCCGCCAACGCCTCCTATCTGCCGAAGCCGGAAAGTGCCGTGCACGCCTTCTGCCACGCTCTGCCCAAGACCTGGCACCAGATGGGCGTCATCCTTTCGGCCACTGACGCACTGAACTGGCATTCTACCGTGACCGGCAAATCCGCGGGCGAACTGACCGGCGAACTCGGCGATGCGCTGAAGTCCCCGACAGGGGTGACCTTCCTGCCTTACCTCTCGGGCGAACGCACGCCGCACAATGATGCGAAGATCCGGGGTGCCTTTATCGGGCTCGGCCATGAGAGCGACCGCGCGGTGCTGACCCAGGCGGTGCTGGAAGGGGTGACCTTCGCCATTCGCGACAGCCTCGAGGCACTGAAATCCGCCGGCACCAGGATCGACCGCGTGACGGCGATCGGTGGTGGTTCGCGCTCGTGCTACTGGCTGTCTTCGATTGCGACGGCACTGGACATGCCGGTCGACATTCCCGCCGACGGCGATTTCGGCGCGGCTTTCGGTGCCGCCCGCCTCGGCCTGATCGCCGCGACGGGAGCCGACCCGCTTTCGGTCTGCACCGCGCCGGAAACGGCGGAGACGGTGGAGCCGGCCAAGGGTCTCACGTCGGCATATGAGACGGCCTATGGCCGCTACCGGGCGCTTTATCCAGCGATCCGCGGGATTTGAAAGTTTGCCCCTCACCCTGACCCTCTCCCCGCAGGCGGGGAGAGGGGACGGCAACGGTGGCGGCGCATGTCCTTCTCCCCGTTCACGGGGAGAAGGTGCCGGCAGGCGGATGAGGGGCCGCGAAGCCATCACCCCACCCCGGACCTTACGGTCCGTCCCTCCCCCTCAAGGGGAGGGTGGTCACAACACACCAAGGAGGACTACCCATGAGCACAGGTTTCTTCGGCAATATCCAGAAGATCAAATATGAAGGCGAAGGCAGCACCAATCCGCTGGCCTTCCGCCACTACAATCCGGACGAAGTCGTTCTCGGCAAGCGCATGGAAGACCATCTGCGCTTTGCGATTGCCTATTGGCACACTTTCGTCTGGCCGGGCACGGACCCGTTCGGCGGCAATACCTTCGAGCGCCCGTGGTTCAAGGACACGATGGATGCGGCGAAGATGAAGGCCGATGTCGCCTTCGAATTCTTCCAGCTGCTCGGCACGCCGTACTATTGCTTCCACGATGCCGACGTTCGCCCCGAGGGCAACAGCTTTGCCGAGAACACCAAGAACCTGAACGAGATCGTCGACTACTTCGCCAAGAAGCAGGAAGAGACCGGCGTCAAGCTGCTCTGGGGTACGGCGAACATGTTCTCGCATCGCCGCTACATGTCGGGCGCTGCCACCAACCCGGATCCTGACGTTTTCGCCTTCGCCGCTGCGACCGTGAAGACCTGCCTCGACGCGACCCAGCGCCTCGGCGGCGAGAACTACGTTCTCTGGGGCGGTCGCGAAGGTTACGAGACGCTGCTCAACACCGACCTCAAGAAGGAACTGGACCAGATGGGCCGCTTCCTGAACCTCGTGGTCGAATACAAGCATAAGATCGGCTTCAAGGGCGCGATCCTGATCGAGCCGAAGCCGCAGGAGCCGTCGAAGCACCAGTATGACTACGACGTCGCAACGGTCTACGGCTTCCTGAAGAACTACGGTCTCGAAAAGGAAGTGAAGGTCAATATCGAGCAGGGCCACGCGATCCTCGCCGGCCACAGCTTCGAGCACGAGCTGGCGCTTGCCAATGCGCTCGGCATCTTCGGCTCGATCGACATGAACCGCAACGACTACCAGTCCGGCTGGGATACCGACCAGTTCCCGAACAATGTTCCGGAAATGGCGCTGGCCTACTATCAGGTTCTTCAGGCCGGCGGCTTCACCACCGGCGGCACGAACTTCGACGCCAAGCTGCGCCGTCAGTCGCTCGATGCGGAAGACCTGCTGATCGGTCATATCGGCGGCATGGATTGCTGCGCCCGTGGCCTGAAGGCTGCCGCCAAGATGGTGGAAGACAAGGCTCTGTCCGCACCCCTCGCCAACCGCTATGCCGGCTGGGACAAGGCAGAAAACCAGAAGATGCTGCGCGGCGAGGAAAGCCTCGACGCCATCGCCGCCCGCGTCGAAAGCCAGAACATCAACCCGAAGCCGGTTTCCGGCAAGCAGGAACTGCTGGAAAACGTGGTCAACCGCTACGTTTGATTGCTGGGTATACGAGTGCGACTGGGGCCGGGGCGCGCAAGCGTCCCGGCCCTTCGTGTTCCTAAACGACCGTCATCCTCGGGCTTGTCCCGAGGATCTACCAAGGGTGTCGCGGTTTGGACGGTTCAGGAATGCCGGGCGGGCGCAGCGGTCGCCCGAAGGGTCGAGTTTCCGTCAGGCGCCAGTAGATCCTCGGGACACGCCCGAGGATGACGGTGGAGGGGTGAGTGGGCCGATCACCCGATCGCAGTGATCTCCAGTTCCTGATCGCCGACCGTCACGACGTCACCCACGGCCTTGCCCATCAATCGGCTCGCGACCGGTGAGACGAACGAGATCGATCCGGTCTTCGGATCGGCTTCATCCTCGCCGACGATGCGGTAGGTCTGCACTCGCCCGTCGTCCCGCTCGAATGTCACCGTGCTGCCAAAGGCCACAACGGCATTGCTCTCAGGGGCAGGGATGACCTGCGCGGTGCGCAGCCGCTCCGTCAGATATTTCAGATCGCGATACGGCACGGCCGATTGACGGCGGCGCTCGTTGATGTCCTCGATCACCTGCGCGGCGAGATAGGCGGCGCGGGCCTCTTCGGCCTCGGTCTCCAGACGCTTCAAGCCTTCCGCCGTCACGAGGTTCGGATGGGGCGAGATCGGGCGATCCGGCAGATGGGTTTCCGCCGCGGTTTCCGAACTCTCTTCCTTGGTGAAGGCGACACTCATGGGGGCATTCCGATTGCTGGGGCAGGGCCGGGATCCGGACCCGCGAATGTAGGGGTATCTCGGTCAACGGCCAAGACTGATGATGGGTCCATCTGCAAAGGCGGCGCTGCAGCGCGGTCAGCGCTTTGCCGGCCCCGTCACCGAGCCGCGCACGATGAGATCCGGCATCAGCAAGATCTCCTGGCGCTCTATCGTGCGATCGCCGAGGGACTTGATCAGCAGCGCCATGGCCTGGCGGCCGATCGCCGTGCGGGGCTGGCGGATGGTGGTGAGCGCCGGGTTGAGATAGGTCGCCTGGGGCACGTCGTCGAAGCCGATGACGGAAAAGTCGTGCGGCAGGTCGTAGCCGCGGGCGGTAAGGCCGTTGATCACGCCGACGGCGGTGGCATCGTTGACGCACATGAAAGCGGTCGGCAACTGGTCGCGCATGAAGAGCTGCTCGACGGCGAGGCGGCCGCTTTCGATCGTGCCTTCGCCTTCCAGCACGAAACGCTGGTTCGGCGGGATGCGCGCGGCATCCAGCGCCTTGTCGAAGCCCTGGCGGCGGCGCTGGTGGCCGAGGCGTGTCTTGCTGTCGCCGATGAAGGCGATGGAGCGGTGGCCGGAGGAAAGCAGATGTTCGGCCGCTTTTCGCGCGCCGGCCACGTCATCGACGCCGACATAGGAAATCTTCGAGCCGAACACGGGTTCAAAAACGGCGACCGAGGGCGGCAGGCGCTGGCCGACGACCTGATGGCCGAAGGGTTCGTGGCCGGTGAAGAGCACGAGGCCCGTCGCCTGGCCGGAGCTGAGGAATTTCAGATATTCCAGCCCACGTTCGGGATCGTTCTGGGTATGGCCGATCAGGACGCCATAGCCATGGGCGCGGGCTTCGTTTTCCAGGCCGATCAATGTCGAGGAAAAATTCGGGTCGCCGATGTCGGGCGCCAGGATGAGGATCATGTTCGACCGGCCCATGCGCAGCGAGCGCGCCATGGCATTGGTCGTGTAGCCGGTGATGGCGATGGCCTGGTTCACCCGCTGCCGGGTCGATTTCGCCACCTTGTCCGGCGTGTGGATCGCACGGCTCACGGTCGCGATCGACACTTCTGCGATGCGTGCCACGTCCTCGATCGTCGCTGGTGCAGAATTCGGCACGCGGCTTTATCCCCTATCCGTCTGGAATCGTTGGAGACCTTACATTTACTGCTGCGACTGCGAAAGCCGAGAGGGAACAAAATCTCCCTGTGAGTGAATGATGTAAACCTTTACATCGGTCATGTAAAGGTTTACACAGATGGCAGAGCGGTGGAGGACCGCCGGGAGGATTGCATGACATCGGTTGGGGGCGAGGCGCGGACACCCGTGCTCGTGGCGGAGCGTATTTCAAAGTCATTTGGCGACGTCCAGGTGCTGTTCAGCGTCGACTTCGATGTGGCGCCGGGCGAGGTCCATGCGCTGATGGGCGAGAACGGCGCGGGCAAGTCGACGCTGGTCAAGATCCTCTCGGGCTTCGAGCAGGCAACGGCAGGGCGAATCCTGCTCGATGGCGAGCCGGTGACGCTGCCGGCCAACGGTGCCGCTGAAGCCATGGGCATCGTGCTGATCCATCAGGAATTCAATCTCGCCGAGCATCTGACCGTCACCGAAAGCCTGTTTCTCGGTCGCGAAGTGACCCACTTCGGCCTTCTGGACCGCAAGACGATGCGGGCCGAGACGCGCCGTGTGCTGAACCAGCTCGGCTCCAAGATCGACGAAAACGCGCTGATCAGCTCTCTCGCGGTTGCCGACAAGCAGATGGTCGAGATTGCCAAGGCCATCAGCCGCAAGGCGCGGATCGTCTTCATGGACGAGCCGACGGCGGTGCTGTCGCGTGAGGAGACGGAAGTGCTCTTCGATCAGGTGCGCAAGCTGCGCGCCCGCGGCACGAGCTTCGTCTTCGTATCGCACAAGCTTGACGAGGTGATGGAGCTGACCGACCGCGTCACCGTTCTGCGGGACGGGCAGTGGGTGAAGACCGCGCCCACATCGGCACTCGATGGCGAGGCGATCGCGCAGCTGATGGTCGGCCGCGAATTGTCGAGCCTTTATCCCACCAAACACGAGCCCGATGTCGACGAGGAAATCGCCCTGTCGGTGAAAAACCTGACGACCGGTTTCGTCAAGAATGCGAGCTTCGACCTGAAGCGGGGCGAAGTGCTGGGGTTTTCCGGCCTCATCGGTTCGGGCCGCACGGAGCTGATGGAAGCGGTGGCGGGTCTTCGTCCGCGCCTCTCCGGTGACGTGCAGTTGAAGGGCATGGTGCTCGACGCCGGCGATTTCCGCGAGGCGAACCGGCGCGGGCTCGCCTACATGACCAAGGATCGCAAGGGCAAGGGCCTGTTGCTCGGCGAGGGCATGACCGCCAACCTGACGCTGCAGTCGATGGACAACCATGTGCGCCACGGCTACCTCGATCCCGGCAGCGAGGCGAAGGCGATGGCGCGTGCCAAGCGCCGCTTCGACATCCGTGTGCGTGATGACCGCGTTAGGGTCGGGCGCATGTCCGGAGGCAACCAGCAGAAGCTGTTGCTTGCCAAGATCATGGAAGTCGAGCCCGACATCATCATCATCGACGAGCCGACGCGCGGCATCGATGTCGGCACCAAGCAGCAGATCTATCACTTTATCGCGGCACTTGCCCGAGAGGGGCGTTCGATCATCGTCATCTCCTCGGAGATGCCCGAGGTGATCGGGCTCTGCACGCGGGTCGCCGTCATGCGCGAGGGCCGGATGGTCGGTCTGCTCGAGGGCGAAGACATCAACGAACAGACGATCATGCGCTACGCCGCCGGGCTGAAACGGCAGATGGCGAGCTGATCGATGACTAAGGCTCGGCGCACAAGACCGGGCTTCGAAACGAAGACTTCAGGGTATGCGACCTCCGGTGCGAGGTGCGGGAGGAGACGGGAAGACCATGACTGCCGAGACTGAAACGACCACCCCTGGCCCTGGCCGCCGCACCTGGCGCGACGTCGACCTGCGGGCCGTGGCGCCTTTCGCGGCGCTGCTGATCCTCTTGATCATCGGTGCGCTGGTAAACCCGAACTTCATTGGCCTCACCAACCTCGCCAATGTCGCGACGCGTTCCGCCTTCATCGCGATCATCGCCGTCGGGGCAACCTTCGTCATATCCTCGGGCGACCTCGATCTCTCGGTCGGCTCCATGGTGGCTTTCGTGGCCAGTCTGATGATCCTCTTCATGAATTCCGGCGCGATTGCAGATCCCGGCCTGATGATCGCAGCCGCCATGGCGCTCGCTATCATCATCGGCTCGCTCTGCGGTCTTGCCAATGGCCTGATCACCACCGTTGGCAAGATCGAGCCCTTTATTGCCACGCTCGGCACCATGGGCATCTATCGTGGCCTGACAACCTGGCTCTCCCAGGGCGGGGCGATCACGCTGCGCGACCCGGCCCAGCAGGAGATCTATCGGCCCGTCTATTTCGGTTCGATCCTCGGGCTGCCCGTGCCGATCGTCGTCATCCTCGTGGTGACCGCCATTGCCGCCGTCATACTCTATCGCACGCGTTATGGCCGCCACGTCGTCGCCGTCGGATCCAACCGCGATGTCGCGCGCTATTCCGGCATTGCGGTCGACCGGGTGCGCACCATCGCTTTCGTCATCCAGGGGCTCTGTGTCGCGATTGCCGTGCTGCTCTACGTGCCGCGTCTCGGCTCGACGTCCGCGACCACGGGCATTCTGTGGGAACTGCAGGCCATTACCGCCGTCGTGGTTGGTGGGACGGCACTGAAGGGTGGTGCCGGTCGCGTCTGGGGCACGATCTGCGGCGCCTTCATCCTCGAGCTCGTCGGCAACATCATGCTGCTCTCGAATTTCATCTCCGAATATCTGATCGGCGCCATCCAGGGCACGATCATCATCATCGCGATGCTCGTCCAGCGGTCGCTGGCGCGCAAGGCGTGACGCGTGACCGGGCAGGAGGGTCGCCCGGTCCGTTCCAACTCGACCCTAGGCATTTTGGGAGGAAACCAATGCACAAGAAACTGCTCGGGCTTGCCGTTGCCATGACGGCGCTCACCTCGCTCTTCGCGGCAGCGCAGGCGCAGGAAACCAAGACGATCGGCGTGTCCATCCCGGCCGCCGACCACGGCTGGACCGCTGGCGTCGTCTACCATGCCAACCGCGTCGCCGAACTCCTGATGAAGGAGCATCCCGGCCTCAACGTCGTCGTGAAGACCTCGGCCGATCCTGCCACGCAGGCGAATGCCGTGCAGGACCTGGAAGTCCAGGGCATCGATGCGCTCGTCATCCTGCCGACCGATCCGGATCCGCTGGTCAACGCGATGAAGGAAGTGAAGAACAAGGGTCACTTCGTCACCATCGTCGACCGTGCACCTTCGACCAATGACAACAGCGTGCGTGACCTCTATGTCGCCGGCAACAACCCGGCGCTCGGCAAGGTCGCCGGCGAGTACATCGCCAAGAACTCGCCGGATGCCGAAGTCGTCATCATCCGCGGTCTGCCGATCCCGATCGACCAGCAGCGCCAGGACGGTTTCGATGAGGGTATCGCAGGCTCCAACGTCAAGGTTCTCGACCGCCAGTTCGGCAACTGGAACCGCGACGATGCCTTCAAGGTCATGCAGGACTATTTGACCAAGTATCCGAAGATCGATGTGGTCTGGTGCCAGGACGACGACATGGCTGTGGGCGTTCTCCAGGCCATCGAACAGGCCGGCCGTACCGACATCCAGTACATCATCGGTGGTGCCGGTTCGAAGGACATGATCAAGAAGGTCATGGACGGCGACAAGATGGTGCCGGTCAACGTTCTCTACCCGCCGTCCATGGTCGGCACGGCGATGGAGCTGACGGCTGCTGCGCTCTACGATGCGGTTCCGGTTCACGGCACCTACACGCTCGACGCGACGCTGATCACGCCGGAGAATGCCGAGAACTACTACTTCCCGGATTCGCCGTTCTGATCTGAACCACCCAAAATCAAGGTCTGCCCGGGTTTTCCCGGGCAGATTTCTGCTGCAACCATCATTGCGGTTGTGTCGAAATTCCATCTCCTGTAATCGTTCACGGAAACGTTGCAGGAATACTCAGGGAGGAGAATTCATGAAGACGATCAAGGGGCCGGCGATCTTTCTCGGCCAGTTTGCGGGTGACGCCGCACCGTTCAACACCTGGGATGGGATTACGAAGTGGGCGGCCGAAAAGGGCTATGTCGGCGTGCAGGTGCCGACCTGGGCCGGCCAGCTGATGGACCTGAAGAAAGCCGCCGAATCAAAGGATTACTGCGACGAGCTGGCTGGCGTGGCGCGGGCGAACGGCGTCGAAATCACCGAACTCTCCACCCACCTTCAGGGCCAGCTGGTTGCCGTGCATCCGGCCTATGACGAGGCCTTCGATGGCTTTGCGGCACCGGAAGTCCGCGGCAATCCGAAGGCGCGTCAGGAATGGGCCGTGCAGCAGGTGAAGTATGCGCTGAAGGCATCCCGCAATCTCGGCATCAAGGCGCATGCGACCTTCTCGGGCGCACTGGCCTGGCCGTTCATTTATCCGTGGCCGCAGCGTCCGGCCGGTCTCGTCGAGACCGCCTTTGACGAACTTGCCCGCCGCTGGCTGCCGATCCTCGATTATGCCGAGGAGCAGGGTGTCGACGTCTGCTACGAGATCCATCCGGGCGAAGACCTGCATGACGGCGTGACCTTCGAGATGTTCCTCGAGCGGGTGAAGAACCATTCCCGCGCCAACATGCTCTACGACCCCTCGCACTATGTGCTGCAGTGCCTCGACTATCTCGACAACATCGACATCTACAAGGACCGGATCAAGATGTTCCACGTCAAGGACGCGGAATTCAATCCGACCGGCCGTCAGGGCGTCTATGGCGGATATCAGGGCTGGGTGCAGCGGGCAGGACGCTTCCGGTCGCTCGGCGACGGCCAGGTCGATTTCGGCGCGATCTTTTCGAAGATGGCAGCGAACGACTTCGACGGCTGGGCCGTGGTCGAATGGGAATGCGCGCTGAAGCACCCGGAAGACGGCGCCCGTGAAGGCGCAGATTTCGTCCGGGCGCATATCATCCGTGTTACCGAGAAGGCCTTCGACGACTTCGCTTCCGGCGGGACTGACGATGCGGCCAACCGCCGGATGCTGGGGCTCTGAAACCTAGACGGCCTTGAGGTCGGCTATGTCGCCGCTCTCGAGGTGGGGCAGGGCGCGTTCGATCTTGTCGAGCGGCCAGTCCCACCAGGCGAGCGCCAGGAGATCGGCTATTTGCTCGTCTGTGAAGCGCTGGCGGATCACGGTCGCCGGGTTGCCGCCGACGATGGAGTAGGGCGGCACATCGCGGGTGACGACGGCGCGGGCGGCGATGATGACGCCGGGGCCGATCGTGACCCCCGGCATGATCGTGGCTCCATGACCGATCCAGACATCGTGGCCGATGACGGTGTCGCGGAACGGCAGGTCCTGATAGCCATTGATGGTTTCGGGGCTGAAGACGCGGAAGGGAAATGTTGTCACGCCCGCCAGGGCATGATTGGCCGAACTGGTGATGATGACCGTCTCACGGGCGATCTGGACGAAGCGGCCGATCACCAGCCTCTCCTGGCTGAAGGGATAGAGATAGGGCGCGAGGATCGCTGCCGTTTCTTCTGTCGGACCGGGATGGGTGAAGTAGCTGAAGTCGCCGATCTCCATACGGGGATGGTCGATGACGGCGGCGAGCTGAACGGTCTCGCGGTAGGGCGTGCCATCGGCGAGGGTGATGGGATAGGGTTTTCTCGGATCGAGAAAAGGCATGGCTGAGATCCTTCCAAAAGCATGCATCTGATGTCGCGGCAGTCGCCGACACCGGGTTTTCTGCTTTGCCTCCAAAGAGGCGGATCTTAGCTGTTCACTGTCAGGGCATCCTTCTTCTCGGATGCCAGTCTAACGGATCTGGAGCGTGAACTCCAGACGCAGCTCATGAAGGAGGACGCATCATGGCGATCGAAGCAAGCAAGTCGGGCGAACGGACACCGAAGATCCGGCTGGGTATGGTCGGCGGTGGCGCCGGGGCCTTCATCGGCGCGGTGCATCGCATGGCAGCCCGTCTCGACGACCAGTATGATCTCGTTGCCGGTGCTCTCTCTTCGACGCCGGAAAAATCTGCTGCCTCGGGCCGCGAACTCGGGCTCGACCCGGAGCGTTGCTATGGCTCTTACGAAGAGATGGCGGAGAAGGAAGCCGCGCGCCCCGACGGGATCGAGGCTGTGTCGATCGTCACGCCGAACCATGTGCATTTCCCGGCGGCCAAGGCGTTCCTCGAGCGCGGCATCCATGTCATCTGCGACAAGCCGCTGACCTCGAACCTTGAAGATGCCAAGGCGCTGAAGGCGGTTGCCGACAAGGCGAAGGCGCTGTTCATCCTGACGCACAATTACACCGGCTATCCGATGGTGCGGCATGCCCGTGAACTGGTGCGCTCCGGCGAGCTCGGCGATCTCAGGCTGGTGCAGATGGAATATCCGCAGGATTGGCTGGCCGAGCCGATCGAGCAGACCGGCCAGAAGCAGGCGGCCTGGCGCACGGATCCGAAGCAGTCGGGTGCGGGTGGTTCGACCGGCGATATCGGAACGCATGCCTATAATCTCGGCTCGTTCATTTCGGGCCTCGAACTCGACGAGTTGGCGGCTGACGTGCACACCTTCGTCGAGGGCCGCCGCCTCGACGACAACGCTCATGTCATGCTGCGCTTTAAGGGCGGTGCGAAGGGCATGCTGTGGTGCAGCCAGGTCGCGACCGGCAACGAGAACGGGCTGAAGGTTCGGATCTACGGCACCAAGGCCGGTATCGAATGGACGCAGGCCGATCCGAACTATCTGTGGTTCACCCGTCTCGGCGAGCCGAAGCAGCTGATCACGCGCGGCGGGGCAGGGGCGAATGCCGCCGCGGCCCGTGTGACGCGCATTCCGTCGGGACATCCGGAAGGCTATCTCGAAGCCTTCGCGACGATCTATACGGAGGCTGCCGCGGCCATCAATGCGGCGAAGGCAGGCACTGCGGTCGATGCGGCGGTGGTCTATCCGACCGTCGATGACGGCGTGAAGGGTGTTGCTTTCGTTGAGGCCTGCATTGCGTCGTCGAAGCAGAATGGTGGCTGGGTGAAGGTATGAGCCCACCTCCCCCTTGGCGGGGGAGGTCGCCGCGCAGCGGCGGGTGGGGGTGAATCTGCGAACTTGCCCCTCACCCTACCCTCTCCCCGCGAGCGGGGAGAGGGGGGGAATGCTTGACCAGCGGCGAGGCCTTCTCCCCGCATGCGGGGAGAAGGTCCCCGAAGGGCAGATGAGGGGCATGGTCTTGACGAGGCATGCTGATCCTCACCCGCACCCCGCCTCTGCTTTATTCGGCGGCCCTCTTCCCAAGCGGAGAGGCGGTCACGCAGGCGGTCACCCCACCCCCGAGCTTCGCTCCGACCCTCCCCCTCAAGGGGAGGGTGTGAAAACTGCAACGTTGCAGTTTTTTATTTCCGCCGTCTTCACCCCGTCTTGGCTTTGCTCTAAACCGCTGAGCGACGGATAAGCGGCGGCGGTGTCCGCGCTTGCATGACGAAGGACTTACTCCATGATCGATCCCAAGGCGCTCGCCTCGCGTTTTCCCGGTGACTTCCTGTTTGGCGTCGCCACTGCATCCTTCCAGATCGAAGGGGCGTCGAAGGCGGATGGCCGCAAGCCGTCGATCTGGGATGCATTCTCCAACATGCCGGGCCGGGTCTTCGGGCGGCACAATGGCGACGTCGCCTGTGACCACTACAATCGCTGGGAAAGCGACCTCGACCTGATCAAGGAGATGGGCGTTACCGGCTATCGTTTCTCGATCGCTTGGCCGCGCATCATCCCGGAGGGCACCGGCCCGATCAACGAGAAGGGTCTCGATTTCTACGACAAGCTGATCGATGGCCTGAAGGCGCGGGGCATCAAGGCTTACGCGACGCTCTACCATTGGGATCTGCCGCTGGCGCTCATGGGAGACGGCGGCTGGACGGCGCGCTCCACGGCGCAGGCCTTCCAGCGCTACACCAAGGTGGTGATGGAGCGCCTCGGTGATCGGCTCGATGCGGTTGCGACCTTCAACGAGCCCTGGTGCTCGGTCTGGCTCAGCCATCTCTACGGCGTGCATGCGCCGGGCGAGCGCAGCATGGATGCAGCCTTGCATGCCCTGCATTACACCAATCTGGCCCATGGCCTTTCGGTTCAGACCATCCGCGACGTGGCGCCCAAAGTGCCGGTCGGGCTGGTGCTGAACGCCCATGAGACGCTGCCGGGCTCCGACAGTGCCGCTGATCTCGCGGCCGCCGAACGGGCGCATCAGTTCCACAACGGCGTCTTCTTCGATCCGGTCTTCAAGGGCGAATACCCGGCCGATTTCCTTTCGGCGCTCGGTCACCGCATGCCGAAGATCGAAGACGGCGATCTCGCCATCATCAACCAGAAGCTCGACTGGTGGGGGCTGAACTACTACACGCCGATGCGTGTTGCCGACGATCCGACACCCGGTGCCGAATTCCCGGCAACGGTGGGTGCGCCTCCGGTTTCCAAGGTCAAGACGGATATCGGCTGGGAAGTTTACGCGCCGGCGCTGAAGTCGCTCGTCGAGCGGCTCTACGCACGCTACGAACTGCCGCCGTGCTACATCACCGAGAACGGCGCCTGCTACAACATGGAAGTTGAAGGGGGCGAGGTCGACGACCAGCCGCGCCTCGATTACTACGCAGAACATCTCGACAAGGTCGCCGACCTGATCGCCGAGGGCTATCCGATGCAGGGATATTTTGCCTGGTCGCTGATGGACAATTTCGAGTGGGCGGAAGGCTACAAGATGCGCTTCGGCCTCGTGCATGTCGATTACGACACGCAGGTGCGCACCATCAAGAAGAGCGGGAAGTGGTACCGCGATCTGGCTCTCGAATTCCCCAAGGGGAACTTCAAGGCCGACTGACGCAGCGGGGCATCACGCCCCGCATCTTCGCCGTCATCCCAGCTTGATCAGCTTGTTGCCCGTATCGATCTCGTTTCGACGATCGAACTCGGCGCGGGCTGACTGAATGCGCTCGTGATGGGTGAAGACCCAGCCGCCGAGCGCCCGGATCGGCTCGCCGAACGAGCGGCCGAGATCGGTCAGGGCATATTCCACCTTGGGCGGCACGGTCGGATGCACCGTGCGCTCGACGATGCCGTCTCTCTCCAGCGCCCTCAGCGTCAATGTCAGCATGCGTTGCGATATGCCGACCACCGATCGTTTCAGATCCGAAAAGCGTTGCGGACCGTCGCCGAGCATCATGATGACGAGCACCGTCCACTTGTCGCCCAGCCTTGCCAGCATCTCGCTGACCGTCTGGCACTTGTTCGGGTCGTAGTTGTCGCACATGGCGCGTCCAATCGTTCTATCGATGTTACCTGGTATCAAAAATGTGCCTTCTTGCACATCCGATCCAGTTACATATCTAGGCCTGGTTACTATTTGATACCAGATCCACCCGGCGATGCAAACTCCCTCCATCGCTGCGGATCCAAACCAGGAGCCGACTATGTCCGCACTCATCGAAAAGCTGAACTGGCGCTACGCCACCAAGAAGATGGACCCCACCAAGAGCGTGTCCGAGGACAAGGTCGAGCGTATTGTCGAGGCCGCGCGTCTCGCTCCGACCTCCAGCGGTCTGCAGCCCTTCGAAGTCATCGTCGTGACCAACAAGGAGGTTCGCGCCCGCATTCAGGAGATCGCCTGGAACCAGGCGCAGGTCACCGAAGGTTCGCATCTTCTCGTCTTCGCCGCCTGGGACAACTACACGGCCGACCGCATCAATTACATGTTCGATCTGGTCAACGATGAGCGCGGCTTCAAGAATGAGGGCTTCGAGAACTATCGCCAGATGCTGCTCGGCATGTATCCCGGCCGCGATCCGGACGTGAATTTCGAGCACGCGGCGCGCCAGGCCTATATCGGCTTCGGCATGGCCGTTGCCGCTGCCGCATTCGAGGGCGTCGACGCGACCCCGATGGAAGGCTTCGAAGCCGACAAGCTCGATGAGATCCTCGGTCTTCGCGAGAAAGGCCTGCGTTCGGTCACGATCCTGCCGCTGGGATATCGCGCCTCTGAGGGCGACTGGCTTGCGCCGCTCAGGAAGGTGCGCCGCCCGAAGGACGAATTCGTTTCCGTCGTTGCGTGATTGTTTTCAACCTCGCCGGCGCCTCCAGGCCGGCAGCGCGACAGGGGCTTCCGAAAGGAGGCCCCTTTGTTTTTGGTCTGCTCGAAACAGGATTCCGCGATTTTCTGATATTCCTCTTTTTCCTCAGCATGTTAAGTCAAATTGAACAATTCTGAGGCACCGTGCTTGCCAGGCCAGGGTGTAAAGAATGCGGCTTCAGAATTCAAAGAGACGGCTCCAGCCGATCAGAGATCGTCGTTTTGTCGCCGGTGCGTTGCTGCTGGTGTTTGCCGCGGTCGCCGTTCTCGTTGCCTTCACTGTTCTCACCGCACTTGACCGTGTGGCGACCTATGCCAACCATCTCGATCAAGAACGCTCGCGCGAGACGCTGGTCGGCGCGATCCAGACCTTCGAGCACCAACTCGGCGCAACGCTGAACGACTATGCCGCCTGGGACGATGCCGCGGAGAATGTCTATCGGTTGCGGGACAGCGACTGGGTCAACAGCAATTTCGGCGACATGACCTTCGACAGCGATCTCTTCGATGTCGCCATCGTCATCGACCGGCAGGGCGAGGTCAGCATGGCCTATTCCGACGGTCAGCCGATCATCGGCGAGGTCGGTGGCTTCCTGCAGACCGACGTTCAACAGTTGCTCGACAAGGTGAAGAGCACGCCTGCGAACCAGATCCCGCAGGCCGGCGGCTTCGTGCGCACGCACAAGGGAATCGGTGCTGCCGGCGTCGCCTTGATCCGCATGAAGTCCGGCGAACTCGGTGTGCCCGACGAGCAACGTGCCTATCTCATCTTCATCCGGCACCTCTTCACGTCGACCGTTGAGCGGATCGGCAAGGCTTATGTGCTGCCAGGCTTGATGCTGGTGCCGCCGTCGACCCGGGCCACACATCTCGTTCCAATCGTTTCGCCGTCGAATGCGACCATTGCCGCGCTTGCCTGGACCCCAAGGGCGCCAGGCGATCTCAGCCGTGGGCAGGTGCAGCCTCTGGTGACGTTGGCACTGACGCTGGTCGCAATCTACTGCCTGCTGCTCCTGGTGGTCGGCCAGCGCATCTTCCGGAGCCTTTCCGCCGACGAAGCCGTCGCGATGAAGCTTGCCCTGACAGACAGGCTGAGCGGGCTTGCCAATCGGGAAGGCCTGCGCGTGCTGCTGCAGGAGCGCGTCGAGGCCGCCCGCGCCAACCAGACCGATGTCGTCCTGCTTTATCTCGATCTCGATGGCTTCAAGGAAGTCAATGACGCCTATGGTCACGCAACCGGCGACAGCCTGATCCGAGCGGTGGCCGCTGGCCTGACCGTGCTTGTCGGTCCGGAAGCGGCACTCGCTCGCATCGGCGGTGACGAATTTGCCGTCGTGCTCTCCGGCACTGACCTTAACATGCGTGCGACGGCTCTGGCTGACGCCATTCTCGCCTTCTTTGACGAGCCTCTGACGCTTGGCGAGCGAGTGGTCGTGGTTGGCTGCAGCATCGGTCTTTGCACCTCGCCGGCCGGTAGTGTCGACGGCGCGGAGCTGACGCGCCGGGCCGATATGGCGATGTATTCCTCCAAGGATGGGGGACGAGGCCGCTGGACATTCTATGACCCGCAGATGGACGAGGCGCGCGAGACCCGCAATCTGCTGGAGCTCGATCTTCGGGCGGCCATTGCGCGCGGCGAAATCGAGGTCGTCTATCAGCCCGTCGTCGACGCCAAGACCTTTGCGCTTGTTAGCGTCGAAGCGCTGGCCCGCTGGAACCGCAGGGGGCACGGCCCCGTCTCGCCGGATGTCTTCATTCCGATCGCCGAGGCGAGTGGCCTCATCGATCAGCTGGGCCTGTGCGTGCTGCGCCGGGCGCTGTTCCAGCTTTCGCAGTGGCCCGAGCTCAAGCTGTCAGTCAACGTTTCTCCGGGGCAGTTTCGCGATCCCGCCTTTGTCGATCGTGTGGCCGAGGTTTTTGACGAGGCCGGGATTGAGCCGGGCCGCGTCGTCATGGAAATGACGGAGACCTACTTCATCCAGAGCCCGGACCGGGCGCGCCAGGCGCTGGAGCGGCTCAAAGGTCTCGGGCTGCGCATCGCGCTCGATGACTTCGGCGCCGGCTTCTCCAGTGTCGGCTATCTGCGGCAGTTCGGCTTCGACCGGATGAAGATCGACCGGTCGCTCGTTCAGTCGCTCGATCGGGGCCATCGGGCAGTGGAAATGCTGCAGGCAACGGTCGCGCTTGCGCGCTCGCTCGGCATTCCCGTTACGGCCGAGGGGGTCGAGACGGAGCAGCAGGCGGTGATCCTGCGCATTGCCGGCTGTGACCAGCTGCAGGGCTATCTCTTCGGTCGACCGCAATCGCCGGAGGACATTGCAGCACTGATGGTCCGGCCGATGGAGCTGCGTGCCAAGGCAGCGGAGCTTGCCTTCGCAGCGAGCCGCGACGGTGGATTGCTGGTGTAAGGCAAGGGGGAACCGGACCCGGTCTTTATGCCTTTCTCTCGCAGAAAGGAGAGATCAGATGCTCACCACCGATACCTGGCTCAAAATTGTCTGCAGCATGATGATCAACGCCGTCATCTTCGGCGCTGGTGCCATTGTTGTCCTGTCGGTTCCGGCGCTTGCCGTCCACGCCAAGGTCTTGCTGCCGCTCGTCATCATCGCCGCCTTCGCCGCAGCACCCCTGTTCGCGCTTGTGATCGCCCCGCGCATGCGTCTGCGCAACTGGGGTCGTCGCGAGTGGAAACGTGGCGACATGATCTCTGGCTAAAGAGACATTCGGCGGCGTTCAGCCGCCGATATGCTTTTCGCCACGCTTTTTCGCCAGTGCTATCTGCAGCTGGCGCTGCCGATAACGGTCGCGATCGGCCTCGGTGCGGCTGTCATAACAATGGCTGCAGGAGACACCCTCCTCGTAATGGGGATGGGTCAGTTCCTCGGCGGTAATCGGATTGCGGCAGGCGTGGCAGAGCTTGTGGTTGCCCTCCTTCAGGCCATGCGTGACCGAGACGCGCTCGTCGAAGACGAAGCAGGCGCCGTCCCACAGGCTCTGTTCTTCCGGCACTTCCTCCAGATATTTCAGAATGCCACCCTTGAGGTGGTACACTTCCTCGAAGCCCTGCTGCTTCATGAAGGCCGTTGCCTTTTCGCAGCGGATGCCGCCGGTGCAGTACATCGCGATCTTCGGCTTGTTGTGCAGGCCGGGATTGTTCTTCACCCAGTCGGGAAACTCCCGGAAGGTCTTCGTGTTCGGGTCGACTGCGCCGCGGAAGATGCCGATTGCCGTCTCGTAATCGTTGCGGGTGTCGATAACGATGGTGTCCGGGTCCGAAATGAGCTCATTCCAGTCCTTCGGATCGACATAGGTGCCGACGATCTCGTTGGGGTCGATATCCTCGACGCCCATGGTCACGATCTCTTTTTTCAGCCGCACCTTCATGCGCAGGAAGGGCATCTTCGATGCACGGCTTTCCTTGTGCTCGAGGCTCGTGAATTCCGGCTGGCTGCGGATATAGGCCAGTACCTTGGCAATGGCCGCATCGGTCCCGGCGATCGTGCCGTTGATGCCCTCATGGGCGAGAAGCAGCGTGCCCTTCACACCTTCGGCCTTGCAGAGGCTCTCCAGCGGCTCCTGGAAGCTTGCGAAGCGCGGGAACTTGGCAAAGTGATAAAGCGCGGCGACGCAAAAGGCGCCGCTGGTCTCGGGGCGTGGGGCTGCTGAGTGTTCTGTCATGGCCTGCGAAATACCCCCTCTACCCCTGCGGCGCAACGGATTTCCGCAGGCCGGGACAAGTTTGAAAATCGTCAAGTCCATGAGCAGGCTGTGGGCAGTGCGCCATGACACTGGACAGCAGAACGGCATTGATTACACGGACGTTACTTTATAACATTAAAGGTGATGCTAATGTTCAAGAATATGTTCGCAGCTTCGCTCGCGCTTCTTCTCTCAGGCACAGCGCCCGCCATGGCAACGGATGGCGTTGTCGATATCGTCGCGCCGTTCGAGATCACAGGTCTCGATCCCGCCAAGTCCGGCGACATCTTCTTGCGCATGGGGATCGTGGAAACGCTTGTGGAAGCGGACAAGGACGGCAATCCGATTCCGGCTCTCGCGAAGACCTGGTCCGTCAGCGAGGATGGGCTGGTCTGGCGCTTCGAGCTGCAGCCCGGCGTCAAGTTTCAGGACGGCACGGCACTGACGGCCGACGCTGCCGCGTCTGCGCTCAACATTGCCAAGGCCAAGGCCGGCCTATTGAGCAAGGCGCCCATTGCCGACATCAAGGCTGAAGGGGAGGGGACGGTCGTCGTGACGCTGTCGAAGCCTTTCGTGCCGCTTCTTGCCTTCCTCGCCGAGAACCGTGCGCAGATCCTGGCGCCGGCCGCTTACGAAGGGGCCGAGGTCAAGGCGATCATCGGGACGGGACCGTTCAAGCTGACCAAGCTCGAGGCTCCGCAAAGCCTCGCGGTCGAGCGCTTCGCCGATTACTGGGGTAAGAAGCCTG
The DNA here is from genome assembly GCF_004912135.1 of Rhizobium rosettiformans W3. GTDB lineage: Bacteria > Pseudomonadota > Alphaproteobacteria > Rhizobiales > Rhizobiaceae > Allorhizobium > Allorhizobium rosettiformans. The sequence continues at coordinate 367,076 of NZ_STGU01000001.1, forward strand.
AAATCGAGAAGGCGACCTATCTGTCGGTCAGCCGCGCCGAGACCCGCGCGCTGATGGCCGAAAGCGGCGACGCCGATTATGTCTTCAATCTCGATCCCGCAAGCCGCACGCGTCTGGCAAAGAGCGACAAGGTGGTGTTGCAATCCGTGTCCATTCCGCGCAGCGTGCTCCTGAAGGTCAATGCGGGTCATGCCTTCCTTTCCGACGTCAAGGCGCGCGAAGCACTCAGCCTTGCCATCGACCGTGAAGGCTTGGCCATCGCGATCCTGCGCTATCCGGCGGCAGCCACGCAGCTTTTCCCGCCGAGCCTCAAGATCTGGCACGATGCCGGGCTTGCCCCGCTTGCCTATGACCCGGAAAAGGCGAAGGCGCTTCTTGCCGAACTCGGTTGGAGCGCGGACGACGATGGCATGCTTCAGAAGGACGGCAAGCCGTTCGCACTGACGCTCACGACCTATCCCGATCGCCCTGAGCTGCCGCTGATTGCTGCGGTCCTCCAGGACCAGCTCAAGGAAATCGGTGTCGCGCTGACGATCAATTCCACGAATTCATCCGAGATCCCTGCCAAGCATCAGGACGGGTCACTCGAGCTTGCGCTGATGGCGCGCAACTTCGCGCTCGTCCCTGATCCGATCGGCACCATGCTCTCAGACTACGGTCCCGGTGGCGGAGACTGGGGCGCCATGAACTGGACCAATGTAAGCTTCGAGGCGGCGCTCGACGACCTCACCCGCGTGACGGACCCGGCACAAGGCGAAGCTCTGCGTCACCGGGCCGTCGCGGCGATCCAGGCCGACCTGCCGGTGATCCCGATTGCCTGGTACCAGCAAACCGTTGCCGTCTCCCCGCAACTGGAGGGGGCTGAGCTTGATCCGTTCGAGCGTTCCTTCGGGCTTGAAGACATGCGGTGGGCGAAATGACGAAAGCAATCCTAAACCGCCTCATTCAGGCGGCTCTGGTGGCATTCATGGTTGGGCTCATCTGCTTTGTGATGACACGGTCGCTGCCTGGCGACCTTGCCTACCGTATCGCTGCTGGCCGCTATGGCTTTGACGTCGTCGACAGTGCAGCCGCTGCGAAGGTGGCTGCCGAACTCGACCTGGGCAAACCGGCGATTGTCGCTCTTTTCGAGTGGATGGCCGACCTCCTGCGCTTCGATCTCGGCACGTCACTGGTGACCGGCAAACCCGTTATCGATGAGATTGGCATGCAGCTTGGCCATACGATCGAGCTGGCGCTCGCTGCGATCGTGCTGTCGCTTTTCATCGGACCGCCGCTCGGCATTCTCGCGGGGCTCAGGCCCGACGGGGTCCTGGACCGGGCACTGATGCTTCTATCGACGGCGCTTCGCGCTCTGCCGCAATTCGTGGTCGGGCTGATCCTGATCATCGTCTTCGGCATCACGCTCAATGTCTTGCCTGCGGCCGGACATACCCATGGCGCCCATCTCGTGCTCCCGGCGCTGACACTGGCGCTCGGTCTGGCGGCCGTCTCCAATCGCGTCGCGCGTGATGCGATGGTCGCGGTGTTGCGCTCGCCCTATTACGCCTTTGGCCGGACCAAGGGGCTCTCCGAGTGGCAGGTCTTTGCGCGGCACGGGCTGCGCAATGTCGCAGTGCCGATCGTTACCTATCTCGGCGTGCAATTCGTCTATCTCGTCGAGGGTGTCGTGGTCGTCGAGACGCTGTTTGCCTGGCCAGGCATCGGCCATGCTCTGGTCCACGCCATCTTCGGGCGGGACGTGCCGATGATCCAGGGAACGGCACTCGTCATGGGATTGATGTTCGTGGCGCTCAACGCGCTCGTCGATCTCTTTTGCCATGGCATCGATCCGAGGAGGCGCAGCGCATGACGACGTTCGATTATGTGGCACCGCGCCCGGCACGCTGGCCGGTCCGCCGTATCATCGGGGCGACCATCCTTCTGGCTCTCCTCGTCTTTGCATTCCTGCCGCTTCTGATCGGCGGAGCCGACCCGTTGAAGCAGAGCTTGCGGCTGACACTGCAGGGACCGACTGCTGCGGACTGGTTTGGCTATGACCACCTCGGCCGTTCGATGCAGGCGCGTCTGGCGGCTGCCCTTCGGCTGTCGCTGGGGCTTGCGCTTCTCTCGGTCTTCACCGCCATGATCCCGGGCGTGTTGCTCGGTGTCTTGGCGGCCTGGCGCGGTGGCTTTGTCGATCGCGCCGTCGGTGCGGTCTCCGAGGCCTTCCTCGCGCTGCCCGGCCTCCTGCTGGTTCTGATGCTGACGGCGATCGTGCCGGATAATCCGGCAATGCTCTATATCGGCATTTCGCTGGTGCTCTGAGTGGAATACTTCCGCCTCACGCGCGCCCTGGCACGGCCCCTCCTGATGTCGCCGGCGGTCGAAGCCTCACGGCTTCTCGGGTTCGGGCATGCCTATATCCTGCGTCGGCATCTGTGGCCGGAACTTGCTCCGATGGTGCTGACTGTCGCTGCCTATGGTGCAGCCACGGCCATCATGGCGATCGCGGCCCTCGGCTTCGTCAGTGTCGGCGTGCGCCCCCCGACGCCGGAGCTCGGTTCGATGATGATCGAGCTTCTGCCCTACTACCAGGAAGCACCGCATGCGCTGCTGCAGCCAATCGCGGTCATCTTTCTGATGGTGCTCGCACTCCAGTTGATCGGCGGAAAGGACAAGTCATGACCATTCTTCTTTCTGTCGATTCCGCTTCCGTTTCTGCAGTGACCGGCGAGATCGTGTCTCCGGTGTCCTTCTCCTTGCGGGCCGGACGACCCTTCACCATTCTCGGGGAGACCGGGTCGGGCAAGAGCCTCTTGGCACAAGCCATGATCGGCGTGCTCCCAGAGGGACTGACGGCCACTGGCTCGGTGACCATCGACGGCCAGGTCCTTTCGCTGGCAGAGCGCAAGCGGTTCCGCCCGCTCTGGGGCCGGAAGGTCGGCGTCCTGCCGCAGGAGCCATGGCTGGCGCTCGACCCCACCATGGTGGCGCTCGAGCAGGTCAGCGAGGGCCACCGTTATCTGAGGCGGCTCGGGGAGGACGAGGCCGTCTCGGCCGCGCGTACCGATCTCGAAGCGCTGGGTGTGCTCGATGCCGAAGCGAAGCTGCCGGGTCAGTTGTCAGGCGGCATGGCCCAGCGGGTCGCCTTTGCCGCAGCGCGTGCCGGTGGTGCCAGCATCATCATTGCCGATGAGCCGACCAAGGGGCTTGATGCCGCCCGACGCGACGAGGTCATCGCGCTTCTGATGAGGGAAGTCGAAGCCGGCGGGACCGTCTTGACCATTACCCATGATCTGGCGCTCGCTCGTCAGATGGGTGGGGATCTCGCCGTCATGCTCGATGGCAGGATCATTGAAATCGGCGAAGCCGCAGAGGTGCTGGCCTCGCCAAGGCATGACTATACACGTCGTCTGATTGCGGCAGAGCCGGAAAACTGGGAGCGCCGGACGGCAGCCACAGCTGCAGAGGAAGCCCCCATCCTCGTGGCTTCCGGACTGGCGAAGGCGCGCGGCGGCAAGCTGCTGTTCTCGGGTCAGGATCTGTCGATCAGACCCGGGGAGATCGTCGGCATCACCGGTCCCAGCGGTTCGGGCAAGAGTTCGCTCGGGGATGTCCTCCTCGGGCTTCTGAAAGCCGATGCCGGTGAAGTCATCCGTTTGCCACAGGCAAAACCGGTCCGCTACCAGAAGCTCTATCAGGATCCGCCCTCGGCCTTCCCGCAGAAGGTCACACTGGGTCAAGCCATCTCCGATCTGGTGCGGCTGCATCGGCTCGACGCATCACGCGTTCAGCCGCTGATGGAGCGGCTGCGGCTGTCGCCGGTTCTGCTGACAAGGCTGCCCACGGAGGTTTCGGGCGGCGAATTGCAGCGGTTCGCGCTGTTGCGGGTTCTTCTTCTCGATCCGGTCTTCGTCTTCGCCGACGAGCCGACCTCGCGTCTCGACCTGATCACGCAACAGGAGACCATCGATCTGCTGACGGAGCTGGCGCGGGAGCGAAACTGCGCGGTTCTGCTGGTCAGTCACGACGCGGCGATGATCGAGAAGACCTGCGACCGGCAGGTTGAGATCGGCGCGGTTTAAGTCGCCGCGCGCATCCACAAGGTCTCGACAATGCCGGCCTCGTGTTTTGCGGGGTCGGCGAAGACCTGATCGGCGAGATCAAGCGCTTCGCGGCGCAGGTCCTGCTGGCGGCGGATGATGATTGCGAGCAGGAATGACTGGCCTTCGCCGTCACCGAAGGTCTCGGGCTCGTGGTCGAGGAGCGTCGTCAGGACCGTGAGGTCATGTTCGTGACCGAGAAGGTCGACCAGCCTTTTCGCCTCGTTGCGCTTGGCGACAAAGGCGCTCGGCCAGAGGTCGCGCAGCAGCGAGAGGTTCATCCAGTAGGCCTGGGCCGCCTTCCGCAAGTCGTGGAAGGCTTCGCCATGGCTTTCGCCCTTGCAGGTCTCAAGCGCCTCATGGGCGTTTTCCAACCCCTTGCGCCAGCCCTTCGCGATCAGGCGCGACGCCAGTCTGGGCTTCGACGGCAGGGAAAGCGCGTCCAGCGCGCCGATCGCCGCTCGGCATTCGCTGACGACAGCCTCGACCTTGGCTTCCAGATCCTTTTCCTCGGCGGCGATCTCGTCCCGGCGCAGCGCCAGCACCGCGCGGGTCGCGTCCAGCGTTTCTGCTTCTTCGTCTGTGAGGGCGTGGTCTGAGAGATGCTCGACCGTTTCGATCAGTGCGGTCGCATCGCGGATGCGAGAGAGGCTGCGGCCGGCATCGCGCAGTCTGACGTTTTCCTGGCGGCGGAAGGCCTTGTCGCCGGTCGCGATCAGGCGATAGAGATTGCGCAGGCGCTTGAACTTCTTGCGGGCGGCGTGGATTGCGGCATGGAGACCTTCAGGCCTTGCCTCGAGGGCCTCTATCGCCTTTTCCAGCTCGCGGCGCGCGACGGTCTGGACCTCGTCGAGAAGCGGGCGGTCCGGCCTAATGCGATATGGCATGCACCAGCTCCGGCCGCATGCGCTCGGTCGCAAGAGCCTGATTGGAATAGCGCTTGTCGCCGGTGACCTCACGGCCAAGCCAGGTGGGAAGGCTCGGCGCGTCATCCTCCGATGTCATTTCAACCTCGGCCGTCACCAGGCCGCGATAGGCGCCTTCGAAGACATCGACTTCCCAGGTGAAACCTTCGAAGTCGACGGTGTAGCGGGTCTTCTCGATGACGTTGCCGATCGAGAAGGCGAGCATTTCCAGGGCATCGTCGTGGGAGATCGGATATTCGAACTCGTCGCGGGTCAGCGCGCCTTTGCCGAATTTGATTGTCAGCTGGGCCGTTTTGTCGTTGCGGGTGCGCACACGCACCGAACGGTCCGGCTCGGCAGCGATATAGGCCTGGCGGATATGGGTCTGCGACGTAACGGCCTTTTTCCAGCCATCGGTTCGGACGAGAAACTTGCGCTCGATTTCCTTCGCCATACCCTCACGCTCCGAAATATAACCGTCGCAAACATATCCGAGGCTGCAGCGTTAGCAAACTGGAAAGATTCCGTGCTACCTGTCGGTCTCGACATCGGCGGCTTCGCGCGCTAGTGAAGGGCCGATCTAATCGTTTTAAAAGAGGGTTCTGCCATGGGCGACAAAACCGAAAAGCTCCTCTCCACCCTGAAGCTTCAGCCGGTCGTGCCGGTTTTGATCGTCGAGGACGCGAAGACCGCCGTTCCGCTGGCGCGCGCTCTTGTCGCAGGTGGCCTGAAGGCGATCGAGATCACGCTCCGCACCGATGCCGCGCTCGAAGCCGTGCGACTGGTCGCTCAGGAAGTCGAAGGTGCCGTCGTCGGTGCCGGCACCATCCTCAATGCCGCACATTATGCGGCGGCTGTCGATGCCGGCTCGCAATTCATCGTCAGCCCGGGCACGACCCAGGAACTGCTCGATGTGGCGCGCCAGTCCGACATTCCGCTGCTGCCGGGGGCTGCGACTGCATCCGAAGTCATGGCACTGCGCGAAGAGGGCTACAAGGTTCTGAAGTTCTTTCCCGCCGAGCAGGCCGGCGGTGCGGCGTACCTCAAGGCGCTGTCCTCGCCGCTCGCCGGCACGCTGTTCTGCCCGACCGGCGGCATCTCGCTGAAGAACGCCATGGATTACCTGTCGCTGCCGAACGTCGTCTGCGTGGGCGGTTCCTGGGTTGCGCCGAAGGAGCTGGTCTCGGCCGGCGACTGGGCCGGCATCACGAAGCTTGCCAGTGAAGCTTCGGCCCTGAAGGGCTGACATTCCCGTCACGTCGCCGTTTACCGCTCTTTGTATTGTCTCTGTGGCTTCCTATCTAGGGAGCGACAGAGACAACAAGGAGACCGCGATGTTCGACGCCAAGAAGCTGCTGGATCAATTCCTCGGTTCGCAGATGCCCGGTTCTGCCGGTTCGATCGGCCAGAAGGGCAATGACCTCATGGGCATGGCCAAGGCCAATCCCTGGAAGACCGGCGCTCTTGCAGCCGTGCTGCTCGGCACGAAGACGGGGCGCTCCCTGGGCAGTAATGCCCTGAAGATCGGTGGCCTCGCCGTCATCGCAGGTCTCGGCTACCAGGCCTACAAGAACTACAAGTCCGGTCAGCCGGCAGAGCCGACCCAGTCGCTGCCCGAACTCCTGCCGCCACCGAAGGATTCGCCCTTCAGCACCGAGCCGCAGGCCGTCTCCAATGATTTCGCCCTTTCGCTGGTGCGCGCGATGATCGCAGCCGCCAAGGCCGATGGTCACATCGATGCCAGCGAGCGCTCGCGCATCATGGACAAGGTGCATCTGTCGGGCCTTGGTGCGGAGGCCGAGGCCTTTATCGAAGCGGAATTGGCCAAGCCGATCGACCTCGACGCGCTCGTTGCCTCCGCGAAGACGGAAGAGCAGCGGGTCGAAATCTACACGGCCTCGCGTCTGACGATCGAGCCGGATACCCGCACCGAGCGCGGCTATCTCGACATGCTCGCCGGCCGCCTCGGCCTTCCCGATGCACTCGTCGACCACATCGAGGCGACCGTCGCTTCCGCCAAGGTCAGCCTCTGAGATCGAGGATCTGCGGCAACCGGTCCGGCCGGTTGCCGCGTGTGGCGGTTGCCTTTGGCGCCAGCGTGACATAAGCCTCGGGCAAACACTGGGCCCGAGGCTTTTTCATGCGTGATCTGTCCACTTTCAAGGGATGTCCGGCTCCTCAGCCCGTCAGGCTGGAAGGGCGCTTCGTCGTTGTCGAACCTTACGACCGCGATACGCATCTTAAGGCGCTCTGGGACGGTCTCGGCGGAATGGAGATCAACCCGCTTCTCACCTATTTCACCCAGCCGGATTTCCAGGGGATCGAAGACTTCGACGCCTGGCTGACGACCGTTCAGAAGGGCGGTTGGGTCACGGAAGTCTTCCGGGACAAGGCGACCGGCAAGGTCGTGGGCATGGCGAATTACATGCGGCCGGACCCGGCGAACGGTGTGGTCGAAGTGGGCGGTGTTGCGCATGGCCCCGCCATGAGCCGTTCGCCGCTCGCGACCGAGGCTCATTATCTCCTGGCGCGGCATGTCTTCGATGACCTCGGCTATCGCCGCTATGAATGGAAGTGCCACAACGAAAACGAGCCGAGCAAGGTCACGGCGAAGCGCTACGGCTTCAGCTTCGAAGGGGTGTTTCGCCAGCATATGATGTCGAAGGGCAGAAACCGCGACACCGCCTGGTTTTCTATGATCGATAGCGAATGGCCGGTCATCCGGGCCGCCTTCGAGGCCTGGCTCGACCCTGACAATTTCGATGAGGCCGGACGCCAGAAGCGGCGGCTGGAAGAGTTGCGCGTCGAGATCGCAGCCGCCTCAAGCTGATAGGAAAGATACCGTGAAGCCGAACATCTACAGCATCATCCTTTATGTCGGAACGGCCGTCGCTGCCCTGGCGCTTGCCTATGCGAGCTTCAAGAGCGCCACCGTGGCCTGGTCGGTCGGCATCTGCGTCGCGATCGGTGTCGTAGTCTACGCTTTCAGCATGTTGCCGGAGCCGAAGAAGGTGGCGCGATCGGACGAGGCGCCCAAGACGCAGCGGTCACCGGCGGCACAGGCTGCGGTGGTGGTCGCCGTGATTTTCGGATTGATGCTTGTCGTTCCGACCGTCGTGCTCTGGCTCGGCCGTTATTCTCCGGAACTGGGCGCATTGGTCGGCGGCGTCGCGCTCATGGCCTTGTTCCTCATTCTCTGGCTGCGCTCGCGCTATCAGCGCAGCCACGAAAGGGACGAGGGCTGATCCTCAGGCGTTGAGGCTGGCGGCCAGCAGCAGGGCGCCCAGCAGGATCACGAGCAGTGCTGCGCCCACTTCGATCGAGCTAGCCACGATGCCAGCGCGGCGGGAGCCGGGGCCGGAAAGCCTCAAGGCGAAGCCCTTGGCGCCGACGGCAAGGCTTGCCAGTACCGAGACGGTGATGGCGGTGCCGAGTGCCATGGCGCAAACGGACAATATCCCGCCGAGCAGGAGACCGTTCAGCAGCGAGAAGGTCATGACAAGCAGCGCGCCGGAACAGGGGCGCATACCGACGGCGATGACGGCCGACCAGGCATCGCGCAGGCTAAAGGTGCTGCCGCCGAGAAGGCTCGGGTCTGGCAGATGGGCGATCCCGCATTCATGGCAGACCGAACCGGGCGCGAGCGCATCATGATCATGGGCGACGGCGACAGCGCGAAAGCGTGAACCGGCTGCCTCTTTCGATGACGTCGGTTCAGAGGGGCTGGCAAACAGGGATGCCGTGACGCTGCTGCCTGAAGGTACTTCCGTTCTCTCGAAAAGGCCGGCTGTTGCTGCAGACGGTGTTGCATGGGCGAATGACGTCCGCAGCTTGCGCACCAGCAGCCAGATGCCGAAGGCCACGATCATCGCATAGCTTGCGATTTCCAGCGTGCGCGTGGCGTCTGTCATGCTGATCGAGGTGCCGCGCAGGACGAGATAGGCCGTACCGACGACCGCGATCGCCACCATGCCTTGAAGAATGGCCGAGACGAAGGAGATCAGGATGCCGCGGCGCAGTTCGATCTCGTTGGCCAACAGATAGGACGAGATAACGGCCTTGCCGTGCCCGGGGCCGGCGGCGTGGAAAACCCCATAGGCGAAAGAGAGGCCAATCAGGGTCACGAGGCTCGAGGGATCCTCGCGCATCGCTTTCAAAGCATCGGTCAGTGAGCGATAGAAGGCCTGCTGATGGGCGTTGATCCAGACCAGCAACTCCGCAAAGGGTCCGGAAGACGGCTGATAGCTCGGCTCGGCAGTGCCGATGCCGAGCGGGGAGGCGGCGTGGGCGACGCCCGCGACCAGGGCGAGAGCGAGTGCTGCTACTGCGATTCGGGCAACCAGCCCGCGTCGGGCATGGCTCAGCATGTCACCTCCAGCCTGGTGGCAAACAGCTTGCCCATGTCATTACCGGTCGGATCGCTGAAGAAGGCTTCGGTCAGGTTCAGCTGGTTCTGCGCAATGATCTCGTCCGGGTCGGGTCGGACGACCTTGTGCGTGCAGGCCTCGAAGGCCTTGCCCTCGACCACCATGTCCTCGTCCTTGGCGAAGTCGATCGCGGTATAGAGTGTCGGGTCATAGACGCCGAAATTCATCCGGCCGCCGATCGTCACGGGCGTCTTCGGCTTTGCCACGAAGAAGACCAGAAGCTGGTTGTCCTTGAAGTCGACGTTGAAGACTTCGGGCCTCGCGATCTCGCTGGTGGTCCCGTCTTTTGTGATGAAAGTGAAGTAGCTGTAGTCGCCGAGCGAATCGCGGATGGTGTTGGCGATCTCGTTCAGCTCGGCGTGGTCGAGCTTGAGGTCCGTGTTCTTGTCGAAGTCCATGAGGACGCTCGAGGAGAAGATGTCATCGAAGCGCCAGACATTGCGCAGTTCTTTCAGCGTGCCGTCATCGGCGGCGACGATCTCCACGCGCGCTTCGGCAAAGATGTGAGGATGGGAGAGTGCCGGTGTCGCGAAGGCAACGACCGCTCCGGCCGCCCAATAACTCAGGCTTCTCAGCATTCTGTCCAGACCCTTCCCGATGTCCCGCATGGGTTCCCTCCTGTCGGATGAATGGGACAAAAGTGGGACCCGCTGCGATTCGCTGATCACGAGTAGCGCTTGAACCATGCGTGAAGGTAATCGACGAAGGCGCGTACCTTGGCCGGCAGATAGCGACGGTGCGGATAGACGGCATAGATGCCGCGGTCCTTGGCGATGTATTCGTCGAAGAGCGACACGAGCTCGCCCGAGGCGAGATGGGGCCTTGCGATGAAATCAGGGATCATGGCGACACCCAGGCCGGCACGGGCTGCGCGCAGGGTGGCTTGCGGGCTGTTCACTTCGATCGGACCGGACACACTGACGGTGATCGGGCTGCCATCGGTATCCACGAACCGCAGGCTGTTATGCGACCGGGAATTGGTGTCGATCAAGAAAGGGACACGGGAAAGCTCGCTGGGGTGAACGAGAGGGCCCTTCGCCTCCAGAAAGGCCGGAGTCGCACAGGCATAGACCCGGAAGTCCGAGAGCTTGCGGGCGATCATGCCGGAATCGTCCAGCTTGGTGATTCGGATTCCGAGGTCGAAGCCTTCCTCGATCAGGTCGACGAATCGGTCTTCAGCGACGATCTCCAGAGACAGTTCCGGGTTTTCCTTGGCGAAATCGATCAGCGACTGGCCGATCTCAGCATCGATAAAGGTGCGGGGCAGGGTGACCTTCAGCTTGCCTTTGAGGTCGGCATTGTTCTCGCGCACGAGATCGGCAAGGTTGTCGATCTCCTTCAGGATATCGGCAGCCGTCCTGTAATAGGTATGCCCAGCCTCCGTCAGGGAAAATTGCCGGGTGGTGCGATTGAGCAGCAGGGCGCCCAATTCGTCTTCCAATTCACGGACATACTTGGACAGCAATGCCTTGGATCGGCCTGTCTTGCGCGCAGCGGCCGAAAAACCTTCGGCTTCCACCACATCGATAAAAGCCCGGATCCTCGTCAGCGTATCCATGTCGCTCCCCTGTTGCCGCGCAGATTGTGAACGCGCGAAGTGAATTGTTCAATGAATAGCACGGTCCTCGCAGAAATTAACCAGGGGCGAATTTTCCTCTTGATTATGACGGACAGTTTTCTTATCTCCGTGCTTGCCCAAAGTCGCACGTGCCTGTGGGTGTCCGCCGACCCTCGAACTGGGATTTATCCCTAAGGTGAGGTCATCGGTAAGGTACCTGGAACTAACCCCTCCAGTCGCTATTCCGGCCAACCGGGAAATGCGAGGACATCTTGAAGCAACGACGGTGCGGGCCTTTCTGGTTCTCTGCCGGCTTTCCATCAGCCGGGGTACTGAAGAGGCACACCATCATTGCCGGAAGTGCGGTAGGGTCTCCCTCCAATCCATGGCAGACAAAGCGGATTTATGCGCTCAGGCAAGAGTGCGTTCATCCATCGTTTCGCGCGTCGAGCGTTCGTACGGTACCAGTGTCTCCACCGACTGGTTTCTTGCGATGTCTCGCCGTCCTTTGTCCATCCGAAGTCTCAGGCTTCGGAACCCTTGGCTTATGGAAGGTTGACCGATGACCACTGCACGTATCCTCGACTTCATCAACACCCGACGTCCGGAAGGTCCCTGCCTCGTGGTCGACCTCGACGTGGTGCGCGACAACTTCGGTGCCTTCCGTCATGCCCTGCCGGACAGCGCCATCTACTACGCAGTCAAGGCGAACCCGGCGCCGGAGATCCTCCAGCTCCTGGCCTCGCTCGGCTCGAACTTCGACTGCGCTTCCGTTGCCGAAATCCAGATGGCACTCGATGCCGGCGCCACCGCCGACCGCATCTCCTTCGGCAACACCATCAAGAAGGAGCGCGACATCGCACGTGCCTATGCACTCGGTGTCAACCTCTATGCCGTCGACAGCCACGAGGAAGTCGAGAAGATCGCGCGAGCAGCTCCCGGCGCCCGCGTGTTCTGCCGCGTCCTGACCGATGGTGAAGGCGCCGAATGGCCGCTTTCCCGTAAGTTCGGCTGCGTGCCGCAGATGGCCGTCGACGTTCTCGTCTACGCCCACCAGCTCGGCCTCGAAAGCTTCGGCGTCTCGTTCCATGTCGGTTCGCAGATGACAAAGGTCGATGCCTGGGATGGCGCCCTTGCCGATGCCAAGCGCGTGTTCAACTCGCTGGCCAAGCAGGGCATCGTCCTGAAGATGGTCAACATGGGTGGTGGTTTCCCGACCAAGTACCTGCGCGACATCCCGTCCGCAGAGGCCTATGGTCAGGCGATCAACGCGTCGCTGAAGAAGCACTTCGGCAACAACATCCCGCAGACCATCATCGAGCCGGGCCGCGGCATGGTCGGCAATGCCGGCGTGATCAAGGCGGAAGTCGTGCTGATCTCGAAGAAGTCCGACAATGACGAGCATCGCTGGGTGTTCCTCGACATCGGCAAGTTCGGTGGCCTGGCCGAAACCATGGACGAAGCGATCCGTTACCCGATCCGCACCGTCCGTGACGCCGATGACATGGAGCCCTGCGTCATCGCCGGTCCGACCTGCGATTCGGCCGACGTGCTCTACGAGAAGAACATGTATCCGCTGCCGATCTCGCTCTCGATCGGCGACGAGGTTCTGATCGAAGGCACCGGCGCCTACACCACCACCTATTCGGCGGTGGCGTTCAATGGCTTCGAACCGCTGAAGTCCTACGTCATCTGACGTCCGTGCCGGCCAACCGGCACGGACCTTCACAATCATCGTCACCGCTTGGGATGGGAGGCCACCATGGCCGCTGTTCTGACCAGCATGCGCGCGCTTTTCGCGCCGGCGCCTGCCTTTGTCATCGATACCGAAACGCCAGCCGACGTCGTCGCGCGTGAAGCGCTGCTCGACCGTGCCATGGGCACCAACCGCCGCAAGAAGTCGTCGGAGAAGATCCGTCGCAACCGGATCCCGGCCGAAGGGCTGGCGTTCGTGGCGCGTGATCCGGCGGGGCATGTGATCGGGACCGTGCGTCTGTGGAATATCGAGGCCGGCGTCAGCCGCGAAGGCAAGGCCATTGATGCGCTGCTGCTCGGTCCGCTCGCCGTCGATTCGGCGCATGAGGGCAAGGGTATCGGTGGCGCGCTGATGCGGGCCGCCCTCCTCGAAGCCCGCAAGCGCGGCCATGGTGCCGTGCTTCTGGTGGGTGACGCACCTTACTACGAGCGCTTCGGCTTCTTTGCCGACAAGACGCAGCATCTGGTGATGCCGGGTCCGTTTGCGCGCGACCGCTTCCTGGCGCTGGAACTCGTGCATGGCTGGCTCGAAGGAGCCGCCGGCATGGTGGTCGCGTCCGGTCGCAAGCTGTCGCAGCCGACGAGCCTGCGCCGCGCAGCCTGAGTGAAGGCTCCCGGATGCTCGCTGAAGGGCCCGGCCGCGACTCGTTCGCGCCGGGCCCTTTCCTTTGGTGGTCGACCACAGCCGCATGACGAAGGTTTTTTCCAATCGTCAACTCTGGCCGTGTCGTGGCGGTCACAGTTCGAGCGGCGATCGTTGTTCTTCATAATCAAGCTCTAACCTATTGATCTGGCTCAAGTGGCTCGCCTCTCCCGGGCTGCTAGCTGGCTTCGGCTTAATGCCGATGCTTGTTTCAAGGAGAGAATGATGACCACCGTCCGGACTGCCTCAACCCGCGCTCTTGTCGCGACCGCCACACTGATGCTGCTTGCACCGGCAGTTTCGGCGGCGGATCTCGCGCCACTGATGGAACCCGCACCCGAGGCGGCGACCGAGGCGGTCGCGGCGGCCAGCCCCTGGCAGATTCGTGTCCGCGGTCTCGGCGTGATCACGAATGATTCGGGCTCGGTGAATGGCGTTGCGGGCTCGGACCTGTCCTACAGCGATAGCGTGATACCCGAACTCGACATCACCTATTATCTCACCGACAACATTGCCGCCGAACTCATCCTCGGCACCACCTATGCCAACATCTATGGCGAGGGTGCACTCGCAAGCGTGGGGAAGGTGGGCAAGACATGGGTGCTGCCGCCGACGCTGACGCTGCAATACCACTTCACCGACTTCGGCGCCTTCAAGCCTTATGTCGGCGCCGGCGTGAACTACACCATGTTCTACAGCCAGGATGGCGACGCGGCGACGAGCCTCGATGTGAAGAACTCGTTCGGCACGGCGCTGCAGATCGGCGCCGACTACATGGTCAACGAGCATTGGGGCGTGAACTTCGACGTGAAGAAGCTTTTCCTCAAGGCCGATTTCGACGCGACGATTAACGGCACGGACTATTCCGGCAAGGCGAAGCTCGATCCATGGCTGATCGGCGCCGGCGTCACCTACCGTTTCTAATCGCCGGGCGGTTTCTTTTTTTTAGAGGGGGCGGATGCCGTTGGCGCCGCCCCTTCATTGCGTCTTCGGCCGGCAATGGACGCCGTTGATGTCGTGATATCAACGGGTTGAGGATCTTGTATCAAGTCGGAAGACCCGACTGCACCTGTTTCCTGTGTTGCAAATCTCACGCAGTTTTCACGCACTGCTGACAGGCTCGTCCATTTTTCCGCCACACGAAGGAACCATTTTGCTGCTCGATACTTCTTGCTGCGGGTCCTGTGCGGAAAATTATCGCATAGGCGGGAACAAAAGCGCTGGTTGGGTTTAGGTGGTTATGTTGTATAATCATCACATACATGAACCACAGATGGCGCTATAAGCGATCTTGTAACACAGGAGTTTATCACATGATCAAAAGCATCCTTCTCGGATCTGCCGCCGCTCTGGCGATTTCGACCTCGGCTTTCGCGGCTGACGCCATTTACGAAGCCCCGGCTGAGCCGCCGGTTGCCGTCGAAACTGTTCCGCAGTTTTCCTGGGCAGGTGGCTATGCAGGTATCCTGACCGGCTACGGTTGGGGTGACGGCGAAATCGAAGGCATCGCAGGGTCTGAAGACTTCGACGGTGCTCGCTTCGGTGGCTTCGTTGGTTACAACTGGGACCTCGGCAACCAGCTGGTTGTTGGTCTCGAGGGTGACCTGAACTACGACTGGAACGAAGAAACTGTTCTTGGTCAGGACTTTGATTCTGGTCTGAACTGGTCGGCACGTGCCCGCGTTGGCTACGCTATGGACCGCGCTCTGCTGTATGTTGCTGGTGGTTACACCGGTACGAACATCTCGACCGACGGCCCGCTGGGTAGCGACGACGACACGCTGCATGGCTGGACCATCGGTGGTGGCGTTGACTACGCTCTGACCGACCGCATGTTCACCCGCGTCGAATATCGTTACAACGACTTCGGCAGCGGCGACCTCGGCGGCACTGATGTCGACTTCGACCAGCACACGGTCAACGTCGGCCTCGCCGTCAAGTTCTGATCCAACTGATCTGACACGGAAAAGCCCGGCTTCCTCGCGGAAGCCGGGCTTCTCTGTTTGCGGTTCCATCAGGCGGCGCGATGCTCGATCGCGGTAGCCTCTGTGCCGCGGATCTCGCTTCGGCGATTGAGCTGAAAGCGGTTGACCAGCGAAGTCAGCTGAACCGCACCCTCGGCAAGCGTATGGCTGATGGCAGTGGTTTCCTCGACCATCGCCGCGTTCTGCTGCGTCATCTGGTCGATGCTGTTGATCGCAGCACTTATCTCCTGCAAGCCGATGGCCTGCTCGCGTGCCGCCGTCGCGATCGCGTCGACATTGGTGTCGATGCGGCTGACGAAGTCACCGATCTGATCAAGGGCGGTGCCGGTTTCGCCGACGAGCTGGACGCCGGAGGAGACCTCCACACTGGACTTCTGGATGAGGCCCTTGATGTCGCGCGCTGCATTGGCAGACCGCTGGGCGAGTTCGCGGACTTCCTGGGCGACAACCGCAAAGCCCTTTCCGGCTTCCCCGGCGCGGGCCGCCTCGACCCCGGCATTCAGGGCGAGGAGGTTGGTCTGGAATGCGATCTCGTCGATGACGCCGATGATCTGGCCGATCTCCGACGAAGCCGATTCGATGCGCTCCATGGCCGATACGGCGGAGCGAACGACGCTTCCCGAAGCCACGGCGCAGTTTTTCGCTTGCCGCACCAGCTCGCGGGTGTCGCTCGTGCGCTGGGCGGAGGCCCGTACCGTGGCAGTCACCTGTTCCAGGGCTGCGGAGGTCTGTTCGAGCGCTGCGGCCTGCTGCTCGGTGCGGCTTGCAAGATTGCCGGAGGCTTCGCGCATTTCCTGGCTGTTTTCCAGCAGGCGGCGCGTCTCCTCCATGACCTTTTCGAGCGTCGCCTGGAACGTGGCGATGGAATGGTTGAAGTCCTGGCGTAGGGGTTCGAAGCGGGCATCGAAGGCTTCGTCCAGGGTGATGCGGATGTTGCATTCGGCGAGGCGGTGAAGGCCGGCACCGAGCGCCTCGATGACGAAACGCAGCGCTTCCGCCTCGATCGTCCGATCCTGGTCGCGCAGCGCGCGTTCGCGGTCTGCTTCGGCACGTGCCGCCTCGGTCTCGGCCTGCAGGCGCTGGTTTTCCAAACCCGACTGGCGGAAGACTTCCACCGCTTCGGCGATGTGACCAATCTCGTCGCGGCGATTGGCATGGGGAACGGTCCCCGTGAAGTCGCCGGAGGCCATGTTGGTCATAAAGCCGGTGATCTCTCCGAGCGGTTTCAGTGCGCGGCGGTGGATGAAGTAGACGCTTCCAAGGGCCGTGGCGATCAGCATGAGGCCGAGCGTCAGCAGCAGAGCTTCTTCGCTCGCGGATTTGGCAGCCGCGTAGGATTCGCGCCCGACGAGATAATCGCCCGCCATGGTCACCAGTTCGTTCACCGAGGTCTCATGGTCATGAAATTCTGTCTTGAGCTTTACGAGCACCGGCGTGGTAGCGCTGGCATCGCCGGCAACAAGAGCCGGTTTCAGTTCATTCTGCAAAGTCGTCCAATAACGGTCGCCCTTGGCGATGACTTCGTCGTAGAGCTTGGCACGCAAGTTATCCGGTAGCGTCGAGTTCTTCCAGTATTCCCGGCGCTCGTCATAGAGCTTGTGGAGCAGATCGAAGCGCGGCAGGTTCACGGCGGCCGTGTCCGGATGAACGAAGACTTCGTTGGCCAGCGCGTAAGATTCGATCAGATAGAGCGGGGGCGGCAGGATGTCGGCGATCAGGTCCTTTCCGTCGACGATCTCTTTATAGATGGGGCCGTTGACCTTGAGGGTCTGCAGGGTCTGGGCGCCTACGCCCGCGACCGCGACAATGCCGGCGGCGAGGGCAAGGCCTGCCGCCGTCACCACGATTTTGAGGTTCAGGTTCATGTGTCGTCCGTTTCGAACGCGCGCCGCGGCCGGGCGCACGCGTTTGCGCCCTCGGCTCAGCTGCCGTGGTTGGAGAGAATAATTAAAGCTGAATTCAGAGGAATGATTCCAGTCCCAGCGAGACGCGGCTGTCTTGTCTCTCGCTCGCCTCCCCGAAATTAGGGAGGCAATCACTACCACATGGTTAAGGTGAGTATTCGGTGAACGGTTTAGTGCAAGATTTAGGTATTTTTGACCTTAGGCGCGATTTTCGTTGCCCATACACGCAACCAAAAGGCTTTGAGAGCCGATTTCAGACAATCAGCCGGTGATATCGATCACACCGCAGTCGCCCGTTTCGGAGCCGAAGGCGAGCAGTTTGCCGGTGCTGCTCCAGGCAAGCGAGGTGATCGCACCCTTGCCGGGACGGCGCAACAGCGCCTCCTTCCCGTCGGCAATGCGGACAGCAAGGATCATCCCGTCGATGAAGCCGATGGCCAAGACTTCCTCCATCGGATGGAAGGCGACCTGGGTGACGAGGATATTGGCGCGTGTCCCAAGTTCCAGCGGTGCCTTGCCCATGGGGCCGTCCTTGCCCGAAAAGGGCCAGACGATGGCGGCCGGCGCGCCCGACGAGGCAAGCCATTTGCCCTTGGGCGACCAGGAGAGCGACTTTACCTTGGCCGGGTAACCGGTCATGCGCATGTGGCGCGTGTCGGAGGATTTGCCGTCGAGCTTCCAGCCGTGCAACGCGCTTTCCTGCATCATCGTCACGACGAAGCGGCCATCCGGTGAGAAGGTGACGCCGGTATGAGCGCCCTTCCAGTCGAGATCGACGGGTGCGCCCGACGTGCCGACCCAGTGCAGGGTCACCCCGTTGTAGCGGGCAACCGCAATCCGCAGCCCTTTGGGCGCGAAGTCGACGGCTTCGACCGTGCGCTCCTCCACGAATTCCTTGGTCGTGCCATCGGCGAGACGCACGAAGGTCGACTTGCCGACCGCATAGGCGACAGCACCCTGTGGCCCGGGCGCAACGACCGAGATCCACTTGCGCGGTACATGCGCCAGTTCAGTGACGGTCCCGTCATGGGCGATGCGCAGGACACGACCGTCTTCGCCGCCGGTCAGCAGGGTCTGGGTCGCCGGATCCTTGACGCAGGTAAGCAGGCCGGCATTGGCCTCCGTCACCTTCTCGCCGCCGTCCAAGCGGTGAATGGCGCCAGTCGCGGCAGCAAAGACCGGGATGTCTCCTAGGAAATGCGTGGAGACAACATGACCTTCGATATCGAGAGGGGCGACTGTGGGCATAGGTTCAGGCTTTCTTTCGGGCAATGTGCGGGCGGGGAGGGGGCGGGGCGCGCCCACTCCGGCAGATCAGGCGGTGGCTTCGCAGGCCTTGAAGCTTGCTTCGAGCTTCTCGCGGTCAAGCTCGCGGCCGATGAAGACCAGACGGCTCTCGCGCTTCTCGCCGTCCTTCCACGGGCGCTGATGATCGCCTTCGACAATCATGTGCACGCCCTGCACGACATAGCGCTCCTCGTCGCCCTTGAAGGCAATGATGCCCTTGAGACGCAGGATGTTCGGGCCTTGCGTCTGGGTCACCTTCTGGATCCAGGGGAAGAACCGGTCGGGGTTCATCTCGCCACCGCGCAGCGACACCGAGGTCACCGTCACATCATGGATCGGGGACGGACCGTGGTCGTGATGGTGATGATCATGATCATGGCCATGATGGTGGTGATGGTCGTGATCATGGTGATGATGATCGTGGTGATGGTGATGACCGTGATCATGGTCGCAATCGGGGCCGCAGACGTGATCCGGATCATCGTGGTCCAGGAAATGCGGATCGTTCTCCAGTGCGCGCTCGAGGTTGAATGCGCCCTGATCGAGCACCTTGGCGAGATCCACCCCGGAGCGGGTGGTCGAGTAGATGCGGGCCGACGGGTTGATTGCACGGACGATGTGTTCGATCTGGTGCAGCTCGTCGTGGGAGACGAGGTCAGCCTTGTTGATCACAACGACATCTGCGAAGGCGATCTGGTCTTCCGCCTCGCGGCTGTCCTTCAGGCGCAACGGCAGGTGCTTGGCGTCAACCAGGGCGACGACGGCGTCGAGCTCGGTCTTGGACCGAACGTCATCGTCCATGAAGAAGGTCTGGGCAACCGGAACCGGATCGGCAAGGCCCGTGGTCTCGACGATGATGCCGTCGAAACGACCCGGGCGGCGCATCAGGCCTTCCACGACGCGGATCAGGTCGCCGCGCACCGTGCAGCAGACGCAGCCATTGTTCATCTCGTAGATTTCTTCGTCCGACTCGACGATCAGGTCGTTGTCAATGCCGATTTCACCGAACTCGTTGACGATGACGGCGTATTTCTTGCCGTGGTTCTCGGAGAGAATGCGGTTCAGGAGCGTCGTCTTGCCGGCGCCGAGATAGCCGGTGAGCACGGTGACGGGTGTCGGTTTCGCGGTTGCTTCGGTCATGAAAGCCTCTGATGTCAGGGGGCGCCGGGCGATGCGGCTGTAATGGTATTACCCCCATATAGGGGTTCCGGCGAGTCAGTTCAAAGGCTTTCGTGAGCTTCAGCCGGTGGTGAGTGCGGAGCGGAGATCGGTGCGGCCGAAGTCGTCGCCGACATAGAGGAGAGGGCAGTCAAACTCCTCGGCGGTGGCATAAGAAAAGCAGTCGCCAAAATTGAGTGCGGCGGGGTGGAAGCCTTTGCCGAAGCGTTGGTAGGCGAAGCTGGCGCGTTCTGAACGGGCACGCGTGAGCTCTATGATCTCAAAATTGAGGGAAGCAATCAGTTCCGACAATTGATCAGAGCATCGTTTCTGAAGCGCGACGATCTTCAGTTCGAGCAGGGTACCAGCCGACAACAGCAGGCGCCTCTTAGGGATCTCAAGAACTGCCGCGCAGGCCTTGGCAGTCGGTTCATTCCTTATGACAGCAATCAGCGCGGATGTGTCGATCGCGATCACGCTGGAAGACCGTTCTCGTCATAAAGAAAGTCGTGGCTTCTGTCTGCGAGGGGCTCACCCGGGACCGGGGGAGGGGCTTTGGCCATGATGTCTTTGATGATAGCCCGTCGCTCCTCAAGGGTCAGTTCATGGCGGCGATCGTTTGTTTCGACCGGTCGCAGGGCTATGGCATCCTGGCCGTCGCGGGTGATGATAACGGGTTCTCCGCGTTCGGCTCGCTCCACGAGTTCTTCGAACCGTTCGCCTGCTTGCTCCATGGAAACGCGCATGCTTCTTCCTCGCGATTTCTGTCGATCAATATGCGCCTTACCTGGGGAGCCTTCAAGCTCACGTCAGTGTTGCGATGTCGAAGTTATGCACGTCTTCCATCAATTCGAGCAGGCCGTTGACGGCATGCGTGATCAGCAGCTCACCTCTCTCTGCCGTGGCCGCTGCGGCATTGCCTGCCACGCCGTCCGGGTTGAGATCCGACATCTTCCAGCCGAAAGCATGCGGACCATAGGCGCGCAGGTGTTTGTAGCGAGCCGCGAAATCGGACTGGCGCGAGGGGAAGCCCCTGGCTTTGGTCATGTCGACCTGGTCCGGCGCAAGGGCCAGCATGACCGAGGTTTCGATATCTCCGCCATGAATGTCGATTGCCTTTTCTTCCGGTGAGATCCAGCCATCCGGCTGACCGAAGCGGGTCCAACTCGTGGCGACCACGAGCATGTTCAGACGGACGCGCGCCTCGGTCGCGACAATAGTGAGCAGCGGGGAGTTGCCGCCATGGGCGTTGAGCAGGACCAGCTTTCGGATCCCCTGATGATGGAGGTGCCTGGCGATTGCGAGCCAGCGGTTTACCGCTTCGTCGAATGCGAGCGTGCGCGTGCCTCTAACGTCCATATGCTCGATAGAATAACCGACGGGTTCGACCGGGAGGAAGGTGACAGGCAGATGATCGGGAAGGGCACTCGCCACGCGCTCGACGATGCCGGAGGCAATGATCGTGTCCGTCTCGAAAGGGAGATGGGGACCGTGCTGCTCGTGCGCGCCTAGAGGCAGAACGGCAATCCAGTCGTGCCGATCTGCGGCGGTCAGGTGCGGATCGTTATCCTTGAACCAAGGGGCCGGTTTCGCCATCTGGCCTAATCTCCTGATCTTCGTTATGCATGGCAACCGTCGCGACAGGGATGAAGTAGCCACCGCAGCGTGTGCCGACCGGGGAGAGTCATGGCGAAAAAGGACAAGGCCGACAAGGACCGCGGCGAAAAGAAGAAGGCCAAGAAGAAGTCGCCACCGGGTTCTGGCGTGCTGAGTGCTGCCGTCACCCAGGTTGCGCGCGCCATGCGCACGCGTCTCTCCCATGGGCTTGCCGAAAGTGGCCTTTATCCCGGGCAGGACGGTGTGGTGCAGCTGCTCGCGCAGGAAGACGGTCAGACGCCAGGGGCGCTTGCCCATCAGTTGGGGGTCAAGGCACCGACAATGACCCGAACGATCGGCCGGATGGAGGCGCAGGGTTTTGTCCAGCGTCGGACCGATGATCGCGATGGCCGGCTTACCAAGGTCTATCTGACCGATGAAGGTCGCGGCAGCGTCGCACGCATCGCGGAGGCAATGGCCGACTGCGAGACGCTGGCCGTTCAGGGCCTGTCCGGGAAAGAGCTGAAGACCCTCGTGAAGCTGCTCTCGTTGATCGACGACAATCTCTCCGGCCATGGGGAAGCTCGCTCTGCGCACGAGGCCGATGACGACGATTGATCTTGTCGATTAAACTGTTTAATTAAAACGTTTAAGGGCGGTGAAGCGCCCACCGGTCTGCTGCGAGGGAGGAAACGTGGCACAAAAGGTAAAACTTTCGACCATTGCGGAAACGCTGGGTCTCTCCACCGCAACCATCTCGCTTGCTCTGCGTGACAGCCCGCTCGTTGCCGCCGATACGCGCGAGAAGATCAAGGAGCAGGCCCGGGTTCTCGGTTACATCTACAACCGTCGTGCAGCCAGCCTTAGAACCTCGCGCTCCGGCATCATCGGTGTTGTCGTGCACGACATCATGAACCCGTTCTACGGCGAAATCCTGAAAGCCATCGAGACCGAGCTCGACCGGAGCCGGCACACCTTCATTCTCTCCAACCATTACGATAGCGTCGACAAGCAGCGGATGTTCGTCGAAACCCTGCTGCAGCTCGGCGGCGACGGGGTGATCATGTCGCCCGCGATCGGCACGCCACCGGAAGACGTGCTGCTCTGCGAGAATAACGGCATGCCGGCGATCTTCGTGGCGCGCTCGATGGAGGGGCTCGACGTGCCGATCTACCGAGGCGACGACACCTACGGGATATCGCTGGCCACCAACCATCTCATCGGTCTTGGTCATCGCTCGATTGCCATGATCGGCGGTACGGATCAGACCTCGACGGGGCGCGACCGCTACCAGGGCTACGTGAACGCGCTGCGCAAAGCCGGGATCGAGGTCGACCCGGGTCTTCGCATCCCCGGCCCCCGAACCAAGCAAGGCGGCTTCGAAGCAGCCGTCAACTTCCTGTCCCTGCCGCAGAAGCCGACGGCCGCCGTATGCTGGAACGATCTCGTCGCGATCGGATTGATGAACGGCATTGCACGCGCCGGGCTCGTTCCCGGCCAGGATATCTCGGTGACGGGCTATGACGATCTGGAAGAAGCTTCGATCGCCACCCCCTCTCTGACGACCGTCTGGAATGGTCAGGCCGAAGTCGGGCGGCTGGCCGCGCGTGCGCTGCTCGACAAGCTTGCCGGCAGTCATGAGCCTGACGGCATTCACCTGATCAAGCCCGA
This sequence comes from Rhizobium rosettiformans W3, assembly GCF_004912135.1. GTDB lineage: Bacteria > Pseudomonadota > Alphaproteobacteria > Rhizobiales > Rhizobiaceae > Allorhizobium > Allorhizobium rosettiformans. Next base: position 390,050 of record NZ_STGU01000001.1, read on the forward strand.
GATGCGCATTCGCCAGTCGACGGGCCCGATCCGCCGCTGAAGCCCTGCCGGCTGACTTAGCCGGCGGCTCCCCACCCAGACCGCCAGAGGAGACAGCCATGTCCGATCGCCCCCTCGTGTTGATCCCAGGCCGGATCAATCCCCGCGTCCGATCCCGCCTTGCCGAGCAGTTCGAGCTGGTTGAAGTTGCCGATGCTTCGGCCGCGGATTGTGCCCCCGATATCCTCCAGCAGGTGCGCGGCGCAGCCGTTTCCGGCCGGTTCCCTGCCGCGCTGATCGAGCGGCTACCGAAGCTCGAGGTGATCGCCAACTTCGGCGTCGGCTATGATGGTGTCGAGGTCAAGGCCGCCGCGCAGCGAGGGGTCGTCGTCACGAACACTCCTGATGTGCTGAATGACGAAGTGGCGGATACGGCCATCGCGCTGCTGCTCAACACCATCAGGCGCTTCCATTTTGCCGAGCAGTATCTGCGCGAAGGGCGGTGGGAAAAAGAGGGGGCCTTTCCTCTTTCCCCGATGTCGCTGAAAGGCCGGAAGGTCGGCCTTCACGGACTGGGGCGGATCGGCATGGAAATCGCCTCCCGGCTCGTGCCCTTCAAGGTCGAGATTGCCTACCACACGCGGAGCCCGCGCGCGGATGTCGCCTACACCTACCACGATAATCTTGTCGGACTGGCCAAGGCGGTGGATATCCTCATCTCGATCGTCCCGTCGACGGCTGAGACGAATGGCGCCATCAATTCTGAGGTGCTGGCCGCACTGGGGTCGGATGGCGTGCTGATCAATGTCGGTCGAGGATCGACTGTGGACGAGCCCGCGCTGATCGCTGCCCTGCAGAACGGCACGATTGGCGCGGCAGGTCTCGATGTGTTCGCCGAGGAACCGCATGTGCCCCAGGCGCTGATCGACCTTCCGAATGTCTCGCTGCTGCCGCATGTCGCGTCGGCCTCTGTGCCAACGCGTGATGCCATGGCCGATCTGGTGGTCGATAACCTCATTAGCTGGTTTGAGGGCCGTGGACCGCTGACGCCGGTGCCCGAAACGCCTGCGACCCGCTGATTCGGCTGTTCAGCCTTCGGCAAGCTTGAGAGCGCATTCTTCCGAGACTTGGGGTCTCGAGCGGAAGGATGCTCCGATGAAGTCCTCTCTCGTCATCGTGGCGACGGCATTGATATGTGCGGGTGTTTCGGCGGCGGGTCTCGGCTTCTGGGCGAGCTCGGCCCCCTCGGACGGAGTGACTGCGGATCCGATCGTGCTCGGGACGATCCCAACGACTGTCGGACAGTCGCATCCGACGATTGCGTCGCTGAGGACAGCCCCGGTCTCGCCGCCGGCCATCTTCTCGGTCTCGAATTTCACCCGCAAGACGGTGTGCCTAGTGGAGCGCGGTGCGGCGCTCACCAGCCGCAGCCGTGACTTCTACGCGCCGCCGGATTGCGAACAGGTCTGGCCCGGCCTGACGCGGGCCACGACCTGGACGCAAAACGAGGACGGCAGTGTTACCATCAGTGATACGGGCGGCGGCACCCTTTTGACGCTCGTTCGCGGCCGCCACTTTTCCTATGAGGTCACCGACGCCGCCGATGCCGATCTCGCGCTTCTGATGCTGCCTTGAGTGCCGGATGGGGCTCGGACGCCCGCTCAGTCGACCGTATTCGGTCAGACTAGAGGCCGTCTACTTCACTCAAGTATTTTGTCTGATTGCGCTAACGTCGAGCCTCGGAAATAGGCCACGACGAAGTGAAACCTCTCATCCAAAAGAATAGCTTGCAAGCGCTTGAAACGCTTTGACCAAAATGGTTAGCTCGCACATCGCTGCCGGGAGGGGCCGCCGATGCCCGCCGGTAGGGCAACAACTGGGAGGAAGTTTATGGATCGTCGTTCATTTATCAAGAAAGCCGGTGTCGCCGGTGCGGGCGCTGCCGCGTCCACCGTGCTGGCCGCACCTGCCATCGCGCAGGAAATGCCGAAGGTGACCTGGCGCTTGACGTCGTCGTTCCCGAAGTCGCTCGACACCATTTACGGTGGTGCCGAAGATCTCGCCAAGAACGTGTCGGATGCAACCGGCGGCAACTTCGAAATTCAGGTCTTTGCTGCAGGCGAAATCGTACCCGGCCTTCAGGCCGCCGATGCCGTATCGGCCGGCACGGTTGAGATGTGCCATACCTGCTCCTATTACTACGTCGGCAAGGATCCGACCTTCGCCATCGGCACGGCCATTCCCTTCGGCCTGAATGCACGCCTGACCAATGCCTGGTTCTATGAAGGCAACGGCAACACGCTGCTCAACGAATTCTATGCCACGCATGGCCTCGTCGGCTTCATCGCCGGCAACACCGGTGCCCAGATGGGCGGCTGGTTCCGCAAGGAGATCAACACGGTCGACGACTTTAAGGGCGTCAAGATGCGCATCGCCGGTCTTGCTGGCCGCGTGGTCGAAAAGCTCGGCGTGGTGCCGCAGCAGATCGCCGGTGGCGACATCTATCCGGCTCTCGAGAAGGGCACGATCGACGCGGCTGAATGGGTCGGTCCCTATGACGACCAGAAGCTCGGCTTCAACAAGGTTGCGCCGTTCTACTACTACCCGGCCTTCTGGGAAGGTGGCCCGGTCATCCACGCATTCGCCAACAAGGAAAAGTTCGAGGCTCTGCCGCCGGCCTACCAGGCGGCCCTGCGGGACGCTTGCGCCTATGCCAATACCAACATGATGGCCAAGTACGACCTCAAGAACCCGAAGGCGATCAAGGAACTCGTGGCCGCCGGCACGCAGCTGCGTCCTTACAGCCAGGAGATCCTCGAGGCCTGCTTCAACGCGGCGATGGAGCTTTATGCGGAAATCGGCGCGCAGAATGCAGCGTTCAAGAAGATCTATGAAGACCAGGTGGCCTTCAAGCGCGAAGCCTATCTTTGGATGCAGCTGTCGGAATACACCTACGACACCTTCATGATGATGCAGCAGCGCGCAGGCAAGCTCTAAGCGACCGCCTGTTCCATCTTCGGCCGGCCTCCTTCGGGAGGCCGGTTTTTTTATGCGCAGGCGCTGCTCCTCTGCCCGCTCAAAAAGAAAGCCCCCGGGAGGGGGCTTTCGAGATCTCTCAGTTAAAGGCCGGAGGTTGGCTCAAATCCGGTGTGGCGGGCGCAGCCGGCGGTGCCGATGGCGCTGCCGGAGCCGGGGGCGAACCGCCGCCGAAGTCCAGCGGCGGTAGGCCGAGGCTCGGTGCGGGAGCCGCCGGTGCCGTTCCTTCAGGGGCCGGCGCCGGTCCGGAGCCGAAGCTCGGCGGCGGTAGACCGAATGACGGGGCAGGTGCTGTGCCACCGCCAGCGTCCGGCTGGCCGAAGGACGGAGCGGGGCTCGAACCAAAGCCTGGCAGTTCGATCTGAATGCTGCCCGGATCGGTCGTCGCCGGTGTCCCCTTGTAATGCATGACCAGTCCGGGGAAGGAGATGACGGTGACGATCGCCAGGAACTGGATGATGATGAAGGGAAGCACGCCCTTGTAGATGTCGACCGTCTTGATGCCCGCCCGCATCTGTCCCGTCACCTTGTCCTTCCATTGTCCTTCCGGTGCGACGGAGCGCAGGTAGAAGAGCGAGAAGCCGAACGGCGGCGTCAGGAAGGACGTCTGCAGGTTGATCCCGAGGATGATGCCGAACCAGACCAGGTCGATCCCGTGGCTCTGGGCGACCGGAACCAGCAGCGGCACCATGATGAAGGCGATCTCGAAGAAGTCGAGGAAGCAGCCGAGGATGAAGACGATGATCGTGACAACGATCAGGAAGCCGTATTCGCCGCCCGGAAGCGCCAGCATCAGATCCTCGATCCAGACATTGCCGTTGATGCCGTAGAAGGTCAGGCCGAAGACGCGGGCGCCGATCAGGATCATCATGACGAAGGCCGACAGACGCGTCGTGGCGTCCAGAGCGTTCTTCAGGATGGCCAGGTTCAGGCGGCCCTTGGCAGTCGCGATGATCAGGGCTCCGGTGGCGCCCATGGCGCCGCCTTCCGTCGGCGTTGCAATGCCAAGGAAGATGGTGCCGAGCACGAGGAAGATCAGCGCCAGCGGCGGGACCATCACGATGATGACCTCCTGGGCCAGTCGCGAGATCAGGTTGAGCTTCATGCCACGGTTGAGGAGCGCGAAGACGTAGACCGTGACCACGCCGAAGGCGAGCGCTGCAACCAGCTGCCATTCGGCGCTGGCAACGCCGGTGAACAGAAGGTGATAGCCGAGGAAATAGAGGCCAGTGCCAATTGCGATCATCACCAGCAGCGAGGTCACGCCGTCACCGAGGGTGCGGGCTTCCTTGGGCAGGGCAGGGGCCCATTCCGGCTTGATGATTGTGACAGCGAAAATGTAGAGGCAGTAGGCCGCGATGATCATCAGCGCCGGGTAAAGCGCGCCGACATACATGTCGCCGACGGAACGACCGAGCTGGTCGGCCATGACGATCAGAACCAGCGACGGCGGCACGATCTGCGCCAGCGTGCCGGAGGCGGCGATCGTGCCGGAGACCAGCGGGCCGTTATACTTGTAGCGCAGCATGATCGGCAGAGAGATCAGGCCCATGGCCATGACGGATGCGGCCACGACGCCGGTGGTGGCACCGAGCAGGGCGCCGACCAGGATGACCGCATAAGCGAGGCCGCCGCGCACCGGGCCGAACAGCTGGCCGATGGTGTCGAGCAGGTCTTCCGCCATGCGCGACCGTTCCAGGATGATGCCCATCAAGGTGAAGAACGGGATCGACAGCAGGGTGTCGTTGTACATGATCCCGTAAATGCGTTCCGGATGGGACTGAAGCAGCGGCCAGAACAGGCGGATCTCGGAGGAGATGTGCGAGAGTTCGACGCCGACGACGAAATAGATAAGGCCGCCAGCTGCCAGCGTGAAGGCGACGGGATAGCCGAGCAGCAGCATCAGCATGACGCTGGTGAACATGATCGGCGCTAGGTTGTGCGCGATGAAGTTGATCATCTCAGGCCTCCTTGCCTTCGGTCGCCGGTGGGGTGACGCTTGCATCGTCGATCCGGCCCATCAGCACGGCAGCGCGCTTGATGATTTCAGAGAAGGCCTGGGCGGTCAGGAGGATGAAGCCGATCAGGACGACGGCCTTTGCGGGCCAGATGACCAGGCCGCCGGCGCTCGAGGAGACTTCACCCGAACGGAAGGACAGCCAGAACCACGGCCAGGCGAGATAGGCCATCAGTCCGGAGAAGGGCACGAGGAAGATGATGTGCAGGATCAGGTCGATCCAGTCGCGGGTCCGCTTCGTCCATCCGCTGGACAGGATGTCGATGCGGATATGTTCATTGCGGAGCAAGGCATAAGCAGCGGCAAGCATGAAGACTGTGCCATAGAGATACCATTGCAGTTCGAGCCAGGCGTTCGACGAGATGTCGAAGACCTTGCGAATGACGGCATTGCCGGCGCTGATCAGAACGGCGGCCAGGAGCAGCCAGGAAACCCAGCGCCCGATGGCCCCGTTGATCGCGTCGATCAGCCGGGAAACAGCCAACAGGATTGTCATTGTGTTTGTTCTCCCCTTGTCTTTTTGTGCTTAGAGCAATGACAAACCGGGCGCAACTCAACAGCGCTTGTGGTTCTGGCGGGCATACGAAAGTCGCAGTTCAGACTCTTTCGACCGGCCTGAGGGGATGCCGTGAGGCTCATTGCCCGTCTTGATCCATTCGTCGCATTTTAATGGTTTCCCTATGCCGCCCTTAAGAGGTTGTGACTTACTCGTTTGCGTCCCGCATCGAAGCAGTGCATTTTAGAAATTGCTTCGTTATGCACATTACTGTGACGTTTTAGTACATGCTTTTCGCCCTTCGGACCGGGCATAGGGATTGGAAGAGACATCGTTTGGCAGCTGAGGTTTCACGTCCAGCCGCGCCGGGAGGGCAGATCATGAGGGCCGACAAGGGGCCTGAGCACAATGTGCCCACGGATGTCTATCTCTCGTTCGTGAGCTCCCTGTTCGACAACCGCTTCACGCTGTTCACCGGCATGGTTGTCCACATCCTGACCTTCGTCACCGTCTATGTTCAGACCGGTGCGGGTTTCTATCTGCTGCTCTGCGGCTGCTTCGTTCTCGTCTTCTCCTTTCGCCTGCATTCGTTTTTCCTGTTCGATCGTGAGGACAAAACCGCGCTGAGCCGCGAACAGATCGCGGCCTGGGAACGGCGCTATGTGCTGGGCGGTGCGTTGACAGCCGCTATTCTCGGGATTGGTAGCGGCTATGCCATGCTCGCATTCGAGGACACGTTCGCGGAACTCGCATGTATAGCCGTGGCCATGGCGTCGATGGTGTCCGTTGTCGGGCGCAATTATGGTTCCCGGCTCGCTGTAGACTTGCAGACGCTGGCCTGCTGCGCGCCCATGGTGATTGGCAGTCTCCTTGCGCAGGACATCTTCAAGGCGTTGCTATCACTCATGCTGGTGCCCTTTGGGCTCACGGTCCGATCGATGGCCAATGGCGTCCGAGACTTTCTCTATGAAAATGTTATCGCCTCGCGCGAGATGGCGAAGATCGCCGACCGCTTCGACACGGCTCTGAGCAACATGACGCACGGCCTGCTGATGCTCGACCCGAACAACCGGATCGAGGTCGTCAACCGCAAGGCCTGTGAGTTGCTCAACTTGGGCGACCGTCGACGGCTGACGGGCTGCGACCTGGATGTGGTCCTGCACTACGGCGTGCGGCACACCTTTGTCGACGGTGCCATGCCGAGTTTGCTGCAGAAGCAGCTTTCCCAACTCACGCAGGGGCTAACCAGCCGAGCCGTGATGCATTTTTCCGAGGACCTCGTTCTCGAGTTCTCCGCCAAACGGCGCGACGAGGGTGGCGTTGTCCTGATCTTCGAAGATGTGACGGCTCGTGTGCGCGCGGATCGCAAGATCCTTCACATGGCGCGTTACGATGCGCTGACGGGGCTGCCGCAACGCAGCTATTTTGCCGAACTCGTGCGCGACCGTCTGGATCGCCCGGGCGAATACGGACCCGTTGTTGGATTGATGCTGCTGGACGTCGCCGATTTCAAGCATGTGAACGACCTCAAGGGACACCTGACGGGTGACAAGCTGCTGGTCGCTGTCGGGGAGCGGTTGACGGAACTGGCTGCCGGCAAGGCGGTCGTCGGACGTCAGGTAGGCGATCACTTCATCTTCTTCTTCCCGAATGTGCAGGGGCGGCCGGATCTCGAGATCGAGATGAAAGGTCTACATGCTGCGGCGAGAGGAGAATACGAAATCGACGGCACCCGCTTTCCGATCAACTTCTCTGCCGGCGCAGCACTGGTAGACACCGCTGAAGGCGATATGGAGGCGTGGCTCGTCAAGCTGGACATCGCGCTCTTTGAATCCAAAGCACGCGGACGCGGAAATTTCACGCTGTTCGTCGATGAGATGGATGCTCGCTATCTTGAGCGTCAGCGGCTGAAAGCAGACTTGCGTGCCGCTGTGGACAGCCATGGCATCACGGTCGTCTATCAACCGATGTTCACCCCGGATGGTCGTAAGCTGGCCTGCTGCGAAGCGCTCGCCAGGTGGCACCACCCGGAAAAAGGACCGATCGCCCCCAACATCTTCATCCAGATCGCGGAGGAGATGGGTATCGTTACCGACATCACGCATCAGGTCCTGCAGAAAGCATGTGCCGATTGCCGGACCTGGCCTGAATCCATTGGCGTGTCAGTAAACCTTTCAGTCCAAGACTTGAGGCAGGGAGATCTTGCTTCAACAGTAGAGAAGATCCTGACGAATGCCGGGTTACCAGCAGCACGCCTCCATCTGGAGGTGACTGAAAGCAGCCTTATTGAAGAGCTCTCTGCTGCGCGTGACGTGTTGGAGCAACTGAGATCACTCGGCATAACCATCTCTATTGACGATTTCGGCACCGGATTTTCAAGTCTGAGCTATCTGGACACACTGCCCGTTGACGTCGTCAAGATCGATCGGTCGTTTGTTCGGAACATTGGAGAGGACGCCCGTCGCCTCAAACTGTTGCGCGGTATTGTCAGCCTCACGCGGGGGCTTGATATCGGCATTGTTGTCGAGGGGGTGGAGACCCGGGAGCAACTTGCTCTCATCAAGAAACACAATTGTGCTGACCTCATTCAGGGCTATGTGTTTTCCACACCTATAGCGACCCACGCCGTCAAAGGTCTTGCGGAAGAAGCGTCGCTTCATGGCCTGTCAGGTCACGCCGGCGTCGCCTGAGGCTGCCAAACAAATCAGAAAACTCAGCTCCGCCGTGACGCGGTCTAGCCGCTTGGAAACCGCGTAGTCGCATATGCGACTGTTAACCTTAACCTATGGGGTTTTAATTTGTTATTAATATTTGGGGGCGCGGCAGGGAACAATGCGTGCTAGCCATTCACCGGGTGTTAACCATGGTGAGCGTCGGGTATGGAACTTGAAGGCTTTTCGGAGCGACTGATGCGATACCTCGATTATGTCGAGTATCGCCGCATTGAGACGCAAGAGGATTTTGAAGACATCGAGCATCTCCGCTACAAGGCATATAAAGCAGCGAATGTGCTGCCGGTCGCGGCACCAAGTATGATCGATGATGCCGACTTTGATAGACATGCCTATGTTTTCGGCATCTACTATTTCGAAGAGCTGGTGAGCACCATCAGGCTTCATCACGTGACACCTTCCCACCCGCTTTCTCAATCTGAAGGGGTGTTTCCGGACGTTATGGAAGCCTATCTCGATGCTGGGCTGACCCTTATCGATCCTGCCCGATTTGCTGTCGATCCGCAGGTTGCGGCTGAGCTGCCGGTTCTACCTTATATAACGCTACGCCCCAGCATTGTTGCTGCTGCCTATTTCAAGGCTGATCGCGTGCTGCAACACGTGCGCCCGCATCACGCTGCGTTTTACAAGCGCGTGTTCTATGCGGAGACAGTCGTGGAGCGCCGTATGACCGAGATATACGGTCTCGAACTCACCCTCATGGCGACCAATACCCATACGACCGGGTCCAAGTTGCTCAAGCGCTATCCCTTCTTCGATTCAGGCGTTCACGAGCGGCGGCTGATGTTCGGGCGCGGGGAGGGGCGTTTGCCGACGACGCCGCTGACGATCCTGCCTTCGGCGCGGCTCGTGGCCGATGGGAAGATCATCGGTGCGGTGGCGGGCCGTGATTATTGACCACGATCCCCGGATGCGATTGCACTTGGGCCGGCCTTTGTGTATGCGGAAACAGAGAGAATTTAGCCCACAGCCGCGTCCTTGCGTGATTCTGCCGTGGTGCCGTCTGGCTTAAGATTTGGGAGATCGAACATGAGCGAACATCATTCCGGTCCGGTCGAAACCGGTGCTTCGATGGACTACAAGGAGCACGAGAAGACCTATGACCTCTTCATCGCCGGCACCAAGTATGGCACCGCCATTCTGGTTGCGCTGATGATCGCCATGGCTGCTGGTTTCTTCGGCGGCGCCGGCCTGCTCGGTGGCCTCTTCATCTGGATCGTGCTGTCGGTTGCCGGCGTCTTCATGATGCGCTGATCAGCGCCGACAACTTCGAACGTCAAAGGCGGTCCGGAAGCGGGCCGCCTTTTTCTTTGCCGTCTCATCCGCCCGGCATGGATAACAAAAAACGGCGGGTCTCCCCGCCGTTTCGCACCTCAGTGCTGTGCCGGACCGTCAGGTCGTGCCGCGCGTGCGCGCAAGGCCCTGCTTGGCCGGCTCGTATTTCGGATCGAGGCGCAGCGCATGGCTGTAGGACTTGGCGGCCCGTGCCTTGTCGCCACGGCGCTCGTAGACAAGCGCCTGGTTCGCCCAGCTTTCAGCGATGTTGCCGTTGAGCTCGATGGCGAGGTTGAAGTCGGCGAAGGCGTTTTCGTCGTCGTTGAGCGCGATATAGGAGACGCCGCGGCCGTTATAGGGTTCCGGGGCGCGCGAGGAGAGCGAAATCGCCTTGGAGAAGTCTTCGATCGCCTTCGGGTGGTCGCCGCGCAGCTGATAGATCAGGCCGCGATTGTGATAGGCGCGACCATCCGTCGTATCGAGTTGGATCGCGCGGTTGAAGTCGCCGAAAGCTTCGTCGATGCGGCCAGCCTGGCGGTAGATGTTGCCTCGGCCGATATAGGCGACGTCGTAATTCGGGTTGATCTTCAGCGCCGCATTGTAGTCGGCTGCCGCTTCAACCGGCTTACCCATGTTGCGATAGACCAGCGCGCGGTTGGCGTAAGCCTGGAAGAACTGCGGATTGAGCTGCAGCGCCGTGTTGAAATCGTCGAGCGCCTGCTTGAACTGGCCGGCGCGGCCATAAGCCGAACCACGAACGTTGTAGCCCTCCGGATCGCGCGGATTGGCCTGGATAACGGCTGTCAGCGAGGCGATGTTTTCGTCGGATCCCTGCGCGCGATCGAGCCGAATGACATCCGTCGTTTCCGTCGTCGTGGCACAGCCTGCCAGGGTCAAGGCAGCAAAGAGAGCAGCTGCAGATGCCAGTCGCGATCTGGATGCGACAGAGGAGGCTGGGGAGAGCACGGAGGTTTTCGTCATGAGGCGCATCATCCGGCGGCCGCCGGGACCTCGAAAGGCATCGGGCAGCACAAGTTCGTGTTGCATATCAAAAGAGCGGCGGCGATTCGTGTCGCCCCCGCCCTCATTTCATAGGAAAACGCCCAAATCGGGGCAGATCAACGGCCGCGTGCAGCCGGCAGCAGGCCTTCGCGCTGCATCTTCTTGCGCGCCAGCTTGCGGACGCGACGAACAGCTTCAGCCTTCTCGCGTGCACGCTTCTCAGACGGCTTTTCGAAGAAATCGCGCATCTTCATTTCGCGGAAGATGCCTTCGCGCTGCATTTTCTTCTTGAGAGCGCGGAGCGCCTGGTCAACGTTGTTGTCGCGGACTAGTACCTGCACGTTTATCCCGTTCCTTTGGTTCTTTGAGTTGGTCCTTCCGTCGATGGAGGTCACATCTACGGAAACAGCATAATGGTTCGCCCGGCCCGTGAGTCCGGCGATTGGCGAGCGAGATACCAGAAGACCCTGGTGAAGTCCATATGTCGCAGGGCCTTGAAGCAACAAATTTGCACTACCCACCAGAACATCTCCGGGGTGTCGAAAGACGGATGACAATGCGTCGCAAAACGGACGTCATATCGTGGGTTGATCTGCGACCTGTATCATCCTACCCCAGTGCCTGAACCACAGGAGTTTAAGGCGAATGCGCAAATATTCGGTCTTTGCCGTTGTCCGTGAGGCCATGCGTGCCCACAAGGGATGGGAGGCTCAGTGGGTCTCTCCCGAGCCGCGGCAGTCCTATGACGTGATCATTGTCGGCGCCGGCGGCCATGGCCTGGGCGCCGCCTATTACCTCGCCAAGGAGCACGGCATTACCAATGTCGCCGTCATCGAGAAGGGCTGGCTCGGCGGTGGCAATACTGGCCGTAATACGACGATCATCCGGTCCAACTATCTCTATGAAGAGAGCATGGACATCTACGAGCATTCGCTGAAGCTCTGGGAAGGTCTGTCTCAAGACCTTAACTACAATGTCATGTATTCGCCGCGCGGCGTGATGATGCTGTCGCACAATGTGCATGACATGCAGTCGTTCAAGCGCCATGTGAATGCCAACAATCTCTACGGCATCGACAATGAATGGCTGACGCCCGAGCAGGCCAAGGCCTTCTGCCCGCCGCTCGATATCTCGAAGAATGCCCGCTACCCGATCAATGGCGCAGCGCTGCAGCGCCGCGGCGGCACGGCGCGTCACGATGCGGTCGCCTGGGGTTATGCGCGTGCGGCCTCGGATCGCGGCGTGCATATCATCCAGAACTGCGAAGTCACCGGCATCCGCCGTGGTCCGAATGGTGAAGTGACCGGCGTCGACACGACCAAGGGCTTTATCGGCGCGAAAAAGGTCGGCGTTTCCGCGGCCGGCCATTCTTCCGTCGTCATGGGCATGGCGGGTGTGCGTCTTCCGGTTCACTCGACGCCGCTGCAGGCGCTCGTCTCCGAGCCGCTGAAGCCGATCTTCCCCTGCGTGGTCATGTCGAACACCGTGCATGCCTATATCTCGCAGTCCGACAAGGGCGAACTGGTCATCGGGGCCGGTACCGACCAGTACAATTCCTACAGCCAGACCGGCGGCATGCAGATCATCACCCATACGCTCGATGCCATCTGCGAGCTCTTCCCGATGTTCCGTCGTGTGAAGATGATGCGCCAGTGGGGCGGGATCACCGACAACACGGCCGACCGTTCGCCGATCCAGAGCGTCACGCCGGTTCCGAACCTCTTCGTCAATGCCGGCTGGGGTACGGGCGGCTTCAAGGCGACGCCGGGCTCTGCCAACCTCTTTGCTCATCTCATCGCCAAGGGCGAGCCGCACCGGCTGGCCCAGGGTCTGACGCTCGACCGGTTCCGCACCGGCCGCCTCATCGACGAGGCAGCCGCCGCTGCCGTGGCGCACTGAATTAGGGATCGTCCATCATGCTGGTCATCAAATGCCCCTATTGCGAAGAAGAGCGTGCAGAGCTCGAGTTTCGCGCCGCCGGTGAGGCGCATATCGCGCGCCCGGAAAACATCGCCTCGATCACGGACGAGGAGTTCGCCGATTACTTCTTCCTGCGCGACAACCCGAAGGGCCTGATCTTCGAACGCTGGCGCCATATCCATGGTTGCGGGCGCTTCTTCAATGCGGCTCGCGACACCATCTCAGACAAGATCCTGCTGACCTACAAGGCCGGTGAACCCATGCCCGATCCCGCGACGCTTCAGTCCGCCACCGTCACCAAGGGAGAGAAGGCATGAGCGCTGCCAACCGTATCCCCGGCAAGGGCCGCCTGACGCCGGCGCTGACCGCCCGCTTCACGATCGATGGCCGCACGCTGACGGCTTACGAAGGCGATACCGTGGCGTCTGCGATGATCGCCAACGGCATGCATCTCGCCGGCCGCTCTTTCAAGTATCACCGTCCGCGCGGCATCCTGACCGCAGGTCCGGAAGAGCCGAATGCGCTGCTCGACGTCGCGCGTGACGCCGCCCGCCGCCAGCCGAATGTGCGGGCGACCGTGCAGGAAGTCTTCGACGGGATGAAGATCGAGACGCAGAACCGCTGGCCGTCGCTGTCGCTCGACATCGGCGAGGTCAACAATCTGCTCTCGCCCTTCTTCGCCGCCGGCTTTTACTACAAGACCTTCATGTGGCCGAAGGCTGCCTGGCACCAGATTTACGAACCCTTCATCCGTCGTGCTGCCGGCCTTGGCCATGCGCCGAAGGAAGCGGATCCGGATCATTACGCCAATCGCTATGCGCATTGCGACGTGCTGGTCATCGGTGGCGGTGCCGCCGGTCTCGCGTCGGCGCTGGCTGCCGCCCAGACGGGCGTGCGCGTCATGATCGTTGACGAACAACCGGAAATGGGCGGTGCCTTCCACTTCGACACTGGTGCGACCGTCGACGGCCAGAGCGGCTGGGACTGGGCGCAAGCGACTGTCGCGAAGCTCAAGGCCATGTCCAACGTCACCGTGCTCTCGCGCACAACGGCCTTCGGCTATCACAATCACAATTACGTGGCGCTGGTCGAACGCGTCACCGACCACATCGCCAAGCCGTCGAAGAACCAGCCGCGCGAACGGCTGTGGCAGGTGCGTGCCAAGCGCGTGATCATCGCCAGTGGTTCGATCGAACGGCACATGGTGTTCGCCAACAATGACCGCCCCGGCATCATGCTCGCCTCCGCCGGCCGCACCTATCTCAACCATTTCGGCGTGGCCGTCGGTGCCAAGGTCGGCGTCTACACGGCACATGACTCGGCCTATGAAGCGGCGATCGACCTGAAGAAGGCGGGCGTTTCGGTGCCCGTCATCGTCGATGCCCGCGAGAAGCCGGGCGAAAAGGTGCTGGCAGAGGCCCGCGCACTCGGCATCGAGGTGCTGACCGGCCATGGCGTGGTCAATACCGCTGGTCGTCTGCGTGTCCGTTCGATCACCGTTCGCCGCAATGGCGGCGGCTCTACCCGCAAGATCGAGGTCGATGCGCTGCTCATGTGCGCCGGCTGGACGCCGTCCGTGCACATGTTCTCGCAGTCGCGCGGCAAGCTGAAGTTCGATGCTGCCAACCAGCGCTTCCTGCCTGACGTCTATGCCCAGGACTGCATCTGCGTCGGTGGCTGCAACGGCACCGACGATCTGCAGGCGCTGCTCGACGAGGCAACCGCTGCCGGTTTCTCCTCGGCCAAGGCTGCGGGTGCGACCGAGACGCCTGCTGTTTCGCTGTCGGGTGCCAATGCGCATGCCTGGACCGGTGGCATGATCGGCGCTGCCGAAGGCGCCGGGCGCGAAGACAACGTCAAGGCCTTCGTCGACTTCCAGCACGATGTCTGCGCCAAGGACATTCGTCTGGCCGTGCGCGAGGGCATGCATTCGATCGAGCATATCAAGCGCTTCACGACGAACGGCATGGCCTCCGACCAGGGCAAGCTCTCCAACATGCATGGCCTCGCCATTGCAGCCGAAGTGCTGGGTAAGGAGATCCCGCAGGTCGGTCTCACCACCTTCCGCGCGCCCTATACGCCCGTCACCTTCGGCACGCTGATCAACCATTCGCGCGATGCGCTGTTTGATCCGGTGCGCAAGACGCCGATGCATGCCTATGAAGTTTCTCAGGGTGCCGTCTATGAAGACGTCGGCAACTGGAAGCGCGCCTGGTATTACCCCAAGGGCGGCGAGGACATGCATGCCGCCGTCAATCGCGAGTGCAAGACGGTGCGCGAGGCGGCCGGCGTGTTCAATGCCTCGACGCTGGGCAAGATCGAAGTCGTCGGCCCTGACGCCGCCGAGTTCCTGAACCTGATGTACACCAATGCCTGGGACACGCTGAAGCCCGGCAAGGCGCGTTACGGCATCATGACGCGCGAAGACGGCTTCATCTATGACGATGGCGTCGTCGGTCGTCTGGCGGAGGATCGTTTCCACGTCACGACCACGACGGGCGGTGCGCCGCGCGTCATGAACCACATGGAAGACTATCTGCAGACGGAATTCCCGCATCTGAAGGTCTGGCTCACCTCGACCACGGAACAATGGGCCGTCATCGCTGTCCAGGGTCCGAAGGCGCGAGACATCATCGCGCCGTTCGTCGAGGGCATCGACATCTCGAACGAGGCCTTCCCGCATATGAGCGTGGCCGAAGGCAAGTTCTGCGGCGTGCCGACGCGTCTCTTCCGCGTGTCGTTCACCGGCGAGCTCGGCTTCGAAGTCAATGTGCCTGCCGATTTCGGCGCGGACGTCTTCCAGAAGATCTGGGAGCGTGCCCAGTCGCTCGGTGCCTGCCTCTATGGCACCGAGACCATGCACGTGCTGCGCGCCGAGAAGGGTTACATCATCGTCGGTCAGGATACCGACGGCACGCTGACGGCCGACGATGCCGGCCTCTCCTGGGCGGTGTCGAAGAAGAAGACCGACTTTGTCGGCATTCGCGGCATGAAGCGTCCGGATCTGGTCAAGGAAGGCCGCAAGCAGCTTGTCGGCATCTTCACCAAGGATCCGAACGAAGTGCTGGAAGAGGGCGCGCAGATCGTCGCCAATCCGAACCAGCCGAAGCCGATGACTATGCTCGGGCATGTCACCTCGTCCTACTGGTCTGAAAACCTCGGTCGCTCGATTGCGATTGCCATGGTGGCCGGTGGCCGCGCACGCATGGGCGAGACGCTTTACGTGCCGATGAAGGACAAGACCATCGCGGTCGAGGTCACCGACATGGTATTCTTTGACAAGGAAGGGGGCCGCATCCATGGCTGATATGTCTGTCGCAGAACGCAAGACCGTTCTTGCCGGCTTCCATGGCGGCAGCGCCAAGGTGCGCCTCACCCCGGCGCTTCCTGCCACCCGCGTCTCGTTGCGCGCCGGTGAAGACGGCATTGCCGGTCTTTCGAAGTCGCTTGGCTTGAAGCTTCCGACAAAGCCCAAGACGTCCGTCTCGGCCAAGGGGCGCACGGCCTTCTGGATCGGTCCGGACGAATGGTTCCTGATCGACGAGAAGGGTGACACGTTGATGGCCGACTGCGCCGCCTCCGGCGTGGTTCATTCGGCGACCGACATCTCCCATCGCAACACAGCGATCATCGTCTCGGGACCCGCCGCTACCGACACGCTCAACGCAGCCTGCCCGCTCGACCTCTCGCTCGCCGCCTTCCCGGTGGGGGCGGTGACGCGCACCGTGTTCGGCAAGATCGAGATCATCCTCTACCGCGTCGAGCAAGAGACTTTTCGCGTCGAATGCTGGCGGTCTTTTGCGGAATATGCGTTCGGCATGCTCGCCGAGGGCGCGGAGGATGCCTCGCTCTGAGGGGCGAGTTTTCGACGGGATTTGAGGAGGCCGGGGTGACCCGGCCTTTTCTGTGTTTGGGGTGAAACTCGCGCAGATGTTGTCCGCATGCTATTGTGAGGTCGAAATTGCGCAGCATGGAGGTCAGCTTTGATGAATTCTTTCCGAAACGAGACCCTGAAGGCCGTGGACCACCTTGTCGAGATCGGCGGTTTTGCGTCTGCGGACGAGGCGGTGCTTGCCGCAATCGAAGCCTGGCACCAAACGACAGACGATCCGGCTGAACGGCTTGAGGCGATCCGGCAGCGGGTACGTCGATCGATCGATGATCCTCGCCCCAGCCTGAGCATTGACGAGGTCGATGCTGCGCTTGACGAGATAATGGCCGAAGCGCAATCGGTGCCGGGACGTGCAGCGCGCTAATGTCCGCTTTCGCCCAGAAGCTCTGAACGATCTTCAAGACCTATTCGCGTTCGTGCTGGCGCTCAGCCAGTCACCTGTGACGGCAAGACGCTATGTCGGTCGTATTCGTGCGCGCTGCGAGAAGATTGGTGATGCGCCCCACGGCGGTGTGCTGAGAGATGACTTAGCTCCGGGGTTACGCATGGTTCCTTTCGAACATAGTGCGGTCGTGCTCTACCTCGTAGACGAGAGCGGCGTTGTGATTACCAACATCTTCCATGGACGCCGAAACTACGCGGCTCTGTTCAACTCAGACGGCTGAGTCTTCCCACCCCGACCATTTCACCCAGCGCCCGTGAAAATCCGCCCGACCAATCTCGCACATCTCCCCGGATGGCCAGAGCGTGAGCAGTATCGCGGCCCCGTCCGGCTTGCCGTCGGCTTCCAGTTGCAGGCGGGCCAGTGGGGCGGTTTCCGTCGCGCGGCTGCCGGCGTCTGCGATCAGGGCTTCACCCTCGGCCTTCAACGCCGGCGGCAGGTATTGCCAGGCAATGGTGTGGTAGATCACGTGGGCCATGCCCGGACGCGGCGTTGCCAGGCGCTTGCGCAGCCAGTCGATGGCGTCGGCCTTCTCGACCTTCAGTCCGCTTTCGGTCGCCATGGCAAGGGCTGCTGCCGTGCGATCGAGGCGGTCCTGCTGGTCGGCCCAGATAT
This sequence comes from Rhizobium rosettiformans W3, assembly GCF_004912135.1. Classification (GTDB taxonomy): domain Bacteria; phylum Pseudomonadota; class Alphaproteobacteria; order Rhizobiales; family Rhizobiaceae; genus Allorhizobium; species Allorhizobium rosettiformans. The sequence continues at coordinate 407,456 of NZ_STGU01000001.1, forward strand.
AGGAGAAGAGCCGCAGGCGATCGTCTTCGGATGCGGGATCGAGCGGGTTCAGGTCGCAGCCAGCGCGTTCGATGATTTCGATTTTGGCTTGCGGTGGCGGCGGGCCTTCCCAGCGTGGGGCGAGTTCGACAGCGGAGACCTGGCCCCAGCGGAAGTCCCCCAGTCGGTAGCTGTAACGATCCCATTGCAGGTTGAGGCCGGCACTGGCGCCGACTTCCGAGAGGATCAGCGGCTTGGCGGTCTGCGCCGCAATGGTGAGGAAACCGGGGAGCAGGGCGGAGGAGCGGCGTACCTCGTTGGTCTGTGGGGCGGAGTTCAGGCGCTCCAGCATGAAGGCTTCGTCGCGGCGCATGGTAGCCTCGATCGCGGCCCAGAGCGTGTCGTCATCGACGGTATGCGGCGGATAAACGGCTGACAAGGCCTGGTCCTGGCCGGAGCGGACGAGGGCGTGCAGCGTGCCGGCGAGCCGTAGCGCCAGCGCATCGCCGGTACCGTCAGGGTTGCCGGGCCAACGGAGCACTGTTTCACCGACACTGCTATCCCCGGTTAGCCGCTCTGCCGCCAGCGTGCAGAGGCGGGCGGTGAAGGGGGAGCCCAGATCGGCGCAGGCTTTTGCCTGACGGAGGAAACTCTGGCGGATCAGGTCACTGCGGTCCTCGCTCATCCTCGAAGTCGCCTTTCGTGTCTCAGACGCCTTCGGGCCGATCCTTCGGATCGAATTGCGAGATGGTGATCCAGTTGGCGGTCAAGGCGGGCTTGCGCTCGTCCTCGATCTCGACGGTCACTTCATAGGTGTTCATCAGCATGCCGGCGCCACGAAAGCGGGCTTCGGCCAGCTTGAAGGAGCCGCGAATGCGTTTTCCGGTCTTGACCGGAGACATGAAGCGCAGCTTGTCGAAGCCGTAGTTGATGCCCATCGTCTGCTCGCGGATCTTTGGCAAACAGTTGAAGTTCATGGCGGACAGAAGTGACACCGTCAGAAAGCCATGCGCGATCGTGCCGCCGAAGGGTGTTTCGGCGGCGGCGCGCACCGGGTCGGTGTGGATGAACTGGTGGTCCATGGTGGCGCCGGCAAAGGCGTCGATCATCGGCTGGTCAACGGTGATCCAGTCGGAGACACCAACCACGGTACCGACGAGGCCCGGCACGTCCTTGAGTGAAATCTCTTGCGGCATGAAAAGAACCCGATCCTTCAATAATTCCCGCAAGCTACAGCCGGTTCATGTCAATCGGAAGGGGGGTGCGTCACTCTTCGTCACTTTCTCACGCGCGGACCCAGATGTCGACGCTGCGGGCCTTCACGCTTATGCGGCTTGCGCTGCGGCCCGTCTCCAGGAGGCGCCATTTCCGCTTCTCCGCAGCGGGCAGCGCGAACTCCTGTGCATCGCTCGAACGGTTAAACAGCACGGCTATATGGCAGTCCTTGCCGGTCTCACGATCGATGCTGGCGAGCATCATGGCAAAGGCGCCGAGATCGGGTGTTTCCCAGTCCTGAACGGTCATGGGCTGACCTTCCATGTTCAGCCACGCGACGTCATTCTCTCCGGTCAGGACGCTCGGGTCCATGAAGCAGGAGAAGCGCTGGCGCATGGCGGCAAGTCGGGCGGTGGTTTCGATCAGCGCCTCGTCGGCCCTCGACCAGTCGAGCCAGGTCAGCGCATTGTCCTGGCAATAGGCATTGTTGTTGCCGTGCTGGGTGCGACCGAACTCGTCGCCCGCCGTCAGCATCACGGCACCCCGGCTGGCGAAGAGCGTTGACAGCAGAGCTTCGACATCCTGACGGCGCTTCTTCAGGATCGCCTTGTCGGACGTTTCACCCTCGACCCCGTTGTTCCAGGAATGGTTCTCATTGTGGCCGTCGCGGTTTTCCTCGCCATTCGCCTCGTTGTGTTTGTGTTCATAGGACACGAGGTCGTAGAGCGAAAAGCCGTCATGGGCGGCGATGAAGTTGACGCTGCGCGTCTGGCCGTGGCCGTCATGGGCGAAGAGATCGGCGGAGCCGGCGAGCGCCGTCGCAAGATCGCCTGTCGTGCCAGCGTCGCCGCGCCAGTGGCGGCGGAAGGTGTCACGGGCGCGGTCGTTCCATTCGAGGAAGGCGGGCGGGAAGCGGCCGAGCTGGTAGCCGCCGAGCCCGATATCCCAGGGTTCGGCGATCAGGATGCGATCCTCCAGCACCTCGTCTTTGAGAATGGCGCGCAGCGTCGGGGCATCCCGATGGAAGCCGTCCCAGTGGCGGCCCATGATCGGCGCGAGGTCGAAGCGGAAACCGTCGACGCCGGCCGAGAGAACGAAGTGACGGAGCGTATCGACGATCAGTTGCCGGACGAACGGATGGTCGCAGGCCAGCGTGTTGCCGCAGCCGGTGTCGTTGACCAGCGTGCCGGGATCATCCGCCACATGGCGGAAGAGGGAGCGGTTGTCTATGCCGCGCAGCGACAGCGTCGTGCCCATGACATCGCTTTCGCCGGTGTGGTTGAAGACGAGGTCGAGGATGACGCCGATGCCCTCGGCATGCAGGGCGGCAACCGTGTCGCGGAGTTCTTTCACGCCGCCGGGGACGAGGCGCGGATCGAGCGCCATCATGGCGACGGGATTGTAACCCCAGCTGTTGGTGAGGCCGAGCGGCGGCAGATGCCGCTCGTCGATCCAGGCGGTGATCGGCATCAGTTCGACCATGTCCACGCCGATCCGCCTCAGATGGGAAAGGATGGCGGGATGGGCGAGGGCGGAGAGCGTGCCGCGCTGCCCGTCCGGCACGTCCGGATGCAGCATGGTCAGCGCCTTGACGTTGACCTCATAGATAAAGCCGGTGCGCTCGCCGAGCGGCATCATGGGCTTCAGCGACTTGTGCGCCTTCAGGATGGCTTTCGGCATCAGATCGGCGGTGTCGATACCGAACTGGCCGAGCCTCGGATCATAGACGAAGGGTCGGTCAAGCTCGGTGGCATAGGGGTCGACCAGCAGTTTCGCTGGGTCGTACCAGTGCCCTTCAGCCGGATCATAGGGGCCGTGAATGCGGAAGCCGTAGCGGGCACCTTCCTTCATGCCGTCGACGTACACATGATGCACATCGCCATCACCCCGCGTCATCGACAGGCGGGCGAGTTCGGTCTCCCCACGATCGTCGAAGAGGCAGAGTTCCACGAGGCTTGCATGATGCGACCAGAGACGAACATCCGCACCCGTCTTGCCAGGGGTGGCTCCGAGCATCGGCTTGGTCATGGATCGCCTCGTGGTCCGGTTGATTCGCTTGCCTTCGAGAAACAATAGCAGGCGGCCCGAACCGGACCAGAGCCGTTCCCATCACATGGCCTTCAGGTTCACACCCTTGACTGCCGCCTCCTTGCGTTCGCTGTAGCGATCGGTGAGGTAGCTGGAGATGTCGCGCGTCAGAAGCGTGAACTTCACCAGTTCCTCGCAGACATCGACGACGCGCTCGTAATAAGAGGAGGGCTTCATCCGGCCGTCGGCGTCAAATTCCTGATAGGCTTTGGCCACCGAGGACTGGTTGGGGATGGTGATCATCCGCATCCAGCGGCCGAGCAGGCGCATGGCGTTGACGGCATTGAACGACTGCGAGCCGCCGGAGACCTGCATGACAGCGAGCGTCTTGCCCTGGGTCGGGCGGACAGCGCCGACCGAGAGCGGTATCCAGTCGATCTGGGCCTTCATGATGCCGGTCAGCGTGCCGTGGCGCTCGGGGCTCACCCAGACTTGGCCTTCGGACCATGCCGAGAGGTCGCGCAGCTCCTGCACCTTCGGGTGGCTCACCGGTGCATCGTCGGGCAGCGGCAGGCCTGACGGGTCGAAGACTTTCACCTCGGCGCCGAAATGCTCGAGCAGGCGCTTGGCCTCCATCGCCAGCAGCCGGCTGTAGGAGACCTGCCGCAGCGAGCCATAGAGGATCAGGATACGCGGCTTGTGGGTCGAGAAGGGGCGGCGCAGTGCTTCCAGGTCCGGCAGGCGCAGGTGATCGAGATCGGCGGCGGGCAGGTCTACTCTCACATCAGACAATGCGCTTGCCCTCCGCATCGAGCACGGCTTCCCCGTCTTCCTTGACGAAGGCGGAGGTGAAAGCGTCAGCGGGAAGGATGTCGAGCACCACTTCGGACGGGCGGCAGAGGCGCGTGCCCATCTCGGTCACAACAAGCGGGCGGTTGATCAGGATCGGCGTCGCGATCATCGCGTCGAGCAGCTGGTCGTCCGAGAGGGCGGGATCGGCAAGGCCGAGTTCCTCATAGGGCGTGCCCTTTTCGCGAATCGCCTGACGCACCGAAAGGCCGGAATCGGCGATCATCTTTGCCAGATCTTCCTTGCTCGGCGGGGTCTTCAGATATTCGATGACCGTGGGCTCGATGCCGGCATGGCGGATGAGGTCGAGCGTGTTGCGCGAGGTGCCGCAGGCCGGGTTGTGATAGATGGTGACGTTCATGAGATTTCAGGCCTTTGCTTGATTGGCGGATCTGGCGGTGACGGCATGGCCGGCCTCGTACCAACGCTTGCTGCGGTTGACGATCGCGACCAGTGCCAGCATCACGGGCACTTCGATCAACACGCCGACGACGGTGGCAAGGGCGGCGCCCGAGTTGAAGCCGAAGAGGCTGATGGCGGTTGCGACCGCAAGCTCAAAGAAGTTGGAGGCGCCGATCAGGGCCGAGGGGCCTGCAATGCAATGGGCTTCACCAGTCATTCGGTTTGCCAGGTAGGCAAAGCCGAAGATGAAGATGGTCTGCAGGAAGATCGGCACGGCGAGGATGGCGATTACCATCGGCTGGGCGAGGATCTGGTTGCCCTGGAAGGCGAAGAGCAGAACGACCGTCAGGAGCAGCGCGCCGATCGAGAGCGGCTGTATCTGGGCCTGGAAGCGCTGCAGGGCGCGACCATCGCCGCTGCCGAGTGCCCGACGCAGGATCTGGGCGACGATCACCGGCACGACGATGAAGAGCGCGACCGAGATGAGAAGCGTGTCCCAGGGCACGATGATCGACGAGACGCCGAGCAGGATGGCGACGATCGGCGCGAAAGCCAGCACCATCACGGCATCATTCAGTGCCACCTGGGTGAGGGTGAAAGGCGCGTCGCCGCGGGTCAGGTTCGACCAGACGAAGACCATGGCGGTGCAGGGTGCGGCCCCAAGCAGGATGAGACCCGCGATATAGCTGTCGATCTGATCGCTCGGCAGGAAAGGTGCGAAGAGCCAGCCGATGAAGATCCAGCCGAGGACCGCCATGGAAAAGGGCTTCACGGCCCAATTGGCAAAAAGCGTGACGCTCATGCCGCGCCAATGGGTTCCGACTTCGCGGATGGCGGCAAAGTCGATCTTCATCAGCATAGGAATAATCATCAGCCAGATGAGCACAGCGACCGGCAGGTTGACCTTGGCGATCTCGGCCGAACCGATGAGCTGGAAGAGGCCGGGGAAGACCGAACCAAGCGCGATGCCAACAACTATTGCCAATGCGACCCAGAGGGTCAGATAACGCTCGAAAGTGGACATGGGTCAGGCAACCTCGGGGTTGGCGGCATCAGTGGTCGTGCCAATCTCGGCCAGACGCTTTTGCAGCGAAAGCTTGTCGAGGCTCGCCATCGGCAGGCTGACGAAAATGGAAATACGGTGATTGAGCATCCGGTACGCCTCGGCAAAGGCGAAGTGCTTCTCGCTATCCGTGCCTTCGGCAGCTGCCGGGTCCGGAACGCCCCAATGAGCGGTCATCGGCTGGCCGGGCCAGACCGGGCAGGCTTCGGCGGCGGCGTTGTCGCAGACGGTGAAGACGAAATCGAGCTGAGGCGCGCCGGGCACTGCAAACTCGTCCCAGTTCTTCGAGCGGGCGAAGCTCGTGTCGTAGTTCATGCCCTTCAGCAGTTGCAGCGTGTAGGGATGGACCTCACCTTTCGGCTGGGAGCCGGCGGAGTAGGCCTTGAACTTGCCCTGGCCGAGCCGGTTGAGGATCGCTTCGGCGATGATCGAGCGGGCGGAATTGCCGGTGCAGAGGAAGAGCACGTTATAGATCTTGTCGGACATGGCCGGTCTCTCAGTTGGAGCGGGTGACTTCGAGGGTGGGTGAACAGCAGGCGAGATCATCGATCAGCGGCTGGCAGAGGCTGGCGTTGCCGCCGCAGCAATCTTTCAGCAGGTAAAGCGCGACAGCGCGGAAGCGGTCGAGGTCGGCGCGGTAGATGATCGAGCGGCTCTGACGCTCGCCGGTCACCAGACCGGCCTGCGACAGCGTCGACAGATGCGCCGACATGGTGTTCTGCGGCACCCCGATCAGGCGGGCGAGTTCGCCGGCGGGAATGCCATCGGGTTCATGCGCCACCAGCAGGCGAAAGGTCTGCAGGCGTGTCGGTTGGGCCAAGGCGGCAAGCGCCGCGATCGTCAGTTTTTCATCCATACTTCTAGAATAATGGATATATCGTGGGAGTCAATCCGGGTGTTGCCGGTGGCAAAGAAAAACCCCGGCGCCCAAGACGCCGGGGCTTGATGTCTGAGACAAGGTTTCAGCTCCGTCAGGTAATGACCGTCGGCTCGTTCATGCCCGTATAGCGCTTGATCTCGGCCACTTCCTCGGCTGCCGCGATCAGGTCGGCAAGCGCCGCCTGGGTCTCGATGCCGTGACGGCTGGCGTCGGGCTCGTAGCGCTCGACGTAAAGGCGGAGCGTCGCGCCCGAGGTGCCGGTGCCGGAGAGGCGGAAGACGATGCGGCTGCCGCCCTCGAAGAGGATGCGGATGCCCTGATTCTTCGACACGGAATGGTCGATCGGATCATTGTAGGCAAAGTCGTCGGCCGCGCTCACGGTCAGGCCGTTGATCGTAGTGCCGGGAAGGCTTTCGAGCTTGGCGCGGAGTGCTGCGACCAAGGCGTTGGCGTTCTCGGTATCCACGCCCTCATAGTCGTGGCGGGAATAGTAGTTGCGACCGTATTCGGCCCAGTGGGCCTCGACGATCTCTTTCACGCTCTGCTTGCGGGCGGCAACGATGTTGAGCCAGAAGAGCACCGCCCAGAGGCCGTCCTTTTCGCGCACATGGTCGGAGCCGGTGCCGAAGCTTTCCTCGCCGCAGACGGTGACCTTGCCGGCATCCATCAGGTTGCCAAAGAACTTCCAGCCCGTCGGGGTCTCGTACATGCCGATGCCGAGCTTTTCGGCAACGCGGTCGGCGGCGGCACTTGTCGGCATCGAGCGGGCGATGCCGGCAATGCCCTGTCTGTAGCCGGGGGCGCAGGTGGCGTTGGCGGCGATCATCGCGAGGCTGTCGGAGGGCGTGACGAACATGCCCTTGCCGACGACCATGTTGCGGTCGCCGTCACCGTCGGAGGCGGCACCGAAGTCGGGACCGTCAGGACTCATGACATCGTCATAGAGTTCCTTGGCATGCACGAGGTTCGGGTCCGGATGGTGGTGGCCGAAGTCGGGCAGGGGGACTTCGTTGCGCACGGAACCTGCGGGTGCGCCCAGGCGCTTTTCGAGGATCTCGACGGCATAGGGGCCGGTGACGGCACTCATTGAGTCGATTACTACGCGGAAGCCGCCCGAGATCAGGGAGCGGATGGCGGGGAAATCGAAGAGCGTTTCCATCAGGTCGGCATAGTCGGTGACGGGGTCAATGACCTCGACCACCATGCCTGCAAGATCGAAACTACCAACAGTGTCGAGATCGATGTCGGCGACGTCGACCGTCTTGTAGCTGTCGATGACCTTGGTGCGGGCGAAGATCGCGTCGGTGATCTTTTCCGGTGCCGGGCCGCCATTGCCGATATTGTACTTGATGCCGAAGTCTTCGGTCGGGCCGCCGGGATTGTGGCTGGCCGAGAGCACGATGCCGCCAAAGGCCTTGTATTTTCGGATGACATGCGAGGCAGCCGGCGTCGAGAGAATGCCGCCCTTGCCGACCATCACCTTGCCGAAGCCGTTCGCGGCGGCCATCTTCAGCGCCTTCTGGATGACTTCGCGGTTGTAGTAGCGGCCGTCGCCGCCGATCACCAGTGTCTGGCCTTCGAAGCCCTCGAGGCTGTCGAAGATCGCCTGGATGAAGTTCTCCGCATAGTTTTCCTGCTGGAAGACCGGAACCTTCTTGCGCAGTCCCGAGGTGCCGGGTTTCTGGTCCGCATAGGGTTTCGTGGAGACGGTCGAGATCATCGATTACTGGCCTTTCGAGACGAGGCGTTGATAAAGTTCAACATAGGATACCGCGCTCCTGTTCCAGGAGACGTCGGATTTCATGCCCTGCTTCTGCATCTGCGACCAGAGACGCTGGTCACTGTAGAGGCGAAGCGTGCGGCGAATGGCGCGGCGGAGTGCGTCAGCCGTCACGGGCGCAAACTGCACGCCCGTGGCGACGCCAGCGGCGAGGGCGGCTTCATTGGCGTCGATGATGGTGTCTGCCAGGCCGCCGGTTCGGGCGACCAGCGGGATGCAGCCATAACGCAGCGCGTAGAGCTGGGTCAGGCCGCAGGGCTCGAAGCGCGAGGGCACGAGGATCACGTCCGATCCCGCCTGCATGACATGCGAGAGGCCTTCGTCATAGCCGAGCACCATGCCCACGCGGCCGCGGTGGTGGGCGGCTGCACTTTGCAGCGCTGCCTCGATGCCGCTTTCGCCGGAGCCGAGGATGGCAAGCCTGCCGCCGGCATTGACGATTTCGTCGATGACCTCCGGCAGAAGATCGAGACCCTTCTGCCAGGTGAGGCGGGAGATCACGCAGAAGATCGGACCGTCATTGCCGTCAAAACCGAAACGCTCCACCATCGCAGCGCGATTGCCGGCGCGTTTCTTCAGGGCAGAACCCGAATATTTGCTGGCCAGCAAGGGGTCGGCGGCGGGGTCCCAGACCTCGGAATCGATGCCGTTGACGATGCCATAGAGATCGGCAGCACGGCTGGCGATGACGCCATCAAGGCCCATGCCGAATTCGGGCGTCAGGATCTCCTCGGCGTAGGATGGGCTGACGGTCGAGAGCGCATGGGCGGTGGTCAAGCCGCTCTTCAGGTAGCTGATCGTGCCATAATATTCGAGCGCCTCATGCCAGGCATGGCCGGGAAGACCGAGATAGGGGAAGAGATTGGCGCCGAACTGGCCCTGGAAGGCGATGTTGTGGATGGTGATGAGGCTCGGGACCTCCGGCGCCTCGGCATACCGCATGTAGACGGGCACGAGTGCCGCCTGCCAGTCATGCACATGCACGAGATCGGGCTTGAAGCCGGGCAGCACGCCCACCGCGATCTCGGCGCCGACCTTGGAGAGGACCGCAAAGCGCTTCCAGTTGTCGGGATAGTCACGGCCCTGGGTATCGAGGTAAGGACCGCCCGAACGCTCGTAGAGCTGCGGGCAGTCGAGGATCAGGAGGTCGAGGCCCTCATGCTTGACCTCGAGCAGGGTCGCCCGTTCGTCGAGGACCTCGTCGAATTCATGGATCTTTTTCGGCTTCTTGACCGCCTTCATGACCGCCGGATAGCCGGGGATCAGCGTCTTCGTCTCGACGCCGTGGGCGGCGAGCGCGATGGGCAGGGCACCCACGACGTCGGCAAGGCCTCCGGTCTTGATCAGCGGATACAGTTCGGAGGCGACCGAAAGGACCTTCATGGAAGCGACTAACCCAGTTTGTCGATCATCGACTGCGTGATGAGGCAAATCCCGTTTTCGCTGCGGCGGAAGCGCTTGGCATCCATTTCCGGATCCTCGCCGACGATCAGCCCCTCGGGGATCACCACGCCATGGTCTATCACGACATTTGTGAGACGCGCATGACGGCCGATCTGCACCTTGGGCAGGACCACGGCCCCTTCCAATCGCGAATAGGAATTGGCGCGGACACCGGTGAAGAGCAGGCTCTTGTAGAGTGACGAGCCGGAGATGATGCAATCGCCCGAGACCAGCGAGGAAATCGCCGAGCCACGACGGCCTTCGTCGTCATGCACGAACTTGGCCGGCGGCGTGATCTCGGAATAGGTCCAGATCGGCCAGCTCTTGTCGTAGAGATCGAGTTCCGGGACGATGTCCGTCAGGTCGATATTGGCCTGCCAATAGGCGTCGATCGTCCCAACATCTCGCCAGTAGGGCTCGCGCTCGAAGTCGGAACGCACGCAAGATTGGGCAAAGCGGTGGGCGACGGCTTTACCGTTCTTCACCACATAGGGAATAATGTCCTTGCCGAAGTCGCGGCTGGACTCAGGGTCGGCGGCGTCCCGACGCAGCAGCTCCATCAGGTAGCGGGTGTGGAAGACATAGATGCCCATGGAGGCGAGGGCGAAGTCTTCATTGCCCGGAATGCCCGGCGGATCGGCCGGCTTTTCGACGAAGTCGATGATGCGGTCTGTCGGATCGACATGCATGACGCCGAAGCCGGTCGCTTCCAGGCGCGGCACCTCGAGGCAGCCGATGGTGACGTCGGCACCCGAGTTGACGTGCTGCTGCAGCATCATCTCGTAGTCCATCTTGTAGATGTGGTCGCCGGCGAGAATGACCATGTATTCCGGCGCATAGGACTCGATGATGTCGGCGTTCTGGAAGACGGCGTCCGCGGTGCCCTCGTACCACTGAGTCTCGGACACGCGCTGGGAGGCGGGCAGGATGTCGAAACTCTCGTTGCGCTCGGGACGGAAGAAGTTCCAGCCGAGCTGCAGGTGGCGGATCAGTGAATGGGCCTTGTACTGGGTGGCCACGCCGATGCGGCGGATACCTGAGTTCAATGCATTGGAGAGGGCGAAGTCGATGATGCGGGCCTTGCCGCCGAAATAGACGGCCGGCTTGGCGCGCCGGTCTGTCAGTTCCTTCAGGCGGCTGCCGCGGCCGCCGGCCAGCACATAGGCCATGGCGTCACGCGACAGGCTCTTTGCCATTTTCTCGGTCATGTTATCCTCCCCTTATTGTTCCAATTCCAGCATGATCACGGCGAGCGGCGGCAGGGTCAGGCCTGCTCTTGCCCATCCGCTGCCCGTGGCATGCGCCTCCACGCGGCCACCATTGCCCTTGCCGCTACCACCATAGATTTCGGCATCGGTATTGAGTATCTCACGCCAACGGCCCGCCGCAGGCAAGCTCAATTCGTAGCGCTCGTGATAGGCGGGCGTCAGATTGCAGATAACGGCAATCGGCTTTTCACCCGGCGCCTTGCGCAGCCAGGCGAAGACCGAGTTGTCCTGGTCATCCGCATTGATCCATTCGAAGCCTTCGCCCTCGCAGTCGCGCGCATGAAGCGCGGGCTTGGAGCGGTAGGTGAAGTTCAAATCGCGGATCAGCCTGCGCATGCCCTCATGCGGCGCATAATCGAGGAGATTCCAGTCGAGCGACCGCTCTTCCGACCATTCGCTCCACTGCGCGAATTCCTGGCCCATGAAGAGCAGCTTCTTGCCGGGATGGCCCCACATGAAGCCGTAATAGGCGCGGAGATTGGCGAATTTCTGCCAGTCATCGCCCGGCATCTTGGCGATCATCGAACCTTTTCCGTGCACGACCTCGTCATGAGAGATCGGCAGGACAAAGTTTTCAGAGAAGGCGTAGAGCAGGCCGAAGGTCAGCTCATGATGATGGTATTTGCGGTAGATCGGGTCGCGGGCGAAATAGCTCAGCGTGTCGTGCATGAAGCCCATGTTCCACTTGAAGCCGAAGCCGAGGCCGCCTTCGTGGACCGGCTGTGAGACCTTGGGCCAGGAGGTGCTCTCCTCGGCAATGGTCATGATGCCCGGGTGGCTGCCATAGATGTGGTGGTTCATCTGCTGGAGGAAGCGCACCGCCTCCAGGTTCTCGCGTCCGCCGTATTCGTTGGGGATCCACTCGCCTTCCTTGCGGGAATAATCGAGATAGAGCATCGAGGCGACCGCATCGACGCGTAGGCCGTCGAGGTGGAATTTCTCCGCCCAGTAGAGCGCATTGTTGATCAGGTAAGACAGGACTTCCTGACGACCGAAATTGTAGATCGCCGTGTTCCAGTCGGGGTGGAAGCCCTGGCGCGGATCTGCATGTTCGTAAAGCGCCGTGCCGTCGAAGTTGCGAAGCCCGTGGGCATCCGTCGGGAAGTGCGCGGGCACCCAGTCGAGGATGACACCGAGACCCACCTTGTGGCATCCGTTGACGAAGCGGGCAAAACCTTCCGGCTCGCCGAAGCGGGCGCTCGGTGCATAGAGGCCCGTCGTTTGGTAGCCCCAGGAGGGGTCGTAAGGGTGCTCGGTGACGGGCAGGAATTCGATATGGGTGAAGCCCATGTCGACGCAGTAGGGGATGAGCCTGGCTGCCATTTCATCCCATGTCAGCATCGAGCCGTCGTCGCGGCGCTGCCAGGATGCTGCATGCACCTCGTAGATCGAGATCGGCTGCCGGCGCTGGTCGATGCTGGCCCAGTGCTTTCGATGCGCCTCGTCCTCCCAGACCTGTTCCAGTTCCGGCGTGGTCATGGAGGCGTTCTTCGGGCGCAGTTCCGCGCGGCGTGCAAAGGGGTCGGCCTTCAGCGGCTGAAGCTCGCCATGCGGTCCAACAATCTCGAACTTGTAGGTGGCACCGGCGCGGACGTCGGGCGCGAAGATTTCCCAGATGCCGGTATCGCGGCGCAGCCGCATCACATGCCGGCGACCGTCCCAGTCGTTGAAGTCGCCGACAACGGAGACGCGGCGGGCATTCGGCGCCCAGACGGCAAAGTGGAAGCCATCGACGCCCTGATGCTTGATCGGATGGGCACCCATCTTGTCGAAGAGGCGCAGGTGCGAGCCTTCGCGGATGAAATAGTCATCCATGGGCCCGAGAATCGGCCAGAAGCTGTAGGGGTCGGTCACCGTCCATTCAGCGTCGCCACGAGTGGCGCGGTAGCGCAAGGGCAGAACGCCATCCAGCTTGACCGCGCCCGAGAAGAAGCCGGCGTCGTTGTGGCGGATCAGCTGGCCGACCTCTTCGCCGCCGAGATTATAGGCGACCACAGTCTCGGCGCCTGGAATGAAGCATCTGGCGACATAGCCCTTGCCGGCCTCGTGCACGCCAAGAAAGGCGAAGGGATCGCCATGGGTGCCGTGGATGATTGCTTCGATTTCTGCTGCCGACGGTGTGTCCGGCTTCGCTTCGTCACCGCTCCTCTTCGGTGATTTTGCCATCAAGCTCTCCAGATGTCCGCGTTGTATTGCCGAATGGTTCTGTCTGACGAGAACCAACCCATGCGCGCGGTGTTCCGGATGGTCTTGGAATACCAGGCGGACTTGTCGGTCCAGATGTCGTCCACCTCGCGCTGCGCCTTGGCATAGGCGTCGAAGTCGGCTGCGACCATGAACCAGTCGTGCTGGTAGATGCCCTGCATCAGATCGGCGTAACGATCGCGGTCGTCGGGGGAGAAGACGCCCGAGGCGATCGACGACAGGGCCTGCTGCAATTCGCGCGAGGCGTCGATGGCGGCGCGGGGATTATGCCCCTCGGCGCGCACGCGACCGACCTCGTCAGCGGTCATTCCAAAAATCACAATATTCTCCTCGCCCACATGATCGCGCATTTCAACATTGGCGCCATCGAGGGTTCCAATGGTCAGTGCACCATTCAACGCGAACTTCATGTTCCCGGTTCCGGATGCTTCCATGCCGGCGGTGGAAATCTGTTCGGAGAGGTCTGCCGCCGGCACCATGACTTCGGCCAGCGAGACGTTGTAGTTCGGAATGAAGACGACCTTGAGAAGGCCGCGCACCGAAGGATCGGTGTTGATGACGCGGGCCACGTCGTTGGCCAGTTTGATAATCAGCTTGGCGTTGTGATAGCTGGGTGCTGCCTTGCCGGCGAACAACTTGACGCGGGGCACCCAATCGCGCTCCGGATGCGAGCGGATCTGGTCGAACAGCGCGACGGTTTCGATGATGTTCAGAAGCTGGCGCTTGTACTCGTGGATGCGCTTGATCTGGATGTCGAACATCGCATGCGGATCGAGCTTGATGCCCATGCGGCTGGCCACAAGGCCCGCCAGCTTCTGCTTGTTGGAGAACTTCACCGCGGCGAACTTCTCCTGGAATGACGCATCATCGGCGAAGGCATCCAGCCCTTTGAGCTTGGTTGCATCATCCAGGAAGTCCGGGCCGATCGCTTCCTTGATCAGGTCGGTGAGATCGGGATTGCACTGCATCAGCCAGCGGCGGGGCGTAATGCCGTTGGTCTTGTTGTTGATGCGTGTCGGATAGAGCTTGTGGAGATCGGCAAACACGGTCTCCTTCATCAGCTCCGTGTGGAGCGCCGAGACGCCGTTGATCGAATGCGAACCCATGAAGGCGAGGTTGCCCATGCGCACCCGGCGGTCGCCGCTTTCGTCGATCAGCGAGATCTGGCGGATTTCCTGGTCGTTGAAGCCTCTGACTTTGCGGGCATCGAGCAGCACCTTGGCATTGATCGCATAGACGAGCTGCATATGGCGAGGCAGGAGGCGCTCGAAGAGCGGCACCGGCCAGCTTTCCAGCGCTTCGGGCAGGAGCGTATGGTTGGTGTAGGAGAAGGTGTTGCGGGTGATCTCCCAGGCTTCGTCGAAGGCGACACCGTGCACATCGACGAGGAGGCGCATCAGTTCAGCGACGGAGACGGCCGGGTGGGTGTCGTTGAGCTGGATCGCCACCTTCTCCGGGAGCTGGGCAAGCGTGTTGCCCTGCTGCAGGTGACGGCGGACGATGTCCTGTAGCGAGGCCGAACAGAAGAAGAATTCCTGCCGCAGACGCAGTTCCTGACCGGCCGGTGTGGCGTCTGCCGGATAAAGAACGCGGGTCAGCGACTCCGCCTTGTTGCTCTCGCGCAAGGCGCCGATATGGTCGCCTGCGTTGAAGGCGTCGAGCAGGATCGGGTCGATCGGCTGGGCCGACCAGAGGCGGAGCGTATTGACCCGCTCGCCGCGCCAGCCGACGGCCGGGGTGTCATAGGCGGTGGCAATGACGCGCTCGCCCTGTTTCCAGACGTAACGGGGCTCGCCATCCGGACCCTCGATGGTCTCGACCGTGCCACCGAAGCCGACTTCATAGGAGCTTTCGCGGCGTTCGAATTCCCAGGGGTTGCCGTGCGCAAGCCAGCTCTCCGGCAGTTCGACCTGCCAGCCATCCGCCATCTGCTGGCGGAAAAGGCCGTGCACGTAGCGGATGCCGTAGCCGTAGGCCGGGATGTTGACGGTTGCCATGCTTTCCATGAAGCAGGCGGCGAGGCGACCGAGGCCGCCATTGCCGAGAGCGGCATCCGGCTCCAGACCGGCGATGACATCGAACTCGACGGAGAGCGAGGAGAGCGCCTGGCGGATGTCGTCGATCAGGCCGAGGTTCGACATGGCGTCGCGCAGCAGTCGGCCGATCAGGAATTCGAGCGACAGATAATAAACCCGCTTGCCGTTGTTCATGTAGGTGTTGCGGGTGGATTCCATCCAGGTGTCGATGATGCGGTCGCGCACCACGAGGATGGTGGCCGTCAGCCAGTCGTGCGGGGTCGCCACCTTGGCATCCTTGCCGATGCTGTAGGTCAGCTTTTCCATGATTTCGGCAGCCAGGGCGTCCGGATCGGAAACACCGCGCTTGGGAAGGGGAAGGTCGACTTTGTGGGGAGTCTTGATCATCGGTCCGCCTGGCGTTGTTGGTGTCTCCGGGCGTCGGCGACGCGATGATGGTGCCGCTCCCGTGAACGGCAGTTTACGCATCGAAATGAGACAGTTGCAACAGGCGTCAGCTAAGGCCGGCAAATTTGTTCAAGGGGCAATCGGCGTGGGCAACCCCTTGATCCCTTTGGATTATGTGCGAAGCATGAAGAAACGATAAGACCGCAGCCCGGGAGCTGCGGTCGAAAGGTCGGTCAAAATCCAAAACGTTTTGGATCAGGTCAGTTGGTCAGGCGCGTGGAGGCGGCAGCTGCTGCCTTGCCGATCTCCCCGAAGGCCGCGACCAGACCGGCCATATCGGTCGGCGCTTTGTAATGATCGGGGGACGTCGCGCAGTAGGATAGCAACTCCTGGCCTTTCTGAGGGGCCATGAAAGCTACCGTAAAAACCTGAATCCCGTCTTCTTTGGCTGCGTTACATTGAGCCCGGACCGCATCGTCGATGCTTTTATTCCACGAGGAGCTGCTTCCAGTCATTTCGCCGTCGGTCATCAGGACGATGTAGCGGGTGAAGCTGCTGTTCCGTTTCGCCGCGTGGGCATTCTCCTCAGTCTTGTTCTCCTTGTAGAGAGCATCGTAGGCGAGCTTCATGCCTCCAGAGGCATTCGTGCCCCCGGTCGGGACGGATGGCAAAGCGGTGATGTAGTTTGTGGCGGTCGTGACACCCCAGGCCATTCCCGAGGGGCTCTGCGTGCTGTCGTTATAAGAGACCGCGCCGACTCGGATGAGATCGCCTTCAGGATCTGCTTTCACCAATTCGTTCATCATCACCGCTGAGGCTGTCTTCAGGGCCTGGATCTTCTTCACGTAGCAGGGTTTTGTGGGCTTGATGTACCCGCTCTTCCCCGGCTTGACGTCCTTGTAAGCCCAGTTCGACGAGGTGTAGTTCACGCAGCTGCTGACCGAGGTGTCCACGGTGTCCGTGACGAAGGACATCGAGCCCGAGCGGTCGAGAACGACATACATCGAAACGGCCGCACCACTTTCAGGGGTCGACTGGGCAGTTGCCGTGACGCTCAAGGTCACTTCCTTCCAGCCGAGGAGAGCGGTCATGCCATTGGTCGGCATCGTGTATGAGGGCGATAGCGTGACCTCGACAGACTTGCCGCTTTGGCCCAGTTCCCGTTCGACGTTGCCGACGGCTCCCGCCAGTGGATCCTCCTCGGCAGCTTCATCGGACTCATCGCTGCCCGCAGAGGGAACGACATTGGCAAACTGGGCCTTCATGAACTTCCGAGCGAACTCCAGGACTTCCTGGTCCGTCATGGCCTCGTCTCGAGCCAGAGCATTTGCAGCCGACAAGACGGCCGAGTCGGCTGATTCCTGAAGTGCGGCACGGATCTGGACCATCTTGTTGAGGTCCAGCGCGATACCCGCCGTGGCTGCGGCAACCGGCAGAATGATGGCTGTCACCACACCAAAATTGCCGGCGCGATCGCGCCAGAGGCGGGAGAAAAGAGATTTCGTGCGGCTGCAAGGGTTAGTCATCATGTCCATCCAACATCAGCGTTTGGACCGATATACCCTGCAGCCTCTTGCGATCCGTTTAAGCGGATCGATAAAATTCGATGAAACGATGCTCTATTGTCGGACCGGGATGACGTCGACGGCCTGTGCCGTCTGATGGGAGCCGTAGCTCTTGAGCACGCCGATGACCGGGGCGACGTCGGCATAATCGCGGCCGTAACCGACGACGATGTGGTCCGTGCCCGCATGAATGTCATTGGTGGGGTCGAGCTCGAGCCAGCCGGTCAGCTTGCCACACCAGACCCTGACCCAGGCATGCATGGCGTCGGCTCCCTCCAGCCGCTCCTTGCCCGGCGGCGGGATGGTGCGCAGGAAGCCGCTGACATAGCCGGCGGGAATGCCCAGGCTGCGCAGCGCCACGATCATCACATGGCTGAAGTCCTGGCAGACGCCGCGCTTCTTTTCAAACGCCTCTGCGGGTGTGGTGTCCACCGTCGTTGCCTCGGCATCGTATTTGAAGTCCTTGTGGATGCGGCTGCAGAGCGTCTCGGCGATCTGGCGCACCGTCATGCTGGGCTTCAGCATATCGCGCACATAGGTGGCGATCGCCTTGTCGCGCGGGAGGCGGGGGCTGGTGCCGATGAAATGGTGCGGGGATTCTGCGTCGAGCGACCAGGTCTCGGCCATCTCCTGCGGCAGGCGGTCGAGCAGCGGCGAGAAATCGGCGGCCAGCGGCTGGGCCTGCACCATGACGCGGGCCTGCATGCGGATGTCGAGCTTCTCGTGAGGGCCGCGCAGGATCGCATGGCTCGTCGGATGGCGGAAGAAGTCGTTGAAGGTTGAGAGCTCGTCCGGTTCTGGCGAGACGGTGATTGCGCCGGCGACAAGGCGCTGCCGGTCGGGCAGAGACAGCGGCAGCAGGCGCAGCATGTGGTGAGCGCCCGATGCGGGCACCTCGTAGCGATAGCCGATATGGAGCGACAGGTCGTACAGCATCGCGTCAGTTCAGATAGGACTGGGCGAGGATGTCGGAGAGTTTCTCCAATTCCCGCTCCAGGTTGGTGTAGACATCGGCATTCATGGCTTCCGGCGTCATGACCGCAAGGCCCGAATGCAGGCGCATTGCCTCGCGGAAAAGGCTCGACATCTGCCCGTTCACCATGGCGTTCGGCAGCTGCTCCACCTCGATCCGGATCTCGTTCAGCTGGAAGAGGATCGAGCGCGGGTTGAGCGGGTCGAGCGCCAGCAGATCGGTAACAGTGAGCCGCGCCGTAGACACGTTGTAGCGCCTGCGGTGGGTCATGACGTTGTCGCCGATCTCGAGCAGCATATCGAGGCCGCCATCGGGTGCGTCGGGTCCGGTCATGTGGCCGAGCAGGCGGGTCATGTGCAGTCCGCGTTCCAGAAGGCGGCCGATGGTCAGGAAGCGCCAGCCGGTGAAGCGATACATGTTTTCATGCACGAGACCGGCAAAGCCCGCGAGCTTGCGCAGCAGGATCGTCATGGCGTGCGCCGCATCATCGCCCGGCTTCACCTTCTCGTGGAAGCGCTTGGCCGTCTTCGACAGATCGGTCAGCGCCAGCCAGCCATCCGGCGAGAACCGGTCGCGGATGTTGCTCGCCGAATAGACCGCACTGTCGATATTGCGCAGCAGGCTTTCCGGCACGCCGGACTTGGTGTCGACGTCGATGTTGGAGAGATATTCGCTGACGAAGGCCAGCAGCGGCTGCTCCGGGTTGGCGCTCTCGGCATAACGGGCGTGCCAGGCGCGCAGGATGCGCAACACGCCTTCGGCGCGCTCGATGTAGCGGCCGAGCCAGAAGAGGTTGTCCGCCGCGCGGCTCGGCAAGCTGCCGGGCATGTTGCGGGTAAAGGTCTCTTCCGCCGGCAGAAGCGAGGTGCGGTCGACAGGCTTGTCGGAGACGATCCAGACATCGGCCGCACTGCCGCCTGCCTGCATGGCGATGGCGGAGACGTCCGAACCACTGCCGATCCGGGCGAAGCCGCCGGGCATGATCTGCCAGCCATCTTTCGTGCGGGCAGCAAAGACGCGCAGCGACATCGGGCGCGGCGTCAGCTTGCCGTCGATCATGGCCGGCGTGGTCGAGAGTGTCACCACTTCCTGGCCGACGAGGTTGCCCGCTTCGGCTTCCAGCCATTCGGCCGTGGTGCGACCTTGCGGGTCCTTGTAGCGGGACCCCATGACGGACCGGCCACTGTCGTCGAAGAAGGGAAGGCGGGAGAAGGCCGAGCCGATGACCATGCGGTCGAGATGGGCGGCGACGTGCTCTCGTTCTGCCTTCTGGCCACACCACCAGGTGGCGATCGAGGGCAGCTTCAGCTCTTCGCCGAGCAGGTGACGCGAGAGCGTCGGCATAAAGGCAAGCAACGCGCGGGTCTCAAGGATCCCGGAGCCGAGTGCATTGACGAAGGTGACAGAACCGTTGCGCAGCGCCTGCACCATGCCGGGCGTGCCGATATAGGAGTTCTGATCGAGTTCCAGCGGATCGGCGAAGGCGGCATCGAGGCGGCGCCAGAGGACGCTCACGGGCTTCAGGCCGGCCACGGTCCGGACCATGACGCGGCCGTTGACGATGGTCAGGTCCTCGCCCTCGAGCAGCATGATGCCGAGATAGCGGGCGATATAGGCGTGTTCGAAATAGGTCTCGTTGGCGGGGCCTGGCGACAGCACTGCGATGCGCTCGTCGCTGCTGCGGGTGCGCGCCTGCAGCGCCTTGCGGAAGGCGCCGAAGAAGGAAGCGAGCCGGTGGACATGCGTCTCGGAATAGATGTCGGAAAAGGCACGCGCGGTGGCGACCCGGTTTTCGAGCGCAAAGCCTGCACCCGAGGGCGCCTGGGTGCGGTCGGCCAGAACCCACCAATTGCCGTCGGGGCCTCGACCGATTTCGAAGGAACAGAAATGCAGGTAGTGGCCGCCGGCGGGCTTGATGCCGACGAGAGGGCGGAGGAATTCGGGGTTGGACGCAATCAGCTGCGGCGGCAGAAAGCCTTCCTGTACCAGCCGGTTTTCCGAATAGATGTCGGCAACGACTGCTTCCAGCAGGTTGGCGCGCTGCACGAGCCCCTCGGCCAGCACCTGCCATTCGGCATCGGAGATCAGCACTGGAATGTGGGAGAAGGGCCAGGCCCGTTCGCTCGAGCCGCCAGCACCGTAAGCGCGGTAGAAGACGCCGGCATCCCGCAGATAGCGATCCGCACGGGCGAAGCGTTCATGCAGATCCTGTTCGGGCATGGTGTCGATGGCGGACACAAGGGCCTGCCACACGGGCCGGACGTTGCCGTGTGTGTCGATCATTTCGTCGGCAGCGCCCGCCAAGGCGCGATAGCCGGCCGTGCGGGCCTCGCTTATCGGCGCGTCTGGCGGGGGAAGTTCCGCTGCCGTCTTCTGTGCCATCAATCAGATACCTTGCGGTCGTCTCAGGTCCAAAGTGTGCGGGAACTCGGGCGACACGGTCTCGGGCCAAAGAGGATAGGAGCCGGCTGTATGGCCCCAAGGCTCGAAACGTGCAAGCCGACGGGCTTCCGCTTCATTCCCATTCACAGGGAAAGTATCGTAGTTGCGGCCGCCGGGATGGGCGACGTGATAGACGCAGCCCCCGATCGATCGGCCAGACCATGTATCATAGATATCGAATGTTAGCGGTGTGTTGACAGGTAGCACCGGATGCAGGCCCGATGCAGGCTGCCAGGCCTTGTAGCGGACGCCGGCCACGGCCACGCCATTCACATCGGTCTTGCGCAGTGGCACCGCGCGTCCGTTGCAGGCGACCGTGAAGCGCTCCGGATTGGCCGTCTCCAGCTTCACCTGCAGGCGCTCGACGGAGGAATCGACATACCGCACCGTGCCGCCGATCGCGCCTTGCTCACCCATGACATGCCAGGGCTCCAACGCACCGCGCAGTTCGAGCCTGGATGCCTCGTATTCGACCTCGCCGAAGAAGGGGAAGCGGAACTCGAGCTGGGCCGCGAACCATTCCGGTTTGAAGTCGAAACCGTTCTGGCGGAGATCCGCCAGCACTTCGAGAAAGTCCTGCCAGATGTAATGCGGCAGCATGAAACGGTCATGCAGGCTCGTGCCCCAGCGGACGAAGCTGCCGCTGATCGGGTTTTTCCAGAAGCGAGCGATCAGCGCGCGGATCAGGAGCTGTTGAGCGAGGGACATGCGCGCATTCGGCGGCATTTCGAAGCCGCGGAATTCAACGAGGCCAAGGCGTCCGGTCGGGCCATCGGGCGAGAAGAGCTTGTCGATGCAGATTTCCGAGCGATGGGTGTTGCCGGTGACGTCGACGAGCAGGTTGCGGAACAGGCGGTCGACCAGCCAGGGCAGGGGCGGTGCCAAGCCCTCGTTCGGCAGGGGGATCTGAGCGAGCGCGATTTCGAGCTCGTAGAGCGAATCGTGGCGCGCTTCATCGATGCGCGGTGCCTGGCTGGTTGGGCCGATGAAGAGGCCGGAGAACAGATAGGACAGCGAGGGGTGGCGCTGCCAGTGCAGGACCAGGCTTTTCAGGAGATCCGGCCGGCGGAGGAAAGGACTGTCGTTTGGGGTCGCGCCGCCGACGACGACATGGTTGCCGCCGCCTGTGCCGCAATGACGGCCGTCGATCATGAACTTGTCGGCGCCGAGGCGGCAGAGGCGTGCTTCCTCGTAGATCGCGGTGGTGGTGGCGACGCAATCCTCCCAGTCATAAGCTGGGTGGATGTTGACCTCGATGACGCCCGGGTCCGGAGCGACGCGGATGACATTCAGCCGCTCGTCATGCGGCGGTGTGTAGCCTTCGATATGGACCGGCAGATTGAGCGCGGCAGCCGCGCGTTCGGCCGAGGCGATCAGGTCGAGATAGTCTTCGAGTGCCGCCGTCGGCGGCATGAAGATGCAAAGACGACCGTCGCGGACTTCCACCGAAATTGCCGTGCGGACGCGTCCGCCGATCTCCTCATAGGACTGGCCGAGCAGCTGCTGCTGGGCAATGTCCGCCTGGAAGGAGTGCTCCGGCATGACCCGGCCCTTCTCCGTGGTGAAGTCGGGCAGCGGGGGCTTCTCGACTGTCGGATCGACCGGATTGATATAAGGGTACCAGGACGGGGCGATGTAGGGCAGGGAATTCAAGGGGAGACGGAAGCCGACGGGGCTGTCGCCGGGCACGAGATAGAGCCGGCCGCGCCGTGTGCTCCAGCGTTCCGACACCCAGGTCCGGCCCGACACACGGGACTGCCAGGCCTGCACGGGCAGGACATAGCCGGCCGGGGTGGTCAGCCCGTTGGAGAAGACCTTGGCAATGCGGCTGCGCTCTTCCGGGTCCTTGAGCTTCGAGTTCGAGGGGTCGACGTTCTCCGGCAGGTTCGCTTCCTTGACGATCCATTCGGCGGGATCCTCATAGGCCGGCATGACGTTTTCGGTGGCAATGTCGAGCTCGGTCGCGATCGCCTGCAGGAGGCGCGCGGCGTCCTCATGGCTGACTTTGTGGTCGCGGCTTTCCACCGCGATTAGATCCGGATTGTTCCACACCGGCTTGTTGTCCCGGCGCCAGTAGAGCGAGAAGGTCCAGCGGGGCAGACTTTCGCCGGGATACCACTTACCCTGGCCGTAATGCAGGAAGCCGCCGGGGGCAAAGCGTTCGCGCAGGCGGCGGATCAACTGATCGGCCTTGTCGCGCTTGGTCGGGCCGACGGCTGCCGTGTTCCATTCGTCCGACTGGAAGTCATCGATGGAGACGAAGGTTGGTTCGCCGCCCATGGTGAGCCTGATGTCGCGGGCCTGCAGCTCGGCATCGACCTGGTGGCCGAGGCGGTTAAGCTCATCCCAGCTGTCATCGGAAAAGGGTTTTGTGATGCGCGGGTGCTCGGCGACGCGCTTGACCTGCATGTCGAAGGCGAATTCGGTGTTGGCCTCTCCGAAGTAACCACCGGAGATCGGCGCGGCGTTCCGGTAATGCGGGGTCGCGGCCAGCGGAATGTGGCTTTCGCCGGTCAGCAGGCCCGAGGTCGGGTCGAGGCCGATCCAGCCGGCGCCGGGGATATAGACTTCCGCCCAGGCATGCAGGTCGGTGAAGTCGACTTCGGTGCCGGAAGGCCCGTCGAGTGCCTTCAGGTCCGGGGTGAGCTGGATCAGGTAACCGGAGACGAAGCGGGCGGCAAAGCCCAGGTGACGCAGGATCTGGACGAGCAGCCAGCTCGAATCACGGCAGGAACCACGGGCGGAGGTCAGTGTCTCCTGCGGCGTCTGGACGCCCGGCTCCATGCGGATGACGTAGCCGATCTCCTGCTGCAGGCGGGCGTTGAGACCGACGACCATGTCGACCGTTCCCTGGCCGGGTGTCTTGTCGATCGTCTTGACGAAGGCTTCAAGCGCCGGGTCAGCCGGCTCGGGCGTCATGTAGATCTTCAGGTCTTCGCGGATATCGGCCGGATAGTCGAAGGGCCATTTGACCGCCTCCTCTTCGGTGAAGAAGTCGAAGGGGTTGTAGACGGTCATGTCCGCGACGAGATCGACCTCGATCTTGAATTCGCTGACCGGGTCGGGAAACACGAAGCGGGCGAGATAGTTGCCGTAAGGGTCCTGCTGCAGATTGACGAAGTGGTTCTCGGGCGTGACCTTCAGCGAGTGCGAGATCACCTTCGTGCGCGAGTGAGGAGCGGGCTTCAGCCGGATGATCTGGGGCCCGAGGCGGACCGGGTTGTCGTATTTGTAATGCGTGAGGTGATAGATGCTTGCCTTGATCGACATTCGTTACCGCTTCGCTGTTCGCCCCTGCCGTTTTTTCCGGCTTGCATCGATCTTGTGCAATGCAGCGCCATAAAGCAAGCGGCCCGGACGGTGGAAGCCGCCGGGCCGTGGAACATGCGGTGGATGAGAGGTCTCAGCTACGGCCGAATTCGTCGACGAGGCGAATGATGTCGTCTTCGCCGAGATAGGAGCCGGTCTGTACCTCGATCACCTCGAGGCGGATCTTGCCTGGGTTGGCGAGACGATGGACCGAACCCTGCGGGATGTAGATCGACTGGTTTTCATGCAGAACGGTCACCTTGTCGTCGATCGTGACCTCGGCCGTTCCCTTGACGCAGACCCAGTGCTCGGCGCGGTGGTGATGCTTCTGCAGCGAGAGCTTCTTTTCCGGATGGACGAAGAGACGCTTCACCTGGAAACGATCGCCGTTGAGGATCGATGTGTAGCCGCCCCAGGGACGCAGCGCCGTCGGATGGTTTTCGGTGAGGTGGCTGGTCTTCTTGTCGGCCGCCAGCATCTTGACGAGGTTGCCGACGTCCTGGCTGCGATCGAGGCGGCCGACATAAACGGCATCTTCCGATGCGATGACTGCGACGCCTTCCATGCCCTGAACGGCGAGATGGGCGTTGCGCGACATGACCAGCGAATTGGTGGTGTCGGAGACGGTGGCATTGCCGTTGACGACATTGCCGTTCTCATCGCCACCGGCGAGCTTCCAGATCGCATCCCAGCTGCCAAGATCCGACCAGGTGATGGAGGCGGGAACGACGGCGGCATTCTCCGTCTTCTCCATCACGGCATAGTCGATCGAGATGCTCGGGCTTTCTGCAAAGCTCTCGGCATCGAGGCGGGTGAAGTCGAGGTCGGTCTTGGCGTTCTCGATGGATTTTTCGACGGCTGCGAGCACTTCTGGCGCAAGGGCTTCGAGCTCCGCGATCATTTGGCCGGCGGAGAAGACGAACATGCCGGAGTTCCAAGCATAATTGCCTTTCGCCAGCATCTGCTCGGCAACATCCGCATTGGGCTTCTCGACGAAGCGCGACACCTGATGCACGCCGTCGACAAGCTCCTTGCCGATCTCGATATAGCCATAGCCCGTCGCGGGCTCGGTCGGCGTGATGCCGAAGGTGACGATCTTGCCGTCCTGAGCGGCCTTCGCGGCCTTTTCAACGCAGGAGCGATAGGTCGCATCCACCGTGATCTCATGATCGGAAGGCAGGATCTGGATCAGCGTATCGCGGCCATGGCGCTCTGCGACGAGGAGTGCGGCGGCGGCGACGGCGGCGGCCGTGTTGCGCGCTTCCGGCTCCAGCACGATGCCGTCGAGGGTCACGCCCAATTCTCGGGCCTGTTCGGCCACAAGGAAGCGGAAATCCTCGTTGGTCACGACAACAGGAGCATCGTATAGCGCTTCGTCGGAGACGCGGGCCAAAGTCTTCTGCAGCAGCGTTTCCTCGCCGAGGAAGCGGATGAACTGCTTGGCAGCGGCGGCGCGCGACAGCGGCCAGAGCCTTGTTCCCTTGCCGCCGGCCATGATGACCGGCACGATCTTGATGCTCATGTTTTCTTGCCTTTCGATGTCTTGCCGGGGCGTTTCCGTCCCGGCTGATGTCGGAGCGACGGATGTGTCGCATGCGCAATTGAACGCAGGTGCGGCGGTTTTGTTACATGTTTGGGGCGATGTTCCAACCCCGCTCGGCGTGTCGGTCATCATAATCAGAGAGGATGCATAACGTCCCCGCGGCGGTTATGGTGCCACAGTCGCAGCAGCCGGCTGCGTTGTTCGCTGTCCATTCAAAGAGAGTGTGCCTTGTCCGCATCCCGTCCGCTGTTTTCCGTTCCCTCCGCACCGCTCATCCCAATCGTGGGCGCCGAGGAAGGCTTTCCGATCCATCGCATCTTCTGTGTCGGCCGCAATTATGCGGCGCATGCGGCCGAACTCGGCAACACCGTTGACCGGGTCGCGCCGTTCTACTTCACCAAGCCGCCGACCGGCCTCGTGCTCGACGGCGGCTCGATCGCCTATCCGCCTGGCACGGAGGATTATCACCATGAGATCGAACTCGTGATCGCCATTGGTGCGCCTGCCTTCAAGGTGTCAGTTGATGACGCGATGAAGGCCGTGTTCGGCTATGCCGTGGGGCTCGACATGACGCGGCGCGACCTGCAGAACGCGATGAAGGAGAAGCAGCGGCCTTGGGATATCGCCAAGGCCTTCGAGGAGTCGGCCGTGATCGGACCGATCACGCCCGCCGCCGATTTCGCTCCTGCCGAGCAGCGCATTTCGCTCAGGGTCAATGACGCCCTGCGCCAGGAAGGGCATCTCAACGAAATGGTCTGGTCGGTGCCCGAGATGATCAGTCATCTCTCGCGCTATTACCACCTCACGCCGGGCGATCTCATCTATACCGGCACGCCCTCCGGCGTCGGTGCTCTTCAGCCAGGCGATCGGCTTGTGGGGGCCGTGGACGGCCTTTCCCCGATCACCGTCACGATCGGCCCGGCGGGCTGAGATGGTCTTCACGGGCCCGGATATGGTCGAGGGCCCGGCGCTGGTGCCGGGCCGCGACTGCGGCAGCTGTTCGCTCTGCTGCATCCTTCCCGACATCGCGGAATTCGATAAACCGGCCAACCAGCCCTGCCGCCACTGCCAGCCCGGCGGCCGATGCGACGCATATGATGTGAGGCCGGCCACCTGTCGCGACTTTTTCTGCCTCTGGCGCACGGACTCGACGCTCGGGGAGGAATGGGATCCGCGGGTGAGCCGGATGATGCTCTATGCGCAGGGGGCGCAGCTCACGGTGCTGGTCGAGCCAGAGGCGGCCGCGATCTGGCGGGATGCGCCCTATCATGGCTGGCTAGAGCAGAAGGCACGGTCTCTCAAGCCGGCGGGCGGTTATGTGGTGGTCTATGCGGGGGAGGATGTGGCGGTGGTGAAGGGGTAGGAGGCTTCCTGATTCGCCCCTTTGTCAGGGTCGAAACCGTAAAACTCAAAAGGGCTTGCCGTTTCCGGCAAGCCCTTGAAAGAATTCGAATGGTGGGCGTGACAAGGATCGAACTTGTGACCCCTACGATGTCAACGTAGTGCTCTCCCGCTGAGCTACACGCCCATCCGATGGCGGCTTAAGACCACAAAACCGCTTCGCCCGTCAATAGGCATTTTGCAGTTTTATGAAGAGATTTTTTCGATCTCCTCGGAAGCCCTTATGCCGCAAGGAGTTTGTTCACTTCGTCGACGAGATCGCGAAGGTGGAAAGGCTTGGAGAGGACCTTGGCATCCTTCGGAGCCTTCGAATCGGCGTTCAGAGCGACGGCGGCAAAGCCGGTGATGAACATGACCTTCAGGTCCGGATCGAGTTCGGTGGCGCGGCGCGCCAGCTCGATGCCGTCCATCTCGGGCATCACGATGTCGGTCAGGAGAAGGGAGAAGGGCTCTTCCCGCAGGCGGTCATAGGCTGAGGCGCCGTTGTCGAAGGAGGAGACTTTGTACCCCGCCTTTTCCAGCGCCTTCACCAGGAACCGGCGCATGTCGTTGTCATCTTCGGCGAGAAGGATTTTCTGAGTCATTTAGGGACCGCTGTACTCGATTGCATAGGGAGGCTCGCAGCCGCTCACTTTAGGGTTGGCTCAGTAAAGAACCGGTGAACAACGAAAAAGTGAGCCTGCTCCGCCATTTCCGGGAGTATGGACTTTGCAGCGGTCGACTGGCAACATGGCGAACACAACAAGTTTGTGACTTGGTAAAGAAGAGGCCCTGGGAAGCGGATGACCAACGAAATCGAGCTGTTCGAGGTTCGAGAGCCCGCGATCCAGACCATTCCATTCGTCTATAACTCTCCGCATAGCGGTCGTCGTTATCCCTCGACCTTCCTCGATGAATCGCGACTCGACGAGATTTCGATTCGCCGTTCGGAAGATCACTATGTCGACGAGTTGTTTTCGGCGGCGCCTCGTTTCGGCGCGCCTCTGCTTGTTGCGCATTTCCCGCGCGCCTATGTCGATGTGAACCGTGAGCCCTACGAGCTCGACCCGCGGATGTTCTCCGATCCGCTGCCGCCTTATGCCAACAGCAATTCGGCGCGTGTGGCTGGCGGGCTCGGTACCATCCCGCGCATCGTTGCCGAGAACATGGAGATCTACGAGCGGCGCATGCCGCTCACCGTCGCGATGGAGCGGATCGAGAGCTGCTACAAGCCGTATCACGCCTGCCTGCGCAGACTGATTGCCCGGACCCATGCAATGTTCGGCTTTGGCGTTCTGATCGACTGCCATTCCATGCCGGGCAATATCCGAGTCGCCGGCAGCGGTCTGAAACCCGATTTCATCGTCGGTGACCGCTATGGTACCAGCGCCTCGGCCGAACTGAGCCAGGCGGCTCTGCAATTCCTGGAAGATCTCGGCTTCACGGCCGTGCGCAACAAGCCCTATGCGGGCGGTTTCATCACCGAGCACTACGGCCGCCCGGCACGTGGGCTCCACGCGCTGCAGATCGAGGTCAACCGCTCGATCTATATCGACGAGACGACGCTCGAAAAACGCTCCGATTTCGATGTTCTGGCCGGTTCTCTGGCTGTCTTCATGGAGCAGATGGCAGAATTCGTCGCCGATTATGCCGGCGACCGAGCGCTCGCCGCCGAGTAACAGCTTCCACTAGATCCCCGAAGAAAGCCCCCGATGCCTCGCGTCGGGCAAAAAAAACCGCGCTCGTGGCGCGGTTAAGTCTAGGGAGGAAACACCCAAGGAGGGTATTTACAGTCAGAAGACTGTAAGTGACACGTTAGATGTTGCGGTGCACCATTGTCAAGTCGATTTTTGGTGCATTTTTGAGCAAGACCAAAATTTGCGCAATTTGGGGATGGCGGTCCCATCGCAGCCACCCGCACGGGGTCGCCGGAGGTTTTCTTTCGCAGCATCTGGCAGTAAGACGGGTGCTCCCTCCAGACGACGGATATCTTCATGCGCCCTGACCGTGACTTCTTCTTCCGCCTTGCCGATGCTGCCAAGGCCGAGACCCTTCCGCGCTTTCGCTCCGGGCTTTCCGTCGTCAACAAGGAGAAGGCGGGTTTCGACCCGGTGACCGAGGGTGACCAGGCGGCGGAGATCGCGATCCGAAAGCTGATCGAGGCCGAGTTCCCGACCCATGGCATTCTTGGCGAGGAGCACGAGAATATCCGCATGGACAGCGATCATGTCTGGGTCATCGATCCGATTGACGGGACGCGGGCCTTCATCTCAGGCGTGCCCGTCTGGGGCACGCTGATCGGCTTCCAGGAAAAGGGCCGCGCGGTCATGGGCCTGATGGAGCAACCCTTCACGGGTGAGCGCTATTATGCCGATGGCGAGCGCTCGTGGTATTCCGGTCCCGACGGCGAGCGGCAGAACCAGGTGCGCGACTGCGGCAGCCTCGAAAACGCGATCCTGTTCACCACCTCGCCGCATCTCTTCAAGGACTGGGAAGTCGAGCGCTTCGAGGCCGTGCAGGACAAGGTCAAACTCTTTCGCTACGGAGTCGACTGCTATGCCTATTGCCTGCTCGCCGCCGGCCATGTCGATCTGGTCATCGAGACCGTGCTGAAGCCTTACGACGTCGGCGCGCTGATCCCGATCATCGAGCAGGCGGGCGGGATCATCACGACTTGGGATGGCGGGCGGCCGGAAGCGGGCGGCTCCATCATCGCGGCAGGATCGAAGGCCGTGCATGCTGAGGCTACGGAGATGCTGAAGCGCCGCTGACGCGGGGCTTCAAGCTTCGAGCGCGGTGTCGGTCAGTTCGCCGACCGGATCTGCCTCGTCCGGTTCTCCGCCCGGCATGAAGGCGAAGAGGGCGGCCAGCGCCTGGTTCCGGTAGCGATCCTGCTCCTGCAGGATCTCATGGCGCGCGCCTGGCACCGGCACCAGTTGCCCGGCGCGGAAATACTGGGCCAGCGACTCCTGATAATGATAGGGCACGATCGGGTCATTGCCCGGCGCGACGATCACCGTCGGCACGGTGATAGAGGCGAGATGGCCCGGACGCCTGACGTCGTCGATCGCCTTCTGGCTCTCGTAAAGCCAGCGGGCCGTGGGCGGGCCGAGCGCGAGCTCCGGATGTTCGACAAGGATCTTCTGATTGCGGGCGAAGCGGAACTCGTCCGTCGTCAACGGATTGCCCTCGAAAGGCTTCAGCGGTTCGTCCTTGTTGAGGTTGATCTTGCCAAAGCCGGTGAAGGAGGCGAGCGTCGCCAGCCGCCTGATGTTTTCCGGCGAGGCCTTCTGGCCTCCGAGCCCGACGAAAGGCGCTGTCAGCACCATGCGCTCGATCCGATTGGAAAGTCGCGGTGCAGCCTTCAGCGCGATCAGCCCCCCGGTCGAGTGGGCAAGCAGGAAGAAGGGCAGGCGGGTGTCGGGCAGGACGATCTGCTCGAGGAAGATCTCGAGATCGCGGACATAGTGGTCGAAGCGCCCGACATGGCCCTTGCGCGGATCCTTCAGCAGACGTTCGGAACCGCCCTGGCCGCGGAAGTCATAGGTCGCCACCCAGAAGCCGCGCTCCGTCAGATCCCGGATTGTCTCGAAGTATTTCTCGATGGCCTCGTTGCGACCATGGACGAGGACGATGGTGCCCTTGGTCTTCGCTGTGCTGGAACGGAAGACCGCGTAGCGCAGCTTTACGCCGCGATGACCTTCGAAGAAACCGACCAGTGGCGTTCCGGGAATGGGGTTGCCGGGGGTCGCGTGAAGAATGGCATCCATGCCTGCAACTGCCTGTCGGTTGAAGCGCGTCTCGTCTCTTCCGGGATAGGCCCGAGCCGTGGCTCAAGTCAAAGAAAAAAGCCGGGACCGCAGACGGAGGGCTGCGATCCCGGCGAAGTCCGGCCGAAGTGGAAGGGACGATATCTCCGGCCCGGTCGGTCGAGACAACCGATGATGCCAATCTAGAGGAGGGCGTTTGAACCCGGCTTGAACCGGCCGTTCACCCGAAGTTCATCCCGGGATAATCCGGCCCGGGACAGAGGATCTTGAATTCAATCTCGGCATTTCCCACATCGTGCGTGCGGACGCCAGAAGGGTCCGTGAACCGCCGCCAGCATCGCCCCAAGCGGGATGCCAGCGGTCCAAAGAGAACGCCAACGTCGCTTCAAGGAGGACACCATGCGTCACGTCGATTTTTCCCCGCTCTACCGTTCCACCGTAGGTTTCGATCGCCTGTTCACCATGCTGGACAGCCTTGGTCAGCCGGAACAGGCCCAGAGCTACCCGCCCTACAATATCGAACGCACCGGCGAGAACCTTTACCGGATCACCATGGCCGTTGCCGGCTTCGACGAAACCGAGCTTTCGATCGAGGCGCACGCCCATGTGCTGACCGTCAAGGGTGAGAAGGCCGAAGACGAGAAGACCGAGCAGAGCGAATTCCTCTATCGCGGCATTGCCAAGCGCGCCTTCGAGCGCCGCTTCCAGCTTGCCGATCATGTGGAAGTCACCGCCGCATCGCTGAAGAACGGCCTGTTGCACATCGACCTCTTGCGCAACATTCCCGAAGCCATGAAGCCGCGCCGGATTGCCATTGCCGCCGAACCCGTCGGCACCGCACCGAAGGCAATCGAGGCGCATGTGAACTAAGCGCGGTCGCGCTCCACGGGCTCCCAGTCAGGCGGTCGGCGAAAGCCGGCCGCTTTTTTCATGCGCGCTGTAACGGCGTGTCCAGATCGTGCAGAGCAGTTTGTCCAATGAGAACAGGCCCGCACCCTTCACGGCAAGATAGACGAGCGGGAAGATCCAGAGCAGGCGCTGGTCGAGAATGACGCTGTCCGGGAAGCGGTCGAAAAGTGCGCCGATGGTCGTCGCATCGACATTGTGCACCAGGATGTCAGTCAGGCTTTGCACGATGATGAAGCCAATCATGCCAAGGGCCGCGATGCGCGTGAAGAGACCCGCGACGAGCAGCAGGGGGAAGATGATTTCGCCATAGGAGCCGAGAAACACCATCAGCCCCCAGGGGAAGAAGGAAACGGCCGAGACATCACCGCCGGCAGCATCCACGGCGGGCAGGGCAATCTGGTAATAGGCGCTGTCTGCAATCGAGAGGGGCCCGTCGAACTTGGTCAGCGCCGAGTTGAGATAATACGGCACGAGAACGGCGAGAAAGACCAGGCGCGCGAAAAGCCCGAGGAACCAGCCGTCCAGAATGGCATCCAGCTGTCGGACGGTGCGCCGGTAGAATTCGATGAGCGAGACGGCTGAAGTCATGATCTGTCGCTTTCCTGCGTTAGGTCGATTTTCGAGAAGGCGCCGGAGGTGAGCGATAGGCCGATTAGGGCGGGAATGTCGGCATCTTCCGCGCTGGCGGCAAGGCAAGCCTCGCCCAGTGTTTCGCCCGCAAGGAGCGCTTCAAAGAAGGTGGCGCCGCCTGATGGCAGGACCTCGATCGCCACCTCGAAATTGGGGCGTGTGATCAGCACCGCTTCCGGTGCCATCGGATTGACGCCTTCGAGCGACTGGCCGGAGCGGTCCCTGAGGCAAATTGTGCCGGCGGCATGCGTGAGGCGGCTAACCCGCGTGGCCGGATGCGGCCGGAACAGGATCGCGGGAAGGTCGTCGGCGGAGACCTGAGCCAGGGCTGCCGGATCAAGTGGTTCCGCATCGGCTGCGTGATAGGCGTCAAGCCAGAGCCGTTCGATGCGGGCGACGTCAGCGAGGAAGGGCAGGTCCGCTGCCGGTGGGAAGTTTTCGAGGAAGGTCGGAAAGCTTTCGCCATAGGTGAAGAGCAGCGGTGATGTGGGCGGATGAGCGGTGACATAGAGACGGGCCATCGCGCGGAAGAAATCCTCGCCGACGAGGTTCTGGACCGTCGGGAAAATCGAGGCCAGCGCATCGACGAGCGAGACGGTGACATTGTTGCGATAGACGGCGAAACGGCGCTGCGGGGCGAATTGCTGCCGGCCCGTCAGACCTTCCGGCGGCGGCAAATCCGGGGCGAAAAGGGCCGCAGCGAAAGCGCCGCTCGAGACGGGATCAGGACGCATGGCGCAGCCCGCCACGCATTGCCGGGTGTCGGTGAAGGATCGCCTCGGTAAGCATGGCTTCCCGTTTCAGCACCGGCCAGTCCGGCACGTCGTTGTCCCATTCGATCAGGGTCGGCAGAGGACCAAGCTGGCCGATGATGTGGACATAGAGATCCCAAACCAGATCATCGACAGGGCGGTCGTGGCTGTCGATCAGCAGCGGCAGGCCTGCATCGTCGATGTCCTCGGCATGGCCCGCCAGGTGGATCTCCTCGACGAACTCCAGCGGAAAATTGGCGAGATAGTCGCGGGCGCCATAGCCGTGATTGGTGGCGGATACATGGACATTGTTGATGTCGAGCAGCAGTCCGCAGCCGGTGCGGCGGGCGATCTCGCGAATGAAGTCCGTCTCGCTCATCGTCGAGGCCTCGAAGCCGAGATAGGTCGAGGGGTTTTCAAGCAGGATCTTGCGGCCGAGTGTGTCCTGGACCTCATCAATGTGGGCGCAGACACGCGAAAGCGTCGCCTCATCATAGGGGACCGGCAGGAGGTCGTTCAGGAAATGGCTGTCATGGGTCGACCAGGCGAGGTGTTCCGAGACCTGCTCCGGCTGGTAGCGATCGACAACCGCCTTCAGGCGAGCGAGATGTGCCGGATCGAGGCCGGTCGGGCTGCCGATGGAAAGGCCGACGCCGTGGATCGAGAGCGGAAAGTCTTTGCGCATGCGGGTGAGAATGCGGTGTGGCTGGCCGCCGGCGCCCATGTAGTTTTCGGCATGGACTTCGAGAAAGCCGATGCGGAAGTCATCGGCCAGAATGGCGTCTGCGTGTTGCGGCTTGAAGCCGGCGCCTGCGCGGGGCGGCAGGCCGAGATCGCGGGGTGTCTGGTTCGACACGCGCATGGTTGCCTTCGGGGCATCTGCCGCTGACATGACCGGCTCCTCCAGTTTCGGGAACGTGGGGACAGCACCTGCGGGTCGCCCGCAGGTGCCGTATCGGCTCAGGCCTTGGGCAGGTCGCGGTCGAGGGCTTCGAGCGAACCCATGCGGCCATCGGGAAGAGCCATGGCCGTGCAGGTGCCCTTGGCAACATAGGTCCAGGCATTGCCCTGGAAGTCGACCTTGGAGGTGCCGGCGCAGGTAGTGCCGGGGCCGGCGGCGCAATCATTCTTGCCCGCCATGGCGACGCCAAAGCACTTTTCCTTTTCCTGGGCGACGGCCGGACCCGACAGGAGGGCGGCGCTGCCGATGGCCATGGTGACGGCGGCTGCGAGGGCGGCGGTGTTGATGGTGGTCTTGGTCATGAAACTTCTCCTCGGATCGTGAAGCGCGTTGTTGGTCCAGCCCTCGTCGGGGCTGGCAAACGCATCATGTCGAGGAGAAGCGTCTTTGAAAAATCAAGGTTTTTTGTAGCAAACGTGCGAAACTAGACTGTAAGAAACGTCTCGCTCAAACGACTTCTATGAATTGATCGACTTCATCTTCACTGGTGGCGAAGCTCGTTACCAGTCGAACTAGGGTCTCGTTTTCGTTCGGCAAGGGCAACCAGCCATGGGGTGGCTGCCAGTCGTAGAATTTCGCCCCTTTTTCCCGTGCGCGATCGGCAGACGACTTCTCGATTACCGCAAAGACTTCGTTTGCCGTCGTTTCCCAGGCAAGGCGCGCGGTATTCTTGGAGGCGAGACCTTCACGCAGACGATCGGCCATCGAATTGGCATGACGGGCAAGGTCCAGCCAGAGATCATCTTCGAGATAGGCTTCAAGCTGGGCCGAGATGAACCGGCTCTTGGAGAAGAGCTGGGCCGAACGCTTGCGGATGAAGGGAAGATCGGCAGCCATTTCGGGATTGAAGAAGACGATGGCTTCCGCACACCAGCAGCCATTCTTCGTGCCGCCGAAGGAGAGGATGTCGACGCCGCGCTTCCAGGTCATCTCTGCGGGTGTCGCGTCGAGCGCGACAAGCGCATTGGCGAAACGGGCGCCATCCATATGGAGCGGCAGGTCTCGGGACTTGGCGATGGCGGCCAACCGGTCCAGCTCGTCGAGAGAGTAGACGGTGCCGACTTCGGTCGCCTGGGTCACGGTGACCGCCATGGCGCGGCCGTGATGCGGGGAGGCGGGTTCGAAACGGGCGATGGCCTTGTCGAGTGCCTTCGGGTCGATCTTGCCCTCTGCGCCTTCGACACCGAAAAGCCGGGTGGCGCCGGTCAGGAACTCCGGCGCGCCGCCTTCGTCCGCGTTGACGTGCGCGTCGGCATGGCAGAAACTTACCCCGCCGGCTTTTGCTACGCTTGCCAAGGCCAGCGAATTTGCGGCGGTGCCGGTGGCCACGAAGAAGACAGCGACCTCACGCTCGAAAATGGCGCTGAACCTGTCTTCGACCGCCTTGTCGAGCTCGCTCGTGCCATAGGCCGGGGCAAAGCCCTGGGCATGACGGGTGAGATTGTCGGCGATCCGGGGATGGGTGCCGGCCCAGTTGTCGGAAGCAAAATGCATGGGATAATTCCTGCGGATGGGATGCTGCAGGGACTGTAGGCATTTCCGTATCGGTATCAATCCGGCCCATCCCGAACGCAGGCCGTTCGAGCTCATTCCGCAACAAGGCGGCTAGATGCATGCCGCTGCGCGTAATTAAATTTCGCGGTTTGTGGCGCTTCTGTAATTTCGCGTCCTTCCATGCGTTAATTTTCCGGGTCAAGTCTTGCATGAGCGTTTACTTTCTGTCATAGGAACAGCAGAAATTAGGTCAGATCAGTTGACCTAATTCCAGTTTCGAAGGCAGTTGGTTTTCGGGCGTCATGGGGTGGTCAAACGATCCGTGCAGGATGGTGAGGCCGCCGCTGGCGCCTGTCGGCGCCTAAGAGAGTTCCCAACAGCCCGGTCCGTCCGGCTTCAAGGAGGTAAAGGTCATGACGAAGGTAACGTCATCCGAAGCGATCATCCGGTCCGCCAGCGCGGAAGCGACAGCCAAAACGGCTGTTGTGCGCGCCGGTCTTCCTCCGAAGCAGGGCCTTTATGATCCCCGCAACGAGCACGATGCCTGCGGCGTCGGCTTCATCGCCCATATGAAGGGGCAGAAGTCGCACCAGATCGTCAAGGACGGCCTCTTCATCCTGGAGAACCTGACCCACCGCGGTGCGGTCGGTGCCGACCCATTGATGGGCGACGGTGCCGGCATTCTCGTCCAGATACCGGACCGCTTCTTCCGTGAAGAAATGGCGGCTCAGGGCGTGACGCTGCCGAAGGCCGGTGAATATGCCGTCGGTCATTTCTTCTTCCCGCAGGACGAGCAGCAGATCGCGCACTTCAAGCAGGTGATCGCAGAGGTCTGTCAGTCCGAAGGCCAGCATCTGCTCGGCTATCGCGACGTGCCGGTCGACAACTCCTCGCTGTCCAAGGCGCCCGAAATTGCGGCGACCGAGCCGCGCCAGATCCAGGTCTTCATCGGTGCCGGCCGTGACGCGGCGACCCAGGAGCAGTTCGAGCGTCGCCTGTTCCTGCTGCGCAAGGTGATCTCCAACCGCATCTACGACCAGTACGGCGGCCAGGAGACCGGCTTCTATCCGGTTTCGCTGTCGTCCTCGACGATCGTCTACAAGGGCATGTTCCTGGCCTATCAGGTTGGTGCCTATTACAAGGATCTCGCCGATCCGCGTTTCGAGTCAGCCGTTGCCCTCGTGCATCAGCGCTTCTCGACCAACACTTTCCCGTCCTGGAAGCTGGCTCACCCCTATCGCATGGTCGCCCATAACGGCGAAATCAACACGCTGCGCGGCAACGTCAACTGGATGGCGGCGCGCCAGGCGTCGGTGTCTTCGCCGCTCTTCGGAGACGACATCTCCAAGCTCTGGCCGATCTCTTATGAAGGTCAGTCTGACACGGCCTGCTTCGACAACGCGCTCGAATTCCTGCAGCGCGGTGGATATTCGCTGGCGCATGCCGTGATGATGCTGATCCCGGAAGCCTGGGCCGGCAACCAGCTGATGTCGCCTGAGCGCAAGGCCTTCTACGAATACCACGCCGCGATGATGGAACCGTGGGACGGCCCGGCCGCCGTCTGCTTCACCGATGGCAAACAGATTGGCGCGACGCTCGACCGTAACGGCCTGCGTCCGGCGCGTTATCTCGTCACCGACGACGACCGCGTGATCCTCGCATCCGAAGCCGGCACGCTGCCGGTGCCGGAAGAAAAGATCATCAAGAAGTGGCGCCTGCAGCCGGGCAAGATGCTGCTCATCGACATGCAGGAAGGTCGCATCATCTCCGACGAAGAGGTGAAGTCCTCGCTCGCTCAGAGCCATCCTTACCGCGAATGGCTGGATCGCACCCAGCTGATCCTCGAAGACCTGAAGCCGGTGGAGCCGCGTGCGCTGCGCCGCGACGTGTCGCTGCTCGATCGCCAGCAGGCCTTCGGCTACACCACCGAAGACACCAAGATCCTGATGTCGCCGATGGCGACGACCGGTCAGGAAGCGATCGGCTCGATGGGCACCGATACGCCGATCTCGGCGATGTCGGTGAAGTCGAAGCTGCTCTACACCTATTTCAAGCAGAACTTCGCCCAGGTGACGAACCCGCCGATCGATCCGATCCGCGAAGAGCTCGTGATGAGCCTCGTGTCCTTCATCGGTCCGCGTCCGAACATTCTCGACCATGAGGGCATGGCCAAGGCCAAGCGCATGGAAGTGCGCCAGCCGATCCTCACCAATGGCGACCTGGAAAAAATCCGGTCGATCGGTCATGTCGAAGACCATTTCGACACCAAGACGCTCGACTTCACCTATGACGTCAGCCGCGGTGCCGAAGGCATGCCGGAAATGCTCGATCGCCTCTGCGAGCGGGCGGAAGCGGCCGTGCGCGGCGGCTACAACATCATCGTGCTGTCGGACCGTCAGATCGGCCCGGACCGTATTGCGATCCCGGCGCTGCTCGCGACCGCTGCCGTACACCATCACCTGATCCGCAAGGGGCTTCGCACCTCGGTCGGTCTTGTTGTCGAGTCGGGCGAGCCACGCGAAGTGCATCACTTCTGCTGTCTCGCAGGCTTCGGCGCCGAGGCGATCAACCCCTATCTCGCCTTCGATACGCTGCTCGACATGCACAAGCATGGCGAATTCCCGAAGGAAGTGTCGGAGGACGAAGTCGTCTACCGCTACATCAAGGCTGTCGGTAAGGGCATCCTGAAGGTCATGTCCAAGATGGGCATCTCGACCTACCAGTCCTATTGCGGCGCGCAGATCTTCGACGCGGTCGGCCTGTCGTCCGAACTGGTCGACAAGTACTTCTTCGGCACGGCGACGACGATCGAGGGCATCGGCCTTGCCGAGATCGCCGAGGAAACTGTGGCGCGTCATCTGTCGGCCTTCGGCAAGGATCCCGTGCTTGCCAGTACGCTCGATGTCGGCGGCGAATATGCCTACCGCATGCGTGGTGAAAACCATGCCTGGAGCCCTGACTCGATTGCTTCCCTGCAGCATGCCGTGCGTGGCAACAGCCAGGATCGCTACCGCGAATTCGCCGAGATGGTGAATGACAGCAATCTGCGGATGAACACCATCCGCGGTTTGTTCAAGATCAAGACTGCCGAAGACCTGGGCCGCAAGCCCATCTCGATCGATGAGGTCGAACCGGCCGTCGATATCGTCAAGCGCTTCTCGACCGGTGCGATGTCCTTCGGTTCGATCAGCCGTGAGGCGCATACGACGCTTGCAATCGCCATGAACAAGATTGGCGGCAAGTCGAACACGGGCGAGGGTGGCGAAGAGAGCGACCGCTACCTTCCGCTGCCGGATGGTACGACCAATCCAGAAAGGTCTGCGATCAAGCAGATCGCGTCCGGCCGCTTCGGCGTGACGACCGAATATCTCGTCAATGCGGACGTGCTGCAGATCAAGGTCGCGCAGGGTGCCAAGCCCGGCGAAGGCGGTCAGCTGCCTGGTCACAAGGTCGATGCGACGGTCGCCAAGACCCGTCACTCGACGCCGGGCGTGGGCCTCATCTCGCCGCCGCCGCATCACGACATCTATTCGATCGAAGATCTGGCGCAGTTGATCTACGACCTGAAGAACGTCAATCCGGAAGCCGATGTCTCGGTCAAGCTCGTCTCGGAAGTCGGCGTCGGCACGGTTGCCGCTGGTGTCGCCAAGGCCCGCGCCGATCATATCACCGTCTCCGGCTTCGACGGCGGCACCGGTGCCTCTCCGCTCACCTCGCTGAAGCATGCGGGTAGCCCTTGGGAAATCGGTCTTGCCGAGACGCAGCAGACGCTGGTCCTGAACGGTCTGCGCTCGCGCATCGCGCTGCAGGTCGATGGTGGTCTGAAGACCGGCCGTGACGTCATCATCGGCGCGCTGCTCGGTGCGGACGAGTTCGGCTTTGCCACGGCTCCGCTGATTGCTGCCGGCTGCATCATGATGCGCAAGTGCCATCTGAACACCTGCCCGGTTGGCGTTGCCACCCAGGACCCGGTGCTGCGCAAGCGCTTCAAGGGTACGCCCGAGCACGTCATCAACTACTTCTTCTTCGTTGCCGAAGAAGTGCGCGAAATCCTCGCATCGCTCGGCGTTCGCAAGCTCGATGAGATCATCGGTGCTTCCGAACTGCTCGAAAAGGACGAGATGCTCGCTCACTGGAAGGCCAAGGGCCTCGACTTCTCGAAGATCTTCCACAAGGTCGAAGCCCCGAAGGAAGCGACCTACTGGACCGAACGCCAGAAGCACCCGATCGACGACATTCTCGACCGCAAGCTGATCGAGAAGGCGATGCCGTCGCTGGAAGCCAAGCAGCCCGTTGTCTTTGACGTTGACATCAAGAACGTCGACCGGTCGGCTGGCGCCATGCTTTCGGGTGAAGTTGCCAAGCGCTACGGCCATAAGGGTCTGAAGGATGACACCATCCATGTCACGCTGAACGGCACCGCCGGCCAGTCCTTCGGCGCCTTCCTGGCGCGTGGCATCACCTTCGACCTCGTGGGCGATGGCAACGACTATGTCGGCAAGGGCCTGTCGGGTGGCCGCATCATCGTGCGTCCGCCGGAAAATGCCCGCATCGTCGCGGAGAACTCGATCATCGTCGGCAATACCGTGCTTTACGGTGCAATCTCTGGCGAGTGCTATTTCCGCGGCGTGGCCGGCGAGCGGTTCGCCGTGCGCAACTCGGGGGCGATCGCCGTCGTCGAAGGCGTGGGTGACC
This sequence comes from Rhizobium rosettiformans W3, assembly GCF_004912135.1. Lineage (GTDB taxonomy): Bacteria > Pseudomonadota > Alphaproteobacteria > Rhizobiales > Rhizobiaceae > Allorhizobium > Allorhizobium rosettiformans. The sequence continues at coordinate 447,414 of NZ_STGU01000001.1, forward strand.
ACGGCTGCGAATACATGACGGGCGGCGTGGTCGTCGTGCTCGGCGAAACGGGCCGCAACTTCGCGGCCGGCATGTCGGGCGGTGTCGCCTATGTGCTCGACGAGAGCGGCGATTTCGCCAAGCGCTGCAACATGGCCATGGTCGAACTCGAGCCGGTTCCGGAAGAGGACGACATGCTGGAGAAGCTGCACCATCACGGCGGCGACCTCATGCACAAGGGCCTGGTCGACGTGTCGGGCGACATGACCCGCCACGACGAGGAGCGCCTCTACCAGCTGATCTCGAACCATCTGCATTACACGGGCTCGAACCGTGCCAAGCAGATCCTCGACAGCTGGGCCGAGTATCGTCCGAAGTTCCGCAAGGTCATGCCGGTGGAATACCGCCGTGCGCTTGAGGAAATGGAACGCATGCGCATGGGCGTTGCCGCGGAGTGAGCCGCAAGGGACGCATCGTCCACATCGGATTGGCCGTGGTGATTGCCGCGGCCGTTCCAACGGTCGCCGCACTGGTCAATGGTGCGCTTGTTTTGGAATTCATAGTGCTGGGGGCGGTGATCGGTTTCGCCTACTGGTACTGGGGGCCGCAATGGCCGCCTCTGTGAACTGAGGGAAAGAAAATGGGCAAGGTTACAGGTTTCATGGAAATCGACCGGCAGGTGGCGAAGTATCAGCCGGCCTCCGACCGCATCCGCCATTTCCGCGAATTCACCATCCCCATGTCGGATGCCGAGGTGACCAAGCAGGCGGCACGCTGCATGGATTGCGGCATTCCCTACTGCCACGGTCCGACCGGCTGTCCTGTTCACAACCAGATCCCGGACTGGAACGACCTCGTCTATAACAACAAGTGGGAGGAGGCGATCCGCAACCTCCACTCGACGAATAACTTCCCGGAATTCACCGGTCGCGTCTGCCCGGCCCCTTGCGAGGAAGCCTGCACGCTCAACCTCGAAGATACGCCGGTCGCGATCAAGACCGTCGAGCAGGCGATTGCCGACAAAGCTTACGAGCTCGGCTTCATCGTGCCGCAGCCGGCAACGATCCATACCGGCAAGAAGGTCGCGGTCATCGGCTCCGGCCCGTCGGGTCTCGCCGCAGCCCAGCAGCTTGGCCGCGCCGGTCATGAGGTGCATGTCTACGAGCGCGAGACCAAGCCTGGCGGCCTGCTGCGCTACGGCATTCCGGACTTCAAGATGGAGAAGAACTTCATCGATCGCCGCGTCGAGCAGATGAAGGGCGAAAACGTCACCTTCCATTGCGGCGTGAATGTCGGTGTCGACGTGACCGTCGAGAAGCTGCGTTCGGATTACGATGCCGTCCTCTATTGCGGCGGTTCGGAAACCCCGCGCGAAGCCGGCATTCCAGGCGTCGAGTTACATGGCGTGCATGATGCCATGCCCTATCTCGTGCAGCAGAACCGCCGCGTCGGTCGGGAAAACATCGACAGCGCCGGCTGGCCGGCCGATCCGATCCTGGCTGGCGGCAAGCATGTCGTGGTCGTCGGTGGTGGCGACACGGCATCTGACTGCGTCGGCACGGCCTTCCGCCAGGGCGCCGTCAAGGTGACCCAGCTCGACATCCGTCCGCGTCCGCCGCAGACGGAAGACAAGCTCGCCGTCTGGCCCTTTTGGGCGACCAAGATGCGCACCTCGTCTTCTCAGGCCGAAGGTGCAGTGCGCGAGTTCCAGGTGGCAACGCTTGAATTCGTCGGCGAAGACGGCGTGCTGACCGGCGTGAAGTGCTGCCAGGTCGATGAGCGCCGCAAGCCGATCCCGGGCACGGAGTTCATCATCAAGGCCGATCTCGCCTTCATCGCGATCGGCTTTTCCGGTCCGTTTACCGACAGCGTGCTGAAGGAACTCGACGGCAAGCTCGAACTCAACACCGACCGCCGCGGTTCGACCAATGTCGTTGCCAACGACAAGGACTATCGCTCCTCGGTCGACAAGCTCTGGGTTGCCGGCGACGCGCGTCGCGGCCAGTCGCTGGTCGTCTGGGCAATCCGCGAGGGACGTCAGGCCGCCCGCGCCATCGACGAGGCCCTGATGGGCGAGAGCGTGTTGCCGCGCTGAGGCGACGCACATCTACGAATGACAAAGGGGCTGCTTTCGAGCGGCCCCTTTTTGATTTGGATGAGTTTTTAGAGCTTAAGGCGTTGCCGTTGCTGGCGGTGCTGCAGTTGATGTGGCTGGCTCGGCCGGCCGCTTCACGTAATCCACTCGTCCAACCGGCGGATCCGGCATGCGGCCGTTCTGGACGAGTTGGTCGCGCGGGGTCGGGAAGCTGGAGGAGGGCGGGAGCGTGCCGCCCAGCAATTCGTCCGCGCCGTCGAGTTCGGGGTCGAAGAGGTCGATCGGTGGAGTCGTGGTGATGCCCCGGTTTTCGGAGGGCGGCAGGCTCACCAGGTCCGGCAGATTGCTGGCGTCGAGGCGGACGAGATCCGGGCTCGTCATGTCGCCGAGATAGCGGCGCACGGATTTTTCGACATAGAAGGCGAGCTTGCGTTTGCCGGGGCCGGTGAAGCCGATACCATCGTTACCACGCAGGCGCACGGGCTGGCCGTTGATGTCCGATCCGGTCACGATGAAGCGGCCTTCCTGATCCACGAAGCCTTCCCAGACATCGACGAATTCGCCGTTCACCTTTTCGATGCTGGAGCGGTAGATGGTGTTGAGGCGCAGCGCATCCGCCGTCATGTTCTGCGGCCGGAAGGCCGGGAGGCCGACCCAGACCACGGGCACCTGGGACGCAGCCGCAAGGGTCGCGAGATTGGCGACGCGCTCGCCGTAAGCGGTGAACCACTCGTCCGTGCGGAAGTCCAGTCGCCCGGTTGCGGTGACCAGTTGCTGGCGGTCATTGGCGCCGATCTGGATGACGATGACGCTGGGCTTGATCTCTTCGACCAGTGCCGGCAGTTGCGCGGGCCAATCGTAGAAATCGTCGCGCACGAGACCCGAGGAGCCGTTCGCGCGGGTCTGGACCTGCACCCCTGGTGCATCCTCGAACGCCGTTTCCAGACCATCCGCGAGAGCCGCAGCCACGAAGTCCCCGACGACGAGCACCTTCTTGGCGTTGTCGAGTTTGGGCGGCGGCGGTGGTGGGGCCGCTGCGGCGCGCGTTGATGGCTGGCGGGTCTTGATCGTGGTGACGCTGCCGTTCGTCTTCTTGCGGGTCTTGCCCTCGCGTGGACGCTGTGCGTCCTGCGGCGGGACATAGACCGGCTGCCTTGATCCGAAGAGCATGTCGAGCAGGTTACGGCGGCGCTCGGGCTGCTGGGCTTCCGCTGCCGATGTCAGAAAGGCCGTCACGCCCAGCATCAATGCCAGGCCGAGGCACAGCAATCGGGCAAGGGATCCGCGCGGGCTCTTCAAGTGATACTCCTTCGCCGTCGCTGCGGCAGCCTTCACAAAAGCAGTCCGCCGCGATCCGATGTTTCTGGATCGCGGCGGAGGGCAAGTCAACCTTTGCGATGCACGGCCATGCCGTGATCAGTTGCGCAATGCGTCGAGCAGCACGCGCGAGGGCTGGCCGTCAACCGACATGCCGAGGCGCTGCTGGATGGCCGTGATCGCCGCCTTCGAGCCAGAGCCGAAATTGCCGTCGATCTTGCCGTCATAGTAGCCCAAGGCCTGCAGACGGGTCTGCAGCTCGAACTTCTCCTTGATGTCGAGGGAGCCGTTCGGGCGCGGCCAGCGCTGCTGCATGCCGCCATAACCGGCGATCTCGTCGGCCAGCAGGCCAACGCCGAGGGCATAGCTGTCGGCTGCGTTGTAGCGCTTGATGACGAAGAAGTTCTTGGTCATCAGGAAGCCGGGGCCGTTCGGCCCGCCGAGCATCTTGAGTTCGGCCCGTTCGCTGCCGTTCCGGAAGCCTTTGCCGGAGGGACGGGCGAAGCCAAGGGCCTGCCACTGCGCAACCGTCTTGGTCTGGCCGGTATATTTGTGGCCGCCTCTCGGCACGACGATCTCATAGCCCCAGGTGCGACCGGTCTGCCAATTGTTCTTGGCGAGCAGATTGGCCGCAGTGGCCAGCGCATCCGGGATCGAGTGCCAGATGTCCTTGCTGCCGTTGCCATCGGCGTCGATGCCGTAGAGCAGGTAGCTCGAGGGAATGAACTGCGTATGGCCCATGGCACCCGCCCAGGAACCCATGAGGTTCTTGTTGGTGACATCGCCGTTCTGCAGCATCTTCAAGGCCGCAATCAGCTGGGTCCGGGCATATTTTGCCCGCTTGCGATCCGCATAGGCGAGTGTCGCCAGCGAGCGCGGCACGTTGTGCAGCCGGTCGGGACGCTCAAGAGCGGCACCGTAATTGGATTCCATCGACCAGATCGCCAGAAGGACATGCTTGTCGACGCCGAAATGGTTTTCGAGCGCCTTCAGCAGCCCGCCATGCTTGGCGAGCATCTCCCGTCCGACTTTGACGGTGTAGGGGTTCACGCGGCTGTCGAGATAGTCCCAGATCTCCGACTTGAACTCGGGCTGGTAGGCTGCCTTTTCCAGCACGAACTGGTCAGGCTCCGTGACACCTTTGAAGGCTTCCCTATAGGTGCGCTCGGTAATGCCGGATTTCGCGGCAACGGAATAGAAGTCGCGGATCCATTTCTGGAAACCGGCATCCGCCAGCGCTTCCATGGGCATCAGCGACGTCGACAGGGCCAGGGCAATGGCGCCGAGCAGGCTGGGGCGGTGTCTTTTCATGGGCATCTCCCGTGCATTCTCGTGTTGGCAGCCGGAACAAGGCTGTTCACCACAGGTTAATGCTGTTCAGTCAACAAACCGTTTACCACGTTGTCCGCCCAAGCTTAGTCTTTGCCATTTTGAAGCAATTGTATGTTACTGGCCGTGACCGCGTTATGAAGGCGTTAATCGATTAGATCCTCCAGGAGGGATGAGTGGTTCAGTCTAAAAAGCTCCGGAAAGCCGTATTTCCCGTCGCCGGTCTCGGCACCCGATTTCTGCCCGCCACCAAGGCGGTGCCGAAAGAGATGCTGACGGTCGTCGACAAGCCGGTCATCCAATATGTGGTCGACGAGGCCATCGAGGCTGGCATCGAGCATTTCGTCTTCGTCACCGGTCGCGGCAAGGCCGTCATCGAGGACTATTTCGACATTCAGTTCGAGCTCGAGCAGACCTTGAAGGCCCGCAACAAGAACGCCGAACTCTCGCTTCTCGACGAGCTGCAGCCGACGGCCGGACAGACCAGCTTCACCCGCCAGCAGGAGCCGCTCGGTCTCGGCCACGCGGTCTGGTGCGCGCGCGACATCGTCGGTCACGAACCCTTCGCTCTTCTCCTGCCGGACATGATTATGCGCGGGGAGAAGGCTTGCCTCAAGGGCATGGTCGAACTTTACGAGAAGACCGGTGGCAATATCGTGGCGGTCGAGGAATGCGCACCCGAACAGGCGCACAAATACGGCATCGTCGGCGTCGGTGAGACGCTGGAGGGTGGCTTCAAGATCACCCAGATGGTGGAAAAGCCGGCCAAGGGGACTGCCCCTTCCAACTTCTTCATCAACGGCCGTTACATCCTGCAGCCGGAGATCTTCGAGATCCTGTCGACGCAGGAACGCGGTGCCGGCAATGAAATCCAGTTGACCGACGGCATGTTGAAGCTCGCCCAGGCCCAGGACTTCGCCGGATATCACTTCAAGGGCGAGACCTTCGACTGCGGCGCCAAGGATGGGTTCATTCTGGCAAACGTCGCGTTCGCCATCGAGCGTGCGGATATCCGTCCGGCGATCGAAGACCAGCTCAAGGCTCTGCTCGCCGCGCTGAAATAATCGAGAAATTCCTGGCCGCCGGCTCAACGCTTGGCGGTCAGGCCCACCAATGCTGTCACGCTGTCGTTGTCCGCGCCGGTCTTGTAGTTCGTCCGCTCATAAGTCAGATCGGCCGTGGCATCGAGGTAGCGGTTCACCTTCCAGGTCACACCGGCGCCCGCGAGATAGGACGTGGAATCGCTGGCGCTCGCATCCCCATCATAGTTCGTGAAGCTCGTGCCACCGGTCAGGCGGGCGACGAGGTTGGACCGCAGGTCGTGTGCCAGCTGGGCGCTCACGCGATGGATCGTCGCGCCGCTGATGCCGGCCGTGGTCGACGGGTCGATGCTGGTATCAAGCGTCAGATCGATGGTCGTGCCTTCGCGAGGCGACCAGAAGATGCTGCCGTCCACGGTCAGTGCCGAGAGTTCCTTCAGGCGTGGGTCTTCGTATTTCTGATGTTCGTAGCCGACAGCGATCTCGCCGCGCAGCTTTTCACCGAGTTCCAAAGCCACGCCGGTTCTCGCGCCATAGAGATCGGCCGAGCGGCGATAACCGTCGGAATCAACGGCATCGTCGTAATCGACTTTGCCAATCGTGCCCTCGATGAAGGGGATCAGGGCCGGAGACAATTCATAGCCGAGACGGCTGGTCAGCGTGTAGCGGTTGCGGTTTCGGTCGCTGCGTTCAAGCGTCGAGCCGTCCGAGAGTTCCGCGTCGGAGTATTGCGAGCGGGTGATGTCGGCGGCGAGAGAGCCTCTGATCAGCCCGAAGTCGCGCTCGATTGCAGCACCGGCGCCATATTCATGCACGCCTGATTGAACCTTAGCGCCCGAGATCGCATTCGGGTCATCCGAGTCTTCGCGGCTGAAATTGTAAGAGCCGGAGAGCGTCGCCGTGGTGTCGTCGGAGAGATCGAGGCGCAGGCGTGCGTCGATGTCGGCGCGCGGCTTGTCTGTCGCGTCGCCCGACAGCGTCTCCTGCCAGGCACCCTCGGCGCCGACGGTCAGTTCATGGCGGGACCAGTCCGAAGTGATCGTGCCCTTGAGGCCGGTTTCGGAGAATATCCTGTCTTCCTTGACGCTGCCGGTCTTCTCGGTCTCGCTGCCGAGCTTCTGGCTGATCGAGGGACGCAGGATCAGCGTGCCGAGACGGATGCCGCTGTCGTCTTCCGCATCGAGCTCGCGGTTGATCCGCGCTGCGGTCGGGTTGTCGAGGCGGCTTTCCCGCAGGTTCTGCCGTCCCATGTCTTCTTCCAGGGGCAGTGCATCAGGATCCGCCAAAGGTTCAAGAGGCTGGTTCGGATCGATCGTACCGGTCACGGTCGGGTCGGGCGTCGTCGTGGTCGTTGAGTTGGGATCCAGTGTGCCCGAGGTCGAAGAGGCCGGCTGGCTCGTTCCAACAGTTTGCGTGCCGCTCGACTGGCTCGACTGTAGCGGCGTTGTCTGCTGAGCCGCCAGAAGGGCAGGGTGGGCACAGATGGAGAGCGCCAGGGCGCCTGCAAAGGCGCGCAGCCCGAGGCGGCACTTGCCGCGCATATCCCGATTATCGACTGAACTCATTCCTGCGCCCGGCAAACTGCAATGCTTACCCAAACGTAAAGCCTGATGGTTAATGTTTGGTTGTCATCACTCTCCCTGAGAAGGACAGTCCTCCGGCCTGCCCGGGGCAAAGGAGAATTTACAGCGACCGGCAAACGCAGTATGGGACGGCATGATCAAGCGCGCAGTGAACCTCGTCGAAGCCAGTGCCACCGAATCCGCTCTGAAGGTCATCTCGACCGAGCGGGAGGGACTTCGCGTCCTGGAAGAAGCGCTGGCGGGGCCGCTGGCGGCTCCCTTCTGCAATGCCGTCAAGATGATCGGCGATATCGGCGGGCGCGTCATCGTGACCGGCGTCGGCAAGAGCGGCCATATCGGCTCGAAGATTGCGGCGACATTCGCCTCCACCGGCACGCCGGCATTCTTCGTGCATCCGGCCGAAGCCAATCATGGCGATCTCGGCATGATCGCGCAGGATGATGCGATCCTCGCGATCTCCTGGGGTGGTGAAACCGCGGAACTGCAGGGCATTCTCGCCTTTTCCCGCCGCTTCTCGATCCCGCTGATCGCTATCACGGCGGGCGTGAATTCCACGCTTGCGCGCAATGCCGACGTGGTTCTGCTGATGCCGAAGGTCCAGGAGGCCTGCCCGCACGGGCTCGCACCGACGACGTCCGCCGTGCTGCAGCTCGCGATCGGCGATGCCATCGCGATTGCGCTTCTCGAGGCGCGCGGCTTTTCGCCATCCGATTTCCGGACCTTCCACCCCGGCGGCAAGCTGGGCGCTGCCCTGACGCATGTGCGCGACATCATGCATACCGGCGACCGTCTTCCGCTGGTCGCGGTGGGCACGTCGATGCCTGACGCGGTGAAAACCCTGTCGCACAAGCATTTCGGTTGCGTTGGCATCACGGACGAGGCCGGCAAGCTCTGCGGCATTGTTACCGAAGGCGATATGGCCCGCAATCTCGCCCGGGACCTGTCGATCCTCAATGTCGAGGACGTGATGACCCGCAACCCCAAGGTCATCAAAGGTGACGCGCTTGCCACCACCGCAGCCGCCATGATCAACAAGCATGGAATTGGGGCGCTGATCGTGGTGGACGACGAGAACACGCCGATCGGCCTTATCCACTTCCACGACCTGCTTCGCATCGGCGTGGCGTAAAAGTTACGCCTCTTCCACCCTGAGGTCTTGGCCGTTTGCGGAGACGATCCGGACGCGTGCGCCGCCGGGCAGGTCGGGGCCTGAAACCAGCCAGAATGTGTCGTCCAGACGGATCCGGCCGCGCCCTTCGCGGATGGGCTCTGCCAGCACCGCCGTGCGGCCGACGAGACTGGCGCCTCGCTGGTTGAGGAGCGGCTGGTCGCTCTCGGTTTCCAGGCGCGAGAAATAGCGCCGGCCGGCGAGGGTGAAGACGATGGCGCTTGCGGCAAAGACCAGCGCTTGCAGCTGCCATGTCCAGAACCCTGTCTCCCACAGCAGGAGCGAGATTGCCCCGGTCAGGATCGCCCCGAGCCCGATCCAGACCAGAAAGACTCCGGGCATGACGAGTTCGGCCGCGAGAAGCAGCATGCCAAGCACCCACCAGCTCCAGGGGCCGAGTTCGGCAATGATGCGACCGATCATGTCGCTCACTCGCCGTTCGGATTGAAGGAGGAGATCGGCGGGGTGGTGCGGGGCGGGGTGGCCGGGCGCGGCGGGGTCGGGCGCTTTTCGTCACCGAAGACTTCGCGGGCAATGGCCCCGATGCCTCCGAGCGAGCCGATGAGCGAGGTGGCTTCCATGGGCATCAGCACGACCTTGGAATTGCTGGAGGTGCCGATCGAGGCCATCGCTTCAGTGTATTTCTGCGCGACGAAGTAGTTGATAGCGTTGACGTCACCAGCGGCGATCGCTTCCGAAACGAGCCGGGTTGCCTTGGCCTCGGCTTCCGCCAGACGTTCGCGCGCCTCTGCCTCGCGATAGGCGGCTTCGCGCTGGCCCTCCGCCTCGAGGATCGCCGACTGCTTGGCCCCTTCGGCGCGCAGAATCTGGGCATTGCGGAAGCCTTCCGCTTCCAGCACCTGGGCGCGCTTTTCGCGCTCTGCCTTCATCTGGCGACCCATGGCGTCGACGAGATCTGCCGGAGGCTGGATGTCCTTGATCTCCACGCGGGTGACCTTGATGCCCCAGGGACGCACGGCTTCATCCACCACCCGCAGCAGGCGGTCATTGATGACCTCGCGGTTGGAGAGAAGTTCGTCGAGATCCATCGAGCCCATGACCGAGCGGATATTGGTCATGGTGAGGTTGAGGATCGCATTTTCGAGATTGGCGACCTGATAGGCGGCCTCTGCGGCGTTCAGGATCTGGTAGAAGGCGACGGCATCGGCGGCGACGGAGGCGTTGTCCTTGGTGATCACCTCCTGGGTGGGCACGTCGAGGACCTGCTCCATGACATTCATCTTGGCGCCGATCTGCTCGAAGAACGGGATGATCAGGTTGAGGCCCGGCTCAAGCGTGCGGGTGTAGCGGCCAAAACGCTCGATGGTGTAGCGATAGCCCTGCGGCACCGTCTTGATCCCGGCGAAGAGGACGAGAATGACGAGCGCGACGAGGACGATGACGACGATATCAGGACCGGTGATGGGCATGACTTCCTCCAGCTCTGGCGCGGCCTACGCCGCACCCCCATGCGCTAACATCGTGGGCTGACAGGGGAATTGCAAGGGTCGGGGATCACAGCCAGCAGGCGCAAACCGTCACGGGGGCGTCGGAAAACAGAAAGGCGGCGGGATTGCTCCCACCGCCTTTGGTCTGACTTCAAGGCAGAGTTCTCAGAACTCCTCCCAGTTGTCCTGAGCAACTGCCGCGTTGCCATGGCTGCGCGGAGCAGGGGCGGCGTGGCGGGCGGGTTCGGCTGCACGCGGTGCCGGAGCGCGGGCTGCTGCAGGCTGGGCCATGGTGCGCGCGGTTTCGCGAAGCGCCGAGGCCTGGGCCTGCTGGACCCCATCGATGGTGAAGTGGGCAATGAGCTCGCGGAGCTTGGCGGCTTCGGTTGCCAGAGCGCCCGAGGCAGCGTTCGATTCTTCCACCATCGCGGCGTTCTGCTGGGTCGTCTGGTCCATCGCGTTGACGGCGTGGTTGACTTCCGAAAGACCGGTCGCCTGTTCCTTGGCCGACAGAGCGATTGCGTCCATGTGCGTGTTCATCTCGGTGATGAAACCGCCGATGGTGCGCAGCGCTTCGCCGGTCTTGCGAACCAGATCCACACCGCCCGCAACTTCCGTCGAGGAGTTCTGGATAAGCGCCTTGATTTCCTTCGCCGCATTGGCCGAACGCTGGGCGAGTTCGCGGACTTCCTGGGCGACGACGGCGAAGCCCTTACCGGCTTCACCGGCGCGTGCCGCCTCGACGCCTGCGTTCAGCGCCAGCAGGTTGGTCTGGAAGGCGATTTCGTCGATCACGCCGATGATGTTGGAGATCTGCTGCGAGGCCCCCTCGATGCGACGCATGGCGTCTTCGGCGCGGGACACGACTTCCGACGACTGGTTCGCCGACGTGTTGGCCTGAGCCGCGACCGAGCGTGCTTCTTCGGTGCGCTTGGTGGAGTTGACGACGTTGGCGGTGATTTCCTCCACCGCTGCTGCCGTTTCTTCGAGGGCCGCAGCCTGCTGTTCCGTACGCTTCGAAAGATGGTCGGTGCCCGACGCAATCTCGCGGGTGCCAGTTTCCATGGTCGCAACGCTGTTAGTGATCGCGGCCATGGTCTGGTTCAACTGGCGGATGGACTGGTTGAAGTCGTGGCGCAGGGCCTCGAAATCCGGAGCAAAGGCTTCGTTGATCTGGAAGGCGAGGTCGCCGGAAGCGAGGCGCTTCAGGCCGGCCGCAAGACCCGAGGTGGCAGCCTGCAGGCGGGCGGCCGCATCGGCTTCGGCGCGCTGCTGGGCGGCGATGCGTTCAGCTTCGGCGCGCTGGCGGTTGCCTTCAGCTTCGGCTTCGAGCCGCTTGTTGGCGATGGCTGCCTCACGGAAGATCTGCATCGATGCCGCCATCTGGCCGATTTCGTCCTTGCCGCCAGAGACAATCGAGATGTCGAGGTCGCCATTTGCAAGTCGGTCCGTTGCGGTTGCCAGCCTGGAGAGCGGACGGGAGACGAGGCGATAGTTCAAAAAGCCCATGAGTGCCGCAACGATTGCGACAGCGATCGCCGCGCCCAAAGCGATCCGTTCAACCATCAACAGCGCGGCGCCTTGCTGCGCTTTCGCTGCAGTGCTGCGCGTTGCGAATTGCTGCGTGACCAGCTGAAGGCTCTGCTGGGCTTGCTCAACCAGAGCCTCGCCGACGCCACCGACCTCGATCGCACGGGCGAGTTCGACCGTATCCGGCGAGCGCATCAGGTCTAACTGGCGCTGCACGATTTCCGTCTGCCACTGCGCAAGGGTTGCGAAGCTCGCCTGCAATGCTGGCAATTCCGCCGGGGCCTGCTCACTGAAGAGCTTTGTGAGGGCGGTCACGTCTTGCGCCATTTCGTCAAGGCGCGCCTGCGTCGTTTCGGCGAAGTCGCGGTTGCCCGTCAGCAGATAGGTTTTCAGCTTGAGGTCGGCGACATAGACGTCATCGCTGAATTCGGTGACCGCATCTGCCAGTGCCGTGATGTTGTCGGTCTCTTCGACAAGGTGATTGGCAACAATAGCACGATTGTAAATGAATACGGAACTTGCGATGGCAATCGCCGCCAGCAGGCTGAAAGCGATCAAGCCTTTCGTGGTGACGGAAATGTTGTTCAGCATGGCGTTCGGCAGCCTCAACGTTTGAAGGTCTCAGTACAAAAAATGTCTAGGCGAACGCCGTCATGGCTCCGCGTCAGGCCGATCAGGATGCGGCCAGCAGTCGTCTTTCGAGTTCGGTCAGGTTGAGCTCGACGGTCACAGCGCCGATCTTCTTCTTCGACGCGTCGAGAAGGGTGAAGCTCACCTGGTTGCGCCAGATCTTCGCTTCGTCATCCCATTCGGGAGCGTCCACGAACATGGCGTCATCTGCAACGTCGAAGGTCTTCTGGAACTTGTCTTCGTCACCCTGCCAGAAGTCGCTGGTAACAGAGCTCTGTCCGACGTTCAGGCCGTTCTGGTCCATCACGAAGATCTCGGCGTAGAGACCGAGCGACTTGCCCTGGATGCGGGCGAGGTAAACCGAGAGCGGGCTGGAAAGTGTCGCTGCGATCAGCGGCTTGTCGGCGGCTTCGCGCTCGGCCTTCCACTGATTGTCGAGTTCATCGATCTTTTCCTGTGACAGGTCGGTGAGACGCTGGTTCTGGGCGTCGACCGAAACCCGTACGATCTCAGTGTCGATGAACGCGCGCATCTCCTCGATGAGAGCCGGCGATACGAGCTTGTTGACATCCGGCTGTGGCGGCTCGGCCTGTGCCGGAAGAATGGATACCGCAAAGAGCGCAGAGGCCAGGGGCAAACGGAAACGATGCATGAGTGATCTCCTTGTATGCCCTAATTCTAGGCATCATTATTAAACGTAACGTTAATATAAGAAATCGCTCCTCTAAAATTGTATTTAAATCCAATAATTTAGTTCAAAAGAGAACAGGTTGGCGCAGCTGCATAATCACGTCGCGGTTGCCGCCACAAGAGGCGCAGTGTCTTCGCGACCGGCTTAAGCAAATGAAATCACATCGCTAATCTTCAATGTATCGCGAGCGTCGGAAGCCGTCTTATTCAAGTTGATGTGACTAAAAACGTTATGGTTGCATACTTTTATTCGGCCGATTCCGGATCGGTCGATCTGCAACCCGTCGCACGGGATAGTGGTGTTGATTGGGGTGGCCCAAAATGAAAACGGCCGCCCGAGGGCGACCGTGTAAAAAGTTCTGGGAGTTGGCTCTAGGCCCAACCCTGCAATTCGCGGCGCACGACGTTCTCGATCACGCGCATGCCATCCTCGCTGTCGTTCAGGCATGGAATATGGGTGAACTTCTCGCCGCCATTGTGGAGGAAGTCTTCTCCGGCTTCTCCGGCGATCTCTTCGAGGGTCTCGAGGCAGTCGGAAACGAAGCCCGGATTCATGATCGCGATGCGCTTCACGCCCTCCTTAGCCAGTTTCTCCACAGTCTTGTCCGTATAGGGCTGCAGCCATTCTTCCGGCCCGAAACGGGACTGGAAGGTTACCATCAGCTTCTCCTTCTCCCAGCCCAGATGCTCGCGCAGCAGGCGCGTCGTCTTATAGCACTGGCAGTGATAGGGGTCGCCCTTCATGAAGTAGGACTTGGGGATGCCGTGATAGGAGGTGATCACGAGTTCCGGCTCCCAGTCGAGCGTGGCCAGGTGGTTGTTGATCGAATTGGCCAGCGCCTCGATGTAAACGGGATCGTCGGCATATTGCGGGACGGTGCGCAGCGCCGGCTGCCAGCGCATCTTGAGCAAGGCCTTGAAGGCCTCATCATTCACCGTGGCCGTGGTGGCGGCCGCATATTGCGGATAGAGCGGATAGACCAGAATGCGTTCGCATCCGGCCTTCTGCATCTCGTTCATCTTCGCCTGGATCGCCGGCTGGCCGTAACGCATGGCCCAGTCGACATGCACGTTTGGCAGGTCCTTGAGGGCCACGGCGAGTTTTTCGGCCTGGCTGCGGGTATAGGTGCGCAGATAGCTTTCATCGAGATCCTTGTTCCAGATCTCCTCATAGGCCTTGCCGACCTTCTGCGGGCGCTTGTTCAAGACGATGCCGTAAAGGATCGGATACCAGAACCACCGTGACCACTCGATGACGCGCTTGTCCGTCAGGAACTCCTCGAGATACCGGCGCATGGACTTGTAGTCCGTGCCATCAGGTGTGCCGAGGTTGACGAGCAGCACGCCGACCTTGCCGAAATTCACGGGCGGATGGTCGGAGGGCCAATGGGCGGGAAGTGCATTCATCTTGATATCCTGGTGATGAGAACTCGACCGTTACGTCATGAAGGCGTGTTGGGATCATCTGATAAAAGCAAAAGCCGGCCCGGGGAAGCCCGGACCGGCTGTTGGTGTGCGTCACAAGGTCTTACTGTGCCGGAAGCTGCAATTCGCGGCCAATGGCGATCACGTTCGGATTGCGCAGCGCATTCGCTTCGGCAATCTTCACCCACATCGTGCCGTCGCCATAGGTGGCTTCGGCGATCTTCCAGAGGCTGTCGCCTGCAACCACCTTGTAGATGGTCTCTGCGACCGCTGCAGCCGTCTCCGTGGCGGTTGCCGCCGGCGCTTCGGGCGCTGTGGTCTCAGGCGCCGTGGCTGCGGCAGCTGGCGCTTCGGTGGTTGCCGGTGCGGCCGGAGCATCGGCAGTGGTGGCCGCCGGCTCAGCCGCGGCCGGTTCCGCTGCCGCGGAGATCACCGTGATGCGGCCATCCGTGTAGGGCTTGTAGGGGCTGTTCTTGGCGATGTAGTCGGCGACCACGGTTTCGAGGCCAGGCCCGAAGTCATAGGCGTTCTGGCCACCGCTTGCGAAGACGCTGTAGCCGTCACCGCCGGAGCGCATGTAGTTGTTGGTGGCGACACCGTAGACCTTGTTCGGGTCGATGGCGACGAAACCGTCACCTTCCTTCACCTCGACGGAGGTGATGCGGCTGCCGGCCGGCTTGTTGAGATCGGCCGTGTACTTGAGACCCGAGACCTGCGGGAACCGACCGGCGCCTTCTTCCACCTGGCCAACGCCGTTCTCAAGGGCGGCCACGATGTCGGAGCCCTTGAGCTGGAACGAGGCCAGCGAGTTCTGGAACGGCAGAACCGTCAGGACTTCGCCCATGGTCACCGTACCGGCATCGATCGAGGCGCGCAGGCCACCGCCGTTCTGGATGGCGATGGTGATGCCCTGGTCGCTCAGGCGGTCGACCATGGCGTCGGCGACGAGATTGCCCATGGTGCATTCGGTGGCGCGGCAGACTTCACGCGAGCCATCGATGGCTTCTGCGGTTTCGCCGATTTCCTTCTGCTTCAGTTCCTCGATCGGACCTGCCAGTTCAGACACTTTGGCAACGAAGCCCTCGTCCGGCGTGACGGACGCATCGAGCAGCTTTGGCTCGCCGGTGGCACTCGTCACGACGCCGGAATCATCGAAGACAACCGTCAGATCGCCGAGATACTTGGAATAGGCATAGGCCTGCACGATCGGTACATCGGTGCCGGCCGGGTTCTTCACCATGGTCGGGTAGGGGCCGGCAGCCTTCTCGTCGGTGTTGGAGAGCAGCGTGTGGCTATGGCCGCCGACGATCACGTCGATGCCATCAACGGCTGCTGCGATTTCCTTGTCCTTGGCGTAGCCGACATGGGAGAGCAGCACGATCTTGTCGATGCCCTCGGCCTCGATTTCCTTCACCGCTTCCTTCAGATAGCCGATCTCGTCGGCAAAGAGGATGCTGTCACCCGGGGAGGATGTTTCGTCGGTATCGGTTGCGAGGACAGAGACGACAGCCACCTTCTCGTCACCGAATTCCTTGACGATGTAGGGCTTGAACTTGTCGGCCACCGGCGAATCCAAACCCGCCAGCGTGTTGCCGGAGATCATCGGAAACTGGAGGGCGTCGATGAACTTGGCCAGCTCTTCCGGGCCATCGTCGAATTCGTGATTGCCGATCGCCATCGCATCAAAGCCGATGGCGTTCATGAAGTCGGCGATCGGAGCGCTCTTGTAGGTCGTGTAGAAGAGCGAACCCTGGAACTGGTCTCCGGCGTCGAGCGTCAGAACATTCTTTCCCTCAAGTTCCGCGCGACGGCTGTCGATGGCGGACTTCACGCGGGCGATGCCGCCGAAGCACTCGTTGGCTGCCGCATCTTCTGCCGAGCAGGTGGAGTCGGACTTGCTGATCGCCTCGATGCGCGAATGCAGGTCGTTGATATGGAGGATGTTGAGTTCGAAATCGGCCAGGGCGGTCCCGGCCGTGAGGGCCAGCACCGAGGCGCTGAACAAGCCAATCTTCAAATGTCTGAACATCTTATGTCTCCTGTTGCAATCCATCGCCAGCACTCTGGCACGGATTGCGCGCCAGAATTCGGATGGCGGATGTTTTCATCTCGATTGGGGCAGGGCAAGCAAAAATCGCTTGATGTCCGCATGTTAGCGACGCCCAAAACGACAGAAGCGGCCGCTGGGGCCGCTTCCTTGAACTTCATCCGAAGCTGTCTCGTCAGACGTTGCTGCGGGCGAGCGAGAACTGGGCGCCGCTGTCGGAGGTGCAGTTGAGCTGCGTCGGCGTGACGAGCGCGCAGTTGACCTTCTGGCGGGTGTTGCGGACGAGCGACGTCATGTTGATCTCGACGAGCCGGTCGTTGACCAGCATATAGGTGCCGGATGCAAGGATCTGGTTGGTGTCGGTCGTGCGCGTGGTGAACGTGCCGCCCTGGAATGTGGACTGGATGCCGTTCGGGTCGACCCAGGCGCCCTCGATCGACGGGCCCTGTTGGACCGCCGGCAACTGACGGGGCGGGCTGGAATAGCAGGACGAAAGGGCGAGGCTCGCTGCGGCGACGGCGACCAGGGACTTGGTTTTCATTCTTGTCTCCCACCAACTCGGCGGTTTGGCTCAGCCGTCCGCCTTCTGCAATGTCATCGAACCATGCCGCGAAGCCTCGGTCAAAGCAAGGAGATAGCCTTGCTTCCTCAGGGTTATCCCGGCTTGCTCTGCATGGAAAGAGGTCCGCCGCGAGCGACGGACCTCAACTTCGTGCCTTAACCGTTCAGCGGACCAGGATGTTCCGGAACTGCCACGGATCCTTTTCGTCCAGGTCTTCCGGGAAGAGGCCCGGGCGGCCGTCGAGCGGGGTCCAGTCGGTGTAATGGCCTTCGACCGGGCCGAGATAGGGCGACTGCACTTCGAGGCAGCGCTTGTAATCCATCTCGTCGGCTTCGACGATGCCGGCCTTCGGGTTCTCGAGTGCCCAGACCATGCCGGCCAGCACGGCCGAGGTGACCTGCAGGCCAGTGGCGTTCTGGTAAGGGGCGATCTCGCGGGTCTCTTCCAGCGAGAGGCGCGAGCCGTACCAGTAGGCGTTCTTCTCGTGGCCGTAGAGCAGTACGCCGAGTTCATCGACGCCGTCCACCAGCTCGTCTTCGTTCAGAACGTGCAGGACCGGCTGCGGCGTGCCGCCATTGCCGAACATTTCGTGCAGGGAGAGAACGGCGTCATTGGCCGGATGGTAGGCATAGTGGCAGGTCGGGCGATACACGACCTCGCCGTCCTTCTCGACGGTGAAATAGTCGGCGATCGAGATCGACTCGTTGTGGGTGACGAGGAAGCCATATTGCGGGCCGGGTGTCGGGCACCAGGTGCGAACGCGGGTGTTGGCGCCCGGCTGCTCCAGATAGATCGCCGCCTTGCAGCCCTTCTTGTGCTTCTTGGCGTTCTTCGGCATCCAGTTTTCATGCGTGCCCCAGCCGAGTTCGGCCGGCTGCAGACCTTCCGAGATGAAGCCTTCGACCGACCAGGTGTTCCAGAAGACGTTGAGCGGCTTCGGGTTCCTGGTGCGCTGGGTGTCGCGCTCGGCGATATGCACGCCCTTGACGCCGACCTTCTTCATCAGCTTGGCCCAGCCTTCGCGGTCATTCTGGTCCGGCTCGTCGAACTTGATGCCGAGTTCGTTGGCGATGTTGACGAGACCCTGCTTGACGAACCAGGAGACCATGCCCGGATTTGCGCCGCAGGTGGAGACAGCCGTCGTGCCGCCTGGATTCTTCGCCTTTTCCTGGCGCACGGTTTCGCGCAGCGCATAGTTGGTGCGCTCGGAGTTCTTCATGTTCTTGTCGAAGTAGAAGCCGAGCCAGGGCTCGACGACGGTATCAATGTAGAGCACGTCGAGCTTGCGGCAGAGCTTCATCAGGTCGAGCGAGCCGGTGTCGACCGAAAGGTTGACGCAGAAGCCCTGGCCTTCGCCTTCGGTCAGAAGTGGCTTCAGGAGCTTCTTGTAGTTGTCCTTGGTGACATGCGCCTGGATGTGCTTGATGCCGTGCTTGGCCAGGAGATCCGCTTCATCGTTGCGGGGATCGATGACGACCATCCGGCTCTTGTCGAACTTGAAGTGGCGTTCGATCAGCGGCAGTGTGCCGCGGCCGATCGATCCGAAGCCGATCATCACGATCGGGCCGGTGATCTCGCCATAAACCGGGTAGGTCTTTTCGCTCATTCTTGTCTCCTTGGAGGCGCGGGTCTCTTGCCCGGGCCGTGTTTCCGGCCAGTGTGCTGTGGCCAGAGCGATACTGGCGGTTCTAGATCACAAAACTCTGACACAATAAAGGTGGGGGAGCAGGGGCAGACGGTGGCTAATCATGATTTTCCGACGCTGCATCTTGCCGCAGCCGTGCGACGAGGCGGCTGAGCTGGCGATCAAGCCCCTTGTAGCGGAGCTGAGGCTCGGTCAGCCCCTCCAATTGCTCGGCAAGAGCCAGGGCAAGGCGTCTGCCGTCCGGATGCCTTTCGAAGAGGGTCACCGGGTCAAGATAGATGCGGATGGTGAAGACGATCGCGCCGGTTTCCGGCAGTTTGCTCAGGGTCTGGCGCTCGACCCGCACGATCGCTTGCTCCGGCTCCGCGTCGTCGTTGCGGCCGGTCTCCGGGTGGAAGAGCTTTTCCTGCCAGTTGATCGACCAGTTGAAGCGCTCGGCGGCGTGACCGGGTGCAAGATTGTCGAAGATGCGGTTGATCATCGCGGCATTGCGCGTGCCGCCTTCAAAGCCCGGCACATGTTCATGGACTTCTTCCATCGGCCGGTCGAACTTCTCCGCAAGCGACCAGGACGACGGAAAGGAGAGATGGGCTGCGCCGATAGACCAGCCCGCATCACGTTTCATCATGATGACGAGATCGTCCTGCACCAGCAGACCGGCGCGCAGAAGCGGCGGCAGGCCCGGATCGGTCGGGATCGCTTCATCAAGAAGCTGCGGATGGCGAGCCTTCAAATGTGCGACAAGCGCTACAAGACATTCCTCCTGGGCGGGGAGGCTGTCCTCGGTCGCGCGGAAGACGTCGGTCAGGCGGGTGTCCGCCAGCGATCGCTTTTCGCCAAGGTAGCGATCGAGTTCTGCGTCCGGTTCGATCCAGCGGGCGGGATCGAGAGCGGACAGGCCGATGGTGAAGGGCCGGGTCGGGCCTGCATAGGGGGTGTGAGTCAAACCAGATCGAGTGGACATCAAGTTGGTCACGCCGAGCGCTCGATCTCTTTGCGTGCGCAACTCGCCAAGAAGGCTGAACGCGTGAGACCTCGCTGTTTTGCCGCATGGTCGATCGCAGCCAGTGTCCCGGCCTCCATGGTGATGTTGGCTCTGACGGTGCGCGTGTCATCTTCTATGAAAGGCACGCGGATCAGAAACGCGCCGGTCGCCAACTCCGCGCGGACTTCTGGCCTTTCGACTATCTCCTGGTGGGAGGCAGGTGCGGGGAGTTCTCCATCCTCGGCCCAGAGCCTCAGAGCTTCGATGGCATTGCTGACGATATCTTCGTCGCTGTCCGCCGCAGAAAACACGGAGGGCAAGTCGGGGAAGCTGACCCCATAGGCGCTTCCGGGGTCCTTATGAACCAGTGCCACGTAGTATCGCATATGCCCAATTCTCTTGCTCATCAGATCCACCCGGCCTGCTTAGCGATGGCCCGAGCGGTGCCAAGCGGAAGATCCTTCTTCGGGTGTGGCACGATGACCGTCTTGCCATCTTTCCGGAACTTGTGATGGGAGCCGGATACTGACACCAACTCATATCCCTCGACCTTGAGGCGCTGGATAATCTTCCGTGAATCCTTCTCCATACCGGTGTCCGTGCGCCAATATATGCGCATCATGCCTCGGTTTCAACGAGTCGGATATGGCTATTCTTTCAACGCATCGAGTCCAGCTGCAGTGCGGGTCACCGCGACTTCCGTCACCTCGTAGAGAGCCACGCCCCCGACCGTGAAAGGATCGGCCGCGACATAGGCCTCGACCTCGGCCCGCTCGCCCCTGGCGAGGATCAGCCCGCCGGTGCGCGGGTTCTTGCGGCCCGACGCCAGGAACATGCCGCGGTCATAGCCTTCATTCACCCAGTCCATATGCGGCTGCATCAGGCGATCGGCTTCTTCCGTCGGCTTCACATAGGTGAGGGAGAGGATGAACATGGGCTGTCCTATTCGATCAGTTCGGCGCGGATCAGCCCGCGCAGGGAGTTGCCGACGAAGAGCTTGCGGTGGCGCAGGTCATCGAGTTTCAGGACCTCGCCGCGTGCCTTGCGTTCGCGGATCAGTTCGGCGCGCAAGACGCCCGGCAGGAGGCCGCTGGTGAGCGGTGGCGTGAGCAGCATGCCATCGGCGGCTTCGGCGAAAATATTGGTGATCGTGCCCTCGCAGACCTCGTCCCGCTCGTTGAGCAGGATCACTTCGTCGGCCTCTTCCTTCGAGAATTCGGCCCGGGCTGCCTCATAGGGTTCGCGGCGTGTCGTCTTGTGGCGAAACAGGCTGTCTTCGGATTGCAGTTTGGTCTTTGCGACCTTGAGCCGCCAGACGGTTTCCTCCGGCACGGGCTCGAAGGGCGTGGCGGTCACATCCATCTTGCCGCGGTATGTCATGACGAGGCGGACGCGCAGCGGCACGTCGCCCGAGACTTCCTTCTGCAGCTTTCCCTTCGCGTCCTGCGGCTGACGAAAGCCGAGCGCATCGGCCGATCGGGAAAGGCGGCGCAAATGCTGGTCGAGCCGCAGAAAACCTGCGTCCGGCTGCCACCGCAAGGTCTCGATCAGCGAGAAATCCATTCGTCACCCACGGCAAAGCGCGCCTTCAGCAGGCATTCCTCGTATTCGGCCTCGGCCTTCGAATCGAAGACGATGCCGCCACCGACATTGAAGACGGCGCGCCCGCCGTTGAAAAGGGAGATGGTTCGAATTGCCACCGAAAATCGCATTGGGCCGGCGGGATCACACCAGCCGATCGCGCCACAATAGACGTCGCGTGGCCCGGCCTCCAGTTCATGCAGGATGCGCATCGCCCACATCTTTGGCGCACCGGTCACGGATCCGCAGGGGAAGAGGGCGGCCATGATCTCAGGCAGGCCAATTTCGGGCAGGAGCCTGGCCCGCACATAGCTCACCATCTGGTGTACGGTCGGATAGGACTCGATGGCGAAGAGCTTCGGCACCGAAAGCGTGCCGACCTCCGATATGACGGAGACGTCGTTGCGCAGAAGGTCAACGATCATGCGGTTTTCGGCCTGGGTTTTCTCGTCACCCAGCATCGCCTCGATGATCGCTTCGTCCTCTTCCGGTGACGCGCCACGCGGTGCGGTGCCCTTCATCGGACGGGTCTCAATCCAGCCCTCTTCATCGACGGAAAAGAAGAGTTCGGGCGAGCGCGACAGGATAACAGGGCCGGCACCGTAGTCGATCAGGGCGCCATAGTGCACGGGCTGGCGGCCGACGAGCGACCAGAAGGCAGCGCGCGGATCGCCCTCCCATTTTGCCTCGATGGGCATGGTGAGATTGGCCTGATAGCAATCGCCCTTGCGCAGATGATGGTGCAGTCGGTCGAAACGATTGCGATAGGTGTCAAAGTTCCAGGCGGCGCGGGGGGCGCTCAGCAGCGGCGCATTTGGGATGTGGGACGGCGCTTGCGCCAGCGGGTGGTCGTCCGCTGCCGGAGCGGAGAAAACACCCATGGCGATCAAGGGTGTCTCGCGCCCATCCTCGATCAACGGCCGAAGCTTCGGTTCGAAAACGAAACCGGCTTCATAGGACAGATAACCGGCCAGCCACTTGCCGGCCTTCCGGTGCGCTTCCAGCCGCGCAAGCGCGGGCTCCACCTCGTCTGCCGTCCGGGCGACGACAAGCGTCTCCGGTTCGGCAAAGACGAGGCTTGTCCCCGCGCGGTCGTCGCGGAAGAGCGCATAGGGCGCGTGGTCACGCATGGACTTTCGGCTGCTCCGGTTCAGGCTGCCTTATCTAGCGCTTCCAGCTCATCGATCAGCCCCTCGATCATCGACAGACCCTTGGCCCAGAACGACGGATCGGTGGCATCGAGGCCGAACGGAGCGAGAAGCTCCGAATGGTGCTTGGTGCCGCCGGCCTTCAAGAGCTCGAAATACTTGTCCTGGAAGCCCTGATCGGCGTTCTGGTAGACGGCATAGAGCGAGTTCACCAGGCAGTCGCCGAAGGCATAGGCGTAGACGTAGAAGGGCGAATGGATGAAGTGGGGGATATAGGCCCACCACGTCTCGTAGCCCTCGGAGATCTTGATCGCCGGCCCGAGGCTCTCTGACTGGACCGAGAGCCAGAGTTCGCCGATCTGCTCGGCGGTCAGTTCGCCTTCCTTGCGGGCTGTGTGGATCTTGCGCTCGAACTGGTAGAAGGCGATCTGGCGCACGACCGTGTTGATCATGTCCTCAACCTTCTGGGCAAGCATGGCCTTGCGCTCGCGCTTGTCGGTCGTCTTGTCTAGCAGGGCGCGGAAGGTGAGCATTTCGCCGAAGACGGAGGCGGTTTCGGCGAGCGTCAGCGGGGTTTGGCACATCAGCGCACCCTGGCCGCCGGCCAGCACCTGATGCACGCCATGGCCGAGTTCATGGGCGAGCGTCATGACATCCCGCGGCTTGCCGAGATAGTTGACGAGCACGTAGGGGTGGGCAGACGGCACGGTCGGATGGGCAAAGGCGCCTGGCGCTTTGCCGGGGCGGGCCGGGGCATCGATCCAGCCGCCGTCGAAGAAGCGGCCGGCGATCTCGGCCATTTCAGGCGCAAAGCCGCCATAGGCTGACAGTACCATATCCTTCGCTTCTTCCCAGGAGATGAGCCGATCCGGTGTTTCGGCAAGCGGGGCATTGCGATCCCAGAAATTCATCTGGTCCATGCCGAGCCACTTCGCCTTCATCTTGTAATAGCGGTGCGACAGGCGCGGATAGGCCTCGCGCACGGCTTCTGCCAGTGCGTCGACCACTTCGCGCTCCACACGGTTGGCGAGGTGACGACTGTCGGCGATGTCCTCGAAGCCACGCCAGCGGTCGGAGATGTCCTTGTCCTTGGCGAGCGTGTTGGTCACCAGCGTGAAGATGCGGATGTTTTCCTTGAAGATCTTCGACAGGGCTTCGGCGGCAAGCTTGCGCTTGGCGGGATCGGCATCCTGCAGAAGTGTCAGCGTCGGCTCGAGCGGCATCTCGTCCTCGCCGACCTTGAAGCGGAGGGCTGCGAGCGTTTCGTCGAAGAGGCGGTTGAAGGCGGCGGCGCCCGTCTGCGACTTTTCGAGGAAAAGCTGCTCGATCCGGTCGTCCAATTGGAAAGGCTTGTCCTTGCGCAGGTCGACGATCCAGGGGCGGAAATGGCCGAGCGCCGGGTCGCGGTCCATGGCGGCATCGACGGCATCGTCGGGTAGGCGGTTCAGTTCCAGCGGGAAGAAGAGGAGGCGGGCTGACATGTCCGTCAGCTTTGCCTGGATATCACCGAAGAACTTGCCATTCGCCGGATTGGTCATGTCGGAGTAATAGGTGAGGCCGGCAAAAGACGCGATCCGGCCGAGCAAGTCTTCCAGCGCGTCCATCTCGCGCAGCGCCTCGGCAAGCGAGCCGTCGCCGACGGTCTCCAGGGCGGCCGCCAGTTTCCCCTTCCACTTGGTCTCGAAGGCCAGGGCGTCGGTCCCGGCTTTTTCGACAGCTGCGAGGAATTCCGGCGAGGTCTGTCCGGGGTAAAGGTCTTCGAGCTTCCAGACGGGCAATTCACCGAGGTTCTGATCCCGGCTCGCGGATGCCTCGGTGGCGGGGCTGAAAGCAGGGCGACGGTCGATCCTCATGGTGATGTCCTTTCTCTCTTTTGTCCGGGAGATGTAGTCAGTCGGCAGCGGATCGGCAAGCTGCAGCCTGTCTCACGGCGGGGCGAGGCACCAGGCTGCGGTTCGGCGGGCACGTCTGTGGATTGTGCCAGAAACGGTTAAGGACCGTTAAAATGCTAGGCTTTCTCCCAAGAACATCTTCAGGCCTTTCTGGCAGTGTCGCCGCGATAACCCAGGAGCGCGAAGGCGCCGAAACAGCCCCGGGGAGCGCAAGTTGACCGCACAGATTCTACTCATCGATGAAGATGCCGCCGAGCGCCGCAGCATGAAGGCTGCAATCGAAGCGCACGGTCATGCCGTTCACGTCGCCGATACGGCGCATGCAGGTCTTGATGCCTTTCGCCGTCATCGCGATGCCATCAGCGTTGTGCTGATTGATGCAGCATCCGGTGAAGGGCTCGATCCCAGCATCATTCCCATGCTGACGGAGATCAATCCGGCCGTGCCTGTGATCGTCGGCATTGCCGAAGGCGCAACGGAGACGGCGGTCAACGCCATGCGTGCCGGGGCGTTCGATTTTCTCGTCAAACCGATAGCGCAGGAGCGCTTGATCGGCGCGATCGAGTCTGCCCTAAAGATCCACCGTACCAGCTTGCAGGGCCGCACGCCGCGTCGCGCCCGTAGCGGTTCGGTCAGTTTCTCCGATGTGACGGCTGCCAGTGCTGCCATGTCGCGCGTCGTCGAGCTCGGTCGCCGGGCGGCGCAGTCGACCATTCCGGTGATGCTGGAAGGGGAGGCGGGTGTTGGCAAGGAGCTCATCGCACGGGCGATCCACGTCGCCAGCGATCGCTCGTCCCGGCCCTTCGTCGGCGTGAACTGCAACGCCATTTCGCCTGCCCAGATCGAAGAGGTCCTGTTCGGCAGCGACGGGCTGACCGGCAAGCTTTCGGAGGCCGAAGGCGGCACGCTTTTCATCGAGGAAATCAGTGAGTTGCCGCCCGCCGGGCAGATGCGGCTTCTTGAGCTTGTTCAGTCTGGCGAGGTGCATCTTGCAGGGCTGCAGCGTCCCTTGAAGGCCAATGTCCGCCTGATCCTCGCGACCAACAAGGATCTGATCGAAGAGGTCAAGGCCGGACGGTTCCGCGAAGATCTCTATTACCGTCTCAATGTCTTCCCGATCACCATCGCGTCGCTGCGCCGCCGCAAGGAAGACATCCCGCATCTGATTCGCGCATTTGTCGAACGCTTCTCGCTCGAGCAGCGCCTGCCACGAAGCCTGCATGTCGAGCCCTCGGCACTTGCCTTGCTCACATCCTTCGATTGGCCGGGCAACACCCGTCAGCTGGAAAATGCCATCTTCCGTGCCGTGGTTCTGGCCGAAGGGACAAGCCTTCGGGAGGCCGATTTCCCGCAGATCGCCGCGCAGATGAGCGGCCACCGCGGCGCATCCAGTGCCGATTCTCAGGCTGCCGTGCAGGAGCAGAGCCCGATTGCCAGGGTGCAGGCCAGTCTTGCCGAGCGTGCTGCGGCCTTTGCCGGGGGGCAATCTGCTCCATCCACAGGTTTCGGCTCGACCCAATCGGCCAATGTCATCGTCAGCACCGACGAAGCCGGCAATGTGCGCAAACTCGCCGAGATTGAGGAGGAGCTGATCCGCTTCGCGCTGAAGTTCTATCGCGGCCAGATGAGCCAGGTGGCGCGCAAGCTTGGCATTGGTCGTTCGACCCTGTATCGCAAGCTCAAGGACTACGGAATCGATCCCGACGACCCGCAGAAGGACGCTGCTTGATCTGTCTCAACCGTCCGGTGTTAACTCTGGGGTAAGCTTAATCGCCTACCAAGAGCTAAGCATTTGTTAGGCAAGCGTTCACTATAAAGGGACAGCTTGTGCGGATGTGGCAAATTTGCCATGGTATGACCGCATTTGACGTTCATTCGAGTTGGCGTGGGACGTAGTCTTTCGGACGGGGATTGCATTGCAGGCATCGCAGGACATCAGCGCGCTCCATACGCAAAGCGGGCGCAAAACCCGGCTTGCGTCTGCGCAGTTGGCAGCGAAGCTGCTCTTTTCTCTCTTCGCCGTTGTGCTGATGGGGCTGGGAGGTCTGCTGGCCAATCCCGGCGCGGCGCATGCCGAAAGCCGCACGCTCAACATCGAATTCGTCCATACGGGCGAACGGGCCTCGATTACTTTCAAGCGCAATGGCCGCTATGACCCCAAGGGTCTGAAACAGCTCAACTACATTCTGCGCGACTGGCGCCGCAACGAGCCGACGAAGATGGACCCGCGCCTCTTCGACCTCGTCTGGGAAGTCTATCGCCAGTCCCGCGCCAAGGGCTATATCAAGGTCGTTTCTGCCTATCGTTCTCCTGCCACCAACGCCATGCTGCGGTCGCGCTCCAAGGGTGTCGCCAAGGAAAGCCAGCACATGCGTGGCACGGCGATGGACTTCTACATCCCAGGTGTGCCGCTCAAGACCTTGCGCGAAATCGGCGTGAAGATGCAGGCCGGCGGTGTCGGCTATTATCCCAATTCCGGTTCGCCCTTCGTGCATATGGACGTGGCCGGTGTGCGCGCCTGGCCGCGCATGAACCGCCAGGATCTCGTCCGGCTCTTCCCGGATGGCAAGACCGTTCATATCCCGTCCGACGGCAAGCCGCTGCCGGGCTATCAGCAGGCGCTCGCCGAATACAAGCGCCGCGTGGCTTCCGGCAATACCGTCATGATCGCCGAGGAGAAGTCCTCGTCGCGTCCGCGCAACTTCCTCGCCATGCTCTTCGGCGGCGGTGATGAAGACGAAGTCGAGGATGTTCCGGAACCCGCAGAACGTCCTGCCGTCGCTCAGCCGCAGCCGGCTCCCGCCGCACCGCGCCAGCAACCCGTTGGCGCTGCACAAGAGCCGGTCATGGTTGCCAATGCGCTGCCGGGTGTCGATGCCGCCGATGCGCCTGTCCCACAGGCCCGCCCGTCGCTTCGTCCGGCTGACAACAGCCTCGCCGTTGCCCTCTACCAGCCGCCACGCAATGCGGCAGAAGACGCGCTGCAGCAGGTGGCAAGTGGCGTGCCGGTTCCAGCCAATGCGCCAGCCGATGAATTTGCCGATCTTGCCTCGCTCAATGTGCCCGTGCCGACGCTTCTCAATGCGCGTCCCGGTGCAGGACCGACGGAAGGCGTGATGACGGCGTCGATCGATCCGAATTCGGAAGCCATGCTGCTTGCGGAAGGCATGGCCGTTCCGGTTCCTGCTGCTCGTCCGCAGGTCGCCGAAGCGCTGCTCGCTTCCGCCCAGGCAGAAGCCGAGGCCGAAGTCGACGAGGTCGAGCAGGCGATCCTGTCGCCCGAAGCGGCAGCCGCGCTCGAAGACAGCACCATGCCGGAAATGGCAGCACCGATCCCGTCGAGTGCGCCGGCTCAGGCCGAACTTCGCGCAACACCCGAACCTGCTCCTGTCGAGAAGCCGGTCGAGGTTGCCTCCATCCCGCAGGAGACGCCTGCGGTCGAGAGCACCACGCAGTTCGGCGACATGTTCGACGCGCCGTCCGATCCGCTTGCGAATGCCGATGCGGCTCTGCCCAAGAAGGGTGGCCGTCCGGGGCAGGAAGATGCCGAGCGTGCGCATATGGCCATGTATGGCGGTACGAAGCTCACCAAGAACATGATCGAGCAGTGGGCGCTGAACCAGGGCAAGTTCGAATCCGTCGCCAAGCCGGTCAAGGCACCGCGCGTCGTTTCGCGCTCGCTGGTCGCGCCGGCCACCGCCGTGCCGGATGGCTTCCGCCTCGATGCCACGACGGTCGATCCGAGCCGCTTCGGCGCCCCCTGATCTCCGGCGTTCTTGATTGCAGACAAAAAGAAACCCGCCGGATCGGCGGGTTTTTTGTTGGCCAGAAGAGACCGCCTCAGCCTTCCGGCGGGCTCTCGATCATGCCGAGTGCGTGCAGATAGGTGTCGAGGATCAGATCCTCTTCCATGCGCTCCTGATCGTCCTTCTTGCGAAGCGCGATGACCTTCTTGAGGATCTTGGTGTCGAAGCCCATGGCCTTGGCTTCGCCGTAGACGTCCTTGATGTCGTCGGCGATGGTCTTCTTTTCTTCTTCCAGGCGCTCGATGCGTTCGACAAAAGCGCGGAGCTGGTCGCGGGCGACGCCGTGGGCGGCATCAGACATGGGCAATCTCCTTCATTGCGGGGATGGCATTCTCGGGATGGATTTTCGTGGCGACCACGTGCCGCGAAGCGGCCTCCGCGTCAAGCCCCAAAGCTTGAGATGCGCGTCATTCCTTCGGGCGGTTCTGTTCGAAGGCCTGCTGCTGGTCGGTAGTCGCCTCCCGTTGGTGCAGTGCCTTCCACTCGTCATAGGGCATGCCGTAGACGATCTCGCGGCTTTCGTCCTTGGTGAGGTCGAGCCCGTTTTCCTTGGCGGCGTCCAGATACCAGTTGGACAGGCAGTTGCGGCAGAAGCCGGCCAGGTTCATCAGGTCGATGTTCTGCACATCGGTGCGGTTGCGCAGGTGGGATACCAGCCGGCGGAAGGCGGCGGCTTCGAGTTCGGTCTGCTGGTCCTTGCTCGGGAGCGTCATGGTTCTCTCCTTCAGGGTATGATGGCGTCGCCAGGGTGGGGCCCTGTGCGCGAGGCATGGAGCTCATACTCGTGCAGCTTCGGGTCGGCATTGAGGCGCTCGAAGATCGGCGCCAGGCGGTCCGCCCAGGCAGCGACACCGGCTTCATCGGCAATCAGGTCCTGGCGGACTTCCAGAAGCGCGTGTGGAATGCCCGCCATCATGCAATGGCGGTACATGGTGTCGCCCTTGAGCGCTCCGTCATAGGGTTCGTTGTCGCCGACGAGGATGTCACCCGGGGCCTCCAGGCCTTCGATCAGCGGGCGGACGGCGCGCGCATCGGTGTCCCAGAGGGCTGCCGCGTGCCAGGGGCGGGGCACGCCCTTCCAGGCCGGCGTGTAGGAATGCAGCGAAAGCACCAGCGGCGCCTTGCCTGTGGCTTCGGCGACCTTGGCGATCACCTCGGACACTGCCCGGTGGTAAGGGCGGTGATAGGTCTCGATGCGATGCTGCCATTCCTCCGGTGTGATCGGATGATTGCCGGGAATAATCGCGCCGTCGGAGATGCGCATGATGATGGTCGGGTCGTCCTCGCCGCGATTCGGATCGATCAGCAGGCGGGAGAAGCGGGACATGACCGCGGGAACGCCGAGCCGCGCTGCCAGCAGGCGCGTCAGCGGTTCGATGCCGATGTCATAGGCGATGTGCCGCCCGAAGGCGCTGTCGGGCAGGCCGAGCCTGCCATAGGGTTCCGGCACGATATTCGTGGCGTGGTCGGCAAGTATAACGAGCCCGGCGTCGAAACGGCCGTCCAAAATCTCGAAAACAGGGGAAACATTCATCAGTTTGAAGCCATCAGCTGCTACAAGCGCTTGATCGCATGGGGAATGGGGGAGCGCAAGCTTTCATGGCTGTCACGTTTGTGCCAAGATCGGACATATAGGTTTTGAGACTGGCCAAAGACAGAAAATATAATCGATTAGAGTTGCGTTGACATTCTCTGGTCAGCATCGCAAGAAGGCATCCCATGCGCATTTTTGGAGTTCCGGCGGCAATCGTGCATCACCTGATCAGACAGACTTTCGACCGTGCTGCAGCACGTCTTCTGAAGCCCCTCCTGATCGCGGGTGCGCTGTTTTCGCCCATTCTGGCAGCCTCTGCCGCCCATGCCGAGTTCCGTGTCTGCAACGGCACCCAGAACCTCGTCGGCGTCGCCGTCGGCTACCGGGCAGAAGAAGGCTGGATCACGGAAGGCTGGTGGCAGGTTCCTGCCGGCACCTGTGCCACCCTGATCGAGGGCGAACTCCAATCGCGTTACTATTATCTCTATGCTGAGGATGCCGCTCGCGGTGGTCGCTGGACTGGTGACATCAACATGTGTGTTGCCGAAAACGAGTTCAAGATCGTGGGCGTGAAGGACTGCTTCGCACGCGGCTATCAGCAGATGGGATTCAAGGAATACGACACCGGCAGGCAGGGGAGCTGGATGGTCCAGCTGTCCGATACGTCGGGCACCCAGGAAAGCCAGAACTGATGAAGCGCAACCGCAAAGTAAAGATCCTCGCCACGCTTGGTCCCGCCTCTTCCGAAGAGGCGATGATCCGGAAGCTTCACGAAGCCGGGGCCGATCTTTTCCGCATCAACATGAGCCATGCCAGCCATGACCTGATGCGTACGCTGGTTCAACGCATCCGCAATGTCGAAGCTGCCTGTGGCCGCCCGATCGGCATCCTCGCCGACCTCCAGGGCCCGAAGCTTCGCGTCGGCAAATTCGCCAACACCACCGTTGAGCTGCAGCCGGGTCAGACCTTCACGCTCGACAACAGCCAGGAGCCGGGCGACGCGACGCGCGTTCACCTGCCGCATCCAGAAATTCTGGAATCGGTGAAGCCGGGCGACCGTCTTCTGATCGACGACGGCAAGCTGCATCTGAAGGCCGTCAAGTGCGACGGCAAGAGCATCGTCACCGAGGTGGTCTCGGGCACGAAGATCTCCGACCGCAAGGGCGTCAGCCTGCCCGACACCATTCTCGCAACCGGCGTGCTGACCGACAAGGACCGCGCCGACCTCGATGCCGTGCTCGCCGTCAACGATGTCGACTGGGTTGCGCTTTCCTTCATCCAGCGCCCGGAAGATCTGGCGGAAGTCCGCAAGATCGCCAAGGGCCGCGTTGGGCTGATGTCCAAGATCGAGAAGCCGCAGGCCATCGAGCGCATCGACGAAATCATCGAACTGTCGGACGCACTTATGGTCGCCCGTGGTGACCTCGGCGTTGAAATGCCGCTCGAGCGCGTTCCGGGCATCCAGAAGCAGCTGATCCGCGCCTGCCGCCGAGAAGGCAAGCCGGTCGTCGTTGCGACGCAGATGCTGGAATCGATGATCACGGCGCCGGTGCCGACCCGTGCAGAGGTCTCCGACGTCGCGACCGCCGTCTTCGAAGGCGCCGACGCCATCATGCTCTCGGCAGAATCGGCTTCCGGCCAGTATCCGGTCGAAGCGGTTGCGACCATGGCTTCGATCGCCGAAACCGTAGAGCGCGAGCCGCATTACCCCGGCATCATCTACGCCCAGCGCGCGCAGCCGGAAGCGACCGGTGCGGACGCCATTTCGCTTGCTGCCCGCCAGATCGCTGAGACGCTGCGCCTGCAGGCGATCGTCTGCTACACCTCTTCGGGCAATACAGGTCTGCGCGCCTCGCGCGAGCGTCCGGAAGTGCCGATCATCGCGCTGTCGCCGGTCATCCAGACCGCGCGTCGCCTCTCCGTCGTCTGGGGCCTGCACTGTGTTGTCTCGTCGGAACCGACCGATCTCGACGATATGGTCAACCGCGCCTGCCGCATCGTGGTCGAAGAAGGCTTCGGCAAGCCCGGCGACCGCATCATCATGTCGGCCGGTGTTCCGCTCGGCACGCCAGGTTCGACCAATATGCTGCGCATCGCCTATATCGGTTCGGACGGCCAGACCGGGATCTGATCCCAGCGCCTTGACCATGAAGAAGCCGCCCTCGGGCGGCTTTTTTGATGGCCTTACTGACCGGCCTGAAGCGACGGGGCCGAGCCTCCCGGATCGACGCTGGTTGCCGCAAGACGCGGCTCGACAGCCCGCGCCATGGATTGGAGATCGCGCTCCTTGCCCGCGATCTTCTCCAGGGCGGCGATGACGATGTCGGTCACGATGTAATCCGGCTTGTGGCCGAGGCCCTTGATCCAGACGAGTTCGGAGCCTTCGATATCGCGGGCGAGGCCCTTGGAGTGGATTTCCTCCAGCACGATCGTGTCCGCGTCACCGGTGATCACCACCGTCGGCTTGGCGATTTCGCGGTAACGCGGCGCGAAATCGGTCACATAGGCGTGGAGGCCTGCGACGTCCTTCGCGTTTGACCGGAAGGCAGAGGGACGCAGGACAAGCTGAGGACCTGTTTTCTCGACATAATCGACCGGACGCGTATTGGGAGCAAAGACATGCTCGGTCGCGGCGTCGATCCGCATCATCCCGGCATGCAGCGCCAGGGTATGACAGAAGATCGGACCGATCACCGGCGCGGAGGCGAGGTGATAATACCAGTCCACGCCGCCGGGCCAGGGATGGGTGGCGGCCGAGAGGAAGACGAGGCCTTCGACCTTGTCGGGATGCAGCACGCCGAAGCTTGCGGTGATCGCGCCGCCGAAGGAGTGGCCGACGATGATGGCGCGATCGATCCCCTTCTTCTCCATCAGGCGCGCGATGGCATTGGCCTGGCCGTCCGGCGTATCGTTTTCCGGTCCGCCGCGCTCGGAATATCCGTGTCCGGGCCGATCGACGAAGAGGAGCTCAGCACGACCGCGCAGAGGCTCCAGGAAGGCGCCCGTCTGGTCCTGAAGGTTCCCGGAGGCGCCATGGATGAAAACGATCGGCGGCAGGTCTGCGTTCGGGCCTGCAGGCACGTGGAGTGCATTCAGGCTGTAGCCGCCGACATCGGTGCGCTCACCAATGTTTGGGGTCCGCGCCTCGATGCCCCGGGCCCGGATTTCGGTGGCAATGGCGAGCGCGGCCAGCACGGCGACGAGAAGGAGGAAAATGACGAGCAAGAGAAGACCGATGCGAGAGAGGATGAGCAAGAGCAGAGCTTTCGGCGAGGCGACACAGGCAACAAGATCGTGCTGCCGCGCCATTCGTCAAGGTTCAGTCGGTGCGCGAAGCCGGTCGCTCATTTCGAATTGATCGATATACTGGATTTCCGTATACTGCCTCATGGCCGAACGGTTCGATCCGGACAAAGATCAAATCAATCAATCAAAACACGGCGTGTCGCTTGTGTTCGGCGATCGGATTTTCGAGGACCTGGACCATCTTATCGTTCCCTCCCTCCGCGAACAGGATGGTGAGGAGAGGTACAAGGTGATCGGTCTCGTGGAGCAGAAGCTGTTTACCGGCGTCTTCGTGTGGCGAGCGGATCAACCGCGCTTCATTTCCGTTCGGAGGAGCAATCGTGGAGAAGAACGTGCCTATCGAGATAACGGCTGATCCAATGGATGATGAGGACTTCGACGTTTCCGTCGAAGCGCTCGATCGTGCCCAGCGTTCGAGGCTGATCCGCCGGACGCGCACGGCTCTCGGGCTGTCACAGACGGAGTTCGCGTCTCGATTTCGTGTGCCAGTGGGTACGCTTCGCGACTGGGAGCAGGCGCGGGCAACGCCGCCGGACTTCGCGATCGCTTATGTGCGCGTCATCCGCGAACACCCTGACCTCGTCGCCAAGGTGGTTGCCTAGCAACGACCGCTGAAGCCTCTGATCAGGTCCGCTGGCCGGCCAGTTCTTCCGAAAGCTTGGCGACGATCTCCTGGGCCTCGCGGTCGGCAGGGAAGACCTCGAGATACCGTTCCCAGGCCTTCAGGGCTGCGTCCTTGCTGCCGCGCTCGGTGAGGATGCCGGCGAGGCCGGCAATGGCTCCGAAATGGCGGGGTTCAAGATCGAGCACCTTTTCGATGTCGGACACGGATTTCTGATAGTTGCCCATGGTGAAGTGCAGCGTGGCGCGCTGGTTCCAGGCACCGACGAAATCCGGCTTCAGGATGATCGCCTGGTCGATGAAGTCGAGGGCGGCGGCATTGCGCTTTTCGGCGGCCGCCTTTGCCGACCACTGCATCAGGAGATTGATCGTCGGGCTCGACGACTCGCTCCAGGTGGCCATGGCCGCATTCGCTAGCTGCCGGGCGGCTTGCGGATTGCGTTCCCGTTTGAGCTCCGCCAAGAGGTCGTCGACCGTCTTCGGCTTCACCGGCGTATTCATGGGAATTCGCTCGACGGGCGTTTCAGTGGTGGCCGCGCCAACGCCCTCTTCAGGCACCTGCGCGGCAACCGCGCCGGCGAAAAGCAGGGTGGACAGGATGGCGAGACTTGGGGCGAGTCGCAAAGAAAAACGGCGCATGCAGGGAAGTTAGTCCCTCAGCGCCGTCTTTCAAACTCAAATTTCCGATATCAACACGCTGCGATGGCGGCGGGCAGTCCGTCTGGCTCATGGGATCCGGAGATCCCGGGGCATCAGCCCTGGCGAGCCTTGAAGCGCGGGTTCTGCTTGTTGATGATGTAGATGCGACCCTTGCGGCGAACCAGACGGTTGTCGCGATGACGGGCCTTCAGCGCTTTCAGCGAGTTCTTGATCTTCATTTTTCTGGTCCACAACGATTGTCGGGGAATGTGTCATTCACCCACTGTGTTCAAACAATCAAAAGCGCGCCACTGGGCGCGCCCTTGAAGAGTTGGCGGCAATTAGCCCGAGGGAGGCCCGGATGTCAACATGCTCAGCGGAAAATGCCGGACACATCCGGCTAAAAAACCGGGAAAATCAGTCGCGAAACGGCAGGATTTCGGTGACGTGACCCATCTTTCGGCCGGGGCGGGCTTCCGTCTTGCCGTAGAGATGAACGAGCACGTTGGGCTTTGCGAGCCACGTGGGGACAGAATCGATGTCGTCGCCGATCAGATTCGTCATCACGCAATCGGAGTGGCGCACGGTGTCGCCAAGCGGCAGAGAGGCGACCGCGCGGATGTGCTGTTCGAACTGCGAGACGATGCAGGCGGCTTCCGTCCAGTGGCCGGAATTGTGCACGCGCGGGGCGATCTCGTTGGCGATCAGGCGGCCATTTTCGAGGACAAAGAACTCCATGCCGACGACGCCGACATAGGCGAGGCCGTCGAGCAGTTTGGTCGCGGCTTCGCGAGCAGCCCTTGCGGTCTGAGATGTGATTGCGGCCGGCTGCGTCGAGGTGTGCAGGATACCGTTGCGATGCACGTTCTCCGTCGGGTCGTAGCAGCGGACCTCGCCGTCGGCGCCACGGGCCGCGATGATGGAGACTTCACGGACGAAGGGCACGAAGCTTTCGAGGATGAGCGGGACGGAGCCGAGGGCTTCATAACCGCCTGCTGCGCTTTCGCCCTTGCGGTAGACCTTCTGACCCTTGCCGTCATAGCCGAGACGGCGGGTTTTCAAGACACCTTCACCACCGAAATCGGCAAGAGCGGCTTCCAGATCGGCCTGGCTGTCGACGGCGTGGAAGCGGGCCGTCTCGATGCCGGAGGCGTTGAGGAAACGCTTTTCCGTCACGCGGTCTTGGGCCACTTCGAGAGCCTTCGGCGGCGGATAGACGGGCACGCTCGCGGCGAGTGTCTCTGCGGCCGTCACGGGCACGTTTTCAAATTCGTAGGTGACGACATCGCAGAGGCGGGCAAGCTCGCCAAGTGCTGTCGGGTCGTCATAGGCGGCGGTAATCTGGTGGTTGGCCACCTGGGCGGCGGGGCTGTCGGCCTGCGGCTCGAGGATCACCGTGCGGAAGTTCAGGCGGGCTGCGGCCATGGCCAGCATGCGGCCGAGCTGGCCGCCACCGATGATGCCGATCGTGCGGATGGTCATGGGGCCTCGTCCACGGGATATTCGGCAACGGAGGCCGTCTGGCGCTCGACCCATTCCTCAAGACGCTCGGAAAGCTCGTCATCGAAGGCTGCCAGCACACGAGCGGCAAGAAGGGCGGCGTTGACCGCGCCGGCGCGGCCAATGGCGAGCGTGCCGACGGGAATGCCGGCCGGCATCTGGACGATGGAGTAGAGGCTGTCGAGGCCGGACATCGTCTTGGATTGAACGGGAACGCCAAAGACGGGCAGGGTCGTCAGCGATGCGACCATTCCGGGCAGGTGGGCGGCACCGCCGGCGCCAGCAATGACCACTTTGAAGCCCTCGTCGCGGGCGCCCTTGGCGAAGGCATACATGCGGTCTGGCGTGCGATGTGCCGAAACGATGCGGGCTTCATAGGAGACGCCGAGTGCGTCGAGCGTGTCGGCGGCATTCTTCATGGTTTCCCAGTCGGACTGGCTTCCCATGATGATGGCGACGGGCGGGCACTCAGCTGTCATCTCATATCCTTATGCCGTCATGTTGCGCGGTTAGGCGATGATGTCGGGAATGATCTGGTCTTCCAGCGCTGTGATCTTGTCCTTGATGGACAATTTCTTCTTCTTCATGCGCTGGATGCGAAGGGCGTCGCAGCCGACCGTGATCATGGCATTGATGGCCGCATCATAGTCTTCGTGCTCCTGGCGAAGCCGTGCCAACGAGAGCCTGATGTCGGCTTGTTCCTGATCGGCCATGCTCATTCCCCATTATCGCCGTGTGGCCCATCCTTAAAGGATGCCCGGAAGATTCGCGCAAGCTCCTATCACCAAATACCGGTAACGGGAAGTTATCCCTGTCTTCCATTTTGATGGGCCTTTTTGCCCAGTTCGCCTTCGACAAACCGCATTTCTCGTGTCACATTATCTTCGCAAAGCCTGAAACTCCAGCGGATGAGGGCTGGAGGTAGGCGATAAGGAAGGACGCATCAAATGACCATACAGGCTCATCTTGAATCGCTGCAGAAGAAGCATGGAGCTCTCGAGGATCAACTCCATGACGCGCTTGCATCTCCCTCCGTCGATGATCGGCACATTGCCGAACTGAAGCGCCTCAAACTGCGCCTCAAGGATGAAATGGAACGCCTGAGGGCTTCCACCCGCCACTGATACCACCCTTCCGGCTGCGCCGGGATCTGGCGGACCCAAAGACCGCTCCCGATGTATTCATGAAGCAGCCAATACAACACCCTTGGCCCCGGAGTTCACACGACTTCGGGGCTTTTGTTTGCGCACTTTCACGATGTAGGAGGGGTCAGGACCAGAACTGGTCCAGCCACATGTTCATCCGGTCGAAGCCGGGACGATGGATGAAATAGATGCGCCGGGTGCCTTCCGAGCGGACATCCACAAGTCCGCTGTCGAGCAGGGCCTTCAGATGTTGCGACACAGCCGGGCGGCTGATCGGCAGCTGGCCTGCCAGTTCGTTGACGGTCTTTTCCCCCCGGCGCAGATCCTCTAGGATATGCCGTCGGTTCGGATCTGCGATCGCCATGAACGGGTCTGCGTTCGTCATGGATGGAACGTTATGTCAAAGGCCCTTTGGCGGCAAGCGCTGATGTGCGCTGCAGCAAGGCCTGGCGAACACGAATGCGCGTGTTAGAGGCCGGTCAATCCGCGGGTGCCGTCCCACAGCAATTTGCTGCCTGCGATCAGCACCATTCCATACATCAGCGGATAGAAGATCGCGGGCTTCAGGAAGTGCACGAGACGGGCGCCGGCAAGCGTCGAAATCAGGGCGATCGGCAGCAGGGCGGCAGAGAGGCTCAGATTGGTCGCGTCCAGTTCGCCGAGAGCAAAATAGGGGATGACCTTGATTGCGTTCAGGATCGCGAAGAAGCGTGTGGATGCTCCGGTATAGGTGAGCGGATCGAGCTTCAGCGGCAGAACGTAGATCTGGAAGGGTGGCCCGCCGGCATGGGCGACGAAGCTCGCATAACCGGCAAGCGATCCCCAGAAGGAACCCGCGACCGGGCGCTGTCCGGCAGGTGCCGTCTCCCGCCCGTTATAGGCGGCCCAGCTTTCCACGAAATACTTCAGCGCAAAGACGATCGAGATGCCGCCGAGGACAAGGCGCATGACGTCGGCCGACACATAGGTCGAGGTGGCCCAGCCGAGACCGATGCCGATGATGGCGCCCGGCAGCATGGCGATCAGGGTGGCGCGGTCGTTGTGGCGGCGCCAGGCCCAGAGCGCGACGGCGTCCATCACCAGAAGGATCGGCAGGAAGATCGCCGCGGCCTGCATAGGCGGCACGGCGAAGGCCAGAAGAGGCACGCCGATCAGTGCGAAAGCACCACCGAGACCTCCTTTGGAAAGGCCGACAAGGGCAACGGCGGGAATGGCGACGGCATAGAAGTTCGGGTCAGTCAGCATTGCGCGGTTGATCCTTTCGGAAGAGCGGTCTATCGGATTTGTCCAGAGAAAACGAGGACGAAATCCTGAGAAACGGACCTGTCCCGCACACGGAAACACCGCGCATGACCGAAGATCGCTGCCGCCTCGTCCTCATCGTTCCGGATATGCCGGACACGGCGCAATGCGCCGAAATCGTCGGAAACGCGCTGCGTGGCGGTGATGTTGCATCGGTTATCGTGCCGCAATACGGCCTCGACGATACCGCCTTCCAGAAGCATGCAGAGGCAATCGTTCCCGTCATCCAGAAGGCGGGGGCGGCCGCGCTTGTCGTCGACAACAGCCGGGTTGCCGGCCGGGTGAAGGCTGACGGTCTCCATATCTCCGGCAATGCCGAGGCGCTGGCCGAAGCGGTCGAAAAGCATGTGCCGAAGCTGATCGTCGGCGGTGGCAACGCCATGGACCGGCACCATGCGCTGGAGATGGGCGAAATCCAGCCCGACTACATTTTCTTCGGCAAGATCGATGGCGACATCAAGCCGGAGGCGCATTCTAAGAATGTTGCCCTTGGCGAATGGTGGTCGGCGATGATCGAAATCCCGGCCATCGTCATGGGCGGCACGGATCCGGCCTCGGCGCTTGTCGTGGCCGAAAGCGGCGTCGAATTCGTGGCCCTCGGCAAGGCCGTGTTTTCCGATCCGGCACAAGCTGCCGCAATCGTGACCCGGGTGAATGCCGAGCTTGACGAAAAAGCGCCACGGTTTGAGGCTTGAACCGCCTCATGCGTTCAAACCCGTCTCTTCACCGTCTGATTCTTGCCGCACTGACCGGTGTGGGCCTTCTGATCGCCATGCCGGCGGTGGCGCAGGAGAGCGAGGACGGGATCGAGATTGGTGACCAGCCGGCGATCCTGCCGGCCAATCCCAACGATGCCGGCGAAATCGAGCGCGGCGCACGACCGAGCAGCTCGACCGGGGATGCGAGCACATTGGATCGCGGCGAGCGGGACAGCGCACCGCCTGCCACCAAGGGCGCAAAGCCGACCACCGGCGACAAGCCGGACGAGTTGCAGGGCATCAACATCTATCTGCGCATGGGCACGCCCCTGCCGGACGTGCCGCCGGAAAAGCCCTATGAGGGCAAGCCGGACGAAGCTTACGGCGCCTTCCAGCGCGGCCTCTTCCTGACGGCCGTCGACAAGGCGCTGCCTAGGGCGCAGCTTGGGGATCCCGCAGCCCAGACCCTGCTGGCCGAAATCATGTCTCGCGGGCTTGGAGTGAAGCGCGATCCGAAGGGGGCTGCCTTCTGGTATGGCCAGGCCGCCCAAGGTGGCGATCCGGCTGCGATGTTCAAATACGCGCTCCTCCTGATGGAAGGTCGCGAGGTCCCCCAGGACAAGGCGAAGGCGGACGACTACATGCGCCGCGCTGCGGAGGCCGGAAACGCCTCGGCACAGTTCAACTGGGCGCAGATCCTCGTTTCGGCCAATCCGGGCGTGCGTGGTCTCACCATGGCGATGCCGTTTTACGAAAAGGCGGCCGAGCAGGGGATCGCCGATGCGCAATATGCGCTGGCGCAGGTCTATTCGGCGCTGAAGGATGTTCCGCCGGAGAAGAAGGCGCGCGCGCGAGAATGGATGCTGCGCGCGGCCAGAGCGGGCTTCGATACGGCCCAGCTCGACATGGGGCTCTGGCTGGTTAACGGCTATAACGGACCACGGGATTATGAGGCCGGTTACCGCTGGCTCAGCATCGCCGCGGCTCGCGGCAATGTGGTGGCGCAGAACCGGCTGGCGCATCTCTATATCAATGCTCTCGGCACGAAGCCCGATCCCGTCGAAGCGGCCAAGTGGTATGTGCTGTCGCGACGCGCGGGGCTCAAGGATCCGGGGCTTGAGGACTTCTATCTCGGCCTCAACGAAGAGCAGCAGAAGCAGGCCATCGATCTCGCCAACCGGTTCAGACGCACGTAAGTTAGCCGCCTGCCGCTTCGGGGGAGGGCGGCGGTCATGGATCTCATCGACATTTTCCAGCGTCTCGGGCTTGCTTGTGCCATCGGTGCTGCGGTTGGCGTCGAGCGCCATTGGCGAGAACGCGACGAGCCGGAAGGTGCCCGCATTGCCGGCATCCGCACCTTTACCCTGATCAGCATGACCGGCGGCATCGCCGGGCTTCTGGATGGCGTCCTGACGTCGGGCGGTGTCTCCGGGCTGATCGTTGCGAGTTTCGTGCTTACGATTGCGGTCGTTCTTCTGCGTTTCGGTCTGATGGAAGCGCGCGCCGAGGGCTCTTTCAGTGCCACGACGGTCATTGCCGGCATCACCACGTTCGGGCTCGGGGCTCTCGCGGTGATGGGTGACATGGCGGTGGCGTCTGCCACCGGGGCGGCGATGGTCACGCTGCTGGCAAGCCGCGAATTTCTGCATGGTGCGATCCGGCGGCTGACCTGGGTCGAGTTGCGTTCGGCGGTCGTGCTGCTGGCCATGGGCTTCGTCATCCTGCCGCTCATTCCAGCCGATCCCTATGGTC
The DNA here is from genome assembly GCF_004912135.1 of Rhizobium rosettiformans W3. GTDB lineage: Bacteria > Pseudomonadota > Alphaproteobacteria > Rhizobiales > Rhizobiaceae > Allorhizobium > Allorhizobium rosettiformans. The sequence continues at coordinate 487,811 of NZ_STGU01000001.1, forward strand.
CCTTTGGCGGCGTTTCTCCTCGAAGCCTCGTAATCCTGGTGATCCTGCTCGCCTCCATCTCCTATGTCGGCTATGTCGCCGTGCGGTTGATCGGCGGCGGGCGCGGCGACCTGGTGGCTGGTGCCGTGGGCGGGCTGGTGTCGTCAACGGCGACGACGCTCGCGATGGCGCGCCACAGCCTGACTTCAGCCAATGCTGCCGGCCCCGCTGCCGGTGCGATTGCAGCCGGCAGCGTGTCGCTGATCCGCACGGCGCTGCTCATGCTGGCGCTTGCGCCATCGCTCGGAGAGCGGTTGTTGCCGGGACTGCTCGTCGCCGGTGCTCTCATGCTGGCGATCGCCTTTTCGCTGGTTGCCCGTGGGGTCGTGGCGGCGGAGGCGGAGCTGCCCGGCAATCCGTTCGAACTGGCGCAGGTGGTGAAGATGGCGCTGCTGATCACCGTCATCGCCTTCATCGCGCGGGCGGCCAGCCAGATCTTCGGCGATGGCGGGCTCTACGTCGTGTCGGCTCTGACCGCGCTGGCCGATGTCGATGCCGTCAGTGTGACGGTTGCCGGAATGCTGCTGGCCCTGTCGCTCGATGTGGCCACCATTGCCGTCGGCATCGCCGTTACCGCCAACATGGCGGCCAAGGTCGTCTATGCAGGTGTCGCAGGAAGCGCGGGCTTTGCGCTTCGACTGGGTGCAGCCTCCCTGATTGCGGTTGCGGCAGGCCTGATCGTCACCCTTGGTGCAGGGCACGTCTGACACCCGCGCATGGGCCGGAACCGCCATACCCCTTGAATTCCGGCGGCATTTGTGGTCTTGAACCGGCCAAACATCGCCGCCGTCGCGCGCTCGTCCGTTGCCGCCTTCCGGCGCCTCCCAGTTTCAAGGAATTCGATACATGGCCCGCTCAGCCCTTCTCAATGTCATGGTTCAGGCAGCACTCAAGGCCGGCAAGTCGCTCTCGCGCGATTTCGGTGAGGTGCAGAACCTGCAGGTTTCCGTGAAAGGCCCCGGTGACTTCGTCTCGCAGGCCGACTTCCGCGCCGAGAAGATCGTGCGCGAGGAACTGCTCAAGGCCCGTCCGACCTATGGATTCCTCGGCGAGGAAGGCGAGGAGATCAAGGGCACTGACGGCGCGCATCGCTGGATCGTCGATCCGCTCGACGGCACGACCAACTTCCTGCACGGCATCCCGCAGTTTGCCGTCTCGATCGCGCTGGAGCGCAATGGCGAAATCGTCGCCGGCGTGATCTTCAACCCGGCAACCGATGAACTCTACACGACGGAAAAGGGCGGCGGCGCCTTCCTCAACGATCGCCGCATCCGCGTCGGCGCCCGCAAGGTGCTCTCCGATTGCGTCATCGGTTGCGGCGTGCCGCATCTCGGTCGTGGCCAGCACGGCAAGTTCCTCATCGAACTGCGCCATGTGATGGGCGAAGTCTCCGGCGTTCGGCGCATGGGCGCTGCGGCCCTTGATCTTGCGTATGTCGCGGCCGGTCGTCTCGACGGCTTCTGGGAAGCCCAGCTCAATGCCTGGGACATCGCAGCCGGCATTCTCCTCATCAAGGAGGCCGGTGGCTTCGTTTCCGACATGAAGGGCGGTCAGGAAATGTTCGAGAACGGCACGGTGCTGGCCGGCAACGAATATATCCGCAAGGCGCTCGAAGAGGTCGTCAACCGTCCGGTGCCGCAGGCCTGATTTTTGCCTTCGGGAAAATTTTCCCAAAGTCCGCGGCTTCAATTCGTCTCATTTTTGCACTAGCCTCCGGGTCCAAGATTCCCCGGAGGTCGAGCATACCATGGCGAAAGTGAAGTTGGAGGATCTCGAGGTGGGCGAGACCCGTCCGGGCGTATACGGCCAGAAGCTCTCCAGCCCGATGCCCTTCTTCACAACCATGGTGATCTTCCTGATCATCGTGTGTTTCATCGCGGCCATCCTCTACCGCCAGGCGCATGCGGCCTTCGTCACCAATCCGGGGCTGAACGGGCTGATCCTCGGGGTTCTCGTGGTCGGCATCATTCTTGTCTTCGCCCAGGTGCTGGCCCTTCGTCCGGAAGTGCGCTGGTTCAATTCCTTCCGCGCCGCTGGCGATAATGCGACGCTTGTCGGCCGTGATCCCAAGCTGCTTGCGCCTATGCGCGCGCTCATCGGCGGCCGTCGTTCGATGGCGATCTCGACGACGGCACTGCGGTCGATCCTCGATTCGATCGGCACGCGCCTCGACGAATCGCGCGACACCAGCCGGTATCTGATCGGCCTTCTCGTCTTTCTCGGCCTGCTCGGCACTTTCTGGGGTCTGCTAGGCACCATCGGCTCGATCAACGAGGTGATCGGTTCGCTCGACCCGGCTTCAGGCGACAGCAACGACATTCTCCAGTCGCTCAAGTCGGGACTGACGGCACCGCTTTCCGGCATGGGTACGGCTTTTTCGTCCTCGCTGCTCGGTCTTTCCGGCTCGCTGATCCTCGGTTTCCTCGACCTGCAGGCGGGCCGTGCGCAGAACCGCTTCTATACCGAACTGGAAAACTGGCTTTCCTCCGTCACGGATCTCGATTCGGAGCGTCCGGTGGTCTCGGAAGGCAGTGCCGCCGTTGCCAGCGATGACGTCCGCCTGCTGGTGGAGGAGATCCAGAAGCTTGCCAATCGCGAGGGCAATGACCGCTCGGTGGCGGCGATTGCGGGGCTTGCGGAAGGTATTCAGGGACTGGTCAAGAACATGCGCAACGAGCAGCAGATGCTGCGCGACTGGATCGAAGCGCAGCAGGAGGATGCTCGCGCCATGCGCAAGACGCTCGACCGGCTGAACGACAAGATCAGCGGGAGCAACAAGTAAATGGCGCTGGGGCGCAACCGCCGCCGCGAGCGCGGCGTCGACTACTGGCCGGGCTTCGTCGATGCCCTGTCCACGCTTTTGCTCGCCATCATGTTCCTGCTCACGGTCTTCGTCGTGGCGCAGTTCATCCTGGGCCGCGAGATCTCAGGCAAGGATGAGGTGCTGAACCGGCTGAACAGCCAGATCGCGGAACTGACGCAGCTGCTCGCGCTGGAGAAAAGCGGCAAGCAGGATCTGGAAGATACGCTCGCAGCGCTGCAATCCTCTCTCGCTTCGTCGGAAAGCGAGCGGTCGCGCCTGCAGGAACTGCTCGACAGTGGAGCAGGGACCGCGGATGCCGCCAATGCCAAGGTCGGTCGTCTCACGGAAGAACTCGACGCCGAAAAGCAGGTCAGCGCCCGGGCGATGAGCCAGATCGAGCTGCTCAACCAGCAGATCGCCGCACTCAGGGCGCAGATCGCGGCGGTTGAGGAAGCCCTGCAGGCCTCCGAAGCGAAGGATCAGGCCTCGCAGACACGGATCGCCGACCTCGGTCGTCGCCTCAATGTGGCGCTGGCGCAGCGCGTTCAGGAGCTCAACCGCTATCGCTCCGACTTCTTCGGGCGACTTCGCGAGATCCTCTCGGATCGTGAGAACATCCGCATCGTCGGTGACCGTTTCGTCTTCCAGTCAGAGGTGCTGTTTCCCGTTGGTGGTGCCGATCTCGACGCGGCAGGGCAGGCGGAGATGGACAAGCTCGCCGCTGCGGTTCTCGAGCTGGCGGAGGAGATCCCGTCCGAGATCAACTGGGTGCTGAGGGTCGACGGCCACACGGACGCCTCGCCGCTGACCGGGACGGGTCGCTACCGGGACAATTGGGAGCTCTCGTCCGCCCGCGCTACCTCGGTCGTCAAATATCTGATCTCCCGGGGTGTGCCGGCAAACCGGCTGGTCGCTGCAGGCTTCGGCGAGTTCCAGCCGATTGCCGAAGGGGAGACACCCGAAGTGCTGTCCCAGAACCGCCGCATCGAGCTCAAGCTCACCGAGCGCTGACACGGGCATATCTGTTTGCCTTCCCGACAACTTGCGTGCTGTATTACGTGTGCGTAAAGGTAAGAACATGCGCATGGGGAGGATGGCATGCAGGAATTCGACGTCATCGTCATCGGAGGTGGCCTTGCCGGCCTCGTCGCCGCCACGGAGGCGGTTGATCGCGGCCTGAGCGTCGGGCTGATCGATCAGGAGGGCGAGCAGAACCTGGGTGGTCAGGCTTTCTGGTCCCTTGGCGGGCTCTTCTTCGTCGATAGTCCCGAGCAGCGCCGGATGGGCATTCGCGACAGCCTGGAGCTTGCCCGGCAGGATTGGTTGGGCTCGGCCGCTTTCGATCGCACGGAGGATTTCTGGCCGCGCCAATGGGCCGAAGCCTATTTGCAGTTTGCAGCGGGGGAAAAGCGCAGCTGGCTGAAAAGCCAGGGTGTCGGCTGGTTTCCCGTCGTCGGCTGGGCCGAGCGCGGCGGTGGGCATGCCGACGGGCATGGCAACTCCGTGCCGCGCTTCCATGTGACCTGGGGCACTGGCCCCGGTGTCCTTGCGCCCTTTATCCGGCGTGCCCAGGCTGCTGCCGAGGCGGGCAAGCTGACCTTCCTCTTCCGTCACCAGGTGGACCGGCTGATTACGACCAATGGCGCAATCACGGGCGCTTCCGGTCAGCTACTTGCCGGTGACGCCACGCCCCGCGGTGCCACCAGCTCGCGCAATGTCGTCGGCGAGTTCGAGGTGAGGGCAGGGGCCGTCATCGTGGCTTCCGGCGGTATCGGCGGCAATCACGACCTCGTCCGCAAGAGCTGGCCCACCAATCGCCTCGGACCGGCGCCCAAGCAGATGGTCGCTGGCGTGCCGGCCCATGTCGATGGCCGCATGCTATCAATCACCCAGGCGGCCGGTGGCGAGGTCATCAATGGTGACCGGATGTGGCACTATACCGAGGGGCTCAAGAACTGGGACCCGATCTGGCCGAACCATGGCATCCGTATTCTGCCGGGGCCTTCGTCCTTCTGGTGCGATGCCGATGGCCATCGCTTCCCCGCACCGGCGATGCCGGGCTTCGACACGCTCGGCACGCTGAAGGCCATCCGCGCCCGCGGGCACGACTATTCCTGGTTCATCCTCAACAAGGCGATCATCAAGAAGGAGTTCGCCCTCTCGGGATCTGAGCAGAACCCGGATCTGACCGACAAGAACATTCCGCTGCTCCTGAAACGCCTCGGCAAGAACCCGCCGGGGCCCGTGCAGGCCTTCATGGACAAGGGCGAGGACTTTGTGGTCAGGGACAATCTGGAGGATCTTGTTGCCGGCATGAACGAGCTGACCGGCGAGCATCGGCTGGGCGTGCATCATGTCCGGGCGCAGATCGAGGCGCGTGACCGGGAGATGGAAAACAGCTTCTCCAAGGACGCGCAGGTCGTGGCGATCCGCGGCGCGCGCAACTATCTCGGCGACAAGCTGATGCGCACGGCCAAGCCGCATCGGCTGCTCGATCCGGCGGCCGGTCCGCTGATCGGCGTCAGGCTGCATATCCTGACGCGAAAGACACTGGGTGGCCTGCACACGGATCTCGAAGGGCGCGTGTTGAACCGGGAAAACAAGCCGGTGCCGGGGCTTTATGCGGCCGGCGAAGTCTCGGGCTTCGGCGGTGGCGGCATGCATGGTTACAACGCGCTCGAGGGCACCTTCCTCGGCGGTTGCCTGTTCTCCGGTCGCGTGGCGGGGCGTAGCGTCGGGCGCTGAGCCCGACAGAGCTTACTGTGCGGCGGCGGTAAAGTCGCGGCCGCCGGTCTCGAACTGCAGGCGGGCGAGCTTGGCATAAAGGCCACCCTGCTGGATCAGGCTCTGATGCGTGCCCTCTTCGACGATGCGGCCATCATCGAGTACGAGGATGCGGTCCGCCTTCAGCACGGTCGCCAGGCGATGGGCGATGACGATGGTGGTGCGGTCGCGCATCAGGCCGTCGAGTGCCTTCTGGACGAGCGTTTCGCTCTCGGCGTCGAGGGCCGAGGTCGCCTCGTCGAGCAGCAGTAGCGGTGCATCGCGCAGCAAGGCGCGGGCGATCGCGATGCGCTGACGCTGCCCGCCCGAGAGCGTGACACCGCGTTCGCCGACGATGGTGTCGAAGCCGTTCTCCAGCCGACTGATGAACTCGCTGGCCTGGGCGGCTTCCGCTGCCGCCTCCACCATGCCGCGGCAGGCGTTGGGTGTGCCGAAGGCGATGTTGTCATGAATCGAGGAGGCGAAGATCGTCGTGTCCTGGGGCACGATCGCAATCCGCTGCCGAACGGCGTGGGGATCAGCCTCGCGGATATCGACGCCGTCGAGGCGGATCGTCCCGGAGGCCGGATCGTAGAAGCGGAGGATCAGCGAGAAGATGGTGCTCTTGCCAGCCCCGGAGGGGCCAACGATGGCGACGGTTTCGCCATGGGCAACGGTGAAGGAGAGACCATTGAGCGCCGATTTGGTCTTCGCCGAGGGGTAGGAGAAGTGCACGTCCTGAAAGGCGATGCTGCCCTGAGCCGGGTCCGGCAAGGCCTTGGGATTGGCAGGGGCGGCGATTGCCGGATGCTCGGCGAGAAGCTCATGCAGACGCTCTGCGGCGCCGGCGGCCTGGGAGAGTTCGCCCCAGACTTCCGACAGTGTGCCGAGCGAGCCTGCGGCGATCAGGGAATAGAGGAGGAACTGGCCAAGCGTGCCGCCGCTCATGGTGCCGGCGAGAACACTCTGGGCGCCGTACCAGAGGACGCCGACAACGCTGCCGAAGACGAGCGCAATCGCAACGCCGGTCAAAAGCGCGCGGGAGCGGATGGCAGAACGGGCGGCTTCATAGGCGCTTTCCACGGAACCGAAGTAGCGGCCGCGCGCGGCCTCTTCGGCATTGAAGGCCTGAAGCGTGCGTGCGGCACCGATGACTTCGCCGGCATAGGACGAGGCTTCGGCCAGCGTGTCCTGGGCGGCGCGGGAGCGCTGACGCACCGAGCGGCCGAAGCCGACAAGCGGGAAGACGATGACCGGAATGGCGGCCAGCACCATGATCGACAGCTTCGGGCTCGTCGCGATCATCATGACGACGGCGCCGAGACAGAGGATCGTGTTGCGCAGCGCAAGCGATGCTGTCGCGCCGACGGCGGACTTCAGCTGAGTCGTGTCAGCGGTCAGGCGCGAGACGATTTCGCCCGACTGGTTGATGTCGAAGAAGGAGGGGGAGAGCTTCGTGACATGGGCGAAGACGTCACGGCGCAGGTCGGCGACCACGCGCTCACCGATGGTGATGACGTAGTAGTAGCGAAGGGCGCTGGCGATCGCGAGAACGAGCGCCATGACGATCATCATGGCGAAGTATTTGTTGATGAATTCACTGTCGGAAGCCTGGAAACCGTGGTCCAGCATGCGACGGATGGCAATCGGCAGGGCCAGCGTGGTGGCGGCTGCAAGGCCAAGGAAGATCAGCGCGCCGGCCACTAGACCTCTATAGCGCTTCAGATAGGGAAAGAGACTGGTGAGAGGCTTCAGAGTGCGGCGTTTCTTGTCTGTGTTTTCAGCTTCCGAGGTCACTCTGTCATGCTCCTTCAACGCATACCGGCTTTCACGCCATGGCACTTGTTATCCCTGCGCCCTTCATGTATAGGCACGGCATCGAATTGGGAAGCCGTAGCCCATAAGGACTGCGGCTTCATCTATTGAATAGGTTCTGCCGAGGCAATTGCGGCATATGGACCCCACGGCACAGCAGGAATAGAGCGATGAAGGCTGACATCCATCCCGACTACCACGTCATCAAGGTCGTCATGACCGATGGCACCGAATACGAAACCCGTTCGACCTGGGGTTCCGAGGGCGCAGTGATGAACCTCGAAATCGACCCGAAGTCGCATCCGGCCTGGACCGGTGGTAACCAGCAGCTGCTGGACCGCGGTGGTCGCGTTTCCAAGTTCAACAAGCGCTTCGGCGGCCTCGGCCTCTAATCGCTTCGGACGATCTGCATACAAAAAGCCCGGCTTCGTGCCGGGCTTTTTGCGTTGAGGCTCAGGGAATGAAGCGTCTCAGATGGCGCCCAGCCGGTCAGCGATCTCCTCGAGTGCCAGATCGTGCTTCTCAGCCAGTGTGAGACCAAAGCGCTCGAGTTTGGCTATGTTCTCCGGCGTCGCGTCGTCCAGAGCGTCATTGACGCCGACCAGCGGCGCATCCAGCCGGACATAGTTCAGCCGTTTGCGATTGCCCGTCGTCACCGCTGTTGCCCCGTCGGCAAAACTGGGCGGCTCGGCGTTGAGCAGCTTGTTCAGCTGGTAGGATGTCGTGCTGGACTGTCCCTGCATCAGGACCGAGATCAGCGGTGTGTCGTTTGCCGGACTGATCCAGCCGCCGGCGCCCCAGCCCTTGGCCTGCTGATAGGGGATCGGGCGGTTCGCCGAGCCGGTGCCAAGCGAGAGGATGACGATCTCGTTGCCCTTGTCGAGCCAGCCGAGCTTGCAGCCCTCCACATAGGCCGCCATCGCCGGATCATTGGCGAACACGCCGCCATCGATCAGCGGCAGCGCCGGGATCTGTCCGTGGCTTTCCTTGGCGAGATTCTCGACCAGTGCGGGTTCGAAGTAAGTTGGCGCTGCCGAGGAGCCGCGCACCGCCTGCCAGAAGCGGAAACGTTCGTGATCCTTGTCGGCATTGGTCATGAAGACCGCCCGGCGCGCCTGGATGTCGTAAGCCGTGATCAGCACTTTGGTCAGCGCGTCTTTGATCTCGCTCTTTTCACCCAGCATCTGTCGCAGGATCTTCTCCAGCGGTGCTGCGTCATAGCGTTCCTCGAACAGTCCGCCGAAGTTCGCGAGTTTGCGGAAAAGGCCGATGTTGAAGATCTCGGCGCCCTTGCGCTTGTAAAGGTCGAGCAGTGTCGTCGGGTCGGCGGCCGGCTCGTCTGGTTTCCCTGGCTTCGGACAGGTCAAACCCGCGGCGATGATCGCACCGGTCGATGTACCGGCGATCATGTGGAAGTAGCGATGCAGTGGCAGTCGCTTGTCACGCTTTTCAAGTTTGTTTTTCAGCACCGTGAGTATGGCTGCCGGGATGGTGCCCCTGATCCCGCCGCCATCAATCGAAAGAATGAACCGTGTCATGCTCAACTCCCCCTTTTAAGAGAATTGTTGCATATTATTCAGGGTTGTAAATGCTCTTCTTGCAACCTTTTGAAAGCGCACATGAAAAACCCGGCTCAGCTTGCGCTGGCCGGGCTAAAATGGTGCTTTTTTAGATCAATCAGCCTGCGTTGAAGGCGGTGCGCAGCAGGTTGAGCTGTGCCTGGACGCTGTTTTCGTTGTCCGGCTGGAACTCTTCCTCGGATGGGCGGTAGATTTCACGGTCGAGCAGGGCGATGCGGTTCTGCAGGCGGAGCGAACGCTCGACGAGATCACGGAAGGCTTCCGGCAGGTCGTTCCAACCTGGAGCGGCACGGTCGACGTTGAAGCCGTCGAGGCGGACCTTGCTCTTTTCGGAGATCACCTGGTCGCGGCTCATCTCGCCGTTGTTGACGGCGCGCTGCAGAAGAAGCCAGGAGGCCATCTGCATCAGGCGGGTCGTCAGGCGCATCGACTCGGCAGCATAAAGCACAGAGGCCTGGCGCGGCAGAACCTTGGCGGCTGCGCGGCCGGGGCCGTCGAGATAAGCGGCAGTTTCTTCAACCAGTCCCATGCCTTCAGCATAGGTCGACTTGAACTGGCTGGACGCTGCCACACGACCGGCAAAGCTAACCGTATTCACACCGAGTTCAGACATGGATGTTTCCCTGTAAACGCATCACTTAGGCATGTAACGACAGCGCTACGAACTTGTTCCTGCCGCATTTTGTGAGGCTACGATGCTACCAATAGCCCAAATCCGCAAGGCGAAACTTAAGGAAGGGTTAATTCCCACAATTTCGTGAAACCTTTGGCCGTTTGGACAAAAAAAGAGCCGCAAATGCGGCTCTCAAGGTAAAACAGGGAGAAAAATCAGACCACGCCCAAAGAGGAAATCGCCTGAATCCAGGAGCTCTGGATGAGGGCAGATTAGGCTAAAATGCTTAACGGCAAGTAAACGGAAAATTGAAAGATGGTTCTTTCGGGAGCGGTTCTGTAGAATTCACCCTCTATACTTTGGGGCTGAACAGGCTGTCTGCCGCCTTCCGGCCCGCCTCCTTGAGGTCGATCTCGCGACTCAGTCGCGCGATCTCGTCTTGCAGAAGCGTGATTCGATGCCGCAACTCGTCGGCGGAGATGCTGGACAGGTCACAGCCCAGCTCGTGGCTGGTGCTGCGTTTGCGAGGGTCTTCATCGATGATCATGCGCGTGCCTCCATCGGCTCATTCTCGTCGATCTCTTCCTGATCAGGCAAGGGGGCAGCACGCGGGTCGAGGCTCAAGCCCTCCGGTGTGCTGCTGATCGGCGAGGCGGTGATGGGCAGGTTCGGCAGGTTTTCGCGATCGGCTGCCGGGATCGCGGCACGGGTACGACTGCGATAGATGGCATAGGCCGATATCAGAAGGTGCGAGACCGCGGTGACGGCAAAGAGCGCATAAGGTCCGGCTGCGGTCATGACCGGGCCGCCCAGCGTCGGGCCGATGATCGTGCCGATGCCGAAGAGCAGCAGCAGGCCGCCGGAGACTTTGACGAATTCATCGGCCTTCGCGAAGTCGTTGGCATGGGCGACGGCGATCGGATAGAGCGCATTGGCGGCGGCGCCATAGGTGCCGACCAGCACGAAGATCCAGAGCGGGTCGCTGGGCGTGAAGAACAGAAGTCCAAGTGCGGCGAAGGCTGCCAGGCTGGAAAGCGCTGCCAGCACGTAGCGGCGGTCGATGCGGTCGGAGAGCTTGCCCGCGGGGAACTGCATCACCGCACCGAGGAAAATTGTCACCGACAGGAGGATCGCGATCGTCGTGGCATCGAGGCCGGCGCGGGAGCCGAAGACGGCGACGAGCGTGCCATAGGCACCGTTCGCAATGCCGATCAGCAGAATGCCGACGAAGGAAACGGGCGAGTTGCGATAGAGCAGGGGCAGATCGAGCTTGATCGAGCGAAGCGGCTGCGGTGAGGCGGCCGTCGACATCAGCGTCGGCAGCACGGCAAAGCCGTAGACGATCCCGCAGATCATGAACAGGATGGTCGTTGCCGGATCGAAGACGCCCACCAGCATCTGGCCGCCGACGACGCCGATCAGCGTGATCGAAATGTAGAACGAGAAGATCATGCCGCGGCTCTCGTTCGTCGCCCGCTCGTTCAGCCAGCTTTCGATGATCATCGAGGTGCCGGCGGTGCAGAAGCCGGTGATGACGCGCAAGGCGACCCACCAGGTGGCATCGACGATGATGCCGGTGAGCAGGGCGTTGACCGAGATCAGAGAGACGAAGGTGGAGAAGGCGCGGACATGGCCGACCCGCATGACCAGTTTCGGCGCCACGAAGCAGCCAAGCACGAAGCCTGCCGCCCAGGTGGTGCCGAGCAGGCCGAGCACCTCGTTGGAGTAGCCCTCTGCGGCACCTCGGACCGGCAGCAGGAGGCCGTGCAGGCCGTTTCCGAGGAATAGGAAGAGCGTGCCCAGAAGCAGGGCCATTACCGGCAGAAGATTACGTCTCATGGCATTCTTGTCGATTGGTGTTTTGAGGACACCCGCGGACGGGCGACGCTGTTCAGGCACAGTAGACCGATCTTCCTACTGTTGTCTGAATGCGACCTTGGAGCTTGCAGGATTCTCTTCTGGCGGGCAAAAGTGACAGTCGTGTGGCTGCGTCGCCGCTATCAAAGCTTCTGCGCGTTCACGCGCGCACGCTCCACAGGGAATACGAATGACCAAGGCCATCTCCGCCTTTCTGATCCTCGCGATGATCGTCCAGCTGATCAAGCCCCTCGGCCTGCCGGGACTGAGGCGCCGCAGCGACTTCTGGAAACTCGCCGTGGTCGCCTTCGTCACCTGGTCGATCACGCTCCTGATCCGGCCGTGATCGGCCGACGCCTCACTTCGCAGCCGCAGCCTTCTCCGTCTGCCATTCAGGCAGGGGGAAGAGCCTGTCATAGGCCCAGTTGAAGATGAAGGCATAGACCAGGTAGAACAGGGCGAAGGCCACGTCCATGACGAAGGCCTGCCAGAGGCTGATCCCGAGATACCAGGCGATGAACGGCATGAGCACCATGAGCAGGCCAACCTCAAAGAGGATGGCGTGAATGATGCGCATGGGCACGGTCTTCAGCGTCGTGCCGGTATAGCGGCGCAACATGTGGTCGAAGCCGAGATTGTAGAGATAGTTCCAGCCGGTCGCGAGCGTCGCGCTGACAATGCCGACAATGCCGATGTCGGTGGGCGGGACCGAGAACGCCCAGCTGCCGATCGGAATAATCAGGGCAAGGCCGATCAATTCAAAGCTGATGGCGTGGCGAATACGGTCTGCGGCGGTGCGCATGTTCTTCCCTCCGGGAAAACAGGCGGGTCGTCCCGCAGTGATCATCATACCCTATATGGGGAGGTCGTCCTCACCCGCGGATATAGTCAGCCAAGCCCGCTGCGGCAAGATAGTCTTGCTGAAGTTTTCGGCATTTGCGCAAGGATTGAGCGAGAGGGTTCCGTTCAGATCAGCAGTTCGCCGCGCGAGACCAGAACAGAGCTTCCGCTGATCTCGACGGAGTTGAAGGCTGCGTTCCGTGTCCGGACGGACAGCCGGATCAGGCTTCGGCGGCCCATCTCGACGCCTTGCTCGATGAGGAGGTGGCGCTCGTCGGGTGGCGCCTTGAGCGTCGTCAGGAACGCGCCAAGTGCTGCGGATGCGCTGCCCGTTGCCGGATCCTCGGTGACATTGTCGAAGGGGGCGAACATGCGGGCGCGCAGATGATCCTGACCGACCCAGGTGTAGAGGAAGGTCGCGCAATCGCAGTCTTCCGCGGCGTATTCCTGTCTGAGGGCCGTCAATGGTTCCAGACGAGAGGCGGCGCGGGCCAATGCGTCGAGGTCCTTCACTTCGATCAGGATGAACTTCAATCCGACGGACGCAAAGGTTGGCTGGTGCCGACTGGTCTCGATGTCCCTGGACGAGAGCCCCACGCAGGGTGCCATCATCCCCGGCGGGATCGAGGCGCCGATCGTCAGCGGGCCGGGCGCCCGGATCGTCGTTGCGCTGACGTCGCCAGTGTCTTTGCGGGAAACCGAGACCTCAACCAGCCCAGCCTTTTCCTCAAAACGGATCCGGTCGCTCACAGGGTTGCCGAAGATCGTTCCTTGGCTTGCGAGCACATAGGCGGTGCCGACATTCGGGTGACCGGCGAAGGGCACCTCCGTCACGGGGGTGAAGATCCGTACCTCGGCGGTGTTGCCAGGCTCCTTGGGCGGGAGGGCAAAAGTCGTTTCGGAGTAGCCGAATTCAGCCGCGATCTGCTGCATCTCCTTGTCGCTCAGGCCCCGTGCATCGGTGATCACGGCCAGCGGGTTGCCGGCAAAGCGCGTTTCGGTGAAGACGTCGACGGTGACGAAGGGGATGGTACGAGACGAGTTCGGCATGATTGCTCCAGAGGCTTTCCCTGGTCCCCTGATAACGCAAGAAGCCCGGCACGTGGCCGGGCTTTCGTGTCCTGATGACAAGTTTGCCGTTCTGTGGTCCGTCGCAGCGCTTATTCGGCGGCCATGGCGCCGGCCTTGTTGACGCTGGCGGCGTAGATCTGATCGATCGTCTCGGCAATGCTGGCGTTGAACTCGGCATCGCTCATCGACACGCGCAGCTTTTCCGCAAGCGCGCGGGAGAAGCTCGCGATCACGCCGTGGTTGTGGCTGAGCTTCTCGCAGGCATCGACCGTGCTGTAGCCGCCAGACAAAGCGACAACCCGGATGACCGACGGGTGGGAGACGAGCGGTGCGTAGAAGTCATCGACCGTCGGAATGGTCAGTTTCAGCATGACCTTGTCACCTGCCGGCAGCCGGTCGAGTTCCGCGGCAATCTCGTCACGGAGAATGGCTTCGGCTTCCCGCTTCGTGGGGCTCTTGATGGAGACTTCCGGCTCGACGATCGGAACGAGGCCCTGGGCGATGATCTGGCGCGCCACCTCGAACTGCTGCTTGACCACCGCAGCGATGCCACCCTTGTCGGCATGGGCGATCACGGAGCGCATCTTGGTGCCGAAAATGCCTTTCTCCCGGCCGCGGACGAGCAGCGCGTCGAGGTCCGGCATCGGCTTCATCAGCTGCACGCCGTTCTCTTCCTCCAGCAGGCCCTTGTCGATCTTCAGGAAGGGGACAACGCCGCGCTTTTCCCAGAGGAAGGTTGGAACCGGCTCGCCGTCGACATCGCCGTCCATGGTGCGTTCAAAGAGGATGGCGCCGATCACCTTGTCGCCGGTAAAGGCGGGTGCCTTCATGATGCGTGCGCGCATGGCGTGGATCAGGCGATACATCTCGTCGTCACCCTGGTAGTCGCTCTCGGAGACGCCGTAGAGACGCAATGCACCCGGTGTCGAGCCGCCACTCTGGTCCAGCGCGGCGATGAAGCCAGGTGCCGAGGTCATTTTGTCCAACATCTTCGCGTCCACCATATTTCACTCCTATCCCTGAACATGGCGCGCAACGCGCCCAACTGAATTCCTGTTGTGGCACCTGGCCGCCTGCGCTGTGCCGGTCACTCCCGGACCGTCTCGGTCCTGCGGGACCGGTCTGTCTTCGGCGATAACAGAACTTCCACGGAGGGAAAATGGTCCGCTAAGCTATTGAAACGATTGAAATCATTTCAATCGTTTGAAAATTCAAAGATTTTTAAACGCGTTTCAAACGGCATGGAAATTGCGGTTTTCGCAGTCGAGGTGCAGGGAATTTCAGTGGGGCAAAATAACGTGTGTCGCCGACCGAGGTTCCGCTGGCTCATGGTAACGCAAAGACTGAGACGGCCAAATGACTGTCGACAACAAAAAAGACCGCGCGCCGGAGGGGCGCGCGGTCGATCGGTTTCAAGTTTTGATAAAGACAGCTCAGCCCTTGGTCAGGACCGCGACGCCCGGCAGTTCCTTGCCCTCCATCCATTCGAGGAAGGCGCCGCCGGCCGTCGAGACATAGGAGAAGTCGTCGGCGACTTCGGCATGGTTCAGCGCCGATACGGTGTCGCCACCACCGGCGACGGACACGAGCTTGCCGGCCTTGGTCTGTTCGGCCGCATGTTCGGCCGCCGAGACGGTCGCCTTGTCGAAGGGGGCGATCTCGAAGGCGCCGAGCGGGCCGTTCCAGACGAGGGTCGCTGCCTTTTCGATCCAGCCGTTGATCAGTTCGACCGACTTCGGGCCAACGTCGAGCATCATTGCGTCGGCGGGGATGGCATTGATGTCGACCGTTTCGTTTTCGGCATTGGCCTTGAACTCGCGGGCAACCACGCCGTCGACTGGCAGCACGATCGAGCAGCCTGCCTTCTTGGCCGTTTCCATGATCGAGCGGGCGGTGTCGGCCAGATCATGCTCGCAGAGCGACTTGCCGACATTGATGCCCTGAGCGGCGATGAAGGTGTTCGCCATGCCGCCGCCGATGACGAGGGCGTCGACCTTGGTCACGAGGTTGGAGAGCAGGTCGATCTTGGTCGAGACCTTGGCGCCGCCAACGATGGCAACGACCGGGCGGG
The DNA here is from genome assembly GCF_004912135.1 of Rhizobium rosettiformans W3. GTDB lineage: Bacteria > Pseudomonadota > Alphaproteobacteria > Rhizobiales > Rhizobiaceae > Allorhizobium > Allorhizobium rosettiformans. Next base: position 503,263 of record NZ_STGU01000001.1, read on the forward strand.
TCGGCTGGCCGAGGCCTTTTTCCAGCGCTTCCAGCTCGGCCTGCATGGTGCGACCGGCATAGGCGGGCAGGTGATGGGCGAGGCCCTCGGTCGAGGCATGGGCGCGATGGGCGGCGGAGAAGGCGTCGTTGACGTAGATGTCGCCGTTCTTGGCAAGTTCTGCGGTGAATTCCGGTGTGTTCTTCTCTTCGCCCTTATGGAAGCGGGTGTTTTCGAGAAGCAGGATATCGCCGTTTTCCATCTTGGCGATGGCGTCGGCGACGGGTGCTCCGATGCAGTCCGAAGCGAAGGCGACGCTCTGGTCGAGCACTTCCTCGACGGCCGGTGCGATCAGCGAGAGCGACTGGTCGGGGACCGGCTCACCTTTCGGGCGGCCGAAATGGGCGAGCAGAATGACCTTGGCACCCTTTTCCGACAGCTCATGGATCGTCGGCGCCACGCGCTCGATGCGCGTCGTGTCGGAAACCTTGCCGTCCGTGACGGGAACGTTGAGATCGACGCGGACAAGCACACGCTTGCCTGCGATGTCGGTGAGATCGTCGAGTGTCTTGAAAGCCGGCATGAAACTACCCGTCTTGAATGCTGTTGAACTGGGCTGACGGGCCGGACCTTACACCGCTCAGATGACGGCGCAAGGCGCGAGGTTTCATTTTTCGCCGGTTTGATCCAGCCTCGTCTCGCCGCGTTTGCGACGCAGATAATCGCGGCTCGCCAGAACGAGTTCGCGGATATTGAGGAAGATTGGCCAGGTGGTGGCGGGCTCGACCGGCTCCATGGACACGCCGACGGATGCGATATGTCCGTGTTCGTCGATGTCGCGGACGATCAGCACAATGGCACCGAGACGGACCCGGTCGGCATAATCGCCGCGACCGCCGAGGCGTTGGGTGATCATCTCGGCGACGGTCTTGCCGCGCTCGCTGTCGGTGATCGAGAGGGGGCCATAGGCTTCGTCGAGGTCGCGCACATGGGTTGCGGGCGAGATCGCGAAGGTGCCGAAGAACTCACCGTCGTCTTCTTCCACCGGGGCTTCGGTGGCGAAGAGGCGATCGAGCAGCTTGGAATAGCTCGGCGCGATGAAGAGGTAGACCTGGTCGTTTTCGCGCAGCCGGCCGGCATACTGGTAACGCATCGACTTGCCGTCGCGGATGACCAGCGAGGGCATAGCCCAACGCGGAATACGCTCGCCGCGAAGAACAGGGCTGCCGGCAACGACGCGGTAGGCGAGGAGTTCGTGATTGGCCGAGCCCGGCAGGTCAAGCTCGACCTTGTCGATTGCGCCAATACGTGGCGGAATGATCAGCCCGAGGCGCTTTGCGAGCGGCTTGATGGTCCAACCCTGCAGCACCAGCGAGATCATCACGACGATGAAGGCCGTGTTGAAGAAGAGCTGGCCGTTGTCCATGTTGCCGATGACCGGCACGATCCCGAGCAGGATGGAGACGGCGCCGCGCAGGCCGACCCAGGCGATGAAGCCCGTTTCACGCTGAGTGAAATCGAAGGGCAGCAGGCAGAGCCAGACGGCGAGGGGGCGCGCAATGAAGACGAGGAAGAGGGCGAGCAGGACGGCCGGCAGCAGGATCTGCGGAAACTCGGAAGGGGTCGCGAGGAGGCCGAGCACGAGGAACATGATGATCTGGGAGAGCCAGGTCATGCCGTCCTGGAAACGCTTGATCGACACCGTCGAGGGCAGCTTGCGCGACCCGGCATAGATGCCGGCGACATAGACGGCGAGGAAGCCACTGCCGCCGATCAGGCCGGTGAAGGCGAAGATCATCAGGGCCATGGCGAGCATGAAGATCGGTGCCAGACCCTGCTCGATCTGGAGCCGGCGCAGGATGAAGGCAATCGACGCCCCGCCGATGAGACCGAGGATGAGGCCTATCCCCATCTGCTCGACGAAGAGCCTCAGCAGATCGAAAGAGAGAGCGTCTGCGCCGCTGCCGTTCGAGATCAATTCGACCAGCGCGATGGCGAGGAAGATCGCCATGGGGTCGTTGGTGCCGGATTCGACTTCGAGCGCCGAGCGAACCCGGTCACGAATGTTGATGCCGCCGATGCGCAGCAGGAAGAACACGGCCGCCGCGTCCGTGGATGCGAGGATCGCGCCGAGCAGCATGCCTTCGAGATAGCTGAAGCCGAAGAGGAAATGGGCGGCAAAGCCAAGAAGCAGGGTGGTGAGCAGGACGCCTGCCGTCGCGAGCGTCAGCGCCGGGGCCGCAGACAGCCTGAAGGACTGCAGGGAGGTGCCAAAACCGGAATCGAAAAGGACGACCGCTAGCGCCAGCGAACCGACCACGTAAGCCAGTCCGAAATTGGAGAAGTCGATGCCGAGACCATCGACGCCGGCACCCAGGCCGATCGTCAGAAAGAGAAGAAGGAGGGGCGCACCGAAGCGGAAGGCGATGAGGCTCGAAAAGGCGGCCAGGAAGACGAGGGCCGTTGCAACCAGCGTGACCGCATAGAACTCACTCAATCCTCTTCCCCTTTCCCATCACCTGTCGACCGGTCGCACCCACCACTGTCCGTTTCCGCGATCCGGCTGTCAAACCGAAACGTGGTCGCTTCCCGTCGTCATGACGGGCACTTCTTGCAAGGCGGAAGTTCAATGGCTTGCCGAACGGCTTCAGCAAGCTGGAGCAAGATCATGATGATTATGGGGCGGATTTAAATATTTTAATCCGCCCCACGTCATTTTTTATCTCGGCTCGGACATCAGTCCTCGGATGAGCGCGTAACACGCGCCGAGGAGGACAACCGCGAAGGGCAAGCCGGTGGACACGGCCATGGCCTGGAGTGCCACGAGACCGCCGCCGAGAAGCAGGGCGACTGCAACCAGACCCTCGAAGCTTGCCCAGAAGACACGCTGCGGGACCGGTGCATTGACCTTGCCGCCTGCCGAGATCGTGTCGATGACCAGCGAACCGGAGTCGGAGGAGGTCACGAAGAAGACCACGACCAGGATGATCCCGATGAAGGAGGTCACCGCGGTGATCGGCAGATGGGCCAGCATTTCGAAGAGCTGCAGTTCCAGAGCCGCATCCTGCACGCTGGTCAGGCCGTCATTGACGAGCTGGCTGATCGCGGTGCCGCCAAGAGCCGTCATCCACAGGACCGAGACGAGCGACGGGATCAGCAGAACGGCCGTCAGCAGTTCGCGTACGCTACGACCGCGGCTGACGCGGGCGATGAACATGCCGACGAAGGGCGACCAGCTGATCCACCAGGCCCAGTAGAAGGCCGTCCAGCCCTGGGAGAAGTTGGTGTCTTCACGACCGAAGGGATTGGCAAGTGCCGGCAGATAGGTCGCATAGGCCGAGAGGTTCAGGAAGAAGCCCTTGAGGATCTGCATTGTCGGTCCGACCGCGATGATGAAGACGAGCAGCAAGGCTGCAAGGCCGAGATTGACCTCCGACAGAAGCTTCACACCCTTGTCCATGCCCGCGACGACTGAGGCGATGGCGATGCAGGTGATGGCCAGCACGAGCAGGATCATCGTGGTTTCGGTCGCGGGAATGCCGAAGAGGAATTCCAGACCGGCGCTGGCCTGCTGGGCACCGATGCCGAGCGAGGTCGAGAGACCGAAGATGGTCGCGAAGACCGCCAGGATGTCGATGACGTGACCCGGCCAGCCCCAGACGCGCTCACCGAAGATCGGGTAGAAGATCGAACGCAGTGTCAGCGGCAGGCCCTTGTTGAAGGAGAAGAGGGCCAGAGCGAGGGCAACGACGGCATAGATCGCCCAGGGGTGCAGACCCCAGTGGAAGATGGTTGCCGCCATGGCGAGGCGCCGGGCTCCTTCGGGATCGCCGACCGCGCCGTTGAGCGGTGCCCAGTCCGTGCGGACGCCGTCTTCGACAACGGGACCGCCAAGTGCGGCCGTGAAGTGACCCATGGGTTCGGAGACGCCATAGAACATCAGGCCAATGCCCATGCCGGCGGCAAACAGCATCGCGAACCAGGCGAGGTTGCCAAAGTCGGGACGGGCGTCAGGGCCGCCGAGGCGGATGCGCCCGAGCGGCGAGAGGATCAAGCCGATGCAGACGAGGACGAAGACATTGCCGGTCAGCAGGAAGAACCAGTCCAGATTGCTGGTCAGGAAGTTCCTGAGGCCTGTGAAGGCCGGCTCGAGCGTCGTCTGGAACGCCAGCGTCAGGAAGGTGAAAAGTACGATCGACAAAGCCGAGACGCTGAAGACAACATTGTGGATGTCGAGTTCAAAGACGAAACGGCGGCGGAAGTTGATGTTGTCCTGACCGATCTCATAGCTGGTATCGATGATCTCGGTCCGCCCCTCTGGCGCCGGGATCGCATCTTCCGCGACAGCTTCATGGGGATCGGTCGTTGTGAGAGCCAATGTTCCGGTATCCTTTCAATGTGAGGTCGAGGCTTCAAGCCTCAGATCGGCGCGCAAGGGCGCCATCGGGTGGCGCGGGCTGTCCAAAGAAGCCGCATTTGCGCCACAATTCGAAGAGGCAACTAGTGGGCCGCCTGATTGTTCCATGGTCGGAACCAATTTTTTCTCAGGCGAGGCCGGCATCTTCGAAAACGAAAAAGGCGGGCCATTGCTGACCCGCCTTCATGCGAGACTGATCTTAATGGATCAGATGAGCTTTGCCATCGCCACTGCCGTGTCCGACATGCGGTTCGAGAAGCCCCACTCGTTGTCGTACCAGGTCAGGATGCGCACGAAGTTGCCTTCGAGAACCTTGGTCTGGTCGAGTGCGAAGATCGACGAATGGCTGTCGTGGTTGAAATCGCGCGAAACCAGCGGCTCGTCGGTGTAGCCGAGGATGCCCTTCAGGGCGCCGTTGGAGGCTGCGATGATGGCTTCGTTGATCTCTTCCTTGGTCGTGTCCTTCTTGGCGACGAACTTGAAGTCGACGACCGAGACGTTCGGGGTCGGGACGCGGATCGAGGTGCCGTCCAGCTTGCCCTTCAGGTGCGGCAGAACCAGACCAACGGCCTTGGCTGCGCCCGTCGAGGTCGGGATCATGGAGAGCGCTGCCGCGCGGGCGCGGTAGAGATCCTTGTGCATGGTGTCGAGCGTCGGCTGGTCACCGGTGTAGGAGTGGATCGTGGTCATGAAGCCGTGGTCGATGCCAACGGCATCGTCGAGCGTCTTGACGACCGGCACCAGGCAGTTGGTCGTGCAGGAGGCGTTCGAGATGACCAGGTGGTCCTTGGTCAGCTTGTCGTGGTTGACGCCGAAGACGACCGTCAGGTCGGCGCCATCGGCCGGAGCCGAAACGATGACGCGCTTGGCGCCGGCCTGCAGATGCAGGGCGGCCTTTTCACGCGAGGTGAAGATGCCGGTGCATTCCATGGCGATGTCAACGCCGAGTTCCTTGTGCGGCAGGGTTGCCGGATCCTTGATCGCGGTAACCTTGATCGGCTTGCCGCCGCCAACGATGATCGTGTCGCCTTCGACCTTCACATCGGCCGGGAACTTGCCGTGGATCGAGTCGTAGCGCAGCAGGTGGGCGTTAGTCTCGACCGGGCCCAGATCGTTGATGGCGACGACTTCGATGTCGGTGCGGCCGGATTCGACGATGGCGCGGAGAACGTTACGTCCGATACGGCCGAAGCCGTTGATGGCAACTTTCACAGTCATTGGTGCACTCCCGATTGAATATTGAGCTCTTGGGCAATGTCAGGGCGCAGCACGCGCGCCCTGGCGGGATGGTGTCAGGCAAGCTTCTCTTCAGCCGCGGCGACAACTGCGTCAGCCGTGATGCCGAAGTGCTTGTAGAGTTCCTTGGCCGGGCCGGAGGCGCCGAAGGACTTCATGCCGATGAAGGTGCCAGTGGAGCCGATGATCGCGTCCCAGCCCTGGCGAATGCCGGCTTCGACGGCGATCTTTACCGGCGCATGGCCGATGATCGCTTCCTGGTAGGCGGCGTCCTGTTCGAAGAAGAGTTCGAAGCAGGGGACCGAGACGACGCGGGCGGAGATGCCCTTGGCTTCCAGCTGCTGCTGCGCCTTGATCGCGATCTCGACTTCCGAACCGGAGGCAAAGATCGAGACCTGTGCGTCGCTGGCCGAGATCAGCTCATAGGCGCCCTGGGCGCAGAGGTTGCGTTCTTCGTATTCCGTACGGGCCGGGATGAGATTCTGACGGGTCAGCGCCAGACCGGACGGACGGTCCTTGTGCTCCAGCGCCACCTGCCAGCATTCCACGGTTTCCGTGGCGTCTGCCGGGCGGAACATCAGGAGGTTCGGGATGGCGCGCAAGGCGGCCATGTGCTCGACCGGCTGGTGAGTCGGGCCATCTTCGCCGAGACCGATGGAATCATGGGTCAGGACGTGGATGACGCGGATGCCCATGAGAGCAGCGAGGCGGATCGACGGACGGCAGTAGTCCGAGAAAATCAGGAAGCCGCCGGAATAGGGGATCAGACCGCCATGCAGGGCGATGCCGTTCATGGCCGCGGCCATGCCGTGCTCGCGGATGCCGTAGTGGATGTAGCGGCCGGAGAAGTCGGTCGGGGTGATCGACTTGGTCTGGCTGGTCTTGGTGTTGTTCGAGCCGGTCAGGTCGGCGGAGCCGCCGAGCGTTTCGGTGACGACGCCGTTGATGACTTCGAGCGCGTCTTCCGAAGCCTTGCGGGTGGCGACGGTCGGCTTGGTCTCGGCGAGCTTCTTCTTGTAGGCGTCGACGGCGCCGGCGAGCGTGCCGGGCAGTTCGCCTGCGAAGCGGCGGTTGAACTCGGCGCGCTTCTCAGCGTCTGCAGCAGCGAGGCGTGCTTCCCATTCCTTGCGGGTCTTGGTCGAGCGCAGGCCAGCCAGACGCCAGGCGTCCAGCACGTCTGCCGGGATCGAGAAGGCTTCTTCTTCCCAGCCAAGCGCCTTGCGGGTGGCGGCGATTTCGTCGGCGCCGAGCGGCGAGCCGTGAACCTTGTGCGTGCCGGCCTTGTTCGGGGCGCCGAAGCCGATGACGGTCTTGGCGGCGATCATGGTCGGCTTGTCGGATGCCTTGGCGGTTTCGATCGCAGCCGCGATCGCTTCCGGATCATGGCCGTCGATGGCGATGGTGTTCCAGCCGGCCGAGCGGAAGCGGGCATGCTGGTCGGTCGAGTCGGCGAGCGAGATCGCGCCGTCGATCGAGATGCCGTTATCGTCCCAGAAGACGATCAGCTTGTTGAGCTTGAGGTGGCCGGCCAGCGTGATCGCTTCCTGGCTGATGCCTTCCATGAGGCAGCCGTCGCCTGCGAGCACATAGGTGTAGTGGTCCTGCAGGTCCGAGCCGAACTCGTTCGACAGCTTCTTTTCGGCGAGTGCCATGCCGACAGCCGTGGCAATGCCCTGGCCGAGCGGGCCGGTGGTCGTTTCGATGCCGGAGGCATGACCATATTCCGGGTGACCTGCGGTCTTGGCGCCGAGCTGGCGGAAAGACTTGATGTCTTCGATCGTCATGTCCTCGTATCCGGTGAGATAGAGGAGCGAGTAGATCAGCATGGAGCCGTGGCCGGCCGACAGCACGAAACGGTCGCGGTCAGGCCAGAGCGGGTTCTTCGGGTCGAAGCTCAGGTAGCGGGTGAAGAGAACGGTCGCGACATCGGCGCAGCCCATGGGCATGCCGGGGTGGCCGGAATTGGCCTTTTCCACTGCATCCATGGCGAGGAAACGGATCGCATTCGCCATCCGCTGATGTTTTTCGGGAGAAATCATGGCTTATCCGCTTGTTCCGGGGCTTCGAGATACGGCCCGCCGGGACGGGCCGCCTGAACGGGGCTGATCCTTATCAGGTGCATCGCGCAAGTCAACAAAAGGGCCGGCCCGGGGCGTTTCCTGAGCCAATAAAACATCTCTTTGCCTCTTTCCTGTGCGACTTGTCCGGATGACTTCCGCAGCGGCAATAAGCGGCAGTCTTCCACAGAATTGGCTTCTTCCAAGGGGCCGCGCTTTATTGACGCGCGGCAAGACCGGGGCTTACTGTCCCGGCACACAGGATCGGGGCGGCCACAACGATTCGTGTAGCGAACAGACATCACTGAGGCAGGGGCGAAATAATGCCGGCGGAAAATTCGGTTGATGCCGCGCTCGCAGCGCTACGGCAGGCTGTCGCCGGGCTCGAGAACGCCGTCGACATGCGCTTCGAGGCGGAACGGGAGAGCACGGAGATCGATGGCGAAGTTCGCCGCGTCCATGCAGATCGTGCGCGCCTCGCCCAGGAACTGGATCAGTCGGAGTTTCGCGCCAACCGGCTTGAAGAGGTCAATCGCGAGGTTTCGCGCCGACTGGTGACCGCGATGGAGACGATCCGGGCGGTTCTCGACCGCTGAACGGTCGGCTAAAGGCGTTTGTGTGCTTCCGGCGCGATGGCGTCGTGCGTAAGAAAGAGTTGGATGGCCGATGTCGCAGGTGACAGTCACGATCGACGGAAAAGCCTATCGCATGGCTTGCGAGGAGGGGCAGGAAGCCCATCTGACCGAGCTTGCGAGCCAGTTCGATCGGTATGTCGGCCATCTCAAGGGACAATTCGGCGAAATCGGTGATCTCAGGATCACGGTGATGGCCGGCATCATGGTCATGGACGAGATGGCCGAGATCAATCGCCGCCTCGCCACCGCCGAAGCCGAACTCAAGGGCTTCCGCGAGGGACGCGACACGGTCCTCTCAGGCGTCCATCAGCGCGAAGAAGCCGTGGCGCATGCGATTGCCGATCTCGCCGAGCGGCTGAACGGCATCACCCGCAAGCTCACCCAGCGCCCCGCGCCCCAGCCCCAGGCTTAAGGACTATTTGCTGAGCCCACTGGCGCAGTCAGGGCGAAGCGCCTATATCTGAATTGCGATCTGCGCCTCACGACAGGAACCACAATCCCTGGGGCCATACTCGATCCAAAGGGAGCTGTCCCTGACCGGGCCCGTGGGCTCGGACATATGGCGCCCACCTACGTTTGTAGGCACCCAGGATCGTAAATCTCCATCGGTTGCCGTGGATCGCACCTCACTCTTCAAGAGATGACATGCAAAAAGCCGCCGCGATTGCTCGCGACGGCTTTTCTTGTTTTTTGGCTCCTGGGATCAGAATTCTTCCCAGTTGTCCTGCGAGGCCGCAGCGGCCGTGTTGCCGCCGCCGAAGGCCTTGGCGAGGCCGCCCATCATCTTGCGGGCCGGAGAGGCGACCGGCCGGGTCTCGGCTGCGGCGGCTGCCGGACGCGAGGCGGCGCGGGGAGCCGGTGCCGCAGGCGCCGTATAGGCCGGGGTTGAGACGGTGCGTGCCGGGGCCGCAGCGTTGCCGGCCATCCGGAACTGGGCGACGAGGCCACCGAGATTGCGGGCGCTGTCGGCGAGGCGGTGCGTGACAGCCGTTGCCTCTTCCACCATGGCGGCGTTCTTCTGCGTGAACTGGTCCATGTGGTTGACCGAGCCGTTGATCTCGTGCAGCGCCGTGGACTGTTCGCGGGCCGCCGATGCGATCGCCGTGATGTGGTCGTTGATAACGGCCACCTGGTTGGAGATCTCGCCGAGCGCGCTGCCGGTCTGCTGGACCAGCGAGACACCGCCGGCGACGGCTTCGCCCGACTTGTTGATCAGCGCCTTGATGTCCTTGGCGGCATTGGCCGAACGCTGGGCAAGTTCGCGAACTTCCTGGGCAACGACGGCAAAGCCCTTGCCGGCTTCACCGGCGCGTGCGGCTTCTACGCCTGCGTTCAGGGCAAGCAGGTTGGTCTGGAAGGCGATCTCGTCGATGACGTTGATGATCTTGGAGATCTCGCTCGATGCCTGTTCGATCCGGCTCATGGCTTCGATCGCGTCGGAGACGACCTTGCTGGAGCTTTCGGTGCTCTGGCGCGCCTTGGTTGCCATGTGGGCCGCTTCATCCGCCTTGGCCGAGGAGCCGCGAACGGTCGAGGTGATTTCCTCGAGTGCCGCGGAGGTTTCCTCGAGGGAGGCTGCCTGCTGCTCGGTGCGCTTCGAAAGGTCGTCCGTTGCCGAGCGCATTTCGGCAGAGCTTGCCTCGATGCCGGAGGTTTCGGCGCGGATTTCCGACAGCGTGCTGCTCAGCTTCTCGACCGAAGCGTTGAAGTCGACGCGCAGACGATCGAGGTCGCCGGTGAAGGGACGATCGATGCGAACCGTCAGGTCGCCGTCGCTCAGGCGGTTGAGACAGCCAGCGAGAACGTCGACGGCTTCCTGTACCATGCGGGAGTCTTCGGCCTTGGCGCGTTCGCGCTCAGCACGTTCCTGGTCACCCTGGGCTGCGGCTTCTGCTGCCTGGCGCTCGATCTCGATCTTCTGGATGGCGCTTTCGCGGAAGACGTTGATCGCGCGAGCAAGGGCCCCGACTTCGTTCTTCAGGTCCTGGTCGGGAACCGAGGTGTCGAGCTGGCCGGCTGCCAGGCTTTCGGCCACGGCGGTGAGGCGCGGCAGCGAGCCGACGATGCGGCGCACGAGAAGGGCGATCAGGGTGGCGGCAATCAGCAGGACGATCAGCGCGGTTGTCCCGATCGCATAGGTCATCTCGGTGGCGATGCCGTTGATTTCAGCCTTGCGCACACCGGCATAGAGGATGCCGATGACGTCGCCGGCAGGCGAGAAGATCGGCTGATAGATGGTGTAGTAAGGCGTTTCCAGGATCACGGCCTCGCCGCGATAGACCTGACCCTTGACGGAATAGGGGTAGACGGCGCCGGTCTGGCCGAGTGCCGTGCCAACGGCACGGTTGCCGTCAGGCTTGATGATGTTGGTCGTGCGGCGCCAGAAGTCCTTGCTCTCGGCATCCCAGGCAAAGATCGTCGCGGTCTGGCCGGTCATGCGGCCGATCGTGTCGATCATGCCATGCTCGGTAAATTCGGTAGGGATCGACTCCATGACGACCCGTTCAACGTTGCCGTCCTTGGCCCAGGTGATCTGGGTGCCGGGAAGGTCGCGCTCGATGATCGTCGCGGCGGTGCGCAGGCTTGCATCCTGGCCGGCGATGGCCTGTTGCTGAATGCGCGTCTCGATGCTGCCAGAAATGACCCAGGCCACCGCTCCGAGGGACGCGACGAGGATCAGAACTGTCGTTGCCGTGATCGTTTTCGTGATGCCGAAGCGTGAAAATAGCTGCATGAAGCGATGCCCCTTGTACATTAACTCGAACCTTAGTCTAAGCTCTTCGGGTTAATCCTTGGTTTTCCAAGGGAATTGCTAAGGCACTTGATAAAGGGCAATTGCTCGATTTTTTGGCTTTTGTCACCCCATATTTGGGGTGGCCCGTTCAGGATCAGCGTTTCATGATGTCAAAACGCCAATTAAAGGCAAATCTTAGAGGTGAGCGGCTTGCCGCCCGTGACGCCATCCCCGCCGAGCTTCGGCTCGAGTTCAGCCTGCGCATGGCCGAGCTTGCCGGCGATGATCTCAGCATCGAGCCGGGTACCATCGTCTCCGGCTTCTTTCCCATCCGCTCAGAGGCCGACATCCGGCCTCTGATGGCGCGGCTGAAGGCGCGCGGCGCGCGTCTCTGCCTGCCCGTGGTCATGGACAAGGAGACCATCGTCTTCCGCGAACTGGTGGCCGGGGCGGAGCTCGTCGACACCGGCTTCGGCACGCGTGGGCCCGGGCCTGAGGCGGCCGTTCTCGATCCGGATCTGCTGCTTGTGCCGCTGTCGGCCTTCGATGCCCAAGGCAACCGCGTCGGCTATGGCGCCGGTCACTACGACCGCGCGATTGCACGTCTCAGGGAAAAAGGCCGGCATCCGCGTCTGATCGGCATTGCATTCGACTGTCAGGAGGTGGCAGAAGTGCCCTATGAAGCCCATGACGTCCGGCTGGAGGCCGTGCTGACAGAGAGCGGCCTCAGAACATTCATGGAGTGATTGGACGAAATGCGACTTCTGTTCCTCGGAGATATGGTGGGCAAGACCGGACGTACGGCTGTTTGGGAGCGGTTGCCGGGCCTCATCTCCGACCTGAAGCTCGATTTCGTCATCGTCAACGGTGAGAACGCCGCCGGCGGCTTCGGCATCACCGAAGATATCTATCTCGAGACCATCAATGCCGGGGCCGATGTCGTCACGACCGGTAACCATGTCTGGGACCAGAAGGAGGCCGTCTCCTTCTGCACGCGGCATGACCAGTTCCTTCGTCCGGCAAATTATCCCGCCGGAACGCCCGGCAAGGGCTCGGGCCTCTACTACGCCCGCAATGGCGCTCGTGTGCTCGTTGCCAACATCATGGGCCGCGTCTTCATGCATCCGGAACTCGACGATCCCTTCAAGTCCGCCGAGGCCATCCTGGCAGCCTGCCCGCTGAAGGAGCAGGCGGATGTGATCGTCTTCGATTTCCACGCGGAGGCGACGAGCGAGAAGCAGTGTTTCGGCCATTTCGTCGATGGCCGTGCGAGCTTTGTCGTCGGGACGCACACGCATGTTCCGACCGCTGACCATCAGATCCTGAACGGCGGCACGGCTTATATGTCGGATGCCGGCATGTGCGGCGACTACGATTCCTCGCTCGGCATGGAGAAGGAGGAGCCGCTCAACCGCTTCATCTCGAAGATGCCCAAAGGCCGCTTCGAGGCGGCCAGCGGGCCTGCCACCATCTGCGGCGTCGGTGTCGAGATCTCCGACAGCACGGGGCTTGCCGAAAAGATCGCACCGCTCAGGCTCGGGCCGCGGCTTGCCGAAACGATCCCGTCCTTCTGGGCCTGACAGACCAGCGATAACGCCATTGTGACGCCTTGCCACCGGGAGGGCGCTTTACGCTTTCCCGGCGCTCCCGCATTCTCTAATGCACGATCTGGATACGGTGCAGGGAGCGGCATGATGCTGAGACTGATGTTGTCCACGATGGCGCTTGCCGTGTTGACCGGCAGCGCCTTTGCGCAAGAGGCACCGCGACCGCAGGTCAGCCAGTGCCAGCTGATCGCCGAGAAAATCCCCGACGTTCAATATGCCAACTTCACGCCGCCCGCATCGGGGGCTCCGGCCTTGACGCTGGCGCAGGTGCAAGAGGACGTCGTGATCACTTTCGTGGGTCACTCCACGTTCCAGATCGACACCCCTGGGGGTATCTCGATTGCCACCGATTTCAATGGCTGGCTGCGCACGTCGCGCACCCCCGACGTGGTGACGATGAACAAGGCCCATTCGAGCCATTACACGCTCAATCCTGACCCGGCGATCGGCGCCGTTCTGCATGGCTGGAACGAAGCGGAGCCCGGGCAGCCGATCGAGCACAGGCTGGTCGTTGGCGACGCCTATGTGCGCAACGTCCCGACGGATATCAGAAGCTGGGGTGGGGAGATGGAGCCGAACGGCAATTCCATCTTCATCTTCGAGGTGGCGGGGCTTTGCATCGGGCATCTCGGGCACCTGCATCACGAGCTGACCGATACTCACTACGGCGAGATCGGACGTCTCGATATCCTGATGGTCCCGGTGGATGGCGGATTGACGCTCGGGGCCGACAGCATGAGCCGGATCGTCAAACGGCTGCGCTCTGCCGTGATCCTGCCCATGCATCGCCGTGGTCCGCCGATCGAAACCTTCCTGTCGATGTTCGACGACAGTTTCGATACGCAGATTTCCGAGAACCGCGGCTTCACCGTGTCCATGCGGACACTGCCGAGAAAGCCGCTGATCCTCGTTCTTCAAGGGGTCTAGGACCCCTTGACACCTCAGGCGAAGCGGACTTCGCGGTGAACGCCGACATCCGGCATCTTCTCGTCGCTCATATTGGCCTTGGCGATCTCCCAGCCGAACTTGAGCGAGCTGTCGGTCGAGGCCCAGATTTCGCCGTCATCCAGCTTGAGTTCCAGAAGCGTCAGCTTCGGATCGGACTTGCCGCCTTCGTACCAGGCAGCCACGACCGAGTTCCAGTACTCGTCGATCTTCGCCGGGTCCTTGTTTTCGGTCAGCGTGCCAGCGAGGCATGCGTGATAGTCGTGATCCTTGCCGACGACACAGAAATGCGCGCGGCTGCCCGGACGCAGCGCCTGCACCAGATGGCTGTCGGTCTTGGTGAAGAACCAGATGGCGTTGCGCTTGCGATCCGCATTCGGAGCCATGGGCTGCATGTGCATGTTGCCACCCATCAGGCCGAGCATGCCGGCATGGATGTCGTCGATCTCGTCCCAGAGCTGTTCTACGGGATTTTCCTTGGCTTCGGTGAAGCTTGCCATGTTTTGTCTCCTACGGGTTTTGCCGTGGAGGCAACGAACTCAAGGGTGAGATGTTCCTCACTCATCACGGGCTTCGCAGAGGTCTCATGACTCTTGAACCGGGCCGGTTTCGCCCGTATAAGGCGGCCATTCCCAATATAGAGACCTGATCAGGGGTGCCATGGCTGGCCATTCACAGTTTAAAAACATCATGCACCGCAAGGGGAAGCAGGACGGTATCCGTTCGAAGATGTTCTCCAAGCTTGCACGCGAAATCACGGTTGCCGCAAAGACCGGTCTGCCCGACCCTGCGATGAATGCGGCACTTCGCCTCGCCGTCCAGAACGCCAAGGCACAGTCGATGCCGAAGGACAACATCGAGCGCGCGATCAAGAAGGCATCCGGTGCCGATGCCGAGTCCTATGACGCGATCCGCTACGAAGGTTACGGTCCGGGCGGCGTTGCCGTCATCGTCGAGACGCTGACCGACAACCGCAACCGCACCGCATCTTCCGTACGGTCCACCTTCTCGAAGGCCGGCGGCGCGCTTGGCGAAACCGGTTCGGTTTCCTTCTCCTTCGACCATGTCGGTGAGATCACCTACAAGGCTTCGGTCGGCGACGCGGACAAGGTGATGGAAGCGGCGATCGAAGCCGGAGCCGAAGACGTCGTCTCCGACGAAGAAGGCCACACCATCTACTGCGCTTTCGAGGACATCAACGACGTGTCCAAGGCGCTCGAAGCGGTTCTTGGCGAAGCCAGCTCCGTTAAGGCGATCTGGAAGCCGCAGAACACGATCGAAGTGGACGAAGAAAAGGCGCAGTCGCTGATGAAGCTCATCGACACGCTGGAAGACGATGACGACGTGCAGAACGTCTATTCGAACTTCGAAATCTCCGACGAGGTCATGGCCAAGCTTTCGGCCTGATCCGCGGTCAGACACCAGACATCAAAAAAGCCCGGCTGCAGACCAGCCGGGCTTTTTCGTTTCCAGCAATCGATCGGCGATCAGGCAGCCGCGCTGCGCACGCTGCCGATCACGTCGACGAGTTCGTTGACGATGCGC
Source organism: Rhizobium rosettiformans W3 (assembly GCF_004912135.1). GTDB lineage: Bacteria > Pseudomonadota > Alphaproteobacteria > Rhizobiales > Rhizobiaceae > Allorhizobium > Allorhizobium rosettiformans. The sequence goes on from NZ_STGU01000001.1 coordinate 518,418, forward strand.
TCGACCTGCTCGCGGTCATCGCCTTCGGCCATAACACGGATCAGCGGCTCAGTGCCCGAAGGGCGGATGACAAGACGGCCGGACTTGGCAAGTTCGGCTTCCGCATCGGCGATCGCCTGCTTGACCACGGCGTCTTCCAATGGCTTGCCGCCGGAGAAGCGGACATTGCGCAGGAGCTGCGGCACCGGCTCGAAGCGATGGCAGAGTTCGCTCACCGTACGGCCTGTGCGCTTGACGGCTGCCAGGATCTGCAGGGCTGCCACGAGGCCATCGCCGGTCGTGCCATGGTCTGACAGCACGATGTGCCCAGACTGCTCGCCACCCACGTTGAAGTCGTGATTGCGCATGTGTTCGACCACATAGCGGTCGCCGACCTTGGTGCGGGCAAGGGTCAGGCCCTTGTCGCCGAGGAAGCGTTCGAGGCCGAGATTGGACATGACAGTTGCGACGATGCCGCCACCACGCAGGGTCTGGTCCTGAGCCCAGGTCTCGGCGATGACCGCCATCAACTGGTCGCCGTCGACCACCGTGCCGTTCTCGTCGACGATGATGACACGGTCGGCGTCGCCATCGAGCGCGATGCCGATATCGGCGCGGGTCTCGTGCACCTTCTTCTGCAGCGTCTCCGGATGCGTCGAGCCGCATTCGAGATTGATATTGGTGCCGTTGGGCTCGTTACCGATCGTGACGACCTCGGCGCCGAGTTCCCAAAGAGCCGCAGGGGCAACCTTGTAGGCCGCACCATTGGCACAGTCGATCGCGACGCGCAGGCCATGAAGGGTGACGTCGCGGGGCAGGGTGCGCTTGGCGAATTCGACGTAGCGGTCATGCACGCCGTCGATACGCTTGGCGCGGCCGATGTCGTTCGGGGATGCGAGCTGACCGTACAGGTCCTTTTCGAGCAGTTCCTCGATCTGCATCTCGAGTTCGTCGGAGAGCTTGTAGCCGTCAGGGCCGAAGAGCTTGATGCCATTGTCGGCGAAGGGATTGTGGGAGGCGGAGATCATGACGCCGAGATCGCAGCGGAGCGAACGCGTCAGCATGGCGACGGCAGGCGTCGGGATCGGGCCGAGAACGAAGGCATCGAGACCGGCCGCTGTGAAGCCTGCCACCATGGCGTTTTCCAGCATATAGCCGGAAAGGCGCGTATCCTTGCCGATCACCACGCGGTGGCGATGGCCGCCGCGGCGGAAGATGGTGCCTGCGGCGATGCCGACCCGCATGGCGAGATCCGGGGTCATGGGAAAGCGGTTGGAAAGGCCGCGAATGCCGTCCGTGCCGAAGTAGCGACGTGTCATCAGGTGTTCCTTCAAGTCCTTTTCAACTCCGCGGCTGCGAGACGTCATTCGTCTCGAGCGATCGCGCGGAGATCCCTTGGTTGGCTGCTCATGCCACAGAACGCGGTACAGGACACGTAAAATAGCGCTAAAAACGATTACACGGCGTTACCTCTGCCACGCTCGTCCACTGGAATCTGACGAACACTGCAACTGAAACCAAAAAGGCCACCCCGAAGGATGGCCTTTCTCGTGTCTTGATCTGGGCGCGCACTCAGTGCGGCTGCGGCTCCAGGCCACCTTCCGGCTCGCCGCCCTTCGGGGCGTCCTTGCGGCCGGTGGAGGGCACGGCAGAGCCACGGCTCGGCGGGGTGTCGTCGCCGCTGTCACGGGACGGCTTCTCGCCACGCAGCAGCGCCTTGATCTCGTCGCCCGAGAGCGTCTCGTATTCGAGAAGACCTTCGGCGATCGCGACGAACTCGTCATGGTGCTCCGTCAGGATGCGGCGGGCCTCGGTATAGGCCTCGTCGATCAGGCGGCGTACTTCGGTGTCGATCTTCTGGGCGGTCGATTCCGAGACGTTCTTCGACTGCGAAACCGAGTGACCGAGGAAGACTTCCTGCTGGTTTTCACCATAGGCGACCTGGCCGAGGACATCGGAGAAGCCCCATTGGGTGACCATGGCGCGGGCAAGCTTGGTCGCCTGCTCGATGTCAGAGGATGCGCCGGAGGTGATGTTTTCCTTGCCGAAGGTCAGTTCTTCCGCCACGCGGCCGCCCATCATGATGACGAGGCGAGAGACCATCCACTTGTAGCTCATCGAGTAGCGGTCGCCCTCAGGCAACTGCATGACCATGCCAAGCGCACGGCCACGCGGGATGATGGTTGCCTTGTGCAGCGGATCCGCCACCGGCACCTGCAAGGCCGTGATGGCATGGCCGGCTTCGTGATAGGCGGTCAGCTTCTTCTCGGCTTCGGTCATGGCGGACGAGCGGCGCTCCGCACCCATCATGATCTTGTCCTTGGCGTCTTCGAATTCGGCCATGGTGACGACGCGCTTGTTGCGGCGGGCGGCCATCAGGGCGGCTTCGTTGACGAGGTTCATCAAGTCCGCACCGGAGAAGCCGGGCGTGCCGCGTGCCAGAACCTTAAGGTCGACATTCGGAGCGAGCGGCACGTTGCGGGCATGCACCTTGAGGATGCGCTCGCGGCCGACGATGTCGGGGTTCGGGACAACGACCTGACGGTCGAAACGGCCCGGACGAAGAAGAGCGGGGTCGAGAACGTCGGGACGGTTGGTCGCGGCGATCAGGATGATGCCTTCATTGGCTTCGAAGCCGTCCATCTCGACGAGCAGCTGGTTCAGCGTCTGCTCGCGTTCGTCGTTACCGCCGCCGAGGCCTGCGCCACGATGGCGACCGACGGCGTCGATTTCGTCGATGAAGATGATGCAGGGCGCGTTCTTTTTCGCCTGTTCGAACATGTCACGGACGCGGCTTGCACCGACGCCGACGAACATTTCAACGAAGTCCGAACCGGAAATGGTGAAGAAGGGGACGTTGGCTTCGCCGGCAACGGAGCGGGCGAGCAGCGTCTTACCCGTGCCCGGAGGGCCGACGAGCAGAACGCCGCGCGGGATCTTGCCGCCGAGGCGCTGGAATTTCTGCGGGTCGCGCAGGAATTCGACGATTTCTTCCAGATCCTGCTTGGCTTCGTCCACACCGGCAACGTCGTCGAAGGTGACACGGCCATGCGCTTCGGTGAGCAGCTTCGCCTTGGACTTGCCGAAGCCCATGGCACCGCGGGAGCCACCCTGCATCTGACGCATGAAGAAGAGCCAGACGCCGAGGATCAGCAGCATGGGGAGAAGCGTGCCGATATAGCTCAGGAAGCCGGAGGAGCCGTCCGTTTCCGGGCGGGCCACGATCATCACGTTCTTGGCTTCCAGCTTGCTCAACAGGTTGTCGTCAACGACAGGCGCATAGGTCTGGAAGGCGGTTCCCGATTCGACATACTTGCCGAGAACGCGGTTGCCGGTGACCGTGACCTCACGAACGCGCCCGGCATCGACCTCCCGAAGGAACTGCGAATATGGCACTTCGCTCGAAGCCGTCTGCGACGGCGAGGTCTGGAACATGCTGAACAGCGCGATCAGCAGCAGCGCGATGATCGCCCAGAGCGCGAAATTGCGAAAATTTGGGTTCATTGAACTCCCCGAACCTGTGGTGCGGGACGGAGCCCCGCAGAATTATCCTCTAACATAGGATCGCGCCGCACCCTTGCCAAGGCAATCGGGCCTTCGCAGATCGTTTTCCGTCAATAAGTCTTAAATGGGGACGGCGGGCGACGGTTCCGTGCCGATCAGCCGACCGATCGCGTCGGCCAGGGGTCGGTCGAAACCCGGCATGAATTCGGCAAAGAGCGAAAGCCGCGGCGTGATGGCGACGGCGTCTGCAGAAGAACCCGAAAATGCTTCAGCTGCAATGACTTGTGGTGCGTTTCCGGAGAGTGCTGACCGCACGGCACCCGGCAGGTGTTCATCAATCTCTGCCGCAGGACCGGCCGTGATGGTCACTTCCTGTGCGCTGCTGTTTTTGATGACGAAGCGTCCATCCCAGGTTGCCGATGCGAAGGCTGGCACCGACAGCGGCAAAAAACCGCGCCTCTCGCGCAGCAGAAAGAGGTGTTTTCCCCTGCGCAGGGCGAGAGTGCCGGACAGCGTCAGGCGAAAATCTCCTCCTGACTCTAATGCAGAGCCAAGGCGCGCGAGGCTTTCCGTTGCCGGTCGATGCGACCTGCCGCCCAGGATTGCTACTAGGCTGGCCAGGGCGTGGTCGCGTGTTTCGGGCGCCGGCGGCGGAGCGTTGTCGAGATCGATCTTCACGACCGGCCCCGGGAGACATGTCGCGGCTGCATCCAACCATTTTGCGGCGGCGCTCGACAGAGTTGCCCGAAGGTCAGCCGCTTGCCGGATCGCGTCGGGGTCGACCGCCGGCGCTGCCTGGCGAATGCGGACGCGCTCGTACCGGGGATCCTCGTTGCTCGGGTCGTCGATCCAGGGTTGGCCGAGGTCGGTGAGATAGGTGCGGATTGCGGTGCGTCGGGTCCGCAGGAATGGACGCAGGATCCAGAGGCGGCCGGCGTAGAGCGTGGCCGGTGCCATGCCCGCGAGGCCGAGAGCGCCCTCGGAGGAGCGATCGGCACGCATGGCCACCGTCTCGATCTGATCGTCCAGGGTGTGGCCGGTCACGATGACGTCGGCGCCGAGATTGTCCGCGGCGCTTGCAAGCAGGCGATAGCGCGCCTGGCGGGCTGCTGCAGAGAGCCCGTGTCGCGGTTTTTCATCTGTCCAGCACTCGATGCTATGGGGAATGCCGAGGCTTTTGCAAAGGATGGCGACCTGTTGCGCTTCTTTGGCCGAGCCCGGCCGGAGATCGTGGTCGACGGTCGCTGCCGTCAGACTGTGGCGGTGGGGGAAGCGCTGCGTCTTGATCGCGCGCTGAAGAGCCAGCAGAAGACCGGTCGAATCGCTGCCACCGGAGATGGCGACGAGCAGAGTGGTGGGGCGACGGAGGGAATGAAGGAATGCTTCGATCGCCGCTTCGGGCGAGAGGTCGGGCAGTGAAGAGCCTGCCGCGAGCGGGGCCGGCATCAGCAGCCGAGGCGCTTCTGTTCGCTCGCGACCTTGGAAACGACGGCGCGGGAAGCCTTGGGGTAGCGCTTGGAGACTTCGCGCAGCGTGGCGCAGGCGGTCTCGGTGTTGTCGAGGGCGGCAAGCGACATGCCGAGCTTCAGCAGCATTTCCGGCGCCTTCGGCGATGTGTTGTAGGTCTGGTGGGCGTTGAGGAAGGTCTTGGCCGCCTCATTGTAGTTGCCCTGCGAATAGAGCGCTTCGCCGAGCCAGAAGTTGGCATCCGCGATCTTGGCGCTGCTCGGATAGGCGGCGATGAAGTCGCGGAATTCGCTCTCCGCTAGCGAATAGTCGCCGGAGAGAACATGGGCATAGGCGACCTGATAGACATCGCTTTCGGAATTCAGCGAGGCGGTCTGTTGCGGGGCGGACTGAGGGGTCGTCGAGGGGGCCGTCACGCCGGTATCGACACCGGGCAGGGCGGTCGAGCCATTGTCGATGGCACCTTCGTTCAGCGTGGCCGTGACCGGCATGCCGCTTTCGTCGAGCGCAATCGAGCCAAGCGTCTGCTCGCCGGGGGCGGTGCCTGGCGTGCCGACACCAGAAGCGTCGGCGGTTGCGCCGACGTCCGGGGTTTCGGTGATGATTTCAGCGACCGAGTCCTGCTGCTGGCCACCGTCAACGGGGCGGGTCAGCGAGCCGCTCTTCTTTTCGAGATCCTGGAAGCGGAACTCGTTGTCTTCCTGCTGCTTGCGGATAGTTTCCTGCATCTGGAGAAGCTGGAAGCTCATCTCCTCGATCCGACCATTCAGCGCGCGGATCTCTTCCTCGAGCTGCTGGACGCGCAGCGTCGGGTCCGTGGCCTGGACCATCTGAACCTCAGCCTTCGGGGCCGGCGCAGGCTGAGCCCTCTGGCCGAACTGGACATTCGGAAACAGCTGGAAAGCGTGGGCGCTGCCGTGCAGGCCCGTCAGCGAGGCCGTCGCTAGCAGAGCGGCCATCACAAGTTTGTTCATGTTCCTTCTTCCTGTTTTCGCGACGATTTGCGCCGAACCAGCGCCGACAGGAGTTTTCTCAATTGCCTGCAAAAAGCAACCAAGTTCGGCCAAAGTGTGGAGAAAAGTAAAAGGCGGCCCTGAGGCCGCCTTCACGTGATGGTGAGTGCCGGTTGGACCGGATCACATGCCGGCGCCACCGAGAACGGTGACGGCGCGGCGGTTCTGCGACCAGCAGGAGATGTCGTCGCAGACGGCGACCGGACGTTCCTTGCCGTAGGAGATGGTCTTCATGCGCTGCGCCGGTACACCGCGCTGAGCGAGGTAGTCGCGGGTGGCAGCGGCACGACGGGCGCCGAGCGCGAGGTTGTATTCGCGCGTGCCGCGTTCGTCGGCATGGCCTTCGATCGTGATGGCGTAGTTCGGATAACGCTGCAGCCACTGAGCCTGACGGTCGAGCGTCTGGGCGGCGTCGGCGCGGATCGCGGTGGAGTCGGTGTCGAAGAAGATGCGGTCGCCGACATTGACCGTGAAGTCCTGCGAAGAGCCCGGCGTTGCTGCACCTGCGCCACCGGCACCGAGGCCAAGTTCGCCGGCGCTGTTGGGCAGGTTCTTCTTGTTGGCGCAGCCTGCCAGGGCGAGGGCCACGGCAAATGCGACCATGGCGGGGTTGGTTGCCATTTTCTGCAGACGGCTCTTGGCCGGGGATTGAATGCGGCTCATCGCCGGTCTCCTTGAATTCTCTGTTAGGGTTGCCGGACCATAACCAATCGCGGTTAACCGGCTTCAAACAATCGTGGTTAACAAACCGTCAAATCACGTGCCGGATAGGGCGATTGACCGCCCTTTGCGGCGAGAAAGAGGCGCAAATGCGCCTCTTTTCGATCACTATTCCATCAACGGCGACCAGGCCGGGTCGGAGGCGAAGGATGGCGTGCGGACCAGCTGCTCGTTGTAACCGGTGAGGTCGATCGAGTAGAGCTGCGGACCACCGGCACCGGCGTTCTGACGGAAGAACATCAAGACGCGGCCGTTCGGCGCCCAGGTCGGGCCTTCATTATGGAAGCCCGTAGTCAGGATGCGCTCACCCGAACCGTCGGTTTTCATCACGCCGATCGAGAACTTGCCGCCCGACTGCTTGGTGAAGGCGATCAGGTCGCCGCGCGGAGACCAGACCGGGGTGGAGTAGGAGCCGTCGCCGAAGGAGATGCGGCGCTGGCCGGAACCGTCGGCTCCCATCACGTAGAGCTGCTGGCGACCGCCGCGATCGCTTTCGAATACGATCTGGCTGCCATCGGGGGAGTAGGACGGCGAGGTGTCGATTGCTGCCGTGTTGGTGAGCCTTGTCGTCGTGCGCGAACGCAGGTCCATCGTGTAGATGTTGGCATTACCGTCCTGCTGGAGGCTCATGATGACGCGCTGGCCATCCGGCGAGAAGCGCGGCGCAAAGGTCATGCCGGGGAAATTGCCAACGACTTCGCGTGCGCCGGTTTCCAGCTGCAGGAGATAGACGCGCGGCTGCTGGCCTTCGAACGACATGTAGGTGATTTCCTGACGGCTCGGCGAGAAACGCGGCGTCAGAACGATGTCGTTGCTGTTGGTCAGCATGCGGATGTTCTCGCCGTCCTGGTCCATGATGGCCAGCTGGCGCTTGCGGTCGGTCTTCGGGCCGGACTCGGAAACGAAGACGATGCGGGTGTCGAAGTAACCCTTTTCGCCGGTGATGCGCTCATAGATCGCGTCGGCGATCATGTGCGCGACGCGGCGCCAGTTCTTCGGGTCGGTGAAGAACTGCTGGCCGGTCATCTGCTGGCCACCAAAGGTGTCCCAGAGGCGGAATTCGGCGCGCAGGCGACCATCGGGCTCGCGAGCGATGCGACCGACGACGAGGGCTTCCGCCTTCAGCGCGGTCCAGTCGGGGAAGCGCGGTGCCTGATCGGGGTTCTGGATCTTCTCGATGAAGGCGGCGCGATTGACCGGCGCGAAGAGGCCCGAACGCTTCAGGTCGGCTTCGACCACGGCGGAGATCTGAGCGCCGATGCCATCGGCAGAGACGAAGTCGGTGATCGCGATCGGGAGCGGCTGAACGTTGCCGCGGTTGATGTTGATTTCAACGGCTGCGTTTGCGGGTGCCACGAAGGCACCTGCCATGCCGGCACAGACCAGCAGAATGCGGAGGAGGAGAGTTTTCATGCTTACCAAGCCTTTCAGCTCTTACATCAGTTCGCTGGGGTCGAAATTGACGACAACTTCAGACCAAGCGTCGTATTTGTCCGGGGGCAGATTGGTGAAGGGGGCGGACTTGCGGACGGCGCGCACGGCACCGCTCATGAGAACCTGCTGGGCAGACGGCGAGCCCCCGGTGGCAGTTGCTTCGGGTTCGCCGACGAGCGCGCCGTTCTGATCGAGGCGGAAGGTCACGCGGATACGAACATCAGCAGCATCCGCCATGCCCGGCGTGATCAGCCAGTTTTCCTGGATGACACCGCGAAGCGCGTCGAGTTCGCTCTGGCTGAGCTTCGAGCCGCCGGTATTGGTGCTGCCGCCAAGCGATTCGGGCGCCGTCGAGCGCTTCGCGCCGCCGCCGGCCGCATCCGTCTTGTTAAGAAGGGCCGCCACTTCATCGGCGTTGAAGTCGCTTTCCATCTGCGGCTTCGACTTCGCCGTTTCCTGGGCCTTGGTGTCCTTCTTGGCATCCGGCTTCGGAGCGGGCTTCTTTTCGGCCGGCTTGGCAATCTCGGGCTGCGGGCGGGCAGCCGGGATCGGCGCCTGCTCGGGCAGGGGGATTTCTTCGGCAACCGTCTCTTCCGGCGGCGCCTCTTCGGCTGGCGGTGTCTCCGGCTCTGGCGGTGGGGCCGTGTCTTCCTTGACGATCTCCTTCACCTCGTTGGCCTGCGGATCAGGCTCGGGCGCGGGTGTCTCCACCTTCTTCGGTGCGGCGGCGACTTCCTGCTCGACCGGGCGCTGCGACGGTGTCGGGGGCGATTTCAGATCGACTTCGTTGTCGCCGAAGTTTTCGGCCGGCTCGGCGATCGGCGGCTTCTTCGTCGGGACGGGGGCGGATGTCTCCGCCAGGGGAGCGGTCTTGGAGCCCTGCTGGATCTGGGTGAACTCTTCGATCGGGACGATGTCCACCGGAAGGGTTTCCATCGGGGCGATCTCGAGTTTTTCAGGCGAGCCGAGGCTCACCAGCGCCGCCGAGAGCGCCAGTGTGTGCAGAAACGAGGATGTGAAGAGGCTGCCCTTCATGTCCGTCCGATCAGTTCTGCTGTTCCTGCAAGGTCACGAGACCGATATTGGTGAAACCGGCGGACGAGATCCGCGCCATGACCTGCATGACGATGCCATAGGTGGCGGCGGTATCGGCCCGCACGAAAATGCGTTCGTTGTAGCCGGTGGTGGCGATCGCCTGCAGCTTCGGCACGACTTCCTCGATCGGGATCGCCGTTTCCTGCAGGTAGATTTCGCCTTCCGGATTGACCGAGACGGTGATGGGCTGGTTTTCGCTGCTCATCGCCTTGGCCTGGGTCTGCGGCAGATCGATCGGCACGCCGACAGTCATCATCGGGGCGGCGACCATGAAGATGATCAGCAGCACGAGAACGACGTCGACGAAGGGCGTCACGTTGATTTCGCTGACAAGGGCCTTCTTGCCGCCACGGCGACCGCGGCGTCCGCCACCCTTGCTTCCTGATCCGACCGACATACCCATGATGCGTCTCCTGCTCTCCGGGCCTTACTGCGCCGCCTGGCGGGGCTGCAGCTTCTCGTCGATCTGGCGCGACAGGATGGCCGAGAATTCGTCTGCGAAGCCTTCCATACGGGCCGAAAGCTTGCCAGCTTCACCGGAGAACTTGTTGTAGGCGATAACCGCGGGAATAGCGGCGATCAGGCCGATGGCGGTTGCGAGCAGCGCTTCCGCGATACCCGGTGCGACGACTGCGAGGCTGGCATTGTTCGAGCCGGCGATCGCCTGGAAGGACGTCATGATGCCGACGACGGTGCCGAAGAGGCCGATGAAGGGGCCGGCCGAGCCGATGGTCGCAAGCGACGACAGGCGCGATTCGAGCGTCTCGGACTCGCGGGCCATGGTCACATCCATGGCGCGGTCGATACGCATCTGCAGGCCGATCGGCGAGCGGGCGCCGCGTTCGAAGCTCTTCTTCCATTCGCGCATGGCGGCGACGAAGATGGCGGCAAGGCCGGTATTGTTGCGTTCGGCGAGCGTGCGATAGAGCTCCTCGAGCGACTGGCCGGACCAGAAGACCTGTTCGAACTGGTCGAACTGGCGGCGCGCACGGGCGTAGCTCAGGTATTTGTCGATGACGATGGCCCAGGTCCAGACGGAGGCGGCCAAAAGACCGATCATGACGAGCTTGACGATCAGGCCTGCCTGCATGAACAGGCCCCAGAGGCTCACGTCATGCGTCGCTGCAGCCATTCCAACTTGTTCCATCGCCTTCAATTCCCCGAAATCCAAACGCCCGGTGGGTTGGACCGGGCGGCGACATGAGCTCTACTGGTGGAAAACTTGTGCGGTCGCAGCCGCCGAAACCCTTTTCCCGCCTTAGCTCCCAGTGTGCTTCTGGGATGAAAATTTGGTCAAAGGAAGGCGTGCGCTGCACAATCTTCCAAGCGTCGAGTAAGACCCGATTAAGGTTAAAAAGGGGTTACCGGAGGCGGAGATCAGGGCTTTGTGAAGTCAGGCGAGGAACTGTCTTGCGAGATCTTCGGGAAGGCGACGCGGCCTGCCATGGCGGTTGACGACGGCGATGATGACCTTCGCTGCAATCAGCAACTGGTCGCCTCGGCGTATCTCCTGCTGAAGGATCATCTTGGCACCGCCGGCCTTCTCGGTGCGGGTCGAAACCGTGACGATGTCGTCCATGCGGGCAGGGGCCTTGAAGTCGATCTCCATGCGGTGGACCATGAAGGCGAGGCCTTCGTCCGAACTTGCGAAGAGATTGGACTGTTCGACGCCGAGGCAGCGCAGATAATCCGTGCGGGCGCGCTCCATGAAATGCAGATAGCGGGCGTGATAGACGGCGCCGGAGAAGTCGGTGTCTTCATAGTAGACGCGCTGGATGAGGTGGTGCACGCCGTCGATGATTTCGCCCGCGAGCGGGTGCTGGAGTGTCGTCATGCCTCGTCCTGCCGATCGATCTTCATTTGCTGAGGCCCGGTGGCTAGCCCAGGTCAGGTTGATCTGTCCAGCCTCATCAGCTCGGCCTCGGTGATCGCAAGCCGCTGCATTTCTAAGGACCGAGACCCGGCATCGTCGGCCACGATGAATTCGTCGAGTTGCGGAGGGGAGACGCTGGTGCCGGACAGCATCGCATGGACCTGGCCCCGATGATGCGTCTGATGCTGGAAGAGATGGCTCAAGACATCGTCCATCCGTTCTGTCTGAATGCGGGTGCTCCTGTGGATCTGAACCTCGCTCGCCAGGGCGTCGATATCAAGCGAGAGACAGAAGTTCAGGAGCCGCTGATCCACGGCCGCCTGCGCCTTACGCAGGTCTTCGGGATGGGGGAACGGGATTTGATTGGCCCAGGCTTTCGGTCCCAGTCTGCCGCCTTCGAGGGCATCCACGTAGAACCAGTCAATGACCAGGATGTGATTGAGGCTCGCCTGGATCGACGGAAAGAAGCCAGCGCGCGCTGCTTCGAATTCGCCCGGCTGGAGCATGGAGACCGCTTGGTGCAGCCGTTCATTGGCGAGCCTGTTGTTGTAGGCAAGTTTGATGAAGCTGCGGCGCGGGTCGGTCATTTGTTGTCCAGATCTCCATCGTGCCAGACGATATGCTTCGGCGAGGTCGGCAGGGATTCGATCTCGTCGGCGATGAAATAGGGCGGGATGTCGAGCGCCATCAGCGCTTCCTGCGTTGCCGGGACCCATTTGAACTCGAGGCTGTTCTTGCCATCCTCGTTGCGGTGGATGATTTCGCTTTCATGAAAAGGGAAGGAGACAGGGATCTCCATGCGATAGTACAGGCCGAGCTCATGCCAGGCCTTGCCCTCGTAGTCGAAGAAGTTCTCGACGATCCAGAGGAGGGGGCCGATCACGGCGTCGACGCCTAGTTCCTCCTGCATCTCGCGGACCAGCGTTTCCGTCGAGGTCTCGCCGATTTCGGCGCGGCCACCGGGGAAGGTCCAGAAGGTCTCATGGGTCGCGCGGTGCACCAGTACATGACCGTCGCGGAAGGCAAGGCCGGCGATGCGATGGTTGAACCGCCGCTTGCCGTCCTTGATGGTGATGAGGGTGCGTTTGGACACGGCCTTATTCGTCCTCGAGCGTCAGCCGGAATTGGGCAGCTTCCAGATCCTTGGGCGGCGTCATGCCGAGATGCTTCCAGGCGGTCGCCGTGAGCACGCGGCCACGGGGGGTGCGCTGGATGAAGCCCTGCTGGATCATGTAGGGTTCGATGATGTCCTCGATCGCGTCGCGCGGCTCCGAGAGGCCCGCAGCGATGGTTTCTATGCCGACAGGGCCGCCGCCGAAATTGACGGCGATCATCGAGAGGTAGCGCATGTCGAGCTGGTCGAGACCCATGTTGTCGACATTCAGCCTTGTAAGCGCCTTATCGGCGATCTCGCGGGTTACTGCTTCGGCGCGGGCCACCTCTGCGAAATCGCGGACGCGGCGGAGCAGTCGTCCGGCGATGCGCGGCGTGCCGCGGGCGCGGCGGGCGACTTCGCGGGCGCCGTCTTCGGTCATCGGCAGGTTCAAGAGTCGCGCGCCTCGGCGGACGATCGATTCCAGCTCCTCGACGGTATAGAAGTTGAGCCGGACCGGAATGCCGAAGCGATCGCGCAATGGCGTCGTCAGCAGGCCGAGACGGGTGGTGGCGGCGACCAGCGTAAACTTGGAGAGGTCGATCTTGACGGAGCGGGCGGCAGGGCCTTCACCGATGATCAGGTCGAGCTGGAAATCCTCCATGGCCGGATAGAGGATTTCCTCGACGGCGGGGCTCAAGCGATGGATTTCGTCGATGAAGAGCACGTCGCGCTCTTCGAGATTGGTCAGAAGTGCGGCGAGATCACCGGCCTTGGCGATCACCGGGCCCGAGGTCGAGCGGAAGTTGACGCCGAGCTCCTTGGCCATGATCTGGGCAAGCGTCGTCTTGCCGAGCCCCGGCGGGCCGACGAAGAGCACGTGATCGAGTGCTTCCCCCCGGTTCTTCGCAGCCTCGATGAAGATCTTCAGATTGGCGCGCGCCTCCGCTTGGCCGGTGAAGTCGTCAAGCGTCTGCGGGCGCAGTGCTGCATCGAGATCTTCCCCGCGCTTTTCCGGCGTCAGGATCGGGTTGTTGGTCATCATGCGAGAAGTTCCATGCCGGGTATTGCTGCAGCCGCAGTCTTGTCGAAGGTTACAGTTTTCTGGCAGCCTCCCCGCGTCGCGGACCAGGCAATCAGGTAATCCGCGATATCCGTTTCGGGCAAGTCTCCAGAAAGGAGCGCATCTAGTTCTTCGGTAAACTCCACCACGAGGCGATCTGCTGCTAGTAGATTTTGGACGAGGTTGCTAACGGTCGACGCGGACAGCTTCAAGTTCCGACGCAACACCCATACCGTCTCTGCGATAACAATCGCGCTGACAAAGGCCGGGTCCTCTGCGCTTCGTTTTGAGAAGAAGTCGCGCGCAAGACCATGTTGCAGCGGATCGTCCTCGACAAGAAATCGGACGAGAACGTTGGTGTCGACCCCGATCACTTCAACCGCTCTGTAGTTTCGCGGCGGATGCGCTGGTCATCCTCGGCCACAGCCTCCGCAACGGCGGTCTCCATGTCGTCGATGCTCAAGCTCGTACCTGGAGGCATTTTGAACATGCCAGCGAGATCCATCAGGTTCTTGTTCTTGGGGATCGCGACGACATGACCGTTGCGGGCGGCCACATAGAACCGGGTGCCCGGTGCCAAATTCAATGAGTCTCTCACTTCACTCGGGATCGTGATCTGACCCTTGGAGGTCATGACGGTCATTGCACCCATTTCTTACCTCCTCAAGTAATTCCTACGATAAGTGTAGCAGTATTCTGATGTCGCACCAATTCCTACCGCGACAGCTCCTTCAGCCCCAGCCGGATGAGCTTGGCGCTGTCTGCCCCCTCGCCGCCGTTCTTCAGCGCTGCGGCCACGGCATTGGCGGCCTGATCGCGGGAATAGCCGAGATTGGTAAGGGCCGAGACGGCATCGGCGACCGGGGCGGAGGCGACGCCTTCGCCGAGTTCCTGCTTGAGGCCGATATTGGCGGAGGCCTCGCCGGCAAAGGCAGGAGCCTTGTTCTTCAATTCGGTGACAAGACGAAGTGCCACTTTCGGACCCACGCCGGGTGCGCGCGAGATCGCCGCCTTGTCCTGGAGCGCGATGGCATTGGCCAGTTCCGACGGGGTGAGCGTCGAAAGCACTGCTAGCGCCACCTTGGCGCCAACACCCTGCACGCTTTGCAAGAGGTTGAACCATTCTCGCTCCAGCGCGCTCATGAAGCCGAAGAGCTTCAACTGGTCTTCGCGGACATAGGTCTCGATGAAGAGGACGACGGCCTCACCGGCCGAGCCGATGCGCGACAGCGTTCGCGCCGAGCAGTGCGCGACATAACAGACGCCGTGGACGTCAACGAGGACGTAGTCATCGCCGATTTCGTCGATGGTGCCTTTGAGTTTGCCGATCATGGGAAGGTCCGTGGCTGTCGCGTTACAGCGGATGGGTTTCGGGGGAGATGATGTCGAGGTCGGCGAAGTAGCTGCGATAGCGCGCTGGATCCCGCGTCAGGAGTCGGTGCGATCTAAATGTGGCATGGGCGCCAATAAAGAAATCCGGCAAGGTTCTCTCTCGCTGTCCACCATTGCGCCTGTACTGAAGATGGGCTTTGCCCGCTCGGAAGGCGATCTCGTAAGAGAATTGCTCCTTCTTCAGATTCAGCCAGTCGAGCGTTGCCGAGAGTTGCTGTTCACTGAGCGGCGAGGCGGCAAGCTCAGCCCAGATGATTGGGTTAATCACCAGTTCGCCTTCCTCAAAGCATTGCTTCAGTGCCTGGAGCGACCAAGCCCGCGTGGAGCTGTTCGGGCCGAGCACGTCAATCAGCGTATTTGTATCAACGAGGGTCGAGGTCATCGCGGGGGCCTCGCAGCCAGTCGACATATTCGTCGGCCGTCATGCCATCTGTATCGAAAGTGCCTTCAACACTTTGTGCCCACTCGTCAAAGTCCCGGAAGGTGTCCTTTGCGTCGGCATTTTTAACGAGCATCACGCCCGCATCGACCACAACGAAATCAACGTCTGATCCTGGCGCTATGCCCAGACGATCGCGGACTTGCTTAGGGATTGTAACTTGGCCTTTTTCGGTGACACGCATTGTAATACCTCTCAAGTATTACTTACCGGCCGCCCCGGAACAAGTCAAGAACAAATCACGCTGACGCCAGAACCTGGCGCATACGTTCGCCGCCTCTGTTGTGGGCGTGGCAAATGGCGATGGCGAGCGCATCGGCGGCGTCGTTGCCCTTGAATTCGGCCTTCGGCATCAGGATCTTCAGCATCATGTGGATCTGCTGTTTCTCGCCGTGGCCGACGCCGATTACGGCCTTCTTCACGGCGTTGGGCGCGTATTCGGCGACCCGGAGGCCTGCGCGGGCCGGCACCAGCATGGCGATGCCACGGGCCTGACCAAGCTTCAGTGTGGCGACCGCGTCCTTGTTGACGAAAGTCTGCTCGACCGCCGCCTCATCCGGCTTATAACTGTGGACGACCTCTGCGAGGCCATCGTGAAGCTGGCAAAGACGCGAGGCGAGGTCCATGTCGCCGTCCGAGGTTACGGTACCGGAGGCGACAAAGCGCAGCGAGTTTCCGAGCGTCTCGATGATGCCCCAGCCGCAGCGGCGGAGGCCCGGATCTATGCCGATGATGCGAATCGTGGAAGTCATGGGAAATCCTAATTCAGTTCCCGGCAGGTGTGCCAGTCAAATGTGAACAAAGCAAAAACATCCGCGGTGATTATATTTTATTACAATGGCCTCTTGGGTGCCCCTCCAGGGCTGACTACATAAGGTGCAAGCATCGAACAGGACCGCCGCCATGATACCGTTTTCCATTCTCGACCTTTCTCCAATTGCCGAGGGACACTCCGTGCGCGAGGCGCTGGACGCGTCGCGCAGCCTTGCGCAGGCCGCCGAGAAGAATGGCTATCGCCGGTTCTGGTTGGCCGAGCATCACGGTATGCCCGGCATTGCCAGCGCCGCAACCTCGCTCGTCATTTCACATGTCGCAGCCGGGACGGAGGGCATCCGTGTGGGATCCGGCGGCATCATGCTGCCCAACCACTCGCCGCTCGTGATCGCCGAGCAGTTCGGGACGCTGGAGGCGCTTTATCCCGGGCGCATCGAACTTGGTCTTGGCCGCGCGCCAGGGACCGACATGCGGACCGCTCGTGCCCTTAGGCGTAATATGGAAGCGGGCGCTGAAAGCTTCCCTCACGACATCCTCGAACTGCAGCGGCTGATGGGCGAGCCGGACGAGGAGGGCGGCCTGATTGCCGTACCTGGCATGAACAGTCATGTGCCGATCTGGCTTCTGGGTTCCAGCCTCTATAGCGCTCACCTCGCGGCTGCGCTTGGTCTGCCTTATGCCTTCGCTTCGCATTTCGCGCCCGATCAGCTTCTCGATGCTGTAGCCATCTATCGCGAGCGCTTCCAGCCGTCGGCGGCGCTACAGAAGCCCTATGTCATGGTGGGCACGATGGCGGCGATTGCCGACACAGATCGGGAGGCCGAGCATCTCTTCACGTCGGCGCAGCAGCAGTTCGTCAATCTGCGGCGCAATATCCGCCGACAGTTCCCGAGACCGGTCGAGACGATGGACGGCTTCTGGACGGAAATGGAGCGTATCGGTGTCGAGCACACACTGCGCTACGCGATCGTCGGATCGCCGGAGACCGCAGCCGACAAGCTGTCCCGCTTCATCGCCGAGGTGCGGCCCGATGAGATCATCGTATCGACACCGGTGCATGATCTAGAGGCCCGCATCCGGTCTGTCGAGCTCTTTGCCGGCTTGCGAGAAGGCGTCAGGGAGGCGGTCTGAGGCCCCCTCATATTACGGGGTTTCGCCGGAATTTTTTACGAGCGCTTAAGAGCTGAGGGTGATTGTTTCCGCATAATTGGGGAATCCGTCGTGATTTGCGATGGATCGATAATGTGACGGAGGCCGGGCTCTGCCGGGTCATCCGGGGGAACAGTCATGACAGCTCGCATCCATTCGCTTTCTTTCAAGGTCATCGCCGTCTTCTTGGTACTGACCTTCGTCACCGTGGCGCTTCTCAACGTCTTTGCCTATCGCAGTTCGAACCAGCTGTTCGGCGAGCAGACCGAGAAGGCCATGGCCAGCACGCTGATCTTCCGCGGCGACCTTCTGACCGAGAAACTGCAGGCTTTGGAGAACCAGGCGGCCTCGATCGCCAAGATCGAAACGCTGCAGCAGTCGCTGACCGGCCTGAAAAGCGGCTGGAATACGATCACGAAAAGCACCGGTGACGCCAAAGCGGAATTGCAGCGGATTTTCGTCACCGAAAACCCCAATCCGGCTGGTGAACGCGAGAAGCTGATCAAGCCTGAAGGGCCGAGCGGCTTTTATTACTCCACGCATGAGACGACGCAGACCCAGGTCGCGGCCTATCTTGCCGGGACCAGTTTCAGCGACATGCTGATTGCCGATCAGAACGGCAACGTCATCTATTCCTACAAGAAGGGCCCTGCCTTCGGCGAAAATATCACCGGAGGCACTCTGGCAGAGACAGGGCTCGGCCGCGTCTACCAGAAATCCGCCGAGGCGGCCGCAAACTCCGTCGATGATGTCGTCGGCGTGAACTTCTCCGGCCTTTCCGTGGGGGCGGATGCCAACGCGCCGGACATCTATTTTGCCGTCCCGCTGGTCAAGCTCGGGGGCTTCAAGGGCAGCCTGATGTTCCAGGTGAAGGCGGAGGTCTTCGTCAACCTTCTGTCCAAGGGCATTGTCGCCGGCAGCAGCCAGCAGGCCGCCATTCTCTCTGGCGAAGGAACCGGCATCGCGCTCGACGCTTCCGGAAAGCTCACCGATATCCGTGCCGATTTCGCAGCCTCGGGTGACGGTGTTGCCGTACAGCCGGGTGAGAGGGTCGAGGGGCCGGCGCTCATTTATGGTCGACAGATCGGCTTCGGTGACCAGACATTCATTGTCACCGAGAGCCTCACGCAAGCGGAATTGGCCCAGGGTTCGGTTCGCATCGCCACCATTCTCTTCATGGCCGGTCTCGTTGCACTCTGCGTGCTTGCTGCTGCCACCTGGGCCTTTACGCGCCGGCTCTTTGCACCGCTCGAGCGCCTTGTCGCCTTCACGGGAGCCGTGGCCGACGGCAAGATCGATCAGTCTGTCGAAAACCAGGAGCGTCGCGACGAGATCGGCAGCATGGCTCGCGCGCTCGAGCGCTTCCGTCAGGCGCTCATCGAGCAGCAGAGACTATCGGTCGAGCGCCGGGAGGAACGCGCCCGTGCGGAAGACGAGCGCCGGCAGAGGATGGAAGAGCGGGATCAGGAGGCACGGACCCTGCAGGAGGTCGTCGAGACGCTCGATCTGGGGCTCGACAGGCTTGCCGCCGGGGATCTGGCGTTCCGGATCGAGCAGCGTTTCCCCGCCGATCTGGAGGGGCTGCGTTCGAACTTCAACAAGGCAATCGAGACGCTGAGTGCCACCCTTGGCGGCATCGGCGGGAATTCCGTTGCGGTGCGCGAAGGGTCCGAGGAGATGCGGGCCGGGGCAGATCAGCTTGCGGAGCGGACCGAGCGTCAGGCTGCGGCGATCTCCCAGGCGGCAACGGCGATCCAGGAGATTACCAGTGCTGTGAAGACGCAGATCGCGCGCGCCGAAGAAGCCGAGCGCATTGCACGCGCGGCCAAAGACGACACTGCCATGTCAGGCCATATCATGCGCGACACGATCGCTGCCATGGAGGCGATCCAGGGCTCGTCGCAGGAGATCAACAAGATCGTTTCCGTCATCGATGAGATCGCCTTCCAGACCAATCTGCTCGCGCTGAATGCCGGTGTCGAAGCGGCCCGGGCAGGCGAAAGTGGCAAGGGTTTTGCAGTGGTTGCGCAAGAGGTTCGGGAGCTTGCACAGCGCTCCTCGAATGCGGCGAAGGAGATCGCCAATCTGCTGTCCAAGTCGCGCGGCGAAGTGGATCACGGCGTCAAGCTCGTTGAAAAAGCAGGGCATGCGCTTGATGGTATCGGCTCGCATGTGTTGTCGATCAACAGCCATATCGGCGAGATCATGGAGTCGACACGCGAGGAGGCGCAGACCCTCGTTGACATCAATACTTCGGTGAACCAGCTCGACGCGATGACACAGCAGAATGCGGCGATGGTCGAGGAAACGACCGCGGCCATTCACCGGCTTGCCGGAGAGGCGGCCGAGATGGATCAGCGGCTGGGGCTGTTCAATCTGGGCAGCGAGCGAGGCCAGGCCGACCAGCGGGCCGCCTGAGGCGGAAACACGCATTCGGTTTGATATAGAGGGCGCGGTTCCTTTGGAGCCGCGCCCTTTCCTTTTGATCTCCAGGAGATGCAAGTATCAAGGTAAGCAAATGGATAAAGGTTAGAGTTAAGAACTGTAGTTAATCCCAACTTAACCTTTCCGCTCCATTATCTGTGCCAATTCAGGATGTCGGGCGTGGACACCCTGACGCCACAACGCTGGGACTTGGAGTATCCTGTCATGACGAAAACCATTCTTGCCGCGGCGACGCTTGCCCTGCTTGCCAGCTCGGCCGCCTATGCTGCAGATGTTTATCAGCCCGAACCGCAGCCCGTTTATGTCGACGCTCCGGAAGTCGCCGTGGCGGAAGCCTCCGGCTGGTACCTGCGCGGCGATCTTGGCTACAGCTTCAACAAGATGCGCGGTGCCAAGTTCTTCCAAGGCGGTAACAGTGGTGATGAGGCTAATTTCACCACTGCCTCGATCAAGGACAGCTTCTGGGTCGGCGGCGGTGTCGGCTATCAGGTCAACAACTACCTGCGCACCGATTTGACGTTCGACTATATGTTCAAGTCTGACTTTAAGGGTTCCACTACGGGGGAATGCGGTTTCGCGGTAACGCCATGCACCTCAAGTGATCTGGCTGCCATGAAGGCGTATACACTTATGGCGAATGCTTATGTCGACCTTGGAACCTACGCCTACTTCACGCCCTACATTGGTGGCGGTATTGGTGGCTCCTACGTTAAGTGGGACAAGCTTCGCAACACGTCTTGCGCGGACGATGGTTCTGGTTGCGATCCCACAATCGAACATGGCGGCAAGGGCAGCTGGCGCTTCGCCTACCAGCTGATGGCTGGTGCCTCGATCGACGTGACCTGCAACGTCAAGGCCGATCTCGGCTACCGCTTCCGCCACACCATGGGCGGCGACATGTTCGGCTATGCCTCGAACGGCGGCCCGGGCTATGACAAGGGCTTCTACAGCCACAGCGTTCACGCTGGTGCGCGTTATGTCTTCGGTGGTTGCGAAACCCCCGTTGCCTATGAGCCGCCGCCGGAACTGCCGGTCTACAAGTAATTCGCCATCGAAGATCTCGGTGACGCATGCCGAAAGGGCCCCCTGGGGCCCTTTCTTGCGTCATGCCTACAGGATGCCTGTTCGCCGCAGGATCCACCATGACAGGATCACGGATATCAGAATGAAGCCAAAGGCATAGGCCGTGCCGTGCAGTCCTTCGGCGAACGGGAGGGCGGTGGTGTTCATGCCGAAAAAGCCTGTCACAAGCGATGGCGGCAGCAACAGGGCGGTCATCAGCGACAGGATGTAGAGGTGCCGGTTCGTCTCGGCACTCTGTTTGCTGTCCAATTCCTCATGCAACAGGCGTGCCCGGTCGGCGAGCGCGTAGACATCCTGGTCGACCGCTTCGAGACGCGCTGCGAGTCTCGCCAAACTGTCCTCCATATCTTCAGATAGATCCTCGTCGTCGGCCGCCGCCGCGCGGCGCATGACAAGCAGCATTGTGCGGAGGTGCCGATGCAGCCTCACAATCAAACGACGGACGGGTGTGAGCCGTCGCCGCTCGTCACGCAATTCGCTGCCATAGACCTGATCCTCGATCTGGTTGAGTTCTTCCGTCAACTCCAGCACCACGGCGATGAGCCCCCGTTGAAACTCGGCCACCAGGAGTTCGAAGACCTGCAAGGGCGAGCCATATCGGGTGGCGTTCTTGTCGACGGCCGCCCGCACCTTGTCGACGGACCGGATCGGCTGGAGCCTGGTGGTGATGATGAACCGCTCAGAGAGCGCGAAATGCAGCCAGCCGATGTCGCGGGTGGTCGAGTCGAATTCGCGCTGGAAGTCGATCAGCGTGCCGAAGAGCAGGCCCTCATCAACCGAAAGCGCTGCATGGGTGTCATGCGTCGTGAGCGCCGCGATTGCCGGTGGCGTCAGCCCGTCGAACTGTTCGAGAAAGGCACCGACGCGTCCATCCGCCAGGTTGAGGTGAAGCCAGATGAAGCCATCGCCGGGCTCAGCTTCTGCAAGCGAACATTCCGCGGGCAGTCGTTCGCTCCTCTCGCCGGGCCTGATCCGATAGGCCCAGACGAGACCTGGAATGGTGCTGCTCAGGGGAAACATCGAAGAAGGACTCCATGGCGGCTGCGGAATCTGGCCGTTCGTCTGGCTGATGCGCCAGCTGTGTGAAGGATTGATGACAGCTGCAGATGGTGAGGACCTCGATGTCTGGCGCGGACGGAACAAAAATTTTGCTGCCCGCGACGCAGGTCCGCTTGACTGAATGAGGCGACAGGAGTAGTTCCGATGGCGGGACACCTCTCCCCAACGAGAGGCTAATTACCTGGAAGGGTATCTATATGGCTGATATCGTCGCCCCCGCCGCGCGTCCGGCGAATGCTCACTTTTCTTCTGGCCCCTGCTCGAAACGCCCCGGTTGGTCGCTCGATGCGCTTTCCGATGCCCCGCTCGGTCGTTCGCACCGCGCCAAGGTTGGCAAGGAAAAGCTGAAGCTGGCCATCGACCTTACCCGCGAAATTCTGAACGTTCCCGCTGACTATCGCATCGGCATCGTTCCGGCCTCGGATACGGGCGCTGTCGAAATGGCCATGTGGTCGCTGCTCGGCGAGCGTGGCGTGGACATGCTCTCCTGGGAAAGCTTCGGCGCCGGCTGGGTCACCGATGTGGTGAAGCAGCTGAAGCTTGCCGATGTTCGCAAGTTCAATGCCGACTACGGCCTTCTTCCGGACCTGGCGCAGGTCGATTTCGACCGTGACGTCGTCTTCACCTGGAACGGCACCACCTCTGGCGTCCGCGTTCCGAACGCCGATTTCATTCCTGATGATCGCAAGGGTCTCACCATCTGTGACGCAACGTCTGCCGCCTTCGCGCAGGACCTCGACTTCTCCAAGCTCGATGTCACCACCTTCTCCTGGCAGAAGGTTCTGGGCGGCGAAGGCGGTCATGGCGTGATCATCCTCAGCCCCCGCGCCGTCGAGCGCCTGACGACCTATGTGCCGGCCTGGCCGCTGCCGAAGATCTTCCGCATGACCTCGGGTGGCAAGTTGATCGAAGGCATCTTCGTCGGTGAGACGATCAACACGCCGTCGATGCTCTGCGTCGAGGACTATATCGATGCCTTGAAGTGGGCGAAGTCGATCGGCGGCCTGGAAGCCTTGATCGCGCGTGCCGATGCCAATGCCAAGGTGATCTTCGACTTCATCGAGAAGAACGACTGGATCGCCAATCTCGCAGTTGACGATGCGACGCGCTCCAACACCTCGGTCTGCGTCAAGATTGTCGACCCTGAGGTGACGGCACTCGATGCCGATGCCCAGGCGGCGTTCGCCAAGGGCATTGCCAGCCTTCTCGAGAAGCAGGGTGTCGCCTATGACATCGGCGCTTACCGCGATGCGCCGGCCGGTCTTCGCATCTGGGCTGGCGCCACGATCGAGACCGCCGATATGGAAGCTCTGATGCCGTGGCTGTCTTTCGCTTACGAGACGCAGAAGGCGTCTCTGGCCAAGGCTGCCGCCTGATCCTTGGTTAATTTGGCTCCGCCTGACCGGCGGAGCCCCGCAATTCTCATCATTTCATTCAAACGAACTCTCTCAAGGAGGCCTCGTCATGGCACCTCGCGTTCTCGTATCCGACGAACTCTCGGAAACCGCCGTTCAGATCTTCCGTGATCGCGGCGTTAAAGTGGACTTCCAGCCGAAGCTCGGCAAGGACAAGGAAAAGCTCGCCGAAATCATCGGCAACTACGATGGTCTCGCCATCCGCTCGGCCACCAAGGCGACGGAAAAGCTGATCGCCGCTGCGACCAACCTCAAGGTCATCGGCCGCGCCGGCATCGGTGTCGACAATGTCGACATTCCCGCCGCTTCCAAGCGCGGTATCATCGTGATGAACACGCCTTTCGGCAACTCGATCACGACCGCCGAACATGCCATAGCCCTAATGTTTGCCGTTGCCCGCCAGCTGCCGCAGGCCGATGCCTCGACCCAGGCCGGCAAGTGGGAAAAGTCGAAGTTCATGGGTGTTGAAATCACCGGCAAGACGCTCGGTGTCATCGGCGCGGGCAATATCGGCGGGATCGTCTGCAAGAAGGCTATCGGCCTTGGCATGCATGTCATCGCCTACGACCCCTTCCTCTCGGCCGAACGCGCCCAGGAAATGGGTGTCGAGAAGGTCGAGCTGGACGAGCTGCTGCCGCGCGCCGACTTCATCACCCTGCATGTGCCGATGACCGACAAGACCCGCGGCATTCTCGGCAAGGAAAACATCGCCAAGACGAAGCCCGGCGTACGCATCATCAACTGCGCCCGCGGCGGTCTCGTTGACGAGGCAGCGCTCGCCGAAGCCATCAAGTCCGGCCATGTCGCCGGTGCCGGCTTCGACGTCTTCGAAGTCGAGCCCGCAACCGAGAGCCCGCTCTTCGGTCTGCCGAACGTCGTCTGCACGCCGCATCTCGGCGCCTCGACCACGGAAGCCCAGGAAAATGTCGCCCTGCAGGTCGCCGAGCAGATGTCGGACTACCTCATCAAGGGTGCCGTCTCGAACGCCATCAACATGCCGTCGATCACCGCTGAAGAAGCGCCGATCCTGAAGCCCTTCATCCGTCTTGCCGACGTGCTTGGTTCGTTTGCTGGCCAGATGACCGAGAACCCGATCAAGGAAATCGAGATCCTCTATGACGGTGTCACCGCCGGCATGAACACCAAGGCGCTGACCTCGGCACTGCTCGCCGGTCTCATCCGCCCGCTGGTTGCCGACGTCAACATGGTTTCGGCACCGATTATGGTGAAGGAGAAGGGCATCATCGTCTCCGAGGTCAAGCGCGACAAGACCGGTGTCTATGACGGCTATATCAAGCTTACCGTCACCACCGAGAAGCAGACCCGCTCGGTTGCAGGTACCGTCTTCTCCGACGGCAAGCCGCGCTTCATCCAGATCAAGGGCATCAACATGGATGCCGATGTCGGTCCGAACATGATCTACATCTCGAACACCGACGTGCCAGGCATGATCGGCTTCATGGGCTCCACGCTCGGCAATGCCAAGGTCAACATCGCGAACTTCCAGCTCGGCCGCGACAAGGAAGGTGGCGACGCCATCGCACTGCTCTACGTCGATGGACCGGTCGATCAGGCCGTGCTCGACCAGTTGACGGCAAACCCGGCCATCAAGCAGGCCAAGCCGCTGGTCTTCAACGTCGATTGATCGACGGTCGAATAGGAAATAGAAACGGCGCGGGACCCAACCCGCGCCGTTTTCGTTTGGGCCATAACCCGATCGGACTGCTTTTATATATGGAAAATAATATGCGTTGAACTGACGCATGGCGGGTTGTCGCATTGCTTCTGCGATGCGAGTGTATAGTTGATGTTTATCATCTCCGGGAGGAGAGAAGGAAAGGACATCCGATGTTCGAAAACTTCGACGCCCAACTCCTGGCACGCATACAGTTTGCCTTTACCGTATCGTTCCACATCATATTTCCCGCCTTTTCCATCGGGCTTGCGAGCTATCTCGCCGTGCTCGAAGGCCTCTATCTCTGGAAAAAGGACAAGGTCTATCTGGAGCTCTTCGACTTCTGGAAGACGATCTTTGCGGTCGCCTTCGGCATGGGGGTCGTTTCTGGCATCGTGATGTCCTACCAGTTCGGCACCAATTGGTCGGTGTTCTCGGACAAGGCCGGACCGGTCATCGGGCCGTTGATGGGCTATGAGGTGCTCACCGCCTTCTTCCTGGAAGCGGGCTTCCTCGGCGTCATGCTCTTCGGGCGCAACCGGGTCGGGCCGGGGCTGCATTTCTTCGCAACGCTGATGGTCGCCTTCGGCACGCTGATCTCGGCGACCTGGATCCTTTCGGTGAATTCCTGGATGCAGACGCCTGCAGGTTTCGCCATGAACGATGTGGGCCAGTTCGTGCCGACGGACTGGTGGGCGATCGTCTTCAACCCGTCCTTCCCCTATCGCCTCGTGCATATGGTGATCGCAGCCTATCTCACCACGGCTTTCGTGGTCGGTGCTGTCGGGGCCTGGCATCTCCTGAGGGGCACGGCACCACGGCGTGCGGGCAAGATGTTTTCGATGGCGATGTGGATGGCGGCAATCGTTGCGCCGATCCAGATCTTCGCCGGCGACATGCATGGCCTCAACACGCTGGAGCACCAGCCGGTCAAGGTCATGGCCATGGAAGGCCATTTCGACAGCCATCCGGATGGCGCGCCGCTGATCCTGTTCGGCATCCCGAACACGGAAGAGAAGAGGGTCGACTACGCGCTTGAAATCCCGAAGCTTTCGAGCCTCATCCTCAAGCATGACCTGAACGCGCCGCTGGCTGGTCTCGACACGATCCCCGACGACAAGGAGCCGCCGGTCGCGATCGTCTTCTGGTCGTTCCGTGTGATGGTGGCGATCGGCTTTGCCATGCTCGGCGTGGGCGTGTTCTCGCTCTGGTGTCGCTGGAAGGGCACGCTGCATTCCAATCACTGGCTGCATCGTGTCGCTCTGGTCATGGGACCGTCCGGCTTCGTTGCGGTGCTGGCGGGGTGGATCACGACCGAGGTGGGCCGCCAGCCCTATACGGTCTATGGACACCTGTTGACCGCCGACTCCATCTCGCCGATCGCAGCCCCCGCAGTGGCCGCCTCGCTGATTGCCTTCATTATCGTCTATTTCATCGTCTTCGGGGCCGGCACCTTCTACATCCTGCGCCTGATGGGCCGCCTCCCGCGCGATCCGATGCCGGATCTCGACGATGGTCCGATCCGCACATCCGGCACCACTCCGGCGTCTCAGACTGGTCATCATGGAGGTAAGCATGCCCATTGATCTTCCCTTCATCTGGGCCGGCATCATCGCCTTTGCCGTGCTTGCCTATGTCATCCTCGACGGCTTCGATCTGGGGGTCGGGATCCTCTTTCCCTTCTTTCCGGAGAAGCACGAGAAGGACCTGATGATGAATTCTGTGGCGCCCGTCTGGGACGGCAACGAGACCTGGCTGGTGCTCGGCGGGGGAGGGCTGCTTGCCGTCTTCCCGCTCGCTTACGCGACGATCCTGCCGGCACTCTATGCGCCGATCATCCTGATGCTGCTCGGCCTCATCTTCCGCGGCGTCGCCTTCGAATATCGCTGGCGCACGCAAAGGGCGGAGCATTTGTGGAACTGGGCCTTCACCGGCGGGTCGGTCGTCGCGGCCTTCTTCCAAGGCGTGGCACTCGGGGCACTGGTGCAGGGCATTCCGGTCACCGACCGCGCCTATTCCGGCGGCTGGTGGGACTGGTTGACGCCGTTTTCGCTGGCAACAGGCGTGGCACTCGTGATCGGCTATGCGCTGCTCGGTGCCACCTGGCTCGTGATGAAGACCGAGGGCGACATTTCCGAACGCGCCCGGGGCCTTGCCCTGCCACTCGCCTTCGCGACCGTGGGTGCCATGGGCGTCTTCAGCCTCTGGACGCCGTTCCTGGAGGCACCCTATTTCGAGCGCTGGTTCGGTTATCCCACGATGATCTTCTCGATCATTGTCCCGGCATTGGTGCTTGGCTGCCTCTATGTGATCGTGAGGGGGCTGAAGAACGGGCATGATGCGCGGCCATTCATCGCCGCGCTCGGCCTCTTCGTGCTCGGCTATGCCGGCATCGGCATCAGCTTCTATCCCTATATCGTGCCGTCCTCGCTGACGATTTGGGAGGCTGCCGCGCCCGACGAGAGCCTTGCCTTCCTCCTGGTCGGGGCGGTCGTCCTGGTGCCGATGATCCTCGGCTACACGGCCTATGCCTATTGGGTCTTCCGCGGAAAGCTCAAGCCAGACGAGGGCTATCACTGATGGACAAGCGCCTGCTTCTCAGCCGTCTCCTGTGGTTCGTCGGCCTCTGGGCCGGCGGCGTTGTGGCCATTTCCATCGTCGGTCTGATCATCAAGTTCTGGCTCAACGGCTGAGCTTGATCACCTGAAATTCAATGGAATTTCCAGGGCTCACTCTTCAAAAGAGGGTGAGCTCTCTCCATATGGGAGCCAAGCTCCTAAAGGAGCACAGAGACTGTTTCGAGGAGGACAGGAAACACCTATGCGTCAATACGCAAAAACATTCGCGACGCTCGCGCTCGGCATGATGGTCACGCTCGTGGCCGTCGATTTCGCCGAAGCCCGTCGCGCTTCAGGCGGCTTCGGCAGCCGTGGCACGCGCACGTTCAATCAGCCGGCCATTACGCGTACGGCACCGACCCCGGCTGCTCCGATCGAGCGGACGATGACGCCGCGCACGAATGCGACCCAGCCGGGTGCGGCCCAGTCGACGGCGGCCAACCAGGCAGCGCGTCCGGGCGGCCTGTTCGGCGGTCTCGCCGGTGGCCTGATGGGCGGTCTTTTGCTCGGCGGCCTGTTCGGCATGCTGATGGGCACGGGCTTCGGCGGCGGCTTCGGCTTCCTCGGCCTGCTCCTGCAGGGCCTGCTGATCTTTTTCCTCATCCGCTTTGCCATGCGCATGTTCGCCAATCGTCAGGCGCCGGCATCGGGCCCAAGCGGCGGCCCCGGCTTTGGCGGCTTCGGTGGCATGGCGCGCGATAACCAGAGCGGTGACCAGCCGCGTCCGAGCTTCCAGATCCCGAAGATCGGCGGCGGTGCTGCGCCAAGCGCTGCAGCCTCGCGCTCCGGTCCGGCCGACGAACTCGGCATCACGCCGAAGGATCTCGCGCGCTTCGAGGAACTTCTGAAGGAGATGCAGCGGGCCTATGCTGCGGAAGACTACGGTGCACTGCGCCGGATCACGACGCCGGAAGCCATGTCCTATCTCGCCGAAGAGCTCAGCGAAAACGCCACCAAGGGTGTCAAGAACGAGGTGCGCGACGTGCATCTGGTACAGGGCGACGTGGCTGAAAGCTGGACCGAAGACAAGATGGAATATGCGACCGTCGCCATGCGCTACGAGGCCATCGACTATGTGGTCGACCGCCAGAGCGGCGCCGTGGTCGAGGGCGATCCGAACACGCCGGCCGAGTCGGTCGAAATCTGGACCTTCGCCCGTCGTCCGTCCACCCAGTGGCAGATCGCGGCGATCCAGAGCGCGAACTGATCTCCAGCTGTATGGCTAAAATAACCTCCCCGTGGGGTTCGGCGGGGAGGTTTTTTGTTGGCAGCTGGTGTCTATTGTTCGGCGTCGAGCTAGCTCGCCCCCCTCTGTCCTGCCGGACATCTCCCCCACTAGGGGGGAGAGTGGGGTGCAGATGCGCCTCGGCTCAATCAAACGAAATCCCACCGGATAGGCAGCTATTCCGTAAGGTGGCCAAAAGCGCTAGCGGCCACTCTCCCCCCGTGTGGGGGAGATGTCACGAAGTGACAGAGGGGGGTATCCCACGCACTCCGCTCAATGATCCACAGAATGCACGCTCAACCCGGGCACTGCTGCAGCTGCTTGGCGTAAGTATAGGTAATCTCGGTGAAACGCTTCGCACCCCGCAAGGCTTCCGGGCGCTTGTTGTAGGCGCCGCGGAGGTAGCCGGTGTGGCCGGAGTGATAGGCGAGGTAGAGCTTGTAGGGGTCGTTGAGCGGGATGTTGACCTTCGTCGCGCTCTCGCGGTGATACCAGCCGATGAAGCGGATGGCGTCGGCGAAGTCGGTGCGGCGGGCGCCCCAGCGGCCGGTTTCGCGCTGGTAACGTTCCCAGGTGCCGTCGAGGGCCTGCGAATAGCCATAGGCCGTTGACGGGCGCTTGCCGGGGATGAAACCGAGATACCATTTGCGCGGCGGCTTGGCGTTATGGCGGAAGCTCGATTCCGTATAGATCGTCGCCATCAGGATCGGCACCGGCACGCCGTATTCGCGCTCGGCGGCGATGGCGGCCTTGCGCCAGTTGTTGAACAGCCCGTCGCGCTGCTCGAAGATCGCGCAGGCGTTGCGGGTCTGGGATGGCGGCTTGGCACAGGCCGACAGCATCAGCATGACGCCGAGGGCGGAATAGAGAGCGGTACGCATGACAAAACCTCGCTACAGGCCCTCCATCCTATTCATTAAAATTTAACGAAAGGTTTTCTTAACCGCCCCCGGATCTCGCATCCCCGATCCGGGGTGGGGAACACTGCGCGCGACATCAGGTTTCCTTCCCGTGACCAACAGCAGAAGGAGGCGAAGCCGATGTCCATTCGAGCCATGATCGAAACCCATCCCCATATGGACGGGGAAGCGAACGAGGCGCTCATCGCCTGCATCAAGGCCTGCTTCGACTGCGCCCAGACCTGTATCTCCTGCGCCGACGCCTGCCTGGGCGAGACCATGGTGGATGAGCTACGCCAGTGCATTCGCTTGAACGAGGATTGTGCCGATATCTGCCTGGCCACGGGGCAGGCCGCCATCCGCCGCACGGGGCGCAACGCCCAGGTGCTGCAGGGTCTTGTCGAAGCCTGCGCCCGCGCCTGTGCAGCCTGTGCGGAGGAGTGTGGCCGCCATGCCGAGATGCATGCCCATTGCCGCATCTGCGCCGAGGCCTGCCGCGCCTGTGAAGATGCCTGTCGACAGACAATCAACCCCATACAATGAGGCGTTGACGTCGGTCGCATTTGCACCCAGTCTGCCGGGCGATCGCGGGGCAGCGAGGAGGGACGCATCAGTCCTTGTCCGGCGATCGCAGGTGGACATTCGTCCGGGAGTGAGGAAATCAAAGCATGCAGCAGGTCGGCATCGGCATCATCGGATGCGGCAATATTTCAGGCGCTTATCTCAAGGCGCTCCAGCATTTTCCTATCCTGAAGGTCTGCGGCATCGCCGATCTGAACAGCGAGCTTGCCGCAAGCCGGGCTGCGGAGTTCGGGGTTCCGGCACGCACGATCGACGAGCTTCATGCCGATCCCGAGGTTGCCATCATCGTCAACCTGACGATCCCCAAGGCGCATGTCGAGGTGGGGCTTAAGGCGCTTGCCGCCGGCAAACATGTCTATTCGGAAAAGCCGCTCGGCGTGACCTTCGCCGAAGGCAAGCGGCTCGTCGAGACAGCAAAGTCTCTCGATCTCCGCGTCGGCTCAGCGCCCGATACCTTTCTCGGCGGCGCGCATCAGACGGCGCGCGGGCTGATCGACCAGGGCGTCATCGGCCAGCCGATCGGCGGCACGGCTTACTTCATGTGTCCCGGCCATGAGCGATGGCATCCCAATCCGGAATTCTACTACGAGGCCGGTGGCGGGCCGATGCTCGACATGGGCCCCTATTACATCACCGATCTCGTCAATCTCTTCGGTCCGGTCGAGAACGTCGCGGGCTTTGCCACCAAGGTGCGCGACACCAGAAAGATCGGCAGCGAGCCGCGCCGGGGCGAGACGATCCCCGTGCATGTGCCGACGCATGTCGCGGGGCTGATGTCCTTCGCCAATGGCGCGGTGGTGCAGATATCCATGAGCTTCGATGTCGCCGCCCACTGGCACAAGCCGCTGGAGGTCTATGGCACGGAGGGCACGCTGATTGTGCCCGATCCCAATCATTTCGGCGGCGATGTCTTCGTCCTGCCGCTGACGGGCGAGGCGCAGGGCAAGCCCGTGACGCTGCCCTATTCCGAAGGGAATTGGCGCTCGCTCGGCGTGGCCGACATGGCGCATGCCATTCTCTCCGACCGCCCGCATCGGGCAAACGGCGATCTGGCGCTGCATGTGCTCGAAGTCATGGAAGCCTTCCAGACGGCTTCCGACCGGGGCGAAACCGTCAAGATTACCACCAGCTTGGAGCGGCCGGCGCCGCTCGAACAATCGCTCGTCGATGGCCTGATCGGCCGCTGAGTTCATTTTCAGAAGGATATTTTCATGCGCCAGGTTCTGATTTGCTGGGGCGGCTGGGATGGTCACCAGCCCGACCAATGCGCCGCCATCGTGTCCGACATGCTGCAGGCAGAAGGTTTCACCGTCCGCGTCGAAGCGGGCACGGAGGCCTTTGCCGATCCCGCCATCCGCGACTACAGCCTCATCGTGCCGATGCTGACGATGACCAAGATCGAGAAGCCCGAGATCGAGAACCTGGAACTCGCCATTCGCGGCGGCGTCGGCCTCGGCGGCTTTCACGGCCAGGCGGGCGACAGTTTTCGCGATTGCGTGCAGTATCAATACATGATCGGCGGCCAGTGGGTCGCCCATCCCGGCAATATCTATGATTACACGGTCAATATCGTGAAGCCCGAGGACCCGCTCGTGTCTGGTATCGGCGATTTCCCCTATCGCTCCGAGCAGTATTACATGCATGTCGACCCGAACAACGAAGTGCTGGCGACGACCACCTTTACCGGCGAGCACGATGCCTGGATCGACGGGCATGTGATCCCGGTCGTCTGGAAGCGCCGCCACGGGCAGGGCAGGGTGTTCTACTCCTCGCTCGGCCACCAGGCGGCGGAGTTCGAGGTGCCGCAGATGCGGGAGATTGTGCGGCGGGGGCTGGTCTGGGCGGCGCGGTGAGGGCGGACTAGCCGATCAGCCAACCGCGAATTGCGGCCCAGTTGTTCAGGATGACGATCACGGCGGTCGCAATCGACAGCATGGCGGTGGCCTTGCCCATGGTTGGAAGGCTGTTGACGCGGCCTTTCAGCTCGCCGAACTCGATCGCCGAAGGTGCTGCGCGCAGCATGCCCTTGATCTCGGCGGTATCCTGCAGGACCCGCTTCATATCGTCTTCGAGGGCTTTGACACGCTGTTCCATGGCATCAAATGTGCCACCGCCATCACCCTCTTTCAAGGCGGCTGCCGTCGCTATGCGGCGCTTCGGCGTTTCGTTTGCCATGGCGTATCATCCAATCACGGAGTCACTGCGACTGGCTGCAATCTTTGCGGGAAATTGGTTGGGCGTCAAGAAGCGCCTATGGTCAGCAGAACCGTGGGACTGCCCTGATTCAATTCATTCTACCAAGTCAATTAGAACTAGGAAGTTTTGGTAGCGGGGGGCGGACTTGAACCGCCGACCTTGGGGTTATGAATCCCACGCTCTAACCACCTGAGCTACCCCGCCACACATCGAACATTCGGGCCTTGAGGCCGTCGCCGTCCGAAGCGATGGGCGGCTTATAAGGCGAGGGTCCGATCAAAGTCAAGCGCGGTTTGGGCAAAAACAGCGTGGCTTTCCACCGGCTTGCGCGAAGACCTTGAGAGCGGCCCGAAAGCCTTGGGCTCAGGCCGCCACGGGGCTGGCGAGAAGCGCCTTCAGCGCGCTTTCGGCCGTGCCTGAGCGTTCCGAGCGCTCGATGAAGCCGCCGCCATAGACGCGGGCGTCGGCGCCCGGTGCCGAATAGAGCACGCAAGCCTGGCCGGGGGCGACACCGGCTTCGCCGATTTCAAGATCGACATAGACGCCCTTGTCGTCGGCATGCAGCACGGCCGGCGTCGGCGGGCGGGTTGAGCGTACCTTGGCGAAGCAGGCGAAACCGTCTGCGGCTTCTTCCGTGATCGGACGATCGCCCAGCCAGTTGATGTCGCGCAGATAGACGCGGTGGGTTTCCAGCGCTTCCTTCGGGCCGACGATAACGCGCCGCGAGCGGGCATCGAGGTAGATGACATAGAGCGGTTCGCCGGTGGCGACGCCCAAACCCTTCCGCTGGCCGATGGTGTAATGCAGGATGCCTTCGTGATTGCCGAGCACGCGGCCATCGAGATGGACGATCTCGCCTGCTAGCGCCGCATTCGGCTTCAGCTTGTTGATCACATCGGCATATTTGCCCTGCGGCACGAAACAGATGTCCTGGCTGTCGGCCTTCTGGGCGACGACGAGGCCCATCTCTTCGGCGAGCACGCGGACTTCCGCCTTCGACATGGCCCCGAGGGGGAAGCGCAGATAGTCGATCTGCTCCTGCGTGGTGGCAAAGAGGAAATAGCTCTGGTCGCGCTCGCTGTCGATCGGGCGGAAGAGGGCGCGGTGGCCGGGATCGTTGGCGAGCGGCACGGACTTCGAGCGGATGTAATGGCCGGTCGCCAGCGCATCGGCGCCGAGCTCCTTGGCGGTCGCGAGCAGATCGGCGAACTTGACCGTCTGGTTGCAGGCAACGCAGGGGATCGGCGTTTCGCCGGCGACATAGCTTTCCATGAACGGGTTGATCACGGTGTCGCGGAAGCGCTGTTCGTAGTCGAGCACATAATGGGGAATGCCGAGCGTTTCGCAGACGCGACGGGCATCGTCGATGTCCTGGCCGGCGCAGCAGGAGCCGGCGCGATGGACGGCGGCGCCATGGTCGTAGAGCTGCAGCGTAATGCCGAGGACGTCATAGCCCTCGCGCTTCAGGATGCCGGCGACGACGGACGAGTCCACGCCGCCCGACATGGCGACGACAACGCGCGTATCTTCCGGTCTCTTGTCAAAATCCAGCGTGTTCACGGGCTTCGTCTCTGTGCTTCATGCGACCGGTCAGCCCGCAATGCGCGGGGATGTGGCTTCAGGCATTGCGGGCTTTTTCGCCCGCGGCCGGTACCGGTCCGATTGTTGACGGATATAGAAAGGATTGCTTCTTCGTGCAAGAGCAGCGATTCGCAGGGGCTTGCCCCAGGGAGGTCCAGAATGCCCGTCCAGATGACCGTCACGCCCGAGAGCTT
Source organism: Rhizobium rosettiformans W3 (assembly GCF_004912135.1). Lineage (GTDB taxonomy): Bacteria > Pseudomonadota > Alphaproteobacteria > Rhizobiales > Rhizobiaceae > Allorhizobium > Allorhizobium rosettiformans. Next base: position 552,385 of record NZ_STGU01000001.1, read on the forward strand.
TCCCATTGCCGGGACGTTCACGATTTCGCGCGGGTCGAAGACAGAGGCCAAGGTGGTCACGGTGCGGCTGACGGATGGCGCGTTTGTGGGCCAAGGCGAATGCGTGCCTTATGCGCGTTATGGGGAGACGGTGGAAAGCGTCGTCGAGGTGCTGACCGGGCTGGTGCCTGAGGTGGCCCAGGGGCTGGACCGGGCCGGGCTGCAGAGCAGGCTGACGCCGGGGGCTGCGCGCAATGCGCTGGACTGCGCCTTCTGGGATCTCGACGCCAAGCGGGCAGGGCTGCCGGTCTGGCAACTTGGGAAGTTACAAGAGCCGAAGCCGCTGTCGGTCACCTATACGCTGTCGCTCGGCACGCCCGAAAGCATGCGGGCAGCGGCGGAGAAGGAGGCTCACCGGCCGCTTCTGAAGGTCAAGCTCGGCGGCGCTGATGATATCGAGCGCATCCGGGCCGTCAGGGCGGGCGCGCCGAACGCCGCTGTTATCGTCGATGCCAATGAGGGATGGAGCCTGGATCAATACAAGGCGCTGGCACCTGTCTTTCTCGATCTCGGCGTGAAGCTGGTCGAGCAGCCGTTTCCGGCGGGTTCTGATGATGCGCTTCTCGGCTTGGACCGTGTCCTGCCTGTTTGCGCCGACGAGAGCTGCCATGACACGGCGTCGCTGGCGAGCCTCAAGGGCAAGTATGATGCCGTCAACATCAAGCTCGACAAGACGGGCGGGCTGACGGAAGCGCTATTGATGCGCGATGCGGCTGTTGAAGCCGGCTTCGAGATCATGGTCGGCTGCATGGTCGGCACATCGCTTGCCATGGCACCTGCCTTTCTGATCGGCCAGGGTGCCGCCTTTGTCGATCTCGACGGGCCGCTGCTTCTGGCGCGGGATCGGGAGCCGGCGATTGCCTATGACGGCGCGGTGATGCCGCTGCCGCCGCGTGGGTTGTGGGGGTAGATTGCCCGGCCGCGTTTCGCCGCACGACACCCCCCTCTGTCACTGCGTGACATCTCCCCCACAAGGGGGGAGAGCGGGGCGTCGCGTTTGCCGCTGCATCTACGTCGCCAAAGGGGACAAGCTAGCGGAGTAGCCAGTCTCCCCCCTTGTGGGGGAGATGCCCGGCAGGGCAGAGGGGGGTATCGGCCAGGTCGAAGCGCTGCCGTCGGATTAAGCCTTTCAGCTCTTCGCCATCCAGATCATGTGCTTCTTGCCGCGACCGGTTCGGCCAGCTCTCACCGGAATCTCTTCCACCCCATAGCCGCAGTCCTTCAAGCGGCGTGTGAACCTGGGGTCCGGTCCCTGCGACCAGACGCCGAGCACGCCGTCGCGGGTCAGCGCGCTCTTCGATTTGCGAATCCCTTCATGGGAATAGAGCCCGTCGTTCTCTTCGCGGGTGAGGCCGTCGGGGCCGTTGTCGACGTCGAGCAGGATGGCGTCGAAAACGCCCTTCGACCTCGCAATCAGCGCGCCGACGTCGCCGATGTGGATTGCCACGCGCGGGTCGTCGAGGCTGCCGGCATAGATTTCGGCCATGGGGCCGCGCGCCCAGTCGACGACGGCGGGCACGAGTTCGGCGACGGTCACTGTCGAATCCTCAGGCAGCACGGCAAGCGCGGCGCGCAGCGTGAAGCCCATGCCGAGGCCGCCGATCAGGATATGCGGGCGCTTGTGGGTGGCGATCCTTTCGTAAGCCAAAGTGGCGAGCGCTTCCTCGGATCCGCTGAGGCGGCTGTTCATCAGCTCGTTGGTGCCGAGCATGATCGAGAATTCCGTGCCGCGTTGCTTCAGGCGCAATTCGCCGCCGCCGGGTATCTTGGCCGTGTCGAGCTGGATCCAGGGGAGCATAGGTGACGTCCTGATGATGATGGTGGCTGCCCGTATCACGAGGCGGCACCGGCGTTCAATGTCGCAGGCGTACCGCTCGTCGTCTTCGAGGCTTGCGGGAAGGGCTGCTTCCGGGGATAGCTTCTTTCTCCCGGCCATCGCGCCGGTCGATTGATACCCGAGGAGACTGTCCATGCCCGCCCCCGTGAACCCCTTCAAGCAAGCGCTCCGCGAAGACACAGGCCTGCTCACCGGCCTTTGGGTGGCGCTTGCCAATCCGCATTCGGCGGAAATCTGCGCCGGGGCCGGCTTCGACTGGATCCTCATCGATGCCGAACACGGGCCGAACGACATTCCGCTGATCGCCGCCCAGCTTGCCGCCGTCACCCGCCATCCCTCTCATCCGGTCGTGCGGCTGCCGATGGGCGAGCCATGGCTGATCAAGCAGGCGCTCGATATCGGCGCGCAGACGCTGATGATCCCGATGGTCGAGACGGCGGAGCAGGCGAAGTTGCTGGCCAAGGCGCTGCGTTATCCTCCCGATGGTATCAGAGGCATGGGCGCGAGCCTCGGGCGCGCCTCGAATTTCGGCCGGATCGCCGACTATGCCGAGACGGCCAATGCTGAGGTCTGCCTGATTGCCCAGATCGAAAGCCGGCTCGGTGTCGAGAATGTCGATGCCATCGTCGCCACGGAGGGTGTCGATGCAATCCTGATCGGCCCTGCCGATCTCTCGGCCGACATGGGTTATGGCGGCAAGGCGACCGTGCCGGAGGTGATGGAGACGGTCGAGATGCTGATCGGCAAGATCAAGGCTGCCGGCAAGCCGGCAGGCATCATGACCGGCGACCCGGAGATGATCGCGCTGGCGCGCCGCGCCGGCGTGCGCTTCATGGCGAATGGGACGGATACCTGGTTGTTGGCCAATGCGGCTGCGGCCATGGCCGAGAAGATGCGCGGCGCTGAAGCGGCCGACCCGTCTGCGGCTCCCAAGACGGGCGGCTATTCGTAACCTGTGGTGTTACCTGTCCAGATGACGTCCGGGCTCCGCTCGGGGGCTCGCGTCCCTACCTCGTCACTCCGCAGCGATGATGTGGAATTCCTGCGGCTCGGTCGGGTTCTGCGCCTTGCTCATCAGGTAGATCAGACAGCTCGTCCTCAAGAGTGACGCAAAATTCGAGACCGAGCCGTTGATCTCGAGCGCCTCGTCGTAAAGCGTCGAGAGAAAGCGAGATGTCGAGAAATTCTGGCTGGCTGCGATCTCGTCGATCAGCACCCAGAAGGCGGCTTCGAGCTGGATGCTGGTGGAATGACCACCGATGCGGACGGAGCGGTTGACGGCGCGATAGCGGGCCGGGTCCTGTCCTGCGAAGACTTCACACATGGCATGCTCCTCCCTGATTTTCAGTTTTTTCGATCTTAGGTCTTTTGAGGCATTATGTTGCCAGCGGCTGTTCTGGTCAATTTCGCTCTTCGCTAAACTGCCTCGCTCTGTCGTGAAGAATCGATCCGCCAGCGACGAAAAAAATCGGCTGCGGTAATGGGCTGCTACCAGCCTAGCGGCAAATCGCGACATCCTCCCGACATGACATCAGTCAGCATGCGAGGAGCAGCCCATTGGCCAAAATGATACATTCGATGATCCGCGTTCTTGAGGAGGAGCGCTCGGTCTCGTTCTACACCCAGGCTTTCGGCCTCGACATCGCCGATCGTCTCGATTTCGAGACCTTCACGCTGATCTATCTCAGCAATCCTGAGAGCGAATTCGAGCTGGAACTGACCGTCAACAAGGGGCGGGAGGATGCCTATGACCTCGGCAATGGCTATGGCCATCTTGCCGTCAGCGTCTCGGATCTCGACAGCGAGCATCAGCGACTGACGGGTCTTGGCATGACCCCGGGCAAGATCGTCGAATTCAACCGCGACGGTGCGCTTCTCGCGCGCTTCTTCTTCATCACGGATCCGGACGGCTACAAGATCGAGGTTCTGCAGCGCCACGGTCGGTTCAAGTGATGGTGGGGCCGGGAGCAAGGCGGTGCTCCCGGCCTCACTCGTTTCGAGCATGGCGGGCGCGGTCGCCGGGCCTGCCGAGAACAACGGCAAGATGCCGTTGCGCATCAATCTCATGGGAGGAGAATGACGTGGTTACGATACTCGACAAGACCGGCGGCATGTCGCGCCGGCAGCTTCTGAAGACCGGTGCGGCAAGTGCCGTGCTGATGGTCACGGGCACTGCCGTGATCTGTCCCGAACAGGCTTGGGGCCTGGAGGCGACCGCACTCAAGCCCGACACGCTCGCGACGCTCATCAAGATGGCGCGGGACATCTATCCGCATGACCAACTCGCCGACCGCTTCTATGCAGCCGCGGTCAAAGGTCAGGACACGATGGCTGCCAAGGACGAGAAGCACAAGATGCTGATCGAAGACGGCATCGCCGATCTCGACAAACGCGCCGGTGCAGGCGGCTATCGCGGTCTCGGCTGGGAGGACGATCGCGTGGCGATCCTGCGCGACATCGAGACGACGCCCTTCTTCCAGGCGGTGCGCGGCGACCTCGTGGTCAGCCTCTATAACCAGAAGGAGATCTGGCCGATCTTCGGCTACGAGGGCGAGTCCTATTCCAAGGGCGGCTATATCGAGCGCGGGTTCGACGACATCACCTGGCTCTGAGCGAACCTTAAGACACGCATTCATCGTCGCCGGAAGGAGGCCCATCGCGGATGGGAACGGCGGCGCTTACCCAAATTGACCGATTTCCCGGGAGGAAAACATGGCAGCGCCCTATGATCTCAACGACGACAGCGTGGTCGTCATCATCGGCTCCGGTGCAGGCGGCGGAACGCTTGCCAACGAGCTTGCCCAGAAGGGCATCGACGTCGTCGTGCTCGAAGCCGGTGCCCGCATCGAACATGAGGACTTCATCAACGACGAGTGGGACAGTTTCGCCCAGCTCGCCTGGCTCGATCACCGCACGACCGGTGGCGGCTGGCGGGTGTCCAAGGACTTTCCGAACCTGCCCGCCTGGATCGTCAAGGCGGTCGGCGGCACCACCACCCACTGGGCCGGCGCCTCGCTGCGCTTCCAGGAGCACGAGTTCAAGACGCTGACCCATTACGGCAAAGTGGAAGGCGCCAACCTTCTCGACTGGCCGATCACGCTCGCCGATCTCGAGCCTTACTATGCCAAGGCCGAAGACAAGATGGGTGTCACCCGCACCAACGGCATCGAGGGGCTCCCCGGCAACAACAACTTCAAGATCCTGAAGGCCGGTGCCGACAAGCTCGGCTACAAGGACTGTCACACCGGCAATATGGCGATCAACTCGGCCGATCGCGATGATCGCATGAGCTGTCAACAGACCGGCTTCTGCTTCCAGGGCTGCAAATGGGGCGCCAAGTGGTCGACGCTCTACACGGAAATCCCGAAGGGCGAGGCGACGGGCAAGCTGGAAGTCAGGCCGCAGTCACATGTCATCAAGATCGAACATGACGATACCGGCAAGGTGACTGCCGTCGTCTATGCCGACAAGGACGGCAATCTGCAGAGCCAGAAGGCACGCATCATCTGCGTTGCCGGCAATTCGATCGAAAGCCCGCGGCTCTTGCTCAATTCAGCCTCGTCGAAGTACCCAGATGGTCTTGCCAACTCGTCCGGCCAGGTCGGCAAGAACTACATGCGTCACACGACGGGCTCGGTCTATGCCGTCTTCGAAAAGCCGGTGCATTTCTACCGCGGCACGACCATGGCCGGCATCATCCGTGACGAAGCGCGGCATGATCCGTCGCGTGGCTTCGTCGGTGGCTACGAGCTGGAAACGCTGGCGCTCGGTCTGCCCTTCATGGCAGCGTTCCTTGACCCGGGCGGCTGGGGCCGGTCCTTCACCTCGGCGCTCGACAATTACGCCAACATGGCCGGTCTCTGGATCGTCGGCGAAGACATGCCGCAGGAGCAGAATGCCGTGAAGTTGCATGGCGAGCTCAAGGACAAATACGGCATGCCGATCCCGGATGTCTGGTTCACCGACCACCCGAATGACGAGGCAATGCGCAATCATGCTTACAAGCAGGGAATGGCTCTCTATGAAGCCGTCGGCGCCAACAGAGCCTTCCCGACGCCGCCTTATCCGTCGACCCACAATCTCGGCACGAACCGCATGAGCGAGAAGGCGCAGGACGGCGTCGTCAACAAGTGGGGCCAGACCCACGACATCAGCAATCTCTTTGTCTCAGACGGCAGCCAGTTCACCACGGGTGCCGCGGAAAATCCGACCCTGACGATCGTTTCTCTTGCGATCCGCCAGGCGGATTACATCGCCGAACAGATGGGCCAAGGCACGATCTGAGCGGTTTAAACTACCTCCCTCTTGCGGGCAGCGATCGCAACATGCGGTCCTGCCCGCTTTTTTTCTCTGAGAAAGCCTAGTGGCTGCGCGCCGCAACCAGGGCTCGGGCCTTGTCGCGGGTCTTCACGACGGCCTTGCGAAGCCGCGCGGTGCGTCCGTTGTCATTGTCGGCAACCGTCATGGCGTTGCCGCGCCATTCGAACCCGCTGCCGAACCAGGCGGCGACAAAGAGACCCGGCAAGAGCAGGTCACGGGTCACCATGGCGGGAAGGATGCGCCAGCCGGCCGGCCAGCCATAGGCGCGGGCGAGCAGAACTTCGCCACCGTACCAGGCCGCGAGGTAGGCGATGGGCGCGATCGGCGAGACGATACCCGTGGCGGCCAGCGCGACCATCGCAGCACCGGGAAGGGCAGCACCCGTGAAGATCTCCGGCAGGAAATAGAGCGGGAAGGAGGCGCGACGCAGGCGGGCCCAGCGCAGCTGGCGCTTCCACACGGCCAGCATGTTGCGCGAGCCGAGCGGCTGCGGGAAGGGCTCGTGGACGAGGCGCACCTTGAGACCGCCATTGCGGATCAAGAGGGTGGCGGCCGCATCTTCGGCCACTTCGTCACCGAGACGCTCGAAGCCGCCGAGCTGTGTGATCAGTTGGCGGTTGAAGAGCATGGACTTGCCCTGGGCAAAGCCGAAGCCGACGGCATCGGCAAACAGCTGCCAGCGAGCCTGGAAGCTGTCGAGCCAGGCGCTCTCGAGGAAGGCGCCGAAATTCTCCGGTTCGGTGCCGGCCGGCGGCGAGCAGACGAGACCGGTTTGATCGTCCCAGCGGCCCATCATGCGCGCGATGTTGTCGGGTGGCATCAGGACATTGCTGTCCGTCATCACGATCCAATCATGGCGAGCGGAGCGCCAGCCCTTGACGACGTTGTTGAGCTTCGGATTGGCGCTGAACAGATCCTCGCCGACCAGCAGCCTCGCGGGAATGTCCGGATGCTCGGCCATCAGCCGGCGGGCGAGGGCTGCGGCCGGATCGTCTTCTCTCGCGACACAGAAGAGGATCTCGTAGCTCGGCCAGTCGAGGCGGAAGGAGGAGGCGAGGCAACGCTCGAGATTGTTTTCCAGCCCGCAGATCGGCCGGATCAGGGTCACCGGCGGGCGCGGCATCACTGCCATGTCCCGCTTGCGGTGCCGCAGCTTCACGGAGAGAACGAAGGCGATGCTTGCGAGCTGGACCAGAAGCGCGAGCGCGGCAAACCAGATCAGAACAGTCATGGCGAGTCTCCGGATTTTCACCTCCGGATAACATTGCTCTGTGACAGTTCGGCGAAGCCCTGGCCGGGCGCGGCCGGGGCTTTCAGTCCTTTGCCCGCAGCGCCTGCAAGAGTTTGTATCCCAAGAAGGCTGCGACCGCGCCGGCGGCGAGGAAGCCGCTGATGCTGCCACTGATTTCGGCGATTTCGGTCACGCTTTCGCTGAAGGTCGCGCCAAGGCCTGTATAGAGACCGACCCAGACGGTTTCACCGAGCATGCCGGCCATGGTGAAGCGCAGCCAGGAGAAGCCCGAGGCACCGGCCAGCAGGTTGAGATAAGGCCCCAGTGGTGAAAGAAGCCAGCGGGTGAGGAAGACGGCGATATTGCCGCGCGCGTCCATTTCGCGCTGTGCCCGTTCCAGTGCCTTGCGGCGGTCGGGATTCCGCTCGACGATCGGAACCAGGCGCTGTCCGGCAAGGCGGCCCAGCATGTAACCCACCTGATCGCCTGCGATGGCCGAGGCCAGCGCCACCACGACGACGATCCAGAGCGTGAAGTCGCCCGCTGTCGCGAAGGCGCCCATGAGCATCATGACGATCGATGCCGGCAAGGGGGCGCCGAGGCAGCTGATGCCGACGACAAGGCCGAGAAGGGGAAGGCCATAGGACGGCAGCGAGGCGAGCAGCGTCTCGGTCAAACTCATCTCGGCGGGCCCTGCCGCCGCAGGTCCATAATAGACGCCTCGATCTCGGCCTTGAAGGCCTCGAAAGTCACTCCACGGTCTTCTGCGAGCCGCTCCAGGGAGGGGCGTGGGCCATCCTTGGGCGGGGGCGGGAGATCAAGGTCGCGTGCCAGCTTCTCGACCGGGACATGCCAGGAATGGGCGACGTAGCCGATCGTCATCCAAGGCTCTGGCGGCAGGTCCTGGCGCGCCGGATCGGCCCAGTAGACCACGAAAAAGATCGTTCTCCCGGCGAAGAAGATGGCAAGCGCCATGGCCAGCACGAAGGCCGATGTCAGGATGCGGTGGCGTTGCCAGAGTCTGAGGAAGGGCTTCACGGTTCTCTTGTGTGCTCCGTTCGGCTGAAGGTTGACAGACCCGGTCGCGGGCCCTCTATCGTCGAGACCATGTAAGACAGAAGAGGGGTGAGCGGCAATGGCGGATGCGGGAGTAAAGCTCGAAGACAGCTGGAAGGCCGCACTGGGCAAGGAGTTCGCCAGCCCCTACATGGCCGCTCTCAAGGCCTTCCTGCAAAACGAAAAGGCGGCCGGCAAGACCATCTTCCCCAAGGGGGCGGAGTATTTCCGGGCGCTCGATCTGACGCCGCTCGATGAGGTGAAGGTCGTCATCCTCGGTCAGGATCCCTATCACGGGGCGGGACAGGCCCACGGGCTCTGCTTCAGCGTCAGGCCGGGCGTTCGCATTCCGCCGTCGCTCGTCAATATCTACAAGGAATTGCAGAGCGATCTCGGCATCGCGCCGGCGCGGCACGGTTTCCTCGAACATTGGGCGCGCCAGGGTGTGCTCCTGCTGAACAGCGTTCTGACGGTCGAAGAATCCCGCGCGGCGTCTCATCAGGGCCAGGGCTGGGAGCAATTCACTGATGCCGTGATCCGGGCCGTCAACGAGGATTGCGAGCATGTCGTCTTCATGCTCTGGGGCTCCTATGCGCAGAAAAAGGCCGCCTTCGTCGACCGGTCCCGGCATCTCGTCTTGAAAGCGCCGCACCCATCGCCGCTTTCGGCGCATAACGGTTTTTTCGGCAGCCGGCACTTCTCGCAGGCGAATGAATATCTCGTCGCGCAGGGCAGAAATGCGATTGATTGGCAATTGCCCGATACGCCATGATTTGAACGCGCACAGTCCTTATCGCGATTTCCTTAAGTAAGGGATCCGTCATTCTACCTGTGCGCCAAAATACATCCTGACGTTTATTGTCACGTATCTTCCGGCGCGTCAGATTGCGACCCAATTCATCGATCGCGTCTCGGGTCTCACCTTCATGCAGCGCCAATCCATGGTTTCGCCGGTCTGGCGGCGACCCTCCTCGTCGATCGTCTGTCGGTTCTTCGACGGTGATGTCGATCTGGTGGTGATCGGCGCGGGCTATCAGGGGCTTTCAACCGCACTTCATGCGGCTCGGGCCGGGCTTTCGGTGCAGGTCATCGAAGCGGGCGAGATCGGCGCCGGCGCTTCCGGGTTGAACGGCGGGCAGGTCATCCCGGGGCTCAAGCAGGACCCGGAGACCTTGCTGGCCGTCTTCGGCGCGGATCTTGGCGAGCGGCTGACGAAGTTTTCGGCGGAGACAGCGGATGCCGTCTTCAACCTGATCGCAAGCGAGGGCCTCGACGTCGAGCATGCACGTACCGGCTGGGTCCAGGCGGCGCATACTGAGACGGCCATGGAAGCCGCCGTGCGGCGCAATCGGCAATGGCGGGCACAGGGTGCCGATGTGGCTTTGCTCAATCAGGCCGAGGTCGGGCTTCTGACAGGTGCGGATGGTTATCGCGGCGGTTTTCTCGATCGGCGGGCAGGGGTCGTCAATCCCCTGGCGCTGGTTCATGAGCTTGCGCGTATTGCCACGGAAGCCGGCGCTGGGCTGGTGCTGAAGGATGGCGTTGCCTCGCTCCGAAAAGTAGGCGCTGGCTGGGAGGTCACGACCGCGAGCGGGCGTTCGATCAGGGCCAGGAAGGTCCTGGTTGCGACGAATGCCTATTCGGGCGCCCTTGTGCCGAAGCTTGCCGAGAGCCTCGTCTGGCTACATTCCTTCCAGATCGCCACCGAACCGCTGCCGGCCGGACTAGACTTCATCCTTCCCGGTGGTCAGGCCGTCTCCGACAGCCGCCGGATCGTCGTCTACTATCGTCGCAGTCCTGATGGTCGCCTCGTGCTGGGTGGCCGCGGGCCGATGCGCGAGCCGCGTTCGGTGGAGGATTGGGCACATCTGGAGCGGGCGCTGCAACGGCTCTTTCCCATGCTCGCCTCGCTGCGCATCGATCACCGCTGGTTCGGACGCGTCGCCATGACGCCGGATCATCTCCCGCATCTGCATGAGCCGGAGCCGGGGCTGGTCATGGTGGCCGGCTGTCAGGGGCGCGGTATCGGGCTGATGACGGCGCTCGGCGCACCGCTTGCGCGTTACCTCGCCGACGGTGATCCGGACGTGCTTCCCTTGCCGATCACACCGCTGCGGCGCATCCCCTTGCATCGCTTCAGACGCCTTGGTGTGGCGGGCCATATCGCCTGGTATCGATTGCTCGATGGTCTGGAACGCTGATCTCCCCATTCTGGTTGGGGAAAGGTGGTCTGTCGCCTCTTGCGTGCTTGCCGAGTTCAGGCGTGTGGCGAATAGTGCCGATCTCATTTCATCTTCTCCGCTGGAGCCAGTATGTCCAAGCATTTGAAGTTCTTCATCGACGGTGCATGGGTCGATCCGGTGGAGCCGGCATTGCTCGATGTCATCGACCCCTCGACGGAAGAGCCCTTCACGACGATCTCCATCGGCAGCCGGGCCGATGTCGATCGCGCCGTCGCTGCGGCCAAGGCAGCCTTCGCCACCTTCTCCGTCACCGACCGGGCCGAGCGGCTTGCGCTGCTGGAACGGATCCTTACGGTCTACAACGAACGCTTCGAGGACATTGCGCAGGCTGTCAGCCGCGAGATGGGCGCACCACTGGCTTTTGCGCGGGACTCGCAGGCCTGGGTCGGACGGGCGCATCTGGAGGCGACGATCTTAGCCTTCAAGAATTTCGAGTTCTCCGAGCAGCGCGGCACGACGCGCATCGTCAAGGAGCCGATCGGCGTCTGCGCGCTCATCACCCCCTGGAACTGGCCGCTCAATCAGATCGTCTGCAAGGTCGCGCCGGCCATCGCCGCCGGCTGCACCGTAGTTCTGAAGCCTTCGGAGATCGCGCCGATCTCGGGTCTCATCTTTGCCGAGGTGATGGAAGCGGCGGGAACCCCGAAGGGAGTGTTCAATCTCGTCAACGGGCGCGGTCCCGAGGTCGGGCAGGTGATGGCCGGTCATCCCGATGTCGACATGGTGTCCTTCACGGGTTCGACCCGGGCCGGCATCATCGTTGCCAAGACCGCGGCCGATACGGTCAAGCGCGTGGCACAGGAACTGGGCGGCAAGTCCGCCAATATCATCCTGCCAGATGCGGATTTCGAAACCGCGGTGCGCAAGGGGGTCGAAGGGTGTTTCGGCAATTCCGGCCAGTCCTGCGATGCGCCGACCCGGATGCTGGTGCCGGCTGCCCGGCACGACGAAGCGCTGCACATTGCGCGTGAAACTGCCGAATTGCACAAGGTCGGCGATCCCGGCGCCGAGGACACGGTGCTCGGTCCCGTGGTCAGCGATGTGCAGTACAACAAGATCCAGCGGTTGATCGAATTGGGGATCGAGGAGGGGGCTCTGCTGGTTACCGGCGGTCCGGGCCGACCGGATGGGCTCAATCGCGGCTATTACGTGCGCCCGACGATCTTCGGTCATGTCACGCCGGACATGACCATCGCCCGCGAGGAAATCTTCGGGCCGGTCCTGTCGATCCTGTCCTATGAGACGGAAGAGGAGGCGATCACCATCGCCAACGACACCGTCTACGGCCTGGCGGCCTATGTTCAGTCGCAAGATATCGATCACGCCCGGCGTGTCGCGGCACAGCTGCGCGCAGGCTCTGTCTATCTCAACTATCCCGACTGGGACACGTCCGCACCCTTCGGTGGCTACAAGCAGTCCGGCAATGGGCGAGAATATGCCGATTGGGGCATCCATGATTTTCTGGAGATCAAGGGCATCGTCGGCTGGGGCAGCTGAAGCTCAAACGCCGACATGAACTCACCAGATCGCAGCTGATCTTTGGCGAGTTTCAGCTGACATTTGCCGGTTGCTGGCGCCGCTCGGCGTGCGCTTCCTTTTCTGCTACTTCCAGTATTTATTGCCTCAAATACTACGCCGCTGCCTAAATTCCGCCAATTTTTCCAAGGGCTTGCAGTAGAGGCTTCTGATGAGTTCGCGGAACAATTTCGCGTGATGGCCGTTCTTTCCGCCAATGGCAGTCAACGGAAAGGAAGAAGCCATGAATACGAAGATTATCGCTCTTGGAGCTGTAGTACTTGGTGTCGTCTCCACGCCCGTTCTGGCGCAGGAAAGCACTGTCACCGGTGCTGCCGGTGGTGCCGTAACCGGCGCGATCGTCGGTGGTCCCGTGGGTGCCGCAGTAGGCGGCGTGGTCGGTGCCATTGCTGGCACGGCCGTTGATCCGCCGCCGGCCCCGGTCGTTACCTATGTTCGCGAACAGCCGCTGCCGGCTCAGCCGATCGTCATCGAACAGCAGGTCGCCGTCGGTGAGCCGCTGCCGCAGCAGGTCGTTCTGACGCCGGTCCCGGAAAATCCGACCTATGCCTATGCCGTCGTCAACAATCAGCGCGTGATCGTTGACCCTGAGACCTACGTCGTCGTCGGCGTGGTGCAGTAACCACTGGCTTGATCCAATGATAAGGCCGGGCAGGTGACCTTCACGATGCTCGGCCTCCCAACCAGGAGGAATATCCCATGGACCAACGTCCTGATCCCCGCCTCGACCAGCGTCCCCATGTTACGCAGCAGACCGCCACCGGTGGCGGCGCAACCTGGGGCATCGCCATCCTGCTGATCGTCGTGATCGCAGCCGGCGCCTTCTTCGTCTTCGGCGGCAATGACGCCACCGATTCGGCAGCAACCACCACGACGGAAACGACGGAACCGGCGACGCCGCCGGCAACCACCACTCCGCCGGCTGACACCGCGACACCGCCTGCCGCCGATCCGGCTACCCCGCCGGCTGCAGATCCGGCCACGCCGCCGGCAACCGATACGGCTCCGGCAACCCCGCCTGCGACCGATCCGGCTCCGGCAACTCCGCCGGCCGATAGCGGCACGGGTACCGGCACCCCGGCACCGACCACGACCCCGTAACAGGTCGAACGACAAAACGAAGGCCAGCATCGCGAGGTGCTGGCCTTTTTTGTTGGCCTGCGCTTTTCTCTATGCAGGAACGCGGCGTAAGGACACTTCCATGGGCGAAGGCTTTTCCGATACTCTCTCAAGCGGCCGGCCTCCGCGCCTTGCCCTAGAGCCGTCCCGCTATGTCCGCATCTATGCTGTCGGTGATGTGCATGGATGCCTCGATCAGCTGCTGGCACTCGAGGAGGTCATGCGAAAGGATGCGGAGACAGTCGAGGGGCCAAAGCTGATCGTCATGCTGGGTGACTACATGGATCGCGGACCGAAATCGGCGGCGGTGCTCTATCACCTGACCGCGTCGGCACCGGCGGGTTTCGATCGCATCTGCCTGCGCGGCAATCATGACGACGCCTTTCTCTCCTATCTGGATGGAGACCCTGCGGGAGACTGGTTCCTCGATCACGGCGGGATTGGCACGCTTCGCTCCTACGGCCTCGATCTGGACGATAACGATGCAGCGGCGTGTGCATCCTACGGCGTGCGAGAAGCAGCACGCGCGGCCATTCCCCAAAGCCATGTCGATTTCCTGCGCGAATTGCCGGTGCTGCTGACGATCGGCGACGATGTCTTTGCCCATGCCGGGATTTGCCCGGGACGGCCGCTTTCGGAGCAGACGGATGACGATCTGATGTGGATACGCCGTTCGTTCCTGGATCTTGGGCCGGGCCTTCCCGTCCGTGTCTTCCACGGCCACACGCCCATGCGCGAAGCCTATGTCGGTCCGGACCGGGTGAGCCTCGATACGCATTGCTATCGAAGCGGCCGGTTGACGGCCGCCCGTCTGTCAGAAGGTCAGGTCGAGATCCTGTCTGTCGGTCCGGGGCTATCGCCGCCTGAAGGATGAGATCAGGTCGTCGGCTTGGCCGGAGGTTTCTCCGCTGCCGGCTTCCCCCATTCGGCGATCGCAATGCCGCCGAGCACGAGGATCAACGCGATCACGTGGAAGACTTCCAGCTTCTCGCCGAGAATGGTGATCGACAGCAGCGTGCCGAAGACGGGCACGAGGTTGATGAAGAGGCCGGCGCGGTTCGCGCCGATGCCTTCGACGCCCTTGATGTAGAGGATCTGCGAGATCAGCGAGGGGAAAAGCCCGGCATAAAGCACGATCAACCAGCCCTGCATGTCGGGTAGGATCAGTTCGCCGCGTCCTTGCTCCCAGTAGAGGAGCGGCAGACAGGTGACGGCAGCGGCGAGCGCCGGCACCGCCATCAGGCTCTTCCAGTGGACCGGCGGCTTCCAACGCAGCGAGACCGTATAGATCGCATATGAAATGCCGGCAAACAGCATCAGCAGATCGCCATAGTTCAGTGTCAGGGTCAGCAGCGTCTGCAGGTCGCCGTGAGAGGCCGTGACCGCCGCGCCGATGAAACTGATCAGGAAGCCGAGGATCTGGATGGCCGAAACGCGAATCCGGAACAGCAGGAAGTTGATGACGAAGATCAGGACCGGGATCGCGCCCTGCTCGATCGCGCCATTCACGGCGCTGGTATACTTGAGAGCCGTGTACAGGAAGCCGTTGAAGGCGGCATAGCCGACGGCGCCGTAGAAGATCAGAAGCTTCCAGTTTGCCTTCAGGACATCCCAGTCCTTGCGGATCTGCGGGATCGATATTGAGGCTATGACGAGGGTGGCGAGCGCCCAGCGGCCGAAGCTCAGGACCATCGGGCTGACATGGCCGACCGCCAGCTTGCCGGCGATGGTGTTGCCGCCCCAGAGGAGGGTGGTGATCACGAGAAAGGTATAGGCGCGAATGGGCAAAGCTTACTCTTCCCTGCATGCTGGCGCCAGCGCCCAAACCCTTGTCCCCCCGGTTCGGTGCAGCGCGAATTGCCTCCGAAATAGGCGAGGGGTCATGCTTTGTCACGCAAAAAGCCAAATCGCCCGTCAATACGGGTCGATTTCCCAAAAACAACACAGTATAGATGCGCGGGTTTGGGTAGGGCGCAGACGCTGCGCGATATACAGGATTATGTGATGACGAATGTCGTGGTGATTGGTTCGCAATGGGGTGACGAGGGCAAGGGCAAGATTGTCGACTGGCTCTCCGAACGTGCGGACATCGTGGTCCGCTTCCAGGGTGGACACAATGCCGGCCATACGCTCGTCATCGACGGCGTTTCCTATAAATTGTCGCTGCTTCCGTCGGGCGTCGTGCGTCCCGGCAAGAAGGCCGTGATCGGCAATGGCGTGGTCGTCGACCCGCACGCGCTGATCGCCGAAATCGGCCGTCTGAAGGACCAGGGCGTGTCGGTCACGCCGGACAATCTGCGCATTGCAGAGAACGCCACGCTGATTCTCTCGCTGCACCGCGAACTCGACGGCATGCGCGAAGATGCAGCCTCCAACAGCGGCACGAAGATCGGCACGACTCGTCGCGGCATTGGCCCGGCTTATGAAGACAAGGTCGGTCGTCGCGCGATCCGCGTGATGGATCTCGCTGATCTCGATGCGCTGGAAGGCAAGGTCGAGCGTATCCTGACTCATCACAACGCGCTGCGTCGCGGCTTCGGCGTCGCCGAAATCGAACACAAGACGATCATGGAAGAGCTGACCTCGATCGCCGATCGCGTCCTTCCCTTCATGGATTCGGTGTGGGTGCTGCTCGACAAGGAGCGCCGCAAGGGCTCGCGCATCCTGTTCGAAGGCGCGCAGGGGTCGCTGCTCGACATCGACCACGGCACCTATCCCTTTGTGACCTCGTCGAACACGGTCGCCGGTCAGGCTGCAGCCGGTTCCGGCATGGGCCCGGGATCGCTCGGCTATATTCTGGGGATCACCAAGGCCTACACGACACGCGTCGGCGAAGGCCCGTTCCCGACCGAGCTGCATGACGAGATCGGCCAGTTCCTCGGCGAGAAGGGCCATGAATTCGGCACCGTCACGGGCCGCAAGCGGCGCTGCGGCTGGTTTGATGCCGCACTCGTGCGTCAGTCGGTTGCCACCAATGGAATCACCGGCATCGCGCTGACGAAACTGGACGTTCTCGACGGTCTGGAAGAGCTGAAGATCTGCGTCGGCTACAAGCTGGATGGCCAGGAAATCGATTATCTGCCGGCGGCCCAGGCTGCACAGGCCCGCGTCGAGCCAATCTACATCACGCTCGAAGGCTGGAAGGAATCGACCGTTGGAGCCCGCAAATGGGCGGATTTGCCGGCTCAGGCGATCAAATACGTGCGTCAGGTGGAAGAGCTGATCGGTGCGCCGGTCGCCCTCCTGTCGACAAGTCCCGAACGCGACGACACAATACTTGTGACGGACCCCTTCGAGGATTAATCTCACAATTTAATCAAGTTATGCCGGCTCTCATCGGGCCGGCACCTTAGAGAAAGTGCTGATGGCTGACTTTATCGCAGTGATTCGACGGGCCGTAGACGGGCTCTCGAACAATACTCCGGAGATGCGCGCGCGGGTCTATGAAAAGGCTCGCGCCGCTGTCGTTCGGCAGCTCGAGAACATGTCACCGCGCCCGCCCGAGCACATGCTTCAGCGCCAGCTGGACAAGCTCGATCAGGCCATTCGGGAAGTCGAGGCAGAGCATGCCGAGGCGCTGCCGCCGCTGGATGAGGCGCCTTCTGCCGCCGTCCCGGCTGCGGCTGCGACGGCAGCTGTCGCCGCCGATGCCGCGCCGGCCTGGGCGGAGCCTGGCCCTTCGCAGGAGCCGGAAGCCGAACCCGCTCCGGTGGAAGAGGAGCCCGCTGCCGAGACTGCTCCGTATGAAGAGCCTGTCGAGGCACAGCCGGTCGTGACCGGCGACGACTGGGCCGACGCTCATATGGCAGAGGCCGCCCCGGGAGAAACGCCGGCGGCCGAGGTTTACCAGGATGTGCCCGCTCCGCAGGAGGAGCCGGTCGTTGACCAGCCTGTCGAGCCTGAGCCGGAGGTCGCCAGCGAGCCTGTGGTTGAGCACGGCACGTCCTGGCAGAGCGAACCCGCTTTCGGCCAGGTCGCTGCGGAAGACGATTATGCCGGCCTCTACGACAGCCGCGAAGAGCCTGCTGTCGCGGACGAGGTGCGGGCCGACGAGCGGCCGGAAGAAGCGAATGTCCATCCCGAGCCGGTGACGTTCGGCGATCAGCCGACGGCGGAGGAGACCTGGTCGCAGGCGGACGAGCCGGAGCCGGTGACACCCGCCTGGGATATGGCGCCGCAGGCTGAGGCTACGCCTTTCGCATCGGAGCCGCTGGCTGTTGAAGCACCGCAGGTCGAAGCGCATCTCGAACCCGAAGCACCGGCGCTCGGCCTGCGTGCCGATTCTGTTGAGGACTGGCTGCAGAGCCGCGCCCAGGATCCGGCACCGGCCATTCCGGCAGCCTCCTGGGATCTGCCGGTTGCCAGCGAGACGGCTGCGAACCGGGTGCCGGAACTGCCGGAAATCGAGCCCGGCCCGGCGGCGGTCTCCTATACGCCGACCGACGAGTTTCCGGCCTATGAAGAGCCGGTGCATGTCGAAGCCGCCCGCGACTACATCGCCCCGGAAGGGCTGCAGCTGCCCGAGGCGGATCCGCTTGTCGTGGAGAAGCTTTCGACCACACCGGCGGCCGCGACGGTTGATCCCGACGACTTCAGCCAGTGGTTCCAGGAGCATGCCGACGAGGGCAGGGCGCCGCGTGACGCCGATGCCGCAACGGCATCGGGTACCGCCCCCGCCGCGACGGAATGGGACGAGCATATCGACAGCTTCGCGCCGAGCGCCAAGGGTGCCCAGGTCGATCTGGGCGGCCAGGCTGACGGCATGGAAGCCCTGGTCGGCGGTTATGGACAGCAGCCGGCCTATCGGCTGGAACCGAAGAAGCGCCGCAACTTCGCACCGATGATCATCGGTGCGCTGGTTCTGGTGCTGCTTGCCGGTGGCGGGTATCTGGCATGGAGCATGCGCGATGACATCGGCAGCATGGTCGCCAATCTGACCGGTGAGGTTGCGCCTGCCGAAGAGACGGCGGAGGCTCCGCCGACCACTCCGGCGGAAACTGAAGCCCCTGCGGAAACCCCGGCAGCCACCGAGACCGCTGCCGCACCGGCCGAAGAGCCGCAGGAAGGCCAGAAGTTTACGCAGCGTCTGCGTGCTGATGGCACCGAGATCGACGAAGGTGCAGGCAGTGCGCCTGCGACTGGCGCACCTGCCGAAGGCCGTTCGGTCTCCGCACAGACCGTGGCGTCGACCGTCGAACCGACGGATGCGCCGGCCGCCGCAAACGGCGCGGCCTCGACCCAGACGCCGGGGACCGCTGCCAATACGGCGCCCGTTGCCGGTGGCGAAAAGCTGTTCCTCTATGAGGAGCGCATCGGTCAGGCAACGCCTGTGGCCGTGCCCGGCTCGATTACCTGGACCGCCGTGCGCGAGAATGGTCCGGACGGCCGTCCCGACCCGCAGATCCAGGGCCGCATCACGGTTCCGGAGCGGGGCATCTCGGCGCTTCTGACCTTCAAGCGCAACACCGACAACTCGCTGCCGGCAAGCCATATCATCGAGGTGGTCTTCTCGGTTCCGCCGGATTTCGAAGGCGGTGCCATCGAGAACCTGCAGCGGATCGCCATGAAGCGCACCGAGCAGGACCGCGGCGACCCGCTGGTTGCCGTAACTGCCAAGGTCACCGACGACACCTATCTGGTGGCGCTCAACGACTTCGAGGATGTGGTGAAGCGCAATCTCGAGCTTCTCTCGACCCGTGGCTGGATCGACATTCCGGTCACCTACCGCAATGGCCGCCGTGCGCTGATCACGCTGGACAAAGGCACGACGGGCGGAAATGTCTTCGAGCAGGTCCTGCGCGAATGGGCGGCGCTGTCGCCTGCCGCGCCTGCGAACTGAGGCGCGCCTGTCTGTCGCTTAAGCAATCCGCCGGAAGATCTCCGGCGGATTTTTCTTTTCACGGGGATCATCAACTGTCGGGAAAGAGGGCTCCAAGCGTCCGATCCGCGACCGACCGATTGATCCGCCAAGAGCAGGGAGACCGCATGTCGCTACAGGCGCAAAATGTTGCCAGAAGCAATGCTGACGATCCGGGCAGCGAGGCGGCCGTAGCCTTCTTGTCCGTCAGCAAGGCTTTCGGGCGCGGTGGCGGCCTTGTGCAGGCGCTCGACGGCTTGAGCCTCTCGATCCCGCGAGGTGTCGTCTATGGCCTGCTTGGGCCGAATGGGGCGGGCAAAAGCACGCTGCTGCGCATCCTGGCAGGTTTGCTGAGGCCTGATCGGGGCGAGGTCCAGATCTTCGGCGAGACCGCAAGTCCTCGGCAGAGGGCTCGTCTGGGCATGCTGATCGAGTCGCCCAGCTTCTATCCGTTTCTCTCTGCACGAGAGCATCTGCAGATGCTGGCACGCGCGCGCGGAACGCTGTCCCTGGTCGAGCCGGTGCTGCAACGGATCGGGCTCCAGGCCGCAGCCGACAAGGCGGTCTCGGGCTATTCGCTCGGCATGAAGCAGCGTCTCGGGATCGGTTGCGCGCTGATCGGCCAGCCGGAGGCGATCGTGCTGGACGAGCCGACCAACGGGCTCGATCCCGATGGCATCCTCGAAATGCGGGCGCTCATCCACGACCTCGCCCATCGAGATAGCCTGACGGTGCTGCTCTCCAGCCATCTGCTGGATGAGGTGGAGCGGGTCTGCGACCGGGTCGCCATTCTCCAGCGCGGTGTCCTGATCGCCGAAGGGGCAGTCGCCGATCTGCTCGACCGGGACGGGCGCTTCTGGCTGAAGGTGGAGGCTCCGGAGGTGCTGCTGGCGCGGCTTGGCGACAAGGCCGAGGCTGGCGATGACGGCGTCTATGTTCGGATCGAGCGGGCGGAGGTTCCTGATCTCATCCAGTCCCTCGCGCAGGCTGGCGTGCGGATTCACGAGGCCAAGTGGATCAAGCCGGATCTCGAAACCGTCTTCCTGTCCGAAACGCGGGAGGCGCGCCGATGAGATCGCTGTTTTCCGCCGAGATGCTGAAGCTGACGCGTCAGCCCGGGATCCTCTTCTGGGGCTTCCTGTCCGTGCCGCTCGCGGCGCTCGTGGTGAAGCTCGTCATTGCGGGCTTCGTCTATCTGCGGCTCGGACGGCAGTCCGGCAACATCGACCTGTTCCTGTCGGCGGCGAAGAGCCTCAGCGTCTCCGGCAACTCGCTCGGACATCTCCTGTTTGCGCTGGGTGTCGCGACGGTGTTCTTCCTCGAATATCGCTATGCCACCTGGAGGCTGCTGGTGCCGCGCTTTTCGCGCGTGCATCTCTTCGCGGCCAAACTGCTCGTCTGCCTCGTCTGGCTCGCTCTCGCGCTTCTGATCGCCGCAATCGGCGACATGGCGCTCAATCTGCTCTTCGCGATCCTGCAGGGGCAGGCTGTCGATCTCAGCGTCTCTTCGCTCTCTTCACTGGTTGCCGCCTTCGGCATTGCTTTTCTGGAGCTTGGTGTCCTCTGCGCACTGGTTGCACTGCTCGTGGTGGCCTTTCGCTCCATGATCGGCGCCGTGATCGCGGCCTTCATGCTCGGCATCGGTTCGACGGTGCTGCAGCTCTATCTGGGGACGGATGCGGATCGCTTGCCGCTGCCGAGCTATGCCGCCCAGTGGCTTCGCGATTGGCTGCTGGCAGGTGGGACGCCGGCCGCCGCACTGTTCGGCTTTGGCGTGCTTGTGGGATGGTTCGCGATCTTGACCGGGCTTGGGCTCGCGCTCTTCTCCCGTCAGCAGCTCGCGACGGAATAGCGGCTTGTTCGACACGAAAAAGCCGCCCGGCTGCCCGGGCGGCTTTGAATTGGTCGTTCAGAGTTTTAAAGCCGGTCAGGCCTCCACGACGCGCAGAGCCTTAGCGCGCTCCAGTGCATCCTTCTGGACCGCTTCCTGCACCTTCTCGAAAGCGCGGACTTCGATCTGACGGACGCGTTCGCGGCTGATGTCGAACTCGGAGGACAGCTCCTCCAGCGTCACCGGGTCTTCCGCCAGACGGCGGGCTTCGAAAATCCGGCGCTCGCGCTCGTTCAGCACGCTCATGGCGCGCTTCAACATGCTGCGGCGGGTTTCCAGCTCGTCCTGCTCGATCAGCACGTCTTCCTGACTATCGTGATCGTCGACGAGCCAATCCTGCCACTGGCCGCTTTCGCCTTCGGAGGCGCGCAGCGGCGCATTCAGCGACGCGTCGCCGGAGAGGCGGCGGTTCATCGAGATGACCTCCTCCTCCGAAACGTTCAGCTTGGTGGCAATCTCCGTGACCTGGTCGGGCTTCAGATCGCCCTCTTCGATCGCCTGGATCTTGCCCTTGAGGCGACGAAGGTTGAAGAACAGGCGCTTCTGGTTGGCGGTCGTGCCCATCTTCACGAGCGACCACGAGCGCAGGATATATTCCTGGATCGAGGCCTTGATCCACCACATGGCATAGGTCGCGAGGCGGAAGCCGCGCTCGGGGTCGAATTTCTTCACGGCCTGCATCAGGCCGACATTGCCTTCCGAAACGACTTCGCCGATCGGCAGGCCATAGCCGCGATAACCCATGGCGATCTTCGCCACGAGGCGCAGGTGGCTGGTTACGAGGCGATGAGCGGCGTCGCGGTCACCATGCTCGGCGTAACGCTTCGCGAGCATGTATTCTTCCTGCGGCTCCAGCATCGGGAACTTGCGGATTTCGTCGAGATAACGATTGAGGCCGGCTTCACCGGCAGTGATGGTCGGCAGCGTATTGCGGGCCATAAAGCACCCCCTTTTCCTTCGGGGCTCCCTAAATTGACGGCGAGCCCGATCTCCGTGGATCTCAACCCCACGGAAATCCATATGACAGATAAGTATGGCAAAACGGCGATACAAGATTTGCGTTCCGTCACGAGAGCGTGACGGACTGTCAACCGATCATGGAACGGTCGGTGATCGACTTCCAGTCTCTCACATCGCCTTCAAGGCGTCGATTACCTTCTGCAGATCCGCCGGAATCGGCGCTTCAAATCGCATGGTCTCACCCGTCGTCGGATGCTCGAAGGCGAGCAGATAGGCGTGCAGAGCCTGGCGGTGGAACTTGTTCACCGCGCGCTTGGCCTCGTCCGGCAGGAGATTGGCCTTGGTCTTGAACGCTGCGCCATATTCCTGATCCCCCACAAGTGGATTGCCGATATGGGCCATGTGGACCCGGATCTGGTGCGTGCGGCCGGTCTCCAGGCGGCATTCGACCAGCGAGGCGAGGCAGGTGGCGTCAGGCTTTTCGCCATAGCGCTCGAGCACCGTGTAATGCGTGATCGCTTCGCGGGCGTCATCGGTGTCTTCGCGCTTCACCGTGCGCTTGGTACGGTCGGCGCCAGACCGGCCAAGGGCAGCGTCGATGGTCCCGGCCAGCGTGCGCGGGCGGCCCCAGACGACGGCGCGGTAGGCGCGCTCCAGTGGGCCGGTGCGGCCATGGTCGGCGAACTGGTCGGCGAGGTGGCGATGGGCGATGTCGTTCTTGGCGACGACCATGACGCCGGACGTGTCCTTGTCGAGGCGGTGGACGATGCCCGGGCGCTTGACGCCGCCGATGCCCGACAGGCTGTCGCCACAGTGATAGATCAGCGCATTGACCAGCGTGCCATGCCAGTTGCCGGCGCCCGGATGGACGACGAGGCCCGGCGGCTTGGCGATCACGATCAGGTCCTTGTCCTCGTAGAGCACGTCGAGCGGGATGTTCTCTCCCTTCGGCTGCGGGTCTTCCGGCTCGGGCAGGTCGATGATGACGCTGTCGCCGGGCTTCACCTTGCGGTTCGGACTGTCGAGGAGCGTGCCATTCAACTGCACTGCGCCCTGCTCGATCAGCGCCTTCACCCGATTGCGGGAAAACTCGGCCCCGAGCGCTGCCGTCAGCCAGGCATCGATGCGGCCGCCCGCATCGTCCTCGGCAATCAGCTCTTTCCTTGATGCGGCGGCTTCGTTAAAGGGGTCGGTCATCATGTCATCCCGTCTTACGGCGGCCGGGGCTTTGGCCTTTGTCGCTGCCATTTGGCACAGACCGGGGGCTTCGACAATCGACAGCCGGCGAGCCCGGCGATTTTCTCCGGTCAGTTCGCCCCGGTGGAAGCGTCGACGGGAGCGCGAACACAAGTGAGAAATGACTGCAGCCATGACGCATATCGACGACGAGAACCAGGAAGATAAGCCGCTTGATCCCGTCATGGAAGGCGTTCGGCGCAAGATGGTCAAGCTGCAGCTGATCTCCGGCGGGATCATGGCGGCGCTCTTCCTCGCGGTACTGGTGTCGATCTTCTACAAGCTGACGCGTGATGAGGGCAGCGCCCAGCCGGCGGCCACATCGGCGCAGCCGTTTGCGGTTCCCTCCGACCAGCCGCTCAGCCTCACGGCCAATCTCCCCGCCGGCTTCCGCGTCGTCCAGACATCGCTGTCGGGAAGCCAGATGCTGATCTATGGCGAAACCGCCACCGGTGAGCGCAAGGCTCTCGTGTTCGATCTCGCGCTCGGCCGCATCATCGCCGACGTCACGCTTGCCGGCGACTGAGGCGGGCGTGGACGCGGGACGCCTTATCGAGATCACCGATCCCGGCGACGCCAGGATCGCCGAGTTCACCTCGATCCGCGAGCGCGATCTGACCGGCCGTCAGGGGCAGTTCATCGCCGAGGGGACCGTGGTGCTCTCGATGCTCGCCAAGGCGCATGGCGGTTCTGGTCCGGTGCGGGCCGAGAAGCTCTTGCTGCTCAAGAACCGGGTCGCAGGTCTGTCCGACGTCATCGACCAGTTCCCGGCGGATGTGCCGGTCTATGTTGCCGAGACTGCGGTGCTGGATGCGATCGCGGGCTTTCACCTGCATCGCGGCGTGCTGGCGGTCGGAAGCCGCGCTGCACCACCCGATCTTGCCAGCCTGGTCTCCCAATTGCCTGACAATGCGCTCGTGCTGGTCGGCTGCGGGATCTCGAACCACGACAATATCGGCGCCTTGTTCCGCAATGCCGCTGGGTTCACGGCCGATGCCGTGCTGCTCGACGAGACCTGTTGCGATCCGCTCTACCGCAAGGCGCTGCGCGTCTCTGTCGGCTCCGTGCTCGCCGTTCCCTATGCGCGGAAGGAGAGTGTTGAGACGGTTCTCGGCACGCTTGCCGAGGCCGGTTTCGAGATCTGGGCGCTGTCGCCTTCCGGAACGGTCGAGATCGGTGGGATCAAGCCTGGCCGACGCGTGGCGCTGGTGATGGGCACGGAGGGGGAGGGGCTACCAGCGGCAATCCTCGAACGGTTTCATTCAGCGCGGATTGCGCAGGCGCCCGGGCTCGATAGCCTCAATGTCGGCACGGCGAGCGGGATCGCGCTCTATGCGATCGCACGCGCCATGGGGCGGCTTGGCTGAGGCTTCGCCCTCGTTCTTACCGATGATGGAAGTCGATTACTCGGCCGGCGTCGCAAGACCCGCGTTGCGACCGATGGAGGGATCCATGGCCAGGACACGGTCGACCAGGCTCTTCTGCTTGTCGCCGGTCTTCTGTTGCGGACCGATGAGATCGGAAATCACGGACTGCTCGCCCTCGCGCGCCGCGGTGAGCACGATCATCTTGGCGGCGATGTCACCCAGTTCCTCGCGCAGCGCATCGTCTTCGGTTGAAGCCTTGGCCTTCAGCAGGCGTTCCGTCAGAACCGTCTGGCTGCGACGGATGTCGCTCTCGAGGACCGCGGGGTCGGATGCGAGGTTAGAATTGGCGATCTCGTCTTCGGCCATGGGGAGCTCTTTCGTCTCGGGCAGGGCAATGCCAGCCTCCCTAAGTGCACGCTGGGCCGTGCGCAGCTGAGCGTTCACGGTTTTGAGTTTTGCCCGCAGATCGGTCAGTTCGCGGGTCCGTCGCTCCGCAAGCGAGCTTGCATCGGCGCGCTCGGCGGCGTCTCGGGCCAGAATGTCTTCGAGCCGCAGAACCTTGTGTTCTTCCTGGGTGAGGCGAAGTTCGGCGTCCTTCGCGCGCTTGCCGAGCAGCTTGCTTTCGCGCCGCAGTTCTTCGCGTTCGTCGCGCATGCCCTGGATGCGGGTCTTCAGCGTGTCAATCTCGGTGTCGCGGCTCATCGCCTCGATACGCATGGTATCGATGTCGCTGAGCAGGCGGGCGATCCGGTGGGCGCGGTCTTCCAGTTCGACATCCTTGGCAGCGGAGGCAATCTCGACGCGCTTCAAGGTCTCACGGATGGCGCTGATCTCGACATCGCCACGGCGAAGCCGCGAGCGAAGATCGGCCGCTTCTGTGCTCATCTCCTCGATCTGAACCTTGAGATCCTTGTTGTCGGCCAGGAGCCGTGCAGCCTCTCCGCTGAGCGTCTCGTTCTTCAGCTTCAAAGCGATCGACTGCTCGCGCTCGCGGGTCAGTTCGTGCTGGGTGCGGGCATTTTCCGCGGCATAGAGCGCGCGCACCATGTCCTTCTGGGCGCGGATTTCCTGCGGGCTGAGCGGCATGGTCGCCTTCAGGCGGTTTTCCGTGTAGTGCACGACACGCTGATGCACCGCCGGGGCGACGAGCATCACCAGCAGCGCTGCCGCCATAAATCCCATTGCGAAAATCAGGGCATATTCAATCACGGTCGCGCCACAGCAGTCTGAGAGAATTAGCAGTTAGTTAAGCATGCCGGCCGCCACCCGGCAAGCAAAACGGCTGGCGGTGCGGCGTCCTTCGACGAATATGGCTAACGACACACCAGATCGAGCTTGCGTGAGCCTGAGCGGCGCAACTTGCCAGCTCAGAAAGGGTTCCAGGTGGGTGCGCGGGTCAGCTTGAGGTAACCGACATTGACGCCGAGGCGGGCGCCGACGCCGGTGCGAATCGGAACGAGGATCACGTCGCGGCTCTTCAGGACCGTCATGCCGACGCCGGCGACGATATAGGCCGAGCCGCTGACGCCGCCATAGCGCGCATAGAGCGTGTCGACGTCGGGCAGGTCATAGACGAGCATCATCGCGCGGGTGCCGTTGCCGCCGTAATCGATGCCGAGGGACGGGCCCTGCCAGAAGACGTCATGCTGGCCGACATTCTTCGTGTAGAGCGTGCCTTCGCCGTAGGTCAGGCCGGCGATCAGGGCGCCCGAGCCTTCCTGGCCGAGGATATAGCCGTTCGGCAGGCCATATTGTTCGAAGGCCTGTTCGATCACCTTTGCCAATGCGCCGCTGGTTTCGCCGAAGAAGCCGTGACCGGCATCGACCACTTCCTGGATCGAATATTCGCCGGCGGCTTCGGCAGGGCGCTGCGCGACTGCGATGCTGATCAGTGCCAGAACGGCCAGGGCCATTGCCTTGAACGACAGCGGGGAGCGGTGGGGCAGGTGATGCATGGTGCCTCCTGAATGCGACGCCGATGGATTCGGCATCTTCCTTGGGGGTAATTAAACCTAGCGAGCATCGTCTTAATAATCGGTTTACCAAATATGGTGTCATTATGGCCGAACGGCATCCGACCAAGTCGCGGCCTGCGGACCTGCGTCCGCCTGTTGCGCTGAGGGTCCACATCTTCTGGAGACGACCATGGCGAAGAACCCCAACCTCACGCTGGCAGGTCCCGACCTTGCGGCGCTGCTGTGCAGCCGCGTCTGCCACGACGTCATCTCGCCTGTCGGCGCGATCAACAACGGCCTCGAACTGCTCGACGAGGGCGGTGCCGATGCCGATGCGATGGATCTGATCCGCACCAGTGCGCTCAATGCCTCCGTCCGCCTCAAGTTTGCGCGCCTTGCTTTCGGTGCCTCGGGCTCCGTTGGCGCATCGATCGACACGGGCGAGGCCGAGAAGGCCGCGAAGGATTTCGCGCTTGCCGAAAAGAAGACCGAGGTCACCTGGAGCGGTCCGCGCGCGATCATTGCCAAGAACCGCGTGAAGCTGCTGCTCAACCTCTTCCTGGTCGCCTATGGCGCCATTCCGCGCGGCGGCTCGCTCGACATCTCGCTCGAGAACCCTGAGACCGACGCGAAGTTCAAAATCGTTGCCAAGGGCCGCATGCTGCGCGTGCCGCCGAAGTATCAGGAAATCCTGTCCGGCCAGCTCGAGGAAGCAGTCGATGCGCATTCCATCCAGCCCTATTACACGGTGCTGCTGGCAGACGAGTGCGGCATGGAGCTGAAATGCGTTCCCAGCGAAGGCGAGATCGCCTTCACCGCCGAAGTGATCGCCTGAGCCGTCCCAAACTGGGACGGTGGGGTGATACAACCGGTAACTTTTCCTTAGTCGCGGCCCGGTATGGTGTCGGATACAATTGAAATCCCCGTCACGGGGAGGGGAGTTGACCATGAAGCGCTTGATGATCGCAGACGGCTCGGACATCGTTCGCAAGGTCGGCAAGAAGATCCTTTCGGAGCTTGGTTACCAGATCTCCGAGGCCGCTTCCGGCCGTGAGGCGCTGACGCGCTGTGAACGCGAGCTTCCCGACGTGATGATTGTCGATGCCGGCATGGCCGACGCGCTGGATCTGATCTCGAATGTCCGTGCGCTGCCCGAGGGCAAGGCCGTCAAGATCTACTACTGCGTGGTGGAAGCGGAGCTGAAGGTGATGATGGCCGGCAAGCGCGCCGGAGCCAACGACTTCCTGCTCAAGCCGTTCGATCGCGAGATCCTGACCAAGACCTTCGGCGACAAGGCGATCGCCGCCTGATTTCACAGTCCTGATCGATCTGCAAAAGGCGGCACTGAACGTGTCGCCTTTTTATCGTCTGCGCTTGGCCCGATCTGATTGCCTGAGTGGTGGCCCCAGAAAACAAGAAGCCCGCGTCCAGGACGCGGGCCTCTTGATCAGGAAAGGGAAAGGCCTCAGGCCGTTTCCATGTATTCCGCGCCATCCGGCTCGCGCAGCACATAGCCACGGCCCCAGACGGTTTCGATATAGTTTGCGCCGCCGGCGGCGTTTGCGAGCTTCTTGCGCAGCTTGCAGATGAAGACGTCGATGATCTTCAGTTCCGGCTCGTCCATGCCACCATAGAGGTGGTTCAGGAACATTTCCTTGGTGAGCGTGGTACCCTTGCGGAGCGAGAGGAGCTCCAGCATCTGGTATTCCTTGCCCGTCAGGTGAACGCGCTGACCACCGACTTCGACAGTCTTGGCATCGAGATTGACGATCAGTTCACCGGTGATGATGATCGACTGGGCGTGACCCTTGGAGCGACGAACGATCGCGTGAATGCGGGCAACCAGCTCGTCCTTGTGGAACGGCTTCGTCATGTAGTCGTCGGCGCCGAAGCCGAGACCGCGCACCTTGTCTTCAATGCCTGCCATGCCGGAAAGTATCAGGATCGGCGTCTTCACCTTCGACAGGCGAAGAGTACGCAGCACCTCGTAGCCGGACATGTCGGGCAGGTTCAGGTCGAGCAGAATGATATCGTAGTCGTAGAGTTTCCCGAGATCGACACCTTCTTCGCCGAGATCGGTAGTGTAGACGTTGAAGCTCTCGGACTTGAGCATCAGTTCTATGCTCTGCGCCGTCGCGCTATCGTCTTCAATGAGTAGAACCCGCATATTTATCCCCTTTACCGCCGCCGAAAGGTCAAGTTGGCCCCCTACGCGATACGGATCCAGTCGTTGCCTGATTTGAAGGCTGCCACCAATTGGTTAACAAATTCTGATTCCCTCTGGCAAGGTGTATCGAATTTATTAAGCAAAGATATCAGCCTCCTGATTCTTCATGTGTTTCGGTCATCGCCACACCTGAATCAGCGCCTCAGGAATCCCCTGTAACCGATTCATTTGACTCATCATTGTCAGGAGCTCTTTTCGGGCTCTGGCATTTACTGACCCTTAAGTGATCGGGCTTATCATTAACGATGCCCGTAAACGAAAGGTTACCAAGGGTAGCTTTTTGTTAACGCCGCGGACTTTTTTTGGACGAATCGGTGGCGGGCGTGTTGAGTAGCAAGTGTGGCGGGGGATCTCGCATCACGGGAGTATTGCGTATGAAGTCGCGTGAGAGCCTGGTACGCCTGAAGGGATTTCAGGTCACCGAAAAACGTCGGCAATTGCAGCAGTTGCAGTCTATGATGTCGGAGTTCGAACGGATGGCGAAGGAGCTCGAGGCTCAGATCGGCATCGAGGAAAAGAAATCGGGCATCACCGATCCCAATCATTTCGCCTATCCCACCTTCGCCAAGGCAGCTCGCCAGCGTGCGGACAATCTTCAGGTCTCGATCCGGGAACTGAAAGTCCAGCAGGAAGCGGCCGAACTGGCGTTGGAAGAGGCTGAAGCGGAATACCAGAAGGCGGCCGCTCTCGAAGAGCGCGATGGCCAGATGCGTGTCCGGGCCTGAATAACGCTATTCAGTCTGGTTGAGATTTCGAAAGAGAAGGCGGTCGCGGATACTCCCGCGTCCGCCTTCGTTCGTTTTCAAGAGACGTGTCAGCTCTTGCGGACGTCGTTCCAATCCGGGTGACGATCCATCTGCGCCTTCATGAAAGGGCAGAGGGGGATTATCTTCCAGCCCCCCTTGCGGGCTTCGGCCACCGCATGTTCCGCGAGCGCCTGGCCGGCGCCCGTTCCGCGCATGTCCGCGGGCACCTCGGTGTGATCGATGATGATCAGGCTGGCCGAGGCGCGGGAAAAGGTCATGATCGCAGGCTGTTCAATTCCCTCGACGCGGCCAACATAACGCCCGCCGGATCCGGCTTCTTCACTGGTGATCTGCATCCTTGCCTCCTGTTGCCGTGGTCGTGGCCTTCTGCTTAACATCGGGCTCAGCGGACCGGCAACGACGTGGTCGGACACGCAGTGTTCGATATCGGAAGGGGTTCTTCTTGCTGGTCTGGTTGAAGGCGCTGCTTCTCGTCGGTGCTTCCTTTGCGTTCGCGCTCGGCATCACTCTTCCGCTGATGCGCTTTGAAAGTTTCTATCTCTTTTCCACAGATGCCTCGCTCGTCGAGGTCATTCTCTCGCTCTGGTCGGGTGGCGACGGTTTGTTGGCGCTGCTGGTCGGGCTCGTTTCGATCGCCTTTCCGCTGGTCAAACTCCTGCTGGTCGCGGCTGAACAGGTGGCGAAGGAGGGGGCAGCGCGCGCGGGGATGCTCGATCGGCTGGTTCCTGTCTTGTCGAAATGGTCGATGATGGATGTGCTTCTGGTCGCGATCGTCATCTTCGCGACGAAGACCAGCGGTCTGGCGCAGGCCTTTACCCAGCCGGGGCTCTGGTTCTATGCCGGATCAAGCCTCGCCGTCGTGGCCTTGAGCGCGCTGGGCAGAAAAGCCGAAGCCCAGGAATCATGAAACCGGCAGGCTGGGCCATGCCGGTTCAGGAATGTGTCTTGTCAAAATATCGTCGTGCCGGCCAGGCCGGCACCAAAGGTACTAATGGCGATACTGCTGAATGCGGGTGGTGCGCAGGCCCGGCAGGCCGTGGTCGCTGATGGAGGACTGCCAGGAGAGAAACTCTTCCACGGTCAGCGTGTAGCGTTCGCAGGCTTCTTCCAGGCTCAAAAGGCCGCCACGCACAGCCGCGACAACCTCAGCCTTGCGGCGGATCACCCAGCGGCGTGTATTGGCCGGCGGAAGATCGGCAATCGTCAGGGGGCTGCCATCGGGGCCGATGACATATTTCACTCGGGGGCGGATCATTTCGGTCATTGGACTCTCTATACAAACTCAAGACCACACACCCTGATACTAGGACCGATGCTTTAAAATTTGCCTAAGCCCATTGTAAGCATTTGATAATAATTTTCGCGACGCGGGCTCACCAAGATTCGCAGGGTTTTGCGCAAGTTGAGTAAACTTGCGGCAATTGCATAGGAGTTATGCGGCTCCCGTGACTGGTGCCCATCTGGGATTTGTGGCATTGGGCGCCCATCAAGAAACCCATGCCGGCTGATCCGTCAGTCGTAAGGGCAATGTCGAGCCAAGCGGATCCTCGTTCGAGCCGCAAGACCGGCGACAGGCCCAGATGATACCCGTTCCTCAATGGAACGACTCAAAGTCCATAAACATTCAGATCCCGATCGGACGAACGTCTGGTCGAAAGGAGTTTTATGTTCAGGCCAACTGATGTGACGAGCGGTCACAGTCTTGGTGACGGTCCTGCCGTTTTTCAGAGCGAGGCGCTCTCCACGGGGTCGTGGGGTCGGGAGCTTTTCTCGCTCGGGCGTGCCTATGGCTTTCGCCACTGTCTTCTCGCGCGCTTCCCGAAGGCTGACAGCCCGGAATTCTCGGCCAATCTCATCGTCTGCACCTGGCCGGACGAGTTGAGGCTGGGCTACGAGGCGGCGGAAGTCTATGCCGGCAGCCAGCTGGTCGCGCGGATCAAGCAATCGATCCTGCCGATCTACAGCGAAGACAATCTGTTTCTCGGAACTGCCGGATCCGAAGCCCGCCAGCCGGTGGCGCCGCTCTTCCAGAATTTCGACCTCGGCGCCTCGCTCGCCTACAGCCTCTACGACCGTAATCAGACCCAGTATATCCTGGTCTTCTCCGGGCGGGCGACAGAGCCCGAACGCCAGCAGATCGCATCGCTCCAGCTGAGCGCGATGGAACTGCTCGACGCCGGCGTCGAGGCCCTGGTGCCGCGTCTCGGCCCCAAGGAAAAGCTTTCTGCACGCGAGATCGAATGTCTGCGCTGGTCGGCCGCCGGCAAGAGCAGCGACGAAATCGCCATCATTCTCGATATCTCGAGCCACACCGTGGTCAGCTATCTGAAGAGTGCGATGCGCAAGCTGGAAGCGGTCAACCGCATGCAGGCCGTGGCGCGCGCCTGCCGCTATCGTCTCCTCTGAGACGCCAATTCACCACCAGTAGGATCAGGCGCCGCGTAGTCCGTGGCGCCTTTTTTATGTCCGCCTCAGGTCACAGCAGGGCGAGGCAGAGTTCCGTCTTGCCATAGCCGAACTCGTACTGGATCGTGCCGAGATGGCGAAGCGTCAGCGCGTCACCGGCATCGAGCCAGACGAGGCCGACGCTGCTCGACGATCCCGCACCTCCGATATGGCTCAAGACATCCGCCGTACCATTGCGGCTCACATGGACCGTGTGGGTGCCGGTGCTGATCGCCCGGACGGAGAGCGACAGAAGGTAAAGGCCGGAGGTCGGAACGATGAGCGGGCGCCCATTGCCTGAAGAAAGAAGCGAGCCCAGCGAAACGTCTCCGCCCGAAAGATGCAGCGTGTCGAAGCCGGTGAAGCTGCCGGCGACAGGTGTCAGCGTTACCGTGTTGAGTGCGGCGCGGGCGAGGGGACGCTGGTCTTGGCGGACATAGCCTTCCGGCGTCACGCTGATTGCCTGACGCCAGCCGGTCACATCACCATTCACCTTGAGGGAAAAGCGATCCTCGCCGGCGAGACCCATTTCGGCGCGGCCCTGCCAGTTCGACTGGAAGATCAGGCTCGCCGTCTCTGACGTGCCTGATTTGTTGACCGTCAGGCGATGGCTGTCGCCGGCATGGTTGAGGAGGGTCGCGGGGGACGAGACCGACAGCCTGTTGTAACTGTCGGCATCGGCGGCAATCCCGAGGCGGTCGAAGCGGGCCGCATCGGGCAGGGGCGTGTCGATCCAGTCCGTCCCGTCGTAGAGCTTTAATCGCTCCTCTTCGAGAAAAACAGCCGACCAGCCGGGCTTCGGCGCAATGAAGACCCAGACGCCATCCTGAAACAGCGCAAGCGTCCCGGCATGACCTGTCCACAGACCGGTGGCAGGAGCGATGACCCAATGCACTTCCCCCTCGGCGGGTTCTGCCGGCGGATTGGTTGCGCTGGTTGCGACAACCATCTGCACCAGCGCGTCGAGCCGCTGGAGTGCTTCGTTGTGGGTCACATGCTTCTGCGCCTGCGCGGGCAGGATGAAGGGCAGGGCGAGATTGGCAGTTGTGTCGGACATGGTCGCTCCTTCGGTTTCGGCTGCCAAGGCAGCGCGGGTGAAGGAGCAAGTCTCCGTCATGTCCGACGGTGGGGGACGAAAATCGCAAGCCCCCTTTGAATTCACTCAGGAAATCAAAAAAGTCATCCCCGCTCTTGCGGGCGTCCCGTGGCGATGAAAGGCGGGTTTTCGAAGGCGCGCAGGCCGGCCAGACGCTTTCCGTAGGTCAGGGGGGCGCCGTCTTCGGTGGAGACCATGCCGCCCGCGGCCCGCAAGACCGCGTCTCCGGCGGCCGTGTCCCATTCCATCGTTGGACCGAAGCGGGGATAGATGTCGGCCAGGCCTTCCGCCACCAGGCAGAATTTCAGCGAGGAGCCGACCGTCTTGCGCTCCATGATCTCGGACTTGCGGATATAGGCTTCCGTCGCCTCGCAATTGTTCGAGCGCGAGACGAGGGCGGCGGGCGAGGGGCTCTTCTTGCGCGCCGCGATCGGCAGACGGGCGATGATCGCATCCTTGTGGTCGAGCTTCACCTTCTCGGCTTTGCCGGCGCCGCCGAGGAACAGGGCGCCGAGGGCCGGGGCGTAAACCACGCCGAGAACGGGTGTTCCGTCCTCGATCAGGGCAATGTTGACGGTGAAATCGTCATGGCCGCCGATGAATTCGCGCGTGCCATCCAGCGGGTCGACCAGGATGAACCGGCCGCCGCTGATGTCGGGAATGCGGCCGGCGGCGACTTCCTCCTCGGCAACGACCGGAATTTCAGGCAGATCGCGCGACAGCGCATCCAGGATCACACGTTCGGCAGCCTCGTCGGCTTCGGTAACCGGCGACTTGTCGCTCTTCAAGCGCACATCGGCCCCGGCTCTATAGATGTCCAGAATGACCCGGCCTGCGGCGATCGCGCTCGCTTCAAATAGTCCGAGTATGTCTGTCCTGTCACGCACCTGAACCGGGCTCCCGATCACATCCTCTCCGGTGTAGCGCCGTCATCGCTGCTTGGAAAGTGCGCGCTGTCTCAGCGCCCGTTCAGCACCTGATGTTTCTGTGCTGCACTGCAATCAAACCTGTGTTCCATGTCTCAAACAGCATAGTTTTTGTCCTGATCGCGCTTGCTCTTTGTGACACCTATGCGAATGTGACGCGACATTTGCAGAGGTTGTTCGATGCGTTATTCCGCCCTTTCGATCTTCCGCCAGGCGCTTTCCGGCAACCGGAACTGGGCGCCGATGTGGCGCGAGCCGCAGCCGAAACCGCATTACGACGTCATCATCGTCGGGGGCGGCGGGCATGGTCTTTCCACTGCCTATTACCTCGCCAAGGAATTCGGCATCACCAATGTCGCGGTCATCGAGAAGGGCTATCTCGGCGGCGGCAATGTTGGGCGAAATACCACGATCATCCGCTCGAACTACATGCTCGAGGGCAACGAGCCCTTCTACGAATTCTCCATGAAGCTGTGGGAAGGCCTGGAGCAGGACTTCAACTACAATGCCATGGTTTCCCAGCGAGGCATCATCAATCTCTTTCATTCGGACGGCCAGCGCGATGCCTATGCGCGGCGCGGCAATGCGATGATGATGCATGGAGTGGCTGCCGAACTGCTCGACCGCGAGCAGGTCAAGGCGATGATGCCCTATCTGAATTTCGACCATTCGCGTTTCCCGATCCTCGGTGGCCTCCTGCAGCGGCGCGGCGGAACGGCCCGCCATGATGCCGTTGCCTGGGGTTATGGGCGAGGTGCTGATGAGCGTGGCGTCGATCTCATCCAGCATTGCGAAGTGACCGGCATCCGCCGCGACGAGCTCGGCCAGGTGACCGGCGTCGAAACGACCAAGGGTTTCATCGGCTGTAACAAGCTGGCGCTGGCGACGGCCGGCCACACGTCCGTCACCGGCAAGATGGCGGGGCTCGATCTGCCGATCGAGACGCATGTGCTGCAGGCCTTTGTCTCGGAAGGCATCAAGCCCGTGATCGACAACGTCATCACCTATGGCGCCGGGCACTTCTATATCTCGCAGTCCGACAAGGGTGGCTTGGTCTTCGGTGCCGACATCGACTACTATTCATCCTATGCCCAGCGCGGCAATCTCGCGACCGTCGAGC
Source organism: Rhizobium rosettiformans W3 (assembly GCF_004912135.1). Lineage (GTDB taxonomy): Bacteria > Pseudomonadota > Alphaproteobacteria > Rhizobiales > Rhizobiaceae > Allorhizobium > Allorhizobium rosettiformans. Next base: position 587,613 of record NZ_STGU01000001.1, read on the forward strand.
ATACGATCGAGGAGGGCGTGTCGCTGATCCCCGGTCTGTCCCGGGTACGCGTGCTGCGCGCCTGGGGTGGCGCCATGGATATGTCGATGGATGGTTCACCGATCATCGACCGCACGCCGATCGACAATCTCTATCTGAATTGCGGCTGGTGTTACGGCGGCTTCAAGGCGACGCCGGCTTCCGGCTTCTGCTTTGCCCATCTGATTGCCAAGAACGAACCCCATCCTGTCGCCCGCCTGTTGCGCCTCGACCGCTTCGAACGCGGCTTTGCCGTCGACGAAGGCGGCAAGGGTCCACAACCGAACCTGCATTGAGACATCGCCATGGCCAGCCTGATTACCTGTCCGCATTGCGGCGTCCGTCCCAAGGAAGAGTTCAGCATTCGCGGTGACGCGAGCCCGGTGCGCCCGGCGCCCGGCGCATCCGACGATGCGTGGAACGCCTATGTCTTCATCCGCGACAACCCGAAAGGGCGGATCATCGAACACTGGCATCACACGACCGGCTGCCGGCGCTGGCTGGTGGTCGAGCGCGACAACGCATCGAGCCATGAGGTCTATAGCGTGACGGATGCGAGTTACTACGCGAAGGAGAAAGCCCGATGAGTGGTTACCGGCTTTCCTCCGGCGGGCTCGTCAACCGCGCGCGCACGCTGTCCTTCACCTTCGATGGGCAGACCTATACGGGTTATGAGGGCGATACGCTGGCCTCGGCCCTGATCGCCAACGACCTGCTGCTGGTCGGGCGCTCCTTCAAGTATCACCGTCCGCGCGGCATCGTGACGGCAGGCTCAGCGGAGCCGAACGCGCTTGTGACGATCGGCAAGGATGGCCGCACCGAGCCGAATACACGGGCGACCGTGGCCGAGCTCTATCAAGGGCTTGAGGCCAATAGTCAGAACCGCTGGCCGTCGCTGAAATACGATGTCGGTTCGGTCAACAGCCTGTTGTCGCCGTTTTTGTCGGCCGGCTTCTACTACAAGACCTTCATGTGGCCGAAGGCATTCTGGGAAAAGCTTTACGAGCCGATCATCCGGAAAGCCGCGGGCCTCGGCAAGACGCCGTTCCTTCCCGATCCGGACCGCTACGAAAAGGCATGGGCGCATTGCGACCTGCTGGTGATCGGGGCCGGCCCCGCCGGCCTGATGGCAGCGCGGGCTGCGGCGCGCGCGGGGCTTCGGGTCATCCTGGCGGATGAAGGCTTCCGGCTTGGTGGTTCACTGCTTTCCGAGCGCGTCACCGTTGGCGGTGTGTCGGCAGCAGACTATGCTGCCTCCGTCGTCGAGGAGGTGAAGAGCCTTCCAAACGTCACGCTGATGCCGCGCACCACCGTGTTCGGCTGGTATGACGACAATGTCTTCGGGGCCGTCGAAAAGGTGCAGAAGCATGTGGCGCAGCCTTCGGGCGAGCTGCCGGTCGAACGCGTCTGGCGCATCGTCGCCAAGCGGGCGATCCTCGCCTCGGGTGCGGAAGAGCGGCCGTTGGTCTTCGGCGGAAACGACAAGCCAGGCGTGATGACCTCGGGTGCTGTCAGGACCTATCTCAATCGCTATGGCGTGGCCGCGGGCCAGAACGTCGCGATTTTCACCAATGGCGGTGCGGGTTATCGCACAGCGGCCGATCTTGTCGCTGCCGGTGTGGGTGTGGCTGCAATCATCGACGGGCGGACCCATTATAATGATGTTGGGCCCTCCGGCGTGCGTGTCATCCGTGGCGGCTCCGTCATCGACACCAAGGGGTATTACCGGGTCAAGGGGCTAATCGCCGAGCGCATGGGCCATCAGGAAGAGATCGCCTGCGATGCGCTCGCCATGAGCGGCGGCTATAGCCCGATCGTGCATCTCGCCTGCCAGCGCGGCGCCAAGCCCATCTGGTCGGACGAGCACCAGGCCTTCCTGGCGCCCGATGTGGGGCAGGGGCTGCGGATCGCTGGCTCGGCTGCCGGCCATGCCTCCTTGGCCGCCGTGTTGCGCGATGGTGCGGATAAGGCCCATGAGGCGATCGGCGATCTCGGCCGTCTCGTCGGCAATGTCGACGTGCCGCAAGTCGAGGGCGAATATGATGCGAGCTTTGCGCCGCTCTGGTATGTGCCGGGCGCCAAATCCAAGGCCTTCGTCGACTTCCAGAACGATGTGCATGTGAAGGACTTAAGCCTTGCCCAGCGCGAGGCCATGGGCCATGTCGAGCACACCAAACGCTACACGACCGGCGGCATGGCGACCGATCAGGGCAAGCTCGGCAATGTCGCGACGATCGGCATCATGGCCGGCATGCGTGGCGTGTCGCCTGCCGAAATCGGCACCACGACCTTCCGGCCGTTCTATACGCCTGTCTCCTTCGGCGCGATGGCGGGCACTTCGCGCGGGGAACATTCGCGCCCCGTGCGCACCTCGCCGTTGCATGGCTGGGCGAAGAAAAACGGCGCTGTCTTCGTCGAATCCGGCCTCTGGTATCGCTCCTCCTGGTTCCCGCGCGATGGCGAGAAGACCTGGCGCGAAGCCGTCGACCGAGAAGTCCTGAACATCCGCGCCAATGCCGGGATCTGCGATGTCTCCACCCTCGGCAAGATCGAGATCTTCGGCAAGGATGCGGCGGAATTCCTGAACCGCGTCTATTCCAATGCCTTCCTCAAGCTGCCGGTCGGCAAGGCGCGCTATGGACTGATGCTGCGCGAAGACGGGATGATCTACGACGACGGCACGACGAGCCGGCTGTCGGACGAGCATTTCTTCATGACCACGACGACGGCCTATGCCGGCGAGGTGATGACGCATCTGGAATTTTGCGCCCAGGTTCTCTGGCCGGATCTCGATGTGCGCTTCGTCTCCTCCTCAGATCAGTGGGCGCAGATGTCGGTCGCGGGTCCCAAGGCGCGGATCATCCTCGAGCAGATCATCGAGGATGATATCTCCGACGAGGCCTTCCCCTTCCTGTCGGCCCGCGAGGTGCTGCTCAAGGGTGGCTTGAAGGCGCGGCTCTTCCGCATTTCCTTCTCCGGCGAACTCGCTTTTGAAGTGGCAGTGCCCGCCAATTACGGCGAAGCGGTCGCCGATGCGATCATGGCGGCCGGCAAGCCGCATGGCATCTGCGCTTACGGCGTCGAGGCGCTCAACGTGCTGCGCATCGAAAAGGGCTTCATCACCCACAGCGAAATCGACGGACGCACAACGCCCGACGATGTCGGCCTCGGCAAGATGTTCTCGACCCAGAAGCCCGACTTCATCGGCAAGCGGCTGTCGAGCCGCTTCGGCCTGACCGCTGCCGATCGTCCGCAACTCGTCGGCCTGAAGCCCGTGGATCGGGACAAGAGTTTCGCTGCCGGTGCGCATCTTCTGAAGGAAAACATCAAGCCGTCGACGCTCAACGACCAGGGTTGGGTGTCCTCCGTCTGCCATTCGCCGACGCTTGGCCATACGATCGGGCTTGCCTTCCTGAAATCCGGCCGCGAGCGGCTGGGCGAGAAGATCGTCGTCTGGGACGGCTTGCGCGGTTCGGAAGTGCTGGCCGAGGTCGTCAGCCCCGTCTTCTACGACCCCGACAACAAGAAACTGAACCTGTGAGGATCCTGCCATGCCGGTGACCTTTTCCGCCCGTCACGTGCTCGAGGACCACATTTCCGGTTTCGAGGCGACGCCGAACCCTCATCATCTCGCCATCCTGCGGGCCGTCTCCGTGTTTTCCGTGCTCGCCCGTTCCGGCCATGAGGCCGATATCGACGAGACGCTGACCAATCTCGAAGACGTGCATGTCCGTTTCTGCGGACCGGGCGAGTGGCTCGTCGTCAGTGAGACCGTTGCCGCTGATACGATCGCGCGGCAGCTGTCTGACCTCGGCAGCCCCCGCGCCGCCTTCGTTGACCAGAGCGACGGGTGTGTGGTGCTGCGCATCCACGGTCCAAAAGTTCGGGCGATCCTCGCCAAATGCACGGCGCTCGACCTGCATCCCGATCTCTTCGAAATCGGCCAGTCAAGCAATTGCCAGATCTGCCATGTCGGCGCGAACCTTGCGCGCACAGGGCAGGACGCGTTCGAGATCATCGTGATGCGCAGCTTTGCCGGCTTCCTCTTCGACGAGATGCGCGAGATGGGGCGAGAGTTTGCGCTAACGGCGGGGTTTGCGTGAGGGGCTGACCCTTCCTATGTTCGGGTGAACTGCCTGCGCTGTTTCTGCGTTTCAGGCAGAAAGGATCCCGCCACCCTCATGTTTCATCTCATGTTTTCGCTGCCATGGCTCATCGTGGCGTCCCGTTTCATCGCCCCCTTGCCGTGGCCGTGGTGGGTGAGGCTGCTGCTGGCAGTCTTCCTGCTGTTTGCCTCGCAATATCACCTGTTCAGCCGCTTCACCTCCGGATCGGTCTTCGCGCCGGAATTTCCGCGGCCGCTGGTGATCGGCTTCAACCTGTTTTTCGGGGCGATCGTGCTCCTGGCCGCGATGCAGGTGGTCCTCGATATCATCAGCATTCTGATTTTTGCCGTCACCTGGTCCTTCCCGGCCGTGCCCCCGGTAGTGCGCTATGGCATGGGGATCGCGGCGCTTGCGCTCGCTAGCTTCGGCATCAGCCAGGCGATCCGGGTGCCGCCGGTGAAGCGGATCGAGGTCAGCATTCCCGGCCTCTCACCCGATCTCGACGGTTACCGGATGGTGCAGTTGACGGACATGCATATCAGCCGGCTGTTTACCGGCCGATGGGCCAGCGCCGTTGTTGAAAAGACCAACGCGCTCGATGCCGATCTCATTGTCATCACAGGCGACCTGATCGACGGCAGTCTCGACATCCGGCGGGAGGATATCGCGCCTCTTGCGGGCCTTAGCGCGCGGGATGGGGTGCTGACCGTGCCCGGCAATCACGAGTATTTCTTCGAGGTGGATCGCTGGCTTGACCATTTGCCGTCGCTCAACATGCGGATCCTCGCGAATGAGCATGCGGTGATCGAGCGCGGGGAGGGCAAGCTTGTCATTGCGGGTGTGACCGATCTTTCGGCCCGGTTTACCGGGGCGGTCGAGCCTGACCTCGGCAAGGCGCTTGAAGGTGCCCCTGCCGATGCGCCCGTCATCGTTCTCGATCACCAGCCGCGGCTGGCCGAGCGGGCGGCGAGCCACGGTGTTGCCCTCCAGCTGTCCGGTCATACCCATGGTGGCATGGTGCGCGGGCTGGACCAGATCGTCGCCCGCGCTAATAACGGTTTCGTTTCGGGCTTCTATCAGGTTGGTCAGATGCAGCTCTATGTGAACAATGGCACAGGGCTCTGGCCGGGCTTTGCGCTCCGGATCGGTGTGCCGGCGGAGCTGACGGAGTTCACGCTGCGGCGGATGTAGGCCATCCACAATTACAAACGAAAAAGCATCAGCCGCCGGTTTGTCACCGGCGGCTGATGCGTTTCGGAGATCGTGTCAGGCGGCGGCTGTTTTGGTGACCGTTGACGGTCCGAAGGTGAAAATGGCGATTGCGGCTGTTGCTACGGCGCACGCGGCCATGACGCCAATCATGGGAAGGGCGGTTCCATCGTCGAGAACGCCGATGGTGAAGCTGCAGAGCGCGCCGGCGCCGAAGCCGAGGGCACCCATCAAGGCCGCTGCCGTGCCCGAGATCGCGCCATGGGATTCCATGGCGAGGATGTTGCAGGTTGGCATGATGCCGCCGACGCCCATGACCATGATGAAAAGCAGGATGCAGACCGGGACCAGCGAGGCGATGCCGGCCAGCTGCAGGCCCAGCAGAATGAGGCCGGCGGCCGCGTAGATGGTCGCGCTCAGCTTGACCACGCCTCGCACGCCGATCCGCTCCGCAAGGCGGGGGGCAAGCTGCGCGCCCATGCCGATGCCGATGGCGTTCAGGCTGAAGATGACCGAATAGGCTAGCGGCGAGAGGCCATAGACATTGATCAGCACGAAGGACGAGCCGGCGATATAGGCGAAAAAGCCGCCCTGGGCGAGCGCGAGTGCGCCGGCATAGGGAATGAAGCTGCGGGTAAAGAGCAGGCGACCATACCAGTGCAAGGCGTCGCCCGGGCGGCTCATGGCGCGCAGTTCGGGCATGCGGGTTTCCGGCAGCATGGTGATGGTGATGACGGCGACAACCACGCCAAGCGCACCGAGGAGCGCGAAGATCAGCCGCCAATCGCCCATCTGCAGCACGAGGCTGCCGAGCAGGGGCGCCAGTACCGGGGCGATGCCGAGCACAAGCACGACCATGGACATCAGACGGGCGGCAGCCTGTCCGGTATGCACGTCACGGATCGAGGCGGTGGCGATGACCATGCCGATCGAGCCGCCGATGCCCTGTAGGAAGCGGAAGACGAGGAGCCCCGTGGCGCCGGTGGAGAGCACGCATCCGATCGAGGCGAGAACGAAGATCGCCAGCGCCAGATAGATCATCGGCTTGCGACCGGTCTTGTCGGAGACGGGACCGTAGAACAGCTGGCCGAGCGTGAAGCCGGTGAAATAGGTCATCATGCTTAGCTGGATGTTGGCATCCGTTGTGGCGAGGTCCTTTGCCATGCGGGGCATGGCGGCTACATACATGTCGGTCGCAAAGGGGCCAAGAGCACAGACGGCCCCCAGCGCGATGGCAAGTGCGGTGTTCTTGTTCTGCATGGTCTTTGTCTCTTCGGCGGCGGGGGTTGAAACGTGGAATTGGAAACGATATCGTTTCCTTGGGAAGATAGGAAACGCAATCGTTTCTTATTGTCAACCGGAATCTTGTGGGATGGCAGGCATGACGACGGCTTCAGCAACGGTGGGACGGCCCCCAAGCCTCGCGGACGATGACCGCAAGGCCTTGATATTGCAGGCAGCGGAGACTGTTTTCGACAGTCTCGGTTATGGCGATGCAACGATGGAAGAGGTGGCGCGCGCCTGCGGCATGGCTAAGAAGACGGTTTACAAGTTCTTCCCGGACAAGGCCTCGCTCTTCGGAGCGCTGGTCGACAGCCATGATGTGGCTGTCATCGACAGCCGCGCTGCGACGGGTGAAGAGCAGCCGGAGGCGCGTCTGGTCCGGCTCCTGGAGGATGTCGCTGCAGCGATCCTCTCGCCCCGCCAGATCACGCTGACACGGTTGGTGATCGCGGAGTCGATAAAATATCCGGAGCTTGCGCAGCGCTTCTACCGGGATTGCGTCGAGAAGACGATGAGCCATGTTGCACAGGCACTGGCCAGCGATCCGTCACTTCGCCTGCCGCGTGGCCTCGATAACAAGACTTTCGCCGACATGCTCGTCTCGACGCTGCTCGGCTCCATCCATCTGCGCGCGCTGATGCTTAACCTGTCCCGCGAAGCCCTGGAGGAGGAATTAAGCGGGCGGGTGCCGCTGGTGATGGATCTGATTGTCCGGAGCTTGCCGGCGCGCTGAGCCGCGGGCAGGGGAGATGAGAACCGCCCGCACTGGCAAGCGCGGGCGATCGGGAGTTTCAACGGAGGCGTTCTCCGGTGCGCAGGATCTGCGATCCGGTGTCAGGAGGCCGCGCGATAGGCGGGCTGTCCGAGACGGGCAGCACGCTCGGCCGGTGTCCAGACGTCTTTGCCGCCTTCCCGGATCTCGCTGCGGCGGTTCAGCTTGAAGCGCTTCACGAGGTCTGCGAGCACGCTTGCCCCGTCCGATACGGCTCGGCTGATCTCGGTCGATTGCGTCACCATGGCCGCGTTGGCCTTGGTCATGTCGTCGACGTCGCTGACGGCACCATTGATGGCTTCGAGAGCGGCTGTTTCTTCCGCTGCCGATCGCGCGATGCGGTCGACATTCTGATCGATATCGGAGACGAACTTCTCGATCTCCTGGAGAACGCGCCCGGTCTCGCCGACGAGGCGGACGCCCTCCTGCACCTCGGTTGCGGAGGTGTTGACCAGGGCCTTGATTTCCTTGGCTGCATTCGCCGATCGCTGGGCGAGTTCACGCACTTCCTGCGCGACGACGGCAAAGCCCTTGCCGGCTTCGCCCGCGCGGGCGGCCTCGACCCCGGCATTCAGCGCGAGCAGGTTGGTCTGGAAGGCGATCTCATCGATCACGCCGATGATCTTGCCGATCTCGTTCGAGGCGCCCTCGATGCGCTCCATGGCGCTGACGGTATCCTTGACCACGGCGACGGAGGAGGTGGCAGCCGTGCGGGCTTCCATGGCGATCTTGCGGGTTTCCCGAGTTCGCTCGGTTGCCGTCCTGAGCTTGTTGGTCGCCTCGGAGAGGGCCGCTGCCGTCTGCTCGAGGGCCGCGACCTGCTGATGGGTGCGGCCGGAGAGTTCCTCGGCCGAATGTTTCATTGAACTGCCGTTGCGCGCAAGTTCATAGGTCTGGTCGAGCACGCCCGAAAGGGTCTGCTGGAAGGCGCCGACCGAGGCGTTGAAATCGCGGCGAAGCGGCTCAAATTCCGCGCTGAACGGCTGGTCGAGCGTCATGCGGATATTGCTGTCGGCGAGGCGGCCGAGGCCGGCGCCGAGTTCCTCGATCACCCGGATCCGCTCGGTGACGTCGGTCGCAAACTTCACAACCTTCAGCACCTTGCCGTCGGTGTCCATGATCGGATTGTAGGAAGCCTGGATGTTGATCCTCTTGCCACCCTTGCCGAAGCGGGTGAACTGGTCGGTGACAAAGCGGCCTTCGCCAAGGCCCTTCCAGAAGTCGCGATACTCGATCGAGGCCGCGTAATCCTTGTCGCAGAAAATGGAGTGATGGCGCCCGACGATTTCCGACAGGCTGTAGCCCATGGCGCGGAGGAAATTCTCGTTGGCGTGCAGGATTTCGCCCGTCGGGGTAAACTCGATGATGGCCTGGGCGCGATCGAGCGCTGTCAGCTTGCCTTCGGCATCGAGCGACTTCAGCTTCATGGCAGTGATGTCGGTGGCGAACTTGACGACCTTGTGCGGGCGACCACCCTTCAGCACCGGATTATACGTCGCCTCGATCCAGATTTCGCGGCCGCCCTTGGCCACGCGCTTGTATTGTCCCTGGCCGAAATTGCCGGCGGCGAGGTTGCGCCAGAACTGCTTGTAGTCGGCGGAGGCAGCTTCGGTCGCGGTCACGAACATGCGGTGATGCTGGCCGACGATATCGTTCAGCTGATAACCGAGCGCCTTCAGGAAGTTCTGGTTGGCGTGGAGAATGCGACCTTCGAGGTCGAATTCGATGATGGCTTGGGATTTTTCGAGGGCGTCAAGAATGGATCGGGCATCGCTGCCAAAGGCGAAAAAGGACATACGCATCTCTGGGTTCTAAAACGCGGCCAGGAGTTCATTGCCGCCCGCAGATGATTATATCTGCTAACTTACCGAACCCTTAAAAATTGGTGGAATTGTCGTGTTAGGTTGACACATTGCCCGGACAGGGCCGCCGCGCTGAGAACATTGCCTGTCATCCATGCGACATCTTTCGTCGCAGCATGGTCTTCTGGCTTTCATGCGCGCGATCTAGCTTTGCGACATCAATCTTTGCTGCCAAGGGGAGCGTTTTTCAATGAAGAGCCATGCGCGTGTCGTCGTCATCGGCGGGGGTGTCGTCGGGTGTTCGGTCCTGTACCATCTGACCAAGTTCGGCTGGACCGATGTGGTGCTGCTCGAGCGCTCCGAGCTGACCTCTGGCTCCACCTGGCACGCGGCCGGCGGCATGCACACGATCAACGGTGACCCGAACGTCGCCAAGCTGCAGAAATACACGGTCGAGCTCTACAAGGAGATCGAGGAATATTCTGGCCAGGATATCGGCCTGCACATGACCTCGGGCCTGATGCTCGCCGCCACCAAGGAGCGCTTCGACTGGATGAAGTCGCTGCTCGCCAAGGGCAAGTATGCCGGCGGCGAAGCGACGCTGATCTCGGCGCAGGAAGCCTATGAAATGATGCCGCTGCTTGACCCCAAGCAGTTCGTCGGTGCGGTCTTCGATCCGCATGAAGGGCATCTCGACCCTTACGGCACCACCCATGCCTATGCCAAGTCGGCGAAGAAGAACGGTGCGGAAATCTATCTGCACACCAAGGTCGAGGATCTGGTGCAGCTCGAAGACGGCACCTGGCGTGTCATCACCAACAAGGGCGAAATCCGTGCCGAGCATGTGGTGAATGCCGCCGGTCTCTGGGCGCGCGAAGTCGGCCGCATGGTCGGGCTGGAACTGCCGGTGCTGGCCATGGAGCATATGTATCTCATCACCGAGGACATGCCCGAGGTGATCGAGTTCAACAACACCACCGGCAAGGAGCTCATGCACTGCGTCGACTTCGATGGCGAGATCTATATCCGCCAGGAGCGCAACGGCATGCTGATGGGCACTTATGAGAAGGATTGCCGTCCCTGGTCGCCCATCGAGACGCCCTGGACCTTCGGCCATGAGCTCCTGGCGGAAGACCTGGAGCGCATCACCAATGAGCTGGAAATCGGCTTCCGCCATTTCCCCGCCTTCAACAATGCCGGCATCAAGAAGATCATCAACGGCCCCTTCACCTTCTCGCCGGATGGTAACCCGCTGGTCGGTCCGGTGCGCGGCATGACGAATTTCTGGTCGGCCTGCGCGGTCATGGCCGGCTTCTCCCAGGGCGGTGGCGTGGGGCTCGCGCTTGCGCAGTGGATCATCGAGGGTGATCCGGGCTTCGATGTCTTTGCCATGGATGTCTGCCGCTACGGCGATTACGCGACGCTGGCCTATACCAATGCCAAGGTGCGCGAGAACTATTCCCGCCGCTTCTCGATCCGTTATCCGAACGAGGAGCTGCCGGCTGCCCGTCCGCTGCTGACCACGCCGATCTATGACAAGTTGAAGGAAGCCGGTGCCGTCTTCGGGGCCTCCTATGGTCTGGAGACGCCGCTCTGGTTTGCGCCTGAGGGTGTCGAGGACAAGTTCTCCTGGCGCCGCTCGACCGATTTCGAAGCGGTCGGTCGCGAAGCCAAGGCTGTGCGTGAGAGCGTCGGCCTGATGGAGACCTCCGGATTTGCCAAATACATGGTGAGCGGGGAGGGCGCGCGCGACTGGCTGGACCACATGCTCGCCTGCAAGCTGCCGGAGGTTGGCCGCATGGCGCTCGCCCCGATGCTGAACGAGGCCGGCAAGCTGATCGGCGACTTCACGGTCGCCAATCTCGACGACGAGGACTTCCTCGTGATCGGCTCCGGTATCGCCGAAGACTATCACATGCGCTGGTTCGAGAGCCATTTGCCGGAAGACGGCTCCGTCGATGTAGAGGCGCTGAACCTGAGCCTGGTCGGTCTTTCGATCGCGGGGCCGAAGTCACGCGACGTGCTGGCCAAGCTCACCCATCTCGACGTCTCAGATGCGGCGCTGCCCTTCATGGCGATCCGCGAGATGGATCTCGGCATGGCACCTGTCATGCTGGGTCGCGTCAGCTATACCGGCGATCTCGGCTACGAGATCTGGATGCGGCCGGAATACCAGCGCTACGTCTTCGAGGCGCTGATGGAGGCAGGCGCCGAGTTCGGCATTTCTCTCTTCGGTCTGCGTGCGCTCAATGCGCTGCGCCTGGAAAAGAGCTTCGGCAGCTGGTCGCGTGAGTATCGCCCGCTTTACGGGCCGCTCGAGGCCGGACTGTCCCGTTTCGTGGCGCTGAAGAAGGAAGCGAGCTTCATCGGCAAGCAGGCGGCAATGGAGGAGAAGCTGTCCGGCGGCGCGCTCCGCCTGCGCACCTTCATCGTCGACGCCAAGGATGCCGATGTGATCGGCGACGAGCCGATCTCCTACAAGGGCGAGGTGCGCGGCTGGGTGACCTCGGGCGGCTTTGCTCATCCGAGCGGCGTATCCGTCGCCATCGGCTATGTTCCAAAGGAGATCGCGGACGAAATCGAGGGCTGGAGCGTGGAGATTCTTGGGGAAATCCTGCCGGCTCGCCTGCAGCCTCAGTCGCTTTTTGACGCCAACGGGTCGCGAATGAGAAACTGAACCGTTTTCGGCAAAAGTGGGCTTGCATTAGTTCCCACACATGAAGAGCAGGTCGCCTCGCGCGACCTGCTGATTTCCTAAGCTTTTTCTGCTGCTTTTTTGTGTGACCTGTCATTTCCCGGGTCAAACCACCTGTTAACAGTAACATTTTGTCTGATGCATGCCTTTTTGGCTTCACATTTTCGGACAAAGCGATATGGAATCCCCCGACGCCTATGCCCGCAAGGGATAACAAAATGAGACGCAACAGTAAGGCGCGTCCGGGGGATAATATATGGAGTACTTTGCCCAGCAGCTCATCAACGGGCTGACTCTTGGTTCCATCTATGGCCTTATCGCTATCGGCTATACGATGGTCTACGGCATCATCGGCATGATCAACTTTGCCCATGGTGACATCTTCATGCTTGGCGGCTTTGCCGCTCTCATCGCCTTCCTGGTCCTGACATCCTTCTTCGCTGGCGTTCCCGTAGCGATCGCCCTGTTTGTGATGTTGATCGTCGCGATGCTGATGACCAGCCTGTGGAACTGGGTCATCGAACGGGTTGCCTATCGGCCGTTGCGCGGTTCGTTCCGCCTTGCGCCGCTGATCACGGCGATCGGCATGTCGATCGTTCTGTCCAACTTCATCCAGATCTCGCAGGGTCCGCGCAACAAGCCGATCCCGCCGCTGGTCAGCGATGTCCTGCATTTCGGCAACATCACCATCGCGCTCAAGCAGGTGATCATCGTCCTCGTGACCGTCGTTCTGCTCGCCGCCTTCTGGTATATCGTCAACAAGACCCCGCTCGGCCGCGCTCAGCGCGCCACGGAGCAGGACCGCAAGATGGCGGCTCTGCTCGGCGTCGACGTTGACCGCACGATCTCCATCACCTTCGTGATGGGTGCGGCGCTCGCGGCTGTCGCCGGCACGATGTACCTGATGTATTACGGTGTTGCGTCGTTCCATGACGGCTTCATTCCGGGCGTCAAGGCCTTCACCGCCGCCGTTCTGGGCGGGATCGGCTCCCTGCCGGGCGCCGTGCTCGGTGGCCTGCTCATCGGTCTGATCGAGTCGCTCTGGTCCGCCTATTTCAGCATCGCCTACAAGGACGTCGCAACGTTCGGCATCCTCGCATTCGTGCTGATCTTCAAGCCCACCGGCATCCTCGGACGTCCGGAAGTCGAGAAGGTTTGATCCCATGACTACTTCTGCAAACGTAAATGGTGCCGCGTCGTCCGGCACAACGGCGCGCGCCCTCAAGGAAGGCCTATACGCGGGTATCATCGCCCTTGGCCTGTTCTGCCTCTATATCGGCATCAAGACCGATCAGAACATGGCCAATGAGCTGGTGTGGTACACGCGTCCGGGTCTGCTCGCCTCCTTCGTCGTGATCGCCGCCGTCGGTCGCTTCGCCATGGTCGCCTTCATCGCGCCGTGGTTTGCGGCTCGCCGGGAAAAGAAGTCCGCTTCCGTTCCCGTGCACGAGATCGACGCCCAGCCGTCTTTCTTCAAGGCGCATTTCCTGAAGATCGCGCTCGTCGCGCTCATCCTCTACCCGCCGGTCATCGTTGCGCTGACGGGTGTTCAGGGCTCGCTCAAGTATGTCGACAACTTCGGCATCCAGATCCTGATCTACGTAATGCTTGCGTGGGGCCTCAACATCGTCGTCGGTCTCGCCGGTCTGCTCGATCTCGGCTACGTCGCCTTCTATGCGGTCGGAGCCTATTCCTACGCGCTGCTGGCCCAGAACTTCGGCCTGTCCTTCTGGATCCTGCTGCCGCTGGCCGGCATTCTTGCCGCCTTCTGGGGCATCATCCTCGGCTTCCCGGTGCTGCGTCTGCGCGGCGACTACCTCGCCATCGTGACGCTCGCCTTCGGTGAAATCATCCGACTGGTGCTGATCAACTGGCAGGACGTGACCCGCGGTACCTTCGGTATCTCGAGCATTCCGAAGGCCACCTTCTTCGGCCTCGAGTTCAACGCATCGCCGGATGGCTTTGCCAAGACCTTCGGCCTGCCGATGTCGTCGGCCTATTACAAGATCTACCTCTTCTACGTGATCCTGGCGCTGTGCTGCCTGACGGCCTATGTCACGATCAAGCTTCGCCGCATGCCGATCGGCCGTGCGTGGGAAGCGCTGCGTGAAGACGAGATCGCCTGCCGCTCGCTCGGCATCAACACCGTCACGACCAAGCTCACCGCGTTCGCGATCGGTGCGATGTTCGGTGGCTTTGCCGGCTCCTTCTTCGCCGCCCGTCAGGGCTTCGTCTCTCCGGAAAGCTTCGTCTTCCTTGAATCGGCTGTCATCCTTGCCATCGTCGTTCTCGGCGGCATGGGGTCGCTGACGGGGATCGCCGTTGCAGCCATTGTCATGATCGGCGGCACGGAAGCGCTGCGCGAGATGGAGTTCCTCAAGGTCATCTTCGGCCCCGACTTCACGCCGGAACTGTACCGCATGATCCTCTTCGGCCTTGCCATGGTCGTGGTCATGCTGTTCAAGCCGCGCGGCTTCGTCGGCAGCAGAGAGCCGACGGCCTTCCTCAAGGAACGCAAGGCCGTCTCGGGCAGCTTCACCAAGGAGGGTCACGGCTGATGGCCTCCGGGAACACGACAATGAGCAATGACACGATCCTGAAAGTCGAGCATCTGTCGATGCGTTTTGGTGGCCTCATGGCCATCAACGACCTGTCCTTCGAAGCCAAGCGCGGCGAAATCACCGCGCTGATCGGGCCGAACGGTGCCGGCAAGACCACGGTCTTCAACTGCATCACCGGCTTCTATCGGCCGACCATGGGCATGATCAGCCTGACGCAGAAGTCCGGCGACACCTATCTTCTCGAGCGCCTGCCGGACTTCGAGATCCCGAAGAAAGCCAAGGTGGCGCGGACGTTCCAGAACATCCGTCTCTTCTCCGGCCTCACGGTTCTCGAAAACCTTCTGGTGGCGCAGCACAACGCCCTGATGAAGGCGTCGGGCTACACCGTGCTCGGCCTGCTCGGTCTGCCGGCCTACAAGAAGGCCGAGTCGGAATCGATCGAGAAGGCGCGCTACTGGCTCGAGAAGGCGGACCTCATCGAGCGTGCCGACGATCCGGCGGGTGATCTTCCCTACGGCGCGCAGCGTCGTCTGGAGATCTGCCGCGCCATGTGCACGGGGCCTGAGCTGCTCTGCCTGGACGAACCGGCCGCCGGTCTCAATCCGAAGGAATCTCTGGCGCTCAACACGCTGTTGCGCGCGATCCGCGATGAAGGCACCTCGCTGCTCCTGATCGAGCACGACATGTCCGTCGTCATGGAGATTTCCGATCACGTCGTCGTCCTGGAATATGGCCAGAAGATCTCCGACGGCACGCCTGATCACGTCAAGAACGACCCGAAGGTCATCGCGGCCTATCTGGGTGTCGAGGATGAAGAATTGGAAGAAGCGATCCACGAAGTCGAAGCCGTAGCGGGAGGAGAGCACTGATGTCCTCTCAACCGATACTCAAAGTTTCTGGCGTCGAGACCTATTACGGCAACATCCGCGCGCTCGCGGGCGTCGATGTCGAAGTGCACAAGGGTGAGATCGTTTCGCTGATCGGTGCCAACGGTGCCGGCAAGTCGACCCTGATGATGACCATCTGCGGCAGCCCCCAGGCGCGTGCCGGTCAGGTCATCTTCGACGGGGAAGACATCACCAAGCTGCCGACCCATCTGATCGCGCGCCGTCGCATTGCGCAGTCTCCGGAAGGTCGCCGCATCTTCCCGCGCATGACCGTCCTGGAAAACCTCCAGATGGGCGCGGGCCTTGACGATCTGAAGTTCTTCAAGGAGGACGTGGAGAAGATCTTCACCATGTTCCCGCGCCTGAAGGAGCGTCAGAACCAGCGTGGCGGTACCCTGTCCGGTGGTGAGCAGCAGATGCTCTCGATCGGCCGCGCGCTGATGTCCCGTCCGAAGCTCCTGCTTCTCGACGAGCCGTCGCTCGGTCTGGCACCGCTGATCGTCAAGGGCATCTTCGAACAGATCAAGCGGCTCAACAAGGAAGAAGGCCTGACCGTCTTCCTCGTCGAGCAGAACGCTTTCGCCGCACTGAAGCTTTCTGACCGTGCCTATGTCATGGTCAACGGCAAGGTGACGATGAGTGGCTCGGGTAAGGAACTGCTGGCCGATCCTTCGGTCCGCGCGGCCTATCTCGAAGGCGGCCATCACTGAGCGCGGGGAGTAATTGACATGCAAGGTTTGTTTTTCGAAAGCGACACGACCGTCCGTCTCGTGCTGCGTTTCCTCGTTCTGCTCCTCGGTTTCTGGACCGCCTGGCGCACAGGCAAGGCCGCGGCCGATGGCTGGAACGGCTATGGCACGGTCTTCGTCTATGTGCTCGGACTGGGTTTTGCGATGCGGTTCCTGCACTTCTCGCTGTTTGCCGGACCGTTCCTGAGCCCCTTCTATTACGTCATCGACGTGGTGCTTCTGATGGTGTTTGCCGTGGCTGGTTTCCAGGCGCGCCGCACCACGCAGATGGTCGACAACTACTACTGGCTCTACGAGAGAACTTCGTATTTCTCGTGGAAGAACAAAGATTGACAAGCCGTTGTTTTCTGTCGCAGATTGGCGACAGAGGGCTGCGGCTTGGTAAAAAACAAGGCTTCGGCCACATACAAAGAGTGGAACAGTTTTCCGGCGCAGTCACAGCGGGTATTGCGCAGGGTTTTTATCCTAAACCCGCACAAAAAACTTGGGAGTAACAATATGAAGAAGTCTCTCCTTTCGGCAGTTGCGCTGACGGCCATGGTCGCCTTCAGCGGCAACGCTTACGCCGAAATCCTCGTCGGCGTTGCCGGCCCGCTCACGGGTCCGAACGCCGCATTCGGCGCACAGCTCCAGAAGGGTGCCGAGCAGGCTGCTGCCGACATCAACGCCGCCGGCGGCATCAACGGCGAGCAGATCAAGATCGTTCTCGGCGACGACGTCTCGGACGCCAAGCAGGGCGTTTCGGTCGCCAACAAGTTCGTAGCTGACGGCGTCCAGTACGTCATCGGTCACTTCAACTCCGGCGTTTCGATCCCGGCTTCGGAAGTCTATGCCGAAAACGGCATCCTGCAGATCACGCCTGCTTCGACGAACCCGAACTACACCGAGCGCGGTCTGTGGAACACCTTCCGCGTTTGCGGTCGTGACGACCAGCAGGGTGCGGTTGCCGGCAAGTACATCGCCGACAACTTCAAGGACGCCAAGGTTGCCGTCGTTCACGACAAGACGCCTTACGGCCAGGGTCTTGCCGACGAAACCAAGAAGGCAATGAACGAACTCGGCGTGACCGAAGTAATCTACGAAGGCATCACCGCCGGCGAAAAGGACTACTCGGCTCTGATCGCCAAGATGAAGGAAGCCGGCGTATCGATCGTCTACTTCGGCGGTCTGCACACCGAAGCTGGCCTCATCATGCGCCAGATGGCTTCGCAGGGCCTCGACGCAACCCTGATGTCCGGCGACGGCATCACCTCGAACGAACTCGCTTCGATCGCCGGTGACGCAGTTGACGGCACGCTGATGACCTTCCCGCCGGACCCGCGCAAGAACCCGAACGCTGCTGACGCCGTCAAGAAGTTCCGCGACGCCGGCTTCGAACCGGAAGCCTACACGCTGTACTCCTATGCAGCTCTCCAGGTCATCGCTGACGCTGCCAAGGCTGCCAGCTCGACCGATCCGGAAGCCGTTGCGACGGCTCTGAAGGGAAAGGGCCCGTTCACGACCGTTATCGGCGAACTGTCCTTCGATGCCAAGGGTGACATCACCCGTCCGGACTACGTCATGTACACCTGGAAGAAGGGCGAGGACGGCAAGTACTCGTACTTCCAGGACTAATTCGATCCTTCATCGGACCGACGGAAAGCCCGGCCCCGCGCCGGGCTTTCTGCGTTCGGGGGAGAGGATTTAGGCAGTAGCTAGTAGTCAGTGGGGAGTGGGGAATTGGACGTCTGCGCGCTCAATCGCGGCCCATGCAATTGACGCTTGCAGCTTCGTTTCGGCCGACGGATTCTCACTGCCTACTGCCTACTGCCTACTGCCTACTGCCTACTGCCTACTGCCTACTGCCTACTGCCTACTGCCGCTCAGGTCTCGCGCAGCACATCCGCTGCCTTGACGGCGGCCGAGGCGCGGTTTTCGACGCCGAGCTTGGCGTAGATCTGCTCGAGATGCTTGTTCACCGTGCGGGCGGATAGCCCGAGGATCTCGCCGATATCGCGGTTTGCCTTGCCCTTGGCGATCCAGAGCAGGACTTCGCTTTCGCGGTGCGTGAGGCCGAAGCGTTCGCGCAGCATCTCGTCCTCGCTCTGGCGGTTCGCGGAGGTGAGGCGGAAGAGATATTCGTCTGCCCCGATCGTGCCGAGCAAGGAGAGCGTGAGGGGAAGGCCGGTGGCGCCGGGGAAGGGGAAGCTGGAGTCCGATTGCGCCGACGTGCCGGCGCGGCGAGCCTGCAGCCAGCTGGCGGCGGCCCTGGCGACGTCGCCGATGCCGTCGGCATGGCCGGTCGCGGTCTCGATCAGCCGGTTGGCCTGCGGGGTCGTCCAGTGGACCTGACCGTCGCCGCGGATGGCCAGCAGATGCCGGCCGGCGGCATCGAGCGCAACACGGGCGCTTTGGGCCGAACGCGCGTTTGACAGATGGACGCGGATGCGTGCGCGCAGTTCATCGATGTTGATGGGCTTGGTGAGGTAGTCGACACCTCCCGATTCCAGCGCCTTTACCACATGTTCCGTCTCGGTCAGCCCGGTCATGAAGATCACGGGGACCTGGGCCACGACCGGATCCGCTTTCAGCGAGCGGCAGGTTTCGAAGCCGTCCATGCCGGGCATGACGGCATCGAGCAGGATGAGGTCGGGGCTGATGCGGGCGACGATCGAAAGCGCCCCGTGTCCGGATGTGGCGATCAGGACTGAATAGCCCGACGCCTCCAGCGTCTCGGTGAGAAAACCCAGCGCATCGGGACTGTCATCCACCAGAAGCACGATATCGCGGCGGCTCGCCTCAGCCATGGATCGGCTCCCTGCCGGTTTCGAAGGAGGTCAGGAAGCTGCGCAGGCCCGCCAGGTCGAAGGCCTGCACATAGGCCCGCGCCGCGTCGACGAAGGCCCTGTTGTCTCCCAGCCCGCCAAGTTCGGCGAGTTTTGCCTCGATGCCGCGGACATAACCGATATCGCAGAGGCTGATCAACTCCTCGATATGGCTCGGTCCTGGCGATACAGGTTTGTTGGGCAGGATGGCCGGTTGCAGCAGACGCGGATCGTCGGCATAGATCCAATCGAGACCGAGGAAGCGGGCGAGTTTGTCGCGCAGGCGGGTGATGTCGACAGGCTTGGTGATTGCGTCGTCATGGCCTTCGCCACCCGGGGCCGGGGCATCGCCGACATTGGCCGAGAGCATGAGGATCGGTGCCTTCTGGCCGGCATCGCGCAGCTTTTCCACGAGCTGCCAGCCGTTCATGCCCGGCATGGAAATGTCGACCAGAAAGAGATCGGCCTTTACGCCCTCGATCAGCGTCAGGCACTCCGGGCCGCCCGCGGCGGTCAGCACAACGAAGTCGAGCGGCGCCAGCACCTCCCGCATCAATTCGCGATGATCCTCGTTGTCGTCCACAACCACGATGGTACGGCGGGGACCTGTATAGGAAACGATCTTGCGTTCGGGGGCGGGTGCTGTGTTCGGCCGGTCGATCGCAGACAGCATCAGCCGGACCTTGAAGGTCGAGCCCTTGTCGCGTTCGCTGGTGACGGAGATCTCGCCGCCGAGCGTGTTGGTCAGAAGCTTGGTGATCGTGAGCCCGAGCCCCAGGCCCGGCATGGGGCGCACATTGTCGGCCTCGCCGCGCTGGAAGGGCTCGTAGATCCGGTTCAGGTCCTTCTCCGAAATGCCGCGCCCGCTGTCGCTCACCGTGAAGGTCGCAACCTGGCTGCGATAGTCGACGTCGAAGCGGATCGTTCCTTCATCGGTGAACTTGATGGCGTTGGAGAGCAGGTTGACCAGGATCTGGCGCAGGCGGCGCTCGTCGGTGCGGACATAGAGCGGCAGGTTTCGCGAGCGCTGGTGCTCGAACAGAATGCCTTTGGCGGCTGCCTGCGGGGCAAACATGTCGACCAGCTGGTCGAGGAAGTCCTGGATGTTGACCTCGTTCGAGAAGACCTGCAGGCGGCCGGCCTCGATCTTGGAAATATCCAGAAGGCCGTCGATCAGGCCGGAGAGGTGATCGGCGGAGCGCCGAATGACCTTGATCGCCGATTGCCGGGGCACGGGGATCGTGTCGTCCCGCTCAAGGATCTGGGCATAGCCGAGCACGGCATTCAGCGGTGTCCTGAGTTCATGGGAGAGGCCGACGACATAGCGGCTCTTGGCGCGGTTTGCGGCCTCCGCCGTTTCCTTCGCATTCTGCAGGGCCGCGTCCGTCTTGCGGTGGGCGGCAATTTCCTTGAGCAGCAGCGTGTTCTGGCGTGAAGATTCCTCTTCGGCCACGACGCGGCTGTCATGGGCGAGCACGTAGAACCAGGAGACGATGCCGGCGATGATCGCGAAGATGAAGAAGACGACCGTCACCGTGCGGTTCACCACATCGGTCATGGCGGGCGTGGCGGCGTTCACCTGATGGGCGATGACCGCCAGGATGACGCCGATCAGGGAAATCGACATCATCGCGGTCACGGCATAGCGGCCGAGGCGCGTGGAGAAGGTCTCGATCACGGCTTCAGGCAACAATGTCCTGGCGACCGTTGCGGCCTGGGCGTTGATCTTCGCATGCGGCTTGCACATGTCGTGGCAGCGGCTGTCGAGCGTGCAGCAGAGCGAGCAGATCGGCGCTGCATAGGCCGGGCACCAGGCCATGTCCTCCGGCTCGAAAGGGTGTTCGCAGATCGAGCAGGTGATGCCGGTCTGGTTCTTCCAGCTGTAGCGGGGTTTGCGGGCCAGGTAGAACTTGCCCTCCGTCCACCAGGCGATGAGCGGCGAGATCAGGAAGGCGACCAGCGTCACATAGGTCGAGAGCGATGCCATGAGGTCGCCGAAGGCGCCGAAATGCGCGGCAAGCGCGAGGCCCGCCGAGAGCGCCATGGTGCCACAGCCCACGGGATTGACGTCGTAGAGATGGGCGCGCTTGAACTCGATGCCGGGGGGCGAGAGGCCTAGCTTCTTGTTGACGAAGAGATCGGCGGAGATGGCGCAAAGCCAGCTCATGGCGATGATCGAGAAGATGCCGAGGGTTTCTTCCAGCAGACCATAGATGCCGAGCTCCATCAACAGAAGCGCGATCGCGACGTTGAAGACCAGCCAGACGACGCGGCCCGGATGGCTGTGCGTCAGGCGCGAGAAGAAGTTCGACCAGGCGAGCGAGCCCGCATAGGCGTTCATCACGTTGATTTTGAGCTGCGAGATGACCACGAAGCCGGCCATCAGCAGCATGGCGGCGGTTTCGTTTGGCAGCATGTAGCCGAAGGCTGCGACATACATGTGCGCGGGATCGGCGGCTTCGCTGATCGGCACGCCGGTGGAGAGCGTCAGGACTGCGAGGAAGGAGCCGGCCAGCAGCTTCGGCACGCCGAGCACGACCCAGCCGGAACCGGCGAGGAAGATGGCGATGCGGTGATGCAGCTTGCGCGCACCTTCCGGTGGGAGGAAGCGCAGGAAGTCGACCTGCTCGCCGATCTGCGGCATCAGCGCCAGGATGACGGCGGAGGCGGCGCCGAATTCCAGGAGGTCGAAGGGGGCGGCCTGACCAAGATGAGCGTTGGAATGGTTGATGCCGGCGAAGGCGCGCCAGAGGTCGATCTTCTCCCAGTCGAGAAAGGCGATGAAGACGAAAGGCAGGATGTTCAGCACGATCCAGAACGGCTGGGTCAGCAGCTGGAATTTCGAGATCATCCGGATGCCGTAGGTCACCAGCGGCAGGACGACGACAGCCGAAATGATGTAGCCGAGCCAGAGCGGAATGCCGAAGGCGAGCTCCAGCGCCTTGGTCATGATCGAAGCTTCGATGGCAAAGAGCATGAAGGTGAAGGCGGCGTAGATGAGCGAGGTGATCGTCGAGCCGATATAGCCGAAGCCGGCGCCGCGGGTCAGAAGGTCGATATCGACCCCGTGGCGGATGGCGTAGCGGCTGATCGGCACGCCGACGAGCAGCATCAGGATGGCGGCGACAATGATCGCAAAAAAGGCGTTGGTGGTGCCGTAGGCGATGGTAATCGTGCCGCCGATCGCCTCGAGTGCCAGAAAGGATATCGCGCCGATCGCGGTCTGGGAAATGCGGCTCGACGAGAATTTCCGGGCGCTCTTGGCGGTGAAGCGCAGCGCATAGTCTTCCAGCGTCTGGTTGGCGACCCAGCGATTGTATTCGCGGCGGACGGGAATGATGCGTTGGCGTGCCGGCATGCCTAAAATCTAGCGGTTTTTCTCGAGTGACTTTCCTTTAGGCATTTTCACGGGATTGTCGAGAATAGCAAGGGCCGTCACGGCTTGATGAGGCCGCCCTGATAGTCGAGCTGGTAGACGACGCGACCGTCGACAAAGATGCGTTCGACACCGTGGAAACTGCCGCAGTCGCCAACCGACTGATCGACATATTCGCCGAGGGGATGCTGATAGCTGAAGCCGCCGAGGAAACGCTTCTCCTGGTAAGGGCGCTCAACGCCTGCTTGATCACCGTGCCGGCGCGTTCGCCGTCGAAGCGCTCCGGGTCCAGGATGCGGCCGTAGTAGTTCATCGCCCAGATCGGTGCTCCGTCTTTCCAGACGACTTCCTGGCCCAGAAAGTCTGTCCCGCCAAAATAGCTGTCGAGATAAGAAAAGGCACCGCGTTGATAGCTGATGTCATGTGCGCCGGTACGGGTGGGCGCAGCCGTCGAAGGCTGGCCGCTGACATAACTGACCGCCTTCGCTTCGACGATAAATCGCTCCAAAGCCATCACGCTTCCCTCCCGCGCCGGAACATAAAGGGAACGTAGGGGCTTTGTGCAGTCGATACAACCCTTGATATCCAAGGGTTGTAAGAGCTCCATCAATCTTATTGAGCTGCGGTCGATGCCGTCAGACGATCGGACAGTGCCTTCATCAGCGCATTGGAATCGTAGGGCTTCCGGACGACCGGGATCGAGAGCAATTCATCCGGAACGACTGACCGATCATCATAGCCTGTGGCGAAAACGAAGGGGATGCCGCGCCGCAGAAGTTCCTCGGCCACGGGGACCGAGGTGTCCCGTCCCAGATTGATGTCGAGGATGGCAATCGAGGGCGTGAAGGTCTTCAACCGGTTCAGGGCATCGGTGCTGGAACTTGCAGTGACGACATTGTCCATGCCGGCATCGGCGAGCATCATCTCCGCGTCCATGGCGATCAGCACCTGGTCCTCGACAAGGAGCACCGGCAGGCCGGCAAGGCTCGTCAGAGCGGCTTCCGGAGTGAGGTTTGCGGCGACTGTCGGCTCTACCGCCGCCGGTTCATCTTCCCAGGTCAGGAAGCGGCCGGGCAGGCGGAATTCGGCATTGAGGCCATCGGGGCGATAATCGAGATTGCTGGTTCCGCCGAGGTCGTAGGGAATGCTGCGCTCGATCAGCGCCGTGCCGAAGCCCTTGCGGCCAACCGGACCGACAACCGGGCCGCCGCTTTCGCGCCAGCGCAGGATGCAGTCGCCGTCATCGACCTCTTCCCAGGCGACATTCAATGCGCCGCCGTCGCGCGACAGGGCGCCGTATTTAGCGGCATTCGTGCAAAGTTCGTGAATGACGAGGGCCGCCACCGCATGGGCACGGGCATCAAGCGTCACTGGTGCGCCATGGATCTCGATGCTGCTTTGGCTCGCGCGGTAAGGCAGAAGCTCTGCTTCAAGAAGATCATGCAGCGTGCCGCCGCCACCGCCGCGGGTGAGCTGGTCATGGGCGTGGGAGAGAGCCTGAACGCGTCCGCGCAGCGAACCGATATAGGTGTCGATCGGGACCTCGTCCTGCGAGGGAGCCGCGATCAGAGACTTGATCACCGCGAGAATGTTCTTCACGCGGTGGTTCAGCTCTTCGTTCAGCATGCGCTGGCGAACGTCCGACTTGCTGCGTTCCTCCTGCATCAGCTCATTGTGGCGCAACACGATCTCGACGGTTGCCGAGCGAATGGCTTCCGCGATCTCGAAATCGGAATCCCGCCAGGGGGTTGCCTGGCGCTGAACCGTTTCCTTCCAGAGCGCGAAACTCTTGCGCGGCGTCAGTCGGTCACCGAGCGGACCCGTCTCATAGGTCTTTTCGGGATTGCCCGCCCAGTCAAGGGTCTGCAGACGTTCCTTGCGGAAGAAGAAGAGATAGTCCCGCGGCAGCTGCGACAGGGGCACCGCCATGACGCCGGATACGTCCTCGAAATAGGCAGAGGCGGGCGGATAGTCCTCAGAAAGTCGCTTGGTGGACCAGATGCGGCCGTCTGCAACGCTCGAAATGAAACGGATCAGCTCGTCTTCCGCGCCTTTCGGCGGCGTGCTGCCGATCGATGTCCAGCGACCGTTGATCCAGAGACCGACGCCGTCGCAGGCAAAAAGCGCCTGAAACTCGGGCAGGGCTGCCGTCAGAATGTCATCGAGATCGGTGTGCAGCGAGGCCGCCTGCAAGAAGCGATCGAGGGACCGGCGAGCTTCGTTGGCGACATCCAGCTTGCGCTTCTGTTTCAGCGCCAGAAGATGGAGCGAGAAGAACTCGCCGAACATTTCGGCAGCGATGCGCTCGGACATCGTCAGCGTCTTCGGTGCGTAATGATGGCAGGCGATCAGGCCCCAGAGTCGATTATCGAGGATCAGCGAGATGGACATGGAGGCAGAGACGCCCATGTTGCGCAGATACTCGCAGTGGATCGGAGAAACGCTGCGCAGATGGGCGAAAGAGAGGTCGAGGGGCGCCTCTCGCTCTTCGAGTTCCGGCTCAAGGTTCACACGCAGGCCGCGGGCATCCGAAATCACCCGGATTGGGTTTTGCATATAGAGGATGCGGGCCTGCTGCGGGATGTCGGTGGCCGGAAAATACTGGCCAAGGAAGCTTTCCAGATCCTCCCGCTTGGCTTCGCTTGCGACCCGGCCCGATCCGTCTTCCTCGAAGCGGTAGATCATCACGCGATCGTAGCCGAGCACGGTGCGCACGAGTTTGGCGGAGGCAGAGATCAGGAGGTCGACATCGTTGATGTCCTTGATCCGGCCAATCATCTCGCGCGCCAGCTGCAGGGGCTGGGTGCGGCGGAGCGATGGCTCGAATTCAATGATCGCGCCCTGCTTCTGACGATGCACGGCAACGTCGAAGTATTTCCCGTTCGGCAGCCGAAGATGCGCAATCACGGCCGCCCGATTGGCCTCGGGCGCTGCGGCAATGGCATTGCGAATATCGTGGATCACTTCGTCGCCGAGGAACTCGGTGACGTAGCTTCCCTGCACAATACCAGGAGCTCCCAGCATTTCGGGCGCATTGGCGGAGAAAAATCGGACGGTGGTTACAGCTTGGTCGCAGGCGAGGAGGCATCCATGGGGCTGGATGGAGCCTGGGATATGGATGGGTTCGCGATCACAATTGGTCAGATCAACGGACGGGGCGGTCTGCATTCAGGGCGCTTTCGAAGGCATTTCGGGCATAGTCGAAAGCGGTGTTCGCCCACCTCGCAGCGGCGCGGTCGTCGTATCCACCCACGTTCTCCATACGCTCCGAAAACGCGCGCCAATTCGAAAAGTTCCGTGCTTGCGAAAAAAGATGTTTCGCGCCGAAATCTCCCGAGAAACCAAGAGCTTCTGCGCGCTTTGCAAGCAGCCGTGCGCCAAGTGAAGAGCCCTCGAGCACATAGAGCAAGCCAACAATTCCGTCGCCATCCGGAGGCATGAATGGGCGTGCCACGGTGGGTTCGGGTGCCTCGAGGTCAGCGAGATCGGCCTTCAGTTCATCGCGCACCAGACCAGGTTGCCAGCCGGCGAAGCCCGGGGGCAGGGGGGCGCCTGACAGCCAGGCCTCGACCGGCAGACGGAAGGCAGCGATGCCGGAGAGGTAGCGCCGGTAGTCAGCAACGGTCGTGAAGCTGCCCACCAGCGCATCGAGTGCCGCATGGGCGCTTGCTGTCGCCTTCTTCAAGGCGGTGCGGCGGGGTGGGAGATCCATGGCGTTTCCTTTATCTGACGCCCTTATATAGTCCCTGCGTCCCCTGCCCAACAAGCAGGCTTCGTATCGCGATCAGGCGATGCGTTGTCCGTGGAGCCCTCGTTCGAGGCTTGGTCCATGTTTGCCCCCTGACCTACGTCAAACGACGTATACGGTTTTGCGCCGCAGCATCGGATAGTCCCCATCAGCAACGGTTAACACTCATTAACCGACCGGTTGCGACCAAGAAGAGGGGATCACAACAATGTCCATGAAGATGAAACTGACAGGCGCGCTGCTCGGCGCCATGCTGTCGACGACGGCCTTCCACGGCGCCTTCGCCCAGGAAGACACCATCAAGATCGGCGTTCTGCATTCGCTGTCCGGCACGATGGCGATCTCTGAAACGACGCTGAAAGACGCGATGCTGATGCTCGTCGAAGAGCAGAACAAGAAGGGCGGCGTTCTCGGCAAGAAGCTCGAAGCCGTCGTCGTCGACCCGGCCTCCGACTGGCCGCTGTTTGCCGAAAAGGCCCGCGAACTGATCGAGAAGGACAAGGTTGCGGCTGTCTTCGGTTGCTGGACCTCGTCCTCGCGCAAGTCCGTTCTGCCTGTTTTCGAAGAGCTGAACTCCATCCTCTTCTACCCGGTCCAGTACGAGGGTGAAGAATCCTCGCGCAACATCTTCTACACCGGTGCTGCTCCGAACCAGCAGGCCATCCCGGCCGTCGACTACCTCGCCGAAAACGAAGGCGTCGAGCGTTGGGTTCTCGCGGGTACCGACTACGTCTATCCGCAGACGACCAACAAGATCCTCAAGGCCTATCTGATGTCGAAGGGCGTTGCCGAAGAAGACATCATGATCAACTACACGCCGTTCGGTCATTCCGACTGGCAGACCATTGTCTCCGACATCAAGAAGTTCGGTTCGGCCGGCAAGAAGACCGCTGTCGTCTCGACCATCAACGGTGACGCCAACGTTCCCTTCTACAAGGAACTCGGCAACCAGGGCATCAAGGCCGAAGACATCCCGGTCGTCGCCTTCTCCGTCGGTGAAGAAGAACTCGCTGGCCTCGACACGGCCCCGCTCGTCGGTCACCTCGCGGCCTGGAACTACTTCCAGTCCGTCGACACCCCGGCCAATGCCGAATTCATCGAAACCTGGCACGCCTTCACCAAGAACGACAAGCGCGTAACCAACGACCCGATGGAAGCCGCCTATATCGGCTTCAATGCCTGGGTTAAGGCCGTCGAAGCCGCCGGTACGACCGACACCGATGCCGTTCTCGACTCGATCATCGGCGTTGCCGTTCCGAACCTGACTGGCGGTTACTCCACCGTCATGCCGAACCACCACATCACCAAGCCTGTTCTGATCGGCGAAATCCAGGCCGATGGCCAGTTCGAAGTCGTCCAGGAAACGCCTGCCGTCGTCGGTGACGAATGGTCGGATTACCTGCCCGACTCCAAGGACCTGATCGCCGATTGGCGCAAGCCGATGGAATGCGGCAACTTCAACGTTGCCACCGGCAAGTGCGGCGGCAAGGGCAGCTGATCCGCTTTCCTTCACCTCCCCCTCAAGGGGGAGGTCATCGCGTAGCGATGGGTGGGGCGATCTTGTCGTTGGTATCACCCCACCCCGAACCTTCGGTTCGACCCTCCCCCTCTAGGGGAGGGTGTTCGCGAACCGCCATAGCGGAACTACCCCTTCTCCCCCGTTTGCGGGGAGAAGGTGCCGGCAGGCGGATGAGGGGCTCAAGAGCCCTGCCGCCCCGCCAACCCGGGGACAACAGAATGCTTATTCGTTTCATCACACTCGCCTTTCTTTTCCTCTCCGTCGCTGCGCCGTTGATGGCGCAGAGCGACCCGCGCGCGCTCCTGAACGCGCTTGGAGACGCAAATTTCAAGCAGGCCGAAGTACTGATCGGACAGATCGCCGCCACCGGCGATCCCAGGATTGTGCCGGCGCTCGAAGCCTTTGCCGAGGGCGACCTCTATGCCCGCAAATCCGATGGCGCCGTCTTCATCACCAAGGCGGCCGGCAAGAACCTCGCGGCCATCGATCCGCTGACGGGCGAGACGGTAGGCGAAGAGCCGAAGGGCGCCTTCACCAAGATCAAGGTCAACAACAATCTCCGCCGCGCGATCCGCTCTGCGCTTGGCGGGCTGACGCTGCTCAGCCCGGACCGGAGCGTGCGGCTTGCTGCGGCGCAGGCGGTGCTTCAGTCGCCCAGTGCCGAAAATCTCGATCTCGTCGAGGCGGCACTTGCCACCGAGCAGGACTCGGAGGTCAAGGCGCGCATGGAAGAGGCTCGCGCCGTTTCGGTGCTTGCATCTGACCGGTCAGCGGATGAAAAGCGCGCGGCGATCGAAACCGTTGCCTCTTTGGGCGGCCGGGAAGCGGTCGGCATCCTGATGTCGGTATCATCGAGCATCGACGAGAGCCTGAGGCCCGATCTCGACTCGGCCATCGCCGGTCTGGAAAGCCAGCTGATGCTCTGGGATGCCGCCGAGAATGTCTGGTACGGCATTTCGCTCGGCTCCGTGCTGCTGCTTGCGGCCATCGGCCTTGCCATCACCTTCGGTGTCATGGGCATCATCAACATGGCGCATGGCGAGATGGTGATGATCGGGGCCTATTCCACCTTCGTGGTGCAGCAGATCATCCGCACCAGCTATCCCGGGTTGTTCGACTGGTCGCTGGCGATTGCGCTGCCCGTCGCCTTCCTGATGACGGCACTGATCGGCCTCGTGATCGAACGCGGCGTCATCCGTTTCCTCTACGGCCGGCCGCTTGAAACCCTGCTCGCGACCTGGGGTATTTCGCTCATCCTGCAGCAGACCGTGCGCACCATCTTCGGCCCGACCAACCAGGAAGTCGGCAATCCCTCCTGGATGTCCGGCTCCTTTGCGCTGGGTGGCATGACGATCACCTGGAACCGCATGTGGATCGTGCTCTTCTCGCTCACCATCTTCTTCGCATTGCTGGCGCTGATGAAACGCTCCGCCTTCGGCCTGCAGATGCGCGCGGTCACCCAGAACCGTCGCATGGCCTCGTCCATGGGCATTCGCACCCCCTGGGTCGATGCCTTCACCTTTGCGCTCGGCTCTGGCATTGCCGGCATCGCCGGGGTGGCGCTCAGCCAGATCGACAACGTCTCTCCGAACCTTGGCCAGTCCTACATCATCGACAGCTTCATGGTCGTGGTCTTCGGCGGTGTCGGCAATCTCTGGGGCACGCTGGTCGGCGCCTTGTCGCTCGGCATCCTCAACAAGTTCCTTGAACCCTCGGTTGGCGCTGTGCTCGGCAAGATCCTCGTGCTCGTGCTGATCATCCTCTTCATCCAGAAACGTCCGCGCGGGCTCTTCGCGCTCAAGGGAAGGGCGGTGGAAGCATGATTACCGGCTTCATCCTACGTGCACTCGAAGGCAAGATCCTGATTGCTGCCGGCATCCTCGTGGCTTTCGCAATGCTCATTCCGGCGCTCAACCTGCTGATGCCGCCGGACAGCCCGCTGCATGTGCCGACCTATATCATGTCGCTGCTCGGCAAATATCTCTGCTACGCGCTCCTGGCGCTCGCGCTCGATCTTATTTGGGGGTACTGCGGCATCCTCTCGCTCGGCCATGGCGCCTTCTTCGCGCTTGGCGGCTATGCGATGGGCATGTATCTGATGCGCCAGATCGGCTCTCGCGGCGTTTATGGTGACCCCATCCTGCCGGACTTCATGGTCTTCCTGAACTGGAAGGAGCTGCCCTGGTTCTGGCATGGGATGGACATGTTCCCGGTCGCCATGGCCATGGTGCTTTTCGTGCCCGGCCTGCTTGCCTTCGTCTTCGGCTGGTTTGCCTTCCGCTCCCGCGTCAACGGCGTCTATCTCTCGATCATTACCCAGGCGATGACCTATGCGCTGATGCTCGCCTTCTTCCGCAACGACATGGGCTTCGGCGGCAATAACGGCCTCACTGACTACAAGGAGATCGTCGGCTTCTCCGTCCAGGCGGATGGCACACGCGCCGTGCTCTTTGCGCTTTCGGCGATCTTCCTGGCGCTCTGCCTGGTGATTGCCTCCGGGATCACCCGCTCGAAATTCGGAAAGGTGCTGGTCGGCGTGCGCGACGCGGAAAGCCGCGTACGCTTCCTCGGGTACCGGGTGGAGAACATCAAGCTCTTCACCTTCGTCGTCTCGGCGATGATGGCCGGCATTGCCGGAGCGCTCTTCGTGCCGCAGGTCGGCATCATCAATCCGGGTGAATTTGCGCCGGCCAACTCCATCGAAGTTGTCGTCTGGACGGCGGTCGGCGGTCGCGGCACGCTGATCGGGCCGATCATCGGCGCCATCCTCGTCAATGTCGGCAAGAGCTACTTCACCGGCGCCTTCCCCGATCTCTGGCTCTTTGCGCTCGGCGCGCTGTTCATCTGCGTCACACTCTTCCTGCCCAAGGGGATCGTGGGCACGGTCCAGCAGTATCTGGCCCGGCGCAAGGAGTTCCGCGATGCCGCGGACAAGGATGCGGCCAATACCGACGTGAAACCCCAATCTGCCCCTGTGGCTGCGGAGTGATGCGATGAGCGACAAGACCACGTCCAGCCTGCTCTATCTCAACGGTGTCTCCGTTTCCTTCGATGGCTTCAAGGCGCTGAATTCGCTCTCCTTCATCGTCGAGCCCGGTGAACTTCGGGCGATCATCGGCCCGAACGGCGCCGGCAAGACGACGATGATGGACATCATCACCGGCAAGACCCGGCCCGACGAGGGCGAAGTCTTCTTCGACGGCGGCAAGGTGGATCTCACCAAGAAGGACGAGGCCGAGATTGCCCAGCTCGGGATCGGCCGCAAGTTCCAGAAGCCGACGGTGTTCGAAAGCCACACCGTCTGGGACAATCTGGAACTGGCGCTCAACCGCAAGCGCGGTGTGTTTGCGACGCTCTTTTATCGCCTGACGGCCGAGGACAAGGCACGCATCGAGGAGATCCTGGAAACGGTGCGGCTGACGCATCGCAAGGACGAGCTCGCCGCCAATCTTTCCCACGGCCAGAAGCAGTGGCTGGAGATCGGCATGCTGTTGGCCCAGGAACCGAAGCTTTTGCTCGTCGACGAGCCAGTGGCCGGCATGACCGATGCTGAGACGGCGGAGACGGCCATTCTGCTAAAAGAAATCGCCAAGACCCGTTCGGTGGTCGTCGTCGAACATGACATGGGCTTCATCCGCGATCTCGGGGTCAAGGTGACGTGTCTGGCGGAAGGATCCGTTCTCGCCGAGGGGTCGATCGATTTCGTCTCGAACGACCAGAAGGTCATCGAGAACTATCTGGGGCGGTGATGGGATGGAAGTCTTGCCGTGCACACCCCCCTCTGCCCTGCCGGGCATCTCCCCCACAAGGGGGAGAGCGGCGCGTCGTTGACCGCTCGCTTCCCTTCAAGCTCTCAGATTATCGCGGGGCTAGCAGGCTGGCTCCACTCTCCCCCCGTGTGGGGGAGATGTCACGCAGTGACAGAGGGGGGTAACCCCTTGCATCAACCGAGCGAGGAGCTCGCATCATGCTGACAGTCGAAAACGTCAATCTGCACTACGGCGCAGCCCAGGCCCTGCGGGGCGTCTCCATCAATGCCGAGATGGGCAAGATCACCTGTGTGCTCGGTCGTAACGGCGTCGGCAAATCGTCGCTGCTGCGTGCCATCACCGGCCAGCATGCGGTGTCGGCGGGGACGATCACCTTCAATGGCACCAAACTGAATGGCATGGCGCCGTTCAACCGGGCGCGGACGGGGGTCGGCTATGTGCCGCAAGGCCGCGAGATCTTTCCCTTGCTGACGGTCAAGGAAAACCTCGAGACCGGCTACGCGCCGCTCGACCGCAAGGATCGCTACATCCCCGACGACATCTTCAGCCTGTTTCCGGTCCTCGACACCATGCTGTCGCGGCGCGGGGGTGACCTCTCCGGCGGGCAGCAGCAGCAGCTGGCGATCGGGCGTGCCATGGTGACACGGCCGAAGATCCTGGTGCTGGACGAGCCGACCGAAGGCATCCAACCGTCGATCATCAAGGATATCGGCCGGGCCATCCGCTACTTGCGCGACACAACCGGCATGGCGATCCTGCTGGTCGAGCAGTATCTCGATTTCTGCCGGGAGCTCGCCGATCATGTCTACATCATGGACCGCGGGGAGATCGTCCATCAGGGGGCGGCCGAGACGCTCGATACGCCGGAGGCGCGTCGCCATCTGACCGTATGATTTTGCAAGACAGGGTTGATGATTTATTAGCGAAGTCGGGTTGATGCTGGGGCCACGCGTGATATTAGACGCGCATCTGCGAACAGAAGGCACATCCATGACGACCAGCACGGTAATCCCACTCGTGCGGGCACGCGGCGTATTGCGCGTGGTCGCGGGGCTTTTCCTCCTTGGCGCCTCCAGCGCGGCGGCGCAAGCCGCGGGTTGCGGCACGCCGATCGAACCCGGCCAATACAGCCTGACCTTCCAGTCGGGCGGCGTCGAACGGGAGGCGCTCTATGTCGTGCCGTCGAGCTATTCGGGCAAGAAGAAGGTTCCGCTGGTCCTCGACTTCCACGGCTCCAACAGCAATCCGAAGGTTCAGCTCGGCCGCAGCCACTGGAACGAGGTCGCCGAGCGCGAGGGCTTCGTCGTGATGGCGCTCGCCGGCAGCCTGAAAGGCGAGTTGCCGGGCACCCATGCCTGGTATGTGCCGGGTGTCACGACGGGAGAAGGCGCGGACGAGTCCGCTGCCATCCGCGCGGCGCTCGAGATCGCCAAGGAAAAGCTCTGCATCGACGCCACCAAGGTTTATGCGTCTGGCTATTCCGGCGGCGGGCGGATGCTGTCGCAGTATATCTGCAATGGCTTCGGTGACTTTGCCGCCGCCGGTTTCGTCATGGGCCTGCGCGCTGGCACACCGGTCGAGGAAAACGGTGTCTGGCAGCCACGCAGGGAAAGCTGCCAGCCGAGCCGGCCGGTCTCCATCATCGCCTTTTCGGGCAAGAAGGATCACGTCAACCCGTTCGAGGGGGGCGGCAAGGCTTATTGGCGCTATGGCGGCGAAGTGGCGCTCAATCGCTGGGCCGAGCTCAACGGCTGCGAAGGCCGGGCTTCGCTGGAAACGGGCGAGAACGCCGACGTCATGAGCTATGCCGGCTGCCGTGCGGGCACCAGCGTCGTCTCCTATGTGATTGCCAGCGCCGATCATGCCTGGCCGGCCCGGACCGTGCGCTTCCGCCTCGCCTCGAACGGCGACAAGGCGATCCGCGAGGTTGATGCCACCGACAGAATGTGGGAGTTCTTCAAGGCCTCGGGCGGCGAAATGATTGCGACGGTCGCGGTCGAGAATGCCTGCGGCGACAAACAGAAAACCGCCGCGATCAGCGACGGCGGGCAGGGGACACATTGCACGCCATCCAGCAAACCAGACAGCAACGTGCCCGCGGTGTCGGGCGACTTGTAACGAAGTCGCTCGGCGGGCGCACGCGCATCGCCGAGCTCTATCAGGAGGGGGCGGCCAAGATCCGCCTGCCCGAGAGTTTCACCAGTGAGCTCGAGGCGGTGACGATCAACACCGCCGGCGGCATTACCGGCGGGGACCAGTTCGACTGGAGTTTCCGCGCCGGTCCGGGCAGTTTTCTCACTGCCACGACCCAGGCCTGCGAAAAGATCTACAAGGCTTCCGCCGGTACGGGCGAGATCACCACCCGGATCGAAGTGGGTGAGGGGGCTCGCATGCACTGGCTGCCGCAGGAAAGCATTCTGTTCAACAATGCATCGCTGACCCGAAGGCTGGAGGTTGACCTCGCGGAGGACGCCGAATTCCTCGCCGTGGAAGCGATCCTGCTCGGGCGCAAAGCCATGGGCGAGGGGATGAATGCCGGCCTCGTGCGCGACCGCTGGCGGATCCGGCGGGGCGGACGCCTGTTGCATGCCGAAGAGCTGAAACTGGATGGCGACGTCGCCGGTCTAGTGGCGTCGCCGGCAGTGCTTGCCGGGCGCGTTGCATTCGCGACTCTCATTCTCGTCAGCCCGCGCGCCGAGGCGATGATCCGCCCAATTCGTGAGCATATCGCTGAAGAAATGGGCGGCGTAAGTCATTGGCAAGGCAAGGTTGTTGCCCGTATCGCGGCCCCTGACGGCTTTGCCTTGAGAAAAATCTTGATCCCGGTCATTTCGGCCTTGCGCGGGGGCGCGTCTGTGCCAAAAGTCTGGACTCTCTGACGATCACGGATTGGAGCACGCATGAATCTGACGCCGCGGGAAAAGGACAAACTGCTGATCGCGATGGCGGCCATGGTCGCCCGCCGCCGGCTGGAACGGGGCGTGAAGCTCAACTATCCGGAAGCCATTGCGCTGATCACCGATTTCGTCGTCGAAGGGGCGCGCGACGGTCGCGCCGTTGCCGATCTCATGGAGGCGGGCGCGCATGTCATCACCCGCGACCAGGTGATGGAGGGCATCGCCGAGATGATCCACGACGTGCAGATCGAAGCGACGTTTCCGGACGGTACGAAACTCGTCACCGTTCACGAACCCATTCGTTGAGGACCTGGTCATGGCGCTGGAGCTTCGACCCAATTGCGAGTGCTGCGACAAGGATCTGCCGCCGGAAAGCCTGGCGATGATCTGCAGCTTCGAATGCACCTATTGCGCCGACTGCGCGTCCACCACGCTTGCCGGCATCTGCCCGAATTGCGGTGGTGAATTGGTGCGTCGGCCGATCCGGCCCGCCGCCAAGCTTAAGAACAATCCGGCATCCACCAAACGCGTCCTCAAAGCCGAAGGCTGCCCGCCTTCGCGCGCCGCTTGAACCCGCTGAAGGAGCGATTCATGATCCCCGGTGAAATCATTGCCGCCGCAGGCGAAATCGAACTGAATGCCGGACATCCGACCGTGACGCTCGAGGTTTCCAACAGTGGCGACCGGCCGGTGCAGGTCGGTAGCCATTATCATTTCTACGAGACCAATGCCGGGCTGATCTTCGATCGCGACAAGGCGCGCGGCATGCGGCTCGATATTCCAGCTGGCACCGCCGTGCGCTTCGAGCCGGGACAGACGCGGCAGGTGACTCTGATCCCGTTGTCTGGCAAGCGCGAGGTCTATGGTTTCCGCCAGAAGGTCATGGGCAGCCTGTGATATGAAGGTGGGCAAACGGTCATGGTGCGGGCGATGAACTGGGGCGTGATCCTCGTCGTCTGCGGCTGCGTATTGCTGCAAGACGCGCCGGCCTCAA
This sequence comes from Rhizobium rosettiformans W3, assembly GCF_004912135.1. Lineage (GTDB taxonomy): Bacteria > Pseudomonadota > Alphaproteobacteria > Rhizobiales > Rhizobiaceae > Allorhizobium > Allorhizobium rosettiformans. The sequence goes on from NZ_STGU01000001.1 coordinate 622,804, forward strand.
GCGAGGGCGTGCGGGACGTCGATTGCAACAATGCCCAGACCCAGGCCGACATGAACCAGTGTGCGGCCGAGGACTATCGAAAAGCCGATGCCGCAATGAACGCCCAATGGGCCGAGACGCGCGCCGCCATGCTCGCATGGGACAAGACGACGCCACCCTCGGACGACAATGGAGCAGCCAAGCGGCTTCTGGTTTCGCAGCGTGCCTGGCTCGCCTATCGCGATGCAGCCTGCGATCTCGAAGGTTACTCGGCCGAAGGTGGGACCATGCAGCCGATGGTGATCTCATTCTGCCTCGCGGAACTCACGAAACACCGCACGGAAGAACTCAAGTCACTGGTCGAGGGCTTTTGAGGGTGTGAGACCATGGCTCAGGCGAGACAGATCATGATCGTGGGCAACGGACCGGTGGACGAGGGGGCTGCACCCCTTATCGACGCCGCGGACCTCGTGATCCGCTTCAATGGCAGCCGGAACTTCGGCGCTGCGGGGCGCAAGACGGACATCATCGCCGTTTGCAACACGGGACGCCCGGGGGCCCAGATGCTCGCGGATCCGGAATGGCGCGACAGCGAGGCGGTGCGCCGCACGACGGAGATCTGGTCGGTGCGCGATCCGGAGAAGTTTGCCGACATGAAGCCGCAGCTTGCGATCACGCATCCCGAACTCGACGACTTCTGCGACGATTACACCGACGGTTTCGCGACCTTCGCCACGGCCAATGGCAAGCAGCACAGGATCATCCATCGCGACGTGCATGAGGGCCTGGACTCCGCGCTGCGGGCGCTCGACGCGGAGCCATATGTCGTGCCCTCAAGCGGCATGGTGGTGATCCAGGCGCTGCTGTCAGATCCGGCGCATGCCGAAGATACCATCATCCTCGCCGGCTTCGGTCACAGCGGCTGGGATGGCCACCCCTTCGAAGCCGAGCGCCGCCTGGTCGATCAATACATGTCGAGCGGCCGCGTCCTGCGGCTGCAACCGATCTTCGTTTCCTCCCTCTCCCAAGGAGCCTGAGACCCATGTCCTACAAGATGTCCCGCGCCGCCTATGCTTCGATGTTCGGTCCGACCACTGGCGACAAGGTACGTCTTGCAGACACGGAGCTGTTCATCGAGGTGGAGAAGGATTTCACCACCTATGGCGAAGAGGTGAAGTTCGGCGGCGGCAAGGTCATCCGTGACGGCATGGGCCAGAGCCAGGTGACGCGGGCGAACGGCGCCGTCGACACCGTCATCACCAATGCGTTGATCCTCGACCACTGGGGGATCGTGAAGGCCGATATCGGGCTCAAGGACGGGCGGATCGTTGCAATCGGCAAGGCCGGCAATCCGGACACGCAGCCCGACGTCAACATCATCGTCGGCCCCGGTACGGAGGCGATTGCCGGCGAGGGCAAGATCATCACCGCCGGCGGCATGGATGCGCATATCCACTTCATCTGCCCGCAGCAGATCGAGGAGGCGCTGATGTCGGGCCTCACCACGATGCTGGGCGGTGGCACCGGCCCCGCCCACGGCACGCTTGCGACGACCTGCACACCCGGACCCTGGCATATCGCCCGGATGATCGAGGCAGCCGATGCGTTCCCGATGAACCTCGCCTTTGCCGGCAAGGGCAATGCTTCGCTGCCCGGTGCGCTCGAGGAAATGGTGCTTGGCGGTGCGACCTCGCTGAAGCTGCACGAGGACTGGGGCACGACCCCCGGCGCTATCGATTGCTGCCTCTCGGTCGCCGACCAGTATGACGTGCAGGTCATGATCCACACGGACACGCTGAACGAAAGCGGCTTCGTGGAAGATACGGTCGGAGCGATCAAGGGCCGCACGATCCATGCCTTCCACACGGAAGGGGCGGGCGGTGGCCATGCGCCCGACATCATCAAGATCTGCGGTCAGCTGAACGTCATTCCATCGTCGACCAATCCGACGCGTCCCTACACGGTCAATACGGTTGCCGAGCACCTGGACATGCTGATGGTCTGCCATCACCTGTCCTCGTCGATCCCGGAAGACATCGCCTTTGCCGAAAGCCGCATCCGCAAGGAAACCATCGCGGCGGAAGACATCCTGCATGATATCGGTGCCTTCTCGATCATCTCGTCCGACAGCCAGGCCATGGGTCGCGTCGGCGAAGTGATCATCCGCACCTGGCAGACGGCCGACAAGATGAAGCGCCAGCGCGGCGCGCTTTCCACCGAGACCGGCGACAACGACAACATGCGCGCCAAGCGCTATGTAGCGAAATACACGATCAACCCGGCGATCGCCCATGGTGTGAGCCATGAGATCGGCTCGATCGAAGTCGGCAAGCGCGCCGATCTTGTCATCTGGAATCCGGCCTTCTTCGGCGTGAAGCCGGATATGGTGCTGCTCGGTGGCGTAATTGCCGCCGCTCCGATGGGCGATCCGAATGCTTCGATTCCCACCCCGCAGCCGGTGCATTACCGCCCGATGTTCGGTGCCTATGGCAAGGCGCGGACGAATTCCTCCGTCACCTTCGTTTCGCAGGCCGCCCTCGATGCCAGCCTCGGCAATCGTCTGGGTGTCGCCAAGCAGTTGGTGGCGGTCAAGAACACCCGCGGCGGCATCTCCAAGAAATCGATGATCCACAACGACTTGACGCCGCATGTGGAAGTGGATCCGGAAACCTATGAAGTGCGCGCCGATGGCGAGCTGCTGACCTGCGAGCCGGCGACCAAGCTGCCGATGGCGCAGCGGTACTTCCTGTTCTGACGCGGTAGCCGTCGGATTTGCGGCCAGCATGGCCTGGTGTATCATCTGCCTGACCCATTCAGGAGTTGTTGTGCCATGGCCGAGGACGTGAATAACCTGGTTCTGGAGCATTTGCGAGCAATCCGTTCGGATCTGCGCGACATGCGCGACACCATGGCCGAGCAACGGCAGCGTCTCACCCGGATGGAGATCGGCTTGGCAGGATTGCGGCGCGATCAAGGTGCGGATGCCGGAGGTGTCGCGGAGATGGGCTTGCGTATTGATCGTCTGGTTGAACAGGTCCGGAGAATTGAGCACAGGCTCGACCTTGCAGACTGAGACGCCCCGACAGTGAAGACGCTTTTTCGAAGACTAGCCTTTGGCCTGTCCTTGCTCATTATCCTCGTGGCTCTGGGAACGTTGCTGCCGCGCCCGCTCAATCCGCGCGCGGAGGCTTCCCTTGGAGGCGAGACGGCGGAGATCCTGTTGCTCGCCAATCCGATCCATACGGACATCGCCCTGCCGGTCGATGACGAGGTGCGGGCGGCGTTCGCCGATCTCGTTCCCGGTGGGTTGCCGCTCGACATGCCGGGTGTGGAATATCTGATCATCGGCTGGGGCGGACGGTCCTTTTATATTGAGACGCCAACCTGGGGTGACATCCGTCCGCTGCCGGTGTTCAAGGCGCTGACCGTCGACCGCTCCGTGCTGCATGTCTCCGTTGCCGGTTCAATCGATCTTGAGCATCCCTCCGTGCGCAAGCTTGCGATCACGGAAGAGGGGCGTCGCCGGATGATCACGGAAATCCGCGGCAGTTTCGTCCGCGAAGACGGCATGCCGATTGCCGTTCCGGGCGCCGCTTACGGCCTGGATGATGCCTTCTTTGAGGCGAGGGGGGCCTTCAATGCGCTTGTCGGCTGCAACACCTGGACGGCCGCCATGCTGCGGTCCGCGGGCATCCGCACCGGCTGGTGGACGCCCATGCCGCAACTGCTTGATCTTTCACTCCATCTCCATCACGGCTGAAGGCCGCGGAGACGCTGAGAAACGGCAATCACCGCCGCTTGCGCTATCGCGATCAAGCCTGACCATTGGGCAGCCGTGAACGGAGCGCGCGCCCGTCCAGCGTCCTTTTTCGGTGGTTCCTCGCCCATTCGGCTGATCGCTTGCATTTGAGTGATTCCGTTAGGACTCGCAAAACCTGCTCACCCTAATTCAAGGGCATGTTCATGAAGGAGCAGGCGGTGATTCTCATCGGCAAAGGGCGCTGGCCGCAGATCGACCTCGGAGGCTTCGAAAGGCCTCGCGCGGTGCTGCACTTTGCCCTGCGCGTCTGCTTCTGCTCGGTGATCGTGGCCAGTCTTGCGGGCTTTCTGTCGCTCCTGCTGCTCACCCTCACGGGATATCTCACGCTTCCCTTCGACGAGATGGTCCGGCTGATGGTGGCCTTCGCCTGGCTCTTCGGAGGGATCCTCACGGGCGGTCTGGCCTTTGCCGCCGGCCATGTCATTCGCGAGCTTGCCGCCTCGCGCAGCACATTCGAGCGTCTGAGCAAAACAGATACGTTGACGGGGCTTGCCAACAGGCGCGTGTTCAACGAAGCCGTCGCCGCCGTTTCGGGGGAGGCGTCGCTCGCGATCATCGACATCGACCGCTTCAAGTCGATCAATGACCGCTTCGGGCATCAGGTAGGTGATCGGGTCATCCAGGCGGTCTCCTCCGTCTTGAGAGAGGTTTTCGACGAACCGCATCTCGTCGTCCGTCTCGGTGGGGAAGAGTTCGGCGTCGTTCTGCGGGGCGGGACACGGCAGGAAAGATTGGCCCTAGTGGAAGAGGCGCGGAAATGTGTCGCCGCCCGATGCGTGGATTTTCACGGAACGGAGATCTGCGTCACCATCTCGGCCGGGGTTGCAGAGTTCGGTGCGGGCAAGCGTCCCGAGATCGTCTATGCCTGGGCGGACAAGGCGCTCTATCTTGCCAAGGACAGCGGGCGTGACCGCGTTATCCACGAGCAATCGCTTGTCATCCTGGAGCCACTGATCAGCGACCATGCGTCTGATGATGCTCGACTTTTTGCCGCGATTGGCCGACGGGACTGAAGAACGATCTTGCCGTTTGCCTCATTCCTGTGCATGGTTCAAAAAACAGTCATGTCGGAGATCTCATGCAGCGCGCGACTTCCTTCAAACCCGCCGGTTCCGTCGCCGACGCGCCTGACGGCGTGGTGGTTCTTCCCCATGATGGCCGTCACCTGCGACGCAAACTGCTGCATCTCGACAATGGCGCCATGGTCATGCTCGACCTCAAGGAGCCCGTGCTCTTTCAACACGGCGATCGGTTGTTGCTCGATGACGGGACGACGGTCGAGATCCAGGCGGCGGAAGAGCGGCTGTTCGAAATTCGCGCCCGCGATACACTCCACCTGATCGAACTTGCCTGGCATCTTGGCAACCGCCATCTCTCCGCCCAGATCGAGCCGGACCGCATTCTGATCCAGCGCGATCACGTGATCCGGGACATGCTTGTCGGTCTGGGCGCCGAGGTGTCTGATATCGTCGAGCCTTTCCAGCCGGTGCGCGGCGCCTATCATGCCCATGGTGGCCACGGCTCCCATGGTGGTCATCACGAGGGCGGGCATGGCCACGGGTGACATGCCGTCAGACGGAGTTGCAGGACGTCAGGCGCTGCTTCGACTGATGGCCTGGCTTTCGCCGGCTTTCCCCGTCGGCGGCTTTTCTTATTCCGCCGGCTTCGAGAGTGCGATCGTCGAAGATCATGTCCGCGACGGGGACGGCGTCGAGGCCTGGCTCCTGACACTGCTATCGGCTGGCGGTATGCGCAATGATGCGATCCTGCTTGGCGAAGCGCACCGGCTGCAGAGCGAAGGGCAGCCGCTTGAGGATCTGATATCCCTCGCGACCGCACTCGCCGGTTCGGCTGAGCGGCATGCGGAAATGACGCGGCTCGGTGAGGCTTTTGTCCAGGCCGCTGCCGCATGGCCGCATCCGGTGATCGAGAGACTTCAGGGGCCTATCGCCTACAGCGTCGCCGTCGGCGCCGTGGCGGCTGCTCATGGTGTCGCTAAGGATGATGCCATCGCGGCCTTCCTGCACGCACAGATCTCGCAATATATCTCTGTCGCGATCCGGCTCGGCGTCATCGGGCAAAGCCGCGGGGTCGCGATCCTGGCGGTGGCAGAGCAGCCCATTCTGGCCGCTGCGACAGAGCTGAGCCCCCTCGGGCTGGATGACCTCGGTTCGGCGACGATCATCGCCGAGACGCTCAGCATGCGGCACGAGACGCAATATTCCCGGCTGTTCCAATCCTAGGCTTGAAGCGCAAACAGGACGAAGATGATGAAATCGAAAAATGGTCCCCTCCGTGTCGGCATCGGCGGACCGGTTGGCTCCGGCAAGACGGCTCTGACGGAGAAGCTCTGCAAGGCGATGCGCGACGACTACTCCGTCGCCGTCGTCACCAACGACATCTATACCCGCGAGGATGCCGATGCGCTGATCCGCATGCAGGCACTGACTTCGGATCGTGTGGTGGGGGTGGAAACGGGCGGCTGTCCGCATACCGCAATCCGGGAGGATGCCTCGATCAATCTGAAGGCCATTGCCGATCTCAATGCGCGGATCCCGGATCTCGACGTCGTCTTCATCGAATCCGGCGGCGACAACCTCGCGGCGACCTTTTCGCCGGATCTCGCCGACATCACGCTTTACGTCATTTCGGTCTGTCAGGGAGAAGAGATCCCGCGCAAAGGCGGGCCGGGCATCACGCGCTCGGATCTGCTCGTCATCAACAAGACCGATCTTGCACCCCATGTCGGTGTCGATCTCGATGTGATGGAACGGGATGCCGGCCGGATGCGCTCCGAGCGTCCTTTCGTCTTCACGGACCTGAAGCGGGGTGCCGGCGTGGAGAAGATCGTCAGCTTCCTGCAGGAGAGCGGGGGCCTCTGACCGGCAGCTAGCCTGAGCTCAGATCTGCTTCAGCGCGTTGACATCGCTGATCTGGATCGTGCGTCCGCGCACGATGACGCCTGCACGACGCAGCGCTGAGAAGGCGCGCGACAGAGCCTCGGGCGCGAGGCCGAGTTTACCGGCAAGCAGGCTTTTCTGGAACGGAAGCCTGATGGAGGCCGGGCCGCCTTCCACGTTGCAGTGGGTCAACAGATAGTGGGCGACGCGCTGCGGGGCGGTCTGCAGACGGTCGTTGGCGATGCAGTCCATCGTGGTGCGCAGATGGTCGGAGAGGCAGCGGATGATCGCCTGAGAGACGTCCTTCTCGTGCTCGGCCAGGGCGCGCACACGCTGCAGGTCGAAGCGGGCAAGCGTGACCGTTTCTGCCGCCTGGGCGTTGTAGAGATACTTGTCGCCGAGCGCGAGCAGGCATTCGGCGAAGGTGTCGCCCGGGCCGCAGACGCGGATATCGGCTTCGCGCCCATCCTTGTTCAGCCGGTAGAGGCGGACATAGCCGCTCAGGACACTGTAGAAACAGTCGGCCGGCTCGCCCTCGCGGAACAGCACATCGCGCGCCTCGTAGTTGGAGATATTGGCGATCTCCATCATCGAGGCCATGGCGCTCGGGCCGAGTTGGGACAGGAACGACGTCCGCAGAAGCGTGTTCTTGTCGCGCGCGTTCAGTCTCAGCATCTTGTTCACGGTCTTCACGGCTCCCCATCCACATGGTGTCCGGGCATGCACCGCTGCGGTCGTCGCGTTCCATCGAGGTCAAGCCTGCCAGTCCATGGCCCAGCCGAATTGCGCGTCGCCTGCAGGTCCGGGTGATCTGCCCTTTCCAGTCGAGTCACATTATCGCGAGGGGGGGAAGTCCGGATTGATTTCGATCAAACGGTCATCGGTATATGATGATCGTCGAAAGAAGGCGTGGCGCCTGCGGATGACGGGCAGTTTGCTGTAGAAGCTGCCCGCCAATCCGAAGTCTGTTTTCCGTGAGCGGGTCGGCCTCAGAACTTCAGCCCGAGACCGATCTTGACGGTGTGCTGCTCCAGCTGCGAGCTCACGGTTGCCGGGCCGAAATCGAGCTCGCCGCTGCCAAAGTCGTTGTAGCGATAATCGAGCCGCCCGAAGAGACGATCGGTCATGGCATAATCGAGACCGGCACCCAGGGTGTATCCATGGAAGCTGCCGGTTGCCTCTGCCACGCCGATGAATTCCGCCTCGAGATGCGTTGCTGCCCACCCGGCTGTCGCATAGACCAGGAGACGATCCAGAGCATAACCCAGACGCACGCGGGCCGAGCCCTGCCAGTCGGCGCCGCCGGTAAAGGCTCCGAAGGCTGAGGTGACCGTCACGTCCTGAACGTTATACTCGAGATCGCCCTCAAGGCCGAGCACGAGGTTGTTGTCGAACTGGGTGCTCACCCCGGCAAAGACGCCTGGAAGTCTACCGTTCAGGCTGTCTGTCTTCGGTGCATAACCGGTGACTTCAAACAGGCCATCCATCCAGCCATAGCCGCCGGTGACGCCGACAAAGGCGCCGCTCCAGTCGTAGGCTGCGGTGTGTTCCTGCGCGGGCAGGAGGGTGCCGTCATCCGCAAGAGCGGAGGTTGCGAGCATGCAAAGTGTCATCGTGATGAAACGTCTCAAGAGAATCCCCATGACCTGAGATGGAATGCAATGCGCTCAGGTTGCGTCGATTCTCTTGCGTGTGACTGGAGGATGTGAGGAGGGGACGTTTCAGGCGCGCCGCGCCGAGCGGGAGACCGGCCGCCACGAGGGGCGGCCGGTCGAGCTTGGGTTACTCTGCGGCGAGCGGCGGCAGGTTGATCACGTTGCCATTGCCGTCGCTCTTGCGGCTAACCGGCTGGCTGCGTTCGACTGCGGCGACGCGGCGATCCATGGCTTCCAGGGCCTGAACATTCTGACGTGCCAGGAAGGACAGAACCTCCGGTGTCAGCGGCTCTTCCTCTTCTTCCTTCTTGCCGACGAAGCGGCTGAAGATCCAGCCGAGCAGGCGGGAGAGGTCGTCGAGGATCAGGAAGAAGGCGGGTACGACCACGAGGCTCAGCACCGTTGAGACGATGATGCCGCCGATGACGGCCACGGCCATGGGTGCGCGGAACGAACCGCCTTCACCGACACCGAGGGCAGAGGGCAGCATGCCCGCCGACATGGCGATCGAGGTCATGATGATCGGGCGGGCGCGCTTGCGGCCGGCTTCCACCATTGCTTCCAGACGATCCATGCCGTGCCGGCGCATCTCGATGGCGAAGTCCACGAGCAGGATCGCGTTCTTCGTCACGATGCCCATCAGCATCAGGATGCCGATCAGGACGGGCATGGAGAGCGCGTTGTTCGTGATGATCAACGCGACGGCCACGCCGCCGATCGCGAGCGGCAACGAGAAGAGGATGGTGAAGGGCTGGATCACGTCCTTGAAGAGCAGGATCAGCACCGTCAGCACGAGAAGCAAGCCGAGAATCATGGCGTTGACGAAGCTCTGCTGCATCTCGGCCTGGATCTTGGCATCGCCGCTCTCGGCCAAGCGAACGCTGGCCGGGATGTCGGCATTCTCCACCGTCGTGCGGAAGGCCGCCGTTGCGGTATCGAGCGCGACGCCCTGTGGCAGGCCGGCGCCGATCGAGACGACGCGGTTGCGGTCGTTGCGCTTGATCGACGACACTCCCTCTGCGTAGTCGATATCGGCAACGCTCGAGAGCGGCACCGTCTCGCCCGTTGCCGTGCGGATCTTCAGCGCGCGGATCGCGGCGAGATCCGTGCGGAAATCGAGCGAGGCCTGGACGCGGATCGGGATCTGCCGGTTGTCGAGCGAGATCTTCGGCAGGGCTGCATCGACGTCGCCGATGGTGGCGACACGCACCGTCTGGGCGATCTGCTGCGCGGTGATGCCGAGGCGGGCGGCCTCGTCGGCGCGCGGGCGGATCTGCAGTTCCGGGCGGGGCAGGGCGCCATCGGCGCTGACATTGGCGAGTTCCGGCACCTGACGAAGCTTGGCTTCGAGAATGCCGACAGCCTCGTTCAACTCCGCTTCGTTCTTGGAGAGGAAGTTGAAGGTGATGTCGCGCTCGCCACGGTCATTCAGCTTGGTGATGCGGATATCCGGGATCGAATTGAGCTTCGCGAAGACCTCTTCCTCGATGTCCCATTGCGGGCGGATACGACCGTTCTCCGGCAGCTTGGGCAGATACTGGCCAATCAGCGGCAGGCCACCCAATCCATCATTGACCAGGGTCTTGGCCAGCGAATGCTCGATACGGTCGAGGTTCATGGTCACGCTGGCGCGACGCAGCTCCAGATCTCCGCGCGGCGAGGAGCCGCCGAGAATGAAGATGCTGTCGACATCCGCCACGTCCTTGATGGCGGCGTAGATTTCATCCGTCTTGCGCTCGGTTTCATCCAGCGTCGCGTTTGGCGGCAGTTCGACCGACAGGACGATGCGGCCTGCATCTTCCGGCGGAATGAAGCTGCCGGGCACGCCTGCGAGCAGGATGATGGAGCCGATCAGGAAGGCGATGGCAGCCGCCAGCGTGCCGAGGCGCGAATACCAGCGGCGGGTCGTGAAGCGCACCAGCTTCGTGTACATCTTCAGCGGCAGGCTGTCATTGTCGTGATGGTCGTCCATCGCGTCTTCCGCCCGCATCAGATAGGCCGCCATCATCGGAGTGATGAGACGCGCCACAAGCAGCGAGAAGAAGACGGAGAAGGCGACCGTCAGGCCGAACTGGATGAAGTACTGACCGGGAATACCCGGCATGAAGGAGACCGGCACGAAGACCGCGATGATCGTGAACGTCGTTGCGATGACGGCGAGGCCGATTTCGTCTGCTGCCTCGATCGCCGCGCGATAGGGCGTCTTGCCCATCTTGATGTGGCGGGCGATGTTTTCCACCTCGACGATCGCATCGTCGACGAGAATACCGGTTGCCAGCGTCAGGGCCAGGAACGAGACGAGGTTCAGCGAGAAGCCCATCAGGTCCATGACCCAGAAGGTCGGGATGGCCGAGAGCGGCAGCGCGACGGCGGAGATCAGGGTCGCACGCCAGTTGCGCAGGAAGAGCAGGACCACGATGACGGCGAGCAGGGCGCCCTCGACGAGCGTATGCATCGCGGCTTCGTAGTTGCCATAGGTGAAATAGACCGAGTCGTCGATCATCTCGATCTGGACGTCGGGGTTCTCGGCACGCACGGTGGCGAGGCTTTCGGCAACCGTCTCGGCAACCGTCACTTCGCTCGCACCCTTGGCGCGGAAGACGGCAAAGGACACGACCGGCTTGCCGTCGTGGCGGGCGAAGGATTTCGGCTCTTCATAGGTGTCGGTGACGCGGCCGATGTCGGACAGCTTGACGAAGCGACCGCCGGGCAGGGCGATCGTGGAATTCGCAAGGCTTTCCACATCCCGGTTGTCGCCGAGCGTGCGGATGGACTGTTCTGCACCAGCGACCTGACCGCGGCCGGAGCCGAGATCGACATTGGTGCCCTTCAGCTGGCTGGAAATGTCTGAAGCCGTGACGCCCAGTGCGTCCAGGCGGTTCGGGTCCAGCTCGACACGGACTTCCCGGTCTGCGCCGCCGTAGCGGTCTACACGGCCGATGCCCGGCTGACCCTGCAGGGCGCGCTTGATGGTGTCATCGACGAACCAGGACAGCTCGGCGAGGTTCATGTTGGGCGAGGAAACGGCAAAGCTCTGGATGGCCTGGCCTTCGACGTCGATCTTGGTGACGATCGGTTCCTCGACGGAAGCCGGCAGGTCGCCGCGGATCTGGTCGATCGCGTCCTTGACGTCCTGGACTGCCTGTTCCGTCGGCACTTCCATGCGGAACATGACGACGGTCTGGGACTGGCCATCGGTAACGGTCGAGTTGATTTCGTCGACGCCGGTAATTGATGCCACCGCGTCTTCGACTTCCTTCGTCACCTGGCTTTCGAGTTCAGCCGGCGAAGCGCCGCTCTGGCCGACCGTAATCGCCACGAGCGGAACGTCGATATTCGGGAAGCGGGTGATCGGCAGCGAGTTGAACGACTGAATGCCGACCACGATCAACAGGAAGAAGGCCAGGATCGGCGCAATCGGATTGCGTATGGACCATGCAGAGAAGTTCATGGCGTCGTCGCCCCTCAGTTTGAAACGCTGCTGGTTTCTTCCACCGGATTGATCCGGTCGCCGTCACGGACAAAGACGCCCGCCTTGGCGACCACCTTGTCTCCGTCGTTCAGGCCTTCTGTCACCTGGATGTAAGCGCCATCCTGGATGCCCGTCTTGATCTCGACCATCTCGACGGTGCCATCGGCGACCTTGCGGACCGTGGTCTTGCCGGCTTCGGTCGTGATCGCCGAAAGCGGCAGGGCGACGCCATTGGCCTCCTGCACCACGATCGAGGCACTGCCATACATGCCTGCACGGGCCGCCGCATCGTCGTCGAGTGCGATATGCACGGCGCCGAGACGGGTCACCGGATCGATGACCGGCGAAACCAGGCGGACGGAACCGCTCAGTGGCCGGTCGGAACCGGCGACCGAGACTTCCGCCTTCTGGCCAGCCTTCAGGCGCAGGATATCAGTTTCCGGCACGTCTGCCACCAGTTCGATCTGGCCATCGCGGATGACCGTGAAGAGCGGCTGGCCTGCACCGGAGGCAATCGCGCCGATGCGTGCGTTGCGGACGGAGACCGTGCCTGCCACCGGCGACTTGATGTCGGTTCGGGCAAGGCGCAGATCGGTGTCGGCGATCTGGCTGTCCACGACCTTGATGTCGGCTTCCGCGACGGTGATGGCCTGGCGGGCCGTCTCGACCCGGGCGGTGGCACTTGCCAGCGCGGTTTCAGCCTGTTCCTTTTGTGAGGCGGATACGGAACCAGACGAGGCCAGGCGCGTTGCACGCTCAGACTGCCGCTGTGCTTCCTCCAGGCTTGCTTCGGCTTCAACGAGTTGAGCCTGATACTGGGCGAGCGCTGCTTCCGCCTTGGCGCGGTTGGCCACATACTGGCTGCGCTGCAGCTGAAGTGTGTCTTGGCTGAGCTTAGCAACAACCGTTTGCGCCTCGACCTTGTCGCCGACGTCGACGTTCAGGGTCTCGATCTGCAGTCCCTCGACCTGGGGCTGGATCTGGACCTCTTCTTCGGCGCGCAGCGTGCCGGAAGCGACGACGCGATCGACCAGGTCACGGGTCTCGGCCGGGGTGACGATGATGGACGGAAGATTCTGGGCTGGCGTGGCAGGCTGTTCCTGCCCGATGGCAACGGACGCCGAAAGCGACAGGATTGCAGCCATCAGCACGGATCTCGTGCGCGCGTTTCGAGACATAGGACCCTTCCCAAGGACGATAATTGCAGTTCGGTCGAGTATACGTCGGGGAAGCCGGATCGGCTCACAGCCTCGGTGCTCCCCGACAATAACACCCATCTTCACATTTACGGCATCTGAAATCAGCCTCTGAGGTGGGGGATAGCCGAGGCCCATGCAAGAGCCGTCTCAGGCATTTTCACACGGAGGGTGAAAATAGTTCAATATAGAACGATGGTGTTGCCGATTTGCCAGCGTCTGCAGCATGAAATCATCAGTAAAGCCTACAAAAAACACGGGGATTTCTCCCCGTGCTTCATCGTTGCATTGGTCCGCCAAAGACTATTTCAGGGCCGCGTCGGTGATCTCGGTCGTGAAGGCACCTTCCGGCTCCTTCGTTATGACGGGATCGGAGCCGCCGCCGAGCAGGGTCTTGACCGTACGGTCGTAGTCAGCCTTGTCGAGCGCGCCGTTCGAGCCGGCGGTAAGCTTGGCAACTTCGCCCATCATGCGCTTCTGATGCTGTTCGGTCTGGGCGCCGGATGCGTCGTTCTCGAGCACGATTTCAGCCGCTTCGTCGGAGTTTTCCTCCGCGTACTTCCAGCCTTTCATCGAGGCGCGGACGAACTTGACCATCTTTTCCTTGAAGGCCGGGTCCGCGAGCTTGTCTTCGAGCACGTAGAGGCCGTCTTCGAGGGTTGCGACGCCTTCGTCCTCATACTTGAAGGTGACCAGTTCCTCCGGCTTGATGCCGGCATCGATGACCTGCCAGTATTCGTTATAGGTCATGGTCGAGATGCAGGCGGCCTGCTTCTGCAGGAGCGGATCGACGTTGAAGCCCTGCTTCAGAACGGTCACGCCATCCGGTGAGCCATCGGTCTTGATGCCGAGCGTGCTCATCCAGGACAAGAACGGATATTCGTTGCCGAAGAACCAGACGCCGAGCGTCTTGCCCTTGAAATCCTCAGGCTTGGTGATGCCGGTTTCCTTGAGGCAGGTCAGCATCATGCCCGAGGACTTGAAGGGCTGGGCGATATTGACGAGCGGAACGCCCTTTTCGCGGGTTGCGAGTGCAGACGGCATCCAGTCGACGATCACGTCAGCGCCGCCACCGGCCAGAACCTGCGGGGGAGCGATATCAGGACCGCCCGGCTTGATTTCGACGTCGAGGCCTTCTTCTTCGTAGAAGCCCTTGTCCTTGGCAACGTAATAGCCGGCGAATTGGGCCTGCGTGACCCATTTCAGCTGGAGGGTCACCTTGTCGGCGGCCGCGGCCTGCATGGCGGTCAAGGAGACCGCGGCAGCCAGCAGCATGGATGCGAGTTTGACAGTCATTTCAGTTCCCTCTTTTGTTTTTGGTAGAAGTCACGACCGTCCACCACGGACGGACGGATGCCAGAAGGTGACCCGGCGTTCTGCCAGTGCCACCAATCCGTAGAAGACCGAGCCGGCGAGTGCGGCAACCGCAATCTCAGCCCAGACCATGTCGACATTCGAGCGTCCGACCTCGGTCGAGATGCGGAAGCCCATGCCGACAATCGGGGTGCCGAAGAATTCTGCAACGATGGCCCCGATCAGAGCCAGAGTCGAGTTGATCTTCAGCGCATTGAAGATGAAGGGCCAGGCGGCGGGAAGCCGCAGGCGCACCAGCGTCTGCCACCAGGAGGCGGCATAGGTGTGCATCAGGTCGCGTTCCATGTGGCTAGCCGAAGCCAAGCCCTGGACGGTGTTCACCAGCATCGGGAAGAAGGTCATGATGACGACGACGGCGACCTTGGACTGCCAGTCGAAGCCGAACCACATGACCATGATCGGGGCAATGCCCACGACGGGGAGAGCCGAGACGAAATTGCCGATGGGCAGCAGCCCCTTTTGCAGAAAGGGCGAGCGGTCGATCAGGATGGCGACGATGAAGCCGAGACCGCAGCCGGCGACATAGCCGGTGATGACGGATTTCAGGAAGGTCTGCTGGAAATCGGCCCAGAGGATGTGGGTGGAGGTCAGGATCCTGGCCCAGATCATCGAGGGTGCCGGCAAAAGGATCGAGGGGATCTCGAAACCGCGCACCATGCATTCCCAGATCACGAGCAGGGTCACGCCGAAGATAAGCGGCACGGCGATGCCGATCGCGCGACGGGTTGTCGGATCCTTGGCGCGCAGGCGAACCAACCACTCATTGAGGCCCCAGGCGCCGATCCAGAAGACAAAGGCGAAGACGAGGTAACCGTTCATGGCTTGACCCCCATGCGTGCGAGCACCCTGGTATGGGCCATGCCGACGATCGAGACGAGCAGGGCGGCGAGGCCCGCCGCCATGAAGAGGGCGGCCCAGATCTGGATCGTCTGGCCATAGTAGGAGCCGGACAGCAGACGGGCGCCGAGGCCCGCGACAGCACCTGTCGGCAGTTCACCGACGATCGCCCCGACCAGCGAGATCGCGATCGCCACCTTCAGGGAGGTGAAGAGATAGGGCATGGAAGCCGGCCAGCGCAGCTTCCAGAAGGTCTGGGAGGGGCTGGCATTGTAGGTGTGCATGAGATCGAGCAGCAGGATATCGGGGCTGCGCAGGCCCTTCACCATGCCAACGACGATCGGGAAGAAGGAAAGATAGGTGGAAATCAGCGCCTTGGGCAGAAGTCCGGAGATGCCGATGGAATTCAAGACCACGATGATCATCGGCGCGATGGCAAGGATCGGGATCGTCTGGGAGGCGATGACCCAGGGCATCAGCGACTTGTCCATGGCCCGGTTGTGAACGATGGCGATGGCGAGCGCGATACCGAGCGCCGTGCCCATGGCAAAGCCCATGAGGGTCGCGGAAAGCGTGATCCAGGCATGGTAGACGAGGCTGCGCTTGGAGGTGACGGCCTTGTTGATCGTGGTCTCCCAAAGCTCGGCGACGATCTGGTGCGGTGCCGGGAGCACCGGACGCTCCTGGGCAAAGGTGCGTTCGACCACCTGGGAGAAGGTGATTTCCTCGCCTGCGCGCGCAGCCTGGTCGCGCACGAAAGGTGCATTCAGATAGACGACGAAGACGTGCCAGATCACGAGGATTGCGAGAACCACCGTAAGCACCGGCAGGATGCGGTCACGGAAGGTCGAAGGGGCTGATGTCATCAGGCACCTCCCTTGGCAGGATAGAGCATCAGGGCCATGGACAGGACACCGAGTGCCACGCCGACCGACTGGATGGGGCTCAGGCGTTCGCCGAAGACGAAGAAGGCGATGACATTGATGAGGACGAGCTGCGCGATGGCCGATGCCGATATCGCGAGCCCCAGCCCGCCTTCGCGCATCAGCTTCACCATCATCAGATTGCCGATGCAGTAGAGGGCGAGGGAGGCGATGAGCACCCAGAGCTTGCCGTTGTCGACATAGGCGCGGGAGACGGTGGCGGCACCGAGGAAGGTTGCCATGGCAGCGCCGAGCCAAAGGAGGAAGGTGGGGTTCATGGGGTGGACTCCACTCCTGCGGTACCCGACACCCTCCCCTTGAGGGGGAGGGTCGGAGCGAAGCTCCGGGGTGGGGTGATGTGCGAGACCTGAGCGTTGATCAATGACGTCGAACTCGTCGTCAGGTTCACCCCCACCCGCCGCTTCGCGGCGACCTCCCCCCTCAAGGGGGAGGTGGGGAGCGCGTTGCCGGCGTTCACAACGCCGGCGGCCTTGCCCCTCATCCGCCTGCCGGCACCTTCTCCCCGTTGCGACGGGGAGAAGGGACGTGCGGCACCGCGCTGGCCATCCCCTCTCCCCGCCTGCGGGGAGAGGGTCAGGGTGAGGGGCATCTTACCCACAAGCGCCACACTATTCCTCATAGCTATGCCCCGCCTTCAGGCCCTCGCGCACCCGGTGCGCGATCTCCAAGAACTCCGGCGTCTCGCGGATGTCGAGCGGACGCTCCTTCGGCAGCGTCGACTCGATGATGTCGGTCACCCGGCCGGGCCGCGGGCTCATGACGACGATCTTGGTCGAGAGGTAGACGGCTTCGGGGATCGAATGGGTGACGAAGCAGATCGTCTTGTTGGTGCGTGCCCAGAGCTTCAAGAGCTCGGAGTTCAGGTGGTCGCGGACGATTTCGTCGAGCGCCCCGAAGGGTTCGTCCATCAGCAGCAGGTCGGCGTCGAAGGCGAGCGCGCGGGCGATCGAGGCGCGCTGCTGCATGCCGCCTGACAGTTGCCAGGGGTATTTCTTGGCAAAGCCCGAAAGGTTGACCAGTTCCAGCGTCTGTTCGATGCGCTTCTTCTTCTCGTGGGCGCTGTAGCCCATGATTTCGAGCGGCAGCGCGATGTTGTTTTCGATCGTGCGCCAGGGATAAAGCGCCGCCGCCTGGAAGACATAGCCGTAGGAGCGCGCCTTGCGGGCCTCTTCCGGCGTCATGCCGTTGACGGTGATGTCGCCACCCGTGTGTTTCTCGAGATCGGCGATGACGCGCAGGAAGGTGGTCTTGCCGCAGCCGGAGGGGCCGATGAAGGAGACGAAATCGCCCTTCTTCACCTCGAGATCGACATTCGACAGGGCGTGGACGGGCCCGTCATTGGTCTCGAAGGTGAGGCTCAGGTTCCTGGCCGAGACGACGGAGTTGGGTGCATTCATGCGCTAGGACCAATCGGGTTTGTTGCAAAGGCCGTCTGCCTCTTGCATTCTTTTGACATGCGGCCGCTCGGGAGCAGCGGATAAAGGATGGCGGGCCGGCCGCCGGGAAGAAGAGGACGGGACAATGGACGCATCAGCAAAGCCCACCTGCCGGATCGTGAAGCCCGGCCATACCTATGAGGGCAAGCAGGGACTGAGTTATTTCGAAGGCATCGCTGCCGAGACGGTGGGTGCCAAGGGTATCTGCATGCATGTGCTGACGATGCCGCCCGGCGCGCGGGCCAAGGCGCATCTGCATGAGAGCCACGAGACGGCGATCTACATGCTCTCCGGCCAGGCACATACCTGGTATGGCGACCGGCTGGAAAACCATGTCGTGGTTCACGCGGGCGAGCTGTTCTACATTCCGGCCGGCGTGCCGCATCTGCCGGCAAACCTGTCGAATGCGCCCTGCACGGCGATCATTGCGCGCACCGACCCGAACGAGCAGGAAAGCGTGGTCTTGCTGCCGCAGCTGGATGGCTTGGTCGAGGTGTGAGTGACCTCTTCTTCCCAGGGGGGGGAAGGTGGCGCGCAGCGCCGGATGAGGGGGCGTGGAGCGCGCTGGTTTGCTGGTGTCTTTGACGTTGGCGCTTGGGTTACCCCCCTCTGTCCTGCCGGACATCTCGCCCACAAGGGGGGAGAGTGGCTGGGAGAGGCGTTGCGGCCTCACCCTCCCCTTGAGGGGGAGGGTCGGAGCGAAGCTCCGGGGTGGGGTGATGTGGATAGCGCTCGTATGCTGCTGTGACGTCGAACTCGTCGCCGGGGTCGCCCCCACCCGCCGCGTTGCGGCGACCTCCCCCCTCGAGGGGGAGGTGGGTCCCGAGAATGTCGCGGCCGATCTCCCCCCTTGTGGGGGAGATGTCACGAAGTGACAGAGGGGGGTAAGACCGCGCGCCAACGCCATGGAACCGCTTACACCCCCGTCGCCGGGATGCCCGTGCGTTCCACCTTGCGCGGCGCCACGAGTTCCTTCCAGGTCGAGAGCGCCTTGGAGACCGCCGGGAAGGGTTCGCGACGCACGAACTTGCCGTGGCCCTCACGGGTCTTCACCGCGCTCTCTTCAATCGCGACATAACCGCGGGTCAGCGTGTAGCGCGGCAGGCCTGTCACTTCCTTGCCCTCGAAGACATTGTAGTCGATCGAGGACTGCTGGGTCTTGGCGGAGATGGTCTTGGAGCGCTTGGGATCCCAGACCACGAGGTCGGCATCGGCGCCGACGAGCACGGCGCCTTTCTTCGGGTATATGTTGAGGATCTTGGCGATGTTGGTCGAGGTGACCGCGACGAATTCGTTCATCGTCAGGCGGCCGGTCGCAACGCCATAAGTCCAAAGCATCGGCATGCGGTCTTCAAGGCCACCGGTGCCGTTCGGGATCTTGGCGAAGTTGCCGACGCCGAAGCGCTTCTGTTCGCTTGTGAAAGCGCAGTGGTCGGTGGCAACGACCGAGAGCGAGCCCGACTGCAGACCGGCCCAGAGTGAGTCCTGGTGCTGCTTATTGCGGAAGGGGGGCGACATGACGCGGCGGGCGGCGTGGTCCCAGTCCTTGTTGAAATATTCGCTCTCGTCGAGCGTCAGGTGCTGGATCAACGGCTCGCCGTAAACGCGCATACCCTTCTGGCGGGCGCGGCGGATCGCTTCATGGGCCTGTTCGCAGGAGGTGTGCACGACATAGAGCGGCACGCCCGCCATATCGGCCAGCATGATGGCGCGGTTCGTCGCTTCGCCCTCAACCTCGGGCGGACGGGAATAGGCGTGCGCCTCCGGGCCATTGTTGCCTTCGGCCAGCAGCTTTGCGGTCATCGAAGCGACGACGTCGCCGTTTTCGGCATGCACCATCGGCAGCGCGCCAAGTTCTGCGCAGCGCTGGAAGGAGGCGAACATCTCGTCATCGTTCACCATCAGCGCGCCCTTGTAGGCCATAAAGTGCTTGAAGGTGTTGATGCCGCGATCCTGGACGACCGTCTTCATCTCGTCGAAGACGCGTTCGTTCCAGCCGGTGATCGCCATGTGGAAGGAATAGTCCGCCGTGGCCCGCGAGGTCTTGTTGTCCCACATCTGCAAGGCTTCGAGCAGCGACTGATCCGGGCCGGGCAGGCAGAAGTCCACGACCATGGTCGTGCCGCCGGAGAGGCCGGCGCGGGTGCCGCTTTCGAAATCATCGGCAGAGTAGGTGCCCATGAAGGGCATTTCGAGATGCACATGCGGATCGATGCCGCCCGGCATGACATAGCAGCCCGCCGCATCCAGCACGGTGTCGCCGGACAGGTTCGGTCCGATCTCGACGATCACGCCCCCCTCGATCTTGACGTCGGCCTTGTAGGTCAGATCGGCGGTGACGATCGTGCCGCCCTTGATGACTGTGGTGGTCATGTGGTCTCTCCCCGTGTCGTGTTCTTGATGCTTGCGCGGTTGGTTCGCGTTTGTGCCTTCGCCTGCGGCGCCCCCTCATCCGGCGCTACGCGCCACCTTCTCCCCTCTGGGGAGAAGAGGTCACGCAGACGTTGCGCGCCCCGACCTTCTGTTCGGACGCTGCGGCGACGTGAGCGAATACTGGGGTCCGACGAGGCCACCGCGCGCTCCCTCTTCTCCCCAGCGGGGAGAAGGTGGTCCGAAGGACCGGATGAGGGGGCGCGGAGCGAAGGCCGTAGCAGCATGGCGATTACCGGTTCCTTTGCAACGCTGGTGAGAAGCGGATAGCGTCGCAAGGGTCTACGATCTGGCCCTGCAGAACGGCGAGAATTGTGTTCAGGACGGCGCGGCGTTCCTGCAGGACCTCGGCGTTCCAAAACCGAAGCACAGAGTAACCCTGCACGTTCAGCCACTCGGTTCGTCGTTCGTCGCGTTCGTTCTCCGCATGTTGGCTGCCGTCAAGCTCCACCACAAGCCTCTGTTCGCGGCACACAAAATCAACGATATAGACACCGATGGGGATCTGGCGGCTGAATTTGTGGCCATTCAGTTGACGATTGCGGAGGTCACCCCAGAGACGGTATTCGGCTTCGGTGTCGTTGTTGCGAAGGCTGCGGGCCTGGACTGTTTTTCCGGGCAGCCTTTTTGTCGGATCTTGCGGGTGTGTCATGGCCATTCGGCCCCCCTCATCCGGCGCTATGCGCCACCTTCTCCCCGAGGGGGAGAAGAGGTCACGCTGTCGTCGTGCGCTCAATGCGTTCCATGATGCGATCCAGCGGGGCTTAAGGTCAATGGTTACCTCAGACGTGGCAACGCGCTCCCACTTCTCCCCAGCGGGAAGAAGGTGGCCCAACGGGCCAGATGAGGGGGCGCGGAGCGAGCGTGTCACCCGACAATCTCCGCCGTCTCCAGAACCGCCCGGAGCAGCACGTCGCAGCCGGCGCTGGCCCAGTCCTTGGAAATCTCCTCCGCCTCGTTGTGGCTCAAGCCGCCGACGCAGGGGCACATGATCATGGTTGCGGGCGCCACCTTGGCGGCCCAGCAGGCATCGTGGCCGGCGCCGGAGATGATGTTCATGTGGCTGTAGCCGAGATCTTCCGCCGCCTTGCGGACAGAGGCGACGAGGGTCGGGTCGAAGGTCACCGGATCGAAATGACCGACGGCCTCGATCGAACAGCCGACGCCCAGAGCCGCGCAGATTTCGCCGGCTTCCTTCTCGATCCTCGCGCGCATGCCGTCGAGCTTGGCCTGCTCCGGCGAACGGATGTCGACGGTGAAGATCACCGTGCCCGGAAGCACGTTGCGGGAATTGGGCGAGAACTTCACCTGGCCGACGCCGCCGACGCAGCCTGGCTGATTGTCCATGGCGACCGTCTGTACCATCTCCATGATGCGGGCCATGGCAAGACCGGCATTGACACGGTGGTTCATCGGGGTTGAGCCGGTATGGGCTTCCTTGCCGGTCAGGGTGAATTCCAGCCACCAGAGACCCTGACAGTGGGTGACCACACCGATCTGCTTCTCTTCGGCTTCGAGGATCGGGCCCTGTTCGATGTGATATTCGAAATAGGCGTGCATCTTGCGGGAGCCGACCTCTTCGTCGCCGACCCAGCCGATGCGCTTCAACTCGTCACCGAAGTTCTTGCCCTCCATGTCCTTGCGGGCATAGGCGTAATCCTGCGTCAGCACGCCGGCGAAGACGCCGGAGGCGAGCATGGCGGGTGCGAAACGGGCGCCTTCCTCGTTGGTCCAGTTGGTGACGACGATGGGATGCTTGGTCTTGATGTTGAGGTCGTTCATCGAGCGCACGACTTCGAGACCTGCGAGCACGCCAAGCACGCCGTCATACTTGCCGCCGGTCGGCTGCGTGTCGAGGTGGCTGCCGACGTAAACGGGCAGCGCGTCGGGATCTGTGCCGGGGCGCGTCATGAACATGTTGCCCATGGTGTCGACGCCCATGGTCAGCCCGGCATCCTCGCACCAGCGTTGGAAGAGGCGACGACCCTCGGCATCCTCATCGGTCAGGGTCTGGCGATTGTTGCCGCCGGCAATACCGGGGCCGATCTTCGCCATCTCCATGAGCATGTCCCACAGCCGATCGCCGTTCACGCGAAGGTTCGTGCCGGGTTGCGCCGTCATTGCAGATCCTCACCTGTTTTACAGGGGTTCGGATCTTCCGCCCGTTCCCCAAGTTCCCGGGGTCAGCAACAGCGGCTTGTCTTTGTCTTTTCCGCTGTCGTATCGGCAGTTGCCTTTATTTGACATCTGTCCAATAATTTGACCGACTGGTAAAACATTACAACTTCCATCACGGCACTCAAGACAAAATCGGCAAAAATCTGCGACAAAAAACAAAGCAGATGCACAGATTTTGAGCGGTGATATTCTTGAGTGACTTCAGGGTCTTAGGCGGGGAACAACTCTAAGATGGCAATACCCAGAGCGGCGCAAACCCAGAGGCGGACGCGGATCCAGGAGGAGAAAGAGGAGCTCATCCTGGAAGCGGCGCTGGAGGTGTTTTCGCAGCGGGGATTCCATGGCTCGACGATCGACCAGATCGCCGAGGTCGCCGGCATGTCCAAGCCCAATCTGCTCTATTATTTCCGCACCAAGGAGGCGATGCACCGGGCGCTGATCGACCGGGTGCTGGAGAACTGGCTCGAACCGTTGCAGGCTTTCGATGCCGAGGGCGATCCGGAGCAGGAGATCCGCTCCTATATTCGCCGAAAGCTCGAGATGGCACGGGACTTCCCGCGCGAAAGCCGGCTCTTTGCCAACGAGATCTTGCAGGGCGCGCCGCATATCATGGCGGTCTTGGAGGGGCCGCTCAAAGAGCTGGTCGACGAGAAGGCCGAGGTTATCCGGGCCTGGATCGCGAGCGGCAAGGTGCGTGACTGCGATCCGCACCACATGATCTTCTCGATCTGGTCGACGACCCAGCACTATGCCGATTTCGACGTCCAGGTGAAGGCTGTGCTGGGGACAGGCCGCGGGGAGACGGATCGGTTCGAAGAGGCGGCAGGTTTCCTGGAAGGCCTGTTCGTCAGCGGCCTGATCGTCAAGCCGGTGCCTGTCAGTCCCTGAGCAGCCCCATCACGAGCAGCCCGGCCGCCGTGACCAGAGCGCCGATAAAGACGGCGGGGCTTGCCCAGCCATGGCCGAGCAGGCCTTCCAGCAAGATGATGAAGGTCGGTGTCAGGTAGCCGTAGCCGAGCACCTTGGGCGCGGGCAGGCGCATCGAGGCATATTGCAGCAACATGAAGGTAATTGCCGTGGTGACGATCGAGAGATAGGCGATCGTTGCCCAGACCGTCATCGGCAGGCTGGCGAAATCCGTCGTCGCGAGCGGTACGGCGCCGGTCGGCAAGAGCCAGGGGATGGTGAAGACAACGACCCAGAAGCCGAAGGCGATAGGGTTCTCACCAAGCCCGAAGCGGCGGATCAGAGGCACATAGGCGCCGTGGCAGACGACGCCGACGAAGTAGATCAATTCGCCCCGGCCGACGTCGAAGGACAGAATTGCCTGGATGTCGGCGCGGAAGATGACCCAGATCGCGCCCAGGGCTGCGATCACGAGGGCCGCGAGAACATCGGGGCGTGTCTTCTGGCCGATAAACAGGAGCGCAAAGCCGGCTGATATCAGCGGCATCAGGGTGAAGACGGCGCCCGTCTGCACAGGGCTCGTGAATTCGAGCGCGGCAAACATGGTCAGCATGTAGACGGCGATCAGGCCCCCGAGCAGGGCATAGCGCCAGACCCGGCGCGGTTTGCTGAAGGGCACGCGCAGAATGCCGAAGGTCATGATACCCATGACCACCATGGTCATCAGGTAGCGCCAGAGCGTCAACGGACCCGCCTCCAGGTGCTGGGCTGCCATGCCGCCGAAGGAGAAGGAGCCGGCAATGAGCGCGGCGAAGAGCAGCATGGCCGCATGCGCCATCAGCTTCTCGCGACCTTTGGCGTGGACCGTGTGCCGGTTGGTTGGCGCGGAAGGGGCTTCAGCCTGATCTGTCATGATATGTCTCGGGGTACCAGATGCATCACGTCTTGGTGGCGTGACTTGACCCGGCCCTCATTCTCATTCATCTGCGGCTCCGGGCGACAGCCGAGTGCTTCGTCCTGCGAGATCTCCCCGGCAGTTAATCGAAAGCTTCCCTGATGACAACGGCGATTGGCTTCAACGATACCGACAAGAGCACGAGCGCGGTGCTGCAGGACGTGATCGACTCCATGCATGACGAGCATGTCACGCTGCGCCAGATCCTGGAGCGGATGGGTGAGAGCGGGCTGCTTCTGCTCTGCGGCCTGCTGTCCTTGCCCTTTCTGGTGCCCGTGTCCATTCCCGGGGTTTCTACCGTCTTCGGTGCCGGGATCGTGCTGATCGGCATCGCCATCACCTTCAACCGTTTTCCCTGGCTTCCGGAAAAGGTGGCCGACCGCAAGCTCGAACGGGCGCGTCTGGTGCCGGTGCTGGAGCGCGGGCTTAAAGTTTTGCGCAAGGTGGACCGTTTCGTGCGTCCGCGTCTTCCGGGGCTCACTGCAGGCGCCGTCGTCAATCGCATCAACGGGCTCGTGCTCACAGCGGCAGGCGTTCTCCTCATGATGCCGCTCAGCTTCATTCCCTTCTCCAACACCCTGCCGGGTGTCGCCATCCTGCTGCTCTCGACCGGCATCTCCCAGCGTGACGGCATGGTCGTGGCCATGGGGCATCTGATGGTGGTGCTGACGCTGGTTTATTTCTCGGCGCTGGCTTACGCCGGATTTGCCGCCGGCCAGAGCCTGCTCGGCTGAGTTCTCACGACATGCTTACGCGCTGCGTTGCCAGAGATCTTCCCGCTGCAGCGCATGGGACCGGGCGAAGTCGATGAAGCCATCGGGGTTCATCGGGCGGGCCAGGGCATAGCCCTGCAGCGTCTGACACCCGAGATCGCGCAGGATTGCCGCGTGCTCCATGGTCTCGACACCTTCCGCGACGATGCCGATGCCGAAAGAGCGGCCGATGTCAACGATCGAGCTGATCAGCTTGCGTTGGGCCGGGTTGGCGACGATGGGCGCCACCAGTTGGCGGTCGATCTTCAAGCGGCTGGGCGACAGCTTGATGAGCGACAGGATCGAGGCATAGCCGGTGCCGAAGTCGTCGATCTCGATCGCAATGCCATGATCGCGGATCCGCTCCAGGCTTTCGGCGACCGCATCGGCCTTGTCGTCGAAGGAGATGGATTCCAGAAGCTCGAAGGACAGGCTGCCGGGAGCGACCGCGATCTTGTTCAGATGGTCGAGAAGCTTGTCTTCGAACAGTCGCTGGGCGGAGATGTTGACCGAGACATGCTCGATCCCCAGCCCCTCCGCCTGCCAGCGGGCAAGTGCAGCCAGCGCCTGATCGAGGATGCTGGCATCGATCTGTGCGACGACATTCAGGTTCTCGGCAATTTCCAGGAAGGCGTGCGGTGCTAGAATGCCCCGCTGCGGATGGCGCCAGCGGGCGAGAGCCTCGACGCCGTTGATCTCGAGCGTGCGCGCATCGAACTGCGGCTGGAACCAGGCGATGAAGTCGCCATCGGCGAGAGAGCGCAGGATCGCATCTGCCGTATGCTTGGTGTTGATGGTGCGGGCGCGCAGATGGTCGTTGAAACGTTCGACACGATTGCGGCCGCGGCGCTTGGCTTCGTAGAGGGCGATGTCCGCATTGACGAGCAGCTGTTCGGCTGTGAGTTCAGGCTCGATCCGGTCTGCAATGCCGATGGAGGCGCCGACGCGGCATTCGTGGCCGTTGTAGACGATGGGCCGGTTCACTGCTGCGATGAGGTCTTGCCCCAGGGCTTCGTAACTGTCCGCCGTGCCGCAGCCCAGGCAGACGATGACGAATTCATCCCCGCCGATGCGCGCGACGAAGTCGTCTGTGCCGACCCGCTGTCTTAGTTCGTCCGCGACATGGCGCAGTATGGCGTCGCCGGCTCCGTGTCCCAGCGTGTCATTGATCTCCTTGAAGCGGTCGAGATCCAGGTGCAGGACCGTCAGGCGCGCGCCGGGCTGATCGTCTCGGGTGACGAGATCCGCAAGCTGCTGGTCAAGGTAACGGCGGTTGGGCAGGGTGGTCAGCGCGTCGTGGAGGGCGTTGTATTCCATCCTCTGACGGGCTGCTTCGAGGTCTTCGTTGCGCAATGCGGTTTCGCGCTGCGCTTCGCGCAGATCCTCCTGCAATCGGATGTCTGCGCTAACGTCCCAATTCACGCCGAGAACCGTGACCTGGCCGTCCTCGTCGCGCGTGGCGATGCCCACGGCACGGATATGCCGGATCTCCCCGCCATCGCGGAGGATACGGAATTCGGTTTCGTAAGTTGCATTCTGTTCGATCGCCTTCGCCAGAGCCCTGTCGGATACGGGCAGGTCGTCTGGATGAACGCAAGATTTCCAGACGTCGTAGGAGGATTTCACGTCAGGGGAGACGCCGTAGAGCTGGTACATGCGCTCGTCCCAGCTGATGTCCCCGGATGCAAAGTCGAGTTCCCAGATGCCAATACGAGAGGCTTCCAGCGCCAGCCCGAGCCGGTGGGATACCGCTGTCAACTGCTGCTCGCGTTGTCTGAGGGCGGCATAGTTCTTCTGCCGCTCGCGTATCAGCCCCGCGACCCAGATGACGCTTCCTGCGATCAAGAGTGCCATGGCGGCGATCATGCCGCGGATGAGGAGGGCAGGCTTGCTGACCGCCTGCCAGCCGTCTTTGGGTGTGGCCGAAAGGGTCCAGCTTTCCGTGCCGAGATCGACGGTCATGGTCACCGGGTCATCGGTCAGGACATGGCTGTCGCCATAGATGACTACGGGATCCTTCGTCCCCCGACTATCGTCTGTGATCGTTACCGAGAGGGCAAGATCCGGTGCGCGCAGGCCGCTGTCATCGTAAAGGCGCGCAAGGTCCACGACGCCTGCGAGCCCGCCCCAGAAAGCGCGTTTGCCTTCATCATTGGTGATCGTCACCGGCAGGGTGATGATGAGCCCTCTGCCGCCATTGCGGAGGGGGAGGGGACCGGCAATGATGGTCTTGCCTTTGTCACGCAGCTGTTTGGCAGCTTCGGCGCCGCCGGGCGGTGGCAGGACCCAGTGGCCGATATAGGCTTTGTTTTCCTCGTAGGGATGGACGAAGGTCGTGATGAGGTTCGGAGCTGCGGCTATGCTTCCGATTTGCGAGGGTGTCGACAGCAAAGCGGTGGCAAGCGCATCGAAGCGCTTCTGCGTCACATAGGGTTCGGTCCCGATGACGGCGACCATGCCCTGCAGGAGTTTCATGTCGGCGTTGATATTGGCTTCAAGTTTCGTGCGGATCAGCCCGAGATCTTCTTCGACCGCGTTGCGGGCCGCCTCTCGGCTCAGTCTTTGCTGCTGCAGGTCAGCATAAAGCGCGGAGACGAAGACGCCGGCCAGAACGATCGCGCTCGGGATCAGGATCTGCAGCCGCGACCGCAAAATCGATGCCCCATCCGCATTCTTGCTCTTGGTCGCCATGATCTCCTAGCCCGGCTTGAGGCGCTCTGACGCTATGGTTGTGCCAGTTGTTGCCGGGATGGTGGGGTATGGCGCTGAATAATTTCTGAATCGATCTTCTAGAAACTGCACTTTTCTTGGGCTTTGAAGTATCCGGCCCGCTCAGGGCCGGATCTTCTTTCAAGCGATCACTCCGCGGCCTGAACCGCCATCGGATTGTTCGGATGGGTCGTCCAGTTGGCGTAGTTTGGATCAACCGGCTTGCCGGTGCGCTGGTCGAGTGTACCGGGCTCCAGGCCGACCATGGTGATGCAGTTCTCGACCGGACAGACATTGACGCAGAGGTTGCAGCCGACGCACTCGTCTTCCATCACCTCGAAATGCCTGACCCCGTCGACCATGCTGGTGATTGCCTGGTGCGAGGTGTCCTCGCAGGCAATGTGGCAGCGGCCGCATTTGATGCAGGCATCCTGATCGATATGGGCCTTGGCCACGTAGTTGAGGTTCAGGTATTTCCAGTCCGTCACGTTCGGCACGGCGCGGCCGCAGATGTCGTCGAGGCTCTGATGGCCCTTGGCATCCATCCAGTTGTTGAGGCCGGTGATCATCTCCTGAACGATCTTGAAGCCGTAGGTCATGGCCGCCGTGCAGACCTGCACGTTGCCCGCACCGAGTGCCAGGAATTCAGCTGCATCCCGCCAGGTGGTGACGCCTCCGATGCCGGATATCGGTAGGCCATAGGTCTCCGGATCGCGGGCGATTTCGGAGACCATGTTCAGTGCGATCGGCTTGACCGCCGGGCCGCAATAGCCGCCATGGCTGCCCTTGCCGCCGATGCTGGGGTTTGGCGAGAAGTTGTCGAGATCGACCGAAACGATCGAGTTGATCGTGTTGATCAGCGACACGGCATCGGTGCCGCCGCGCTTGGCGGCGCGGGCGGGGTTGCGGATATCGGTGATGTTGGGCGTCAGCTTGGTGATGACGGGCATGCGAGTGTATTGCTTGCACCAGCGCACGACCATTTCGATGTATTCCGGGACCTGACCGACGGCCGAGCCCATACCGCGTTCGGACATGCCGTGCGGACAGCCGAAGTTGAGTTCGATGCCATCAGCGCCGGTTTCCTCGACCAGCGGCAGGATCGCCTTCCACTCTTCCTCGACGCAGGGGACCATGATCGAGGCGACAAGCGCCCGATCCGGCCAGTTCTTCTTGACCATCTTCATTTCCTGCAGGTTCACCTGCAGGGGACGGTCGGTAATCAGTTCGATGTTGTTGAGGCCAAGCAGCCTGCGGTCAGCGCCCCAGATCGCGCCATAGCGCGGACCGTTGACGTTGACGACCGGCGGCCCTTCCGAGCCGAGCGTCTTCCAGACGACGCCGCCCCAGCCCGCCTTGAAGGCGCGCTCGACGTTATAGGCCTTGTCTGTCGGCGGGGCAGAGGCCAGCCAGAAGGGGTTGGGCGACTTGATGCCGACGAAGTTGTTGCGGAGATCAGCCATGTTTCTAATCCTCTCGAAGCGGGTGCGTCATGCGACTGCGCTCACGCCCGCCGTTGCAACGGCGAGAGAGCGGTTGATGCTTTCGGCGGCATCGCGGCCCATGGCGACGGCGGAGACCGTCAGGTCCTGGCCGCCGAAGGCGCAGTCGCCGCCGGCCCAGACACCCGGGATCGAGGTGCGGCCTTCGGCGTCGATGGCGATCTTGCCGCCTTCAACCTTCAGACCGTCCAGCCCCTGACCATCCAGTTTCTGGCCGATCGCGACGAGGATCTGGTCCGCCTTGATCTCGGTCGTATGGCCGGTGCCCTTCATCAGGCCGTTTTCGAGGTGGGTGTATTCGAAGGTGATCGCAGAGCAGTGGCCGCCGTGATGAGCGACTTCCTTCGGCTGCAGCCAGTGGCGGATGTGAACGCCCTTCGAGGTCGCGAGATCCTGCTCGAACTCGGAAGCGTTCATGTGCTCCTTGCCACGGCGGTAGCAGATCGTGACATTCTCCGCGCCGAGAAGCTTGGCCTGGACCGCCGCATCGATCGCGGTCATGCCGCCGCCGATGACGACAACGTCACGGCCGACAGGAACGTCGGCCTTGTCGCTGGCCTGGCGCAGATGGGCGATGAATTCGACCGCGTCGAGCACACCGTTGATCTTGGCGCCGGGGATGTTCAGCCCGTTGACGTTGCCGAGCCCGGCGCCGATGAAAACGGCGTCGTGCTTGGCCTGGAGATCGGCGAGGGTGAAATCGCGGCCCATCATCTGGCCGTCGAGCACATCGATATTGCCGAGTGACAGGATGTAATCGACTTCCTTCTGGGCGAAGTCATTGGGCGTCTTGTAGGCGGCGATGCCGTATTCGTTGAGGCCGCCGGCCTTTTCGCGGGCTTCGTAGATGGTGACCTGGTGGCCGTGCATGGCCAGCCGATGGGCGGCGGCAAGGCCTGCAGGGCCGGCCCCCACGATCCCCACCGTGCGACCGGTGGAGGCGGCCGGGCGATAGAACTGGCGGCCTTCTTCGATGGCGATATCCGTGGCGTAACGTTGCAGGCGGCCGATTTCGACCGGGCGCTCTTCCGCCGTGTTGCGCACACAGGCCTCTTCGCAGAGCGTTTCGGTCGGACAGACGCGGGCGCACATGCCGCCGAGAATGTTCTGGTCGAAGATGGTCTTGGCGGCGCCGATCGGATTGCCAGTCGATATCTGCCGAATGAACATCGGGATATCGATGGCGGTGGGACAGGCCGTCATGCAGGGCGCGTCATGACAGAAGTAGCATCGGTCGGAGGCGACGAGGGCCTCGTGGTCGCCGAAGCGTGGATGCAGGTCGGAGAAATTCTTTGCATAATCGGCAGCGTCAAGCCGCCCGGCCTTCAGGCCCGGTTCCAGTCTTCGCATCGCAGTTCCCTCTTTTATATTCGAAGCGATGCAGGGAAGCGTAACTCAGGATCAAAGTTTTATCAAACGGTAAAAATTTGAGTTTTTGAGGCTCCAGGCCCTGAGAATGCGGGATAGTTGACCCCTGTCAAATCTCCCAGGAACCCGAGGCGCGGTACAGCTTGCTGTGAAAACATGACAGAAATCGTCAACTATATACTTTACTCGATTAGTCATGTTTTGTATGCCTCTCCGCAGAGGGATGGCGAAGCGCCGCCGAAGATCGGATTCGAGGAGACGAGACGTCATGGCGAAGAAGAAAAAGCAGGGACAGAAGAGGACCGGAAGCGAGGTTTCGGCTCAATCCGTCGCACAGAAAACCCAGGCAGAAGTGCGCAGTTTTCTCTATGTCGGCGGCCGCGATTGCCAGGTCGCGCATCTGCGACAGATCGCCAGCAATTTTGGTGCGGAACTAATTCACCATGATGGGGGTTTACGTGAAGCGGTATCGCGTATCGACACAGTGCTTCCCTCTGTCGACTGCGTCTTCTGCCCTATCGACTGTATCAGTCACGATGCGTGTCTGCGCGTGAAGAGCGGTTGCAAAATTGTGAAATCGTCACTTTGCCGGGCTTGTATGAACGAAAGTCCGCACCCAAGTACGTCAATGTGAACCGGGCCCCCGCCCTTATCATCGATTTTCCCGCGCCCAGATGGCAGCGGAACGCCAACGCCCGGTCGTAGACGTTTCCTGAGCCAGTCTCATGCGGGAAACAGAGGAACTTTCCGCATGAACGTCCAGCCTCCCGTTGCGAAGACGATCCTCAACGCAGTCCCGATCCTCCCCTCCCTGAATTTTGCCGAAACACGCAATTTTTACGTCGAGTATCTCGGTTTCGAAGATGTCGGCTTCGACGGCCTCGATTATCTCGTGGTCCGTCGAGACGGCATGGAGCTCCATTTCTGGTTGAGTGACGATCCCCTCCAGTGCCAGAATAGCTCGGTCTTCTTCCGCGCCGATGCGCCGGCCGAGATCTATCGCGATTTCTGCGACCGTGGGATCGAGGCCATCCGCCCGGCCGACTGCCAGGATGGCAGCATCCGTTTCCACGTGCGTGACCCGCACGGAAACCTTCTGATGTTCTCCGGCATGGGCGCGCCCGCGCTCGCGCACTGAGTCTTTTCAAGTGCTTTCAGGCTTCCGCTGAGCTTCCAGCGGAGGCTCAGCTTCGTCTCGACATTGCTGCACCCACCGCCAACAGAAGCCAGGATGCGATGAGCGTCATGCCGCCTGTTGGCGCAGCCATGGGGAAAAGACCCGTGCCTGCGAAATGACGAGCAACGAGATCGCCGGCGAAGAGCGCCGTCCCCAGCGTCATCCCCAAAGCCCCCAGACCTGACAGCCTCAGCCGCTCGCCTGCAAGGGAGAGCGCGAGCAATGCCGGCGCATGGGCGAGGCAAATGGTCGAGGCGGGTCGTAGCAAAGCCTCGCCGCCTGCGTGGCTTGCCGCGGCGGCAAGGCCGACCCCGGCCGCGCCGATCAGTCCGGCAGCGACTGCCGCCCAGCGGTTGTCCCGGATCATCGCCATCTGGGTCATTCCTTGTTCTGCATGTGAAAGGCGAGCTTTTCGATGGGCGGCCAGATGATCTCGCGCAGCTTCGGATGCTCCACGGTTTCGTCGAGCGCCCGGCGGAAGCACAAGAGCCATTCGTCGCGCTCGACCGGGCCGATCTCGGCGACGAAATGGCGACGCCGGAGCATCGGGTGGCCACGCTTCTGCATATAGATCGGCGGGCCGCCGAGATAACCGGTGAGATATTCGTAGAATTTCTCTTCGCTGCCCGTCAGATCCGGCGGATGCACGGCCCGGCAATGGGCTGCCTCGGGGAGAGTGTCCATCAATTCGTAGAAGCGGCGCGTGAGTGCCTTGACGGTCGGGTCTCCGCCAATCGCTTCATAAAGGGTAATTGTCTCGTCGCTCATGCTGTGTCGTCCTCAGGTGAGGTCTTTTCGCGCTTTCGGCGCGCTGTTGCAACCGACGAGCACCCTGCGTGGCAATCCGGCGCAGCTGCGCATCTGTTCCTTCAGAAAAGCAGGGGACATCAAGCCTTCGACATGCCATAAGGGCGCCGATTTCCAGCAGGCACCTTGTCCATGATCCGCATCGAAAACATCTCCAAGCAGCTCAGCCACCGCATCCTCTTCATCGAGGCATCCGCCGCCTTGAACCGGGGTGAGAAGATCGGCCTTGTCGGGCCGAACGGCGCGGGCAAGACCTCGCTCTTCCGGATGATCATCGGCCACGAGCAGCCGGACGAGGGGCAGGTCTCGGTCGATAAGGGTGTCACCATCGGCTATTTCAGCCAGGATGTCGGTGAGATGTCCGGCCGCTCGGCCGTGGCGGAGGTGATGGACGGGGCAGGGCCGGTCAGCATCGTTGCCGCCGAGTTGCGCGAGCTGGAGGCCGCCATGGTCGATCCGGATCGCATGGACGAGATGGACGCGATCATCGAGCGCTATGGCGAGGTGCAGGCGCGCTACGAAGAACTCGACGGCTACGGTCTGGAGGGCAGGGCGCGTGAGGTGCTGGCCGGTCTCTCCTTCTCCGAGACCATGATGGACGGCGATGTCGGCGCCCTCTCCGGGGGATGGAAGATGCGCGTGGCACTTGCCCGCATCCTGCTCATGCGCCCCGACGTGATGCTGCTCGACGAACCGTCGAACCATCTCGACCTCGAAAGCCTGATCTGGCTCGAGCAGTTCCTTAAAAACTATGACGGCGCGCTGCTGATGACCTCGCATGACCGCGAGTTCATGAACCGCATCGTCACCAAGATCATCGAGATCGATGCGGGGCAGCTCAACAGCTATTCCGGCGACTATGAATTCTATGAGGGCCAGCGGGCGCAGAACGAGAAGCAGCAGCAGGCGCAGTTCGAGCGCCAGCAGGCGATGCTCGCCAAGGAGATCAAGTTCATCGAGCGCTTCAAGGCGCGCGCCAGCCATGCCTCACAGGTACAGAGCCGGGTGAAGAAACTCGAGAAGATCGACCGCGTCGAGCCGCCGAAGCGCCGTCAGGTGGTGGCCTTCGAATTCCAGCCGGCCCCGCGTTCCGGCGAAGACGTGGTCAGCGTCAAGGGCGTCTCCAAGCGTTACGGCGACAAGGTGATCTATGACGGCTTCGACTTCATCGTCCGGCGCAAGGAGCGCTGGTGCATCATGGGCATCAACGGGGCAGGCAAATCGACGCTCCTGAAGCTGGTTGCGGGCGATTCGAAGCCGGACGAAGGCACTGTCGCAATCGGTGCCAACGTGAAGATGGGCTATTTCGCCCAGCATGCCATGGACGTGCTCGATGGCGAGATGACGATCTTCGAGATGCTGGAAACGAGCTTCCCGCGCGCCGGTCAGGCCCCGCTGCGTGCGCTTGCGGGCTGCTTCGGCTTTTCCGGCGATGATATCGAAAAGCGGATCCGGGTGCTCTCGGGCGGCGAGAAGGCCCGTCTGGTCATGGCGATGATGCTGTTCGACCCGCCGAACCTCCTGGTCCTCGATGAGCCGACCAACCACCTCGATCTCGACACCAAGGAAATGCTGATCAAGGCCTTGTCGCAGTTCGAAGGCACCATGCTCTTCGTCAGCCACGACCGCCATTTCCTTGCGGCCCTGTCGAACCGGGTGCTGGAACTGACGCCCGAAGGCGTCTTCCAGTATGGCGGCGGCTATACCGAATATGTCGAGCGCACCGGCCATGAGGCGCCGGGCCTCAGGAGCTGAGGCCCGACGTCGCTTGTCGGTGACTTAGGCGCCGGTGGCGCTTCTTTCTGCGCGTAAGGCCGCGATCTCCGATCGCAGCGCCTGCATCTCCCGGAGCAGATCGGCATTGTCGACATGCAGCGTCTTCAGGTCGGCATCCGTGTCGGCCATGCTCTGTTCCTGCATCGCCGAGACGATCACACCGATGAAGAGGTTCAGCACCGAATAGGTGCTGAGCAGGATGAAGGGCACGAAGAACATCCAGGCATAGGGATGGACCTCCATGACCGGTCGGACAATGCCCATCGACCAGCTTTCGAGCGTCATGATCTGGAAGAGCGAGTAGGTGGACGCGCCGAGGTTTCCGAACCAATCGGGGAAGCTTTCGCCGTAAAGCTTGGTCGCCATGACGGCCGAGACATAGAACAGCATGAAGAGCAGCACGATTATCGAACCCATGCCGGGCAGGGCGGAAATCAGGCCGCCGATGACCCGGCGCAGCGAGGGCACGATCGAGATCAGGCGGAGCAGACGCAGGATGCGCAGCGCGCGCAGCACCTGGAACGGTCCGGTTGCCGGAATGAGCGCGATCGCGACAATCGAGAAGTCGAAGATGCTCCAGGGATCGCGGAAGAAGGCGAGCCGGAAGGTGTAGAGCCGCGCGGCGATCTCGACCACGAAGATCGTCAGAATGGCACGGTCGATCGTCAGCAGCACCGGCCCCATCATCTGCATGATCTCGGGTGACGTCTCGAGACCCAGCGTGACCGAGTTGATCAGAATGATGGCAATGATGAACCGCTCCCACTCGTTCGAGGAGAGGATCTTTTTCAGCTTGTCGCGCATGGTAAGGCTCCGAAGAAAACTGCACGACGAAAAGCCGATGGAATAAGGCGCGTCAAGCGCCCACTTCACGCGGAAAGGGCCGCTCACGCGCCTTTTTGGGGAAGATCGTGGAGTAGCTCTTCGTGCCTAGTCGGAATGGCCATTGAAGGTCGAATGCCACTTCCAGGCAGAGCGTATGATGTCGTCGATGCCATGCTTTGGATCCCAGCCGAGAACCTCGCGGGCAAGGGCGTTGCTGGCCACGAGGCCGGGCGGATCGCCCGGTCGGCGGTCGGTCCGCTTGACGGGCAACGGACGGCCGGAGACCGTCTCGATCGCCTCGATCAGTTCCTTGACGGTCGTGCCGTTGCCGGTGCCGAGGTTGATGGCGATCGTCTCGCCGCCGTTCAGCAGATATTCGACGGCGCGGACATGGGCGTCGGCGAGATCGTTGACGTGGATATAGTCGCGGATACAGGTGCCGTCGCGGGTGTCATAATCTTCGCCGAAGATCGAGAAGAACTCGCGACGACCCAGCGCCGTCTCGATGGCGAGCGGAATGGCGTGGGTTTCGGGCGAATGCCACTCGCCGATGCGGCCTTCGAAATCGGCGCCGGCGGCATTGAAATAGCGCAGCATGACGGAGCGCATGCGGCCGCAGAGGTTCAGGTCACCCAGCGCCTGTTCGACGATGTGCTTGGTGCGGCCGTAAGGATTGATCGGCTTCTGGCCGTGCTTCTCGTCGAGCGGCAGATAGTCCGGCGCACCATAGGTGGCGCAGGTCGAGGAGAAGACGAAGTTGCGGATATCGGCTTCACTCAGGCACTGCAGCAGGCTGAGCGTGCCCGAGACGTTCACGTCGTAGAAGTGCTCCGGCTCCTTGAAGGACTGGCCGACCTCGATCAGGCCGGCGAAATGCATCGCGGCCTTCGGCTGGTATTTTGCCAGCACTTCCTTCAGCCGCGCCTTGTCCCTGATATCGCCCTGTTCAGCTGGGCCCCATTTGACGAATTCCGGATGGCCCGAGGTGAAGTTGTCGTAGACGACCGGCAGATAGCCGCGCTCGGAGAGGGCGAGGCAGGTGTGGGAGCCGATATAGCCGGCGCCGCCGACAACGAGGATGGGGGTGGCAGTCATGGTCATTCTCGCATCAGAGCGGGGCGTGGACGAAAGCGGGCATCTCTGCCTGCTCCCTCGACTTTGAAAGGAAGAGGCGGGCGGTGTCGAGGGCCTCGCGGATCGTCACGTCCATGTCGAGATAGCGATAGGTCGCCAGACGCCCGACGAAGGTGACGGATTTCTCCTGGTTGGCGCGGTCGACATAGTCGGCAAGCTGCGCCTTCTCCTCAACGAGGCGGATCGGGTAGTAGGGGATGTCGTCCTCGCCGCAAGCGCGGGAGAATTCGCGGTAGCAGACCGAGCCCTCGTGGCTTTCCCAGGGCGAGAAATGCTTGTGTTCGGTGATACGGGTATACGGCAGCGATGCATCGCCGTAGTTCATGACGGCACAGCCCTGGTAATCGCCTTGGTAGGTGAAGCGCTCGAAGTCCAGCGTGCGATAGCCGAGGCGGCCGAATTCATAGCCGAAGTAACCGTCGAGCGGACCGGAATAGAAGAGATGGGCATAATCATGCGGCGCGCGCGGATCGAAGCGATGGCCGAGCGTGACCTTGATCTTCGGATGGTCGAAGATCTTCTCGATCATGTCGGTATAGCCGTTTTCCGGCATGCCCTGGAATTTGTGGAAGAAGTAGTTGTCGTCATAGTTGAAGCGCACGGGCAGGCGCTTCAGGATCGAGGCGGGCAGTTCGGTCGGCGAGCAGCCCCACTGTTTTTCGGTATAGCCCTTGAAGAAGGCTTCGTAGAGGTCGCGACCGACGAAGCGCAGTGCCTGCTCCTCGAAGGTCTGAGGATCGGTGATGGTCTTGTCTGCCTGCTCCTCGATGAAGGCGCGCGCCTCGTCGGGGCGGAAGGTCTTGCCGAAGAACTGGTTGATCGTGTGCAGGTTAACCGGCAGCGAATAGACCTGACCCTGGCTCGTTGTCTTTACCCGGTTTTTGTAGGGCAGGAAGGTCTGATAGCTGTTGACATAGTCCCAGACTTCCGCGTCGTCGGTATGGAAAATGTGCGGACCATAGATGTGGACCATGACGCCGGTCTCGGCATCGCGCTCGGTGTGGCAGTTGCCGCCGATATGCTCGCGCGCGTCGAAGACCTCGACGTCAAAGCCGGCTTCTGCGAGTTCCCGGGCAATGACTGCGCCGGAAAGACCCGCGCCGACAATTCCGATTTTCTGACCCTGTGCCATCAGTTGGATGTTCCTCGATTTCCGGAGGGCGGCCACGGTTCCAGCATTCTCGCCTGCCGCATCTCGCCTATTGCAGATCGTCCGGCGGTGACCCGCCGGTCAGTTCTTGAAGCCCGTCAGACCGCCAGTTTCTCGCGCATCAGCGCATCGTAGGCGGTAATCAGCCGATTGACGTCAACGCCCTGCTCCTGCGGTCCGAAGCTCAGATGGCTGACGGTAAAGTCGGAATAGATGCAGGTGGGCCGTCCGAGAAAGGCCGGGAGGTCGACCGTCAGCATCTTCTCGTCGTCGCCTTTGGCGAGCGCCATGTGCTGCAGATCGCGGCCGAGCCAGGCGATGAAATTGATCGACTGGCGTTCCTGCCAATCGACCACCTTTGCAGGCAGCGGCAATTCCTTCTTCGGAGCGGCAAGGAAAAAGTCGTGCAGCTTGTTGGCCTTGTCCGGGTCGGTCCACAGGGTGCCGCCGAATCCGCCCGGTGGACGCTCGAAATGGCCAAGTGATGTCGGCAGAGCGCCCGAGGCCTGCTGAAAGTAGGCGCAGACGCCGTTGTTCACGACGTTGGCGGAGGTGACGAAGTAGTGCGGGTTCTTGCGGCGATGATCGATGAAGCCGGCGAGCCGATCGAGATCAACATAGACGATATCATCATCGCATTTCAGAAAGAGTGCGTCGGCGAAATCGGAAAGCCGTCTCGCGTAATATTGATAGGCCTGGAAATAAGGCATCTGCTCGCCCGGATTGCCGATATAGCGGCGGACCGGTGCATTCACGTGGCAAAGCTCGAGCGCAGAACCCCAGCCACCCCGGATCATGACATCTGCCCCTTCAGGAACCGATACCTCGGGCCACCGGCCAAGCACCACACCGTTGACCATCAGTTCAGGGGTTCCATCCGGATCGACGGAGAGGATGACCTCGTTGTCACGGCCCGGCGACAGGACGCTCGGGGTCAGCTTGGCCCAGGTGAGCTCCGCGTCGCTTCTGTCGGGATCATTAAGGCGCTCGCGCGGGCCCTTGCGCACCACACATTGCAGATTGTTCCAGCCGCCGACCACGATCTCATAGAAGGCGTCCGGCTCATGCTTCGGCAGAAGCGCGATGTGCAGGTCATTGGTGATCCGGGCTTCCAGCCGCAGCGGCGCACGGGAGGTTGCCGTGCCGCAAGCCT
Source organism: Rhizobium rosettiformans W3 (assembly GCF_004912135.1). Classification (GTDB taxonomy): domain Bacteria; phylum Pseudomonadota; class Alphaproteobacteria; order Rhizobiales; family Rhizobiaceae; genus Allorhizobium; species Allorhizobium rosettiformans. The sequence continues at coordinate 661,239 of NZ_STGU01000001.1, forward strand.
GATAGCTCACCGCATCGCCCATGTAGCGCAGCGGGCCGAACTCGCGGGTCACCCACTCGTGGTCCGCCTGCGAACGGGTGAAATCCCAGATATGCCATTCGTCGATCAGGCCGTCGGCCATGGCCTTCCGGACATAGCTGTTGAGTATCTGCATGCGGTGTTCGCGGCCGGCGAATGTAACGAGTATGACGGGCGCCATGTATTCCTCTTGGAAGCGGCAACTGATGGACGGTCCTCGGGATCAAAGGCGCTTCAGTGCGCCGATGCCGAGGAAGTTTCCGGACACGGATGCGTATTGCTGGGTAAATTCCCAGGCATAGAAATCCGACTCGGCCTGTTTCACATAGCTCCAGAACACCGAAGTGCCGGGGCAGGCCTGGGACGCGATATCGTGATGGACGATGATGCTGGCCGTCTTGCGCACCAGCAAGTGGTCAAACATTACGCCCTGGAGTGTATGATCGCCATCGATGAAGACCATTTCAGGCTTCAGCATCGACATGTAATCGATCACCTCCTGGGAGGTGGAGAAGTTCTTGATGTAGTGGACGGGCGTCGAGGAGATCTCGATGTACTTCTTCACGAAGGGGGTGGGGTCGATCGGGTCGACCGCCAGCGAAAACTCAAGCGGTGCGCCGATCTTCTTCAGCCATTCGTTGACGAGGATGAAGGTGCCGCCCCAACGGCAGCCGATCTCGGAATAGGTACGGATGTCGCGGGCGCTATGGGCGAGCCAGACGAGATAATGGGCGAGCTGTGAAGGATATTGCCACAGGTGTAGGCCCTTGCCGAAATAAGGGCCGAGCTCTGCCGGCTGCTGCTCAAGGCTCTCGTTGTTCAAGCCGAGGCTCGGGATGAATTCGTGCTCAAGATACTTGGTATCGTAGCACCGAGCGAGCGGAAGCGCGTGGATCTTCGCGATGGTGTTTTCGACTTCTCCGACCAGTGTCTCATAGTGCTGATATTTTTCCAGCATGGTGTTCCGGGCCTCTCGAAAGCGGTCTTACGGACCGCGGACAATTATGTATCAAGTAGAGAATTGCAGGCGGTGCCCGGACCCCGCTTCGGCCGGAAAGCAAGGGGCGCCAGCAAAGCGGCGCCGCTTGAATTCAGGACCGTGACGGCCACAGGCGCGTGTCATGCGCAACGGGATGGAAATCGTGCCAGTTCTGGATCTGGTCGGTGTAGCGCTTGCGATAGCTCGCTTCGTCTTCGAACTCGACCTCGGCCAGCATCACGTCCGTGCCGATCTCGTAATACATTTCCATGTTGGAGAGATCCGGTACCGGCGTCTCGCCGCGTTCCCGCTCGCCCTGCATCTGCCAATACAGTTCTTCCAGACGGCGCACGAGGCGGGGGATGTCGCGCAGGGCGCAGGTGTCGCGCTGCGCCTGCAGCGAGTTGCGGATCTGAGCGAGACCTGCCTTGTCCTTGGCCAGAGCGACCGCCTTGCGCACATAGTCGTCCGGTGTGGCGCAGATCAGTTCAGGCACGCCGGCCGATTTGACGATGCTGCTGCAGAAGCGTGAGGCGAAGCTCTTGCCGGGAACCGTGAGAACCGGAAGGCCCATGGTCAGTGCGTCGGACGCGGTGGAGTGCGCGCCGTAGGGGAAGCTGTCGAGGAACAGGTCCGCAATCGCGATGCGGGCGAGGTGGTTCGGATTGGGGACCTTGGAGGCAAAGTAGATGCGGTTCGGGTCCACGCCGGCGGATGCTGCCAGATCGCGCAGACGCTGGTTGACCGCATCCGAGCCGCCGAGGAGCCAGAGGATGCTGCCGGGCGTGGCGGTCAGGATCGCCATCCAACGGGTGAAGACGGCGGCGGTGATCTTCTGCATGCCGTTGAAGCAGGCAAAGACAAAAGCATCCCCGGGAAGGCCATATTCGGCGCGCGCCGGACGCGGACCGATCACGCGCTTGCGGTCGACCGGCTGGTTGCACGGGATATAGAGGACCTTTTCCGTGTAATACAGTTCATTGCCCGGCGGAATGATCTGCTCGTCAGCGATGATGTACTGGTGCACCGGGCTCGCCATGGTGCCCGGATAACCGCAGAAGTTCACGATGACCGGGGCAGGGCGGTAGGAGAAGATCTTGGTACGGGCGAGCTTGGTGTAGCCGTTGACGTCGATCAGGATGTCGATCTGGTCGGCCATGATCTGCTTTGCCGCATCGAGATCCGACATTGCGGTGATGTCGCGCCAGACGTCGATCACGGCTTTCATGCGGGTCTGTGTCGCGTCGTTCGTTCGCGCCTCGCCGATGTAGTAGGCGTAGACCTCGACGGAGGTCTTGTCGTGCAGTTCCAGTACTTCGCTCAATGCGAAGCCGACGGCGTGGTCGCGCAGGTCCGAGGACACGTAGCCGATGCGCAGACGCTGGCCGGTGCCGGTCTTCTTGCGCGGCTCGGGCTTGTTGAGATGTGCGGGGTCAGGCCGACCGGCGAGCATCTTGTAGTAACGATAGGCCTTGGCCATCTGGTAGATCGGGTCGTCGGCGTAGCAGGCCAGCGGCAGAGGCGATATCGAATCGAGCATCTGCCGCTTGGTGACGAATTCGGAGCCCTGGACGACGGGCCATTTGCACTGATGCTGGCGCACCGAGATCCAGTGCTGGCCGGCTTCCGGCTTGTCGGGCCGAAGCTCGATTGCCTGCCACAGGGCGGTCTCGGCATCTTCAAGAAGGTTCGCGCCTTCCATCACGCGTCCGATGTGCTGCAGCGCCATCAGGCGATGCACCGATTTGTCCGGGGTAATCTCGTTGGTCGCGTCGACGAAGCTGCGCCATTGCTGGATCGCCTGGGCCCCGAGGCCGCAGTCTTCGTAAGTCCGTCCGAGATTGATGTGTGCCTGACCCATCAGGGGCGCCGCCTTCAGTGCCGCCTTCAAGGCGTTGATGGCGCCGGCGGTGTCGCCGAGTTGCTTGAGGATGACGGAGTAGTTGAAGAAGGCGAGATGCAGCAGGGGGCTCTGGTCGTTGAAGGCCGTCCAGGTTTTGTAGAGTTCAGCCGCAAGTGCCAGCTGGCCGGCCGCGCCCCACTGCTCGGCAAGCTGCAGCACTTCGAGCAGCGAGAGCTTCTGGCGTCTTGCCTTCTCCGTTGCTGCTGAAAGCTGTGCGTTCTGCTCCGGGGCGAATGCTGTATGTATCACCATCGACATCACATCTGTTGTCGGCCTTGGCAGGCCAGGTTTCGTTCCCGCGCAGCGGCGTTTCGACAACAGCTAGATTGCTTAGCTTGCTTTGGGCTTGCGTAGTCGTGCCCCGTCTTATCTTAGGACTTGCCAAATCACCTGATGTTGGGGGATAGCATCCTAGGAAAGAGGCGCCCGAAGTCGTGTGGGGCCAAGAATAGACCCATGAGTTCCACTGCGGTCTGTTAATAGAAAATTAGACTGTGAGCCCTAATCATCTGGGCAGGACTCGTCTCATCGCATCCGTCTGTTTGCGAATCGATGTGACAAGGTTCGCCTCCCGGTCCCGGGAATGAACCTTAAAAGGTGTGGGAAGCAGAGATCACCTCTGCTGCATGATGCCCTCTCCACCGTCAGGCTCGGTCGAGCCATGTTCCACCAAAGACTTACGTCCGCAAGGACACCGTACAAGAGCGCGATTGACCTGCGCTTGCGTGCGGATAGCAGCCACTGAGGGCGCAGGATGCTCCCGAGGTCGCGCGGTGAGGCACCTGACGTGCTCCCCCGACCGGTGGCAAGGAATGCAACGGCCAACCGCAAACGTTGAAGGCGCGCGTCACATGACTTCGATTATCTCTTCTCTGAGCATTTCCCAGATCAGGTCGCTTTCCACCGCGACGATCGCCAACTTCACCAGCGACGACGTGGCGGCCCTGAGCACGGCTCAGGTGGCGGCCCTTTCTTCCTCTCAGATCGGTGCTCTGCAGACTGACGATTTCGACAGCCTCAGCACCAGCCAGCTCGGCGCGCTCTCGAGCGTCGCGGTTCGTGGCCTGACGATCGACCAGCTCGCCGTCATCGACAGCGCCAAGATGGTCGGCCTCAGCAGCCGTACCCTCGGCGCCCTCTCTTCCGCGCAGGTGAACGCGCTGAGCTCGGAACAGTTTGATGCGCTTTCGACCGCTCAGCTCACCGCCCTCGGCAGCTTGGCACTGGCCGGCCTCGAAGCCGCAGACATCGAAACGCTCACCTCTGCCGAACTCTCCGTTCTCAGTACGCGCGCTCTGGCTGGCCTTTCGAGCGCCAGCTTCGCTGCTCTCGACAGCGACCAGATCTCCGGCCTGACCACTGCGCAGATTGCTTCGCTCTCGACCACGGTCATCGCCAACCTGACGACCGCCCAGATCGATGGCCTGACCCCGACGCAGGTCTCGGCCCTGACCTCGCGTCAGATGACGGCCCTGTCTTCTGCCAACCTTGCATCCTTCACCACCGACCAGATCGCTACTCTGAGCAGCCGCGCCGTCGCGGTTCTGTCCTCTACTCAGGTTGCCGCCCTGTCCACGGATCAGGTTGATGTCCTGAGCACCGGCCAGCTCGCCGCTCTCAGCTCGGCGGCTGTCAAGGGCCTCGGCTCTGATGATATCGATACGCTTTCCTCCGACGGCGTCGCCGCTCTTTCTTCCAGATCGCTGGCTGCTCTGTCCACCGAGGCCTTTGCTTCTCTCGACTCCGCCCAGATGGTCGGCCTGACGGCCGCCAAGATCGGCGCTCTCACCACCGCGCAGATCGCGACCCTAAGCTCTGCACAGGCTGATGGCCTCACCACTGCCCAGCTCGTTGGACTGACCAGCGCCCAGATGCGCGCTTTGAGCACGGATACGCTTGCATCGCTCTCGACCGAACAGGTTGCAAGCCTGAGCACCCGCGTTATCTCGGTTCTGACCTCTGAAAAGGTCGCAGCCCTTGGCAGCGATCAGGTTGCCGCTCTGACCACCACGCAGCTCGCTTCTCTCAGCTCGGCTGCCGTGAAGGGTCTCGCAACCGAAGATGTCGCAACCTTCGACTCCGCCGACCTTGCTTCGCTCAATTCCCGCAGCCTGGCTGCCCTGTCGACCGACAACGTCGCTGCGCTGACGTCCGCTCAGCTGACGGCACTGTCCGGCATTCAGATCGGCGCGCTGACGACGGCCCAGGTCGCCGTTCTCGACAGCGACCAGATCGACGGTCTGAGCACCTCTCAGGTCGCAGCATTGACCTCGTCGCAGGTTATCGCACTCGGCACCGACAATGTTGCCTCGCTCTCGACCGAGCAGGTTGCTGCCCTCAGCAGCCGCGCCGTCGCCGCCCTGACGACCGCTCAGCTCGAAGCGATGAGCACCGACCAGATCCAGGCCCTTTCGTCGGCCCAGATCGCGGCTCTCACATCTTCCGACCTTGCGGCCCTGTCGTCTGCCGATCTCGGCACCTTCAGCACCGAAGAATTCGCTTCGCTGAGCTCTGCTGCCATCCGCGGCATCACCTCGGCCGTCATCGGCAACCTGTCGACCGACCTGATCGCCTCCATCAACACACGCGCCGTGGCTGCTCTCGACAGCACCCAGATCGCCGCGATGACATCGACGCAGATCGCCGCCTTGTCGACCGGTCAGCTCGCTGCCATCAATTCGGCCGCCGCTCGCGCCCTTGAGACCGAAGATCTCGCAACCTTCGACTCCGCCGATCTTGCCGCCCTGCAGTCGCGCTCGCTTGCAGCTCTCTCCAGCGACAAGTTTGCAACGCTCACCTCCGGCCAGCTCGTTGGCCTGACGTCCTCGCAGATCGCGGCTCTCTCGACGGCCATCATCGGCTCGCTCGACAGCGATCAGCTGGATGGCTTCACCAGCGACCAGATCGGTGCGCTGTCTTCCCAGCAGGTCGCGGCTCTGTCGACGGATGCAGTTGCTTCGCTCAGCACCGATCAGCTGGCTGCAATCAGCACTCGCGCCACCGCTTCGCTGAAGTCCGATCAGCTGAATGTGCTCGACTCGGCTCAGTTCGCAGCTCTCTCGACCGGCCAGCTTGCAACGCTGACGTCCTCTGCCATCCGCGGCCTGAACTCGGATGCCATCGGCACACTGAGCTCCGCAGAGATCGCGGTCCTCAGCAGCCGCGCCATCGGGGCTCTGTCGACCGACAACATCGCCCTGCTCGACTCGGCTCAGATCTCGGGCCTGACCTCGGCACAGCTTGGCGCCCTGACGACCGCCCAGGTTGGTGTTCTCGACAGCGACCAGCTCGATGGCCTGTCGACGGATCTGGTGGCGCTGCTCTCCAGCTCGCAGGTTCGCGCTCTGAGCACCGATGCGCTCGCATCGTTCACCACCGATCAGGTGGTGGCCCTCAGCAGCCGCGCTATTGCCGCCCTTGGCTCTGACGCGATCGCTGCTCTCTCCTCCGACCAGGTGGGCGTTCTGACCACCGGACAGCTGGCAGCTCTCTCGAGCGCAGCCGTTGCCGGTCTGGCGACCGAAGACCTCGATGGCTTCGCCTCGGCTGATCTGGCTGCCCTGAACTCCCGTGCCCTCGCGGCGCTGTCGACCGCCAACATCGCCTCACTCGACTCCGCTCAGCTGTCGGGTCTGACGACCAGCCAGATGGCGGCTCTCACCACGGCGCAAGTCGCGACCCTGGTCAGTGACCAGATCGATGGCCTTACGTCGGCTCTGGTGGCCATGCTCTCCAGCTCTCAGGTTCGTGCCCTGACCACGGATGCCCTGGCCTCGCTGTCGTCCGATCAGGTCGCTGCGATCAACACCCGGGCAGTCGCTGCTCTCGGTTCTGATGCGGTGGCGGCACTCTCCTCCGATCAGGTGGCTGTCCTGACGACGGGTCAGCTTGCTGCCCTCTCCAGCGCAGCAGTCGCGGGTCTCTCTTCGGCAGACCTTGATGGCCTGGACTCCGCTGACCTTGCGGTCATGAACTCGCGAGCCATCGCGGCGCTCTCGACCGACAACATCGCCTCGCTCGACAGCCTCCAGCTGTCCGGCCTGACGACGGCGCAGGTTGCTTCGCTGACGACCGCTCAGCTCGGTGTCCTCACCTCGGCTCAGATTGATGGTCTGACGGCGACCCAGACTGGCGTCCTGACCTCTCAGCAGATCGTCGCCCTGTCGACGGACAACATCGCATCCCTGTCCACAGAGCAGGTCGCGTCGCTCAATTCCCGCGCCGTGGGTGCCCTGACCGCGGATCAGCTGGCGGCGATGAGCACGGCTCAGGTTGAGGCTCTGACCTCCAGCCAGATCTCTTCGCTCAGCTCTGCCGACCTGGCTGCCCTGTCTTCTGACGACATCGCGACCTTCTCGACGGACGAAATCGCCGTGATCTCGTCTGCAGCGATCAGCGGTCTCTCGGCTGACGCCGTTGCCGGTCTCGATACCGACCAGGTTGCCGCCATCAGCAGCCGCGCCGTTGGTTCTCTGACCTCGGCTCAGATCAGTGCCCTGGATACCGCACAGTTTGCGGCTCTCTCCACGGCCCAGCTCTCGCAGCTGAGCTCGGCAGCGGTCGCAGGCCTCGGTACTGACGATCTCGCCACCATCGACTCCGCAGAGCTTGGGGTTCTTCAGACGCGGGCAATCGCTGCTCTGAGCACCGACAACTTTGCCGCCCTCGGCTCGGCCCAGCTCGCTGGTCTGACGACGGCTCAGGTTGCCGCCCTGACGACTGCGCAGGTCGCAACGCTCGACAGCGCCACGATTGCCGGACTGAACTCTGGCCAGCTGGCGGCTCTGAAGTCGACCCAGATCGCCGCACTGTCCACCGAGAGCCTGGCAGCGCTGACCTCGGATCAGCTGCCTGGCATCGCAACGGCCGGTATCGCGAGCCTGACCTCCGACAAGATCGCCGCCATGACCTCCAGCCAGTTCGACTTTCTGTCGACGGCTCAGCTGGCAGCCATCAGCTCTGCAGGTATTGCGGGTCTGGCCACTGAGGATGTCGCAACCTTCGCACCGACGGATGTCGCAGCCCTCAACTCACGGGCTCTGGCAGCCATGTCGACCGAGAACTTCGCGGCTCTCACCTCGACACAGCTTGCAGGTCTCACCACCGCTCAGGTGGCTGCTGTCACGACCGCTCAGATCGGTGTGCTGACCACGGATGACATCGACGGGTTCGATACGGCTCAGGTCGGTGCTCTGACCAGCGCGCAGGTTGCGGCCATGTCGACTGCGAACCTCGCTTCGTTCTCGACCGAGCAGATCGCGGCTCTCGGAACGCGGGTCTTTGCAAGCCTGACGTCTGATCAGGTCACCGCACTGACCTCCGCCCAGATCGGCGTTCTGTCGACCGGCCAGCTCGCTGCGCTCAGCACGGGTGCCATCGCCGGCCTGCAGACCGAAGACATGGCGACCTTCGACTCGAGTGAACTTGCTCTCCTGAGCACGCGGACGATTGCAGCCCTGTCGACCGAGAACCTCGGGGCCCTGACATCCGCGCAGCTAACAGGACTGACGGGAGCCCAGGTGGCGGCCCTGACGTCGGCTCAGGTCGGAAGCCTGACTTCTGCACAGATCGACGGGTTCTCCACGGCTCAGATCGGTGCCCTGACGTCGGCGCAGGTCCAGAACCTCTCGACCGATGGTCTGGTGTCCTTCTCGACCGAACAGGTTGCGGCACTCGGCTCGCGGGCTGTCGGATCCCTGACGACCGATCAGCTGGTCGCAATGACCAGCGATCAGATCGAGGCTCTGACTTCGGCTCAGGTTGCAGCACTGAACTCGGCCGCCATCAGCGCGCTGTCGAGCGAAGATCTGGATACCTTCTCCACTGATGACATCGCCGCCATCACCACGGCAGCGATCGCCGGTCTCTCGACCTCCGACATCAGCGAGCTGGAAACCGACCAGTTGCAGGCCATCACCACCGCCCAGATCCAGGCCATGAACTCGGATCAGGTCACGGCCATCATCGCCGCCTACCAGGCGATCTGATTGCCCTGAGTATACCGAGTTCGACGATCGAACTCCTGAAACAACAAACCCCGCCTGAAAGGGCGGGGTTTTTCTTTGTCTGCGCCGAGAGTACTCAATACGTCGAGGCGTTTGTTGCGGTGGCTAATGGGTATCGCGGTGGGACGGTGGTGTCGCGACGAGCTTCTGTTCTGCCGGCAGCATCAGCCTCCGTCCGTTCGCCTCAAGCCCTGACCTTCGCCATGTCCCGGGCAAGAGCCTCTTCGGTTGCCGTCCTTCTATACCAGAGCGTGATGACGGAAGAGGTGATCACGATGAACAGGCTGTAGAGGATCGGGATGAACAGGACCTCCTGCTGTTGCGTGCCGGTGAAGGAGAGGGTCACGATCAGGGCTGCCAGCGGACCGTTCTGGATGCCGGTTTCCAGGCTGATGGTGCGCGAGCGGTTGGCGTCCTGGCGCAGGGCGCGGGCCAGCCAGTAGCCCAACAACATGCCGGTCAGGCCGATCCCGATCGCTGCGACATAGACGGGGAAGGGGGTGTCGAGCAGCATCTGGTAATTGCGTGGCACCCAGGAGCCGATCAAGAAGAGGATGACGACCACGCCGAGCAGCGAGCCGATCATCTCGATCGTGGCGCCGGCATTGGCGTTCATCTTGCGCAGGAACATGCCGAGCACGGTCGGGACCAGGAGGACCACGAGCACCTGCGCGACATTGCCGGCCGGGATCACGTAGTCGCCGCCGAGACCGGCGAGCCCGCTGTAGAAGCTGAGCAGGAATGGGACCGTGACGACGGCCACCAGCGTCGAGACCGTCGTCATCATGATCGACAGCGCCAGCACGCCCTTGGAGAAATAGGCGAAGATGTTGCTGGTGGTACCGCCCGGCATGCAGGCAATCAGAATGAGGCCGGCCGCCATGCCGGCGGGCAGGCCCAGCGCCAGAGCGAGGGCATAGCCGAGAAACGGCATGATGAGATACTGGCTGAAGAGGCCGACCAGAATGCCCTTGGGCTTGCGGAAGGCGATGAAGAAGTCGCGCCAGGTCATGGACGCGCCCATGCCCAGCATGATCACCATCATCATGATGCCGAGCAGGGTGGTTTCAAGTTCTGTCAACATGGTCTTTGCCCTCCGCTCACTTCTTGAATTCTGCCAGCACTTCGGCCTTCAGATCCTTGCGCAGGATCTTGCCGATCGGCGTCTTGGGCAGGGCGTCGCGGAAAACGATGGATTTCGGCACCTTGTAGTCGCTGAGCAGCGTCTTGCAGTGGCTGCGGATCGCGTCTTCCGTCAGGTCGCCCTCGTGATCGGGGTTCTTCACCACATAGGCGCGCACCGCTTCACCGGTCTTCGCATCGGGGATCGCCACGACGGCGGCTTCGAGCACCGCATCCATCTTGGCGAGCGCGTCTTCGACTTCATTGGGATAGACGTTGAAGCCCGAGACGAGCACCAGATCCTTCTTGCGGTCGACGATTTTGAGGAAGCCTTGCCCGTCCATGACGGCGATATCGCCGGTCGCAAACCATCCGTTCTGCAGGGCAGTCGCAGTCTCGTCGGGGCGCTGCCAGTAGCCTTGCATGACCTGGCGGCCACGCACCAAGAGTTCGCCCGGTTCGCCGGGCGGCACCTGCTTGCCGTCGGCATCGACCAGGATCACGTCGCAGCCCGGCACCGGGATGCCGATGCTGCCGGCTCGTGCCCGGTCGTCCAGCGGATTGAAGCTGACGAGCGGCGAGGTTTCGCTCAGGCCGTAACCTTCCGCGATCGGGGTTCCCGTCATCACCCGCCAGCGGGTGGCGACCGCCTCATGCAGCGCCGTGCCGCCGGCAATGGCTGCACGCAGCTTCCGGGGCGGATAGGCGGCGAACCATTCCTCGTTCATCAGGCCGTTGAACAGCGTGTTGACGCCGGTGATCCAGGTGATCGGATAGTTTTCGATGGCGCGCTGCAGGTTCTGCACCGGGCGCGGCGAGGGGATCAGGATGTTGCGGGCACCCAGTTCGAAGAAGGTCATCAGGTTCGCCGTGAAGGCGAAGATATGATAGAGGGGCAGTGCCGTCAGCACCTGGTCCTCGCGGGCCATGACACCGCCGGAGACCGCGCGCACCTGATCGAGATTGGTGAGGATGTTGCCGTGGGTGAGCATGGCGCCCTTGGCGACGCCGGTGGTGCCGCCGGTATATTGCAAAAGCGCGAGGTCGTCCGGACCGGAAGACGCCCACATGGCCTTCACATCCGCCCGGTGGGCGCGGCCCCTGGCCAGCGCCTCCTTGATCCGCAGGACGGGGACCGACAGCTTCGGCACCGGCGGCAGCACCTTGTTCCAGACCTTCTGCACGCCGCGGATGATGATCTCCGGCAGCTTGGGGAAGAATTCCGGCACGCCTGCCAGGACCACCGTCTGTATGCCGGTCTTCGGCACGACGTCCGCCAGCTTGTCGGCGAACATGTCGACGATCACCAGCGCCTTGGCACCGGAATCATTGAACTGGTGGACCATCTCGCTCGGCGTATAGAGCGGGTTGGTGTTGACCAGGATGCAGCCGGCCTTGAAGACGCCGAAGGCGACGACGGGGTAGGGCAGGCCGTTGGGCAGTTGCACGGCGACCCGGTCGCCGGCGCGCAGGCCGCAGTCATGATGCAGGAAGGCGGCGAAGGCATCCGACATCTCGCCGATCTCGGCATAGGTCAGGCTGCCGTTCATGCCGTTCGGTACGACGCAGGTAAACGCCTTGCGCGGACCGTTCGCAGCGCAGGATTGATCGACCAGATCGGCGATGCTCCGGTAGCGAAGGTCTCCCAGTTCCTGCGGAATGCTTGTGCCATAGGCCGCCAGCCACGGCCGTGGCGGCGTGAAGATGTGTTCCATGTTTCCTCCCCGAAAGCGCTCTGCGGCGCCCTTGCCGTTCCAGCCCTGCGTTGAACTGCAGGGCGTGGAACAGGGAAAGGATGAATTTGTCTTTGGTCAAAGTCCAGCGATTTCGAGGGCTTGGCACCCGCGGACGGGCGTTCTGGATGTGCAAGGCCGGCCCAATCCCATCACGTCCGCGTTATCGCGCGCCGCGTGCATGCCGATCGGCTGTCGGTAAGTCGAAGAGAGGGAGGATTTGGCGAATGGCGCACCCGACAGGATTCGAACCTGTGACCTTTGGAATCGGAATCCAACACTCTATCCAGCTGAGCTACGGGTGCATCCGAAGGCGGTTTTGACTCGCCGTTTCAATTGCGGTCATAGCGCAGTCGCTCGCGCGCATCAATCCGAAAAAGCGTTTGGCCGTGGCGGTATCCCGCTTGCCTGTCGTGTGGTGGGCGAAATGGTCGGTAGATGATCAAATGCCCGGCTGTCGAGGATACAAGGAGCCAATCCTGGGGGAAATGAACGGCAAATGTTCAAAAACGGTGCTTCATGCCCAATCGGTTGCCTTTGCGCCCTTGTGGCAGCGGTTTTAACCGTTAGTATCGTTGCAGGAAGGTCATTGCCCCGTGTAATGGCTCTCTGAGGGGACATAATGATGATGGCGGGGAAATGCCTGAACTTAACATGGATGAATTGATACCCAACACGACCAAGCTGGACTTTTCAGTCATGGACGATGCT
>NZ_STGU01000010.1 GCF_004912135.1 Rhizobium rosettiformans W3
GTCTCTTCACCCTGGCCTCCTGTCAGACAGACGACTTCAAGCCCGCTGGGAGCGAGGGTGCTGGAAGCGCGGCGACGGCAGCCGGCAGTCAGACAGGCTTGTACAATCAGACCCTGGGCTCCGGTCCTGTGAAGGTTGCCTATCTCGGCGTGCGCCGAGCCGATCAGCAAAGCCGTCAGGCCGACAGCGAGTATCGTGACGGGGCGGCCCTGGCCGTCAACACGCTGGGCTCCGACGTCGTGACGCTGACCATGCTGGAGACATTGGAGAAGCCCGAGGCAATCGAGGCCGCTGCCAAGACCTTGGCGCGCCAGCAGGTCTCCCTGATCATCACCACAGCCCGTGGCGCCGAATTCGAAGTCATTCAGCGAGGTCTCGGTGGTCTTCAGGTGCCGATGATCGCCTTCCAGACGAACGACGTTGCGCTGCCCCCGGATGTATACGCTTTCGTGTCGAGCCCGACCGACAGCCTCATTGAAAGCGCCTCCTTCGCCATGGCCGAAGGCGCAAGCCACGCCGTGATCCTCGCGTCCTCGCCGGCCGAAAAGCTGGAGGCCGATCGCATCGCCCGCCAGGTCAAGGCTTTCGGTGGCAAGGTGGAGCCGATTGTCGAGCTCGCCGGCGGCACGGTGCCGTCCAAGGCGCTGGCCTCCTGGAGCAAGGCCGACATGGTCGTCCTGATGCCAGGCGTCAAATCGCCCGCTGACGTGCTGAAAAAAGCCGATGCCGCCAAGCCGCCGCGTCCGGGACGTCGCGTTGTCGCCAGCACGGTGCTGACGGCCCAGGATCTCAACGATCCGAAGCTCACCGGCAGCATCGTCTGCCGCTACGACCAGAACGTCCAGAGCCGGATCGGTAGCCGCTACATGGCAAGCTACGGCATGCCGGCATCGGCTCAGGCCGGATACGGCTTTGACGCTATGGCCATGGCAATCGGTTTGGCCGGCCGTTTCGGCGAAGTGGCTTTCGCGCCGGAGCGCATCATGTCGCCGGATGGTTTCTCCGGCTCGCTCGGCGTCTTCCGCCTGGAAGGTGAACGCAAGGTTCGGCGCAACTGCGATATCTTCAAGGTTGCCAAAGGGTCCTACGTTTTCTTCCAGAAGGCCCCACCCACGCTGTGATCACCACAGTGTGACCTGATCTGCTGACCGTCATCTTTCGTTTACATTTTCGTCAAACGGAACCATGCTGGGCCGTCTTCAGCGACCAACCCGGCGGGGAGGCCGGGCGCTGGCCCGGTCACGGGGACGAGATGGGAGTGGGCAGATGAGCGTGAGCAATGTGGAGATGGCAGGAGAAGCTGGCCGCTATGCGGCTCCTTTGCGCATACTCCATTGGCTGATCGCCGGCCTCGTTATGGCTACCTGGCCCCTCGGCTTGATGATCGGTTTCGTCAAGGAAGACGTTAAACTGGATTTCTACCTGGTGCATGAGAGCCTCGGCTTCCTTGTTCTCTGGCTCATGCTGCTGCGCATCGGCGCGCGGCTGACGAGCAGCGCTCCCCTGGTCGAAGCTCCCGCTCTCGAAAAGGCGGCAGCCCATACCGTCCATGGTCTCCTCTATGTCTTCCTCATCATCATGCCCGTATCGGGTTTTCTCGCGACGAACGCCCATGGTTTTCCGCTGAACTGGTTCGGTCTGTTCACCGTCTGGAGCCCGATCGGCAAGTCGCCGGATATCGCCTTCACCCTGTCGGCCATCCATGAATGGAGCGCATGGATCCTTTTGGCACTTTTCGCGTTGCATTTTGCGGCGGTGATTTTTCACCACGTAATCCGCCGCGACCGGACCCTTTACCGCATTTTGTAAAATTCAGGACGGAGACCCGATGCGTAAGATCGACATGACGGATCAGCTCTGGGCACGCCTTCTCGCTATGCGGGGTGCTGGTTCAGGCGTTTCAGACGAAACAGACCCCGTCATGGCTCTTTACGCCCCGATCGCCGCCGCGAAGGATGGTTTCGTCCTGGCGCAGGTCGGCCAGTCGCTCGACGGACGCGTCGCCACCCCCTCCGGCGATGCGCGGGACATCTCCGGACCCGAAGGGATCGCCCACCTTCATCGCTGTCGTGCGCTTGTCGAGGCCGTGATTGTCGGTGTCGGCACAGTCAAATGCGACGACCCCCGGCTGTCCGTGCGGGCCGTCAAAGGCCCGAACCCCGTCCGCGTCGTCATCGATTGCGGCGCGGAACTGACGGGTGACGAGCGTCTCTTCCGCGATGGCGGCGCGCCCGTGATCCTGATCCAGGCCGATGACGCTCCTGTCAAATCCCACGGCGCCGATGTCATCCGCGTCCGGAAAGGCGAGGGTGGTCTGGACCCGCAGGAAATCCTCGACGCGCTTGCCGCGCGTGGGTTGCGGCGGATCCTTGTTGAAGGCGGTGCCCGGACGATTGCCCGGTTTATCGAGGCAGGTCTGGTCGATCGGCTGCATGTGGCCATCGCACCGCTGATCATCGGCTCCGGCCCGGCCGGCATCGCGTTGCCGCCCATCGAAAAACTCTCGAGCGCCCATCGCCCGGCGGCCAAGGTTTACACGCTGGGTAGCGACGTGCTCTTCGACTGTGACCTCAGCAGCGCCGCCGGTTCAGCGGCGGGGCAGGGCGAGGATATCCGTGTGGCCGACCACGCATGAGCTGCCGGTCTGGCCGACTGCTTCCAGCCTGAAGTCCATCCAGGACCTGATCTCTGGTGCGGTCAGGCTTCCGATCTCGACCAGCGGCTGCTCCAAACCCTTCAGGAAAGCGATCTGAAGATCTGCCTCCTCCGGTCCCATGACCCATGGGCTGGTCGCGACCGAAACGCGATAGCGCAGGTTCTCGAATGCGAGCCGTAAGTGATCCGTGGCGTCGGGCCCAAGTGCCGGACCAAACCCCTTGTCTGAACGCTGGTGCTGGTTGAAATCGATCACCACCTGCCCGTCCAGCGGATGTCGCACCGACCACTCGATCACACCATCATAATTGAGAGCTGCGTAGAGCCCCGTTTTGCTTCGGACCAGCGCCTCCGCGAAACGATTGCAGAAGTCCGCCGAGCACAGATCGAACAGCGCCGAGGCCGTCACGACCGTGACCTGCCCGAGCGGCAGGTCCTCGAACTGGTTGAGGTCGAACTGGCGAAACGTCACGTCGCTGGCTCCGCCGATACGCCGTTCGGCCTCCGCGAGAAGCACCGGATCGTAATCGAGCAACTGCCAGGTCGCAGAGCGGGGAACGCGACCCGAAAGGCTCCGCCATGTCGAGCCTGTGCCGCAGCCGATGTCGATGATCGCGGGCGCTTCGGCCTCGTCGAGGTGCCGCGATAGCCGCTCCACCAAGGCGTCTGCGCGCGCTCTCCTGTCGACCGGTTCGCGCAGTGCCAGCCAGTCCTTGTCAAAGCCGCTCATGATATCTTGTCCAATGCGTTGGAGATGATCTTAGCCGTCTCGGCCCAGTCGGGCAGGATCGCACCCGCTCGGCGCGCACCCTCAGCCTTTGCGGACCGCTCTTCCGGATCGCTCAGCAGGCGGCGCAGGGCCGCGCTGAAAGCGTCGACATCATCGACAGGCACGAGGAAGCCCGCCTCCTCCGGCACCACTTCCGGCACGGCTCCGGCATGACAGGCAACGATCGGCAACCCATGGGAAAGCGCCTCGGCAAAGACCATGCCGTAGCCTTCGTAACGGCTGGCCAGAGCGAAAATGTCGGCCTTGGCAAAATAGGTGCGCGGCTCCTCGACTTCACCCGCAAGCTCGACCCGTTGTCCGAGTTCGAGCCTGTCAACCTGATCCGCAAGCGCATTGCTCGTGGCCGGATCAAGTGTCTTGCTGCCGACAATGGTCGCCTTCCAGTGCAGATCCTCCACCTGTTTGAGCGCGGAAAGCAGCACATCGTGTCCCTTGCGTCGCGACAGCGTTCCGACGGACAGGATGTTGGGCACAGAATTCTGAGGGGGGACGGTGGACGCTTTCTCCGTGCCCGGCAGCGCCACCGTGATGTGGGAGGCACCGACGTCGTAATTGGCGACGAGCTCCCGCGCCGTCATGGGAGACGTCACGATCACATGCCGTGCGGCAGAGAGCGCCTTGCGCTCGCTTTCGCGGAACCGGCGCTGCTCCTCCTCGGTCAGTCCCGTTTCGAGCGCAAGCGGATGGTGGACGAGGGCGACCATCCGCAGCCTCTCGGCCTCCTTCAGCGCAAAGCCCTCAAGCACGCCGAAAGCCAGCCCGTCCATGACGACGAGCGAGCCCTCCGGCAAGGCCGAAAGAGACTCGCCCGCACGGTCAAGGGTGGTGTCAGAAGGCGCGGGAAAACCGTCACCGAGCCCGAGCAACTCGACCTCCCACCCGATCTGCTTCAGCCCCTCGATGACCTTGCGGTCATAGCCATAGCCGCCGGTTTTCAGCGAGAGATCGCCGGGATAGGCGAAGACGAGAGAACGGCTCAAAGATCGGCCTCATACCAGCCGCGGGCGGCATGGGACTCATGCAGGGTCACCTTCAGCCGGCAGATGCGGTGGCTCCCGGCGCCCAGACGCTTGTCGCTTACGGCTTTCGCCAACTGGTCGAAGATGTGCTTGGCGATCACTTCCGTTGTGCTGACCTTACCCTTGAAGGCCTCGACTTCGTCGAGATTCTGGTAGTTGAGGGGCTTCAGCACCTCGGCGAGAACCGTGGTGGCTGCACCGATATCGACGGCCAGCCCATCTTCGTCCACATCCTTGGTGAAGAATGCCGCATCCACGACGAAGGTCGCTCCGTGCATGCCCTGGGCAGGCCCGAAGACCGGACGCGGCAGGCTGTGGGCGATCATGATGTGGTCTCGAACTTCAACAGCGAACATGAGCTCTCTTTCGTCAGTAGCGGATGCGGTGGCACAAAGTGTCTTGCGTGGACAGGATACGTCCGTAAGCGGCGGGCAGTTCAGAAAAACGTGTCTCCCCGGAAATCAGGCAGTCGAGCCTGTCGTCGAGCAACAGGTCGAGGGCCTTGGCGAGGCGGCGCGCATAGCTCCAGCGTGCCCTGCGCGAGGCGGGGACTGCGCCGACTTGCGAACTGACCAATGAAAGCCGGCGAGAATGGAATGCGCCGCCCAGCGGGATGGTGACAGGCCGATCGCCATACCAACTGGCCTCGACAATCTTTGCCTCCACGCCGGCATGGGCAATGGCATTCTCTAGGGCCGCAGCCGATGCCGTCGCATTGATGAGAACGTCGAATTCGCCGTCGAGCCGGTCGGCCGCAGAGAAACTCAGGCCGAGATCCGTGGCGAGGCCCTGCCGTTCCGGATCGAGATCGACGAGCACGGTCTCCGTGCCCACGATGCGTGAGGAAAGATAGGCGACCAGTGATCCGACGACGCCGGCGCCGAAGACGGCAACCCGGTCACCCGGCTGAATGGCTGCGTCCCAAACGATGTTAAGCGCGGTTTCCATGTTAGCCGTAAGCACCGCGCGTTGTGGTGGCAGCGTTTCCGGCAGGACGGTGACCTGATCAACCGGAAGGACGAACCGGTCCTGATGCGGATGAAGAGCAAATACGCTCTTGCCCAGGAGATGGTGAGGACCCGCCTCCACATGTCCGACGGCAGCATATCCGTATTTCACCGGAAAGGGGAAAGCGCCCTGCATATGCGGCCCGCGCATGCGGTCGAACTCGCTCTCGGGCACAGCGCCGCGGAAGATGAGGGACTCGGTTCCACGGCTGATGCCGCTGAAAAGCGTGCGGACGAGGACCTCGTCATTCGATGGGGCAGGAAGGCCTTCTTCGCGCAGGCCGCAGGTTTCTTTGGCCTCGAACCACAGCGCAAGGGCGTGCGCGCCGCCGGAAACGGTCTGTTCGTCTTGGTCGAGCTTCAAACTGAATTCCCCGCGCCCTAAATACATGTCCGAATGGAACGTATGGCTTTAGCAGGCATTTTGTTCCAAGCACGCCATCAAAATAAATTTATGGCGGCCGCGCAATCCGTCGCCGGAAGTTGGGCGTAATGGATGCCACTGATAGGGAGAGTATGCCTCATGTCGAATTCCAGCCAGCCCACTTTCCAGTTCCCCACCGCCGCAATCGAAGTTGAACGCGCCGTCGCAGAACTGCGCTACGGCCGACCCGTCCTGCTTGCGGAGGGATCACGAAAGCTCGCGGTCGTGGCGCTCGATTGCGTGGCGCCCTCTCTTTACGATCAATTCGCCGCTGTTACCGAAGATCGCCACAGCCTGCTCCTGACCGCACCGCGCGCCGCTCGTCTCGGCATCGCCGCAGATAGCGATGTCATCACACCGCTCGCCGGGCTGGCCTTCGATGATGCGTCACGTCTGGCTTACGCTCTCGGCGCAGAGAAGCCGGCCATCTGGCAGCCCGCTGATGACCTCGCCATCCAGTCGACGGAGCTGGCACGTCTTGCGCTGCTGCTCCCCGCCATGGTGCTTGCTGATGTGACAGAGATCGCTGACCGCTTCGCCGGCTGCTGCGAGATCGCCGCAAGCCGCCTGAAGGGCGCCGATGTCGCCCGCCAGCGGTTTGAGAAGGTGGTGCGCACCCGCGTGCCGCTCAAGGATCTCGGCGATGCCGACTTCGTGGTCTTCCGGGGCGGCCTCGCCCAGAAGGATCAGGTCGCGATCGTGGTCGGCAAGCCTGACATGTCGAAGACCGTCCCGATCCGTATCCATTCGTCCTGCATCACCGGTGACCTCTGCGGCTCGCTGAAATGCGACTGCGGCGACCAGTTGCGCAACGGTCTTGCTCTGCTCAAGCAGGCAGGCGGCGGCGTTCTGCTCTATCTCGATCAGGAAGGACGCGGCACCGGGATCGGCGCAAAAATGCGCGCCTATGGCTATCAGCACCTCGGGCTGGACACGATCGATGCCGATGCGGAACTTGGCCTTGCCGAGGAACATCGGCGCTATGAAGCCGCGGTCGCCATGCTGCGTCAGCTCGGGATCTCGAAGGTCGCGGTCTACACCAACAATCCGACCAAGATTGCCGGCCTGGAACTGGGCGGTATCGAGGTCGAGGCGCGTTCGCCGGTCACCGGTCGCGTGACCGCGGAAAACCAGAACTACCTGCGCACGAAGACACTGCGTGCCGGCCACATGCTGGATCTGGAAACGCTGGTCGCCGCAGAGTAAGCTCCAAGCGGGCAGGGAGGATTTGACTATGGCAAGCGAGCCGGAACGGCTTGGCGGCGATCGTTTCGGTCGGTCTTGGGGTCTCGCCCAGGCTGGCTGGATCACACAGTTGCGCGCGCGGCCGGCGCTGCTGTCGGACACGATCGCGGGCCTGTCGGGGTTGCTCTTGGGCACGTCGATCGTCGCACTGCTGGTCTCCTTCCGGCTTCCGCTCGGTTGGGACTTCGTAGCCTCGGTGATCCTTTCACTGGTCCTGATGTTCACGCTGGTCTTGTATGCCCTTCCGGACCACCCGCATCGGCGGTTCGGGCCGGCCAACCTGGTCACCGCCTTCCGGGCCTGCCTTGTCAGCCTGACGGGTGCGACCGTCCTCTGTTTCGATAGCCTCGCCGCCACCGACCTTGCGCTTTGGACGCTCGTGGGCGTGGTGTTGATCGCACTCGCGCTCGACGGGGTCGACGGCTATCTCGCCCGCGTCTACGGCCATGAATCCGCATTCGGTGCGCGCTTCGACATGGAGGTCGATGCGCTTCTGATCCTCGTGCTCTCGGTAGCGGCGGCCTTGCTGGAAAAGGCGGGGCTCTGGGTGATTTGGATAGGCTTGATGCGCTACGCCTTCGTGGCAGCCGGCTGGATGATCCCGAGGCTGACAGGGGAGCTTTTCCCGTCCTTCCGGCGCAAATTGGTCTGCGTGATCCAGATTTCGGCGCTGTGCCTGATCCTCATACCCTTCGTCGAGACACCCTATTCGACGGCTATTGCGGTCGTTGCGCTGCTGGCCTTGATCTACTCCTTCACAGTGGACATCATCTATCTTCTCCGAAAGCCGGGCACGCCATGACGGGCCGTGTCCATCGGCTTTCCACCTCCTTCGGTCTCGCCCGATCCCTGGTCGTTTACTACGGTCAGCCATGGCGACGCCGCGCGTTGCGCAACTTCTACGGCTCGATCATCAAACCTGGCGAACTGGTGTTCGATATCGGCGCCCATGTCGGCAGCCGCAGTCGCACCTTGCTCGATCTCGGCGCACGCGTGGTCGCAGTCGAACCGCAGCCGGCATTCGCCGATTTCATCGAGAGCCGTTTCTCAGGCGCGCTGACCGGTTTCGAGCGTGTCGCCGTCGGTCGTAAGGCCGGTGAAATCGATCTTCTGATCTCAAGCCTGCATCCGACGGTGACCAGCATTTCCAGCAACTTCGTGGAGACGGTCAAGCAGAGCAAAGGCTTTTCGCAGGTCGTGTGGGACCAAAAGGTCACCGTTCCCATGGTGACGCTTGACCATCTGATCGCGAAACACGGCATGCCGTCCTTCTGCAAGATCGATGTCGAGGGCGCGGAGGCCGAAATCCTCCATGGCTTGAGCAAGCCGATCCCCCTCATCGCCTTCGAATACATTCCCGCCATGCCCTCGGTGGCGTCCAATGCGATCGACCGGTTGATGGGCCTCGGCGGCTATCGCTTCAACCGGGTCGTGGGCGAGCAGCACCGTTTCGTGTGGGATCGCTGGAAGACCGCTGACGAGCTTCTCGTCGAACTGTCGCAGATGTCTCCGGATGCATCTTCGGGCGATGTCTATGCCCGGATCGAGGCCCGGTAATGGGCGCCTCAGGCGCGGCGAGGCCTACCACGGATGGCTTCGATGGCAAGCAGGGCCAGCCCAGGCAGGGCGCCTGCCAGCGAAAGCCCGCCATAGATGATGCTGGCAGCCAGTCCTTCGGCCGCAGAAGCACCGATGATCGGCCAGAGCGCCATGGCCGCCGCCTCTCGCGTTCCCCAGCCTCCGAAACCCGCTGGGATCAGCATGGCGATCAGACAGAGCGGAACCACCGTCAGGGTTGCCTCCCAGGGCAGCGGCGCGCCCACCGCATCGCTGGCGATGAAGAAAGTCGCAACATAGGTCGAGACGATCAAAAGGCTGGTGCCGAGCTGGAATGGGAGCGCCCGCCCACGGATGAAGACCTCCGTGATGTCAGCCTGAAACTTGCGGATCCACGCCAGACGCCCGCCCGCCGCGATGATCGCTGCGATGGCGACGGCGGCAACGGCAAAGAAGCCGAGCACCAGACGGAAGGCCTGGCGCCCTTCCTGCTCTCCGCCGATCAAACGTGGCCAGACGAAAAGCCCGATGATCGCGAGAAGGAAGAAGGCCAGCTGTCCCGACAGGCGCTCGAAAACCACAGCCTTTGCCGGCGCCTTCCATCCGCCCGGGCCGGCATTGCGCATGCGCACCGCGCGAACGGCATCTCCCGCCATGCCGCCGGGCAAGCTCTGGTTCAGAAAGCTCGCAACATAATACTCTCGGATCGCCAGCGATACCGGCATGCCCTCGCTGAGGCGCGCAGCCGTGAAGCGCCAGCGGAGAGCCGAAACGACGATCTGAAGTTGCACAAGGGCGAGCCCGGCCGCTACGTGCGCAAGGGAAATCTCCGAGAAAGCCGATTGCAGCGTCTCGAGGTCGATCCGCGACAGCAGGAATGCGAGAACAGCGATGAGGGCAAGTGGAGCGAGGAGACGCAGAAAGGACAAGCTGTGAGGATTCCGTCTGTCGTGAGAGATCTGTCGGGGAGTAATACGCAAGAACCGAGGCAGAAGACCTTCATGGAGGCAAAATTCGTCGCATGCAACGCATATGAAGTTCGGCGGTCGGGAGCAGCTGTATGATGCGGCTTGGCATAATCATCCGTCCCCTGGCAGGCATCCTTCTGGTCGCGGCCATCGCATGGCTCGCCTTCACGCTTCCCGGCCATCCCGATGCGATCGGTCTCGATGCCTTCGCGCGGCTGCCGCTCGAACTGCCGCTTCTGATGCTTCTCTTGCTAGTGGTCCCCTCCATCTGGCGGAAGATAACAGCACTGACTTGCGGCCTGCTGCTCCTCATCATCCTCTTTCTGAAGTTTGCCGATATCGGCACCCAGGCTGCCTTTCAGCGTCCCTTCAATCCATATCTCGACATCAAGATGCTGGTGGACGGCTGGAACCTCATGTCGGGCACGGTCGGGCCACTGGCTGCTTTTGCCGCGATCGCTGCAGGAATTCTCAGCCTTGGTCTTCTGCTCGCGCTGTTTCTCATGGCCGCCCGATGGTTGTCGAACATCCCGCGCCCGGGCCGATCCTGGCTTGTCTTGACCCTTGTTGGCATCACGCTTGCCGGCGGGACTGCCGCCTATCTCGGCGTGCCGCGTGTCGAGGCGCGGCTGCCATCCTACCTCAGCAATCGACTGGCCCTGGTCGTGCGATCCGTTCAGGACATGCATGTTTTCGAAACGGCACTGGCTGCCGGGGAGGGACCAAGGACGGGTGCGGGGCTCTTCACCGCTCTCGAGGATAAGGACTTCATCCTGATCTTCGTCGAGTCCTACGGCCGCTCTGCGATCGAAGACCCCCGCTATGCGGACATCACAAGGCCCCGCCTTGAGAAGGTGGAGGCTGAGATCAGAGCGGCCGGCCTTGCCTCTGCCAGCGCCTGGGCGACGTCTCCAACGGTCGGCGGCCTGAGCTGGCTGGCGCATGGCACGCTTTTATCCGGTCTATGGACCGACAGCCAGGCGCGTTATGACCGCCTGATGATCAGCCGTCAGCCAAGCCTCAACAGGCTCTTCAGTGACGCCGGCTGGAAGCCGATCGCCGCGATGCCTGCCATCACCATGGCCTGGCCGGAGGCGGCCTATTACGGCTATCGCCAGGTCCTGGCGGCCGCCGATCTGGAATACAAAGGCAAGCCCTTCAACTGGGTGACGATGCCGGATCAATACACGCTGTCCGCTTTCGAACGGCTGGGTCGCGCGCCTGCCCGCGCAGCCGGAGAAAAGGTCATGGCGGAAATTGCGCTCATCTCCAGCCACGCCCCCTGGACACCGGTTGCCACTCTTGTCGACTGGGATGACGTCGGGAATGGCACGATCTTCAACACCCAGGCAGAAAGCGGTGATCCGCCCTCGGTCGTCTGGTCCGATCCGGAGCGTGTACGGCGCCAGTATATCCAGACGATCGACTACTCGCTGGAGACACTCGGCAGTTACATGGCCCGCTTCGGTGAGGAGACCGTGTTCGTCATCCTTGGCGACCATCAGCCGGCTGCCATCATCACGGGCCCCGACGCATCGCGCGCGGTGCCGATCCACGTCGTCTCCTCCGATCGGGAGCTGATTGCCCGGTTCGAGCGCGAAGGTTTCACTTCGGGAATGCTCCCCATGGAGCAGACGCGCGAATGGCCGATGAACGCCATGCGCCAGGTGCTGATCGACCTCTTCAGCGCAGACTGATCTTTCAGAGGCTCTCTTCCCGGGAACCCAGCCGCGTCTGCTCCTGCGCACGCCATGCGGCCGGTGTCATGCCGGTCTGACGCGTAAAGAAACGCGAGAAATAGGCCGGGTCCGAGAAACCGAGCCGAAATGCCACCTCCTTGATGCTCCCCGGCGTGAAGAGAAGCTCCCGCTGCGTCTCCTCGATCAGGCGCCGCGCAATGAGCTCCTGCGTTCCCAGGCCGGTTTTCGCCTTCAGGACACGATTGAGATGGGTGGACGTGATGCCGAGAGCGTCAGCGTAAAACGATGCGGGGCGATGATTGCGCACCTCGCGCTGCAGGAGCGAGGAGAAGGTCTCGAGCCGCCGGTCATTGTCGTCAACGCCCTCGAGTTCCATCCGGTCCTGCGCGGCGAGACGCGCCGTCAGGGCAAGCGCTGCGGCTAGCCCTGTCTCCATCAGGACGGTGCGCCCTGTCAGGCGTCCCTGCCATTCGGCTGCCACCCTCAGAAGATGGGCGACCACAAGATCGCCATCGGGCTCCTGAGGCATCAGACGTGTAATCCGCGGCTCCGCCAGAAAGCGGCCCATGGCATTCGGCTCACCCGGACGAACCGGCAATCGGCTGGAGAGGAAAGTGAAGACATAACCGTCGATATCGGGCGAGAAGCGAAACCCGTGACCCACGGCTGGCGGCACGGTGACGACTGAAAGAGGTTCGAAACGGACAACCTCTCCCTCGAAAACGGCATCGCCGGATCCACCCGTCACGAGAAGGATCTGGAAATACCGCTCGTGTCTGTGAAGGCCGATTTCCCAGTGATGCAGCGCGCTGCGCGCAGGAATCGTTTCGCAGTGCACCCAAAAGCGCGAGCCGGACGGGTCGTCCTCGCCATAGAGCTCATAGGTCGGAATCGGATCTGCCAAAAGGACTTTGCGTTTCGTCATGTTCGATTTGTGCAACAAAACGCCCGATGCGTCCATTGTTGGCGCACCTCATTCCGCTCAAAACTTGCCGAAAGACAAGTCGAGCGTGCCATGGGAGGAAAGTCATGCGGACCAAAGTCGCCATCATCGGGTCGGGCCCCTCAGGTCTTCTGCTCGGCCAACTCCTGACCAATGCCGGCATCGACAACGTGATCATCGATCGCGTCGGAAAGGATCATATCCTCGCGCGCGTCCGCGCAGGCGTGCTTGAAGAGGGAACGGTCGGCCTCGTCGATCGGGCGGGCGTCGGCGAGCGCCTTCACCGTGAAGGGTTGCCGCATGACGGCTTCTCGCTTGCTTTCGACGGGCGGGATCACCGCATCGATCTTTTCGATCTCACAGGCGGCAAGCGGGTCATGGTCTACGGCCAGACCGAGTTGACCCGCGACCTCATCGAGCGTCGCGAGCGCGATGGCGGGGTAACGATCTACGATGCCGTGAATGTCGAGCCCGCCGGTTTCGACGGTGACCGCCCTTATGTCACCTTCGAGAAGGATGGCGTGAGCCAGCGGATCGACTGCGACTTCATTGCCGGATGCGACGGCTTCCACGGTGCCAGCCGCAAGGCGGTGCCGGAGGGGGCAATCAAGACCTTCGAGAAGATCTATCCCTTCGGCTGGCTCGGCA
Source organism: Rhizobium rosettiformans W3 (assembly GCF_004912135.1). Lineage (GTDB taxonomy): Bacteria > Pseudomonadota > Alphaproteobacteria > Rhizobiales > Rhizobiaceae > Allorhizobium > Allorhizobium rosettiformans. Next base: position 12,957 of record NZ_STGU01000010.1, read on the forward strand.
TCTTGGCCGATGTGCCGCCGGTCAGTCATGAACTGATCTACGCCAACCATCCGCGCGGCTTTGCCCTCTGCTCGATGCGCTCGGAGACCCGCAGCCGCTATTATGTCCAGTGTTCGCTCGAGGACACGGTCGACATGTGGTCGGACGAGCGTTTCTGGGATGAGATCCGCCGCCGTCTGCCCGCACACCACGCCGAGGCCATGGTGACGGGACCGAGCTTCGAGAAGTCGATTGCCCCATTGCGGTCTTTCGTCGCCGAGCCCATGCGGTTCGGCCGTCTATTCCTCGTCGGAGATGCTGCCCACATCGTGCCGCCGACGGGTGCCAAGGGTCTCAATCTCGCAGCATCCGACGTCCATTACCTGATCGGCGCTCTTCTCGGACATTATCAGGAGAAATCCGACGCGGGCCTCGACAGCTATTCCGAGCGTGCACTGAAACGTGTGTGGAAAGCGGTACGCTTCTCGTGGTCGATGACCACATTGCTGCACCGTTTCCCCGATACCGGTGACTTCGGCCAAAAAATCCAGGAGGCGGAACTCGACTACCTCATGCACTCGAGAGCGGCGTCCACGGCCATGGCAGAGAACTACGTCGGCCTTCCCTACTGACGGCGGCTCGCGGACTACTTGTCAAAGCTCAATTGTTTGCTAGACTTACAAAAGGATCGGGTCGCGGAGGCTCCCGATATCGAAATCGCGGCTCGCCTGGAGGCTCGACATCTGATCGGGAGTGGCGGCCGCCAGCGTCACCGATCGTGACGGCATTTTACGGAACAACAACGGAGGAGGTATACCCATGAATATGCATATATCGCTGCTCATCAACGGCGCTGAAAAGCAGGCCGCAGGCGGCAAGACCTTTACCCGCATCAATCCCTTTACCCAGGAAGTGGCCACGACGGCATCGGCCGCGAGCCTCGAAGATGCGGCCGCTGCCGTCGACGCGGCCGCTGCCGCTTTCCCCGCATGGTCCAAGACAGGCCCTGGCGAGCGTCGCAAGATCCTGCTCAAGGCCGCCGACATCATGGAATCGAAGACCGCCGAGTTCTCCGATCTCGTTGTTGCCGAAACCGGCGCGACTGGCCATTGGGGCGCTTTCAACGTCATGGTTGCCGCCAGCATGCTGCGCGAAGCCGCTTCGATGACGACGCAGATCTCGGGCGAAGTCATTCCGTCCAACAAGCCCGGCTCGCTGTCGATGGGCATGCGCCAGGCCGTCGGTGTCTGCCTCGGCATTGCGCCGTGGAATGCCCCGATCATCCTCGGCACGCGCGCTGTCGCCATGCCGCTTGCTTGCGGCAACACCGTCATTCTCAAGGCATCCGAACAGTGCCCGGGCACCCACCGCCTGATTGCTCAGTGCCTCGTGGAGGCCGGCCTTCCGACAGGTGCCATCAGCGTCATCACCAACGCGCCCGAAGATGCAGCCAAGATCGTCGAAGCGCTGATCACCAATCCGGCCGTCAAGCGCGTGAACTTCACCGGTTCCACCAAGGTCGGCAAGATCATCGGTGAGCTCTGCGGACGCAATCTGAAGCCGGCCCTGCTGGAACTCGGCGGCAAGGCGCCGCTCGTCATCCTGGACGACGCCGACATCGATGCTGCGGTAAACGCAGCCGCTTTCGGCGCGTTTGCCAACATGGGCCAGATCTGCATGTCGACCGAGCGCATCATCGTTGACGAGAAGATCGCCGATGAGTTCGTCTCCAAGCTTGCTGCAAAGGCCTCCAAGCTTCCGGCAGGTGATCCGAAGGGCCATGTCGTCCTCGGCTCGCTGATCAGCCTGGAATCCGCAAAGAAGATGGACGACCTCATTGCGGATGCCGTCTCCAAGGGTGCCAAGCTCGTGGCCGGCGGCAAGCGTGAAGGCAGTGTTGTGGAAGCAACCCTGCTCGATCAGGTCACGCCGGATATGCGCATGTATTCGGAAGAGAGCTTCGGCCCGGTCAAGCCGATCATCCGCGTGAAGGATGAGGAAGAAGCGATCCGCGTCGCCAACGACACCGAATACGGTCTTTCCGGTGCCGTCTTCAGCCGCGATATCCGTCGCGCCATGGCGGTGGCGGCTCGCATCGAGTCGGGCATCTGCCACATCAACGGTCCGACGGTGTTCGACGAGCCGCAGATGCCGTTCGGCGGCGTCAAGGGCAGCGGCTATGGCCGCTTCGGTGGCAAGGCGGCAATCGCCGAGTTCACCGAGCTGCGCTGGATCACCATCGAGGATCCGAACCAGCATTACCCCTTCTGATCGCAGATACAGAAACGGCCGCTCGAAAGGGCGGCCGTTTTGTTTTGGTGGCGCTGATTGAAAATCAATCGGTCTGCTGCGTGCGCGGCGTAATGTCCGCATAGATGCGCTTCAGACCGTTGATGAACTCTTCGAGCTCTTCCGCCGAGAAGCGGGAGGTGAAGCGAAGCTCGTGCTGCTCCTGGATATGGCGGGCCTGTTTCAGGATCTCGATGCCATCTCCCGTCAGCAGCAATTCCTGCCGGCGGCGATCCACAGGCGAAGGCTGGCGCTCGAGAAGATTGCGGCCCTCCAGGCGATTGACCAGCGCCATCATCGTGGCGCGATCCATGCTGAGCTGGTTGGCGATGTCGATCTGGCTCACCTTCGGATTGGCGGCGATGAGCTCGAGAACGGCAAACTGCTTCTGGGTGAGGCCGATGTCTCCCATGGCAGCGGTATAGTCCTGATAGATGGCGACATTGGCCATGCGCAGATGGAAGCCGAGGATCTCGTCGAGACGGCCGGTGCGCAGGGGAGCGCCGACTTCGAAGACGTCATCATCATTGGCCGGCTTCAGGTCATTATGTCGAGTCATGGCTCCTCTTCCAATCATGCGGCATCGAACTTGCAAATCATTCATGATCACTTTCGACTGCAACAGTCAAATTCGCGCTTGTCAAACCCGAAGCTGCAAAATAGTATGCACAACATACAATTCGCCGAGGAGGCCCTTCTGGGTGGCGATGGGAGGATGAACATGCAGCCTGAATTTCTAGCGGCAGCAACGGAAATGCGAGCCGTCGGATTGGAGACGGACGACCCGTTGATCTATCGCGCCACGGTCAGCCCTGAGCGCCAGGCCGCCTTCGAAGTGACAACTGGACGCAGCGAGACCTACGCATCGCTTGATGATGCCGTCGGTCGCGGGGCTGCCCTCATTGCGGAGCTTGTCGGACACGCAGCGCCATCGCAACGCATCGCCTACCTGGGGCGCAACTCGATAGACCAGATCGTCGTCTGTCTCGCCTGCCAGCGGGCCGGCCACGTGTTCGTTCCGCTGAACTGGCGCCTCGGTGCGTCAGAACTTGGCCAGATCGTTGCGGATTGCGAGCCGGCTGTGCTGTTGCATGATGCCGAATTCGCGCCCGTGCTCGGCGACATCCATCAGCCGCTGCCGCGCACTGTAAGTGTCGAGGGAGATGGCGGATGGGACGACATGCTGAGGAGTGCAAAGCGCGCCGAGCCCATGCCGACCGAAGCAGATGCAGCCTGCATCATGCTCTACACTTCGGGGACCACCGGCAGCCCCAAGGGCGTCATCATCACCCGCCGCAACGCCTTCGCCTCGGCCGTGAACTTTGCTCTCGTCGGCGAAGTGACGAGCCGCTCCGTCACGCTGTGTGATCTCCCTTTCTTCCACACCATCGGACTGGTCGCGATCGGCCGGACGACGCTCACCATGGGCGGCAGGCTGGTGATCTCGGACAGGTTCCTGCCCGACCGGACGCTTGCGACCCTTGGCGATCCCGAACTCGGCGTCACACACTATTTCGCAGTGCCTCAGATGGCCTCTGCCCTGCGCAATGCGCCGGCCTGGGATCCGTCCGCACTCAAGGCGCTTCAGGCGATCTTCATCGGTGGCGCCCCGCTTTCCCCGGCGCTGATCGAAGCTTTCCTCGAAGATGGCATTCCGCTCGTCAACGGCTACGGAATGAGCGAGGCGGGAACGGCGATCCATATGCCACTGGACCGTGATGCAGTCGCCCGCCACCCGGGCAGTGTCGGCTTCCCTGCGCCGCTCCTCGCGGTCCGCCTTGTCGGAGAGGATGGCCAGGATGTAGCGGATGGCGAGGTCGGCGAGATCTGGCTCAAGGGTCCATCGGTCACCCCCGGTTACTGGAACAAGCCGGGCGAAACAGCCCGCGCCTTCGTCGGTGACTGGTATCGGACCGGTGATCTCGGGCGCCGCGCGGAAGGCGGTGTGATCCACGTGCCGGACCGGCTGAAGGATATGTACATCACCGGCGGCGAGAACGTGTTCCCCGCCGAGATCGAGGCGGTCATCGGAGCGCATCCGAAGGTGAGAGACGTGGCGGTGCTCGGTCTGCCTGATCCCAAATGGGGCGAATGCGGCGTGGCCTTCATTGTGGCCCATGTCGAAGCGCCCTCGGCGGACGAAATCCTCGCCCATTGTGCCGAACGGCTCGCCTCATACAAGCGGCCGACCCGTATCGTCTTTCTCGAACAGATCCCCCGCACGGCATCCGGAAAGGCTCAGAAACATATTCTGCGCCAGACCCACGCCGAGCTGTGAAACCAATAATGCCGGCAGCGATGCCCAAACCATTGCCTCAAGGAGCCAAGCATGACTGAAACGAACACCACGCAAGATCCGGTTCTGGTCGAATTCGACAACGGCATCGCCTTCGTGACGCTGAACCGTCCGGAAAAGCGCAATGCGATGAACCCGAAGCTGAACATCCGGATGCTGGAAGTGCTGGACGAGCTGGAGGCCGACGATCGCTGTGGCGTGCTGGTGCTGCGCGGCGCTGGCCAGTCCTGGTCGGCCGGCATGGACCTCAAGGAGTATTTCCGCGAAAACGACGGCAAGGGCCGGGCTGCGGTTCTGAAGAGCCGCCGCCAGTCCGGTGGGTGGTGGAACCGCCTGATGTATTTCGAAAAGCCCACCATCGCCATGGTCAACGGCTGGTGCTTCGGCGGCGCCTTCACGCCGCTCGTGTCCTGCGACCTCGCCATCGCTGCCGACGAGGCAACCTTCGGTCTTTCTGAGATCAACTGGGGCATCCTGCCCGGCGGCAATGTCACCCGCGCCGTGGCTGAGGTGATGAACCACCGGGATTCGCTCTACTACATCATGACGGGCGAGACCTTCGGCGGCCAGAAGGCCCGCGAAATGGGCCTCGTCAACGAATCCGTACCCCTGGCCGATCTCGATACCCGCGTCCGCGCGCTCTGTGCCACGCTGCTGGAAAAGAACCCGGTCGTGCTGAAGGCGGCAAAGGACACATTCAAGCGTGTCCGCAACATGCCCTGGGAGCAGGCCGACGACTACATCTACGCCAAGCTTGAGCAGATGCTGTTCCTGGACAAGAGCAACGGGCGCGCGGAGGGGCTGAAACAGTTCCTCGACGACAAGACCTACCGCCCCGGTCTCGGCGCTTACAAGCGCTGAGCCCTCTGTCTTGCCAACAGATTGACCAGCCGGTGGCGCTGAAATGCGTCACCGGTTTTTTGTGTTTTGATCGCCCGGCCATCGTCGGAGACAATCCGCGCACAGGTGCAATTGCGCCGCCATATCGGGCGGTGCAAGCTGGATCTACCGGAACGTTTTCCCTTCTAAAGCATTGTTGAGACAAGCGGATCGTGAAGCAGCCCGAAACGGACTTCCCCGGCGTCTGACCGGATAGCGAATGGAAGGCTGTGCGTTACCGCCAACAAGGAGAACGATCATGGGTTCCACATCGGACAAGATTTCCGGCAAGGCGAACGAACTGGCCGGCAAGGCAAAGCAGGCCGTCGGCGACGCCACCGACAACCACAGCATGGAAGCCAAGGGCGCCGCTCAGGAAGCCAAGGGCCATGGCCAGCAGGCCAAGGGCGAGGCCAAGGAAGGCGTGAAGAAGGTCGTCGACAAGGCCTGACCCCCTTCCGATTCTCAATGGATGGTCCGCTTCGGCGGACCATTTTTTTGTCATTGCGTTGAGATGACGCTAGCGGCGGCAATCCCTGCTTTTAGGTCTCGAAACGTGCGAGTTCTTCTCCCGCCTGCAGATAGGCACCGGCCTCGGCCTTGAGCCGGACACGGCCCGCCCGAGCGGCCACCACCTGCGTTTCCATCTTCATGGCTTCCATGACGGCGATCAGGTCGCCGGCCTGAACCTCGGCCCCATCCTCGATTTTGAAAGCCTGCAGCGTGCCAGCGATTGGAGCGGGGACGCTGGACGAATCCTGTGCCGACTTGGACGTCTCCTGGATGACACCGGCAGAGGCCGCTCCGGTCCCGAAACCAGCGAGCAGCATGGCCGGGATGGCCAGCGCATGACGCTTGCCGTCGATCTCCACATGGGTGCGGATCACGGATGCATCTGCCAGCGGCTCCGGTCGGCTGGCGCTGGCGAGCGGCTCCGCAAAGTCCGTCTCGATCCACCGCGTGTGAACACGGAAACCGTCTTTGCCGATAAAGTCAGGGCTCTCCATGGCCGCGCGATGGAAGGGAAGAACGGTCGCGACACCCTCGATCTTGAATTCCGCCAGGGCGCGCTGTGCGCGGGCCAGCGCCTGTTCGCGCGTTCCGCCCGTCACGATCAGTTTTGCCATGAGGGAATCGAAGGTGCCGGGTACCGTCGAGCCACTCACCACACCGGTGTCGAGCCGCACACCCGGACCCGACGGCGGATCGAACCGCGTGATGGATCCAGGCGTCGGCAGGAAGCCGCGTCCGGGATCTTCGGCATTGATGCGGAATTCGATCGAGTGACCGCGCGGGGCAGGGGTCTCCAGCACCTCAAGCGCCTTGCCTTCGGCAATCCGGAACTGTTCAACCACGAGATCGATCCCGGTCGTTTCCTCGGTCACGGGATGCTCGACCTGCAGGCGTGTATTCACTTCCAGGAACGAGATCGTGCCATCCACGCCGAGCAGGAATTCCACCGTGCCGGCCCCGGAATAACCGGCTGCCGCGCAGATCTTGCGCGCAGCCTCGTGAATCTCCTCACGCTGCTTATCGCTCAGGAACGGCGCAGGCGCTTCTTCGACGAGCTTCTGATTGCGCCGCTGCAACGAACAATCGCGCGTGCCGAGCACCAGCACATTGCCGTGTTTGTCGGCGAGAACCTGCGCCTCGATGTGGCGCGGACGATCGAGGAAGCGCTCGAGGAAGCATTCGCCGCGCCCGAAGGCGGCCTCGGCTTCACGCACGGCGGAATGATAGAGTTCGGCAACCTCCTCCATCTTCCAGGCGACCTTCAGTCCGCGTCCGCCGCCGCCATGGGCGGCCTTGATCGCAACGGGCAGTCCGTGTGTCTTGGCAAAGGCGATGACCTCTTCGGCCGTCTCGACCGGGCCATCGCTGCCCGCCACGAGGGGCGCGCCAACGGAGAGCGCGATCCGCCGCGCTTCGACCTTGTCGCCCAAGGCTTCGATGACATGCGGATCCGGACCGATCCAGGTCAAACCCGCCTGTTGCACAGCACGCGCAAACTCCGCCCGCTCGGAGAGGAAGCCATAACCGGGATGGACTGCATCCGCACCGGAGCGCCGGGCAATGTCGATCAGTTTCTCGATATCGAGATAGGTCTCCGCCGGGCGGCTGCCGCCGAGCCCATATGCCTCGTCAGCCAGGCTGACGAACAGCGCACCCATATCCGGATCGGCATAGACGGCGACGGACTGGAGCCCGTAATCACGGCAGGCGCGAATGATACGCACGGCGATCTCGCCGCGATTGGCGATCAGCACTTTCTTCATCGGGGTCTCCTCACTGACTCTGTCGGCAGCCATAAGCGGTGTCGCTGGTCATGCCTTGCCGGGCACGATCTCGGCGAACTGCGTGATGGGCCGGAAGCGGATTTTGGCATTCACCGGGATCTGCCCGGCGAGATCGAGATGATAGTCGGCGACCGTGCCGATGACGGGATAACCGCCAGTCAGCGGGTGATCGGCCAGGAAGAGCACGGGCTGGCCACTATGCGGCACCTGGATCGCCCCGGTCGCCGTGCCTTCGCTCGGAAGCTCGGCCTTGTCCTTGCGCTCGAGGGGTAAAGCTCCTGAGAGACGGATGCCGACGCGGTTCGACTGCGGCGTCACGTCAAACACCTGGGTCGCCAGTGTCTCGAGACCTGATGTCGTGAACCAGTCGCTGCGCGGACCCATCACGACGTCGAGCGTGACGATCTCGCCCGCTGCCGGGCACGCAAAGGCTGGCGTCTCGGTGAGGGATACCGGCGACAATTCACGACCCCCGGTCTTGATCGCAAGCATTGCGCCCGCGCCAACGGGCTCCGGGCCTACGATCGCCAGCGTATCCGTCGAGGCGCTGCCCAACACCGGGGCAACATCGAGGCCGCCACGAAAGGCGAGGTAGCTGCGCGCGCCGCGCGCCGCAAAGCCGAGCGTTACGGTGTCTCCCGCTTCCAGCGAGATCGGCTGGTATCTCTCTGCCGTCATCACCCGGCCAGAACCGTCCCGAACAGAGATCGGGCAGGGAGCCCCGGTCAACGCCATGACGGCCGGGCCGGAGACGGTGAACGAAAAGCCGCCCAGCGTAATCTCGAGACAGGCTGCCTCGACCGGATTGCCGACCACCCGGTTGGCAGCGCGGAATGCACCCTGATCGAGCGCTCCCGAGGACGAAACACCCTGGCCGGCCTGGCCGAAGCGGCCAAGGTCTTGCACCAGAGCCGGCATGGGGGCTGCGGTCACCGTGATCGTCGTCGCCGATGTCGGCTCCACGATATCGTCGTCACGCCGATTGAGCGTATTCGCAACGACCGGCGTGCCCTGCGGACGCTTGGCCAGATCGAAAAAGCGAACTCGGTAACCAGGCTGAAAAAGGGCAGGCGGCTGTCGTGTCAGATCCCACATCTTCAGCGGCGTGGTGCCGATGATCTGCCAGCCACCCGGGCTTGCCTGCGGATAAACGCCGGAGAAAGCGCCCGCCAGTGCCACGGAGCCAGCCGGGATCTTCGTGCGCGGGCTCTGCCGCCTTGGCACCTGCAGCGCCGGATCGCCGCCGACGAGATAGCCGAAGCCGGGTGCGAAACCGCAAAAGGCAACCGTGAATTCGCTCGCCGTGTGCCGCTCGATGACCTCTGCAACGGAAAGCCCCGTCAGTTCGGCCACATCCTGCAGATCTTCGCCGTCATAGGTCACGGGGATTTCGACCAGCATGTCTGACGGCGGGATCTTCGCCGTCAGGTCACGCTTTTGGATTTCGGCCGCTATCGCCTCCGCTGTCAGCACCTCCGGCTTGAACCGGATCATCAGCGTTCGTGCCGCCGGAACGATATCGACGATCCCGTCGACGGGATCGGCCTCCAGCGAAGCAAAGAGCGCGAGTGTCTCGTCGAGATCCTGCAGTTCGACAATCAGGACAGTCAGGCTGACGGGGAGAAAACGCATTATGGCCTCAGGCGTGGTAGGCGGAATCGGGGATGTCGGTGATGAACATGTGCCCGGGCGCATGGGTGATGGCAAATGGGACTTTAGACGCCATCACGGCCGCCTGGGGCGTCACACCGCAAGCCCAGAACACCGGCACTTCGCCGGGCTCGATCCTGACCGCATCGCCGAATTCCGGCTTGCCCAGATCGGCGATCCCGAGTTCTTCGGGTGCGCCCACATGAACGGGAGCCCCGTGCACGGCCGGAAACCGGCCTGAGATCATCGCTGCATCCGCGACCCGGGAGGCCGCAATCGGTCGCATCGAGATAACGAGATTGCCATGCAGCCGGCCAGCCGGACGGCAGGCGCGGTTGGTCAGATACATCGGCACATTCGACTTGTCCGTGATGTGCCGGATATCGATGCCCGCCTCCATCATCGGCGTTTCGAAGGTAAAGCTGCAGCCGATCAGGAAGCTGACGAGGTCGGGATGCTCCGCCCAGGCGGCACTTGCGTCTGTTACCTCTTCGGTAAGCTCTCCATCGCGCCAGATACGGTAGAGCGGAACATCGCGGCGCAGATCGGCCCCCTTGGCCAGCACGGTCGCATGCGAGCCCGGATCCGATACGTCCAGCACGGGACAGGCCTTTGGATTGCGCTGCGCATAGAGCAGGAAGTCGAAAGCCCAATCGCGCGGTAGGACGATCATGTTCGCCTGGGTAAAGCCGGGGGCGACACCCGAGGTCGGTTCGACTGCCCCTTGGCGGTAGCGTTGGCGCGCCGCCTGCGCGGCAGACGTGTCGACATGCCGCAATGTGTCCGGATCGATCATCGGCGTTTCTCCTCCCGCGGTCTCAGCGATTGAGGAAGGATTGCACCGTAATGCCATCCTTCTCGAATGCCTGTCTGATCTCGCGTGCAATCGCGACTGCTCCGGGGCTGTCGCCATGCACGCAGATGGAGTGCGCCTCTATCTTGATGGTCGACCCATCGATCGCCTCGATCGTGCCCTCATGGGCCAGCTGCAGCATACGCCGGGCAATCAGCGCCGTGTCATGCAGCACGGCACCCGCCTCGCGGCGGGACACGAGCGCGCCGGAGGGCGTGTAGGCGCGATCGGCAAAAGCTTCAGCCACCACCTTCAATCCCGAGGCACGGGCGAGATCGAGGATCGGAGAACCCGCAAGGCCCATCATGACCAGATCGGGATCGATCGCCTTGATCCCGTCGATCACGGCCTGGCCCTGTTTGGGATCATGGGCGATGCGGTTGTAGAGCGCGCCATGCGGCTTCACATAGCCGACGGTGACGCCCGCGGCGGTGGCAACGCCCTTCAGGGCACCGATCTGGTAGATGACATCGGCCGTCAGTTCGGCCGAGGTGACATCCATGTCGCGCCGGCCGAAGCCGACGCGATCCGGGTAAGAGACATGCGCCCCGATCGAAACACCGCGCTCTGCGGCGGCCTTCACCGTCTTCAGGATGCCGACCGGATCGCCGGCATGGAAACCGCAGGCGACATTGGCGCTGGAGACGATGGAAAGCATCGCCTCGTCGTCGCCCATGGCCCAGGCGCCATAGCTTTCGCCGAGATCGCTGTTGAGATCGATGGCTGTCATGTTTTCCTCCCTGTATCGATTGTTAGGCAGCGGTCAGCAGTGCGAAGATCGGCCCGATCGATTTGTAGCCCATGTACCAGGTGAGCGCGCAAGTGAGCGCCCCGAGGATCAGCAGCCAGCGCGGATAGCGATAGCCACCCATCAGGTCCGAGCGCGCCCAGGCGGCATAGATGAAGATCGTCAGACCGATCGGCAGGATGAGACCGTTCAGACCGCCGACAAAGACCAGCATCTGCGCCGGCGGTGTCGTGATGATCACGTAGAAGAACAGCGAGACCGCGATGAAGATGACGGTCGCGATGTTGCGGGCGCGCTCACTGATGTCTTTCTTGAAGACGGTGATGAACGAAACCGAGGTGTAGGCCGCACCGATGACCGAGGTAATCGCGGCGAAGAACAGCACCGCACCGAAGATGCGCAGGCCGACATCACCGGCAGCAGCCTGGAAGGCCTGTGCAGCCGGATTGGCACCCTTACCCGAGACATCGATGACCACGCCGCTTGCGACAACGCCGAGGATCGCGAGGAAGAGCACGTAGCGCATGACGCCGGTGACGGCGATGCCGGACAGGGCCGCGCGGTTGACGGCGCCGAGGTTTTCGATGCCGACCGTGCCCTTGTCGAGCAGGCGGTGTGCGCCGGAATAGGTGATGTAACCTCCGACCGTGCCGCCGACGATCGTGGTGATCGTGGCAAAGTCGATCGTGGAAGGCAGGAAGGTCTGGTAGAGCGCATCACCCACGGGCGGCTGCGAGACGAGGGCCACATAGACCGTCAAGACGATCATCGCGAGACCGGCGACGATGATCAGCCGGTCGATGGCGACGCCGGCGCGATGCGACAGGAAAATGCCGATTGCAATCAGCGCGCTGATCGAGCCGCCGAGCTTGGGATCGAGGCCGAGGAGCGCGTTGAGACCGAGACCTGCACCGCCGATATTGCCGATATTGAAGAACAGGCCGCCGACGATCACCAGGATCGCCAGCACATATCCGGTGCCGGGGATGGCAGCGTTTGCGATGTCGGACGCGCGCATCTTGGTCAGTGTCACGATCCGCCAGATGTTCAGCTGAACCACGAAGTCGATCAGGATCGACGCGAGAATGGCGAAGGCGAAGGCCGAGCCAAGCTTCGTGGTGAAGGTGGCCGTCTGGGTAATGAAACCGGGGCCGATGGCGGATGTCGCCATGAGGAAGATTGCGGCAAGCAATGCGCCGCGGCGCGTCTTGGCGGACATGCCGCCGGATGCGGCCGCTGGGGCCGTTGTCGATGTCTGTTCCATGTTTCCCTCTCGGTTGACCGATCCCCGGCTTTGCGCGGGGCTTGTTGTTCACCTGCAGGGCCAGCCTCTCCCGGTTTCACAATTCTGTCAACATTGTTCAACGATTTTATTTGATCGTTCTACTTGGGTGCCGCAATGTTGAGCGAATTGATGCTCGGATAAGCAGTGTCGACATCTGCAGGAACAATTTTTGGCCACCAATGGCGCGCGCCTTGCTGCGATTTCTGAAGTGGACCATAAGGCAGCAGAGACCTTTCGCATGATTTGCGGACGATCTTCGGGCTAGACGACGCGACAGGACGAACTGGTCGCTTGGGGAAGTTGATGGCAGAGACAGAAACGACGACAGCCCTGGCGCCACGCCTGGCGGAGGCCATTCGCGACAGACTGATCAGTGGCGAGTTGAGCCCGGGCCAGAGGCTGTCGGAAGCAGCGCTGAGCGCCGATTTCGAAGTCTCGCGCAACTCTCTGCGGGAGGCCTTCAGGCTGCTGACCAAGGAAGGATTGCTGCAGCACGAGCCGAACCGCGGCGTCTTCGTCGCCACCCCCAGCATGGCCTCGATCATCGATATCTACCGTGTCCGCCGCGTCGTTGAAGGTCAGGCACTGGCCAATGCCTATCCCAAGCATCCGGCGGTCGAGCGCATGCGATCGGCAGTCGACGCGGCCCGAGCCGCCCGCGACCGAAACGACTGGACGGCCGTTGGCAGCGAAAACATGAAGTTTCATGCGGCAATCGTCGATCTCGCCGACAGTCAGCGGCTGAACGGCTTCTACGCCCAGATCGCCGCCGAACTGCGCCTGAGCTTCGGCCTCCTCAAGGAACCCGAGCTCCTCCACGCTCCCTATGTCGAAATGAATGCGGCGATCCTGGACAAGCTCGAAGCCGGCGAACCAAAAGCCGCCGCCGCCGCACTCGAAGCCTATCTCCTGCAGTCCGAGCGCACGGTGTTAGCGGCTTTTTCGCGGATCTGACCGTGTCTCACGCAGCCTGCGGATCAAGCTGGCGCGTGAGAAGCACGCGAAGCTCTTCGATGTCCTCCGATATCCGCAGCTCGCCACGGCTTTCGGCGGCATGGAATATTCCGTCCAGGTGAAGGCCGACAAAGCGTGCCACTCTGGCGGTCTCGACGGGTCGGAAGCGGCCTGACGCCATTCCGGCGTCCAGCGTCGAAACGATAAGGTCGCGTTCGAAACGATAAAATCCCTGCACGAGGTTGTCCAACTCCGGATCCTTCACGGGTTGAGCGGCCTGATCCGACATCAGCTTCACCATCCTCGACATCATCGTTGGCGCCATCGTCTGGTGCGTGGCAAACCAGGCGCCGATATCCCCGAGGAAATCGTCCAGATGCCGATTGCGCCGGCTTTCATAATCCTCGGTGATCTGATTGAGCGCCCGGGCCAAGACCGCGCGGATCAGTTGATCCTTGCTGGTGAAGTAGTGATAGAGCAGCGCGACGTTCACGTCGCAGGCCAGAGCGATATCGCGCATGGTGACAATGCTGAAATGCGACGTGCCCACGAGCCCCAGCGTGGCATCGAGTATCAACTCCATGCGCTGTTCCGGCTCAAGTCTCTGTCGCACCGCCTTGGCCAAGGTGTCAAAGCTCTCCAATCGTCATTTGCCGATAGCGCCACTCGTCGCCCTTTGCCAGCGGGAATTCCTGACTAGCAATTGTGCAGCGCAGCGTTTCGCGGTGATTAAAAAACAGATTTCCCGCTAAATGCTTGTTTTCCTTTGCCTAAAAATTGATCTTCGTCATTTTTGCGCTTGCGAAGCTATTAAACGCTTGCTTAGTTAGCTGCAAGACGCCCTGTGACCCGACCCGGAGACAAACCGATGAAGTGCTCATTTCGTGCGATTGCCCAGTTCATCCTTTTCTCAACTGCTGTGCTTGCGGCATCGGTGACCTCGGCGGCCGCCGAAGCCAAAACCAGCTTCAAGGTCGGCTACACGATCTATGTCGGCTTTATGCCCATGGGCTACATGAAGGAGAGCGGGATCCTGAAGAAGTGGGCGGACAAATACGGCATCGAAATCGAAGTGATGCCTGTCAACGATTATGTCGGGTCTATCAATCAGTTCATCGCCGGCGAACTCGACGCGGTCGGAGTGGCGGGAATGGATGCGCTCACCATGCCCGCGGCCGGAGGTGTCGATACTTCGATCTTTTTGATCACCGACTACTCGAACGGCAATGACGTGCTGATGTCCAAGTCTGCCACATCGGTTGCGGACCTCAAGGACAAGGAGGTCTATCTCGTCGAATACAGCGTCTCCCACTATCTGCTCAATCGAGCGCTCGTCTTGAACGGGATGAGCGGCGTGGGTGAAGTGAAGACGGTCAACATCTCCGATGCCGATATCGCGGCCGCCTATCTGGCCAATCCCGACATCCAGAATGCTGCCGCCTGGAAGCCGATGTCGGCGGACATGCTGGCCGGAGCGAGCGAGAGCAAGGTACTGTTCGACAGCGCCCAGATCCCCGGCGAGATCATGGACGTCTTCATCGGCAATACCCAGGTGCTGAAAGACAATCCTGCATTCGGCAAGGCACTGACGGGCGCCTGGTACGAAACCCTAGCCGCCCTGAAAGCCGGAGGAGACGAGGCCAAGCCGGTCAACGACTACATGGCTTCCGCACTCGGCACCGATGAAGCCGGTCTCAAGACCCAGATCGACACGACCTTCTTCTTCTATACGCCGGCGGAAGCCAACGTCTTCCTCACCGATGCCAAGACCGGCACGATCATGGATGACATCCGCAAGTTCTCCTTCGATCGCGGTCTCTTCGGTCAAGGCGCAACCTCCGTAGACGCCATTGGCATCGAACTCGCTGACGGAACGGTCTTGGGAGACCCCGCCAATATCAAGCTCAGGGTCGACGCGTCCTACGCCAAGCTCGCCGCAGACGGCGGGCTCTAAGACGAGGTCGAAGCGGAAGGGGGCAGCCAATGAAACGGATCATCAACTACCCCCCGTCCAGAGGCCAGCGCCTTTTCCTCGGCATCCTGCCCTTCATTTTGATCGCGGTCGCATATCTCGTGGCATCAGAGGCACGCCTCTCGGTCAATCCCACCGACAAGCTGATGCCGGGTGTCGCCTCCTTCGTCGCGGCGATGCAGCGCATGATGTTCGAGCAGGATCGTGCGAGTGGCGCGCTGCTCTTCTGGTGGGATACCTATCTCAGCCTCTGGCGTCTCTTCGTTGGACTCGGGCTGTCGGCGCTCATGGGCTTGGTGCTGGGAACCCCGATTGGCTTCATCCCGCAGCTTCGCGCGGCCTTCGATCCGGTGCTTGCAGCAATCTCGCTCGTGCCTCCGCTCGCCGTGCTCCCGATCCTCTTCATCCTCTTCGGGCTCGGTGAAGTCTCGAAGATCGTGCTGATCGTCTTCGGCGTTGCCCCCTTCTTGATGCGCGATGTTGTGCTGCGGGTAGATGCAATCCCGCGTGAGCAGATCATCAAGGCGCAAACGCTTGGCGGCTCGACCTGGCACATGCTGATCCATGTCGTCCTGCCACAGGTCATGCCCGGCTTGATCAATGCGGTGCGCCTGTCGCTCGGGGCCACTTGGCTCTTCGTGATTGCCGCCGAGGCGATCACCGCCGAAGGCGGCCTCGGCTACCGCATCTTCCTCGTCCGTCGCTACCTCGCGATGGACATCATCCTGCCCTACGTCATCTGGATCACTTTGCTTGCCTTCGTCATCGACCTGCTGCTCCGCTGGCTGTCCGCCAGGCTTTACCCCTGGTCCGTGCTGAAGGAAGCGTGAGATGGTCGAGATTGTCTTCGACAAGGTCTGGAAGGAATATGGCGACGCCATCATCCTCGAAAATGTCAGCTTGACGCTGAAAGACCACGAGTTTCTCTCCATCGTCGGACCGAGCGGTGTGGGAAAGACCACGCTTCTTCGTCTGCTTCTGAGCCAGGAAGTGCCGACACGGGGCCAGATCCTTCTCGATGGCCAACCGATTGCCGGCGAGCCGACCGATGACCGCGGAGTTGTCTTCCAGCGCTACTCGGTCTTCCCGCATAAGACGGTCCTCGGCAATGTCATGATGGGCCCCGAATGGCGCGGCTCCGCATTCTTGGGAAAACTCTACGGCTCGCGCCGCAAGGCGTTGATCGACCGGACCCATGCGCTGCTTGAGCGTGTCGGCCTGAAAGATGCGGTCGACAAATACCCCCAGCAACTCTCCGGCGGCATGCAGCAGCGATTGGCGATTGCGCAGGCGCTGATCATGCAGCCCAAGGTGCTGCTGCTGGATGAACCCTTCGGCGCTCTCGATCCCGTGACCCGAAAGAGCATGCATGTCCTGATCCGTGAGCTCTGGTCCGAGCGACAGATGACGATCGTCATGGTCACGCACGACATGGGCGAAGCTTTCGAACTCGGGACCCGTGTCATTGCCATCGACAAGCTGCGGCGCGATCCCCAGGCACCGCAACGATATGGCGCCGGCATCATATCGGACTTCGAGGCAAAGCCGCGGATCGTGCGTGAGTCCGCCCGTTTCGAACTCGGTCGTTCCAAGGTCATCCCACTGCAGACTGCCCGATAGATAAGGAGAGCCCCATGGCCAAAAAAATGCACCTCGCCTGGTTCATGAATTTCACGCCTGATGAGTGGCGCGCACCCTTCGGCCAGGGTGGTTATCCCTGGGACGGGCGCTTCTACATCGAGATGGCCCAAACCCTTGAACGCGCCTGCTTCGATTACATCATGATCGAGGACAAGCTGATGGTGCCGCAGACCTATGGCGGCTCGCGCGATTTCGCGCTGAAGAACGCGATGATGGTGCCCAAGCACGATCCGGCGCCGCTCGCCACGGCCATGGGGATGGCGACTTCCAGGCTCGGTGTCGTCGCCACCATGTCGACGATGGCCTACCCGCCCTTCCTACTTGCCCGCCTCTGCTCGACCATCGACAGCCTGACCCGGGGCCGGTTCGGTTGGAACATCGTTACCAGTGCCGAAGACCTGGCAGCCAAGAACTTCAACATGGAGAAGCTGCCATTGCGCGAAACGCGCTACGAGATGGCGGAAGAGTATATGGAGGTCGTCAACAAGCTCTTCGACAGCTGGGACAAGGATGCCGTGGTCCTTGACCGCGAGAAGGGGATCTATGTGGACCCCACCAAGGTGCGCACCATCGATCACGTGGGCAAGCATTACCAGGTGCGGGGACCGCTCAACACGGTGCCGTCGCCGCAGCACCGACCCATCTACGTCCAGGCAGGCGCTTCGCCGCGCGGCCGCGACTTTGCCGCCCGCTTTGCCGACTCCATCATTTCTGTCGCTTCCGGTGTCGCCGAGATGAAGGCGTTTCGAGATGATATCCGCGCCCGGGCAGACAAGGCCGGCCGAGATCCCGACGAGATTAAGGTTCTTTTTTGCATCACGCCGACACTCGGCGAAACCGAATTCGAGGCACAGGAGAAATACAAGCGCCTCGTCTCCTCGGATTATTTCATCACCGATACGCTCGCGTCGATCTCTGCGATCACCGAGATCGATTTCTCGAAGTTCGATCTCGACAAGCCGCTGCCGGAAAAGCTGGTAACCAACGGGGAGTCCGGTTCGCTCGACAAGTTCCAGCAGTGGGGAAGCGGGAAGACGCTGCGCGAACTGGTCGTTTCCGGCGGTGGCGGCCTCGTCTCATCGGTAGAACTGATCGGCACACCGGATCAGGTCGCCGAGCGCATGGGGGAGGTAATGGAGGAGGTCGGCGGTGACGGCTTCCTGGTCACCACGCCGGTCCTGCGCGTGTCTCGCCGCTACCTGACAGAAGTTGCCGACGGACTGGTACCGGCGCTGCAAAAGCGCGGGCTGGCACGGACCGCCTATTCTCATGAACTCCTCCGAGACAACTTGCGTGAATTCTGAAGCGAGCGCTGCGTTGGCAGCACTCTTGAGCCGAAACAACGAGAAGGAACCGTCATGACACAGCTTCATCTCGCCCAGTCCAGTTCCAAGATGCCGCTGCCACCGGTCACGCGCGACATCTTCCGCAATGGGATGGCCTCGCTTGCAGCCGCCGTGAACCTGATTGCAACCGATGGTCCCGGTGGCAGATCGGGTTTCACAGCCACCGCCGTCACCAGCGTCACCGATGACCCGCCGACACTGTTGGTCTGCCTCAACAGAACCAGTTCAGCCGCCCCTGCGGTCATGGAAAACAAGGTCGTCTCGGTGAACGCGCTGGCCCCGGGCCATGAGGCCGTATCCTCGCTCTTCGGCGGGAAGACGCCGATGGAAGACCGCTTTGCCGCTGCGCGCTGGATCCGCGGCCAGACCGGCGCGCCGCTCTTGGAAGATGCGCTCGTATCCTTCGATTGCCAGATCATCGAAACGGTCGAGGTGGGCACGCATTTTATCCTGATGTGCCGGGTCGTTGATGTTCTCGCCGGTGATCGGGAGGAAGCGCTCGTTTATTTTCGCCGGGCCTATCAAGCTGTCAGCGCCTGACCGCTAAAGCGATGCGGTAATCCCACCGTCGACATAGAGGATATGCCCGTTGACGAAAGATGAGGCGTCGGAGGCGAGGAAGATCGAGGCGCCGACCAGTTCCTCGACTTTGCCCCAGCGTCCGGCCGGTGTCCGTTTGGAGAGCCAGGCGGTAAACTCCGGATCGGCGACGAGAGCGGCGTTGAGGGGCGTTTCAAAATAGCCTGGCGCGATTGCGTTGCATTGAAGCCCGTGCCGCGCCCAGTCCGTCGCCATGCCCTTGGTCAGGTTCCCGACAGCCCCCTTGGTCGCCGTGTAGGGCGCAATCGTGGGTCGGGCGAGTGCTGTCTGCACGCTCGCGATGTTGATGATCTTGCCGCGTCCACGGCCGATCATGTGTCGGGCAACGGCCTGACCCACATTGAAGACACTGGACACATTGGCCGCCATCAGCCGCTCGAAGGCCTCCGCCGGAAAGTCCTCAAGCGGTGCGCGATGCTGCATGCCGGCATTGTTGATGAGGATATCGATCGGCCCGATCTCGCCCTCGAACCGGTTGACCGCCTCCTTAACCGCCGCATGATCCGTTACATCGAAGGCAAGCATGCGCGCGCCGGCTCCCAGTGAGCGGGCCGCGCTTTCAAGCTTCTCGACACTGCGCCCGTTGAGCACGACCTCGGCACCCGCCTGCTGCAGGCCGGCGGCGAGTGCAAGCCCGATGCCCTGCGAGGAACCCGTTATCAGCGCCCGGCGCCCTGTCAGATCGAAGAGCTTGTTCATGGTATCCGCCTCCACTGAAAATGATCGTGACCCCGGACTTGGCCAAGGCTCGATCAAAGTCAAGGCAGGTGGGTGGAGACTCAGGTCCCGGCGAGCGCTTCCTCGGCAGTCTGGCTCGCCTCCTTGAAGCGGGCCTCGAATTCCAGACGCAGCGCCCGCCGGGTTTCGGCCGCGCGTTGGCGGCGCTTGCGGATCTCGTTCTGCGGCACATAGGGAGGGACGGCTGTCGGTCTCCCCTCGGCATCCACGGCGACCATGGTGAAGTAGCAGGAATTGGTATGCCGGCGCTCGCCCGTGCGGATGGTCTCCGCCTCGACCCGGATGCCGACCTCCATCGAGGTCCGGCCTGCATGGTTGATCGAGGCGCGGAAGGTGACGAGTTCCCCGACATGGATCGGC
This sequence comes from Rhizobium rosettiformans W3, assembly GCF_004912135.1. Taxonomy (GTDB): domain Bacteria; phylum Pseudomonadota; class Alphaproteobacteria; order Rhizobiales; family Rhizobiaceae; genus Allorhizobium; species Allorhizobium rosettiformans. The sequence continues at coordinate 32,844 of NZ_STGU01000010.1, forward strand.
TGGCGAAACACCACCTGATCGACCGAAAGGGTCACCGCATATTGCTGCGAATAGCGCGACGCACAGGAATAGGCCACGCGATCGAGCAGATTGAGCAGCGCGCCACCGTGCACCTTGCCGGAGAAGTTGGCCATGTCGGGTGTCATCAGCACCACCATTTCAAGCTGGCTGGTGTCGTGCGGTTCGTCCATCAAATGCCCTCTGCGCTTAAAACTGTTCCCCATCCTATTGTGCGGCGCGTCAGGCGCAAGTGTCGGACGGGAAGCGGATGTGACCACAGAGCTTCGACCGCTCGCGGCAGAGCGGAGAAGCAAGAGAACGAGATCATCTGCGATCAATGCAGATTTTAGACTCCAAGATCTGATTTTTCTGAAGAATTATGGGCCAGCCGGACCCTGCCGGCGCGTCCGCCGAGGCATGTCAGGATTGCCGCCGCACCTAAGCTTGTTCAAAGCCTTTCATCACGGGCGATCTCTTTCTCGCCGCACCCTTTTCCCCGTCATGCCTCGGCGGACTGCCGGCCGATCACGGCGACCGCACCGGCCTCATCCAGTTTGGCAAAGACCAGTTCCCCGCTACGCGGGACAATGGACGTAAGCCCGGTCACGTTGACCTGATGCGTCACGAGCACGAGCGGCAATCCTGATCCGCGGGTGCTGAGCCATTGCCGTAGGGCCTCGGTCTGGCCGCGTCCGTCTTCCGGCTTCCCGAAGAAGGAATTGAGCAGTGGTTGCTCCGTCACCGGCCCGAGCTCCAGCAGCCCGGCGGTGTCGAGGCAGCGGCACAATCGGCTAGAATGCACCGATGCCGCCCGGATCCCATTGTCGCGGAAGAGAGCGCCGATCCGTGACGCCTGCGCTCGCCCTTCCTCCGACAGGTTTCGTTGTGTGCTGCAGTCACCGATCCGCATCCCCGGTGGGTCACCCGTCCCCGGGGCAATGGCGTGGCGAAGCAGCACAAAGGCCTGGCCGGACCGCAGAGCCGCCCACGGGTCCTCGTCCGCCATCAGGGGCATTCCACCTGACATGGCAAAGAGGGATGTGAGAAGAAAGGATCGTCTCGGCAGCATGTTTGCCTCCCTGAAGTCTCTCCGGCGATTGCTTATGAATAGATACGTCCTGCTTCGCGCCCGGGACTTCTGGCGCCGGCGCACATATGCGTGAACGGTTTCACAAGCCGCGCTGCAGTCGCATCCCGTAAAGATTGGATTCACCTTTTCCCGGTAAAGCTTTGTTAGCAATTCCCAGAAGCTCCGGGCGTCCGCCTTCGTTTGCGCCCGGCTTACAGTTCGAGTCCGTGTGCCATGCGTTCCCAGGTCCTCTCCTCGCTCCTCGTCGGCTGCCTTGTAATCACCGGCTGCAGTGCGCGCACAAACCCTATTGAAGCCCTCAGGCTCTCCTCCTCCTCCGCGCCAAAGCCACAGCCGACCGAGACGGCAGCAGCCCCGACACCGGCTGTCGCGGTCGATGAACAGACAGGCTCGATCGCCGCGGCACCATTGAGCGGGGGCGGGGCTCCGGAGCCCCTGGCATGGGCGGGAGATACGCCGAGCCAGTCACATTTCGAGTCCGCAACGATGACGGCCGGAATGCCGGTACCGGACCAGCGACCGGTCGCCATGCTTGTCCCGCCGACCTCTCCGCTTGCGGCTCCGGAACAACCTGCAGGGCGCTCGACTGGTCGTCACCGGGTTTATGATCAGCGCTTCCGGGATGCCAAGCCGATCAACTTCGGCAAGGTGAAGCCGAAGCATCATGCCGTTCACGGCGTCGACGTCTCGCGCTGGCAGGGCGACATCGACTGGACGACACTGCGCAAGCAGGGTGCCAACTTCGCCTATATCAAGGCGACCGATGGCGGCGATCACCTGGATCCCATGTTCCACACCAATTGGAAACGGGCCAAGGAAGCCGGCGTGAAGCGCGGCGCCTATCATTTCTTCTACTGGTGCCGCGTTGCCTCGCAGCAGGCAGATTGGTTCATCCGGAACGTGCCGCGTGATCCCGACGCCCTGCCGCCGGTGATCGATGTCGAATACAACGGTGAGTCCAGCTGCCGCTTCAAGCTGTCTCCGGAAAAGGCGCGCGAAAAGATGCAGGTCTTCATGGACCGGCTCGAGCAACACTACGGCAAGCGCCCGGTCATCTACACGGCGCCCGACTTCTACAAGGACAACCTGCGCGGCCACTTCCGGGATTATCCCTTCTGGCTGCGTTCCGTTGCGGCGCATCCGTCCAAGATCTATCCGGATCGCAAATGGGTCTTCTGGCAGTATTCCGGATCCGGCCTGTCTCAGGGCGTGAATGGCAAGATCGACCTCAACGTCTTTTACGGTTCGATCTCCGATTGGCAGAACTGGGTCGCAGGCAAGAAGGGCTGGGAAAGGGTCGCCGGCCTTCGCTGAAGCAGGCGACCCGGTTCGGCTTACATCGGTGCGCCGGGCTCCACGACCGGCGGATCGCGGGTCTCGTCCGGATTGGGGTTCGGCAACTCGTCCGGCAGCACATCCGGTTCCGGCTCTTCGACAGGAACGTCCGGAACCCAGGTTGGGGCCGGCATCGGCGGCTGATCTTCATATGGCGATGATGGATTGTTGATGGGCATGATCATCTCCCTCTTGGCCGCCTGCCGCAAAATGCGGTCGAGGTCGGCATATGCAAGAGCAATTCGCCCGGACCGGCTTTGTTCCTGAAAACAAGAGTATCCGCTCGCTCAATCATCATGCCTTGCCAGCGCGGAACTTTCGGCACGCCTCAGGGTTCGTTCGCTTCGGAGTTTCAAGCGAGAAGGCGAACAGATGGACGAGCGGATTGCAGGGCTTGATGCTGAGAACTTGGACGCTGCGCCGGAATACCGCGTATTCCCGAAAAGCTGGGGTGCGGAATACACCGCCGCCGGCGAGGTCCGCTTCCGCATCTACGTATCGGGTGTCGAAGCTCTAAGCCTTCGTCTTGCCGACGAACAGGTTCCCATGTCGACAACCGGGGACGGCTGGTTCGAGCTGCTGGCCACCAATGTCCCTCCCGGCACGCCCTACCGCTTCGTGCTGCCGGACGGCCGACAGATCCCGGATCCGGCAGGCCGTGCGCTGGAAAGCGATGTCCATGGCGCGTCCCTTGTGGTTGATCCCACGGCATATTCCTGGAAGGCCAGCGGCTGGAAAGGTCGTCCCTGGTCGGAAGCCGTAATCTACGAGATCCATGTCGGCACCTTCACGGAGGAAGGCACGTTCGCCGCCGCGGCCGAAAGGCTTTCTGGCCTGAAAGACTTGGGGATCACGACGATCCAGCTGATGCCCGTTGCGGCTTTTGGTGGCCGTCGCGGTTGGGGTTATGATGGCGTGCTGCTCTACACGCCGCATCCGGCCTATGGCGAGCCCGCCGATATGAAGGCCTTCATCGACACGGCCCATGGCCTTGGCCTGATGGTCATGCTCGATGTGGTCTACAATCACCTCGGCCTCGACGGAAACTACCTTGAGGCCTACGCGCCTGATCTCTTCATGGACGAAGGCACGCCCTGGGGGCCGCGGCCCGACGTGACCCGCAAACCCATGCGGGATTTCGTCATCGAAAACGCTCTTTACTGGCTGGAGGAATTCGCCCTGGACGGCCTGCGTTTCGATGCGGTCGATCGGATCGAAGATCAGACCAGCGATGTTCACATCATGGAAGAAATGGCGCTGCGCATCCGCGACGCGCTGCCCGGGCGACATGTGCACCTCGTGGTCGAGGATGGCCGCTGCATTACCGCACTTCATGAGCGCGCCGAAGACAATTCGGTTCGGCTCTATGACGCAGTCTGGAACGACGGCTACCACCACCTGATCCATGCCTGGGCAACGGGTGAGCACGGCGGCCATTTCAAGGTCTTCGCCAAGGACTTTTGGCCGAGAATAGGCAAGACACTCGCCACCGGTTTTGCTCTCCAAGGGGAAAAGATCGCGGAAAAGGGGGAGGAGCTGGTGGGTGAACCAAGCGGTCATCTGCCACCGGTCACCTTCATAAACTTCCTGCAGAACCACGATCAGATTGGCAATCGAGGACGCGGCGACCGCCTCTGGAGCAACATTGAGCCTGATCTTGCTGCACGGCTGATGGGCATGCTGCTGTTGTCGCCACAGATTCCGATGGTCTTCATGGGAGACGAGTTCCAGTCGAAGGGACGCTTCTTCTTCTTCGCAGATTATCCCGCAGATTTTGATCAGAACACACCCGAAGACCGGTTGCGTCAGGGCGAAGCTTTCGGCTCGGCGGATCTGATGCTGGACGAGATCCGGGATCCGACCGATGTCGCAACCTTCTCAGTTTCCAAACTCGATTGGCAGGAGGCGGAAACGGAGGAGGGCTCGAAGGTGAAAGCCGAGTTCCGCGATCTCCTGCGAAAGCGCCACGAGCATCTCATGCCTCTGCTGCGCGATATCGGAGGCGGCGTGGGGCATGTCCTGACTGCGGAGGAAGGGTTGCTCGCGATCGACTGGCAGCTGGGAGAGCGCCGCTGGCAATTGCGGTGCAATTTCAGCGATGACGAAGCCACTTTGCCGCCGGTCCACGGGCAAACCATTCATGTCATGCCCGGTGAGGCAGAGGCCGATATCCGGGATCTCTCACGCTTTGCTCCGCGCTCGCTGATCATCGCCTGCGGTTGATTTCGCAAACTTGGTAAAAAAACGTCAGAGGTCGCGGAACCCTTCATCATCTTGTTCGTTTGTCGGCAATCAGGAGGAGTGCGGCATGACTCAAGTTTATTGTGACATCATCCCTCAGGCGAGCGGTTGGTGCTTTCTGTCCGAAGAAGGCCAGTCGCCGGTTTACCCGAGCTACAGGCTCGCGGTCGAAGCCGCACGCGGCTATTCGGAAAGCCAGGCCGCCAAGCGCAAGACGACCGTTCTGCGTCAGCAGGATCTGAAAGGTCGCATGCTTGAAATCGGCGGCATCAATCAGTCCTGGGGATCGGACGGCATGACGGGAATGAGCGGTCGTGCGTGAGCACGCCGCTTTGCAAGTGGCATCGGAACTTCGGTGAAGGCAATCAGGGGTGAGGCGGGCTGCAGCGGCGTGAGGCGGAGACGTGTGGTCTCCGATCGCGCCATGCCGCGCGTCAAGCGAAGCGTGTATGGCGGACTGTCTCGCTCACGGCGCTTCGTCGGTTTCCATGCGCACCGTAACTTTCTCGACACCGGCCACCGTCAACGCGGCTTCCACAGCACGGTCCATCTCATCGCGCGTGCTCACTGTGCCGAAGAGGAAGATCTCACCCCCGCTCGCCACCACCCGCAAGCCTTCGGCGCCCGTGCCCTGCGTCGAAGCCAAGGCGTCGGCCACACGCTGCTCGAGCGTTGCCTCTGTCGGGTTCTCTTCGGCGACGGTCGGCGCCTCGCCGTGGAACAGTTGCGGCTTGAAGATCATCGCACTCTCCTTCTTCGGTCTCATCTTCCTAACGCGCTTGATAGAAATTGGTTCGCCAAGACACGCGGGAGATCCGGGGTATCCCCGGGGAGGGCTGCTCCTTGAGCCGGATCTCGAAAACACTTCTGGGGTTCTTCCCGACGGCGACAATCGGATCTTATCTGGTCACGATGGCAGCGCTTGCCACGCTGCCATTGCTTGCCTTCGTCGCTTTCCTCCTCCTGGAACTCGAGAGGTCGCAGTTCCAGACCCTGCGCACCGATGTGGCCCAAAATGCGCAGGCCATCAGCCGCGCGGTCGAGCGCAAGCTCTCCGACCTGGAAACAACGCTGGCCCTCGTCGCCAATTCCGTTGAGCTGCAGCAAGGCGATCTGCAGGCCTTTCATACCCGGGTCGGCGAAAGCCTGAAGGACAGTTCACTCTATGTCCTCTTGGCGCGCGGCGATGGCATCCAGATTTTGAACACCCGTATGCCATGGGGGGCGCCTCTCCGGCCCATGGCCAATCCCCAATCCGTCTCCTCGGCCTTGGAATCGGGTAAGGTAGAACTCTCAGGCGTTTTCCTGGGCGCAACCAGCCAGCGTTGGGTCGTCAATCTGACGATGCCACTCAAAGAGCCCGGGCCAGCCGGCACCGAGGCCGTGGTGCTAACGCAGGACGCGGAAAGCCTTCGCAATCTCACCTTCCGCGATACGCTCCCGCTCGGCTGGACGGCTGCCCTCGTCGATGGGGAAGGCAGCATCGTCGTTTCCAATGGTGCAGACGTCAGGCCGCCCGGAACGCAGGTGGAGGCAAACTGGCCGGAACTCATGTTCGGGATGAACGGCAGCGCCGTCTTCTATCGGGATGGCCGGCAACACCTTCTGGGATATGCCAAGGTGGCTGACTGGCCCTGGCGCGCCATCGTCTGGGGACCGGCCGACAATCTCAACAACTCCTTCGTCACGCTGTGGAAGAGCCTGTTGATCGGCAGCCTGATCTTCCTGACGATCGTCCTCGGCCTGGCTTCCATTGCGGCCCATCAATTGCGGTCCGCCATCCGGAAAATCGCCAACATGGCCGAACGCATCGGCCGTGGTGAAATCGTCTCGCCAGAGCGGACCAAGATCGTCGAGGCAAATCAGGTCGCCATCGCGCTATCCAATGCCTCCTTCGATCGTGCGGAAGCCGAGGAGCGCATCCATTTCATTCTCCAGGAACTCGTCCATCGAACGAAGAACATCCTCTCCCTCGTGCAGGCAATGATGCGGCAGCTGGCGCGCGGAACCGATGACGTCGAAGAATTCCAGCGCGCAGTGAGCGGGCGTCTGGCGGGTCTGGCGCAGTCGATTGAGGCACTCGCCAAGCAGCAATGGGGCGGCATTCCCCTGGCGTCACTTGTGGACCTCCAGCTGACGACGGTGGTCGGTTCGATCGATCGTGTCACACGGCAGGGGCCGGAACTGCTGGTCAACGCCAATGCGGTCCAGAATCTCGGGCTCGTCTTCCACGAGCTTGCCACCAATTCGGTCAAATACGGTGCCTTGTCCGTGCTCGAAGGGCGCCTTCGCATCGAATGGGAAATCCTCGAGCCTTCCGAAGAAGACGAGGATCGCCAGCTGCGGCTGAGATGGATCGAAGAGCACGGTCCGCCGGTGACGCCACCGACCCGCCGCGGCTTCGGCTCCACGGTCATCGAGCGACATGCCGCGAGCGCATTCGTGGGCAAGGTTTCTGTCGATTTCGAAGAAGCGGGCCTTCGCTGGACGCTCAATGCTCCGCTGTCAGCTTTCGTTGCCGGCACGGATGAATAGGGCTCGGAACCTTTGACGGTGGTCTAGGGTTGATCCTCCGGAAACCGGAGAAAAGAACATGTCGTCCGATCATCAGGATAAAGACGTCAAACGCGTTCACAAGGACGCCCAGGGTCAGTTCGCAGGAACGCAGGCGGGCGGTGACAGCGACGGTGTCGCCAGTGCCAAGCCGACCGTTGTGACCGGCTCGGAGGATGCCACCGTCAACAAGTGGCCGCCCGGCAAGAAGGATCCGCCGAAGGACTGGGACTCCAATTTCGATATTCGCGACCAATCCTCCGACCAATAAGCGGGAGGGTCAGAACTTCCCTGACCCCATCCGTGCTCCGTTGATCTGTGCGGGAACAGCGACCGGGGACCGCGACCGCTCACGGAGCGGCAGGTCTGCTCGCAGCGGCAAGGCAACCTGCGGATTTTCCGGCAGGCCCGTACTTGGCGCCCGACGTCGCCGGATCCTGTTGAAGAATTGAGAAAGCATCTTCCTGAGCATGATTATCTCCTCTCGTTCGTCGCTTGCGTGAAACCATTGGGTTCGCCGAGGTCGGTCGAAGAGCGTTGAAGGGCAGACGCACGGGCTTTCGCCGTCTCCAGAATTTCGCGGATGGCTTCACCCTTTTCGTGACCGCGTCCCACACCGGCCGAAGGCTCAGCACCCGGATCTTCCGACCCGTCCCGAAGCAGCACTTCCTGCTCGAGGTTGCGCAGCAGTTCAGGGGCTTGATTGGGCGAAGTGAGGATCTCCGTCAGGATTGAGATCAGGATCTCCCGATGGGCATTCAGCCGTGCCTCAAGTGTCTTCAAATCGCCGTCCATTGAACCCTCTCCTCTGCGGACAAACCCTATGGGAGAGGAACATTGCGCGGCTCCAAATGTTTCCTCTGAGAGCAATTTCTTCTGTCAAAGGGAGTGGATTATGTCCGAGGTACGTCCGCCGCGCTGGCGTCGTTTTCCCGATCCGCGTGATCGCCTGATCATCGCGCTCTTCGCCCAGCTGGAGGCGGAAAGGCAGACCCGCGAGACCCTTCGGATGGCGATCCGCTCCGGTACGATCGATCCCGCGGTCCTGGAGGCGATCGCCGATGATCCTGTGCCCGCCACCAGTGAGGATATTGCAGCCCTGGAACGGACGATCGCCGTCCGCGAGCGCTTCCACGCGGAAGCCGACCAGCACAGAGAGGACTGGAGATGAAACTGATCAAGATCGCCGCCGTGTTTGCCACGGTGGGTTTGCTCGCCGCCTGTGGCGACTCGAGCAACAATAGGAGCGGCACGACGAGCGAGGAGCGGACCACAACCGGCACTCTGCCCGCCATGGAAACCGACAGTGACCCGACCCCACAGACCGGTACGGGCGGGGCAGGCCAAAGCCGCCCGAGCGGGCAGACGACCCCTTAACAATGCTACAAAGGTAAAGGGCCCGGATCTGATCCGGGCCCTTCTTCATGCAATCCTCATCGCCTTAATGGCGCAGCTGGATGTTTGCTTCCGTCAGGCGGCCATAGACCTCTGCATAGCTCTCCGCACTGCGATCCCACGAATAGTCAGCGCGCATGGCCTGCAATTGCAGTCGCGCCCATTTGCGCTTGTCGCCATAGGCCTCGGCCGCGCGGCGCAGCGCATGACGCAGGCCCTCCGGGCGCACGGGATGGAACTGGAAGCCCGTGGCAGCCCGTGCCGAAATCGCAGCATCATTGGCATCGATGATCGTTTCCGAGAGACCACCCGTCCGCGAGACCACGGGAACGCAGCCGTACCGCAAGGCGTAGAGCTGAGTCAGCCCGCAGGGCTCGAAGCGCGACGGCTGGATGATCCCGTCGGAGCCGCCGTGGATGAGATGGGCCGTCGGCTCGCTATAACCGATGGACACCGCCATCTTGCCCGGGAAACGCGCGGCCGTGGCCTTGAGCGCATCCTCGATGTCATGATCGCCCTGACCGTGAACGATCAGGCGTCCACCCCAGTGGAAGATCTCATCCGCAACCTCGGCCAGCATGTCCATGCCCTTCTGCCAGGTGATGCGGGTGACCGCCGAGAAGAGCGGGCCATCGCCGGCTTCGAGGTTGAAACGCTCGAGCAGCAGAGCCTTGTTGTTCTTCTTGGTGCGAAGTGTCTTCATGTCGTAGCGGAAGGGCAGATAGGGATCGGTCGCCGGGTTCCAGATCTCCTTGTCGATCCCGTTGACGATGCCCTGGAGACGATCCATCCGCGCGTTCAAGACACCGTCCAGACCCATGCCGAAGGTGGGAGACAGGATCTCGCGGGCATAGGTCGGGCTGACGACGGTGATGTGGTCTGCCGTGACGAGGCCACCCTTCAGGTAGCTGATGTCACCGAAATACTCCATCTGGTCGATGGAATAGACCTCCGGCGGCAGACCAATCTGCGGCAGTAGCGAAGCCGAATACTGCCCCTGGAAGGCAAGGTTATGAATGGTCAGGACCACGGGAACTGCCGAACCCATCTGGCGCAGATAAACGGAGGTCAGCGCCGACTGCCAGTCATGCGTATGGACGAGATCGGGTTTCCAGCCGGGCAGGGCCCCGGCGGCGATCTCGGCACCCGCGAGCGACAGCACGGCAAAGCGCTTCCAGTTATCGGGATGATCCACGCCATGCTCATCGACATAAGGGCCGCCCGGGCGCTCGTAGAGTGCCGGCGCGTCGAGGACGAAGAGGCTGAGGCCATCGATTTCGAGATGACGCAGCGTCGCCTTTTCTCCCAGGAGATCGTCGAACTCCATCAGCGGCGGATGAAGGCGCGCCAAGGCGAGGATGGACGGGTATCCGGGAACGAGCGTATGGGTTTCGATGCCGTAGGTGGACAAGGCCTTGGGAAGGGCACCGGTCACATCGGCGAGGCCGCCGGTCTTAATCAGCGGATAAATTTCGGAGGTGACGGCAAGCACGTGCAGCGGCACGCGCGTGGGATAATGGCGACGGGGACGAAGCTCTTCCTCGTCCCGGTAATAGGCTTCCCGCACCCGCTGGATGAACTGTGCACGGCTCAGCGCCAGAGAAAGATCAACTCCTGCCACCTTGGTCACCCTTTCCGGCTCCTTGCCGCCTTGCGAACCGGGCGCACCGGCTCTTCCGTGATAACAAGACCTTCTTCCTGGACAGATGCCTGCGCATCGGCAATGCGTCGGCCGGCTTTTGCCGTTGTTTCGGACGCGGATGCGTGCAGGGTTTCCCAGTCGTTGAGGGCAGTCTGCCAATGGGCCTCGTCGCGGCCGTCAGGGCGCCCCTCTTCCTCCCAGAGCGAATAGGCTCGTCTAGCAATCCAGTCGTAGTCTCGTTCAGGCATGGCAATTCTCCGTCGTCGCCGCTTGCTCTTCCCCACGCAGTTATGATCGGCCGAGCGCGGTCTCGTCGCACCCGCCGGCTCCCCGGCTGGATCTGTCGGCGATACCCCCATATCGACTTCAAATCCTCCGGCTCATCACTGAAGAGGAACAGGCATGAGATGAACGCCACCAAGGGCAAACAGTTCCCGCTGCAACCGGCGATTTGAACAATGTTTGGAACTGTTCCCTGACCCTGGCGTTCTCCGGGGCAGTGCCGAGGACAGACGAGGCCCGGGAGGAGAAAGACGCATGGCGCAGCGGGCGTTCTGGAAAGGCTATCTGAAGCTCTCTCTGGTCACGTGCCGCGTTGCCATGACACCGGCCGTCACCGAAAGCGCCAAGCTTCGTTTTCACAACATCAACCGCGAAACGGGCAACAGGGTCGTCAGCCGCTATGTCGATTCCGAAACCGGCAAACCCGTCGATGATGAGGACCAGGTCAAAGGTTACGAACGCGGCGAGGATGATTACGTCCTGTTCGAAGACGACGAACTGGACGACGTAGCGCTCGAAAGCACGCGCACCATCGACATCGAGAGTTTCGTCCCGCAGGATTCGATTGGCTGGATGTGGTACGACAGCCCGCATTACCTCGCGCCCGCCGACAAGGTGAGCGAGGAGGCCTTCGCCGTCATCCGTGAGGCCATGCGCAAGACGAAGACAGGCGGCATCGCTCGTTTGGTGCTCTATCGCCGAGAGCACGCCGTTCTGCTCGTTCCGCGGGACGAAGGCATGGTGGTCTGGACCCTGCGTTATGGCGATGAAGTCCGCGATCCCGATCCCTTCTTCAAACAGTCTGCCGATGAAGCCCCAGCCAGCAGCGCCAAGACCATGATGAAGAAGCTCATCGAGGCGCGGATGCGCGACTGGGACCCGAAAATGGTGCGCGATCCCGTCGAGGAGCGTCTGCACGAGATCATCGAAAACCGAACGAAGAAATCCAAGCGCACCAAGCCGAAGAAGGCAGCAGAACCGGAGCGCAAGGACAACGTCATTGACATCATGGAGGCCCTGCGCCGAAGCCTCGCATCGGAAAAGAAGACGTCCTCTCGTAAGTAGCGAAGCCAGGGCCTGCTATCGGATCGCAGGTATCGCCGTCTACCGCCCCTTCTTAGGTCGGGATTTCGCTTTCGTTTGCAGCACCGCTTCAGCCTTGCGAAAATCTTCCCAGGGATCTGCGTCGGTTCCGGCCAGCCGCGCTGGCACATTCTCGACGGTGAAGTGGTTCGGCAGGATCTCCGGGCTCAGCTCATCGAAGGAAAGCGGCATGGAGACCGGTGCGCCGGCCCTCGCGCGAGTGGAGTAGGGAGCAACGGCGGTCGCCCCGCGTCCATTGCGCAGATAATCGATCAGGATCTTGCCCTTGCGTTTCGCCTTGCTGATCGTCGACACGTAATCGTCCGGACTGTCAGCGCTCATCCAGTCGGCCAGCGCTTTCATCGCCGCCTTCACTTCCGGCCATTGCGCCTTTGGTTTGAGCGGCGCAACGACATGCAGGCCCTTGCCGCCGGATGTCTTGACGAAACCCGTCAGCCCCATGTCTTCAAACCGTTGACGCACCTCGAAGGCTGCCGCGATCACCCGTTCCCACTCGACATCCGGCCCCGGATCGAGGTCGATATTGACCATATCCGGCCGCTCCAGATCTCCCCCACGGGAGCCCCATGGATGGATCTCGAGTGCCGCCCCCTGAACAAGCGACAGGAGGCCGTCCAGATCGTGGATGGCGACCAGCGCCTCGTCGTCCTTCGGATCGCGGATCGTGATGATCTCCTTGCGCATGCCCCTCCAGCCATGCTTCTGGAAGAAACAGGTCTTTTCGTGCCCCTCCGGGCATCTCAGGAGCGCCAGCGGTCGATCCACGATGAAGGGCGCGATCCGCGGCCAGACAAGCGCGTAGTAATCGGCCAGGCCTTCTTTCGTCACGCCAGCCTCAGGCCAGTAGAGCCGATCGGGATGGGTGAGGTTGATACGCCGGCGCGCGGCCAAGCTGGCTGCCTGTTGCTTTGCGTCCTTGGCAGACCCACGACCACCACCTGCCTGCTTGGCTGGCGTATTCGTCTTGGGCGTCTCAATGATGACGTCGCGGGCGGCCTTGTCTTCCCTCAGCCCGCGGAAAGACGCGTGACGCAGATGGGCGTCGCCTGTCCAGCCGCGAAACTCGATCTCCGCCACCACCTCCGGCTCGACGAAGACGGCGTCCTTGCGTTCGAGGCTCGTCAGCTTGTCCTTGAACGGGCTCTTCTCCCGTTTCAGTGGCTCGAGCCGCGTGAACAGCTGGCGGGCGAGCTTTTGCGTATAGCCGGTGCCGACCCGTCCGACATGCCGCAAACCGTCTTCCTCGTTCACCCCCATGATCAGCGAGCCGATCGCCTTGTCTGAAACGGAGGAGGGCACATAGCCTGCGACGACGAGCTCCTGTCGCGCCGTGCATTTCGACTTGACCCAGTCACGCCCGCGGCCCGGCCGGTAGGGCGCATCGGCCACTTTCGAAATGATGCCTTCAAGGCTGAGCCGGCAGGCATGCTTGAGAACCAGATCTCCGCCTTCGTCGAAATGGCTCGAATACTTCAGCGGTGCCCCCACCTCGGTGATCAGCGGCTCCAGCAGGGCCTTGCGGTCTGTGAGCGCAGCTCCGGTCAAATCCTGGCCATCGAGATGCATCAGGTCGAAGACATAGTAGGTGAAGCGATCGTCGCGGCCTTCGCTCAGATCCTGCTGCAGAAGAGAGAAATCGCTGCTGCCATTGCCGCTTTCGACGACGATCTCGCCATCGATCAGGGCAGACTGGACCGGCAGGGCCTTGAGGGCCGAGACCATGCCTTTGCCGAACCGGTCCGTCCAGTCGAGGCCGGACCGCGTCAGCAACTGGACTTTGCCGTGATCGATCCGGGCCTCGATCCGGTAGCCGTCAAGCTTGATTTCGTGCAGCCAGCGGTCACCCTTGGGCACGGATTTGACCAACGTCGCGAGCGCCGGTGTCAGGAAGTCAGGTAGGCTCCCCGGCTTCGCGCCCTTGATCTTGGCGTCCGCTTTAGCGGTGGCGGTTTTGGCAGCCGCCGGCTTCTTCGCCTTCGAGGTCTGGCGCGAGTTCCAGACTGCGGCCTTGCCGTCCCCCTTCAGGCTCTCGATGGGACGACCGCTTTTGACGGAGAGCGGCAACTCTTCCACAATATCGGGATCTCCCTCGCGGCGAGCGGCCTCGTCCTCTCCCTTGATCAGGAGCCAGTTCTCGCGCGTCTCCCCTTCTTTCCCGGCCATCCGCACGAGGTGCCAGTGGCCGCCAAGCTTCTCGCCTTTCAGCGTGAATTCGAGATGCCCCTTCTTGTAACCCTTCTTGGCGTCATGGATCGGCTCCCATGTGCCGCGATCCCAGACGATCACCTCACCCGATCCGTATTGGCCGGGCGGTATCACGCCTTCGAAGTCGCCATAGGCCAGGGGGTGATCTTCCACATGCACCGCGAGCCGCCTGTCCCCGGGAACGAGGCTCGGGCCGCGCGTCACGGCCCAGCTTTTCAGAACGCCGTCCATCTCCAGGCGAAAATCATAGTGCAGACGCCGCGCCGCATGTTTCTGGACGACGAAGCTATTGCCCGACGTCTTCGTCTTCTGGGCCTTCGGCTCGGGTGTCGACTTGAAGTCACGCTTGCGGCGATACTCGGAGAGCGACATCGTCAGCTTGCCTTCTTCTGCTTCGCCGCAGAGCCAGTGCTCGCCTTGCGTTTGGGCGAAGACACCGTCTCGGTCGCGCCCGCACTCTTCCGCAAAGCATCGAGGAGGCTGGTAACGTTCTCCGGCTTGCGCTTCGGCAGCTTCTTGGGCTTGCGTCCGGCGATCTTCGCTTTGACCAGTTCGGTCAGTGCAGCCTCGTATCGGTCCTCATACTGGCTCGGATCGAATTCGCCCATCTTCGTGCCGATGATGTGGCGCGCCAGATCCAGCATCTCCTTCTCGATCTTTACCTTGGAGATGTCCTCGAAACTCTCGGCCGCGTTTCGGACTTCGTAATCGTAGTTCAGTGTCGTGGCGATCAGGCCCTTGCCGTGCGGCCGGACGAGAACGCTGCGGACCCGGCGAAATAGCACGGTGCGGGCAATCGCCGCCACACCTTCAGCCTCCATGGTCGCGCGGATCAGCTCATAGGCTTCCACCGAGCGCCGGTCGGCCGGGGCAAGGAAATAGGGGCGTTCGAGATAGAGGGTGTCGATCTGATCGCAGCTTAAGAACGCAGAAAGCTCGAGCCGCTTGTCGCTTTCGGGAACAGCGTCGCGAATTTCGTCCGGCTCCAGGATGACAGTCTGCCCTTCGGGCGTGTCATAGCCCTTGACGAGATCGTCCTTGCCAACGGGGCGTCCGCTGTCCTCATCCACGTATTCGCGACGCACCCGGTGCCCGGTGTCGCGATTGATGATGTGAAAGGCCGTGCGCTCGGCACCGTTGACGGCGGAATAGAGCGCCACCGCGCACCCGAGATCGCCGATCGAAAGATGCCCTTTCCAGATTGCCCTCGCGCTCACGCTGAACTCCTGTCGCTTTTCGGCGCAACGACCGGGTCGGGCCTTTGTTCCGCCAGCGCGATCAGCCAGGCGCAGCAAAATAAAACATTATCTTCTCATATTAGGGATTGCGGGTGCAGGTGGAGATTCCATTAACCTTCAAGCAAGGAATTAACCATAAAGATTGGGGGACACGTCGGAGTGGGACTCGCTCAAGAGTTTCCTTCGGGCATGACGCCATCCCGTCGTACCGGTTCTGGTCCGGTCTGTATTTCACATGGAAGCAGTTCGATGAACCGGCAGACCATGATGCGGACGGCGTAGGGACCGGATCCCGAACACCAGCTTTTCCGCATGCGTGACTGCAAGATCGTCGGACGGATGGAAGGCCCCTTCGGGCGGCACAGTCGGGACGAATGACAGGTCAGGGGATGTCCACGGAGCGGGCGACGGGATCACAGGCGGGCAGCCTGCGCGACCGGCTGCGCTTTGCCGGTCTCGACGAAGCACAGTGCGAGCTGCTTCGTCAGAACCGCCACCTGCTGTCGCAGCCCCTGAAGACCGCCTTGCGAGATCTCTTCCAGCGCCTGCAGACATCCCCCGATGCGGCCCGCGTATTCTCCAGCGAGCGCCAGTATGATCGGCTCCATGATCTTCTCTCCTCCCACTGGGATGTCCTGACCGATGCCCGCTTCGATGGTCTTTATGCCGAGCGCGTGAAGGTTCTGTCGGACAGCGAAAGCCGCATGGGGCTCGATCCGCGCTGGCACGTCGCCGGCCACGCTGTGGTCCTCGAACATCTGCTGACGACGGCGATCGGCGAAAGCGCCGGTGCCGGCCTGCTTCCTTCCAGCCGCCGTCGCCAGCGTGAGGTCTCCGACCTCGTGGCAGCCCTTGTCCGGCTGGTGATGGTCGATGTCGAGATTGCCGTGTCGTTGCGCTTCAATGAATTGCGTCTCAAGCACCATCGCGATCTCGCCGCTCAGCGCGAACAGGACCGCGCCGAGTTCGAAGGCGTCTTCCGCCCGATCGTCGAGAGCCTCGCAGCCGGTGATCTGACCGTTCGCGCGCCCGCGGATGTGCCGGAAGCCTATGGCGATCTCGCAGGGCGCATGAACGAGGCACTGGAACAGCTCCAGACCGCGTTCCTCTCGTCCGAGCAACGGCTGAACCATGTCCGCGAAACAACCGGGCGCATGGCCGAAAGTGCCCGCTCTTATGCCGAACGCGCGGAAAACCAGTCCGGCGCCATGGCCGAGACAAGTCACGCACTGCAAGATCTGACGACCAGTGTGCGCGAAAGCGCCAGCCAGACCAAGCGCGCGGAAGCGACCGTTGCCGCCACCCGCAGCTCGGTCGAAGCAAGCGGCGAAGTGGTCGGCCAGGCGATCTCTGCCATGGCGGATATCGAGGCCTCCGCCGAGCAGATCGGTCACATCATCGGCGCGATCGACGAAATTGCCTTCCAGACCAATCTTCTGGCGCTGAATGCAGGCATTGAAGCCGCCCGCGCCGGCGACAGCGGTCGCGGCTTTGCGGTGGTCGCTCAGGAAGTGCGGGCGCTCGCCCAGCGTTCGGCTGACGCCGCGCGCGAGATCAAGACGCTGGTGGCAACGACCAAGAACCAGGTCGAAGCCGGCGTCGATATGGTCGCCAAGACCGAAGGTGCCATCGCAGACATCGTTCTGCAGGTCGGCGATATCAGTGGCACGGTTTCCGACATCGCAGCCCGCACCGACCGTCAGGCCAGCGAGCTGGCAAACATCGCCGGAACAGTCGCTGGACTGGGCGCTGACATCGGCAGCAATGCCGCCCTGGCGCGCCAGTCGAGCGAAGGCACTGACGATCTCCACAAGGTCATTCTCGAACTCGGGGCGACGATCCGCGAATTCCACATCGAGCGCCAGACCCGCGCGCCGAAGGCAAGTGCAGGTCGCATCCAGCTGTCGAACCAGCGGGAGCAGGGTGCTGCAGCCCCCGTCAACCCGGCATTTTCGGCGCCGGACATGGCTGACGACGAATCTTCAGACTTTGGCTTCCCGGTTCATATCGCCGGGCTCGGAGGGTGAGGGGATTGTTTACCACCATGCGCTACACAAGGAAGTTAAGGGCGGGAATTTCGGCAATCTGTCCGGGGGAATGGTTCTCCTGGAACCCACATTCGGGCCTCTTTGCCGCAGCCTCGGGACACAAGGAAAGAAATGATGGCAAGTAAGAAAGGCGAACAGAAGGCCCTGAAGCTGGCCGCGGTGTTGGACCTGAACGAGGCTTCCAACCTCAAGGCCAATATTCTCTCGATGCGTGGTGCTCCGCTGACGATCGATGCTTCTGGCGTCGAGCGTGTCGGCGCCCAGTGTGTGCAGGTCCTCATGGCAGCTGCCAAGGCCTGGGAAGCCGACAAGCATCCCTTCTCTTATGGAAAGGCCTCCGAGGCCTTCCTTAAAACCCTTCAACTGATTGGCGTGAACATCGATCATCTGCTCGCTAAGGAGATCCGGCAATGAAGAAAAAAGTGCTCACCGTGGATGACTCCAGAACCATTCGTAACATGCTTCTGGTCACCCTCAACAATGCTGGCTTTGAGACCATCCAGGCCGAAGACGGCGTCGAGGGCCTGGAAGTTCTCGAAGACTGCAATCCCGACGTCATCGTGACCGACATCAACATGCCGCGTCTCGACGGTTTCGGCTTCATCGAAGGCGTTCGCAAGAACGAGAAGTATCGTGCGGTCCCGATCCTGGTTCTGACCACGGAAAGCGACGCGGAAAAGAAGAACCGCGCCCGCCAGGCTGGCGCGACGGGCTGGATCGTCAAGCCGTTCGATCCGACCAAGCTGATCGATGCCATTGAGCGTGTAACCGCCTAAGTCGGGAATTTCTCCTATGGATATGAACGAAATCAAAGAGATCTTTTTCCAGGAATGCGAGGAGCAGCTCGCGGAACTGGAATCCGGTCTTCTGAAAATGAATGATGGAGATCGGGATCCGGAAACGGTGAACGCCGTGTTCCGCGCGGTCCACTCCATCAAGGGCGGTGCCGGTGCCTTCGGTCTCGACGATCTGGTCGCCTTCGCACACGTCTTCGAGACGACTCTTGATTGCGTTCGTTCCAACAAGCTGGAACCTGGCCCCGAAGTCATGAAGGTAATGCTGAAGTCGGCAGACGTTCTGGCTGACCTCGTCACGGCCTCTCGTGACGGCGGCAGCGTGGACGAAAGCCGCTCCAGCGGTCTGGTCAAGGAACTGGAAGCTCTGGCCAACGGCGAAGTTCCCGCGCCGTCGGCAGCCCCGGTTCCCGCGGCCAAGCCGGCAGCACCGGCTCCTGCACCCGTCGCGGCAGCACCGACCGATGACAGCGGTTTCCAGCCGATCCCCTTCACCTTCGATGGCTTCGGCGGCGAAGAGGAAGAGACGATCGTCCCCTCGACCTTCGACGTGACCTTCAAGCCGCGTCGCGAGCTCTACTCCAAGGGCAACGAAGCAGCCCTCCTGCTGCGTGACCTGTCTCGTCTCGGCGAGATGAGCATCAACTGCAACATGGATGACCTGCCGCCGCTGGACAGCATGGATCCGGAAGCAGCCTATTTCCATTGGTCGATCCAGATCACGGCGGAGAAGGGCGAAGAAGCCATCCGTCAGGTCTTCGAATTCGCCGAATGGGATTGTGATCTCGAGATCAAGGTGCGCGAGGCGGAAGCCGCAGCGCCCGGCGAAGAACTGCCGATGATCCCGGTGCCGTTCGACCTCTCGGCGCTCGACGATGGTCCGGAGCCGCAGCAGGAATCCGCCGAGGAAACCGTCGCTGCCGCCGTGGAAGCAGCAGGCACGGCCTCTGGCGTCATGAAGATGGCAGCCAGCGCTGCAAAGCCTGAGAAGAAGGAATCGCCGGCCGCTGCCGCCGCAGCTGCTGCAGCCGCAGCTCAGGCCCAGGCCAACAACGCGGCAGGTCAGACCATCCGCGTCGATCTCGACCGCGTCGACCGCCTGATCAACCTGGTGGGTGAGCTTGTCATCAACCAGGCGATGCTCTCGCAAAGCGTCATCGAGAACGACAACAACGGAACCTCCGCCGTCAACATGGGCCTCGAAGAGCTGCAGCAGCTCACCCGCGAGATCCAGGACTCGGTCATGGCCATCCGCGCGCAGCCCGTGAAGCCGGTCTTCCAGCGCATGTCGCGTATCGTTCGCGAAGTCGCCGACATGGTCGGCAAGTCGATCCGCCTGGTCACCGAAGGTGAAAACACCGAAGTCGACAAGACGGTCATCGACAAGCTCGCAGAGCCGCTGACCCACATGATCCGAAATGCCGTCGACCACGGCATCGAAAGCCCGGAAAAGCGCGCTGCCGCCGGCAAGAACCCGGAAGGCACCGTCAAGCTGACAGCAAAGCATCGCTCTGGTCGTATCGTCATCGAACTGGTCGACGACGGTGCCGGCATCAACCGCGAGCGCGTGCGCCAGAAGGCCATCGACAACGATCTGATCGCGGCCGATGCCAACCTGACGGACGAGGAAATCGATAACCTGATCTTCATGCCGGGCTTCTCCACGGCCGACAAGATCTCCGACATCTCCGGCCGCGGCGTCGGCATGGACGTCGTCAAGCGCTCCATCCAGGCACTCGGCGGTCGTATCTCGATCACCTCGCGTCCCGGACAGGGCTCGACCTTCACCATGAGCCTTCCGCTGACGCTGGCCGTTCTCGACGGCATGGTGGTCACGGTCGCCGGCCAGACACTCGTCGTTCCGCTCACCGCGATCGTCGAAACGCTGCAGCCGGAAGCGCAGAACATCCATTCCTTCGGTGCCAATCAGCGCCTGATCTCGATCCGCAACTCCTTCTGCCCGCTGGTGGACGTAGGCCGGATCCTGAACTTCCGCGGCAGCCAGGCAAACCCGATGGAAGGCGTTGCCCTTCTCGTGGAATCCGAAGGCGGTGGCCAGCGCGCTCTCATGGTCGATGCGATCCAGGGTCAGCGTCAGGTCGTCATCAAGTCGCTGGAAGCCAACTACACCCATGTCCCGGGCATCGCCGCCGCAACCATCCTCGGTGACGGTCGCGTGGCGCTCATCCTCGACGTGGATGCCGTCGTCGCCGCCTCGCGTGGTCAGTCCCTCAAACAGGAAATGTCGTTAGCCGTCGCAGGGTAATAGTATGTCGTATGCGGTCAAAAACTTGGTCCAGGGCAGCAGGGAGCTGATCGCCTTCCGTATTGGTGATCAGGAGTTCTGCGTAAACATCATGTCGGTGCGGGAAATCCGGGGCTGGAGCCCTGCGACCCCGCTGCCGCATGCCCCGCACTATGTCTTGGGCGTCATCAACCTGCGTGGTGCCGTCCTGCCGATCATCGACCTTTCCCTGCGCCTGGGCATGAAGCCCGCCGACCCGACCGCCCGCCACGTCATCATCGTGGCGCAGGTCAAGTCGAGGGTCGTAGGGCTCCTGGTCGAGGCCGTTTCCGACATCCTGACCGTGACCGACGAAAACATACAGCCGACACCGGAAGTCTCCTCCGATCTGGAGCGACAATACGCCCGTGGCATCCTTGCGATCGACAAGCGGATGATCTGCTTGATCGAGCTTGGTGCACTATTCAACGAAGCCGCGGAAAGCGAGGCTGCATGACCTTTGCAATGAGTACATCCCGTCAATCCGACGATGAGGTTCTGGCCAGCGGCGAATATCCGCTGACCCGACGGGATCTGAACGAGATTGCTGCCATGATCTATTCGGATGCGGGCATCGCGCTGAACGACAGCAAGGCCTCGCTCGTCTATTCGCGTCTGTCCAAGCACATCCGCAATCTCGGCCTCTCTGGCTTCCGCGCCTACTGCCAGCTCGTCGCCTCGCCGGAAGGTGCTGCCGAGCGCCGCGAAATGCTCTCGCACCTGACCACCAACTTCACGCGTTTCTTCCGTGAGAACCATCACTTCGAGCATCTGCGCGATGAGGTTCTGCCGGGTCTGGTCCAGCGCGCCAAGTCTGGCGGCCGCGTGCGTATCTGGTCGGCGGCAAGCTCGGACGGCCAGGAGCCTTATTCGATCGCCTTGACGGTCTTCCAGGCCTTCCCGAACGTCCTCGACTACGACTTCAAGATTCTGGCAACCGACATCGATCCGAAGATCCTCGCGATTGCCCGTCAGGGTGCCTATGACGAACAGGCGCTCGAAACGGTATCGCCCGCGATCCGCAAGCAGTGGTTCAAGGAAGTCGAGATCAACGGCCGCCGCAAGTTCCAGGTCGATGACCGCCTGAAGCGCCTGATCACCTACAACGAACTGAACCTGATGGCTCAGTGGCCGTTCAAGGGCAAGTTCGACGTCATCTTCTGCCGCAACGTCGTGATCTATTTCGACGAGCCGACCCAGATGCGCATCTGGACCCGTTTCGCAGACCTGCTTCCCGTCGGTGGCCACCTCTACATCGGTCACTCGGAGCGCGTATCGGGCGACTCCAAGAACGATTTCGACAACATCGGCATCACCACCTATCGCTACCTCGGCAAGAACGGAGGGCGCAAATAATGGCAGCACCTGCACGCGTTCTCGTCGTCGACGACAGCCCGACCATGCGTGGCCTGATCACGGCCGTGCTCAGCCAGGATCCTGATGTCAGCGTCATCGGCCAGGCCGGAGACGCCATGGAGGCTCGCGCGGCGATCAAGCAGCTCAATCCCGATGTCGTGACGCTGGACATCGAGATGCCGAACATGAATGGCCTGGAATTCCTGGAAAAGATTATGAAGCTCCGGCCCATGCCGGTGATCATGGTGTCGACCATGACACACCGTGGAGCCGAAGCAACGCTTGCCGCGCTCGAAATCGGCGCCTTCGACTGTGTTGCCAAGCCCCAGCCCGGCGAGCCCCGCCCGTTCGGCGAACTGGCCGAAAAGGTCAAGGCGGCGGCGCGGTCACAGCACCGGCACCAGTCTGCACCGCAGGTCCAGCCTCTGGCCACGGCGCCGGCCGCAGACTTCCGCGTCGGACGCAAGATCGTTGCCATCGGTTCGTCGACCGGCGGGGTGGAAGCCCTGATCGCCGTGTTGCAGAAGTTCCCGCGCAATTGCCCCCCGACGGTGATTACGCAGCACATGCCGCCGACCTTCACCAAGAGCTTTGCCGAACGTCTCAACCGTCTCTGCGCCCCTGTGGTGGAGGAGGCCACGGATGGTGCAAGGCTCGAGATCGGCAAGATCTATCTTGCGCCGGGTGGTGAGCGGCATCTGCAGGTAGCCAATGCTTCGGCGCCCTGCTGCCGTCTCGTCGAGCGCGCACCGGTCAATGGACACCGCCCCTCGGTGGACGTCCTGTTCGACTCGGTGGCCGAACTGGCCGGCCGGAATGCCGTCGGGGTCATCCTGACGGGCATGGGACGCGATGGCGCGTCCGGTTTGCTGAAGATGCGTCATGCCGGTGCTCGCACCATCGGTCAGAACGAAAAGACCTGTGTGGTCTATGGGATGCCACGAGTCGCCTATGAGCTGGGCGCTGTCGAGCATCAACTGCCTCTCACCTCCATTGGCGAGGAAATCCTGAAACTCACTGCTGCCCGAAAAGAAGGTATCGAATAATGTCCCTAGCTGAAAAAATCAAAGTTCTGATCGTCGACGATCAGGTCACAAGTCGCCTGCTGCTCAGCGACGCGCTGACCCAGCTCGGCTTCAAGCAGATCACTGCCGCCGGTGATGGCGAGCAGGGCATGAAGATCATGGAGCAGCAGCCCCACCACCTGGTCATCTCGGACTTCAACATGCCGAAGATGGATGGTCTGGGTCTTCTGCAGGCCGTGCGCACCAACCCGAACACCAAGAAGGCGGCCTTCATCATTCTGACGGCGCAGGGTGACCGCGCGCTCGTTCAGAAGGCTGCACAGCTGGGCGCCAACAACGTTCTGGCGAAGCCGTTCACGATCGAGAAGATGAAGGCGGCCATCGAGGCCGTATTCGGAGCACTAAAATGACAGACGACAGTGCGGCGAAGCGCGTCCACATCATTCAAGGGGAGTGGAAGGTCAGCAAGGACCCGAACGTGGTTCTGTCTACCATCCTCGGTTCGTGTGTTGCCGCCTGTATTCGGGATCCGATTGCAGGAGTGGGTGGCATGAACCACTTCCTCCTGCCGGGATCGGCGGTACCGGGAGCCGGCGGCGGCGACGCCACCCGCTACGGCGTCCACCTCATGGAGCTCCTGATCAACGGTCTTCTGAAGCAGGGCGCTCGCAGGGATCGTCTGGAAGCCAAGATCTTCGGCGGCGCCAAGACAATCGCGACATTCTCCAATGTCGGAGAGCAGAATGCCGCCTTCGCTCAGCAGTTCCTGCGTGACGAAGGCATCAAGGTGGTCGGGTCCTCTACGGGCGGAGAACACGGTCGCAAGCTGGAATTCTGGCCGGTCAGCGGTCGGGCAAGACAGTATCCGCTCACGGGCGCAGAAACACAGAAGACGGTCGCGCTGGAGCAGCGTCCGGTCCCTGTGGCAAAGCCGGTGGAAACCTCAATCGAGTTCTTCTAGTACTGGACATCGGATGCAAAACGAAAACTTGGCGGCAAATCAGGACACTCTGGAAGAGCTTCCGGAAATCCTCATGCGCATCGTCAGCGAGCTTCACGACGTGGCTTACCTGATCGAGCGCGTGGAACCGCACCTGCTCGAGCTTGGCGGCCCGAAGGTCCTGGAGCATCCGGACAGTCTCAAGGTGTTGCAGGGCATCGACCTTGCCGTACAGAAGGCCCGTGGACTGGCCGAGTTTGTCGACACCATCACGGCGACCATCCCGCCGGACTGGATGATCGACATGACGACGGCGCTGAGCCTCGTCAAGCTTGCGGACATGCAGAAGGCCCTGGGGGCAGGTCTTCGTCATGGCCATTCCCAACCGCTTGTAAAGGCGGCTGGCGACTTCGATTTCTTCTGACCGTCCCTCAAGGACGGTAGGGCCGCAAGTCTTCCATTTTGCGATGAGCCGAAATGAATTCGGCTTTCCCGCCTCGCGAAACGTTCGCACAAGTTTCGATTTCTATTGTCGCGCCAAGGGCAAAAACGCCCAGACCCTTCTTGTAGATGGTGCGAGACAGAATGAATCTGTTAAATCAATTACTTCAGATACCAAAAAATTTGGCGGCGATGGGTCAGGCGAAGCTTTTTGCCATGGCCGGCGTGGCCGTTGTCTCCTTTGCAATCATCATTGCCGGCGCCCTCTACGTCAACAAACCCTCCTACGAGACCCTTTATGTCGGCCTGGAACCCGTTGATCTGAACCAGATCAGCATCGCGCTGGCCGAATCTGGCATCGATTTCGAAACCGGTGCCGATGGTCAGAGCATCAGTGTGCGCGCCGGCATGACCGGCAAGGCGCGCCTTCTGCTCGCCGAGCGCGGCCTGCCCAACAGCGCCAATGCCGGCTACGAACTTTTCGACAATGTGGGGTCTCTGGGTCTGACCTCGTTCATGCAGGAAGTCACCCGCGTCCGAGCTCTGGAAGGTGAAGTCGCACGCACCATCCAGCAGATCTCCGGCATCGCGGCTGCACGCGTTCACATCGTCATGCCCGACATCGGCAATTTCCGCCGAGGGGAGCAAAAGCCGACAGCCTCCGTCATGATCCGCGCTTCCTCGGATGCCGGCCGCAAGGCCGCCGCATCCATTCGGCAGTTGGTCGCATCCTCCGTCCCGGGTCTGGACGTCGAGGACGTGACGATTCTCGATTCCACCGGACAGCTGCTGGCGGCCGGCGATGAATCGGGCGGCGAAGCCACCCGTTCGCTCGGCGTCGTCCAGTCGGTCCAGCGCGAGATCGAAACCAATATCGACAAGGCACTCGCCCCATTCCTCGGAATGGACAACTTCCGCTCCAGCGTCACCGCCCAGATCAACACCGACAGCCAGCAGATCCAGGAAACCATCTACGATCCGGAATCGCGCGTCGAGCGTTCGGTCCGGGTGACCAAGGAGCAGCAGAAGTCGCTGCAGCGCCAGTCCGATACGGCAGCCACCGTCGAGCAGAACATCCCTCAGGCGGCTCCGGAGTCCGGCGGCGCTGGTCCTGAGTCCTCCGACGAGCAGGACAAGAAGGAAGAGCAGACCAACTACGAGATCAACAGCAAGACGGTTGCCACGGTCAAGAACAGCTTCACCGTCGAGAAACTGTCCGTCGCTGTCGTTGTCAACCGTGGCCGCATCGCCAAGATGGTCGGCGAGCCCGTCGACGAGGCCAAGATCGATGCCTATCTCGCCGAGATGCAGAAGATCGTCAGCTCGGCTGCCGGCCTCGACGCAGACCGCGGCGACGTGGTCACCCTCACGGCCATGGACTTCCTCGAGAACCAGCTGCTCGAACAATCCGCGACCGGCCCGGGCTTCATGGAGATCCTGAGCCGCAACATCGGCGGCATCATCAACTCGCTGGCCTTCGTTGCCGTTGCCTTCCTGATCGTCTGGATGGGTATCCGTCCGATGATCCGCACCGCAGGTGGCGGCGCGGCAGATACGGCTCTCGCCGGCGGCATCGGGGAGCAGGCAGCCGGTCTCGAACTGCCCGATTTTTCGCCGGCCCTCGGTGGTGGTGCGGGCGGCGGCCTCATGGAAGGTTTCGGCTCGGACTTCGGCTTCGACTCGACCGACGACCTCCTCACCATGGACGACGACCCGAACGGCGGCTTCAACCGCCGGGTCAAGGAAGGACCGGAACGGCGTCTCTCGCGCATGGTGGAAATCTCCGAAGAGCGTGCCGCCAAGATCCTTCGCAAATGGGCTGTGGACAACGCCGCCTGATCAGCAAGAAGAAACCAGCACCAACCGCGCCCCCTGGGCGCGGTTTTGCATTGTAATCCCTTTGTCATGCGGGATTGCAACATCGCCTTGAGGCGCGCATGCTTATCGCTGGCCAAGAATACCGCAAACGCCTGTGACCTTTGCCACTTTATATTTTACAGTGAACATGATTCGGTACCTTGAGATTGCGAAGCCTGCGTGAGTCGGCCGTGATCTCTCGTAGCGAAGGCCGCGAGAATGCAAGGCTGTCACTTCAAAGGGGCACGTTGAATGGATGCCGAGCTGACAACAGAGGGCCAGGAGGGGCGGGCCCGCGGGGCTGTTCCCGCGGAACCTCTGCAGAAAGGCTCTCCGTCGAAAGACGCACTGATCCGTAAGCTGGCAACGCCAGGGCTTTCGGGCGACATGGGGCAATGCCTGCGGGTTCTCTGTGACTATGTCGGTGCATCTCATCACCTTCTGGCGCGCTATGACCTCGTGCAGGAAGAAGGTCTCGACTTCGTGGTCGCCGCCGACTGGCCCTTCGATCTCGTCCGCCGGCTCGAGAGTGAGCTTGCCACCAGCTATTCCCAATCGACCGAGCTTGAGAAATGCCTTTCGGTCCTGCAGCCGAAATATGCGATCCTGCCGGATGATGCGCATGTTCCTCTGGGCATCAGCCGCCAGTATTGCACCGTCACCCTCAATGTCGGGCGCACACGCCTTGCCCTGATGCTGCTGTTTCCGCAGGACTACGTGCTGTCGCCGGAGCGGCTTCGTGAGGTCGGTCTGCTTGCGGGTTATGCGTTAAGCCTGTCGACGAGCAAGGCACACAAGAGCGATCGGGATTTCGATCTGACCGATCGCGAGCTCGAATGCCTGTTCTGGATTGCCGAAGGCAAGACGAGCGACGAAATCGCGACGATCCTTGGCATCTCGCGCAACACCATCAACAACTACATCACGAGCGTCATGCGCAAGACGGCGACGAAGACCCGCTCGGAAGCGATCGCTTACGCGGTCCGTAACAATCTGGTCTGAGGGAGCAGGAATGGCCACAAATACGAGACCAGGCGGAGCCATCCTCGAAGATGCGGCTTGGTCCGGCCAGCGCCCCGTTACATCCCGCTCGGACGTCTTCCCGAAGCTGATGTCGCTGCAGCGGTCGCTGAATGCCCGCGGCTTCGCTGCATTCCGCGTCGGCGGCGCGAGCCTGCCGCACAAGCGGCGCCTGGACCCGGAATTCGAGAACTGGAGCAGCGGCCTCAGCAGCGGACGGGATGCCTTCGTCGCCGCCTATGGCGATGTGCTGCTGTCGCATATCGAAACCTCGACGCTGCCGATCCTCTGGAGCGCGGAGGAAAAGACGAGCTTCCTCGACGCCTCCGACTTCACGCCCTTCGCGCTGCAGCTCGAAGAGCGGTTGCTGCCCTATTCAGGGATCGCATTTCCGGTTCGGCTGGGTGCCGTCGGCAATGGCTATGTCGTCTTCCCAACCCTTGGCGGCGCCGATCTCCCGGGCGAACTGATCCTCGCGGTGCACAGCCGCTGCTACAAGGTCATGACGGATATCCTGTCGCTCGACGAGCGAAAGGCGGCTCCGTCCGAGACGCTGAGCGAACGCGAGATAGCCTGTCTGCAGCTTGCGGGAGACGGCCGGATCAGTGAAGAAATCGCCGAGCGCCTGGGCCTGTCGGTTCACACCGTCAATGCCTATCTCGGCTCGGCTACGATCAAGCTCGATTCGGTGAACCGCATCCAGGCGATCGCCAAGGCGATCCGCCTCGGCTACATCACCTGACGCCTCTTCAGCCGTAAAGCGGGGACGCCTGTCCCTTGACGAAGCGCGCCTCCTGCAGGCGCTCTCCGAGCATCCGGGTGTTGGTGTCCGGGTCGCCCGAGGAATCGTGGAACGCAATGTGCTTGATGTCGAGCCCGGCGTGCTCGCTGGTCAGCGTCAGCTGCGAGTAGATGGTGATGCCCCGCGGCTTGATTTCGAGATCGAGAACGATCTCCGGCGGACCGCCCCATTCGAGGCGGTAGTCACCACCGGCACCGAAGACGACCGTGCCAGGGTGGAAATAGAGTTCGGCTGCGGACGAAACGAGGTCCGAGAGATTTCCGTAAAGTTCAAAACGCAGAAGTGAAATGAGGTCGGCAGCGTCGAGAAGGCGCAATTCGCTCGCGACGGGGCTGATAGCCTCTGCCACGATGCGTTCACGCTGGTTGGTATAGGAGCACTTCTTCATCGGGCCTAGCGTATCCGTCTCTTGGGGGCCTTGGACGCATAGACCCGGTGCACGAGCTCTGCGACTGCCTTGTAAAATACTGACGGAATGACGCTATCCACCGAGACTTGCGCAAACATGGAGCGGGCGAGCGGCGGATCCTCAAAAATGGGGATATCGTTTTCCCGGGCGATCTCGCGGATCTTGAGCGCCACGAGGTCCTGCCCCTTCGCAACCACCACCGGCGCCTCGTTTTCCTCGCGCACGTAACGCAGGGCCACCGCATAGTGGGTCGGATTGGTGATGACGAGAGTGGCGCGCGGAACGCTGGCAATCATGCGCTTGCGCGCGCGGTCGCGGGCAATCGATCTCTGGCGAGCCTTGACGATCGGGTCACCCTGCGCCTGCTTGTATTCTTCCTTGACCTCCTGCTTGGTCATGCGCAGCTGTTCATACCAGTGGTAGCGCGTCCAGAAGACGTCCACGGCGGCCAGCAACGCGGTCGCCATCACCACGATGATCATCATCTTGTTCAGGATCTGGGAGAACTTGACGAAGATGACCTGCGGGTCGGAGAACATCGTGTCGATGATGCCGAAATAATCGCTCTTCAGGGCGAAGACCATGATGACGGAGAGCACCACGATCTTGAAGATCGACTTGGCGAACTCCACCATGCCCTGGCTACTGAAGATCCGCTTCCAGCCCTTGAACAGCGAGATGCGATTGAGCTGCGGCCTGATTCGCTCCAGAACGAAATAGGGCATGTGCTGCGCGACATTGGCTGCCACGCCGAGCATGATCAGCATGATCAGCATGGGCGCGAGAAAGGCGCCGATCTCCCAGGCGAGATGCGTGAAGAGTGAGACCACGTCGACGGCCGTCCCGAGATACCATTGGTCGGGGCGCTCGAAGATGTCCTTCAGCGACTGGCCGAGACGGGCGATGGCATTCGGCAGGAAAAAGACGGCATAAAGATAGAAACCGAGAGCCGTCGCGAACAGCGGCGCCTCGCGCGAGGTCGGCACATTGCCCTTCTCCAGAGCGTCCCGAAGCTTTTTCTCGGTCGGGTCTTCTGTCTTACTGTCTTCGTCGTCATCTTCGGCCATGACCGCTGCCCTTCCGGAAGGCGTGCATCAGGTGGAGCGAACCCCTGCCTGATCCAGGCGCCGACACCGCATGCCGACGGCTTGCCGGGTCATTCCCGGTTGGATGAACGTAAACACCCGCCGATTGCGCATCAATCGGCGGGTGATGAAAAGCTGCCGGTTTTCAACAGAGGTGACCGTCAGGCCGCCTGAGTTTCGCCTTCGGTATCCTTCAGCTGGATCTGACCGGCATTGGCCAGGCGGATAGCTTCCTGCGCGACCGCGCGACGGGCGATCGCGATCTCGCGCGGATTGATGCCGGCGGTGCCGGCCTGCAGGTCCGATTCGATCATGCGGCGGGAGCGCGGGCTGATCGAGGCCAGCACGCATTCCTTGATCTCCGCACTGGCGCCACGCAGCGCCATGGTGAGGATTTCGCCGGAGATGTCGTTGAGCAGCAGCACGCGGCTGCGCTGCGGCATGGCCAGGAGATCCTCGAAGAGGAAGATCTTCGGACGAACCTTGTTGACCGATTCCTTGCTGATCGATTCGAGCGACTGGAGCAGGGTGTCGACTTCCGGCTTCTCGAGTTCATTCATCAGTTCCGCAACCTTGGCCGAACCCGTCGAATTCTTCTCGGCATCGATTTCGGCGATCAGATCATGCACCCGGTTCTCGATGATCTGCGCAGCCTTCGGGCTGACATTCTTCAGGTTGACCGTACGGTTCATGATGTCGGCGCGACGGCTTTCCGGCAGCTTCAGGAGAACCTTGGCACCGAAGGACGAGGGCAGCATGGAGAGGATATAGGCAACCGTCTGCGGATGCTCGCGCATCAGGAAGCGTGCGATGAAGTCAGGATCTGCATCCTGCAGGCGGTCCCAGATGGAGGCTTCATAGGCCTGGAAGGCGGTGCGACGCCCCAGGAGACCATCGACTTCTTCCGGCGTCAGGCCTTCCTCGAGAATGCTCTCGATGGCCTTCGCATTGTCCATCAGGCCGGCGCCCTCGGTGAAGAGGTCCTCGAACTCGTTGACCAGTTCGGTCAGCTCATCCGGCGGAATGGTGCGAAGGGTCTGTGCAGACGCGATGATCGTCTGCAGCTCGGCCTGCGTGAAGTATTTGAGCAGCTTTCCGGCGACACCCTTTCCCATGGCCAGCAGCACGGCAGCTGCCTTATCGGCTTGGGAGAGGGGTTTTCCGGTTAAGGGGCCGCCAAAATCGTCAAAGTCCATCATGGTCTTGTCCTCTCTGGCCCGTCATGGGTCAGGATGTCTTGGTCGCCATCACTTCAATCAGTTTGACACCAAATCGTGTATCGTCGTTCTCGAGAACGGTGATCTCGCCGCGCGCGATGCGCCGGCCATTCACCATGATCTCGACAGGCTCGCCGATCTTCTTGTCCAGCGCGATGATGGCGCCTTCCTCGAGGTTCATAAGCCCGGACACCTGCATGCGGCTGGAGCCGAGCACGATCTGGACCTCGATCGGGATGTCCATGATCAGGTCGAGATTGGCGCTGAGGCCGCTGCCCGGTTCCTGCTGGGTTCCGGTCGAGCCACCGAAGTCGCCGCCGCCGAAATCGCTGGAACCGCCGAAGTCGCTGGCCCCACCAAAATCGCTGCCGCCGCCAAGATCACTGGACCCGCCGAAATCGCCGAGGCCGAAGTCGTCGCTCGGGGTCGCTGCAGCGCCGCCGCCAAAATCCGATTCGAACGCCGCAAGCGGGTCGTCCTTGAGACCGAGGTCGGAACCGAAATCGCCCAGTCCGCCTTCGGCATCTGCCTTCAGGACGCCGCGAAGGTCGTCGACCGCCTGGTCGAAATCGGTGTCGCTCGCACCTGGCATCGCCAGAGCGTCGTCATCCTTCGGTGGTGTCTTCTTCGTTGCCATGGATTGATTATTCCTCTTGAAACTTGCCTCAAGCTGCCGTGGGTCAAGCCCCGGCAAATGCCTAGCTCATCAAATGCTTTAAGATCTCATCTTCGCTGCTCACATTGTCCTTCACCCGGACCGTGTAATTCTCGCCCGCACGGCCGAACTCGCAGACATAGAGGTTCTTGCCGTTTGCGCTGACGTCGACCATCACGTCACCCTTGTCGCGGAAGGGAATGACGTCGCCGGCAACCAGCCGCGAAACCGTCGACAGGGTCAGGCTGTCGAGCCGGATGCGGGCCTCAAGCGTCACCTGGGAACGGCGCACCTGTTCGGCGATCTGCTCCTGCCATTCCTTCTTCGACTTGCCGCCTTGGCCCTTGGACTTCGGCATGGTGACAACGGTCTTGAGCAGGGCCTTCTGCGGGATGACCAGGTAGAATTCCGAGGTGACCGTGCCGAGCGTGATGCCGAGCTTCACGGTCACGGCATATTCGTCGACATGATCTTCTTCCGGTTTTGGCCGGTCTTCCGCATTGTGAGCCTTCTCTAGGAGCGGCTCGAAGCCGCCGGCCGCGTTGACGCCCGAGCGCAACACATTGGCGATCTTGTCATAGACCATCACCGCCAGGTCGAGTTCGATCTGGGAGAGGGGGCGCTCGATCGGCTCCTGGATCGTCTCCGGCAAGGCGCCGAGCAGGTTCTCCATCAAGGTGATAACGAAGCTGTTGCCGCAGGCCAGCACGAAATTCGGCGACCAGTTGCGCAGCTGCCCGTCGGCCAGCGAAACATTGTCGCCGAGATCGGCGATCAGATCCGTCATCAGCCCGCTTTCGTGGCCGTTGTAATGGACCTGCATGTGGAGACCGGTCTCGCTGTGGAAGACGTCCGGCAGGAATTCCACATAGAGCTGGCCGAAGTCCGCACAGAGGCGCTGCAGCGTCTTGGAATCTCCGAGCCCGCCGGTCAGCTTGGCCAGAAGGGCGCGGTCCATGCGTGGTGCAGTATCAGTTTGAGCTTCCGTCATGATCAGGCCGCCTTGCTTTCACCGCCGCCGCCCGGGTTCATCATTTCCTGCTCTACGGCGTCGATCGACGGACGCTCGTAGGAGGAGATGGTCTTGCGGCCGTATTCGAGTGCCACCTGCGGGACGGAGCCGTTCATGTAGGCGAGCAGCGTCTGCTTCACGATGATGTAGAGACGATGCTGCTTCGTGCGGACCATCTTGATCTGGGCGATGATCGGGTTGCAGAGGCAGTAGGAGAGGAAGATGCCGAGCATCGTGCCGACAAGTGCGGCGCCGATCAGGCCACCCAGAACTTCGGGCGACTCGTTGATCTTGCTCATGGCCTTGATAACCCCGAGAACGGCCGCGACGATACCGATTGCCGGGAAGCTGTCGCCCATGGCGGTCATGGCGTGGTACGGCTTCATCTTGTCGTAGTGGATGGTCTCGATTTCCTCGTCCATCAGCGCTTCGATCTCGTGGCTGCGCGCGTTGCCGATGATGATCAGGCGAACATAGTCACAGATGAACGCGGTCAGTTCCTTGTTCTTCAGGAGGTTCGGAGCCGCGGTGAAGATCGAGGATTCTTCCGGGTTGTCGATATGGGCTTCAATCTCGTTGCGCGACTTGGTGCGGAGGTCGCGCATCAGAGAGTAGAGAACGCCGAGAACGTCGAGATAATCGCGCTCCTTCGGCACCTTCTGCTTGAAGGCCTCGCCCATCGCCTTGCCGGTGTCTTTGATGACCTTCATCGGGTTGGCCATGATGAAGCCACCCACGCCAGCGCCGCCGATGATGACGAGCTCGAACGGCTGGACGAGAACATCCAGGTGGCCACCCATGGCCATGAAGCCGCCGAGTACGCAGCCCAGTGTGATGATGAAACCGACGATAATGTTCATTTTGCCCGCACCCGAACGTTACTATTCACCGTAAGCGATAGAGCTCCTGCCTTGCGTGAGGCTGAATGACGGAGCCAATTTTGGGCCACGCTTGATCCCCGGACAAAAGGGCTCCGGTCAACAGTTTCGCGCAAGCCTTTTGCCGCAAGAAGAGCGAGTAGAGCGTAGGCTATCCTGCGTTAAATAATGATTTACTGATATTCTTCACCTGCGGAGGAAAAACGGTGCAATCCGGTATTTACGTGTCCCTGTCGTCGCAGATGGCCCTCGAGCGCCGTCTCACCACGATTGCTGACAACATGGCCAATGTGAACACGGTTGGTTTCCGCTCGACGGACGTGAAGTTCGACGAAATGCTGAGCCGCACCGGCAATGATCTCAACGCGAAGGTCGCCTTCGTCAGCCAGGGCAACGACTATCTTTCCACCAAGAGTGGCGAACTCATCGAGACCGGCAACGTGCTCGACTTCGCCATCAAGGGTGACGCCTGGTTCTCCATCGACACGCCAGTGGGCCAGGTCCTGACGCGCGACGGCCGCTTCACCATGACCGACACCGGCGCACTCGTTTCCACGCGCGGTTATCCGGTCCTCGATGCAGGTGGCGCACCGATCCAGCTCAACCGGGCCGGTGGTCCGCCGGAAGTTGGCGCGAGCGGTCAGATCATGCAGGACGGACGTGTCGTCGCCACGCTCGGCGTCTTCACGGCCGATGTCCGCAACGGCTTCCTCCGCTTTGAAAACAGCGGCGTGACCACGGTCGACAATCCGCAGCCGGTCGTCGACAACCCGGAAATCTCGGTGCTGCAGGGTTATGTCGAGAACTCCAACGTCAATGGTATCGGCGAGATGACGCAGCTCATCCAGGTCAACCGTGCGTTCGAGGCGATCAGCTCGCTGATCAGCTCGAGCGAAAACACCATGAGCGAGGCGATCAAGGTCCTCGGCGGCGGCAACTAAGCCTGAGATCGGAAAGCCATGACTGCGCCAAACCCCGAAGAACTCCCGCTCTCCCCGAAGCTCGGACAGTTGGCGGCTCTGGCGCAGCGCTATTCCAACCCCAGCCATTCAGTCACCCAGGGCGGCCATGTCCGCACGATCGCAGCCGGCCACTACACCGTGACGGGTCTGTCGCGGCATGTGCGTCTCGGCGAATTCGTCGCCCATCGCTCGGCCACCGGTGTTCATCTGGGCGAAGTCGTTCGCGTCGAGCCTGATGTTTGCTATGTCTGCCCGATCGAGCCAGGCGAGCCGATCGGCATCCATGATGTGGTCATCCGCAAGGGCGCCTTCCGCGTCGCCCCCGATGACAGCTGGTGTGGGCGCACGATCAACGCGCTCGGAGATCCCATCGACAATGGACCGGCACTTGCGCCCGGCCCGGAGCGCCGGCCGATCTCGACCACCGCGCCGCCGTCCATGACCCGCCGCCGCGTCGAAACCGGCTTCAAGACGGGTGTGCGCGCCATCGATATCTTCTCGCCGCTCTGCCTTGGCCAGCGTCTCGGCATTTTCGCCGGTTCCGGCGTCGGCAAGTCCACACTTCTTTCCATGCTCGCGCGGGCAGACGCCTTCGACAAGGTGGTGATTGCGCTTGTCGGCGAACGTGGCCGTGAAGTGCGCGAATTCATCGAGGACACGCTCGGCGACAACATGGCCAAGTCGATTGCCGTGGTCGCCACCAGCGACGAGAGCCCGATGCTGCGCAAGATGGCGCCGCTGACGGCGATCACGATCGCAGAGCATTTCCGCGACAAGGGCCAGAACGTCCTCTTCATCGTCGATAGCGTCACCCGTTTTGCCCATGCGATCCGCGAAGTGGCAACCGCGGCCGGCGAGCCGCCGATCGCGCGCGGCTATCCGGCGTCGGTCTTCACCGAGCTTCCCCGTCTCCTGGAGCGCGCCGGTCCCGGCGCCGAAGGCGCGGGCACCATCACCGCGATCATCTCGATTCTGGTCGATGGCGACAACCACAACGATCCGATCGCGGACTCGACGCGCGGTATTCTCGACGGCCACATCGTCCTTGATCGTGCCTTGGCCGATGAAGGGCGCTACCCGCCGATCAACCCTCTGACCTCGATTTCCCGTTTGGCACGCAAAGCCTGGACGGCGGAGCAGGAAAAGCTGGTCTCGCGTCTAAAGGCGCTGATTCACCGGTTCGAGGAAACGCGCGACCTGCGCCTGATTGGTGGTTATCGAAACGGTTCCGATCCTGATCTCGACATGGCGATCAAGCAGGTGCCGGTCATCTACGACATTCTGAAACAGACGCCGGGCGAAAAGCCGGCGCTCGACGCCTACGCCGATCTGGCCAACGCCCTGAAGGCGGCGGCCGGCGGGCAGGGCATGCGACAAAGGGGCTGACCATGACCGATTTCGATGCTGACGAGCCCGTGGCTCCGCTGCGACCGGTCCTGGCGAAACGCCGTATTCCGACCATTGACCGTGTTCTGGCCTTTACCGGCATAGCGCTCGCATGCGGCGCAGCCTTCTTCCCCTGGTATGTCTTCTTCAACGAGGAGAAGTTCGGAGTTCGTGTCGCCGACTGGGAACGCACGCGCGATCTGCCGGAAGGCCCGGGCCGTGATGTCTTCAGCGTTTCGCCCCTTGCCCTCGTCGATCGTGACGACGAGGGCGGTGAGGGCGATGCCGAAGCTCAGGTCGACCAGATCGTCACCGCGACTGTCCCGACCCTGGGACGTGAGCAGCCCGATGGTCTTGAGACCCAACCCAGCCAGCCTTTCCCGGGACGATCCGGTTTCCGGCTGTTGCATGTGGCCAATGGCCGTGCGCTGATCGAGGACAAGGCTGGCATGTATCTTGTCCGCGTCGGCTCGATCCTGCCGGACAACAGCCGGGTGGCGACGCTCGAACAGCGCGACGGCAAATGGGTCATCGTGACGTCGGCGGGCGAGGTTGTTCAAAACAATTGAGGAAGCGTGGGGCGGGCAAGTCCCACGCAAGATTACTGGCCTAGGCTCCGATCAGTAAAAGACGGAGTAACGCCCATGAATCCCATCCAGTTGTTCGAGCTTGCCTCAAGACAGGCGGAATGGCTTTCGGTGCGCCAGCAGGTGGTGGCGACCAATATCGCCAATGCCAACACGCCCAAGTTCGTGGCCAAGGACATCACGCCCTTCAGCGCGGTTCTGGACAAGACCGGCATGGTGCAGGGCATGGCCGTCACCCAGCCGGGTCACATGGCGTCGGCCGACTTCAGCGATCGCAACATCGCCATCGAGGAAGAAGATCTCAACAACGAGATCGGCATCCAGGAGTCTGGCAATACGGTCGCCCTGTCGGACGAACTCCGCAAGACCGGCGAGATCAAGCGCAATCACGAGCTTAACACCTCGCTGATGTCCTCCTTCCATCGCATGATGCTAATGACGGTGAAACGCTGATGTCCGATCCACTGCTTGCCACACTGAAGGTTGCCGGAAGCGGGCTTGAAGCCCAGTCGACCCGCCTTCGGATCGTCTCCGAAAACATCGCGAACGCGCGCACGACCGGCGACACTCCCGGTGCCGACCCCTACCGGCGCAAGACGGTGACCTTCGGCGCCGAGCTTGATCGCGTCAGCGGTGCTGAGACGGTCGAGGTCAAGAAGCTTGGCGTCGATTTCGCCGATTTCATCGAGGAATACGATCCTGGCAACCCGGCTGCCGACGAGCGCGGCATCGTCAAGATGCCGAACGTCAACATCCTCGTCGAAATGGCTGACATGCGGGAATCCAACCGCACCTACGAAGCCAACCTGCAGACCATCAAGCAGACCCGAGACATGATCTCTCAGACCATAGCGTTGCTGAAGGCCTCACAATGATTGAATCCGTAACCAAGACGAGCGCCCTGTCGGGCATCAACGGCCTCGACTCCCTGTCGAGCTCCTTCTCCACGAAGGGCCTCACCACGGAAGGCACGACCCCGGGCACCATGACCGGTGAAACCTTCCTGTCGGCGCTCAACAGCATGGCGATCCAGGCATCCGACAATCTGAAGCAGGCCGAGCAGGCTTCCTTCGACGGCCTGATGGGCAAGGCGAACACACGCGAGGTGGTCGATGCCGTCATGCAGGCCGAGCAGTCGCTCCAGACGGCGATCGCGTTCCGCGACAAGATCGTCAACGCCTATCTCGAAATCACCAAGATGCAGATCTGACAGGGGTACCGAATTATGAGAGCGCTCGCCATCGCAGCCACGGGTATGGATGCCCAGCAGACCAATCTTGAGGTCATCGCGAACAACATCGCCAACATCAACACGACCGGCTTCAAGCGGGCGCGTGCGGAGTTTTCCGACCTTCTCTACCAGACGGAGCGCGCCCAGGGCGTGCCGAACCGTGCCAACCAGGCCATCGTGCCGGAAGGTGCCAATATCGGTCTCGGTGTCCAGACGGCTGCCGTCCGCAACATTCACACCCAGGGCCAGCTCACCCAGACCGGCAACGAACTGGATCTCGCCCTGATCGGCCGTGGCTGGTTCCAAATCGAAAGCCCCGATGGTGCGACCCTCTATAGCCGCTCCGGCGCGTTCAACATGAATGCCGAGGGTCAGCTCGTCACCATCGACGGTTATCTCGTCACGCCGCAGATCACCATTCCGCAGGATGCGAGCGAAGTCGTGATCAGCCGCACCGGTCAGGTACAGGCCCGTATCGGCAACGACGCCGATTACACCGATCTCGGCCAGCTGACGATCGCCAACTTCGTCAACGAAGCCGGCTTGAAGCCGCTCGGCGACAACCTGTTTGCCGAAACGGCCGCCTCGGGTGCCGCAATTGTCGGCGCGCCGGAAGATCCGGGCTTCGGCTACATCAAGCAGTCCTACCTGGAAGCCTCGAACGTCGACTCGGTCAAGGAGATCACCGACATGATCTCGGCCCAGCGTGCTTACGAGATGAATTCCAAGGTCATCACCACTGCCGACGAGATGGCTCAGATCGTCAGCAAGAACCTCAAGTAAGACAACTGGAGGCAAACATGAGGTTTCGCCGGAAAATCGGACATGCCCTGCGGGCGGCGCCAATCGCCGCCGCAGCGTTTGGCTTCGCCGCCGGCACGGCGCTGGCGCAGAACACGGCCGTGATCCCCAAGCAGATCATCTATCCGGGCGAAACCATTTCCTCCGAACAACTCGACGTGGTTGCCGTGACGAACCCCAACCTCGCGGGCGGCTATGCCCGCACCCGCGAGGAAGTCGTCGGCATGGTGGCGAAGCGCACGCTCTTGCCCGGTCGGACCATCCCGGTCCACGGCCTGCGTGAAGCCTTTGCCGTCAAGCGCGGCACCAGCGTCCGCCTGACCTTCGCGATCGGCAACATGCTGATCAGCGCGAGCGGCACCCCTTTGACCGATGCCTCCGTCGGCGACGTCGTGAAGGTCCGCAACATCGATTCCGGCTCGATCGTCTCAGGCACGGTCATGGCCGATGGTACCGTACAGGTGATGGCAAAATGAGACTGACTGCACCCCTGCGGATCGCAATCTGTGCCCTGGCGCTGGTCCTGGCTCCGCTTGAGCCGGCCGTGAGCGCCAATTCGCGCATCAAGGACATCGCCTCGCTGCAGTCCGGCCGTGACAACCAGCTCATCGGCTATGGCCTCGTCGTCGGCTTGCAGGGAACGGGCGACAGCCTGCGCTCCTCGCCCTTCACCGACCAGTCCATGCGCGCCATGCTGCAGAACCTCGGGATCTCCACCCAGGGCGGACAGTCGAACGCCAAGAACGTGGCCGCCGTCATGGTCACCGCCAATCTCCCGCCCTTCGCCAGCCCCGGCAGCCGCATCGATGTGACGGTGAGCTCGCTCGGCGACTCGACCTCACTGCGCGGCGGAACGCTGGTCATGACCTCACTCACCGGCGCCGATGGCCAGATCTACGCCGTCGCGCAAGGCTCTGTTGTCGTCTCCGGCGTCAATGCCCAGGGCGATGCCGCAGCCGTCCAGCAGGGCATCACCACCTCGGGCCGGGTCCCGACCGGGGCGATCATCGAGCGCGAGCTGCCGTCCAAGTTCAAGGACAGCCTCAATCTCGTCCTGCAGCTGCGCAATCCCGACTTTACGACGGCGCTCAGGGTCGCCGACACGATCAACGCCTATGCGGCTGCCAATTATGGAGCACCGATCGCTGAAGCACGTGACAGCCTGGAGATCGTCGTCCAGAAGCCGCGCACGGCAGATCTCGCCCGGCTGATGGCTGACGTTGAGAACCTCGTCGTCGCAACGGACTCTCCCGCCCGCGTCGTGATCAACGAGCGCACCGGTACCATTGTCATCGGCGCCGATGTCCGCGTGTCGCGCGTGGCTGTCAGCTACGGCACCCTGACCGTCCAGGTGCAGGAAACACCGCAGATCATCCAGCCGGAGCCCTTCTCTCGCGGCGAGACGGCCGTCCAGCCGCAGACCGATATCTCCATCCGCCAGGAAGGCGACCAGATCGCCATCGTCGACGGCCCTGATCTCAGAACTCTCGTCAGCGGACTGAACAGCATCGGCGTGAAGCCGGACGGCGTGATCGCGATCCTTCAGGGGATCAAGTCGGCCGGCGCCCTGCAAGCGGAGCTCGTCCTGCAATGATCAAGACAAACCATTCTCGTTTCTCCCGCATCGCGCTGCGCAATGCTGCTGTCGTTCTCGCGATCGCAACGCTCCCGGCCTTCGCGCAAAACGCCGTCGGCCAGCAGCAGACCGCCGAAAGTCCGACGGAAGCCGAGATCCGCCAGTTCTGCACCGGCATTGCCGATGCGGCCCGCGACCAGCGCTACCTGCTCCAGAAGCAGGAACTGGAGAAACTCCAGGCTGATGTCGACAGCCGTATTGCGATCCTCGAAGAGCGTCGCGCGGAATACGAGGACTGGCTCGGTCGCCGGAATGAATTCATGAAGCAGGCCGAAGGCCAGCTCGTCGAAATCTACAAGAAGATGGCGCCGGATGCGGCGGCCCCGCAGCTCGAGCAGACGAACGTCATCCTCGCTGCAGCCATCATCATGAAGTTGCCACCCCGCCAGTCGAGCCTGATCCTCACGGAGATGAGCGCGGACAAGGCGGCACAGGTCGCCTCGATCATGTCGAGCGCCGGCGACCCCACCACATCGAAGGACCCATCATGATGAAGCGTTTTCCGGCACTGCTGGCCGTACTCCTCCTGGCCGGCTGCCAGAGCCAGACCATCAAGGAAATCGGCAACGCGCCATCCATGAGCCCGATCGGGTCTGGTCTGCGCTACAGCCAGACCCCGCAGATGGCCATGTATCCGAAGCAGCCGATCCAGACGGCGAGCGGTTATTCGCTGTGGAGCGACAGCCAGTCGGCGCTGTTCAAGGACGCGCGCGCGCTGAATGTCGGCGACATCCTGACGGTCAACATCGAGATCAACGACCGCGCGTCGTTCGATAATAAGACCGATCGTAGCCGCACGAACGGCACGGGCCTGTCATGGGGCGCGGAGGTCTCGAACTTCCTTGGCTTCTCGACGGATACGGGAACCTCCGGCGATCTGTCGACCGATTCCAATACGAGCTCGAAGGGCTCGGGCAAGACCGAGCGCTCTGAAAAGCTCAACCTGCTCGTCGCAGCCGTCGTTACCGGTGTGCTCGAAAACGGCAACCTCCTTATCAGCGGTTCGCAGGAAGTGCGCGTCAACCACGAGCTCCGGATCTTGAACGTCGCCGGTATCGTGCGGCCTCAGGATGTCGATGCCGAGAACGAGATCTCCTACGACCGGATCGCCGAAGCTCGCATCTCCTATGGCGGCC
Source organism: Rhizobium rosettiformans W3 (assembly GCF_004912135.1). Classification (GTDB taxonomy): domain Bacteria; phylum Pseudomonadota; class Alphaproteobacteria; order Rhizobiales; family Rhizobiaceae; genus Allorhizobium; species Allorhizobium rosettiformans. The sequence goes on from NZ_STGU01000010.1 coordinate 73,491, forward strand.
GTGGCCGTCTGACCGAGGTGCAGCAGCCGCCGATCGGCCAGCAGGTCGTCGACATTTACTCGCCCTTCTGACGCGACCCGGGGACTCAGGACATGGAAGAACCTCAGGAAGGCGAAGGCAAGAAGAAGTCGGGATTGATGGCACTGGTCATCCCCCTGGTCGTGCTGACCGCCGTCGGTGGTGGTGGCGGCTGGGTGATCGGCAACATGCTCGCCCCCCAGGTCAAACAGGCCGAAGACGCTGCGAAGGCAGCCGAAGCCGCGGCTGCCGGCGAGCATGGTGGCGAGGCGAAAAAGGACGAGGAGGGGCTCCCCCCGATCTCGACCGAGGCCAATGGCGTGGTGGCGCTCGAGCCGATCACCACGAACCTTGCTTACCCCTCGGAAAACTGGATCCGTCTGGAAGTGGCCCTAATGTTCAACGGCCCGCCGGACGTCCAGATTGCCGAGGCGGTACACCAGGACATCATGGCCTATCTGCGCACTGTATCACTGCAACAGGTCGAGGGCCCGCGCGGCTTTCAATATCTCAAGGATGACCTTCAGGAGCGAGTTGACCTGCGCTCGGAAGGCCGCGTATCCAAGGTGATGTTCAGAACGCTCGTGATCGAATGATTCGGTTTCTACTCCTCGTCGCCGTCATGATGATGGCGCCGCAACTGGCTGTAGCACAGCAGTTGCCGACGGATATCTTCAACACCCCGATCGATGGATCGGTGGCGGCGTGGATCATTCGTACCTTCGGTTTGCTCACGGTGCTTTCAATTGCGCCGGGCATTCTGATCATGGTGACGAGCTTCCCGCGTTTCCTGATCGCCTTTTCGATCCTGCGCTCCGGCATGGGTCTTGCGACAACCCCCTCCAACATGATCCTGACCAGCATGGCGCTCTTCATGACCTTCTATGTCATGGCGCCGACCATGGACCGGTCCTGGCGCGAGGGCGTGCAGCCGCTGATCAACAATCAGATCACCGAAGCCGAAGCCGTCGCCCTGATTGCCGAGCCCTTCCGCACCTTCATGACGGCGAACACGCGTGACAAGGATCTCGCCCTCTTCGTCGACATTGCCAACGAGCGCGGCCAGGCCACCATCGTGGACGGCCGGGTCGACTACCGTGTGCTGATCCCCGCCTTCATGTTGTCGGAAATTCGCCGCGGCTTCGAGATCGGCTTCCTGATCATCCTCCCCTTCCTGGTCATCGACATGGTGGTCGCGACCATCACCATGGCAATGGGTATGATGATGTTGCCGCCCACCTCCATCTCATTGCCGTTCAAGATCCTGTTCTTCGTCCTGATCGACGGCTGGAACCTGCTCGTCGGAAGCCTCGTCCGATCGTTTGCCTGAGTTAACCATGACGGTTGAGGGTTGATTCACCACGCTCCCTTACGGGGGATTCACCACGTCATCAGCGCCCTCTGAGCTGCCTTCAATTGTAAAGAAGTTGGCAAGGATTGGCTGCGAGTTTGGACCTCGCACGACGGGTCTGGTAGCAACGAAAAATACCAAAAGGCATGATGCCGAACGTCCGTGACCGGTAAGTTTTGTAAGTCCGGTATGTCCCCTCTTGTATCTCGTTTAAGGGACAAATTGACATGGCCAGCATTCTGACCAACTCCAGCGCGATGTCCGCGCTCTCCACCCTGCGCTCGATCGCCTCCAGCATGGAATCGACGCAGAACGCCATCTCGACCGGCATGAAGGTCTCCAAGGCCTCTGACAACGCTGCCTACTGGTCGATCTCCACCACCATGAAGTCGGACAACATGGCGTTGAGCGCTGTGACGGATGCTCTCGGCGTTGGCGCTGCCAAGGTTGACACCGCGTATGCCGGGATGGAATCCGCTATCGACGTAGTGAAGGAGATCAAGGCCAAGTTGGTAGCTGCCCAGGAGCAGGGCGTCGACAAGGAAAAGATCCAGGAAGAGATTACTCAGCTTCAGGAACAGCTTCTCTCGGTGGCCGAGTCCGCGGCCTTCAATGGTCAGAACTGGCTCGCCAATGAAGATGGCGCCGAAGTGAGCGTCATCACCGGCTTCGTACGCGCTTCCGACAACACTGTTTCGGTCAAGTCCACCACGGTGACGCTTGACGACACGAACATGCTGTTCCAGGCGGATGCCACGACTGGTGCCATCACCACCACCACCGGCATCCTTGGCACAGCAGGTACCGCAAGCACTCAGAGCGTCTACGCGTTCACGATCGACAACGACACCGATGCAACTGCTCTTGGCAATCTGCTGACTGACGTTGAAACCGCGCTGACGTCGATGACCAGCGCTGCAGCTAAGCTGGGCTCGATCTCTTCGCGTATCGAGCTTCAGACCGACTTCTCCGAGAAGCTGTCTGACGCCATCGAAAAGGGCGTTGGCCGTCTCGTGGATGCCGACATGAACGAAGAGTCGACCCGCCTCAAGGCCCTGCAGACCCAGCAGCAGCTGGCAATCCAGGCGCTCTCGATCGCCAACAGCGACTCGCAGAACATCCTGTCGCTCTTCCGTTAATCGCAATGACAGGCCGGCCCTTCTGGGCCGGCTAGATACTCCCGACGCCAATATGCCTTGGTGGCTGACCAGAGGCGCGCGAAGGGAAGGCTTGACCCTCCGGAGGCTGAACCGGAACGGAAGCTACACGAAGGCCGCGTTCGGAAACGAATGCGGCCTTTGCGTTTTATTAATCATGGCATGATACGCGCGCGCACGCGCGAAGGTTGCATTTTTTTCCAGAAAAGTTCCGTCGCTCCCCTTCCGCTTAGGTCTTCATTAACCTTGATGGTTTTATCTAAGCCTATCGAAGCGGCGAGCTAACCATTAAATTCAGCCAGTTAGCAGGCATGATGCTGTGCGCCGTTACCGGTGAGACCGGAATGTCCCTTCTTAGTCAGCCATTCAAGGGGCAACACTACCATGACGAGCATTCTTACCAATATCGCCGCCATGTCGGCACTTCAGACGCTGCGCTCGATCGGCAGCAGCATGGAAGACACCCAGGCACGCGTATCTTCCGGTCAGCGCGTCGGCGAAGCATCCGACAACGCTGCCTATTGGTCGATCGCTACGACCATGAAGTCCGACAACATGGCACTGTCTGCCGTGTCTGACGCTCTTGGCCTCGGCGCCTCCAAGATCGATACCGCCTATGCCGGTATGGAATCCGCCATCGACGTGGTCAAGGAAATCAAGGCCAAGCTGGTTACCGCCACCGAAGAGGGCGTCGACAAGGCCAAGGTTCAGGAAGAAATCACGCAGCTCCAGCAGCAGCTTCTGTCCATCGCAGAATCGGCTTCCTTCAGCGGTGAAAACTGGATCGCTGGTGGCACCGACACGATGACCGCAGGCACCACGGAAGACGTTACTGTCGTGTCCGGTTTTGTTCGCGACGCCAACAACAACGTTTCGGTCAAGACGACGACCTACACGCTGGACGCCACGACTGCGGGCAGCATGACCCTTCTGTTCGGTGGCGACGCCGATGGCGCAATCGACACGGCTTCCGGTATTCTCGGCCTGACCGCCGCAGACTTTACGACGACCGACTTCGACGCAACTGTCGCCGGTACCGATGGTGCCGCGACCGCAGTCGCCGGCTTCTCCGTCTACACGCTGGATATCAACGGCTTCGATGGCGCAGCTATGGCTGAAGCCCTCACGCTCGTCGACGCTGCCCTGGCATTCATGACCAGCGCAGCAGCCGACCTCGGCTCGATCTCCATGCGTATCGAACTGCAGGAAGACTTCGTCAACAAGCTGTCTGACTCGCTCGACTCCGGTGTTGGCCGCCTCGTTGACGCCGACATGAACGAAGAATCGACCCGCCTCAAGGCACTGCAGACCCAGCAGCAGCTGGCTGTCCAGTCGCTCTCGATCGCCAACTCTTCTTCGGAAGTCATTCTCTCACTCTTCCGTTAAGACTGAAGAGATCCAGCATCGAAGCCGCCCTCCGGGGCGGCTTTTTTCGTTTTAACGATTTTATCAGATCTCTTTAACCATGCGTTAACCATAAGCCCGTTACATGAAGCCATGTAACGATGAGTTAACCAAGACGAAGAACTGGTTAAGGGCATTAGGCCGCTTCATCGTTCCCGGTAAGACCGGGATGTCCCCAAAACTAGCCATTTAAGGGACACGACCGTGACCAGCATTTTGACGAACAACGCAGCGATGGCTGCACTCCAGACTCTTCGGGCGCTCGACTCCAGCATGCAGGATACCCAGGCGCGCGTATCCTCCGGCCTGCGGGTCGGCGGAGCTTCCGATAACGCCGCTTACTGGTCGATCGCGACCACCATGCGCTCCGACAACATGGCTCTCTCGGCCGTTCAGGACGCCCTCGGTCTCGGCGCTGCCAAGATCGACACCGCTTATGCCGCGATGGAAAGCTCCATCGAAGTCATGAAGGAAATCAAGGCGAAGGTCGTTGCCGCCACCGAAGAAGGCGTCGACAAGAACAAGATCCAGGAAGAAATTGACCAGCTGCAGGAACAGCTTCGTTCGATCTCGGAATCGGCAAGCTTCAGTGGCCAGAACTGGGTCGCTACCGGCACCGATACGGTGACCGCTCCTGCCGACGTGACCGTCGTATCCGGCTTCATCCGCGACTCGAGCGGCAATGTTTCGGTCTCGACCACCCTCTATTCTCTCGACGCAACGACACCCGACGGCATGACCGTTCTGTTCGGAGGCGATGCGAACGGCCTGATCGATTACAACTCCGGTATCATCGGCAGCATCTCCGATACCTTCGACGCCTTCGTCGACTGGGACAATGACGGAGCAGTGGGCGCGGGTGCGGCGGAAATCGCCGGTGTCTCGATCGACCAGCTCGACATCACCGGCCTGACGACGGCCGGTATGCAGGAAGCACTCGCACTCGTTGAATACGGTCTGCAGCAGATGACCAGCGCCGCAGCTGCTCTCGGCTCCATCTCGATGCGCATCGGCATGCAGGAAGACTTCGTTGCCGCTCTCACAGACTCGATCGATAGCGGTGTCGGTCGCCTCGTCGATGCGGACATGAACGAAGAATCGACCCGCCTGAAGGCTCTGCAGACCCAGCAGCAGCTCGCCATCCAGTCGCTCTCGATCGCCAACACCTCTTCCGAAAGCATCCTGACACTCTTCCGTCAGTAAGCGGCGCCTTGGCTAGGGGCGACTTCGTCCCGCCCTGACGGTGTCGGATGTTCTCGGTGTGAATCCGCGCCTCGCAAGAGGCGCGGATTTTCGTTTGAGCCTTGCGCGAAACTTTTGGCATTTTCGTTTCAACTACAAAAGGCAAGTCGATACCTTGCCATGCCCGCGCTCTGTTTGTTAACTGCCACTGTTAACGATTTGTTAACGGTGACGGGGACCGCGCGTGTGCGCGTTCTGCATGATGCCCTCCCGTCTTCCCGGCGAGCCGCCGGATGCGCAGTCCTACACGCTTAGGGGCACCAAGCATGACCAGTATTATGACCAACGCGGCCGCCATGGCGGCGCTGCAGACGCTTCGTTCGATCGACAACAATCTCGAGACGACCCAGCGGCGCGTTTCCTCGGGTTACCGGGTTGAAACAGCAGCCGACAATGCCGGCTACTGGTCCATTGCCACCACGATGCGCTCCGACAATGCGGCGCTGTCGACTGTATCCGACGCGCTCGGCCTTGGCGCGGCGACCGTTGATACCGCTTACACGGCGCTCGACAACGTCGTCGACGTCATGTCCTCGATCAAGGCGAAGCTCGTTGCAGCCAGCGAACCTGGCGTCGACAAGAACAAGATCAACGAGGAAATGACGCAGCTGAAGAACCAGCTGATCTCGGCGGCGCAGTCGGCGTCGTTCTCCGGCGAAAACTGGCTCTACAACACCAATGCCGCGCCCCTTGGCACCAAGCAGGTGGTTTCCTCCTTCGTCCGCGGCGCCGATGGCAGCGTACAGGTCACGACCCTCGATTTCGATACGGCGGAATCCGTCCTGATCGATATCCAGGACGCGTCCCAGGGCTTCCTCACCAAGGCGATCGACGCCGATGCCCTGCGCAACACGGGCACAGGCGCACGTGATTACTACCTGCTCGACATGGGCGCACCTCCCGGCGGCACCGAGATTGCCATCGACACGACCACAGACAAGGATACACTCGACGACATGATCGCTGTCGTCGACGATGTCATCCAGCAGTTGACCGACGCCGCGGCGACCCTCGGCGCGATCACCAGCCGTATCGAGATGCAGGACAACTTCGTCTCCAACCTCATGGACGTGATCGACAAGGGTATCGGCCGTCTGGTCGACGCCGACATGAACGAGGAATCGACCCGCCTGAAGGCCCTGCAGACCCAGCAGCAGCTCGGCATTCAGGCTCTCTCGATCGCCAATACCAGCGCCGAGAAGCTCCTGACGCTCTTCCAGCGCTGATGGTTGAAGCGCCGGATGCGAAGGCGTCCGGCGCTCGCGTGCCGTTCTGGGGCAGGGGGCCGGAAACGTCATTCATCTTCGCGCAAGTTTGAACCCATAACGTCAGGAAGAGCACGTGGCAGCAATGCGCCCTGCGTGTCGAATGAGCTTCAAACTGTGTCGGAAGATGAGAGAACGCGTAACGGATATGCTGAAGTCTGATCTTCTTCAAATGGAAGGCCTGCCATGCTGGTCTACCAACGTCGCCGATGGAGGCGATTGCCGATGAGCATGCCGCTTGCCCGCTATCTCAAGGATTTCTCGACGACGGCTGCGCCACCGGCGCCACCTGCGCCGAGCTTCGATCTGCCGACCGTTGACGATTTCGATATGGATTTCCCGGCGCTGCCCGAACCGGAGCCCGTGGATATCGAGGCTGTCAGGCGGGAAGCCTTCGCAGAAGGCCACGAAGCGGGTGAAAAGGAAGCGACCGAGCGCCTGGAAGTCGAGCGTCAGGCTATGGAAATCGCCCATGCCCAGGCACTGGCCGAACGTGACCAGAGGCTGCGCGACGAGTTTGCGGAACTGCTGGCGACCAAGCTGCCCGAAGTGATCCAGAAACTTTCCCTGGCCGTCAGCGAACAGGCGGCGCTAGCACTGGCGCCGGTTATCGGCGAAGCATTGGCCGACAAGGCGGTACAGGATCTTGCAGCCCTCCTTCAAACAGCAATAGCTGCGGGCGAGGCGGGAACGATCGAAGTCAAAGGTCCGCGCGCGCTGTTCCAGAAGCTCCAGTCGGAAATGCCGGACCATACTGAATTCTTGCGCCATGTCGAAGATCCGGACCTGGATCTGACTGCCGAGTTCGGTGACGCGGCACTCGTCACCCGTATTTCCGCCTTCACGGCGAGCCTGAAGAAAGTCCTGGCATGAGTGACGAAAACCATCACCACGGCAAGAACGAGATCATCATCGTCAAGCGTCACAAGGGTGACCATGACGGTGCGCATGGTGGTGCCTGGAAGATCGCCTATGCCGACTTCATGACCGCCATGATGGCCTTCTTCCTCGTGATGTGGCTCGTCAACGCCGCCAACGAAGAAACCAAGGCATCCGTCGCCAGCTACTTCAATCCGATCAAGCTCTCCGACGAGAAGCCGACGGAGAAGGGGTTGGAAAAGCCCGTCGAAACCAGCGAGGGCGAGGAGAAGAAGGAGCGCTCCCAGGTCGACGAAGATCAGGACAAGGTTGGCTCGGCCGCAGCCACGGGCGAGGACCAGACTGCGTCCTCGGGCGATGAGGCGAACTACTCCGAAGCCGATTTCTTCGAAAACCCCTATTCCGTTCTCGCAGAAATCGCTCAGGAAGTGGGCCAGCAGGCCAATGTTAGCGCCAAGGGGGAGGGCGGTGCCGCCGATTCCGGTCCCTCGACCGGCGCTCAGGGCGGCGAAGCCTATCGCGATCCCTTCGATCCTGATTTCTGGACCCAGCAGGTGCAGACGGCAAACGGCCCGCCCGGCGAGCCGACCGATGCACAGACACCGGCCGAACAGGCTGAGACCGCGCCGCAACTTCAGACAGAACCTGCGGATCCCTCGACTGAGCCCGCGCAGCAGATCGCCCTGGTTGTTCCCGGGCAGAGGCCGGTCGATCCGGCCACGCCTGCCGAAGCAATGAACGAGGGCAAACCGGCCGAGCCGGATATGCCGAAAAGCGAAGTCGGCGAGACGGACAAGCCCGAGACACAGACTGAGGACAAGCCGGAAACCGCCAATGCCGAGGCGCAGTTCGAAGCGCAGCTCGCTGCCGCCGATCAACTGAAGGCCGAAATCGAGCAATCGATCGGCGGTGCCGCTGGCAAGCTTGCCGAAGGCCTGATCGTCACGCCCGCAGAAGGCGGTCTCCTCGTCACGATCAGCGATCAGAGCGACGCTGCCATGTTCAACGTCGGATCGGCCGTGCCCCGCCGCGAACTGGTGCTCGCCATGGAGCGGCTGGGCAAGCTCCTTCAGGAAAAGCCGGGCCGGATCGTCATTCGCGGACATACGGACGGACGCCAGTTCAAGGGTACGGAAAACGACAACTGGCGGCTTTCCATGGCCCGCGCACACAGCGCCTATTACATGTTGGTCCGCGGCGGCTTGAGCGAGAACCGTGTCGAGCAGGTCTCGGGCTTTGCCGATCGACGTCTGCAGATTCCGGATGATCCGCTGGCTGACGCCAACCGCCGTATCGAAATCCTCATCGAAGCGGATGAGGGGTGAGCATGGCCATTCGGCGACTGTCCCTCCTTTGCTCTGTGCTGTCTGGTCTGGCCGTGCTTGCGGCCGGATCGTTCGGCCATGCGCAGCAGGTGGACGAGACGCTCGAGCCGTACCGCATGCTCCGCTCCCTGCAATTCGTGCAGGACACCGTCGTCCGGGGCGACCATTCCGCTGCGGACATGCAGCGCTTTATGCTGGGCACGATCGACGAGCGGCTGCGCACGGCGGACCCGAAGACCTTCCAGGATCCCCGCAATGTCGATGCGGCGCTCATCTATGCCATGAGCGGGGGCAACCCCGCGACGCTCGAATATCTCGTTGCGCGCGACATCGACGGTAACTTCGACAACCGCGTCAGCGACGCCTTGCGTAAGTATCTGAGCGGCAAGGGTACACTGATTGCGAAGACGCTCGGCGATATGGCCGTTGAATACAAGAACGCCAAGATCGGCCCCTATCTCGCCCTGGTCGCCGGCAATGTCACCTTGACCAAGGATCCTGCGGCGGCCTTGAAGTTCTACGACTGGGCCCGTCTGACCGCACCCGGCACGATCGTTGAGGAGGCTGCCCTGCGCCGTTCGCTCGCCGTCGCAGTCGATGCCAAGATCGTCGACAAGGCGTCCCTCTACGCCAATGGCTACGCCCGCCGCTTCCTCTATTCTCCCTATGCCAGCCAGTTCGCCGATCTCTTCGTGCGCTTCGTGGTCGAGCATTACGAGGTCTTGAAGCCCGAAGATATCGATGCGACGCTCGGCTACATGGATGTCGACCGGCGCCGGGAAGTCTATCTCCGCGTTGCCCGTGAGGCCGCAATCGCCGGCCGCAAGGAACTGGCGACAATGGCTGCCGAACAGGCAAAACTGCTCTCGGGCAGCGAGGAAGGTGCAGACGCTCTCGCCAGGCTCTATGGCAGCCTCGTCGGCGTGCCGACGGAAAACGTCGATGACGCCATGGCTGTGCTGATGACCATCCCGGAAGAGGCGCTTTCGCCTCGGGACCGCGCTCTGAGGCAGGCCGCCGAGACGGTTGCCAAGGAGGTTCTGCGCAAGCCGGAGCCTGCGCAAAAGCCGCAATTGCCGCCGGCTGAGGTCTCCGCCGAAAGCGCAGCCCTCGAAGCCGCAGCGGCCGATCAGGATCTTCAGGATCCCTTCGCCCAACCGCAACAGACCGAAAGCGCTTTGCCCGAAGCGGAGGTTCAGCCTGCAGCCGCAGCGCCGGAAACGCCGCCTGCCGAGCAGGCCGAGATTGATCCGGAACTGCGCACTTTCGTCGAGACGGGCCGGTCCAAACTCGATGCCATTGATGATCTTCTCCAGAAAGAAGGCCCCTGACCATGATGGACGCACTTTCAGCTCCCAGAATGCCCGTTTCGGATGGCGCAGCGTCGCCATCGGCCGCCGGCCGAGCGGACAAGTCCGAAGACGGTGGCAGCTTCTCGAAGGTGCTGTCGAGTTCGGGCGAGCAGGAGCGCGGCGCATCGAAGGAGCGTAAGGCGGAAGACGACACGGCAAGTGTTGAGACCGAGGCCGATCGCCCACAGACCAAGGGCACCACGCGCAGTGCAGACGCCCAGATGCTCACCATCGACGATGCGCTGCTGGCAGAACTCGAAGCTCTGCCCGACGACGTCTCCATGGGCGATCTTGTTCGGCTTCTCGCCAATGCCAAGGGGCAGGCCAAGGGCAAGGGTGACGCAAAGCTGGGCGATGAACCGCAGGTCGAGATCGAGGGGCTCGATCCGGCACTGAAAGCCCAGCTTGCCAAGGCCATGGCCGCCGTTCGCGACCGCCAGGGGGCAGAGGCTGGCGACGAGACCAGCGCCGATCTGTCGACGACTGATGGTGCAGGTTCAGACGCGAAGGCTTCCGACCTTGCAGATATTCTCCAGCTTCTGGTCGGTGGAGAGACGAAGCTGACGGAGAAAGGCGAGGAAATCGGCAAGGGCGACAAGAACGCCAAGGACGAGAATAAGGCGGCGAACGGTCTAATGACTGCGATCGCCAGTGAAGAACAGGCAGACGCATCCACTGCCGATGGCGGGGACGCTGATGGTGACCGGGATTTCCGTTTCGTGAGGGCGGACGGCAAGGGGCAGTCTCTCTTCCTGCGGAGCGAAGGCGCAGCGGGTTCTGAACAGTCCGAGGCAAAGGCGGTCGAGACGGTCACCGTGGTCGACAGCCGCCGTTACATCGCGCCGGTGTCGACTACCAACGCGGCGTCCATTTCGGCTGCCATGCTGGGCGACAGCGAGTGGGTCGGTGCCATGTCTCCCGGCTCTGAGCTTGCCAATGCCGCAACCCTGTCGAGCCAGGGCAAGGTCGTACACACTTTGAAGATCCAGATGACGCCGATCGAGCTGGGCAGCGTGACGGCCACACTGCGGCTGTCGGGTGAGGAACTCAGCGTCCAGCTGACGGTCGACAACCCCGCGGCCCTGCGTCAGTTGCAGAACGATCAGAGTGATATCCTGAAGGCGCTGCGCGCCCAGGGTCTGGTTGTCGATCAGGTTCAGGTGAACATGCAGGTCGCAACAGTCGACCGCAGTGCCGACACGAGCCAGAACGGACCACAGGGCCAGCAGCCTGGCCAGCAGCAGTCCTTCCAGGCAGGCAGTCAGGGTGGCGGCGAACGACAGAGCCAGGGTGAAATGGCAGGCGGTGGAGCGAGGGTGGCAGATGAGCGTTTGGTCCAAGCAGCGGATACTCCAGCTTCCGACGCTCGCAGCACTCGCCCTGGTCAGCTTTACATCTGACGCCGACGCCAGCCTGCGTGACTGCGAGGGCGCAATCAGCGCCGCCGCGGCCAAATACGGCATCCCTGAAGGCATACTCTATTCGGTTGGTCTGACGGAGACGGGGCGCAAGGGTAGCCTTCAACCCTACGCCATGAATGTCGAAGGCAAGGCCTATTACTTCGACGGGCTCGAGGAGGCGCTCGAAGGCTTTCAGCGCGCCAGGGAGAGCGGCGCCGTTCTCATCGACGTCGGCTGCATGCAGATCAACCAGCACTTCCATGGGGAGCATTTCACCTCCGTCGAAGCCATGTTCGACCCGAGGCGCAACGTGGAATACGCCGCGCGCTTCCTCAGCAATCTGCACAGCCGTCACGAGACCTGGACGATGGCGGTCGCCAGATACCACGCAGGACCGAACAATGACCCCGCGCAGAAGCGCTATGTGTGTCGGGTCATCGCCAATCTTGTGGCAACGGGCTATGGAAACTGGACGCCCAATGCGCGACAATTTTGCGGTGAATAACAGCCAGTGGTTGTTTGACAGCTATGATTGTGCCGATTTGCCAAATGTGGCGAGACTGCGATGCAGGGGTGCAGGGCAAGACCTTGTGCGAAACTTGCGTTAACTTTTCCACCGAAAAATAGTGCCGACAGTGCGCTGCATCTACTATATCTAGTTCAAATCGGCACCCAATGGTTAATCAATCGTTAATTACTATGGTTAAGTTTTCCTAGTTGTTCGTGAATCCTCCGATTCGTACGCATTGTGCATCGAAACACCACACTGATTCGGAGGCGGACGAATGATCGTAGTGGTTGATGAGCGCGAGCTCGTTAAGGACGGATACACATCACTATTTGGGCGCGAGGGCATTCCCTCGACGGGTTTCGACCCACGCGAGTTCGGGGAATGGGTCAATACGGCCGCTGATTCCGACATCGCGGCGGTCGAAGCCTTCCTGCTCGGACAGGGCGAGGCGACACTCGAATTGCCGCGGGCAATTCGCGATCGGACCCAGGCGCCGGTGATCGCAGTCAGCGATCAGCCATCCCTGGAGGCGACACTGGCACTCTTCGACTGCGGCGTCGATGACGTGGTTCGCAAGCCGGTTCATCCTCGTGAAATCCTGGCACGCGCTGCGGCAATCCGCCGGCGTCTGCGGGCAATCACCAACTTCACCGAGATCGGTCCGATCAAGGTTTTCTCTGACGGCCGCGATCCCGAGATCGCCGGCGACGTCTTCCCCCTGCCGCGCCGCGAGCGCCGCATCCTCGAATATTTGGTCTCCAACCGCGGTCGTCGCGTCTCGAAGACCCAGATCTTCAATGCGATCTACGGCATCTTCGACGAGGAAGTCGAAGAGAACGTCGTCGAGAGCCACATCTCCAAGCTGCGCAAGAAGCTGCGCAAGAAGCTCGGTTTCGACCCCGTCGATTCCAAACGCTTCCTCGGTTACTGCATCGACTGGAGCTGATCATTGCATGCCGCGGCCGCCCTTGAGCGGCCGCAGTTTTTTCCTCGCCGCGAGGTGAAAACTTGAAGGGCCCTCGAGCCAGACAGCTTCACGCAAGGCCCACCTCATACTCTCCCCATTGACTACAAAACGAGGATTTTGACATGAGCCTTTACGGAACCATGCGAACGGGTGTCTCCGGCATGAACGCCCAGTCGAACCGGCTGAGCACTGTCGCTGACAACATCGCCAATTCCAGCACCGTTGGCTACAAGAAGGCCTCGGTGCAGTTTTCATCCATGATTTTGCCGGCCACGAACGGCGCCTACAATTCCGGTGGCGTCGAAACGGATGTCCGCTACTCGATTTCGAGCCAGGGCACTTTCAGTTACACCACCTCGACGACCGACCTCGCCATCAACGGCGACGGCTTCTTCATCGTCAAGGGTGACGATGGCACCCCTTACATGACCCGCGCTGGCTCCTTCGTCCTGCAGGACGACGGCACGCTCAAGAACACCGCAGGCTACACCCTGCAGGGCTACGAATACGATTCGAATGTCGATCCGACGATCGTCGTCAACGGTTTCGACGGTCTCGAGCCGGTTGACCTTTCCGGTTCCGGGATCTCGGCCGTCGCATCGACATCTGGTGCGTTGAACGTCAACCTGCCGAACTCGCTGGCTGTTGGCGAGCAGAAGACCACGTCCTTGAAGGTCTATGACAGCCAGGGAACGAGCCGCCTGATCACCTTCACTTACGAGAAGACGGCGGACAACGAGTGGGAAGTCTCGGCGGTGGAAGCCGACGGCGGCACCACGGTCGTCACCCCGACCCTGCTTCAGTTCGACACCGATGGAAATCTCGTGAGCCCGGTTCCGGCCCAGCTAGATATCCTGACCTACAACATCGCCGGTGCGACGGTCGAAAACATCGCGCTTGATATCGGCAACACCACGCAGCTCGCCTCCGACTTCTCTGTCGAAGAAGGTGAAGTCGACGGTAACGCCGCGTCGAAGGTCAAGGGCTACGAAATCGACGACAAGGGCATTGTCTCGATCGCCTATGAAAATGGCGACCTGGTGCCGAAGTTCCGCGTCGCGCTTGCCAGCGTCCAGAGCCCCGACAACCTCAATCCAGTGGCTGGCAACATGTACACCCAGTCCAACGATTCAGGCGTCGTCATCCTCGGCTACGCCGGCTCCAGCGGCTTCGGTACGATCCTGTCCGGCGCTCTCGAAGACTCCAACGTGGATGTCGCCGAAGAGCTCACGGCCATGATCGAGTCCCAGCGGAATTACACCGCAAACTCCAAGGTTTTCCAGACGGGCTCCGAGTTGATGGAAGTCCTGGTCAACCTGAAGAGATAATCGAAAGAGTAGGTTAGTCCTATGTCGCTTGCATCGTCACTCAATACGGCAAACTCGATTTTCCGGAACACGTCGCAGCAGACGTCCGTGATCTCGACGAACATCGCCAACACCGGCAACGAGAACTACGTTCGCCGGGATGCGGTGGTCACGCAGACCGTATACGGTTTCTCGTCGGTGCAGAACGAGCGGTCGCAGCAGATGGCGCTGCTTCGGCAGATGGCATCCTCGACTGGGCAGCAAAGTGCGCAGTCGACGCTGCTCGACGGACTGACCACCCTCTCCGATGCGCTCGGCGGCAATGATTACGAGCTGTCGCCGTCCGCCTACCTTGCCAATCTGCAGAGCAGCCTTCAGTCTTTTGCCGCCTCGCCCGGTGAGTATGCACTCGCCTCCACGGTGGTGACGGACGCCATCGACGTCGTGAACTCGCTGAACAATGCGACCGCGACGACGCAGGAACTGCGCGAAGACACCGACGCCCAGATGTTCGAGCAGGTCGAGACGCTGAATAAGCTTCTCGCCGAGTTCAAGATCGTCAACGATACGGTCGTGCGCCAGACGGCAACCGGCGGAAACGCGGACGATTATCTCGACCGGCGCGATACGCTGCTCAAGGAGATCTCCGCGATCGTCGGCGTTTCCGTGAACATGCGCGACAACAGCGACATGGTGCTCTACACCTATGACGGCACGACGCTGTTCGAGACCGATCCTCGCGAAGTCAGCTTCGTGCGTACTTACACGTACGACTCGACCGTAACCGGAAATGCGATCTACATCGATGGTACGCCGGTCCGTGCTGGCGTCGGCGGCAACACCGATGGCCAGGGTTCGCTTGCCTCGCTGGTGCAGATCCGCGACGTCATCGCGCCGACCTTCCAGACGCAGCTCGACGAAATCGCCCGCGGCCTCATCGAGGCCTTCCAGGAAGTCGACACCCTCGGCGGTGGCGAACTGCCCGGTCTCTTCACCTGGCCGACCGGCACTGTTCCGGCAACAGGCACTGTCGAACCTGGACTGGCTGCCCTTATTCAAGTCAATCCGGCTGTCCGCTCAGATGCCGGAGGCGACCCGATGCTGATCCGTGACGGTGGCATCAACGGTGCGGCCTATGTCCAGAACGTCGATGGCTCCTCCGGCTACACGGATCTGATCAATTCCTACGTCGATGAGCTTGCAGCCAACCGCAGCTTCTCCGCGGATGCCGATCTCAAGACCGATGCGAGCGTCCTGTCCTTCGCCAGCAACTCGATCGGCTGGCTCGAAGAGCTGCGCTCGAACGCGACGACGGCAAACGAAAACAAGCAGGCGCTCTACGAGCGGACCTTCCAGACCTATTCTTCCAAGACGGCCGTCAGCCTCGATGAAGAACTCTCGCTGCTGCTCGATGTAGAGCAGTCCTACAAGGCCGCGGCAAAGCTCGTCTCCACCGTTGACGAGATGCTGAGGGCCGTTCTCGAAATGGCGGGGTAATCCCTGATGTCGACAGCCAGCGTTTCTAATCTTTCGACCCAGACCTCGATGCGGCTGACGATCCGTCAGGCGCAGAACGAGCTGCTCAAGTCGCAGCAGGAGGTCAGCACCGGGTTTTATGCGGATATCGGCGCCGAGCTCGGCAGCAAGACCTCGACTGTGGTGGACCTCAATCGGGAAAGCCTGCGGCTGAACTCGATGATCAGCAACAACTCGATCGCCACCCAGCGTCTCTCGGCCTCTCAGGAAGCCTTGAAGCAGATCGCGACCGCCGCGGAAGAGATGAACAACGCGCTGATCACCATCTCCGGTTCGTCGAACAGTGACACGATCAACACCACGATCATGACGGTCAGCAATTCGCTGTCGACCATGACCAGCATGGCCAACCAGTCGGCCAATGGCGAATTCCTGTTTGCCGGCATCAACACCGATGTTCAGCCGATTGCCGAATACACCGACACTTCGGCGGCCAAGACGGCCTTCGATGCGGCGTTCACGACCTACTTCGGCTTCCCGCCCACCGACACGGCAGGCACCGCGACCATCGCGGCGACCGGCACGCCGAGCATGGAAGACTTCATCACCACGGTGCTGGAGCCGATGTTCACAGGTGCGGACTGGACCACCAATTGGTCGAGCGCCACCGATCAGGCCATGACGAGCCGCATCACGCAGTCGGAGACGGTGCAGACCTCCGCGTCCGCCAATGAGAACGGCTTCCGTTACTTTGCGCTGGCCGCCATCGTCACCAAGGAGCTGATGACGATTGGTGCTCCGGCCAATGCGGTGACGACGGCGATCAACAAGGCGATCGATTACACCGGTCGAGCCATCACCGGGATCAACTCGACGCGCTCGGAACTTGGTCTTTCGCAGAACCGAATTGAGAAGGCGGATGCCTCGCTCAAGGTTCAGGTGGATATTATCGAGACCAGCCTGTCTAGCAAGATTGAAGTAGATGCGTACGAAGCGTCGACTCGCGTTAACTCTCTGCTTTCCATGGTGGAAGCATCTTACACGCTGACCTCGAAGATCCAGGCGTTGAGTCTTGTCAACTACCTTTGATGAGCAAAGGGTGAAATGAAACTGTGAAGGGCAACTGAATGTACCAGTTCTCATATGCCGAAATCATGGAGGATGGCGTCGCTGACGCCAAGGAGCGCGAACGGCAGGCCCTTGACCGTTGCATCCAGCTCCTGAGCGCCGCGCGGGACAAGAAGGGGTATTCCCGCGAGGCGATTGAGGCATTGTTCTATACCCGCCGGGTCTGGGTCCGGCTGATTGAAGATCTGCAAAACCCCGAAAACCAGTTGGGCGAGGAAGTCCGCGCCAACCTGATTTCCATCGCCATCTGGATTTTGAAAGAGTGTGACCGAATCCGCAAACGCGAGTCGGAAAACTTCCAGGGCATTATCGACGTGACAACCATCATCAGGGATGGACTTAAATGAAGAGCACTTTGCGCATCTCGCTCAAGTCGGGCGAACGTATTTTCATCAATGGAGCGGTTCTGCGCGTCGACCGCAAGGTTGCCCTCGAGTTCCTGAACGATGTCACCTTCCTGCTCGAGAACCACGTTCTCCAGCCGGAGCAGGCAACGACGCCGCTGCGCCAGCTGTATTTCATCGCCCAGATGATGCTGATCAATCCCGAAGGCAAGGATCAGTCGCTGGCCATGTTCCGCAAGTCGGTCATCATGCTGCTGTCGTGCTTCGAGAACGAAGAGATTCTCGCCGAACTGAAGCGTATCGACGGAATGGTGTCCTCCGGCCGCGCCTTTGATGCCCTGAAAGCCATCCGCCAGCTTTATCCGATCGAAGATCGCATCCTGAACAATCAGGAAATGGCGCCGGCAACGATCGAACAGATCCGCAAGGAAATTGCGCCATGGCGGTAGACGCAGTCACCGGCACCACGACGACGACCACAACGCAGTCGACGTCGAACAGTGCGGCAAGCCAGGCATCTGCCAAGGCTTCTCTGGATTATGACAGCTTTCTCCAGCTGCTCATCGCCCAGATGAAGAACCAGGATCCGACCGATCCGATGGACGCCAGCGAACAGATTGCGCAGCTGGCGACGTTCTCGCAGGTCGAACAGTCGATCCAGATGAACTCCAACCTCGAGACGCTGATCACGGGCAATGCCCTGACAAACGCCTCGTCCTACATCGGCAAGACCATCACCAGCGCCGATGAAAAGACCAGCGGCGTCGTGGCCTCGGTTCGCGTCTATAGCGACACGATGGTGGCCACTACGACCGAAGGCAAGGAAATCCCGATCGTTGTCGGCGTTCGTGTTGGCACCGCGCCCGCAACCGAGACGACCGACTCCTAACGTGCTAGTCCTTTCGGAGTGGATGGCATGATTCGCCGCTCCGAAAGGATACCCGTCTCATGAATGAGGCTGATGCTCTCGATATCTTGCAGGCCGCGATCTGGACGATCATCATCGCCTCGGGTCCGGCCGTTGCTGCCGGCATGATCGTCGGCGTCGTCATTGCCCTGATCCAGGCACTGACCCAGGTTCAGGAAATGACCCTGACCTTCGTTCCGAAGATCCTGGCGATCATGATCACCATCGGCATTTCGGCCCCCTTCGTCGGCGCGCAGATCAATCTGTTCACGAACCTCGTCTTCTCGCGAATACAATCCGGCTTTTAGCCGGGCTCTGACACCCTCGCGCAAGCTTCACCTTCTATCTCTCTCGGGCAGACTGCCGGAAGCATGGTCTTCCGGATGACTTCTCATGAAGAGATGGAACGGACATGGCGCAACCACCTGCACTCGTAATCCCGAAGGCAAGCCCGAGCGGGCGTGACATCGGCTTCGCGTTCGGGATCGTAATGATCCTGTGCATTCTGTTTCTGCCGATCCCGCCCTTCCTCATTGACGTCGGCCTGGCCTTCTCGATCGCGCTCTCGGTGCTGATCCTGATGGTTGCCCTCTGGATCCAGCGTCCGCTTGATTTCTCGTCCTTCCCGACGATCCTGCTGATCGCCACCATGATCCGCCTGTCGCTCAACATCGCGACGACACGCGTGATCCTGACCCACGGCCACGAGGGCCATGGTGCCGCCGGCGGCGTCATCGCGGGCTTCTCGAACCTCGTGATGGGCGGCGACTTCGTCATCGGTCTCATCGTCTTCCTGATCCTGATCACGGTGAACTTCATAGTCATCACCAAGGGTGCGACCCGTATCGCGGAAGTCGGCGCCCGCTTCACCCTCGATGCCATCCCCGGCAAGCAGATGTCGATCGATGCCGACCTGTCGGCAGGCATCATCGACGAGAAGGAAGCCCAGCACAGACGCCGCGAACTGGAGCAGGAAAGCTCCTTCTTCGGTGCCATGGACGGTGCGTCCAAGTTCGTCCGCGGCGACGCGATCGCAGGCCTCATCATCACGGCGATCAACGTCGTCGGTGGTATCGTTATCGGCTACTTCCGCCACGGCATGGAGCTCGGCGAGGCGGCCGACGTTTTCGTCAAGCTCTCCGTCGGTGACGGTATCGTTTCCCAGGTTCCGGCGCTGATCGTCTCGCTCGCCGCCGGCCTTCTGGTCTCGCGCGGCGGCACGCCCGGTTCGACTGACCAGGCCGTCGTCAATCAGCTGAGCGGTTACCCGCGCGCGCTTTCGGTCGCCGCAGCCCTCATGGGCGCGCTCGCGCTGGTGCCGGGTCTGCCGCTCATCCCCTTCACTGCTCTTGGCGGCCTGATGGCGTTTGGCGCCTGGTTCATCCCGCGCCAGTTGGAAGCTGAAAACAAGCTGAAGCGCGAACAGGAAGAAAAGAAGGTCATCCAGAACAAGGAAGCCGAGAAGGATTCGGTCAAGTCGGTCCTCAAGACCTCCGAAATCGAATTGGCGCTCGGTAAGCTCGTCTCGACCCGCCTGCTTGGCGCCCACCAGGAACTCGCCTTCCGCGTCGGCAAGATGCGCAAGAAATTCGCGAGCCAGTACGGTTTCGTGGTGCCCGAAATCAAGGTCACCGACGATATCGCGATCCCGGAAAAGGCCTACCAGATCCGCATCCATGGCACGACGGTCGCGTCGAACAATCTGCGCGTCGGCGAAGTCCTCGTTGTCACCGGTTCCGGTCGCAAGCCGAATGTGCCCGGCGACGAGATCCGCGAACCTGCCTTCGGCATGCCGGCCGTCTCGGTTCTGGAAACCTTCACCGAGGAACTGAAGCGTGAAGGCTTCCACCCGATCGACAACGTGTCGGTGGTTCTCACCCACGTCTCGGAAGTCATCCGCAACAACCTGCCGCAGCTCCTGTCCTACAAGGATGTGAAGGTCCTGATCGATCGTCTGGATCCCGAATACAAGAAGCTGGCCGACGAGATCTGCTCGTCGCACATGTCCTATTCCGGTCTGCAGGCGGTGCTGAAGCTGCTGCTGGCCGAACGCGTTTCGATCCGCAACCTGCATCTCATCCTCGAAGCGGTTGCCGAACTCGCGCCGCATGTTCGCAAGACCGAGCAGATCGTCGAGCATGTCCGCGTTCGCATGGCCCAGCAGCTCTGCGGCGACCTGACCGACAACGGCGTGCTGCGTGTCCTGCGCCTCGGCTCCAAGTGGGACCTCGTCTTCCACCAGGCACTGAAGCGCGATGCCAAGGGCGAAATCGTGGAGTTCGACATCGATCCGCGCAGCCTGGAAGAGTTCTCGGAGCAGGCCAGCCAGGTTATCCGTGAATTCATGGACCGAGGACTGCCCTTCGTTCTTGTCACATCGCCCGAAACACGGTCCTATGTGCGCATGATCATCGAACGACTCTTTGCCACCTTGCCGGTTCTCTCGCATGTGGAACTGGCCAAGGGCATCGAGATCAAGATTTTGGGCTCCATTTCATGATTGCTGACCCGCAGGGGACTGTGCTGGTACTCTTTGCGATCTTCTGTCGCATCGGTGCCTGCATCATGACCCTGCCTGGTTTTTCATCGGCCCGCATCTCGACCACGATCCGCTTCTTTTTGGCTTTTGCGGTCTCGCTGGCCATGACGCCGCTTCTCTTCGACACGATCTATCCCCGCGTGAGCGGAACGGCGGCGTCATTGGTCGGCGTGATCGTCTCGGAACTGCTGATAGGGCTGATGTACGGTCTGGTTCCGCGTCTCTATGTTTTGGGCCTGCAGTTTGCCGGCTCGGCGGTTTCCATGGCCATCGGCCTCAACACCCCCGGTGCCATGGACGTGCTTGAAGACAGCTCCGAAAACCAGATGACCAACCTCATCTCCTTCGGTGGATTGCTCGTGCTCTTCATGCTGGATTTCCACCATGTGGTCTTTCGGGCTTTGGTCGACAGCTACGCCGTGATGCCGCTCGGCGGCATGCCGGACAGCCAGAAGATGCTGATCACGCTCACCGATACCTTGTCGCAGACCTTCATGCTCATGTTGCGCTTGGCGAGCCCGTTTCTGATCTTCGGCCTGATGTTCAACTTCGCCGTCGGCCTCGTGAACAAGCTCGCCCCCCAGGTGCCCGTCTTCTACATCTCCACGCCTTATCTGCTGATGGGTGGCCTGTTGCTGGTCTATTTCACCATTGGTGCCATGGTAATGCAGTTCGCGCAGTATTTCCCGATGATCTTCAACTTCTGACGAGGAAGCCGTGGGGCCGCAGAAAAAATCCGACAAGCTGAAGCGTCTCGTCGCCGTGCAGCGTCACATGGAACGCATGGCCGAGAGCGATCTCGGCATCACCGCGCAGCGCATCGAAGAAAACGCGCGCTCAATGGAAACCGTCATGGAAGCGATCGGCTCGCTCGAACCGCTGCACCGGCTGTTCGCGCAGAATTATGCCGATCGCTTCGACCGCCTGTCGAACACGGACAAGCAGCTGCATGGTCTCCAGCAGGTCCAGGAAATGAAGCTGATGCGCGAGCGCGCCAAAGGCGATCGCCTGGAGGAGAACATGAAGGAAGCGCGCGATCACGAAGAACGCGAGCGCGACGATGATGCCATCTACGACCTGATCGACATCAAGTTCGCCACACCAGCCTCCGACAAGCTTCACGAGTGATAGTCGCCTCGAACGAAAATCGAGGATGTCACCGTGGCCATTTCTCCTCCGAGCGATCTGGTGCTGGACGTGATCCGCGCCGCCGATCCGGCGCAAGTCGCTGCCGCCCAGGAACAGCTGAAGACCAACCGCGCTAACTTCATGGCGAACAGTCTCGCCGAGAAGGGCGCAGGCTTCAGCGCGACCGTCGACATTCTCAACCGGACCACCAATGCCGCGCGGATCGAAGCCACGGCCGAAAAGACCGAGGAAGTCGGCAAACCGCCGAAGATCTATCGCGATTTCGAAGCCGTCTACCTGACGAACTTCGTCCAGAGCATGCTTCCGGACGAGAGCGAGGAAGTCTACGGCAAGGGCAATGCCGGCGAAATGTGGAAGAGCATGATGGCAGAGCAGCTCGGCTCGACGCTCGCCGAATCGGGCGGCGTGGGCATTGCCAAGCAGATGTATGAAGAGGCTCTGCAGCGCGTTCGCGGCGAAGAGAGCGTCAATGCCGCCACTGACGAGACGGATCGCGGCCTCGCCATGAGCTGGGTGACGGATCTCGAACGCCGCACCCTCGGCGCTGCCGCAGACACTGACACCAAAAACTGATCGAATTTCGAAAGACAGGGCAGAATTTCATGGAAGTTGTTTCGAGCGAATATCGTGTGAAGACGGTCTTGAGCCGCCTGGAGCGCATCATCGACAATGAAAACGAACGCATCGGCAAGGATCCGGAGTTCGACTTCAAGGTATCGAACGCGCATAAGAGCCGTTGCCTCTACGAGCTGACCATGCTGTTCCGTGACACCGATCCGCGCGAATTCGCCGTGAACTACGTCGAGCAGCTGCATGTCCTGAAGGAAAAGCTCGCCATCAACGCGCGTCGCGTCGAGGCCCACCTGGCCGCAGTCCGCGCCGTCGCCGATCTCCTGAAGAACGCCGTGCGCGACGCCGATGGTGACGGCACCTATTCTCAGGAACAGTTCCAGTTCAGCGAGTTCTGATGGGCAAGATACTCGGAATCGGCCTTTGGGTCTGCATTGTCACGCTGGGGGCCGTCTATGGCTCGATCTACCTGGCGACAGCCCCTGCCGGCCCGAGCGAGGAAGAGACGAAGAAGGCCGCCCTGGAGCTGATCCGGGGCGAGCCGATCACCATTCCCGTCATCGGCAATGGTGATGTCACCGGCTACTTCCTCACCCGCATCTCCTTCATGATGGACAAGGAAAAGGTCAAGGGACAGACGCTGCCCACGACCGAGTTGATGACCGACCAGCTCTTCACGCTGCTGGTGGGCAACAAGATGGTCGATATCGGCAATGTCTCCGCCTTCGACGTCAACGACTTCCGCGAGAAGATCAAGACCGAGATGAATGCAAGGCTGGGCGAGGGCATGGTCGATCAGGTGCTGATCGAGCAGCTCGACTATGTTTCCAAGGACGCAGCCCGCAAGGCCGCCGACGGCGGATCCAAGCCGATGGAGATGACGACCGTCGTCGAAGGCGAAAAGGTCGAGGAACAGCCGGCATCCTCAGGCCATTGATCGCGCAGCGGGGGTTATCCCGCCGCGGCAGGGTAAACGAAGTCTTTCGCCAGACGTGAAACTTCGACTGCCGGTTTTCACTTGAATTTCAGCTGTCGCTGATACGGTCCGAAGCCTAGATCTTCGGGACCTCTCATGCCAGCTTCCTCGTCTACTGCTTTAAAACAACCGGTCGACGGCGCTCCGCAGCTCGTCCCTGAACATCCGGTTCCCGTGCTGCCGATCCTCGGCATGCCCGTCCATGACCTCGGCTGGAATCAGGCGCTGGCGCTTCTGGAGCGCAAGCTGGTCTTACGCGACGGCTTCACTCACATTGCCTTTCTGAACGCCAACAATGCCAATGTCATGGTGCGCGATCCCGAATATCGCGACGTGCTCAGCCGCTGCCTGGTGCTCCCCGATGGGATCGGTGTCGATGTCGCCGCGCAATTCCTGCACGGCGGTCGCTTCACGGCCAATCTGAACGGCACCGACTTCGTACCAGCCGCGCTGACCTTCATCTCCAAGCCCCTGCGCGTCGGGCTTCTCGGTGCGACCTCGGAGGTTCTTCAGGCGGCCGCCAGAAACTTCCGCAAGCGCACTCCGTGGCACGACTTCATCGAGATTTCCGACGGCTATTTCGATCGCGCCGATCCGCAGGTGATCCTGAACCGCATCGAGGACGCCCGCATCGATTTGCTGTTGGTTGCCATGGGCACGCCCCTGCAGGAAAAATGGGTCGATCGCCACCTGACGGCAGAGCATGCCCGCGTTGTGATCAGCGTCGGTGCGCTTCTCGACTTCGTCTCGGGGCGTGTGGCGCGTGCGCCGGGCTGGATCCGACAGCTGCGATCCGAATGGCTGTTTCGCCTTTGGCTCGAGCCCTCTCGCCTCTGGCGGCGTTATGTCCTCGGCATTCCCGTCTTTCTCGGCCATGTGATCCGCCACCGGCTGCGCCAGCCCGACCCGAAGCCGGCGTGAGATCGAGCTCCAATCCTGCCTTGCAATATGCCGCAATTTGACAGCATAGGACGGTGACAGGCAAATGGTGCCCTTCCGTTGGCGCTAGCTTGCCGCCAGTGGAAGATGGGGATTGAGCACAGTGACAACGGTAATCGACGGAAAGGCAGCCGCCGCTTCGGTCATCGAAGCGGTAACCTCAGCGGCAACGACGCTCGAAAGTTCCGGCCATCGCAAACCCGGCCTTGCCGTCGTCATCGTCGGTGACGACCCGGCAAGCCATGCCTATGTCGGCGCGAAAAGCCGCATGGCCAAGCAGTGCGGCTTCAACTCCATCCAGCATACGCTGCCGGAAGAGACCTCGCAGGAAGACCTGATGGCGCTGGTCGCCGCGTTGAACGCCGATCCCGATATCGACGGGATCCTTGTCCAGCTCCCTCTTCCGAAACATCTCGACAGCGAGCCGGTCATCCAGTCGATCCTGCCGGAAAAGGACGTCGACGGACTGCACATCCTCAATGCCGGCAAGCTGGCGACCGGTGACCTGAAGACCGGGCTCATCTCCTGCACGCCCGCCGGCGCCATGATCTTGGTCCGCCAGATCCACGGCAAGGATCTCTCGGGCCTCAACGCCCTCGTTATCGGCCGCTCGAACCTTTTCGGCAAGCCGATGGCGCAGCTTCTGCTGAATGCCAACGCCACCGTCACCATCGGCCATTCGCGCAGCCGTGACTTGCCGGAACTTGCCCGTCAGGCCGACATTCTGGTGGCTGCCGTCGGTCGAGCCGAAATGGTCAAGGCCGACTGGCTGAAGCCGGGCGCGACCGTCATTGATGTCGGCATCAACCGCGTCGCGGCTCCGGAAAAGGGTGAGGGGAAGTTCAAGCTGGTGGGCGATGTTGCCTTTGCCGAGTGCAAGCCGATCGCCAAGGCCATCTCTCCGGTTCCCGGCGGTGTGGGACCGATGACGATCGCCATGCTGATGGCCAACACCGTGATCGCTGCCCATCGCCGCGCGGGTGTTGCAGCACCGAGCTTTTAAGCGAGGCCGGTCGTGAGACTGATTTAGGTTGGTGCCGGGCCCGTCGAGGCCCGGACAACCAGTTCCACCTTCCACAATTCCTGCTCCGGGGCTGCCGGTTCGCTCTGGTTGATCATCGCGATCAACCGTTCGCCGATGCGTTTTCCCGCAGCGCGCAGTGACGAACGTGTGGTCGTCAGCGGGATGGAGAAATTCTCCGGCTTCAACAGCGGCAACTCGTCGTCATGGGCAATCAGCGAGATGTCCGTTCCGAGCTTCAACCCGACTTCGTTCATCGCCCTGACGGCGCCCAGCGCGAGAACGGTACTGGCGCAAAGAACGGCGGTCGGGCGATCGGCCGAGGCCAGGATCTCCTTCATGCCGCGATAGCCCTGTTCGTCGCCCATGAAGCTGTGCCGGGTGTGGCGGGGATCGAGCAGCAATCCCTTTTCCGCTAAGGCTTTCTCGGTCCCGAGCCTGCGGCGGTGGGCAAAGTCGAGATCCGATGGGCCGTTCAGCAACGCAAATCGCTGATGCCCGAGCTGCAGAAGAAAGCGCGTCGCATCGTAGAAGGCGCCTTCATTGTCCACGTCGAGGAAGGGATAATCCAGCTCCAGTCCGAAGGACCGGCCGTGAACGATGAAGGGCAGGGACAGGGACTTCGCCATCGTGATCCGCGGATCCCGGTCGCGTACATAGGCAAGATAATAGCCGTCGACACTGCCGCTCGCGACCAGCCAGCGGATCGCCTGTTCCTCGTCCTCGGCACGGGAGGGCATGATGACGAAATGGAAGTCGTGAACGATCGATGCCTCCGCCAACCCGCTTTGGAATTCGGCAAAATGCATGTCCGAGCTGTGATCGGGAGAGATCGGCATGATCAACCCGATGGAGCCGGCCTTTCCGGTCGCGAGCCTCTGGGCCGCGCGGTTCGGCCGGTAGCCGGTTTCCCTCGCGGCCTGGAGCACGCGTTCCCGTGTCTCCTTGTTGACCTCCGGATAGCCGTTGAGCGCCCGGCTGATCGTCGTCTGCGACAGGCCGAGCATCTGCGATAGTTCTTTGAGATTCACTGCAGGCATTCCTCTCCCTTGCCTGACCGCGCATTCCCTCCAAAGGCGGTCAAAGCGCTTCGACTATGGCGCAGACGCCCGGGCAGCCACAAGAGAAAAATGCCAAAAATCAATGCACCTGCTGCTGGGCGGGCAGGAGATTGCGCCTAAATGTGGCGGAACCAGAAAAGCGCTTGACTCGCGATGGAACCCAATGGGATGAAATAGGGGCCAAAGCGCTTTGAGGATTATGCGCTGAACAAGGACGATTGGCCGTCCGATGTGATGGGAGGTAAATCACATGAAGAAGATGTTTTTGATGACCGTGGCGGCAGCCGCGCTCGTGGCTGGCTCGGTCACCGCACAGGAATTGAAGTTCGCTCCGGGTGAAGACAGCAAGTTCAACTGGGCAAGCTACGAAGAGCTGAAGAAGACCCAGCTCAATGGCGAGCAGCTCACCATTTTCGGCCCCTGGCTCGGCCCGGACCAGGTGCTTGTCGAAAGCGTTCTGGCTTACTTCGCAGCCGCTACCGGCGCTGACGTTCGCTACACCGGTTCCGACAGCTTCGAACAGCAGGTCGTTGTCGACCTCGAAGCCGGCTCTGCCCCGAATATTTCGATCTTCCCGCAGCCGGGTCTCGCATCCGACATGGCAAAGCGCGGCTTCCTCACCGATCTCGGTGCTGAAAACGCAAGCTGGCTGAAGGACAACTACGCTGCTGGCCAGTCCTGGGTCGATCTCGGCACCTATGCCGGCAAGGACGGCAACAAGGCCTTCTACGGCTTCCCCTTCAAGACCGACCTGAAGTCGCTCGTCTGGTACTCGCCGGAGAACTTCGAGGATGCCGGTTACGAAGTGCCGCAGACCATGGAAGAGCTCAAGGCTCTGACCGAGAAGATCGTAGCTGACGGCGGTACGCCGTGGTGCATCGGTCTCGGTTCGGGTGCTGCCACCGGCTGGCCGGCCACCGACTGGGTTGAAGACATGATGCTGCGCACGGCATCGCCGGAAGACTACGACAAGTGGGTTTCCAACGAGATGAAGTTCGACGATCCGGTTGTCGTCAACGCCATCAACGAGTTCGGCTGGTTCGCCAAGAACGACAAGTTCGTCGTCGGCGGCGCCGGTGCCGTTGCCTCGACCGACTTCCGCGACAGCCCGAAGGGCCTCTTCGCGTCGCCGCCGCAGTGCTACCTGCACCGCCAGGCATCCTTCATCCCGTCCTTCTTCCCCGAAGGCACGGTCGTCGGTGAAGACGCAGACTTCTTCTACTTCCCGGCCTATGCGGAGAAGAATCTCGGCAGCCCGGTCCTCGGCGCTGGCACGACCTTCACCATCACCAAGGACAGCAAGGCCGCTCGCGCCTTCATCGAGTTCCTGAAGTCGCCGATCGCTCACGAAGTCTGGATGGCCCAGAAGGGCTTCCTCACCCCGCACAAGGGCGTGAACCCGGAAGTCTTCACGGACCCGACGGTTCGCAAGATGAACGACATCCTGCTGCAGGCCACCACCTTCCGCTTTGACGGTTCCGACCTCATGCCGGGCGCTGTCGGCGCTGGCAGCTTCTGGACCGGCATGGTTGACTTTGTCGGTGGCAAGTCGGCTGAAGATGTTGCAAAGTCGATCCAGGCGTCCTGGGACGGCATCAAGTAAGCTGCCATAGAGCAGAGCTGCCTCACGAACGTCCGGGCCTGATGGTCCGGGCGTTCGCACAAAAAAATCAGAAGGCATGCGGAGGGGGAGACCATCATGAATCCAGCGTTGCAGGCTCTGATCACGATCATCATCGGTGTCGGTGGATGCGTCGGGTATTTTTATCTGTCGAACATGTTCATCGACAGGGTGCTGTTTCCTGCCAAAGGGGAACATGCCGGGCGCAACATCAATCGCGCCAACATGGTCCGTCCGTGGCTCTTCCTGTTTCCTGCGATCGTGGCCCTTGGCCTCTATCTGGTCTATCCCGTCATCGCCACGCTCTGGCTCTCGGTCACCGATCGGAGCGCCGGTGGCGCTTTCGTCGGTCTCTCGAATTACCAGCGCATGGCCGGTGAATCGAAATTCTGGGAAGCGATCCGCAACAACCTGCTTTGGCTGATCGTGGTCCCTGCGGTTTCGACCGCCTTCGGTCTTCTCGCCGCGCAGCTCACCGACCGCATCTCCTGGGGTAGCATCGCGAAATCGCTGATCTTCATGCCCATGGCGATCTCCTTCGTCGGCGCCTCGGTCATCTTCAAGCTCGTTTATGACACCCGACCGGCCGGTGAAGAGCAGATCGGTATCTTGAACGCGATCTGGCTGTCCTTCGATGGCGGCGCGGGAACGGTACTGGTGCTGCGCATCCTGCCGGCACTCTTGCTTCTCGCCTTCATTGCCTTCGTTGCCTATGGCATCTACCAGCTGCTGCGCCCGCTTGCCGGCGGCATCGGCTATCACGGCGGCAGCTCGAAGCTCGGCGTGGTCGTGCGCGTCGTCCTCACGCTCGCCGGCGCCTGGCTGTGCTTCCGCGCGCTGGTCTCGATCTACACCGTCATGACCTTCGCCTATCCCTATGGCGAGCCGCAGACCTGGCTGACCATCCCCTTCTGGAACAACTTCTTCCTGATGGTCGTGTTGATCTGGATCCAGACCGGCTTTGCCATGGTCATCCTGTCGGCCGCCATTCGCGGTATTCCGGAAGAAACGATCGAGGCTGCCGTCATCGACGGCGCCAACGATTTCGAGATCTTCTTCAAGATCAAGATCCCGCAGATTATGGGCACTGTCGTCGTGGTCTGGACCACGATCACCCTCGTCGTGCTCAAGGTCTTCGACATCGTCTTTGCGATGACGAATGGCCAGTGGGAAACCCAGGTTCTCGCCAACTACATGTTCGACAAGCTGTTCCGCGCCAATGACTGGGGTGTCGGCTCTGCAAGCGCCATGGTCATCATGCTGCTCGTTCTGCCGATCCTGGTCTGGAACGTCTACAACGCTCGTAAAGAAATGCGCTGAGGGGAGGCGGGACCATGGCAAAAATCGCAGGCAAGAAATCCGGCCTCGTCTGGGCAGTCCATCTTTCGGTAGCCGCACTGGTCGTCCTGTGGCTGCTGCCGACGACCGGCCTCTTCATCTCCTCCTTCCGCACCGCGGACCAGATCGCGACCAGCGGCTGGTGGAGCTCGCTCTTTGCGCAGGAGCAGAACCTCGTGCTGCGCACGGCGGATCCGTCGACGCAGCGCCAGGAAGGCAATCTCTGGGTCATCGAAGGCAATGTGCTGGCCGAAGGCGGCGCCTCCGCCGATGCGGAAATTTCCGCCTGGGGCACGTCCTCCCGTGCCATCAGTGAATACGAACCCGGCGCGACCGCCGACATGGGCGACGACGGGCGTGTGACGCTGCAGGCAAATGGCGATTATCGCCTCGAAAGCGACACCGAAATGACCGGGAGCCGTGGCGAGCGCATCTTCGTCACGGCCGAACTGCCGCCCGAGTTCACGCTCGACAACTACGAGACCGTGCTCTTCTCATCTTCGACCACGGATTCGATGGCCAAGGCCTTCTTCAACACCCTGACCGTTACCATTCCGGCGACTGTCATCCCGATCGTCATTGCAGCCTTTGCGGCTTATGCGTTGGCCTGGATGGAGTTCCCCGGGCGTGCCCTGCTGATCGCCGCGGTGGTTGCGCTTCTGGTCGTGCCGCTGCAGCTCGCGCTGATCCCGCTTCTGCGCCTGCATCTGTCGATCGGCATCGGCAAGGGTTACCTCGGTGTCTGGCTTGCCCATACGGGCTTCGGCCTGCCGCTCGCGATCTACCTCTTGCGCAATTACATGGTCGGGCTTCCGCGCGACATCATCGAATGCGCCAAGGTGGACGGTGCAACGGACTTCCAGATCTTCACGCGCATCATCCTGCCGCTGTCCTTCCCGGCGCTGGCATCCTTCGCCATCTTCCAGTTCCTCTGGACCTGGAACGACCTGCTCGTCGCCAAGGTCTTCCTGATCGACGCCACGGGGGACACGACGGTCATGACCAACCAGATCGTGGAACTGCTCGGCACGCGCGGCGGCAACTGGGAAATCCTCGCAACGGCCGCCTTCGTCTCGATCGCGGTCCCGCTTCTCGTCTTCTTCTTCATGCAACGTTATCTCGTGCGTGGCCTCCTTGCCGGTTCGGTCAAGGGTGGCTGACGCGAGATCTTAAAGACCAAGCCAACAGGAATATGTAAATGAGTGCAGATGCAAATCCCGTCATGACGCCCGACAAGGACTGGTGGCGTGGCGCGGTGATCTATCAGATCTACCCGCGCTCCTATCAGGACTCGAACGGCGACGGCATCGGCGACCTGAAGGGCATCACCGCCCGTCTGTCGCACATCGCCGATCTTGGCGCAGACGCGATCTGGATCTCGCCCTTCTTCACCTCGCCGATGAAGGACTTCGGCTATGATGTGTCGAACTATGTCGACGTCGACCCGATGTTCGGTTCGCTCACCGATTTCGACGGCCTGATCGCGGAAGCCCATCGTCTGGGCATCCGCGTGATGATTGACCTCGTGATGTCCCACTCGTCCGACCAGCATCCCTGGTTTGTCGAGAGCCGGTCGAGCCGCGTCAACCCGAAGGCCGACTGGTATGTCTGGTCCGATCCGAAGCCCGATGGCTCGCCGCCGAACAACTGGCTGTCGATCTTCGGCGGCTCGGCTTGGCAGTGGGATCCGACCCGCATGCAGTATTACCTGCACAACTTCCTGACCTCGCAGCCGGATATGAACCTGCACAATCCGGAAGTGCAGGATGCGCTGCTCGCAGCCACCCGCTTCTGGCTGGATCGCGGTGTCGACGGCTTCCGTCTCGACACGATCAACTTCTATTTCCACGACAAGGAACTGAGGGACAACCCGGCTCTTGCCCCGGAGCGCCGCAACGCTTCCACGGCACCGGCCGTGAACCCCTACAATTTCCAGGAACACATCTACGACAAGAACCGCCCGGAAAACATCGCCTTCCTCAAGCGCTTCCGCGCGCTGCTGGATGAGTATCCGGCAATCGCCGCCGTCGGCGAAGTCGGCGACAGCCAGCGCGGCCTCGAGATCGTCGGCGAATACACCTCCGGCAACGACAAGATGCAGATGTGCTACGCCTTCGAATTCCTGGCGCCGGAGCCCCTGACGCCGGAAATCGTGCGCAATACGCAGAACGCCTTCGCCGCAGCAGCCCCCGAGGGCTGGGCCTGCTGGGCCTTCTCCAACCACGACGTCGTTCGTCATGTCAGCCGCTGGGGCGCCAACGTCCTCGACCGCGAAGCCTATGCCAAGATGCTCTCGGCTCTGCTGCTGACCCAGCGCGGCTCGGTCTGCATCTATCAGGGTGAAGAGCTCGGCCTGACCGAAGCCGACATTGCGTTTGAAGACCTGCAGGATCCCTATGGCATCCAGTTCTGGCCGGAGTTCAAGGGACGCGACGGTTGCCGCACGCCCATGGTCTGGGATGATCATGCCATGCAGGCCGGCTTCTCGACGGCCCAGAAGACTTGGCTGCCGATCCCGGTCGAACATGTGCTGCGCTCGGTCAACACCCAGGTGGGCAAGCCAGAATCGGTGCTAGAGCACTATCGTCGCTTCCTTGCCTTCCGCCGCCAGTATCCGGCCTTCGCCAAGGGGGACATCACCTTCCACGACGCAGGGGAAGATCAGCTGGTCTATACCCGTGCGTTTGGCAACGAGAAGCTGCTCTGCATCTTCAATATGGGCGCGGATCAGGCCTCGCTCGCCATGCCGGCGGGCAACTGGGTCGAGCTGGAAGGCCATGGGTTTGTCAGTAACGTCAACGATAACAAGGTAGAATTGCCGGCTTGGGGCGCCTATTTCGCGCGTCACGCCTGACAGGGGAGGATAGCATGACGGGTCTGGTTCTCAAGGACATCCGCAAGGCATACGGGCAGGTCAAGGTCCTGCACGGTATCGATCTGGAGATCAAGGAAGGCGAGTTCGTGGTCTTCGTCGGCCCGTCGGGCTGCGGCAAGTCCACGTTGCTGCGCATGATCGCGGGCCTTGAGGACATAACCGGCGGCGAACTCTACATCGACGGTCAACTCGTCAACGACGTGCCTCCCTCCAAGCGCGGCATCGCCATGGTCTTCCAGTCCTACGCGCTCTACCCGCATATGACGGTCTACGACAACATGGCCTTCGGCATGCGCATTGCCGGCGAAAGCAAGGAAGAGATCGACCGCCGCGTCCGCTCTGCGGCGAACATCCTGCAGCTCGGTCCCTATCTCGACCGTCTGCCCAAGGCACTGTCGGGTGGCCAGCGCCAGCGTGTCGCGATCGGCCGCGCCATCTGCCGCAATCCCAAGGTCTTCCTCTTCGACGAGCCGCTGTCCAACCTGGACGCGGCGCTGCGCGTCGCAACCCGCATCGAGATCGCCAAGCTCAACGAGCAGATGGCCGACACCACGATGATCTACGTCACGCACGACCAGGTCGAGGCAATGACCCTGGCCGACCGCATCGTGGTTCTCTCGGCCGGCAAGATCGAACAGGTCGGCCCGCCGCTGGAACTCTACGAGCGCCCGGCCAACCTCTTCGTCGCACGCTTCATCGGCTCTCCGGCCATGAACATCATGCCGGTCTCGGTTATCGGCACAGACCAGGAAACCCGGATCAAGCTGAAGGACGGCTCTGAAGTCACGATCGATGTGACGACCGAAGCCTCGGAGCAGGGCAAGTCGGCGAGCTTCGGTGTCCGGCCGGAGGATCTCGCGATCGCCACGGGCGAGGATTTCCTCTTCGAGGGCAACGTTGAAATCGTCGAGGCACTCGGCGAAGTCACGCTGCTTTACGTCAACGGACCCGTCGAGGACGAACCTGTCGTCGTCAAGCTGCCGGGCATCGTGGACGTGAAGAAAGGCCAGACCCTGCGTTTCTCCGCAGACAAGACCAAGCTGCATCTCTTTGATGCCGCAGGCCAGACCTACCGCCGCTGAAGCCGACTTGATCGATGCGTTTAAGGCCCTGTTATCCTTACCGATAACGGGGCTTTTTCGTAGCGAGGAATGGCCTTTTCGCCAACACCGACTGTTAAGCTGTCACTGCTAGCCTTTTGTCCATAACAACAGACAAAAGACGAGGGCAGAAACGATGAGAACGGCAAGTGGCGGATCTCATTTCCTTAAGAAGGAGGAATCCTTCATGTACGACCGGGAGAACCGGTACCGCATGGAGGATACCATGAATGCCGGGCGCCTCGAATATACGGAAAACGGCATGACGCACATGGCGGCTCGCCGTTGCGACGTCTTGCGCATCTCGCTGAGCGGCGCGGTGATCGGCCTGATCACCCAGGTCAACCTTCCGAAGCAGTTCTATCTCGACATCCCGGATGCCCGGATCAACAAGGTCGGCGCGGTTCTGATGAAGACCTTTGCCAACAACACCGCCGAGATCCGCTTCCTCCGTCTGCTGACGCAGAAGGAGCTCGACCGCATCTTCGTCTTCTCGACCCATCCGGCGCACAAGGACCGCGTGCTCGACGTCCGCAGCTGGTAAGCCGGACGATCCGTCCCCTTCACGAAAGCCGGTGCAGCACACGTTGCACCGGCTTTCAGCTTTTCTGACTGGACATCGCCGGCCGGACCTTTGATCTTCCGTGCAACTGAAAAAGGGAGAGCATCGATGTCCGGTGAAAAGGTTGCCATCATCACGGCAGGGGGAAGTGGCATGGGAGCCGCTGCAGGGCGCCGTCTTGCCGCCGACGGTTTCAAGGTCGCCATCTTGTCGTCGTCCGGAAAGGGCGAAGCCCTGGCAGCCGAGCTCGGCGGTTTCGGCATCACCGGCTCCAACCAGTCAACCGATGATCTGGCTCGCCTCGTTGACGGCACCATGGAGCGTTACGGTCGCATCGACGTGCTGGTCAACAGTGCAGGCCACGGGCCGCGCGCACCGATCCTGGAGATCACCGACGAGCAGTGGGCAAAGGGCCTGGATGTCTACTTGCTCAATGTCATCCGCCCGACCCGCCTCGTCACGCCGATCATGGAGAAGCAGAAATCTGGCGCCATCATCAATATCTCGACCGCCTGGGCCTTCGAGCCATCCTCCATGTTTCCGACATCGGCCGTCTTCCGCGCCGGTCTTGCGTCCTTCACCAAGATCTTCGCCGACACCTATGCGAGCCACAATATCCGGATGAACAATGTCCTGCCCGGCTGGATCGACAGCCTGCCGGCGACCGAGGAGCGGCGTGAGATGGTGCCGATGCAGCGCTACGGAACGAGTGACGAAATCGCAGCGACCATCGCCTTCCTCGCATCGGATGGCGCGGCCTATATCACCGGCCAGAACCTGAAGGTCGATGGCGGATTAACCCGTCACGTCTGAAACTATTTAGCGCTCCACGCCCGGAATGTGACATAAATCGCCGGGCGTAAACTTCTTGGTTACCAAACTTCTTCATTCTTTAGGGCAGTCGACAGGACGGCATTGCCACAACCCTGTCCTAGTAAAGCCGGCTTCTGCTGCTAGGCGGCCGGCTCCCAGAGTTCTTGGTAAGCGAGTTCAGTAACATGGCGTCCTCGACCCGAAAGGTCACCGGCGGCAATGGCGTCGCCGTTCAAACGATGAAGTCGCGTGCAAAGAAGCGCGGCTCCAGCCTTCCGACCGTTCTGGGCATCGGGCTGGCCTGCCTCTTCTGGGGCACTGCAAGCCTCGCGGTCTTCAAGGGCCTGTCCTCCTCGACGATTGAAGCCCCGGCGATCGCTGGCCACAGCCTGCCGAAGCCGGATCTTGCCCTGGCGAAACCGATTGCCCCGCGTGCTGCGCAGGAGCCCTCGGCCGATTTCGCCGCCCTGCATGAAATGCGCAATCGCTTCGCCGAAGCCATCGTGGCGACGGATCATCTCGGCCTTCTGATGCTTCCGGCCGCCATGCAGCTTGCCGAGGTCGACAAGTCCGACCGCCTGCTGCTTGCCCGTGTGGAAAGCGTCATCGGCGCACAGGACATCGCCGTCTTGCGCGAAGCGCTCGCCCAGGCGGAAGCGGGGCGCCAGCAGGCAGCCCTTGCGACAGCCGCCCATGAGCGCCGCAGCGGGATCAACGATGTCGATCCGGTGGTGACAGCTTCGATCGCACGTGACGCATCTGCTGCCGAAACCGTTGCCCTGGGCTATGCCTCGACACCCTCGGCATCCGAGACAATGGCACTGGCTGACCCACGGGAAGAGCCGTTCCAGGAACTGCTTTCCGAGCCGGAGGCCGAAGATCACGGTGCGCTGCCGGAGGATGGTCCGGTGCCGGGCGCGAAGCCTCAGGCCAAGCCGCGCGTCGAGCGCGTGCCGGCGCCCGAGACACCCGCTGTTGCGGCGAAGCCGGAACAGCCGAAGAAGAAGACGCTGTTCAACATGCTGGCCTATGCCAAGCCGGACAATCCGATCACCACGGATGACGGGGCAGGCGGCATCTTCAACCGCAAGAACGCGTTGCCGGGTCCCGGTAGCCGGATCGCGGTCTATGTCATCGAGGATGCGGTCGTGCACATGCCGAACGGCGAGAAGCTGCGCGCGCATTCCGGCCGTGGCCATATGCGTGACGATCCGAAATTCGTCCATGTGAAGAACAAGGGGCCGACGCCGCCCAACGTCTACAAGCTGCGCATGCGTGAAGCCCGTTTCCACGGCGTTGAAGCCATCCGCATGAACCCGGTCGGCGATGCCAAGATGTACAACCGTGATGGCTTCCTGACCCACACCTATCTGCTCCGCCGCCGCGGCGACAGCTCGGGCTGTGTGGTGTTCGAGGACTACAACAAGTTCCTCAACGCCTACAAACGCGGACATGTGCACACGCTCATCGTCGTGCCCAGCATGCGGGATCTGCCCAAATACATGGCGATGCTCTGAGGCACCCACGGACTCTCCTGGATTAAACCCCCGCGCGATGCGGGGGTTTTTTTATCAGGATTCCAACACTCACGGAAACGTGATGCGAAAATAGATTGTGCGCAATTGATTTCAGCTGAGGATCCGGCAATAAAGATTGTGCGCAATTTAATTGTGCGCAATCTATAATTCACCGGATAGCGGCCGCGGCACCCACGCATGCGGCAGATGGAGAGACGATCATGAGCATCTTCAAGACGACAGACGGTACTGCGCTTTTCTACAAGGATTGGGGAAATGCCGAAGGGCAGCCGATCCTCTTCTCCCACGGTTGGCCTTTGTCCTCCGACGCCTGGGATGCCCAGATGCTATATTTCGGTCAGCAGTGCTTCCGCGTCATCGCCCATGATCGCCGCGGCCATGGTCGCTCCGACCAGCCATGGGACGGAAACAACATGGATCGCTATGCTGATGACCTGTCAGAGCTGATCGAGCATCTCGATCTTAAGAACCTGATCATGATCGGCCATTCCACGGGCGGTGGGGAAGTTGCCCACTACATCGGCCGCCACGGCACTGCCCGGGTCGCCAAGGTCGTGCTTGTCGGCGCCGTTCCGCCCTTGATGCTCCAGACACCGGCCAACCCGGAGGGCGTCCCAATGTCCGTTTTCGATGACATACGTGCTGGTACGGCCGGAAATCGGTCCCAATTCTTCTATGACCTGACCATCCCCTTCTATGGCTTCAATCGCGACGGCATTCCCGAGAACCCGGGCTTTCGCGAGAGCTTCCGCCTTCAGGGGCTCGCTGGTGGCATCAAGGGTCAGTTTGATTGCATCCGGGAATTCTCGGAAGTCGACTACACCGCGGACCTGGAGGCGATCGACAAGCCAACACTGATCATCCATGGCGATGACGACCAGATCGTCCCGATCGCGGCCACGGCGGAAAAGGCGGCCCGTTTGGTGAAGGGATCAGTCCTGAAGGTTTATGCCGGCGGATCGCATGGTCTGGCACAAACCGAAGCGGACAAGTTCAACGCTGACGTCCTCGCCTTCATCCGCGCCTGACGGGGCGCACTGCCCTCTCCCCCGATAGGAGGGAGAGGGCAATTTGGCTTACATCGCCGGGATCACGGTGATCGACTTGATCGTGGCGGGTGCGCCGGTGATGTCGCCGGCCTTGGTTGCCGCACCGGTTTCCAGGTTGACCGTGTAGAGCGTGCTGTCGGCGACGAGCCATGCGGTGTTCTTGCCGTCAGCGCCGGCTTCGATGTCGAAGGCATAGGACTGCGGGTTGCCTTCGATGCCGAGCTTGCCGATCGCCTTCAGCGTGCCGTCGTTCGGCTTGGTCTGCTGGATCAGCGCGCCGATCGTCGCGTCGATGTTGTACATCGCGGTCTTTTCCGGCTTGCCCATCGAATTCGTGTAAGCGGCTGCAACGGTGTTCGGCGTTTCGCCCTTGTGCATGTCGCCGTCCTCGAAGACGAGGCTGCCGTCGACGGTCACGGCGCCCGTGTCGGGATGAACGCGGTGGTTGGTGGTGCCGGTCATATAGCGCAGACGGTCGGCGGCCGGGTTGAAGTTCACGACCACAGGCGCATCGCCGATCGTCAGCGGCTTGTCCATCTTGGCAAGCTCTGTGGGCGCGCCCGTTTCCGGATCGATGGTGACGATGACGTTGTCAGCAGTCACGCCGACAATGGTCTGGTTGGCCGGACGGTAATCAATGCCGACGAGGCGATCGACGCCGGTCACATCCATCGACTTCGAGACTTCAGGCTTTTCAGTGTCGAACATTACGAGCGTCTTGTCGCCTGCGAGACCGACGACCTGGGCGGCCTGCGCTCCGAAGGCCGTAAGGGCGGTGGCTGCTGCAAGGCTGAGGATACGGATGCTGGTCATGAGAACTCTCCCGTTTGAATGGTGGCGACACCGGTCTGGTGCCTCCTGATCTCACGACACATGGGCTTAGGCGTTTGGATGCAGCCGCCCAAAATTTTTCTCGTCTGCATCCGGAAACGGTCCCCGCGTGTCTCCGAAATGAAGGAGAAAGTGATGGACGTGACGATGACGAGCGGCGGTTCTTCGACGAGCGCTTCCGGCGGCGGTTGCCAAATCAGGCGAGTGAGCTACTTTCCGCCCAGGTTCTTGGAAGGAAGCTGGATGGGGAATGAGCAAGACAAGCTCGGTGCGGCACTGAAAGCCTGTGCCGCAGGCGATCGCAAGGGCCTGGCCGTGATCTACGAAAGCGAGGCCGCCCGCATGGTGACGGTCGCTCAACGCATCCTTCGGCGTCATGATCTGGCAGAGGAGATCGTCCAGGACGCCTTCCTGCAGATCTGGAACAAGGCCTGGCAATACGATCCGAGCCGTGGCTCCGCACGCGGATGGATCTACGCCATAGTCCGTTCTCGCTCGCTCAACGCGCTGCGCGACGGTGGTCGGGAGGATCTGACCGAGACCGACAGTCTCGACCGTCTGCAGGATGAAGGCGCGGATGCGCTCTATCACGATCTCTTCGACCAGCTGGACACCGCAAGCCGGTTGCGTGCCTGCCTTGGGCGGCTCGATGGCCTGCGCCGCAGGACGGTGATGATGGCCTATGTCTCCGGCTACAGTCATGGCGAAATCGCCGGTCGCCTGAAGCTGCCGCTCGGCACGGCGAAGGCCTGGATCCGCCGCTCCCTGGTAGCCCTGAGGGAGTGCATGGCATGAGCACCTGGCAAACCGAAGCAGAACGCGCCGATGCCTATGTTCTTGGTCTGATGGACGAGGACGAGCGCCGTGCAGTCGAAACGGAGATGGAAGCGAACGGCGAGCTGGCTCGCTTGGTCGGCGAGGCGCGCGACCGCTTTCTGGAACTGGATCTCGCAGGGCCAGCGGCAACTGTCTCCGCCGATCTCTGGTCGCGGATCGAGGAGAAGCTTGGGCCACAGCAAGCTTCAGCCGTGCGGCCAGCGCCGCGCGCCGCCGTCAACGACAATCGCCTTGCCTGGTGGCGTGGCGTCGGCATGTCCGCTGCCGCAGCCTCCGTGCTGCTGCTTGCTGCTCTGACCTATACTGTCTTAGGGCGTGCGGAACCGCAGGTCATTGCCGTGCTGATGAATGCCGAAGGCGAGCCTGTGGTCATGATCGAGGACTTCGGCAACGACACCGCCAAGGTCATCCCGCTCACCGATGTGTCCGTCGACGCTGATCGGTCGCTGCAGCTCTGGACCCTGCCGTCTCAGGATACCGGCCCGGTATCTCTCGGTGTCCTCGACGGCTGGCGCACGGCAACCGTCGAAGGTCCTGACCTTCCGGGCCCGATGGAGGAGCAGCTCTACGAGATTACCGTCGAGCCCCTCGGCGGTTCACCGACCGGCAAACCGACGGGGCCGATCCTGGGCAAGGGCTTTGCCAAGATGCCGAGGCCCTGAAGATCTGTCGCGCCCACCGGAATGGGCGCGACCGTCTGGCTTCAGAATTCCTGCCACTCGTCCTGCTTCAGAGCCGCATTGCCATGCACTGGGGCAGGGCGGGACGGTGCTTTTCGCGGGGCGCTGGTCGGCGTTGCGGGTGCTGCGACTCGTGGGGCTGCGTGGCTTGTCGGCGCAGCGCTCTGCTTGCCGGCATAGTGCAGGCCGAGCGTGAAGCGCGAGATGAACTGGCGCAGGCGCTGGGTTTCCGTGGCAAGCGTCGCACTTGCCGCATTGGATTCCTCCACCATCGCCGCGTTCTGCTGGGTCACCTGGTCCATCTGGTTGACGGCCGAGTTGACCTCCGAAAGGCCGGTCGCCTGTTCGCGGGCCGAGCTCGCAATCGCCTGCATGTGGTCGTTGACCGCCACAATATTGTCCTGGATCGTCTTCAGCGCCTCGCCGGTCTCACTGACCAGCTTCACACCGTTCTTCACCTCTTCCGACGAATTGCGGATCAGTTCCTTGATCTCCTTGGCCGCCTGCGCCGAGCGCTGGGCGAGCTCGCGCACTTCCTGGGCGACAACCGCAAAGCCCTTGCCCGCCTCACCCGCACGGGCGGCTTCGACGCCAGCGTTCAGCGCCAAAAGGTTGGTCTGGAAGGCGATCTCGTCGATCACGCCAATGATGTTCGAAATCTGGTTCGATGACTGCTCGATGCGCGCCATGGCCCCGACGGCCTCGGCAACGATCTGGCCGGAGCGCGTGGCGCTCGTATCGGCGGCCTGGGTCGCATGACGGGCTTCCTCCGCGCGCTTGGAAGCATTGTTGACGTTGACGGTGATTTCGTCGAGCGCCGCCGCCGTCTCCTCGAGCGAAGCCGCCTGCTGTTCGGTGCGCTTCGACAGATCCTCGGCGCTTGAACTGATCTCACGGCTGCCGCTGTCGATCAGATCCGTCGACTGGGCGACCGCGCCGAGTGTCGTCGCAAGCTGGCTCACTGCTTCGTTCAGATTGGTCCGCAGCGATTCGAAATCCGGAGCGAAGGCCTGATCTATGTTGAAGCTGACATCGCCCTTGGCAAGACGTCCAAGCGCGTCGCCGATGGTGTCCACGGCCGTCACACGCTCCGTCACATCGGTTGCGAACTTGACCACCTTGGTCACGCGACCGCGGTCATCGAGGATCGGATTGTAGGAGGCGTTGATGACGACCTTCTTGCCGCCTTTACCGTAGCGCGTGAATTCGGCCGCCTGAAACTTGCCGGCTCTCAACGCCGTCCAGAAGTCCTGATAGTCGGAGGTCCTGGCGTAGTCGGGATCGATGAAGAGGCTGTGATGTTTGCCCTTGATTTCGTCCATCCGGTAGCCGAGCGCATCGAGGAAATTCTGGTTTGCCGAGACCACCTCGCCCTCTGGCGTGAACTCGATGATGGCCTGCACGCGGCTGATGGCCTCCATCTGGTTCTGGAAGTCGAGATTCTGCAGCCGCTCTTTGGCGTTTGCCCATTCCACGACGAAGCCCGTGGTCTTGGAGCCGCTCTTCAATGGCGTCACGATCAGATCGAAGGCCCGTTGGCCGACCCAGATGGTCGCCTTGTGCTGGTTCTGCAGGCTCGCCAGCATGTTGCGCTGGTGGCCCGGGTTCTTGTGGAAGATGTCGATATTGCTGCCGATGAGCTTTGCAAAATCGAAGCGCGGCAATTCCTTCTTCAGGTCGCTTTCTGCTTCCCTGAGAAGGTTCTTCACGGCGGAGTTCATATAGCGGATATTGAGCTTTTCATCCGCGATCATGATGTTGGCGGTGATTACTTCCAGTGACTCGAGCTGCGCACGGGTGTTGGAGGGCATTCCGAACATAGTTTTGGTCCTTTGGCCAAGCTTTGATGACGAACCCCGGCTGCAGGACAGTCGAAGGTAGACAAACAGCGGACCACAAGACCGATTTTGTTCTTTGTGTATATCTTGTTGATTCCGAACGTTTTTCTGGATCAAGATATACAAAATTAGAAGTGTCGAATGTGTTAATATGCGAGCAAACGACGCATGCCGTAGACAAAAGTCTTGTAAATCAAGGATGACAAAAAGGCCGCGATCGCTCGCGGCCTCAGACCCTTCAGTTCAGGAATGCGTATCAGAACAAGACGCTGGCGCCCTGGTCGGCCGGTCCGGCAATTCGCCGGAAGCTTGCGAATAGCTCGCGTCCCATGCCGAATTCGTTGCCATCGAGATCAGTGGTTGCCAGCGGCCGCGCATGGAACTCTGCGGCATCGACGAGCACTTCCAACGTACCGGCCACGGCATCGAGACGAACGATGTCGCCGTCCTTGATCTTGGCGATCGCGCCGCCGTCCACGGCCTCGGGCGTCACATGGATCGCAGCCGGCACCTTGCCGGAGGCGCCCGACATGCGTCCGTCGGTGACGAGCGCCACCTTGAAGCCACGATCCTGAAGGACGCCGAGCGGCGGGGTCAGGCGGTGCAGTTCCGGCATGCCGTTCGCCTTAGGACCCTGGAACCGGACGACGGCAACGAAGTCCTTTTCCAGCTTGCCGGCCTTGAACGCGTCCTGCAGTTCCTGCTGGTCGTTGAAGACGATGGCCGGTGCCTCGACGACATGGCGCTCCGGCTTCACGGCGGAGATCTTGATGACCGCCTTGCCGAGATTGCCGGTCAGCATCTTCAAGCCGCCATTCGCCTGGAACGGCTTGTCGATCGTCGTCAGAACCTTCGGATCGGCGCTGACCTCGGCGGCCGGCTCGCGATGCACGGTGCCGTCATCGGCAAGCTTGGGATCGATCGTGTAGGCGGCGAGACCCTGGCCATAGACGGTGCGCACGTCGTCATGCAGATAGCCGGCCTTCAAGAGCTGCTTGATCAGGAAGCCCATGCCGCCGGCGGCGTGGAAGTGGTTCACGTCCGCAAGCCCGTTCGGATAGACGCGGGCAAGCAGCGGCACGATGTCGGAGAGCTCCGAAATATCCTGCCAGGTGAGCTGGATGCCGCCGGCACGCGCCATGGCGATCAGGTGGATCGTGTGGTTGGTCGAGCCGCCGGTTGCATGCAGGCCGACAACGCCGTTGACGATCGAGCGCTCGTCGATCATCTCGCCGGCCGGCGTGAACTCGTTGCCGAGTGCGGTGATGGCGAGTGCCCGCTTCGCCGCTTCCTTGGTCAGGGCGTCGCGCAGCGGCGTGCCCGGATTGATGAAGGAGGCACCCGGCAGGTGGAAGCCCATGATCTCCATCAGCATCTGGTTCGAATTGGCCGTGCCGTAGAAGGTGCAGGTGCCGGGGCCGTGATAGGATTTGGATTCCGCTTCGAGCAGTTCGGCGCGAC
Source organism: Rhizobium rosettiformans W3 (assembly GCF_004912135.1). GTDB lineage: Bacteria > Pseudomonadota > Alphaproteobacteria > Rhizobiales > Rhizobiaceae > Allorhizobium > Allorhizobium rosettiformans. Next base: position 116,322 of record NZ_STGU01000010.1, read on the forward strand.
CGACCTTGCCCTCGGCATAGAGCTGGCGGATGCGTGACTTCTCGTCGTTCGGCAGGCCCGAGGTCATCGGTCCTGCGGGGATGAAGACCGAGGGCAGGTGACCGAAGGTGAGGGCAGCGATCATCAGGCCCGGCACGATCTTGTCGCAGACACCGAGATAGACGGCCGCATCAAACATGTTGTGGCTGAGGCCGATGCCGGCTGCCATGGCGATGGCGTCCCGCGAGAAGAGCGAGAGCTCCATCCCCGGCTGGCCCTGGGTCACGCCGTCGCACATGGCCGGGACGCCGCCCGCAACCTGTGCCACGCCGCCGGCTTCGGAAGCCGCCTGGCGGATCAGCGCCGGATAGGTCTCGAACGGTTGGTGCGCAGAGAGCATGTCGTTATAAGCGGTGATGATGCCGAGGTTCGGCACCACGTCACCGGCCAGCGCTTCTTTGTCCCTGGGGGAACAGACGGCAAAGCCATGGGCAAGGTTGCCGCAGGACAGGGTCGAGCGGTGCACGCCCTTGGAAATCGCACGGCGTGTGCGGTCGAGATAGGCTTCGCGGGTCGGCTTGGATCGCTCGACGATCCTCTTGGTGATGGCTTCGATACGGCTGTCTGCACTCATCGGATATGGCTCCTCGTCTGGCGCGGGCGCTTGAAGGCGCACATCGCGCAAAGGCCTCCTCGGCCGGGAAACTCGTCATTCGCGCATCAGCCCGCCGCATGTGCCGGCGGGCGAGGGCTCTCCCTCAGGGCGCCCAATAGATGTCGGGCGTCGTCTGGGCTCGTTCAAGAACGGCCCGGATCGGCATGTCCTTCTCGTCCGAGCCGGCCAGTGCCTTGTCCAGCACGGCTTTCTTTTCGCCGCCCTCGATATGCACGACCAGAAGACCGGCATCATGCAGCGCTGAGAAGGAAAGCGTCAGCCGGGCTTCGCCTGCGCCCGGCGCTTCCATGGTCATGACGCGGCGCGGCTGCGAAAGATCAAGCGCCGCATCCAGATGGTCTCCGCCGGGGAAGAACGAGGCGGTGTGCCCGTCCGTACCCATTCCGAGGATCACGACATCGAAGGCCTTGGACATGCCGGGCACGATCCCGGTTGCCGTCTTTGCAGCCTCCTCGATCGTGGCCTCAGGCCGATAAAGCGGCACGAACTCCGCCGCGGCCGCTTCATTCTTCAGCAGGTGCGTCTTCACCAGCAGATGGTTCGAACGCGGATTGTCTTCCGGGACGAAACGTTCATCGACCAGCGTCACCTTCACCTTGGCCCAATCCAGCGCCCGCGTCGACAGCGCCTCGAAAAATGCCTTGGGCGTGGAGCCGCCGGAAACGGCGAGCGTCGCCTCGCCTGCCTTGGCGATCGCCGCAGACAGGGCCGTGGCCACGGCGTCTGCAAGCCCGTTTGCGAGGGCTGCACCTGTCTCGAATGTCTTCATGTGATGCGCCATCGCTTCCGGCCTCAGTCGTTTTCGTGCCAGGTACGGCCGTCACGCTCGATGAGCGCGATGGCCTGGCTGGGGCCCCATGTGCCGGAGGTATAGCCTTGCGCTTTCTGGCCAATCTCTTCCCAGGATTTCAGGATCGGATCGCACCAGTTCCACGCTGCCTCGACTTCGTCGCGGCGCATGAACAGCGTCTGGTTCGAGCGGATGACGTCCATCAGCAGGCGCTCATAGGCGTCCGGATTGCGCACGTCGAAGGCCTGGGCGAAGCTCATGTCGAGGGATACGTGGCGCAGGCGCATGCCGCCCGGGCCCGGATCCTTGATCATCAGCCACTGCTTCACGCCTTCGTCCGGCTGCAGACGGATGACCAGCTTGTTGGCCTCGATGCGTCCGGCGTTTTCGCCGAAGATCGAATGCGGGATCGGCTTGAAGGCGATGACGATCTCCGACATGCGGGTGGCGAGCCGCTTGCCGGTGCGCAGGTAGAAGGGCACGCCCGCCCAGCGCCAGTTGTTGATCTCTGCCTTGATCGCGACGAAAGTTTCCGTGTCGGACAGGGCGCCCAGTTCTTCCTGGTAGCCGTTGACTGCACCACCGGCCGAAGCGCCGGCGCGGTACTGGCCGCGCACCGTCTGCTTCTCGACATTGGCCGGTGTGATCGGCTTCAGCGAGCGCAGCACTTTCAGCTTCTCGTCACGCACGGCTTCGGCGTCGAGCGAGGAGGGGGCTTCCATGGCCACAAGGCAGAGCAGCTGCAGGATATGGTTCTGCACCATGTCACGCAGAGCGCCGGCCTTGTCGTAATAGGTCACACGGCCTTCGAGACCGACGGATTCGGCGACCGTGATCTGCACATGGTCGATGTGTGCGGAGTTCCACAGCGGCTCGTAGAGCGCATTGGCAAAGCGCAGCGCCATCAGGTTCTGCACCGTCTCCTTGCCGAGATAGTGGTCGATACGGAAGATCTGGTCTTCCTTGAACACCTTGCCGATCGTGTCGTTGAGGATCTGCGCCGAGGCAAGGTCGCGGCCGATCGGCTTTTCAACGACGATGCGGGTCGACTTGGTGATCAGCTTGTGATCGCGGATCTTGTCGGCGATGTCGCCGAAGATCGACGGCGAAACGGCGAGATAGAAGGCCCGGACGATGTCCTTGCCCTGATCGAGCAGCTTCTTCAGATCTTCCCAACCCTGGTCGGACTTCGCATCGACGGAGACGTAGAAGACGCGGGCGAGGAACTTCGCAACTTCCGCCTCTTCGAGTTCCTCTGCCTTCAGATGCTCATGAAGCGCATCGAGCGTGAACTTGCGATACTCCTCATGCGTCATCGCCGTGCGTGAGGCACCGATGATGCGTGTCGGCTCAGTCAGCTGGCCGGCCAACTGGCGGTGAAACAACGCCGGCAGAAGCTTGCGCTCGGCCAAGTCGCCGGTGCCGCCGAAGACGACGTAGTCAAAGGGTTCAACGGGGATGATCTGGCTGCTCATGCGCATCTCTCGTTCGGCAAATTCGTTGGACAGGTTCTAATCTAATCGATTTAAAAAAGCCACCCCGATAGGGTGGTTTTTGTCGTGGGACGTCGCAGAGAGGATGAACAAACCGTGTTCTGCGACAATCCAACACACCCGCCGGGATCGTATGCGATCTGCGGTCGGCGGGTGACACTTTCGGCTCAGAATCGGTCGCGCAGCGCGTACCAGGTGAGCGCGAGAAACAGCAGCGGCTTGCGAAGGCTGGCCCCGCCGGGGAACGGCGGGATCTTCAGGTCCTTGAGGACGTCGAGTTCCCGCGCATTGCCCGCCACCGTGTCGGCATACATCTTGCCGGAATAGTTCGACAACATGACGCCATGACCGGAATAGCCGGCAAGCGACGTGACGCCGGGCATGACATCCCGGGCAAACGGTTTGCGTGGCAGCGTGATCCCGACCGAACCGCCCCAGCCATGGGTGATCTCGATATCCTTGAGATCCGGATAGATCTCGGCAATCTGCCGACGGATGTGGCTGGAGATATCCCGCGGACTGTCGGCCGTGTAAGCCTCCCGCCCGCCAAACAGCAGCCGCCCGTCGCGGCTCTTGCGGAAGTAGCGCACCACGAAGCGGCTGTCGGCAACGGCTTCCGAACCGCGCAGCACCTGCGGAAACTTGGTCAGCGGCACGGTTGCGCCAATGAACGACCGGATCGGCATGACATGCGACGCCGTCACGGGCTCCAGATTGCCGATATAGGCGTTTGTCGCAATCAGCACGCGGTCCGCGGTGATCGTGCCCTTGGGCGTGTCGATGAAAGTCTTGCCGCTCGCCTGGCGAATGGCGCTGGCCGGGGTCATCTCGTGGATCTTTGCGCCGGCTTCGGCCGCCACGCGGGCAAGCCCGACCAGCAGCTTCAGCGGATGGATATGCCCGGTCCCGGTATCACGCACGCCGTAATGGTAGCGCGTGGATCCCACCCGCTCATGGGTCTCCTCGCGGTCCATGAAGGAGATGTGCGGATAGCCGTAGCGCACCGCCATGATCTCCGCGTCGTGTCGATAGTCCGATTCCCAGCCCCGCTTGTGCGCAACGTTCAACTGGCCGGGCATGTATTCGATGTCGATGCCATGCTGCTCGGCGAAGTCGATGAGGTAGCGCTTGGCGTTTTCCGCCATGTCGAACAGCGCCTTGGAGCGCTCGAAGCCAAGCTCCGCCTCGAGCTCGCCCGGCCAGGCGCGCTGGCCGGTGCCGAGCTGTCCGCCATTGCGGCCGGAGGCGCCGTCGCCGAAGCGGCTGCCCTCGATCAGAACGACGGACACCCCGAGACGCGCGAGATTGTAGGCGGCCTGCAGGCCGGTGAAACCGCCGCCGATGATGGCGACGTCAGTGGTGACGGAACCGTCGAGACCAGGATATTCCGGGCGCTCGCCGACACTGTCCTGATACCAGGAGATCCCCGGCGCGATCGGGCTTTGCCATGTCATGAACGCGCGTCCCTCACACGTTGAGCAGGAGGAATTCGCGTTCCCACGGACTGATCACCTGCATGAAGGTCTCGAATTCCCCGCGTTTGACGCCGGCATAGATGCCGATGAACTCGGAGCCGAAGACTTCGTTGAAGTCGGGCTCGCTTTCCAGCAGGGCAACCGCTTCCAGCAGGCCGCGCGGCAGGTCGACCGAGCCTTCGTTTTCGGACCCCTCGGCGGCAGCCGTCGGTTCGATTTCCTTGACGATCCCGAGATAGCCGCAGGCAAGCGACGCCGCGAGCGCGAGATAGGGATTGGCATCCGAACTCGGCAGGCGGTTCTCGACGCGCCGCGCGGCCGCATCCGAAACCGGCACACGGAAGGCTGTCGTGCGGTTATCGTAGCCCCAGGCATTGTTGACCGGTGCCGCCATGTCTGGCGTCAGGCGGCGATAGGAGTTCACATAGGGCGCCAGCATCACAAGCGAGCTCGGCACATATTTCTGCATGCCGCCGATGAAGTGGAAGAACTCCGGCGAGGCCGAGCCGTCGGGATTGGAAAAGACGTTCTTGCCCGTCTTGATATCGACGACCGACTGGTGGATGTGCATGGCCGAGCCCGGCTGGCCCTGCATGGGCTTCGCCATGAAGGTCGCATAGATCCCGTGCTTAAGCGCCGCCTCGCGGATCGTGCGCTTGAACATGAAGACCTGGTCGGCAAGCTCGATAGGATTGCCGTGACGCAGGTTGATCTCGAGCTGGGCCGGACCCTCCTCATGGATCAGCGTGTCGATCTCCAGACCCTGCTTTTCCGAGAAGTGGTAGATATCGTCGATCAACTCGTCGAACTCGTTGATCCCGGCGATCGAATACCCCTGGCCACCGACGATCGATCGGCCGGAACGGCCCTTCGGCGGGTGCAGCGGATAGTCCGGGTCGTCGTTCATCGCGACTAGGTAGAACTCGATTTCCGGTGCTACGACCGGCTTCCAGCCCTTCTCCTCGTAGAGCCGCAGCACGTTCTTCAACACGTTGCGTGGTGTGTACGAGACATTCTGGCCGTCAACATTGACGATGTCGCAGATCACCTGCGCCGTCGGATCGCTTTCCCATGGCACGACCGAAAGGGTCGAGAGATCGGGCACCAGCTTCAGGTCGCTGTCGCGCGGCTCGTAGCGGAAGTTCTCGGTCTCATCGGGATATTCGCCGGAGATCGTATGGCGGTAAAGCGCCGAGGGAAGCGCCAGCGAGGTGTTCGACGTGAACTTCGACGACGGCATCATCTTGCCGCGGGGAACGCCGGCAAGGTCGGGCGTGATGCATTCGATGTCCTCGATGCCGCGGGCTCGCAGCCACGTCGCCGCTTCCTTCCAGTTCGAGACGCCGCGCTTCGATCCGGGGTCCGGCGGAATAACCGCCTTTTTGGAGGGCGCGCTCTGGGGTCTCAGCATGGATTTCTTCGCGGGCATGTCTCACCGGTTGGTTGTTGATGCGGTCCATCATAGCCAGACTTTGCCCTTTGGCCAGCGGGACGCGTTGACTTTGATCATAAGTTTGTCGAGACAGACGGCGGATTCCCGGGAGCAATGGCCTATGGCGAAGAAGTTTGACGTCGCGATCATCGGAGCCGGTGCCGCCGGCATGATGGCGGCTTTCACCGCCGGACGGCGGGGAAAATCGGTGATCGTGCTCGACCACGCCAAGGCACCGGGCGAAAAGATCCGTATCTCCGGCGGGGGGCGCTGCAACTTCACCAACATCCATGCCGGGCCGAAGAACTACATCTCCGAGAACCCGCATTTCGCCAAGTCGGCACTCGCCCGCTACACGCCATCGGATTTCATCGCCATGGTCGATCGCCACAAGATCGCCTGGCATGAAAAGACCCTCGGCCAGCTCTTCTGCGACGATAGCGCCAAGGACATTATCCGCATGTTGCTGGAAGAGATGCGGGCGGTGCAGGTGGATCTGCGCCTGTCCTGCGAGATCTCCGACATCGCCAAGGGTGTCGACGGCTTCCGCCTGTCGACCAGCGAAGGCCAGATCCTCGCAGACAATCTGGTGATGGCCTGCGGGGGCAAGTCGATCCCGAAGATGGGTGCGACCGGCTTTGCCTATCGCATCGCCGAGCAGTTCGGCCTGCCGGTCACGGAAACACGACCGGCTCTTGTGCCGCTGACGCTCGAACCCAACCTGCTGGGCGAACTCTCTGAACTGTCAGGCGTTGCCGTCGATGCCGATGTCTCCTGTGGCAAGACCCGCTTTCACGAAGCGCTTCTCTTCACCCATCGCGGCCTGTCCGGTCCCTCCATTCTGCAGATATCGAGCTATTGGCGCGAGGGCGACGAGATCCAGCTTTCGCTAGAGCCGGGTATCGACATTCTCGACCACCTGAAGACGGCCAAGCGTGAAAATGGCCGCCAGCAGGTCCAGACCGTGCTCGCCCAGCATCTCCCGAAGCGTCTGGCCCAGTATCTGGCAGAGACCGCGAAGCTCGAACGTCCGCTCGCCGATCTGCCCGACAAGGCACTAGCCGCACTCACCGAGCGCATCCGCCGCTGGCCGATCAAACCGGCAGGCTCGGAAGGCTATCGCACGGCTGAGGTCACGCTGGGTGGGGTGGATACGAATGCCCTCGACAGCCGCTCCATGCAGGCCAAGACCGTGCCCGGCCTCTATTTCATCGGCGAATGCGTCGATGTCACGGGCTGGCTTGGCGGCTATAACTTCCAGTGGGCCTGGGCCTCAGGCCATGCGGCCGGCGAGGCCCTCTGAACAAAAGCTCACGCTCCGGACAAGCTTAAGCGGGTAATTCAGAGCTTGTTAACATGCGTCGGTCATCCTGCTCGAATGCCGGTGTGATATCGCTGATATCGCGACATGAGGTCTGGCCGGCTGAGGCCCGCAAGGGCATGACCTTCCCTGGCCGCATCAAGGACCGCGCCCATGAGCCCTGAGACCCGCAAGCCCCGTGCCATCGCCATTGCCGCCACCCGTGCGCGGGACGAGGAACGCACGCGTCTTCGTCATCTGAGCATCGTCTGCTTCTATGCTGCCAGTGCGCTTGCCGCGCTCGCCCTCGGCCTGCTCGGCTGAAGCAATCCCCTCAATCTAGATGATGACGGCGGTCGCGTCCGATCGACCTTCGTGACGCGTGGTCGAGCCGCTGCCGCGCGACCTAGTCGGCATTAGACGTTGCACGTCTTCGACAGATTGTCCCGCTTTGAGACCCCGCTCTCGCCTTTAACGCAACCTTGAGACTTTTGCTGCAACCCTCTCCGATGGAGTGGAGTGCAGACTGTGGCGATGACCTTCGGCGCAGTCGTTATTTTGAGGCGGCAGACACCGAGCGTGCGCCGTCTTCTGTTGGAGGAAGTCATTTGATCGATCGTATTCTCTCGCGCTTTTCGATTTCGACCAAGGTGCTGGCCTTCGTGCTGCCCTTTGTACTTTCGATCACCGCAGTTGGTCTGATGGGCCTTTACGCATCGGGCCTCCTCCAGCAGCGTATGGAAATCTCCAACGGCACGATGCGCTCCCTGAACGGCTTCCGAAACGTGAACGCCGCGATGACCCGCTTCCTCGATCAGACCTCTGAGGAAACCCGCACCGCCGTGGTCTCGGAACTCTCGACCCAGCAGGCGACGCTCAACCAGAACATCGCCGAGATCGGCACTGACGGCACGGGCCGCAACTTCCTCGACGAGGCGATCGCTGGAACCGGCGCCGTCAACGAGAAGATCGACACCCTCTGGCAATTGCATGAATCCGAAGTCGCGCTGGCCGCGGCGATCCAGGACCATCTCAAGGGACTGATGGCCCAGCAGATCCGCGTTTCTGACGAAGCGCAGAAGCTGCAGCGGGCCGTGCTCGGCGGTGAGAACGATGCAAAGAGCGCGCTGAAGGAGGCGGACCGCCTGTCTGCAGCGGCCGGTCAGCTGGCCGAGGTCAGCAAGGGTTATTTCTCCGCCGGCCTGCCGGAGGCTCAGTTCCCCTATCTGCAGACGCAGGTGGCAGAGCTGGTCAAGACGCAGCGCAAGATCGCCAACGCGCTTCCGGCTGAGCACAAGGGCATGGGCAAGGAGCTGCAGGCCGCGATCAACGATATCAAGAAGATCATTGCCGCTGGTGATACCAGCATGGACGCAGGGCGCGCGATGGGAAGCATCCTCGCGCAGTTCCGCGGTTTCCAGGCCATCCTGACGGAGAGTGCCGCAACGAAATATGCCGAGTCGGTGCAGAAATTCGCGGCCGTCGAAACCGGCGCCGTCCAGGCAGCCGACGTCTTGGTCGGAAGCCGCACCCTCATCGCGGACGTTTATGATCTGCGCATCATGACCGCGACCTTCCTCAACGTGAAGGACGACACCACACGCGAGCCGATCCTCCGCCAGATCAAGCTGATCGGCGATAATCTGGCCGTTCTCGGCGGAAGCATCTCTGATAAGGCTTTCTACGACAGCCTGACCGCCGCGATCACCCCGCTTCTCGCATCCCTGACGGCCGACACCGAAGCGCTCGTGAAGACGAGCGCCGAGCGCATCGCAAGCTTCGATGAAGCCAGCCGCACGATGGATGCGATCTGGGCCTCGCTGACCTCGTTTGCAGATCTGCAGAAGGATGTCGCGGGCACCGAACGCCAGGAGGCGAACCGCCTCTCGATCGGCACCATGATTGCAGGCGTCGCGCTCGCTGTCATCGGCGGTATCGCGCTCGTCATGACGCTGCAGCGTCCGATCGCACGCATTACGGCCACCATGCAGCGGCTGGCCGAAGGCGACCTCGAAGCCGGTATCGCCGGTGATAAGCGCGGTGACGAAATCGGTGCCATGGCTCGGGCACTCGCCGTCTTCAAGACCAATGCCCGCACCAAGCTGGAGATCGAATCCGAGCGTCAGCGCGAGCAGATGGAGGCCGAAGCCGAGCGTCGCCGCAACGATGAGGAAAAGCAGGCGCTCGACCAGCAGATCGAACATGCCGTCGGCAAGCTGGCCCAGGCTCTGGAGCGTCTCGCCAATGGCGACATCTCGTTCGAGATCGAGGGCCGCTTCCATGGCCGTCTCGAACAGCTCCGCAACGACTTCAACCTCTCGCTAGCGCGCCTGCGCGACACGATGCACCAGATCTCGGGCAACGTGGACCAGATCCAGAACAACGGCCGCCAGATGGCGCAGTCGGCGCTCGATCTCGCGCGCCGCACCGAACAGCAGGCCGCATCTCTGGAAGAGACGGCCGCCGCCGTTGACGAGATCACCGCAGCCGTTCGCTCGTCCTCCGAGCGTGCGGAAATGGTCAACGGCGTCGTCCGGGAAGCCAAGAAGAATGCGGATGAATCCGCAGTCGTCGTCGGCAGCGCCATCTCGGCCATGGGCCGCATCGAGGAGGCTTCGGCCCAGATCTCCAACATCATCGGCGTGATCGACGAGATTGCCTTCCAGACCAACCTTCTGGCTCTCAATGCCGGTGTCGAGGCTGCTCGTGCCGGTGAGGCCGGCAAGGGCTTTGCCGTGGTCGCCCAGGAAGTCCGCGAACTTGCGCAACGCTCGGCCGGTGCCGCCAAGGAAATCAAGGCGCTCATCAACCGGTCGGCGGAAGAAGTCGCCAGCGGCTCCACCCACGTTCAGCAGACAGGCACCGTCCTGTCCCGCATCGGCACCCAGATTGCCACGATCAGCGAGCATATCGAGATGATCGCCGAGACCAGCCGCGAACAGTCCGGAGCCCTGCATGAGGTCAACGGTGCCGTCGGACGCATGGACCAGATGACCCAGCAGAACGCCGCGATGGTCGAAGAGGCCACGGCCGCCACCCAGGATCTCTCCGCCCAGACGGATGCGCTGCGCGATCTCCTGCAGCAGTTCCGCATCGAAGCCGATCGCCAGCATACGGCCAGCCGCGCAGCCTGACGGAGCCTGAAAACTACGAAAAAGCCCGGCCATCTGCGCCGGGCTTTGTCGTTTCAGGCGTCGGCCAGCCGGCAGGCATGGCCGGGAGGGGCTTCAACGACATCGCGTGCCTCTTGTCTCCGCCGCACTGTGCGTTTCAAGCGATCTGAGAGGCGGAGCAGTTTGGTCCAGGGGGCCTCGCTGTACTGTGCGTAAAACGCGTCCTCGGACATCTGCTCCTTCTGGCCAATCTCTCGCTTGAGCGCCGTGATCGCGATGGCTGCGTATACTTCATGCATGACGGATCTCCTATATTCGATGCCGTCCTTCCTTCTATTCATCGTTTCTAGATGTAAAAACGCTCAAGATCGTGCTATGTCTTTCACCCATGAAAGACATAGCCTGGGATGCCTATCAGCTTTTTCTCGCAGTCGCCCGTCAGGGCGGCCTGACCGCCGCTGCGGAAACCACGGGTCTGAGTGCGGCGACACTCGGTCGGCGCATGGTCGAACTCGAGCAGGCGCTCGGGCGCGAACTCTTCTTCCGCAGCCAGACCGGCTACCGCCTGACCAGCGACGGCAGCCAGTTGCTGGAGCATCTCGTGGAGTTGGAAGCGGGAAGCCGGCGGGTGGAAGAGTGGCGACGCGGCACGGTGGGCCAGTCGCTGGTGCGCATCAGCCTCGGAACCTGGATCGCCTGGCTATTGTGCCAGAACATGTCCTTGATCCGCACAGCCCGCGACGAATTCCGCATCGATCTCAATGTTGCCGAACAGCGCGCCCGCCTCTCCCATCGCGAGACCGATATCGGCATCCGCGCCTTCGAGCCCGAAGAACCGAACCTTGCCGCCATGCCGGCAGGCGAGGTGGCCTATGCAGCCTACAAGGCACGCAACAGGGAATGGATGGGCCCCGAGCCCTGGGTCGCCGTCGATGATGAGAATGCCGTCTCCGCCTATCTGCGCTGGCCACGCCAGCAGGCTGCCGATCGCGTTGCCGTCACGGTCAATCGCCCGCGCTCGCTGAGAGATCTGATTAGAGCTGGCGCCGGTGTCGGAGTGCTGCCCTGTTTCGTGGGCGATCTCGACCCGACGCTGGAACGGGTAGGCGACGAAGTCTCCGAATTGCGCCATCGCCAATGGATCGTCATGAACAATGACGACCGCCATCGCAGCGATATCCGGGCGGTCGCCGACCGGCTGTCAAAGCTGCTGAAGTCTCACCGGGATATTCTCGCCGGCAAACGTCCGAGCACCAGCGGCTAGACCTCGTCCAGCCAAACTGCGCCCGCGGTGTTGCTGTGGGCTGCACCAAAACGAAAAACCCGCACGACGATCAAAACTCCTCCCCGGAGGCGATCATCGTGCGGGAACCTATCCGGAGGTCAGGTGCCGGACGGGGGATTGTCTGTGGCTCAGGCGGCCTGGTGGTTGCCCTGGGTCACGATGACGGGGATCAGGAGATCACCCCAGTTGCCGTCGCCACCGTGATGGCGGGCGGAGCGAACGAGTTCGACAGAAACGCCGGCATCGACGGCCTTCATGATCGAATGGTTGAGACGGTGCAGGTCATTGGCCAGCATGCGGATCATCGCCTGCTGATCGGTGCTCATGGCCGACGACTGTTCTTCGGCACGTTCCTTGACTCGGGTCTGGGGTGTCATGGCATTTCTCCTCTTGGTGTTGGGGGTTCTTGAACTGTTGATCTCGTGAAGCTCGGCCCCTCATCCGGCTGCCGCCACCTTCTCCCCGCAAGCGGGGAGAAGACGCACTACGATGCGTCCGTCTCGGGGCTCCCTCTCCCCGCTTGCGGGGAGAGGGTAGGGTGAGGGGCTATCGCCCAGGTCACTCGGCCGCCGGCTTGAACTGCTCGGTTTCGGTCGATTCCTTCATCGCGGTCGTCGACGACTGCCCGGCGGTGATGGCAAGCGAAACGGCGTCGAAGTAACCGGTGCCGACTTCGCGCTGGTGCTTGGTCGCCGTGTAGCCGTTGACCTCGGCTGCGAATTCCGCCTCCTGCAGCTCCGAATAGGCCGCCATCTGACGATCCTTGTAGCCGCGGGCCAGTTCGAACATGCCGAAGTTCAGCTGGTGGAAACCGGCAAGCGTGATGAACTGGAACTTGTACCCCATCGCGCCGAGCTCTTTCTGGAACTTGGCAATCGTCGCATCGTCCAGGTTCTTCTTCCAGTTGAACGACGGCGAGCAGTTGTAGGCGAGCTTCTTGCCCGGATGGACCTTGTGCACGGCTTCGGCAAACTTACGGGCCTGTTCAAGATCCGGCTTGCCGGTCTCCATCCAGATCATGTCGCAGTAAGGCGCATAGGCGATGGCGCGGGCAATGCAGGGCTCGATGCCGTTCTTCACCTGATAGAAGCCTTCCGCCGTGCGGCCTGCATCGTAGTCGACGAAGGGCTGATCGCGTTCGTCGATGTCGGAGGTGAGAAGCTTCGCTGCTTCTGCATCGGTGCGGGCAACGATCAGCGTCGGAACGCCCATGATGTCGGCAGCCAGACGGGCAGCCGTCAGGTTGCGGATATGGGCTGCCGTCGGGATCAGAACCTTGCCGCCGAGATGGCCGCACTTCTTTTCAGAGGCCAGCTGATCTTCGAAGTGGACGCCTGCAGCGCCGGCTTCGATGAAGGCCTTCATGATTTCGAAGGCGTTCAGCGGTCCGCCGAAGCCGGCTTCCGCGTCGGCAACGATCGGTGCGAACCAGGTGTCGACGGACAGGCCCTTGCCTTCCTGGGTCTCGATCTGGTCGGCGCGCTGCAGCGTGCGGTTGATGCGCTTGGCAAGCTCCGGTGCGGCATTGGCCGGATAGAGCGATTGGTCCGGATACATGGCGGAAGCCGTGTTGGCGTCGGCGGCAACCTGCCAGCCGGAGAGGTAGATGGCCTTTAGGCCAGCACGAACCATCTGCATGGCCTGGTTGCCGGAGAGCGCGCCGAGCGCGTTGACGAAGGGCTCTTCATTGATCAGTTTCCACAGGCGGTTGGCGCCCATTTCGGCAAGCGTATACTTGATCTCGACCGAACCGCGCAGGCGCTGGACGTCAGCGGCAGTGTAGGGGCGGTCGATGCCGTCATAGCGGCCCTTGGGGGCATTCGGAACAAGATTGTAAAATTCAGTCATGATGTGTCTCCCTGTCACTGCTAGGCGCAGGTCAAGTCGGTTGCCTTGACCGCTTCTGATGTGACTAGATTTACACCGCACCGCAAAAGACGGCCAGAAAATTCTATAAAACAAGGAGATGAAAGAGGTTATGCTGTCTTGTCTTTGACAAGAGGGACATGTAAAGTTGTAAAAATAGTCAAATCTAGACACGGTCATCCGGCTGTAGGATCTTGTAAAGGAGCTGTAAAATGGCAGAGCGCAAGATTTTCGCGGGCCCCCGTGTCCGCCGCATCCGCAATGGGCTCGGGCTGACGCAGACGGCGATGGCGGAGGCTCTGGAGATTTCGCCGTCCTATCTCAACCTCATCGAACGCAACCAGCGGCCGCTGACGGTCCAGCTCCTGCTGAAGCTCGCCTCGGTCTACAAGGTCGACCTCGACGAGTTGCAGGGGGAGGCCGGTGGTTCGACCAGTCAGCTGCGCGAGGTCTTTGCCGATCCTCTCCTGTCGGGCGAATTGCCGGGTGACCAGGAGTTGATCGAGGTCGCGGAAGCTGCACCCAATGCTGCAAGCGGCATCGTCAAGCTCTACCGCGCCTACAAGGAGCAGGCGGCGCGTCTGTCGGATCTCGCCGATCTGCTCGCCCGGGAAGGCCATGAGACATCTCTGTCTGGGGCAAAGCTGCCCATCGATGAGGTGCGCGAAGTCTTCGAGCGCCGGCCCAACTATTTCGCAAGGCTTGATGAGGCCGCCGAAGCCTTCCACGCCACACTCAACCTTTCGCCGGGGGACGATCTCGCCGTCGCGCTGAAAGCCTGGCTTCGGTCCACCCACGGTATCGTCGTGCGTGCTTTGCCCGTGCAGACCATGCCGTCCTTGCGTCGACGCTACGACCGCCACTCCATGCGTCTCTTTCTCTCCGAGCGTCTCTCGCCTTTCGACCAACTGCGGGAAGTGGCCATGGAAGTCGTGTTGCTGGCACTCGGCGAACATGTCCAGGCCGAACTCGAGGCGCTGGAGCTTTCCTCCGGGGAGGCGCGCCGCATCGCCCGCTTTGAACTGGCGCGCTATGCGGCGCATGCGCTGATGATGCCCTATGGCGCCTTCCTCTCGGCCGCCATCCGTGCCCGCTACGACATCGACGTGCTGCGCGCTCGGTTCAATGTCTCCTACGAGCAGGCGGCAAACCGCCTGACGATGCTGCAGCGGCCGGGCGCGGTGGGTGTGCCCTTCTTCATGATGGAGATCGACAATGCCGGGAACCGCTTCCGCCGCGCCGGTGCAACGGGCTTCCCGCAGGCGAAATTCGGCGGCGGCTGTCCCAAGCTTAATATCCACGCCGCCTTCGCCCAACCGGGGCAGGTCCTAGTCGAGCAGGTCGAGATGCCGGATGGCAGCGCCTTCCTGACGATGTCGCGAACGCTCGAGGGGCCGCAGGCCGGCTTCGGCGAGCGCATTCGCCGCACCGCGCTGCTGGTCGGCTGCGATGCCGCAAGCCGCGACGACGTCGCCTATGCAGCAGCCCTGCCGGATCGGTCCGTGCCGGCGGTCGCGATCGGTCCGGCCTGTCGCCTGTGCGAGAGATCGGGATGTCTTGCCCGGGCCGAGCCGCCGCTTACGCGCCCGCTCGGCCTCGATGAAATGGTCACCGGTCTCTCCGCCTTCGATTTCCAGTGAGTATGATCGTCCCCTGATAAAGCATTCGCGACTGCGAAGATTTTTGCTTGTCGCCCGTCCAATTCCTTTCTAGTCTCTTAAAAAATAACGGGAATGGCACGGGGAGCTCATCGCTCCCTCAAGCTGGAACAGGAGAAAAAATGAAGGCTCATTTCATTCGTACGGCGTCAGTGGCCCTGGCGACGATCCTCATCGCATCGGCTGTCCAGGCGCAGGAACGCGTCGTCAACGTCTACAACTGGTCGGACTATATCGACGAGTCGGTTCTCGAAGACTTCACCAAGGAAACCGGCATCAAGGTCGTCTATGACGTCTTCGATTCAAACGAGCTTCTCGAAACCAAACTGCTGGCCGGCGGCTCCGGTTATGACGTCGTGGTCCCGACCGCGCCCTTCCTGGCGCGCCAGATCCAGGCCGGCGTCTTCCAGAAGCTGGACAAGTCCAAGCTTCCGAACCTGTCAAACCTCTGGCCCATGGTCTCGGAGCGTCTCGCCAAATACGACCCCGGCAATGAATATGCCGTCAACTACATGTGGGGCACCACCGGCATCGGTTACAATGTCGCCAAGGTCAAGGAAGCGCTTGGTGCAGACTTCACCGTCGACAGCTGGGATGCGATCTTCAAGCCGGAAAACGCTGAAAAGCTGAAGTCCTGCGGCATCAACATCCTCGACGCCTCCGACGAGACCTTCGCGATTGCGATGAACTACATCGGCAAGGATCCGGACAGCAAGGAAACCGCGGATCTCGAAGCCGGCGGCGATGTCTACATGAAGATCCGTCCGTCGGTCCGCACCTTCAACTCCTCCGCCTATATCGATGACCTCGCCAATGGCGACATCTGCATGACGATCGGCTGGTCGGGCGACATCCTCCAGGCCAAGGCGCGCGCCGAAGAAGCCAACAACGGTGTCGAGATCAACTACGTGATCCCGAAGGAAGGCACCTACATGTGGTTCGACAACATGGCGATCCCGGCGGATGCCAAGAATGTCGAGGAAGCCCACGAATTCATCAACTTCCTGATGCGTCCCGACGTCATCGCCAAGGCATCGAACTATGTTCAGTACGCCAACGGCAATCTGGCCTCGAAGGATCTGCTCGACGCTGAGGTCAAGGACAACCCGGCCGTCTACCCGCCGGAAGACGTCATGGCCAAGCTCTTTACCATCTCGCCTTACGGCCCACGCGAACAACGCGTGCTGAACCGGGTCTGGACGCAGATCAAGACCGGTAGCTGATGAAAACGACCATTCGCCGGGCGCCATAAACGCCCGGCGAATTTCTTATGGATAGGGGCAACGATAAAAACGGCTGGGTTGGTAATGGCGAAGACACTGGGGCCTGTTAAGCGTAAATTCTCTCCTTGGACCGATCCGGATGCCGTTCCATTCATCCGCTTCGAAAACGTCACGAAGCGCTTCGGCGATTTCGTCGCGGTCGACAATTTGAGCCTCGACATCTACGAGCGCGAATTCTTCTCGCTGCTCGGTCCTTCCGGATGCGGCAAGACCACCTTGATGCGCATGCTGGCCGGCTTCGAACAGCCGACCTCGGGCCGCATCCTGTTGCAGGGGCAGGACCTCTCCGGCGTGCCGCCCTACAAGCGGCCGACCAATATGATGTTCCAGTCCTATGCGCTCTTTCCGCATATGACGGTCGAAAAGAACATCGCCTTCGGCCTCGAGCAGGACAATCTGCCCAAGGCGGAGATCGACGCGCGCGTTCAGGAAATGCTGAAGCTCGTCAAGCTCGAGCAGTTCGCCAAGCGCAAGCCGAACCAGCTCTCCGGCGGCCAGCGCCAGCGCGTGGCACTGGCCCGCCCGCTCGCCAAGCGTCCCAAAGTGCTGCTGCTCGACGAGCCGCTCGGCGCACTCGACCGCAAGCTGCGCGAAGAGACCCAGTTCGAGCTCATGGACATCCAGACCAAGCTTGGCCTGACCTTCCTGATCGTCACCCATGACCAGGAAGAGGCGATGACCGTGTCGGACCGCATCGCCGTCATGGACAAGGGCATCCTCGTGCAGGTGGCGACGCCGGCCGAGATCTACGAGGCGCCGAATTCCCGTTACGTTGCCGACTTCATCGGTGACATCAACATTCTCGAAGCCAAGGTCGAATCCAAGGAAAGCAACGGCAGCGAAGATCTTGTCCGCATCGACAGCGACGGCCTCAAGATTGCCGTGGAGCAAGCCTGCGAAGCCACCAAGGGCGACAATGTCGCTTTCGCCATCCGGCCTGAAAAGGTCCGTATCTCGACCTCTCAACCGGAGGGTGTCGCCACCAATGCGCTGCATGGCGAGGTGTGGGATATCGGCTATCTCGGCGACTTCTCGGTCTTCATCGTGCGTCTGGACGACGGCCGCATGTTCCGCGCAGCCCAGGCCAATGTCGCCCGCCTCGTCGATCGTCCCATCACCTTCGGCGACATGGTCTGGTTGTCCTGGCCGGCGGATGCCGGCCTCGTTCTGACACGCTGAGGAGGGTAGAATGGCCGATACCGTCGCCCCCTCAAAGTCAAATCCAGCCCGCTGGCTGGTCGTTCTCGTCCCCTATCTCTGGATGGCGCTCTTCTTCCTGACGCCCTTCCTGATCATCGTGAAGATCTCGCTGTCCGACACGGCGATTGCCATGCCGCCCTATACGCCGGTGCTGGAAGGCTTCTCGGCAATCGGCGACTTCATCAGCCAGCTGGATTTCGAGAACTACGTCTTCCTCACCGAGGACCCGCTCTACGTCAACGCCTACCTGTCCTCATTGCGGATCGCATTGATCTCGACCTTCCTGCTCTTGCTGATCGGCTATCCGATGGCGCTTGCCATGGCGCGCGCTTCGGTCACCATCCGTCCGACCCTGGTCATGTTGGTGATCCTGCCCTTCTGGACCTCCTTCCTGATCCGCGTCTACGCCTGGATCGGCATCCTGAAGCCGGAGGGGCTGCTGACGGTGCTGCTGCAGTCCGTCGGCCTGATGGATGAGAGCACTCAGGTTCAGATCTTCCGCACCGAGATCGCAGTCTTCATCGGCATTGTGTATTCCTATCTGCCCTTCATGGTGCTGCCGCTTTATTCGGCGCTCGAGAAGATGGACGGCACGCTGCTCGAAGCTGCAAGCGACCTCGGCTGCCCGCCCTGGAAAGCCTTCTGGAAGATCACCTTCCCGCTCTCAATCCCGGGCGTCATCGCCGGCTCGATGATCTGCTTCATCCCGATCACCGGCGAATTCGTCATTCCGGATCTGCTCGGCGGCGCCGATACGCTGATGATCGGCAAGACGCTCTGGACCGAATTCTTCGGCAACCGCGACTGGCCGCTCGCCTCCGCCGTGGCCGTATTGCTGCTCCTCATTCTGGTCGTGCCCATCGCGATCTTCCAGAACCAGCAGCAGAAAGCGTGAGGGCGGTCCGATGAAACCTGGAAAATTCGACGCCACCATCCTGACACTCGGTTTCGCCTTTCTCTACATCCCGATCCTGATCCTGGTGATCTACTCCTTCAACGAGTCGAAGCTGGTCACGGTCTGGGGCGGCTTTTCGCTGAAATGGTATGGCGAGATGTGGCGCAATGACGGCCTGATGAGCGCCGCCTGGGTCACACTGCAGGTCGGGCTTTTGAGTGCCACGCTGGGCACCGTGCTCGGCACGCTCGCCGCGCTCACCCTGGTCCGCTTCACCCGCTTCCGCGGGCGGCTGCTCTTCTCCGGCATGGTCTATGCGCCGCTCGTCATGCCGGAGGTCATCACCGGCCTGTCGCTGCTCCTGCTCTTCGTCGCCATCGGTGTCGATCGCGGGCTGATGACGGTGGTGATCGCCCATACGACCTTCACCATGTGCTACGTGGCGATCGTCGTACAGTCGCGCCTCTTGACCTTCGACATGAGCCTGGAAGAGGCAGCCCAGGATCTCGGCTGCCCGCCGGTCAAGACCTTCTTCAAGGTCACCCTGCCGCTGATCCTGCCGGCCGTCATCTCCGGCTGGATGCTTGCCTTCACGCTGTCGCTCGACGATCTGGTCATCGCAAGCTTCACCACCGGCCCCGGTGCAACGACCCTGCCGATCAAGATCTACTCGCAGGTTCGTCTGGGTGTGACGCCCGAAATCAACGCCATCTGCACCATCCTGATCGGGATCGTCACGATCGGCGTGATCATCGCCTCGATCGGCACCAAGCAGCGGGAACTGCAGCGGCAGCGCGACGAGCATGTCGCGGCCCGCGGTGCCATGGCGTGATGCAGGCAAGGGCTGCCCCGGTCATCCCCGGGGCGGCATCAGCAGATAGGCGACCATCCAGACCGGCAGGATGACCACTGCGCCCATCAGCATGCGCGGAGCTGCCCAGGCGAAGGCGGCGACAATTCCGTTTTGCAGGTCTTCCGCAGTCATGCCCATGCTGTCGAGCACGGCTCTCGGCGTGATCCCGAAGAGGGACAACAGGCTCCCCGCCAGCAAGGATGCCAGCGCGAGCTTGAATAAACCCGATACCATTGACTGCACGTCCCGCCCCCGAAACTCCGACTCGTCGCATTCTAGACGGAGGTCTTCCGATTGGAACAGTCGGCAGGGGTTGGACCGCGACCTTTATTGCCCCGGCGTGGGGGAGTTGGGGATCGGCGAAATGACCGGGTCGTTCCACGCGCCGCCGATGAAGAAGCGCAGAGGTGTATCAGCGGTTTGCGCATCGATATCGGAGAGTTCACCGGTCAGCGCGAGCGCCTGCCGACTGTAGGGAACGATGCCCGACAGCTCCAGGATCTCGTCTTCTGCTGCAATCCTTGCCCGCTCGACCTCTGCGCTGCCCTCCGAAAAACGCACGGCAACGTCGAGCGCCTCGTAGTCGAAGCTGCCTTCGCCGGCCGCGCTCAGCTGGAAATAGGCCCGGTCCGTTGCCAGTCTGCGCAATCCTGCCGCATCGAAATTCAGGATCTCGCCGCTGTCGGAGGAAATCTGGAGACGGCCGGACATGCTCTCGATATTGCTCTTCCAGCCGGTCCCCAGCAATTTGGCATTGAGGCTGACAGATCCAGTTCCCTTCAGCGACGGGCCGCCACCAAGAGCGAGGCCTGACGTAAGGCTGCCGAGGTTGATGCCTTCCATGTTCATCGCCAGATCGGCGCCCTGATCGAATGCCTCCCCGCTGCCCGTGAGGCGCGCCGAAATCGTTCCGCCGAGGAAACGGGTGTCTGCGATGACCAGTCTCACGCTGTCACGTTTGGCGATCAGGCTCGCGCCGAGATCGGTAAGGGGAAAGGTCTCATAGCTAGCGGTGTCGGCCGAGAGCCTGATGTCGACGTCGATCCAGCGGGTCAATGCCGGCAGAGGCACATTGGCGCGATCGCCGACCTGGATGGAGAGCGCTTGGAGCATGTCTCCCAACTCCAGATGCTCGACCGCCAGCGTCCCGCTCAGCAGAGGCCTTTCGTCGGGGCGTGGCCTGAGCGCCAGGATGCCGTCGCCGCGGCTGTCGTTGATTTGAAACTCCAGACCTTCGAAGCGCCATTCGTCGGTCATGTTCGAAACCTGCGCATTCAGCGAAGCGGTCCGCCAGCGTTCGGTGCCTGCGAGCCGAATGCCGAATGCCGCTGCCGCCTGCGCGACGTCTCCGACGCGAACATTGATATCAAGGGTATCGACGCGAGCATCGCGCAGGCCGACCAGCCCTTGCAACTGCGCCTGCATGCCCGGCAATGTGACCGAGGTCCGGATCCGGCTCGAAGCGCCGCCGATCAGCCTGAGCGGTGTGGGCGTCTCCAGGGTCACCGATACCGGCCTTTCATCGACAAGAAAGGACGCCTGTCCCGACAAAGGCGCTGAGAGATCGCTCCAGTCAATGGTCGCGTTCACCGCGCGGGCGGTCAGCGATGCCCCACTTGCCGCATCGGTGAGCGTGAACTCACCGTCGACGATGTCCACGCTGCCGATTTCTACGTCGTCGGAGTTTCCTTCCGATGCGCCATCCGCGCTGCTATCGAGTGCGGCCCGAACCGCTTCGCTGAGCAGGCCTTCCTCGGTCCAGTCGAGACCACCGTCCGCGCCGCGCACGACGTGAATGCGTGGCCGCTCGAGGCGGAAGGTCTTGAAGTCGGGT
Organism: Rhizobium rosettiformans W3; assembly: GCF_004912135.1. Lineage (GTDB taxonomy): Bacteria > Pseudomonadota > Alphaproteobacteria > Rhizobiales > Rhizobiaceae > Allorhizobium > Allorhizobium rosettiformans. The sequence continues at coordinate 137,454 of NZ_STGU01000010.1, forward strand.
CGCCCCATGAAGGCGGAGATCAATCCGAACTCTGCGGATAAACGCTGAACCTCGCCCAGAACCTCCCGCTCGCCGCCACGCGTGCGGCTGAAAACGATGCCGTTCAAGGTAACTTCCGGCGTCGGCCAGAAGCGCACATCCGAAACGTCATCGATGGAGACGTCATGCCCCGTCCAGACGGCAATCGAAGAGGCAATTGCGGATCGGACGACGGAGCTCGAAACCAGATAGGGTCCGCTCAGCCGCAGCGCGACCGAAATCAGGACGAAGGCGAGCGCAAGAAAAATCCCGAGCTTGAGCGCGCCTCGGCGACGGCTGCCTGGCGGTCTGGAAGAACTTCCTTCAGGCTGAACGTGACGCCCTGTGTTGCGCATGCCGGTGAGGGATCCCGCGTTTTCATCAAGTCACTCCGGCGGATATAGGAATTTGCCCACCGGCGCAAACCTCAGACGATATTCCAAGGTCTTCGCGTCTGTATATTGCATTGCGGCATGCTATAGGATGACCTCTGTGATGAGGAGGATCAGCATGACCGGACAGCAAGCCCTTTGGACACCCTCGGAAGCCTTCAAGGCGACACAGCCGCTCAGCCAGTTCATGGCATGGTGTGCTGAACGCACCGGTCGCAGCTTTACCGACTATGACGACTTCTATCGCTGGTCCGTCGAAGACCGGGCGTCCTTCTGGTCGGAGGTCTGGGATTACTGTGGCGTTATCGGCGACAAGGGAGAGACAGCACTCGCCGATGGCGACGACATGCTCAAGGCTCGTTTCTTTCCCGAAGCCCGCTTGAACTTCGCCGAAAATCTCCTGGCGCATGCGGGCGAGGGGGATGCCCTCATCTTCCACGGAGAGAACAAGGCTGCAGACCGCTGGTCCTGGACCCGCCTGACGGCAACCGTCTCCCGGCTTCAGCAGGCGCTGGCCACCATGGGCATCGGCGAGGGCGATCGCGTTGCCGCCATGATGCCGAACATGCCCGAGACGGTCGCGCTGATGCTGGCGGTCACGTCGACAGGCGCCATCTGGTCCTCCTGCTCGCCCGATTTCGGCGATCAGGGTGTGCTTGACCGCTTCGGCCAGATCGAACCCAAGCTCTTCATCGCCTGCGACGGCTACTGGTACAACGGCAAGCGGCAGGATGTCGCCGACAAGGTCGTGGCAGTCTCATTAAAGCTCAACGTACCGGTCCTCGTCGTCCCCTATGCCGGCGACACCCCGGCTCTGCTGGAACAGCTCGCCGATGGCCGCAGTTTCGATCAGTTCATCGCCGACTACTCGGTGAAGGAGATCGAATATAAGCGGCTTGCCTTCTCGCATCCGATCTACATCCTCTTCTCGTCGGGCACGACGGGCGTGCCGAAATGCATCGTGCATTCGGCTGGCGGCACTCTTCTGCAGCACCTCAAGGAGCACCGTTTCCATTGTGGCCTCCAGGCGGGTGAGAAGCTGTTCTATTTCACCACCTGCGGCTGGATGATGTGGAACTGGCTGGTATCCGGTCTCGCCTGTGGCGCAACGCTCTGCCTCTATGACGGCTCGCCCTTCTACCCGGACGGCAATGTCCTCTTCGATTATGCCGCAGAGGAAAAGTTCGCGATCTTCGGCACATCCGCCAAATATATCGACGCGGTGCGCAAGGGTGGCCTGACGCCGAAGGTCACCCATGATCTTTCCAGCCTCAGACTGATGACGTCGACCGGTTCGCCGCTGTCGCCGGAAGGCTTCTCCTTCGTCTATGAAGGCATCAAGGACGATATCCAGCTCGCATCGATCTCGGGCGGCACCGATATCGTCTCATGCTTCGTACTCGGCAATCCCTTGAAGCCCGTCTGGCGCGGTGAGATCCAGGGTCCGGGCCTCGGCCTTGCCGTCGATGTCTGGGACGACGAAGGCAAGCCCGTGCGCGGCGAAAAGGGCGAGCTCGTCTGCACCAAGGCCTTCCCGTCCATGCCCGTGATGTTCTGGAACGACCCGGATGGGGCGAAATATCGCTCGGCCTATTTCGATCGCTTCGACAACACCTGGTGCCATGGCGACTTCGCCGAATGGACAGAGCATGGCGGCCTAGTCATCCACGGGCGCTCGGATGCAACGCTCAATCCGGGCGGCGTGCGCATCGGCACGGCGGAGATCTATAACCAGGTCGAGCAACTCGACGAGGTGGTCGAGGCGCTTTGCATCGGCCAGGACTGGGAAGACGACGTACGGGTGATCCTCTTCGTTCGCCTTGCACCCGGCATCACCCTGACCGAGGAGCTCGACAAGAAGATCAAGACCCGGATCCGCACCGGCGCCTCGCCCCGCCACGTCCCCGCCAAGGTCATTCAGGTCGAAGACATTCCCCGCACCAAGTCCGGCAAGATCGTCGAACTCGCGGTCCGCGAGGTCGTCCATGGCCGCCCGGTGAAGAACAAGGAAGCGCTCGCCAATCCGGAGGCGCTGGCCCTGTTCGCCGACCTGCCACAGCTCAGGTCCTGACTTCTTTTTTGTCCCGAAACGCTGCAATTTCAGGACAATACCTCAAATGTGGGGTAGCGGCGGAGGCCGGGCGGTAAGGTTCTCTTAACTGGCATTCGGCAAGACTGGCGCCAACTTGGAGATGCGCGATCAAACGCAGCGAGGCTCTGCCTCCGACAAAATGTCGATCGCTCTATTGCTCCGGTTCGACAGCATTGACTGAGGGCGGCTCCGGCCGCCCTTTTTTTGTCTGAGCGCTGGAGATCAGCGCTTTTCGTCGAGGGAGCGTGATACCAGGATCACCGGAATGAGCCCTGCCGCGATGATGATCATCGCAGCCACGGAAGCATCCTGCGCCATGCCGCGCGAGGCATCTTCATAGACGAGGGTCGCCAGCGTGTTGAAGTTGAACGGGCGCAACAGGATCGTCGCCGAGAGCTCCTTCAGGGTCTCGATGAAGACCAGCAGGGCGGCGGTGAGGACGGCAGGCCTGAGATTGGGCAAGAGCACCTGTCGCAACGTCTGGAGCCCCGATCGACCGAGCGTTCGCGCGGCCATGTCGAGATGCGGCGAGAGTTTCTGGAAGCCGGCGTCGATCGTGCCTTCCGCCATGGTCAGGAAGCGCACCGTATAGGCATAGACGATGGCAAAGCCCGTGCCGGAGAGCAGAAGCCCCGTCGACAGCCCTAGGTTCTGCCGCAGCCAGCCATCGAGCGCGTTGTCGAAGGCCGCAAGCGGGATCAGCACGCCGATGCCGAGTACCGTACCGGGAATGCCGTAACCGAGCGCCGCAAGCCGCCCGGCACCCTTGGCGAGACGCGAACGATCCGTGCGCGCGGCATAGGAGAGCACAAAGGCGAGCAAGACGGTGATCAGCGCGGCCGATGAGGATACCAGCGTCGAATGCCAGAGCGCATCGAGCAGGCGCGGTTCGAGGAAATCTTCAAGCCGCCGCCAGGCAAAGCCGCCAAGCACGAAGACGGGGACGAAGAAGCCGACCAGGATCGGGATCGAGCAGAACAAGGTCGCCAGCACTGCCTTGATGCCGGACAGGCGAAGCCTGACCGCATCCGGCACCACCGCTGTTGTCTTGTGGCTGGTGAACCGCTGCTGACGCCGGGCCATGCGTTCGATGATCAGGAGACCCGCCACGATCACCAGCATCACGCAGGCGATCTGTGCGGCCCCCGCAAGACTTCCGCGGTTGAGCCAGGTGTCATAGACCGAGAAGGTCAGCGTTTGCACGCCGAGATATTCGACCGCACCGATATCGTTCAACGTCTCCATCATCACCAGCGTCAGGCCGATCATGATGGCCGGCCGCGCCATCGGCACCTGGATGCGGGCAAAAACCCGCAACGGACTGGACCCGAGCGTGCGGGCCACATCCGCTGCCGCGCGGCCCTGCATCAGGAACATCGAGCGGCAGGCGAGATAGACGTAAGGGTAAAGCACCGCGGACATAACCAGCACGGCACCCGTCAGCGACTTCACGTCGAAGAAACTGTACTCGCGGGACGAGGTGTAGCCGAACAGCGCTCGATATCCGGTCTGCAGAGGGCCCGTAAAATCGAGGAACTCGCCGAAGGCATAGGCTGCCAGATAGGAAGGGATCGCCAGCGGAAGCACCAGCGCCGGTGACAGAAAACGCCGCAACGGAAACTCGCATGCCGCAACCAGCCAGGCGCAACCGATGCCGACGACCGCCGTGACCAGGCCCGTGAAGAAGAGCAGCCAGAAGGTCCGCACCCCGGCCCGCGGGATGACATTCGTCATCATGTGCTGCCAGTTGTCCGGATCCGCCGAGAACCCGATGACGAAGATCGCAATGATCGGCATCGAGACGATCGCAGCCGCGAGAAGCGCTGCAATCGTGGCGGAACCGAAGCGCTTCCCGGCGAGTGCGCCGGAGGAAATGGCAGGGTGGGCTATGCCCGGGCGCGGCAGTGTGGACAAGGTATCAACCCTTGCGAAAGCGGGAATGGCTCTCCTCTAGCCGAAAGCGCCGGCAATGAAAACCTGCACTTGGGGTCACACCTGCCTTACCGGCGCAGGAGCGCGAGGCTTTCACCGATCAGCCTGACACCGAGCGCGCCGATCACGGCGGCTGCCAACCGGTCGACCCAGAGCTTCCCGCTGAGATAGGCCCGCTGCGACCGCGGTGCCGAAAAGGCGATCGCCACCACGGCATACCATCCGGCTTCGATGAGGAAGATCACGGGCGGCAGGGCAAGAATGAGCGCCAGCGGCGGCTCCTGCGGCATGAGAGCCGCGAAGATACTGGCATAGACCACGGCCGTCTTCGGATTGCTGACCTGCGTAACAACACCGAGAAAGAAGGCCCGCAGAACGGAGAGTGCGAACCGGCCGTCTGATGGGCCGACGGACATGGGCTTGCGGGCGCCGCGCCAGATGGCGATGCCGAGATAGACGAGGTAAAGCCCACCGGCACATTTGAGAACGAGATAGAGCCATTCGACCCTTTCGAGAAGGGCGACAAGACCCGCCAGCGCCAGCACCGCGAAAAAGGCTCCGCCAATTCCCATGCCGACGGCCGCCGCAAGCCCATGCAGCCGGCTATTCGCCACGGAGATCCGCGAGACGAGCACAAAGCTCGGCCCTGGGCTCATCGCGCCGATGCCGATCGCGATCATGATCGCCAGTAGAATGCTGATGGTCGCCATGCCGATACCGTCTCCGATTGAACCCGCCGATTGTCAGGCTATCGAGCAGACACTGGCCGTGCAAGCATGCTGCAGACCGTAGAAAGAGCATTTCAATAAGAGACGCTGCCGCGATAGTCGAACCGGTGCCGCCTTCGAAATCACGATGCCACGCGACGCCTGATAGGCGCCGCCCACCTGACCTCAATCGGCCAGCACGCGCGGCGAGGGGAAGGTTACCTCGACCAGGGTGCCTTCGTTCGGCGTCGACGAAATTGCAAACTGCGCCCGGTTCGCATCGACCATGGCCTTGGTGAGCGGCAGGCCGAGGCCCGTGCCGTCACCACGGTTGCGCGGCGTGCCGGTCGAAACCTGGCGGAACGGCTTCATCGCCTGTTCGAGTTCGCTCCGCGACATGCCGATGCCGGTGTCCCTGATCCGGAGCACCACGCTGCCGTTCGGCTCATACGCGGACGATACGATGATCTGCCCGCCGGACGGCGTGAAGCGGATCGCATTGGCGAGGATGTTGAGCACGATCTGCTTGATCGAGCGGCCGTCGGCCACGACATTCGGAACCGCCTGCGACAAAGCGGTGCGGATGATCACGCGCTGGCTGTTTGCCTGCGGCTGCACGATCGCGACAGCCGCCTGCACCATCTCGTTCAGGCCCACCGAGGAGAAGTCGAGCTCCATCTCGCCCGCCTCGATCTTGGAGATGTCGAGGAGGTCGTTGACGATGTCGAGCACATGGCGGCCCGAGCGCACGATATCATGGGCATATTCGCCGTAGCGCGGGTGACCGACAGGACCGAAATGCTCGTTGGCCATCATGTCGGCAAAGCCGATGATCGCGTTGAGCGGCGTGCGGATCTCGTGGCTGACGCGGGCAAGGAAATCGGTCTTGTGGGCATTGGCCGTCTCGGCCGCACGCTTGGCGTTGCGCAGCTCTTCTTCCGTGCGCTTCCACTGGGTGATGTCGCGAATCACGGCGCAATAGCCGTTGGACGAGGCGAGCTTCCCGATCGTCATGAAGAGCGGCAGGAAGCCACCGGAGGCTTCCCGGCCGATGACTTCGCGGCCGTCGTTCAGAACGCTCGCCACGCCATGGCCCGAGAGGCCATTGAGATAGTCGAGGATCGACTTCTGGCTCTCATGGGCAAACAGCATGACGAAAGGCTTGCCGCGCGTTTCCATGTCGTCGAAGTTGAACAGCGCGCTCGCCGCCCGGTTCATCGAGCGGATATCGCCGTCGGAATCCAGAATCACAACGCCATCGGTCGCCGTTTCCAGGATCGAGCGCAGCTCGTCCACTTCGACCTTCAGCCGTGCCAGTTCGCCTGCCGATGCCGATGCCGCGGCTGGTGCCGCAGCGATTTCGCCCATGGGCTCAGCCTGCGTCTCCGGCTGTGCGGCAAGTTCCGGCTGCGCGATCAGCGCCAGCATCAGCGCGCTCGTGTCGTCGAAACGCACCGACTGCAACCGTGCCGTCACCGGCAGCAGGCGATCGTCGGCGCACAGAGCCACGACCTGACCCGCCTCGTCGCCGGGCGTCTCGAGATCGCGGCGCTGGATCAGCGTGTCGAGACCGCCGACTTCTTCGAGCTCGACCAATGTCTTGTAGCCGGTGAGGTTGAAGAATTCCGGATTGGCATGAATCAGACGGTCGCCGACATGAACGAGAAGCGCCACCGGCATCAGATCGACGATGTCGGCCGTCAGGCTGCGTTCCCGCTTGCCCGTGCCGCGTTCATGCCCGGCAATCGGTGCCATCGCCGGCAGAGCAGGCTCTTCGACCGTAACAGGGGCGGGCTCGGACGGCGCCGCGGGGACGACGGCGATCGGTTCTGCCGGTTGAGGCGCTTCGGGTGCCTTCGGCGGCTGAGGCGCCGGTTCGCTGCGCAGCGCCGGCGGCTCCGAAGGCGTCAGCGATTGCTCGACCTTGGCGCGGAGGCCAAGCGGATCGAGCTTGCGCGCGATTTCCTGGAACGCCGCCTGTTCGCCGGGCGTCAGGCTGTCGCGCTGACGGGCGCGGTGGTCCTGCAGTTGCACGACCTTGTCCGGCAGGCTGGGCTTGCGCGGCTCCATCACGCGAAGAACCGGCGGCTCGAAGCCCGGCGTCCGGGAGACCGGGCTGTCGCTGGGGCTTTCCGACGCGGGATTGACGGCCGTCGTGGTCTCTGCCTCGTCGGCATCCTGCGCGTCATCCGCGTCGTCGAGCAAAGCCTCGAGCGTCTGCTCACCCTCTTCCGCGATCTGGTCCTCGACGAAATCCTCCGGCGGATGTGTTTCGCCTTCACTGAGTTCGCTCAGGAATTCCGCGAGCTCCTCTTCGCGATCGCTGTCGCGCAGCACCGGCACATCGGAGACCGCGTCCACGGTTTCCGCCTGATGCACGAAGGTCATGCCGATCGCATCGGGATCCTCGATCGCATCAGCGACACGCACGATGCCGAAGCCACGGAAACCATCGAAGTCGCGGTTGCGGGTATAGGTCGGCAGAGCCGCGAGATCGACGGGTACAACGAGCCGCGTCCCTTCGACGGGCCAGTAGATCGTCTTGCCGGACCACGTATCGCGCTTCTTCAGCAATTCACCGATCTTGCCCTCGGGGTCGAGGTTGAAGAGCGCCGCGAGATCGGAAAAGGCGACGCCATTGATGTCGGCTGCGCGCGGGCCGACGGCCTGAGCGAACTCTGAGGACACCTCGCTGAAGCGGCCCTCGGCATCGATCTTCCAGACGAAGCGCGTGGCACGACGGTTCTGGCTGAACACGAAGGCCTCGGTGTCTGCGATGGCTGACGTCTGCTTGATCTGTGCTGCAGGACGTGACGGCGCGACAGTCTCGGCTGCGTGGACTGCGGGAACCGGATCTGGCTCAGGCTCAGCGACCGGCTCGACGGCAGTGGCCGGTTCGTCCGCCGCCTCTACAGCTGCGTCGTCCACGGTCTCGGACAGGTCATCGCCCTCGCTGTAATCCTCCGATGCCGCTTCCTCGGCATCGTCCAGCTCTTCGAGTTCGTCCGTCGCCGGCACGATTTCCTCGATGTCGCCGAGCGCGGCAATCACGCTCTCGAACGGAGCCGCAGCCGAGGGCAGCTCCTCCGCGTCGAACGCGGTCTCCGGCTCAGGCGTTTCAGCCGTCTGCTGATCGACATCGTCTTCGACCGTGTCGTCGGCGCGCACCGGTTCGGCGATCGCCGTCGGCAGATCCTCGTCCGGCGCATCGGCGAAATCGCCGCTCGGATCCATCTGGCCGAGAATCGTTTCGACGGTGAAGAGGAGATGCAGACCGGGCTCGTCGGCGATCTTTCCGATGGCAGCGGGCAGATAGCCACGGCCCGTCGGGATCGGACGCTTGACCAGCCGGTCGGCATCGGCCTCGACGAGGTTCACCAGCATCCGCGCTGTCTGCGGCGTGATCCCGAGACCGGCAAAACCCTCGGAGCTTGCGATCAGGCCGCCGTCGCCATCAAGCACGGCCATATGCGTATCCGGGTCGTCGAAGCCGCTCATCAGCTCCTGGGCGAGCTGCCTCAGATTGCCGTCGTTGCGTTTCAAGGGCGGCACCGCGAGCAGGATCGCCGGCTCACCCTTGCGGATCTCGATGCAGTCCGCCGTCGCCGTGACCGGCACGTTCTGGAAACCGGAATTGATCCGCAGCATCAGGCTGCGGCTGTCACCGACGGCAGAGAGCTGGCCGGCGACCGTCTCGATCTGGCGGAAGGTGATGTCGCTGCGATTGGGGCCTTCCTCGAGAAAGTCGTAGAGCGAGGCGCTGCCGAAGAAGCGCGCGCCCGCGCCATTGCACCAAAGCACCCGCTCCAGTCCCGGCGCAAACAGCACGAGCGCCTCGCCACGCGCCAGCCGCGGGCGGATGAGGTCGTGCACGGCGACGTCGATGAAGGGATATTGAGCGGGCATTCCTGGACCTGTCGTTTCATGGCCTGCAAGCAAATTAACAGATTTTTAATAGCTAGGCAGTGCCCTTGGGTCCAGAAAGTGGGGAGGCTTTCGATTGATAAGGTTAATCCGGCCGGCTTATCAACATGCGGAAAATCTAATTGTGCGGCGCACAATGATGTTGCAATGCACAATAGGCGGTGTTATATAAGCTTCATGAGTGAAACACGAGGGGTCGTTCAGATCCCGTAACGAGAGGAAATGCACCATGAATGCCAAGGATATGTTCTCTTTCTCGACCTTCGATCCGTCCAAGATGCAGGAAAGCTTCCGTGACTTCGCCGAAAAGGGCGCCGCCCAGTCCAAGGAAGCCTATGCCAAGATGAAGGCTGCGACCGAAGAAGCCACCAAGACCATGGAATCGACCGTACAGACGGCTCAGGCCGGCACGGTTGAACTCGGTCTCAAGGCCATCGACGCGATGCGCACCAATGCCGACCTTTCGCTGTCCCACATGGAAGCGCTCCTCGGCGTGAAGTCGGTTGCCGAACTCGTCGAGCTGCAGACCGCTTTCATCCGCAAGCAGGCGGAAGTGACCATCGAGCAGGCCAAGGCCATGCAGGAAACGGCCAAGAAGGTTGCCGAAACCGTTGCCAAGCCGGGCAAGGAAGCAGCCGAAAAGGCAATGTCCTCGCTGAAGGTCGCCTGATCGCCTGACGCGATACGAAAAATCCTCCCAAGGATAGTGGGCCGGGCATCAAGCCCGGCCTTTTCTATGAACCAGGCCTTTTCACAGGATGCGCAGAAAGGGCTTGAAAAAAAATCCGTCTGCTCGTATGTGACCCCTCAACGGCGTCAGCGACGCGGTCATGTGCGGTTGTAGCTCAGTTGGTTAGAGCGCAGGTTTGTGGCACCTGAGGTCAGTGGTTCAACTCCACTCAACCGTACCATTTCTTCCCCCTCCCAAAGAATGTCCTCGTGACGGTCACCGGCTGCGTCATCGTGCCGTCCAGATAGATCAAATGCGACCGATTCCGTTTACCCGAATGCAAGGCTTTCAACAGTCTCGCCTTTCGTCCGCGCGCGTTTGCTGATCTGGTCGCGCCATCCGAACGGAGGTTCTTGATGGAGCGACGAAACGAAATCCGGCAGGCCTGTGAGCTGAGCTCGCTGGTGCTGATGTTCGGCTGCCATTTTCGCGGCCTGATTTCGGACTGGAGCCCCAAGGGACTGAAGCTCGAACTGACAGAAAGCCTGATGCTCGCCGACCGCGAAGCCTTCGTCCTGCATTGCGAGCGCTTCGGTGTGCTTCATGCCGAGGTCATCTGGCGAAGGGGTGTCGAAATCGGCGCGCGTATCCACAACTGGAGAACCGCTGCCGTCAGCAGCCGCATACGTCCCTATCTTGCGCAGTCCGCAAATTACTGAAGGCGCCCGCCGCACCGGTCACGGGTTGCAGAGCGGACAATAGCTCGGATCGGCGAGCGCGCCGGCAGAAAGCGCATGCTTCTCCTCCGCGTCACAGGAAACGCAGCCGAACACATCATGGCGGGGCAGAAAAAAGCCCCGCCATGCTGCCATGACGGGGCCTGAGGATCATTCCGAAAGCCGCCGCATCAGGCGCGGGTTACTTCCTTCACCCAGCCATGGGTATCAGCGACATATCCGCGCTGGATGCCGGTCAGCTGGTTGCGCAGCTTTTCGGTCTCGATGCCGGTGCCGGCATTGCCGATGACAAACTCGCCGCCGGGATGGCGAACGGTCCCGATGGCAGCGACGACGGCAGCCGTGCCGCAGGCGAAGGCCTCACGCAGCTTGCCGCTGCGCGCATCCGCCATCCATTCATCGAACGAGTAGGGACGCTCGATGACCTTGAGGCCGTTTTCATTCGCAAGCTGGATGATCGAGTTGCGCGTGATGCCCGGCAGGATTGTGCCCGAAAGCGGCGGCGTGACGACGGTATTGTCGTCCATCACGAAGAAGACGTTCATGCCGCCCAGCTCTTCGATCCACTTGTGCTCGGCTGCATCAAGGAAGACGACCTGGTCGCAGCCGCGGCTCGCCGCTTCCTTCTGGGCGAGAAGGCTTGCCGCATAATTGCCGCCGCACTTGGCAGCGCCCGTGCCGCCCGGTGCCGCGCGGGTGTAATGCTCGCTGACCCACAGTGTCACCGGCTTGCTGCCGCCCTTGAAGTAGGGCCCGACAGGCGAGGCGATGACGCAGAAGACATATTCGCGCGAGGGGCGAACGCCGAGAAAGGCTTCGCTGGCAAACATGAAGGGGCGCAGATAGAGGCTGCCTTCGCCTTCCGGCACCCACTTGGCATCGATCTTCACCAGCTCTTCGACAGCCTTGAGGAAAAGTTCTTCCGGCACGTCCGGCATCGCCATGCGCTCGGCCGACTTGTTGAAGCGGCGGGCATTTTCTTCCGGTCGGAAGAGGGTGATACGACCGTCGGCGCCCTTATAGGCCTTCATGCCCTCGAAGATTTCCTGGGCATAGTGCAGCACGCTTGCGGCCGGATCGACCTGGAACGGCTTGCGGGCCGAAACCTCCGGGCTGTGCCAGCCCTTGTCGACATGCCAGTGCACCACCGCCATGTGGTCGGTGAACAGCGTTCCGAAGCCCAGGTTTTCGAAGGCCTGCAGCCGCTCGGCTTCGGGCATGGGCGAGGCATTCGGAACGATCTGGAAGTCGAGGAGTGCGGTATTCGTGGTCATGGAGAGCCTGTGCCTGAGCTGTTCACGGTTGCGCGGGCCGCGCCGATGAAGGCGGTCGCGGCCGGTGCCGTGGTTTGTGCGGTTTGCTCAGGGTTTGTCAACAGAAACCATGCGATCGCGATGCAGCAAAACGCTTGTGTCGCAGGGCGTCAGCCCATTTAGGCCGCCGCTGGAGCCAACAGAAACCAGAGGCCTGCCAGCGCAATCGCCGCACCGAGGCCCTGAACCAGTCTGCCGCCGGCGATCGGCTTCAGCGCCGCGCCGATCGCAATCCCGACCACATGGATAACACCTGTCGACACCACGAATCCCACGGTGAAGGCTGCGGGATCGGTGGCGCGGGGTGCGAGAACGCCATGCGGAATGCCGTGCAGGATGGCGAAGATCGAAATCAGCAGAAGCGCTACCCATTCCGGCGCCTTCCAATTGGCCGCGATCACGCCGCCGAGCGCCAGCACGGAGAGCGCGATGCCGACCTGAACGATATCCGTCGGCAGGATGCCGAGCATTCCCAGGACGCCGCCGACGCACATGATCATCGGGAAGGTTGCCGGCAGCGTCCAGACGGTCCGGCCCCCGATCTGGGCACCCCAGAGGCCGACGGCGAGCATGGCAAGGAAATGGTCAGGCCCGGCGAGCGGGTGGCCGAACCCCGAGCCGAAGCCGCCAAGCGGACCATCCATGACATGCGCATTGGCCGCCGAGGGCAGGAGAAGGAGGCCGAGGGACAGGCCCGCGAAAAGACGAGAGGCACCGCTTGCCAGGGCGCGCAAAAAGGGGAAATGAGAAGGGCGCGCCATATTCGCTGCTCCGGCTCTAGCTGCATTGGTCCTCGGCACGAAGAACCAACGACAGGGCGGCCTCCGCGCGAACACTTTCCCATCTACAGTCTCACACGATTCGGATATAGTCAGGCCGAGCCGCGTCGCATGACGCACGGCGTGATCCTCTTGCACCCAAGCCGGGTCATCATCGCGTTTCGGAGAAACCCATGTCGCTCAACCGACTGACACCTCTTCTCGGCCTTGCCGTTCTGGCAATGGCCTTGCCCACCGCAGCTGAAGCGCATGTTGTGGCGGGTGAGGGAGGTGGCTTTCTTCATGGTTTCGAGCATCCGCTGTCGGGGCTCGACCACATGCTGGCCATGTTCTGCGTCGGCCTCTGGGGCGCGCAAATGGGCGGTCGTTCGGTCTGGAGCCTGCCGATCGCCTTTCCGCTGATCATGGTCGTCGGCGGAATGATGGGGATCGCAGGCGTTCCTCTCCCGGCTGTCGAAAGCGGTATCGCCCTTTCGATCATCGTCCTTGGAGCCGCAATCGCCTTCCTCTGGCGCCCGCCGGAATGGCTGGCCGTGGCTGTGATCGGTGTCTTCGCGATCTTCCATGGCTATGCCCATGGCGCGGAACTGCCCGGTGCGGCTGATCCCGCCTCCTACGCGCTCGGCTTTGTGGTCGCAACCGGCCTCATCCATCTCGCTGGCATTGCCGTCGGTCTTGGCTTCCAGCGCATCCAGGGCGGGCAGATGGCAAGAGCGCTCGGCGGATTGATCGGCCTCGGCGGCGTCTACTTCCTCGTCGCCTGATGCCGCTATCTGCAATACGCCTGCTTTCGCTGCTGCCACTTCTGGCAGGCGCGGTTGCCGGCGCTCTGTTCCTGTTGCCCGGATTGTCGGACGGCACATCGGCCTATGCCGCCATCGCGAGCGTCGAGGTCCTGCTTCCGCTCGTCGGGCTTGGCGTGTTGCTCGGGCAGCTACCGGGACGTTGGGCCATGGCGAGTATGCTCTGCATGGTCCTCGGGAACCTCGCAGGCTTCTGGTATCGCGAAACGGTCTATGGCTGGATGGCGCCCGTGCCCGGTGCAGCACCCCATCTCTTTCTCGCCGGCCCGATCGCCTGCGCGCTGGTGGGGTTCGCGCTCATCCTCTCACCGAGGTTCCGGCCTGTCGTCTGCCTTCCCGTCTTTGCTCTCGCAGGCATAGCCCTTGCGACCGCAACGCGGCTTGGCGATCCCGTGCTCTTCGCAGAGCACTATCGGTGGAGCGCACCCCTCCTGCAGGCCCTGACCATTCTCTCGATTGCCTGGCCGGCATCTCAGATCCAAAATACCGGCTTCACCATCGCCACTCGGATCGGCGGAAGCTGGATGCTGGCCGTTGCTCTCCTCTACGGCGGAGCTTTCCTCGCCGGGCGTGAGACTCAGCTGGCACCGCCAGACTTTCCACCCCTGCCTCCATCGTTTGCGTCGGAGGCGCTGGTTCGGTGAAGCCGAGTTGCCTTTTTTTCCCGCTTGCTCTTTTGATGCTCGCCGCACCGGCCGCGGCCCATCCGGATGTTGCAGCCTCGGCGCGCCTTGTCTTTCAGCTCGACGGAAACCGCCTGACCGGTCTCACCCAGATCCTCGGTTTCGATCAGGCCACCAGCCGCCGGCTGACCGCACGCTTCGACAAGGACCAGGACGGCACCCTTTCTGATGCGGAGCGCGCGGCACTCACCCGCGAACTGGGCGACCGCCTCTCGTCCCGGGACTTTTTCCTGGAGGCAAGACTCGGACCCGAGGCCGTGAAGCTGCCACCTGCGGCCTCGGTCCGTGTCGATCTCGCAACCGGCCAGGTTACGATTGCGGCGGACTATCGCTGGCCAACTGCACTACCGCTGAATGGCCAGTCGCTCTCGCTGATGCTGCGCGATCGCGACTTCACGATTGCCTTCCGCTTCGACCCGGAACGCCCCGCCGTCCTCTCCGGCACGCCCGGCGACTGCGAGGTCTCCGTCGCCCCGGAACCGAGCGAGGCCTATTTCGGCGGTCTCGTCATCCCGGAGATCCTGCGTCTTACTTGCCGGTGAGACGACCAAGTGTCAGGCGAAGATCGCCCGATCCTGCTCGACAGCATCCTGCAGAAACTGCACGACCGCCCGCACCCGCACGAGTTCGCGCGCGCTCTCATGAAAGGTCGTCCAATAGGCCCGCCGGATCGTCACCTCGGGCAGGACACGCACCAGACTTTCGTGCTGCCGGGCAATATAGCTGTGCAGGATCCCAATGCCGGCGCCGGCCAGCACCGCCTCAGTCTGGCCGATCGCCGAGGAGATCTCGAAGCCGGCATTCCAGTCGCGCATCACCTCGCCGGTATAGTTCAGCGACGGCGTGAAGATCAGGTCTTCGACATAGCCGATCCGGCGGTGGCCCTTCAGCTCGTCCGGTGTCGTCGGCAGTCCCCTGGCTTCGGCATAGCTCTTGGAGGCGTAGAGGCCGAGCGTATAGTCCACGAGCTTAGATGACACGAGCCGTCCCTGATCCGGCCGCTCGAGCGTCACCGCGATATCCGCCTCGCGCTGCGACAGGGAAAAGGAGCGCGGCACCGGCACGAGCTGGATCTTCAGTTCCGGATGCCGCTCGATCAGCGCGCCCAAGCGCGAGGCGAGAAAGAAGACGCCGAACCCGTCGGGCGCGCCGATCCGGACGGTGCCCGCAACCTGCGTGTCCGTCCGCCCGAGCCGCGCCTGCACCTCCAGCATCTCGGTTTCCATCCGCTCCGCCGAGGCGAGAAAGGCCTCGCCCTCGGCGGTCAGTTCGCAGCCATTCGTGCGGCGGATGAAGAGCCGCGTCTTCAGCGCCGTTTCCAGCGCCGTCAGCCGCCGCGAAAGCGTGGCGTGGTTCAGGCCCAGACGTCTTGAGGCGGCCAGAATCTGGCCCGTGCGCGCGACGGCGAGGAATATGCGAACGTCATCCCAGTTCATAGATGCCCTTGTGTCGAAATGTGCACAACGGATGCGTAAATCATCGCGTTGATTTGTGCAAATCAAAGCGCATACTGCCTCCATAACAATCTAGGAGGATACCCATGTATCAGGTAGGTCATTTCATCGGCGGCAAGCATGTCGCCGGCACCTCGGGTCGCAAGCAGCCGATCTACAACCCGGCAACCGGCGAAGTGCAGGGCGAGGTTTCGCTGGCAAGCGCCGAGGAACTGAACGCGGCCGTCGAGAACGCGAAGTCGGCCCAGGCCAAGTGGGCCGCCACCAATCCGCAGCGCCGCGCCCGCGTCTTCATGAAGTTCGTCCAGCTCCTGAACGACAACATGGACAGCCTCGCCGAGACCCTGTCGCGCGAACACGGCAAGACGATCGAAGACGCCAAGGGCGATATCGTCCGCGGCCTCGAAGTCTGCGAATTTGTCATCGGCATCCCGCATCTGTCGAAGAGCGAGTTCACCGAAGGGGCTGGCCCGAACATCGACATGTATTCGATCCGCCAGGCTGTCGGCATCGGCGCCGGCATCACACCGTTCAACTTCCCCGCCATGATCCCGATGTGGATGTTTGCGCCGGCGATTGCCTGCGGCAACGCCTTCATCCTGAAGCCTTCGGAGCGTGACCCGTCCGTTCCGATCCGCCTTGCCGAACTGATGATCGAGGCAGGTCTGCCTGCCGGTATCCTCAACGTCGTCAATGGCGACAAGTCGGCCGTCGACGGCATCCTCACCCATCCGGATATCTCCGCCGTCTCCTTCGTCGGCTCGACCCCGATCGCCCGCTATGTCTATGGAACGGCTGCGATGAACGGCAAGCGCGCCCAGTGCTTCGGCGGCGCCAAGAACCACATGATCATCATGCCCGATGCCGACCTCGACCAGGCCGCCCAGGCGCTGATGGGTGCCGGTTACGGTTCTGCCGGCGAGCGCTGCATGGCGATCTCGGTTGCCGTTCCGGTCGGCGAGGAAACCGCCAACCGTCTGATCGAAAAGCTGACCCCGATGGTCGAATCCTTGCGCATCGGACCGTATACCGATGACAAGGCCGACATGGGCCCCGTCGTCACCAAGGAAGCCCAGGCCCGCATCAAGTCGCTGATCGACAGCGGTGTCGAAGCCGGCGCCAAGCTCGTGGTCGACGGCCGCGACTTCAAGCTGCAGGGCTATGAGAACGGCTACTTCGTCGGCGGTTGCCTCTTCGACCATGTCACGTCGGACATGGACATCTACAAGACCGAAATCTTCGGTCCGGTCCTCTCGGTCGTTCGCGCCAAGACCTATGAGGAGGCCCTCGACCTGCCGATGAAGCATGAGTATGGCAATGGCGTTGCGATCTATACCCGCGACGGCGATGCCGCCCGTGACTTCGCCAGCCGCATCAACATCGGCATGGTCGGCATCAACGTGCCGATCCCGGTTCCGCTCGCCTACCACTCCTTCGGTGGCTGGAAGTCCTCCTCCTTCGGCGACCTCAACCAGCATGGCACGGACTCGATCAAGTTCTGGACCCGCACCAAGACGGTCACCAGCCGTTGGCCGTCGGGTATCAAGGACGGTGCCGAATTCGTCATGCCGACGATGAAGTAAGCGTACCACCCGTTCGATCACTTTCGCGCCACTCCGTCGTAAGACGGGGTGGCGTTCTCTTGTCAGCCTGTTGCCACTTGATAGCTTTGCTGTCGGGAGGGCTGAGGATGCCGAAGAAGAAGATCCATACAGGCGGTTGCCTCTGCGGAGCGATCCGCTTCGAAGCCGATGCGCCGGCTGCCAAACCACACACCTGTTCCTGCAAGATGTGCCAGCGCCACACCGGCAGCCTGACGGCCAGCTGGGTCGAATTCCCGCGCGATGCCGTCCGCTGGATCGGGCCTTCAGGCGAGCCTTCCACCTGGCGCTCATCAGATATCTCGTCGCGCGCCTTTTGCAGCACTTGCGGCTCCTCGCTCGGCGCCATCGATGACCATCCCACGGTCGCACTCCTGCTGGGGAGCTTCGATCGCACAAGCGCTGCCGATCTCAAGCCCGCCTATCACTCCTACAAGGGTGGGCGGCCGAAATGGTGGTGCATCGAAATCCCCGACATCTGAGACCCAAAGCGGACATCCGGAGTGTCGGAGCGCACTTGAGTGTGAGGGTGTCTCATGATCAATGTTCGGGCGCATCGCGGGGGATAGCGACGCAAACGATTTGATTTCATGAGGGACATTTCATGCAACAGGCAGTTTTCGGCCGGGCGGATGCATTGCGGCGCGGCGAGTTTCGCGGCAGCGCCGGCGAGTATTTCGGCATCTGGATCGTCAACATCCTGCTGACCATCATCACGGTCGGCATTTACTCGGCTTGGGCCAAGGTCCGCCGCAATCGCTATTTCTACGGCAACACCTTCGTTGACGGGCATTCCTTCGACTATCACGCCCGCGGTCTGCAGATCTTCATCGGCCGCGCCATCGTCTTCGGCTACATCGTCGCCTACAACCTGCTTCTGACCTTCAGCCCGATCATCGGCGGTATCCTGGCGCTATTGATGCTGGTCCTCCTGCCGTGGATCGTCATGCGCAGCCTGCGCTTCAACGCGCGCGTCACGAGCTACCGCAACATCCGCTTCGATTTCGTCGGCAAGACCGGTGGCGCCTTCTTCGCGATCATCGTCGGCGGTCTCGTGTCCTTCTTTTCGCTCGGCATTCTCGCCCCCTTCGCCAGCCGCTGGCTTTATCGCTACATCTTCAACAACCTGCGCTATGGCGACCGCGCATTCGAAACGGATCCGAAGATCGGCGCACTCTACCGCGTCTGGCTGCCTGCCTTTCTGCTGATGCTGGTCGGCGCTGCCGTGGCGGGGGTCCTTGGCATGGCGGCCTATTACGGTGCAGTTGAAGGTGCTGACACCAGCATGGATCCGGAAGCGCAATTGGTGCTGAGCATCTATGGAGCGCTGATCCCGGCCCTGGTGCTCTGGAGTGTTGCCGCGATCTTCTATCGTATCGGTGTGCGAAACGTGGTGATGAATTCGGCGCGCTTCGACCGCCGTCACAGCCTCTTCTCCGATCTTGGCCGGCTTCGCTATTTCTGGATCGTCATCTCCAACCTCGTCGTCACCGTGCTCACCCTCAGCCTGATGCGCCCCTGGGCCGCGGTTCGCGAGCACCGCTACGTGATCGAGCATTCCGGCATCGTGGTCGATGGTGAGCTCGATGATGTGGTATCCTCGATGCAGGCTTCCGGCTCTGCCGTGACGGCGGAATATCTCGATCTCGAAGGGTTCGACTTTGGCTTCTGACGACAAGCGCATCGCCGCCGGTCGCTGGCATCCCCCCGGCTCCAGCCGGGCGGAGCCGGCCCTTCTCCTGAGCGAGGGCAAGACGCTCTATGTGCGGCTGGCCGCCGGTGGCGATCCGGTTTCTGTCGGAGACATGGCCCGGACGGAGATCTCCGCCCGGGTCGGCCGCATTCCGCGACGGGTCGGTTTCGCCGACGGCTCGCTGTTCGAGACCGAAGACAACGACGCCATCGATCTCTTCCTGAAGAGACATGGGAAAACCGGCTTCGTGCACGAGCTCGAACGCTTTCACCCCCGGCTGCTGGCCTTCGTGGTCGCCGTCTTTCTGCTGGCCGGCATGATCTATCGCTATGCGGTGCCGGCGCTTGTGGAAGTCGCGGTTCTGGTGACGCCACCCGCTGTCACCCAGTGGATGGCGAGCGGCACGCTTCTCTCGCTGGACCAGGCGATCTTCAGCGAGACCCGCCTGCCGGAGGCACGGCAGACCGAGATCCGTCAGGCCTTCAACGAGATTGCGGCGCTCTCGTCCCGGGGCGTCGCCGGCTATAATCTCAATTTCCGGCAGGGCGGAGCGATCGGCCCCAATGCTTTTGCGCTGCCCGATGGCACGCTCGTCATCACCGACGAACTGATTGAACTGGCCGACGGCGACATGGATATGATCACCGGCGTTCTCGCCCACGAGATCGGCCATGTGGAGGAGGAGCACTCGCTTCGCCAGCTTTACCGCGCGGCCGGCATGGCGGGCCTGATCATGTTGATCGCCGGCGATGTCGGAGCCGCCGGCGAGGATATCCTGACCAATGGTGCAGCACTCATGTCGCTCTCGCATTCGCGCGACGCGGAAAACGAGGCAGATCGTATATCGGTCGAACTGATGGCCAAGGCCGGGCGCGATCCGCGCGCGATCGGCCGTTTCTTTGCGCGCCTGGAGGAAAAGCTCGGCCTCGGCGGCGATTCGTCCTTCCTCTCCACGCATCCCGGCACGGCCGAGCGTCGCAAGGCGATCGACGATCACGCCCGGGCAATCGGCGCCGGCGGGACCTGAACGTCCCGGCACAATCGAAGACAACCCCAAACGAATGAAGGGGCGGTCATGGACCGCCCCTTCTGCATTCTGCTTAGACCAGCCGCAACTTACTGCGTCGGGCCTTCGTTCAGGCCGACCTTGTCCACCAGTTCGGACGCGACCTTGCGGTTGGCGGCGATGTCGGTGAGCGGCAGCGTGTCCGGCTTGATCGCGCCGAAGCCTGCAACGATCTCGGAAGCCTTCGCATTCGGACCGACCGGATATTCGAAGACCTGCTCGGCATAGATGGTCTGGGCTTCATCCGAAGCCAGGAATTCCATCAGCTTGACGGCGTTGTCCTTGTTCGGGGAATTCTTGGCCAGCGCCATGCCGGAGATGTTCACATGCGTGCCGCGGTCGGCAGCGTTCGGGAAGAGAACCTTGACCGACTTGGCCCATTCCTTCTCTTCCGGCTCCTTCTCGTTCGTCTGCATCAGGCCGAGGTAATAGGTGTTGGCCAGACCGAGATCGCATTCGCCGGCATAGATCGCCTTGGCCTGGGCGCGGTCGTTACCATCGGGCTTCTTGACAAGGTTCTGCTTCAGGCCGGCGAGCCACTTCTCGGTGTATTCGGCACCGTGATGCGCGACCATCGAGGCGAAGAGACCGATATTGTAGGAGTGCTGGCCGTCACGCATGCAGATGCGGCCCTTCCACTTCGGATCGGCAAGCTCTTCATAGGTGATGGCATCTTCGGAGACGCGATCCTTGGAGGCATAAAGCACGCGGCCACGGGTCGTCAGGCCGAACCAGTTGCCATCGGTATCGCGATACTGCGCCGGGATCTGCTTGTTGATGTCTTCATCGTTGAGCGGCTGGGTGACGCCGCCATCCTTGGCTTCCGTCAGACGGGCGATGTCGACGGTCAGGATGACGTCGGCCGGCGAGTTTGCGCCTTCGGCCGTGATGCGCTCGACCAGACCCTTGTCGAGGAAAAGCACGTTCGTCTTGATGCCGGTTTCCTTCGTAAAGGCGTCCATCAGCGGCTGGATCAGTTCCGGCTGGCGGTAGGAATAGATGTTCACTTCGCCGTCGGCGAGCGCCGATGTGGCCGACAGGGCCAAAACGGATACGGCGCCGAGTGCGATGCTACGAATGGATGTCATGATAGGCCTCCCTCTTGCAGATTGTTGAGGCGCATATTCATGAATCCGGATAAGCTGTCAATTGGAGTCGACTTTAATCACAGACACGTGAGTTCAGAACTTGAGTATTTTGGAATTGTTCAAAACTGCAAAAGGCGCTATATAAGCCTCAACAAAACAGAGGAATCGTGCATGCGTTTGACAAAGCAGACAAATTACGCCGTGCGCATGCTGATGTATTGCGCAGCCAACAATGACCAGTTGAGCCGGATCCCCGAGATCGCCAAGGCTTACGGCGTCTCCGAACTCTTCCTGTTCAAGATCCTGCAGCCGCTCAACAAGGCCGGTCTGGTGGAGACGGTGCGTGGTCGCAATGGTGGCGTGCGCCTCGGCCGTCCTGCCGAGAAGATCACCCTGTTCGATGTGGTGAAGGTCACGGAAGACAGCTTCGCCATGGCGGAGTGCTTCGAGGACGACGGTGACGTCGAATGCCCGCTGATCGACAGCTGCGGCCTGAATTCGGCGCTGCGCAAGGCGCTCAATGCCTTCTTCGACGTGCTCTCCGAATACACGATCGACGATCTGGTCAAGGCCCGCCCGCAGATCAACTTCCTGCTCGGCATCGACGACCTGCAGCCGCGCCGTGTTGCAGCCGCACCGGCTGCCTGAGCAGCACCTGACAGAACGACTTGACGAACCCGCCGCAAGGCGGGTTTTTCGTTGGCGAATAACCGCTTGGCGCCCCGCTTGCGTCCCTCCGCCGCTATGCTACGCTTACGTTCACGGCAATTTAAGTCTGCTTAATGTAGTCGCTGCAGAAGTGCTGGGCGGGTACAGGTCTCTGGGGGGAGAGCATGTACGACTATGTGATCATCGGAGGCGGTTCCGCAGGCTCGGTTCTGGCGGCGCGCCTGAGCGAGGATCCCTCCGTCACCGTGTGCCTCCTGGAGGCCGGCGGACGCGGCGATGGCGTTTTTGCCCGCGTGCCGATGGCAGCGGCAGCCGTGGTGCCAGGACATGTGAAAAGCGGCAACTGGCGGTTTTCCACCGTGCCGCAGGCCGGGCTCAACGGACGTCGCGGCTATCAGCCCCGGGGGCGCGGTCTTGGCGGGTCGAGCCTGATCAACGCCATGCTCTATGTTCGTGGTCACGCCGGTGATTACGACGAATGGGCCTCTCTCGGCTGTGCAGGCTGGTCTTGGACGGATGTGTTGCCCTGGTTCAAGAAGGCAGAGGACAACATTCGTGGTGCAGATGATCTGCATGGCCGCGGCGGGCCGCTTCAGGTCTGCGACCAGAACTGGACGCGACCGATCAACCAGGCCTTCCTGAAGGCCTGCGAGCAGAGCGGCCACCGCCAGAACGACGATTTCAACGGCCCTCAGCAGGAAGGCGCCGGCGTCTATCAGGCGACCCAGTTCTGGAATGGGCCGAAACGAGGTGAGCGCTGCTCGGCTGCTGCTGCCTATCTCCACGATGTAATGACGCGGCGCAATCTGACCGTCATCACCGAGGCGCATGTCACACGCATCGTCATCCAGCAGGGCAGGGCGGTCGGCGTCGCCTATCGTTTCGGCAAGGAAGAGCGCACCGTCCGCGCCGGCCGCGAGGTGCTGCTTTCGGCGGGCGCGTTGCAGTCACCGCAGATCCTGATGCTCTCAGGCATCGGCCCTGCCGACCATCTGACCTCCCTCGGCATTCCCGTGGTTCTGGACCGCGCCGAAGTGGGCAATAACCTGCAGGACCACCTCGATTACACCATGATCTTCCGCTCGCCCGACACCGATCTCTTCGGCATGGGCATCACCGCGACACGCGATATTCTCCGCGCCGCGCAAGAGTGGCGGACGGAGCGCATGGGGCATCTACGGTCGACCTGCGCGGAATCGGGCGCCTTCTTGAAGACCGATCCCTCTCTCGACCGCCCGGATATCCAGCTCCACTTCCTCGTCGCCATGGTTGATGACCACGTGCGCAAGATGCATTGGGGCCATGGCTATTCCTGCCATGTCTGCGTTCTGCGCCCCCATTCGCGGGGCACCGTGCGGCTTGCAAGCGCCGACCCCTCGGCCGCCCCTCTGATCGATCCTGCCTTCCTCTCCGATGCGCGCGACCTGGAGACCCTGCGCAAGGGGGCCCGGATGATGGCCGAGATCATGGCAGCCCCCGCGCTCAACAGGTATCGCGGCGCCGAGCTCTATCCCGCGGGGCCTTCGGACGCGGAACTCGACGCCGCCATCCGCGCCCGGGCAGACACAATCTACCACCCAGTCGGCACCTGCCGCATGGGTTCGGATCCGGATGCGGTTGTTGACCCCAGCCTCAGGCTCAACGGCGTGGAGGGCCTTCGCGTCGTCGATGCCTCCGTCATGCCGCGCCTGATCGGCGGCAACACCAACGCCCCCGTCATCATGATGGCCGAGAAGATCGCGGCCTCGATAAGGGCTGAGCGGCAGCCATCAAGGGAAAGAGGTCTCGCCAGAGACGCGGTCAGCAAGAGCGGATTGCATTTCGCCTGAACCTTCCTATTGTCGCGACCCTTGAACGAGGGTTGAGGAAGAGGAAGAGCATGCCGCACGAAAATAAGCCCACCGTCCCGCAGGCGGTGATCGTCATGGGCGTCAGCGGCTGTGGCAAGTCTTCGGTCGGCGCGGCCCTGGCAGATCGTCTCAGACTTCCCTTCATCGAAGGCGATGTGCTGCATCCCGAAACCAATGTCGCGAAGATGGCCGCGGGAACACCACTCACGGACGAGGATCGCTGGCCCTGGCTGACCGTGATCGGCGAGCGCATGGCCGACGCTCTGGAGCGCGGCGAGGGGATCGTCGTGTCCTGCTCTGCGCTGAAGAAGATCTACCGCGACCACCTGCGCGCCGCGACCGGCGATCGCCTCACTTTCGTTTATCTCGAAGGATCGCGGGACTTGTTGGGGCGCCGCATGGGCGCCCGCACCGGCCATTTCATGCCGCTTGGTCTCCTCGACAGCCAGCTCGCCACCCTGGAAGTGCCGACCGGTGAGCCCGGCGTCGTCACAGTCTCCATCGATCAGCCGGTCGAGGGCATCGTCGCCGACGCGCTTGCAGGCTTGAAGACCGAGGCCTGAGCCTCAGCCTTCATAGCCCATCAGCGGGCCGTAGAGCTCCGGGCGACGATCGCGGAACAGGCCCCAGCTGGCGCGCTGTCTTGCAATGCCGTCGAGGTCGAAGGTGGCGGTCAGCACAGTTTCCGTCTCCCGATCGGCGGTCGCCACCATCGCCCCCGTCTGGTCACAGATGAAGGACGAGCCATAGAAGGTGAGCGACGTGCCCTTGCGCCCGTCTTCCTTGCCGATGCGGTTCGACGCGATGACCGGCATGACATTGGCCGCGGCATGACCCTGCATCACCCGCTGCCAGTGGCAGGAGCTGTCGAGGCTCGCATCCTGCGGTTCCGAACCGATCGCGGTCGGGTAGAACAGAAGTTCGGCGCCCTGCAGCGCCATGGCACGCGCCGCCTCCGGAAACCACTGGTCCCAGCAGATGCCGACGCCGATCGTTGCGTGCCGCGTCTCCCAGACCTCGAAACCTGTATCGCCGGGCGAGAAGTAGAACTTCTCGGTATAGCCGGGCCCATCGGGGATATGGCTCTTGCGATAGATGCCGAGCACGTCGCCGGTCGCATCGACAATGGCGATGCTGTTGAAGAAGGTCTGCCCGGCCTTCTCGAAAAAGCTGACGGGGATCACGACGTTGAGTTCTTCGGCCACTGCCGAGAAGTGCTCGATCAGCGGGTTGTCATGCGCAGGTTTCGCGAGATCGAAGAACTCCGCGATCTGGTCCTGGCAGAAGTATGGCGCCTCGAACAGTTCCTGGATCAGCACGATCTGCGCGCCCTTGGATGCTGCCTCGCGCACGAGCTTTTCCGCCCGGGCGATGTTGGAGGTCAGATCCCATGAGCAGGCCATTTGGGTCGCGGCGACGGTGACGGTGCGGGTCATCTGATCTCTCCTTACACGCCAAGCCGGTCGCGCATGCCGTAATACCAGGCACCGAGTGCGGTGAACGGCACGCGGAACATGCGACCACCCGGGAAGGGGTAGGCCTGCAGCGACGACCAGACGTCGAAGCGGCTCATTTGGCCGTGCACGGCTTCGCCCAGGATCTTGCCGAGCAGATGCGTCGTCGTCACGCCATGGCCGCTGTCGCCATGCGAGAAGTAGACGGTGTCCGACAGCTTGCCCATATGCGGGATGCGCGTCAGCGTCAGTGCAAAATTGCCGCTCCAGGCATAGTCGATCTTGACGTCCTTCAACTGCGGGAAGGTTTTGAGCATGTTCGGCCGGATGACGCCCGTCAGGTTCTTCGGATCCTGGCCGCCATAGCCGATGCCGCCACCATAGAGCAGACGGTTGTCGGCCGTGCGGCGGTAGTAGTCGAGAACGTAATTGGCGTCCTCGACGCAGTAGTTGGCCGGCAGCAGCTCCTCGATCAGCTTGGGATCCAGCACCTCGGTCGCCATGACCTGGCTGGAAACCGGCATCATCTTCTCGGTCACCTTCGGCGCGATGCCGGCCATATAGGCATTGCCGCAGACGAGGATGTGCTTGGCCCTGACGATCCCGCCTTCGGTGCAGACGAAAGGCTGCGGGCCGGTGTCGAGATGCACGACCTTGGAATTCTCAAAAATCTTGGCGCCGAGGCTTTCGGCCGCTGCCGCTTCGCCGAGCACCAGATCGAGCGGATGAATATGGCCACCATGGCGATCGATCATGCCACCGACATAACGATCGGTCTTGGCATATTTCGCGACTTCGGACTTGGAGACCATTTCCAGCCCGTCATGGCCGTGCTTCATCCAGTGCGCCCGGACGTCTGCCATCTCCTTCACCTGCTTGTCGGTGAAGGCCGCGAAGAAACCGCCGTCGACGAGATCGCATTCGATCCCGTATTTCGCCACGCGCTCGCGGATGATCCGGCCACCTTCCAGCGACATCTCGCCGAGACGGTCTGCCTTGTCCTGGCCGTAACGCTTGGCAATCGTCTCGAGGTCACGGCTATAGCCGTTGACGATCTGGCCGCCATTGCGGCCTGAAGCGCCGAAGCCGATGCGGTCGGCCTCGAGCACGATGACGGCATAGCCCTTTTCGGAGAGCTCGAGCGCTGCCGAAATGCCGGTAAAGCCGGCGCCGATGATGCAGATATCGGCCGTGTGCTGGCCATCCAGCTTCGGGCGCACGCGCTTGTCACGGGCAGAGGCTGCGTAATAAGTGGCCGCATGGCCGGGATTGGGTCCGATCGACTTGGTCATGGCTTCACCTCACACGGTCCGGATATAGGCGTCATATTCGACGTCGGTCACACGCAGCGAGAACTCCGAGAGCTCCTGCTGCTTGCAGGCGGTATAAAGGCTTCGATATTTCGGCCCGAGCGCCGCATAGGCGAAGCTCGATTTGGCAAAGCGCTGCAGCGCGTAGTCCCAGTTGGTCGGCAGCGGCTCGTGGTTGACGGCATGGTCGTCGCCGGAGATCGCGCCACCGGGCGAAAGCTTCTCCTTCATGCCGGCCAGTGCCGCCGACAGGATCATGGCCAGAACGAGATAGGGATTGGTGTCGGATCCGGCAACGCGATGCTCGATGCGGGTCGCGGGCTTCGAGGCCGTGATGACGCGCACGGCAGCCGAGCGGTTGTCGAAACCCCAGGACGCATAGGTCGGCGCATGTTCGGACGGGCGCAGGCGGCGATAAGAGTTCTGGTGCGGCGCAAAGATCGCCATGCTCTCGCCCATGTTCTCCAGAAGCCCGCCAACGGAGTGGAAGAGGGCTTCCGACGGGCCATCGGCGCCGACATAGATATTCTCACCCTTCTCGTCGAGAACGGAGAAATGCACATGCATGCCGCTACCGGCCTGCGTGCCATAGGGCTTGGCCATGAAGGTGGCGTCGAGGTCGCTGGCGCGGGCCACGCCCTTGACGATCCGCTTCAAGAGGACGGCATAATCCGCGGCCGCCAGCGCATCCGGCACATGGTTGAGATTGATTTCGTACTGACCAGGACCGTTTTCACGCAGCGTCGTATCGGCCGGCACGTTCTGGGCGCGCGCCGCCGTTGAAATGCCGTGGAAGACCTCTTCAAAGTCCTGCAGTTCGGAAATCGAAAGAACCTGCGTCTGGCCGGTATGCCAGCGGCCGTCGCGCGTGTTCGGCGGGCGGACCGGGTCGAGTGCCGAACGCACCGGGTCGATCAGGTAGAATTCGAGTTCGGTGGCAACGACCGGCGTCAGCTTGGCCGCCTTGAAACGATCGAGCACATGGCTCAGCACCTGGCGCGGATCGGCATAGAAGCTCTCGCCTTCCTGGGTGTGCATCTGCAGGAGCACCTGCGCCGTCGGGCGCGACAACCAGGTGACGCGTGACAGCGTGCCCGGAACCGGAAAGCAGATGCCGTCCGGGTCGCCGGTCCCCTCGGCAAGACCAGCGGCATTGACGTCACGGCCCCAGACGTCCAGCGCATAGACCGAGCGCGGCATGGCCATGCCCTTGGTCAAAACGTCGATGGCGCGTTCACGCGGGATCCACTTGCCGCGTGGCACGCCGTTGACGTCAATGACGAATGCTTCAAGGACTTCGATATCGGGATTGGCCGCGAAAAATTCGCGTGCCTCTTCGGCCATGTTCATGGATCACCGTGTGGCTGATTGAATTCGGGTTCGATACGTGCAGGCAGAAAGCGCGCGGACGCCAGGTCCGCTAACGATAGACGCTTTTCGCGTTATGGATCAAACACCGGCGCATGCCACTGTCCGTCTCTTCCTGATCCCCCTGGCCGCCGGCGTTCTTGCGACGCTTCTTCTTGCCGGCCTGTTTCCACCGGGAAACAATTTGATCAAATTATTCGATCTGAGTACCACCTCGGGGCCAAAAAGGCTAGCCCCCTGAGACGGGGGCCAGAGAAGCTGGATGATTTTACGGACGGAAACGCTCCGGGCTCCATGCCTTGGCGTCGATGAACGTCTTCTCGCCATCCATCATTTCCGCGATCAGGCGGCCGGTGACGGGCCCAAGGGTCAGGCCATGATGCGCATGGCCGAAGGCGAACCACATGCCCTCGTGACGCGGCGCCTTGCCGATGACCGGCATCATGTCCGGCGTGCAGGGGCGGGCGCCCATCCAGGGCTCGGCGTCCAGCCGCTCGGCGAGCGGGAAGATTTCGCGCGCGACTTTCTCGGCGCGCGCCAGCTGCACCGGCGATTTCGGCGCATCGCGATTGGCAAATTCCGCCCCCGTCGTCAGGCGAATGCCCTTTTCCATCGGCGCGAGGAAGTAGCCACGCTCGGCATCCATGGTCCAGTTGTTGAGGACGGCATTGCCGGCCGGCGCATAATGCATGTGGTAGCCGCGCTTGACGCCGAGCAGGAAGCGATAGCCGAACTTCCGCGTCACGTCTTCCGACCAGGGGCCAAGTGCCAGCACGACATCGTCGCCTTCGACCATGCCGTCATCGGTCTTCACCCGCCAGCCCTTGCCGGAAGCCCCCGTCTCCAGCGACAGGGCATCGCCCTTGACGAAGCGTCCGCCGAGCGACTGGAAATAGGTGAGATAGGCCTGGGTGAGGCCATGCGGATCGGTGACCGACCAGGGATCGTTCCACTTGAGGCCCCCGACGAAATCGCCCCGGATATGCGGCTCTTCCTTGGCCAGCTCATCACGGTTGAGTGCCCGGTAGCTGACGCCATATTCCCGCGCCAGCCGCTCTGCCTCGGCCAGCTCCGTGTCACGCTTGCCGGTCGTGCGGAAGATCTCCATCCAGCCGTCCTTGCGGATCAGATGATCGGCATGGGCCGCCTGGATCAGGTCCTGATGCTCGCTGACCGAGTTTTCGATCAGGGGCGCATAGGCGCGTGCGATCACCTGATGCCGGCTCTTGTTGGAATGCCACCAGTAGCGCGACAGGAAGGGTACGAGTTTCAGGATGGCGCTCGCATGGTAATGCGCGTCGATCCGATTGTTGAAGCCGTAGCGGATCAGCATCCCGAGCTCCTGCGGGAAGCCATAGGGCACGACGCCCTCGCGCTGGATGAGCCCCGCATTGCCGAAAGAGGTTTCCTCGCCCGCGCCGCGGCGGTCCACCAGCACCACCGAACGCCCGCGACGCGCGAGATGGATGGCTGTGGAAACGCCGATAATGCCGGCGCCGAGCACGAGGGTAACCTTGGACATGTCAGTTGAATTCCTGAAGGTGGGATTGCCGGGCAAGGATGCATTCCGGTCTATTGCGGCGCAAACGAAAAATCGCCGCATTTGCCGCAATCCTCAAAATCCTTGCCAAGTCCGATTCCTGCGATATCTGCAGGCTATGCGACGGCAGCCAGCAAAGGGAATGCAATGCGCCTGCTCATTCTTGGCTTTGCCTGGTTGATGGTCGGCATCGGCATCATCGGCATTTTCCTGCCCGTCTTGCCGACGACCCCCTTCATGATCCTGGCCGCGGCCCTCTTTGCCCGCTCTTCCCCGCGCTTTGAACAATGGCTTCTCGATCACCCGCGTTTCGGCCAGCCTCTCATCGACTGGCGCAGGGAAGGGGCGATCTCGCAAAAGGCCAAGATCGCCTCCGTCTCGCTGATGACGCTGAGCTATGGGATCGTCATCTTCTTCGGCCCACCACAGCTCTGGCTGAAGCTGGTGATCGGACTGATCCTGATCGCCTGCGCGGCCTTCATCCTCACCCGGCCTGCGCCAGGCCGCCCGCAGTGATCGCTTCGCCGCCGGAAAGCAGCGAATGGGCAGCCGATAGCGCCAGGATCTGACGGGCCGGCTGCGGACGCCCGAAGAAATAGCCCTGTCCTTCTTCGCATCGGAGCGCCGTCAGCATCTCGCATTGCAAGGCGTTCTCCACCCCCTCGCAAACCAGCGTGAGGCCGAGACCGTGGGCGAGCGTCGTGATGGATTGAACGATGGTCTGCGCGGCGGGGTCACTCACCATGTCGCGGATGAAGGACTGGTCGATCTTCAGCTTGTCGAGCGGCAGGCTGGAAATATAGCTCAGTGACGAGTAGCCGGTGCCGAAATCGTCGAGCGCGATCGTGACGCCGAGATCGCGCAAGGCGTTCAGCTTCTCGAAGAGCTCCTCCGATTTTTCGAGGAACATCGACTCCGTGATCTCGACATGCAGCCGGTGCGGCGCAAGCCCGCTGACGGCCAGAGCCGCCCGAAGATCCGCGAGCAGATCGCCACGCAGGAACTGGACCGGCGAAATATTGACGGCGACGCTGACATGCGCCGGCCAGCTGGTGGCTGCCTTGCAGGCTTCCTTGAACATGAACTGCCCAAGGTCGCAGATAAACCCATTGGTCTCGGCAATGCCGATGAATTCCGCCGGCGAGATCATGCCGAGCGTCGGGTGCTGCCAGCGCAGCAGGGCTTCCGCCCCGACCAGCCGCCCGCTCTTGAGCGCGACCTGCGGCTGATAGAGCAGGAAAAATTGTCCCTGCTCGAGCGCCCCGCGCATCTCGGCTTCCAGAAGGCGGGAGCGTGCCCGGCGCAGGGCCGAGGAGGGATCATAGGCCCGCCAGCCGCTGCCGCCGACCCGCTTGGCCTCGATCAGAGCCAGTTCGGCCGCTTCGATCCATTGGCCCGGATCGCCGAGATCGAGGCTGCCGCTGCAGGCACCGACCCGCGCATTGAGCTCGATCTTGATACCATCGACTCCGAAGGAGGTGTCGAAGAGGGCAAGCAGGCGCTCGGCACTTTCGGCAAGCCCGGCCTCATCCTCGACGCCGGGTGTTGCAAGACAGAGCGTGTCTCCAGCCAGCCGCGCGGAAAGACCATCGATGCCCGTATGCCTGCGCAGGCGTGCCGCGACCGCCTTCAGCACGCCGTCACCCTTTTCGCGGCCGAGCGTTTCGTTGAGATGGGAGAAACGGTGCAGGTCGATGACGAAGACCGAGAAACCGGTTCCGACCTTGGCCATCGCATCCACCAGCCCGCGCCGCGTCAGAAGCCCGGTGAGGTCGTCGACGCGCGACATTTCTTCGAGCTTGGTCTCGTAAAGCCGCCGCGCGGTGACATCCCGCAGGCTGATGCAGGTGACATAGGTGCCGACCGAAGACAGGCCCTGTCCGCCGCCGCTTTCGAACGGCGAGATCGTGATCACCGCCTCGAGGTGGCGGCGACCGCTCCGCCCCGGCATACTGAAGGAAAGAGGCTCGCTATGCGCCTTGTCGGGCTCGGCAACATGCTTGGCCTCAAGGGCAAGCACGGCCTCCATCAAAACCGCCGGCACGAAGCCGGAAAGGTTTGTGCCGCGGGCAACCGGTTCGTAAAGTCCCAGCAAGTCCGCGGTCGTGTGGCTGGCATCGAGCAGGTTGAACCTCTGGTCGAGCACGATGACCGGGTCGACGCTGTCGTTGATCACCCGTTTCAGCACCCGGCGAATGTCCCGGTTTTCGCGGATGGCCAGTTCTGCAAGCCAGCCCTTGATCCCGATCTTCTCCGCCATCAGCATTAGCAGGCCGAAGGCAAGTACGGCCCAGAGCGTTGCCGTGTGAAAGACGATCGCCTCGTTCTTGTAGAGGAGGAAGGCTGCGGCCTCGCCGATCGCCACCATGGCCGCAGAGGCTGCAAGCGGAACGCCGAAGGAGACGCGACTGAAGGTCAGCATGTAGGTGATGATCAGCGCGGCAAGGAGAAGCACGATCGGCTCGATCTGCAGCGGCTTCAGCAACCGGTCCTGGACCAGCGTTTCCGTGGCCAGCACATGCAGCATCGGCCCGCTCAGGATACCGTAGACCGGCACCGCGAACAGATCCTTCAGCTCGGTCGCATAGGCACCCACCACCACCGATTTGCCGGACAAGGCGTCCCCTGCCAGAGAGCCGGACAGGATGTCGGACACCGAAAAGGTCGGCACGGTTTCCGGGCGGATGGAGAAGTCGATGGCGAGCCTGTGGGTTCGGGCATCGCTGTAGCCGGCAAGGACGGCCGGTGCCGACTGGGTCGGCACACCATCCACCATGTCGGTGACGGGGAAGGACCGCATCAGCCCGTCCTCGTCGAGAGAAACGTCGACCAGCGCCGTCCAGGCATGGTCCGCGAAGAGGGGGATCGGCGCCGTCAACGTCAGCGGATCGTTGGACCGCGCGCCGAACTGCTGGCGAAACATCGGCAGGATCACGCCACCGCCGGCATCTTCGAGCGCGCGGGCGAGCCGCGCATCGCTCTCGGGACGGGAGGGCGTGCTGAAGTCGATATCGAGGAAGATGTCGCGCGCACCCGCCGCGACCAGCCTGTCGATCAGTTCGGCATGCACATCGCGTGGCCAGGGCCAGGTCCCGACCTTCGCCAGGCTCTTCTTGTCGATGGCGACGAAGACGAAGTCGCCAGTGGCAGGCCGAGGCGCCCCGGCGGCCCGGAAAGCCGTCAACTCGTTGTCGACATGCTGCACGACGGAAAGCGAGGGCAGCAAAAAGGGAAGCGCCATGATCATTGCGATCATGGCGAGCCTGAGCGATGTCAGGGAAGACAGCGTGCCGCGCGATTTGCGGGGGCCAGCCGTCATTCGCTGACCACTGTCATGAGGTGTGGTGCGACCCGACGATCAGTCATCGCGTCCACCCTTGCCGCCACCCTTGCCGTTGCCGCCGCCCTTGCCGTGACCGCCGCCCTTGCCGCCGTCACTGTCATTGCCGCGGCCGTTCCCCTTCCCACCGGAATTGCCCTTGTCTTTTCCTTCGCCTTTGCCGCCGGCATCGCCCTTCGAGGTGCTCTTGCCCTTGTCCGGCGCTCCGCCGGCTTTGTCGGCCTTGGATTTCTCCGCAATGGATTTCTCGGGGCCTTTCTTGCCTGCCTTCTCGGACTTTGGTGCATCCCCCTTGGCACTGCGGGCCGGAACGGCAGGCTTCGACGGGGCAGCGCGCGTGACGTCCGGCTTGCCGGAAAGGCCTGCGACCGTCATGCCGGAGGTGTCGACACGGGCACCCTGGCCGGCGCCCAGATCGCTGCGTTCGCCGCTGCCGAAGCTCGTGACCTCCACGAGGCCGCGGTCGACGGCGACGGCCGCATCCGTCTCAGTGACTTCGACGGTAAATTTCGTGCCTTTGACGACGGCAGCCAGGAAAGGTGTCTGCACGGTGGTGTGCGGCTGCTGGCGCTTCTCGATTTCGAGACTGATCTCGCCGACCTGCTGGACCACTTCCGTCTTGCGATTGATGTCGCTGCCCCGTGTGATAACGGCCGCGAGCGTGTTCGGCTGGAAGGCAATGCTTTCCGTGCCGCGCACGAGTTGCAGGCGGCCGCGGGGACCCGTCGAAATCCAGGCCTTGTTCGGAACTTCCATGCCCTTGCGCAGCGGAATCCAGGTTTCCTTGTCGGTCGTATAGGCGACCTGAGACGTAGCTCTCGCTGCCACCCAGGTCTCGGTCGTCGCTGAAACGGTGCCTGACATGCAGGCCATGAGTAGACAGAGAATGGTGGACACGATGATGCGCATGATGGGCTCTCCCTTGATGCCCTAATTCAGCACTTCTTTCTTAAGATTCACCTGAATCTGATACCTCGGTTTTAGCAAGCGCCTATTTTTTGGGCGGCGAATCGCTACTCTAGAAGAGATATGCGCTTGACGCATGGCGCAGCGCTGAAGGGGTAGTCGCGAATGCGACCGCCTCCTGCGGACGGCCTACCTCGCGGGTCTCCCTGAGAAAAAAGACCGACAGCGCTGTAACAAACGCTGGCGTCATGTGTCGTAT
Source organism: Rhizobium rosettiformans W3 (assembly GCF_004912135.1). Lineage (GTDB taxonomy): Bacteria > Pseudomonadota > Alphaproteobacteria > Rhizobiales > Rhizobiaceae > Allorhizobium > Allorhizobium rosettiformans. Next base: position 171,102 of record NZ_STGU01000010.1, read on the forward strand.
GGTCAGACACCAATATCTTGGGCAGAGGCACGCATGGATCGCACGGAGCCGACATCGAACAGACCCGCCTCGGGCTGGACACGACCGAAACGTTTCGATCGCAACCTCATCGTCATCGGCGCAGGCTCGGCGGGCCTCGTCTCCGCCTACATTGCCGCTGCCGCCAAGGCGAAGGTGACGCTGGTCGAGGCCAACAAGATGGGTGGCGATTGCCTGAACTTCGGCTGCGTCCCGTCGAAGGCCTTGATCAAGAGCGCCAAGGTGGCACACCAGATGCGCCATGCGGACCATTATGGCCTGGAGCCGGTCGAACCCAGGGTACCCTTTTCTGCCGTGATGGAGCGGATCCATAAGGTGATCGCCGAGATCGAGCCGCATGACAGCGTCGAGCGTTATACCGGGCTCGGCGTTGAGGTGCTGCAAGGCTATGCCAAGCTGATCGATCCCTGGACCGTGGAGATCGCGCTGAACGACGGCGGCACGCAGCGCCTGACGACGCGCGCGATCATCATTGCGACAGGCGCGCAACCCTTCGTTCCGCCCATTCCGGGTCTGGCCGAGATCGGCTTCCTGACCTCGGACAACATGTGGGAGCGGCTGCGCGATCGCCCCGCGGTGCCGCAGAGGCTGGTCGTTCTCGGTGGCGGACCGATCGGCTGCGAACTGGCGCAGAGCTTCGCCCGGCTTGGCTCCGAGGTGACCCAGATCGAAATGGCGCCCCGCCTCATGATGCGGGAGGACGAAGATGCGGCCCAGTTCGTCGAAGCCTCGATCCGAGAGGATGGGGTGAATGTCCTGACCCGCCACAAGGCGGTCGCCTGCGGGACCGAGGGGGGCGAAAAATGGATCGAAGTCGAGCATGACGGCAGCAAGCGCCGCATCGGCTTCGACGAAATCATCGTGGCCGTCGGGCGCGCGCCGCGACTGAAGGGCTTCGGGCTCGAGGAACTCGGCATCAAGGTCGACCGGGTCGTCGAGACGAACGAATATCTGCAGACACTTCACCCGCATATCCTGGCGGCGGGCGATGTCGCTGGGCCCTACCAGTTCACCCATGTCGCTGGACATCAGGCCTGGTTTGCCGCCATCAATGCGCTCTTCGGCGATCTCAAGCGCTTCAAGGCCGATTACTCCGTCATTCCCTGGGCGACCTTCACCGACCCTGAAGTGGCACGCGTCGGCCTGTCCGAGGCCGAGGCGAAAGAGAAGAACATCCGTTATGAGGTCACGCGCTTCGGCATCGACGATCTTGATCGCGCCATCGCCGATGGATCGGCCCGCGGCTTCGTCAAGGTGCTGACGGTGCCGGGCAAGGACAAGATCCTAGGGGCTACGATCGTCGGTGAGCATGCCGGCGATCTGCTCGCCGAATTCGTCTTCGCCATGAAACACGGCCATGGGCTCGGCAAGATCCTCGGCACCATCCATATCTATCCGACGCTCGCCGAAGCCAACAAGATGGTGGCCGGCCAGTGGCGGCGCACTCACATCAACAGTTTCCTCCTCTCGCTGCTTCAGCGCTTCCAGACCTGGAGGCGCGGATGATCGACGCCAGGATATTGCCGCTGCAGAAAGCGGCCCTTCAGCCGGTTGCCGCGCGTCTGGCGCATCGCGGTGTGAAGGCCGATCAGATCAGTCTCGTCGGCTTCCTGGCAGGGGGCGGCGCCTTCATCGCGCTCTGCGTCGGCCAGTGGCTCGCAGCTCTGCTGCTGATCCTCGCCAACCGTGTGCTCGATGGACTGGATGGCGCCGTTGCCCGCATCCAGGGTCCGACCGATCGTGGTGCCTATCTCGATATTGCGCTGGACATGGTCTTCTACGCCTTGATCCCGCTCGGTTTCGCCGTCGCAGCCCCGGACGTGAATGCGCTTCCCGCCGCCGTGCTCATCGTCTCCTTCGTCGGCACGGGATCCTCCTTCCTCGCCTTTTCAGCGGTTGCCGCCAAGCTCGGCCGCAAGGCGCCGGAGTTTCCGACGAAGGGCATCTACTACGCCGGCGGTTTGGCCGAAGGTTTCGAGACGATCGCCGTCTTCGTTGCCATGTGCCTCCTCCCGGCGAGTTTTCCGGTCATTGCCTATGGCTTCGCCGCCCTGTGCGCGCTGACCACCGTCATCCGCTGGCGTCAGGGCTGGGTCGCGTTTTCGGGTGACGGCCGATGAATGCTACCTGGTTTTCCTCAAATGGCGGCGTTCAGCTGGTCGAGCGCGTTGCGCACCGTCAGGCGCGCGCGATGGAGAAGGACACGCATATTGCCCTCGGAAATGTCGAGCAGGGCACAGACCTCCGAGGCATCGAGTTCCTGCTGACCCCGCAGGATCAGCACCGCGCGTTGCGCGGGCGGCAGCGTTTCGATGACCGCCTCGACATGCTGCAGGACGCTGCGTCCCTCGATGTGCCGCTCCGGTGTCAGGTCTTCCCAAAGCTCGGGCATGCTGCGCCAGTGGCCGCGACCGTCGAACGCTCCGGCGAGACCCTCGCCATCGCCGAAATCGTCAAAGGAGACGGTCCGGCCCTCGCGCCGCGCGCGGCTGCGCGCCTTGTTGATCAGGATGGTATAGATCCAGCCGGCAAGCGATCCGCGCCCCTCGAAGAGATCGATGCGACCGAGAACGGCGACCCAGGTATCCTGCACCACCTCTTCGGCAAGGTCGCGCGACCGTACGATCCCGGCGCAAAAGCGCAGCATCGCCGCGTTGTGCCGGCGATAGACGAGCTCGAAAGCCTCCGCGTCGCCGGTAAGCAGCCGCAGCGCCAGAGCCCGGTCATCACTTTCAATCTCCGCCACGCCGCCCCCTGCCTCAGCTCGCGGGCCATTAGCGAAACAATCGACTTCAAAGTCCAGCCGCATTCGACCCCATCAAGCCATAGTGACCATAGGGGATCAGTCGCCTTGCAGGGCCCGATCTTACACCGCACGCATGCTTGCCCGGGAGATCATCATGGATGAGCAACGATCTCCGCACCCTGCTGGCGGGGCAAACAGCATCTGGCGCTATGCGCCAGTTGTTCTCGTGATCGCAGGCCTTGTGCTCGGCTATGCTCTCGGTCTCCAGAACTATCTGAGCCTGACATTTCTGGCCGAGCAGCGGGAGGCCTTGCGCGCCTATGTGGATGCGAATTTCCTCTGGTCGGCGCTGCTCTTCCTCGCCGTCTATATCCTGGCGGTCGCCTTCTCCTTCCCCGCAGCCTCGGTGCTGACCATCTTCGGCGGTTTCCTCTTCGGCTGGCTGATCGGGGGAGCGCTGGTGGCCGTTGGCGCGACGATCGGCGCGTCGATCCTGTTCCTCGCCACGCGCTCGGCCTTCGGAGGCTTCCTGCGCCACCGGGTCGATGGTGTCGTCAAGAAGATGGCCGATGGCTTCCGGGAGAATGCCTTCGGCTATCTCTTCGTGATCCGTCTCGCGCCGGTCTTTCCGTTCTTCGTCGTCAATATTGCAGCGGCACTCTTCGACATCAGCCTTGGCCGGTTCTTCACCGCCACGCTGTTCGGGATCCTGCCCGGGACCTTCGCCTATGCCTATCTCGGCCAGGGTGTCGACAGTGTTCTCGTCGCCGCGCAAGCGAGCGGCCGGGAAGCGCAGATCTCCGATCTCGTGACACCGGAGATTACGCTCGCCTTCTTCGCGCTGGCCTTCGTCGCCCTGATCCCGACCGTCGTCAAGCAGATCCGCAAGCGGGGAAATACAGGATGAAAAGCCAAGACATCATTCGGGAGGAGGGCTGAGCTATGTATCGATGCAGTGAAGTCGCCGAGCGCGCCAGCCTGCTGATCGACGGCGAGCTGGGCTTTCTGCCCCGGCTCAACATCCGGCTCCATCTGGCCATCTGCCGGGGCTGCCGGGCCTTCATCGAGCAGATGCGCATCACCCGCGAACTGACGGCAATGGCAGACACTGCCGACGATATCCCGCCCGGCGAGGAGATAAAGGCCGCTCTGGCTCAGCGGCAGATGCAATTGAAAACAAAAGGATGAGATCCGGCGGATCTCATGAGCGTAGTTGAAAAAGGATCCGCGAAGCCTTGGCATTCTGCGGTTGACCGAGAGGGAGAAGAAGAACCATGCGTTTGATGACTGGAGTTTTTGCGGTCAGCCTTTTGGCTGCCTCAAGCAGCCTCCCGGCGGCGGCCGCCGGACCGGACCTCACCGACTGGAGCGCCATCGAAAAGGCCGCATCCGGGCAGACGGTCTACTTCAACGCCTGGGGCGGGTCTGAAAACATCAATGCCTATCTCGAATGGGTGGGCGCCGAGATGCAGTCGCGCTATGGCGTCACCGTCGTACAGGTAAAGCTCGAGGATACCGCAAGCGCCGTCGCCAAGGTGATCGCCGAAAAGGCGGCCGGCAAGAACGAGGGTGGCTCGGTCGATCTCATCTGGATCAATGGCGAGAACTTCGTCTCGATGAAGCAGCAGGATCTGCTTCTGACGCCGGGCTGGGCGACCGCGCTGCCCAACTGGCAATATGTCGACGTCGAGAACCAGCCGACCATCCTCACGGATTTCACCGAGCCGACGGATGGGCTCGAAAGCCCTTGGGGCGGCGCCAAGATGGTCTTCTTCTACGATAGCGCCCGCACGCAAGCCTCGGCACTCCCGGACGATGCCATGCAGCTGCTCGACTGGGCCAAGAAGAACCCGGGTCGCTTCTCCTATCCCGCCCCTCCGGATTTCATCGGCTCGTCCTTCTTGAAGCAGGTGCTGAGCGAAGTCATCGATGATCCGGCCAAGCTGGCAAAGCCTGTCGAAGAAGAGAGTTTCGAACGGGACGTCGAACCGCTCTTCGCCTATCTCGATGAGCTGCATCCGGTCGCATGGCGTCAGGGCAAGGCTTTCCCGCAGAACTATCCGGACATGAAGCAGAAGCTCGCGGATGGGGAACTCGACATCATTTTCGCCTTCAACCCGGCAGAGGCCTCGGCCGGCATCAAGGCCGGCGAACTGCCGGAGACCGTGCGCTCCTTCACCTTCTCCGGCGGCACCCTCGGCAACACGCATTTCGTCGCCATTCCCTATAATGCCAATGCCAAGGAGGGGGCGCTGCTTACGGCGAACTTCCTGATTTCGCCCGAAGCACAGCTGCGCAAGCAGGATCCGACCTATTGGGGCGATCCAACCGTTCTCGCCATGGGAAAACTGCCGGAGGAAGATCGGGCAGCCTTCGCCGCCCTCGACCTTGGCGTGGCAACCCTTGCGCCCGATCAGCTCGGACCGGTCATTGCAGAACCTCATGCGAGCTGGATGGAGCGTATCGAAGTCGAGTGGCGCCGACGCTACGCCAGCGGCAACTGAGCCGTGGCATTTGAAGCGGCAGATCGCGTGTTCAGGAACGGGTTGACCGCCGTCCTCCCAAGGGATGCGGTCGCCGTCACGCTCGGTTTCCTGCTTCTGCCGATCACCTTCGGCTTGCTCGGCACGCTCCTTCCGGCCTTCGGCTATCTGCCAGCTCTTGGAGGTGTTGAGTTGGGCTTCGCGCCCTTCCGGGATCTCTTCGCCACACCAGGGCTGCTTGCCGCCGCGGCCTTGAGCGTAGCGACGGGTCTTGCCGCGTCGCTCATCTCTGTCGGTATTACGCTGGTGTTCGTTGCAAGTTATGCCGGTACCCCGACGCTCTCTCGCCTGCAGCATCTGCTGTCGCCGCTGCTTGCCGTTCCCCATGCCGCCGCGGCCTTCGGCTTTGCCTTTCTGATCGCCCCGTCCGGCTTTCTGATCCGCCTCGTCGCTCCCGTCTTCGGCATTGATCGGCCTCCGGATATTCTCATCCCCCATGATCCCATAGGGCTGGCGATGATCGCGGGGCTTGTCATCAAGGAGACGCCCTTTCTCTTTCTCGTGACACTCGCCGCCTTGCCGCAGGTGGATCTCGGCGCCGCCCGCAGACTTTCGGCCTCTTTCGGCTACGGCCGGATTGCGGGCTTCGTCTACCTGCTCTGGCCGGCGCTCTACCGCCAGATCCGCTTTGCCGTCTATGCCGTGATCGCCTATTCGTCTTCCGTGGTCGATGTCGCCCTGATCCTCGGCCCCAATCTGCCCGGTACGCTGGCGACACGGCTAGTCCAGTGGATGAACGATCCGGATCTCTCCGCCCGCTTTCTCGCTTCGGCCGGCGCCGTGCTGCAGCTCGGCGTTACCCTTGTGGCACTGATTTCCTGGTTCGTCCTGGAGCATTTTGCGTCCGGTGCGCTTAAGGCTGCGCGTGACAAAGGCTGGCGGTTGGTGGCCGACTGGCTTGTCCGCCGCGTCTCGATCCTCCTCGTTGGCCTGATCGGCACCATCGTTTTCGCAGGTCTTGCCATTCTCGCCTTCTGGTCATTGGCCGGCCTCTGGCAGTTTCCGGACATCCTGCCGCAGAGTTTCACCTTGCGAAGCTGGATGAGTGCCTGGCCGCGCGTCGGCGATCCACTCATCACCACGCTGCTGACGGGCCTTGCTTCGACGCTGCTCGCCATCCTGCTCACGATCGGTTGCCTGGAGCGAGAGCTTCAAACGGGCCGCAGCGTCGGCGAAAAGGCGTTGTTGATGCTCTATCTGCCGCTGATCGTGCCGCAGATCACCTTTGTCTTCGGCCTGCAACTGCTCTTCATCGGCAGCGGCAGCGAACACAGGCTGCCGGCGCTGGTGCTCGTTCATCTGGTATTTGTGCTGCCTTACGTGTTCCTCTCGCTGGCCGACCCGTGGCGCTCGCTCGACCGTCGTTATGAGATTATTGCCACCGCTCTTGGCCGATCCCGACTGTCTGTGCTCCTATCGATCCGCCTGCCCATGTTGATCCGCCCGATCCTGACGGCCATGGCGGTTGGCTTCGCCGTCTCGGTCGGGCAATATCTTCCGACGGTCCTGATCGGCGAGGGGCGGCTTTCAACCATCACCACGGAGGCGGTCGCACTCGCCTCCGGCAACAACCGCCGTGTCATCGGAGTCTATGCCCTGCTGCAGACCATCCTGCCTTGCCTCGCTTTCGCGCTCGCGGCCTTGATCCCCGCAGCGCTGCACCGCAACCGGCGCGAGATGAAGGTCTGATGATGCTGCAAAGACAAAGCTCGACCGGCCTCTCGCTTTCTGGCGTCCTGATCCGCTTGAGAGGTTTGACCCTGATCGATCTGAGTGCCGATGTGGCGCCCGGTTCCGTGCTGACCGTCATGGGTCCGTCCGGCTCGGGCAAATCCACCTTGCTGTCCTATATTGGCGGCTTTCTCGATCCGGATTTCGACGCGCAAGGCGCTGTCTCCGTCGATGGTCTCGATCTCCTGTCGCTCCCGGCAGAGGCCAGACGGGCCGGCATTCTCTTCCAGGATCCGCTGCTCTTCCCGCATATGTCGGTCGGTGCCAATGTCGCCTTTGCCATCCCGGCCGATGTCGTAGATCGCCGGCAGCGTCGACAGATGGCCGCGGAGATCCTGGCCGAAATGGATTTGGCCGGATTTGCCGAGCGCGATCCGGCGACCCTGTCCGGCGGGCAGAAGGCACGGGTGGCGCTTGCCCGCGTTCTCGTGTCGCGACCGCGCCTCCTGCTGCTCGACGAGCCTTTCTCCAAGCTCGACATGGAGTTGCGCGCCCAGATGCGCCAGCTGGTCTTCGAGCGCGCCAGAACGGCCGGCCTCCCGGTCATCCTCGTCACCCATGACGAGGCTGATGCCGAGGCCGCAGGCGGTCCCGTCCATCGTCTCGGCGCCAGGGGAGCGCCCCATGAATGAGACGGGCGATGCCGTGGTACCGATCCTCCTTCTGGGAGGGGGCCACGCACATGTCGAAGTGGTCCGACGACTGGGAGAACTGGGTCTCGGCGCACAGATCACGCTGGTCTCGCCTTCTCGCCACGCGCCTTATTCCGGCATGCTGCCAGGTCACATTTCCGGCGAATACGGGTTTGACGACTTCCACATTGATCTCGCGGCGCTCTGCGCCCGCTCCGGCGCCACCTTTGTCGAGACATCCGCAACGTCCATCGATCCCGATGCCCGACGGGTCTCGCTCTTCACCGGCCGAGATCTCGGCTATCATCTGCTGTCGATCGATATCGGCTCTACCCCCTCGCTGCCGGAAGGGATTGCGGCCGGAATTGCGGTCAAGCCGATCTCAAGCTTCACCGACCGTCTGGAAAGGCTTGATGCGCTGGCGGCCGAGGGCGCTCTGTCCCGCCTCGCGGTGGTGGGGCAGGGCGTCGCCGGTGTCGAGGTGGCTTTCGCCCTGAGACGACGCTTCGCCGGACGCAATATCGACATCGCGCTTGTTGGCCGCTCGGCCGGAGTAGTCCCCGAGCGCAGCCGCTGGACTCGATATTTCATCGAACGGGAAATGCGAAAGGCAGGAATGGCGCACCATGCCGCTTTCGATGTCGTCGCTTACGAAGATGGCGCCCTTGTCGCCCGGGACGGACGTCGGCTGACGGTGGACGAGGTGGTATGGACGACGTCGAGCGGTGCCCCGGCCTGGCTCAGGGAACCCGGCCTTTCTCTCGACGAGAGCGGCTTCATCCGAGTGGATGAGACGCTGAGATCGCTGTCACACCCTGAGATCTTCGCCGCCGGCGACGTCGCCTCGCTCTCGGATCCACGCCCCAAGGCCGGCGTCTTCGCCGTGCGCCAGGGGCCCGTGCTCGCCGAAAACCTGCGTCGCAGCCTCGCCGGCGAAAGCCTTCAACCCTACAGACCACA
>NZ_STGU01000011.1 GCF_004912135.1 Rhizobium rosettiformans W3
GAATGCTTCCTGTGAACGAAACGGGGTTGCCCCGGCGAACCGGTTTGGTCCCGCCGTTTAAGGCTTTCATGCGCAATGCGCAAGCGTTAAATAATTGGCCTTCCTGCGCCCGAAACGAGCGCATTCCATGCCCCTCAGCTGACGCAGGGTGAGGAGACTGCCGTAACGCGATGTTGCAGCGTATTATTGTTAAATATCGGTGACTTAGGGGATCGATTGGTCTGGAGCGGGTAACGGGAATCGAACCCGTGTATTCAGCTTGGAAGGCTGCTGCTCTACCATTGAGCTATACCCGCATTTTCAGATCCGAGGACGAATGGTGGAGAGAGTTGGATTTGAACCAACGTAGGCTGAGCCAACGGATTTACAGTCCGTCCCCTTTAACCACTCGGGCATCTCTCCATTCTTTCGTCCGGATCTGGCGACCAAGCTTTGTAGTCCCGACCAGAGTGCGTCGCCCCCTGATCTGCGGCGGGTATATGACGGCCCAACCGGCTCATGTCAACACGAAGTTTGACGAAAAATTCCGAAAAGTTTCATAGGCCAGACACATGCCCCGGACGCACAGGGGATTTTCCGGCCGGGTCTATGCCCGCCCTTCACCCGCCGCTATAAGGGCGCATGGTCAAAGATCCCAAAACCGATAAAACCGCCCGCGACACCCATTATGCGACGCTGCGCCGACAGGTGCGCGATGCCAAGCGTGAGCGCGGCGAAATCCCGACTCCCGGACCGCAAAAGCCGCGCAAGAGCAATGCCGACTGGACGCCGCCGAAGCTCGCGCCCGAGCAGGTCCTGCTCTATGGATTGCATACCGTGCGCGCAGCGCTCGACAATCCCGAACGCAAGCTGATCAAGCTCTCGGCGACGCAGAATGCGCTGGTCCGGCTTGAAATCCCCTCTGTGGAAAACCTCCGCATTCCCTTCGAGACAGTGACACCGCAGGATCTCGACAAGGTGCTCGGCCCCGAGGCCATCCACCAGGGCGTCATGCTGGAGACGCGCCCCCTGCCCGTTCGTCGGCTCGAAGCGCTGAAGGACAGCCCGCTGATCCTGGTGCTCGACCAGGTGACCGATCCGCACAATGTCGGCGCCATCATGCGGTCGGCCGTGGCCTTCAATGCCGGCGCCGTCATTACAACGCAGCGGCACAGCCCGACAGAATCAGGCGTGCTCGCAAAATCGGCCTCCGGCGCGCTGGAACTCATCCCCTATATCCAGGTGACCAATCTCGCGGACGCGCTGGGTGAGCTGCACAAGCTCGGCTTCTTCTCCGTCGGTCTCGATTCGGAAGGTCCGGCGCCGATGGAGCAGACGCTGACGGGCGATCGGATCGCGCTGGTGCTCGGCTCCGAAGGCAAGGGATTGCGGCAGAAGACACGCGAGACGGTTTCGGCGCTCGCCCGCCTCGACATGCCGGGCGCGATCAAGTCGCTCAATGTCTCCAATGCCGCGGCCATCGCGCTCTATGCCTCCCGTCAGCATCTGGCGGGCAAGGGCTGATGAAGCTGGTCTTCACCGATCTCGACGGAACGCTGCTCGATCACGACAGCTATTCGTTCGAGGCGGCGCGGCCGGCGCTCGATCTTCTGGCGGCACGCGGTATTCCGGTGATCCTCGCCAGCAGCAAGACGGAAGCGGAGATGCGGCCGATCGCCGAGGCGATCGGCATATCCCACCCGATGATCGTCGAGAATGGTGCAGGGGTCGCCGGCCTCGAGAGCGGGGATGCGGCTGCCACGGAAGAAGAAACCGCGAGTCCTTACAAGCGATTGCGGGCGCTTCTTAGGGAATTACCTAAGGAGCTCAGTGCCAAGTTCGAGGGCTTTGGAGATTGGGATGTTGCGCGTGTGGCGCAGGAGACGGGGCTTCCCCCAGCGTCCGCCGAACGTGCCCGCAAACGCCGCTTTTCAGAGCCCGGACGCTTTGCCGGCACGGAGGACGAGAAGCGCGCCTTCATCGACCTGCTCGAGGCGGAAGGTTTCACGGCGGTTCAGGGCGGACGCTTCTTCACCCTGATGCCGCAGACATCGAAGGCCGAGCGCATGGCGCAGGTCGTCGCCCATTACCAGCGCGGTCTGGTCGAGCCTGTCCGGACGGTCGCGCTCGGCGATGCGCCGAACGATCTGGCCATGCTCGAGGCGGCCGATTGCGGCATCATCATTGCCAATCCTGCGCACAAGGCGCTGCCCGTCACGGAACGGGAGAGAGAAGGTGCTATCCTGCGCTCGGAACGATCCGGCCCGGAAGGCTGGAACATCATGATCCATCAACTCGTTGCCACGGGGTTTCTCTGAGTCGGCCGCAACCGACTTCCTCACGAAAGGATTAGATATGGCGGATTTTCACCAGAACGGCGTGGTCGCGACCCTGCACAATCTCAGGGAACGCTCGCTGGAGCGGATGGAAAAAGAACTGACCGTCTTTTCCGCTTCGCGCCCCATCACGCTGATCCTGCCGTCGCTCTATTCCGAACTCGAGGCACCCGCCCTCGAACATATCGTCTCCGAGCTTTCCCAGGCTCCTTACATTTCCGAAATCGTCATTGGCCTCGATCAGGCGAGCGAAGAGCAGTTTCGCAGCGCCAAGCACTATTTCTCGCGCCTGCCGCAGAAGCATACCATCCTCTGGCATGACGGGCCTCGGCTGCGGGCCGTCGACGAGAAGCTGAAGGCCGAGGATCTCTCGCCCGACCAGCCGGGCAAGGGCCGCAATGTCTGGTTCTGCATGGGCTATGTTCTGGCGGCGCGTCAGGCTGGCGTGGTTGCCCTGCATGACTGCGATATCGTCACCTATTCCCGCGACATGCTGGCGCGCCTCGTCTACCCGGTCGCCAATCCGCGTTTTCCCTACGTTTTCTCGAAGGGTTACTATCCGCGGATCGCCGACCGCTCGCTGAACGGTCGAGTGACGAGGCTTCTGGTGACGCCGATCCTGCTCAGCCTCGAAAAGGTCATGGGGCACCATCCCTACATCGATTACCTCAAGGCCTTCCGCTATCCGCTCGCCGGCGAATTTGCCATGCAGACGCAGATCCTCTCCGACATCCGCATCCCGTCGGACTGGGGCCTGGAGATCGGCGTCTTGTCGGAGATGTGGCGCAACTACTCCACCCAGTCGATCTGCCAGGTCGACATCGCCGATGCTTATGATCACAAGCACCAGCCGCTTTCGCCCGAGGATGCCGCCAAGGGATTGTCGCGCATGTCGATCGACATCACCAAGGCGCTCTACCGGAAGCTTGCGACCGACGGTGTCGTGTTCAGCCAGGATGCCTTCCGGACGTTGAAGGCGACCTATTACCGGACGGCGCTGGATCTGGTGGAGACCTATTACCACGACGCACGGATGAACGGGCTGACCACCGATCGCCACCGCGAGGAGCAGGCCGTGGAACTCTTCGCTGCCAATCTGATTGAAGCCGGCCAGGTCTATCTCGACAATCCGAACGCCACCCCCTTCATGCCGAGCTGGAACCGGGTGCAGAGCGCGCTTCCCGACCTGTTGCGCGATATTCAGGAAGCCGTGCGGCTCGACGCCGAGGACTGATCGTCATCGGACACTGCCGACGGGCCGTCCGTCACATGGCCGGGCGGCAGGTCAATTCGCCTTCGACAGCGACGAAGGACGTGCCATTGGCCGTCAGCTTGCGCTCGATGGGATAGTCGATGACGCTCGGCCAGGCTTCGATATCCTTGGCGGCGTTGGGATCGGCATCGATGGCCGGCTGATAGGCGGCCCGGCAATCCGGCAGCGGTCGGTCCCCGGCGAGGCCCAGTTCCTTACGGATGCTTGCTGCGCAGCTGTCCGGCTGGGCCAGCAGCGAACAGGTGGCGGCATAGGTCCTGCGGTAGCGAAGCGTCAGTTCGTCATCGACCAGCGTCAGGGCGGAGAACTCGCCCGCCACCACGTCATCCATCAGCCGTGTGCCGCTACGGGTATCGTAGACGACGAAGGGCATGCCGCCATTCCAGCCATCAGCGCCGCGGAAAAAGGCGTAAGGGCCGACCGCCCCCCAGAGATAGCCGGCGGTATCGTCTTCGATCTTGCGATCGAGCGTCGGATTGAGCTGACAGGGACCTTCCGACGGCGCGATGTAGAGGCCAGCCGCGCCCTTCTCGCCGAGATCCAGTTCCTTCAGGGCAAAATTCGGGTAGCGCAGGCAGGTGAGCTTGCCCTTCATGTCGAAGCCCGTGTCTTTTTCCGCAAGCTCGACCTCCGCGCGGGTGGCGCGGTCGAACTGGCCGGTCACCTCGCCCGCGTCCCGACAGGTCACAGGCGCCATCCGGCCGATCGCGAACTGCAACTCGTCGCCCTTGCCGCGCAATTCGTAGCGGCCATTCGAATACCAGAAGCCGCTGGCGGCCTGTTGCTGCGGGAGAGACTGCTTCGTGCCATCCTGAAGGGTGAGTTCGGCCATGTCCTGGCTGAAGCTGACGATGAGGGAATTGCCGTTTTCGCAGACATATTTGATGTCGGCGGCCTGCCCTGGACTTGGCAGAGCAAGGATTGCAGTCGCGGCCAGTGCCAGGCCGGTCAGTGTCGGTACGCGCATCGGGTCTTCCTCGGCTTTCGGCCGTGACCATGCCAAAGAACAGCCCTCAAGGACAATGGAAAATGCGATCAATTCTGATGAGAAGTGGTGCCCCCGGCAGGGTTCGAACCCGCGACCCCCTGATTACAAATCAGGTGACAGCCCTTAACACGGGCAATCGATCGGGATCAAGACACCCCTGAAAACCCCTCGTTTCCATTGACTTTCGGGGTAACGTTAGGCGATGTTACCAACATCCAATATCGCGGATTATCGCGTTACCCCGTCACCCTCCCGTTACCCCAAGGCTCAAGACCATGGCAAAACCCCTCACTGTGAAGGCCGTTGATGCCGCAAAGCATGGCACCAACAAAGACGGCGAGGCCATTCGCGTTGAATATCCAGATGGAGGCCTGCCCGGTCTTTATCTCGTGGTGCAGCCTTCCGGGTCGAAGAGTTGGGCCATCCGCTATAGAGCCGGTGGAAAGCCCCGCAAGATGACGATCGGCCCTTATCCCGTCTTCGGGCTTGCTGCAGCCCGCGAGGCCGCTGGCAAGGCTCTAAGGGCTGTTTCGGAGGGTCGAGATCCCGGCCATGAGAAGAAGCTCACCAAGGCAGCCCAGGCGAACGATCTCACTCGCATTGAGGCGGTGCTTGATGACTTCGTGTCGAGGCACGTCGAGGTGAAGAACCGGCCCAGCTCGATCAAGGAGAACAAGCGGCTGATCGAGGTGGAGATCAAGCCCAAGTGGAAAGGCCGGCAGATGGAGACGATCACCCGGCGCGAGATCATCACCCTACTCGACGAGATCGCCGACCGCGGCGCCCCCATCATCGCGAACCGGGTTCACGCCCTGCTTCGGAAGTTCTTCAATTGGGCCATTGAGCGCGATGTGATCCAGGCCTCACCCGTGGCGAACGTGAAGGCCCCGGCTGCAGAGGTGGCGCGCGATCGGGTTCTTTCCCATGACGAGATCCGGCTCGTCTGGCTTGCTGCCGACAAGGTGGATTGGCCGTTCGGCCCACTGGTCAAGCTTCTGCTCTTGACCGGTCAACGGCGCGATGAGGTCGCCTCGGCGTCGTGGGATGAATTCACCCTCGACGGCCCCGCCCCTCTCTGGGTGATCCCAAAGGAGCGGGCGAAGAACAATCAGGCGCATTCGGTCCCGCTGTCAAAGTCGGCTGTCGAGATCCTGCAGGCCCTACCCCGCATCAAGGGCGCCGAAAGCTTCATCCTCACAACCACCGGCAAATCGCCCGTGAGCGGCTTCTCAAGGGCCAAGGATGGCATTGACGCCGCGATGCTCGCCATTGCCCGACAGGAGGCCGCAGAGCGCGGAGAAGACCCCGAGAAGGTCAATCTGCCGGAATGGCGGCTGCACGATCTCAGGCGCACGGCAGCGAGCGGGATGGCGGCACTCGGTCAACCGGTCCATGTCGTCGAGGCGGTGCTCAATCACCGGAGCGGGACCATCAAGGGCGTTGCGGCAGTCTATAACCGTCACGACTATCTGGAGGAGAAGCGGCGCGCGTTGGCGGCTTGGGCTTCCAAGGTGGCGGAGATCGTCACAGGCGAGCTGTCGGGCGCCGTGGTGCGTCTCGATACCGCGAAGAAGCGCTCTTGATCGTCAGTGACGCTTAGACCATACAACCGCCTGGCGACGGCATCCGTCGAGTTGAAGATTGAGGACACCATGAGCGGGAGCCGTGTCGGGCAAAAGATGAAAGCATACTGCTCTGGCTGCAAAGGCGAGCGCAACTGCGACATCCATGGGCACTATGCAGAGAGCGACGATGATGGACTGGTTCAGTGGTACCGGGATTGGTATCTCTTAGTTTGTCGTGGCTGCGAACATGTATTTGCCCAGTCAGTCAGCACAGATTCGGAATCTCGGGTACCTTACTACGCAGTCAACGGAGAGGTAGAATACGAACACGAAGAGACCATCGTGATGTGGCCGGCTAGAGCCAAGCGGGATCGGCCACAATGGTTTGATGGCAACCTCATCGACAGCAAGAAATCGACACAGCAACTCGACGCGTCATTGCTCGAACTTTATGGCGCCCTCGATAATGACCTGAATGTCTTAGCCTCCATAGGCATGAGAACATCTTTCGACATTGCGGCGGAAAATCTCGGGGTAGATCCGAGCCTCACTTTCCAGCAAAAGATTACAGACTTGCTGAGCCGGGGCGCGATCAAGCCATCCGAGAAAGACCATATCGATATCCTAGTTGACGCAGGGAGTGCGTCTGCTCATCGAGGTTGGAAACCGCGCATCGCCGAGCTGAATACGCTGATGGACATTCTAGAAGGCTTCATATTCAACAACTTCGTTTTGCCTGAGCGTGAACAAGCAAAGGCTGATGAGATCGCGAAAATAAAGGCGAAAGTGCCAGCAAAGGCCACCAAGCCTAAACCGAAGACGAAACCTAAGCCAGCAGCCAAAACCTAGAGGAGCGTGCCGTAAAGCCTCTTGATCACCGGCCCTCTATCGGCCATAGAAGCCCCCAGGCGGCGATAATCATAGACACCCGGGCCATATGCGGCGGCCCATGAGAGACCGCCCATGCAAGCTTACAAGGGAGCCCGGACCCTATTCGACTTCGCCGGCCGCAAGATCCACGTTGAATGTCTGAAATGCGAGATCCGGCGCCGTTACGACGGGGACGCGATGATTGCGCGCGTCGGCAGGAATGTGGTGATGCCAGACTTGCTCAATCGAATAGCGCGCGGCAACGGGTGTTTTCTCAACGACGCGCCGACGCCAAACGGTATCAGGTGCCGGATGCACTATGCGGATGTCCGAATTTGATAACGCTGGTCAGTGGCACAGCTTCAACGATATTGCCCGCCTCGTCGCGCACTTCGATAGTTGTGCCATCGATCGCGGTTTCTCTCATGATCGCTTCAATGACCATATCACGCGCCGCGAGCTGAGCCTCCCTGATAGCGTGGTCGGCAGTGGGCATAAAGATGCCCTCGACGTCAGGGATCGTGCAAACTTCGGTTCGGATATCGAAATAGAACATGGGCATGCCTCAGAAACATATACGTACAGAGGCAGTTCCCGATTTAGTTTTCCAGGGTGTAGACGTTGGAGCTGCGCTCCACCACGAACCGGTCGAGCAGGCCGAAAAGGGCCGCTTCTAAGTCGTCCGCCACGGTCACATCTTCGTCTTGAACTGCTGCCTCAATCGTCCGCTTGACGATCTTATCCAAATCCTCCGCAGGCAAGTTGTAGTGGATAGCGCGCTTCCTAAGGATTTTTTGAAGATCGCTGCTGCCCGCCGCACGCGAGCCGGCTTCAGACGCCATCGCTGGCAACTCCTGCTGATTAGATGAGGCGGGCGAAGTGATGTCTCACTGTCGCCAGCTCCCGCTGTTATCTGTTGACGATGCAATGAGCATACTCTCAATTACCGGTGAGTCGAGTCTTCCCGAAAAGGCACGGGAATACGTCGACGCGGCTCCGCTGCATTGTGAGCAGTTGCGCCGTCGCTAAAATGAGAGCATTCTGATTGACAGCGGACGGCGCGGCAGGCCTCCCACCTTCGTCTCGTCCCTGGTCGAAGGGCGCCGTCCGTCTCTCTGATTAAGCGCTCAGTGCATGGGCAAGCGTGCACCTTGCAAATACTCCTGCATGCCTTCACCATCGGTCTCCTTCGGGAGGCTTTTTCATGTGCAATCTCTACAACATCACGACGAACCAGGAAGCTATCCAGGCAATCACCAAGGCGATCGATCGTCTCGGCAATCTTGAGCCTTCGCTCAACGTCTATCCCGATCAGATGGCCCCGATCATTCGCAACAACAATGGTGAGCGAGAAGCCGTGATGGTGCGCTGGGGCATGCCATCCTCTCAGAAAGCGCTATTCGATGCGGCCTCCAAACGTGCTGACAAGCTCAGGGAGAAGGGCAAGCCCGTCGACTTCGATCACCTGCTGAAGCACGAACCGGACCGGGGCACCACGAACATTCGAAACACCAACAGCAGCCATTGGAAAAGATGGCTCGGGGTCGAAAACCGCTGCGTTGTGCCTTTTACTCGGTTTGCCGAACCGGATCCGGCATCGAAGCCTGAAGGCGGCACCACACCGAATGCCTGGTTTGCTCGTGACGAGACAGAACCGCTGATGTTCTTCGCTGGGATCTGGGTGCAGCAATGGGAGAGCGTGCGCAAGGTCAAGGACGGGCTCACCAGAGACGACCTCTTCGGGTTTTTGACGACTGAGCCCAACTCCGTAGTGGCGCCGATCCACCCGAAGGCTATGCCGGTCATTCTATCGAGCGATGAAGAAGTGCATGCATGGCTTACTGCACCATGGGCAGAGGCGAAGTCACTTCAGAGGCCATTGCCCGATGATCGGCTTATTCTGCTGAAGACTTGATCGGCAAGCTGGCCCAAAGTGCGGCCACCTGACTACCAATCAGCGGCTACCGGACACGAGAAGCTATGAACGGCAGCGGATCATAGGCCGTCTTGATCGATCGACGCGCTATAGGGTAACGCCGGGGTTTCAGGAAGCACTTCGCAGAAGAAGACGGCCGGCGCATTCGTGCGCTTGTGAGGCGGTGCCAGCCTACCCAGGCGCACGGCTTCTGCATGGCCGTCAATCACTGCCCCCAGGCGATACATGCCGGCGCGATCAGCGGATCTGATAAAGCCCTCGCGCACGAGAGCCTTGAAACCCTGCTTGGTGATGTGGAGAGCCTTTGCGCCCTCGTCGGCAGTGATCAGCCAATCCCGAAGAGGCTTCTTTCGGTGAAGGACGCTCACCGGGCGCGCTTAAGCTTCATGTCGCCCTCTGGACGGGTAAGATCATTGGACGCCTCCCAGCAAGCTCGCTGCTGCTCTGGGGTGAGCTTCCGATATTGCCGATAGGTCATGCCCAGGCCGAAGGCCATAGGAGCAATCGCTTTGTTTGGCCCTCGGAGCTTGTTGAGGCGCATCATCTCCCAATCGGTCAACTCGCGCATGATCCCTACGCCTTCGACATGGATCTGTCTCATGCGGTCAATCCTTGACTTTGAAGGTCACACTTGCGCGGAGCTCGCCGGAATCAATAAGTGGGTTGCTGGACCCCTTCTGAGCGATCGTCGAGGGCGCGTTCGGCGGCGACTGCAGAGAGGTGATCTCCTCTTGAATGTCGCCTTGCGCTTTGATCCCGAGCTTGCGGAGAACCTGACGCATGACCTTGGCCGGATCCTTGCCGGCGGCAGCGGCGCGGACGATCTCTTTCGCCCCTGCGACCATCGCCGATCGATAGCTTGACCGATTGGCCCGCATGGCATTCTGCATGAAAGGTCTTTCGGGGATCCGAGACGTCCCGAAATTATTGAACACAGCCCTTTCCAGCACGTCGCTGTCAGTCTCGCCGGCAGGAAAGCCCACCTCTACGATGGCAGGCTTTGGCGGGATCGATTTGAGCCCCGCCACACCATTTCCCACTACTTTGGTGCGCCTGACCCTGATCGGCATCAGATGCCCCCGGGTACGAAGCGCGGGGGAGGCAGCGAACGCGTAGCAGCACCCGCCGCCGCATTGCCCACGGCTTGCCCGACTGCTGCCGGGGCATCGGTTGCTTGGGTCACCGTCACCCCGCCAACATCCACCGTCACCGACTGATTGCGGCTGTCGTTGATCGTGTTATTCAGCGAGGTCGCGGCCTGATCTGCGCTCATTTTGGAGACATTGGCTTGCGCGTTCTGGATCTTCGCCAGAATGTTATCCAGCTCGGGCACACGCTGCTCTGGACGGAGCGAAACAGAGCCCTCGGTTCCGGTTCGTCCGGCTGGCGCTGGAGCGGTGGAAATCCAGTTCAACGGGTTCAGCGCGGCAAGCTTCTCCGTCGCCCAGGCAACGAAGTCGAGGACAACAGCGCGAGCGCCATCAAAGGCAGCCTGGAAGGCGTCACGGATCCCGTCGCTGATCCGATCGGGCAAAGCGTTGAGCCATTCAAGGATCGCGTCCTTGAGCTCCCCTAGCCAGATGATGGCGTCGCCTATCACCGACTTGCCGCCGCGAAGGAAGGTCAGGAAGTCGTCGAGGACGAGGCCGGCCACGATGAAGCCGGTGACGATCGGGGAGATGCCGAGGGCGATCCCGAGCATGACCGCCTTAAGGACGTTCCACGCTTCGGAGTTGGCATCGATGTAGCTCGAGATGGTTTCGATGTGACGGCCAATCCTCGCGGCGAAGTCACCGACGAAGGTCACGGCGGTTGACAGGCTGTCGGAGATGGCCTTTGCCCAGCGGTCAAGGCTGCCGTTCGCATCGAGCCTGCCGATGAAGTCCATGAGGCGCTGAAGCTGGCCCTTTGCGACATCAAAGAACCCGGCATCGCCGATCCGGCGCTGAAAGTCTGTCCAGCTATCCCCGAGATTGGAGGTCATGCCGTCCCATGTGCGAGACTGCTTATCCATCGCATCGTTGAACCGCCGGCCGAAGTTGTCGACCAGAAACTTCTGGATCTCGACGCTGCTCTTCTTCAACGTCTTCGACATCTGCTTGCCGTTCTCCTGCCAGGAGTACGTCACTTGATCGCCCGCGACGCTGGCAGTGATGCCGAAGGCCTTGAGGCGTTCATTTTCGCCCGTAATTGCGTCAGCAATGGCTTCGACGCCCGACATGAGGCCGACGCCCATTGCAGAGCCGGCATCGCCTGCAGCCTTCAGTGTGCCGTCCAGCGGGTCGATGCCGTAAGCCTTGAGGCGAACGAAGGCCTGCGTGACGTCACCGATCTCGTAGGGGGTGGTTTTCGCGAACTCGGCGACCCAATCGAGCGAGGCCCGGGCCTTGTCGGCACTTCCCTCGATCGTCTCCAGGGTGGCCTGGTAGCCTTCGAACTCGGCAGAGGTGGAAATGACCGACTTGCCCAGCGCTCCCATGCCGGCGGCAACGGCGGCGGCTGCAGCGGCCATCACGGTTGCGGCTCTGGCGGCAAAGGCGGTGATGCCCTTCTCGGCTTCGGACATGCCCTTCTGAAAGCGCTTGAGATCGGCCTCTCCGGTGAGGTCCCAGCCAAGTTCGGCGACGAGCTTTTCGATGATCATGGCAGTTGCTCCTTCGCGAACTGGCTTTGCTTGAGTTCGGCCGTGATGGCGGTCTGTTGAGCGCTGCCCTTATCCAGCGGCCCGCCATTCTTCAGGATGCAGTTGCAGGCCTCGCAGCGCATGGTTTCGCGGATCCGCTCAAGGTCGATATGCGCCTCAGGGGCGGCAGCCATGGCGATCATCAGAATGGTAGTGGAATAGGGTTCCGGGGTGGTGATGCGCCTGTCGGCGATCATCCCGGCAATGGCCCGATCCAGCTTTCGCATCGATGAGGTGAATGGGCCGATCTTGTCTTGAGCGACCACGAGGCGGAGAACCGCCCCGCAGTGCCGGAAGGCAAACGTATAACAGACGTCGAGCCGACGCGCCTGGACGGCTTTGCGCTCCTTGGCGGTGGATACCCGCACCCCGGCCCATTCGCCCGTCTTGAGGGCGCTATCGGTCGCGGTGAGCTCTTCCCAGGCGTGCCGGATCTGCATCAAGCGGCCTCGCTGCCCGGCTTCTCAAGATAGGCGTTCCGCATATCCTCGATCATCTGATCTCGGTAGGACCTGGATTGAGCAGCCTCCCGGTTAGGAGCCTGAGAGGCAGGCGTCGCTCCATAGAGCATCGCGTAATATTCCGGCGCGGGCATGCCACAAGCCCTTAGGCCACGCACGTTGTCGAAGATCGGCAAGGCTGCCGCCTGCGTTACCGACATTCCGCGAACGCTATCGCGCATGCTCTTGATTTCGGCATCGGTCATCATGGTAAGTTCCTTTCGGGTCTGTGGAGTTGCGCTGTCTTTCATCAACACGGGAATATGCAGTGAGGCACCGTTGACCAGCACTCCGTCCTTGACCGCGCCGCATGAGCATTTGCGCAGGCCCGACGCGTAGCAATTGCACATCATCTTCATTCCATCTGCTGTCAGCATCGCTGTTGTCCTTTCAGCTCGTTGAAGGGGCGGCCGCTCTAGTTGAAGACGCCTAGAGAGCCGCCCCGCCTTTCAGGCTTGGGCCCCATGCACCAGGCCTGTCAGGATTTCAGGTTGATCGGGCGCGTTCCAGTGTCGGTCAGTTCAACCAACTTGGACGACATGAGACGCGGACGATCCGACGAGCCGGCAGCGTTCCAGCCCGATGGCGAGCCAGAGGCGACATATTCGGCTGATGCCAGCCACGCTTGATCACCAGCGGCGAGGCTGTTGACCCGCTCCAGGCGGGCGTCGTTGTCGCGGACACGCAAGATCAGAGCCGTCACGCGATCAATCAGATCGGGGTATTCCTTCAGATCCTCGACGAGTTGATCCCGCTCAGCGCGGGCGGCGTCGTATTCCTGTCGATTGGCTTCGCTACGCTCCCGCTTCACTGCCTGATCATGAAGTTCGGTCAGGCGCTCTGTCGCGCGCTCCATGCGGCGCCGGGTGAAGTCGGCGTCTTCCATTTCCTTCCGAGCCTTGGCGACGGCATCCGGTCTCGTGGTAGGGTCCAGCGCGATTTCGTTGGCTCTGATGCTTGCATCTTGCGCGGCCTGATCAGCCTGATCGACCTCTCGCAAGAGCGCTGCGATCTGCGCAGAAGAAAGCGTAGAGGTGAAAGCGTCAGCGATCCGATTTTCGAGATCGGCACGGGGCAGCTCGACGACGTTGCTCTCTGCAGGCTTGATGCTAACCATGGAGGAATACCCCTTTCTGGAGCTTGGGTGTCTGTTGGGAAGCCCGATCGGCTCGGGAGGTGAGATCGCGCCGCAGATCGGCGCATGACTGCCCCTGGATGCGTGCCAGGGCTTCGAAGTAGCTTTCGCCGGCCTGCCTGCCCCCGTTCTCGTCAACGAAGGCTGCAATTGCTGGGAAAGGGGATGGCGTGGCTGCCGCACTGGTCGGCACCTTTTGCTCAAGCCCCTGGAGACGGGTGATCCGGGCTTTGCTCATAGGTACGCCCCGCAATCGATCAGGAACTCGTCGAGGGCGGCGAGATCCGTTGCCGACAAGGCGTCTCGTCCTCCTGCGTCCACCTCACTTATGAGGCGGTCAACCTTGGCCCGCTCAGCGGCGTTCAGTCGGTGATAGGCATCATTGCGATAGTCCCAACCCGACACAGCCGGCTTGCTTTGCTCGATGCGCTCAAGGCGATTGATCAGCGCTCGGCTCACGGCGTTTCCTCCGTGGCTTTCACACCGGCTGCAATGCAGAACGCCATGAAGACATCGAGCTCGCGATCGGAGAGAACTTTCACGGCCTCCTGCACATTGCCGCGATAAGCTGCGTTGATTTTGTCGGAGATTGCGTCGAGGTCTGCACGCTCTTCATCTGTCAGGCGCAGATATGCAGGCTCCAAGCTGTAGGCCCATTGGTCGTCTTCCTTTGCCGTCAATCGGCTCTCGATCCTTGCGAGGCGAGAAATCTTGGTCATCAAAGCCTCTCCTCAAGCGCCTTGATGCGTGCCTCAAGCTCGACGGCTTCCAGGGCGGTCACATACCGGCCGCAGAGCGCTGCGATGGCGTCGGCCTCGTCGGTGGTGAGCTCGCCTTTGGCAACGGCATCGAGGAGAGAAGCGAGCGCGGCCGGGACGTCGGCGGCGCATTTCACAGTCGGAAAGCTTTCGAGGGTGACGATCCGGCCTTTCCGCACCGGGGCGATGCGTTCCAGGCAGAGGCGGAGAGCGGTGGTGTCTCCAGCGAGAGCGGTTTCGATCGCCTTGCGAGTGAGTTTGTTGGCGTCATTGCCAAGGAGCTTTTCAACGGCCAGCGTGGTGCGAGAGCGGGCGCCCTTCGGCTTGCCAGGATTGCCCGGTCCAAACCGCCCTTTCGCGTCCCGTGTGTTTTCGCCCGTACCGTCTTCCGAACTCAATTTGCTGCCTTCCGTTACCCAACCGAAACCCATGACGGGCCGGCGAATTCATGGAAGCAATCTAACACCCTGACTTCACGGCATAAAGGCAAAGTCAACCACCTGATAAGGTATCAGGTGCTACCTCTTCATAACGGCACGGGAGCGGAGGGGAAATATCTTTGCGCCGGACGGCTGGACGCTTCAGAAGCGCCGGATTATCGCCGAAAAAGCGGAAGCGTTCAGGTCAGGTTTTGACAGGTCACCACCTTGAAAGCGGGTGTCTCACTTGCTCGACGTTGGGGATAGTGAATTCGTCAGCCTGCAGTTCCATTGCTTCCCAGATGTAGTCTGGAATGTAGTGAGGAAAGGCCAAAGCAGAATGCGTTCCCGTCCGGACGACGATTAGGCCTTTTTGCGTCAGCCCCACAAGTGACCCGTGACCTAGCTCAGCCGGGAATGCCTGCATCCGTCTGGAGAAGAAATAGGACATCACTTCGTGCTCATGCTTCGGCAGATCATATAGCCACTGAATGCGTTTCCACCTCACCGCACTGGCTCTCCGGGCCTCTCCTATGGAAGCGAAGATCTGGATGGACCATGTGACAAGGCGCGTGATGCAGATCGCTGCCGCGAAGACTGCAACGACCAAGAAAATGGCGACGAGCCAGCGCGGAAGGTCTGCAAGATACGGCAGGGCTTCGTGATGGCCATATACGATAGCGGCAGAACCAAGAAGCGCGGCGAACGCTATCGGCCAAGCCACGCCCATTGCGTCGACAAATTCCTTAAGCGAGGGCAGCCCTACGGACGACATTTGGAGCTTCTCCGTGGTGATCGGACTATGGGCATAGCCTATCCAGCACGTTCGCGGCTTCCCGCAACCGATCCAGCTCCCCCGAAAGGACCTCGAGCTGCACAGAATGTTGGTACCAGTCGAAGATCTGAGGATTTCCCTGCAGATACTCTACATCCAGAAAGACCAGATCATTGAGGAGGGCGTCGTATTTCTCGAGCCGTTCCTTGATCAATCGGCAATCGCTCGGCTGCAGCTCTGCCGTATGCCCAACTCCCGCGAAGGAATGCATGAGGCAAGCCAATACAAGCGGTCTCGTGCGCATACATCCCCCATCAAGTGTCTAGTGACAGTGAGCCCTGCCGGCTTTGTTGTCCATATGGCAGCACTGGCCAGGCGGTGAGCTTTTCCGACAACCACCACCGTGAGCGAACGCCGGCAGGTACGATGCGGCGACAATGGCGGCAGCAATTGAAATCCGAATGATGATCATGGTCCATCCCCCCCTCAACCTAAAGCTGGACCATACCAATCATCGCGAGCATGTCCACAGAGTTGCGCGAGCAAGGTTAAAGCACGCCAAGGGCGCGAGCGATCTGCATTCCCATAGACGCCAGCACAACGACGATCAGAAGCGCCAAGAGTCCGATCTCGACGGCGCCTCTCACTGCCTTTACTCACACTTCGCGCCGCGCACGACGCAAGGCCAATCGAACCGGCCGGCCCATAGCCCCCGCTTTGCCGATCGGGCTTGTGCCTGGTCGCCGGCATACTTGCCTCGGGAGTATTTTGGCCAGTCGATGGCGTGGCCTTGCTGAACCATCCAGCGGCTCACATCGGCGCCATCAGCGCGCCGGCAATGTCCGACAAGCCTGTCCCAGCTCTTCCCGGTGATGACGCACGTCGTGGGACGCGATTTGGCAAGGAAGGCGTCCAAAGCATCGGCAGAGGCCTTTCCGCAGCGGTAGGGCTTCCCTGAGGCGTTCTCGCAGCGCTGGCGAGCCTCCGGGGCGTCGATCCCGTCAAACCGTACGCGCTGGCCCCGGATCTCGATTGTGTCGCCGTCGATCACTGAGGCACGGCCTGACAGTTCAGCGGCGGTCGCATCGGATCCGGCAACGGAGATCACAAGCGCCAGCAGCGCGATCGAGGGAGCAAGGCTTTTGATCATGCAGGCTCTCAGTAGGGGAATTGCGCGAAGAGATCCCGCATCAGTGTCTCGCACGTCTCGGGCGAGGAAGCGTGTCGGCACTCGACATTGCCCAGAGCGGTGCGCGCGTTCTGCCGTTTGAGCTTGCCGACCTCTTCCGGCGTCATCGTGCGCTTCACCCCGTTCACTTCTTCGGTGCATACGTCCCCTTGGCAGAAGGTCATTTGCGCCCATGCTTGCCCGCTGGCGAGCGTGAGGGCAATCGAGAGGACGAGAGGCCGGATCATGGCGTGAGCCCATATTTGGCGGCGACCTTGGCCTGTGTGGCGCATGTCACCTTGCGTTCAAGCTCGCCCATCTCTTCGACCCGCATCTTGTGGGCGCCGGATCCTGATTGGAAGGCAGAGCGGGCAATGGGTTCCATGGCTGCCAGGCGATCGGAGACGAACGCGGCCACCTTGTCGGCGTCGAGTTCATAGCCGCAGATTTCAGCCGTCCCGACGATCTGCCCGACTTCGCGCGCCATCATCATGTCGTCTGCCGTGTCGGCCGCTGCCGGCCCCGCGACCATTGCGGCGAATGCTATTGCTGCGATCATCCTCATGAGGCCCTTCCCCTTTGGTTGAAGTCTGCCGGGAATGTGCGGAGTTGGCAACCGGTCATGATCACGCCACCACGACGAGATCAAGGATAGGCCCGAACTCGCTCCCCAGATCTCGAGCCTGCTGCATGGCCTCGTCATAGCTGGAGCCCGACCACATCAGGATCCGGCTATTGGGTTCGACGGCTTCGACAAAGAAAAGCTCTTGCCCTCTGTCGTGAGGGGATGGCCGATAGCCGTTCGCGTCGATGATGACGGTTCGCACGAGGCGCCCATACGAGATCTCGATACGGCAAGAGGCTGGGAACGGGACCACGTTCGTCATGCGGCCTCTCCAGGCTGCCGATCGCGGCGGATGCGCCCGGTGATGATCTTTCCCTCGACGCGCGGCGGCAACTTACCGTCAAGCATGCCCTCGACGAGAGCCATCACCTTGGCCTCAAACCTCCAGCGCGCGTCAATGACGTTCGAAGGCCGGTTCTCTGCCCAAACGAAAAGATCAAGCTGTGTCATGCCGCTGCTTCTCCCTTTACCCTGTTGAGCATTCCCTCGATCATTTTGGGGGTCAGAACGCCCGCGTTCAATATCAATCGGAGCCGATCCCGCATGAATGGGGGAACCGTGCGACCTTCGCAGATCATCGAAATCATGCCGTCAGCTTCTTCGTCGTTACGAGGCACCGGCAAAGGCTCGTTCTGATCGTCTCCACCCCGTGCGGAAGCATAGGAGTTGGATTGATCATCAAGAGACTGATCATGTTCTATGAGTGACCCCTCTTCTCCAGAGCAAGAGACTGAGAGGTGTCCTTCAAGGTAATTGGTATCAATATCTGATACCCTGTCCGGCCAATTACTGGTACCCCAAGCCTCTGAAGGGGTATCAATATCTGTTACCCCTCGCGTCAGAAGAGCCTTCTTTCGACGTTCGCCTTCCTTCCGCAAGGCATCCCTTTGAGCAAGGAACTCCTCGGCCTCGCGAATGTGCATCTTGATCATTTCAGCTCGCGGATTGGCGACCCGAAACTTCGCGCACCCGTCCTTTGTCTGCGATCCGGTAGGCACAAGATAGCCAGCCTCGACCAGAAGCTTTCGAGCCTGCGAAGCCGTGGTCTTGGACTTGATGCCGGCGCGCGCCATCAGCTTGATATTGGAAGCGTAGACGGTGGTTGGTCGCAGGGTGCGTTCGTCGATCGTGAGGAAGCTCAGATAAACCACCATGACACCCAGGCAAGGAGCCTTGGAGAGTTTGGGATCGGCAGCGATCGTCTCGACAAGATCGAACTTGAACGCGGCAAGCTGCCGTCTTGCCATCTGAACAGGCGTCAATTGGGAGGCGTCCGGCGCCTCGATGATTTCACCGTGCTCGGTGACGTATTCTGTCAACCAAAGGCCCTCCGATTGATGCGGAACCGGCGAGCCATGGCACAAGCCTCGGTCGCCTCAAGGGCCGTCAGGTTGAACCGGGAGCGAAGCAAGGGGATCACCCCGGCCGGCGCGTCGGGCTGCTCACAGAGCCACTGAGCGGCCATTACGACGCCTTCGCTATGCTCGTGCTCGGGTGCTGTCAGTTCTGCCCTCATGATGCGCGGGCCTCCATCTGTCGGCGTTCCCAGGCCTCGATTTCCTCGACGCTGTAGAACTTCCGGTTTCGGATGCGCATTGGCTGGGGAAAGCCCAGCTTTTCGTCATGCGACCAGCGCCACAGGCTCATTTCCGAGATCCCGAAACGCTGCATGACCTGAGGGGCGGTGAGATAGGGGCTGTCAGTCATCCAGCATGTCCTTTCTGGTATTCGGTGGCAGCGATCCACTTCATGAGGCCAAGAGGCATTTGCTTGTCGGTGGGCCAGTTGTCAGCGCACCACCGCATGACCTGATCAAAGGTTCGTGCGGTGAAGCTGTTTGCGGGGTCACTTAGGCGGGCGAAAAAGTTGGGATCACTTTTCGCTCGGCGTGCGACGGTGGAGACGGCGCAATCACTCGCTTTCGCAAAAGCGGCAGCAGTCTCGAGGAGAGTTTTTCGCAGTTCGTTTTCCATGGCAGAACACATAATATGGATTAATCCATTTTTAGCAAGTATGGAATGCGGATACGTCACACTCGCTTTCCCCAGCAGATTATGGATACTGCCCATCCATGGAAAACACTCTCTCAAACAGGATTAAGGCGCGTCTTGACGCGCTAAACATGAACGCCACTCAGGCTGCCGTATTGTCGGAACTCGGCAAAACTGCCGTTCGCGACATCATAGTGGGCAAGTCGAAAAGTCCGACCGTAGCAACTTTGGCTCGCCTCGCCGAGACATTACAGTGCACGGTTTCCTACTTAGTTGGCGACGCCGATCATCCCCAGGCTTTCCGATCCAGCGATCTGGAGATGCAGGATTTCCAGATAGCTGATGTCGTCGGACTACTGAGAAGCGGCATCTTCCAGAAGCCCCCCAAAGAACTCGTCAGCTACGGACGGAATGTCCTGTATGGACATCCAATAGCGCCGGAGCATGGCCTCACCCTGTTCAAAATGGGCGACAACAGCATGGCGGGCGCAGGGATACTTGAGGGTGACATAATCACCGTGGCCATGCCCTACAATGAAAAGGACTTTGCCCTCTACAAGCACAAGTACGTCGTCGGCGTCAGATATGTCGTACCGCCAGGCTTGGAAGAGCTATCCCTGCGCGAGGTGGCCTTGCACGACGGAGTGATAAAATTATTCACGCGCCCTCTCGGTCAACAGCCAGACCTGATTGAGCTCTCCAGCTCTGACCCAGTTCAGGGGGCGCCGACCTTATTCGCGACGACTGAAGATCACGGCTTCTCAGTCCTAGGCTACCTCATCAGGGTAACACGAGATTTCCCGGACGTGTGATTTATCCATACTCGCCCCGTTGACGCCTGATTAATCCCATTGTATGTTCTTTCCATCGCCCTGACGGAGAACGACAATGACCTTCGAACTTTTTGGCAAGACCTACACCGCCGCAGACTTTGCCGACGCTTCGGCTCAGTTCTCCGAAGCTCGTGATGCTTCCGGTCGTGGTTCGTCCACCATGCCTCTCCCGGCAATCATGCAGGACGGCAAGGTCGTCGGTCACTTCTCCTACAACGGGCGCATCTGGGCCGAGCCTTCGCGGCTTCACTTCGGCCCGAACTGGCCGCAGCCGATCTACGATAACCGGCCGCACTAAATCCCCTGACACCCTCTCAAACCGGAGAACAGCAATGACCAAATTCAATCCCAAGCTCGAAGCTGCCATTGAGGCCAAGATCAAAGCCGCTCGCGAAGCCATGGGCGGCAAAACCCTCAAGAGCGAAGAGTTGGCCGGCTTCATCAGCGCGATCGACTTCACCGAAGAGGAAACCCGCTATATGGCGGAGAGGCAGACCGAACGCTTCGTCAGGATCGAGGTCGGTCGGCAAATGTTCATCGCGATCACCGACAAATTCCCGCACACGCCGAAGGAAGACGTGATCCCCTGCCTTACGGCCTACTTCGAAGCTGTCGCATCCGGCGAGATCACCCCATGATCAAGCTTTCCGACATCAGAGGCGACCTTTCCTCCGGTGATCGCTCGGGGCTGCGAGACGCGTTTCGTGCGCTTGTCTCGTGGCCTGACGAGGCGGAGATCGAGGGCGGCACACCTCAGGACCGCAAAGCGGCTCTGGAAGCCGTCAGCAAGGCTCTGGAAGGCGATCAAGCCATTCTCCCGCGCAAGACAGCGGAAATGATCTTTGACGCCACAGACGAGCCTGTAACGACCTATGACGAGGGAGCCGATGCGGTTCTCGCTCGCTTCGCATACTTCGCCCAGCGCCTAACCAGCGCGGACTGATCAACCTCTCACAATCTGGAGACACCCAATGCAGAACGAAACCGTTCTGGCAGCCGCCGAAGGCTTGCCTATGACCCGCCGCGCCATGCTTGGCGCCCTGCCCGCTGCCGCCGCATCTGTTGCGCTTCCTGTCGAGGCTGCAGCGGCAGAAGAGACACCCGTCGAGAAGGTCAACCGCCTCGGCTGGGAATTGGCCGAAGCCTTGAACGAATATGCCGATGGCCGGATGCATGCGATGATCTTTCCGTCCGACAAGCGGAAGTATGCGGTCGGCTTTTGCTTCACCGATCTCGGCACACCCTACGGCGAAGAGCTGGCAACGATCCGCGACCTGATCGACAAGCACCGGGACACCTTCACCCGCTGGAATGAGCTCTGCTACCTCGCAGACAGTTGCGATCCCCGCTACGACCCCGCCATGGTCCCCGTAGTGGAAGGCCTCGATGATCTGGAGGAAGAACTCACCAATGCCCTGATTGCCGCTCCTGCGACCTCCTATGAGGCTCTGACGCTCAAGGCAGCACACCTTGCCGCCCTAGATGCCCGCCACGGCGTTTCCTACGAACAAGCGAGCGCATTTCTCCAGACCTTCCGCAATCCCACTGTGAGGCTCTGACGATGCCAATGACACCTGACAAACGGCAGATGATCGAGACCATGATCGAGAGCCTGATCGCGCTTCTCGATGCGGCCGATGGTGATTGCGACCTCGAAGACAACGGCGATCATGAGCCGTGGATCGATAGCACTCCCATGTATGGCGCGAGCGGCCCGGTCTACGATCTGGAGTTCGACACCTCAGACGACGAGTTCACCGGCGACGAGTTTGAGCCGGTGCTCGGCTGGCAAAACCCACATTGGCCGATCCCGGAGACACCGACCATCACCCATCAGGAGAAGGCAGCATGACGAATACCCCGACCGTTACCCTCGACGACATCGCGGCCCAGGTCCGCGACCTCTCCCGGCTCTTGGCCGTCATTCGTGACGACGTTTTCGAGATGGATTATGGGCCGAAGTCCGAAGGCACGAGGAAGGCCATGATTGATCGGGTCCAGTCTCTGACCACGATCGCCTGCGACACGGCAGAGCGGACAGCCGACCAGATCGAGGCGAATTATCACACGATCCGTCAGCCTCCCGTCTTGGTCCACCCGATACCCGACGAGGTTTTGCACATCGGCGCGGAGATCTTGGCGCTGAATGAGAGGCTGAACCGGCGAAAGGAAGAGCTAGGCAGGCCACAGTGATTTGGTGAAGCGGGCGCCAGGCATAAGGCGCCCGTTACCCTATTTGATACCCGGAAAAGAAAAAGGCCCCGATGAAGGAGCCTTTAAATCGACCTAAGTCGTTGAAATCTAATGGTGCCCCCGGCAGGGTTCGAACCCGCGACCCCCTGATTACAAATCAGGTGCTCTACCAACTGAGCTACAAGGGCAATGGCCGCTGTGTAGGCGCAAATCGATTTGCGGTAAAGCAAAAAATGGCCGGACGGTTAGCGTAAATGGTGAATCGCAGCGCCTGTCCCCAGCGCTTCAACAACCGGCGGGCCGAACCGATTCCGGGGCGAAACGGCTTGTGGTTACAGGTATTTATCATGTACCACTTGGCGACATTTCATCAGGGCTCGCCATGTCTCGCACGTTCCGGTCGCTCGCCTTCATCGCTTCCAGCACCGACGAAGCCCAGGCTTCGCGCCAGGAACTGATTCGTCTCTATGGCCATACCGATCCGACGGATGCGGATGTGATCGTGGCGCTCGGCGGTGACGGCTTCATGCTGCAGACGCTGCATGACACGATGAACAGCGGCAAACTCATCTACGGGATGAACCGCGGCTCCGTCGGCTTCCTGATGAATGATTTTTCGGTCGACAATCTGCCCGAGCGCATCTCGGTGGCGGTGGAGAACGCCTTCCACCCGCTGAAGATGACGACCACCAATGCCGACGGCTCGACATCCTTCGCGCTGGCGATCAACGAAGTCTCGGTGCTGCGCCAGTCCTATCAGGCGGCAAAGCTCAGGGTGGTGATCGACGGCAAGGTGCGGCTCGAGGAGCTGATCTGCGACGGGTTGATGGTGGCCACGCCCGTGGGATCAACCGCCTATAATCTCTCCGCGCATGGGCCGATCCTGCCGCTCGAAGCGCCGCTGCTTGCGCTCACGCCCGTCAGTGCCTTCCGTCCACGCCGCTGGCGGGGCGCCTTGCTGCCGGACAAGGTCACCGTCGTACTCGAGGTTCTGGAGCCGGGAAAACGGCCCGTCAATGCGGTCGCGGATCATACGGAGGTCAAATCCGTTCTGAGAGTAGAGATTGCGCAATCGGAGGAAACGACGGCGCGCATTCTTTCCGATCCCGACCGATCGTGGTCTGATCGGATCATCGCCGAACAGTTTTCCGATTGAGGCTTCGATGAAACTCGTCACCGCCACTGCATTCGCCCTTTCGCTGCTCGTCAGTTCGCCTTCGATGGCAGAGGACATCGACCAGCTCCCCCTCGCCGCCACTTTCGTGATCAGCGGCGGCTATTGGGAATCGGGGCCGGAAGGCGTACCCGGCGTCGAGACCGCCGTGGAGGCCGGCGAGCGCGGCTATTACAAGCTCATCGCCATCCGACAGCCGGACCGGACAGCCCGGATCCATCTGCAGATGGTGGCCTCCGGCGAAGCGGGCCTGCGGCTTGTGGAAAGCGTGGAGCTCGAGGAGTTCGCCGCGATCAAGCCCTACGTCACCGGCATCCGTCCGGAAAGCACGAGCGGCGTTGCCGCCACCCCCGGCTTCTTCGCCGCCGTCTATCTGAGGACCGCACCGGACAGCGATCGCATCGAGGAATGGACCGTGCTGATCGACGAGCTCGGCGATATCAGGGTCGAACGGGCGAGCAACTGAGCCACCGCGTGCGAAAACCAAAAGAAAAGGCGGAGCGCCGGGGGCGCTCCGCCTTCTTCGTTTCCGGACCGATCACGCGGATCAGTCGATGTCGGCGACCTCGGATGCCTTGCCGCTGATGCGGTGGGCAAGGGCTGCTTCCATGAACTCGTTCAGCTCACCATTCAAAACGCTATCCGGATCGGTGCTTTCGACGCCGGTGCGCAGGTCCTTGACCAGCTGGTAGGGCTGCAGAACATAGGAGCGGATCTGGTGGCCCCAGCCGATATCCGTCTTCGAGGCGGCTTCGGCATTGGCTGCCTCTTCACGCTTCTTCAGTTCGGCTTCGTACAAGCGGGCGCGCAGCATGTCCCAGGCCTTGGCGCGGTTCTTGTGCTGCGAGCGTTCCTGCTGGCAGGCGACCACGATGCCGGTCGGGATGTGCGTGATGCGCACAGCCGAGTCAGTCGTGTTGACGTGCTGTCCACCGGCGCCCGACGAGCGATAGGTGTCGATGCGGCAGTCGCTTTCGTTGACCTCGATGTTGATCGAGTCGTCGACGACCGGATAGACCCAGATCGATGAGAAGGACGTGTGACGGCGTGCATTCGAATCGTAAGGCGAGATGCGCACCAGGCGGTGAACGCCCGATTCGGTCTTCATCCAGCCATAGGCATTGTGGCCCTTGACCAGGATGGTCGCGGACTTGATGCCGGCTTCTTCCCCGTCATGCACTTCCAGCACTTCGACCTTGAAGCCCGAGCGCTCGGCCCAGCGGGTATACATGCGCAGAAGCATGTTGGCCCAGTCCTGGCTCTCGGTACCACCGGCACCGGAATGGACTTCGACATAGGTGTCGTTGCCGTCAGCCTCGCCCGAAAGCATGGCTTCCACCTGGCGGCGGGCCGCTTCCGTCTTCAGGGCCTTCAGCTGGTCCTCGGCATCCTTGACGACGCTTTCGTCGCCCTCTTCCTCGCCCATCTCGATCAGCTCGATGTTATCGTTCATCGCCTGTTCAAGACGCTTCACGCCAGCAATGCTGTCATCCAGCTGCTGGCGCTCGCGCATCAGCTTCTGGGCTTCCTGGGCGTCGTTCCAGAGGTTCGGATCCTCGGCCTTGTTGTTCAACCAGTCCAGTCGTCTTATCGCCTGGTCCCAGTCAAAGATGCCTCCTCAGCAGGCTTATGGCCTGCTTGATTTCGTCGACAACATTCTCGATTTCATTGCGCATGCGTTCGGTTCTCAACCTCTGAAACTGGTGAAAATCTGGTCTTCCGCATAGTTGCGCCCGGCCGTGATGTAAAGGGCCGGGTCGCGACTGATGGTCAGATGAGGGTTAGAACAGGCCGCCGGAACCCGAGGTCACGGCCTGATTTGCCTGCGGCGAGTCACGCAGGATTTCTTCCGGCGGCGCATAGCCATCCATGCCGATGATCGACAGGGAGTCCGCCGGGCCGGTGCCGGGCTTGAAGGCTTCGATGATGGTATCCGGCTCGCCTTCGAGCGCAAACATGCCGGTGGTGCGGTTGACCGGGATGAAGCTCATGCCTGCCGGCACGAAGAACTGACCCGCCGGCCGGTTGGCCGTTGCCATCTGCATGAAGTCGTTGAAGACGGGCGCGGCCAGCGAACCACCGGTCGAACCGCGGCCCATCGGGGCCGGCTGGTCGAAGCCGATATAGACGCCTGCGACGAGGTCGGGCGTGTAGCCGATGAACCAGGCGTCCTTCTCGTCGTTCGAGGTACCGGTCTTGCCGGCGACCGGACGGTCGAGCTTGATCTTGCCGGCGGCGGTGCCGCGGGTGACGACGCCTTCCATCATGGAGGTGATCTGATAGGCCGTCATCGGGTCGAGAACCTGATCGCGATTGTCGACAACGGTTGGCTCTTCCTGGCCGGTATAGCGCTCGGCGTTGCAGCCTTCGCAGATCCGGTCCTCATGACGGAAGATGGTCTTGCCGTGACGGTCCTGGATACGGTCGATCAGGGTCGGCTTGATCTGCTTGCCGCCATTGGCGAATACGGCATAGGCGGACACCATGCGCAGCACGGTGGTCTCACCGGAGCCGAGCGACATGGCGAGCACCGGGTTCATCTTGTCGTAGACACCGAAGCGTTCGGCATATTCGGCGACGAGGTTCATGCCCATGTCGTTGGCGAGGCGCACCGTCATCAGGTTTCGCGACTTTTCGATACCGAGACGCAGCGTCTGCGGACCGGCGGAACCGCCGCCATAGTTCTGCGGGCGCCAGACCTGACCGCCGGAGACGAATTCGACCGGAGCGTCGAGGATAACCGAGGCCGGTGTGTAGCCGGTGTCGAGGGCTGCGGCGTAGACGAAGGGTTTGAAGGACGAACCTGGCTGGCGCATGGCCTGGGTCGCGCGGTTGAATTCGGACTGCGCATAGGAGAAGCCGCCGGCAAGCGCGAGAACGCGGCCCGTATGCGGGTCCATGGCCACCAGACCGCCCTGGATCTTCGGCAGCTGGCGCAGGCGATAGGCGCTGCCGCCGTCTTCGAGCGCCTCGACATAGACGACATCACCGGGATTCAGGACGCCGACCGGGGACTTGCTCGACTTGCGGTCGCCGGTCGCGGAACGGAAGGCCCATTCCATGTTGTCGGGCGCGATACGGCCACGAACACGCTCGGCGACAACCTTGCCGCCCGCTTCCTTGGCGGGCTGCAGACCGATATCGACACCGTCGGCGGCGACGTCGAGCACGACGGCGACCTTCCATTCCGGCACATCGGCGAGCGTCGGGATCTCTGCAAGCGGCACACCCCAGTCCCCTTCCAGCGGGATCTGCTTGATCGGACCGCGGAAGCCGCGACGCTGGTCATAGGTCAGGAGGGCCGACTGGAGCGCCTTGCGGGCTGCGATCTGCATGTCGGGGTCAAGCGAGGTGCGGACCGAGAGGCCACCCTCGTAGAGCGACTTGTCGCCATACTTCTCGATGATCTGGCGGCGGACTTCCTCGGCGAAATAGTCGGAGGCAAAGAGCGACGAGCCGGAGCGGCGGAGCGTCACGCCGAGCGGCTGCTTCTTGGCTTCATCGCCCTCCTCGCGGGCGACGAAACCATTCTCGACCATGCGGTCGATGACCCAGTTGCGGCGCTCAAGGGCGGCTTCGGTGCGGCGGAAGGGATGGTAGTTGTTCGGACCCTTCGGCAGTGCTGCGAGATATGCCGTCTCCGCGATCGTCAGCTCGGTGACAGACTTGTCGAAATAGGTGAGTGCAGCACCCGCGATGCCATAGGCATTCTGGCCGAAGAAGATTTCGTTCAGATAGAGTTCGAGAATCTTGTCCTTGGAATAGGTCTGCTCGATGCGGAAGGAGAGGATCGCTTCCTTGATCTTGCGGTCCATGGTCTGGTCCGACGAGAGGAGGAAGTTCTTCGCCACCTGCTGGGTGATCGTCGAGGCGCCGACCGGACGGCGGCCGGAGCCGAGGTTCTGGACGTTCACCAGGATGGCGCGACCGAGGCCATAGATATCGACGCCCGGGTGATTGTAGAAGTTCTTGTCTTCGGCCGACAGGAAGGCTGCCTTGACGCGGTCCGGGATCGCCTGGATCGGCAGGAAGAGGCGCCGCTCGCGGGCATATTCCGCCATCAGCGCGCCGTTGCCGGCATGGATGCGGGTGGTGACCGGCGGCGAGTAGCTCGCCAGCACCTCGTAATTGGGCAGGTCCTTGGTTACCCCGTTCAGATAGATGGCGACGACCGCTGCGACGCCGAGCGCCAGCACGGACGCCAATCCGAAGAGATATCCAATGAGTCTGATCATGTTTCCGCTACCGGCTCTGCTTCAGGTTCCGCGCGCTGCATGAGAGCTTCGCACACCCTGTGGCGTTTTGCACGTCATGCGGTGGATGGCAAGACATGCGGACCTTACGCAAAAGGGACCGCGATTCGATATCGCCGACCCTCGTGCAACCTATACCGGAGTAACGGGTACAATGTGAGGAAAATAGGGCCGTTAGCCGCGTAACCGCGGCTGGCTCACAGCTTCCTCCGGCGCTGTGACCTAACCGCCATTGGCGAACTCGGGCTGGCGGTAGCGCTTGATCGCCTCGACCAGGAGATCGGCGACCTTTTCGCGCCAGACCGGATCGAGCAGCAGCTTCTCGTCGTCCTTGTTGGAGAGGAAGCCGAGCTCGAGAAGGATAGAAGGCACATCCGGCGCCTGGAGCACGCGGAAACCGGCGTGGCGATGGGGATTGTTGATCAGCGAGATCTGTCCCTCGAACGAGCCGACAACGGCCTGCGCCATCGAGATCGAGAAGGCCTGGGTTTCCCGGCGCGTCAGGTCGAGAAGGATATCGCCGACCTCGGGCTCGGTTTCGGTCGGCAGTTCGACGCCGCCGATCGTATCGGAGAAGTTTTCGCGCTCGGCGAGCTGCGCGGCCATATGGTCGGAGGCCTTGTCGGAGATGGTGTAGACGGTGGCGCCCCGGATATCGGCCTGGCGCAGCGTGTCGGCATGCAGCGAGATCAGAAGATCCGCCCCCTTCTGCCGGGAAATCAGCACCCGCTCGGAGAGCGACAGGAACTTGTCCGTGTCGCGGGTCATCACCGGACGTATGCCGGGAAGGTCCTTCAACTTGTCGTGTAGGATCTTGGCGAAGGCGAGCGTGATGTCCTTTTCCGGCGTCTTGGTCGATGCGCCTGTCGCGCCGGCGTCGATGCCGCCATGGCCTGCGTCGATCGCAATGACGAATTCATCCGCCGCGGGCGCTGCGACCGGAACCGTTGCCGTGGTCGCGACATCCGTTGCCGACCGCGCCCAGGCCTGGCCTGAGACGAGTGCGGCGAAATCCTGCTCGGGCACGAGCTCGGCATCCAGCACCAGCCGATAGCCGCTGCCGCCCTCGTTCGGCATCACTTCGGCCTTGGCGAGCCGCGCGGGTCGCGCCGCCGTCAGCACAAGCCGCGCCGAGGTCGCGTCCATCGAACCGTAGCGAATGTCCTTGAACAGGCCGGTCGCCTGCAAGTCCGCCTCGGCAAAGGCAAAGGCCGTGGCCGGCAGATCCACGACGATGCGGTCGGGATTGGCGATGTAGCGGGTCTCAATGGTCGGGGCACGGTCGAAATCGAGCACGATGCGCGTGCGGGCCTCATCACCGGCGATGCGCGCGCCATAGGCGACCAGGAGATCTTCGCGCAGTTCGGCGGTCACCGCATGGGCATGATGAGTCGTCGCGAGCATCGGAAGCGCAAGCGCAACCGACGTCAAAACGATTCGGCTCCAAAGCGCGAGTTTTCGCCCCGCCGGCAGCGCCGAAAGTCTTCTCAAATCCTGCCCCCGTGATGGCTGCGACAAGACTGTGACATGCATCACAGGCCGCGCGCTGCGCCATTTCTTCGTTTGTCCGCCGCATGCCTCTTTCCAACGACCCGATGGCTGGCAAATTTGCGGTTCGCCACCGCTTTTCCACTCGGAATCACGCGGAATGAGACACTTCCCCTAATTCACTGCCATTATGGCATAAATCCGTTTGCTCTTGCTATTGTGACGTAGAAAACATACAAGGCAAACGAGGGATAAAAGTGCAAACGGGATAGAGTTTCCGCCTACGGCTGCCAACCTCAGACAATGGATTTGGCGCCTGTTCAACCGGACATTCATCTGCCGTCTCCGCATTTTTTCCTGAAACTGGTTCAACACGCCGACACGGTCGGCAAATCATCGGTGGCTCTCCACCAACAGCTCTTTACCGAGCATTCATCGGATCCCGAGGGGTCCATATCATTGTCGTTGACGTACGGTATTTGATGTCTTTGCAGCAGGTTGACATGAC
This sequence comes from Rhizobium rosettiformans W3, assembly GCF_004912135.1. Lineage (GTDB taxonomy): Bacteria > Pseudomonadota > Alphaproteobacteria > Rhizobiales > Rhizobiaceae > Allorhizobium > Allorhizobium rosettiformans. The sequence continues at coordinate 29,451 of NZ_STGU01000011.1, forward strand.
CAGGAACGGACCGGGATCGGAAAGAGCCCCGGCGTCCGTCCGTATGCTGCAAACCCGGTCTTCCGTGCGTCCACATCTATATCCGGCGCACAGTCCGCTAGGTTCCAGCCGCTTTAAAGTTCAGCGCGCGGGTGGACCACCGACCGAGGGCGCCGAGGAGCACAGCTTAAATGGCAGACAAAATGCTTATCGACGCGTCTCACGAGGAAGAGACGCGCGTTGTCGTCGTTCGCGGTAACCGTATTGAAGAATTCGACTTCGAATCCCAACACAAGAAGCAAATCCGAGGCAACATCTATCTGGCGAAAGTAACGAGGGTCGAACCCTCGCTGCAGGCCGCTTTCGTCGATTACGGCGGCAACCGCCACGGCTTCCTGGCCTTTGCCGAAATTCACCCCGACTACTACCAGATCCCGCTTGCCGACCGTCAGGCGCTGCTTCGTGCCGAAGCCGAAGAGCATCGCAAGGAAAACGACGTCGAGGGCGACGAGATCCTGAGCAGTGATCCGGCTCTTCAGGATCAGCCTGACATCGGCATCCCCGCCGCCTCCCCTGTTGCTTCCGCCATCGTCGACGACGTTGCGGCCGAACTGGCAGCCGAGGCCGATGCGGACGTTGCGGCGGCCGCTGCCGTTGAAGGGGAGACCGAGGCTGCCGCCGAGGAGCCCGCCGCCAAGGCCAAGCCGAAGCGGGTTCGCAAGCCGCGCGCCAAGAAGGCCGCCGCCGAAGAGACCGCTGCCGAGGAAGGCAGCGAAGGCTCTGACGATGCCGAAGGCGGCACGATCGCGGCCATGGTCGACATGGACGAGATTTCCGAAGAAGCCGGCGGTCGCCGCGGCCGTCGTGACGACGACGACAGCGATGATGACGACGACGACGATCACGTCGAGGAAAAGGAAGAGATCGAATCCGTTGGCGCCGAAGACGCCATGGAAGAGGTTCCGGATCGCGCACAGCGCAAGCCGCGCAAGCAGTATCGCATTCAGGAAGTAATCAAGCGCCGGCAGATCCTGCTCGTGCAGGTCGCCAAGGAAGAGCGCGGCAATAAGGGTGCGGCGCTGACCACCTACCTGTCGCTCGCCGGTCGTTACTCTGTGCTGATGCCGAACACGGCGCGAGGCGGCGGTATTTCCCGCAAGATCACCCAGCCGACCGACCGCAAGCGCCTGAAGGAAATCGCCCGCGGTCTCGAAGTGCCGCAGGGCATGGGCGTGATCCTGCGCACCGCCGGTGCGAACCGCACCAAGGTCGAGATCAAGCGCGACTTCGAATATTTGATGCGCCTGTGGGAGAATGTCCGCACGCTGACGCTCGCTTCGACCGCGCCTTGCCTCGTCTATGAAGAGGGATCGCTGATCAAGCGCTCGATCCGCGACCTCTACAACAAGGACATTTCCGAGATCATCGTCTCGGGCGAAGAAGGCTATCGTGAAGCGAAAGACTTCATGAAGATGCTGATGCCGAGCCATGCCAAGGTGGTTCAGCCCTATCGCGATCTGCATCCAATCTTCGCGCGCTCCGGCATCGAAGCCCAGCTCGACAAGATGCTGCAGCCGCAGGTGACGCTGAAGTCCGGTGGTTACATCATCATCAACCAGACGGAAGCGCTGGTTTCGATCGACGTCAACTCCGGCCGCTCGACCCGCGAATACTCGATCGAGGACACGGCACTCCAGACGAACCTGGAAGCGGCGGAAGAAGTGGCGCGCCAGCTTCGCCTGCGCGACCTTGCCGGCCTCATCGTCATCGACTTCATCGACATGGAAGAAAAGCGCAACAACCGCGCTGTCGAGAAGAAGCTGAAGGACTGCCTGAAGAACGACCGCGCCCGCATCCAGGTCGGCCGCATCTCGCATTTCGGCCTTCTGGAAATGTCGCGCCAGCGCATCCGCGCCTCGGTGCTGGAATCGACCACGCAGGTCTGCCCGCATTGCGCAGGCACCGGCCTCATCCGCTCGCAGTCTTCCGTCGCCCTGCATGTCCTGCGCGGCATCGAGGAGTTCCTGCTGAAGAGCACCGCGCACGACATCATCGTGCACACCACGCCGGAAACGGCGCTCTACCTCCTCAACCAGAAGCGCGACACGATCGTCGACTACGAAGGCCGCTTCGGTGTGTCGATCGTCATCGACGGTGGCATGCCGCCGCAGCATGGTGGTTCGCAGCACTTCACCATCGAGCGCGGCGAAGCCGTTGCCAATCCGGTGAAGATCGAAAGCCTGATGTCGCTTCTGCCCGAGATCGAGGAAGAGGACGACTACGTTCCGGAGCCTGAGGAAGAAGACGAGGAAGAAGTCGTCGTCGCCGCCAAGGCCGAGAGCGCGCCGCAGCAGCAGGCGCGTGGCGAAGGCGACGAGCAGGGCAACCGCAAGCGCAAGCGCCGCCGTCGCCGCCGTGGCAAGAACGGCCAGAATGGCAACGGCCCGCATTCCGAAATGCAGAACGGCGACAATGGCGCCGATTCCGATGACGAGGATGGCGACGAGGGCGAGGACGATGCCGTCGACACCAACGGCGAAAATCGCTCTGCCGATGGCGAATCTGACGGCAATGACGACGGCCAGAAGCGCAAGCGCCGCCGCCGTGGCAAGCGTGGCGGTCGCCGCAATCGTCCGGGCGAAGAGGGCTTGATCGAAGCATCCGACGACAATGGTGGCGAAGGCGAAGGCGAAGGCGAAGGCGAAGGTGACGACGCCGACGAAACGCCGGTCGATGCCGTTGCTGCCGAGACCGTAGAAGCCGGCTCGCCTGACGTCGTGGAAACGGCGGAAGAGACGCCTGCTGCCGACAAGCCGAAGCCGCGTCGCACCCGCAAGGCCAAGGCCAGCGCCGAGCCAGAAGCTGTGGCGGAACCGGCACCGGTTGCTGCGGCCCCTGTCGAAACCGCTGCCGCGACCGTTGCGGAATCGGTTGCCACCGAAGAGGTTGCCGCCGAACCGGCAGCAGCCCCTGCCCCGGTTGCCGACGAGACGAAGCCGGTCCGCGCCAATCGCGAATCCAACGTGACCTCCTCCGAACCCGTCGTCACATCCGTGACGGCCTCGGAAGACGCGACGGAAGCCAAGCCCAAGAAGGGCGGCTGGTGGCAGAAGCGCGGTTTCTTCTGAGATCTGCTTCGAGATCAGTGAGATGGCGAAGGCCCCGCTCGCGCGGGGCCTTTTTGTATTTCGGGGTGTTCGAAGCGAGAGCCGAGTGGCGCCCGATACGCGTTTACGAGCCTCGACCTCGTCGGGACATGACCTGGGTCGGGCGGTCCATGAACATGGCGACATGGCTGGATCGATAGCCGAGCTTTCTTGCCACGTGCATGGATGCCTTGTGCTCGGGATCGATGATGCAGACGGTTTCCGGCTCGACGAAATGGCAATCCGTCCAATCCAGCGCTGCCGACATGACTTCGGTCGCGATGCCCTTGCCGTGGACCTCCGGCGTCAGCGCCCAGCCGGCCTTGGGAACACTCCCGAGTGAAGGCTCGATCTCGCGCTTGAAGTCGGCAAAGCCGACCTCGCCCATATAGCGGCCGGTCTCGCGATCCTCGACGGTCCAGTATCCGAACCCGAGAGCCTGCCAGTGGCCGATATAGCGCAACAGCCGGCTCCAGGTCTCGGAGCGGGTGGACGGCCGCCCGGAAATCAAACGCGTGACCCGCTCGTCGGCCCAGAGCGCAACCATGGCATCGAGATCGTCAGGGCGATGGGCACGCATCAGAGTGCGTGCCGTGACGATCTGCGGGGCCTGGTGGACCCTCTGTTCCGGCTTCATCACCGTCATCGTGCTCGCCCTGCCGCCATTCAAGCCTTCACAATCTGATTCAACGCCTTGCGAGATTGAATCCGGAAATCCCGGCAAGCCATTGAGCGCGAATCCATTTCGCTCAATGCCTAATCACTCTTCGGGAGCCATTTTGCCAGGCGGTCGGTCGCCTCGACCATCTCCGTCATCGTACCCGCGTAGGACAGGCGGAGTGCCAGGTGACCGTCGACCGGGTCGAAGTCGCGGCCCGGCGTGACGGCGACATCGGTCTCCGCGAGGATCCTTCTTGCGAAGGCCATGCTGTCATTGGTGAAGCCTTTCGCATCGACATAGGCGTAGAAGGCGCCGTCCATCGGCGAGAGCAGCGGCAGGCCGAGCTCCGGCAGACGCGTCATCAGGAAATCGCGGTTTGCTTGGCAGGCGGCCTTGTATTGCTCCAGCTCGTCGGTCGCGCTCAAGGCGGCGAGCGCTGCGATCTGCGAGAGCTCGGGTGCGGAGATGTAGAGGCTCTGGGCGACGCATTCGACCGGGCGGACCAGTTCTTCCGGCAGCACCATCCAGCCGATGCGCCAGCCGGTCATGCAATAGTATTTGGAAAAGGAATTGATGATGACGGCGTCATCGCCGATTTCGAGCGCGGTCGCCTCTTCTGCGCCATAGGTCAGGCCGTGATAGATCTCGTCGGAGATCAGGGTGATCCCCTGCCCCTGACAATAGTCGTAGACGGCTTTCAGCTGGGCCTTGGCCGTGACCGTGCCGGTCGGATTGGCGGGGCTCGCCAGCAGGACGCCATTGAGGCGCACACCAGCTTCGGCCTGGGCTCGCTCCAGGCTCTCCGGGGTGAGCGTAAAGCCGGTTTCCGGGCCGACGGCGACCTCGATGACCTTCAGACCGAGCGCTGCGAGAATGCTGCGATAGGCGGGATAGCCGGGGCGCGCGATCGCGACGGCATCGCCGACGTCAAAGAGCGAGAGGAAGGCGAGATTGAAGCCGGCAGACGAGCCGGTGGTGACGACGATGCGCTTCCAGTCGACCAAGACACCATGCCGGCGTCGATACTCCTCGGCGAGACCCTGGCGGAGCGCGGTCATGCCCAGCGCGTCGGTATAGCCGATGCGACCACCTTCAAGCGCCTTTCGGGCGGCCTCGAGCGCTGCCTGCGGTGCCGGATGGCCGGGCTGGCCCACTGCCATGGAGATGACGGGCCGCCCGTCCTGCCGCCTGCGGGTAGCCTCTGCCAGAATATCCATGGCGTGGAAGGGTTCGACGGCACTGCGCTTGGAAATGGAAATCAACGGATGGCTCCTCGGTCAGATGCCCGACATTTGCCGCAAAGCGCGTGGCATCACAATGGAGAGGCTGGACAAGGCAGTGCAAAAAAGCCATTCCGCTTGAAACAATCAGCCTTTAGGCTCGGTCGATGTCGGCGTGCAACCAACACGGCGCGGTACGACTGGACAGCAGACGGCAAGGACGAGGAACGACATGGCCCTGAATTTCAAGATGATCGCGAGCGCGGGTGTTGCGCTGCTTCCCGCCCTGATGCCGCTGCCGGCTGGCGCCCTCGACGAGGCGCAGAAAAAGGAATTCGGCGAATTCATCCGCGAATATCTGATCGAGAATCCGGAAGTGATGCTCGAAGTGCAGGACGCGCTGCAGAAGAAGCAGGACGAGATCCGCTCGCAGCGTTCGGCGGAAGCGCTCTCGACCAACAAGGATGCGATCTTCAACTCGGCCTATGACCTTGCCATCGGCAATCCTGAGGGTGACGTTACCGTGGTCGAATTCTTCGATTACAATTGCGGCTATTGCCGCCGCGCCCATGCCGACATGGAAGCCGTGCTCGAAGAAGACAAGAATGTCCGCTATGTGCTGAAGGAATTCCCGATCCTCGGCCCCGACAGCGAGGCGGCGCACAAGGTGTCGGATGCCGTGCGCAAGCTTGCGCCCGAACAGTATGGCGCCTTCTTCCGCGCTATGATGACCCAGGATGGCCGCGCCTCGGAAGAGAGCGCGATTGCGATTGCCGGCGAGCTCGGCATCAAGGAAGAGGCAATCCGCGCCAAGATGGAAGAAAGCCCCAACACCAATCAGGTGCAGGAAGCTTATCAGCTGGCGACCAGCCTGGGGATCACCGGCACGCCGTCCTATGTCATCGGAGACGAGACTGTTCCGGGCGCCGTTGGCAAGGAAGCACTCGTTGCCAAGCTCGGCAATGTGCGCGCCTGCGGCAAGGCCACCTGCTGAGACAGGGCCCCTCCTCCCGCCACTGTCGATCTTAACCCTTTCCCGGATTTCCGGGGACGGCGGGGCGTGATCACGGCAAAGGGCTTTCCCTACAGGGGCTCTCGGTCTATAGGAGGCGGTTGAAAGTCGACGGAAGCGTAGATGAGCAAAACCATTTTCGTGCTGAACGGCCCCAATCTCAACATGCTGGGAAAGCGGGAGCCCGGGATCTATGGCGGCAAGACGCTCGCCGACATCGAGGCGGACTGCAAGGCCGCCGGTGCCGAGCTCGGCCTGACCATCGACTTCCGCCAGTCCAATTACGAGGGCGATCTCGTGAGCTGGCTGCATGAGGCTGCCGACAAGGCCGTGGGCGTGGCGATCAATGCCGGCGCCTATACCCATACATCGGTGGCGCTTCATGATGCGATCCGGGCGATCTCTCCGATCCCGGTGATCGAGGTGCATATTTCCAACGTGCATGCGCGCGAGGAATTCCGCCACAAATCGATGATAGCGCCCGCGTGCAAGGGCGTGATCTGCGGCTTCGGACCTCATAGCTACATCCTGGCGCTCCAGGCGCTGAAAACCATCACGCAATAACAAGAATACAGGACATCCACCCATGGCTGACAAGAAATCGGGCATCGATCAGGCGCTGATCCGCGATCTCGCAAACATCCTCAACGACACGGATCTCACCGAGATCGAAATGGAGCAGGACGACCTGCGCATCCGCGTCTCGCGCAACGGCACCCCGGTGGCCATGCAGATGCCGGCCTATAACTATCAGGCGCCTGCCGCTCCGGCTCCGGCGGCTACCCCTGCTGCAGCTGCCGCACCCGCAGCCCCTGCCGGCCGTGACCTCTCCAAGGCCGTGACCGCGCCGATGGTCGGCACCGTCTATCTCGCGCCGGCCCCGGGCGCACGCCCCTTCATCGAGGTCGGCTCGACCGTCAAGGAAGGCCAGACGCTGCTCATCATCGAAGCCATGAAGACCATGAACCAGATCCCCTCGCCCAAGTCCGGCAAGGTCGTCGAGATCATCATCGACGATGCAAGCCCGGTCGAATACGGCGAGCCTCTGGTCATCATCGAGTAAGCCGATGAGCGGTATCTCGAAGATCCTCATCGCCAACCGAGGCGAAATCGCGCTGCGCGTGCTGCGCGCCTGCAAGGAACTCGGCATCCAGACGGTGGCGGTTCACTCCACCGCCGACGCCGACGCCATGCATGTGCGCCTGGCCGACGAAAGCGTGTGCATCGGCCCGCCGCCGTCGCGTGACAGCTATCTCAACATCCACCAGATCGTCGCGGCCTGCGAGATCACCGGTGCGGATGCCGTGCATCCGGGCTACGGCTTCCTGTCTGAGAACGCCAAGTTCGCCGATATCCTCGACGCGCATGGCATCACCTTCATCGGACCGACGGCCGAACATATCCGCCTGATGGGCGACAAGATCACGGCGAAGAAGACCGCGGTCGAACTCGGCATCCCCGTCGTTCCGGGTTCGGATGGCGAAGTGAAGCCGGAAAACGCGATGGAAATCGCCCGGCAGATCGGCTTCCCGGTTCTGATCAAGGCGACCGCCGGTGGCGGTGGCCGCGGCATGAAGGTCGCCAAAACCGAAGCCGAGCTCGAAGAGGCCGTGTCGACCGCCCGTTCCGAAGCGCTTGCCGCCTTCGGCAACGACGCCGTCTACATGGAAAAATATCTCGGCAAGCCGCGCCATATCGAGGTGCAGGTTGTCGGTGACGGTGCGGGCAACGCCATCCATCTCGGTGAACGCGACTGCTCGCTGCAGCGCCGCCACCAGAAGGTCTGGGAGGAGGCCAACTCCCCTGCTCTCAATGTCGAGCAGCGCATGAAGATCGGCCAGATCTGCGCCGACGCCATGAAGAAGATGAAGTACCGGGGCGCCGGCACGATCGAATTCCTCTACGAAAACGGCGAGTTCTATTTCATCGAAATGAACACCCGCCTGCAGGTGGAGCATCCGATCACCGAAGCCATCACCGGCATCGACCTCGTGCATGAGCAGATCCGCGTCGCGTCTGGCGCCGGCCTCTCGGTCACCCAGGACGAGATCGTCTTCTCCGGTCACGCCATCGAATGCCGCATCAATGCCGAGGATCCGCGCACCTTCGTGCCCTCGCCCGGCACGATCACGCATTTCCATGCACCAGGCGGTCTTGGCGTTCGCGTCGATTCCGGCGCCTATGCCGGCTACAAGATCCCGCCTTACTATGACAGCCTGATCGGCAAGCTGATCGTGCATGGACGCACCCGCGTCGAATGCATGATGCGTCTGCGCCGCGTGCTGGACGAATTTGTCGTCGACGGCATCAAGACGACGCTGCCGCTGTTCCAGGATCTCGTGGCCAATCAGGACATCGCCAACGGCGACTACGACATCCACTGGCTGGAAAAATACCTGGCCGAAACCTCGGCCAAGTAACGACCATGGCTGGGCGACGCAGCAGGGACCGAAGCATTACGCCGGAACTCCTGCTGCGCGCCTATTCCATCGGGATGTTCCCGATGTCGGAATCGGCCGACGACCCCGAACTCTTCTGGGTCGAACCCGATATTCGCGGGATCATCCCACTCGACGGTTTCCACGTCTCGAAAAGCCTGCAAAAGGCGATCCGCAAAGCCCCCTTCGACATCCGCTTCGACACCGCCTTCGACCAGGTGGTGGAAAAATGCGCAGAAGCGGCCGAAGACCGGCCAAGCACCTGGATCAACCAGCAGATCAAGGACCTCTATGGTGCCCTGCACCGCCTCGGCCATGCCCATAGCGTCGAAGCCTGGGAAGGCGACGAACTGGTCGGCGGCCTCTACGGCGTCACCCTCGGCTCCGCCTATTTCGGCGAGAGCATGTTTTCAAGGCGCACCAACGCGTCGAAGATCTGTCTCGTCTATCTGGTGGAGCGGCTGCGGGAGCGGGGGTTCACGCTCTTGGACACACAGTTTACCACCGACCATCTCGTGACGTTTGGGGCGATTGATATTCCGAAAGCGGAGTATGGAGTGTTGCTGGATCGGGCGATGGAGAGTGAGACGCTGAGGTTTTGAGGGGTGGTGGGTTAGCAAAGGAGCACACCCATCTCGCGAACCAGACCTGGAATTGCAAACTATCGCTCCACGTACTATAATTCATTGGATCAGGATACCTGCATGCGGATCCTTATGACGAAATGGATGGTGCGATACGCCCGCAAGCAGCGGATTGCGGATTCCAGTCTGCGTGAAGCGATCGTGCGCGCCGAGTGCGGCTTGGTGGATGCCGACCTCGGAGGCGGTCTTATCAAGCAGCGTGTGGCACGCAGCGGTCAGGGACGATCTGGCGGCTATCGCATGATAGTGGCCTACCGGGAAGGCAATCGGGCAGTGTTTCTCTACAGTTTCGCCAAAAGTGAGCAAGAGAATATCGAGCCGGACGAGTTGCTGACCCTGCGGGAAATCGGGGCTGCATGGCTTGCGGCGGATGATGCGATGTTGGCGAAGGCGCTGCGTGATGGAACTGTTCAGGAGGTCGGTGAATGACGGGACGTAAGCAGGTGAGCCGCCTAACCGAGGCTTTGCTCGAAACGGCCGCGGATATGAACAAGAGTGGGATTTTGAGTTCCGAAGCGCACGAGAAGATCACCATCCGGCACCTTGGCCGGGATCGTGAGCCATTGCATGAGGAGATTTCTCCGGAAGACATCCGCAAGCTCCGTGAAGAAGCCCATCTCAGCCAGGCGGTATTTGCGCGCTATCTCAACCTCACTCCAGGCTATGTTTCCCAGCTTGAGCGTGGAGCAAAGCGCCCAACCGGCCCGGCCCTGGCGCTTCTGAACATCATTCGCCGCAAAGGGATCGAGGCGATTTCGTAGTCGCGTGCCAGCTCCACACGCAGCAACTCGTCGAGAACTTAGCTAAAAACTCGTATCCCCGTGCGCAGTAGATCACGACGTCGCTCTGACGGTTAAAGTGCGCGGGGTGGACGCTTCGTCAGTTGCCGTTTCTCTTTTTTCCCCTTGAGCCGGACCCAGCGTCATAGCCTACAACCGTCTCATTCGATGACGGAGACGATATGGCAGGCCAGTCAACAAAGGACACATGGCTGACGGCAGCGCAGTGTGCCAAGCGCGCCAGGCTGACCGTGCGGGCGCTCAGGATCTACGAGGCGGCGGGCCTTCTTGCTCCGCGGCGGACAGAGAAGAACTGGCGGCTCTATGGGGCGCACGATCTGGCGCGGCTTACCGAAATCCTGACGCTGAAGCGGCTCGGTCTGACGCTCGAGCAGATCAGCCGGCTGCTGGCCGGGCAGGCAACGGATCTTGAGCGTGTCCTGTCCGTCCAGTCTAGCGCGCTTAGGGAGCAGATGGCGCGCGTTCGGCAGAGTCTCAGCCTCATCGATCACATGCAAACGAAGATCGCTATCGGGGAGATCCTCTCTACGGACGACCTGCTCGCACTCGCAAAGGATCAATCGATGACTGAAACAACCTCCGAAACCATCGCCTGGCGACGCTATGAACAGATGCGACCGCGCACGGAGCGGGCGATCGACGGCAGGCTCTATGCCGACTATGCGGGGCATTACCGGCTCGACACGGTTGTCTTCACAATTCGCCACGAGGATCACAGGCTCTTTGCCCGTGTCACCGGGCAGGTCGAACTCGAACTCTTTGCCGAAGAGGTCGACCGGTTCTTCTACAAGGCGGTGCCGGCGCAGATCAGTTTTATCCGCAATGCAGCGGGTATGGTCACGGCCCTGACGCTGCATCAGAACGGACATGAAGAGACCGCCGAGCGGATGGATATAGGCGCGGCCGCAACCTTGGAAGCGACACTAGCCGCGAGGATCAGGGAGAAGCGTCCCGTTGAGAACAGCCGGGTTCTTTTACAGGAGCTCGTGCACCAGCATCAGCAGGGGGAACCCGACTATGCCAAGATGACGCCACCGCTTGCCGCGATCGCGCGCGAACAGGCCGAGATCATCCAGGGCGAGTTACAGCGGCTTGGCGCGCTAAAGCATATGACGTTCAAGGGCGTGACGGATGATGGCTGGGACGTCTACGACGTGGACTTCGAGAAAGGACGCCAGGAGTGGAGTTTTTCGCTGGCTGCAGACGGGAGATTTGATGGGATATTGTTCCGACGGACAGTGTAAGGTTCGTGTCTACCCGGCCCTCTTCCGCCGCCTCGGCCGCTTCAACCTCCCCCGAAACAGTCCCCTCTTCTCGATCGGCTCGAACACCGCATCCGAGCCTTCCGGGTCGAGGATCTCGTGATCGGCGAGCCAGCGGTCGAGATCGGTGATGTCAGGGGTCTCATAGGGCCTGAGCCTGGCCTTGCCCGTTTTTTCGCTTTCGCCCCGTAGGCGCTCGATGGCGGCAATCAGGGAGCCGGTCTGGCGCAGGGTCTCTTCGACGGTCTCAGGTGTCGTGCCCAGATGCTCGGCCAGGAGGTCGTTGCGGAGGCTTATGATCTTCTCCGCCCTCTGATCCGAGCCGCCCGCCTCGAGGGCCACGTCGCATTCCTGGTCGAAGCGCATGGAGCGGTTGTTGAAGTTGGACGAGCCGATGCGGAGATAGCGATCGTCGACGATCATCAGCTTGGCGTGGACATAGATCCCCTGCCCGCCGGCGGTGACGGGGTGGTAGATCCGGAAGCGGCCAAACTCGTCATGCCGGCGCAGGGATTCGGCGAGCCGCGCGCGGGCGGTATCCATGGCAACCTGGCCCAGCCAGTTGTCGGAGATGACCGGATTGATCAGCACGAATTCCGGCCCGTCGGGTTCGGCAAGGCGTCTGGCGATCACCTGGGCCACCGCGCGGGAGGCGAAATACTGGCTTTCGGCATAGACCACGCGCTCGGCGGCATTGATCATGTCGATATAGAGGTGCTCGATCTCCGTGACCGCCTTTTCCTCCCGATAGGCCGGACTGGTGCGGGCAATTGCGAGATCCACGGCGCCGAACGAGACGTTTTCAGCCTTCTCCTTGGGCGGCGGCAGGGCTTCGACGGGCGCGACGTCGTGGCCGCCGGCGCGGGTCCAGCGGTGGCGGCAGAGTTCGCCGAGCGCGCGTGCCGCCGGCCCAGTGAAGCGGCTCGAGATATCGTGCCAGGGGCCATAGGGCTTGCCGTTGGGGCGGCGGCGCTGCGGGTTGTCGTCGAGATGCTCGCGCGTGTCCCAGCGGTCGAGCGTCACGTCGATGCCGCCGCAATAGGCGACGGTATCGTCAATGACGAGCATCTTCTGGTGATGCGAGCTGCCGAGCGGATGCTTGCCATCGAGATGGACGGAGATCTGCCGGTTCCACTTCCAGCGCAGGAGATATGGCAGGTTCGAGGGTCTTGCCCAGCTCGCAAGCGGTGCCGGGCTCCAGAGCAGGATCTTGATCTGAAGATCGGGATTGCAGCGCGCAAGCCACAGGAAAAATTCGCCGACCTTCCGCGGGGCGCCATCATCGACATCGGGATTGCCGAGCGTGATGGAGGCATCGAAATCCCAGCCGACAAAGAAGATCACCCGCTTCGCCGCCATCATCGAGGCACGGATCGACGAGAAATAGTCATCGGCATCGATGAGGATAGAGAACTCGTCGGCTTTCTCGATCCGCCAGCAGTTCTCGGTGGGCGAGAAGATCGTGGAAGGCACCATCATTTACTCCAGACTCTCGGTCGCCATACTCGGCTATCGCAACGATGGCTTCAGGTCGAGTCTGCAGAATAGGGGCTCGCCCCCGGTCGACAATGGTCGAGGGCAATAAAATGTGATTCCGCGTTGTCTTCGAACGGCGAGCGGAACTTTCCTGAACACGCCCCGGACGATCACCGGCTCGTGTAGGTTTTCGGACCTGATTTTAACGCAACCAATCCCTCCCCCAGTCGTTCCTTTTTCCGGACCACCACATTCCAAGGGAGCGGACGATGGCAAAGGGTGATGCAACGGTGAGCTATGACGGGCCGGCCGGTGGGTGGGGATCGCTTCGCGGCATCGCCCGCATTGCGGGCAAGGAGGGCGTGAGCCCCGGTGCACTCGCGACGCTTCTCGAGCAGAACAAGCCGGGCGGCTTTGCCTGCGTCTCCTGCGCCTGGACCAAGCCTGTCGATCACCATCCCGTCGAGTTCTGCGAGAACGGTGCCAAGGCGACGCTCTGGGAGCTGACGAGCCGGGAGGCCACGCCGGATGTCTTTGCCCGTCATACGGTAACCGAACTCAAGACCTTCAGCGACTACGATCTCGAGCAGCTCGGGCGGCTCACGCATCCGATGCGCTATGACCGGGCGAGCGATCACTACGTGCCTTGCTCCTGGGACGAAGCCTTTGCCGAGATCGGGCGCGAGCTGAAAGGCATGGATCCGAAGAAGACCGTCTTCTACACCTCCGGCCGCGCGAGCCTCGAAACATCCTATTGCTGGGCACTTTTTGCCCGTGCCTATGGCCACAACAATCTGCCCGACAGCTCCAATATGTGTCACGAGACGACGTCGGTGACGCTGAAGAAGGTCATCGGCTCTCCGGTCGGCACGGTCGTGCTGGACGATTTCAAGCATTGCGACGCGATCTTCTTCTTCGGCCAGAACACCGGCTCGAACAGCCCGCGCTTCCTGCATGTCCTGCAGGCGGCCGTCAGGCGCGGCTGTCGGATCGTCACCTTCAACCCCGTGCGCGAGCGGGGGCTGGAGAGCATGATCAACCCGCAGGAGCCGACGGCCATGGTGACCGGCCACGAGACCGCGCTGTCCTGCCAGTATCATCAGGTCAAACCGGGCGGGGACATCGCCGTGCTTCTCGGGCTCTGCAAACATGTGCTGGCCGCTGATGATGCGGCGCGGGCCGATGGCCGCCATGTCATCGACCGGGCCTTCATCGCCGAGCACACCGTCGGTTTCGAGGAGTTCGAAGCGCGGGTGCGTGCGGTCGAGTGGGCGGAAATCGAAAGGGTTTCCGGCCTCACCCGCGGCGCCATCGAAGCAGCAGGTGCCGTCTATGTCGAGGCGGACAAGACCATAGGCATCTACGGCATGGGGCTTACCCAGCATGTGCACGGCTTCGAGAACATCTCCACCTATGTGAACCTGCTCTTGATGAAGGGCAATATCGGCCGCCAGGGGGCCGGCATTTCGCCGGTGCGTGGTCACTCGAATGTCCAGGGCCAGCGGACCGTCGGCATTGCCGAGAAGCCGGAGCTCGTGCCGCTCGACCGGCTCGCCGAGATGTTCGACTTCACCCCACCGCGCGAGAAGGGCCTGAACACGGTCGAGGCCTGCGAGGGGATCCTGAAGGGCGAGATCGACGCCTTCATCGGGCTCGGCGGCAATTTTCTGCGCGCCGTGCCGGAGCAGAAGGCGATGGAAGAGGCTTGGCCGGGCATGCGGATGACGGTGCAGATTGCGACCAAGCTCAATCGCGGCCACCTTTTCAACGGCGAGGTTGCCTATCTCCTGCCCTGCCTCGGGCGCAGCGAGATGGACCATCTGACGGGCAAGCCGCAGGTGGTGACGATGGAAGACAGCCTGAGCTGCGTGCATGGTTCGGTCGGCAAGCGCACGCCGGCCAGCGAGCACCTGAAGTCTGAGATCGAAATCGTGAGCCGGATCGCCGAGGCGGTCCTGCCGCAAAACCCGAAAATGCCCTGGGGACAGTGGGCGCGCGATACCGCGATGGTGCGCGATCTGATCGAGAAGACCTATCCCGAGCAGTTTCGCGACTTCAACGCACGCATCTTCACCCCCGGCGGCTTCTATCGCGGCAATTCGGCGCGTGAGCGGCATTGGAAGACGGAGAGCGGCAAGGCCGAGTTCGTGACGCCGGATGCTTTGTCGGCAACGGGCTATGAGGATGCGCCAGGCCGGATGAGCCTGATCACCATGCGCAGCAACGACCAGTTCAACACCACCGTCTACGGCTATAGCGACCGCCTGCGCGGCATCGAGGGCAAGCGCGACGTGCTCTTGATCAGCCCGCGCGAGATCGAACGCCATGGCCTGACGGTCGGCGAGCGGGTCGCACTTGTCTCGGATGCGGGTGACGGCATCGACCGTCGGGTCGGCGGGCTGGAGGTCATGCCGTTCGATCTGCCGGATGGCTGCGTCGGTGGCTACTATCCCGAGCTTAATCCGCTCGTGCCGCTGTCGCATCATGATCGGGCCTCGAAAACCCCGGCCTACAAGTCGGTTCCGGTGCGCATCGAACGGGGCGGCTAAACCGTTCCCGAACTTTCGGGAACAATGGAACAATCGGCATGGAACAATATGCCAGCACGGGTGTTGCCTTCGCAGGGTGGCAGCCGGAAGGCCGGTTTGCCGTGGCAGCCGACATGTTGAACGCCGAACGGGGATAGGCATCATGAACCTCGACATCTACTGCGGTCCGGCGCCGACACCGGACATGCTGTGGCGTGACTGGAATTTCGATCCGCCGCTCCTGGCGGCGATCGGCGCATTCTTCGTGCTCTTGATCACCACGGCCGGCACTGGACGGCAGCGGATGGCGGCGGTTGCCGCGCTTGTCGTCTTGCTGGTCGCCTTCGTCTCGCCGCTTTGCGCGCTGGCATCTGCCCTGTTTTCTGCGCGCGTCCTGCATCACATCCTGCTCGTTACCTTCCTCGCGCCCCTTATCATTCTGTCGATCCCGCCGAAGGCGCGGGAGCGGCAGCCACTCCCCGCGCAGCTTTCCTTCCTGGTGCACACCATCCTGATGTGGACCTGGCACGCGCCAGGGCCCTATCTCTTCGCCCTGTCGTCACCCTCGGCCTATTGGCTGATGGAGCTGACGCTGATCGGCTCGGCGGTCTGGCTGTGGTACGATATCCTGTCGCCGCGGCGCACCGTTGGCCCCTCGGTCGCACTGCTGCTCGGCACTACGATCCAGATGGGCATGCTCGGCGCGCTCCTCACCTTTTCGCGGGAGCCACTGTTTGCGGCGCATCTCGACACGACGCATCCCTTCGGCCTGTCGCCGCTGGCGGACCAGCAGCTTTCGGGGCTTCTGATGTGGGTGCCGGCGGCCCTGCCCTATCTCTTCGCGGCTCTCCTGAAGCTGCGCAGCCTGTTTGCCGGGCGCAGCTTCGACAGCGAGGCGCCGCGCTGATGATCGCCTTGCTCAAGTTCGTGCATATCGCCGCCATCGCCATCTGGACCGCCGGTCTGATCAGCCTGCCGAGCCTTTATGTCCAGCGGGCCTTCGTTCAGAGCGATGACGCCCTCTACCGCATGCAGCGGATGACGCGGTTTGCCTTCGTGGTCTTGATCTCGCCGGCCGCCTTCATCGCGGTCGCGAGCGGCATTGCTCTCAGTTTTGCGCGGGAAGTCTTTGCGCCCTGGTTCTCCTGGAAGCTCGCCTTTGTCGGGCTGCTTGCGATCTTCCACGTCTTTTCGGGCCTGGTGGTCATTCGCCTGTTCAAGGAGGGAGAGGTCTATCCCGCATGGCGCTTCGTGGTGGCGACCGCCAGCTGCTGCGCCGTGGTGCTGGCGATCCTCGTTCTGGTGCTGGCCAAGGAGGCGCCGCAGATCGCGCTACCGGCCGTGATGTCGGAGCCGGGCGGCCTTGGGCGCCTGCTTGAACCCCTCAATCCTTGGGCGACACCATGAGGCCGATACCGTGATCGAAGATCAGCTTGCCACCGTGCCAGCCCGCAACACCCGTCAAGACGGCCGCCAGAACCGAAAGCAGCATGCCATGGGGCAAGACGACATCCGGATCGATCAATCGCAGGCCCCAGTTGGCGCCAGCAACGGAGATCAGGGTGATGGCAGCGATTGCATGGGCCCAGCTCGCCGCGCGGGCACGGATACCGGCCACGAGCAGCAGTTCGGCCGTACCGACGATGCCGGCCGCAACGCCTGCGAGGAAGGCCGTGCCCGAGGTCCACACCCCGACGCGCAGCCAGAACGGGTCGGCGCTGAACCAATAGAAGATGTCGACCGCCAGCGTGCCGAAAACCAGCGCGATCGGGAAATGCACGCTCATGGCATGCAGCGGATGGCCGGCGACCGCAATCGCGGAGGTCTTGTCCTTTTCTTCCAGCTGCTCGATGACGGGGTTAACAGTGTCGGTCTCAGATGTTTCGGCCATGGGGGTTCTCCGTTTGCGGGGGAAAGGCCCGGCATCGGCCGATTGTTCCATCGCCTTGCCGCGGTCTCCTTCGGTGCGCTGCTGCTGACGTCCTGCAGCGGTGATCTTTCGACGCTGGAGCCGGGCGGTCCCTATGCCGTTGCGATCGCCGATCTCTGGTGGATCATGCTCATCGGCTCCGGCCTCATCCTCGGCCTGGTGCTGGTGCTGCTGGCTCTGGTCTTCTTCAAACCCGGTTTCGGCCGACGCCTCTCGCCCAAGGGCTGGATGATTGCCGGCGGTCTCTTCCTGCCCATCCCGGTCCTGGTCGCGCTGATGACCTATGGCATGGCACAGGGCGAATATCTCATCGGGGCCTGGCAACGCGAACCCGTCATGGCGCGGGTCGAGGCGCGCAGCTCGATGTGGCGCTGGGACTTCCGCTATCCGGATCTGCCGGGCAATCTCACCACCGACGGAACGCTGCATATCCCGGCGGGCGGCGTGGTCGAGGTGCGGGTCACCAGCGACGACGTGGTGCACAGCTTCTGGATCCCGCGACTGGCCGGCAAGATCGATGCGGTGCCCGGCCATGAAACGGTGGTGCGGATCAAGGCCGATGTGCCGGGCCGCTATGGCGGCATCTGCGCCGAATATTGCGGTATCGGCCATGCCGGCATGCGCTTCATCGTCGAGGCGCATGCGCCCGAAACCTATCGCCAGAGACTGAATGCACTGTCCGCAGGAGCGCCCGCCCCATGACCGATGCCAGACCCGAAACCGGGTACACGACACCAAAGACGGCGGTGCGGCTGCATCATGAGCTCGAGGCGGTCTGGGGATCGGGCCGCGGGCTGGAACGACTGTCGGCGGTGAACCACACCGTGGTCGGCAAGCGGTTCATGGTGACGGCGCTCGTCTTCTTCGCGATCGGCGGCGTGCTTGCCATGCTGATCCGGGCGCAGCTCGCCTCGACCAACAGCGCCTTCCTGGATGCCGCCCAATATGCCCAGGTCTTCACGATGCATGGCGTCATCATGATGTTCCTGTTTGCCATTCCCTTTTTCGAGGGGCTGGCGATCTATCTCCTGCCGAAGATGCTGGGTGCCCGTGACCTCGCCTTCCCCCGCATGTCGGCCTATGGCTACTGGTGCTACCTCTTCGGCGGCTCCTTCCTTGTCCTCGCGCTGGTCTTCGGCATCGCGCCCGATGGCGGCTGGTTCATGTATACGCCGCTTTCGTCACGCCCCTATTCGCCCGGCATCAACGCCGATGTCTGGCTGCTCGGGATCACCTTCGTGGAAATCTCGGCGCTCTCGGCAGCGATCGAGATCATGGTCACCATCCTCAAGCTCCGGTCACCGGGCATGTCGCTCACCCGCATGCCGATCTTCGCCTGGTATATGCTGGTAGTCGCGGCGATGATGCTGATCGGCTTTCCGCCGCTGATCCTGGGTTCGATCCTGCTCGAAGTGGAACGGGCCTTCGACCTGCCCTTCTTCGATCCGACGCGCGGCGGCGATCCGCTGCTCTGGCAGCATCTCTTCTGGCTGTTCGGCCATCCGGAAGTCTACATCATCTTCCTGCCCGCCGCGGGTGCGCTCTCGACGATCATTCCCGTCCTCTGCCGCACACGGCTCGAGGGTTACGGCCTGATCGTGGCGGCGATCGTTGCCATGGCGTTCTTGTCCTTCGGGCTCTGGGTCCACCACATGTATACGGTGGGCATACCGCATGTGGCGCTCTCCTTCTTCTCGGCCGCGAGCGCGCTGGTTGCGATCCCGACGGGCATCCAGATCTTTGCCTGGCTTGCGACCATGGCGCATGGAAAGCCGCGCCATTCGATCCCGATGCTGCATGTATTCGGCTTCTTCTTCGTCTTCGTGGCGGGTGGCCTGACCGGCGTGATGCTGGCCATGGTGCCCTTCGACTGGCAGGCGCATGACACGCATTTCGTCGTGGCGCATCTGCATTACGTGCTGGTCGGCGGCTTCGTGTTCCCGATGATGGCGGCGGCCTATTACTGGCTGCCGCACATCACGGGGCGACAGCCTGTACAGCATCTGTCGAAGCCGGCCTTCTGGCTGGTCTTCATCGGCTTCAACGTCACCTTCTTCATCATGCACCTGACCGGACTGCGCGGCATGCCGAGACGCGTCTTCGAGTATCCGCAGGAGGCCGGTTGGGAGGTGTTGAACTTCATCTCCTCGGTCGGCGGCTTCGTCATGACGATCGGCTTTGCGTTGGTGGCGCTCGATCTCATCATGCTGATCCGTCATGGCAGGCCTTTCCGTCGGGACCCGTGGGAAGCAGGCACGCTCGAATGGGCGACGCCGACCCCGCCGCCCTCCTACAATTTCGGCTCCCTGCCGCATTTCGACACGCGCGGCGATGCGCTGGAACCGCGCAAGCTCGGCCCGGAGCTCGCCGCCGGTCGCGGCTATCTCGGCTTCATGCGCAATGGCTGGATGGAGACGCTGAGCGTCGAAATGGTGAGCGGCCGGCTCGATCATGTCGTGATCCTACCGCGCCCGACCTTCCTGCCGCTCTGGACAGCCATGGCAACCGCCGTTTTCTTCGCGAGCCTTCTCGCCAAGCTCTACTGGCTGACGCCCGTGGCTTTCGTTGCTGTCGTCATCCTCTTCTTCCTCTGGACCCCATCGACGGGGCTCAAACAGGAGATTGGTCCGCTGG
This sequence comes from Rhizobium rosettiformans W3, assembly GCF_004912135.1. Lineage (GTDB taxonomy): Bacteria > Pseudomonadota > Alphaproteobacteria > Rhizobiales > Rhizobiaceae > Allorhizobium > Allorhizobium rosettiformans. Next base: position 49,181 of record NZ_STGU01000011.1, read on the forward strand.
AGATCGGGCGCGGCGAGCGGGCGCTGCATCACCAGGAGGTGGCACAGCCTCCCTCCTGGTGGGCCGTGGTCTTTGCGCTTGCCGCCAATGCAACGCTCTACACGTCACTGGTCTTCGGCGCCTTTTTCCTCTGGCTCTCGGCCCCCAACTGGCCGCCGCCGGATCTCGACTTCACTTTCGTACTGCCCTCGCTCGTTGCAGCGGTCGGTTTGACGATGGCCGCGATTGCCGGACGGATGGCCAACGGCCAGCCCGGGCGTACGGTCAGCGGACTGGTGGTGGCCTTGGTGGCACATCTGGCAAGCGTGGGTGCCGTCGCCGTGCTCCTGATGTCGATCCCGGCACCGACGGGTCATGCCGCATCCGCCGCCGCCTTCGCCGTGGCCGTCTATGTCGGTTTCCATGCGGCCATCGGTGCGGTGCTTGCGATTTACGGCCTGTGGCGCTGGAACACCGGGTTCATCGGTCCGTCGCGGGTGCTCGATCTGCGGATTGGCCGTCTCTGGCACGACTACACGGCGGTAGCCGGCCTGATTGGCCTCGCCTTCCCCTTCGTGCTGCAAAGCCTGACCGGGATCGGGGGGCGCTGAGATGAAGGTTTCTCCCTTCCTCCTGCTTCTGACTGGCTTCGTGATCTGGTCCGGCGCCTTCCTAGGCCTCTACGGTGCTCAGGCCACCGGCTGTCACCTGGGCTGGCACCAGATCAACATCGGACCGATCTCGGCGCTGCGCCTGCTGCTGGCGGTGATGCTGGTGGCAACCGTTTCGCTGATTGCCGGGCTGCATGTCATCGCAGCACGGTCGCTCGGCGAACCGCAGAGCGAAAACGCCAGACTGCTGATCAAGATCGGCGGCATGCTGCAGGCGGCAGCACTGGTCGCCACCGTCATCACCTATGGTGGCGTGATGTGGCTGACGCTGTGCTAGAGGGGACGGTCAGCCCCGCCTTGCCGCGTCGATTTTCGCCACGTCGATCTTGCCCATCTCCATCATCGCCTCGAAAGCGCGCCTGGCTTCGTCTCCGCCGGCGGCCAAGGCTTCGGTGAGGGTGCGCGGCGTGATCTGCCAGTTGATGCCCCATTTGTCCTTGCACCAGCCGCAGGCGCTCTCCTGGCCGCCATTGCCAACCATGGCGTTCCAGTAGCGGTCCGTCTCCTCCTGATCGTCGGTGGCGATCTGGAAGGAGAAGGCTTCGGAATGTTTGAAGGCCGGTCCGCCGTTCAGTCCCAGGCAGGGGATCCCGCAGACCGTAAAGTCGACGGTCAGCACATCACCCGCCTTGCCCGAGGGATAATCGGAGGGCGCGCGATGGACGGCCTTCACCTGGCTGTCGGGGAAGATCGAGGCGTAGAAGCCCGCCGCCTCTTCGGCGTCGCGGTCGTACCAGATGCAGATGGTGTTCTTTGCAATCGCCATTGTCTCTCCTCCCAGACGCGTCTGTCGCCGCATTGCACGTCTGCAAGCGGTTGAGGTCAAGACGGAAAGTGAGATGCGAGCAATTTGGCCTTCGGCCGGGGCGCGGTCAGCTGACAGCCGGGCGGACAGCGCCCGGCAGAAGCGCCGATCAGAACAGACCGACGCCCGGGGGCGGTGTCACCTGCGTCTGTGGCGGCAGGGGCTGGCCTTCGGGAATGAGATCGTCCTGCTGCAGCCCGTCCTGTTCCGGCAGCGTGCCGCCGATGATCTCGTTCGGCACCTCGACGGGCGCTTCGAGCGGCGGAACCGCGGCCTGGTTGGGATCACCGTTCAAACCCGGATCCTGGGCCGGATCCTGCGTCGGATCGGTGATCACGGCACCCGGATTAGCCGAGGCTGCGGCGGGCGCCGGCGTTGCGGCATCGGCGGGCTTGTCGGGTTCCGGCGCCGGCTTTGCAACCGCCTCGACACCCGGCGGCGGCGGGACTTCCGACTCGACCTTGCAGCCGGTCAGCCAGACGTCATAGATCGGGTGCTCGACGGCGTTGAGCGCTGGGCTGTCGGCGAACATCCAGCCGGAGAAGATGCGGCGGATCTTGCGGTCGAGCGTGATCTCGTCGACCTCGATGAAAGCGTCGATCTTCTGAGCTTCCGACTCATCGCGCGTGTAGCAGACCTTCGGCGTCACCTGGAGCGCGCCGAACTGGACGGTCTCGTTGACATAGACGTCGAAGGTGGTGATGCGGCCGGTGATCTTGTCGATGCCGGCGAATTCGGCGACGGGGTTTTCGAGGCGGGCGGCAACGGCTTTGTCAGCAAGGCCGATCGTTGCCGTGGCAGCAAGCCCGACAACCGGAATGGCCCATGCCCATGCACTCAATTTCATCATCCCGCTCGCTTTCGTGGATCCTCTGAAGCCCAGATACAAGAAGGGCCTCACAAGAGAGGCCCTAATGCCGGATTATGGCCAAATCGGGTATCAGCCGCCCGGCGTCCAGGCGTCGTAGTCGCCGGTAACGCGCGGACGCTCGCCGGTGGCGGCGATCGAACCCTGGGGGCGATAGGCGGCAGGCGTGCCCGTCTGGTTCGGACGGTGTGCCTTTTCCCACTCGCGCGGCTTGTAGTCTTCCTTCGACGGCGGCGTGTCGGTGCGATAATGCATCCAGCCGTGCCAGCCGGCGGAAATCTTGGAGGCTTCGGCGTAACCGTTATAGATGACCCAGCGCTTCGGCTGACCCCAGCTGGTCATCGGGCCTTCGTAATAGACATTGCCGAACTCGTCTTCGCCGACACGCTTGCCGTGACGCCAGGTGAAGAAGCGGGTCCCCATGGTCTGACCGTTCCACCAGGTGAAGATCTGCAAGAGAAGCTGCTTCATCGTGTATCCTTGGGCAATTACCGCAGGCCGTGGCAAGGCCTTGTCGATCCTTCGTCGCTTATGCCGCCTGGACTTGCGCTTGTCCAGTGATTCCCCGCCGCACCCCCTTCATTTCAGCTTCAACTTGAAACCGATATGGGACGCCGTGAAGCCGAGCCGTTTGTAGAACCGGTGGGCATCCTTGCGCACGGCGTTGGACGTGAGCTGCACGAGACGCATGCCGTCCTGGCGGGCGCACTCGACGGCGAACTCGATCATGGCCGCGCCGATGCCCCTGCCCCGCATATCCGCGCGGGTCTGCACGGCCTCGATGATCATGGCGGAGGAGCCGCGACCGGTCAGCGTGGTGGTGACCATGGTCTGGAAGGTGCCGACCACCTCGCCGCCAAGTTCGGCGACGTAAAGGGTCTCGTTCTGGGATACGCTAATGCGGGCGAAGGCTGCGCGATAATCCGGCAGCGCCTCGGGCTCTGTGGTGTCGCCATGACCGCCGAGAGGATCATCGGCGAAGAGCGCGACGATCGACACCAGATCATTCTCGGTTGCTTCCCGGATCACGACTGTTTCCACTTGCATGCTGCCCCCGCTGTTGCGCTAGTTTGCAGGTCCATAACGATCCCGGGGGACTTCTTGATGACAGGCATGCGACGACTGGTGACAATTCTGTGCGTAACTCTTTCGGCGGCGGCCGTGCAGGCGCAGGAAGGCGGTCGAAAGGCGATCGCCTTCGTTCAGGCGCCGGAAATGGGCGCAGGCGTTTGCGTCGAGAGCGACACGGACGGCGCCATCGACTGCGCCATGAAACAATGCATGGAAAGTGGAGCGACCGCAGAGGATTGTCAGGTGAATGCCACCTGCTATCCGGCCAACTGGAGCGTCGACGTCTTCATGATGGCGGATGGCGGGCCGCATTGGCACCAGTATTCCTGCGGCTGGCAGACCAGGGAGCTGGCGCTAAAGGCGGCAGAACTCGCCTGCAGCGACGCCAAGGAGAACAACCTGATCGAATGCAGCGCCGTTCAGTTGATCGACGAGGAAGGCACGATCCTCGCGCCACCTTTCGAGTGATCCGGCATGTCCGTGAAAAGCAGAAAGCCGCTCACTTGAGCGGCTTTTCCATGATCACAGCCTCGATCCCGCTGTCGGGACCGCCGCAATTCTTCGTCCGGTCGACCTCGACGAAGTCATGCGCCTCATAGAAGGCGATGGCGCCGTCGTTCTGGGGCTCGACTTCCAGCCTCAGGATCTCGGCATCCGGGAAACAAGTCTCGATCTCGGCGAAGAGATCGCGGCCGATGCCCTGACGCTGGTGGTCGGGATGGACATAAAGCTGGTGCAGCACGGCGGTCTTGGTCAGCTTTTCGGACATGGCCGCGAAAGCCATCCCGCCGATCCGCTTGCCATCGTCCGCCACCAGATATTCGCCGCCCTTGACGTGGATGCGCCGCTTGATCTCGGCCGGCGAATGCCAGGCCGCGATCAGCTCGGCGACCTTGGCCGGTCCGTAGAACCGGTCATAGGTCGCGTGAAAACTCTGCGTCAGCAGGGCGCGGAGCGGTTCGACATCCCGGTCGTTGGCCGTGCGGACGAAGAACAAGCGCTTACTCCTCGATGCCCAGCTTGGCCTTGACCAGTGCCTGGACGGCCTGCGGGTTGGCCTTGCCGCCGGTCGCCTTCATCACCTGACCGACGAACCAGCCGGCGAGCGTCGGCTTGGCCTTCACCTTCTCGACCTGATCCGGGTTGGCAGCGATGATCTCGTCGACGGCGCGCTCGATGGCGCCCGTATCTGTCACCTGCTTCATGCCGCGGCTTTCGACGATCTCCGCGGGGTCGCCACCCTCGTTCCAGACGATCTCGAAGAGGTCCTTGGCGATCTTGCCGGAAATGGTCTCGGCCTTGATCAGGTCGATGATTCCGCCGAGCTGGGCGGGGGAAACCGGAGTCTCTTCAATGCCTTTGCCGGCTTTGTTCAAGGCGCCCAGCAAGTCATTGATGACCCAGTTGGCGGCCGTCTTGCCATCGCGGCCTTCGGCCACGGCTTCGAAATAGTCGGCGATCGCCTTTTCCGACACGAGCACGGAAGCGTCGTAGACGGACAGGCCAAGTTCGGCGACGAAGCGGGCCTTCTTGTCGTCGGGCAGTTCCGGCAGCGTCTTCTTCAGTTCTTCGACGAAGGCGTCGTCGAATTCGAGGGGCAGCAGGTCCGGATCGGGGAAGTAGCGATAGTCATGCGCATCTTCCTTCGAGCGCATGGAGCGCGTCTCGCCCTTGTTCGGGTCGAAGAGACGGGTTTCCTGGTCGATGACGCCACCATCCTCGAGGATCGCGATCTGGCGACGGGCTTCGTATTCGATGGCCTGGCCGATGAAGCGGATCGAGTTGACGTTCTTGATCTCGCAACGCGTTCCGAATTCGCCGCCCGGCTTGCGCACGGAAACGTTGACGTCGGCGCGCATGGAGCCTTCATCCATGTTTCCGTCGCAGGTGCCGAGGTAACGGACGATCGAGCGCAGCTTGGTCATATAGGCCTTGGCTTCGTCGGAGGAGCGCATGTCAGGCTTCGACACGATTTCCATCAGCGCGACGCCAGAGCGGTTGAGATCAACGTAGGACATGGTCGGATGCTGGTCGTGCATCGACTTGCCGGCGTCCTGTTCCAGATGCAGGCGCTCAATGCCGATTTCGATATCCTCGAAATTGCCCTGACGGTCGGGACCGAGCGAGATGATGATCTTGCCTTCGCCGACGATCGGGTCCTTGAACTGCGAGATCTGATAGCCCTGCGGCAGGTCCGGATAGAAGTAGTTCTTGCGGTCGAAGATCGAGCGCTTGTTGATCTGGGCCTTGAGACCCAAACCGGTGCGTACGGCCTGGGCCACGCATTCCTCGTTGATAACGGGCAGCATGCCGGGCATGGCGGCATCGACGAGCGAAACGTTGGAATTGGGCGCATTGCCGAAGACGGTCGAGGCACCCGAGAAGAGCTTGGAATTCGACAGCACCTGGGCATGGACTTCCATGCCGATGATGACTTCCCAATCACCGGTGGCACCGGGAATGAGGCGTTTCGGATCAGGCGTGCGGGTGTCTACCAGGGTCATCGGATGCTCGTGTCATGCGTGGACGTGTTGATCCGTGAGGTAGAGCAATTGCGCCCAAGGTGCAAGGCTTTGAGGGCAGCCAGCCGGATGACCTTCCGTTGACGGAAAAGGCACGAAGCTCGGCTAGTATATCCCGGACATGACCATCGACAGCCTCTTCACTCTGCTCGCAGTCTTCGCCCTCTGGAACGGCCTCGTCTTCGGCGTCTATGCCTTCGACAAGATCGCAGCCCAGCAGGGCGGCTGGCGCGTGCGCGAGGACACGCTAATCCTGCTCGCCATCGCCGGCGGCGGACCCGGAGCGCTGCTTTGCCAGAGACTGCTGCGCCACAAGACGAGGAAGCAGCCCTTCCCTGTCCTGCTCCCGCTCACGGCGGCGCTGCATCTCGTCCTTCTGGTCGTATTCGGGCTGTTTCCGCAGCTGGTGTCCCAAGTGATCGGCTAGCCGACGGTACCCGGTCAGAATTCCTGACCGTAGCCGGCACCGCCGGCTTCCGAGAGCGACTTCGAGAGGCCGACCGATTGCACGTCGCGATCGAGCTTCGGATTGTAGGTGACGGTCAGCCAGTTGACCGCATAGCCGTTCTTCTCGAAGAATTTCAGCGCGTCTTCGTTCATCGCGTGGGTCTGCAGACGCGCCACCGAAAAGCCCTGAGACTTCAGCCCCTCTTCGACGGCGTTGAGGAGTGCTGTGCCGAAGCCCTGGCCCTCGTGGTCGGGATCGATCCAGAAGTCCGTGATGGTCTCGTCCATGTCCTCGCGCGCGGCCCAGCCGACAACATTCCCGGACTTTTCGATGACGGTGATGGTGATCCAGCCTTCCTGGGTGAAGGCGGCAAAGGCATCCCGGGCATTGGCCGCCATCTCGGCCGCCTCCCCCACTGACGCCATTGCCTTGCGCCAGGCGCGCATGCCGATCTCCGTGAGGAGCTCTGCGTCGTCCTGGTGAGCCTTGCGGATCGTGACCATCCTCACCTCTTCAATTGAGCCAGTTAAGCATCCGTGATGATTCTTGACCAGAGTGTGTGTCCCTGACGCAATGGACGCAGGCGAATGGCTTGTGCTATTCGCCGTTCGTCTACAGGAGTTTTGATGTTCGGTTTGTCCGAGACCCGGTAAAGGCCCTGCCCGCGATCCCACAGTGATCGACCGGCCAGGGCCAGAAAACGAAGCCCCGACGCTCATACAGCGCCGGACCCGTTTTCATGCGCGCGTTGGAGCGCGCTTCTCCGGACATCAAACCATGGACATTTCACGCTCAGACCAGCGTATCCTTCACCTCATGGCCCAGGGCGGCTGGATCGAAATCCATCGCGACGAGCGGCGCAAGATCGAGAAAGCCTTGTGCTTTTCCCGCGACGGCTGGCTCTATCCCGGCTTCGACCTCGAGCTTTTCCGCAGGCTGAAACGCCTGAGGGCGATCAGCTCGAAGGAGGGCAAACCGTATCGCATCACCGAACGGGGCCTGCGGCTCGTGAGGTCGGAACTGGACAACCGGTGAGGCCGAAGGCCGGTGCCGCGGAAACGCGGTGCCGGCCGTCAGGAGGCAATTGGCCTTAGCCATGACTTGCGCTATTCTCTTTCCATGGCTGAACCGAAATCAGAAGCTTCAGAAGACATAGACTTCGCTCCATCGTCGGCAGTGTCGCAGGCGGAGTATGAGGCCTGGAAAGTCGAGAAGATCACCAAGGCACTCAGGCAGTGCGAGGATCGTGATGCCATGATCCCAGCGGATGACGTGTGGGAGCGCTTTGGCTTTGAACGTTAGTTCTCACCACAAGCAAATGCAGATCTCCTTGCCATTCATGCCTACATCTCGGATCAGGACAAACTTGCTGGCCGACCGAATTCTGTCGCGCCTTAGGCAGGCCACGGAAACGCTGAGGCATCATCCCTTGCTGGGGCGAACGGGCACAGTCTCCGGCACACGCGAATTACCGGTGCACGGGCTTCTCTACACGATCATCTACCGGATCGTCTCAACCGCTCAACTCGATATCGTGACCATTCTCCATCAGCGGATGCTGTATCCGCTGATGGAGGGGTGAGGCTCAAAACACCTGCTGCATCTTCACCTTGTCGACCGCCATTCCCATGGACGGCGAATGCTGCATGCCGCGCCAGATGATCGAAAAGCCCAGATCCTTGTAAAGCCGGATTGCGCCCTCGTTGGCGGCATGCGTGTCGATCCTGGCGCGCTTCAGGCCTTCTGCACGCATCTCGCGCAGCGTGTTGGAAATTAGCGCCGAGCCGATTCCGAGACCCTGATGGGCGGGGCTCACCCACAGATCGGAGATGTAGTCGCGCGCGCCATCTCGGGCGGTCCAGCCGACGATCTCGTCGCCGAGTTGGCCGACGGTGATCAGGCTGAAGTGCTCCTGGGCAAAGCGGCGAAAGCTCAGGCGGATCTTGACCATCATATCGACGCCGAAGGCATTCAGCACCGGATTGGCCGTCCAGGCGTCAAAACCGACACGGCCGACGCTTTCAGCATCGGCCGCTGTCATGTCACGGATGACGAAGTCCCTTACCACCACTTGGCCGGCGTGAACTTGCCGGCAGCCTGTTCGATGACATGGGCGGTCTTGAAGAGGGTTTCTTCCTCGAAGGGCTTGCCGATGACCTGAAGTCCGAGCGGCAGGCCCTTCTTGTCGAGGCCGGCGGGAACCGAGATGCCCGGCAGGCCGGCCATGTTCAGCGTGATCGTAAAGACGTCCTGCAGGTACATCTTGACCGGATCGGCGGCCAGTTCCTTGTCGCCGATGGCGAAGGCTGAGGACGGGGTGATCGGTGCGAGGATTGCATCGACGCCGGCTTCGAAAGCGAGTTCAAAGTCGCGCTTGATCAGCGTGCGGACCTTCTGGGCCTTGAGGTAATAGGCGTCGTAGTAGCCGGCGGACAGCACATAGGTGCCGATCATGATGCGGCGCTGGACTTCCTTGCCGAAACCGGCGGCACGGGTCTTCTCGTACATGTCGACAATGTCCTTGCCGTCGACGCGCAGGCCGTAGCGGACGCCGTCGTAACGGGCGAGGTTGGACGAGGCTTCCGCCGGGGCGACGATGTAATAGGCCGGAAGGGCGTACTTCGTGTGCGGCAGGGAAATGTCGACGATCTCGGCGCCGGCTTCCTTCAGCCAGGCAACGCCCTGTTGCCAGAGCGCGTCGATTTCTTCCGACATGCCCTCGACGCGGTATTCCTTCGGGATACCGATCTTCATGCCCTTCACGGAGCCGCCGATCGCCTTTTCATAGTCCGGAACCGGGAGATCGACCGAGGTCGTATCCTTCGGGTCGACGCTTGCCATGGACGTCAAAAGGATTGCGGCATCGCGCACGTCGCGGGCGAGCGGGCCGGCCTGATCCAACGACGAAGCGTAGGAGACGATGCCCCAACGCGAGCAGCGGCCATAGGTCGGCTTGATGCCGACAGTACCGGTAAAGGCAGCCGGCTGGCGGATCGAGCCGCCGGTGTCGGTGGCGGTCGCACCGGCGCAGAGATGGGCGGCAACGGCTGCAGCCGAGCCACCGGAGGAGCCGCCGGGCACGAGCTTCTCGTCGGAGCCTTTGGCCTTCCACGGGTTGACCGCCGGGCCGTAATAGGAGCTCTCGTTTGACGAGCCCATGGCGAATTCGTCCATGTTGAGCTTGCCGAGCATGACGGCGCCGGCATCCCAGAGGTTCTGCGTGACGGTCGACTCGTATTTCGGCTTGAAGCCGTCGAGGATATGGCTGCAGGCCTGGGTGTGGACGTCGCGGGTGGCAAAGAGGTCCTTCACACCGAGCGGAATGCCCTCGAGAACGCCGGCCTTGCCGTCGGCAATGCGGGCGTCGGAGGCCTTGGCCATGTCGCGGGCGACATCCGGGGTGACGGCCACATAGGCGTTCAGCGCGCCATTCGCCGCTTCGATCGCAGAAAGATAGGCGTCCGTCAGTTCGACGGCCTTGATCTCCTTGGCGGCGAGTTTCGCGCGGGCTTCCGCGATGGTGAGGCTGGTCAATTCGCTCATGGCAGGTTCACTTCAAACTGTCGACGGGCCGGCGGGCCCAAGAAAAACGGGAGGCGCTCTGAATTCTAAGGCGTCTTATTCGACGACCTTCGGCACCTGGAAGAAGTTGCGGTCGGTGGCGGGCGCATTGGCGACGATGTCGTCAGCCTTATTGCCGTCGGTGACGGCATCTTCGCGCTTCTTCATAGCCATCGGAGTCACCGAGGTCATCGGCTCGACGCCGGTGACATCAACTTCGTTCAGCTGCTCGACAAAACCGAGAATGCCATTCAATTCCCCGGTCATGCGTGCGGCATCCTCCTCGCTGACAGCGATGCGGGCAAGGCGGGCGACGCGCTTGACGGTGGCGAGGTCAACAGACATGGCATTCTCCGGATAAGCTGTTTTCTTCGCTATAATGGCCGTCAAGCGCAGGTGCAACGGGGTTTCTCAGACCTCGATGGCCGATCCCGCCTCCGGCGTGGCCACCCGGGTGCGGGTTCCGTCCATGCCGGCCACGAATTTCTCCGGTGTCTGGTCGATGATCGGGAAGGAGCCGTAGTGGCAGGGGATCGCCGTCTTGAAGTCGAAGAAGCGCTGGCAGGCCAGTGCTGCGACCGCACCGCCCATGGTGAAGCGGTCACCGATCGGCACGAGACCGACATCCGGCTGGTGCAGTTCGTTGATCAGCTTCATGTCGGAGAAGATGTCGGTGTCGCCCATGTGCAGAACCGAGGCTTCGTCGTCGAAATGCAGCATCAGGCCGTTTGCATTGCCAAGCGCATGTGAAACGCCATCTTCGGTGATCTGGGCGGAGGAATGCAGTGCATTGGTGAAGGTGACCGTGAAGCCCTCGAAGTGGATGGTGCCGCCGGTATTGCCCATTTCCAGCTTGTCGACACCCTTGGCTCCGAGCCAGGCGGCGAGATCGGCATTGGCAAGCACCGTTGCACCGGTTTCCTTGGCCAGCTGAACCGTGTCGCCGACATGGTCGCCATGACCGTGGGTGAGCAGGATATGCGTCACGCCCTTGGTCATGTCCTTGCGGTCAAGGCCTGCAAAACCCGGATTATGCGTCAGGAACGGGTCGATCAGGATCGAGGCCTTCGCCGAGTCGAGACGAAATGCGGCGTGGCCGAGCCAGGTGATTTTCATGATGTCAGTCTCCGGTCTTGAAATGTCTGTCGGAATATATGGCGATCGTTTGTTTCGGCAACGGGCACAACGAGTTGCCTCGCCCCTCCCGCTGGTTTAAGCGACCAGCATGACAGCCGTAGCGCTCTCAGCGCAAGAAAGGAACGACCATGGCCGATGACGACTACGTGTATGACGAAGCGACCGGCGAATGGCGTCCGGCCTCCGAGATGGCGGCAGCGGCAGCGGCCAAGCCGGTTGCACGCGACGCCTCCGGAACCGAACTTGCCGACGGCGACTCGGTGGTGCTGATCAAGGACCTGAAGGTGAAGGGCGCCGGCCAGACCTTGAAGCAGGGCACCGTCATCCGCTCGATCCGCCTGACGGATGATCCTGAGCACATCGACTGCAAGCACGATGCCATCAAGGGCCTGGTGCTGAGAACGGAATTCGTGCGCAAGCGCTGAGCGACGGGAAACGGACCATCATGGCGACGCTGACGATCGAAGAACTGGCAGAACGGTTGAAACCCGGCGAGGCGATTGCAGGCCTCGATCTCGGCACGAAGACGATCGGACTGTCGGCATCGGACCTCGGACGGCGATTCGCCACCCCTCGCCCCGTCATCAAGCGGGTGAAGTTTACCCAGGATGCCGAGGTTCTCTTGGCCTTTGCCGCCAAGGAAAAGGTCGTCGCCTTCGTTATCGGCCTTCCCGTCAACATGGACGGATCGTCGGGGCCGCGCGTTCAGGCCACCCGCGCCTTCGTGCGCTCGATGTCGGAGAAGACCGAGATCCCCTTCGTCTTCTGGGATGAGCGGCTGTCGACGGTCGCTGCCGAAAGGGCCCTCTTGGAAATGGATGTCTCCAGGGCCAAGCGCAGCGAGCGGATCGATTCCGCCGCTGCGAGCTTCATTCTTCAGGGCGCACTGGACAGGCTCTCGGCACTTGCGCGTGCCTCGGACAATTCCGCCGACTTTTCCTGACGCGCCACCCACCAGGCCTTGATCTGCTTGCGGCGGCGGAAGCCGATGAAGGCAAACAGGATCAGGCTGTCGACGATGATCGCGCGCAAGACCAGCGGCGGAATGGTTTCCGGCGGAATGCCGAGCACGTTGCCGTAGATCTGGAAAACCAGATCATGGGCATCGCGCGTCAGCATGAAGATGCCGAAGCTCATGTCGTAGTAGGACAAACCGTACCAGGCGCCCAGGAGCGTGATGGGCAGAGCCCATAAGAGCAGAAGTGTCTTCATGCCGTTTCCGCCTTTCGATCGAACGGCAAGTCATTTGCCGCGGGCCAGCTTTCCACCAGCCATTTCAGTGACGCCATCACGGTCAGCACGGCAGCCGGAACGGCGATATCGAGCGCCAATCCCGAAAAGAAAACCATCATCATGATGGTCGCTACCGGCCGTGCAAAAACCGCGTCCGTCACCACTCTGCCCTTTAACGTCTGTCCCGCCCAAAAGGTGACCCGTTCGGCGCCACGGCGCAACGTAAACCCTTTGTTAAGGTTAACGGCGGCTGTGGATGAGCAGTTTCAGGGACATGGGCGAAAATGTCTTCCGGACACGATTTTCGATTGAAAGCCGGAGTTGCGGGGTCTACCCCTCGCCTGCCCGCCATTCTGGACCTGTCATGCTCATCATCTTCGAAAGCATCCTGCCGATCTTCCTGCTCGTGATTCTCGGGGTCGTGTTGAAGCGCACGAGGCTCATCAACGAGAGCTTCTGGAGCGGACTGGAGCAGTTCGGCTATTTCGTTCTCTTCCCGGCCCTTCTCTTCGAGACGCTGTCGACGACCAACTTCTCCTCGATGAACAGTGGCGGCATCGGGCTGGTGTCGCTGATGGCGGTCTGCGTGATGACGGCGCTTGTGCTCGCCATCTGGCCACTGTTGCGTCGCCAGGGCATGGCGGGCCCGACATACACTTCTGTTTTCCAGACATCGACGCGCTGGAATGGCTTCATGGCGCTCGCCATCGCCGAGAAACTGACCGGCGAAACGGGTCTGGCGGTGATCGCCATCATCATGGCGTCCATCATCGTGCCCCTGAACCTCATCAATGTCGGTGTGCTGGTCTGGTTCTCAGGCGAAAGCCGCGGGCTGAAGACATTCGTGGTTCGCATCATCACCAACCCGATCATCATCGGTGCCGCACTGGGCGTGGGCGTCAATCTCGCTGGTGTTACGGTCTATGCGCCCGTCATGACGGCCGTCGACCTGATCGCGAGTGCCTCCCTTGGCCTCGGCCTGGTGACGGTCGGCGCTGGCTTGAGGATCGCCGATGCGCTGAAACCACAGGCCAGCGTGTTGCTGACGCTTGGTTTCAAGCTCCTGGTCTTCCCGACCGTGGCGGTCGCGCTGGCGCTCGCCTTCGGCTTCTCCGGCGACATCGTGGTGATGATTGCACTCGGCGCTGCCGTGCCGACGGCGATGAACGGCTATGTGCTCGCGAAGCAAATGGGCGGCGACGCCGATCTTTACGCGGCAGCTGCAACCGTGCAGACGGTCGCCGCCTTCTTCACCATACCCGTCGTGCTTTACTTCGCCGGTCAGGTAGCCGGCGGATAGAGAAGATCAATGACGTAACGGGAATCGAATCGCGCATCGAGAACGCCGTAGGTGTGGCGCCAACCTCCGGCCAGACGTGATTCGAGGAAGGCATCCGCGATCTTGCCCGCGCCTAAGCGATAGAGTTCCGCGGCACCGGCTGCGAGCGCCAGTTGCTCGATCAGCAGCCGTCCGGCGGCCTCGTCCTGTTCGGCGAGCGCTGTCGCTGCACGCAAGACTTCGACGGTCTTCTTGCCGGAGGGGCCGAGATCCCGCTCGAGGCCGGCGAAGAGGGTCTCGAAGAGATCCTTGCCGCGGCTCAAGACACGCAGAACGTCGAGCGCCATGACATTGCCAGAGCCTTCCCAGATCGCGTTAACAGGGGCTTCGCGATAGTGGCGGGCGATCGGGCGCTCCTCCACGTAACCGCTTCCGCCGATGCATTCCATGGCTTCGTAGATCAGCGATGGCGCGATCTTGCAGATCCAGTATTTGGCAACCGGCGTCATGACGCGGGCATAGGCTGCATCAACAGGGCTTTCGCGCGCCTTGTCGAAGCTGTCCGCGAGGCGGAAGGCCAGCGCCGTGGCAGCGGCGACATCGAGCGCCATGTCGGCCAGCACGCGGGTCATCAAGGGCTGGTCGATCAGCGTCTTGCCGAAGACCATGCGGCCGCGGACATGGTGAACCGCTTCCGCCATGGAGGCGCGCATGATGCCGGCGGAGGCGAGCGCGCAATCGAGGCGCGTCAGCGTCACCATATCGAGAATGGTGCGCACACCGTCACCGGGCGTGCCGAGCAGGAAGCCGAAGGTTTCGGAGAACTCGACCTCGGACGAGGCATTCGAGCGGTTGCCGAGCTTGTCCTTCAGGCGCTGGAATTCGAGACCGTTGGCGGAACCGTCTTCCAGAAGCCGGGGCACGAGGAAGCAGCCCATGCCGTCCTTTGTCTGGGCGAGCATTACGAAGGCATCACTCATCGGGGCGGACATGAACCACTTGTGGCCGGACAGGCGATAGATCCCCTCGCCGACCCGCTCTCCGCTCGTGGTGTTGGCGCGGACATCCGTGCCGCCCTGCTTCTCGGTCATGCCCATGCCGATGGTGACGGCGCTCTTCTGCATCGGCGGCTTGTTGCTGCTGTCGTATTTGCGCGACAGGATCCGCGGCGTCCATTCCTTCTGGACAGCCGGCGAGGCCACGAGGGCTGCCACCGATGCGCTCGTCATGGTGAGCGGGCAGAGATGACCCGATTCAAGCTGGGCCGTCAGGAAGAAGCGGACGGCGCGGGCCTTGTGTTCGTGGCCGCGCGCTTCCGGCGCATTTTCCCAGACGGAGGAATGCAGGCCGGAGGCCATCGAGCGGCGCATCAGGGCGTGCCAGGCCGGATGGAATTCGACGACGTCGAGCCGTTCGCCGCGCACGCCGTGGGTTCTGAGCTGTGGCGGGCTGGCATTCGCCATACGCGCCAGTTCCTGCGCTTCCGGCGAGGTCACATATTTGCCGATGACATCATATTCCTCGCGCAGCGGGCGCGACAGCGAGGATGTCAGATCGACGAGCAACGGATCGGCGCGGTAGGCATTGACGCCGGACCAGGGCTTGGGCTGGTTCAGCGCTGCGAGTTTTTCTTCAGTCCGGTTCATCAATCCTGCCGATCTCGAAAGAAGACATGCATTGGTCCGCCAACGCCTCGCCTTCGTCATTTTTCCGTTGGTCGGAGCATCCAGGGCGCAAAAAACGCCGGTGTTCCCTACCTTCTCTTCGCTCCTATTACATGGGGACCGCGCGTCAATCCACCTAGCATGTGCTTGCCGGGTCCGATCCCACACTTTATAGACCGCGTGACATCTCAGGAGGACGTCCATGGTCTTCTTTCCCCATCGCCATCTCATCGGCATCAAGGGCCTCACCGAGCAGGACATTACGTTTCTGTTGGACAAGGCTGACGAAGCCGTCAAAATCAGCCGCCAGCGGGAGAAGAAGACTTCCACGCTGAGAGGCCTCACCCAGATCAATCTCTTCTTCGAAGCCTCGACGCGGACGCAAGCCTCGTTCGAGCTCGCGGGCAAACGGCTGGGCGCCGACGTGATGAACATGTCGGTCGGCAATTCCTCCGTAAAGAAGGGTGAAACGCTGATCGACACGGCGATGACGCTGAACGCCATGCGGCCGGACGTGCTGGTGGTGCGGCATTCCTCGGCGGGTGCGGCAGCCCTTCTTTCGCAAAAGGTTGCCTGCGCTGTGGTCAATGCCGGCGACGGACAGCATGAACATCCGACCCAGGCGCTGCTCGATGCGCTCACCATCCGCCGCGCCAAGGGCAAGCTGTCGCGCATCATCGTCGCGATCTGCGGCGACGTGCTGCATTCACGCGTGGCGCGCTCCAACATCCTACTTCTGAACGCCATGGGCGCCCGGGTGCGCGTCGTGGCGCCTGCGACGCTTCTGCCCGCCGGCATTGCCGACATGGGCTGCGAGGTCTTCCACGACATGAAGGAAGGGCTCAAGGATGCTGACGTCGTGATGATGCTGCGCCTGCAGCGCGAGCGCATGTCCGGCTCCTTCGTGCCCTCGGTGCGCGAATATTTCCACTTCTATGGCCTCGATGCCGAAAAGCTGAAGGCCGCCAAGGAGGATGCGCTCGTGATGCATCCGGGTCCGATGAACCGCGGCGTCGAAATCGCCTCCGAAGTGGCCGATGGCCCGCAGAGCGTGATCGAGAGCCAGGTTGAGATGGGGGTCGCGGTGCGTATGGCCGTCATGGAGACGCTGCTCGTCTCGCAGAACCAGGGACCGCGTTCGGAGGGAATGAGCGCATGAGAAAGCCTCTCGTTCTCAAGAATGTCCGGATCGTCGATCCCTCGCGCAAGCTGGAGGAAGTTGGCACTATCATTGTCGGCGCTGACGGCAAGATCCTCGCTTCTGGCGCCGATGCGCAAAACCAGGGCGCACCCGAGGGTGCCGATATCCGCGACTGCCAGGGTCTCACGGCGATGCCGGGCCTTGTTGATGCCCGCGTCTTCGTCGGCGAGCCCGGTGCAGAACACCGCGAAACCATTGCTTCGGCCAGCAAGGCGGCAGCGGCCGGTGGCATCACGTCCTTCATCATGATGCCGGAAACCGATCCCGTCATCGACGACATCGCTCTCGTCGAATTCGTCAAGAAGACGGCGCGCGACACGGCCGACGTCAATGTGTATCCGGCAGCGGCCCTGACCAAGGGGCTGACCAGCGCGGAAATGACGGAAATGGGCATGCTCCAGCAGGCCGGAGCGGTTGCCTTCACCAACGGCCGCTATGGGCTCAACGACACGCAGGTGCTGCGGCGGGCCATGACTTACGCCCGGGAGTTCGGCGCCGTGATCGCGCTCGAAACGCGCGAAAAATATCTCGCCGCCAACGGCGTGATGAATGAAGGGCTGCTTGCGAGCTGGCTCGGTCTGTCGGGCATTCCAAAGGAAACCGAAATCATTCCGCTCGAACGTGATCTGCGCATCGCGGCGCTGACGCGGGCCAAGTATCACGCCTCGCAGATTTCCGTACCGGAATCGGTGGAGGCGATCGAGGTGGCCCGCAAGCGCGGCGCCAAGGTCACCTGCGGCATCTCGATCAACCATCTGAGCCTCAACGAAAACGATATCGGCGAGTACCGGACCTTCTTCAAGCTCTATCCGCCGCTGCGCTCGGAAGACGATCGGATGGCGATGGTCGATGCGCTGGCCAAGGGTCAGATCGACATCATCGTCTCCTCGCATGATCCGCAGGACGTGGACACCAAGCGTCTGCCTTTCGGCGAGGCAGCGGATGGTGCGATCGGGCTTGAGACCATGCTCTCGGCCGCCCTTCGCCTGCACCATGCCGGTCAGGTGCCGCTGATGCGGCTGATCGATGCCATGTCGACGCGGCCGGCGGAGATCTTCGGCCTTCCGGGCGGCACGCTGAAGCCCGGAGCGCCTGGCGATATCGCGCTCATCGATCTCGATGAACCCTGGCTCGTCTCGCGCGACAGCCTGCTTGCGCGGTCGAAGAACACACCGTTCGAAGATGCTCGTTTTTCGGGCCGGGCCGTTGCGACCTATGTCGGCGGCCAGTGCGTCCACGCACTCTAAGGAATCCAAGAGGAGACGGATCCCCATGATCGACTTTTCCGCCCTCGGCTGGGGCAATCTCGCCATCGTTCTCGTATTCGGCTACCTGCTGGGCTCCATCCCCTTCGGCCTGGTGCTGACCAAGATGGCCGGGCTTGGCGACTTGCGCTCGATCGGCTCGGGCAATATCGGCGCAACGAATGTCCTGCGCACCGGCAACAAGAAGCTTGCGGCTGCGACGCTCCTGCTCGACGCCTTGAAGGCCACGGCAGCGGCGCTGATTGCGCATGCGGTGTTTGGCCATAATGCCGGCCTTTTCGGCGGCTTCGCCGCTTTCATCGGCCACCTCTTCCCAGTCTGGCTGGGCTTCAAGGGCGGCAAGGGTGTCGCGACCTATATCGGAACGCTGCTCGGCGTGGCGCCGCTGATGGTTCTCGTCTTTGCGGTTGCCTGGCTCTCGGTCGCCTTCATCACCCGCTACTCTTCGTTGTCTGCCCTTGTCGCCACACTTGTCATTCCGGTTGCATTGTGGATACTTGGGGTTGAAGAGGCGGCGCTCGTGACGGCAGTCATGACCGTCATCACCTACTGGCGTCACAAGCAGAACATCGAGCGGCTGATCGCGGGCACCGAAAGCAAGATCGGCAAAAAGGGCTAGAGGAGAGCCATGGGGTCAGACGGCGCAAGACGAAAAGGGATTGCGCTGACGGACCGCCAGAGGATCGCCTGGCTCAGGCTCATTCGCAGCGACAATGTCGGACCGGCGACGTTTCGCGATCTCATCAACCATTTCGGTTCCGCCGAAGCTGCGCTGGACGCGCTTCCAGAGCTTTCCCGGCGGGGCGGATCGACGCGCAGCATCCGGGTTGCCACCGTCGCCGAAGCCGAGCGTGAGATCGAGACTGCGCATCGTCTCGGCGCCTGCTTCATCGGCATTGGCGAACCCGACTATCCCCCGGCACTGCGGCAGATCGATGCGGCTCCTCCCCTGATTGCCGCGAAAGGCGATCTCGGCATTGCGAACCTTCCGTCCGTCGGGATCGTCGGGTCGCGCAATGCCTCGATCAGTGGCGCAAAGTTTGCGGCGATGATGGCCCGGGAGATCGGCAGAGCCGGCTACTGCGTCGTATCCGGTCTCGCCCGCGGCATCGATGCCGCCGCGCATCGTGCCAGTCTCGACAGCGGTACGATCGCGGCAATGGCCGGCGGGCTCGACCAGCCCTACCCTCCCGAGAATGTCGACCTGCTCGACCAGATCTGCAGTGGTCGAGGTCTTGCGATCTCTGAAATGCCCTTCGGCTGGGAGCCGCGGGCGCGGGATTTTCCCCGGCGCAACCGGCTGATTGCGGGTGTGGCCCTGGGCGTTGTCGTCATCGAGGCTGCGGCGCGGTCGGGCTCTCTGATCACGGCTCGGCTTGCCGGCGAGTTCGGCAGGCTGGTGTTTGCCGTTCCGGGTTCGCCGCTCGATCCGCGCTGCGAAGGCACCAACGGGCTACTGAAGGATGGGGCGACGGTGACGACCAGGTCGCAGGACGTGCTGCAGGCGCTGGCGCCGATCTCGCAAGTCGATCTCTTTTCGCAGAACGAGGCAGACGAGCCGGATAGCGAGGAAGGCCGGGAGCACGCCCTTGCACCGCCGCCCAATGATGATGAGCGCCTCGTGATCGTCGAGGCACTCGGGCCGACGCCGGTCGAGATCGACGATATCATCCGGCATACCGGGCTTGCCGCCTCCTCGGTCTATCTGGTCCTGCTGGAACTCGACATTGCGGGCCGGCTAGAACGGCATGCGGGTGGCTTTGTCTCGCTGAGCATGATTGATTGACAGCGAGCGGCGGCCGGACTGGACGTCTCCAGCCTCCACATAGGCCATCTCGATCAGGTAACACAGCATTTCGGCGCCTTCGTTCTCGGCCACCATGCGCAGCTCGGCGAGCATCTGTCTGATATAGGCGATGTTTTCCATCGTGCGGTTTGCGCGACCATTCGTTTCGCCTGTGTCTCGTGCCATCGCTCTCGCCCGTCACCACCAGAGGCCGCCACAACCTGGCCTCGCCATATCTCGCACGACCACAATAGAGCATTTATCCTAGATTGCAATCTACCTATGATCTTCCTCCGGTTGTATGTGTCCATAGGTCGGAAAATAGGCCGCGCCTCTTGACCGCAGCCGTTTCGCCCTCCATGTCGGAAAACCGTGTTCCGAAGACTGTGGTGCGGTGCCACTGATCGGATGCGTTGAAGGTACAGCTATCCAATGAACGTCGTAGTCGTAGAATCCCCGGCCAAGGCCAAGACGATCAACAAGTATCTGGGCTCCGGATACAAGGTGCTCGCCTCGTTCGGCCATGTGCGCGATCTGCCAGCCAAGGATGGCTCCGTTCTGCCGGACCAGGATTTCGAGATGTTCTGGGAGGTGGATGGCGCATCCCAGAAGCGCATGAAGGATATCGCCGACGCGGTGAAGTCATCCGACGGCCTGTTCCTCGCAACCGACCCGGATCGCGAAGGCGAAGCCATTTCCTGGCACGTGCTCGATCTCCTGAAGAAGAAGCGCGTCATCGGCGACAAGCCGGTCAAGCGCGTCGTCTTCAATGCGATCACCAAGAAGGCCGTGCTCGATGCCATGGCCAATCCGCGCGACATCGACACACCGCTGGTGGATGCCTATCTCGCCCGCCGCGCACTGGACTATCTCGTCGGCTTCAACCTTTCACCGGTTCTCTGGCGCAAGCTGCCGGGTGCACGCTCTGCTGGCCGCGTACAGTCCGTTGCGCTCCGTCTTGTCTGTGACCGCGAGACGGAAATCGAGCGTTTCGTCGCTGAAGAATACTGGAACATCTCCGCGCTCCTGAAGACGCCGCGGGGCGATGAATTCGAGGCGAAGCTCGTTTCGCATCTCGGCAAGCGCATCCAACGCAACTCCGTGACGAATGGCGAACAGGCCAACCAGATCAAGGCGCTCCTCGATGGCGCGGCCTATGCCGTCGACAGCGTCGAGGCGAAGCCCGTCAAGCGCAATCCAGGCCCACCCTTCACGACCTCAACCCTGCAGCAGGCCGCCTCCTCGAAGCTCGGCTTCTCGGCGTCGCGCACCATGCAGGTCGCCCAGAAGCTTTACGAAGGTATCGATATCGGCGGCGAGACCGTCGGTCTCATTACCTATATGCGTACCGACGGTGTGCAGATGGCCCCGGAAGCCATCGACGCTGCCCGTGCCGCCGTGCTCGATCAGTTCGGTCCGCGCTACGTGCCGGAGAAGCCGCGCTTCTATTCGACCAAGGCGAAGAACGCCCAGGAAGCGCACGAAGCCATTCGCCCGACCGATTTCAATCGCTCGCCGGACAAGCTGCGGCGCTTCCTTGATGCAGACCAGATGCGCCTTTACGACCTGATCTGGAAGCGCGGCATCGCGAGTCAGATGGCTTCGGCGGAAATCGAGCGCACGACGGTTGAGATCCTCGCCGACAACAAGGGTGACAAGGCAGGTCTCCGCGCCGTGGGCTCGGTCATCCGTTTCGACGGCTTCATTGCCGCCTATACGGACCAGCGCGAAGAAGGCGAAGCACCGGAAGATGGTGACGACGAGGATGGCCGCCTGCCCGAGATCAATGCCCGCGAGGCACTGGCCAAGCAGAAGGTGAATGCCAGCCAGCACTTCACCGAGCCGCCGCCGCGCTATTCGGAAGCCTCGCTGATCAAGAAGATGGAAGAGCTCGGCATCGGCCGACCCTCCACCTATGCGGCGACGCTGAAGACGCTGAGTGACCGTGAATATGTCATCATGGACAAGCGGAAGCTGATCCCGCATTCCAAGGGACGGCTGGTCACGGCGTTTCTCGAGAACTTCTTCACGAAGTATGTCGAATACGATTTCACCGCCGATCTCGAGGAGAAACTCGACAAGATTTCGGCCGGCGAACTGAACTGGAAGGACGTGCTGCGCAACTTCTGGCAGGACTTCTTCGCCCAGATCGAAGACACCAAGGAATTGCGCGTCACGAACGTGCTGGACGCGCTGAACGAGGCGCTGGCGCCGCTCGTCTTCCCGAAGCGCGAGGACGGATCGGATCCGCGCATCTGCCAGGTCTGCGGCACCGGCAACCTGTCGCTTAAGCTTGGCAAGTACGGCGCCTTTGTCGGCTGCTCCAACTATCCGGAATGCAATTACACGCGCCAGCTAACCTCCGAAGGCGGCGCGGAAGCCGAAGCCAATGGCAGCAACGAGCCGCGGGCGCTGGGCAAGGATCCGGTGACCGACGAGGAAATCACGCTGCGCTCCGGGCGCTTCGGACCCTATGTCCAGCGCGGCGACGGCAAGGAAGCCAAGCGCTCCTCGCTGCCCAAGGGATGGTCGCCGGCCGATATCGATTTCGAGAAGGCGCTGTCGCTGCTCTCGCTGCCGCGCGACGTCGGTCCGCATCCGGAAACCGGCAAGATGATCACGGCCGGTCTCGGGCGCTACGGACCCTTCGTGCTGCATGACGGCACCTATGCCAACCTGGAAGGCATCGAAGATGTGCTCTCCATCGGCATCAACCGCGCCGTGACCGTGCTCGCCGAGAAGCAGAGCAAGGGCCCGGGCGGCCGTGGCCGGACGGCGGCCGCAGCCCTCAAGGAACTCGGGGAACATCCCGACGGCGGCGCGATTACGGTTCGTGACGGGCGCTACGGTCCCTATGTGAACTGGGGCAAGGTGAATGCGACCCTGCCGAAGGGCAAGGATCCACAGAGCGTGACCGTTGAGGAAGCGCTGGTACTGATCGCCGAGCGCGCGGCCAAGGATGGCGGCGGCAAGACGAAGGCGAAGAAGGCTCCGGCCAAGGCTGCCAAGGCAAAGTCGGATGACGGCGCTGCCGAAAAGCCGAAGAAGGCCGCTGCGAAGCCGAAGGCGGCCGCTGCCAAGAAGGCCCCGGCCAAGACGGCTGCGAAGGCGAAGACAACGAAGAAGAGTGCGACTTGAGCAAGAAATTCCGCGACCCCTCCGAGATCCCCGGCTCCGGCAACCGCAAGAGCCGGCGTGCGGAAGGCGCGGCCAAGGCCAAGGCCGGCAACCCGGCGGCCCTGATCCACGGCGAGGTTCCGCCGCGTGATGTTCTCATGCAGTTCATCACGGAGAACCCGGATCGCGCCTCCAAGCGTGAGATCGCCAAGGCCTTTGGCCTCAAGGGCGAGCAGCGGGTGGAGCTCAAGCAGGCCCTGAAGGATCTGGAAAATGACGGGCTGGTGCAGAAGAGCCGCAAGTCTCTGACGCGGCCGGGCGCCCTGCCCCCGGTGACCGTTCTCGACATCACGACGCGCGACAAGGATGGCGAACTGATCGGCCGTCCGGCCGAGTGGCCCGATGAGGCCGGTGCCGCACCGGCGGTGCTGATCCGCCAGTCGAGCTCGGACCGGTCCAAGGGCAAGACACCGGTTGGCGGGCTCGGCGACCGGGTGCTCGCCAAGATCTTCACCAACAAGGACCGCTCCGGGCCCGCCTATACGGCGCGGGTCATCAAGATCCTTGACCGGCATGTGGGCTCGGTCATGGGCGTCGTCAGGATGATGCCCGACGGCGGCGCACGCCTGATGCCGATCGATCGTCGTGGCGAAGAAATGCAGATCGATGCCAGCGATCTGGGTGAGGCCAAGGACGGCGATCTGGTCGAGGTGGAGGTCGGCCGTGCAGCGCGCATGGGCCTGACACGTGCCAAGGTGCTGACGGTGGTCGGCTCTGTCGCATCCGAAAAGGCGATCTCGATGATCGCCATTCATGCGCATGGCATCCCGCATATCTTCCCGCAGTCCGTGATTTCAGAAGCCGAGGCGGCCAAGCCCGCCTCGATGTCGCATCGCGAGGACTGGCGCGACCTGCCGCTGATCACCATCGATCCGCATGATGCCAAGGACCATGACGACGCCGTCTATGCCGAGCTCGACCCCTCGCCCGATAATGAGGGCGGCGTCATCGTCACCGTCGCCATCGCCGATGTGTCCTATTATGTCCGGCCGAAATCGGCGCTCGATCGCGAGGCGCTGAAGCGCGGCAATTCCGTCTACTTCCCCGATCGCGTCGTTCCCATGCTGCCCGAGCGGATCTCCAACGATCTCTGCTCGCTGCGTGAGGGTGTCGACCGTCCGGCTCTCGCCGTGCGCATGGTCTTCTCGCATGAGGGCCGCAAGGCAGGCCACACCTTCCATCGCATCATGATGAAGAGTGCGGCCAAGCTTTCCTACCAGCAGGCGCAAGCCGCGATCGACGGCAAGCCTGACGACAAGACCGGTCCTCTGCTGGAACCTATCCTGAAGCCGCTCTGGCATGCCTATGCGGTGATGAAGCGCGGTCGCGACCGTCGCCAGCCGCTCGAGCTCGACATGCCCGAACGCAAGATCATCCTCAAGGAGGACGGCACGGTCGATCGCGTGCACGTCCCGGAACGCCTCGATGCGCACAAGCTGATCGAGGAGATGATGATCCAGGCCAACGTCTCGGCTGCCGAGACGCTGGAGAAGAAGCGCCAGCCGCTGATCTACCGCATCCATGACGCGCCGACACTTGCCAAGCAGGAAGTGCTGCGCGAGTTTCTGGCGACGCTTGGCATGTCGCTGGTCAAGGGCGGCAACATGCGGTCCAACTCGTTCAACGGCATCCTTGCCAAGGCTGAGGGCACCCCGCACCAGACCATGGTCAACGAGATGGTGCTGCGCAGCCAGAGCCAAGCGATCTACAGCCCCGACAATATCGGCCATTTCGGCCTCAATCTGATGAAGTATGCGCACTTCACCTCGCCGATCCGGCGCTATGCCGACCTGATCGTGCATCGGGCGCTGGTTGGCTCTTTGGGCCTCGGCGAAGGCGGCATCACGCCGGACGAGGAAGCAAGCCTCGAAGATATCGCGGCCGAGATCTCGACCTTCGAGCGGCGGGCCATGGCGGCTGAGCGCGATACGATCAACCGGCTGATCGCGCATCACCTGGCCGGTCGCATCGGCGACGAATTCGAGGGTCAGGTTGGCGGCGTGACGAAGTCGGGCCTCTTCATCAGCCTGCCGCAATTTGGCGCAGATGGCTTCATCCCGGTTTCAACATTGGGTCGCGACTACTATATCTACGACGAAGCGCATCAGGCCCTAACGGGCGAGAAGTCCGGGCTCGGTTATCAGCTCGGCGATACCGTCGAGGTTCGTCTGGTGGAAGCTGTGCCGCTCGCCGGTGCGCTGCGCTTCGAGATGCTGAGCGAGGGACGCAAGATGCCGGTGGCGACGCGTTCCTTCCACAAGGCGGGACGGCGGAACGGGCGCAAGCAGCCCGGCACGCGTCCGCCACGCTCGCGACGTTGACCCTTTTGCCCCGGAGGCAGGACATGACCGTTAATCAGACCCCAGTGACCATGCAATATGGCGCCAGCGACAAGACCGACCGCCCACTCGGGCGCTCGATCAAGCGCGGCATGCTGAACCAGTGCCCCGCCTGCGGATCCGGCAAGCTGTTCCGCAGCTACCTCAAGGTGGTCGACAACTGTGCCGCCTGTGGAGAGGACTATCATCATCATCGGGCAGACGACCTGCCGGCCTATCTGGTCATCCTGATCCTCGGCCATGTGCTGGTCGGCGGCTTCATGGCAACCGATCTGGTCTTCGTGCTGCCGGCCTGGGTGCATTTCGCGATCTGGGCTCCGATCGGCGTGGTGACCTCGCTTCTGTGCCTGCAGCCGATCAAGGGTGGCGTCGTTGGCCTGCAATGGGCATTGCGCATGCATGGCTTTGGCGGCAAGGAAGACGAGCCGGAAGCCTTCGTCGAGGGACGCGACTAAGTCACTCAGCCGTCACGTGGCTGTGGCGGTTTATCGTTAAAGGTCCAAAAAAGTCGCCGGCTTGATTCGCCGCGAGAGATCAGAAGCGCTTGACAGGTGCGCGATTTCCGGTCTGAACATGCCGCGCCGATCGACGACGCCCGGGAGCTAATACGCGCCGATGCCATCACAGATTTCGACACCCGCTTGCCTGCGTCTCGATCGCAGGCTGGGACCTGACATCAACGACCGGGTGTCCGATGTCTGAGGCGAAACAGGGCCTGAACGGCCATCGTGAAGAGATACACTGGCCCTCTCTCGTGGCGGCGATTGCTTCGATCTCCGCTGTCGGCATTGCCATCGGGCTCGGCTTGCCACTGCTCAGCATCATTCTCGAAAAGCGCGGCATTTCCTCCACGCTGATCGGGCTGAACTCCGCCATGGCCGGCATTGCCGCGATGGCTGCCGCACCGGTGACGACCAAGCTCGCCCACAAGTTCGGTGTCGTGCCGACCATGCTGTGGGCGGTCCTGCTGTCGGCGATCAGCGCGGTTGGCTTCTACTACGCCACGCAGTTCTGGATGTGGTTTCCGCTGCGCATCGTTTTCCATGGCGCGACAACCACGCTCTTCATTCTCTCGGAGTTCTGGATCAATGCCGCAGCACCGTCGCGCAAGCGCGGTTTGGTCATGGGCATCTATGCCACGATGCTGGCGGTCGGCTTTGCCTGCGGTCCCCTGCTCTTCTCGGTGATCGGCAGTGACGGACTGCTGCCCTTTGCCGTGGGTGCCGTGGCGATCCTGGCGGCTGCCATCCCGATCTATATCGCTCGCCACGAAAGCCCTGTGCTGGGCGAAAAGCCGGAGATGCATTTCTTCCGCTACATCTTCCTTGTGCCGACAGCGACCGTGGCGGTCTTCGTCTTCGGGGCGGTCGAGGCCGGCGGGTTGTCGCTCTTCCCGATCTATGCCACCCGCAGCGGCTTCACCGAGACACAGGCAGCGCTTCTGCTCACCGTCATGGGAATTGGCAACATGGTCTTCCAGATCCCGCTGGGGCTCCTCTCCGACCGAATGCGCGACCGCCGCAAGCTTCTCTCTGCACTCGCCGTCATCGGGCTTGCGGGATCGCTCGCCCTGCCCTGGCTTTCCGACCACTGGCACCTGATGGCCATCGTGCTTCTGTTCTGGGGCGGCTGCGTGTCCGGTCTCTATACCGTCGGCTTGAGCCATCTCGGCTCGCGACTCACCGGTGCTGATCTTGCTGCCGCGAACGCGGCCTTCATCTTCTGCTATGCCGTGGGGACTGTTGCCGGCCCGCAGGCGATCGGAGCCGCCATTGACATCACCGGCAATGACGGCTTTGCATGGGCAATTGCCGGCTTCTTCGCCCTCTATGTGGTGCTTTCCCTGGGACGCCTGCTTTTTAAGCCGAAACGCACTTGACTTTTCAGGCGCGATTTGTAGTTTCGCGCCAGATTTGCCGTGGGCCTCGTTCGGTCGTCCACGGCTTCGTTTATTAGAGGCAGGACGACCATGGCCAAGGCTACAACCATCAAGATCAAGCTTCTGTCGACGGCTGACACGGGTTTCTTTTACGTAACCACGAAGAACAGCCGTACCATGACGGACAAGATGACGAAGACCAAGTACGACCCGGTTGCTAAGAAGCATGTCGAGTTCAAGGAAACCAAGATCAAGTAAGACTTGATCGAAGGCTTCTCAAAAAGGCGTGCCGTTCTGCGGCGCGCCTTTTTCTTTTGCAGTCCTGCCTGACGTCACGGATGTCCAAAACGAAAAACACCGGCTCCCTCGCGGAAACCGGTGTTTTTCAATTAGGGGGTCGGTCGGCATGGGACACGGCACGAGGAACCGTTTTGACGTCACATACCAACCGACCGACCCCACGACCCAGGAGATGCGGCGGACCTGAGCATCATGGGGTATTCTCAACCTCCGCAGAGGTCTTGTCTGATGGGTGCAAGTTCTCTCACGTAGAGAAAAAAATCAACAGTTTATTAACTGAGGCGCGGATCATCGCTCCAATATGGTTAAATTAGCCGCGGATGATCTTGTGCTTGGAAGGTGATAGTCAGTTCTACACACATTAATCTTTTAGAATACCCTCAGTTCATTTGGCAAAGTCCCAAGTCTAGTTTCTCCGCGCTGCATGCCCTCGCGAAAGGCGAGCAGGTCTCACCCGCCAAAGCGCAATCTAATATTCAATTAAATACAAAGATCACTAAGCACATGTCAGCTTTGGTTGACGCAATGAGCCTCCGGCTCGCGCAGGTCTATTCCGGAAATAATGGATAGGTGCCTTTGTAACTGCTCAAAAACGCAGCAGGATCTGGCGCCCCTGCTCAGGCGACCAGCATCAATAAAGCTGTGAACATCTTGCCGGGCTAGGATCAAAATCGAGCAAAGCAGGAAATTCCTGACACAAAACGCTCAAGCCGCGGCGGCAACGACTCTGTTGCGGCCGGAATTCTTGGCTTCGTAGAGCGCGCGGTCAGCCTGCTTCAGGAGTTGCTCGGGTGTATCGATCCCGGGCATCAGGGTCGCGATCCCCATGGAGGCCGTCAGCATCAACGGTGTCTCGCCCGAGCGCAGCTGGAAGGGCCGCGCCTCGATCATGCCACGCAGACGCTCAGCGACGGCGGCTGCGGCTTCCGCCGGCGTGTCGGGCATGACGACGACAAACTCCTCGCCGCCGAAGCGGCAGGCAAGATCGGCGCCACGCACCGTCGACCGGATGCGCCCGGCAAACTCCTTCAGCACCTCATCCCCGGCATCATGGCCGTAGACATCATTGACCTGCTTGAAGCGGTCGATATCGGTGATGCAGATCGTCAGGGGACGGCCGCGGACCTTGGCGCGGGCAAAGAGCGTGCGCAGATGGGTGTCGAGGTAGCGACGATTGTGCAGGCCCGTCAGAGCGTCGGTGACGGCGAGTTCGATCGTCTGGCGTACGCTGTTGCGCAGACGGTCATTATAGCGCTTGCGGCGCACCTGGGTCAGCGAGCGGGCAATCAGTTCGTTGGGGTCGAGTGGACGGACGATGTAGTCATTGACGCCCAGATCGAGCGCCCGGATGATCATCTGCTCGTCGCCCTGCTCCGTGATCAACAGGATCGGAATGAAGCGCGTGCGCTCCAGCGACCGGATCTGCGAGCAGAGCCGCAGGGGATCGTAGTCTTCCAGATTGCCATTGACGATCACGAGGTCGAAACTGTTCTCCGCCGCCT
The DNA here is from genome assembly GCF_004912135.1 of Rhizobium rosettiformans W3. Classification (GTDB taxonomy): domain Bacteria; phylum Pseudomonadota; class Alphaproteobacteria; order Rhizobiales; family Rhizobiaceae; genus Allorhizobium; species Allorhizobium rosettiformans. The sequence goes on from NZ_STGU01000011.1 coordinate 77,868, forward strand.
CGAAGACCGCCGCCTGCGGATCCGACATGGCGGACACCTCGGCAATCGGCTTCAGCGCCTTGATGATGCGCTCCTGCGATGCGCCGCGGCTGTCGACGAGGAGAACATGCGCCTGTTCTTCCAGGCGGCCATCCTGCAGGCGCAGCATATCGTCGAGACCGGCCTGGCGGGTCGAGTCGTGGCGAATGCGCAATTCATCCGTGAGCGTCTTGAGGCGCACCAGGCTCTTCACGCGAGAAATGAGCTGCAGATCGTTGACCGGCTTGGTCAGAAAGTCATCGGCACCGGCTTTCAAGCCGCGGACGCGATCGGAAGGCTGGTCGAGCGCGGTGACCATGACGACGGGGATATGGGCCGTGCGCGGATTGGACTTCAGCCGCTCGCAAACCTCGAACCCGTCCATTTCCGGCATCATGATGTCTAGCAGGATGACGTCGACCTGGGTCCGGTCGCAGATATCGAGGGCGTCGCGGCCATTGCTTGCGGTCAGGACGTCGAAATACTCCGCCATCAGCCGCGCTTCGAGCAGCTTCACATTGGCGGGAATATCGTCAACGACCAGGATGCGGGCAGTCATGGCTGTCGGTCCTCACGCATCTCCGAGATAGGTCTTGATCGTCTCGATGAACTTCGGCACCGAGATCGGCTTGGAGACATAGGCCTCGCAGCCCCCCTGGCGGATGCGCTCCTCATCACCCTTCATGGCAAAGGCCGTGACGGCGATGACCGGGATGACGTGCAGTTCGGGATCGTCCTTCAGCCACTTGGTCACTTCGAGACCTGAGACCTCGGGCAACTGAATATCCATCAGAATGAGATCGGGATGATGGCGCCGGGCGAGATCCATGGCTTCCATGCCGTTGCGGGTCTGCACCGTCTCATAGCCGGATGCCTCGATCAGATCGCGGAAGAGCTTCATATTCAGCTCGTTGTCTTCGACAATCATAACCTTTTTCGGCATTCACCCGGTCCCTTGTCCCGCGCCGATGGGCCTCCGGGACGTGGATTCCCGGCGCGAGTTGCTTCTTCCGTCATCAAGCATGCTAGTGCAATTTGGTTTCGAAATCGGTAATTTGCCAGAGCAACAGGAAAAGACTTTATGAAAAACAGAGATATACCGGCCGATGCCGAGGCGACTGCGGTTGCCGTGCTAGGTTGGCTGGCCAATGAACCGGATATGCTGTCGCGTTTTCTGGCGCTGTCCGGTGTGCAGCCGGGGCAGTTGCGCCAGGCGGTGAATGACCCGGCCTTCCTTGCCGGCATGCTGGAATTCCTGATGCAGCACGAGCCGACGCTCATGGCCTTTTGCGCGGCAACCGAGACCAAACCCGAATCGGTGGTCGAGGCCTATCACCGCTATGCGGGTCCGAGCTTCGACAGCGCCGATTTCTGATGCTGACCGACCTTCAACACATCCGGCTCCGCGACCGGCCGCTGATCGTCTGCGACGTCGACGACGTGGTGTTGCAGTTTGCGACACCGTTCGAGTCTTTCCTGCAGACGCGGGGACATCGGCTGCTGCCGCGCTCCTTCAAGCTGACCGGCAATATCGTCAATGGCACCGACGAGAGCGTCGTCGAGGCGCCTGCCGTGAAAGCCTTGATCGACGACTTCTTCACCGAGCAGGAGCGCTGGCAGACGCCTTTTGCCGATGCGGTGGAGAGCCTTCACGCGCTTGGCGCAGATAGCGATCTCGTCTTCCTGACCGCCATGCCGCCGCGCCATGCCGAGGTGCGGCGCAGGCTGCTCGACCAGCTGACGCTCGACTTTCCGATGATCGCCACCGAAGAGGCGAAAGGACCGATGGTGGCAGCCCTTCATGCGGAAAGGTCCCTGCCCCTCGCCTTCATCGATGACATGGTCCACAACCTTCATTCGGTCGGCGCGCATGTGCCGGAATGCCTGCTGATCTACCTGCCGCCACCGCTCGAGATCTTCCAATTTGCCCCGGACCCGCCGGAAACCGTGCAGCGCGTCGACAACTGGTCGGAGGCGGCAAGGGTCATCCGCAGTCATTTCGCCTCCTGACCTGAGAGAGTTGCGCATCCGGGCCCGCTCGGACTTGTCTCCCGCCATCGCGCGGCTTATGGTGGCGATGTTCAACCTTTGTTCCTGCCATGACTAGCGCACCCGTCCTCCATGCCGGCTTCTGTCGAGACTGTCTGACCGGGCAGGCCGAAGGCGTGCGCCGTTGCCGCGCCTGCGGCAGCCCACGGCTGGTCTATCATCCGGAACTCTACGACCTCTCAATCGCCCATCTCGACTGTGATGCCTTCTATGCGTCCGTGGAAAAGCGCGACAATCCCGAACTGATCGACAAGCCCGTGATCATCGGCGGCGGCAAGCGCGGCGTGGTGTCGACCGCCTGCTATGTCGCCCGCATCCATGGCGTGCGCTCTGCCATGCCGATGTTCAAGGCGCTCGAGGCCTGCCCGCAGGCGGTGGTGATCAGGCCGGACATGGAGAAGTATGCGCGCGTGGGCCGCGAGATCAGGGCGATGATGGAGGAGCTGACGCCGTTGGTGCAGCCGATCTCGATCGACGAGGCTTTCCTCGATCTGAGGGGTACGGAACTGCTGCACCACGATCCGCCGGCGCGGGTTCTTGCCCGGCTTGCCCGGCGCATCGAGCAGGAGATCGGCATCACCGTTTCCGTCGGCCTGTCCTACTGCAAGTTTCTGGCGAAGGTGGCGTCCGACCTGCAGAAGCCGCGGGGCTTCTCGGTCATCGGCGAAGCCAAGGCACTGTCCTTTCTCGCGGACAAGCCGGTGACGATGATCTGGGGCGTCGGAAAAGCCTTTGCCGCGACGCTGCATGCGGATGGGATCCGCACGATCGGCCAGCTGCAGGTGATGGACGAGACCGATCTGATGCGGCGCTACGGCACGATGGGGCAGCGTCTGGCGCGCCTGGCCCGTGGGATCGACGATCGCACCGTGCATCCCAATGACCCGGCCAAGAGCGTGTCGGCGGAAACGACATTCTTCGAGGACATCCACCGTCTCGATGATCTCGTGGTGCATCTGCGCGCACTCTCGGAGAAAGTGGCCTGGCGGCTGAAGCGGCATGCGATTGCCGGTCAGACGGTCGTTTTGAAGCTCAAGACGTCGGACTTCAAGCTGCGCACGCGCAACCGGCGGCTGGACGATCCGACGCAGCTTGCCGACCGCATCTTCCGGATCGGCATGTCGCTGCTCGAGAAGGAAACCGACGGCACGAAGTTTCGCCTGATCGGCATCGGCGTCAGCGATCTGCAGGATTCGACCTTGGCCGATCCGCCCGATCTCGTGGATGCACAGGCATCCCGGCGGGCGGCGGCAGAGGCGGCCATGGACAAATTGCGCGACAAGTTCGGCAAGGGGACCGTGCAGACGGGTTACACCTTCCCATCCAAACGATAGGCCACCACGTGACGCATGCAGCCAGCGGCATCGACAAAGATCAGCCTCGGCGAGCCGGCAGCCATACCGGGCGGCTGCGGCTGTTTCGGATTGCAGCGGCTCATCGAAGGACAGGGCGCAACGACCTGATGCTTGGCGCGATCCTCGCCTTCGTCGCCGGCGCGATGAATGCCGGCGGCTTTCTGGCGATCGGGCACTATACCTCGCATATGACCGGCATCGTCTCCGCGATCGCCGACAACCTGGCACTCGGGCTCTTCGGCCTTGTTGGCTCAGGCGTCGTGCTTCTCGTCAGCTTCATCCTCGGCGCTGCCTGCTCGGCCATTCTGATCAACTGGGCACGGCGCCATGCGCGGCGGCAGCAATATGCCTATCCGCTGGCGCTCGAATCCGGGTTGCTGATTGCCTTTGCCGGGATTGGCGCCGTGGTTTCCCCTGAAGCCGCCGCCCCGGTCACCGCAGTGCTGCTCTGCTTCGTGATGGGGCTGCAGAACGCGACGATCACCAAGATATCGGGCGCGCGCATCCGCACCACCCACCTCACCGGCATGATCACCGACATGGGGATCGAGCTCGGCAAGCTCGCCTATTGCAGCCTTGCGCGTGCTCTCGACCACCCACCGATCGTGGCGGACGGCCGAAAGCTTTCCATTCTGCTGCCGATCGTCGGCATGTTTTTCCTGGGCGGACTTGTCGGGGCGCTCGGCTTCAAGCATCTCGGCCACGCATTCTCTCTGCCGATCGCCGCGCTGCTGCTGGCGGTTGCTTCGCCGCAGCTTCGACCACGCCCGACTGCCGGCCTCTGATCGTGAGCTTGATGTGACACCTGTGGACAGTTGATCACAGCGACGTGACAAGGCCGCGCTCTGCCGTTTCACAAAACTTTTCTTAAACATCGCCTCATAGACTGCTTGCATTCAGTTTTGCGTTTCAAGTGGTCGACCATGTTTCAGCGTTTCGCCCTCGCCTTCAGCCTATCTCTTGCGGCCAGCACGGCACTGGCCGCGGAGGGTCCGTTGCAGATCTTCGTCTCGAAGGCCGATCAGTCGCTCACCGTCTATGACGGCGACAAGGTCGTGGCGACGTCCAAGGTTTCGACCGGCAAACCCGGGCACACGACGCCTTCCGGCATCTTTTCGATCCTGGAAAAGCGCAAATATCACGAGTCTAATCTCTATTCGAACGCGCCGATGCCCTTCATGCAGCGGCTGACATGGTCGGGGATTGCCCTGCATGAGGGCAAGGTTCCGAACCATCCGGCCTCGCATGGCTGCGTGCGCCTGCCGAACGGCTTTGCCAAGACGCTGTTCCAGATGACCGAACGCGGGGCGCACGTGATCATCACCGACGATCCGGTGGTGCCCAAGCCTGTCGTCCACGCCAATCTGTTCACGCCGAGGCTGCCAGTCGACGATGGTGGGCTCTTGTCGGACGTCGAATTGCGGCCCGGCCGGGTTGAGGCGGGACTGAAGCCTGTGGAAGTGGCGATGAATTCCGTCACACCCCGCAGCGGTGCGGAGACCAAGCTGACGATCGAGGAGCCGCCACCGCTCAGGATCCTCATCACACGCCGCACCCAGCGCGATGTCGCGATGGACGTGCAGCGGCTGTTGAACCAGCTGGGCTTCGATTCCGGCGTTCCGGACGGTCTGCTTGGCTCGCGGACAATTGCGGCGATCAAGGCCTTCAAGGACAAGAATGCCATCGAAAAGGATCCGGAAATCCTGTCGAAGCCGTTCCTGGTTGCGCTCTACGAGCAAGCCGGCGAAGACCATCCGCCCATGGGCCAGTTGATGATCCGGCAGAAGTTCCAGCCGCTCTTCTCTGCCCCCATCGATCTCAAGGAGCCTGAAAAGGCGCTGGGCACCCATTTCCTCGAAGCGACCGATGTCGACCGCTTCAAGCGCAAGGCGGTGTGGCGCGGCGTGACGCTCGACGACCACCTGCCCGCCTCTACCCAGAAGCGGCTTGGGATCACGATCCCCGCAGACGATCCTGCACTCTTCACGGCTGAAGCTGCGCTTTCGCGCATCGTGATGCCCGATGAGCTGCGCGCCCGCATCGAGACCATGCTGAGCGAAGGGTCATCGATCACCATTTCCGACACGGGGCTCGGTTCCGAGACCGGGAACGGGACGGATTTCATCACCGTGACGCGGGCCAGGCCGAAGGCCTGAACTCAGACCAGCTCCACATCCAGAACGCCGGGCGTCGAGCGCATCGCCGCTGCGATCTCCGGCGAAATCCGGAAGCGCTCGGTGAGTTCGACCTCGATCTCGCGCTGTCCCTCGTCCTTGATGACTATGAAGGAGACGAGGCCGTCGCCGCGGGCGTTGAGATGGGCTGCCACGGCACGCAAGGGGCCGGAATCGCGGACATAGACCCGCATGGCCTTCTGCATCCGGATCGACTGCTCTTCCAGCGACTGGGCCGTCTGAATGCGCAGGCCGATACCTTCGGGTCGTTCCTCGGCCTGAACCGTGATGACGAGAGACTTTCCCGCTTCCAGAAGATCGCGATACTGGTTCAGACCTTCCGAGAACAGAACGGCCTCGTACTGCCCCGACGCATCCGAAAATGTCACGATGCCCATCTTGTTGCCGGTGCGGGTCTTGCGCTCCTGCTTCGAGATGACCGTGCCGGCAAGGCGGCCCGCCGTCGCGCCCTGCTTCACCGCCACCGAGAAATCCGCAAAGTTCTGAACGCGCAGCTTTTCCAGCAGGTCGCGATAGGCATCAAGCGGGTGTGCAGACAGATAGAAGCCGAGCACCTGAAATTCGCGCATCAGCTTTTCGGAGGAGAGCCAAGGCGTGTAGGGTGCAAAGGCAATGCGCTCGGGGCCGCTCGCGCCGCCTGCACCGAACATGTCGGACTGGCCGCTGACGGCATTTTCCTGGGCGCGCTGGGCGTACCCCATGATCCTGTCGATGCTGCCGACGAGCTCGGCGCGGTCGCGGCCGAAACAATCGAAGGCGCCGGCGGCAATCAGGCTTTCGAAGACGCGTCGGTTGATCTGCTTCGGGTCGATCCTGAGGCAGAAGTCCTCGATGCTGTCGAAGGGCTTGTCGCCACGTACCTCGACGATGTGGTCCACGGCACCTTCACCCACGCCCTTGATGGCGGCGAGCGCGTAATAGATGCGGTTCGGGCCGGTCTGGAAATGGCGGTAGGAGGTCTGGACCGAGGGCGGCACCACTTCGATGCCGAGACGGCCGGCATCCTGGCGGAAGTCGACCAGTTTTTCCGTGTTCGACATGTCGAGCGTCATCGAGGCGGCGAGGAACTCGACCGGATAATGCGCCTTCATGTAGGCCGTCTGATAGGAGACGATAGCGTAGGCTGCCGCGTGCGACTTGTTGAAGCCGTAGTTGGCGAACTTGGCCAAGAGTTCGAAGATGTTGGTCGCCTGGGGCTTGGACACGCCATTCTTCATCGCACCGTCGACGAAACGGGCGGACTGCTTGTCCATTTCCTCTTTGATCTTCTTACCCATGGCGCGGCGCAGAAGGTCGGCTTCGCCGAGCGAGTAGCCCGACAGGACCTGAGCGATCTGCATGACCTGCTCCTGGTAGACGATAACGCCCTGGGTTTCCTTCAAGAGGTAATCGATCTTCGGATGGACGGAGGCAACCTCCTCCTCGCCATGCTTGCGGGCGTTGTAGACGGGGATGTTCTCCATCGGGCCCGGACGGTAGAGCGCCACGAGCGCGATGATGTCCTCGATGCAGTCCGGGCGCATGCCGATCAGGGCCTTGCGCATGCCGGCACTTTCCACCTGGAAGACGCCGACGGTTTCGCCGCGTGACAGCATGTCATAGGTCTTGACGTCATCGAGCGGGATCGCCGCCAGATCGACCTTGATGCCCCGTTGTTCCTCGACGAAATCGACCGCCGTCTTCAAAACGGTCAGCGTCTTCAGGCCGAGGAAGTCGAACTTCACGAGGCCGGCCTGTTCGACCCATTTCATGTTGAACTGGGTGACCGGCATGTCCGAGCGCGGATCGCGATACATCGGCACCAGCTTCGACAACGGGCGGTCACCGATGACGATACCGGCGGCGTGGGTCGAGGCGTGACGGTAGAGGCCTTCGATCTTCTGGGCGATTTCCAGGAGGCGCGCGACGACAGGCTCCTCGTCGGCCGCCTCGCGCAGCTTCGGCTCCTCCTCGATCGCCTTCGACAGCGGCGTCGGATTGGCCGGATTGTTCGGCACGAGCTTACAGATCTTGTCGACCTGACCATAGGGCATTTCGAGCACGCGGCCGACGTCGCGCAGAGCCGCACGGGCCTGCAGCGAACCGAAGGTGATGATCTGGCCCACCTGCTCGCGGCCATATTTACGCTGGACGTAGCGGATGACCTCTTCGCGGCGCTCCTGGCAGAAGTCGATGTCGAAGTCGGGCATCGAGACGCGTTCCGGATTGAGGAAGCGCTCGAAGAGCAGCGAGAAGCGAAGCGGATCGACGTCGGTAATCGTCAGCGCATAGGCAACCAGCGAGCCCGCACCGGAACCACGGCCCGGGCCGACCGGGATGTCATGCTGCTTGGCCCATTTGATGAAGTCCGAAACGATCAGGAAGTAGCCCGGAAACTTCATGCGCTCGATGACCGAGAGCTCGAATTCCAGCCGCTCGCGGTAATCCTTTTCCTCGTAGCCCGGCGCCATGCCGAGCGCCGCGAGGCGCTGGTCGAGACCCTCGACCGCCTGGCGGCGAAGCTCGAGCGCTTCCTCGCGTTCGGCCTCTTCCGGGTCATCACTGCCGCCGGTGAAGCGCGGCAGGATCGGCTTGCGGGTATCGAGGATGAAGGAGCAGCGTCGTGCGATCTCGACGGAATTCTCGAGCGCTTCCGGCAGATCGGCGAAGAGCTTCATCATGTCTGCCCGGCTCTTCAGATAATGATCCGGGGTCAGACGGAAGCGGTCATCGTTGGAGACGATGGCGTTGTGGGCCACAGCCATCAAGGCGTCATGGGCGTCATAGTCATCCCGCGCCGGGAAGAAGGCCTCGTTGGTGGCGACCAGCGGAATATCATGCTGATAGGCGAGCTGCACCATGCGCCGCTCATGCGTGCGATCGTATTCCCCGTGCCGCTGGAGTTCGACATAGAGCCGATCACCGAACAGTTGTTTCAGCGCAAGAAGCCGGCTTTCCGCCTGAGCCTTGTGCCCGTCTTTCAGCATCCTGTCGACAGGACCGCCGCCAGCGCCAGTGAGCAGGATCAGCCCTTCAGTGCCGCTCTCCTCGAACCAGGAGAGCTTCACATGCGTCGGCTGCCCGGCATCGCCACCGAGATAGGCACGGCTCACCAGATCGACGAGCCGTTCATACCCGTCTGCGTCAGAGGCCAGAACAACGACTGAGGGCAGATCCGGGAGATGCCCGTTGCCACCGCGTTTTTCACCGGTGGCATCCTCCATGTCGATCGAGAGCTGGCAGCCGATGATCGGCTGGATACCGTCCCCGAGTGCTTTCTGGGAGAACTCCAGCGCGACGAAGAGATTGTTGGTATCGGTGATTGCGATCGCCGGCTGCTCATCGGCAACAGCCTTGCCGAGGATCTTCTTAAGCGGCAGAGCGCCTTCGAGCAGCGAATAGGCGGAATGCACCCTCAGATGCACAAAACCGGGGCCATTGCCCAGCCCACCGGACGCTTCCTTAACGACGCTGTCCTCGCCCATACCGCTTCATTCCTTGCTTCATGAATCGGTCGGGATTTTCGGTCTTCGCGTCCGCGAAGTCCAGAAGGAAGTCGGGCGGCAAAGCCTTCCTCACCAGCTTTGCCGCCCTTAATTTCAGAGAGCCATCATCAGCAGAGTCATGCTGGATACGAAGACGGCCATCGAGGCAAATGCAGCAACGTCGCGAAGAATATCGGTCATCTCTGTCTCCTTGTCCCTTTATGTTTTTATTTTGTTCTTATCTTGTTCCAAAGTCAACCCAAAAAGACCGTGAACCTCGGTAGAGCGATTCTACCGAGGCACGGGCCTGCTTCAGACTGGGATTTGGGTCTTAGACCTCGAGTTCGACGACCTTGCCGTCGACGAGGGTCACACAGCGATCCATGCGGCGCGCGATGTCGTGATTGTGGGTCGCGATCATGGCCGAAAGACCGGACTGGCGGACGAGCGCTTCAAGCGCCGAGAAGACGTAGCTCGCCGTCTCCGGATCAAGGTTGCCGGTCGGCTCGTCTGCGAGCAAGACAAGCGGCGCATTGGCAACCGCACGGGCAATGGCGACACGCTGCTGCTCACCGCCGGACAATTCGGCAGGCCGGTGGTCGGCACGGTGGCCGACGCGCATATAGTCAAGAAGCTGCTTGGCGCGTTCTGCGGCTTCCGGCTTGGACAGTCCCGCAATCAGCTGCGGCATCATTACATTTTCCAGCGCGGAGAATTCCGGCAGGAGATGGTGAAACTGATAGACGAAGCCAATCGACTTGCGGCGGATGGCGGTGCGCTCCTCATCGCCGAGCTCCTGGCAGGCGACACCGCCCACGGTGACTTCGCCGCCGTCGGGGTGTTCGAGCAGCCCCGCCACATGCAGAAGCGTCGACTTGCCGGTTCCGGACGGCGCGACCAGCGCGACCGTCTCACCGCTTCGCAGCGTGAAGTCCGCCCCCTTGAGGATCGAGAGGACTGTCTCGCCCTGGCCATAATGGCGATCGATGCCGGTGAGCGTGAGAACCACGTCTTTTGCCATTGATTTCGGCATCCTCATTCGTAACGCAGGGCCTGAACCGGATCCAGGCGCGAAGCCCGCCAGGCCGGGAAGATGGTCGCCATGAAGGACAGGCTGAGTGCCATGATGACGACGGAGAGCGTCTCGCTCATGTTCATGTCGGCCGGCAGCTGGCTCAGGAAATAGAGTTCCGGATCGAAGAGCACGGTGCCGGAGACCCAGGAGAAGAACTGGCGGATGCTCTCGATGTTGAGACAGACGATCACGCCCAGAAAGACGCCGGCGATCGTGCCAACCGTGCCGATCGCGGCACCCGTCATGAAGAAGATCCGCATGATCGCGCCCGAGGTCGCGCCCATGGTGCGCAGGATGGCGATGTCGCTTGCCTTGTCCTTCACCAGCATGATCAGGCCGGAGATGATGTTCAAGGCGGCGACCAGAACGATCAGCGTCAGGATCATGAACATGACATTGCGCTCGACCTGCAGTGCGGAGAAGAAGGTCTGGTTGCGCTGGCGCCAGTCGGTGAGGAAGATCTGGCGACCGGCGGCCTCCTCGATCTGCGGGCGCAGCTCGTCGACGGCGTCGGGATCGGCGATGAAGAGCTCGATCGACTGGACGATGCCCTCGACGTTGAAATAAAGCTGGGCCTCCTCGAGCGGCATATAGATGATCGAGGCGTCATACTCGGACATGCCGATCTCGAAGATGCCGGAGACCGGGTAGGATTTGACGCGCGGATTGACACCGAGCGGCGTGACATCGCCCTCCGGCGAGACCAGCGTGATGGTGTCGCCCGCGGCCAGACCAAGCTGCGCGGCCATGCGCGATCCGATCAAGACGCCCTGCCCCGTGGCAAAGCCGACCATGTCCCCGGAGCGGATGTTGGACGACACGACGGTGAGCTTGGTCAAATCATCCGGCCGGATGCCGCGCACGAGCGCGCCGCTGCCGGCCCCTTCACGACCCGAGGCCAGCGTCTGGCCCTCGACCAACGGCAGCGCCATGGTGACGCCCGGGACTGCCGCAAAACGTTCGGCAAGCCCGGCATAATCACTCAGGGGCTGGTCGACGGCCTGGACGATCATATGGCCGTTGATGCCCAGGATGCGCGAGACGAGTTCGGTGCGAAAGCCGTTCATCACGGCCATGACTATGATCAGGGTCGCAACACCCAGCATGATCCCGATGAAGGAGAAGCCGGCGATCACGGAGATGAAGGCTTCCTTGCGGCGGGCGCGCAGATAGCGCCAGGCCACCATGCGCTCAAAGCCGGAAAAGGCGCGCGCGGATGCCGCCTTCCCCTTGTCTGCCGTCTCGTTGCCAGCGGCCGTCTTCGCCATGGTCTCTCCTTGCCTCGGGATTGCGATCTCGCGCACCCAGTCTCGGTTCGGCTTGAGGCGAAAAGCCTCAGGCCGTCAGCTTGTTGATCGCGGCCTCGATCGTGAGGGTCTCGCGGGCGCCGGTCTTGCGGTCCTTGAGCTCCACTTCGCCGGCGGCGACGGCACGCGGACCGGCGATGACCTGGACGGGAACGCCGATCAGGTCGGCGGTCGCGAACTTGGTGCCCGCGCGATCGTCCGTGTCGTCATAGAGCACGTCCTTGCCGGCATTCTGCAGGGCGGTGTAGAGGCGGTCACAGGTCGTGTCGCAGCCCTCATCACCCGGCTTCATGTTGATCACAACGGCGTCGAAGGGCGCGACAGACGCCGGCCAGATGATTCCGTTCTCGTCATGCGAGGCTTCGATGATGGCGGGAACAAGGCGTGTCGGCCCGATGCCATAGGAGCCCATGTGGACAAGGTGTTCCTTGCCATCGGGACCCTGTACCTTGGCACCCATCGGCTCGGAATACTTCGTGCCGAAATAGAAGATGTGGCCAACCTCGATGCCGCGCGCCGAGAGGCGGTCGCTGTCCGGGATCGCACCGAAGGCGGCCTCATCATGCATTTCCGAGGTTGCGGCATAAACCGAGGTCCACTTGTCGAAGATCGACTGCAGACCGTCGACACTGTCGAAATCGGTGTCGGCTGCCGGAATATCGAAGTCGACGAAGCTCTTGTGGCAGAAGACTTCCGATTCACCGGTATCGGCCAGGATGATGAATTCGTGGCTGTGATTGCCGCCGATCGGGCCAGTGTCGGCGCGCATCGGGATGGCGCGCAGGCCGAGACGGTCGAAGGTGCGCAGGTAGGCGACGAACATCTTGTTGTAGGAATGGATCGCGTCAGCCTGGGTGAGGTCGAAGGAATAGGCGTCCTTCATCAGGAATTCGCGCGAGCGCATGGTGCCGAAGCGCGGCCGGATCTCGTCACGGAACTTCAGCTGGATGTGGTAGAGGTTGAGCGGCAGGCTCTTGTAGGACTTCACCGACGAGCGGAAGATGTCGGTGATCATCTCCTCGTTGGTCGGGCCGTAGAGCATGGGGCGGTCCTGCCGGTCGCGGATGCGCAGCATTTCCTTACCGTAATCCTCGTAACGACCGCTTTCCTGCCAGAGCTCGGCCGACTGCAGGGTCGGCATCGACAGCTCGATGGCACCGGCACGGTTCTGCTCTTCGCGAATGATGGCGTTGACCTTGTCGAGCACGCGCTTGCCGAGCGGCAGCCAGGAATAGATGCCCTGGCTTTGCTGGCGGATCATGCCCGTCCGCAGCATCAGGCGGTGGGAAACGATTTCCGCTTCCTTGGGATTTTCCTTGAGGATCGGCATGAAGTAGCGCGACAGACGCATAACGAATTCCAGATGGTTGTCGATGCCGCACAAACGCGCGGAATCAGCGATTGAGGATGGATATCAGGAAGCGTTCATAGCCGTTTGGTCTTCAGAAGAAAACCCGCAAGCGCCGTTCACCGTCCCTGCCCACAGCTGGGCCGATTTCGCTGCGCCAAGAGCCACCCTGGGTACAGAAATCGTGCCGACAAGCCCTGCAGATCCGGCCATTCCATGACTTTCATGCGACAAAAACATCTGCAGAAATTTTTTTTGGTGACTGTAACAAATCTGCAAGATTCAGGGGTGACAACGGTCACTGATTGGGCTAGGTTCAGCCCATAAAAGAGGCAGGGAGTTCAAATCTTTGCCACACTCGCGGTCAAGTCTTGGGAGGATCAGATCTAGGCGCGCACGTTCGCAGCCCCTTAAATGGTGAAGGATCACGCGAAGCTTCGAACAAGGTCTTTTGACCTTGTTTTTTTTTGCCTTATCGACAGATGCGTCGTTGCCGTGGGAGATCAGGCCTTGGGCTCAAGGCCCGGCATGATGACAGGCAAGTCATTGAAGCCTATGCCGAAATAGGCGCCGGCCACATACCAGGCGCCATAGATCAAGCCCGATACGATCGTGGTCGTCAAGAAAATGCGCAGGGCCCGGAACCGCGCAGGCGCACTCGCGACCGTCCCCGGCACGACCTCCTGCTCTTCGTCCTGAGTGCGCAGGCCAATCGGCAGGACGGCGAACAGCGTCAGCCACCAGATCACGAAATAAACCGCCAGTCCCGACAGGATCGCCATGATGTCTCGCTCCAGACTTGAGCGGCAGGTCCCTACCTGCGCCGTCCGTCTCCTATAAGCGCGGATGTTATCCGGCACAAAGACAAAAGAGTCGCAGGCCGGATTTGCCAGCGATCAAGAAGACTTCATCGCGGCGTGACTGCGCTTCAGACCTGTTCGAGCTCGATCAGGGTGCCGAAGAAGTCCTTGGGATGGAGGAAGAGGACCGGCTTGCCATGGGCACCGATCTTCGGCTCGCCGCTGCCGAGCACCCGGGCGCCGGATGCGGAGAGCTGGTCGCGAGCGGCGAGGATGTCGTTCACCTCGTAGCAGATGTGGTGCATGCCACCTGCCGGGTTCTTTTCGAGGAAGGCAGCGATCGGGGAGGCCTCGCCGAGCGGCTCCAGGAGTTCCACCTTGGTGTTCTCCAGCTCGACGAAGACGACGGTCACCCCATGCTCGGGCAAAGCCTGCGCCTGGGAGACCTTGGCACCCAGCGTGTCGCGATAGCTCGCGGTCGCCATAGCGAGATCCGGGACGGCAATGGCGATGTGATTGACGCGGCCGAGCATTTCTTCCTCCATACGTTGCGGGCAAAGATTAGGTCATCCCTGCCCGCGCCGTCCCTCAGACTTTGGTCAGGAAGACCGTGACCACGGGCTTCTTGCCCCAGGCCTCGTTGGCGGTGGAGCGGACTGCCCGGCGAACGGCTTCGCGAACGGTCTCCAGATCCTTCCGGCGGCTGCGCGGGATGCTTTCAACGGCACCGAGGACCGCATCATAGAGCGTGTCTTCCATCGACTCGCCCTCGTCATCATATTCCGGCAGACCGAAGGGCACGACTTCGGGATCGCCGAGGAAGTCGAAGCGGCTGTCGAGCAAGACGCTGACGGCCACGTGGCCGACATAAGCCAGCTTCTTGCGGTCGGCGATGCCCATTTCCTCAATGTCGCCAACCAGCTTGCCGTCCTTGTAGACGCGGCCGAAGGGCGCCTGATCGATCACCTCGGCCGGACCGGGAGCAAGCCGCAGAACATCGCCGTTGCGGACGCGAGGAACGGTCGGAATGCCGGCCTGCAGCGCGAGCTCCTTCTGGGCGACCAGATGCGCTGCCTCACCATGCACCGGCACGAGGATCTGCGGGCGGACCCACTCGTACATCTTCAGGAGCTCGTTGCGGCGGGGGTGTCCAGAGACATGCACCAGCGCCTCGTTGTCGGTGACGATGTGCACGCCCTGCTCGATCAGACCGTTCTTGATCTCCAGGATCGCCTTCTCATTGCCCGGGATTGCGCGGGACGAGAACACCACAGTGTCGCCCGAGGTGAGAGCCACATTGCGCATCTCGTCGCGCGAGAGCTTGGCGAGTGCCGCACGCGGCTCGCCCTGGCTGCCGGTCAGGATGACGACGATCTTGTCGCGCGGGATGAAGCCGTATTCGTCTTCGGCGATGAAGGGCTTGATGCCCTGCATGATGCCGATGTCCTGAGCCACATTCGTGACCCGCTTCAGCGAGCTGCCGAGCAGCAGAACTTCGCGACCGGCAGCCTCGGCGGCCTGGGCGATCGAGCGGATGCGGCCGACATTCGAGGAGAAGGTGGTGATCGCAACACGGCCCTCTGCCGCTTCGATGATCTTCTGCAGGCCTGCGGAGACTTCCTCCTCGGAGGGGGACACGCCGTCACGCACGGCATTCGTCGAGTCGCAGAGCAGTGCCAGCACGCCTTCGTCGCCGACGGCGCGGAAGCGGGCTTCGTCGGTCAGCGGCCCGAGCGAGGGGTTATGGTCGATCTTCCAATCACCGGTATGCACGACATTGCCGAGCGGCGTGCGGATGACGAGCGACATCGGCTCGGGGATCGAGTGGTTGACGCCGATCGCCTCGATCTCGAAGGGACCGACATTGATGCGGTCGCCCTGCTTGAAGGGCGTGATCGGGATTTCGGCGCGCGAGCCTTCATAGTCGCGCTTGGCTTCCAGCATGCCGGCCGTAAAGCGCGAGGCGTAGACCGGCACGTTGAGGCCCGGCCAGAGGTCGTTCAGAGCGCCGTAATGGTCTTCATGGGCATGGGTGATGATGATGCCCTTGAGGTTCTTCTTCTGCTTCTTGATGAATTCGATATCCGGAAGAACCAGATCGACGCCCGGCAGATCGGGACCGGCGAAGGTCACGCCGCAGTCGACCATGATCCACTGTCGATTGGACGGCGGTCCATAGCCGTACAATGCGAGGTTCATGCCGATTTCACCCACGCCGCCCAGCGGCAGGAAAACCAGTTCGTCGTTATTGGCCATTCTTACTTCCGATCCAGTCTACCCGAAAAACACATCTCCGGCCGCGACCGACATCATTCCGTCGGGGCCCCGGTCGAGCAACAAAATTCCCTTATCATCGATTCCGGAAAAGATACCGGAAATCGAGCGGTCCGGCAGGTTCACCGTGATTTTCTCACCAATGCCACAGGCGACACGGCGCCAGCGGCGAACAATTTCGGCGATCCCCCTGCCCTCATCCCAGACGGAGAGCACCTCTGCCATTTCGGCAAAAAGATGCGCAAAGAACTCTGGTGGCGAGATCGACGCCCCCTGGTCGGCGAGCGAGGTCACCGGGTAGAGCGTGACATCCGGGCGGTGGGCGATGTTGATGCCGATGCCGATCGCGAGCGCCATGCGACCGTCCGAGAGGCGCTCTGCCTCGAGCAGAATGCCTGACGTCTTCTGGCGGCCGATCAACACGTCGTTGGGCCACTTGATTTCCACGACCTCGCCGCCTGGCGGCATGACCGATTGCACGGCGGCATGGACGGCAAGCGCTACGGCGAGCGGCAAGGACCCCAGATCTTCTGGCGGTGCCGGATCGATCAGCAGAAGTGTCGAATAGAGATTGCCACGCTCCGACACCCATGGCCGACCGCGGCGGCCGCGGCCGCCGGTCTGGCGCTCGGCTGTCAGCCACAGAAAACCGGAATCGCCCGCGCGAGCGCGGGCGAATGCTTCCGTATTGGTGGACGAGACTTCGTCTAAGGCTTCGTGCCGGAAATCGTCGAGCGAGATCCGGCCCGGTCTACCGAGGCTGGTCAATTAAACAACGTCTTTGCAGCAGCTTCCGCGGCCGTGCCGAGCGGGCCGCCGAAGAGGACATAACCAACCACGAAGAGGCCGGAGAGACCGAAGACGAGACGCAGCTCGACGGCCGTACGGGCGAACTCACCCTTGGCTTCGTCGAACCACATGACCTTGATGATGCGCAGGTAGTAGTAGGCACCGATGACCGAGGCCAGAACACCGATGATGGCGAGCGCATAGAGCTTGGCTTCGATGGCGGCCACGAAGACGAAGTACTTGGCGAAGAAGCCTGCGAGCGGCGGAATGCCGGCGAGCGAGAACATCAGCGCGGTCAGCACGAAGGCCATGAAGGGACGCGTGGTCGAAAGGCCGGCGAGATCGTCGATATTCTCGACATTGCCGCCTTCCTTCTGGCGCATCGCCATGATGCAGGCGAAGGTGCCGAGCGTCATCACCAGATAGATCATCATGTAGAGCAGGACGCCGGCGACGCCGGTGTCATTGCCGGCGGCGAGACCGACCAGCGCATACCCCATGTGACCGATGGAGGAATAGGCCATCAGTCGCTTGATGTTCTTCTGGCCGATGGCGGCGACAGAGCCGAGCACCATCGAGGCGATCGCGATGAACACGACGATCTGCTGCCATTCGGCGAAGATCGGCAGGAAGGCATCGATGACGATACGGACGAAGATCGCCATGGCGCCGATCTTCGGGGCAGCCGCCAGGAAGGCGGTGACCGGAGTCGGTGCGCCCTCGTAGACATCCGGCGTCCACATGTGGAACGGCACAGCCGAGATCTTGAATGCCAGACCGGCCAACACGAAGACGAGGCCGAAGATCAGGCCGAGCGACGGTTCGCCAGTCGAGAGGACAGCAGCGATTTCATCGAAGCCGGTGTTGCCGGTGAAGCCATAGACCAGCGACATGCCGTAGAGCAGCATGCCCGAGGACAGGGCGCCGAGGACGAAGTACTTCAGACCAGCTTCGGTGGAACGCAGGCTGTCGCGGTTGATCGCGGCGACGACGTAGAGCGCGAGCGACTGCAGTTCGAGCGCCATGTAGAGCGTGATCAGGTCGTTGGCCGAGATCATCAGCATGACGCCGAGCGTCGCGAGCACCAGCAGGACCGGGAACTCGAACTTGTCGAGATGGTCGTAGCGGGCATGGCCGACTGCCATGATCATCGCCGTCACCGAACCGATGAGGGCGAGGATCTTCATGAACTTGGCATAGCCGTCGGCGAGATAGGCGCCGTTGAAGGCTTCGCCTTCGTTGCCGGCGAAGAGCAACCAGGCGCCGGAGAAGATCAGAAGCGCGATCGCAAGGCCCGTGACGACACTGTTCGACCGATCGCCCGAAAACACGCCGATCATGAGCAGCACCATGGCGCCCACGGCCAGGATCAATTCCGGCGTGACCAGATGCAGGCTAGCAATGAGAGTTTCAACGGTCATGTCCAAAGGATCCTGTCGTCAGTTCGCAATCAGCGCCAGGGACTGGGCTGCTTGCAAGGCTGCGGAGTAGTTGTTCACCAGATTGTCGACGGAAGCGGCGGTCGCATCGAGGATGGGAGCCGGATAGACGCCGAAGAAGATGGTGAGTGCGATCAGCGGGTAGAGAACCAGCTTTTCGCGAGCGGAAAGGTCGAGCATCGCCTTCAGGCTTTCCTTCTCCAGCGCACCGAAGACCACCCGGCGGTAAAGCCAGAGCGCGTAGGCTGCCGAGAGGATGACGCCGGTGGCGGCAAAGAGCGCAACCCAGGTGTTGACGCGGAAGACGCCGATCAGGGTCAGGAATTCGCCGATGAAGCCCGAGGTGCCCGGAAGGCCGACATTGGCCATGGTGAAGACCATGAAGGCCAGCGCGTATTTCGGCATGTTGTTGACCAGACCACCATAGGCCGCGATCTCGCGGGTGTGGAGACGGTCATAGATCACGCCGACGCAGAGGAAGAGCGCGCCGGAGACGAAGCCGTGGCTGATCATCTGGAAGATCGCACCCTGCACGCCCTGCTGGTTGGCGGCGAAGATACCCATGGTCACGTAACCCATATGGGCGACGGAGGAATAGGCGATCAGCTTCTTGATGTCTTCCTGCATCATCGCGACCAGCGAGGTGTAGATGATGGCGATGACCGACAGCGCGAAGACGAAGGGCGCGAACATGTCGGAGGCCAGCGGGAACATCGGCAGCGAGAAGCGCAGGAAGCCGTAGCCGCCAAGCTTCAGGAGGATGCCCGCCAGGATGACGGAGCCGGCCGTCGGTGCCTGAACGTGTGCGTCCGGCAGCCAGGTATGAACAGGCCACATCGGCATCTTCACCGCGAAGGACGCGAAGAAGGCAAGCCAGAGCCAGGTCTGCATCTGCGGCGGGAAGTCGTGCTGCAGAAGCGCTGCGATATCGGTCGTGCCGGCATCCCAGTACATGGCCATGATGGCGAGCAGCATCAGCACCGAGCCGAGCAGCGTGTAGAGGAAGAACTTGTAGGACGCGTAGACGCGATCCTTGCCACCCCAGACGCCGATGATGATGAACATCGGGATCAGGCCGGCTTCGAAGAAGACGTAGAAGAGCACGATGTCGAGCGACACGAAGACGCCGATCATCAGGGTCTCGAGCACCAGGAAGGCGATCATGTATTCCTTCAGGCGCTTCTCGACCGAAGTCCAGCTCGCGAGAATGCAGAAGGGCATGAGCAGCGTCGTCAGGATGACGAAGAGCATCGAGATGCCGTCGACGCCGACATGGTAGGAGATCCCTGTGCCGAGCCAGGAATGCTTCTCAACCATCTGGAAGCCGACATTGGAATTGTCGAAGTTGATCCAGATGAAGAGCGACACGACGAAGGTGAAGACCGTCGTCAGCAGCGAGACGTTCAGGATGTTGCGGCGGCCGAGAGAGGTGTCACCACGGGTCAGCAGAAGCAGAGCCACGCCGACCAGAGGAAGGAAGGTGACCGTCGAGAGAATGGGCCAATCGGTCATCAGAGGGAGCTCCCGAGCATCATCCAGGTAACGAGGGCCGCAATGCCGATGAGCATCGCGAAGGCATAGTGGTAGAGGTAGCCGGACTGCAGGCGGACGACCTTCTGGGTCAGGCCGCCGACGGCCGAGGCAACGCCGTTCGGGCCATAGGCGTCGATTGTGGCAACGTCACCCTTCTTCCAGAGGAAGCGGCCAAGTGCCTTGGCAGAACGAACGAAGAGGAAGTCGTAGAGCTCGTCGAAGTACCACTTGTTGAGCAGGAACTGGTAGAGCATCCACTGCTGTTCCGCGAGCTTCTTCGGTGCCGACGGGTTCTTGATATACATGTACCAGGCGGTGACGAAGCCGAGCGCCATGGCGACGAACGGGCTCCATTTCACCCACTTCGGCACTTCATGATACTCTTCGAGGATCGTGTTGGTCGGCAGCGTGAAGAGTGCGCCCTTCCAGAATTCGGCATAGTGGTGGCCGAAGAAGTAGTCGTGGAAGATCACGCCAGCAACGACTGCACCAATGCCGAGCAGAAGCAGCGGCAGCAGCATGACCATCGGCGATTCATGGACATGGTGCATGACATCAGCGGAAGCGCGCGGCTTGCCGAAGAAGGTCATGAAGGCCAGCCGCCAGGAATAGAAGCTGGTGAAGAGCGCTGCGATCACCAGCAGGGTGAAGGCAAAGCCGCCGACAGCCGAATGCGAGGCGAAGGCAGACTCGATGATCGCGTCCTTCGAGAAGAAGCCGGCAAAGCCGATGATCGTGCCGGGGATACCGACGCCGGTCAGCGCCAGCGTGCCGATCGTCATCGCCCAGAAGGTATAGGGGATGTGCTTGCGCAGGCCACCCATGTAACGCATGTCCTGCTCGCCATCGACGGCGTGGATGACGGAGCCCGCACCCAAGAACAGGAGCGCCTTGAAGAAGGCGTGCGTGAAGAGGTGGAAGACGGCCGCGCCATAGGCGCCGACGCCGAGTGCCACGAACATGTAACCGAGCTGCGAGCAGGTCGAATAGGCAATGACGCGCTTGATGTCGTTCTGCACGAGGCCGACGGTCGCGGCGAAGAAGGCCGTGATCGCACCGACGATGGTGACGATGGTCAGCGCATCCGGCGAAAGTTCGAAGATCGGTGACATGCGGGCGACGAGGAAGACGCCGGCGGTGACCATGGTCGCGGCATGAATGAGAGCCGAGACCGGGGTCGGGCCTTCCATGGCGTCCGGCAGCCAGGTGTGCAGCAGGAACTGGGCCGACTTACCCATCGCGCCCATGAAGAGCAGCAGGCAGGCGCCGGTCAGCGCATGGCTGCGGTCGAGTTCGAGACCGAAGAGGTTCAGCACGACTTCCGGAGCCGCATTCGGGTCGGCCGGCAGGTAGGACTGGGCCGAGGCGAAGATGGTCTCGAAGTTGATCGAGCCGAACATCACGAAGATGGCGGAGATGCCGAGAATGAAGCCGAAGTCACCGACGCGGTTGACGATGAAGGCCTTCATGGCGGCAGCCGACGCCGACGGCTTCTTGAACCAGAAACCGATCAGCAGATAGGACGCGAGGCCCACGCCTTCCCAGCCGAAGAACATCTGCAGCAGGTTGTCCGACGTGATGAGCATGAGCATCGCGAAGGTGAAGAGCGAGAGGTAGGCGAAGAAGCGCGGCCGATGCGGATCATGATGCATGTAGCCGATCGAGTAGAGGTGCACGAGGCACGACACCGAGTTCACGACGACGAACATGACGGCGGTCAGCGTGTCTACGCGGAAGGCCCATTCGACGTCGATGCCGCCGGACTGGATCCAGCGCAGAACCGGAACCTTGATGACCTCGTGGGCCTCATGGCTCATGGCGACGTTGAAGAAGACGATCCAGGAGAGCACCGCGACGATGATCATCAGACCGGTGGTGACGTATTCCGAAGCCTTGGCGCCGATCTGTCGACCGAACAGGCCGGCGATCAGGAAGCCGATCAGGGGGAGAAAGACGATAGCCTTGTAGATCATGACCCGATCAGCCCTTCATCATGTTGACGTCTTCGACGGCGATGGAGCCGCGATTACGGTAGAAGACCACCAGGATCGCGAGACCGATGGCCGCTTCAGCGGCCGCGACCGTCAGGATAAACAGCGCGAAGACCTGGCCGACGAGGTCGCCGAGGAAGGTCGAGAAGGCCACCATGTTGATGTTGACGGCGAGCAGGATCAGCTCGACCGACATCAGGATGACGATGACGTTCTTGCGGTTCAGGAAGATACCGAAGACGCCGAGGGTGAAGAGGATGGCACTGACCGTGAGGTAGTGGGAAAGACCGATTTCCATTTTTCTGTTCCTTGACCTCGTGCTCGGCTTAGACGCCCTGGCCCGGCTTGACCTTGACCACCTTGACGGCAGTCTCGGGCGTGCGGGCGACCTGGGCGGAGATGTCCTGGCGCTTGACATTTGTGCGGTGGCGGAGCGTCAGCACGATCGCGCCGATCATGGCGACGAAGAGGACGAGGCCCGCAATCTGGAAGAAGAAGACGTAGTCCGTGTAGAGGACGTCACCGAGCGACTGCGTGTTCTGCCGTTCAGCCACGGCCGGGATCGGCTGGGTGATCGCGTTCAGCGCTTCCGGGCTGATCGTGCTGCCGCCGATGACGACGACCAGCTCGACCGCGACGATCAGGCCGATCAGGGCACCGATGGGCGCATATTTTGCAGCCCCTGCCCTCAACTCCGTGAAGTCGATGTCGAGCATCATGACGACGAAGAGGAAGAGAACCGCAACCGCGCCGACATAGACGACCAAGAGGATCATCGCGAGGAATTCAGCCCCGGTCAGCAGCAGAAGGCCCGATGCGTTGATGAAGGTCAGAATGAGGAACAGGACCGAATGGACCGGGTTCCGAGCCGATATCACCATGAAGGCCGAAGCCACCGCGACAAAGGCGAAGAGATAGAAAAAGAGAGCCTGAAGACCCATGTTGGTGCCTTTTCATCTTCCCCCGGACGAGGGCCCTGCCCCGCCGCCCGATTAGGCGTGACCGATATCCCCATCGGCACGCCCGTTACAAATTTCATCATGTGCCCCGGCGAAGCCCCGCGCTCCGCCTGAGGCGATCGATCCCGAGGGGATCAGCGGTAGGGAGCGTCCATCGCGATGTTGCGCGCGATTTCACGTTCCCAGCGGTCGCCGTTGTCGAGGAGGCGTGCCTTGTCGAAGTAGAGTTCTTCGCGGGTCTCGGTGGCGAACTCGAAGTTCGGACCTTCGACGATCGCGTCGACCGGGCAGGCTTCCTGGCAGAAACCGCAATAAATGCACTTCACCATGTCGATGTCATAACGCACCGTACGGCGGGTGCCGTCGTTGCGGCGCGGGCCGGCCTCGATGGTGATGGCCTGGGCAGGACAGATCGCCTCGCAGAGCTTGCAGGCGATGCAGCGCTCTTCGCCGTTCGGATAGCGGCGCAGCGCATGTTCACCGCGGAAACGCGGGGAAACCGGTCCCTTTTCGAACGGGTAGTTGATCGTCGCCTTCTGCTTGAAGAAGTAGCGCATCGACAGGAAGAAAGCGCCGACGAACTCCTTCAGAAAGACCGAATTGATAGCCTGTGCAATTGCCATCTTATTCTCCAATGCAGCTGAGGTTGCAGCCGGGCATTACGCCCAACCCATCAGCTTCAGCACGAATGCAGTGATGATGACCATGGCGAGCGAGATCGGAAGGAAGACCTTCCAGCCGAGACGCATCAGCTGGTCATAGCGGTAGCGCGGAACGAAGGCCTTCACCATCGCGAACATGAAGAAGACCATCGTTGCCTTCAGCACGAACCAGATGATGCCCGGGACCCAGTTCAGGATCGCGATATCAACCGGCGGCAGCCAGCCCCCGAGGAAGAGGATCGTGGTCAGCGAGCACATCAGGACGATGGCGGCATATTCGCCGAGCATGAACATCATGTACGGGGTCGAGCCATATTCGACCATGAAGCCGGCGACGAGTTCGGATTCGGCTTCCGGGAGGTCGAAGGGCGGACGGTTGGTTTCTGCCAATGCCGAGATGAAGAAGATCACGAACATCGGGAAGAGCGCCAGCCAGTGCCAGTCGAGGAAGGAGGCCGGCAGACCCATCATCGTGCCAAGACCAGTATTCTGGGCAACGACGATGTCGGTCAGGTTCAGCGAGCCGACGCAGAGCAGAACGGTGACGATGACGAAGCCCATCGAGACTTCATAGGACACCATCTGCGCTGCCGAGCGAAGCGCGCCGAGGAAGGGGTACTTCGAGTTCGAAGCCCAGCCACCCATGATGATGCCGTAGACTTCAAGCGACGAGACCGCAAAGACGAAGAGGATGCCGACATTGATATTGGCGATCACCCATCCGGCATTGACCGGAATGACGGCCCAGGTCGCGAGTGCCAGCGTCACGGCGACCAGGGGCGCGAGCAGGAAGACGCCCTTATTGGCACCTGCCGGGATGATCGGCTCCTTGAAGACGAACTTCAGAAGGTCGGCGAAGGACTGGAAGAGACCCCAGGGGCCGACAACGTTCGGACCACGGCGCAGCTGGACGGCTGCCCAGATCTTGCGGTCGGCCAGAAGGATATAGGCGATGAAGACGAGCAGGCAGACGAGCAGAAGCAGGGACTGCCCGATCATGATGGCCGCCGGCCACACGTAGGTGGAAACGAAATTATCCATGGTCCCCTGCCCTTACTCTGCCGCAGCCTTGAAGTTGTTGCGGGCCAATGCGGAGCACTCAGCCATGACGGCCGAAGCGCGTGCGATCGGGTTCGTCAAATAGAAGTCTTTGACCGGCGACGCAAACAGAGACTTGCCCATCTTCCCGGGTTTTTTCGCCAGTGCAGCAATATCGGCCGAGGCGCCCGGTACGATCTCGTCGATCTCGGCAAAATGCGGGTGGGCTTCGTAGAGCTTCACGCGCAGCTGCGAGAGCGAATCGAAGGGCAGCTTCTTGCCGAGCACGTCGGAGAGTGCGCGCAGGATTGCCCAGTCTTCGCGGGCTTCGCCCGGCGCGAAGCCGGCGCGGTTGCCCATCTGGGCGCGGCCTTCGGTGTTGACCCAAGTGCCCGACTTTTCGGTGTAGGTCGCGCCCGGCAGGATGACGTCGGCGTGGTGTGCGCCGTTGTCGCCGTGGCTGCCGATATAGACGACGCACTTGGCGGTCTTGGCGGAGAAGTCGAGTTCATCGGCGCCGAGCAGGAAAACGACGTCGAGCGAGGAGAGCATCTGACCGGCTGCAACAGCGCCTTCGCCCGGCACGAAGCCGAGGTCGAGCGCGCCGACGCGCGACGCTGCGGTGTGCAGGACGGCAAAGCCATTCCACTCGTCCGAGAGAGCGCCGACATCGGCTGCAAGCTTCGCCGCATTCGCCAGAACCGCCTTGCCGTCAGCACCGGTCAATGCGCCCTGGCCGACGATGATCAGCGGGTTCTTGGCGGCCTTCAGCGTTTCGGCGAAGCTGTTCTTGCCAGAAACGAGTTCGGAGAGCGTCTCGGTGCCAGCACCCAGGTACTCATAGGGGTAACGCAGTTCGCCGCCTTCACCGATCACACCGATCGGCAGGCCGCCCCGGCGCCAACGCTTGCGGATGCGGGCGTTGAGAACCGCAGCCTCGTAGCGCGGGTTGGCACCGACGATGAGGATTGCATCAGCGGCTTCAATGCCTTCGATGCCGGCGTTGAAGAGATAGGTCGAGCGACCGAGCGACGGATCGAGTGCCGTCCCATCCTGGCGACAGTCGGTATTCGACGAGCCCAGCGCGTTGATCAGCGACTTCAGCGCAAAGATTTCTTCGACGGAAGCGAGATCGCCGGCGACGGCGCCGATCTTGTCGGCAGAGGTCGAGGCGACGGCAGACTTGATCGCGGCGAAGGCTTCACCCCAGGTCGCGGGCTGCAGGCGGCCGTCCTTCTTGACATAGGGGCGGTCGAGACGCTGGGTCTTCAGGCCATCCCAGACGAAGCGGCTCTTGTCGGAGATCCACTCTTCGTTGATCTGCTCGTTGACGCGCGGCATGATGCGCATGACTTCGCGACCACGGGTATCGACGCGGATGGCCGAACCGAGTGCGTCCATGACGTCGATCGATTCGGTCTTGCCGAGTTCCCACGGACGGGCGGTGAAAGCGAAGGGCTTGGAGGTCAGCGCGCCGACCGGGCAAAGGTCGACGACGTTGCCCTGCAGCTCAGACGTCATCGCCTGCTCGAGATAGGTGGTGATCTCGGCGTCTTCGCCACGGCCGATCAGGCCGAGTTCGGCAATGCCAGCGACTTCGGTGGTGAAGCGGACGCAGCGCGTGCAGTGAATGCAGCGGTTCATCACCGTCTTGACCAGCGGGCCGATATACTTGTCTTCCACGGCGCGCTTGTTTTCGGTGTAGCGCGAGCTATCGATACCGAAGGCCATAGCCTGGTCCTGCAGGTCGCATTCGCCGCCCTGGTCGCAGATCGGGCAATCCAGCGGGTGGTTGATCAGCAGGAATTCCATCACGCCTTCGCGGGCCTTCTTGACCATGGGCGTGTTGGTGTAGACTTCCGGCAGTTCGCCGTTCGGGCCGCCACGGATGTCGCGCACGCCCATGGCGCAGGACGCGGCCGGCTTCGGCGGGCCACCCTTCACCTCGACAAGGCACATGCGGCAATTGCCGGCGACCGACAGCCGTTCATGGAAACAAAACCGCGGGACCTCGGCGCCAGCTTCCTCACACGCCTGCAACAGCGTGAAATGATCCGGAACCTCGATCTCTTTGCCGTCGATCTTCAGCTTAGCCATATTCGCCTTCCTGCCTCACGCTTCCGCGCATCCTGCCGTGGCATTCCTGCCGCGACTGACAGCCTTCGTCCGCACCGGATGAAAACTGCCGGTTTTATCCCTCAAGCCCGGCGCATCGCCCCTGCGCGGCCGGACCTTAATCTCACTTTCGTGACCGAAGCTTGCTGCCCGCCAAACGGCGCGCCTGGCCTGCCCAGTCGTCTCGCAGCGCACGGCCGTCGAGACCCAATTCCTTGTCCAGCGCGACGAGCGCCTTCTCATCCATTTCAGCCAGATCCTGGAAGCGGGTGATCCCCCTGCCCTTCAGAACCTGTTCAACCTTCGGGCCCACGCCGTCGATCCGCTTCAGATCGTCGGCCTTGCCGGAGGCCTTTTTCGGCTTCGCAGCCGAGGCTGCAACCTCTTCCTCTGCCTTCGGCGCCGCCTTGGCCTTCGGCGCGGCCTTTGGCTTAGCTGCCGCCTTTTCCTGCGGCGGCTCTGCCGGCTTTGCGGCCGACTTCGCCTTCGGTGCTGCCTTGGCCTTCGGCGCCGGCGCTGGCTTGTCAGCCTTGACCGGAACCACCTTGGCGGGGGTGGCTGCCTTAGCCTTCACCTTCGCGGCCGCCGGCTTTTCGGGCTTCGCCTTCGCCGCAACTGGCGCTGGCTCTGCCGTCTGGGCCGGTGCCTCGACATTTGCCTCGGCTGGCTTTTCTCCCTCTGCCGCCTTGCGCTCGTCCTCAAGCTGGCGCGCGATCTGACCGGTCACTTCCATGGCACCCTGGATGGAGCCGAGGAAGAGCTTGCTCATCTGCGCCGCCACGCCGAAACCGAACGCGGTGGCGGCGGCCATAACAGCCGCCGGGTTGGTCATCAGGTCGTCGAGGCCTTCGGAGGCACGAGCGTCGGAAGCCGGTTCGTCCGGCCCCCTCTTCCCGCCCTTGTCCGAAGAGCTCGTCATACCCTTTGCCCCTTACTCTGCCGCTTCCATGACCACCCCGTGGGCGATCGCGTTGCGGGTGTACTGGTCGATGCGCTTTTCCATCTCGGGACGGAAATGCTTGATCAAGCCCTGGATCGGCCATGCGGCCGCATCACCGAGCGCGCAGATCGTGTGGCCTTCGACCTGCTTCGTAACCTGGAAGAGCATGTCGATTTCACGCTTCTGGGCATTGCCCTTCACCATGCGTTCCATGACGCGCATCATCCAGCCGGTGCCTTCGCGGCACGGCGTGCACTGGCCGCAGCTCTCGTGCTTGTAGAAGGCCGAGAGGCGCCAGATCGCCTTCACGATGTCGGTCGACTTGTCCATGACGATGACAGCGGCGGTGCCGAGGCCGGAGCCGAGCTCGCGCAGACCGTCATAGTCCATGATGGCGTCCTTCATCTGGGCGCCCGGTACGCAAGGTACCGAGGAACCGCCCGGGATGACGGCGAGCAGGTTGTCCCAGCCGCCACGGATGCCACCGCAATGCTTCTCGATCAGCTCCTGGAAGGTGATCGACATGGATTCCTCGACCGTGCACGGCTTGTTGACGTGACCGGAGATCGAGAAAAGCTTGGTGCCGGCATTGTTCGGACGGCCGAAGCTCGAATACCAGGCCGCACCGCGACGCAGGATGGTCGGGGCAACGGCGATCGATTCGACGTTGTTAACCGTGGTCGGGCAGCCGTAGAGACCCATGTTGGCCGGGAACGGCGGCTTCAGGCGCGGCTGGCCCTTCTTGCCTTCAAGGCTTTCGAGAAGTGCCGTTTCTTCGCCGCAGATGTAAGCGCCGGCGCCGTGGTGCACGACGATGTCGATGTCGTAGCCGAGCTTGTTGTTCTTGCCGAGCAGACCGTAGTCATAGCACTCGTCGATCGCGGCCTGCAGGGCTTCGCGCTCGCGCATAAACTCGCCGCGGACATAGATAAAGGCATGATGAGCGCCCATGGCGAAGGAGGCGATGACGCAGCCTTCGATCAGGGTGTGCGGATCATGGCGCATGATCTCGCGGTCCTTGCAGGTGCCGGGCTCCGACTCGTCTGCGTTGACGACGAGGTAATGCGGACGACCATCCGATTCCTTCGGCATGAAGGACCACTTGAGACCGGTCGGGAAGCCTGCGCCGCCGCGACCGCGAAGGCCGGAAGCCTTCATCTCGTTGATGATCCAGTCACGGCCCTTTTCGAGGATCTGCTTGGTGCCGTCCCAGTGGCCGCGCGACATGGCGCCCTTCAGGGACTTGTCCTTGAGGCCGTAAATATTGGTGAAGATGCGATCCTGATCTCTCAACATAACCTAACCTCTCAGCGCGGCTTCTTGCCGAAGACCTTGATGTATTCCGCTTCGCCGCCCTTGGCGAGCGCCTTGGCCTGCTTGACCCAGTCGTCCCGCTCGATGCGGCCGGAGAACTTGAGATAGGTGTCGACCCACTCGCGCTCTGCCTTCTTCCACTTGGCGATCTGCTCGAACTTGTAGATGCCAAGGCCGTTCAGTGTCGCTTCGATCTTCGGGCCGACGCCCGAAATCATCTTCAGATCGTCTGGCGTTTCCGGACGGTCGATGCCGGCAGGACGGTTCTTCTCGTCCATGACCGAAGCAGGAGCCGGCGCGGCTTCCTTTTCGACCGGGCGGGCCGTATCGGCGCTGTCGCCCTTCTGCTTGACGTTTTCGGCTGCCGCCTTCTTGGCGGTCGCCGGCGTCTTCAGCTTCTTGTCCGTTTCCGGGGCGTCGGTCACAGGCTTTGCCGCATTGGCCGGCGGCACGGACACTTCTTCGGGTTCCGGAGCGGCCATGTCGTTGAAGCGGATCGGCTGGATCTCGTCGGTCAGCGTGGTCGGGCCACCGACCGGCGCGGAGAAGATGCGGTCGACCTGCGGACCGGGCTTGATGTCGGCGCCCTTGCCGGCTGCGAAGCGATCGATGATGTGCTCGAGCTGGGTCGGCGTCAGGTCTTCATAGGCGTCCTTGAAGATCATGACCATCGGCGCATTGACGCAGGCGCCCTGACACTCGACCTCTTCCCAGGACAGCGTGCCCTCGGCATTGCGCTCGAAGGGCTCCGGATGGATCTTCGACTTGCAGACGTGGATCAGGTCTTCCGCGCCGCGCAGCATGCAGGGCGTCGTGCCGCAGACCTGGATATGGGCGCGGGTGCCGACCGGCTTCAGCTGGAACTGGGTGTAGAAGGTCGCGACTTCGAGGACGCGAATATAGGGCATTTCCAGCTTTTCAGCGACATACTCGATCGCAGCCTTGGTGACCCAGCCTTCCTGTTCCTGCGCACGCATCAGAAGCGGAATGACTGCCGATTGCTGGCGGCCCGCCGGATACTTGCGGATGGTGGCCTCAGCCCAGGTGGCATTTTCCGGGTTGAAGGAAAAGCCTGCCGGCTGGAATTGCTCTTCGGCTAGTCGACGAACGGACATACTTCCTCACGCCTTGTCTCAGTTTATGGAACCACACCGCGTATTCGTCACATTGGCGAATTCGCAGGCATAGGCCGAATTGTCTTTCTGAAGGAATACGAAGAGCTTCGAGCCGGTCCAGCTGGAGCTCTTGATCTCGTATCCATCGCGGATCAGCTTCGCCATCGACACTGTATCCCTCGACGAGACAACGTTGTTGTCCTGGGCCACCGCCTGGGTGGCACCGAGACAGATCAACAGTGCTGCGAGGTTCTTCAGCATCAGCGGTCTACTTCCCCGAACACGATGTCGAGCGAGCCGAGGATCGCCGAGACGTCGGCCAGCTGGTGGCCGCGGCACAGGAAATCCATGGCCTGCAGATGCGCATAACCCGGGGCGCGGATCTTGCAGCGATAGGGCTTGTTCGTGCCATCGGAGACGAGGAAGACGCCGAATTCGCCCTTGGGGGCTTCGACAGCGGCATAAACCTCACCGGCCGGCACGTGGTAGCCTTCGGTGTAGAGCTTGAAGTGGTGGATGAGGCCTTCCATCGATCGCTTCATCTCGCCACGCTTCGGCGGAACGACCTTACCGTCGAGCGACGAGACCGGACCGGTCTTGGCGTCGCCGAGCAGCCGGTTGACGCACTGCTTCATGATCTTCACCGACTCGCGCATTTCGAACATGCGGATCAGGTAGCGGTCATAGCAGTCGCCGTTCTTGCCGACCATGATGTCGAAGTCGAGATCGGCATAGCATTCGTAAGGCTGTGACTTCCGCAGATCCCAGGCAGCGCCCGACCCGCGGACCATGACGCCCGAGAAGCCCCAGGCCCAGCAATCATCGAGGCTGACGACGCCGATATCGACGTTACGCTGCTTGAAGATACGGTTGCCGGTCAGGAGGTCGTCAATGTCGTCGAGCTTTTCCGGGAACTGGTCGCACCACTTGCCGATATCCTCGACCAGTTGATGCGGCAGATCCTGGTGGACACCACCGGGGCGGAAATAGGCGGCGTGCATGCGGGCGCCAGAAGCGCGCTCGTAGAACACCATCAGCTTTTCGCGTTCTTCGAAGCCCCAGAGCGGCGGCGTCAGCGCACCGACGTCCATCGCCTGCGTGGTGACGTTCAGGAGGTGCGACAAGATACGGCCGATTTCCGAGTAGAGAACGCGGATCAGCTGACCACGAATCGGGATCTGGATATCGAGGAGCTTCTCAACGGCCAGCGAATAGGCATGTTCCTGATTCATCGGCGCGACATAGTCGAGACGATCGAAATAGGGCAGCGCCTGCAGATAGGTCTTGGTCTCGATCAGCTTCTCGGTGCCGCGATGGAGCAGGCCGATATGCGGATCGACGCGTTCGACGATTTCGCCGTCCAGTTCGAGCACCAGGCGGAGAACGCCGTGCGCCGCAGGGTGCTGCGGGCCGAAGTTGATGTTGAAGTTGCGAACATTATGCTCAGTCATCAATGCGCTCCGCGCCTTGGGCCAGTAGCCAATAGGCAGTAGGCAGTAGGGCTTTATTCCGTGGTTCGACCATTGCGTTCTTCCTGCAAGCTGCGGATCGGCGATCTCAACATCTTTCCGACTTCCTCACTCATGGACATGACAGGTTTGATTCTGTCTTTCGATAGGAGCCCAAGGCGCGAACTCAGAATAAAATGCGTTTCCAACTCCTTCAGAGAACCCTGAGCAATCTTCAAATGCTGGACGTATGAGCCCGTTGCATTCCTACCGTGACCTTCCGCGATATTAGCGGGAACCGAAATTGCTGCCCGCCTGATCTGCGAGACGAGGCCATACACCTCTTCCCGCGGAAAGTCCTTGGTGACCTCATAGCTCTCCACCGCAAGATCCATTGCGCGTTGCCACACCTTCAGATCTTGGTAGGAGTTGATCGTCGTCTGCCTGCTCCTTCTCGTCTATTGGCTACTGCCCATTGCCTAAATCCTATTTCGCCGCTTTTTCATCGCCAGGCAGCACGTAGTCCGTGCCTTCCCAGGGCGAGAGGAAGTCGAAATTGCGGAATTCCTGCTTCAGTTCGACGGGCTCGTAGACGACGCGCTTGGCGCTATCGTCATAGCGAACCTCGACGAAGCCGGTCGTCGGGAAGTCCTTGCGCAGCGGATGCCCCTCGAAGCCATAATCGGTGAGGATACGGCGCAGGTCCGGGTGATCGGTGAACAGGATGCCGTACATGTCCCAGGCCTCGCGCTCGAACCAGTCGGCGCCGGGGAAGACCGGGCAGGCCGACGGCACGGGCTTGAACTCGCCGGTTGCGACCTTCACGCGGATGCGCAGGTTTTGGCGCGGCGACAGCAGGTGGTAGACCACGTCGAAGCGGTCTTCGCGCTTTGGGTAGTCGACGCCGCAGATGTCGATCAGGTTGACGAAGCCGCACTGGACGTCGTCGCGCAGGAAGGTCAACAGCGGGATCAGGTTTTCGGACTTCGCCGTCAGCGTCAGTTCGCCGAAGCGGATCTCGCTCGACGCGATCAACGCACCGCGCACCTCTGCGAGGTAGGAAGCGAGCTCGTTCAGGGCTTCACTCATGATATCAGTCCCTTCGCCTTACCGCTCGATCGTGCCCGTGCGCCGGATCTTCTTCTGCAGGAGCATCACGCCGTAAAGCAGAGCCTCTGCCGTGGGGGGACAGCCCGGCACGTAGATATCGACCGGCACGACGCGGTCACAGCCACGCACGACTGAATAGGAATAATGGTAGTAGCCGCCGCCATTGGCGCAGGAACCCATCGAGATCACGTAACGCGGCTCCGGCATCTGGTCGTAGACCTTGCGGAGTGCGGGCGCCATCTTGTTGGTCAGCGTGCCGGCGACGATCATGACGTCGGACTGGCGTGGGCTAGCGCGCGGCGCAAAGCCAAAGCGCTCGGCGTCGTAACGCGGCATCGACAGCTGCATCATTTCGACGGCGCAGCAGGCGAGACCGAAGGTCATCCACATCAGCGAGCCGGTACGGGCCCAGTTGATGAGCTCGTCGGTCGAGGTGACGAGGAAGCCCTTGTCGGCCAGTTCGTTGTTGATCTCGCCGAAGAAGGCGTCATCGCTGCCGATCGGCTTGCCGGTGTTGGGATCGATGATGCTCTTGGCCTGTGGCGCCACCAGCGTGGTGTTGGACTGGATCACTCCCATTCGAGCGCCCCCTTCTTCCATTCATAGATAAAGCCGACGGTGAGAACACCGAGGAAAACCATCATCGACCAGAAGCCGAACCAGCCGATCTCACCGAAAGAAACTGCCCAGGGGAACAGGAAGGCGACTTCGAGGTCGAAGATGATGAAAAGAATCGACACCAGATAGAAGCGGATGTCGAACTTCATGCGTGCATCGTCGAACGCGTTGAAGCCGCACTCGTAGGCCGACAGCTTCTCCGAATCGGGCGCCTTGTAGGCCACGGCGAACGGCGCCACCAGGAGCGCAATACCGATGATCAAGGATATGCCGATAAAGATGGCGATCGGAAGGTAAGAACTGAGCAGATCAGTCATCATATCACCCTGCTTGTCTCGCATGCCATGGGGCATCTAGGGCGGAGGCGACAAGCCGTAAAGAGAGTTGCAACGCGCCGTGGTTAGCGCAGGCAGCCACCCAGCGCAAGTCCAACCAAAGCCTTTTCACTCGATACCCGCAGCCACCTTACCAGCGGGTAAAATGCGTGTCTCGCGCAATCGCGCGTGCAGTGCAAAAAGACACAGCGATGTTGATGTGGACAAGAGAAGTGGCGCGAGTGACGGGGCTCGAACCCGCGACCTCCGGCGTGACAGGCCGGCACTCTAACCGACTGAGCTACACCCGCGCATAAAGTAGGCCTGGCCTACGTCTCGACTGCCTGAGCAGCCTGCCCTGAAAGGCTTGGAATGGCGCGAGTGACGGGGCTCGAACCCGCGACCTCCGGCGTGACAGGCCGGCACTCTAACCGACTGAGCTACACCCGCGCATTTCCAAATCGGGGTTCAAGGCGATCCCCGTCGAGCGGCTTGCCGTTCGATGAGCGGCTCTCTACGGGGTTCATCCGGAGGTGTCAAGCAGGTTTCAAGACAAAACCGTGACCACTCGATTTTTTGCCGGGACCCCTCCTCCGACCCAGCTGAAGGCATCTGGTTCGCGACAACGCGCCGCAGGCGCAAAACAAGGATTCTGCTCACTTTTCCACATGCGCCTGAGAGGCGAATGACAAAAAAACAAAAAATCTGCACAAACGCTCTTGCAGATTTTCCGCGATCCGCATAGATCACGGCCACCGACGCGGCGGACATGATCCGATCAGCGCACGGGCGATTAGCTCAGTTGGTAGAGCGCTTCGTTTACACCGAAGATGTCGGGAGTTCGAGTCTCTCATCGCCCACCATTTTTTCCTTCCGATTTTTCTAGTTCTTCTTGCGCAGTCTGATGCGCATTGCCTTGCCGTCGGACTGGTCGACGTCAAAGACGCCTGTCTTGCGGATCAAGTCGCTCAGTTTCGACGAGCCATAGGTTCTCGAATCGAAATCGGATTTGAGATTGGAGAGTTGGGTCCCGAGCGCAGACAGCGCGACCCAGCCATCTTCGCTGTCGATGTCCGCCAAGACGCGCCTGATGATCGGGACGGCGGCGCTGGGTGATTTGAGTGAGGCCACCGGCTTCGCCTCTCCGTCAGAAGATGCCTGCACGCCGATGTTTTCCGTGTAGATGAACCTTCTGCAGGCCTGACGAAAACTTTCGGGAGTCTTCTGCTCGCCGAATCCGTAGACGTCCACGCCTTGCTCGCGAATTCGAGACGCGAGCCGAGTGAAATCACTGTCAGACGAGACGAGGCAAAAGCCGTCGAAGCGACCGCTCAACAGCAAATCCATAGCATC
Source organism: Rhizobium rosettiformans W3 (assembly GCF_004912135.1). Classification (GTDB taxonomy): domain Bacteria; phylum Pseudomonadota; class Alphaproteobacteria; order Rhizobiales; family Rhizobiaceae; genus Allorhizobium; species Allorhizobium rosettiformans. Next base: position 112,491 of record NZ_STGU01000011.1, read on the forward strand.
GATGACCAAAGTTATGTCCGAGGCATTCTTTCCTGTGGTGTAGGCAAACTGCTGCTGAGGAATGATTGCGTGCCGCGTCAGCGTATCGATCCAGCCCCGCGATCGAGGACTGGCGAAATCGCCATAGATTCGCCTGACGCTCGCTTCTCCGAGCCGCGCGATCTCCTCGAATAGGCCATCGGCGATCTTGCTCGACGTATTGTCTGCATCGATCAGAACGGCGAGACGTTTCAAACGATCATTCGCTGCCACTTCAGCCTCCCCTGCAACAGCCAGTTAAGGCTGCGGTCGAACTTCAGACCACAGCCTCCCCGAGTATCGCCGCATTGGCAAGGGTGGCCAGAAACCAAAAAGCCCGCCGGATCGCTCCGGCGGGCCTTCTTCGCATCGCTTTCTCTGCAGCTTACTTCCCGCCCACAGGCCGTGTTGCCGCCGCCTTCTCGACCATCGCCGTGACCTCGGCGCGGCGGGCGCCCTCCAGCGGCATGCGCGGCATGCGGACGCGCTCGGAGCCGCGGCCCATGATCTGTTCGGCGAGCTTGATCGACTGGACCAGGTCGTGTTCGGCATCGAGATGCAGAAGCGGCATGAACCAGCGGTAGATGCGGCGGGCTTCCATCCAGTCGCCACGGTCGGCGGCGGCGACCAGCGCCACCGATTCGGCCGGGAAGGCGCTGGTGAGGCCGGAGACCCAGCCCTTGGCGCCGAGCATCAGGCCTTCGAGCGCCACGTCGTCAAGGCCGGCGAAGATGTCGTAGCGGTCGCCGAAAGCGTTGATCAGGTCGGTGAAGCGGCGCGGATCGGGCGCACTTTCCTTGACGGCCTTGATGTTCTTCACGCCATCGAGGGCCTCCAGGACTTCCGCGCCGATGTTGACGCGGTAGGCCGGCGGGTTGTTGTAGAGCATGATCGGCAGGCCTGTCGCCTCGGCCACCGTCTTGAAATGCGCGACCAGCTCATGGGGCTTCGGCACATAGACCATGGCTGGCAGGACCATAAGCCCATCGGCGCCGATCTTCTCGGCGTCGCGAGCATAGGCGCTCGCGCGGCGGGTGTCGAATTCCGACACGCCCGTGACGACCGGCACGCGGCCATTCACCACTTCGACGGCGGCCTTCAGGATGGTGCGCTTTTCTTCGGGATCGAGCGAGTTGTTCTCGCCGCAGGTGCCCATGACGATCAGGCCATTGACGCCGTCATTGACGAGGGCGTCGAGCACGCGCTGCGTGGCGTCGATGTCGACCGAGAGATCTTCATGGAATTGAGTCGTTGCGGCGGGGAAGACGCCGTGCCAGCCGGTGGTCATGGGAAGCTCCTGTTGATGAGATGAGTTCATCGTATACAGTTTGTCGACAAACGCAAGAGGTGTGCTTCAGAGATCGCTGAAACGGCTGCTTTGCAGGGTCAGAGGTTGGGGAGTTTGGCGGCAGCAGTGATGTTGCGTGCCACGTAGTCCTGGATCTGGCGGACGATCTGGTCGGCATGGGCGATCGACAGCCTGTCCGCCTCTTCCACATCCCCCGATCGGATTGCCTCGATGATCTTCTCGTGCTCCTCGACATAACGGCGCGGCAGCCGGTCATCGAAGGTCTGGTAGTAGAGCCTGAGGATCCGGCGCCCCTCGTCCAGAAGGCGCGCGAAGAAGGCGGTGTAATAGGGATTGCCGGCGCGTTCGGCGATCGCGACATGAAAGTCGCGGTTGGCCTCGATCATGGCGAAGGCATCCTGGGCCTCCACGGCCTTTGCGAAGCTCTCCTGATGGCGAACGATCTCCGCCATCCAGGCATCGCCGGAGCGCTGGGCGGCCCCGCGGGTCGTCACGCGATACATCAGGCAGAGCGCCTCGAAATAGGTGGGCAGGCTCGAGAAGTCGATGACCGCAACGATGGTGTTGCGGTTCGGCAGGCTGGTGACGAGACCTTCGGAGGTCAGCCGGAGCAGCGCTTCGCGGATCGGCGTGCGCGACATGCCGAAGTGTTCGGACAGGCGCGTTTCGTCGAGCGGGCTGCCGGGCGCGCGCTCCATGGTCAGGATCTCGTGGCGCAGCGCCTTGTAGACCGATTCGGTGCCGGAGCCGCGGGTGCGTGCCCCCTCGCCCTTTACGGTCTCGGTCTCTGCGTCGCGTACGTCGTCCATGCCTGCTCTCTCATCCTGTCCGTTCCCGTTCAGCACAGCGGCGAACGGCTTCGAAAGTCAAGGCTGGCATTGATGAACGATCGGGAGGTTCAGCCCTGCAGCTCGCGGCGAGCCTCGAGATACCATTCAACGAAGGCCTTCACGCCGTCTTCGAGCCTGGTGCTCGGGGTATATCCGGTCAGCGCCTGCAGGAGATCGGGGGCGGCATAGGTGCGCGGGACGTCACCCTTCTGCATCGGCAGCATCTTGCGGATCGCCGGCTGGCCGAGTGCCTTCTCCACCAGTTCGACGAAGTCCATCAGATTTTCCGGCTGACCACCGCCAATATTGACCAGGCGGAACGGTGCCTGACGGGACAGCGTCTCGATGTCCTCATTGGCAACGCGATTCGATTCGTCCGGAATGACATGCGAGATCCTGATGATCGCCTCGACGAGATCGTCGATATAGGTGAAGTCGCGGCTCATCTGGCCCTCACCATAGATCTCGATCGGCTGGTCATTCAGCATCAAATCGACGAACTTGAAGAGCGCCATGTCCGGCCGGCCCCAGGGGCCGTAGACGGTAAAAAAGCGGAAAGCCGTGGTTGGCGTCTTGTAGAGATGGGCATGGGCATGGGCCATCAGCTCCATCGACTTCTTCGTCGCGGCATAGATGGTGAGCGGCTCGTCGGCGCGGTCCGTCTCGCGGAAGGGCACCGTCGGATTGGCGCCATAGATCGAGGAGGTCGAAGCCAGCATCAGGTGCTTGACCTTGTGACGCTCGGCAAGCTCGATGATGTTGTAGGAGCCGGTGACGTTGGACGTGAGATAGGATTGCGGGTTTTCAAGGCTGTAGCGCACGCCCGCCTGGGCCGCGAGATGGATGACTACGTCCGGCGTGGCAGCCGCCATCGCGTCTTCCACCGCAGCGCGATCCTCCAGCATGGCGATCACAGGCGTGAACGCCGGATACTGGGCGAGCGCCGCATGGCGCATCTGCTTGAGCTTGACGTTGTAATAGGGCGTCATGCCATCGAAGCCGGTCACCTGATGCCCGTCGGCGAGCAGCCGGCGGGCAAGGTGAAAGCCGATGAAGCCGGCGGTGCCGGTGATGAAGTAATGCATGCTCAGGCCTTTGCCGTGCGCTTGCCGATCGGGAAATGGCTGAAGCCGTATTTCTCCATCTCCTCCGGCTTGTAGATGTTGCGCAGGTCGACGATCACGGGCGCCTTCATCTCCTGCTTCAGCCGGCGGAAATCGAGCGCGCGGAATTCGTCCCATTCGGTGACGACGACGATCGCCTCCGCACCGGCCGCGATCTCGTAAGGGTTCTTGCCATAGGTGACGGGACCGAGCACGGCCTTGGCGGCGTCCATGCCTTCGGGATCGAAGACATGCACATCGGCACCGCCATCGAGCAGCGCCTGGACGATGGTTATGGCGGGTGCATCGCGCATGTCGTCGGTGTTCGGCTTGAAGGTCAGGCCGAGCATGGCGATCTTCTTGCCGCGGACATTGCCCTCACAGGCAGCGATCACCTTGCGGCCCATGGCGCGCTTGCGGTTGTCGTTGATCGCGACCGTGGTTTCGATGAGCCGCAAGGGGCTGTCGAAGTCCTGAGCGGTCTTGACCAGCGCCAGCGTGTCCTTCGGGAAGCAGGAGCCGCCATAGCCCGGCCCGGCATGCAGGAACTTGTCGCCGATGCGCTTGTCCATGCCGATGCCCTTGGCGACTTTCTGCACGTCCGCACCGATCTGCTCGCAGAGGTCGGCGATCTCGTTGATGAAGGTGATCTTCATCGCCAGGAAGGCGTTGGCCGCATATTTGATCAGCTCAGAGGTGCGGCGTTCGCAGAAATAGAGCGGCGCTTCGTTGAGATAGAGCGGGCGGTAGACTTCGCGCATCAATTCAGTGGCGCGTTCGTCGCCAGAGCCGATGACGATGCGATCCGGCCGCTTGAAGTCGGCGATGGCCGCACCCTCGCGCAGGAATTCGGGATTGGAGACGACAGCGATGTCCTTGTCCGGGAATTCTTCGCGGAAGATCCGCTCGATTTCGTCGCCGGTGCCGACCGGCACCGTGGACTTGGTCACGACCACGGTGAAACCGGTGACCGCCGCGGCAATCTCGCGGGCGGCGGCATAAACGTAAGAAAGGTCGGCATGGCCGTCGCCACGACGGGAGGGCGTACCGACAGCGATGAAGACGACGTCGGCGGCTGCGACCGGCTTTGCCAGATCGAGCGAAAAGCTCAGGCGACCGGCCGCGCGGTTATGGGCGATGATGGCTTCAAGCCCCGGCTCGAAGATCGGCACTTCGCCCCGCTCCAGGGCCTCGACCTTCTCCGTCGACTTGTCGACACAGATCACTTCGTGACCAAAATCCGCGAGGCAGGCTCCCGACACAAGGCCGACATAACCCGAACCGATCATCACTATGCGCATTCAACACCTATCCTGATCATGATTGCATCTGACGCCGTCGTCCGTTCCGGTTCTGGAACATAAAACATGACGCCGAGATGACAAACCTGTGAGCCCGCATCCTGTTCGCCGCTGAAACTGAATAAAGTCAGCGCGATGTGACAGGGAGCCAGCCGTTCCATGCCGGTCTAGCTGCCGATGACGGCTCTGTCAAAAAGGGGCGGTCTTCAGCTATTCGAAGCCAGGCTCTCGCGCAGCTTTCGATGGGCGGCCTCGTCGAGGGAGAAATTCCACATCAGCGCGATTGCCGCGAGTTTGGGGAGAATCGGCAGGAAGGCATAGAGGGCGCCAAGCGCTGTCAGCGCCTCCGGTGTTTGCGTCGCGGTCTGGTCACCGATGAAGCCCGCGAGGTCGAGCAGCGGGAAGACGACACCGGCGGACAGCGCCACCGCAAGCTTGGTGATGAAGCTCCAGGCGGCAAAGTAGAGGCCAGAGCGCTGCTCGCCCGAAGAGACGGTGTCGTTGTCGATGACATCGGCCTGGATGGCGGGCGGGAGCGTGAGGTCGAAGCCAAGCAGCAGGCCGGTGATGACGCAGACCACAGTGAATGCGATGACGTCGCCTTCACCCAGGAATCCCGCGACCGAGAAAACGGCACAGGCAAGAATCATCGCCAGACACCACGCACGGTGCTTGCCAAGACGTTTGGCAGTGGCAACGGCGAGCGGCACGCCGGCGATGGCGCAGAGGAAATAGGTGAAGAGCAAGGGTCCCTGCATGGCCGGTGCGCCGAGGCGCTGGCCGACGAAATAGATGAAGAGCGACGCCGGAATGGCATTGGCGAAGCTGTTGAGCAGGAATGCGGAGACAAGGCGCAGAAACGGGCCATTGGCGCGCAGATGCTCAAAGCCTTCCCGCAACGAGAGCTTCCGTTGCGAGAGGTCGACAGGCTCCGGCACCGTGGCGACCGCAAGCAGGCCGGCGACCGGCAGCATGACGGCGATGAAGACGGCAATCCAGGCAAGGCCATGGAAACCAACAGCCGTATCAAGGCCGCCGACGAAGGGCAGCGTGATGGCGATCAGGGAGCCGACAAGCGTTGCGCCCTCGCGAAAGGCGGAGAGCCTGACCCGCGCCTGATAGCCTGTCGCGAGCTCCGCTCCCCAGGCCGTGTAGGGCAGAAGCGACCAGGTCGCCCCGATCGAAAGCGCCACGCCCCAGACGGCCAGATAACCGACACCGGCATCCTCGGGCGGCCAGAAGACCATGAAGGCGGCGAGTGCGGTCAGCGGTGTGGAGATGACGAAAAAGAAGCGGCGCCGACCATAGCGGGACCGGACACGGTCGGAGAGCCAGCCGAACAGCGGATCGGTGACGGCATCGATCAGCCGGATGCCGAGCAGCAGGGTGCCGATGGTTGCCAGCGAGATGGCGAAATGATCGGCGTAGAAAGTGGGGAGCACGATGTAGAAGGGCAGCGCGATCGCGGCCATGGGAATTGCCGGAAGTGCGTAGAATGCAAGGCGTGTGGACGCCGGAGCCTGCTCTGTCATGGGATCCCGATCGCTGGTGTGTCTGAGACCTCTACGGCTTCGCCGGGCTTGCGGTTTTGCCCGTCCGGCGGCAACGCTCCGAGCAATAGACGACATTCTCCCAGTCCCGCTCCCACTTCTTGCGCCAGGCGAAGGGCTTTTGGCAGACAGGACATGTCTTCTGGGGCAAATCGCCCTTGCGGATCATCTTCGGCATTTTGATCTCTCACTTCTCGTGGCCTATTCGCATTGGAGGCCCGCCCGGATCACCGCAGAACAATCAAGCAGTTGAAGCTTGCCACCCCCTGCCCCACTTGCTAGCTCGAAACCGCAATCACGGGAGATAGATCAGCATGAGAGAACATTCCTTCGGCCGGACAGAATTCACCGTCAGCGATATCGGCTTCGGCGCCTGGCAGATCGGTGGATCCTGGGGCGAAGTATCGGAAGCCGACGGTCGGGCGGCGCTGAACGCAGCGCTTGACGCCGGGATGACCTTCATCGACACGGCAGACGTCTATGGCGACGGTCGCTCGGAGAAGATCATCGCGGAGGTTCTGAAGGCCCGCGGCGGAAAGCGGCCGATGGTGGCCTCGAAGGCCGGCCGGAGGCTCAACCCGCATGTGGCCGACGGCTACACCAAGGCCAATATCGAAGCCTTCATCGACCGCTCCCTGAAAAACCTCGAGGTCGACAGCCTCGATCTCGTGCAGCTGCATTGCCCGCCAACAGACGTCTATTACCGCCAGGAGATGTTCGAGGGGCTCGAAGAGATCCGCAAGGCCGGCAAGATCAAGCATTACGGTGTGTCGGTCGAGAAGGTCGAGGAAGCGCTGAAGGCGATCGAATATCCGGGCGTCACGTCGGTGCAGATCATCTTCAACATGTTCCGCCAGCGCCCGGCCGGCCTGTTCTTCCAGGAAGCCAAGCGCCGCAACGTCGCCGTCATCGCCCGTGTGCCGCTGGCAAGCGGCCTGCTGTCGGGCAAGATCACGGCATCGACACAGTTTGCTGCGGAAGACCATCGCAATTTCAACCGCAATGGCGAAGCCTTCGATGTGGGCGAAACCTTTGCCGGCGTTCCCTTCGAAACCGGCCTCGCAGCAGTCGAGGAAGTCCGCAAGCTCGTGCCGGAAGGCGCCTCCATGGCGCAGTTTGCGCTGCGCTGGATCCTGATGCACGAGGCCGTCACGGTGGTGATCCCTGGCGCCCGCAATGGCGAGCAGGCCAAGGCCAACGCTGCGGCGTCCGATTTGGCCGCGCTCTCCGCCGACGTGATGGCAGCATCCCGGGATGTCTACGAGCGGCTGATCGCGCCGCATGTCCATCACCGCTGGTAAACGCGCCGACATCGACAAAATGAAGAGGCCGGGTGAGCGATCACCCGGCCTCTCTTGTTTCAGGCATCCTGATCTTGCGATCAGTTGGTGCCCTGCAGGTTTACTTCCCAGAACAGGGTCTCACCCGAGCTATCGTCCACGCCATCGTTGTCGGTGACGGCGAAGGCCTTGCCGGCGGCGTCGAAGGCAAAGCCTTCGAGCTTGTCGACGACATAGCCGTTCGTGGCAGCCTTCAGGTCCGGGATGAAGTCATGGACTTCTTCCTTGGTGACAACGGGGAGTTCTTCACCGATCTTGGCGGGCTTCAGGTCGGCAATGGCAACGCGGTAAAGCTTCTTGAGCTTGGCGTTGTCACCAATCTGGTTGTCACGCTCGACGATGTAGACGTGGTCGCCATGGGCGGTGATCTCGGAGAGACCGACCCAGCCTTCGCCAGCCGCTTCGAGCGGATAACGCACGGCGCCCCATTCCTTGGACTTCGGGTTGTAGGAGAGGAGCTTGACCGAGCCCTTCTCATCATCGCCCCATTCGCGCTGGACGGCCATCCAGAGCGTCATGTCATCGCCGGTGCCGACGGAGGTGATGCCTTCGAGACCGAAGCGGGTCTGGCCGGCGAGGAGCTCGGTCGGGAACCCGATCTCCGCCTTGATCTCGCCCTTGGCGTCAACGTGGTAGAGGCCGTGGCCGACGAGCTTGGCTGCATCGCCTTCCGAGGCGAGCCAGAAGCCGCCTTCGCCGTCGAGCGTGATGCCCTCGATATCGAGCTTCTGGGCAGCAGCACCGCCACGCATGATCGGCAGGGCCGAGGTGACGACAGCGGGCTTCTGCGTCGCGTCGATGGTGAAGATCGACGGCTGCATGGAATAGAAGCTGTCATTGACGGCGTAGAGCGTGCCTGCCTTCTCGGCGTCGCCGACGAGACCGGAGAGAGCACCCCAGCCGATCGGTGCGCCATCGACCATAGCCGACTGGATCATCGGATAGGCCGGTGTGCCTTCAGCGAGTTCAAAAACCATGACGTGCGAACGCGGACCGCCGTCTTCGCCGAGGTCGACCTCGTTGGCGGTGACCAGCAGGTTGCGCGAGGGGATTGCGACGGCACCTTCTGGCGAGACGCCAGACGGCAGAAGCTGGGCCAGTTCAGGCTCGGCACCCGTGTCCTTGTAGACGCCGACAATCGAAGAACGCTCGGACAGAACGAAGAAGTAGTTCTGGTCACCGAAAGCAGCAGCTTCCAGGCCTTCCGGCTCGATACCCTTGGAGCGCGCGCGCTTGTCGGGGAAGTGACCGATCTGGGCGATGGCCATTTCCAGCGACGGGCCCGAGTCGTAGGCGACCTTGCCGGTCTTGTCGAAGATCGTGAAGCTGCGCGAACCGCCGTTCCAGTCGCCTTCGTTGGCGATCACGATGCGATTGTCGTCCAGCCATTTCACGGCATCCGGCTCGCGCGGAACGCCTTCCTTCGTGCCGGTGAACTTCAGAGCGCCATCCGACTTGGTGTCGATGCCGGCGAGGTCGACCGTGCCAGCGGAGAAGTGCGACTTCACTTCACCCGTCTTGCCGTCGACGATGGCAATGTGGTTGTTCTCCTGCAGCGTGACGGCGATCTCACCGAGGCTGTTGATTGCCACGAACTCCGGCTCCGGATCTTCCGGGGCGATTTCGGCGAGACCTGTCAGCGCCACGCGCTTGATGGTGCCGCAGTCGGCCACACCGTCCGTCAGCGAGATGATGACGAGATCGCCAGCCGGCATCTGGGGCAAAGCGCCGTCGTTGACGTCTTCGTCGCGCTCGTTTTCGATCGCGATGGCAACGAAGGAGCCATCCTTGGCAACAGCAACCGAGTCAGGCTGGCCACCGATGTCGCAGGTCGAATCGACGGCCTTGGAGGCGATATCAACGACGGCGAGCTTGCCCGAAGGCGCGGTATAGCTCTCGGACGTGTTGACGCCGACCAGCACCTTGCCGCCGGCAACGGCAACCGACGTGGGCTCGCCATCCATCATCACCGCGCCAGCGGCCTTAGGGGCCTTGGCGTCGGTGATATCGATGAAGCCGATGCCGCCGAGCGGGCTGTCGGAATAGATGAGCGTATTGCCGTCTTCCGAGGCGGTCACGATCTCGGCCGAGGTCGTGGTGAGCTTCTCCTTGTCGGCCGGCAGATTGGCGGCGACCGGGAACGTGGCGATGCGGTTGAAAACCTGTTCTGCCGCGGCCGGCAGGGCCACGGATGCAAAGAGCGCCGCCGTCAGGGCGACGCGGGAGAGACCATTGGTCATCGGGAAACCTCCAGTATCCGAAAATGGAACAAGAGGGTTCTGGGGCAGTCCGATGACAGTCGGATGACAATGCGGGCTTGAACCCAGTTTTCACCGCTTCACGATATCGGCGATACTTCCTTGCCGGCCTCGCGCAGCATCAGGAAAAGCGAGGCGCCGAGGATCAGGAGCGCCCCCAGCCAGAGGTAGCCGCTTGGCGCGTATCCGAAGACGAGCCACCCCGCGAAGACGTTCAAGGGCAGCTTCAGGTCATCGAAGGGCTGCACGTAGGCTGCATCGGCCGCATTGTAGGCAAGCGTCAGCAGATACTGGCCAAGCGCGGTCAGCAGGCCGGCCGCGAGCAGCAGCCACAGCGCCAGTCCTTCCGGCACTGCGAAGCCGCCGGCAAAGGCCAATCCTGCATTGATCGGCGTCAGCAGCACGAGAAGCCAGACGGTGACGGTCTCGGGTGCCTCGTAGTGGGTGAGGTTCTTCATGATCAGCGAAGAGCCGCCCCAGAGCAGCGCCGATAGCACCGGCAGGAGGGCCGCCAGGGTGAACGTGTCCGACCAGGGCTGGAGGATAATCATCGCACCGACAAAGCCCGTCAGCGTCGCCAACCAACGGTCGCGACCGACCGTTTCGCCGAGGAAAAGGCGTGCGCCGATGATGATAAAGAAGGGCGAGGTCATGACCAGGGCGATGGCCTGCCAGATCGGGACGGTGGCCAATCCCGTAACCCATGCCTGAACGCCAAAGGCGGCGAGCAGGACGCGCAGGATGTGGCGGACGGGATAAGCCGTCTTCATCGCCTTCAGACCGAGGCGGAAGAGCAGCGGCAGAGAGAGGACCAGCGCAAAGCCATATTGCCAGAAGGCAGTCGAGGCCGGCGGGAAGCCAAGCGTCATGGCAAGCCACTGGGTGACGACGTTGAGAGCCGCGAAGGCAATGCCCGCGAGAACCATGAAACCGGCACCGACGACGGCCCGGGAGCGCAGAACAGATACGGAGCTCTGATTCATGTCATATTTCCTTTTCCAAAGGACCAACACAAATCAGGACAGATGAGGACGACGAAAAGCCGTATCCGGACAGATACGGCGCTGCGCAGCAACGCATCCCTCATCCGCGCAGAAGGCGGAAGGAAGCGCAGCCTGACCTCATTCTCTTTCATCCGGACTTTAACCGTCGGCTCCGGAATTGCACCGGATCTGCTGACCCTGCCCTCCCCTTCGGGAGATCAGGCGCTCGCGGGCTTGGAGTTTCCTCCTTTACCGCCGGTGGGGAATTTCACCCCGCCCTGAGAACGAATGCCGGACAATCCGGCTTAGCAGAAATATGACAGCTGCTGCTGCGGCGCAAGATGGGCAAAAAGAAAGCCCGGCACAGAGACCGGGCTCACCAGGGTGTCAGCTGACCATCGGCACCGAAGGGTGGCGACGGTCACGACGGATCAGCTGTTGACAGCGTCCTTCAGGCCCTTGCCGGCCGTGAACTTCGGAACGTTGCGAGCCGGGATGTCGACTTCAGCGCCGGTGGACGGGTTGCGGCCCTTGGAGGCTTCGCGACGGGCGACGGTGAAGGCGCCAAAGCCAGCGAGACGAATGTCGCCGCCGTTCTTCAGTTCAGCCTGGACCGTTTCAAAAACGGCATCAACGGCAGAGGCGGCGTCAGCCTTGGTGAGGCCAGCCTTCTCGGCGACCGCGGATACGAGTTCGTTCTTGTTCATGTTTCCACCCTTTCTGATTGGTATGAAACGACTCAAATGATTAAGTCGGGCGGAGAATACGAAAGCTTCTGCCCTTCGCAACTCAAAAGCACCCGAAAGCCCCGGAAAACAAGCCTTTTGAGCGGCTGTTCACAAAAAAGGCTGGCAAAAATGCCAGCCTTTTCGTCTGTTTTGCGCCTTTATGGCTCACTTAGGGCAGAATTGCCTCAGTGAGCGACCGTTGCGCCGCTTTCGTCAGCCCCTTCGACAACGCCGATGGCCGGCGTTTCAACGGTTCCGTCCCACTCGATCGGCTCGGGAACACGGACCAGAGCGTGGCGGATGACCTCGCCCATGCGGGACACGGGCACGATCTCCATGTTGTTCTTCACGTTGTCCGGAATGTCCGCCAGATCCTTGGCATTCTCTTCCGGGATCAGAACCTTCTTGATGCCGCCACGGAGCGCTGCGAGCAGCTTTTCCTTGAGACCGCCGATCGGAAGCACCCGACCGCGCAGCGTCACTTCGCCCGTCATTGCGATATCCTTCGAGACCGGAATACCGGTCATGATGGATACGATGGCGGTTGCCATGGCGATACCGGCAGACGGCCCATCCTTGGGCGTTGCGCCTTCCGGCACGTGCACGTGGATGTCCGACTTATCAAAGCGCGGGGGCTCGACGCCGAAATCGACGGCGCGCGAGCGGACATAAGATGCCGCTGCCGAAATCGATTCCTTCATGACGTCCTTCAGGTTGCCGGTGACCGTCATGCGGCCCTTGCCGGGCATCATGACGCCTTCGATCGTCAGGAGCTCGCCACCGACTTCCGTCCAGGCCAGACCCGTGACAACGCCGACCTGGTCCTCGCCCTCGGCTTCGCCATGGCGGAAGCGCGGGATGCCGAGGTAGTCGGAGATGTTCTTCTCCGTGACTTCAACCGACTTGACCTTGCCCTTGATGATCTCGGTGACGGCCTTACGGGCGAGCTTCATCAGTTCGCGTTCGAAGGAGCGAACACCGGCTTCGCGGGTGTATTGCTGGATGACCGCCAGGATTGCCTTGTCGGATACGGAGAACTCCTCCGGACGCAGGGCATGTTCCTTGATGGCCTTCGGCAGCAGGTGCCGCTTGGCGATCTCGAGCTTTTCATCCTCGGTGTAGCCGGCGATCCGGATGATCTCCATGCGGTCCATCAGCGGACCCGGGATGTTCAGCGTGTTAGCGGTCGTCACGAACATGACGTTCGACAAGTCATATTCCACTTCAAGATAGTGGTCCATGAAGGTCGAGTTCTGTTCCGGATCGAGCACCTCGAGCAGAGCCGAAGACGGGTCGCCGCGGAAGTCCATGCCCATCTTGTCGATCTCGTCGAGCAGGAAGAGCGGGTTGGACTTCTTAGCCTTCTTCATCGACTGCACGATCTTGCCGGGCATCGAGCCGATATAGGTGCGGCGGTGACCGCGGATCTCGGCTTCGTCACGGACGCCACCGAGCGCCATGCGCACATATTCGCGGCCGGTCGCCTTGGCGATCGACTTGGCAAGTGAGGTCTTGCCGACGCCCGGAGGGCCGACGAGGCAGAGGATCGGACCTTTGAGCTTCGTCGCACGCGCCTGTACGGCGAGATACTCGACGATGCGCTCCTTGACCTTGTCGAGACCGAAGTGATCCTCGTCGAGAACCTTCTCGGCAGCATTCAGGTCAATCTTGACCTTGGACTTCTTGCCCCAGGGCAGACCGAGCAGCCAGTCGAGATAGTTGCGCACGACTGTGGCTTCCGCCGACATCGGGCTCATGTGACGCAGCTTCTTCAGCTCGGCATCCGCCTTTTCCTTGGCTTCCTTGGAAAGCTTGGTCTTGGCGATGCGCTCTTCCAGTTCGGCCATCTCGTCACGGCCGTCTTCGCCGTCGCCGAGTTCCTTCTGGATCGCCTTCATCTGTTCGTTGAGGTAGTACTCGCGCTGGGTCTTCTCCATCTGGCGCTTGACGCGCGAGCGGATGCGCTTCTCGACCTGCAGAACCGAGATCTCGCCTTCCATGAAGCCGAGCGCCTTTTCAAGGCGCGTCTTGACGCTCACCGTTTCCAGCATTTCCTGCTTTTCGGTGATCTTTATGGAGAGGTGCGAGGCGACCGTATCGGCGAGCTTCGAGTAGTCCTCGATCTGGCTTGCGGCGCCAACGACCTCGGGAGAGATCTTCTTGTTCAGCTTGACGTAGTTCTCGAACTCCGAGACCACCGAGCGGGACAAAGCCTCGATTTCGACGGCGTCTTCGGCGGGTTCGGCGAGAACGCGTGCCTTGGCTTCGTAATAATCTTCGCGGCCGGTGTAGCTTTCGACCTTCGCGCGGGCGCGGCCTTCGATCAGTACCTTCACGGTGCCGTCGGGCAGCTTCAGGAGCTGCAGGACGTTGGCCACGGTGCCCACGTCGTAGATGGCATCCGGAGCTGGGTCGTCATCGCTCGCATTGATCTGCGTGGCCAGCATGATCTGCTTGTCCGAGCCCATCACCTCTTCGAGAGCGCGAATGGACTTCTCGCGGCCGACGAACAGCGGGACGATCATGTGCGGAAACACCACGATGTCGCGCAGAGGAAGCACCGGATAGGTGTTCACCTCGTTTGCAGCTGACGTATTCGTCATTTCACTTCCTTTCAAACGTCCCGCGGAAACCGGGACTTCATGCCGACCCAAAAGAGGCGTCAGGCATATTTTTCGTTCCTCCAACAAGTGGAGTGGCGTTCCCGCCAATTCAAGCCTTGCGCCCGGGCCGCACCCGAATCTGTGACATCAGCATGACAGACACTCTCAACTTTCACACTAGGGTGCGGACCTGATGCGAACCATGCGCGTCACTTCGTCGCCCGGCCGGCGAATGTTGATGCATGATCTGATCGGGGACGCGGATACGCGGTGACGGCAACGCAGCACACAGGCGTTCACTCTCGCTTCTGTTCTAGCCCAATCAGCAGGCCTTTCAACAGATCATGCGGTAAATCTGGTGCTTTGGTCGGGGAAAACCACAGCCAGCCCAAAAAGAAAGAGCCCGCCTTTGTCGGGCGGGCTCTCAATGCTTCTTCTGCGGTCAGGATCAGGCCGAGGCGTTGGCCTTTTCTTCCTGGCGATCCGCATAGATGTAGAGCGGACGCGAGCTGCCGTTGACGACGTCGTCGGAGATGACGACTTCGCGAACGCCTTCGAGCTCCGGCAGTTCGAACATCGTGTCGAGCAGGATCTTTTCCATGATCGAACGCAGGCCACGCGCACCGGTCTTGCGGGTGATGGCCTTGCGGGCGATCTCGCGCAGAGCGTCCTCGTGGAAGGTCAGTTCGACGTCTTCCATCTCGAACAGGCGCTGGTACTGCTTGACGAGCGCGTTCTTCGGCTCCGACAGGATCTGGATCAGCGCATCCTCATCGAGGTCTTCGAGCGTTGCCAGAACCGGCAGACGGCCGATGAATTCCGGGATGAGGCCGAACTTGACCAGATCTTCCGGCTCGAGTTCGCGCAGGACTTCGCCAACGCGGCGATCGTCTTCTGCCTTGACGGTTGCACCGAAGCCGATCGAGGTCTTCTCGCCACGGGCAGAGATGATCTTGTCGAGGCCGGCAAAGGCGCCGCCGCAGATGAACAGGATGTTCGTCGTGTCGACCTGCAGGAATTCCTGCTGCGGATGCTTGCGGCCGCCCTGCGGCGGAACGGAAGCAACCGTGCCTTCCATGATCTTCAGCAGTGCCTGCTGGACGCCCTCGCCCGACACGTCGCGGGTGATCGAGGGGTTGTCCGACTTGCGGGAGATCTTGTCGACTTCGTCGATGTAGACGATGCCGCGCTGGGCGCGCTCGACATTGTAGTCGGCCGCCTGGAGCAGCTTCAGGATGATGTTTTCGACGTCTTCACCGACGTAACCGGCTTCAGTCAGCGTCGTGGCATCCGCCATGGTGAAGGGAACGTCGATGATGCGGGCGAGCGTCTGGGCAAGATAGGTCTTGCCGCAGCCGGTCGGGCCGACGAGCATGATGTTCGACTTCGCCAGTTCGACGTCGCCGCCCTTGGAAGCGTGCGACAGGCGCTTGTAGTGGTTGTGCACGGCCACCGACAGGATCTTCTTCGCCTGCTTCTGGCCGATTACGTATTCGTCGAGGATCTTGATGATGTCCTGCGGCGTGGGAACGCCGTCACGGGACTTGACCATCGAAGACTTGTTCTCTTCGCGGATGATGTCCATGCAGAGTTCGACGCATTCATCGCAGATGAACACCGTCGGTCCGGCAATCAGCTTGCGGACCTCGTGCTGGCTCTTGCCGCAGAAGGAACAATAAAGGGTATTCTTGGAGTCACCGCCGTTGCTTCCGCTGACCTTGCTCATGTCTTTATCCTTCCAGCACGCCGCGCCACCGCAGTCACGGCAGGGCGGTCACTCACACTGATAAGCTTCCACCGCCGCCTTTGGTGAAAACCTCTTTCCGATCCGGAGCTACTAGCCGACCCGACCTTGTCGGAGCGGCGGCAACGAAAACTCCCGTTCTCGGCAGACTATGTCACAAAGATTCAACATAGCCTTAATCCTAGTATTAGCGCTTTTGCGCCGAGTTTAAACCCCGGCGCCCATCACGTCTGCCGGCATCTTGGGGATGCCGACCAACTCGGCCCGGATCAAGCCGATGGTGCAGCGCCTTCGATTTCGGCGCGCGAGGTGAGGATACGGTCGATCAGACCCCATTCCTTTGCCTCGCTCGATTCCATGAAGTGGTCACGATCCAGCGTGTTTTCCACTTCGTCATAGGTCCGGCCCGTGTGCTTGACGTAGACCTCGTTCAGGCGACGCTTCATCTTAATAATGTCACGAGCGTGGCGCTCAATGTCGGAAGCCTGACCCTGGAAGCCGCCGGATGGCTGGTGCACCATGATGCGGGAGTTCGGGGTGGCGAAGCGCATGCCCTTTTCGCCAGCGGCGAGCAGCAGCGAGCCCATCGAGGCTGCCTGACCGATGCACAGCGTCGAAACGGCCGGACGAATGAACTGCATCGTATCGTAGATCGCCATGCCGGAGGTGACGACACCGCCCGGTGAATTGATGTAGATGGCAATTTCCTTCTTCGGGTTTTCAGCCTCGAGGAAGAGCAACTGCGCGCAGACGAGCGAGGCCATCGTGTCCTCGACCGGGCCCGTCAGGAAGATGATCCGCTCCTTCAGCAGTCGGGAGAAGATATCGTAGGAGCGCTCGCCACGATTGGTCTGTTCGACGACCATCGGCACCAGAGCGAGAGCGGTATCAACGGGATTTGTCATGTCGGTCCTTTTCAGCCTCTCCCCGGCACGTCCGTGGCGGGAATCACACAAAATCTGTCAACCCCTACATAGAGTGTCCGCACCCCGACATTCAAGACACGAGGACGGGATATCCTTAATGGTCGGAACACGGGTCGGACAGCGCCAAGGCCGGGGAGATCGGGCATTTCTCGGCAAGGGGCGTCGCGCGGCACCCATCCATACACAAGATGATGCTAACATGGTGAAATTTCGGTAATCGGCCCGCGATGCCTCTGATTGCAGGGTGGCCTGGATGGCCGTTTGTGGCCCTTCCATCCTAGGGACTGGTTAACCACTCTCAGCCATTGTCCCGGGGATATTCTTAGACATTATTTCAGGACTGCGGATCGTGATCGACGTGAAGACTGCGTTTCTGCTCTGGGTCATCCAGGCCGGAACGCTGGCGATTCTGCTGATTGCCATATGGTTGCATGCCCGCGACCAGCGCCATTTTCTCTGGTTCGGCCTCGGGTTCGGCCTGCAGGCCACAGGCCTCGGCATGGTCGGTCTAAGGGACCAGATCCCTGATGTCCTCTCCATTCATGCCGGCAACATCCTCTCGCTTCTCGGCTTCATCTGCTGGGGTCAGGCGCTTTGCGCCTTCGACGACCGTCGGGCGCCTGCCTATGTCGCCCTGCCCGCCCTCATCTGGGTAGCGGGCAATGCTGTGCCCGCCTTAACTGCCGAGATCGGCTACCGGATGGCGATCTACAATGTCGCGGCAGCGGCCGGGCTGGCGGCACTCGGGGTGATCGTCCTCACGGGCACCTTTTCGACCCGGCGGTATCGCGTGATGCTCGCGACGGTCTGGTTTCTGCAGGCTGGCGCCTGTCTCGTCTTCGCCTATATAGCCACGCGTATCATGCCGCGGAGCTTTACCGAGATGACCCTCGCCGTCGCCGTCAGCATCGTTGGGCTCATCGCCTTCATCACGGCCATGACGCTGATCGCCAAGATGATGATGGATCGCTCGGAGGAACGGCTCCAGGCGCTGGTGCGCGCCGATCCGCTGACCGGCGCGCTCAACCGGCGGGGTTTCTCGGATGCGTTTCAGCACCTCGTCGATTCCGCGCCCTCGGCCGGGCTTGCCATGATCATTTTCGATCTCGACCACTTCAAGCACATCAATGATCGGCACGGGCATCAGGTGGGCGATCGGGTGCTTCTCGAATTTTCGGCGACCTGCAAGGCGCATCTGCCGCAACGGGCCGCCTTCGGCAGAACGGGGGGCGAAGAATTCGCCGCCGTGCTTGCGGTCAATGAACCGAAGGATGCAGCGCTCTTTGCGGAAACGGTCCGGATGGCCTTTGCCGAGCGAGCGATCGATGCAGAAACCCAGCGCATCCACGTCACGACCAGCGTCGGCATTGCGGTCGCGCCACTCGCCATCGCCGATCTCGAGAGCATGATGGCGCAGGCGGACACGGCTCTCTATGCCGCCAAGGCGGAAGGCCGCAACCGCACATCCGTCAATGCCAACGGCAAGGTCGTGACCGTTCCGCCCGCCCGCAGCGACAATCTCGACGCCCAGGCCGACCGGCAGGTGGCGATCCTCAAGCGCATCGCAGCGGTCGGGAACAATCTCCACGACTGATGCGGCCCCTCCCCTTGCGGAACGGTGTCGAGGGGATAAACAGAGGGCATGACACAGACATCCTTCCTCTCCATCGATCCCGTCACCCGCCGCGTCTCTCTCGACGCCCGCGACCCGGCCTTCTACACCGACCCAAACAAGACGTATGCTGCCTTGCATGCCAGCTGTCCGAGCTTCTATTGGGAGGAGCAGAAGCAGTGGTTCTTCACCGGTTATGACCATGTGAATGCGCTTCTGCGCGATCGCCGCTTCGGCCGACAGATCCTGCATATCGCGACGCGCGAGGAGCTGGGCATGCCGGAGCCTGCGGCGCATACCCGCCACTTCGACAAGGCTGAGGAGCACTCGCTGCTCGAAATCGAGCCGCCGGAGCACACGCGGCTTCGCACCCTCGTGAACCGCGCCTTTGTCTCCCGCCATGTCGAGAAGATGACGCCGGAGATCACGGAACTGACCAATCGATTGATCGACGACTTCGAGAAAGATGGCGAGACGGAGCTCTTGTCGACCTTCGCCGACATCATTCCGGTGACGATGATCGCCCGGATGATCGGTATTCCCGAAGAGATGGGCCCGCAGCTTTTGAAATGGAGCCACGACTATGTCGGCATGTACATGTTCAAGCGCAGCCGCGCCGACGAGGAAGCCGCGGATCGCTCGGCCAAGGAGTTTGCCGACTATGTGCGGCAGGTGATTGCGGAGCGTCGGGCCGAGCCACGCGACGATCTCCTGAGCCACATGATCCACACCGAGCACAAAGGCCAGTTCCTCACCGAGGACGAACTGATCTCGACGACCATCGTGCTGCTCAATGCCGGGCACGAGGCGACCGTGCATCAGATCGGCAATTCGGTGCGGGTCATCCTCGACAGCGGCATCGATCCGGCGACGCTCTTCACCGACGAGAAGACGACCGAGCGGACGGTCGAGGAGACGCTTCGCATCTGTGCGCCGGTCCATATCTTCCAGCGCTGGTGCCTGGAGCCCTGCGACATCGATGGCGTCAGCTTCAAGCGCGGCGACAAGGTGAGCCTCATTCTCGCAGCCGCCAATCTCGATCCGCAGAAGTTTCCCGAACCGCTCGAATTCAAGCCTTCGCGTGATGAGGGCGCCAATCTTTCCTTCGGCGCCGGCATTCACTTCTGCATCGGGGCACCGCTCGCCCGGCTCGAGCTCAACATCGTCCTGCCCCTGCTCTTCCAGCGGTTGCCGGGGCTGAAGATCGCCGAGACGCCCCGCGTGAAGGACGTCTATCACTTCCACGGGCTGGAGCGGCTCGACCTTACATGGTGACTGCCGGCGGGCCGGCGTAGCGCTCCGTCAGAGCGTGCGCGGCCCGGCGCATGGCTTCTCTCAGTTCCGGCGGATCGAGAACCTCGACCTCGATGCCGAGCTTCAGGAACTCGGACACCGCCATGCGCTCATGCGCTACGGGAAGGCTTGCGGTGCGCCAGCCGAGAGCATCAGGCTCACCGAGCAGTTCGAGATTGGCGCGCACATAGGGCGGCGCCATATGTTCGATCTCCTTGAGGCCCCAGGGAGAGAGGCGGATCATTGCCCGGTTCGGATAAAGCTCCAGCTCGAGCCGGCGGGTGTTCTCGCTCCAGTAGGCGGCAAGGTCGAAGTCGCGCGGCCAGTCGAAGCGCTCTTCGGTCACGATCAGGTCCAGGACGCGCGAGATGCGATAGGTACGCGGCGTGCCGTCGACCCGGGCGACGAGATACCAGGCCCCGCCCTTCATCACGATGCCGAGCGGGTCTGCGAGCCGGTTCTTCTCCGCCTTCCAAGACCGGTAGCGCATGCGGATACGCTTCGAATTCCAGACAGCATCGGCAATGGCCTGCAGATAGACCGGCTGCTCACCCTCGGCGAGCCAGGCAGGCGCATCGAGATGAAACTTCGACTGCATGCGCCGGGCGCTTTCCCGCAGATCCTCGGGCAAAGCCGCGGTCAGCTTCTTCTGCGCGCCGGCCATGAGGGAACCGAGGCCGAGGTCGGCAGCCGCACCGGGGATGCCCGACAGGAACATGGCTTCGGCCTCAGCCGGCGTGAGGCCATTCAGGCGAACCCGATAGCCGTCCAAGAGCCGGTAGCCGCCATCGGATCCCCGCTCGCTATAGACGGGGATGCCGGACAGCGAGAGCGCATCGATGTCGCGGTAGATCGTTCTCACCGAGACGTCGTTTTCGTCGGCGAGCGCCTCCGCCGTGACCAGGCCCTTGGCCTGAAGGGTGGTCAGGATGTTGATCAGCCGGCTCGCACGCATGGAGAAAAAATCCTCTTTCCCGCATCATGCTAAACCAACCTGACACAATCTGACAGGTATGGTGGCGCATTCTCTCCCCATCGCCTCAGGGCGCCACTCATTTCAAAGGGAGAATTCGATGACCCAGGACCTGCCGATCACCCTCTTCTATTCGCCGCAGACCCGCGCCACCGGCGCGCGCGTGCTTCTGGAGGAGCTGGACGTGCCGTATAAGCTTCATGTGCTGAACATGAAGACGGGCGAGCAGCGCCAGCCGGCCTATCTCGCGATCAATCCGCTCGGCAAGGTGCCGGCCGTGCGTGTCGGCGAAACGCTGATCACGGAACAGGGCGCGATCTATCTTTATCTCGCGGATCTCTTTCCCGAAGCGGGTCTTGCCCCGGCGCTGACCGACCCCGATCGTGGCGCCTATGTCCGCTGGCTGTTCATCTATGGGAGCTGCTTCGAGCCGGCCGTCGTGGACCGCCATCTGAAGCGCGAGCAGGGTTCGATGAACGAGACGCCGTATGCGAGCTATGAGTCGCTCATCGATCTGCTCGAGGAGACGCTGAAGACAGGCCCCTATCTGCTCGGCGAGCGCTTCACAGCCGCCGACCTGCTCTGGGGCATCGCCTTGCGCTGGACGACGATGTTCGGGCTGGTCGAGGCTCGGCCCGCTTTCCAGGCCTATATGGACCGCATCGGCAGCCGCGCGAGCATCCAGAAAGTCTCGGCCGAGGATGCGACCTTGGTCGCCGAACACGAGGCGGCAGCGGCCCGTCTGAGAGCGGGCTAATCACTTCCTTGTCCGGCGCAGGTGCTCAGATCCAACTCCGGCTATCCGGAGCGCCGCAGCCATAGGGCGGGACACTCTCCGGAAAAGACTGTTGCAGCCGATCGCATCCCCATTTCCGGAGACCATGCGGAAGACGGCTGTTGATCTCGATTCCCACTTCGTCATAGGGGCTGCTGGTATTGCTGACATAGGCGTACCAGCGGCCACCGACGACAACAAAAAGCCCGACGATGACGATGAGGGCGAAGCGAACAATGGTCATTCAGGTTATCCGGCGCTGCAATGTAAGGGCGGCGTCCTAGCCTGATCGGTGATGGACCGTCAGTGATCTGCCGCACATTCGAGGCAGGTGACGCCCCGCAGACTAGAGCCGGATGACGTAATCCTTGCGAGTCGTTTCAAGGACTTCCCAGGTTCCCTTGAAGCCCGGTCTGAGGATCAGGCGGTCGCCGGCCTTCAGGTGAATCGGGTCACCGCCATCTTCGGTAACGACAGAGTGGCCTTCGAGAATGTGGAAATACTCCCACTCGTCATAGACGATCCGCCACTTGCCCGGCGTCGACTGCCAGATGCCGGCATAGACGCCGCCTTCTGCCTCTTCCAGGTTCCAGGTGGTGAAACGCGGATCGCCTGAGATGAGGCGGTCCGGTGCGGGCGCGCCCTCTTCCGGGGTGACGGTCGACGGATCGAAAGCGAGGGCGGCAGACATGGCGGGCTCCTGAGCGAAGACAAATGCGGCAACGGGCCGGGCATCCTCGGATGCCGGCCCGTCAGTCTTGCCTCAAGCCGCGCGCAAAATCCACGCGGCCGGTCTCATTTCTGCGGCGGATAGGGGTTGTCTCCCAGGAGGCGGGCCAAATGCACCGTGTTGCGGGCCACCATGCCGACGGTTGTCGTCACCTTTTCCGGCATCGGATCGAGATCCTTGAAGTCGGTGCTGCCCATCGCTTCTCCAACCCAGTAGGCGACCGCATTCGAAGCAATGGTAAAGCCGACATCGTTCAGGGCCTGGTAGAGTTCGGCTGAGACGTGGTGCGCGCCGTCCTCGTTGCCAACGACCGCGACGGCAGCGACCTTTCCATAGGAGACCATGCGCCCCTCATCATCGGTCTCGGACAGAAAGGCATCCATCCGCTCGAGCGCGCGTTTGCAGACGCTCGACGGCTGGCCGAGCCAGATGGGCGTACCGAGCACAAGAATGTCGGCGGCGAGGATCTTTTCGCGGATGGCAGGCCATGCGTCGCCGGGGCCCTCGTCTGACGTCACGCCTGGGCGGATGTCGTGATCGGCAAGCCGGACGGTTTCGGTCTCCACCTCCTCCTTGCCCATGGCAGCGGCGATCAGGCTCAACATGCGGTCGGTGGAGGATGGCTCGCCGGTGCTGCCCTTCAGCGTGGCGTTCAAGGCTATGGCCTTCAGCTTCATTGGAAATCTCCTTCCTTGGGGATGAGAGAAGTCCAACAGCAAAGCCCGGCCGTGGTTCCGCGGAGCCACGGCCGGGCTAACAGAGGTCACGCGTTATCAGGCGAGCGACAGCGCCTGTTCGAGATCCGCGATGATGTCTTCCGCGTCTTCGATACCGATGGACAAACGCACGACATCGGGTCCCGCGCCGGCTGCGATCTGCTGCTCTTCGGAGAGCTGCGCATGGGTGGTCGACGCCGGGTGGATGATGAGCGAACGGGTGTCGCCGATGTTGGCAAGATGCGAGAAGAGCTTCAAGCCACCGACCAGCGCCTTGCCGGCTTCGAGACCGCCCTTGATGCCGAAGGTGAAGACAGATCCGGCGCCCTTCGGCGAGTATCGCTTCTGCAGCGCATTGTTTGGATCGTCAGCTAGGCCCGCATAGTTCACCCAGGCGACCTTCGGGTGGCTCTTCAGCCAGGTCGCCACCTTCATGGCGTTATCGCAGTGGCGCTGCATTCTGAGCGGCAGGGTTTCGATGCCGGTCAGGAGCAGGAAGGCGTTCATTGGCGCAATCGCGGGCCCAAGGTCACGCAGACCGAGGACGCGGCAGGCGATGGCGAAGGCAAAGTTGCCGAAGGTCTGGTGCAGGACAACGCCATTATATTCCGGACGCGGCTCCGAGAGCATCGGATATTTGCCCGGCTTGGCCGACCAGTCGAAGGTGCCGCCGTCGACGATGATGCCACCCATGGAATTGCCATGGCCGCCGAGGAACTTGGTGGCGGAATGCACGATGATGTCGGCGCCATGTTCCAGCGGGCGGATGAGATAGGGGCTCGCCATGGTATTGTCGACGATCAGCGGCAGGCCGTGGCGGTGCGCAACCTCTGCAATGGCTGCGATATCGACGAAGGTGCCGCCGGGATTGGCCAGGCTCTCGATGTAGACGGCCTTGGTCTTGTCATCGATCTGGGCGGCAAAGCTCTCCGGATCGGCGGGATCGGCCCAGCGGACCTGCCAGCCGAAGTTCTTGAAGGCATGACCGAACTGGTTGATCGAGCCGCCATAGAGCTTCTTCGCCGCGACGAAGTTGTCGCCCGGCTGCATCAGAGCGTGGAAGATCAGGAGCTGCGCGGCGTGACCCGAGGCAACGGCGAGTGCTGCCGTGCCGCCTTCCAGAGCTGCCACGCGCTCTTCCAGAACGCCCTGGGTCGGGTTCATGATGCGCGTGTAGATATTGCCGAACTCCTTGAGTGCAAAGAGGTTTGCGGCATGGTCGCTGTCGTTGAAGACATAGGCCGTGGTCTGGTAGATCGGTGTGATGCGCGCGCCTGTCGTAGGGTCCGGCTGGGCACCGGCGTGAATGGCGAGCGTTGCGAAACCCGGATTGTTTTCCGACATTGTGTTGTCCTCCCTTGATGACGTCGGGCCGGATCATAAAGGCTCGCTGCCCGATGTCAGCCCCGGATTATTCCAAGAGAAGCACCGATTGGGGAATTTCCTGCTTGATCGAGGTCAATGCGCAGGGGTGGCGCGGTGGCATTCTTGTCGCCAGTCGAAGGAGAGCCCCCATGACACTCACGATTGCCGATCCGGTCCGCCACACCGTGCAGCAGATTCTCTCCTGGTTCGCCCAGGGTTTCGAAAACACCACCGAAAGCGACATGCTGGCAGCCCTTTCGGATACAGAAGTGGAGGCGCTTGCCGAGGATTGCGGGATCAGCGCCCATCAGTTGCTGGCGCTGGTAAAGGCCGGCCCCCATGCCGCCGACGAGATGCCGGCCATGATGCGCGCGCTCAACATCGATCCGGCTGAGGTGGAGTATCGCATGCGCCGGCTCTTCCGCGACATGCAGATCACCTGTGCACAATGTTCGTCGAAGGACATGTGCAAGCAGCACCTGCGCCAGGGCAAGGCCGAGCAGACCTTCATGGACTATTGCGGCAATGCCGACACGCTGAATGCGCTGAGAGCCAATCCGGATGTTCTGATCGAAGCGTGAGGTCTTAAAGACCGAGCCTTGGGATTTCGATTGCCGGGCAGCGGTCCATGACTACCTTGATGCCGGCTTCCTCGGCCGGCTTCACCGCTTCGTCGTCCCGAACGGACAACTGGCCCCAGATCACCTTGGGGCGATCTTTGAGCGCGAGCGAATCGGCGACCACTTCCCCGAGATATTCCGGCGCCCGGAAAACATCGACCATGTCGATTGCTTCGGGAATATCGGCCATGGTCGCGTAGACGGTCTGACCGAGGATTTCCTTGCCGGCCTGTCCGGGATTGACCGGATGAACCTTGTAGCCCTTGGAAAGCAGGAAGCGCATGACGCCGAAGCTCGGGCGATCCGGCTTCGGCGAGGCCCCGACCAGCGCGATGGTCTTCACCGAGGCGAGGATCTCCTTGAGATACTCCGCACTGTAATGATCGTGATCGGCCATCTGCGTCTCCTTGTCCATCCTATGATGAGACTTAGATGGTGTAGCATCTGCGGGCTGCAAGGCGGAACCGCCCTGCCCGGCTCCACGTTGAGCGACCACCAGAAGGAGGACCGAGATGCGCCCGACATCGCTTGCCATCATGACGATATCCGCCAGCCTGCTCGCCCAGCCGGCGCTCGCCATTTCCCGCTACAACACCACCCAGCTCACCTGCGACCAGGTTCGCCAGCGCGTCATCAACGAGGGGGCGGCCATCCTGCGCTACCCGTCGACACGCGTGAAGAACATGACGCTTTACGATCGCTACGTGACCCGAACGGCTCTCTGCGATCCGCATGAATATGCCGAGCGTGCCTATGTCCCGACCAAGGACACCGCGCGATGCCCGGTCCTCAATTGCCAGGATTACGATCCGGAATCGCGCCGCTTCAACTTCGGCAAGCCGATCGTCCGGTTCTGATTTCCGCGGGCCGGCTCAGGCTGCGTGCCCCTGGACGGACGGCGCGTGCAGGCGCTCGTAGACCAGTGGGTATTCGGAAACCAGCGCGTGGTTCATCACGACCTTGAGGCCTGCGGCTTCCGCCCTGGCGGCGGCCGCGTCGTTGCGTATGCCGAGTTGGCACCAGATAGCGGTCGGGCGTGGTGCCATCGCCAGTACTTCGTCGACGATGGCATCCAGATGTTCCGGGCGACGGAAGACATCGACCAGGTCGACAGGCTCGGGGATTTCCGCGAGCGAGCCATAGACATGCTGGCCGAGAATGCGTTCGCCGCGATGTGAAGGATTGACCGGAAAGACGTGGTAGCCCTTCCCCAGCAGAAAGCCGGAAATCCAGTGGCTCGGACGCTTGTCGTCTGGCGATGCGCCCAAGACCGCGACGGTCTTGGCGGCCGCAAGGATGTCGGCGAGATAGCTGTTCAGGTAGGTGTCATGGTTCATGGACGTTCCTCCCAGCCCGCAAGGGCCTCTGGTCTACCCGTCCAACATGTCCCAAGCCGAGCGTAGCAAAGTCCGCTTAACGACCCCGCACCCAAATCGCTCAAATGCCGATCATCAGTCCGGCAAGACCACGTGCCCATGTTCATCCAGGGGGAAGAACGGATTGAAAGCGATTTCCCAGAGGTGGCCGTCGGGATCGGCGACATAGCCGGAATAGCCGCCCCAGAAAACTTTCTCCGGTGCCTTCACGAGCTTTGCGCCACAGGAGACAGCGAATTTCACGACGGCATCGACGCCGATCTCGCTCGAGACATTGTAGGCAAGCGTCACGCCGGAAAAGCCGGGCGGCGTGTCCTCGACATGGGCGTCCTCGGCCAGGCTTGCTCGGGAGAAGAGACCGAGCGCGACGCCTTTCAGCTGGATGAAGGTGACGTTGTCGTTGGAAGCTGAGGATTTCGACCAGCCGAGCCTGGCGTAGAATTCGGTGCTGCGGGCGACGTCGGAAACGCCGAGAGTGACAAGCGAAATACGACGTTCAAGCGACATGGCGATCTCCGTGTGAGGATGTCCGCCGATTACGTTCGGTTTATGTTTTCATTATGTTCATGCGAATATTAGCAATCTCATAGGTTGAGATGTGCAGCCACAACACCCCCGTTCTATTTCAACGAAACATTGGAATATTTCCATTCTTTGCCGCATCTTGCAGGTCTAGGACGTGAATTCCGCCTCCGCAGACGCATAAGCGATGCGGTAAAATATTACCCCATTCTCAAGCCATTGTTTTTGCTTGCGTCTTCGACAGAGTCGCACGGCACGGGCATATTGACCTTTCGAGGCGCCAGATCTATACCCGGCCCCGGAATGCGGCCCTTCGGGACCGCTTTCTTTTTTGCGTCGAAAACGGCGTGAAACAAGCAACAAGAAACGCCTGCAGTTACCGCAATAGCGGACTGCGGGATCACACGGAAAGAGACCTCAATGTCTACCTTCGTTCAGAAGCCTGCAGAGGTGGAGAAGAAGTGGATCCTCATCGACGCCGAAGGGCTCGTTGTCGGCCGCCTCGCCACCATCATCGCCATGCACCTGCGTGGCAAGCACAAGGCCACCTATACCCCCCATGTTGACGACGGCGACAACGTCATCGTCATCAATGCCGAAAAGGTCGTCTTCACCGGCAAGAAGTATGCCGACAAGAAGTACTACTGGCACACCGGTTATCCGGGCGGCATCAAGGAGCGTACGGCTCGCCAGATCATCGAAGGCCGCTTCCCGGAGCGCGTTCTCGAGAAGGCCGTCGAGCGCATGATCCCGCGCGGCCCGCTCGGTCGTCGCCAGATGAAGAACCTGCGCGTCTACGCCGGCACGAACCACCCGCATGAAGCTCAGCAGCCCGTCGCTCTCGACGTTGCCAAGCTGAACGCCAAGAACACAAGGAGCGCCTAAGTATGGCCGATCTTTCTTCCCTGAAGGACCTTGCCCCGGCACAGGACGCAGCTCCGGCTCACGTCCGCAAGGTCGACTCTCTGGGTCGCTCCTACGCCACCGGCAAGCGCAAGAACGCTGTTGCCCGCGTGTGGGTCAAGCCGGGCACCGGCAAGATCACCATCAACGGCCGCGAATTCCGCACCTACTTCGCCCGTCCGGTCCTGCAGATGATCCTGCAGCAGCCGATCGTCGCAGCTGCCCGTGACGGCCAGTTCGACATCGTCGCGACCGTCCACGGCGGCGGCCTCTCCGGCCAGGCCGGTGCAGTTCGTCACGGTCTCTCGAAGGCCCTCACCTACTTCGAACCGGGCCTGCGCTCCGTTCTGAAGAAGGGCGGCTTCCTGACCCGCGACAGCCGCGTCGTCGAGCGTAAGAAGTACGGCAAGGCCAAGGCCCGTCGTTCGTTCCAGTTCTCCAAGCGTTAATCGCTGGACGACCGGAAACGGAAATCAAGGCGGGGCTTCGGCTCCGCCTTTTTTCGTTTCGCGGCTCCACACCGCAGCTTGACCGCAGCAGCTCAGCCTATAATTTGATCAAATTTCCAACGGAGAGCATCATGGCCAGCAAGACGATCGACAACGCCTTCACCGCCAAGGCCGTGCGTGGGGCCGCGACGGACCCGACCTATGCCGGCGTGCTCTCCTTCATGCGCCGGAAATACTCGAAGGATCTCTCCGACGTTGACGCGGTCGTGCTCGGCATTCCCTTCGACGCCGCCGTTTCGAACCGGCCGGGCGCACGCTTCGGGCCTCAGGCGATCCGGCGCGCATCCGCCATCTTCGACAACGACCCGCAATATCCTTTTGCCCGTGACCTCTTCGAGGAGATGGCCGTCATCGACTACGGCGATGTGCTGCTCGACTACGGCAACCATCAGAAGACCCCTGCCCTGATCGAACAGGAAGCAGCCAGGATCATCTCGTCGGGCGCCTATCTGCTCGGCCTCGGTGGCGATCACTTCGTGACCTGGCCGCTCCTCAAGGCCCATGCGGCCAAGCATGGCCCGCTCGCGCTCGTGCATTTCGATGCGCATCAGGATACCTGGGATGACGATGGCCAGCGGATCGACCACGGTTCCTTCGTCTGCCGTGCAGTGCGCGAAGGCGTGATAGACCCGACGAAGTCAATCCAGATCGGCATCCGCACCGAGGCACCGGAGGATTTCGGCATCAGGATCATCCCGGGTTACGAGGTCGAGGACATGGGTGCGCAGGCGATCGCGAATGCCATCCTCGCCCATGTCGGCCAGGCGCCGGCCTACCTGACCTTCGACATCGACTGCCTCGATCCGGCTTATGCGCCTGGCACTGGCACGCCGGTCGCCGGTGGCCCATCCTCCGCCAAGATGCTGTCGGTGCTGCGCAAACTCGGGCCTCTCGACATCCGCGGCTCCGACATCGTCGAAGTGGCGCCGGCCTATGACCATGCCGATATTACCGCAATTGCCGGTGCGACGGTTGCCATGTATATGCTGGGCCTGCGCGCCGAGAAGCTTGCGACACGCGCCTGACACATTGATTCAACACACTCAGAAACAGAGTCCGCATTCTCATCCAAACCTCTGACGGGATTAGACAAATGGCAGCGAAGATCTTCATAGACGGCGAACACGGCACAACGGGTCTGCAGATCCGCACGCGCCTGGCCGATCGCCGCGATCTCGAACTGCTGTCGATCCCGGAAGCCGAGCGGCGGAACGAGAAGATGCGCGAGGATATGCTCAACAGCGCCGATATCGCGATCCTCTGCCTGCCCGATGATGCATCGAAGCAGGCCTATGAGATGACGGCTGCCAACAACAATGTCCGCCTGCTCGATGCCTCCACGGCATTCCGGGTGCATCCGGACTGGGCCTATGGCTTTGCCGAAATGGACAAGGCGCAGAAGGCGAAGATCCAGAGCGCGCGCTACGTCTCAAATCCCGGCTGCTATCCGACGGGTGCGATCGGCCTCATCCGGCCGCTGCGCGCCGCCGGCATCCTGCCCGACGGCTATCCCGTCTCGGTCAACGCCGTCTCGGGCTATACCGGCGGCGGCAAGCAGCTGATTGCACAGATGGAAGACGCTGGTCATCCCGAGCATCTTGCCGCCAACAACTTCCTTTACGGCCTGACGCTCAAGCACAAGCATGTGCCGGAGATGCAGACGCATGGCCTGCTCGACCGCCCGCCGCTCTTTGCCCCCTCCGTCGGCCGCTTCGCCCAGGGCATGATCGTGCAGGTACCGCTCTTCCTGGACGATCTCGCTGAAGGCACGACGGTCGAGAGCATTCACGAGGCGCTCGTTGCGCATTACGCCGGCCAGGACATCGTCAGCGTGGTTCCGATTGCAGAAAGCGCCAAGCTGCCGCGCGTCGACGCCGAGGAACTCGTCGGCAAGGACACGATGAAGCTCTTCGTCTTCGGCACGCCCGGTGGCGCGCACGTGAACCTGGTCGCCCTGCTCGACAATCTCGGCAAGGGTGCCTCAGGCGCTGCCGTACAGAACATGGATCTGATGCTCTCTGCGTAAGCAGCCATTGTGATGCCAAGCGAGGTCGGCGTGTCTGACCTCGCTCCTCTGTCGTTCACAATTGCCGAACGAAATGTCGATCATGTGCCAGATTATGGATGACGATCGGTAGTGCTAGGGTGCTTCGCGAAAGTGAGGCACACCATGAGCAAGCGTTTCCCCGTCTACTTCATCCCCCACGGCGGCGGTCCCTGGCCGTTCATGGAGTTTCCGCGCGATGCCGAAGGCAGGGCGCCTTGGGACGATCTGCGCGCCTTCCTCGAAGGCCTCGATGCCGAAATCGGGCGCCGGCCGAAGGCCGTATTGGTGGTTTCCGGCCATTGGGAAAAGGAGCCTGTACCGACTGTGAGCACGGCTGCAAAGCCTGGCATGCTCTTCGACTACTACAATTTCCCGCCGCACACCTACGAGCTTTCCTACCCTGCCCCGGGCTCTCCGGACCTTGCGGCCCGCGCGCGGACGCTGCTGGCGGAGGCCGGGATCGAGAGCGCCGAAGATGATACACGCGGCTTCGACCACGGCGTCTTCATCCCGCTGATGCTGGTCTATCCGCAGGCGGATGTGCCGGTCACCATGATTTCGCTGAAGAATACGCTCGATGTCGCAAGCCATGTCGAGATCGGCAAGGCGCTTGCGCCGCTGCGCGACGAAGACGTGCTGATCATTGCGTCTGGCATGAGCTACCACAACATGCGGATGTTCCGGCAAGCCGAACCGAACCATGTGCAGCAGGCGATCCGCTTCGACGACTGGCTGAGCAAGGCGGTCGCCGACCCGGACAGCGACACGCGGGCCAAGGTTCTTTCGACCTGGAACCAGAACCCGGATGCGCTGGCGTGCCATGTGCCGGACCACGACCATCTCGTGCCGCTCTTCGTGGCATCGGGGGGCTGCCGGCAGCGATGGCGGGCGGCAAGTCTTCCGGGGTGAGTTCCTCGGAAAGCCCTATTCCGCCTATCGCTTCGGCTAGATCAGTCCCTGACTTCGACCAGAACCGGCTTGGGACGCTCGCCGTAGAAGCCGCGCAGATGGGCAACGGCAAAGGCCAACACCACCAGCGCCATGCCCTGATGGGTGACACCGGCATGCAGCGGCACCTGCGTGACCAGCGTCACGATACCGATGACCGCCTGAAGGCTGATCAGGCCAAAGAGCACCACACTGCGGCGCGCATGGGTGGTCTGGGGGGCCGCCCGCAGACACTGGATCATGTGGGCCAGGGCTGCGGCAAACAGGACATAGGCACCGATGCGGTGGATGAACTGAACGGTCTTCGGGTTCTCAAAGACATTGATCCAGGCGGGCGCCTGAACGAAGAGCCCCTGCGGCACGAGTGCTCCATCCATCAACGGCCAGGTGTTGTAGCTGAAGCCCGCATCCAAGCCCGCCACGAGGGCACCGAGATAGATCTGCACGAAGGTCATGATCAGCAGGATGCCCGCGAACAGACGGCTCTTGTCCGTCGGGGCGGCATCGTCCGTGTGGGGATGAAGGCTGCGGAAGATCCACACGCAGCTTGCGAAGATGAAGCAGGCCATCATCAGATGCACGGCCAGGCGATACTGGCTGACATCGACACGTTCGCTGAGGCCCGAGGAGACCATCCACCAGCCGATGAAGCCCTGCAGACCACCCAGCGCCAGTAGTCCCACCAGCGGGGCGCGCAGGCCGGGCTCGACCTTGCCACGGATCCAGAAGTAAGCGAGCGGCAGAGCGAAGATCAGGCCGATCATGCGGGCGAGCAGACGGTGCGCCCATTCCCACCAGAAGATGAACTTGAACTCGTCGAGGCTCATGCCCTTGTTGATCTGCTGGTATTCCGGGATCTGGCGATAGAGCTCGAGCTCCTGCTCCCACTCTTCGGTGGTCAGCGGCGGGATCACGCCGTGGATCGGCTTCCACTGGGTGATCGACAGACCGGAATCGGTCAGGCGCGTGGCGCCGCCGACCAGCACGAGACAGAAGAGCGCGAAGATCACCACGCCGAGCCAGATGCGGATGGCCTTTCGGTCGGCATCCACACGGGCAATGTCCTTGCGCACCTGCAACTCGGTTCCGGTCAACACAGCTGTCATCAGTCAATCCTCTATTCGCCCGTTGATTTGCATCAGTCAGCCGTGCAAAACAAGCCCGCCGGTTTGCGGCAAGCGGTCGCGTCGCAGGATGCAGCGACGTCGAGTAGGAAAAAGGCATGACCAAGCGCCCGAAGCTGAGATCCTTTATCGGAACGATTCTGATCATCCTGATCGTATCGATCTATGCCCTGCTCGCGACCACGATCGCCACGGCGACGCTCGCCACCGCTCCCTGGTGGGCCCATCTCCTCTATTTCCTGCTGACCGGCCTGCTCTGGGTCGTCCCGGCGATGCTGGTCATCAAATGGATGGCCGGGCCGTTGAAGAAGAAGGACGCGGATTAACCCCGTCTTTACCCTTGTTTCGATCGGGACAAGCGAAAATTTGAACGATAACCGTTTGTTGGAAGGGACGGTTTAAGCTCCCGCACGTGTCTGAAACCAGCCGGGACAGGGTAATGCGGACCCATCTGCGCCATGATGCAATGGCATATGCCGAGAAGCTGCCAGATAGCGGTGCCGACCTCAGCACCGGTCAAGCCTCGCTCGATATTGCGGCCGGACGGCTCGACCTGACCGTGCACACGCGCATGGCGCCGGCCGAACGGGCCTGGCGCAAGCTCGAAACCGATCCGTGGAACTCGCTGCATCAAGGTTTCGAGTGGTGCCGAGCCTGGGTCGAGACCCACGGCAATCCCCTGGCCATCGTCGAAGGCCGGCTAAACGGCGAGATCGCCTTCCTTCTTCCGCTGGAGATCGAGCGTCACTTCCTGGTGCGGAGCGCCCAGTTCATCGCCTCCGCCTTCACCAATTTCAACAGCGGCCTCTTCAGCGCCGCTTTCCGTCAGATCGCAGCGGACATCCCCGGCAGAGATTTTGAACTGCTTTTGGCGAAGACCTTGGGCGATCATGCCGATCTGCTCAGCCTGACCAACGTGCCCTTCGACTGGCGAGGTGAGCGTCACCCGCTTGCCGGCCTGCCCAGCATCCGCAACCAGAACGCCTCCTTCCAGCTGCCGCTCGCCCCGACCATGGAAGAGACGATCGCACCGCTCAACGCGAAGAGCCGCCGCAAGAAGTATCGCGCCCAAGTCCGGAAGCTGGAGGCCGCCGGCGGCTTCGAGCACATCCGACCGGTTTCTCTTTCCGAGCAGAAGGCGCTGCTCGAATGTTTCTTCCGCCAGAAAGCCGCTCGGTTCGCAGCCGGTGGCCTGCCCAACGTCTTCCAGGCGGCGGAGACCCAGGCCTTCTTCCACATGCTTCTCGAACATGACCGTGGCGCGGATGACGTTCCTCTGGAACTGCATGCAATTCGGCTGAAGGGCGAGCACGAAGGAAAGATCGCGGCCATCACCGGTCTTTCCCGCAAGGGCGATCACGTCATCTGCCAGTTCGGCTCGATCGATGACAGCCTGATGGCCGAGGCGAGCCCCGGGGAGCTCTTGTTCTGGCTGGTGATCGAACGCAGCGCGCTAAACGGTGCTACGCTCTTCGACTTCGGCATCGGGGATCAGGACTACAAGCGCCGCTGGTGCACGATCGAAACCGCCCATCACGACATCCTTCTGCCGCTGCGGCCTGCGGGGCATCTCGCGGCGATGACGCATCGGGGCGTTACGCGGACCAAGACCCTGATCAAGGGCAACCCACATCTTTATGCGCTGATCCAGCGGCTGCGCGCCCAAGGCGGTACGACGGCAGCAGCCAAGCCGGAAGACTGAGCGCCCGGATCGAACTGTTCCGAGACTCTCAGGCGGCGTTCAGGGTGTTTCGCGCCGGCGGTGTCTTCATCGAGAGAAGGATCAGGTCGTTGTAGCCTGCATCCTCGAACGCCATCATGATCTCCGCCAGTTCCTTCGCTTCCGGCTCGGGCGCCGAGAGGATGATCTCGTGGCGGTCGTTGCGGCTCAGTCGGGCCACGCCTTCGGCCTTAGCCGGACCGCATTCCACCAGCACCAGATCATAGACGTCGGAGAGCGCGTCGACGATCATCGAGAGACGGTCGGCACCGCGCATGGCCTGACGGATATCGGCATTGCCCTGCGGCACGATGTCGGCGGCGGACAGGCGGTCCGGATGAATGCAATCGGCAAAGGCTGCCTCGCCAGTCAACAGGTCGGTGATGCCCGGGAGATCGCGCCAGGATGCCATGAGCCTCGTCGGGCAGGCCGAGCCGGTCATGTCGACGAGTACCGTTCGGGAACCGCGGTCCGCGAGTTCACGGGCCAGCGCGACGGTACCGGCCGAGCCATCGTCACCCGAGGGCGAGATGGCAAAGGCAATCCGCGTCTGCTGCTCGACAAGGTAATCGGCCACGGAAGCGACGGAGAATTCGTCCGGCTCCTCGGTCGGCTCAGAGGCTGGCACATCTTCAGCGACGGCCTGCTCCATCTCCTCCACCAGATCGGCATCGGGTGCGACGTCGAGGAGGCTTGCCGGCACATCCTGCGCAGGACGGGCACGCGGCGCCTCGTTCGCCGTCTCCATGTCTTCCGCTTCAGCGTCTTCCCGACGTGTTGCAACAGGCACTACAGCACCCGTCGGTCGCAGGGCGCGGCCGCTAAAAAGTTCGGCCAGCATAACCGCGACGGCAGAGAGGATCAGCGTCGCGAGTGTGGCAACGATGGTGATCGGCACAACCTTGGGGAAGCTCGGCTCCTGCGGCTCGATGGCCGTCGAGATCACGCGCGCATCGGCGGGGCTTGCATCCTTGTCGAGACGGGAAGACGCCTCGCGATAGCGGGCGAGATAGGTTTCCAGCAGCTGGCGCTGCGCCGTCGCCTCGCGTTCCAGGGACTTCAACCCGACTTCGTCTTCCCCAGCCCGCGCCGTATCGGCCTTCAGCGTGTTCAGCTGGGCCAGGAGCTGCGTTTCGCGCTCGCGCGCAACGGCGGCCTGGTTGTCGAGGCTGGCGGCGACCCGCAGCGATTCGGACTGCACCTGCTCGCGGATGCCGGCGAGCTGGGCGCGCAGCGCCTTCATCTGGGGATGACCATCGAGCAGGCGCGTGGAGAGGTCGGAGATCTGCGCGCGGATCTGCGATTCCGTCGCCTTCAGGCGCTGGATCGATTCCGAGCGCGCGATGGCATCGAGCGTGTCGGTCGACTTGCCGGCCTTGATGCTGGCGCGCAGGTTTTCCGCCGTCGCTTCAGCATTGGCGCGCTCGGCGCGGACGCGGGCGAGTTCGGTCGAGATGTCGGAGAGTTGTTTCCCGGAAAAGGAGCTCTGGTCCGAACCGAGCGACATCAGCCCGGCAGATGAGCGATACTCGGCGACCTTCTGCTCGGCATCCCGCACCTTTTCGCGCAGGTTTGCAATTTCCGTCTCCAGCCAGCGCACCGCATCGGAATTGCTGTCGAGCTTGGCGCCGCTCTGGAGCGAGCGATAGACGTCCATCATCGCATTCGGCACGGCGGCAGCAAGCTTCGGATCCTTCGAGGTGAACTCGATTCCGATCACGCGCGACTTGTCGACCTGATAGACACTGAGCTTTTCCTTGAAGGCGTTGATGACGCGCTCTTCCGGCGGCAGTTCCAGCGGATTGCTCTTCAAGCCGAAGAGAACCAGGAAATCCGTTATGGCCGACGGGCTGGAGTCCGGGTCGAATTCGGTCCGCTCATGCAGTTTCAGGTCGCGGGCGACCTGCTTGATGAGGTCGACGGACTGGAGAAGCTGGACTTGGCTCGCGATATTGAGCTCGTCGGGCAAGGGTTCAGCGGTCGCAGAACCTGTGCCGGACGCGGAGAAATTGGGTTCCCGTGGCTCGATCAACAGCTTGGCGTCGCTCTTGTAGCTCGGGGAAATGGCATTGGCGCCAACGAAAGCCAGGACGCCAACGAGCGCGGTCGCCGCAAGGATCCTCCCCTTCCGCTGCCATACGGCACGAAAGAGCTGGGCCAGGTCGATATCGACGTCATGTTGATCGCGGTCCACACTCGACATTACAGACTCCCGGTACATCTCGCCCGAGAAAGTAAAGGATCATGGTAACTCAAGGGTTAATCCTGATCCCCCCGGTTTTGCCCGCAGCAAAAGCCAAAAGGCAACCGGTCGTTTACCCGGCATTAACCCTAACCATTCGATAACAGGGCAAGGATTACGAATTTATTGGGAGCGCAGCGGCGCATGTCGATGGTCGGAAAACAGGCGATGGTTCTGGTCGCGAGTGCGGTCCTGTCGCTCGGGCTCTCCGGATGCGCAAGCTACCGCCCTGCCCCGAAGGTCTTTCACGAGGCGACGATCCAGCCCTACCGGCTCGACAGCGGTGACCGGTTGCGCATCACCGTGTTCGAGCAGCCGAGCCTGACCAACACCTATACCGTCGACCAGGCGGGCTACATCGCCTTCCCGCTGGTGGGCCAGGTCGCCGCACGCGGCGCCACCCTCACCCAGCTCGAAGGCGCGCTTGCCCAGAAGCTGAAGCAGGGCTTCCTGCGCGATCCGGATGTCTCCATCGAAGTCGATCGCTACCGCTCGATCTTCGTCATGGGTCAGGTCGGCCAGCCCGGTCAGTATGCCTATGTGCCGGGTATGACGATCCTCAACGCCATCGCCGTCTCCGGCGGCTTCAACGGCCGCGCCAACCAGCGCGATGTCGACGTGACCCGCAAGATCAACGGACAGATCATCACGGGCCGCGTGCCGATTACCGATCCGATTCTCGCCGGCGACACCGTTTATGTTCGCGAGCGGCTGTTCTGATCGATGGCAGACGCCCAAACCCTGAGGATCGTGCATTGTTTCCGATCGCCCATCGGCGGAATATTCCGCCATGTGCGCGATCTGGCGGAACTGCACAGCGCGGCCGGTCACGAGGTCGGCATCCTCTGTGACAGCTCGACGGGCGGCGCACATGAGGACCGGCTGTTCGACCAGATCATGCCGTTTCTCAAGCTCGGCGTGACGCGCTTTCCGATCGGCCGGTCCGTCGGCCTGAAGGACATGGCGGCGCTCGCCGAAAGTTACAAACTCATCAAGGAATTGCAGCCGGATATCCTGCATGGTCATGGCGCCAAGGGCGGCGTGATCGCGCGGTTGATCGGCTCACTGCTGCGGGTTCGAAGGTATCGCGTCGCCCGCCTTTATTCGCCGCATGGCGGCAGCCTGCACTTTTCGCGCAGGTCCCTGTCCGGCCGGGGCGTGTTCATGGCCGAGCGCATTCTGGAGCGGATGACGGAGTCGATCTCCTTCGTCTGCGACTACGAGCGCACGACCTACGAGACCAAGATCGGCAAACCGCATTGTGCGACGACGCGGATCTACAATGGCATCAGCGAGCGGGATTTCGGCCGCATTCCGGTCACGGAAGACGGCGTCGACTTCGCCTATATCGGCATGCTGCGCGACCTGAAGGGCCCGGACGTCTTCATCGACGCCTTTGCAGAGGCAGAACGGCTCGTCGGACGGCCCTTGAGCGGCCTGATCATCGGCGACGGACCCGATCTCGAGCGTTACCAGCGGATGGTCGAGCAGAAGGGTCTCGGGCGCCGGATCGGTTTCCGGCCCGCCATGCCCATCGCCCAGGCCTTTGCGCTCTCGGACATCGTCGCCGTGCCATCGCGCGCCGAAGCCATGCCTTACATCGTGCTCGAAGCACTCGCTGCCGAAAAGACAGTCATTGCATCCCGCGTCGGCGGCATTCCCGAAATCCTGGGCAGCGACAGCGAAGCGCTTGTGGAAGCCGGACGGGCCGATCTCTTCGGCGCGGTCATGGCAAAGGCGCTCACCGATCCATCCTGGTCGAAGCGCACCATGCCGACGGCGGATGCCTTCCGCTCGCGCTTTTCGGCCGTCGTGATGGCAAGAGAGGCGGAAGCGCTCTACCGTGCCCAACTTGCACGGATTTGAGGCGGAATGTCCCGGATTGATCCAGTCCCACCCCGTTTCTGAGGGGTTCCTAAAGCGTTTCTTAGGACCTTGGCACTAGTCTTCGCCCATTCATCTGCGAGATTTGCCATGAACAAGGTCGACAAACCCGAGGCATTCGATCTTGACGCCTTGCGTCGCGGTCAGACGGCTGGCGCTTCAACCGACCAGGTGGGCGGCGAGCGCAAGGCCGAGATCAGCGCGCTCGCGCGGCAGATTGCCGGCCAATACGCCATGGCCAATTATTCGCCGTCCATCGTGATCGGCCAGCTGCGTTTCCTCGAATTCTTCAGCCTTCTCGGGATCGCGCTCGCGACCAACTATTTCATTGCCCAGAACCCTGGCGAGCACCTCCTGGATACCGGCATCAGCGGTTTTGCCGGTGCGGTTCTGGCGCTGCTCTTCATGCAGGCGAGCGACTGCTATCACGTCTCGATCCTCAGGTCCCCGATGGGATCCATGGCGCGGGTGCTCGGAAGCTGGATGGCCTCGGTCGGGCTCGTCGCGCTCGTCAACCTGCTCTTCGTCGATCACGATCCGCAATATCGAAGCGTTCTGGCCGCATGGTTTGGATTCGGAGCGCTCTATCTCCTGGTGGAGCGCAATCTGATCGGCTTCGGCATTCGCCGCTGGGGCCGCAATGGCGTGATGGAGCGGCGCGCCGTGATCGTGGGCGGCGGCAAGCCTGCCAAGGATCTCATCCGCGCGCTAGAACAGCAGCCAGAAAACGACATCCGCATCTGCGGCATCTTCGACGATCGCAGCGCCGCGCGCTCGCCGGATGTCGTTGCCGGATACCCCAAACTTGGCAATGTTGCGGAACTCGTTGAGTTCGCCCGTCTTGCCCATATCGACATGCTGATCATTTCGCTGCCCTTGAGCGCCGAGGCGCGCATCATGCAGCTTCTCAAGATGCTCTGGGTTCTACCGGTCGATATCCGTCTTGCCGCGCATTCCAACAATCTGCGCTTCCGGCCGCGCGCCTATTCGCATGTCGGCGCCGTGCCGCTCCTCGACATTCTCGACAAGCCGATCCGCGACTGGGATTCGGTCGCCAAACGCGCCTTCGACATCTTCTTCAGCGTGCTCGCGCTCGTCCTGCTCTGGCCCGTCTTCATCGCCACCGCGATCGCTGTGAAGACGACGTCAAAGGGACCGGTCTTCTTCGTTCAGAAGCGCCACGGCTTCAACAACGAGGTCATCAACGTCCTGAAATTCCGGTCGATGTATACCGAGATGAGCGATCCGACGGCGAAGAACGCGGTGACCAAGAACGACCCGCGCGTGACGAAGGTCGGCCGCTTCATCCGCAAGACTTCGATCGACGAACTGCCGCAGATCTTCAACGTTCTGCGTGGCGACCTCTCGCTTGTGGGTCCGCGCCCGCATGCCGTGCTCGGCCAGACGCGCGACAAGACCTTCGGCGAGATCGTCGAGGGCTATTTCGCCCGCCACCGCGTGAAGCCCGGCGTCACCGGCTGGGCCCAGATCAATGGCTGGCGCGGCGAGATCGACACCGACGACAAGATCAAGTTCCGCACGGCTTACGACCTCTATTACATCGAGAACTGGTCGCTCTGGTTCGACCTGAAGATCCTGTTCCTGACGCCGATCAAGCTCCTCAACACGGAAAACGCCTATTGAGCGCGGTCGACGCCCAGATCCGGCCGTTCAATCCGCAGGCGGCCGCCGTCCAGCTGATGGTCTCCTGGATCATGGCCTTCGGCGTGTTTCTGTCCGGTTTCGTCATCTCCGAACCGGCACCTTATGAACTGTTGATGGTGGGCCAAGTGGCCCTGTGGTTCCTGTTCGGGCTGAAGATCTCGCGCGCTGTCGCGCCGCTTCTCGCTTTGCTCCTTATCTTCAATGTCGGCGGGCTTCTGGCGCTGACCGTGATGCCGATCATCCTGACCGAGCAGGTGCTTTATGTCGCGGTCTCGCTCTTCCTGGCGCTCACCGCCGTATTCTATGCCGCAGTCATCGAAGACAGGCCGCAGCGGCTCAAACTGATCTTTCAGGCCTGGGTGGCAGCCGCCATCATCACCGGCATGCTCGGCATTCTCGGCTATTTCCACGCCTTTCCCGGTTCGGAAGTCTTCACGCGCTACGACCGCGCCATGGGCGCATTCCAGGATCCGAACGTGTTCGGCCCCTTCCTGGTCGCGCCTATGCTCTACCTGCTGCATGGTCTGCTGAAGGGGCGGCTGCTTGAATCGCCACTGCGGATCCTCGGCATCCTGATCCTCTCCTTCGCCGTCTTCCTGTCGTTTTCGCGTGCCGCCTGGGGGCTCTTTCTCTTCTGTGCGGTCGCGCTGGTCTTCGTCATGCTGCTCAAGGAGCGCACCAACGCCTTCCGCCTCAAGATCCTTGTCTTGTCGCTGACCGCCGTCATTGCAATGGTGATCGCGCTTCTGATCGCGTTGCAGTTCGAGAAGGTCCGCGGGCTCTTCGAGACCCGCACGCAGCTCGTGCAGGAATATGATGGCGGCCATCTCGGACGCTTCGCCCGCCACAAGCTCGGCTTCGAGATGGCCATGGAAAAGCCGCTCGGCATCGGTCCGATGATGTTCGGCAAGATCTTCCCCGAGGACGAGCACAACATCTATCTCAAGTCGCTGATGAGCTATGGCTGGATCGGCTTCCTCTCCTACCTCGCGATGATCGTCTGGACCGTGTCGATGGGCTTCCGCTATCTGCTGCGGGAGAGACCATGGCAGCCCAATCTGATGATTGCCTGGATCGTGCTTGTCGGGCACATGCTGATCGGCGCCGTCATCGACACCGATCACTGGCGGCATTTCTATCTGGTGCTCGGGATCGTCTGGGGTTGCGGGGCGGCGGAGTGGCGCTACCAGCGCGCCCGTCGCCAGGGGTGACAAAGGCCCGTTCGCCGTGCGTTGATCTCAAGGGGTTGATCTTCAGCCGCCGCGCCCCATACTTTTCATATGATCACACCCGCTCAGATCCGCGCCGCACGCGCGATGCTCGACATAACCATCGACAAGCTGTCGCAAGAAAGCGGGGTTGCCGCCCTGCTGATCCTGCAGATCGAGTCAGGACATGGTTATGATGCCACCCCACAACATTATGCGGCGCTCAAGCTGACGCTGGAACGCATGGGCGTGGCCTTCCTCGATGCCGGCGAAGGCGGCAATGGGGGTGAAGGTCTTCGGCTTGTTGCGAGGGTCAGCGACGACGGGCTGCGACCGGAAGAACTGACTGCCGCCAACGACGATTGAGTTTTTCCAATATGGCGATGGAACAATAGTCGCGGCTGCGGCTTTTCCTGTCCGACACAGTCAGACAGGAGATTTTCATGAGCCGAAACAATGGCCTCTACCTCATCATTGGCGCCCTCGTCGTTGCCGTCATCGGGCTTGGCATCTACGTCTATCAGGAAGAGCAGGAGCCGAGCGGCGTCGAGCTGAAGATCGGCGAGAACGGCGTCTCGATCGAGGAAAACTGAGCCATTGAGGCTTCTCGGCCGCGTCAGCGACGCTTGATGAAGGCCTGATAGAATTGCTGGGGGGCGCCGATGGCGCCCTCAAGCATGTAAGGCTGGCGCTCCGCACCGGCACGGCGGGCGATCACCGGGAGGCCGTGCTCGAGGGTCTCGAGAAGACGATACTCGACCAGCACTTTGCCATCTCCGCCGCGCCAGACGACCACCGGCCCCTCGAGCCGGTTTTCCCGTTCCCCGGCATTCTCGTCCAGTCCGTGCAGATCAAGCCATTGCGCCAGAAGCGCTTCGCCATTGGCCGGCGCGACCACCCGGTCAGCCCTTCCCTGCCAGATGGAGACCGCAGGCTTTTCGCCCCCCTCCCCACTGGCGGCAGCGCGCGCCAGATCACCCCAATCCTTGCGGCTCCGGCGGCTTCCCGACTTCATGACCTGCAGGGCCGTCATCGCGTCGCGGGCTGCACCATATGGCAAGGCCCCCACCACCTGTCCTGCTGCGAAGAGCTCAGGATAGGTCACCAGCAGCGCGTTCGCCATCGCGCCGCCGGCGGACAGTCCCTGAATGAAGACCCGGCTCCGATCGATCCCATGTCGATCGATGGCATGTTCGATCATCTGGCGGATCGACATCAGTTCTCCGCGATCACGCGCCACCATGCTGGGGCGGAACCAGTTGAAGCAGAGATTGTGGTTGTTCGCCTTGGTCTGCTCCGGATAGAGCAGCACGAAACCCTTCTCCCGCGCCATCCGGCTCCAGCCGCTGCCCCGGTCGAACTGCACAGCCGTCTGCAGGCAGCCGTGGAGGACCACCACCAGTGTCTGAGGCTCACGTCGCGTGGGCGGGGCATATTCCATCATCCGCAGGCGCCCGGGATTGCTGCCGAAGGCATGCACCTGCACGAGGCCCGAGCGCGGGTTGCGCGGCTTTGCCGCCTTGGGCGGATCGGGAAGGCGCATCTTCGGCAACGCCTTTTCCAGCCGGCGCTGCAGGCGTCTCTGTCCCTTGAGAAAGGCAGACAGCGGTGACATCGAGAACTTGAAGCGCATGGAAAA
The DNA here is from genome assembly GCF_004912135.1 of Rhizobium rosettiformans W3. Classification (GTDB taxonomy): domain Bacteria; phylum Pseudomonadota; class Alphaproteobacteria; order Rhizobiales; family Rhizobiaceae; genus Allorhizobium; species Allorhizobium rosettiformans. The sequence continues at coordinate 155,055 of NZ_STGU01000011.1, forward strand.
CCGGCTCCCTTCGAACCTTCTCCCAATATAATGCTGCATTGCAGCAATCATAGGACATGGATTGAGAAAAGCGGTCGTCGAGGATGAATTCGAGGAAACGGTCGAGCCGGGACCAAAAACAAAGACCGGATGTCTTACGACACCCGGTCCTCGAGATCGTTCGACGTGGTCAACGTGTTGACGTGTCTACGAAAATGGTCGGAATGGCGGGATTCGAACCCACGACCCCTTGACCCCCAGTCAAGAAATAGGCGTATCCTGGCTATTTCTCATGTTTCCATCCAGAGCGCAACCTACTGACTTGGAAACATAAAGAAACCGGCGTCCACTTGACTATCGCGCCGCAGCCGACAATATTCTGGCTATATAGTGGCTACACGGGAACTCAAGATGGCAAGCCTTAAGATTACCGCGACGACCGTTGCCGAGGTTATGGCCTCGCCGGCTCCGGACAAAACCACCTATTTCTTTGACGAGGACATTGCCGGATTTGGCCTCTACCGAACGCCTGGCAACGTCGGAACATTTTTTGCTGAATTTCGACCAATTGCTGGCGGCTCAAAAAAACGCATAAAACTCGGCCGCGTGGGCACACTCAAGGCGAACGACGCTCGCGAAGCTGCAAGACGTGCAATCGCCAACGCCGCACTAGGCAAAGATCTAGCCAAAGATCGCGCTGATCAGCGGGCGTCAATCACCGTGAAAGATCTCGTCGCCGCTTACATTGAAGAGTCCGTAGCGGAGAAGAAGAAGGCGTCGTCGGCAGAGTTTTACCGAACCATGCTGAAGAAGCACATTGCGCCAACCTTGGGCTCATCACGAGCGCTAACACTCACCCGCGTCGAAGTGCAACGCGCTCATGCCGTGATGTCAAAAGAGGCTCGGATTTCCGCCAATCGAGCCATGAAACTGCTCGCCGCCGCTTATTCGTGGGGCTCGAAGAATGGACACATTCCGGAGGGGCTTAACCCTGCGCAAGGGGTGGACCTGAACAAGGAGAGCGCTCGCGAGAGATACCTTACCGAGGCGGAAATGGTCAGGCTTGGTGAGGCATTGAGAGAAGCGGAGACAGTTGGTTTCGCGGCGAACGTGACTGATTCAAAGCATGCACCGAAGGGGCAGCGTGTAGTATTCTCTTCTTCTGTGACCGCCGCTATTCGTCTCATAATGCTCACTGGATGCCGATTGCGCGAGATATTGCATTTGCGGTGGTCGGAGGTGGATCTTGAAAGGGGTATCGCCTTTCTCCCTGACAGCAAAACCGGCAAAAAAGCGGTTATCCTCTCCACTGCTGCGGTTTCAGTGCTGAAAGACATTCCGCGCATCGGGCAATTTGTTATCGCCAGTGAATCTGCGGGACAAAAAAACGAAAAGCCGCGCGCTGACCTTAAGCGGCCATGGGCTGCGATTTGCAAACGCTCTGAATTGGATGGCCTTCGGATTCACGACCTCAGACATTCGTTCGCAAGTGTCGGAGCGTGGTCTGGTCTAGGGCTTCCCGTCATCGGGAAGCTCCTAGGTCATGCCGACGCCAAGACAACACAACGATACGCCCATATCGCAGACGACCCGGCGCGGCGAGCCGCTGACCTAATCGCGAATCAGATCGCGAGTGCCATTGGAGGCGGCGATGGCCAAGCTTCC
>NZ_STGU01000012.1 GCF_004912135.1 Rhizobium rosettiformans W3
CCTAACACTTAGCAAGTGGGAGATCGTGTCCGGGGATTTAGGGGCCACTACAAATCGTCCTTCCTAAGGCTGGTAACAATGGCGAAAATCTCGCCGCCGCTCATGCCTACATCCGGCAATCCCTGTGCCACCATTTTGGCGGCTTCACTGCCCTTGACTCGTTTGGTGGCTGGATCGATCCGGAGACGGGAGTCGAGTATATGGAAGCGGGTTTGACCTATCAGACCGGCATGGAAGACACGGCGGAGAATGCCGCCACGTTGCGCCGTATAGCCACGCAAGCGGGCATTATGGCCGGTCAACTTGCAATGGCGGTCACGCTTGCCAATCGCGCTTTTGAAGTCATCACCATTGCAGAGGAGGAGTCGCGCAATGCTCAAGCCTAAAAAGATCGAACGTCAAAACGCCCGTAAGAACAAGGAAAAACAGCGGCGATTCTTCACGGGAATCAAGCGCTAAAATCATGCGCGGCGGAGTCAGAAAATCTGACTCTGCCGTTTGACTCCTTATCCAATATGCTCTATATAGATCATATTGGATAAGGAGTCACCCAATGGTCAAGGTCATGTTTCAAGATGCTAACGGCAACGCGCCTTTCGCTGCAGCGTTCTGCTCTATCCGCGAGTCGCGTGGTGTCATGCAAGAGACACTCGCCAATCTCAAGGCGCAAGGCGTTGCAATCGTGGCCGCAGATAGCCAGCGCATTGTCACAGCGACGGGCGCCAAATATTGGCTTGCCTAGTCAGAAAATCTTACATTAGGCGTTGACACTAGCGCCTAATATGCATTATATAGATCATATTGAAACGGCAAATGGAGTCGCCGCAATGTCCTACTTCCACATTGATTGCATTGATATCGCAAACGCTGCGCGTGTTGACATCGACGTGTTTAAGAATGTCGGTTCTCTGGTGCTGGCCTCGATCCGGCAACCCTTTATCGTCATGCCGCTGCAGATGGCTGACATCTGGGCAAACGGACGGGAAAGCCGTTTCCTGTTTGGCCACAAGCGGGCTGGCTATGATTTCATCCAGCAGCATGCAAAGCGCCTGCAGCAGGCAGCAGTCCGCGCCTATGAGTGCGACGATTTGGACTCGTATATCCTGACCTTGCTGGAATGCCCTAACCTGGGAATCGTCAAGGCCTCTTTCTTCGCTCAGATGACAATCGCAACAGGTGCTTGCCTTGACATGCACAATCTCCAGCGCCTGGGCCTATCAGATACCGCCTTCCGTTTCCCTAAGGGTTTGAAGCTGGACTCGGTTCATAAGAGAATCCGCACCTATAACACGGTGTGGCGTAATGAGGGCGATTCCGCCTATTGGTGGAATTCATGGTGCGACCATGTCGCCGGTCAACAGCTTGCCAAGCGCGATCAATGGAAGGCTGATTTTAACAATGGTGCTGCAGTGTCGCGCTTGCATCGCCTTGCCCTGGGAGAGACGCCGTCTGTTTGAAATTGGTAGACTCATTGTTCTAGCTGGACTCGTTTGGATCGTCTTTAAAGCGGTCGCTAATATGTGAAGGGAAGGCGGATTAACCGCCTTCTTTCCCAATCTGGGAACGGGTCGAAATTGAATAAAATTTTACCGAGGGACCCAAAGGGGACCGTACCCCTGGGGGCCTGTCGAGGCGGGTGTAGCTGTCACGGATAGCTAGAGCATTTTCCGGCTTTTCATATTGACCGGGGACCCGGAGGCCCACCTGCCTTCTTCATCTCGATCCCTATGACACCCCACCCGGTATATGCATCGGGGGACCCAGAGACACTCCCCACGTCACATATCCGAGACACTCAACGCCCCCACGTAATTTTTACGATACACTCAGGGGACCCATCGACCGTCCCGTCATCCTATCGTCCTGTTATCCCGGCATCCTGTTAAGATGTCTTATGCGACATATCTGGCGCTAAATATGCTTTAAACGACATCATTTGGGGGACCCAAGCCGTCCTCCTGGTGAGCCGTTGGGTCAGTTATTTTGACATACTGGGCATGATGTGTCAGAATATGCGGACATTTTAGCCCAAGCAAGGATAAGACCGTGGCAACGAGAAGCGGCAAGAAGGAAATCAGCCTCAAGAACATCATGTCCAGCTATCCGACCTGGGCGCATCCTTCTGTCCATTATCACTCGGTGGACTGGGAGACGCTGCGTGACACCTTCCAGGGTGAGCGCCAGGTCAAGGACAAGGGTGAGGTGTATCTTCCGCAGCCATCCGGCCTGGATGATAGCGAGTACGCCCTCTACCTGGACAATGCCACCTACTACAACATGACGAACCGCACGGTCGGCGCCCTGGTGGGCACGATCTTCCGTCGCAACCCCGTCATCTCGAACCTCCCCAAGAAGCTCCAGAAGAGGGTACGCAAGATCACGAAGGACAATCAGTCCCTTCGTTCATTCACGCGCCGCGCCGCCAAGGAAGTGATCCACATGGGGCGCTATGGTGTCCTGGTCGACATGCCCGAGAGCGGTGGGAACCCATACCTGACCGGCTACGTCACCGAGGCGATCCTGGACTGGTCTTTTGAGATGGTCGGCGACCGCGAGGTGCTCACCGAGGTCATGCTGATGGAGGCGTATCTGCGTGGGCATGAGGCGGGATCGACCAGTGGTCAGCGTTCCTACTCGATCCGCATCCGTGCGCTGCGCCTGGTCAATGGTATCTACCAGCAGCACGTCTATGATGCCCTCTCGAACCAGACCTTCCCGGATGTGACGCGCAACCCGGATCGTGTGATCACGCCGACCAATCGTGGTGTCGCACTCGACTACATCCCCTTCATCATCTTCGGTACCGAGTCCAACTCGCCGGACATCGAGCGCTCTTCCATGCTCGACATCGCCCAGATGAACATCTCCCACTTCCGCTCCTACGCTCACCTTGAGCATGGTCGCTTCTACACGGGCCTGCCCGTCTATTACGTCTCGAAGGGGCAGGGCGAGGGCAAGGGCGAATACACCATCGGCGCCAGTGTCGTCTGGGAAGTCGGCCCCGGTGAGAGCGCAGGCATCATCGAGTTCAACGGGAATGGCCTGAAGTTCCTGGAGAATGCGATCTCCACCAAGGAGCAGCACATCTCGACCCTGGGCGGTCGTCTGATCGGTACCGGCAGCTCGTCTGGCGCGTCCGAGTCCGACAACCAGGCCAACATGAAGGACCGCAATGAGCAGGCGCTTCTGCTAAATGTCTCGATGGCCCTGGATGAAGGCTTCACGCAGGTCATGCAGTGGTGGGCAAGCTGGCAAGACGTCAAGAATTCCGACGCCGAGGAGATTAGCATCGAGTTCAACAAGGACTTCATGCTGAAGGACGCCGCCGCCCGCGAGTTCCGTGCGATCCAGCAGATGTACAATGATGGCATCCTGCCGATTGAGGTCGTCTACGACTACCTGAAGAAGGCAGAGGTCATTCCGGACTGGCTTGAGCTGGAAGAGTTCAGAAAGCTCCTCGAGTCCAAGAACAGCTTCCCGAACAATCCGGATGCAGAGGCCAATTCTCGCGGCTTCCCGGATCGCAAGACGGAGCTGGAGCTGGAAGAAGCGGACAAGGACCGCAAGAGCCAGGAAACCATCGCCGAGAGCCAGGCAGCGGTCGCGCTGAAGGCAGCTCGCAACCAGCCGGAGCAGCCGCCCGCCAAGAAGCCGGTTGGTGCAGCGTGATCATGAAAATCTGGGGGAGGGTGGTGACGGCCTGGATCGTCCTCTCCCTCCTCCTCGCAATCCCCTCGATCCCATACATCACGGAAATCCTGGTCGGCTCACTGATCGTCGGATTCCTCACGCTGGTGGCGTCGATCTACCTATTTTTCAACCACGTGAACGTGAGAACCCGAAATGCTCGCTCTGAAACTCATCATCGCCCAGGTTAAGCGCAACGAACTGCAGCACTTCTGCATGGCGTTTCCTGAATTCGTGCGCCTTTACGGCTTTTTCCCCTTTCCGAACGGCGCTCGCCTGTAAGAGACAGAATTTCTGACATTTGCTGTTGACTTCTCTGTCATCAGGTGATTAATTCTGCCCAACAGGTTAGAAAATCTGTCAGGTAGGGAAATGGAGCAAGGCATGAGCGAGAATCCTTTCCAGTTCGATCCAGGCATCACGAAGACCGACAAGGTTCTCGCTGTCTGCATCATGCTGGCGGGCATTGCCATGTTCTGGGTAGCGACCGAGCTGCTGGAGACGTTCCTCTTCTCGATCCTGGCGCAGCTGTAGGAGTCGCCAGTGACCATTCATCAAACCCTTTACGCCCGTGACACCTCGGGCAACGTACGCGTCTGGAAACTGGAGAGCGAGGGTCCCGCATACCGTTCGCTCTCCGGTCTGATCGACGGCAAGCTTGCAGAGTCCGGCTGGACCACCTGCTCGCCGAAGAACGTGGGCAAGAAGAACGAGACGACCGCCGAGGCTCAGTGCCTGAAAGAAGTCGAAGCCGAATACACGAAGAAGGCCAAGCAAGGCTACTTCGAAGACGTCGCTGACATCGACAACTGCCAGACGCTCTTCCCTATGCTCGCCTTCAAATACACCGACCTGAAGAAGGGTTTGGACTGGTCAACCGGCGACGGCTTCTATGCTCAGCGCAAGTTCGACGGCATTCGCAACCTGGCACGTGCCCAGGGCAACTTCTCACGCACTGGTGAGCCGACGCTGACCTTCCCGGCGATCCATGAGGTGATGCAGGAGATCACTTCCTACTTCCCGCAGCTCTCGCTCGACGGCGAGCTGTACAATCACGCCCTCGCCGACGATCTGCCGAAGATCAACAGCCTGGTGCGCAAGAAGAACCCTTCTGAAGCGGATATCGCCGCCGCCAACAAGCTCCAGTATCACGTCTACGACGTCTTCGATGAGCAGCGTCCGGACCTGACCTATCATGAGCGCCTGAACCTCCTTGAGGAGCTGTTCAACGACTTCGCGCTGATGGACCATCCATCGTTCGTCTTCGTGGACACCGAATACGTCGACAACCAGGCCGACCTGGACGCGCTCTATACCAAGTGGCGCAAGGAAGGCTACGAGGGGCAGATCATCCGCTCGCCGCTCGGTATGTATCAGCCCGACAAGCGCCCGAAGGACCTCATCAAGCGCAAGGAATACATCGATGAGGAATTCGTCGTTGCGGACATCCTTGAGGGCAACGGCAACTGGGCAGGTGCCGCCAAGGCAGTCGTCTACCACCATCCGACGCGCCCCGGCGACACGTTCGAGACCGGCCTGAAGGGCACCTACGAAGACAACGTCAAGGTCCTCCAGGAGAAGGCGAAGTACATCGGTGGTGACGGCACTGTTGCCTACTTCAAGTTCTCTCCGAAGGGCGTCCCGGTCCAGGGCGTGACCAAGCTCCTCCATGGCGGCAAGCGAGCCGCCTGATGACGATCACCCTCGGAACGTGGGCGATCCCCGCGTTTCTGACCGGGTTCTGTTTCGCCTGCGCCTACTTCGGACTGCCACACAAGCCGGGACGTAAGATCGATCCCGTCTTCCTGATCTTCCAGCTGTTCGTGATGTTCGTCCCCGCGAGCGTCATGTCCTCCACCGCCTGGCTCGCCTGGGCATACAACTAGACCAAGGATCAAAGCATGTTTCCTCCCCATCTCATCGAAGACGGCAAGCAGCCTCCGTTTCAGTTTCCGGTTCTGAAGTTCGGGCGCTCGCGCTTCCCAAAGGTGATGTTCGCCGTGACGCTCGACACCCTTGCGCTCAGCTCGTTCGCCGCTGTCGCTGCGATCACCGTCACCGCCTTCAACCTGGAGGGCGTGATCGACACCCGCACGATCCTGCTCGACTACGATCAGCAGCAGCGCGACTTCGGGCGCGAGATCAACGCACAGACGCTCCGCTTCTGGCTCGAAGATGCATCTGCCAGCCGCCGCTTCATCTTGACCGAGCAGATCGGGAATCGCTTGATTGCTGATGACGCAATTTCTGTCCTCGCGGACTTTATCGCTGACCACAAGTCTCGCGCCAAGGAAACGCGCACCGTGGTCTGGACCAAGGGCATCAAGCTCGAAGCCAGCATCCTGGAACAGCTCGCCGCTGACTACGACACCGACCTGGGCATCACCTACCAGGACTGGGCCGATCTGCGGACCCTTGCGCTTCTGACCGGCGTCACCATCGGTCGCTTCGATGGCACGGACGGCGCCCCTCTCACCGCACCTGAACAAGCACTGAAGGTCATCGAAGGCCTCCAGAAGCTCAACCTCGACTGAAGGAGACCATCATGCCCCGCATCACTCGTAACAGCGCCTTCAGAGCGCTCTCCGTTTGCGCCCTCGCCGTTGTCGGCGCAGGCCTGCTCACCAGCTGCGGTGTCAACCCGCGCAATGCCACCTCAGCGCTCGAAGCCCAGGGCCTGAAGGACGTGAAGATCGGCAGCTACTCGTTCTTCGGCTGCGGGCGTGACGATACCTTCGCGTCCAACTTCTCCGCCATCGGCGCCAACGGCAAGCCGGTCACCGGTACCGTCTGCCAGGGTCTCTTCAAGGGCACCACGGTTCGGTTCGACTGACAGTGGTCGAAGTCCTCATCGTTCTCATCCTCGCAGTGGCCCTGGTGGGCTGCTGCATCTACTTCGGAGGCTCCAATGGCGAAATTTCGTAAGCTCCCCGTCGAGATCGAGGCCGTCCGTTGGGATGGCGACAGACTCGATGAGGTTACTCCCTGGATCAGGGAAGCAATCGCAAAAGCGCCGGTATCCGGTACTGCTGGCTGGCTCTTGCGCGTCAACGACGACGTTCACATCGGGACCCTTGAGGGAACCATGGTCGCTTCACCCGGCGACTACATCATCCGGGGCGTGAAGGGTGAGGTGTATCCCTGCAAGCCCGACATCTTCGCTCAAACCTATGAGGCCGTGACATGATCCCATCCAACTTCCGCCAAGCCAACCTGGTCCTCAAGGCCCCACCAGGCGAGGGAGAGAACGTCGTGGACCTGCCAGTCTTCCTCAATCGCGACGAAGGCACCGTCAGCTCGCTCTGGATGCCAACCGACGAGGAGCGCGAGATCATCGCCAAGGGCGGCGGCGTCATGGTCACGATCTGGGGCCATACCCATCCACCCGTCATGGTCGGCGCCGCCGAGCTGGTCTATGGTGAGCATTATGAGGCGACTGATGAAGCACCTCTCTCATCCTGACCTGCCGGAAGACTCACCCTTCTCCCATCCCAACCCCTTCCAGGATTGGATAATCAGGAAGTCGGAAGAACCGGTCCCCTATGACATCGTGATCCTGTGCAAGGACGGGCAGGCGGGGTACACACGGCTCTATGTCGAGCATAAAGCAGAGTTCGCCGTCACATCGCAGCCCACTGGGCACGTGTTCTTTCGTCTCAAGGACGGACGCTTCGCGGTGATTACGGCAGACCCGACCAACCTGGATGAGATTTGGCCCTGCCTCGACATCTGGAACTGGTGGGACGAAGGCATCCCAGATTTGGACACGATCCGGGAAAAGAGTGAGCTGAAGGAGAAAATATCGGCAGCAAAGTTTCATTAATTTTCCGGTTGACAGAAAATCTGACTTAGGATAGATTAATGAACATCGGAAGACGGCGGGTTCTGTGGTTCCTTATGTTACCGCCGTCTTCCCAACCGAAATTCGAATTGGCGTATATCGGAATAGCCAAACATGTTCTGGACGCGGGGGCGGTACCCGCCGCCTCCACCATGATCATCTGGGATGGTTCGAGGCCATCAAGGCCCTGATTGAGGGCACAGCACCTGGGCACAGGTGATCATGATGGGGGCGAATTAGGATCGACAGGCATTGGGAAGTGAAGACGCGCCACGGTAAGGAACGACCGACACATCTGTCCAAGACTCGTAACTGCAAAGTACGAAGCCAGCAACGACAACGTTGCATTTGAGGACATCCGCGTAGCGGCTTAACCCTCTTGGGCGCACCTGGGCGCCTCGAAACAGAAGGTGGGACCTCCCACCACCAGGGATCATTTTTGACGTGGCCTCGGTGTCCCTGCGACTCCTCCCTCCCACCGAGGTCACTTCCAAGATGATCTGCCCTTATCGAGGGCGACCGCCTGATAGCGAGACGTCGAGAGCGAGACTCCATAGCTCCCGAAACACTCGAATAGGGGACTCCCGGTCGTCCGCGATAAGAGCAGACATGTCCTCTGCTCCAGGTGGAACCGGCGCCGGTCGACAGGTAATGGGAAAGCTGTGTAGGTGCGGGAGCGCGTAGGAGGTTGATCGCCTTCATAACACGTCGGGGTTCGATTCCCTGGGAGGGACCCCATTGAGCTGGTCAAAGGACGCCAGGGCAACGCAAGTCCTCAGTTTTCCGGAACCTCGATAAAACCGGACCAATTTCCCTGACCGGGGTGCCCTCTTCCCTGGTCTGAGAACCTGCCGAGGCCAACGGTTTTAAGGTTCTCCAGTGCCCGATCCTTCAAATGGCGGGCCAGCATTTCGCTGTAGTACGCCAAGGGTTCCGTGTTCCCTTGGTTCTCAAGCCCGCCCCGGTTCACTGCCTGGGGCGGGCTTTTTTCGCGTTCGCCGCATCTCCCGCGAGCCGCCCATCGGTCAGAAATAATGGCGCATGTCAACGCAGAAATGAGCCACTCCAAAATTTTCTTGCAAAAACGGTTAACCGATGTCAGAATATCTTGCATCAGAGTTAGAAATACAAACTCCACCGGCAGTTCCGGTGGGCAGATTGCTCGGAGAGCAGCTGTCTCAACAATTCACAACCTCGGTGAGGATCGAATGCCTGAAGTAACCTTTGACACCATTGACGCCATTCCGGAGGGCCTCCGCGAGGGCGCCAAGCAAGTCGACGGGAAAGTCGTCGTAAACGTCGTACTCAAAGCCAAGTTGGATGAGTTCCGCGACAACAACACCACGCTCTCCCAGGAGCGCGACACCCTGAAAGCCTCTGTGGCATCGCTGAGCAAGCTCGTTGGCGAAGACCCGGAAGCATTCCAGGCCGAGCTTGAACAGCTCCGCACCACGTCGCAGCAGGTGAAAGACGGCAAGCTCAAGGGCACCGATCAGATCGAGGCCGAAGTGACCAACCGCGTTTCTTCCATGAAGACCGACTTCGAACGTCGTCTCCAGGAAGCCAGCCGCGAGACGGTGACCTGGAAGGAAAAGGCATCCGCCGCCGACCAGAAGTTCCGCCGCTCCCTGATCGACCGTGCGGTCACGAATGCAGTTCTGGCGGAAGCCAGCGGTGCTCAGCCTCAGGCGCTTCCGGACATCCTGTCCCGCTCCTATGGCGTGTTCACCGTGGACGACAACGGTTCGCTCGTCGCGAAGGATGGTGAAGCAACCATCTACGGTGCGGACGGCGCCACTCCGATGACCCCGGCTGAATGGCTGGACAAGCTCAAGGAGCAGGCCCCGTACTTCTTCAAGACGTCGAACGGCGGCGGTGCCGGTGGCACGAACGCAAACGGTATCCCTGGTGGCATGTCCACCGAGGACTTCAACAAGCTCTCCGGAGCACAGCAGCTGGCGCTCGCTCGTAAGCAGCAGGGCCGCGCTTAAAAATTTAGGTCGCACCTTTCCCTTCAGTGGGCGAGGTGCGCCCTGAGAAGTCAGAATTTCTGACACAAGGACAGTCTTGCCGGGGGTGAGACAGAAAAACTGACCCGCGAGGGTCAAAGAGCTAACCAACAGGAGATAACAATGGCTCTTACTCTGCTCGAAGCCTCGAAGCTGAATCCTGGCGAAGTTCTGCGCAACTCCGTCATCAAGATGTTCGCCGAAAACTCGGACATCCTCGCCGCCATCCCGTTTGACGACATTCCGGGTGGTTCTCTGTCTTACAACGTCGAAGGCAAGCTGCCGTCCGTTGGTTTCCGTGGCTTCAACGAAGGCTACCAGGAATCGACCGGCATCATCAATCCGGCGACCGAAACGCTCCGCATCGCGGGCGGTGACATGGACGTCGACCTGGCGCTCATCAAGACCCGTGGCGAAGGCGTCCGCGCAACCCACGAAGCCATGAAGGTTAAGGCCTTCTCGCTCAAGATCGCCTCGAAGATCATCAACGGTGACTCCCAGGTCAACCCGCGTGAATTCGACGGTCTGCGTGTCCGTATCGTCGGCGACCAGCTCGTTCCTGCGAACCTCACGGCTCCGAACGCCAACAGCCCGCTGTCGCTGGAAGCTCTCGACGCTGCAATCGACAAGGTCGACGGTGCAACACACCTGATCATGTCGAAGGCAATGCGCCGCAAGCTCACCGCTGCCGCACGTGCTGGCGTGGGTGGAGACATCACCTACACGGTAGATGACTTCGGTCGTCGCGTGACGATGTACAACGATCTGCCGATCCTCATCGCGGACTACGACGATGAAGGCCAGGAGATCATGCCGTTCAACGAAGCCGGTCCTGCCGGTGGTGACGACTGCGGCTCGATCTATGTCGTCAACCTCAGTGACGGTTATCTGACCGGCATCCAGAACGGCGTCATGGACGTTCGCGACCTGGGTGAAGTCGATGACAAGCCGGTCCTGCGTACCCGTGTCGACTGGCTCGTCTCGCTGTGCGTCATGCACGGTCGCGCCGCTGCTCGCGTCTGGGGCATCACCAACGCAACGCCGACCGCCTAATGGGCAGGGGCTTCGGCCCCTTCCTCTTTCGGTCCTCGCAAACTGTTCGCAAAGGAAAAGAACATGTCCATCAAGGTTTCTGCAGTGCGTTACCCAATCGACGCCGCAAACATCGTCCGTGCTGAAAGCGCTGGCGCTGTCACCGCCGCCACGGTTACGGAATCCCGTGCCCTTGGCAAGCTTGCCGCCTACTGGAATGCCGACGAACTGGCTATGCCGGAATACGTCGCGCTCGTCATCTTCGTCACGGCGAAGGAAACGGTTGATGGCGACGAGAAGTATGCTGCTTCCGTCGAAGTCGCAGCCGACGAGGCGTTCACTACCGCTACTACTGTCGTATCTGTGCCGGACCTCAAGCTCGGTCAGAATGTCATTGCCGTAGCGCGTGATCAGGTGCTCGCAGCCGACGCTGACGCCACACACATCCGCCTCGCGGTTACCCCTTCCGGCACCACGCCGAGCATCGACTTCTGGGCGCAGCTCTCGCCGCTCGTCGGTCGCTAACCCAAGCATCCTGGTGAGGGCGGGCTTAGTCCCGCCCTTTCTCTGTAAGCCTACACCTACCGCGAAGGAGCGAACATGAGCATCAACATCACACGCAATCGTTTCGCCTTCGACAAGGCCTTGGAAGTGAGGCCAGCAGGCCTGACCAACGACGAGTACAGGGTAGCGGTCGACAAAGTGATCCCGCTCGCGCAGCTCGACCCGTACTGGGAGAAGGGAACCAGCGGCACTAATGGTTTTCCGCAGGGATTTGCAGCGGTCGTGATCATTGAGCCACTCACAAAATATTGGCGCGACAATCCGTATTATCAGAACCCTTTCGAATACTCTTACTTCAACGTCGAGCTTAAAACGAGAGGCTCTGGCCTAAGCATCGTCAGCACAGAACTTCTGCGGGAAGGCCTGAATGCGCTCGGTATCACGAGAGGAAACATCCTGCGAGGCATCGAAGAGCTGAAGTATAGCGGAGACAAGCTCGAAGATTTGGCCCTCACGATCAGGGTCAGCCTCAATTCAAGCTACGACGAAGAGGGTGTTGAACACCTGATCAAACACTCGTCTTACTTCGCTCCGCTTGGCAGATAAAAGGAAACCAACATGCCATCTCCAGCAGGACGTATCCCTTATCAACTCGACCAGGTCCTCATGCTCCGGGAACCCGGATTGCCTCCCACAACCGGGGATGCGATGTCGACTATCTTCAGTCTGGATGAAATCGACAGTTACTGGACGGGCAAGGGCCTTATTGTCCCCCAGCAATTTACGGTCGTCACAGTGGTTCCTGGTTATCCAACATTGCCCGCCCACATCTGGCCCCAGGTTCAGGCGGATGTTGTCGGGCCATCCGAAGACTACGACAAGCCTCTGTTCTATTCTACTATGGGTTTCAGGAAGTCTGGAATGCAGGAGAACCTCATTCTCCGAGAACAGCTCTTCGCTTCGGGGCTGAAGTCGCTGGCGGTACGCTTTTACAGCAGGGCCTATAACTCGCAGACTTTCCAACCAACGAGCCTTCCAGTCGACTGGTACAGCTTCATCGCCCCGGCGCTTACACGATAAGGAGACGCTTATGCAGCTCACCAAAATCTGGGACCCTGGTAATCAGGTCTTCGAAGTCCCAAACAACAAGGTCGCTGGATTGGTGAAGAAGGGATGGACCCTGTCGCCCTCGAAGAAGACGGAAACGCCTCCGGTTCGCCTGGCTCTGAGTCGCAAGCAGCGCCGCCTTGCCAGGACGTCCGACTGAAAATGCTCCAGCCCTCCGCCTACCTGCAACGCCTCATCGCCCGCTGGTTCGTGGGCGAGAACTTCCCCGGCTGTCCCTCCCTGAAGGTGGGGCTGTCGCTGGCGAACCCATACGCAATCAGCGTCGAGCCGAAGGACCGAGGGTACGTCCGACAGGACCTCGATCTCGGCGTCACCTTCGGGTCGACCAGCATCTACACCAGCAACTCCAACTCGATCCAGTTCGGACCCGCGCAAGATACCCAGCTTGCCGCCGCAGGTTTCCTGACCATCTTCGACCAGGACGACAACATCCTCTTTCACGGACCGCTCCGCGATAAGTTTTCTGATGGGTCGTTCACGTTCGAGCCTGGCGAGATCACCCTTCGCATCGACGGCGCCTTTGGGCACTCCCTGGGTCCGGCGATCTTCGCCTGGCTGAAAGGACAAGCGCCTATGCCTTCGGCCCCGTCTGGGCTTAGCATTGAGGTGCAGGGTGCGTTGCATCCGATCACCCTCGAAGGTCCGGTCGCGGGCGATGGCTGTCTATTCCTCCGACTGAAGGACGATGTCCAGCTCGATGCCATGTCTGGCGAGGCCGTGGATGTCGCCATCATCGATCCGGAAGGAAGGACACTCTATACCGGCGAGTTTGCTACACCCCTCCAGGGTGCCACGGTGACCGTCTCAGCCGAGACCTTCCGCCTGATGATCCACTAACCCACCGCCAAGAGTGGGATGAGGCGCTAAGCGCCCAACTACCGGCCCGCTCGATGGAGCGGTGCCGGGTTTCCTTGAGCCAAGCAGTCAGAAAATTTGACTTTGATAGAAAATCTGACTAAGCTTTTTGATATTTCCAACTCTCTGCAGGAGAAAACATGACAAGCCCCAAGAAGGTCACGATCTACGATCTGGAGAACAAGCCACATCGCATGACCCCGTTGAACGCACGTGACATGCAGCAGCACAACGGCTGGACATTTACGCCGGTCGACCGAGCAGCCCTGGCAAAGGCAGAAGCCGCCGAGGCGGCTGACTACGAACAGGAAGGCGTTACCGTCGATATCGGCAACATCGAAAAAGAGCTGAACGGTAAGACGAAGGCGGAGATGATTGCGCTTGCGGCTGAACGATTCAACGTCCGCATCAATGGGCGCAAGTCCGAAAGCGAAGTCATCAAGGCGATCATCGACGCAGCGAAGGCCGCGTCTGCTGATGAGGCTGACACCGCCGCTGATGGTCAGGAAGGCAATCAGGATGGTGCTGGTGATGATGAAGGCGACGGCGAAGAATAATCGCCAACCATCCACCTCGATGATGAAGCCCTGGTCCAGTGCCGGGGCTTTTTCTTTTGAGCCGCTCCATAAAACGATGGCAGAAATTCTGACATTGGGTTATCATGAGTGGCATGAAGGTAGTGGAACACGATCACGAAAAATCACATTGAGATAGGGTCGTACCCACACCTTCTACGAGACACAGGTGGCATATGTACTTCAAGGTCTATGATCCGAAAGGCGAGATGTTCGAAGTTCCCGCAGGTCGACTGCAGGAGCTGATCGTCTCGCTCGGCTGGACCTTCTGGCACCCCTCGGAGAAGAAAGTCGTATTCAAGGACCAGGGCGCAAAGACCCACGAGGACGAGAGCCATGAGCAATCCCACCACGCTGTCTGAGCAGCAGATGAAGCAGATCGCAACTGAAGCAGCCAAGGAAGCCGTCACGGAGACGTTCCTCCTTCTGGGGATCGATGTGACGAGTCCGCTGGAAGTTCAGCGGGACATGGCAGCTTTGCGCGTCCTTTCCAGCCGAAGCGACGACCCTGAGGTTGGTCGTGACATGACCTATCTGCGCGAGCTGCGCCTGACGTCCGAGTCGATCAAATCCAAGACGCTTCTGTCGTTCGTGGGCATCCTGGTCGCCGGTCTGGTGTCTGCAATCGTCGTTGGTGCGAAGTCCATTTTCTCTGGAGACGGTGGTTAGATTTTCTAACCTCCTTCAACTTGAAAAACCCCTAAAAACTGACTGGTATTCGAAAAGTTCCCATCCGCAGACGAAAAAAGTGCAGAAAACGTCCGCAAATTCTAACACAGCGCTTGAATTTCTTTCCTTTGAGCGTACAAAGGACATCGTTAATGACCAACGTAGGAGTTGCCGAATGTCCAAACATGCACGATTGATCCGTGTAGCCCACGAGCTGAAGGAGGTTTCCGAACAAGACCTAACCAAGACCTCCCGAGCGCATATGCGCAAGCTTCTCACTGAGGCCGATAGTTTGCTGACGAGCCTCGGAGGGACCACCTGATCCCAGCTCAAAGGAGACCACGTTGAACGTGCATTCTCAAATCTTCGAAGCCGACCGTCCAGCCAGCAATGAACTGGACAAGTTTCTCACCCGCCGCGAGCGCAAGCAGCTTCGCAAAAAGGGAGGCCGGAACCCAGCGCCACGGATGGACATCAAGGAAGGATACAAGCCCCTCGTCGCAATGACGCCCACCCAGGCGGATTACATCGACAGCTTGACCAATGCCTCCCAGGTTTTCGCCATCGGCCCTGCCGGTACGGGTAAGACCTACATCCCAGCCCGCATCGCAGCTCGTATGCTCAAGCAAAAGCAGATCGAGAAGATTTACATCGCACGTCCGACAGTTTCCGCAAAACGTCACCAGCAGGGTTTCCTACCCGGCAAGCTGGAACAGAAGTTGGCGCCCTGGGTGGTGCCAATCTTCGACGCCATCAAGGATGAGGTGAACCCGAAGACGCTGGAAGATTGGCAGAAGAATGGGCAGATCGAGATCGTCTCTTTTGAACACCTTCGCGGTCGGACCCTTCGTGATTGCTTCGTCATTCTCGATGAGGCTCAGCTCTGCACCTACGCAGACCTGAAGCTCTTCCTGACCCGTAAGGGTGAAAGCTCGACCTACGTCATCACAGGCGACCTGGATCAGACGGAAGACGAGGTCATCCCTGACAGCGGCCTTGGAATCGTGGTCGACATGATCGAGCGGTTCGACCTGTCTCCCGACCTGATTGAGTTTGACGAGTCCGAAGTCGTTCGCTCGGCAGACGCTAAGGAATGGGTAACGGCCTTTAAACGTGCGAGCCAGGGATAGAATTTTTGACATCTGAGGCGTTCTATGTCAAAATAAGCGCCTCAGATTAAAGGATCGATCCATGGCATTCGAATTCATCCTGGAGACCGGGGAGATTGTCCCCGGCGCCAACTCATATGCAAGCGTCGAGGAAGCTGATGACTACCTCGCCGCCAATATCCATGCTGATGAGTCCTGGTCGGCCCTGCCGGAAGAGAGCAAGCAAAAGCTCCTGGTCTGGTCCACGCGCTACATCGACCAACGCGCCCGCTGGAACGGCAAACCTGTCTCTGCCACCCAGCCCCTGCGCCATCCCCGCCACGGCTTGAAGAATGCCGATGGTATCGAAATCCCTTGGAACATCATTGCTCCGCAGCTGAAGGCCGCGACCATCGAGATGGCTCGCTACCTGGTCGACACTGACCGGTCGGCGGATCGCCCGCAGGACGGACTGAAGAGCCTGAAGGTTGACGTGATCGAGCTGGAATTCCGCGAGGGATATTCGCTTCCTTCCGTACCGCAGGAGATCAACAATATGCTCGCCGGTCTCGGCTCGCTGATCTCCGGCCCTGGTGGTCACGCCAAGATTCGGAGAGCCTGATGTTCAAAAAGCTGATTAGAGACATGGTCGACGTTGCTTTCGATGTGACCGGTGATCTCAAAGAGATCGTCACCTATCGTCAGTTTGTGGAAGCAGGATACGACACCGCCACATCGACCCCGATCAACATCACCAACGACGTCTTGAATGTGAAGGCGATCTTCGCTCGCTTTTCGGAAGACGAGAGGGATGACGAAGTCATGGTACTGAAGGACTGGAAGGTCCTCGTCCCGGCGTCGGCGCTCGAATCGATCACCCTCGGTGATGCCGTCGAAGACACGATCATCGACAGCAAGGGCAAGGAGTGGAATGTGCGCCGATACATGGGCATCGTCTCCGGCGCCATGCACACTTTTCATGTGAGGGCAGCATGATCGAGATCGGCGGTCTCGACAAATTCCTGTCCGGACTGGCTCGGGCAAAGCTCGTCCCAGACGAACTGATCCGAATGAAGCTCAACTATGCGCTTCCGTTCGTGCATCAGGAGGTTACGTCGAAGACCCCGGTGTGGTCAGGTGCTGCGCTCCGAAACTGGGTCTGGTCTACCGGTCAACCTTACAGCGGTCCCGCGCTCGGCCCGTTGGGAAGCATGGCGCCTGGACCGACGAACTCGATGCCGCTGGGGACAGAACCGAGACGACCTATCAACCAGGCTGCTGCAGACGCGTCTTTTGGGCAAATCAGCACTCGCAATCCGTATCAGCAGTTCTGGCTCGCCAACAACGATCCTGACATTGTCGACCTCGAATACGGAAAACTTCCAACACCCGCACGATCAAGAAACCCACGAGGTATGGTTCGTGTAACCGTACAAAACCTCATCCTCGCGCTTGAAGGAGGCGCAAAGAAGAAATGAGTGAATCTTCAATGCGCTCTGCTATCGAAAGCCGCCTCTCTGGGTATCTGAGCACCCAGCAGCCACCGGTCAGTCTCTTCTTCGAGAACACCAAAGGCACGAAGCCTGAGAAGGCACCCTATGTGGAATTCACGATCCTGGAAGGCAACTCCCGCCGCGCCAACCTGGGTGGTAGTCGCACGGTGCGCCATGTCGGCGTTCTCCAGATCGATGTCATGTGGCCTAAGGACACTGGCATGGGAGGCGTCGAGCGCCTGGCCTCCAAGTGCGGCAGCTGGTTTGACGAATGGTCAGTCAAGCTGGACGACGATGCCAGCCTGAACTTCAAGACGCCGCGTCAGACAACACTGGGCATCGCAGGCGAGTTTCAAAGGATTGCTGTCAGCATCCCTTACTGGCGGGACGAAAAATCCAAGTGAGCCACCGGACAAAATCTTTGACGTAAGTGGGATTTCGGGATAGAATTTCTGACATTGGGTTATTTACCCTATCGTCTTTCATCCTGAAGTCAATTGGCGGGGTCGGTTCTTCAGGCAATCACATCGGAGAAGAACCGTGACATTTGCTGATTCCAACCGCGCCTCCATCCGCTACATCGCTGAAAGCACAAGCGAGTGGGGCACCATCCCAGCGGACGGCAAGAGCCGTCAGCTTCGCTTTACCTCTTCGTCGCTCGCCGCGCAGAAGGAAACGACCGTTTCGGAAGAGCTTCGCGCTGACCGAATGGTGTCGTCTGTTCCTGAAGTTTCCGCCTCGTCTGAGGGTGAGATCAACTTCGAACTCTCAGCCGGTTCGCAGGACGACTTCCTCCAGGCCTTCGTTCTTGGTGCCTGGACGCGCCCGATGACCTTTGACTACTTCAAGGGTGTCGCCGTTTCCTGGGTCGCCAACAACCGCCTCCTGATCGCCGGTCAGGACGCTCGCGGTTATTTCGAAGTCGGTCGCCGCATCAAGGTCGAGGGCTTCGTCGCCAACGACGTCAACAACGGCTACTTCGAGATCGCAGCCCTCGCCATGTCCGGCGATGACACGCAGATCACCGTGACCACGACAACGTCGGTTCCGGAAGGTTCGTCCGCTGCCACCAAGGTGCTCGACGCCAACGACGTCATCGTCGCAAACAACAGCGGGCTGCGCCTCGGCACCGCCGACGCCTCGACCATCGACTCGAACGGCGCCAACGCATTTGCCTCGGCAATCGCAGCTGGTCAGCTCTCGGTCGGTCAGATGATCTTCCTCGACCTGCCGGTCAGCGAGATCACCTTCGACAGCTACACGGTCACCTTCGCCGCTGCCGCAACCGCTGGCGACAAGATCATCGTCAACGACGGCCTGAACGTCATCGACTTCACCGCAGGTCGTGAATACCAGGTTGGCGCCGACGAACTGGAATCCGCTGCTGCCTTCGCGCTCGCCGTGAACCAGAAGCGCGTTGCCGGTAACATCAACGCCAAGGCTGTTGCAGCTGCCGGTGTCGTGACCGTCTACATCTTGTCGAACCACGTCAACTCGGAAGCCTCCACAACCGGCGCAGGCATCACAGTTGGTGCCAAGGTTGCTGCGACTGCCGCCGACGCCCGTGGCTTCTACAAGCTGACCGGTGTCGCCGACGACGTTCTTACCGTGACGCCGCAGATTCCGACTGTAGCCGCGCCTGGCGTTGCCACGATCAAGGGTTCGATGCTCCGCAACCCTGGTGACGTTGAGGACATCACGCCTCAGTCGTTCGCCCTGGAGCAGTCGTTCAACGACGTCGACAAGCACTTCATCCAGAACGGCATGCGCGTCGGTTCCTTCTCGCTCGAAGTCGCCTCCGGCTCCATCGTGACCGGTGCCATGAACTTCATGGGTAAGGAAACCCAGACCGTCACCGCTTCTCGTCTCGGCAAGGCGCCTTACACGACGCTCGAATCCACCGCGACCGAAGTGATGAACGCGACGACCAACGTCGGCAACCTGACCAAGAATGGCGCGATCCTGTCGACCGCCGTCCAGTCGCTGTCGATTGAAGGTGACGCTTCGCTCCGTAACCAGAACGCGGTCGGCTCGAAGTTTGCTCGCGGTATCGGTACCGGTCGTTTCCAGCTGACGGGTGCGCTCACCGCGTACTTCGAAGACCTGACCATGTACAACCACTTCCTGAACCACGACACCATCTCGATTGGTTTCGACTTCAAGGACCAGGACTCGAACGTCTACTACTACACGATCCCGGCCCTGAAGATCACGTCCGACCCGATCACCCCTGGCGGTATCGACCAGGACGTTCTGGAAGAGATGGAATGGTCCGCTCTTCGCGATGCCGCCACCCGCTGCATGCTGCAGGTCGACCGCTTCAGCTCCGTTCTGCCAACCTAAGGAGACAGAAATTCTGACATCGCATGTCAAGTGCGCTGTCAACCCGACAAAGAAAACACCCCTTGGGAGCGAGTGATCGGGCGCTCGCTCCCGCCCTTACCCGAAAAGGACTGACTACCATGGCTCTGAAGACCAACCTCCACAAGAACTACGCCACCTCCTCGGACAAGGAAGAGAACGGCACCTGGCAGGAATTCGAAGGCGGCATCCGCCTGAAAATCCGTCGTCTGAATTCGCAGGCATCGCTCGACGCCCGCAAGGAAGCCGAGAAGCCCTACACGTCGCAGCTTCGCCAGAAGAACCCGCCGACCGACATCCTCGAAAAGGTTCTCATCACGCAGCTCGCCTTCGGCGTGATCGCTGATTGGGAAGGCATCGAAGGTGAAGAAGGTCCCATCCCTTACTCCGGCGAGACGGCATTTGAGCTTCTCTCCGACGAGTCGCTCAAGGACTTCCGTGGCGAAGTGCTCTCGTTCGCCCTGAACAAGGACGCCTTCCGCGCCGAGGACGTCAAGGAAGCCCTGGGAAACTAACTGAATTCCTGAAGCAACAGCTCAGGCCAGACGCCAAGAAGCTGGCCTTCCGCAAAAAGCTCCAGGAAGAAGGCAACGTCTCCCGCAAGTTCGCAGACGATGCCGATTCCGAAGCTGAACTGTTCCCAGACCTCACGTGGGTCTGGGACATTTTCACCCTTCTGAACAGGCAGCGTCAGGTCGGGTCTAACGGCCCTCAGCCAATCTCCCTGCAGGACATTCGCTCGATCTGCGAGCTGAAGAACATCACCCGCAGCGACGACATCGAACTCCTCCTCCTCTCGATCCCAGAACTCGACGCCATGGTGCTCAAGAAGCACTACGACGAGGTCGAAGCTCAGATGAAGAAGGCAAACAAGAAAAAGCAGCCTGCGAGAAAATAAATGTCTGAGACTCATAGCATTAATCTGAATATCAACGCCACTGGTGCTAAGCGCGGCGCCACGGAATACAAGGCCGCGATCAATCAGATCACTGCGGCTACTCAGGCATACAAGAAGGCGGTCGAATCCTTCGGTCGACCATCTGTAGACTTCTCGAAGATGGCGCGTGATCTCAATGCGCTATCCGGTGTCCGTTTCTCTGCCAGCACTGCCAAGAATATCCAGGACCTGGGCACTGCCCTCCGCAACTTCCGTGGTCCCTCGGCTTCTCAGCTGAAGGGGACACGTGACTTCCTGCGTGTCATTGCCTCTGCCTCGGTCAACCCATCTGTCGCCCGAAACATCGCTGCAGTCAGTGCAGCCTTCTCCACATTCCGAGGACCGACACGCAACAACGCGGCAGCTGTCCGTGAACTGTTCCGTGCGCTCAACAGCGCCCGTATGAACCCTGCGACAGCCGGTCAGCTGGCGGCGATCACAGCTTCACTTTCAGGCTTCCGTGGCCCTTCGGCGGCAGCAGTTCGCAATGTTGATGCGATGGTCACCGCCATCAATCGTCTGCGCACTCCGCCTGACATGGGTCGCCTCGTATCCGCCCTGAACCAGATCGCCCATGCTGCGCAGAATGCAAACACCCTTCTGACGCGCCTGTCTCAGAGCCATCGCGGCAACGTGACGGGCATGAGAAGCGCATCGAGCGCCACCCTCAGCCTCACCGGCAACATGCGAGGCCTGGAGAACGCAATGTCGCTCTCCTACCAGGCTGGATCGCAGCTGCGCGTTCTGCTGGGATCGTTGACGCTCGGTCAGTTCACACAGGGCGTCTACAATGCGACCCTGTCCGCTCAGCGCTTCGAGACCGCCATGGGCGTTGCATCGAAGACCGCGATTGAACAGCAGTCGTCTATGAATTTCGCTGCCGAAGCTGCCGACAAGTACGGCATGTCTCTGGTCGGCATCCGCGAAGAATACGGCAAGTTTTACACCTCCGCTCGTCTCGCCGGTCAGTCGGTCGAGAACACCCAGTTCGTCTTCGAATCCATGTCCGGCGCGATGCGCGTCATGGGCGTTGACGCCATGGGTCAGGCTCGTTCGTTCAAGGCTCTGACTCAGATGTTCTCGAAGGGTGCGGTAATGGCGGAAGAACTCCGCCAGCAGCTCGGCGAGCAGCTCCCTGCTGCATTCCCTCTGATGCAGGAAGCTCTGTCTGAGCACCTGGGTAAGAAGGTCGATCTGTCGAAGATGCTGGAGCTGGGTCAGGTTTCTGACGATGCTGTGGTTCTGCTCGCCAAGAAGATGGCGGAAGTCTTCGGTCCCCAGATCATCGCTGCGCTCGACCGCGCCGACACCAAGATTGGTCAGCTGCAGAACAGCTGGACCAAATTCCAGGAGCTGGTCGGTAAGAATGGGGTCATGGACGCCTTCGGCGACGTTGCCCGCGCTTTGACGGATGTCATGGAAAGCGCCGAATTCAAGGGGAACGCTGTCGCTATTTCACAGGCTCTTGGGGACACTATTCGTGCCTTGGGAGATGCCGCCATCTGGGCACTGAAGCATGTCAAGGAACTCGGGGCAGTAATGCTCGGCGTGATGTCATCTGGTTTGATCGCTGGCATCGCGAAGGGCATTTCCGTGTTCGGAATGCTGGGGTCGGTAGGGGGCATCGTCTCCGCCGCATTCGCAGCAATTCCAATGGCTGTTGGAGCTGCTGGTGGTGCTCTCGCATATTACTGGGACACGCTCGTCCAGGTTGGCGAAACTTCCGTCACCGTGGGGACAATGGCAACGCAGGCGTTCTATGATGTCCGTGATTGGATTCTGAATGCCTCCACAGCTGCGGACAGCTTCTCGCTTCAGGGAATTGTAGACGCGATCATCCTTGCTGATACAGCAACTGCTACCGGCTTCAACAATATGGCGCAGAACGGGGAAATGACTGCGGCCAAGTTCAAGCTGCTGTTCCAGAATGCTGGGTGGGTGGTATTGGCTGAGCTTAGCAAGATGCTGCTTAGTTTCGGCGTCTACTCTAACAAACTCATCGCTACAGCCGCTCGCAACATGGACTATTATACGTCCAAGTTGAACCCATTTAAGTCTGAAGATGAACGTCTTGCCGAATACAAGGCTAATCTGGAATCCGACATTGCCGCATTGAACCGGACCCTGGAATCAGGGTCGAAAGCTATCGATGAATGGTTCCAAGTTGACGAGCTATATAAGCAGTCTGGCGATATTCTAAAGCCGGTGTTGGAGGCCCACGCCGAACATTCAAAGCAACTGCAGGAGCTGCGAGACAAGGAGGCAGCTGCCCGCAAGGCTGAATTGGACCAGGCAGCTCGCGACCGTGAGCAGGCAAGACTCGACACGCTGAAGCTCACAGATACCTCCGATCTCAATCCCCTGCGTGGTGACATGACCGGGGATAAGAATGCGGTCACAAAGCGCGCAAAGGATGCTGAAAAGGCTGTCAAAGACTACCGTGCCGAGATCGATGCTCTGAATTCTCAGCTGCAGGCTGGGAAGATCACGCTCGACCAGTACAACGCCGGAATCGAATTCCAGACTCGCAAGATGCAGGAGGTCTCGGACCCCTACGCGGCGATGGTCCGTTCGATGAACGACGAGGTTGGCCTCCAGAATATGGCGTCCCGCGCACGTGAGATCGAGATCGCGCATCGTGAGAAGATCAACGAGCTGGCGGAAAAGGGCATTCACGTCACAGCCGAGCAGAGCGCCAAGCTGCGTGAATTGATCACGACCCAGCAGAAAATGAATGATCGCCCGCTGAAGGAATGGGTCGACGGTATCGAAGATATCGGCGTGGCGACCGACCGTGTTGCGGTCACCGCCATCGAAGGCCTGTCCGACAACATCGCCGAAATGGTGGTGACCGGCAAAGCAGACTTCGCATCACTCGCCCAGTCGATCCTGAAGGACTTCATCAAGGTTGGTCTCCAGTCGATGATGAAGGACACCTTCAGCAGCTGGTTTGGCGGTGCCAAGAGCGCGACCCAGGAACAGCTGTCGACCGCTCAAAAGAGCAAGGACCAGGCAAACGCTTGGAACCTCGGTCAGCAGGCTCAGAGCTGGGACCTGAAGGGCGGATTCGGCTTGAAGGGCGCCCCGCAGAACCAGCACTGGGAAATGAAGGGTGGCTTTGGTCTCGACGGTGCTCCACAGGCTACCAACGCCTTGGCTGCTTCTGTATCGACTGCAACCCCGCAGATCGATGCGATGGCAACTGGTGCCGTCAATGCGGCAAACGCTTTGAACAGCCTGGCGACCGCTGCTGGTGGCAAGCAGGTTCCGTTCATCAATCAGCCGATGCCAGCCAGCCAGAGCGCCGCAGCTGCCACGGCCTACGCTAGAACCGGTGTGGACCCGATGCAGGTCACGCAGTCTGCAGCTCGCATGGCGGCGACCCCCTACAACCTGTCCAGCAAGACGCTGTCACTGACGCCGCAGGAAATCACCGATCTGAAGAAGACGCTGATGACCGAAGTCGACGCCTCTCTGACTGGTCCGGCTTACGAGTCGCAGGCAGCAGGCGTTGTCGACACGATCCTGAACCGCAAGGTCTCCGGGAAGTGGGGCGATTCCGTCACCTCCGTCGTCAATGCCAAGTCGCAGTTCTCGGACATCAACGGCCCGGTCGCCTGGAAGAACGGTCGTCAGGGCGTTGAGTATCTGTCGGACAGCCTACTCGAGTCTGGTCGTGGCAAGCGCTCAAGCGAGTTTGTCGATCAGTACCTGGCAAAGCGAGCTGCAGGGCAGGCCTCGTCGGTCGGCGGCAACCTGCACTATGCGAACCCCGCTTACTCGGATGCTAAGAACCAGGAATGGATCAGCAAGCTCGACGGCCCGACCCTCGGCGCAGGCGACCGTCTGCACAAGCACGGCACGACGGCAGGCTTCAAGCCGGTCGACCCGAACTATGGGATCAAGCTGCCGGGTCAGCCGTCGACCAACGCCATGGACTTCGTCGGCAACTACAAGAACGGCGTCGACCAGCGACTGACCAACATCCTTGAGGATGCGTCGAAGAATTATGAGGCGCAGACTGGCTACAAGGTGGAAGCTTTCTCCGGCTTGCGTCCCGGCGACAAGCGCCTGCACGGTCAGGGACTGGCAACCGATGTCCGCATCATCGATCCGGCGACCGGCAAGGAATTCGGCAACTACCAGGACGAGTCGGGCTTCCGCACCTACGAGCAGTTTGCTCAGCAGGCGAAGATGTCCCAGGAGCGCCTGTATCCTGACATGGACCCTGAGGCTCTGCGTTGGGGTGGCTACTTCTCCGGCGACCGCAGCAAGTACGGGTCGCTCGACTCGATGCACTTCGACCTGGGCGGTGAGCGCGGACTGAAGATGGGTGGCGGCTCATGGGAGAACGGCTTGTCTGCGCAGCAGCGAGCATTCTATCCGAACGCGGTTTCCGTCGGGATGGGTCAGCAGCAGCAACAGCAGGTCGATCCGATGGTGACCAGCTCGATCCAGCAGGTCAATACGCAGCTGCAGACGCTCGGTACAACAGCCAGCCAGGCCTCGATGCAGACGCAGACGAAGATCGCTGCCGATCAGCAGGCGGGTATGGCGGTGCAGACTGCAGGTCAGCAGGCTCTGCAGGCAAGCCCCGGCTTCCAGCAGGCGGGTCAGTCCATCCAGTCGGCGAGCCAGCAGGCTCAGGCAGCCCAGCCTGGTTTCCAGCAGATGAGCCAGGGCCTTGGCGCTCTCATGGGTCCTCTGTCGTCGGTGATCCCAGGTCTGGGTCAGTTCGGTGGCGCGATCATGTCGCTCCTCGGCTCGCTCGGTTCGAGCGGCGGTATGGGCGGAGGCGGTCTCGGCGCTTTGTTTGGTCTCTTCGCCGAAGGTGGCCTGGCAACAGCGCCGGTCGCCATGGGTAAGATGCCTCACTTCGCCGAGGGTACGGCAAACACCGGCTCATATGGTCGCGGCGGCATCCCGTCCGTCCTTCACCCGAACGAAGCGGTCATCCCGCTTTCACGCGGTCGCAAGGTGCCGGTCGAGATGAACACTCGCGAAGAGAAGCAGCCGACTTCGGAATTCGCAGCAGCCCGCCAGGGTGGAGGCAACACCTTCAACCTGAACCTGACCGGACTGAAGAGCGCCGACGACTTCAAGCGCAACCAGCGCCAGATCAGTCAGCGCCTGGCACACGCCCAGGAGCGCACCCAGCGCCGCAACGCATAATCCTCCTCGCGAGAAATCGCGGGGACCCTTCCCGATCCATCACATGAGGAAACATCATGGCTTTTCATGACGCCGTCTTCCCTGAAGAAATCTCCTACGGCTCCAAGGGCGGTCCCCAGTTCCGTACCACCATCGTTACGCTCGCTTCCGGCCTCGAACGACGCAATGTCGAATGGCGCCGCGTCCGCGCCGAGTACGATGTATCCCACGGGATCAAAGACCCAGATCAGCTACAGGAGCTGCGCAACTTCTTCTATGCCCGCCGTGGGCGAGCGCACTCCTTCCGCTTCAAGGATTGGGGTGACTTCGAGTGGTTTAATCAGGCAATCGGCTACGGCGACGGGACGACCAAGACTTTCCAGCTGATCAAGAGCTATGAGCCGGGTCCCTACCAGTACGACCGCGTGATCACCAAACCCGAGCAGGGTTCGCTTGAGCCTCTAATCGTGGGCGGAGAGACCTTTGTCGAGAACGGCCCGACGACCGGAGGCGGAGGGAACAACGCTCGTGTAGCCTACAAGGTCAATTATTCTAACGGAACGGTGAATTTCACGACAGCGCCCGCTGCGGGCTTGTCAATTATTCTGCCCTATGGTAGATTTCACGTACATGCTCGATTTGACGTCGATGTGTTCGATCCGACGCATGACTTCTGGAACTACCAGTCCTGGGAGTCCATCCCCATCGTTGAAATCAAGGATACCGAATGAAGACTATCTCGCCAGCAATGGCGGCTCATCTGAGAGGTGAGACCACCACACTGACGACGTGCTGGCGCATCACCCGGCAGGACGGCAAGGTGTTTCGCTACACCGAGCTGGACGAGGACGTCACCTATCAGGATGAGGTCTACAAATCAGCGGCTGGCTTCAACAAGTCAGCCATGAAGTCCAGCGCCAACTTCGCCGTGGATGAGATGGAAGTCACCGGCTTCCTCCGCGACGACGGCATCAGCGATGAAGAGATGCGCAACGGCGCCTTCGACTTCGCGCTCGCCGAGGTCTTCCTCATCAACTACGAAGATGAGACCATGGGCGAGATCAAGCTCCGATATGGCTACTTCGGTGAGGTGAAGACGACCGGCTCCGGCGCCTTCCTGGTGGAGCTGCGAGGCCTGGTCGATCTCCTCTCGCAGAAGATCGGTGACACCTATCTGAACGAGTGCCGTCTCGATCTCGGTTCGAAGAAGTGCGGCATTGAAATCCAGCCTCCCGTCCATCGCCCCGGCTCCAAATACAAGGTCGGTGACCGTGTGCTCTTCCCGCTCGCCTCGCTGATCGAGCGCCCGCGATACTATCCGGACGTCGTCGGCGTCTATGATGGCAGCAAGTGGTACCACGGGGATGTGTTCGGCGAAGACATCAACATGACGCCGATCTCGGGCGGCAAGGTTCTGGCTTTCACCAACAGCAATGAGCGGTCGATCAGCTTCTTCCCGAATGAGATCGGACTGACGCCGGAGCAGATCGCCAGCGGACGCTACAAGCTCGTCTTCTCAGGGCAGGCTTACGGCTACTGGGCAGACTCGTCGGGTTGGGCATCTGTCGCATGTCAGTACCAGTATTTTGGGACCAACTTCTATTTCAACATCGCTGGCGCAAGACGGTCGACCGAAGTGCCATCCCAGGTCCCCGACCGCCGCTGGAGGCCCTTCTCAGTTGAGGTCGACGTCGACCCCGGCTCTAAGCGCTTTTCCGTGGCTCTGGGCGGTCGCCCTGGCAATGACGGGCTGACGCGCCGGATCGCTTTCGATGAGCTGACCATCGCTGTCATGCTGAAAGATGAGATCGAGCCAGGCTATGAGCAGTATGGCGGCATCGAATTCATCGCCCGCTCAGCCGGAATGACATCCGTCGATCCTGTCGAGCTGAGCGGCGTCCCCGGCGCCCAGACTGTCGACGGCACAGTCACCTGGGAAGCTGTCGCCCCGCGCTATCGGTTCCTCGGTGAGGTACCAGAACTGTCGACCCGCACGACACAGGTGCGCTCGACTGACCTGGCGGTCGCAGACGGTTGGCTCGACTGGGGCGTCATGACCTTCCTGACTGGCAAGAACGCCGGTCGCTCGATGGAGATCATGGGATACGACAGGCCGAGCGGCATCGTCTCGCTGGCTCTGCCTTTGCCCTATCAGCCGCAGATCGGCGACCAGTTCACCGTCACCGCAGGCTGCAACAAGACGGCGTCCGAGTGCGCCGCAAAGTTCAAAAACATCCTCAATTTCCGAGGTCATCCGCGAGTGCCGGGTGCCGGACAATATTTCAAAGTGGCAGGTATGTGATGAGTGCATCATTCGATCAGATCGTAGCAGAGGCGAAGTCCTGGATCGGCGTCAAGTTCAAGAAGGGTGGGCGCGACCGCATGGGCGTCGACTGCATCGGATTGCTTGTCAACGTCGGACGTTCTTGCGGAATCGAAATCAACGACACGACGGAATATTCTTTCGATCCCGAACCCGCGAAGTTTCAGCAGTTGGTTTACGGGCAGACTGATCCGATGCCATTCCAGGGCCTGAAGCCTGGCTCGATCATTCTGCTGCGCCAGTCCATCTTCCCGATGCACACAGGCATTCTGTCGCGAGATGCCCACGGGCGCCTGTCGGTGATCAACGCCAACCTGCACAAGCGCCAGGTCGTTGAGCAGCCCTACACCGACTGGAAGGACATGGTCATCTCTCTGCGTAGCTACAAGGGAGTGGTGTAATGCAGCTTGCCGTTCTCGGGGCGTCTAGCCTCTTCTCTGGCGCCGGTCTTTTCAAGGCGACTATCCTCGGCGCATCCATCGCCGGGTCGATGATCATGAATGGTCGCAAGAAGCCGACCGGGAAGCTCAACGACGTCCGCGTTTCCTCCGCCTCATACGGTCGCGGCATTCCCAAAATCTGGGGCACCATGCGCGTGACCGGCAACATGTTCTGGGCGACCGACTTCCGCGAGGAGAAGGTCTATGTGACCCAGAAGGGCAAGCAGAAGTCGGGCGGCAAGGGTAAGATGAAGGGCAAGAAGGGCAAAGCCCAGCCCGTCTACAAGTATTACGCCAACTTCGCCATGGGCCTCGCCGAGGGTCCGATGGCTGACGTCCTGCGCATCTGGGCAGACAACAACCTGATCTACAATAAGCTCAATCCCGACGATGACGATCTGGTCGGCCCCGGCTTCTCGACCCGCGACCAGGAAGAGTCCGGCAAGCGCTCGATGAAGTCTGCCGGTGGCAAGAAGGGGCAGGGTGGTGCATCCGGTCGCTTCGCTTGGCGCTTCTATGCCGGTGACGAGCAGCAGATGCCTGATCCATTCATGGAAGAGCAGGAAGGTGTGGGTAAGGTCCCCGCCTACCGCGATCTTTGCTACCTGATGTTCCAGGACTTCGCTCTTGAAGACTTCGGCAACCGCATCCCCACAATCACGGCGGAAGTGGTTTCAAAGGTGACGCGCAAGCCGCAGCTGATCATCTTCGAGAACATGGAACCGCCAACCAAGAATTGGTATCGTCCGGACTTCGGTTCGAAGATGATCGACATCGTGCGCGGCACCCTCTTCATGACTGGTCTCGATGAGAACGAGGACCGTGTCGTCCGCATGTGGGATATGGACACACGTAAAGAGGTCAAGCGCCTCAAGTACGTCGACGTTCTGCCGCAGACCGTTCCTCACGGGGAGGCAGCAACGCCGATGACCTCGTCCACGTTGGGTACACGCACATGGACCAAAGCAAACGGCAACGACTTCGAGGAATTTGGAACGACGCCGTCCGGAGACCTGGTGCTCTATAAGTTCGAAGGCAACTACGGCCCGATCCTCTTTATGGACCCGTCGAGCGGAAAGATCATCAAGTCCTGGGGACGCTCGGGGAACATCCTTGCGGACATCTGGAACGGCATCTTTGCACCCGGTGGGGCATTCCCGATCATCGGCTCTGGGTATTATGGAAACCCGGTACCCTACACCCTGGTCTATGAGGTGTTCGGACGCATCCACATCTTCGATGAGTATTACAACAAGATCGGCACCATCGAGTCCGAGGGTCGACGCACGAACTACCGCCAGGGGTCCATCGGCACCGAGCAGGCACTGTTGATGACTTCGACCGACTATGCGGGCGTCGACCGTTTCAACTTCTACTATGCGCCCGTGGTGGGACCATACATGGGGAAGACAGGCACGTCGAAAGACCTGGCATTGGGCTTTGAGCCATCCAGGGCTTATGAGACGAAGCTCGGTCAGTGGCCTGAGGTGCGCGGTAGCAAGGGCGACGTCCTGGTCATGTACGACATGGCATACATCGTCGGCGCAAACTGCATCGGCATCATCGCTGGTCCTGCAGGCGGAACGCCGTGGGTTGCGTCGATGGACATCATGACGGGCAAAATCCTCTGGGAGAAGCGCCTGGACGGTATCTCCTGGGCACACCTGAACCTGAACGGCTTCCGCTCGCCCAAGTCCTACATCAACACCAACGGCTGGACCATCGAAGGCGGTCCCTACATCGTCAAGATCGACTTCCACCTGCAGACGGTCGATATCCAGATCGGGCGGGAAGGCTACACGAACGTCGCCATGCGTGACGGTCGCTACTACTGGTCCGAGCGCGATGCGATGATTGGCTTCGCGACCATCGGCGGCGAGATCACCCCGGTCATTCAGTACCAGGACCGCAAGGTTCAGGATAAGGTCGACATTGCGCAGATCGTGACAGATGTCGCCGAGCGCGTGGGCATCGAGCCAGATCGTGTCCGAACCAGCGGCATCGAGACGCAGGAACCGCTTCTCGGCTACATGTTCGAGCAACCGGTCGACGCCCGCTCCGTCCTGGAAGAGCTGGCAAACGTCTATCAGTTCGACTGCGTTGAGACCGACAATATGCTCGTCTTCAAGATGCGCGGCGGCGCTCCCCTGGTGACCATCCAGGAAGAGCAGTTGGGCGTGATCGAGGCGGATATCGGAACTGATAATGAGCGACTGTCTGAGACAATCCAGCAGGCCATGGAGCTGCCGGAGCGCGTCACGGTTTCCTACTACGACCCGAAAAACGACTATGAGACCGGCTCGCAGTATTTCAAGCGCCCCGGTCGTCCGCTTCCGGTGATGTCGACCAAGGAGCACCTTGAGGTCACCTTCAACATGTCCCTCCTGTCCAAGGATGCGAAGGCCATGGCGAAGCGCATTCTTTATGCTGCCTGGTCGGAACGCACCACGCAGGAATTCCGCCTGCCGCGTGACTTCCTGTTCCTCGACGCTTCGGACGTTGTGACGATCCAGCTCAAGGACGGTCGCGCCATCGAGTGCCGCATCACCGACATGACCATGGGCGCCAACATGGAGCTTGAGGTTGTCAGTGTGGCGAACCTCGCTGAGAGCTACCTACACACCGCAACGACCGAGCAGCCGCAGGGCACGGTCAACCAGCCTGGCGGCTCTGTTGCGTTCGCCACGCCGATGGTCGCGAACATCCCGTACATTGACGACAACCACCAGAACCTGAACGTCAAGATCGGCTACTATTGGGGTGCCGGTGCTCACAAGCCGGGGTTCAACTTCGGCATGCTGCAGTCGCGGATCGAGGACACCAACTGGTCGACGGATGGCTATACGCAGGTCGATGCGATCTGGGGCTACACCAAGCAGCCGGTCCCGCCGCCAGCGAACGGTTGGAACATCCAGGACGATGAGACAGAGATCAACCTCATCCCCGCCTTCGACTTCAATGAGCAGGCTCAGCTCTGGTCCTGGGAGACGATCCCGGATGAGGAATGGCCCTCGACCCAGAACATGATCATCATCGGCGACGAGGTGATCCTCTTCAAGAACGCTGTCGAAAATTCTGACGGGTCCGTCACAATTTCTGCCTTAATTCGAGGGTATCGTGGCACAATTGACGCCGCGTATCGTCACGGCAATGGCGACACCTGGATGATCTACACCGAGAACAGTGTTCACCTGGCATCGGACTCGCTCGAATATCTCGACAAGGATCAGCAGTTCATCGTCAACACCGGCAACGTTCTGGCGCCCTTCGTGGCGAGCAAGACGCTGGCACTAACAGGCGGAACAGAACGACCTCTGCCTGTTGGGAATGTGCGCAGAACGAACCTCGCCAATGGTGACGTCCGCATCCAGTGGTCCCGTGCAACGAGGATCGGCGGCGCGATGAGCAACAATGGTTCGGTCCCCCTGAACGAAGAAAGCGAGCGCTACTACCTCTTCCTCCTCCCCGGCGAATACGACGCGAAGAAATGGGACCCAGAGGACGATTCTCTTTACGTGTGGAAGTCAGAAATTCTGACATCCGGACAGGTAATAATTCCGGCAGCAACCCTCGGGACGCTGTCTCTCTCCAACCGACGCGACCTCAACGTCGTGATCCACCAGATGTCAGCAAATGTCGAATGGGGCTTTCCGCTCGGAACCAAGCTCCCATACGCCCTAATCGGAGTATAAAATGGCTCTCTCGCCGATCCTCAAAATCCCGCTGCTCGCAACGTCCCAGGCTGCAAAGGAAACGACCGTCAACACGATGGTCGCTTACCTCGAACGCGCCATGAACGATGCGGTTGACATCGACCTGCAGAACGGCTCGCTCGCGCTCACTGAGACCGACTTCAATCGCTACATGATGTTCTCGATGCAGAACGTGGCGGTCGGCTCGACGCTAACGGTACCGGCGACCAAGCGGCTGTTCGTGGTCGACAATCGCGGCAACGTCAATCCTCTGACTGTCTCGATTGGTCCGGATTCCAAGGAAGTCGCCCGCGATGCCCTGGTCATCTTTCACTCGTCGCCAACCCGCCTGACCTACGTCTCCAACTCCGCTTGGACAGGCTACGACGACGCGATGCCCTCGGAAGAGCCGAACGGCAAGCACACCTTCTGGCGCGTCAAGTTCCTCACCGGCAAGAGCAGCAACTCGGCTGTCGTCGGCGACCTGATCATGCGCGACACGCTGACCGGCGACCAGCTCGCCACAGGCGGTACGGCAATCGGTAGCGGGGGCACCCTGGCGAATGCGTTCGACAATACCCTCACAACCTTCTGGCAGTCCCAGTCCGAGAACCTATCGAACGGCAACACCTGGATCGGCTATCAGTTCGCTCAGCCGGTCGCGATCACCAACCTTGAGATCAAGCAGGCGGTCCCCGGCAGCACCGACCGCCGCCCGCAGTCGGGCGTGGTGGAATTCTCCGACGACGGCCTCACCTGGTACGAGAGCTGGGCTTTCTCCGGCCTGGTCTGGGCTGCGTCCACGGCTGACACAAAGCGTCTGGTCCACCCGCGCTATCAGAAGGTCTACGACAGCCTGGGTGATCTGGAAGACACCGACTTCCTGGCGCAGCCGCCGCAGGAGGGTATGGTCCTCACGTACAACTCCGTGACCCAGAAGTGGGAACCCAAAGCCGCGACCGATAGCGACGACTCCCTGACGCACCGCTTCTGGCGCATCTTCGTGCTGGAGTCGAACGACGGCAACAACACCTACATTCACAACCTCGAATTCCGAAACATCGCAGGCGTTCCGCAGCAGGCGACCGGGGGCGTGGCTATCCGTGGCGGATCGTCCGGCACAGCTGCCAACGCCTTCGACGGTGACGACGCCACGTTCATGGCGCTGAACCCACACGAGAACAACTACATCGGATACGACTTCCTCTCCCCGGTCACGGTTCGCGAGGTCGCGATCCGCATTGGCTCGGTTGCATCTCGCTCGCCTAAGGTCTTCCGCATCGAATGGTCCGACAACGGGACGAGCTGGAACGTCGCTGGTCTCGAAACGAAAACCGACTGGGTTGCTGACGAGACCTACCTTGTCACGCCGACATCCAATTTCCAGGAGCTGCCGGACGGCGGCGCCCAGGGTCAGCTGCTCGCCAAGAATTCCTCGGCTGACGGCGACGTCGCCTGGGTCGATGCACCTGTGAGCCTGCCTGCCGGGGGCACCGAAGGTCAGGTTCTTCAGCGTGACGTGAACGGTGAAGCGATCTGGGGCGACGTCGAAGCTGGGGGCCTCGGTGCCGGTTATCGTGGCGCTTGGGGCGGTGTCGTTCCGATCACCTTCGAGGATGGTGTAATCCCAGCGAAGTTCGTGTTTGACGCTCCCGGTGCTGCTATCGTCAACGAGAGCGACCCATCGGCGCTTTCCACGAAGTCGCTGCGTTTCCGCTCGATCCCTGACAATGGTCTGACCTACTTCTTCTTCACGGAAACCTTCCCGGAAGATGGGACTTACACCGTTCGGTACCGCACGTCTGGTGAAGCGCCGGACAGGTTCATCGTCAGCCTTGATGGCGTCGAGCAGTTCAATGACGGCGGCGTCACCAACACCTACAAGCAGGCAACCTTCGCTGTCACGGCAGGATCGCACACGCTGCGTTTCGCCTATGACAAGGATGGAAGCATCGCCCAGGGCGACGATACGATCTTCATCTCGCAGCTCACCTTCACATCCGCGACCGCCCGCCCGTATGAGGCGGGCGACACCGTCGATTATCAGGACGACCTGTGGATGTGCGTGATCACCGGGACGACGGATGAACCAGGCGCCACGGAAGCATGGCGCAATCTGACATCCGGTGGTGGTTCCGCTTCCTATCCGGACTTCGTCGGAAACGCCGGACGTGTTCTCGCGGTCAATGCAGACGAGACGGGTGTCGAGTGGGTGACGATGACAGGTGGCGCACCTTCGTC
The DNA here is from genome assembly GCF_004912135.1 of Rhizobium rosettiformans W3. Lineage (GTDB taxonomy): Bacteria > Pseudomonadota > Alphaproteobacteria > Rhizobiales > Rhizobiaceae > Allorhizobium > Allorhizobium rosettiformans. Next base: position 34,027 of record NZ_STGU01000012.1, read on the forward strand.
GCTGCATGCGGCGAACCAGTGGCGCATCCTGATCGAGACAAACGGCGGCGATGCTCGCACCGGCCTGGGCGAGCTGGAGATGCGCGTTCTGCCGGGTGGCGACAATGTGGCGACCGGTGGCACCCCGGAAGTGTCATCTTCCTTCATGGGCGATGCTGCCGCAGTCTTCGACGGCGACACAGCCAACACCTGGCTCGCCGCTGACGTGGCAGACGAGTGGGTTTCCTACACTTTCGACCAGGCGGTCACGATCCGCGAAGTTGCCCTGACCACGGTCGCTGAAGAAGGCTTCGGCGCCGCGACCGCTCCGAAGAATTTCAAGGTTCAGTATTTTGATCCTGAGACCTTCTCGTGGGCAGATGAATGGACGGTGACGGACGCCACCTTCACGGGTGACTCCGAGACACAGGTCTTCGCAAACCCGGCGCCGGTCTACAACTTCGAGACCATCCAGGCAGTCGTGAAGACCGAAGACGCGACACTGACGCTGAGCGACATCGGCAAGATTGTCCGCTTCAAAAACCTCGCTCCCGCCACGTTCACGATCCCGACCCAGGCAGCTGCCGCGATCCCGGTCGGAACGCTGATCGACGTCCTGGCAGACAGCGACCAGGACCTGACGTTTGCCGCCCAGGATGGCGTCACCCTGAACTATTCCGGTGGTCTCTCGATCTCAGGCCCTGCAGTCAAGGTGACCTTGCTGAAGGTAGGCACCAATGAGTGGGACGTCATCAAGTCCGGTGGTGCCGGTGGCGGAGAAGTCCCGGATGGAGGCACCCTGTCCTTCCGGTTCTGGCGCTTGGCTGTCTACGAGAACAACGGCGACTCGGCTTATCTCGCAATGGCAGGTCTGGACTTCCTGGACGAGGACGGTGCGAGCCTGCGAACGGGTGGCTCTGCCTTCGCTTCGAATTCGTCTTCTGATGGCAACAAGCAGCCTGCCAATGCGTTCGGCCCTTGGACGAGCGACTCTGACTACTATTGGACCACGCAGGCAAATCCTGTGTACCCGATCTATATCGGTTGGGAATTCCCTGAAGCCGTTTCTGTCCGTGGTATGACCATGACCGGCGTTCGCTTGGCAGAACGCAACGCGAAGGTCTTCTGGATCGAGTGCTCTAACGACGGCGTCGAATATACCACGGTCGAGAAGTTCGGCCCTGAAACCAACTGGGCGCTCGGCGGCACTGACACGCGCAGCTTCGTCGTTCCTGCCGTTGTTCAGGACAACACGATCCCGATGATGTTTGGCAACGAGGGCAAGGTCCTCGCTGTCAACGCGACCGCTACTGGCTTCGAATTTATCGACGGCGGTGCCGGTGGTGCGAGTTACCCATCATTCACTGGGAACGCTGGCAAGCAGCTCACGGTCAACACGACCGAGGATGGCGTCGTCTGGGCAACGGTCGGCGGATTCACGGAGCTGCACACCGAATGGCGTGTCCTGTTCCTCGCGAATGGCGGCGACTCTCGAGTCGGTATCTCCGAAATGGAGATGCGTCAGGACCCGGAAGGGCCTGACGAGTGCGTTGGCGGGACGGTCACTGTCTCATCTTCCTTCGCAGGCAACGCAGCGACCACGGTCGATGGTGACCTGACAAACTACTGGCTCGCCGATTCGGCGACGAATGAATGGGTCGCCTATGCATTCGCCAACCCGGTCGAGATCAATGAGGTCATGTTGGCTTCGACATCGCAGCCAGCCTACGCGGTTGCCTGCGGGCCGAGGGATTTCGATGTCCAGTACAAGAGCGAGTCAACCGGCGAGTGGACCACGTATTTCGCTGTTCGGGACAACACCTACACCGCCTACAGCGAGCCGAAGGTCTTCACCAACGAGAATTATTCCAGCGGGAACAATGGACGCCTCCGAGATGCCTCCGACGTCAACCTCGATGGCCTGCTGGACGGAGACACGCTGCGCTACAACTCGGCAAGCGGGAAGTGGATTCCATACAAGCTCCAGAAGGAATTCGCGACCTTCCTTGGTGGCAACACTCAGGCTGGCGAGTTGGTCTTCCGTCATGCGGTCACGAAGAGCTTTGTGCTGCCGGTCGGTCTTCTGGGCAGCGTCATCAATGCCGGTACCGCCGCCAGCGCCGAGACGGTCTTCACGATCAAGCGCAACGATGCGGTGATCGGAACCGTGACCTTCGTCGCCGGGTCGACTGTCGGTGCTGTGTCCTTCGCCACGGCGGTGGTGTTCGCTTCGGGGGACATCTTCCAGATCGTGGCGCCGACCACGCCTGACCAGGCACTCGCCGACATCTCCTTCTCTATCATTGCGAGCTAAACATGACTGTTCTCTTCGCTGGATCATCCATCGCTGACGTGTCCCTTTCACAGGGGACACCGAAGGTGGTCACCAATACGAGCTACATCACGTCGACCTGTCTCGAAGGCATCGACACAGGGAACTATCAGGAAGGGTTCAGAATCCCGTTCCCAGCTCCTTTGAGAGAGGTGTATGCTTCGGCGTACGTGCGTCGAGTAGCGCTGACCACCACCGGCTCACCGTATCCATTCCGGTTTTACTCGCCGACCAATGCCACGCTCATCAGATTCCGCGCCACCAGCAGCAACACCATGATCCTGGATATCTGGAACGGTACCGCATGGGTGGCTGAGGCTACCACCTCAGCTGTACCTGGGGTTGGCGTTGTCGAGCGCATCGATTTGTACGTGAAGCTCGGGGTCACTGACGGACGAGTGCGCTTGAAATATGCGAACCAGGTGATCCTTGATTTTACCGGGCGCACTGACTACGGCGTGGCTGATCTGGCATCGCTCACATTCAGCTCATTCGGCTCAAACTCAAGCTATTACTCAGGGATCGTGGTGGCTGATGAACCGACCGACTACATGACGGTCCATCAGACGCTTCCCACGGGGAACGGCGCAGAGACTGCCTGGACCGGCGACTATACGGCGGTCGATGAGACCGGCGTGAATGATACCGACTTCATCCAGGCGACAGCAGCCGACCAGGTGGAAACCTTCACCTTCTCGCAGCTCGGCAGCGAATGGGCGGCTTACGAGATCAAGGCGGTCACGGTGGGCATGAGAGCCGTGGGCGGAGTAGCGACCCCGACTGTGGAAGGTGTCGCCCGCATTGACGGGGTCAATTATGCCCAGGCAGCGCAGCTTCCGACCCCGGCAACTTTCGGCGCTGTCCAAGCCGTCTTCGAAACAAATCCGGCAGACGACTCCGCTTGGACTCGGGACGTCATCAATGCAGCTCAGTTTGGTGTGAAGGCCGTAGCGTAATGTCAGACGTTTCTAAACTTTCCCGATACCTCGTATCGCAGCGCCTCGCGCCAGAAGTAGCGAAGGTCTCGCGATACATTGTGACCGGCGCCCGCGCCACATCCGCCCGTGTTCGTCGTCGGACCCTGATCAACGACTATCTGTCATCAGCGGCTCTGGGCGGTCTGCTTCCGATGTCGTTGCCAGTACAGAACGCAGATGCATCGAAGGGCGTGAACGGTTGGACTGCTCGCGCTGGAACCGGACCCCTGGTCATCACCGGCATCTATGCTCACTCTGGAAACACCCATTTTGCAGCAGGTAGTGAGTTGCTCGGTCGCTGGGACCAGGACATCGAAGTGCCTGTAGTCCTGACGCCACGTGTCGACGCTGGGCTTGTTATGATGGAGCTGTCTGCTTACCGCGCCGCCTGGACGGATGCCGACGAATCCGGAATGTACATCGAGATGCTCAATGGCGCCGGTAAGATCATTGCCAGCGAGTATCAGCCGCGCACAGACCCGGCGAACAACAGCAACCCGGTCTGGGCAAAGGATACCCTCGCGGTGTTCCTGGCACCGCAAACTCGGACGGTGCGAGTGGGCGTCTGGCACGAGCGAGATTCAGGCACTGAAAGCTCCACCTACTTCGATGATTTCGAGGTGATGTTCAAGGCACCTGATAAGACCTACAGCCAGGTGTTTTATCTGGAACCCGACCTTGGGGACCAGATCGGCTTCTTCCGCACCGAGGGGACCACGGGGAATGCCCATATCTATCGCGGAACTGCGAACCGCTTTCTGTTCCCCGGCTTCGGCTTGGATGGGACCGGCGAAGTCTATCGCGATTTCACCTTCACTGAGGCGCAGCTCGACCTCGTCGGAACAGGTGGCGCGGAGATCGATTGGACATGGCTGGAGGGTCAGTATCCGGGTGGAGCGGATACCTACCGCGTTCAGCTCATCTTCTTGGATGAGAATGACGCACCCATCGCGCACGACCCGATTGAATCGAGTGCAGGGCTTACGGCCCCCGCTGAGACTTGGACAAAGCTGAAGCGAACTGCTGTGGTCCCGGTGCAGGCTCGTAAGGTGCGTTTGATCTATACAGGTGGAGGCAGCTCGGGCAGCAATCGAGACGGCTACTTCGCTCATATGCGCCTGGTCATTTCGGTGGCGAGCATCGGCGGAGCGCTTCTCACCGTGCCTTCTTACGACGACCTGACCACCATGCCTGTGAAGGGCGCCTGGGGTCTTCGCCGCCTCATCTCCACCTACTCTGGACCTATCGTTCGCCTGCGCAATCAGGCAACGAATGAGGAAGTTGATCTTGGCTCGACCAACAACGGAAACCTCGCGAAGGTGCCTGACGCAGCCGCGATCTACAAGGTCGTTCGTCTATATGATCAGTCAGGACTAGGTTCAGACCTGGTTCAGACCACCGCTGCTCGTCAGCCTGAATTCCGTCAGGCTGGGTCGCCCAACGGTCGCCCGATCATGAAATTCGATGGCGCGGGCACCCATATGATCGACGTGGAGGAAGGCACCAACCGTCCCTACATGATCCCCTATCCAAACGTGGTCTGGCTTGGCGGCGCAGGTTCAGAAGTTGGTTCAGCGTCCTATCAGACGATGTGGGGCATCCCACAGGCATGGGGTTCGAACAGCCCGCCGTACTTCCGTACTCAGGTCGGCTGGGCGAATAACCAGGACACGGCATTGGTCCGAAACGCTGCCGTAGAAAGCAACATCCAGCAGGGCACGTTTGGCTGGAACGGTGGTTGGGGCGGGTGGATCACCTGGGCGCAAGCCGGTCGCATCCAGCCGCTGGGCATTCCGGTCGAACGTCAGTTCGGGGATGCATCGACGCCGACAACCTATCCTAACTCGACCAGGATGGTGCTCGGTGGAGGTGGTCTCGGAACGACTGATGCATTCTCAGGCTTCTTCACCGAAATGGTTGTCCTGGAAGGATCGCCTAACCCTGATGTTCGCCGGACATTCCGGGATGAAGTCGAAAAGGTGCTCGCCGCATCGGTCATGGGTGATGGCACGATGTACCGTATCTACCTCAAATCCAGCTTTGGCGGATATGAGCGCAACGGTAACTTCTCGGAAGTTCGTCTGTTCAACGATGGTGGCGAAGTCGACCTGACGGATGAAGGCGGGACAGCCTTCTCGTCCAAGAACTTCAGCACGGGCGAGCGTGAACGCAATGCGATCAACAATAACCTGAACGACACCTGGACGGCGGGCGCCGACCCGGTTGACGCCTATTGGGGCGTAAGCCTCAATGGCGACTACAAGCCGAGTCGGATGGATATCGTCAACCGCAACGCCTACACGGACTATATGCCCGACAAGTTCGAGATTCAGCAGCTGACCAAGGATGGCTGGCGGGTGGCTGCAGACGTAAACGTGGGCAGTCAGGGTCATTCAGCCAACCAACTCTATGTGATCGAGTGGGTTAATTCCGACTTCTAGAGTCAGAATTTCTGACATAATGGCGTGAGCCACCGGACTCCGGTCGTAATCTATGGCATAATTGTCAAAAATTACGACCGGAGAATTCTATGGAAGTCAAGTACCATAAGCTCGCGGGTGTCGAATTTATCCAGTCGCCGAACGGCGGTGGACCGATCACCCCTCGCTTCCTCACCATGCACTATACGGCTGGCTATGACGCTCAGTCGGCAATCGACACGTTCAAGAACCGTACGTCCGAGGTGTCGGCTCACCTGGTGATCGACACCGATGGCACCATCACGCAGATGATGCCCTTCAACAAGAAGACCTGGCATGCCGGTCCTTCCGTCTTCCAGGGCGTGAAGAGCCTCAACAGCCACGCCATCGGCTTCGAGTTCGTCAACATCGGCTTCCTGCGTAAGTCCGCGAAGGGCCTGGTCGATGCCTACGGTCGTCCGGTCAAGGAAGACCTCTTCGAAGACTACGTCATCGCGCCGAACGCTCGCGTTGGTTCCGGTGACTTCTGGTGGCCTGTCTATCCGAAGGTCCAGATCGAAGCGGGCCTGGCTGCGGCGAAGGCGATCATCGACGCCTACAAGATCGAGGGCATCTGCTCGCACGAGGAGATCGACACTCGTGGTTGGAAGACCGACCCAGGTCCGGCATTCCCGATGAAGTCCTTCACGAACCTCCTGGGCGCCCATCGCAAGGACCCTGACCAGGCGAGCCAGAACGTACCGTTCAACGTGGATGTCAGCTCGCTCAATGTGCGTGGCGGCGCCGGTACCAACTGGCCTGTGATTGCAGGCGTGAAGCGCGGCGACCGCGTCTATGTCGTCGGCACGGAAGGCGGCTGGTCCCGCATCCTCTTTGACGGAGGCGAGGGATGGGTAAGCACCCAGTACCTGGAGAGAGCCTAAGCCAGACCAAGCAGCGGACGCGCCGAACGCAATACGTGTTCGGCTCGACCGCCCTGTTCATCGCGATCATCTGCGCCGTCAACTACTTCGGGAACACGGGACCAATCGCTGAAAGAACCGTCGATGGTGCCTATGGGATCATTGAGCTTCTGGTGATCGGCTTCCTGTTCTCAACGACCGTGGATCGCTCCGAAATCCTGCACAACATCGGCAGGGGCGTCCGCGACTACGGCAGCAGGAAACCTCTGCGCACCGGCCTGACCAGTGGGCGAGACGATGCCGATGATGATCCAGCTGAGAAGGAGAAGACCTATGGCTAACGTGTTCGGATCGATCACAGCCTTCATCGACAAGTATCTCATCGTGGGCCTCTCAGGGGCCTGCGTCGTCCTGGGGATCGCCTTTGGTGTTGCCCAATATCGGCTCAGCTCCAGCCAGGCAGACCTGAAGGACGCAGAGACGCAGATCGAAGTCCTCACAGACAAGGTGCTGACCAGGGACGTCCAGCTGACGCTCAAGGACACCACGATCTCGCGACTCGAGTCCCGCAACGCCGAACGCCTGGTGGAGCAGTCGACCTATCAATTTGACCTGAAAGGAATCCTCGATGCACCTGCAGAAGAGAACCAGAACCCTGTTGACGACGTGCTGTGTCGCGCTGTCTCTGGGACTAAGTGCCTGCAAAACAACTGAGCGCACCATCCAGGTTTCGACACCTGAAGTGCCCAAGAGCATGCTGGTCTGTGGCGATGAAAACTCGCCCACCGACGACGGCATCCCGGCAGCTCCTCAGCAGCCTTACGATCAGAAGGCGGTCGCCGCCTACATCGTATTGCTGAAGGCAGTGATCCGGGAGTGCCACGGTAATAAGGATGCGGTCGAAGAGCTGCTGAACGAGTATCAGCTCAAGGCTGTCGAGCTGGCGAAGGCGAAGCAGTGAACCTGTTCTTCCTCGCCTCCGTCATCCTGACAGCCGCATGGCTGTGGAAGAAGATTCCGGGACCCGACCAGGCTCCCGGCATCAAGCCGCCAGCGTAGACAGCTGTTCGGCAATCTGACGCTTCTTATCGCGGGTGTCGCGGTCATTGAACAGGTGCCCGTACACTCGAAGCGTAAACGCCGGATCGGCGTGTCCCATGTTTGTCGTTAGGACCTTAAGATCAACACCTGCTTCGATCAGGCGGGAGGCATAATAGTGGCGGCATTTGTGAAAGCCACCATGCGGCACATCGGCGACCGACAGCAGGTCCTTCCAATACTTCTTCAGCGCATCATAATCGTAGGCCTTGCCGGTCGTCGTCTCGAACACGAACCGTGTGTCGCCATCCTGCTCCTTCTTCTCCTGCAGCGCCGCCAGCAAGCCGCGTGACAGGATGAGTGTTCGCTGACCGGCTTCGGACTTGACCCACGTCGGTTCTTTCTCCTCCTTGATGATCGCCTGGTTGATCAGCATCTCACCCTGATCGAAGTTGATACGATCCCATTCGAGCGCCAGAAGCTCACCCACGCGAATTCCGGTTTCGAACAGCACGTAGGGCACCAGCCAGAGGTTTCGCTTCGTGTGGCCGTTTTTACGGGGCTGACCGGCATTCCTACCGAAGCGAACAGGTGCGATTGCCTTGTCGCGTAGCGTGGCGGCGTTAGTGAGGATCGCCTGGGCTTCCTCCTTACTGAACATCTCCATCTTGAGTGCGCCGGACTGGGCATTCGCATTCTTCATCTTGATGGTGATCCCAGCGGACGGATTGGCCGGGATGATTTCCATCACTACGGCGTAGGCGAGGGCGGCTTTCACCTGCTTGAACACTCCGACAATCGTCGGTTTCGAGTAGCCCGACTCCTGAAGCGCCATGCGCAGCTCCCTGATCTTCTTCGGCGTCAGATCGCGCACAAGGGTTTCGTCCGGCAGGAACCTGCGGATGACGTTCCGATCCTCCTCCGCCTTGCGAGCGGTCGACGCCTTCCAGGGGTCGTTACCATCGCGCCCGATCTTGCTGTCGCGGATGTAGGTGTCGATCAGATCGCCATAGGTCAGCTGACCTTTGAGCAGCGGCTTGTTCTTGCCGGTGGTCTCCTTGCGCTCGGCCTTGGCAGTCTTCTCAAAGCCCAACGCCTTAGCTCTCTGGGTGAACGTTCTGGATGTCCGCTTGCCCTCCTCGTTGTAGAAATAGACCACCCACTTCGACGGCTTGCCGTCCTGCTTCAGTTCCACTGGCATGAAATTCTATCCTTTCCTGGCGCTCCTAACTGTCATATATTATGACATCGGACAGGAAACAGGTCAAGTGAGTCATGCACGAAGTTGCACGAGAGAGTTAAATTGACCAAGGGAATCAAAGTGTTAGAAATTTTGACGTGACCCTACGAATCTGGGGGTCAGGAGTTCGAATCTCTTCGGGTGCGCCATTCTTCTTCTAAGCAATAGTGAACCGTCGTTTCGCGCGTGCCATGCGCAATCGCTTGTATCCGCGTGCAATTCCAAGGCGGATGGCTGAGGTTCGATCTTTCCCTCAAAATTTAGCTTTCCCGGTTCCTCGACATTCATCTTCTTCCGTAACCAGACTCTAAAACACGGATGATAGCGTCCTCATGCGAAATCACCGCCGGTGCGGTGAAGGCATAGTGGAGCATCGCATGGCACTGTCTTCCTGGACCGATCAGCAGGTGATCAACCAGCTCAATTCGGGCTCCAAATGGTCCGGTTCGGTGATCACCTATTCGTTCCCGACGGTCGTCACCGGCATGGCGCGATACAGCGGCGAGGGCACCGGCTTTTCGGCCTTCAATGCCACCCAGCAGGCGCGCGCCGAACTGGCGCTGACGCTTTGGGATGACGTGATCGCGACCTCGATCCAGAAAGTTGCGCCCAGCACGACGAGCACCGCCTCGAACATCGAGTTCGGCAATTCGACATCGGGCGTCTCCTACGCCCATGCCTATTTCCCGACCGTTGGCAGTGTGTGGATCAACAGCGCCTACAATTCCAGCCAGGGTACCAACGACCTGATGACGCCGAAGATCGGTGCCCATGGCTTCCTGACCTTCGTCCATGAAATCGGTCACGCGCTCGGCCTAGAGCACATGGGCGACTATAACCGCAGCGCCGATACGCCCTCGTCCTATCAGGACTCGACGGTTTATTCGGTCATGTCCTATTTCGGCCCGTCCTGGGGTTCGGGTTCGGCAAATGGCCAGGGGCTGGTCGCCTGGGCGGATTGGGTCGGCGCAGACGGCAAGCTTTATTCGCCGCAGACACCGATGATGAACGACATCATGGCTATGCAGGCCATGTATGGTGTCGATACGACCACACGCACGGGAGACACGGTCTACGGCTTCCAATCCAATGTCACCGGGACAACCGCAGCGATCTTCGACTTCACCCAGAACCTCAATCCGATCATCTGCATCTGGGACGCTGGCGGCACCGACACGCTGAACCTCTCCGGCTGGAACACCGCAAGCAATGTCGATCTGGCGCCGGGATCCTTCTCGTCTGCCAACAGCATGACGATGAACATTTCGATCGCCCGGGGCGCCTGGATCGAGAATGCGGTGACGGGCAACGGGAATGACACGGTGCAGGGCAACGCCCGCGACAACGTTATCACCACCAACGGCGGCAATGACACCATTCGCGCATTGGCCGGCAATGACACGATCGCAGCCGGCGCTGGAAACGACACGATCGATGGCGGCGATGGCACCGATGTCGTGATTTTCAACGACAGCTGGTCGAACATCAGCTGGACTTACAGCGTCGCGACGGCGACCTTCACCTTCATGGGGCTGCTGATCGGGACCGATACTGTGACCGCGGTGGAGCGTTTCATCGACGCGCTCAATGTCGAGCGGAGCCTTGAGTCCCTTCTTGATCCTGATCTGTTGCCGGCACTTGTCTCGGTGGGTGCTGATGCGGCCGAAGTGACGGAAGGTACGGGCGAACCGACGGCGGTCACCTTCACCGTCTCTTTGAGCAAGGCGGCGCTTTCGGAGGAAACGCTGACCTGGCGTGTGGCGGGAACGGGCTCCAGCGCCGCCAATGCCCAGGATTTTGCCGGCGCGCAGTCTGGAACCGTGTCGTTTGCCGCGGGTGAGACATCGAAGACCATAACGGTCTACCTTGCCGCCGACACCACCTTCGAGGCGAGGGAGACTTTCGCCCTGACGCTGTCCGCCCCGTCGCTCGGCCTCAGCCTCGCTACGGCATCGGCAACGGTCTCTATCGTCAATGACGACGCCCAGCTGACGCCGATCGTCAAGCGGGGTGGCCGATCCGCCGACACGCTCACCGGTTCGGACGCCATGGAGCATCTGGATGGCGGCAACGGCAATGACGCGCTGCGCGGCCACGGCGGCAACGACACCCTGGTCGGGGGTGCCGGCCACGACCTGCTCGACGGTGGCACCGGTAACGACCGAATGGTCGGGGGAACCGGAAATGACACCTACCTCGTCGATTCCGTCGGTGATGTGGTGGTTGAGGCTCGCAACGGCAACACCGATACGGTGCGCGCAACTTTGGAGGCCTACACGCTGACCGCCTGGGTCGAGAACCTGGTCTATGTTGGCGATGGTGATTTTGTTGGGACGGGCAACGAGCTCGCAAACAAGATCTGGGGTGGAACCGGAAACGATGTCCTGTCGGGTGGCGGCGGCAATGACAGCATATCCGGTGGCGGTGGCAACGATACCGTCTACGGTGGCAGCGGGAATGACGTCCTGTCGACGGGCGCTGGCGACGACTACATCAATGGCGGCTCCGGGATCGACCGCATGACGGGCGGTGCCGGGAACGACACTTACGTCGTCGACAACACGCGCGATGTTGTCGTGGAACTCGCCAATGGTGGCACGGACACGGTGCAGACGACGCTCACAAGCTATCGCCTCGGCGCCCATCTGGAGAATCTGACCTATCTCGGCTCCGCTTCCTTCACGGGAACGGGCAATGACCTCGACAACGTCATCACCGGTGGCAGTGGGGCGAATACGCTGAACGGCGCCGGCGGCAACGACACGCTCTACGGCAACGGCGGCAACGATGTCCTCATCGGCGGGACCGGCAACGACAATCTCTATGGCGGTTCCGGAAACGACCGTCTGGATGGCGGCACCGGCAATGACTGGCTCTATGGTGGCCTTGGGAATGACACGCTGACCGGGGGAGCCGGGGCCGACATGTTCGTCTTCGACGAAATCGGGTCGGGCAACGCCGACCGCATCATCGACTTCGACGGGACACTCGACCAGATTTTGATCGATGCCGACGTCTTTTCCGACATCGGTTATCTCGGAACCTTGCTCGAGGAGAACTTCGGGACCGGAACGGTCGCCACCACGGCGGACCAGCGTATCCTCCATGACCAGGCGTCGGGCGCACTTGCCTATGACGCCGACGGCGATGGCGCCGGTTCTGCCATCGTGTTTGCCTATGTGAAGGCAGGTCTGACGATCGCTCACGAGGATATCGCCGTCGTGTAATGGGTCTTGTCACCCAGGCCCATGACGCTCATGGCAGGCGTCGTCCAGCCCGTTGCGCATTTTGTTCAACAAAGCACTTGGATATGCGGTCGAGCTGAACTAACAGTTTGCGGCAACGTTGCAGATCGCGTCCTGTGACGTCTCTCCTTGAGATCAGGCATTGAGATATGCTCTTGGAGGGGGAAGCCCGCTGCCAGGCGGGAAACGGACCGGCGGTGGGAAAACCAGATGAGATGGAAGCGCACACTTCAATTGCTCGACGTTCACGCGGAGGGTGAGATCGGCAAGGTCGCCGTGGGAGGTGTGCCCAAGATCCCGGGCGAAACGGTGGCCGATCAGCTTGTCTGGCTGAACAGCGATCCCAAGGGCGAGGCGCTTCGCCGCATGCTCGTGCTGGAGCCGCGCGGGGCCCCGATCGGTTCGGTCAATCTCTTGCTGCCGCCGAAGAACCCGGCAGCCGACGCCGCCTTTGTCATTCTCCAGCCGGATCAGGCCCATGCAAGCTCCGGCTCGAATTCCATCTGTGTGACGACCGCGCTTCTGGAAAGCGGCATGGTGGAAATGCAGGAGCCGGAAACGATCGTGATGCTGGAAACGGCAGCCGGGCTCGTCAAGGCGACCGCCACCTGCCGCGACGGGCGCTGCGAGCGCGTGAAGCTCACCATGGTCCCGTCCTTCGTCCACGAACTGGATGTGGCGCTCGACACCGAGCAATGGGGCCGCATCACCTTCGACTTGAGCTATGGCGGCATCTTTTACGCGCTGGTCGATGTCGGTCAGGTGGGCCTGACGATCGAGAAGGGCAATGCCCGGGCACTCGTTGATGCGGGCATGATCCTGAAGGAAGAGATCAATCGGAAAATCCCGGTCGTCCATCCCGAGATCCCGGCGATCTCGGGTGTCGCCTATGTGATGTTCCGGGACGTCGATCCTGATGGCGCGATCCGTACCTGCACGACCATGTGGCCCGGTCGTGTCGATCGCTCGCCGTGTGGCACCGGCAATTCGGCGAACCTCGCGACGCTCCATGCCAGAGGCAAGGTCAAGGTCGGCGACACGATGCTGTCGCGATCGATCATCGGTTCCGAATTCGAGGTCGGCCTTTCGGGACTCTCGCAAGTCGCTGGCCGGCCCGCCGTCATTCCGACGATCAGCGGCCGCGGCTTCACCTTCGGCCTGCATCAGATTGCACTCGACCCCTTCGATCCTTTCGAGCGGGGCTTTGCGCTGACCGACGTCTGGGGACCGTCCTCAGGCTCGATCGGTTGACTTTTCGAGCGCTGTTTCTGCATTGTTCCAAATTGAATAAAATTCGATGTTAGCTGGTAGCCGAATTGTAAGGGTCTTGCTTCCCGGCATCTTGCTAAGCATCGATGCCGGCGAATAAGTAAGCTTCATCGTCATGAACGAGACAAGTAATCCGTAAATGAAAGCAAACGCTACGACAGGTTCTGCCCTGCCGCTTCCGGCAAACGCGCTTCCGACATTGCGCGGATGCGCCATCTTTGCTGGTCTCACTCCAGAAGAAGATCGCGAATGGCTTCTGCGCTGCCACTCCCGTACGTTGAGCGCCGGCGAAAGCCTCGTCGACTTCGAGGATATGTCGAAGGACGTCTTCATCGTTCAGACGGGCGAGATCCGGGCCGTGCTGCGCTTTTCCGTCGGCAAGGAGGCCATTCTCGGCAGCTTCAAACGCGGCGACATTCTTGGCGAGCAATCCGCGATCGACGACATGGCCCGCTCTGCAAGCTTGATGGCCGTCAGCGACGCCACGGTGACCGTCATCCCCTGCATCGTTTTCCATGATATCCTGAGGCAGAGATCCGACGTGGCGCTGGCGCTGCTGCAGCTTCTGTCCAAGCGCATTCGCGCCATGAACGACCGCCTGTCGGAACTCTCTTTTCTCGACACCAAGCACCGTCTCTACAACACGCTGCTGCGGCTTTCCCGCGTTCGCAACGATGGCGGACGCGAGCGCATCATCTCGCCGCCGCTCGTGCATGCGGAATTGGCCGAACATATCGGCGCCAGCCGCGAAACGGTTTCGCGCGAAATGTCCCGGCTGGCTCGTGAGCAGCTGGTGGAGCGCACCAGCCGCGCAATCGTCCTGAAGAACCCGGTCGAGCTCTCCCGCCGCATCTCGCGGGCGCTTGAAGGCTAAGCGGACGGGTAGATCACGCCTTTGCGCAGGATGACATTGGCATAGAGCCGCGGCTCGCCCGTCTGCACGACCGTATGGGCAGCCTTTACCCTGTTGTAGAAATCGGCACCGACGAGCTTGGTGACGGGCACTTTCGGCTCATGCTTTGCGCAGCAGTCGATGATCTCCTGATGCACCGGGTCCACCTGGTCCGGTTTGCCGCCGACCACCGAGCGGAAGATTGCCTCCGGCACAAAATCATCGATCGGCATGACGCTGAGCACTGCATTCAGGACCGGAACGAGGTGATGACCGTCGAGGCGCACGAGACGCCGAGCGTGCTCCAGCGCCGGATAATTGCCGTCGACAATGGCGATCTCGTCGCCATGGCCCATGGCACGCAGGGTGGCGAGAAGCTCGGGGCTCAGCAGGGGATCAATACCCTTCAGCATGGGTGGTATCCTTGAATAATACGGTTTGATCGATGAGGTAGCGGTGGAAGATCGGCAGGCTCGCGCCGCCGATGGCGCGAGCCTGGTCTCCGACTTCGCCTTCGACGATATCGGGGATAACGACGCCCTGAAGGTCGAGCCGGTTCATGGCCTCGACCGTCGCCTTCACCAGGCGGTGGCGCACCCAGGCGGGGAAGCCACCGTCGATGATGGCGGCAGAGAAGTCGATGATCGAGGCGGCGGCAATCACGGCTTGCGCCAGGGCGGCGGCCGTGTCCTGCAACCAGATCTCCAGCGGCTCGCCGAAATCGATCCATTCCTCGGCCGCATACCAGAGCGGTTGCGGATCGATGCCGCGCTCCCGCAGGAGATTTTCGAGCACGAAGATCGAGGCAATGTCGAGAAGCTGGCGTGTCTGGCCGTGCTTGTCGCGCACGGGCAGGGGGCCGATGGCGCCGGCCGTGCCGGTGCGGCCGACAAACAGCGAGGAATTGACGACGATACCGCCGCCGATGAAGGAGCCGATGTAGAAATAGACGAAATCCGGATAGCGCTGCCCGGCACCGAAAACGAGTTCGGCACCGCAGGCGCTGGTGGCATCGTTGCGCAGATAGACGGGGTG
This sequence comes from Rhizobium rosettiformans W3, assembly GCF_004912135.1. Lineage (GTDB taxonomy): Bacteria > Pseudomonadota > Alphaproteobacteria > Rhizobiales > Rhizobiaceae > Allorhizobium > Allorhizobium rosettiformans. Next base: position 49,356 of record NZ_STGU01000012.1, read on the forward strand.
GGCCATACGAGTCTGAACCTCGACCTGCAGATCGACATGGCGCCAGATCTCCATGGCCCCTTCGGGCGCGCCGACTTCCTCGGCCCAGTTCCACAACTCGAAAGGTGCTGCAATCCCGATCCCGGCGATCCGCCCCCGCATCGTCGCGGTCATAGCCGCTTCCATCTCGGCGATGCCTTCGCTGATGAACGGCAGCAGGTGATCGGGATGGGGATAGCGGTAGGTGCGGTGCCGCTGCTCGCGGATGTTGCCGGCGAAATCCATCAGCACGAGGTCGGCGCTGCGGCGACCGATCTTGACCCCGAAGGAGAAGACGGCCTCCGGATTGATGAACATCGGCACCGAAGGTTGCCCCACCCGTCCACGGATCGGCTCACCGCGCATGAGCAGTTCGTCGCTCTCGAGCGAGCGCATGATGACGGACACGGTCTGGGCTGACAGTCCCGTAAGCCGCGCAATGTCAGCCTTCGAACAGCCGGGATTCTGGCGAACCAGCGACAATACGAGACGCTCGTTATAGGCGCGCACGCGCACCTGGTTCGAGCCGCCGCCAGCGCTCACCCTGGGCGCCGGATCCGCCAGTCTTGCTTGATCATCCTGTGACACTTAAGGCCGCTCCTCCCGACCGCTCTCTTTTACGAGAGCCTCTCCAGAATGTCACACCGATTTAATAATTCAACTGGATTTATTTATTGACAGTCCAAATGTTCTGATGTTCTAAATGGGTCCGTGGAGGAGTGGATGCCTGATGGCAGCCGAACGGATTGCCAGGGGGGTGATCCGTGCCGACACGTTGCGGCCGGAGGAGCTGGCCGACACCATTCGGGAGGAATACCAAATGAAAAAGTCTCTGATCACTGCTGCCCTGTCGACCCTGGCTCTCGGCGTTGTCTTCGCCGCGCCGGCACAGGCAGCCGACGTTTCCGCCTGCCTCATCACCAAGACCGACACCAACCCGTTCTTCGTCAAGATGAAGGAAGGCGCGACCGCCAAGGCGGCTGAACTCGGCGTGACGCTGAAGTCCTACGCGGGCAAGATCGACGGTGATAGCGAAAGCCAGGTGGCGGCCATCGAAACCTGCATCGCCGACGGCGCCAAGGGCATCTTGCTGACGGCGTCCGACACCAAGGGCATCGTCCCGGCTGTCCAGAAGGCCCGCGACGCCGGCCTCCTGGTCATCGCTCTCGACACCCCGCTGGAGCCGATCGACGCTGCAGACCAGACCTTCGCGACCGACAACCTTCTCGCCGGCGAACTCATCGGCAAATGGGCTGCTGCAACCCTCGGCGACGCTGCCAAGGACGCCAAGATCGCCTTCCTCAACCTGACGCCCTCGCAGCCGTCGGTCGACGTCCTGCGTAACCAGGGCTTCATGAAGGGCTTCGGCATCGACGTTGCCGACATCAACAAGATCGGCGACGAAACCGATCCGCGCATCGTCGGCCACGACGTGACCAACGGCAACGAAGAAGGCGGCCGTACCGCGATGGAAAACCTTCTCCAGAAGGACCCTTCCATCAACGTCGTTCACACCATCAACGAGCCGGCCGCTGCCGGTGCTTATGAAGCCCTGAAGGCTGTCGGCAAGGAAAACGACGTCCTGATCGTTTCCGTCGACGGCGGCTGCCCGGGCGTTAAGAACGTCGCTGAAGGCGTCATCGGCGCCACCTCGCAGCAGTATCCGCTGCTGATGGCCTCGCTCGGCATCGAAGCGATCAAGAAGTTCGCGGACACCGGCGAAAAGCCGGCCGCAACCGAAGGCAAGAACTTCTTCGACACGGGCGTTGCTCTCGTCACCGACAAGCCGGCTGCCGGCGTCGAGTCGATCGACACCAAGGTCGGCACCGAGAAGTGCTGGGGTTGATCTCAGCCTCCTGCGCCTGAACTGAGACGCCGGCGGGAGTTCGCTCTCGCCGGCAGGCGCAACGCCCGGCCTTGCGCGGCGGCGGGCCGGGCGTATCCTTCATGTAAAAACTGAGCAACGGCAGGGAGGATGACCCATGCAGCCGGCCAATCCCGAAACGCGGACCCCACAGGAATTTGAAAAGGTCCTGTCTTCGAGTTCGACAGAGGTCGCCTCGTTCGACCGCCATGAGAAGAGCGCGCTCGAGCGCTTCCAGCATTTCCTGCATTCGAGCCCGGCAGCCGTGGCGCTGATCGTGCTCGTGCTGTCGATCGCTGTCTTCGGCCTCATTCTCGGCGGCAAGTTCTTCTCCGCCTTCACCCTGACCCTCATCCTGCAGCAGGTGGCGATCGTCGGCATCGTCGGAGCCGCCCAGACGCTGGTCATCCTGACGGCCGGCATCGACCTATCGGTCGGCGCGATCATGGTGCTCTCGTCCGTCGTCATGGGTCAGTTCGCATTCCGCTACGGTCTCCCGCCCGAGCTTGCTGTGCTTTGCGGCTTTGTCGTCGGCGCCTTCTGCGGCTTCATCAACGGTGTTCTTGTCGCCCGCATGAAACTGCCGCCCTTCATCGTCACGCTCGGCATGTGGCAGATCGTGCTCGCCACCAACTTCCTCTATTCGGCCAACGAGACCATCCGCGCCCAGGATATCGAAGCCAATGCGCCGATCCTGCAATTCTTCGGCGAGAGCATCCGCATGGGCGGGGCTGTGTTCACCTATGGCGTCATTGCCATGGTCCTGCTGGTCGCCGTGCTCTGGTATGTGCTCAACCACACCGCCTGGGGCCGCCATGTCTACGCGGTCGGCGACGATCCGGATGCGGCGGAACTCGCCGGCGTCAACGTCAAGCGCATGCTGATCTCCGTTTATACCCTCTCCGGTCTCATCTGCGCGCTTGCCGGCTGGGCTCTGATCGGCCGTATCGGCTCGGTCTCCCCGACCGCCGGCCAGTTCGCCAACATCGAATCCATCACGGCCGTGGTCATCGGCGGCATCTCGCTCTTCGGCGGACGCGGCTCGGTGCTCGGCATGCTCTTCGGTGCCTTGATCGTCGGTGTCTTCCAGCTCGGCCTGCGCCTGATCGGAACGGACCCGCAATGGACCTATCTCCTGATCGGCGTCCTCATCATCGCAGCCGTGGCAATCGACCAGTGGATCAGAAAGGTAGCAGGCTGATGACCCAGAACCCCATCCTCACCGCCCGCGGACTGGTCAAGCGCTACGGTCGCGTCACCGCTCTCGATCACGCCGACTTCGACCTCTACCCCGGCGAAATCCTCGCCGTGATCGGCGACAACGGGGCCGGCAAGTCCTCGTTGATCAAGGCGATCTCAGGCGCGGTCACGCCCGATGAAGGCGAGATCCGCCTCGAAGGCAAGCCGGTTCATTTCCGCTCGCCGATCGATGCCCGCCAGGCCGGCATCGAAACGGTGTACCAGAACCTCGCCCTGTCGCCGGCGCTTTCGATCGCCGACAACATGTTCCTCGGCCGCGAGCTGCGCAAGCCGGGCGTCATGGGCTCGGTCTTCCGCAAGTTGGATCGTCCGGCGATGGAAAAGATCGCGCGGGACAAGCTCTCCGAACTCGGCCTGATGACCATTCAAAACATCAACCAGGCCGTGGAAACCCTGTCGGGTGGCCAGCGCCAGGGGGTGGCGGTCGCGCGTGCGGCAGCGTTCGGCTCGAAGGTCATCATCCTCGATGAACCGACGGCAGCACTCGGGGTCAAGGAGAGCCGCAAGGTTCTCGAACTGATCCTCGACGTGCGGTCGCGTGGTCTGCCGATCGTGCTGATCTCCCACAACATGCCGCATGTGTTTGAAGTTGCTGACCGCATCCACGTCCATCGCCTCGGCAAGCGGCTCTGCGTCATCAATCCGAAGGACTACACAATGTCCGACGCGGTTGCCTTCATGACGGGTGCGCGGCCGGCGCCGGAGGCCGAGCAGGCCGCATGAGCCAGTCGCTGGACGAGCTTCTGTCTGAAATCGAGAGACGGGCGCAATCCGACGCCCGTCTGCTCGTCGGCGTCGCAGGCCCACCGGGCGCCGGCAAGTCGACACTTGCCGACCGTCTGCACGAGATCCTGATGGAAAGGGGCCAGCGGAGTGCGGTCCTTCCCATGGATGGGTTTCACCTGGACAATGCAATTCTGGAACAGCGCGGCGATCTCTCGCGCAAGGGCGCACCCCATACCTTCGACGTGCGCGGGCTCGCTGATCTCTTGCGCGCGGTAAAGGCCGGAGGCGAGGTCTTCGTGCCGGTCTTCGATCGCTCCCTGGAGCTGGCAATTGCTGCCGCTCGCTGCATTGCGCCGGAGGATCGCATCGTGATCGCCGAGGGAAATTATCTCCTGCTCGACCAGGGGCGCTGGGCAGGCCTTGCCGATCTCTTCGATCTCACCGTCATGGTGGCGCCACCGATTGAGGAACTGGAGCGGCGGCTGATCGCCCGTTGGGTGCATTATGGTCTCACTCCGGCACAGATCGAAGCGAAGGTGGAAGGCAATGATCTTCCGAATGGCCGACTCGTTCTGGAACGCAGCCGCATGGCAGATTTCACCTTCGACCAGTTCTGAAGGTGCCGGATTCCAAACGTAGTCGGACATGCGAAAATTATTAAGTTCTAATTAAATGCGCCATCGGTAAAATTGTACCGGTTTGGTTCAGCGAATTTCAGCCTCCCCCTGATACAACTCCTCCATGAAAGGTTAACGCGGCACCCGCCGTGTTGACGAGGCTTTGAAAGCCTCGTTTGGGTGCTTTGGACAGGGGGTGTAAATGGCTATTTTGATTGTCGAAGACAATCCGACCAATGCGATGATCATCAAGCATCTCGCAAAGAAGGTGACGGCCGCAGAGATCAAGGTCGCCGGCGACGGGAATACGGCGCTGATGCTGTGCCACGCTGAAAATTTCGAAATGTTGATCGTCGACCATATGCTGCCGGGCATGTCCGGGCTGCAGTTCACCAAGGCCGTCCGCCTCATGGATCGCTACCGTGACGTACCCGTCGTCATGGTGACGGCCGATGACGAGCCTCGCCTGCGCGAGGAAGCAAACGCAGCCGGCGTGACGGATTTCCTGCACAAGCCGGTCGAGGCCGTCGCCTTCCGCAAGCTGCTGGCCGATCACCTCGGTGCTGCGGCTGTCCATGCCGAACTTCGCTCAGCCTGATTGAAGGACGCTGAACCATGAAAAGCATTCTCGTTGCACTTCTCGCGAGCGCTTTGACCGCAACGGCCGCCCTCGCACTCGATGCCCCGACCGGACCCGTCGTCCTGACGGTAAAGGGCAGCATCTCGAACACCAATGCCGGCGACACGGCCCAGTTCGACCTGGCCATGCTGGAAGCGCTGAAGGGTCGAAAGGGTGAGATGGAAACGCCCTGGACCGAGGGCAAGGTCACCTTTGAAGGCCCATTTCTGCGCGAGGTCCTGTCCGCCGTGGGTGCCACGGGCGCCAATCTCAAGGTCCGGGCACTGAACGATTACGCCGCCGAAGTGCCGGCAGAAGACGCCAAGCTCGAGACGATCCTGGCCACCAAGCTGGACGGCAAGCCGATGTCGGTCCGCGACAAGGGCCCGCTCATGCTGGTCTATCCCTTTGATCTCGATGCCGATCTCTACAACGAGAAGTACTTCTCGCGTTCGGTCTGGCAGATCAAGGAAATCGAGGTCATCAAGTGACATTGACGGGAGCAACAGCGCGGAAGTTTGTAGGCGGAGGCACGGTTGCCTTCGTCCTGCAAACCGTTTCGGCCATGCTCCTGCTTGTCCTCCTCGTTCTCTTCGTCGATATCGCCCGCCAATACCGGATCATGGAAGATGGCGTCCGTGAGAACTCCCTGTGGTCGGTGTACCAACTCGACCGCGAAGTGCGCCAGCTGAACCACAGCCTCGCAGATGTCCGTCGTGATGAACCGACACCGCAGGAGCTCGATGAGCTCGCCCTGCGCTACGACATTCTCTACTCGCGCATCTCCATCCTCGACCAGGCGAAGTTCGGCACGTATTTCTCCGGCGACGAGAAGATCCGCAGCTACATCAACGAAGTCACGCAGACGGTCCAGGCGGCGCAGCCAATGTTCGACGCCTATGCGGCGGGCATCACTCCCGATTCCGCCCAGCTGCAGCAGCTCGACGATCTCCTGGGCCCGATGGGCCGGGCGGCCGAGGACTTCCTTCTCTACACCAATACACGCGTCAGCTACGAACGCGCCGAGAGCCGCTCGACCATCCTCAATCTGGAGCGCACCTCCACGGTGATGCTGACATTGCTGATGGGGTCGGTGGTGTTCCTCGTCGTGACCCTCAACCGTCAGCTCCGCTCGGTCCGTCGCTCGAGCCACGAATTACAGGTCATGGCGGCTCAATTGAGTGAGGCCTACGAGGCGGCGGATGCCGGCAACCGGGCGAAGTCGCAATTCATGGCGACCATGGGCCACGAAATCCGCACGCCGCTCAATGCCATCCTCGGCATGTCCGAACTGCTCGAACTGTCGGAACTGCCCGATGACGCGCTTTCCAGCGTCAAGACGATCCGCTCGTCCGGCGAGGCGCTGCTCGAGATCATCAACGAGATCCTCGACTTCTCCAAGATCGAACACGGCAAGCTGGAGCTCGAGGAGCGCGCCTTCGACGTTTGCGCGCTCGCCGAAAGCACCGTCAGCATCATCCGCGGTCGCGCCGATGATCACCAGAACACCGTGATCCTCGATCTGCCGGATTCGCTTCAGGCGCTGTACGTCAAGACCGATCCAACGCGCCTGCGCCAGGTCCTGCTCAATCTCCTGTCGAACGCGGTCAAGTTCACCCACCAGGGCACGGTCACGCTCCGCCTGCGCGACTTTTACCGCGAGGGCAAGCTGATGATCCGCTTCGAGGTGGAAGATACCGGCATCGGCATCGACGAGGCCGGCCTCGACAAGCTGTTCAAGCCTTTCTCGCAGGTCGATGCCTCGATCAGCCGTCGCTATGGCGGCACGGGTCTCGGCCTTACCATTTGCAAGCAGATCGTCGAGAAGCTCGGCGGTGAGCTCGGCATGAGCAGCACCGTCGGTGTCGGTTCGATCTTTTGGTTCGAACTCGGCGTCGTGCCGGTCACCCGCGAAGAGGCAAGCGGCCTCGATGCCAAGGTCGTCGCCGAGGAAACCCTACCGCGCAAGCGCATCCTTCTGGTCGAGGACAATAAGGTCAACCAGATAGTCGCCACCCGCTTCCTCGCCCGCCTGGGCCAGGACGTGGAGATTGCCAATGATGGTGCCGAAGCCGTGTCCATCTCGCGTGAGCGGGCCTTCGATCTGATCCTCATGGACATGCAGATGCCAGTCATGGACGGCATCGAGGCGACGAAGCGGATCATCGCCGAAGGTGGTCCCTCCGCCGAAGCCCCGATCATCGCCATGACGGCGAATGCCTCGGACGACGATCGTCGCCGTTGCCTCGAGGCCGGCATGAAGGGCTTCGAATCCAAACCCGTGACGTTGGAGAGATTGAAGAAGATGATTGCACACGCCACGTCCTCGACGCGCGAAACCGCGCCGACAGCGGCAACGACGACAGCGCCCCAGAAGCTGGAACTGCCGGAAGTGGATCTGGTCGACATGCCGCTTCAGTCCATGCCAGGCCTCGGCATCGAAGGGCTCGACGAAGCCCGTCATGCCGAGCTCGTCGATGCACTCGGCGAGGACGTCTTCCAGGAGCTTGTGGAATCCTTCTTCGACGACGCCACTGGATTGATGGACGAGTTGAACGAGGCGCTCCGCAAGAACGATCCGGAACGGGTTGATCGTGTTCTGCACACGATCAAGGGAGCGGCCTTCAATGTCGGTCTGAACGATCTTGCCCTGAGAGCAAACGCCCTCAGGAGCCAGACACCGGCGCCCGCGGATATCGAAATGTTCGGCGAGGAGATCCTCGCACTCAAATTCAAACTGGTTGCCTGAGAAGCAAGGAGGCGTTCATGCGTATTTTGTTGGTGGACGACAACAGCACAAACCTAAAGCTCCTGACGAAGCTCGTCGGCAAGCTCGACAACTGCGAGGCCCTGCCTTACGCCAGCCCCGACGCCGTGCTCTCGGCCTTGCCCGAACTCGATTTCGACATTGCGATCATCGACTACCAGATGCCGGTCTATAACGGGGTCGAGCTCTACACGGAGATCGTCCGCTTCGACAAATATGCGGAGGTGCCGGTGATTTTCGTAACCGCCGACAAGGACATGACGACCCGCATGGCGGCCTTGAATGCAGGCGCAATCGACTTCCTGACGAAGCCGGTGAACCCCGTCGAGTTTCAGGCGCGCGTGCAGAACATCGTCAGCCTCGCCCGTGCCCGTCGCCAGTTGGCGGACCAGGCCGAGTGGCTGCGCCGCGAGGTTGAGCGTGCGGTCGGCGAATTGCGCGAGCGTGAGCAGGAGATCATTCACCGGCTGACGCTCGCCGCTGGCTACAAGGACCCGGAGACCGCACGCCACACGCTGCGCGTCGCGCTCTATTCCGAAGCCATTGCGATCGAACTCGGCCTCTCGCCGCAGCTCTGCCATGACATCCGGCTGGCAGCCCCGATGCATGACATCGGCAAGGTGGCCATGCCGGATACGGTGCTCCTGAAGCAGGGGCGCCTGACCGAAGCCGAGTATCGCCAGATGCAGGCCCATGCCGAAATAGGCAGCGATATTCTCGGCCGCTCGCACTCTTCGCTGCTGCAGCTTGCCTCAGAGATTGCCGCCAGCCACCACGAGCGCTGGGATGGCCAGGGGTATCCGAACCGTCTCGTCGGCACGGCAATCCCGATCTCGGGGCGCATCGTCTGCATCGCCGACAACTTCGATGCCCTGACCACGGAGCGGCCCTACAAGCCGGCCTGGACCTTCGAGCGCACGGTCGAGCATATCCTCGGCCGCGCCGGCACGCAGTTCGATCCCGACTGCGTGGCCGCTTTCGAGCGGGCGCTGCCGCGGATCAAGGCGATCATGGAGCAGGATCGGCTGGAGCAGGCCCAGGAGGCCGAAAAAGCCATGATCTCGGCGAGCGAACGCGTCGCCTGATGCTTTGATCCCAAGGGATGGACATGCTAAGGGCGGCGAGTTCTCGTCAAGCCGGAGGCTCGCCCCATGTCATCCCTCACCATCCGCCGCCCAGACGACTGGCACCTGCATCTGCGCGATGGTGCCATGCTGGAAGGCGTGATCGGCGACACAAGTCGGCATTTTGCCCGCGCGATCATCATGCCGAACCTCGTGCCGCCGGTCGTCACATCAGCGGATGCGCGCGCCTATCGTGAGCGAATTCTGAAGGCGATTCCCGCAGGCGATCGCTTCGAGCCGCTGATGACGCTCTATCTGACAGAGCACACCAATCCCGATGACGTCGAAGATGGCAAACGCTCCGGCCTGATCACGGCCGTCAAGCTCTATCCCGCAGGCGCGACGACCAATTCGCATGGCGGTGTGCGGGACATGGAAAAGGCCATGCCGGTGCTGGAGCGCATGGCCAAGATCGGCCTGCCGCTCTGTGTCCACGGAGAGGTGACCACACCGGAAGTCGATATCTTCGATCGCGAGAAGGTCTTCATCGACACTGTCCTTGATCCGTTGCGCAAGCGGCTGCCGGAGCTGAAGGTGACCATGGAGCACGTGACGACCGAAGACGGCATTGAGTATATCCGCTCCGCAGAGCGCAATCTGGCGGGCTCGATCACCACGCATCACCTGATCATCAACCGCAACGACATTCTGGTCGGCGGCATCCAGCCCCATTACTACTGCCTGCCGGTTGCCAAGCGCGAGAATCATCGCCAGGCTCTGCGCAAGGCGGCCGTCTCCGGTGACGCAAGGTTTTTCCTTGGGACTGACAGTGCCCCGCATGTTGATCCCTTGAAGGAATGCGCCTGCGGCTGTGCGGGCATCTATACGTCGATCAACACGATGAGCTGCCTGGCGCATGTCTTCGAACAGGAGAACGCTCTGGACAAGCTCGAAGCCTTCGCCTCGCTCAACGGCCCCGTCTGGTACGGCCTGCCGGCGAACGAGGAGACGATCACGCTCGTGAAGCGGGATCAACCGGTCGAATTCCCGCAGAAGATCTACACAGGTGCCGGTCCCGTGACCGTCTTCGATCCGAAGTTCCCGCTCCACTGGGATGTCGCCTGAAAAGAGAGCACCTGACGCTAGACGTCAGATGCTCGTTTTGGAGCTTTACCTGAAAGCTCTCGGCCTTCTTCAGCCGCCCATCGTGGCCAACTGAGGCCAGAGCCCGAGGACGCCGACGAGGATGAGATAGAGCGCGACCACGTAGTTGAGCAGGCGCGGCATGATGAGGATGAGAATGCCGGCGATCAGGGCGACGAGCGGCTGGATGACGAGGACGTTGTCCATGATTTGCGATCCTTTGTGGTTGGCAGAGCATTTAAAGATCGGCCGACCCGGATTGTTCCATCGCTGCCCATCTGGCGGGCCGGGCAGCTTGCTGCTATTGCGCTTTGACTGAAGTTTGACAGGAGCGCCCGATGATCCAGACCCCCTTCACCGATCCCGCCGTCATGGCAGACCTCGTGGCGAAGATGCTCTGGGAGATCAAGGCGGTGCATTTCAACGCGGCCGAGCCCTATAAGCTCTCCTCGGGCATGAAGAGCCCGGTTTACATCGACTGCCGCAAGCTTCTCTCCTATCCGCGCGTGCGCTCGGCGGTGATGGACTTCGCAGCCGCGACCCTGATGCGCAATGCGGGCTTCGAACAGTTCGACTGCATTGCAGGCGGTGAAACGGCCGGTATCCCGTTTGCAGCGCTTCTCGCCGATCGCCTCGCCCTGCCGATGATCTATGTCCGCAAGGCCCCCAAGGGCCATGGCCGCAACGCCCAGATCGAAGGCCATATGCCGGAAGGTGCGCGCGTGCTCGTCATCGAGGACCTGACGACAGCGGGCGGCAGCATGTTCAAGTTCATCGATGCCATCCGGGCTGCCGGCGGCGTCGTCGACCACGGCATCGCGCTCTTCTTCTACGGCATCTTCCCGCAGGCGCTTGAGCGCTTCGATGACGGCAAGGTCAAGCTCCACTACATCGCCACATGGCGAAACGTTCTTGCCGTCGCCCGCGAGCAGAAACTGTTCGACGAGAAGACGCTGTCCGAGGTCGAGGCTTTCCTCGATGCACCGCTCGAATGGTCGGGGCGCAATGGCGGGATTTCGTCGCTCGCCTGAGCAAATGCTCATGGTCGCTCTGGAAATCAGGCGCGATTTGGTTTAAATCGATTGAAACAGATCACTGGGAGGTCGAGATGATCCTGTGTTGCGGCGAAGCGCTGATCGACATGTTGCCACGCGAAACCACGCTGGGCGAGCGCGCCTTCGCGCCTTATGCCGGCGGCGCGATCTTCAACACGGCGATTGCGCTCGGGCGCCTCGGCATCGACACCGGCTTCTTCACCGGACTTTCCGACGACATGCTGGGCGACATCCTGCGCGACACGCTGAAATCCTCCGGCGTCGACTTCAGCTATTGCGCCACACTCTCGCGCCCTTGCACGATCGCGCTGGTGAAGCTCACCAACGGCCAGGCATCCTACGCGTTCTACGACGAGAACACGGCCGGCCGGATGATCACGGAAGCCGATCTGCCGGCGCTGGACGACCGCTGTGAAGCCCTGCATTTCGGCGCTATCAGCCTGATCCCGGAGCCCTGCGGCTCGACCTACGAGGCGTTGATGACGCGCGAGCACAAGACCCGCGTGATCTCACTCGACCCGAACATCCGCCCCGGCTTCATCAAGGACAAGGCGGCCCACCAGGCCCGCATCGCCCGCATGGCCGACATGTCCGACATCCTGAAATTTTCAGATGAAGATCTCGACTGGTTCGATCTCCAGGGCACTCAGGACGAGCGCGCCGCCTATTGGCTGACGCGCGGCGCAAAGCTCGTGGTGCTGACGAAGGGCGCCGAAGGCGCGACGGCCTATACGGCCAACTTCAAGGTCTCGGTGCCCTCGAACAAGGTCGAGGTGGTCGACACCGTCGGCGCCGGCGATACGTTCGACGCGGGCATTCTGGCATCGCTGAAGCGTCAGGGATTGCTGACCAAGGAAAAGGTCGCAACTCTTTCGGAAGAGGCTGTGCGCGAGGCGCTGACGGTGGGCGCGAAGGCCGCCGCAGTGACGGTGTCACGGGCAGGGGCCAACCCGCCGACGGCGGCGGAGATTGGGTTCTGAGGCTTAGCTGCTCTTTGGGTCTCCGTAACCTAGTTTGTAGCCTTCGTTGGTGCTGATCGCGTCTACCCAGTACTGTGCCGCGAGGATGGAGCCATGAGATCGCTTGGTGCTTGGATACGAATTCTTACCCTCGCCAGAATGGGTTGCGGGCAGTAAGCCCTACGCAATTGCGCTGGGAGCAGTTGGCGCCGGCTTGGCGTACTATGGCGTGCGACGGCTCTTGAATCTGCCGCCGACTACCAAGCGTCATCAGATCATCAATGATTTGCTAGCGGGGCCGGGTTTTTTCCTATCGAGGCAAAAAAGGCAGAAGATTAGCCTCGCGCTCTTACCGCTCGCCGGCTTCGCAGCGGCATATGTATCAGTCTCCCAGCTTCTCCCAATGTCTATTACACTTGCTATCGGCAAGCAGGCCGAGCGGACTTATCAGGTTGATCGTGTGGTGCAGGATAAGGCGTGCAAATACGCTGTCTACTTGCGTGACATGCCGTTCGGGCGCGATCCACTTTGCGGCTTGCCTGAGTGGTTTCGCATTTCCCTCAAGCCGGGGGATTCTCTAGTGATCGAGGGCACGGGATCAGCTGCAGGCATCTTCATCGATACCGTACGCGTCGTTGGAAATGGGGCTCGTAGTCACACCGAAGTCAGGTAGGCCGTTGCTATGCAGCGCGTCTGGCGTGACATCTTACGCGTCTGCTCACCCCGTCTTCCGTTCCGCCAGCGCCGACACCAACCCCGCCGTCGAGCTGTCGTGCCCCGTGGCCGCCACTTTGCCCTGCACCACGGGCAGAAGCCCCGTCGCCAGTTCCTTGCCTAGTTCCACGCCCCACTGGTCGAAGGAATTGATCCGGAAGACGACGCCTTCGACGAAGACGCGGTGTTCGTAGAGCGCGATCAGGCGACCGAGGGTGAAGGGGGTGAGCTGCTCGTAGACGAAGGTGATCGACGGGCGGTTGCCGGAGAAGACGCGATGCGGGGCGAGGAAATCGGCCTCTTCGTCGGAGACGCCCTTGGCGGTCAGCTGGCTCTTGGCTTCCGCGAGCGTGCGGCCCTTCATCAGGGCTTCCGACTGCGCCAGGCAATTGGCGATCAGCAATTCGTGCTGGTGGCGCAGTTCCGGTTCGAAGCCGTTGGCCGCGATCAGGAACTCTGCCGGGATGACGCTCGTGCCCTGGTGAATGAGCTGGTAGAAGGCGTGCTGGCCATTGGTGCCGGGTTCGCCCCAGACGACCGGGCCCGATGCCCTCTGCACCGGCTTGCCGTCGATCGTGACGCTCTTGCCGTTCGATTCCATGTCGAGCTGCTGCAGATAGGCAGGAAAGCGCGACAGACGCTGATCGTAAGGCAGGATCGCGCGGGTCTGATAGTTCAGCACATTGCGATGATAGACGCCAAGCGCGCCGAGCAGCATCGGCAGGTTCTGCCGGAAGGGGGCGTTGCGGAAATGCTCGTCCATCGCATGGCCGCCGGCGAGAAAATCGCCGAAATTGTCCGGGCCGATCGCGATCATCAGCGGCAGGCCGATGGCCGACCAGATCGAATAGCGTCCACCGACCCAGTCCCAGAAGCCGAAGACGCGGGATGCATCGATGCCGAAGGCGGCGACCTTGTCGAGCGCGGTCGAGACGGCGCAGAAATGATGGCCGACAGCTGCTTCCCCGAGCGCATCGGCGATGAAGGCGCGCGCCGTCTGGGCGTTGGTCATGGTCTCGATGGTGGTGAAGGTCTTCGAGGCGACGATGAAGAGCGTGGTCTCGGCCGAAAGCGCCTTCAGGGTGTCGGCGATATGGGCGCCGTCGATATTCGAGACGAAATGCAGGCGCGGACCGTCATGGAAGGGAGACAGCGCCAGCGTCGCCATGACCGGACCGAGATCCGAGCCGCCGATACCGATATTGACGACATCGGTGATTGCCTTGCCGGTCGCACCCTTCATCTCGCCGGAGCGGATGCCATCGGCAAACTTGCCCATGGCCTCGAGAACGCCGTTCACGTCAGGCATGACATCGCGGCCGTCGACGATGACCGGACGGTTCGAGCGGTTGCGCAGAGCGGTGTGCAGCACGGCGCGACCTTCGGTGAAGTTGATCGGCGCACCGGAGAACATCTCGTCACGCTTTTCGGCAACCTCGGCCGCCGTCATCAGTTGCTCGAGCAGATCGAGCACCTCGTCATTCACGGCGCATTTGGAATAATCCATCAACAGGTCGTCGAGCGAGGCCGAAAAGCGGCTGAAGCGCTGCGGATCGGCGGCAAAGGCGGCGCGCAGATCTTCGGCATGGGTGGCGGCGACCGTGCTCGTCAGTGTGTCGATGATGGATTGCATCGGAATGTCCCTGGTTCGACGATGATGCCGGGGACCTTATTAGCGACTTGAGACGGGATCAAGACGAAGGGGAGGCCGAAGCCTCCCCAAATTTAAATCGATTTATTTTCCGTCGCGCAACTCGCGCCGCAGGATCTTGCCGACATTGGTCTTGGGCAGTTCGGTGCGAAACTCGATGTAGCGCGGACGCTTGTAGTTGGTGAGGTTGGCGGCGCAATGCGCCTTCAGCTCGTCGATGGTGAGGTTCTCGTCCTTCTTGACGACAAAGAGTTTCACGGCCTCGCCCGAATGTTCGTCCGGAACGCCGACGGCAGCGCATTCGAGAACGCCGGCATGCATGACGGCCACTTCCTCGATCTCGTTCGGATAGACGTTGAAGCCGGAGACCAGGATCATGTCCTTCTTGCGGTCGACGATCTTCACGTAGCCGCGCTCGTCCATCAGGCCCATGTCGCCTGAGCGGAAGAAACCGTCGGCCGTCATCACCTTGGCCGTCTCTTCCGGTCGCTGCCAGTAGCCGGCCATGACCTGCGGGCCGCGGATGCAGATCTCGCCCACTTCGCCGATGGGCAGCGTGTTGCCGTCCTCGTCGCGGATCTCGATATCCGTGGAGGGAAGGGGCAGGCCGATCATGCCGGTAAAGTCGCGCACGTCCAGCCGGTTGACGGTTGCGACCGGCGAGGTCTCCGAAAGGCCGTAACCCTCGGTGATCGGGCGCCCGGTCATCTCCAGCCACCGCTCGGCCACGGGCCGCTGGATCGCCATGCCGCCGCCAAGGACCAGCATGAGCGACGAGAAATCGATCTTCTTGAAATCCGGATTGTTCATCATCGCGTTGAACAGCGTGTTGAGGCCCGGGAAGACATGCGCCTTGAAGCTCTGCAGCTCCTTGATGAAGGCGGGAATATCGCGCGGATTGGCGATCAGCAGGTTGTGGCCGCCAAGCGCAATGCCCATCAGAGAATTCACGGTCAGCGCGAAGATGTGGTAGAGCGGCAGCGCGCAGACGAAGTTCAGCACATCGGGACGTCCTTGTCCCGCAAAAGCCGCCTCCAGCCACAGCGCGATCTGCTGCTTGTTGGCCAGCAGATTGGCATGCGTCAGCGTCGCGCCCTTGGAAACACCCGTCGTGCCGCCGGTATACTGAAGGAAAGCGACGTCGCTCGACACGACCTCGACAGGCTTCAGCGACAGCTTGTCACCTTCGGCCAGCATCGCCTTGAAGCCCTTGTGGCCGGGGATCGACCAGGCCGGGACCAGCTTCTTGACCTTGCGCACGACGAGATTGACGATGTGGCCCTTGAGGCCCAGCATGTCACCCATGGTGCAGACGATGACATGCTTCACGTCGGTGCGGGCAACCACCTGCTCGACCGTGTGAGCGAAGTTTTCCAGAACGACGATGGCCTTGGCACCGGAATCCTTGAGTTGATGCTCGAGTTCGCGCGGCGTGTAGAGCGGGTTGACGTTTACCACTGTCATGCCGGCGCGCAGGATGCCGTAGACGGTCACCGGGTTCTGCAGGATGTTCGGCGTCATGACGGCAATGCGGTCACCCTTAACCAGGCCCTTCGCCTGGAGCCAGGCACCCACCTTGCGGGACTGCTGCTCCAGTTCGCGGAAGGTCATGCCCCGGCCCATGCTGGAAAAAGCCAGCCGGTCGGCGAATTTGGCGCAGCTTGCCTCGAAGAGCGCGCCCAGCGATGCATGGGCATGCGGCGCGATCTCAGCCGGCACGGCGGCCGGATAGGACTGGATCCAGATTTTTTCGGCGGCGCGGCCGCTGAGGCGGCTCATGGTTTCCGTCATCGTGTACCTCCCGAAACCCTTGTTGTCTGCATGCCCTTCCCGGGGCCGATTCCTCCTCAGGCCCCGAGAGCTTATGCTTTCACACCGGCAGTGCAAGTGACGGGACGCTATATAACCTTGACGTAAACGTCAACAATCGCGTGGTCTCTCCACAAGGCGTCGGCGCGGAACCAAGCTCTTCCGCACCCGTTTACCCATCACGAACAACCGAGAAGGAGGATTTCCCATGTTGCAGGAAAACCGAAACAATGTCGCCGGCCAGGACCCCTACGTGAAGGACACCGCGAGCCTCATCGCAAGCGACAAGGTCGAAGGCACTGCGGTCTATGGCCGCGACGGTGACCGGATCGGCTCGATCCAGCGCATCATCCTCGAAAAGCGTGGCGGCCGCGTCGCCTATGCGGTTCTCAGCTTCGGCGGTTTCTGGGGTATCGGCGACGACTACTACCCGCTGCCCTGGGAAAAGCTGACTTACGATGAAAGCCTCGATGGCTATCGCATCGACCTCAGCAAGGAGCAGGTCGAAGCCGCGCCGCGCTATCGCGACGACAGCGAGGACTGGTACCGCAACAACGGCCGCTCGGTCTACGACTACTATGGCGTTCCGCCCTATTGGATCTGACCGGCAGCGCCAGATGACATGATCGAAGGGCTCCGCAGTGCGGGGCCCTTTTCCGTGCCGTAGTATCAAAGAAAAGAATGGGCGGCAGCGTAATCGCGCTGCAGCGGGAGAGACGTCAATCAACCCGCCCGAGCCCGTACTAAAGTTTACGGCACTCGCGTCCGACGGCGCTCTTAGCACAGAATGCCAAGACAGGAATGTATATTCCGCAGTCTATGATGATTGAGAAAAAAGTGGTGCCGCTTACGTGACTCGAACACGTGACCCCGTCATTACGAATGACGTGCTCTACCAACTGAGCTAAAGCGGCCTCTGCGATCCGGTTTGACCGTCGCGTTTGGTGAGGGGCTGATACAGGGATTGCCGGGTGATTTCAAGCCGGTTTTCGGCCCTCGTGGAAAAATTCCCGAGCGTTGCTGAGGCGGGGCCGTCGCGATGCCGACCCCCGCCGCATGACCTACTTCACCGGCCAGGTCTTCGGCCAGCTGCCGGGATCGATCTCGTCCGTCTCGCTGAACTGTTCCGGGCAATCGCGGTAGGTCTCCTCGGTCAGCACAAGCTGCGGGCCCATGGCGCCTTCTGCAATGCGCCACTGGCTGTAGGTGCCGCAATCGCCGATACCCCGGCCTTTGAAGAAGGACGAAAAGCTCTTTGTCTCCCAGTCATAGGCGAGGTTGAAGGCCTGCGGCGTGGCGCTGGGAGCGCCGTCGACCATGGTCGGGAAGGCAAGCGGAAAGATCATGCCGTAGGCGTCGGCATAGGCGGCATAGGGCATGTTATAGGCGCCGCTCATGCCGCAGGGCGTGACGTAGATGGTGGTGTTTTCGTCGATCGCATGGGAGAGCGCATTGCCGTTGAACATGGCGGGATCCGTCTCGGCGCAGTCGCCGCCTTCGGCGAAGTGGCTGCGGATCCCCTCCGGCAGTTCGGCAATCGACATGAGATCGGTTACCGGCAGCGGCGGGTTCGGGGCCTTGTCGCCCTTGGCGCTCATCGCGTCGACATGGCCTATGCGGTCCTGATACTCGTCGATGAACAGGAGGCTGGCAGCCGCACCGGCCAGAGGAAGGTCGGCCTTTGCGGTCTTCTCACCGCGCTTCATGGTAACAGTCGCGGTCGTGCCGTTCTTCAGGCTGTCGATCAGCCCGTCGCCGATGAAATCGCCGTTGAGGGTGAAGGCATAGGTGCCGGGTTCGGCGCTGACCGTCGAGCCCGTCATGACCAGCGGTTCCGACCCGTCGACGGAGATCGTGACCTCCGCGACACCTTCGCCTTCGATCAACGCGTTGTCGCTCGGCGAGACCACCAGCACGACCGGAGCCTCGGGCTTGCCGCTGCGCTGCAATTCGAAGCCGGACAAGGGATTGTCGGAAAGGAATTGCCGCATGCTGCAGGAACGCGTCTGGCTGCAGGAGACCTGCCAGGACTTGAACTCCTTGTAGGCGCCGTCGTCCGCCTGGCTGGAGAGGGCTCCGCTCAACAGGGTGACGAGTGTGAGGGTGGCTTTCAGATAACGCATGGGTCCCCGCAAATCAGATCTACGGGGACGCTAGCAGCCGAAGCCTCAGCCGCAAATCGCCTTTTTTGCGTCTATATATTCGCGCTCCAGTCGGTCGACGACGGCCGAGACCGGCTCGACCGCCTTGACCGCGCCGATGCCCTGGCCGCAGCCCCAGATATCCTTCCAGGCCTTGGCGCCCGTGGTTGCCTTGTCGAAGTCCATCTTCGAGGGGTCAGCAACCGGCAGATTGTCCGGATCCATGCCGGCTGCCACGATCGACGGCTTCAGGTAGTTGCCATGGATGCCGGTGAAATAGTTGGAATAGACGATGTCATTGGCATGGGCGTCTACGATCGCCTGCTTGTATTCGTCCGAAGCACGCGCTTCTTCCGTCGCGATGAAGGGCGAGCCGATATAGGCCATGTCGGCGCCCATGGCCTGGGCTGCCAGCACGGCGCCACCATTGGCGATCGCGCCCGCCAGCAGCAGTGGACCGTCGAACCACTCGCGGATTTCCTGGACGAGAGCGAACGGAGACAAAGTGCCGGCATGACCGCCGGCCCCGGTCGCAACGGCGATCAAACCGTCTGCGCCCTTGCGAATGGCGGAATTGGCATGGCGGTTGTTGATCACGTCATGCAGCACGATGCCGCCATAGGAATGCACGGCGGCATTGACCTCCGGCACGGCGCCAAGCGAGGAGATCACGATCGGCACCTTGTACTTCACGCACATCATCAGGTCGTGTTCGAGCCGCTTGTTGGACATGTGCACGATCTGGTTGACGGCAAAGGGCGCGGCTGGACGATCGGGGTTCTTCGCATTGTGGGAGGCGAGTTCTTCCGTGATTTCCGCCAGCCACTCGTCGAGCTGCGCTTCCGGACGTGCATTGAGAGCCGGGAAGGCGCCGACGATGCCGGCCTTGCACTGGGCAAGCGTCAGCTTCGGATGCGATATGATGAAGAGTGGCGAGGCGACGACAGGAAGCCTCAGATTGTCTTTCAGGATCGGCGGCAGAGCCATCACTTCACCTCCCAGGAAGTTTACGTTTACGCAAACGTCAAATATCAGAACATTGGTCGCGAGAAAAGCCGGTCCATGTTACGGATGGTTTCGATGTCGCTTTGATCTGTCATCCGCCGATGACGCTGCCAGCGGCTCGGCCTCATTCCTGTGTTTATTGCGCGCCATAGCGATGTTCCGGGCTTGTGCTGGAAAAATCGAGCGTTTACCGAATCTAAACTATGAAATTGATGTGGCTGGGGCGACCCCAAATGGAGTATGGCGGCCAATGAGCGGATTGGAAACGGCCATCAGAAACGCCTTGGAGCGCTCGGAGCGGACGAATGCGGAAGCGCGCGCTCGCGTTTATCAGTCCGCACGCCAGGCGCTGGAGACGGGCCTGCGCAAGCAGAACATCGATGATCCCGAAGCCATCAACTACCAGCGCCGCCGGCTCGAGGCCCTCATTCATGAAATCGAACTGGAAGAACGCGCCCGCCTCGAAGTGAGGCCGGAGCCGCCGGTCTCTCAGGTCGCTCCTCCGCCCGTCTCTCCCGCCGCAGCGCCGGTGCGTGCCGCGCCAGAGCCTGCCGTATCGTCAACGACGGACCGCCGAACGGGCCGTGTTGAACCGGGCTTCGCCTCCGTCGAGCCCGCGGACCGCACGCCTGAGCCTGCCCGTGAACCCTCGTTTGCCGACGACATCTCCGTTTCGCCCGACGTTGCCCGCGATGCGCATGCCGGTGATGAAGGCCCTATGCCGGACATGCGTTCGGAGCGTCCGCTGAAGGCGCCTCGCCGCCGTCGCGGCGTGGTGGCGCGCCTGATGATCCTGTCCATCTTTCTGGCGACACTCGGCATTGGCGCCTGGTGGGTCTATTCCTCCGGTTTGCTGCTGTCGGAGGCCGAGCGTGATACCTCCGTGCCCAATCCGCCGCCGCGTGTCGAAGCAGAGGACTTTTCCGGAACGCCGGAGCCTGCAACGCCTGCCGCGCCCGCAGGCCCCCAAGCGATCGACGCTCGCGGCGGCTTCTCGGATGACTGGATCGAGGTCTTCGAGCCGCAGCAGGTCTCGGCCCTTCGCCCGCGGGCCAATGCTCTTGTCGATATCGTCACGGCCAGCGACGGAAATGCCGCCCAGATCGTCTCGCGTAGCGCAGATGCGGCCGGTGCCGTTGAAGTGACCGTGCCGACAGAGATCCTGCGCGAACTGGCAGGGCGCACCTCCACAATCGCGCTGACGGTGCAGTCCACCGACGACAAACCGGTGCAGATCTCGGTGGAGTGCGATTTTCCGCGCATGGGTGACTGCCCGCGTCATCGCTTCACGGTCAATCCGCAGAAGCTCGACGCTCTGTTCCGCGTGTCATTCGACAACGGCATGGCGCCTTCGACACCGGGTCGGCTCTTGATCAATGCCGATCTGGCCGGCGAGGGCAGGGGTGTGAACCTCTACGCAATCCGCATCCTGCCGGGTCAGTAAGCCCCGGCAGGGCATCGCCTGGCCTTCTTACTTGAGGAAGTCGGGCCCGCTGCCGATGATCTTCTTGTCGAGTTTGCCGATCTTTTCCGGATCCTTGCCCTCGTAGTCGAGGGAAAGCAGCATGTGGCGGATGAGATTCAGCCGCGCCCGACGCTTGTCATTGGCATGCAGCACTGTCCACGGCGCCTTCTCGGTATGCGTTTCCTTTAGCATCCGGTCGCGGGCCTTCGTGTAATCGTCCCATTTGTGAAGGGCAGCGATATCCATGGGCGAGAGCTTCCAGCATTTCAGCGGATCGTGCCGGCGGTCGTGGAAGCGTTTGAGCTGCATCTCCTGCCCCGTGTCCAGCCAGAACTTGAAGAAGCGGATGCCTTCCCGCTCGATAAGCTTTTCGAAGCGCGGCACCTGTTCCAGGAAGCTCTCGTACTGATCGGGCGTACAGAAGCCCATGACCGGTTCCACCCCGGCACGGTTGTACCAGGAGCGGTCGAAGAGCACGAATTCTCCGGCGGTCGGGAAGTGGGAGATGTAGCGCTGGAGATACCACTGGCCGCGCTCGGTCTCGGTCGGCTTTGTCAGCGCAACGACCCGGGCGGAACGGGGGTTCATATAGGAGAGCGTGGCGTGAATGGCGCCGCCCTTGCCGGCTGCGTCCCGGCCTTCGAACAGGGCCATCACCCGCTCGCCAGTCTTCTGCATCCAGAACTGAACCTTGACCAGCTCGATTTGCAGCTGAGTCAGTTCCTTCTCGTAATCCTTTTCCGACAGTTTCTTGTCATAGGGGAAGCCGCCGGACTTCAGCGCATTGTCCTCGATCCAGTCTGGAAGTTCCGGCAGGTCGATATCGAAGATCCGCTCGTGGCCTCCGACTGTCAGTGTCACTGCCCGGCTTTCCGTCTGCGCGTCCATCCCGATTTCCCCTTTGGCTGCTTTTGGTTTTCCTACTTGAGACCAAGCCGAAATGAAGTTCAAGCGTCTCTGTTCCACGCCGGGCCGATCGCGAGCAGCGGGGATAAGACGATCCGTCCAATGGTGCGCTGGTGTAACTTCTGTCATGAATCACGGTTATCAGGCTGGAACAATGATGAAGCGGAGCGTGCGCACGCAATGACAGACGACACTGGCGACGGTTGGCGCAACGATCTTCGGCGGGTTCTGTCGGCTTGGGTTTATATTCTGGCAGCGGCGATCCTCTCCGTCGCGGCCTGGGCGACCGGCGCGGCAACCGGTTATGCCGTCATCCTGTTCTGCTTGCTCTTCCTGCTCGTCGTCTTCAGGCAGTTGCCGGTTGAAGAGGCGCCTGTCGTGCCAGCGCCTGCCGCAGAGGTGGAGGAGCCGGCCCCGGATCCGCTGCCCCTGATCCTGGCATCACTGGATGGGCTCGACATGCCGATCTTCGTACTGGGGCTGGAAGCCGAGCTTATCGCGCAGAACCAAGCGGCAGAAAAAGTATTTGGCGATCTGGTCGCCGGCCTGCATGTTTCGACACGCTGGCGCTCTCCCGGCATTCTCGACATGATCCGGGAGACCATCGAGACGGGCGCGCCGAACCAGATCGAACATTCCGAACGTCATCCCTCGGAGCGCGTGTATATCGTTCGCGTCGCGCCCGTCGATCCGTCCTTCACCTCTGGCGCTTCCTATTTCCTCCTGTCCTTCCGGGACATTTCTGAACTGCGCCGCCTCGACCGCATGCGCAGCGATTTCGTCGCCAATGCCAGCCATGAACTGCGCACGCCGCTCGCGTCACTTCGCGGCTTCATCGAAACCATGCAGGGGCCTGCCCGCGACGATGCGAAGGCCAAGGATCGCTTCCTCACCATCATGCTCGATCAGGCGAACCGCATGAGCCGTCTCGTCGACGATCTGCTCTCCCTGTCGCGCCTGGAACTCAAGGCGCATGTGGCGCCAGACCAGAAGGTGGAGCTCGCGCCGATCCTGGGCCATGTGCGCGACAGCCTCGCGCCACTGGCCGCCGAACTCGGGGTGGAGATCCGGCTCGATCTGCCCGAAGAGAAGGTCGAGGTCATGGGCGAGCGGGATGAACTCGTGCAGGTCTTCGAGAACCTCATGGAGAACGCCTGCAAATACGGTCAGGACGGCAAATTCGTCGATGTCTCCCTGCGCCGTGAGCCCGGTGGCGCGACGGAAGTGAGCGTGCGCGACCACGGTCCGGGCATTCCGGCCGAGCATGTTCCGCGGCTCACCGAGCGCTTCTACCGCGTGAATGTCGAGGACAGCAGGTCGAAAAAGGGCACCGGTCTGGGCTTGGCGATCGTCAAGCATATCCTCACACGCCACCGGGCCCGCCTCATCGTGCGGTCAGATCTCGGCGCCGGAAGCGTCTTCACCGTACGTTTTTGACATAAAACCGTCGTCTGTTTGTCGGTCATTTCCGTAAATAATTGAAATTACGGATTTTTCATTGTCACAAATGTTTCACCGAACTGACATAAAAGCGTGAGCCTAGAGCCGCTAAGAACTCAGTCGCCGCTGCTCGGGAGACGCCGCAACGGCCGCAAAGACACACAAGCCCATTCCGGGAGATGATCATGAACGCTCTGAAACTTTCCGTAGCTGCCTTGGCGGCCTCCGTGGCCTTCGCCGGCGCTGCAGTAGCCCGCGACCAGATCCAGATTGCTGGTTCTTCCACCGTTCTGCCTTACGCTTCTATCGTTGCCGAAGCCTTCGGCGAAAACACCGACTTCGCGACCCCGGTTGTTGAGTCCGGCGGTTCTGGCGCTGGCCGCAAGAAGCTCTGCGAAGGCGTGGGTGAAAACACCATCGACATCGCAAACTCTTCCTCGCGTATCAGCAAGTCTGACATCGAGCTCTGCAAGACCAACGGTGTGAACGACATCCAGGAAGTTCGCATCGGTTACGACGGCATCGTATTCGCTTCGGACATCAACGGTCCGGAATACGCCTTCACCCCGTCTGACTGGCACAACGCTCTTGCTGCCAAGGTTCTCAAGGACGGCCAGTTGGTCGACAACCCCTACAAGGCCTGGAACGAAATCCGCGCCGATCTGCCGGCGCAGCCAATCCTCGCCTTCATCCCGGGCACCAAGCACGGCACGCGTGAAGTCTTCGATGAGAAGGTCATCATCGCAGGTTGCGAAGAGAACGGCGCCTTCGAAGCGCTGAAGACCGCCAGCAACGGTGACGAAGATGCTGCCGAAGAGGCCTGCATGGCTCTGCGTACGGACGGCGTTTCTGTCGACATCGACGGCGACTACACCGAGACGCTCGCTCGCGTCGACGCCAACAAGAACGGCATCGGCGTCTTCGGTCTGTCCTTCTACCAGAACAACACCGACAAGCTCCGCGTAGCCACCATGGGCGGCGTTGTTCCTTCGGTTGAGAGCATCGCCAAGGGCGAATACCCGGTCTCGCGTCCGCTGTACTTCTACGTCAAGAACGCCCACCTCGACGTTATCCCGGGTCTCCAGGAATACGTAGAGTTCTTCGTTTCTGACGAAATGGCCGGCCCGGATGGCCCGCTCGCTGCTTACGGCCTCGTTTCCGACCCGGAACTGGCCAAGACGCAGGAAGCCGTCAAGGCCCGCACGCCGATGGCGCCGCTGAACTAATCTGAGTGATCGACCGGCGGCGCGCTTCGTGCCGCCGGTCTTTTTTGTTTGGCAGGGGGCGTCTACGATATGAGTGGCGGCATCATAGTTCTAATTCTGGCGGTCCTTGCAGCGGTCGGCTTCGTCCTGGGCAAGCGCCGCGCTCGTTTTCTTTCAGACCGCAGCGGCGAGAAGCTTCACTCGCTTCCGGGCTATTACGGCCAGACCGTTGCCCTCTTTACCGCAGTCCCGGCATTCCTCTTGATGTTGGCCTGGCTCTTCCTGCAGCCGATATTCGTCGAGAGCCGCGCAGACGCGCTCATTCCTGACAGTGTCATCCCCGAAGGAGGCGCCCGCAGTCTCGTTCTCTCGGATGTTCGCCGTATCGCCGGTGGCCTCGACGCCATGATCGCGAACCAGGACGCAAGCGCCAGCGCGCTTGTCGATGGCCAGATCGACGTCTCCACGGTCCGGGCGCGCCTGGCCGAGGTTGGCGTGGCATTGGCCGGTGATGTGCCGGCAGAAGTCTTCGAAGCCGCCAAGGTTTACCGCGATCTCTCGCGCACCGGATCGATCGCGATGACGATCGTGGTTCTGGCGCTCTCAATCGGTCTCGGCCTCTGGTCCCTGAGCCGGATCCGCACCGACATGCGCGCCCGCAATGTCAGCGAAACCTTCGTGACGGTGCTGCTGATCGCGTCCTCCACGATCGCCATTCTCACCACGGTCGGCATCGTTGGCTCACTCGTCTTCGAGACCATCAACTTCTTCCGGATGTATCCGGCCTCCGAGTTCTTCTTCTCGACCGTCTGGAATCCGCAATTCCGCGGTGGGTCCGAGCTTGGCATTCTGCCGCTGCTCTGGGGAACGCTCTACGTCTCCTTCGTTGCACTCCTGGTTGCTGTTCCGCTCGGTCTGCTCATTGCCATCTATCTCTCGGAATATGCCGGTGCGACCCTGCGCAGCTTTGCCAAGCCCGCAATCGAAGTGCTCGCCGGCATCCCGACGATCGTCTACGGTCTCTTCGCTCTGGTCACCGTCGGCCCGCTGATCCGCGACTGGCTTGCCCAGCCGCTGGGCCTTGGTACCTCTTCGTCCTCGGTTCTGACCGCGGGTCTGGTCATGGGCATCATGATCATCCCCTTCGTCAGCTCGCTTTCGGACGACATCATCAACGCGGTTCCGCAGTCGCTCCGTGACGGGTCCTATGGCCTCGGTGCCACCCAGTCGGAAACGATCAAGCGGGTGATCCTGCCGGCCGCACTTCCGGGCGTCATGGGTGCCATCTTGCTGGCCGCAAGCCGCGCGATCGGTGAAACCATGATCGTCGTGCTCGGCGCAGGCGCCGCTGCGAAGCTCGATCTCAATCCCTTCGAGGCCATGACGACGGTGACGGTCAAGATCGTCAGCCAGCTGACGGGCGACACCGAATTCGCAAGCCCTGAGACCCTGGTCGCCTTCGCGCTTGGCCTCACACTTTTCGTCATCACGCTCGGCCTCAACGTCGTGGCCCTCTACATCGTGCGCAAGTACCGGGAGCAGTACGAATGACCGACATCACCGCTTTCGAATCCGCCCCCAAGGCTGCCGGCGCCAAGTCCATCCTTGCCTCCGACGCCCGCACCCAGAAGCGCAATGCGGCGGAAGCCCGCTTCCGCATGATGGGCCTGATTGCCGTCATCATCGGCGTTCTGGCACTCGTCGGGCTCCTGGCCTCGATCCTGTCGAACGGCCTGTCGTCCTTCCGCCAGACCTACATCACTCTGAATGTCGAGCTGGACGCCGCCAAGCTGGACAAGCAGGGTAACCGGGACGTGGCAGAGATCGCCAAGGTTTCGACATTCGGCTATGCACCTCTGATCGAAGCCGCACTGGGCAGGACCATGCAGGAAAACGGCATTGCCGTCGAAGGCATGAATGCAAAGGCCGCTGCCGAACTCATTTCCAAGGAAGCGCCGGCCAGCCTGCGCAACTATGTACTCGCCAACCCTGACGTGATCGGCACCACGGTGTCCTTCGACCTCCTGGCCTCCGGCCGGATCGACGGCTACTACAAGGGCCGTGTGACGATGGAGAGCGCCGCGCTCGACCGCAACACGTCGCCGGAGCAACTGCGCCTTGCGGATGAACTCAAGGAAGCGGGCGTGCTGACCACCCGCTTCAACTGGGACTTCTTCACCGCACCTGATGCCTCCGACACCCGGCCTGAAGCTTCCGGACTCGGCGTTGCCATCCTCGGCTCGGCTTACATGATGCTGATCGTGCTTTGCCTCTCCCTGCCGCTCGGCGTCGCCGCCTCGATCTATCTCGAGGAATTCGCGCCGCAGAACTGGTTCACCGACCTGATCGAGGTGAACATCGCCAACCTGGCGGCCGTACCCTCGATCGTCTTCGGTATCCTCGGTCTTGCCGTCTTCATCAACTATGCCGGCCTGCCGCAGTCGGCGCCGGTAGTCGGTGGCCTCGTACTCACCTTGATGACGCTGCCGACCATCATCATTGCCACCCGCGCAGCATTGAAGGCTGTCCCGCCGTCGATCCGTGATGCGGCCCTCGGCGTCGGCGCCTCGAAGATGCAGTCGATCTTCCATCACGTGCTGCCGCTCGCCATGCCGGGCATCCTGACCGGCACGATCATCGGTCTCGCTCAGGCACTGGGCGAAACGGCGCCACTGCTTCTGATCGGCATGGTCGCCTTCGTTCGCGAATATCCGGCTGGTCCGCCGGAAGGCTTCTTCGACCCGGCCTCTGCGCTCCCCGTCCAGGTCTACAACTGGACCCAGCGTGGCGACCCGGCCTTCGTCGAGCGTGCCTCCGGTGCCATCATCGTGCTTCTGGTATTCCTGATCCTGATGAACCTGATCGCAATCATTCTTCGTCGCCGCTTCGAGCGTCGCTGGTAAGGAGGTGTATGATGATGAACAATCTCGCGACTAAAATGACCACGACGAAAGCGCCACCCATGAACGAAACGAAGATCACCGCCCGCAACGTGCAGGTCTATTACGGTGAGAAGCACGCCATCAAGGACGTCAACATCGACATCCGTCCGCGTTCCGTCACCGCCTTCATCGGCCCGTCGGGCTGCGGCAAGTCGACCTTCCTGCGCTGCATCAACCGCATGAACGACACGATTGCCAGCTGCCGCGTCGAAGGCAACATCCTGATCGACGCCGAAAACATCTATGACGCCAAGGTTGACCCGGTCCAGCTGCGCGCCAAGGTCGGCATGGTCTTTCAGAAGCCGAACCCGTTCCCGAAGTCGATCTACGAGAACGTCGCCTATGGCCCGCGTATCCATGGCCTCGCCCGCAACAAGGCCGACCTCGACGAGATCGTCTCGATCGCCCTGCAGAAGGCCGGTCTCTGGAACGAAGTGAAGGATCGTCTGGACTCCGCTGGCACAGGTCTCTCCGGCGGTCAGCAGCAGCGTCTGTGCATTGCGCGCGCCGTTGCCGTCAGCCCGGAAGTCATCCTGATGGACGAGCCCTGCTCGGCGCTTGACCCGATCGCCACCGCCAAGGTCGAGGAGCTGATCCACGAGCTGCGCGAAAACTTCACCATCGTGATCGTCACCCACTCGATGCAGCAGGCCGCGCGCGTCTCCCAGCGCACCGCGATGTTCCACCTCGGCGAACTGGTCGAGGAGAACGACACCGACAAGATGTTCACGAATCCGGATGACCAGCGCACGCAGGACTACATCATGGGCCGCTTCGGCTGAGCCCTGACCTCATCCACGGTTGAACTCACTTTCAAGGATGTTTCCTATGGGCTCCTCTCACATTTACTCGGCTTTCGACGACGAACTGAAGTTCCTGATGCGCCGCATCTCCGAAATGGGTGGTCTGGCCGAGCAGATGGTCGCAGACAGCGTCCGTGCACTGGTCAATTCCGATGCCGCACTGGCACAGAAGGTCATCTCCGACGACGTGGTCATGGATGCCATGGAGCGCGAGATCGGCGACAAGGCCGTCGTGACGATCGCCAAGCGCCAGCCGGTGGCGTCCGACTTGCGCGAGATCATCGGTGCGCTCCGCATCGCAGCTGACCTTGAGCGCGTCGGCGATCTCGGCAAGAGCAACTCCAAGCGCGTCGTCGCCATTCAGGCAACCGGCGTGCCGCGCAAGCTGGCCCGTGGCCTGGAGCATCTCTCCGACCTGGCGCTTGCCCAGCTCAAGGAAGTGCTCGACGTCTACACGACCCGTTCGGCCGAAAAGGCGAAGTCGATCCGTGACCGCGACGAGGAGATCGATGCGATCTACACCTCGCTGTTCCGCGAACTTCTGACCTACATGATGGAAGATCCGCGCAACATCACGAGCTGCACGCATCTGCTCTTCTGCGCCAAGAACATCGAGCGCATCGGCGACCACGCGACCAATATCGCCGAAACCATCTACTACATGACCACCGGCGCCCAGCCGGAAGGTGAGCGCCCGAAGGAAGACCAGACTGCTTCCGTCGGTGCGATCTCCGAGTGACGACGGCCAGCGAGGTTGATGACTGATGCAGCCTAAGATCGCCGTAGTCGAAGACGAGGAGGCCCTGTCGGTTCTCCTGCGCTACAATCTCGAAGCCGAGGGATACGAGGTCGAGACCATCCTGCGAGGCGACGAAGCCGAGATCAGGCTTCAGGAGCGGGTTCCTGACCTGCTCATCCTCGACTGGATGCTTCCCGGTGTTTCCGGGATCGAGCTTTGCCGCCGGCTGCGGGTGCGCCCCGAAACCGAGCGCCTGCCGATCATCATGCTGACGGCACGCGGCGAGGAAAGCGAGCGTGTGCGTGGCCTCGCGACCGGTGCGGACGACTATGTGGTCAAGCCCTTCTCGACGCCGGAACTGATGGCCCGCGTCAAGGCCATGCTGCGGCGCGCCAAGCCAGAGGTCCTCTCCAGCGTCCTGCGCTGCGGTGACATAGAGCTCGACCGCGAAACGCACCGCGTACACCGCAAGAGCCGCGAGGTTCGTCTCGGCCCGACGGAATTCCGCCTTCTGGAGTTCCTGATGGCGTCTCCCGGTCGCGTCTTCTCGCGTTCGCAGCTCCTGGATGGCGTCTGGGGTCACGACATCTATGTCGACGAGCGTACGGTCGACGTCCATGTCGGTCGCCTGCGCAAGGCGCTCAATTTCTCGAACATGCAGGATGTCATCCGCACCGTACGTGGCGCGGGATACTCCATGGAAGCCTGAGCGCTCCCAATCCACCCGTCCAGACAAGGCCGCACGGTTTGCCCGTAGCGGCCTTTTTCTTTGGCTCTACGGCCAAAAGAAAACGGGCCCCGAAGGACCCGTTCATCATCTGATCTGTCGCCGAGGGATCAGCGGGCAGCCTTGCGGCGCTCGCTGACCGGCTGATAGGCGAGCTTGGCGTGATAGGTGCAATAAGGTGCACTATCGGCAATCTCGCAGCCGCAGAAATGGAAGTCGTCCTTCATCGGGTCGCCGATCGGCCACTTGCAGGTCCGCTCGGTGAGCTCCGTCAGCGCCAGGCGGCGCGAGATCGGAACGACGACGTTCAGCGACCGGCGGACCTCGACCTCTTCATAGGCCTCGACTTCGATCTCTTCCTTCAGCGCGGTCGCACCGGCAGTCCGGGTAACCGTGCGGGTGCTGGTGTTGGCCGCCGGACGGTTCTGGAACGCAGCAGGGCGCGGCGTCTGGGCCGGGCGCTTGGCAGGACGGGCCGCAGACGAGCTGCCGCCGGCCTTGGCGCGACCGGGAAGGTTCAGTCGGTGAACCTTGCCGATGACGGCGTTGCGGCTTACGCCGCCAAGTTGTGCTGCGATCTGGCTGGCGCTGAGACCTTCGGCCCATAGCCGTTTCAGTTTCTCGACCCGCTCATCAGTCCATTGCATAGTCGTCATGCCATTTCTCTCCGCCGCTCGCGTCTGTGATGGCAGAATCCGTCACCGCTGCTTCGGATTAATCCGAAACACAACCGCCTCGATACTGTCGGTGAGCACTTCCGCCGCATGCAATCTATTAATGAAATTTAACCTAGAGCCAGCCTGACTCCGTGACAAGAGTCGCCGGAATCATCTGGAATCGATTTCGCGGTTTTCCCCAACTTGCTTCCCGAGTGAGTCAAGTATGCAACAGGTGGAATCTTGCTCGGCACTCGTCCTGCGTGTGTCGATCAAAAGGGCGCTTACTCCTGCGATTCCTGCAGAATTCGTTGACAGCTCAGGGCGAAATGCTGATAGTGCCCCCGCCGCCGAAAGGCGGCATTTTTAATTTTTCTTGGGCCTCGCTAGGGCCTGTCCGTCACGTCACGGAACGTCGAGAAGGATCGTAAACGCCATGGCCGAAGCTACGCCGCTCTACCAGACCTACAATCGGGCGCCGCTGCGTTTCGAACGAGGCGAGGGCGTCTGGCTGGTGACCGAAAGCGGCGAGCGCTATCTCGATTTCGCAGCCGGTGTCGCCGTGACCTCTGTGGGCCATGGCCATCCGCACGTCGTGGGTGCGCTGAAGGATCAGGCCGACAAGGTCTGGCACCTGTCGAACCTCTACGAAGTACCCGGTCAGGAAGTGCTGGCCAAGCGGCTGACCGAGGAGACATTCGCCGATCGCGTCTTCTTCACCAATTCCGGCGCGGAAGCGCTGGAATGTGCCATCAAGACGGCTCGCCGCTACCACTTTGCGAAGGGACATCCTGAGAAATTTCACATCATCACCATGGAAGGCGCCTTCCATGGCCGAACGATCGCGACGATCGCGGCCGGCGGCCAGGAAAAATATCTGGAAGGCTTTGGCCCCAAGGCTCCGGGTTTCGATCAGGTGCCGTTCGGTGATCTGGATGCCGTGAAGGCGGCCATATCCGACGCCACCGCCGCGATCCTCGTCGAGCCCGTACAGGGCGAGGGCGGTATCCGCCCGATCCCCGTCGAGATGCTGAAGGCTCTGCGCGCCCTGTGCGACGAGCACGGCCTGCTGCTGATCCTGGATGAGGTTCAGTGCGGCGTCGGCCGCACGGGTAAGCTCTTTGCGCATGAATGGGCCGGCATCAAGCCTGATCTGATGGCGGTCGCCAAGGGCATCGGCGGCGGCTTCCCGCTCGGCGCCTGCCTCGCGACCGAAGAGGCCGCCTATGGCATGAAGCCCGGCACCCATGGCTCGACCTATGGCGGCAATCCGCTCGCCATGGCCGTCGGCAACGCCGTGCTCGACGTCGTGCTGACCGACGGCTTTCTCGAGAACGTACGCGATACGGCGCTCGTTTTCCGCCAGGGACTGGCTTCTCTCAAGGACCGTTTCCCCGATGTGATCGAAGAAGTGCGCGGCGAAGGCCTGATGCTCGGCATCAAGGCCAAGGTCCCGAACACCGAACTCTTGATGGCGATGCGTGACGAGCACTTGCTCGGCGTTCCCGCCGGCGACAACGTCATCCGCCTTCTGCCGCCGCTCACGGTAACGGCCGAAGAAGCACGTGACGGCCTCGCCCGCATCGAACACGCAGCAGAACACATCCGCGCCAAGGCCGCAGTCGCCGCGTCAGCCTAAGACAGGATTCATTTATGGCATCTCCGAAGCATTTTCTCGATCTCTCCGCTGTCACGGCCGGGGACCTACGCGGTATTCTCGAAGACGCGAAGACCCGCAAGCAGGCCACCAAGGCTGGCACCGCCGACAAGCCACTTGCCGGCAAGATGCTCGCGATGATCTTCGAGAAGCCTTCGACCCGCACCCGCGTCTCCTTCGACGTCGGCATGCGCCAGCTGGGTGGCGAGACGCTGTTTCTCTCCGGCACCGAGATGCAGCTTGGCCGCGCCGAGACGATCGGCGATACGGCCAAGGTTCTGTCGCGCTATGTCGATGCGATCATGATCCGCACCACCGACCATGCCCGCCTCTTGGAAATGGCCGAGCATGCGACGGTGCCGGTCATCAACGCGCTGACGGACCTGACGCACCCCTGCCAGATCATGGCCGACATCATGACGATCGAGGAGCATCGCGGCCCGGTCACGGGCAAGACGCTCGCCTGGACCGGTGACGGCAACAATGTCCTGCATTCACTCGTCGAGGGCGCGGCCCGCTTCGGCTACAAGATGAACATGGCCGTTCCGCTCGGGTCCGAGCCGGATGACAAGATCCTCAACTGGGCTCGCAACAATGGCGGCGAGATCATGCTGTGCCACGATGCCGATCGCGCTGTTGCCGGCGCTGACGCCGTGATCACCGACACCTGGGTCTCGATGAACCAGGAGCACAAGGCGCGCGGCCACAACGTCTTCCAGCCTTTCCAGGTCAATGCCGACCTGATGAAGAAGGCAAAGGACGAGGCTCTCTTCCTGCATTGCCTGCCCGCCCATCGCGGCGAGGAAGTCACGGACGAAGTGATCGATGGCGTTCAGTCTGTGGTCTTCGACGAGGCGGAAAACAGGCTGCATGCGCAAAAGTCGATCCTGGCCTGGTGCCTGGGCGCCATCTGAGGCCGACAGAGCGGCGGCCGCGCCTGACTTGACCTTTGGCACGGGTGATCCCATCTGTGCCCTTTCTGATCGGGCCGCTCGGGCCCTGCGTATGGCGCCTGGGGCGCCGGGAGTACATTCATGTCGACGAGACAAGCAGAACTCGGCGAATTCGGTTTCGCCGGCGATGATCGCGTGGTCCCCTTTCAGGTGGAAGGGCTCGACGTGCGCGGTCGCGCGGTCCAGCTCGGACCGCTGATCAACACCATCCTTGACCGTCACGCCTATCCGGCGCCGGTGGCACGGCTTCTGGCCGAAGCCATCGTCTTGACGGTGCTGATCGGGACATCGCTGAAGTTCGAAGGCAAGTTCACCGTGCAGACCAAGGGCAACGGCCCGGTCGATCTGCTGGTGGCCGATTTCACCACGCCGGAGAACGTGCGTGCCTATGCCCGCTTTGATGAGCAGGCCGTGGCGGATGCGGTTGCCGCCGGCCGTGCCTCGCCGGAAGAGCTGCTGGGCGAGGGCGTGCTTGCTTTCACCATCGACCAGGGCTCCTTCATGCAACCCTATCAGGGCATCGTGCCACTCGATGGGACCTCGCTCGAGGACATCGCGGGTGTTTATTTCCGGCAGTCGGAGCAGATCCCGACACGCGTGCGTCTTGGCGCTGCCGAACTCTTCGATCGCGACGCCGATGGAAAGCCACGCCGGACCTGGCGGGCAGGCGGTCTGATCGCGCAGTTCCTGCCGGATGCGCCCGAGCGCATGCGCCAGCCGGATCTGCATGGCGGCGACGGTGACGACCGCGACACCGATCTGCATGGTGGCGACGACGCCTGGGACGAAGCACGTGTCCTGGTCGAAACCATCGATGCGGACGAGTTGACCGATCCGCAGGTCGGCATCGAACGGCTGCTTTTCCGGCTCTTCCACGAGCGCGGCGTACGCGCTTACGATCCGCAGCCGGTCTACGACCGCTGCAGCTGCTCCCGCGAGCGGCTAAAGGGCGTGCTCCAGGGCTTCTCCGCGGAAGAGATCGAGGCAAGCTCCGAGGACGGCAAGATCACGGTGACCTGCGAGTTCTGCTCGACGAACTATGATTTCGACCCCGCAGAACTCACGGCGGCTTGAGACGAATGAAGTGATTTGAAAGGGGCCGGGCAACCGGCCCTTCTTGCATCTTCCGGCGGCCGGGTCCTGCGATCCTAGCCGGCGCGGCTCACCCAGCAGGCGTCAGTAGCTAGTCCACGAGACTTTCAGGATTTTGCAAGCGCTTCGGCGACCGCGATTTCCGCCATCTTCAAAATCGCCTCGCGAGACTTCGCTGCAGCGATGAAGCGACCGTTGTGACAGAAGGTGGCGCCTGCGACGCCTGAGACTGCTTCCAGATCGGCATTGCTCAGTCCGGCCCAGGCCACGGGCAGATCGGCGCGTTGCTCGAAGCTGTCTTCCGTCTTGCGGATGCCGGTGATGCACCAGTCCTTGTCACGAGGATGCACGACGAAGAGCAGATGGTCGGCGCCAGCCTTCACGATCGCAGGGCGGAAGGGCATGCCCATCGGCAGTTCCAGGACGCGACTGGTGCCATTGGCGGCGATGGCATCGAGCACCATGCTTTCGGCGCGAAGCTTGGAGGCGCGCTGCGCGATGCCAGCCTCGACGATCGCGCGGGCGATGGCGAGCGCCGCATGGAAACCGCGATCATCGGCGCCGGGCGCTCGGTCATCGAAGACGGGTTTTAAGGTTTCAAGCAGGCTCGGCAGTGTGAGATCCGCCAGCGGCCCTGCGGCAGACGGGCTGAGGGCGCCATTGTCCATCAGATCGATCGGCAGGACGAATTTCGTGTCGAAGCTCTGATGAAGTGCCTCCACATGATCTGCCGGGATGCCGAGCGCGGCAAGATAGGCGCGCCCGTAATGCTTCCAGATGAGGCCGAAAGAGCTGTAAGGCTGGCCATCCTCGCGCAAGGGCGCGCCGCGCTGGTGGTGATCGAAAATCTGCGCCGCCGCATCATAGGCACCACCGACATCATAGATGATGCGTTCGGAGGCAGGCGTAATCCATTCGGGTGCGCGGCTGCGCACGATCGTCGCGTCAGGATGGAGCCGGGTGAGAATGACGGAGGACAGCAATTCGTCGGCATGGAAGCCGCCACTATGGGTGACGAGATGGGTGATGGTCATGCCGGAAGAACCTTTGCCGCAGGGATGCTGATCAAGCCTTCCAGATAACGGCAGGCACCCTCCAACTCAACTGCCAATCGTCAATTGAGAGTGCGCACCATGCCCGGGCTGTCGAGCGAGAAGGCGGGGATGGCCACATCGAAGCTCTCCCCATCGTCGGTCTCCATCCGGTAGGTCCCGTACATCATGCCCGAGGGCGTATCGAGCGGGCAGCCGGAGGAGTATTCGTAGGTATCGCCAGGATCGAGACGCGGCTGTTCGCCGACGACGCCGGGCCCGCTCACTTCGTCCACCTGGCCGTTCTGGTCGGTGATGTGCCAATAGCGGTGGGTCAGCCGAACGCTCTTGCCGGAATGGTTGGAGATCACGATCCGGTAGCCCCAGACATAGCGGCTGTCATCGGGGTCCGACTGTTCCTCGAGATAGTAAGGTTCAACGAGAACCTCTATGTCCCGTGTCAGTGCGCGATACATGCCTGGACCCTGCGAAAACATCCTGCGATCATGACAGAAATGGCGTTCTTTGTGGCGGTAGCAAGATCAGCCGCAGAACGTCACGAAGCTTTCAAGGGATAACGACGCAACTGGTGCCGTCAAGGGCCATGGACCGGCTGCGAGACGTCTCGCAGCCGAATTTGTTGCAATATGAAGCGCTTTGAGCAGCGCTCAGAGGCGGTTGAGGGCCTTGGCCAGATCTTCGAGCAGATCCTGGGTATCTTCGATCCCGCAGGAGAGACGCACGGTTCCGGCAGAAATACCGAGCTCGGCACGGGCTTCGTCGGTCAGGTTCTTGTGCGTCGTGGTCGCCGGATGGGTGATCAGGCTCTTCGCGTCGCCGAGATTGTTGGAGATCTTGATGATCTCCAGCGCATTCTGCAGCTTGAAGGCCGCTTCCTTGCCACCCTTCATCTCGAAGCAGACCAGCGTCGAGCCACCGGTCATCTGCTTGGCGATGATGTCGGCCTGCGGATGATCCTTGCGGCCCGGATAGATGACCTTGCCCACCGCGGACTGCTCGGCCAGGAAATCGGCAATCGCGGTTGCGTTCTCCGTCTGCTGCTTGACGCGCAGCGGCAGCGTCTCCATGCCCTTCAGAAGCGTCCAGGCATTGAACGGCGACATGGCAGGACCCGTGTGGCGGAAATAGTCATGCAGGTTCTCGTTGATCCATTCCTTCGACGACAGCACCACGCCGCCGAGGCAGCGGCCCTGGCCATCGATATGCTTGGTCGCGGAATAGACGACGACATGCGCGCCGAGCTCCAGCGGCTTCTGGAAGAGCGGCGTCGCAAAGACGTTGTCGACGATCAGCTTCGCGCCAACCTGATTGGCAAGCTTGGCGACACCCGCCACGTCGATCACTTCGAGCGTCGGATTGGTCGGGCTTTCCAGGAACATCACCTTGGTGTTCGGCCGGATGGCAGCTTCCCAATTGGCGAGATCACGGCCGTCGACAAGCGTGCATTCGACGCCGTAGCGCGGGGCAAGCGTCTCGACGACATAGCGGCAGGAGCCGAACAGCGCGCGTGCCGCGACGATGTGATCGCCGGCCTTGACCTGGCAGAGCACGGCAGCGGCAACGGCGGCCATGCCGGACGCCATGGCGCGGGCATCCTCGGCACCTTCCATCATGCACATGCGCTTTTCAAACATGTCATTGGTCGGGCTGCCATAGCGGGCGTAGATATAGCCGTCGTTCTCGCCCTTGAAGCGGGCTTCTGCCGCTTCCGAGCTTTCATAGACGAAGCCCTGGGTGAGGAAGATCGCTTCAGACGTCTCGCCATAAGGAGAGCGCAGCGTGCCGCCATGGACGAGGGTGGTGGCCGGGCGCCAGTTCTTGCTCATGCACGTGCCTTTCGAACACAAAAAAACCGGTCGCGTGAACGGACCGGTTTCGTAAACCCGGTCTATTTAGCCACTTGTTTAACGTGGCTGCAAGCCGACCGGCCAAATCACCACGGGATAAGGCTGCCTTACGCCTTCGCGGCCCTTGCGTCAATTGGTGGGCTTTGGTTTTGTCGAGCCCAAACAGGATTGAGATCATGACCTTGAAACCCGGGATTTTGTCCGATCGCGCGATCGGCGCCTTGTTCGGTGGCGGCCAGCTGAAGAGCGAAGTCATGCTCGACAAGGACCAGATCCAGCCGGCAAGCCTCGACTTGCGTCTGGGCGGCAAGGCGATCCGCGTGCGCGCCAGCTTCATGCCGGGGCGCGGCCACACCGTAGCCGAAAAGCTGGAGCGGCTCACACTGCACGAAATCGATCTGGAAAACGGGGCCGTGCTTGAAACCGGCTGCGTCTACATCGTGCCCTTGATGGAAAGCCTCGACCTGCCGGTCGAGATCTCGGCCTCCGCCAATCCGAAGAGTTCGACCGGCCGCCTCGACATCTTCACCCGCGTGATGGTCGATTACGCCCAGGAATTCGACAAGGTCCCGGCCGGCTACAAGGGCCAGCTCTATCTCGAAATCTCGCCACGCACCTTCCCGATCATCGTGCGCCGCGGTTCGCGCCTGTCGCAGATCCGCTTCCGCGTCGGCCATGCCGTGTTGGGCGAAAGCGAGCTTTTCGATCTCCACAAGGCGGAAACCCTCGTCGCAAGCGACATGCCGAACGTCTCCGGCGGCGGCATTGCGCTCTCGATCGACCTGAAGGGCTCGGGCCCGGAAGGGCTGATCGGCTATCGTGGCAAGCACCATACGTCTGTCATCGATGTCGACCGCAAGGGCGCGCATGACGTGCTCGACTTCTGGGAGCCGCTCTACAGCCGCGGCCGCGACGAACTGATCCTCGACCCGGACGAATTCTATATTCTCGTCTCGAACGAAGCCGTGCATGTGCCGCCGCTCTACGCCGCCGAAATGACGCCCTATGACCCCTTGGTCGGCGAGTTCCGCGTGCATTATGCGGGCTTCTTCGATCCGGGCTTCGGTCATGCCCCGGCCGGCGGCTCAGGCAGTCGCGCGGTTCTGGAAGTGAGAAGCCACGAAGTGCCCTTCATCCTCGAACACGGCCAGGTCATCGGCCGCCTGGTCTACGAGCACATGCAGGAGCGCCCCGAAGGCCTCTACGGCACGGGGCTCGGCTCCAACTACCAGGCGCAAGGGTTGAAACTCTCCAAACACTTCCGCCTACCCTGAGGCATGCGCCGCCTGCAGGCTTCGCTGCCAGCGCTTGACACTGGCAGCGAACTGTTGGATTCCTCTCCCCGTCGCGGGTGTAGCTCAATGGTAGAGCAGCAGCTTCCCAAGCTGAATACGAGGGTTCGATTCCCTTCACCCGCTCCATCGAAGCCCTTCACCCGCTCCAGCCTTTGTTCACCTTTCCCCCGCAAACTTCGCAAACGCCGCCAAGAGATCCCCCAGCCGCTTGGCCGTCGCCTCGTCGGTGAGGTTGCCGTCGGCATCGAACAGGGTATGCGCGCGAGACACCATCAGCCGCTTCTCTGAGAATGTCCGGCAGCCCAGCGTGTGCAGCACACTAAGCCAGGCATTCTGGCTGAGCAGCGTGCCGAAATTGCCGGGAGAGGCGCCGACGAGGGCGAAGGCTTTGCCGCCGAAGACCTTCGGGATGTCGGAAGAGGGACGCGACAGCCAGTCGATGGCGTTCTTGAAGGCACCGGGTATGCTGTTGTTGTATTCGGGCGTGAACAGGATCACGCCGTCGGCGGCGATGATCTTTTCCTTGAGGGCCGTCACAGGGGCCGGAATGCCCTCTGCCGCTTCCAGGTCCCCGTCATAAAGCGGAATGCCATGAATGCCGGCGGTCTCAAGAATATAACCCTCGGCCGGCAGGCCGGCGGCGGCCTTCAGCAGCGCCGAGTTGAGCGAAGCCTTGCGCAGACTTCCCGAAATGCCAAGCAGTGTCACCATGATCTGGTCCCCGTGTCGATATGTTGTAAGGAAGGGTAGAACAGGGAGACGAGCATGACCAGCGGCCTGCACCACATCACGGCGATCACCCGCAAGATCCAGGCGAATGTCGATTTCTACTGCGGCTTTCTGGGGCTGAGGCTCGTCAAGCGCACCGGCGGCTTCGAGGATGCGGCACAGCTCCATCTGTTCTACGGCGATGCCGAGGCAAGCCCCGGTTCCCTGGTGACCTTCCTGGCCTGGGAAGATGGATCACCCGGCCGTGTCGGCCATGGCGCTGCAAGCGAGATCGCATTTGCCATTCATCCGGAAGCGATCGGCTTCTGGCTGACCCGTGCATTGCAGTTCGGCGTATCCGCCTCGGGTCCGGCGACGGAATTTGGTGAGCCGGTCCTGAGGCTGACGGATCCCGATGGCATCATCGTCAAGCTCGTCGGCACAACGGCGGTAGAGCCCGGTGCCGCATGGCCCGTTCGCGGGATCGAAGAAGCCGATGCCATTACCCGCCTGCGGGCGGCCACGCTCCTGTCGGAGAAGCCGGCGGAGAGCCTCGACTTCCTCGCCCGACATGCAGGCTTTTCCGTCGCTGGAACCGAGGGCACGATCACGCGGCTGATTTCGACAAGTGGCCAGGCGATCGACGTGCGCGATGCCACTGGCTTCTGGCCGGCGGCCCCCGGCACGGGTGCGATTGATCATATTGCCCTGCGCATGCCTGATCGGGCGGCGGTTGAGGCGCAGGCGGCGGCGCTCAGATCCCGCGGAGACGACATGATCAACATGCATGACCGCAAATATTTCTATTCGCTTTATGTGCGAGAGCCGGCCGGCGGGCTGATCGAACTCGCCTCGGACGGCCCAGGTTTTGCTGTCGACGAGCCGCTGGAAACCCTCGGCAGCCGGCTCTTCATCCCCGAGCACTTTCATCTGCGCCCCGAGGATATCGTGCCCATGCTGCCGCAATTCGGGCTTCCGGGAGAGCCGCGCATCATCTACCGCGATCTGCCTTTCGTGCACCGCATCCATGAGCCGGACGCGCCGGACGGATCGACGCTTGTCCTGCTGCATGGCACGGGCGGCAACGAGGCGAGCCTCCTGCCGTTCGGCCGGAAGATCGCCCCCTCCTCGACCCTTATCGGCCCACGAGGGCGCTCGACGGAGGAGGGCGTTGCGCGCTTCTTCCGCCGCTTTGGCGCGCGCGAATACGATCAGAGGGATATTCGCTCGGAGGCAGAGGCATTCATTGCCTTTATCCAGCAGGCCGAGGAAGCTTATGGCTTGGACAAAGAGCGCGTGTCCTTTGCCGGCTATTCGAATGGCGCGAACTTCCTCGCCGCGGTGATCATGCTGCATCCGGGCCTCGTGCGCGAGGCCTTGCTGCTGCGCCCGGTGCCGGTCCTGGTCGACCCGCCGGACAACGATCTCGCCTGCACGCGCATACGGATCCTCGCAGGTGCCGATGATCCTGCCGGCGAGGAGACTTCGGTTCTGGCCGAACAGTTGCGCAGGCGCGGAGCCTCGGTCGATCTGGTGACAGTTGCCGGGGATCACACCTTGTCCGAGGCGGATGTCATCGCAGCGAAGACTTGGGCCGGGTGAGCAGCAAGGCCCGGTGGCAGGGAGCCGCTACGGCTTGGCGTGTGGGGCGTCTTGTTCCAGTGAAAGGGCTTGAGCCTCAGTTCGAGCACCGCCTTCCAGGCGGCGAGCGACACGGCCATCCAGTAGATCGGGATCATCGCCCATTTCCAGCCCATGCCCTTCTTCTCCCGGTCGGTCATCGGGGTTGCCCCGAGGGCAAAGAAGACGGCGTAGCTGCCGAGAATGTTGAACACGTCCATGGCGAGCATCATCGTTGTAAAGACACTCGGCTGAGGCGCCGGGATCTGCATCAGCGAGAGGACGGAAAGAGTGATGAAGACGATCAGCCCGGGATGGCTGAGTGCCGCGACCAGCATGCCGCCGACAAGAAGCTGGAAGACGAGGAAGGAGAGCGGCCCCATCTCGCGCGCCGTGCGCAAAGGCCGGCGCATCAGCACCAACCAGGTTTGCAGCCAGCCCTTGTACCAGCGCGTCCGCTGGGCAAGCCAGACCTTGAACTCTGTCGGCGCGTCCTCGTAGGTCGGAAGCGTCAGTGTCGACGCGCGGTAACCCATGCGGCAGAGGCGCATCCCGAGATCGGCATCCTCGGTGACATTGAAGGGATCCCAGCCGCCACTGGCCTTCAGGAGCGCCGTTCGAAAATGGTTCGAGGTGCCGCCGAGGGGCAGCGGCAGCCGGTAGAAGCCGAGCGCCGGCAGCAGGCGACGAAACAGCGCCGAATATTCGAGCGCAAAGATGGCACTGATCCAGCTCTCGCCAGCATTGCCGATGACGAGCGGCGCCTGCAGGCAGGCGAGTTCTGACGGTCCCAGCTCGAAGGCGTGGAAGGCTTCGCGCAGCTGCTGCGGATGCGGCCGGTCTTCCGCGTCGTAGATGGTGAGGAACTTGCCGCGCGCACCGGCCAGCGCATAGGTCAAAGCCTTGGGCTTGGTGCGTGGTGCCATGGCCGGCACCTCGACCACTTCGATATGCGGTCCCGGTCGCGCCTGTCGGATCGCCTCCAGCGTCTCGAGGTCGTCGGCCTCGCAGACCAGTTTCACGTCGAGCAGACTGCGCGGCCAATCCAGAGCATCGAGCGCCGCGATCAGTTGCGGCACGACAGCGGCCTCGCGGTAAAGCGCGACCATGACGGTATAGACCGGCAGGACATCGCATCCGCTTTCCAGCGAGGCTTCGAGCCTCGGATGCCGCTTGCCATGCGAGACGGCCATGATCCTCAGAAAGAGGGCGGCTGCATGGAAGAAGGAGAGCAGCATGTGCCCCAGCACGACGGCGAGCATCGGAGCGAAGACCAAAAGCAGGCTGAGAAGACAGAGGCTGGCACCGGCAACAAAGCCTTGATCGCCGGTGACCACCAGCCTTGCTGAGAGAGACTGCACGCTGTCGAACAACCCCCGCACGGCATCGCTGACGCGCCGTGTTTCCCCCGCCTTCCACAGCGCTTTGCGGATCGCCGACGGCGTCGTGATGGCAAGATTGCCGGCGCCGTTGCCATGGCGGCCAAAGCGTCTGGCAAGGCCCTCCATGTGCAGGATCTGCGGC
Organism: Rhizobium rosettiformans W3; assembly: GCF_004912135.1. Lineage (GTDB taxonomy): Bacteria > Pseudomonadota > Alphaproteobacteria > Rhizobiales > Rhizobiaceae > Allorhizobium > Allorhizobium rosettiformans. The sequence goes on from NZ_STGU01000012.1 coordinate 91,399, forward strand.
GCCACAGCCATCACCGGCTGCCTGTCGGTGTATTGCAGCCGTACCATGTGCGGCTCGGCCAATTGCGTATCGCCGCAGAGGGGATCCCCAACCAGCGCGGGATCGATCACCGGCAGGAAGGGCAGTCCATACATGCGCGCAAGCCCGGCAAAATAGGCGTCTTCTTCGATCACGCCGCTGGCGAGAAGCTCGGCCTCGATGCTGGTGCCATTTATCACCGCGCGTTGCGCCATACGGGCGATCAGGGGCTTGGAAATTCCCAACCGGTGCAACAAGCCGGCCTCGGGTTTCAAATGCTGAAAATCAGGGGATCCGGCTGCGCGGCTCGCGCTCCGTTGGTCATGCACCCGCGTTGGACCCTGGCGCACGGCAACGATCCGCGGGCCGTATTCCCTCGTCCACACCAAGCTGCTACACGTCATCCGGTCGGATCGACGCCCCACTCATACCCCGGTTGATGATGATAGAGATGCGCGCAAAAGTTACATCCCTAGATTTAATGGGGTTGTGGGCCTCGGTTCTCGCCTTTTTGATGTTGATTTCGGTCTCGACGCCGCCGGCGCGGGCCCAGAATACGGACCTCCCGATCCTCTTCGATGCGCGCGAACGGCTGGTGCGGCCCGATGTGAGCAGCGTGTTGCGCCTGCGCTTCCTGACAACGACGGACTTTCCGCCCTTCAATTTCACCGATCAGAGCGGCCGTCTGGCCGGTTTCCACGTCGATCTTGCGCGGGCGCTCTGCGCCGAACTTGGTCTGCAGGCTCGCTGCCAGATCCAGGCAATGCCCTATGGACAGCTGGTCTCGGCGCTGGAGGCAGGGCAGGGCGAAGCGGTGATGGCCGGCGTCGCCGTAACGCCGGAGCTGCGGGAGCAGTTCAATTTCACCCGGCCCTATCTTCTCCTGCCGGCCCGCTTTCTGATGCAGGGTGATACGGTTCTGCCGCGGCAGGATGCGCAGGGGCTGTTCGGCCGCAAGGTCGGCGTGGTCAAGGATACCGCCCATGCCGCCATGCTGAAGAGCTTCTTCCCCGATATCGAAGCCGTCCCCTTTGACGATCAGGATGCCTTGATGACGGCATTGAAGGAGAAGCAGGTGCCGGCCGTCTTCGCCGACGCCTTGCAGCTGTCCTTCTGGATGATGAGCCCGGCCGCAGACGGATGCTGCCGCTTTCTCGACGGCCCATTCCTGTCGGAGCGGCATCTCGGCGAAGGCATGACGATCATGGTACGCGGCCAGGACGGTGCGCTGATGGCGGCTCTTGAAAGTGCGCTCGCAGCGCTGTCGAAGGATGGCCGGCTGGAGGAGATCTATCTGCGCTACTTCCCCGCCGGCCTCTTCTGAGAGCAGTCAGATCCGGCGATAGCGCGCAGACGCGCTGCGCTCCAGCGCGGCACAGGTGAGCTTGTCCAACTCCAGGCGGTCGCGCAACATCTGCAGCAGGCGCAATTCCTCCGGCTTGACCGAGAGGTCGACGGCTGCGATCTCGACAGCCAGTGCGTAAGCCGTCTCATGCAGCCATTCCGGCAGCGCGTCTCGAATGGTCTCGAGCATGATGTCGAGCCCCTCGGGTCCGGAGATCAGGCTTGCGCAACGTTGCGAAACCTCGATCAGGCGTTCCTTGTCGAAATTTTCGAAGACCGGCAGAATATCGATCAATTGACCGATGCGGACGAGTTCCTTTTCCGCCATGGCATTGTCGACGGCCGATGCCATGACCATGACGAAAATCAGCGCTTCTTCCGGAGAGACAGGCTTGTTCATGTAACGTGGTTTCCAGTTGCGTGCGGCCAGAGAGTAGGAGCCGCTTTGCAGCCTTTCAAGGGAGCGGCGATTGGCACCCCCTTGATGACCCAGGTCCGATCAACGCTGAGGCTCACCAAAAAGCCCGCGTCTTTCGGCGCGGGCTTCTTCCGTCAGCACGGCAAGCGCCGAGCCGGGTTCCGCTTCCGCCCACCCGTATTTCGCAAGCCAGGAGGAGACATCCTGAACACCCACCCAGCAGCGCGCCTTAATTTCTCCCTGCCATGCGGCGGAACTCGTTTCGCAGGCAAGCGAGCGGTTGCGCAGGAAAAGCCTTTGCTGGGTCCGTGCCATAACACCGCAAGGCCAGGAACCGCCGTCTGCGGCAAGGCAGGTGCGGTTGACATCCGTCTCCGCAATATCGGCCAGGCGCACGCGCTGTTGAGGACCGAAGGCAACAAGCCCGGCCGAGAGACTGAGCGGACGATGGAGAAGGACGACTTTGGGTTTTGCAGGCTGCACGGTTTCTGACAGCGGCGCACGCGCTTCGACCCGTTCGAGATCCTCTGCATTGGCGAAGGCCGGCGAACCGAAAACGTCAGGCTCGATGGCCCGGACCTCGCGTCGCGGCTCCGGCTCCGCCATAGGCTCGATCGCCTCGGGCGGCAGGGCGCCGGCATCGGGCAGATCGAGTTCGGACGGATCCGGCACATCGAGGTCCTGAATATCGTAGTCGACGGGGTCATCGCGCAGCGACTCGCCGGCGGCCATGACAAGATAGGCCCACAGGAGGAGCCCGATCGCGCCTGCGATGAAGGTACCGATCCGTCGCATTAGGTCCGTTTTCCTATTGGCTCGCCCAGATGATGCGGGCCACCCACTCGACGTCACCCATGTCGAGAGTGCGGGGCGGATGGTCCGGATTGAGCGACTGCAACTCGATCGACTTGGCGCTCTGCCGGGCAAGGATCTTCGCCATGACTTCGCCTTCTCGCGTCTTGACCACCACACGGTCGCCACGTCGCACCTGGGCGCCGGGTTCGACGATCACGATGTCGCCGTCGCGGTAGAGCGGCTTCATGCTCTCGCCCTGGACCTCCAGGGCATAGACGCCGTTGTTGCGGCCGGGTGCTGCGGGAAATTCCACGAGATCCCAGCCCTGGCCCGCAGGAAAGCCGCCATCGTCGAAAAAGCCACCGGCACCGGCCTGCGCCATGCCCAGCAGGGGGATCGAGCTTGCCTGAGGTGGAAATGTCCCTTGCGGCAGCGGGCTTCCCCGCAGGCCTTCCGGGGAGACGTGGCGCATGAACTGGTCGAGGCTCGCGCCTGTCGCTTCCAGAACCTTCGCGATGGATTCGGTGGAGGGCCAGCGCATGCGACCGTCAGCACCGACGCGCTTGGACTTGTTGAAGGAGGTGGGGTCGAGGCCCGCACGGCGCGCAAGACCAGAAGGCGTCAGCGAATGCTGCTCCGCCAGCCGATCAATCGCGGCCCATATGCTGTCATGCGAAAGCATGTTCGCGCCTCTTAGAGCGCCGGAAACCTCGGATGCCCCTCTCCGGCCATGGCTCACCATAGATCAGGGGATGCCGATAGTAAAGCAAAAAGGAATAAAATCCTCTGGACCGCTTACGCCACCATGGCCATGTTGATCTTGCCGAGCTGGATGACAGCCTGCGTACGGCTGTCGACCTTGAGCTTCAGCAGGATGGCAGAGACGTGGGCCTTGATCGTCGCTTCCGAGACGCCGAGCTCATAGGCGATCTGCTTGTTGAGCAGTCCTTCACCGAGCATGCCGAGCACGCGGCTCTGCTGCGGCGTCAGGGTCCTCAGGCGATTGATCAGATCGGCAACGTCGGGATCGGTCTCCTGACCACCCTGATAGCTTTCCGGCGTGGCGATGTCGCCTTCGAGCACGGACTGGATGCTCGAGCGTATCTCGTCGATCCCGGCCGATTTCGAGATGAAGCCCGAGGCGCCGAGTTCAAGCGCCCGGCGGATGGTCACGGCATCGTCCGTGGCGGACACAATGACGAGCGGCAGGCTCGCAAATTCCGCACGAAGCGCCATCAGGCCGGAAAAGCCGGACACGCCGGGCATGGCGAGATCCAGAAGCATAAGATCGGCTTCCGGATGATCCGCTGCCGCCTTGCGTGCGGCTTCGAAATCGCCGGCTTCGATGATGGTTTGTGTGCCGTCGATGCCGGTCACGGCCTGGCGCAGCGCGCCCCGAAACAGCGGATGGTCGTCGGCGATGATGAAGGTCGATGCAGCCATGTCACAGCCCCCTCCCAAGAGCGATGTCATATTGCGCACGAATGCGTGGTCTTCTTTTAGCGCTTGCGGAGCCACTAGACAATGGTCGTGCACGGATTGCGCGACCGGCGCTTGACCAATGTCAAGTTCTGTCCGGAATGGCCTCTTGTTTGGGCTGCTCCTCTGCCCCCTGGAACTCCTGAACCAGGTTGAAGAAGGCTCGCATGAAGCGCTCCATGATGCCGATCGATCGGTCGATCTCGGCATCGCTCGGCAGCTCGCCACTCCGCGCGGCCGTCCCGTCCGCCAGCTGTCGTTCAAGCGCCTCGACCCGCTTTTCCAGCCGCGCAAGGTCTTCGTCATAGGCAGCGCGCTCGTCTGCGGCCATGCGGCAGGTCAGCGTGCCCTGATCCTCGGTACAGAGTGTCACGGCGCCCGTCTGCCGATCGAGCCGCACGAAGCCGCTATCCGATTTTTCCAGCGTATAGCGCTCGGTATTGGCTTCTTGAGCGACGGTCGCCGGCGTTGCGAGTGACAGGACCGCCAAGCCGAGCACCGCTTTTCTGATGAGCATCTGAGCCTCCTCCTGTCGTTCCGCGCGCAGGGCGTGGACATTTGTCGACGTTTGCGGCAAACCGCCTCGACCCTCATGATCTGGGAGAGACCGGACCTTGGACAAGACCATATACAAGATCGTGCCGCGAGAATTATGGCAGGAAGCACGCAAGGCGGACCTTTTCAAGGGCGCGCCGATCGACCTCAAGGACGGCTACATCCATTTTTCGACGGCAGCCCAGGCCATCGAGACCGCGAGGCTGCATTTTGCCGGTGAGGCCGACCTTTTGCTCGTGGCCGTGGATGCCACCGTCTTCGGCGAGACCCTGAAATGGGAGCCCTCTCGTGGCGGCGATCTCTTCCCGCATCTCTATGCCGATCTGCCGCTCGATGCCGTGCTATGGGAAAAGCCGCTGCCGCTGGGGCCGGATGGTCTGCATGTCTTTCCACCCATGACGCAAGAGAAGCCCTGATGCCCGATCTCTTTTCGCTCGGCCGGCGTGGCCTTTTTCTCTTCGATGCCGAAACCGCCCATGGTCTTTCGATCGCGGCCTTGAAGACCGGCCTCGTCCCGACCTGCAAGGCAGAGGCCGATCCGCGTCTCGCCCAGACCGTCGCCGGGATCCGCTTCCCGAACCCGCTTGGCATGGCCGCCGGCTACGACAAGAATGCCGAGGTCCCGGATGCCCTGCTGTCACTTGGCTTCGGTTTTGCCGAGGTCGGCACGCTCACACCGAAGGCGCAGGCCGGCAATCCGAAGCCGCGCATCTTCCGCCTGGAGCGCGATCATGCGGTGATCAATCGCCTCGGCTTCAACAACGAGGGCCATGCCGCGGCGCTTTCACGGCTTTCTGCGCGGCGCAATCGCTCCGGCATCGTCGGCGTCAACATCGGTGCCAACAAGGATGCTGCCGATCGGATTGCCGATTACGTGGCAGGCATCCGTCGTTTCTATCCGGTCGCGACCTATTTCACTGCCAATATCTCCTCCCCGAATACGCCGGGCCTGCGCGATCTGCAGGCCAAGGAGAGCCTCGATGCGCTTCTCTCTGCCGTACTGGCCGCGAGGTCCGAGGAGGGGCTGAAGGCCGGCAAGCGTCTGCCGGTCTTCCTGAAGATTGCGCCCGATCTCACCGAGGAAGGCATGGACGACATCGCAGAGGTCGTCGCGGCCCATGATCTCGACGGCCTGATTGTCTCCAACACCACGCTGTCACGCGAGGGTCTCACCGACGCCACTTTGGCCCGTGAAGCCGGTGGCCTGTCCGGCGCGCCGCTCTTCGACAAGTCGACGGCAGTGCTCGCGCGCATGCGCAAGCGGGTGGGCCCCGACCTGCCGATCATCGGTGTCGGCGGCGTCTCCTCGGCTGAAACCGCGATGGAAAAGATCCGCGCCGGTGCAGACCTCGTGCAGCTCTATTCCTGCATGGTCTATGAAGGGCCGGCTCTGCCGGGCCGCATCGTCCGGGGCCTGTCGAGGCTGCTCGATCGCGAGACGGTCGCAAACATCCGCGAGCTGCGGGATTCAAGGCTCGATCACTGGCTGTCGGTAAAGGTCTGATCCGTCTTCGGTTTGAGCCTTGCAAGCAGCAGCAGGCCGCGCAGTCCGAGAAACACGTTGAGCGCAATCCAGAGCCCGTGGTTGGAAAACAGCGGGACGAGGGCGGCGACGCTTGCGAGATAGCCGGCAAGCGCCAGAAGCATCATGTTGCGCATGTCCGATGACCAGGTCGCGCCGATGAAGACGCCGTCCATATGGAAGGCGAGGGCACCGGTAAGGGCCGTCAGGGCTGCATAGACCAGATAGGTTTCAGCCACGCTGCGGACGTCGCCGGCCGTGGTGATGAAGCCGACGATGGCATTGCCGAAGACCAGAAAGAAGACAAGGCTGGCGATTGCGAGGCCGAAGGACCAGAGGCCGGTGAGTTTTACGGCACGCTCGAAGGCGGTCCGCTGCCGCGCGCCAATGGTCTCGCCGGTGATCTGTTCGGCCGCCGTTGCCATGCCGTCGAGATAGAAGCTCGCGATCATGAAGAAGTTCATGAGCACGGCATTGGCCGCCAGCGTCACGGCACCGAAGCCAGCGCCGATCCGGGTCATGACGGTAAAGGCCGTGATCAGCGAGAAGGTCCGGATCAGGATGTCCCGGTTCAGGCGGAAGAGTGCCATCAGCTTCGGCCGGTCGGTAACCATCGAGACCTGCGGCACCGCTGCCTGCCCGTAGCGCCAGAAGACGAAGGCAAAGCCGGCCAGCATGGCGACGACTTCGCCGATCACCGTTCCCCACGCGACGCCGGCAATGCCGAAGCCGAAGGTCCAGCCGAGCAGGATGGACATCGCGATGTTGACGCCGTTGAGCAGGATCTGCAGCGCAAGCCCGACGGAGCCAAGCCCGCGGCCGAGCACGAAGCCGAGCAAGGTGAAGTTGGAGAGCGTCACAGGGGCGGCGAGGATGCGGATGGCGATATAGGTCGCCGCGGCAGACTGAACGTTCCCCTCCGCTCCCATGAGTTTTGGGCCAAACCCGATGATGGCGGGAGACAGGAGAAGGATCAGAAGCCCGAAGCCGATCGAAAGCGCAATCGAGCGCCAGAAGACCGCAAACAGCTCATGCGTCTCGCCGCGTCCTTGTGCCTGCGCGACAAGGGCCGTGGTCGAGGCGCGAAGGAAATTGAGGCTGGCGAACAGGAGGTCGAAGAGGGCTGCCGCGATCGCAAGTCCCGCAAGCTGCGCGGCATCGCCGCTGCGCCCGACCACGGCGGTATCGGTGAGGCCGAGCAGCGGCGTCGTGACGAAGCCGAGCGTCATCGGCACGGCGATCGCAAGGACGCTGCGGTGGCTGACCTCGATCGGTCTGGAGGCGGGAGTAAGCAGGCTGTGCATGGAGTGCTCCGGTGGGGACCGGAGCGGAAGAATCACTCAGGCCGACAGCACCATGGCCCAGTAGGGGCGGTTGCCGGAAGCAGAATCCCAGGCCACGGCGACGCCGAGCCCGTTGAAGCCACCAAGCATGTTGTCGAGATGCCGCTTGGAATCGATCCAGGCCTGCACCGCGCGCTCGACCGTGTCTTGGCCAGCTGCGATGTTTTCGGCCGCAGGCAGCGGCACGCCATGGCCCTTCATCCGGGCGTCGAAGCTGTCGTTGAAGCCGATCAGATGCGACATCTCCCCCGCACGCGCCATCCGCTTGGCCTGGGCAATCGCCGCGACCTCCGCCGGACGGCTGCGCGAGAGTGACGAGAGCCCCCGCGACTGGCGCAGGCGATTGACCATTGGCAGGGCAGCGTCCGTCTCGGCCCGCGACTGGCCGTCATCGGGATTGAGGATGTCGGTGGAGCGGCAGCCGGCAATGGCCGCCGTCAAGAGGCCGGCCGAGACCAGGATCAGCCGGCGGCGGGGCAGGGCGAACTGGGTCATCGGCTGCTCAGTTCCGGGAGGCAAAAAGGCGCAGCAGAATGAAGGCGGGAATGACCACGGTCGCACCGATCAACAGATACTGGCCGACCCGTCCGAGAGCATCGAACCCGGTATACCAGAGGTCCAGGATAAAATGCCGGATGCCGTTCAGGAGGTCGACCGGATCGAGCCCGAAAACGGACATCACGAAGCCGACGATGAGCGAAACGACGATCAGCTTGACGAGCGTACGGCCCGGGGTGTCGCCGAGAAATCGATTGAGGCCATCAGCCATGCATATCTCCTGTTGTCGTCCGCTGATATGGGCGCGGTCCGTATGCCCCGCAAGTCGGTGAAGCAGCGGCTTGCGATAGGACTTGAGTTTTTTCTGGCGATCGGTCAAGACCGCGCGCCCACTCCATGCTGGACCATTCCAGGCTGGCGGGCGCAAGGATCTCTTCGATGCACCCCACCCAGTTTTCCTCCGGCGACGTCATCGCCGACCGCCGCGCTGATTATGCCCGCATGCTTGCCGAGAATGGCGAACATGAGGCGGCCGTGGAATTGATGGAGCAGGCTCTGGAACTGGTGCCCGATTGGCCGGCAGGCCTGTTGAGGCTCGCCGACTATGCCGAGAAGGCCGGACTGACCGCGAAGGCCGTGCCCGCCTTGCGTCGACTGCTGGACCTCGATCCCGAGGATCTGTTCGGCGCACAGCTGAAACTGGCTCTGCTCGGCGCGGAAGAGGTGCCGGATCAGCCGCCGTCTCGCTATGTCGAAGCCCTGTTTGATGACTATGCCGAGCGCTTTGACACCGCACTGGTCGAGAAGCTGGACTATTCTGTCCCGCAAAAGCTTGCCCGATTGATCGTCGAGCAGGCGGATCGAGACTTCGGCCTCGCCGTCGATCTCGGCTGCGGGACGGGCCTCTTCGGCGCGGAAATCCGCGACAGGGTCAGGCGCCTCGAAGGTTTCGACCTGTCGGCCAACATGCTGATGAAGGCGGAAGAGAAGGGACATTACGACCTTCTCGCGAAAGCCGACCTGTCGCTCGATCCGGCAACGTCGGGGCTTTTCGAGGCGGAGCTCGAAAGCGGCCGCGCCGACCTCGTCTCTGCAGCCGACGTGCTGATGTATCTCGGCGATCTCGCCAATGCTTTCGCGCTTGCCGCGATGGTCGCGAAACCCGAGGCGCTCTTTGCTTTTTCGGTCGAAGATGCGGGCGAGGGAGATGGTTTCATCCTCGCGCCAAGCCTGCGTTACGCACATACCGAACAGCATGTCCGGCAGCGTCTCGAGGAAAACGGCTTCGAACTCGTCGAGCTCACCCGCACCACCATTCGCATGGATGGCGGAAAACCGGTCTCCGGCATTCTGTTTCTTGCGAGCCGGATGGCTTAAGAAGCAGCATTCTTGCGAATTGCTCTATAGGTCAGGTTTACTGACCTATCGCCCTTGTTTTTCAGTGGATCTCGCGTAATTTTGGTGCCCGAGATCACCTTCTGGAGACGTGACATGGCGCAGTTGACGAGCATGCTGGGAATCTGGAATTCGAACCCCACCCGCCACACGCCCGCCGAAGATCTCCAGGGTCTGGTCGCCGGCAGCCTGATCGCCGCGCTCGGTCTCTATTTCCTCGCCCAGGTCGGGCTCCTGACCGGCGGCATGGCGGGGCTCGCCTTCGTCCTGCATTATTGGAGCGGCTGGAGCTTCGGTCTCCTCTTCTTTGTGCTCAATCTGCCCTTCTACATCCTGTCGCTGCGCCGTGTGGGCCTCGACTTCACGCTGAAGACATTCGCAGCCGTTGGCCTGACCTCCTTCATCGTCGAAATCGAGAGCCGCTTTCTTGTCATTCAGAGCATCGCGCCAATCTGGGCGGCGATCCTGGGCGGCCTTCTCCTCGGCTTCGGTCTCCTGGCGCTTTACCGCCACCGCGCCAGCCTCGGAGGCCTCGGCATTCTCGCAGTCTACATCCAGGACCGCTTCGGCATCCGCGCCGGCCTGGTCCAGCTCGGTTTCGACCTCTGCGTCATGGCCCTGGCCTTTGCCGTCGTGAGCCCCTCCGTGGTGCTCTACTCGGTGATCGGCGCCGTGGTCCTGAACCTCTTCCTCGCGATCAACCATCGATCGGACCGGTACATCGCGATGAGATAACCGCCTAGTCCGTGCGTTTCGTCACTGAAAGCTGCCGAAGCTGGTAGCTTTCGGCAAAATGCTGTTTGACGAGGTCGAACCAGTCGGTCGGAAGGGGGCCGAGCACGCAGGTGTCCTCGATGAGCCTCTTCTGTGAAATCCACTGAGCGGGCCGCAGATCTGGGCCCGGCCAGACGAAAAGATTGAGCTCGTCCGTGTAAATCCACTGCGGACGGTCATCGAGGCCGATATGGCGGCAGAGCTTTTGCGGCACCTGCAGCGCCCGTCGTGCCGCGGCCGGTGGCATATGCGAGATGCCCAGAGCATAGACGATTGTCGTGCCAAAATCGTCCTTCTTTGCCAGCAAGAGCGCGGTCGGATAGGTCTTCTCTCCATCCTCTCGTCGCTTAGCCTTGCTGGACCAGAGATACTCGTAAGCGATTATATGTCCGATGGGAGGTTCCGCCGGGATTCTCATCCGAGGAAACCGTCAACGTGGCTCCGCAGGCTCATCGGGCAGGTCATCAAGGTTGTACGGCTGGTCGCCAGTCACCTCAGCCTGCATGATTGCCTCGATCTCACCGATGCTGAGCTCTTCCACCGGCATGTTGACGCGGAAGCGCTCCCAAAGCTGCTGAAACATTTCGGCGGACACCAGATAGGCCGTTGGCCGACCGTAGCGGGTGATCTCAACCGGACCCTGATAGATTCGCTCGTGCCACTCGCCGAAATTCTTCTGAAACTCGGAGGCAGGTACGCTGGCCATGACATCTCCCTTTTCCGTAAGTTACGGAAGATAGCACTTTACTCTTACCTTCTCAACATTGCCCAGAGACAGGCTGGGCACCGTATCACCTCTTCTCTTTCCTCGCCCGTCCACTACCTTGGGGCGGTGACAACAGCTGATTCCGCCCTTGCCCTGCTGCCTGCCCCCTTCCTCCGCTGGTTCGGCGAGAAGGGCTGGCATCCGCGTGACCATCAGCTGGAGCTTCTGGGCCGGGCACGATCGGGCGAAAGCGGTGGCGAAAGCCTGCTGCTGATCGCGCCGACCGGTGCCGGTAAAACGCTGGCCGGTTTTCTCCCGTCACTGACGGAACTCACCGAACGCGGTCGCAAAAAGCCGGGCGAAGCCTTTACCGGCATCCACACGCTCTACATCTCGCCGCTCAAGGCGCTCGCCGTCGACATCGAGCGCAATCTGATGAAGCCCGTGACCGAGATGGGGCTTCCGATCACCATCGGGAACCGCACCGGTGACACTCCAGCCTCGAAGCGCCAGCGGCAGAAGACCAATCCGCCGGATATCCTGCTGACGACGCCGGAGCAGGTGGCGCTTCTGATCTCGCATTCGGATGCGGAGCGCTTCTTCAAGGACCTGCGCTACGTCATCTTCGACGAACTCCATTCGCTGGTCACATCCAAGCGCGGCCATCTTCTGTCGCTCGGCCTTGCGCGTCTGCGGAAGCTTGCGCCCGGCCTGAAGACCATCGGCCTCTCCGCCACGGTGGCCAAGCCGATGGACCTGCGCCGCTGGCTGGTGGCGCAGCCGGACGAGGGCGAGAGAGCCGCCGGCATCATCACGGTCGACGGCGGTGCGCGACCGAACATCACCATCCTGCAGACGGAGGATCGCATTCCCTGGTCCGGGCATCGGGCGGTCTACGCCATTCCCGAGATCTACAAGGTGCTGAAGGAGTTCCAGACGACGCTCCTCTTCGTCAACACGCGATCCCAGGCCGAGATGCTGTTTCAGGAACTCTGGACGGTGAACGACGACAATCTGCCGATCGCGCTCCACCATGGCTCCCTCGATGTTTCCCAGCGCCGCAAGGTGGAGGCCGCCATGGCCGAAAATCGCCTGCGCGCGGTTGTCGCCACCTCGACGCTTGATCTCGGGATCGACTGGGGCGACGTCGATCTCGTCATCCATGTCGGTGCGCCCAAGGGCGCCTCCCGCCTTGCCCAGCGGATCGGTCGCGCCAATCACCGGATGGATGAACCCTCGCGTGCAATCCTGGTCCCGGCCAACCGCTTCGAGGTGATGGAGTGCCAGGCGGCACTCGATGCCAACTACATCGGCGCGCAGGACACCCCACCGGTCGGCCAAGGTTCGCTCGATGTGCTGGCCCAGCATGTGCTCGGCATGGCCTGTGCCGATGCCTTCGACGAGGAGGACCTCTATCGCGAGGTGACGACGGCGCTCCCTTATGTTGACCTGCCGCGCGAGACCTTCGCCCGCATCGTCGATTTCGTCGCGACCGGCGGCTACGCGCTTCGCACCTACGAGCGCTATGCCCGCATCCGCCGCCGCAAGGACGGGTTATGGCGCGTCTCCAATCCGCAGGTCGCCCAGCAATATCGCCTGAACCTCGGCACCATCGTCGAAATGCCGATGCTGAATGTCCGGCTCGTCAAGCGCAACCATCTGGGCTCGATCGGTCGCGGCGGCATGACGCTCGGCAAGGTCGAGGAGTATTTCTTCGAGCAGCTGACCCAGGGCGATACCTTCCTGTTCTCGGGCAAGGTGCTGCGCTTCGAGGGCATAAGGGACAACGAGTGCCTGGTGTCGAACGCCTTTTCCATGGACCCGAAGATCCCGGCCTATGCCGGCGGCAAGTTCCCGCTCTCGACTTATTTGGCAGATCAGGTCCGCGCCATGCTCGACGATCCCGAGCGCCGCATGAGCCTGCCCGACCAGGTGCGGGACTGGCTGTCCTTGCAGGCGGAGAAGTCCGTCCTGCCCAAACGCGGCGATCTCCTGATCGAGACCTTCCCGCGCGGCGAGCGCTTCTACATGGTGATCTATGCCTTCGAGGGCCGGCTCGCGCATCAGACGCTCGGCATGTTGCTCACCCGCCGTCTGGAGCGGATGCGGGCGAAGCCCCTGGGTTTTGTCGCGACCGATTACGCGCTTGCGATCTGGGGCCTGGAGGACATGGGTTCCCTGATCGCGCGCGGCGCCTTAAGCCTCTCCGAACTCTTCGACCAGGACATGCTGGGCGACGATCTCGAAACCTGGCTCGACGAAAGCTTCATGCTGAAGCGCACCTTCCGCAACTGCGCCGTCATCGCCGGCCTGATCGAGCAGCGTCATCCCGGCAAGGAGAAGTCCGGGCGGCAGGTGACCGTCTCCTCCGATCTGATCTATGACGTCCTCCGCAGCCACGAACCGGATCACATCCTGATGCAGGCGACGCGACAGGATGCCGCCGCAGGACTTTTGGACATTGCCCGCCTTGCCGATATGCTGGAGCGAATCAGGGGGCATATCCTGCACAAGCGCCTCATGCAGATATCGCCGCTCGCCGTTCCGGTGATGCTGGAGATCGGCAAGGAGCCGGTGGCGGGTGAAGCCCAGGAGCACGTGCTGTCCATGGCGGCGGAAGATCTCATCGCCGAAGCCATGGCGTGAATCAGGCAGACCGGCTATGACGAGGCCGGATGCTGCGGAATGAACAGATGACGGGTATGACGGCCCGGCGCCTCGCGCCGATCGAGACAGTGGAGACGACGACCGAGATCGCCCTTTCGGGTGTCGCGGCCGTTTGTGATCTCACCGGCGCCATGTACCTGCCGGATCATCGCACCCTCGTGGTCTCGGATCTGCACCTCGAGAAAGGCGCAGCCTTCGCCAGACGCGGCCAATTGCTGCCCCCTTACGACACGCTTGCCACGCTCCGCATGCTGGAGAATGTGGTGGCGCGATACGAACCGACCACGATCGTCAGCCTGGGCGACAATTTCCACGACCGCGTCGGCTCTGCCCTGATGCCCACGCTGTTCCGCGAGATGATTTTCGGCATGGCCGGTGGACGCGATTTCGTCTGGATCAATGGAAATCATGATCCGGATGGCACCACGGCTCTGCCGGGCATTTCGGTGGATGAATTCTCGCTTGCCGGACTGACCTTCCGGCATGAGCCCTCGCTCGCCCATGGCAAAGGCGAAGTTGCCGGTCATCTTCACCCCTCGGCGACCGTCCGCCGCCGTGAAAAATCCGTCCGCCGCCCCTGTTTTGCAACCGACGGCCTGCGCATGATCATGCCCTCCTTCGGCGTCACCACCGGCGGCCTCGATCTGCGCCACAAGGCCTTCACCGGCCTCTTTGCCCGTACCGATCTGATCGCCCACCTCCTCGGCCGCGACCGGATCTACTCCGTGCGCTATGGTAATCTGTTGGGCTAACCGTCAATCCTTGCGGAAGATCAGGCTTGCGGCCCAGCCTGTGATGAGGGCGAGCAGCACCGCGAAGGCGCCGTAGGCGAGGGGGCGCTGATGGGCAGCCTCTGTGATCGCCTCTTCGAGACCGGTCTTGATGACGCGCAGCGGCAGTTCTTTTTCGGCGATGAACTGCCCCGACTTGAAGAGATAGGCATGCACCATGTGTACGCCGTTCGGGATATTGGCGGGGAGCCGGAGCGTCGCCTTGAACAGGCTGGACGACACAAAGCGCACGCCGCCGGTATCGCGCTGGTAAAGTCCGCCGGACTGCTTTAGCCGTCGAAAGGCATCGCGAAACTCACCAAGATTGGCAGCATTGCTGATAAAGCCCGTGGGCGTCAGCGCCACGTGATCGATCCCGATGCCAAGCGAGGTCAGGACATCGTCGGGTGCGATTTCTTCCACCGGCCGCGTGCTGGCCAGCGAATAGGAGATCGGCATCTGCTCGAAGGTTAGCGACGTGCGGTTCACCCAGATCCCGAAGAGCCGTTCTTTCCGGCGCACGGTCGTCCAGTCGCGCGGTCCCTCGAGCGTGACCACCACGTCATACTGGCCGATCGCCAGCAGCAACTGGTCGGTACTCGTCAGCGCCCCGAAAATCGTGAGGTCGGCGCCGGAGAAATCCGAGGTGATGGCGATTTCGCTGGTCGAGGTTCCGATGTCCAGCCCTTCGGTTTCCGCAAGCTGCGACGTCAGCGGATCCTGCGCCGCAACCGGGATCGGCAGCGATGTGAGAACGAGCAAAGCGAGGGCGAGGAGAGGTGAACGCATCTCAACCTCCGATCGCCAGCGAGTAGATGTCGTCAGGCGTTACGACCAGCTCGATCGCGAGGCGCACGCCGACGGCCAGCACGAGCAGGCCGAGCAGGGCGCGCAGTTGCTCCCCGCGCAGCTTCTGGCCGACGCGCACGCCGTATTGCGCCCCGATTACGCCTGCGACCATCAGGATGAAGGCGAGCACGATATCGACGGAATAGTTGGTCGCGGCCTGGACGATCGTGGTGTAGGCGGTGGTGAAGATGATCTGGAAGAGCGAGGTGCCGACGACGACATTGGTCGGGATGCGGAGCAGATAGATCATGGCGGGCACCATGATGAAGCCGCCGCCCACACCCATGACCGAGGTCAGGATGCCGATGCCGAAGCCAAGCGCCAGGATCGGGATGACGCTCAGATAGATCTTCGACTTCTTAAAGCGCATCTTGAAGGGCAGGCGGTGCACCCAGTTGTGCTGGCCGGGCCGCTTCAGCGGTGCCGCCTCGTTTCGCGCGGCGCGCCTGAGCGCCCGCAGGCTTTCCGCCAGCATCAGCCCCCCGACCGTGCCGAGGAAGACGACGTAGAGGAGCGAGATGATCAGGTCGAGCTGACCGAGGCGTCTGAGCCAGGAAAAGATGTAGACACCGATCGTCGCGCCGACGAGACCGCCGACAAGCAGGACCGTGCCGAGCTTCATGTCCAGCGTTCCGCGCCGGAAATGCGAGATGGCACCAGAGACCGAGGAGGCCACCACCTGGTTTGCACCGGTCGCGACCGCGACCACGGGCGGGATGTTGTAGAAGATCAGAAGTGGGGTGATGAGGAAGCCGCCGCCCACGCCGAACATGCCCGAGAGGAAACCGACAGCCGCGCCCATGCCGAGGATGATGAACACGTTGACCGACAACTCGGCGATCGGCAGATAGATCGTCACGTCAGGACCTCAAATGCAGGCAGCCGCGCACTCGGGCGCGGTCACATCAGGGCTTCCCGCCCTTTGCTCTTACTCATGCTGGGTGGCAGCAAGTCCTTGATCGGACTTGCTCCCTATCGAATTCTTTCTTGCGCCTCGCGGCCAATCAAGTCAATTCGCGAGCCCGTCATAGACCCTGATTCGCGGTCTTTTGTGACAGGCGCATCATTTGTTGCGCTGGAGCAGTTCCGTCACCAGCTTGTCCGTCACCTGGCCCGTCGGGTTTTCCCCGATGGAGGTCTGGAAAGCCTTGATCGCAGCCACCGTTTTCGCGCCCATCACGCCGTCGGGTGCACCGGCGTCGAAGCCGTTCTTGTTGAGAATGGCCTGGATGTTGCGGATTGCCTTCTTCATGTCGACGCTCGCCGTCTTCAGGCCCTTGCCGGCCCATTCGTCCGGCGTATTGGCGGAGTTTGCGTCCGGGTTCAGCTCCTTCGGCTTCCACGAGTCCACGTCAGCGCGCGCACGCTCCAGTTGGTCCGGCTTCAGCGCATTGGCCACTTCGTCACGCTTCTGGGCGGCATCGGTATCGCCACCCTTGGCAGCAATCGCGAACCACTTGTAGGAGGCGACGAGATCCTGAGCGGTGCCGTTGCCACGGGCGCTGAGGATCGCCAGGTTGAACTGGCTGTCCGACACGCCGTATTCGGAGGCCTTGGTGAACCACTCGACCGCCTTCGCATAATCCTGTGCGCCATCCTTGCCCGAGGCGTAGATGACGGCGAGGTTGTGCATGGCGCTGGCATTGCCAGCATTGGCGGCCATCTCGTAGTAGCGCTTCGCTTCCGCGATATTGGGTGCGACGCCCGTTCCCTTTTCAAGGAAGTTCGCAAGGCGGTACTGGGCGAGCGCGAAGCCCTTGTCGGCGGAAAGGCGGTACCACTTGGCCGCTTCGGCGAAGTCATTTGCGACGCCCCGGCCGTCCGTATAGCGCGCGCCGATTTCGAAGAGCGCCAGCGGATCGCCGTTCTTGGCAGCAATCGACAGGGACGGCGGCGTGATCTCGGCGGGTACGACGATCTCGGCCGATGGCGCGGCCGGCTGGATCTCCTCGGCCACCACCACCTTGGCAGGTTCGGCGGGCGCGGGGGCGAGCGTCGAGGCAACCGGTGCGGCTACGGAGGGCTCGAGCGTCTGTGTGGGACCAGTCGGAGCCGGCGCCATTAGGGCGTTGACGGGTGCGGCATTGCCGGCCTGGACAGGTTCGGCTGAGACCACATCCGATGCCGCAGCGATCGGCTCGTCCGTCTCGGCGGGAGCCTCCGCCATATCCGAAGCGGGCAGGGCCGTCGGCTCCACCACTGTATTGGCTTCGACGCCGGTCTCGACTGCATCACCCGGTGCCGCATCGGCCGGAACCGCTTCACTGGTCTGTTCTGCGGCGGATTGCTCGACAACGGCCGGCGCTTCGCTGCGGGTCAGCGTGTTGACCAGCGGCATGGCCATGGCGGCGAGCAGGATAGCACCGACGGCCATCAGGATCGGCCGGCGATAGCGGGCAAACAGCGAAGGCTCGCCGCCCTTGGCCTTGGCCTTCACGTCGGCCATTGTCTTGTTGCCGGATGGGGCGGCCTTCTGGGCGCGGTCCATCTCCATGGCGGCCGCCTGCGCGGCGCGGCGTGCAGCTGCGATGTAATCGGTCCGGTCGCCATTGTCCTCGGCAGCCGTGCCAGGCTTTGCCGCCTGCTGGCTGGCGCGCACGCGCTCCAGGATCTTGCGCACGTCCGGTGCGCCAGACCCCGGCTCCAGCAATTCATTGGCATCATCCGGCGGGATCACGTCGACCGGATCGATCGATGGCGCGGGGTCGATGGTCTGGCGAGCCTCGACGGGTGCCTTCGGGGCCTTCTTGCCGGGCATCAGCTTCTTGCCGAGACCCGCAAGCAGGCTCGGCTTGGCGGCCTTCTTCTCGCGCGCGGCGTCGATGACCGGCAGGGCCGTCATGGTCTGGGCAAAGTCGTCGGCAGCCGCGAGCAGTTCCTCGTCGATCGGATGGGGAGCTTCTACGGCAGCCTCGGCGACCACGCGCTCCGGCTGCGATGCGGCGACAGGCATTTCGGCAGCCCGCTGCTGCGGTGCGCTCGTAAGTGGTGCCTGGCCGAAGAGCGGTGCGGGTTCCGTGTGGTAGCTCGGATGATGCAGCTCATCGAGCCGGCCGGCGATCTGCACGAGCGTGTCGTGCAGCGCTTCGAAGGTCCGATGGGTGCGCTCTTCCGAGTGGCGGGTGTAGTCTTCGAGCTGCCGCAGGTGATCGGACAGCGCAGAAAGCGCCGAGATGTCTGCGGCATTCGCCTGAGAGCCCGTCGGGAAACGCTGCGTGAAATTCGCCATGACCGTTTCGGCGGCCTGGCGGGCGGCTTCGATGATGTATTCGTCGCTGGTCGCCACATAGTCTTCCAGCGCGGAGATGCGGCCTGCGACCTCGGGGTCCGCCGGCGACGGCTGGCTGATCAAAGCCGAGAGATGGGCAATCTGGTCTTCGAGCCCCTTGAGGCTGGCGCTCTCGCCACCGACCGGACCCGTGGAGCTCGTCTCCTCCAGCCGGTCGACAACGGCATTCAACCGGTCTTCGAGATTGCGCAACGCGCTGTCGTCGATGACGGCAACGGCCTGCGGTGCGTCCAGTTCTTCGATGCGCCGCGCGAGGATTTCCAGCCGGTCGGCAAGGCGATCATTGACGCTGCCGCCATCGAGCGCATCGATTTTGCGGGAGATGTCGGCGAGGTAGCCGGTCAGTTCCGGAGCCGGGGCGGGCTTCTGCACCTTCTCCAGCATGTAGGAGAGCTGGTCGAGGCGCTCCTCGAGGCGAACCGTGCCCTGCTCGGCGGACAGCTGCTCGATCCGCTCGGTCAGAAGTTCCAGCCG
This sequence comes from Rhizobium rosettiformans W3, assembly GCF_004912135.1. Classification (GTDB taxonomy): domain Bacteria; phylum Pseudomonadota; class Alphaproteobacteria; order Rhizobiales; family Rhizobiaceae; genus Allorhizobium; species Allorhizobium rosettiformans. The sequence goes on from NZ_STGU01000012.1 coordinate 110,295, forward strand.
TTCGGCCATTTCGCGCGAGACGTCATACTGGGGTGACCGGTGGTCCGAGATTGTCTCGATCTGACGGGCCAGACCGGAGAGCCGCTCCTCCAGGCGATGGAAGGTGGCGGGATCGTTGCCCGGGCCGGTGTTGCGGCTGCCGGCGGCAATCGCCCGGGTGATCTCGTCGAGACGCGTGTCGAGCGCTGCAAATTGCTCCATCACCATGCGCTCGTTCGGATCGATATGCGCACCGATATGTTCAAGCGCGGCAGCAACGGTCACGAGCTTTTCTTCAAGCGCCCGGATGGTGCGCGTGTCGCCCATGCCGCCGAGCTGCGACTTGATGTCATCGAGGCGGTCCGCGATGCGGATGATCTCGTCACGCATGGCGCCCGTGTCGAGACCGTCGAGCCGAACCTCGACATCGTCCCAGCGGCGCTCCATGCGACGCACGGAGTCCTCGCGGGCAAGGCCATCCATCAGCGAGCGGAGTTCGTTGAAATCGTCACGCAGACCGTCCGTGCCCGGGGCCTTCAGGCCCTCAAGCCGCTGAATGCTTTCGGCAAGGCGGGCGATATCCTGGCGCATGTCGTCCTGCGGACGGCTCTCCTCGGCCAAGGCGCGGATCGAGCGCATCTCGTTTCTGAGACCGGCAATCTCGTGAGATAGGCTCTCGGCGATGTCGCGCTTGAGTTCCTGGCGCAGGCCGCTGAGCGCCTCGGTAAACTCGGAACCTGCGCGTGCAGGCGCGGCGGCACGGGTCGGATAGACGGGTTGCGATTCAGCGAGCGGCGGCAGGGGCTGGCGCAGCGGCGCGCGCGCCGGCAGCTCGTCGCTGCGGCTGTACAGGCTGCGATCGCCGCCACGGATGCGACTTTCTTCCAGCGCCCGCTGACGCTGGCGGATCTCGGCTAGCGGATCAGGCCGCTGATCGCGGTCGCTGCGGACAGGATCGTCGGCGCGACGACCGGGGATGACACGCGGTGCAGGCTCGTCTGCGCGGCTGCGGGCGGCCTGCTGGCCGATCAGGCCTTCGATCCGCGCCTCAAGCCCTTCGATTGTGCGGCTCAACGCATCCAGGGAGGATGGGCTGCCGGGCCGTTGGGTCTGGGATCGCGATCCGTTCATGGTTCTGCTCGCCTCGATGATGCCGGACGATGCTTGCGTCCGAATGCGTCCGGGTGCTCCATTTCGGCTTCGACAAAGGCGCCTGCCGTAACGGCAGGCAGGTGAGTCGGAATCGCGGATGGATCACCAGCTTTCAAACGCAACCTTTCATGAAACATGGTAAACAAGCCGTTAAGCTTCGCCTGAAATTCGCTAACGGCAGCACCTTCCGCGCTCACGTCACGCCCCGCGCAAGCGGCTTCCGTTAGGACCATCCGCTAAAGCGAAAGTGACGCCCGCAACCGGCAAAAATGCCGCGGGAGAAAATTTTGACGTTTACGCGCACGTCAATTATTTGTATAAGCCTGAACAGTCCGATCCCGTCGGAACCGAAGTCTCTGGAGGAAGATGACCGATGCCTGTCTACAAGGCCCCCGTGAACGACACGCTTTTCATTCTCAACGACGTCCTTGGTCTCGAGCGGTACAACAATCTGCCGGGCTTTGAAGACGCGACCCCCGATATGATCGAAGCGATCATCGGCGAGGCGGCCAAGCTGGCGGAAGAGCAGCTTTTCCCGCTCAACCTCTCCGGCGACCAGGAAGGTTGCGTTCGGTCGGATGACGGTTCGGTCAAGACGCCGAAGGGTTTCAAGGAGGCCTATGACGCCTATTGTCAGGGCGGTTGGCTGGGCCTTGCCGTCCCGGCGGAGTTCGGTGGCCAGGGTCTGCCCTACACCCTGCATTCGGCCGTCGGTGAATACATGTCCTCGGCCAACATGGCGCTGATGATGTATCCGGGTCTGACTCAGGGTGCGATCGCGGCCATCCTGGAGCATGGCTCCGACGAGCAGAAGCAGAAGTACCTGCCGAAGATGGTCGAGGGTGTCTGGACCGGCACGATGAACCTCACCGAGCCCCATTGCGGCACCGACCTCGGCCTGCTGCGCACCAAGGCGGTTCCGAACGGCGACGGTTCCTACAAGATTTCTGGCCAGAAGATCTTCATCTCGGCCGGCGAGCACGACATGTCGGATAACATTATCCACCTCGTGCTGGCGCGCATCGAAGGTGCGCCCGAGGGCACCAAGGGTATCTCGCTCTTCATCGTGCCGAAGTTCATGGTCGGCGACGACGGCTCCGTCGGCGCGCGCAATGGCGTCACCTGCGGTGCGATCGAGCACAAGATGGGCATCCACGGCAACGCCACCTGCGTGATGAACTATGACGAGGCGACCGGTTATCTGATCGGTGCCGAGAACAAGGGTCTGGCTGCCATGTTCGTCATGATGAACGAGGCCCGCCTCGGCGTTGGTCTGCAGGGCCTGTCGATCTCTGAGATCGCCTATCAGAATGCCGCTAACTATGCCCGCGAACGCATCCAGGGTCGCTCTCTCTCCGGTGCCAAGGCGCCGGAAAAGAAGGCCGATCCGATCATCGTGCATCCGGACATCCGCCGCGCACTCTTGACCATCAAGTCCTTCAACGAGGCCGGTCGCGCCTTCACGCTCTGGACCGCATTGAAGTCCGATATCGCGCATCGCTCGGGTGATGCCGCCGAAAAGCAGCTGGCAGACGACGTTCTCGGCCTGATGACGCCGATCCTCAAGGGTGTCCTGACCGACAAGGGCTTCGACCATGCGGTCATGGCCCAGCAGGTCTATGGCGGCCACGGCTACATCGAAGAATGGGGCATGAGCCAGTATGTCCGTGATGCACGCATCGCGATGATCTATGAAGGTGCGAACGGCATCCAGGCGCTGGACCTCGTTGGCCGCAAGCTCGGCCTTAATGGCGGTCGCGCCGTGATGGCGCTGTTCAAGGAAATCGGCGATTTCTGCGAAGAGCATCGCAATGACGAAAAGATGGCCTTCTTCACCAAGGGCCTAAAGAAGGGCTTGAACGACCTGCAGGCTTCCACCATGTGGTTCATGCAGAATGCGATGGCCAAGCCCGACAACGCCGGCGCCGGATCGACCGATTACATGCACCTCTTCGGTCTCGTCGTGCTCGGCTACATGTGGGCCAAGATGGCCAAGGCCGCCAACGACAACCTTGCCGCAGGCTCTGGCGATGCCGAATACTACAAGAACAAGCTGTTGACCGGCCGCTTCTACATGGAAAAGGTCATGCCGGAGACGGCCCTGCGCAAGGCCCGCATCGAGACCGGCGCCGACAGCCTGATGGAAATGGCCGCGGAAGCGTTTTGATCTTCCCCTTCTCCCCAGCGGGGAGAAGTTGGCCCAAAGGGCCGGATGAGGGGGCGCTTGCGCAATCGGCCCCCTCATCGCCTCGCATTCGCTCGGCACTTCTCCCCGCTGGGGAGAAGAGGGAAAATTCCGGCGCCCCTGCGCGCCCAAGGGAGAGAGACGATGACTGAAGTCTTCATTTATGACCACGTGCGCACGCCCCGCGGGCGCGGCAAGAAGGACGGATCGCTGCACGAAGTGCCGACACCGCGCCTGGCCGCCAAGACGCTGGAAGCGCTGCGCGACCGCAACGGCCTCGACACCTCGACCGTCGACGACATCATCTTCGGCTGCGTCGACCCGGTCATGGAAGCCGGCGCCGTCATCCCGAAGGCCGCCGCCTTCGAGGCGGGTTATGATTTCGCAGCCCCAGGCATCCAGATCTCGCGCTTCTGCGCATCCGGCCTCGATGCGATCAACCTCGCCGCCGGCAAGGTCAAGGCGGGCTCGGACGATATCGTCATCGCCGGTGGCGTGGAAAGCATGTCACGCGTCGGCATGGGCATGTCGGGCGGCGCCTGGTACATGGACCCCTCGGTCAACTTCCCCGGCTATTTCATGCCGCAGGGCGTGTCCGCTGACCTGATCGCCACCAAGTATGGCTTCACCCGCGACGACGTTGACGCTTATGCCGTCGAGAGCCAGAAGCGCGCCGCCGCCTCCTGGGCCGCCGGAAACTTCGCCAAGTCTGTGATCCCCGTGAAGGACGGCAACGGCCTCGTCATCCTCGACCGAGACGAGCACATGCGCCCCGGCACGGACATGCAGTCGCTGGCAAGCCTCAACCCCTCCTTCCAGATGCCGGGCGAGATGGGCGGCTTCGAAGCCGTGGCCATCCAGGCTCATCCCGAGGTCGAGCGCATCAACTACATCCATCATGCCGGCAATTCGTCCGGTATCGTCGATGGTGCTGCCGCCGTTCTCGTTGGCTCAAAGGCGGGTGGCGAAAGCATGGGGATGAAGCCTCGTGCCCGCATTCGCGCCTTCACCAATATCGGCTCGGATCCGGCTCTCATGCTGACCGGTCCGGTGGACGTGACGGAAAAACTCCTGAAGCGCACCGGCATGAAGATTTCCGATTTCGACCTCGTCGAACTGAACGAAGCCTTCGCCGCCGTTGTCCTGCGCTTCATGCAGCATTTCGAAGTCGACCATTCCAAGATGAACGTCGCCGGTGGCGCGATCGCCATGGGCCATCCGCTCGGTGCCACGGGCGCGATGATCCTCGGCACGGTGCTGGACGAACTCGAGCGCCGCGATCTGAATACGGCTCTCGTCACCCTCTGCATCGGCGCCGGCATGGGCACGGCCACCGTCATCGAACGCGTCTGATTTCCCGGGAGGAGTAAGACATGACTTACAAGAACTTCACCATCGAGACCGACGCAGACGGCATCGCACTCGTCACCTGGGACATGCCTGACAAGTCCATGAACGTCTTCACTGTCGAAGTGATGGACGAGATCGAGAAGATCCTCGACCAGACCGTGGCCGATGATGGCATCAAGGGCGTGGTCTTCACCTCCGGCAAGTCCTCCTTCTCCGGTGGCGCCGATCTCACCATGATCAAGGGCATGTTCTCCATGCTCGAAGAGGAAAAGGCCAAGGACCCGGCCGCGGCCGTCCAGAAGCTTTTCGACGCCGCCGGCCGCATGACCTGGCTGTGGCGCAAGATCGAAACCTGCGGCAAGCCGTGGGTCTCGGCGATCAACGGCACCTGCATGGGTGGCGCGACCGAGCTGTCGCTCGCCTGCCATGGCCGCGTGGCGTCGAACGCGAAGTCGGTCAAGATCGGCCTGCCGGAAGTCAAGGTCGGCATCTTCCCCGGCGCCGGCGGCACGCAGCGCGTGGCGCGTCTCGCCAACACGCAGGATGCCCTGCAGATGATGACCACCGGTCAGACGCTGTCGGCTGCCCGCGCCAAGGCGATGAACCTCGTGCACCAGGTCGTCGAACCCGGTGAACTGATTAATGCTGCCAAGCAGATGATCAAGGACGGTCTGAAGCCTGTTGCCCCCTGGGATGAAAAGGGCTTCAAGGTTCCCGGTGGCGGCATCTGGACCCCGGCTTCGGCCCAGCTCTGGCCCGCAGCCTCGGCCATCCTGCGCCGCGAAACCGCCGGCAACTATCCGGCCGCGCTCGCCATCCTCAAATGCGTCTATGAAGGCCTGCAGGTGCCGTTCGACACGGGCCTGAAGATCGAGCAGCGCTATTTCACCGAGATCGTCCAGACCACCGAAGCCTATTCGATGATCCGCTCGCTCTTCGTCTCGATGCAGGAGCTGAACAAGGGCGCCCGTCGCCCGTCAGGTCAGCCGAAGTCCGAGATCAAGAAGGTCGGCGTCGTCGGCGCAGGTTTCATGGGCGCTTCGATCGCTTACGTCACGGCAGCAGCCGGCATCAATGTCGTGCTGATCGACCGTGATATGGAAGCGGCCGGCAAGGGCAAGACGCATTCGGAAGGTCTAGTTGCCGGTGCCGTCGGTAAGGGCAAGATGACAAAGGACGAGGGCGACAAGCTGCTCTCGCTCATCACGCCCTCGGACGATTATGGCACGCTTGCCGACGCCGATCTCGTCATCGAAGCCGTCTTCGAAGACCGCGACGTCAAGAAGGCCGTCATCGAGAAGGTCGAGGCCGTGCTGCCGGAAGGCGCAATCTTCGCCTCCAACACCTCGACGCTGCCGATCACCGGTCTCGCCAAGAATTCCAAGCGTCCGGTCGATTTCATCGGCATCCACTTCTTCTCGCCGGTCGAGAAGATGATGCTGACCGAAGTCATCCTCGGCAAGGAAACCGGCGACAAGGCGCTCGCTGTCGCCCTCGACTATGTTGCCGCGATCAAGAAGACCCCGATCGTCGTCAACGACACCCGCGGCTTCTTCGTCAATCGCTGCGTCCTGCGCTACATGTCCGAGAGCTACAACATGCTCATCGAGGGCGTGCCGCCGGTCATGATCGAGAATGCCGCGAAGTTCGCCGGCATGCCGGTCGGTCCGCTCGCCTTGAACGACGAAGTGGCGATCGATCTTTCCTACAAGATCCTCAAGGCCACCGTTGCCGATCTCGGCGAAAACGCGATCGACCCGCGCCACATGGAGCTTGTTTCCCGCATGGTGGAGAAGGAAGAGCGCTTCGGCCGCAAGAACGGCAAGGGCTTCTATGATTATCCGGCAAAGCCGGCGAAGAAGCACATCTGGCCTGGCCTGAAGGATTTCTATCCGCAGCAGAAGCCGGACGCCGTCAACGTCAAGACGCTGCAGGAACGCTTCCTTGCGACCATTGCGCTCGAAGCTGCTCGCACCGTTGAGGAAGGCATTGTGACCGATCCGCGCGAAGCCGATGTCGGCTCGATCCTCGGCTTCGGCTTTGCGCCTTACACCGGTGGTGCCCTGTCCTACATCGACGGCATGGGCGTGAAGACCTTCGTGGAACTCTGCGAACGTCTCGCCAAGGATTACGGCGCGCACTTCACCCCGACGCCGCTCCTCAAGGACATGGCTGCCAAGGGCGAAACCTTCTACGGCCGCTTCGACCCCTATGGCGAAGCCGCGAAGGCCGCCTGAGACAAATCGGTATGCGTTAGAAAAGGCGGCTTTCGGGCCGCCTTTTGTGTTTTGGCTGCAGGTGTAATCGTCAGTTGGTCAGGTCATAGGGGCGTCGCAGACCCTGGGCATCCAGCCAGGCGATCACGGCCTCCGGCTCGTCGGTCTGAATGATCGTCACACCCCGATCGACGAAGAAGCCCCAGACATCTTCGGGACGCCCGGTCTCCAGCGCGAGATAATCGCCGCGCCCACCAGCCACCATGCCTTCGGGGCGGTCGGTGATCGGATAGGTGTTGATCCAGAGATGCGCATTGTTGCGAATGGCAGTGGCGCGCGCGAGCGGGGAGAGCAGGGGACCGCCATCGGCGGTGATCGGCTGCGATGCGTCGCGATACCAATGGACGAGTTCGGCAGCCGGCGCGCCGAGGGCCGATTGGGTGCGATCGACGAAGGCCGCTTCCGTCACGGCGTCATCGGCGAGGATCGGCATGAAGGCAATCTCGGGACCGATGGCCCGGCGTATGTCACGGGCGAGTTGCAGCCGTTCGGCATTCCAGACCGCAAGCTTAAGCAGGACGCCGTCGGTCATGCCGAGGCTGCGGGCGAGATCTGCCACCTCGACCAGCGCTTCCGGCTCCAGCTTGTTGTCGATGTTGATCAGGATGCGGCCACGCGCATGCAGCATGGCCTCTTCCAGCGTGAAGACATGTTCGTCCGTCACGCGGCGACTCCCTTCCACCACAAGCTGGCAGGATCTCAGCGCCTTCAGCGTAAACTCGGCGACCTTGCCGCGGCAGGTGGTGGTGCGATCCAGCGTCTCGTCATGCATGATGACGAGAATGCCATCCTGCGACCGCCTGACATCGAGCTCGACCATTTCGACGCCGGTCGCTGCGGCATGGTCGATCGCGGCAAAGGAATTTTCGGCCCTGACGGTCGATCCGCCCTTCTTCCAGCCGGCGCGATGGGCCACAACCATGACATGATCCCGGTTGAGGTTTGCCTCGGTCAGCCGCTCATGGATGAGGGCGGCCCGGTTCGACGGGGGAATGGGTGCGAGACTGGCCGCCCCCGTGACGAGGGAAAGCAGCAGGCCAAGGACGAGAACGGCGAGACGCATGAGCAGGGCTCCGATCTACAATTTCGTTCCCGCCGCATTAGGTGCTTCGGATGAAGCGCCCGTGACGCTTTTCTGAAGCCTCTGTGACAGGCGAAGATGGAACAGCCGCCGTGCTCCTCCCGTTGAGCGCTGGCCAGGCATAAAGAAAAGGGAGACGCGAATGACGACAGCGACCGGCATACCGGACCACCACAGGGCCATCGAAGTCGACCTTCCCGTCAACGCCGTGCTGCATCTCTGGCTGAAGGCTGTGACACCGGATGAACCTGGGGCCGTGTCGCTCTACAGTGCCAATGGCAAGTTCGGCGAAGTGCAGGCCTCGAATGCAGAAGAGAATTCCTTTCGCATCTACCAGGTTTTCGGCGGCGGTTCGGTCACGCTCGCCTATGATATGGCAGTGACATCGCTTTCAGTCGCCTACTGGTTCACGCCCTCAGACGTCCTGGAGACCGGCATCACGGTCATCCACACCAATCCCGCCAATGAGCCACCGGACCTGCCGGATGGCTATCACTTCCGTCCGCCTTTTGGCTGGATGAACGATCCGAACGGCTTCGGCCGTTTCGGTGGTCGCCCGCATCTGTTCTATCAGCACTACTCGCACGGCCGCATCTGGAACAACATGCATTGGGGACATGCGGTCTCGTCCGACTATTTGCGCTGGCGGCATCTGCCGGTCTTCCTCTTCCCCTCCGAGGAGCTGACAGTGCGCCCCGACAAGCGCGGTGGCGCCTTTTCCGGATCCGCCATTGCCCGGACCGATGGTCCCGGTATCCGCGTCTTCTTCACGGAGAAGATTGCCGAGCGCATGCCCGAACAGGAGATCCAGCTGACGGCGACGTCGACGGATCTGTTCAGTGCGGGCGCAGCCGAAGTCTTCCTGCCTCATCGACCGGATGGCGAAGGGCTCACCTTCGATTTTCGCGACCCTTATGTCTTCCGCGGTCCCGACGGGCTCTGGAAGATGCTTCTGGGCAGCCAGAGCGATAAAGGCGGCGTCGTCCTGCTGTATCAGACGGAGGACAACACGGCTGCTTCCGGCTGGACCTATGTCGGCAAGCTCTATACGGAGACGCGGTATGAGACCTCGGCACTGGAATGCCCCTGCCTGTTACCGGTCGATGGCGATTACCGCGATCCCGCAACCCGCTGGGCACTGATCTACGGCCTGATGAACGGCGAGGACAAGGAAACCGGCCGCCGCAACCTCACGATGATCGATATCGGCTGGTTCGACGGCAAGAGCTTTGCCAAGGCCTTTGGCCGTGAGCTCGATTTCGGCACGGACAACTACGCCTTCCAGGCCTTCGTCGATGGCAACACGCCCGTCGGCATCGGTTGGCTCGGCAATTGGGCCGATACTGGCCCGACCATCGATTTTCCATCCGCCATGACACTGCCGAGGACACTTCTCCTCGAAGGCGACACGCTCCTGACGCCGCCGCTCGGCGCGGTGGAAAGCCTGCGGGCTCGCATGCTGGACCGCACCCGTCTCGCAGCCGGGCAGACCGTGAATTTGCCCAATGGCGCAGCCGAGATCACTTTTGAATTGTCCGAGGCCGGCGGCAAGTTTCGTCTCGAGTTCGACCACCCCGACATCCGGCTGGCCGTGGCACAGCACGAGGAAGGTCTGGAGATCCTGCATGGATATCTGGACAAACCCGACGAGCCCCCGGGTCCTCGCTATCTCGCAAAAGCGGCCGGCGCCCGGCGTCTCCGCGTCTTCCTCGATTATGGCTCGCTCGAGGTCTTTGCCGATGGCGGCCGCATTGCCGGCACGAAGCGGATTGCCGGCTTCGAGCCCATCCGGTCCGTGAGGCTGATCGCCGAGCCCGGGATCGTCAGCAATGCGACCGTATGGTGTCTGAGGCTCTGAGGTTCCCGCTGTCATTGGCCTGTCAACAAGCCGGGATTAGGTGTCACAACTGATCAGCCGGGGCCTGTTGATGACGACGACCGAAACGCAGACTGCCGCCAAGCGCGCAGCCGAAGTTCATGCCGAGATGACGGCGTTGAAAAAGGCAATTCTCGAGGGCGCGCGATTGATGCCCGAAGGGGGAGACGATCCAGCGATCGTCAACCTTGGCCATTATCTGGCTCTGCGTCATCATGACATTCGTCCCCTGCAACGACGGCTGATGGCGCTGGGTCTGTCCTCGATGGGAAGGCTCGAGAGCCGCGTCCTGCCAACGATCGATGCCGTTCTTTTCGCACTGTCCAAGATTGCCTCAGATGCGGTTCCGGCAGAAGCCGCGATCCTCCCGGAGCAGGACTTCTTCGCGGGCGAGGCGCAGCTGGAGATCGCGTGCCAGGCCCTGTTCGGCAAACAGCCCGACGCGCGTCGCACCCGCATCATGGTCACACTTCCCAGTCAGGCGGCCGACGGTCCGGATCTCGTTCTGGACCTTGCCCGCGCCGGCATGGATGTCGCACGCATCAACTGCGCCCATGACGGGCCAGAGGCCTGGCGGGAAATGACCCGCTTCGTCCGGGATGCCGCAGCCGTCGTCGGTCGGGACATCAAGGTCCTGATGGACATAGCCGGCCCGAAGATCCGGACGGGTGCCGTCGCCACTCTCGAGAAGAAGGCGCGCCTGCAGCCGGGTGATCGAGTTCGGCTCGTGGCAGAAGGCGCGCCGCGCATCGATGACCAGATAGGCTTTTCTGCTGCAGTGTCGCTGCCTGAAATGGTCACCAGGCTCTCGATCGGCGACCGCCTGCGCTATGATGACGGCAAGCTGGAAGCGGTGGTCGAAAGCCTCGCGGAGGGTGAGGCCGTGATCCTCGTCCGGCGCACCAAGTCCGGCGGGACGAAGCTGAAGCCCGAGAAAGGCATAAACCTTCCAGACACCGCCCTCGGTCTGTCGCCCCTGACGGCCAAGGACGAGACGGATCTCGCCACCGTCATCGAATGCGCCGATCTCATTGGCTATTCCTTCGTCAGCCGCCCCGAGGACATCGATCTGCTGGACGACGTGCTTGCCCGCCAAGGCGCAGGCAACAAATCCCTCGGTCTCATTGCCAAGATCGAGCAGCCTCTGGCGCTTGCCAACCTGCCTGCGCTGATTGCCCGGGCGCGCAGACGCGGTCCTTTCGGCATCATGATCGCGCGCGGTGATCTGGCCGCCGAGATCGGCTTCGAGCGGCTTGCGGAGATGCAGGAGGAACTGCTCTGGATCTGCGAGGCAGCCTCCGTGCCATGTGTCTGGGCAACCCAGGTGCTGGAAGACATGGTCAAGGAGGGCATTCCGACCCGCGGGGAGATGACGGATGCCGCGATGGCAGCCCGCGCCGAATGCGTGATGCTGAACAAGGGCCCGGCGGTCGTCGAAGCCGTCTCATTGCTCGACCGGCTGATGGCCCGCATGAACGACCACGTGTTCAAGAAGACACCGACATTGCGCGCGCTGAAAAGCTGGTGAGATCGCCTACTTCCGGCTCGCTCAGCCGCACCTGCTACTCGGCGGCCGCACTCCGTTGGGACGAAACCTGAGTGATGAAGGCGCGCAGGGCGGCGGGGCGAACCGGCTTGTGTTGCAAGGTGATCGAGTGGCGCTCCGCCTCGGCCCGCACCTCCGCCGAACGATCGGCGGTAATCAGCAAGGCGGGAATGTCGGATTGCGTGAGTGCCCGAAGCCTCAGGATAGCGCCAATCCCGCTGCCGTCGCCCAGATGATAGTCCGCGATGACGAGGTCGGGGACCTTGCCGTCCTTGATCAGCTCATCCATGTCGGCAATCGAGCCCGCACATTCCACATCACAGCCCCAGCCAGAAATCAGAAGCTGCATGCCCTCGAGGATCTTCGGCTCGTTGTCGATGCACAGCACCCGGAAGCCCTGGAGTGCTGGCGTGGTCCGGCTGCCGGCATCGATCGGCACGACACCCTTGGCGGTCGGCTTGGCGACGTCGAGCGGCATGACCACCTTGAAGGTCGTGCCCTTGCCGGGCTTGGACGACAGCTCCACCGGGTGCTGCAATACCTTGGCAATGCGGTCAACGATCGAGAGCCCAAGCCCCAGGCCCGAGGCCGTCCGCATACCTTCCTCGAGCCGGGCGAATTCCTTGAACACCGTGCGGAACTTGGACGAGGGAATGCCGATGCCGCTGTCGGTCACCTGGACCACCACCTGGTCGCCCTGGCGCCGGGCGCCGACGACGACACGGCCCGAGGGCGTGTACTTGATTGCGTTGGAAACGAGGTTCTGAACGAGGCGGCGCAACAGCGTCGGGTCGGAGCGTACCGAAAGCGTGGTGGGCATCACCACGAGTTTCAGGTTCTTCTCCCGCGCCATCGGCGCAAAATCGGTCTCGATCCTCTGCAGCAAACTGTTGAGCGGCACGCTGGAGAAGCGCGGCTTCATGGCGCCCGTATCGAGCCGCGAGATGTCGAGAACGGCGCCGAGAATGCTTTCGACCGACTCGAGCGCAGAATCGATATTGCCGACGAGCGCGCTGTTTTCAGAATCGCCGAGACGCTCGACCAGCGAGGAGGAGTAAAGTCGCGCCGCATTGAGCGGTTGCAGGATGTCATGACCGGCGGCCGCGAAGAAGCGCGTCTTGCCGATATTGGCTTCGTCGGCCGCGGCCCGGGCTTCGGCCAGCGCGTGATTGACGCGGGTCAGTTCGGCGGTGCGTTCGCTGACGCGCTGTTCCAGGGTCTCGTTGGCCTGTTTCAGAGCCTGGTCGGCCTCGACGCGGGCGGTGATGTCGCTGAAGGTGGCAACCAGCCCCTTGTCCGGCATCAGATTGCAGCGCACTTCGATGATGCGCTTGCCGCCGCCGAGCACCATCTGGAAGGGCCGGTCGAACTGATGGAAACTGCGGATCACCGCTTGCGTCTCCCCGGCGGGCACATCCCCCCGCTGCGCCAGGATGGCGATCATGTCGATCAGCGGAAAACCGACCTGGCCGACATGCTCCGGCAGGTCGAGCAGTGTGCGGAAGCGGCGGTTCCAGATCGTCAATCGGTCCGACGCGTCGAAGACGGCAATGCCTTGCTCCATCTGCGCAAGCGCTGTCTGCATCATGTCCTGATTGTATTGCAGCGCCTCTGACGCCTGGTCGAGGAGCCAGACCGTATCGGCTGACGGATCCTCTGCCTTTTGCAAGATCAGCGACAGCACCAGCCGCGCCGAAGACGAGCCGATCGCGCTGCCCAGCAACTGTTCGGAGAAATGGATGAAGGCCATGTCCGCCGGACTGTCGTCTGCCAGCTTTCGCCCCGCCGTCTGCTCGTAAGAGCGGAAGGAGCGCTCCATGCGCTCATTTCCGAGATAACGCGCGATGGCGGCCTTCAGGTCGCCGACAGCGACGCTGGTCTTCCAGCCGCGCGTGGCAGAGTTGGAGCGGGGCTGGCGCTTGATGAAGATGGCGGACTGGATCCGCTCCACCGGACGCGGATTGCGGCTGAGCGAACCGATGATGAAGGCCAGCGTGTTGATCAGCAGGCTGAAGATCGTCGCATTGACCAGTGGGTCCGCATATTGCGGCTCGAACATCGACAGGCCGGGCAGCAGGAAGCCGAGCACAGCCGAAGCGATCCACGAATGGTCTTCCGCTCCGAGACTGGGAAGGAAGAGAAGGTACGCCCAGACGAAGAAGCCGATGGTGAGCCCGGCAATCGCGCCGCGGGCATTGGCCCGCCGCCAGATCAGCCCGCCGAACATCGCCGGTGCGATCTGCGCAATGGCGGTGAAGGAGAGAAGGCCGATCTTGGCAAGCCCGGTCGTGTTGTCGGCCGAGCGGAAATAGACGTAGCCGAGCAGCAGCACGCCAAAAATGGCCGTGCGCCGGATATGCAGCAGCGTCTTGGCGAAATCCTCGCGCTGGCTGGGCCTGCCCAAGAGCTTCTGCCGCAGGAAGATCGGCAGCACCATGTCGTTGGAGACCATGATGGCCAGCGCAACGGAAGCGACGATGACCATCGCGGTTGCCGCCGAGAAGCCGCCGATGAAGGTGAGCAAGGAGACGAAGCCGGATCCGGCTTCGAGCGGCAGGGACAGCACATAGAGGTCGGCGTCGCCGCTGCCGCCGAAAATCAGAATGCCGGCAATCGCCGCTGGCAGCACGAAGATGTTGATGACGATCAGGTAGATCGGCATCAGAATGCCGGCGAGCTTCAGCTCGCGCGGTGTCCGGTTCTCGACCACGGTGACGTGGAATTGCCGTGGCAGCATGATGATGGCGAAGGCCGAGAGCGCGATCAGCAGGATCCAGCGGCTGGCCGGGGTCTCGTGCGAGAGAGCCGCCATTACGGCTTCGCTCTCGGTCGCCTTCTGCCAGAGATCGGCCGGACCGTCGAACATCACCCAGATCACGAAGATGCCGAGGGTCCAGAAGGCCACGAGCTTGACCACCGATTCCATGGCAATGGCAAGGATCAGGCCGTCCTGATGCTCGGTTGCGTCGGTGTGGCGCGTGCCGAAGATGACGGCAAAGCAGGCGAGAATAAAGGCGACGATGAGCGGCAGGTCGATGAAATAGAGATTGCCGGTGCCGATCCCGTAGGCCGTGGGGTCCATGACGGCGGCAACCGAACTGGACACGGCTTTGAGCTGCAACGCGATGTAGGGAATGATGCCGACGAGATAGATGACCGTGACCAGCATGCCGACCACGGGGTTCTTGCCGTAGCGTGCGGCCACGAAGTCGGCCCCGGAGGTAATCTTCTCGGTTTTCGCAAGCTCGACGATCCGTCTGAGGATCGGCATGCCGAGCGTATACATCAGGATCGGCCCGATATAGATCGCCATGAACTCGAGGCCATGCTGCGCGGCAAGACCGACGCCACCGAAATAGGTCCAGGAGGTGCAGTAGACGGCAAGGCTGAGGGCATAGACGACAGGCCGGCCGCCGGCGGGCACGCCATGCACGCGCGTTTTGCGGTCGCCGTAGCTCGCAACGGCAAACAGAAACAACAGGTAGCCGATCGCTGACGCAACGATGATCCAGCCTGGGAACACCTTTTCCTCCTCGACTGCGCCCGAGCCGGAACCTTAGGCCATGTCTGCGCCTTTTGAAATCGTTTCGGCCATTGACCTTAGTCGAAGTGAAAACGCCGAACGTGAAGATTCACCATTTTCGAATGGACAAATTTTCATTAACCATTGCAACCGGATGGCCAAGATTTGGCCTTTCCCGGTCAGGACACAGAAGGAGCAGGGGCATGTTACAGGAATTCAAGACTTTCATCGCGCGCGGCAACGTCATGGACCTAGCGGTCGGCGTGATCATCGGCGGCGCATTCGGGCTCATCGTCAACTCGCTGGTGGAAGACATCGTGATGCCCGTGGTCGGCGTCATTTTCGGCGGCTTCGACTTCTCGAACTATTTCGTGCCCCTGAGCAGCAATGTCACCGCCAACTCGCTTGCAGCCGCGCGCGAACAGGGCGCAGTCTTCGCCTATGGCAATTTCATCACCGTGGTCATCAACTTCCTGATCCTCGCCTGGATCATCTTCCTCATGGTCAAGGGCGTGAACACCCTGCGCAAGTCCATGGAGAAGGAAGAACTGAAGGCCTCCGAAGCAGCTCCGCCGCCGGCCGACGTCCTCCTGCTGACCGAAATCCGCGACCTTCTGAAGACCCGCTGAAGACCCGCTGAGGAACCGCTGCGACGCGTCCGAGGGTCGCAGCATCCATCAGCGAGATCGATTTCATCCTCAAGGAATATCATGGGATTTTTGCCCAACGATCGGTTAGACATTGCGCACTGATCGAAGGAGTTGATTTCCCATGGCCTTGCTGGACAGCCTTAGCCCCCGCGCGCTCGCCGCACCGGAAAGCGGTATCGTCGAGATCATCAACTATGCGCGGGGCCGCGACGGACTTCTTCCGCTCTGGGCAGGCGAGGGCGATCTTCCGACGCCGGATTTCATCAATCGCGCTGCCAGTGAAGCGCTGCTGGGCGGCGAGACCTTTTACACCTGGCAGCGGGGCATCCCGGAACTGCGCCAGGCGCTGTCGCGCTACTACCAGCGTCACTTTGCCGTTGATCTGCCCGTCGAGCACTTCTACGTCACGGCTTCGGGCATGCAGGCGATCGCGCTTGCCGTGCAGGCACTCACATCGCCCGGCGACGAGATGATCTATCTGTCACCGTGCTGGCCGAACATCGTCTCCGCCATCGATCTGGCCGGTGCGAAGTCTGTCTGCGTGCCGCTGTCGTTCACCGACGGTCGCTGGGTTCTCGATCTTGACCGGCTGGAAAAGGCGATCACGCCGAAGACCCGCGCCCTCTTCATCAACACGCCATCCAATCCCACCGGCTGGACGGCAAACCGCGATGACCTCAAGGCGATCCTCGAGATCGCCCGCCGCCATGGTATCTGGATCCTCGCCGACGAGATCTACGCGCTTTACTACTATGGTGCCGAAGAGCGCGCGCCGTCCTTCCTCGATGTGATGGAAGAGGGCGACAAGGTGATCTTTGCCAATTCCTTCTCGAAGAACTGGTCGATGACCGGCTGGCGTGTCGGCTGGATCGTTGCCCCGCCGGAACTCGGCCAGGTCATCGAAAACCTGATCCAGTACTCGACCTCGGGCGTAGCGCAGTTCATGCAGCGCGGTGCCGTGGTCGCTCTTGATCAGGGCGATGATTTCGTTCGGGAAAACATCGCCCGCGCGACCGCATCGCGCGACATTCTCTGCGATGCCCTGATCGCGACCAACCGGGTCGAAACGCTGAAGCCCGAAGGCGCGCTCTACGCCTTCCTGAAAATTGACGGCATCACCGACAGCCGCCAGGCCGCCCTCGATATCGTCGACAAGACCGGCGTGGGCATGGCCCCGGGCACGGCCTTCGGAGAAGGTGGATTGCCCTTCCTGCGCGCCTGCTTCCTGCGCAATCCGGCCCATATCGCCGACGCTGCGGAGCGGCTGAGCCAATATGTGAAGGCGCTCTGACGATCGCAGGGCCGCACTTCGCTAAAATTTGAGCAAATGGCGTGACATAACCTTAACGAAGAAACCAATTAGCAAAGCCAGATCAGTAGGTTGGCGCCCGTTCATAAGCACTCCGTAAGGTGCGCGTGCTTTTCCTGTCCCGATAAGAAAAACAACGGGAAGAAAAGTCATGGCGATCTTGGTGACGGGTGGCGCCGGTTTCATTGGCAGCCACATGGTCTGGGCTCTCCTCGACGCAGGCGAAGAAGTCGTCGTCGTCGATCGGCTGTCCACCGGTTTTCGCTGGGCCGTTCCGCCCGCGGCGCGCTTCTATCTCGGCGACATTGGCAAGGCCAATGTCCTCAAGCAGATCTTTGCCGAGAACGAGATCGAGGCCATCATCCATTTCGCCGGATCGATCGTCGTGCCGGAATCCATTACCGATCCGCTGACCTATTACGAGAACAACACGGAGAACACGCGGCGCCTGCTGCAGGCGGCCGTGAAGGCCGGCATTGACAAGGTGATCTTCTCCTCGACGGCTGCCGTCTACGGTCTGCCGGACAAGCCCCTGCCGGTGCGCGAGGACGCGCCGCTCAGGCCGGAATCCCCTTACGGCCAGTCCAAGCTGATGAGCGAGATGATGCTGCGCGATACGGCACGCGCCCATGGTCTCTGTTATGTCGCCCTGCGCTATTTCAACGTCGCCGGCGCCGACGTGCAGGGACGTGCCGGCAATTCGGCTGCTGGCGCCACGCATCTGCTCAAGGTCGCCTGCGAAGCAGCCCTCGGCAAGCGGGCCTCGATGTCGGTCTACGGCACGGATTACGACACGCCGGATGGGACCGGCGTGCGCGACTACATCCATATCAACGATCTCGTTGACGCCCATTTGCAGGCGCTGACCTATCTCCGCAACGGCGGCGGTCCGCTGGTCGCGAATTGCGGTTATGGAAAGGGCTACTCGGTGCTCGACATTGTCGAGGCGGTGCGCCGCGCCACGAATGTCGATTTCCGTGTCGATTACGCCCCGCGGCGTCCGGGCGACGCGCCGCTCGTGGTGGCGGATTCCACGCTGGCCAAACAGGTGCTCGGCTGGATACCCCGCTACAACGATCTCGGCGTCATCGTCGAGACGGCCTTGTCCTGGGAACGCCGCCTCGCAGAGGTGGAAACACCGGATATCAAGGATCTTCGTCGCCGGCTTGCCAGCGGCTTCTGATTTCCCCGTTCGTTGCGCCAGAGAGGCACCGCCCCGACCTGTCGGGGCGGTGTTGTCTTGATGCGAGCATGCTTGTGCGGTGCAAACGGCAATTGACGCAGATCAAGATCGTCCGTGGCCTTGCCCCTTAAGACTATCCGCAAAGGACAGAGCGATGTCCTGGTGATTGCGGAGAACTCGGCATGGCAAAGGGTCGGAGCGGCTGGCTAGTCGCATTGATTGTCATTGTGGCGGGCGGTGCCGCCTATTACGCTTGGAAGACCTACGAAGGCGATGGTCTGCCCGCCAACATCGCCCACGGAAACGGCCGCATCGAAGCGGTCGAGATCGACATCTCCACCAAGACCGGCGGGCGCGTCAGGGACATACTCGTTGGCGAGGGTGACTTCGTGACCACCGGACAGGTGCTTGCGGTCATGGACACCAGTCAGCTCGACGCCCGTCGGCGGCAGGCCGTTGCAGAGCATCGCCGGGCCCTGATCGGAGTAGACACGGCCAAAAGCGTGGTGGCGCAGCGGCAAGCCGAGCGCGAGGCGGCTCTCGCCAGTGTCGCCCAGCGTGAGGCCCAGCTGAATTCGGCCGAGACAAGGCTCGCCCGCACCGAGCGCCTCATGGAGAGCCGCACGACCAGCCAGCAAGCCGTTGATGACGATCAGGCCGCTGCCGCCAGTGCGCGGGCAGCACTCGCCGCGGCCAAGGCACAAGTTGCAGCCTCCGAGGCGGCGATTGGTGCGGCACGGGCCCAGGTCATCGATGCCGAAGCCGCAGTTGCAGCCGCCGCTGCTGCCATCGACAGCATCGACGCCGACATTGCCGACAGCACGCTTCGCTCGCCCCGAGACGGCCGCGTGCAGTACCGCGTCGCCCAGCTCGGCGAGGTGCTCGGCGCCGGCGGTCGTGTCCTCAATATCGTCGATCTCTCCGACGTCTACATGGCCTTCTTCCTGCCGACGGCCGAAGTCGGCCGCATCGCGCTGGGCAGCGAGGCCCGCATCGTGCTCGATGCCGCGCCGGCCTATACGATCCCCGCCAGCGTCAGCTTTGTCGCCGATGTCGCCCAGTTCACGCCGAAGACGGTCGAGACGGATGAGGAACGGGAAAAGCTGATGTTCCGCGTCAAGGCGCAGATCCCGCAGGCGCTGCTGAAGAAATACATCCAGCAGGTCAAGACGGGCCTTCCGGGCATCGCCTATGTCAATCTCGACCCGCAAGCTGCCTGGCCGGAAAGCCTGACCGCGACCCTGGTGCAGTGAGATGATCGACAAGCCGCAGAGGGACGACGTGCAAAGGCCGGTGGTACGCCTGGCGGATGTCGGCCTTTCCTATGGCAAGACCGAAGCCCTGCGCGGCATCTCCCTCGACATCCCCGCTGGCCGGATGGTGGGTCTCATCGGACCCGATGGCGTCGGCAAGTCGAGCCTCCTCTCGCTCGTCTCCGGCGCGCGGTCCATTCAGACGGGCCGTGTCGAGGTGTTTGACGGCGACATGGCACGCGCATCTCATCGACGCAAGACCTGCCCTCGCATCGCCTACATGCCTCAGGGACTGGGCAAGAACCTCTATCCGACCCTGTCTGTCTTCGAGAATGCCGAGTTCTTTGGCCGTTTGTTTGGGCAGGATCGTCGAGAGCGTGAACAGCGGATCGCTGGGTTGCTCAGAGCAACGGGCCTGACTGCCTTCGCCGATCGTCCGGCAGGCAAGCTTTCGGGCGGCATGAAGCAGAAGCTCGGCCTCTGCTGTGCGCTGATCCATGATCCCGACCTCTTGATCCTCGACGAGCCGACAACAGGGGTCGATCCGCTCTCCCGTCGTCAGTTCTGGGAGTTGATCGACGGCATCCGGGCGGAGCGGCCGGGAATGAGCGTCATCGTCGCGACCGCCTATATGGAAGAGGCCGAGCGTTTTGACTGGCTGGTCGCCATGGATGAAGGACGGATCCTCGCGACGGGAACCCCGGCCGAGCTGCGCGAGATAACCGCGACCGAGACGCTCGATGCGGCCTTCGTCGCCCTTCTGCCGGAGGCGAAGCGAGGGCGGGCAGAACCCCTGCAGATCCCGCCCCGCACGCCGGAAGCGGCAACCGAGATTGCGATCCGTGCCGATCATCTGACCATGCGTTTCGGCGATTTCACCGCTGTCGATGACGTCAGTTTCGAAATCCCGCGTGGCGAAATCTTCGGATTTCTCGGTTCGAATGGCTGCGGCAAGACCACGACCATGAAAATGCTGACAGGGTTGCTCGCCGCAAGCGACGGGACGGCTACCGTCTTCGGCCATGCCGTAGACCCGAAGGACATCGCCCTACGCCGCCGCGTTGGTTACATGAGCCAGTCTTTTTCGCTGTATGGCGAACTGACGCTCCGCCAGAACTTGGCATTGCATGGACGCTTGTTCGGCATGTCTGACACTGAGATCGAGCCGCGCCTCAAGGAACTCGTCGCAAGGTTCGGCCTTCAGGCGGTGCTCGACGACCTGCCCGACGCACTGCCGCTCGGCATGCGCCAGAGGCTGTCGCTGGCCGTCGCCCTGATCCACCGCCCGGACATTCTGATCCTCGATGAGCCCACGTCAGGTGTCGATCCGGTCGCGCGCGACGGCTTCTGGCAATTGCTGGCCGATCTCTCACGCCGCGATAACGTGACGATCTTCGTATCCACCCATTTCATGAACGAGGCGGCGCTTTGCGACCGGATTTCGCTCATGCATGCGGGCAAGGTCCTTGTCACAGATACGCCCGGCGCGATCGTGGCGCGCGCCAAGGCGGAGAACCTGGAGCAGGCCTTCATCCGCTATCTGGAGGAGGCAATCGGCGAGGAGGCCGTGTTGGAGCAGCCCGCCGATATCGAGCCGGAGGTGGCGGTACCGCGGGTACCTGAGGGTCAGCCCAGGCGGCACCGTCCGCTGCTCGATCGCCGTCGCCTCCTGGCCTTCAGCCGCCGCGAGGCGCTGGAACTCGTGCGCGACCCGATCCGCGCCACACTGGCCATGCTGGGCAGCCTCATCCTGATGTTCGTCATCGGCTACGGGATCAATCTCGACGTCGAGAACCTCACTTTTGCAGCGCTCGACCGTGACGATACGGTCCTGAGCCGGGAATACGTCGCCGAGCTTGCGGGCTCGCGCTATTTCATCGAGCGGCCACCCATTGCCGATTACGCCGAGCTCGATCGCCGCATGCGCTCGGGCGAGATCAGCCTGGCAATCGAGATCCCCGCAGGCTTTGCCAGAGACCTGTCCCGCGGCAATCGCAGCGTCGAGATCGGCGCCTGGATCGATGGCGCGATGCCGTCTCGGGCGGAAACCGTCTCGGGTTATGTTCAGGGAATGCATGCCACCTGGCTGGCGCGCAAGGCACGTGAACTCTACGGGGACGAGGCGGCCAGCGGCCGATTCGGGATCGAGCTGCGATACCGCTACAATCCCAACCTCGAGAGCCTGGTGTCCATGGTGCCGGCCGTGATCCCCCTGCTGCTGATGCTCATCCCCGCCATGCTCTCGGTCTTGAGCGTCGTGCGGGAGAAGGAACTGGGCTCGATCATCAACTTCTACGTCACGCCGGTGACACGGCTGGAGTTTCTTCTCGGCAAGCAGCTTCCCTATATCGGCATTGCCTTCGTCAATTTTCTGATGCTGACGGCCTTTGCCGTCTTTGCGTTTCGGGTGCCGCTCACGGGAAGCTTCGCGGTGCTGGCGCTTGGTGCATTCCTCTATGTCTTCGCCGCAACGGCACTCGGGCTCCTGCTCTCGAGCTTCATGAAGAGCCAGATCTCCGCGATCTTCGGCACGACGCTGCTGACCATCATCCCGGCCGTGCAGTTCTCCGGCATGCTCTCGCCGGTGTCGGCCCTGCAGGGAGCGGGTGCGCTGATCGGCCAGATTTACCCGGCCAGCCATTTCGTCACGATCTCGCGCGGCGTCTTTTCGAAGGCGCTCACCTTTGCGGATCTCGGCCCGCAGCTTCTGGCGCTGACCATCGTCGGACCGCTTCTTCTCGTTGCGGGAACCTTGCTCCTGAAGAAGCAGGCGGTGTGAGCCATGCGCGTGTCGAACATTATCGAGCTTGGCATCAAGGAGCTTCGTGGTCTCGCGCGGGATCCGGCTCTGCTCTTCCTGATCGTCTACGCCTTCACGCTCAACATCTACACGGCCGCGACCGCCGAACCGGAGACGCTGAACAAGGCGGCCGTCGCCATCGTCGATGAGGACCGGTCGCAGGTTTCGACGCGGATCGAAAACGCGCTTTACCCGCCGTATTTCCTGCCGCCGCAGATGATCGCGCCCAACGAGATCGATCCTCGCATGAATGCCGGGGTCGACACCTTCGTGCTCGACATTCCGCCTGGTTTCCAGCGCGACCTTCTGGCGGACAAAGCACCGCAGATCCAGCTCAATGTCGACGCCACCCAGATGACCCAGGCCTTCTCGGGCGGGCGATACATCCAGGAAATCGTCACCCAGGAGGTCAACGCATTCCTGGACCGAGGAAACGGCGACGAGGCTGCGACGGTCGGTTTGTCGCTCAGGGCGCGCTTCAACCCGGAGCTCGACAAGGGCTGGTTCGGCTCGATCAACGAGGTCATCTCCGCTGTCACCATGCTGTCGATCATACTAACCGGGGCAGCCCTGATCCGCGAGCGGGAGCATGGGACGATCGAACATCTTCTCGTCATGCCGGTCACGCCGGCCGACATCATGCTGAGCAAGATCTGGTCGATGGGTCTCGTCGTGCTGCTCGCGACGATGTTCTCGCTCTTCGTCGTGGTGGAGGCCGCGCTTGACGTGCCCCTGCGGGGCTCTCTGCTGCTCTTTCTCGTGGGCGCTGCCCTGCAACTCGTTGCCGCCACCTGCATGGGCATCTTCCTCGCAACAGTCGCAGGGTCTATGCCGCAGTTCGGACTTCTCCTGATGCTGGTGCTGCTTCCGTTGCAGATCCTCTCCGGCGGCATGACGCCTCGAGAAAGCATGCCGGAGGTGATCCAGTGGATCATGTCGGCAGCCCCCAACACCCATTTCGTCATCATGGCGCAAGCAGTGCTGTTCCGCGATGCCGGACTTGCCGTCGTCTGGCCCCAGATCCTCGCCTTGATCGCAATCTCGGCGATCTTCTTTGTACTTTCGCTGCAGCGCTTCCGGGCCTTCCTGCGCTAGCGCTACGCTGCCTTGGGCAAAGAAAAAGCCGGAGATGCGACTAGCATCTCCGGCTTCCTCTAGCGGTTCCAAGGCTCGGGGCACGAGCCTCGGGCCCGTAGCTCTCAGGCTTCCAGATCGAAGCGATCGGCGTTCATCACCTTGACCCAGGCGGCGACGAAGTCCTTCACGAACTTCTCCTGGTTGTCATCCTGGGCGTAGACTTCCGCATAGGCACGCAGGACCGAGTTCGAACCGAAGACGAGATCGGCGCGCGTGGCGGTGAACTTCTTCTCACCGGTCTTGCGGTCGCAGATGTCGTAGGAGTTCTTGCCCGTCGGCTTCCAGGTGAAGGCCATGTCGGTCAGGTTGACGAAGAAGTCGTTCGTCAGCTGACCTTCGCGGGTGGTGAACACGCCATGCTTGGTGCCGCCATAGTTGGCGCCGAGCACACGCAGACCGCCGAGCAGCACCGTCATTTCTGCACCGGTCAGGCCCATCAGCTGGGCGCGATCGAGCAGCATCTCTTCCGGGCTGACGACATAGTCCTTCTTGGTCCAGTTGCGGAAACCATCGGCCAGCGGCTCGAGCGGCTTGAAGCTTTCGGCATCCGTCTGTTCGGCAGTGGCATCGCCACGACCGGCGGCAAACGGCACGGTCAGGTCGTAACCGGCAGCCTTGGCCGCCTTCTCGACGCCGACATTGCCGGCCAGCACGATGACGTCGGCCACGCTCGCGCCATATTCGGCCGCGATCGGCTCGAGCACCGCCAGAACCTTGGCGAGACGGGCCGGCTCATTGCCTTCCCAGTCACGCTGCGGGGCGAGACGAATGCGGGCACCGTTCGCACCGCCGCGCATGTCGGACTGGCGGTAGGTCCGCGCGCTGTCCCAGGCGGTGGCGACGAGGTCTGCGATCGACAGACCGGAAGCCGCGATCTTGGCCTTGACGGCGCCGATGTCGAAGTTCTTAGGGCCAACCGGGATCGGATCCTGCCAGATCAGGTCTTCGGTCGGGGCTTCCGGACCGATGTAGCGAACGCGGGGGCCGAGGTCGCGGTGGGTCAGCTTGAACCAGGCACGGGCAAACGTGTCCTGGAAGTACGCCGGATCCGCCATGAACTTCTCGCAGATGGCGCGGTAGGTCGGGTCGACCTTCATCGCCATGTCGGCATCGGTCATCATCGGCATGCGGCGGATCGACGGATCGGACGCGTCGACCGGCATATGCTCTTCCTTGATGCCGATCGGCTGCCACTGCTGGGCACCGGCCGGGCTGTGGGTGAGCTCCCAGTCATAACCGAACAGCAGCTCGAAATAGCCCATGTCGAAGACCGTCGGGTTGGTCGTCCAGGCGCCTTCGATGCCCGAGGTCACGGCGAGGCTTGCCTTGCCGTTCTGGTTCGGGTTCATCCAGCCGAAGCCCTGGTTTTCGAGGTCGCCGGCTTCCGGCTCGACGCCGAGCGCCTGCGCGTCGCCGTTACCATGCGCCTTGCCAACGGTGTGGCCACCGGCGGTCAGCGCTGCGGTTTCCTCGTCGTTCATCGCCATGCGGGCGAAGGTCTCGCGAACCTGGGCGGCGGTCGCCATCGGGTCCGGCTTGCCGTTCACGCCTTCCGGGTTGACGTAGATGAGGCCCATCTGCACGGCGGCCAGCGGGTTTTCCATCGTGTTCGGCTTGGTCACATCTTCGTAGCGGCTGTCGGAAGGGGCAAGCCACTGCTTTTCCGCACCCCAGTAGACGTCCTTTTCCGGACCCCAGATGTCGGGACGGCCAAAGGCAAAGCCGAAGGTCTTCAGACCCATGTCTTCGTAGGCAACGGTGCCGGCAAAGAGGATCAGGTCGGCCCAGGAGATCTTGTTGCCGTACTTCTTCTTGAGCGGCCACAGCAGGCGGCGGGCCTTGTCGAGGCTGGCATTGTCGGGCCAGGAATTGAGCGGAGCGAAGCGGATATTGCCGGTGCCGCCGCCACCACGGCCGTCGGCCAGGCGGTAGGAGCCGGCAGAATGCCAGGCGAGACGGATCATCAGGCCGCCGTAGTGTCCCCAGTCGGCCGGCCACCATTCCTGGCTGTCACGCAGCAGGGCCTTCATGTCGGCCTTCAGCGCCGCGACATCGAGCTGCTTCACGGCTTCACGATAGTTGAAGTCCTTGCCCATCGGGTCGGTCTTCGTGTCGTGCTGGTGCAGGATGTCGAGGTTCAGCGCGTTCGGCCACCAGGCCATCGGCGTTGCGCCGCTTTCCGTGTTCGAACCGTGCATGACCGGACATTTCCCGGCATTTTTGTTGCTCATGGTATCCATGATGTACCTCCTTGAAGAACCCGCTTGTCCAGGATCGAATGGCTGACCTGCTCCTGAAGAGCATGCCCGCATCACAATCCGATGAAATGGCGACGAGACTTTGGAGAGCCTCGCCTGATCCGTCTTCATCTGCCTCGACGCGGAAACAGATAAGGCAGGACCGCCCCCTTAAGGCGATCCACCCGACGTCATCTGGAATTGTTCTAGCAAAGGGTTTCGATTAATGTAAGTTGGAATTTATGATCGGTTCCATAGGATAGGGTTATGATAAACTTCACCCTGCGTCAGCTGCGTTATTTCGAGGCGCTCGCCCGACATGGCCATTTCGGACGGGCCGCGGAAGCCTGTTCCATTTCCCAGCCGGCTCTGTCGGTGCAGATCAAGGAGCTGGAAGAAGCGCTCGGTGCTGAGCTCTTCGAAAGGGCCGCGCGACAGCTGCGCCTGTCGGCCTTCGGCGAGGAATTTCTCCTTCGGGTGCGCGAGATCCTGCGGTCGGTGGATGAATTGGGCGACCTTGCGCGGGCCCATCGCAAGCATCTGGTCGGGCGCCTGCGCATCGGGGTCATTCCGACGGTGGCGCCCTATCTTCTTCCGGGAATGATTTCGGCGCTCACCCGGGAAAACGCCGATCTCGACATCCATGTTCGCGAAACCGTAACGCCGAAGCTTCTGCAGGAGTTGGCGGAAGGACGCCTGGACACCGCGATCGTCGCCCTGCCGGTGTCCGAGCCCTCGCTGACCGAAATGCCCCTGTTCGAAGAAAGCTTCGTGCTCGTCCGTCCCAAGGAGGATGCCGACAAGCCCGTGCCGAGCCGCGACATGCTGCGCGAGATGCGTTTGCTGCTCCTGGAGGAGGGCCATTGTTTTCGCGAACAGGCACTCTCCTTCTGCGACATGGGCACGGTCCGCCCCCGCGAGATCCTCGACGGCAGCTCGCTCTCGACGCTCGTGCAAATGGTCGGCGCCGGCATCGGTGTCACGCTGATACCGGAGATTGCCATGCCGGTCGAAACCCGCTCTGCGGATGTCGCAATCGCCCGCTTCGAGGACCCGCAACCATCCCGCCGGATCGGCATGATCTGGCGCAAGACCAGCCCCATCGCCAAGCAGCTGACGGAGGTGGCCGATGTCGTGCGGCGGTCAGCTGACGCCCTGCAGGGGAATGCCTCGCACCGGTAACACGGATTGCGGAAACCTTCGCTCCCGAAAGACGTTCGGGAGGGCAAGGGAGTGGCATCATGTGGACCTGGTTGAAGGAAAATCACGCGATCATTTCAGCGCTGTCGAGCTTAGCGATGCTCGGTGTGTGGATGCTCTATCTGCACCTGTTCTACTCGAGCTACCGCCATCAGCTGCGGCCCAAGATCATGATCACCAGGGGAGGGGGCGACACGGTGGCTGCCCGGTGCATCGTCACCAATATGAGCTCCGAAATCATCTTCGTGCAGGCGGTCTTCTTGCGGCTTTCCTATCCAGACCGGGAGCAGGTCTATTCCCTGAGCGAAGCCGATCGCAAAGGCTTCTCCCCTTCTGACCGCCGCAGCGAACTCGTGCAGGGGCCCTTGCGCAGCGGTGACTTTCTCGATCTCGGCTCGTTCGAGGAGCTGCTGTCGAGCGTGCCCGGCTCCGGCGACGCCCGGGACGAACTTGCCGCAGCCGATGCTTTGTCTGTCGTTGCCGTCGGCTGCTACACCTGGCACGACCGCCTGGTGGCCGCAGAGCGATCCTTCCGGTTGCGTCGTAACAAGGCCGACCAGATCACATTGGTCCCCTCGCGCGTCTTCGCGCGGCAGATCCGATCGAGAGCCGAACGCCGCAAGGTCGCCCGCATGATCGAACACGAAGCAGGATCGAGAGAATCGCGCCGGATTTGACTTGTGAAGGAACGGCGCGCGCCAGCGTCGCAAGAGAGACAGACGTGATGTTGGAAAAATGGTGCTGCTAGAGAGATTTGAACCCGACCATAGACCTCCATAAACGCCGTATTTCTAGGCTTTTTGACGGGGTCTGTCTAGGGGCGTGTACACGAGTGGCGTGCGGCGCCGGATCAGGCAGGGTTGGGGAAATGTGATTGTTCGGGTTCACCGAAGTGAGTGAAACAGTCTTGCTCCTATGAGCTCCATCTCCTGTGAACGCATGCCCCAGCGCCCTGCGCGGCAGTCCAGCCTTAAACTTGAGCAAGCGCCACTGGCCACGCTTGGCCGCCCCCGCATCTTAGATGTCAGAACTCAGCGTAATTGGACGGAGGTCTAGAATCATGTAATTCAGGGTAGCAGGGTCAGGCTGGATGCAATGGACATTAAGGCGGCGACGAAGTTTCTGAACTCCATCCCCATAACAGAAGTTGGCCGCCACCTGGGCTTGAAACTGCCCGAGCATGGCGGAGTGCGATGCCCATTTCCTGATCACCGCGACTCCAACCCGTCTTTCTCGATATATCGCAAGCAGAATAGGTGGATTTGCTATGGCTGCGGTCGCCAGGGCGGCTCCATCGATCTGGTGAAGGAAGTCTTGGGCACGAGCTTCATCGAAG
>NZ_STGU01000013.1 GCF_004912135.1 Rhizobium rosettiformans W3
AAAAAAGCTTGGACTATATGAGTCCAGGCAACCGCATCTTCAGTTAACCATGTTTTCAGAAGTAAATCGGCCAGAGATTGCCAATGTTACTCCTCCTGATCTATAGGTACCCGGCGTGGCGAGCGAATGTCACGCAAAGGCGGCTCCCACCAGTGCTGGTAACACCGGTGAGAGCCTAACCCTCAACCTTGTCGTGAAAGGCCTTGGGCTATCATGTGTAATATTCAAATCGTGCTGACGGGCAAGCCCCGTATTGAATCTCCTGAACTCCTGTCTGAATCCGGCGTCGCGGCATCTACGCCCCTCGACATAACGCCCATCGCTATCCGCGGTTGATCAGACAGGACACCATCCATGCACAAAATCCATTTCGGCTCATCCGCCGACACGCACCCGCATGTCTTAACGACAGCGCCCGAAGCTGTTGCCAAGCTGATCGAGCAGGCCATTGCTGCAACGATGCCACCCGAGATAGCCCGATCCGCGGTTGAAGGTGATGCTGAGAGCCTGGCATGTTTAGGACGAAGTATCGCTGTCCAGGAAGGACATCTGCTAGAAGCTGTCATCATAGCCCTTGCCTCGACGCATCCCTCGAGGGTGACACTGACCGACCTCCGCCTACCGGTCCTTCCCGCTGCGGTCGAGGTCATCAAGCGCAATCGTCGCAAGCTCTATGAAGGAATAAGCTTTGAGGCGCATTCCAACCCCTCCGCAGGAACGTACCATCCCGACTTAGTCGTCGTTGACGCCACTGGCCGCTGCGCGGTCATCATCGACGTGAAGCGGAGCCTATCTGGTTACCTCGGCGGGAGCAAACTGCTGGAACTACAGCAGCGAATGACGGCCTCCGGATTGGTGTTGCCCGATGTACTCTGGCGCGACCATCAAAGGCTGGCTGTCGAGACCGTCGGTACAGCCATCATTGACGGATCGAAGACATCGACGGATGTATCAGATGGCGTTTGGCCGTTGTCTCGCCTCGATGACCTGCTGCAGATAGAGGGTGCGTCGCAGCTGGCTATTGAAAGCATGGAGGCCTTCCGCTGCGGCCTACGTAAGCAGTGGCAAGCGGCAATCGCAGAGGCAACAGCCAAGTCAGCGTGCCCTTCGGAGGGTGCAGTGGCACCAACTAAAGCACACCCCTCCCAGCAGCGCATCGCGGAGATGCCCGCAAGACGACGTGGCCGTCCCCCGAAAGCTCGGCCGTCAATTCAGGTCGGCTTGCTCGGGCCCGGACTGCGACCGCACTAAGCGGCACACATCAATTTTCATCCTATCAGATTTGCCGGACGCGATCCGGCCACGGAAGAGCTTTGCCATGATTTACCCAGTGATTATTTTCAACGTGTACCGCTTACGTCGCCAATTCGGCACGCTGAGGCTTCGCTGCGCGAGCCGACCTAGCAGCTTACTTCGACCGCGCTCAGCCCAGGACACGAACGCGGCGCTATCCAACGACACCACCGCGCTCGTCACGGCACTCGTGCTCAGGATAGCCAGACGGCGCGGGCGCTCACTCATCGCGCTGCCGGGCACAGTCCGTGACGCCCTGTGCGACTTGGTAGCGCAGAACGACCCCACTGCACGCTTGCTGTTCCAGTGGCTTGATCGTGAGCCGGACACCGACGAGGCGATCTTCGAGGCGGCGCGCCTACCTGATAGATGGCGCGGCAAGTCGCACATGGGGAGCAGACCTACACGCGTCTATCGCCATCACCGTTTCTGGCAGCCAGATAGTCCGCGTCTCGCCGAGCTTGACCGTCGTCGGCTATTGCAGCTGCAGTCGCTCCTGGAAGAGGAGATGCGTCATGACCGTTGATCGTCTAAAGCGCTACTTTCTAGGCCGCCTCTACCGCCGGTCGCTGCGGATCGCATATCGGGCGGCAGTTGCGGCCGATATCCTGCGCGCGCACCAGCGCGCCATCGGGATATATACAGTTACGACATATGCGCCTGGGGCAAGGGCTGTGCCATTGACCGGAGCTATCGCTGCAGACCGACGCACTCTGCTTCGGGTTCTATCAAGCAATGCATTGCTGCCTGTCTTGCCACCGGTGACAGTCCGAAGACATGACATCGACCTAATCATCGAGGATATCGTCGGCGACATCGACGCATCTGTGACCGGCGCTGAGACTGAGGCGACTCCCGCGGAAGCCGTAGAACGGCCGCTACTCCACGACGATCGTGGAGATCATGGTCAATACCTAAAGCAGCTTGCCAGCCTCTTGCGAGCAGTAGCACATCCGCCAGCAATCACCGAGACGGTCATTGTCCTCAGCATCATCGAAGCTGTGCGGCGATCACATCTGACAGCTGCAAAAGTCCTTGAGATCCTGTCCAAACCGGCACCAGTCTTGTTGCTGCGAGTGCCCATCCGCGGATTTGAACAAGCGCTTGGGCTCATGATCGAGCATGGCTTCATTGGGCCCGCCATGCGGCTGCGGGACGGCGGAGGCGGATACTCGCTGAGCAGGCGTGTGTATTCGGGGCAGGAGCCATACGACTCGCGCACCATTGTAACGTTTCGGAATGGTGACCTAACACATGAGAACTCCGAGAAACGGCGTGTGCTCCTGTCAAAAGCACTTTCGACTGGCCGCCCCATCCTGGTGGCTGCCGAGGATGACGAACCCTGGCCTGATCGCGTGACATCAAGCGCGGATCTGATCCTCGATGCCCCACAGTTAGATTGGCAACTGCTGACCCATGCAATCGAGATTGCAACGGGCCACTTACGCGCCAAAGTCGACGAAGCCGCACGTGAATATACCATAGAGTTGGCGCGTCTCGGTCTGGACGATCTCGCACTTGCGATCAAGCCCGGACGGACCATTTGCAGTATCCTAAGTCGTCTTGAGACTTTTGCGCGTGAGCAAGCGGACGTCCGGGGCGATGAAGAGGGAGCTGGAAGCGCCAAGCAGACTGCTGCTAGCGGGGAGCGAAGCCGTACCTTGAGCAATTCAGAACGCGGCCGCCGTGCCGACAAAACGCTGTCGATTGACATCATCCAGCCAGCACAACGGCCAGCAAAGGTAAACGGCAAAGGAGCCGCACCGCATCTCTGCATCGAGCAACTCGCAGGTTACGGCGAGGCACGCCAGTGGGCACTCGATCTCAAAACAGATCTTGCCATCTGGCGTGCCAAAAAGCTGGCGTGGGCCGATATGAGCACCAAGCTCCTGCTAAGCGGTCCGCCTGGGACCGGCAAAACGACGTTTGCTCGTGCCCTGTGCAACTCGCTTGAGATCCCACTGATCGCGACGTCCGTCGGCCAATGGCTAGAACCCGGATACCTGGGTGACGTGCTTAAACGCATGACCGCTTTTTTCGATCTAGCCAGAGAGCACACGCCGGTGATCCTATTCGTTGACGAGATCGACGGGATTGGTCGACGAGACAGCGGTTCAGGGCGCAGCTACGATGACTATTGGATCACAGTCATTAACAGGATGCTGGAACTCCTCGACGGCGCGGTGAGGTCAGAAGGTATCGTAATGGTCGGAGCAACCAACAGACCGTCGGTGATTGACCCGGCAATCCGCCGGTCAGGGCGACTGGAGCGGCATATAGAGATCCCGCCTCCCGACATCGATGCGCTGGAGGGCATCATCCGCCATCACCTGGGGCCAGATCTCAACGGGGTACTGGCGAGTGCACGCATAACCAACCCAAAGCTCAGTAATCAGTCGGGAGCTGACCATGCTACACGTTGACCGAACAGCGAACGACAAGCGCTCCTCCCAACGCAAAGATCGGCAGGCAGCAGCCCTAAAACATCTTGCTCTCGCCGCCCAGGGGATGACAGGCGCTGATATCGCGCGTCTGATCCGCGACGCACGCGGGATTGCTCGTCGCGCAAGACGCAAACTGCGTTACGGCGATGTTTTGGAGGTGCTAGACCAGCAGATTGGGTCAGTGCCGTCAGATGTAAGATGGCAAATCTCGGTGCATGAGGCGGGTCACGCACTTGTCTTCACGTCGCTGGGCATTGCAGAGGTCCAATCGGTATCCACTGGACGTGGCGATGGCGGTGCCACATCGGTGCGATGGCCTGAGGTGATGCCCCAGACAGAGAACGGCGTGATGCAGGTGATGACTTGCTATCTTGCAGGACGTGCGGCCGAGAGCCTCATCTTTAATGAGACGCTGATCGGTCACGGCGGCTCCGATGGCAGCGACCTTGAGATTGCGACCACAAACGCGGTTCGTCTTGAGACAGTGCTCGGATGCTCCGGGGATTTGCCACTCCTGTACATGCCGAGCGAACGCCCACCGCACGACCTTCGCTACGATCGGGGGCTGGCAGTGCGGGTCAACAAACGTCTCGAACAAGCACTCGGTACGGCGGTGTCCATAGTCACCCAGCATCAAGAAGCGTTGCTCCGACTGGCCCGGGAGCTGGATCAACGGCGTTACCTAGACGGCGCGACGGTCCGCGAGATCCTAGCGCTTGATCTGGGCAGATCCGGATAAACGGCGTTAGCCGCCTCCCCCGGGCGAATGGTCTAAGTTCGTCCGGGCGGCGTATTGCGGCGTTTCACATTGGGAAGGATGCGGGTCAGTACATCTCGGTATGCTGGCAAAGCCGTATACCAGCAGGACAGACCGCGGAACCGGTAAGATGCCTTAAAATACATTGCACATTACCGATTCAGGGTTTGATACCATCGATTCAGACTGCGGCTCAGCCGATTCACATTCGAACGGCGTTTTCACAATTGTGGGGGCTAGATGCCCCCAGGCAGTCGTGGACCGCATGCTCCCTTGACTGGCTATCCTGGCTCACGGTTTCGGCGCTTGCAGCAAACGCCGTGCCAGAGATACCACCATCAGATCCA
Organism: Rhizobium rosettiformans W3; assembly: GCF_004912135.1. Taxonomy (GTDB): domain Bacteria; phylum Pseudomonadota; class Alphaproteobacteria; order Rhizobiales; family Rhizobiaceae; genus Allorhizobium; species Allorhizobium rosettiformans. Next base: position 4,842 of record NZ_STGU01000013.1, read on the forward strand.
CTCGGTCATTGACGCCGACAAAAAACCGTCTGAGCCTAGGGTCAGGTACAACGCAGTAACTAAAATCCATGACAACTGATAAACGGACGCCCCCATTCACTGAGCCGAATGTGGCCCACTCTTGCCTCCTCGCCAAGCGTCACATCATCAATGATGGCGCACTGAGCCCGTCACTAAAAACATGGGCCGGGCAATCAGCGGCCAGCACCCTGACGCCTGCAATCCACCCGTCCTTCGCCGAGATTGACCCGTCTGTCGAACTCGGTAGCCTCTACGTCAGCCAACCGGTCTTTCACGGTAAAGCCATCGCGATCGATTTGACCCGGGGAATGATCCGAGGGGCAATCGATTCGGTTGCCAGCGATCAACGGCGCTTGAAGCAGATTTGCAAGACTTACGGGTTGAAGCTTCATCACGCCTATATCAAACTGACGGCACGATACGGCGGCGATGAAGTCAGGCTCGACGGCCGAATGGTGCAGCTGCATGCGGAGCTGCCGAGCTTCATCGACATCCATCGGATTGTGCTTCTTGATCGGGGGCGGCTCCTGTTCGAGCGACCATATCAGGAGCAGATTTTCGAGGAGGACTACGGGCATGTCCCGCGCTTGGTCACGTCTATCAATTCTGTCGAGGAGACGGACAGACTGACCCAGGATTGGACCTCAGCAATGATCCGGGCGAACGTTCTCGACGACGCGGAACCTGTCCGTATTCAAGGTTTTTTGTGGCTGCCCTTCCGCGCTGACCGTTATCGACCGTCCGTTTTCAAGGAGTATGATCCGGCGCGATTCTCAGAACTTGAGGCCTGTGCGCTCAGCAGCGATCTGGTTCACGGCAAGGTTGGCAATGTCTTCTACATGCGAGGGCTAGGTGACTGAGATGCTCGACGCACTACCTACACCCCCCACAGACAGTCGGGCTGCCGAGTGGGATCGCCGGGTCTGCGATTTCGGCTCACAAGCGATCTCCGTCTGTCGATCACACTCACTGCCAACGCCGTCTCCGATTCCACATTCGATATCTTCGATTCCGGGACAAACGGCGTTTGCGAGAGGAGGCTGAGATGGCGAGATCACGCACTCAGCGCTTGCGAGACCAGCGAGAGCGCCAGCAGGCTTACCGGGATGAGCAGCGACGGCTCCGGCGACCGGGCCGCGACGACATCGCCCGCGTCGCGCTTCGATGGCTCATCCTCGGAACGGCCAAACTCGCCGAGCGGGAAGGCAATCCCGCGCGCATGAACAAGGTCGAGACCGATATCTTGGAAGCCTTGGTCGAGCAGGGCTTTGACAGGTCTGCCTCGGATGCAGCGCTTGGCGACCTCATCGACAGATACGTCGACGGCAAATGGGATTTCAGGCGCAAGGTTCATCTCAGCACCGGGACCGAAACGGACAGGTAATCGGTACCTTTGGCGGTCACAGGCGATGCGGCAGGCAACTGGCGCATCGCAAACGCCGTCTGCAGTCTAAGTGCCCTATCCCCCCATTACTTCATAAAACGCCGTTTGCACCAGAATCGTGGGAAGCGGGCCCCTTGTGGCAGTAGGTGCCATTCACTAACTGGCGAGGATCATTGGGGGTACCATGACCGCAAAAAACGCCAAAACCGCTATTATCTACGCACGCTACTCGACGGATCGACAGACAGATGTGTCCATCGAGACCCAGGTCGAACTGTGTCAAAACTTCATCGCAGACCGTGGGTGGCAGTTGCTCGACACTTACTCTGACAGAGCGATCAGCGGCTCCAACTATCTGACCAGACCGGGCATCCAGCGCGTTCTGAACCGCATCAAGAGTAGCAAAGTGGATGTCGTTCTGTGCGTTACTGTCGACCGTGTCTCCCGCGACGCTGAGCACGGCAATGGATTCCTCAAGCGCCTTCGCTACAACAGCACCGAACTTTGGACGGTGCACGGCGGCTCTTCAGTCACCGACATTGAGATGGGCCTTCGCGCGACGCTGAGCCAGGAACTTGTCGAGCAAATTCGGTATAGGACGCGGGAGGGCATGAAGACCGCGGTCCGCCGAGGCAAGGCAACGACATGTCTTGCCTATGGGTACCGGATCAAACTCGAATATGATGCGCACGGAGAGCGCATTCCGGGTCTTCGCGAAGTCGACCCTGTACAAGCCGAGGTCGTACAGGAGATTTTCAGTTTATATGCCGACGGCGTATCTCCGAGTGCTATCGCAGTCGAACTGAACCGTAGAGGCATTCCGGGCCCGCGCGCGGCTGCGTGGCGTGACACCGCGATCCGTGGCCATGTGGACCGCGGGACCGGCATCCTGAACAATGAGCTCTACCTCGGCAGGGCTATATGGAACCGCCGCGAGTATCGTAAGAATCCGGACACGGAACGCAGGATCGCTCGCCATAACGATAGCGACGATTGGGTCGTAGACGAACGCCCGGAACTGCGCATTATCCCCGACGATCTTTGGTCCGCCGTCAAGCGGCGGCAGTTAGGCGTCCGCGGCGAGTTTGAACGGACACTCTCTAATCCCCTAAACCGCACTCACCGTCCGAGCTATCTCCTGAGTGGACTGCTCGAATGTGCCGAGTGCGGCGGACCTTATGCCGTCATGGCTACAGGTCGGTATGGCTGTACCAACCATAAAAAGAAGATCCCCCTGGATGTTCTTGGCGGAGCCTGTTGCAGCAATCACAAGACGATCCTCCGCAGGGAACTCGAGGACCGTATCCTCACATCCATCCCTGCCGCTTTAGTACACATGGACGTGTTTCGCCGGACCGTGGACAAGGTCCTGCAAAGTGAACTCGCGGAGCAGAAGACTGCAGCCCATCAAACCCAGGACATCGCCGCCGCTCTCGAGCGCAACAGGCGCGAGCAAGAAGGCATCGTCGCCCAGATGTCTCAACGAGCGGCTGAAGGCCGACGGCCCAACGCTGCCTTAGACGACCGGCTCGACAGGCTCGACGACGAACGGGAAGCACTGGAGCGGCAGCTGGCAAGCGCGCCATCGATGGATAAGCCCGTCAGCGATGCAGAACGCCTTGCAGCTCTACGCGACGAGATCAACGAAGACACAGTCCGCACCGTGATACACGCCATGCTTTACATGATGCGCGATCACGCTGATCCCCAGACCAAGCAGCCGCTGATCGGCATCATCCGCCAGCTCATACAGAAAGTCGTCATTGCCAGTACACCGGGCCGTCAACCGCCGGCGCTGGAGGTGCATGGCCGCATCGCATCCATCCTGGCCGCCATGGAGACCGCGCAAATCATGGAAGCAAAGTTCAAGGCAATGGTGGATCAGGATGTGCTGGCGCGTCAGCTGTCCGGGGAACTCGACACGGAGGACAAAAAACAAAAGCTCCTCGCGGGTTACGCAGAGGAGCTTTCAAGGAAGCGACTTGAATGGCAGCAGATTCAAGTCTCAGTGGTTGCGGGGGCAGGATCTAATCTTTACTTGCTGCCCGAGCAAGTAAAGATGGTTGCGGGGACGGGCAGCCATCATAACTTGCTCTTCGAAACAGCTGCATAACCTACTCGTGGGTGACCTATTGCGCGCTGTATCCGTCAATTTTTCGAACGGAAGCGACAACCTTCGCGGAGCAAATCGATGCGTCCAGTTTCATTACCCTGCCTGCGCCAGAGTTAAGTCCGAGCGAGCATAAGGTAGGCGAAGTAAGCTATGTAGCAACCGACAAATGCTGCCCCTTCGGCCCGCGACAGAGTTCTGCCCGTGAGGAAGGCTGGAACGCAAAGCACAGTTGCCGCAGCCATAACAGGAATGTCGACGGCGATGAGCGTTCTTTCCACGGTGATCGCTTCGCTCGGAACCAGCATCGTCAGCCCAAGAATGACTGCAATATTATAGACACTGCTGCCCAAAAGATTGCCTACCGCGATCTCGCGCTCATTGCGTACGGTCGAGACGATTGTCGTGATCAGTTCAGGGCTCGATGTGCCGATTGCAACTATGGTCAGTCCGATAAGAGCTTCGGAGACCTCCAACCTGCGAGCAAGATCGGAGGATCCCCATACGAGCCAATCCGCGCCTATTGTGATGACCGCAATACCACCAATCATGACGGCGACGTTCAACCATCCGCTCCGCGGAGCGTCGCGCATCGGGCGTGGCAGGACTGGCAACTCTTTGTCGGGTGGCGAACTTCTTAAGCGCGCGCTTCGAACGACCAGGACGATATAGCCGATACCACCAAGCAGGAACACAAGGCCCTCGGCTCTCGACAGATAACCATCAGCTGCAAACACCCAGAACGCCAGTGCGGCGGCTATCATTGCAGGGAGTTCAAGCCCAACGGAGACCGGTTCCAAAACAACGGGCCGAGCGATAGCACATAGTCCAAGGATGAACAGCAGACCGAAGGTGTTGGTGCCGGCGATGTTCCCGACGACCAACCCTCCTTCTCCCGTCAACGCGGCATTGATGCCCACCGCCAGCTCAGGTGTGCTTGTCCCGATCGCAACAAATGTGAGCCCGATGACGAGCGGGGATATGCTCAGCCGGCGCGCGAGCGTCGACCCGCTGCGCACCAGTATATCCGCTCCGCCGACCAAAGCGAGGAGGCCAAGCGCGCACCAGAGAATTGCGGCCGTCAAGGCTTGTGTCTCTGCAGAAGCACCGGATATGCGGCAAGGCCTGCATGCCGCTCTATGACCACGCTCCGGATCAGCCGATTTCGCCTAAGGGCTGGATATATGTCACCGAAAGATGATCCGGGAACTTCAGCGCTGTTTTAATAGCTTCGCGGTCCACCGTACCGAGGAGGCATGTGCCGAGCCCTTCGGCAGCGCAGAACAGATAGACGTTCTGGGCCATGATGGCTGAGTTGACGCGTGCGGCGATAACCAGTTCTTCGGGCGCAGACTTGGCCAGGTCACCGGCGGCAGCGGCAAGTTTCTCGGCATCAGAGACATAGATCAGCACCACGGGCGCCCTGCGTACGAAAGCCGTGGGGCTGACATCCGCGCGAATATCTGTATCGGCCACTTTGTTGAGAGCGTTTGCCACGGGGTCGTAGAGACTGACGCCATCTTCCAGCGCGACGTAGATATCGACGTTCTTCGCACCGTGCCAGGCGGGCGCTGTGCGTCCATCACCGTCCGCGCGGTTGACACCATTGGCCGCCCACAGTGCTTCGAGCACCTTTTCGCGCGCAACGTCACCACGCCCGAAGCGCTTGGTAGAGCGGCGCTGTTTCAGGGCTTCCTGCACGGAGACGGTTGCAGCGCCGCCGGAGGCCACCTGCGCATTGGCTGTCCCGACGATACCTGCGGACGCTGCCGCACTGGTTCCTGCGAGAAACAATCTTCTGGAGAGCTGTCGTGTCATGATATCGGTCCTTTTCTTTTCCGGGGCTTTGTTATGTCCACTGCCGTGAAAGGGCGTTGAGGACGTCGGTACGGCTGATCTGGCCGACAAGTCGGCCATGGCGGGTGACGGGGAACCGCCGGTACGAGCTTGCGACAAAGCGCTCACACGCTTCGACGATGTCGATACCCGCATCGAGCGTCTCGAGTTCGGTGCTCATATAGTCGGCGACACTGCCACCCCATTGTTTGTAGTAGGAGGCGTTGAGTGCGGCCTTCAGGCAATCGCGTTTGGACAGAACGCCGACGAGATCGCCGGCGCCGTCGATGACGCATGCACCCGACACGCCGTTTTGCATGAGCACGGACACGGCCCGTACTATCTCCATGTCCGGCGTTAGCGTGATCAGGTCCGTGCGCATATGATCGGCGACCGTGTCGAGTTTCATGTCCCGCTTCCTTCGGATCGTTCGCAAGCATGGCATTTGCCGCCGCAGGCCGCGCCGCCGCACGATCCCTTGAGCGGTGCGCGGCCGGCAAAAAGGCCGGCGGCCAGCGCGAGCATGGCAAGCCCGGTCAGAAGAACAGCGGCGAAAATGGTCTGCATGGCTTTATGCCCTCCCCTGGTCGATGAACAACCTGTTGGCTCTGGCCTTAAGACCTCCCGCCTCGCGAAGCAGATAAAGCGCGGGCAGACGGTTGGCGGAGGCGAATGCAAGGCCGCCTTCAGGACCCATTACCAGAAGGGCGGTCGCAAACGCGTCGGCCTCCAGCGCTGTCGGGGCCAGAACGGAAACCGAGGCGACGCTGTTGCGAACCGGCTCTCCGGTTGCGGGATCGATCGTATGACTGTAGCGGCGGCCCGCGATCTCATAGGCATTGATCGCATCGCCCGAGGTCGCCATCGCCACGCCTGTCAGGGGAAGCGTCGTGTGGACACCGGTGCGAAGCGGGTCCGCAATGCCGACGCGCCATGGACGGCCGTCAGGGCGCGCACCGAAACCATAGACTTCGCCACCCACCTCGATCAGGAAACTCGGCAGCCCTTGATCTCTCAGGTGTCCTGCAAGCCGGTCGACGGCGTAGCCCTTGGCTATGCCGCACAGATCGAGCGAAAGTTCCGGCTCTGCTTTGGAGAGGCCTTCGGCACTGACGGCAAAAGCGGTGTAGCGACCGGACCGCCCGGCAGCGATCGGCCCGAAACCGTAACGATGGACAGCGGGCCCGACGGCCGGATCGAACGCGCCGCCGGTCAATCGCGCAATCTCGAGTGCCTTGCTAGCAACCGTCCGAAGCGGCTCGGAGGCTGCGAACGGTGTGATTTCCGAACGGCTGTTGAAGCGCGAAAGCTCCGAACCCGCACGAAACGGGCTCATCGAATGATCGATCCCGGCCAGTAAGTGCCGGAGATCCGCGCCAATCTTGCGGGCATCGGCATCGGCCGGAACGGTGACCTGCCATCGTGTGCCGAAAGCGCGCCCGGAGATGCGCGTGAGATCATCGGCACCGGCTCGGGCCAAAGACGGCAAGGACATCAGTCCGGCCAGGGCTCCCAGTCCAAATACGATCTCGCGCCTTGTCGTCATGCTCCTAGATCCCGAAATCGTCATTGAAGATGCTCTCGCTCTCCACACCGCATTCATCGAGCATCGCGTAGATGGCCTCGATCATGAGCGGAGGGCCGCACAGATAATATTCGCAGTCCTCCGGCGCCGGGTGATCCTTCAGATAGGCGCGGAAGACGACATCATGGACAAAGCCTAACTCACCGTCCCAGGGGTCGTTTCTGGCTGGTTCGGAGAGGGCTGGCACCCAGCGGAAGTTCTCATGACGCCGGGCAAGCTCGTCGAATTCGTCGGCGTAGAACAGTTCGCCACGGCTTCGCGCGCCGTACCAGAAGCTGATCTTGCGGCGGCTTCCCTGACGCTCGAGCATGTCCGTTATGATGGCGCGCAAGGGCGCCATGCCGACGCCGCCGCCGATAAACACCATCTCGCGCCCGGTATCCTGCGCCCCGAAGTGACCATACGGGCCCGCCACTTCGATCGGGTCGCCCTCGCGCAGACCGAACAGCCATGACGAGACGATGCCGGGAGGTGCATGCGGTTTGGCTGGCGGTGGCGTGGCCAGACGGATGTTGAGCACGATCATGCCGACATCCTTGGGTCGGCTGGCAACCGAATAGGCGCGAGAGACGGGCTGAGGGCTTTGCGACGAGAGCTTGTCAATTCCGAGTTTTTTCCATTCGGCGGCATGCTGCGGTTCAAGCGCGATGCCGGAGAAGTCGAGACGATAGGCCGGTGCGGTGACCTGCACGAAATTGCCCGCACGAAAGTCGAATTCCGCGCCCTCCGGCAAGGCGAGCACGATTTCCTTGATCAAAGGCGTGACACTGCGCGACGATGCCACGCGGCAGTTCATCGTGGTGATGCCGAGCACCTCGTCCGGGACGGTGACGGCGAGGTCGTTTCGCACCACGATCTGGCAGGCGAGCCGCATTCCAGCCCGAACGTCGGCAGGAGAAAGCCGGGCGCGTTCCGTCGGCAACGGCTCTCCCGTACCCGTGACGCCGCTGACGCGGCACAGGCCGCACGTTCCCGCGCCGGCGCAGCCCGAGGGCACGGCGATGCCGTTGGAATTCAAAATATCGAGAAGCTTGAAATTCGCCAGAGCGCCAATCTCACGCCCGCCGTTAACGGTGACCGCCACGGGTCGCGACGGCAGCAGATACTCCCGAACCTTATGGACAACGGCTGCCAGCGCGACGAGCAGCAAGGAAATGAAGCCGATGCCGAGCAGGATCTCCGTCATAGCACGCGCACTCCCACAAAGGCGGAGAACGCCATGGACAGGAGACCGGTGACGATGAAAGCAATGCCGAGGCCCTGCAATCCTTCGGGGACATTGGCATAGCGCAGCCTCTCGCGGATCGCCGCGAGCGCGACGATGGCCAGCGCCCAGCCGATCCCGGTGCCGATCCCATAGACCGTGCTTTCAGTGAGATCATATTGCCGCTCGACCATGAACAGACTGCCGCCGATAATGGCGCAGTTGATGGCGAGCAGCGGCAGGTAGATGCCAAGCGCGCCGTAGAGGGCGGGCACGTAACGATCGAGCAGCATCTCGATGATCTGCACCATCGCCGCGACGATGCCGATGAAGGTGATCAGCCGCATGAAACCGAGATCGACATCCGGCAGCCCCATCCACGCGAGCGCCCCGGCACTCAGGATATAGGCGTGCAGCAGGTAGTTCACCGGCACGCTGAGCGATTGCACGACGATCATCGCAACACCCACGCCGAAGGCTGTTTCCACGCGCTTGGAGACGGCGAGGAAGGTGCACATGCCGAGGAAGAAGGACAGCGCGAGGTTTTCTTCGAAAATGGAGCGCTGGAACAGTTCGATCATGTCTCAGTCGTCCTTTGCTGCTCGCGCAACTCGAATTCAGGCGCTTCCCTCTGGCCCCGGCGCAGGCTGCGAACAGCCCAGACCAGAAGGCCAAGGATGATGAATGCGCTCGGCGCGAGCAGCATAAGACGGAGTGGCTGGTACCAGCCACCGTCGGCCACGAGTGGCAGCAGGCCGACGCCGAACAGGCTTCCGGCGCCGAACAACTCGCGGATGGCGGCGACAGTGAGCAGCACCAGGCTGTAGCCGAGTGCATTGCCGACGCCATCCACGATGCTGGGAACGACCGGATTGTGCAGCGCATAGGCTTCGGTGCGCCCGAGCACGATGCAGTTCGTGGCAATCAACGAGACAAACACCGTCAGCCGCTGGCTCATCTCATAGGCAAAAGCCTGCAACATCTGGTCGGCGACGATGACCAGCGAGGCGATGATGGTGATCTGCAGGATGATGCGCACGGAGGACGGGATGTGTCGGCGGATGGCGCTGATGACGCCTGCCGACAGGCCGAGCACGACGGTCAGGGCGATCGACATGGTGAGAGCGGTGGACATCGATGTCGTGACCGCCAGTGCCGAGCAGATGCCGAGGATATGGACGGTGACGGGGTTCTTGTCGATGAGCGGATCTGTCAGGTTGCGGAAAGGGATAGTCATTCGATCTCGCCTTTCTTCAGCCTGTCGAGAAACGGCCCGAAGCCGTGCTCGCCCATCCAGAATTCGAGCATGTCCGAGATCGCATAGCTCGTGACGCTGGCGCCGGAGATGCCGTCGACTTCATTGGGGCCGCTGGCATTGCCGCGCACCACGGAAATGGCGAAATCGCCATCGTCGAAGATGCGCTTGCCTGCCCATTGCGCCTGCCAACCGTCCTCGGCGACGCGGGCGCCGAGGCCGGGCGTCTCACCCTGCTCATAAACCGTGAAGGCGGCAACGGTGTCGAGATCGGCCTCCAGCGCCAGATAGGCCCGGATGGTCGACTGGTAGCCGGCGCCGCGGACCGGAAGCACAACGAGCGCCAGTTCCTCGCCGCGGCGCAGAAGATAGACAAGCGCGTGGTTTTCGCGGCGGCTGAGACCAGCGAGGTCGTCAGCGCGCGGCAGGGCCGAACTTCGCTCTGCGTCCGCCGCCGCCGCTCGTTGATCGAAGCTTCCCGGATCGACATCGGCGGCGACCGTTCCGCTTGCGAGGTCGATGACGAGCGTTTCGACGCCGCTTGCGCCAGATTCCTTCAATATCTCCCCGATGCCCGGAACGTTTTCCAGCATCTGCACCATGCGGCCCTGTTGCTGGGCGACGATATTGGCCTGCTGGATCGGCCGCAGGACGACCGCTGCGATGGAGACGGTAAAGCCGCAGCCAATGGCCACCAGAAGCGACATGCCGATCGTCTTGACGCCATCGGTGTTCGGACGGTTCAGAAAGCGGCGCCACATGCCCGGGCGCGGGCTGGGAGGACGAGCGTCAGCCATGTCGCCTTGCCCTCCGCCTTACATGGATCGCCACGACCACGTAATCGATCAATGGTGCGAAAATGCTGCTCATCAGGATCGCGAAGATCGCGGCTCCAAAAGTCGATCCGGCCTGCGAGAACAGGCCGATGAGCACGCCGGTCAGAATGCCCTGTGCAAAACGACCTGGATTTGTCGTGCAGGAACATACAGGATCTGCCGCCAGAAAGAGGATCGCGCAGCCGATCGCACCCGAAAGCAGGTTGACCGACGGATCGCTTCCCTGCGCCCAAACCATGAGGGCCATCGTGCAGTAGGCCGCAAGCAGCAATCGCCATGACGCCTGGCCGCTGAGGAGCAGGAGAACCAAAGCCGGAAGCAATGCCGCCAGAGGAATGTTTGGCCCGGCTCGATAGTCGATTTCAGTGAAGGAGAACATCACGAAGGCAAGGGCGGCGACGGCAGGATGCACGAAATTGCGCCCGCGCCCACCGAACACCTGTTCGGCGATCACCACGCCGAAGCTGACGCCCAAAGCGAGCTGCCAGAGCGGCGCATCGGCCGGGACAAGAAGGGCGATCAGCGTGGCGGCGACAATACCGTCAAGTCCCGGCCTGAGACCCCGGACACGTGTGAAGACATGCTGCCACGCAAGGGTCAGGCTGACAGAGATCAGCAGCCGCGCTGCGAACTGTTCCGTATCTGCGACAAGCGCGGACACGACCGGGACGATCACGCCGAGCAGCGCGGGCGTGGCGCTGTCGGACAACAAGGTGCGGCCGACGCGGCCCGCCTGCAGGTCATGGAAGAAGGCGATCATATCGCTTCCTCCAACTCATCGAGCGTCGCACGCAACAGGGCGCCATAATCCGTGCCCGACCCGTCGACATGGCTCAGGAGCGCCAGATCCTCTTCCACAAGTTCCAGCGCACCAAGTTTCGCGGCGGTTTCCACATCGCCCGTGCTGATGGCGCGCAGGAACGGCGCGGGCAGGATCCCGCAAGGCGCGGCCCGTTCATGAACGGCATTGGGAATGAGCGGCGCCGGAAATTGCTCGTTGAATGAGGTCAGGTAGCGCATGAGAAAGGAGCGCCGGAGCGGATGCCTGTGTGGGATGGCGGTGGCCTGCACGTCATAACGCCGCAGGAAATGCTCGACCGTTCCGCCGAGCGGAGAGCCCGAAAGCAACTGAACCGAGGGACCGGTGAGCGAGGCGCCGAAAAGATCTTTCAGATTCGCGCCTGCGGGAGCGACAACGAGGCGCGGACTGCACGTCCCCGGTCCGGTCAGCGCAACGACGCGCCGTGTCCATATCCGGCCCGTATCGAGCAGGCATCCCAGCGCGATTACGTCCTGATAGCCGATGTGCCAAACCATCCTGTTTACACCGACAGGATTGAGATGATGGATATGGGTTCCAACCAGACCCGCCGGATGCCTGCCCGCGAAACAGACAGCCTTGACGGCTTCGGGAACGGCCGGGGAGGCATCGGCCCCGTGACAGACGTAAACGGGACCGTCGGTCAGGTGACGCAGCGCCTCCGCGCCGAGACGAAACCATGATTCGAAGCGCCTTATGACGGGGGCCGGATCACCTGCGAGCGGCGCGGTATCGGTGGCTGTTACGAAAATCGCATCAGGAGCCTGCCGGGGATCGGCGAGCCGACCGAATGGCCGGGTGCGAAATGACTGCCAGCAACCGCTTTGGAGCAGGAGCGACTGCATGGTCATGCGATCTGGCCGTGAGGGCCTGTCGAATTCGACGGCGGCTTCGTCCTCGACGTCGATAATAATGGAATCGAGGCTTCTACGCGCGCCGCGCGAGATTGCGCGGATTGTTCCAGCAACAGGGGCTGTAAACGTCAGATGAGGGCGGTGACGATCCGTAAACAGCCGCTCGCCGGCTCGCACGGCTTGTCCGATCGCGACATCGATAACCGGGCGCAGGCGCGGGTAATCTTCTCCCATAAGCGCAACCGAGCGAGCCACGACCGCATCTTCAATCGTGTCTATCGGCTTGCCTTCCCATCGAAGATCGATCCCGCCCCTGATATGTACCTGCAAAAAATACCCCTCCCACGTAAGCGATGCTGGACGTTTCCCTTCCCGATCGGACATCAACCGGGCGTGGCCACCTAGGCGTTGCCTGACCCGGTTACATTTTCGGACAAGGCGATCCTCAGCTTCTCTTCCTGCTCTGGCGACAGGGACGTCTTGAGAACTCGACCACGCAGGCCTTCGAACTCCGCCAGCACCTTTTCCGGCTGGACCTTGCGGACAAGAACGAACAGCGCAGACGAATTGCTTGGAATGGTCTCGCCCAGAGACTTGATGAACGTATCGTCGATGCCATAGTCGGCAAGGGAGCCGGACAAGGCGCCGACACCCGCTCCCGTCAGGCCGCCAATGGCGATGCCGGCAAGCGGATTGAGAAAGAGCAGGCCCACAAGGCCGCCCCAGATCGTTCCCGAGAGAAGGCCCGATGTGGCGCCGAGAGCCGCCAGGTTAAGGCTCTGCTTGAGATGGACCTTGCCTTCGCCGTCACGAACGACGACGACGGCATCTTCCAGATCGACCAGATATTCTTTTCTGAGAGCAGCGAGCTTGAGAAGCACCTTGTCGGCTTCATCAACCGTATCGAAACCGACGACGACCAGATCGGACATGTTTTCTTCTCCTGTGTTGTAATCTCTTTTTGCCGACGGCCTGCGGGGCCCACCCACCCTGTTGGACGATCACGTCTTATCGCGAAAGAAAGATCGGGATTTTCGGATTGGCCAGAATGGTGCGTGTTGCGCTGCCGAAAACGAACTCGGTGATCCGGGACTGCCCATAGGCGCCCATGACCACCAGGTCGGCGCCAACCTCTTCCGCGCGCGACAGGATCAGATCACCGGCATTGCTGCCTTCCAGGCGGTCAAGCGTCACCCTGATCCCATGGCGCGCGAGATGGAGAGAGATATCGCTTCCGGGGTCCTCCCCCAGAAGCCGCGCGACCTTGGGCTCGGGAACAACGACGACGTGGACGGCGCGAGCGGTGGCCAGGAACGCCATCGAATCGGCAATGGCGCGGGCCGCTTCCCGGCTGGCATTCCATCCAACCACGATCGTCTCGGGCACGGCGCCATCGCTTTGCCAGAATGTGGGCAAAAGGATCGAAGGGCGACCGGAGGCGAAGATGATATCCTCCGAGACGGTGAGAGCCGTCTCAGCGCGGTCCGGGTCACGCCCCGTTCCGACGATCGCCAAGGCTGCGTGGCGGGCGTGCAGCATCAGCGCCTCGCCCGTTTCACCGGAACATATGCGAAGCTCGCAATTCACGCCGGTAGCGGACGCTACATCCGAAAGGAGCCCCCGCAGCTGCTCTTCGGCGTCATGCCGGCGCCCTTCGAAGGAGGTTATCATGCTGTTGATCGCCTGCCCTCGGGCGAAGCCATGGGAGGGAGTGGCGATTAAATCTTCCGGCACGAAGGCCACAACGACATGCGCATCCCATGCGCTTGCGAGTGAGACAGCATAATCAATATAAACCCGACAAACAGAAACATCGGCTGTATCGATATAAACGACAATATCTTTTGGCGTCTTCATTCCCCCCCTCGTCACCAAACATCAGCTTTACCCTAATGAACATACTCCGTGAGTCAACAGCTGATGATTGAGAGGGCGAAAATCCTTTTTCTTGTGCCTCACGATTGTGTCAGGGAGTCCGGCGGGCCAGCGTTCAGCCTTACCGTGTGCGGGGACGGTGGGCCGCAGGGTCGTTCTGAGGCGTGATTTCATTCGGGGCTGTGTTTTCCCCTTCCGGCGCGGATCTGGTCTCGTCTGTCTTTTTCAGGGCGCGGCTTGGAGAGAGTTCGTGCTGTTGCATCCGGCGTTTCTTTCGGACCTCCACGGTGAACGGTGTTGTTTGCTTCATTGTCGTTTCCAACCTCCGGTTCTTATTCGTGATTGCGGTCGATCCTGAGGGACCGTCGCAGCGCGAGCGCCAATGCGCTCAGGGCACAGCCGGTCACCATGACGTCGATCGCCAGCAGTGCGCCGATGATCCACAAACTGTTGACCGGCCAGCCCGCAAGGATGACAAGTGCAACAAGCACCGTCGCGGCGCCGGCCGCCGCGAGCCATAGCCAACCGGAAGCCGGGCGGATCGCCAGACCGGCGGCAGTCCTGACAATGCCTGCGACGAGCATGCTGAGAGCCATCAGTAGTGTCAGGAAAGTGGATGCCAGGACCGGGTTCCAGAATGTCATCACACCGGCCGCGACATAAAGCACACCGACAACGAGCAAACCGACAGTTTGGCCCCATCGCTTCATCTGAAATGCGAAGACGATATGCGCCGCACCCGCCAGTAGCATCGTGACACCGACAAAGAGGACGGAAACGACCGTGGCCAGCAACAGGTTGGAGAGGGCGACAAGAGCTATCAACACGAGCACGATGCCGGCGACCAGCAGCCATCGCCATCGCGATCGCAACAGTTGCAGGTCGGCGGCGTCGAGGCTTGCGGTGTAATTGAATATCATAAGTATTCTCCTGCGATAGTTGCGTGAAGAAAGCTGCTTCGCGTCGTGTCAGTTTCCGCCGACGATCTTGCCGGCAAGGACAAACGGGCTGGAAAGGACCGCGCCAGCCGAATTGAATACAAACGCTCCGGCTTGCCTGAGATTTCGGGGGTCGCTCGTTCCATCCCGGCCCGAAAGCTTCGGATAGTAGGCAGCGAGACCGACGAAACGATTGTGGCGGAAGCTGTCTGAGGCCTCGATATCCGATATATCGATCACCTGCACATTCGCCCTGCGCGCCGCCTCCTCGATTTTCGGATCCGTCACGTCAATCCTGCCCAGGCGCTGACGTTCTGTGGATAGAAATTCCGAGACCTTCAGCGCCCTGTCATCCTTGGAAACAAGGATTGTCATCGGCGGGTTCAGTGTCCCGATCGTCGCAAGCTGTGCCTGGAACACGTCGACATCGATATCGGGCGCCGCAAGCACGACCTGCAGTCGACGGATCGCCGCGTCCTTGCCGGTAAGCCGCAGTTGGCGCACGGCTTCCGTCGTCAGCCATCCCCCCATGCTGTGGCCGACGAGCGTGATGGGACCCTGGGTCTGTTTGCGCGCCAGGGTGCTGAGCAGATCCGCCAACTGGTCCCGCGAGAACGTCACCGCGTCCTTGTCGGCGACGTAGCCGCTCAAAGCGCCTTCGGACGGCCAGGCAAACAGGATCGGGGCGGCATCGACGCCGGCGTCAGCTGTCATCTGGGCTATGCGATACACGGCCTCGGTGAAATTGGTGTTGTAGCCATGCACGAACACGCCGACACTCGGCGGTTTGCCGTTGTGTTTACGCGTGACTTCCGCCTCGAATGTCGCCGCGTCGAGAATGTGCTGGTCGACGGTGACAAAATCCGTCTTCGGGTTCGGCTTCGATTTCGGCCATTCGACATTGCCCGTCTTGTGACCTGGCGGGATGGAGACCCTGTAGCGGATATAGCTAACCTCGCGGCTACGACCCGACGTGTAGATACCGTTCTCATCACGCTTGCGCGTGGTCGCCACATAAACCGTCGTGAGCTTGGCCCCCGGAACGGCTTCGGCCCTCTGGGCGAGCAGTTCCGGGCCGGGGCGGCCGGCACAGGCTGCAAGCAGGCTTGTGAGAAGAAGTAGCGTAAGGCGTAGACTGAATTCACGCATTGACTGAACCGATTTCTTACTTATGCATTCGAAGCATCGCGCTCTCGATATGACAGAGTTCACCCTGTCGCCGCGCGAGCGGCGACCCCGACTTAGTTTGCATCAGCCCGCCTTCTGGCTAGGCCGTGATGTGGAAACCGTTGTCGGCGTATACCACCGACCCCGACAGAGGCGTTGCCGCCTCGCTTGCCAGGAATGCGGCGATACGCCCAACCTCAGCGATGCTCACGAGGCGTCGCGATGGTGTTCTCTCACGCACCGTGTCGATGAGCTCATCGAAACGCTCGATTCCGGAAGCTGCCCTGGTGGCGATCGGCCCGGTGGACAGGCAATGGGCGCGGATGTCCTGCGCTGCGAGATCCGCGGCCAGGTAGCGTACGCTTGCTTCCAGCGCGGCCTTCACCGGTCCCATCAGATTGTAGTTGTCGACGACGCGCTCAGCTCCGAAAAAGCTGACGGTTATCAGCGACCCGCCTTCCTTCATCAGCGGGACGGCGAGGCGAGCCATCCGGATGAAGGAATGGCACGATATATCCATGGCCTGGGCAAAGCCTTCGGCCGAGCAGTTGACGATGCTCGTCCGCAAGTCCTCTCGCGGCGCGAAAGCGATCGAGTGAAGCAGAAAATCGAGACCGCCCCATTCAACTCCTATCGTGTCGAACACCGCCTCGAGCTGCCCCTCAATGCGAACGTCGCAGGGCATGAACAGCGACGCGCCCAGGGCATCGGCGACCGGGCGCACGAACGGAACCGCCTTGTCGTTGAGATAGGTGACCGCCAGATCCGCGCCGGCGGCCTTGAACGCGGCTGCACAGCCAGCTGCGATAGAGGAATCGTTGGCGATGCCAACCACGAGGCCACGGTTTCCGAACAGATCGACGATTGCCGCCATCGCTCAGCCTCCCGCGATTCTTAGGGCTTCGGTGGCGATCACCTGCTCCTCATCGGTCGGAATCACGAGGACGGTCAGACGGCTGGCAGGACTGCTGATGACCGTCCGGTTGTCGGCGTTTGCTTCAGGGTCAAGGTCGATGCCCAGCCACATCAGCCGCGTGCAGATATCGGCCCTGATTGCCGGCTGGTGCTCGCCGATGCCGGCCGTGAACACCAGCGTGTCGAGACCGCCGAGCGTCGTGCCAAGCCGGGCGATCTCGCCGGCGATCCTGAAGGTGAACAGCTCGATTGCTTCCTTCGCCTGGCCCTCATCGCTTTCCAGGAGCACGCGGCTGTCGGCGCTGATGCCGGACACGCCCAAGAGACCGGAGCGGTGATAAAGGAGATCCTCGATTTCGTCGGGATCGCGACCGGCCTTTAAAAGGTGTATGACCACGCCGGCATCGAGCGCCCCGCAGCGCGTCGCCATCGGCACGCCGTCCAGCGTCGAAAAACCCATACTGGTGTCACGGCTGACGCAGTTGTCCATCGCGCAAAGGCTGGCGCCGGAGCCGAGATGGGCGACGACGACCTTGCCCGAAGCCTGCTCTGGCCAGTTCTTGAGAAGCTGGTCGGCAATCGATCGATAGGAAAGGCCGTGGAAGCCGTAGCGTTTGATGCCCTTTTTGTAGAGCTGCCGCGGCAGGGCGAAGCGGCGTACGGTCTCGTCTTGCGTGCGATGGAATGCCGTGTCGAAGGAGGCGGTCTGTCTGATTTCCGGACGAAGGCGCGTGATCGCCCGGACAAGGCGCAGCGCCTGGGGTTGATGGAGCGGCGCAAGCGTTATCAGCGCTTCCATCTGCGACATCGCCTGATCGTTGATGAGCACCGGTCCGTCAAACAAGTCACCGCCGTGCACAACGCGGTGGCCGATAGCGGCGATGCCGGACAAATCATAGTGCCAGGACAGCCGGTCGAAAGCTTCGCGCAAAACCTCGTCCAGCTCTTCTTCTGCTTCGGCTTCCAGTTCGACATCGAAGCGGTCCGGGCCTTCGGAAAGCTCGAAGCGCAATGGCGCCTTGCGGAAATCGATCATTCCCTTGCCGATGCGTGTGAGCCCCCCGTCTTCAACGGCGAACAGACCTATCTTGACCGTGGACGAGCCGGCATTGAAGGTGACAAGCAATTGCTGGCTCATATCGTGGACCCCGTTCCAGGCACCTGGTTGCGGGCGACGAGCAGCCTTGCGAGCGTTGCCGAGGCGATGCGCGCCGACAGCGGATCGGAGCGGCTGGTCAGCACGATCGGCACGCGCGCGCCGAGCACGATGCCGGCCGCGGTCGCCCCCGCGAAATAGATCAGTTGCTTGGCCAGCATGTTGCCGGCCTCGAGGTCCGGCACGAGCAGGATGTCGGCCTCACCCGCGACCGGGGAGACGATGCCCTTCGTCTTCGCCGCATCCAAGTCGATGGCATTGTCGAAGGCAAGCGGGCCATCCACACGCCCGCCCGTGATCTGACCGCGCGCCGCCATGACCGTCAGCGCGGCCGCATCAAGAGTGGACGGCATCTTCGCGTTGACGGTTTCGACCGCTGCGAGCACCGCCACTCGGGGCTCATCGACGCCGAGAGCGCGAAGAAGGTCGATCGCGTTCTGGCAGATGTCGCGTTTCTGGTCGAGTGTCGGCTGGATGTTGATCGCGGCATCCGTGACGATAAGCGGCTTACCATAGGCCGGGACGTCGAACGCGAAGACATGGCTGATGCGCCGCTCCGTCTTGAGACCGGACCCGGTGGCGAGGACGGCGCCTAGAAGCTCGTCGGTATGGAGGCTGCCCTTGACCAGAACCGATACCGCGCCGCCGACCGCAAGTTCGACAGCGCGCGCGGCTGCGGCATGACTATGGGGAACGTCCTCGATCGCCATGTCGCCGAGATCGATCCCCGCGGCTTCGGCGGCGGCGCGGATCTTCGCTTCCGGCCCGACCAGCAGCGGCTCGAACAGGCCCTTCTGGCGCACCTCGACCGCAGCCTGGATTGCTCCGGCAGAGCATGGGTGAACGATGGCCGCCCGAACCGGGGGGAGGCTGCGGGCTTCCGCGACAAAGCCTTCATAGCGGCTTGCACGTTTCGTATCCGGCAATGAGACGGAGGGCGCGCCCTCGGTCCATTCGATCGACTTGTCGGGCGCGATCACCATGGCCGTGCCGGTCAGGACATATTCGGCTTTTTGATTGGAGCAGATCGTCTCCAGTGCAACCGTGCGATTATCCGGGTATTTCTGCACCACCCGCACGGTTGCCGTGATCGTGTCGCCGTCGACGACCGGCTTCACGAAGCGGAAATCCTGCCCCAGATAGATCGTCCCGGGCCCCGGAAGCCTTGTGCCGATCACGCGCGAGACCAGCGCTCCTGTCCAAAGCCCGTTGGCAACGATATCGTTGAAGAGGGTCGTTGCCTTCGCTGTCGCGCCACCCGGAGCCAGCCTGTTGCCGCCGGCCATCGCCGCCAGCAGATCGATGTCTTTATCACCTGCGACCCGTGTGAGGCTTGCGGTATCGCCGACCTGCAAGTCGGCGAAGGTATGATTTGTCAGCAAGCTGTCGGTCATCACCCTCTCACTTCTGGAATACGTAGGCGCCGGGCGCCTCGGCGATGGCAGGAAAGCCCTTGTCGGCGACGCCGAGTGAAGGCGGGGCAACACGATCCTTGCCTGAGTGCGCGGCAAGCCACGGCAGCCAGGCCTCCCACCAGGAACCGTCCCGGGTCTCAGTCTCTGCTGCCCATTCGTCGGGGCCAAGGCAGATGTCGATTGCCAGCCTGGTCGCGATGCGATAGCGGCGGCCGCGATGGCCTGGCTCGCTGACGATGCCTGCGTTGTGCCCGCCGCTGGTCAGAACGAAGGTAACATCGGTATCGGCTAGCTGGTGGATCTTGTAGACCGATCTCCATGGTGCGACATGATCGCGTTCCGTTCCCACGACGAACATCGGCACACGGATGTTCTGCAGCGCCGCCGGGCGGCCATCGACCATGAAGCGGCCGGCTGCAAGCTCGTTGTCGAGGTAGAGGCGTTGAAGATATTCGGCATGCATCCGGTAGGGCATGCGCGTGGAGTCGGCATTCCACGCCATAAGGTCGTTCATCGGTGTGCGTTCGCCCATGAGATAGTCGTGGACCAGTCGCGACCAGACGAGGTCGTTGCTCTTCAGGATCTGAAAGGCCCCCGCCATCTGGTCAGCCGACAGATATCCGCGATCCCACATCATGCTTTCGAGGAAATGCATCTGGCTCGGGTCGATGAAGAGCGCCAGTTCGCCGGGTTCGGAAAAATCCGTCTGGGCCGCGAAAAGGGTGAGCGTGGCCAGCCTGTCGTCGCCGGCGCGCGCCATCGCAGCCGCCGCGATCGCGAGAAGCGTGCCACCCAGGCAATAGCCCGTCGCGTGGATCTTGCTGTCGGGAACGATCGCCGCGATCGCATCGAGCGCGGCCATGATGCCCATTCGGCGATAATCGTCCAGCGTGAGATCGCGATCCTCTGCCCCAGGGTTTCGCCAGGAAACGGCAAAGACCGTGTGTCCCTGCCCGACCAGATAGCGTACCAGGGAGTTCTCCGGAGAGAGGTCGAGGATGTAGTATTTCATGATCCAGGCAGGCACGATCAGCACCGGCTCCGCCATAACGGTGTCGGTTGTGGGACTGTACTGGATCAGTTCGATCAGATGGTTTCGGAAGATGACCTTTCCGGGAGTGACCGCGACATCCCGCCCCGGTACGAACCCTTCCGTGCCCGCGGGCGGGCGACCGCCCGCAAGCCTGTTGATATCTTCGAACCAGTTCTGAAACCCCGCGAGGAAGTTTGCCCCACCAGTGGCGATGGTTTTGTTGATCACCTCGGGATTGGTGAACGGATTGTTGGATGGCGAGAACATGTCGAGCACTTGCCGCGCGGCGAAGGAGACCACGTCCTCGTGGTGAGGAGCGACGCCTGGCACCTCCCGTGTCGCATTGTGCCACCACTGCTGGGCGAGCAGGAACGCCTGAGCATAGGCCGCATAGGGGAGTTCCTTCCACGCCTCCCCGGTGAAGCGGTAGTCGCCCGGCAAGGGCTCGATGCAGCATGGAGTGTCGTCATCGAGACTGGCGGCGCAGAGATAACCCGACAGCCGGGCGCTTTTCCGCACGGCCTTGTCGGTAAGTTCCAGACGCTTTCCAGGCGCCGAGGCCAGATGGATCGACCAGTCGAACAAGGCCAGCGCCAGTGCCGCCGGAGAAAGCCCGCCAGTCATCCGCGCGCTCAGCGCCTCGCGCATCCGATCGATTGCGCGGTAGGTTTCCGTGTCGAAAGTGTCGTGGCGGGCCTCCGCCGCCTTGATGTCTCGCCGGCTCAAATCATTCATTGCGGCTCCCGACTGATCGGCACGGCGGTCGTCATGGTTTGACATCCCTTGTCTTCGTTCATGATGAACTCGACGACCTGGGAGACCAGAGCCATCAGTTCACGATCATTTCCACCACTCTGCAGCGCTGGCGTACCGATGACGTCACGAAGGATGCTGACGCCGGCCAGGAACGCGGCGACCATGGAGGCGCGCTGTTCGGACACAACCGGACATTTGGAAGCCATTGGCTTGACGAGCCCCTCGTCAATGAGTTCGCGAAAAACACGCGAAGCCTCGGGACTGGAAAAAGATCTAGCGAGGACGTCAAAAGATCGGATCTCGTTGGCGCCCTTCTCGGCTAGAACCTCTTTTGCCAACGTTACGTGTAACTCACTCGCCTCGCCGACCAGCCAGACCTCGGGACGAACGATTGCCTTGACAGCCTCCCGGAACAGCTTCTCCTTCGATCCGAAGGAACGATGAACATAGGCCATGTCGACGCCGACATCGGATGCAATGTCTCGCAACCCGGTTTCCTCATAGGAGTGGCTGGAGAAGCGAAGTATCGCGGCTTTCAGGATGCGATCACGGGTGGCGTCTTCCGGGGCGGGAAAGATCAGTCGATTAGGCATAATTTCTCCAAATAAACGGCTGTCCAGTCTATCGGCGCAACGAAAGGCAGTCAACAGCCGATGACCGACTTTCGCCCGACGCTGTGATGTGCTCTTCGTTTCGCGTTTTTTCACAAACTCGGAGTAATCGCGCCAAATTACCTTGAGAGAGGAGCGCTTGATCGCGAGTCATTTAAAATGTTCAAACCCTTGCTTTCGTTCAGCGCCGCAGGGTTGGTCGTTCCCACGCATTGGCCATGCTTTCGAGCGTCGCCGTCATCAGCGCTGCGACTGCGGTTCCGACGAAGGTCAGTGCCAGGCGGGTTAACGCTGCATAGGAAGGTTCCTGCGTGGTAAGGGCACCAACGATCAGTGACAGAGCGGCCGATGCGCTGAACTGGTAGACCATCGGAGGATGGCGGCCGATCATCATCATGGTGGCGAAATATAGCACGGTGAGAAAGACCAGACCGACCAGCATGAAGAAATGGGCGTTCAGGGTCATCAGGAACAGGGCGACACCCGCTGCGGATGCACCTAGAACCGTCGCAAAGATCCGTTCCCGGGCCTCTGCAAACAACTGCTCGCGTGTCGGGAAACACAGCACGAATATCGCGGCGATCGCCATCATCATGTTGGACATATCGATGAAGCTGTAGAGCCAGAAGCTGAGCCCGAGCAGGACGACCGCCCGGATGAGCGCCGATCGCACGTGATTGCCCGGTGCGGGCGTATATTCGTCGATCATTTTCTCCTGGGTAGCCGGCGGAATGAGGAGGTAAAGGACCGGAATCGCGATCAATGCGAGGATGCCCGCCTCGACCACCGAATCACTTAGGGCGTCGAGCGCAGTGATGGAGTTCATACCCAGGATAGAGGCGAGGCCAACGGACACCAGTATCAGCATCCCCATCGGGTTGCCGGTGCTCTGGATGAGATAGAACGCGACGAAATAGAGGCTGCCGACCGCGATCAGGAACGCCACCGGCCAAGACATGAGAAGGGTGAGCACGCCGCTTGCCAACCAAATCATCATGATGAGCGCCAGAGGACCTCCTATGGCTTTCTTCGGATCGAAGGCCTTGCGCATGCCGGCCATCAGGCCAAACGGCAGGGCCGCCATCAGCGCCGGCATAGAGGGCATGACAAAGGGTATCGCGCCCACCGAGATCACCGCAAGCAGCGCCATGCGCAAAGGAAAATTTGGGTCGTCGCGAAAGCTCGGCCGGGGCGAAACATACATGGCCCCACCTCAATACAGATAGGACAGAAGCGACTGGGCGCGGTGCAGGGCCATTGCGATCCACGCTGACGGATTGCTTTCGCCTGCGGCGTAGACCACGACGGTGGCCTTCGCGCCCACCCTGACGGTGCGAGGCCATTCCGAAAGCGCTCGATCGAGTTCAATGCGCACGGGAAACCGGCGGGCCGGCTCGAACCAGCGCGTTTCCGGCTCGTTCTGCACCAGACCGCTGGATGCGGTCCGTCCGGTATCGATGCCCCAGCCGACGCTGTGTACGGTCCCGGTAAAAATCTGCCCCGGCAAGGCATCGAAAAGCAGGCCCACCTTGTTGCCCGGCTCGATATTGGCGAGCTGGTTCTCGCGCATATCGGCCGTGATCCAGGCTCCCCTTCCGTCGATGAAGGTGAGAGCGGCCGAACCCGCGCTCACGTACTGGCCGACTGCTAGATCGAGATTCGTGACCACGCCGAGCGTCGGTGCCACGACCCGTGTGTAGATCAGGTCGAGCTGCGCCCTTTCCAGCTTGAGTCGAGCGGCCTTGATGCGCGGATTGCTGGCGCCCGCCGCCCCCAACTCGGCTTCCGCGCTAGACAGATCAGCCTCCGCCGCATCGACCTCCGCCTGCGCGACCTCGAGTTCCGCGCGAGATGCTTCCTCCTGCTTCCGCGCGGCAACACCACGCTGTACAAGGCTTTGCGTCCTGGCGTTCGAGGTCTTGGCGTTTTCGAATTTGGCCCTGGCCTGCGACACCTTGGCCTGTGCAGCGATCAGCGCCGCCGACGAGGCGTTGATTGACTGGGTCGCCTGTTCGAGTTCGACTTCCGCCTGCTGGACCGCGATCTCGAACGGGCGCGGGTCGACCACGTAAAGAAGATCGCCCTCCTGGACAATCGTATTGTCCTCAACGTGGACGCTGATTACCGGGCCTGAAACACGGGGCGCTAGTCGGGCAATGTAGCCGCTGACCGTGCCGCGGTCGGTATAGGGGGCGAGCTTGTCGGAAACGGCGTACCAGGCTACGAAGGCGACCATGAGCCCGATAACGAGCACGCCGACCCGGACTCCCGTCCTGGTCGGCCCCGCCTCGACCGGAGCGTCAGCCAACGCTTCGGGGGCACGGTCGGCGGGCCTGTCCTCAGAAGAGCCTGTCGGCAGGTCATGTTGGTTCTTATCATCCATTTTTTTCTCTTGGGGTTCGGACGAAACGTAGCCGGCGCTATCCTGCGAATATGGCGATCACGACCGCATTGACGAGGTCGATGAAGAAGCCGCAGACGAGCGGCACGACGATGAAGGCCCTGTGCGCCGCGCCATATTGCTGGGTGACGGCCGTCATGTTGGCGATGGCAGTGGCAGTGGATCCGAGCGTGATGCCTCCGAAGCTGGCAGATATCACGGCCGCTTCGTAGTCACGCCCCATGGCGGGAAAGACGATGAAAACCGTGTAGACGATCGTGAGCGCGATCTGCACCGCGAGCGCGGCGACGACAAAGGTGAAGACGCCGCTCAACTGCCACAGTTGCAGGCCCATCAGCGCCATCGTCAGGAACAGGCCGAGAGAGAGGTCGGACAGAAGCGACAATCCTTGTCGCACGCCGGGCCAGATGCGGGTGATGGCCGCCCCGGCTGCCAGCGGCATCAGATTGCGGATTGCAATGCCGGCCAGCAGGCAACTGACGAAGGTCGGGAGTCTGAAGCCCGTCAGCGCGATCAGGGAGTCGAGCGCCATGCCGAGCATGACCGCGACATTGAGCGCCAGGATCGCCCAGAGCAGGCAGAAATAGTCCATCTTCGGCTCCGGCTCCTCATGGGCGGCGCCGACGTCGATATCTGCGTCGCCCGAGGTGACGATTCCATTGCGGCGGATCAGCAGGGCGGCCATGGGGCCGCCGATCACACATGCCGCGATCAGCCCGACCGTGTTGCTGGCGATGCCGAGCTCCATCGCGTTGGCGATCCCGAGGTCCCCGACGAAGATCGGCGCCCAGGCGACCGTGGTGCCGACCCCGCCCGTCAGCGAGACGGACCCGACCATCAGGCCGGCCTTCGGATCGAGCCCGAACAATGCGGCGATCCCCATCCCCGTGACGTTCTGGATGAGCATGAACGCGGTTGCGAGCGCGAGCAGCACGATGAGCGGCCTGCCGCCCTGCAAAAGGGTGGCCGTATCCGACTTCAGACCGATGCTGGCGAAGAACAGCAGCAGCAGGTGGTCACGCACGCCGAGTTCGAACTGGATTCTCCAGCCCGCAATCCAGTAGGCCAAAGCCACTAGCAAGGCGCACAAAATGCCGCCGACAACAGGCTCCGGTATCGAGTACTTTCGCAGCACCGCGATGTTCATCGTCAAGATCTTGCCCACGATGAGGAGCAGGACCGCAATCGTGAAAGATAGAAAGGGGCTAACTTGAATCATCTTTTTCGGCGGACTTCCATTGATTGATTTCTGGCGGGACCATCCCTAAGCGTGCGCAGACAACCCATTCCAGTGGTGGCCTTTCGATTCCATGCGTTTGCAGAAGAGGCTCGGGTCATCGGCTTACTGCCGATCCGAGCGCGTTACCTGCCGCGCGGCCAAGTCTTTCGACCTGCTCGCCGATGCTGCGCCGCATAGTCGATTCGAAAACAGTGATCGGCGCACTGACGGCCACGCTCGCCGCTACGCCGACGGTCTGCGCTGCTTGCATCGCCCCCGCCCCGAGGTGGTCCCCCAGACCAACGTCGGCATCGATGCTCGCGTGTCTCGTCGCCGCCCCCAGCGCACCCACCTGCGTGACGCCTTCAACCGTGGCTCTGCTCGGAACCATTGTGTCCTGAGATCGGGAAGCACAGTCCGAAACAGGCAGCCAGCGTGTTATTGCGCGGCGTTTTCCGATCGTGTGGATGCCACTCATAGTTCCATCTCAATTCCTCGGACGAAGATATCGATGGTGCGTTCAAGGGCGGCCCGGTCTATCCCCGCGATCCCCGGCGGCGTCCGCTGAAGAACGGCCTGCCGCAGTTGCGGTATCATCGTGATGGACAGGAATATCTCCGCATCACGGGCCAGACCGGGTTCACTTGCACCGTGGTCGCGCAGCACGGCCATTACCTCCTCGCGGATCGGCGGCATTCCATACTGGCCGACGAGACTCGCCAACTTCGGAAACTGCCACGACTCGCCAACAACAACTCTTTCCAGGGAAATGATGAGCGGATCAGTCGCTACTTCTAGAATGCGCAACGACAAAGCCAGCAGCTTGTCCCGCGGAGTCTTGCCCGACAACTGCTCCGTGACGATATTCGATAGGCCCGTGTTTACAACATCGAGGACAATCGCTTCGAAAAGTGCGGCCTTGCCTGGATGGCGCGAATAAAGAGTCCGCTTGGAAATTCCAATTTCCGCGGCGATCGCGTCCATGCTCGTCTGCGCAAACCCGTCTCGCAGGAACAGCTTGCGCGCAGCCGCCATGATCCGGGCCGATATGCGTTCAGACTCCGCCGGTGTCGGCCGTCCGCCGTGGTGGCTCGCCACACGCGCATGATTGATCTTGTCGGTCGGCGTCATTGAAGCGCTTTTTGCTACGTTGCCTTATGAACAGGGATTGGCAGGGAATGCCTCCGGAGACGGAACATTCCTCCAGATGCCGCTCCTTGACGAGCTGGCTAGTTAAACGATACGGTTTCGTTTACTTTGTTTATATAGAATTTCAACCGTTTTGCATCCGGGGTTTACGGCTTGGGTGCGGCGATCGCGAATCGCTCTGCGCCGCACAGACATAAGGAGAGCTGCATGGCAGCATTGAACTCATTGAAGCTCACTCGGGACGATCTCGAACGTCTGCGATCGAGATGGGAGGTGCTGAGCGGCGCAGGCATCGCCCTTGCGGCAGTTGGAGTACTGGCGCTCGCCAATGTCCTCACGGCCAGTTTTCTTCGTCGGTGCGATGATGCTCGTCGGAGGCTCCGTGCAGGTCATCTGCGCCTTCAACGTCAAAGGTTGGAGACAGTTCGCCGGCTGGCTGCTGATCGGTGCCTTTTACATCGTCGCCGGTCTGTTCGCATTTGCCAACCCGCTTCTCGCCTCGACGATCCTGACGCTGCTTTTTTCTCTGAGCATCATCACGGCGGGCGCTATGCGTATCGTTACCGGCTTTGCGTTGCGACCCGCGCAAGGATGGGGCTGGCTAGTGCCGGCGGGTATTATTGCATTCGTCGCCGGGGCGATCGTGATTGCCGGATGGCCTGTCAATAGCCTGTGGCTGATCGGGGCGCTGCTGGGGTTCGATCTCCTTTTCAACGGCTTGGCCATGATCATTTTTGCCTTTGCGCTGAGGCGGCGACCACAGTCACCCGCTTGAGTTTCTTTCGCCACCTTTGGGAGGGCGCGTGCCATGGAGAGACAATGAGCGACCGCGTCAGGCCAGACCTCGCCCTCACGACCGAAAGCCGCTCACGCTCGCGTGTCGGCCGTGCCTTGCTGGCCCTCGCCGTCATGTCGGTATCGATCTGGACGATGCTGGCGATCTGGCATCAGGTTGAGCCACCATTCACCTGGCCCTCCCTAGCAGCCGCTGCGGCGGCAGCGCTCGCCATCCTTGTCGTTGGAAGGCGCCGGCGGCTGTCGCCCTGGCTCCTGCTCGTCCTCGAAGTCTTCATCATCGCGGTCTGGTGGAGTTCGATCACGCCATCGAATGATCGCAACTGGGCGGCCGATGTGGCTCATGGCGTGACCGGCGAAATCAGCGGATCGCAGGTGACGCTCCGCAACGTCCGGAACTTCGAATGGCGTAGCGCCGAGGACTTCATGCCGCGCTGGGAGACGCGCCGCTACGACCTTAACGAAATCGGCCAAGTTGATCTGATCAGCTCCGTATGGGCGAACCCCGCCATCGCGCACACCCTGATCAGCTTCGGCTTTTCCGACGGCCGGCATCTGGTGTTCTCTGCCGAGATCCGGCGGGAAGAGCATGAGTCGTTTTCCGAAATCGGCGGATTTTTCCGCGAGTTCGAACTGGTCATGATCGCGGCAGAGGAGAACGACATCGTCCGCTTGCGCACCAATATCCGCAAGGACGAGGTTTCCCTTTTCCCTCTCGAGGTGACACCCGAGCAGGCCAGGGCGCTGTTCCTGTCCTATCTCGGAAAGGCGAATGAACTGGCCGCCGAACCACGATTCTACCACACGATCACGACCAACTGCACGACGGTGATCTTCCAGCTGGCACAGCTTCTGGAGCCGCGCATTCCCACGGACTGGCGCATCCTTTTCTCGGGCTATCTTCCCGACTATCTCCATGATCTCGGGGTCATCCGGACAGATCGTCCGCTACAGGAACTGAAACGGGAGGCCGTGATCAGCGACATCGCCCGGCAGACCTCTTCCTTGGCCGACTACTCCCAAACCATCCGCTCACGACAAATCGGCGTCCACCGTTGACATTCGAGTTATCGAGTGATGATATGCTCGCGATTTCAAGACAAGCGTTGATGAGGCTGGGGCGAGTAGCAGTTCTTCACGCAAACACTCTGGTGCCATGAAGAACGTGCAAAAAAACCCGTCTACGACGAGCTTTCTATTAGGTTTGAATCTCGAGACCACAAGGCAGATTAGTTGCAGGCCGTGCGAAGGCAGCAGAGCGCCGCGACGGCTCATTCTCACCCGACTTCCACGCTCTCTCGATTATCGCGCGCAATCAATCGCTCGTTCGCACCCGGGAAAGGAAGCGGGACCGTCTCGTGTTTGCCCGAGCGCCGCTTTCCATGACCAACACAGGGTCTTTTCCATGACAATGAAATTTCGCATGATGACCTCAGATAGTCTCCATAGCCATCCGCGGTACGCTCGTGCGGCCGCTCCGCAAGGGGAGGTCCGCGCGTGAAATCGCTCAAGAACTGGATAGTCGCGATCGTCGTCATTGCCGTGGTCGCCGGAGCCTATTACGGCTTGCGCATTTATGATGCATCGGGGCTGCCGGCCGGGATCGCCGGCGGAAACGGTCGGATCGAGGCCACGGAAATCGATATCTCCACGAAGACCGCGGGCCGGATCAAGGAGATCCTGGTTGAGGAAGGCTCATTCGTAACAGCCGGCCAGGTGCTCGCTACCATGGACACACAGCAGCTGGAGGCGCAGAAAAAACAGGCAGAAGCCTCGCTGCAGCGCGCCGTCATCAGCGTCGATACGGCAAGAAGCCTTCTGTCGCAGCGCGAGGCGGAGCGTGAAGCTGCCGCTGCGGTGATCGGCCAACACGAAGCCGAGCAGGATGCTGCCGAGCGGAAACTCGCACGCACCGAGCAACTGATCAGAACCAATACGACATCGCTGCAAACACTTGATGACGACAGGGCATCGGCACAGAGAGCACGGGCAGCCGTCGCGGCTGCGAAGGCTTCACTTTCCGCCTCCGATGCTGCCATCGGTGCCGCCAAGGCCCAGATCACTGATGCAGAAGCTTCTGTCGTGGCCGCCCAGGCGGCCATCGAAAGCATCGTTGCGGATATCAATGACAGCACGCTGAGATCACCCCGCGAAGGGCGCGTACAGTACCGCGTAGCCCAGCCGGGCGAAGTGCTGTCGTCGGGAGGCCGCGTCCTCAACATTGTCGACCTGAGCGACGTTTACATGACTTTCTTCCTGCCAACCGAGCAAGCGGGCCGCATTCAGATGGGATCTGAGGTTCGTCTGGTTCTCGACGCCGCTCCTCAATACGTCATACCCGCCACCGCAAGCTTTGTGGCGGACGTCGCGCAATTCACCCCCAAGACCGTCGAGACCGAGGAGGAACGCCAGAAGCTGATGTTCCGCATCAGGGCGAAAATATCGCCGGAACTGCTGCGCGAGCACATTCAGTACGTCAAGACGGGGCTCCCCGGGATGGCCTATGTCCGCATTGCGCAGGATGCCGAATGGCCTGCACATCTCACCGAGGCCCTGGTGAAATGAGCAGCCTGTCGTCGGGAGTGCACGACGCGCAGGAGCCCTCTGCCGCAGTGGTAAGAATTAAGGACGTCAGCCTGTCTTACGGCAAGACGCGCGCCCTTGATGCTGTCAGCCTAGACATTCCCGCCGGCATCATGGTCGGGCTGATAGGCCCGGACGGCGTCGGAAAATCCAGTCTGCTCAGCCTGATTGCGGGCGCCCACAAGATCCAGGACGGCCATATTGATGTGCTAGGCGGCGACATCGCCGACAAGAAGCACCGCGACCGGACCTGCCCGCAGATCGCTTACATGCCCCAGGGTCTCGGAAAGAACCTCTACCCGACACTGTCGGTGTTCGAGAACATCGAGTTTTTCGCGCGCCTGTTCGGCCAGGACAAGCGCGAGCGTGAACTCCGCATCGACGACCTGCTCCGGCGTACCGGGTTGGCCCCCTTCCCCGACCGCCCGGCCGGCAAACTGTCGGGCGGTATGAAGCAGAAGGTCGGACTTTGCTGCGCCCTGATCCACGACCCGGATCTGCTGATCCTCGACGAACCGACGACAGGCGTGGATCCCCTGTCACGCAGGCAATTCTGGGAGCTGATCGACGATATCCGCCGCGACCGCCCGTCGATGAGCGTCGTCGTCGCGACCGCCTATATGGAAGAGGCGCAGCGCTTCGATTGGCTGGTTGCCATGGATGACGGCAAGATCCTTGCCACGGGTACGCCGCAGGAGTTGCTCGCCCGCACCGGAGCGGCCAATCTCGATGCCGCCTTCGTCGCCCTTCTTCCTGAAGAAAGGCGTTCCGGTCACCACGAGGTGGTCATACCGCCCCGATCCGATGAGGGAGGGTCGGACTTCGCCATCGAAGCCGAACACCTGACCATGCGTTTCGGCGACTTCACCGCCGTCGACAATGTCAGCTTCCAGATTCCGCGCGGCGAAATCTTCGGGTTCCTCGGCTCGAACGGCTGCGGCAAGACCACGACCATGAAGATGCTCACCGGCCTCCTGCCGGCGAGCGAGGGAACCGCAAAGCTGTTCGGCCACGAGGTCGATCCGAAAGATATCGAGGTCAGGCGGAAGGTCGGCTATATGAGCCAGGCCTTCTCGCTCTACACCGAGCTTACGGTTCGCCAGAACCTCGACTTGCACGCCAGGCTCTTCAACCTGCCGCCCGATAAAATCCCGGCGCGCATTGCAGACATGGCCGAACGTTTCGACCTCGATGAAATCATGGATACGTTGCCGGATGCGTTGCCGCTCGGCATCCGGCAGAGATTGTCGCTCGCCGTAGCGATGATCCACGCGCCCGACATTCTGATCCTCGACGAACCGACATCGGGGGTCGATCCGGTGGCGCGGGACGGGTTCTGGCAGATCCTCTCCGACCTGTCGCGCAAGGACGGCGTCACCATCTTCGTTTCGACCCATTTCATGAACGAAGCCGAGCTTTGCGACCGTATCTCGCTCATGCATGCCGGCAAGGTTCTCGTCAGCGATACGCCGCGCGCCATTGTCGAAAAGCGGTCCGCCGGGACATTGGAAGAGGCCTTCATTTCCTACCTGGAAGAGGCCATCGGTGAGGCTTCAGCTGCGCCCGCCCCAATCGCGCAGCGTGAAGAGGCGGATGAAGCCGCCGCGCCCCCGCCGGCTTCATCCGCCAGCTCGACTTTCAACCTACGCCGTATGCTCGCCTATACGCGGCGGGAATCGCTCGAATTGCGCCGGGATCCGATCCGCGCGACGCTCGCCATTCTCGGCAGCGTCATTTTGATGTTCGTCGTGGGCTTCGGCATCAACATGGATATCGAGAACCTGTCCTTTGCCGTGCTCGACCGGGACGACACCACGATCAGCCGCGACTACACACTCCAGATCGCCGGATCCCGCTATTTCACGGAGAAGGCGCCGATCGTCGATTACAACGACCTCGACCGGCGCATGCGCAACGGCGAACTCAGCCTCGCCTTGGAGATACCGCCAGGCTTCGGGCGCGATGTCGCGCGCGGCAGCAAGGTCGAGATCGGCGCCTGGATCGACGGCGCGATGCCTTCACGAGCCGAAACGGTGCGGGGTTATGTGCAAGGCATGCATCAGACATGGCTGACCCAGAAGGCGCGTGAACTCTACGGAGACGCGGCAACGACCGGCAACTTCCAGATCGCCCTTCGCTACCGCTACAATCCGAGTGTCGAGAGCCTCAAAGCCATGGTGCCGGCCGTCATTCCGCTGCTTTTGATGATGATCCCGGCCATGCTCGCGGTTTTGAGCGTGGTGCGCGAAAAGGAACTGGGGTCGATCATCAACTTCTACGTGACGCCCGTCACCCGCATCGAGTTCCTGCTCGGCAAGCAGTTGCCTTATATCGCGCTCGCCATGCTCAACTTCTTCATGTTGACGGCATTCGCAGTCTTCATCTTCGATGTACCGCTGACCGGCAGCTTCCTGACGCTGACGGGTGCGGCTCTTCTGTACGTCACGGCGGCGACCGGGCTCGGACTGCTGATCTCCACCTTCATGAGCAGCCAGATCGCCGCGATTTTCGCAACCGCGCTGATCACGCTCATTCCGGCCGTCCAATATTCCGGCATGATCGATCCGGTGTCGTCCCTTCAGGGAGCAGGCGCCTATATCGGCCAGATCTATCCGGCGACCTACTTCGTCACAATCGCCCGCGGTACGTTCTCCAAAGCGCTGGAGTTCCGCGATCTCGCAGCGTCCTTCATCCCGCTCCTGATCGCTGTCCCGGTTCTTCTCGCCAGCAGCGCGGCGCTCCTCAAGAAACAGGCGGGGTGATCCATGCGCTTGGCCAATATCCTTCAACTCGGCGTCAAGGAGCTACGCGGTCTCGCCCGGGACCCTATGCTTGTCGTCCTTATCCTCTATGCCTTCACCCTGTCGATCTACACGGCCTCGACCTCGATGCCCGAGACGCTCAACAAGGCAGCCATCGCCGTCGTCGACGAGGACCAGTCGCCTGTCTCCTCCCGGATCCTGACCGCGTTCTATCCGCCTTATTTTTCCATTCCCAAGATCATATCGCAGCATGAGATGGACAGTCGCATGGATGCGGGGCTCGACACCTTCGCCCTCGACATTCCCCCGAATTTCCAGCGTGATCTGCTTGCCGGTCGAACGCCGACGATCCAGCTCAATGTCGACGCCACCCGCATGTCGCAGGCCTTCAGCGGCGGCGGCTATATCCAGTCCATCGTTTCCAGCGAAGTCAACGAGTATCTCGACCGCTACCGTGGAACCACCGAGGTTCCTGTGGATCTCGCTCTGCGTTCTCGCTTCAACCAGGAGCTCAACAAGGGTTGGTTCGGCGCCATTTCCAAAGTGATCTCATCGATCACGATGCTTTCGATCGTGCTCACGGGCGCGGCGCTCATACGTGAACGCGAGCATGGCACCATCGAGCATCTTCTCGTGATGCCGGTGACGCCGACAGAGATCATGCTGAGCAAAATATGGTCGATGGGGCTGGTCGTGCTTGTTGCCTGCGCCGTGTCGATCGTGTTCGTCGTGCAGGGGGTTCTTCAGGTGCCGATCCAGGGTTCCGTCGGCCTTTTTCTGGCGGGTGCAGCGTTGCAGCTCATCGCCACCACATGCATGGGAATTTTCCTTGCCACCATCGCCGGCTCGATGCCGCAGTTCGGCCTGCTGCTGATGCTGGTCCTGCTTCCTCTTCAGGTCCTTTCGGGCAGCCTCACACCGCGCGAAAGCATGCCGCAGATCATTCAGGACATCATGCTCGCGGCGCCAAACACCCACTTCGTGATCCTTGCACAATCGATCCTGTTTCGCGGCGCGGGCCTCGATGTGGTCTGGCCACAGCTGCTGGCTCTCGTGCTGATCGGCGCGGCGCTCTTTGTGTTTGCGCTCCGCCGCTTCCGAACCTTCTTGCAATAAGTGAGGCCGCGGTGATCCGCGCAGCCTTATCCAGGTAATCGATCGAAATACAGCAGCGATTTATTCGAACGGGAGGTTTGTCGTCATGCAAGGACTTATGAAAGCTGCAATTGTTCATGAATTCGGAAAGCCACTGTTGATCGAAAACGTTCCGATACCCGTACCCGGCCCGGGCGAACTGCTGGTGAAAGTGGCCGCCTGTGGCGTGTGCCACACCGATCTGCATGCCGCCTCCGGCGACTGGCCGGTCAAGCCATCCCTGCCCTTCATTCCCGGCCATGAGGTAGCAGGCACCGTCGCGGCACTCGGTCCAGGTGTCACGGACTTTGTAATCGGCGATGCCGTCGGCATCGCATGGCTCCATGACGCCTGCATGCGGTGCGAACATTGCGAAACCGGCTGGGAGACGCTTTGCAAGCATCAACACAATACGGGCTACAGCTGCGATGGAGGCTTCGCGGAATACGCGATTGCCAATGCTGCATTCGCCGCAAGACTGCCTGACGACGTTGATTTCGCGGCGGTCGCGCCTATTCTCTGCGCCGGGGTCACGACTTACAAAGGGCTCAAGGAAACCGAAGCGCGACCCGGGCAATGGGTCGCAATCTCCGGCATCGGCGGCCTGGGCCAGGTAGCCATCCAATACGCCAAAGCAATGGGACTGAAGGTCGTTGCACTGGATTTGGCGTCTGAGAAGCTCACATTGGCCAGAAGAACCGGAGCCGATCTGGCGCTTGACGCGCGGTCCCCGGACGCCATCGCCGAGGCCCTCGAAGCAACAGGCGGCGGAGCACACGGAGTGCTCGTCACCGCGGTATCGCCTCCGGCGTTCTCGCAGGCGCTCCAGCTCGTTCGACGAAAAGGCACCGTTGCTTTGGTCGGATTGCCGCCAGGCGAATTCGCGACCCCTATTTTCGATGTCGTCCTGAAGCGCATAACCGTGCGGGGCTCAATCGTCGGCACGCGCCGGGATCTTGACGAGGCCATCGCCTTTTTTGCCGAAGGCAAAATCAAGGCTCAGGTCACGCCGGCGCCGCTTGAGGACATCAACCGGATATTTCAGGAGCTGAAAGCCGGCCGCGTCGACGGCCGTGTGGTTCTCGACATGACAGGCAAGGCAGCCTGATCAGTTTGGCGCTGCGGTTTTTGAAAAGGGGTTAGACATGATCACATCCGACATCATGACGCGGGACGTTGCCACGATCAGTGTGGATGCTCATGTGCGTCACGCTGTTTCAGTCATGCTGGAGCGTGGCGTCAGCGGTCTGCCGGTGACGGATAGCGACGGAAAGCTCGTTGGGATCATTACGGAAGGCGATCTGATGTCCCGCAAGGAGATCGGAAGGTCTTTGCTCGATCGGCAGGACCATCCGATGACCGATGAGAACGATCTTAAAAATTACATTCATTGCAACAGCTGGCGCGTTGGTGATGTCATGTCCCCGGAAGTTGTGACAGTAGCTGATACCACCTCCTTGGCGACGGTGACCGAGATGATGCTGAGCCGCAACATCAAGCGTATTCCGGTAACGTCCGACCGTGCGGTTATCGGGATCGTCAGCCGCCGCGACCTTTTAAAGGCGACCTCCTTTTCGGGTATCGAACACATTGCGCGTGGAGACGAAGGTATCAGGCTTGCAGCTTCGGCGCGTATCCGCAATGACCTCGGATTTGATCCGGAAAGGCTGAAGATCGACGTGCACGGCGGGACGGTCGCGGTCACCGGAGTACATTTGACAGATCTTCAACTCCGGGCCGTGAAATGTGTCATCGAGGGCATACCGGGTGCGAGCTTCTCCGGCAAACCGACTTGATATTGTCTTCGCCCAAACCGATGTTGATCGATATCTACGCTTGGCATCCGGTATACCTTACCTGACTGCGCCGGATATCGAAGCGCGGCTCCTTTCCCAGAATTCGGTCAGCAAGCAGACAATGCAGCGCGAGATCGTTGACCGACGCTTTGGTTGAACACAACAGCCCAGGAATCAGCCTTCGGGAAAGTGCCATAGCGTTGAATTCTACTAGTCATCATCTGTTGACTCAGATCAATTCCCTGGCCTAGAAAATAAGCAATGGTCACTTTGGCTCGATGGAGAAGCCTTTCTCTGTTCCGGAGCATTCGCTTGCGGTCAGATGCCAGCTTAGCTTGTCAACTATTTCCTGGGAGGGGGTATGAGCACTGTTTCTGAAGCACCGGAGGAACGACGTTTTCAGTTCCCAACCGCATTCACCATCCTCTTTGGCTTGATCGTTCTAGTCGCCGCACTCACATGGATCATACCGGCCGGGCAGTACGACCGTGTTCAGAATGCGGCCCTGAACAAGCAAGTGCCCGTCGCCGGGACCTATGCGGTCGCTGAGCCGGCGCCGCAGGGGATAGTCGACATCATCATGGCGCCAATCCGCGGGTTCTACGACCCCGCAGCCGGCACCGCAAACGCCATCGATGTCGCTCTTTTCGTCCTGGTGATTGGCGGGTTCATCGGGGTCGTCACCTCGACAGGCGCGATAAATGCCGGAATCGAGCGCGCTATGGCCAAGCTCAAGGGACGGGAAAAGTGGATGATCCCGTTCCTGATGGCGCTGTTTGCCTTCGGCGGCACCACCTATGGAATGGCCGAAGAAACGCTCGCTTTCTATATGCTGCTGATCCCGATTATGATCGCCGCGCGATATGACGCGGTTACCGCCGTCGCCATCATCCTCCTTGGAGCAGGCGTTGGTGTCTTGGGGTCCACGGTCAACGCATTTGCCACCGTTATCGCCTCTGACGCGGCCGGCGTGCCGTTCACGCAAGGGCTGGTTTTGCGCGTCGTCATTCTCGGGCTGAGCTGGCTCGCCTGCGTTGCCTACGTCATGCGCTATGCGGAACGGGTTCGGCTCGATCCGAGCAAATCGCTCGTCTACGACATGAAAGCCGACAACGAGAAGCTTTTCCTCAGCGCTCATCACGAGGGGACGATCGACTTCACCCTGGTACACAAGGTCGTGCTTGCGGTCTTCGGCATCACCTTCGTGGTGATGATCTGGGGTGTGCTCAAGGGCGGCTGGTGGATGGGCGAGATGAGCGGTCTCTTCCTCGCCTCCGCCATTGTCATAGGCGTCATTGCGCGAACGGGTGAGAAGAACTTCACGGATGCCTTCGTTAACGGAGCACGCGACCTTCTCGGTGTTGCCCTGATCATAGGTCTGGCGCGCGGCATCGTTGTCATCATGGATGAGGGCAAGATTACCGACACCATACTGCATTGGGCCGAAGGTTCGGTCGCAGGCCTCGGCAAGGTCGCCTTTATCAACGTGATGTACTGGCTTCAGATCCTGCTGTCGTTCTTCGTGCCGTCGTCGTCGGGTCTTGCAGTCCTGTCGATGCCGATCATGGCCCCGGTCGCCGATTTTGCCGGCGTGGGCCGCGATCTGGTGGTCACTGCCTATCAGTCGGCGAATGGCATCGTGAATCTCATTAATCCGACCTTCGCCGTGGTCATGGGTGCGCTCGCCATAGGTCGCATCCCATACGAACGGTGGCTGCGCTTCATGTGGCCGCTTCTCGTGATCCTCACCGTCATCATCATGGCGAGCCTCAGCATCGCCGCCATCATCGTCTGAAGGAGATTGTCATGCCCCACGCCTACGGAGTCCATTCCGAGGTCGGCAAGCTTCGGCGCGTTCTGGTCCATCGACCTGGGGCAGCGCTTGCCCGGCTCACCCCGTCGAATTGCCACGAACTGCTCTTCGACGACGTCATCTGGGTCAAGCAGGCCCGCGTCGAGCATCTGACCTTCGTGGACGCCATGCGCCATCGCGGCGTCGAGGTCGTGTTTCTGCGCGAGATGCTGGTAGAAACGCTACAGATTCCCGAGGCTCGCCGATGGCTTCTTGAACGGCGGGTCAATGACGACACGGTTGGCGTCGGCTTCGCCGATGATCTCAGGGCGCATCTGATGGGGATCGAGGCGGACGCCCTTTCCCTGATCCTGCTGGGCGGACTGAGCAAGACGGAGTTACCGATCAAAAGCGCCGGCCTTCTCGCCGAAACGCTGC
Source organism: Rhizobium rosettiformans W3 (assembly GCF_004912135.1). Lineage (GTDB taxonomy): Bacteria > Pseudomonadota > Alphaproteobacteria > Rhizobiales > Rhizobiaceae > Allorhizobium > Allorhizobium rosettiformans. Next base: position 42,682 of record NZ_STGU01000013.1, read on the forward strand.
GGCCGGAGGATTTTGTCCTGCCGCCGCTTCCCAATCACCTCTTTACCCGTGACACGACCTGCTGGATCTATGGCGGCGTCACGCTCAATCCGATGCGCTGGAACGCGCGCAAGCTCGAGACCGTCAACATCGCCGCCATCTATCGCTTCCACCCGGATTTCCGCGACATGGGCTTCCCGGTCTGGTGGGGCGATCCCGACAAGGACCACGGCCTTGCCACTCTCGAGGGGGGCGACGTCATGCCGATCGGCAACGGAACGGTTCTTGTGGGCATGGGCGAGCGGACGACACCACAGGCCGTCGGTCAGCTCGCGCGGTCGCTGTTCGCACAGGGCGGCGCGGAAAGAGTGATCGCCTGCAAACTGCCTATCGAGCGCGCCTCCATGCACCTCGACACCGTCTTCAGCTTCTGCGACCGCGATCTCGTGACGCTGTTTGCGGATGTCGCCCACAAGATCGAGCCCTATTCCATTCGTCCGGGCGAGCGCGAAGGCACGATCGATGTACGCAAGGAAGAGCGGCCGCTCGTAGAGGTCGCGGCCGAGGTGCTGGGGCTGAAGCAGTTGCGCGTGGTCGAGACGGGCGGCGATGCCTATGTCGCTGAACGCGAGCAATGGGATGACGGCAACAACGTCGTGGCGCTCGAGCCTGGCGTCGTCGTCGCTTACGACCGCAACACCTACACCAACACCCAACTGCGCAAGGCAGGCGTAGAGGTCATCACCGTGCCGGGCGCCGAACTCGGCCGCGGCAGGGGTGGCGGTCATTGCATGACGTGCCCCCTCATCCGGGATCCGGTTTAAAGGAGGTCTATCATGCCCGTTAACCTGAGAGGTCGCAGTGTCCTGAAGCTGCTCGATTTCACGCCGGACGAGATCCGTTTCCTGCTCAAACTGTCAGCTTCGCTCAAGCAGGCGAAATATGGCGGCTACGAGGAGCAACGCCTGAAAGGCAAGAACGTCGCGCTGATCTTCGAGAAGGATTCGACGCGCACACGCACGGGTTTCGAGGTGGCCGCCTATGACCAGGGCGCCCACGTTACCTATCTCGGGCCAACCGGCACCCAGATCGGCAAGAAGGAGTCGATGAAGGATACCGCCCGCGTTCTCGGGCGGATGTATGACGGCATCGAGTATCGCGGCTTCGGACAGGAACAGGCGGAAACCTTGGCGGCCTATGCCGGCGTTCCGGTCTACAACGGACTGACCGACGAGTTCCATCCGACGCAGATTCTCGCCGATTTCCTGACCATGCGGGAATACACGCGCAAGCACCTGTCCCAGGTAAGTTTCGCCTTCCTCGGTGACGCCGGAAACAACATGGGCAACTCGCTGCTGGCAGGCGCCGCGCAGATCGGCATGGATGTGCGCCTCGGCGCGCCGAAAGCCTGCTGGCCTGAGGACCATTTGGTGCGTCAGTGCCAGGAGATCGCAGCCAGGACCGGTGCGAAGATCGCCCTGACCGAAGATCCTTACGAGGCCGTCAACGGCTGCGATTTCGTCTACACCGATGTGTGGGTGTCAATGGGGGAGCCGGACTCGGTCTGGAAGGAACGCATTGAACTGCTCACACCCTATCGTGTCACCGCTGGCATCATGGCGGCGACGGGCAATCCGCATGCGAAATTCATGCACTGCCTGCCCGCGTTCCACAATCGCGAGACCGAGGTCGGCGAGAAGATCTTCCAGCAATACGGCATCGACAGCATGGAAGTGACCGAAGAGGTCTTCGAGTCCGAAGCGTCCATCGTCTTCGACCAGGCGGAAAACCGAATGCACACGATCAAGGCCCTGCTGGTCGCAACCTTGGGGTCGTGACATGAGGGTCGTGATAGCACTGGGCGGTAATGCGCTCCTCAAGCGCGGCGAGCCAATGACGGCCGATGCGCAACGCACCAACGTTCGCAAGGCGGCCGCAGCGATGGCCGATCTGGCGCGCGACCATGACATCGTGGTCGCCCATGGAAACGGACCACAGGTCGGTCTCCTCGCCTTGCAGGCGGCGGCCTACAAAGACGTCGACCCCTATCCGCTCGATGTCCTGGGTGCAGAGAGCGTCGGCATGATCGGCTATCTGGTCGAGCAGGAGCTGACCAATGCGATGCCTGCGGGTTCAAGGATCGCGACACTGCTGACCCAGATCGAGGTGGACCGGGACGATCCCGCCTTCGCTCGCGCGGAAAAGCCGATAGGTCCGGTCTACACGCAGAACGAGGCGCTAAAGGCGAAAGAGGCATATGGCTGGCCGATGGTAGAAGAAGCGCAGGGCCGCTGGCGCCGGGTCGTCCCGTCACCACTACCTCAGCATATTACCCAGATCGAGACGATCAGGCTCCTTGTGGAGGCTGGCGTCACTGTCATCTGCGCCGGCGGTGGAGGTATCCCGGTCATGCGCGAAGCCGATGGGACGCTTCGGGGACTGGAAGCGGTGATCGACAAGGACAAAGCAGCCGGGCTTCTCGCCAGGGCGCTCGGGGCCGACGCTTTCCTGATGCTGACCGACGTGGACGCCGTTTATGAGGGGTGGGGAACGGTGGATAGGCGGCCGATCCGCAAAGTAACGCCTGCCGAATTGACCAGCGATATGTTCGCGGCCGGGTCCATGCGACCGAAAGTCGAAGCGGCGTGCGATTTTGCGAACGCGGGCGGGATTGCTGGAATAGGCCGGCTTGAAGATGCGCGCGGGATTCTAGAAGGGCGGCAAGGCACGTTGGTGACGCTTCAGGCGATCAATCCAGCGAGCTGATATCGCAAGCTGAGAGCGGCGGCGAAAAATCCGGCACTGCGCGCCGAACGCGGTCAGCGCAGGTTCGTTTGTCATCTATCACCTCTGACCGACCTGGAACGGGACGCAGGACATCGCCATGCAACTGCGCCCTCAGTTCCAGCCAACGCGCCTTGAGAACCTGCCAGTTGTGATCGTCGTATGTGCCACTAACGACAACAGGGTGAACCCGAATGCGGGGCGGGAGACCATCACCATGATCCCTCCATTTCCGCCATTCGCGAAGCCAAAGACTGTTCTTGCGATCCACACGCCCAATCTGCTGCTCGACAATGCCGGGATTCCACTCCGCGTGCAGTAGAATCACTGTGCGACAGGCCTCATGCAGATTCAGGCCCTCACGCCCGACGCGGGATTGCGCGAGTAGCACCATCGGCCAACTGGACGACCGGTTGAATGCAGATTGCAGCATACGCCGCGTTTGCGGTGCGGTTGCGCCTGACATCATCCTGGCGAAGTTGCCCTCGCGCCCGGAATAATCGTTCAGCCAGGCATCCAGCCTGGCTTTCTGCGTATCGTTGTTCTCTGCTTCATCATCCCCGGCAAGCTCCATGAGCAGTTTTTCGAACAGCCCGAGCATTTCCCGCCCCGTCCAGGAAGCGCCCGCAACTTCCCGCCTGCCACCAAGTGCCTCGAGCAATGCCCCGAATTGAAGGTCTTGTTTGCCGTCCTCATGGCGCAGAATCTCTGACAGAAATGCAGCAGCTCCTCCCTCCAGCGCAAGGTCTTCCAACTCCCGATGAAGCCGTGCGAGTTCAGCCCGGCGCTCGCTCGCCCACTCCTGATAGCGGGTTTTCAACATCACATCGATTTCGTCGACCCCACCCGCCACCGCAAGATCAGGATCCCTCATCGCCGCAATGACGGCTGCTATATTGCTTTCCCCGATCCCACTGGCAGGCCAGTGCTGTCCGTCTCGCAAACGACGCAGCATCTCACGCGCGTCCAGCAGTCTGGTCAGCACATTCATCGGCGTCAGGAACCTGCCGAAGACGAGCACTTTCTCGCCGGCCCGTGTATAGGCCTCGATTTGTCTCACAGCCGCCAGGATCGCAGGGTGGCTATAGATGTCGTTGCTCTCAGCGGTGAAAGCTTCCGTCCAAAACCCCGCCGGACCAACGAGTTTTGCATCTGTCATGCCAGAAGGGCTGTCTTCCTCATCCTCTCCAAAGCCGAACCCATACCCCTGGGCAACGGCGAGCCTGACCCGTTTCACACGCGGATCATCCTGAGGGAGTAACGACAGCGCCTCAGCCGCACAAAAGCGGCGCAACCAGTCACGGGTAAAACCCTCTGCCTCCGGTGAAACCGGGATATCGGTGACCTCACGATAATCACCATGACTGTCTTTGAAGACGCAGAATTCGGGGTCACTGCGTTTGTCCCGGCGCAGGACGTATGGTCGCAATGCTGCGCAGAACTGCCGGGCGGAGGTCTCGAATTCCCCGGTCAGCGTCTCGTCCAGTTCTTCGGTTTGAATCCGACGAACAACATCCACATAGCCGGTGATCCATTCCGTCAGCGCTGCGAGCGCAGTCATATCCTGATTGCCATCGCGACCATTGAGCCGCTCCAGCGTGTCGATCCACTGGCTGGAGTCCAGCTCGACCGGGGTTGCGGTCATGCCCAGACGAAAAGGATCATCCGCTTCCCAGCTTACCGGGCCGAGAATGCGCGAAAGGCTTGAATCTGCGCCGCGCGCCTTGTGGGCTTCGTCAACGACTATGAGATCAAACTGACCCAGGCCATAGCCGATCAGCGGCAGGATCCTGTTCTTGTAATCGTCCGCCGAAAGCCATTTCTGATCGCCGTTAATGGCATCGCGCGGCAGTTCGTGGTCCAGAATCGTTTGGGCAATGTGCCGCGCCGCACGGCGACTGGCATATACATAGCCCACCTCACCCGAATGGAAATTTTCGCGCATGAAGTTGCGCCGTCGGCCGTCAATCAGGCGGGCGACGTTGGGTAAGAGTTCCCGGCGCCAGCCTCCAGCGGGGCCTTCTCCACGATTGGGAAACTGCATGTTCGCGAAGGAATGAGAGATCATTATGATCTCTTCGGCGGCCCAGCCGTTCTCCGGCAACTCACGCTGCTTGCGGCGATCCGAAAGCCACTCCTTATGGCTGTGTATCCGTCTTGCGCTCCCCTCCGCATCGGTATCGTGCAAGAAACCGGAGATGAAACCATCATAGCTGCGCAGCGGCAGCAATGTCTTGTCGTCGGCGTTGAACCGTTTCAGTTCCTGTTGCCATTGTGCCCCAAGGCCCGCGGGCAGAACAATGGCGCTGCGTCCGCCCGCCTCCCGCACCGCTGCGATCAGCGCCGCCGCAATGCGGGTCTTGCCCATACCCACCTCATCAGCCAGCAGGGCCGAGCGTTGGCCCGCCCGGATACGGCACGCTAGTTCTGTGACGCTCGCCTTCTGGCCATGATCTAGCAGGGTATCATCAGACGTCCCTGCGATACGATCCAGAATGCTCGCGACCTCGTTCCAGTCCACCATCACGCGGCCTCCCGTTCCCAGAGCGATGGGTAAGCGCTGAGCTCCCACGCGACGGACACCGCCAAAAGCGCATCTCTCAATAGGTCTGGCGAAACCCCTTCCGGGCGCATACGCGGATCTGCCAGAGCAGGCAGAGGATTTGCCCTGGCGTTCCGGAAGAACTCGAGCATCGTTTTTTCGCGAGACGCGATAGCGCAAAGGTTCTGTTGCAACTCCCGACACCACCTTTGCCAGTCCCGCGGGTCCAACCTTGCCTGTGTCTCACAAAGACGCACCAGAAGTTCCATCATCCTGCGAATGGGATAGGCAGCTGGCGGAGCTTCGGTGGTATCTGAGGCGTCGGTGAGCGGCTCTTCGCCTTCCTCACCCTCATCTTCGCTGTCAGCATCACCTGGCTCGGGAAATGAGCCAAGGCTGGCAAGGATATCTTCGACCGACATATCGGAGGGGCGAGCGACAACAAGTGCTTCGGAAGAAATGACAGGCAGCCGCCAGCCGCCCTCCGCGAGTGTCACAATCGCTGGAGCCGGTGCAGGCCATGGACAAGGTGTCTGGGCCTGAGCCGCATCGACACCAATCACCATCACCGATTTGTCTTCGGGGGCCGAGAGCACCCCGTCTTGCCATATAAGCCACGCAACTGGCGGCTGGGTTTCTGGCTCATCGGGGCGCACAAAGCCTTCTCCTTGCTGCAGGGCCTCGGGCGTCACCACATCAGTGAACTGGATCGGCAAAACAGCGGCGATACCGTTCCGCGTGTCTCTGCGTCGCGGCCATTTCAGTCCTCCCGGCAGATCGACGATCACACCTGCCTCAAGGTTTCCCCCGACGCTTGCGGCACGCTCAAACCCGTTCATGCTCAGATTGCCGGATCCAAGATAAGCCCGTCCCGAGGCCTCGGTCTCGCCCGACGCCAGCACCACAAATTTTGCATGCAGGCACCCATCAGTTCCATGCAAGACAGAGCGCGGAGGGCGCAAGTTCCAGCCTGCGTCAATCAAGACACCGGCCCGGGCAGCAAGCCCCTGACAGGAGGACGGGTTAAGAAACAGGTCGAGAGCCGCTGTTTTCGTCAGGGATTTCTCCTGCACCAATGCGCGGCGCAGCCGCTCCGGCAGGCCAGCAGCACCATCGCCGTCGCTCTCGAAATAGCCAGACCCGAGGATGAGACGGTCGGCCTTCTTTTTGGTACCCAGGCGCTCGACCACCTGAGGAAACAGCGCCTGATTGCGGCTGTCGATGAAGCGGGGACGCGCGGATGACGTGGGCAAGGCTGTGATCGCGGCCTCCAGCAGGGCGTCTGGCCGGTGCCCGTCAAAACTGCGTTCGATCAGGGCGCAATCTGCCCGCTCGCGCAGCCATCCAAACATCTCATGCGCAGCGCGGATATCGGCAATGTCCTGTGCGTCAGGCACAGCAGAGTCCAGATCGATCGACCAGAACAGGTCGATGCTGCGAGTAAGCGGATCCTGTGTCCAGTTCCCCGTGCTGACAGCGAGGCGAATGACATAGCCATCTCCGCCGCGCTTGCGAAAACCCAGAAGCGCCACCTTGGCATGGAGAAGGTTGTAGCCGCGTCCCACGAGGCGCATCCACATCCAGGCAAGTCCCGGAACGTCCGAGATCGCATTCACGGTTGGATGGATGAAGGCGGCCAGCACCGGGCGCGCCATCTCGCCTGTGAATGTTCGGCGGATCTGCCCCAGGACCTGCCGCGTCGCGGTGAAGCCGCACATAAGGCCAAAGTCGCCATAACAATCTTCGGGCGGCATGAAGAGGGAGTAGAGCGTCGTGTTCTGCATCAGACGGCCTCCGATCCCGCGTCACGGCTGCCCGGGTTCACCTTTCCGGACAGCTCCGTCACCAGACAATGAAGATTGTGCAGCCGGAAAAGCTGCGGCGCGAAGGCCTCGTCCTGAGGGGGCCGGTTCTCGTCCTGGGTCTCCGAGCTGCCCCGCAACTCGCTCGCGGCCGGCCCGAGAAAAATGTGGCCTTCGCGCTGACAAATCACGGTAGAATCGCGCTCGGCCAGCCTCTGGATCAGCTGCTGATCGGACAGATTTCGGATTTCCGCGATAAATCTGCGGCTAGTCTCCACATTGCCCTGATCGACAAGCGCGCCTTTTGCCGAGGCCAGATCGCGCAATTGTTTCAGTGGCTCGGCGGCGACTTCAGCTGCGTCCGCTTCTGACAGGCGCACAGGCTGATTATCGTCGCGAAGCTTCAGCAAGTGCTGTTCCAACTGGTCCAACACCGACAACGCAGCATCGCGAATATCCATAAAAGCCGCTCCTGCGCGCAAATCCGACCAATGATCCGGCGCCAGCCCCGCCAATGCGGTTTCCTGGTCCAAATGCGCGGAGCTGGGGCCAGTGCCGAGGCGCGCCAGGGCCCGGCGCCGGGTCGAGCCGGGATCATTTCCGTCGAGCAATCGGGCAAGGATCAGTTTACGCACCGCTTCCGGGACAGCCCCAACCGGGGAAAGCACTGTCAGGGCCTCCTTCAGGCCATGTGGCTGCCTGCCATGCGCCCAGGCACCAAGCAAACGGCGCGGTTCTTTCATCGCATTCAGCTCCAACAGCTCTCTGCCAGCGCTATGTATGCGAAACGCGCCGTAGCGGCTGCCCTGCACGAACCCGAGTGCGACCAGAGGCTGCACCATCGCCATGCGGATCGGCTGAACCACATAAGTTCCGCGACGCCTGAGATTGTGGAAACTGCTATCCTTCAAGCCCTGCATCTTCCGCGCCCCTCGCACGCGGCGATCCTGCGGACCCGCGATGACTTCAAGCATGACGCGCGCTTCGACCGCGTTGCCGACAGGCAGTGCCGGCACACCAAGTTCCTCGGCGATAGAGATCGCCAGAACCGACCAAAGGATGGGCATGGGAAACCACATGCCGCCGATTCCGGGGACCGCCCGATCATTGAAATGACGAACCGCCGCCGCAAGCCCGAGGTTCTGCTGGCGCCGTTGCGAAACCACGGTATCGGGCGCAAGTATTCCCCAGGGCATCAGTTAACTCTGGCCTGTGCGAAAGCTCCCGCTGACGCGCCCTCATCTGCCAGTTCCAGCCAACCGTGATCGACCCAGAACACCGCCACGCCCTGCAGCGGATGCTGCGGGTATAGTCCGGCCAACAGTCCGGCATAGCTGGAAAGCTGTGGCCAATAGGGGCCAAACCCGTCACCGCCGCCGCCGGATTTATGGTCGATCAGCATCGCGCCTGCCGGGCCGATGGCGAGAAGGTCGAGGGCACCGGGGATCTCTGCACCCTCGGGCGTGTGGCCAAGCACCGGAATCTCGGCGCGCAGGTCCGTATAGCCCTGATCGGCAAGCCAGGCTTTCAGCGCCGTGGCGCGCTCGGCCACTAGCGCAAGAGTGGCGTCGTCAAGCCCGGTCGCGAGAGCCAAAGCCGGGGCCAGATCGGGCCGGGTCAGGTATGTGCGCAGCGCCAGATGCAGTGCTGTGCCGCGGTAGGCATCGTTCAGTGCCTTTGGCCAGGGTGCTCCGATGTTGATACGGCGGGACACGGGCGGCACCCCCGCACTACGGGTTTGCGAGGGCTGCAGCCGCCAGGGCGTCAGCGGTGTCACGGGCAACGGCGCAGCGGCACCGAATCGCAGCGCTGAGGCTGCCGCACCGCCTGCGTACTCGGTAAATCCCGCCTCTTCAGGCAGTTGCGTGATCAGCGCCGGGCAATCCACGCCATTGATACGCAGGCTGCCCGCCCCGATCTGCGGCGCGCAAGTATCGGACAGGATATGAAACAGGTTCGTAGCCTCGGGCGCGTCTTCTTCGCGGTCCTTCAGAAAACCCGGCCATTCCAGCACCAGCCGGTCACGGGCACGGGTCAGGGCGACATAGAGAAGGTTTTTCGCATTGGCTTCAAAATCGGCGCGACGGTCTTCGATGAAACGGCGGGTCGCCTCGGGCGCGGCAAAGCCGGGCGTGTGGATCAGGCTTGCGGACCCCAGCACCACCGCCATATCGTCGATGCGGTCCAAGGCATCGAAACGGGTCGCAGTGGCCCCCGCACGTTCCTCGATACCATAGTCGAACTCTGCGACGACAGTGATCGGCCATTCCCGCCCTTTGGAGGCATGCCAGGTGACGATCTCCACGGCCTCGGCGCTGTTGGCGGAAGGATCGGGATGACGGTCGAAATCGCGCTCGCCTCCACGGGCGTCGAGCCAGCCGAGAAAGACCTTGGCAGTCTCGCCGTGGAACCCCGAGGCGGATTTGAGATCGCGATGCGCGGCTTCGAACTCACCCGCCTCAGCCTCTAGCCGCAAAAGATCGGCGCGGGATTGGGCGGCGTCAGGCTGACGTTCGGCCCAGAGGCGCAGGCCGGCGGCATCCAACACCAGATCAAGGGCCGCACCCGCCGGCAGGCGGGCCAAAAGGTTCGACAGAGCGGCGAGCCGCATCAGCACCGGGTCATCCACCAACCGCCCTTCCATTTGGGCGGATAGCGCCTCCTGCAAGGGCAGCGGGTCCGGGCCAAGGGTGCGCAAGAGCAGCCCGGCATGGATATCCGCCGGATTGGCGGCAAAGGCCAGCGCGGCGCGGGCGGCAACAATCACCGGACTTTTCGCCCAGCCATCCTCGGCGATCCGCACCGGAACGCCGCGCGCGCGCAGTTCCTCGGCATAGCGGGCGGCGGTGGTGTGGCGACAGACCAACAGCGCGATATCCGAGGGCCGAGCCGGTCGGGCGGCCTTCGTGTGGCGGTCGGTGATAGTCTCAGTATCAGTCAGGATACGGGCGATGCGCTCGGCGATGTGTTCTGGGGGCTGCGAATACTTTTGTGAGCGCCGTCCCTGCGTAGCGTTCAGCACCTCGATCGCGGGACCTGCGACCGCATCGCGGGTCGGCACCAGCGGGTTATAGGCCTGCCCAAAGAGGCCAGCCCCCATCGCATTGACGAATTGCATGATGGCTGGGGTCGAGCGCCAGTTGCGGTCCAAAGGCTGGGTCGCATCGGGATTTGCCGCCGCCAGCGCTGTCGATAGGCGCGGATCGGCGCCCTGAAACCCCATGATCGACTGTTTGACATCGCCCACCAGCAGTGTGCGCGGCGCGTGTTGGCCCAACTGCCACAAAAGCGCGAATTGCACGGGGTTGGTGTCCTGGAATTCGTCGATAATGACGCAGTCGATCTCGTCCAGCACCGCTTGCCGCACGGCGAGGTCGGTGCGGAGCAGGTGCTCAGCCCCGGTGATCATGTCAGCAAAGTCGATCAGGCCGAGCGCCTTCTTGCGGGTCTCATAGGCCGCCATCACCTCTTGCGCGCAGGCGATTAGGCAGGACAGGTGCAGCTTAGCATCGGCCAGCGGGCCGGGATGGCAGGGCAGCACATCCGCCGCCGCCATGATCGCCGTGGCAAGGTCGTCATATCCCGCAGGCGTCTTGCTGGAGCGGTTAGAGATGAACAGGCTGCGCAGATCGTTCCAGACCTGCCAATCCCGATCCAGAAGATCGGGCGCGCGATCAACACGTTTGAAAAGCGCGAGGTTTTTCTCCAGCTTCTCGACATTGGTTTTGGCGGTGATCCCGGCCATGCCTCCCTCGGGAAAGGCTGCGATCATGACCTGCACGGCCGTCTGCAACGCGGTGGTCGCGGCGATAGGGTCATCCAGAACCGGCCCGTAAACCGCATCCAGCCGCGTCAGTGCCGGAGCGATCAGGCCAGCGTCACGCCCCTTGTCCCCAAGGCCGCGCAAGAGGTCGATCATCGATAGCACCCGGGCGCGCAAACTGTCTTCGACCGTCTCGCCCTTCACGAAGTTCGGGGCGTAACCGAACCGCTCGGGCGCGGCCTTGATCGGGTCCAGCGCCTTGGCATGTGCCAGTGCCTGACGGATCAGCAGATCCCGCTCGGCATCGCCCAGATGGCGCGGCTGCGGCGAGGCGCCAGCCGCCAGAGCATGTTCGGTCAAAAGCCGCAGGCCCAGTCCATGTATGGTCGAGACATAGGCGCGCTCGACCGCCATCGCCTCGGCGACCAGTCCATCGGCCAGAAGGCCGGCACGGATCCTTTCGCGCAACTCGCCAGCCGCGGCCTCGGTAAAGGTGACGGCAAGGATACGTTCGGGCCGGACAATGCCGCGTTTCACCCAATCGGACAGCTGGGTCTTGATACGGTGGGTCTTGCCCGCGCCGGCACCCGCGGGAACGATGACCAGACCTTGATCTGCATTGACGGGGGCCATGGTCATTCCTCCTCGAGCGTGCGGATGAAGGCGGTGACCAGGGCCGAGCCATCGGTCAGCGCATAGGGGGTGAAGCCGGCTTCTTTCTTGAAGAAGGCCGCATCCTCAGAGGTGTTCAGCACGACCCGGCCTGCACCAAGTTCGGCCAAGCGTTCCGCCAGCTTGGCTACCGCCCCGGCATTCACCGCATCGCCCATGTCGCGGGCGGGCGAGCCCTCGGGCAAGACCAGACCCGAAGTCAGCAACCCGCCATCATTCATCAGGTGATAGGCGACCGCCACCTTGCGGCCGATCAGCGGGTCCATGCCGTCACCCTCCCGCCGCATGGGCCGCGCTATCATATCGGCGTAAAGCCCTGCCTGCAGATCCCAGCCCGCCTCCATCCGCTGCCGTCGGCCCTTGGTGCCGCTTTTCTTGTGATCGATGATCAAGAGCGCACCATCAGGCAGTTCAAGGATCGCGTCGGCCTTGCCATGCAGATTGATGCCATGCGCCTCACCGGCCAGCCAGATTTCATTGCCGATGATCTTGGCATTGAGCGCCAGCAAGTGGTCGCGCCAGCGCTGGGCCGCCGCCATGATCTCACGCTCCAAACCGCGGCGCTCCATCTCCCATGACGGGCTGCGCAGATAGCCCGCGTGACGGGTGAGCGCGCGGTCATAGGCCTCGGGGATCAGTTCTGCCAGCGCCTCGGTTTCCGGGAACGGCTGATCCTTCAGGAAGACATGCTCAAAGACATCATGGGCGATATTGCCCCTTGCCATCACGTCGAGTTCTTCGGTCGCCCAAGACATATCCTCGGCCCCAACCTCCGCCAGAAGCCAAGCGAGCGGGCTGACAAGCAGCGTCTCGAGCCGTGAGGGCGATTGCGGTTTGGCGGTGCCGTCATCGCGCCGACGAAGGGACAGAAGGTCATGCCCCGGGAAAGCAAGCTCCTCAGGCAATTCCGCGGGTTCCGGCACCGGCATCAGATGGTGATACGCAATCGGCCATTCCGCAGGGCTCTGACGCGACAGATCGGTGATCAGATCGCTGGCATCCTCAACGCCCGCCACCGCCCGCGCCACCAGCGACAACCCGGCCGACGGTTGCAAGCGCCCGCCCGCCAGATCGCGCCATGGGATGAGGAAGGTGACGCTGCCGGAAACCGCCTGAAGCTGTTGATCAAGTAACGCGAGGCTTTGCGCCAGCCCATCGGCCCGACCGCGAAGGTGAACGCCGGTTCCCGCGTGTATCGCAGCGATCTCGCTGTCAAGAAACAGCGGATTGGCACGCGGGCGAGTCGGGTAAAGCCCGTCGGTGAAATCGCTGACGATCAGATGGCGGCATGGGCGCCACGGGCTTTCATGCGCGGACCAGAGGCTGACGCCTTCAAGATTGCGGTCGGGGTCCGCAACCATGGGCGGCGCGATCTGAATGCCACGCAGGATTATCTCCCAATCCGGCGTGCCTTCGCCGGGGGGGACAGTCAGCCGCGCGCGGACCTGATCGCCTTTTCCGATCCGCTCGCAGATCCGGTCCAGCAGGAATCGCAGCTGCGGCAAGCTGCTGGCCGAGGCGCGGATATCGTCCCACAGTTCCTTATGTGCGGGCGTGCCCGTGAGGATGGCGCCTCGGAAATCGCCACCCATGAGGCTTTCGGCAAGATCGCGCCCGGTCTGTGCCGCCCAGGGCATCAAGGGAGAAAGCGCGAGGCTCGCCAAGACCATGGCCGGAGTTGGCGGTCGCTTGGCCAGCGCCAGATGTAGCGCGGTCTCGCCAATGACATCTCGCTCGGGTAATTGGCCCGGAAGGCCCGAGAGCGGCACTCCCTGGGCTGAGAAAGCGCGCGCGATCTGGCGCAGATCATCGCCCGACAGCACGGCAATTTCACAGGCCGAAACGCCGGACTCAATCAGCGCCCGGGCTTGGGCGGCGGCGAAATCGGCGCAGGCGGCGGGATCGCGCAGACCATAGAACGCGAGGCTGTCATCCAGAACCCCGGCCTCGATATCCTGCGCTGAAACACCGCCCTGCAGCGCGTGCAGGCGGCTGCCGATTGCGGCCCGGGGCGTATAGGCGCTTGCGGGAACAGTGCCGAACTCGTCCCGCAACCGGGCAAAAAGCGCCTGCAGCGCCGCAGGAGCTAGAGGATCCAGCGAACCTTCAACCACCGGCAACGAGCCCAGGAACGACCCATGCGGCAGGGCCAGCACATGGGAAATCGGTGCCAGCCCCTCTGGCAGCGCATCCCCCAACCTTTGCCACAGCGCGACCAGCGCCAAGAGATGCCGCTTGGCGCGGCTGTCTGGCAGGTGATCGACGTTCGGCACCTTCAGATCCGGCGTGGCCAGCACAAGATCCGTCAGCGCGGCGGTCACCGCCGAGATCGTCTCGACAGGCGCATTGGCAAGACTTTCGGCCCAGACCGGGTCAGGCGCCTCGGCAATGGCACGCCCCGGCGCCCATTCGGCAGAAATGGGGGCAAGGGACAATTCGGCAAGACCGGTATCGGTCAGGCGGTATTGCAGGCCGGAGCGCGGATCAGTGACGAGGAACGGGTAGTGCATGAATGGCCTGCAATCTGCGGATCAGGAAAACTGTAACGAGGATGAGGGCTTGGGCATCGAGGTCTACTTCTTGCTTCCGGCCGAGCGCGTAGCCGAACCTGCACCGCCAACACGGTCGACGAAGCTAAAGGTTCTCGACATAAGTCACGTAGAAACCACGGACCATCCGGTGCTCCTGCATCCGTTCTCCCAGCGAGAAACCGTTCATCTTGCGAGGCGTTGGCTGGAAAATATCCAATCCGCGATCCAGAACCATCTTCCAGCCAGTATCCGTCGTGATGTCGCGTGCATGGAGAGTGCCGCTCCCATCGAAGGCCCATGTGAAATCGACGCCCGTGCCTGTGCAGGCTTCAGCAATCCCGTCCAGGCACTCTCGCTGCTCCTGAATGTTCCCATCGTCCGGAGCCGTGACAAGATGCACAGCGATCTGATCTTCAGGCTGTTTGCGCCTGATCAGCATCTCGATCAGTTCCATCACGTTGCGCGCCTGATGGAACTTCCGGATATAGGGGTCTGTGATGATGATCCGCGTCGCGCCATCCGTCCAAGGACCAAAGATCTTGTCGAAACTGATGCCCTTGCGGTTTTCTGTGAAAACGACATGTCCGGGAGTTGGGGGGAAGTGCGGGGCAGCGGTAACGGTAGGCGCTGCGGAAGCAGCCGCCGTTGAGACCGGCTCTGCCGGTACCGACCCAATCTCTTGTTGATTCACACCGTCACTTCCATCGTCGGTTGATCGACGGTGGTAGAACTGGGGGAACTCCTCTTCCTCGAGCGTGGTTACGGCGCGCTTTGCGCCATCAGAGGCGATGTAATGGAAATCTGCTGCCTCAAAGGTGCTGTCGATCCGCAGGAGCTGGTCCTTCACCCGCTTGCGGCATTCAATCGCAAACCGCAGCAGCTCTTCAACTTCGGCTTCTGTCTCGCCTCCATTCGGGAAGATCAGCTTCAGCAGGCCTGACATGGTCTTGTTGATCGCGGCGCGGTCCCGGATATGGGTCTGAACCGGAATGGTGAAATAGCGATCTGGCCGGTGCGAGAAGTCCTCCGCACGCAGATGGCGCAGGATTTCGGCGAGATAGTCGACAATGAACCCATAGCCAGATGTGAACATCTCACCCCGGATGATGTCGACCTCCCATCCGGGCAGATAGGCATGCAATCGATCAATAAAGGCGCTGTCGTGAAACTGCGGCGGCAGAGCCTCGAACAGGTCCGTATTCTTCAGCATCCAAGGCACGTTATGGTCCGTGTTGCCGACAAAGGCGAAGCTGGCCTCAGCGCCCATCGGATTTACACCACGAGAGAACTGCTTGTTCGCCATGTAGTTCTTCATGATATCGACAAGCGCCTTGTTGGCCGTCTTCTCGCGGCCGGCAAATTCGTCAAAGGCCACGACATCCCAAAACCCGACCAATCCGATCCGGCCATTGGAATTGTTCACGAAAAGCTTGGGAACCGTGATTTCACCGCCCGAGATCAGCTGACCATGTGGCGAAAACTCGGAATAGATATGAGATTTTCCCGTCCCCTTGGGACCAAGCTCGATGAGGTTGTAGTTGCGCTCAACAAATGGGACCAAGCGCAACAGTTGCAGAAGTTTTGACCGGCGCCCGAACAGTGACGGGTCAAAGCCGATGCTCTGCATCAGGAGATCGATCCATTCCTCGGTGGTGAACTTGTCCCGCGTCTCGCGATAACCATCATAGTCGACACGGGCGATCTGGATCGGCTTCAGCGTGTCGATGATCCAAGGAGAGATCCGGCTGTCTTCCGAGAATTCGTACTGCACATCGGCGATGCACCAAATACCCGTAACCAGCAGTTTCGGGTGCGCCTTTACCGTGGCGCTGTCGATGGCAACCCGCTTGATACCGAGGTTTTCAAAGACCGCCTCATAGGCATCGGTCTTTTCATTCAGCGCCACGCTAACCTGATCGATGACCTTGTAGCGGCCACGCTCCTTGATCGTTGATTGTACCAACCCAGCTTCGGAACGATGGACGTAGTGCTTGCGCAGAATGTCCTTGACCGTTTCAATGCCTGTCGCAATCGAGGCTTCGTCATCGGTCGCGCAATACTGGCCGAGAAGGTATTCGAGCACATAAGTGGGGACAATGGCGTTCCCTTTCACGGCCTTCACCAGGTCCTTACGGACCACGAAACCGGCAAAATGCTCATTGATCTTGTCATCAAGGGTCGACATCGGCACCTCAGAAATCGAAATCTGTACTGATCCCGCGTTTCAGCAGCAGCGGCTGCGAAGCGTGATCTTCGAAATGGCTGGTCTTTCCGATGCGCGTTCGCAGCTTCAGGAAGACTGTCTGATTGTTATAGGCGTCTGCCGCCTTGGACAGCAGGAAGCTCCGCGACAACTCGCGCTCGCGCGGGTTCTCAGACGTGAAATCGAATTCCAACTCGGCTTCATCTGAGATGAGTGTTTTATCGTCGGCAAAGATGGCTGCATGCACCTGCCGGGGCTGCTGCTTGTCGGTCACTGGCTCCGCCTGATAGAAGGTGACCTGGATCTGGCCCGTGGTGATCTGAGCACGGGGTGGCGGAATGATCTGCACCGAAACCTGTCCGACATCCTCCTTGCGCTGCTTGCCGACACGCAGGACCGGCAGGACGATCTCCTGCAGGCTCGCCCCGCCATGGACAAAGCGGCTGCCCGATCCTTTGACGCGCAGGCGGTTGATCGAGTTCGGGATCAGAATGTCCTGCTCACCTTCCAGCCCAAGCTGTGCAGCAGAGAACTTCTTCATGCCGCCACTGCTGTTAAGGCCCCGGCCGATCACGAAGCGCCGGTTTCGTGTAACGATCTCGCCCTCCGGCTCGCTCAGCGCGAAGCCGCTCTCTTCCAGAGCCTTGTGCTGCCACAAGAAGCCGTGATCGGCGGTGATCAGGATGTTCGAGAAATTGGCCGAAGTCAGCTTCCGCACCAGCTTCACCAGATCCTCGATGGCAGCCTCTGCCGCAGCTGGGACATTTTCCTCGGTGGTGAGCTTGTCGCCAATCGCGTCGATCTGGTTGTGATACAGATAGAGGACATCATGATCCCGGAAGAGGTCTTTGCCCTCCGATGATCCCAGATTCATGAAATCCTTAGCCGCGAGAACCTTTACCCGGTCTCCAGCCCGGCCCGCAGCAAGCGCCTTTTCACGCGCAGCGGCCCCCATGGTGCTTTCACCGTCCAGCAGCACCAGATCATTGTCGTCGCGGATCGCCAGTTGTCGGTGCGGCAACAGCGCCGCCATGCCAAGCTGCGTGTAGCTCGGCAAAACCCCGATCATCGGCTTCAGTTCAGCATCGAACCGATTGAGCTTGCGTATCTCGCGCAGTGCCTCTTCGGCCACCTCATAGCGCAGCGCATCCGAGATAATGACAACGACCTTCTGATCCTTGCGCCGGTATTCAGCAGCCTGCCCCCGGTAGAAATCCACCTGACGTGGAAAGCCCGGGACCGCCCAGTCCGTGAGGCGAGCCACCTGATCCTGCCAGGCATCGTTCAGCTTCAGCACGAAATTCGTGGTGTAGCGGTTCTCAACCGCCTCATAGAGCGCCGACAGCAGCCCCGACTGACCGCTTTTCTGCATGTGATAGATGAACTTGCGATAGAGCTGGTCCAGTCGAAACCAGCTTGCGGAATAGCGCTTCACACCATCGGACAGGCTGGTCATCGTCAGATCAGCCTCGGCCAGCGCCTGCTGAAACTCGGTCGCATAGCCAATGGCCTGATAGACATCCGCGTAACGGCTATACCAATGGCTCTGGCGGCGATCGCGCACCCATTTCAGCACATCTGTCGCCGGCAGGCTTTGTTCGGCCAGCCCTTCGACGATGGCGACAACGATCCGCCGATCCACTTCCTCGAAATGGTCATGCGGGATCAGGACGCGGAAATCGCGCGAGGCCAGATCGTCCCTGATCTTCAGCACATCCTGATAGTCACCCGACAGCTTCTCGAACGCCTCACCCCACCGGCGCGAAGCGCTCCAGCGACGGAACATCAGCGCGGCATCGGTGTTCAGGGAGGCAGCTTCTCCCATGGCCCGCGCCCAGGCGCTGGAAAACAGCGTGATGGCGAAATCCTGAAAATCCGGCGCATCCGCCTCATAGCCATAACGCGCAGAAACTTCCTTCCAGAAGAACTCCGCCAGCCCGACCCGATCCACCAGCTTCAGCGCCTCATCACGGCCTTCAGCCAGCTCGGCCAGCAACGCCTCAATCACCGTATCGAGATCGCCATCCGCACCAGCGCAGACCGCCAGCATCTTGCGGCGGACATCGTTGGCGCTTTGCGATGGCCGCTCGCGCTCGATCGCGCGAAGCGCTTCCAGCCGCTTGCCGGAACGGTAAAATTCGGCGTGATCGCGCACGGCGGCTTCATACTTCGCCGGAATGCCGAGATCAGCCACCCAGATCGCCGCCTGATCGGCGCGGAACACGGCGCTGGCCAGTTGCACATCCAGCAACCAGTTCTCGGGCATCGGCGGCTCGGGGCCGTCCTTGTAGAGCAGAAACCGCCCCTTCGGCTCCTGCCGCAGCATGCGGTATTTCAGGCCGAACTCGTTGTTGGCGATCTCCACCTTGGTCACGCCGGGCAGGTCCACCGCATCGAACGCCGTGCGCAGATCGCGGGCGGCGTCATACCAGAAGACGATGCGGTGGCCCTGATCTTCATAGAGCCGCATCAGGCCGGTGGTGATGCGGTCAGTCATCCGCAGCCTCCAGTCCCTTGATCGGCTTCAACGCACCGGCGAACAGCGGATAGTTTCGCTTCACCCCGTCATCCAGATCGATGGCGATCTTCTTCTGCGCCATCGGATAGACGACTTCGCGTTCCCATTCGGTCAGCTCGGCGATCTGCTTGATGACCGTGGCCGTCTCCTTCTGCGCCTTTGTTTGTTGGGTGGGCGTAGCGGCAGGATCGACAGCCAGCTTTTCCAGTCGAGCGCGCTCGACTTCAAGCTTCTGGATGAACTCGCGCACATATTGGTTCAGCACGACCGAAACCGTGTCAGGCCGGTAGCGGTGCATATAGATCAGCGCGTTGAAGCTGCCCTTGGGGCTGGAGAACATCCAGTAGATCGGGCGCTTCTTGAAGCGGCGCACATGATAGTCGAAGAAATCCTTGGTGAACCATTTGCGCAGATCCTTGCCGAGGGCGGCTTCGATGAAGGCGAGGTTTTCGCGGAACTTTGCCTCGCCAAAGGTGACGCGCAGGAAGTCGCGGGCGCGGGTGACGATGTCATCGGCGAACCAGTCAGCATCCAGCACCGGGATGACATTGTCGCGGTCAAGGGCAAACGTCGGCTCCGGCACGCGCGCCAGATATTCCTCAATCCCTTCGCCCTGATTGGCGAGGATCAGGCCGGGCGCGTCGAGGCTATAGCGCCCGAACATGCAACCCACGGCATAGTGGAGGAATTCGGCCACAGTATCCTCGCGCAGCCGCGCTTCGCGTTCTTCTTCCGTGCTCTTCACGCCATAGCGATAGGCCGGGTTGCAGGTCAGGGTGATTTCTTCCAGCGGCACTTCGGGGGTCAGTTCGTCTTGCAACCCGTAGGCGTCGATGAAGATGCGGTTGTTCTCTTCCTCCAGCCGCTGCATCTCGTCCGTCATGCCCTGCCAATGGGCGCGGAGGCGGGAAAAGGTGGCCTCCAGCGTTCCGGCCCGGTGGTCGGGTGAGAGCAGCGGGAGCGCGGTAAAATCCCAGGAGGTTTCGTAGGCGTCCCAGTCGGATTTGGCTATACAAACGCAGCGGGTTGCGATTTCCTCCGCCTGCGCTGTCTTTAGGACAGGAACTTTGCCAAGGTCCTCAATCAAAATATTCAGTGTCGGCGACAAAGTTTGAGCGAGAAAAATACCAAACTTCGAGTTCAAAGAAGCAAGCGTCGCGAATGCATCTTTCTTTGCTTCATGCGGCATGAAGTTACCAGCTTGGTCATGCAGGTGATCCTCATAGAAACGGAAAGATGGTGCGCCCGAAGTTAGCGAACTGTACGATATGGCAGGCTTGAAGGCATGTTGGGTGTTCCGCACATATGCGCCTTTGAAGGACTTCAGTTCATCTCCTGAAGTTCCCCAGTTTACGGTGAATTGTTGATTGCCATACCATCGGCGCCATTCACCCCCCTTGTTATAGGGGCGCCACTTAGTGTTGCGGGCGCTGTTAGTGACTTCGAACCAGTTTCTGAGGAAACGATTATTGTCTGCAGTGCTTGTTCCCCGCTTGAAACCTCCGAGCTCTGATACAGTGACTGACTTACCGAAACTCTCTACCGCTGTATCGGAAAGTTGATAAAGAATCGGACTACCAGGAATTGCATCAAACGTAGTCGAAGGCGTTCTGTAGAACCATCCACAATCTTGGTCTTGTATTGCCTGCAGCGCGCGAGGACCTTGAACACTTGCCCCCCTGAACTCAGACAGTCGCACGTACGCCCCGCGAAACTTTGGGCGATGGTGGTTTTCAATCGTGAACGTGCAGATTGGCACTGTTGCGCCATCGAAGCCTGAATATTCGAGTTGGATTAGGCTTGAGATCGTCTTTCTGCCCAACAGAAACCTCCTCATGCCTTCGTAAGAGGATATGAACATCCATACAAACGGCGTCATAAAGCCGAGTTGTCCAGCCGGTAAAGCCATGGCGCAGTTTCGAACAACAAAAGCCGAAAAAAGATCCGAAGAAACGAATTCATAGTGGTCGGAAAGGAAACTGCTGAGAAGACCATTCATCCCTTTCCCGCCCATATACGGCGGGTTGGCGACCACGACGTGATACTTCGGCGACAGCGCCTCGGCCATGCGCAGTACGGCTACGACACGCTCCTGCACCTCCTTCAGCAGCAGGTCGGAACCAAACTCCCGCGCCTCGACCACCCTCAGCGTCTCGGCCGGATCGCGCAGCTTCGGCACGATCAGCGAGCCGAAGTTCTTTGCCTGCTCGAACTGCCCCAGCGTTTCGCGCAGTTCATCCGTGAACAGATCTTTGCCAACCACGGCGGCCACGTCTTGCATCTCGGCAGGGGTGAAGCGCACGTCCTGCAGCACGACGATGCCGGGCTTTGCCTCCATCCGCAGGAACCGCCGCCGCCCCAGCTTCGCCGCCGCCTTCATCGACAGCGCAAAGGCCGCCAGCGCTCCGGCGCGGTCGTCAATCTCGATTCCGGTCAGGTTGTGCGTCAGGATCAGGCCGGGAATCTCGGCCGGGTCATGGCCTTCCTCGGCATAGATTTCGTAGAGCAGGTCAAACGCATAGGTCAGCATATGGCCCGAGCCACAGGCGGGATCGCAGATGCGGATATCTTCGGCCCGCGCGATCTTCAGGAAATCCGTCTCCGGCTCTTCCGGCGCGATGTAATAGTCCATCTTCGCCGCCAGCTTGGATTGCGGGCGATTCAGCAGCCACAGCCGCCCCAACGAATTTTCCACCAGATAGCGGACGATCCAGTGCGGGGTGAACAGCTGCGTCGCGGCGGGGATATTCTCGGCCGTGATCTTCTGGTTTTTCTTCAGGCCCGCAAAAACCTGATCCTTCTTTTCGCTGATATAGAACTGGTAAAGCCAACCGATGATTTCGACATCCTGGCAGGCATCTTCAGTCATCACCTCGCGCAGGCGGGCAAGGATGCTGTCCGGCGACAGAAGATCGTCGGGCATCAGTAGTTCGGTATAATCCTCGGCCCGGTCGAGCATATCGGCGCGCTCGAACATATAGGGCATGGCGCCATGCCATTCGTTGCAGGCATGGATCAGCAGCAGCCGATAGGCCTCCGCCTGCCCGTCATGGGCGGGACGCGTGCCGTTCAGATATTCGGCGATCTCCGGTCGGGCGCGATCCGGTAGATTGCCAGCCATCGCCTCCGCCAGAATCTCGGGCCGGGTAGCGCCATCGGCGGGCGATACGACGCGCGGGTTGGTCAGGCCTGTCGCATCCATGAAGCGCAGCGCGGTGAAGCGGTTGAACCATGTATAAGCGGACTGTTCGATCACCTGGGCGCGGTTGCTGTTGGCGGCCGCTTCCAGCCTGGCAATCGCCTTGGGATGCTCGCGGCGAGCTGCCGCGCCCTCGGCCAGCACCATGTCCAGCCGGGCAGTGACTTGATCGATCAGCAGGTTGCGCGCGCTTTGCGCGAATTTCTTCAGGGCGTTGGTATCCATCAGACAATCACTTTCTTACCCGCGCCGATCTCGGCCAACAGGGTCTTTTTCATCTCGTCGAGGTAGCAGGTCACATCGTCCTCATCTTCGAGATAGGTTTTCGCGAAGGGGACGGTGATCGACTGCGCCTTGATATATTGAGGCTTGGCCGGTGCCGGCTGCACATATGGCGCGGATGGAGCTTCAGCCACGCCACCGGAAGGTTCGGGCTGGGGCGCAGGCGTCGGAGCTGGTGCAGGTGTCAGTTCAGCAATGCGCGTCAGCGTGTCTGCCAGAAGATTGGAACGCACTTCAGTCACCAGATGGCGCAAGGCCGGGATCAGGCTCTGTGCGGCAAGGCCTGATTTCCGCGATACAAGCTCTTCGCGGATGCGCGCCTGCTGTTCGGGCGGCAGAGCGCCAAACTCCGAAGTCTGGGCGACTTTTTCAGCAACCTCGTCAATCGCTGTGATGACAGCGGTGCGCTCAGCCAGAACGGTTTGCTCGATACGCTCCTTCAGGGCGTAAAAATCCGCTTTCAGTTCCTGAATTGCGGTGCCCTTGTAGCACTGCGGATCCTCAAGAACCTGACGCAGTTTGTCGGCGGCAGCACCTTCGGAATAGCCAAGGTTCTGATCCTGCTTGGTCAGGAAAGAGCGCACTTCATCGCAGATGGCTTTTTGCGGCCCGCGCATGAAGCTGCGGACTTTGTCGAAGACATCCTCTTTTGCATCAAGAAGCTGGTCTTCCTGCCCGATCGGGCCGGTGATGAACCAGGTCGCCGACTGGTCGCGCATCCCATCCAGCATGGTGCGCAGGGGATCGAGGGCGGCGGCAAAGGGATAGGCTGCAATGGCGCGACTCTCCTGCTCGACATCGCCGAGCAGCTTGCGCAGTTGCGTCTGCCACTCCGCACCCAGACTGCGCGCGTCATTGCCAGAGGCTGGAAGATCGAACAGTTCCTGAAACAGTTCGCGGGATTTGCGGATCTGGGTAGCAGTGAACTCGATCTGCGGGGAAAGCAGAATATTGCCAAGGGCATGACTGTTGCGCAGCCCCTGCACCAGCGCATCCCCTTCCAGCAAAGCACTGTCGGCCCGAGCCTCAAGCTTGCCGCGCGCGACAAGGCTCGCGGTCAGGCAGAGAACCGCGATGGCGGGCCAGCCATAAGGTTTTGCTCCGAACTTCTCGACCAAAGCTTTGACCGAGACCCGCGTCCCAAGGCGCATCTGAGCCTGAGCATGATTCAGCACGTCCTGCTCGGCTTCGGTCAGACCGCTGCCTTCGCCGCCGAAAAGCCCGCCATCGACGCGTCCGGCTCGCCCAAGATCTGCTTCGGTGTAAGTGGCGCCGCGCAGGACAGGCAGGCTGGTATAGACCTTGTCCACCAAGACCTGGAAACCTTTGACCAGCCGATCCTGTGGATCTTCGCCGCCGATCTCCAGCTCGGCACCGCGCACGAAGAGTCGAGCATCCGCGATCAGGCCGCGCAGCCGCTGCACCAGTTCCTTTTCGCGCCGCGTATTCTGGTCACGCTTCTCCGCAATGATACGATCACGACCGGGTTGGGCGTCGCCGCTGGTGACCTGACGCGCAAATTTTACGGTCTGGAGCCAGAGGACGAGATCGCGCGTAAAACGCACATCACGCCCGAGTAGGACAATCATCTCATCGCTTGCCATGCTGTTCGAACGAACCACATCCGGTGCGTCGGAATCGTCGCTGAACGGCGAGATGATATTGACGGAAAGCTCATGTTCCCGGTTCAGGCTGTGGCCGTCAAGCTTGCGGGTGAAAGCGTAATCGACGCCCGTGCCGACATGCTTGATCTTGCCGTGACGGAGGATCGCGCCGAACGCCAGTTCATCGAGCTGCCGTTCTATCTCGGCGGGATCGACGGCGATTGCCTTGATCTCGGCCTCGACGTCCTTTTCCTCATTGGTGAGGAATTCATAGACCTCACCGTTGCGCTGAATCAGCGTCTGGCGTTCTAGAAGCGACAAAGCCTCTTCAATATTGCGACGCTGCTCCGTCTGGTCCGCCTCGAACCGGGACAGCAGGAGGATCGATATGTTGCGGGCAGTCGGTTTGAATTCCTTGACGTATTTGACAAGGAACAACACCTTCAGCACCCGCACGGCAAAATCATCGCCAAGGTTCTTTTCAGCCAGTTGGATTGACTGCTGAACCGATGATTTCAGGGCGGTGCGAATCCCCTCAAACATCAGGTCAAAGGTCGCCAGCCCCCCAACCGGCGTGTCGGCCAGCTTTTTGGCCACCTCCTGAAACACCCCCAGCATAGAGCGTTCGCCGACCGAGCTGTGCTTACCCTCAAACGCGTTATGCTGCGAGAGGCCCATGATCGCGCGCTGGAACAGGTCATACTGGTAGTTCGGGAACGGGTAGCTCGCGACGAACTGGTCTTTTCCGGAGAAGTTCCTGAACTTGAAAGAATTATCGCCGAAATCGAACAAAGTGCGCAGGTTATTTTCCTCAGCATCATAAAGATTGCCAAGGGTGATCTGACCAGCCTCGGTCTTGGCCAGCAGACGGCGCTGGATAACTTCGGCCACATCCTGAGAGTTCAGCGGCATCCGGTTGGCAAAGCGCGCCTGGATTTTCGAGAAGTCATTTTCTTGCTGCGCCGTCAGATCCCCGATGACCGAACCCATGTCCTGCTGGGCGGTGACGACAATCCAGGCCTGCCCCTTGCACTTCGTGTTCAGGCTTTCGGCAATGGTTTGCAGGTTCGTCATGAGCTTGACGTTGTCGGCGATATACTGCCCCACCTCATCGACGAAGAAATTCAGCCGGAACCTCGGCCCCTGCGCATCGATCCACGACTTCACCATATTGGCGAAATCCTCGATCGAAACCTTCGTATCCTTACGATACTGGCCAAGAATATCCTTGACCTCATCGCCCGTGACCTCGGCAAAGGCGGCGGCAATGTGCTTACCTTCCATCAGAGCCTGTTCGCGTCCGCGCTCCCAAGGCTTTCCGGAAGATTGCGCAAAGGCAGCCTTGAAGGCATCGAGCTTGCCGCGACTGTCCAGATCACGCTCGAACTGCGCGATATGCGGGAGCTTGCCATAGTAGCCGCACATCTCGTCAAAGACCTTCTGGAAGACGGCGAGAAGCGCATCGACATCCGCCTTCGAGATCACATCCGCCTTCTGGTCGATATTGAACAAGACCGACCGGGATGGAATCGACACTGCCTTGCGCAAAGCGCCCGCCAGCATCGGGTTGCCCGCAAGCTTCCGCTCAAAGATTTCGACGGCACGCTGCCCTTCGACCTCGTCATTCTCCAGCAGAAGGGCGAGCATCTTCAGCAGGTGAGACTTACCTGACCCGAAGAAGCCAGAAATCCACACGCCGTTCGCGGTATCATAATTGTTGTAGGCGTCGAGGAATTGCTCCAGCCGAGCGCCGATCTCATTGGTGATGACATATTCATCGAGCTCGGTCAGGAGGCTGGCCTTGTCGTCAGCCTTGATCACTCCATCGATCGAACGGTCGACCGGCTTGGCAAAGATATCACGCAGAAAAGTAGCCATCGGTCAGACCTCGTAATTCATGATATTGAACGCGCGGTAGTATTTGTCGTCATGCAGCAAGCCGAACAATTCCAGCGATGCTCCTGTCGCCAGCGCGTGCGTGTATTTTCCCGGAAAGAACATGACCGTCGGGCGATCTTTCGCGGTGCTTTGCAGGTTGTTGAGTACGTTGTGCGACCGTAGGTAGGGGTAAACCTCGCCTACGCCTGACAGGAAGATCACGTCGTGCGGGACTTCTTCGATGTGCCGCGCAATCTCTGGAATGAGGTGTGCCTGCGGGTCCAGAACCCCCTGCAACAGTTCCTTGAGCTCCGCCTTTTCCGTTTCGGCTTCAACCTCAAGGATCTGCTCGAAGATACCCCGGTCTTCGAGGATCCTGATCGAAAGATCATAGAGATCAATATCAAGTACGCGCACACCAGCGTGGCTCAGCCGGGCGATCAGATCCTCGCGATCCTCGCCCAGGCTCAGTCCGTCTTCGGCATCAAAAGCGCAGATAAAAAAGGGAACCTCGTTTCCCAGCCCTTGCTTTTGCAAGAACCGATCGCTGGAAACTACCCTGAATAGGTGCTCGGCGCGGGCGCGCCGATCAGTTTTCGTGCCCACCATTACCCCCCATTTCCGGGAAAGACCTGCAAGTCCGCCGGATTACTCTCCTCAATCAGCCGCTTCATGCGCCCCGATAACCAAATCGGCTGAATTCTACCCTCGACGCTTATCAAACCAACTTCACGTAGTATCCGAAACAAGACCTGACGCAATTTTGCGCAGGTTGAAGCTGAAAGAGCGGCGAGGCCGGGATCGCTTTCAGCCTTCTCCGCGAGAAAGCGGTCAAAAACCTCATGGCCCAGGTCGAGCCGCCATGATTGGTAGCGTTCGCTGATCACCTCGACTGCGAATTCGTGGACAAAACGATAGGTCCGGCAGACCGCCAGCCACATCATCGCCTGCTGCTCGGCGCGGTCAGCCTCTACCGACAGGTAATGACGTTCGGCATCAGAGAGATGGCCTATCCGGTCGTACACTTCACGAAGCGCGCGGGTTTGCGAGGCCAGTTTGGGTAAGGATGACGCGCCCTGGGCCAGCAAACGCTCACGAGCAGATGCCCAGTTCTCACCGGGTTGATAAGCTTGAGCAATCACGATGCTCTCATTGAGCATCAGCCCGCCCACGCCAAAGGACATCCGATATTTCGCTGCGGCCACCATCATTTAGGTACCGCCCCGCTTGCTGTGTCAGCCTCATCGAACTCATGCTGTGCACGCTCAAGGGCGGCGGCAACCTCGTCTTCGTCAGCCGCAACGATATGCTGGGTCCGGGGATCACGCAGCCTAGCCCCATCAAGGAGTCCTAGCCGCTTGAGCACATAGAACAGCATGGCGTAGCGAACTGTCAGCACAGCGCGCCCGTCCGCCATGTTGTAATCCTTTGCGACCACCGCCTGCTGACCGACCGACAGATCAGGATGCGGCACAAGGGTGATATCGAAGGTTTCCTGCCACAGCCGGTCCTGTGCCGCAGCAGCACCTGGCTCGCCGAACTCGCCGAATCCAAGGACACGCGAGAGCAGGAAATCCTTGAAGCGCTCCGTTTCATGGCACCAGGCCCGCACATGCCAGCGCAGACCATCAAAGCCGAAGGCATGCGGGGTAATACGCCGCCATGCCGGATCGGGCCGATCGCGGTTCATGGATTGGTAGTGAAGGTCCAGCGACCTTTCCTCCCGCACTGCCGCCAGAACTGAACGCAGAACTTCGGTATCGACCTTACGGCGCAAAGTCAGAGCGATATCCATGTCAGGCGGGGCAGCGAGCCAGTTCGCCCCCGCGTCGGCGAAACCTTCCGCCATCGATCGAAGCCGCATGAGATAGGCGTCCGGGTCCGGATCTAGAAACACCGGCTGAAATTCCGGGCCGGCTACGTAGCGGCGAGCGCTTTTGTCATAGACCGCATTCTGCGGCGCACGCTCCTGATAATGGGTCAAGTCCTTTGACGCCTGCGGAACGGAGACGCCAAACGTATCGATCAGGTCAGAGCGATTAACACCCCCCTCCCAGAACAGGCGGAATTCGATGAACTCCAACCGCCTCTCGACACCCCATTTCAGCATTGCTCGTCCCGCCGCACTTGAAAGGATAAAAAGTATATGGGACACCTTGCGATGTCCGTATATTTTCTATTCTAACAAACCTCAAACTGTCAAGCCCGAGCAAGGCCGGATGCGCACCGTGTCACCGTGCACAAACACGGCGGGGCAAAAACGCTATCGAAGTCGGTCAGCCTGGACTTGGGCAGGGCCACGACATCTTCGATGCCGACACGGTCGATGTCGATTGCAGCCAATGCTACGGCGTGATCGTACAGTGCCGTCAAACCCTATTTTCGCCGGGCCAGCCCTGTCAGCGATCGTGCCAGGCTCAACAACCGCCGAGACGCCGGATTGTCGTTTTGCGCGGACCAGACCATGCTGAACGGCAGCACCTCATCCGCAAGTTCCCGGTAGGTGATCCCTGGAAACTGGGCGACGGTTGTTGCTTCGCTCGTCAGAGTGAGGCCGCGACCGAGAGCGACCAGCGATAGGATATTGTCGCGGCCGACCTGCTGAGACTGAATATCGAGATGGCGGCCGAGACCGGCAAGGTGAGCAACCAAATAGTCGTGGATCTCCTGACCCGGCGCAACGTCACTCACAATGAACCGCTCGGAGACCAAATCGCCCCATCCAAGTTCCGGCTTGCCCGTCAAAGGGTGGTTATCGGGCAGCACCACGAAAACCTTCTCGCACCATAAATGCTCTGCCTCACAGCCATCCCATGCCGCGGTTCCCGTGATGAATGCGACGTCCAGACAAAGTTTCCGGACAGCCGCGATGTGCTCGGGCGGATTGCCGTCAATAAGGTCGACCTGCACGTTCGGGTGGCGCGTGCCGAAGGCACGCAACAGATCGAACAGAAATCCTGACGCAAGGGACGAAAATATCCCGACCTTGATCAGCCCTTGCTCCGCCCGGCCAACCGCCGCCACCTTGGTCACCCCAATGTCGATCTGGCGAAGAGCATGGCGAGCGTTGCGCAGGAATTCCCGCCCGGCAACGGTCAACCGCACCCCGCCAGCATGGCGCATGAAAAGCGACGCCCCGAGTTCATCTTCGAGATCACGGATTCGTCGGCTGATGGAGGATTCCTGCACAGAAAGCGCGGCAGCAGCCTTGCGAAAACTCCCATAATCGACGGCGGCCACAAAATATCGCAACTGGTTCAGCCGGACCGCAGATGTGCCGGGTCTCCCCTCAACGACTTTTGTGAGGCTATCATCAGGCGAGGTCTGATTGTTCCCGATCACAGCCATGGTGCATCATCCGAAACAGCGTTCGGTTTCTGACGGGCACCCCGCCATCATCAACGCGAAAATCGATCTGTGTGCGTTCATCGGCTCTCCGCACATCCTCAAACTAAACGACGTTCAGTTACCGAATGCTGCTTCTTGACTTCCGCCCCGTCAACGAAAAAAGTAAATGTCGTTTAGTTTTCACGACAAGTTGCAACAGGCATCCGCATGGCCCGTCCTCGGAAAGAGCAAGAACTTGATATTGCTCGTCGCGCGATCGACGAAACGATCCGGCTGCTGTCAGAACGTGGCGACCTCGACGTACCGCTGACTGCGGTCGCGCACGCCATCGGTTGCACAGCGCCAGCGCTTTACGGCCATTTCCGCAACAAAAGCGCCTTGTTGCGCGCCGTTCGGGACGAAGGTTTCAACCAGCTCTACAGAGAAAAGCTGGCCGTCTTCCAGCAGATGCGCGGCAATCCATTCGGCTATTTGCGTGATGGCAGCTATGCCTATGTCCGCTTTGCCCTCGAAAACCCCACGCTGTACCGACTGATGTTCACACCGCCGCCACGGCTCGGAGCCAGCGATGATCCATGGTCGGGCGAAGCTGGAAGACAGATACTAAATCTATTGCTGACGGGACTTCGCTGCTCTCAGGACCAAGGCTTTTTGCCCGGCATGGATCTGAGCCGTTACAGCTTCATGTTCTGGTCAACGGTACACGGCGCGGTGAGCCTCACCCTTCAGAACCGGGAAATGGATCAGACCACCAAATGGGATGCGACACGAAAGGCCGTCGATACGTTGATGGAAATCATCGCCGCGACGCGCCATGACTCGCTCGGCACCTCATGAGCGAGACCTTCGGGCGCTGGCAAAGCCCCGATCTGTCGCAATGAACCGCTCCAGCATCGGCACAATCAGCCTGACAGGATCGGCAGCGGGCTGGCCGGTTTCGCGAGCCAGCACTTCGGCATAGGCGACAAGATCGCGGTGCAGCGGCCCCGGCAGTTCCACCGTCACCTTCACGGGCTTGTCTTCGATGAGGGGGCCGAGTTTCAGCTTCGTCATGGTCAGTTCCTGTAAGGTTCGAGTACGAGATCGCGGGTAACGATGACCCTGACCGGGTAGCCCGGCCGGATCGTCAGGGTCGGCGCGACCTGCAACTGGCGCTGGACGATCTGCTGCCCGGCCTGATTGATGGTATCCTGCGCTCCGTCGCGGATGGCACGGATCAGACGATCCTCGTCGTCGGCCGCCAGTTCCGTGCCGATGCCGAGCAACGTGGACAGCCCCGCCGCCTTCATCAGATCCCACCAGTGATAGTCAACGCCATCTTCCAGCCCGGCATAGCCGGAAGCGTCCGCACCGGGCTGGCGCTCCAGCACGATGGAGCGGCCGTTGGGCAGAATCAGGCGGTTCCAGACCAGCAGCACGCGGCGCTGACCGAACTGCACACCGGCGTCATACTGACCGATGATGCGCGTTCCCTGCGGGATCAGGAGCAGGCTGCCGGTCGGGCTGTCATAGACATTTTCCGTGACCTGCGCGGTGATCTGGCCGGGAAGGTCCGAGCGGATGCCGGTAATCATCGCCGCCGGGATTACGGCCCCTGCCTGAAGGATGTAGGGCGAGGCTGGCGCCATGATCCGATCCATGGCAACGGTCTGCCGTTCCACCGGCCCATTCAGAAATGCCGTGTGGCGGTCCTGTGTTGCGGGCTGGCCACCAAGGTCAAGGCCAGCAAGGCCCGGCATATTGGAGCCAGGCGTCGTCGCTGATCTCTGCCCCGACTGGAAGAACACGGTGCTAAGACGTGCGGCTTCTTCCTCGGCAAGCCGGCGCTCTTCGGCAGGATCGCGGGCAGGCGTCGCCATGGCGGGCGGCGTGACGGGCTGACCCCGGTTCTGGGCATCCAGGATCGGGCCACCGAGATCGCCCGGCAATGCCGGCCCCAGGACCGGCCCGGTATAATCCTTCGGCAGACCCGCCAGTCCATCTGCCGTGGCGCGGTTCTCGGTCGAATAGAGTTCTTCACCGTTTCCGCTCATATCGTGCGTCTGGAGCGCATAGATCAGCACCCCGCCGATGCCGAGGAGCGCAACAGCCCCGGCACCGGCCAGCATCTTGCGCGACAGGCGCGTGACGCGCGGCGGCTCGGCACGCAGACGCATCGGCGTTGGGTTGGTGGTAGCCTCTTCACTCATGACGGTTGCTCCCCGGTTTTGGCGGGCTGGGCAGCTTGCCTTTGCTCGATGCGAACGATCCTGACCGTCTGCTGCTGCTTACCGCTACCAAGACGCAGCTCAGCCGCTCCGAACAGCCGATCGACTATCAAGATGTTCTGGTGAACACGGGAATTGACGATCTGGGTCTCGCCCTCGGAACCGATGACGAAAATCGGTGGCATCTCTCCCTGCACGATGCCGCGCGGGAAAACGACATAGACACGGCGGCCATCGTCGAAGACGGAAATCGGCCGCCATGGCGGCGTATCTCCGGTCAGGCCGTAACGATAGTTGCGTGCCGCCTCGACCGGGATGATGGGTGCTGCGGGAACGGTCTGGCGTTGACCGGCAGGCAGCGCCGGATAAGACCAGGATACGGACGGCATGTAGAGCGCCTCACGGGCGCGCAGCTCGATCATGTAGGTGCGCCGATCGGTCGTCACCACGAGATTGGTTGAGATGTCGGATCGAGATGGTTTGACGAGAATATGGACCCGGCGCGACGTACCGCTCCCGCTCTCAGTATCGCCAATGATCCAGCGGGCGGTGTCTCCCGCCGCGATCGGTCCCGCACCGGTCAGGCTTTCGCCCGGCTCCAGCGCGATATTGGTGATCTGTCCTGGTGCTGCATAGACCTGATAGAGCGCACCTTCCGACCAGGGATAGATCTGGATGGCGTTATAGTAACCCTCGCGGCGCGGCTCGACGCGGGCGGCGGCATTGGCGTTCTCGACGCGGCCTGCCGGTGTTCCGGCAGCAGTTCCGCCGCGTGCGACCGTCCAGGCCGGCGGCGTATGAAGCGGCCGAGGCCGGTCATCGGTGACAGCGGTCGACACAACAGGCAACGCCGGCACATCGGCATCATAGCTGAACTGCGGCGCTTTGTTGGTGGCGCAGCCTGCCAGCATGGTGGCCGAAAGCAACAAAGCCGCGAACGCGGGTTTACCGAAAACCGGCAAGGCGGAATTGCGGGAAGACGCGATGGTCATTGGCTCATCTCCCGCGACCATGAAATTGCATTGACGTAGATGCCGAGCGGATTGGCGCGCAGACGCTCGGCATCGCGCGGGGTCTGGAGCACGATGGTCAGGATCGCGGTCCAGCGCTCGGTCGTGGAAAGCTGCCCGTTCTCGTAATGGCGCTCGGTCCAGGCGACGCGGAAACTGTCGTTCGAGGCGCGGATGACGCTGGAAACTTCGACTGCGATCTGCTGGCGGCCGACACGGGTGAACGGATCGTTGGCGCGGGCATAGTCGTTGAGCGCGGCCGCTCCCCTATCTGTGGTGAACTCATAGGCGCGCAGCCAGTTCTGGCGCACGATGATGGCATCCGCCGGGATCGAGCGCGTCTGCTCGATGAAACGGCCAAGATGGAAGGCGATCTGCGGATCGGTCGGGCGGTAATCGGCCGTGGCTGCGGTGATGGCCTGGGCCTGGCCGAGATTATCGACCTGCACCACCCAGGGCACGACCGTCCCGCGCGCCGATTGCCAGACCAGAGCAGAGGCGAAACCGGCCGAGAGGATCAGTGAGCCGAAGGCCATGATGCGCCAGTTCTTAGCCTGCACGCGAGCCGAACCGATACGCTCGTCCCAGGCCTGGGCAGCTTTCTGATAGGGCGTCTCGGGTTCGGGCGATTTGCCGTAATGGGCCGATGGACGTTTGAAGATGTTCATGAGCGGTCACTTTCAGAAAGATTGATGGAGGAGCCGCCGCCATGGCTGTCGCCAGCGCGCACGGCATGGGCGGCCATCGACGTGCCGTGACTGAGTGTCTGCTTGCGCTGCATCTGCTTTGCCCATGCCGGAGAGCCGCCAGCCTGCGCGGCGGGCGATGGGCCAGCACTCGCGGCCTCGCTGGCACCTCCGACAGTTCCAGCCGTGGAAGAGCCACCAGTGACGCCGAAGCCGGCACGCGCTCCATCGGAAAAGCTGGACGTGACGCTTTCCGATGCCTTCGAGGCGGCGCGCTTCAGGGGCGATGCGGCAGCAGAGCCTGCGGCACGGGCAACACCGCCCAGACCGGAGGCAACACCGGCAGCGCCGGACTGGCCAAGCGAGCCGACACTGTAGGCGGCGCTCGCCGCACCTGCGGCGGCAGCACCACCACGGACAGCCGCAGCTCCACCCGACAGCGCCGCTGTCCCTCCCTTCGCGGCCATGCCTGCGGCAGCGCCGCCGGCAAGCATCATGCCGCCAGCGGCAAGGCCGGTTCCAACAGCCGCACCTGCGCCAAGCTGCGGGCCGCCAGAAACCAGACCGGACGCGATGCCAGGACCGAAGATGCCGAGGCCGAGAAGGGAAAGGGCGGCCAGCACGATCGCCATGGCGTCGTCGATGGTCGGCGTCACGCCGCCGAAGCCTGCCGTGAATTGGCTAAATAGGGTTGATCCGATGCCGATGATGACGGCCAGGACCAGCACCTTGATGCCGGAGGAAACAACATTGCCAAGAACGCGCTCGGCAATGAAGGCAGTCTTGCCGAAGAGACCAAAGGGGATCAGCACAAAACCGGCCAGCGTGGTCAGCTTGAACTCAATCAGGGTGACAAAGAGCTGCACGGCGAGAATGAAGAAGGCGAGCAGCACCAGCGCCCAGGCGAACATCAGGCAGGCGATCTGGATGAAGTTCTCGAAGAAGGACCAGTAGCCCATCATATCCGAGATGGATTCGAGCAGCGGGCGACCGGCATCGAGGCCGGTCTGCGCCACCTTGCCGGGCCGCAGCAGATCAGCGGCGGAAAAGCTGGTGCCCGAACCTTTCAGGCCAAGACCGGCGAAGCTGTCGAAGATGATCTGGGCGAGATTGTTCCAGTTGCCGATCAGGTATGCGAAGACGCCGACGAAGAGCGTCTTCTTGACGAGGCGTGCGATGATGTCGTCATCGGCGCCCCAGGACCAGAAGAGTGCGGCCAGCGTCACGTCGATGACGATTAGCGTGGTGGCGATGAAGGCGACCTCGCCACCGAGCAGGCCGAAGCCGCTGTCGATATAGCTGGTGAAGACGCCCAGGAAATTGTCGATGACGCCGGTGCCGCCCATGGTTCACTGTCCCCCGTTCTGATGCGGAGCGGCGGGCACCGGCGTCCGGCCGAGGAACCGGTCGCGGTTCTCGGCCCAGGTGGCGAGGCAGCCGGGATCGTTCACGGCGGCCTCGCCTAACTGCTGGCAGTGGCGCAGGCTCTGGCGCAGCGGATCGGCAGAGGGCTGAAGCGATGGCGCCGGACGGTTCTGCGCCGGTTCATCCTCGCGGGTCATTTCGATCACCGTGGCGGTGATGGCGATGGCCACGAATATGATCGCGCCCAGCCGTGCCAGCATCTTGCCGTCCATGTCGCGCCCCTCCTGTCCGGTCAGTTGTTGCCGTTGCCGAACATCCGGGCATTGCCGGGCTGATAGCCCGATCCCGGCGTCAGAAAGCGCTCGCGCTGGATGCGGCCTTGTTCGGCGGCGGTGGCACGCTCGGCTTCGATCAGGGCTTCGGAGCGACCATTGGCGGACATCAGCGCGATCAGGTCGGAAAGCTGCTGCGACTGGAGCGCGAGAAGCTGATTGCCCGCCTGTGTCGCCTGTAACGCGCCGGTGGCGTTCTGGCTCTGCCCGACAAGGGCGGACATTTCAGCGCGGTTGGTGTCGATATTTCCGACGACACCAGCCTGCACGCGCATGGCGTCCTGCAAACCGCCGACCGTATTCTGCCAGCGGGACCGCGCATCGGCGACGAGCTGGGCGTCGGTCGCGGACAGCGAAACCTTGCCGTATTTCTGTTGGAACATTTGATCGACGTTCTGCACGTCGAAGGCAATGTTCTGCGCCTGGGCCAGAAGCTGCTGCGTGCGCTGGACATTCTGCTGCAAAGTCTGGAGCGAGGAATATGGCAGACTGGCGAGATTCTTCGCCTGATTGATGAGCATCTGCGCTTCATTCTGAAGCGAGGTGATCTGGTGGTTGATCTGCTCCAGCGTACGTGCGGCAGTCAGAAGGTTCTGCGCATAGTTGGTCGGATCATAGACGATGCGGCCGAAGCCAAAAGCGTGAGCGGGGCTTGCCAGCATGGGCGACAGTGCAACAGGCATGGCGAGCGTCAGCGCCAGCACGGATGCACTGACATATCGGGAAACGGGGATACGGATCATGGCAGGGTCTCCTTTTCTTGGCTGTCATCTGGATGGATTTGGTCTGGCGCGACCGGCCGAGCGGGCTCTGTCCGTTCGACAAGATTTGTGAGGTTCGGGATCAGATCGACGGCCCATTCGACGCCGCGATGGCGCAGCCAGGCCGCGAGAAAACCGTCCTGCCCATGCTCGGCGACGAGTTCGGCGATACGGGTCTGATCGGATTTGGATGATGCGGCGCAGAGCGCGAGGCCGACTTCGCTGAGGCCAAGCTCGAACAGGCGATTGCCGCGCCGCGATTGGCAGTAATAGTCCCGCTTTGGCGTGGCCCGCGCGAGGATCTCGATTTGCCGGTCATTGAGGCCGAAGCGGCGGTAGATTGCCGTGATCTGCGGCTCGATGGCGCGTTCATTCGGGAGAAGCAGCCGCGTCGGGCAGCTTTCGATGATGGCGGGCGCGATATTGCTGCCGTCAATGTCCGAGAGCGATTGCGTGGCGAAGATGACGGAAGCGTTCTTCTTCCTGAGTGTCTTCAGCCATTCGCGCAGCTGGTTGGCGAACCCCTCGTCATCGAGCGCCAGCCAGCCTTCGTCGATGATGAGCAGGGTTGGCCGACCGTCGAGCCGGTCGCCGATCCGATGAAACAGATAGGACAGGACGGCAGGCGCAGCCCCAGTGCCGACCAGCCCCTCGATCTCGAAGGCCTGTACATCGGCTGATCCGAGATGTTCGGCCTCGGCGTCGAGCAACCGGCCATAGGCGCCGCCAATGCAGTAAGGGCGCAACGCCTGTTTCAGATCGTTGGATTGCAGCAGCACGGCAAGGCCGGTGATGGTCCGTTCCCCCGCCGGGGCGGATGCCAGCGATGTCAGCGCCGTCCAGATGTGCTCCTTCACCTCCGGCGTGATGATCATGCCTTCACGCATCAGGATCGCGGCGATCCAGTCAGCGGCCCATGACCGTTCATAGGCATCATCGATCCGCGCCAGCGGTTGCAGGGAAACGGAAACCTCCGATCCCTCGGTCAATCCACCGCCGAGATCATGCCAGTCGCCACCCATGGCGAGCGCGGATGCCCGGATCGATCCCCCGAAATCGAAAGCGAAAATCTGGCTGCGATCATAGCGGCGAAATTGCAGCGCCATCAGCGCCAGCAGCACGGACTTGCCCGCGCCGGTCGGGCCGACGACGAGGGTATGGCCCACGTCGCCGACATGAAGGGAAAGCCGGAACGGAGTCGAACCTTCGGTCTTGCCGTACAGCAAGGGGGGCGCTCCGAGATGTTCGTTCCGTTCCGGCCCCGCCCACACGGCCGATAGAGGGATCATGTGGGCGAGGTTGAGCGTCGAGATCGGCGGCTGCCGGACATTGGCGTAGGCATGTCCGGGGATCGAGCCTAGCCAGGCATCGACGGCATTGACAGTTTCCGGCATGGCCGTGAAGTCACGGCCCTGAATGATCTTCTCGACCAGACGCAGCTTCTCGTCGGCGATACGGGGGTCGGCGTCCCAGACGGTGACGGTTGCTGTGACATAGGCCATGCCGGCGACGTCAGCGCCCAGTTCCTGCAAGGCCATGTCGGCATCGAGCGCCTTGTTGGACGCATCGGTGTCCACCAGCGCCGATTGCTCGTTGGTCATCACCTCCTTGAGGATCGCGGCGATGGATTTTCTCTTGGCGAACCATTGACGGCGGATTTTGGTGAGGAGTTTCGTCGCGTCCGTCTTGTCCATCAGGATGGCGCGGGTGGACCAGCGATACGGGAACGCGAGCCGGTTCATCTCGTCGAGCAGGCCGGGCGTGGTCGCTGTCGGAAAGCCGATAATGGTCAGGACGCGCAGATGCTTGTCACCAAGGCGCGGTTCCAACCCGCCAGTCAGCGGCTGATCGGCCAGCAGCGCATCGAGGTGCATGGGCACTTCGGGCACGCGAACACGATGGCGGTTCGTGGAAATCGTGGAATGGAGATAGGTCAGCGTGCCCGCGTCATCGATCCAGTGGCATTCGGGCATGAAGCCGTCGAGCAGCGCCAGCACGCGGTCGGTGCGGTCGATGAAGCCGCGCATCAGCTCCCATGGATTGACGCCGGATTGCTCACGGCCCTCGTAGAGCCAGGTCTCGGCGCGAGCCGCATCTTCGGCGGGTGGCAGCCAGAGGAAGGTCAGGAAGTAGCCTGACACGAAATGTGTGCCCGCTTCCTCGAACCCGGCTTTGCGCTCAGCATCGACTAGTGCGGAAGCCGCATCTGGAAACTTGCTATCGGGATAGGTCGCAGCCTCGGAGCGTTGTGCCTCGACGAAGATCGACCAGCCCGAACCCAGACGGCGGACGGCGTTGTTGATCCGACCGGCGACCGCGACAAGTTCGGCGGCGACAGCAGAATCCAGATCCGGCCCACGAAACTTTGCCGTCCTCTGGAAGCTGCCATCCTTGTTCAGAACAATGCCGGGGCCGACCAGGGCTGCCCATGGCAGATAGTCGGAAAGCCGAGCGGAGGTGCGGCGATATTCGGTGAGGTTCATCATGGCCGCGCCCTCACACTGACAGATGACCGGGTATGCGCAGGTGCCTGCGGCCCACCTCGACAAAAAGCGGATCGCGTTTGGCAGCCCATACCGCGAGGAAATGACCGACTGCCCAGATCGCAAGGCCAACCAGCCAGAGACGAAGGCCGAGGCCGACGGCCCCGGCCAGCGTTCCGTTGACGATGGCGATGGAGCGCGGTGCGCCGCCGAGCAGGATATGCTCGGTCAGCGCCCGGTGAACCGGGATGGAGAAGCCCGGCACCGCGTCGAGCTGTTCGAGGCCACCCGCCATCAGATGAGCGCCCCGCCGCCGAACGAGAAGAACGAAAGGAAGAAGCTCGACGCGGCGAAGGCGATGGACAGGCCGAAGACGATCTGGATCAGGCGGCGGAAGCCGCCGGAGGTATCACCGAAGGCCAGCGCCAGGCCGGTGGCGATGATGACGATGACGGCGATGATCTTGGCGACAGGACCCTCGATCGACTGGAGGATCGACTGAAGCGGGGCCTCCCAGGGCATGGAGGAGCCGGAGGCGTGTGCGGCAGGCGCCAGCATCAGACTGATGGAAACAGTGGCAGCGGCGGTTGCCATGATGCGGCAGCCGCGTGAAATCGTGCGGATCATGAAGGGTTTCCTTTCGGGGTGGTTGCCAAAGTGATGGGATGCGTGATGGCGTAATCGCCGTCCGGCCCCAGCCCATCGACGCGGGCGAGTTCGACCAGCCGGCGGGAAGAGCCGCGTCCGGCAAGAACGGCGACGAGGTCGATTGTCTCGGCAATCAGGGCGCGCGGGACGGTGATGACGGCTTCCTGGATGAGCTGTTCGAGGCGTCGCAGCGCGCCAATGCCGGAACCGGCATGGATGGTGCCGATCCCGCCCGGATGGCCGGTGCCCCAGGCTTTAAGGAGGTCGAGAGCTTCGGACCCGCGCACCTCGCCGACCGGGATGCGATCCGGGCGCAGGCGTAGCGACGAACGCACCAGATCGGAGAGCGTCGCCACGCCATCTTTGGTGCGCATCGCGACCAGATTGGGCGCGGCGCATTGCAGTTCGCGCGTGTCTTCAATGATCACGACGCGGTCCGAAGTCTTGGCGACTTCTGCCAGCAGCGCGTTGGTCAGCGTGGTTTTTCCGGTCGAGGTGCCGCCCGCGACAAGGATATTGGCGCGCGTGGCGACGTTCAGGCGCAGCACCTCGGCCTGAGCACTGGTCATGATCCCGGCGTTTACATAGTCGTCGAGCGTGAACACCGCGACGGCAGGCTTGCGGATGGCAAAGGTCGGCGCCGTGACGACAGGCGGCAGCAACCCTTCGAAGCGCTCTCCGGTCTCGGGCAGTTCAGCCGACACACGCGGATTGCGGGCATGAACCTCGGCGCCGACATGATGGGCGACCAGCCTGACGATCCGCTCGCCATCGGCAGCCGACAGCCTCTCCCCCGTATCGGCCAGCCCTTCGGAGAGCCGATCCACCCAGATGCGGCCATCGGGATTCAGCATCACCTCGACCACAGCTGGATCTTCCAGAAACCGGGCAATCGATGTACCGAGCGCGGTGCGCAGCATCCGCGCACCACGCGCAATCGTCTCGGGTTTCTGATGTGATGCGGTCATGGCGGCCCCGTTCATGGCGGGACGCGCAAAAGACGGACCCCGGATTGGGGTCGATTAAAAGAACCTGATTTAGGGCCGTTTCAACAGATGTTTACGCGTGTGCGGGCATCGGCGGCGCAGGACGGTAAATAGGATGGATCGAAAGTTCAGAGCTGGTTTCCATCCGCTTCGGACTGGCCTTGTGACGAAAAATCGTGAAGCGAATCGATATCCCGCGACAACTCTTTCAGGAATCTATCGCCGGAAGCCAAGCGCTTGCCCAGCGTCTGCATGAAGCCTTCGAAGCGCTCGTTGCCCTTGATGCGTGCCGACTGTTTCGCGCTATCTGACAGCGGCGGCGTCATGGTGAGCCAGAATTGTACGAACAGCGAAAGCGTCTCGCCGAGGATGGCGACATCTTCGTCCAGCATGTCGAACTGGCGGCCAAGCTTGTCCAGGCGTCGCGACATTGCGGCTTCCA
Organism: Rhizobium rosettiformans W3; assembly: GCF_004912135.1. GTDB lineage: Bacteria > Pseudomonadota > Alphaproteobacteria > Rhizobiales > Rhizobiaceae > Allorhizobium > Allorhizobium rosettiformans. The sequence continues at coordinate 82,707 of NZ_STGU01000013.1, forward strand.
GCCGTTCGGTCGTGTCACCGGACAGGAAGGATGCGACCGCCGCCTCGATCACTGCGGATTTGGAAACATTGCGGCGCAGCGCCAGGCCTTCGACCTGCTTCAGCAGATCCGGGGAGAAGTAGACGTTCATGCGGGTGCGGCTCGTCATGCCTGTCTTCCTTCTCAAAGGTCGATGCCGTCATTGGGGTCGAGAGATGCCTGCCGCGCGACCATGCGCATCCGCTGACGCATGGCGCGGGCCTTGGCGGCATCGACGTCGGGCTCATCATCGAGAAAGTCGAGCTCCTGCGATGGCGGCGGTGGTGCCGGGATGATTTCCTCATGCTCGGGAAGCTCCGGCTCAAGACGGATACCGGCATTGGCAGGATCTTCGTCGGACCTGTTCGACGCGGGTCCGTGGCCGGCCGCTGCCGCAACAACACGGCTCGTCCAGTCGTCTGGCGCCGATGTTACCATCTTCACCGACGGCTTGCGCAGATCGGGCGGCGGCAACACCCGTTCCTGAAACCGCGTATCGGCGTAATAGCGCGCCTTAGCCGCGCGGATCGGCGGCACGCCCGCCACCATGACGATCTCGTCGGTTGGCGGAAGCTGCATGATTTCGCCGGGCGTCAGGAGTGGCCGCGCCGTTTCCTGCCGTGAAACCATGAGATGCCCGAGCCATGGCGCGAGGCGATGACCGGCATAGTTGGTGGAATCGCGCATTTCTGTCGCCGTGCCGAGCGCATCACTGATCCGTTTGGCGGTGCGTTCATCATTGGCAGCAAAGGCGACACGCACATGGCAGTTGTCGAGAATGGCGTTGTTCTGCCCATAGGCGCGCTCGATCTGGTTGAGCGACTGCGCGATCAGGAACGCTTTGAGGCCGTAGCCGGCCATGAAGGCAAGCGCCGATTCAAAGAAATCAAGCCGCCCGAGCGCGGGGAACTCGTCCAGCATCAACAGGAGACGATGGCGTTTTCCGGTGGTTTCCAGCTCCTCGGTCAGCCGCCGCCCGACCTGATTGAGGATCAGACGGATCAGCGGCTTGGTCCGGTTGATGTCCGAGGGCGGTACGACGAGGTAGAGGCTGACGGTTTTTTTTGCTCCGACCAGATCAGCAATGCGCCAGTCGCAGCGGGCCGTCACGCGGGCCACGACCGGATCTCGGTAGAGGCCGAGAAAGGACATCGCCGTGGACAGCACACCGGAGCGTTCGTTCTCGGATTTGTTCAACAGCTCGCGTGCCGACGAAGCGATGACGGGATGCACACCGGCTTCGCCCAGATGCGGTGTGTCCATCATGGCGCGCAAGGTTGCCTCGACCGGACGGCGGGGATCGGACAGAAAACTCGCGACGCCGGCCAGCGTCTTGTCCTTCTCGGCATAGAGTACATGCAGGATGGCGCCGACCAGTAGCGAATGGCTGGTCTTTTCCCAGTGGTTGCGCTTGTCGAGACTGCCCTCGGGATCGACCAGAATATCCGCGATGTTCTGGACATCGCGGACTTCCCACTCCCCCTGACGGACTTCCAGCAGCGGGTTGTAAGCTGCGGAATGCACATTGGTCGGATCGAACAGCAGGACGCGGCCGTGATGGGACCGGAAGCCGGCCGTCAGATTCCAGTTCTCACCCTTGATGTCGTGCACGATGCAACTTCCCGGCCAGGTCAGCAGCGTCGGCACAACGAGACCGACGCCTTTGCCTGATCGGGTGGGCGCGAAACAAAGGACATGCTCGGGGCCGTCGTGCCGGAGATAGTCCTTGCTGTGCCTGCCAAGGACCACGCCATCGGGACCGAGCAGTCCGGCAGCATGGATTTCCTTGTCTTCGGCCCATCGCGCCGAACCGTAGGTGGCGACGTTGCGCGCCTCGCGCGCCCGGATGATCGACATGAAAAAAGCGGCGGCGATAGCGAACAACGCCCCGGACGTGGCGATGAACGCGCCCTCGGTGAAAATACCGGGCGCATAGGCGTCATAGGAAAACCACCACCAGAAGAAGGCCGGAGGATAATAGACCGGCCATCCCGCAACATCGAACCATGGATTGCCGAGCTGGGGCTGAAAGCCAAGGCGGAAGGCCACCCATTGTGTCGAAGTCCAGACCATCACCAGGACAATGGTGAATACGACAATGATCTGGCCCCAGAGTATTCGGCCACCACGCATACAGGCTCCAATCGGCAAGAGAGTCGGAGCCGATCAAAGAATAGACGTTTTCGAAAGCGGCAATAGGAAAAGCAGGGGTGCCGTGTTGCCGGATACTATCGGCGGCACATCGGACAGGCCCTTTCAGATGCCGATGTCGACAGAACAATTTGCGAGGTGCCAGATCGGCAAAGGCTCAAATCCCGAGCCCTCGTGTTCGCCCCATTTGCCACGATACCGATCCACCCTGCACGATGCCCGCAATCTCGCGGCCGAGCTGGCGGTCGATCACTGGCCGCCATGGGACAAGAGTGAACTCGTGGCTCTTTTCGACAATGGCGAACTTGCCGCTCGATAGATGTGCGGTCCCGGTGAACTTGCCGCTGATATTTTCGCCATCGGCAGCCGCCCGGAACGGCAAGCCTTTGCTGCTGGCCATTTCCGCACCGACGCGGGCCACTTCCCTTTCTCGCAGATTGGCGAGCAGGTTGCGCCGATAGAGGATGCGTCCATTCTGCTGCCGCGTGGCATCGCCCTGTGCGATATGGTGTTCACGCCGCTGGTCCATAGCCTCGCGCACCTGCTGGCCGAACCCTGCCGGGGTAAGGTCCGAGGCGTCCGGTGTGACCAATCGCCGGTCGAGCCAGGTCGCGCCATCGGACCCAATCTGCTTTTCCAGATCGAAGGTCGAGACGACACGGATGCTGGCCTGCCGGTTGCGACCGGCATCATAGGCGGTGGCGCGGCTCTCGAAGTCTTCGGGGATGTGCCACTGGTCGGCGTCGATCCGCTCGGCAATCCCGGCCCGGCGTAGCGATTCCAATCGCCGGACATGGGCATCGACATAGCCCTCATAATCGCCACCCGGCACACGTCCCTCGAACTTCGCCTGTTCGAGGTGGCGGCTCGGTCGGTAGATACCATTTTCCGAGATCGCAGCGATGGTGCGATCAGAGGGACGTTGTGCTGTATCGGCGGGACCGACTTCCACGATGCTGCCGATCCGGGCATCTTCGACGCGGGCCGGATCAATGCCGGGAAGATGGTGTGTTCGCCCGTCGATGCCGTCCACCACGAGCGTCAGGTTCTCGCCCATCTCGTCGGTGGGATATTTGTCCACGACGCGGCCGGTGATGGGCGCCGCGGGTGCGGCATCGTGAAGCTGGAAGGTCATCGGATCACGTTCCTGCCCATCGGCCTTCAGCGCCTTGTGCATGTTGCGGATGATGTCACCGCGCTCACCGAGTTCACGCAGCGCCGGTTCCATCTTCGCGCCAAGCTCCCAGACGCCGGGTGCATGTTCCGTAGCCAGCCCCATCTTTTCCAGCTTGGCGAGACGGCGCAGGCGAAGTGTGCGGTTGAACTGGCGGCGTGCATCTGCCGGTTCGTGGCGCAGATCGAGGAACCTTTCTTCGGCTTCCTCGGTCATGGCGCGGTCGATGCGCGTGAAGCGGTCCTGATCGATTTCGGCAGACAGCTTGCGGCTCTGCTCGATCTCGGTCACGGGGCCGAGTTCCAGCGTGGTCAGTTCGCTCGCCCGCTCACGAATACCATTGGCGAGATAGTCGCCATTGATAACCAGGTTCTCGCCCAGATCGTCCTTCCCCCGAACAATGACATGGACATGGGGATGGCCGGTATTGTGGTGATTGACCGCCACCCAATCGAGTTTCGTGCCAAGGTCGGCCTCGATGCGGCTCATCAGATCGCGGGTGTGGTCGGTGAGATCGGAAAGATCGGCGGCATCCTCGGGCGAGACGATGAAGCGGAACTGGTGGCGATCATCCTTGCCGCGATCAAGGAAGGCATCTCCATCAGCGCGGTCCTCGGTCGCCGAATAGAGCTGGCCACGTTCGCCATCGCGCGAGGTGCCGTCGCGCTGGATGTAGCGCAGATGGGCAGCCCCTTTGCCATTCTTCCACGCGCTCTGGGCATAACGGGTCTTGACGACGACGCGGCGCACGCCGGCCGCACTGTGCCGCCAGCCGCCCGACAGCGTTCGGACGCGGACAAAGGCCGCACCACGGCCACGCTTGACGCCCGGACCTTTGCCGGCCCGCGATGCCTTCCCACTCTTTCCAGCCGAACCAGATGAAGGCGACGAGTAGGTCCGTGATGCGAATGATGATGATCTGCCGGGGCGGTTGCTATGCTGACGCGCCAGCTTCTTTGCCTGCGTCAGAAAGCTCTTCGCCTTGCCCGCCTTCGGCACGTCCGACCTGATGCGGCCAGGCTTCGGGAGAAAGCGGTTCTCGTCGTCGCCACTCATCGTCGTATCCGAAGCCGTGACGGCGGAAAATCGGCCGATATTCGGTTAGAGTGCCGGTCAAAACCCAGCAACGCCATGGCTTTGCGCCATATCGCGGCACGCGAGGCCCAAAAGCATGGTGCCGTGCGCCGCGTCCCAAAACAGTGTGCAGACAAGGGCTTGCCCAGAAACCGCCCCGACAGGGTGCCGGTTTCCTTTATCTTGCCCTCCGCCTTTCCTTCCCTTTTTGCCCTTCCTGCCGGGAATGCTGCCAGGCGCACCCAAGCCTGACTGCACACCGGAAATGGACCGAACGAGCGCGTAAACGCCATGCTCATGGCTTGTCGCCATCGCTCGCAAGGGCCACGAATATGCCGCTGTCCTGCGGCTCCTGAACGGCGGGATCGCGCAGAGAAGCGGTTGCGTGGATGTCGCTCGATGGCTGATTAACCGCCGCTGAAATGCCGCCGGATTGCGCAACGAAGAGCGGGGCTTCGCGCCAATCCGGTGGCGGCGGCGGCACGATCGTCGGCACATCAGGCGCAGTCGCACTGCCGAGAACAGGTGCGAGCGTGGCGACATAGGCGCGTGTTTCTGCGGGCAAAGTGCGACCTGTCGCCAGATGCTCGTCATAGCGACCGGGACCGGCATTGTAGGCGGCAAGCATGGCCGCGACATTGCCATAGCGGTCCCACATCTCCCGCAGATACGCCGTACCTGCGAGGATGTTGTCACGCGGATCGTAAGGATCGCGCCCGAGGCCATGGCGGCTGCGCAGGCCCGCCCAGGTATCGGGCATGACCTGCATCAGTCCCATCGCGCCTGCCGATGAAATGGCGCGCACATCGCCCGCGCTTTCCACACGCAGCACGGCCCGAATCCACTGCTCTGGAATGCTGAAACGCTGTGACGCCTCTGCAATGAAAGCAGCATGGGGATGCGCGGTAACAGGCGCGGGTTGCGGCGTGACCTGCGCCATGGCCGGCATCGAGCCGCTGCCAGCCGACAGCAGGGCCGTGAAGAGAAGAAGGGCGCGGGATCGCATGATCTCAGTCCCGATCTTCGCGGGGCCGCGGGCGGCTCCAGTGCAGTGACCATGACGAGCCGGTGTCGTCATCGCGGAACAGATTGGCGCGGATCGGCTGCGGCAAGGCGGGATCGTCGAGCAGCACCGAGAGATATTCGCCAGCCTTTTCGCCGGTGCGTTTCCATGCAGCGCCGACCTCCGGCCCGTCATGTTCAATGTAATGGACGCGATAGTCCGGCGCATTCTCCGCATCGGAATGTTCAGCGGGCACGATGACGAGATCGCGCTTCATGGTGAGCGTGACGAGCTGACCGGCGAAGCCGGATGCGTCACGCGCAAATTGACCGATCTGTGGCATGGTGTGTCTCCTGTGTTGGTGGATTTGGCGTGGGTTCAATGCGTGGCCGCCCGCCATTCGTAGCGGCCATCGCCTTCCTCATCGGTCCAGAGCGGGAGCGCCCGGCCGATGACGGAACTGGCGGGAACAGGTCCGAAGTAACGGCCGTCGAGGCTGTCCCGGATGTCCCAATTCATGAGGAAGAGTTCGCCGTCGCGGATGATGCGGCAGCCCTGCCAGACCGGCAGATCGCGGCCCATGCGGTCGTGCTCCAGCGCATCGCCCATCTCGACGTTATCGACGGTGATCGTCGCACCGCTGCGGCAGACGCGCTGTCCCGGCAAGCCGAGGACGCGCTTCAGCAGCGGCACGCCCCGCCCGATATAGCCGCGCTCGACCATGAACCGCTGCAGCGGTTCGGGCGGCGCGATGACGACGAGTTCGGGAACTTCGAGCGCATCGGCGGGAGCAACTATGTAGAAGCCGATGGGCGCGCTGGCGGTTGCATTCCAGATCAGCCGGGTTGGCTGATCGGCAACCGCCGTGGCGACAAGCGTACCGACGGCCAGCATGGACACGGCGAGTATATGACGGCGGCTCATGGCGCGATTCTCTCGCGGCTGACCCATGCGGCATGGCGCTCCGGGGTGTAGGGATTGGGTTCCTGACCGGCACTCAAATGGTTGTGGACGTGCCGCCAATGGTCCGGCGCAACATCCGCCGGATCGACGCCAAGCGCGTCCACGGCATCAATCAGGGCCAGCACCCGCTGGACCTTCGGCCAGCCATCGATACGCAGCAAAATCTCGCCGCCGGGACGAACGAAGGGCACGGTCTGGTACGGTTCGCCACGCCCGGCGGCGCGCAGGATGTCGAGCCGCGAAACGATGGTGCCGTAATCGTTGGAGGCCCAGCGGACGAAGGCGAAGATGCTTTCGGGCGCAAAACCGATCAGACTGCGGCGGCGGTCGATGATCTGCTCAAAGCTCTTGCGGCCGAAGCGTATCCAGCGCTCGACCTTCTTCTTCTGGAAGGTCAGTTCGACCATTGTGGTGAACGGGGCAGGCCCGTTCGCCAGCGGGTGTTCATGCGCAGCGCGCGCGGTTTTGCCGGTCATGGCTGATCTCCTTCGGTGGGTGGAAACTCGCGAGCCAGCAGCTCGCGCAGCATCACGGCGACGGTGACGCCGCGCCGGAAAGCGGTAACCTTGATGCGCCCGCGCAGTTCGGGCGTGATGTCGATGGTCAGACGGGCGGTGAACGCCTCCGCCGCCGTCTTGTGTGTTGCCGGCGCATCGGCGGCTCTGACCCAGCTATCGGGATTGCCCGGACGCGATGCGAAGCCGGATTTGACGGGCAGACGTGTCATGGCACGATCTTCCTGATACCGAGGCCATCGATCTCGGCCACCAGCGCTGTGACCTCCTGTGCGGCCCGTTCGCCGCCATCGGTTTCGGAGACCAGCCGTCCGGTCTGTGCGGCTTCAGCGAAGGCGACGCGCTGGCCGATGGTCGTGGCCAGCAAGGGTGGATCGTGGTCCGCTAGTGTTTGGGCCGTTTCGCGGGCGATGATGGTGCGCGCACCGCATCGGTTCAGCAGAAAACGGGCGGCAAGCTCGGGACGATAGATGCGTGCTTCGCTCAGAAGCGCCAGCATCTCGGCCGAGGCCCAGCCGTCGAAGGGCGATGGCTGCACCGGGATCAGCGCCAGATCGGCTGCAAGCAGCGCAGAGCGCATCAGACCAGCGACACGGGGCGGACCATCAATGACGACATGATCCGCGTCACGCGCCAGTTCCGGCGCCTCCCTGTGCAGGGTATCGCGGGTAAGTCCGATGACGGTGAACAGCCTTGGCAGCCCTTCATCGCTGCGCCGCTCCGACCAGTCGAGTGCGGAGCCTTGCGGGTCGGCATCGATCAGGATGACGCGCTTGCCTTCCGCGGCCCAGGCTCCGGCGAGATGCAGCGCCAGCGTCGTCTTGCCCACGCCGCCTTTCTGATTGAGGAGCGCGACAATCATCGCCGTCCTCCCGGTTTGCCGAGAGGAAGTTCAGGCGTGCTTGTTGACGCGGGCGATCCTTGCTTTGGGGGTGTCAGCTTGCCTTTATGGGCACCCGATCTGAGGGCCGCACCAGCCTTCGCGATGAGCTTTTCCACATCGCGCTGCCGCTCTTCAAAGTTAGATTCTGTGTTAGACTCTAAGTTAAGGGCGCGATTTTCGCTTTTGTTACCGAAGGATAGGAGGTGTTTGGGTTCCCGATAGCACGAGCCTCCGGTTCCTGATGGCACGATAGTCCGGGTTCCCGATAGCACGAGACTATCCACAGGTTTTCCACAGGCCGGGACAGGCTCGAAAGCGAGCAGCATCCGGCCGCCGGTTTCGACCTCGGCGAACAGGGTGTAGCCGGGCAGTGGCTGGCGGCGGATAATGTCGCGCAGCTCGAAGGCGAAGCGCTTGAACGGCGACAGACTGCCCGATTTCTGGTGCAGGTGACGGAAGTCGAACCGCCAACCGTTTTTCTGCCGCCCACCATGCTTGCGCACCAGGCGATAGAGCCATCGATCCAACCCGCCGGTCAGATTGAAATAGGCCCGGTCGATGGTGAGGATCAGGGCGTCATCCAGAACCGCACTGTAGAACCAGTCGGGCACGATCATCTCGATGCCGTCCGGGCGGCCATTGGCATCGGTCCGCTCGTGCCATTCGTTGATCCACGAAAAACGATGTCGCCGTCCATTCGCGCGCTGGCGGATCGAGGTTGCAACCGTGGTCGATTGCAGCCGGTCCAGCGCCGCCTTCAGGCGCTGATAGTCCCTCAGGGAGGTTCCGCGCCCTGTGAATGTCAGGATTTCATAAGGCGTTGCCGCCATCAGGCGCGACGTGCGCAGACCGGCGTCCCGCGCTTCCACGATCTGGCTGGCCGCCCAGATCAGTATATCGGCGTCCCAGATCGTCGCCATACCGTGATCGGGAACAGCTTCGACACGGATCGAGACGTTGCCCAGCGCAAAGTCAATTGGGCGGATACGGTGCGATTTGGAAAGGGAAAAGAAAGGATAAGCCATGAGATCCTGCGCGTCTCGTGGCGCGAGTTCACCGGGAAGCGCCCGAAACAGATCGAGTTGCCCGCGTTCCGAGGCGGATGGGTGCTGCGCTGCCATAGAGGGCTGACCGCCGTGTTCAGCGCGTAATGCGCTTGGGCGAGGTGAATGCGGTCGGCGGCAGAGGTTTCGCCGGGAGAACCTGTCCGCGTGGGTCCGACGTGGAGGTAACCGATCCGCGTGCAACCCAGGCTGCGAGATCCTCGACCGAATAGACAACGCGGCCGCCGAGCTTGTGATAGGCAGGTCCCGTTCCGTAGGTTCTGTGCTTTTCCAGCGTGCGCGCGGACAGGCTGAGGAAATCGGCAGCTTCCTTGGTGCGCAGGTAGCGTGGCGGCAAGGCGGCGAGATCAGGTCGCATGGGGTGGCCTCCGTGGTTGTGCAGGATGCCGCTGACGATCAACGGCATGACATGCGCACGGTGGCGAAGGCGCGGCGGCAAGGGGGATGAGGAAGATCGAAGGGGTAGAATCCTCACCCTCGATCAGACGTCAGTGTCAGGGTTTGCGACGATGGCGCAAAAGGTCCTGATAACCGCCGTCGATCAGCGCGGCGGCAGATCGGACAAGGGCGATGACAGAGGCGCGCAAAGCCGATGTCTTCCACGGCTCAGCGCGAACGCGCGCCTCTCCGTAGATGGCGATGGCAATCTCACGATAGGTCGCGTGGTTGGCGTTTCCGTCGGCAGCTTGCATCATCAGGCGAAACCGCCGGCGCTGATACGGCGTCATCCTGGGGTCGCGGCGCGCGGGTTTCCCGGCCAGCATGTGCCAGAGCCTGAGAATGGCTTCGAGCCGATCCGGCAGATTTTCGTCAAGTGGCAGAATGATCGCCGGCTGCGAATTGGTATCGGTGTCGGCGAGGATCAGATATTGAACGCCGTCTCTGGCGTCACAGACACCATATACCCCCTCTGGTCCGCAGATGGCATCAGCAAGATCTACCGATAAGGCGGACGGAGAAGGCGGAAGAAAATCGGGCGCTGCCCCGAGCATCAGCATGTCCGGATTGGCAACAGGCGACCAGATGACCGGTTGGTCGAGCGCGGAAAAGCCGGGGTCTGCCGGGAAATCGCAACCCCCAGCGATGTTGGACGTGATCCGCAAGGGGAAGATGCCCGGCGCCTTGCGCTACAAGGTCATCGAAACAGGCCTGATAGGACGCGTTACGGCGCAGGCATTCCCAGGCGACGCCCTCAACGGGCAGCGCATCGTAGAATTCATACTGGTCCTGGTCTCGCCAGCGGGATGTATCCGGCCTCATTGCTCCACTCCTGGTTGAAACTGCACAGGTGGAGCATGAAAGAATTGCGGTGCCTCTACCGAGATGGAAGCCAGAACAAGGACATAGGGTGATGCTCTGAAGGCATCACTGGTGCGACGGCGGCGAGGTCAGGTCCGATCTGTCGGATGACGCAGCAGCTGACGATAGCCGCTCTGTGTCATCCAGCGCGCCCGTCCCAGATGGCTGTCATGGACCTGCCGGGCGCGTTCAGGTTCCCGAACAGGATCAATTCCGAACAAAACATTAACGACTTCGGCCCATTCCGCCCCATCATCGGCCGCATCGAGCAGCCGCATATAGAGCTTGATATGCGCGCGGTCATATTCGGTCAGCTCGTCGCTAACAGGCGCGATGTCGTCGAAGGGGGCGACCGCGGACGTCATGTCGATGGTCGCCACAAGCCACAGGCCGCTGCAGCGGATCGATGATGGCGCCTGCGCCGATCACACGTCGCGGATCTGTCGGTGTCTCTTCTCGTCTTGGTCATGAACCAGCAACACTCCTTGCCCGCGATCCGTGGACAGGAGAACGATCCCTGCTGCTTCAAGCGCCCGGCGCACCTGATCCCGCGTTGTCTCATACACCTCCAGCCGGTTCTCGGACTCGAGGCGCTTCAGGGCAGTTAACGATATTCGGGCCTTGTCAGCGAGCGTCTCCTGCGTCCAACCCAGTAACGCGCGCGCGGCCCGCGACTGTCGAGCGGTGATCATGCATGATCACCTCCCATCGCGACCGGCGCGCATTCCAGAACTACGGCTATTTTAGTCGTTCTTGCTCAATCCGCCACATGAAATCGCTGAGGCACACCGTGAGGCGATTTGCGCAGCACAGCGTTCGATGTGCCCGATTCGCTGGCCATGGCTCGAAAGAGCAGCACTTCTGCCTTGGATTAGTTCGGCGTTGCTCCGCGATTGATTGAGCCCCAAACGATGCAGCCGACATCTGAATGATTCGTTTAGAGATCATATCCTTGACGTTCGCAATAGACCAGGATACGTATTCAGATCAAAGCGACAGAAATGATCCGTAAAGGCATCACATGAAGGCGGAAAAAGAAACACTGGGGCTGATCGGCGACCATTTTCGCCGCGCGCGTCTTGCAGCGGGGTTGACCCAGGAGCAGGTGGCCGATCTTGCGGGCATTTCGCGCCCGCGCTACCGCGACATCGAGACGGGGGCGGCGGCGGCGCGCACCACGACATTGATCAACATTGCCAGGGCGCTTGGGCTGGAAATGATGCTGGTCCCGCAGGCGATGGTGCCCGCCATCGAGGCGCTTTTGCGCCCCGAGGCCGAGGATGATCATCCGGCCTTCAGCCCGCAACCGGAGAGCGACGATGACAGCCGTCCGTACCGCTGAGACCATCACCGCGCTGGACGTGTTTCTGAACAGTGCGAAGGTTGGCATGATCGTCAGGACGCCGGGTGATTTCAACGCCTTCAGCCTTGATCCAGCCTATCGCGCGACCGGCGGCATTCCGGTTCTGAGCCTGTCGCTGCGCGCGGCATCAGGGGGCCTGCGCAAGGATCCGCGACCTGTCGCAGGCAGCCTGCCGCCCTTCTTTGCCAACCTGCTGCCCGAAGACCGGCTGCGCGAGGCGATGGAAAAACACCATGCGGGCAATGTGCGGCCGGGGAATGATTTCGATCTCCTGGCAGCTCTGGGCGCGGACCTGCCGGGTGCCGTTCGGGTGGTGCCCAGTGACGGTCAACCGGGCATCGGGGCGGCGCCCGCCCAAGGGCGGCCCAAAGCCCGCTTCTCGCTGGCGGGCGTGCAGATGAAGCTCTCGGTAATGAAGAACACGGGCAAAGGCGGGGGGCTGACCTTGCCGCTCGGGGATGACGAGGGCCAGTATATTGCAAAATTCCCCTCGACCGCCTTTCCGGGTGTGTCGGAAAACGAGTTCGCGAACCTCGCGCTTGCCGAAGCCATCGGCATGGACGTGCCCGAGCGGGAACTGGTCAGCCGAGACCAGTTCGAGGGGATTCCCGAAGAGTTCGAAACACTTGCCGAGGGGCTGGTCCTGCTCGTGCGGCGTTTTGATCGCGGGGCAGACGGGCAGCGCATCCATATCGAGGATTTCGCGCAGGTTTTCGGCCTGTACCCGGCGCGCAAATATGATGGCGCCGCCTCCCACGACATCGCCTCTGTGCTGAATGTTGCGATCTCGCCGTTCGCCGCGCTGGAGTTTGTCCGGCGGCTGACCTTCTCGGTGGTCATGGGCAATGGCGACACGCACCTCAAGAACTGGTCGCTGATCTATCCGGGCGACGGCGACACGCCCGCTCTAGCACCGATCTACGACATGCTTTCGACCGTGCCCTATATTCCGGCAGATGGGCTGGCGCTGTCTCTGGGCGGCGAGCGGGCCTTCAAGGGCTTGGCCCCGGCCCGCTGGAAGACGTTTGCCAATCGGGCAAGGCTTCCCGAGCCAGCCGTGCTCAAGGCCGTTGTCGAGACGGTGAAACGCATTGATACGAAATGGTGGACACTGCCGGAGCGCGAAGTGGTCCCGCCGCCCGTGCTGGAACGCATCGACGCCCATGTCAAAACCATCATCCCGATCCTAAGCGCCTGATCCGTGCTAGACACGACAGGGCGCGGTGGCGTGACGACTTTCCCGCGGACATGAGAAAGGCCCCGACCTTGCGGTCGGGGCCTTTGTGCCGCGCCTTAGTCGCCGCGGCGACCGTTGGGGCGGGACCAGATGAGGGAGAAGGTTTCGCCTTCTTCGTCATCGAAGAGGTTGGCGTAGATCGGAGCGTTGAAGCTCGGATCGTCCAGCTTGAGGCCCAGATAGTCGCGGCCCTCGTTGGAGCGCTTGGACCAGGCGGCGCCGATCTCGGCGCGGCCGACCAGAACCCGGTGACTGGGAGCGTTCTCGCCGGTGGCGCGCAGGTCGGGGATGATGCGCACGCCCTTGGCCTGGACGCTGAGGGTGACGATTTCGCCGGTGAATTCGTTCGAGCCGGTCTTCTTGAATGTGCCGATGGTTGCCATTTTAAGTCTCCGTTTTCCGTTTCCGAGCCCGCACCATTGCGGCCTCGATGGCGATCGACCGGCCGGAGACGAACGCTGGCGCACCCCAAAGGGGCTGGACAGCACAGGAGAAACTTTCTTGTTCCGCGCGGAATGTCGGCTTTGCCGGCAGGGGAAGAAAGTTGTGACGACGCTGTTGCGCTAGAGCGGTCGAAGCGCATCGCGCTGGTTTTCGGCCAGATCAGGCCATTGAAGAGGCCGTTTGGAGCGGTCGAGACACGGGGGTTGAACGGGGACGGTGGCAACCTCGAGGCTCCATCAGGATGACCAGACCGGCGCACCGGCTTGTCTGGTCCCCCGCGTTTCAGGCCGTGCACATCCTTTTCTCCGGCCTGTGCTATCGGCATTGCCCCAACCGGTTTTCGGTCAGTCCTCGCATGCTGGCACTGAACGTCCTGCGCTCCTATGGGCCGTGCCTGTGCCTCACGCTGATCAGAGATTTACACGCCATCTACCCGCCCGCCTCCTGACGAAGACGGCAGATGATCCGTATCCGCTTCTGGTCCTGCCTCAACGGGTCACTCCAGTTCAGGTGCGTGCAAGGTTCCCGTCCGCAGGGCCGGTTGCCGCCATGCCTGCAACGCGCAGGAATGCTGTCACGCCCACCGCGACCGCACCGACCACCGAGAAGATGATCTGCCAGGTCTCGGACGGCATCATGTGTTTGACGATCCCGAGCGTAGCGTAAAACCCGGCCGTGCCCGCCGGGGCGACGAAGGCCAAAGCGATCAGCAGCCGTGCCCAGATCGGACGAACCAGCATGAGCAGGCCCTGACCGACCGCCAGTGTCAGACCCGCAGCGATAAGACCGATGAGGATGCCGCCAGGCCAGCCAGCGCCCGTGCCATAGGCCCATATGCCTGCGTTCAGGCCGATAAAGAACGGCAGGGCGAAGACGGCGAGATTGAACAGCAGCCAGCACATGGTACCGATGGCTGCAATGGAAACGAGGATTCCGAGAACGATCATGGTGGTGTCTCCGTGCAAAAGGTTGGACGGTTGCGCCTTCCACCACCACCATGGCGCAATCACAGCATAGCAGCATTCCTCTCACCGCGCGAGAAGCGATGGCTTTCGAGGCCAGGCCTGTCCGAAAACTCGCAGTTTGAATGAGAAAGCTTATGCGTCTGGTGGACCAGTATCTGCTGCACCTCTACAATGACCATATCGTTGGGCGGAAGGATGCGGGTTAAAGTTTATGGCAGAAGTCGATTGGTCAGATCGGGCATTTTATGATGACGGCGAATGGGTGACATGGTCAGACATTGACGAACAGCTTCGTCACAAGGAATGGGGAGCGAAGTATCCAAACGCCATCCGATCAATGATCCCGTATTTTGAGGACCTGATCTCACTCGCTGAGAGCTACCATCTGGAGACGGGCCTGCATTTATCTGTGTATGGCGACATCGGTGAGCTGTTCGGTGCCATCACCTACGGCATCAAGTTGAACAAGACCTACGCGCAAGGTTCGGACGGCAGGCTCGAAAATGATCATGTCGAGATCAAAACCATCACTCCTTTCAAGAGCAAAGACGTGGTGATGGTGGATACATCAAGGCATTTCAGCAAGCTGCTCGTGGTCAAAATTAATGCGGAATTCCAGGTCTCCGGGCGAATGGTCAGCCGCAAGCAATTGCCAAAGCGCTCAGGCCGTTATGTCCGAATTCGTTGGGACGACCTGGCGCTATTGCAGTAGTGCTTATGCTGAACAGGCAGCGCTCACGCGCTGCCGGTCCCGAAGCGATAAACCGGGATACCCATCTTGCGAGCCTTGTCGGCCAGATTGTCCTGAATGCCCGTGCCGGGGAAGATGATGACCCCGATCGGCATGATGCCGAGCATCTGGTCGTTGCGCTTGAACGGCGCCGCCTTGGCATGTTTAGCCCAGTCAGGTTTGAAGGCGACCTGCGCGACTTTGCGATTGCTGGCCCAGGTGGCCGCAATGCGTTCCGCGCCCTTGGGCGATCCACCGTGCATCAGAACCATGTCCGGGTGCTTGGCATGGACCTGATCGAGCTTGGCCCAGATCGTCCGGTGATCAGTCGTGTCTCCGCCCGAGAAGGCGATCTTTGGCCCGGCGGGCAACAGCACCTCGTTGTCGGCCCGGCGTTTGGCGGCGATGAAGTCGCGGCTGTCGATCATGGCCGAGGTCATCTGGCGATGGTTGACACGTGAACCGGAGCGTTGCGACCAGGGCGTTCCGGTGGTGCGCAGATAGATGTCGGCGGCGGCATCGCGGAAGGTTTCCATGCTGTCGCGGCGCTCGATCAGGCTTTGTCCCGCGCCGATCAGGGTTTCGAGCTGGACGGATTTGACCTCGCTGCCATCCTGTTCACGCTGGAGATGCTTCTGTGCCTGCTCGTTATCGTCGAGTTTGGTCTCGATCCGCTCGACGGCGCGGTGGAAGGTGTTGACGGTGGACCAGAGGATCTCGTCGAGGTCGAAATCGAGGCTGGTGTCGGCCATGGTGGAAATCAGGGCGTCGAAGATGTCTGAGACTGCGCCCTGGATGACGTGATCTTCGGGTGTGATCCGGGGATCGGCCTCGTCTTCGGAGGGGCGGTAGCCGTAGAGTTCGAGTTCTT
The DNA here is from genome assembly GCF_004912135.1 of Rhizobium rosettiformans W3. GTDB lineage: Bacteria > Pseudomonadota > Alphaproteobacteria > Rhizobiales > Rhizobiaceae > Allorhizobium > Allorhizobium rosettiformans. Next base: position 98,461 of record NZ_STGU01000013.1, read on the forward strand.
CGATGGCATGGCCGGTCGGGGACGTGCTGTGATCGGGTTCGAAATCGTCGTGCGCGTACATGGGATGCTTCCGTCAGTTGGACCGCGACCGTCGCGGCCTTCATGGCGAGACACGCCCACGGGCGCTCCGGTCTGGCAGCACGAGCCTCTGGCGAGGGCCTTGATGGCAAAGCCCGGCTGATTTGTTTCGCGCTGTAAAGACGGGCTTGCCCGTCGACGGAAATCAGTCGGGCGCCGCCATTGCCTGACCGGAGCGTTTGTGGGCCGATCGCCCTCTTGGAAGGCCAAGGCGCGGTCCTCTGCTGATGACAGGATGCAGCCTATGCGCATGAGAAGATCGGAACGGCCCGATCACGGCCCCGTACCGGCTATGCACTTGAAGCCATGAAACGGCTGACGTCCTCGGGAGCGATTTGCACCCGGATCTCTGCTCGAACGGCACCCAGCCCATGCGTTGTGAGATCTTCGTTGAAGTCCCCCATCATGGGCGAGAGCGTGATGGCCTCGATCCCGGCATCAACCGCCCGGTCCACCAGACTATCGCGAGCGCTGTCACCTGCCGGATCGTTATCGCGGACAACATAGAGACGGCGCAGATGCGGCGGGAACTGGATGGCCGAGAGGTGCCCGGCCGAGAGTGCGGAAACCATCGGCATGGTGAGCAGAGCTTGACGCAGCGACAGGATGGTTTCGATACCTTCGCCTGCTGCCATGACATCCTGCGCATCCCCGAAACGAACCGCGTGTCCGAGCAGGTCGCCCATTGCCTTCCTCGGCGGATCGACAGGTGCTTTGCCGAAGCCGTCCGGGGCCAGCCATGTGCGGTGTGCGCCGGTAATCCTGCCATCGAGGTCGGTGACGACGGCAATCATTGCCGGCCAGGCTTGCGTCGGGCCATCGTCCTCGGGCCGCCAGTAGCAGTTGGGATGGAAGCGCAGATTTGCGGTTTGGCGTAAATCCGTAATGCCGCGTCCGCGCAAATACGCTTCTGCAATGCTGCCGATGAGCGGCTGTGTCATGCGCCAGAGTCGGCGTGCGGCCTCCGATGATCCCGATGGTGCTGGCGGGCGAGACTGACGGGATGGCGGCTGCGGTTCAGGATGCCGCAGGCTGAGGAAGCGCCGGGCTTCTTCGGCAACGTCTGTGAAATCGATCAGGCCGAGCGAGTTCCGGATCACGTCCAGCAGATCGCCATATTCCCCCGTGGCCGAGTCCTGCCATTTACCGGCAATGCCTTTCACGCTGTCGTGCAGCCGGACGAACATGGAGCGGCCAGCCGTGTTTCGGACATCGCCAACCTGCCAGTAATTGCCCTGTTTGCGACCATTCGACAGATAGTGGCGGCACACCGCCTCGGCCTGTCGGCTGAGACGCTGCGCGAGTTCCGAAGCATTGAGACGCGCCATTATGCGGCCTCCCGCTCACCGATGCGCAGGGCCGAAAAGCGGTCAAGCAGTTTGCCGATGATCTCCGGTCCCGTTACATCGACGGGCACGAAGAAGCGCAGTTTCCACGAGATGATCTCACTGAAGAGGCCATAGGCTCGCAGCCGGTCACGCATCGCATCGGTAAAGCCGGTCAGTTCGATCCGGTTGGCGCCCATGACGCGGACGCGGCGCAGTTGCAGCCCTTCGGCGAGATCAAGGATCGTGCGACCTTCGATCAGCGCTGCATAGGCGGCGTCCGGTGTCAGGCTGTTGGTGACGCCACTGGTCGAAGCATTGGCGGCCCAGGCCGGCGATACCCGGCGACCGATGATGCGTTCGCCCTCGTCGGTCTGCAGCCGATAGACGCGGGCGGAGTCCTGCGGCAGGCGTTTCCAGATCGGCAGAAGCAGCCCTGTCACCATATGCAGGATGCTGTCGGTGAACTCCGGCACCTGGGCCAGTTCCGCCTTCCAGGCTGTGGTGAAGGCGGCACGGTCAGCCTCGATCCAATGGGTCTCGCCCATCGCCCGCACCGGAATGTTCATCGCTTCCATCGGCCGGATCAGCCGCACGCGCCTTTCGATCTCACCATCATCCAGCATGACGCTGGTGGTCGGGACCTGAACGGCAGCGCGACCGGATCGCTCGTTGATGAGCAATCTTGCGCGGGGATCATCCAGTTCCGCCAGGGCGGCATTGAGCGTAACCGGCTGATTGCGTTTGCGCTCGGTGAGCGTCAGGAGCCGGGTTTCCGCGCCGGTGCCCGGATGGGTGTGGATGACCTGCCGGTCTGTGACGATGAAGCTTTCGGCCTTCAGCGTCTCCAGCCCCATATCATAGGTGCCGGATGCGATTGCTCCGTCGATCCGTGCCTGCAGAAGCTGCTCGAAGGCCGAGAACAGGATGCCCTGCAATTCGATGGTCAGCGCCAGCAGGCGGTTGAGGAAGGTGGTGATCGGCGGCAGTTCGTCCTTCACACCGGTGCTGTCCATCAGCTTCAGGCCGGTGGCGGATTCAAACCGTTCGAGCGAGCATCCCTCGACCTTCCCGCGCACGATCAGCAGATAGAGCTGGCGCAGCGCATCGCGGGCATAGGCGGATTCCAGATTGTCCTCGGGACGGAACAGCCCCTGACCGCCTGTCTGGCGCTGGCCGCGTGTAATCGCGCCCAGCGTGTCGAGGCGGCGGGCGATGGTCGAAAGGAAGCGCTTCTCGGCTTTGACATCCGTGGCGATGGGCCGGAAGAGCGGCGGCTGCGCCTGATTGGTGCGGTTGGTGCGGCCCAGCCCCTGAATGGCGGCATCTGCCTTCCAGCCTGGCTCCAGCAGGTAATGCACGCGCAGCCGCTGGTTTCGCGCCGAGAGTTCGGCGTGATAGCTGCGCCCCGTGCCACCGGCATCCGAGAAGACCAGAATGCGCTTCTGATCATCCATGAAGGCCGAAGTCTCGGCAAGGTTGGCAGAAGGCGCACGGTTCTCGACGGCTAGGTGGGCCGCTGCTCCAATACCCTTGCGCACGATCCGGCGTGAGCGGCCCGTGACCTCCGCCACAATATCCGTGCCGAAGCGCTGCACGATCTGGTCGAGCGCTCCGGGGACAGGCGGAAGCGAACCCAGCTGCTCCAGCATCTCGTCGCGCCGCGCCACGGCTTCACGGCATTTCACCGGCTGACCATCGCGGAAGACGGGGCGTGACGACAGGTTGCCCTCGCCATCGGTGAAGGGTTCATAGAGCTGCACCGGGAAGGAATGCTGCAAATACGAGCCGACATACTCCCTCGGCGTGACATCGACGGAAATATCGTTCCATTCCTCGGTCGGGATCTCGGACAGCCGCCGTTCCATCAGGGCTTCGCCCGTCGAGACGATCTGGATGACGGCGGCATGGCCCGCTTCCAGATCGGCCTCGATGGACCGGATCAGGGTCGGGGTTTTCATGGAGGTCAGCAGATGGCCGAAGAAGCGCTGCTTCGTGCTTTCAAAGGCCGAACGGGCAGCAGACTTCGCCTGCCGGTTCAGCGTCCCCTCGCTGCCGGTGATGTTGGCGGCTTCCATCGCCGCGTCCAGATTCCCATGAATGACGGCGAAGGCGGCAGCATATGAGTCGTAGATGTGCCGCTGTTCGTCCGTGAGCTGATGCTCGATCAGTTCATATTCGACGCCATCATAGGAGAGTGAGCGGGCGGTATAGAGGCCGAGGGATCGCAGGTCGCGGGCCAGCACTTCCATGGCCGCAACGCCACCGGCTTCGATCGCCTCGACAAATTCGGCGCGCGTCTGGAACGGAAAGTCCTCACCGCCCCAGAGGCCGAGGCGCTGCGCATAGGCGAGATTGTGGACGGTGGTGGCGCCGGTCGCCGAGACATAAACCACGCGGGCATCGGGCAGCGCGTGCTGGAGCCGAAGGCCCGCACGTCCCTGCTGCGAGGCGGCGACATCTCCGCGCTCACCTTTTCCGCCACCGGCATTCTGCATGGAATGGCTTTCGTCGAAGATAATGGCTCCATCGAAATCGGACCCCAACCATTCGACGATCTGCTTGACGCGGGAAACCTTCTCGCCCCGGTCGTCGGAGCGTAGCGTGGCATAGGTGGTAAAAAGGATGCCTTCCGACAGCATGATCGGCTTGCCTTGAGGGAAGCGTGACAGAGGCGTGACCAGCAGCCGTTCCATGCCGAGCGCCGACCAGTCGCGCTGCGCGTCCTCGATCAGCTTATCGGATTTGGAGATCCAGATCGCTTTGCGCCGACCGCGAAGCCAGTTGTCGAGAATGATGGCGGCGGACTGGCGACCCTTGCCAGCGCCGGTTCCATCACCGAGCATGAAGCCCCGGCGAAAGCGGATCGATCCGGCAGCATCCTCGGGCGCGGCGCTCACAGTGTCGAAATGCTCGTCCACGGTCCAGCTGCCGGCGAGATGATCGGCATGGGCTTCACCGGCATAGATCACGGTTTCAAGCTGGGCGTCCGACAGACGCGCGCAGATGTCGGGCGGCAGCATGGGCCGGTAGGAAGGCTTGGGCGGTGCGACCGAGGCCATAGCGGCGGATTGCACCAGCTTGGTCGGATGCGGCTGTGCACCAGCGATACGCAGCGATTGCATCGCATATTCCTCGTAGATCGCGTCAGACAGGCGAGCGCCTTCGGGTGGCGTCCAGTCCACGGTCTCATAGGTGAGTTCGACGCCTTCGGGATCGTTAGCCGGGGCAGCGGCAGGCCGTGTGGCTGTCGCGCGGGCCAGATAGCCTCGCACGGTTTTCGGCGCGGTCGCCGAAGCGGGCACCACGATCTTCGGCAATGATACCGGGAGACGCTGCGGAACATGCTCCTCAATCCATTCGGTCAGCGTGGCAACATCAGGCGCGATCCCCGGCGAGGCCGGGAAACTGGCCGGATCGTCGGCGGGCCGTTTGTCGATCACGGTCAGCCGCGTGTCGAACGTGGTGCCGTGCTTTGCATAGACCGCACCATCGACGGCGGCGCTGAACACCACACGACCACGGGCCTGCAAGCGGATGAAAGCATCCCGCCATGCCGGAGCTTCGGGACCAAAGCCTGCGCCGGTGATCGTCACAAGGCGGCCCCCGGGGGCAAGACGGGCCAGCGCCGAGACAATATGGCGGTAGGCCGCATCGGACACACGCCCGCTGACATTGGCCATGACCGAGAATGGCGGGTTCATCAGCACCACGGACGGGACAGCATCCGGAGCCAGATGATCATCGATCTGGGCGGCGTCGAAGCGGGTGACGGCAAAAGCCGGAAAGATCTGGGCAAGCAGATCGGCGCGGGTCTCGGCCAGTTCGTTGAGGATCAGCGAGCCACCGATGGTCTGCGCCAGGATCGCCAGAAGGCCGGTGCCCGCCGATGGTTCCAGCACCCTGTCATCGGGCGTAATCGCGGCAGCCGTCAGAGCGGTAAGGCCGAGCGGGATCGGCGTCGAAAATTGCTGGAGGTTTTGGCTTTCCTCGGAACGCCGGGTCTGCGTGGGCAACAGCGCCGCGATCTTCGCCAGCACGGAGAGCCGTGCCGCCGGAGACGCGGCTTTACGGAAAAGCGCCTTTCCGTATTTGCGTAAGAAAAGGACGGTAGCGACTTCGCACGCCTCATAGGCCAGCTTCCAGTCCCAGACGCCAGTAGCGTCGGACGCGCCGAAGGCCGTTTCCATAGCACGGCGCAAGGTGGCGGCATCGATGCGTTCACCGCGTTCGAGAGACGGAAGCAAAAGATTAGCCGCAGCCAGAATCGCGGGCGCAGCCGCCAGTGGTGTGACCGGATCGGCCACGGGAAACACCATGTTCATGTCGGAAACCTCAGGAGAGCAGAAATGGAAGAGTCCGAACAGCGCTCTCTCTCTCGACCGCCCGGACTTAACCCCTTCCGGCCCGCCTCTGACTCTCAAAGCGCAGCATAAAAAAAGCGCCCCGACCGGACGGTGGGGCGCTTGTCAGTGTCTTCTCGGGATCATCCGAAGCGGCGACCAGCTGCGGTGAAGGTGTATTCATTGGCGGCAATGGTTTCATCGACAGCCTCGTCCGAGGACAGATAATCATACTCGCGCTCAAGCTGGCGGTAGAGCCAGCGGGCCAGATCGCGCAGCGCCTCGATGACCGCCTCCTCGGCATCCGCCGTCATGTCCTGCCAGGTCGGGCTGTCGCGCTCGACCGTGATCGACATGCAGTATTCGTGATAATAATGGCCGCGATGGCTGGCATCGGCGCGAAGCTGATAGAAGTTGCGGCGCTGGACCCCCTGAAGGGCATCGGCGATACGATGCAATTCGGTGTCCTGCGGTGCGTGCTCCCGGATAAGGCGCGGAGCATGTTTCCGGTAGGAATACCACGATTCAAAGCACGCACCGTCACCTTGTGAACAGAAGCCGCGGAACCAGATGCAGGGTTCCTGCCGGGTGCCGCCGCCCATCAATCGGACGGTGCGGGTCTTGAGGTTCAACCCGAGGATTTCCGCGATGCGCTGGAAATCCTCATAGACGGCATCGTACCAGTCATAGTCGAAGCCGCCCTCACGATACCAAGCACGGGCCTTGTCCTTTGCCGCATCAGACAATTCGTTGAGGCGATAGACGGTGGTTTCGATGACCTCAGGCATAGGGGGCTCTCCCTTCCAGAACCGAGGAAAGCCAGCCATCGGTATAGATCCAGTCCACTGTCTCGCCGGTGGCGAGATCAAGGACATGCGCCCCACCACCAAATCCGTCGATGCGCGGTTTCGAGCAGCTATTTGCGTACTGGAAACCCCACAATCCGCTCAGGCCAAATTCGGCAGCGCAGCGTTTGACGAATTGGATGACATGCTCAGGGTCACCCGTGACATCATCGCGCATCCAGAGTTGCGTACCGCCATGCTCTGGCTGGATGGAGAGCAGGAAGCCATCCGAGGGCGGATCCTCAGCGGCATTGTCATCTGCCAGAGCGTTGTAGAGATCGAGCGCGCGGGCGGCGTTTGCGGGGGTGCCTACGTCGAGCAGGCAGGAAAAGTGCATGTAATAGTCGGCCATGACGGTCTCCGGACATGACATGGCTCGGCGTATGGCCGAGCCGAATGGGATGAAATGGGTGAAGCTCAGGCGGCCTGTGGCAGGCGGAGTAGATCGGCCGAGGTTTCGCGCCAGAAGGGATCGACCAATCGGGCCTCCAGCGCAGCGGCGCGGTAACGCAGCCGTCTCGCATCACCGGGGTCCGAGGCCCGGAATGCCATACTGCGCAGGCGGCTGGCCTCGGTCACGATCCTGCGTGCCTCGGCATCGGATGCGACTGGCTGTTGCCAGAGGATAATGCCGGCGCGGATTTCACCGGCGAGGACCAGGCGCTGATCTCGGTCCTGAATGAGCATGATGCGCGGCTGAAAATACGGAAAGCTGTCCGGCCCCGTGCGAATATCACCGCGCGACAGGCGCAAGGCTGCGGCCTGGATGGCCTCTTCCGGTGACGGGCATTCGCCAAGCGGGATCACGCGGTCAAAACCGTTCGCCGCGTCACTGGCGTCATAACTGGCCACGCCAAGGCATGAGATACGCAGCGGCAGCTTTTGCGACCGATAAAGCGCGGGCAGAACATCGGCAGCCAGAATCTGGCCGATGGAACGGAAGGTTTCGGAACGGGCAAAGGTCATCGGGATCACTCCATGACGGGCGCCGGTGAGCCTCTCTCTCCGACCCTCAACCCGTCACGGCCGAACGGCCCGCACTCTTCCTCTCTGACCGGGCTCGTTCCCGGTTCCGCTGCCGGCGATGGGAACCATCGCGAGGCGCTGAAGGCCCGAAGCGCGGGCTTCCGCGCTCGGGCCGTCGGGGATGAGGCGCTTTCGCGCCTTATTCCCACGGGTCCAGCTCCAGCTTCACCATGTCGTCGTCGCCGTCGAACTCGGCGGCAGGGCACGCGGCGTGGGTGCCGTCTCCGGCCTGGAACACAACGATCGAAACCATCAGCGTGGCGGCAAGGCTGGCGGCGAAGGCGGTGGCATCTGCATAGGACATGGGTTCCGGCTCCTGTCTTTGGGAGGCGGGGGACCATCCCCCGCGCGACAGGCGCCCGAAGTGTCTGACCGGATCTGCAATCACCCGAGGGCGTTCGGACTTTTCCCGAATCCCCGAGGGCGGCACGCGCGCGTAAGCCGACCCCTTTGGGGTTGAATGTCAAAGAGACGGATCGGACCAAGGTTTGCGAATGGAAGCGGGGGTGGTTTTTCGCATCTGACAGGATGCCGGATACCCGTCGCAGATGCTCTGCCGCGTCAGCCTTGCCACCATGCTGGCATCAGGATCGTGTTCCTTCAGGCCAGAGATGGCTGCCGCTTGTCCTGATCGGGATGGCGGATTGCATGGTGAAGCCGGATTGGGCCCGTCCGGTGCAGACATCCCATCCTCACGGCCAGAGACCCTGCGATCGGGTCTTCAGCTCCAAAGCCCATCGGCAATTTCGCGGGCAACCATCGCGCGGGCTTTCATCATCAGATCGTCGCCCGATGTATCGATGTGACCATAGAAGCGCGCACGGCCGCCATGGGCAGTCCATTCGGCATAGCGGCAGTATTCACGGGCATCGAGCCGGAAAACGCGCATATCTTCGGCCCAATGGGGCTTTGGCTCCACAACAACGGTCATGCCGTCGCGGCTTTCCTCCCAGGGCAGTGTACGCTCCAGCGGACGGTTTTCCCGATCCTGAGCAAATATTTCATCAACGTCGATGCTGGCAGCCATGGCGGCTCTCCAAAGAAAAAGCCCGATCACGAGGATCGGGCGAGTTACGGAAACGGAGCGGTTAGAACGGGGCGACCGAAGCCGCCCCGCATGAGTGCTATTCAGCAGCGACCATATGCTGTTCTTCCTCATCGTCAGCGGGGTCGTCCTCGCCATCGCCGGAGAGGAAATCGGGCAGATTGTCGGCTTCCGCCGCAATGCCCGATGCCGGGTCGACTTCGATACCCTCGTCCGCCATGCGCAGCGGCTCAGGCAGCCAGCCGGTTTCCGCCAGCAGGCGTTCGGCTTCCTTGGCCATGTCGCCCTTCTTGAGATGTCCGATCAACTCGGCGGCCCGGTCTCCGGCCCCTTCACGTACAGCTTCAAGGATACGCGGCTTGGTCACGCGGCCGAGATAATTGCCGACCGTCGGCCGCCAGCCCACGGCCACCATGTCGAGGCCGGTCGAACGGGCCAGCCGGTCAGCCTGCGACAGGCGGATGTCCAGCCCGTGCTGGCTGACGCCCGTGCCGCTGTAAGGGTTCGGCTTCTCATAGAGCGCATTGACACCGAAGCTGACGCAATGGGCGAGTAACTCCATGCGCGACCCATCGTCCAGATCGGTCAGCCAATCCCAGAGGGCGGCATCGTCTGCCGGGACATGATCGCACCAGCGTTCGTGGCGGTCAGCGATAGCCTTGGCCGACGCGCTGTCGCGCAGATCCTCGGCCTGTGCGGGCAGATGAACCTCCCGGACCTGGGCTTCGAGGCATCCCTTGCTGGAATGCGGCATGAAGCAATCCATGGCCAGCCTGTGCAGCAGTGCCGTCATAGCGACATGCGGGTTTACTGCCACCGCATCCCGCAGCGCCAGCGTGCGATGCGCGGTCAGCTCGCTGACCAGGCGATCGGGCAGCGGCTTGATGATGTCGGCCTCGTCTTCCTCCTCAGTTTCGACCGCCTGGCCGCCCAGCGTGATAACTGCACCCATGCGGCTTACCTCCGGTTCTGACCGCTGGATCACCTCGCCGGTTTCCGGGTCAACGATTTCAGCTTCCGGTTCCGCAGGCGTTTCATCTTCGGCGCGAACATAGCCGCGCTCGATCAGCAATGCGCCATCGGCGTCGATGCTGATGAAGACACCCGCCATGCTGATCTGGTCCGGCTCGAAGGTCATCGGACGGCGCTCGAAGGTTTCCAGAGCCAGTTCGATCTCACCCAAGCGGGCGTCGATCTCGTCAGGCAGCTCGTCCGCCTCGCCATATTCGACTTCAAGCCGGTCATACTCGTCGCGCAATGCTTCGCGGGTGGCGCGTTCCTCCTCGCTCAGATCGACCGTGGTGCCGACAATCTGGCGTAGGCCATGGTCGTGACCATAGGGGAAGGTGATGGCGACCTCGATCCATTTCCAGCCCTCGGCGGCGATGGCTTCGCCCTCGGCCTTCAGTTTTTCGCCCACCAACCGGTCGAGCAGCACCGGATCTTGCAGCCAGCCACCATCGTCCTGCTGAAAGAGATCACGCAGCACGCAGCCGCCAGCCTCTTCATAGGCATCGATACCAACGAACACCGCCCGTTTGTCGGCGGCGCGGACTGTGGTTTCGGTCAGCAGGCGTCGGATGTGGTAGGGTTCCTTCTGCCAGCCATCCCTGATCGCTTCCCAGACCTGCTCCTGACGGGCATGGTCAGAACTGACGCTGAAGGCCATGAGTTGTTCCAGCGTCATGCCGTCCTCGGCATAGACGTCGAGCAATGCCGGTGAGACGGAAACCAGACGCAGGCGCTGCTTCACCACCTTGGCATCCACAAAGAAGGCGGCGGCGATGGCTTCCTCGGTCATGCCCTTTTCGCGCATGGCCTGGAAAGCGCGGAACTGATCGAGCGGATGCAGCGGAGCGCGCTCGATATTCTCGGCGAGCGATACCTCGTCGATCAGCACATCGGCGCTGGCCTCCGACACCACGCACGGGACCGGCGCACTTTTGGCGAGGCGCTTCTGCTTGACCAGCAGTTCCAGCGCCCGGAACCGGCGACCGCCGGCGGGCACCTCGAACATGCCGGTTTCCTTGCCCCCGGCATCCACCACCGGACGGACATGCAGGGACTGGATCAGGCCGCGGCGGGCGATGGACTCGGCCAGTTCCTCGACCGAGATGCCGGCCTTGACGCGCCGGACGTTGGACTGGCTGAGCACCAGCTTGTTGAAGGGAATGTCGCGCGAGGACGACAGGGTGATCTTCTGAACGGCAGTGGCCATGTCAGTTACTCCATGACGGACGCCGGTGAGCCTCTCTCTCCGGCTATCAGCCCGTCACGAAGCGAAGCGCCGCCCTCTTCCTCTGAAGAGAGCGACGCCAGCCGCAGAACCTGAAACCCGGAAATCAGGCACTCCGGTTTTCTGTATCGGCGGATGTGCGGGAAAAGCTCGCGCCGACGCCGTAGAGCAAACGCTCGGCGGCGCGGATGCTGCCGGTCTCACGGGCGGCCTCGGCCCAGACCGAGATCGGGAAATCGCCGGTGAACAGCAGATCGCACTCGATGCCCATGCCGAATGGCAGCCGGACTGACTGCATCTCGCCAAGGCTCCACGAACCCAGTTCGGGATGGCCGAGATCCGCCAGGCCGAACATGATGTCGCCATCCTCATCCAGCTCGGTAGCGAGCCAGACGCCTTCACCGATGGGATTGAAGAACTTCACGACCGGGGATGTGATCTTGATCGCGCTGGCGACCATTGGCCAGCAGGCGGTCGTGCTGTGCGCCTGTCAGGAGGATCATGCCGCCGCCCTCCGGTCGGTTTCGCTCGCATCCGACTCCCCGGTGTCTTCGGCAAGCAGATGCGACAGCAGCCAGTCCGCCGCCTTGCTGGCCTGCGAGGCCGCGCGGACAATGGCGCGGGAATCCTCGCGCATGACCTCCAGCCACGATCCGATGTAATCGGCATGGCGGACGGTCGGCACGATCCCGAGCGCGGCGCAACTGAAAGCTGCGGTCTGTTCGGCAATCATCTCCTCGAAGGCGTATTTCTTCGAACCGAACGAGCCGGTCAGATCGCGGTTGAGGCGGCTGTGATGGCCGCTGGCGTGCCCCAGTTCATGCAGGGCCGTCCTGTGCCAGTTGATCGGCTCGAAATAGGCTTGCGGAGGCGGCACCTGCACATAGTCGAGCGACGGCATATAGAAGGCGCGATTGCCGCCAATACGGAAGTCGATGCCGGTGGCCCGGATCAACGCCTCGACCTGAGGTTCGATAAGGCCCGGCGGCGGTGGCGGCGCGACTGCCGTGATCTCATCGGGTAGGCCATCGCATTGCGCGGCGTTAAAGACCGTGAACCGCTTCAGGAACGGAATGGCATGCGCATCCTCACCCGTTTCGCGGGCACGGCGCTTCTCGTCCTCGGGGGTGAAACGGTCGGCATAAACGACAGTTGTGCCACGCTCGCCCTTCCTGACATTGCCGCCAAGCGAAAGCGCCTGGCGGAACGTCAACCACGCCTGAGCGGGGAAACCATGCTGGATGACAGCGCCCCAGAGGATGAGAATATTGATGCCGGAATAGGATCGGCCGGTTGAAGCATTTCTCGGCAGGCCCAGCGGGGCGGTATCAGGCGACGCACCCCAGGGCTGGACCCATGGCAACCGCCCTTGCTCCAGCTCGGCGATGATCTTGTTGGTGATGTCGTCGTAAAGGTTGCTGCGCGCGCCACCTTCCGCGAGGTTACGACCCTGTCTGGCCATCGGGATGATCTCCGCGACGGGCGCCGGAAGCCTCTCCTCCAGCCCTCAACCCGTCACGGAAAATCCGTCCGTACTCTCACTCTGAAGGGGGCGTTGCGGGGATCTCCCCGCAGAAGGGGTAGGCAGAGACCAAGGCTCGGCCGCAGGGGAAGGCGTTCCCCTATCCGGACTTCCTTGAAAACTGTCAGAAACTCGCGTATATTTCCAACAGGAGAAAGACGATGACACGGCTGACCGAACAGATTCTGGCACATGCGACGGGACTTCCCGAAGGGATGCCCGTGTCCGCCAAGGGCTTGCTCCACCTCGGAAACCGGGCGGCCGTGGATCAGGCATTGTCGCGTCTGTCCGAGCGCGGGCAGCTCATCCGCGCCGGTCGTGGCGTCTATCTGCGTCCCATCGCCAGTCGGTTTGGCACGCGCGCACCTTCGGTCGAGCAGGCTGTCGAGGCCCTCGCGACCCAAAAAGGGGAGATCATCGTCTCGAACGGAGCCGCCGCGGCGAACGCGCTTGGCTTGACGACGCAGGTGCCCGTCCGCTCGGTCTATCTGACCTCCGGACGCAGCCGAAAGATGCACCTCGGCAAGCAGGTCGTCGAATTGCGGCACGCGCCGCGCTGGCAACTGGCCCTGGCCAACCGCCCCGCAGGGGAGGCCGTGCGGGCGCTGGCTTGGCTCGGCCCCGAAAGGGCGGAGGCCGCGCTCACGACATTGAAACGGAAGATGCCGCCCGGCGTGTTCGGCGAACTGGTCGCCGCCGCGCCGCAGTTTCCGACATGGCTCGCACAGAGCGTCGGAAAGGCGGCCTATGGCTGACGTTTTCCTCCAGCTTTCGGCCGAGGATCGGCGTGATGCACTGGGCGTCGCTGCCGACCGTTCGGGTCGCCCCACCCATCTTCTCGAAAAGGATGTGTGGGTGGTGTGGGCGCTGGCGACCCTCTACGCGGCACCGCTCGGCGAGCATCTGGTGTTCAAGGGCGGCACGTCGCTGTCGAAAGCCTATCAGGTCATTCGCCGGTTTTCGGAGGACGTGGATCTGACCTACGACATTCGGGCGATTGCGCCCGATCTGGTCGGGGACAATGGCGAGGGTCTGCCGAAGACACGAAGCGAGGAAAAGCGCTGGTCCAGCGAGGTCCGTCGGCGGTTACCGGCATGGGTCGCGGAAACCGTGCAGCCTGTGATCGAGACCGCACTGGCCGTCGAAGGTCTGGCGGCGGCCGTCCGCGTCGAGGATGAGAAGCTCTTCATCGACTATGAGGCGACCGCAGCCGGGTCCGGCTATGTGGCTCCAAGCGTCATGCTGGAGTTCGGCGCGCGCTCGACGGGCGAACCCGCGAGCTTGCGCGACGTCGTCTGCGACGCGGCCGGCCTGATCGAGGGGCTGCTCTTCCCGACGGCGCGGCCGCGCGTCATGCACGCGGAGCGGACGTTCTGGGAGAAGGCGACCGCCATCCACGTCTTCTGCCTCCAGGAGCGGCTGCGCGGTGACCGCTTCGCGCGACATTGGCACGATGTTGTCCGACTGGACGAAGCCGGCTTCGCGGAAGCCGCTTTTGCCGATCGCGACCTGGCCAACGCTGTCGCTCGGCACAAGTCGATGTTCTTCGCAGAGAAGGCCGCCGACCGCACGCCGATCGACTATGCAGCGGCTGTCAGCGGCGGCTTGCAACTCGTGCCGGTCGGCGATGGCGCGAAGGCGTTGGAGGATGACTATGCCCGCATGGTTGAGGATGGACTGCTCTTCGACGACGAGGAGCCGTTCGAAGCGCTCATGGCGCAGTGCGCTGATATAGCCGCGCGCGCGAACAGAGCAGCCAAGTAAGAAACTGGGAGGACCGGGGGTATATGAGCGAAGTCGAAGAAGAGCGAAAATTCCAGTTTCTGCGGGACGGCGATGCCGAGCCATCTGAACTGGACTGGAACAAGGGGATCGAGAGCGCCCGCAAGGCGATTTCCGAGGCCATGAACGCCAAGAACATCGCATTTCTGCTCGGCGCCGGATGTTCTTCCCTGATGAAGGACAAAAAGGAACTCGGCATTGCGACCATGGCGCCGCTGGCCAAGGAGTTTTGCGGCGAAACCATCAAGGCACGCGCGGGGGGATTCTACAGCGATCCGCCAACAGCCGGCGCTGTACCGGCACCGTGGCGGCTGACCAAAGACGAACTCGACTATCTCGACGCGCTCGGAGTCGACCTGGCGAAGGATTACAGCCGTAACCTGGAACGCTTGATGGAGGTGCTGTTCGCGCAACGGTTCGTGCTGCGCCAGAGCGAGAATCCCGATCTTCACCCCTATCGCGCTGTTCTCGACGGCATCATCAAGAAGGTCCAGGACTTCCTATGGACCCGTGTCACCCAAGGGGCCTTCGCCACGGAGGGCGACACGACCGTGCGCGACCTCTACGAGCGTTTCTACAAGAAACTGGTCCTACGCGATCGGTCCTTGCCCCGGCCCTGGGTGTTCACGACCAACTACGATCATTTCAGCGAATTGGCGATGGATCGCCTGGGCATTCCCTATGCCAACGGTTTTTCCGGCGTCGTAGAACGCCGCTTCAACCCGGCGATCTTCCGCTATGCTCTGGCCGAGCAGCTCGACGTCGCCAGCCGCAAATGGACCGCCGTCGACGCCTTCGTCTATCTCTGCAAATTGCATGGTTCGGTCACTTGGACCGAGGACGATCATGGCCTGTTCCCGATCAAGGAGGTCTGGCCGCCGGAATCCTCAAACCAGATGCTGATCTATCCGACGCCGGCGAAGCAGAACTCTTCGCTCGGCTCGCCCTACGCAGACCTGTTCCGGGAATTTCAGTCCCGGATCGTGCGCGAGCAGAGCGTTCTCATCACGGCCGGCTACGCCTTCGGCGACGAGCACCTGAACAACATCATCTATCAGGCTCTGACGATCCCGACCTTCCGCTTGGTGATCTTTGCGGCGCCCGACACGGAGGGAGAGATCGCCAAGCTGCGGGCGCTGCGCGATCCGCGCATTTGGATCATTGGAGGCAATGGCCCTTCCGACGGGACGAGGGCGCACTACTTCGACATGATCGTCGAGCATTTCATGCCCCAGCGCCCCAGCGACAGGATTGATGATGCCGTCCGCAAGGTGTTGTCGGAGCTGGCGCCGAAAAGGGACGACGAGACGAAGGATGGCGAAGCATGAGCCACGACGATCGCAAGCGGGCGATCGGCAAGGTGGTCTCGGTTGCAGCCGACCGCTTTGTCGTCGAGATGCACGTCGGCACCGATAACTTCACGGTCGTCGGCTTCGACGACGTGCATTATGTGGCGCGACTGGGATCATTCCTGATGATTCCGTCGCAGTCGGAATATGTCGTGGTCGAGGTTGTCGGCCTGCGTGAGCGCGATGCGAGCACGCCTTCCGAGCGGGGCGATTTCGACCGGGCCGGCTCCTCGAAATATCTGGACGTGGTGCCCGTCGGCATGTTGCCGATGCGCGGCGGCGCGTTCCGCTTCGGTGTGTCGGTTTTCCCGTCTCTGTATGCGGACGCACTGTATGCGCTGGATGGCGAGCTCGATCGCATCTTTGAGACCGAGACCGCCGTCGAGCCGTCAGTCGGCCCGGATGGCGGCGCTTGCCAACCCGAAGGGGCCACGCGCTATCGGGTTCTACCGATCGGCAAGTCGGTGGTGTTCGAGGACTACGACGTCAAAGTTCGTCTGAACGAGTTCTTCGGCGGTCATGTCGCGGTCCTGGGCAATACCGGCAGCGGTAAATCCTGCACGGTCGCCTCGGTCTTGCAGTCCCTTTTCAGCAAACCGGACGAACATCACGCTCGCGGAGCGACGTTTATCGTCTTCGACGTGAATGGCGAGTATCACGAGGCGCTTTCTCCTTTGGCAAAAGACGGCGGCATCGGCGTCCATCGCGTAATCCTTGATGGGACGACCGCTGGCTTTCGGATGCCGCATTGGTTCCTGGAAATGGCAGAGTGGGAACTGCTTTTGCAGGCGAGCGAGCGAACGCAACTGCCGGTCCTTCGGACGGCGTTAGGTCTGACAAGTCTCTTTCATGCCAACACGCCAGACGCTCTGGCTCTGCGCGAGCACTTTGTCGCCACTTGCATCATCGAGTGCTTTCGAGGTGCGGATGGCGACTCCCCAGTGTCGAAGTTTCAGCGCGTCGTTTCTCTTCTTCAGAAGTATCCGACGAACGATCTGAATATGGCGTTGTTGAACCGCTTCAATCCGAATTTTCAATACGGAAATTTTTCTGGCAACAACCAATCGGCATTTCTGGATGAAGTAAGGAAGAAGCTCCGGGAGGATGCTCCCTTACCAGCCTACAATCGGACGCCGTTCTCTTTCGATGAGCTGCACGAATGTCTGGATTTCGCGATCCTTTATGAGGAGGCTCACGGCAACCGCCAAATCCGAGATTACTGCTCTTCCATGGTCACGCGGCTCAGATCTCTCCAGGAGAGGACCGAATATGCCTTTTTACGTCACGAAGGAGCTGACGTTGGTGCGGCTGTAAGCGATCTGGAATTCTTGACCAACATCGTCGGTCTGGGAAGGGTTGTTGGCGAAGCGTTCACCAAACGCAATCAAGTCATTATCATTGATCTGAACTCCGTCGAAGATGAAATCGTTGAGTTGGTCAGTGCGGTCATCGCACGCATGCTTTTTCGGTTCCTTCGCCATGCGGAACCAAGAAACCGTTTCCCGATACATCTGCTCCTCGAAGAGGCTCACAGGTACGTTGCCTCAACGCCCTCCCGGTTTTCCATCGACGCAACCAAGATATTCGAGCGCATCGCCAAGGAAGGGCGCAAGTACGGCATGTTCGTGCTCTTGGCATCGCAACGCCCGAGTGAACTGTCCAAGACGGTTCTCAGCCAGTGCTCCAATTTCCTGGTTCACCGCATCCAGAACCCCGACGATCTTTCTCAGATTCGGCAGATGACGCCGTTCATCTCGGATTCGGTCTTGAAGCGTTTGCCGTCATTGCCTCGGCAGCACGCGCTGGTGTTCGGAACATCGGTCAATCTCCCGACGACATTCAGGGTGCGGGAGGCATCACCGCGGCCGCGCAGCGACGATACCGCCGTGGTCGATTTGTGGTTCCACGAAGAAGGTCGAGCCGCCGACATTCGACTCGCTCCGGCCGATACCGCTGGAGGGGAGCCGATGGCAGTAAACGAAGCTTCAGACGATGACATCTTCTGACCATCTGGAGACCCTGGCGCAGGCGCTGGAGGCCACGGGAGACTACCGGGTCATCCGGCGTCTCAAACCGCGCCCTCGCATCGTTCCTCCGCCAGGCACGCCGCTGCGCCTCGGCCTGGTGGTCGATGTGGAGACCACGGGGCTCGACCCTCAGCGCGACGAGATCATCGAACTCGCCATGACACCATTCAACTACGGCTTGGATGGCACCATTTTCAGCGTGGGCGACAGCTTCCAAGGGCTGCGTCAGCCGAGCAAGCCTATCGCCCCGGAAATCACCGCGATCACGGGCATCACCAACGAGATGGTGGCCGGCCAGATTGTTGATCCCGCAGCGGTAGCCTCATTCGCAGCGCCGGCTTCGCTCGTCATCGCGCACAATGCGGCGTTCGACCGCCGCTTCCTCGAACGATTCAACGACGTGTTCTCGACGAAGCCGTGGGCATGCTCGCTCAGCCAGATCGATTGGGCAGCAGAGGGGTTCGAGGGCACGAAACTCGCCTATCTCGCTCAGGCCGCCGGCTTCTTCTACGACCGCCACCGCGCGATGCACGACTGTCTTGCTACGGTCGAGTTGTTGGCGATGTGGCTGCCCCGATCTGGCGCTACAGGTCTCAGCCGTCTCCTGGACGGCGCTCGTACCGTTTCTTGGCGAATCTGGGCGGAGAACGCGCCCTTTGACCTCAAGGATGTCCTTAAAGCGCGGGGGTACCGCTGGAACGGCGATCCCGGCCCGCAGCCGCGCGCCTGGTATATTGACGTTCCCGAGGCTCAGTGCGAGGCCGAACTACGGTTCTTGAGAACGGAAATCTATCGGTATGAGGTCGATCCCCCGGTTCGGCGGATCGATGCTTATGATCGGTTTTCAGACAGGATCTGAGTGCCGTCGAACGCCGGGCTATTGCATGCCCTTCCGGCACTTCTTGGCAAGCGTGGCGGAGACGAACTTTTCCCTTTTCGTCATGTCGGCGCGCTTTTCCACCATGTAGTGCCTAGCAGTCATGCTTCTCGCAGCTGGCATCCTGCAACGCGTGGTTCTGGAGGCGGTCGCGGATTTCCTTCGAGATCCTCGCCTTGCCGGTCACCGTCTTAAATGTTCGGCGCAGGTCCTTGCCTCAATTTAGCAAGGAAGACGTCCACCAAACATGGGGCTATTCACCTTCCAGCCTCACGGAGCGACGCAGCAATATCGCTGATCGAGCGAAACAGGACCAGTTCATCATCTCTGGTAGGCTCAAATCCTCGGCGCTGCCAGAGTTCGGCAGCCTCCCCGTCGACGGCGTTGACCATCAATGCCCGCCCACCGATCAGCGATGCGGCCTGAACGCAGCGTTGGAGGGCATGCTTCACAAGGCCAGTCCCGATGCCCACCCCGGCGGAGCCGATGTCGGTCGCGAGCTGACCAAGCAGCATGCAGGGAATTGGATTAGGCGGCTGCCCCGTCCGGATGGAGCGCGGTAGCACCGATGGCACAACGGCTATTGGTGCAAGGCCGTAATATCCCACCACACGCCCTGCCTCATGCACGACGAGAACGGCGGTAAAGCCCTTCTGCTGATTGGAGAGCGCTCGGGTTTTCAGCCAGTGGTCGAGCGTCGGCTTGCCACAGGAAAACTGGGAAACATCGTGGTCGGCGGAAAGCGGCTCGGGTCCTGAAAGCAGCAAGGGGTTACCGCTTCGCCGCGTAGCCGGGCTCCCACGGCGCAGGCCGCTTCAGCACTTCAACCATCTCCGGAACAGGAGCGGCCGGGCGCGACAGCACATCCATGAACTGAGCAAAGCCTTCCGGGCTCATCCGGATCAGGCCCTGCTCCATGACGACCTCCTCGGCCGCGCGCACAGCGGCATCTCGCACGAAATCGGTGCGCGAGCGGCCGCGCAGGCTGGCAGCACGATCGATCATGGCAACATCGGCCTCGGGCAGACGCATTGAGATCGGATATTCCTTGCGTTCGGCAGTGTTGGCCATGGCGATTGTCCTTGGTCGGAAGATGGCATATTGTATCTCTAAATACAATACGATAAAGTCGCATCCACAAGCAACAGCTTCCGATGGGGTAGTATCGAGGCGAAAGATGACGGCGACAGCGATCGATTCCGACAGGTCATTTCACTATGCCACGGCTCGCCAGACTACGCCCCCGCACGCCATGACACGCGTCGGCATACTGATCGCCGCCGAATGTTCGCCTGTAAATTCCATTGCTTATGCCGAGCATGGGACGAATGCTGTCAGTTATGACCTTGCGAGCCCCACAAAACACAGCAAAGATTACAGGAGCCGAGCGCGAAGCGCTGCTCGAATCTTTGCTGCTGGACGAGCCGGAGTTGACGTTTACGCCGCGCGGCATTCCCGACCCTCGCCTTCTGCGTCTGGTCGGCATCCTGGCAAAGCAGGCGGCACGGGAATGCTTTGCAGAGGAAGTGACGTTATCCAGGCAAAGGAGGAAACGCACCTCCTGATGCGGATAGGAGCCATGTTTTGAGAGTCGCGATCTACGCCCGTTATTCTTCCGACAATCAACGCGACGCTTCCATCGCCGACCAACTTCGCATGTGCCGCCTCCACGCCGAAAAGCAAGGTTGGCACGTCATCGAAGAATATACCGACCACGCAATCTCCGGCGCTTCGCTGATCCGTCCGGGCATCCAGGCTCTGATGACCGACGCCATGGCTGGTCGCTTCGACGTGATCCTCTCAGAGGCTATGGATCGCCTCTCGCGTGATCAGGAAGACATCGCCGGAATCTTCAAACGCGTGTCCTATGCGGATGTGAAGATATTCACCCTGTCGGAGGGCGAGGTCAGCCATCTGCATGTCGGCCTCAAGGGCACAATGAATGCCCTCTTCCTCAAGGATCTTGCCGACAAGACCCGCCGCGGCCAGCGCGGCCGTGTCGAGGCTGGCAAATCGGGTGGCGGCAATTCCTATGGCTACGATGTGGTCAAGAAGCTGGATGCCAATGGCGAACCCATTCGCGGCGACCGCACCATCAACGAAGACCAGGCCGCCGTCGTTCGCCGCATTTTCCGCGACTACGCGGCCGGCAAGTCGGCCAAGACCATAGCCGTTGCACTGAACAAGGACGGCATTCCGGCTCCTTCGGGCGGCGACTGGGGTTTCAGCACGATCAACGGCAACCCGAAGCGTGGCAACGGCATCCTCAATAATGAGATGTATGTCGGCAAGATCGTCTGGAACCGGCAGCGCTTCGTAAAGGACCCGAACACCGGAAAGCGGCAGGCGCGCCCCAACCCCGAATCGGAATGGGTCATCCAGGAGACACCAGAGCTTCGGATCCTCGACGATGATCTCTGGAATGCTGTGAAGGCAAGGCAGGAGAAGAACAAGCTCACCCGCGACGACAACGGCTGCACGGATGTCCGCACTGTCAATCATCGGCGGCGCCCAAAATACCTCTTCTCGGGCCTCACCAAATGTTCATGCTGTGGTGGCGGGTACTCCGCGATCTCGGCAACGCTGATCGGATGCTCTACAGCTCGCAATAAGGGCACCTGTAACAACTGCGTCAATATCCGTCGCGACGAGTTGGAATCGCGCGTGCTGAATGCGCTGCGCACCCGACTCGTTGACCCTGAGCTGTTTGCCCATTTCTGCGAGGTGTTCACGCAAGAGATGAACCGCCTACGAATGGAAGGCCGCGCCGGTATTGCCTCGGCGGAAGCCGAGATCGCGAAGATTGATCGGGAACTCGAAACCCTGCTCAACCTGATCCTTAAAGGCGGCGCTGCCGACGCTCTCAATGCGAAGATGGTGAGCTTGGAAAAGCGGAAGAAGGAACTGCAACTGTTCCTGGCCGAAGCTGACGAGCCGCCGGCCCTGTTGCACCCGAGCATGGCGCTGCAATACCGCAAGCGCATCCAGCAGCTCTACGACTCGCTTCAGGATGAAGAAGAGGGCAAGCGGGTAGAGGCATCCGACACCATTCGCTCGTTGGTAGATCAGATCGTGCTGACGCCTGTTGAGGGCAAGGTGGAGATCGACGTTCAAGGCGATCTTGCTGGAATCCTTACGATTTCCGCACAAACGAAAAACCCCGCCTCGGGGGCGGGGTCTTCGCAAGTAAAGA
>NZ_STGU01000014.1 GCF_004912135.1 Rhizobium rosettiformans W3
CGCCTTGGCGACGTAAAGCGCGCGATCTGCGCCGGAAAACAGCTCACTGAAGCCCAGTTCGGCCACCCCTTGCGAGACACCAGCAGATACGGAGACCGAAACGGAGCGGCCGGCGATCGCAAGTCCCATGCCTTCAACCGAGGAGCGGATCGCTTCGGCGATCTCCATCACCCGTTCGGTGCCCTGCCCGGTCACCAAGACGGCAAACTCCTCGCCGCCGATCCGGGCAACCGCCTGGTCGGGGCCCAGAACGTCCGTCAGGCATTTTGCCGTCTGGATGATGACGTCATCGCCCGCCTTGTGGCCGAGCGTGTCGTTGATCGACTTGAATCGATCGATGTCGAGCAGGATCAGGGCCACCGGGCCGCGTGCCGCCTCGAACGCATCGAGAAACGCGCGCCGGTTCATCAGGCCCGACAGCATGTCAGTTCGGCTCAACATTTCGAAACGCTGTCGCGAGACGCCGAGATCATAGATCGCGAGGCCGACAACCGAATAGGCAATGACGGCGACGATGAAGGACACCGGCGGCGTGAGCATCGTCGCGACCATCAGGGCCGGAACCAGCGGATAGGGAAGCAGCCCGAGAGCAACCAAGACGAAATGACCGATGACATTCAGGCCATAGGCAAAGATGGCAATCTTGGCTGCCATAGCAGCAGCCTTCCACAGCACCGCCTGCCGCGAGGAAAACTCGCCAAGCGTGAGCTGCCGGATTACCCAGACATGCACCAGATCAAACATAAAACTCCCCGAACCTTCGGGGAGCCTAATGGAATGGTGTTAAAACTTCGTAGGGCACAATCACGCTTCGGGCGGAAGCACGCCCATGAAGGGCTTCACCTCACGACCGGGCATGAAGATGCCGAGACGCTTGATTTCCCATTCGAGCTTGATGCCGGAGGTCTCGAAAACTCTCTGGCGCACGGTTTCGCCGAGATATTCGAGGTCGTAGCCCGTGGCGTGGCCCACATTGATCATGAAGTTGCAGTGAAGCGACGACATCTGTGCCCCGCCGATCATCAGCCCGCGGCAACCGGCCTCGTCGATCAGCTCCCAGGCGGAGTGCCCTTCCGGGTTCTTGAAGGTCGAACCGCCGGTCTTCTCCTTCACCGGCTGCACCGTCTCCCGGTGATGACGCACGGCATCCATGTCGGCGCGGATCTTCGCCTTCTCTTCCGGATAGCCTTCGAACACGGCGCTGGTGAAGATCAGGCCTTCGGGCGCTGCCGAGTGACGATAGCTGTAGCCCATGTCTGCATTCGACAGGACATGCACATTGCCTTTGCGGTCGACGGCCTCGACCTCAACCAGCCGCCCGGCGGTATCACCGCCATTGGCGCCGGCATTCATGCGAACAGCACCGCCGATCGAGCCTGGAATGCCGTAGTAGAAATGGAAGCCGCCGATATTGTTGTCCATCGCCATGGCGGCGATGTGCTTATCGGGGCAGATCGCGCCGGCACGAATGCGGTTCTCGCCAGCAAGCTCAACCTGGCCGAAGCCCTTGGCAGACAGACGAATGACAACACCGGGAATGCCACCGTCGCGTACGAGCAAGTTCGATCCGACGCCGACGACGGTGAGCGGAACCTCTTCCGGCAGCAGCTTCAGGAAACTGGTGAGATCTTCGACGTCATGCGGCCGGAACATCAATTCGGCGAGGCCGCCCGCCTGAAACCAGGTGACCCGGTCCATCGGCGCATCAGGCGTCAGGCGCCCCTTGAGATCGTTGACCCCTGGGCCGAGCGAGGCCAGAAGCTTTTCCCCATCCACCTGTTTCATTCAAGACTTTCCCGAAATTGCATCTAGTTCCGTCGGCAAGGCAGCAGCCCACTGGGTGATGTTGCCGGCCCCCAACAGGACCACGAAATCGCCCGGTTGTGCAATGCCCGCGACGAGTGAGGCAAGCTGATCGGGCGCGGCGAGATAGCGCGCATCGCGATGCCCGCCCGACTTGATGCGGGAGACCAGCGTCTCCGAATCAACGCCATCGATCGGATCCTCGCCTGCGGCATAGACCGGCGACAGGAAGATCGTATCGGCATCATTGAAGCAGTTGGCGAAATCATCGAAGAGGCTGGCAAGGCGCGAGTAGCGATGCGGTTGATGAACGGCAATGATCCGCCCCTGGCAGGCCTCGCGCGCAGCCTTCAGCACGGCCTTGATCTCGACCGGGTGGTGCCCGTAATCATCGAACACCTGCACGCCGTTCGAGGCACCGGTCAACGTAAAGCGCCGCTTGACGCCGCCGAAGCCGGCAAGTCCCTTCCGGATACCCTCTTCCGAAATGTCGAGCCGGTTGGCGACAGCGATCGCTGCACAGGCATTGGAGATGTTGTGCCGGCCCGGCATGGGCAGCACGAGATCCTTGAAGGTGAACACCCGGCCGGTGCGGCGACGGCGGATTTCGACGTCGAAGATCGAGCGCGTGCCGTCGAGACGCACATTGGAAAAGCGTACATCCGCCTGCGGGTTCTCGCCATAGGTGATGACCTTACGGTCTTCGATCTTGCTCACCAGCGCCTGCACTTCCGGATGGTCGAGACACATCACGCCGAAACCATAGAACGGCACATTCTCGACGAACTGGCGGAAGGCCGCCCGTGCATTGTCGAAGGTGCCGTAATGGTCGAGATGCTCGGGATCGATATTGGTGACGATCGCGACATCCGCAGGAAGCTTGAGGAAGGTGCCGTCGGACTCGTCCGCCTCGACGACCATCCACTCGCCCTCGCCCATGCGCGCATTGGTGCCATAGGCATTGATGATGCCGCCATTGATGACGGTCGGATCGAGATTGCCGGCCTCCAGCAGAGCCGCGACCATCGACGTGGTGGTCGTCTTGCCATGTGTTCCACCGATGGCGATCGCATTGCGGAAGCGCATGAGCTCAGCCAGCATTTCAGCCCGGCGGACAATCGGCAGCAGTTTTTCGCGCGCGGCGATCAGCTCCGGATTGTTCTTCTTGATCGCGGTGGAAACGACAACCACCTCGGCCTCGCCAAGGTTTTCCGCCTTGTGGCCGACGAACACTTCGATGCCCTTGGCGCGCAGACGCTGGACGTTTGCGCTTTCGGCCTGGTCAGACCCCTGCACCTTGTGTCCGAGATTGTGCAGCACCTCGGCGATCCCGCTCATCCCGATGCCGCCGATCCCGATGAAGTGGACGAGGCCGATGGATTTCGGCATTTTCATTGTGTGGCTCCCTTCGACTGGGCAATGCCCTTGCCGGCGGCAATAGCCTCAACGAGGTCTGCGAGCAAGCCGGCAGCGTCAGGCTTGCCCGTGCTTTTCGCGGCAGCCGCCATGGTCGCGAGCCTCTCGGGCCCCTCCATCGCCTTGGTCAGAAGGTCGGCGATCCGCTCGGCCGAGAGCTCCGCCTGAGGGATCACCTGCGCTCCACCCTGTGCAGCCAGTGCTGCGGCATTCGCCGCCTGATCGTGGTCGAGCGCATGCGGATAGGGGACGAGAATGCTCGGCCGCCCGATGACGGCGAGCTCGGAGACCGTCGATGCACCCGACCGGCAGATGACGAGATGCGCCGCGGCAAGCCGCTCCGCCATATCGGTGAAGAAGGGGGCGACTTCGGCGCGGATGCCGAGGGTCGCATAGCTGTCGATCACCTTCTGACGGTCCTCAGGGCGCGCCTGTTGCGTGACCACGAGCCGTTGGCGCAGGGCATCCGGCAGGAGCCGGATCGCACCGGGAATGGCGTCGGAGAAGAACTGCGCGCCCTGGCTGCCGCCGAAGACGACGAGGTTGAATGCGCCACCGGCCGTCGACGGCATATAGGCCTGAGCCGAGGCCGCAATGACGGCTGGTCGGACAGGGTTGCCGGTCAGCACCATCTTGGCTGCATGCTCGCCGCTTGGCGACAGGAAACCGCCCGCAATCGCGCGCACCCGGGACGCCAGCAACTTGTTCGCCCGCCCCATCACGGCGTTCTGCTCATGGACAGCCGTTGCAACACCGAGGCCGGCTGCGGCAAAAACCGGCGGCACGGTCGGATAGCCACCGAAACCGATGACGGCCTTCGGCTTCAGCCGGGTGACAAGTGCACGCGCCTCGCGATACCCGCGCCAAAGAGACAGAAAGGCCTTGATGACAGAAACCGGGTTCTTGGAACCGATCGTGGCCGAAGAGACGGTGTGCACTTCGTCCGCCGGAAAGCTCCCTGCATAACGTTCCGCACGCCGGTCGGTCACCAGATGCACGCCATAGCCGCGCGCCTTCAATTCATGCGCCAGCGCTTCGGCCGGAAAAAGATGGCCGCCGGTTCCCCCGGCGGCGAGCAGGACGATGCCCTTATTCATACGCTTTTACTCCGCGGGCACGCCAGCCACCGATCGGAACAGGCTGCGCTCCTGGGCACGCTTTTCCGGACGGCGGCGGGTCAGCGCCAGGATGAAGCCGGCCGTGACGCAGATCGCCGTCATCGACGATCCACCATAGGAGATGAGCGGAAGCGTCATGCCCTTGGCCGGCAGAAGTTCGAGATTGACGCCGATGTTGATCATCGACTGGACGCCGAGCAGCAGCACCAGGCCGGAGACTGCCAGACGGTTGAAGTCGTTGCGCTCTTTATAGGCGTGGCTGAGGCCGCGGAGCACGAGGAAGGCAAAGATCGCAACCAGCACCATGCAGAAGACGATGCCGAACTCCTCTGCCGCGACCGAGAAGATGAAGTCGGTATGGCTGTCCGGAATGATCCGCTTGACGATCCCCTCGCCCGGCCCCTGACCGAACCAGTCGCCGCGAATGATCGCCTCGCGTGCCGTATCCACCTGGAAGGTATCGCCCTCGCCGGTCAGGAAGCGGTCTATTCGCCCCGCGACGTGCGGCAGTGTCATATAGGCCCCGAAGAAGCCGACGCTGCCGAGAACGCCCAGGACAACGATCCAGAGCCAGGGCATGCCGGCCATGAAGAACATCGCACCCCAGACGCTGCCGATCAGGATGGTCTGACCAAGGTCGGGCTGGGCGATCAGCAGGGCTGCAGCGATGCCGAAAAGCAGGATCGCGAAGAGGTTGCCAGGGATCTCCGGCTGGCGCGCATGTTCGGCGAAGAGCCAGGCGCAGATCACCACGAAGGCGGGCTTCATGAACTCAGACGGCTGGATCGACATCCCGGCAAGCGTCAACCAGCGCCGCCCGCCTTTGACTTCCATGCCGATGAACAGAACGAGCACCATCATGATCAGCGAGCCGGCAAGGATCAGCATCGCGACCCGTCTCACCTGCCTCGGCGAGAGGAAGGACAGGCCGATCATCACGCCAAGTGCCGGCAGCATAAAGAAGGCGTGACGCTTGACGAAGTGGAAACTGTCGAGCCCGAGGCGCTCGGCAACGGCCGGAGACGCCGCGAAGGAGAGCATCAGCCCGATCCCCATCAGGAGAACGAAGATGATCAGGAACAGACGGTCGATCGTCCAGAACCAGTCTGCGATCGGTCCTCTCTCCACGCGGCTTACCATCTCATTCGCCTCCTGTCGGCATCTCGATCAGCATCGTCACACCTTCAAGACCCGCGACATGCGTCACGAAGGCATCACCGCGAACCTCGAAATTCTTGTACTGGTCGAAGCTCGCGCAAGCCGGTGACAGCATCACGGCGGAGGCTTCGCCATCCTGATCGGCATCGGCTGCGGCATGTGCCACCGCGCGCTCCAGACGGTCCGAAATCTCGTATGGCACGCGGTCACCGAGTTGCGCGGCAAACGCCGAAGCAGCTTCACCGATAAGATAGGCCTTCACGATGCGCGGGAAGAGTGGTGCGAGGCTTGCGATGCCACCTTCCTTGGGAAGTCCGCCCGCAATCCAGTAGATCCGCTCATAGCTCGACAGCGCCGGTGCGGCCGCATCCGCATTGGTCGCCTTGCTGTCGTTGACGAACAGCACCTGGCCGCGCCGCCCCACGGGCTGCATGCGATGTTTGAGCCCCGGAAAACTCTGCAAGCCCTTGCGGATCTCGCCTTCCGACACCCCAACCGCAAGGCAGGCGGCGATAGCAGCGCAGGCATTCTGCGCATTGTGGCTGCCGCGCAGCGTCTGGATGGCACTGAGATCAACCAGAGGCGCAGACGCACCGCTGTCGGCCCGCATGATGCGTGACCCTTCCGCATAAAGACCATTGGCCAGCGGCTGGCGCTTGGAGATCCGGATGACCTTCGTCCCTGCCCGCTCGATCCGATCGCCGATCAGCTCGCAATAGCTGTCATCGATACCGACGATCGCGGTCTTTGCGCCGGCAACGAGACGTTCCTTGACGTCGGCATAGTGCTGCATGGTTCCGTGACGGTCGAGATGATCGGGCGTCAGGTTCAGCAGGATGCCGGCAGTCGGATTGAGCGTAGGCGCAAGGTCGATCTGGTAGGACGAGCATTCGACGACGAAGAAGCGGCCGTCCTTCGGCGGATCGAGCGTCAGAACCGCACGGCCGATATTGCCGCCGAGCTGCGTGTCCCGACCACTCGCCTGCAGAATATGGGCGATAAGCGCCGTCGTCGTCGACTTGCCGTTCGTGCCCGTGATCGCGATGAACGGGCAGTCCGGCGCATGCGCGCGGCGCTCGCGCACGAAGATCTCGACATCGCCGATAATCTCGACACCGGCCGCCCGGGCAAACCCGACCGTCCAATGCGGCTTCGGATGGGTCAGCGGCACGCCGGGTGACAGCACGAAGGAGGCAACGGAGGACCAGTCGATTTCGCGCAGATCCTGGGTCGGCACGCCCTCGGCCGCCGCGCGCGCGACGCTGTCGGGATTGTCGTCCCAGGCGATCACGTTTGCCCCGCCGGCCTGCAGCGCTTTCGCCGTCGCGAGCCCAGACCCGCCGAGCCCGAACAGCGCGACGGTTTTGCCCTTGAACGTGGTGGCCGCGATCATCGCCGCCTCACCGCAGTTTCAGCGTGGAGAGGCCGAGCATGGCAAGGCCGACCGCGATGATCCAGAAGCGGATGACGACCTGGCTTTCGGTCCAGCCGAGCTTCTCGAAATGGTGGTGGATCGGCGCCATCAGGAAGACCCGCTTGCCGGTCAGCTTGAAATAGCCGACCTGGATGATGACCGAGAGCGTCTCCATGACGAAGAGGCCACCGATGATCGCCATGACGATCTCATGCTTGGTGGCAACGGCCACCGAACCGATCAGGCCGCCCAATGCCAGCGAACCGGTATCGCCCATGAAGATGGCGGCCGGCGGCGCATTGAACCAGAGAAAGCCGAGACCGGCACCGATGACGGCGCCGAGAACAACGGCAAGCTCACCCGTGCCCGGCACGAAATTGATCTGCAGGTAATTGGCAAAAACCGCGTTACCGGCGAGGTAGGCGATGACGCCGAACGACGCCGCCGCGATCATCACCGGCACGATGGCAAGACCGTCGAGACCGTCGGTCAGGTTCACCGCATTGCCGGCCCCGACGATGACGAAGCCGCCGAACAGCACGAAGAAGATCCCGAGATCGACCAGAAAGTCCTTGAAGAAGGGAAAAGCAATCGAGGAGCCGAAGGTCGAGCCCTGCGGGCCGGAGCTCAGCGCCGTCGACATCATGAAGTAGACCGCGATCCCCGCGATCAGGAACTCGATGCCGAGGCGAGCCTTGCCGGAGAAGCCCTTCTCCGTCTGCTTGGTCACCTTGAGATAGTCGTCATAAAAGCCGATCGCGCCGAAGCCGAGGGTCACCAGCAGCGTCGCCACGACATAGACGTTCGACAGATCCGCCCAGAGCAGCGAGGACACGACGATACCCGCGAGGATCATCAGGCCGCCCATGGTCGGTGTTCCCGCCTTCTTGAAATGGGTCTGTGGCCCGTCGGCGCGGATCGGCTGCCCCTTGCCCTGTCGCACCCGCAGCGACGCGATGATGGCGGGACCAAAGAGGAACACCACCAGCGCCGACGTGAAGAGCGCCGCCCCGGTCCGGAAGGTGATGTAACGGAAGAGATTGAAAAACTGAAGGTTGTCCGCCAGTTCCACAAGCCAGATCAGCATTGGAGCCCTTTCAAAAAGCCCGGATTAAAAGTGGCGCTCCGTGTCGGGGAATGCCGGATACTTGTCAAGCAGAGCCGCAACGATCTTGCCGAAACCGATACCGAGAGAAGATTTGACCATAACGACGTCGCCAGCACGGACCTCTGCGGTCACGAGATTGACGAGTTCATCCGTCGTTTCGAAATAGACGACATGCACGGTCTCCGGCAAAGCATCCCGCAGGGCCACCATTTCCGGGCCCGCAAGCCAGACATGCTCGATGCCGGAGGCGAGAAGCGGACCGGCAAGCTCCGCATGAACGCTGGGGGCGAACTCGCCCATCTCCAGCATGTCGCCGAGCACGGCAATCCTGCGTCCGTCTTCGCCCGGCTGCGCGGAGGCAAGGACCGCAATTGCGGCACGCATGGATGCCGGGTTGGCGTTGTAGCTTTCGTCGATCAGGGTCAGCGCCCCCTCGGGCATCTTCAACCGGTGCCGCTGGCCGCGGCCCTTCACGGCAGAGAGGCTGGCAAATGCCTCGATCGCGGCATCGACATCAGCACCCACCAGTGACACCGCCGCAAGCACCGCCATAGCGTTCTCCGCCAGATGACGGCCCGGTGCACCGATCGTCACTTCACGGGTCTCGCCACCGAAGGACACCCAGACGGTCGAAAGCTCCGCCGCGCCATCGAATTCCGCGAGGCGGAACTCTGCCTTCGCATGTTGGCCGAAGCTGTGGATGTTCTCCACACCCTGCGCTAGCGCCGCCTGTTCGAGACGCTCGTAGTAGGGATTGTCGCGATTGAGGATCGCGTCACCGCCGTTCACCACGCCCTCGAAGATCTCGGCCTTGGCATCGGCGATTTCGTCGACACTGGAGAAATTTCCAAGATGCGCCGGTGCGATCGTCGTGATGATCGCCACATCGGGCCGCACCATGCGCGACAAGGGGCCGATCTCGCCGGGATGGTTCATTCCGAGCTCGAAGACGCCGTAGCGCGTATCGATCGGCATCCGGGCGAGTGTCAGCGGCACGCCCCAGTGGTTGTTGAAGGAAGCGACGGACGCATGCACCTTGCCGGAGGGCGCAAGCGCCATGCGCAGCATTTCCTTCGTGGTCGTCTTGCCGACGGATCCGGTCACGGCAATCACTGTCGCCGGCGTCCGGTCGCGGGCGGCCATGCCGAGTTTCTGCAGACCGACCAGCACATCCTCGACCACGATCATCGGAACGGTCAGTCGGCCCAGGGCCGGCAGCTTGGCTTCGCTGACGACGAGCAGAGAGGCGCCATTGGCAATCGCTATGCTGGCATAGTCGTGGCCGTCGACGCGGTCACCCTTGATGGCGAAGAAGGCCTCGCCGGGCGTGATCGTCCGGCTGTCGATCGAAATACCAGTGACCCCCATCGGCAAATTGCCGAAGGGCCGACCGCCCATGGCGGTCACCATTTCACGCGCAGTCCAGAGCAGGCTCAACGGTCGAACTCCTCCAAGGCTTTGCGGACTTCCTCATGGTCGGAAAACGGATGGGTTTCCGTGCCGACCGTCTGTCCTTCCTCATGCCCCTTGCCCGCCACGATCAGCGTATCACCGCTGGACAGCATGGCGACGCCCGCGCGGATTGCCTGAGCGCGGTCGCCGATCTCGATGCCCTTGGGCGTTGCCGCCATGATCTCGGACCGGATGGTCGCCGGCACTTCCGTGCGCGGATTGTCATCGGTGACGATGGTGATATCGGCGAGCCTGGAGGCGATCTCGCCCATGATCGGCCGCTTGCCCTTGTCGCGGTCGCCACCGCAGCCGAAGACCACGATCACCCGGCCGGTGGTGAAGGGACGCACGGAGGTCAGCACATTCTCGAGCGCTTCCGGCTTGTGGGCGTAATCGACATAGGCGAGCGCTCCGGCCCTGGTCTGTCCGACCAGTTCGAGACGGCCGGAAGCACCCTTCAGGTGCTCCAGCGCCTTCAGGGCGACAGCGGGTGCAACCCCGGTCGAAATCGCAAGGCCCGCCGAAACCAGTGCATTGGCGATCTGGAAATCACCCGCGAGGGGGATGTGGACCTCGTAGATCTCGCCACCATGATGCACTTCGGCGACCTGCTTGTGGCGGAAATGCTCGACACGCTTCAGGCTGAGGAAATCGCCCTTGCGGCCAACCGTGCGCACGTCATGTCCGGAGGCCTTCGCCACCCGGATGGCTTCGTTCGACCACGCATCGTCGGCGAAGATGACGGCGGGCGCGCCCTTCGGCAGAAGCGTATCGAAGAGACGCATCTTCGCCGCCATGTAGTCTTCCATGGTCGGGTGGTAGTCCATGTGGTCACGGCCGAGATTGGTGAAGCCCGCGGCCGAAAGGACCACGCCGTCGAGGCGGCTCTGATCGAGGCCGTGGCTGGAGGCCTCCATGGCGGCATGGGTCACGCCTTCATCGGCGAGTTCACCGAGCAGCGTGTGCAGCGCCAGCGGATCCGGCGTCGTCAGGGAGCCATAGTCGTTGCGACTTGGCGAGATGACGCCGGTTGTACCGATCTGCGCCGCCGCATGCCCGGCTGCCGCCCAGATCTGGCGCGTGAAAGAGGCAACAGAGGTCTTGCCAGCGGTACCCGTCACCGCAACCATGGTCTTCGGCTGTCGTCCAACGTAACGAGCAGCGGCAAGCGCCAGGAACCGGCGCGGATTGTCGACAGTGATGACCGGAATGGACGTGTCGACGGCATGCGATGCGACGATGGCAACGGCACCCTTCTTGACGGCCTGCGCGACATAGGCCGCGCCGTCTGCCTTGGATCCGGACAGGGCGAAGAACACGGTACCGGGTTCGACCTTGCGGCTATCGGCCGACAATCCGCGAACCTCGACGGACGCAGCGCCAGCGGCTGCCACCTGTTCCCCAAACTCCTCGCCAGCCAGTGCACCCAAAAGCATTTTGCAGTCCATCCTTCCGGGGCAAGTTACGCGAATCGCCCCGCCTGTAGTCGATCTGATCAATAAGAGACGAGCAAAGCTGAGCCGTCTTCCCCGAAAGTGGGTTCTACACCAAGAATTGCGGCGCTTCTTTGAATGATCTCTTTCATCATCGGAGCGGCTGTATAGCCTGCAGTCGGTCCTCCGTTGTCATCGCCGCTCTTCGGTTCGTCGATGAAAGTCAGAACCGCGTATTGCGGGTTGGAGATCGGAAACGCGGCGATGAAGGCGTTGAAGTTCTTGTCGTCGGAGTATCGGCCGTTGACGACCTTTTCCGCCGTACCGGTCTTGCCGCCGACGTCAAAGCCATCCACACGAGCGCGGCGCCCGGACCCCTTGGTACCGTTCCAGTCGAACAGGAAGCGCATCTCGTCACTGGTCTTCTCCTTGATGACGACCTGCGCCAGCGCATCCGCCTGCTCCTTGCTTCGCGGCAAGAAGGTGGGGGGAATCAGTCGCCCCCCGTTGACCAGGGCTGCGACCGCAACCGCCGTCTGAAGAGGCGTGGTCGAGACGCCGTGGCCGAAAGAGATGGTGACCGAATTGATCTGCTTCCAGACGCGGGGCTGCGTGGGCGTCGCGACTTCCGGCAGCTCTGTCTCGATCTTGTTCAGCAAGCCCAGCCGGGTGAGAAACGCTTGGTGTTCCGAGATCCCGACGGCTTCCGCCATCCGTGCCGTGCCGATGTTCGACGAATACTGGAAAATTTCCGGAACGCTGAGGATGCGGTTCTTGCCGTGGAAATCCTTGATGGTGAAGCCGCCGATGCGGATGGGATAGCGGGCATCGAAGCTGTCGCTCATCCTGACCTTGCCGGAGTCCAAAGCCATGGCCGTCGTGAACGCCTTGAAGGTCGAGCCCATCTCGAATGTCCCGTTGGACATTCGGTTGAGCCATCCTTCCTGCGCGCCCTCGGTCGGCTTGTTCGGATCGAAGTCCGGTACGGACGCCATGGCCAGCACTTCGCCGGTGTGCACGTCCAGCACAACAGCCCCCGCGCCGATGGCCCCATATTTCTCCACGCTCCGAACCAGAGTGTCACGGACCAGGTTCTGCACGCGGATGTCGATTGAGAGCCGGACCGGCTCGAGCGGCGTGTCGCTCGTCATCCCGAGCGCTCTGAGCTCCGCCATGCCCTGGCTGTCGATATAGCGCTCCATCCCGGCCATGCCGCGATTGTCGATATTGACGAAGCCGACGATATGCGAAGCGGTGGGACCACCCGGATAGAAGCGGCGCTTTTCCGGACGGAAACCGATCCCGGGAATGCCGAGCGCCAGGATCTGGCTCTGCTGTTTCGGCGTCAGCTGCCGGCGCAGCCACTGGAAGCGCGAGTTGGAAGAGAGCTTGCGATAGGTGTCCTTGACGTCGAGGTCCTTGAGCACGGTCGACAGGCGCTCGACCGCCTCGTCGGGGTCGACGATCTTGTGCGGCTCGGCAAAGAGCGAAACGGTGCGAATATCCGTCGCCAGCACTTCGCCGTTGCGGTCCAGGATATCGGGACGCGAGGCCATCAGGCGGTCGGCCGGAAGGATGCTTGAGACCGTCTCGGGCTGGGCATGGCCATACTGCACAAGGCGTCCGCCGATGATGGCATAGACCACGCAGAAGCCGGCAATCATCAGGCCCACACGGGTCTTTGCCATCTCGGTCTTGCGCTTGCCGGCGCCCTTGAAGGTCGCACCACTCACCACGGCACCGCCGCGCTGCACGTCGGTCGAGAAATGCGCCTGGCTCTTCAACAGCATGATTCGCGAAAGAAAGGTCATCAGCGGTTCACCGATCCTGTCGTGATGAGGTCCTTGATGGGGTCGGAAGGAGCCTCGGCACTCAATGCGGGCGCATCCTTGTCCTCGCCTTCCGGAACCGGAAGCTGATCCTTCGGCATCGGCAGCTCCATCGGCCGCGCCAGCTGGGTGGGTTCGGTCGGCACGAGCTGCAGTTCGGCGGCATAGGCCTCGACCAGTCGCTCCAGCCGGTTCGGCTGGGTCAGAAGTGCCTCGTCCGCCTTCAGGAGATCGATCGTGTCCTTCTCGAGCTTGATCTCGGCCTCCAGGCGACGCACTTCGGCGGCCTTGTTATCCGTGTCGTGCTTGATCTGGTAGGTGACGGTCGCGGCCGTCAGCATCGCACCGATCATGATGAAATCGAGGGGTCTCAGCACGGTCAGCCTCCGATCTTTTCGAGAGTGGCAAGGTCTGGCAGGTCGAAGATCGACATGTCGGCGCGCTCGGCAGGCGCCGAGGTGCGGATGCCGGCGCGCAGCTTTGCGGAACGCGCGCGGGGGTTGACTTCCGCCTCGCTCTCGCTGGCTGCGACCATGCCCTTGCCGACCGGTTCGAAGGTTGCCGGGCGCGCTTCCACCATGGGAAGATGGCGCGAACCTGACGCCTTGCCGGACCGCTCGGAGAAGAATTTCTTGACGATACGATCTTCCAGCGAATGGAAGGTAACGACGACAAGGCGACCACCCGGCTTGAGCGCCCGCTCGGCCGCAAACAGCGCCTGCGCGAGCTCGCCGAGCTCGTCATTCACGTAGATGCGCAGGGCCTGGAACACCCGCGTTGCCGGATGGATCTTGTCCTTGGCCTTGCGCGGATTGACGCTCTCGATGAGGTTGGCGAGGTCGCGAGTCGTCTGGAACGGCTCGTTGACGCGACGCTTTTCAATGGCGCGCGCGATCCGCCCCGCATGCTTTTCCTCGCCGAGAAAGCCGAAGATGCGAATGAGATCGGACACCTTGGCACGATTGACGACATCGGCAGCCGAGACGCCCGAAACGGCCATGCGCATGTCGAGCGGGCCGTTCTTCTGGAACGAGAAGCCGCGTTCGGCCTCATCGATCTGCATGGAAGAAACACCGATATCGAGCACGACACCGTCGAGCCCGCCTTCCGGCGCATAATCGGCGAGATTCGAAAACTCTGTGTGATGCAGGCTCAGCCGGCCACCGCTCGAGGCAACCAGAGCCTCACCGCCGGCGATCGCCTTCGGATCGCGATCGAGTGCCACGACATGAGCACCCTTGGCGAGAATGGCAGACGTATAGCCGCCGGCTCCGAACGTACCGTCGAGAATGACCCTGCCGGTCTCAGGCTCAAGGGCCTGAAGAACCTCTGCGAGAAGAACCGGAATGTGGCGAACCGGTCCGCCATCGGCATCGGAAAAACCTTCGCCAAAGTTCGCCGCCATTCCGTTTCCCCGTCTTTCTAGGTGCGCAGGCCCCGCTGCCTGACCACCTCTCTGGCTCGCGCCTGCGCCTCGTGAAACGCCTGCGGCTGCCACACCTGAAAATGATCCGACCGACCGACGAAACAGACCTCCGAGGAAATCCCCGTGAAATCCCGGATGAAATCCGTCACCGCCAATCGCCCCTCGGCATCGAGTCGCGTGAAGACGCCGCCACCATGAAGGAGCAGCGACATCTCGTTTGCCTCCAATGCGAAGGGATCCTCGGCCGCCACTTTCCGCTCGTACCGCTCGAGCAGATCCGGACCACCGATATTGATTGCCGGATAGACGAAATCCTGGAGACAATAAAGCTCCTGAATTCCGCGCTGCACCAGCACGGCGCGAAACGCCGCAGGGACGGAAACCCGCCCCTTCGCATCGATCCTGTTTGTCGCATTGGACAGGAAGCGGCTCATCACTGACAACCGACCTCCCCTTGAACGAAGGGCCGATCAGAGACCCTCGGATACACATGGATACGCCAGCCGAAACACCCGCAACACGCTCTCGCGAGACGCGAGAGGAAGCGTTGAATTCACGGGACTTCGGGGATGAAACGACCCCCGTAACGGCATGCAATTGGGATACCATGGGACAATATGGGCGTCAATGGGAGCGGTCGGGAAGAGCCCCTTCCGAGATTCAAATATTGATAGGCGGTTAAGCTTAACGAATGGTTAGAAAGCCCTGTTTTCCGTCGGCTTTTCCGCTCGATCTGGCTTGAGCGCGGTTGGCGGCCGAACACGGCGTTCCTGCCGTGTTTTCAGAGGCTTCGCGCCACATGTCGAAAGGGAAGGATTTTTTGCCAGTTGGCCTGTAAGCCGGGTTCTGTATGGCTCCGGTTTCCCGGAACGTGGCAGCCATTCATCTGGGACAGCGTTTGCACGCTGCCTCGCGCAACCCACCCGGATGACTGGCCCGGAAACAGGCTGTAGCAACGCTTTCGCGCCACCCGCGTCATCCCTATTCGGTCTTGCTCCCGGTGGGGTTTACCATGCCGTCCCTGTCACCAGCGACGCGGTGGGCTCTTACCCCACCCTTTCACCCTGACCTCGCATGCGAGGCGGTTTGCTTTCTGTGGCACTTTCCCTGAGGTCGCCCTCGCCGGACGTTATCCGGCACCGTGTTTCCGTGGAGCCCGGACTTTCCTCACCCTACCGCCTTTCGGCATTGGTAAAGCGCGGCTGCCCGGCCAACTGGCAAGGGGTCCTTAGCCGACCCTTGGAGCGATTGCCAACGAAAAGCGAGAAAGACGTACCACTTGGCCGCTTTTGGTGAATCAGTCTCTGAACACCGGACGGAAGACATCGCCATAGGCCTCGTCGATGATTCGGCCATGCTGGATGAATTCCGCGCCGAGACGGCCGATCTCGTCCGAACTCTTCGCCGCCGCGCCGCAACCGCCGGTGAGAACCGCAATATGGTCGCTGGCGAAGCCGATGGCCGGATAGTTTTCCGGGGTAAATGAGGTCACGCAAGCCGCCATGGAGAGCGGTGCGTCGGCCAGCGTCGGCACGAGATCGGAGATGATGCGGCGGAGATGATCGCGCGTCGTCAGCCGTCCGCCGCGCCGGAACCAGGCGCGGATCTCCGGCTCTGTCTCGAGCTGAAGATCATCCGGGTCGCCGCCGATCTTGAGATAGGTCTTGCCGTCAGGATAACGCACCGGCGGCAGGAGGTAGATGTGGTCTGTCGGATCGTCAGGCTGGTGGATGAGCGAAGGCATGCCGGCATAGGCGGCGAGATCTTCGTCAGGGATTTCGAAGAAAGCGACCGTGCGCCCATAGACCTTGAGATCGAGCGGGCGCGGCAAGAGGTTTTCGTTGATCGAAAAGCCACCGGCCGCCACCAGAACCCGTTCTGCGGTATAGACCGCGCCATCGTCAGTCGTGACGATGGCAAGACCACCCTCTTCTCGGACCGAAACCGCCGTCCGGCGGATCACCCGTGCACCCGCCTTTTCGGCAAGCAGGCTCTGCGCCTCGACCAACCGGCGCGGATTGACGTAGCCTGCATTCTTTTCCTCGTAGACGCCCTCGCAGTCCGAGCCGAAGTCGAAGTAGCGGAACCGCGACTTCAAGGCCGCGTCGGAGAGCATCTCCACCGAAACGCCGAGTTGGTGCGCAGCGGCCTCGACTTGTCCCACATAGGGATCCTGGCCGCCCCGCTTTGGGCCGACGATCAGGCAACCGACTTCGGAGTAGAAGTCAATGCCGCTCTCGGCCGCAATCTCACCGTAGCGCGCGATCGAGCGGTTCGCGAGCCTCGCCCAGATCGGATCCGAATCGATCGTCCGGGTGATGCGGGCTTCGTCGTAGTGACTGGCAAAGACGCCGTGGTGGTTGCTCCAGTCCGTCGGCTCGTCCGGTCCGATGACCGCGACCCCCTCGCCCTGCAGAGCGAGATACCGCGCGGCCGCAGCTCCCATCATGCCCCGCCCAACAACAATCGACTTGAACCGCTCAACCATGCGTCACCATCCTTACGTTGCGTCCGGTGATAGCACGACGAGCCTCGCTGTCCAGTCGACGCGGGAAGTCGGGCACAGCTCTTTCTCAGTTGCCGATCATGGCGATGACCTTGCCGCAATAGCGCTTGGAGATCGGATTCATGCGCTTGGCGCCATGGCCCGCATTGTAGCGCAGGATCGTTCCGCAGGTTTCCCCGCCACCGAGTTCATGCGCCTTGGAAAGGTACTTCATGCCATAGCGGATATTGGTTTCCGGGTCGTAGAGCCCCTTGGTTTTGCCGCGATAGCCCATGGCTCGCGCGGTCGCCGGCTTGATCTGCATCAGCCCTACTTCACCGGCACTGCCGCGGGCCTTGGGATTGAAGTTGCTTTCCACGCGAACCACCGCATGGGCGAGATCGACAGGAACACCGTAGCTCTTGGCATACTTGGTGATGATGTCGCTGTAGGGGCTTTTCGAGAAAGCGGGCGCTGCCGGATAGCCTGCGTCGCGGGTAATGGTCTTCAGCGGCTTCTTGAAGCGGCTCTCCTCGCTACCGGCAAGCGCGGTCTGGGCGTGAGTCAAAAGCATTGCAATGCATGCCGCAGCAGCAACAAGTCGTCGTGTCATGGGAAGGTTCAGTCTCCGGTCGGGGAACAGGATCGGCGCGCGTCAAAGCGGACGCAGGAATGCGTCGCGAGCCCTTCAGGGGCCGCCCGTTACGGTTCTCTCGAGTTGATGTTTGCGCCGCGTTTCAAGGAAATCGTCGGCGCCGTTCAGCGCGTCCTTTAGAGCGGCCCAATAAGGAAATCGTGTGGCGTCGCAACAAAAGCGTCCGACGCGCGTTGATTTCCTTGGTCTTGAGAACGGCGTTTCGCCTCGTTGCTCACCGAAAACGCGGCAGGCTCGTCAGCAACCGATGAAGCGTCTCGATGGTCGAACTGTCGGCCACGCCGTCAACTTTGGCTTGCCGGAAATGCCGCTGGAAAGCGGCAACGACACCCTCTGTCTGCGGGCAGAATTCGCCGGAAATTTCAATGCCATATCCGTAGAGCGACAGCATCGATTGCAGGGCTTCGACCGGCTGTCCGCGGTCGCCGCGCTGGAAGAAGCGCCCGCCGCCGATGGGCGACGGTTCAACCCAGTGGCCGACCCCTGCCCGGTACAGTTCGTCCCAGGGGAAATTTTCACCCGGATCGACCTTGCGAATGGGGGCTACATCCGAGTGCGCAAGCACCCGTTCAGCCGCGATCCCATGCCGTTCGACGCATTCGAGACACAATTCGATGACGGATTCGATCTGCCGATCCGGATAGTCCGGCAGGCCAGCAGGATGCCCCGCATTGGCAATTTCGATGCCGATCGATCGGGAATTGATGTCGGTTTCGCCAGCCCAGATGCTCTTACCCGCGTGCCAGGCACGGCGGTTTTCCGACACCATCTGTACCACCCGGCCGTCTTCGTGGACGATGTAATGGCTCGAAACCTGGCTCTCGGGATTGCAGAGCCAGGCCTGGGCACCCTCGGCTGACGGCATGCCCGTATAGTGCAGGAGGAGAATGTCGGGGCGCTCTATGCCAAGACGCTCGCCATGGTTCGGCGAAGGACAGACCTCCGCACGCGCATAATCGGCCGTGAAGGTCATGCCGCACGGCGTGCCTTCTCGATCGCCGTATAGGCTGCGTTGAACTTCGCCATGCGATGATTGGCAACGGCGTGAAACTCGGTCGGCACACCGCGGGCATGCAGCCGGTCAGGGTGATGTTCGGCAGCAAGTGCCCGGTAGCGCTTGCGGATCGTCGCAAAGTCGTCGGAGGGCTTCACACCGAGAACGCCATAGGGGTCGCCATCCTGATGGATGTGGCGCTCGGTGATCGAGGCGAAACGTTCATCCGATATGCCGAAGATCTCCGCAATGCGGGCAAGGAAGGCAAGTTCCTTCTCGTGCACGAGACCGTCGGCCTTGGCGATATGGAACAGCGCATCGATGATGTCTTCCAGCACCGGGCAGAACTGATCGCAGGTGCGGCACATGCTCGCGAGATTGTTCGCATAGGTCTCGAAGCCGGCAACGTCCTGGCGGGCGAGATTGTAAAGGCGCGCAACGTTGCGGGCCTCTTCCGGCGGAAATTCGAAGATCTTGCGGAAGGCCTCGACCTCGGCATTCGACACGATCCCATCCGCCTTCGCCATCTTTGCCGAAAGCGCGATGATGGCCACGGAGAAGGAGACGCGCCTGCGTGTTTCCGGGTCACCTTCGAAGGCCGTTCGCACGGCCTCAACGATGCTGCCGATCACGTTACCGGCGGCATCACCGATCGCGCCAAGCAAACGGTCCCAGAATGACGATATTTGTTCGCAGGCGAAATCGAAGATCATGATGAAAGCTTGACCAAATAAGTCCCCAAAAAGCAAGGAGCCATGGCCTCCGCCGCAGATTAAAGTTTCTTCATCTTAAATCCGTTTCGTTGAACACGTACGCCTCGCAAACGGTCCAGCACCCGCGCGCGGCTTATCCACAGTCGGCCAAACGCCCGCATGCCGAATTGAAACGATTATATCCGCCGCGTCCGGGTTCATCCCGACGAAACGCCCGTTTTCCTTGAATTTTTCGCTTTACAGCTGCCACCCGCTGTCGCATCCATTTGCCACCCGAACACCCAGTAGCCGGGCTGCGTGATGCCCGAGGAGGATCGATGGCCAAGCAGAAAGTCGCGATGTTGACCGCCGGGGGCCTCGCGCCCTGTCTTTCGTCCGCCGTGGGTGGACTGATCGAGCGCTACACGGACATCGCCCCCGATGTAGAGCTCGTCGCCTACAAGTCCGGCTTCCGCGGCCTGCTGATGGACTACAAGATCGAGATCACCAAGGAGATGCGCGAGAAGGCGCATGTCCTGCACCGCTATGGCGGCTCCCCGATCGGCAACAGCCGCGTGAAGCTCACCAATGTCGCCGACTGCGTGAAGCGCGGGCTCGTCAAGGAAGGCGATAATCCGCTGCGCGTCGCGGCCGAACGGCTCGCGGCAGATGGCGTGACCATCCTGCATACGATCGGTGGCGATGATACCAACACCACCGCTGCCGATCTCGCTGCCTATCTCGGCGCAAACGGCTACGACCTGACCGTGGTCGGCCTGCCGAAGACGGTCGACAACGACGTCTACCCGATCAAGCAGACGCTCGGCGCCTGGACGGCTGCCGAAGTCGGCGCCCGCTTCTTCGACCATGTGTCAAACGAACAGAGCGCCTCGCCGCGCACGCTTGTCATCCATGAGGTAATGGGCCGCCACTGCGGCTGGCTGACGGCGGCCACGGCGCGCGCCTACATGCAGCGCACCAAGCATAACGAGTACATCGAAGGCTTCATGATGAATCAGGAGCTGAAGAACATCGATGGCCTTTACCTGCCGGAGACTCACTTCGACATGGATGGCGAAGCCGCCCGCCTGAAGGACATTATGGACCGCACCGGCTTCGTGACCCTTTTCGTCTCGGAAGGCGCCTGCATGGACGAGATCGTCGCCGACCGTGAGGCCGCCGGCGAAGAAATCAAGCGCGACGCCTTCGGCCATGTGAAGCTCGACACGATCAATGTCGGCAACTGGTTCCAGAAGCATTTCGCCAAGCTTCTCGACGCCGACCGGTCGATGGTCCAGAAGTCGGGCTACTATTCCCGCTCTGCACCCGCCAACTACGACGATCTCCGCCTCATCCAGAGCATGGTCGATCTTGCGGTCGAAAGCGGCCTCAACAAGGTCTCCGGAGTGACAGGTCACGACGAGGATCAGGGCGGTCGCCTGCGCACCATCGAGTTCCCGCGCATCAAGGGTGGCAAGCCGTTCGATCTGCATACGCCATGGTTCAAAGAAGTGATGGACTATCTCGGCCAGAAGTACCGTCCACTCCATTGACCTTACGGCGGAAAGCTGGCTTCCTCTTGATTGAGGAGTGACTGCCATGCCCTACCCTACCTGGATCGTGTTCGCTGTCGTCGCGGCCACCTTTCTGCTGGTGCCCGGTCGGTCGAAACGGCTGGTCCTGTCCTATGCCATGGCCCATGGCCGCAAGAGCGCCTTCGCCACGGTGACCGGAGTCACGCTTGGCTCCGCAATTCCGGTCGCGCTGGTGCTCGGCCTCTCGTTCATCGTCCTGACGGCGTCACCATCAGGCTTTGTCGTCCTGCAATGGATCGGCCTGGTCTTGCTCATGCTGTTAGCCCTCGGGCTCTCGCGCGCACCGGCGGGGAACGCGCCCATCGCGGACAATGACAACCTGCCGGAAGAAAAGCCGCTGCGAGTCATCGCCCATTGCTTCGGCAGCGAGCTGAAGGATCCACGCAGCAGCCTGCTCGCCGCCGCACTTCTGCCGCAATTCCTGAACCCGACCATGGCTTTCCTGCCACAGGCGATTGCGCTCGGATCGATCTTCATCCTGATGACGGCGGCGACGTCCCTCATCTACGCCCTCATGGCGGAGAAAGTCCGAAAAACCATCAGAAAACATGCGGTTCGCCGGACGATCAACCGCTCCGGCGGCACGGTTCTGATCGCAGCCAAGGCCGTTACGGCAGGCTATCGCAAGATCGCGGCTTGACCGGCATTGGTGTCGAAAGGCTGCCTTTCCGGCCGTAAGCTTGCCGCAATCCCGGGCATAGATTAAGAAATGGAAACGAAGCGCCTGGTGATTTGCTCTGGCCTTCGCGTGCATCACGTAACGGATAGTGGCATGAACGTCAGAACTGACCGCGGCATCGCTCTGTGTATGGCTGCCTCACTGTTGGCTGGACTGGGCGGATGCACAGCGATCGACGACAGCGTCAAGGCAGATCTTGCCTCCGCGCCGGTTGCCAATCCGAAATCACCTGAAATGCTTGCAGCCGCCGCCGCGGAAGCGGCAACGAACCCTGCCGCGGCGACGACGCCCGCGATGACGCAGGCCGAACTTGCGGCCGCAAATCCGGGCCCTGCTCCGATGATCCCGGGAACCGAGACGGCAGCCCCGATCCCGGCCCTGAAGGCATCCGCGCTTTCTGCGACCGCCCCCCAGACCGCCGCGACCGACGCCCTGGCCATGGTCACGAGCCCGGCGCCGACAACGGCCGGCGCTGATCAGATGGCAGCCGCCGCAGCCTCGACCGAAGCAACGCTCACCCCACCAGGCATTGCACCGGCAACGTCAGCTGTTGCAGCCACAGCGGCCGTTGCGCCGGCGGAACAGCAACCGGTCGTCCTTGCCTATGCCGCACCGCTGCGCGCGACGGCGCTCACAAGCTTCGGCGACCCCTTCGACATCACGCCGCCGGGCGCACCGCCCTTGGAGCGTCAGCCGGAGACGGTTGGACCGACGCGTCTCAACGCGCTGATCGAGAAATATTCGAAGCTCTACGAGGTCCCGGTCGATCTCGTCCATCGCGTTGTCCATCGCGAAAGCCGCTACAATCCGGCCGCCTACAGCAAGGGCAATTACGGGCTGATGCAGATCCGCTACAACACGGCCAAGGCCATGGGCTATGACGGATCAGCCGACGGGCTTTTCGATGCGGAGACCAACATCAAATACGCGGTGAAGTATCTGCGGGGCGCCTATATCGTTGCCGACAACGATCACGATCAGGCAGTCCGCCTCTATGCACGCGGCTATTACTATGACGCCAAGCGCAAGGGTCTGCTGCACCTCACCCAGTAAGGGTCTGCATTAGCGCAGCGCGTCGCGGACCGCCTGGACCAGCCTCTGTGGCCTGAAGTCGAGATTGCGGGGCGTGAGCCCGAGCCGCACCACCACCAGACCTTCCGACGGGATGATGGCGACGGACTGACCGTCATGGCCAAGCATCCAGACCGCCTCTTCCGGCAGACCATACTCGCTGTCCTCGCCCCCGGGCCCATTCTGCCACGCCTGCGCCTCCGTGTAGTCGCCTCCGGACGCAGCCGTTGGCCGCTTCATGCGCTCGATGAACTCAGGCGGAAGCACCTGGCGGTCACCCCACCGACCGCCCTGCGCAATCAAGAGGCCGAAGCGGGCCCAGTCGCGTGCCGTTGCGTAGAGGTAGGAACCGCCCACGAATGTGCCGGTCGGATCTGCCTCCAGGACTGCGCTTGTCATACCGATGACATCGAAGAGACCCTCCCGCGGGAAGGCGAGCGCCGCCGAGCGATCCGAAAAGCGCGACATCCAGTATTGCGAGATCAGGACCGTTTCGCCGGACGAGTAGTTGAAGCGGGTTCCAGGCGCAGCCTCGGTGGGCAGCGATGCGACATAGGCCGCCATATCGCGCTCCAGATAAAGCATCCGGGTGACATCGGTCACGTCGCCGTAACTCTCGTTGAAGCTGAGCCCGCTTTCCATGGCAAGCAGGTTCGAGAGCTTGATCTCCTTCCGCGCATCACCCGACCACCCGGCGAAGAGTTGGTCGGCGTCTAGATCCAGCCTGTCCTCCGAAGCGAGGATGCCGACGAGTGCAGCAGTCACCGTCTTGGTCATCGACCAGCCGAGGAGCGGCGTGTTCTCGTTGAAGCCGGGGCCGTAGGTTTCGCCGACAATGCGGCCATCCTTGACGACCACCACCCCGCGGGCCGCCGGCCCGATCATCTCCGGATCAGCGAGGATCTCCTGCAGTCGCGGATCGGCTGCTGGAACCGCTTGCCCTTCCGGCCATGGCTGGTCC
Source organism: Rhizobium rosettiformans W3 (assembly GCF_004912135.1). GTDB lineage: Bacteria > Pseudomonadota > Alphaproteobacteria > Rhizobiales > Rhizobiaceae > Allorhizobium > Allorhizobium rosettiformans. The sequence goes on from NZ_STGU01000014.1 coordinate 23,290, forward strand.
GACGAAGCTGTGTCGGCTTCCGGCACGGGAGCGGAAAGCCGGTTCGCTACGTCGATGCCGTCCTCGTCCACGGGTGTGCATCCTAGACCAGAACGATGAACGGCAACGGATGGCGCAATGCGGCCAAGGAGCGATGTGTGCACGAGCCCCCGGTCAAGATCGACCTCCGCCCGCACCAGCCGCAGCAGAGGATGTCCCGGCGCCTGGACGTCGTCCCGCAACACTTCGTCGGCGTCGCGTCCGGCGATGAACACATTCGAGCAGATGATCTTCGCCGCATAGCCGGTGCCGACGCGCAGAAGCTCCGGCGGAAAGGCAACGAGCAGACCGATCGCGACACCGAGGAGCAAGACCAGGCCAATCCCTAGCCGCACCAACCACTTCACCACTCTCTGCATGCTCATCTCCTCTACGTCTCGCCATCGAAGCAGGAAAGCGTGACAGACGGAAGATGCCGGCGCACGGTTCATCGGGTTATCCCGGAACGTCTCACGCGCTCGGGAGAGGCTCGGACTGACGCAAACGCGCCTCAACATAATTGAGCGCTTCAGCGGCACCGACCGGCTTTGAGAAGAGGAAGCCCTGTGCCTCACCGATCCCGAGAAGCTTGACGAAATCCAGCTGGTTCTTGGTTTCGATGCCCTCGATCGTGGTCCGGATCTGGAACGTCTCCGAAAGCTTGTGCATCAGGTCCACCAGCTTTGCCCCCTGGCTCGTCTCCAGCATCTGCCCGGCAAACGACCGGTCGATCTTCAGCTCATCGAGCGGAAAGAGCCGAAGATTGTTGATCGAGGAGAAGCCGGTGCCAAAATCATCGAGCGCGACCCGGACGCCACTGGCGCGCAGCTCCGCCAGGCTGCGGCAGACGAGATCAATATCGACCGAGAAGACCGCTTCCGTCACCTCGATCGTCAGCCGCTCGGGCGCCAGACCGGTTTCCACGAGGCAATCGAGCACATGCGCCACGAAATTGGGATCCTTGAACTGATCGCCTGACACGTTGACGCTGACGCCCGTCGGTGCCGGCCAGGTGACCGCCGCCGCACAGGCTTGCTGAACCACCCATTTTCCGATCACCTGGATAATGCCCGTCTTCTCGGCGAGCGGAATGAAGACGTCGGGCGTGACCAGCCCGCGCTTCGGGTGGCGCCAACGCAACAGCGCTTCGAGCGATCGCACATCGCCGTTGTCGACCGCGACGATCGGTTGGTATTCGAGATAGAATTCGCCATCGACGAAACCGCGCGACAGATCACGCTCCAGTTCCAATCCCTCCAGAACCTCACGCGCCAGCGCTTCATCATAGAAAGCGTGACTTGGTCCGAAAATCTCCTTGGCACGGTAGAGCGCGAGATCGGCGCGCTGCTTCGGGGCGGCGACATCGCGGTCTGCCGAGGACATCAGTGTCGCCCCAATGCTCGCACCGGCCATGATCCGACCATGGGCGAGCTCGAACGGCTGCGCCAGAGCGTGCTCGATCTCGAGGCATACGAACTCGGCGACAGGGCGCCGCTGGGCGTGTGGCAGGATGACCGCGAACTCGTCGGCTCCCAGCCGAAACAGCAAGGCGCCCTCACCCGCTGCCTCGCGCAGCCGATTGGCAACGGCAAGCAGCAGGCCGTCGCCTGCTTCATGCCCGAGCGTGTCATTGACATACTTGAAACGGTCGAGGTCGATCAGCAGGAGTGTGCCGGAGCAAGCCTTGCCGGCCTTGAGCAGCGTCGCCAGCGTATCATTCAAGGCCTGGCGATTGCCAAGCCCCGTCAGCCGGTCGACGCGCGACGCTGCCTCGAGCTCCTGCGTCCCACCTTCGAGACGCAGAATGCGGTCATGCAGGATGGCTTCCCAGGCAGCGATTCGCCAACCGATCGCCGCACCGACGAGAGGCAGGGCAAGGGCGCCGAGCGCGGACCAATGACCAAGAAGATCTGTGGAGAACGCACCGAAATTGCCGCTCGCAACGACCGGCACCAGCATGGCGGCTGGCGCGACAGCACCGCCCGCAAAGCCCGCGAGACTGTAACGAAGCCGCCTCCCGAGTGGGATTTCACTTAACATCATGTTAAACACCCCTAAAATAACTGGTGATAATTTGTATTAAATGCATAAAAAATCGGTTACCGGCCAGCGGAGCTGACGTCATCAAACTGTAGCAAGCAAAAGCTACACGCCGTGAAACCCAAAAGGACGGCGGAACGACATGACAGATCTCGCACCCGATGTCGGATTTCGTGGAAACGAGAAGCTGAAGGACGCGCTTCTCCTGCACGCTGCGCTGTCGCCGGCTGGTCTGTCGGAACGCCTCTTCGGCTTGCTCTTCTCGGGCCTCGTCTATGCCCAGATCTGGGAAGATCCAGAGGTCGACATGCAGGCGATGGATCTCACGGAGGGCCATCGCATCGTCACCATAGGCTCAGGCGGCTGCAACATGCTCGCCTATCTCAGCCGCCGCCCCGCCTCCATCGATGTGGTCGATCTTAATCCGAACCATGTCGCGCTGAACCGCCTGAAGCTCGCTGCCTTCCGTCATCTGCCGGACCACTCCTCCGTTCGCCGCCTGCTTGGCGCCCAGATGGTCCGAACGAATGTCCGCATGTATGACCGGCATCTCGCGCCCAATCTCGATGCGGCGACGCGTCGCTACTGGGAGACACGCGGGATCACCGGGCGCCGGCGGATCACGGTCTTCAACCGCAACATCTATCGCACCGGGCTCCTCGGGCGTTTCATCACCATCGGCCATGTGATTGCGCGAAGCCACGGCGTCAGGCTCGAAGAGCTCGCCGAAACGAGGTCCCTGCGCGAACAGCGGCTTTTCTTCGACAACCGCATCGCACCCCTCTTCGACAAGCCGCTGATCCGCTGGCTGACGCGGCGCAAGAGCTCGCTCTTCGGTCTCGGCATCCCGCCGCAGCAATATGATGAACTCGCGACCCTTGCCGATGACGGCACGATCGCACCGGTCCTGCGTCACCGCTTGGAGAAGCTGTGCTGCCATTTCCTGCTCCGGGACAACTACTTCGCCTGGCAGGCCTTCATGCGCCGCTATCCGAAGCCGGAGGAAGGCACACTCCCCACTTACCTGCAGGAGCGGCACTACCAGGCAATCCGCGACACTGCGGAGCGCGTGACCGTCCATCATGCGAACTTCACCGAACTCCTGTCAAAAAAGCCCGCCGGCAGCGTCGACCGCTTCGTGCTCCTCGACGCCCAGGACTGGATGAACGAGCGCCAGCTGAACGATCTCTGGACCGAGATCACCCGAACCGCCTCCGAGGGCGCGCGCGTGATCTTCCGCACGGCCGCTGAAGAGAGCATTCTGAACGGTAGACTCTCCCCGGCTCTCCTGGCGCAGTGGCAGTATCAGGCGGAGCGCTCGCAGGCCCTCAATCGCCAGGACCGCTCAGCCATTTACGGCGGCTTCCACATCTACGAAAAGCGCCCCGCATGAGCACGCGAGCCGGCCTCCTCGCAACGGACGGCTCGCTGGAGCATGCGAGCCGCATGGACCGGATGTATCGCTATCAACGCCACATCTACGACCTGAGCCGGAAATACTATCTGCTCGGCCGCGACCGGATGATTGCAGGCTTGAACGTGCCCGACGGCGGCTCGCTGCTCGAGATTGGCTGCGGCACCGGGCGAAACCTCGCGCTCGCCAGAGGGCACTTCCCGACGGCCCGCCTCTTCGGTCTGGATATCTCTGCGGAAATGCTCGCAACCGCACGCAAGAAGTTCGAGGGCGATACCTCTCCGCCTCAGCTGGAGGTCGCCGATGCCACGAGTTTTTCGTCCGGCGATTTCGGCCAGCCTCATTTCGACCGGGTGATGATTTCCTATGCGCTCTCCATGATCCCCGACTGGCAGGCATCGATCGATCGGGGGATTGAAGCGCTCGGTCCTGACGGATCCCTGCATATCGTCGATTTCGGCCAGCAGGAGAACCTGCCTCTCTGGTTCCGCCGGGGTCTGCAGGCATGGCTTGCCCGCTTCGAAGTCACGCCGCGCCCGGACCTGAAGGAAGCACTCGAACATCGTGCCATGGCGCATAACCTGCACCTCACATTCGAGCCCCTCTGGCGTGGCTATGCCTGGCACGCGGTTCTCACGCGCTGACGGCCTCGCGCAAGCACGATTGCATACGCTCTGATTTTGACAATGATGGACGAGGCTCTTGCCTGTCCTTGCGCGCGTTCAGGAGAGATCCGGACGCAGCCTCTTCATAATCCCGGAAGGAATGCAGATCCTTGATGCGATGGCTTTCGATACTCCTCCTGCCCGCCTGTCTTGCCGTCACGGCTTGCACCTCCGGGTCCTATGATCTGCTTGAGACCAGCGCCGTCTCGCCCCGCTTTCACGACACCGATCCTCAGCATTTCGACGGCAAGACCCCGCATCGCCATGAGGTCCATGGCATCGACGTCTCCAAGTGGAACGGCGATGTCGACTGGCGTCAGGTGAAGAAATCGGGCGTCTCCTTCGTCTTCATCAAGGCAACCGAAGGCAAGGATCGGATCGACCCGCGTTTCCGGGAATATTGGGAGGGTGCCAAGGCGGCCGGCATCCCCCACGCGGCCTACCACTTCTATTACTTCTGCTCATCCGCGGACGATCAGGCGGACTGGTTCATCCAGAACGTTCCGCGCGACGCAAATCTCCTGCCGCCCGTGCTCGACGTCGAATGGAACCCGAGTTCGCCCACCTGCCGCCTTCGACCGGATGCCGCAACCGTCCGCAGTGAAGTGCAGCGCTTCATGCAGCGCATCGAAGCGCATTATGGCAAGCGGCCTATCATCTACACCTCCGTGGACTTCCATCGCGAAAACCTGGACGGCGCCTTCAAGGACCATCACTTCTGGGTTCGCGCCGTCGCGCAGCACCCGAGCGAGATCTACCCCGGCCGCCGCTGGGCCTTCTGGCAATACACCTCCACCGGCGTGATTCCCGGCATCCGCGGGGAGACGGACATCAACGTCTTTGCCGGCACGCAGAAGAACTGGCAGAATTGGGTCTCTTCCGTCTCGAAATGATCGCAAACCGGGGCTAGAGGCTCCTGAGAAACGCTCGGCGCGACCGTGCGCCAAACTCGAAGGACCGACTGATGAACAAAGCCCTGCGTCACGCGCTTCCCCTCACACTGCTCCTCGCGACCACTGGCCTTGCCCAGGCGCAGCAATGCGGCGGGGACCTCGGGACCTTCCTCGAAGGCGTGAAGGCCGAAGCCGTTGCTGCAGGCACGCCCCCGGAGATTGCAGACAAGGCGCTCGCCGGTGCGCAGATCGATCAGAAGGTTCTCGCCCGCGACCGGTCGCAGGGCGTCTTCCGCCAGACCTTCCTTGAATTCTCCGGCCGGACCGTGAGCCAGGCGCGCCTCGACATCGGCCGCCAGAAGATCAAGGAATATGCAGAGGTCTTCGCTCGCGCTGAAAAGGAATACGGCGTCCCGCCAGGCGTCATCACCGCCTTCTGGGCAATGGAAACCGACTTCGGTGCGGTTCAGGGCGACTTCAACACCCGCAATGCCCTCGTCACGCTTGCCCATGACTGCCGCCGTCCGGAGCTCTTCCGGCCGCAATTGCTGGCCTTGATCAAGATGGTCGAGCACGGCGATCTCGAGCCGGCCAGCAACACCGGCGCCTGGGCCGGTGAAATCGGTCAGGTTCAGATGCTGCCCAAGGACATCATCGAGTTCGGGATCGATGGCGACGGCGACGGCCATGTCAATGTCAAGCAGAGCAGCCCGGACGCGATCCTGACGGCTGCCAAGTTCATCCAGCATCTCGGCTTCAAGCAAGGTGAACCCTGGATCCAGGAAGTGACGATCCCGGAGAACCTGCCCTTCGAAAAATCCGGTCTCGATGGCGCAATGACCGCAGGTGAGTGGTTCGCCCTTGGCGTTCAGCCACGCGACGGAAACACGGCCTTCGCTGGCCTGCCCGCCTCGCTGGTCCTCCCGCAGGGCCGCAAGGGCCCGGCCTTTATCACCTATCCGAACTTCAACATCTATCTCGAATGGAACCAGTCCTTCATCTACACGACATCGGCCGCCTATTTCGCCACGCGCTTCGGCGGCGCGCCCGTCTACCAGAAGGGCAATCCAGAACCTGGCCTCGACGTCGACCAGATGATGGCGCTGCAGACCAAGCTGCAGGGTCTCGGCCATGACGTCGGCAAGATTGACGGCATTCTCGGCGCTGGAACGCGTGTCGCCGTGCAGAAGGAACAGCAGCGCGTAGGCCTGCCTGCAGACGGCTGGCCGACGCCGGCGCTTCTCAACGCTCTCTGAAACCAGTCTGTGGATCTGCGGTCAGGCCGGGGCGGCAGCGCTGCCCCGGCCTTTTCGTGCAATCTGGAAAATCTGAGCATGTCCCCTCGCAGCGCAGCAGAGAGGCAATTTGAGCCCTCAAACCCTCACGGATGTTAAACTTCATTAACAGGCCGAGAGCGCCAGCAAGATCTTGTTTTAAAACGCTTATTGCGCATTTCCGATAGGTTATCCACCGGCTGCTTCCGCAGCGCAGCACAGAATTGGCTTTGCGCCGACACAAATCGGACATAATATCTAACGGTCAACGCAAGGAGGCACACATGGGACTGACCAATTCTATCAATGTCCTGATCGTAGGTGCAGCGTTTGTTTTCGTAGCCACGATGCTGTTCATCTGACACAGGGTGAAATGAACCAACCCATGGGTTGGCCGAACAAGGCCTCTCCAGCAACCATGATTTCAAAATGAATGAGAGGCGCATGACACGGACCGTCATGCGCCTCTTTTCATGTCCGCAAATGTCACCTTGGACAGGCTCAGGCGGCCGCGCCGGAGACCCTGCCGGCCTTCGGTGACACGCCGAGGCGATCGAGTGTGGCAATCGTCAGCGGCGCACGGTTCATCGTGTAGATGTGGAACTCCTGGACGCCACGGCGCGAGAGATCCGCGATCTGTTCGGCGGCGAGGTCGGCAGCGATGGCAGCGCGTGCCTGTGCGTCCCCTTCCGAACCTTCGAAGCGTGCATCGAGGAACGACGGGATGCTGGCTCCGCACATGGAGGCGAACCGCTTCAGTTGCGTGAGGTTCTGGATTGGCATGATGCCCGGCACGATCGGGATATTGATCCCGGCAGCCTGTACACGCTCCATGTAGCGTTCATAGACATCATTATCGAAGAAGAACTGGGTGAGCGCCCGCGTTGCACCCGCGTCGACCTTCTGCTTCAGCATGTCGAGATCGACGGTATCGTTCTCGCTCTCCGGATGACGCTCCGGGTAAGCCGAGACAGAGATCTCGAAATCGCCCATCGCCCGCAGGCCCGACACCAGATCGGCGGCGTTGACATAGCCGCCCGGATGCGGCGCATAGCGTGTCCCGACACCCCCTTGCGGATCGCCGCGCAACGCCACGAAATGGCGCACCCCCGCGGCCTCAAACTCTTCGACAACGGCCCGAACCTCGTCACGCGTCGCACCGACACAGGTTAGATGCGAGGCCGTGGCGAGCGGCGTGTCGTCGATCAGACGCTTCACGGTCGAAAGCGTCGGTTCGCGGGTGGTGCCACCCGCGCCATAGGTCACGGAGACGAAGTCCGGCTGGTATGGCTGAAGCGCTTCGACGGTCTGCCAGAGCTGCGCCTCCATATCGGGCGACTTCGGCGGGAAGAACTCGAAGGAAATCTTCAACTCGGAGGTTCTGGTGATCGGGCGTTCGGTCTTTGTCATTTATCTGCTCCCGGTCATGGCAAGAGGTTGGTCCTGGGTGGTTGCCGCGGGAGCAGCTGCCCGCCGCGCCAGCCAGATGGTGACGGTCAGTCCGCGCCCGGCCGCGCTCTCCGGCGGCAGATCGATCACGTCCTCGACCGAGAGCCCCTGCCGTCCGAGCCATTCGGCCATGGCGCCGTGCGAGAAACCGAGGCGGACATGGGCATGCTCGTCCCGCAGATACTCGTGATCATGCGGCGCAAGATCGATGATCGCGAGCCGCCCGCCGGGCTTCAGCATGCGTGCCGCCTCGGCAAGAGCCAATTCCGGTTCTTCGAGGAAGTGCAGAACCTGGTGAATGGTGACGAGATCGAAGTCGTTCGCGTCGAGGGGAAGGTTCAGGATGTCGCCATGACGCACGCTGGCCGACAGAATGCCCTCCTTGTCGAGGTTGGATCGGGCGACCGCAAGCATGTCTCGGCTGGCGTCGATTCCGATGGCGCGGCGATAGCGCGGCGACAAGAGCTGGAGGATCCGGCCCGTACCCGTACCGAGATCGAGCATCGAATCGACCGCCTCGGTGCCAACGGCACGCAGCAGAGCAGCTTCGACATCGGCGTCGTTGACATGCAGCCTACGAAGCTCGTCCCATTCCGATGCGTTGCGGCTGAAATAGGCCTGTGCCCGTTCGGCGCGTGCGCGCTTGACCGCCGTCAGCCGGTCGCGATCACGCTGCAGGACGGGATCACTCGCCTCGGCAGCATCGAGAAGCAGGCGAACCAGCTCGGCCCCCGCCCCTTCCTGCCTCAGGCGGAAATAGGCCCAGGCGCCCTCCTGGTAACGACCAATTAGATCCGCCTCTGCGAGCAGCTTCAAGTGGCGCGAGATACGGGGCTGCGACTGGCCGAGAATTTCGGTAAGATCGGTGACCGTGAGGTCGCCCGACGCCAGAAGTGTAAGCAGACGCAGGCGGGTCGGCTCACCTGCCGCTTTCAGCAATTCCACCAGAGTATCGACGCCGAGTCTCATTCGCACCACCGCAATAACGACATAAAGATATCTTTATGTCTGATCTTCCGGCGATGCAAGCGAAACTTGCCGCAGAGTTGTCGAGGTCAGCAAAAAGGGCCGGCACCTTGCGGCCCGGCCCTTGATTGTTCGACTGCCGACGGCTCAGCGCGTCAGGCGCTTGTAAGCCTGGCTACCCGGGTTGAGGGCATCCGGGCCGAGGCGGCGGATCTTGTCCTGCTCGTAGTCCTCGAAGTTGCCTTCGAACCACTCGACATGACCGTCACCTTCGAAGGCCAGAATATGCGTCGCCAGGCGGTCGAGGAACATGCGATCGTGGCTGATGATGATCGCGCAGCCGGCAAAGGCTTCGAGCGCGCTTTCGAGCGCACCGAGCGTTTCCGTATCAAGGTCGTTGGTCGGTTCGTCGAGCAGCAGCACGTTGCCGCCGGCCTTCAGCATCTTGGCGAGGTGCACGCGGTTGCGCTGACCGCCCGAGAGATTGCCGACCTTCTGCTGCTGGTCGCCACCCTTGAAGTTGAAGGCGCCGCAATAGGCACGGGAATTCATGTCGAACTTGCCGAGCTTGATGACTTCGGCGCCGCCGGAAATTTCTTCCCAGACGGTCTTGTTGCCGTCGAGCGCGTCACGGCTCTGGTCGACATAGCCGAGGTGAACGGTGTCACCGATGCGGATCGTGCCGGCATCCGGCTTTTCCTGACCGGTGATCATCTTGAACAGCGTCGACTTACCCGCACCGTTCGGGCCGATGATGCCGACGATACCGCCCGGTGGCAGCTTGATCGAGAGATCGTTGATTAGCGTGCGGCCTTCAAAGCCCTTCTTGATGCCTTCGAGCTCGATAACCACCTGACCGAGACGCTCGGAGACCGGGATGATGATCTGTGCGTCGCCGGGGCGGATGTTTTCCGCCGCATCGACCAGCTGTTCGTAGGCCTTGATACGCGCCTTGGACTTGGCCTGACGTGCCTTCGGGCTCGATGCAATCCATTCCTGCTCGCGCGACAGCGCCTTCTGGCGGCCGGCTTCGTCGCGGGCTTCCTGCTGCATGCGCTTGGCCTTGGCGGTCAGGTAGGCCGAGTAGTTGCCTTCATAGGGAATGCCACGACCACGGTCGAGCTCGAGGATCCAGCCCGTGACGTTGTCGAGGAAGTAGCGGTCGTGGGTGATCATCATCACGGCGCCCGGATAGTCGCGCAGATGCTTTTCAAGCCAGGCGATCGTCTCGGCGTCGAGGTGGTTGGTCGGTTCGTCGAGCAGCAGCAGGTCCGGCTGCGACAGAAGCAGACGGCAGAGCGCGATACGGCGACGCTCACCACCCGAAAGCACGGTCACGTCGGCATCCTTCGGCGGGCAGCGCAGCGCTTCCATCGCCATTTCGACCTGCTGTTCGAGGTCCCAGAGGTTCTGGCTGTCGATGATGTCCTGGAGCTTGGCACCTTCTTCCGCAGTCTCGTCGGAATAGTTCATCATCAGTTCGTTGTAACGGTCGAGCACGGCCTGCTTGTCGGCCACGCCTTCCATGACGTTCTCGAATGCGTTCTTGTTCGGATCGAGATGCGGCTCCTGCTCGAGATAACCGACGGTCGCGCCTTCGGCGAGCCAGGCTTCGCCGGTATATTCCTTGTCCTGGCCGGCGATGATGCGCAGCACGGTCGACTTACCGGCGCCGTTCGGGCCGAGGATACCGATCTTCGCATCGGGATAGAACGAGAGGTGAATGTTCTCGAGAATCTTCTTGGCGCCGTAGGACTTGCTAAGTCCCGACATGTGATAGATGAACTGGCGTGCCATGGGGTCTTGCTCCGGCGGGAATGGGAATTGGCCCGCTATGTAGGCGAATTGCGCCTGAGGGGCAATGCGGCGCACGAAAAACCACCGAGAAATACAGCAGTTCTCCCAAGCGGCGGGGACTTTGTTGGCGACCTTGTCTCGCTTGTCGGCATCGGGCCGCCGAGAAGAGCAAGGATAAGCCCGAGAGACGCCGCTGGTATTGCGCGCGACCGAGAAATGGCCTCCTATCGTGACATCGGGAGAACCAAATGTTTTCAGATCCAGCTTTTCACGAATCGCCCTCCGGCGCCCGCCTCGCCTATCACCACCAGCCTTCCGCGAACGGCGCACGCGGTATCGTGCTGATCTGCCACGGACTGGCCGAGCATTCGCGGCGCTACGAGGCGTTTGCCATCGCTTTGTCTGAGAGGGGCTACCACGTCTATGCCCATGACCACCGCGGCCATGGCGAAACGACGGCACCGGATGCGGCATTCCGCTCGTTCGCCAGAAAGGACGGCGCCAGCAAGGTCATCGCCGATGTCATGGCCATGCGGGAATTGGCGGTGCAGAGCCATCCCGGCCTCCCCGTGATCCTGTTCGGCCATTCCATGGGTGGCTTGATCGCGCTGAATGTGGCGACGGAGCATCCGCAGGCGTTCCACGCGCTGTCGATCTGGAATTCCAACTTCAATCCCGGCCTCGCCGGTCGCTTCGCCCAGGGGGTGCTGTCCCTCGAGCAGATGCTGAAAGGCTCGGACGTCCCCTCGACGATCCTGCCGAAGGCGACCTTTGCGGCCTGGGGTCGCGCCATCAAGGGACATCGGACCGCCTTTGACTGGCTCTCCCATGACGCCGGGCAAGTCGACGCCTATATCGCCGATCCGCTCTGCGGCTTCGATGCGAGTGTCTCGATGTGGCGTGACATCTTCCGGCTGACTTTTGCGGGCGCAGACCCCGAGCGGCTGGCGCGCCTGCCGCAGCGGCTCGCGGTCTACCTTGTGGGCGGCGCGGAAGATCCGGCGACCAACAACGGCCGGGAAATCCGTTGGCTCGGGCAGCGCATGCTCGACATCGGCATGACCGATGTCGAGACGAACGTCTATGAAGGGATGCGACACGAGACGCTAAATGAGGTCGGCCGGGAAAAGGCCATCACCGACTTCCTGACCTGGCTCGACAATCTCGGCCCCTAGCGCCTGCAAGTTCTTGCCGAAACGGAATGATGCCATGAGAGAATATCAGGTGCGGAGGGCATTGTTGGCCGTTATAGCTCGGTCGACAGCAGTTCTTGTCATGGCAGGCGGTCTCATCTCGTAAGACTGCCTGCCCCGACGACGCCGCACAGGATCGCGTTATGACGCCCAAGCCTTCAGCCCCTGCCCCACTCGCCGGCATCCGTGTGATCGAACTCGCCCGCGTGCTGGCCGGCCCCTGGGCGGGCCAGATGCTGGCCGATCTCGGCGCCGACGTGATCAAAGTGGAAAACCCTGAAGGCGGCGACGATACCCGCGCCTGGGGACCGCCCTTCGTCGAGGGCGCCGATGGTGAGAACCTCTCGGCCGCCTATTACCACTCGACCAACCGCAACAAGCGCTCGATCGCGGTCGATCTGAAGACGCCGGAAGGCCAGGAAACGGTCCGCCGCCTCTGCGCCTCGGCCGATGTCGTCATCGAGAACTTCAAGCGCGGCGGCCTGGAGAGATACGGCCTCGACTACGAGAGCCTGAAGGCGATCAACCCCAAGCTCGTCTATTGCTCGATCACCGGCTTTGGTCAGAACGGTCCCTATGCCGATTTCGCCGGCTACGACTACATCGTCCAGGGGATGTCCGGCTTCATGTCGATCACGGGCGAAAAGGACGGCGAGCCGATGAAGGCGGGCGTAGCCATCGCCGATATCTTCACCGGCATCTATGCCGTAACCGCAATCCAGGCCGCCCTGATCCACGTCATGAAAACAGGCCAGGGCCAGTTCGTCGACATGGCCCTGCTCGACGTGATGTCGGCGGTGCTCGCCAACCAGAACATGAACTACCTGATCTCGGGCAAGCCGCCGACCCGCCTCGGCAATGCCCATCCGAACATCAGCCCCTATGAAGTCGTGCCGACATCAGATGGCCACCTGATCCTTGCGGTCGGCAATGACGGCCAGTTCAAGCGGCTCTGCGCCATCCTCGGCATCCCCTCGGTCGCGGAAGATCTACGCTTCGCCACCAACAAGGCCCGCGTCGCCAACAAGGTCGAGGTTCGCGCCATTGTTACCGCTGAAACCGTGAAACGGTCGAAGCGCGACCTGCTCTCCGCCTGCGAGGCCAATGCCGTGCCGGCGGGACCGATCAACTCGATCGAGGAAATGTTCGCCGACCCGCAGGTCCAGGCACGCGGGTTGAAGATCGAGCTGACCGACGACAAGGGCACCGTGATCCCCTCCGTGCGCACGCCGATCGTGCTCTCCGAGACACCCCTGCGCTACGAGCGCCCAAGCCCGCGCATTGGCGAGCATGGCAATGAGATTCTGGCCGAACTGGCCGAGCTGGAAAGGAAGACGCAATGAAGAGAACCGGCGGTGAACTGATCGTCGAGGCGCTGAAGGCCAACGGCGTCGAGCGCGTGTCCTGCGTTCCCGGCGAAAGCTATCTGGCCGTGCTCGACGCGCTGAAGGACAGCGGCATCGAGACGCTCGTCTGCCGCCAGGAAGGCGGCGCCGCGATGATGGCCGATGCCTGGGGTCGCCTCACCGGCAAGCCCGGCATCTGCATGGTCACCCGTGGCCCGGGCGCGACGAACGCCTCCGCCGGCCTGCATGTCGCAAAGCAGGATTCGATCCCGATGATCCTGTTCATCGGCCAGATCGGTCGCGATATGAAGGAGCGCGAAGCCTTCCAGGAGGTCGAGTATCGCCGCGCCTTCACCGAATTTGCCAAATGGGTCGGCGAGATCGACGACGCCCGCCGCATCCCGGAATTCGTCACCCGCGCCTTTGCCGTCGCCACCTCGGGCCGCCCCGGCCCGGTCGTGCTGACGCTGCCCGAGGACATGCTGCTCGACGAAGTCGAGGCCCCGGAGGCCAGGCCCTACACGCCCGTCGAGGCCCATCCAGGCCCAAGTCAGATCGCAGCCCTCGGCGCGATGCTGAAGACCGCCAAACGCCCCATGGTCGTGCTCGGCGGCACGCGCTGGAGCGAGGCTTCGGTTGCCGGCATCCAGGCATTCGCGGAAAAGTTCAAGCTGCCGGTCGGCTGCTCCTTCCGCCGTCAGATGCTCTTCGATCACCTGCATCCGTCCTACGCCGGTGATATCGGCATTGGCATCAATCCGGCACTGGCCAAGGAAGTGAAGGAAGCCGATCTGCTGATCCTGCTCGGCGGCCGTTTCTCCGAAATGCCCTCGTCCTCATATACGCTGATGGACATCCCCTACCCGGCCCAGACGCTCATCCATGTGCATCCGGACCCGTCAGAACTCGGCCGCGTCTACCGCGCTGATCTCGCCATCTGTGCCGCCCCTGAGGAATTCGTCGCGGCACTCGCATCGCTCGATGCACCCGCCGCCCCCGCCTGGGCGGAGCGCACCGAGACCATGCATGCCGCCTATCTCGCCTGGTCGACGCCGCCGAAGGCAAGCCCCGGCTCTGTCCAGATGGGCGAGATCATGCAGTGGATCGAGGCGAACACCGCAAAGGACACGATCTTCACCAATGGCGCCGGCAACTATGCCACCTGGTTGCATCGCTTCCATCGATTCCAGGCCTTCAACACCCAGGCCGCCCCGACCTCCGGCTCGATGGGTTACGGTCTGCCGGCAGCCGTCGCTGCAAAGCAGCTGTTCCCGCAACGTGAAGTCATCTGCTTTGCCGGTGACGGCTGCTTCATGATGCATGGACAGGAGTTTGCCACCGCCATCCGCTACAACCTGCCGATCATCACGCTCGTCATCAACAATGGCATGTATGGCACGATCCGCATGCATCAGGAGCGCGAATATCCGGGCCGCGTCAGCGCCACGGACCTGACCAACCCCGATTTCGCAGCGCTGGCCAAGGCCTATGGCGGCCACGGGGAAACCGTCGAAAAGACCGAAGACTTCGCCCCCGCCTTCCTGCGTGCCCGCGCATCTGGCAAGCCCGCCATCGTCGAGATCAAGCTGGATCCGGAGGCGATCACGCCCACCCGCACCCTGAGCCAGATCAGGGACAAGAGCTGACGCGGACCGGCGGTTCCGTCATGGACGACGGAACCGCCACGCGTGGCCAAGTCCCGCGGCGGCATGGCAACTAATTCAAGACGAAATGCGCAGTGAGGAATGTCGATCTTTGTCATCGTCATCTTCCGGCTTGCGATGGCTCTCGCCGCCACCTACATTTTCGGCCTCACACCGGGAGAAGCTTAAATCCTGCACCATGACGATACGGCTTGGTCCATGCGGCAAGGAGAATGTATCAACATGGTCACCACGATCGAAACTCCGCGTCTTAACCTCCGACCCTGGCGCGAAGACGACATCGAGCAGATTGTGCTCGGCCTGAACGATCTCCAGCTCGCGAAATGGCTGGCTTTCGTTCCGCATCCCTATTCGACGTCGGATGCCGAAAATTGGGTCAGGCGATGCCAGGCAATCGCAAGCACAGGCGACCGACCAACCGCATACGAATTCGCTATCGAACTCAAAGCCGAGCGGAAAGTCATCGGTGGCGTCAGTCTCAACAAGATCGACTGGAGTGCTGGGACTGGCGGCGGAGGCATCTGGATCGCCACCCCCTATCAGGGTCTGGGCTATGGACGCGAAGCCTTTGACGCCAAGATCCGCTTCGCTTTTCGCGACCTTGGTCTGACGAAGCTGATCAATGGCTACTTCGACGGCAACGAAAACTCCTGGGCGATGCAGCGCAAACTGGGATATCGCCGGGTCACCGAGGCTCCGAGCCGCTGCATGGCTGACGGTCGGCAGACGATCGAACATGTCACAATGTTGCTGCGCAGTGACTGGCAAGATCGCGAGGACCAGACTTCCGACCGGGTACGATCGGAAGCATGACCGAACGTGGCCCCAAGCGACCTACCAATAAAAAAGCCGGCAATGGAAACTGCCGGCTTTTCCATGTTGGTCAAGACGGCGCTTAGATGGCGGCCGTGACGATGAACTCGACCTTGTAGTCCGGCGTCGCGAGCGGCGCGCCGCTCGTGGCGCGAGCCGGCGGGTTTGCCGGGTCGATCCAGGCTTCCCAGACGGCGTTCATTTCAGCAAAGGTCGACATGTCGGAGAGGTAGATGATCGTCTGCAGGATCTTCGACTTGTCCGAACCGGCAGCGGCCAGCAGACGGTCGACTTCGGCGAGCGCCGACTTCGACTGCTCGGTCACGGTCGAGCCTTCGCCGACCTGGCCGGCCAGGTAAACAGTATTGCCGTGAACGACGGCGCCGCTCATGCGCTTGCCGGGCTCGATACGCTTGATGCTCATGGGAAAACTCCTGCTTGAGGCTTGGGTAAAACACGCAGAAGCCGGACGCGAAGGCCCGGCCAGCGATGGTGACGAAATGGGATCAGCCGCGCTGGCGAAGCGCGTGCTCGTAGGTGGCAGTCGAGCGTGCGCCCGAGCGGCAATAGCCGAGCATGGGGCGCTCGAACTCTTCCAGCGCATCCACCATGTCTGCGACGGCATCCGGTGTGACACCCATCGGGCCAACCGGAACATGCTTGATCTTGAGGCCCAGTTCTTCGGCGCGTTTGGCGATGACGGCAAAATCGGGCTGGCCGAAGTCTTCGCCATCGGGGCGGTGGCAGACGATCGACTTGAAGCCGAGCGCCTTGATCTCGTCGAGCTCCTCGACCGTGATCTGGCCGCTGACCGAATATTCCTCGTTGATCTGCCGGATGTTCATCAGGGCACCTCGTCAATTTCCTAGGGCCAAACATCTACGACGGGCATCCCTGAGCGTCAATCGCAAGCAACCTGCCCTTGCCCGCTTAGACAAAGGAAAACGCCAGCCCGTAGTCGCGGCTTTCGCCCGGCTTCAGGATATTGAACTCGCCCGCGGCCTCGAGCTCGGCACGGCCGACCCAGCGATGGGAGACGGGTTCGATGCCCAGCACATGCGCCGGCGCCTTCTGGTTTCGCCAGATCTGCAGATGCGGCAGCGTATCGGTGCGGAAACGCACCTTGAGCCGCTTGTTTCCGATGGCAGCGATCGGGCCGAGACGAAGCTCCGCCCAGCCGCCATGCCCCGCAGGAACGCAGAAGATGCCGCCGTCGCCCTCTCCAAAGGCCCAGGCAAAGCCGCCCCCTTCGAGCATCGCGCCTTCCAGCCGGGTTGCGGGATCGAAGTGCTTTGCACCGAGGTTCATGTGGTACATCAGGAAGGTCGGGAAAGCGGTGTCGCCGACATTGACGACCGTATCGGCGAGCTGCACCTCGCCGCTTTCGCCCTTCAAGCGCCACTGTCTCTGAAGACGGGCATGGCCGCCGGCGGCAAGCGTCACGTCGACGGCGCCCCGCGCCACCAGATCCTCGCCCTCCGCTGTCACCTCGAGCGAATGGGCCGGATTGGCGGAGAAGGACCCATGCAGCGGATAGTCAAGATCGGTGCCGGGGATTGGCTCGCGATGACGGATGTGGTCGGGCCCGCAGGTGAACAGGAACCCTTCCAGCGAATGATCGATGCGCGGATCCCCGTCATCGGGAATGGCCCTTCCCGGCGCCAGGTCGACCCCATCCACGATACAGGAGCCGATGTCGAACACCGACCCTTCATCGAGGGCGAGCCGCGGTCCCTTGGGACCGGAAAACATGATCATGCGAGAGGTTCCTCGGTCTGCCGCTGCGGCGCTCTGAGGTGACCGGTGGAAACGAGATCCTCCAGCCCGACGAGTCCGCTGTCGAGCGAGGAGAGATAGGCGATATTCACATTGCGCTCAAGCCACCGCTGGAAGGCGGCCGCTTCGCTCGCGAGCCGCTCGAACCGGTCTCTGCCCTTGCTGGTCAGCGACAGAAGCTCGAAGCGCCGATCGCTGCGGTCACGCTTGCGCAGCAGATAGCCCTTGTCTTCGAGAACCTTCACGGCCCGGCTGATTTTGGTCTTGGTCAGGCCGGCATAGCCGGAGATCGCTTTGGCCGTGGTTGGCGAACGCTCGCCCAGCGACCAGAGCACCTGCCATTCGGACCAAGACAACTCGTCATCTGGCCCGCAGAAATGAGTGAAGCCGTTATCGACGATCTCCGCGACCCGGATCAGTCGGAAGGGTAAAAAGGCTTCCAATCTCAGTTGATCCTGCATTCTCCCCCCTTAATGCCGAACTATAAAGCGATAATTCAAAACGCGTTGGCCCGGCTGCCCCCACAGCAAGTTAACCCTATATTCACTATGAATTCACCTTTTCCACATTAGTGTCAAATTTCACGCGTTTGTCGCCTGCTTAGACGAGGAAACCGAATCGTGTTCGACATCAGGAATTCAGGCTTGATATTGGCGGCTCTGGCTGCCGGATCCCTAGCATTGGCAGGCGCAGCCTCCGCGCAGTCGGTCTATGACGATCGCAACGCACATACCCTCCTGATCTCGCCCGAAGGCGATATCCTCGATTACGTGCCTGAGGTCGGCGAAGTCGTGATTAGCCGCGATCGCATGGGCCGTACGATCCTGATCGACCGCATGGGCAATCTCGTTGCCACGGAAATCCCGGCCGAAAGCTACTACCCGCCGCGCGATCGCGGTCGAAACGGTAGCCTGCCCGGCGTTTACGATCCCTATCAGCGCCAGGACCCCTATCCGCAGCGCGGCTGGGATGATGACGTGACGACCGCGTCGATCCCCGACGCCCTGCCCGGCGATCAGGCACCGCTCGACCAGATGCCGCAGGACATGCCCTATGGCGGCCCCGACCTGCCTCTACCGGCCGACAACGCGCCGGCCCGGACCGTCACGCCCGAAATCCCGGTCAAGAGCGACCTCTCCCGCCTCGAGATTACCGCGCTTCAGGTCTTCCTTGATCGCGAAGGCATTTCGCCCGGCGTCATCGACGGCAAGATGGGCCAGAACGTCAACAAGGCGATCGTCGCCTGGGAGCAGATGACGGGCGAAACCCTCGACCCGAACAATGCCGAGGACATTCTTGAGCGTCTGCGCCTGTCCGGCGGTCTCGCGATCAAGAACTACACGATCACCGCCGGCGATGCGGCCGGCCCCTTCGTCGCCTCGATCCCTGACGACTACGCCCACAAGGCGCAATTGCCGGCGCTCTCCTATACGTCGACCGTCGAAATGCTCGCCGAGCGATTCCACATGGACGAGGGCTATCTGCGCGAACTGAACCCCGGCGTCGACTTCTCGATCCCCGGCACCACGATCAAGGTCGTCGAGCCGGGCCCGGTGAAGAAGGGGAATGTCGCGCGGATCGTCGCGAACAAGGGTCTGAAGCAGGTCTTCGCCTATGGCGAGGACGGCAGCCTGATTGCCGCCTATCCTGCCAGCATCGGCTCGGCCGATACGCCTTCCCCGTCCGGCACGGTGACGATCGAGCGTATCGCGCTCGATCCCGGCTACACCTACAACCCGAAGGTCAACTTCCAGCAGGGCAACAACACCAAGGTCCTGCAGATCCCGCCCGGCCCGAATGGCCCTGTCGGCACGGTCTGGCTCGCATTGTCGAAACCCACCTATGGCATTCACGGTACGCCCGAGCCTTCCAAGATCGGCCGCACCCAGAGCCACGGCTGTATCCGCCTGACCAACTGGGACGCGACCGAGCTCGCCAAGATGGTCAAGGCCGGCGTGACGGTGGAATTTGTCGAGTAACGGCGACGGCTCTGGGTACATCGGAAGCATCTGGTCGGAGTTCCGAGAGATCGGAAGATCACTGCCGCCTGTGGTCTTTCTCCATGGAAGCAATCACGATGAGCACAGTCTGACTGACTTTGCAGCCCAGGTGGCCCATGGTCATCCCCAGTACTTTCCACGGGGCAGCGAGGCATGGGGAACAGCGTTCACCTTCTTCCGGCGCCACGCCGACCGGTCCATCGACGTGGCAAACCTTGGCCATCGAGCGGACGAACTGGCCGTTATGCTAGATGCCATTCGTGAGAGGCATGGTCGACCTGCTTTGCTGATGGGGTTCTCGAGCGGAGCGATCATGGCAACGGCCCTAATGGCAACGCACCGAGAGCTCGTGGACGGCGGAGTACTGCTACGCCCCCAAAGCCCCTTCGGCGAGCGAGGATCGCCGGAGTTGCAAGGCATGCAGGTGCTTATGATATCTGGAAAAGATGATCGAAGACGGACCCGTTGCGATGCAGAGCTCCTGCACAATCAACTGGTAGCATCGGGAGCGGCGGTGACATGGCACGATTTGCCATGCGGGCATGATTTCGACCCGCTAGGACGCGACATAGAGCTAACCCGCGCCTGGATGGCCAAGCGCGGGTCACAAAACTGATTGATCGCGAGCGTCAGGCCGCCGAGCGTACCAGCCGGAAGAGGCGACGTGGCTCACCGGACCGGATGACCTTGACCGGCAGCAGGCGCATCACTTCGGAGGCAAATGCCTTGGCGTTGTCCTGAGCCTTGTCGAGATTGCTGATCTTCGCTGCATCCATCGAATACAGCGTGCCACCACAGTCGAAGATCTCGCGGAAAGCGCTGCGCTCTGCGATCGGCGTGTTGATGACATTGACGCCGCGCGCCGACAGAAGACCCTTGATGGTCAGAAGGGCGCGTGTCGTGACCATCGAGGTCACGCGGGTCAGCACGACCGAATGGGGGATGACGAGATTTCCGGCATCTTCCATCAGCTTGATCAGATCGAGGATCTGGGCACCGCCCTTGGCATCCATGGCGCAGCCCTGAACCGGGATCATCACGTGATCCGAAAGGCCGATTGCCGTGGTGACCATGGCGTCGCGGGCGCCGGCAAGATCCATGATGATATAGTCGTTTGTGCGCGAGAGCTCGCGGATATGCCCCTGAACAGAGGCAACCGTCACTTCCGAGATGACTTCGATATTGCGCTGCGGACCGGAGATCTCGTGCCACTGGGTGATCCAGCGCTGCGGATCGGCATCAAGGATGGCGACGCGATATCCCTGGTGCGCCAGTTCGGTGGCGAGAAGAAGGGCTGCGGTGGTCTTGCCGGCACCGCCCTTGGCATTGGCAAAAGAAATGACTGGCATGCTTGATCCTTGGGAGGTCTGGTCCGAGCGGCTCATCGCTCTTGGGCAACCCGCGTCATCGGCGCCCCATGCCTGCATCATGCGCAAACATGGTTAACAAAGTGGAAACGCACCCTTGCCGCCCCTCCCCCATAATGGGGAGAAGCAACGGAAAAACCTAGCATATTCGAAGATAGGAATGGGCCGAACTGCCCGTCAACCGCGCAGCGGCGTGCAACTGCCGACATGCTGAGGACCGACTCGGCCAGCCTTGAGATCAGACAGCAGCGGCAAGGAAGGATCCGGTCCGCCGAGACTCGCCTCGAATGTCGCGCGGTCGACCTTCACCATCCGTCCGCTGCCGAGAATGCTCACCAGCGTCTTCTTGTCGACCACGGCAAGGCTCACTTTCTACTTGCAGAACTGCTTGCCATCCTTGCCCGTCAGCACCCAGCCCAAGGCGCCGGACTTTCCCTGGCTCATTTTACCAACCGTGTAGCCCTTCTTGAGGAGCCCCTGAAAGCTTTCGGCAGAGGCAGGCGAGGCATGAAGAAGCAAGCAGTCCCCAAGATGCACAGGGTGCGAGCAATCACATAGGAACGAGACATCAAAAGCACCTCTCCAGAATGAAAACTGAAACCGGATTTTGGGAGAATGATCGGAGGGCCCCAACCGGTAGTGGCGGGGGCCCTCGACTCGTCAAAACAGACGATTAGAAGCAGTCGGCGAAGAGCTGCTTGGTGTTTTCAAGCGTCATCTTGACCGGATTGCCGCCCGCACTCGGATCCTCGATCGCCATGGCCGAGAGCTCGTCGATCCGGTCATTGGCAATGCCCATCGCCGTCAGGTTGGCCGGCACGTTGAGCTCGGCGCGCAGCGCCAGCACATAGTCGTAGAAACCGTCGAAGCCGCCGGCGATGCCGAGATAGGCCGCCGCACGCTCGATGCGATCCTCGATCACGTGACGATTGAACTTCAGGACCGGCGGCATGACGACAGCGTTCGTCATGCCGTGATGCGTGTTGTAGACGGCACCGATCGGATGCGACAGCGCGTGGATGGCGCCAAGCCCCTTCTGGAAGGCAACGGCGCCCATGGCGGCAGCCGACATCATGTTGGTGCGAGCCTCGATATCCGTGCCGTCCTTGTAGGCGCGCGGCAGGAATTCCTTGACCAGCCGCATGCCTTCGAGCGCGATGCCCTGGCTCATCGGATGGTAGAAGGGCGAGGAATAGGCTTCCAGGCAGTGCGCAAACGCGTCCATGCCCGTGCCCGCCGTGATCATCTTCGGCATGCCGACGGTCAGTTCCGGATCGCAGATGACGACGCCCGGCAGGAACTTCGGATGGAAGATGATCTTCTTCACATGGGTTTCGGAATTGGTGATGACAGAGGCGCGGCCGACTTCGGAGCCGGTGCCCGCCGTGGTCGGTACGGCGACGATCGGCGCGATGGCGTCGGAATTGGCGCGGGTCCACCAGTCACCGATGTCCTCGAAATCCCAGACCGGCCGGGTCTGGCCGGCCATGAAGGCAACGCACTTGCCGAGATCGAGACCCGAGCCGCCGCCGAAGGCGACGACGCCGTCATGGCCGCCGTCCTTGTAGGCCTTGATGCCGGCTTCCAGGTTCTTCTCGTTCGGGTTCGGGTCCACATCGGCGAAGAGCGCACGACCAAGACCCGCCTCTTCCAGCACGTCGAGCGCCGTCTGGGTGATCGCCATCGGGGCCAGACCCCGGTCGGTGATCAACAGCGGCTTCTTCATGCCGAGCGACTTGCAGGCGTCCGCCAGTTCCTTGATGCGGCCGCGTCCCATCTTGATGGCGGTGGGATAGCTCCAGTTGGCGACGATGTTCATTTCGTGACTTTCTTCAGGTGATAGGATTTCGGACGGGTAAGGTTCTGGAAGCCGAGCACGGAGAGCGAGCCGCCCTTGCCGGTTTCCTTGACGCCGGTCCAGCAGAGCGCCGGGTCGAGATAGTCGGCGCGGTTCATGAAGACGGTACCGGTCTCGATCTCGCGGCCGATGCGGGCAGCGCGCTCCGAATCCTGCGTCCAGAGCGAGGCGGTCAGACCATAGGGGCTGTCATTCATCAGCTCGAGCGCCTGTTCGTCGCTCTTCACCTTCATGATGCCAACGGCGGGGCCGAAGGTCTCGTCCTTCATGAACGCCATGGAATGGTCCACATTCACCAGGATCTGCGGCATGATATAGGCGCCGCCGTCATCGGCCGGGAAGAGCTTGGGATCGACAAGTGCCTTTGCACCCTTCGACACGGCATCGGCGATCTGCTCGCGCACGACCTTGGCGAAACGCTTGTTGGCCATCGGCCCCAGCGTCGTTTCCGGATCGAGCGGGTTGCCGAGCTTGTAGTTCGACACCCAGGCGACCGACTTCTCGACAAAGGCGTCGTAAAGGCTCTCATGCACATAGACGCGTTCGATGCCGCAGCAGCACTGGCCGGAATTGTAGGTCGCGCCGTCCATCAGCGTATCGACGGCAGCATCAAGGTCGGCGTCTTCCATCACATAGCCCGGATCCTTGCCGCCAAGCTCGAGGCCGAGACCGGCGAAGGTACCGGCAGCGGCCCGCTCGATCGAACGACCACCTTCGACCGAACCGGTGAAGTTGATGAAGTTGAAATTGCCAGCCGCGATCAACGCAGACGTGGTCTGGTGATCAAGGAAGAGGTTGATGAAGACATCGTCAGGCACACCCGCCTCGACGAAAGCGCGCACCATGCGCTCGCCGACGAGAAGCGTCTGGGTCGCATGCTTGATGACGACGGTGTTGCCCGCCATCAGCGCCGGCGCGATCGTATTGATCGCCGTCATGTAGGGGTAGTTCCACGGCGCGATGACGAAGACGACGCCATGCGGCTCGCGCTCGATCCGACGCTCGAATTTGTCGCTGGCTTCGACGACGAGAGGCGCCAGCGAGTCGGCGGCGATCGCTGCGACATAGTTGGAGCGCTCGTTGAAGCCCTTGTACTCGCCGCCATAGCGGACCGGACGGCCCATCATGTGGGCGAGTTCCGGCACGACCTCGTCCGACATCTCGTTGAGGCGGGCAACGCCCTTCAGAACCAACTGAACGCGGTCTTCGAGCGGTCGCCGCGCCCAGGCCTTCTGCGCCTTGCGGGCACGTGCCACGGCCTCAGTCGCCGCTTCCAGCGACATGGCCGGGCGCTCGGCGTAAACCGACCCATCGATCGGCGAAATGCATTGGATCATGGTCATGATCGTCTTCCTATTGTTCTACAACGAAATGACAGCGACCGAAGCCGCTGTCCTTGTTTCCACCCTTACGCTGGGGATCGTGGCCGGCTCAAGCCCGCCATTGGTCACGCCCGTTCGAAGCCGCGCGCCACCTCCCAATCCGTGATCCGACGGTCATATTCCTCCTGCTCCCATTCGGCAGCACGAACATAATGATCGACGACGTCATCGCCGAAGGCAGCCCTCAGCATAGCTGAGCCCTTCAACGTCTCGGCTGCTGCCCGCAGCGTGCGCGGGATCTCGCGGACACCCTGCGCGCCGTAAGCATCGCCGGTAAAGGCAGGCTCGAGTTCCATCTTCTTCTCGATCCCGTCGATGCCGGCGGCGAGAAGTGCAGCCATGGCGAGATAGGGGTTGAGGTCGGAGCCGCCGACACGGCATTCGACCCGGATGCCCTTGGTGCCGTCACCGCACAGACGGTAGCCCGCGGTGCGATTGTCCTTCGACCAGATCGCCTTGGTCGGCGCAAAGGTGCCCGCCATGAAGCGCTTGTAGGAGTTGATATAGGGCGCGAGGAAATAGGTGATTTCCGAAGCATGGCTGAGCAATCCGGCCATGTAGTGCTTCATGGTCTCCGACATGCCGTATTGGCCCTTCTCGTCAAAGAAGAGCGGCGTCTTGCCATCGGCGGACCAAAGCGACTGGTGGATATGCGAGGATGAACCGGCAGCATTGTAATGCCACTTGGCGAGGAAGGTGATGGCCTTGCCCTTCGACCAGGCAATCTCCTTGCAGCCGTTCTTGATGATGACATGCCGGTCGGCCATCGTCAGCGCATCGGCATAGCGGACATTGATCTCTTCTTGGCCGGCAGACGCTTCACCCTTGGAATTCTCGACCGGGATGCCCGCACCCTGCAGACCCTTGCGAATCGCGCGCATCACGTCTTCTTCCTTGGTCGTCTGGAAGATGTGGTAATCCTCGTTATAGCCCGAGACCAGCTTCAGGTCGCGATAGCCCGACAGCCGCGCCTCGTCATAGGTCTGGTCGAAGAGGAAAAATTCGAGTTCAGTCGCCATGAAGGCCTTCATGCCCATGGCTTCGAGCCGGGCGACCTGCTTCTTCAGGATCGCGCGCGGCGAATGCGGAACCTCGGCATGGGTCGCATGGTCCAGCATATCGCAAAGTACGAGGGCCGTGCCTTCGAGCCAGGGGATCCGGCGTAAGGTCGAAAGATCCGGCTTCATCGTGTAGTCGCCATAGCCCTTTTCCCAGCTCGTCGCCTTGTAGCCGGAGACGGTTTCCATCTCCATGTCGGTGGCGAGCAGATAGTTGCAGCTATGGGTTTCCTTGTAGGCGCTTTCGACGAAATACTCCGCCTGGAAGCGCTTGCCCATCAAACGGCCCTGCATGTCCACCTGACACGCCAGTACCGTGTCGATGCGCCCCTCTGCGACGTCCTTTTTTAGATCTTCGAATGTGTACTTGGTCATCTCGGTGTTCCCAGGGCAGCGATTGGCTCATGCCGTCTTGTTTTGTGGGAGCGACCCGGCCGAAGCCGGATCGCCCATGCGTGATTGATCAGCCGTAACGGTAAGGCTTGCCGGCCTTTTCCATGTCGGCATTGTACTTCTTGAGGATCTCGACGACCTTGCCGGTGCGCTCGGTCTGCTTGGCGACCTCTTCCCAGAAGACATGTGCCGCATCCTCGACCGTCTTCCATTCCGCATCGGGAATGCTGGTAAGCTCGAGACGGCCACCTTCGGCGCGCAGGCGGGCTTCGCCACCCCAGTACCAGTGCAGACGCTTATAGTGAGAGCTGTCCATGCACATCTGCCAGAGCGTCTGCAGGTGCGGCGGGACCTCGTTCCAACGGTCGGCATTGGCGAAGAAGGAGCCGCACCAGCCGCCCGAGACATTGTTGGTCAGGAAGTACTTGGTGACGTCGACCCAGCCGGACGTGAAGACCTCGGTGATACCGGACCAGGCGATGGCGTCGATTTCACCGGTCTGCATGGCAACCGGCACATCTTCAAACGGAATGGTGACCGGGACGACGCCGAACTGCGACAGGAACTGGCCAGCCGTCGGGAAGGTGAAGACGCGCAGGCCCTTCAGGTCGTCGAGCTTGGTGATCGGCTTGTTGGTGGCAAAGTTGCACGGGTCCCAGGCGCCAGCCGAGAGCCACTTTACGCCGACTTCCGAATAGGCCTGATCCCAGATTTCAGCGAGACCATATTCGTAGAACAGCGTCGGCACGTCGAGGCTGTAGCGCGAGGCGAAGGGGAAGTAGCCACCGAAGACCTTGATGTCGACGGGCGAGTTCATCGAGTCGTCGTCGGACTGTACGGCATCGATGGTGCCGGCCTGCATGGCGCGGAAGAGTTCGCCGGTGGGCACGAGCTGGTCGGCGGTGAAGAGCTGGATTTCCATCTCGCCATTGGCCGCCTTGTTGAAGGCATCGACCGCCGGACGGACGACGAATTCGGCAAGAGCCGCACCGGCATAGGTCTGCAGGCGCCAGGTGATCTTGGCGTTCTGCGCCTTGACATAAGGGGCTGCCAGAACGGCCGGGGTCGCCATGGCGGCGGTTTTCAGGAATGAACGTCTGCTATTGGTCATTTCGTTTCCCTCTGTTCTTCGTTTCTTTTGAAGCCCGCAAGACATCAAATCCGGCGGGTAGTCCTGGTGCCGGGCCCGTTTGCCGGGCCTCTTGTCATTCGAACGCTAGCCTCTGAGATAGATCTGGCTTGGCAGCCAAGTCGCGATCTGCGGGAAGATCATGATGATCACCATGCCGAGCATCATGATCAAGACGAAGGGGATGACCGACCGGTAGATGTCGATCAGGCGGATATCCGGGGGCGCCATCGCCTTCATCAGGAAGAGATTGTAGCCGAAGGGCGGGGTCATGTAGGCGATCTGGCAGGTGATCGTGTAGAGCACGCCGTACCAGATCAGCGCATTGTCGACGCCGAGATCAAGCTTGCCGACAAGCGGGATGTAGAGCGGCGCCACGATGACCAGCATGGCTGTATCGTCGAGAAACGCGCCCATCACCAGGAACGACAGCTGCATCATGATCAGGATCTGCCAGGGCGTCAGTCCGATGTCGTTGACCAGCAGCTTCTCGATCGCCCTCACTGCACCCAGACCGTCGAAGACCGCGCCGAAGCAGAGGGCCGCCAGAATGATCCACATGAACATGCAGGAAATGCCGAGCGTCTGCTCGAGCACCCGGTTCCAGACGGCCTTGGTGAGGCGGCCCTTGTACCAGGCGGCAAAGAGTGCACCGAGCGCACCGACGGCGGAGCTTTCCACCAGACTAGTGATGCCCATCAGGAAAAGGCCCATCATCAGGAAGAAGATGAGGAACGGCAGGATACCCGCCCGCGCGAGCTTGAGCTTTTCGACCATCGGCATGTCGCGCTCTTCCTTGGGAAGGGCGGGACCGAGCGCCGGGTTCAGCCGGCAGCGGATGATGATGTAGAGGCAGAACATCGTTGCGAGCAGCAGGCCCGGGAAAACCCCGGCAAGCCAAAGCTGGCTCACCGGCTGGCGCGCAATCATGCCGTAAAGCACAAGGACTACGCTCGGCGGGATCAGGATCCCAAGCGAACTTCCGGCCTGGATGACGCCGGAGACCATGATCTTGTCATAGCCCCGCCGCAGCAGCTCGGGCAAAGCGATGGATGCGCCGATTGCCATGCCGGCAACCGAGAGCCCGTTCATCGCCGAGATTACCACCATCAGACCGATCGTGCCGACCGCGAGGCCGCCCGGCATACCGCCGAACCAGACATGGAAGGCCTTGTAGAGGTCTTCGGCGATTCCCGATTCCGACAGCATGTAGCCCATGTAGATGAAGAGCGGCAGCGTCAGCAGCGGATACCACTTCATCAGCTTCATGCCGGCCGAAAAGCCCATTTCGAAGCCGCCATTGCCCCAGAGGAGCGCCGCCGCGACAACGCCGACAAAACCGATGGTCGCAAACACGCGCTGTCCCGTCAGCATCGACAACATCATCGACGAGAACATGAGAAGCGCGATCATTTCGTAGCTCAGGAACTCGCTCATGCGATCGGCCTCCCCATAGCGACCGCAAGATCCTTGATGAAGATCGAGGTCGCCTGCAGGAAGGTCAGGATAATGCCGATCACCATGACGATCTTCACGGGCGCCATATAGGGTGACCAAGAGGAGTAGCTGGTTTCACCGTATTCCAGTGCATAATTCGTGCTCGACACGCCGCCCCAGAGCAGGAAGAAGAGGTAGACGAACAACATCATGATCGTCACCACGTCGACGACGGCCTTCGTCCTCGGCGACCAGCGGCCGTAAAGCAGATCCATGCGGACATGGCTGTCGAGCTGCAGCGAATAGGCGCCGCCCAGAAGGTAATAGCCGGCCATGACGAACTGCGCCATTTCCAGTGTCCAGTGGGCGGGCAGGAACAGGCCTTTCGAAATGGACGAATAGAGCAGGATACCCATCATGACGAAGACGCCGTACATGACGATGCGCCCGACGCGGCGATTGAAGGCGTCGATGACGCGCACATAGGTCTGGAGAGCCTGCGGCATCAGCTCACCGCCGCCCCGAACCGCCCGAGCGGTCCTCGTCTTGTTATCTCGTATGCCGGCATCCGTTCCCTCTTTGATATGTGGTTTGCCCAGCGTTTCCGAATAGTTATGCGACCCTTTCGAGCGCTCCTGAAATCAAGTCCGCGAGATAGGCGGAGACAGCCTCCACGCCCGCATCGTCACGCACGAGGTCGTTGCGAACCTCGATCATGACATTGGCCAGACCGAGCGGCAGCGCATGCAGGCGCAGCGTATGCGTCACGCCGTCTTCGGGCCCGTAAGGCGAGTTTCGTTCGACGCGATAGGGACCGCCGGCGGCGGCGGCCTCCAGCATCGCATCCGCAAGACGGCTGTCCGTGTCATGCAGAATGCCGATCTCGACCTCCCGCGGCTTGCCGAAATAGACCGGCGTGAAGGTATGGATGGTCACGACGACGGGCTTGCGCCCCTCCCCGGCGATCCTGGAAAGCTCGGCCGAAACGCGATCATGAAACGGAATGTAGAGGGCAGCCGTCCGGGCGTAACGCTCCGCCGGCGCCAGATCCCGGTTCCCGGGGATCTCGTAGATCTCGCTCTTCTCCGGCATGGCGGCAGGCGATTCCGGGGGACGGTTGCAGTCGTAGATCAGCCGGGAAAAGCGCTGGTGAACGAGCACACCGTCCAGCGCAGTTGAGAGGCGGCGGGCGATGGCCAGAGCACCGGGATCCCAGGCGATGTGGCTGGAAAGCGCGTCCGCCGAGAGGCCCAGATCTCCGGCAGCGGCCGGCAGCACGGCGGAGGCATGCTCGCAGACAAGCACGACACCGCTGGTCCCTGTTGCATTCTCCAATGCAACAGCTTCACCATCCGATGCTGTCAGGATCCCCGACCTCAAAAGCATGCTGAATTCCCCCGGGCTCGTTGGCCCTTGTTCTTTCCGAAGAGAATTCTTCACGGTTAAGCGTCTGTCAATCCGCCACTGAAAATTTCTCTTCAAAGGGAGATTGACTCAATTGTGACAGCGAGGCTTAATCCTGAAAAAGCCGGCGACAGATCGGCTTGAGGGGAGTCAATCGGTCCTTGATGAATGCGTCCACGACGGTGTCGGACGTGATCCATGCCCATTTCGATGGGCTGACGCGTGCCGAGCGGCAGCTGGCCGAGAGCCTGCTGCAGAACTACCCGGTCTCCGGATTGGGCAGCATCACGACCGTTGCCGAAAATGCGGGTGTCTCCACGCCGACCGTCGCGCGCATGGTCCAGAAACTCGGATACAAGGGCTATCCGGAATTCCAGGCGCATCTGCATCAGGAGCTCGAGGCGGCGATCTCCAACCCGATCGCCAAGCATGATCGCTGGGCGGCCAATGCGCCAAACCGGCATATCCTCAACCGTTTTGCGGAAGCCGTCATGGCCAATCTGCGCAATTCGCTGGGAGAACTCAGGACCGCGACTTTCGACGACGCCGCGCGGCTTCTGGGCGACCGCAACCGGAGCCTCTACTTCGTCGGGGGACGCATCACCGGGGCGCTCGCCGAGTATTTCTTCACCCATATGCAGGTGATCCGACCGCGGACCACGCTGATGTCGTCGAATGCCAGTTCCTGGCCGCAGCACGTCCTCAACATGCAGTCCGGCGACGTTCTCGTGATCTTCGACATCAGGCGCTACGAAGCCGATCTGACGACGCTGGCCGAGGTCGCCCGCGCCAATGGCGTCGAAATCATCGTCTTCACTGACCAGTGGATGTCCCCGGTCGCCAAGCATGCGCGGGACTGCTTCAAGCTCCACATCGAAGCGCCCTCGGCCTGGGACAGCTCCGTCGTCACCCTGTTTGTCGTCGAAGCCTTGATCGAAGCCGTGCAGAGCTCGTCCTGGGACGAGACGCGCGAGCGCATGAACACGCTGGAGGGGCTTTTCGAGCAGGCACGCCTGTTCAGGAGGCCCCGGTGAGACGCATTCCTGGAGATGGAGGGACCAATTCCTGGCGATGGAAACCTGAAGTTCGGACAATATTCGGGCGACCCGCCAACCGTCATATAACGATAACACAGCGCACCTAAGTCAACCCCATCGCTGCCAACCTCAGAGGAGAACCACAGTGAACAATCTTCGCAAGATCCTGTCGATGACGACTGCTATCGTCATGGCAACCTCGGCTGTTGCCGTCGCCGAGCCGAGCGCCGAGCTCATCGAAGCTGCCAAGAAAGAAGGCATGCTGACCACGATCGCCCTGCCCCACGACTGGTGCGGCTACGGCGCCGTCATCGACGCCTTCAAGAAGAAGTACCCGGAAATCACCGTCAACGAACTGAACCCGGACGCAGGTTCGGCTGACGAAGTCGAAGCCATCAAGGCAAACAAGGACAACAAGGGCCCGCAGGCTCCTGACGTCGTCGACGTTGGTCTCGCTTTCGGCCCGCAGATGAAGGCCGAAGGCCTGCTGCAGCCTTACAAGGTCTCCACCTGGGATGAGATCCCGGACAACATCAAGGACGCTGAAGGCTACTGGTACGGCGACTATTACGGCGTCATGTCCTTCCTCGTGAACAAGGACCTGGTGACCAACACGCCGAAGGACTGGGCTGATCTTCAGAAGCCGGAATATGCCGGTCAGGTCGCTCTCGCCGGTGACCCGCGCGCGTCCAACCAGGCTATCCTCGGCGTACTCGCAGCCGGCATGGCATCCGGCGCTGCTGCCGGCAAGGACGCTGGCGAAGCTGGTCTGAAGTACTTCGGCGAACTGAACAAGGCCGGCAACTTCGTTCCGGTTATCGGCAAGTCCGGCACGCTCGCTCAGGGCGCAACCCCGATCGTCGTCATGTGGGACTACAACGCGCTCGCCGCACGTGACACGCTCGCCGGCAACCCGCCGGTCGAAGTCGTCGTTCCCGCATCCGGCGTTCTCGCTGGCGTCTACGTTCAGGGTATCTCGGCCTACGCCCCGCACCCGAACGCTGCCAAGCTGTGGATGGAGCACCTGTATTCCGACGAAGGTCAGCTTGGCTGGCTGAAGGGCTACTGCCACCCGGCCCGCTTCAACGCCATGGTCAAGGCCGGCAAGGTTCCGCAGGACCTGCTCGACGCTCTGCCGCCGGCTGAATCCTATGAGAAGGCCTACTTCCCGACGCTCGAAGAAGTCGACGCCAACAAGGCTGCTGTCGTCGGCGGCTGGGACAGCGTCGTCGGCGCCAACGTCCAGTAAAGTCTGAGCTTGATGTGCCGCCCCGATCTTTTCTAAGGTCGGGGCGGCGCTTGCATTTTAAGAAGATCCGTCGAAACGCGGGCAGAGGGGCAGATCGAATGTCGACAGAGGCGGTGAGTCCGGGCCATCAGGCAAGGCCACGAACAAAACTTCCACTTCACTGGCTGGGCGTCGTCCCCTTCGCAGCCTTCGTGTTGCTCTTCCTGATCCTGCCAACCATGAAGATCGTCATCGGCGCTTTCCAGCGGCCGGACGGCTCCTTCACCTTCGACAATGTGCTCGGCCTGTTCACGCCGTCGATCATGGCGGCCTACTGGATTTCCATCAAGATCAGCCTCACCTCGGCTATCCTCGGATGCCTGATCGGCTTTGCCGTCGCCGCCGCCGTTATTCTCGGCGGATTGCCTGCCTGGATCCGCAGCCCGCTTTTGACCTTTTCGGGCGTCGCCTCCAACTTCGCCGGCGTTCCGCTCGCCTTTGCCTTCCTGGCGACTCTCGGTCCGGTCGGCATGCTGACCGTCTTCCTGAAGACCCAGCTCGGCATCGATCTGCGCCTCCTCGGCTTCAACCTCCTCTCCTTCTGGGGGCTGACGATCACCTATCTCTTCTTCCAGATCCCGCTGATGATCCTGATCATCACGCCGGCGATCGACGGCCTGAAGCGCGAATGGCGCGAGGCGGCCTCCATCCTCGGCGCAACGAACTTTCAGTACTGGCGGATGGTTGCTTTCCCCATTCTTCTGCCCTCGATCCTCGGCACCATCGCGCTCCTCTTCGCAAACGCCTTCGGTGCCGTCGCAACCGCGATCGCATTGACCGGCTCGTCGTTGAATATCGTGCCGATCCTTCTCTTCGCCCAGATCCGCGGCGACGTGCTGGGAGATCCCCATCTCGGCTACGCGCTTGCCTTCGGCATGATCGTCGTCACCGGAATTGCCAATGGCCTCTACATCTGGCTGCGCGCCCGCAGTGAAAGGTGGATGAAATGAAACGTCTCTGGGCTTGGGCCGCGCTGATCTTCGGCCTCCTCTATTTCATCCTGCCGCTCATCGGCATGACCAACTTCTCGCTCAAGATGCGCCGCGGCGAGTATTCCTTCGACGCCTATGCCAAGGTGCTTGCCGATCCGCGCTTCCAGGAAACCTTCAGCTACTCCGTCACCATGGCGCTGATGACCATCGTCTTCGGCGTCCTGCTGATCGTGCCGACCGCCTATTGGGTGCGACTCAAGATGCCCGGTCTGCGCCCCTATATCGAATTCGTCACCCTGCTGCCGCTCGTCATTCCCGCCATCGTCGTCGTCTTCGGCTATATCAGGCTCTACAACACATCGAGCTGGCTGCCGCTGACCGGCTCGTCCGCTGGTACCAACATGTTGTTGATGTTCGGCTACGCCACGCTCGGACTGCCCTACATGTACCGCGCAGTGGACACAGGCCTCAGGACGATCGACGTGGCAACGCTGACCGAAGCGGCACAGAGCCTCGGAGCCGGCTGGGCCACGATCATCGGCCGCATCATCCTGCCGAATGTCTCGGTCGCCGTCATGTCGGGCGCTTTCGTCACCTTCGCCATCGTGATGGGCGAATTCACGATGGCTGCCCTTTTGAACAAGCCGGCCTTCGGTCCCTACATGCAGCTGCTCGGCGCCAACAGGGCCTATGAGCCCGCGGCACTCGCCGTGATCGCCTTCGGCATCACCTGGGCCTGCCTTGGCCTGATGCAATTGGTTTCCCGCCTCCAGAAAACAGCCCCGCGCCAGGCTTGAGGACTTTCTTTCATGACGTTCCTGACACTCTCCCATCTCAAGAAATCCTTCGGCGCCACGCAGGTCGTGCACGACTTCAACATGGCGATCGACAAGGGCGAATTCATTTCCTTCCTCGGGCCGTCCGGCTGCGGCAAGACCACGGTGCTGCGCATGATCGCCGGCTTCGAGACACCCTCGGGCGGCACCATCGAGATCGATGGCAAGGATCAGACCAGCCTGAAGCCGAACCAGCGCAATATCGGCATGGTCTTCCAGGCCTATGCGCTCTTCCCCAACATGAATGTCTTCGACAATGTCGCCTTCGGCCTGAAGATTGCCGGCATGCCGAAAGCCGACATCGAGGCGCGCGTGAAGGAGATGCTGGCCCTCATCCATCTCGAACAGCTGGCTGAGCGTTTTCCCTATCAGCTCTCGGGTGGCCAGCAGCAGCGCGTGGCGCTCGCCCGCGCCCTTGCCCCGAAGCCGCAGGTCCTTCTTCTCGATGAGCCGCTATCGGCGCTCGATGCGAAGATCCGCGTCTCGCTCCGCGAGGAAATCCGCCAGATCCAGCAAAAGCTCGGCATCACGACGGTCTTCGTGACCCATGACCAGGAAGAGGCGCTGTCGATCTCGGACCGCATCGTCGTCATGAATGCCGGCAAGGCCGACCAGATCGGCACGCCCTTCGAGATCTACAACCGGCCGACAACCCGCTTCGTGGCTTCCTTCGTCGGAACGCTCAACGTCTTGGACGCGATTGTCGCCGATCAGTCCGCCGGCATGGTCCGCATCGGCGATCAGACGCTGGCGATCCGCGAGACGATCCCCGCGGCGAACGGTTCGCCCATCCAGCTTGCCATGCGCCCGGAAGCCGGCTCGCTGGCGGCGATCGGCGATGCGACCGTTCGTGGCCAGGTGACATCGAGCCAGTTCCTCGGCTCCGTCATCCGCACGCGCATTGCGGTCGACGGCAAGATGCTCTCCTTCGACACCTTCAACGATCCCGGCGTCAAACCGCCTGTCGTTGGCGACACCGTCGGCGTCAAGATCGACCCCGCCGCCTTGATCGTGCTCGCCGACTGAGGCAAACCGGTCTTAAGGATCGATCGATCAGGATGCCGTCCGACAGGGCGGCATTCTTTGCATTTGGAGGAAGCCCATGCGCGCCATGTATTACGAGCAATTCGGAGCGGCACCCGAGATCAGGACGCTGTCCGATCCGACACCGACCACTGCCGGTGTCGTAATCTCGGTCAAGGCGACCGGCCTTTGCCGCAGCGACTGGCACGGCTGGATGGGCCACGATCCCGATATCAAGCTGCCCCACGTCCCGGGCCATGAATTGGCCGGCACGATCGCCGCTGTCGGCCGCGATGTCCGCCGTTTCAAGGTCGGCGATCGGGTGACCGTTCCCTTCGTTTCCGGCTGCGGCCATTGCATGGAATGTCGCTCCGGCAACCAACAGGTCTGCGAGGAACAGTTCCAGCCCGGCTTCACCCATTGGGGCTCCTTCGCCGAATATGTCGCGATCGACTATGCCGATCAGAATCTGGTGCATCTGCCGGAAGAGATCAGCTATGAGACGGCAGCGAGCCTTGGCTGCCGGTTTGCGACCTCCTTCCGTGCCGTCGTCGACCAGGGCCGCCTGCAGGGCGGCGAGTGGCTGGCGGTCCACGGCTGCGGCGGTGTGGGCCTATCCGCCATCATGATTGGTGCCGCCCTCGGCGCCAATGTGGTGGCCATCGACATTGCCGAGGACAAACTTGAGCTTGCCAAGGCGCTCGGCGCTTCCGTCACCATCGACAGCCGTTCAGTTGCCGATGTCTCGGAAGCGGTGCGCGAGGTCACCGGCGGCGGCGCCCATGTCTCCGTCGACGCGCTCGGCCATCCTCAGACCTGCTGCAACTCGATCCTGAACCTTCGCCGCCGCGGCCGCCATGTGCAGGTCGGGCTGATGCTGGCCGATCATGCGACACCGGCCATCCCCATGGCCCGCGTCATCGCCCACGAGCTTGAGATCTATGGCAGCCACGGCATGCAGTCCTGGCGTTACGATGCCATGCTGCGCATGATCCTGTCCGGCAAACTCTCGCCGGACCGCTTGATCGGTCGGCGCATCACGCTGAGCGAAGCCGCCCCAGCCCTCGCCACGATGGACGGTTTCCGCGAAAACGGCATCAGCATTATCGACAGGATGATCTGACGGCCGATGCCGCGGATGTCATCGGGTGGTGTGATAGCGTTAACCCGTTTGTGCTGAAATTCGGCTGCACGAAACCGGCAACGGATTGAGGCAGCCATGGTCAAACAGACGAAACCACCGGAGATCGACGCAGACGGCTTCATGACGGAGTTCATGAGGCTGAAGCGCGGATCCGTCACCCGTCGGCATTTCCTCGCCGTGACCGGCCTCGGAGCCGCAGCTCTGCTCGTGGGCGGCTCCGGGCGCACCAGCGTCGCAACCTCCGAAGGCTCGCCGCTCGGCAAGAAAGTCTCCCTTGCCACCTGGCCGAACTATCACGATCCCCAGACCTTCGAGGACTTCACCGCCCGTTATGGCGTCGAGGTGGAGATCTCGATCATTGGCTCCAACGAAGGCACCATGAAATCCCTGGAGCGCGGCCGCGCCTGGGACATCATTGTCCCGACACAGTATGCGATCGCGCCCTATGTCCGACGCGACATGCTGGCGCCGCTCGAGCTGCGCCGTCTCCCCAACTTCGACCTCAACGCCCATGCCGACCGCTTCATGAAGCCGGGCGTGATGGCCGGCGCAATCTATGCCGTGCCGAAAAATGCCGGCACGACCGGCATCGCCTACAACACGCGAGAACTGAACCCCGTCAAAAGCTGGAGCGACTTCTTCGAGCGCGCCAAGGGCGAAGCCTCGGGCAAAACCATCGTGCATGACTACCAGCTGACGGCGATCGGCAATGCGTTGGTCGCGCTCGGCTACGATTTCAATTCGCTCGATCAGGCCGAACTGGCCAAGGCCTCGGACCTCCTGATGGAGGTCCGGCCGCATCTTTACGCCATCGACAGCGACTACCAGCCGGCGATGCGCACCAGCGACGCCTGGATGACCATGTGCTGGAGCAACGACGCCTCCCAGCTTCATCGCGACGTAGCCGAGATCGCCTATGTCATCGCAGCCGAC
Source organism: Rhizobium rosettiformans W3 (assembly GCF_004912135.1). GTDB lineage: Bacteria > Pseudomonadota > Alphaproteobacteria > Rhizobiales > Rhizobiaceae > Allorhizobium > Allorhizobium rosettiformans. The sequence continues at coordinate 59,819 of NZ_STGU01000014.1, forward strand.
GGCGGCGAGATCTGGACAGACTATTACGCGATCCCGAAGTTCGCTCATAACAAGCCGGCGGCGCACGCCCTGATCAACCACCTGCTCGACCCGGATGTCGCGGCCCGCGAACATCTCGTTCACGGCGGCACGGCAACGGACCGGCGCGTGCGCGCGCTGCTGCCGGACGAGATCCTCGCCAATGAGATCATCTATCCCGACGAGGCCAAGCTCACCCCGCTGGAATTCGGCCTGGCGCTGGTCATGACGGACCCCATCCGCGCCGAGATCATGAACCGTTTTCGCGCCGCCCGCGGCTGACGCAACTCATCCGCCATGCTAGGCAAAGCCCCGGCCGGAACAATCCGGCGCAAGCTTCTTTCACGGGGTATCCATGCCGCAGATTTCGATTATCGACACCGTCTCCGATCCCGGCAAGGACACCCGTGCGAATGAGGACCGCCTCGGCTACAACCGCGACGCCGCCTTCGTCATCGATGGTGCGACCGGGCTTGGCGACCGCCAGTTCATGGATGGTTATGGTTCGGACGCCGCCTGGATTGCCGAATTCGCCGCCCTGCGCTTTGCCGAACGCCTCGATCGCAACGCTGATCCGAAGGCTGTTCTGCGGCAGGTCTCGGAGGAAGCACGCGACGCATTCGTGGCCGTAGCCGGCGACCAGCCACGCTACGCCTGGCCCCTCTGCAGCCTGACCGCATTGCAGGCCACGCCGGACGGTTTCCGCTGGTTCGGCCTCGGCGATAGCGCGCTATACGTTCTGCATGACGACGGACGTTCCGATTTCGTCATCCCGATCCCCGGCGCCTATGAATGGGAGCAGCATCAGGCGGCCCAGCATATCGCCCGCGTCGGCGGCATCGGTGCAGCCGGCGTTGCCAATGACGATCCGCAGACGCTCGAAGACCTCCGTCGCGGCCGCGCGAAGCAGAACACGCAAGGTGGCGCGACCTGGACTTTCGGCGTGGTGCCGGAAGCCGCCGATCACCTGGCGAGGGTCGACGTGCCCGTCTACGGCGGCGGCGCCACCGACCTCGTCGCCCTCTACAAGCTCTACGACGCCGCCACACTGATCCAGCGCGCCGCGACAGCGGGGCTGAGATCCCTGGTCACGGAGTTGCGTCACATGGAGCGGGAGATTGATCCGGATGGCCTGAAATATCCGCGCTACAAGCAGAGTGACGATACGACGGCGATCCTGCTGAGGCTGGAGGCGTGAAGGCAATTAGGAATCTGCCTCAATGCCTTGTCGCCGAATCTGGAATCGGTTTGTGAAGCAGTTTGAGCGGAAGGTGAGCACACTGATGGGCCCCTCATCCGCCCTTCGGGCACCTTCTCCCCGCTAGCGGGGAGAAGGAGGCGCCGCCGCTGGCCGCAGTCGACCTTCTCCCCGTTCACGGGGAGAAGGTCCCGGCAGGGAGATGAGGGGCAGCTCAGATCGAACCGCCTACTCCGCCGCCTTCGGCACATAGTTCAACACCGGCCCGAGCCAGCGCTCGACCTCGCGCACATCCATGCCCTTGCGCGCCGCATAGTCCTCGACCTGGTCGCGCTCGACCTTGGCCACACCGAAGTAATAGCTGTCGGGATGGCCGATATAGAGGCCTGACACGGAGGAACCCGGCCACATGGCATAGCTCTCCGTCAGCGTCACACCGGTCGCCTTGGTCGCATCGAGCAGCGAGAACAGCGTCACCTTTTCCGTATGGTCGGGCTGCGCCGGATAACCGGGTGCCGGGCGGATGCCGGCATAGGTTTCCGAAATCAGCTCCTCGGGAGTGAGAGCCTCGTCCGGCGCATAGCCCCAGAATTCGCGGCGGACCCGTTCATGCATGCGCTCCGCAAAGGCTTCGGCGAAGCGGTCGGCCAGCGCCTTCACCAGGATCGACGAGTAATCGTCATTCGCCCGTTCGAAGCGCTCGGCAATCGCCACCTCCTCGATGCCGGCCGTCACCACGAAGCCGCCGATGTAATCCGGCAAGCCGGTTTCGAGCGGCGCCACGAAGTCGCTCAGCGCCACATTGGCTCGTCCATCCCGCTTGGACAACTGCTGCCGCAGCGTGAAGAAGGTCGCGAGTTCATCGCGGCGGCTTTCATCCTTGAACAGGCGGATATCGTCGCCAACGGCATTTGCCGGCCAGAAGCCGATCACGGCGCGGGGGCGGAACCAACTTTCCGCGATGATCTTTTCCAGCATAGCCTGGGCATCGGCATAGAGCTGCCGTGCCGCTTCGCCCTGCTTCTCGTCGTCGAGAATGGCCGGGAAGCGCCCCTTCAGCTCCCAGGTCTGGAAGAAGGGCGTCCAGTCGATATAGCGCGCGAGTTCAGCCAGATCATAGGTCTCGAAGACCTTCGTGCCGGTAAAGCCGGGCCTGGTCGGTTGATAGGCGCTCCAGTCGATCTTGACTGCATTCTCCCGTGCCGAGGCCAGCGGGAGCCGCTGCTTCTCGGCCTCGGCGCGCGCATGCGCTTCTGCCACCTTGGCATATTCGCCCCTGATGCCCTCGACATATGCGTCGTTGCCGTCTTCTGCCAAGAGCGAGGAGACGACGCCGACGGCACGGCTCGCATCCGTGACATAGACCGCCTGCCCCGCCTTGTATTGCGGATGGATTTTCACCGCCGTGTGCACCCGGCTCGTCGTCGCTCCGCCAATCAGCAGCGGAACGGTGAAGCCCTGGCGCTGCATTTCTGAGGCGACATGCACCATCTCGTCGAGCGACGGCGTGATCAGGCCGGACAGGCCGATGACATCGACATTCTCTTGGCGGGCCACCTCCAGGATCTTGCTGGCCGGGACCATGACGCCAAGATCGATGATCTCGTAATTGTTGCAGGCGAGAACAACGCCGACGATGTTCTTGCCGATGTCATGCACGTCACCCTTGACGGTCGCCATCAGCACCTTGCCAGCGCTCTGGCGCTGATCGCCGCCGTTCTGCCGTTTCTCTTCCTCCATATAGGGGAGCAGAACGGCAACGGCCTGCTTCATCACGCGGGCCGACTTGACCACCTGCGGCAGGAACATCTTGCCGGCGCCGAAGAGGTCACCAACCACATTCATGCCCGCCATCAGCGGCCCTTCGATGACATGCAGCGGCCGCTCGGCCTTTTGCCGCGCCTCTTCCGTGTCGATCTCGATGAATTCGGTGATGCCGTTGACCAGCGCATGCTCCAGCCGCTTCTCGACCGGCCATTCGCGCCAGCTCATGTCCTGGGTGCGGGTCTTGGCCTCGCCGGTCCCGCGATAACGCTCGGCGATCTCCAGCAGCCGCTCGGTGCCGTCACGGCGGCGGTTCAGCACAACATCTTCGCAGGCCTCGCGGAGCTCCGGATCGATGCTTTCGTAAACGGCGAGCTGCCCCGCATTGACGATGCCCATATCCATGCCGGCCTGGATGGCATGGTAGAGGAAGACCGCATGCATGGCTTCCCGCACCGGCTCGTTGCCACGGAAGGAGAAGGAGAGGTTCGACACCCCGCCCGAGATATGCACCAGCGGCATTTCCTGCCGGATCGTCCGCGTCGCCTCGATGAAGTCGACCCCGTAATTGTCGTGCTCCTCGATCCCCGTCGCGACCGCAAAGATGTTCGGGTCGAAGATGATGTCTTCGGGCGCAAAGCCCGCTTCTTCCGTCAGGATGCGATAGGCGCGGCGGCAGATCTCCACCTTGCGCTCATAGGTATCGGCCTGGCCCTTTTCGTCGAAAGCCATGACGACGACGGCAGCGCCGTAATTGCGGATGAGTTTGGCCTGGGCGACGAAATTCTCCTCGCCTTCCTTCAGCGAGATCGAGTTCACCACGGCCTTGCCCTGCACGCATTTGAGTCCGGCTTCTATGATCGGGAACTTCGAGCTGTCGATCATGACCGGCACCTTGGCGATGTCAGGCTCGGCGGCAATCAGGTTGAGGAACTCGACCATAGCCTTTTCGGAATCGATCAGGCCCTCGTCCATGTTGATGTCGATGATCTGGGCACCGTTCTCCACCTGGTCGCGCGCGACAACCAAAGCTGCGGAGTAATCGCCCGCCGTGATCAGCTTGCGAAATTTGGCCGAACCCGTGACATTCGTCCGTTCGCCGACATTGACGAAGGGAATGTCCTTGGTGAGCTCAAAGGGCTCGAGACCCGAGAGCGACATGAAGGGGCGATGTTCGGCGGGCGCGCGAGGCACCCTGCCCTTCACGGACTCGGCAATGGCAGCGATATGCGCAGGCGTCGACCCGCAGCAGCCGCCGACGACATTGACTATGCCTTCTTCGGCGAAACCGGCAACGAGCGAGGCCATCTCCTCCGGGCTCTGGTCGTACTGGCCGAACTCGTTCGGCAGACCGGCATTCGGATAGGCCGAGATGAAGGTATCGGCGACACCCGACAATTCCTGCAGATGTGGGCGCATGGCGTCTGCCCCGAGCGCGCAGTTCAAACCAACGGCAAAGGGCTTGGCATGTCGGACGGAGTTCCAGAAGGCCGTCGGCGTCTGGCCAGACAGCGTGCGGCCGGAGAGATCGGTGATCGTGCCGGAGATCATCACCGGCAGACGGATGCCCTTGGCAAGGAAACGCTCCTTGCAGGCAAAAATCGCCGCCTTGGCATTCAGCGTATCGAAGATCGTTTCGATCAGGATGAGATCGGCGCCGCCATCGATCAGCCCGTCGATCTGCTCGCCGTAAGCTGCGCGCAGATCATCGAAGGAAACGGCGCGGTAACCGGGATTGTTGACGTCGGGCGAGATGGAGGCCGTGCGGTTGGTCGGCCCGATGGCACCGGCCACGAAACGCCGCTTGCCGTCCTCGCGCTCGGCGCGCCAGGCCGCCCGGCGCACGAGCTCCGCGCCATGACGGTTGAGGTCATAGACCGCGCCTTCCATCTCGTAATCCGCCTGGGCGATGCGGGTCGAGGAGAAGGTATTGGTCTCGAGAATGTCGGCCCCCGCCATCGCATAGCGGAAATGGATATCCTCGATGGCGTTGGGTTGGGTCAGGATCAGCAGGTCGTTGTTGCCCTGCTGATGACAGGCACAGCCGATGAAGCGCTCGCCACGGAAGTCGTCTTCGCTCAGGCCAAGCCCCTGGATCTCGGTCCCCATGGCACCGTCCAGGATCAGGATGCGCTCGCGGGCCGCGTCTTGCAGAGCCTTCAGGATCTCCGCCCCGTCCCGATTTGCGCCCTCGCGGCCGAACAGTTGATCGAGCATGCGAACTCTCCTATTGCGTATGCGACATCCGCCAAATCACATAAAGACATCTTTATGTCAACATGCGCCCTTGATTTGCTTGGTTCGACCGAAGCGGTGGTCGCAGCCCAGGTGATCGGCTATAGAGGCTCCAGGAATGTCTTCAGGGAGGAAGAAATGTCGGAAAATCAGTCACAACAATCAGCCGCCACCCCCTGGAGCACCCGCCCCTATCATCGCAAATGGCTGCTGGCACAGGCCGACGGCCTGTTCGACTTCTTCCAAGGTCCGGCCATCAACCCGAAGGGCGGCTTCTACGACCTGTCGCGCGACGGCAAGCCGCTCAGCGTCGACAATCCCGCCCGCGGCATCCATGCCAGCGCCCGCATGGTCCATTGTTATGCCATCGGCCACCTGCTCGGACGGCCAGGCTTGGCCGACATCGTCGACCACGGCATGCATTATCTTTGGGAGCGTCATCGCGACGGGAAAAACGGCGGCTATTTCTGGCAGGCCAACGACACCGGTCCGGCCGATGACAGCAAACAGGGCTACGGCCACGCCTTCGTGCTGCTCGCCGCCTCCTCCGCCAAATGCGTCGGCCATCCGCTGGCCGACGAGATGCTCGCCGACATCACACAGGTGATCGAAGAAAAGTTCTGGGAAGAGAGCCACGGCGCCATCGCGGAAGAATTCTCAGCCGACTGGCAACCGGTTCCCGGCTATCGCGGCCAGAATTCCAACATGCACCTGACCGAAAGCCTGATGGCCGCTTTCGAGGCGACAGGCGAGCGGCATTATCTCGACAAGGCCGTGCGGATCGCCGACCTGATCATCAACCGCCGCGCCCGGGAGGAAGCCTTCCGGGTCGCCGAGCACTTCGACGAGAACTGGGTGGTCGACCGCGCCTACTATCATCCGAACGAGATGTTCCGCCCGGCCGGCACCACGCCGGGCCACTGGCTGGAATGGGCTCGCCTCATCCTCCAGCTCTGGGTGCTCGGCGGAAAAAGCCACGACTGGATGCCGGAAGCAGCCCGCGGCCTCTTCTTCCAGTCGATGGCGCTGGGTTGGGACAAGGACAAGGGCGGCTTCTTCTACACGCTCGACTGGGAAAACGCCCCTGACAAGCGCGCGAAACTCTGGTGGCCGCTCTGCGAGGGCGCAGCCGCCGCCCACTTCCTCAACCAGCATCAGGAAAGCGACGTCCACGAAGAGAGCTACCGCAAGATCTGGAACTATATCGCGAACAACAATCTCGACCGTGAACACGGCGGCTGGTTCGAGGAACTGACCGAAGACGGCAAGCCATCCAACAGCCTCTTCCCCGGCAAGGGCGACATCTACCACGCCCTCCAGGCCTGCCTCATCCCGCTCTTCCCGGCAGAGGGAAGCCTGACCAGGATGATTGCGGAGCATCCGCTCGACGTTTGATGCAAGCAGCAGCCACACATGCGAAAGGGCCGGAAGACCGGCCCTTTCTTCGTACTAGCGCTGCGTTCGAAGCTTACTGCTCGATCGCATAGGTGATGTTGACGGTCACGGTATAGAGATTTTCGCCGGATGCGATCGGCACCGACTCATCCGCCATCTTTGCCATGGGCGCAGCCGCATACATCTGCGGCATCGGGCGCGCGAAATTCTCCGAGATCTCCACGATCCGTCCGAGCTTCACGCCGGCCGCATCCGTCAGCGTCTTCGCCTTGGCGGCAGCCTTTTCGACCGCCTGCTTGCGCGCCGCCTCGACGGTCGCTTCCGGATCATCATTGGTGAAGCTGATGCCACCGCCCTGGTTGACGCCAAGCTTCACGGAGCGGTCAATGATCGCGCCGAGCTTGGACAGATCCCGCACCCGCACCGTCAGGCCGTTGCTGACCGTATAGCCGACGATGACGGGCGCCTCATAGGTGCCGTCGGTGCGGGTCTCCTGCTTGTATTTCGGCTGGACCGAAAAATCCGTCGTCTGCAGGTCCTTGTCGGCAATGCCCTGCCCCTTCAGGTCCGCCAGAACCTCTGCCATGGCCGCACTGTTTGCCGAAAGCGCTTCGGCCGCGGTCTCGGCATCGCGCACGACGGCAAGCGAAATGACCGCCATGTCAGGCGCAACCGTCGCCTCGCCCTCGCCCGACACCATGATCGTCGCCTCGCGACGCTCACCTTCGGCCGCCATGGCCTCCGTGACGAAACCGGTCGAGAGCACCGAACCCGAAAGAGCCGTGGCCATGACGAGTGCGCGTGTAATTTTCAGCATGAATAAGATCCTTTGTCCCTTGGCACCGGCGGCCGCTTTGGCCTCTCCCGGCACGATGCCCTTCCGCCCTCTGTGATGACGCGTGATTGTGAAGCCATTGCGGCAAAGACTTGTCGCACAATGCAATTTGCGTTAGAGCCGCAGACCGGTGCGGGGTGACCATAACCCGCCCGACGGCGCGACGCCGGGCTGGGCCTGTAGCTCAATGGTTAGAGCCGGCGGCTCATAACCGCTTGGTTGGGGGTTCGAGTCCCTCCGGGCCCACCATTTCTTTATCGGCTGCCAGCTGATTTTCATGCACATAGACCTCGATACCAGCTGATCGCGGCACGCGAGGGTTTTTCGCCGCCGCCAGGCAGTCCGGCCGCCCGTCACGTCGGCCCTGCGATCACGCTTCGCCGATCGCGAAGGACTGCCTGAGCGCCCCGCAACAATTGTCTCGTATCTGTTGGTAACCACGCATTCAAATCGAGGTTAGATAGGCGCTCTTTGGATCACGGCAGAGCTTCGATAAAGGCTCTGAGCTTCGGCATCGCGAAGCTGAAGAAGGCATCGTCGGAGAGGTTGCCGTCTGCGATCTTCTGGTTTGCGTTGGGGATGACGATTTCCGGGCAAGGATAGACGTCAGCCAGCATGCCGTTCAGCACATATTTGAGATGCGACTGAGCACGAACACCGCCGAGAGCACCCCCGGAAACGCTGATAACGAAGCATGGCTTTCCCTTGAAAGGTGATTGTAGCGCCGGCCGGGAAGCCCAATCGATGGCGTTCTTCAAAACACCCGGTACACTGTAGTTGTATTCCGGTGTCACGAAGACCAATCCATCAGCGGAGGCAATCTGGCCGCAAAACGCCTCCACGTCAGGATCGTTCGCCACATCGGCATTGTAATGCGGCAAGGCTCCCGGGTCTGCGACAACGCACTCGATCTCCTCAGCAAGAAGCCCCGTGAGCGCCCGCACGGTTGCAAGCGACGACGACGCCGATCGGAGGCTTCCCGGGATGAACAATAGATTTTTCATGGGGTCATTCCTCATAGACGCGCCAACCAGGTCGCGATCGACGGAAACAGCACAATCAGCGCAATCGAGACCAGCATGGCCAAGACGAAGGGCCAGGCGCCTCTGAATATCTCACCCACCTTGAGATGCGGATCATCCATGGCCGACTTGATGACATAGACCGATAGACCAAATGGCGGCGTCAGCAGCCCGACTTCAACTGCGACCACGGTCAGCACGCCGAACCAGATGAGATCGAACCCTGCAGCCTCAGCGATCGGCAGTGCGATCGGCAAGAGGATCAGCATGATGGAAATGGAATCGATCAGACATCCAAGCGCAATGACCAGGAGCAGGAAAAGCAGGAGGAAGCCGTAGGGTCCGATGGGGCCTGCGAGAAAGAATTCAGCCAGGCCGGCTGGAACTCCTGAGAGAGCCAGCATGCGGCTGAAGAAGGTGGCGGCAAGGATGAGGAACAACACCGAGACGGTAATCTGCCCCGTTTCGACCAGCAATCTCCAAAGGGTGCGACCGCCGAGCGATCGACGAAGGGCAGCAATCACAAGGGCGCCAAAGGCACCTGCTGCGCCTGCTTCCGTCGGGTTCAAGAAGCCACCATAGAGCCCGCCCAGCACGATGATGATGAGAGAGACGATCGGAAGCGACTTTCTCGTTACCTCCGTGACGCTCATCGGATGAGCCTCGATCAGGTCTGCGTTGCGATCAAACACAAAGTCTTTGCGGAAGCGCGCCAGCAGCAGGATCGTGACACAGAAGGCGAACGCAAGCAGCACGCCCGGACCAAGGCCCGCAAGGAACATCCGCCCGACAGACTCCTCTGCCAGCACCGCGTAGACAATCATCAGCAGGGAGGGCGGGATCAGCATCCCGAGAACCGAGGATCCCGCAACTACGCCGGTCGCGAACTTTCGCGTGTATCCATGGCGGATCATCTCGGGGACAGCCACGCGACTGAAGACCGTCGCAGACGCAATCGAGATGCCGGTAATGGCAGCAAACACGGCATTGGCGAACACGGTCGCTATTCCCAATCCAGCCGCGATACGTCCGAACAGGTTTTGGAAGACGTCGAAGGTGTCCTTGCCGACTCGCGACACGGTGACGAGCAGCCCCATCAGGACAAACAAGGGAACAACGGCAAAGAGGTACTCACGAAGACTGTCGTTCGCGACAGCGCCCATCATGCGCAGCGAGACCCCCTCGCCGCGAATGGCTGCGACCCCGACGAAGGAGACGGCAAGCATGCTGATCCCGATCGGCATGCCAAGATAGATCAGGAGGAGTAGGGCCGCGATAGCCGCGGAGCCGATTTCAATCGGAGACATGCGACGGCCCTCTCCAGTTGACGGTTCTCAATTCGGCGACCGCCTGAACGAGAAACTGGATTGATGAGACCCCGATGCCGATGAAGATCAGGATGCGGAAGGGAAAGGTCGGCAAGGTTGCGATGCCGGTCACACCGATGAATTCACCACTCGAATAGTCCTTGGCCAGGATAGACCAGCTTGCCCAGGCGATCGCGCCGAGCACGCATGCACCCACCACGTTGAAAACGCATGACAAGCCAGCACCCACCCTTGGATGACGTTCCCGGATTGGGATGTAGAACACTTCCGTCCGAGCCAGACGGTCAGCCCTCACCGTGGCTGGCAATTGCAGGCAGACGATCATGACCAGCAGCAAAGCGCCCAGTTCCGACACAAGAGGAAGCGAAGATCCCATGGCGTTTCGCGCGACGATGTCAGTGCAGATGATTACCATCAGGACGCTGATAAGGATGGTCCCGAGCACTGCGAGACCATCGACGAAGGTAAGCCAGAGCCTGGCCGACCGGCCCGGAGCAGGCGACGGGCGCCCCGCCTGCTCCTCTCCATGGACGATATCAGGAGCCACGGATCACTCACCCCAGTTTCGCATGGGTGTCTCGCCGCGGTCGCGAAGTCCTTGCATGTAGGCCTTGAGGAATTCGCTTGCCGGGAGCCCCTTGGCATCCAGATCCGCTGCCCATTCGCCTGCAATATCCGGCAGCTTGTCGACCCAGGCTTGGCGCTGTTCATCACTCATCTTGATGATCTGCACGGGAGGCGACTGGGTTGCCCCCAGCTCCACCATCTTGTTCATTGCGATTTCGTGGCGTTCCAGCAGATCCTTGCCATGGGCTTCGGTATAGTACTTACCGGCTTCGATCATCGCGTTCTGAACGTCCTCCGGCAGGCCATCCCAACTGTCTCGATTGATGGCGACAGCGCCGGAAAAGGCCACGCCGGCGTCGAACCGGTTGATATAGGGTGCAACCTCATAAAGCTTGGCCGGCAAGGCACCCAGAGCCAGAGAGAGAACGCCGTCCGAGATTCCGGTCTGAATGTCGGTATAGAAGCTGGTCAGCGAACCATCGACCGCGTTCGCCCCAGTTCCGCGAAGCCATGTTCCGAGCACGCCCGGGGCCGACAGTTTCATTCCGTTGATGTCATCGATCCCTTGCAGCGGCTTCTTGGTGTAGATGTCGTACATATCGGTGCCGGTGAGACCGAGAACCTTGAGATTGTACTGTTCCCACTCCTCGCGAAACGCATCGTTCTTCTCCAGCAGATCCTGCATGACTTCCAGCTGGAGAGATGGGTTGACGGTGGCAAACGGCGCATAGCTCGACGCCTGACTGAGCGGCAACTTTGCGGGCTCGAGGAAGGAAAACACCCAGCCGATATCGGTGATACCCTGCTCGACGGAGGTCAAGGTGGCATTGGCCTTATAAAGCTGCCCGCCAAACGCCTCGTTCCACTCGATTTTGTAATCGCCTTTCTGCGCGAGGATTTCATCGGTCCGCGCCATGAAATGCGTCTTCATCATCCCGACCCAGGGGATGACCGTCGGATGGCTGGATGCAATGGTCAGTGATATGGTCTCTTGCGCCGATGCCGCACTCGGCAACGCAATCATGCTCGCTGTAAAAAGTCCGAATAGAATACGCATTGGTCTCCTCCCAAAGTTCTGCGCTCAAACGATCGAAAATGTCTGGCTCGAATAATCGAGCCGGACGGTCACTGCTCCCTCGTTGATCAGCCAGGGCCTGACACGAAATGTTCGTGCACCGCTTCTGTGCATCGGGTCCCGTTCGGCAATTGCGATGGCTGCCTCGCGGGAGGCAGCACGTATGATGACGAGGCCCTCGCCCTCCCAGCTCTGGCCGTCATCGGTCCACATTGGCCCTGCCGCGAAAAGCACGCCGTCCCTCTCCAGTCCAACCTGGAAGTCGAGGTGCTCTTCCATGCTTGCGAAGACGGGACCGAGCCCGTTCGCCGGCGTGGTAAAAATCGCATAGAGCTGCTTCTGCAGCATGGCCATGCTTGCTTGCAGAACCGCCTCTACCGGTACGGCCTTGGGGTTTTCATGATTGCTCATCGCCCTCTCCCGTCACCGCCCGGTTCGGCATGCCGGCGCTTCAATTCCTCACGGATTTCCGAGCCGTGCTGATCAAGGGTGGGCGGCGGCGAAACGTCGAATTCGGGCTCGCCGTCAAAACTGTAGGGCGCCCTCACCGTTGTCGACTGGCCCAGCTCGGGATGGGCGATCGGGATGGCCAGTCGTAGATGGCGAGCCTGCGGATCCTCCAAAGCTTCATCTGCATCATAGGCCGGAGAGTGTGGCACTTCCTCGCTCAGGAGACGTTCGCACCAGACACCCCGGTTCTCGGTCTTGAAGATCGGCGTGAAGATCTCGATCAGGTCGTCTTGATGCTTGATCCGCTGCAGCCGCTCGCCAAAGCGCGGATCAGCAGCAAGAGCCTGTTGCCCGGTCGCGTTCAGGAGACCTTCCCAGAACTTCGGTGGCGAGGACATGTGGATTGCGATCCACTTTCCGTCCTTGCACTCGAAGGTATAGCTTTGCGAGACGACCGGGCGGGACAGAGGCCCCATGATCTCACCTACCGCATAATAGTGGGTGAAACTGTCGAGGTTGAAATGGCTCATCGCCTCCAGCATCGAGATATCGAGACGTCGACCCTTGCCGGTACGAGACCGCTCCAACAGCGCAGCCATGATGCCCATGGCGGCATACTGACCCGTGATCGCGTCGGCAATGGCCGGGCCTATCACGCGGGGATTGGTTGGTGGCGTAACCAGACGCAAGAAACCGCTCGCCGCCTGTGCCACAGTGTCGAAGGCCGGCCGGTCGCGCGAGGGGCCGCTCTGGCCAAAGCCGGATATTGCGCAATAGATCAGCGCAGGATTGACCTGTCGCAGATCGTCTTCGCCACAGCCCAGCTTCTCGGCAACACCTGGCCGGAAGTTCTGGATAAAGACGTCAGCCGTGGCGATCAGATCCCGAAAGACCGCGAGATCCTCCGCCTTGGTGGTGTCGAGTGCAATCGAGCGCTTGTTGCGGTTATAGGTCTGGTAGTGCGGCGAATAGAGGCCGCCTTTGAACGCACGAAACGGGTCGCCTGTTTCGGGACGTTCGACCTTGATGACGTCTGCCCCAAGATCGGCCAGATGCATGCTTGCAGCGGGCCCGGTGATATAGGTCCCGAGTTCGACGATGCGGATATCCTTCAGAAGCTTGACCATCGCTATCACCCCTCTCCGTCGGCAGTGCTCTTTGCAACTTTCGGTCCGTCATAGGAGATCGCAAGGTCGGCATGATGCGACATGATGAAACCGATGGAGCGCAGGCTTTCCTCGTAGAGATGGGCGGCGAGACCGGCCGTGCGTGCAAGGAGCGGAACGGCCTTGAGCGCTTCCAGCGGCCATCCCGCGTCGAGCATAACGGCAGGAATGGCGCCCGACACATTGATGGGAAGCGGACGATCCATGATCACGGGAGCATGCTTGGCGAGAGCACGCAGCGTCTCGACGTGACGCCCGCTGATGCCGAGCGTATCGGACAGATCGAGCAGCCGGCTTGCTCGCGGGTCCCCGGCACTGTGCTGAGGATGCCCCAGGCCCGGCACCTTCTTGCGTGATGATTTCAGATCGCCGAGGCTGGTGGATACGGCATCTTCAAGTCCAGCGCCGCCGGCATCGGCATGTTCAATTATGCCGGCAAGATAACGCCCGGCCGCCTCCGAACTGCCGGCGACGACACTGCCCATGCCGAGCAATCCTGCAGCCACAGCACCCTGCCAGGCCTCCGGGCCGGCGGCGAGCGTCATTCGCGCCGCCTGAACGCTGGGCACCAGCCCGTGTTCTGCGATCGACACCAGGCAGGCATCGAGGATAGCGCGCTGAGCTTCTGACGGCCGGCTTCCGATGACAAGGAACCAGAAATAGTCGGTAAAGCCGATCTGGCCGATCAAGTCGCTGCAAAGATCCAGCCCACGCACCGTGATGGTGTCGGCGTCCGACGTCGCAATCGCCGTGCTGGCGTTATCCTGCTTTCCTATTCGCATTACGCTCCTCATTTTCGCTGTGCGAAATAATTTCCTCTTGCCGAAAACGTTAGCAGTATTTATCGTGCCGTCAAGTCGCGATCTCGGACTGGCCCAAGCCTGAATTCGAGAGGAGCGTCGAGAAGGGGGAAATGAGGGATCCATCATGGATGGAAGAGAGCGCGCCAATTGCATCGACTGCCGGTCGGCGAATGTCATCGCCCGTGCGCTGCTGGTCAAACACCCGTATGTACGGGGATGACCAACATGCAGGAGGCAGCGATCATGCTCACCGAGGATCACGACAAACCAGCCGAATTCGTCGAAGCTCTGGCCAAGGGAATTGCAATCCTTGAGAGCTTTGACGCCTCGCATCCTGAAATGACGCTGAGCGAAGTCGCAAAGCGCGTCGGGCTGTCCCCCGCTGCCGCACGCAGGAGCCTGCTGACGCTCCAGGCACTGGGCTATGTCGATCAAACCGGCAAGCGGTTCCACCTGCGGCCGAAGATCATGACGCTTGGGTCCGCCTTCTACTTCTCGGCCCGCATCGAGGAAGTCCTGCAGCCAGACCTCCGGGAACTGGTGGAGAAATTCGGGGATGCGTCGTCAGCTGGCACTCTCGACGGAGAAGATGTCATCTACGTCGCCCATGTTTCGGTGCAGAGAGCCCGTCGCGCCGCGGCGGTCATGGGTGCACGCTATCCCGCTTTTGCCACTTCTCTGGGACGTGTCCTGCTCGCGGGACTCTCTGACGAAGCGCTCGAGCGCTATCTCAGCAAGGTTCGGCTGACGGCGCTCACCTCACGAACGATCACCGACACGGAAGCGCTCAGGCGAGAGATCCTTGTGGTTCGCGAGACTGGCTATGCGACAACGGTCGATCAGCTCGACTACGGGATCACAGCGCTCGCCGTACCTATCCGCGATATGGAAGGGCGCACGATCGCCGCGCTGAATACGTCCGGTTACACCGGCATTGTGACGCCAGAGACGCTGGTGGCAGAGCGTTTGCCCGCGCTTAGACAGGCAGCTTCCCACATCGCACACGCCATCACACGATACCCGGTCCTGCAATCGATCATCGGGACCTGAATACGAAAGAACGCATCACGGCCAGGGAGGAAGAGCCATGTGCAGACTTTGTAATACCGAGACCAGATTGCCCTGCCCCACTCGTTTCACGGCGAGCGCTGTCGAAGGCATGTCTAGATCTGCCGCCGCCCAGGCCGCCGCTGCAGCCGGTCTGCCGAAAGGGATCGGCGATACGGGCCGCAAGACGCTGATCAAGGGCGGCGTAATTTTGTCCATGGACGACCAGGTGGGCAATTTCGAAAGCGCGGATATCCTGCTCGAAGGCTCGAAAATCGTGGCCGTCGGTCCGGCTCTGGCGGCGGACGACGCGGCCGTCATTGACGCTCAAGGCAAGATCGTCCTGCCGGGTTTTGTCGACACCCACCATCATCAGTTCGAGACCGCGTTGCGTGGGCACCTTGCCAACGGCATCCTGATCAATGACGGCCGCCCGGAATCGAGCTCGAACTATTACGAGACCATTCTGCAGAAGTTCTCGATGGTCTACCGGCCTGACGATGTCTACATCAACGAACTTTTCGGATCGCTGTCGCAGCTCGATGCCGGCGTCACGACCGTGATGGACGTCAGCCAGATCCACCATTCGCCCGAACACTCTGATGCGGCAGTTGAAGGCCTGCGGGATGCCGGCCGGCGTTCCGTCCTGGGATATTTCGAAGGTTGGGGCGAGAAATCCGCATATCCCTTTGACGCCAAGCGGATCCACCAGACCCATTTTTCGTCAGACGATCAGCTGCTGACCATGGTCATGGGCGGCGAGATCTACATCCCTGGATATGAAGAGGCATGGCGGATGGGCCGTGAACTCCATATCCCGATCGCGCTTCATGTTGTGGGCACGTTCGGCATGCAGCCCGTTTTCGACGAACTCGGCGCGCGCGGCATGTTCGGTCCCGACAATATATTCATCCATATGACCGGGATGTCCGAACAAGGCTGGAAATATGCAGCCGATGCCGGCGCTCATATCTCTTTGTCCGTGCCCATCGAGATGCAGATGCGTCACGGAACCCCGCCGCTGCAGACCTCGATCGATCTGGGAATGAGCATATCCCTCTCGACCGACGTCGAATGCACCATGACGGCAGACTTCTTCACGCAGATGCGCAGCTTCGTCACGCTCCAGCGCATGGAGGCAAACGCGAAGGCTCTCGCCGGTCAGGATTACCCTCGGCTTGCGACCGCCAGCGACGCTTTGAAAGCAGCAACAATCGGCGGCGCTCGTGGTCTGAGACTCGATCACAAGATCGGATCGCTGACGCCCGGCAAGGAAGCCGACATCATCCTGCTGAGCGCTGATACTTTGAATGTGGCGCCGCTCAACAACGCCGCGGGGGCTGTTGTCACCTTGATGGAGCGGTCGAACGTCGACGCGGTGCTGGTCGCCGGCAAGGTGAAGAAATGGGACGGCCAGTTGCTCGGCTTCGACATTAATCGCCTCCGACACGAGATCGAGAAGAGCCGAGACTACCTGTTTGAGGCCGCAGCCATCGATCGTGATCTTTTTGCAGACTGAGTGAGAAGGCTGGCCGGCATGGAACGGCCGGCAGGGAGAGAGGCGCGAGAGCGCCGCCAATTTAAGGGAGAAGAACTTTGGCCAAACTTGTTGCGACGCTCGCGTCGACCCATCACCCCTTTTATCTGAAAGCGACAACGGCGCCACCAGAGCAGCAGATGCCTCAGGCGCCGGAATGGAAGCGCAAGATCGAAGCCTATCGAGAAACGCTGGCAAAAACCGAGCCGGACATTCTCGTCATGGTGGGATCAGACCACTTTCACCAGATCTTTCTGGACAACTGCCCGCAGTTCCTGATCGGCAAAGCGCCTCGCTACGATGCGACCTTCTATAACGAGGAGCGTGAATTCGGCATTCCGAAGTTTGTCCTGGAGGGCAATGAGGACATGTCACGCTTCATGCATCAGTCCCTGATGGACCAGAACTTCGACTTTGCCTTCTCCAACGAGCTGAAGATCGATCATTCGATCATCTGCCCGATCATCACGGTTCGCCCTCAAAACGATCTGCCGGTTGTGCCGATCTATACCAATATCTTTGCGCCGCCACTCCATTCACCCCGCAGGTTTTATGATCTGGGCCGGGCGATCCGCAAGGCGATCGACGATTACCCGTCGGACAAGCGGGTGGCAGCAATCGGTACCGGTCACCTCTCTCTCGAGCTTGGTGGGCCGCGTCAGTTCATGGAAACCGGACCGGACCCGGTCTTTGACCGACAGGCGATCGAATGGCTGCGCGCTGGCGATATCGACGCCATCCTCGCCAATGTCACACACAAGAGCATGGAGCAGAGCGGCAATGCGACCCATGGCTTTTTGAACTTCATCCTGATGCTCGGCATCGCCGGTCCGGAAGGGGCCGATTACGTCGACAATCTCGATCTTTTCCACACGATGGAAGCCTATTTCACCTGGTATCCGAAGGAGCAGGCGGCATGAGCAAATACTACGTCAACAAGTTCCTTTACACGGTGGACAGGGATCCGGAATACCTGAAGCGCTATACCGAAGATCCGAAGACGTTCGTCGCGACGTGGGAGCAATCGATTGGCCCCAAGCTGCTGGGCAACGATGTCGAAGCCTCGACCGTTCACGCCCTGACGGATGCTGAGCGCGACGCCTTGGTTACCCATGATTTTGTCGCCCTGTTTGAAATGGGAGCCCACTTCTTCCTGAACTTGACGTTGTTCATCGGCATCTACGACGAACCGTATTTCCAAAAATCGGGCCCGCTTGCTTTCCAGCGCGAGTTTGCGGCGAAGCTGCAGCATTGGCGCGACCGCGCCTATCCTTCGGTAGAAACCTGAGATGAGATTGCGCCGGCGCTGCATATCTTGCAGCCCCGGTGCGACATACCCACCTTGCTGCCCGGATGGCCTTGACGCGTCTGCCGATCACGTAACAATCCGACGGCCACACCTCCTCGGTGTGGCCGTTCATGTGTGCGGTGACGATGTGCTGAGCAAGGGATGAGGCGTTGCCCCTGAGATCTTTGTCGCAGCTCACTTTCTGAACCCACTGCAGTTTCACTCTGCGGAAAGGTCGACGGGGATGAAATCGATGACGACACTGGAAGGTTCAAAGGTTCGCTTGAGGCGCGCGAGTGCCGAGGATGCCGAGGCACGTTTCGCGCTCGGGAGAGACCCTGAAATCAGCCGGATGTTTGGCGTCAGTCAGGCTGATGTAATACCGATGACATTTGAAGCGGCGAAGCAATGGGCAGAAGGTCATGCGAACGACCCGCATGCCTGGATTATCGAAGTCAGCGGCCGCTTGATCGGCGAGATCAAGTTCCACAGCATTCATGCAAATGATCGACGCGCATCCATGGCGATCGGCATCTACGATCGAACAGAGCTTAACAAGGGTGCAGGAACCGAGGCCATCAGGCTCTTGCTTGCCCATGCCTTCGAAGAGCTTGGCCTGCATCGCATTGCGGTCCGCGTGCTCGCATACAATGAACGAGCCATCCGCGCCTATGTGAAATGTGGTTTCAAGGTCGAAGGCCGGGAACGAGAATCGGCCTTCGTCGATGGCAATTGGCATGACGACGTGATGATGGCCCTGCTGGCGACGGAATTCGGCGGCTGAAGCGGGTCCACTTATCTGTGCGAGGGTGTTTCCCGCCCCCTCACCCGCTGAAATAACGCAAGCCCCGCAGCCAGCACGATCCCCAAGCCGAGACCGAAGAGACCGCCGCCGAAGGCACCCGCGATCAGAAGCACGGTTCGACCCGGCCCGTCGGCTGTTTGCGGCGGGAAGGCTTCGGCGATGATCCGGACATTGCTGGAATAGAGGCTCATCTCGGCAGCCGTCTCCTCGCTGCGCTTCAGCACCGCCTCGTAGACGTCCCGCGCAGCCTTGGCCTTGCGTTCCAGTTCGCTAAGTTCGATCAGCGCGGTTGAGTTGGTGGCTTGCGAAGCCTTCTGAACATTGAGTTCCTTGAGAAGGTCGGCCTCTTCCTTTTGCGCCGATTCGTAGGCACTGCGGGCAGCGACCACCATGCGCTCGAGTTCGAGGCGGATCTGCCGTTCAAGGTCGCCGAGCGATGCCTTGGCGGACTGCAGCTGGGGGTGGCGGGGCCCGAGCCGCTCCGTCAGGCTGCTGACATTGGCCGAAAGGCTCGCATACTGATTGCGCAGGTCGCCAAGCGTTCGCGAAGCGGTGGCATCGCCGACGAGAACGTCGTTGATGTTGAGCTTCGAGACCGTGTCGAGCTGGGCCTTGGCTTCGATGATCTTCTGCTGGGCGGCAACCAGCAGATCATCCAGCGACTGCAAACGCTTGTCGGCGATCTGGTCTCCGCCAACAGCGAAGAGATCATTCTTCGAGGTGAAAGCCTTCACCTCGGCTTCCGCCGCAATCACTGCTTTGCTCAGCGCCGTCAGCTGATTGACCAGGCTCGTGTTGACGCTGCCGAAACTGTCTTCGGCATTGATGCGGCTGTTCTTGAGGTAAGCCGCGACGAGCGAATTGGCGATCTCGGACGACTTTTCCGCCTCCCCAGTCGTCACCTTCACCTGGAAGATGAAGGTGCCGTCCTGCCGGGACACGAGGATGTGCTTCTGCATGGCCGAGACCACGCGGTTCATGTCGGTCGCGGCGTCGCCCGAGGCCCGGCCGACGAATTCGGGATCAGAGGTCAGCTGCAGATTGGTTGCGACCGTCTCCAGGACCGAGCGCGAGGTGATGATCTGCGTCTGGCTGTCAATCGTCGCATTGAGCACTTCCGGCGATGTGGCGCGGTCGTTTTCCACGAGCTCCACCGCAAGCTTCTGCGGATCGAAGTAGAGCGTTGCGGTTGCGCTGTACTTCTTGGAGAGAAGGGTCGTCATCGCGCCGCCGAGCAGCGCGCAGACAACGGCACCTGCGAGCACCGCCGTCCGGTATCGCCAGGCGGCGAGCGCGACGAATTTCAGGTCGATCACGAGCGGAGCGTCGGCGTGCTGCGCCACCGGCTGGGCGGCCAGTGGACGCTCCTCCGACACGGGCTTCTGGCCCATGTCAGAGCGCGGCGCCTCTTCGGACACGTCATCCCCGCGCGACAGATCCCAGCCGAAGCGTTCGCGGGCGCGCTGTTCGATGTCGTCCATGGTGAGCGGCCGCCGCGCCCGCGGAACTCGTTCTTCCCCTGCCTCGGAAGTCGCACCGAGATAGCGACGCAAGCTGACATTGGCTCCGCCAGCAGATGACGGCGGTTGCGTGCCCGTGCGGCGATGCTGAGGATCGAATTCGCCCATCGCTCGAGTTGTCTGCCTCACGATTGCCTTGCCCATGCATGAAGGCGTCAGGCGGTTGCCCGCGAGACGCCAGTTTCTTGCCGAACTATGAGTTTTTACGGTTAATTAAGTCTTAGCCTGCGGGCGGAATTCGGAGGCAAGCGCCCGGATCTGCGGCAGCAGGCTGAAGAGCTGGAAGCAGCACGGAAAGCTGCGCGCGGTCTCCCGCCTGCGTCGGCTGGATGTTGTTGCCCTCTTCCGGCGACCACCAGTCGCCGCCCGCCCAATAGGTCCAGCCGAGCCAGACATCGGAATCCGTGGCGACCTGATCCATCATGCGCGTCAGTCCGGCCAGGCATTCCTTTTCTTTCGAGCCGCCGAATTCGCCGAGGAAGGCACGCTTGTCATGGGTACGCAGCCAGTCGGACAGCTTGGCGATGCCAGTGACGGCAAGATCCGCATTGACGCAGGCCTCATTGGTGCCGGACAGGTCCTTGTCCATGTATTGATGCACCTCGAAGGCAAAGTTATCCATCGGATCGACGACACCGAGCATCACGGTCGCATTGGAACCGCGCCCGAAGTCCTCGCCCCAGGTAACAACACCGCTCCAATGCGTGCCCGGCACGAGGATAAGATTGCGGGCACCGACGGCCCGTATGCCTGCGATCGCCTGGTTCGCCGCATCGAGCCAGACCAATGGCGCGATGTCATGGGGTTCATTCATCAACCCGAAGGCAATGCCATCTTCATTGGCGAACTCGGCCGCGAGCCTGATCCAGAACTGCGCGAACTGCCGTGGGGAAACCTCCGAGGAGCCGATATTGTGGCCGCCATAATACCCAAAATTGTGCGGATCGAGGATAACGAGAAGGCCCCTCTCCCTCAACCCCGCAACGCTGGTCTTCAAACGCTCCAGTTCGGTTCGCTCGAAGGCCTCGCCAAGTTGCGGCTGCAGACGCTCCCACTTGAAGGGAAGACGCACCGTGTCGAAACCCTTGTCCGCAAAGTAGGACACGGTCGCAGCAGACGGATAGGTGAAATTGACGCCTTCCACCCCGTCGAACTCGCCATATTCCGCACCGGAGATGTTCAGCCCGCGAAAACAGAGATCACCCGGGCCGGCATGGCTGGGCCCCGCAGCAAGCGCTGCAAGCAGAGCTGCGAACAGGACGCGGCGACTAGTCGTCTTTGCGCTGGCTACGGTCATCTTGGCACCTACTCTCATGCGCTGCCAGCCTTGGCGACCCGACCGAAACGGGGCGCATTGGCCGACGAAAGGAAACGGCCAACCGGCACTTCGAAGAGATAGTAGCTCGCAAGGCCGACGGCCGTGGACATGGCGATCATCAAGGCGACGAACAGCGTGTCGCTCTCAACGGCCCCGATCACGTAAGGATAGATCATGCGCGAGCCCGCCAGCGTGAAGATATGGGTGAGATAGATGGAATAGGAGGCATCTCCCAGGATCCGCAACCAGCCCCAGGCCTTGAGGTCGGGAATGCGGGTCGCTGTGGCGAAGAAGATGATGATGGCCGCCGGAATGCCGATCGTGACAAGCCGCGGCAGCTCGAAGGCGCGATAGTCATTGTACAGCAGCGCCGCAAAACCGATCGCAAGGCCGGCCGCGACGACAGGGGCAGAGAGAGATAGACCTGACTTGTAGATCCGGCCGAGGAACACGCCGGCGACGAATTCAAAGATGACGGTGTCACCGTAGAACCGCGCTGCTGTGCTCTCAGGCGCAAGATTGGCAAGCACAAAAATGCTGCCGATCAGAAGCGTGATGGCAGCAATGCGATGACGCACCGGCACCAGCAGACAAAGGCCGAACAGCAGGTAGAAATACATCTCGTAATTCAGCGTCCAACCCGGAACGATGAGCGGCGCAATCATCTCTCCGGCGGGGTCAGAAGGATTGATCCAGGGCAGAAAGGCGAGAGAGGCGAGGATGTGCGGCACATCGAACTGGGTGGATTTGAGGATCTGCGGGAGGACGAGTGCCACCATGGCCGCGGCGAGCGTGACGGCCCAGTAGAGCGGCACGACACGGCGCACGCGCTTCCACCAGAAATCCGTGACTGTCTGCGGCTTGTCGGCGGTGGTGATCCACATGACGAAACCGCTGAGCACGAAGAAGAGGTCAACGCCGCTCTTGCCGAACAGATAGTCCGTCACCCAGGCATCCGGATTGAGCTTCTCAAGCTGCAGGATGGCATGAAAATAGATGACGAGAAGAGCAGCGATTGCCCTGATATACTGCAGCTGAACGCACATGAGCGGTGGCAATCCGTCAGACAGGGAGCATGGACCGTTCGCTCCTTATAGCCTGCCCGGCACAATCCTGTCCCGGAAGACCTCCGAACGCGGTTAATGCGGCTCGGCGTCTGCCGCCCGCATCCGCCCGACGAGCAGCCAGAGAAGGGCCGCCACCTTGATCGAGAAAATCGCCGTGCCGCCGATCATCATGTTGAGGAAGATGAAGATGGCGAGCGCGAAGGCACAGCGCTTCTGCGCCGCTCCCTGCCCCGCCGGATAGAAACTGACGAACAGCCAGAAGGCCAGGAGCCCGAAGACGGTGCTGGCATTGATCACATAGATATAGCCGCTATCGGCAAAACTCGCGATGTTGCGCACATCGAGTGCCAGCAGTTCGACGAAATCGAGGCTGAAGAAGCCCTTCATGGTGAGCACGATACGACCGTCGAACGTGTCGCCGCTCGCATCCGGGCGCATCAGGTACACAAGAGCGCCCGCGATGATGATCGCCGGCATGATCAGCGGCCTGACACCATTGCTGATCTTCGGAAACAGAAAATAGCCGAAAAGGCAGATGAACGAGAAGGCGAGCATGCTGCGCGAATCATTGGTCAGCAGGATGAAGACGACGGTCGCAAGGATCAGAACCCGGTCGAACCGCGGGATCTGGTTGAACCGGCTGACGAGATAGATGCAGAGCACCCCTGAGAAATTGGCAAGCGACACCTGCTCGAGAAAGAGCGATGAGGTGCGGTGGTCGCTCAGCCCGAAGGAGAAGCGGCCCGGGATGTTGATCGCATTCTGAAAGATCTTCGCCCCCCCGAATGCCACCTGCTCAAGCCCGCGCGTATTGGTGAAATAGAGCGCCGGATAGAACAGATCCTCATAGATCCGGGTGAAGAATATCTCGACCAGCAACACCGAGAGGATGAAGCCACAGCAGATCCTGAAGACAAAGGCGAGACTGCGCCCGTCCGTCATCATGCCCAACTGGCAGAACACCGCGATGATCAGCACATTGCGGAAGAAGTCGACGAACAGCATGCCATTGGCAGCCGAGGTGTAGAGCATGACCAGCGCAAAGAAGCCGACCAGAGTGGCGATCGGCAGGGCTTCCTGCGACAGCCCGCGATAGAGGAGATAGAGCAGCGTGATGAAGAGCAGCGTGATCTCGACCAGCGCGACATGGGAAAAGCCAAGCGGCATCACATGTGCATTCACGATGGCAAGCACGCCATTATACATGACCGCCATGGGCACAACCACACGCACCAGCCGCCCGCGATCGCGGACAGGCTCGGGCACGGACTTGCAATGCGGATCATCCAGCGCGCTGATGCTCATGCTTCAGAGGTAGCCGACTCGCGCTTGAGCGAGAAGGGAAATGAGGGCGTACAGAGTGCCAAGCAGCAGCGGCTTCGAAGTCTACGTCCTGACCAGGGCCGGCATCTGTAGATCTGCTCAGGATTAGATCTTCCCACCTAGAAGAACAGCAATCACACCTGGTCTCGGCTCCGTCGTTCGCACCGAGACGCTCAGCGGAACGCCCAGAAACGAAACTTAGAGCTCATCATGGCCGCCTGATCCTCGTCAAAGATACTCAATTAATTCAAGCATTGAGATTTATGCTTTAGGACAGAGACATAACCGTAGCTTTCATGATATCCGGTGGTAGATGTTATAAATCTTACTTTGCTCCTCGTGTCCTTCAATGCAAACTGAAACATGTTTATTCAGCCACCGATGGAGATTACCATCGATCAGCTAGCGCCTCAAAACGTCCCAGCGACGATAGCGAACGATGCGGGTATCATTCTGATAGGTCGCAACGAAGGCGCCCGGCTGGAGGCGAGTCTTGCATCGATCAGGAGGTTCGCCACCAACACAGTATACGTCGATTCCGGCTCAACCGACGAAAGTGTCGAACACGCAAGGCAGAGCGGCGTAAAGGTCGTCGAGTTATCGATGGAGGTGCCCTTCACCGCTGCTCGCGCCCGCAATGCAGGCTATGCAGCGCTCAAGGCTGCCGGAATCGGATTTGATTTTGTTCAGTTCGTGGATGGCGACTGCGTCATCGACCCCGACTGGATTGTCACCTCCACAAACTTTCTGCTGGCCCACCCTGACATCGCCGTTGCCTGCGGACGCCGCCGTGAAAAGTTCCCTCTGGCATCGATCTACAACAGGCTGTGCGACTGGGAATGGAACACTCCCCTCGGAAAGGCCGCCGCCTCGGGTGGTGACGCCATGGTGCGAGTTTCAGCCTTTGAAAGCGTCGGCGGCTTCCGCGAGGATGTCATAGCAGCCGAAGACGACGAGTTCTGTGTCAGGCTTGGCAGGGCAGGATGGGGCGTCTGGCGGCTGGATGCAGAGATGACACTCCACGATGCCAATATGACGCGATTTGGCCAGTGGTGGCGAAGAGCGGAAAGAGCCGGTCACGGTTTCGCGCAGGTCGGCGCGCTGCACCCCGCCCATTTTCTCGCGCAACGCAGGCGGATGTGGCTTTGGGGTGCCATTCTTCCTCTTGTTGCCGTCTTGGGGCTCTTCCTTCATCCGTGGATTACGCTTGGTGTCGCGCTGCTGTATCTTTTTTCCTGCGCCCGCAGCACATTGCGCTTTCTCCGCCAGGGCTTCCCGCCACGTGAGGCATTGCTCGCTGGCCTCCTGCTGACGCTCTCCAAGTTCTGCAATCTGAAGGGCGCCCTCACCTACTGGGTTCGGCGCGCACGTGGCAGGGCGAATACCATCATCGAGTACAAGTAACGGGACCGTATTGCGCAATGTCAAATCAAGTCATTCGAGTCGGCCTGGTGGGTGCTGGCTATATCGCATCCTGGCATGCGCAGACCCTCGCTCAGCTGAAGGGTGTAAAGTTGACGGCGGTGTGCGATCCAGCGACGGCAGCCGCCAAGGCCTTGGCAGACAGATATGGCGCGGCCCCCTTCTCAACTCTGAGCGAAATGCTGGCGGCCGGGGCTTGCGACGCCGTTCACATCCTGACCCCACCGCACCTACACCGGGAACAGGCAGAAGCTTGCCTCGCGGCGGGTGCTCACGTCCTCGTCGAAAAGCCCTTTGCGCTGTCGACAAGCGACGCGAAAGCGGTCCTTGATGCGGCGACGCGCGCTGAGCGTCTGGTCGCGGTCAATCATAATTTCCTGGGCCTGCCATCCTATCGACGTCTGAAGGAGCTCATCGCCGGCGGCTTTCCGGGGCGCATCGATTCTGCCGATCTTCACTGGCGATACCCGCTCGCGCCTCTCCGCAGCGGTCCCTATGGACTGTGGATGCTTCGCTCTTCCGAAAACCTTCTGTTAGAGCTCGGGCCTCACCTTTTCGCCTTCGCCGGCGATCTCTTCGGCCAACTTGACGATATCGACCTGCGCCTCAGCAAGCCCATCACCCTGCCCACGGGTGTGGCGCTTCCGCAAGGCTGGCAGATTTCAGCCAGAGCCGGACATGTGGACGTGCGAATATCCCTTTCGCTCGTCGAAGGCCCGGACGACCGCTCCGTCTCATTAAGGGGTGTTGCAGGCACGGCACGTCTTGACCTTGCCGCCGACACGCTTGTGCTACAGAGGCCGAATACGGCAGAGCTCATTCTTGGTCCGCTTTTCGACGAGTTTTCGGCGGCGGCCCAGCATGTTCGGCAGGCTACAGCGAACGCCAAACAGCAGCTTCTCTCGCTGAACCAGAAGTCCCCCTATGCGCTCGGCTTTCTGGGCATGATCGGCTCATTTTACGAAGCAGTCGCCCGCAACGAGCCGATCGACAGGCGTTTCGACGCAAACTCCGCGGTGACGGTGATCGACGCGATAGAGCGAACGACCGCGTGCATTCCCAGACAAGACAACCCAGCCATGCCGGCC
>NZ_STGU01000015.1 GCF_004912135.1 Rhizobium rosettiformans W3
GCTTGAGGGAAACCATTTCGTTGTATCGCCCGGCTCGGAGATCTATCCACCACCCCAGCACATCCTTCACCCGCCCCTCGGTCACCGGCTCGTCCGTGATCGACAGCGTAATCGCATTGAGCCTATAGCCGAGCCCGAATGTAGCAGCGAGATCGCCGGGATTGACGCGGCGCACCGAGGCCGGGTCGTTTATGTCATCGAACGTGACCAGCAGAGGATAGTGCTTGCGCGGCACGTCGCGGGACTGCCCGTCGCTCGCCACCATCCGGTCGAGGTAAGGAAACATCTCCTCCTTCAGCATCGCCTTTCCCTCCAGTTCCGGAAAAAAGGCGGTATAGGCCGTCCACTCACTATAGCCCTGCAGCAACGCGAAGAGATAACGGCCCTCGCCGAGATCGACTACGACCGCCTCGCCGGAAACGCCGCCACGCTGCATACCGGCCGCATCGCCCACGCCGGTCCATTTGGGCGGAAACTCGATCCGCGCCGACGTGACCGCGCTGCCGACCTTCATGCCCTCCGGCGTCATGACCGACACCGTGAGTTTCTGATGCCATTGCCATTCCGGAAAATCGAAAAGCAGATCGCAGCCGGCGATCGGCAGAAACACGGCCAAAGCCACGAGAACCCTCAGCACCACCCCTCCCCGCACAACCTTGAGCAGCATCAGCAGCAGACTTCCCGGTCAGGCGTGAAAATCCGGTGAAGAGAATGCTTAAACTTGTAACGATCGGCAGAGGATTCGGGCCTCGCTTGCCCGATGCACAGCCCAGCATTAAGTTGACCACATCCAGTTAATTTCGGAGGCGAGCATGTCGAGCATGAGCATTGCCGATGCCAAGGCCGGATTCGCCGGTCTGGTAGACGCCGCCGCCAACGGTGCCTTCATTACCATCACTCGCCACGGCGAGCCCGTCGCTATGCTGGTCAGCGTCGAAGCCGGAGAGGCGGCAAAAAGGGTGATGACAAAGCCGAGACCGAATTTCGGCGAGTTCCTGATGTCCTATCCAGGCCCCGCCGATATCGGATCCACAGCGATTGACCCGAAGTTCACACCCTAACCCGTCCCCGAACGCATTTTCCCTCCCCTCGCCCCACCACGAAAAGCCATTCCTTGCCAATTGACGGCTCCGGGCGGAAAAGACCGGTTCGATCCCGCGCTGACCGTTCGCCCTTCATATTCTTGTCCAGAAGGACAAAATTGCGAGGTGCCCCGGTTTTCTTCCCCGCGCTTTTGGTTCTAGTGTCCGCGTCAGGCGAAAAGGCAGACATCATGGCATTTCATCCCTCGGTTCTCGAAGCGATCGGCAACACGCCCCTCATCCGGCTGAAAGGCGCCTCCCAGGCGACCGGCTGCACCATTCTCGGCAAAGCCGAATTCCTCAATCCCGGCCAGTCGGTGAAGGATCGCGCCGCCCTCTTCATCATCCGTGATGCCGAGCGGCGCGGGCTGCTTCGCCCCGGCGGCGTGATCGTCGAGGGCACGGCCGGCAATACCGGCATCGGGCTGACGCTGGTTGCCAAGGCGCTTGGCTATCGCACCGTGATCGTGATCCCGGAGACCCAGAGCCAGGAAAAGAAGGATGCCCTGAAGCTGCTCGGCGCCGAGCTCGTCGAAGTGCCGGCGGTGCCTTACAAGAACCCGAACAACTATGTGAAGATCTCCGGCCGTCTCGCCGCCCAGCTCGCCAAGACCGAGCCGAATGGAGCGATCTGGGCCAACCAGTTCGACAACACCGTCAACCGCGACGCCCATATCGAAACGACGGCGAAGGAAATCTTCGAGCAGACCGGGGGCGCTGTGGATGGCTTCATCTGCGCCGTCGGCTCGGGCGGCACGCTGGCCGGCACCGGGATTGGCCTTCGCAACAGGAAGCCCGGCGTCAAGATCGGCATTGCAGATCCGGAAGGCGCGGCCCTCTACGAATACTATAAAAGCGGCGAGCTCAAATCCTCGGGATCCTCGATCACCGAGGGCATCGGCCAGGGCCGCATCACGGCGAACCTCGAGGGCTTCAAGCCCGACTTCGCCTATCAGATCCCTGATTCCGAAGCGCTCGACATCGTCTTCGATCTCGTCGAGAACGAGGGCCTCTGCCTCGGCGGCTCCTCCGGCATCAACATTGCCGGCGCGATCCGTCTTGCGAAGGAGCTCGGTCCGGGCCATACGATCGTGACGATCCTCTGCGACTATGGCAACCGCTACCAGTCGAAGCTCTTCAACCCGGACTTCCTGCGCTCGAAGAACCTGCCGGTTCCGACCTGGCTCGAAAAGCGCAGCGAATTCGACCTGCCGTTCGAGACGGCCTGACATTCCTGAAAGCACCCCCATGACCACCATCGCCCTCTACCGCGACGATTTCTATCTCTCGACGGCGGAGGCGGTGGTGACGGCGGTGCATGTGGATGGCGCGGTCGAACTCGACCAGACCTGCTTCTATGCCGCCTCCGGCGGCCAGCCGGGCGATACCGGTTTCTTCGAGCGGGAAGACGGCAGCCGGATCCAGCTTGCCGAGACCCGGCACGGCGCTACCAAGGACGTGATCCTGCACCGCCCGGTCGAAGGCGAGCCCCTGCCCATGGTCGGCGAGAAACTTGTGCTGCATGTCGACTGGCCGCGCCGCTACAAGCTGATGCGCATGCACACCGCATGCCACCTGCTCTCCGTCGTCTGTTCCTATCCGATCACAGGTGCGGCCGTCGGCGAAGAGGAAAGTCGCGTGGATTTCGACATGTCGGAGACCATCGACAAGGATCAGGTGACCGCTGACCTGATGAAACTCGTGCACGAGAACCACCCCGTCACTCTCCAGTGGATCACCGACGAGGAGCTCGCGGCCAATCCCGGCATCGTCAAGTCGAAGAATGTGCGCCCGCCGATCGGGCTTGGTCGGGTCTCCCTCGTTTGCATCGGCGAGAACTCCGGCGTTGACAGCCAGCCCTGCGGGGGCACACATGTTTCGGAGACCCAGGAGGTCGGTGCGATTCATATCGCCAAGATCGAAAAGAAGGGCAAGGAGAACCGCCGGTTCCGCATTCGCTTTGGAGCCCCGGACGCCTCTGCCTGAAGAACGTTACGGGAGAAGTGCATGTCCGGTGAAAGAAGCCGTTTCGTCGTTTCGGCGGATTGGGTCGAAAAGAACCTCGGGGCGCCCGGATTCAAACTTGTCGATGCCTCCTGGTACCTGCCTGCACACAACCGCAACGGCGCCGTCGAATACGCCTCCGGCCACATTCCGGGTGCGGTCTTCTTCGATCAGGACGTGATTGCCGACACCACGACCGGCCTGCCGCATTCGCTCCCCTCGCCGTCCTTCTTCGCCCAGGCCGTCGGCCAGCTCGGCATCTCCGCCGATGACACCATCGTCGTCTATGACGGCCCGGGCTTTTTCTCCGCACCGCGCGTCTGGTGGATGTTCCGTGTCATGGGTGCACGCCGCGTCTATGTGCTCGACGGCGGGATCGATGGCTGGAAGGCGGAGGGCCGCAGGCTCGAGACGGATCTGCCGGAACCGGCGCCCGTCACCTTCGAGGCGCAGTTCGACCGGGCGAAGATCACCTCCTTCGACCAGATGTCGGCGATTGCCGACAATGCCGACAAGCAGATCGCCGATGCCCGCCCCGCCGGTCGCTTCACCGGTGAGGAACCGGAACCGCGTGCCGGCATGCGCTCCGGCCATATGCCGGGTGCGCGCAGCGTGCCCGCCGCGTCATTGTCGGAAAACGGCCGCCTCAAGGATCTCGCCACACTGCGCTCGATCTTCACCGATGCCGGCATCGACCTCAACAATCCCGTGGTCACCAGCTGCGGCTCTGGCGTGACGGCGGCCGTGGTGACGCTGGCGCTCGAGAGCCTGGGGCATACCGACAATTCGCTCTATGACGGCTCCTGGTCGGAATGGGGCTCGAAGACGGACACGCCCATCGTCACCGGTCAGGCGGAAGCGCTCGGCTCCAAGTCCTCGGGTCCGCTGACGGCCCATGTCACACGGCTTGAAATGACGGCGCCGCCGAAGTCCAGCCTGCCGGTGCCGGTCAATATCCAGACTGCGATCATGCGCACGCATGAGATCCCGCTCTCCTTCTACCGCTTCCTGCATCGCCAGGTCGGCGCCCGCTGGCACTGGTATGAGCGCCTGCGCATGCCCGACGAGCAGCTGAAAGCGATCATCCATGCCGACAAGGTGTCGATCTCGGTTCTTTATGTGAATGGCGCGCCGGCTGGCTTCTATGAACTCTCACAGGAAAGCGACGACCTCGTCGAGCTCTCCTATTTCGGCCTCTTCGAGCATGCGCTGGGCCTCGGCATCGGCAAGTGGTTCCTGCTGCAATGTCTCTATGCCGCCTGGGCGAGCAATCCGAAGACGGTGACCGTCACCACCAATTCGCTCGATCATCCGCGCGCGCTGCAGCTCTACCAGCAGTTCGGCTTCTCGCCCGTTGGAACCTACAACGCCCTGGTCGATCCCATGACCGACCAGGAGCTTCTGGCGCTCGTCAAGCGCGACGGCTGAGGCTCAGTCCTTCTTCTTCAGCTTCACAGCGGACGCACCCGTCTGTTCGGCGGCTGCGTCGTCGTCGGCCGTATCCTCGTTGGCGACCTCGTCATTGGCTGTGTCCTCTTCGCCCGCGGTCTGGTTCTCGAACCAGTTGGAAATCAGACCGGCGTGGAAGGCCGCCATCTCGTAGCAATAGGTGATCTCGCGGTTGCCGGCATGCCAGAAGGCGTTTTCCGTGCCGCAGGACTTGCCGGTGATCTTGATGCCGTCCTTCAGATTATAGCCTTCGCCGAAGACGGTCGCGATCGTCTCCAGGACGCTGGCGCTCTTCAGAAGGTCGGCGAAACCCTGCAGATCCTCGTTGCCGGCAGGTTCGTAAGTGACCTCGAACTTCGTCTTGGCGCTGTCCTTCATGTTGGCGGCCAGAAGGCTCATCCAGCTGTCGCGTGCCCTCTGGTATTCGAAGACGCATTCCTGGCGCCGCGCCTCGGGGAAGTCGAGCGAGTCGGCGAACTCCTTGAAGAACTCGGCATTGGCCCCGGTCATCATGCAGACAATCGCAAAGGCGCGCTGGCGGTCGAGGCCATGCGTGCCCATGAAGTCCTCATCCTGCGGGCCTTCCTCCTTCGCCTCATCCAGCAGGAACCAGCCATCGGCACTGTCCTGCATCGTTGTATAGAGCTCCTCATCCTCCGCCCCGAGCAGAAGCACGGAGGAGAGCGCATCCACCGCATCCTCCTCACGCCCCAGAACCGGCAGGTTGAATTCCGAGACCAGCATGTGGCCGGCCTCGTGGAAGAGGATGAAGATCGCATTGTTGACGACGAATTTCTGCCCTTCCTCGATCTGCTCCTCGGTCAGCTCGGCCGCAGCTGCGGGCATGGAAGGTTGAAACAGACATGCGGAAAGCGCCAGCAAAGCCGCGGCAGCCGACCTGGTAGACATCATGGGAGCCCCTCACCCGATATTGGATCGCCGCATTATCTACAGCAGAGGTTAAGCGAGAGAAAAACGCCTTTTCTGACAGCAACAGCTCGCGCAGGAATCGGGTGGCGGCGGCGGCTCCGATGACAGAGGCTCGGACATCTCAACCGTCATCACGAGGCTCTCATCACATCCGCCCTACGCTTTCTCGCCATGCCATCGGAAGAGGCCACCGCCTATCGGCTGGGCGCGCCCGACGCCTATGGTCTTTCTCCCGAGCGGCGCCTGTCTCCCGGCGGCTATCCCTGCCGCCACTGCCTCGGCGAGATCGCCGAAGGCGAGGCCTATCTGACGCTGGCCTACCGACCCTTCCCCGCGCTCCAGCCCTATGCCGAGACCGGGCCGATCTTCCTGCATGCCGAGGCTTGCCCGCGCTACGCGGCAAGCGAGGTCCTGCCGCCGATGCTGGAAAGCCCCGACTATATCGTGCGCGGCTATGGCGCCGACGACCGCATCGTCTATGGCAGCGGCGGCGTCGTGCCGACTTCGGCCATTGTCACGCGGGCATTGGACCTGCTCGCCGATCCGCACATCGCCTATCTGCATGTCCGCTCGGCGCGCAACAACTGCTATCAATGCCGAATCGAGCGGACCGAGACCGCGTCGACCGACAGCCGGAGACACGCATGACGCCCGCCCGCCCCTCCATGACCGCCACCGAATGGGGTCTGCTCCTCATCCTCTCCGTGATCTGGGGCGGGTCTTTCTTCTTCACCGGCGTTGCCGTCAAGGAATTGCCACCGCTCACGATCGTTGCGGCCCGTGTCGGTCTGGCAGCGCTTGCCCTGCATGCCGTGGTGCGGCTCTCGGGACACCCTATGCCGACATCCTCGAGAATCTGGCTCGGCTTTCTCGGCATGGGGCTCTTGAACAATATTCTGCCCTTCAGCCTGATCGTCTGGGCGCAGACCCATATCGAAAGCGGCCTCGCCTCGATCCTCAATGCCACGACGCCGCTCTTCGGCGTTGTCGTGGCGCATCTTTTGACACGCGACGAGAAGATGACGGGCAACCGGCTTGCCGGCGTGCTCGTGGGCTTTGCCGGCGTTGCCGTGATGATCGGACCATCCTCTCTGTCGCGCCTCGGCCAGGATGTGCTTGCCCAGGTCGCAATCCTCGGCGCTGCCCTCTCCTACGCTTTCGCCGGTGTCTATGGCAGAAGGTTCCGCCTCTGGGGGCTGAGCCCGATCGTGACTGCCTGCGGCCAGCTCACGGCATCGAGCGCGGTCATGCTGATCTTCGCCATGGCCGTCGATCGCCCGTGGACGATTGCTGCGCCCGGTGCGGCGACCATCGCTGCGGTGATTGCGATCGCGCTTATCTCCACGGCCCTTGCCTATGTGATCTTCTTCCGGATCCTGGCAAGCGCCGGCGCCACCAATATCATGCTGGTCACCTTCCTGATCCCCGTCAGCGCCATTCTGCTCGGCGCGGTCTTTCTCGGTGAACGTCTCGCACCGGAAGATTTTGCCGGCATGGCGATCATCCTAGTTGGTCTCAGCCTGATCGACGGTCGGCTATGGCCGCGTGTGCGACGCCTCGCGAGCCATGCGCTTGCGCGCCGCGAGCGGGGCTGACGCGACGACCTCCGGCGCCGGGAGGAACCTCGGTCACCGGCACTGCGTTCCGTTCGCTTGTCTAGAGAGAACGGAGCCCTCGATGCAGCCCAACCCGCCGATCCGCTATCATGCCGACTTGGAAAAACCGACCGCCGACGAACAGGAGGCGATCGAGGACATCAAGGAGAGCATGCTTTACATCATCGGCAAGACGCATGAGGACCTGGGGCACGCCCAGCGCAGCGTACATGCCAAGAGCCACGCGCTGCTCGAAGCCACAGTGACCGTGCATGACGCTCTTCCCGCAGAGCTCGCCCAGGGCATCTTCCAGACACCCGGCCGTTCCTATCCGGCGATCATCCGCATCTCCACCATTCCGGGTGATCCCCTGCGCGACAGCGTCTCGCTGCCCCGCGGCTTTGCGATCAAGCTCTTCGGCGTCGATGGCGACCGTCTGCCGGGCAGCGAAGGCGATGTGACGCAGGACTTCCTGTTTGCCTCGGCACCGGCCTTTGCCGCACCGGATGCAGCCGGCTTTGCCAAGAACCTGAAACTGATTGCCCGCACCACAGATAGGGTCGAATGGGCAAAGAGTGCGCTCAGCTGGATCCTGAGACCGATCGTCAAGGGGCTTGAAGCCATGGGTGCCGATGCCGGTGCGCTGAAGGCGATGGGCGGCTATCCTGAAACCCACCCGCTCGGCGAGCACTACTACACCCAGGTGCCTTTGCGCTTCGGTGATTATGTCGCCAAGCTCGATGTCATCCCGCGGTCCGAGAGCTTCAAGCGCCTCAGTGACGACCGGATCGACCTGTCGGAGGGCCCCGATGTCCTGCGCGAGGCCGTTGCCGAAGTCATGGCCCGTGAGGGTGGCGAATGGACGCTGCGGGCGCAGCTCTGTCGCAACCTCGAGACACAGCCGATCGAGGATGCCTCCGTCGTCTGGCCCGAGGAAGACAGCCCCTATCTGGAGATTGCGACGATCAACGTTGGCCCACAGACCGGCTGGTCGGAAGGTCGCTCCAGGGCCGTCGACGACGGGCTGACCTTCCGCCCCTGGCGCGGGGTCGAGCAGCACCGGCCGCTCGGCAATGTCATGCGCGCCCGCAAGGAGGTCTACCCCGTCGCTGCCGCCAAACGCAGCGCGCTTATCGGCTGTCCGATGCACGAGCCGAAAAGCCGCCCGGACCTGCCCTGATCACAGGCCATAAAGAAATGGGCCGGCCGATGGGATGGCCGGCCCAGATGGCCGCGTTACACGATACGATGCGGACCTGACGCAACGTGAGGCGACCGGAGAGTGTCGCCTTACGCTACGTTGAGTACGGCTTCCGGGGCGTGGGCCGGATATCCGAGCGCTTCCGCAACCGGCTTG
The DNA here is from genome assembly GCF_004912135.1 of Rhizobium rosettiformans W3. Lineage (GTDB taxonomy): Bacteria > Pseudomonadota > Alphaproteobacteria > Rhizobiales > Rhizobiaceae > Allorhizobium > Allorhizobium rosettiformans. Next base: position 8,418 of record NZ_STGU01000015.1, read on the forward strand.
TTGGTGATCCGGCCCTTGTGGACGTTCAGACCATTGCGCAGGTGACGGTCTTCGGCGATCGCGCGCAGACCACGGTCGGCGAGTGCCAGGCCATGAACCAGGGTGGCATTATTGAGCGCATGCGCCGAGGTGATCGGAACCGCACCGGGCATGTTGGCGACACAGTAATGCACGACGCCGTCCACCACATAGGTCGGATCGGAGTGCGTCGTGGCATGCGAGGTCTCGAAGCAGCCGCCTTGGTCGATCGCGACGTCGACGACGACAGCGCCCTTCTTCATGCCGGACAGCATTTCTCGGGTGACGAGCTTCGGCGCAGCCGCGCCGGGAATGAGCACGGCGCCGATGACGAGATCGGCCGAGAAGACTTCCTGTTCCAGCGCATCGATCGTCGAATAGACCGTGTGAACGCGGCCGTGGAAGATATCGTCGAGCTGGCGCAGACGCGGCAGCGAGCGGTCGAGAATGGTCACGTCAGCGCCGAGACCGACGGCCATCTTGGCGGCATGGAGACCAACGACCCCGCCACCGATCACGGTGACCTTGGCCGGGAGCACGCCTGGAACGCCGCCGAGCAGGATGCCGCGGCCTCCATGGGCCTTCTGCAGCGCCGTCGCACCGGCCTGGATTGCGAGACGGCCGGCCACTTCCGACATCGGCGCCAGGAGCGGCAGGCCGCCGCGCTCGTCGGTGACGGTCTCATAGGCAACGGCGGTGACGCCGGACTCGATCAGACCCTTGGTCTGGTCCGGATCGGGCGCGAGGTGGAGATAGGTATAAAGGATCTGGCCTTCGCGCAGCTGCACCCATTCGGAAGGCTGCGGCTCCTTGACCTTGACGATCATGTCGGACTTTTCGAACACGTCCTTGGCCGAGGCGGCGATTTTCGCGCCAGCAGCGATATAGGCGTGGTCATCGGCGCCGATGCCGGCACCCGCACCCGTTTCGATCAGGACATCATGGCCATGGGCCACATACTCGCGCACCGCACCGGGGGTCAGGCCGACACGATATTCATGGTTCTTGATTTCCTTCGGGCAACCGACACGCATCAAGCGTTCCTCTCTTTTATTCGCAGCCGAAGCCGCTTTGTTTCAGATACGGAAATTGAACCATCGGCGCTGCAAAATGTCCTTGCAAACTGAGGGTTCGAGCGGCACAGATTCCGCAGCTTATTGCGTGATCGCCTCATCAGACGGAGAATTATTCGAATGGCAGAACTGGATGCCATTGATCGTGCCATTCTGAAGGCGCTTCAGGAAAATGGGCGGATGACCAATGCGGAGCTTGCCGAGAAGGTGGGGCTCTCGCCGTCTGCCTGCTCGCGGCGGCACGACATGCTGGAAAAATCGGGCGTCATCAGCGGCTATCACGCGCGGCTTTCGCACAAGGCGATCGACTACAAGATGATGGTCATCGTCCATATCTCGCTGAGCGGCCAGTTTGCGAAAACTCTGACCGAGTTCGAAGCCGCGGTAAAGCGCTGTCCCAACGTCCTCGTCTGCTACCTGATGTCCGGCGAGTATGACTACATCCTCAGAGTCGCCGCCAAGGATCTCGAAGACTACGAGCGCATTCACCGTGACTGGCTCTCGGCACTTCCCCATGTCGTGAAGATCAATTCGAGCTTTGCGCTGCGCGAAGTCATCGAGCGCCCCAATGTGGGTCTTTGATCGGGATTCGTAAAAATCCTAATGATTTGTTTTAGACCGTTCTTACAGATCCTCTCTAAGCTCGTCCCATTGTTTTCATCAGGACGACATCATGAGCAATAATCTCGGAATGGATGTTCGAAAGGCTCCGCGCAGCCGCTGCCGCATCGACAGCAAGGTGCGCTATTTCAAGCAGGAGGCGGACGGGCGCGTGATCAATATTTCCCGCAGCGGTCTGGCACTCGAGCTCGCCTCGAAGCTGCAGGCAGCCGCCGGAAGCCCCGTCGTTATCGAGAATGACGATATCGGACTGCTCGAAGGCGTGGTCCGCTGGAACTATGGCGGGCGCATCGGTATCATGTTCAAGCCGAACAGCAATTCGATCGCGAAGGTCGCCGCCTATTTCCGCAACTTCCATCAGGAAGTCCGCCCCGTCCTGCGTGGCTGAGGCCCCCAAAGCCGGCAATTAACGGTAAACACCCCGGATATCGGGCAAAACACCTAAAATCTCCTGAGGAGATGGCTCGCATTCTAATGACCTTGGCCAGATGCCGTTAAGGCGTGTGGCCGAGGTTTTCTGCGTTTCTTTCAATCCATTTGACGGAGCGCAATTTTATGCTTGCTGCCAAACTCAATCCGGACGGTCGCCGGAGCCAACGCATCCGCTGTCACATCCGCGGAACACTCGAATTCATCGGCCAGAAGCTCAACATCCGTATTCTCGACATTTCCAGAACCGGCATGGCTCTTCAACTGGAAGGCTGGATCGAAGCCAAACGCGGGGCGACCGTCACCGTCAGCTGTGTGGAACTCGGCCATATCGAATGCACCGTCCGCTGGTACCGGGCGGGCAAGATGGGCCTCGAATTCGAACAGACAACCAATGCGGTGGCGCAAATCACTGCCTATTTCCGCAACTTCCATCGCGATCCCCGTAACCTGGTGCCGAGCTAGATCATGCGACGGCAACGTCTCACCCCTGTCATTTTACAGGTGCAAGCATTCCAAAAGCGACTTAACCTCCGTCGCTTTCAGCACCAGTTGACCGTGAGGCCCCCATGCCGTCTTTGCTTGATCTTCATCCCATCTCTCGCCGTTCCTTCCTCAGCGGCGTCGCCGCTTCGGCAGCCCTTGTCACGCTCCACCCCTTCGCCGTCCGCGCGAATGGCAATCAGGCGCATCTCAGGCTGATGGAGACCACGGACATCCACGTCAACGTGATGCCCTACGACTACTATGCCGACAAGCCGAACGACACGATGGGACTGGCGCGCACCGCCTCGATCATCGATTCCATCCGGGCCGAGGCCGGCAATTCGATGCTGATCGACAATGGCGACTTCCTGCAGGGCAATCCGATGGGCGACTACATGGCCTATCAGAAAGGCATGAAGCCGGGTGACGTGCACCCCGTGATCAAGGCGATGAACGTGCTCGGCTATGATTGCGGCACGCTCGGCAATCACGAGTTCAACTACGGCCTCGACTTCATGTTCAACACGCTGGCGGGGGCGACATTCCCCTTCGTCTGCGCCAACCTGACGAAAGGGCAACTCGCTTCCGACCCGAAGCAGGATCCCCTCTACTTCAAGCCCTACCACATCATTGAAAAGCAGATCCGCGACGGTTCGGGTGCCACAAGCCCCGTCAAGGTCGGCTTCATCGGCTTCGTGCCGCCGCAGATCATGCTCTGGGACGCAAAGAACCTCGAGGGCAAGGCGATGACGCGCGACATCCTCCAGGCGGCGCGTGCCTGGGTGCCGCAGATGAAGGAAGACGGCGCCGACATCGTGATCGCCCTCTCCCACTCAGGCATCGATGGCCATGGCGAGAGCGAAGGCATGGAAAACGCCTCGCTCTATCTCGCCGGCGTCGAGGGGATCGACGCGATCTTCACCGGCCACCAGCATCTGGTCTTTCCGGGCCCGAAGGATTTCGAGGATGTTCCCGGTGCGGATGCCGTCAAGGGCACGCTGCTCGGCAAGCCCGCCGTCATGGCCGGCTTCTGGGGCTCGCATATGGGCCTGATCGATCTGCTCCTCGAAAAGGACGGGTCGAGCTGGAAGATCGTCGACTTCACCTGCGAGGCACGGCCGATCTACCATCGTGACGACAATCGCAAGGTCGTGGCGGACGTCAAGGACAAGCCGGAGGTCGTCGCCTCAGTCGCCGCCGAGCATCAGGCAACGCTCGACTATGTGCGCACGCCCGTCGGCAAGACGTCGGCACCGCTCTACTCCTATTTCGCCCTGGTGGCCGATGATCCCTCGATCCAGATCGTGTCCATCGCCCAGTCCTGGTACATCAAGCAAATGCTGAAGGACGGGCCGCACAAGGATCTGCCCGTCCTGTCTGCCGCCGCACCGTTCAAGGCCGGCGGCCGCGGCGGCGCTGACTATTTTACCGACGTGCCCGCGGGCGATATCGCGATCAAGAATGTCGCCGATCTCTATCTCTATCCGAACACCATCCAGGCGGTCGCGATCACAGGCGAGCAGGTGAAGAACTGGCTCGAGATGTCGGCCGGGATCTTCAACCAGATCGAGAAGGGCGCGAAGGATGCTCCTCTGATCAATCCGGACTTCCCGTCCTACAACTACGACGTCATCGACGGCGTGACCTATCAGATCGATCTCACCAAGCCCGCCCGCTACGACAAGGATGGCGTTGTCGTGCATCCGGAATCGAGCCGCATCGTCAACCTGCAGTTCGACGGCAAGCCGATCGACCCGGGCCAGACCTTTGCGGTCGCGACCAACAATTACCGCGCCGGCGGCGGCGGCAAATTCCCGGAGATCGCCTCAGACAAGGTGATCTTCGTCGGCCCCGACACCAACCGCGACATCATCGTGCGCTACATCGTCGACCAGGGCACCATCAATCCGTCGGCCGACGGCAACTGGTCCTTTGCCCCGATCGGCGACACAACCGTCACCTTCGAGACCGGCCCGAAGGCGCGCGACTTCCTCGCCGACTTCAAGGGCGCTGAAATCGAAGATGCCGGCGACGGTGTGGATGGTTTCGCCAAGTTCCGCCTGACGATCTGATCACGGGAAAAGCCATAAGCGTGGAGTCGATTCAAGCAGTTGAATCGATTCCTTAAACTGCTTTCGCAAGCATCGGCGTCGCTTCGGCGGGGCAGTTCGACAGCTGCTCCTCGAAGGCGCGGATCAGCCAGGTGCCGGCCGGCCCGGGCGGATTGTCCGTCCGCCTGATGGCATAGAGATTGTAGGAGCCCTGCTCATAGGCCGGCAGGTCGAGATGCACGATCCGGCCCTTCGCCATGTCCTCGCGAATGATCGAGGCGGGCAGCCCTCCCCAGCCGAGCCCGCCACGGATCAGCTGGTGCTTGGTTGCCATGTCGCTCACCCGCCAGGTCTTGAAGGACAAGACGTTGAAATCCCGGCCCGAGGTCAGATCGGAAGCGTCGCTCACGACGATCTGCGTCTCCTCGCGCACATCCTGCAGCGACAGCGTGCCCCGGCGCTGCGCCAAGGGATGGTCGGCTGCGGCCGCCGGCAGCAGGAAATTGTGGCCGATGCGGTCGACGATCAAGGTATCGTCCTGACGGGTCGGCGCGCCGCCGATACCGATCGTCGCCCTGCCGCTCATCACCAGCTCGACCAGCCGGCCGAGTTCGCCCACTTCCAGCCGCAGCGAAACCGAGGGAAACTGCCGCTGAAAGTCTCGGAGGACCGCCAGCAACACGCCTGTCGGGACGAGAACGCTGATCGCCACCGACAGCTCGGCCTCCAGCCCCTGATGCATGCTGCGGACCTTGGCCCGCATCACCTGCAGGTCGCCGACGATGCGGCGGGCATCCGTCAGCATCGCCCGGCCCTCCTCGGTCAGCCGCGGCTGGCGCGTGCCGGTCCGTTCGAAAAGCGAGACGCCGAGCTGGCTTTCGAGATTGCCGATCGTATAGCTCACCACCGACTGGGCCCGGTTCAGCTGTCGGGCCGCAGCAGAAAAACTGCCGGCATCGGCAACGGCGAGAAAGACCTGCAGTTGGTCGAGGGTGGGGTTGGCATCCATGGCGCTTGGGCATCCATCCAGTTATTCGATATGATCAATCTAGATTATCACAGTTTTATCGATGCGTGCTCGGGCATAGATGCATGGCAGGCCTGCTCCCAAGGGCCCTCCAACATCCGAGGTACTGCACATGTCTTCCATCCTTCTCGTCACCTCCAGCCCGCGCGGCTCCGAATCCCTCTCCAACGCGATCGCGACCGACCTCGCCGAGAAGTTCGCCGGTGAAACCGGCACGCTGGTCCGCCGTGACCTCGTCGAAACCCAGCTCGACCATGTCGACGGCACCTTCACCGCTGCCATTCGCAAGCCGGCTGACGCCCGTACCGCCGAAGAGGCCGAGGCTGTCTCCCTCTCCGACAAGCTCGTCGCAGAACTGATGGCCGCCGACACGATCGTCATCGGCACCGGCCTTATCAACTTCAACATCTATTCGTCGCTGAAGAGCTGGATCGACCACATTGCCCGCGCCGGCCTCACCTTCAGCTACACCGAGAACGGCCCGGTCGGTCTCGCGAAGGGCAAGAAGGCCTATCTCGTGCTCGCCGCCGGCGGCATCTACTCCTCCGGCCCTGGCGCGCCGATGAACCATGCCGAGCCCTACCTGAAGACGGTTCTCGGCTTCATGGGCATCGAGCTGGTCGAGACGGTCTATGTCGAAGGCGTCGCCTATGGTCCGGAAGCCGCCGAAAAGGCCGTTGCTTCGGCCAAGGTCAAAGTCGAAGAACTGGCCCGCGCCGCCTGATGCTGGCAATCGCGTGCGGCCTCATGGCCGCCGCGTCCCAGATGCAGACGGCAAGGACCTTCAGTTGCCGTTTGCCGCGAGTGCAAGCGCTGTCTCGTTCCCCGCCCGGGACAGTCGCTTGCCGCGATGCGCCGAGAGCCGCGCCACTCGCTTGAGTTCTGCCGCGACCGTCGGACTGATCTCGGCGTCCACCTGTGCCACCGGCTGCGGCCGTCCGAGGAGATAGCCCTGGAGCTCATCGCAGCCCGCAGCACTCAGATAACCCGCCTGCTCCACCGTCTCCACACCTTCCGCCACGACCCGCATACCAAGCCCGCTGCCGAGATCGATGATCGTGCGCACGATGGCATCTGCCGTCTCTTCCGTTCCCAGCGCCGAAACGAAGCTGCGATCGATCTTGATGACGTCGAAGGGATAGCGGCTGAGATAGCTGAGCGAGGAATATCCCGTCCCGAAGTCGTCGAGCGCGATCCTCAGACCCAGCGTCTTCAGATGGCCGAGAATGAGGCGGGCCCGCTGATCGTCATCGATCAGGACGCTTTCCGTGATCTCGAGTTCCAGCTGATGCGGCGAGACCTCCGCCATGCTCAGGATCGATTCGATCCGGTCGAGGAACTGTGGATGGCGGAACTGGACCGGAGAGACGTTGACGCTGATATGCAGATTGTCAGGAAAACCGGCAGCCAGGCGGCAGGCCTCCGTCAGGACCCATTCTCCGAGCTCGATGATCTTGCCCGAAACTTCGGCCACGGGGATGAAGTCCCCGGGCTGCACCATGCCGCGCTCGGGATGCTTCCAGCGAACCAGCGCCTCATAACCGACGATCGCCCCATCGAGCGCACCGACGCGCGGCTGTAGATAAAGTTCGAATTCGCCCCGCTCCAGCCCCCGCTCGATATCGGCCTCCAGCGCGCGCCGCTTCTCGATCAGCTCGTCCATGCCCTTGCGGTAGGCGCGGAACGTGTTACGGCCAGACTTCTTGGCGTGGTAGAGCGCGACATCGGCGCGGCCGATCAGCTCGTCGAGCTCGCCTGCATGTTCGGGGCAAAGCGCACCACCGAGGCTGATGCCACAGCGGATGCGCTCGCCCTGCCCCGTATCGAAGGGCTTGCGGAAGGCTTCGATCAGGCGGCGGCTGACATCCTCGATCTGCGCCTCGAAATGGCAATTGCCAAGGATGACTGCGAATTCGTCGCCGCCAAGGCGGGCAGCCATGTCCGACGGGCCGATGATCTCCGTCAACCGCCGTGCCGTCTCGCGGATCACCTCGTCGCCGGCCGGGTGGCCGTAGAGGTCGTTGACGTCCTTGAAGTGATCGAGGTCGACGAGCAGGATACCGCAACCCCAGCCGTCATTCGCCTGTTCGACATGGGCGGCCAGGGTTTCGGTGAACAGGGCCCGGTTGGCGAGGCCGGTCAGCGGGTCGTGCTGCGCCAGATGGCGCATCCGGCTTTCGACCGCCTTGCGCTCGCGCAGGTCGACGAGGCAGCTGATGCGGATGTGGCGGCCGCGATACTCGATGTTTCGGCCCCGGGCCTCCACGGGGATCGCGGTTCCGTCTGTCCTCACGATGTGGAATTCGCGGGAGACATCCGGCGCGGGATTGGGATCGTCGATGAGAAGCCGGCGTCCGGTGTCGTCGACGAGGTCGAGGATGGAGGTACCGACCAGCTCCTTCACCGTGCGCCCCGTCAGCACCTCGAACTGCTCGTTGCCGTCGATGATCACGGCATCCTCATGCATCACGATCGCCTCGAAGGTGGCATTGGCGAGCGCCGTCACGCGCTCGGCCTCCTCCTGATCACGTACCTGCGCCTCCAGCTCGCTGCGGCTGCGCTCCTGTTGCTGGATATTGTCCATCAGGCTGTTGAAGAGCCGGGTGAGCTTCTCCGCCTCGTCGCCCGGGTCGACTGCCAGACGATCCCCGAGATCGGCCTTGCCCGAGACGAGCTTTGAAAGCGCGTCCTCGACATGGCCAACCCCGAGCCGTGTCCCATGTTCGGCGACGTTGAGGCCGATATCCTCGTCTTCCGCGGAGACGCGGATCGGCACCAGCTTCTTCAGCGTCCAGAAGAAGGCGTAGCCCAGCCCGAAGGCCCAGTAGAAATTGAGCGCCGAGCCGAAGATCTGGATATAGAGCTGATCGAAGCGGCTTCCGGCCGGCAGGCGCTCGACCGGCGCCAGCAGTGCCAGGGCCACGGTGCCGGCGACGCCGGCAAAGGCATGCACGCCGACGGCGCCGACCGCATCATCCACCTTCAGCTTCTGTTCGACATACTGGTTGCCGTAAAGCGCAACGATCGAGCCGAGCGCGCCAATCAAGAGCGCACCGCCAGGGTCGAGCACATGACAGCCGGCGGTTACAGCGACGAGCGCGCCGAGCATGCCGCTCAGCGCCTTTTCCGGCAGCACGACGCCATCCTGCTTGGCCCCGATGACATAGCCCACGCAGGTGCCCATGCCACCGGCCAGCACCGTATTGAGAATGATCGGCGCAACATCGGCATTGGCGGCGAGCGTGGAGCCGCCGTTGAAACCGATCCAGCCGAAGAAGAGAATGAGCCCCCCGGTCGTCGAAAGCACCGGATTGTTGCCGGCGATGCGGACCGGCCGCCCTTCGGCATCAAAACGCCCTCGCCGCGCGCCGATCACCAGGCAGGCGGCCAGCGCCACCCAGCCGCCGGTGGCATGCACCACGGTCGAACCGGCGAAATCGACGAAGCCGAGATTGGCGAGGAAAGCGCCGGAGTTTGGGCCGATTGCCGTGCCCCAGGTCCAGTGGACGAAGATCGGATAGATGAGGGTCGAGAGAATGATCGATCCCAGCACATAGGCCGACAGGGTCATGCGTTCGGCAATGGCGCCCGAGACGATGGTGGCCGCCGTGCCGCAGAACATCACCTGGAAGACGAAGAAGCCGGCAAGCCAGCTGTCGAGGTCCTGCAACAGGAAGAAATCCGAATCCAGCCCGATCGGCAGGACGCCCGACCTTCCGAAGGCCAGCATGAAGCCGATGACGGCAAAGCCGACGACACCGAAGACGAAGTCCAGAAGGTTCTTCTGCGCGACATTGATCGAGTTCTTCGAGCGCACCATGCCGGCTTCGAGAAGCAGGAAACCGACCTGCATCATCATGACCATGCCGCCGGCGGCCATCAGCCAGGCGAGATCGGCCGAGGCCTTGGCGGCCGTGATGGCGGCTGCGGTGTCAACGGCTGCGGCAGAGGGGCTCGCCGCCACCAGGGCAGCGCCCGAAACCAGCAAGCCAAGACGGAGGGACAGGCGGGAGCAAAACGCAATAATCACTTGAAAAACCCGAGCAATATCTCGGATTCAGTGTTGCGCTGCTCCATTAACATTCAGTGACCGCGAAGAAACTATTCTTCGCGGTAAGTCACTGCACCGTTACACGATGCGTGTCTCTTCGCCATCGCCGAACAGGGCGGGCCCGTTCTGATCGATGATCTGCTGCGCCTTGCGGAAGGTGCAGTCGAGCGCATCGTCAAGCGAGGTGAAGACGTCGGCGCGAATGAACTTCCGCTCCAGAACACGGTCATCCACCGTCTTCACGATGCGGCCTGCCAACCGGTACTGGCTGCCTTCGCGCATCGGTTCGGCATGAATGACGCAGTCCTTGTAGGTCTGCGGCTCGGCCATCGGCTTGGCAGCGGCCTCGGACGAGGAGCCGCCGGTGAACATCGAGAGAATGCTGGACAGGAACGACATGCATCTCCCGTAACACAGCTGACAACGACGAGGAAGAGCAGCGCGCGCGGCTTTCCGTCTCCGACGGTCATGCTAAGGTCGGCCGCGGTCGGGAGGGACCACGGGGAGAACGGGGATGCGGCGCATCATGGGACTTATTCTTGCAGTGATCGCAGTCGTCATCGCGACCCTCGCGGTGATTTACCGGCTGCCGCCGAATCTCGAACTGGAGCGCGAGGCGCGTCTTGGCGCCGATACCTCGCCACAGGCTCTCGACACTCTGATCGCGGCGGAAGAAGCCAAGGTCGGCCCCATCCGAAAAGGGCTCGGCAAGCAGATCGTCTGGGCGGACGCCGCAAAGCCTCAGAAAACGCCTGTCGCCGTGATCTACGTTCATGGCTTCTCCGCCTCGCCGGCCGAAATACGGCCGCTGCCGGATCTCGTTGCCAAGGCCCTTGGCGCCAACCTCTTCTTCACCCGACTTGCCGGTCACGGGCTCGAAGATGCCGATGCGATGGGGCGCGCCACGATCGAGGACTGGGCGGGTGATATCGGCGAGGCGCTTTCCATCGGCAGGCTGCTCGGCGACAAGGTCGTGGTCATCTCGACATCGACAGGCGCCTCGCTGGTCACCTGGGCGCTCGCCCGGCCGCGGCTTGCCGAAAACGTTGCGGCGTCGGTCTTCCTGTCGCCGAACTACGGCGTCCAGGCCTCGGGCAGCTTTCTCCTGACCGGCCCCTTCGGCGCGCAGCTTGCGCGGCTACTGCTGGGCGAAAGGCGCGGCTTCGAGCCGATCAGCCCGCTCAATGCGCACAACTGGACCACCGATTACCCGGTGAGCGCCCTGATCCCCATGGCGCAGTCCGTCCGCCTTGCCACGCACACGCCGGTGGAAAACATCAGCATCCCTGCCCTCTTCATCCAGTCGGCGGACGACAAGGTGGTGAGGCCGGACCGGACTGTCGCCGTCTCCGCGCGCTGGGGCGGGCCGCACCGGCTGGTCGATCCAGGGCCGACCGGCGACGCCAACAATCATGTGATTGCCGGCGACACCTATTCGCCTCAGACCACCCAACCGATTGCGCAGACCATAATCGGCTGGCTCGGCGAACAGGGCATTAGATGATCAGATTGGCGAGGATCTCGTTTTCGGTGATGTCCTCGAAGCCAAGGCCTGCCTGATCGAAGCGGTCGAAGAGCTCGGCGAAATTTTCGCGCTTGCCCGTCTCGATGCCGATCAGGATCGAGCCGAAATTGCGGGCCGACTTCTTGAGGTATTCGAATCGAGCGATGTCATCCTCGGGCCCGAGCAGATTGAGGAAATCGCGCAGCGCGCCGGGGCGCTGCGGCAGGCGCAGGATGAAGTATTTCTTCAGGCCCGCGTACCGCATGGCGCGTTCCTTGACATCGGGCAGGCGCTCGAAGTCGAAATTGCCGCCGGAGACGACGGCGACGATCGTGCGGCCGCTCAAGGCGACGCGCGGCAGAAGATCGAGCGCTGCCAGCGCCAGGGCACCCGCCGGCTCCAGCACCACGCCCTCGACATTCAGCATGTCGGTCATGGTCACGCAGATCGCGTTCTCCGGGACGATCAGAACCTGGTCCGGACGGAAGCTCTTCAGCGCCTCGAAATTGTGATCGCCGATGCGGGCGACGGCGGCGCCATCGACGAAATTGTCGACCTTGGGCAGCGTCACCACCTTGCCGGCTTCCAGGCTCTTCTTCAGGCTCGGGGCACCTGCCGGCTCGCAGAAGATCATCGCCTCCGGCGAGACGCGACCCGCCATGTAGCCGGTCATGCCGGAGGACAGTCCGCCACCGCCGACCGGCATCACGACGAGATCCGGCGTCACGCCGTCCGGCAATTGCTGCAGGATCTCGGCTGCCACCGTCGCCTGGCCTTCGATGATATCGGGGTGGTCGAAGGGCGGCACCATATAGCCGCCGATCGCCTCGACATGCTCGCGCGCGGCGGCATAGCACTGGTCGAAGATATCGCCGACCAGCCGGATCGTGATGAATTCGCCGCCAAAGATGCGGGTCTTGTCGATCTTCTGCTGCGGTGTGGTCACCGGCATGAAGACCACGCCCTGAACGCCGAAATGGCGGCAGACATAGGCAAAGCCCTGGGCGTGATTGCCGGCAGACGCGCAGACGAAGGTGGTACCGGAGGGGCTGTCGGCGACGATCTTGCGGAAGAAGTTGAAGGCACCGCGGATCTTGTAGGACCGGACGGGCGTCAGATCCTCGCGCTTCAGATAGACATTGGCGCCATAGCGGGCGCTCAAATGTTCATTGAGCTGCAGCGGTGTTTCCGGAAAGAGGCCACGCATCGCCTCCAGCGCTTCATCGACTTGACTGGGGCTCACGTCGCCCTCCGTTGAATTTTTAAACGAGCCCCGCTATGGCATAGACATCGGGCAGAGACAAAGCCTCTTTGCGTTGCAACAGACGGAAGTCATTCCTTGAATACCAATCTGCTCCGCTCCGTCGTTTATATCGCCGCGCTTTGCGGTCTCTATCTCTCTACTGCCATGCTCATCCCGGCCATGGTCGACCTTTATTATGGCGATCCGCACTGGTCGGTCTTCACCGTAGCCGCCGCCATGGTCGGCGGTCTGTCGATCACGGCTGCCATGGCAACGCGTGGACCGCCGCCGGCCTTTTCCAAACGCATGGGCTTCCTGCTCGTCAACGTGCTCTGGGCTGTCTTCTCGCTCGTCGGGGCCATCCCGCTCTTCTTCTCCGAACTCGACCTGACCTTTGCGCAGGCGTTGTTCGAATCGGTCTCGGCCATCACCACAACCGGCTCGACCGTGCTCGTGGGGCTCGACGACATGGCACCGGGGCTCCTCGTCTGGCGCTCGCTGCTGCAGTGGCTCGGCGGTATCGGGATCGTGGCGCTCGGCCTCTTCGTCCTGCCCTTCCTCCGGGTCGGTGGCGTCTCCTTCTTCAAGATGGAATCGTCCGACATCGGCGACAAGCCATTCGCCCGCATCGCCACCTTCACCCGCGCCTTCGTCGCGATCTATGTCGCGATCACTCTCATCTGCATGATCGCCTATGACGTGTTCGGCATGAGCCATTTCGATGCGCTCAACCACGCGCTGACGACCATCGCGACGGGCGGCTTCTCGACCCATGATGCGTCGTTCGCCTATTTCGACAGCTATGCGCTGCGCTGGATCGCCACCTTCTTCATGACGGTCTGCAGCCTGCCCTTCTCGATCCTGATCGTCTTCTTCATCAAGGGCCGGCTCGATGCGCTGCGCGACCCGCAGATCCTCGTCTTCCTCGGCTATCTCGCCGCCTTTGCGATTGCGGCCGCCCTCTACAACCATCTGCGCAACGGCGTGGACCTGCCGCTTGCGCTGTCGCATTCCTTCTTCAATTTCTCGTCGATCCTGTCGACCACGGGTTACGCCAGCGAAGACTATACGCTCTGGGGGCCGTTCGCTGTCGCTGCGGCCTATTTCGCCACCTTCATGGGCGGCTGCTCCGGCTCGACCGCCGGCGGCATCAAGGCCTATCGCTTCGTCATCCTGTTCAACATCATCATGAACGGCCTGAAGAAGCTGATCTATCCGAATGCCGTCTATTCCGTCCGCTACGGAAACCAGATCGTCGACGCCGACACGCAGCGCGCCGTCTTCCTGTTCTTCAGCGCCTATATCTTCATCTGGGTGATCGGCAGCCTTGCCATGGCGCTGGCCGGCTATGACTTCGCAACCGCCTCCTCCGCGGTCATCACGGCGCTGTCGAATGTCGGCCCGGGCATCGGCTCGCTGATCGGCCCGGCCGGCAATTTCTCGATGATGCAGGATCCCGAACTCTACGTCCTGTCGCTTGCCATGCTGCTCGGCCGTCTGGAAGTCCTGACCGTGATGGTGCTGCTCGTGCCGATGTTCTGGCGCTCCTAGAGATCAGCCCAACGTGATGGCGCGAGCGGCCTCGGCGCTTGACGCGCTTAGGCCGTTTTTCCCACACTCCCGCTCACGACCAAGCGGGAGAATCACGTGCCCATCACCTCCGCCGGCTGTTGCCGCCCCCTCGCCGCCGCCTTCGTCAGCGCTCTTGTCACGGTGGCTCCCGTCACGGTAGCGCCGGCCATGGCCGGCCCGCTGCTCGATGCCGCGATCGAGGCCGAACGGCTCGCCGCCCAGAACGATGCCCGCGGGGCCTTCGAGGCGATCCGCTCCGGTCTTGCGGCCTTCAGCCAGACCCTGCCGCTCACCGTGCCGCGGGCGCTCTTCGTCACGGAAGTGCCGAGCGCCTATCGCGCCTATGAGGCCAAGGCCGAACCGGTCTTCATGACCGGCGAAAAGCTCATCACCTATGTCGAAGTGACCGGGCTGAAATGGCAGCCGGCACCGGACAACCGGCGCCAGTCGCATTTCACCGTCGATCTCGAGCTCACCGATGACGAGGGCAAGACGCTGGCGCTGCAGAAGGAATTCGGCAATTTCACCTTCACCGCCCATTCGGATGCGGTCGAGGTCTATACGCATCTGACGCTCGACGTCGCCGGCGCCAAGCCCGGCGGCTATGTGCTGCGCTATACGGTGAACGACGTGATTGCCGAGCGCTCGACGCCCTTCGAGCTGCCCTTCACCCTGAAGGGCAAGAGCTGAGCGCCCGCCTGGGGCGTCCAGCTTTTCCCGTCAGTTGGCCATGGTCGAGCGGTGCGCCCAGCCGGTCATGCGCTTTTCGAGCCAAGCCATCAGCGCATACATGGCGATGCCCTCGACTGCGAGCGCCAGCAGCCCGGCAAAGACCAGCGGCACGTTGAACTGGCTCTGGGCCGAACTCATCATGTTGCCGAGGCCATAGTTGGAGGCCACGGTCTCGGAGACCACCGAGCCGACAAAGGCCAGTGTGATGGCGATCTTCAGCGAGCCGAAGAAGTAGGGCATCGAGCGCGGGATCCCGACCTTCAGCATGATGTCGAGCTTTTTGGCGCCCAGCGCCCGCAGCACGTC
Source organism: Rhizobium rosettiformans W3 (assembly GCF_004912135.1). Classification (GTDB taxonomy): domain Bacteria; phylum Pseudomonadota; class Alphaproteobacteria; order Rhizobiales; family Rhizobiaceae; genus Allorhizobium; species Allorhizobium rosettiformans. The sequence goes on from NZ_STGU01000015.1 coordinate 23,531, forward strand.
CTCCGTCTCCGGCTCGATCGTCGCCAGCCCCGTCGCGACATTGACGACGATCGGAAAGAAGGAAATCAGGAAGGCCGTCATCACCGCCGGCACCGTGCCGATGCCGAACCAGATGACGAGGATCGGCACCAGCGCCACCTTGGGGATGGCGTTGAAGCCGATCATCAGGGGGTAGAGCCCGGCATAGATGGTCTTCGACCAGCCGATGAAGAGGCCGAGCGCCAGACCGGCGACCACCGCGATCAGGAAACCGAGCGTCGTCGTGTAAAGCGTCTGCAGCGAATTCTTCCAGATCGGCGACCAATATTGCACCACCGCCTCGAAGACCCTCGAGGGCGCCGGCAGGATGGTCGGCGGCATGTCGAGCGCAATCACCGTCAGCTCCCAGACGGCAAAGAGCGCCAGCGTGTACAGGAAAGGTGCCGCCCGCACCCAGTTGATGCGCTGCGCAAGGGGCTTCACCACAGGCCGGATCGGCGACGTCTCGATCGTGACACTCATGCCGCCACCCTCGCCTTTGCGATCTCGCCATGCAGCACATGCACCATGTCGTTGAACTCCGTCTGATACATCAGCTCCAGATCCCGCGGCCGCGCGAAGGGCACGGCGTGTTCCTTCACCACCTTGCCGGGCCGCGCGCTCATCACGAAGATCCGGTCGGCCAGGAACACCGCCTCGCGCAGGTCGTGGGTGACGAGCACGATGGTCACGCCTTGCGCCGCATGCAGGTCTCGGATGACGCACCAGAGCTCTTCGCGGGTGAAGGCATCGAGCGCGCCGAAGGGCTCGTCGAGCATCAGCAGTTCGGGCTCATGGATGAGGGCCCGGCAGAGATTGGCGCGCTGCTGCATGCCACCCGAAAGCTGCCAGGGAAATTTCGCGCCCACGCCCTTCAGCCCGACGATCTCCAGCAGGTTCTCGGCTTTCTCGACATATTCTCGTTTGTTCGCCCGCAGCCGATGGCGATGCTTCTCGACGATCTCGAGCGGCAGGAGAATGTTTTCAAGCGTCGTGCGCCAGGGCAGCATGGTCGGGTTCTGAAAGGCCATGCCGACGATCGAGACCGGTTTGGTCACCTGCTGGCCGGCGACGATGACGACGCCCGATTGCGGGATATGCAGCCCCGTCACGAGCTTCATCAGGGTCGACTTGCCACAGCCTGAAGGACCGACCACGGCGGCAAACTCGCCCTTGTCGACCCGCATGGTGAGGCCCGACACAGCGAGCGTGCCATTAGCGCCGCCATAGCGCATATCGACATTGTCGATGGAAACGAGGTGAGACATCAAGGGCTCCGGTCAAAAGGGGATTTCCCAACCTCCCCTTGAGGGGGAGGTCGCTGCGAAGCAGCGGGTGGGGTGATTTCGCAAAAGGGTCACCCCACCCCGAACCTGCGGTTCGACCCTCCCCCTCAAGGGGAGGGTGTTACCATCAAGGCAACATCCGCTCTTCCTTGGCCGGCAGGAAGCTCGCGTCGAAAACCTGCTCGGCCGTGACATTGCCCTTCAGCCCCATCGAGACCTTCAGCGTCTCGATCGAGGCGGACAGCCGCTCCATGTCGACGCTGCCCATGCCGTTTTCGACGACGTAGGGCGTCTTGATGTTCATGGCATTGGCCATTTCAAGACGTTCCTTCTCGATGTCGGCGTTCAGCGTCTCGTTGCGCTTCAGGACCGCAGCGACGCCCTCTTCCGGATTGGCGACCGCATCGGCAAAGCCCTTGGCGAGCGCCTTCAGGAAGCCCTTGACGGCCTCGGGGTTTTCGGCGGCAAAATCGGAATTCACCAGCACGCTGTTGCCGTAGAGGTTCAGACCGTTATCGGCCATCAGGATGGTCGCGATGTCGTCTGCCGGGATCCCTTGCGCCTTGAGGTTCAGGATGACCGAGAAGGCAAAGCCGAAGACGGCATCGACGTCGCCCTTTGCAAGCATCGGCTCGCGCACGGGAAAGCCGATCGATTCGATGGTGATCTTGCTGTCGTCGATCCCGGCAACCTGCTTGAAGGCCGGCCACTGGGCGAAGGCACCATCCGGCGGCGGGGCGCCGAGCTTCTTGCCTTCGAGCGACTTCGGATCCTCGGTCACGCCGAGCGACTTGCGGCCGACGACCGAGAAGACCGGCTTGTCATAGACCATCATCACGGCCTTGACCTTCTGACTGGGGTCTTCATCGAGGAACTTGATCACCGAATTGATGTCGCCGAAGCCCATCTGATAGGCGCCGGTCGCCACGCGCGGGATCGCCTCAACCGAGCCATTGCCCGAATCGATCGTCACATCCAGCCCTTCCGCGGCGAAATACCCCTTGTCCAGCGCCAGCAGAAAGCCGGCCGCCGGCCCCTCGAACTTCCAGTCGAGCGTGAACTTGATTTCGGTTTCCGCATGCGCCTGCCCGACCGGCAGCGTCACACCGGCCAGCAGGCCCGCCGCGACAATGGCCGCCGAAAAGAGACGTCTTGAGATCATGGATTTTGCTCCCCTTGTTTTGATGGGCGCATCAAAGCAGGAAACAAGGAGGCCGCAAAGCGGAAAATGCTCAAACTTTCGTCATTTCTCCAATTGCCCAAATTTAGCGCATCGGACATGGAGACACATGATGATGAAGGCGTGCGAACGCGAACGCGCTAGTGCGGGAAGATCAGAGAGATGCAGAAGGAGGTTGGTGCGGACGGCGGGGATCGAACCCGCATGACCTAAGGCCGAGAGATTTTAAGTCTCTTGCGTCTACCAGTTTCGCCACGTCCGCGCGGGCCCTGTTTCGGTCAGTTCGTCGGACGCGTCAAGGGCGAGCAGCGCGGTGCCGGCGCTGCGCCGTGTCATCAATCACTCGGTCCTATTGCTCAACCTGCCAGCGCATCGAGGAATTCGACGCCAAGTTCGCGTTCCTTGCGCCATTTGACCGCGCAATCATGCGTCGTACCGTCCTCGAAGCGCAGGCGGAACTCTTGGGGGATGTCGACGGTCGATTCGAAGGTCACCTTGGCTCCAACAGGCGAGAGATTGCGAATCATGCAGTCGAAGGTCGAATGGCCGCCCGGGAGGATGGCGCGACCGGCTTTCAGGGCCCTCAGGCGTGGCTGGCGACGGCGTTCTGGCTGGGTCATGGCTGATGTCCGGATATGCTATGCATTACAACCATGATGATGCATCAGGCCGCCTAACCCACCCTTTCGATGATCGGCAGCATTTTAACGATCGCGCCAGCTTACAGCGTCCGACACAGAAAAGGCGGAGCCGAGGGCCCCGCCTTTCTTGATCATTCATCGTCTGCCGATCAGACGAGCTTGGCAGCCAGCTTTGCCACATGGGCGCCCTGGTAGCGGGCGGCTTCCAGTTCGATGTCCGAAGGCTGGCGCGAGCCGTCGCCGTCGGTGATCGTGGACGCGCCGTAAGGCGAGCCGCCCTTGACCTGCTCGACGCCCATCTGGCCCTGGAAGGCATAGGGCAGGCCGGCATAGACCATGCCGTGATGCAGGAAGGTCGGGATGAAGCCCATGATGGTGGTTTCCTGGCCGCCGTGCTGGGTCGCGGTCGAGGTGAACATCGAGCCGAGCTTGCCGGTCAGCTTGCCCTGCGCCCAGAGGCCCCCGGTCTGGTCCCAAAAATTGCGCATCTGGGATGCGACCGTGCCGTAACGGGTGCCTGCGCCGACGATGATGGCGTCGTACTGGTCGAGTTCGTTCGGGTCGGCGATCGGGGCCTGCTGGTCCATCTTGTAGTAGGAAGCCTTGGCGACCTCTTCCGGAACCAGTTCCGGAACGCGCTTGACGGTGACGTCCGCGCCGGCCGACTTTGCACCTTCGGCAACGGCATAAGCCATCGTTTCGATGTGGCCATATGCCGAGTAATAGAGAACCAGTACCTTCGCCATGTCGTATCTCCCTTGAAACATGCGGCCCCGCCGCGCTGATGGATGTGCGAGATGTAGCGCATTCCGGCGATCCGACCAGTCACGCGCGAGGGAACGCAGTGTTCAATCATTCACCGCCTTTACTTCTCTTCCCGGACACAAAACGGTAACGTCTTTCAGCCCCGCCTGCCTCATCCCATAGGACAACATCCATGACTTCGACGATCAAGACCGCCGCCATGCTCGCCATCGGCGACGAACTCCTGTCCGGCCGCACCAAGGACAAGAATATCGGCCATCTCGCCGATCTCCTGACGGTTGCCGGCATCGATCTGAAGGAGGTGCGCATCGTCGCGGACGAGGAGGACGCGATCGTCGAGGCGCTGAATGCGCTCCGGTCCAAATACACCTATGTCTTCACCTCCGGCGGCATCGGCCCGACGCATGACGACATCACGGCCGATGCCGTGTCGAAAGCCTTCGGCGTGCCCTGCCTGCATGATCCGGATGCGATGAAGCTGCTCGGCGACATGTATGCCGGCCGCGGTCTCGAATTCACCGAAGCCCGCCAGCGCATGGCGCGCATGCCGGAGGGCAGCCGCCATATCCCGAACCCGGTCTCGACGGCGCCCGGCTTCATCATCGGCAATGTGCATGTCATGGCCGGCGTGCCGCAGGTCTTCCAGGCGATGATGGCGCATGTGATCGAGACGTTGCCGGCCGGGCAGCGGGTGCTGTCGCGCTCCATCGCCTGCCCCTTCGGCGAAGGCGATATCGGCACTGCGCTCGGCACCATCCAGAAGGCGCATCCGGAAACCTCGATCGGCTCCTATCCGCATTTCGACGGCCAGCGCTTCTCGACCGAACTAATCGTTCGGGCGCGCGAGCAGGCGATCGTCGATGCGGCAGCGGCCGATGTCGAGGCAATGATTGCTGCGCTGCGGTCGGAAAAGGATGCTGCGGCCAAGCGCGATCTCGGCACCGGCGAAGTGGCTTAAGCGCGTTCCTTCGCGCCTGAAGCCCCGCCCGCCTTGACCTCGGTCAAGGCGGAACAACGTAACGGAACCCATAGTTATCTCATGCGGACAATGAATAAGGGCCGCAAGAGGAGACGACCATGGGTTACCGCACACTTCTTGCCATATTGGACACACCGAAAACCACGAAGCAGGTGACGGATTTTACCGTTGCCATCGCCAACCAGTTTCAGGCGCATGTGATCGGCGCCCATGCCGAGGCCGTGGCCATGGTGCCGCTGGTCGCGCCCATGGAGATCCCGGATCCCGCCACCGTTCAGGCGCTGCAGGAGATGGCGCATCAGGAAACCGAGGGCGTCGAGAAGATCTATCGCGAGATCGGCAGCCGCGAGGGCCTGTCCCATGAATGGCGCAGCTTCGTCACCTCCTCGGGCTTCAACTCCGCCGCGTTGATCGACAGCGCCCGCAGCGTCGATCTCGTCATTGCCGCCCAGGGCGAAGCGGGCATGCTGTCGGAAACCCGGTCGGAGCTTGAAAGCTTCCTGTTCGAGAGCGGACGCCCGGTGCTGCTCATCCCGCATATCCTGAAGGAGCCGAAACCGATCCGCCGGGTGCTGGTTGCCTGGAACGGCTCGCGCGAGGCGGCCCGCGCCACCTTCGACGCCCTGCCCTTCCTCAAGGCCGCCGAGGTGGTCGAGATCTTCACGGTCGATGCGTCCGATAGCGCGAATCAGACCGGCGCCATGGCCGGCGCCGAGATCGCCGCGTCGCTTGCGCGTCACGGGGTCAATGTCACGCTGACCGCATCGGAAAAGTCCGGGCTCGATCCGGCGATCGCCATCGAAAACCGGCTGTCGGACAGTTCCATCGACCTCCTGGTCATGGGCGCCTATGGCAACAAGCGCTGGTGGGAAATGCTGTTCGGCGGCGTCACCCGCACACTGCTCGATTCGATGACGGCGCTGACGCTTCTGTCCCGCTGATGACGGGGCCTGTTGGCGAGGGAACACGGGCCTTGCCAGAGGCTTCAGATTCCCGCTAATAGCAACGGCCAAAGACTGGAACCCTTCAAGGGCGAGCTTCGCGCGGTATCAGCCGCGCGAAACGCGTTTCGGGGCCCGCGCATCGTGGCCCGCTTGGAAGGATCCGGTTGACGGCGCCGCAGTCCGGCGCGGATCCCATCATCCAGCCAGCGGAGCCCGCATCTCATGTCTCTTCCCGATAAAGCCTTCCCCGTTTCCTGGGACCAGTTCCACCGTGACGCGCGTGCGCTTGCCTGGCGGCTCGCCGGCCTCGGCCAGGAGTTCCGCGCCATCGTCTGCATCACCCGTGGCGGCCTCGTGCCGGCCGCGATCATCTCGCGCGAGCTCAACATCCGCCTCATCGAAACGGTCTGCGTCGCCTCCTACCATGACTATGTCAACCAGGGCGAAATGAACCTCCTGAAGGGCATCACGCCGGAACTGACGGTCAATGGCGGCGAAGGCGTACTGGTGATCGACGATCTCACCGACACCGGCAAGACGGCGCTCGAAGTTCGCGAGATGATGCCGAAGGCGCATTTCGCCTGCGTCTACGCCAAGCCGAAGGGCGTGCCGACCATCGACACCTTCGTCACCGAAGTCTCCCAGGACACCTGGATCTATTTCCCCTGGGACATGGGCTTCACCTATCAGGAGCCGATCGCCAAGGGCTCCAAGGGCTGACAGCCAAGATCCTTTCTGCTCCGAAAGCCCGCATATCGACGCGGGCTTTTTTATGCCAGCCGACAAAGCAGAGCAAAGAGACTAGCAAACATTCAGCTCCTTGAGATTTCCAAAGAGAATCGACTGCCTCCCAAGTCCGCCCGATTCGACGGACATCACAGTCAAGTACTATGAGAATTATTGCCTAGAAATAAGAATAGATGCGGCTCTGCCTGTGAATCAATGTGGGTTGCTGAAACGGCTCTTACGAAAAGATCACAATGTGCTTGAGTAATTTCGTCCTTCCTAGGACGAATCGAAGCACAGGAGAAAATATTGGACGACAAACATGAGCTGCGAATATCCAAAGGTGAAATCGTCGCGAAAGGAGCTATCGCCGTTTTAGTGGTCGGTATCTTATTGATATTGCCCTTGGCAGTCTCTTTGACGACTTGACGGACGATCCACCGCGACGCTGCAATTCGAGCCCCGTCGCTTCAGACGGGGCTCTCTGCCATCCGGTTAACTTCCCGGATATTTTCTACCAGAAATTCAATCTCGAATACTGCGCGACAATCAAGGCCGGCTATTTCGTGGGCCGGCCCCAACACAGTCAGTCTTTTCCAGCGAACGGAACAAAAGAGCCCCTCGCCCGTATGGCTCTTGTGTTCCACCCCAAACGGTAGAGATCGACTGATGGCCGCCCTCCACTCTCCGCCCACGGCATCGAACGCCTATCCGCTTTCGGCGCTCTTCGTCCCCTTTCCCTTCGTCAGCTTCACACTGGCCCTGATTACCGACATCCTCTACTGGCGCACCTCGCACCTCATGTGGAGCAATTTCTCCGACTGGCTCTTGTTCTTCGGCCTCGTCTTCGGCGCGCTCTCCATCATCGCCGGGCTGATCGATCTGGCACGGCCCGCAACCCGCGCGCTTCGCCCCAGCTGGCCGGCGGTCATCGCCTATTTCGCCGTGCTGGTGCTCGCCATTCTCAACAGCTTCATTCACGCCGGCGACGGCTGGACGGCGATCGTGCCCTACGGCCTCCTCGTATCGGCTGTCACCGTGATTGCCATGATCGCCTGCGTCTATCTCACCGCCGAACAGCGTAGCGCCGATGCCTGGAGGACCCCATGAACCGCTCCGAAATCACCCTGCGCCGCGTCGCGCTTGCCTCCACCGCCCTCCTGGCGCTCACCCTTGCCGGCTGCAGCGATGACAATGGCGATTTCGACGTCTCCAGCCAGATCGGCCCCGATCCCGTTCTGCCCGAACCCAGCCAGTCGCTCGTGCCCGACCTGAAGGTCGCCGAGGTCGTCGGCTGGGGCGCGGACGAGACGCCCGACGTCATCGACGGCTTCACCATCTCCGCCTATGCCCGCGATCTCGCCAACCCGCGCACCGTACACACGCTGCCCAACGGCGACGTGCTCGTTGTGCAGAGCAAGGCACCGCCCGGCAAGCCGGTCGAGCGTCCGAAGGACGTCATCCGCGGCTTCATCATGTCCATCGCCTCGGGCGGTGGCGGCGGGGATAAACCGACGAACCTCATCACGCTGCTGCGCGACACCGATCGCGATGGCACCGTCGATGAACGCCATGACCTCCTGACCGATCTCAACTCGCCCTTCGGCCTCGCCTTCGTCGACGACACGCTTTACGTCGCAGCGGCCGACGCGGTGCTCGCCTATGACTACCAGCTCGGCCAGAACGAGATCACCACGCCGCCGCGCGTGCTCACCCCCTTGCCGGGCGGTCCGATCAACCACCACTGGACGAAGGATCTGGCGCTCAGCCCCGACGGCCGCTTCCTCTACGCCTCGGTCGGCTCCAATTCCAATGCCGGCGAACGCGGGCTCGAAGCTGAAAAGGGCCGCGCCGCCATCTGGCAGATCGACCGGGAAACCGGCGCCTCCCGCGTCTATGCGTCCGGCCTTCGCAATCCGAACGGGCTTGCCTTCAACCCGGACAGCGGTGCGCTCTGGACCGTCGTCAACGAGCGCGACGAGCTCGGCCCCAATCTCGTGCCGGATTACATGACCTCGGTCCAGGACGGCGCCTTCTATGGCTGGCCCTGGAGCTACTATGGCCAGCACGTCGATCCGCGCCTGCATCCGCCGCGGCCCGATATGGTCGAGCAGGCGATCAAGCCGGATTATGCGCTGTCCAGCCACGTGGCGGCCCTCGGCCTTGCCTTCTCCACCGGCATGGCCATGCCGGAAGGTTATGCCAACGGCGCTTTCGTCGGCAATCGCGGCAGCTGGAACCGCAGCCAGTTCAATGGCTACAAGGTCCTCTACGTACCCTTTGAGAACGGACGGCCTTCCGGCGACCCGACCGATGTCGTGACCGGCTTCCTCGATGCCGAAGCCGAGGAAGCCCATGGCCGCCCTGTCGGCGTGGGGTTCGACGGCACCGGTGCTCTGCTGATTGCGGATGATGCCGGCAACACCGTCTGGCGCGTCGCAGCCGAAGGCGCAACGCCGCTCGCCGAACCGATCGGCACGGACCAGATGCCGCCGGGCTCGGCCGTCGCCGAACAGCAGGCTGCAACGGATGAGGCTGTCGAGGGCACACCCGCTCCGGCCGACGGCACCACCGCTCCGGCCGACAGCACCAGCCCGGCTCCAGCCGAGGGCACAACGCCGGCTCCCACAGGCGCCGAGGCTCCGCCACCGCCGGCCGAAGATCCGGCCGTGGCACCGACGCCCGATGCCCCCGCCAATACCGGTGACGGCACGCTGGCACCGCCCACGCCTTCGCAGACGGATGTGCCCGCAACCGCACCCGAAGGTGGCGTTCAGGATGCGAGCCCGCCGCCTGCACCGATCCAGCCTTAAGGGCTGACTGTCTCGCTCTCATCAAGAAGGCCCCCCGCCATCGGCGGAGGGCCTATTGATTTCGGTCTCGTTCTTTTACGGCGGACCTGTTTCAGGCCGGAATGCGCCGGTCGTAGTCGTCCTTCAGCTTCAACCAGCCGTCCCAGAAAGGCTCGGACCGTGTCTCCGTCAGCCTGGCCGCCAGGATATCGAGATGCATGTGCCAGCCGGCTCCGACCATCAGCAGGTTTGCCCGGTCCGAGATCCGCCTGTGCGTGACCGTGAGCAGCACCTCGTCGCCCTCTGCCTTCAGATCGAAGGACACCTCGCCGCTTTCGCCCCAGGTGAAGACGAGCCGCTTGTCCTTCTGCACTTCGAGAACCCGGCTCTTCATCCGCATCTCTTCGCCGAAACCCTCCGGGCGGTTGCCGGGCGGATCGGTCAGTTCGTCGTTGCGCCAGACGAGTTCGAAGGGTGCGCCCGCCTTCTCTTCCATGGCACCACCAGCCAGCCATTGCCGACGCATGTCGCCTTCTGTGAGGTAGCGCCAGATCCGCGAGGCGGGCCCGGGCAGCAAGCGTTCGATCACCAGCGTCGCCGGCTCGGTCACGCGACCATAGGGGTTGATGTCCAGTCGTTGTGTCATCGTCATTCTCCATCCTGTCTGTTTCGGGGGAATGCGGCATCCTCCGCACGGAGGAGCCGTTCGAGGACATCCAGCCGGCCGGTCCAGAAGTGCTCGTAGGCGCTCAGCCACTGGTGGGCGGAGCCAAGCGGCCCCGGATCCAGTCGGCAGAGATGGGTGCGTCCTTTGACCTCGCGCTTGATGAGCCCTGCCGCTTCGAGCACCTTGATGTGCTTTGAGGCGGCAGCAAGCGACATCGTGAAAGGTTCGGCCAGCTCGCCGACACTCCTTTCGCCATCGACGAGCGCGGCGAGCATGCGGCGTCGCGTCTCGTCGCCAAGCGCGTGAAAGATCAGGTCCAGAGGATTTTGCGAAAGATCAACCATGTGGTTGAATATCGTCGCGTTCGAAGCGATTGTCAACCGATTGGTTGAATTTCGTTTTGATCGACGTGTCGCTTCAGATGAGAAACAGCCAGCCCAGAACCAGAACCAGGAAAACGCCGCCGATCACAAGCGACCAGGCCGAGAGCGCAAAGCCCGGCTTCGCCCCGCTGTCGGACTGGGCGCCATAGGCAGTCTCCTGCTGCACTTCCGTCTTCTCGCTACCCAGGTCTGCCATGTGATCCTCCCGCGGCATTTGCCTGAGCGGGAAACACGCCGTCAGCCCATCGGTTCCGGCGGCACCCCATCAGAGTGCGATCGCAGAGGGAACCCAGCCTCTCCTCCTCCGTTTTTCTCCGCAGACAAGGAGAGGGTTCTTATGAATACGCGGTCGAAATTTCACCTCATGGCGCGCGCCGGTTATGGCGCACGCGGCGTCGTCTTCCTGATGGTTGCCGCACTCGCCCTGTTTTCCGGATTTGCCGGCGCGGAGCCGGATACGAATTCGGCGCTGGAAACGCTCCTGCAGCAGCCGTTCGGCCGGGTCTGGATCGGCCTGATCGGTCTCGGTCTCGCAGGCTTTGTCGTCTGGCGCCTCGCCCAATCGCTCGCCAATGCCGATGGCCAGGATGACGACGCCAAGGGCTATGCCATCCGTGCGGCCCTGTTCGGTAGCGCCATCACCTATGCCGGTCTCGCGATGACCAGCATTCTCATGGCCCTGCAGATGTCGAATGGCAGTGGCGGTTCGGGTGGAGAAGAAGGCATCGCCGCCTGGGTCATGTCGCAGCCCTTCGGGCGATACCTTGCCGGAATCATCGGCATCGGCTTCATCGTCGGCGGCATCGTGACGGCCATGAAGGGCATCAAGCGCAGCTTCGGCCGCTATCTCGAACTCGATGCCAAGAAGAATTCGCCCGCCGTGCTGATCTCGATCTACGGCCTCGTGGCACGCGGCGTCGTCTTCGGCATCATCGGCGTGCTGTTCCTCTATGCCGCCTTCAATGTCGATCCGGAACAGGCCGGCGGTATGGCCGAGGCGATGGCCTGGCTGCGAGAACTGCCCTTCGGCGGGATCATCTACGCGGTGGTCGCTCTCGGTCTTGCAGCCTTCGGCATCTACAACTTTGTCGAGGCGCGCTATCGGCGCATCCAAGCCCCTGAAGCGAGCGATATTCGCCGCCAGCTCCCTCTCGGCCGCGCACACTGAACCTCAAAATAGACGTACGGACTCTCGCCCCATTCCGTCACAGCATATCCTGTGACGGAATGACGGTAACCCCGCGGGGTGCAGCAATCGCCGCCTCGAGCATGGTGCGGGCAATAGCCTCAGGTGGATTGGCCTGCAGCGTCGGCGGCAGGATCGGCTTAAGCAAGCCAAGCACTTTCCGTGCCCCCTGCTCCATCGGCCGCGGCTCCGGGCGCGGTCCGTCGATCAGGCCCGGACGGACGATCACGCAGCTGTCGAAACCGAGTGCCACGATGTCCCGCTCCGTTTCGCCCTTCACGCGACTATAGAAGAAGAGCGACTTCACATCGGCGCCTTTCGCGGAGTTGAGCACGAAGCTCCGCGCGCCATGCGCTTTCGCGAGCCGCGCGATCTCCAGCGGATAGTCGTGATCGACGCGATGGAAGCGTTCACGCGATCCGGCCGCCTTGATGGTGGTGCCGAGCGCGCAGATCACGGCATCGACGGCCCAGGTGCTGGGATCCTGCGGAAGCGCCTCGAAGTCCACGATTGGTGCAGACAATCCTGGCCGCTGCGGCAAGGGTCGGCGGGTTGGCGCGGTGACCGCCGTCACGCGTGGATCGGCCAGCGCCTGATCGAGAACATGGCTGCCGACCAGTCCGGTAGCGCCCAACAACAACAGATGCATGGTTCCGCGTCTCCTCGATCCGCTCATTTATCCCTGTCGCGGCCCAGTCGGCGGCAGCGCCAGACAGACCTCAATGGTCTGACACCTTGCCCGTTTCGTCGCGCAAACGAAAGAAGCGCCGCATTTCTGCGGCGCTTCCGTACTTCGCTCTTTAGCGAATTCCCGAAATGGCTCAGGCTGCCGTGCGGTAGCCCGCAGAGCCGGCCGAGGCGCCACCTTCGAGCTTGAAGCGGGCGAGCTGCGCCTGCAGCTGGCGGGCTTCGCCGGCCAGAACCTGGCTCGCTGCCGTCGTCTCCTCCACCATGGCGGCGTTCTGCTGGGTCATCTGGTCCATGTGGTTGACCGAGGTGTTGATCTCGCCAAGCGCTGCCGACTGTTCTTCGGCGGCACGGGCAATCGTCACCACGTGGTCGTTGACGCGGTTGACCAGAGATTCGATCTCCTTCAGCGCCTCGCCGGTCGAAAGCACGAGCGACACGCCGCCCTTCACTTCCTCGGCCGAGGTGTTGATCAGGGTCTTGATCTCCTTCGCAGCATTGGCAGAACGCTGGGCCAGTTCGCGAACTTCCTGGGCAACGACGGCAAAACCGCGACCGGCTTCACCGGCACGTGCTGCTTCGACACCGGCGTTGAGTGCCAGCAGGTTGGTCTGGAAGGCGATTTCGTCGATGACCGAGATGATCTGGCTGATCTTCTGCGAGGACTGCTCGATGCGGCCCATCGCGTCGATGGCGTTGCGGACGATGTCACCCGACTTGCCGGCGCTCGACTTGGTCTCGTCGACCATGTGCGAGGCTTCCCGGGCACGCTGGGTCGAGGTCTTGACCGTGGTGGTGATCTCCTCGAGTGCGGCGGCCGTCTCTTCCAACGAAGCGGCCTGCTGCTCGGTGCGGCGGGCCAGCTGGTTGGCGGCCGAGGACAGTTCGCCGGAGTTGCCGGTGATCGTGCCCGCGGCGTTCAGGATGTTCTGCATGGTCTGGCGCAGGACGGCCATGGTCTGGTTGACGTTGCCCTGGAGTTCGGCAAAGGCGCCCTGGAACTGGCCGTTCATGTCGTGTGTCAGGTCGGCGTCGGCGAGCGCTGCGATAACGCGGCGAACTTCGGTGATGCCGCGGTCGACGCTTTCGACGAGCTCGTTGACCGAACCGGCAAAGCGCTGCAGGTCGGCATCTTCGTAAGACTTGGTGATGCGCTTGGAGAAATCGCCAGCAGCGGCCGCCGCGACGATGTCGCTGATCGAGGTCTGCAGGTCACGGCTCTGGGCATGCAGGGCCGCTTCCTGGGCTTCCATGGCGCGCATCTGGGCTTCGTTGGTGCGGAAGACTTCCAGCGCACGGGCCATTTCGCCGATTTCATCCTTGCGCTCGGTGCCTTCGATGGCCTTGCCGAGCTTGCCGGAGGCCATCTCCGTCATGACGGCGGTCAGGCTGCGGATCGGGTTGACGATGCCGCGACGGGCAAGCAGGAAGCTGATGGCCACACCGGCGAGAATGCAGACAGCCGCGGTCACGACCTGGACCAGCATGGTGAAGCCGGAGGCAGCCAGCGCGTTTTCACGCGAGGCCTTCAGGCTTTCGGCAGACGAGGTCGAATATTCCTTGACCACTGCGGTGACCGTCTTCTGGGCGTCGAGAGCCTTGGCCAGCTCGCCCTTCATCACGGCGAGATCCTGGCCGGCAGGCGTCGCGGCGACGGCAACCATCTCGCGGATCTGGTTGAAGTAAGCGTCGAGCGCCGTCTTCGTGCGATCGAGGATCTGGGCCTCGGCCGGGCTCGCGGTCGTCGCGATCTTCGGCAGGCGGGCGAGCATTTCGGCCGCGCGCTTGTCGGTTTCAGCAGCGAAATCGGCGGCCTTTTCCGGAGCCAGCGCCAGCTGATAGGTCATGCGGGAGATGGCAATGATGTCGACGCGCAGGTCCATGGCCTCACGGGCCACCTCTTCGCGGGCGCCGGTGTCCTTCAGCGCCGAGCCCAGCGAGGACAGGCCGCTTGCGCCGACAGCTGCGATCGCCGCGGCCGCAACGCCCATCAGGACGACGACGAGGCTGATCTTTTTGAGAATGGAGAGATTGGCGATACTCATGAAGATTTACTCCGTGCGACCCGCCATCCTGGCAGGCGGCCTTGTGCGGCCGGGCATGGAGGTCATTCCATACTGATGGTTTCACTGAATAATCGTCACATATTGCGATTTGGTTGATGCGGGATGAGTGAATTATGCATCTGCAATATCAGGTAGCGTCCTCGGCCCGGGCGAGGAGATTTCCTGTCAAGCCCAGGATTTTTCCCGGCTCTCATCCCCAGCTTTTTCGAGCGACGATTCGGCCCGCCGGAAAAGCCCCGAAGACCTAGCTTTGAGCCCGGTTTGCGCATCGTTTCGGCACGAAATCGCCCCCGTGACTTTTGCGTGACGGCGCGGCATCGGCAGGGCCTTGCGTCACACGACACGAGAAAGCCGTGTCATTCCCGTGACTTCGCTCTTTTGCCCGTTATCCACAATCAATCACCACAACATATAGCGTTAACATTTCCTTCACAGACCACCCCTTGACGGAATCAGTCGGGACGATGTTAATGGACCCTGTTGCGGCGGCGACTGGACCGGGCATAACGAGGCCGGGTTTCATCAAACATTGTGGCGGCTTTCTTTGAGGTGGAACGGCGTTCTGAGGACGTCGCCCACAACAGGAAATTTGTGCGATTTTTGACCGCCCGGCAGGGGGTCTGGGTCTGGCAGCAATAATCTGTTAGTACTATATTTAGTGTTTGCAGCCACCATCACTACCATATACAGGGTCATCATCTCCGGATGAATCACCTGACGGACGAACAAGTGAGCGGCTGCGCAGTTTCGCGTTGGCCGAACGAAATTACTCGCGCCGATTTTTGGCGCCCTAGATCGAGGGACACAGGCAGATGCGCATTGAACGTCGCTTCACCAAACCGGGACAGTCCGCCTATGCGGAAATCGAGTTCCGCAAGGCCATCAGCGAAATCAAGAACCCCGACGGCTCAATCGTATTTCGTCTTGCCGACATCGACGTCCCGGCTCAGTTCAGCCAGGTGGCGGCGGACATCCTCGCCCAGAAGTATTTCCGCAAGGCCGGCGTGCCGAAGATCCTGAAGAAGGTCGAGGAGAACGACGTTCCCTCCTTCCTCTGGCGCTCGGTTGCCGATGAGAAAGCACTCGCTGCTCTGCCCGCGGAAGAGCGCTACGGCTCGGAAACCGATGCCCGACAGGTCTTCGATCGCCTGGCCGGTACCTGGACCTATTGGGGCTGGAAGGGCAAGTATTTCTCGTCCGAAGAAGACGCTGCCGCCTTCAAAGACGAGCTCGCCTACATGCTCGCCACCCAGCGCGTCGCGCCGAATTCCCCGCAGTGGTTCAACACCGGCCTGCACTGGGCCTATGGCATCGACGGCCCCGGCCAGGGCCATTTCTATGTCGACCCCTTCACCGGCAAGCTGGTGAAGTCCAAGTCGGCCTATGAGCATCCGCAGCCGCATGCCTGCTTCATCCAGTCGGTCGAAGACGACCTGGTCAACGAAGGCGGCATCATGGACCTCTGGGTCCGCGAAGCGCGTCTTTTCAAGTACGGCTCCGGCACCGGCTCCAACTTCTCCTATCTGCGCGGCGAAGGCGAAAAGCTTTCCGGCGGCGGCCGCTCGTCCGGCCTCATGTCCTTCCTGAAGATCGGCGACCGCGCAGCCGGCGCCATCAAGTCGGGTGGCACCACCCGTCGCGCGGCCAAGATGGTTGTCGTCGACATCGACCATCCCGATATCGAAGCCTATATCGACTGGAAGGTGAAGGAAGAGCAGAAGGTTGCCGCCCTCGTCACCGGCTCGAAGATCGTCGCCAAGCACCTGAAGGCGATCATGAAGGCCTGCGTCAACTGCGAGGCTGACAACGGCGCCTGCTTCGACCCGAACGAGAACCCTGCCCTGAAGCGCGAAATCAAGGCCGCGAAGAAGGACCAGGTTCCGGAAAACTACATCAAGCGCGTCATCCAGTTCGCCCAGCAGGGCTACAAGGATCTCGAGTTCAAGACCTATGACACCGACTGGGATTCGGAAGCCTATCTCACCGTGTCGGGCCAGAACTCGAACAACTCCGTCTCGCTGAAGGACGACTTCCTGCGCGCCGTCGAGAATGATGGCGAGTGGAACCTGACCGCCCGCAAGGACGGCAAGGTGATGAAGACGCTCAAGGCCCGCGACCTCTGGGAGAAGATCTCCTATGCCGCCTGGGCGTCCGCCGATCCGGGTCTGCACTTCAACACGACGATGAACGACTGGCACACCTGCCCGGCTGCCGGCCCGATCCGCGCGTCGAACCCGTGCTCGGAATACATGTTCCTCGACGACACGGCCTGCAACCTGGCTTCGCTCAACCTCCTGCAGTTCAAGGATGCCGAGACGAAGAAGATCAACATCGCCGACTACGAACACGCCGTCCGCCTCTGGACCGTCGTACTCGAAGTCTCCGTGATGATGGCGCAGTTCCCGTCGCGCCAGATCGCCGAACTCTCCTATGAATACCGCACGCTCGGCCTCGGCTATGCGAATATCGGCGGCCTCTTGATGTCCTCGGGCATCCCTTATGATAGCGCCGAAGGCCGCGCCATCTGCGGTGCGCTGACCGCCATCATGACGGGCGTCTCCTATGCGACGTCTGCCGAAATCGCTTCGGAACTCGGCCCCTTCCCGGGCTTTGCACCGAACCGCGACAACATGCTGCGCGTCATCCGCAACCATCGCCGCGCCGCCCAGGGTCTCGCCTTCGGTTACGAGGGCCTGTCGGTCAACCCGGTTCCGCTGATCCATGCCGACTGCACGGATCCTGATCTCATCACCCATGCCACGGCCGCCTGGGACAAGGCGCTCGAGCTCGGTGAAAAGCACGGCTACCGCAATGCCCAGGTCTCGGTCATCGCACCGACCGGCACGATCGGTCTCGTCATGGACTGCGACACGACCGGCATCGAGCCCGATTTCGCGCTCGTCAAGTTCAAGAAGCTCGCCGGTGGCGGCTACTTCAAGATCATCAACGCTGCCGTTCCGGAAGCGCTGCGCACCCTTGGCTATTCTGAATCCCAGATCGCCGAGATCGACGCCTATGCCGTCGGCCATGGCAATCTGAACCAGGCCCCGGGCATCAACCCCTCGACGCTGAAGGCCAAGGGCTTCACCGACGAGAAGATCGAAGCCGTCAACGGCGCGCTGAAGTCGGCCTTCGACATCAAGTTCGTCTTCAACCAGTGGACGCTCGGCGCCGACTTCCTTAAGGAGACCCTCAAGGTCTCCGACGAGCAGCTCGCCGACATGAGCTTCAACCTGCTTGAGCACATGGGCTTCTCGAAGAAGGACATCGAAGCCGCCAACATCCATGTCTGCGGTGCGATGACGCTCGAAGGCGCCCCCTTCCTCAAGAAGGAGCACCTGCCCGTCTTCGATTGCGCCAATCCCTGCGGCAAGATCGGCAAGCGTTATCTCTCGGTCGAGAGCCACATCCGCATGATGGCGGCTGCCCAGCCCTTCATCTCGGGTGCGATCTCCAAGACGATCAACATGCCGAACGAAGCGACCGTCGAGGATTGCGGCTCCGCCTACATGCTGTCCTGGAAGCTGGCACTGAAGGCCAACGCGCTCTACCGCGATGGCTCGAAGCTCTCCCAGCCGCTCAACGCCTCGCTGATCGAGGACGCGGATGACGAGGACGGCGTCGACGAACTGCTCCAGCAGCCGATGGCGGCCCAGGCCGTCACCATCACGGAACGCATCGTCGAGCGCATCGTCGACCGTGTCGTGCGCGAGCAGGAAAAGCTGCCGACCCGCCGCAAGGGTTACACCCAGAAGGCCAAGATCGGTGGTCACACGATCTTCCTGCGCACCGGCGAATATGACGACGGCCGTCTCGGCGAAATCTTCCTTGACATGAACAAGGAAGGCTCGGCCCTTCGCGCCTTCATCAACAACTTCGCCATCTCCGTCTCGCTCGGCCTGCAGTATGGCGTGCCGCTCGAGGAATATGTCGACGCCTTCACCTTCACCAAGTTCGAGCCGGCCGGCATGGTCACCGGCAATGACGCGATCAAGAATGCGACGTCGATCCTCGACTACGTCTTCCGCGAACTGGCGATCTCCTATCTCGGCCGCCACGATCTGGCGCATGTCGACACCTCGGACTTCTCCAACACCGCGCTTGGCCGCGGCATGAAGGAAGGCAAGGCGGATGTCGTCTCCAAGGGCCTGACCCGCGGTTACAAGCCGACGCTCGTCTCCAGCCACACGCCGGCTGCCGCGAGCGCCGAGCCGAAGGGTGCAGCCACCGCTGCCCCCGCCAAGGCCTCGGCCACGGTCACCGCCTTTGCCTCGACGGGCGCCACCGCCCGCAAGCTCGAAGTCGCCACCGCCGTCTCCACCCATGAAGTCGTGTCCTTCAAGCGCGACTACGAGGAACGCGCGGTCGAATTCGCCGAGGAGATCGCAGAAGAAAGCGTCTTCACCGACGCCGCCGCCGACGAGGCCGCCAGCGCCAAGGCCGAAGCCAAGAAACTCGAGGCCTCGCGCCGCATGCGCTCCATCGCGCAGGGCTACACGGGCAACATGTGCTCGGAATGCCAGAACTTCACGATGGTGCGGAATGGCACTTGCGAGAAGTGCGACACGTGTGGTGCCACGAGCGGGTGCAGCTGATCAGCTGAGAATTGAGTGAGATTTCGGCCCGGGGGAAACCTCGGGCCGAATTCGTTCTGAGAGCCCCACCTCCCCCCTCGCGGGGGAGGACGGAAAATCGAAGGCTTAGGCGAGCGCAAGCCGCCTAAACTTCAGATTTTCCAGGAGAGGGGCACAGTTCCGTTGGTGCCGACATAACCGAGCCCCCCTCTTGCGAAATCTGAGGTTTGGCCCTGATCGGGCCAATTCCTCGATTTCGCTTTCTCCCCCGCAAGGGGGGAGATAGAGCCGCGCTAAACGCAACGCACCCTCATTCCCCGCAGCTCTCGCCCCTCACCCTGAGGCGCCCGACCGCGTCGGGCCTCGAAGGGCGAGGCCACACCGTCCGGACCCTCATGCTGAGGTGCCGGGCAATGCCCGGCCTCGAAGCACGAGGCCACAGTGCCAGAAAAACAGAGGGATGCTTCGAGGCCCGCGCTTCACGCGGGCACCTCAGCATGAGGGCCGCACCGCCCCGGAACCAATCTCATTTGAAACTGTTAGGCCCTAGACCTCACCAACGGAGAGAACATCATGCGCGCCCTCAACCTCATCACACTGCTTCTCGTCATCGTCGGCGGCCTCAACTGGCTGCTGGTCGGCATTGCCGATTTCGACCTCGTTGCCGCCCTGTTCGGCGGTCAGGATACGGCACTCGCGACGATCGTTTACGTGCTGGTCGGCCTGTCGGCCCTGTGGCAGCTCGTGCCCTTCTTCAAGGCGATGCAGGTCGGCGAGACCCATGCGGAAGCCAATATCGGCACGCATCGCTAAGCGAAGCGTCGCCGTCGTTTCGAGACATGGACGCGGGGTCGGCAGTGCCGGCCCTGCTTTCATTCGGGTGAAGACGAAGTCCCAAAAAAGTCCGCCCTCGCCCCGGTTTGCAGGGCTTGCGGCCAACGCTTCTTTAACGGCCTCGCGGTATTTTACGATAGCTTAAAAGACTGGACGGAGACCTGAGCGAAATGTCCAAACCGACCTTCCGCTTCACCCATTACGATCTGAAGGAACAGCGCGCCGGCACGATCATCGAGGTGACGCTCTCGGCGGTCAACAATGTGCGGCTGATGACGCCGACCAATTTCCAGCGGTTCAAGGAAACGCTCGACTACAAATATCTCGGCGGCGTGGCGAAGAAATCGCCGATCAATGTCGTGATCCCGGAAAGCGGCCACTGGCACCTGATCGTCGACATGGAGGGCCATCATGGGCTCGCCGAATCCAAGGTCAAGATGATCGCAGCACCGGCCGTCCAGCCGAAGCAGAAGGCGTCCTGAGGCCATCCGCCTCCTTTCGCCCGGATCGGTGCCTCTCAGCCCTTGCCCGCAGCCAGAACGAGATCGGCCACCCGCTCGCCGCTCAGAAGCGCGCCGTGCACCGTGCCGGCATAATCGCCGCTCACATGCTCGCCGGCCAGCCGAAGCCGTGGCCCCACCGGCGCAGCAAGGGTCGCGTGATCGGCGGGGGATGCCCCGACCGCCGGGAAGGAATAGGCACCTCGGGCAAAGGGGTCCCTCGACCAGGCATGCCGGCTCATCCCCTTCGGCGCCGGAACATCCGATCCGAACATGTCGCGCAGGACGGCGGTGATGTCGGCGATTAAAGCCGCGTTGTCCATCGCGTCCACGCGGGGCGCATAATCCCCGCTCGCAACCAGCGTCAGCATCGGCGCATCGTGGATCGCCGTGAGGTTCAGCATGTCGGCAAAGCGGCCGCGCTCTCGTCCGGCATAGCCGAGAAAATGCACATCCTCCGGCCAGAAGGGCTTGTCGAAGGCGACCGAAACCTTGGCCAGCTGACCAAAGCCGATCGCAGCGATCGCCTTCCGGTGGCCGTCCGGTAAAGCGGGCTCGAAGGTGATGGCCTCGGCTTTCAACACGCCGAGCGGCACGGTGACGATGCAATGATCGGCTTCGACGGTCCCGGCGTCGGTCTCCACGGTGACGCCGTCAGGGCGGTGGCGGATCCTGCGCACCGGCTGGCCGAGGCGGATGTCGAGCCCCTGCCCCAGGAACTTCACCAGGAGATCGTACCCCTCGCGCAGCACCACATCCGGCCCGTCGAAGGCCTCACCGGCGTCGAGATGCAGCGCCGAGAGCTGAGCCAGCGGCGCGCCATATTCGCCCTCGTAGGTATCGGTCAGGGCCCAGTTGCCGATCGGCTCTTGCAGGAGGGCGGGATCGAGCATTTCGATCACCTCGAGCAGAGAAACCGACGGGTCGCCATCGGCCTCTTCCGCGGCGCTGTCGGCCAGCGTTTCGAGATCGTCGAAGACATCGTCGATCTCGAAATCTTCCGGCTCCACGCCGCCCTGCTCAAGCAGCTGCCAGCTTTCCTGGTCGATGAAGAAGGGCGTTGCGCGGGCCTTGGCAGCGAGATCCGCCACCGGGTTGCCGTGATAGCCGTGAATGAAATTGGCGCCGTGTTCGACCGGCACGCCAAGGCTGCTATCGGTGAAGATGCGGCCGCCGATCCGGTCGCGGGCTTCGAGCACCACGACCTCGGCACCGCTTTCGGCAAGGCGCGCGGCAGCGGACAACCCCGCCATGCCCGCGCCGACGACGACGACCTTCAGCCCCTTACCGGCCGCGTCCACGGGACCGGCTGCGCTTGCCAGTGGAGAGGCCTGGGCCAGGGCCCGGCGACCAACGGAGCTTAGCGAAAGGCCTGATGCGGCAGCGAGCAGCAGAAGCCTGCGGCGGAGCGGGTCAGGCCGCATGGACGGCCGCCTCGTCCTCGTCGGGGCTCAGATCCTCGGCGAAGAAGACCCGACCGCGGCCGCCTTCCTTGGAGGCATAAAGTGCCTTGTCGGCCATGGCCATGATCGGCCGGGCGGCGGCACCGCTTTCCGGTGCGGTCGCGACGCCCAGGCTGATCCCGACATCGACGACCGGCCCGCTCGACAGGGTGATGGGCTGAGAGACCGAGGCGATGATGTGCTGGGCGAGCATGGAAAGCCTCGGTCGGTCGCGGAAGGCATGGACCAGCACGACGAATTCGTCGCCACCGACACGTCCCACCAGCCCGTTTTCGCCGACGGCCTCCCGCAGCCGCTCCGCGACCACCCGGATCACCTCGTCGCCCGCGGCATGGCCATGGATATCATTGACGGCCTTGAAGCGGTCGAGGTCGCTGGCAATGACGGCAAAGGGCGCATGCGCCAGCCGTTCCGCCGCCTCGTTCAACGCCTTGTCGAAGCAGAGCCGGTTGGCAAGGCCGGAGAGCGCATCGCGATGAGCAAGCTCCCGGTTGCGACGCTCGCTTTCTTCCAGCCGCTCCGACAGGCGGCCGATATAGCGGCCGAGCACGAAGCTTGCGGTGAGCAGCAGGCCGCAGAGCAGCACCACCGCCGGCACGACGATGGTCCAGATCTCGGCACCGGGCTCGTAGAGGGCGAAGTCGAAGCTGCCGAGCTTGCGGCCGTCGAGGCTCCTGATCGCCAGCAGCCCGTCGTCGTGGCGATTGAAGCGGAGCTCCGGATATTCGAGTTGCGTGTTGAGATCGGCAACGAGCTCCGCATCGATCGGCCGTGCCGAAATCAGGACGACCGGATCGCCTTCGGGCAGCGCCACCTCGCCATCATCGGGCACGATGGCCATGGCGGTGGTGAGCATCACATCCCCGTCTATCTCGGCGAAACCGAAGGCGGCGATGGCATGAACCTGGGAGGCTGGCACCGGTTTCTGGCCATAGCCGCCATCGATCGTGGTGCGATGGGCATGGTGCTGCCTGATCGCCTGATCGGCAATCGCCTTCAGGTCCTCGCCGGGCTTCAGGTCGCGCGCGGTCAGATCCACCTCGTCCTGCCAGGCCGACATCAACAGGCGCCCGCCCGGACCGACGAGGAAGCTGCGCTCGTGGCCGAAATCATACCAGAGCGAGGAGACGAACTCCTCCACCACATAGGAGGCGCGGAACTTGAGCGTGATGTATTTGACCGAACGGTCCCAGCGCGCGAGCCCGAGCTGGTCCCGGGCAAGAAGGCTCTGACGGTCGCGCAGGACGTTTTCCAGCATCAGGATCTGCTTCTCGACCGCGATATCGTCGGCCTTGCGGGAAGCGATGTAACCGATGAAGAGGAGCGAAAGGGCCGACAGCGTGATCAGCACGAAGGCGAAGAGCTTGACCAGCGCCGGCAAACCAAGGCGCGGCGCGGCCTTGCCCCCCGGCTGCAAGTGCAAGAATTCAAGCTCTTTCGTCATGCGCAGTCCCCTGTGTTCGGCTCGGGAGATTACAGGAGAGCGCTTAAAAGCAGCTTAAGCTGAAATGACGATGGGCAAGTCCCCGTCAGCCGCCGGCCCGCTCGCGGCGGAGCTTCGCCCACCAGTCGAGGCGCTTCCTGATCTCGCGCTCGAAACCGCGCTCCGGCGGATCGTAATACTGCTGGCGGCCCATCTTTTCCGGGAAATAGTCCTGGCCGGAAAAGGCGTCCGGCTGGTCGTGGTCGTAGAGATAGCCGTCGCCATAACCTTCGCCCTTCATCAGCTTGGTCGGGGCGTTCAGGATGTGTTTGGGCGGCAAAAGCGAGCCATGCTCCTTGGCCGCCCGCATGGCCGCCTTGTAGGCGACATAGACGCCGTTCGACTTCGGGGCTGTCGCGAGATAGACGCAAGCCTCGGCCAGCGCGAGTTCGCCTTCGGGAGAACCGAGATAGTCGTAGGCATCCTTGGCGGCGTTGCAGACGACAAGCGCCTGGGGGTCGGCCAAGCCGATATCCTCGACCGCCATGCGCACCAGCCGGCGGCCGAGATAGAGCGGATCCTCGCCGGCATCGAACATGCGGCAGAGATAATAGAGGGCAGCATCGGGATCGGAGCCGCGCACCGCCTTGTGCAGGGCAGAGATCAGATTGTAGTGGCCGTCCTGGCCCTTGTCGTAGACAGGGGCGCGACGCTGGACGATGCGGCCCAGCCCCTCGGTGTCGAAGACCTCCCCTTCGCGGGCGGCACGCCAGACCTCTTCGGCCAGTGTCAGCGAGGCACGGCCATCGCCATCGGCCATGCGGATCAGGCTTGCCCGTGCATCGGCATCGAGCGGCAGCGGCTTGCCTTCGGTCTCCTCGGCGCGCTTCAGCAGGATCTCAATGCTCGCCTCGTCATGGCTCTTGAAGGTCAGGACCCTGGCGCGCGACAAAAGAGCGGCGTTGAGTTCGAAGCTCGGGTTCTCGGTCGTTGCCCCCACCAGAATGACGGTGCCGTCCTCCATCACCGGCAGAAAACTGTCCTGCTGGGCGCGGTTGAAGCGGTGAATCTCATCGACGAAGAGCAGGGTTTGGCGACCTTCCATGCGGCGCAGGCGTGCGCTTTCGAAAACCTTCTTGAGGTCGGCGACACCGGAGAAGATCGCCGAAATCTGCTCGAAGGCGAGGCCCGCCTCGCCCGAGAGCAGCCGGGCGACGGTGGTCTTGCCCGTGCCCGGGGGGCCCCAGAAGATCATCGAGCCGAGCGAGCCCGAGGCGATCATGCGGGCGAGCACGCCATCCTCGCCGGTCAGATGCTCCTGACCGGTGACTTCGGCAAGGTTCTTGGGCCGCAGACGATCGGCGAGCGGGCGACGCTCGGCCATCTCTTTCGACATCTGCGGCGCAAAGAGATCGCTCATCGGAAGATCTGCCGGATGCGCTGGCCATCGCGCTCGATCTCGACGCGCCAGAAGCCAGGATCGCTTTCGCTCATGGCCTGCAGATCATCCACGGAGGCGATCGGCTCGCCATTAACGGCCACCACGATATCGCGCGGCTGGAAGCCGAGGCGGGCCGCCGGCGATCCGCGCACGACTTCGGTCACGACGACCCCGGTCACTTCCGACGGCATCTTCAACTCATAGGCAAGGCGCGGCGAGAGATTGCCGGCGCGGATGCCGGCAAAGGGGCTGCGGCCTTCGATGAGTTGGATGTCGCGCGGCCGGGTCTCGGGAGCGGATGCCAGCTGCAGGGCAATTGCCTGCCGCTTGCCATCCTGCTGGATGGTCAGCTCTGCCGTCTTGCCGAGGCCCGCCGTGGTGAGGCGATAGCCGAGCGCATCCGGATGCTCGACCGGAATGCCGTTGACGGCCGTCACAACCTGCCCCGGTTTCAGGCCTGCCTTTTCGGCCGGGCCACCCTCGACGACGCTGACGACCAGCGCGCCGCGCACGGTCTGAAGGCCCAAGGCTTCTGCGACGTCAGAGGTCACAGGTTCGAAGCTTGCGCCGACATAGGGCCGCTCGAAGCTTGCCTCACCGCGGTCGGCGGCATCGAGGAAGACGCGCACGAGATTGGCGGGGATGGCGAAGCCAACGCCGTTCGAACCGCCGCCGCGCGAGAAGATTGCGGTGTTGATGCCGATCAGTTCGCCATTCATGTTGACCAGCGCACCGCCGGAATTGCCCGGATTGATCGCGGCATCGGTCTGGATGAAGAAGCCGAAATCGCCCTCGGTCACCTGGTTTCGGGCAAGCGCCGAGACGATGCCGGAGGTGACCGTCTGGCCAACGCCGAAGGGGTTGCCGATGGCGAGCACGAGATCGCCGACCTCGGTCGCATCGGAATCGCCGATCGGCAGCGTCGGCATCACTTCATTGGTTTCGAATTTCAGCACAGCCAGATCGAGGCGGTCATCCTTTAGCACGACCTTGACGGGGAACTCGCGGCCATCGGCGAGTGCCACCTTGATGTCGTCGGCGCCATCGATGACGTGGTTGTTGGTGACGACGACGCCGTCGGCTTCGACGATCACGCCCGAGCCGAGCGAGGACTGCTTTTCCGTGCGGTTCGGCATGCGCTGGCCGAAGAACTGCTCGAAGAAGGGGTCGCCGGCAAACAGGCTGGAGCGGGTCTGGACCAGCCGCTCTGCATAGACATTGACGACTGCACCGCGCGCCTGCTTGACCAGCGGCGCGAAGGAAAGCTGCATCTCGATCTGGCTCTTCGGCACCGCCTTGTCCTGCGCCAAAGCGGGGGCGGTGAGCGGCGTCATCAGAGCGACGACAACTGCGAGCGGTGTCAGACGGGCAAAACGCGGCATGCGAAATTCCTTCATGCGATATGGACGTTCTAGACCCGGTTCCTGCGCCGGCAAATAGGCAGAACCAAGGAAGACCAATCGCAGATGGGGATAACGCCTGCCCGGCTCAAGTGCTGACGGTTTCGATGATGCGCGTCATCAGGCCGTGGAGCTCATCACGGTAGCCGGTGCGGGCCGATGGCGCGCTCTCATTGGACGTCATCGCCACGGTCAACCCGAGGCTCGGCGCGATATAGAGCATCTGGCCGCCATAGCCCCAGGCATAGTTGACCTGGGCGCCGCCCATTTCCTTGAGGAACCAGGCATAGCCGTAGCCATCGCCGTTGAAGACGGAATTGGTGCGGCGGATCCAGCTCTCGCGGATCCAGGCTTCCGAGATCAGCCGGGTGCCATCCTCGGTCACGCCGCCGCGGCGATAGAGTTCGCCGAAGGCATGCAGCGAGCGTGGCGTCATGGCCATCTGGTTGCCGCCGAGATAATAGCCCTGCGGATCGCGGTGCCAGGAGCCGATGCGGAAACCTTCGAGCGGCCCAAGCCATTCCCGCGCGAGTGCCAGCGTCGGCTTTCCCGAGACCTTGGTGAGGATGACCGAGAGAAGGTGGGTGGAGGCGGTCGAATAGAGCATGCCGCCGCCGGGCTCGTCGACGAAATCGGCGGCGAGCGCAAAGCGCGTCCAGTTGCGGCTTGCGACCCAGCGGCCGTAATTCGGCCCGGACATGCGCTCGAGGCCCGACCGCATGGAGAGAAGATGGCCGATGGTGATCTGCGACAGGCGCGGATCGGGATTGGCGGGAAATTCCGAGCGCAGAACGGTTTCGATCTTCTGGTCGACGCCTTCGAGAAGGCCCTTGTCGATGGCGATGCCGATCAGAGCCGAGACGACGCATTTCGAGGCCGACTTGATGTTGGTCGAACCATTGAGCGAACTGTTGCCGTAAGCGCGCTCACCGAGCGCCTCGCCGTTGCGGGTGGCGATCACGGTTTCCAGAGTTTCGAGCCGCCTTGCCTCCTCCAGAAGGTTTGCGACCCGCGGGCGCACCGCCTCCAAATCCGCAGCCGGGCTGGCCGAGGTCACAACAGGCTCGGTCGAAGGCGACGCGCCAGGAGCCTCGGACTGTGCCAAAGCCTTGGGGCCGGAGATGACGGAGACGGCGCCGGAAGCACCGAGGAGGGAGAGGAAGGTTCGCCTTTGCATGGGCTGAAGGTAATGGCTGCGGCGCACAAGGGAAGGCCGAAAGCGCGCGTGCTCACCGCATCGTGAGGATTTTGCCGTTCACGCGTCGCGGAACGTTTGGCGCTGGAAGACCGTTGGTCCAGCATCAGGAAAGGAGACCGATCATGTCCCGAACCAAATCCACCATCTTCGGCCTCGCCGCCCTTGCCCTCGCCGCTCCGGTTGTTACCACCCTGCCCCAGCCAGCCCGGGCTGCGAGTTTCGATTGCCGCACGCCGGGCCTTGCCGCGGACGAGGCGGCGATCTGCCAGAACATCGATCTCAACGACATGGACGTGCGCATGGTCACCACGTTCGAATTGCTCCGCGAAATCCTGCCGATGGGCAGCCGCGGCGAGCTGGAGACGGCCCAGGTCAAGTGGCTCGAACAGCGCGGCGAATGCGGTGGCAATCTCGACTGCCTCGCCGCCGCCTATGCCAGCCGCATGGCCGAGCTCAGAAGCGCTGTCGGCGAGGTCATCGAGATGACCGAAACGCAGGGGCAGACGACGCAATCCAATTAGCGAATTGCCGAATTCTCAAAATGCCCATCTCAAGATTGGAGCCGGCCGCCTTTGCGGTCGGCTTATTCCGTGACGGCAGACGTCAGGGCGTGCCGAAGTCTGCCCCTGCCCTTTCCTCCAACCAGGCCACGAATGCCTTCACAGGCGACCGTTTCGCGGCGGCAGGGGCCATCGTGGCGAAATAGGCGGTGCCGAGATCGAGCGCACCGTCGGGCCAGGGTTTGAGGCTGCCGTCGGCGACGAGGTTGTCGGTGATCGAATGCCAGCCGAGCATCAGGCCCCGGCCATCGAGCGCGGCCTGCACCGCCTGAACGTAGTTGTCGAAGATGTGGGACCGACCGCGGGATTTCGGCAGGCCGCGACGGGCGAGATAATCGGCCCAGCCTTCCCAGTGGCGCGCCTCGACCGTGCGAACATGGATGAGCGGGGCGGTCTCCAGCCCCTCGCCTTTTGCCAGCAGGCTCTCGACCAGGGCCGGGCGACCGACAGGGCAGATCGTCTCGTCGAACAGGCGCAGCGTCTCGCCATCCTTCCAGGTGCCGCGGCCGTAGCGCAGGACGAGATCGGTGCCCGGCCAGATCTGCGGCAGGTCGGTCGGCGGGACCTGGACATTGACGAAGAGGCCGGGATTTTCCGCGTAGAAACCGCTGAGCCGCGGCATCAGCCAATGCGTGGCGAACCCCATGGTGCAGGCCACCGTCAGGCTCTGGTCCTCGAGGCCGGTGCTGGTGCGGATCTCCTCGATCGTGTCGGCGATCAGATCGAGACCGTCGCGGGTGGCGCGCGCCAGTTGCTGGCCGGTTTCCGTGAGCCGTGCCGGCCGGGTCGAGCGGTCAATCAGGATGGCGCCGACATGATCTTCGAGCGCCTTCAGCGCCTGGGTGACGGCGGGCTGGGTGACGTTCAAGGCGCTTGCCGCCTCGCGCATCGAGCCGAGCCGGGCGACGGCCTCGAAGGTGGTCAGCAGGCGCAGGGGCGGCAGACGGCTCAACTTAATCTCCAGCTTAACTCAGCATAAGCATAATCCCTCTGTTTTCCCCTGAGAAGTGGGATGATGATCGTCAAATCCGATCCGCTCTCTCGCCAGCCAGACTTAAGGAAGACCGTGATGAACATGCATGTTGCGACCGGGGCCGTGACACTCGCCGAGAAGGGCCTGCATCTGCCGATTGCCGATGGCAGACAGGCCTATTTCAATTACTACTGGCTGCGCGACAATTGCCCCAGCTCCTTCGACAGCAAGACGCGCGAGCGCAGCTTCGACATCTTCCACCTGTCGGAGGCACCGCGGGCTGCCAGTGCTGATATCGAGGGTGATGCGCTCATCATTCGCTGGGCGGGCGAAAACCATGTGTCGCGCTTTCCGCTGTCGCTGCTTGCGCTTTATACCGAGGGCAAACATCGCCCGGATCCGGCCGATCTGCCGCGCAAGGCCTGGTTCAGCGACCACTATCCCGACATTCCCCGCTTCTCGCAGCCGGAGCTGCTTCGCGATCCGAAGAAGGTCGCCGAATGGCTGGAGGCCATGATCGTCGAGGGGCTGACGATTGTCACCGACATGCCCGACAGCAATGAGGGGCTGACCGAGACGGTCAAGCTGATGGGGCATGTGCGGCCGACATTCTTCGGCGAATATTTCGACGTGAAGACGCATATCAACCCGACGAACACGGCCTATACGGCGAAGGCGCTGGAGCTGCATACCGACACGCCGGCGGAGGAGCATGCGCCGGGCATCCAGTTCCTGCACTGCCGGGCCAATACCGTCGAGGGCGGCATGAGCATCTATTCGGACGGCGTGGCTGTGGCGAATGCCTTCCGGGAGATCGATCCCGAGGGCTTCAAGCTCTTGTCCGAAATCGACATTCCTTTCTATTGCGAGCATGACACTTACGACATGCGCTCGCGGCAGCGGGTGATCGAGCTCGACAAGCATGGCGAGGTCTCGGGGCTTACGATCAGCCAGCACATGGCCGATCTCTTCGACCTGCCGCAGACCGTGCTTGACGACTATTATCCGGCCTTCTGCCGCTTCGGCAAAATGCTGCAGGACGACAGGTTCATGATGCGGTTTCTGATGAAGGCGGGCGAATGCATGGTGTTCGACAACCATCGCATCGTGCATGGGCGCATGGCCTATTCGGCGACCAGCGGCGATCGCTATCTGCGCGGCTGTTACGCCGATCGCGAGGAGATGCGTTCGACCTATCGGGCGCTGACGACGGAAGGACGGTTCAAGGCATGAATATCGCGGCTTCCGGAAACGACATGCTCGACGACGCAGCGCTGAAAGCGCTGCGTCAGGACCTCGCGGCCGCCTTCCGGCTCTGCCACCGCTTCGGCTGGAGTGAATCGGTCGGCAATCATTTCAGCGCGGCGGTTTCGGCGAATGGGCGGAAATTCCTGCTCAATCCGCGCTGGCAGCATTTTGCCACGGTGAAGGCGAGCGACCTGCTGATGCTCGATGCCGATGATCCCGATGTGATGAACGGGCCGAATGCGCCCGATCCGTCGGCCTGGACCGTGCATGGCACACTGCACCGGATGCTGCCGGAGGCGCGGGTGATCCTGCATTGCCATTCGCCCTATGCGGTGGCGCTGTCCTGCCTCAAGGACCCGACGCTGCTGCCGCTCGACAACAACACGGCGCGTTTCTACGGGCGGATCGGCTATGACCTCTCCTTCGGTGGCATTGCCGATGCGGCGGAGGAAGGCGAGCGGCTGGCGGAGATGATCCGCGGTAAGGCTGTGCTGGTCATGGGCAATCACGGCGTCTCGGTTGCCGGGGAGACGGTGGCGGATGCCTTCGAGGACCTCTATTTCTTCGAGAAGGCGGCGCAG
This sequence comes from Rhizobium rosettiformans W3, assembly GCF_004912135.1. GTDB lineage: Bacteria > Pseudomonadota > Alphaproteobacteria > Rhizobiales > Rhizobiaceae > Allorhizobium > Allorhizobium rosettiformans. The sequence goes on from NZ_STGU01000015.1 coordinate 54,046, forward strand.
ACGATGGTTCTGGCGCTCTCGACCGGCAAGCCGCTGGCGGTGTTGTCGGACGAGATCGCGCAGGGCACGTCGGATGGCTGGATCCCCTATCGCGGCATGGCGGAGAAGCACTTTGCGTATTTGAAGTCGTGTCTGGACAGGGAAGACCCGAGTTACCGGGATTGAAACACAGACGGCTGGCAGAACCGTCCTCGCACTCGCGGCCATTGCGCTGACCAACACGCATTGCGCGAACACCAAGCTTCACCTATCTGCGGTGTGTCACGGCAATGGGTGGAGAAGCTGCAATGGTAAAGGCCGAACGGATCAAGGTGGCGCTGGCACAGGTGCTGCCGGGCGCTGACATCGAGGGGCTTTTGGCTCAGGCGGCGGCGGAGGCTGCCGACGTCATCGTCTTTCCGGAAATGTTCTCGAACGGATATAGCCGGTACGAAGCGACGCCATCTGGCCGCGCTGCGTGGATCGAAGCCGCCGAGCCGATCGACGGCCCCTTTGTCGAACGGTTTCGGCAGGCGGCGAAGCGCAATCACATCGCTGCCGTCGTGACCCTGCTGGAGCAGGGGCCGGAAAAGCCATTCAATACCGCTCTTCTGATCGACAGTCAGGGGCAGACGGTGTTGCAGCAGCGCAAACGGCACATCTGCTTCTTCGACAATCCGGAAGACGCCTGCGCTGCAGGAGATCGGTCGGACGTGGCGGAACTTGTCACGGCACATGGCTCGGCCACTGTCGGCATGATGATCTGCATGGACCGAGAATTCCCGGATGTCGCCACAGACCTGATGCGCGCGGGCGCCGAGATCATTCTGGTTCCCAACAGTTGCGCGCTGGTCGACGATCCCGAGATCGGCGATGTGCGTCTGGCGGGCATCCGTGCCACAGCCTACCAGACCGTGACGTGCATGGCGGTGGCCAATTATCCTGAAACGAAGGATGACGGGCATTCGGTGGCTGTTGACGAATTGGGTAAAGTCGTCGGCATGGGGACGCCAGAGGCAGGTCTTGTTCTCGCCGAGTTCGATCTAGCAAAGGTGCGCGAGACCCAAAAGCAGGAGTGGTTCCGGCGGAAGCGCTGACCGAACCTCCGGATGCGCGGATCAGCCCCGACCGTCCGGATATTCGGCGGGGCCTTTGATCTCGATCGTGTTGCAGAAGGGGTCCTTCACATAGAAGGAATGGCCCATGCCGCGGGCGCCGCCGTGCATGGCTTCGCGGTCGATGGCAACACCGTGGCCGGCGAGATGCGCGCGCAGCTCGTCATGATCGAAGGGGCCGGTAGCGATGCAGATGTGGTCGACATTACGACCGCCTGATACCGGTGGGGCGGCCTCTGGCCGCCGGGATGGGTGATGTCCCAGAGCACGATCAGGGCCGCGCCGCACCAGACCTGCTCCATGCCGAGCGCCGGATAGCTATAGCCAGGGCGGCAGCCGAGGACGTCGTGATAGAAGCGGAGCGCCTTGTCCATGTCGTCGACGATGAAGACGACATGGTCGATGCCGACGAGGCTGAAGGGGACGGTCATGGCGGCTCCTGATTTCAAAGGGTAGTGAGCAGTTGAGCGCCGGAGACGCGATTGCCGAGGATGCCTGAATAGGTCAGCGGCTGGTCGGCTCGTTGCCGGACCATTCGACGGTTCCTGTGGATGGCTGCCTCAGGCGATACCGGCGAAGATCGATGCCGTTGATGAACCTGCGCGCCGGCCCTTCGATAAACAGATAGCTCCCGATGGCACAGCACAGGGCGGCCATGACAAGCACGAAGACGTAGATCAGCCCCATGTCCCGGAACCGGCCAGCTGCAACATAAAATGGCTGCTGCCAAAGATAGAGCGAATAGCTGACGAGCCCGAGAGATGCCAGCGGCCGGAACGAAAGCGCCTCCCTTACCAGTTTCGGAGACACGTCGAGCGCGTTGACACTCCAGGCCAGCAGAAGCGTCGCTGCTCCATATTTGATGTAACCGGGGGTCTGCTCGGCAAACATCATCAGCGCCAAAGGCAGGGCTAGCACGGTGATTGCCGGGTGCATGAAGCGCCTGAGGTCAAACTCGCGGATCGCAAGAAACGTCGAGGCGGAGATCAGGATCGAGGCAATGCGGACATCGGTGCGCCAATAGACCAGTTCTTCGCGCTGGCCGAAATACTCGCTCGAAATCACGCCGTTTGCCACGCACAGGATTGCAGCTCCGATCATGCAGTACATCGCCAGCCGCGTCTTGCGACGGGTGAACCAGGCAAGCGCCAGCAGGACGAGATAGCTGTTTTCCTCGACCGAGAGCGACCAGGTATGGGCGAACACCAGGCCGCGGTCGTAGAACAGCTCGAGATAGCTTGAGGTGAAAGTGAGCGCCGCGACGATGTCAGGTATCTCTGCCAGCGGCTCGCGTGTGTGCATCAATTCGACGCTCAGCAGGGCCGGAATGCTGACGCAGGATACGAAAACAAGCAGGGCCGGGTAGATGCGCGAAAAGCGGCGACGGAGGAACTCCAAGGCGTCCAGTTTGCGAACGAACAGGATCTCGGCCATCAGCCTGCCGGAAAGGACGAAGAAGAGTTCGACCCCGAATGAACCGAACTCGAGGCCCGGCACCGGGAAGAAATGCCCGATCATCACGGACAGAATGGCCAGCCCGCGCCATCCATCGAGAAAAGCCAGTCTCTCGCTGGTGGGATTTACGCCGCTCGCTGTCATGAACCATCTCCCGGGTATCCAGGCGATATATTCAAACGAGCGGATTTTCGAAAGTTCAACGTGGAGAGGTGGTTAACGGCAACCCGTCGGTGATGCCGACGGGTTGCCGTATGTCGACGCCTTATTCCGGCAGCTGGCGGACGGCGCCCTTGTCAGCCGAGGACGCAAACGCGGCGTAGGCTTTGAGCGCGGTCGTGACGTTGCGCTTGCGCTTTTCGGCCGGCTGCCAGCCGAGCTTGTCCTGTTCGGCGCGGCGGCGTTCGAGTTCGGCGGGGTCGACGACGAGGTTGATCGTGCGGTTCGGGATGTCGATGTCGATCAGGTCGCCTTCGCGGACGAGACCGATCGCGCCGCCCTGGGCGGCTTCCGGCGAGGCGTGGCCGATCGAGAGGCCCGAGGTGCCGCCGGAGAAGCGGCCGTCGGTCACCAAAGCGCAGGCCTTGCCGAGGCCCTTCGACTTCAGATAGCTCGTCGGATAGAGCATTTCCTGCATGCCGGGGCCGCCCTTCGGGCCTTCATAGCGGATGACAACAACGTCGCCGGCGACGATGTGGTTCGACAGGATCGCCTTGACGGCTGCGTCCTGGCTTTCAAAGACGCGGGCCGGGCCCTTGAACTTCAGGATCGATTCATCGACGCCCGCCGTCTTCACGATGCAGCCGTCGAGCGCGATATTGCCCTTCAGAACGGCGAGACCACCATCCTTGGAGAAGGGATGTTCGACGGAGCGGATGACGCCGGTTTCGCCGTCGGTATCGAGTTCATCCCAGCGCGAGGCCTGCGAGAAGGCCTGGGTGGTGCGAACGCCACCGGGCGCTGCCTTGAAGAATTCGCGGACGGTTTCGGAATTGGTGCGGGTGATGTCCCAGCGGTCGATGGCATGGCCGATGGTCTCCGCATGCACGGTCGGGCAATCGCGGTTGATCAGGCCGCCGCGGTCGAGTTCGCCGAGGATGCGCATGATGCCGCCGGCGCGGTGGACGTCTTCCATGTGCACGTCCTGCTTGGCCGGGGCCACCTTCGACAGGCAGGGTACCTTGCGCGACAGGCGGTCGATATCGTCCATGGTAAAGTCGATGCCGCCTTCATGGGCTGCTGCCAGGATGTGCAGGACCGTGTTGGTCGAGCCGCCCATGGCGATGTCGAGGGCCATGGCGTTTTCGAAGGCCTGCTTCGAGGCGATGTTGCGCGGCAGGACGCTCTCGTCGTCCTGCTCGTAGTAGCGGCGGGTGATGTCGACGATCAGGTGGCCGGCCTCGACGAAGAGGCGCTTGCGGTCGGCATGGGTGGCGAGCGTCGAGCCGTTGCCAGGGAGCGACAGGCCGAGCGCTTCGGTCAGGCAGTTCATCGAATTGGCGGTGAACATGCCCGAGCACGAGCCGCAGGTCGGACAGGCGGCCTTTTCGATTTCATCGACATCGGCGTCGGAGATCTTGTCGTCGGCGGCGGCAACCATGGCATCGACGAGGTCGAGGGCGACCTTGCGGCCCTGCAGGATCGCCTTGCCGGCTTCCATCGGGCCGCCGGAGACGAAAACCGCGGGGATGTTGAGGCGCATGGCAGCGGACAGCATGCCGGGCGTGATCTTGTCGCAGTTGGAGATGCAGACCATGGCGTCGGCGCAATGGGCGTTGACCATGTATTCGACCGAGTCGGAGATGATCTCGCGCGACGGCAGCGAATAGAGCATGCCGTCATGGCCCATGGCGATGCCGTCATCGACAGCGATGGTGTTGAATTCCTTGGCCACACCGCCGGCGGCTTCGATCTCGCGGGCAACGAGCTGGCCGAGGTCCTTCAGGTGGACGTGGCCGGGCACGAACTGGGTGAAGGAGTTGACGACCGCGATGATCGGCTTGCCAAAATCGCCGTCCTTCATGCCGGTCGCGCGCCAGAGGCCGCGGGCACCGGCCATGTTGCGGCCGTGGGTGGTGGTTCTCGAACGATAGGCGGGCATGGGTGTCACCTCGGTGGCTTGTTCGCCGTCATGCCTGCACCCTCGGCGCCAAGGCAAGGCGGCCATTTTGGAACTGGTCTAAGCCAAGCGCCCTCACCTGTCACTAGCATCCAAGGGCAAATCGGTACGCCTTGCGGTCACGGAGCATGCGACTTCGTTCGCATTTGAGTGATCGGCTTAAGCCCGCGGCAAGATGTGTTTATTAGAGTTTACCGCGGAAGGAGGCGTCATGATGACCCGCAAACCTGCCCGCGTGATCTTGCTGAAGGATGCCCGTCAGAAGCTCAATCCCGAGCCGGCGCCGCGCTGGAGCCCGTTCAAGGCGCTCTACAAGATGCGCCGCGTCATCTTTTATGGCGGCCTCGGCGTCCTCGCCGTCATTCATTTCGATAAACTTCCCTATTCCTACCTGGTTGTGCCAGCAGGAAACAAGTTGATCGACTACAGCATCACGGGTGCGGTTGCGCCGCATCCAGAGCCGATCGAGGGGCGCTTCATCACCTGTGCGGGGGCGCAGCGCGTCAACTGCGTCGTCGATGGCGACACCTTTTGGTATCGGGCGGTGAAATATCGGATCTCCGACATCAATACGCCCGAGATCGGCCGTCCGGAATGCGAGCGCGAGCGGCGTCTCGGGATGGAGGCGCAGGTGGCGCTTCTGCAGACCCTGAACAGCGGCGGGCTAACCATGGAGCGCCGCGAACGGCGCGATGTCGATCAATACGGGCGAAAGCTGCGGGTGGTGCTGCAGGACGGACGCTCGGTCGGCGACGATCTGATCGCCCGCGGGCTTGCTCATCGCTGGGAAGGACAGAAGCTCAACTGGTGCGGCTGACTCACGTCGTTAAAAGCGATCGTTTCTTACAGCTGCGGCCGGCCCGCATCCTACACGAAATTGTTCCTGTCAGGCTTCTTTTCCCGGCATTGAAACTCTGGTCTGTAAGCGCACGTCATCTATCTTAGAGAGACACAGAGAGCCTGAAGAGGTGCGCCATGCCCGTCTACCATCCGCCGAAGATCGCCAGTTCCGAGATTACCCCGAAGTCGTTCTATCTCAAGCGACGGCAGTTCATGGGCGTTGCGGCAGGCGGTGTCGCGGCCGTCGGGCTCGGACATCATGCCTTTGCGGCGCCGCTTGCCGCGCAGCCGAGCAAGTACACGCTCGATGAAAAGCTGACCTCGAAGGAAGACGTCACCACCTACAACAACTTCTATGAGTTCGGCACGGGCAAGGAAGATCCGGCACGCAATGCCGGTTCGCTGACCACGCGCCCCTGGACAATCGAGGTGGGCGGCCTGGTCGCCAAGCCGCAGGTGATCGACATCGAGACGATCATGAAGGAAATCCCGATGGAGGAGCGCGTCTACCGGATGCGCTGCGTCGAGGCTTGGTCGATGGTAATCCCCTGGATCGGCTTCCCGCTTTCGGCGCTGCTCGATCGGGTCGAGCCCTTAGGCTCGGCGAAATACGTGGCCTTCGAGACGCTGGTCCGGCCAGAAGAGATGCAGGGACAGGCAGGCATCTTCCAGGCGCTGGAATGGCCCTATGTCGAAGGGCTGAGGCTCGACGAGGCGCGGCATCCGCTGGCGATCCTGGCGACGGGTCTTTACGGGGAGACGCTGCCGAACCAGAACGGCGCCCCGATCCGGCTCGTGGTGCCGTGGAAGTATGGCTTCAAGGGCATCAAGTCGATCGTGAAAATCACGCTCACCGAACAGGAGCCGCCGTCTACCTGGAACCGGCTGCAGCCGTCGGAATACGGCTTCTATGCCAATGTCAATCCGGAGGTCGACCATCCGCGCTGGAGCCAGGCGACCGAGCGGCGGATCGGCGAAGCGGACGGCCTGTTCGGTGGTGCCCGCATCGACACGTTGCCGTTCAATGGTTATGCCGACGAGGTGGCGAGCCTCTATGAGGGCATGGACCTGACGAAGTTCTACTGATGGCCACTCTCGCACTTCCCGCCCTGCCCGCCCGCTACAAGCCGGCGTCGATCTGGGCGCTCTATGCCCTCGGGCTTATGCCCGGTCTCTATGCCTTCTATCTCGGGATCTTCGGCGGGCTCGGGGCCGATCCGGTGCGGGCGTTCGAGCATCTCCTCGGGCTCTGGGCGCTCCGGTTCCTCTGCATCGGCCTGGTCATTACGCCGCTGCGCGATCTGTTCGGCATCAATCTCATTGCCTACCGCCGCGCGCTCGGGCTTCTGGCCTTCTATTACGTGCTGGCTCACTTCGCCGTTTATCTCACGCTCGACCGGGGCCTGATCCTGTCGTCGATCGCCGGCGACATCCTGAAGCGGCCGTATATCATGCTGGGCATGGCGGGGCTGGTCATGCTGATCCCGCTCGCGCTGACCTCGAACCAGTGGTCGATCCGCCGGCTTGGACAGCGCTGGAACAAGCTGCACAAGTTGGTCTACCCCGTGCTGATCGTTGCGGTGCTGCATTATGCGCTGTCGCTGAAGGTTCTCGATGCCGAAGTCAGCTTCTACATCGTCGTCACCCTCCTGCTGCTCGGCTATCGCCTCGTGCGGCCGAAGATCATGGAGCGGCGGCGGGCCAAACGCATGGCGGGTGCTGCGCGCTAGGCCTTGAGCGAACCCGTGCGGGCGAGATGCCTGCGTTCGCAGCCTGCGGCGAGCGCAATGCCGACGGCATAGGCGAGGATATTCCACCAGGAGAAGATGCGCCCCAAAAGCAGCGCGCCTGCCAGCGTCAGGCGGAAGTCGTCAAGCCAGGGGGCGTGGTAGAGACGGCTGAATTCGACCAGCGCCGCCGACACGAGGGACAAGACCGCGAGACGGCCGATCGACTGGCGGTGCAACAGCGTTGCGAACAGGAAGAAGACCATCGCGCCCCACAGCGTCGAGCCACCATATTTCACCAGAAAATAGGGCAGTCCGATCTCGTAACCGCCGAGCCGCAAGCTTGCCCCGCAGAGGATGATGACGAGCGCGATCGCCAATCGGCGCATACGCAGTGACGTCGATGCCTTGATTTCGTCCATCAGCGCTTAGTACTGAGGTTGCAACGGAATGCAACAGCGGGGCGTGCGGATGACACTGGTGGCGGAGGGACGCAAGGATATCCTGAGTGCGCTTGATCGACGGCTGATCGAAAACGCGCCGCATCCGGAACTGACCGGCTTCAGGCGCTTCGTCGTCGAGTTCGTCATGTTCGGCATCAAGGAAGCCCGCGCCTGCCTCTTTGCCGGGCTTTTCTTCGTCTCGATCTTCGCCGTGCCGCGCGCGGGCCTGTTCGGCATTCCGCGCTATGATGTGCTCCTGATCATTGCCCTTGCCATCCAGATCTGGATGGTCTGGACCAAGCTCGAAACGATGGACGAGTTGAAGGCGATCTGCCTCTTCCATGTTGTCGGCTTCGTGCTGGAGGCCTTCAAGACATCGGGCGCCAATCCCTCCTGGACCTATCAGGACTTCGCCTATACCAAGCTCCTCGGCGTGCCCTTGTTTTCCGGCTTCATGTATGCCGCCGTCGGCAGCTACATCATCCAGGCCTGGCGCCTGCTCGATGTGCGCATCCGGCATCATCCGCCCTACTGGATGGCGACCCTGGTGGCGCTGGCGATCTATCTCAACTTCTTCACCCACCACTATATCGGCGATTACCGCTGGTATCTCGCGGCGCTCGCCATCGGGCTTTATGCCCGCACGACCGTGATCTTCCGGCCCTTCGACCGGGACCGGCAGATGCCGATGCTCCTCGCCTTCATCCTGATCGGCTTCTTCATCTGGGTGGCCGAGAACATCTCCACCTTCTTTGCCATCTGGCACTATCCGAACCAGCTCGGCGCCTGGTCGACCGTGCATCTGGGCAAATGGAGTTCCTGGACGCTGCTCGTCATCATGACCTTCACCATCGTCGCGTCGCTCAAACATATCCGCGCGACGATCCACATTCCGAAATGAGATAAACGGGCGGCGAAAGATTTTTTTCGCATGCCGTGTCGAAATCGGTTTAGCTCACTCGTTGCGGAGGCAGGATCGCAGGTGCGGTCCGGATAACGAGAGGAGAAGAGACATGCGTGTCATGGTTATGGTGAAGGCGACGGAAGACAGCGAAGAAGGCATCATGCCGCCGCCGAAGCTGTTCGAGGACATGGGCAAGTTCAACGAGGAACTGGTGCAGGCCGGCATCATGCTTTCGGGCGACGGGCTGAAGCCTTCCAAGATGGGCAAGCGGGTCGCCTTCGACGGGCCGGATCGCCGGGTGATCGACGGGCCCTTCGCCGAGACGCGGGAGCTGGTGGCCGGCTACTGGATCTGGGAGGTCAAGGACATGGACGAGGCCGTCGCCTGGGTCAAACGCTGCCCCAACCCGATGATGGGGCCGAGCGAGATCGAGATCCGCCCCTTCTACGAGATGGAGGATTTCGCCGAGATCGCCACGCCCGAGGGACAGGCGAGCCATGACCGGGCGGCGGAAGGTCTGGCCGCGCAGCAGAAGAACAAGGGCTGAGCGCCGATGAGCAAGATGATCTTCATCAACCTGCCGGTCACCGACCTCAATGCCTCGACCCGCTTTTACGAGGCGCTGGGGGCGACGAAGAACCCGCAGTTTTCCAACGAGAACGCGGCCTGCATGATGCTCTGCGACACGATCGGCGTCATGATCCTCACGCACGACTATTACGGCAGCTTCACGAAGCGGCCCATTGCAGACGCCAAGGCGACAAGCCAGATGCTGCTGGCGCTGACCGTCGAGGCGCATGCGGATGTCGACCGGGTGCTGAGTGCTGCCACGGCCGCAGGGGGCCGGCCGGATCCGAACCCGCCGCAGGATCACGGCTTCATGTGGAGCCGGTCGGTCGAGGACCCCGACGGGCATGTCTGGGAGATCTTCTGGATGGACCCTGCCGCAGCTGCCGGCGACACGACCGGTGTCGACGCCTGAGGGCAATGCCGATGGTTGACCGCGCGGCGGCCAAGTCCATACTCCGGCTCATGACACGGGATGGACGGGCGATCGAAACTTCCTCGTTGCCCCAAACGGATAACCGCGCGGCGCAAGACGTCGAGACGATCTTCAGAATGGAGCGGGTCCGGCTGATTGCCGGGCTCGCCAAACATGTGGGCGATATCAGCCTGGCGGAAGAACTGGCGCAGGACGCGCTGGTCGCTGCACTGGCCACCTGGCCTCAGAAGGGCACGCCGCCCAATCCCGGCGGCTGGCTGATGACCACGGCGAAGCGCCGCGCCGTGGATCTGTGGCGGCGTCGCCGGATGATGGCGCGGCACGAGGCAGCACTCTCGCACGACATCGAGACGGGGCGGGCGAGCGACCATGCCGCGATCGAGGCGTCCATCGACGACGAAATCGGCGACGAGCGCCTGTCGCTGATCTTCACCGCCTGCCATCCGCTTCTCTCCCGCGACCAGCGCACGGCGCTGACGCTGAAGATCATCGGCGGGCTGACGACGGAGGAGATCGCCCGCGCCTTCCTGACGCAGGAGACGACGGTGGCGCAGCGCATCGTCAGGGCCAAGAAGCTGCTGCGAGACGCGGGCATAAGCTTCGAGGTGCCGGTCGGGGCAGAGCGCGATGCCCGCCTCGCCTCGGTGCTCGAGGTGATCTATCTGATCTTCAACGAGGGTTATGCCGCAAGCAGCGGCGACGATCTGATCCGGCCGCAGCTCTGCCAGGAGGCGATGCGGCTCGGCCGCATTCTTGTCGGCCTTGCACCCGAGGAGCCGGAGGCGCACGGGCTTCTCTCACTGATGGAGCTGCAGGCCTCGCGCTTCAAGGCACGGGTGGCCCCGGATGGCAGCGCACTGACGCTCGAGACACAGAACCGAAGGCTTTGGGACAGGTTGCTGATCCAGCGCGGATTGGACGGACTGGAAAGCGTGAAGCGGCTCGATGGCGAAGACGGGGTCCACGCGCTGCAGGCGGCCCTTGCGGCCGTGCATGCGCGGGCGGCGCGGTTCGAGGATACGGACTGGCGCGAAAGTGCCAACCTGTATGACCGCCTCATCGAACGCGTCCCCTCGCCCGTGGTCGCGCTGAACCGGGCGGTGGCGCATGCGATGGCGTCAGGGCCTGAGGTGGGGTTGATGCTGCTGGCGGAGATCGAGGATGAACCGTCCCTCGCGGGCTACGCGCCGCTCTATGCCGCCAAGGGGGATTTTCTGATGCGGCTTCAGCGCATGGCCGAGGCGCGGGAGGCGTTCGACCGGGCGGCCGGTTTCAGCGAAAATGCGGTGGAACGGGCGTTTCTGCTGGGGAGGGTCGCGGAATGCGGTAAGGCTCTGAGGGCCGCCCGATCTCCAGAGTCATGACAAACAAAAAAGCCGGGTGATCGCTCACCCGGCTTTTTTTCATCCTTCCCTTACGGGAGGAAACTTACGCTGCTTCAGCTTCGGCCTCAGCGGCGACGCGGGCCTTGTCGGCTGCGCCCTTGGCGTCAACGTCGCGCTCGACGAACTCGATGACAGCCATGGCGGCGTTGTCGCCCTGGCGGAAACCGGCCTTCATGATGCGCAGGTAGCCGCCGTTGCGGGTGGCGTAGCGCGTTGCGATGGCGTCGAAGAGCTTCTTGACGGCATCGACGTCCTTGATCTGCGAGATGGCCTGACGACGAGCGTGCAGGTCGCCGCGCTTGCCGAGGGTAACCAGCTTCTCGACGATCGGGCGAATTTCCTTCGCCTTCGGGAGCGTGGTGACGATCTGCTCATGGGTGATGAGCGAGGCAGCCATGTTGGCGAACATCGCCTTACGGTGGCTGGCAGTACGGTTCAGCTTGCGGCCGGCTTTCTGGTGGCGCATTGCTATTCTCCTTTGAGTGCAGGCTCTGTCTCAGAGGCTGCCGTTTCCTGACACATACGGGCATTCACCCGCAGTTTGACTGGAAAAGGCAGAGACGGCCCTGCCTTTATCTTTTTCAGTACTGGTCTTCGTAGCGCTTGGCGAGATCTTCGATGTTCTCGGGCGGCCATGCCGGTACTTCCATACCGAGGTGCAGGCCCATGGAAGCGAGAACTTCCTTGATTTCGTTCAGCGACTTGCGGCCGAAGTTCGGCGTGCGCAGCATTTCTGCCTCGGTCTTCTGGATCAGATCGCCGATGTAAACGATGTTGTCGTTCTTCAGGCAGTTTGCCGAGCGGACCGAAAGCTCCAGCTCGTCGACCTTCTTGAGCAGCGCCGGGTTGAAGGCGAGCTCGGTGACGGCTTCCTCTTCGGCTTCCTTCTGCGGCTCGTCGAAGTTGACGAAGACGCCGAGCTGGTCCTGGAGGATGCGGGCGGCAAATGCGACAGCGTCCTCACCGGTGACGGAGCCATCGGTCTCGATGGTCATCAGCAGCTTGTCGTAGTCGAGAACCTGGCCCTCGCGGGTGTTTTCGACCTTGTAGGACACCTTCTTGACCGGCGAGTAGAGGCTGTCGACCGGGATGAGGCCGATCGGAGCGTCTTCCGCGCGGTTGCGCTCGGCCGGGACGTAACCCTTGCCGTTGTTGACCGTGAACTCCATGCGGATCTCGGCGCCCTCGTCGAGGGTGCAGATCACGTGGTTGGGGTTCAGGATCTCGATGTCGCCGACCGTCTGGATGTCACCGGCGGTTACAACGCCCGGACCCTGCTTGCGGACAACCATGCGCTTGGCATCGTCGCCGTCCATCTTGATGGCGATTTCCTTGATGTTCAGGACGATGTCGGTGACATCTTCGCGAACGCCCGGGATAGACGAGAACTCGTGCAGAACGCCGTCGATCTGGACAGCCGTAACAGCTGCACCACGAAGCGACGACAGGAGAACGCGACGCAGAGCGTTGCCGAGCGTCAGGCCGAAGCCACGCTCGAGCGGCTCGGCGACGAGGGTCGCCTTGGTGCGGCCGGAGGAGGAAAATTCCACCTTGTTCGGCTTGATCAGTTCCTGCCAATTCTTCTGAATCATGATTTTACCTTCCGTTCGCCATCACCATTCAATCGTGACGGCCGAATATGAGAAGCACCGGGAAGGCGAATCGCCTGCCCGGCAAAACGAAGAATGATTAGACGCGACGCTTCTTGCGCGGACGGCAGCCATTGTGCGGGATCGGGGTCACGTCGCGGATGGACGTGATCATGAAGCCGGCAGCCTGGAGGGCGCGCAGAGCGGATTCACGACCCGAACCCGGACCGCAAACTTCCACTTCGAGAGACTTCATGCCGTGTTCCTGAGCCTTCTTGGCGCAGTCTTCAGCAGCGATCTGGGCAGCGAACGGGGTCGACTTACGCGAACCCTTGAAGCCCTTGGCACCAGCAGACGACCAGGCAATTGCGTTGCCCTGAGCGTCGGTGATGGTGATCATCGTGTTGTTGAAGGTCGAGTTGACGTGGGCAACGCCCGACGAGATATTCTTGCGTTCGCGACGGCGGACGCGTGCGGCTTCCTTGGCCATGGTCTTACCTTTCTTGATCTCTTCGCCGCCGTAGTTCCAGCGGCTCCACCTTGAAGCCAATAGGCAGTAGGCAGGAGGCAGTAAGGGATCCCTACTGCCTCCTGCCCAAGACCTATTGCCTGCAAATTACTTCTTCTTACCAGCGATCGCCTTCGCCGGACCCTTGCGAGTGCGGGCGTTGGTGTGCGTGCGCTGACCGCGAACCGGCAGACCACGACGATGGCGCAGGCCACGGTAGCAGCCGAGGTCCATCAGACGCTTGATGTTCATCGCGGTTTCGCGACGCAGGTCACCTTCAACCTGGTAATCGCGGTCGATGGTTTCGCGGATCTGGAGGACTTCAGCGTCGGTCAGCTGGTGAACGCGCTTGTCAGCCGGAAGACCGACCTTCTCCATGATTTCCGATGCGAACTTCGGGCCGATCCCGTGAATATAGGTCAGCGCGATAACAACGCGCTTCGCAGTCGGGATGTTGACGCCAGCGATACGTGCCACGCCTATTCTCCTTGCTTCCAGTTGCCATCCGGCAAGTGGTGTCTCGTTACACGGCCCAAAGGGACCGCAATTACAAATCGGGTTCTCGACAAACCAAAACGATCGAACCCGGTCTCCCAGCGTTTTGGAAGAACGCGCCGATCGCAGTCATGTCGCGAGTTGGCGCGGTCTTTAACGGAATCGATCGACAAAAGCAACCGACCCCGCGAAGATTCTTGGGACTGCCAGGCCTTTAGAGCTTGGCGAGGATGGCTTCGATCTCGCCGGTGACGGCATCGATCTCGCCCATGCCGTCGACCGAATGCAGCTTACCCTTGGCGTGGTAATAACCGATCAGCGGCGAGGTTTCCTTGTAGTAGGCCTGCAGGCGAGTACGGACGGTCTCGCGATTGTCGTCCGGACGACGCTTGAAGTGGGTCGAACCACACTTGTCGCAGACGCCTTCCACCTTCGGCTTCAAGTTTTCGTCGTGGTAACCCGCACCGCAGTTGGCGCAGGTGTAACGACCGGCGATTCGATCCGCGAGGATCTCGTCGTCGACGCGGATCTCGACGACCGCCGACAGATCGAGGTTCTTGCCGGACAGCATGGCCTCAGTGGCATCGGCCTGCACGAGCGTGCGCGGGAAACCATCGAGGATGAAGCCATTGGCGCAGTCGGGCGCATCGATGCGCTCGGAAACGATGGCGATGACGATCTCGTCGGAAACGAGCTTGCCGGCGTCCATGACAGCCTTGGCGCGCTTGCCGACCTCCGTGCCGGCGGCAACCGCGGCACGAAGCATATCACCGGTGGAGAGCTGCGGGATGCCGTGCTTCTCCACGATCCGCTGGGCCTGGGTCCCCTTCCCCGCGCCCGGCGGTCCTAACAGAATCAGTCTCATCGTCCCCTCTTTCCTCCACGCAACTTCGACTTCTTGATCAGACCCTCGTATTGCTGGGCAATCAGGTGTCCCTGAATCTGTGCTACAGTATCAAGGGTGACGCTGACAACAATCAAAAGCGAAGTACCACCAAGGGCTAATGGGATCCCGGTGCGCGCGATGAGGATTTCAGGCAGTACGCAGACGAAAACGAGATAGATGGCGCCGACCGCGGTGATGCGCGTCAACACGTAGTCGATGTATTCGGCCGTGCGGTCGCCGGGGCGGATGCCCGGGATGAAGCCGCCGTGCTTCTTCAGGTTGTCGGCCGTGTCCTTCGGATTGAAGACGATGGCCGTGTAGAAGAAGGCGAAGAAGGCGATCAGTGCACCGTAGAGCAGCATGTAGACCGGGTGGCCGTGCTGCAGCGAGGCGATGATGGTCGTCGCCCAGCCCGGCAGGGCCTGGTTGCCGGTGAAGCCGGCCGCCGTTGCGGGCAGGAGCAGCAGCGAGGACGCAAAGATTGCCGGAATGACGCCTGCGGTGTTGAGCTTCAGCGGCAGGTGCGAGGTGTCGCCCTGGAACATGCGGTTGCCGACCTGGCGCTTCGGATACTGGATCAGAAGCCGGCGCTGGGCCCGCTCGACGAAGACGATCAGCGCGATGACGGCGATGGCAACGACGATGACGGTGAGAATCAGCAGCGTCGAAAGCGCACCGGTACGGCCGAGCTCCAGCGTATGCGCAACGGCGGTCGGGAGACCAGCGGCGATGCCGGCGAAGATGATCAGCGAAATACCGTTGCCGATGCCGCGCGAGGTGATCTGCTCACCGAGCCACATCAGGAACATCGTGCCGCCGAGCAGCGTCAGAACGGTCGAAACGCGGAAGAACCAGCCCGGATCGGCGACGATGCCCTGGCCCGATTCGAGGCCGATGGCGATGCCGTATGCCTGGAGCGTGCCGAGCAGCACGGTCCCGTAGCGGGTATACTGGTTGATGATCTTGCGGCCCTGCTCGCCCTCTTTCTTGAGCTGTTCGAGGGCCGGGACGACCGACGTCATCAGCTGCACGATGATTGACGCGGAGATGTAGGGCATGATGCCCAGCGCGAAGATCGCCATGCGCTCGACGGCGCCGCCGGCAAACATGTTGAAGAGGCCGAGGATACCACCGGACTGGCCCTGGAAGGCGGCGGCATAGGCCTCCGGATTGAGGCCGGGCAGCGGAATATGCGTGCCGAGGCGATAGACCAGCAATGCGGCCAGGGTGAACCACAGACGCTTCTTCAGATCTTCCGCCTTGGCGAAAGTCGAGAAGTTCAGGTTCGAGGCCAGTTGTTCCGCTGCAGAAGCCATAGAATTCTCCGCCAACCTAAACCGGTGACGGGAAACCGTCAGTACCGGAGGCTATTCGTTCAAACTGTTTTTTCAGAAAACAGGGCGCGGAGAGAAGTTGCGACGCAACCGCATGCCTCACACCCTTGTTTTCCAGATGACCCGGAGGACAAAACGACGTCCATTCCGTCCTGGGATCGTGAGGCTCACATATGGGAGCAAAATCGCCCGGTGTGAAGCACCCCGGGCGATTGTCTTTCACTTATTCAGCGGCTTCCTTGGCTGCTTCAAGCAGCTTGATGGAACCGCCAGCCTTTTCGATCTTCTCGACGGCGGCCTTGGAGGCGCCGGCAACTTCGATCGTGAGCTTGGCCTTCAGTTCGCCGTCGGACAGGACGCGAACGCCGTCCTTGGCGCGGCGGATCACGCCGGCTGCCTTGAGCGAAGCAGCATCAACCGTTGCCTTGGCGTCGAGCTTGCCAGCATCGATCGCGGTCTGGATACGGCCGAGCGATACGGTGACGTATTCAGAAGCGAAGATGTTGTTGAAGCCGCGCTTCGGCAGGCGACGATAGATCGGCATCTGGCCGCCTTCGAAGCCGTTGATGGCAACGCCGGAACGAGCCTTCTGACCCTTCACACCGCGACCACCGGTCTTGCCCTTGCCGGAGCCGATACCGCGACCTACGCGGATACGTTCCTTGGAGGCGCCTTCGTTGTCTTTGATTTCATTCAGTTTCATGATGACTTCCCCCGTCTCACTTCTCGTCGACGACGCGAACGAGATGCTGGACAGCACGGATCATGCCGCGAACCGAAGGAGTGTCCTCCAGGGTGCGGACCCGGTGCATCTTGTTGAGGCCCAGACCGATGAGCGTCTTGCGCTGCACTTCCGGACGGCGAATGGGCGAACCGATCTGCTCGATCGTGATCGTCTTTGCTTCAGTCTTCTTCGTAGCCTTAGCCATGGTTCAGACTCCTCTTATTCTTCAGCAGCGTTGCCAGAGGCAGCGCGGCGAGCCTGGAGGGTGGCATACTTCAGGCCACGCTGAGCAGCGATGTCCTTCGGATGCACCTGAGCCTTCAGCGCGTCGAAGGTTGCGCGAACCATGTTGTAGGGGTTCGACGAACCGGTCGACTTGGCGACGACGTCCGACATGCCGAGCGTCTCGAAGACGGCGCGCATCGGACCACCGGCGATGATACCGGTACCGGCCTTGGCGGAGCGAAGGAGAACCTTGCCGGCGCCGTGACGGCCGTTGACGTCGTGATGCAGAGTGCGGCCATCACGCAGGGGAACGAAAATCATATCGCGCTTGGCAGCTTCGGTTGCCTTGCGGATGGCTTCCGGCACTTCACGTGCCTTGCCATGGCCGAAGCCTACACGACCCTTCTGGTCGCCGACGACGACGAGGGCTGCGAAGCCAAAACGACGGCCGCCCTTGACGACCTTGGCGACGCGGTTGATGGCGACCAGCTTGTCGACAAACTCGCTATCGCGCTCTTCACGGTTCTGACGGTCATCCCGCGAACCACGCTTTTCTTGTGCCATTGTCCTTTTCCTTTTTCTTTTCCGGGTGCAATCGGCAGATTACGCAAAGTTCCACCCTGCCCTTGCGGGTCAAGGTGGAATCCGGTGTGACCGGCTTAAAGCCGGAAATCCACCCGAACGCAAGCCCGGGTGGAAATTCATTTTAGAAGGTCAGACCACCTTCACGAGCCGCTTCGGCGAGAGCCTTGATGCGGCCATGATAGATGAAGGCGCCACGGTCGAAGACGACTTCCTTCACGCCAGCCTTGACGGCACGCTCGGCGACCAGCTTGCCAACGGCAGCTGCTGCTGCGATGTCGGCGCCGGTCTTGAGCTCGCCCTTCAGGCCGCCATCGAGCGTCGAAGCAGCGGCAAGGGTCTTGCCAGCGACGTCGTCGATGATCTGAGCGTAGATGTTCTTCGAAGAGCGATGTACCGACAGACGCGGACGGCCATTTGCCACCGCCTTGATCTGACGCCGTACGCGGTTCGCACGGCGAACAAGTGCTTCTTTTCTGCTTGCCATTTCGCGCGATCCTTACTTCTTCTTGCCTTCTTTGCGGACGATCCGCTCTTCGGCATACTTGACGCCCTTGCCCTTGTAGGGCTCCGGACCGCGATATTCGCGGATCTCGGCGGCGACCTGGCCGACCTGCTGCTTGTTGATGCCGGACACGATGATTTCGGTCGGCTTCGGAACAGCGATCGAGATACCGACCGGCGGCTCATACACGACGTCGTGGCTGAAGCCGAGTGCGAGCTGCAGGTTCTTGCCCTGGAGCGACGCACGGTAACCAACGCCGTTGATTTCGAGCTTGCGCTCGTAACCGTCCTTAACACCCTTGAAGATGTTCTCGATCATCGTGCGGGACATGCCCCACTTCGAACGAGCATCCTTGGAGTCGTTGTTCGGCTGTACGACAACGGCGTTGTCTTCGAGCTTCACGGAGATTTCGTCATTCGCGACGAAGAAAAGTTCACCCTTCGGGCCCTTCGCCGTGACCTTCTGGCCATCGACGGCGGCAGTCACACCAGCCGGAACCGGAACGGGCTTCTTACCGATACGAGACATAGTTTTTATCCTGTCTGTTCGCTATGGAGATCCCCTGCCCGTCTTAGAAGACGGAGCAGAGTACCTCACCACCAACGTTCTGTTCGCGAGCCTGGTGATCGGCCATCACGCCCTTCGGAGTCGAAAGGATGGTGATGCCGAGGCCGTTCGCGACCTGCGGGATGGACTTGACCGAGACATAAACTCGGCGGCCCGGCTTGGATACGCGGCCGATCTCGCGGATGACCGAAGCACCTTCGTAGTACTTCAGTTCGATCGTGAGTTCAGACTTGCCATTGCCATAATCGACTTGGCTGTAGCCACGGATGTAACCCTCGGCCTGCAGAACGTCGAGAACGCGGGCACGGAGCTTGGAGGCCGGAGTGGAAACGGAGCTCTTGCGGCGAGCTGCGCCATTCCGGATACGGGTGAGCATATCGCCCAACGGATCAGTCATCGTCATATTGGCGTCTCCTTACCAGCTCGACTTCACAACGCCCGGCACCTTGCCGGTGTTGCCAAGCTCGCGAAGCGCGATACGCGACATTCCAAGCTTGCGGTAGAATGCACGCGGACGACCGGTGACTTCGCAACGGTTGCGAATACGGGTCTTGGAGCCGTCGCGCGGCAGTTCTGCCAGCTTCAGGGTAGCCTTGAACCGCTCTTCAATCGGAAGAGCCTGGTTCATGATGATCGCCTTCAGGCCGGCACGCTTTGCGGCCTGGCTCGCGGCAATCTTGCGGCGGCGCTTGTTCTTTTCAACTGCGCTTGTCTTCGCCATATCGAAGTTCCTCTTCTACGCTCGTCGTTACGGTTACTGACGGAACGGGAAGTTGAACTCTTTCAGAAGAGCCCGAGCTTCGTCGTCGTTGGTCGCCGTCGTGCAAACGATGATGTCCATGCCCCACATCTGATCAACCTTGTCGTAGTTGATCTCCGGGAACACAATGTGCTCCTTGATGCCCATGGCGAAGTTGCCACGGCCGTCAAAGGACTTCGGGTTCAGGCCGCGGAAGTCGCGAACGCGCGGAAGCGCGATGTTGACCAGGCGGTCCAGGAACTCGTACATGCGGGCGCCGCGCAGGGTGACCTTTGCGCCGATCGGCATGTTTTCGCGGACCTTGAAGCCAGCGATCGAGTTGCGGGCCTTGGTGACAACCGGCTTCTGGCCGGCGATCGCTGCAAGGTCAGCCGCTGCAACGGAGGGCTTCTTGGAGTCGGCAGTTGCCTCACCCACGCCCATGTTGATCACGATCTTGTCGAGCTTCGGGATCTGCATTTCGTTGGCGTAGGAGAACTGCTCCTGCATAGCCTTGCGAATGCGGTTTACGTATTCGGCCTTGAGCCGCGGCTCATACTTTGCCTCAGCCATCGATCACTTCTCCCGAACGCTTGGCTACACGAACCTTCTTGCCGTCAACGACCTTGAAACCGACGCGGGTCGGCTTGCCGTCCTTGTCGGCGATCGCGATGTTCGACAGATGGATCGAAGCTTCCTTGCTGATGATGCCGGCTTCCGCGGTCTGCGTCTGGCGCTGGTGGCGCTTGACAACATTGATGCCACGGACAACCGCACGGTCTTCCTTCGGCAGGACCTGGAGGACTTCGCCCGAACGGCCCTTGTCCTTGCCAGCAAGTACGACGACCTTGTCGCCCTTACGAATCTTGTTCATCGCTCGTCGCTCCCCTTACAGTACTTCCGGAGCCAGCGAGATGATCTTCATGTGGTTCTTGGCGCGAAGTTCGCGCGGAACCGGTCCGAAGATACGGGTGCCGATCGGCTCTTTCTTGTTGTCGATAAGAACGGCTGCGTTGTTATCGAATCGAATGACGCTGCCGTCGGCGCGACGGATGTCCTTGGCGGTGCGAACGACAACCGCCTTCATCACGTCACCCTTCTTCACGCGGCCGCGCGGGATCGCTTCCTTGATCGAAACGACAATGATGTCGCCGATCGAAGCGTACTTGCGCTTGGAACCGCCCAGCACCTTGATGCACATGACACGACGTGCGCCGGAATTATCCGCCACGTCGAGGTTAGTCTGCATCTGAATCATGTCAGGTCGCCTTCTTGTTGTAACCCGAACGGTTGGGCCGAGGCCCCCTATCCGGGCTTATGATAAATTTCTGATGTGCGCGGGAAGACAAATACAGGGTGGTTTCCCATAAGAGACCTTCCGTGCGCTCAAAGCAAAAAAGAACGCCCGATTCCGAGCGTTCTCAGCCAGTGGCCTGCTTCATACAGATTTCTGCGCAAGGTGCAAGCCCTTGCGCAGCAAGTCCGTAAATTAAGCCTGGGCGGAAATTACCGTCCAGCGCTTGTCCTTGGAGATCGGTGCACACTCCTGGATGGAGACGACGTCACCGGTCTTGTACTGGTTGGTTTCGTCATGTGCCTTGTACTTCTTGGACCGGCGAACGGTCTTCTGAAGCAGCGGGTGGGCAAATCGACGCTCAACGCGAACAACGACAGTCTTGTCGTTCTTGTCGCTGACAACTACGCCCTGCAGAATGCGTTTCGGCATATTCTTCTGGTCCTTAGGCCTTGGCTTCTGCCGCCTTCTGGCGGGCAATGGTTTTCACGCGTGCGATGTCACGACGAACTTCCTGAATGCGGGAAGACTTCTCGAGCTGGCCGGTGGCCTTCTGGAAGCGCAGGTTGAACTGCTCCTTCTTCAGCTTCGCAAGCTCGTCGTTCAGCTGGTCGGCGCTCATGGCGCGTACGTCTGCGGCTTTCATCGACTTGATCCTCACTCTGCAATGCGCTGTACGAAGCGCGTCGTGACAGAGAGCTTGGCGGAACCGAGGCGAAGGGCCTCGCGCGCGATCTCTTCCGATACGCCGTCGATCTCGAACATGATACGACCAGGCTTGACCTTGCATGCCCAGTATTCGACCGAACCCTTACCCTTACCCATACGAACTTCGGTTGGCTTTGCCGTGACCGGAACGTCAGGGAATACGCGGATCCACACGCGACCAGCACGCTTCATGTAGCGGGTGATCGCACGACGGGCTGCTTCAATTTCGCGAGCGTTCACGCGGTTCGGTTCCAGAGCCTTGAGGCCGAATTCACCGAATGCCAGATCAAAACCGCCCTTGGCGACGCCCTTGATGCGGCCCTTGAACTGCTTGCGGTACTTTGTACGCTTTGGCTGCAACATTTTCTTACTTCTCCGAGCTTATCTTTCGCCAGCGTTCAATCAAGCGTTCTCGCGGCGACGGTCGCCACGATCACCGCGTTCACGGCTTGCGGGACCCTGGGCATCGCCCTCGAGTGCACGGCGTTCCGATGCCATCGGATCGTGCTCGAGGATTTCGCCCTTGAAGATCCAGACCTTCACGCCGCAGATGCCGTATGCGGTTTCGGCTTCAGCCGTACCGTAATCGATGTCTGCACGCAGGGTGTGGAGCGGCACGCGACCTTCGCGGTACCATTCGGTACGAGCGATTTCAGCACCACCGAGACGGCCGGCGCAGGTGATCTTGATGCCTTCGGCACCGAGACGCATGGCCGACTGAACGGCGCGCTTCATGGCGCGACGGAATGCGATACGACGCTCGAGCTGCTGGGTGATCGACTGGGCAACGAGCGTTGCGTCGATTTCCGGCTTGCGCACTTCAACGATGTTGAGGTGGGTTTCCGAGTTCGTCATCGACGAGATCTTCTTGCGAAGCTTCTCGATGTCTGCACCCTTCTTGCCGATGATCAGACCCGGACGAGCCGAGTGGATCGTGACGCGGCACTTCTTGTGCGGACGCTCGATGACGACCTTGGCGATGCCAGCCTGCTTCAGCTCGTCCATCAGATACTTGCGGATCTTCAGGTCTTCGTGGAGCAGCTTGCCGTATTCGGCGTTGTCGGCGAACCAGCGGCTATCCCAGGTGCGGTTGATCCCGAGGCGGAAGCCAATCGGATTGATTTTCTGACCCATTATGCGGCCTCCCCTTTGGCTTCGACTTCGCGCACAACGATGGTGAGGTGCGAGAACGGCTTTTCGATGCGCGATGCGCGGCCGCGGCCACGAGCGTGGAAACGCTTCATGGTGATCGACTTGCCAACATAGGCCTCGGCGACGATCAGCTGATCGACGTCGAGATCATGGTTGTTTTCGGCATTGGCGATCGCAGACTCGAGCGTCTTGCGAACGGTGCCGGCGATGCGCTTGCGGGAGAATTCCAGGTCAGCGAGAGCGCGCTCGACCTTCTTGCCGCGGATGAGCGCGGCAACCAGGTTGAGCTTCTGGGGGCTGACGCGGATCGTGCGGGCGACTGCCTGCGCTTCGTTGTCTTTCAGCCGGCGTTCGGCTTTTGCCTTGCCCATTGTTACTTCCTCTTCGCCTTCTTGTCCGCACCGTGACCGTAATAGGTCCGGGTGGGAGCGAATTCACCGAACTTGTGGCCGACCATGTCTTCGTTGACAGAGACGGGCACATGCTTGCTGCCGTTGTAGACGCCGAAGGTCAGACCTACGAACTGCGGCAGGATGGTGGAGCGACGGCTCCACATCTTGATTACTTCACTGCGGCCGCCTTCGCGAACCTTCTCAGCCTTCTTGAGAAGATAGCCGTCGACGAACGGGCCTTTCCATACTGAACGAGCCATTTCTGACTACCTCTCTTACTTCTTCTTCAGGTGGCGCGAGCGCATGATGAACTTGTCGGTCGACTTGTTCGAGCGAGTCCGCTTGCCCTTGGTGGGCTTGCCCCACGGGGAAACCGGGTGGCGACCACCGGAGGTGCGGCCTTCACCACCACCGTGCGGGTGGTCGACCGGGTTCATGACGACACCGCGGTTATGCGGGGTCTTGCCGCGCCAACGGGTGCGACCAGCCTTGCCGTCGTTGGTGTTGCCGTGATCCGGGTTGGAAACGGCGCCGATGGTGGCCAGGCAGGAGCCCGGGACCAGACGCTGCTCACCCGAGTTCAGGCGCAGGATCGCCATGCCGGCATCGCGGCCGACGAGCTGGACATAGGTGCCAGCCGAACGTGCGATCTGACCGCCCTTGCCGGGCTTCATTTCGACGTTGTGAACGATCGAACCAACCGGGATGTACTGCAGGGGCATGGTGTTGCCCGGCTTTACGTCGACGGCCTTCTCAGATGCGATGACCTTGTCACCGGCAGCAATGCGCTGCGGTGCCAGGATGTAGGCCTGCTCGCCGTCCGTGTAGGTCACGAGAGCGATGAAGGCCGAACGGTTCGGGTCGTATTCCAGGCGCTCGACGGTGCCTTCGACGTCGAACTTGCGACGCTTGAAGTCGACCAGACGATAGGTGCGCTTGTGACCGCCACCGATGAAGCGGGCGGTGATGCGACCGTAGTTGTTACGACCACCGCTCTTGGTGAGACCTTCCGTCAGCGCCTTGACCGGCTTGCCCTTCCAGAGGCCAGAGCGGTCGACGATGACCAGCTGACGCTGGCTCGGGGTCGTCGGATTGTAGCTTTTCAATGCCATTGTTCTTGTTCCCTACCTCAGACGCCCGTCGACACGTCGATGGACTGACCTTCGGCGAGCGTCACGAGCGCCTTCTTGACGTCCTTCTGCTTGCCGGCGAAGCCGCGGAAACGCTTGGTCTTGCCCTTGCGGACGAGCGTATTGACGGCGGTGACCTTGACGCCGAAGAGGGCTTCGACAGCAGCCTTGATTTCCGGCTTGCTTGCACCCTTGGCGACGTTGAAGACAACCTGGTTGTACTCAGACACCATGGTCGACTTTTCAGTGATCGACGGAGATACGATCACGTCGTAGTGGCGAAGATCCGTCATTTGAACCGCTCCTCCAGAGCTTCCACAGCAGCCTTGGACAGGACGAGCTTGCCACGGCGCAGGATGTCATAAACGTTGATGCCCTGAACCGGCAGAACATCGATGTGCGGGATGTTCGAAGCGGCGAGCTTGAAGTTGCTGTCGATTTCGGCGCCGCCGATGACGAGAGCGTTGGTGAGGCCGAGCGAGGCGAAGTTGCCGACGAGCAGCTTGGTCTTGGCTTCAGCCGCAACCAGGTTGTCGACGATGATCACATCTTCCGACTTCATCTTGGCAGAGAGGGCGTGACGCAGAGCGAGCGCACGAACCTTCTTCGGCAGGTCATGAGCGTGGCTGCGAACAACCGGGCCATGAGCCTTACCACCGCCGCGGAACTGCGGAGCGCGGGCCGAATGGTGACGAGCACGACCGGTGCCCTTCTGCTTGTACATCTTCGAGCCGGTGCGCGAGACTTCCGAGCGGCCCTTGATCTTGTGCGTACCCTGGCGCTTCTTGGCCAGCTGGTAGCGGATCATGCGAGCGATCAGATCTTCGCGGGGCTCCAGGCCGAAGATTTCGTCCGACAGAGAAACCTTGCCGGCGTCCTTGCCCTCGAGGGTCTTGACGTTCAATTCCATGTGCTTGGCTCCCTTACTTCGCCGACTTGACGGCGTCGCGGACGATGATCCAGGAACCCTTGGAACCGGGAACTGCGCCCTTCACAAGGATGAGACCACGATCTTCATCGGTCGAAACGACTTCGAGGTTCTGGGTGGTGACGCGCGTCTGGCCCATGTGACCAGCCATGCGCTTGCCCTTCCAGACCTTGCCCGGATCCTGGTTCGAACCGGTCGAACCATGCGAGCGGTGCGAAACGGAGACGCCGTGGGTAGCGCGGAGACCGCCGAAGTTGTGGCGCTTCATGGCACCAGCAAAACCCTTACCGATCGTCGTGCCCGTGACGTCGACCAGCTGGCCGGCTTCAAAATGGCTCGCGGTCAGCTGTGCGCCGACATCGATGAGGTTGTCTTCGGAAACGCGGAACTCGACGAGCTTGGCCTTGGGCTCTACGCTCGCAGCGGCGAAGTGGCCACGCAGACCCTTCGTCGTATTCTTGACCTTGGACGTGCCGGCACCGAGCTGGAGCGCGGTGTAGCCGTTCTTGTCAACCGTACGCTGGGCAACGACCTGTACGTTATCCAGCCGCAGAACTGTTACCGGGATATGTTCGCCGGCGTCGTTATAGACGCGGGTCATTCCCACTTTCTGTGCAATCACACCTGAACGCATTGGTTCATTCCTCTTGAGAGTCGCGGCCGCGATCAGATCTCGGCCTTTCCTCTTTGTTTAAGGATTCCACTCCGGCCCTTCCGAACCTTCGGGTTTCCCGTTTCGAGAAGTCGTTGGCAGGTCTTGCCACGTACCTTCCTTGTTATTTCGGCTCTCGCCGGAATTCCTTCTTAGAGCTTGATCTCGACGTCAACGCCGGCAGCCAGGTCGAGCTTCATCAGAGCGTCGACGGTCTGCGGGGTCGGGTCTACGATGTCAAGCAGGCGCTTATGCGTGCGCATCTCGAACTGTTCGCGGCTCTTCTTGTCGACGTGCGGCGAACGGTTAACGGTGAATTTTTCAATGCGGGTCGGGAGCGGTACCGGGCCGCGAACGCTTGCACCGGTGCGCTTTGCGGTCGAGACGATCTCCCGCGTAGAGGCATCGAGAACCCGGTGATCAAACGCCTTGAGGCGGATGCGGATATTCTGGCCGTTCATTCGACTTGTCCTTGTTTCTTTTCTTGCGTCCCGCATACGCAGAGACAGTGAATTACCATGACTGGCCGGCCCCTAATTTTCAAAAATCACAGGGACACCGAGGGGTGCCCCTGTCACTCTTTCTAGTCATGAGGAGCCCTGCCGAACTTGACCCGTCACCAGGCCTTTGAAAACTGCAGCGCTTAGAACTGCGGTGCAAATCACCGCGCGATTCTGATCGTGGCCGGCGACATACACCGCAATCGGCCTTTCGTCAATCCGGCCAGAGGCACGAATTGGCGACATGCGCATTGTCTGCATGACTGGCTTGCACCAACCGACAGACAGAAACGAAAAGCGGCCCCGGACACATGGCCCGGGGCCGCTCTTTCAACT
>NZ_STGU01000016.1 GCF_004912135.1 Rhizobium rosettiformans W3
CCCAAAAGGTATCGCGAGCAGGAGGGGTATTATGAGCAATCCAAAGGTGATGTTGAAGAAGGGCGGCCCGACTGAGATCTTCTCGCCGGTCAGCGTCTCCAGAAACAGCGGATAGAGCGTGCCGATCAAAACAGACGCGGTGGAGACGGTGAGAATCAGGTTGTTGAGAACCAGCGCACCTTCACGCGAGATCGGCTGGAACAACCCACCGGCCTTGAGCATCGGCGCGCGCAGCGCAAAGAGGGTGAAGGCCCCGCCGATGAAGATTACAAGGATTCCCAGAATGAAGACGCCGCGCGTCGGGTCGTTCGCGAAGGCATGCACCGAAGTCAGCACGCCTGACCGTACGAGGAAGGTGCCGAGCAGAGACAGCGAAAAGGCGATGATGCCGAGCAGCACCGTCCAGATCTTCAGGGCATCGCGCTTCTCCATCACGAGCGCTGAATGCAGAAGCGCCGTGCCCGCCAGCCAGGGCATGAAGGAGGCGTTCTCGACCGGATCCCAGAACCACCAACCACCCCAGCCAAGCTCGTAGTAGGCCCAGTAGGAGCCCATGGCGATGCCGGCCGTCAGGAACACCCATGCAGCCAGCGTCCAGGGCCGCACCCAGCGCGCCCAGGCGGCATCGATGCGGCCGTCCATCAGGGCGGCAATCGCGAAGGAGAAACAGACGGAGAAGCCGACATAGCCGAGATAGAGCAGCGGCGGATGGATCGCGAGACCGACATCCTGCAGCACCGGGTTGAGGTCCTGGCCCTCCGCCGGGATCGGCGACAGGCGGATGAAGGGATTGGAGGTCAGGAGGATGAATAGCGTGAAGGCCGTCGTGATCCAGGCCTGTACGGCCAGCACATTCGCTTTCAGCCGGTCCGGCAGATTGGTGCCAAAAAAGGCGACCATGGTGCTGAACAGCGTTAGGATCAGCACCCAGAGCAACATCGAGCCTTCATGGTTCCCCCAGACACCGGATACCTTGTAGATCATCGGCTTGAGAGAGTGGGAATTCTCAAAGACGTTCTGCACCGAGAAGTCGGAGAAGACGTAGCCGTAGGTGAGGGCCGCGAAGGAAAAGGCGACGAGCATGAACATTGCATAGGTGCCGGCGGTACCCACCGCCATCATTGCTGCGTCACCGCGCCGGGCGCCGATCACGGGCAAAATGGAAACGACAAGACAGGTGGCGAGTGCCAGCACCAAGGCATAGTGGCCAAGCTCGATGATCATTGGATCTCTTCCATGCCGCTGGGTTCCACCCCTTGCGCCTCCGGACGAGCGGTCGCGTCCCTTGGCATTTAAGTCTCGTCATGCTGGCAGGCACTGTATCAGGACAAGGGTTTCAACCACGATCCAAGATCAGCAATCAGCCTAACCTAAGACTTGCCGTGCGAGCAACAGCAGTGTTCATTCCCGGCGGCGTCATGGTGTCACCCAGCTCGACTAGTGCGACAGGGCTTGTAACCGTCTCGATGTCTCATTGAAGTTCCATAAATATGCTTATCTGATTTTTGTTTTTAAGCTGCTGAAATCATGAATAATTTCAAGACGGTTTGTGCTAGAATCTCCTGATCAGCTTGCAGTTTAGCCGCCCCTACCCGCCTAGGGCTGCTCTTGCCGAATTTCGTCTCATTTACTTCTAGACGCTCGGGACGCCGCGTCTCAAAACGGGAAGATCGTCCAAATGACACACTGAATATGTCTCACGGATGCTGTCTCAGCACGTATACCCAATGGGATAGCTGGCACGCCCCCCTTTGGGAGACCATCGCCGAACTAGAGAAGCCTGGCTGCTCTGCCACTCCGCCTGGTTGTGCTATTGTAGTATTCGGATGCTTGCTGAACCGATCGATGCCGGGATTGCTCCATGGCTTCTGGAAGCGGAATGCCGCGATTGGCGGCTTCGGTGAGATAACCGGAGCGAAGCCCGTGCGCGGAAAACTCCGCAGGGTTCAGCCCGGCCATGGCGGCACGCTGCTTGACGATGTCGTTGATGGCCTTTGGATCCAGCGCTCGCTTTGAGACATTTCCCCAGCGATCAATGGCGCGAAACACACTGCCGCCGTCGATCCTGGCAAGCTCCAGCCAGGCATTCAGCGCATCCACGGGCCGGCCAGTGAGATAGACGACCTCTTTGTTGTCGGCGCCACTGGTCTTGGTGCGGCCGAGATGGATGGACAGAGATGGCAGAGGAGCTGATCCTTCAACAGGGATGGGCGCTTCCATGACCAACTGCTCCTTGCGCAGCCCCGCCACTTCGCTGCGGCGCCTCCCACCGGAGGCAAAGGCAACCATCAGGATCGCCTTGTCCCTGACATCGCGCAGGCTGCCGGTCCGGCAGGTCGCGATGAGTTTCGACAGCACGTCTCCGGTAACGGACTTTGCACTTTTGCGCTTCCTCGGTCGAGGCGTTGCCCGTACTGCAAGTCGAATGGCCGACTTGAGAGCAGGAGAGGTGAATGAACCCTGCAGCCCACGCCATTTGGTCAGAGTCGACCAGGTTGCCAGCCGCCGGCGCACGGTATCGGGTGCATGGGGGCCAGATGATCGGAGAAACCCCTGGAGGCGAAGCCTTTCCTCGACCTTTAGCGGCATGCCATGTTCAGGATCGGTCAGGCGCTTTTCTGGGTTCCATAGGTGATGCGCGACAAACTTCAACGGCAGCGCGTCGGGTGCCGGCCAGGGCAGGGATCGGCCCGTGGCCGCCAGCGACCAGGCCTGCAGATACGCGAGATCAGAGGTGAGTGCGCGCAGTGTATTGGCACCCATTCCCTCGTTGACAAGGTGGCGAAGGGTCTCGATGTCCTGATCGGTCAGAAGCTCGGCCAGTTCGTCGCGCCGCTCCATTGGCAGGACGGCGGCGATCGTGTCCAATTCTTCCAAGCGCCGCGACACCGGCTCGTTCGTCGACAGTGATACCGGCGACTTTCGCATCATGATGTGCTCCGCGGGCAATCCGTAGGTTTACAAAAGTTCCGGAAAGCCCGTATATTCCGGAGCAAAGGAGATTTGCCATGACGTCGACTGTGACAGCAGCTGCGGTTTCGAAGAACTTTGGTGCCTACCAGGATGCGGCCGTGCGAGAGCCAGTGATCATCACCAAGAACGGCCGGCCGCGCACGGTGCTCATGGCCTATGAGGATTACCTACGTCTCGCCAAACGGGACCGTCGGGTCGATCTGACGGCTGCGATCAGTGACGACGAACTTGCCGCGATCGAGGCTTCGACGATGGAGCCGGCCCTGGATCATCTCAATGTCGAACTGCCGATGGACAAGAATGCTGCCGATTGAACCGAAGGTCGGCTGGGTCTTTCGCTATTCCTATCTCTGGCATTGGCAGCATTTGGACGGACGAGAGGAGGGTGACAAGGATCGCCCGGTGCTCGTGCTCGCCATTGTTGCGACGCTTCAGGACGGGACACCTGCCGTACGTGTTCTGCCGATCACCCATTCCCCACCGTCCGATCCCAGCGACGCAGTCGAAATCCCGCCTGCCACCAAGCGCCGCCTGGGTCTCGATGACGAGCGGTCGTGGATTGTCCTGACCGAAAGCAATCGCTTCGTCTGGCCGGGCCCAGATGTTCGCCCTGTTGATAGCGAGAGCGGATATCACGGCCCGCTGCCTCCGGCACTCTTCGACGAGGTGAAGCGCCGGTTCGTTGATCTGGCGAGAAGCCAGCGCCACAAGGCAACCGCTCGAAGCGACTGAGCTGTCGCTGTTCTGCATCCTTTTGTTTGCCATCGAATTCAGCGCGTCCAACTATGATCTTTGTCGTGACTTGCTGCGACTTTAGGCCTTCAGAGCCGTCAGATCAATCACCTCCGATAAGCATTACGTCTTGGCGGTAAGCGGGAGCTCCGGCAGATCCTCCCCCAACTTCATCGACACCTTGTGGCCGCAGCGGGCCTCATGCGCCGCCGCGATACGCCTTGCTACCGTCGCCACCGACCAGCCTTCGAGCTCGGGCAGCGCCAACCCGCGACAGATGTAGCGAATCTCCTGCATAGCCTCGTTGACGGCCTGTCGAACCTGTTCCTGCTGCTGGTTCTTGGGATCGTCGAGCCGCAATGCGGCGAAAGCCAGCAATTGCGTGGGACCGTCGTGAAGCTCTGCGGAAATCCGGCGAAGCGTGCGCTCGTGCAATTCGGCGATCCGGTGATTTGCCTGCTCTACCCGCCGGCCGAGACCGCTGTTCTTCTCCAGCAGGAACGAGAGCTGCTGGACCTTCTCGTGGAGCGCCTCGCTTTGTTGCGAGATGGTGCGATTGCCGCGCGCGAAGACGATATAGAGCGCTGAGAAGATACCGAGCGAGACCAGGCCCACGACAAGCCAGCTTCTCAGACGTGCATCGAAGAGATGCTGCTGTAGTTTGTCAGCCGTCGTATAGAATTCAGCTACGGCGATGATCTCGCCTGTCTTTGCCGAACGAACCGGGCTGTAGACCTCAAGAAGCGGTCCGTCGCCGAGGCTTTCGACGTCGTTGTCGGGGTGCGACCGTCGTCCGTACGCGGCGTCAACCCGGCCGGCCAGTGCGCTCGTCAGGCCTGCACTCGGATCGAGGACGCGCCCGACGATGCCCGGGTTGTCGCTGAAAATGACACGGCCGTCCTGACCCCAGAGCTTGAAGGCGGAAACTTCGTGACGCAGAGCACCGCGCCGCAGGATGTGTTCGAGCTCAAGCCTTGCAGCCGGGCTAAGGAGGCCGGCTTCACCGATTTCCTGCGTTATCGGCGCTATGATGGCGTCGACATAAAGTGCGGTCACTGCGCCCGCATTGTCGGTCACACCATCCTCGATCTCCGACGTCACCCAGAAGCCGATGACAAGCATGCCGGCGACGAGCACGATGCCGGCGACCATCATGAACTGCGCCATCAGGCCTGCAGAAGCGTTCCACCACCACGAAACGATATCTAGATGCTTCCCTACTTTGACATGCACCTGTGCCCGATCTCCTTGTCCGTCGCATATGAAGGAGTTCATCGACGGACCGGAAGCCCGGAACGGCAATTTCCTACGTCTCCACCCAGCGTGAGATCGAGCCGATTTCGGACCGTTGTCGTAGTATGCACCTATTGTTCGCCGAAGCTTCGCTCCTCGACACTCCTCAAAATGTGAATACCACGCTCTACTTTTCTTTCCAATCCGGCAAGGTGAGCGCCGCAAGCAGGGTTGCATTTGCGCCCAGTTGACCAACCTGTTCGGCGACGCGCCCCAAGCGCTGTCGTGCTCAGCGACCGGCCAAGGCAGACATTCCGCTTGGGGAAAGATAGCGGCATTCCGCAGGGCGGATTATTCAGGCGAATAGCGCTCACTCAACCGCGGACCGATCGTAGAGCTCAGAAAGCCGTGCCTATGACGCTGCCACCTCCGCCTTGGTCATGCCCTTCACCTTGCGCGGTGCTGGCGCCCCGACGCGGAGCCTGCGATCGAACAGCGACACTGCGCCGCCCAGCATCATCACTACTCCTCCAAGCCAGATAAATAGAATGAGCGGCTTCCACCAAACGCGCACCACAAAGCCGCCGTCGGGCGTGGCGTCGCCAATCGACACGTAGATCTGGCTGAAACCGCGGGTCGCAATTCCAGCCTCTGTGGTCGGCATTTGACGCGCGGTGTAGAGCCGCTTGGACGAGATGATTTCACCGAGCACTTGACCAGCTTTGTCGGTGTAGACAAATCGACCTTGTTCCTCGGAAAAGTTCGGGCCTTGATATGGCGCTATGCCTTCGAAACTCAGTATATAGCCGGCGATTGGCAATGTTTGACCGGGGCGCATGACCTCAATCCGTTCGATTTCGAGCGACGTGACCGAGACGATCCCTAGCACGGTAACTCCTAGTCCGAAGTGTGCCATAGCCGTTCCGTAAACCGAACGCGGCAGCCCTTTGAAGCGACTCCAGGCGACAGGAAAAGAGACCGAGCCTATGCCAGATTTTAACGCAATGTCGGTGAGAGCTCCGAACATCAGCCAAAATCCGAGACCAGTTCCAAAAGCTGCCAACGCGCTGACGCCATCGACAAGGAAGACAGCGACGAACACCGCCAATAGCGCGCCCCCCAAAGCGGCGTACAATCGTTGGGAGACGGCATAGAGATCGCCGCGTTTCCAAGCGAGCAGAGGCCCAAACGGTACCGCTAGCAGCAGCGGGACCACGAGAGGGACAAAGGTCAGACTGAAGAAGGGAGCGCCAACCGAGATCTTGTCGCCTGTTACCACCTCGACCACAAGCGGGTAGAGCGTTCCGATCAGCACTGTTGCTGCCGCTGTCGTGAGAAACAGGTTGTTGAAGACCAACGCTCCTTCACGCGAAATCGGATGAAACAGTCCGCCCTGTGTCAAAGCATTCGCCCGCACCGCGAACAGTGACAATGCACCACCAATGAACAGAACGAGGATCATCAAGATAAAGACACCACGCGCTGGGTCGCTGGCGAAAGCGTGTACGGACGTCAACACGCCGGAGCGAACAAGAAAGGTGCCAAGCAGCGAAAGCGAGAAGGTCAGGATTGCGAGCAACAGCGTCCAGATTTTTAGCGCCGAGCGCTTCTCCATTACAATCGCGGAATGAAGCAGTGCCGTGCCCGCTAGCCATGGCAGGAAGGACGCGTTTTCTACCGGGTCCCAGAACCACCAGCCTCCCCAACCAAGTTCATAATAAGCCCAATAGGATCCCATCGAAATGCCGCCCGTGAGGAAAATCCAAGCGGTCAGCGTCCATGGCCGTACCCAGCGCGCCCAGGCAGCGTCAATTTTTCCCTCGATGAGAGCGGCAACGGCGAAGCTGAAGCAAACTGAGAATCCTACATAGCCCAAATAGAGCAGAGGCGGGTGTATCGCGAGGCCGATATCCTGAAGGATCGGATTGAGATCGCGTCCTTCCATAGGAACCGGAACCATGCGAGCAAACGGGTTCGAAGTCATCAGGATGAAGAGCAGGAATGCCGCCGCCACAAGCCCTTGCACCGAAAGAACATTCGACCGAAGTGTCATGGGCAGGTTCCCGCTGAACCAAGCGACCAACGCGCCAAAAAATGTGAGGATCAGCACCCACAGAAGCATCGAGCCTTCGTGGTTTCCCCACACACCCGTGATCTTGAAAAGCATTGGTTTGGCCGAGTGCGAATTCTGCCAGACATTTGCCACCGAGAAATCGGACTGAACGTAAGCAACCGTCAGTGCGACAAATGACAGCATGGTCAGCAGGAAGCACATCATTGCTGCCGGCCCTGCGACGCCAGTCAATCTCGAGTCACCGAACTGCGTGCCGACGAGGGGTACAGCGAACTGTACCACCGCAAGGGAAAAGGCCAGTACCAGGGCAAAATGCCCGAGTTCGATAATCATCCCGACGCTCCCGCAGCCACTTCGCCAACCGTTGTGTGATCAGAGGCGCTTCAACGCGAAGCGATTGATCAGCACACGCAACCGCTGGAAGTCGTTAGCGCCTCTAGTTGGATGAGGTTCAAGACCCAGGCGCAAGTTTATCTGCCCACCTCGGTGTTCATTGCAAAAGCCGGATCCGACAGCAGACCGAGACAAAGCGTACAGTCCGCTAAGGCTAAGGATGGGCCGATGCCGAAGCTTGTTCGCTACACCTGATCGAAATGATCCATTCCCTTCCGGTAACAATGTAGACGGCAGTCTATCGCAGCGCAGGCGAATACCAGGGACCGAGCTTCGGACGGATGTCGAAGGCGGCCACTTCCACATTCGGCAGCACCTCGACATTTTCGAAACCCATTAGGTCCTCAATCACACCGAGCCGCGCTAGCTGCTCTGGCCTATGCCGACGGAATAGGAATGCATCGATCATCGCTGAACTGCGTAGCCCGCGTGTTCGACGACGTCGTAAATCGCACTCTCTGACACTTTGGTTGTATCGAGCTTCACAAGAGCACTGTTGTCGACCAACGAAACCTTTACAGCCGCGATGCCCGGCAGCCTTCGCACCTCACTCTCAATGGTGCTGACGCAATCGGCGCAATCCATGCCCTCAATATTGAACTCGATAATTCTTGATGTCGTCATCGGTGGTTCCTTCGCATGTTTGGATGGACGATGACGCCCAATCTGAAACCTGCAGTTCCTCGAGGGTCAATAGCTTCTCTCGTGAAAATTGAGATAGTCGTATGCGCCGACGACGCACAAATCCGCACAAGGCCTTCTTCAACATGAAGGGTCATCTGCTATCGCTTCGCGGTAAAGTCTGCCGTTCGTCGCATCGGTCAGCACGATCCGTCCTGACAGCGAGCCTTGGAGGACGATGAACCGAAATACTGGGCTTGGCCTTGCTCTCCACGTCATCTACGTCGTTTCAAGGTCCTCCGGAGATACCGCTGCGGCCTCTATCATCACAGAGTTCATACCAACGGCATCTGCCGCCAGAATGCGCCACGACACCGAATCTACGCTGCCGCCCGATAGGGATCGCGGTAGGCAAGCAGGCGCAAGGCATTGAAGACTACGAGCAGGGTCGAGCCTTCATGGACCGCAACCGCAGCTCCAATGCTCAAACCGAAGATCGTCGCAGGCACGAGCACGGCGACGATGCCGAGGCTGACCACCACGTTCTGGAGGATGATCGAGCGGGTCCGGCGGCTGAGCCCAACGGCGAAGGGCAGGTGCGCCAGGTCGTCGGCCATCAGCGCGACATCGGCTGTCTCCAGGGCCACGTCAGACCCGGCAGCGCCCATGGCGATGCCGACCGTCGCGCTCGCCATCGCCGGCGCATCGTTGACGCCATCTCCAACCATGGCGACCTTGCCTTCGGAGCGCAGCTTCTTGATCGCTTCCACCTTGTCCTCGGGCATCAGATCGCCCCAGGCTTCATCGAGTCCGACATCCTTGGCGATCGCGTCGGCGACCTTCTGGTTGTCGCCCGAAATCATGATCATGCGCGTGATGCCGATCTCGTGCAGCTTCCGTAGCGCATTGCGTGCGGCCGCGCGGGGCGTGTCCATCAGCCCGATCGCGCCGAGATCGCGATCTCCCTGGCGAACCACCATGGTCGTACGGCCGCCGTCTCTGAGCTGCGCGATCGCCTCGGTCATAGCAGCGCCCAGAGCCGGGATGCCGTCGGAGCCGAACATTTCGGCCTTGCCGATCCACACTGTCTGCCCGTCGAGCGTCGCCGTCACACCCTTGCCTGTAAGGCTCTTGAGATCGGACGCCTCGGCGACTGCTTGTCGGTCAAACTTCTCCCTGCCGTCACGCACGATCGCCTCAGCCAGCGGATGGTCGCTCAAGCTCTCCACGGCGATCGCAACCTTAAGCAATTCCTGTTCGGAGACGCCCTCGGCGGTGACGATATCGGTGATGCGGGGCTTGCCTTCCGTCAGCGTCCCGGTCTTGTCGAAGGCGATCGCCGTCAGCGAGCCGAGATTTTCCAGCGGCCCGCCGCCCTTGACCAGCACGCCGCCACGCGCCGCGCGGGCGACGCCCGAAAGGACCGCGCTCGGCGTAGCGATGGCGAGCGCGCAGGGGCTGGCGGCGACCAGCACCGCCATCGCCCGATAGAAACTATCTCGGAACGGCTCGTCCACGACGACCCAACCGAACAGCATCACGACCGCGAGCGCCAGCACCACCGGCACGAAGATGCGCTCAAACTTCTCGGTGAAACGCTGGGTGGGCGACTTCTGCGCTTCCGCCTCGCTCACCATCCTGACCACCTTGGCGAGCGCGCTGTCGGTGGAGCGCCGCGTCACCTCGATCTCGACCGCGCCCGCACCGTTGATCGTTCCGGCGAAGACGCGAGAGGCGCCGTCGACGGAATCGGGCCGCGCTCGAGCCGCCACGGTGTCGGTGACCGGACTTTTGTCGACCGGGATGCTCTCGCCGGTCACGGGCGCCTGGTTGATGCTGGTCATGCCCTTGACGAGGAAGCCGTCGGCGGGAAGCCGCTCGTTGGGGCGCACGACGACGATGTCGCCGACCACGAGTTCCTCCACCGGGATCTCTCGGGTTTCGCCGTCGCGCCTGACGGTCGCGACTGGCGGCGCGAGTTCCGCCAGCGCCTCGATCGCGCGCTTGGCGCGGCCCATGGCGTAGTGCTCCAGCGCGTGGCCGAGGCTGAACAGGAACAGGAGCAGCGCGCCTTCCTCGAACGCGCCGAGGGCTGCCGCGCCGGCCGCGGCGACCAGCATCAGCGTGTCGATCTCGAACCGCTTGAGACGCAGATTGTCGATGGCCTCGCGCAGCGTGAAGAACCCGCCGAAGAAATAGGCTGCGATGAAGCACACCGTGGGAAGCCAGTCCGGCGCGCCGGAAACCAGATATTCGATGGCGACGCCGATGCCCAGCAAAGCGCCACTCGACAGGGCGAAGATCAGCTCTGTATTGGGTCCGAGGAACTTGCCATGCGAATGATCGTGGCCGTCGCCTTCCGAGTGCTTTTCGCCCTTCGACCGGTGGTCGTGACCGGCATGCGCCTCCTTGCCGCCTCCCGGAACGGATGCAGGCTCCCCCGTTCGCCGGACGCCGAGGCTGCGCAGTGCCTCGTCTATGGCATCTTTAGATGTGGCCTCGCGATCGAACTCGACATGGACGGTGCCCGCGGCGTTCGCTTCCGCTTCGAGGACCCCCTTCATAACCCGTAGCTTTTCGGCGGCCGTACGGGCGCGACGTTCATGACCTATGCCTGTGACATTCCACGTCAGATGCCCGAAGCGGTTCGTGATCTGCGCGCCGGCGGCCTGGGTGATCTCGCGGATCCGCGCCAGGGGGAGAACTTCCGGGTCGTAATGGAGGCAAAGCCTGGCAGGAAACTCAGCTTCAGCAGGAACGATATGGACCTTTTCAACGCCCTCTCGAGCCGCAAGATCGGCGGTGAGGCGATTGACGCAAGCGTCCGCCATATCGTCCACATCAGGCAGAAGTACCGGAATGTCCAGACGTAGCTTGCTTGTCATGTTGAAGAACTCCCGCGTAATCAAACCTAGATTCAGTGAGTCAATATCATTCCTGTATGCAAAACCGATGCGGTCTCCAGCCAGACGCTGT
Organism: Rhizobium rosettiformans W3; assembly: GCF_004912135.1. Lineage (GTDB taxonomy): Bacteria > Pseudomonadota > Alphaproteobacteria > Rhizobiales > Rhizobiaceae > Allorhizobium > Allorhizobium rosettiformans. The sequence continues at coordinate 11,003 of NZ_STGU01000016.1, forward strand.
AGTCCTTTGCCGCCTCCAGGCCACCGCTTGCCTACCTTCTACTTGGTGACTTCAGGACTTCCGCTTCCGCCTTTGCAAGGGTCTTACATAAATCTCAAGCCTATGGCTGATAATCTCGAAGCCGTGCTCCCGCGCGATTTGCTGCTGAAGCCGCTCGATCTCATCGGACCGAAATTCGACCACCTGGCCCGATTCTACGTCGATGAGATGATCATGGTGTTCCGCGTCGGCGCGCTCGAAGCGAGCAGGTCCGCTCCCAAAAACGTGCCTCTCAAGGACACCTTTTTCCTCTAGAAGGCTAAGTGTACGGTAGATCGTCGAAAGCGCGATACGTGGATCGACTTTTGTCGCACGCCGATGCAACTCCAAAGCGTCGGGATGATCACTCGCTTGCTGAAGAAGCTCAACAATTACGCGGCGCTGACCCGTCAAGCGAAGGCCGCATTCTTTACAGATCTTGACGATATCAATCGGATCGATATGCAACGCTCTCAGCCAATCGTACCCTACTACCATTCGACGGGTTGTGCCCCCGAACCTGCGTCTCCCGACCCAAGAAATGTGGGCCGGGTCGAGATAGCACAAGTTCCAACCCTTCTGGCAAGGGCAGCACTTCGGAGAACGTGCCGCAGGCTTTCGTGTTCTCGCTGCCTAAACGCCGACTAGACTGCACGAGTAGGCTGGGGTACGCCACCTAATTCCAAGAAAGCTGAGACCTTTGATTGAAGACTGTCGCGAAGCCGAAGCACACCCAAAATCGAAGCTCGGCGCCGAAAAGCGGAATGCCTTGCGTGCCGATCAGGCAGTTGTGATCGAACAACTGTGACGAGGCCAGTTCCTGATTTGTGCGGCACCCTCCGGTCAATAGGATCGCCGCCTTTGTTGGTGACGTTGCGCCTTGCCGGTCGAACAGGCACTCTCAGCGAGCCGTCAATGCCTCGGACATCAGTATCTCTGCATGTCCTTTTGTCGCAACGAAACAGAGATGACCGCGCTTGAATCTCAAGCAACCTGAGATGCTACTGAGGTAGGGGGTAAACCGCCATCTGATCGAAAAAGGGTAAATAGGTGTCGCGATCACCGTCAACGTATATTGTTTGATCAGTCTTATTGGAGCTGCAACCGTGACGAAATTTTGTGAGATCGTTGTCGATGCGTGTCCGCGAAGCAATCTGACAGACACCCTTCGATTTGCGCGCGAGATGGCCAATGCGTTTGATGCCAAAATCTCGGTCGCTTCCTATGCATGGCCAAAAACGTCTATGAAAGACGTCTTGGCTCCGAGTGTTTTCTGGGCCGAAGAGCAGACCAGGTTGATGGAGCGGGCCCTGGCGTCCAGCCGGGCCATCGTTGACAAAGTCTTCGGTGCCGATTCTGACGAAGTCCACTGGTGTTCGGGAATTGGCGAACCTACCGCTTCAATGCAGGCGCACCTTCTGACCGCAGACTTGCTGATCACGGATTCGTCAACTGAAGAGGAAAGCGTGTTGCCGAACCCGGCTCACGTCGCCCTTGGCGCCGGTGTGCCGGTGCTGCGCCTCGGGCACTCATTTGGGGAAGTTCGCTTCTCCCGCATCCTGGTCGCGTGGAAGGACACGGCGCAGGCGCGCCGTGCGGTTCATGATGCACTTCCTCTGCTTGTCCGCGCAGAGAGCGTTTCAGTAGTGGGCGTGGGGGATGAGGTTTCGAGCGAACGGCTCGATGCAGTAGCAGCACATCTGCGCCGTCATGGAGCAAAAGCGCAGTATTTGCATATCCCCAATACCACTGGAGACGCTTGCTCAAGCCTACTCGAGCAAGCTCGGCGTGAGCAAGCTGAGCTCATTGTGACCGGAGTCTTTGGACGCAATTCGCTAGCCGAACGCGTTTTTGGGGGTGTAACCACGAAAATGCTGAGTAACGCTGAGATATGTTGGTTCATGTCCCACTGACGAGGCTTGTACAGTGCAATCTTCAAATTGATATCGCATCTTGGCGGTGATGCTCCCATTTCGAGCGTCCCACGCGCCGCCACCACAGGCCTATTCGCTTTACCGACGTCGTAGACACCAAACTTGATGCTGGAAAAACCGGCATTCAGCGCCAGGATCGCGTCGCACATCAGTCGCCTGCCTCGGTTGCTGTGCCGTAGGGCCACGACCAATTGCGAATTTCTGGCATGTCCTCACCATGCTCGCGGACGAAAGCCTTGTGCTCTTCAAGCCTTCTCTCGAGGGTCGCGGCAAATTGCTCGGAGCGTTCGGCAAGCCGGGGCAGGCGCCTCAACGTGGCCAGCGCCAGGTGAAAGCGGTCGAGCTGATTCATCACCGCCATGTCGAACGGCGTAGTGGTCGTTCCTTCCTCGCGGAAGCCGTGAACGTGCAGGTTGTCGTGGTTGGTGCGCCGATAGGTCAGCCGGTGGATGAGATAAGGGTAGCCGTGATAGGCAAAGATCACCGGCTTGTCCTTGGTGAACAGCCGATCGAAGATCTCGTCGGTGAAGCCGTGCGGATGTTCGGTGTTCGACTGCAGCGTCATCAGGTCAACGACGTTGACGACCCGTATCCTGAGGTCCGGCAGGGCTGTTTTCAGGAGATCGACGGCGGCCAGCGCCTCCATTGTTGGGACGTCGCCCGCGCAGGCCATGACGATGTCCGGCTCCTCGTCAGCCGGGCAGGTCGACGCCCACTCCCAGATGCCTGCGCCGGCCCTGCAGTGAGCCTCGGCAGCTTCGGCCGTCAGCCATTGCGGCGCGGGCTGCTTGCCGGCGGTGATGACATTGATGCGGTTCCAGGTTCGCAGACAATGGTCGGTCACCCAGAGAAGCGTATTGGCATCCGGCGGGAAATAGAGCCGCACCGTGTCGGCCTTCTTGTTGGCGACGAAATCAGCGAAACCGGGGTCCTGATGGCTGAAGCCGTTATGGTCCTGCCGCCAGACATGCGACGTCAGCAGATAGTTCAGTGAGGCGATCGGCCTGCGCCATGGCAACTCCGCCGAGGTCTTCAGCCATTTGGCGTGCTGGTTCACCATGGAGTCGACGATGTGAATGAAGGCTTCGTAGCAGGAGAACAGGCCGTGCCGGCCGGTGAGAAGATAGCCTTCCAGCCAGCCCTGGCAAAGATGTTCCGACAGCACTTCCATGACGCGGCCCTCGCGGGCGAGGTGCATGTCGTAGGGCTCGATCCCCTCCATCCAGACCCGGTCCGTGACCTCGAAGACGGCGTCCAACCGGTTCGAAGCGGTCTCGTCCGGCCCCATCAGTCGGAAGTTCCGGGCGTCGGCGTTCAGGCTGATGACGTCGCGCAGGTAGACGCCCATCAGGCGCGTCGCCTCGGCGGTCTTGCCGCCGGGGTGCGGCAGGTCGAGCGCGAAGGTTTTCCAGTCCGGCAGGACGAGATCCTTCCTCAGCACCCCGCCATTGGCATGCGGCAGCGCGCCCATGCGCTTCTCGCCTTCGGGCGCAAGGGCGGCGATCTCGGGCAGAAGGCCGCCCTTCGAATCGAATAGCTCTTCCGGCCGGTAGCTGCGCAGCCAGTCTTCCAGGATCTTGCGGTGCGCGGCGTCGCCGCGCGCGTTGGACACCGGCACCTGGTGCGAGCGCCAGAAATCCTCCACTTTTTTACCGTCGACCTCCTTGGGTCCCGTCCAGCCCTTCGGGCTTCGCAGAACAACCATCGGCCAGCGCGGCCGCGCAACGACGCTTCCGTCGGCGCGAGCATCCGCCTGGATGTCTCGAATGCGATCCATCACCTCGTCCAGCGTGGCCGCCATCAGGCCGTGCATGGAAATCGGATCGCTGCCTTCTACGAAGAACGGATCGTAGCCGTAGCCCCTGAAAAGGTGCTCGAGTTCCTTGTCGTCCATTCGCGCCAGCAGCGTTGGGTTGGCAATCTTGTAGCCGTTGAGATGGAGGATCGGCAGCACCGCGCCGTCGACCCGCGGGTTCAGGAACTTGTTCGAGTGCCAAGCGGCGGCCAGTGGGCCTGTCTCGGCCTCGCCATCGCCGACGACGCAGGCAACGACGAGATCCGGATTGTCGAAAGCTGCGCCGAAGGCATGGACCAGCGCATATCCCAGCTCTCCGCCCTCATGGATCGAACCCGGGGTTTCGGGCGCGACGTGGCTCGGCACGCCCCCAGGAAAGGAGAACTGCTTGAACAGCTTTTTCATTCCGTCGGCGTCGCGGCCGATTTCGGGGTAGATTTCGCTGTAGCTCCCCTCAAGCCAGGTGTTTGCGACCATTGCGGGTCCGCCATGTCCCGGCCCGCAGACGTAGAGCACATCCAGATCGCGCTCCCTGATCAGCCGGTTTAAGTGGACGTAAATGAAATTAAGACCCGGCGTGGTGCCCCAGTGCCCGAGCAGCCGGGGCTTCACATGCTCGGCGCGCAGCGGCTCGCGCAGCAGCGGATTGTCCATCAGATAGATCTGACCCACCGACAGGTAGTTTGCCGCTCGCCAATAACGGTCCATCATTTCGATCGACGCAGACCTGTCATTCATAAGCTCAGTCCTTTCCAAACAACTCCACACTGCGATACCATCAGAACACATGGCGTATGCGAAACCGCGTATCGGACAGCCACGAAAAAACAATGGCAATGTCCTTTGCGACTGCAGTTCGGAATCGACAGGGTCGCCTGTGTCTCATGCAAACTCAAAGCCCAATCAGTACCCATGCAACCCTCCGTCGCGACGCGGCACGATTCTATCGAGTAGAATCGTCTGGAGGGGATCGCGGCGAAGTGAAGACGACCAAAGCGGCGCCAACTACAATCGCAATATCAGCGCCATTGAACGTCGGCCAATGCCAGCTACCCAAATGAAGATCGATGAAATCAGTAACTGCGCCTTGCCGCATCCGATCAAAGATGTTTCCGACCGCGCCCCCCACGATCAGGCCGATCGCCATCGTCTGAACATGGGTTTTTGCGTAGAGCATCCAAACAAAAAGAAATCCAACGACTAGCGATGTTGCGACGGACAATATGGTCGAAGAGTTTTCAAAATAGCTGGAAAATATCCCGAAGCTTATTCCTTTATTATACGACAGAACGATGTTAAAAAAACTTGCAATATGGATGTTTCTAGGTGGCTGCATGACGAGCTCGACGATCGCGAATTTCGACAGTTGATCGATCGAGAACGCCGAAACTGCGCATGCGAGACCGAGGAGAACTCGAGAGACATTTCCTGTTCGCTTCACCACAATCCTCCGTCACATGGAGGATGAGAGCTTCGCTGCTCTAGCTGCTTGAGGTTCAATCGCTAACCTGCAGCTTCCTGTGGAAATTTGGCACCCCGTGCGCCGCCTCTTCACAAAGTCGTGGCCTAACGGCGATGGACGCGAGCCGCGGGAGCCATTAAGAGTTTGGTAATATCGATTAAGATCGGACGAGGGGTTGGGTAGTGACCTTGCGGGAGTCGATCGCCGCTGCGTGCATTGCGGCTGTATGGGCGCTTGGAAGCAGCAGCGCCTGGGCCCATCCGTCGGCCATGGTGACCGGAGGGCTGACTTCGCAACCGATCGGCCATTACGAGTTTTGCAAGCGCAACGCTTCGGAATGCGCGATACGCTCCCGTGACATGACGCCGTTGACAATGTCGGCCAAGCTTCTTGCGCGGCTGGAAGAGCTCACGATCTCCGTGAATCAAGCCGTCAAGCCGAAAAGCGATCTCGAACTTTACGGGAAGGAAGAGTTCTGGACCTATCCAGTTGATGCCGGCGACTGTGAAGACTACGCATTGGCAAAACGACGCGTCTTGATGAACGATGGCATTCCGGCTTCGAATCTCCTGATTACAGTGTTGCGGCGACCAAACGGCGACGGACATGCTGTCCTCACCGTTCGAACCGACGTTGGAGATGTCGTTCTCGACAATCTCACGGATGCGGTCCTGAACTGGGATGAAACCGGCTACACCTACCTGAAGCGACAAGCGACCAATCACACCGGGCGATGGGTTTCGATACGAGAAGGAGACGCCCCGTTGGTCGGCTCAGTCCACTGAAACCCGAGCAGTCCATCCGTTTCGTCCTGATCCTCGCTGCGTGATGGCACCGGCCGCGACAAGCAGCGCCATTATCGCCACGAGCGGCTTGTTCCCAAGCCTGACAAACACGATCTCAGATTTCACGGGCGCGGGCAGTGCGCCATCAATCACCCCGCTAACGTTTAGCGGAAGCAAGTCCTTCACCCGGCCATAGCCATCGACGATCGCGCTGATACCACTGTTGGCGGCGCGGATGAGCGGCAGACCCGCCTCGATCGCCCTGACGCGTGCGGCGAGAAAGTGCTGGTAGGGACCGGCAGACAGGCCGAACCATGCGTCATTTGTGATGTTCAAAATCCATCGTGCGTTGTCATTGGCAACACGTGGGAATATCGCCTCATAGCAAATCAAAATCCTGGCAGCCGGCAAACCGGCCAACTGGATGGGCATATCGCTCCTTCCGGGACTGTAGTCGATATCGCCGATTGTCATCTTCATGGCGCCAAGGACACTTTTGAAAGGGGTGAACTCCCCAAACGGGACCAGTCGAACCTTGTCATAGTCCGCGATGACCCCTCCTTTGTCATCGAGCGCGAGGAGGCTGTTCAAGAGGGCAGGGTCCTCAGGGCTTCGTCCAGCGACTTCCCTCACGGCTCCGGTGATAAGCAGCCCCCCTGATGGTATGGCAGCTAGAAGTATTGGAGGAATTTCGCGATCCGTTTCAAACAAAAAAGGATACGCCGTCTCGGGCCAGATCACATAGAGCGGTCGGGACCCATCACCGGACGTGCCAAGTGCGTGAAGCTTCTCGAGAATTCCTCTTGCTTCGCTCGGCTCCCATTTCTGGGTCTGAGGAATGTTCGGTTGGACGATCCGCACCCGCTCGCCATTCTCGGCGACGTCGGCAGCGTCTAAACGCCATTTCCCCGCGGACCACAGAACGGCGAAAACGACCAGAGGCGTCAGCACGAAAACGAGCGCGGCGGGCAAGATGCCTAGCCGAAGTTTCCCGATGAGCAGGACCGGCATAGTTGCGGCGAGAAGGGTGAACAGCCCGAGGCCATAGATTCCTACAACGGAGACAGTTTGGAGGATTTCATCGCTGAAGCCCCAGATGTATCCGATGAGGTTCCAAAGAAATCCCGTCAGTATCGCACCGCGGACCATCTCCGCCATGGTCCAGGTGGCCGGAAGGACGATAAGTGCTCCTGAGCTTCTTCCGCCAAGGCATCGAGCCGCCATCGCGGCGATTGCGGGGAACACTGCCAAGAATGCGGAAAGTACTATCACGGCGGGCCATGCCAGCACGCCGAATCTTTCCGCCTCGACGGCGAAGCTCTCGGTTATCCAGTTTAACCCAACGATGAATTGACCCAGGCCGAAGGCCCATCCGACCAAAAAGGCTGCAAAGACACTACGACTCTGCAGTATCATCAAGGCCAATGCGCACAGCCCGAAATATGCGAGCGGCAACATGAAATAGGGTGCGAACCCGAAACCACTCAGTCCGCCTACCAGGATGGCAACGAGGAACCGATGACGCGCGTGTTCGAGCCACCTTCCGCTCGAAATCGAGCCGATCCGGTTCGAATTCAGGCAGCTTTGCACCAGCCCTAGCCGATGTAGCCGAGACCAGGAAAACGCTCGAGCAGCCAGAAGGCGATCAAGGTGAGACGTCCGGTCATCATCAGCAGGCCCATGGCGACCATGATGCCACCGGCGAAAATGTTGAGGATATGACCGGCATAGCGAATGCGCTTGAAGCCGGCAGCGAGGCTGCTGAAAGCGACAGCGACGATCAGGAACGGAATTCCAAGCCCCAAACTGTAGGCTGCCAGCAGGATAGCGCCGCTCCCTGCCGATACCGCCGTCAGCGTAAGAATGGAACCGAGAACCGGACCGATACAGGGTGTCCAACCGAAAGCAAAGGTAAGGCCAAGCGTGTAGGCGCCCGCCGGCCCCGATACGGTCTTCGGACCTGGCAGCCTGAAATCTCTGAGGAGCACAGGTATTTTGATCAGACCCGTCATGACGAGACCGAAGCAGACAAGCAAGCCTCCTCCGAGGATATTTGCCTCGACGCTGTAACGCAGGAGGATGCCGCCGAACGCCTGCGCGCCGAGGCCGAGAATCACAAAGACAGTGGAGAACCCGGCTATAAAAAAGAGCGCTGACCAGACAATCCTGATCCGATCCGCAAGGCGTTTTGATGCAGGGTCGACACCACTTGAAACGAACGAAAGATAGCCCGGCACAAGCGGCAGGACACATGGGGAAATGAACGATATGGCGCCGGCCACAATCGCGGTGAGAAGTCCGACCGCTGACACGTCGATCGCCACGCCTGTCGACCTCCTTGTGTTGACTACAATCCCAGACGGCTTTTGATGACCGTCTAAATGCTCAAGCCACATGAGGTTCAATGGAAGCTTGACCAACCCCACCGTGACATTGCGACGCGCAGTCGCAGTAGTGTTAACCTTCCATCAAGGTTAACAATCGATTCTTCTTCTGCGTGGGGCATCCGGAGAATGAGATATTGCGGTCCAAACCGAAAGTCGCTTTCGAGCGACGATCCTCGAACGGTCACCGGCGCGTGCTCGCAATCCTCGGCGCAAGCTGGTTCGTGTTTGGCTTTGCATCACCCACAGGAATCCAGGGTACCAGATCCGAGCTAGGCATCAGCCCCGACCCAAATCGCTGGGCGGCGTATGTTGAGCGAGCCGACGACTGCTCTCATTTGCAGGAACTCCGACTGTCCAACGTCGCAATTCCAGCCCAAGACGGAAACTTTGACCTCGTTCTCGGCGGCAAACGCCTCAATTTGCATGACGGCCAAGGGCTCTCCTTGTCGTCTCAGAGAGTGGTTGAAGAGGCGAAGAAGCCGCGACTTGTCAGTGTCGCACTACGGACTAGATCGGATTCTTCACGTGGCCAGCAAGAACTGGCCTCATGGATATTCTCCTCAGGGACGGACACCTCATATCTTCTACGGGGCTTTTCAACTCAATCTGATCCCGAAATGGTCGCGGGCCAATCGACTTTTCACAGCCCTGCGGACGACCGTCTTGTCGGAGTGCCGACGGCGCTCGCCGAACTGGTCACCAACGATGGGGCAGATATCCTCGCCACAGCCTATGCTCCAAAGGATGATTTCCACACGCCTGCAAATCCCTTCGCTGCATTGCTCGGTTCTGATGAGACAGCGGGTCGTTTCGTTCCGCCTACCGCCGAAGGCGATCACGATTGGATGAAGCAGCCCCTGCCTGGGACCGTGTTTTCTGCTGCCGAGCAAAAGTGCCTTGCAACCGCGATTTATTTCGAGGCGAGGGGAGAGGAGGTCCGGGGTCAGGCTGCTGTCGCGCAAGTCATTCTCAATCGGGTTCGAAACCCTGCTTATCCAGCAACCGTCTGCGACGTCGTCTATCAAAATGACAACTGGATCAACAAATGCCAGTTTTCCTTCGCTTGCGATGGAATTCCCGATGTCATCGCTGACAGAGGTGCTTACCGCCTTGCAAAAGACGTCGCGATGGCCGTTTCTGGAGGAAAGGTCTTCTTGCCCGAAGTCGCATCATCGACACATTACAACGCGACGTATGTCAGCCCGCGCTGGGCGCGCTCGATGGAGCGCATGACCCAAATCGGCTCGCATATTTTTTACCGCACATTTGGCGGTGGGTGGAGTTAGACGTTGTTGAAGTCCGTGCATGGAAAGACGCCGATTGAGCGCAAAAGAACCCTCGTAACCTGGTTGTTGGCTCCGGCATGGCTGACGATTCTTATCGCAACCCAGCCTAAGGGTTTTGAAACGCTAGGTTACAGTCTGGTCGAGTTTACCGGGTTCTTTCTGGTGTTCGGTGCGGTTCTTGGAAGACTGTCGTGCACGCTATATATTGGTGGACGAAAAGATCTCAGTTTGTGCCAAAGCGGACCATATTCCCTTAGTCGAAATCCGCTTTACTTTTTCTCCTTCCTGGGATTAATCGGCGTGTGTCTTGCGGCACAGAATATTGCTCTTATGGCGATAAGCGCGGTCCTTTTTCTTGCCTACTATAGATCTGTGATCCTAAATGAAGAGAGAAGACTCCTTAGTCTCTTTGGATCCGACTACATACTATACATGGCTCGTGTACCTCGTTTCTTTCCTCGCTTCAATTTTCCGGAAAGCGAAGACACTCTCCTTGTCCAGTCGCAGGTATTCGTTCGGTCGCTACGGGATGTCAGCTGGTTTCTCGCCGCGATCGTTGGCATTGAAGTAATTGAAGAGCTACGTCAGGCAGCTGTGATCTCCGGCTGGCAATTGCCTGTTTAGGCCAAGCATCTACAACAGCGTATGCCTATCAGGCCAAATCGAACTCAATGGTCGCCAAACGTTCGTCAAACTAAAAAACTAAGTCTTTCCAGACGTTCGTTCATTCCCGGCGAAAGGACTATAAATAGTCACCATGCTCGTGTGATATCCTCACGGCAAGTTTGTCTTTTGGAAGTGGCACACTGAGCAATTTCAGTATTGCGATAATCCTGACGTCCAGCCTTCGATACTGCATCACAGTCGTACACAGAGATAATATACCGATCGCATCACCATTGCACCCTTTCTGGAGGGCTTGCCGAGCAGCACCCTACATCGAAATGGCTTCGTGCGGATGGCCGGCAAAGGGAGGGCTTGGGTGCTGGCGTGGCTGCATCATAGCGGGGAGGCTTGGGGGGCAGCACCGCCGGCCTCCAGGCAGTTATGATGCTAGTCCGCTGACGAGCCGTCGCTCTCTTCATCGAGAAGCACGGCGTTTGCGCCCGTCGCAGACAGACGCACGACGTTGTTTTCCACCAGGGCGACGAGACCACCCGGAACATAGTGTTTGTGCTTTGCATGGTGTCCAGAGCCTGCGGGTTCCAGCGCGATACGACCTCCTGTAACCGCTGCAACCTTACCGACAGGAGCGCCATCCGCTCCAAGGACCGTCATTCCGCGTTTGACATCTGCTAGATTCGACATGGCTCGCTCCTATCATGATACCGATCAATAATACCCGGCTTTTGCGGAAACAATCGAGCGGGTGACCGCCAATTCAGCAAAAGACACCTCGCTTGACATTCAGCGGCACCCGCTTGGGACCGCTGCCGCTAGTCCATCGTGAGCTGCACATGATTGCGAACCGTGGTCGCTGTCTGGGTCGCGAAAAGCAACCCACATTGATGCATTGCCGCGATTGTCACGTGGTCGCTCTACCTCGCGGCTTGCCGATACATCCCGGTCACCAGTAGCTGCTCCATTGCGACATTTATACACTTGAACCTCAACCTACTCGAGGTCCTACCTTGGCAACAGCGAGGCAGGAAAATGCGCTTGCATGCCAGGAGATCGAGATGCTGCTAAATTCGCAGGGACCAAGCAACCAAGCCGCAAGCGCTCTTTGTCCACACTGCAGGATCGATCTCGTTATGAGCGAGCGACAGGGCATTGAGATCGACTATTGCCCGAAGTGCCGAGGGGTTTGGCTGGATCGAGGAGAACTCGACAAGATAATCGAACGGAGCGCTGCTGAAGATACACGATACGGGCAGGTTCAGGCTGGCCGAGGACGCTCACAAGCATCCCCTCGCGATGCCCAAAGTGACTGCCGTGAAGACCACCGCCGCGACTACAGCGACCATGATCGGCATGGCGGACACCATGGTCGGAGGCACGGTTCATTTCTGGGCCGATTGTTCGACTAACCGTTTGCGGAGCGGGACAATGAAGAGTGCGCGGTTAGGCCAGCTTGGATGTTATGCCATCGTTCTGTTGACAACGCTCGCACCAGCATCCGCTCAATCCGTTGACCGTGCGGAGATCGAAAAGATCGTCCGCGAATACCTCGTTCAAAACCCAGAAATCATAGAGGACGCACTAACTGAACTTGAAAGCCGCAGGCTAGCGGCCCAGGCCGAGGCTAGGTCACAAGCGATATTGGCTGAGACCGATTCACTGTACCGAACGAAGGACGATGTGGTCCTGGGAAACCCGGACGGGGATGCCGCTCTCGTCGAGTTTTTCGATTTCAACTGCGGCTATTGCAAGCGGGCGGCACCTGATGTTGAGGCGCTTGCCGCCGAGGATCCCAAGCTGCGGATAGTTTTGAAGGACTTTCCCATTCTTGGGCCGGGTTCCGTTGAGGCCGCAAAAGTAGCTCTGTCCGTCAAGCGCATCGCAGGCGCCGCCGCCGCTCGAGATTTCCGTGTGCGACTGATGGGAATGCAAGGACAAATAAACGCCAATCGAGCCTTGGATCTCACCGAGGAGATGGGGCTCGACCGAGTGAAGCTCTCGGAGGAAATGGCCACACCGGCAGTTGAGGCAATCATCGCGTCAAACCTGGCGCTAGCACAGCGGCTCGGACTGACAGGCACGCCCTCTTTCGTTGTGGGCGATCAGATCATTGAGGGAGCAGTCGGAAAAGAGCCGCTTGCGGATGCAATCAAAGCGGTTCGCCAGAAATGAGAGTCTCGATTATCAGTCCTCGGCCTCTCGGGCCGTCAGCCTTTGGCGCGACTTCGACCCAACAGCGCAAATCATCTCGCAGCGGCCATACGGCTGTCGCAGACGTCGACAATCCGCAACATGCACAATGTCTGGTGCCACTTGGCGAGAGACCGCGTCGATAGATGTTTTCTACACCGCAGCACTTCATGTTCCTGCGCCAGTGGGTCTCCAACCCCAAGATGGTCGGAGCCGTCCTTCCTTCAGGAATGTCGCTGGCTCGTTTGATGACCAAGGCAATCGACCAAACCACGGGCTCCGTACTCGAACTTGGACCCGGGACTGGCGTCTTCACCGAGGCTCTCCTGAGGCGCGGTCTTGCCGAAGAGCAACTGACACTTGTCGAACTCGACAAGAGATTTGCCGATCTGCTCTCGGCCCGCTTCCCGAGCGTTCGAATCGTCCAAGGAAGCGCGGCCCGGTTGTCTGCAGCGGGCGTCGCCAAAGATATCAGGTATGACGCAGTCATTAGCGGGTTGCCTCTTCTCTCGATGCCTGCGCCCACGGTGTTCCGGATTGTCAAGAATGTGGCGCACAGGCTCGCTCCCGGCGGAAATCTCTACCAGTTTACGTATGGGGCGCGGTGCCCTGTTGCCCGCGTGATGCTTGAGAAGCTTGGCCTGGAATCGCATTTGCTTGGGACTGCTGTTTGGAATTTTCCTCCAGCCTCAGTCTACCGCATTTCACATGCACGGGCGGGAGAGGAAAGGCATCCGAACACCTCCCATCCGTAAGCAATACCTGGCCGCAAGAAGCCAGGAAGGGGAGCGAGTTTCCCGAAGTACCAACATCCCCGAAGTACCAACATCAAGGAGTTCGATATGTTTACTAGACGCGAGATACTGGCTGGAACAACTGCCATAGCAGCTCTGTCAACATTGCCGGCACGAGCACAGACCGGTGTCAATCATGAGGTCCAGATGCTGAACAAGGGCACGAAGGGTGCCATGGTCTACCAGCCGGATTTCGTGACTGCGTCGCCCGGCGATACCGTCACGTTCATCCCCACCGACAAGTCACACAATGCCGAAAGCATAAAGGGGATGCTGCCCGAAGGCGCAGTCCCCTTCAAAGGTAAGTTGAATGAGCAGATTACCATTACTATCGAGAACGAAGGCGTCTACGGCGTGAAGTGTACGCCGCACTATGGCATGGGCATGGTGATGCTTATTGCCGTCGGCACGCCCAGCAATCTTGATGAAGCCAAATCAGTCAAACATCCACCCAAAGCGAAGAAGCTGTTCGACGAACTCCTTGCCGCCGTTCCCGCAGCTTGATCTCTTCCGACTGCGATAGTCGGTTCCGGATGGCAGCACGCGGTCGATTCCCCGCGATCGTCTGCTGCCATCTTTTTCGAAGAAGGCTTGGAAGTTCACGCAAGAGGCATCACAGGAAGGAGGCTGCGAAGACTATCTATTCCCTATCAGACAACAAGCGCTGGACTATTAGCTCGGCATCCGAACCCGCTCCCATGATCAGCGCCGATGCCCGGTTGCGCTGCCACGGACGGCCAACAAAGTATATGCCTTTCACCGGTGAGATGCCGGCCTCATGCAGGAACGCTCCATCAGGTCCCTTGGCTTCAGCGATATCGAGCCAAGATGTATCATCCTGATATCCTACCGCCCATATCACCGTGCGGATATCCGCCGAAGTGGCATCGGCAAACTGCGCCACTCGACCGCTTGCCTCGGTAAGACGTGGCAGAATTCTTATGCCTCTACTCGCCAGACTCTCAGTACTCCTGTCACGGTCGGGAAACGCGTCGGATCGTTTGAGCTTGCTGCCGATCCGCGACTCTGGAGGCGCGCTCAGAACGCCAAGCAGGTTGAGCCACCACCAGATGGATTTTCCCAAGACACGTTCGGGAAATAGCTTGCGTGACCTTCCAGCGGCCAGCAAAACGGGTTGGAACGGGCGCACTTCCGCCGCAATATCTCGTCCACTTGCCCCGTCGCCAACGACCAGGACCGGGCCATCGGGCAATTGGTTCGGATTGCGATAGGTTTCGGTCGTAAGCTGGAGTACGCCATCGCCAAATCGGTGGGTGAGTTCAGGAACCACCGCCCGCTGGAATGCTCCCGTCGCAACGATCACTTCGCTGGCGACGATTATCCTTCCGTCGTCTAGTTGTGCCTCAAAACTCTCGCCGTCAGTTTTTGACAGGCGAGTCACCTGCCGGCCAAGTGTGACCGGCAGCCGTAGCCGCGCCGCGTAGCTTTCGAGATAGTCTGCAAACTCATCGCGCGTGGCATAAAGCTCCCGGTTGCCCGCGAGCTCCAGGCCCGGCAGCGCACTGAACTGCCGCGGCGTGAAGAGCGTGAGTGAGTCATAGCGTGTCCGCCAGTTGTCCCCGACTCGGCGATGGCTGTCGACGATTTGAAACGGTACGCCGGCAGCCCGCAGATGGTACCCCGCAGCAAGTCCGGCCTGTCCGGCGCCGATCACAAGGACGTGTCTTTCCATCAGATGACGACGACTTGAGCTCCGACCGGCACCCGTTCGTAGAGATCCTGCACGTGTTCGTTCACCATTCTGATGCAGCCGTTCGAGACAGCCTTACCGATGGTCCAGGGTTCATTCGTTCCGTGGATACGGTAGAGCGTGTCCCGGCCGTTGCGGTAGAGGTAGAGCGCCCGGGAGCCCAATGGATTGTTCGGCCCACCAGGCACGCCACCCGCATAACGGGCATACTTCTTGGGATCGCGACGGATCATATTGTCGGTGGGCCGCCAGGACGGCCATTTCGCTTTGCGTCCGATGAGTGCCGAACCCGTAAACGCCAGACCTGCCTTGCCAACGCCGATACCGTAGCGCCGCGCCCTCCCATCTCCTGTGACCAGATAAAGATACTTGTCGCGTGGAACCACGACGATCGTTCCTGCCGGGTAGTCGTATGGCGACACTATGCGCTGGGGAAGGAAACGCTCCTCAAGCTTGAACGTGCGCTTGGTCCCTTGGGCAAGCGCTTGCCCAGGCACTGCCAGCAAGCCAACCGCGCCAATCAAAAATGCCCGTCGCCCGATCCAGACTGACGACGCTACGCTGGAATTGTTGTCGACATCAGTGCTCATGACCATCCTCCTCGCCCTGCGGTGGCGCTACGTCAGGAACCAGCTTCTCCACCTTTGCGCCGGCCTTGAGCTCGGCAATAATCCGTCTTTCCTCCGTTGCTTCCAGGGATTGCCGAATCTGCGGTGCGACGGTTTCGAACGCCGGAGCTGGCCGGTTTCGCGTTTCCTCGAGCAGGACCACATGGAAGCCGAACGCGCTGGCAACTGGCGTCTGCGTGAACTCCCCGGGCTGCAATTTCGCCGCGGCGACATCGATCTCAGGGACGACTTGCCCATCGGCCACGAAGCCGAGGTCTCCGCCGTTGACTTTGGACACCTCATCGGCCGAGCGTTCCTGCGCGAGTTCCGCGAAAGATTTACCCCCTTTCAGCGCGTCGATGACGGCGAGGGCATCGCTCTCGCTGCGAAGCAGTATATGTCGGAGCCGACGTTCAAGAACGGGCGGAATCTTCGCTACCTGCTCGTCATAGGCGGCCCTGACGGCCGCATCGGTTATCGCCTCTCCCACGCGCTGCTCAAGGAACAGAGAGCGGAGCGTCTGATCCTCGAAGAATGCCAGCTGTCTTTTGTAGGCTTCCTGCTCGGGCACGTTTGCCGCGCGGGCCGCCTCGGCCACGATCCTCAGGTCGATCAGGGCATCGACAAGAAGGGAACGTTTGGCATCGGCTGGCATTTGGCCGAGTTGCTGCGAATACATCTGCTCGGCAATGGCAAGGTCGTCTGCGGTAATGTCCTTGCCATTGACGCGACCGACGACGCCGGCGTCCTGCGCGAGGCCGGCCGAGCCAAGTGGCAACGACAGCGAAAGGATTGTCGTGCCGACGAGCAGGCCGGCTTTCCATCGGTTTTTGATCCTGGTGGTCATCGGAACCTCCCTACTGCCTGGCCGCGGCAACCAGCGGATCGATGATCTCGCTGAAGCGTTCGATGCTGAGGGCGCCCTTCTGCATCTGCCCATTGATGAAGAATGTCGGTGTGGAATCGACACCGAACGATCTGCCGCCTTCGGCGACGGCCGTGACCTTCTCAAGAAGAGCCTGATCCTGGAGGCATTTTTCGAAGTCGGCGGTGCTCATTCCCGTCATGCCCATGGTCGACTTCAGAGCTGCCGTCCCGTCGGGCACGCGAGCCCAGTTGTCCTGGGTCCGGTAGAGCAGGTCGATCGTCGGATACCATTTGTCGTCGCTCACGCAGCGCGCCAGCATGAAGCCGGCGGATGAACGCGGATCGAAGGGGAACTCGCGCATGATGAACCGGACCTGGCCGGTGTCGACGTACTTCTTCTTGAGGTCCGGCCACACATTGACGTGAAAGGTACGGCAATGAGGACACGTCAGGGATGCGTATTCGATGATCGTCACCGGCGCACCGTCAGGTCCGAAGCTTTTCTCAGGAAGAGGACCAGGGGCCAGCAGTGCCTCGGGCGTCGGCTGTGCCGACAGCAGCGCCGGATAGGTGGCGACCACACTGGTGGCAGCCATGCCGAAGATCAGATTTCGTCGTTTCATGTCGAGGTCCTTTCGTGAGGACAAGGTTGTGCAAGCTCTAGCCCCTTGAGAGGCAAGCGGCTTCTGTCAGACAAATGAACGGGTGCCGCCGCGAACGACGATGGGAGTAGGCGTGGCAACACGGTCATACAGGTCAATGATGTCCTGGTTCATCAATCGGACGCAGCCACTTGAGACGGCCTTGCCGATGGTCCAGTACTCAGGCGTGCCGTGCAGCCGGTAGAGCGTGTCTTCGCCGTTCTGGAAAATGTAGAGCGCCCTCGCACCGAGCGGATTATTGAGCCCCGGTGGCTGCCCGCCATTTTCAGCACTCCACTTCGCAAGTTCGGGCTGCCGCGCGATCATTTCCGCCGGCGGCGTCCACTTCGGCCAGCGCTGTTTCCACTGGATGACGCCTTCGCCCGACCATTCGAACCCCTGGCGGCCCAGACCAACGCCATAGCGCATCGCCTTGCCACCTGGGCGGACGAGATAAAGATAGAAGTTTCTCGTATCCACGACGATCGTGCCTGGACGTTCACCGGTCGGATCGTCGACAAGCCGCCTGTAGAAGCGCTTGTCGACCTTGGACAGGTCGACGGCCGGGATCGGAAAATCCTCCTCCGGCATGGCCCGGTACATGGAGATATAGGATGGATCTTCCGCTGGTTTGACCGGCGCAGGTTCCGCAGGCAGGTTTCCGGTGGTTGAGCAGGCTGACAAGATCAACCCGCTGGTGGCGGTGGCACCAAGGCTCAGGATTTGTCGACGTGAAAACTGTACTTGTTTGCTTTTTGGGGTCACTGTTACGCTCGCAATAAGGTCATCGGGAACCGGTGTCTGCGTGCAGACAGTGCCGGTGTGGAGCAACGACCTATCGAGCGCATCATGTCTGGCAGAACTGCCAACAGCGCGACGGCGATCGGTCTCGCCTCTCCTGACGTTATCGGGGCGGTGGGACGACTGAAGGAAATACTCCCGGAGGGAGGGTGTGAATAAGTCTATTCGGGGAAGAGGGATGCGCCTCACGAACTACAGGCACATGCCATTCGGCAAGCCAGCTGCAGCTGTCATGACATTTGGCAGTAGCCTCAGGCGAAGGAGCATCATCACTACCAGTGTCAGCGCCTTCATCCCCAAGGACAGAGACAAGCTGAGCTGGCTCCTCGCCGGCTGCAGCCGCAGGTAATGCGGCATGCAGGCTGACGAAGCAGAGGAGGAGAAGAGCAAGCAGCGTCCGGACCATCGCGGTTTACTCGTCTGGCGAGTGCGGGTCGGCTATCGCCGCATCCGGCCGGCTAACTGGAACGGAAGATAGCGAGGTCCGCTTCGCCAACGCGGATTGGCCGCTACGCTCGAGCAGCCTACGAAAACTCGGATGCATCCCACCGTCGGCATAGGCGTGGGCCGAAAGCACAGTGCCAGCAGTAAGGAGTTCTTCCATCGCGACGCGATCGGACTGCGTCCTGGCGGCGACCAGAGCGTCTGGCGCGTTCAGCGCAGGGGGACATGGAGCAAGCACATCGCGCGGCTCACCTCCACCGAACTCCTTGTCGAAAACGTAGCGTCCTTCGCAGTAGGACACTTTCGGCTGGCGTCGGGAGACCTCGAAGATGTCATATCCCTGCTTGAGATCGGACCAAAACGTGAAGTTCGGATCGTTTCGGTTCTTCGCCATGTTTTGAGGGGTCATTCGGAACGGAAACGCCTGGACCTGGAATGATCCTTGGCCGCCCTTCAGAGCCTCGCGCGCGACAGCATAAATCTCGGCGACTCCTTCATCGGTCAGCGCGAAACACCCGGAGGACGAACATGCGCCATGCACCATGAGCGCCTCACCTGTGTAGCCGAGGGCCGCTTCAAGCTTGTTCGGATAGCCGAGATTGAAGGACAGGTAATATTGGGAATTGGGGTTCAGCATCCCGGCGGAGACGTGGTAGAAGCCTTCGGGAGCCTGACGATCGCCGTTTTGCTTTTTCGGCCCCAGCTTTCCGGACCAGCGACACATCGGGTAAGTCTTGAGCAAGGCGAACCTTCCGCTTCGGTCGCGCTTCCAGATCTCCAGCTCGCTTTCCTGCTTGAAGATTCGCACGAGGATAGGCGCCGAAGGCGACATCGATTTGCGCGACATCTCCGCCGTAACCGCAGCGGGAATCGGCTGGGTCGCCTTGCCGTCAACGTCGAGAACGGTAGAGACGCATGCGCTCAACAAGAGCGTAAGCGCTGCAATCCCTCCGATCCTGACGGCCGTTAGCATCATTGAAAACCATTTCGTTGGCGCACACCCTCTCCGGCGGCTCCTCGCACAGTTCGCCTATCATAGTTAAAATGGCGTTTCCGCCCACAAATTCGTGAGCGTCAAAGAACCGCAGCCGCAAAAAGCCTCAATTTGTTAAGCCAGCGCTGAGTTACAGAGACAAGGGGTCCAATCAGGAAAGAAGGCAATGCGACGAGTGATGTGTCTAATCGTTGCCGTGAGGACCAGGTAGAGCTTGGATTCTATTCCGCAATAGAGTGCATGCCAAAGCTGTTGTCAGCATTCAAATGCCTTTCATCCGGAAACCTGAATATGCTAGCGCCATTAGGCATGTCCGAACGGCTGGCGCGGCCAAAACTGATGCCGGCGGGCCCGCGGTCACTACGGTTTCATTGAGGTAGAACCTCGTGTCCAGAGCGACAGCCTTACCTGCGAACAAAAGCTGTTCCCAAGCGCAAGCGTCAAAGAACCGCAGCACCAACCGTATGCTGCGATATCGAAGATCATCTAGGTCGTGTTGACAAAGTGGATTCCCAAATCAGGTGAAGTCTGATTCAACACTCCTCTTTATGGGGAGCGATGATGGCACGCGGCGATCTGACCGATGAAGAGTGGGCAGTAATCGAAGGGTTCTTGCCCACAGAGCGCGGACGGAAATCCCGCCCTGCTCATGATAATCGGCGTTTTCTCAACGGCATGCTGCATGTGCTGCGGGTTGGCTGCCCCTGGCGCGACATGCATGAGCGCTACGGCAAGTGGAACTCTGTCTATGTCCGGTTCCGGCGCTGGGCCGAACAGGGCGTCTGGGATGCCATCCTTGAAACGCTGGTCCAGATGGGGCTGACCGATGACTGGCAGCATATGATCGACAGCACCACAGTTCGGGGCCATGTATCGGCAGCCGGCGCAAAAGGGGGACTCACAAGGAGGCTTTTGGTCGATCACGCGGCGGCTTTACGTGCAAAATCCACGCCCGCTGTGACAATCAGGGACGCCCTCTTGGCTTTGTCCTGACAGGCGGGCAAGCCTCGGACTATGGCGCGGTCGGCGAACTCATGGCCCTGCCGGTCAACAAGCCAAAGGCACTTCTGGCCGATAAGGGCTACGACGGCGATGCTGTTCGAGAAGCCCTGCTGCTACAGGGCATCTTGCCAGTCATCCCGCCAAAGGCCAATCGCAAGGTTCATATTCCCTGCGACTTCTCCCGTTACAGAGACCGCAACCGCATCGAGCGCATGTTCGGGTATCTCAAGCACATGCGTCGCATCGGCACCCGGTATGAGAAAACGGCTCTGTCATTCGCAAGCTTCCTCAACCTTGCAGCCATCCGCAGGTGGCTAAAAGACTTTGTGAACAGGACCTAGGTAAGAAGCTGACCAAGGCTCGAATGGAAGAAAGACCCAACCACGCCATGCCGGAAGGATCGGAACACCTTACCCTTGAAGAATCCAAGACGCTCGCACGCCGCAGAAGGCGCATGAATTGGATGATCTGCGCGCTCCTGGTAGCGTTTGTCGTGACCGTTTACTGGATCAGCTTCAGCCACGTCCGCACTGAGACGAACGAAACGCAATCGCGCTACGAGGTCGATAACGTCGCAATCACCCACGCTTGAGTGGCAGATCGACCTTCTCGGTGTGAAGGTGGACCGGCTTGAAACCGTATCGGTCCACCTCTTGATGATTCTGCGTTTGGCATGCTTTGCGTTGGTTGCGCCTATTGCCTATCTGGCATTGGCCACGCTCTTCAGTTTGGTATGCATCGGACTCGGGCATAACACCATGGAAATGCTGTACGGAGGAACCGCTGTCTATCTCCTGACACTCGCAGCAGCAGTAGAGGGTGCCTGGCTCCTGCCTGAGGACATCAAGAGCTCTTCCTCGTTTATGAGGCTGACCCAGCGATTCAGGTCTTCTCCAGACTGACGCTTCAGATAGTAGATTTCCGTGGGGCCTGTCGCAAGTTCTATCCGAGGTCAGAAATTCCCCGGATGCGGCTTGGTTTTCATGCTTTGTTAACCTTTTGAAGTCCGAAGAGGCGTGCAAGTAGGTCGTTCTGGTCGTTGACAGTCCAACTACCGGAAAAGCCGAAGCCCTTCCTCAACCATAGCATGGCTTCGAAACCGGCGATGGTTCGCCGCGCCGTGTTGAATGACTGGAAACCACCGACCTTCGGCATGTTCTTCTTCACCCGGAAGTGGTCGCTCTCGATGCCTTGTTGGAGATGCTTGGTGACATAGTGCACGGGATTGGGACGCAAAAGCCCATCATCGACGGCCATCTTGATCGTCGACGGGAAGGTGTTGGCACCATCCGTGCCGACCTTTTCCGGTGAGAATAACGGCTCCTCCTTGAGCATCTTACGGAAGAAGCGCTTCGCGGCATCGAGGTCGCGACGCGCAGCGAGCAAGAAATCCACCGGGTCGCCGTGCTTGTCGATGGCGCGGTACAGATAGCGCCACTTGCCACGGATCTTGACGTAAGTCTCATCGACCCGGACCGACCCGCAATGTGGTTTCCGGAACTGGCGCAGCCGCTTCTCGATGACAGGCGCATAGGCGAGCACCCAGCGATTGATCGTGCTGTGGTCGACCTCGAACCCGCGTTCGCGGAACATTTCTTCCAAGTCGCGATAGCTCAGTGGGTAACGCAAATACCAAGTCACCGCCTGTATGATCAGCCATGCCTCGAAATGACGCCCTTTGAAATCGTCCTTCGATTGGCGCTTCAGCTTCTCGGTAATGGCATTCAGAATCATAGGTCCACTCCACAACATTTGGAGCGGATTTCTCTTCAGATGGTCAACATCCAGTTAACTAGGAGAATTTGCGACAAGCCCACAAAGTTTCTCCCGGCCGCCCTCCATTCCATTCCGGCCTTATCAGGTGCGGTCCGATCGTCCCCGATCCTTGCGACAGCCATCGAGGCCGCGAGGGGCGCGGCCCGAAACCAACGAAAGGAACACGAAAATGGCAACGATCGGCACCTTCACCTCCACCGAAACCGGCTTCAACGGCTCGATCCGCACGCTTGCCCTCAACGTCAAGGCCCGCATCGCCCGCATCGAGAACCCCTCCGACAAGGGCCCGCACTTCCGCATCTACGCCGGCAATGTCGAGCTCGGTGCTGCCTGGCAGAAGACCTCCGAACAGGGCCGCGACTACCTCTCGGTCAAGCTGGACGATCCGAGCTTCCCCGCTCCGATCTACGCAACCCTCTCCGAAGTTGAAGGTGAAGACGGCCTCCAGCTCATCTGGTCCCGCCCCAACCGCGACTGAGGTCCTCGAGGCTCCGCCCACAGGGCGGGGCCCCTCCCGA
The DNA here is from genome assembly GCF_004912135.1 of Rhizobium rosettiformans W3. Classification (GTDB taxonomy): domain Bacteria; phylum Pseudomonadota; class Alphaproteobacteria; order Rhizobiales; family Rhizobiaceae; genus Allorhizobium; species Allorhizobium rosettiformans. The sequence continues at coordinate 33,637 of NZ_STGU01000016.1, forward strand.
CGACAGGGCGGCCTCCTTCGTGCCGCGGCTTTTTCCCGTCCGTCCTTCCATATTGGATGAAAATGGATGGAAAAATGGATCTCGCTATGTCATACCCCATTTGGATGGAAACGGATGGGATAATGGATGACGGCGCTCGATCTCTCCAAATTGCGTATCACGCCTGAGATCCTGTCGTTGATCGCCGAGATTGACGAATTCAAAGGCGCCTGGCGAGCGCTTGGTCGCATCGCACCCGATCGGCTGTTCAGCTTGCGGCGGGTTGCGACGATCGAAAGCATCGGATCGTCGACACGTATCGAGGGCGCGAAATTAAGCGACCGCGAGGTCGAAAGGCTGCTCTCGAACCTCCGTATCGGCTCGTTCTCCAGCCGAGACGAACAGGAGGTTGCCGGCTATGCCGAGGTGATGGAGACGATCTTCTCCGCCTTCGACGCAATCCCGCTTAACGAAAACCACATCCGCCAACTGCATCGGGATCTGCTCGCGCACTCGGTCAAAGATGAACGACATAGGGGAAACTGGAAAACCCTTGCCAACAACGTCGAAGCCTTCGACGAGGATGGACGAAGTCTGGGCGTCGTCTTCGCGACAGCCTCCCCTTTCGATACGCCGGGCCGAATGTCGGAACTGGTGGCCTGGCAACAAGCTCAGGAGAAGGATGGCACGTTTCACCCTCTGCTCGTCGTCGCTGTCTTCGTCGTCGTCTTTCTGGAAATCCATCCTTTCCAGGATGGCAATGGCCGACTGTCGCGCGCTCTGACCACTTTGCTGCTTCTTCGGGCGGGTTATTCCTATGTGCCGTACAGCTCACTGGAAAGTGTTATCGAGCAGAACAAGGAAGCCTATTATCTCGCGCTTCGCCGAACGCAGGGCACCATACGAACGGACCAACAGGATTGGAATCCGTGGGTCGAGTTTTTCCTGCGGAGCCTGCAACGCCAGAAGCAGCGTCTCGAGCGCAAGATCGAGCGTGAGCGCATTCTCCTCGGCGACCTGCCGGAGTTGTCCGTCGCGATCCTCGAACTGGCGCGTGAACGCGGGCGCGTCACGGTGATGGATGTGGCCAAAGCGACAGGCGCGAGCCGCAACACCGTCAAGGATCATCTTCGGGCGCTGACCGAGCAGGGACATCTGACCCTCCACGGAGCCGGTCGTGGGACCTGGTACGGCTTAAGCTGACGCCGGAGCGAAGCGTCCGCCGATCAGCCGAAATCGGAGCTATGGTCCAATTGTGCGCAGCCGCCATTGCCACGTGCCTTTGCCTGATATAGCGGGGCTCCATTCGCGGGCTCGATGAGGCATGTCTGACCGGAAACCGGCGTCGCCTCGATCGTCCTCCCGCAACGGCCATCCGAAACTTTCTTCCCCTGCGGCCGCAACCCCACTCGACAGGCCGAGCGGGGACCCCGGCGTGCCGCATTCCTCGCGCAGCAACAAGGTTCCTCCCGGCCGCCCTCCATTTCATTGCGGCCCGGCAAGCCACCCCATGGCGCGATGCGCAATGGGGACCCCGGGGGTGCGGTCCGATCGTCCCCGGTCCTTTCGACAGCCATCGAGGCCGCGAAGGGCGCGGCCCGAAACCAACGAAAGGAACACCACAATGGCAACGATCGGCACCTTCACCTCCACCGAAACCGGCTTCAACGGCTCGATCCGCACGCTTGCCCTCAACGTCAAGGCCCGCATCACCCGCATCGAAAACCCCTCCGACAAGGGACCGCACTACCGCATCTACGCCGGCAACGTCGAGCTCGGTGCGGCCTGGCAGAAGCGCTCCGAGCAGGACCGCGACTACCTCTCGGTCAAGCTGGACGACCCGAGCTTCCCCGCTCCGATCTACGCAACCCTCACCGAAGTCGAAGGCGAGGACGGCTACCAGCTGATCTGGTCCCGCCCCAACCGGGACTGAGATCCGGACGAGGCCCCGCTCGCCAAGGCGGGGCCAAGCGGCCGAATAGAGAAGCCGGGAGCGGGCATCGAGCCCGCTTCCGGCTTTCCTGGTGCCATGCGGAACCGGAAATGTCTGCTCATAGCGCTCCAGTGTGCCGTGCCGGCATGGCGGCCTCAAGGACGAGCGGTCAACCCCCAATTTTGCCTCCGCTTCGGTTCCCGCCGCTCCAACAAAATCGGCTCCCCCACTCGCCGCCGCTGGCGGTCGCGTTCGCGATCCCTGACCCCGCCATCCCGTCCCGCCCCGCGTCGTCGTCTTTCACGAACTCAAGGAGATGAGACGATGACGATCGAACAGCACATCGAGGAACTGCGTGCCGAACTGAGGAACGCATGGGGCGCGGCCGAGCGGCGTCAAATCGAGGCGGAGCTCCAACTCGCCGAGGCCGATCTGGCCGTCATGCTTGCCGAACAGGAGGGCGCCGTCGAAGCCGAGCCGCCATTCTGAGCGGCTCGTTCCTCCTGTTATTTGAGCCGGTCCGCCGGCTCGACCGGCCTCCCGGCTGTCAGGGATTTCACCCCTCAACGCTCCCCCCGGCTCCCGTCGGAGACGGTCGCGTCCCCTACGGGTCCGCGGGTCTCTTCTCTCTATGACCTCCCATTCTACTCCAGCAAATCCGGCGTCAAGGACGGCGCGGTCTCCCCCAATTTTTCCGCCGCCAGGCTCTGGAAAAATCGGTTCCCGCGCTTGCGAGCCGCGTCCCGCGGTCCTTGACCCCTCTTTGCTACAGAGTGGCCGATCTCCGTCATCAACGAAGGAGATCACATCATGACAACCGATCAGAACATCATGCTCTACGCCAAGCTTTCAGGCTTCCGTCTCGTTGTCCTCGCAAACCGCATCGGTTGCGACAGCGAATTCTCGCGAGCGCTCCACGATCGCCTGATCAAAGGACTGGAGGCAGCAATTGGCTGCGTGCGGATCATCATGGCGTTGGAGCGGAGCGTTCTCACCGGAGGCGAGGAGTTCGCCGACTATCAGTTGGAGGGGGAGGCCGAGATATTCGGGCGCTTTACTATCAACTTGCTGGACGATCTCGAATTCGATTTCGACACGCATGAATATCGCATCAACGGCGGCGATTGGGCCATCGCTTTGACGGCGGACTATACCGGCGTTGATATCGACTATCCGGAGCTGATCGCGCTCACTGACGACGAACTCGGCTCACTTGCGCCGATCATCACGGCGATCACGCGGGAAACCGGCATCGCGGTAAATGCGTCCCGTATCAGCTACGACGATCACGCAGAATCATAATCAATCTTGCGGTGCAGTTTCATCCGAGGGGCGGCGAGAGCCGCCTCTCAATAGGGATGTCGAGGAGGCATCGCGATCGTAGCGATGGCGACCAGTTGAGCCTCTTCCTTCGATCCTGCTGTCATCTCTCATCGGGGATGTTGCAGTCCGTTCGTCACGACGCAACCTGCCGCCGCCAGAATTTTCCCCACAGCACTGCTGCTCCTCGCGGATCAAAATTCAGTCGCCGGCAAGTCCTCCACATTCGTTTCGGCCTTCTGGGTGCGTCCCTCCTTTCCGGTCTGCCGACTATCCCCGCGATGACCGCAATTCGAAAGGAGAAACAACATGCAACAGCTCGCTCAATTCCTCGCCGCCACCGGCCGTCGGCTCCGTACTCTCTGCAAGGTGATCAGCCACTTCTTCCGCAAGGGCAAGCTCGGCTTGAAGCTCGTGATCAAGATCCCCTTCTTCGTCGAGATCCAAGTGTCCCTCGAGACCGACTGGGACCGGCGTCGATGAAGCTCCCTCTTGGCCCGCTTCGGCGGGCCTTTCCCAATTTGCCACAGAGGCGCGCGGGCGGTAACCGCGTTTGCGCTTTTGTCGAAGCAGATCGAGAAACAGTTCGACAGCTTCCTCTTCCCGCCCGAAATGATGGACCATCATTTGACCCTTCGCGCCAATGCGGCCCCACTTCCTGAGTAGGCAAACATCGCCAAAGAGGTTCGGTTCGATCGACATGGCGTAGTAGCGTGCCATGTTCTTCACGACATCCGTGCGTTCGACATAGAGATGGTAGGGTTGCGCGATCATGAGATCAGAATCGCCGATCGCGGGAATCGCGTCCAACGACACTTTTGAATCGGTCGGGGTGGATCGATTCACATCGGTGATGAAATCGGAAATCTCATGACAGGCTTGGGCGGGACGCCTTCGGCGCACGGCTCTATTCGCGGTGCTCACGGAGCCCGCACACGGTCTCCGCCCGATGGGTCACGATCCTCTCGCGGCTCTCAGCCGCACCATCCATGTCGAGCGCCGTCCCAGCGCCGGGCGAGGCCCTCGTTGACGAGGGTGTCTCCAAGCGAGCGCCCTGCCCGCATTACGGTACGGAGCTTGCGGCCATACTTGTCTTCGTCGCGCAACCCGGCTGAAAGCGAAAACTTGCCGGCATTCAGCAGCGCCAGCAGGCGTGCTTTCGCGGCCTCGCCCTTGACCCTTTCCGCCTCGCAGCGCGGCGGGTTGAGCTCCGGCGTGTCGATATCCGCGATGCGGATTTTCTCGCCCTCGAACCAGAACGTATCGCCGTCAACGACGCAGTTCACATGGCGATCTGCACCGCAGAATGAAAATGCCGCTGACGATGAATCCGCTGTCGGTGTCCTGGTTGCATTCACAAGCCCTGAAAGATTATTAATACCTCCGAAGGCAAGCCAGCCTCCCGCAGCAATGATCATGGCGCAGAGGATCGCGATCAGGGGTTTGCGCGGGCGGCTCGGTCCCGATCGGGGTGACTTCCCCTGCCAGCGATGTCGATCGTTCCTGCTGCCGGACTTCCGCGGCTTTCTGAACGGAACCACATTCGATTTCGCCACCTCGGTCCTCTCCTGTTTGCCCCAACCTATCTCGGCTTCGGTTTCATCCGCGTTTATGAGCAAGCGTGCTATCAGACGGTGTGCGGTAGCGAGGCACAGTCGATCCCGCCTCCTCTTCGGGCCACTTTATTGAGGCTCCTGCGGCTGCGCTATTTCCCGCTCCTCGCACGACGAGAATTCCCGAAATCCCGCCCTTTCGTGCGGCGCTCACGCTGATTTCTCCGATACTCTTCATTTTTCTGGATCGACCTTGCTCGCTGCTCTGCGCGCCGGCTCGATCAGAGGGGCTTCGGGTGTGCTTCCAAGCTTGTGAAACCTGTTCGTGCCAACACAAGCTTTCATGTCGTCGCGCCGAAACCAGATCGCGCGGCCGCATCGAAGCGGCGCGTTCCCCGCCGTGAAGACGATCTGTTCATCAGCGCGCATGCGAAGGACTTCGTGCGGCTGGATCAACGGTCGTGCGGCCAACTGCTTCGACCGCGTCCGCGACGATCCTTTCATCTGCGAACTTCGGCTGACCTGGTCGATCTCGACCGTCGTCATGCCGCAGCGACGCGAGATGTAGTCCGCGGTTTCCGTATCGTTGATCGCCGCGAAACTGATCCAGCTGGCGCTCTCGAACCACTTGCTCGCCGCATCGCGGCCGCCGTAGGTTTCCCGCATCTGGCCGATCGACTGGTAGATCATGAGAAGCGTGATGCCATACTTCCGGCCGGCGTCGCGCGCGGTCTCCAGGATCCGCATGTAGCCAAGGCGGGCAACCTCATCGAGGAGGAACAGTGCTCTGCCCTTCATCGAACCATCGCGGTTATAAATCGCATTGAGGAAAGAGCCGATGATGACGCGTGCGAGGCCCGCATGCGTCTCCAGGGTCTTGAGATCGATGTTGATGAAGACGTCGGTGTTTCCCTCGGCAAGATCCCCCGTCGAAAACGTCTTCCCCGATACCAGCGCGGCATAGTTCGGGTAGGACAGCCAGTGGGTTTCCTTGATCGCATTGGCATAGACGCCGGAGAAGGTCTCCGGGGTCATATTGACGAAGGCCGCGACATTTTCCTTCACGAAATCCGAGCCCGAATTGTCGTAGATCTCCTGCAGGCGTTGACGCAATTGCGGTTCCGGCTCGGAGAGATTGGCGCGCACCTGGCGAAGCGTCTGGCTCTCCTTCTCCGTATGACCGGACAGGCAAACGTCCGCGATCATCGCGGTGAGCAATTGCAATGCCGAGGCGCGGAAGAAGTCGTCTCGGACGCCACGTGTCCCGCCGCTGTCACTCATGATCCAGGACGCAACGGATGCGATATCCTCCTCCTTGGTGCCGCCGAATAGCCCGATCCAGTCCAGCGCGTTGAAGCCGGTCTCCGGCTTTTTGGGATCGAGGACGAAGACGTCGCGGTCCGCGCCGGTACGATGGGCAGTGACCATCGGCGCCACCTCGTTCGACGGATCGAGAACGATCAGCGAGCCGCCCCATTTCAAAGCGGTCGGGATTGTCACCGACGTCGTCTTGAAACCGCCGGAACCGGCGAACACGATACCATGCGACGAACCGAACGAGCCGTCGAAGCAGAGCAACGGTGACGTGCCGCCGGCGCCCCATGTTTCGGGATTGTCGGCCCGAAACGAGCGCACCGCGACGCTGTCCCTATCGACACGGTATTGTTCGCCGATCACGATGCCGCCGGCGTCCGAAAACAGCTTTTCGGCATCGGCAAGCTTCATCCAATCTGCCTCGCCGTGCAGCGCTCGCTTGCCACGAATACGCCTTGGCTCGGCACTGGCGAACGCCGCGTTGCCGACAAGCGCAACGCGTTGCGCAAAGCAGGTCGCCATTGCCGCGGCCGCTGCTCCGATCAACGTGGCGGGATCGACATAGGCGATAATGGACTTGCCCGCTGGCACCTGGTCCGTGAGTGCCCACAACCGGATCGTTTCGCGAAACGCGGCAATCAGGATCGTCGCCACGCCGCCGGCGACGACGCCCCACCCTGCGGTCTTGACCCTGATCGCGCCTGCGCTCGCGAACAGGAAGACGATGCCGATGAGCGCCGCGGTGAGATAGGGCGCAGCGATGCCGGTTCGGCCGAGCGCCTGTCGTGCTGCTTCCGTCTTCCCAAAGGCAGACAGCCAGTGTTCGACCCCCGTAATAGCGACGGCGGCCAGGATCATCAATACGACGGGTGCGATGAAGAGCATGATCCTATTCATCGCTTTTCCCGAAGGCCTCCACGCCGATCGCAAGCAGCCGCGATCTTTCCGTGTCTTTGCTTTTCAGGCGCCGGCTCACATCGATGAGGGCGCCCAGCAAAAGCGCCCGCTTCTCGTAGCGAAGACCCGCTTTGACGATCAGGCCACCGAGTTCGATCTTTTCCCGCGTGTCCTTTTTGCGGGCGTCGGCTGTGGTCGTGCGCGCCATCCGCTCAAGCCTCAGCAGTCCCGCTCGCAGCCGCGCCAGCCGCGTTCTGCGCGGACGGTGCGCTGCTTTCGCCGGCGTTACCTCCCTTCTTCCCTCCGGTCGTAGCCGCCTTTCCTCCGCGAAACCGTTTCGCCAGGTCCTCGAAGGCCGCCTGCAACTCTGCCTCGTCGACTTCAATCTCGCCGAGACCTGCCTTGAGAGCGATACGGCCGATGCGCTCGGCCTCACGGGTTTCTGCTGCCTTGAGCTGTTCCTGGAGTTTGGCGATTTCGTCGCGGATCTTGGAGGATGGTTTCTTCATTCCGTTTGTCTCCCTTGGGTGAGAAGCTTGTCTTTCGAACCCAGTTTCAGGGAGGTGAGTGCGGAACGCACTACTGTGAATCCTACAATCGCCAAAGCGCGAGCTTTGGTGAATGATCCCGGCCGTTCCGAAGGAGCGGATCCGAAGGGCGCAATTATACGTCGCTGGCGCGACGCCCTTGCTTGAGGCCCCTGGCCTGCCTGCCGCTTCTGACGAACTAATTGATTTCGTTCGCAACCGGGAAAGAATGCCGCCGTGGCCGTCCCCCATTTCTCCGTCAGCGTTGTCGCCCGCGGCTCCGGCCGCAGCGCCGTCCTGTCGGCGGCCTACCGGCATTGCGCGAAGATGGCGTTCGAGCGTGAGGCACGGACCATCGACTACACCCGCAAGCAGGGATTGCTCCATGAAGAGTTCGTCATCCCCGCCGATGCGCCGGAATGGCTGCGCTCGATGATCGCGGATCGGTCGGTCTCCGGCGCCTCCGAAGCCTTCTGGAACAAGGTCGAAGATTTCGAGAAGCGCTCCGATGCGCAACTTGCGAAAGACGTCACCATTGCATTGCCGATCGAGCTGAGCGCGGAGCAGAATATCGCGCTCGTCCGCGACTTCATCGAGCAGCACATCAGGTCGAAGGGCATGGTAGCGGACTGGGTCTATCACGACGCACCCGGCAATCCCCACGTTCATCTGATGACGACCTTGCGCCCGCTGACCGAGGACGGCTTCGGCGCCAAGAAGGTTGCGGTGGTCGGGCCGGACGGCAATGCCGTTCGCAACGATGCCGGCAAGATCGTCTATGAACTCTGGGCCGGCAGCACCGACGACTTCAACAGTTTCCGCGATGGTTGGTTTGCCTGCCAGAACCGGCACCTGGCGCTCGCCGGTCTCGATATCCGAGTGGATGGCCGCTCCTTCGAAAAACAGGGGATCGATCTCGAACCGACCATCCATCTCGGCGTTGGCACGAAGGCAATCGAGCGCAAAGCCGATCGCGCCTCCAAGCCGTTGGAGCTCGAGCGCGTCGAATTGCAGGACGCTCGCAGGGCTGAGAACGCGAGACGAATCGACCGTAATCCGAAGCTCGTGCTCGACCTGATCACGCGTGAGAAGAGCGTCTTCGACGAGCGCGATGTCGCCAAGATCCTTCACCGCTACATTGACGATCCCGCCCTGTTCCAAAGCCTCATGGTCCGGATCATTCTGCACCCCGACACGTTCCGCCTCGAGCGCGAGCGGATCGAATTTGCCACCGGGGTTAGGTTACCCGCCAAATACACGACCCGCGACATGATCCGCCTCGAAGCCGAGATGGCCAATCGCGCCATCTGGCTGTCTCAGCGCTCGTCGCACGGCGTGCGGGACGCGCCACTCGCCGCAACGTTCAAGCGCCACGACCGGCTTTCTGATGAGCAGAGAACCGCGATCGAGCATGTAGTGGGAGCCGAGCGGATCGCTGCCGTTGTCGGCCGCGCCGGCGCCGGTAAGACGACGATGATGAAGGCCGCGCGCGAAGCCTGGGAAGCGGCTGGCTATCGTGTTGTCGGTGGCGCACTTGCCGGCAAGGCGGCGGAGGGCCTGGAGAAGGAAGCCGGGATCGTCTCTCGGACGCTCTCGTCCTGGGAACTCCGTTGGAACCAAGGCCGCGATCGGCTCGATAGCAAGACGGTGTTTGTCCTGGACGAAGCCGGCATGGTGTCGTCGCGGCAGATGGCCCTGTTCGTCGAAGCGGTGACGAAGGCCGGCGCCAAGCTCGTTCTCATCGGCGATCCCGAACAGCTTCAACCGATCGAAGCCGGCGCCGCCTTCCGCGCTATTGCAGACCGCATCGGCTATGCGGAACTCGAAACCATCTATCGCCAGCGCGAGCAATGGATGCGCGATGCCTCGCTCGATTTGGCGCGCGGCAAGGTCGGCAAGGCGGTTGACGCCTACCGTGCCAATGGCAAGGTGATCGGCTGGGATTTGAAGGTCGACGCCATCGACAATCTCATCGCTGCCTGGGACCGCGACTACGATCCGACGAAGACGTCGCTGATCCTTGCCCATTTGCGTCGGGACGTTCACATGCTGAACCAGATGGCGCGCATCAAGCTGATCGAACGCGGGGTTCTCGACAAAGGAACCATGTTCAAGACGGCGGATGGCGATCGCAACTTCGCTGTCGGCGACCAGATCGTATTCCTCAAGAACGAAGGGTCGCTCGGCGTCAAGAACGGCATGCTGGCCAAGGTCGTCGAGACGGGAGCGGGACGCATCACGGCGCAGGTCGGCGATGGCGAGCATGCCCGCCAGGTGCTGGTCGAGCAACGCTTCTACAACAACCTCGACTACGGCTATGCGACCACCATTCACAAGAGCCAGGGCGCGACCGTCGATCGGGTCAAGGTCCTGGCGTCGCTGTCGCTTGATCGGCATCTGACCTACGTTGCCATGACGCGTCATCGTGATGACCTGGCCGTTTACTATGGCCGCAGATCCTTCGCTAAGAACGGTGGGCTAATCCAAATCCTGTCGCGACGCAATGCGAAGGAAACGACGCTCGACTATGAGAAGGGCGCCTTCTACCGCCAGGCACTTCGCTTTGCCGAAGCGCGCGGTCTCAACATCGTCAGCGTCGCCCGCACGCTGCTTCGCGATCGCCTGGAATGGACCGTCAGACAGAAGAACAAGCTCGCCAATCTTGGTGCGCGCCTTGCCGCTATTGCCGGCAAGCTCGGTCTCGTCCGTGGCGCCAGCCATTCTCCAACCCAAAACACCACCAAGGAGGCAAAGCCCATGGTCTCGGGCGTCACGACTTTCGCCAAATCGTTCGAGCAAGCGGTCGAGGACAAGGTCGCCGCCGATCCGGGATTGAAGAAGCAGTGGGAGGAGGTCTCGACCCGCTTCCACCTCGTCTACGCGCAGCCGGAAAGCGCCTTCAGGGCAATCAACGTCGAAGCGATGCTGAAGGACGAGACTGTCGCGAAATCCACGCTGGCGACGATCGGATCGAACGCTGAACACTTCGGTGGGCTGAAGGGCAAGACCGGGATGTTTGCAAGCCGCGCCGACAAGCAGGAGCGCGAGAAGGCTGAGACCAATGCGCCTGCGCTCGCGCGTAACCTCGATCGCTATTTGCGCCAGCGGGCGGAAGCGGAACGCAAATATGAGGTCGAGGAACGTGCCGTCCGTCTGAAGGTGTCGATCGATATTCCGGCGCTCTCGGTCAACGCAAAAGAGACACTCGAACGTGTGCGTGATGCGATCGACCGCAACGACCTGCCAGCCGGTCTCGAATATGCGCTTGCCGACAAGATGGTGAAGGCGGAACTGGACGGATTTGCGCGAGCCGTAGCGGAGCGTTTCGGCGAGCGATCCTTCCTGCCTTTGGCCGCCAAGGACGCCAATGGACAGACGTTCAGCACTGTCACCGCAGGGATGACGGCCGCACAGAAGGCCGAGGTGCAATCGGCGTGGAATGCGATGCGGACGGTGCAGCAGCTGGCTGCGCATGAGCGGACGACCGAGGCGTTGAAACAGGCGGAAACCCTGCGTCAGACGAAGAGCCAGGGGCTCTCTCTCAAATGACGGCGCAAGTCTTTGGACGTTGGTTGGGAAGTGCGCAACGATCCAATGCCGTCGCGCTCTTGCTGGTGGCGGCATCCGTCTTTGGGGGCGGTGTTGCTGCGGCCATCATCGGCGGCTATCGTATCAACCTGACGCCAAGCGAACCCCTCGGCCTCTGGCGCATCTTTGCGCTCGATCGTCCGGTATCGGCCGGCGATCTCGTCTTCATTTGTCCGCCTGAGACGCCTGTCATGCGAGAGGCGCGAGAGCGTGGCTATCTCCGGGCCGGTATCTGCCCGAGTGGGGTCGCGCCGCTCATCAAGACGGTTGTCGCGGTTGCCGGGCAGCATGTCGAAATTGGCGCCGGCGTGACGATCGATGGGCGCCCGCTCCCGTTTTCCGATTTGGTCGAGCGGGACGGCAGGGGGCGGCCGATGGCCCCCTATTCAGGCGGTGTCGTGCCGGCAGGAAGCGTCTTCCTCCATTCATCGTTCAGGGGCTCCAATGACTCCCGCTATTTCGGTCCCCTGCCCGTGTCCGGCATTCTCGGCCTGGCGCAACCGGTGCTGACCTATGCGCCGTGAATACCTTCGACCGGCATTGTTGATTGCTGCTTCCATCATCGCCGGAACGGTCGCGTGGAGTGGCCACGTCCTTCTTCTTCCGACCGCGTTCTCGTTTCCGATCATTTGGGCGCTTGCGCGATCGAGACTGACGGCGGCGCTTGTTTCGGCCGGTTACTTCCTCGCTGCGTCACGCGGTTTGCCGCAGGGCGTTGCAACTTTCTATTCGTCGGATCTGTGGCCGGGGTTGCTGCTCTGGCTCAGCGCATCGCTCGGGTTTGTCGGCGTTCACGCGATGCTCTGGACACGATGCGAACCGACGCGACCGTTTCGCTATTTCGCGGCAGTCCTGCTCATGGCCATTCCGCCCTTCGGTATCACCGGTTGGGCACATCCGATCACGGCCGCAGGCGTGCTGTTTCCGGGATGGGGATGGTGGGGATTGCTTGCCGCGACAGCCGGCCTCATGGGCCTCGTAACCCGCATGCGGCCGGCTGTCGCGATTGTCCTGGCAGGCTTTTGGATCTGGTCCGCCGCAACCTGGGACGAACCGAAACTACCGGATTCCTGGCAGGGGATCGACCTCCAAATGGGCGCTTCGCTGGGGCGCGACCCCAGCATTGAGCGCCACCGTGATCTGATTGCCACGGTGAAGGATCGAGCATCCGGCGGCGCCCTGACCATTGTTCTTCCCGAGAGCGCGCTGGGCTTCTGGACGCCGACGGTCGAGCGGCTCTGGGTACGATCCCTGCAGGGAACAGACACCACCGTCATCGCCGGCGCTGCGGTCGTCGATGCAGGCGGATACGACAATGTGCTGGTCGCCATCTCGGCCGCCGGCGCCCAAATCCTCTATCGCGAGCGGATGCCGGTCCCAGGTTCCATGTGGCAGCCGTGGCGTCCCTTACTTGGGGCAAGCGTCGGCGCGAGGGCGCACTTCTTCGAAAGCCCGGTCGCGACCGTCGCCGACGATCAGATCGCACCGCTGATCTGCTACGAGCAGTTGATCGTCTGGCCCGTTCTCCAATCCATGCTGCGGGGGCCGGACGTCATTGTCGCCGTCGGTAACGGCTGGTGGACCAAGGGTACATCCATCGTCGCCATCCAACGCGCCAGTGCGGAAGCCTGGGCGCGTTTGTTCGATAAGCCCCTCCTGATTTCCTTCAACACCTGAATGCCAAGGAGCCCGCGATGCTCGATGCTGCCCTGATCCAACAATGCGCTGACCCCTCATTGAAGCCGGCGATCGTCGAACAGTTCGTGACCGCCGCGGGCTCGAACGATCCGCTTGCCGTTGCGGTCAAATCGGGTGGCAGATTGATCCTCGTCCCGAAAGCGACGACGCCGGACGAGGCAATGGCGATCGTCCGCCAGTATGCCGGCCAGGCAGTGGTTCGTGTTGGCCTGACGCAGTTCCCGGCGGGTGTCGGCGTCAAGGACGCGTCCGAACTGAAACCTGATCTCGTCGATCCTTGCGAAAACCTCCGCAAGGGGACGACCATGTTTGCCAAGATCCTGCGGATTGTCGCCAAATGGTACGGCAATCCGAAGAACGACGATGTCTTCCCGCAGATTTTCGAGGATGCGGTCTATGCCTGGAAGACCGGTGAGTTCGAGGGCGTGAATGTTTTCCAGGCGGACGATCCCGGAAAAAGCGTCATGATCGACAACGTGTTGCCGGCAGACCAGGACAAGGCCGGCGTGGACATACCGCCTGCGGATACAGACGCTCAAAGCGTCGAGAAAAGCGAAAGCATTGGATCGGCCGAGATGCGGATCGACCTGTCGAGGATTGGAGGAAAATGATCGCCTTGGGAAGGCCGCTATGCCTCCGGAAGTGAATAGCGCGTGAGAACAGCGTCTTCGCCATCGAGGGTCACTTCGATGACTTCGTTGACCATATCCTGCGTGTCCGCCAAATCCTGCAGTATGAGGGCAAACAAGTCTCGTTGCTGAGTGGGAAGCACCTGCGGGACAATGATTACCAGACCCGCATGCAGCTCTTCCTTGGCGTAGAGCTTCCGGAAGTCGCGGGCATTATTCGTAACGAAGGTGAAATCCTCCTCTATGATCCGAGGCATCAGGTCCCAGTCGGTTTCGCCGCTCAGTCCCAGCCAGTTCACATGGAAACACTCGTGGCCGTGCTCTTGAGCCACGGCCACGAGAGACGTGTGAAGGCATTCATCGATAAGAAACCTCACGAGGTCGAGCCAGACGGTTTGGAGGCGTTCTCGTTCCGAAGGCTCAGGTGTTTCACGGATTTCACCTTCAGGCCCTGCTCCGACAGCTTCTTCGGACGTCCTCTGGCGGGATGGGCGGCAACCCAGATCTCGGCAAGTTCCACCATGCGCTCGGTGAGCGAAGGATAGCCCTCGACGATTTCCGCTGTACTTGCGCCTTGAGTCTTCATCGCGGCAATCGTTCGCACGGGAACACGGGTTCGCTTGAAAACCGGCTCGCCGCCCACGACGCCTTTCACGCTTTCAATCATACGTTCGGCTTCTCGAAGAGCCTCGGCCCGTGCGGCCAGTTGTTCTCGTGCCCGCGCAACGTCGATAATGAGATAGTCGTCTGCCCTCACGGTTTCGGCATCGGGGTTCTGGTCGATCGTATCGAATAGGCGTTTGCGCCGCTCGGCAGACAAGATCGATCCGACGCCATACCAGAGCTTCAACCGAAGCAGATCCTCATCGGTGAGTGCTCGCCCCCTGCTACCAACGAGATGAGTCTCGATGATGCGCTTGTCGATCGCATTGTGCACCGACTTCACAGCGATCTCGCTGACAGCCGCCGCCTCGGCGGGCGTGTAGGCGTGTGATGTGCTGGCCATAATCATTCTCCTTGTGGAGAATATATAATGCGGCCCGCCGCTTGCGTAAAGGCGTGACCCCTGCTGGGTCTCAGTGGTCGAGCTGTCCCAACCTAGTCGATGCGCATTGGCTTCGAAGCGGAAACCGCCTCCGAAGCTAAAAATCAGTCGACCACGGGCGCGATTGCAGATCAGTGCGATTTGGTCACAAGCTCGGCGGGTTCGACGCCCAGCGCTTCTGAAATCTGGCCAAGAACAGTCAGGGTTGCAGACATCTCCGCGCGTTCGATGGCACCGATATGGCGTGCGCTCAGGCCCGTGCGGTGCGCGAGTTCCTCCTGCGTCAGTTTCTTGCCATGACGTATTCGACGCAAGTTGGCCGCCATGACCTCGTTGAGATCCATGACGTCAGCCGAACCTGAATCGGAACTATTGTTCTAGGAACTATAGTTCCGATTCGACATGGCCTGTGATATTGGGCGGCAAGCGATCTTCGACTGACTCGCAATGTTGATCGTATGATAGTCTGTAACGCGGGCCGCGCAGCGCGGCACCAAAGCATCGTTTCAAGTGGTGAGGGAATGAGTTTCGAGGAAAAGCGGATGAACGATGCAGAGACCTCCGAGACCGAAAGAAGCGAGCGGAATCCGCGGTTCTGTTCGATGCCGAAGGAAGCGTTGGCGGAATTGGCGGTGTCGGCGATACACGAACACCGCCGGCTGCTCGCCGCGGACGAGGCGGTCTACGAGGAGTGGATTCGTGCGAGCAGCGACCCTTCGGTTTCCAGCGACGTGTTGGCACACCTGCAGGACGAATACATTGCCCGTCAGAAGAAATCCGAAGCGCAGCAGGAAGAGCTGTCGCAGATCATCGACGCCCTTGGCTACATTCCCGACGTCCCGTCGGACGATCCTAATTAGAGCTTAACAACCCACGATCTTTCGCGATTCCAACAAGCTGCGGCACTGATTCAGCGCCCAGTTTGGCGCGTGCTTTATCAAGGTAGTGCTGCACGGTCCTGGAATTGATGCCAGTCACAGCGGCGGTTTCGAGCGTATTTTTTCCTTTCATCGCCCATGTCAGGCACAACATCTCGCGTGGCGACAGCACCTGTTTTGGATTGATGGCGACTTTGGCAGCAATCATCTTCAATCGATAATGGACCATCATTACCAATTGGACTGCTCTCCTCGAGTCGAAAGCAGCCGGGACGCCCCCGTCCCCTTTGGAGGATGCAAAGGTCAGCAACATCGACACACCGTAACCACCTTCCACAGGGATTGTCATGCCGCAGCGGATCCCGTGGTCGATCGCCTCGTCGCGAAACTTTCTGAGCGGTGATGAACCGCGGCCCGGCCAATCCTCCGCGGTCCAGAAGAAAACGTCCCGTTTGCGCTTCGCTTCCGTCACCACGGGATCGATGCTGGAATAGTCAGCAGAGAGGTACAGACCCTCCCATGGTTTGGGATAGGAGCTGAATGTCCTGATTTGGGCGCCTTCTTTTTCGAGATAGGCAAACCGTTCGTATCCGCAGGAATGCGTGAACTGCCTGAGGGCTCCCTTGATCATGGCCTCGTCTTGCGCGACCTCCAGCATATCCACGAGCGAGCGAAATTCTCCGTCCACGAACGCTTCTCCTATCCTATGTTCTTGACCCGTAAAGCGGTCCTTTATTTGCCAGCCGAGACGCTGGATGATGGGCATCGTAGTTCGGCAACGAGGAGGCATGTTGATGGACAACTGACGATAGCTACGCAACCGACGGTGATGGGTCGATGCAACGCAATCCCTCTTGCCGTGTACGTTAGCACTACCCATAAAGGGAAAGGTTTCAAGACTCTCCGCCTCAAAAAGATGACAAATCAAGAAAAGTTTTTGCGGGGCAAGGAACCATTCGCCATGGAACCCGTGCTCTGGAGCGAGCGCTATTTACTGAATGAACGCGATGTAATGCCCGGCCCGTTTGCACACGCAAGGCCCCCAATGAAGCACCAGCGCTTTTCAAGGCGCAAGATTACTTGGCGTCGATACGCGCCCGCTCGGATCTGACGCCTTTGATGATGCGCCAGTTAATTCCCGGTTCGCGTAGCACCTGGATATCATCCATGTCGTCGAAATCCGAAAGCCGGGTGTAAAACGCCTTTCGAAGGCGCGAAATAAACTGCTTCGGCAAGGCGGTGTTTTCGAGAAGGTCCGGGTCGTCATCGGGAAAATCGCCAAAATCCATTTCTGTCATCGCCTATCCTTTTCTGGCGTTGAGTAGGATCATCCGGCACCATTTCTTCAGCCAGCGCAACTCGCAGATTTGTATCCCCTGCGGACTTGGCGTCTCCTTTAGTTTATGCGGTAAGCCGACGGAAAAATGATGTCCTGGTCGACGAGCACATTGAACTTGTAGCCGGGCCGGATCTGGATCGTCGGCTGCACATTCAGGTTCTTCGAGATTGTCTGCTCGGCGACGCGGCCGAAGCTTTCCGCAAAATTCCGCCTGGCTGCATCCGACGCCGTGTCCTGCGTCGCCAGCGTCGAACTCTCCGGCATCGACATGTCGATGCCGGTTCCGATCAGCGCGACGAGTGCTGCCGAGCTCCAGGTGCGCCAGAGATGCCGATCGACCTTGTCCTTGAAGCCGCCATATCCTTCGGCATCCGTGCCGGCCATGCCGCCGATCTGCAGGGTCGATCCATTCGGAAAGATGAGGTCCGTCCAGACGACGAGGACGCGCTCCTGGCCGAACGACACCTTGGAGTCGTAGCGGCCAAACAGCTTTGAGCCCTGCGGTATAAGCAGCCGGTAGCCGGTGGCGCTGTCATAGACGTTCTGGCTGACTTGCGCGCTGATCCGTCCAGGAAGGTCGGAATTGAGACCGGTGATCAACGTGGCGGGAATAACCGAGCCGCGTTTCAGCTCGTAGGGCGAAAACTGGGGTGCGACCTTGTTCGGCAGATAGCCGAGATCCTTGATGTCCTGGTTGAAGAAGTCCTCCTTAGAGGTTTGGGTATTCGGGTCGACGTTCTGGCCCATGAGCCCGGATTTCATCGCAGCGGCGTAGAGGTCCGAGGCATTGTTGGCCGTCGCAGTCGCCGTCTGCCGGCCCGTGTATGCGGAATTGTTGGCAGCCTTCTCGACGTCGGAAATATCCACCTTCAATGGCGAGTCCAAAGCCGTTGCCCGCGCCTGCAGCCGGGCCATGCGCTGGCGCTGGGCCTCGCGGATATATTGCTCATCCTGCTCACGCTTCAGACGGGCTCTCCATTCCTCTTCGGATTCGAGCTTCGGGCGTCGTTGTTCTCTTTCCGTCGGCCGGCGGTCGACAACAGGTGTTTCCTTCTCAACCTTCTGCTCGACGGTCGGCGTCGGTTGGAACACCTCGCGGTCCACCGGCTCGCCGATGATGCCGTCGGTGACGCCGCGCTTGAGTTGCTCTCCGAAGTTCGTTGCCGGCGTATTCGAGGCGCTGTCGATATCGTTGTTGCGATTAAAGGGGAGCCCGCGCCACGACAGGCCGATCACGACCACGCCGACGAACAGTGCGACGATGACGATGGCGATGATGATCGGCAGCCGATTGAGGCGGCGCATGCCTTTCTGATCGTCAGCCTGATTGGAGGCGCCGAGCTGGAGCGATTGGACCATTCTCACCTCCCCTCAGTTGCGCTGCATGATGGAGAGCGGGCTTGCCGGCATGGCGCCGTCCGCCGTCGCGGTGTACGCCCGGCCGAGGGCAATAGACGGCGTCGAGAGCCGCGCAAGCAACTGACCGTCGACGCCATCGACCGAATAGGCGAGCTCGACTGGTTTGACATCCTTGGCAACCTTGCCGTCGGTGATGACCGTGTAGCCCCATCCTTTCAGCGCGGCTTCGAGCGCTGTCGCGAAGTCGGACGGGTCTTTGTCCATTTTGAGCGTCGTCGCGCCTGCCGGACCGATCTGCTCGGCGAGCCGGCTCGCCATGTCGCCGGCGATGGCGCTTGCGGCTGGGCCGGTGACGGCGACCGGGGTGGAACTGGTGGTCAATCCGTCCTCGGCCGTCTGGCAGCCTGAAATCAGCGTGGCGGTGATGACGAAGGCGAGAAGCTTACGCATGGTTCAGCCTCCCCGCCGGATGGTGATTTTCTGTTGGCGCCAGCCGACGCCGGAGACGAGGATTGCTTTGTCGATCGCATAGTCGACGATCATCATGTCGTTCTTCATCCGGTAGTTTACGATGCGGTTCTGGCCGCCGCTGACGACGAAGAGCACCGGTGCGTCCTGGCTCGAGACTGATTTCGAGAATTGAATGTATGTTTTCACGCCATCCGAATAGACACGCTTCGGCTTCCATGACGCGCTCCCGCTCACCGAGTAGGAGAAGTTCAGTTTGTCGGGTGCCGTCCCGGGAATGCCGCCGGCTTCAAGCCGGGAATTGATGCCGGCGAGCTTGGTCGAGACGTCCTCCGGATATTCGAAGCCGACGCGAGCCATGTACTGGCTCGGATGGGACTTTAGCTGAATATGATAGGTGCGGCGCGATGTCGTGACCACCATCGAAGTAATGAGACCAGGCTCCGATGGCTTGACGATCAGGTGGATCGCCTGCCCGCCAGTGGCGCCCGAGGTCGCGGGCTCGACCTTCCAACGCACGGTGTCCCCAACCAAGACATCCCGGACAATCTCGCCGCCCTGGAGTTCGATATCGCAGACCTGCAGGGGTGAGCAGACGACGGACGGCTGCGTTTCGCCAAAGAGGAAGGTGACCTTGCCATCGGGACCGGTCGTCACCAGTCCTGATGTACCGCGCCATTTCCTGGAAATATCGGTGCCCTTCACCTCGTTGTTTGTCATGCTCTGCGCCTCAGCGCCCCCCACAAAGACGAGTCCGGCCAGGCAGCCGACGGCTGCGATCAATCCTGTTCTGTGCATTGAGAAATTCCCTGCCCTTAAAGCTGTGCCGTCCAGTCAAAATCCCGGACATATAGGCCGATCGGATTGAGGCGGATGGTGGCCTCGTCCTGCGGCGCGGTGAGCGTAACCGTCGCGATCCCGCGGAACCGGCGCGTGCCGGTTTCCTTGCCCTTCCGGTCCCTTTCGTATTCGGTCCAGTCGATCTGATAGGTTTGGTTCGACAGCGCTACGATGTTGTTCACCTCGATGGCGACAGTCGACGATTTCGCCTTCTCGAATGGGGAATTGCCGCGGAACCAGGCGTTGATCTTCTCAGTCGATGGATCGGAGGTCCGCAGGAGTGCGTAGGTTCGATCGATATATTGTTTCTGCACCACGGCATCCGGTGTGATCGAGCGGAAGCTCGTGACGAAATTGCCGAGCGTGGCGCGCACCACCCGAACGTCGGCGTACTCGATCTGTTGAGGGTAGCCTGACGTCACCGCGGTTCCGAGTTTGTCGACCTCGACAATATAGGGAACCAGTTTGACCTGGGTGCTCAGATACATCGAGTAGCCGAAGCCGATCACTGCCATAGTCAGGCCGAGGATGCCGACGATCCGCCACGCAGCGGCCGCCTGCACATAAGAGCCATATCGCTCGCTCCATTCCTGGCGCGCGGCAAGATACGGGTTTTCGGGGGCGCGGTTCGCTGCCATCGATCGATCACTTTCTGGTTGCTGTTACTCTTTGCGTTCGGGAGAGGGCTTTGGTCCGCTGTGGCCGCTACGAGCCTCGTCCAACTTGGCGTTGGCAAGCCCGAGGATCGAACCAGCGTACGCTCCTGGCGAACCGATGGCCTTTTCCTTGGCCGCGGAGCCTGCGGCCTTCCCGGCAGACCCGATCCCAGCACCGAAACCTCGAAGAGCGGCACCAGCGACGGATGAACCCGCAGCTCGGGCAGCCTGACCCGCCGCGAAACCTGCCCCTGCGGCGCCCGCCGCAAGGAACCCGGCGCCGGTGGCGAATGATGCCGCCTGCCCGCCATGCCTGATCGCTTCCATTCCGCCAGAAACCGAGGCGCCCTGCACAACTCCCTGAATGATGTTCGGAACGTACATTGCGATAATAAAGACAACGACCGAGATCCCGGCGATGGCGAGCGTCGTGACGAACTGATCGGAGGAAGCCGTTGGCGCATTCGCCAAGCCCATCAGGACCTCGGATCCGATCTTTGCGATCATCACCAGCGCCATGAGCTTCATGCCGACGCCGAAAGCGTAGACGAGATAGCGGACCGCGAAGTCTTTGGTGAAGGAGGATCCGCCGAGCCCGAGCATGATCATGCCGGCGAGCAGGCCGACATACATTTCGACCATGACTGACACGAAAATTGCTGCGACTAGCGAGAAGCAGATGACGACGACACCCATCGCCAACACGGCCGCAATCGCCAGTGCATTGTCCTCGAACACACCGAATTGTGCCTGCTGCGACATCTGCGAGGCAACCCGGATGCCGGCGTCGAACACTTCAGCGGGCGACGCCGATCCGCCGCCGGCGCCAATCTGGAAAAGGCTGTCGACGACCGCTCGGGCAAAGGTCGGCCCCTGACTGAGAACGAAGGCGAAGAAGCCAATGAACAAGATCCGCCGAACAAGCTCCGCGAACCAGCTATCAAGCGATGCAGCTTGAAGTGCCAGCCAGACGGCGGCAATGCCCACTTCGATCGTCGCCAGGATCCAGAAGAGCGATTTCGCCGCGTCCATAATTGTGGTTTCCCACCCTTTCGCGGCGGCCGAGACCTGATTTTCCAGTTCGGTCAGTACTTGTCCCTGTTGAGCGAAGCCGGGAGCGGCAAAGGCGAGGCAAAGGAAGCCCGCGATCACGAATGACCGTTCAAGATTAGATTTCACCATCTTGGACGCATCTCCTGGCCATCCTTGATCGGCGGCAGCTCTTTGTTCGAGCCGAAGAATTTCTCCCTGACGGCACGCTGCTCCTCAGTGAGCGTAGGTTTGCCATTTTCTCTGATGTTGATGACCAGCACCGTTGCCGCGGACAAGAGAGCGGCAACGAATACGAACAAGGCAATGATGACGGCACGGTTCACCAGCGGGGCTCCATCTTCTGGCCTTCCGGAATGCTCTTGACTTCGGCGTTGAAAAATTTCTCCCGTCGTGCCTGGGCGAGGTCCTTGTCGGTTTGCTCGGTCTGCAGCCAGGTCCCCATCATTGTCATTTGCTGGGAGACGAGGCCGCGCAGCTTTTGCATCTGTGCGACCTGTTGCGCGGCGATCTGATGACCGACCTGCAGGGCCTTCATCTGCCCATCGGCTGTCTCGGACATCGATCGCAGCGAGGACATCGTGCCTTCCTCGCTATCAAACTGATCGGCCGTCAGGCTCGCCGCTTTCAGGGTGCTGGCGATTGTGTCCCGGTTGGTATCGGACCACGTCTGGTAGCTCGAGGAAAAGCTTGTCGCGTTCGGGAGGTTGGTCCTCAGGCTTGAATAGCTCTGGAAGCGCTGCTGCAGCACATCATCGGCATTGCCCATCGAAAACGAAATACTCTGGCCCTGGTCGACGATGCTGCGCAACTGATTGAGATCGCTTTCGACCTGTCCCCACATATGGGACGGAAGCGTCGCCGTGTTCTGCAGCAGGTTCTGGTAGATATTGAGTTGCGTTTCGATCTGTTGCGCGAGCTGGCTGATCTGGGTGAGCTGGTTCTGGATCTGCTCGCCAGATTGGCCAACGAGGGATACGAGCTCTCCATTGTTGAGGACCTGTGTCCATTCGGTTGCTGCACCGGTGGCGGTGCCGGCGTCCGCCGGTTCCACAACACCAATTGTCAATGCGATCGCCGCCAAGCTGGCGAGCAGTCTATTCGAAGTTGAGCAGCGACGCGGCATCGTGTACTCCTCTCATTTGAAGCCAGTGGGTCGGCCAGTCGCGGCCGTGTTCGGAACTGAGCGTGCGGATGCGCTTCAAGTCTTCCTTGCCGGATGCGCCGACGAAGCTCAGCGCCACGGGCCCGAGCGCCATATCGAACAAGCGTCGGCCTTCAGGCGTGACGGCGTAGTATTCGCGCTTGGGGATCGCGTTCGAAACGATCTCGATCTGTCGTTCGTTGAAGCCGATCCGTTCGTAGAACTCGCGGGTCCCAGGCTCCCGGGCAGCACCATTCGGCAAGCAGATTTTGGTCGGGCAAGATTCCTTCAGCACGTCAATGATCCCGGAGCGCTCGGCGTCCGAGATGGATTGAGTGGCAAGCACGACGGCGCAATTCGCCTTGCGCAGCACCTTGAGCCATTCGCGGATCTTGCCGCGGAACACGGGATGACCGAGCATCAGCCAGGCCTCATCCAGCACGATCAGGCTCGGAGAGCCGTCGAGACGCTTGTCGATCCTCCGAAAGAGATAGGTCAGCACCGGCACGAGATTGCGCTCGCCCATGTTCATGAGGTGCTCGATCTCGAAGGTCTGGAACGCGCCGAGCGAGAGACCGTCCTGTTCCGCGTCGAGAAGCTGCCCCATCGGGCCATCGACGGTGTAGTGATGAAGCGCGTCCTTGATCTCGCGCATCTGGACGCCGCTGACGAAGTCCGACAGGGACCGTCCGGCTGCGCTGGCCATCAGTCCGATCTGGCGCGAGATCGCGTTGCGATGATCAGGGGTGACGGCAACACCCTGCAGGGCTACCAGCATTTCGATCCATTCGGTTGCCCAGGCGCGATCAGCGTCGCTCTTGAGGTCCGATAGCGGGCAGAAGGCTAGTTCCTTCGCCTCTCCTTGAGCCTCACCACCGATCTCATAATGATCGCCGCCGGCGGCGAGTGTCAGCGGCAGGAGCGAGTTCCCTTTGTCGAAAGCGAAGATCTGGGCGCGCTCGTAGCGCCGGAACTGCGCTGCGATCAATGCCAGCAGCGTCGACTTGCCCGAGCCGGTCGGCCCGAAGATCAGGGTGTGACCGACGTCATCGACATGGAGATTGAGCCGGAATGGTGTCGAGCCGCTCGCCACCTGCATCAGTGGTGGCGAGTTCGGCGGATAGAAAGGGCATGGTGCGACCGGGCTCCCCGACCAGACCGAGTTGAGCGGTATCAAATCCGCGAGATTGCTCGTGTTGATCAGCGGTTCGCGGATGTTGCAGTACCAATTGCCGGGCAGGCTGCCGAGATAGGCATCCGTAGCGTTGAGCGTTTCGATCCGCGCGCCGAAACCCTCCGCCTGGATCAGCCGACGAATTGCTTCCGCCTTTTCCTGCAGTGCTTCGCGGTCGTGATCGAAGAGAACAATGACGGGCGTGTAGTAGCCGTAGGCGACAAGCTGCGACGACGCTTGCGCGATGGCGTCCTCGGTCTCGGCCACCATGGTCATGGCATCCTGATCCACCGAACGGCTTTGCGTCTGAAAGAGCTGATCGAAGAACGGCCGTACCTTCTGCTGCCACTTCTTGCGGGTGCGTTCCAGTTTCTGCCGTGCCTCTTCCGCATCGAGAAAGATGAAGCGCGATGACCAGCGATAGGTGAGCGGCATCAGGTCCAGGCTGTTGAGAATCCCCGGCCAGCTCTCCGCTGGCAGGCCGTCGATTGCCACAACTGCGAGAAAGCGATTTTCGACCTTTGGCGTCAGGCCATGGTCGAGCTCGGCCGTCGCAATCCAGTCGAGATACATGGGAGCATCCGGCAACCGGATCGGATGGTTTTCGCCGGTGACGCAAAAGCGAACCAATTGCAGCAGCTCGTCATAGCGGGCGACCCGCTCCCCTCCCCTCTCGACGGTTTCCCGGGTTTCCATGCGACGGATCGAGAGGGTGTTCGCGAAATACTGCTCGATCTCGCGGACAGCGTTCTTGAAAATGAACAGCACCGTGTCGGCATAGGTCTTCTTGCGGCTCTCTTCGTCCGAGTAGATGTACTTGCTGAGAGCGGTTTTCTTGGATTCGAGCGGCCGATAGGTGAGGACGAGCGCGTGCTTGCTTTCGAAATGCCCCTGCTCGCGCCCGAAATGCGCCCGGCGTTCTTGATCGATCGCGCGCGTGACGGGATCGGGAAAGTGGCAGCGATCATCCGACGGATAGTCGAATGTCGGGATACGAACGGCTTCGACCTGGATCATCCATCCGCTTCCGAGCCGCGACAGGATCGTATTGATCTGCCGCGAGAGCTCGTTGCGCTCGAGGTCGGTGGCGCTTTCGGAGTCCGGCCCGGCAAAATACCAGCCGGCCATCAGGCTCCCGTCTTTCAACAGAAGAACGCCATTGTCGACGAGGCCGGCATAGGGGACGAGATCCGCAAAGGAAGGGCCGGTGGCCCGGAAACGTTTGAGAGCAACCATGCCTGCCCCTCAATACCGGCGCCAGGGCGAGGAAGTCGCCTTGTAGTAATGTTTGTAGGAGATATGGCGGATATAGACCTGCCGCATCAGGGGATCCGCCTTTGCCATCATTCTCAGGAGCCCGACGATGACGATCCAGACAGCAACACCGAAGAGCGCGGAATAGATCGTGAGAACGACGAAGATGAGGATGACTGCAGCAAGACCGGTGATCAGCACCAGTTCCCGGTCCGCGCCCATCAGGAGGTTCGGCCGCGATAGCGCTCGATGGATGCGGTTGCTTCGAAGCCCGGATGGGGACTCAGCCATGAGCCCCCTCCCCTTCTCCGCTTTGATGGATGGAGGTGGTCTGCTCGTTGGGTAGTCCGATCGAGGAACCGGTTGCGCCGAAAAGACCGACGATATTGGTGGCGCCGAGCAGGATGCCCGCGACGAGCACGATATACATTAGCCGTCGCGCGAAATCGTTCAGCTCGCCACCGAATATCAGCATGCCGCCGGCGATCGCGACTGCCGCAAGTGCGATGGCGCCGGCGACCGGCCCCGTGATCGACTCCTGAATTTGCTGCAGCGGCCCTTCCCACGGAAGACTGCCGCCGGAACTGGCGAGCGCCGGCGCGACCGAGGCAAAGAAGATGGGCGCCACAAGGAGTGTAACGGCGACGAGTGCGTTTTTACGCGACATGGCGCGCCTCCTGTTCTTCCGTAAGCTGGTCGGATTCGATTTCGTATTGGCCGCCCGCAAAGCGCTCGACCTGGATGACGTCGCGCACGCGCCGCCCGCGCGGCGTCCGCTCGATCGAGACGACGAGATCTACCGCTTCTCCGATTACCTCGTGCATTGGCTGTTGGCTGGCTTCGGCAGTCAGTTGCTCGAGCCGGCGAAGCGCCGACATGGCCGTGTTGGAGTGGATAGTGGCGACGCCACCCGGATGGCCGGTGTTCCAAGCCTTGAGCAATGTAAGGGCAGCGCCGTCGCGGACCTCGCCGACGACAATCCGGTCCGGCCGCAGCCGCATCGTGCTCTTCAACAGGCGCGCCATGTCGACGGTATCGCTGGTGTGGAGAAGAACGGCGTTATCGGCCGCGCACTGAATCTCGGCGGTATCTTCCAGGATGACTAGGCGGTCTTCTGGCGCAGACTTGACGATTTCATCGATGACGGCATTTGCGAGCGTCGTCTTGCCCGACCCGGTGCCCCCGGAGATGATGATGTTGAGCCGGGACGAAATCGCGCTGCGTATGGTCGAGGCCTGGTGTTCGGTCATCACACCGGAGCGCACATAGTCATCGAGTGGGATCAGACGCGAGGCACGACGGCGAATGGTAAACGCCGGCTTGGCGACGACTGGAGGCAACAATCCTTCGAAACGGTGTCCGCCGATCGGTAGTTCCCCTGAGATTATTGGTTGCGCGGTATCGACCTCGGATTGGAGCGCATGCGCCACCGTTCCGATTACCATCTCGGCGGCGGCTGGCGACATCTCGCCGGCGGGTGCCACGCCATGACCGAGCCGTTCGATGAAGAGCTTGCCATCGGGATTGAGCATGATTTCAACGACGGTCGAGTCGTCCAGGGCGACGCACAGCTGGTCGCCTAGCGCTTCCTGGAGTTTGCGGACAAGTCGAGGATGAGAGCGAAGCTGGTTCACGGCGTTTCTTCCTTACGCTGCTTGGCTGACGGTGCTGAGTTCGGAACGGTAGTTGGTTGGCCGGAGCCGCAGGAATGTCTCGGTATTCGCGGGCAGGATCCCGGCTACCGCCACGGCCACGCCGATCTTCTTTGGTTCTGCCAAGCGCTGCAGAGGCCAGCCGACACGCGCGAGGATCCGTTCGAAGCGCAGGTCAGTGACGGTGACGATTTCGGTGGTGCCGTTCACCAAGCACCACTCAATGACGCCCGCCAACATGGTCAGCGTTGCCTCGTGCACCGAGCCGTGTCCCCTGCCCTCCCCGAGCATCGTGTCGACGCAGAAGCGGGAACTCTCGATCATCGCGGAGTGCGCGTTCAGGCGGCCATTCGGAAGCAGCGAGTCAAAGACGTCGGCCACCATTGTCGGGCCAATGGCCGGAAGCAGCCTCGCGCATCCTGCCACTTGGCCGCTGTCGGAAATCGCGAGGATGTAGGTCGGCATAAGAGCGTCAAAGGCGTCCGCCTCTTGACCGTCGACAACGTTGACTTCCCAGCCCAGGCGCTCGGAGAAAACGCGTGCTCGTAGCTGATGGTGGCGGTGGAGAAGCTGAGCTTCGTGGACATTTCGCGGTGTGGAGATCGCGAGAACCTGCATGAATTTCTCCGTCGATATTGATCGGCGGGGAAATCAGCACGGAACAGATTCGGGCGGTAGTTGTAGGATCCTACAAGCCCGGTTGGAGTGAGTCGCGGCGCAACCGTCCCCATTTCCGCAAAAGCAGTCTTGTTCCCGCAACAATTCGGTTGGGCCGGTTGTAGGATTCACAGTAAAACAGACCATGAACCCGCGGGAGTGACGCGCTTGCTAAGACGGTGTTTCTACAGCTAAAAATTGGTTGCGTTGGACGCGTTCTTTCTTGAGCGTTAATCTTTCGTTAACCAAAAAGCTCTTGCTCAAAATTCAGAATCGACGCTTATTGCCAGTGGCGGAACTTTTGAAGTTTCGCGAAAAATATCGCCACTGGCAAGAAATGGGTTTTGAGATGGCGAAGACCGCCGCGAAAACAGCGCCCGTATTTGAAGGGTTGACCGCCTTGATGGAGCGTCATGCAGACGCCCTCTCCAGCCAACTTCAAGCACATCATCTCAAGGTCTTCCCTCCGACCTCCGAGAAGGGCATTCGAACATTTGCGCCATCGGAGGCGTCCAAGCTGCTTGGCGTCGGTGAGTCTTATTTAAGGCAGACTGCTTCGGAAATGCCAGAGCTGAACTTGACCATGAGCCCAGGTGGTCGGCGGACTTTCTCGATCGAAGACATCCATGCAATCCGCAAGCATATGGACCAGGTCGGCCGCGGGAACAGACGCTACCTGCCGCATCGCCGAGACGGCGAGCAGCTTCAGGTTATTTCAGTGATGAATTTTAAAGGCGGGTCGGGCAAGACGACCACCGCCGCGCATCTCGCACAGTATCTAGCCATGCGTGGGTACCGGATTCTGGCAATCGATCTCGATCCTCAGGCAAGCCTTTCCGCCCTCTTCGGTAGTCAGCCAGAAACAGACGTAGGTCCGAACGAAACTCTTTACGGCGCCATCAGGTACGATGAGGAGCAGGTACCGGTCGAGCAAGTGGTCCGAGGGACCTATATTCCCGATCTCCACCTCATCCCCGGTAATCTCGAACTGATGGAATTCGAGCACGACACGCCGCGTGCGCTGATGAAGCGAAAGGAAGGCGATACGCTCTTCTACGGTCGGATCAGTCAAGTCATTGAAGACATCGCGGATAACTATGACGTTGTCGTTATCGATTGCCCTCCCCAGCTAGGCTATCTCACGCTGTCGGCATTGACGGCGGCAACCTCCATCTTGGTCACTGTGCATCCGCAGATGCTGGACGTGATGTCCATGAACCAGTTCCTAGCCATGACATCGAACCTGCTACGCGAAATTGAGAACGCCGGGGCCGAGTTCAAGTTCAATTGGATGCGCTACCTGATAACGCGTTTCGAACCAAGCGATGGACCGCAAAACCAGATGGTAGGTTATCTTCGGTCGATCTTTGGTGAAAATGTTCTCAATTTCCCGATGCTTAAGACGACGGCGGTTTCGGACGCCGGCCTAACCAACCAGACCCTTTTCGAAGTCGAGCGCAGCCAGTTCACGCGCTCGACCTATGATCGAGCCTTGGAAGCCATGAACGCGGTCAACGACGAAATCGAAGGCCTGATTAAAAAAGCATGGGGTAGACCGACATGAGCCGCAAGCACATCCTCGGGGTCTCGACAGACGCACCCGAAACGCCCGCAGCAGAGAGCCGGACGGCAAAGAGCCGCTCCATGCCGCTTCTCGGGGTGGTGAGAAAAGAGCGCGACCCGTCAACGAAGCTGACCGCAAACATTGGCAACGCGCTACGCGAGCAGAACGATCGACTTGGCCGCGCGGAGGAGATTGAGCGGCGGCTTGCTGAGGGCCACGCCGTGGTGGAACTGGACGCTTCGTCCATCGAGCCCTCCTTTGTGCGGGATCGCATGCAGGGGGACATCGACGGACTCCTTGATTCAATCCGCGAGCAAGGGCAGCAGGTCCCGATCCTGGTGAGACCTCATCCCGACCAGCCAGGCCGATATCAGGTGGCCTTTGGCCACCGCCGACTGCGCGCGGTTCTAGATCTTGGCCTTCCTGTAAAGGCAATCGTTCGTGACCTGACGGACGAGCAACTCGTCGTCGCGCAGGGCCAGGAGAACAATGAGCGTGAGGATCTCACCTTCATCGAAAAGGCGCGCTTCGCGCATCGACTGAATAAGCAGTTCTCGCGAGAGATCGTCATTGCCGCAATGTCGATCGATAAAAGCAATCTGTCGAAGATGCTCCTTCTTGTCGACGCCCTCCCCTCCGAACTGATCGATGCCATTGGGGCCGCTCCAGGAGTTGGACGACCCAGCTGGCAACAACTGGCAGAACTGGTCGAGAAGGCAGCTTCGCCGTCGGACGCGATCAAATTTGCGGCCTCAGCAGAGGTGCAGACGCTGCCATCGGCAGACCGCTTCAAGGCGCTGATAGGCCATCTCAAGCCGCGTCGCATCGCGCGCGGGCTTCCGGACGTCATGTCAACCCCCGATGGCGACAGACTTGCGCAGGTGACACAGAGCAAGAGCAAGCTGGAGATTACGATCGACAGGAAAGCCACGCCAGACTTTGCCGCCTTCGTACTCGAACATTTGCCGGCGCTTTATCAGGCACACCGTGCAAAGCATCCACAGAAACAGGGAGACTAACCCGCAAAAGAAAAGAGCCCCCTCAACGTTGCCGTCGTGGAAGCCCTTCTGTCTCTTTAGCACGAACAGAATCGCATTTCCTCGAATCTTCGTCAAGAGTCTTTGGCGCCGTTTTGGTGAGCTGATTTCTTTTGCCTGCTGAAAGGTGAAAGACGATGCAGACAGGAAGTGTGACGACGCCATTCGGGCGGCGGCCGATGACGCTTGCGCTCGTGCGGCGCCAGTCGGCTTCGGCCGATATCAAACAAGGCAAGGCAGCGGATAAGTGGAAAGTCTTCAGAGACGCCTCCGCCGCCATGGAACTACTCGGGATTCAGTCCAATAGCCTCGCGGTTCTTGACGCGCTTTTGAGCTTTTATCCTGAGAATGAGTTGCGCCAAGACGCCCAACTGATTGTCTTCCCCTCGAATGCTCAGCTTGCTTTACGAGCGCATGCGATGGCGGGCGCGACTTTGCGCAGACATATCGCCATCTTGGTGGAAGCAGGCCTAATCGTCCGCAAGGATAGCGCCAATGGAAAGCGCTACGCCCGTAAGGACGGCGAGGGACGCATCGAGAGCGCCTTCGGTTTCGATCTGTCGCCGCTCTTGGCACGGTCCGAAGAGTTGGCGATGAAGGCGCAGCAGGTGATGGCCAACAGAGCGGCGTTCAGGAAGGCCAAGGAGAGCCTGACGATCTGCCGACGCGATGTCCGCAAGCTAATTACGGCCGCGATGGAGGAAGGCGCCGAAGGCGACTGGAAAGCGATCGAGGACATCTATGTAGCGCTTGTGGGCAGAATCCCGCGCGCTCCGACGCTCGCCGATGTAACGACGATCCTTGAAGAAATGGAGATGCTGCGCGAGGAGATAGTCAATCGGCTGGAATTTCACGAAAATTCCGAAAATAATAGCACCAATGATGCTCACAATGAGCAGCACATACAGAATTCAAATCCCGAATCCATCCGTGAACTTGAACCTAGCTCTCGAAAAGAGCAGGGGGCAAAGCTGAGCGAAATCCGCCGGCCGAAGAGCGAGCCGCTTAAGGCGTT
Source organism: Rhizobium rosettiformans W3 (assembly GCF_004912135.1). GTDB lineage: Bacteria > Pseudomonadota > Alphaproteobacteria > Rhizobiales > Rhizobiaceae > Allorhizobium > Allorhizobium rosettiformans. Next base: position 64,207 of record NZ_STGU01000016.1, read on the forward strand.
CCCGTTGGGTGTGGTGTTGAAGGCATGCCCGACGATATCGGACTACGGGCCGGGTGGCGCAATCGGAAACTGGCGAGACTTGATGTCAGCGGCCGTGGTCGTTCGATCGATGCTGAAGGTGAGCCCCTCGGCCTATCAGGAAGCCTGCGATGCCATGGGGCCGGAAAATGCGGCCGCGGCTGTCGCTTGCATCCTGGAGCGCGCAAACTTCATCAACTCGGCTGGCGGCTATCTGCGGGATCTGACAAGGCGCACGGAACGAGGAGAGTTTTCGCTTGGTCCTATGATAATGGCGTTGTTGAGGGCCAACGGGCAGGGGAGTTTGCAAGCTGGGTAGGTTTCAATGAGCCCGAACTCGAAAATTAGATGCGGGTGGAGCGGCCAAGAAAACATCTGGGCAATTTTCTTGGTGGTCAGCTGACCACAGTCCTAAGCAGCTGAAAATGAACGTTTGTTATGGGGGCAGGGTCGTTCCAGCTCTCTGGGTTGGGGCTGTGGGACGCGTGTGCTGTGTTGAGAACAGGGGGCGGCGCGCCCAATTGGAAGCAGCGGATTGAGAGGACCACGGCGCCGGGAAGGGCTCGACGGCGCACCCGGCGGTGCGATCTGGCCGGAGATCGGCGGTGGAACGCATGCGGCTGTCCGCGACCTCTTGGCCGAGTTCAGGGATGGCTGCGCCGCTCCAATAGGGCGCCGCTGTTGAAAGGTTTCGTAGATCCATCTGCCCTTGCCAGGCGACGATGGCGCCCCTTTCGCCTTCAGCGATGACATCGGCATGGGGGGCGGTGATGGTGCTTCCTGAAGAAGTCAGCCTCACAGCCGTGCCCCTCAGGGCACAGGGCGCCGAGGGCATCTTTTTTAGTGGTCAGCTGACCACAGCCTTAAACAACTGAAAAACAATCGTTTTTCGAACGTGATTCTGGAAAGAGAGTTTTCTTCGCGGATCACGTACTTCCGCGAAAAGCCAGCCACGTGAAGCGGTCCATGCAACCCAAATTCCGCTACTGATCGAATTGCTTGGCAAGTCTACGAACCTTGGCAGCAAGGTCCGTCTCGGGGGTTTCCCCTTCAAGACCCTGCGCTTTGTCGAAACTATCGACCTGCAGTTCATGCAAGGCGAAGAAGTCATGGGTGTAGATTGCCTTCTCACTCCCGGCCTTCTTCACGAACACAACGATGTTCTTGGTGTCAACCTGCGCTTCGAGCCGTATCAGGTGCTCGCTGTAGGCGTCGAAATTTGGGTGCACAAAGCGATAGTTATTGCTGTCTTGAAACTTGGTTGAATCGTCCGCGTCTAGGACAAAGCCGTCTCCGCTACGCTTGAACTGCATGTTGCACCGCTTGCATGCGGCCGCGAGATTCCAGATCGCATAGCTGAATGGTTTGTAGACCGGCTTTCCCTTGGGAAGGATGTGCTCGCGATCGGTCATGTACGGGCCCGCACCATTTAGGTTCAGGCGGCAATAACAGCAATTTCCGCCATGGCGCGCGAGGTGATAGGCGAGGATCTTGTCCTTCGCGCTTTTGAGCGCCTGCAGTTCGTTCTGGTCCTCGGACTTCCAGTCCCAGGGCTTCTCTGTTTCCAAGGCCTTCCCGACCGCCGCAGCTTCCTCAACACTCAGCTGAAAATCGTCAAGCGCCGGCAATAGCGGTCAACCATCGCTCTTGTTGTCCCCGCGCCGCTGTGCATCGACCTGCTCGATCAAGTCTTCAACCGCTTTGAAAAACTTCCGCTGTTTTTCGTCGAAACTCTTGAGCGCCATGTCGCTAACAAACGCGACTGCGTTGTCGCGGGTCATTTCACCGCGTTCTACTCGTGTAACGACACCTACCATCTCCTCACTCACGAAGTGGCTGGCTGGTGTGATCACATCAAAAGCTCGCCAAAGGACACCTTCCACGTTCGCTACAGAGTCCTTGGCCTCCTTCAGATCCAGTGTGGACGGTTCGCCATTTTGAATTTGAAACACAGAGACAATATCGGGCAATGCACCAAGAGCACCAACGACCATCAAAGGTGCGTGGGTTGCGACGACGATCGTGGCGTTGCGGTAAAAGACTGCAGCGACGATTTTCTCGAGGTACTCCCGCTGCCAGCGGGGATGAAGGCTGTTCTCGGGCTCGTCAATGAGGATCACCGGATCCTGGCCGATGGAGCTGATCAAGAACACGAGGGAGGAGATCAATGCCAGTTCACCCGAACTGGCATTCAGTAGCTCAATGACTTCGCCGTCGTGCCTTTCGAGAAAGACCTGGATTCCACGAAGGCGTCCGAGCCGTCGAAGGCTATCCTCGCTGCGCAGGATAGCTCCGAATTCTCAACCCAGTGAAAACGACAACGCCGATTCCCCTTGGTCAATCCAGAGAATTTCCTTCGGGTTGTGCCGGCGCAAAAATGCGACGACGGCGTCGTAGTCGTTTGGATCCAACAGAAAATCTGCGGGGTCTAGATATGCCGTGTACGGGTCTGAATCGACGAGAAACCCAAACCGTGGCCGATAGCCGCAGTATTCAAGGATCGCGCCGATCTGGTAAAATCGTGAGTCCGGTTGGTCGATGGTCCTTCCGATCGCGCGCTTAACGATGCTCTTTGGAGACCTGCTGCCTCTGCCGGCCGATATGCGTTTCAACCCACGCAAGCCGGAAAAGCGATCATGGGCGGTGTTGGAAATGATTGCCAGATCCCGATCACCACGGATCTGGATGGCGAGTTCGCGAAGAAAGCGGCTTTTGCCGGAGCCGTTGGGTCCGACGAGGATGGCAACCTTCTCAGCGACGGGCCTTTGGTCCGCCAGTCCAAGCCGTTGCAAGTTTGAGGAGGCCATTTGCCGTCCTGGACGGCACGTTTCGAGTGTGAGGAGGGGCTACGCTACGTGGAGGATCCGAATCAAGCCCTCCGATGAATACCCTATCCGCCATCCTCTTCAATTTCGTCCAGCGCGGTCTTCAGAGCATCCGGGCGGCCTTGCCACTTCGCCGTACCGCACTGTTATAGTAGCTCGACGCCTGCTGGACCGATCGATGCCGCGACTGCTCCATCGCTTCGGGTAGGGGAATGCCTCGGTTCGCAGCCTCCGTGAGGTACCCCGATCGCAGCCCGTGCGCCGAAAACTCCCCCGGCTTGAGCCCGGCCATCGCCACCCGCTGCTTGACGATATCGTTGACCGCCTTCGGATCGAGCGCGCGGCGCGAAACATTGCCCCAGCGATCGATCGCCCGAAACACGCTGCCGCTGTCGATCCTCGCGGCGTCCAGCCATGCATTGAGGGCGTCCACCGGCCGGCCGGTGAGATAGACCACTTCATCCTGGTTGACGCCGGAATTCTTGGTGCGGCCAAGATGAATGGCGAGGGAGGGGAGGGGAGGGCCGTCGGCCACCTCGATCGGCGGCTCAACAGTGAGCTGCTCAACACGTAATCCGGCGATCTCGCTGCGGCGGCGACCGCCCGAGGCAAAGGCGGCCATCAGGATCGCGCGATCGCGGAGATCGCGCGGGCTGTGATCGCCACAGGTCGCCAGTAGCTTCGCCAGCACGTCGCTGGTGATCGCCTTGGCGCTCTTGCGACGGCGTTGCCGCGGCACGGCGCGTGCGGCAAGGCGAAGCGCCGATCGGAGGGCCGGCGAGGTGAAGGCGCCGTCGAGGCCGCGCCATTTGGTCAGCGTCGACCAGTTGGCGAGCCGTCGTCCGACGGTCGCCGGTGCGTGCGGTCCCGTTCGCAGAAAACCGCCATCTCTCAGTGCCTGGTCGACGTCATCAGGCATGCCGTGATCGGGATCGGCCGCCCGCTTCTCCGGATCCCACAGATGCTGTGCCACGAATTTTAGCAGCAGCGCCTCGGGCGCCGGCCAGGGCAGGGGGCTGCCGGTCGCGGCGCGGCTCCAGGCCTCGAGGTAGCCGAGGTCTGACGCGAGCGCCCGCAGCGTGTTGTCGCCCATGCCCTCGTTGACCAGGTGGCGCAGCGTCTCGACGTCCTGGTTGGTGAGGATCTCGGCGAGCTTGTCGCGCCGGTCGATCGGCAGCACCGCGGCGATCGTATCA
>NZ_STGU01000017.1 GCF_004912135.1 Rhizobium rosettiformans W3
ATGTCATCGCTCCAATCTTTTCATTCCCCACGGGTCAAAAGTGTCAACCCGTTACAAATCTAAAGGAAAGTCTCATGAAAAATCTATTGCTTTGCACATGCGCCCTGATCGCTCTTGCGGGGCAGGCTATGGCCGATATCACCGTGACCGACGTGAAGGGGCGAACCGTCACTATTCCAAAGACACCTGAACGGGTCGTTCTCGGCTTCTATTACGAAGACTATCTTGCAATCGTCGGTCCTAACGCCATCGACAAGGTGGTCGCCCTGTCGCTGTCGACCTGGAAGGATTGGAGGCCGAGCCAGTTTGCGGCCTATGAAAAGGCACTTCCGAAGCTCTCTTCCATTCCGGATGTTGGAAACACGGAAGACAACACCTTCTCGATTGAAAGGGTGATCGCGGCGAAGCCTGATCTCGTCATCCTTGCAGCTTGGTCTTATGACGCGCTCGGCGAAAGCGTCAAACAGTTCGATGACGCGGGAATCCCGGTTGTAACCCTCGACTACAATGCGCAGTCCGTGGAGAAGCACGTTGCCTCGACGCTGGCACTCGGCACGCTGATGGGCACACAAGACACGGCGCAGGAGCTAGCGGACAACTACCAAGATGCCATGGCCGATATCGCGGCCCGGGTCGAGGCTGCAGGTCCTTCAAACAAGAAGGTCTATGTGGAACTCGCCCAAAAGGGACCCTCGGAGGTTGGAAACTCCTACGGTGACACCATGTGGGGAGCGCTGGTCGACAGGCTTGGTGGCGCCAACATCGCCAAGGGGCAGGTTGGCAATTGGGGCCCACTGAGCCCGGAATATGTTATCGCGCAGAAGCCGGATCTGATCTTTCTGGCCGGTTCGGAGTGGTTGAACAAGCCACAGTCGGTGTCAGTCGGATTTGGTGCCTCCAACGAACTCGCCCGCGAACGGATGAAAGCCTATCTGGGACGCCCCGGCTGGTCAGAGCTTCCCGCGGTGAAGAATGGTCACGTTCATGCCATCTATCATGGTGGCGCGCGCACCTTGTCCGACTATGTCTTTGCGCAATACATTGCCAAGCAGTTGCACCCCGACGCCTTCAAGGATGTCAATCCGGAGCAGAACCTCAAGGACTACTACAAGGCCTGGCTGCCTATCGAAGCTGATGGCACCTTCGTATTGCCGTATCAGGCCGTAGGCCAATGACCATTGCTCTCAGCAAGGTTGACTTCGTGCGCGGCGACTATCGCCGCGCCTCCCGGTATCGTCAGTTGGGCCTGGCCCTGTCCGTCTTGGCTTTGACAGGTCTGATGCTGCTGGATCTAACGACGGGTCCATCCGGGATGCCTCTCAACGATGTGCTGAAGGGCCTCATTGCGGGGCCAGCCGGTGAGGATAGGATGACGGCAACCATTCTATGGCAGCTGAGAATGCCGCAGACGGTGATGGGGCTCGTGGTTGGAGCGTGTCTGGGGCTTGCTGGCCTTCAGATGCAGACAATCCTCGACAATCCGTTGGCTAGCCCGTTCACGCTCGGCTTTTCGGCCGCAGCAGGGTTTGGTGCCGCGCTTGCCATCATGTTCGGCGGGGCTCTCGCCATCCCGGACTATTTCGTCGTTCCAATCTCAGCCTTTGCCATGACGCTTGTGGCCTGCGGCTTGGTTTACCTCATTGCTACCTTGCGCGGCGCATCGCCTGAAATCCTTGTGCTGGGCGGGATTGCCGTTTCCTTTTTTTTCAATCGATCCAGTCGCTGTTGCAGTTTCTCTCCTCGGCTGAGGTGCTGCAGCAGATCGTCTTTTGGCTCTTTGGCAGTCTGTTGAAGGCGACATGGACGAGCGTATCGGTCAGTGGTGCAATCCTGCTGTTCTGCCTGCCGTTTGTCGCCCGCAACTGCTGGGCACTGACCGTGCTGAAACTTGGCGACGGCAATGCTCGCAGTCTTGGCCTATCTGTCGAAAAAGTGAGGCGGGAAACTTTTCTCCTCGTGGCGCTGCTCACAGCAGCGGCTGTTTCCTTTGTTGGCACCATCGGATTCGTCGGTCTGATTGCGCCGCATGTCTGCCGACTCATCGCCGGTGAAGATCATCGTTTTGCCCTGCCATTGTCTGCAGTTATCGGTGCAGTGATCCTCGTGGGTGCATCCGTGTTTGGAAAATTCATTTCACCGGCCGCGGTCATCCCGGTCGGTATCGTCACTGCGATCGCAGGCATTCCTATGCTGTTTGCCGTGATCCTGTCTCGCGGCGCTGAGGGAGGTGTCAAGTGAGTGAAGGTCTTATCTTTGATCGGGTCGGTGTCCAGTTCGGAAGCCGCATCGTCTTGAGCGATGTTGAAGCCCAGTTTGCTCCCGGTCAGATCATCGGTCTTGTTGGACCCAATGGCTGTGGCAAATCCAGCCTGCTCGGTGCGGTCGCGGGACTATTGTCTCATCGCGGCGAGATTACTTTCAACGGCCGTGGTGTCGATGCTCAAAATCTTGGTTACATGCCGCAACACAGCCAGATCCGCGCCAGCCTTTCGGTGCTTGAGGTTGTGTTGCTCGGGCGACATGAGTAGCTCGGATGGAGAGTGAGCGCCGATGTGCTGGAGGCGGCTTATGGTATTCTCGGCTCCTTTGGTATCGAGGATCTGGCATCGCGTCCTATCCACGCGCTTTCGGGTGGACAGCAGCAACTGGTGCTACTGGCGCAACGACTGCTGCGTGCGCCGAGATTGCTGTTGCTAGACGAAGCGACGAGTGCGCTTGATCTGGCGCATCAATTGCGGGTCTTCGAAATACTCAGAGCCTATGTCGAGCGCACGGGTGCTCTGGTGATGATTGCAATTCATGATCTCAACCTGGCTGCCCGTCACGCCGATGGCATCATGTTGCTGCGCAATGGCGGACTGGCTGGCTCAGGCCGATTTGATGACGTGGTAACGCCCCAAGTGCTTCGTTCAGTCTACGGTGTCGAAGCGGAGGTGCTAACCTCCTGCAGGACCGGCTCGGTCATCGTCCCGCTGGCGCGGGTGCGCGAAGGGTCAGTGGCTCCAATTCGGCTTAGTCCTTGAGGCTCGAGGCGCGCCGACTTGCCTCGAGCGCCGCAACGACGGCACCTGCCAGAACCAGTGGCAGGGCAAGGAGAAAGGGATGTGTCAGTGGCTCACCAAACAGGATGAGATCGGCCAGAATCGGCCACAGGATTGCCAGATACTCGAAAGGGGCAAGACGCGAGGCTTCAGTATAGCGAAAGGCTAGCGTCATGCAGATATGTGCAAAGCCCCCGAAAATGCCGGCACCTACCAGGTAGAGAAATTGAGATAGGCTCGGCGCCGCCCAGCCGAATGGCAGCGTCGCGATGCCGCCGATCATGGAGGCCACGACAAAATAGAATGCGATGGCGCCTGGACTTTCTGTCCGACTTAGGCTGCGAACCATGATCAAAGCGAATGCGGTGAGCAGACCCATTAGCAGACCAAAGCCGAAACCGATCAGGCGGGTTTCGTCCGCCGTTGATTGACCAAGTTCGGGCCATACAAGTGCCACCACGCCAAGAGTTCCCAGTATCACCCCTGCTGCCCGCCAGGCCGTGGCCCGTTCTGAAAGGATGACTACGCCCGCAATCGCTGTGAAAATCGGAGAGAGGTACCCAAGCAAGGTTGCCTCCGCGAGTGGCAGGCGGGCAATCGAGGCGAAGGATGCAAACATGGCCGCTGCGCCGAGTGCCGATCGCAGCAGGTGATCGAGCGGCCGCCTTGTCGCTAGCCCGCCAGGAAACTCACCTCTCATCCAGAGGAAAACGACGAGCGGAATGAGCGCAAACGCTGACCGAAAGAACACGATCTGTCCTACCGGGACATCGGCAGACACCGCTTTGACAAATATAGCCATAGCCGCAAACAGCGCACCTGAGAGAATGCGCAGAATGATGCCGATGGCAGGGCGGTCTAACTGCTCCTGGTTCACGCTGCTCTCATCCTTCATGTGCCACCGCCACTGACTGTCTAAACCTTAGATGAGACCCGGCTCTGGTCGTCGCCAAAGCGTGCAATGTCACTGTTCGCCGGGGAAGTCGAGAGGTTGAGCGGCGGTCCGGCAGTAGCAGTCTGCCGCGGTCTCGTTGCGCACTTGACCGACGTTTGTCAGTCGCATGCAATCATTCGCGAATTGCCTGGATGCTTGATCTAGCGCAAGGATCCTGCGCCCGGAAGACGCCAATGCTCCTGCAACGATTTGCGGGAAATCTGGAATGAAACTCTTCCGTCTGGTCATGCTGCTCTGCGCCTCCCTATGCCTGGCTTACTCAGCCAGCGCGGCATCGGTGCTGCAACAGTATCTGCCTGCGGCCAAGGTCTCTGATCTCGTGCCGGACGCAGACGGTTTCGGTCCCATCCGCGCGGACCTGGCGGCCGCGCCCGTGTTGAAGGGCGGCGAGACTGTGGGCTGGGTGTTTGCCACCTCTGATTTCGTCGGCACCACGGGCTATTCAGGCAAGCCGATCCACACACTGGTGGCAGTAGGTCTGGACGCGAAGATCATCGGTGTGCAGCTAGTCAAGCACTCCGAGCCGATCGTCCTGATCGGGATACCGGAAGCCAAGGTTAAGGCGCTGGTCTCAGGCTATACCGGGCTTGACCTTGTTGCTGAAGCGAAATCCGGTGGTACCGCACATGAGGTGGATATCATCTCCGGAGCCACTGTCACCGTCATGGTTATCGACGACTCAATTGTCCGCTCCGGCTTAAAGGTGGCGCGGGCGCTTGGGCTTGGCGGACTGACCCCCGAAAGCGAACAGGCGGGCACGCGTTTTACGCTGGATGCGCAGGCCATCGCGCCGGCCGATTGGATGGAAGCAGAAGGGGACGGCACAATCCGGCGACTGTCGCTCGATGTCGCTCAAGTCAATGCGGCCTTTGCCGAACATGCCGATGCGCGTGCCCGCGAGCGTGCGCTGACCGAGCCGCCGGAAACGACCTTCATCGACATGCATGCGGCGCTGGTCTCGGTGCCGGCCATTGGCAAGGCCCTGCTGGGGCCGGCCGAGGAGGCCAATCTGACGGCTTGGCTGAAGGACGGCGAAAGCGCCATCGCCATCGTCGGCAGGGGGCTCTATTCGTTCAAGGGTTCCGGCTATGTGCGCGGCGGCATTTTCGACCGCATCGTGCTGATCCAGGACGACGTGTCGGTACGTTTCCGCGACCGCGATCATCGCCGACTTGGGGACATCGCGCTCTCCGGCGCGCCCGATTTCACCGAGATGGACCTTTTTCGCATACCCGCCAATGTCGGCTTCGATCCGGCCAAGCCGTTCCGCATCCAGCTTCTGGCGCATCGCGAGGTCGGGCCGATCGAGAAGGTGTTCCATACCTTCGACCTCGGCTACCAACTGCCGCAGAAATACCTGAAGCCCGTCGCCGCTCCTCCCGTCGAGGTCGCCGCCGTCGCCGATCGCGACGAGGGTTCCGCCCAGGCGGATCTATGGAAGCGCATCTGGCGCGAAAAGACGCTGGAGATCGCGGTTCTTGGCACCATGCTGTTCGTGCTGACGGCGGCATTCTTCTTCCAGACCTATGTGGTCCGAAACGCCCGGAACTTCTACATCTTCCGCATCGTCTTCCTCACAGTGACCCTGGTTTTCCTCGGCTGGTATGCCAATGCCCAGCTCTCCGTGGTCAACCTGATGGCCTTGTTCGGCAGCCTGGTCACCGGCTTTTCCTGGCAGGCCTTCCTGCTCGACCCGCTGACCTTCATCCTCTGGTTCTCGGTGGCTGCGGCGCTGTTGTTCTGGGGGCGGGGCGCCTATTGCGGCTGGCTCTGCCCATTCGGGGCGCTGCAGGAACTGACCAACCAGATCGCCCGCAAGTTGCATATCCCGCAGTGGACCCTGCCTTGGGGGCTGCATGAGCGCCTCTGGCCGCTCAAGTACATGATCTTCCTCGGCCTATTCGGGGTCTCCCTGATGAGCGTCGAGCAGGCCGAGCATCTGGCCGAGATCGAGCCGTTCAAGACGGCGATCATCCTCAAGTTCATCCGCGCCTGGCCGTTCGTCGCCTATGCCGTCGCCCTTCTTGTCGCCGGGCTGTTCGTCGAGCGCTTCTATTGCCGCTATCTCTGCCCGCTTGGTGCGGCACTCGCGATCCCGGCCCGCATGCGCATGTTCGACTGGCTGAAGCGCTATCATGAGTGCGGAAACCCCTGCCAGACCTGCTCGAACCAATGCCCGGTGCAGGCCATCCACAAGACCGGCGAGATCAATCCGAACGAGTGCATCAACTGCCTGCACTGTCAGGTGCTCTACCAGTCCGAAACCGTCTGTCCGGTCGTGATCAAGAAGATGAAGTCGCGGGCCAAGCTTGCGGCAAGCCCGGGCGGAGCGCCGATCCACCAATCCGCAGCCAAAGTCTAACCGAAGAAGGACATCGACGATGGAAACCAAAGAAAAGAAGGGCCTGAGCCGGCGAGAGCTGTTTAGCGCCACGGCCGGCACTGCTGTACTGGCCGGAAGCATGGGGCCCGGCGCGCTTGGCCTCGGCGCCGCCGTCATAGCGACGCCGGCGCTCGCTGCCGCCGAAGGCGACGGCTCCGTAGCACCAGGCAAGCTTGATGATTATTACGGTTTCTGGTCCTCGGGCCAGACCGGTGAAATGCGCATTCTCGGTATCCCGTCGATGCGTGAACTGATGCGCGTGCCCGTGTTCAACCGTTGCTCGGCTACCGGCTGGGGCCAGACCAATGAATCGATCCGCATCCATCAGCGGACGATGTCCGAGAAGACCAAGAAGCAGCTCGCCGCCAACGGCAAGAAGATCCATGACAATGGCGACCTGCACCACGTCCACATGTCCTTCACCGAAGGAAAATATGACGGCCGCTTCCTGTTCATGAACGACAAGGCCAATACCCGTGTTGCCCGCGTTCGTTGCGATGTCATGAAGACCGATGCCATCCTGGAAATCCCGAATGCCAAGGGCATCCATGGCATGCGTCCGCAGAAGTGGCCCAAGACCAATTACGTCTTCTGCAACGGCGAGGACGAAGCGCCGCTTGTCAATGACGGCTCGACGATGACGGATGTGTCGACCTATGTGAACATCTTCACTGCCGTCGATGCCGAGAAGTGGGATGTCGCCTGGCAGGTCAAGGTGTCGGGCAATCTCGACAATTGCGATGCCGACTACGAAGGCAAATGGGCCTTCTCGACCAGCTACAATTCCGAAATGGGCATGAACCTGGAGGAGATGACCAAGTCCGAGATGGACCACGTTGTTGTCTTTAACCTGGCCGAAATCGAAAAGGCGATCGCCGCTGGTCAGTATGAGGAAGTCAACGGCGTTAAAGTTGTCGACGGCCGCAAGGAAGCCAAGTCGCTCTTCACGCGATACATCCCGATCGCCAACAATCCACATGGCTGCAACATGGCGCCGGACAAGAAGCACCTGTGCATCGCCGGCAAGCTTTCGCCCACCGTCACTGTGCTTGACGTGACCAAGTTCGACGCGCTGTTCTATGACAACGCCGAGCCGCGTAGCGCCGTCGTCGCCGAACCGGAACTGGGCCTTGGGCCCTTGCACACCGCCTTCGATGGTCGCGGTAATGCCTACACTTCACTATTCCTCGACAGCCAGGTGGCCAAGTGGAACATCGAGGACGCCATCAAGGCCTATGCCGGCGAGAAGATCGACCCGATCAAGGACAAGATCGACGTCCAGTACCAGCCGGGTCACTTGAAGACGGTCATGGGTGAAACGCTCGACGCTTCAAATGACTGGATGGTTTGCCTGTGCAAGTTCTCCAAGGACCGTTTCCTGAACGTCGGGCCGCTTAAGCCGGAAAACGATCAGCTGATCGATATCTCTGGCGACAAGATGAAGCTTGTACATGACGGCCCGACATTCGCAGAGCCGCATGATGCGATCGCGGTCGCGCCCTCGATCCTGCCGAACATTCGCTCCACCTGGGACCGTAACGATCCGATGTGGGCGGACACCCGAAAGCAGGCCGAGGCCGATGGCGTCAACATCGACGAGTGGACAGATGCCGTCATCCGCGATGGCAACAAGGTGCGCGTCTATATGACCTCCGTGGCTCCAGCGTTCAGCCAGGAAAGCTTCACGGTCAAGGAAGGTGACGAGGTCACGGTCATCGTCACCAATCTCGACGATATCGATGATCTGACGCATGGCTTCACCATGGGCAATCACGGTGTCGCCATCGAGATTGGGCCGCAGCAGACGAGCTCAGTCACCTTCGTTGCCGCCAATGCCGGCGTCTACTGGTATTACTGCCAATGGTTCTGCCATGCCCTGCACATGGAAATGCGCGGGCGCATGTTCGTCGAACCGAAGGAGGCCTGATCCATGCGGCTGGCCGTTGTCCTTCTCATCCTTGCTCTCCACTCGCCGCTTTCGGCTGCGGAGCGCATGGTTGCGCCGGGCACCGGCAGTCTTGCTACAGCCATCGCCGAGGCATCACCTGGCGATGTCCTGACACTGAGCGACGGGGCCTATCTCGGCCCCGTCGTCGTCGACCGCCCCTTGGTCATCACTGGCCCGCGCAGCGCGATTATCGATGGCCAGGGCTCAGGCAGCGTTTTGACGATTACCGCACCCGATGTCCGACTTACAGGTTTTACGGTGACCGGTTCCGGCCGGGTCAACCAGGAGCTCGATTCTGGGGTCAAGATCGAAAAAGGAGCCGACCGCGCCCGTGTCGAACAGCTGCTCGTCACCGGCAATATGCACGGTATCGACGTGCATGGCGGTCGGGATGTCGTGGTTGCTGACAATGAGATCATCGGGACCGACAGCCCGCGTATGAACGAGCGCGGTAATGGTATCTATGTCTGGAACAGCCCCGGCACCTTGTTGGAGAACAACAGTATTCGCTTTGGTCGTGACGGCATCTTTTCCAACGCCAGCTCCAACAGCGTCTATCGCGGCAATGTCATGCGCGACCTGCGTTTTGCCGTGCATTTTATGTACACCCGCAACACCGAGATTTCCGGCAATGTCTCGATCGGCAATCATCTTGGATTTGCCATCATGTTCTCGAACCAGGCCAGGATCCTGAACAATTTGAGCCTGGGCGATCGTGAACACGGATTGATGCTGAATTATGCCAACAATGCCGATGTCACTGGCAATCTGGTGCGTGGCGGCACAAAAAAATGTCTGTTCATCTACAACGCCCACAAAAACCTGATCTGGGACAACCGCTTTGATGGCTGCGGCATTGGCATCCACTTCACGGCCGGTTCGGAAAAGAATGTGCTGACCGGCAATGCCTTCATCGCCAACCGCGAGCAGGTGAAATATGTGGGCACCCGAAACATGGAATGGAGCCATGAGGGCAGGGGCAATTTCTGGTCAGACCATCCGGCCTTCGATCTCAATGGTGACGGCATCGCCGACAGCTTCTATCGCCCCAATGACGTGATGGACCAGATCCTTTGGTCGCAGCCTGCTGCGAGCCTGCTGATAGGCTCACCGGCGGTCCAGCTTGTGCGCTGGAGCCAGCGCGATTTTCCAGCCACCTTCCCCGGCGGTGTGCGCGACAGTGCCCCATTGATGCGCCCGCTGACGATCGCCGTGCCCGACGACGTTCTCCGCTTCGAAGCCGAGGCCGCCGGCCGCTGGGCAACAGGAAACTATGATGACACCGACCCTGACAATCTCTCAGCTCACTAAGCGCTTCCAGTCCGTAGAGGCACTGAAACAGGTCTCGCTGACCTTGGCGCCTGGAAAGCGTGCTGCGCTGCTCGGCCACAACGGCGCTGGGAAGTCGACAATGATGAAGATCATTCTTGGCCTTATTCCCTTCGACAGTGGCGAAGTCTTAGTCTGCGGTGAAGCGCCGGGTTCGGCTGCCGCGCGCATGCAGGTGGCCTATCTGCCGGAAAACGTCGCCTTTCATCCGGCACTGACCGGCGAAGAGCAGATCCGCCACTATCTTTCACTACGTGGAGAGAATCCCCGCCTCGCGACCGAGCTTCTGGCCCGCGTCGGTCTTGCGCATGCGGCGCGACGGCGGATCGGCACCTATTCCAAGGGCATGCGCCAGCGCGTGGGACTCGCCCAGTCCCTGATCGGCCGCCCGCGTCTTCTGGTGCTCGATGAGCCGACCTCGGGCCTTGATCCGGTCTCGCGGCGGGATTTCTACGACCTGCTCGATGGCCTCTCGGCCGATGGCACGGCGATCCTGCTCTCCTCGCATGTCTTGACCGAGGTCGAGGCGCGCACCGACAGCATTCTCATCCTGTCGGGAGGGCAATTGGTGGCGGAAGGTACGCTTGCCGATTTGCGTGCACAGGCTGCCCTGCCGATCACGCTCCTCGTTCGTCCGGCGGAAGGGCGTGCCATTTCGCTCGCTGCGGTATTTCCGGAAGCCACTATCGGCTCTGACGGCATGCTGCGCTTCTCCTGCCCGCAGGCGGACAAGCTGCCGCTTCTCGCCAGCATCACCGCGCTCGGCCCGGAAGTTGCGGACCTTGATGTGATCCCACCCAGCCTGGAGGACATTTATAGCCATTTCAGCCGGAGGGACGGGCAATGAGCTGTATCCTCGCCACCGCGGCAAGCGAGTTCCGCATCGCGTTTCGCAATCGTTGGGTGCTGATCGCGACCGGCATGATGGTGCTTTTCGCGCTCGTACTGGCGGCTGCGGGGTCAGCGCCCACGGGTGATGTCGACGTTGACCGGCTCTCGGTGACGGTCGCCTCGCTGACTTCGCTTGCCGTCTACCTTGTTCCGCTTCTGGCGCTGCTAATGAGCTTCGATGCGGTGGCTGGCGAGGTGGAGCGCGGTACTTTGCCACTGCTGCTCACCTATCCGGTCTCGCGCCTTCAGATCCTGCTTGGCAAACTTTTGGCGCACCTGGCGATCCTCGCGCTCGCGGTAACGCTCGGCTATGGCGCAGCGCTGGTGATGGCGGTCTGGTCCGATCCGGGTGCGATTCAGGGCATCGGCTCCATGGTCCGACTGATCTGGTCTTCGGTTTTGCTGGGCGCGACCTTCCTTGGCGCGGGGTATGCGCTGTCTGCCCTAGCACAGCGCCCCTCTGGGGCAGCGGGTCTTGCGGTCGCACTCTGGCTGGTCGCCGTTGTGCTTTATGATCTCGCGCTTTTGGCTCTGATTGTCACCGATGGCGGTGGCGTCTTTACCACGCGGGCTTTGCCAGTTGCTCTGCTTGCCAATCCGGCGGATGCCTTTCGCGTCTTCAACCTGTCGGCTGGGCAGGCGGTCGCGGTTGCAGGCGGTATAGGCGGCGCTGCAGGGGCTATCCCACTCTGGCAATCCGCAGCTTCACTATTTGTCTGGCCACTGCTGGCTATCACACTGGCGCTTGCCGCTTTCAGAAAGGTGACGCCATGAGTTTGCGCATGCGATCTTTGCTACGTTCCATCATTATCCTTGGCTCGCTCTCGCTGCTGGTGGCCTGTCAGGAAAAAACTGCTCAGGATACGACACCGCAGGATATGACCGTCGAGACTCTAGGTCATTACTGCCAGATGAATCTGCTGGAGCATCCCGGCCCAAAGGGCCAGGTGTTTCTTGAGGGCATGCCTGCCCCCTTATTCTTCAGCCAGGTGCGTGATGCCATCGCCTATATGCGGGGGCCAGAGCAGATGGCGCCAATCGTTGCCGTCTACGTCAACGATATGGGAGCCACAGGCGCGACCTGGGATAATCCAGGTGACGGCAACTGGATCGCCGTCGAGAAGGCCGTCTATGTGATCGGTTCGGTCCGGCAAGGCGGCATGGGAGCGCCGGAGGCCGTGCCGTTTTCGAGCCGCGAGAAGGCCTTGCTGTTTGCTCGTGCCGAAGGCGGCAAAGTACTCTCCTTTGACGAGATTACCGACGACATGGTGCTGACCCCGGTCGACATCGAACCCAATTCGAACTCGGGGGACGGTGATGCCGAACTCCAGAACCGCTTGCGTGCCCTGCCCAACAATGCTGGAGGCTGAGCTATGCTGACAACACGTCGCCGACTAATTGCGATTTCCGCCGCGCTTGCGCTTTTGCCGACCGCCGCACGTGCAAGACAGCACAATTCGAAACGTTGGACCGGACAAGCGCTTGGCGCCCGCGCATCGCTCCGGATCGACCATCCAGACGGGGAAGCGATTGCCGCTCGCGTCATGGCCGAAATCGATCGGCTGGAGGACATTCTCAGCCTTTATCGTGCAGATAGTGCGCTAGCTCGCCTGAACAGGCAGGGCCAGCTCGACAATCCGCCCTTCGAACTTCTTGAATGCCTGTCGCTTGCCAGCGCCGTGAACCGTGCCAGCGGCAGAAGGTTTGATCCGACTGTGCAGCCGCTTTGGGCAGTCTGGGCCGAAGCGGCGGCTCGAGGCACGCAACCGGACGCGCGAGCGATCGCTGCGGCGAAAGAGTTTGTTGGCTGGGAGAAGGTCGAGATGGTTTCAGCGAGGATCAGGCTTCGGCCGGGAATGGCACTAACCTTAAACGGTATTGGCCAAGGCTACGTCGCCGACCGTGTGGCTTCGTTGCTGGAAGCCGAAGGGCTGTCGGACATACTGATCGACACTGGCGAATTGCGCGCCCTTGGCGGCAGGCCGATTGGTGACGACTGGCCGGTTCGTCTAGAAGGCGGTGAGTTTGTCGGCTTACGACAACGCGCTCTCGCCACATCTTCTCCTCTTGGTACAACATTCGATGGTGCCGGACGGCAGAGCCACATTCTCGATCCCGTCAGCGGAACACCGGCACCGGCGATTTGGCGCGCTGTGTCGATTTCAGCACCCAACGCGGCAGTTGCAGATGCGCTGTCAACGACTGCTTGCCTTCTCAACGACGTAAGTCAAATTGAGCTTCTTGTACAAGGCTTCCCAGGTTCTCGATTGGAATTGGCAGTATGAGCGTCTAGAGTTCCATAATTATGCTTATGCAATTTTTGATAAAATATTGAATTTATTTATATAATATCGCATCTCTATCATCCGGGTCTTGTGGTAATTTGCCTCTGTCGCCACCGGTCTCGAGCTATTGATGATCCGCTTTCTCACACGATGGCTCGCACATCGCCGGGCAATACGGCGGCGATGGCAGGCTGATGCAAGGCTTCTCGCAATTTCGGATCCAGCCGGTAGCTACTACGAAGCACAGCGCCGTGCGTTTCATAGCCGGCCCACTGGTGAACTCGACGAGTTCTGGCACTGGTCGAAAGTCGCCAGCGAGATAGCCCGGATAGAGCCACGCCCTGAGATGGACTTTTCTGTTGTCGAAGCCTTGTCCGATCAGGAGAAAGCACGTCGTCGCTGACTGGCGGGCTGGTCAGACAGGTTCTCGGCAACAAATGCTGAGCTGGCTTCCGTGACCGATCTGTGCCGAATACCTCAATTCCCGCCGAAGCAAACCAATCCCGCTCTTTATGGATGGCGTCCTGGACCATGTCCGGATCTCCGTCGATCAACCCGTTCAGGGTCGGCTAGCAAGCTGCCGCCGCTCCGCCTTCGTCTTCGCGGTGATCGCGACCGTCCCCGGTCCTTTGAGGAGCCATCGAGCGGGATCGGCCCGCTCCGGACGGAGGTTTCTCACATGGCACAGGATCTTGCACTCGCTCAAAGCCACGCATTTTCGCTTTCCCGCATCCTCATGGTTCCAGTGACACTGTTCAAATCCGGCGGCGAATTCGGCGTCCTTCCGTCCGACGAACTCGATGACGAAGACGATCTTGAGATCGTACACGAATATTTCCCGCGCGGGTCTCATTGAGACCCGCTTGTTCCTGCCGCTGGCGATCTGTCGGCCGCAAGGGAAGCTTTGCCGCAGCACGTCGCTGCAACTTTTGTCAGTTGCCTGCTGCGCCCTTGCCCCCTTCGCTCTTCGCGGCGGGTGGAAGGTGACCCGCAAGTTGCGGGAAGAAGAAGGGACGGCCGCTAGGCGGCTGAAAAAATATGAAACGAGAAGAATTGGAGGCGCTGCGCGCCAAGGTGAGTTGCGAGGCCGTACTGGAGCAGGCCGGTTACGAAATCGATCTGAAGGAAAGCACCCGCCGCGCCGTAAAATACCGGCGCGGCGGCAACATCGTCATTGTCACGCATGACGGGCGCGGCTGGTTCGATCCCCTCAGTGACGAAAAGGGCGATGTCTTCGGCCTTGCCATGTTCCTGGAGGGAATTCCATTCCCGTCCGCAGCGGGGGCGGTTGCGTCAATTGTCGGGTATCAACTTTCCCGGCCGGAATGGAGGTCTTCGCGGTCTTCCGTGCCGCTGGAAGATATTGCCGACCGCTGGCGCAGCCGGCGCAAGCCTTCGCCCGGATCCGGTGCCTGGCGCTATCTGTGCTGGGGGCGCTGGATCCCGACGGCCATCGCCCAGCAGGCTATTCAAGAGGGTGTCCTGCGGGAAGGACCCTTCGGCAGTCTGTGGGCAGCCCATGTCGATGGCCAGGGTCGCGTCGTCGGCTGGGAGGAGCGCGGTCCCGACTGGCGTGGCTTTGCCAGCGGGGGGTCGAAGGTTCTCTTCCGCTTTGGACCAGGCGATGCGTCCCGACTCTGTGTCACAGAAGCTGCGATCGACGCGATGAGTCTCGCGGCGCTCGAAGGTCCGCGGGAGCAAACTCTTTATCTCAGCACTGGCGGTGGGTGGTCTCCGGCGACAGATGCGGCGCTTGCAGAACTTGCTGCGCGGCCGGGACTAACACTGGTCGCGGCGACGGATGCCAATTCCCAAGGGGAGGTCTACGCAGAACGATTGCGGGCGCTCGCTGAAGCGTCCGGCTGCGACTGGCAGCGGCTATGTCCGCCGGCGGAGGATTGGAACGAGGTTCTGAAAGCCAGGGAGAAGGAGAAACGAGAAAGGAACATGGAGAAAAAGGTGGGGCCTGCCGCATGCGCGCCGGCCGCATCAAGGGAGGCTCCGCCCGGCATGCGCCGGCCCTTGACCCGGCCGGACACGGACGCAGCAACGCGGGAGGGGTCATGAAGGACTGAAGAGATTGGCGATGTCGAAACGACTTGTGCTGCCTTCGGTCCAAAACCCCGAAAGGATCAAGCTGATGACCTCGATAGCCCTTCCCCGCAAAATTTTTCAAGGTGTGGCCAAGCGCACCGACTTATTCCGGATGTTCGACAGGCACGCGAGGCGTCCCGACCGCTTTGGTGGTGACCAGTCTGCGGTCTATGCGGGCGAATGGTTCGAGATCGACGAGACCTCCTATTCCTACATGCCCGACATTCTGCCGCCGCTGTGGATGCGCGGGCCGATCTTTGCGATGCGGGAGTTCATAACCGGTTCGGTGACATCGGTGTTTTATGCGATCCGGATTGATGAAGCGGTCCGCTACTTTCATACCTATTGCGATCTCGCGGACCCGAACTCTGTGGAGGCGATGCGGGTCGCGATCGTCGACCGCGAAACCCGACCGGTCCGGGCCATGAGCCGCGAAGAACGGCTGGAGCACATCTGGAGCACGACCACCGACGACTATCGTGGCTATGCTGATGAGGGTTGGCCGACGGCGATGCAGGGTCGTCGGACGGTGATGCTCTCTGGCGGCAAGGAAGGCACCGTCTTGAAGCTGCTCGAAACACTGAGCGACGAGGAGATCGCCGCCAAGCTGCCGGTGCATCTGCGCCACCTGCCCACGGTCCTGGCGGCCTAAGCCAGAACCAGTCCCTACAATTCGAGCGCTGCAACTCGTCGGACTCTCGACCGGTCGATTTCGCACGCCCGCTTTCCAAAGGAGCGTTTCATGAGCAATGACCCCTTTACCTTCGACATGTTCGGCGGCTCTGCCCTGTCCTCCGGGCTCGGGCTTGGTGTGACCGCGTTTGGAGGTTTCTCTCCCGATCCCGCCAATGACGACGACCCGGATCCCACTCCGCCCGCATCGGCCCCTGCCCTCCCCGTCACTGCTGCACCTGCTCGGCGAGCAGGGTCTCGGGCAAACTTCTATCTTGATGGTGACCGCGCGTTGGGTGCCACCTGGAAGGATCGCGCCCGCGCCAATGTCGCAGCGATCCTCGTCGCCGACGGCGTTACCAAGCGGGGCCGGCCCGCGACGGCAAAGGAACAGGCGCAGTTGATCCGCTTCACCGGCTTTGGCGCCAGCGAACTGGCCAATAGTATGTTCCGTCGGCCGGGCGAGGTCGATTTCCGAAAGGGTTGGGACGATATTGGTTCTTCGCTCGAGACCGCGGTTTGCGAGAGCGACTACGCGTCGCTTGCCCGCTGCACCCAATATGCACATTTCACGCCGGAGTTCATCATCCGGGCGGTCTGGGCCGGGATAGAAAAGCTCGGCTGGCGCGGTGGTCGGGTGCTGGAGCCGGGAATCGGCACGGGGTTGTTCCCTGCCCTGATGCCGGAGCCGTATCGCGACGTCGCCTATGTGACCGGGATTGAACTCGATCCGGTCACGGCCCGCATCGCCCGCCTGCTTCAGCCGAAGGCGCGGATCCTCAATGGCGACTTTGCCCGTACCGATCTGGCTCCGATCTACGATCTCGCCATCGGCAATCCACCTTTCTCCGATCGCATTGTCCGCTCGGACCGCGCTTACCGGTCGCTTGGCCTTCGCCTGCACGACTATTTCATCGCCCGGTCGATTGACCTGCTGAAGCCCGGCGCGGTCGCCGCCTTCGTCACCTCGCATGGCACCATGGACAAGGCCGATACCACAGCACGGGAGCATATCGCCAAATCCGCAGAGCTGATCGCAGCAATCCGCCTGCCCGAGGGCAGCTTCCGTCGCGACGCCGGCACGGATGTCGTCGTCGACATCCTCTTCTTCCGCAAGAGGAAGCCCGGAGAGCCGGAGGGAAATCAGCTGTGGCTCGATCTCGATGAGGTCAGGGCGGCCACCAACGACGAAGGCGCCATCCGCGTGAACCGCTGGTTTGCCCGGCACCCCGATTTCGTGCTCGGCACCCATGCGCTGACCTCGGGGCCGTTCGGCGAGACCTACACGTGCCGGCCCCGTGATGGCGAAGATCTCGAAGCCGTGCTTTCCGCTGCCATCGAGCTTCTGCCGGCCGATCTCTATGACGGAGAGCCGACACCTATCGATATTGATCTCGAGGAAGAACTCGGCGAGATCGTCGATCTACAGCCTAAGGGCGGGACTGTTCGCGAGGGCAGTTTTTTCCTTGACCGGTCGAAGGGCCTGATGCAGATGCTCGACGGATCGGCCGTGCCAGTCACCGTCCGCAAGGGTCGCACCGGTGAGGGGGTCCCGGAAAAGCATGTCCGGATCATCTCGAAACTGATCCCGATCCGAGACGCGGTCCGTGAGGTGTTGAAAGCTCAGGAAACCGACCGGCCTTGGCGCGACGGCCAAGTGCGTCTGCGGATCGCCTGGTCGAGCTTTGTGCGCGACTTCGGTCCGATCAACCATACCACCGTCTCGATTCAGGAGGATTCGGAAACCGGTGAGGTCAAGGAAACCCATCGCCAGCCGAACTTGGCGCCATTCCGCGACGACCCCGATTGCTGGCTGGTGGCGTCCATCGAAGATTATGATCTGGAAACAGATACGGCAAAGCCCGGTCCGATTTTTTCTGAACGCGTGATATCGCCGCCCGCGGCGCCGACAATCACATCTCCCGCAGATGCGCTAGCCGTCGTTTTAAACGAACGCGGCCACGTCGATATCGACCATATCGCCGAGCTGCTGCACAGCGATCCGGCGGCGGTGATCGACGAACTGAGTGAGGCCATCTTCCGTGATCCGGCCGATGGATCGTGGAAGACGGCAGACGGATATCTCTCAGGGGCCGTCCGAACGAAGCTCACCGCCGCGCAGGCGGCGGCCGAGCTCGATCCGGCTTATCAGCGCAATGTCCGCGCCTTGGTTGATGTCCAGCCTGCAGACCTTCGTCCCTCCGACATCACGGCTCGTCTCGGTGCGCCGTGGATCCCGGCTGCTGACGTCGTGGCGTTCGTGAAGGAGAAAATGGAAGCCGATATCCGCATCCATCATATGCCGGAGCTCGGCTCCTGGACAGTGGAGGCCCGCGAGCTCGGCTATAGCGCTGCCGGCACGTCCGAATGGGGAACCAGTCGCCGCCATGCAGGCGATCTACTCGCCGATGCGCTGAACAGCCGGGTGCCTCAAATCTTCGACGTCTTCAGGGACGCCGACGGCGAGCGGCGTGTGCTCAACGTCGTCGATACCGAGGCCGCGCGCGACAAGCTGCAGAGGATCAAGCAGGCTTTTCAGGACTGGGTCTGGACCGATCCGGATCGCACCGATCGACTGGCCCGCGATTACAACGATCGCTTCAACAACATCGCGCCGCGCAAATTCGACGGGTCCCATCTCAAACTTCCAGGCGCTTGCTGCGCGCTTGTTCTTTATGGGCACCAGAAACGTGGCATCTGGCGGATCATCGCCGATGGCTCGACTTATCTTGCCCACGCCGTCGGCGCCGGCAAGACGATGACGATGGCGGCTGCGATCATGGAGCAGCGCCGGCTTGGACTGATCGCCAAAGCCATGCTGGTCGTGCCAGGCCATTGCCTGGCGCAGGCCGCCCGCGAGTTTTTGGCGCTCTATCCGAATGCGCGGATCCTGGTCGCCGACGAGACGAACTTCACCAAGGACAAGCGTGCTCGCTTCCTGTCACGGGCTGCGACCGCCACCTGGGACGCGATCATCATTACGCATTCTGCCTTTCGCTTTATCGCGGTCCCATCAGCCTTCGAACAGCAGATGATCCACGACGAATTGCAGCTCTACGAGGACCTTCTGACCAAAGTCGACAGCGAGGACCGCGTCTCGCGCAAGCGGCTCGAGCGGCTGAAGGAAGGGTTGCAGGAGCGACTCGAAGGCTTGGTGACGCGCAAGGACGACCTTATGACCATCTCCGAGATCGGCTTAGACCAGATCGTCGTCGACGAGGCGCAGGAATTCCGCAAGCTCTCCTTCGCCACCAATATGTCGACGCTGAAGGGCATCGATCCGAACGGATCGCAACGCGCCTGGGATCTCTATGTGAAGTCCCGCTACATCGAAACTAGGAACCCCGGCCGGGCGCTGGTGCTTGCCTCCGGCACGCCGATCACCAACACGCTCGGCGAAATGTTCTCGATCCAGCGCCTGCTCGGCCATGCCGCGCTTGCGGAACGCGGGCTGCACGAATTCGATGCCTGGGCATCCTGCTTCGGCGATACGACCACCGAACTCGAGATCCAGCCATCGGGAAAATACAAGCCGGTCAGCCGCTTCGCGTCCTTCGTCAACGTGCCGGAGCTGATCGCCATGTTCCGCTCGTTTGCCGATGTGGTGATGCCGGATGACCTGCGGAAATACGTGAAGGTGCCCAACATCTCGACCGGCCGGCGGCAGATCATGACTGCCAAGCCGACGGCACTGTTCAAGACCTATCAGCAGACCCTCGGCAGCAGGATCAAGGCGATCGAGGAGCGCGAGGGTCCCGCCAAGCCCGGCGACGACATCCTGCTGTCCGTCATTACTGATGGGCGTCATGCGGCGATCGACCTGCGCTTCGTCATGCCGGCGGCCGACAACGAGGAGAATAACAAGCTCAATCTGCTCGTCCGCAATGCCTACGGGATCTGGAAGGATACCAGCGAGGCGATCTATCGACGCGCCGACGGCAAGGAGTTTGATCTGCCAGGCGCCGCCCAGATGATCTTCTCGGATCTCGGCACGATTAATGTGGAAAAGACCCGTGGCTTCTCGGCCTATCGCTTTATCCGCGACGAACTGGTCCGGCTCGGCGTGCCGGCATCACAGATCGCCTTCATGCAGGACTACAAGAAGACCGAAGCCAAGCAACGGTTGTTCGGCGATGTCCGCGCCGGCAAGGTCCGTTTCCTGATCGGTTCTTCCGAGACCATGGGCACGGGGGTCAACGCCCAGCTTCGCCTGAAGGCTCTCCACCATCTCGACGTGCCATGGCTGCCGTCGCAGATCGAGCAGCGTGAGGGCCGGATCGTGCGTCAGGGCAACCAGCATGAGGAGGTCGATATCTTCGCCTATGCCACCGAGGGCTCGCTCGACGCCTCCATGTGGCAGAACAACGAGCGTAAAGCCCGCTTTATCGCCGCCGCGCTCTCCGGCGACACCTCAATCCGGCGGCTGGAGGACGTCGGTGAAGGCGCGGCAAACCAGTTTGCGATGGCCAAGGCCATTGCGTCAGGCGACGAACGGCTGATGCAGAAGGCGGGGTTGGAGGCCGATATTGCCAGGCTTGAACGATTGAGGGCCGCCCACGAGGACGACCAATATGCTGTCCGTCGGCAGATGCGGGATGCAGAGCGTGAGATGGAGGTCTCAACCCGGCGTATCGCCGAGATCGGCCAGGATATCGAGCGTCTCAGGCCGACGAATGGCGATGCCTTCACCATGACGGTGCTCGGTCAGGATCATACCGAGCGCAAGGAGGCCGGCCGCGCTTTGATGAAGGAGATCCTGACGCTTCTGCAGCTCCAGCAGGAGGGCGAGGTGCATCTGGCGACGATCGGTGGCTTCGATCTGGTTTATGAGGGCGAGCGCTTTGGCAAAGGGGATGGCTATCGCTTCGAGACCCTGCTCCAGCGCACCGGCGCCGACTATGAGATCGATTTGGCAATTACGGTCACGCCGCTTGGCGCTATTTCTCGTCTGGAGCATGCACTGGATGGCTTTGACGACGAGCAGCGTCAGTATCGGCGGCGGCTGGAGGAAGCCGAACGCCGTCTGGCCTCTTACCGGTCGCGTGACGGCGGTGTTTTCGCGTTTGCCAATGATCTGAAGGAAAAGCGACTAAAGCTTAGGGCAATCGAGGCCCGGCTGGCGGAGGATCTGGACGACGAGACCAACGCAGCCGCCGCATAGCTGCATTGCACAATAAATGTTTTCCGTCTGGTCAAAATTCGGGCATAGTGCCTTCAGCTGATGCACATGACGGTCACCTCCCAGTTCCGTCGCAGCAGCTGTTCCCCTCTGGAGGTTTCAGATCTCCACACTTCATGGGCCGCAGTTTTCTGCAGGCCCATTTTTTTATTCTTCGGTCACCTCGTACGATGATTCCGAAGGGTTTATGCGGGAGAGGCTATTGCGCGAGCCCCGCCGCTCGGCAGCTCGTAGAGCGGTCATTTCAAGGTATCGTAAGCGCATGGCCTTCATGTCGATTTCTCCCCCGATCCATTCCTCCAGTAAGGCAAGGAAGGCAGGATCCGTGTCGATCGGCGTCCCACGCGCTTGCGCGCGATCAATGGCGCGTTGCGCGATCGCTCTCCGGGCCTCGGGATCTGTGCTCATGTCGTTTCACCTGGCATTCTGATAGGCTTAGAGATCTATCAGGCGGTAAGTCGAATCACGACTTGAAAGTGCCTTTCGTCAACAAGATCTGAGCATCACTCCCCGATAAGCCGATGTCCTGCTCGCTGCAATCGCGGCGGCGTTTGATCTTGTCCCGGGATACAAAGAAGAAGGCGCTCCCCTCACGGGGTGAGCGCCTTTTTTGTGTCGGAGGCGGCGCTGAGGAGGTGCTGCATCTTGACCGCAACCGCTAAGCGGATGAGATCTGTGGTAGAACACATCGCAGGGACACATGCCATTTTTTCTGGTGACGCAGACATCGCTGGTCGAAGCTCGAGACGAGCAGGAGGCCGCTCAAACGGGCGTCGACCGCCTTCGCTCCGGCGGACAGGTCACCGTTTCGGTGAAATCGGATGAGACGACAATTACGCATGTCGTTGTCGCCGCCGTCGTCGAGGAGCCCTTTCCGCCTTCACGTTCCGAGGCCGCCGGTCCACCGCCTGCTGCTGTTCGTGGCGCCGAAGCCGCCCCTGCTGAACCGGTAAGCAGAAAGCCGAGCCTGAAGCGCATGCTCGCCGATGGTCTGGCCCTGCTCAGGCGCCGAACCTAGTCCCTTCGTCGAGGTATGGCCGCCGCTAGCAGTCTCATCTTCGAGCGTTAGCTCGAACTGGAAGGTGGGATTGAGGAAGAAAAGCAGGAAGTTGAACCTGTCGCCGATCGGTCATTCTGCCGTCGCTATCGCTCAATCGCCGCCTGCGCTATCCCGGCCACTCGTCCTTCGCTGGGCTTTAAGCCCAGCTTGTCCAGCGTAGCAGGGATGCTCGGCCGCAGTTGCAGCAGTCCGGCCGCTCGGCGGTCCGGGAGGTGTCTTCCAGAAGAATGAAGACAGGAAGGGCTGGCAAGGCGCCGGTCCGGAACCCTCCAGACAAGGACAAATCCCATGCAGATCATGAAGGTTGACCCGCGCGCGCTCAAGGAAAATCCTGACCGGATGCGCCAGACGAAGTCGTCGCCGCAGGCTGATGCGCTGATGCTCGCCACAATTAAGGCCGTCGGTATCGTCCAGCCGCCTGTCGTTGCGCCCGAAGCCGATGGTGGTAACGGCTATATCATCGACGCTGGCCATCGCCGCGTCCGGCTCGCCATTGCCGCGGGCCTCGAAGAAATCGAGATCCTCGTTGCCGATGCTGCCAACGACAATGGAGCCATGCGCTCGATGGTCGAAAACTCAGTTCGCGAGGCTCTCAACCCCGTCGACCAATGGCGCGGTATCGAACGGCTCGTGGCACTCGGCTGGACGGAGGAGGCGATCGCCATCGCACTCGCCCTTCCTGTCCGCCAGATTCGCAAGCTCAGGCTCCTCGCCAATGTCCTGCCGGCAATGCTTGAACAGATGGCGCTGGGCGATATGCCGAATGAGCAACAGCTGCGCATCATCGCGGCCGCCGGCCAGGTCGACCAGAAGGAGGTCTGGAAAGCCCATAAGCCGAAGAAGGGTGACACCGCGCCCTGGTGGCAGATCGCAAACGCGCTGACCAAGAAGCGGATGTATGCCAAAGATGCGAGTTTCGGCGATGATCTCGCTCAGGCCTACGGCATCGAATGGGTCGAGGACCTGTTCGCGCCGGCCGACCAGGATGGCCGCTATACCACCAATGTAGAGGGATTTCTCGGTGCCCAGCATGAGTGGATGACCGGCAATCTGCCGAAGCGCGGCGCGATCGTCGAGGTCAACAGCTGGGGCCAGCCGGAACTGCCGAAGAAGGCTGCCCAAGTCTACGGCAAGCCGTCCAAGTCCGACCACGCGGCGCTCTATCTCGATCGTGACGGCAAGGTGCAGACGGTCCACTACCGCATGCCAGAGGCGGCGAAGCAGAAGGGAGGCGGTGGCGACGGCTTTACCCGCGGCACTGATGATAGCGACGCGATCGCAGCGCCGAAGGCTCGGCCAGATGTCACGCAGAAGGGCCACGACATGATCGGCGATTTCCGCACGGACGCGCTGCATGACGCGCTCGGTCGCGCGCCGATCGAGGATGACATGTTGATGGCACTGATGGTCCTGGCCTTCGCTGGCCAGAATGTTCGCATCGACTCCGGTGCTGACGGGACCTTCTACGGCGGCAAGCGCCTCTCGCGTCATGCCGTCGGACTGTTTGGCGAGCATGGCAAGCTCGCCTTCGATCAGGATACGCTTCGAGTTGCCGTTCGCTCGGTGCTGGTCGATGTACTTTCATGCCGCAGGGGCATGTCCAATAGCGGCATGGTGGCGCGCATTGCCGGTGATGCGATCGGAGCCGATAAATACCTGCCGAACATGGGATCGGAAGATTTCCTCTTGTGCCTGTCGCGCCAGGCGCTGGAAGCGTCTTGCGCCGAGGCATCGATTCAGCCACGGCAGAAGGTGCGCGAAACCCGCGCAGCGCTCGTGGAGCATTTTGCCACCGAGCACTTCGTCCATCCGTCCGGCCGCTTCGCACCGCCGGCCGACGAGTTGCTCGCGTGGATCCGGGCAAGCTCCACTACGGATGTCATCGGTGCGGGCGAGGGTGACGGCGGCCAAGCTGACGACCCTGCTGATGAACAGGAGGGTCAGGTCGAAGGAGATGCAGATCACGATGCTCTGCAGGACACAGACGTCGCAACCGATGACGACGACGATCAGGACTTCAATCAGAGGGCAGCAGCATGACCGCCGCCCTAACCTTGAACATCGTCGCACCCACCCCCGATTTTTCGGGGGTGGAGTTTGCCACCAGTGCCGATGGCATGCCCGTCGCTCGCATTGATGACTTGGTCCTTGCCATGGTCACATCACACAGCGGCTTCGCGTTCCTTGCGAGTGCCGTCGCCGTTCGTCGGCCGCTGGCAGAGCTGACGCGCGCCGACTTCTTCGGTCATGATGGCCGGGTGGCCAATGAGGCCGAGTTTCGAATGCGCGTCGCCGAGACGGCCGGTCATAAACACGATCTGGCCAAGCTCAACCGCGTGCAGACCCGCATGTCGGCGAGCACGCCCTGGGGCGGTTCACAGATGGCGGTCGTCTACGCCGAAGGCGTTGTCGCCCACAGTACGGCCGGCCACGGCGGCTTTCACCTCTCTTCCGATCGCAATGCTAAAGTCCATCCGCTGCTGCGGAAGGACACGCTCTGGTACGAGGAAGACTGCGAATGGGCGATCGTGGCGATCAGTTTTCCGGACCTGTTCACCGACTGCGAGCGGTCAATGGCAGAAAAGACCATCCGCAATACCTGGCCCGACGTCTGGGAGAAGATCCACGGTTGCTCGCTCGCCGAGGGTGAGAGCTGGGCGAAGGATCGCCGGGCGTTCGATCAACGTCATGCGTCAGACTATGTCGTCACCTCGGCAATCTTCTCCGATAAGAACCCCGGAATGACTGAGGTCGTGGCGGTCGTCGCCGGTGATAGAGGGGCGGGTGACCGAAAGGCCTGGGATAATGAACGTCGCTTCCTTGTGCCGAGCGACGAATATGCCAGGCGCGGTAGGTTCGGATTTGTGATCGATCCCGACCGTCATGCCGAATATCATGGGCCATCCTCATTTCTCGGCTGGCGAAGCCGGGGGATCGGGTCATGATTGATGTCCTCGCATCGAGATCGCTGGCGACGGCAGTCAGTGCCCGGCGTGAGACCCTGCGGCATCTGGATTGTCTGACCCGCCAGATTGCGGCGCGGGCCGGACGTAAGGCGATCACGGTGAAGACCAGGAGCCGGGCGCGCCGGCGATCCGGTCGCCGTCTCTATCATCAGGAGCTTGTCGAGCGCCTGGCCTTCGAGCGGTGGAGCGAACTCGACACGCTCACATGCAGGCTGGTGGTGCAAGAGCAGATCATCGACGCGCTCGAGCTTCACGGTCACGCGCCTGTTTTGCCTCTCGCGGGATAGGTGGATCTGACGCGGAGTAGCGGGGCGGCTTGGTCACCATCATACGGTCTTGGCGTCTATTTCGGTGGCGGGCTTGGCCATGCCGTCCCTCTCGGGCTTGCATTTGATATCGGACCCGAGCCGGACTGCCCTTCTTTGTTGCTGCGGTCTGAACCGGCGGCCGATCGTTTCAAGGCCGCTGTCGCGCCGCGTGGCGGCCGATCCAGCCTCTCTGCGCGAGGGCAGGCTCGCGGTCTGCTCAGGTCAAGACCTGCTGGCTCGCAACCCTGCCCCGCTGGCTCAGCCGGATCGGACCTTTGAAGCCGCCCGCCCTTTGCCGGTTCCTGGTCGCCCGCATCGAAGGGCAGACCGGCACGGGCCGGAACCGCTTCGGCAGCCACGGAAGGAACAGACATGGCCAAGCCCGCCACCTCCAATCGCTCCACCGCCCGATCGACGCAATCCCGGCGAGGGACCACCCTCGAGATGGTCCGCCTCTCCTGCCCGGACACCATCCAGGCGCTAAAAATCGCCGAAAGCTTCGGCACGGCCATCGTCGACAGCGACGGCATCCGCAGCCTGCATGAGCGGCTGATCGTCGAAACCGCCGAGAGCCTCTCCGATGGCATCGGCGAGAAGGCCATGCAGATCCATCTGCAGCGTATCGTCGGAGCCTTCGTCGGATCCGCGCATGGCGCCGGGCAGTTTTACTCCCGCGCCGTCACCGAGGCGCGCGACGCGACCGCCAAGGCGTCGAACGACGCCCGCGATGAGGACCTAGACGGTCCGGTCGGCTATGACAGCGCGGCCCAGCGCAAGCGCGAGTTCGCAGCCGACATGGGCGTCCAGTCCCACGCGCTCCGAATGGCAGCCGAAGGCGCGGTTGCTGCCTACGAGCATGTGGTCGGCGAGACCTGGAAGCCCTTCGACCGGCCGGTCGAGAACCCCGGCGCCTCTCTTGATCGCAAGGCTGCCGAAGCGCAGATGGCGGCTCTCGGATAACACCACCGGCGGTGATGACCCCGCCCCTTTCTCCTCCCCGGGGCCGGCGCCAGACAGCGCCGGCCTTTTCCTTGTCGAAAAGTAAAGCTGGAGACGTACCTGTCGCGGCCTGTCCCGCTCGGCGGTCCTGCAGGAGCCGGGCACCCAAGCAACGGCTTCGCCGTCCTCCACGCTGTTGCGGCCGTTCCGGTGCATGGGCGCACCATCGGCCCCTGACTTCAGACCTCCGTGACGGACCGCGAAAGACGCGGTTCTGAGAAATGGAGAAGGAAGTCATGGGCAGGAAAACGGATAACGATCGCATCGACATCTATACGAGGATCACCGAACGGATCGTAGAGGATCTCGAACAGGGCGTGCGCCCCTGGATGAAACCATGGAGCGCCGCCAACACGCATAGTCGCATCAGCCGGCCGGTGCGCCACAATGGCCTCCCCTATTCCGGCATGAATGTGCTGCTCCTGTGGTCAGAGCAGGTATCGCGCGGTTTCTCCTCCTCGATGTGGATGACCTTCAAACAGGCCCTCGAACTGGGCGGGGCCGTGCGGAAAGGCGAAACGGGCTCGACGGTTGTCTTCGCCAGCCGGTTCACCAAGTCGGTGGCCGACGGAAACGGCAATGATGTCGATCGGGAAATCCCGTTCCTGAAGGCGTATTCTGTGTTCAATATCGAGCAAATCGATGGTTTGCCCGACACCTATCATGCCCCGCCGGCCAAGGTCCGGGATCCTGTCGAGCGAATAGCGCGCGCCGATCTCTTCTTCCGCAACACCGGCGCCGTGATCCGGCACGGCGGCAACCAGGCCTATTATTCGCCGATCAAGGACGTTATCCAGATGCCGCCCTTCGAAGCGTTTCGCGATGCTGCTGGGCACGCGGCCGTCCTCAGCCATGAGCTGACCCATTGGACAGCGGCGGCGCATCGCGTCGGACGTGATCTCTCGCGCTATACCAAGGACCGGACGGACCGTGCCCGCGAAGAGCTCATTGCCGAGCTTGGAAGTTGCTTCCTTTGCGCCGATCTCGGCATTGCGCCAGAGCTCGAGCCGCGGCCCGATCACGCGTCCTACCTGCAGTCCTGGCTATCGGTGCTGGCCAACGACAAGCGAGTGATCTTCCAGGCGGCAGCCCATGCGCAGCGCGCGGTGAGTTTCCTGCATTCCCTACAGCCGGAATCGGAGGTGAAGGCTGCGGCCTGACGCTCAGGCGCGGTCGTCACCGCCTGTGGCGACCGCGTGCTCCTCATCACGTTCGTCCTTGAGACCTTGTGCGATGTCACCGCCCAGCCTTCCCCAGATTGACGGTTTTTGAGCGTCGAGTTTGGGTTTGCGGGATGGCTTGCGCTCAATGATGAACGGCTTTGTCTGCTGGCGCATTGATCCTCCAGGCTGCGATTCGCGAGTGCAACGATATCGCACAGTGTAAGCTGGGCAAGCGGGTCTACCATGTGAGGGCTTCCAGTCCCCGACTGAAACAAGCAACGACGGCAGAAGTGGGGGATGGCGCAAGAACATTAGTGCCCGGGCGAGTGCGTCGGAACACCATTGCCATATCCCTCACGTCAGAGTTTTCAGGCAGCCCATCTGCGGGCTCGATGAGGCATGTCTGACCGGAGTCCGGCTGCGCCTCGATCGTCTTCCCGCAACGACAAGGCTCAGATTTCTTACCCCGGAAGGCTGCGCCTTCCTCCTCTCCCGCTAACAAATCTGCGACTTGCCGCCCTCCATTTCACTACGGCCCTATTGGGTGCGGTCCGATCGTCTCCGGTCTTGTCGACTGCCATCGAGGCCGCGATGGGCGCGGCCCGAACACCAGAAAAGGAATACGACAATGGCTACCATCGGCACTTTCACCTCCACCGAGAATGGCTTCACGGGCTCGATCCGTACACTCGCCCTCAACGTCAAGGCCCGCATCGCCCGGGTCGAAAACCCTTCCGAAAAGGGCCCGCAGTTCCGCGTCTATGCGGGTACCGTTGAGCTCGGCGCCGCTTGGCAGAAGACCTCCGGTGAGGGCCGCGACTACCTCTCGGTCAAGCTCGACGATCCGAGCTTCCCGGCTCCGATCTACGCGACGCTCGCAGAGGTCGAGGGCGAGGATGGCCTCCAGCTCATCTGGTCCCGCCCGAACCGAGACTGATCAGGATCACGAGGCTCCGCCATCGGCGGAGCCCACTCTCCTGCCGGAGAAGTCAAAGCCGGATCTGGCATCGAGCCAGGCCCGGCTTTTTTGGTGGCATACTGTGAACGGAGAAGCTGCTCAGAATGCATGATTGTGCCAAGCGGCGACACCGGCCTCGAGGATGAGCGGTTCCCCCAATTTGCTCCACCTGCCCTCAAGGGCAGCTTCCGCAAATCGGCTCCCCCACTCACCGGCTCTGCCGGTCGCGCATGCGATCCTTGACCCCGCCATCCCCTCTCGGACCCGCCTGTCATCTTTCACAAACGTCAAGGAGACGAAGATGACCTACGAACTCGAAATCCAGATCGAAGAACTGCGGGTCGAGCTGCGCAACGCTGTTGATGGCGCCGAGCGTCGCCAGATCGAGGCCGAACTGGAATGCGCTCTGGCGGAGCTGATCGTCGCGGCTGCCGAGATGGAGGGCCTGGCTGAGGCAGAGCCGCCTTTCTGACGGCGGTGATCTCTACCAACCCCTCCACCGTGCGACCACGAATACATTATTTACACCAATGCTGTATATGCTGTATAAACAGCACTGAGACCCTTTGACCCTAATCGTATTGAGGCTGGCCACATGACAAGCAGGAACGGCTCCTACACGACAAGCGACCTTTCTCGGAAATCCGGAGATATCATCGCCGAGGCACTTCGACACCCTGTCACCATCACCCAACGCAACAAGCCGAGATTGGTGTTGCTGAACATAGACGATTACGAACGTCTTATGCGCCAGTCGGATCGTCGCTCTGTAGGCAGACTGGAGACAATGTCCGACGAGCTGTTTGCTGAATTTGAAGAGGCCGTCGATGGCTACGCCCAGTCTGATGAGACGAGTCGATGAGCGTATATGACAAGGTCCAGACGGCTGCGGTAGTTCGATATCCATATCTGTGGAGCCATGAGGCAAACGAGGGAGAAACGGAAGGGCGCAAGAACCGTCCTGTGGCTGTCGGCGTGCGGATCGCGAGGTCGGGTGGCGATCTTGTCCTGTTTTTTCCGATCACGACAAAGATGCCCGACCGAAATCGTTTTGCCGTCGAGATCCCGACCATCGAAAAGCGACGCGCGGGTCTTGATGCAGATCTTCCACTGTGGCTCATCCTGGATGAGTTCAACAGCGATATCATAGGCCGGTCATTCTATCTGGAGCCTGAGCCTCCGCTTGGTCACTTCAGCAAGGCATTCTTTTTGCCGCTTCTGCGCGAATTTATTGCCCGTCGAAAGTCCTTTGCGGAAGTTAGCCGATCGAGATAGCGGAGTGTGGACAGCAGGGTCTCCGTTCGAGAAGACCAAGGTCCGCCCTCACACTTTCTTTTGCCAGCGGCAGTATCGTCGAGAGTTTATTGCGAGCTGACACAGCCTATTGCCCGATATCCCCGGCGGCGTTTTTGCCTCAGGAGTTCAAGGAAGAGGTCAACAGCGGCCTGTTCCTTTTCGAACTGATGAGTTTTCATCTGACCGTTCGTCCCAATCCGTCCCCATCGCCGCGTCAGGCATGCCTCCCCAAACAGGTTCGGCTCGATCGACATCGCGTAAAAGCGGGCCATTTTTTTCTTGGCGTCCGTCCTCTCTACATAGAGCTTATATGGCTGACTGATCATGCCGGCATGATCGTGTTTGTTCAAATCGAGGTCCAACGAGAGTTTTGAATCGCTCGGGCGTGATCGATTCATTTTCGTGATCTGGCGATGCAGTCGTGTTTGGGTTGTCCGCCTTCGGCATGCGGCTTTGGGGCCGGCACCAGACGGTCCGGTTCTGAATACCAAACCGAATCAAGCTGCAGTTCGAGTCCGATAGTGCCTGCAGCCACATCGAGCGGGCCACTCACTTCTCAAGGCTGGCGTGCTCACCTGCGCCAGCCCGTTTTAGCACTTGTTGAAGCAGCACCACATTCACTGCACGCCTGCAAGGGTCCCGGCCATCCCGAGCACCGCGGTGCCGAGGAGGACCGTCATGACCGACATTTTGAGGCGGAAGATCGCGATGATTGCCAGAAGTGTCAGTACGACTGAGGCCCAGTCGACTGAAGACAGCACGGGCACTTGTATTGAGAGCAGCTCAGCTTGGAATGTCGCCACCTCCGAAAACAGGACATGCAGGCCGAACCAGATCGCAAGGTTGAGGATCACACCAACGACAGCGGCCGTTATGGCTGCCATGCCGCCGGAGATAGCCACATTGCCGCGCAGCCGCTCAATGAACGGCGCGCCGAGAAATATCCAGAGAAAGCACGGAACAAAGGTCACCCAGGTCGCAAGGATAGCGCCCAACGTTGCTGCCTGTAACGGATCAAGCCCGCCTGCATCGCGATAAGCGCCAAGGAAACCGACGAACTGTAGCACCATGATCAGCGGTCCCGGCGTCGTTTCCGCCATGCCGAGCCCGTCCAGCATCTCGCCGGGCCGTAGCCATTGGTAACTCTGCACCGCCTCCTGGGCCACATAGGCGAGGACCGCATAGGCACCGCCAAAGGTGACGACCGCCATCTTGCTGAAGAAGACGCCGATCTGCGTAAAGACGTTGTCGGGGCCGAGTGTGACATAAAGTAAGGCCACGGGCGCAAGCCAGAGCAGCAGAAGCACCACAGACACCCTCAGCGACCATTGGAGGTTGGGCCTCGCATGCGCGGGCATAGCCTCGCCGAGAGCAGAATCCGCGTCAGACAGGATTTTGCCTGCCGCCGCCTTGTGTCCGCCTGCAATCGAAAACCAACCGTGCCCGGTCTTTGCTCCGAGATAGCCAAGAATGCCCGCCGCAAGGATGATCACGGGAAACGGGACTTGGAATGCGAAGATTGCCAGGAAGGCCAGAGCGGCGATCAGCACCATGGCCGGGCTTTTCAATGCCCTTCCACCAATCCGGAAAACAGCCTGAAGAACGATCGCGAGGACGGCAGCCTTCAAGCCGAAGAACAGCCCCTCAACCACAGACACGTCGCCATAGAGGACATAGACGTAGCTGAGCGCAAGGATGGACAGAAAGCCGGGCAGGATGAAGAGTATCCCCGCCATAAGTCCGCCTGCCGTGCGGTGCATCAGCCAGCCGAGATAGACGGCAAGCTGCTGCGCTTCAGGACCCGGAAGCAGCATGCAATAGTTCAAGGCATGCAGGAACCGGTTCTCGCCGACCCATTTCTTCTCGTCGACGACAATCCGGTGCATGACCGCGATCTGGCCGGCGGGGCCACCAAAGCTCAAGGCTGCAACGCGCAGCCAGACCTTGAATGCCTCAATGAACGGAACACCGTGTTCTGCCGGCCTGCGCGATGGTTCTGCAGAAACAATCGTGTCCGACATCTCAGTTGCCTTTCTTTCCAGCAGGCCAGTCGTGTGTTTCGCCGGTTGCATCGCGGCACCAGCGATAGAATGCGTCGTAGAGCGTCATTCCGGCCTCGAGTTGTTGAAGGTCGTCGTTAAACATGCGCGACAGTCCGAGTGATGCGGCGAGCAGGCCCGCCACCTCGGGCGCAAGATCCGGCCGCGCCGTATCGGCACCACGGACGATCGTCGCCAGGTGGAGGAGCGGTGCCATCGCAAGTGCGAACTCCTCGATCATCACGTCGAAAGTGCAGAGCTCACCCCGGTGGCTCCAGAACACATCGTCGACATCGAATGGCGTTGCGCCAAACCGCTCTGCGACGGCGACCACCTCGCCGGGCGCGACAAACAGAAAGACTGCACCGGGATCGATAAAGCGCCGGATCAGCCAGGGGCAGGCAATGCGATCGATCTTCGGCCGCGAGCGCGTCACCCAGACCGTCCGGCCCTGAGCATCGCGCTTCGGCATCTGACTCGTCGGCATTAAAGGCAGAGCCGTGGCCTTCCAGGCCTCGAAACCGCCTTCAAGGACTTCCGCAGCAGTTCCTCCCGTTCGCAAATAGGCGGCAACACCGTGGCTAAGCTTCTTGCCCTTCTGGCAGATGATCACAACCGGACCATTGATCTTCTCTCCCGCCCATGAGTCGACGTCTTCATGAGAACGGCGACGAGAGCCTGGAAGCAGCCGCGGATCGGCCTCAAAATCCTCGTCGGTGCGCACGTCAATAAGCACCGGGGCGCTCGGCGTACCGATGAGGCGGCTTAATTTTTCAGGTGAAATTTCAAGAAATGACGGCATGGCGCGTCCTCCGTTAGCCGGTTTGATGGACGCGATTCTTTGGCATGGCGCCTCGTGGGGCGATCGCGACCCCATAGCGACTGTTTAACGTGGTTTTGCAGACTGTCAATTCTCAGGCTGCCAACCGGAGGGGGCATTTCGCGCCTTTTTTGCATCTGGCACAGGTGGGAGTAACGTCGGCATTTGGGGCTGGGGCAGTCGCCGTGTACGTCTACTATAAAGGCGCAAAGCTGCCCCTTATCTTCCGCCAGCAATGTCCACTTAGGGCCGACAGTGGATCGCCGCAATCGGTGATGAGCACTATCGTCGGGCTTGGCGTACATGAGCACGGTCGTTGATCCCTTAAAGTCGGCCGTTGCCTCCCTAGATCGGTGTCTCACGCTTGTCGTTGCGCAACGCCCATGAAAAGAAGACGACGAACCATCACGGGAGACGCAGATGGAAGGCGCTATCCAGATTGATAACCGCGGGGACTTCGGTCTCTGGGCAATCGAGGTGGCCAAGTAGATTGTCGCAGATCAGGGGTATGAACTTGCGCGTGCTGCTCGCGATGGCTCCGAGAACGACGTTCGCGTCGCTGGCAACGCTCTTGACCAATCAATCACTAACGCGATGATGGAGGTTTTCGACGAACTGACCGAAGGGGTCGCCGACGAGTGGACGGCTTTTCGAAGCATGACGAGAATTCCCGAAATCACGCCCTGGCGGTCGTCGCTACGCTGATTTCTCCGATGCTCTTCATTGTTCATGTGCGGGCGCTTCGCGACGCTGGAACCTGCTCTGCTCAACGCAAGCCTTCATATCGTTTCGCCGGAACCAGATGGCGCGGCCGCATCTCAGCGGCGGGTTCCCAGCCGTGAAGACGATCTGCTCGTCCGCCCTCATGCGCAGCACTTCGTGCGGTTGGATGAGTGGCCGAGCGGCAAGCTGCTTTGACCGGGTCCGCGAAGAGCCACGCGACTGAAAGCTGCGGCTGACCTGGTCGATCTCGACCGTCGTCATGCCGCAGCGGCGAGAGATGTAGTCTGCTGTTTCCGGATCGTTGATGGCCGCGAAACTGATCCAGCTTGCGCTCTCGAACCACTTGCTCGAGGCGTCGCGCCCGCCGTAGGTTTCGCGCAGCTGGCCGATCGACTGATAGATCATCGTCAGCGTAATGCTGTACTTGCGGCCGGCGTCTCGGGCGGTCTCCAAAATACGCATGTAACCGAGACGGGCGACCTCATCGAGGAGGAACAGGGCGCGGCCGTCCATTGCGCCGTCGCGGTTATAGATCGCGTTCAGAAACGAGCCGATCACGACACGCGCCAGTCCGCTATGGGTCTCCAGTGTCTTGAGATCGATGTTGATGAACACGTCCGTTTTGCCAGACGCGATATCCTCGGTCCGAAACGTCGAACCCGAGACCAGCGCCGCGTAGTTCTGGTATGAGAGCCAGTGCGTCTCCTTGATCGCATTGGCGTAGACGCCGGAAAAGGTTTCCGGTGTCATGTTGACGAAGGCGGCGACGTTCTCTTTCACGAAGGCCGAGCCGGAGTTGTCGTATATTTCCTGCAAGCGCTTGCGCAACTGTGGCTCAGGCTCTGCAAGATTGGCTCGGACCTGACGCAGCGTTTGCTTCTCCGTCGGTGTGTGACCGGACAGGCAGACATCGGCGATGATTGCAGTGAGGAGTTGCAGGCCTGAGGCACGGAAAAAGTCGTCGCGGACGCCACTCGCGCGACCGCTATCGCTCATGATCCACGAGGCGACAGAGGCGATATCCTCCTCTTTCGTGCCGCCATGCTGGCCGACCCAGTCGAGTGCGTTGAAGCCAGTCGCGGGTTTCCGCGGATCGAGGATCCTGACACGCCTGCCCGCCTCTTCCCGATGTTTCGACACCATCGGCGCGACCTCGTTCGACGGATCGAGCACGATGAGCGATCCGCCCCACTTCAACGCTGTCGGGATCGTCACCGAGGTCGTTTTGAAACCGCCCGATCCCGCAAAGACGATGCCGTGCGATGAGCCGAATGAGCCGTCGAAGCAGAGCAGCGGGGACTTGCCTCCGGCACCCCATGTGTCCTTGGTGTCGGCACGAAACGACACGCTGGCAACGCTGTCGCGGTCGACGCGATACCGCTCGCCGACTACAATGCCGCCAGTTGTCGGGAACAGCTTGTCGGCTTCGACAAGTGTCATCCAGTCGGCCTCGCCGTGCAGTGCACGTTTACCAGTGATGCGTTTTGGCGCAGCCCGCGCGAAAGCGGCGTTGCCAACGATCGCCACGCGCACTGCGAAGCAGCCCGACATCAGTGCTGCAGCAGCGCCGATCATGGTCGATGGATCCATATAGGACAGCGCGGATTTGTCCGCTGGTACCTGGGAGGAAAGCGCTGCAAGTCGCACGCCTTCCCGCACGCACGCCGTCAGGATAACTGCGGCGTTTCCTACAGTAGCACCGAGGCTCGCGGCGCGAATGCTGGCTGACCCGGCCGCTGCGAACAGGAAAATCAGGCCGAGGGCGGCAGCCGCCACGTATGGCGCAGCGACCCCTGCCCGTCCCAGGGCAAGCTTTGCAGCCTCGGTCTTTCCGAAGCCGGCAAGCCAGGTCTCGATGCCGGTGAGAGCGAACAGAGCCGCGCCCATGACGGCCACAGGCAGAAGAACGAGAACGATCTTATTCGCCTTCATTGCCGAACACCTCCGCCCCGATCGCCGTCAATCGTGATCGCTCATGGCCGTCGGAGTTCAGCCGGCGCTGCAGGTCTATCAATGCGCCGAGCAGAAGCGCCCGCTTCTCGAAGCGCAGACCCGCTTTGACGATAAGGCCCCCGAGCTCGATCTTCTCGCGCGTGTCCTTCTTGCGGGCGTCCGATGTCGTGGTCCTCGCCATGCGCTCAAGCCTCGCCAAGGCTGCCCGGAGCCTCGCCAGCCGGGTTCGCCGAAGCCTGCCCGGCGCCCGTGCTTCCTCTCCCCTTCCCGTTCTGTCCGGAGCTTTGTGCTGTCGGCCCGCTGCGAAACCGTTTCGCCAGTTCCTCAAGCGCCGCCTGAAGTTCGCTCTCGTCAATCTCGAATTCGCCAAGACCAGCGCGCAGTGCGATGCGGCCGATCCGTTCGGCCTCCCTGGTTTCTGCTGCCTTGAGCTGATCCTGGAGCTTGGCAATTTCTTCGCGGATCTTGGAGGATGGTTTCTTCATCTTTGGATTGTCCCTGTTGCCTGCTTGTTGTGGTTCACGCTGCGAGAGTCGTTCAGATCGGCGTGCCAATCTACTAACAGAAATGCGAGTAGGCGGAGCCTACGCTTTTGAGCATCATCCCGTCCGTTCGCAAGGACGGATCCGAAGGGCGCAATTATACGTCGCTGATGCGACGCTTTGCTTTTGGACCCTCGCGGGGCCTTCCGATCCTCACGAACACGTTGATTTTGTTCGAATGAAGGAGCTAGCCTGGTCATGGCCGTCCCGCATTTTTCAGTCAGCATCGTCGCCCGCGGCTCCGGCCGCAGCGCCGTGCTGTCGGCGGCCTACCGGCATTGCGCCAAGATGGACTATGAGCGGGAAGCAAGGACGATCGATTACACCCGCAAGCAGGGCCTGCTTCATGAGGAGTTTGTCATCCCGGCCGATGCGCCGGAATGGTTGCAATCGATGATTGCCGATCGGTCTGTCTCGGGAGCGTCGGAAGCGTTCTGGAACAAGGTTGAGGAGTTTGAGAAACGGTCTGATGCGCAGCTTGCAAAGGATGTCACCATCGCCTTGCCGATAGAGCTGTCGGTCGAGCAGAACATCGAGCTCGTGCGGGATTTCGTGGCAAGACACATAACGTCCGAGGGCATGGTGGCCGACTGGGTCTTTCATGATGCACCAGGCAATCCGCACATCCATCTGATGACAACCTTGCGGCCGCTTACCGTAGACGGTTTCGGTGCGAAGAAGGTGGCCGTCGTGGGACCGGACGGCAAAGCGCTGCGCAATGACAACGGCAAAATCGTCTATGAGCTCTGGGCGGGTGGGCTCGATGACTTCAACGCGTTTCGCGATGGCTGGTTTGCCTGCCAGAACCAGCATCTGGCACTTGCGGGCTTCGATGTCAGGATCGATGGCCGGTCCTTTGAGAAGCAGGGAATTGAGCTGACGCCCACCATCCATCTTGGTGTTGGCACGAAGGCGATCGAGCGGAAGGCGGTCGGTGCGGAGGAGAAAGCTGCGCTC
The DNA here is from genome assembly GCF_004912135.1 of Rhizobium rosettiformans W3. Taxonomy (GTDB): domain Bacteria; phylum Pseudomonadota; class Alphaproteobacteria; order Rhizobiales; family Rhizobiaceae; genus Allorhizobium; species Allorhizobium rosettiformans. Next base: position 36,562 of record NZ_STGU01000017.1, read on the forward strand.
GAACGGCTGGAGCTGCAGGAAGAGCGGCGAGTAGAGAACGCCCAACGGATCCAGCGCAATCCAGCGATCGTTCTCGACCTGATCACGCGGGAGAAGAGTGTCTTCGACGAACGCGATGTCGCCAAGGTCCTACATCGCTATATCGACGATGCGGGCCTCTTCCGAAGCTTGATGGCGCGCATCCTGCAATCTCCTGAGACCCTTCGGCTTGATCGCGAGCGAGTGGACTTTGCAACCGGAGTTCGGGCGCCGGCGAAATACACGACGCGCGAGCTGATCCGTCTTGAAGCCGAGATGGCGAACCGCGCGATCTGGCTCTCGCAGCGGTCTTCGCATGGCGTCCGGCAACCGGTGCTCGAGGCGATCTTCGCGCACCATGAACGGCTCTCCGATGAGCAGAAAGTCGCCATCGAACATGTCGTTGGTGTTGAGCGGGTTGCCGCCGTGATCGGCCGCGCAGGTGCTGGCAAGACTACGATGATGAAGGCGGCGCGTGACGCCTGGGAAGCGGCCGGCTATCGCGTCGTCGGTGGTGCGCTTGCCGGCAAGGCGGCTGAAGGTCTGGAGAAGGAAGCGGGCATCGTATCCCGTACCCTGTCGTCCTGGGAACTCCGCTGGGATCAGGGTCGCGGGCAACTCGACCACAAGACGGTTTTCGTTCTGGACGAGGCTGGCATGGTGTCGTCGCGGCAAATGGCGACGTTCGTCGAAGCTGTCACCAAAGCTGGCGCCAAGCTCGTGCTAGTCGGCGATCCGGAGCAGCTTCAACCGATCGAAGCGGGTGCTGCCTTCCGCGCTATTGCCGATCGCATCGGCTATGCCGAACTCGAAACAATCTATCGCCAGCGTGAGCAATGGATGCGAGACGCATCGCTCGATCTCGCGCGCGGCCATGTCGGCAAAGCGATTGCAGCCTATCAGTCGAATGGCAAGATGATTGGCTCAGAGCTGAAGACGGATGCGGTCACCAACCTCATCGCCGACTGGAACCGCGACTACGATCCTGCCAAGTCCACATTGATCCTTGCGCACCTGCGCCGTGACGTCCGCATGCTGAACGAGCTGGCGCGCACAAAGCTGATCGAGCGCGGCATTATCGAGCACGGTTCGCCGTTCAAGACAGCCGACGGTGTTAGAAGCTTTGCAGCCGGCGACCAGATCGTCTTCCTGAAGAACGAAGGCGCGCTTGACGTCAAGAACGGCATGCTGGGCAAGGTGCTGGAAGCCACACCGGGTCGGATCGTGGCGGTGATCGGCGAGGGTGATCATCAGCGGCAGGTCACGGTCGAACAGCGCTTCTACAACAACGTCGATCTCGGCTACGCGACCACGGTGCACAAGAGCCAGGGTGCAACGGTAGACCGGGTCAAGGTGCTGGCCTCCCTCTCGCTGGATCGTCACCTCACCTATGTGGCGATGACCCGTCACCGTGAGGATCTCGGCGTCTATTACGGCCGCCGATCCTTCGCCAAGGCTGGCGGTCTGGTCGAGATCCTGTCGCGCAGGAATTCCAAGGAAACGACGCTCGATTACGCCGGCGGCAGCATCTACGGCCAAGCCCTGCGCTTTGCCGAGGCGCGCGGCCTTCACATCGTCAACGTTGCCAGAACCGTCGCGCTTGACCGTCTCGAGTGGACGATCCGGCAGAAGCAAAAGCTGTTCGATCTCGCCGGCAAGCTTGCGGCCATCGGCGCCAAACTCGGCCTCGCAGCATCGACGGCCAATACCGTTCCCACTGCAGCAAAGGAGACGAAGCCCATGGTGGCCGGTATCACCACCTTCCCAAAAACGATCGATCAGGCCGTCGAGGACAAGCTCGCCGCAGACCCAGCGCTTAAGAAGCAATGGGAAGAAGTCTCGATGCGCTTCATCCAAGTCTACGCCCAGCCGGAAAGCGCCTTCAAAGCCGTCAATGTCGATGCGATGTTGCGCGACCAGGCAGTTGCGGAAAATACCATCGCCAGAATTGCCAGCGAGCCTGAAACCTTCGGTGCCCTTAAGGGCAAGACGGGTCTACTCGTCAGCCGCAGCGACAAGGTCGACCGGGACCGGGCGCTGAAGAATGTGACACCGCTCGCGGACAGCATCAGCGACTATCTCCGCCAGCGTGGCGATGCCGAACGGCGAAATCACGCCGAGGAGCTGGCAGTCCGCAGGCAGGTCGCGCTGGAGATCCCTGCCCTCTCATCCAATGCGAAGACCGTGCTGGAACGCGTCCGTGATGCCATCGACCGCAACGACCTGCCTTCGGGTCTTGAATACGCGCTCGCCGACAAAATGGTGAAGGCTGAACTGGAAGGTTTCGCGAAGGCGGTTACCGAACGTTTCGGAGAGAGAACCTTCCTGCCCCTGGCTGCGAAGGATGCCAGCGGCGAGGCATTCCGGCGCGTGACTTCAGGCATGAATGCTGCCCAAAAGAGTGAAGTGCAACAGGTCTGGAATACGATGCGGACGGTGCAGCAGCTGTCCGCCCATGAGCGCAGCGTGACGGCGCTCAAGCAGGCGGAAGCATTGCGCCAGACGAGATCCCAGGGGCTCTCTCTCAAATGAAGATGCGCCATCGACATAAAGAGCTCTTGCGCATGAAGCGGCTCGTTTGGTTCTATCGGATCAGCAGCGTCGGCCTGTTCACACTTGGCCTCATTGTGCTGCTCGGAGGTCAGGGCTTCAGGTTCAATCTGACGCCGAGCGAACCGCTGGGCCTGTGGCGGATCGTCGAGCCTGATCGTCCGGTCCTTGTTGGCGATCTCATCTTTATCTGCCCACCCGCCACCGGCGAGATGCGTGAAGCGCGCGCGCGCGTGGATATCTGCGTGTCGGCCTCTGCGCCGGCCGCGTAGCGCCTCTGATCAAGACGGTCGTAGCGACATCTGGACATGTGATCGAGATCCATGACGATGTCCGCATCGATGGTCGGCCACTTTCTCACTCGCGTGTTGCACGGACCGATGGCCAGAGGCGTGAGATGGTGCACTACGATGGCGGTGTCGTTCCGCCTGGCGCGGTCTTTCTCCATTCCGAGTTTCCGGGATCCTTCGACAGCCGGTACTTCGGCCCTCTGCCGATGGATGGAATACTCGGCCTGGCGCAGGAGGTCTGGACCTATGCGCCCTGATCTCTTGCGGAATGTTGCCCTCGTCGCACTGTCCACCAGCGCGGGATGGATCGGTTGGAGTGGTAATGTGCTTCTCTTGCCCGTCGCAGCTGCTTTTCCCGTGTTCTGGTCCCTGACACGCACGCGTCTGCAGGCAACGGCGATCTCTGCTGCCTACTTCCTCGCGGCATCGAGGGGTTTGCCGCAGGGTGTGGCGAACTTCTACTCATCGGATATCTGGCCGGGTTTCCTGCTCTGGCTTATCGCCTCTTCCGCGTTCGTCACGATCCATTCTGTGCTATGGACGGATCGAAAGGGGTGGCAGAAGTCGTTCCGATACATGGCCGCATGCGGCGCAATGGCGGTCCCACCATTCGGTATCCTGGGATGGGCACATCCGATCACAGCTGCTGGCGTTCTTTTTCCTGGCTGGGGATGGTGGGGTCTTTCGGCGATGGCAGCCGGCCTGGGCGTCATGACGACGCGGTATCGGCCGGCTGCAGCCACGGCCATGATTGGCTTCTGGCTCTGGTCCGCCGCTGAGTGGACTACGCCGATTCCACCTTCGCCGTGGATGGGTGTCAATCTGGAAATGGGTGCATCCCTCGGCCGCGAAGTGGGCCTCCAGCGGCAACAGGAACTGATCGACATCGCTCGCGCCCAACCGGCGGGCACAACGGTCGTGCTGCCAGAAAGCGCTCTCGGCTTCTGGACGCCGACGGTTAGCCGCGTCTGGCAGCGATCTCTCACTGGAACGGGCATCACTGTCATCGCGGGAGCGGCAATCGTCGACAGCCAAGGCTACGACAATGTGCTCGTAAAACTGTCGGCTGATGGGAGCCAGGTTCTCTATCGGGAGCGGATGCCTGTCCCCGGATCGATGTGGCAACCCTGGCGGGGCTTGACCGGCGAACAAGGCGGCGCACGGGCGCATTTCTTCGCAAACCCGGTCGTTGAGGTCGGCACTGCAAAAGTCGCGCCACTGATCTGCTACGAGCAGCTCCTCGTTTGGCCGCTGTTACAATCGGCGTTCCACCGGCCCGAGGCCATCGTCGCAGTCGGGAACGGCTGGTGGACTGCGGGGACGTCGATCATCGACATTCAGCAGGCGAGCAGCGAGGCCTGGGCACGCCTGTTCGATCTTCCTCTCGTCATCTCATTCAACATCTGAAATATGGAGCTCGCATGCTGGATGCTGCGCTGATCAAGGAATGTGCCGACCCATCGTTGAAGCCGGTGATCGTCGAGCAGTTCGTCCAGGCCGTCGGCTCGGAGGACCCGCTTGCGATCTCAGTGAGGTCCAGCGGCCGACTGATCCTTGTTCCCAAACCAAAAACGCCCGAGGAGGCGATCGAGATCGTTCACCAGAACATCGGTCACTCCATCGTTCGGGTCGGCCTCACTCAGATCCCCGCGGGCATCGGGTTAAAGGACGCGTCGGAGCTCAAGGTCGATCTCGTCGATCCCTGCAACAATTTGCGGACGGGTACGGCAATGTTCGCCAAGATCCTTCGTATCGTTGCGAAGTGGTATGGAAATCCAACCAGCGAGGAGGTGTTCCCGCAGCTGTTCGACGATGCGATCCACGCCTGGCGAACCGGCAAGTTCGAGGGTGAGAGCGTGTTTCAGGCTGAGGATCCGGGTGGAGCGGTCGTGCAGCGAGCGGCGGTGGAGAGTGACGATGCTGCTGAAGGTGAGGAAGACAACACCATATTGAAACCGGAGGAAAATCTGATCGAACCGGACGACGCTGGTATCCGAATCGACCTGACGAGGATCGGCGGTCAGAAGTGACGGGCTTAAGTTTGGTCGCTCTTTAAATTAAAAATGGACGGCGCTACACTTTAAATTAGACGGGGCATGAGTTAAGAATGGCCGCATGGCCGATGACCCGAGTTCAAAGTCACTGATTGATCGTAAAGCACTCCCTCTCGTGGAGACAGCTCTGGCCGATACCCGTGTCGTTTTGATATCCGGGCCTCGGCAGGCTGGCAAGACGACGCTCGCGCGCATGTACTCGGGCAGGGATCGACCATATATCACATTGGATGATGCGGGCACCTTAAACGCCGCCAAAGCCGACCCCACAGGTTTTATACGCGGGATCAAGCGAGCGGTTATCGACGAGGTCCAACGAGTCCCCGATCTGATGCTCGCAATTAAGGCAAGCGTGGATGACGTTCAGGAGCCGGGACGGTTTCTGCTGACGGGCTCCGCTAATCTTGCGACCATTCCGGCCATTGCCGACTCGCTCGCCGGCCGAATGGCAGTCATTCCGCTTCTTCCCTTTGCGCAGGCTGAAATCCGTTCAAGTCCGGGCCTCATGCTCGATCGATTGTTTGCGGGGGAAGAACCAGTCATCGATGGCGAGGTTCTTCTGGGCAAGGACCTGATGAGCATGGTTCTGGCTGGCGGCTACCCTGAAGCATTGAGGCGAACCACGTCGGCCCGGCGCGTCTCGTGGCTCGAAGACTATGTCAGTCTGATCCTGGATCGCGACGTGCGCGACATTGCCAACATCGATCAGCTCGATCGTTTGCCACGCCTCTTGAATGTCCTTGCGGAACATGCCGGCCAATTGATCAACAATAGCAGCTTCGGTTCGGCGCTGGGATTGTCCGGGGTCACCGCTCAGAAATACATAGCCATCCTGGAGCGGTTATTCCTTGTCAAAACTTTGGTGCCATGGTCGAACAACCGGCTCAGTCGGCTTGTCAAAACGCCAAAGCTCCATTTCATCGACACAGGACTTCTAGCGGCGTTGCGCGAAGACGAGTTGGCGAGGCTATCCGACGACAAGACCCGATTTGGCGCCCTGCTAGAGAGTTTTGTCGTCTCCGAACTGATGAAACTTGCATCCTGGTCGGAGAGACGCGTATCGTTTTCGCACTATAGAACGAAGGATCTGGATGAGGTCGATATCGTGATTGAGGATCGGCGGGGCCGGATCATCGGTATTGAAGTGAAGGCGTCTGCGACCATCAAGGCCGATGATTTTCGCGGGTTACGTCAATTGCAGGCAGCGGTCGGGGATCGTTTCGTGCGAGGCCTCGTCCTGCACGATCATGACCGCATAACGCCATTCGCCGAACGCCTTCAGGCGGCACCCCTCTCAATCCTCTGGTCGATGTGAGGCCAATTACGAGGCTTATGAGATTTTGCCCGGTGGCAGCGGCAGCGAGAAGCGCTTTGCGTTGATCACCGTAGCACCAAGTTCCGAAAGTCTGGGCGGTCGGCCGAGTGCCGGGTGTGCCGCCGTCCAAATCTCTGCAAGCTCGACCATGCGAACTGTGACCGACGGATAACCTGCAACGATCTCCTCTGTGGTCGCGCCTTGGGCTTTCATGGCTGCAACCATTCTAACAGGAACGCGGGTCTTCTTGAATACGGGTTCGCCGCCACCGACGCCCCTGACACGCTCAACAGCATTTTCGGCCTCACGAAGGGACAATTCGATCTCCAGCCTCTTTGTCGGGGGTGACCAGTTCGACATGACTCACTCCGAGCGCCTGGGCGATTTCATAAAGCGTGACGATGGACGGGTTTCGCTTCCCCCGTTCGAGACCGCTCAGATATTGCTGGCTGAAGCCCGAGCGCGCTTCGACATCCTCCTGCGTCAGGCCTTTTTCCCGACGAAGGCGGGCGAAGTTTCGACCGACCAGCTTGCGCATATCCATGCGCTGAAGATCACCGTTTACATACTTTAAGTTTATCAACTATAGTATATAAACGGTTGCTATATCGGCTTGCCCCGCCGCACGTCGGATTTTCAAGACGGTTTACATAGACCGCATATGGGCAGTAACTGGATCGATCATGTCAAAAACAACTGCAGCTGGGCCTGTGTCTGCCAATAAACTCATATTGCGTCCACTTATCGGTTTGATGAGTGATCAACCGCCTGAGGAGATCGAACGCCATGTTGTGCGGGAGATTGAGAAGCATCGCCGCTTGCGCAACGACGCAGTGATGCTCGAAGCGAAAGTCGATGCCGCAACAGACTCAGACACGGCGCGCGAGGCAAGCCAAGACTACATACAGGCGATGATTGCCGTGCATGCCCAGCAGACGGTCGTGTCCACGCTTCTCGACATTCTGGGCTATATTCCAGACATGCCGAGATCAAAGGGACACTAATTCAGATAAGGCCGAACTTTGTGGCCATGGCTGTCGCCTGCGGCAAGGTCGTCGCGCCCAATGCCGCCTTGGCATTGCGAACGAAGAACGCGACATTGGCATAGGTGGTGTTCTCGATGATCGCGATCGCACGCATCGATTTGCCCTCGGCCGACCATCGCAGGCAGGTTAATTCATCCGCCTTCAATCGAATTGGCGTTCGAAAGGTTGGCTTCGCTCCCAGGCCTTCGAGCCTCGTATGCAGTTGCGCGACTGCCGAAGCCGCAAGGACCGGGTTTAGCTGTTGTCCTTGGGCGAAGTCCGCATCTGCTGAGGCAAGTGTAAGCATCGCCATACGTCCAAAGCCCGCCCTGATCGGAATGGTAATCCCTGACCGGATTCCGAACTCCCCGGCCTCTCCGTAGAAGGCCCTGCGCTCCTTGCTCATTCGCATTGATGCTTCATTGGACCACGCGAAGGCCTCAAGCTTATCGCGCGCGTTTCGCACGACCGGATCAATCAAGGCATATGCTCTTTCGAGATATCGCTGCTGCCATTCGATGTCATAGTTTGAGATTGCCGTGTGGGTTTCTGCCTGAAGGCTCAGATACGCATAGGCGCCAAAACCTGCCTCCTGACTGAGTTTTTCCAGGGTGGCCCTCACTGCAGCTTCGTCGTGAGCCAGGGCGACCTGCTCGGTCAAACGGTCAAACCATTGATTCAATTCACAGCCTCCTTCGACTGAGGGTATGACTGCACCACAGTTGCAGTCATCTAGGGATGCCCTTGGCTGAGGGCGCGATAGCTCCGAGTCAAGTCGCCGCACACGAGCATGCGGCTTTGAAGTTGACCATTAGATGATAGTTTTTAGCCATGCAAGATTGCATTAGGTCATAACGATTCAATCTGTCTGTGGCATTTGCAGGGCAGGCCTGTTCGGCTAGTCGCGATACGCGGCTGGAAAGACGATGTCCTGATCTACCAATACGTTGAATTTGTAGCCCGGCCGTATCCTGACCGTCGGCTGGACATTCAGATTTTTCGAGATGCTTTGCTCGGCCACTCGGCCGAAGCTCTCGGCAAAATTCCGACGGGCCGCGTCGGACGCGGTATCCTGCGTTGCGAGTGTCGAGCTTTCAGGCATCGACACATCTATGCCTGTGCCGATGATGGCAACGAGCGCGGCAGAGCCAAACGTACGCCAGAGGTGGCGATCGACCTTGTCCTTGAAGCCGCCATAGCCCTCCATGTCCGTGCCGGCCATGCCACCGAGCTGAAGTGTCGATCCATTCGGGAATATGAGGTCCGTCCAGACGACCAATACGCGCTCCTGCCCGAAAGATAACTTGGAATCGTAACGACCAAAGAGTTTTGTCCCCTGCGGAATGAGCAGCCGGTAGCCCGTGGCGCTGTCATAGACATTCTGGCTGACCTGTGCCGAAATCCTGCCCGGAAGGTCGGAGTTCAGGCCCGTGATCATAGTCGCAGGGATGACAGACCCACGCTTCAGCTCGTAGGGCGAGAGCTGCGGGACCACCTGGTTTGGCAGGTAGCCAAGATCCTTGATGTCCTGGTTGAAGAAGTCTTCCTTTGAGGTCTGGCCGTTTTGATCGACGTTCTGTCCGAGTAATCCGGACTTCATCGCGGCGCTGTAAAGATCGGATGCGCTGTTCGTCATGGAATTGAGCGGTTGACGGGCATCGATTGCGGTTTCCGACGAGCTTCTCTGCACTTCGGACACATCTACCTTGAGCGGGGAGTCTAGCGCTGTTGCGCGAGCCTGCATGCTTGCCATTCGCTGGCGCTGTGCCTCACGCAGAATCTGCTCATCTTGTTCGCGCTTAAGCCGCGCTCGCCACTCAGCCTCTGGCTCGAGTTGCGTTCTGCGTTCCGTTCGGGTGACTTCTTGACGTTCCACCACCGGCTCTCTCACGCGCTCACGCTCGTTAACGACAGGTGTCGGCTGGAATACTGTCCGTTGGTCCGGCTCACCGATGATTCCATCGGATACGCCACGCTTCAGCTGATCGCCAAATGAAGTGGCAGGCGCAGTGGTACCGGTGTCGAGCTCGTTTCCCCGGTTGAGGGAAAGGCCACGCCACGAAAGGCCGATGATGACCACGCCGAAAAACAGAACAATGATGACTATAGCGACGATGATTGGCAGGCGATTGAGGCGTCGCATGCTCTGTTGATCGTCAGAACTACCCCCCGTGCCGAGCTGGAGCGATTGAACCATTGTCTCGCCTTCCCTCAGTTTCGCTGCATGACCGAAAGCGGACTGGCAGGTGTCGCGCCTGATGACGTCGCCGTATAGACCCGACCAAGCGCAACGGCTGGTGTGCTGACTTGCGCCAGTACTTGACCGTCGAAACTGTCGATTGACCACGTAAACTCGACAGGCTTCTGATCCTTACCGACTTTCTCATCGGTAGCGACCGTGTACCCCCATCCCTTTAGCGCGGCCTCAAGAGCGGCGGCGTATTCGGAGGTATCTTTTTCCATTTTGAGCGTAGTGGCGCCAGCCCGGCCGACCTGTTCGGCGAGGCGGCTCGCCATATCGCCGGCGATTGCGCTTGCGGTGGCCCCTGTAACAGAAATCGGAGTGGCGCTTGTGGTCTGCATTTCATCCGCAGTCTGGCAACCGGAAAGGATGGCAGTGATGATGATGGCGGCAAGAGACTTGTTCATCGGTCAACCTCCGCGCCGGATGGTGATCTTTTGCTGGCGCCAACCAACCCCGGAGACAAGCACGGCTTTGTCGACGGCGTAGTCGACGATCATCATGTCGTTCTTCATGCGGTAGTTGACGATGCGGTTCTGGCCGCCGCTGACGACGAATAGCACCGGAGCGTCCTGCCCAGAGATGGACCGTGGAAACTGGATGTAGGTTTTGACGCCATCGGAATAGACGCGCTTCGGCCGCCATGAGGCTCCGCCGCTAACCGAATAGGCGAAGTCCAGCTTATCTGGAGCAGTTCCGGGAGTGCCGCCAGTCTCGAGCCGGGCATTGATGTCAGCCAGCTTGGTCGACACATCTTCCGGATACTCGAAGCCGATCCGCGCCATATACTGGCTGGGATGGGATTTAAGCTGGATATGGTAGGTTCGTCGAGAGGTCGTGACGACCATTGACGTGACGAGGCCGGCCTCGGACGGCTTGACGATCAGGTGGATCGCCTGTCCACCGGTTGCCCCAGACGTCGCCGGTTCTACCTTCCAGCGGACCGTGTCACCGACAAGCACGTCTCGGACGATCTCGCCACCCTGCAGCTCGATGTCACAAACCTGAAGCGGCGAGCACACAACCGAGGGCTGGGTTTCGCCGAACAGAAAGATCACTTTGCCATCAGGTCCCGTCGTGACTAGACCCGGCGTCCCCCGCCACTTCCGCGAGAGGTTGGTCCCCTTCACCTCGTTCGACGTCATGCTCTGTGCGGCCGCGCAATCCGCGAGGACGAGTCCCACCATGCAGCCGACGGCAGCGATCAATCCTGTTCTGTGCATGTCAATTCCCCTGCCCTTAAAGCTGTGCAGTCCAGTCGAAGTCCTGGACATAAAGACCGATCGGGTTGAGGCGGATGATCGCCTCGTCCTGTGGAGCGGTGAGCGCGACCGTCGCGATGCCGCGGAACCGCCTCGTGCCGGTCTCCTTGCCCTTGCGATCGCGCTCATATTCGGTCCAGTCGATCTGATAGGTCTGGTTGGACAGCGCTACGATGTTGTTGACCTCGATGGCGACGGTCGATGTCTTCGCCTTTTCGAACGGCGAGTTGCCGCGGAACCAGGCATTGATCTTCTGGGTGGAAGGATCGGATGTCCTGAGCAGCGCGTAGGTCCGGTCGATGTATTGCTTCTGCACCACGGCATCCGGCGTGATCGATTTCAGGCTTGTGATGAAGTTGCCGAGCGTTGCGCGAACGACCCGGGCATCGGCGTACTCGATCTGCTGCGGGAAGCCTGCTGTCACCGACGTGCCGAGTTTATCGACTTCGACGATGTAGGGCACCAGCTTGACCTGCGTGCTGAGATACATGGCATAGGTGAAGCCAATCACGGCCATCGATAGCCCAAGAATGCCGACGATCCTCCATGCGCGTGCGGCCTGGACATAGGATCCATATCGTTCCGTCCATTCCTGCCGGGCGGCAAGGTAAGGGCTGTCGGGCGGCTGATTTGCTGCCATCGCTTTTGCCTTCCTGATAATTAGGTGTTGTGTCGTTCGGGAGGTGGTGTCGGGCTGCTATGCCCTGTGCGAGCCTGATCGAGCTTGGCGTTGGCGAGCCCCATGATCGAACCGGCATAGGCGCCGGGCGAACCGATCGCCTTTTCTTTCACGGCGGAGCTTGCGGCCCTTCCTGCCGATCCGATGCCAGCACTCATGCCGCGAAGTGTGGCACCTGCCACAGATGATCCCGCAGCCCGCGCGGATTGGGCTGCTGCAGCGCCTGCGCCCACTGCACCTGCGGCAAGCGATGCTGTGCCGAGAGCAAATGATGTCGTCTGGCCGCCGTGACGAATGGTTTCCATGCCGCCCGTGACGGATGCACCTTGAACGACGCCCTGGATGATGTTGGGAACGTACATTGCGATTATGAAGATCACGACAGAGATGCCCGCGATCGCCAAGGTGGTGATAAACTGATCTGTTTCCGCCGTCGGTCCTTGTGCCAGTCCGAGGAGCACTTCCGAGCCAATTTTAGCGATCATGACCAAGGCCATGAGCTTCATACCGACGCCGAAGGCATAGACCAGATAACGGACGGCAAAATCCTTGGTGAAGGACGAGCCGCCCAAGCCGAGCATGATCATGCCGGCGAGTAGTCCGACATACATCTCGACCATCACCGCGACGAAGATTGCGGCCACGAGCGAGAAGCAAATCACCACAACCCCCATCGCCAGGACGGCGGCGATCGCAAGCGCATTGTCCTCGAACACCCCGAACTTCGCCTGCTCGGACATCTGCGAAGCCACCCGTATACCGGCATCGAACACTTCGGCCGGCGAAGCCGATCCGCCGCCAGCGCCGATCTGATAGAGGCTGTTGACGACGTCCCTCGCAAGCGTTGGTCCCTGGGTTAGAACGAACGCGAAGAAGCCGATAAACATGATCCGTCTGACGAGTTCAGCGCACCAGCTATCAAGCGACGCGGCTTGTATGGCGAGCCAGACGGCGGCGATGCCGACCTCGATCCCCGCAAGGATCCAGAATAGCGACCTTGCCGCGTCCATTATGGTGGTCTCCCACCCCTTCGCGGCAGCAGAGACCTGGTTTTCAAGCTCTGTCAGGACCTGTCCTTGCTGCGCGAACGCTGGGGTGGCGAGGACCAGGCAGGCTATGCCGCCGAGCACGAAGGCTCGCTCAAGATTTCGCTTTACCATCGCGGCCGCATCTCCTGACTTTTTTCGATCGGGGGCAGCTCCTTGGATGTGCCGAAAAATTTCTCACGGGTGATCCGTTGCTCTTCGCTCATCTCGGGTGATGCCGGGGCGTTTGCCTGGACGAAATAAAAAGTGGTGGCGGAAGCCGCCGCAGCGACCATGACCAGCACCATGACGAGGACCGGGCGGCTCACCAGCGTGGCTCCATCTTCTGGCCACTCGGGATCGTGGTAACGTCGGCATTGAAGAATTTCTCACGCCGGGCCTGTGCGAGGTCCTTGTCCGTCTGCTCGGTCTGGAGCCATGTCCCCATCATCGTCATTTGCTGCGAGACAAGACCACGCAGCTTCTGCATTTGGGAAACCTGCTGGGCGGCAATCTGGTGTCCGACCTGGAGGGCCTTCATTTGGCCGTCGGCCGACTCCGACATCGATCGCAGCGAACTCATCGTGCCCTCCTCGGTATCGAACTGATCCGCTGTCAGACTGGCTGCTTTCAGAGTGCTGCCGATCGTGTCCCTGTTCGTGTCCGACCAGGATTGGTAGGTGTTCGAGAAAGACTCGGCGTTCGGCAGGTTGGTTTTCAGATCCGCATAGCTATTGAACCGCTGCTGAAGGACGTCGTCGGCATTGCCCATCGAGAAAGAGATGCTATGCCCTTGATCAACAATGCTGCGCAGACGGTTGAGATCGCTTTCGACCTGGCCCCAGATATGATCAGGGAGCTGCGCCGTGTTCTGCAGCATGTTCTCATAGATCTTCAGCTGGTTCTGGATTTGCTCGGCGAGTTGCGTGATCTGGGTCAACTGATTGTCGACCTGCAGGCCGGAGCTTTTCAGAAGGTCGATGAGCTGCGCATTGTTGGCGAGCTGCGTCCATTCGGTGGCAGCGCCCGTTGCTGACCCTGCATGGGCGGAAACAATCGGCGACAGCGCGATTGCCGCAGTCATCGTTGCGACGATCCAGTTACCGGACGTTGAGGTGCGACGTGGCATCGTGAACTCCTCTCGATTCAAGCCAATGGGTCGGCCATTCCTGGCCGTGTTCCGCCTTCAGCGCTCTGATGCGCTTGAGGTCTTCCTTTCCCGATGCGCCCACAAAGCTCAGCGCCACTGGCCCGAGCGACATGTCGAAGAGCCGCCGTCCGTCTGGCGTGGCGACGTAGTATTCGCGCTTGGGGATGGCACCCGAAACGATCTCGATCTGACGCTCGTTGAAGCCAATCCGTTCGTAGAATTCCCGCGTGCCCGGCTCGCGCGCAGCGCCATTCGGCAAGCAGATCTTGGTCGGGCAGGATTCCTTCAGCACGTCGATGATGCCGGAGCGCTCAGCGTCGGAGATGGATTGCGTCGCCAGAACGACCGCGCAATTGGCTTTGCGGAGAACCTTCAGCCATTCCCGGATCTTGTCGCGAAACACGGGATGGCCGAGCATCAGCCAAGCCTCGTCGAGGAGAATAAGACTAGGTGAGCCGTCGAGCCGCTTCTCGATCCGGTGGAAGAGATAGGTGAGGACGGGCACCAGATTACGCTCGCCCAAGTTCATGAGCTGCTCGATCTCGAAGCACTGAAACGCTCGAAGCGTCAGGCCATCCTCTTCAGCGTCTAGAAGCTGACCCATCGGGCCATCGACCGTATAGTGATAGAGTGCATCCTTGATTTCGCGCATCTGCACGCCGCTGACGAAGTCCGATAGCGACTTTCCGGGTGCTGTCGCCATCAGCCCGATCTGGCGAGAGATTGCATTACGGTGGTCCGGCGTGATGGAAACGCCCTGCAGGGCGACAAGCGTTTCCATCCACTCGGTCGCCCATGCTCGATCGCCATCTGTCGAAAGATCGAAGAGCGGGCAGAATGCCAGCGCTCTCCCCTCCCCCTTTTGGTCGTTGCCAATCTCGTAGTGATCGCCGCCGGCAGCAAGCGTCAGGGGCAGGAGCGAGTTGCCCTTGTCGAAGGCAAAAATCTGGGCACAATCATAGCGGCGGAACTGCGCAGCGATTAAGGCGAGCAGGGTCGATTTACCCGAACCTGTAGGTCCGAAGATCAGGGTGTGGCCGACATCGTCGACATGCAGGTTCAGTCGGAACGGGGTTGAGCCCGAAGCCACCTGCATCAGCGGCGGCGAGTTCGGTGGGAAGAACGGGCACGGCGCCACCGGATTTCCCGACCATACCGAGTTCAATGGAATGAGATCCGCTAGGTTGCTCGTGTTGATCAGCGGCTCACGGATATTGGCGTACCAGTTCCCCGGCAGGCTCCCGAGAAACGCATCTGTCGCGTTCAAGGTCTCGACACGTGCTCCGAACCCCTCGGCCTGGACCAGCCGGCGGATAGCCTCCGCCTTTTCCTGCAGGGCGTCGCGGTCTTCATCGAACAGGATCACGACCGGTGTATAGTAGCCGTATGCAACCAGCTGGGACGAAGCCTGAGCGATGGCGTCTTCGGTCTCGGCGACCATGGTCATGGCATCCTGATCGGCCGATCTGCTCTGCGTCTGGAAAAGCTGATCGAAGAATGGGCGAACCTTCTGCTGCCATTTCTTCCGCGTGCGTTCGAGCTTCTGGCGTGCCTCTTCCGCATCAAGGAAGATGAAGCGCGACGACCAGCGGTAGGTAAGCGGCATCAAGTCGAGATTGTTGAGGATGCCGGGCCAGCTCTCGGCAGGCAGGCCATCTATGGCGACAACCGCGAGGAACCGGTTCTCTACCTTTGGCGTCAGGCCGTGCTCCAGCTCAGCCGTTGCCAGCCAGTCGAGATACATCGGGACTTCCGGCAGCCGGACCGGATGGCTCTCCCCCGTGATACAAAAACGAACGAACTGCAGGAGGTCGTCATAGCGCGCGACCCGCTCCCCTCCCCTCTCGCGAACTTCGCGGGTCTGCATGCGGGCGATCGACAGGGTGTTGGCCAGATACTGTTCGATTTCCCGGATCGCGTTTCGAAACACTGATAGCACTGTGTCTGCATAGGATTTCTTCCGGCTCTCCTCGTCCGAGTAGATGTATTTGGCTAACGCGGTCTTCTTCGACTCGAGCGGCCGGTAGGTGAGAATGATCGCATGCTTGCTCTCGAAATGCCCCTGCTCACGCCTGAAGTGGGCTCTCCGCTCCAAATCGATCGCGCGAGTGACAGGATCGGGAAAATGGCACTGGTCAGGCGTGGGGTAGTCGACCGTTGGCACTCGGATGGCCTCGACCTGGATCATCCACCCGGTCCCGAGACGCGACAGGATCGCATTGATCTGCCGAGAAAGCTCGTTGCGTTCGAGGTCGGTGGCGCTTTCGGAGTCCGGACCCGCGAAGTACCAGCCAGCCATCAGGCTGCCGTCCTTCAGAAGCAGGACGCCGTTGTCGACTAGGCCGGCATAGGGAACCAGATCAGCGAACGAGGGACCTGTTGCGCGGAAATGTTTGAGGGCAGCCATTGGACAGCTCTAGTACTTGCGCCACGGCGCGGCCGTCGGCCGGTAGTGGGATTTGTAGGAAATGTGACGGGCATAGACCTGCCGCATCAGCGGGTCAGACTTGGCCATCATTCGAAGTAGTCCGACGATGACGATCCAGACGGCCACGCCAAAGAGCGCCGAATAGACCGTCAGCACCACGAAGATTAGGATCACGGCCGCAAGCCCGGTGATCAGCACCAGCTCACGGTCGGCACCCATCAGGAGGTTTGGTCGAGACAGTGCGCGATGAATGCGATTGCGGCGGAGGCTCACGTAGCCCCCTCCCCCGCTCTGTCCAAAATGACCTGCGTGACCTGCTCTTTCGGTAGGCCGATTGACGCACCGGTGGCGCCGAAGAGGCCGACGATCGTCGTGGCACCAAGCAAGATTCCGGCGACCAGGACGACATAGACCAGTCTGCGAGCGAAGTCGTTGAGCTCGCCACCGAAAATCAGCATACCTCCGGCGATAGCGACTGCGGCGAGTGCGATATACCCCGCAACCGGACCAGTGATGGACTCCTGGATCTGCTCAAGCGGTCCTTCCCAGGGAAGGCTTCCGCCTGAACTGGCGAAAGTCGGTGATGCAACGGCGATCGCTGCGATAGCGATAGCCGCAATGGTTGGGGCTGACTTCTCAAGCTGCATCGCGGCTGTCCTCGGCATAAGCTTCAGTTAGGTACTGCCCTCCGGCAAAGCGGGTCACATGAAGGATCTCATTGACCCGGCGTCCTTTGGCCGTTCGTTCGATCGAAACGATAAGATCGACCGCATCTCCGATGACTGCCTGCATCGGTTGATGACTGGCCTCGGCCGTCAGCTGCTCAAGGCGTTGCAGCGCTGATCGTGCGCTGTTTGCATGGATTGTTGCGACCCCGCCGGGGTGTCCCGTGTTCCAGGCCTTGAGCATAGTCAGTGCTGCGCCGTCGCGAACCTCGCCGACGATGATCCGATCTGGTCTCAAGCGCATCGTGCTTTTCAAGAGACGCGACATATCGACGGCGTCGCTGGTGTGCAGGCTGACTGCGTTGTGCGCGGCACATTGAATCTCAGCGGTGTCTTCCAAAATGACCAAGCGGTCATCGGGGGAACTTGCAACGATCTCGGCGATGATCGCGTTTGTCAGCGTGGTCTTGCCGGAACCCGTGCCGCCGGCAACCAGGATGTTGAGCTTCGAAGCAATTGCGCTTCGAATGACGTCGGCATGCTTCGCGGTCATCACCTGGACGGACACATAGTCGTCGAGCGGTATGAGACGCGACGCACGACGGCGGATGGTGAACGACGGGCCTGAAACGACGGGAGGCAGTAGTCCTTCAAAGCGATGCCCGCCGATTGGCAGTTCGCCTGAAACGATCGGGCGATCATCATCGACCTCGGAGTTGAGAACATGAGCGACGCTGCCGATGACGGTTTCTGCCGCAGACCGTGTCATCTCTCCTGCTGCGGCGATCCCGTGACCAAGCCTTTCGATGAACAGCCGACCGTCAGGATTCAGCATGATCTCAACGACACCAGGGTCTTCGAGAGCTATGCAAAGATGGTCTCCCAGCGCGTTCTGCAGTTTGCTGACGAGGCGGGGAAGTGAGCGGTTTTGTGTGCCGAGCATAATCAGGCCGCTTCCTTTTTGAGGGTTGAGAAGTTTGATGAATAGGTGCCGGGGCGAAGGCGATCGAAGCTCACCCAATCTGCTGGAAGCCTTCCGGCGATACTTCGCGTCTCATTGATTTGAATGGGTGAGCCTAGGCGCTTGAGCGGCCGGCCGACGCGACGAAGGATACGCTCCAACCGGACGTCCGTTGCGGTGAGGATCTCGGAGTAACCACTAAGTATGCTCCACTCGACGATCCCGGCGAACATTGTGAGCGTCGCAGCGTGAAGGCCCGACTGCTGTTGCCTTCCAGCGGCTTCCGTATCGACACAAAATCGAGAACTTTCGATCATGCGGGCATGAACTCGCAGATGAGCTGATTCTAGAAGCTGCGGAAATACCCTCTCCAACATCGTGCCGCTCGTGGCGGGCAGGAGCCGCGCACAGCCAATCACAGCATCGGAACGGTCAATGCATAGGATGTACGTCGGCTTTAGCTCATCGAAGTTGTCTATCTCGAGGCCGGATGTGCAACGGACGTTCCAGGCCAGTCTGCCGCGGAAGATGCGGGCGCGAAGACGGTGCATGTCGTGAATGAGGCGGTGTTCTGCTTCGGTCTCTGGATTACTGATCCCAACGATGCGCATCGGGCAAATCTCCCCTGCTCTGACGGTGCGAGGAGCTTTGCCGGGCCATCCAGCTTTGATCTACTGCCAAAAGTGTCAGCTGCTGATTCTAGCTCAGTCGGCTGCGAGCCTATCGTTTCGAGTTCGGCGGGATGCCTCAGTGACTAACAATAGTGTTAGTAAGACGCTCTGACCGCGAAGCCGCAGAATCCGCTAAGCTATTGGTCGAAAAGCGGAATGGCTGAGCCGAACGATCTGCGTGTGAGCTCCCTCCTGAGCTGTTAAGGTTTTGTTAACCCTATTTCTCTTGCAGACCAACGGGAATCGTGACTTATCCTAGAGACGGAAATAGCGCGTCTGACGCTAAAAAACCGTCTGAGGATAGAGGCAAAAGTGAACGTGATCGATCGCAACATCGGAAAACCATCAACTTCAGCCAACATTACTCAGCGCGCTGAAGCGCTTTCAGCGAGGCTCCGAGCCGTAGGAGAGCGCGCATTCCCACCAACGGCACAGAAGTCCCTGCGATCATTTACCTCCGGGGAAGTTGCAGAGATTGTTGGCGTGTCTGACGGCTATCTTCGACAGCTGTCGATTGACGGGTTGGGGCCAACACCGGATTTGGGTAACGGCGGGCGCCGATCTTACTCTCTTGAACAGATCAACGAACTCAGGCGCTATCTCGCCACTGCCCGGCCCAAGGAAGCTGTAAGATTCTTCCCGCAGCGGCGCAGCGGTGAAAAGTTGCAGGTGATCACGGTCGCAAACTTCAAGGGTGGGTCAGCCAAAACGACTACTTCTGTCTACCTCGCACAGGGGCTCGCTCTTCAGGGTTACCGGGTTCTCGCGATCGACTTGGATCCGCAGGCATCCCTCTCAGCGATGTTTGGTTATCAGCCAGAGTTTGACGTCGCCGAGAACACCACCTTGTACGGTGCCATCCGGTACGATGAAGAACGAGTACTGATGAAGGACGTGGTCCGTCCGACCTATTTCACAGGGATTAGCATTGTGCCCGGCAACCTGGAACTGATGGAGTTCGAGCATCAGACTCCAAGATTCATGCTGCAGAATAGGGGGAAAGCGGAGGATCTCTTCTTCCGTCGCGTGGCAGGAGCGATCGCTCAGGTGGAGGACGACTTTGACGTTGTCGTCGTCGATTGCCCACCGCAATTGGGTTTCCTTACCATGGGCGCCTTGAATGCCGCCACTGGCATGATCGTCACCGTGCATCCCCAGATGGTTGATGTCGCCTCCATGAGTCAGTTCTTGTTGATGACCTCCGACCTGGTCTCCGTGATCGAGGAAGCCGGTGGTCGCCTAGATTACGACTTCCTTCGCTTCCTGGTCACGCGGCATGATCCTCGCGACGTTCCAGAGCAAGAGATTGTTGGTTTGATGCGAGACGTATTTGGTGCCGACGTGATGTCTGCAACCGCATG
Source organism: Rhizobium rosettiformans W3 (assembly GCF_004912135.1). GTDB lineage: Bacteria > Pseudomonadota > Alphaproteobacteria > Rhizobiales > Rhizobiaceae > Allorhizobium > Allorhizobium rosettiformans. The sequence continues at coordinate 56,258 of NZ_STGU01000017.1, forward strand.
GAAGTCGACGGCCATTGCCAATGCTGGGCTTACAAAGCAGTCGCTCTACGAGCTGACTAGAGGTGCAGTTGGGCGGTCCACTTATGATCGAGCCATGGAGTCAATCAACGCAGTAAACGAAGAAGTCGTTGGGCTCCTGAACCAGGTATGGCAGCGGTGAATTTAGTTTGGGTCATTATTTTTCAATGGCTTAAGCTGTTGTCAGCTGACTACAGATGACGGCGCCCTGCATTGACGGCCCCGAGAGGATAAGATGAGTAAACGCACACAATCGATCCGATCTCTTTTCGCAGCAGATTCCGGCTCCGCGTCTGCAGAGGGTGTCAGGCCTCCGGTTGAGCGGGTCGCATCCGGAGCGGTTCGCTCATTGAAGGATACATTCTCCGAGGTTGAAAGGGACTACGAAGAGCTGAAGCGTCAGGTTTCGAGCGGCGCTGTTCCTGTCGAGCTTGATACCGAATTGCTCGACCCCTCCCCTTTCGCAGACAGGTTCGCTGACCAGGACCTAGCGGCTGTCGAGGCGCTGAAAACGTCTTTTCAGGAACATGGCCAGGAAATCCCGATCCTTGTTCGAGTTCATCCAAGCTCTCCCGGTCGTTATCAAATTGCCTATGGCCATCGGCGAGTAAAAGCGGCCTCGGATCTTGGTCTCAAAGTTAAAGCCTACGTCCGGGAGCTGGACGACGATCGGCTCATCGTTGCACAAGGCGTCGAGAACTCAGCCCGTGAAGATCTGACATTCATCGAACGTGCAACGTTTGCTTTGAGGCTTGAAGACGGAGGTTTCCAACGGGCTCTAATTCAGACAGCACTCTCTGTTGACCGCCAGGAAGCCTCGAAGCTTGTAACGGTGGCCCGGGCCGTTCCGCAGTGGATAGTCACGGCCATCGGTCGAGCTCCAAAGATTGGTCGTCCAAGATGGCAGGAGCTGGCCGAACTGTTGAAGGAAACAGGTGCGGAAACAAAAATCCGGAAAGCCATCGAGCACGCCACTTTTCGGCATAAGGACAGCGATGAGCGATTTGCGGTCGTCCTTCGTGCCGCGAAGGCGAAGAATGAGGCCAGCTCGGCGCCGACAAATCGCACATTGGTCGCGAAACTCTCCGATGGCACTGAGATCGCAAGACTGGCCGTTTCTGGCAAATCTTGCAAAATTCAGCTTGATCGAACTCGTGATGAGGATTTCGCATCATTCGTGATGCAGCAGCTTCCGGAACTCTATTCGAGTTTCAAAAACCAAACTCAATCACCGAGCAAAGAGACTGAAGGGAGATAGCAAAAGAAAAAGGCCCCCAAACGTTGCCGTCATGGAAGCCTCTCTCATTGGTCTAAGCAGCCTGAGAATCGCATTTTCATGAATCGCAGTCAAGAGTCTTTGGCATCGTTTTGGTGAGCGGATTTCTTTTGCCTGAAGAAAGGCGAAGGAATATGCAGACTGGAAATGTGACGACGCCCTTTGGGCGGCGGCCGGCTGTGCTTGCCCTTGTGAAGAGGCAGCTCCAGGCGTCCGATACAAAACCATACCGCCCGGTCGAAAAATGGAAGGTGTTTCGCGACGCCTGTGAGGCCCGTGAACGCCTCGGCCTTCAGGACAGGGCGCTGGCTGTGCTTGATGCGCTTTTGACTTTTTATCCGCAGAACGAGCTCGACGGCGATAGTGGATTGGTGGTCTTTCCGTCCAATGCCCAGCTGTCTGTCCGAGCGCACGGCATTACCGGAACGACCTTGCGGCGGCATTTGGCTGCCCTGGTCGAAGCCGGGCTCATCCAGCGAAAGGATAGTCCGAACGGAAAGCGTTACGCTCACCGGGACAAGAGTGGCGATATCGAGCAAGCCTTTGGGTTTGATCTTTCTCCACTTTTGGCTCGTGCTGCGGAACTTGCGATTCTGGCACAGGAAGTCGCTGCCGAACGCCTGCAGTTCAGGCGAGCCAAAGAGGCCCTGACTATCTGCCGGCGCGATGTGCGCAAGCTGATCTCCGCCGCGATGGAGGAGGGGGCTGACGGCGACTGGGAAGCCATCGAAGACATGTATGTCGGCATTGTCAGCCGACTTCCCCGCAATCCTGATCGTCACCAGGTGGACGCAATCCTCGACGAGATGCAGCTTTTGCGCACCGAAATCCTCAACCTTCTGGAAAATCAGTTAGATTCTCACAATATGGACGGCAATGCTGTTCAAAATGGCTGCCACATACAGAATTCAAAACCCGAATCCATCCATGAATTTGAACCTAGCTCTAGAAAGGAGCAGGGCGGAGCCGTCGAGCTGGAAGTAGCACCCAAAGCGGTTACTCAGCCGTTGGCAAAGCCGGAACAGATGAAGGCGTTCCCGCTGTCGATGGTCCTGAAAGCCTGCCCGCAGATATCGGACTACGGGCCCGGGGGCACGATCTCCCATTGGCGCGAGCTGATGGGGGCCGCGGTGGTGGTTCGATCGATGCTTGGCGTCAGCCCGTCGGCTTATGAGGAAGCGTGTGAGGTGATGGGGCCGGAGAACGCGGCGGTTGCCATGGCTGCAATCCTGGAGAGGGCAGGGCATATCAACTCGGCAGGTGGATATCTCCGCGATCTCACGCGCCGGGCGAGGGGAGGGGAGTTCGGACTGGGACCGATGCTGATGTCGCTGATGCGTGCAAATGCGAACAGCGATCGGAAAACGGGGTGAGCGGTTGTAACGGCGCAACGGGTAGCGGGCTTAGTCGTACGGTAGTCGTGCCGCTTCTCATGTAGCATTCGTTTCACGGTTTCTTGATTTGCTAGGAGTCAAAGCGCACCAAGAACGTCTCAATAGCTTCTAGACCGCCGGAGCAACAAGCGGCCTGATTTCGGGGAATTGGGGACAGGCTGGCGAATACGATGAACGGATGATTTGAGACTTTAGCCGTAAATCGCCGATCATAAACCGCTGCTTTAGGTTTTTGCCAGATATTGAGCATGAACTCTATTGACGATTTGGGCTTGTCACTGCGTCCTCCAGGACGACCGAAAGCGCAGCGTCGTCTCTTCTAGTTGAGTGTTCGGGGCGTAGCGTGACGGTGAGCGAGAATGGATGACGTCTGGAAAGTTCTTGCTGGCAATCTTGCCGCCGTCGCATTGATAGTCTCGATCTGGACACATCTCTCATACCGCTTCTACCAATTGCCGCCCAAGCTGCGCTGCGCTGGCCTTGGGGTCGCAATGGGCCTAGCGGCAATCGCCTCAATGCTACTCTCGGTCCGCTTCGATGTCGGGGTCATCTTTGACCTCCGCCTTGCGATCATAGAGTCCGCTGCTGTATTCGGTGGGCCAGGCCCTGCGCTGATTACCGCCATTTTGGCTGCGTGCTTCCGCCTTTACCTCGGCGGGGCAGGGGTGACGCCTGGTTTGACCGCAATCGCCATTGTTTTCGTACTTGGAAGTGCACTCTGGTTTTTTGCAGGCAGGAAGCCAATGAGCCATGCGCCATCGATCCTGAGTGCCGCTGTGCTTGCGGGCTGCCTTTCGATTGCAGTCCTTGCACTTCTTCCTGCAGCTGATTTCCAGCGGGCCGTTGACGAGGTGGGACTACCAATCGCCGTTTTGAACTTTGCAACGACAGCCGCTATTGGTTTCTTCCTCGCCTATTTCCGTCGTTTCACGCTGGAACGCGATATTCTATACGCTGCTCTCACACAGGCGCCCGACTATCACTACGTCAAAGACCTGAAACACCGTTTCGTTGTCGCGAACCTCAATGTTGCTCGCCACAATGGGCGCGCGCGGTCGTCTGAAATGGTTGGGCTGACGGATCATGATCTCGCTCCTAAGGAGAGAGCCGAGCAGTTGATGGCAGTCAAGGCCGATGTCATGCGAACTGGGCAGCCGCTGGACCATTTTGAAGAGTTTCTCATCGAAGAGGGTAAACCGCCACGATGGTACTCGACCTCAAAAGTACCTCTGAAAAACCGACAAGGTGACATGGTCGGGTTGGCCGGGGTAACGGTCGACATTACTGAGAAAAAGCTTCTCGAGCAGGAACTCCGGTCCAGCAGGAATATCATGGCGCAGGCCATGGCCGAAATGTCCGACGGGCTCGCAATGTTCGGGCCGGATGGGAACATCGTGTTCTGCAATGAACGGTACCGAGAACTCTTCCCGAAATCCGCTTATGCCCGCAAGGAAGGCGCACACATCACCGACATTGTTAGGGCTACTGTGCGCAACGGGGAGCGGAAGGATTTGCCTATCGATCTGGACGAGGAGAGCATTCAGGCGGCCGCCAAGACGCTCTTCATCAACAAGGACGAAGTCATCCCACTTGCAGACGGTCGCTGGTTGTCCTTAAGAACACGGGTGACCGAGGATCGCCACGTACTGGCACTCGTCTCCGATATCACTGCAATGAAGGAGTCCGAGCTTTCCCTCAAGAGCTTTGCCGAACAAATGAAAGGCTTAGCTGAGACAGACGCGCTGACTGGACTATCTAATCGTCGATCGTTCGACGATGGCCTGCAGCGCGAATTCGAGGCAGCGAAACAGACCGGTCGGCCTCTGTCTGTGCTTCTGATCGATGTCGACAGATTCAAGGCATACAACGACCGCTACGGACATCTTCCCGGTGACGTTTGCCTGAAATCAGTTGCGGCGGCAATTGCGACTGGGGTTAGACGGTCTGGCGACATCACGGCGCGGTTTGGAGGCGAGGAATTCGCAGTTCTCCTACCTGACACTGACGGCGACATGGCGATCGCAATCGCTGAGAAGATCAGAACGTCGATTAGGAAACTTAGCATCCTACACGAAGACAGCGAATATGGGATCGTAACCGTCAGCGTAGGCGCCACCGTTTTCACGCCCCTTGCGTCCATAGGCGACCCAACCGAGCTCGTCGAACGAGCCGATCTGGCGCTGTACCAGGCAAAGAATGCTGGTCGGAATTGCGTCAGATTTCACAGATTGGCTGACGATTACGCGAAAGACTTCGCTTGACCATCGGAACATTGCAACTCTGCCTCCGGCAGACCCTGCGCCGTTTATACTGCCGGAGTTGCCGCTCATTAAATGAGTTCAGTCGATGGCCGAGAGAAGCACTTCGGATGTTAATTGCCCCTGCTCGGGGACAAAAGGTCGCAACCGAAGTCGATAGTCTGACCGATGATCCAGCTGATGTAGAAGCTCGCATGCAGCTGAACCTATTTAGATCCCCGAAAATCTTTGGCGCTCATGCCCACCCAAGACTTAAAGGACTTCTGAAAATACGCGATACTTCGAAATCCCAAACTCTCAGAGACTTGACCGATAGGCACTTCTCCCGAAGCCAGAAGCAATTTTGCGCGCTCCATACGGCGTCGAAGTACATGCTGATGTGGGGTTTCTCCGGTGGCCGCCTTGAATGATCTGCTGAAATGAAACCGGCTCAGACCAGTGATTTCCGCCAGCGTTGACAGGGTCAAATCCGAACCGAGGTTCTCCTCCACGAATTCTTCAATGAGAGTGAGAGATGCCTTGCCAATTGGATGAGCCGCCTCAACTTCCTTCCTCGATGTCTGATGGATCGCCAAGATGGTGACGAGCCCCAACGCCTCTTCGTACAAGCTATCGGGATGATCTTGCGCCAAGAGCCGAGCCCATTGACGCATATATCTCTCTACATCGTCGCTCCTGTAATAAACCTTCTCATACACACGCTCGGCAAATCGCACGCCAAGTTCCTCTCGCATGGAGAGGGGATCAAAATAGATGGCAGTGAACGAGTTCTTTCGTCTGCTCAACCTGGACCAGCCGGAGACGCGCGCGCCGCGAGGGACATAGGTAAGCGTATGGCGCAGATCCCGACGGGTGTCTTCTGCCCCATCTCCGGCACGTATGGCTCCGTCTTCGAGGACAATATCATGGTAGGCGCAGAAATGTAGGTTACTCGTCCAATCATAGCTGAAAGCAGCAGCTAACTCAGGACGGACGTATTCTACGCTGAAGCCATGATGCGTTCTCACCAGCCGCTGTGGGGGATGGGCAATACCCCGCAGGTCAAGCAATTCTTTTTGTTCCATTTTCAGTGCATTCTTGCGCTCTGGATCAAATTATTGCTACCTAAAACGCTCCCCAACGTAACCGCTTGAAGCGCGTGCGAACAAGTTCAAGTCTCTCTAATGCCTTCAGGACCGCCTGCCAATTAGCCCTCGAAAATGGCCGTGAAAGCGGCCCGTATTGATCCGCCAAACCAGACATTTAGAGTTTTAGCATGCACCGAAAGACCTCCGCACTCACAGGTAACCGACTGCTTGGCCTCGGTCGCAATGCACTGCTCGGTTTGCTAGCGGCAATTGCATTCTTCGTCGCAAGTGCCTCACTGTCTTATCTGACAGTGCAGAACATCAAGGGCAACAGCGCTCGGGTGACCCAAACCCATGCATTGATCGTCGCCCTCGACCTGCTTCTGATTGACGTGCAGGACGCAGAGACGGGCCTACGGGGCTATCTTCTGACGGGAGACGATGGATACCTCGACCCTTACAATCGCGCGATGTCTCAGGTCGAGAACCGCATCGAGACGCTCGATTCAATTGCCACACCGGAAATGCACGAACGCGGCGGGCCATCCGAGTTGCGAGCCTTCGCTGTTTCCAAACTCGGCACCATGAGGGAGACGCTCCGTCTTTACGGGGAAGAGGGCGAGGCCGCAGCAGTGGCCTTCATGAGGACCGACCGAGGTCGCAGCGATATGGATGGTATCCGAGACACGGTCGGGCAACTGAGACTTGAGGCGGGCGAAGACCGTGCGCAGGCGTTGCGGGAGCGAGACAGATCATTCGTGGTCGCATGGACGAGCGGGATAGCGACGGGGGTCGTTGGAATCATCCTCACTTTGATCATCTCTGCATTGCTGAGGAAAACTGCCCTTGCGCAGAAGCGAGAGCAGTGGCTGAGAGATGCCCAACTTGGCCTGGGGTCGGCGGTATCTGGCGAGCAGCCACTTGCTCAGCTCGGCCAGAATATCCTTGGCTTCCTGACCAACTATCTCGGCGCGGTCGCAGGTGCCATTTATGTCGAAAATGCCGGCCGCTTTCATCGCATGGCCGTCCACGGCGTGCCTTCAGAAGTGATCCTGCCTACAAGCTTTGGCCAAAACGACAGCCTGTTCGGCCATGTGTTGCGGGATCACCGTCCGATCGCGGTTGGCGAGGTTCCGGATGGCTACATCAACTTCGGCTCGGCTCTTGGACAGCAGAAACCACGTTATCTCGCCTTGGCGCCTGCGATCGTTGAAGGGGATGTAAGAGGCGTTTTTGAACTCGGCTTCCTGTCTCCGATCAGCGATCAGACTCTGGTGCTTCTTGAACAGGTCTCAGAGCTGATTGCCGTCGCCATCCGTTCGGCTGAATTCAGAACCCGCCTCCAGGCTCTTTTGGAGGAGACCCAGCGTCAGTCGGAGGAACTGCAGGTCCAGGGCGAGGAGCTGCGCGTTTCGAACGAGGAGCTGGAAGAACAAGGACGCGCACTTCGCGAACAACAGACCCGCCTGGAACAGCAGCAGGCAGAACTCGAACAGACCAACTCGCAGCTTGAGGAGCAAGCGGAAGAACTGGAACGACAACGGGACAATCTTGAACGGTCGAAAGACGCCATCGAGGCCAAGGCGAAGGAAGTGGAACTCGCCAGCCGCTACAAATCAGACTTCCTCGCGAACATGTCGCACGAGCTGCGAACACCGCTCAACTCTTCGCTCATCCTCGCCAAACTCCTGGCTGACAATTCCGAAGGCAATCTGACTGCCCAGCAGGTCCAATTCGCCCAGACCATTCAGTCATCGGGCAATGATCTGTTGAACCTGATCAATGACATCCTGGACTTGTCCAAGATCGAAGCAGGACATGTGGAGATCAATGCGGAAGCGGTGTCCATCGAGAGGACCGTCAATGGGCTTCGTCACATGTTTGAACCGCTCGCAACCAACAAGGGTCTGCAGTTCAACGTCTCGGTCGAGGCGGGCGTGCCCGCAGTCATCCAGACCGATCCGCAGCGCCTTGAGCAGGTTCTCAAGAACCTCTTGGCGAATGCGCTGAAGTTCACCGAAAACGGCGGCGTCTCGCTAACTGTTAGCCGTCGCGATGACAACCAGGTCGCCTTTTCGATCAAGGATACGGGCATCGGGATTGCGGACGAGCAGAAAAATCGGATCTTTGAAGCCTTCCATCAGGCGGACAGCACCATTAGCCGCAAGTTCGGTGGCACCGGGCTTGGTCTGTCGATTTCTCGCGAACTCGTGCGCTTGCTTGGAGGCCGCTTCCAGCTTCAAAGCCAGCTTGGCGCGGGCAGCACGTTCACGGTCATCATCCCGGCCGAGTTCGACAGTGCGCTGGTCCAGGCTCCGAAACAGGATTTTGCCCCGCCCGTCGCGTCCGCTGCAGAACCCGTCTTCCGCACAGAAGCAGAGAGCACTGCACAAAAGCCGAAGGCCGTCGCAATCGTCGATGACGACCGTGCAGCATCCGAGGCAACAGCCCGCAAGCTACTGATTGTCGAGGACGATCAATCGTTTGCACTCATCCTG
>NZ_STGU01000018.1 GCF_004912135.1 Rhizobium rosettiformans W3
CCAAGGCGGCCGGTCGCAATCGAATCGTGCATGCGAGAGAGATCGCGGAAACGGCTCTCGGGGCTTCTGTTCCTGACAATGATCAGTTGCCGGTCGATCGCTCACGGCTCACAGCCTGAGAGTCACTTGGGCGCAAATTAACCCGTCTTTACATTCATTTACGTCTGTTTTCTCAAGTCCTTGTTCGCCATCGAGGGCGGGTGGGGCCGCGGTCCGGTTAACGAAAGTAAACGGTTCATTAACCTTAATGTTGTTGAACTTGCCTCACAAACCCGGAGCAAGCGGTGCGATTCCGGTCGGATTTTTAGAATTTGCGAGGCGTAGATGAGTGGCAAGCATGTCGCGGTATTGATGGGTGGATTGTCCTCCGAGCGGCCGGTCAGCTTGTCTTCGGGGAATGCCTGTGCTGAGGCGCTTGAGGCCGAGGGCTTCAAGGTCACGCGTGTCGACGTCGGTCGCGATATCGGCCGTGTTTTGGAAAACCTGAAGCCCGACGTCGCCTTCAATGCGCTGCATGGCCCTTATGGCGAAGACGGCACGATCCAGGGTGTGCTGGAATATCTCGAAATTCCCTATACGCATTCCGGCGTTCTTGCCTCTGCACTCGCCATGGACAAGAGGCAGGCGAAGATCGTCGCGGCCCAGGCGGGTATTCCTGTCGCCGAGGCCATGGTCATCAACCGCTTCGATATTGGCAACACCCATCCGATGGCGCCGCCCTATGTAGTGAAGCCTGTCCGCGAGGGCTCCAGCTTCGGCGTGGTGATCGTGCGCGAAGACATGGCGCATCCGCCGCAGATCCTGACTTCGAGCGAGTGGCGCTATGGCGATATCGTCATGGTCGAGCGTTACGTGGCCGGCCGTGAGCTGACCTGCGGCGTCATGGATGGACAGGTTCTCGGCGTAACCGAGATCGTACCTCTGGGTCACAGCTTCTACGACTACGACTCCAAGTATGCCGCGGGCGGCTCGCAGCACGTACTTCCGGCAGAAATTTCACCGAAAATTTACCAAAAAATACAATCATTAGCCCTCAAGGCACACCAGGCGCTCGGGTGTCGCGGAGTGAGTCGTTCAGACTTCCGTTACGACGATCGCTTCTCCGAGGATGGCGATCTGATTTGGCTGGAGCTCAATAACCAGCCGGGCATGACCCCTACCTCGTTGCTGCCGGAAATGGCTGCCCATGCGGGCTACAGCTTTGGTGAGTTTTTACGTTGGATGGTGGAGGACGCTTCTTGTTCTCGTTGAGCGGTAACAAAATGGCTGAGATTTCGGGTCTGCTTCCGACTTCGCCGCTCGCCTCTTCGGAGGCCAAGGTGCTTCCGCGCCCGCTGCGCCGCATCGTTCGTTTCGTGATCAGCCTGTGCTCCGGGCGTATCGCCATCCCGCGGCATTTCGGCAAGGTCAGCCTTGCTGGCTTCTACGGTCTGGTCGCGCTGCATGGTGTGGTTGTTGGTGGTCATGGTCCGGTCGTCATGCAGGGCGTGACGGCTTCTGCTGGTTTCGCCGTCGAGGATGTTCGCGTCTCCGGCAATCAGCACACGTCCGAAATCGATATCCTGCAGCTTCTCGGTCTCGACGGCTCCACGAGCCTGCTGGGTCTCGATATCGCGGCTGCCCGCGCTGCCCTGGCTGAGCTCCCCTGGGTCGAATCGGCCGAGGTGCGCAAGGTCTATCCGTCGACCGTCGAAGTCACGCTGCGTGAGCGCCAGGCCTATGGGATCTGGCAGCATGGCAATGATCTCTCGCTGATCGAGCGGTCGGGTTCGGTGATTGCCCCGCTGCGCGACAACAAGTTTGCCTCGCTTCCGCTCTTTGTCGGTCGCGACGCCGAGACGGCGGCTGCTTCGATCGATGAAGAGTTTTCGAACTGGCCGGCGATTGCGTCCCGGGTAAAGGCCTTCGTTCGCGTCGGTGGTCGCCGCTGGGATGTGCATCTGGACAACGGCATCATCGTCCGTCTGCCGGAAGAGAATGTTGCGGGCGCGCTGGCACTTCTCAATCGCTTCGATGCCGAGCAGCAGGTTCTGTCGCGGGATGTGGCGCTCGTTGATCTGCGTCTCCCCGACCGTGTCACCATTCGCCTGACGCCTGGTGCGCAGGAGCGTCGTACTGCGGCTCTCGAAGAGCGCCGCAAAGCCCTCAAGAAGCTGGAGCAGAAGATATGAGCATCTTTGGTGGCTCTTCTTTCGGTCTCCCGCGCGCCAAGCCGCTGTCGTCCAAGCGGGCGCATGTCGTTTCGGTACTCGATATCGGCTCGACCAAGGTTGTCTGCATCATTGCCCGGCTGACGCCGCGGCGTGAATCCGCCGTGCTGCCGGGGCGCACCCACAATGTCGAGGTCATCGGCCTCGGCCACCAGCGTTCGCACGGCATCAAGTCCGGCGTCATTGCCGATCTCGATGCCGTTGAAAACGTCGTTCGCCTTGCCGTCGACGCTGCCGAGCGCATGGCTGGCCTGACGGTCGAAAGCCTGATCGTCAACGTGTCTGCGGGCCGCATCGGTTCCGACGTCTACACCGCGACCATCGATCTCGGTGGTCAGGAAGTCGAATCCGGCGATCTCCGCAAGGTGCTGATCGCTGCCGGCCAGCAGTCGCAGGGAAGCGACCGTGCCGTGCTACATTCGCTGCCCACGGGCTTTTCGCTTGACGGAGAGCGGGGAATCCGTGATCCACTTGGAATGTATGGCGATGTTCTCGGCGTCGACATGCACGTGGTCACGGCCGAACGGGCAGCGCTCCGCAATCTGGAGCTCTGCATCAACCGCGCTCACCTGACCGTCGAAGGCGTGGTTGCCACGCCTTACGCCAGCGGCCTTGCTGCCCTGGTCGACGACGAGGTGGAGCTGGGTTGCGCGGCGATCGACATGGGTGGTGGCATGACCACCATCTCGGTCTTCGCTGAAGGCAAGTTGATCCATACGGACGCCATCGGGATCGGCGGTCACCATGTGACGACCGATCTGGCGCGCGGGCTTTCCACCCGTATCGAGGATGCAGAACGTCTGAAGGTCGTTCACGGTTCGGCTGTCGCCAACGGCGCCGACGATCGCGAAGTCGTATCCGTCCCGCCGATCGGCGAGGATGATCGCGACCAGCCGACCCAGGTGTCGAAGGCGCTTCTGACCCGGATCATCAGCGCACGCATCGAGGAAACCCTCGAAATGCTGCGCGACCGGATCCAGAAGTCGGGCTTCTCGCCGGTCGTCGGAAAGCGCGTCGTTTTGACGGGTGGTGCCTGCCAGCTGACCGGCATGCCGGAGGCGGCGCGCCGCATTCTGGCCCGGAACGTGCGTATCGGTCGTCCGATGGGTGTGTCGGGTCTGCCGGCTGCCGCCAAGGGACCGGCCTTCTCCACGGCCGTTGGCCTGACGATCTATCCGCAGATGGCGGATCAGGAAACACATGCCGGGCAGGGCGGGTTGTTCTCGCCCTTCGGCAACGGAAACAGCCGCTTCGCCCGCATGGGGCAATGGCTGAAAGAGAGTTTTTGAGTTTACCCGGCCGGACACAAGCTTCGGCCAAGGGAAATCTGTTGAAATGACATGGCCGGCTTGGCGATGCGGCCGGGAAAAGAAGGAACGGGTACCATGACCATCAAGCTGCAGAAGCCAGACATTACTGAGCTGAAGCCCCGCATCACCGTCTTCGGTGTCGGTGGCGGTGGCGGCAATGCCGTCAACAACATGATCACCGCTGGTCTGCAGGGCGTCGATTTCGTCGTCGCCAACACGGATGCCCAGGCGCTGACCATGACCAAGGCCGAGCGCATCATCCAGCTCGGCGTCAACGTCACGGAAGGCCTCGGCGCCGGCTCGCAGCCGGAAGTCGGTCGCGCCGCCGCTGAAGAGTGCATCGACGAGATCATCGATCACCTGAACGGTACCCACATGTGCTTCGTCACCGCCGGCATGGGTGGTGGTACCGGCACCGGTGCTGCTCCTGTCGTCGCCCAGGCCGCCCGCAACAAGGGTATCCTGACCGTCGGCGTCGTCACCAAGCCGTTCCACTTCGAAGGCGCTCGCCGCATGCGTCTGGCCGAGCAGGGCATCGAGGAACTGCAGAAGTCGGTCGACACGCTGATCGTCATCCCGAACCAGAACCTGTTCCGCATCGCCAACGACCGCACGACCTTTGCCGACGCCTTCGCGATGGCCGACCAGGTTCTGTACTCGGGCGTTGCCTGCATCACCGACCTGATGGTCAAGGAAGGCCTGATCAACCTCGACTTTGCGGACGTTCGTTCCGTGATGCGCGAAATGGGCCGCGCCATGATGGGAACCGGCGAAGCTTCGGGCGAAGGCCGTGCGATGCAGGCTGCTGAAGCCGCAATCGCCAATCCGCTGCTCGACGAAACCTCGATGAAGGGCGCTCAGGGCCTGCTGATCTCGATCACCGGCGGCCGTGACCTGACCCTCTTCGAAGTCGACGAAGCTGCGACCCGCATTCGCGAAGAAGTTGATCCGGATGCCAACATCATCCTGGGCGCCACCTTCGACGAAGCGCTGGAAGGCATCATTCGCGTCTCCGTCGTTGCCACCGGCATCGACCGTGCTGCTCTTGCCTCCAAGGGCTTCGAAGCCGCTCCGCTCGCAAAGCCCGCTATGCGTTCTTCCGCGGCCGTTGCTCCGGCACCGGCCGCATATCAGCCTGCAATGACGCAGGCCCCCAAGCCGACCATGGATCCGGTCGCAGACACCATCCGTTCGGCTGAAGCAGCCATGGAACGGGAACTCGAAATCGCCGTCGCCCGTCAGCCGGTGAGCCAGCCGCAGCCTGCTCCGCAGCAGGAATTCCGTCCGGCCAGCCGTCTGTTCGCTTCGCCGGCTCCGGAAGCAGCCCCTGCGCCGCAGATGGTCCAGCCGGTCGCTCCGCCCCCGGTCATGAGCCAGCCGGCACCGGTTATGCAGCAGCCGGCTCCGGTCATGCAGGCGCCTGTCGCGCCGGCACCGATGGCAGCCGAGCCCCGCATGGCCGCTGAACCGGTCCGCATGCCGAAGGTTGAAGACTTCCCGCCGGTGCTGCGCGCCGAAATCGATCACCGCGCCCAGCCGGCAGCGCCTGCCGCCCAGGACGAGCGTGGCCCGATGGGTCTTCTGAAGCGCATCACCAACTCGCTGGGCCGTCAGGCCGACGAGGAGCCGGTGATGGGTGACATGACCGGTTCTGCGCCGGCTGCTCCTTCGCAGCAGCGCCGTCCGCTCTCGGCTGAAGCCAGCCTCTACGCTCCGCGTCGCGGCCAGCTGGATGATCACGGTCGTGCAACGCCGGCACGTGCTGGCAGCGAAGACGACCAGCTCGAGATCCCGGCCTTCCTGCGTCGTCAGACGAGCTAAGACTGGATCAGACCTGCTTTGGAAACCCGGGTTGAAAGACCCGGGTTTTCTGTATTTCACGAACTGTTTCAGTTCGTGAAATTCTTGATGTTAATCAATGGGCTGGCTTCGTTACAGCGCGAAAGAATCAGTGATTTGGCTGGAGGGGCGGGGCCACGTATGTATGAGATCGAAACAGGGCTCTGCTTGAGTCTTCGACACGCATTAGCGACGGGAAGTTTCAGATCCACCGCCTCGTCGCTTCATCTTTAAGGCTATCGGAATGGCAATTGCTTTGCTCGGATTTCAGACCACGATCGCAGCGCCGCTCACGCTGACTGGGATCGGGGTTCATTCCGGTCGAGACGTCAGCATCACCTTCCAGCCGGCGGAAGCCGGAACGGGCGTCGTGTTCCAGCGTCAGCATGACGATGGTTCGGTGAGCGAGTACCGCGCCGTTTCCGCACACGTCGGCAATACCGATCTCTGCACGGTTCTCGGAACCAATCCCGCCCGGTCGATCGCCACCATCGAACACGTCATGGCAGCGCTTTATGCGCTTGGCCTCGACAATGTCATCGTCGAAGTCGATGGCGCCGAGATGCCGATCATGGATGGTAGCTCCGAGGTGTTCATCGAAGCGATCGAACAGGTCGGCATCACCAATCTCGGCGTCAAGCGCCGCTACATTCGCGTGACCAAGCCGGTGCGGATCGAATCGGGTGCCTCCTGGTCGGAATTCCGCCCCTATGACGGCACACGCTTCGAAGTCGAGATCGACTTCGACAGCAAGCTGATCGGTCGGCAGAAGTGGGAAGGCGATCTAACAGCCGAGAGCTTCAAGACCGAATTGTCGCGGGCGCGCACCTTCGGCTTCATGCGTGATGTCGAGCGCCTGTGGGCCGCTGGTTTTGCGCTCGGCTCGTCGCTCGAAAACTCCGTCGTCATTTCCGACGACGATACCGTGATCAATGTTGAAGGCCTGCGCTACGAGAAGGACGAATTCGTCCGTCACAAGACGCTGGATGCCGTGGGCGACCTGGCGCTGGCGGGTGCGCAGTTCATCGGCTGCTACCGTTCCTATCGCGGCGGTCACAAGATGAATGCCAACGCGCTGAAGGCGCTGCTTAGCGACCCGACGGCTTATGAGGTCGTGGAAGCGCCGAGCCGCAGCTATCAGGTTCGCGCCCGCGAGTTCGTTCCGGTCCAGGTTCCGGAATTCGCTCCCTGGTCGGCTTAACCGCCAGTTCCTGAAACGGAATTCGAACGCCGGCCTTTATCGAGGTCGGCGTTTTTGCAAGGTGCGGAAAGAGGCGGGCACAAGCGGCACTTTCTGGGCGGCCCGCCACAAAAATGCGTTAAAGTCACATCACTGCGTTGCCCTAGTGCCGCTTTTGTGGCTAGAAACGCCAGTTGAAGGCGACGGTTTTTCAAGCGGCGCTGCAATCGGGATCTTTCGAATGAATCAAGTGGGATCGGTCGTTGTGAAGAAAGCCGCGCGTATTGCAGGCCTGTGTGTGATGATGTCCGTGGGCGCCGTGCTCGCCGGATGCCAGTCGGACCCGGATATCGACATCAGCAAGCTCGCTGCCGAGACCGAGCCGCCGGAAGTGCTCTACAATCAGGGCCTTGCCAACATCAAGGCCGGCAACATGAGCGAAGCTTCGCGCAAGTTCGATGCCGTCGATGCCCAGCATCCGTTCTCGGAATGGTCGCGCAAGGCACTCGTGATGAGCACCTTCACGAAGTATCGCCTCGGCCGTTATGCGGACGCGATCTCCACCGGCAACCGCTATATGAGCCTTTACCCGAAGTCTGAAGACGCTGCCTATGCGCAGTATCTGGTCGGTCTTTCCTACTGGAAGCAGATTTCGAGCGTCACGCAGGATCAGCGCAACTCGGTCAAGACGATCGAAGCGATGCAGCGCGTCGTCAACGAGTTCCCCGATTCGGAATATGTCGACGACGCACAGGCGAAGATCCGTTTCGCGCGCGACCAGCTCGCCGGCAAGGAGATGCAGGTCGGTCGCTACTATCTGGAGCGCAAGGAATATCTCGCCGCCGTCTCGCGCTTCCGCGTCGTGGTCGAGCAGTATCCGAACACCAACCAGATCGAAGAGGCGCTGGCGCGTCTGGTCGAAGCCTATTACGCCATGGGCGTCGTCTCGGAAGCACAGGCGGCGGCTGCCGTACTCGGCCACAACTATCCGGACAGCCAGTGGTATGCCGATAGTTATGCGCTGCTGCAGCGGGGTGGGGTCGAGCCGCGTGAAAACAGCGGGTCCTGGATCACCCGTGCTGGCCGCAGGCTGCTGATCGGGACCTGACAAGTCTAATCTGACGAAGTGAGAATCTGAGCCCATGCTGGTCCAGCTGTCGATCCGCGATATCGTTCTGATCGAGCGGCTGGATCTTGCATTCGAAACGGGCCTTTCCGTGCTGACCGGGGAGACCGGTGCCGGCAAATCCATCCTGCTGGACAGTCTGTCGCTCGCCCTCGGTGGACGCGGTGACGGGTCTCTTGTTCGCCACGGCGAGGACAAGGGGCAGGTGACAGCCGTCTTCGACGTCGACAACAGCCATGCGGCACGGACCCTGCTCAAGGGTAACGGTGTCGACGACGACGGCGATCTGATTTTCCGCCGCGTCCAGTCGGCCGATGGCCGCACGCGCGCTTACATCAACGACCAGCCAGTCAGCGTCCAATTGATGCGCCAAGTCGGGCAGTTGCTGGTCGAGATCCACGGCCAGCATGATGATCGCGCCCTGATCGACACCAATGCACACCGGATGCTGCTCGATGCCTTTGCGGGCCTGACCGACGAGGCCGTCGATCTCGGGGAGAGCTATCGTCGCTGGCGCGATGCGGAGCGATCCTTCAAGGCGCACAAGGCCAAGGTCGAGGCCGCCGCGCGTGAGGCGGACTATCTGCGGGCTTCGGTTGAAGAGTTGGAAGGTCTTTCGCCGCTCGATGGCGAGGAGGATGAACTCGCCGAGCGTCGCTCTGCCATGCAGAAATCCGAACGCATCGCGGGCGATATCGCCGAGGCCTCGGAGTTCTTGAACGGCAATGCGTCGCCGGTCCCGCATATTGCCTCGCTGATGCGCCGTCTTGAGCGCAAGAGCCAGGAAGCGCCGGGATTGCTGGAAGAGACCGTGCAACTCCTGGGAACGGCGCTCGACACCTTGTCTGCCGCTCAAATGGAAGTCGAATCGGCCCTGCGGCGGACGGAGTTTGATCCGCGCGAGCTGGAACGCGTCGAAGAGCGGCTGTTCGCGTTGAGAGCGGCCGGACGCAAGTATTCGGTCGCCGTCGCCGATCTGCCGGCACTTGCGGAAAAGATGGTGGCGGATCTCGCCGATCTCGATGCCGGCGAAGAGCGTCTTGGCCAGCTGGAAGCGGCCGTGCGCGAGACCAAGGCGCATTACGATCATCTGGCCCAGCAGCTGTCTGCCAAGCGCCAGAACGCCGCCCAGACGCTTGCCGATGCCGTAATGCAGGAACTGCCGGCGCTGAAGCTCGAGCGGGCGCGGTTCATGGTGGAAGTGGCAGCCGACCCTGACAACGCGACGGCCGACGGCATCGACACGGTCGAGTTCCACGTCCAGACCAATCCCGGCACGCGTCCCGGCCCGATCATGAAGGTCGCATCCGGGGGCGAGCTGTCACGCTTT
The DNA here is from genome assembly GCF_004912135.1 of Rhizobium rosettiformans W3. Lineage (GTDB taxonomy): Bacteria > Pseudomonadota > Alphaproteobacteria > Rhizobiales > Rhizobiaceae > Allorhizobium > Allorhizobium rosettiformans. The sequence continues at coordinate 8,996 of NZ_STGU01000018.1, forward strand.
CTGCTGGCGCTCAAGGTGGCGCTGGCCGATCGCGGTTCTGCGCCGACGCTGGTCTTCGATGAAATCGACACCGGCGTCGGGGGGGCTGTGGCCGATGCGATCGGACAGCGGCTGAAGCGGCTCTCGGCCAAGGTCCAGGTGCTGTCCGTCACCCATGCGCCCCAGGTTGCCGCCCGCGCCTCGACGCATTTCCTGATCTCGAAAGGCCCAACCGGCGATGCCGGCGACAAGATCGCGACACGCGTTGCGATCATGGAGCCGGAGCATCGCAAGGAAGAGATCGCCCGTATGCTCGCCGGCGCCTCCGTGACCGACGAAGCGCGTGCGGCCGCCGCCAAGCTTCTGGCGGCCGGGGAGTGATCCCCATCACCCCCGTATCGGTTGCGCTCTCCGCTGAAACCTGTTTGGCTGGCTTGCCATGCTCGAACTGATCCAGATCTACTGGGCCGAGACCCTTGCCGTCATGTCCGTGGTGTTCGGCACGGTCGCGGCAGTGCATGCGGCCATGACCAAGCGCGAGGTCCGGTCGGCGCTCGGCTGGGTCGGCATCATCATACTTTCTCCACTCGTCGGCGCCATGATCTACGCGGTTGCCGGGATCAACCGGATCCGGCGGGCGACGCTCATCTCGCGGCGCGCGCTTGAGCTGGATGAGATCTGGCGGCACCTCTCGCGCTACAGCATCGGGGAGGACGAAATTTCCGACAGGTTCGGCCGCCGGTTCGGGCAGATGTTGCAGCTGGGCGAAAAGGTTACGCGGCACCCGCTCTCCTCGGGCAACTCGATCACGATGCTGTCCACCGGCGACGAGACCTTCGATGCCATGTGCGAAGCGATCGAGGGGGCCGAGCGGAGCATCATTCTCGAAACCTACATTTTCGATCGGGACGCCGTTGGGCGCCGGATCGCAGATTGCCTGATCGCCGCGCATCAGCGTGGCGTCGAGGTGCGCGTCATCGTCGACGCCGTCGGAGCACGCTACAGCGTGCCCAGCATCATCGGCTATCTGGAGGAGGGCGGCGTGCCTGTCGCCACCTTCAACGGGCAGGTCATCATGGGCCTCCGGCTGCCTTACGCCAATCTGCGCACCCACCGGAAGATCCTCGTGGTGGATGGCACGGTTGGCTTCATCGGCGGGATGAACATCCGTGCGGCCTTTACCGGTCCTGATGGCGCGCGTGACACCCACTTCAAGGTAAGCGGTCCCGTCGTTGCGGATATCCTCGCCGTTGCGGCGGAAGACTGGCATTTCGAGACGGGCGAAGTGTTGCTGGGACCTGTCTGGCATGTCCAGCTCGACGGCGTTGTGCCCGGAACGGGAACGGCCATCCGAGCGGTGGTGTCAGGTCCTGACTCCCATATCGAAACCAATCACAAACTGCTTCTCGGCGCCTTCTCCGTGGCCGAAAAATCGATCCGCATCGTTTCGCCCTATTTCCTGCCGGACACGACCTTCATCGCAGCCTTGAATACCGCGGCGCGCCGCGGCGTCGAGGTCGATGTCATCGTGCCGTCTCAGAACAATCTCGCGATCGTCGCGCGGGCGATGATGGGACAGTTCGACCAGATTTTGCGGGAGGGCTGTCGCGTCCATCTGTCGAGTGGCTCGTTCGACCACTCCAAGCTTATGGTGATCGATGGCCAGTGGTGTTTCATCGGCTCCTCGAACCTCGATTCGCGTTCGCTGCGATTGAACTTCGAGATAGACTTGGAAGTTTACGATCGGGTGCTGGCCGAACAGATCGAGCGTCGCATCGACCAGAGCCTGGCGAATGCCGAGGAGCTGACCTTGCAGGATCTGAAGTCGCGTTCTTTGCCGAACCGGCTGATAGACCGCTTGTTCTGGCTCGGATCGCCCTATCTTTGAATACAGGCGGCCGGCCATCGGTTGCCTTCGCCACGATCGGCCTCAGGCCCAATGACGACGGATGCAACTGGTTTGATGAAGAAGACAAAACCCAGCCTCGCCCGGACGATGTTGACCTCGATCCGCAACCGCAAAGGGCGTCCGGATGAGCGCATCACGTCCGAAACCGCCGATGGCGTGATGACGGTTGCTTCCTACAATGTCCATAAATGCGTGGGCGTCGATGGGCGCTTCGATCCGGAGCGGATCATCGACGTGATCCAGGAAATCCGTCCCGATGTGATTGCCCTGCAGGAAGCCGATCAGCGGTTCGGGGAGCGATCCGGACTGCTCGATCTCAACCGGCTGCGGCTCGAAACCGGGCTGCTGCCGGTGCCCGTGGTTGCGGGGCCAAAATCGCATGGCTGGCGTGGCAACGTGCTGCTGTTTCGGGAAGGAATCGTCCGGGACGTGCATCAGGTGGCGCTGCCGGGACTCGAGCCGCGGGGCGCGCTGGTGGCGGAGATCGATCTCGAGGGCAGGGCAGGGCTGCGCGTCATCGCGGCGCATCTCGGGCTTCTGCGCTGGGCGCGGCGCCAGCAGGCCGACGTGATCCTCGAACTCTTGCAGCGGCGCGCAGAGCGACCGACACTTTTGATGGGGGACTTCAACGAGTGGCGGCTGGGGCCGGGCTCGGCGCTGACCCGCCTGGAGCCGGTCTTCGGGCCGCTTCCACCGCCGCTTCCAAGCTTTCCGGCGCGGCTGCCGGTTCTGTCTCTCGATCGGATCATGGCGAACAGGGTCGGGCTGATCGCCGATCTCAGCGTGCATGACACGCCGCTTGCGAGGCTTGCTTCCGACCACCTGCCGCTCACCGCTCGGATCGATCTCAGCAAGGTGTCGTTGAGCAAGGTCGAGGACTGATCGCACGCTCTTTTCATTCGCCGAATTTCCGCTAAACCCGACAGGAGATTCCGGAGGTTGCCATGGCCGTTGACACCATTCCCGTCGAAACCCTGAGCGAGGAGCAGGCGAAGGCCGAGCTGCAGCGCCTGGCGGCAGAGATCGCGCATCACGATGCGCTCTATCATGGCAAGGACAAGCCCGAGATCTCGGATGCGGACTACGACGCGCTGAAGCGGCGCAATGATGCGATCGAGGCGCAGTTTCCGGGGCTCGTTCGCACCGACAGCCCGTCCCAGCGGGTGGGTGCAGCGCCCGCCGGCATCTTCGCCCAGGTGACCCATGCGCGGCCGATGCTGTCGCTCGACAACACCTTCTCCGACGAGGACGTGCAGGATTTCGTTTCTTCCGTCTACCGCTTCCTCGGGCAGATGCCCGACAACTCGATCGCCTTCACGGTCGAGCCGAAGATCGACGGCCTGTCGATGTCGCTGCGCTACGAGAACCGCAAGCTGGTGACAGCCGCGACCCGCGGCGACGGGACGACCGGCGAGAACGTCACGGCGAACATTCGCACGATCCGCGAGATCCCGAACGAACTGCCTGCCGATGCCCCCGATATCGTCGAGGTGCGTGGTGAAGTCTATATGGCGAAATCCGACTTCATGGCGCTCAACGCGCAGATGGAGGCCGAGGGCAAGCAGACCTACGTGAATCCGCGCAACACGGCCTCAGGCTCGCTGCGTCAGCTGGATCCGAAGGTGACGGCAAGCCGCAAGCTGCGGTTCTTCGCCTATGCCTGGGGCGAAATGAGCCAGATGCCGGCCGAGACGCAGTGGGAGATGGTGCAGGTCTTCGGCCGCTGGGGGTTCCCGATCAATCCGCTGACCGAGCGGCTCTCCTCGGTTCAGGCGATCCTCGACCACTACCGCGAGATCGGTTTGCAGCGGCCGGACCTGGATTACGACATCGACGGTGTCGTCTATAAGGTCGACCGGCTCGACCTGCAGGCCCGCCTCGGCTTCCGTTCGCGGTCGCCGCGCTGGGCCACTGCTCACAAGTTTCCCGCCGAACAGGCCTTCACCACGGTCGAGGCCATCGACATCCAGGTCGGCCGCACCGGAGCGCTGACGCCCGTGGCGCGCCTGACGCCGATTACGGTCGGTGGTGTCGTGGTGACGAATGCCACGCTCCACAACGCCGATTATATCGAAGGCATCGGCAATTCCGGCCAGCGGATCCGCCCCGAAGACCATGACATCCGCATCGGCGATACCGTCATCGTGCAGCGGGCGGGGGATGTCATTCCGCAGGTGCTGGATGTGGTCCTGGAAAAGCGCCCCACGGAGGCGAGCCGCTACGTCTTCCCCAAGACGTGCCCCGTCTGCGGCAGTCACGCCGTGCGGGAGAAGAATGAAAAGACCGGCAAGCTCGATTCCGTCACGCGTTGCACCGGCGGCTTCGTTTGTCGGGCTCAGGCCGTCGAGCACATCAAGCATTTCGTCTCTCGCAACGCCTTCGACATCGAGGGACTTGGCACCAAGCAGGTCGATTTCTTCTTCGAGAGCGACGACCCCGCGCTGATGATCCGCACCGCGCCCGATATCTTCACCCTCAAGGCGCGGCAGGAGCGCTCGCTGACCAAGCTCGAAAACATCGAGGGTTTTGGCCGCGTCAGTGTGCGCAAGCTTTTCGAAGCGATCGATGCCCGGCGCGAGATCGCCCTCAACCGCTTCATCTTCGCGCTCGGCATCCGCCATGTGGGCGAGACGACGGCAAAGCTCCTGGCTCGCTCCTATGGCAGCTATGCTGCCTTCGCAGAGGCGATGCAGGCGGCTGGCTCGAAGTTCGGTGATGCCTGGAACGACCTGAACAGCATCGACGGCATCGGCGAGGTGGTTGCGGCCTCGATTGTCGAGTTCTTCAAGGAGCCGCGCAATCTGGAGGTCGTCGAGAGGCTTCTCAGCGAGGTGACGCCACTGGATGCCGAGGCAGCCGTCGTTAGCGACAGTCCGGTTGCCGGCAAGACTGTTGTCTTTACCGGCTCGCTTGAGCGCTTCACGCGTGACGAGGCCAAGGCGCGTGCCGAAGGGCTCGGGGCGAAGGTGGCAGGCTCGGTGTCGAAGAAGACGGATTATGTCGTTGCTGGGCCCGGTGCTGGCTCCAAGCTCGACAAGGCCCGCGAACTTGGCGTCGAAGTCATGACCGAAGATGAGTGGCTTGCTCTGATCGGTGGATGATCAGGCAAGGCTCATGGCGGCGTTCGTGAGATCGAGGCTCGTCGGCTCCACCTGTGTGCCGCGGGGCAGCTCCCGCTCCAGCACGATCCGATTGCGGCCGGATGACTTGGCGGCGTAGAGCGCACGGTCTGCGGCCGCGTAAACTGCCGAAAAATCCCGCATCGGCGTGATGTCGGCGAGGCCGCCGGAGACGGTAACCGCAATCGATTGATGGAAAGCTTCGATCAGGCGGTTTGCGATCGAGCGCCTGATGCGTTCGGCCGTGGAGACGACTTCGGCAACTTCGCAGTCCTGGAACAGAATGGCGAATTCCTCGCCACCGATGCGCGCGACCAGGTGGCTCGGTCCGACGATCTCGGTCAGCGTGGCAGCCACGGAAATGATGACATCGTCTCCCGCCATGTGGCCGTAGCGGTCGTTGATCTGTTTGAAGCGATCGATGTCGAGGATCAGAAGATGGCCGCGCTCGACCTGCGAGAGATCATCGATGAAGGCCCGGCGGTTGAGAAGGCCCGACAGCATGTCCGTCCGGCTCAACTGGCGAAATTCGAGCCGGGTGCGGGCGAGGTGGATGACGGCGTAGCCCATGTAGAGGCTGCACAGCATCGTCAGCACGAAGGCTACGACGACGGCGATGCTACAGCCGATGGCCATGTCGCGCCACAGGGGATTGAGCAGCAGGTCGAAGGCATGCATGACAGTCAGCATGCCCGCCACCATGAAGCAGGCAATGATGGAGTTGCGGATGGACAGTCGATTGGCGAAACGGATGACGGCGTTCCAGTTGTCGAACTCCGTCAGTCCAATGTCCTGGATTACCCAAGCTTCGATCTGCTTCTTCAACATCGGTGCGACCACACAATAGGACTTGAGGTTAAATTCTTTCGCGACGCGAACTACTGTCAGCGCCGTCTTCCATCATAAAATCTGTATGGCCCCGTGCCCCGTGGCCGCATGATGTCAAGGTGACCAATGCAACCTGAGGAGTAAAGTCCTTATCTGCATTTCTACTAGTCTTAGTCCCTTAAAAATTAAGGTTGGATGAATCTGTAACTCAGGATTGCATCTTCATTCGTCTCAAGACGGCACAGTCACGGTTCTGTGAACCCGGTCGGTACAACTTCCAGTCCAAAAGACGATGGGTCCTGCTTGAAGATCAGGCCGCCACGCGAGGTTGAACCGGCCGCCACATAGTCGAAGGTCGTTTGCGCTTCCTCGACCGTGGTGTCTCCCTCTGTGAGCGTCGCTTTGACGTCCACGGCGGCTGCCGCCTGATCGCCGTCATTGCTGACTTCGATCATCACGCGCCAGCCGGAGGACAAGGGCGCGATGTCGAGGACCTTGGCCGAGAGCTCGGGCGGACGGTCCCGCGTCGTTGCCGCTTCAAAGAGGAGCCAGCCGATCATGGCCAGGATCATCAGCGTGGCGATAAGGCCGGTTGCCCACTCGATCCAATGGGACCTGACCTGTTCCATGTTCTTTTTGCTGCTTGTCATGTCGGATCCCTCACAACACCAGGCGGGCCGCGGCTGCGCCGATGGCAGCCGGGAAACCGAGGACGATGATCGTCAGAAGGGCTTCGGTCGCGCCGAGGTCGTCCAGCCGGCCGAAGGTCCATAGGGTATAAAGGCTGACCGCGAGGGCAACGAGATAACCCGGCACGGTAAAGCGGAAGACGGCATGCCAGGCGGGTGTTCCCTCATCTAAACTGTGGCTTCCCTTGAAGGCGAGTGCGTAGACGAAGCCGTGCATCAGCATGAGCGATAGAGCGAGCAAGACGAGCGCGTGCCACACCGTCATCTTGTAGGCGAGCAGGATCATCTCTTCCGTCGGGGCAAGGTTCAGGGAGAGATAAAGCGCGCCGACCGCCATCATGAAGAGTTCGGTGATGTAACTGGTCTCGGGCGTGTTGGACGGATCGTCTTCCTCATCCTCATCGTCGTCGCTCATGCTCAACTGGCTTCGACCGAGCAAGGCGCCGATGCTTGCGGGTACCGACTGCAGGGCGATCATGCCTATCCACTGATGCGGTGACATGTCCGGCTTGATGACACCGAGCAGTGCCAGGATCAGCGCGCTGGCTGCAATTCCCATTCCGTAGGCCACCACCGCATCGCGCGCGGATTCGCGCCAGGTCGCCGTGCGCTCGAAGCCGATGCGGTGGGACAGGCCGACGAGCAGGGGGATATTCAGGAGGAGCAAGAGAAGGAGCCGTTCCCGCTCCATGTAGAAGCCGAGGAACCACATCTCCATCGTCATCAGCATCGGAAGCGAGAAGAGCAAGGCGCCGGCGATGCCGCGCGCCAGTCCGACCAGGAAGCGATTGAGCCGCTTCGCGTCGTCGTTTTCGTCATCGATTGCTGTCATAATCGCACCGTCCCTTGCCGCGCGGGGAATGCGCGAGGGACGATGCTTGTTCCATTTCGCGGTTGCTCATGAAGGGCGACCGCGCTTATCGCTTGAGGGCTGCGCAGTGCTCGCGCTGGCTTCCGCCGTCAGCCTTTCGGCTTGAAGCTCTTCTTCTTGCGCCCGCCGCTGCCGCCGCGATCGTCGAACTTGCCCTTGGGCTTGCCGCCAAATGCCGGCTTGTCACCATTCGGCTTTCCGGTCCATTCAGGCTTGGCCGGCTTGTCCCAGGCGTTGGAAGCGCCCTTTGGCTTCTTCTTGAAAGAGGGTTTGTCATCGCTCCAATCGGACCGCTTGGGCTTCGGCGCATCCCCCCAGACGTCGGCATCGGTTACGGCCATGGCGTCGCGCGGGCGGGCAGGGCCATCGTCCTTGCGGGCGTAGGGTTTCTTGTCGCCGAACTGCTTCTTCTCGCCGAAGGGCTTCTTGTCGCCGTAAGCCTTCTTTTCACCGTAAGGCTTGCGATCGCCATTCTCGCGCGGCGGACGGGGAGCGCGCTCCTTCGGCGGCGCGCTGAAATCGGGCATGCCTGGCAGCTGGGCGAGCGTGATGCCGCGCTCCAGCGCCTTGTTGGGACCGAGTGCGCCGAGGAAGGTGTCGAGCGCGCTTTCGGCAATCTCGACGAAGGTCTCCTCCGGCTGCATCTTGATCGCGCCGATCTCGTTCTTGGTGATGTTGCCATTGCGGCAGAGCATCGGGATCAGCCAGCGCGGCTCGGCATTCTGGCGACGGCCGACCGAAACCGAGAACCAGACGCTGGGACCGAAGTCGCCGCGCGGCTTGGTGGCGGCATTCGACGGGTTGGCATAGTCCGGCTCCTTGCGGGCCTTGCCGGCGTCCAGGCTGACGGGGATCAGGTCTTCCGGTGCCGAGCGATTGCCGCGTTGCAGACGCAAGAAGGCAGCTGCGACCTGTTCGGCGCCATGGGTCGCGATCAGCGCCTCGACCATCTGAGCCTCGTCCTCGGAAATCGCTTCGGTCAGCGAGGGATCGGCCATCAGGCGCTCGTCGTCGCGGGCCTGGACTTCGTCCGCCGACGGCGGCAGTGCCCAGGTGGGGCGGACATTGGCGCCGGCGAGCAGGCGCTCCGCCTTGCGGCGCCCGCTGTTCGGCACGATGAGGGCGGAGACACCCTTGTTGCCGGCACGCCCGGTGCGGCCCGAACGGTGCAGCAGGGTTTCGGAATTGGTTGGCAGATCGGCATGGATGACGAGCTCGAGGCCGGGCAGGTCGATGCCGCGTGCTGCGACATCGGTCGCGATGCAGACGCGGGCCCGGCCGTCACGCATGGCCTGAAGCGCATGGGTGCGCTCGTTCTGCGAGAGCTCGCCCGAGAGAGCCACGACGGAGAAGCCGCGATTGTGCAGGCGGGCGGTCAGGTGATTGACTGCTGCACGCGTGGAGCAGAAGACAATGGCATTGCGCGCCTCATAGAAGCGCAGGACGTTGATGATCGCGTTCTCCCGGTCGGGATTGGCGACGGGCAGCGCCCGGTATTCGATGTCGACGTGCTGCTTCTTTTCCGAAACGGTCTCGATGCGGCGGGCGTCACGCTGGTAGCTCTTGGCAAGATCGGCGATCGAGCGCGGCACCGTTGCCGAGAACATCAGGGTGCGGCGGTCATCCGGCGACTCTTCGAGGATGAATTCGAGGTCCTCGCGGAAACCGAGATCGAGCATCTCGTCGGCCTCGTCGAGCACGACGACGCGCATCTGCGACAGATCGAGGGCGCCACGAGTGATGTGGTCGCGCAGGCGGCCCGGCGTGCCAACGACGATATGGGCACCGCGCTCCAACGCGCGCCGCTCATTGCGGATATCCATGCCGCCGACGCAGGAGCCGATGATCGCACCGGTCTCGGCATAAAGCCATTCCAGCTCGCGCTTGACCTGCATCGCGAGTTCGCGCGTCGGCGCGATCGCAAGGGCAAGCGGCGTGCCGGCGCGGTCGAAGCGGCCGCTGTCTGGAATGATGGTCGGGGCCATTGCGAGCCCGAAAGCCACGGTCTTGCCGGAGCCGGTCTGGGCAGAAACGAGCGCATCGCGACCTTCGAGGTCGGGGTCGATCATGGCCTGCTGCACGGGGGTCAGGGTCTCGTAGCCGCGCTTGCGCAAGGCCTCGGCGATCGCCGGGACGATGGCGTCGAAATCAGTCATGGAGTGGTCTTTCGAATGTGATGGATGATGCGGGCCAAAGCGCCGCGCCCGCCGATTGCGGGTATGTTGGCGCTGTTCCTACTCGCCTCCACCCCGAAAGTCGAGGGGGAGGCGAGCAAAAGGCGCGATATGGTGAAGGCGAGGACGGCCCAGTGCGCTCGCCTCCATGTGTCAGGTGCGCAGGCGAGCCATCGCAAGCGCATCGACATAGTGGCCGGCGCGGAAGCCGTAGTCCTTCATCTTGCCCTCGACGGCAAAGCCGAAGCGCTCGTAAAGGGCGATCGCGGCCGCGTTGTCGGCATAGACGGTCAGTTCGAGACGCCGCAGGTTCAGCCAGTCGTCTGCCATTGCAACAGCTTCGCCAAGCAGGGCCTTGCCGATGCCGCGACGGCGATAGTCATCGTGGACGCCCATGCCGATCGTGGCTGCATGCGCGCGTCGGCCTTTGCCCGGTAGCAAGGCGATGTCGCCAACCAAGAGGCCATCGAGTAGAGCCACGAGGCTTGTGACGCCGCTTGCCTGTTGCTCGATGCCGCGCCTGATCTCCTCGACGCTCTCGAAGGGAAGCCGCATGGTGCCCCAACGATAGCCCTGGAGATTGTGCAGTTCAGCCACGGCCGACGCGTCTGCAACCGACCGCGCCCTGATTGTCAGGCCTTCCGGCCATGGCTCTTCATTCTGTCGTGTGATGGGCTTCTGCTTCGACATCTCTCTCTCCTTCAGGAATGGCGGGAGAGCGAGATCCAGACGCCTGCTCTGCCGCAGGGCGTCCGGGTCGGTGCCTTCTATCGACGCAACCTGACCCGCACACCCTCAAGGGAGGTGAGCACGAGGTAGGTCATCACGGTGGTCGAATGAATGGACATGACAGGACGATGCCCAAGTGCTGGCATAAGGTCAAGGCGATCGGCGCGTGCCTTGTTCGAATCCGCCGGAGGATTTAAAGCATCGTGGATGCAGATTTCTCCTTATCCCGGCAAAACCATTGCGATCGACTTCGAGACTGCGACCGAGGCCCGGGCGAGCGCCTGTTCGGTGGGGCTCGCCTTCATCGAGAATGGTCGGGTGGTGCGTGTCGAGGAACGGCTGATCCGGCCGCCCGGCAATCGCTACTCGCCGTTCAACATCGCGATCCATGGAATCCGTCCTGAGCATACCGCTCACGCCCCTGATTTTGCCGATGTGATGGCTGAATTCGCGGGAGATTTCGAGGGCGCGCGGATGATCGCGCATAACGCGTCCTTCGATTTCTCGGTTTTGAGAGCCTGCCTCGATCTCTGTGGCCTCGAATATCCGGAGCTGTCCTATCTGTGCAGCGTCAAGCTTGCCCAGCGTCACTGGCCGGATCTCGGTTCGCATCGGCTGAATATTCTCGCTGCTCACCTAGGCCTGACCTTCGCGCACCACAATGCCGCAGAGGATGCTCGGATCTGCGCGGAGGCTTGCCTTGCAATGGCGGCGGAGGCGGAACTCGCCGATATCTTCGATCTGGCGGTGAAACTCGGCCTCAATGTCGGCCGGTTGAACCGCCGCGGCTACGAGCCATGCTCCTTTGCGCGCAAGCCAAGACGGGCTGTTGCCTTGCAAGCGTGATGCGGCGCCTTATCTTTGGGACAGCGTTCACAAAGGAGTGATGAACATGTCCCTGAAGCATATCCTTGCCGCCGCTGCTGTAACGGCTGCGACTGCCCTGCCAGTGGCTGCCGAAGTTGTCGGCAAGGTCGGGGTCGACTGGGTCGGCAATGATATCGTTGTTGAAGCGGTCACCGACCCGGAAGTGAAGGGCGTCACCTGCCATGTCACCTATTTCGACCGGTCGATCATCGATCGGCTTTCCAAGGGAAACTGGTTCGAGGATCCCTCCAACAACTCCATCGCCTGCCGCCAGACGGGGCCGATCGAGATTGGCAATATCGATCTTTCGGAGGATGGCGAGGAGGTTTTCCGCGAGGGGCTTTCGATCATCTGGAAGTCGCTGGTCGTCAACCGGATCTACGACAAAGAAAACGATACCCTGATCTATCTCGCCCATTCGCGGCAGGTCGTGGAAGGATCGGCAAAGATGGCCATTTCGACGGTGCCGCTCTTCAACCAGAACGTCGTCTGGGCCAACGGGAAGCCGAAGTAACAGACCAGTTTTGGGGGGAATGGACTGAGTGTGGCCCTGTGTGACGGGCGTCACTTTCACGTCCGCCAGCCCTTCTTCATTCATGCGCGACCGGCACCGCGTTACCCCCAATTTCGCAGCCGGTCGGAGCGGTAACCTGTTCGCCTCTCCACGCAAAGACGCCCTGGAGCCTTACGGATCCAGGGCGTTATTGGAAGTCGCTAGTGCGACTTACTTGACGTATACGACCTTACCGCCGTTGGCTGCAGTTTCAACGTCGATGACGTTCATGGTCTCGATGCTCTTTTCCTGCAGAGCTGCCATGATGGCCGGGTCAGCGCTTGCCTCTGCCTGGGCTTCAGCCATGGCGCTCTGGTCGTTGACCATTGCTTCCAGGCGGGTGTGCTGCTGACGGTCCTGGTCATTGTTCAGGCTGTCGAGATAGACGATGTTCACGCCTTCGGTCATCGTCGTGGAATTCGTGGTGGTCGTGGTGTCAACCATCGGATCAGCGGTCTGGGCCAGTGCCACGCCCGAGAAGGACGCGATAGACATTGCACCGGCGAGCGCGAGTTTAACGGCAGAATTCATGATATTTCTCCTTGGTTTCCTTTCAGAAACTTCCGCGTCGTCGGAAGCACTGGAGAAACGTCCGGAGCCGGACAGAGTTCCGTATGCTTTAAAATAACTATTGACTAAAACGTGTTTATCTGTCGCCGGAAAATTTGGAACTTTTCGGCCTGACCTTTTGCACAAACGGGAACGAGCCCCGACACGGTCGAGGCTCCTTCCGGGGAAGAGTGATTACGCTCAGGCAGCCTGGGCGAGTTCGTCGGCGATGACGGTGTCGAGGTTGAGGAAGCAGACCATCGACTTCTCGAGAGCGACGATGCCGCGGCAGAAGGCGCGCTGCGCTTCCGGGATGATTTCCGGTGCCGGCTGCAGATCTTCGCTCTTGATCGTCATCATGTCGGAAACCTGTTCGACCAGGAGGCCCACCAGCTTGCCGGCGATGTCGGTCACGATGATCGCTGCACGTTCGGACGGTTCCGTCATCTTCATGCCCAGGCGGCATGCCATGTCGATGACCGGGATCACGGCGCCGCGCAGGTTGATCAGGCCGAGAACGTAAGGCGGCGTGTGCGGCATCGGGGTTACCGGTGCCCAGCCACGAATTTCGCGGATGGCCATGATGTCGATGCAGAATTCCTGGTCGCCGAGATGGAAGGATACGATTTCCAGATAGGCGCCCGACTGTTTGATGGCATTGCTCATGTTCAGAACTCTTCCCAGTGTTCTTGTGCTGCGGCAGCAGGTGCTGTTGCCGAAGCGGTCCGGTTGAATGATCCCGCAACCTTGTTCATCAGGGCCCGTGCGGGAGACGGTCTCTGAGGGGAGGCGGTGCGCGCTGCCTCCTGCTGTTGGCCATGAGCAGGTCCGTCCAAGTTCACCTTGAACTGGCCGACGAGGCGCGAAAGGTTTTCCGCATCACTCGCCAGCGTATGGCTCGCCGCATTGGTCTGCTCCACCATCGCGGCATTCTGTTGCGTGACCTGGTCCATCTGTCCGACGGCCGAATTGATCTCGCTCAGTCCAACTGATTGTTCTCTCGCGCTGGTAACGATTGCCTTAACGTGCTCGTTAATTCGTAAAACATCTTCGCCGATGCGGTGCAGAGCCTCGCCGGTTGCCGTCACCAGTTCGACGCCGGAGCGCACTTCATCGCTCGATCGGCCAACGAGGGTCTTGATGTCGTGGGCGGCCTCCGCAGCTCTTCCGGCGAGCGCGCGGACTTCCTGGGCAACAACTGCAAAGCCCTTGCCGGCGTCGCCGGCGCGTGCCGCCTCGACACCTGCGTTGAGTGCGAGAAGGTTGGTCTGGAAGGCGATTTCGTCGATGACGTTGATGATCTTGCCGATCTCGTCGGTCGCCCCTTCGATTCGCTCCATGGCGGCCATGGCGTCGTTGACCACTTCGCCCGACTTTTCCGCATAGTCCTTGGCGTTGTCGACCATGTGGCTGGCTTCTTCGGCGCGGTCGAAGGCGGTCTTCACGGTCTCGGTGATCTCCGAGAGGGCCGCCGAGGTCTCTTCGAGCGACGCCGCCTGTTGCTCTGTGCGGCGCGCAAGGTCGTCGGCTGCGCTGCGCATCTGCTGGCTGTTTGCGTAGATCGAGCTGCTGTTCGTCGAGATCTCGGTCATGACCCGTTTCAGGTTTGTCGAGACCTCATTGAAGTCCGTGCGGAGGCGCTCGAGATCGGCCGGGAAGGGGCCGGTGATCGTCGTGCAGAGGTCGCCGTTCGAGAGGCGCATCAGACCTTCGCCAAGCGCATCGACTGCAAGCTTCAGAGCCCGCGTATCGGCTTCCATGGCGGCCGTGCGGCTTTCGCGCTCGGCCTCGTTCTGCTGACGCTGGGCTCGGCTCGTTTCTTCAAGCTCCCGCTTCTCGATCGCGGCCTTGCGGAACAGGTCGGCTGACCGGGCCATGCCGCCGATCTCGTCGTGCCGCTCGGTGCCGTCGACATGGGCATCGTAATCGCCGTCTGTGATGCGCTGCATGCTGTTGCGAACCAAGCGGATGCCGTTGGCAATCGAGTTGCCGTGAATGAACTGCAGCACGATGACGGTGATGAAGGCGAGGCTTCCGAGCCCGAGCTGGAATGTCAGGGCCTGATCGCTGCGGCTAGTGGCTTCCTTGGCATATTCCTCGACCAGGTTGCCGCCGAGGGCAGAGAGATTGTTGAGCACGCTGCCCAGGCGGTCGCCCGCGCCATCGATGGCGTCGTCGATGGCGGCATAGTCTTCTTCCGGTGCGCCGGTCTCGACCATGCGCTTCAGATCGACCTGGATGGCTTGGGTCACGGTTTTGAGGTCGTCGGCGTAGGTGCCGACTTCGCCGGGAACGCCGGCCTCTGTCGCCACGGCGGTGAGAACCGGAATGCCGTCGGTCAGAAGTGCCACGGCGGCGTTGATAATGTCGATGCGTTCCGGCTGGATGGCCCCTTCGCCCCGGTCGATGATGGTGTCCATGGCCGCCAGAACCATGTTGGCATTGGCCAAGCGCATCTCGTTGATTGTCTCGACCTCGTTCTTGATCTCGATCGAATCGTGGATGGCGGTGGAGATCCGCGCATTCTGGTACCAGCCGACCGCCAGCATCGAGCCGATGCCGATCACTCCGGCAGCGCCGAGTGTCATCAGGCGCTGCCTGACGGTCAGGTCTCTACCCAAGATGAAATTGAACATTGTGCTCCCCAGCTCCGATCCGGCCGCCCTTGCGGACCGGTGACGTTACATGCGCAGACCGGGGAGCTGTCTCCTGGTGGACAATCATGTCCGCCTGGCTATGTGAGCCAGAACGCTTACAAAGAATCCCGAATATTAGTTAATCTCGAACTAATCCGGACAAATTCCGAAGGACTGGACGGCGACGAGCGGCTAAGTTGCTGTGATTGCACGGCGATAAAGATGCCATGTGGCATGCCCGGCGACCGGCAGGACCACCAAAAGCCCGAGAAACAGGGGAATCAGCGAAAGGATCGACAGTGCCGCGACGAAGACGCCGAAGGCGAGCATCGGCGCCGGATTGTCGATGACGGTGCGCATGCTCGTCAGCATCGCGGTGACGAAATCGACATCGTGATCCAAAAGCAGCGGCATGGAGATCACCGTGGCGGTGAAGAGGATCGTCGCCAGAACGGCCCCGACGACCGTTCCGACGGTCAGGAACAGCAGCCCCGGCGGCGTGGTCAGCACGACGTCGACGAAAGCATCCAGCGTTGCCGGAATGCGGAAGCCGAGAAAGAGAGCCATCAGCAGGCGAACCTGATAGATCCAGATCCAGAAGATGAAGAGGACAACAAAGGCCATCCAGGAAAGCTGCCGTTCCCGCTGGCGGAAGACTTCGGCGAGAACCGCTTTCCAGCTGATCGCCTCGCCCTTCTGATTGCGGCGACTGATCTCGTAAAGCCCGACGGCGACGAAGGGGCCGATCAGGGGAAAGCCGATCGCGACCGGGATGATCATCCAGGGCAGGTGATAATAGGTCAGCATCACCGCAATGAAGAGGCCGCCGAGCGCGTAGATCGCGCCGAAGAACAACCCGAACGTGGGATAGCTGCGGAAGTCGCGCCAGCCATCGGCGAAGGCCGCCTTCACGTCATCCATGCGCAGCCGGTTGATCTGCAGTTTCGGCAATGTGCCGCGGTCGAGTGCCTGCTGTTCCATTGGTCCCTCCCAAGACGTCCGGTCCTGCGACAATCTGTCAGCAAATGATGATTCTGTTCCTTGATAACCGTCAAGTCGCAACTGCGTGCATCACTTTCTTCGGTGTCATCCTGAACGAAATGCGCTAGAATAGTTGCATGGCAGAGGCTGTACGCTCACATCGATGGTTGCCGTTGACGGCCCTGTTCCTGGCAGGGGCGCTGTTCACGCTTGCCGTTTTCGTGGGCTGGATGCGCTATGGCGGCGATATCTTCCTGACGCTGATCGAGAGTGGGCTCGCCTACTGCTTCTGAATGCGCTTGAGGCCCGTGACAAATCCGCGCTTGTCGCTCTTTCCACACCGAGTTGAATTGCCTCCCGATGCAGAGCGGTTTATCCGCCTTGGCTAGGAATTCTTATGCAAGGAACTGCCAGCATGAAAACAGTCAGGATCGTCTTGTGGGCCGCGGTGGTCGTGATGGCAGGTGTCCTCGGCTGGCTGACCTATCAGGTCACGCAGTCGGACCAGACGATTGCGGAGGCGCCCTTCGGTGTACCGTTCCAGCTGGTCGACCAGAATGGCCAGCCGATCACGGAGCAGGCCTTCCGCGGAAAGCCGACGGCGCTGTTCTTCGGCTTCACCCATTGCCCCGAAGTCTGCCCGACGACGCTGTTCGAACTCGATGGCTGGCTGAAGCAGGTGGATCCCAATGCCAGCGGCCTCCAGGCCTATTTCGTCACCGTAGACCCGGAGCGTGATACGCCCGAGATCCTCGGCCGCTATATCTCCAACGTCACCGACAGGGTTAAAGGCATTGCTGGCGATCCGGCGAAGATTGCCGAAGTCGTAAAAGGCTTCCGCGTCTATGCGAAAAAGATCCCGCTCGACGAAAGCCAGCCCGACGGCGACTACACCATGGACCATACGGCCTCGGTCTTCTTGCTGGACGCTGAGGGACGCTTCAAGGGCACGATCGCCTATGGCGAGAATCCCGACACGGCGATCAAGAAGCTCGAAAACTTGATGAAGGGCTGAGCGGCCTCAAGCCCACGGAGGTTGCCTTGGGGGCGATTGCGTTGTACCGCAACCGCTTGCGCACCTGACCATCAAGGATAATCGATCGTGGCTGAAATCCGCCTCTATGTGACCTGCACCGAAAAGGACGCCAACCGGATCCTCGATCTGATGAGCTTTGCCTTCGGCGAAGAGGATTATGCGATCGCCACCACTGAGGTGGATGAAAAAGCCGACATCTGGGAAGCCTCGATCTATCTGATGGGCGACCAGGAAGAGGAGGTCGCGCCCCGGGTGGAGGCTTTGCTGGCGGACGAATATCCCGACGCCAAGATCGAGCGGGAAGTGATCCCGGACATCGACTGGATCGCGAAGTCACTCGAAGGCTTGAAGCCGGTCCGGGCAGGGCGCTTCCTGGTGCATGGCTCGCATGACCGCGACAAGGTTCAGAGCCATGATGTTGCAATCGAGATCGACGCAGGCCAGGCCTTCGGCACGGGGCATCACGGGACCACGGCAGGCTGCCTCGAAGTCATCGAAAAGGTTGTTCGGTCCCGCAAGGTGCGCAACGCGCTCGATCTCGGGACGGGCAGCGGCGTGCTGGCGATTGCCGTGCGCAAGCTGCTTCCGGTGCCGGTGCTTGCGACCGATATCGATCCGATCGCGGTTCGGGTTGCCAAGGAGAATGCGCGGCGCAACCAGGTGGTCGATGGCATCGACTTCCGCACGGCGCCCGGCTTCCACTCCACAGCCTTCCGCGAGCATGGTCCGTTCGACCTGATCATCGCCAATATCCTGGCGCGGCCGCTGATCAAGATGGCGCCGCAGCTGGTCACGCATCTCGCGCCCCATGGCTCGGTCGTCCTTTCAGGGATCCTTGCCGAGCAGCGCTGGAAGGTGATCGCGGCCTATAGCGGCGAGGGGCTCTCCCATGTGAAGACCATCTGGCGCAATGGCTGGGTGACCATCCACTTCACGCAAGGGAAGGGATGAGACGTAACGTCAGTCTCACCCGGAAATGGAAAAGGCGGCCCGCTGGGAGCCGCCTTTTTGGCATCGGCATCATGCCGCGCCGAAATCCGCGAGCGTGGGAGGAGCGCTCAAGCGGATGCTAGGTTTGTGGTCGTATCCGACCGCCGCTGATCAGATGATCGAGCGCTGATGCGGGCGGCGACGCAGTTCGTCGCGTGTCAGACCCATGGCGGACAGCGATGCGTCGTCAAGCGACAGCAGGGCGCCCGTGGCATAGAGATCGGCACGGCGCTGGCGTGCCTCAACAAGATTGTTCAGGGCAGTACGCAGGAAAGACTTGGCCATCTCTCGGTTCCTTTTCGGTTTCGGACGCATCACTCTGCGTCATCGATGATCCTCATATAGTCCGATCCGACATGTTCAGTCAGAGGGCTTGAAGCACGGGAGGCCTGCGCTTGCTGCATAGCAACATAAGGGTCGCCTGAAATTGCGGCATATCTGATTTAGATGATCGGCAATTGCCCTGGAACGATGCGCCGGTGGTGGTGAGGGCGATGGCGCCTTGCTATAAGCGATCACAGATTCAGCAACCAGCGCAGGCCAATCCATGTTTCAGTCCTTTGACGTCAAGTCCACGCCGCATCACGGCAAGTCGAGAATCGCAGCGCTGCGTGCGCTGTTTGGCGAACTCGGCATCGATGGGCTGCTCGTCCCGCGCTCGGACGAGTATCTTGGCGAATACGTACCGGAGTCGGCCGAACGGCTTGCCTGGGCAACGGGCTTTACCGGCTCGGCAGGCATGCTGATGGTTACGGAAACACTGGCCGTCGTTTTCGTCGACGGCCGCTATGTGACGCAGCTGGCCCAGCAGGTCGACCCGGAAGTCTTCACCGGCGGCGATCTGGTCGGCGAGCCGCCACACAAGTGGATCGAAAACCGGGCGCCGAAGGGCTTTCGTCTCGGCATTGACCCCTGGATGCATACCGGCGCTGAAGTCCGGCGGCTGGAAAAGGCGCTGGCCGACAAGGGCGGAAGCCTGGTCATGCTGCCCTTCAACCCCGTCGACCGTCTGTGGACGGACCGCCCGGCGGAGCCGAAAGGCGCGGTGATGATCCAGTCGCTCAATCATGCGGGTGCCTCGGCTGCCGACAAGCTGAAGACGATCGCCGCCGATCTTTCTGAGAAGAATCTCGCGGCCGTCCTGATCTCCGATCCATCCTCGGTCGCCTGGATTTTCAATCTGCGCGGCAATGACGTGCCGCATACACCGCATCCGCTGTCGCGCGCGATCATCAAGTCGGATGGCTCGGCCGAGCTCTTTCTCGACAGCGCCAAGACCAATCTCGAGGTCGAGAATTACCTCCGCGATCTCTGTGAACAGGTGGACCCCGCAGTCCTGCCTGAGCGACTGGCGCGCGTGGCGCGCGATGGCGCCCGCATTCTGGTCGATCCCGATCTGGCTCCTCATGCCCTGTCGCGCATGATCCGGGAGAGCGGCGGCGACGTAGTCGAAGGCAATGACCCGGCAAAGCTTGGCCGCGCGGTCAAGAATATGGTGGAGCTCAACGGTTCGGCTGCCGCTCATCTTCAGGATGGTGTGGCCATGGTCGAGTTCCTGCACTGGTTCGACGAACAGCCGCATGGCAGCCTGACCGAAATCGCGGCCGCCCGGAAGCTGGAAGCGGTACGCGCCGCCGTTGGCGAGCGGATGCAGAATCCGCTCAAAGACATCTCCTTCGACACCATCTCCGGTGCCGGCGAGAATGCAGCCATCATGCACTACCGGGTGACGACGGAGAGTGATCGGCAGATCCGTTCCGGCGAGATGTTTCTCATCGATTCCGGCGCACAATATGTGAACGGCACAACGGACATCACCCGGACGCTTGCCGTCGGCGCGGTGTCCGACGAGCAGAAGCGCTTCTTCACGCTGGCACTGAAGGGCATGATTGCGATCAGCACGGCGCGTTTCCCCAAGGGCACGCGCGGCTGCGATCTCGATCCGCTGGCGCGCATCGCGCTGTGGAAGGCCGGTGCCGATTTTGCCCATGGCACGGGCCACGGCGTCGGCTCCTATCTCTCGGTTCACGAAGGACCGCAGCGCATTGCCCGGCTTTCCACGCAGGAACTCCTGCCCGGCATGATCCTGTCGAACGAGCCTGGCTATTACCGCCCGGGCAGCTTCGGCATCCGGATCGAGAACCTGATCTATGTGCGCGAGGCAGAACCGATCGAGGGCGGCGACCAGCCGATGCTCGGCTTCGAAACGCTGACCTTCGTACCGATCGACCGCAACCTGATCGTCGAGGACCTGCTGACGCGTGACGAGCTGCAATGGCTCGACGCCTATCATGCGAAGACCCGGGAAGAGCTCTCTCCGCTCATCTCGGACGCCGCGACCCGCCAGTGGCTGGAACAGGCAACGGCGCCCTTCAGGCGCTAAAGGTCATCCGAGGAACTGGCGCATCAGCATGACGGCGGCCCAGCCGCCGATCAGCATCGGGATTGGCGGATAGCGCAAACCAATCAGGAAGGCCGCCACCATGGCGACCTTCACGTCGATTTGGCCATAGAAGAAGGCCGGTGCGACAAGTGTTGTCAGAACTGCGGCAGGCACGGCATTCAGGGCCGCTTCCAGCCGCGGCGGCATCTGTTTCAGCCGCTTCACCAGGATGTAGCCGCCGATACGGGTGACGAACGTGGCCGCGGCTGCGGCCGCGATCAACAGCGTCATGTAAGGCGTGAGGAGGGTGGTCATCGTGCAACCTCCTCGGGTCCGGTCTGCTGCGGTGGTGGCAATAGTGCCGCCAGAAGGACGCCTGCCAGAGCGCCGACGCTGATGTGCCATGGGGATCCGATGAGGTGCTGCGCCACCACGGAGACCACGGCGCTCACGATCACGATCAGCAGGAAATTGCTGCGCTTGCGGAAGCCGAGCACCAGGCCAAGGAAGTAGATCGGCAGGAGCACGTCGATGCCCCAGTCCGCCGGGTCGCCCATGGCCTTGCCGACAAGTCCGCCGACCGCGGTCATCGCCACCCAGGGCACGTAGATCATCGCGCCGAAGCCCAGATACCATGGAAAGGAAACACTGCGGCCACTCTCGCCGCGCGCCAGCGTTTCGGCGAATTGCGGGTCGGTCAGCAGGAAGAAGCTCAGGATCTTCTGGGGCAGGGTGAAGTGATCCATGAAGGGTGTGATCGCCGCCGAATAGAGGATGTGGCGGAAGTTCACCGCGAGGATCGACAACACGACGACCCACATCGGCACCGACTGGCCGAAGAGCTCGATGCCGACGAGCTGGCTTGCGCCCGCATAGACCGTGGCGCTCATCAGGGCGGCTTCGGCGACCGTCTGGCCGTTTGCCACCGCGACTGCGCCGAACAAGACGGCGAAGGGGCCGGCAGATATGATCATGGGAAGGGCTTTGAGTGCGCCTTCGGTGAAGTCTGATCGGGACATGCTGCAAGTTCTCACGTTCAACCGTTGGCTAACCGCTGTCGGCTTGTCCGACAAACCAATTCCGCTGATGGAACGACCATCGGCATTGATGCATGGGATTGCCATCCGGTCAGGATTTCAGTCTTGTCGAAAAGTTGCATCCGGCGTGGAGGGAAGGGCAGATGGAAAAGGATCTTATCAGCCGCGAGGACAAAGAGCGGCTGTTGCTCAAGGTCCAGCGTCATCTATCCGACGAGGCCGAAGTCGATCTGGGGCGTTTCGAGGTCGAAGCGCTCGTCGACCTCGTGGCGCGGCTGATCGGGCCGCACTACTACAACAAGGGTCTTCGGGATGCCCAGGCACTGCTTGCCCGGCAGGTCGACCAGATCAACGATGCATTTTATGAAATGGAGCGGCTGCCCGAGGCGTGACTACTTCTTCGGCCGGATCGGGAACGTGTGTTCCTGGCCCGGGAAGACGCGGTCCTTGACCTCGGCGGCATAATCGCTGGCGGCCTTGTCGATGACGTCGGCCAGTTCGCTGTAATGCTTGACGAAGCGCGGCTTGAACTCATTGAACAGGCCCAGCATGTCGTCGGAGACCAGGATCTGACCGTCACAGGCCGGAGACGCGCCGATGCCGATGGTTGCTGCCTTCACCGTGGCCGAAATCTCACGCGCCAGCGGCTCGACGGTTCCCTCGATGACCATGGCAAAGGCGCCGGCTTCATCGATCGCCTTCGCATCGCGGCGGATCTTGTCCTGCTCGGCTTCGCTGTGGCCCTTTGAGCGGTAGCCGCCCGAGGTGTTCACCTGCTGCGGCATCAGGCCGATATGGCCGAAAACCGGCACGCCGCGCGAGACGAGAAATTCGACCGTCTCCGCCATTTCCGCGCCGCCCTCGAGCTTGACGCCATCGCAGCCGGTTTCCTTCATCAGGCGCACGGCGTTGCGGAAGGCCTGTTCCTTGCTCTCCTGATAGGAGCCGAATGGCAGGTCCACGATCACGCAGGCGCGGCTTGCGCCGCGCATGGTCGCCTGGCCGTGGGCCACCATCATGTCCATGGTGACGCCAACGGTCGTGTCCATGCCGTAAAGCACCATGCCCAGGCTGTCGCCGACCAGCAGCAGGTCGCAGTGACGGTCAAGAATACGTGCGATCGGCGTCGTATAGGCGGTCAGCGAGACGATCGGCCGTACGCCCTTCAGGGCTGTGATGTCGGCCGGTGTGAAACGCTTCTGGCGGGGTGGTGTGCTCATGTCAGGCGGCCTCCATGCCGGTGGCGGCCGCTTGGCCGATGATGCGGTTGTCGAGAAGTTTGGTCTTGCCGAAACGCACATAGAGAAGAACCAGCGCGGTCTCCTTGACCGTCTCGATCCGCTCCAGTGTTCGTGGGTCGCGAATGGCGACGACTTCCGGTTCGGCCAGAGGTTCGCTTCGCAGGAACTCGATCAGCTTGGCTTCCAGGGTCGCGACATCGCGGATCCCCGTCAGCAACAGGCGCTCGGCTTCGGCCAGCGTCTTGGGGACGATCACCGCAGCAGCGCGCTCCTCGGGCGAGAGATAGACATTGCGCGAGGAGCAGGCGAGGCCATCGGCTTCCCTGACGGTTGCAACCGGCACGACGCGCACCGGCTGAGCCAGGTCCTCGACCATCTTCTGGATGATTGTGACCTGCTGGTAGTCCTTCTCGCCGAAATAGGCGTTGTCCGGCTGGACAATGTTGAAGAGCTTGGTGACGACGGTCGCCACACCGGCGAAATGGCCGGGACGAGCTTCGCCTTCGAGTTCGGAGCCTAGTTTCGGCAGGTCGACCACCGTCTGCATGGGTTCGGGATACATGTCCTCGACACCGGGTGCGAAGAGAATGTCGACGCCTGCTTCTTCCAGCATGGCGCTGTCGCGGGCGAGATCGCGCGGATACTTATCGAGATCCTCGTTCTTGCCGAATTGCAGCGGATTGACGAAGATCGAGACGACGGTCACGTCGTTTTCAGACTTGGCGCGTCCGACAAGGCTCAGGTGCCCCTGATGCAGGTAACCCATGGTGGGCACAAAGCCGATCGTCTGGCCGGCACGGCGGCGGGGCGCGAGCTTCTGTCGCAAAGCGGCGATCGTGGTAACGATTTCCATGACCGGCGTCCTCCCTGTCTTCTCGTTGGCTCGGCTCTAGCGCTTGCCGACAAAAAAGGCAATCGCACGAATCCTTTGCAGAAACTTCCTCAGAAACCGATTCGGCTGCTGTCGACGATCTCGACACCGGCTGCGCGCATGGCGTCCATCGCGTCCTTGACGCCCTCAGGATCAATGCCGCGGCAGCCGTCCTCGATCAGGCGGACCTTGACGCCGGGCAGCATGTCGACGGCGTCCAGTCCTGAGAATTTGACGCAGTAATCCGTCGCAAGCCCCATGATGTCGAGTTCGGTGACGTCCTTGTTCTTCAGCCACTCGGCGAGGCCCGTCAGCGCTGCCTTGTCGTTGTCGCGGAAGGCAGAGTAGCTGTCGACCAGGGGGTTCTCGCCCTTGCGCTGCACGAAGTCGATCCTGGTGGTGTCGAGATCCGGATGGAAGTCTGCGTCTGCCGTTTCCTGCACGCAGTGATCCGGCCACATGACCTGCGGCTGGCCGGACAGCTCACCCATGTCGAAGGGCTTCTTGCCCGGATGCTGGGAGGCGAAGCTGCCGTGATTGGCGGGATGCCAGTCCTGGGAGGCGACGATGAGATCGTAGGCGCCGCTTGCCATCAGACGGTTTGCGACAGGCACGACCGCATCGCCCTCGGCAACCGGCAGGTTTCCGCCGGGGCAGAAGCCATTCTGGATGTCGATGAGCAGCAGGGCCTTGGTCATGATCGCACGTCCTCTCTTGTGCGGCGCAAGATGGCAATCGAGCGCTGCGGGATCAAGGCCATTTCGCCGGATTTCGACGCCGGATGTGAAAATGGAACAATCACGCTTTTGCCACGTTCGGCCATCGTGGTTGTTCCCGCGATCCTGATGGCGCGGGACGAACTTTCCATCTCGCAATACGATTGGAATCGGTATGTTTCTCACTATCACCGCTGTCATCTTCGGCGTGTTGGGCCTTGTGCTCGGCGTCGGTGGCGCTCAGCTCGTGCTGCTCGGCGGCAGCCCATACTTCCTGATCGCCGGGCTCGTCTTTCTCGGCACGGCTCTGCTGCTTTTCCTGCGCCGCGTCGAGGCGCTTTGGCTTTATGGCCTCTTCATTCTCGGCAGCCTCATTTGGGCCGTCTCCGAAGTCGGGCTCGACTGGTGGCAGCTTGGTCCGCGAGGCGGACTGATCGTCGTTCTCGGCCTCTGGCTGATGCTGCCTGCCATTCGCCACCGGCTTGGCCCGGCCGATCGTCGGCTCCGGGTGGCGGCAGGGCTTCTGCCGCTTGCCGTTCCCGTCGTGATCGCGACGATCGTCGCTCTCATTTCGCTCTTCACCGACTCCTATGACCGCAATGGCTCGCTTCCGACCGAACAGGTGGCCGCAGCTCCCGAACTCGGCGGAGATGTGCCCGACAGCGACTGGCATCAGTATGGCCGCACGCCGTACGGTCAGCGCTACTCGCCGCTCACGCAGATCGACACTGACAACGTGAAGGACTTGAAGATCGCCTGGACCTACCAAACGGGCGACGTGAAGCTGCCCGAAGATGTGGGCGAGACGACCTATCAGGTGACACCGCTCAAGGTGGACGACACGCTTTACCTCTGCACGCCACACAACTGGGCGATCGCGGTCGATGCCGAGACCGGCCAGGAAAAGTGGAAATACGATCCCAATGCGGGTCTTGAGCCCGACCGCCAGCACCAGACATGCCGCGGTGTGACCTATTATCGGGACCCGGCCGCCACGGAAGGCACTGTCTGCGCCGAACGCATCTACCTGCCGACGTCGGATGCCCGTCTCATCGCACTCGACGCCGACACGGGTGCCATCTGCGAGGCCTTCGCGGACGGTGGCACGCTGCGGCTCGAGCAGAACATGCCGTACAACCCGGCTGGCTACTACTACTCGACCTCTCCACCAGTCATTGCTGCCGGCAAGATCATCATCGGCGGCGCCGTCAACGACAACTACTCGACCCAGTCGCCGTCGGGTGTCATCCGCGCCTTTGACGTCGATACCGGCGAACTCGTCTGGAACTGGGACAGTGGCAACCCGACAGAAACGGCGCCGATCGGCCCCGACGAGACCTATACGGCGAACTCGCCGAACAGCTGGTCGATCTTCTCGGTCGATGAGGCTCTCGGTCTCGTCTACATCCCGCTCGGCAACCAGGTTCCCGACCAGCTCGGCATGGGACGCAGCGAAAGTGTGGAGAAGTATTCCTCCTCGATCGTCGCGCTCGACATCAACACCGGACAGGATCGCTGGGTACGCCAGACCGTGCACCACGACCTCTGGGACATGGACGTGCCCGCCCAGCCGGTGCTGCTTGATCTGACCAATGAGAACGGCGAACAGACGCCGGCCCTTATCGGACCGACGAAGCAGGGGGACATCTATGTGCTCGATCGCCGGACCGGTGAACCGATCATCCCGGTCCGCGAGATAGAGGCCCCTGGCGGTGCGATCCCGGAAGACTTCACATCGCCGACGCAGCCGATCTCGGACCTCACCTTCCGTCCGCAGACGATGACCGAGAGCAACATGTGGGGTCTGACCATCATCGACCAGATGATGTGCCGCATCCAGTTCCATCAGCTGAAATACGAGGGCCAGTACACGCCGCCTTCTCTCGAGGGCACGCTGGTCTATCCCGGCAATTTCGGGACGTTCAACTGGGGCTCTGTCGCGGTTGATCCGGAGCGGCAGGTGATGTTCGGCATGCCGACCTATCTCGCCTTCACCTCGAAGCTCGTTCCGCGCTCGGAAATTCCGCCGAAGGAAGAGGGTGCCACGGGTTCGGAGCAGGGGCTGAACCGCAATGAAGGCGCGCCTTACGGCGTCGTCATGGGGCCCTTCCTGTCGCCGCTCGGCATTCCCTGCCAGGCGCCGCCGTGGGGCACGATTGCGGGCGTCGATCTGAGAACCGGTCAGATCGCGTATCAGAAGCGCAATGGCACCGTCTACGACATGACGCCGCTGCCGCTGCCGTTCAAGGTAGGCGTTCCCGGTATCGGTGGTCCGATGATCACCAAGGGTGGCGTTGTCTTCCTCGGTGCCGCCGTCGACAACTACCTGCGGGCCTATAACCTGACGACGGGCGAGCAGCTCTGGGAGAGCCGACTGCCGGCCGGTGGCCAGGCCACTCCGATGACCTACGCGCTCGGCAACGGCAAGCAGTATGTCGTGATGGTGGCCGGTGGACATGGATCCGTCGGCACCACACCAGGCGATTATGTCATCGCCTACACGCTTCCGGACTGACGGTCGCAACACACAGTAGAACCCGCCCACCGTCGTGGGCGGGTTCACTTTCGGCACACTTCGGCGTGTCCGGTCTTGGCGCGAAACGGAACGTTAACCATGTGATTCTACACACATGCCGTAACGTGAGGATGTTTCGCATGAGTAGCCAAGCCATGAACGGCCAGACCAATCCGACGACCATCGCCTTCTTTCCGCTTGCGAGCCGCCGGGACCTGGTGCGCCGCTCCGCGATCGAACTCGATCGCCTGAATGGCTATGCGGCCACCGAATTCTGGAAGACGACCTGCCGCAGGCTCGGCAATGAACTCCTCGAACTCGGCTGCCCCGAAGACGAGATGCGCGCCGAGATCATGGACTTCCAGGCGGCCGTCCAGGTCGAGCTGATGTGGCTGCACCGCGAAGAAGCTGCCCAGGGCTGATCTCAAAGACCTGAGACAAGACTGCCCTCGTGTTCCGGTTCGACCTGCCGGGACGCGCTGCGTGGAGCAACGGCGAGGCGATAGCCCATGATCCGCGCGATGGGCGCGAGCGCGGCGAATAGCAGTTTCTGAACGACCACAGGCGGGCCTGAGATATAGAGGTGGTCGCGGAACGCGTTCAGCCCTAGCGCAATCGGCAAGAGCTTTACCGAACCATCCGGCTTGAAGTAGCCCGGCTGCTCCGAGGTCCAGCGCGCAAGGTTCAGGAAGAAACGCAGATGCTGTTGCGCGGTCACAAACGTGACCGTGAGATGCGTGTCTCCGTCGAAGACATTGCGGAAGAAATGGCTGGCGCCTTTCGGCACGGTGATCGACTGGCCTTCCGAGGCATAGTGTTCTTGTCCGTCGATCATCACCATGACCTGGCCGCTGTTGACGGTGAAGATCTCGTCCGTCTCAGGATGGATATGGGCGACGGCATTGCCGCCGCCGGATCCGCCTTTGCCGAGGACGACGTCCATGCGGCTGGAGATCGTGTCCTCATAGGGATGAGTGAATACGAAAGTCTCCTTGTTGAAGGAATTGAGGATACGGGTGCCGGCTGGCACAAGCGCTTCGCGCATGGCTTTACTCCTTGCTGATCTAGGTTTTGAGTGCGTATTGGAAGCCCGCGGACATGTATCGCGGGCGATGAAAAGCGTGTAGATTGTCAGCGTTTCCGCTTCAAACACCGTTTTTGCCGCGACAATCACCGGATTTGCATAACGTGACCGCACCGTTGAACTTCGATGACTTGCGCTACATGCTGGCAGTCGCCGAGACGGGGACGACGCTTGCTGCATCCAAGATGTTGCGGGTCAGCCAGAGCACGGTTTCGCGGCGCATAGCAGCGCTTGAGGACGCGCTTCAGGTGGAGCTCTTCGACAAGCGCCGAACTGGCTATTGTCTGACCGAGGCGGGGTCACTTCTTCTCGCACCCGCAGAGGCCGTGCGCCAGGCCGTCGATGCATTTTCCGGTGCCGTCGACAGCCTTTCCCGCGAGATCTCCGGTACCGTCCGCTTCACGACCAATGAGGTTCTGGGCTCCTTTGTGCTGCCGCGGTTGATCGAGCGCCTGCGGCAAAGGCATCCCGGGGTGAAGCTCGAAGTGGATACGACCAATGTCCTGCGCGACTTGATTGGTGGCGAAGCCGATGTGGCGCTACGGGCGTCACCCGCACCCACCCAAGCGGGTCTGGTGGGAGTTCGTCTGATCGAGGACTACTGGAGCCTCTACTGCTCGCGTTCCTACAGCCTTCGCCACGGCGTCCCAAGTCGCGTCGAAGACCTGGCCGGCCACGCCATCATCGGCATCGATGCCCATGTCCGCGGCCGCCCGATCTTCGATTGGGCAACGAAGAACTTCCCGGCAGAGGTGTTGCTCCGGCACAACTCGGTGCCCGCCGTCTTCACCAGCGTCAGGAATGGCGTCGGCGTCGGGTTTTACTCCGACTTCGTGGCGGCCGGAGATCCCGAACTGGTTCTCTGTTTCCGCCCGCCCGTGCCTCCTGCCGCCGAGGTATGGCTCGTCACGGATGAACGGCTGCGTCATGTGCCCCGCGTCCGCGCCGTCATGGACGTGATCAAGGAGCTGGTGAAGGAGACCAGCGGGCAGCGAATGGCGGCGGCGGCTGTGCCGGCCTGAGGTCGCCGTTTTTGCGACCGGCGATGCAATTGCCTGTTGGCAAAGTCTTGTGGCGGTTGTCCCGCGGGGCTTGCGTCCTTTAGAACGTTGCCGATCACGCACACAGTTCTTGAGCAGCGAAGCCTTGGCCAAACTTCATTTCATTTACGCCACCATGAATGCCGGCAAGTCGACGCTGTTGCTGCAGGCCGCCTATAACTACCGCGAACGCGGCATGCGGGTTGCCACGCTGATCAGTGCGCTCGACAATCGGGCAGGCAAGGGCTTCATCGGCTCCCGCATCGGCTTGAAGGCGGAAGCGGAGGCCTTCGGCCCCGACGAGGATCTGTTCTCTGCCATCAAGGCCGATCACGAAGCCTCGCCGCTGTCCTGTGTCTTCGTCGACGAGGCGCAGTTCATGACCACCGACCAGGTCTGGCAGCTCGCCCGGATCGTCGATGTGCTCGACATACCCGTCATGGCCTATGGCTTGCGCACGGATTTTCGCGGGGAGCTCTTTCCTGGCTCCAAGGCGCTGCTTGCCATCGCCGACGAACTCACCGAGGCACGCTCGATCTGCCACTGCGGCCGCAAAGCGACGATGGTCGTGCGCATGGGTGAAGACGGCAAGGCGCAGCGGGACGGGGCACAGGTGCTGATCGGCGGCAACGAGACCTATACCTCGCTCTGCCGGCGTCACTGGCAGCTCGCCTTCGCCGCTGAAGAAGTGCATTCGGCGGCCTGATCCCAACGACAGGCGAAAGAGGCCGATCAGCCGGCCTTTTCCACGAACCCATCCAGCACCCGTTTCTGGCCGGCGCGGTCGAAATCGATCGTCAGCTTGTTGCCTTCGATCGAGGCGATGTTGCCGTTGCCGAACTTCAGGTGGAAGACGCGGTCGCCGACCGAGAAGCGGGAGGGTTCCGACGTCGTCGACTTGGCGACGAGTTCACCCTCGATCGTCTTGGCACGGGGGCCGCTTTCGCCATAGCCGATCCGCTCGACAGCATGGCCTGAGCGGGTGCCCCAGTTGTCGCGGGTGGCATCCGTCTTGTTCGCCTGGGCGCGTTTCCAGCCCGGCGTTGAATAGCTGTTCTGGAAGGGCTCCTGCTTGTCGAAGCGGGACTGGCCATAGGGGTTGCGACCATAGCCGCCATAGGAGGTCTCGGCCTCGGCGACCTCGACATGTGCCGACGGCAGCTCATCGAGGAAGCGCGAGGGCATGGTCGACTGCCACAGCCCGTGAATGCGGCGGTTGGAGACGAACCAGATGTGGCAGCGGCGCTTGGCGCGGGTTATGCCGACATAGGCGAGGCGGCGTTCTTCTTCGAGGCCGGCGCGGCCACCTTCGTCAAGCGCACGCTGGTGCGGGAAGAGGCCTTCCTCCCAGCCGGGCAGGAATACGGTCTCGAATTCCAGACCCTTGGCCGAATGCAGCGTCATGATCGAGACGGCATCGAGGTTCTCGTTGGTCTCGGCGTCCATGACCAGCGACACGTGTTCGAGGAAGCCGCGCATGCTCTCGAAGGCTTCCATCGATCGGATGAGTTCCTTCAGGTTTTCCAACCGGCCCGGCGCTTCAGCAGACTTGTCGTTCTGCCACATGGCCGTGTAGCCGCTCTCATCGAGGATCTGCTCGGCGAGTTCGGTGTGCGGTGTGTTTTCGAGAAGCGATTGCCAGCGGCGGAAGTCGGTGACGACGTCGAAGAGCGCCTTGCGCGCCTTCGGCTTCAACTCGTCGGTTTCGATGATGTCGGCCGCTGCCGCGAGCATGGGGATGTCGCGGGCGCGGGCGTAATCATGCAGGTTGCGGATCGTGGTGTCGCCGAGACCGCGCTTCGGCGTGTTGACGATGCGCTCGAAGGCGAGGTCATCGGCAGGCTGGCACACAAGGCGGAAATAGGCCATCGCATCGCGGATCTCGAGGCGCTCGTAGAAGCGCGGGCCACCGATGACGCGGTAGTTCAGACCGAGCGTGACGAAGCGGTCTTCGAATTCGCGCATCTGGAAAGAAGCGCGGACCAGGATCGCCATGTTGTTCAGCGGGTGCTGCTGGCGCTGGAGCTGTTCGATCTCTTCGCCGACGGCACGCGCTTCCTCTTCCGAATCCCAGGCGGCATGGACGACGACCTTGCCGTCGTTCGGGTCGACGCGGTCGGTAAACAGGGTCTTGCCGAGGCGGCCTTCGTTGTGGGCAATGAGATGACCGGCGGCGCCGAGGATGTGTTCGGTCGAGCGGTAGTTGCGCTCCAGCTTGATGACCTTGGCGCCCGGGAAATCCTTCTCGAAGCGCAGGATGTTGTCGACCTCGGCACCGCGCCAGCCATAGATCGACTGGTCGTCATCGCCGACGCAGCAAACATTCTGCGGCACGCCCGGGGGACGTTGGGCAAGCAGCCTCAGCCACATATACTGCGCGGTGTTGGTGTCCTGATACTCGTCGACCAGCACGTATTTGAAGCGCTGGTGATACTCCTTGAGCACGTCCGGGTTCGCCTTAAACATGCGGATCGGATGCAGCAGCAGATCGCCGAAATCGCAGGCATTCAGGGTCTTCAGGCGGTTCTGGTAGGCGATGTAGAGTTCGCGGCCCTTGCCGTTGGCGAAGGCCCGGGCGTCACCTTCCGGGATTTGCGCGGGGTCGAGGCCCTTGTTCTTCCAGCCGTCGATCATCTGGGCGAACTGCTTGGCCGGCCAACGCTTGTCGTCGAGGCCCTCGGCCTGGATGATCTGCTTGATCAGCCGCACGACATCATCGGTGTCGAGAATGGTGAAGTCGGAGGAGAGGCCCACCAGTTCGGCGTGGCGCCGTAGCAATTTGACGCCGATGGAGTGGAAGGTGCCGAGCCAGGGCATGCCTTCGACCGCACCGCCGACGAGGTGGCCGATACGCTCCTTCATCTCGCGCGCGGCCTTGTTGGTGAAGGTCACGGCGAGGATCTGGCTCGGAAAGGCCTTTCCCGTTGCCAGGATATGGGCGATGCGGGTGGTGAGAACGCGCGTCTTGCCGGTGCCGGCGCCTGCGAGAACGAGGACCGGACCATCGATGGTTTCGACGGCTTCGCGCTGTTCCGGGTTCAAGCCGGAGAGGTAATCGGGCGCGCGAGCCTGGTCACGGGCTGCCATGGCGCGGGCGGCAATGCCCAGTCCTCCTGCGGCAGGCGTGCCAGCCGCGGTGGCAGGAGATCCAGCCGGCTTGCGCGGCGCGGGCTCTTCGTCGAAGAAGGGAATGTCGTCGAAACCGTTACTCATGCGGCCCAATGTAGTGATTCGGGTCGGAAAGGCCAGTGACGGCGTTCTGGTTTTATTCCTTGCGCCGTGTTGCGCACGGATTTCCAGGCGCGTGATTGACGGGATGTGCTAAGCTCGCCGCCTGAGACTTCCTATGGCATGCAGCCGGGCCGAGATCACGGTGGCGTGAAAAGACGCGAGATTACAAATCAGTAAGCTTGGCGTTCTGCCATTGCCACTTGGGGTTTGCGCCCGATACTTAACCGACATCATCCAGTTCGACATTTCGGAGCCCTGCATGCCGCTTTGGAAGCAACTCGCCATCAGTATTGCCCTGATTTTCGTTGCCCTCTGTTCCTGGGTCTATTTCTCTCCGGGAGCCGGGCAGACGCTCGTGTCCATGGGCGTGCCGCAATCTGTGGTGGCTCTCGTCTCGGGTCAGCCTGACGGCGAGGGGCAGCAGGCCCAGGGTCAGTCGGCTCAGGGGGCTGGACAAGGACAAGGGCAGGGACAGGGGCAAGGGCAGGGCGGTCGCCGCGGCGGCAATCAGAACATCCTTGTAGCGACCCAGCCGGTGACGATCGGCGTGGTCAATGACCGGCTGAGCGCGATCGGTGACGGCGAGGCCATCGAGGCCGTGACCGTCATGCCGCAGGCTTCCGGTACCATCGCGGAAATCCTGGTCTCCTCAGGCCAGAAGGTGAAAAAGGGCGACATCATCGCCCGCCTCGACCGCGAAGAGCAGGTGATCCTGCGCGATCAGGCAGCCGTTGCGCTGCGCAGCGCAAAGGAAAAGGCCGAGTCCTATCGCAATCTGCAGAGCTTCTCGCGTCTCGACGTTCTCGACGCACAGATTGCCGAGGAGCAGGCGCAGCTGCAGCTGACGACCGCCGAGCTCAACTTGAAGCGCCGTGACATTGTCGCGCCGATCGACGGCACGATCGGGATCGTCGGCGTCAGCATTGGCGACAACGTGACGAACACGACCGCCATCGTCTCGCTCGACAACCGCAGCCAGCTTCTGGTGGATTTCTGGGCGCCCGAGCGTTTCGCAGCCGCCGTAACCCCCGGCATGGCGGTCGAGGCGAGCTCCGTTTCGCGTCCCGGCCAGGTGTTCAAAGGCAGCGTCGAGGCCGTTGACAACCGGGTTGACGAGGCGAGCCGCACGATCCGCATTCGTGCGAAGATCGACAATCCCGACGATGTGCTGCGCGCCGGCATGTCCTTCAATGTCGTCATGCGCTTCCCCGGCGACCAATATGCGGCCGTGAACCCGCTTGCGGTTCAATGGGATGGCGAAGGCTCTTTCGTCTGGCAGATCGTCGATAACAAATCCGTGAAGACCCGCGTCACCATTGTCCAACGCAATTCCGACCAGATCCTCGTCGACTCCTCTTTGACGGAAGGCGACGTGGTCGCGGTCGAAGGACTGCAGCGGGTGCGTGAAGGCGGCGCGGTCGAGGTCGCGGGTGGCGATCGGGCCGGTACCGAGGAGGTCGCCACACGATGAGCGCGACAGAGAACGGTTCCGAACAGTCCGGCCGAAGCTTTACCGCACTGTTCGTCCGCCGGCCGGTGCTGGCTGCGGTGCTCAATACGCTTCTTGTCGTTGCCGGTCTGGCAGCGCTCGCCGGCATTGAAATCCGCGAACTGCCCGATGTCGACCAGCCTGTCATCACCGTCAGCACCGACTATGACGGTGCATCAGCTCAGACCATGGACCAGGAGGTGACCCGCATCATCGAAGGGGCCGTCGCCCGGGTGAGCGGCCTCAAGTCCATGTCGTCGCGCTCATCTTTTGGGGACAGCCGGACCACGCTCGAATTCGGCGACAATGTCGACCTCGCCGTTGCTGCCAACGACGTTCGGGACGCGCTCGCGCGGGTACGCAATCAGCTTCCTGATGATGCGGACGAGCCGCGCATCGTAAAGGCCGATTCGGATTCCCAGCCGATCATGCGCCTCGGCGTCACCTCCAGCACGCTTTCCATGGAAGACCTGACGCTGCTGGTCGAGAACGAGATCTCCGACCGCCTGGCGGCGGTCGAAGGCGTGGCCGATGTTCAGATCTATGGCGATCAGGAAAAGGTTTTCCGGATCGACGTGAACCAGGCGGCTTTGGCGAGCCGGGGCTTGAGCGTTGCCGATCTTGCCACGGAACTGCAGAGCGCGTCGCTCGACGTACCCGCTGGCACGCTGGAATCGCAGACGCAGGACATCGTCGTCCGCGCCACGGCGAACCTCACGACGGTCGAGGATTTCGAAAACGTGTTGATCGGCGAACGGGTGCGTTTGCGGGATGTGGCGACGGTTACGCTCGGCGCGGATGACGGCTCGACCTCGCTCCGATCCAACGGCGTCCAGGGTGTCGGTCTCGGCATCATTCGTCAGGCTCAATCGAATACGCTGAACATCTCGGCCGGTGTTCATGCGGCTGTCGATGCCATGGCGAGTGCTCTGCCCGAGGGCACACGGGTGATCGTCACCAGCGACGACGCCGTGTTCATCCAAGGCGCGCTGCACGAGGTGGAGATCGCGCTCGGCCTCTCCGCCGTCATCGTGCTGGTCGTGCTTTACCTCTTCCTCCGCGACTGGCGGGCGACGCTGATCCCGGCGCTTACCATGCCGGTTGCGCTGATCGGGACCTTGGTTGCGATCTATCTCGTCGGCTTCTCGATCAACATCTTGACCCTGCTCGCGATTGTTCTTGCCACCGGTCTTGTCGTCGACGATGCGATCGTGGTGCTCGAGAATATCGTGCGCCGACGCGCCGAGGGCATGGGGCCTCGGGCGGCCGCCGTGCTCGGCACGCAGGAAGTCTTCTTCGCGGTCCTCGCGACGACCGCAACGCTTGCCGCGGTCTTCATTCCGCTTTCCTTCCTGCCGGGGCAGCTCGGCGGCCTTTTCCGCGAATTCGGCTTCGTGCTAGCATTTGCCGTTCTCCTGTCCTCGTTCACGGCACTCACGCTCTGCCCGATGATGGCGTCGCGCATGCTCTCGCGCCAGAGTGAGGAGAAGAAAGGACTGCTGGGTGCCTTCGGGAAGCGGTTTGCGAGTTTCTATGGCCGCAGCCTGCGCGCCTGCCTTGGCAACCCGCTGATCGTGGTTGTCGTGGCCGGGATGTTTTCGGGCGCCGCCTACCTTGCCTTCACGATGATCCAGAGCGAGATCACGCCACGCGAGGACCGCTCGGTCGTCCTGATGCGTCTCACCACGCCGCAGGGATCGAGCCTCGCCTATACCCGTGACCAGCTGCAGCGGGTCGAGGAGAATCTTCAGCCCTTGCGGGACAATGGCGAGATCCAGAACATCTTCTCGATTTCGGGCCAGGGATCTTCCAACAGCGCCTTCATGGTCATGACGCTCGCCCCCTGGTCGGAACGCGATCGATCGCAGGACGAGATCGTTCAGGACGTCAATGCTGCCGCCGCCAAGGTGCCGGCGCTTCGCGGCAATGTCTTCCAGACGAACAGTCTGAGGATCCGTGGCGCCGGCAGCGGTCTGCAAATGGCCATGGTCGGAGCCAGCCATGAGCGGCTGACCGAGGCAGTGCTGGCGATGGTCGAGCAGATGCGCGACCGTCCGGAATTCCAGACCCCGCGGATCGACAACGAGCCGACCCAGGCGCAGATTTCGGTGACGATCGACCGCGAGCGAGCGTCCGATCTCGGCATCGATATCGGCGCGATCGGCACCTCGCTGCAGGCGCTGCTCGAGGGACGCTCGGTCACCGACGTGT
Organism: Rhizobium rosettiformans W3; assembly: GCF_004912135.1. Classification (GTDB taxonomy): domain Bacteria; phylum Pseudomonadota; class Alphaproteobacteria; order Rhizobiales; family Rhizobiaceae; genus Allorhizobium; species Allorhizobium rosettiformans. The sequence continues at coordinate 44,724 of NZ_STGU01000018.1, forward strand.
TTGTCGACGGCAATTCGATCCCGGTCCGCCTGGTGTCCAGCACGACACCGATCAACGATCCGACGGATCTCGAAAACATCTTCCTCACGACCTCCGACGGCCGTGTCGTGCCGATGTCGTCGATCGCATCGCTTGAGGAAAAGGCGGTCTCGCCAACGCTCAATCGCGAGCAACAGCTGGCGTCGGTCTCCTTCTCGGCCGGTCTTGCGGACGGCGTCGCGCTCGGCGACGCCGTCGAGCTGGTGACCCAGATGGCGGAGCCACTGTTGCCGCGCGGCTCGCGTCTCATGCCGCTGGCTGAGGCGGCTACGCTCGAGGAAAACAGCTATGGCATGGCGCTGACCTTCGGCTTTGCGATTGCGATCATCCTCCTCGTGCTCGCCGCCCAGTTCGAAAGTGTGGTGTCCTCGCTGATTATCATGGCGACCGTGCCGCTCGGTCTGGCCTGTGCCGTCTTCGCTCTCGTCATCACCGGTTCGACGCTCAACGTCTACAGCCAGATCGGTCTCGTTCTCTTGGTCGGGGTCATGGCGAAGAATGGCATCCTGATCGTGGAATTCGCCAATCAGTTGCGCGATCGCGGACTGTCTGTGCGTGAGGCGATCGAAACGGCCTGCACGATCCGCCTGCGTCCTGTCATGATGACGATGATTGCGACCGTGCTCGGCGGTGTGCCCCTGGTGCTGGCGCAAGGGGCGGGTGCGGAAGCACGCATCGCGCTCGGCTGGGTGATCGTCGGCGGTCTCGGGATCGCGACCCTTGTCACGCTCTACATCACGCCCGTTGCCTATCTGCTGCTCGCGCGCTTCAGCAAGCCGCATGCACAGGAGGAGGCGCGTCTGAAGACGGAGCTCGAGGATGCGACGCTGAAGATTGCCAATGATCCCGGTGCACCGCCGCGGATTGCTGCCGAGTGACGGGGAGGGGCGATACGCTCCTCCTCTGCCCTTCGGACGGCTGGACAATCTCCAAACCCTATCCCATAGCAGGAGCGCATCGGCAGTTGGCCGGTGCGCGCCATGACAGGATTTCGGGAGGTCGCGGATGGCCCGCAAGGATGTGATCGACGGCAAACGCAACGAAGAGGGTATCGCCTCCGTTTTGCCACTTCTGAAACAGCGCTTCGGAGAGCGCTTCCAGACCGGTCAGTCCTTCCGCGAGCAACACAGTCACACCACGACCTATCTGCCGTCGCAGTTGCCCGACGGCGTCGTCTTCGTCGAAAACAGCGAGGATGTTCGGGAAGTCGTGCGCCTCTGCGCGGAGCATCGGGTGCCGATCGTGCCATTCGGCACCGGCTCCTCGCTCGAAGGGCAGGTAAATGCGCCGTTCGGCGGCATTTCCGTCGATTTCAGCCGCATGAACAAGATCCTGTCGGTCAATGCCGAAGACCTCGATTGCACTGTCGAGCCTGGTGTGACGCGGGAAGACCTCAATACGTATCTGCGCGACACCGGTCTCTTCTTTCCGATCGATCCGGGCGCCAACGCCTCGCTCGGCGGTATGACCGCGACGCGCGCTTCGGGCACCAATGCCGTGCGCTATGGCACGATGAAGGACAATGTGCTGGCGCTGACCGTGGTGACCGCTGACGGCGAGGAAATCCGCACGGCCCATCGGGCGCGCAAATCCTCCGCCGGCTATGATCTCACGCGGCTCTTTGTCGGCTCGGAAGGCACGCTCGGGGTCATCACGTCGGTCACGCTTCGGCTGCAGGGTATCCCGGCCAAGATCAGCGGCGGCGTCTGCGCCTTTCCGACACTGGAGGATGCCTGCAATGCGGTCATCATGACGATCCAGATGGGGATACCCGTTGCGCGCATCGAATTGCTGGACGAAATGCAGATCCGCGCCTGCAACGCCTATTCCAAGCTCTCCTATGCCGAGCAGCCGACACTCTTCGTCGAATTTCACGGCACGGAGGAAACGGTGGCGCTGCAGGCTGCGCAGTTCGGCGAGATCGCGGCTGAGTTCGGTGGCGGGCCTTTCGCCTACACCGCCAATGCGGAAGAGCGCAATCAGCTGTGGAAGGCGCGGCACAATGCATACTGGGCAAGCCGGGCGCTCGCGCCGGAACTTGCGGCCCTTTCCACGGATGTCTGCGTTCCGATTTCGCGGCTCGCGGAATGCGTGGCCGCGACCCAGGCGGACATCCAGGAGAACGGCTTCCTTGCACCGATCGTCGGTCATGCCGGTGACGGGAATTTCCACGTTCTGCTGCTCTTCAACGATAAGGACGCGGCCGATGTCGAGCGGGCAGAAGCCTTCCTGGAGCGCCTCAACGGTCGCGCCCTTGCCATGGAGGGTACCTGCACCGGCGAACACGGCATCGGGCAGGGCAAGATCGGATATCTGCGGCAGGAACTGGGCTCCGCCTTGCCGGCAATGCGGGCGATCAAGGCCGGTCTCGACCCGCACGACATCTTCAATCCCGGCAAGATCTTTCGCCTGTGACTGCAAGAGCTTGCGGGTTGCCCCTGCGGCGAATTGCGTTACCTTCGGGGCCGTAATCAAGGGAGTGGCATTCGGTGCTCGGACGCATACTGGCAACGCTCGGCGGACTTCTGGTGCTCGCGCTTTTCGCAGCGCTGCTGGCACCGTTCTTCGTCGACTGGACCAATTTCCGCCAGAACTTCGAGGACCAGGCGAGCCAGTTGCTCGGCAAGAAGGTCGTGGTGAATGGCGAGGTCAGCGCTCGCCTGCTGCCGTTCCCCTCCGTCACGATGGAGGACGTCACCGTCGGGACGGATACGGACGGAACGCCGCTGGTGCGGGTGGCGCGCTTTTCCCTCGATGCGGAACTCGCCCCCTTCCTGTCTGGTGAGGCTCGCATCTTCGACATGCGCATCGAAGAGCCGAAGGCGCGCATCCGGCTCTTGCCCGACGGCACGCTCGACTGGCTGCGTGGCAGCAGGCCGACCATCCCGGCGCGGTCCGTCATCCTGGAGAAGGTTTCCGTCACCGGCGGGACGGTGGAATTCATCGACGAGCAAACCGGCCGCAATCGGCTCTTGAGTGAACTTGATGCGGCCTTGTCGGCGCGCACGCTGGCCGGGCCATGGTCGGTCGAAGGCGAGGCGGTGCTCGACGGCGAGGCGGCGCAATTCACCCTGACGACTTCGGCCTTCACCGATGCGAGCCTGCCTCTCCGGCTGCGGATCGATCCGCAGGCGCGGCCCTTCGATCTGACGCTCGATGGTGAGCTGGCGCTCGAAGAGGGCAAGCCTTTCTATGCGGGCACATTCAGCTCGACCTGGAAGGTAGCGCAACCTGTCGAGGAGGCGCAAGCGAGCCAGCGGCCGGCGCCGGCGCCGGCGCCTCGTGTGCGCGGCGAATTCAAGCTTGCCAATGACAGCGTGACCATTCCCAGCTACCGTCTCGAACTAGGCGATGCCGTCGACCCCTATGTGATCACAGGGGAGGGCAAGCTCGATACAGGCGCAGAGCCTGAATTCCTGCTAACGGCCGAGGGGCAGCAGGTGGATGTGAACCGGCTGGCGGCGGATGGAAGCCGGGCCAAGACCTCGCGTAACGGCACGGTCTCGATGCAGCAGCGCATGGCGCTCTTGATGGCGACCGCCGCCGAGATCCCGATCCCGACGGTTCCCGGTCGCGCAACGCTGCGGCTTCCGGCCATTGTCGCGGGTGACACCGTGTTCCGTGACCTGCAGCTCGATGTGCGTCCGGCGGGGAATGGCTGGACCGTGGACAAGGCCGTCGGGGTCTTGCCAGGCCGCACCCAGGTCGAGGCGAGTGGTCGGCTGGTGCTTCGCGGCACGCCGTCCTTCGAGGGCAATCTTCTGATCGCCACCACCCAGCCCTCCGGCCTTGCCACCTGGATTTCCGGGCGTGTCGATCCGGCGATACGAGGTCTGCCGTCGGCCGGCTTCTCCGCCTCGGTCAGTTTGACGTCCGAGTTGCAGCGGTTCGAGAACCTCGAGCTTGCCATCGGTGCCGAGCCGCTGAAGGGCCGTATCGAGCGGGAATCGCGCAGTGGCCAGGCGGCGAGCCTCTCCATTGACCTCACGGGCGAGGGGCTCGATCTCGACGCGGCGCGCGCGATCGCGGCGCTGGTGGTCGGCGAGGATGCTGAGCAGCGGCTGCTGGCCGAGCGCGTGGCGACGCGCCTGAAGGTGGATGCGCTCCGGGCATTCGGTGTGACCGCCGAAGATGTCGAAGCTGTCGCCTCCTACCAGGCCGGTGAGCTTTCGATCGAGCGTCTGAACCTCGGCAATGTCGCGGGAAGCTCCCTGCGGGTGACCGGCAATTTGAGCGATGCCGAGACGAAACCCATTGGCCAGGTACAGATCGGTTTTTCTTCCGCGGATGCCGGCCCATTCCTTGCGCTCATGCGCGAGCGGCTGCCGAACACTCCGCTGATCGAGCGGCTCTCGAACAGCGCAAGCTGGTATGAAGACAGCGACCTCCGGGGGACGCTCGCCGTACCGGCATCGGGTGACGTCAGCCTCGATCTATCGGGTCGGATCAATGACAGTGCAGTCTCGGCCAAAGCCACCGCTGCCGACCTTTCAGCGCTTCTGAACGGCGGTCCGCGCCGGTTTGACGTGCAGCTGGAAAACGACGAGGCGCAAATCCTGCTCGGACAGGTCGGTTTCGACCCGCTTCCCTGGACTGTCGGTGAGGGTGGTGTCCTGACGCTGACGCTGGATGCGGCGGGCGACGGCACGGCGGAGGCCGAGGTCGCATTCGCAGGCAGAGTGACGACGCTGGACGCCACGGGAAGCCTCACGGCAGTCAATACGCCTGGTCTGCTCGACGGTTCCTGGGTCGTCTCAGTCGAAAGCCAGGATCTTGGCCCCTATCTGATGGCGCTCGGCCTCAGTCTGCCGGAGGCCGCGACGGGCGTGCCGGTGGCCGGCGACATCAGGATCTCGCTTGCGAAAGGTCAGCTGGCGGTCGAGAGCCTCGACGGCCGTGTGGCCGGGCAAGACGTTTCGGCCAAGGGAGAAATCAACCTGACAGGGACGGTCCCGGCTGCGACAGGGTCACTGACGCTCGAACAACTCGACCTCGAGTGGCTGGCGGAGAGTGTGGTCGGACCGGTCTATGATCCGTCGACCGGCAGCCTGTCCGAAACGCCGCTGGCTGCTGCCGCATTGCCGTTCGACCTCAACCTCGATTTTTCCGTTGGGCGGCTGTGGCCAGGCCTGGCGGAGGCGATGACTGAGGTTCGGGCCAAGCTTCGCAACAATGCCGGCGAACTGGCTTTGGAGGATATTTCCGGCACATGGCTTGGTGGGGCGGTCGAGGGGCGTCTTTCGATCGCCAACAGCGACGGCAATGGCTTCATGCAGGCGCGTCTCGATCTCTCCAAGGGGGATTTGGCGCGGGCGATCAATGCGCTGCGTGTCGAGCGTGGCATCGTTTCCAGCGAGACGCCTTCTGGAGAGCTCAACGCCACCTTCGTCGTCGAGGGCGGCGGCAAGACGCCGGCCGAACTCATCGGTGGCGCAAGCGGATCCGGCGAGGTCCGCCTCAAGGCAGCGCGCATCGATGACTTCAATCTCTCGATCATGCCGGACCTCCTGAGCGGTTTTGATGCCCTCGGTACCGAGGTAACCGAGGAGAAGGTGCGGGAGATCACTGAGCGTCTCTTGCGGAGCGGTCCGACGGACCTGGGTGACGTGGCGCTGCCCTTTGCCCTTTCGGATGGGACCGTGCGTGTTCAGGCCGCAACACAGCGGACGGCGGACGCGGAGCTCGACGGGAATCTGCGGCTAGACCTGCGGAGCGGCATGCTGGAGGCCGAAGTCGGGATCGCGCTCGATGCTGGCGATGGCGCTATCGAGGGCGCCGAACCGAACTTCCGGCTCTTGCTCGATGGTCCGGTTCTAGCGCCGGAGGGCTCGCTCGACGTAACGGAACTGACGAATTTCGCGTCGCTGCGGGCATTCGAGATTGAGCGCCGGCGGGTCGAGGCACTGCAAGCAAGTGTACTAGAGAAGCAGCGTCTGCGCCGCGAGGCTGCTCTCGCACGCTCCCGCGCTGCCGAGAGGGAGCGTGCCGAGGCCGAGCGTTTGAGACTGGAAGAGGAAGCCAGGCTGAAGGCCGAACAGGAAGCCAATGCTGCCGCGGAGGCGCAGGCCGCGGGGGAGGCTGAGACACCTGTCGAGCCGCAGCCGAGCACCGAGCCCGGTGACGTGACGACGGAGACCATTCCCGCCGAACGACCGGCGTTTCCCGTCGCGCCGGAGGAGCGCGTCGTGCGCCAGCCGCTGCCCGACATGACCTTCGAGGGCCTGCCGGGCGTTGAGTAATGCCTTTTGGTTCGCCCGGACGTCTCAGACGTAGGCGGTCCGTTCACCGAAGGGCGTGTCTTCGACATTTTCGGTGAGGTTCGAGCTGCCGATCAGATCACTCTCGCCGGATAGCAGCGGCGCTGTCTCTTCACCAGTCGCCTGATCGGACGCTGCCTTGGCGGCCGCAAGCTGCGCTTCCAGTTTCGAGAGTTGCGCCCGAAGTTCTGTCAGGGCTTCATTGATTTCAGCCTTCTCGTCGTCAGTGGCCGCTGCATCCAGAGCTTCTTCCTGGCTCGAGATGCTTTTCTGCAGGCTGGCTATCTGAGCCTTGATGGCCGATGTCGAATTGCCGGCGGATGTGGTGGATGTGGATATCGTGGTGGAGGATGTCGACGTCGAGATGGAGGTCATGATCGGAAAACCTTGACTGAAAAAGTTGCAGTTCAAAAGTCCGTCAGAGTGTCAGGCCATTCGGCAGCTAGGCCGAATCGCCGGTTCCGGCGATACAGGATCATCCTATTCCAATATTTAAATGAGTATGTGCCGCAGATAATTATTCTTTGTCACGATTGGATGCTGTCTTCTTGGCCTCGGCCAAGACGAACAGTCGCAAGGCCGACGACAGGTTCGAGGTCACAGGGCGTGCCTCGTCTATCTCAGCAATCAAGGACGCAAGGCTCATTTTCCGCTCGCCCGCAATCAGCTTCAGCTCTGCCAGGAATTCATCCTCGATCGAGAAGCTTGTCCGGTGTCCCTGAAGGCTGATTGATCGCTTCCGGATCAAGGGCAACTCCGTGCTAGACGCTGACGCGTGCCAAGCTGGACGAACGTGGATTGAAAAGCCCTCAATCCTGCTCAGGCTTCTCGAGGCGTCCCTGCTCATGCTGGCGGGCGTCCTTGTCGTTCAATGCCCGTGTCAGAGACTTTTCCGCCTTGGTGCGACCGTGGCTGATGCGATTCTGCTCGGCTGCGGCTTCGCGCTCGCTGCGGACCTTGGCCTTGCGAAACTGGCGAAGATTGACGATGTCGGCGGCCATTCTCGGTGCTCCACAAAAAAGGCCGGGCTTTTGACCCGGCCGATCGTCGTCTGATCAATGCTTCTTGCGGAAGGCATCGAGCGATACGACTGAGCCCTCCTTCTTTTCCTCGGTCTTCGCCGCATCTGTCTCGTCCGGCTTGGCGATGGCTTCGACTGGATACGCGGTGATCTCGGCGTCGTTTTCCTCCTCCTCGGAGAGCGGCACATCGAATTCGAGTTCGAAGTTGACCGATGGGTCGTAGAAACCGCGGATGGTGTTGAACGGAATCACCAGCTTCTCCGGGGTATCGGAGAAGGACAGGCCGATTTCGAACAAGCTGTCGGTCACCTTCAGATCCCAGAACTGATGCTGGATCACGATCGTCATCTGCTCGGCATACTTGGCCTTCAGATGCTGCGAGATCCGCACACCCGGAGCGCCGGTCAGAAAGGTGATGAAGAAATGATGGTCACCCGGCAGGCGCCCCGTCGCGGCAACCTCGGCCAAGACCTTGCGGATGACGCCGCGAAGTGCGTCCTGGGCCAGAATGTCGTAGCGAATATGGTCGTGCCCCATCAGATCCCTGCTTTCCTTGTCATGCCGAATTTCAGCGGCTTATGCCATGACACGGCGAAGCGGAAAAGCCCCGGCGCGTGAAACTGGTTCGCGTAATGTATATCAAATCAATGTCGCCGGGTAGCAGCGAAATCCGAAGCAAAGTCATGGGGAAGGAATGGGGGAGGTTAGGTGAAGGCTTCTGTTGCCAGGTGCCTTCGGACCCCGCCTTAAGGGGCTAACCCTAAGGACTTAGAGCGGGTTTCCCGCACCGCCATTAGGCAGCGAGAGCGTAACCCTTAGCGTTGTTGTCGTTTGCAACTACACTTGTGACCCGATAACGGCGGTATCATGCCGAGCAAAAGTTCGATCTTTACGCCCTTGTCGATCCTATTTCGCCCCCATCAAAAGCCGGTCCGAACATGATGTCGTCACCGACCGGTTTTTGGTGGAGGCGCCGGGTACCGCCCCCGGGTCCAATAGGTTTATTACACCGACCGTTTATTGCCATAGCCGGAGCAAGCCCCGGCAAGGCTGATATAGGTGTTTCCGATCGCGATGAAAAGAGGGCGAGCGGATAATCGGACACCGCATCAGGATGGCTGACGATACCGCGCCTGCTGTGCTCCGAGGAAGCGCCGCCACTCGATTCGGGGATAACCCGCGAAACGCATTGGTTCGTGGCGGCGGCGGCGATATGATGCCAGCATCAACGACTCGATGATGGACCCATGCACCAGTATCACGACCTCCTTCGCCACGTGCTGGAGAATGGCAGCGACCGCGGTGACCGCACCGGCACGGGCACGCGGTCCGTGTTCGGCCATCAGATGCGTTTCGATCTTGCCGATGGTTTCCCGGTCATCACGACGAAGCGGCTGCATCTGAGGTCGATCATTCACGAATTGCTCTGGTTCCTGAAGGGCGATACCAATATCCGCTATCTCAAGGAAAACGGTGTCAGCATCTGGGACGAGTGGGCCGACGAGAACGGGGACCTCGGGCCGGTCTATGGCGCGCAGTGGCGCTCTTGGCCGGATTATGACGGCGGGCATATCGACCAGATGGCCAAACTCGTCGAGAGCATCAAGACGAACCCGAATTCGCGGCGTCACATCGTGACGGCCTGGAACCCGGCGCTTGTCGATGAGATGGCGCTGCCGCCCTGTCATTGCCTGTTCCAGTTCTATGTGGCGGACGGGCGGCTGTCCTGCCAGCTCTATCAGCGTTCCGCCGACATTTTCCTCGGAGTGCCCTTCTTTTCCAGACTGTCGAACGGTAGCACGCACGCAATTCATTGAACTATCAGCGATAATTCCAATGTCGTCAAGCTACCGTTATCTTGGCCAAAACAGCTTGACGCGATAGCAATCCAAAACAGCGCCTGGGGCAATCGATGACCCATCATCCAGAAAGTCAGTATCTCGATCTCCTTCAGCGTGTTCTTGATTCCGGAGACAGCCGGATGGACCGAACTGGTGTGGGTACCGTTAGTTCGCTCGGTGCGATGATGCGATTTGATCTCTCGACGGGTGACTTTCCGATTTTCACCACGAAGAGGGTCTATTGGAAGCTCGCGGTCAAAGAGATGATCTGGTTTCTCACCGGGGGCACCAACATACGACCACTTCTGGCCCAGGGAGTGAGGATTTGGACCGATTGGCCACTGGCAGCTTACCGGCAGGCTACGGGCGAAAAGATCAGTCAAAAGGATTTCGAGCAACGCATCCTAGACGACGAAGAGTTCGCGGTGCGGTGGGGCGATCTCGGTCCAGTATATGGGAAACAGTGGCGGGCTTGGGTAGCGTCTGACGGCACGGTTCATGATCAGGTCGCGACGCTCATCAATGATTTGAAGGGCAATCCCTCAAGCAGGCGTCTCATTTTTCACGCGTGGAACGTGGGGGAACTTCGCGAAATGGCGCTCGCGCCCTGTCACATGGTGTACCAATTCCACGTTTCAGGAATAGGTTCGCGCCCGCGATTGAATCTTATGGTGTTCCAGCGCTCTTGTGACCTTTTCCTCGGTCTGCCCTTTAACGTGTGCCAGCAAGCCGCCTTATTGCATATGATTGCACAGCAAGTGGACATGGAAGTCGGTGAGCTTGTTTGGACAGGCGGTGACGTTCACATATACTCCAACCATTTTGAGCAGGTAAGGGAGCAGCTAAGCCGTGAGCCACGGCCTTTCCCCAAGCTTTCAATCAGTCGCAGGGCTTCCGACATCAACGATTTCGCTATCGCAGACTTCAGTGTCACTGGGTATGAGCCGCATCCACCTATAGCCGGAGATGTAGCGGTTTAGTCTGATGTCTTAACGGTGAAAGTAATGCGAGCTTGCTGACGGGTGCCAGGAAATCAAAGACATAATCCAAGTCTTCAATTTCTTGGAATGAAAATATAAGACTCCGAATGAAATTTCTATTTATAGGAACAATATAAGACTCCAAAATTTTGACCGTCATCGATCAATGCAACGTCTTATTTCCACTGGGTGATGCGTAATATTTTCCTCAGTAATCCTTTAACGAATAATTAACGAATTTGAACTCTCATTTTCGGCATCATTCTTCGATGGTGGTGGAAATGGAAACTCATCCGAGATCGTTACTAGAAAAGGAAGGCCGCGTCTCCCGCGCTGGGATCGTCGACGTCCCCACCTCGCGTCACGAGGGGCGGCGGGCGTGACGGTTGTCGACGAGGTCAGTCAGGGTGCATGGGGGCGAGAGAGGCTCCGTCAGTTTTTGAACGGCGCTCCATCGTTCAACTCCGTCCCTTACACGGACCATGGGTTCGTCAATCACACGGAGCTCGCTCGACAGCTTGGCCTATCTCAAGCTTGTGTCGCGAAGAACCAGGACCTCATTCGCGAATTCGAAGACAGGACGGCAGACGGATACGCCCAAGACAGACTGACCAAACTATGCGGTTTCATCGATCAAGGCTTTCGAGATCGCACTTTGCACTATGCCAATGAGAAGTTGGATAGGCAGCAAGCATTTGAAGCGATTGATGTTGGTCGGAAGGCCGCATTGTCTCCGCGCATCGAAGCGGCTCTCGTCGGTTTCGACAAGCGTGCGCGGGAAATCGGATATACGATGAAGCCCGGCATGCCAGCCGTTTTTCTTCCCCCCGGTTCACAGCGCGAGCGCATCTACCTAGCTGTCCAAAATTGCATCGAAAACGGAGAACCAATTTGGAAACACGGGCGAGTAGTCAAGTCTAAGATCGCCGAGAGGATGGGTATCGATCCGGCGAACCTCAGTCTTCATCCCGAGGTCTTCGACCATTTCAATTTACTTCACGGAAATTGGGAAAAGATCGAGGCTGAGCTGGAGCGGAGAGTCGATGCCGCGATCACGGCTTCCATCGAGGCACGCGAGGTAGATGTTGTTGTCGGTAAACTAGAGCACCGGGCGGCGATACAAAGTCAAATCCCCGAAGCATTTTCTACCGCCGAGAGACGAGCGCGCATGACCGCGCTTTTCAAGCGCCGCGATCGCGAAGCACTCGAGGCCGGATACATATGCGTCCGCAAGGAAAAGCAGTTGCAGCGGCTCTCTGAATTGCTGGCCTCCGGTAAGTTCACGCGCGAACTGTACGGTACTGCCAATTTGAAGGCCCTACGCAAGGAGTTGAGTATTCCGCGGTTCCATCAAGATGCGTTGGAACTCATTGCTTCGTTCGAGAAGGAGAAAATTACACGTCTTAAAGCTGATCCGCTGTGCGCCGAGATCGAAGGACGGTACTTCTCCTTTGGGGCTATGTGCGATCTTGGCTATCCCGAGTCCTACGTCATGAGCATGGCAACGTGCTTTCGAAAATCATACTCGGAACTGAAGGGGCCGGAGGCCGGACGATACCACCTCGCTCTTATGAAACTGTTCATCTGGCTAAAGCATCAGGACAGGGTTGTGGCCGCTGTAGCCAACAATATTCATATCAAAGGTGCTGTTAAGGACGTAGACTGGCTCTACGTGCTGATGCGCTACAAAGACAGCGTCGACGAGCGCAGCCAACCTCGCTTAATTGCGGTCGTGAACAATCTAAGCCGCAACCTCGCTGTCGCCGGTCTGGTGCCGTGGCTCGCTTGTGGCATCCCCAATGGGCGACGTAAGGCACCCACCGGAACCATCAAGTCTTTCGCAGAGGTTGCACCGACGCCGGTTGACGGTCACGAGAGCCGAGTCGATGGCTTCATGGAGTTCATCGAGAATTTCACCAACTCAGACAATTTCTCATTGTTTGCGGAAGCCGACCGCGTTGACTCTAAGAATTTCTATGCCGCCCTGAAGCAGGACTTCCTTATCAACGGAACAGAAGGCCCCCTCGAAGTCGTGGCTGCGACCCGATTTATAATCGAACGGAGGCAGGAGCTTTTCAACGAGCGCTTCAAAACGCTTATCGCCGAGGGGGTGCAAACGCTCGAAGAGGGAGACCGTCTCGCGTCGCTGGGGCAGGACCCGGACCTTTACTGGCACCGTCTTTGTGATGGCGAATTAAGCCAGGGTGAAAAATCACGCCTAACCAGAGAGTTCTTCCCGAACCCGGACACAGAAGACCGCACGGCCTTGAAGAATTCTCTTAGGCTTATCCGGGACAAGTTCAAAAGGAAGGCTCCGCTCGAGGGCGAAGAGGGATACTGGTTTTTCAAGAGGCGCTATCAGGAGATCGCCCCATCAAGCGAGATGCAGGCCTACCTGCTTCCGACCAATGCCCTCATGTTGGCGTGCGCGTCGATTTATTTCCAAGGGTCGGGCGTCAACCTTCCCGTTGGGCGCGGGCTGCTGGAAAAATGCTACCAACCGTCTAACGACAAGAACTACCGGCGGGTTGTGGGCTTCAAGGCGAAGGCGAAGGGCAAGCCTATCATATACTATTTTGAAGTTAGGTCTGATGAATGCCTTGCTCTGGAAGTCGCACTGAAATGGGGCAAGTACCTGAGAGACGTTGCCCCCCCAGAACACGAAGGCCTGATGTTCTTGCAGAAGGTTGGGCCACGGATACAACCGATTAATCAGTACGGGCTTCGAAAGTTCTTCGAACAGCAGCGCAGTACAATTGATGGCATTGAGCAAGTTGCGCTAACTCCGCAGATGTGGAGACCTACGTTGCTTCTCCTGGCCGCGATCGACAACGGCGGAAAGCTCGGGGTTGCCCTTGCATTGGCTCAACATACCGAAGGCGTCAGCGGACACTATTACGACCGAATGCCGCTACGGCTAATGCACGAGGTTCGGCTCCGCTATTTCAAAGAGCTCCTAGAAGCGGCGGTAATACACGCGGTTCCGGGTTCTCCTGCGTACATCGGATTGGACCCCAAAACGATCCACCGGAGGCTTGCCGATGCAATCGATGTCGGGATCGGCATAGCTTGCGCCGATCCTTACGAGCATTCCGCCGGCCAGTCTGTTTGCGATAAGCTTGACTGCTTCAGATGCAAACAAATGATGATCTCGATCGACGCTGAATCCCTATCCTGGTTGATTATCTGGCGAAGTTCGCTCGAGCAGGCCGAGGGCGATTGGGTGAGGGACCACCCGGACCGCTGGCAGGAAGAGTTCCTTCCATTCTTGTCGCTTGTCGAGGTGGTGGAAGAGCTCATGCAGGAGGCGATGTACCTGCCGATCTGGCTAGAAGCGGAAGAAATCGCCGGTCAAAG
>NZ_STGU01000019.1 GCF_004912135.1 Rhizobium rosettiformans W3
GTGTCAGCCTAGTAAGCGGTGCTAGGTGGCGCCTCCGGTAGTCCTCAAACACGTATTCGAGTTCAAGCGTAATTTCATCATAAGGTCTATTAAGATCACTCAAGATGTGACCTGCCTTATCGATTCTAGATTTTGAGTACACCGTTTCAGCTTGCATGAACCGTCACCGCAGCTTATCTACACGCATAAGATGTTTCTGCTTAGGCGCAGTGAGTCAACTGATTCGAGGCTGGTTTGGTGTTTTTCGATCAGATAGTCGGCTAATTTCGCATCCGTCACTGCTATGCGACCTACATCCCCCACAGCACCCATACCAACTCGACCACCAACGCCACCGTCACACCCCGCACCAGCCATCTCACGCTGGGGGATCGGCTGCGCCAGCCGGCGGTCATGTAGCTGAGGATATCAGAGAGCAGGGCTGCGAGGTCTTGCATGGTGTCCGCAGTTGCCCCTCTCTTGGAATTTCTAGCGCTTAGCTGCGCCAAGATGCTGAAATTCCGTTCTTCCCCGCAAGGGGGGAGATAAAGTCACCGTCCCGGGCGCCCCGTCTTGCCCTTGGTGCGGCCCTTGCGCTTCTGATCCATCGGATCTTCGTAGGAGCCGGCGCCGGAGCGGGCGCGGATGATGGGGCGGGGGTCTTGGGACCCCCTCACCAAGTTCGCCTCGCCAATCGGCTTCGCCTCTTGGGGCGAACTATCCTCCCCCACCAAGGGGGAGGATGGCTTCGGTTTCTCCGGGATCTTTCCGGTCACCGGTTTTTCGGTGCGGCCGACGGTCATTTCGTCGAGGGTGTTCTTGCGGAAATAGGAGCCTTCCGCGCCCGATTTCGGCAGGGGGACGGCGGTGTCGGTACCGGGGCCCATGTCGTCGATATGGGGTTTTGAGAAATAGCTGCCCTTGCCCTCGGGTGTGCCGGATTTGTTGCGGCCGGAGGGGGAGATGCGGGGTGCCGCTGGGTTCGGGGCACCCCCCTCTGTCGCCTGCGGCGACATCTCCCCCACAGGGGGGGAGAGTGGACCGCTACCGTTGCGGGCTTTTCCTCGTCCGCCTTCGATATCTTTCGCCTCTTGCTTCGCGATCGGGTCGTCCATGGCGGCGAGTTCGGCGGCCTTGAGGCGTTTGATTTCGTCGCGGAGGCGCGCGGCGGTTTCGAAGTCGAGGTCGGCGGCGGCGTCGCGCATCTGTTTTTCGAGCGCGTTGAGATGGGCCTGGAGGTTGTTGCCGACGAGGTGGCCGCCATCGGCGAAACCCTTGCCGGAGACGCCGGAGATGTCGGCGCGGACGTGGTCGCGTTCGTAGACTGAGTCCAGGATGTCGGAGATCTTCGCCTTGACCGATTCCGGCGTGATGCCGTGTTCGGTGTTGTAGGCCATCTGCTTTTCGCGGCGGCGGGCGGTCTCGTCCATGGCGCGCTGCATGGAACCGGTGATCTGGTCGGCATAGAGGATGACCTTGCCGTCGACGTTTCGCGCGGCGCGGCCGATGGTCTGGATGAGCGAGGTCTCCGAGCGGAGGAAACCTTCCTTGTCGGCATCGAGGATGGCGACGAAGCCGCATTCGGGGATGTCGAGGCCCTCGCGCAGGAGGTTGATGCCGACCAGGACATCGAAGGCGCCGAGGCGCAAGTCCCGGATGATCTCGATGCGCTCCAGCGTGTCGATGTCACTGTGCATATAGCGGACGCGCACGCCCTGTTCATGCAGGTATTCGGTCAAGTCTTCCGCCATGCGCTTGGTGAGCACGGTGCAGAGGGTGCGGTAGCCCTTGGCAGCGGTCTCGCGGATCTCGCCGAGCACGTCGTCGACCTGCGTCTTGGCCGAGCGGACCTCGACCGGCGGGTCGATGAGGCCGGTGGGTCGGATGACCTGTTCGGCAAAGACGCCGCCAGCCGCTTCCATCTCCCAGTTGCCGGGCGTGGCGGAGACGGCGACCGTCTGCGGGCGCATGGCGTCCCATTCCTCGAAGCGCAGCGGGCGGTTGTCCATGCACGACGGCAGGCGGAAGCCGTATTCGGCAAGCGTTGCCTTGCGGCGGAAGTCGCCGCGATACATGCCGCCGATCTGCGGGATGGTGACGTGGCTTTCGTCGATGAAGATCAGGGCGTTGTCGGGGATGTATTCGAAGAGCGTCGGCGGCGGCTCGCCGGGCTTGCGGCCGGTCAAGTAGCGGGAATAGTTCTCGATGCCGGCGCAGGAGCCGGTCGCCTCGAGCATTTCGATATCGTATTTCGTGCGCTGTTCGAGGCGCTGGGCTTCGAGCAGGCGGCCGGCGGCTTCGAGCTCGGCGAGGCGGTGCCTGAGTTCGTCCTTGATCGCCTTGATGGCACCGTTCAGCGTCGGGCGCGGCGTGACGTAGTGGCTGTTGGCGTAGATCTTCACCGACTTCATCTCGCCGGTCTTCTTGCCGGTCAGCGGATCGAATTCGGTGATGCTCTCGATCTCGTCGCCGAAGAGGGTGATGCGCCAGGCGGCATCTTCCAGGTGGGCGGGGAAGATTTCGATCGTGTCGCCGCGGACGCGGAAGGAGCCGCGGATGAAGTTGATGTCCTGGCGCTTGTATTGCTGGGCGACGAGGTCGGCCAGGAGCTGGCGCTGGTCGATGCGGTCGCCGACCTGCATCTGGAAGGTCATGGCGGTGTAGGTCTCGACCGAGCCGATACCATAGATGCAGGAGACGGAGGCGACGATGATGCAGTCGTCGCGCTCGAGGATGGCGCGGGTGGCGGCGTGGCGCATGCGGTCGATCTGTTCGTTGATCGAACTCTCCTTCTCGATGAAGGTATCCGAGCGCGGCACATAGGCTTCCGGCTGGTAGTAGTCGTAATAGGAGACGAAATATTCGACCGCGTTGTCGGGGAAGAAGTTCTTGAACTCGGAATAGAGCTGGGCGGCGAGCGTCTTGTTCGGCGCGAGGATGACGGCCGGGCGTTGGGTCTCCTCGATCACCTTGGCCATGGTGAAGGTCTTGCCGGAGCCTGTGACGCCGAGCAGGACCTGGGAGCGCTCGCCGGAATTCAGGCCCTCGACGAGGTCCTTGATGGCGGTCGGCTGGTCGCCGGCGGGCTTGTAGTCCGAGGCCATGCGAATCGAGATGCCGCCTTCGGATTTCTGCGGGCGGGCAGGGCGGTGCGGCACCCAGATCTCGCCGTTCTTGAACAGCGGATTGCCGCTTTCGATGAGCTTGGAAAGCGCGTCGACCGTCGCCGTGACGGCGCCGGTGGCGAGCGACTGGGCTTCCTCGAGCGAGACATCCATGCCGGCAATCGGATTGAGGCCGGCCGCGGCGCGGGTCTTGGGGTCGGAGGAGGCGCCGATCGAGACGCCGCGGGAGGTTTTGGAGGCCGTGGTGTTCTTGGCCGTGGTGGGTTTCGCCTTTTCCAGCGCCACCTTCTCGGCGTGACGGCGGGCCTCGATCTCGATCTTCTTGCGGTGCTTGCCCGCTTTCGAGGCGAGTTCGCGCTGGCTCTCGACGGTCGAGGCCTCGGCCTCCGCCTCCAATTGCTTCACCCAATCCGAAACCGAGCCGGAGAGCGGCGCGCCTTCGAACGGAGCTTGCGGGGCTTCCTCGAAACTATCAGAGGGGGCGGAGGATCTGGGAGACTTGGCCATGGCCGGAATATGGAGAAGGGCAGCGGCAAAGGGAAGGGGCGGCGGCGGGAAATCAGAACAAAAACGCAACGGGCAAAGGAGGTTGTTGCCAGCGTGGTGGCAGGAGGGTGAGGGCGTCATATCCACACGGATGTGTTGCGCAGATCCGCAGGGTTGCGCATAGTGATGCCGCAACCAATGGGAGGCTTCGTATCCATACTGCTCATTCGCCCGCACAGCAGTTCACGTCGACGGAGCCGGACTGGTCCGCGGTCAAGGCGGTTGTTCTTGCCCATAGCACGGCGCGTGAGAGTCTGCTGCGCCAGGAGCGAATGCTCAAGATTTGCGGCCTAGGCGTCATCGCGTTGGCCTGCGGCGCCGGGCTCTGGCTGAGCTACCTCCGGTCCGATCCCGAAATCGCGTCCGCGACGCTTTTTCTGGCATTGCTAGCGCCGGCCCCGCTCTTCATGGTCATCGCGGCCAAGCAGCGTCGGTTCCAGACGGATTTCTACATCGCAATCCTGCCCCTGCTTCTGCCCGGCCTCGACCAGTGGTCGATCGTTACCAGGAAGCCGGCACGACAGATCGAGCGCATGCCGGGTCATTATTTCGTTCCGCGCGACGAGATCGATTGCGATTTTCATGTCGAAGGCTCGGTGGCCGGCATTCCATTTTCGATCACACAGACTTTGCTGACGCGGACACGGGGCGATGACACTGCAGAGACGACGTTTTGTGGCCTCATCGTATGGGTTCAGGCGTCGACCTCATTCCCCGGCGATTTCGCCGCGCTCAGGCGGCCCAACAGGCAGCGCTCGCTGTGGCAGGGCACCGCGCTACCGGACCGCCTGAGACCGGTTCCCAACACCACACATCTCGGTCGGTGGGCGTATGATTTCGTCACAACGGATGTAAGTGCCGCCACCGCGAGACTGTCCGGGCTGGTCGCGGCGGTCGACGTGCTGCTGACGCTCAAGCTCCAGAACCTCCCACAGATTGCAATCAGGGGCGCGGATATCTTTGTGCTGCTGCCTATGCAGCGCCTCGGTTGGAATGGGCAAACTCCCATTCAGGACCTAGATGTCGATCGGGACATCAGGCCGTTTGCCAGGATGCTGCACGGCGTGTTGTCACGTGTCGACGCAACGCACGATCTTTAGGATCGTCGCTCATCAGGACTGCTCGTAAATCTAACGTTCACGCCACCGACAGGTGTTTCGCCTTGCCCTTGCGCTTGAGCTCGGTGTTGGGCTGGTGGTCGGCGATCCAGGGGTCGAGGGCGCTTGGGGGCATGGGGCGGGCGAAGAGAAAGCCCTGGGCGGTGCTGCAGCCGAGGCGGGCGAGGATGGCGGCGTCCTCGGGGGTCTCGACGCCTTCCACGACGATTTCGAGCGACAGGGACTGGCCGAGGCTCACCATGGCGGAGATGAGCTTCTGGTTGGTTTCACTGCGGGCAACGTCTCTGACGAAGCTGCGGTCGATCTTCAGCCGGTCGACCTTCAGGCCGATGAGATAGGCAAGCGACGAGTGGCCCATGCCGAAATCGTCGACGGCGAGCTTGTAGCCGGCCTGTTCCAGCTGCTTCAGCTGCTCATCGGCGAGTGCCGGATCGAGGATCGCCTCTTCGGTGATCTCGATCTCCAGCGCCGAGGGATCGACGTCATGGGCGGTCGTCACCCGCTGCAGCATGGAGGCGACGGAATAGAGGGCGAATTCGCGCGGCGAGACGTTGAGCGCGACCGTCACGTCCGCCAGACCGAGCTTCGGCAGGCGGCGGGCGAGCAGGCAGGCGTCGCCGGCGATGCGGGCGGTCAGCTGTTCGGACAGATGCACGGCGCGGGCGGCATTGACGATCTCGGGTGGCGAGACGAAGCCGAGTTGCGGATGCTGCCAGCGGACCAGGGCTTCGAAGCCGGTGATGCGGCGCGTCATCAGGTCGACCTGCGGCTGGAACCAGGCGCCGAGGACACCGGTATCGATCGCCCGCTCCAGATCCTGTTCGATGATGCGCTTGCGCTCGGCGTTGCGGCGCAGATCCGGATCGAATTCGCGCAACTGGCGGCGGTCACCACGCTTGGCGTCGTAGAGCGCCATGTCGGCACAGGCGAGCAGCTCCTCGGCGTTTTCGGCGTGATCCGGATAGGCGGCCAGACCGACGCTGAGGCCGACAACGGCCTGGCGCTGGTGCCAGTGGATCGGACGGCGGCTTGCCTCGAGCACGGATGCGGCGTGGGCGCGGGCGCGTTCCAGCGCTTCCGGGCCGCTGACCACAACGGCAAACTCGTCACCGCCGAGCCGCGCGATCAGACTGCCATCCTCGACGATGGAGGAGAGGCGGGCCGCGATCTCGCGGAGCAGGGCGTCGCCGGCGCTGTGGCCAAGCGTGTCGTTGATCGACTGGAAGCGTTCCACGTCGAAGATGAGGAGCGCGACCTCTTCCTTGACGACGGCGGCGCGGGCGATGTCGCCGGCCAGACGGCCATGGAAGAACATGCGGTTGGCGAGGCCTGTCAGCGTGTCGCGATTGGCGAGTGCCTCCAGGCGCGAATTCTGGCGCAGGATGTCGCTGTTAGCCCGCGTCAGGCTGTCGGCAAGCGCCGTCGCCTCGTGGCGCGCCACCTGGCTGCTGACAAACATGCGTTCCGCCCAGATGCTGCGGCGGATGAAGACCAGGATCATCAGGCAGAGGCAGGCGCCGATCAGGACCTCGGTGGCGCGCCACAGGGTCAGGAGATTGATTACCAGCGACACCAGGATCGGGATCGAATAGTTGAGGGCAAGCGGCGTGTAGCCGATCTGCTTGATCACTGAGCCGGCGGCCATCCCGCCCATGATCAGGAAAAGGGCTGCGTGGCGGCCCAGTGGATCGAATGCGGGCACGGTCCAGGGCAGGGTGGCCCAGACCAGGCCGAGCGCGAGAGCGCCGACGGAGAGAACACGCAGGCTCGTCTGGGGGGCGGAGATCAGCGCGCCGCGTCTGGTCAAGGCGTTCATGCAGTAGGCGCGGGCCGAGACGACTGCCAGCGCAATGCCGAACCAGACCAAGTTGACGGTGCTTGCCTCATTGTTGAGGTGGATGATCACGAGGCTGACGCACAGCGTGATGAGGTTGAGGACCAGGGTGGAGCGATAGCCCTCGGCGATGTCCGCCACCTGGGCTTGCAGCACTGCCGGCATTGTCTTGCCGCTTCGGCTCTCACTCAACCACATAAAACAAAACCCATACCGATCGCAATATATACTCAATAACAAGAGCGACTTAACGGGATGTTACGGCAGCTTTGCGCAATTTAACTAGAAATCATCGGCAACTTTTCGGTGTTAAAGTGTGGCCGCCGCCTGCCCGCTTGACGCGCAAAGGACGGGGGCTTGAAACGCCGGCATGATTTCCTCAGGTTGCAGTCGGCGGCGGGGAGGTTGCCGGGCGCATGCAAGAGAGTTGCACCATGCTCATTCCATATTGCTATGAGCAAATATCCGGGGCGACTCGGGTCGCACCTTCATCCTCCTCTCACACGAGCGTCTCATGCCGAGCTTTTCCCCCGCCGCTCTCTGGCCCATCCTGCTTCTTTCCCTTTCCAACATCTTCATGACCTTCGCCTGGTACGGCCATCTGAAATACAAGACGTCAGCCCTCTGGATCGCCATTGTCGCGAGCTGGGGCATCGCCTTCTTCGAATACTGCCTTGCCGTTCCGGCCAACCGGATCGGCGCCGAGGTCTATTCGGCAGCACAGCTCAAGACGATCCAGGAAGTGATCACGCTGATCGTGTTCTCAGGCTTTTCCGTCTTTTTCCTGAAAGAGAGCCTGACGATCAACCATGCCATCGGCTTTGCGCTGATTGCGGCCGGTGCAGCCTTCGTCTTCCGCGGATAAGGGATGAGAGGGCGCAGTCCGATCTGGCTGCGCCCTTCCACTCCATTCGCCAATGGTCGTTCACGGCTGTACGACAGCAGCCCTGGATCCGATGCGCCATGCCGGAACGACGATCGCGAGCATCAGCGCCGTGTTCAAGAGAACGTTGACGATCGCGCCTGAAACGAAGGATCCCGTGCTGTCGACGAGGTACCAGGCCAGAGTGGATTCCACCAAGAGCAGGCGTGCGAGCCTGGGATCGGCAAGATACAGCCGGTCGATGACAAGCCACATCATGAGGCCCCAGCCGACCATGACACCGCCGCTGATCGCGGCGAGCATGTGTGCGGCCTCAGCATCGAGCGCCTGCTGGCCATCCAAGGGCCAAAAGACGATGTCGGTCAGAATGTTGGCCGGCAAGGCCGTTGCGGGATGGGCTCCGGCGGCGACGAGCAGGCCGAGCAGGATGACGAACAGGCTGGTGAGCTTCAGCCAGGTGGGCGTGAAATCGGCGGACATGGCAATATTCCTCTCGTTGTTTGGACGTCCGAGAGCCTGAAGCGAGCGAGACGGGGCTGCAATTACCCCGGAGGTAAGTGACGGCCTCAAGCAGGCGTGGCAAAACTGCGCTGATGCCATGGTGGCAGCGGAAGACAGGGAGACCGGCGATGGCGACTGAATTCGGCGGGCAGCTGAAAACCTGGCGCGGCAAGCGGCGGATGAGCCAGCTGCAGCTGGCGCTGGCGGCCGACGTCTCTGCCCGTCATATTGCCTTTCTGGAGACCGGGCCGGCGAAGCCGAGCCAGCGCATGGTGCTGCTCCTGGGGGAGGCGCTGGAAGTGCCGCGGGCGGAGCGCAACCTGATGCTGGACGCGGCCGGATTTCGCGCTGCCTATGCCAGCCGGCCTCTCGAGGGTGCCGCGATGGAGCCGGTGCGCAAGGCGATCGCGCATATGATCGAGGGACATTCGCCCTATCCGGCCTTCGTCTTCGACCGGCATTGGCGCGTGCTGGACGCCAATGGCAGTGGCCGGGGCATGTTGGCCGGTTTCGGGCTCGATATGGGTGACAGCTTCCTCGACTTCCTGCTTCTGCCGGGGCGGGGTGTCGAGCTGGTCGAGAACTGGGTGCAGGTGGCGCAGCATCTGGCCGCCCGCTTCCGACTGGAGAGTGCGCATCTGGGCGGCGACCTGGTTCTGGAGCGGGCCGCTCAGGGGCTCATTGGGCAGGTGGCGGAAGACGGTGATCCGAACCGCGGCGGCGACCTGCCACCGGTGCTGACGGTCCGCTTCCGTTTCGGAGGCCAGGTCTATCCGATGTTTTCGACGATGACGCAATTCGGCACGGCCGAGGATATCGCGCTGGCCGACATTAAGATCGAGATGTTCTTCCCGATGGACGAGGCCTGCGAGGCGCTGTTCCGGCAGATGGCCGGGCGCTGATGCGGTTCAGGCCGAGGGGACGGGCGTCGGCTTGCCCTCGGCATCGAGCGCCACCATGACGAAGGTCGCCTCGGTCACCTTTTCCATGACATGGGTGAGGTATCGCTGGGCCCAGGTTTCGACCTTGAGCGTCATCGAGGTGCGGCCGACACGGCTGATCTCCGTGTAGACGCAGAGCGTGTCGCCGATCTTGACCGGCATGGCGAAGGCCATCTCCTGAACGGCGGCGGTGACGACGCGGCCGCGGGCGCGTTCGGCGGCGCGGATGCCGCAGGCAAGGTCCATCTGGGCCATGACCCAGCCGCCGAAGATGTCGCCGGCGGCATTGGCATCGGCCGGCATGGCGAGCGTTCTCAGTGTCAGTTCGCCCGTCGGGGTATTCGCCTCAATCGTCATGATTCCCTGATTCTCTTCTCTTGCATTTCCGCCAAGGAACGACCCTCAGACCAATGGCGCCACTACTAATTTTAGTGGGTGAAAATGCTCCCCTCATTTTTCGCAGGCGCGCATTTACGGAAATTAGAACTGATAAATATCAAACTTTAGAGATTATGGAATTTTTGGGGGTGGAAGAATGAAAATCATGTCTCTGTCGGTGCGCCTCTATGCACTGGTCGCACTGGCTCTGGCAGTCCTTGTTGGTGCGCTGACTTACAGCCTGTTTCAGTCCTATGACATGCTGGTCGAGGAGCGCCGGATCGGTCTGGCGCAGATCAATGACAACGCTGTCGCGATCCTGGACAAATACCACAAGATGGAGCTGGATGGCACGCTGACGCGCGAGGAGGCGCAGGAGCGGGCTAAGGATGTCATCGGTGCCATGCGCTATCAGCCCGATGGCTATATGTGGATCAACGACATGCAGCCGGCCATGGTCATGCATCCGATCAAGCCGGAGCTCAACGGCAAGGATCTGAGCCAGAACAAGGACCCGAACGGCAAGCATCTGTTCGTCGAGTTCGTCAATACCGTGAAGGCGAGCAAGGAAGGCTTCGTCGACTATTACTGGCCGAAGCCGGGCTTCGAGGAGCCGGTCGAGAAGCTGTCGCATGTCATCGGTTTCGAGCCCTGGGGCTGGGTCGTTGGCACTGGCGTCTATTCGGATGATCTTGCGGCTCTCTTCCGCGGCACGGCAATCCGGTATGGCGTGCTGATCGCCTTTGCTGCAGCCGGTATGGTGTTCTGCGCCTATCTCGTGGTGCGCAGCGTGGTGAACCCGATCAACCGCCTGAAGGGCGCGATGAACGACATTGCCGAAGAGCGCGTTGAGATTGCGATCGCCGATACCGGCCGTCGCGACGAAATCGGTGGCATGGCCCAGACGCTGGTGGTGCTGCGCGACAGCGTGCGCGAGCGCATCAAGCTGCGGGATCGTGAAGTCGAGCAGCAGGCGAGCCTGAACGGCGAGCGCGAGCGTAACGAGGTGAACCTGCGGACCTCGTCCGAGCGCCAGAACCATGCGATCAACGCGCTGGGTTCGGCACTGGAACGGCTGGCCGAAGGTGACCTGACCGTCCAGATCGGCGTGATCGGCTCGGAATATGAAAAGCTGCGGGACGACTTCAACCGCGCGGTGGACTCGCTCGGCAGCGTGATCGCGGCGATCAACCAGACGAGCGATGTCGTGACGTCTTCTGCCGGCAATATCAGCGAGGCGACGAACAACCTGTCGAAGCGCACCGAACAGCAGGCGGCGGCCCTGGAAGAGACGGCAGCGGCGCTGGACGAGATCACCGCGACCGTGCGCACGGCGGCCGAACGGGCGAACGAAGCCCGCCAGATGGTGGCCGAGACAAAGTCGAGCGCCAACCGATCCGGTGAGATCGTGCGCAATGCGGTCGATGCCATGGGCCGAATCGAAGGGTCTTCGCAGAAGATCAGCCAGATCATCTCCGTGATCGACGAAATCGCCTTCCAGACCAACCTCCTGGCTCTGAACGCAGGCGTCGAGGCGGCGCGTGCGGGTGAAGCCGGTCGCGGCTTTGCGGTCGTGGCGCAGGAAGTGCGTGAACTGGCGCAGCGTTCGGCCAATGCGGCGAAGGAGATCAAGACGCTGATCAGCGCTTCGGCGGCGGAAGTCGATACCGGTGTGGGCCTTGTGCGTTCGACCGGCGAGGCGCTGCTCGAGATCGAGGCGCTGGTGAACCGCGTCAACGAGAGCGTTAACACGATCGCGACCGCTGCCAAGGAGCAGGCGACAGGGCTTGCCGAGATCAACACCTCGGTCAACCACATGGACCAGATGACGCAGCAGAATGCGGCGATGGTCGAGGAAACCTCGGCGGCCGGCCAGTCGCTGGCGGAAGAGAGCTACAATCTGCGCCAGCTGCTCTCGCGCCTGAAGGTGAACGCGGCCCAGGCGGCGGCGGGGCATCGCCGGGCGGCCTGACGGTCGGTCGAGACGACGGCAAAAGATCCGGGGTCGGTGGAGCGATCTGCCGGCCCTTACTTTTTGCCCCGCAATGCTTGCCGATTTCGTTCATGGCGCATTAAGCCGGGCGGCCCTATGCTGCCGGAAGTTGTCCCATTCAGGGCCATCGAGGGTGAAATGAGTCTTGTGTTTTCGTCCCTTGGCCGCCGGCTGACGGTGGCTGCGTTTTCGGCCCTGCTGCTGTCGGGATGTTCCGGCAGCGATCGCATTCCCTTTGCCGATGTCGGCGGACCGCGGGCGGGCGACCAGCTGATCGGCAAGGTCGACCGCAGCCGGGACGGGCGGGTGCTGGTCGGGCGGGTCGGCGAGGTTTCGCCGGAGACGGCCGCCTATGCGCCGCCGGCTGCCGCGCAAAACGGCGGCAGCGCGGGCATTGATTATCTCAACACGCCCAATCTGGCCGAGGCTCCTGCCGTCGACACTGCGGCGGATGCAGCCGGACCTTCCAGTATGACGGCGATGGCGATCCCCGAGGGTGGCGTCAACATCGACGGGGAGCTCGGGATCGGCGGGGCGTCGTTTGTCTCGGATGCCGGCTATGCCGATGCGACGAGCCCTGTCGGCGTTCAGCCGCATGTGGTGACGCAAGGCGGCGCCATGGCGATTGCCGAGGGCAATACCAGTCAGCCTGTGGTCGACGGGATCGGCTTCGACGAGCCGACGCAGATCGTGACGGGCCCGAGCGGGACCTCGCAGCCGGTCATGGCGGAGACACAGGTGGCGGAGATGCCGGAGGAGGGCGGGATCCTGCCGCTTTCGGTCGATAGCGGCAATTCCGGCTTGGAGGATCCGGTTCCGGTTTCGACCCGGCGGGCAGCGGCTGCTCCGGCGGCGTCGGGTAAGGATTGCTCGCTCTATCTCGACAAGCGGAACTGCCGCTAGGGTTCGCCTTCGCTTAATTTCCTAATTCGGGAATTGCCTAACTCTCTATTGCGGCCGAACTCTCTGTGTCGGGGCGGGTGACGGGGAAGGCGCTGCTTACGACTCCGCGAGCACGGAGCATCCCACTTCGACCCGCTTCGGGTGACTGTCGGCGTCCAAGCCGTACCGGAGGGGCCGGTCGCGGGCTTGCGGGCGGGGCGGGCAGGGCCTAGAGGCTTTGGGATCGCAACCCTGTTGCCGGTCCGGCCTCCCGTCGGGTCCCGCAACAGGTGCCTTGTCCTGCCCTTCAGGCCGTCCGTTCGGACTGGCCGCCCTGATCCGGAGTGCCCCCATGCCGCCGATTGCCGATGTCTTGATGTTTGCCGCCATGCTGGCGGCGGCGGGTGCCGTGGCGGGGCTCTTGGCCGGCGTCTTCGGGATCGGCGGCGGCGCGGTGCTGGTGCCGGTCTTCTACCAGGTCTTCGGCTATGCCGGCATCCCGGAAGAGGTGATCATGCATCTGGCGGTCGGTACCTCCACGGCGCTGATCGTGCCGACCTCGCTGCGGTCGTTTCGGGCGCATCAGGCGCGCGGGGCGGTCGACATGGATCTGCTCAAGGGCTGGGTGATTGCGGTGCCGCTCGGGGCGCTGCTTGCGACCGTGGTCGCGGCTTACGTTTCAAGCGCCGGGCTTCGGCTGTTCTTCGCGGTGATGGGACTGGTGCTGGCCGCCCGCATGCTCTTCCTCTCCAACCGCATGCATCTCGGCACCGAGCTGCCGGGCCAGCCCTGGCGGTTCCTGACCGGCTCGGCGATCGGGCTCTTTTCCGGGCTGATGGGGGTCGGCGGCGGGGTGTTCAACAACACCTTCATGACGATCTTCGGCCGGCCGATCCACCAGGCGGTCGCGACCTCCTCGGGTGTCGGCGTGCTGATCTCGATCCCGGCCTTTCTCGGCTTCATCTATGCCGGCTGGGGCGAGGCGGGCCTGCCGCCCTTTTCCACCGGCTATGTCAACTGGATCGCCTTTGCCGTGATCTTCCCGATCACCATGCTGGTCGCGCCCTATGGCGTGAAACTCGCCCACAGCCTCAACAAGCGGCAGCTGGAGGTGGGCTTTGCGGTGTTCCTGCTGTTTGTGTCGGCGCGGTTTTTCTGGAGCCTCTACGGCTGATCTCAGCGAAGGAGCTCGGCGGCGCGGTCGCGGAGCCAAGACAGGTCTGCCGCCCGATCGTTGCGCCTGACCCGCTCAACACCCTGACGGCGCCCCTGATGGTCTATCCCGGCCGGCTTCGCGGCCCGCATGGCGTCTTCCTCTGCGGCGAGGACTCGGATGCAAAGGTCGTGGTAGCCGAGCTGCTGCATAGCTCGGGCTTGACCGCGCCAATTGACCTCGGCGGGATCGACGGGGCGCGTCGCATGGAAGGCACGATGCCCTTCTGGCTAAGGCTTTGGCGCGCGCTGGGGACGGCGGAGTTTAATTATCGGGTTGTGCGGTGAGGGGGGCGCCGCCGTCTTCGATAGGCCTCGTCACTGGATCGCCTTTGCGGTGAATCTTCCGATCGCCATGCTGGTCACGCCTTATGGCGGGTAGCTGGCGCGCCGGCCAACAAGCCGCAGTTGGAGATTGGGTTTGCGGTGATCCTGCCGTTTGCAGGGGTGGTCTTCTGGAGTTTGGTGAAGTGAGTAAGGGGTCCAATCAAGAGGCACCTCAACAAAACGACTCCAAAATGCTTGCTACCAACTGTTCATATCCCTCCTCTCAGGCAAGGCTAAGGTTGTTGGTCAGTGAAACAAACGGCGCTTTCAGGTTGATAAGCTGCCCTGGATATCTAATACTTTTAGCTGTGAGGCACGGTCGGTATAATGCCTGCGTTACAGCGTGAGTCTCTGCGAGATACGCTGTCCAACATCGATATTGTGGATTTCAGCTTGGCCAATTTCATTCTAGAAAACATCAATATCGGCAATGGGCTTGGCATCCTGGGCATTCTTGTAGGGTACTATCTGTATTCAAAGTCGAAAACGAAATACAGGCTCCACTACGTAGTGCGAGAGACAAGTGTCGTTAGCTTGAGTGGGCCGGAAATTTCAGAGTATTTAGAAATATTCTTCACCGGTCGAAAGGTGCCTCGAGTCACTTCTTCTAAGATTATATTGTGGAACACCGGCAACGCCCCAATAAGTCCAGAGGATTTTTTAAGTGAAAATTTGTTGAAAGTCTCGTTCGCGGAGAATCAAGCTGAGGTGCTTGAGGCTTCTGTGTTGGAAGCTGATACTCCTGAAAATGGCGCGCGCGTGCGCGTGGATGAGAATAACAGCGTGGTTTTGGAGTATGAGGTGATCAGGCCGAAGGAGGGGGTCGTTTTGGAAATTCTCCATACGGGATCTTCGGGGTCTATCAAGCTATCTGGGAAGATCCGGCGGGAGTCACATCTGATCTACAGATCCTCTTCGCTGTTCGATAGCGACGAACTGTTTCACCCATTATTTCCGTTTAAGCGGGTGGCATTCCCCGTTGTATTGTTGTTCATGCTTTTATTCTTCGCCTGGGTCGCGGGAAAGTTTGCTTACGCCGGTATCATAGGAATATCGAAGGTGTCCATGATGGCTAAAGATGCCGGTTGGCCCACATATGGCTTTGAGAAGATGGTAACGTCGCAGGTTGCGGGGTACGGCGACTTGGTCATTTTCTGTCTAACTACTGTGTTTTTTATCCAGGACCTGTATCGCGGGTGGACATCTACCCCTTCGCGGAAAGTCTCTTCAGCATTTCGAAGATGAGCACAGGTCACTCGTCCTGCCGCATGAACTGGCGAGTAAGAGAGTACGTGTGCTGCACCTACAAGCCTTAAGGATCGTAGCTCTTCCAACTTTGAGGCGCGCCATGAAATTCGGCTAAGAGTTCCCGAAGAGCATTGCGTCGGCTGGGGCCTCGATCCTTCGAGGCCCGCTTGCGCGGGCAGCTCAGGATGAGGGGTGGCGTGGGGTGCGCGGCTGCTACTGTACGGGGAGACGTGGTGCCTGGGGACAGTCCCCTCCCAAACCCTCCCCACAGGGGAGAGGGCTTAATCTGGCCTCGCCCTTTGTGGCGCGTGGCTTACACCACCACGCCCGTCCGGTTGCTCGACATCGTCAGCTTGCGCTCAGCGCGCTCCTGTTGGGGAGAGCGGTTGTAGAGTTCGCGGTAACACTTGGAGAAGTGCGAGGCGGAGACGAAGCCGCAGGCGACGGCGACTTCGACGACGGGCATGGAGGACTGGACCAGCAGATGACGGGCGCGGTCGAGGCGGATTTCGAGATAGTAGCGGGCGGGGGAGCGGCCCATTTCCTGTCTGAAGAGGCGCTCGATCTGGCGGCGCGAAAGGCCGGCATCGTCAGCGATCTCAAGGAGCGACAGCGGTTCGGCAAGATTGGCTTCCATCAGCTCGATGATCTGCAGCACCTTGGAATTCTGCACGCCGAGGCGAGCGCGGAGCGGCAGGCGCTGGCGGTCGTTGGCGGAGCGGACGCGGTCGGTCAGGTGCTGTTCGCAGACGCGGTTGACGAGGCCTTCGCCGAAATCCTGGCCGATCAGGTTCAGCATCATATCGAGCGAGGCAGTACCGCCGGCGCAGGTGTAGAGATTGCCATCGACTTCGTAGAGGTCGGCATAGACTTCCGCCTGGGGGAAGGTTTCGGAGAAGCCGGGCAGGTTTTCCCAGTGGATGGCGCAGCGCTTGCCATTCAACAGGCCGGCTTGGGCCAGCACATGGGCGCCCGTACAGAGCGAGCCGACCGCGACATTGCGGTTATAGGCTTCGCGAAGCCAGGCATTGACCGACTTGTTGTTGAACTCCTCGACATAGATGCCGGAACAGACGATCGCCATGTTCGGTCGGTTTTCGCCGCCGAGGAAACGGCGCTCGTCGGCGAGCGAGGAATTGACCTCGATGCCGATGCCGGAGGAGGAATAGACCTTCTGGCCATCGACCGAGGCGAGGCGCCATTCATAGGCCGCATAGCCCAGCATGCGGTTGGCGATGCGCAGCGTCTCGATGGCGCCGGCAAAGGGCAGGAGGGTGAAATGGGGTACGAGGAAGAAGACGAGCGAACGCTTCTTGGTCTGCGTCATTTGCTTGCTCATGATGGTGCCGGTGTCCTTGCTGCCGTTCCCTTGTTTTCCGGCATGCTCCGCCTGAATTGATCGCCGCGATTGTCGTTTTACGACATTGTCATGAAGCCAGACGTCGCAAAACTGTCGATGATCGCTAAAGGGCGACATAACAAGGCATTTTTCAGGCTGCGACGCCGTGAACCGGGCGGTTTTTAAGAGGTCAGCGGTAGCGGGTTGAAAAGCCTTGGCTTAACGGAATGCGGCGATGCGCGGAGACGGGCAGGCGACTGCCCCGTTTGCGACGCGCCATGATCCGGCGGGGGCGGGGCGGTCGCAAACGGGGTGCCGGGAGATCTCGATATCAAGGGGCGGTGTCGCCGGCAGGCCAGCCGAGATCCTTGCGCAGATCGAAGGGCAGCGCCTCGAGGGCTGCGGCGTCGAGCCGGCGGCGACGGTGGCTGGCAATCGCATTCGCCACGGCCTTCATGGCGGCGGCGAGGCGATCGGCGGCGCGGCTTGCGCGCTCGTCGAGCGTCAGGGCAGCGGCAGCCGCGCGGGAACGCTCGGCGCGGGGGATCGGGGTATCGCAGCAAACCATGGTCATGGTCGTCATCCTCTCGGGTTCAGCGGCCGCTTGCCTTCTCGTCTTTCACTCCGAAGCAGGGCCGAGTCTTCTTGTGGTCCTCTTTGTTCCATCAATCAAACGAATGTTTCTGATGCCTCTCATTCTGAAAGCTTATCAATTGTCGGTGGCGGGTGAGGCCGATGTCGTCGCGCAGGGCGGGGCCGAGGGCTTCGAGCGCCTGGCGGGTCTGCTCGCGGATCGACTGGCGCTTCGTGTCGCGCATCAGGCTCGAAAGCCGCTGCGAGAGGGTGTGAAGGCGGGCTTCTGTCATGGCGTGCTCCTCCTGATCGTATGCGATGAGAAGCAGGATGCGCCCGGATTGACATTCAATCAAACGCAATAGTATCGTCTTCAAGTTCAATTTTGCTGAAGGTCAATCGCCATGACACTCATGCTGCGCCAGCCGCTTCCGCTTCTCGACAATGACGTGCTTCGGACCTTCGTGGCGATTGCCGAAACCGGCAGTTTCACCACCGCCGCCGACCGGGTCTATCGCACGCCGTCCGCCGTCTCGATGCAGATCAAGAAGCTCGAGGAGCAGCTGAACGTGACGCTGTTCCTGCGCGATGCGCGTTCGGTGACGCTGACGGAAAGCGGCGAGGTGCTGTTGCCCTATGCACGGCGCATGCTGGCGCTGTCGAACGAGGCGGTGGGGCGCTTCCGCATGCCGGAAATGAAGGGGGTCGTCAGGCTCGGCGCGCCCGATGATATCGGCGAGCGTTTCATGCCGACGATTCTCCGCCGCTTTGCCGAGCTTTATCCGCTGATCATGGTCGATCTGACGGTCGATACGTCAGGGGCGCTCAGGCGGCGGCTCGCCGAGCAGCGGCTCGACCTGACGCTGGTCAATTGCGCGCCGGGACAGGTGGTGCATGAGGGCGAGGTGATCCATCAGGAGCAGCTGGTCTGGGCGGGGGCGAAATGCGGCACGGCGCATATGCGCGATCCGCTGCCCGTGTCGATCTGGGAAGACGGCTGCTGCTGGCGGGCGGATGCTTTGGCGAGGCTCGACAAGGAGAAGCGTCCCTACCGCATCGCCTATCTCTCGGCGCATACGATGGCGCAGCGCGCGGCGGTGATTGCCGATCTGGCCGTCGCGCCGCTTCCGCGCAGCTATCTGACCGACGACATGACGGCGCTGGGATCCAAGCACGGGCTGCCGGAGCTCGGCTCCTTCGAGGTGCGGTTGCTCACCGGCAAGGAGACGTCGGAGACGATCCAGGCGGTGGCCGACAGTGTGCGCTATGCCTTTGCCGAGATGATCGGCATGGCGGCGTGAGGGACGGCTCGGTCAGCAATTGGTGAATTCTGGAATTAGGAAAATGCCGAATTGCGTTTTGGCGAATGGGCAGTGGGTAGCAGGATTCAAGTGCGGATGAATGAAGAGACGAAGGGGCTGAGGCTCGAGGATTTTGCAGGCCAGGCTTACGATAAACTGCGGTATGGCGACACCGACCGGCAGGGGCATGTCAACAATGCGGTCTTTGCCACCTTCATGGAAACGGGGCGCGTGGAACTGATCTACAACCCGGATGATCCGCTGCTCGGGGACGGATTCTCCTTCGTGCTCGCCAAGCTCGACATCAACTATATCGCCGAGGTCTTGTGGCCCGGGACGGTGGAGATCGGCACGCGGGTGACGCGGGTCGGGCGGTCGTCGGTGACCATGCAGCAGGCGGTGTTTCAGAACGGCCGGCTGTGTGCCTCGGCCGAAACGGTGGTGGTGCATTTCGACCAGACGACGCGCAAGTCGCAGGCTTTTTCGGACGAGCAGCGGGCGAAGCTCGAGGGGTGGATCTCGGCGGGGTAGTGGATCAGGTGAGGTCGGCGAGATGGGCCGTGTCACCGAGCGTGACGACGGCGCGGCTCTTCCACTGGGCGTTCTCTGCGAGATGCGTGATGCTGCCCGACTTGACCGGAAAGGTCACTCTCCCAAGGCTTTCGATCGGCATGCCTATCCACCAGGCGATGACGAAGGTCAGCGCAAAGCCGTGGGTCACGATGATGTGGCAGTCGGCGGGATCGGCGAGGATCTCGTCCATGACGCGGTAAATGCGGGTTGCGGTCTGGCGTCGGGTTTCGGCGCGCTCGATGCCGCCGGTATCGTCGAGGCTGCCTTCATCCGGCACGGGCAGGCGGCGGGCGTCGAGCCAGGCTTGTGGCCGGCCTTCGGCGACACCGTAGCTCATTTCCCGCAACTCCGGCGTCAGGCGGGGCGGGACGGAGAGGTGTCTGCCGATAATTTCGGCGGTCTCGCTGCAGCGCAGGAGATCCGAAGAAGTAAGCAGCGGCGTCTCGCCGGCCCAGAGGTCTGCGAGGCGCGCGGCGATCGCCTCGGCCTGGCGGCGGCCGAGATCCGTGAGGCCTGCGTCGTACCAGCCGCCGACCTTTTTCTCGACATGGTGGATCGATTGCGGATGGGTGACGACGTAGAGCGTTTTCATGCGGGGCCTCCCGGATTGTGGCTGCCCCGCATGGGAGGCTGGTTTCAGCCCTGCTTTTCATAGAGCGCCTGGCTCTCCGTCAAGACCTCGTCGAGGCGCCGGCCTTCCTGGAAATGGCCGAGGTGATCGGGGAAGGGCACACCTTCCGGCACCTTGGGGCAGATTTCAGGCGCGCGGAGACGGGTTTCGACCGGGATGACGCCGGCCCAGACGGGGGCGTCGACATCGGCGGGATCGTCGGAGACGCCACCGGTGCGGATTTTTGCCGAGGCCTCCTCGATGCGCATGCCGATGACCATGGTGCCCTTGGCTTCCTGCGGGTCGTTTTCGCGCAGCATGTCGGTGCGGCCGGGATAGAAGCGGTCGACGACGGCTTTCAGGGCCTCGGCCTTTTCTTCCGGATCGTCGATGATATGGGCTGTGCCGAAGCACATGGCGGAGCGGTAGTTGGCGGAATGGTGGAAACCGGAGCGTGCGAGCACCAGGCCGTCGAGATGGGCGACGGTGAGGCAGACGGGCAAACCGGCCTTCTGGGTCTTCAGCATGCGGCTTGCGGACGAGCCGTGCCAGAACAGCCAGTCGCCGTCGCGCCAGTGGATGGTGGGCGTGCAATAGGGCTGTCCGTCGATGACATAGGCGACGTGACAGAGGAGGCTTGCGTCGATCACGGCGTAAACGGCGTCGCGGTCGTAGGCTGCGCGCTCGTGCAGGCGTTTTGCCCGGTTGCGCGGGGTCACGGGAAAGGATTGGGGATCGGGTCTGTCGTTCATGCTTGCCTCCTGACGGCTGATGCGGCAGGGATAGGTGGAGCGATTGGTCCAAGAAAGATCCATGATGGCCAGAATTATCCGAACCAATTCCGACTGGTCAGCGAATACGCCTATTTTGCCGGCCATGGGGCCGCGGCGGCTCGCGCTCTATCGCTCGTTGCGCGGGCTCATCGAGAGCGGCCAGATGCGACCAGGCGACAAGCTGCCGACCACCCGGGATATCGCGAAACGTTTCGGGGTCTCGCGCGGCGCGGCGGTTGCGGCATACGAAATGCTGGTCGCGGATGGTTTTGCCGAGGCGCGGGTGGGGGCGGGGACCTACGTGGCCGAGGCCGTGCCGCTCCTGCAGGCATCGCCGGTGCAGGAGCCGGCTGTAGTCGCGGAGGCGGTTGCGCCGCTGCCCGGCGCGCTCGGCTGTTCGACGGCGGACGAGACGACGCTCCGGATCTTCCGCATGCTGATGAACCGGCATCTGACGCAGCCCTCGGCGCGGCATTTCCATTACAACGATCCCGCCGGCAGCCACGCGCTCAGGGTCGAAGTCGCGGCGTATCTCAAGGCGGCGCGCGGGGTGAATTGCTCCCCGGATCAGGTGATCATGACGGCAGGCACGCAGCAGGGGCTGGATCTGGCGGTCAGGGCGCTTTTGAAACCGGGGGATCCCGTCTGGATCGAGGACCCGTGTTATGCGGCGGCGCGCGAGCTTTTCGAGGGGACGGAGCTATCCGTCACGCCGGTGCCCATCAATGGCGAGGGGATCGATGTGGCCGCAGGCATTGCAGTACGGCCGGATGCCAAGGCAGTTTACGTGACGCCCTCGCATCAATATCCGCTGGGTGTGACGCTTTCGATGGCCAGGCGCCTGGCCCTGATCGACTGGGCGCGGAAGGCGGGCGCCTATATCATCGAGGATGATTACGACAGCGAATTCCGCTTTTCCGGACCGCCCTTGAGCGCGCTGCAGGGCATCGATGGCCAGGAGCGTGTGATCTATCTCGGCACGTTTTCCAAGACGCTGCTGCCGGGCTTTCGCTTCGGCTATCTGGTGGTGCCACGACATCTGCGTGAGCGGGTGCTGACCATTCGCCGGCTAACGGACCGCTTTCCTTCGACACTTGCCGAGGATGCGCTGACCGAATTTCTGCGCGACGGGCATTTTTCGGCGCATATCAAGCGGGCGCGCAAGCGGGTCAGGGCAGCGCGGGACGCGCTGGTCGAGGCTCTGCAATGCGAGAGGCTGCGGGTGACCGTGCCCGAGCAGGGGCTGCATCTGGTGGCCGATCTCGAGAGTGTCGAGGATGACGTGGCGCTGGCGGCCATGGCGCGGACGGTCGGCTTCGGCGTGAAGGCGCTTTCGCCGCTCTACCAGCGGGACACCGGCCGGCGGGGACTGGTGATCGGGTTTTCCGGCTTTGCGCCGGATGTTCTGGCGGATGCTGCGCGGCGGTTCGTGTCAGGCCTTTGAGGTCTGCTGCGCGCGGACACCGGAGACCCAGACGGCGAGCATGGTCGACAGGAGCGCCTGGGGTGGCGCCGGGTTCGGTCGCGATTGCTTCAGCCCCTCGGACATTTCAAAGACGATCACCTCATGGAAAAGCGCCTGCACGCCGCGGGCATAGGTACGGGACTGCTCGGCCGTCAGCGAAGGCATGGCGCGGGCAAAGAGATCGGCGATCTGGTCTTCAAGTTCGAAGCAGAGGCGCATGAAGGTCTCGGTATAGGGACCACTGACAATGGCCGCCTGGCTGAGATAGAGCCCGGCAAAGGCCGGTTCGCGGCAGAAATAGTCGAGCCAGGGCTTGAGCAGGGAAAAGATCTGCGTCTCCAGCGGCGCGTCCGGGTCGATCCCCATGCCCTTGCGTCCGGCTTCGGCCATGGGTTCGATCTCGGTGAGGCCCAAGGCCGCCAGAAGATTGGTCTTGTCGCCGAAATGGGCAAAGACGCTCGATTTCGCAACCTTCGCCGCGCTCGCAATCTGATCGATGCTCGTCTGATCGAAGCCCTGACGGGCGAAAAGCTCGCGCGCAACGGCCAGGATCTGTTCTCTGGTCTGGCGGCTGCGGGTCTGGCGAAGCTTCATGCGCGAATCCTTTTGGCCGAGCCTACGCCAAATATTCGTTGACCACGGTCAATTTACACGTCATAAAATGACCACGGTCAATATTTGAGGGCTCCTCATGTCTTTCCTCTCGCGTGATGCGCAACCCTCCCGCGTTCTTGTTCTGAACGGCAATCCTTCGCGGGAGACATTGTGCGGAGCCATGGCCGAGAAGATCGCCGCAGATGCCCGGCGTCGCGGTCAGACGGTGCGGCTTGTGCATCTCGAGGATCTGTCTTTCGACGCCAATCTGAATCAGGGTTATCGCGCGCGGATGGAATGGGAGCCGGATCTCAAGGCTTTCGCCGATGACCTGATCTGGTGCGATCGGCTGGTGATCGTGCATCCGCTGTGGTGGGGATCAGCACCGGCGCAGCTCAAGGGCCTTTTCGACCGCGTGCTGCTGCCCGGCTTCGGCTTTCAGTATATCGAGGGCAAGCCCCTGCCGAAGCCGCTGCTCGCCGGCCGCAAGGCGCGCATCGTAATCACCTCGGACACGCCGACCATCTTTCTCAAATGGATCTACGGCAATGGCTGGGTGAAGCTCTTGCGGCGCCAGATCCTCGGCTTCTGCGGTTTCAAGGATTTGAAGGTCAAGTATTTCGCTCCCGTGCGCGGGGCAAAGCCCGAGGCGCTGGCGAAGATGGTCGAGGCGGCGCCTGCGATCTTGGGGTGAGGCGACTATTCTCGTTCCCGGCCCCGGTTGGATCGCGTTGACTTGGCCCGGCATAGGCCAATATCAAACGGCATGATCGATCTTTCAACCCAACCGCTCGATGAACTGACTCTGGATGAAGCCGCACGGCCGAAGGCACCGCCGGTGCCCGAGGCGACGGATGTGCATCGCTACCGGGGCCGGCAACTGGCCCAGATCCATAGTCATCATCTCAGAGAGATGGCGCAGATCGGCGCGATCCTTGCCCGGATCGAAACGGGGGATGCGCCTCCTGAGCATCTCAGGCAGATCGTGCTTTCCCTCGATATGGCGGAGAATTTTCAAGCCTTCGGTTCGCTGTGCGGCCGGGAATGCCATGTGCTGAAATTCCACCACGACATCGAAAGAGCCGACATGTTTCCCCGGCTTAAGGCTGCGGGTGGTGGCAGGTTTGGCGCTGTCGTTGCGAAGCTGATGGCGGAGCACGAGGTCGTGCACGAGTTGATCGTCCGGCTGGCCCGCGCGGCAGAGGCATTGGCGGATGCGCCGACGGAGGCGAATTTCATTCTGGCGGGAAAGACTTTTCGAAAACTCGAAGCGGTCGTACGGTCCCATTTCGGCTATGAGGAAACCGAACTGGAAGAGGCGATCGGCTATTACCTCGGATCGATCTGACGCGGTCGTAACCCGTCGTTCTCCGGGCCCTGAAGTGAAGAGCTAATGGCACTTATCACCCTTGCCGTTTCTGGCTACCGTTCGCTGCGCAGCCTCGTGCTGCCGCTCGAGCGGCTGAATGTGGTCACCGGCGCCAACGGCAGCGGCAAATCGAGCCTTTATCGGTCGCTGCGCCTGCTTGCGGATGTCGCGCAAGGGCAGGCGATCGCTTCGCTGGCCGCCGAGGGCGGCTTGCGGTCGACGATGTGGGCGGGCGGAGCCGGCTATTCCAGCGCGATGCGCTCGGGACGCTCGCCGATGCAGGGCAATGTCGGACGCGGTCCGGTCTCGCTTCGCCTCGGTTTTGCGTCGGAGGATTATGGCTATGCCATCGATCTCGGGCTGCCGATCCCCGGACCCGGCGCGAGCCGCGAGGAGGGGTCCCTCTTCGGCGACGATCCGGTCGTGAAGGCGGAAGCCGTCTGGGCGGGCGAGAGGCTGTCGCGGTTCAACGTGATTGCCCGGCGGGGCAATGCGTCCGTTCTCGTGCAGGACAAGAGCGGACGGTTGCGGCCTGTCGTCAGCGACCTCGCGCCCTTCGAGACCATGATGATGCGCGCCGCCGATCCGACCAATGCGGTGGAATTGCTTTTCCTGCGCGAGCGGATGAAGGCCTGGCGTTTCTACGACCACTTCCGCATCGATCGGGACGCTCCCTCGCGCATTCCCCGGATCGGCACGCGCACCGTGGCTCTCGCCTCCGATGGCTCCGATCTTGCTCCAGCCGTCCAGACCGTGCGGGAGATCGGCGATGGACCCGCCTTCGACGATGCGATCGAGGACGCCTTTCCGGGATCATCGGTCGAGATCGATGCCGTCAATGGCCTGTTTCGCCTCTCCATGCGCCAAGGCGGGCTGCAGCGGGCGCTTGACGCCTCCGAGCTTTCGGACGGGACATTGCGGTATATCGCGCTTGCCACGGCCCTCCACACGCCACGCCCGCCGGAGCTGATGGTGCTGAACGAGCCGGAGGGCAGTCTGCATCCCAACCTGCTTGAACCGCTGGCCCGCATGATTGCCGCGGCAAGCCAGCGCAGCCAGATCATTGTCGTCAGTCACGCCCAGGCCCTTGTCGAGGCGCTTGCCGAACACGGGGCGCAGATGCTGGCGCTCGAGAAGGAGAGCGGCGAGACGATCGTCAGGAACATTGGCGTTCCGGCCTGGGAATGGCCGGAACGGTGATCAGCGGGTGCCGCTGCTGCACGGGTAGGTGACAAGGTGGCGCTTCCGTGCCCCGAGCCTTCTTACACCCCGTAATACAGATAGATCGCGTAGCAGGAGACGAAGCCGACGATGAGGTTCATCGGCAGGCCGATCTTGACGAAATCGCTGAAGCGGTAGTTGCCGGCACCGTAGACCAGGGTGTTGGTCTGGTAGCCGATCGGGGTGGCGAAGCTGGCGCTGGCGCCGAACATGACGGCGACGACGAGGGCGCGGGGTTCGATGCCGAGCTGCTGGCCGAGACCGATGACGATCGGGGTGAGAATGACGGCAACCGCATTGTTGGTCACACATTCGGTCAGCGTCGAGGAGAGCGCATAGACCAGGAGCAGGACCACGAAGGGGGAGACGGCCGACATTAGCGGCATGGCGGTGTCGACGACGAGGGTGACGGCGCCGGTTTCCTGCAGGCCCTGGCCGACGACGAGCATGGCGAAGATCAGGATCAGGATGCCGCCTTCGATCGAGCCCCAGGCCTCATCGGCATCGATGCAGCGCAGGATGAGGATGGCGGGCACGGCGATCATGGCGAGGATGCCGATGTCCATGACGTCGAGTGCGGCCAAGAGGACGACGAGGCCGAGGGCGAGGAGGGCAAGCGGCGCCTTGGTCGGGCGGAAGGCGCGGGCGGTCGAGCGGGTGACGGAGACGAGCTCGCTTTCATGCGAGAGTTCGTCGAGCGCTTCGGGCGTGCCCTCCAGGAGGAGTTTGTCTGCCGGGCGCAGGCGGACATTGCCGAGATCGGGGCCGGGCACGTGTTTGTGCCGGTGGGCGCCGAGGATGCGCACGCCGAAGCGGCGGCCGAGCGAGAGGCTGGAGAGGCGGATGCCTTGCGAGAAGCGTCCGGGCGCGACGACGGCTTCGACGATCGAGCGCTCGCCTTCGCCCGACATGGCCCGGCGCTGACCGACCCGGATGCCTTCGAGGTTGTTCAGGGTGAGCAGATCGGCGGATTTGGCGAGCACGATCAGGCTGTCGCCCTTCTTCAGCGTCTGCGCATTGACGTCCTTGCGGATCACCTCGCCATTTGCGCGGATGCCGGTGATGCGCAGACCCGGCTGCTTGAATTCGGCAATCTCGCCCACCGGCTTTTCGGTGAAGGGGCCATCGGCAAGCACGGTCAGTTCCGACAGATATTCGGCGTCGTTCTGGTCTTCGAGTTCGCCGCCTTCATCGCGCCGATCGGGCAGCAGGAACATGCCGAGCACGAGCATGGTCAAGATGCCGGTCGCGGCGGTCGCGAGGCCGACGGGCGTGATCTCGAAGAGCGAGAAGGGTTCAAGCCCCTGGCCACGGGCGACGCCATCGACGAGCAGGCTGGTGGAGGTGCCGATCAGGGTCAGGGTGCCGCCGAGGATTGCGGCATAGGAGACAGGGATCAGAAGCCGGGTGGAGGCGATGTCGAGCGCTGCGGCAAGCCGGATCACGATCGGGATCAGCACGAGCACCACGGGCGTGTTGTTCATGAAGGCCGAGGCGATGAGGGCCGTCAGCAGGAAGACGCCGAGCGCGAGCTTCGGATAGGTCTTGGAGCGTTCGAGCACGAGGCCCGCCACGCGTTCCAGCACGCCGGTCCGGACCAGGGCCCCCGTCAGCACGAACATGGCGGCAATCGTCAGCGGCGCGGAATTGGAGAAGACGCCCATGGCCTTGTCGGCCGGCACGAAGCCGAGGACGATGAAGAGGGCCGCACCGGCGGAGGCCGTCACTTCGGCCGGGTATTTCTCCCAGACGAAGAAGGCGAACAGCACGACGACCAGCCCCAGTGCGATCTGCGCCTGGTAGTCTGCGAGGAATTCCGTGAACATATAGCGATGGCCCCATGATATCGACGTCGATGAACGCGCCAGACGGGAACAAGCTCCGTTGACCCGGAAAAAATCTTATGAGGGGGTGGGGTGGGAGGTCATCACCTCGGAGACGTGGACTGTTTTTCTCAGCAACGGCTGGGTGAAGGTGCTGCGGCGGCAGATTTGGGCGTTCTGCGGGTTCAAGGATTTGAAGGTGAGGTATTTCTGTCCGGTGCGCGGGGCCACGCCGGAGGCGCTGGCGAAGATGGTGGAGGATGCCTCGGGGATTTTGGGGTGAGGGGAGAAGTCAGACGCTTTGCGGCGCAGAAGAGGAGACGCAGCAGTTGTCAGACTGTGAACTTTTGGCTGGAAGAGCTGTCTCCCGGTCGCGGATTCAAGAATGCTCGTTACCTGCGTCGCTACCATAGTCTCGGAGCCGCAAGTCCACTGCTAACCTTCTTGCGAGGCGGATTCGGTCAGATCTGTTGCTTCAAAGCTGTGCGTTACGCTAATTATGGGTTTCGGTATCAGTTCTTCCTCAGGGTGTTCACCCGGTCCTGCATAGTCAAACTCAAGGCGCAGGCGATTCAACTGATGGAATCCACACAGCTCTCCATCGTGGGCAAAAAACAACCTATTGCCAGATCCGGCACGAACGATAATGGCAGCTTGGACGATGGATCCGAGCCGATTGACCAGGGTTGTCAATGGAACGCCGCACTTGCGCTCAACCGTCTTGCTATTGCCGCCGTGCATGAGCGAATTACGAGCAGTCAGAAGATGTTTGAAATTGTCCTCAAGATCCGGGACTTTCAGCCGATTGAGTACCTCCTTTATCGCATCCTTCGGAAACGGAAATCTGGTCGCCTCGTGACCGCACTCTGCGCAAGAAATCGGAGAAGAACACTTGCGACAAGTTATTGGCGTTAGCGCCCTCTCGATCGTGTTTTCAGCAATTACCTCCAACGCATGCCAGAACTTTATGAATTGGTCGGCTGCTGACTTGTCCAACAGAGCCAGCCTAAAGTATCTTGCCGCGGTCAATAGAAACGGCTCCAGTGCGTCGTGTAGGATGACGCGGCCACCGTCAAAGTACCGTTGGCTCAATCTTGGCAACGGCGGATAGCGGCCGTCAAATCTCAAGAAGGCCAGCATCTTTCGCCGACCCGGTCCCGGTTCCCATTCGATCGCTCTCAACGGTTCGCCAATTCTATACCGGCACCTCGTGACCAAGCTCAGATAATCGAGAGCGTGTGCTAATTGAATTGCATGTTCATGAATGGCTTCATCTAGAGACGACGCTGGGCCAATCACGGTAGCAATGAACCCCGTTACATGACCTTGCTCGTCGGGAGCATCATTCCTGAGGGAAACTGAAAACTTCTCTACTGTCTCCAGCTCGCCGGAAGCGGTGCTGTTCTCGAAAACTAAGTCCCCAATACCCCTGTACTCGGTCCTCACCACAGACATCCTGAACTCCAGACTTGGCCCGGTTCCGATCTCTTCTGACACATAACAGCATTTTGGTGGTCCTTTGAGAGCTTTGCGTACCAAGCCACCAAGAATTGGGCTAAGCGGTAAAATCACCGCGCCAAGCCCTCCGCAGTTACGACTAAGTGGTCCCTCCACCTACTCCCTCGACCGCCGCCGTCTCCGCCCGCCGGCCTCGCCATCCCCCTCCGCTAGCACTTTCCGCTCCGGCAGCGTCACGACGCTTGCGAGCTTCGGGAAGGGGTCGACCTTGTTCGGCAGGGCCATGGCGTCGATGAAGAGTTGTTGGAAGTGGGGCTCCAGCGCCGTCTCGATCTTCTCGATGCGGGTGACGGTGTCTTCGATCTCGCGGCGGTAGTC
The DNA here is from genome assembly GCF_004912135.1 of Rhizobium rosettiformans W3. Classification (GTDB taxonomy): domain Bacteria; phylum Pseudomonadota; class Alphaproteobacteria; order Rhizobiales; family Rhizobiaceae; genus Allorhizobium; species Allorhizobium rosettiformans. The sequence goes on from NZ_STGU01000019.1 coordinate 28,445, forward strand.
GCGGTTGAGGAGGGCCATGAGGGCGCCGGTGCCGGCGGCGTTGCCGACGGCCTTGACCTCGGCGAGGTCGCAATCGGGGATCAACCCCAAGACCATCGCGTATTTCGGATCGATGAAGGAGCCGAAGGCGCCGGCGAAGCGGATGGTGTCGACGGTCTCGACGCCGAGCTTTTCCATCAGCAGCTTGATGCCGGCGTAAAGGGCGGCCTTGGCGAGCTGGATGGCGCGCACGTCGTTCTGCGTCACCGTGATCTTCTGGGCGCCGTCATGCAGGAGGTAGGAGAAGGTGCGGCCGTTTTCGAGGATGCGGTGGCTTTTCGCGGCCATGGCACCATCGACGACGCCATCGGCGGAGATGACGCCGGAGAGATACATTTCGGCGACGACCTCGATGATCGCCGAGCCGCAGATGCCGGTGATTCCGGTCTTTTCCGCGGCTTCGGCAAAACCTTCCTCATCCGACCAGGGCTCGACGCCGATGACCTTGAAGCGGGGTTCCAGCGTTTCGGCGTCGATGCGGACGCGCTCGATGGCGCCGGGGGCGGCGCGCTGGCCGCAGGAGATTTCCGCCCCTTCGAAGGCAGGCCCCGTGGGGGAGGAGGCTGCAACCGTGCGTTCGCGGTTACCAAGCACGATCTCGGCATTGGTGCCGACATCGACGAGCAGCATCATCTTGTCCTGGCGGTGCGGCCCTTCCGACAGCGTGGCGCCGGCGGCATCGGCACCGACATGGCCGGCGATGCAGGGCAGGCAGTAAACGCGGGCGCCATGATTGATGGCGAGATCGATCTCGCGCGACCAGGTGTGCACGGCGCCGGAGACGGCGAGCGCAAAGGGTGCCTGGCCAAGCTCGGTCGGATCGATGCCGAGGAAAAGATGGTGCATGATCGGATTGGCGACGAAGACGGCGTCGAGGATGTCGTCCGGGTTGACGCCGGCCTCCTTGCAGACCTTGACCGTCAGCTCGTTGATCGCCTGACGCACGGCCTTGGTCATGGCCTCGCGCCCGTCCGGGTTCATCATCACATAGGAGACGCGGCTCATCAGGTCTTCGCCGAAGCGGATCTGCGGGTTCGACGTGCCTGATGAGGCGATGACGCGGCCGGAGAGCAGCGAGACGAGATGCATGGCAATGGTCGTCGAGCCGATGTCGCAGGCGATGCCATAGGCCTCGTTGTGGAGGCCCGGCCAGAGCGCGATCATGTTGGGACGCGAGGTTTCGAGATCGCGGTGGATGGCGGCGGTGACGCCCCAGTTGCCCTTGCGCAGCGTCTTCTGGACATCGGGCAGAAGATGCTGGGCGACGAGGATGTTCTGAAAACCCCAGTCCTTTTCCAGCATCAGGTTGAGCCGGTCGAGATCGCCGAGCGGCTTGTGCATGTCGGGTTCGTCAACCTCGACATAGCAGAGCTGGATGGCGGGATTGCGCGGGAAGGTGCGGTCGGTCGCAGCCTTGCGGATGACCTGGGCGTTTACAACCGTATCCGGCGGCACGTCGACAACGAGGTCGCCGAGGATGGTGGCCGAGCAGGAGAGGCGGCGTCCGGCCGGGATGGTGCGGACCTCGGCGTAGCGCTTTTCCTTCGGCCCGACGGGTGAGATGTGGTCGTTGGACGAGGTGATGCCGTGTTTGGCGAACTGACCTTCCTGGACCTCGATCTGGCAACGGCCACAGGTGGCGCGGCCGCCGCAGACGCTTTCGACATAGACGCCGAGCGATCGCGCCGCTTCGAGCACGGAGGTGCCGACAGGAAAACGGCCGCGCTTGCCCGAGGGCATGAAGAGGACGAGGGGATCAGTGGCGTCTGTCATTCTGGTCTTTCGCAATCTGGGGCGGTTCCCCGGGGCATGACTGTCTGCTTGGCCTACTTGGCCACCGTCTTTTCGAGGACTTCACGGATCAGGCGTGTGTAGGGGATACCCCTTTCCTGAGCCTTTGCCTTGATCGCCGAAAGCAAGGCTTCCGGTAGTCTCATGTTCAACTGCGCTGACTTCTTTTCGAACTCGAACTGCACGGGTTTGAAGCCGGACAGGTCGTATTCGGAAAGGTCTGCAGTGTCGACGAAGGCTTCGGCCTCTTCGTCAGAATGTAGAACCGGCATCTGTTTACCCTTACCGTTGCTCATAGCGCCTGATCTCCCGTTCGTGCATGTAACGCGCGCTGATTGGTCGGATGAGAATTCCGAGCTCGCTTTCGCGCAAGGTGAAGGCGATGAAGACGTATCTGCCTTCCGAAGTGGTTCCGATGGCGCGCTTCCGGTCTTCTCCGACTGTGGGGTCGGGATAAACGGAAGGCGCCCTCATGAACACCTCCTCAATTTCTGCTTTCGTCAGGCCGTGCCTGGCACATTTCGGCCAGTTGCCATCGTCCCAATCGAAGCCAGAAATCGATCGCTTCATGTTTGAATACTACACGTTTGTATAGGCAAATGTAAAACGAGGGAGATTGGTCCTTATTCGGTTGGAGCACCACCGCCGACACGTGCCGCACGTCCACCGCGGCGGCCGCCGCCGGAGGCGGCTGCTGCCGGGGCTGCGGCGGGAGCGGCGTGCGCACCGCCCTCGGCGGGCTTGTAGTCGCGGTAGGTCTTGATCCAGTTGTAGCAGTTGTCGTCTGTGCCATTGAGGACGTTGGCGGCGCGGACGGCTTCCATCTCCTGCGGGCGGCAGGGGTTCATGATGGCGGATGTCATGCCGGCACCGATGACCATGGGGATGAAACCGGCATTGATGCCGTGGCGATGGGGCAGGCCGAAGGAGATGTTGGAGAGGCCGCAGGTGGTGTTGACCTTTAGCTCCTCGCGCAGACGGCGGACAAGGGCGAAGACCTGCAGGCCGGCGGAGCCGATGGCGCCGATCGGCATGACCAGCGGGTCGACGACGATGTCATGCGGCTTGATGCCATAGTCCATGGCGCGCTCGACAATCTTCTTGGCGACGGCGAAACGCACGTCGGGATCCTGGGAGATGCCGGATTCGTCGTTGGAGATCGCGACGACAGGGACATTGTATTTGGCCACGAGCGGCAGGATGGCTTCGAGCTTTTCTTCCTCGCCGGTGACGGAATTGACCAGCGGGCGGCCCTTGGCGGCCTTGAGGCCGGCCTCAATGGCGGCCGTCACGGATGAGTCAATCGCGAGCGGCACGTCGACGAGGCCCTGGACGATTTCGAGCGTCTGGACGAGCAGGCCGGGCTCGGTTTCGTTCGGGTTGACGGAGGTGACACCGGCATTGACGTCGAGCATGGTGGCGCCGGCGGCAACCTGTTCCAGCGCATCCTTGATGACGGTCTCGAAATTGCCGGCCTGCATTTCCGCAGCGAGCTTCTTGCGACCCGTCGGGTTGATGCGCTCGCCGATCACGCAGAAAGGCTGATCGAAACCGATGATGATTTCCTTGGTGGCGGATGCGACGATGGTGCGGGTCATTTCAGTCCTCCGGTCGGTGCCGGCTCTCGCACGGCGGGAATGGGATGTGCCGGCAGGTGCCGGGAAAAAGCAATGGGGTGGGTTCAGTGCGGCTGGGGATGCGCGGCCTTGGCTGCCATTTCCTGCTGGTCCTGGACGGGATCGCTGCCGATTTCGCGCATGCGTTCGGCCGCCATGTCGTCGGCGCGGGCATGTTCGCGCTTCCAGGGCTTGCGGCCCTTCAGGATGCCGGATTCATGGACGATCTCGGCGACATATTCTTCCTGGCGATAGGCCATGACATGCACGCCGGAGACGCCCTCGATCTCCTTCACCTCATTGATGATATCGATGCAAAGCTGCTTGCCTTCCTTCTTCTGATCTTCGGCACCTTCCAGGCGCTTGATGACGTGATCGGGAATGTGGATGCCGGGCACGTTGGAGCGGATCCACTTGGCGGTCTTGGCCGAGGCAAGCGGCCCGACGCCGACGAGAATGAAGCACTTCTCGTGGAAGCCGAGGTCGCGGACCTTCTTCATGTATTCCCGGAACATGGGCACGTCGAAGCAATACTGGCTCTGAACGAACTGGGCGCCGGCCTCGATCTTCTTGCCCAGGCGATAGGGGCGGAAATCATACGGCGGCGCGAAAGGGTTGATCGCAGCACCCAGGAAGACCTTGGGCGGCGTGGTCAGCTTGCGGCCGGAGAGGAACTTGGATTCGTCGCGCATCGTGCGGACGGTTTCCAGAAGCGACATGCAGTCGAGATCGAATACGGGCTTGGCACCCGGCTGGTCGCCGGCCTGCACCCCGTCGCCGGTGAGGCACATGATGTTCGCAACACCCATGGCGGCAGCGCCGAGCACGTCGCCCTGGATGGCGATGCGGTTCTTGTCGCGGCAGGCGATCTGCATGATCGGGGCATAGCCCATGCGGGTCAGAAGCGCGCAGATGCCGACCGAGGACATGTGGCAGTTGGCGCCCGAGGCGTCGACCGCATTGATGCCGTCGACCCAACCGTCGAAGACCTTGGCGCGCTCATAGACATCTTCCGGATCGGCGCTGTCGGGCGGATTGAGTTCGGCGGTGACGGCGAATTCGCCACGACGCAGGACGCGCTCCAGGCGGCCGAGCGAGGAATGGCCGGGCAGGGGATCGAGTGGCAGGTGGACGCCAAGCGGATTTTCGTCGATCTGGGCCATGCTCTCAGACTTCCTTTGCCGTCTGTTTTTCCCGCTCGGCGGCGGCTTCTGCCGTGACGCGCAGCCAGGAGGATGTCTCGCGCAGCGACTGGTTGACCGGCTTCTGCACCTTCAGGATCGCATCACCCGCGACCATGTTGCGCGAGCCGCTCCAGGCCTGGACCCAGACGCAGGGCATGTCCGGCTCGACCTCGCAATTGCCATTGGCGCGCACGCCGCCGCAGGGGCCGTTGCGCAGCTGCTTGGGACAGTTCATCGGGCAGGACATGCCGGTGGAGGACAAGACGCACTGGCCGCACATCCGACAGTCAAAGAGCAGGCCCTTCACATTGCGCTCGACGAAGGTGATCGGCTTCTCGACCCTGTTGTAGCCCAGCTTCTTCCAGACGGGATGGAGGAAGAGGAAGGCGCTGGCGAAATTGCGATAGAACCATTCGAGGAAGCGCGAATTGCGCACCGCCCAGAGGCGGATCGTATAGGAGCGGCGGGCGCGGCGGTTGGGCGAGACGCCTGCCGGCGTAAACGCGCCGGTCTTGGCCTTGGCGGCCGGTGCGGCATTGCCCTTCTTCGGCGGGCCGGGATCGACGAGCACGGGTTCAGCCATTGTCGCGGCCTCCGGCATGGACGAGGGCCACGAGACGGGCCTTGTCGTAGGCGGCCTCGATCTCGGCTGCCGCGGCTTCGGCTTCGGCTTCGAGGTCGTCACCGACCGGCACCGGATCGGCCTTGCGCCAATCGGCGAGATAGGCGTCGGTTTCAGCCGCTCCCGTGCGCATCGCGGCCATGTCGATGGCCTCGGTGAAGCGGAGCGAGAGTTCGCGTTTTGCCGATTTACGTCCCTGCTTGACGATCACCTGAGCGGGAATGTCCCGCCAGAAGACGACGATCTTGTCTGCCATGCCACTCACTCCCTTTGGGGCCAGAATGCACGGGGGGCATTCGCCGGACTGCGCTCTTCACGACGTCGCTTGTCGCCAAAAACGACGCTGCCACGAGTCCCGGTGTTTTTACCAGATGCGTCGCGTCAGACCGCACCAGATCCAGGACCAGAGGGTGGGCGGAAAGCGCAGGGCCGAGGAGCCTTCCGGCGTCTTGGGAGCAAGACGGTCCCTGAGTGCGTCCTCGATCGATTGGCGCGTGATGTCGAGCGAAGCGATGGTCAGCAGTAGGGGATAGGTGGAGATGAAATCAGCTGATGCAGGGCGGGTGCGGACCTCGTAGAGCGTGCCGCCGGTATCGGTGCCGGCGTCGACGAGATGGAGGGTGGCGCCGAAATTGTCAGGATCGTTTTCCCGGAGCGACCAGTAGCCACCCATCTGGCCGCGGTAGTTCGGGTTGATGCCGGCATGCAGGTTGATGACCGGGCAGGGCATGGCCGAGAGCTGGCGGGCCGACATCAGGCGGGTGGAGACGAGGAGGATCGCGCCGGGATCGAGCTCCTCGACGAGCGCTGCCGTTTCCGGTGCGTTGATCGAGGTGACCGGTTGGATCGGGATTGTTTGCGGAAGTTCACGCTGAAGGCCATGGCGGTCCAGCAGATCGGCAATGCGCCGGTCCGCCAGGCGGCGCAACAGGCGCGCGGCGATCATCGTGCCGAGTTGTCCTGTCGCGTTGATCCAACCGAGGCGCCGCGCCCGGCGGCGGGTGATCTCGCCTTTGCCCTCCGGGTTCTCCAGGATGACGGAGATGTCGAAGCCGCAGGCCGCCAGATGCTGGATGACGATGGTGGGGTTCAAGCCGCCGGCGGTCATGACGACCACCTTGCGGCGCGTTGGGCTGTCTCCTGTTTCGGACATCAGACGACGAGCGAGACGACGGCGATCGCGGTGTAGACCACGAAACCGGCAACGGCGAGCGACAGGAGGCCGATCAGACAGCCGACGACGACGCCGAGGCCATCACGCTGGGAATGGGCAAAGCCGAGGACGGCGAGCGCAAAGGCCGGCGGCCAGTTGCCGAGCGGGATCGGCAGGAAGACGACGATGGCGAGGATCAGGGCAAGGCAGCCGATTACCCGTTCGACGAAACGGCTTTCGAAAACCCAGAAGCGCGGCACGACCAGTTTCTCGGCCCAGCGCATCCAGGGCACCAGCCGCTTGACGATCGCTTCAAAGGTTTGCGGTTCGACACCGTAGTCGCTGACGACCCTTGGGAAGAAGACGCGACCGCCCGGAGACGCCATCATCTGCCAGGCGACGAAAATGAGGGGCAGGCCGAGGATGAAGGTTGCGCCCGGCGGCATGGGCACGAGGTTCGGAAGCGCGAAGACCAGGAGGAATGCGCCGAAGGAGCGGTCCTGCAGGGCGATCGCGATGTCGCGGACGGTCACCTTGCGGTCCGTCGTGCGGGCCAGCCGGACGAGAAGGTCCGAAAGGTTTTCGGGATGCTTGTCTTCACACGCGGTGGCGAGACCCGCCACCCATGTTTCCGCCCTGTCGGTCATTGCTGATTCTCTTGGTTTCTTGTTGACCTGACAGGCAGTGTCGCAAGGGGAGATTACAGCCGGATTAAAGCGGATCCGTGTCCTGTTCACGCTTTCGGGAATGGTGAAAGGAGGGTGAATTTTGTTGCCACCACAAATGGTTGTTGACCTTTGCGGACCGCAGCGACTGAGATGTCGGTATGGATCGGACCAAATTGAACAGCGACGAGAAAAACGCGCACGCGGTGGAGAGTGCCGGGTCAAGTTCTAGCGGCAATCAGCTGCCGTCAGGCTTTGACGCCTTCTTCATGACGGTTGTCCTTGGTGGCTTGGTCTTGTTTTGTGTTTTGGTGACCGTCTACGAAGTCTGGCATTGGGTTTTGACGATAGTTGTCGCCGCTGCCTTGTCGCGTGTTCCACTTTTCCTGCTGGTGCAGCTGCTCCTGGTGGTGGGGCTGTTGTTCGTCGCGGGCGCGCTGATCTTCAGCTGACCGTACGCACACAGCTCATCACCCTACCTCATTGCCTTGATTTCTCCTCTCTCCCTTGTCAGCTAAGAGGGCTGCCTTCCAAAAACGGGGAATCAGAATGAGGAAGTCTTCTCACGCAACTGCAGGTCTCGCCGCATTGCTGCTGGCGCTGACCTTGGGTCTCACCTCCTGCGGAAACACGATCCGGGGCGTCGGCGCGGATCTCGGCAATGCGGTGGATGCGACGCAGGATGCGGGGCGCAGCGTCGCCAATTCGGTCCGCTAAAGGGATCGATTTTCCCGACCTCAGTTGGCCGGGACCAGGCTTCGTTCGGCAGCCGCGACGAGTTCCGGCTGCAGGTCGCCGTAACCGGTGAAGCGATATTCATAGTCGAGCTTCAGATAGTCGGCGGCCCATTTGGCCTTGGCCTGAAGTTCGGCATCTTCAGTCTGCGCGAGATAGACGATCTTGGTGTAATTGCCGAAGACCATGTCGCGCAGTTCGGGATGACGATCGAGTTTCAGGGGCTCGATGACGAAGGCTTCGAACTGGCGGGTGATTAGGTCGGTCAGATAGAAGGAGGTGAATTCGCTTTCGCATTCGGCCAAAAACTTCTCCGTACCGGTGAAGAAGGCATAACAATGGGGGCCTGACAGGCGCTCGATGCCTTCTTCGCGACAGATCTTGTCGACCTCGCCCTGGGTGCCGCATTCGGCATAGCCGAGGAAGATGTTTTCATGGCCGGCTGCGCGGGCTTCCGCGATCTTTTCTCGCAGTGCCGGTGCAATCCTTTCGGGCCAGACATGCCAGATGGCGGGCAGGCATTCGAGCGACAGATGGTCGAGCCCGTTCAGCGCTTTGACGGCCAGGATTTCACGGGCGATCGCACCGCAGGCGATCACGTGAACTTTTTTTGATGTCGCGCGTTGTTCCATCGCAATCCACTCGTTACCCAGAGAAAAGGTACACCCACATGATGGCGAAAAAACTGACAGCCGGCGCAGCTCTCATCCTCACCGTCTTCGCACTGTCGTCGTGCGGCAATACGATCCGTGGCGTAGGCCAGGACGCCGCCAACACTGTTGATGCGACGCAGAACGCCGCCAACAACGTCGACGCCGCCGCCTCCCGCTAATTGTCAGCGCGCGGGGGACACCGCTTTGAGCGCACCTGAAACAGGAGAGGGAGCATGACGCTCACGACCATCGCAAAGGCCAGTGCCATCTATATGCTGGCGGCCATCCTGTATGCCGGCGGGCATGTTGCCTGGCAGACCATGGCAACGGCCCCTCAGGGCGAGTTCTACGCAGAAGCCGGCCTTTAAGGGCCGGCTTCTGCGTTTCCAAAGCTTCAGGCGCGGGCGCCCATGCTGTTGTGCTTGCGTGCAATAAAGTCCTTGGCCGTCTCGACCGCAACGGCGGCATCGCGACAATAGGCATCTGCACCGACAGCCTTGCCGAATTCCTCGTTGAGCGGCGCGCCGCCGACGAGAACGACGTAATCGTCGCGGATACCCTTTTCCTTCATCGTGTCGATGACGACCTTCATGTAGGGCATCGTGGTCGTGAGCAGCGCGGACATGCCGAGGATATCGGGCTTTTCCCGTTCCAGCGCTTCCAGATAGTTTTCGACCGGGTTGTTGATGCCGAGGTCAATCACGTCGAAACCTGCACCTTCCATCATCATGCCGACGAGGTTCTTGCCGATGTCGTGGATGTCGCCCTTGACCGTGCCGATCACCATCTTGCCCTGCTTGGGCGCGCCGGTGGCGGCAAGCAGCGGACGCAGGATCGTCATGCCGGCCTTCATGGCGTTGGCGGAGAGCAGAACTTCCGGAACGAAGAGAATGCCGTCGCGGAAATCGATGCCGACGATGCGCATGCCTTCGACGAGCGCCTGGGTCAGGATGTCGTAGGGAGCCCAGCCGCGGTCGAGCAGGATCTGTGTCGCTTCCTCGATCTCCTCCTTGAGGCCGTCATAGAGGTCATCATGCATTTGCTGCACGAGTTCTTCATCGGAGAGTTCGGAAAGAATGATGTCGTCTTCGGCCATGGTGGTGCTTCCCGCTTCTTTTTCAACGCGATTCCGGTCGCGCCGGGCATCAGACTGCCCGATCGAAAGTTAAACCTCAAGTTCGTGAAAAACTCTTTTCGATTACGACGCGGCGGCGGTGAAAAGCGACGGCGGCAGACAAGTGGAGGAAAAAGCCGATGTCTGCATGACGCAAGCCGTTGGCGCATAAAGGATGGTTTCACAAGCGGATTGGATTAGCATAATGGGGGAGAGAAGCAGCGCGATCGAGCGCTCGAGCGAGGAAGCAGACATGGACGATATCACGGCAGAACCGGGCGCAGGCCGCCGCCAACGCGGCGAGGGGCGAGGGGCTGCGGCCCGCAGGGCATCGCGCAGCGGCGGCGGTGCCGGTCCTGCCATGCCTTACATCACCCGCAAGATCCGGACCTACGAGGTTCTGGACGAGGAAGGTCTGGCGCTGATCGAACACAATGCCGATGTCGTTCTCGAAGAGATCGGCATCGAGTTTCGTGACGACGCGGAAGCCCTGGAGCTCTGGAAGCAAGCCGGGGCCGATGTGCGCGGGCAGCGCGTGCATTTCCCGAAGGGTCTCTGCCGCGAACTTCTGAAGACGGCGCCGTCCGAATTCACCTGGCATGCCCGCAACCCCGAGCGCAGCGTTCGCATCGGCGGCAATGCCACGGTCTTTGCCCCGGTTTACGGATCGCCCTTCGTGCGCGACCTCGAGGGTAATCGTCGGTATGCGACGCTCGAGGACTTCCGCAACTTCGTCAAGCTCGCCTATATGGCGCCGTCGATGCATTCGTCGGGCGGCACGGTCTGCGAACCCGTCGATATCCCGGTGAACAAGCGTCACCTCGACATGGTCTACAGCCATATCAAATATTCCGACAAGCCGTTCATGGGCTCGGTCACGGCACCGGAGCGCGCGGAAGATTCGGTTGCCATGGCGAAGCTCGTCTTCGGCGACGACTTCGTCGAAAACAACTGCGTCATGCTGAACCTCATCAACGCCAATTCGCCGATGGTCTTCGACGAGACGATGCTGGGCGCTGCCAAGGTCTATGCCCGTCACGGCCAGGCCTCGGTCATTTCGCCCTTCATTCTCTCGGGCGCCATGAGCCCGGTCACGGTCGCCGGTACGCTGACGCAGATCCTGGCTGAAGTGCTCGCGGGTGCCTCCTTCACCCAGCTGATCCGTCCGGGCGCACCGGTGCTCTTCGGCACCTTCGCCGCCTCGATCTCGATGCAGTCGGGTGCACCGACCTTCGGCACGCCGGAGCCGGCACTCGTTTCCTATGGCGCGGCTCAGCTCGCGCGGCGCATGGGTCTGCCTTTCCGTACCGGCGGTTCGCTCTGTGCGTCGAAGGTTCCGGATGCGCAGGCAGCACATGAGAGCGCCAATACGCTCAACATGACGCTCCTCGCCGGCGCCAACTTCGTTCTGCATGCGGCCGGCTGGCTCGAAGGCGGTCTTGCCGCCTGCTACGAGAAGTTCATGATCGACCAGGACCAGCTCGGCATGATGCAGAAGATGGCACAGGGTGTGGATCTCTCCGACGACGGCCAGGCGATGGATGCGATCCGTGAAGTCGGCCCGGGCGCGCATTATCTCGGCTGCGCCCATACGCAGGCGAACTTCCAGACCGCCTTCTATCGTTCGCCGCTCGCCGACAACAATTCCTTCGAGCAGTGGGAAATCGAGGGCCGCAAGCGCATTGAGGACCGGGCGAACGCACTCTGCCGCTCGTGGCTCGACGCTTACGAAGCGCCGGCGCTCGATCCGGCCATCGACGAGGCGCTGCTGGCCTTCGTCGCGAGCCGCAAGGATTCGATGCCCGACGCCTTCTCCTGAAAGGGTCCCGTTGCCAGGGAGCAAGGCGGAGCCAACAGAGTTGCCGACATGATCCAAGAGGAGGTCTGGCGACCGCATTACAAGATCGAGGGGCCGCGATGAGCGGCCCTTCTTCCGTTCTGACCGAGATCGAAACGCTGCTTGCCAGGCACGGGCTTTCGCCGCGCGGGGTGGTTCGCTTTGGGAGTGACGAGCCAACGCCGCGGTTGCCGGATGGCGGACGGAGCGAGGCGGTGGTGCTGATCGGTGTCGCGGGTGCTGGCATGTGGCCGGTTTTTTCAGCCTGGCGGGCAGCTCAGCCGGATCGGGGCGGGTCAGACCCGCTCGATCGGTGGTCTCAAAGCGTCATCGATTCGGTTGCCAGAGAGGTCGGCGCGGCGGCCTGTTATCCGTCAGAGGCGCCTTACCAACCCTTTCAGGCCTGGGCGATGCGGGCGGAGGGTCTCAAAGCCTCGCCGCTCGGGATCCTCGTCCATCCGCGCTTCGGGCTCTGGCACAGTTATCGCGGGGCGTTGCTGTTTGGCGACTGGCAGGATGGCGGCGAAGCGGCCGTTGGGTCGGATCATCCCTGCGATCGCTGTCGCGACAAGCCTTGTCTGTCCGCCTGTCCCGTCGGCGCGGTCACGGAAGACGGCTTTGACGTCCTGGGGTGCCGGCGGCATCTCGCGACGCCTCAGGGACAGCGCGGCTGTATGATCTCGGGATGTCTTGCCCGCAATGCCTGTCCTGTCGGTACCGAGTACCGCTATCCGGAGGCGCAGCTTCAATTTCACATGCAGGCGCTGACACTGCCGGATTGATCGACGGGATCGATTTCGGGGATATCGCGCAAGCCGTCTTCACAATGCCTGATATCAGCGGCAAGAAGCGGGCTCACCAAAGGGCCAATGCGTGCGCAAGATCCTCACTTTCCTCGGTTTCCTGACCGGCCTGACAATGCCGTCTGTTTCCCATGCGGCATGCGAGATGCTGCAGGAGGGTTCTCAGAGCTATCTTTCCTGCCGTTTCGACCCTGCCAAGGACGATATCCGGCTGCATCTCGCTTCTCCGGATGGACAGGCCTATGGCGGCTTTGCCCGTCTTCGCCAGCAGCTCTGGGCCGAGCGGCGGGTGCTGACCTTTGCGATGAATGCCGGCATGTATCACGATGATCTCTCGCCGGTCGGTTACTTTGCCGAGCATGGCAAGGTGCTGAAACCGGCTGTGACCGGCGGCGGCTGGGGCAATTTCCACCTGCTGCCGAACGGGGTCTTCCTGATCAAGGACGGCAAGGCGTCGGTCATGGAAACCAAGGCGTTCGTGGCGAGTGGAATGGTGCCGGATTTCGGCACGCAGTCGGGGCCGATGCTGGTGATCGACGGACAGCTGCATCCGCGCTTCCTGCCCGACAGCGACAGCTTCAACATCCGCAACGGTGTCGGCGTGGATGCCGATGGGCGGGTGCATATGGTGGTGTCGAGGGTGCCCGTGCGGTTCTACGACTTCGCCACGTTCTTTCGGGACCGGTTGGGCTGTGCCAATGCGCTCTACCTCGACGGCACGATATCGAGCGTCTTTATCGCCGAGGAGAAGCGCATGGACCGGCTTTTCCCGATGGGGCCGATCCTTTCGGTCAGCATGCAGATCCCGCAGTAAGGCCTAGACCGCCGCCTTGGGATAGGCGCGCTCCAGTCCGCCGGAGCGGCTGAGGCCTGTGCGGAAAGCGGCAAAGGCCGGATGCTGGCTCGAGCGCGCGACTTCCATCAGGCGGATCTGCAGGCGTGGCGGGGCGTTGTCGCCGATCCACTCGCCATTGCGTTCGAGCTTCAGCGTGTTCAAGAAGCGCCCCTCGGAGGCGATGTCGAGATAGAGGCAAAGGCCTTCGAGCAGCGCGTCGTCCTGGGCCGGGTTTTCGAAGATCAGCTTCAGGAAGGCCTGATCCTGCTCCTGCATCGAGGCGATCTTGGCGGCGACGGTGTCACGATCCGGAAAGGCGGACATGGGCTTACTCCCTCACATGGTCAAGGCTCCGGGACGCGAACAGAGCCCGCATCCATTAGGACCAGCTACACCACAACAAGTTTGCCCGAGGCTTGTCCCGCTGCTCCTGCGTCGCCATCACTCGTGGCGGAGCGCGTCGATCGGGTTCATCTGGGCGGCGCGGCGGGCGGGGAAATAGCCGAAGACCATGCCGATCGCGGCTGAAAAGGCGAAGGCGAGCAGGATGATGGAGGGGCTTGCCACGAAGGGCACGGACATCAGGCTGACCGCCGTATAGGCAATGCCGAGACCCAGCGCGATGCCGACGACACCGCCGAAGATGGAGAGGGTGACGGCTTCGACGAGGAACTGCATCAGGACCTGACGCTCGACCGCGCCGATTGCGAGCCGGATACCGATCTCGCGCGTGCGTTCGGTAACCGATACCAGCATGATGTTCATGATGCCGATGCCGCCGACGAGGAGCGAGACGGCGGCGACGGCGCCGAGAAGGCCGGTCATCAGCGTGGTGGTGCCGGTCAGGGTTGCCGCCATCTGGGTCATGTCGTTGACGCTGAAATCATCGTCGCGACCCGCAATGATCTTGCGGCGTTCGCGAAGCAGACGCTCGACATCCGCCTGGACCTTGGATGTGGAGACGCCGTCCTCGGCCGAGAGCATGATGCTCGAGACGTCGGAGGAGCCGCCGATGCGGCGCTGGAAGACCTTGAGCGGCATCATGACGACATCGTCCTGATCGCTGCCCATGCCGCTCTGGCCCTTCTTGGCAAGAATGCCGATGACCTGGCAGGCGACATTGCCGACGCGGATCGTCTGGTCGACGGCCGGTGTCGAACCGAAGAGCTTGGAGCGGACCGTTTCGCCGAGCAGGCAGACGGCCTGGCCGCCGCGCTCTTCCGACGGCAGAAAGCTGCGGCCGGAGGCGAGCTCCCAGTTCTGGGCGACAAGGTAGTCATCGCCGGAGCCGATGATCGAGGTCTGGCGGCTCTGGCCACTGAAGATGACGGTCTGGCTGGACTGGTTGATCGCGGCGACCGCGCGCAGACCGGGGATCTGATCGCGGATCGCATCGATGTCGCGGATGGTGAACTTCTTCGCATCGGTTGCCGCACGTCCAGGGCCGAACTGGCCGGGACGGACGAAGAGGAGATTGGTGCCGAGCTTGGAGATTTCGCTGGTCACTTGCGCGGTGGTGCCATTGCCGATCGTGACCATGGCGATGACGGCGGCAACGCCGATGACCACGCCGAGCACGGTCAGGAACGAGCGGAGCAGGTTGCGACGGATGGCGCGCAGCGCAAGCTTGATGGTTTCACCGAACATGGGCGAGGGGCTCCTCATTCCGGCTGTCGGACTGGATATGGCCATCGACAAAACGCAGGTTGCGTTTCGCATAGGCGGCGATGTCGTCCTCATGCGTGACCATGATGACCGTAATGCCATGGTCGCGGTTGAGGCCGGTGATCAGGTCCATGATCTCGCGGCTGGTCTTCGTGTCGAGGTTTCCGGTGGGTTCATCGGCCAGAAGCACGGCGGGGCTCGTGACGATGGCGCGGGCGATCGCCACGCGCTGTTGCTGTCCGCCCGAAAGCTCCTGCGTTGTGTGGTTCTCCCGGCCGCCGAGACCGACCTGGGCGAGCGCTTTCAGCGCCCGGGCGCGCCGTTCACGCGCATCCATGCCGCGATAGACGAGCGGCAGCTCGACATTTTCCACGGCAGAGGTTCGGGCCAGGAGATTGAAACCCTGGAAGACGAAGCCCAGCATGTGGCGACGTAGCAGGGTGTATTGCGCACGGTCGAAGCCAGTCGTGTCGATCCCCTGGAAGAGATACTGACCCGAGGTCGGCACGTCGAGGCAGCCGAGGATGTTCATCGCGGTCGACTTGCCGGAGCCGGAAGGGCCCATGATTGCCACGAATTCATGCCGGTCGATGGTGAGGTCGACGCGGTCGAGGGCGCGGATCGTGGCTTCGCCGCGTCCATAGAGGCGCGAGATCTGGCGAAATTCGATGAGCGGGGCGCTGGCCATGCGGCGTCCTTACCCGTTGCGGACGGTCTGGTCGGTGATGACCCGGTCGCCCTCCTTGATGTCGCCCTTCACGATCACGGTGTTCTGACCGTCGGAGGCGCCGATCTCGATGTTGATGGCCACGGGGGCGCCGTCGCGCAATACCCAGACGGTCCGCTCACTGCCTTCCGGCTCCGGCGCGCTTGTCGGCGTCTGACGGGGCGGGCGGAAGATGCTGAAGACACCGCTGCCGCCGCCTTCGGTCTCGGCCGGCGTGGTGGCCGGCGGCGCGTAGCGCAGGGCGGCATTGGGGATCAGCAGACCATCGGTGATCGACTGGACCACGATATCGGCGGTTGCCGTCATGCCCTGGCGCAGCAGCAGGTCGTCATTGGCGACAGACAGAATGCCCTTGTAGGTGACGACGTCGCTTACGGTTTCCGCGGCATAGCGGATCGAGGTGATCTTGGCCGGGAAGCGCTGATCGGGGAAGGCGTCGACGGTGAAGGTTGCGTCCTGGCCGACTGCGACCTGACCGACATCGGCCTCATCGATCGAGACCTGGAGTTCCATCTGGCGGAGGTCGCCGGCGATGGTGAAGAGGGTGGGGGCTTCGAGCGATGCCGCGACCGTGGCGCCGGTGTCGACATCGCGCGAGAGCACGATGCCATCGATCGGCGAGACGATGGTCGCCTTGGAGAGCGAGAGTTTCGACTGCTCAAGGGCGGCTTCCGCCGAGATGACGTCGGCCTCGGCACTCTGGCGCGCGGCTTCGGCGGCCTGGAAGGTGTATTCGGCGGTATCGAGATCCTGCTGGGTGGAGACCCGGCTGGAGACCAGCGTCGTCAGGCGATCGAGCTTGGCCTTGGCCGACTGCTCATCGGCGCGGGCCTTGGAGACCGTGGCACGCGCGGAGGCAACGGCTGCCTCCTTCGCCTTCAGGTCGGCGCTCAGCTTGTCGGTGTCGAGACGCGCAAGCACATCGCCCTTCGTGACCTCGCTGTTATAGTCGACCAGCACCTCGCGGATCGTGCCGGACTGTTCGGAGGAGACGTCGACCTGCACGGTCGGTTCGACCGAGCCCGTTGCCGTGACGATGACCGTGAGATTGCCTGGCTTCACCTCTGCCGTGGTGTAGCTCACCGTCGTCCCGCCGGCCGACCAGAGATAGGCGCCATAGGCAAGCCCGGCGACGGCCACGAGGCCGAGGAGGCGCAGCCCCCAGCGGGCCCTGGGCCGTGCGGCCTGATCCAGAATCGCCTTCAGCTCTTCGGTCTCGGGAGAGGTCTGCGGTTTCACGTCGTCTTTCACGTCTGCTCCGTCTGGATCATTCAACTCGCCGCCATCCTGGGGCAGGCGCGCTCTCAAACCCTTGATCGCGGTCAAGCGCGATCAGGTTCCATGGCTATGGAGATAGACATTCGCAGCGGAAAGGACAGTGAAAGATTGGTAAGGTTGGGGAGGCGGGCAGCGGGCGGCCTCGGCAGCGAAACTTGCCAGTATGGCGGAAGAGGTGGGATTCGAACCCACGGTACGGTCTCCCGCACGCCGGTTTTCAAGACCGGTTCCTTAAACCACTCGGACACTCTTCCAGTGGGGTGCGTTATGCGCAAAGCCATTCGACTTGGCAAGAGCGATTGTCGCGGGAAAAGGCGGGGAAGGGGTGTCTGACGGGGTGTGCGTATGCGGCGGCGTCGGGCGGTGGCGCATTAACCGTCTGCTAACCATGATTGCAGCTTTGCGCCCCTCGCGATCATTCAAATTGTGACTTTTCCCATTTTGGTCATTTTTCCACGAGAGTTATTGCGCTGACGTGAGCGAGGCATGGGGGCTTCGCGGATGGGGCGCGATGATTGCAGGCCCTGCTGATGTGAAGTGGGACTGATGCAGTTTTCGATCGCTGGCCGCCTGGCCAATTCGGGGAAGTGGTTCGGGCTTGTGCTGTTGTGCGCCTTTACCGCCTCCTGTTCGACCACCAAGACGGCTGAGAAGCCGAAGCGGTCGAAGGAGTATTTCGCCGAATCGATCTATGGCGTGAAGGCGAGCCCGCGGGTCGTGGCGAGCGGTCCCGTTCCCAAGGGCGGCGGACGCTATATGGTCGGCAAGCCCTATGTGGTGAAGGGCAAGACCTTCGTGCCGCAGGAAAATCCCGATTACGACAAGGTCGGCGTCGCCTCCTGGTATGGGGATGCCTTCCATGGCCGGATGACGGCGAATGGCGAGCTTTACGACAAGGAGCATCTGTCGGCGGCCCATCCGACGCTGCCGCTGCCAAGTTATGCCCGCGTCACCAATCTCAACACCGGCAGCTCCGTCATCGTGCGCATCAACGACCGCGGTCCGTTCCACAAGGGGCGGATCATCGACCTGTCGCGCAAGACGGCCGACATGCTGGACATGAAGCACAGCGGGACCGGCGAGGTGCGCGTGCAGTATATCGGGCCGGCGCGGCTCGACGGGCATGACATGCCCTATCTCATGGCGTCCTATATCCGGAAGGGCGAACGCGGACCGGTCATCGATCCCGGCGGTCAGATTGCATCCGGCGTGATGGTGGCCTCAAACGAGGTCAAGACGCCTGATTATCAGCCCCCGGTGGCAACGACCTATCAGACCGCTCTGGCTGGTCCGACACCGAGCGGCAATGCTCAGCCCCAGACTCTCGATGCGCAATTGCTGATGCAGGGCAGCGCCGGTGCTGCGGGCACTGGCGTGGTTTCCGGCGAGAGCTTCGCGGCCCTGCCGGACTTCGGCCCGACGCCGATGCCGCGGCCGCACCACATCGATGGCTATGACGGCTCCGGCTATGCGGCGGCCTTCGTGGAAGAGCGTTCGGACACCGGCGCGCTTGCCTTCGATGCCATTCTCGTGCGCAATGGCAGCCTCACCGAGCGCTCGATTCTCTCCTCGGTCGCAAGCGGCGGCATCCGGCTCTCCACAGGCCGCTAAGCCGGTCGGCGGTGCGTCGCGGCGAGAATGCGGGTGTTCCGACACCGAGACTGGCCAGCCGAAGTGTGATCATGCGTATCTTCTCCACCGTCGTCCTGCTTCTGGCGAGCCTTCTGTCGCTTGGACTTCCGTCCCCGGCGGCATTTGCGCAGACGGCGGCACCGGCGCCGTTGATCGAGAGCAAGGCAGCGCAGGTCTATCTCATCGAAGCCTCGACGGGCACGGTGCTCTTTTCCAAGGACGAGACGAAGAGTTTTGCGCCGGCGTCGCTTGCCAAGCTGATGACGCTCGAAGTGGTGTTCGATGCGCTGAAGAAGGGCGAGATCCGGCCCGACACGATTTATCCGGTTTCGGAATATGCCTGGCGCACGGGCGGCGCGCCGTCCCGAACCTCGACCATGTTCGCGGCGGTCAAAAGCCAGGTGCCGGTTGCCGATCTCATCAAGGGGATCGCGGTCCAGACCGCAAATGATGGCTGCCTGATCATTGCCGAGGGCATGGCCGGATCAGAGGCAAAATTCGTCGAGCGAATGAATGCGCGCGCAGCCGAACTCGGGCTCACCGAAAGCCATTTCGCCAACGCGACCGGACTTCCGCATCCCGACAACCGTTCGACGCTGGTCGACCTGGTCAAGCTCGCGCGGCATCTGGTCGAGGCCTATCCGGATCTCTACCAGACCTTCAGCCTCGCCGAGTTCGAGTGGAACAAGATCCTGCAGCGCAACCGCAATCCGCTTCTGCCGATCGGGGCGGACGGGCTTGGCACCGGCTTTGCCGAGGAGAGCGGCTTTGCCATCATCGCTTCCATGGAGCGGGATGGGCGACGGCTGTTCCTCGGGTTGAGCGGTGCCCAGACCGACAAGGAGCGAACGGAGGAAGCGACGCGCCTCCTGAACTGGGGTTTCGACGGCTTCGAGATGCGCACGTTGTTCAAGCCCGGCGAAGTGGTCGGCGAGGCAAGCGTCTATGGCGGCAATCCCTCCAAGGTGCCGCTGGTGGCACATGGGCCGGTCGAGGTCTATGTGCCGATCAACAATCCCGACCGGCTGCAGGCCCGGATCGTGTATCGCTGGCCGCTCAAGCCGCCGCTAGCTGCGGATCGGGAGATCGCGACGCTCAACATCCTGTCAGGCGAGCGGCCACTTGTCAGCGTGCCGCTGAAGAGTGCGCAGGCAGTCGAGGTCGGCACACTGCGCCAGCGCGCCTGGGATGCGGTGATCGAGCTCCTGTTCTTCTGGATGTGACGAAAATCCGCATCCTCCGCGTGCTTCACGGTTTCGCTGAAGACGATCTTGGGTTAGAGCCGTAGGCAGGCCCGCAAGGGTGAATTTCAGACGCCTCAGGCGGGAAGTAGGCAAGGCATTGGCGACGGCGCGCGGATTGTTCGTGAGTTTCGAGGGAGGCGAGGGGGCCGGCAAGTCCACCCAGATACGTCTTCTGGCGGACAGTCTGCGGGAGAAGGGCCATACCGTGATCACGACCCGCGAACCGGGGGGATCGGCCGGAGCCGAAGCGCTTCGTCATGTGCTGCTCTCGGGCGCGGCAGAACCCTTCGGGGTGCGCATGGAGGCTTTGCTGTTTGCGGCGGCGCGCGCCGATCACCTTGACTGCGTGATCCGTCCGGCACTGGCGCGCGGCGAGATCGTGCTCTGTGACCGTTTCGTCGATTCCTCCCGGGTCTATCAGGGGGTCACCGGCAATATCGAGCCACCGCTGATGGAGGCGCTCGAGCGGGTGTCGATCGGAAAGACCATGCCCGACATCACGCTGGTGCTGGACCTCGCCGCCGAAGTCGGACTGCAGCGAGCGAGGCGACGGGCAGGAGCGTTGAGCGAGGCGACGGCGCCGGATCGGTTCGAGAAGGAAAAGCTCGAAGTGCACGAGAAGCGCCGCCAGGGCTTCCTCGACATCGCGAACCGTGAACCCGAACGCTGCCGCGTGGTCGATGCGTCCTTCGACGTCGACCATATCGCGCGGGACATCCTTTTCGAGGTGACGCACGCGCTTGCCCGTCAGGCGGGTAGCGCAGCCGATACGGAGCAGGCGGCGCGGTCATGAGCGAGGAAAGGGCAGGGCTGCTCGACGGGGCGATTGCGCCGGTCAGCAATGTGAAACTGTTCGGACACGAGGCGGCGGAAGAGTTTCTGGCGCGCAGCTATCGCTCGGGCAAGGGGCACCATGCGGTGCTGATCGAGGGACCGGAGGGGATCGGAAAGGCGACGCTTGCCTTTCGTTTTGCGAACCACATCCTGCGTCATCCCGAGCCGGCCAGTGCGCCCGAGACCCTGTCCGATCCGGATCCGGATCACCCGGTCACACGGCAACTCGCCTCCGGTGCCAGCCACAATCTGCTGCATCTGCATCGGCCGGTGGACGAGAAGACCGGCCGGGTGCGCAGCGCGATCACCGTGGACGAGGTGCGCAAGGCGGGTCACTTCTTCAGCCAGACGTCGGGGACCGGCAACTGGCGTATCGTCATCATCGACCCCGCCGACGATCTCAACCGCAATGCGGCGAATGCCATCCTGAAGATCCTGGAGGAACCGCCGAAGCGGGCGATGTTCCTCGTGCTTTCCCATGCGCCCGGCAAACTGTTGCCGACCATCCGCTCGCGCTGCCTGCCGCTTCGGCTGCATGAACTGTCGCCTGAAGCCATGGACAAGGCGCTGGGGCAGCTTGGGCTGTCGATCCCAGCGGACAGGCGGGAGGCGGTTCTGGCGCTTGCCAAGGGCAGCGTGGCGCGGGCGTTGAAACTGGTGAATTATGGAGGCGCCGATATCCTCGACGCCTTCGATCAGATGCTTGCGGCGTCAGGACCCTCGCAGCGCAAGATGATGTTCAAGATCGCCGAGGCGCTGTCGGGCAAGGATAGCGACGTGGCCTTCGGCTTCTTCACCGAGCATCTGGGCGACCATCTTGCGGCGACGGCACGGCAGCTGGCGCTTGAAGGCGATCTCGGTGGGGCCGAGCATTTCGCGCGGCTGTCCTCCACGATCAACCAGCAGCTCGGCATCGCCGCGGCCTACAATCTCGACCGCAAGCAGACGATGCTCGATGTGCTCGGCGCGATCGTGCGTTGAACATGCCCGATCGGGGCTCTCTGCGGTTCCTGGTGGCGCTGCAGCAAAACGGATGTTCCTAAAGCCAGCGGAATGTTTTAAGAGCGTTCGACCCCATTTGTTTTTGCCGTGCATGGTGGCTGATCCGCGCCGCCATGGTCTGGCCGCAAGACAATCGCACACGACCATCGCAACCGACGAAAAGACAACAAGAAGCCATGAGCGATCCCTACTACATCACCACTGCCATCTCCTACCCGAACGGCAAGCCGCATATCGGCCATGCCTATGAGCTGATCGCGACCGATGCCATGGCGCGGTTCCAGCGGCTCGACGGCCGGGATGTGTTCTTCCTGACGGGCACGGACGAGCACGGGCAGAAGATGCAGCAGACGGCACGTGCCGAAGGGATAACGCCGGAGGCTCTGGCCGAGCGGAACTCGAACGAATTCCGTGAGATGGGCAAGCTGCTCAATTCCTCGAACGACGACTTCATCCGCACGACCGAAAAGCGCCATCACGAGACGGTGCAGGAAGTCTGGCGCCGCATGGAGAAGAACGGCGACGTCTACAAGGGCGGCTATGCCGGCTGGTACTCAGTGCGCGACGAGGCCTATTACCAGGAAGAGGAAACCGAGCTGCGTGCCGATGGCGTGCGCTACGGGCCGCAGGGCACGCCAGTCGAATGGGTGGAAGAGGAAAGCTATTTCTTCAAGCTCTCGGCCTATGAAGACAAGCTTCTCAAGCTCTACGAAGACCAGCCGGATTTCATCGGCCCGAACGAGCGCCGCAACGAGGTGATCTCGTTCGTCAAGTCGGGGCTCAAGGATCTCTCGATCTCGCGCACCACCTTCGACTGGGGCATCAAGGTGCCTGGCGACGACAAACATGTCATGTATGTCTGGGTCGATGCGCTGACCAACTACATCACAGCGACCGGTTACGTCGAAGACGAAAACGGCCCGCGGGCGAAATACTGGCCGGCGGACGTGCACATCATCGGCAAGGACATCATCCGTTTCCACGCCGTCTACTGGCCGGCCTTCCTGATGTCGGCGGGCCTGCCTTTGCCGCAGCGCGTTTACGCCCATGGCTTCCTGCTCAACAAGGGCGAGAAGATGTCGAAGTCGCTCGGCAATGTCGTCGACCCGGTGAACCTCGTAAACCACTTCGGTCTCGACCAGGTGCGCTATTTCTTCCTGCGTGAAGTTTCCTTCGGTCAGGACGGCAGCTATTCGGAAGAGGGGATCGGCACGCGCATCAATGCCGATCTCGCCAATGGCATCGGCAATCTGGCCTCGCGCTCGCTGTCGATGATCAACAAGAATTGCGAGGGCCGGGTGCCGACACCCGGTGCGCTGACAGCCGAGGACGAGGCGATCCTGAAGATTGCCGACGAGGCGATCGACATCTGCCGCGAGGAGATGGGCAAGCAGCAGATCCACAAGGCTGTGGCCGCGATCATCAACATCGTCAACGAAGCCGACCGCTATTTCGCGGCACAGGCGCCGTGGGTGTTGAAGAAGACTGACGAGGCGCGCATGGGCACGGTGCTTTATGTGACGGCTGATGTCGTGCGCCAGATCGCGATCCTGTTCCAGCCGATCATGCCGGAAACCTCGGCGAAGATCCTCGATCTCGTGGCGGTCGCCGAAGAAGACCGCGTGTTTGCAACGCTCGGCGCTGCCGGCCGTCTGCAGCCTGGCACGGAACTGCCGGCACCCTCGCCGGTTTATCCGCGTTACGTCGCCCCGGACGCGGGCAAGGCCTGACACCATGCTGATCGATACCCATTGCCATCTCGACTTCGCCGATTTCGACAGCGAGCGTGACGAGCTTGTCACGCGGGCGCACCAGGCCGGCGTGAAGCAGATGGTGACGATCTCGACGCGCGTCAGGAAGCTCGAGACGCTTTTGGCACTCACGGAGCGCTATCCGAGCGTCTTCTGCTCTGTCGGTACGCATCCGAACAATGCCGGCGACGAGCTGGATGTGACGGCGGACGAGCTGGTGAAGCTTGCCGAGAGCCATGAGAAGATCGTGGCTATCGGCGAGGCGGGACTTGATTACTTCTACGACACGCAGAAGCCCGAGGACCAGAAGACCGGCCTGATCCGCCACATCGAGGCGGCCCGGCGGACGGGTCTTCCGCTCGTCATCCATAGCCGCAGTGCGGATGAGGACATGGCGGATATCCTGACTACGGAAACAGGGAAGGGGGCCTTCCCCTTCATCCTGCACTGCTTCTCCTCCGGCCAGGCGCTGGCCGACACCGGTGTTGCGCTCGGCGGCTATGTCTCCTTCTCCGGCATCGTGACCTTCCCGAAATCGGAAGGGTTGCGCGAGATCGCCAAGACCGTGCCGATGGACCGGCTGCTGGTCGAGACGGATGCGCCTTATCTGGCGCCGAAGCGCTGGCGTGGAAAACGCAACGAGCCGTCCTATGTGGTGAATACGGCCGAGGTGCTGGCGGAGGTGAAGGGCGTGAGTTACGCGGAGATGGCCGAGATCACCACCGAGAACGCCTTCCGCTGCTTCTCCAAGATGCCGCGGCTGGCTTGAGGGAGCTTCGATGAAGGTCACGCGCCGGTTCACGCTGCTCGGTTGTTCCTCGTCTCCCGGCGTTCCCAGGATCAATGGCGACTGGGGCAATTGCGATCCTGACAATCCGCGTAACCGGCGCACCCGCGCGTCCTTCCTGATCGAGCAGATCGGAGCCGGTGGCGGCAAGACGACCGTCGTCGTCGATACCGGCCCAGATTTTCGCGAGCAGATGATCCGCGCGAAGGTTGAGCATATCGATGCGGTCATCTACAGCCATGCCCATGCCGACCACCTGCATGGGATCGACGATCTGCGCGGCTATTTCATCACCCAGAAGAACCGGATCCCGATCTATGCCGAGCCTGTGACCATGGCGCGCATCGAAGACGGCTTCGGCTATTGCCTGAAGACGCCGGCCGGCAGCAGCTATCCGCCGATCGTCGCGCCGATCATCATCGAGGCTCTCGATCAGCCGATCGAGATCTCTGGCGCCGGCGGGACCATCAGCCTCCTGCCGCTGAAACAGCAGCATGGTGACATCATCTCAATTGGTCTCCGCGTCGGCGACGTCGCCTATTGCTGTGACATCTCCGACTTTCCCGAGGAGACGGTTGCGAAGCTCTCCGGGCTCGACCTGCTTTACATCGATGCTCTGCAATACCGGCCGCATCCGAGCCATCTGTCGCTCGAGCAGGCGCTGGGCTGGATCGAGCGGCTCGGGCCGAGACAGGCTGTCCTGACCCATATGCATACGCCGCTGGATTACGAGACGGTCATGGGCGAGACGCCACCGCATGTCGAGCCGGGATATGACGGATTTGTTATTGAAAAACAATTGGATATCTGAGCTTGATCCTGCGATCACTTCATGTATATGCTCTATCTAATTGAAAAATAATAGATTCAAGGTGCGGGATAGAGCAGGGGTCTTGACGAGGAGTTGGGTGATGGCGCTGCAGACCAAGCTGGACAACCTCTAACGCGCATCCCGGCCGGGTCTGGGAGCCTCAATGCCGCAGGCGTGGAGAATCTCTAAAAAGATCAATATTTGAAGGTACTTCTGCCGTGACGTTCATGCGCCGCTTCCGGTCAAAACATCGCAAGAGTGTCATTGATCGCTTCCCGGGTTTCGCGCCGATCCTGACCGGGGCGACGCTGCGTGAGCGGTTGATCGGATGTCTGGGCGCGCTCATCGGCATCAGCCTGACGGGCTTCATCTGCAATCTCGCGATCGGCGGCGATCCGCAATTGCCGCTGATCGTGGCACCGATGGGCGCCTCGGCGGTGCTGCTGTTTGCCGTACCGGCGAGCCCGC
>NZ_STGU01000002.1 GCF_004912135.1 Rhizobium rosettiformans W3
TTTCCCAAGGACCTGAAGACCATCGAGGATCGCGACCTGCCGCAGTTGGCGCGCGAGGTCCGTGACGAGATGATCGACGCGGTGTCGAAGACGGGTGGACATCTCGGCGCCGGCCTCGGCGTCGTCGAGCTGACGATTGCGATCCACAAGGTCTTCGAGACGCCGGATGACCGGCTGATTTTCGATGTCGGCCACCAGTGCTATCCGCACAAGATCCTGACCGGCCGCCGCGAGCGTATCCGCACGCTGCGCCAGGAAGACGGCCTGTCCGGCTTCACCAAGCGCGCCGAGAGCGAATACGACCCCTTCGGTGCCGCCCATTCCTCGACCTCGATTTCCGCCGGCCTCGGCATGGCGGTCGCAGCCGAGCTTTCAAAGTCGGACCGCAAGGTGATCGCCGTCATCGGCGACGGCGCCATGTCGGCCGGCATGGCCTATGAAGCCCTCAACAACGCCGGTGCGCTCGATGCCCGCCTGATCGTCATCTTGAACGACAACGACATGTCGATCGCGCCGCCGACGGGTGCCATGAGCGCCTATCTCGCACGCCTTGCCTCCGGCCGGACCTATATGGGCTTCCGTGAATTCGGCAAGAAACTGACCGCCTATCTCGGCAAGGGTTTTGACCGCGCGATCACACGCGCCGTCGAGCACGCCCGTGGCTACGTCACCGGCGGCACCATGTTCGAGGAACTCGGCTTCTACCATATCGGCCCGATCGACGGTCATTCCTTCGACCATCTCCTGCCCGTGCTGCGCAATGTGCGCGACAACCAGAAGGGCCCGGTGCTGATCCATGTGGTGACGCAGAAGGGCAAGGGCTATCCGCCGGCAGAAGCCGCAGCCGACAAGTATCACGGCGTCAACAAGTTCGACGTCATCACCGGCACCCAGGCCAAGGCCAAGCCGAATGCCCCGGCCTACACCTCCGTTTTCGCCGAGGCTCTCGTCGAGGAAGCCCGCCACGACGAGAAGATCGTCGGCATAACCGCGGCCATGCCCTCGGGCACCGGCCTCGACAAGTTGCAGAACCTGTTTCCCGAACGCACCTTTGACGTCGGCATCGCCGAACAGCATGCGGTGACCTTCGCAGCCGGGCTTGCCGCCGAAGGTTACAAGCCCTTCTGCGCGCTCTATTCGACCTTCCTGCAGCGCGGTTATGACCAGGTCGTCCACGACGTCGGCATCCAGAAGCTGCCGGTCCGTTTTCCCATCGACCGCGCCGGCTTCGTCGGCGCCGATGGCCCGACCCATGCCGGTTCCTTCGACACCGGCTTCCTCGCAGCTCTTCCGGGCTTCGTGGTGATGGCCGCCGCGGACGAAGCGGAGCTGAAGCACATGGTCCGCACCGCCGCCGCCTATGACGAAGGCCCGATCTCCTTCCGCTATCCGCGCGGCGAAGGCGTGGGCGTTCCCCTGCCGGATCGCGGCGACATTCTCGAGATCGGCAAGGGCCGTATCGTCAAGCAGGGCTCGAAAGTCGCACTCCTCTCCTTCGGCACGCGCCTGGCCGACTGTCTGCTCGCTGCCGAAGACCTGGATGCCGCAGGCCTCTCGACCACGGTTGCCGATGCCCGCTTCGCCAAACCCTTGGATCACGACCTCATCCGCCAGCTCGCCCGTCACCACCAGGTGGTGGTGACAGTCGAAGAAGGCGCCGTCGGCGGCTTCGGCAGCCAGGTCGTGCATTTCCTCGTCAATGAAGGCCTGCTCGACAACGGCCTCAAGGTCCGCTCGCTGGTGCTTCCCGATGTCTGGATGGACCAGGCCAAGCCCGAAGTGATGTACGCCAAGGCAGGACTGGATGCCGCCGGCATCCTAAAGACGGTGTTTGCGGCGTTGGGGCAGGACGTGCCGGGTGTCATTGCGGCGGGCTGAGGCAGGTTGACACTGCGCCGAGGATGATGGATTATACGTAAATCCGTATAAATCTTACAGGTGCCCGGTGGAACGTCTCGAGTACGATAACATCTTTGACGCCATGGCAGAGAGCCCGGCGGAAGCTGCGGATCTCCAGTTTCGCGCCGATCTGGTGTTGACCCTCCGCAAGTTGCTTGAGGAAAGAAAGCTGCGGCAGGCAGAGATGGCAGAGGCGCTTGGCGTGTCTCAACCGCGGATTAGCGAACTGATGCGCGGCAAGATCGAGCTCTTCTCCGCCGACAAACTGATTGGTCTGCTTGCGCGCCTGAATGTACGGCTTCGGCCGTCTGTCGACGCGGATGGCCGGGTTGTTTGTGAGGTCGTTCAGGCGGCCTAAGGCTTTGCTCTCAGCATCTGCAGCATGAGCTTGTATCGCTCAGCAGCCGTTTTCATGGCATGTCTGTCAACGCTGTTGGTGGTCTTGGTAAAGGCGTGCAGGATGTAGACCGTCTCCGCGAACTTGGCGCAGTAGATCGTACGATAAGCATTGGGTGCATTCTCGATCAGTTCTATGGCGCCCGGGCCGACCGTCTCGGTCAGATGCTTCCAGCGTGAAAACGGCGGTTCACCCCGCTGCACTGCCTGAAGGTCGGTGCCGAACTGTCGCTGGATCTCCCTTGGCAGATCGAGAAAGGCGCGTTTGGCCGCTTCGTTGACAAAGACGAACTTCTTCATGCGTCCACCCAGCCGCGCAATCCAAATAGACTTCAGGTTGCATTTCCGCATATCCGCGTAGAAACGGCAAGTCCGCCCCGCTCTGGACTTCCCCCGATCCCCCCGCTAGACCGGAGCCTCATCAGCAGACCCTCATACGGGTTCTGGAGGCTTCATGCAGACGGCTCACACCACGGATATCGCACCGGACGTCGCGCCCGATTGGGCGGCGATTGCGGTCGTCATTCTGGGTGTCACGGCCTTTGCGGTGGGGCAGGGGCTCACCTATCCGTTGATCTCGCTGATCCTCGAAAGCCGGGGTGTCTCCTCCAGCATGGCGGGCTTGAACGCCTCCGTCTTT
Source organism: Rhizobium rosettiformans W3 (assembly GCF_004912135.1). Taxonomy (GTDB): domain Bacteria; phylum Pseudomonadota; class Alphaproteobacteria; order Rhizobiales; family Rhizobiaceae; genus Allorhizobium; species Allorhizobium rosettiformans. The sequence goes on from NZ_STGU01000002.1 coordinate 2,936, forward strand.
GCGCTCGGCCTCGCCTCCTCGACGCTTCTGATCGGCAGGCTGACGCAGGTGGTGCGCGGCGACAGGCTGATTGTCGCCTCGCTGTGCGGCGTCTCCCTCTGTCTTGCCACCTTCTCCGCCTTCGACAGTCTCACCGTCTGGTTCATTGCCCGCTTCCTGCTCGGCTTCTGCACCAGCATAATCTACACAGTGTCCGAAGCCTGGCTGAACACCGCCTGTCCAGACCGCCTGCGCGGCCGCGTCTCGGGTGCCTATAGTGCGGGAATGTGTGCGGGCTTTGCCGCCGGGCCGCTTGCCATTCCGCTTGTCGGCATTGAGGACGGTTTTGCCTTCGCCATGACGGCGGCCTATGTCGCGCTCGTCGCCTTTGCCTCTGTCATGCTCGGCCGCTATGCCAAGACCAAGCCGGAAGCCTCGCAAGCCGGCGGGCTCCTGACCTTCGTCAGGCTCGCCCCCGTGCTGACGCTGATGGTCGTCGCCTTCGGCTTTTCGGATATCGCGGCGATCTCGATGATCCCGCTCTATTTCGTCGAGCGTGGCTACAGCCAGAATTTCGCGGCCTTCGTCGTCACCATGGTGGCGCTGCCGACGGCGCTGGCCCAGCCTTTCGTCGGCTGGCTCCTGGATCGCCTGTCGCGGCCCGTGATCGCTGTTTGCGGCTCGCTGGTCACGGCTGTTGCCTTCCTGGCGCTGCCCTTGATGACGTCGCAGGCAGCCCTGCTGATCACCATCTCGATCCTCGGGGCCGCGAGCTTCTCGCTCTATACGGCGGCCCTCACGTTGCTCGGCGAACGCTTTCGCGGCGGCCTGCTGGTCTCGGGCGCTGCCGTCTTTGCACTCGCTTATGCCATTGGCAGTGCCGCCGGCTCCGGCAGCACGGGCCTCACCATGGATCTCGTCTCGGTCGATGCCGGCCCGGTCTTCGTTGGCCTGCTGATGCTGGGCTTCACCGGCTTCTTCGCCGTGAATCTCATCCGTCTTCGCGCCGCGAAGGGCTGAGCTCATGCTCGAGACATCCCCGCCCGAGATCTTCGATTGCCAGACCTGTGGCGCCTGCTGCGCCTATTCTGCTGACTGGCCGCGCTTTTCCATGGAAAGCGACGAGGAAATCGCCGCCATCCCCGAAGCGATGATCGCCAGGGACGAAAGCGGGATGAAGTTCGAGAACGGTCGCTGTGCGGCCCTCACGGGAGAGGTCGGCAAGCATGTCGGCTGCGCCGTCTATCTCGTGCGCCCGCATGTCTGTCGAACTTGCATGCCCGGTGACGAGGAATGCAAGATCGCCCGCGCCGAGTTCGGCTTTCCGATCGAAGTCTTGCCGGAACCGGAGGCCTACGAGGCCTGACACGTCAGGGAATGGTGATCGTCACCTGGTCGGACGGCAATTCGCCGCCGATTTCAGCCGTTTGCGTCTTCTTGTCATAGACGCAGATCGAGCTGACGATTGCATCCGTCCCGACGGCCTTGCCGGTCAGGATGGCCACGCCATAGTTCTCCGTCCCGAAGGGATCGACAACCACTTTCGGCTGCTCAATGCGGCCTTCGGCGAGCGCTGTGCATTTGGCTGCAACATCCTTGGCGAATTCCTCCCAGGCGTCATCGGAAGAGGCGAGTGCCGCAAAGCCGGTGGGCAGGCTCAGCAGGACGGAGGCAAGGACGAGGCGGGGAAAACGGGACATGGCGAACCTTTGCGTGACGGGCAGGGTGCAGGCAAGATCGGGCGCAAACCGACTGCCTTCAAGTCCAAAAACGGAAGACATTTCTTTCGCCGACAGGCCGGATTTTGGAAGGGCAACGGTTGCCTGAGCGATGTTCCGCACCTATGTTCCCGTCACCTGCCAAAACGCAATCCATTTGCCAAAAGGAGATCTCACATGGCCTTCGAATTGCCCGCCCTCCCGTACGCTTACGACTCGCTGGCACCGTTCATGTCGGCTGAAACGCTCGAGTTTCACCACGACAAGCACCACCAGGCCTATGTGACGAACGGCAACAACCTCCTGAAGGCTTCCGGCCTCGAAGGCCTGTCGCTCGAAGAAGTCGTTAAGCAGTCCTATGGCAAGAATGCCGGCCTCTTCAACAATGCCGGCCAGCACTACAACCACATCCATTTCTGGAACTGGATGAAGAAGGACGGCGGCGGCACCAAGCTGCCTGGCAAGCTGCAGGCTGCGATCGACAGCGACCTCGGCGGCTACGACAAGTTCAAGGCCGATTTCGTCGCAGCCGGCACCACGCAGTTCGGCTCCGGCTGGGCCTGGCTCTCCGTTAAGGACGGCAAGCTCGAAATCTCCAAGACCCCGAACGGCGAGAACCCGCTGGTCCACGGCGCGTCCCCGATCCTCGGCGTCGACGTCTGGGAACACTCCTACTACATCGACTACCGCAACGCGCGCCCGAAGTATCTCGAAGCCTTCGTCGACAGCCTGATCAACTGGGACTACGTGCTCGAAATGTACGAAGCCGCAACGAAGTAAGCGGCTCCGCCACTTCATGAGTTTGAACGCCCGGTGCCCAGCGCCGGGCGTTTTGCTTTGCAGCAACATTTGGTCCAACGGTTCTAAGCAGTGGAACCATCGCGCGTCGCTCACGTTTCTTGGGCAAGATCCCGAAACAAGAAAAGGAGCCGACCATGGCGACGTCCAACCTGCAGGCAGAACTGCGTGAACTGCGCGAACAGATGACCGAGTTGAAGGATGTCATCGGCCGCCAGGCCTCGCGCACCGGCTATGATGCGCGCCACCGCGCAGCCGAAGCATGGCATGGTGCCGCCCGTGCGGCAGGCACGGTTGCCGATTATGCCCGTGACGGTGCAGACAGCGTGGCCGGCGTCGCCCGCCGCCATCCGGCCGCCACCTCCACGGCACTCATCACGCTCGGCATCATCGGCGGTGTCATCGGTTATCTCGTTGCCACCTCGACGCCGGCACGTGACAACCGCTGGCGCTGGCACTGAGGTCGCCGCATGGTGAAGGTGACCTATCACGTCGTCGCTCACGACGAGGGCTATGCCTACCGACTGGGTGACGTCTATTCAGAGCCCTATCCGACACATGAGGAAGCGCTTGCCGCCGCAAGGCAGGCAGCCGGGGCTCAGCAACTCGCAGATGGCGATGCCGAAATCAGCTGGCAGGACGCCGAAGGCGAGTGGCATCACGAACATGCGGACGGTGCGGACCGCCCCATGACGGACGTCGTCGACGATGTCGAGGACGACCGGTAGCCTGACTGTTTTGAGTCCAGGCAAAAGGGAAGCCCGTGGCGCGAGCCACGGGCTTTCTTAATTGAGGCCACTTCTGCGGCGTATGTCAGAACTCGGTCCAGTCCTGTCTCGCCGGTTCGGCGACAGCCGCCGACCCCATGCCGAAGGCGCGACCGAGCTTGCCTGCAAGCGCGCGTGCAGGCGAGGGGGCCGGGCTATCAACGGATGATGCCGCAGTTGGCAGGCGGCTGGCCGGCTGATGAACTGGCGCTGACGAAACTGTCCGATGCTGGCCGGCGGTCCGTGTCTGCGCGGCATCACCCTGGCCCAGGCGGAACTGGGCAAGCAGCGTATTGAGCGAATCCGCTTCCGCCGCAAGCGTATGCGACGCTGCCGTCTGCTCTTCGACCATGGCAGCGTTCTGCTGTGTGCCCTGATCCATCGCCGTCACGGCAAGATTGATCTCCTGCAGACCGGTCGACTGCTCGCGGGCCGCGACCACGATCGCACCGACATGATGACTGATCTCCTGCACGGCGCTGACGATCTTCTCGAGTTCCACGCCGGTTTCGCCGACAAGCGCAACGCCGTTGCCGACCTGCGCGGTCGACCGCGAGATGAGCGACTTGATCTCCTTGGCGGCATTTGCCGAGCGCTGCGCCAGTTCACGCACTTCCTGTGCGACGACGGCGAAGCCCTTGCCGGCCTCGCCCGCGCGGGCCGCCTCGACGCCGGCATTCAGCGCCAGAAGGTTCGTCTGGAAGGCGATATCCTCGATCACGCCGATGATGCTGGAAATCGACTGCGAGGACTGCTCGATCTCGGTCATTGCGGAGACCGCATTGCGCACGACCTCGCCGGATCGCTCGGCGCCGGAACGGGTGCTTTCGACCAGCTGGCCGACATCTTCGGCGCGCTTGGCGGTATCGCGCACGGTCTTGGTCACCTGTTCGACGGCGGCTGCGGTTTCCTCGACGGAGGCCGCTTGCTGTTCGGTGCGTCGGGCAAGGTCATCGGCGGAGGCGCGAATTTCGGCAGCACCCGCATGGATGGCATGCGCGTTGGCGCCGACGGTTCTCAGAGCCGCGTGCAGCTTCTCGAGCGAATCGTTGAAGTTGCCGCGCAGGCTGTCGAGATGGGCCGCAAACGGCTTCTCCAACCGGAAGACCACGTCGCCATCGGAGAGTGCGGCGAGACCCTTGGCCAGTTCGGTCATGGCAAAGCGCACTTCCTCAGCCTCCCGGGCCTTCTCGGCCTCGGCCTTCTGGCGATCCGCCTCGGCCTGTTCGCGCATCGTGCGACGTTCCTCGGCCATGCGGGCGCTGTCGATCGCTGCGTCCTTGAACACCAGCACGGCCTTCGCCATGCGGCCGACTTCATCCCCACGGTCAACGGCCGGCACTTCCACGGCATGATCGCCGGCGGCAAGACGGCTCATCGCATTGGTCATGCCGGTGATCGGCGTGACGATCGAGCGGGCAAGCAACCAGATCAGGCCGACGGCAAAGACGCCCGCGACGCCAGCGCCAAGCACCAGCGCCATTTCAAGCGCGAAATGCGCGCCGTCCACACGGGCGCGGGTCGCCGCCGTTTCAGCGGCAAGTGCAGTCTTGATGTCGGCGGCGGCAGCTCGGAAGGCATCGAGAGCGCCAGCTGCGCCAGAGGCGCCGATGGTAGCGATCTCTTCGAGAGAGGTCTGGCCGGCCTTGCGGGCGGCAATCTGCGGATCCGCGACTTCGGCTGCATAGGTCTGAGCGGCCGCGCGCATGGCATCCAGGCGCGCCAGGAGGGCACTGTCACCGGCCGCCAATGTCCGGGCTTCGGTGATCGCAGCATCGAGCGCCTGCCGCTCGGTGGTGACGGCGGCAAGCGTGCTTTCGCTGCCGAACAGCAGATAGCCGCGCTCGTTGGCTGCCTGCTCGGCCATAGCGGTTTTTGCGGCATCGACGAGAGTGACGATGCGCTGGGCGCGGTCCTGGTCGATCAATGCGGTCTTGGCCGTATAGGCCTGGACGAAGACCACGACGGAGGCCAGGAAGCATCCGGCCATGATGGTGCAAAAGGTAAGGATCAGCTTCTTGCTGAGAGAAAGGTTCTTGAGAAACATGTCTGGACTTTCGGGCGCGCGAAGAGGGCAGGGACAGCCGGAGAGACGGCGTCGCACTGCTGCGGTGACATGATCCGTTCGGGCGTTTGCGTCTCCATCATGGAGCGCTCAGGGGGACACCGGAAGCGACCGATCGCGGCGATCCTGTCGGAAACGATTTTACAAGCCGTTACCGCGACAAGGCAGAATTGTCGCAGTCGGACGATTTAGTCGCAGTTGCGACCGTTACTCGGCATCCTGCATGGCCACCTTGTTCGACACGACGAGCAGGATGTGGAGATCCTGTTCCGGGTAGTAGTCCTTGGCGCGCATCTCGAAGGTGGTCGGGCCGGTCTTCTTCACCCCTTGGCCGCAGAAGCTGACGATCGTTTCGGTGTTCAGCTTGTCGACGGTCAGGCGAAAATCGCCGATCGGCCCAAACCAGTTGTTGCCGGTGGTGAGGATGTAGGAGAGCCACTGTTCGAAATAGTAGATCCCGGCATCGGGGTTCTGCCTCTTTTCGAGCTTGATCGCGGCGTTAAGGAAAGCGTTGTCGGCGCAGTAGCGCTTCTGGACCTCTGAAAAATACTCCGTCGGCTTTCCATCCCAGACAAAGCTGAGACCCGAAATGCCGCCGACGCTTGGCTTGTATCTGTGCTCGACCGCAACATCGGCACCGGCCGGGAAGGTCGTCTCCCACCAGTAGATCGATTCGAGTTCCCAGACCGGCGCGTATTCGGGCTGCACGTCGCTGCCCGACCCGGCATTGATGTCGACGATCAGCCCCTTGGCGAGCCAATCCTCGATGACATCAGGCTGAAGCGTCTTCAGCGCCTCCGTCGTTTCCCCCGCGAGCGGTTGAAGCGGGATCTCCTGGTCTTCCACCTCGGTGGTGAAATCGATGCCACGCACCAGCACCCGCTGCTGCAGGTTCGGCTCGATCTCCTCGCCGTCCTGCGTCACGGAAAAGTCCATGAAGTTGTCGCTCTGTTCGTCCGGCACCGCCGACATGATCTCGACCGGGCCGCCGATCTTCGGCATGGGGAAGGCGACGATGGTGCTGACCGCCTTGTCGCTGGTGTTGCGATAGAGGTATTTCACCTCCACTTTTTCCGGCGAGATATAGAGATCCTCCCGCGCCATGGTGATCTCGTCGCTGCGGGTAAAGACCAGGCCGCCGGCCTCCAGCGTCGCCATCGTGTCATTGGCCAGTACGGATGTCGTGGCAAGCGCCGGCAAGGCGCACGCGAGCAGCAGTCTCGGCAGTGTCGTCACGGTCCAAATCCCCCGGAACCTGAAACAGAAAATGCCACCTTAGCGGTGGCATTCCGATTCTTGAACGACGCTTTCTGGGTGTTATGCGCGGGCCGGCAGAAGCGGGTAGCCGGCAAGCACGGCACGCGCTGCAAGCGTGGCAATCGTCGCCTTGACCAGGTCGCCCGGAATGAAGGCGAGCGAGCCGAGGACCACCTTGTCGAAAGGCGTGCCGGCAACGACCGACAGCCACGGCATGCCGCAGAGATAGACGACGCCGATGCCGCCGACGACGGAGGCGATGAAGAAGCCGGCCATCTGCCTGGCCGCCGACTGGCCTTCGCGCACGAGCTTTTCGGCGAGGAAGCCGGTGACGAAGGTGCCGATGATCCAGCCGAAGATATAGCCGCCCGTCGGGCCCATCAGCACGTTGAGGCCACCACGACCACCGGAGAGAACCGGCAGACCAACGGCGACGAGCACCACGAGCAGCGCATAGGCGGCCGCACCGCGCTTGGCGCCGATGATGCAGCCGGCAAGCATGACGCCCATGGACTGGGCGGTAATCGGGACCGGCAGCAACGGGATCGGCACGGGCGGAATGAAGCCCAGGACGATGATGATGGCGGTGAAGAGGGCGGAAAGGACGATGTCTCTGGTGGTCATGCAAGGGGTCCCCGGTAACTTTGAGGGTTTTAGTGACCCCTAATCCCCCGCGCGTCAATCGCCTCGGCGATCCGGTCCGCATCCTTCAACGTCGAAATGATCAGCGGGCCCAGCATGCGCGACAGCCTGACCGGGATGCCGCGCGCTGCATGCGCTTCCCTCAGCGCCTCGTAACGTGCAGCAATCTCGGGCACGAAACGTAAGACCAGCCCAAGCGCCAGCCCGAGGTCGGAAGCCTTGATCAGCCCTAGCCGCTCCAGCGGCCTGGCGAGATCCGTGATCGCGGCCATGAAGTCGGCAATGGTGGTCGAGGCCGTAACGGCAGCCGCGAGGAAAACGATGGCAACGAGCCGCAGCGTGATAACGAGCGCCTCGAGCGGCGGCAAGAGCAGCAGATTGACGGCGGCAAGAAAGGCAATGGTAAAGAGCACTGGCTTCAGCCGCCGCAGCCCTTCGCTAAGACCGACACCCGTGGAGAGATAGGCAAGGCCGGACAGGGCGAGCGCGGCGCCCAGCACCCATGGCCGGTCGACGAAATAGAGCGCGAGCCCGAAGGCCATCAGCCCTGCAAGCTTCGGCTTCACCGAAAGACGATGCAGCGGGCTTGTACCCTCGATATGCAGGCTCGTCAGCATCCGGCGATCTCCCGGTAGCGTGTGATGGCCGCTTGGCCAGCACCATCGAAGGCGAGCGCTCCCTGATCGAAGACCAGCACCCGCTCGAAATCTGCGACGAGGTCGAGATCGTGGCTGATGACAACGGCCTGTTCGGCCAGCCCCTCGATCGCGGTCTTGACGCGGGCGCGGTTTTTCAGATCCAGCTGGTTGGTGGGTTCGTCGAAGATCACCAACTCCGGACGGTTCACGCAGACGGCAGCAAGTGCCGCGAGCTGCAATTCGCCACCGGAAAGCTCATGCGGTCGCCGCGTGCCGAGATCGCCGATGCCGAACCGGTCCAGCGCCGCGTCCACCAGGCGCTCGACCTCGCCAGCGGCAAGCCCCCGCGACTTCGGCCCGAGCGCGATATCCTCGCGGATATTGGGCAAGATGATCTGGTTGCCCGGGTTCTGGAAAATGAAGCCGGTCTTCGCCCGTGCCGCTTGTTCGTCGGCAACGGTATCCAGCCCGTCCAGCGTCACCTTTCCCGACGTCGGCTTGGCAAGCCCCGCAATCAGCCGCGCAAAGCTCGTCTTGCCGGAACCGTTCAACCCGATGACGCCGATGCGCCGCTCGACGAGCGACAGCGTCAGCGGCAAGAGGGCCACGCGGTCGCCGTAACGCAGCTCGGCCTGGTCGAAACGGATATGCAAGGCGGATGGTCTCCGGGTGTCGTTGGTGATCCTATAGACCGACCGAGATCACGGTGCCAGAGACGAGTATCGGTGAGCCGAAGCAGACCAAGCTAACGCTTCGTGTCCCCGCTCTCCACAACCGTCGATTTTCCTTTATTGAACAAACCACGAACATGTCCTAGCCTCACGCCATGTCGATTCCCGTCCCCAATGCCCTTGCGCGCAAAATCTTCCTCGAACGGCAGGGCCTGTCGCGCTCGCCGACCAAGGCGCTCGGGCGTCAGGGGCTCTACGACCTGATCCATGATCTGGGCTTCGTTCAGGTCGACAGCATCCAGTGGGTCGAGCGGGCGCATCATCAGATCCTCTTTTCGCGCAACCAGACCTATCGAACGAAGGATCTTCGGCATCTCCTGGAAAAGGACCGCTTGCTCTTCGAGCACTGGACGCATGACGCCTCGGTGATCCCTTCAGCCTTCTTTCCCTATTGGAAGCACCGCTTCGTCCGCCGCGAGGCGCGCATCCGGCAGAACTGGGCGAGGTGGCAGGGGGAGGGCTTCGATCAGGCCTTCGAGGAGACCTATGCCCGCATCCGCGACCATGGCCCGGTCATGGCCCGCGACGTGAAGGCCGAGGATCACAAGTCCGGCGGCTGGTGGAACTGGCACCCCTCGAAGACGGCGCTCGAATTCCTCTGGCATACCGGCAAGCTCTCCATTGCCCGCCGCGAGGGCTTCCAGAAGGTCTATGACCTTTCCGAGCGTGTCATCCCTGCCGAACATCACGCGGCCGAAGTCGAACACGAGAGCTTTGTCGACTGGGCCTGCCGGGCGGCACTTACCCGCCTCGGCTTTGCGACCTCGGGCGAGATCGCGGCCTTCTTCGATATCGTCACGCCCGACGAGGCCAAGGGCTGGGTGACGGCCCATCGTGATGAGCTCGAGGAGCTGCAGCTCGAAACGGTCGACGGCAAGCCGCGCGCCTCCTTCGCCTTCGCCGACCACCTCGCGACCCTTCTCGACGCGCCCGAGCCGCCGGCACGCATCCGCGTACTCTCGCCCTTCGATCCCCTGATCCGCGACCGAAACCGCACCGAACGCCTCTTCGGTTTCTTTTACCGCATCGAGGTCTTCGTGCCCGAGCCGAAGCGGCAATACGGCTATTACGTCTTCCCGCTCTTGGAAGGCGACCGGCTTATCGGCCGCATCGACATGAAGGCCGAGCGCAAGGACGGCGTGCTCGATGTCCGCCGCCTCTGGCTGGAGCCGGGCGTGAAACCCTCTGCCGGCCGCATCGAAAAGCTGGAAGCCGAACTCCAGCGCGTCGCCCGCTTCGCCGGCATGGAGGCCGTACGCCTTCAGCCCGACTGGCTCGCCTGATCATCAGCAACACTGACGAGAAAGTCTCCTGGCGTGACCGACAACAGTGCCTACCGCATCGAACTCCGTGTGCCCGCCATCGACGATTACATGCGGCTACGCCTCGAATCCGGGCTGACGCCCTTCTCCCGCGAAGCCGCCGAGAAGGGCCTGCCGAACTCGATCTTCGGCGTCAGCCTGATGCTGGGCGACGAGACCGTCGGCATGGGCCGCATCATCGGCGACGGCGGCTGCTTCTTCCAGGTGACCGACATCGCCATTCTGCCCGGTCATCAGGGCAGGGGCTTTGCGAAATGGATCATGCAGGCGCTGTCGGATTTCATCGCGACACTGCCCAAGACGGCCTATGTCAGCCTCATCGCCGATGTCCCGGCCAATCGTCTCTACAGCCAGTTCGGTTTCGACGAGACGGCACCGCGGTCCGTCGGCATGGCGCGACGGGTCTTCTAGTCGCCTTGATAATCCCTTCAAATGACGTATATTGTTATTGTCAATTGAAGGGATTTAACCGTGCTTCACGCTGCTGAAAATCCTCTGGTGCCGATTCCGCGATCGCCGGGCTTTGCCGACGAAGCCGATCGCAGGCGCCTGTCGCAGACGGCGCTCAAGGCCTTTCGCCGCCTCGTCACCCACTGGGACCTCACCAGTCAGCAGTCGGCGGCTCTACTGGGCGTGTCGCTCAGCACCTGGGAGCGCTTGAAGCCGGATACTGCGACCAAGACCCTGAGCCAGGACCAGATGACCCGCATCTCCGCACTCACGGGCATCTACAAGGCGCTGCACCTACTCTTTGCCGATGCCATGGCCGATCGCTGGCCGATGCTGGAAAACAGCGGCCCGCTCTTTGATCGCCGCACGCCCGTGGCCGCGATGATCGAGGGTGGCATCCCGCATATGCTTGAAGTCCGCCGCTATCTCGATGCGGTGCGCGGAGGTCTCTGAGTGGAGGTGTCAGGCCTCCCGGTGGTGACTGTCGCTCATCCGAGGACGGTGCGGCTTGTCTCCACGGCTCGCCTTCGCGCGCCGGTGCTCGCGCCGCTGGCCGATAGCGATGACGAACTCTCTGAACTCGCGGAGATCGAGGCGGCGACCTCCAGCCGCATGCAGGCACAAGTGACGGGCATCTCAGGTCTGGCAGCCAATGAGCTCGTCTATGACGTGCCGCACGCCCATTTCATCAATGCGAGCTTCGCCTATGCCAAGCCCCGCGAGCCGAACCGCTTCAATGGCGAGACGCGTGGCGCCTGGTATGCGGCGCTCGCCGTCGAAACCTGCCTCGCCGAGATCACCTTTCACATGACGAACTTCCTCGCCCGCACCGGTGTCTTCGAGGCGGTGGCCGACTATGCCGAGATGTTCTGCAGCGTTTCCGGCGATTTTCTCGACCTGAGACCAATGCCTGCCCATCCGGCGCTGTCGGCGGACAAGGCGCGCGGCTATCCCGAGGGCAATCGCCTCGCGCTGGAAGCAAGACGGGCCGGGCTGAACGGCATCGTCTACCCGTCCGTCCGCCATCCCGGCGGCACCTGCTTTGCCATCCTGCGCCCTGCGGCGGTCCAGTCCGTGCGGCAGGGCGATGTCTGGCGGCTGATCTGGAAGGGCAGGCCGGAGCCGGTGGTCGAGGGGCCGGTCGGGTTTTGATCGTTTTCTAAGTCCTCGTGGGATGACTTTGAGCCTTTTGCCCTTCCCACAGCACCGGGTCACCCCCACCCGACGCTCCGCGTCGACCTCCCCCCTCAAGGGGGAGGTGGGTGGCCGCCGGTTGCGGCGATGACATACGTAAAGGGCGGCGGGAACCCTGCCGCAATTCCACCCTCCCCTTAAGGGGGAGGGTCGGACCGAAGGTCCGGGGTGGGGTGATCAGGCGGCTGCAAGCCGCCGCCACAACATCGATGGATCAAGGAAGACCCACAAAGCCTTAGACGATCTCCGTCGCCGCAATCCGGATTCCGAAGCCCTCAAGACCGACATAGTGGCGTTCGCGCGACGAAAACAGCCGGATCGAGGTAACGCCAAGATCCTTGAGGATCTGGGCACCCAAACCGATCTCCAGCCATTCGCTTTCGCGCGCCTGGGCTTCCGAATGATCTTCGCGATCCTGCTTGCCGCTGCGGGCTGTCGTCGAGATACCAACGCCGACAGAGCCTTCGCGCAGATAGACGATCACGCCGCGGCCCTTGTCGGCGATCCGCTTCATGATCCCGTCGATCTGCCTGTCGGTCCCGAAGACGTCCTTGCCGACATGCTCCAGATGCAGGCGCACCGGAATGTCCTCGCCATCGCGGATGTCGCCGAAGACGACGGCGAGATGTTGCATCGGATCCCAGGGCAGGGAATAGGCATAGGCCTTGGCCGGACCATAGGGCGTCTGGAGGTCGAACTTGGAGACGAGTTGGATCAGCGTCTCCTTGCGCTGGCGATAGGCGATGAGATCGGCGACCGACACCTGCTTGAGGCCATGCTTGACCGCGAAATCCGCAACCTGCTGGCCACGGGTGACGGTTCCGTCATCGTTGACGAGTTCGCAGATGACGCCGATCGGCGGCAGGCCGGCGAGCTTGCAGAGGTCGACGGCCGCTTCCGTGTGGCCGGAACGCATGAGCACACCGCCTTCGCGCGCAACGAGCGGGAAGATGTGGCCAGGGCGCACGAAATCGGAGGGGCCGACATTCGGATTGGCGAGGTTGCGCACCGTCAGCGTGCGGTCGTCGGCGGAAATCCCGGTCGTCGTCCCATGCTTGAAGTCGACGGAGACCGTGAAGGCCGTCGTATGCGCGCTGTCGTTTTCCGCAACCATGGCCGAAAGGTTCAGGCGCTTTGCCTCTTCCTTCGGCATCGGGGCGCAGACGATCCCCGAAGTGTGGCGCACGATGAAGGCCATCTTCTCCGCCGTGCAGTGGACCGCGGCGACGATCAGGTCGCCTTCGTTCTCGCGCCCGTCATCATCGGTCACGACGACGATTTCGCCGGCTTCGAAGGCGCGGATCGCCTCGACGACGCGCTTCTGGTCATAGCTCATGGGGCAAGTCCTTATCTGGTCCGGCCGTTCTGGCCGCGGTCTCTCAGGATATGATCGAGCAGGATGCAGGCGAGCATCGCTTCGCCGACGGGCACGGCGCGGATCCCGACACAAGGGTCGTGGCGGCCCTTGGTGCGCACATCGACCTCATTGCCATCGGCATCGATCGAGCGCTTTTCGGTCAGGATCGAAGACGTCGGCTTGATGGCAAAGCGCGCAACGATCGGCTCGCCGGTCGAGATCCCGCCCAGCACGCCGCCGGCATGGTTGGACAGGAAGACCCGCTTGCCATCGGCGCCGATCCGCATCTCGTCGGCATTCTCCTCGCCGGTGATTTCAGCGGCCTGGAAACCATTGCCGACTTCGACGCCCTTGACGGCGTTGATCGACATCAGACCTGCGGCGATATCCTGGTCGAGCTTGCCATAGACGGGCGCACCGATCCCGGCCGGAACACCCTCTGCGACCACTTCGATCACCGCGCCGACAGAGGAGCCGGCCTTGCGGATGCCGTCGAGATAGTCCTCGAACACGGGTACCATGGCTGCGTCAGGGCAGAAGAACGGGTTCTGGTCGACCTGCGCCCAATCCCAGTTGTCGCGATTGATCTTGTGCGTTCCGATCTGCACCAGCGCGCCGCGAATGGTCACACCAGGCATGGCAAGCCGTGCCAGCGCACCGGCCGCAACACGAGCCGCCGTCTCGCGGGCAGACGAACGTCCGCCGCCGCGATAGTCGCGGATCCCGTATTTCAGATCATAGGTGTAATCGGCATGGCCGGGGCGATAGCGCTTCGCGATCTCGCCATAGTCCTTGGAGCGCTGGTCGGTGTTCTCGATGAAGAGCGAGACGGGCGTGCCGGTCGTGATCATCGTCCCGTCTTCCTGCGGCATCACGCCGGACAAGACCTTCACGATGTCGTCCTCGCGCCGCTGCGTCACGAAACGCGACTGGCCGGGCTTACGCTTGTCCATGAAGACCTGCAGGTCCTCCTGACGGAAGCGGACGCCGGGAGGGCAGCCGTCGACGACCGCGCCGAGCGCCGGCCCGTGGCTTTCGCCCCAGGTGGTGACGCGGAAGAGGTGACCGAAGGTATTGTGCGACATGCGTGAGCTACCGTTCCATTCTCGTCCACCGGAACGTCTTCCGGCGGGCCCTGCCTTGGATGGTGTCACTCATAGAGCAAATCCGCGAAGGCTGTGAAGCGCTTTTGCGCCCGTTGCCGCCGATTTGCGACAACACAGTGTCACCGCAGGCGCGATGATCCGGAGCCCGAGGAGGCTTACGAGGCCTTGCGCTGCGGCAAGCGGTCGACGAAGCGGGTGAAGTCCTCGAAGGAAAGCGGCTTGGCGAAAGCATAACCCTGAAGATAGTCGCAGCCGAGCTGACGCAGAATGCCGGCATGCTCGTGTGTCTCCACGCCTTCCGCAACCGTTTCGATGCCGAGCGAGCGGGCGATCTCGACGATGTTGCGCACCAGGCTGCGTTCCTGCGGCTGCTGAGTCACCGGCATCACAAGCTGCCGATCGATCTTCAGCCGCTTCGGCTTGAGCTTCAACAGCGAGACGATCGAGGTATGGCCGGTGCCGAAATCGTCGATTTCGATGTCGATCCCGAGTGCCTTGATCTTCTCGATATTGTCGGATGCCAGCGTATCGCTCTCGTCGAGGAAGATGGATTCCACCAGCTCGAAGCAGATCGAACCAGGCGTGATCGCAAGCCCTGTCAGTTGGTCGATCAGATTGTCGTCATGCAGGCGCCTGGAGGAGACGTTGACGGAAATGCGCGGCACCTGCATGCCAAGCGCTGTCCAGCGCATCTGGTCCTTCAGCGCCGTCTGCAGCACCAGTTCGTCGATGCGGGCCATGACGTTCAGGTCTTCCGCCACTTTCAGGAAGTTGCCGGACGCGAGAATGCCGCGGTCGGGATGGCGCCAGCGGATGAGGGCTTCCGCACCGCAGAGCTGCATGCTCGATGCGTCGAATTGTGGCTGGTAGAAAACGACGAATTCATCCCGGTCGAGCCCGGCCAGCATGTCGTCGGCCATGCGCTTCTTGGCAACGATATTGGCCTGCAGGTCCGGCGTGAAGAACTCGTAGCAGTTTCTGCCCTTTTCCTTGGCCTGATAGAGCGCGATATCGGCATTGATCAGGACCTTGCGCGCATCCGGCGCGGGGCCATGCGCCTGGGCGATGCCGATCGACACGCCGCAGCGACAGTCGAAGCCTTCGAAGTCGAGCGGCTGGCGCATTTCCTCGATGATCTTGTTCGACAGGGTGGCGAGTTCGTCCACCGTCGTCTGGCGGCGGGCCAGAACCACGAACTCGTCGCCGCCGATACGCGCCACGAGATCACCGCGCGGCACATGCTTCATCAGGATGCGTGAGGCATGGACCAGCATCGCATCGCCCGCGGCATGGCCCAGCGTGTCGTTGATTTCCTTGAAGCGGTCGAGGTCGAGATGGAGGATCGCGAATTTGGCGGACTGACGGTCACCGCTGCGCGCCAGCGTGTCCAGCTCGAGATCGAGCTTGCGGCGGTTTGCCAGCGAGGTGAGCGGATCGTGCAGCGCGTTGAATTCGATCCGGTTCTTGGCCAGTTCCAGTTCGATGTTGCGCATGTCGGCTTCCGCCTTGGCGGTACGCAGCTGTTCGGCAAGCAGCGCATCGGCGGTCACGTCGAAGGCAATACCGATCAGCTTCTTTTTGCCGTCACGGCCGACATGCGGCTGCCCGACGGAGCGGATATAGCGTATCTCGCCGTTCTGCAGCACCACGCGCTGGGTGGTGTTGATGACCTGGTCGAGGGTGACAGCGCGCTTGGTGGCGAGCTGGATCTCGCCCCGGTCGTCGGGATGAAGGCGCGAAAGCCACACATGTTCGGGAACGGCCTTGTCGCTGAAGGGCACGCCATAGAGCTGGTGCATGCGCTCGTCCCAGATCGCGCTGCGCGTGACCGGATCGCCCTCCCAGGTGCCGCAATTGTAGGAGCCGAGAGCGAGGTCGAGACGCTGTGACGCTTCGGCAAGCTGATGCTCGCGACTGGAAAGCTCCTCGAGCGCGAGCTCAAGTTCAGCATTCTTGATGTCGCTGTTTTCCTTCGCCTTGCTGAGCGACTGGGTGACGAGGGTATCGGTCGTCACGTCGCAGACGATACCGGTAATGTTGCCGTCCAGCGTGCGTGCACCCACGGAGCGAAGATAGCGGAAGCTGTCGTCGGATAGGGGAACCCGATAATGGATGTCCCACCGGTCGGCGGACGCGGCGATGACACAGTCGAAATAAAGCTGCTCGGCGCGCCCGATATCATCCGCATGCAGCGAGGCGAACCAGTCCGCGAGCCTGTCCTCGTCTTCCGCGAGACTTTCGGGAAGACCATGCAGTCCGGCACTCCGGCTATCCCAGATCAGGGCATGGCTTGCCGTGTCGATCTCCCAGATGCCGATATTGGAGGTTTCCAGTGCCAGCTGAAAACGCTCCGACAATTCGAGCAGACGCTGCTCGCGACCCCTCAGGCGGGCAATGTTCAGATTGCGCTCGCGCAGCAGGTAAACGGCGAGAAGGACCGAGATCATCATCGCGGCGACGCCGGCAAGGACCAAAAGGCGGCTCGGAAGCAGACGGTTCATGGCTGCGTCCCAGCCGTCGTCCGGCACGCCATAAATCTGGAAGGAAAGGCCGTCTTTCGAGAATGCCATAGACACTGGCTGCTCATCGAAAAGCGAGACATCGCCGAAGACGATATCATTCCCGCTGGTCGAAGGCAGTGTCACCGCCAGCTTCGTATGATCATGATCCTCATGTTTCGGCATTCCGTCTTCCGACAGGAGCTCACCCGCATCGAAGAAGCGATCTCCATCAATCTCGAAGACGAGAGAGATCCATCCTTGATGCGCGTTCCAGGGCAGCGGAGGAACGGGAATGTCGATCGTGAAATTACGCTCCGACTGGGTAATTAAGGGAGTGAACGCCATACGTGCGGGATCGTTCAGAGCAGCAAAATGAATCGACCGGAGATGGTCGTTGTCGCGAAGAAGTCGTGAAATGGTCCGATTGAGCTCCGGGGGGGACAGCGTGTCATTGTCTGCGATGTCGTCGGCCAGACCCAGCGCAAGATCGATATCTCGGGCAATCTTTATCAGGATCTGGGACCGCAGATGGTCTATGCGGTCCAGCACTGCGTGCTCCACCCGGCCGCGTTCGCTGAGCGCCGTCTGCCGGTCGATCATGAACCCTGCGGAAACGATCAGGACGCTGAGTAAAGCGCCGCCGATCAGCCAGAGCATGCCGTTGCCCCACCTGCTATCGGCCCGCGAGTCCTTCATCAATTTACGCAAGTCTAGGTATCCCCTGATCCCGTTCCCGCTAAGTCTATGGCCCGGCGGTTAATTTAGGATTTCGGGAGACGCTGGCTTTTTTCCGTCGCTCTACTTTATCGCGGGTACACCAGTTGCTTGTGGATCACGGTAAAGAAATACAATCCAGGACTATTCACCCAAGGATAACCCGAGCGCAGCGCTTGATCCGGGGCTCCATTCGGGTCAACAATCCCATTGAAAAGTCATGATCGCGGGCGAATTCCGCCATATTCGGGAGGCTAGTTTGAAGTCGTTTTCAGCATTGATTTGGTCGAAGGTGGTTCGCATGCGTGTCGTGATATCCCTGCTTCTTGCCACGGCAAGCTTCCTCTCCCCCGTCGCCGTCCTCGCCGGCAGCGCCGATGTCGAAGCCACGATCCGTGACGTGAACATCGAAGGCATGAGCCTCGAACTTGATGACGGCAAGAGCTATGCCGTCCCGGCCGAATTCAATTTCGAGGGTCTGGAGCCGGGTCAGAAGGTCATCGTCTTCTACACGGAAGTGGACGGCAAGCGCGTCGTCGACGATCTGGAAGTCCTGCAGTGACGTGAAGCTCTGGCTGCTGATCTCAGGCAGCCCGCAGTCGCGATCAGATCCAGCCGATGCGCTTCTGGTCGCGATCGATCTTCAGAATACGGTCCTGCGGAATGTTCATCTCGCAGGCCTCGTCTTCGCCGACATCGCCGATCAGCCGGAAGCAACTGCGGATGACGCCGCCATGGCTGACGCAGACGGTCGGCATCTCCACTGATTTCAGCCAGGCACCGATCCGCCAGGACAGGATCTCGTAGCTCTCGGCATCGTCGCCGGGCGGAATGAAACCCCATTTCTGCCGTGCCCGCTCCGCCACGCGCTCCGGCGATACCCGTGCCAGTTCCGGCAGCGTCGAGCCTTCCCAGTCGCCGAAGGAGAGCTCCTTCAGCCGATCATCCATGCGGTATTGTGTGGGGTCGAGGTCCATGGCGGCACGCAGCCGCTCCATGGTGTCGCGCGTCCTGCCCAGAGGCGAGCTGACAAAATCGAAATCCCCGGCGCTGTCGCCAAGGATCTGTGCGAGCTTGCGGCCGTTTTCGCTCGCCTGCTGGCGGCCGACCTCGTTGAGGCCGATATCCTTCTGGCCCTGCATCCGCCCTTCGGCATTCCAGTCGGTCTGGCCGTGGCGGATCATGTAGATGAGCACGGCGCAGTCTCCGATGTCAGTCCTTGCCGAGAACGATGTCGGGCGCGTCGACCGACTTCATGCCGACGGTGTGATACCCGCAATCGACGTGATGGACCTCGCCCGAAACGCCGGTCGAAAGGTCGGACAGGAGATACATGCCCGACTTGCCCACCTCGTCGGTCGTGACGTTGCGCTTGAGCGGCGAGTGATACTCGTTCCACTTGAGGATATAGCGGAAGTCGCCGATGCCGGAGGCGGCAAGCGTCTTGATCGGACCCGCCGAAATCGCGTTGACGCGGATACCGCGTCCGCCCATGTCGACGGCGAGATAGCGAACAGAGGCCTCGAGCGCGGCCTTGGCGACACCCATGACGTTGTAATGCGGCATGACCTTCTCGGCGCCGTAATAGGTCAGCGTCAAAAGCGAGCCGCCATCATTCATGATCTTTTCGGCGCGGGCGGCGACCGCCGTGAACGAATAGACGGAGATGTCCATGGTGCGCGCAAAGTTGTCACGCGTCGTCTCGATGTAGCGGCCGGTCAGCTCGTCCTTGTCGGAGAAGGCAATCGCATGCACGACGAAGTCGATCTTGCCCCACTTGGCCTCGATATTGTTGAAGACGGCGTCGATGCTGTCGAGATTGGTGACGTCGCAATCCCCGGCGAGGAAGGCATCGAGTTCCTGGGCGAGCGGCTCGACACGCTTCTTCAGCGCGTCCCCCTGCCAGGTCAGAGCAATCTCTGCGCCCTGATCGCGGCAAGCCTTCGCGATGCCCCAAGCAATGGAGCGATTGTTGGCGACACCCATGATGACGCCGCGCTTGCCTGCCATAAGGCCGGAACCCTGAACCATATCGAGACCCTTTGAGACTTTCGGTGGACTTGCCTATGGCATAGGCCGTTCCGGCGTTCAAGATTGAAGCAGATCATCGAAAGGCCGACAGGGAACATTGGCTGTATACTTCAAAAATCCCTCATAAATCAGCGAGCAAGCTTCCGGCACTTGCCCGTGCGGCGTCGCAGCGCTCCGCGCAATCGGAGAATCTGGAACTCTCCGTCGCTCCTGCTGTTGGGGTCTCTTCACAGGAGGGCATGAGATGAACAAGATATCGAAGGCAGGACGACAGGCGGGTTACGCGGCCATGGCGTCCGGTGCCCTGGGCTTTGCGCTTGGAGGCTTCTTCGATGGCATTCTGCTGCACCAGATCCTGCAATGGCACCATCTCCTGAGCGGCCTGCCGCAGGCGGCGGCCGACCTGCGCTTCCTGATCCTGACCGACGGGCTCTTTCATCTCGCCATGTATCTTGTTGCGGCTCTCGGGCTGTTGTGGTTGTGGCGCGGCCGGGCGGCGGTCCTTGCGCCGGCTGCAGGCCGCCTCGGGCTCGCCTGGGGGCTGATCGGCTTCGGCTCTTGGCACATCACCGATGCACTCCTCTCCCACTGGCTTCTTGGCATTCATCGCATCCGCATGGATAGCGACATGCCGCTGGTCTGGGACATTCTCTGGCTGTGTCTCTTCGGTCTTGCGCCGGCTCTTCTGGGTGTCTGGCTCAAACGCGGGGGCAGGGGGAGCGGTTTCCATGCCGCACCGCTCGCTCTGGCAGTGATCACCGTCGCCGCGGGTGCGGTTCAGGCCTTTCCACCGGCCTCCGAGGGCCCGGTTGTCGTTCTCTTTCGATCGGGCATGGATGAGACGGGCGTGATGGCGGCGATCGCGGCCGTTGACGGATCGCTTGCGGGTCGAGACCCCTCCGGCACATTATGGGCCGTCGCTTTACCGGAAGGCGGTCCAGCAAGCAGCCTTTACGCCCATGGTGCGCTGGTGGTGAGCGGCGCCGGTTTGCCGGCGGGCTGCCTCGATTACACGCGACCGGATGAAGCCTGAAGCGCGCTCAGGACGAGATCAGATGTAAAGCCCTTCGCGCATGAGGCGCATGAGATCCGTCACCTTCTCGTCCGGCTTTTCCCACAGCATGACCCGCAGTTCTACCACAAGCGCACCGCGCCCGCCTTCGCCATTGGGAAGGCCGAGTTCGTCGATGCGGATCACCTGATCGGAATTAGACCATGCCGGAACCGTCACGGACACCATGGTGCCATCGGGACCTTCCACCTGACTTTCGCAGCCGAGCACGGCATTTTCGAGCGTGATCGGCAGCACGGTGCGGATGTCGAATTGGTCGACGAGGAAACGCTCTGCCTTGGCCACCTTGATGGTCACGGCAACATCGCCCCGCTGCAGACCCTGGAATTTGAGGCCTTGGTTCTTCAGGCGAACGACATGGCCGTCGGTCACCCCTTCGAGCGGCACGCGCACTTCGCGACCATCGTTCAGCGTGATCGGCACGGATTTCTGGTCAAGCAGATCGGTAAGCGCAACGACGGCCTCGGCAAAGATATCAGGGGCCTTTTCCGGCATCGGCGGCGGCGCACCCCGCAGGCGGCGGACCAGTGAGCTGAAGAGTTCGATCGGCGCAAGCAGCGGCGAGGCAGCAGGCTTGAGCGGCAGCCCCTCGGAAAGATCGGCCGCCTCCTGTTCGCGCCGCAGGTTCTCCGCGGCTGCAGCCGCTTCCGGACTGTCGCCGAAGATGCGGGAGACCGTTTCCTCGGTGCCGGACGCCGTCCCGCCAACCGATGCCGTTGCCCCTTGTGAGGCGCCGGCAGAGGCACCGCCTGCTGCCGCCTTCTCGGCGCCGGAGGCAGCGGTCGTCTCGGCGCTGTCGCTCGACGCGCCGGCCTGCGCCTTGGTTTTGGTCTCGGCGGCCTGATCCTTCGCGGCCTTGGCTTTTGCCGCCTGCGCGGCCTGCGCGGCATCTGCCTTGGCTTTCTCCGCCTCGGCGCGGGCGAGCTCTTCCAGCACGCGTTCGGCATTCGCCTTGGCCTGCTTCGCCTTTTCGGCTGCCTCGCGCGCTGCCTGGCGCTGCTGCATGATCGTCTGTTCGCGTTCCAAGGCTTCGACCTTCATGCGTTGTTGATCATACCGGCTGCGTTTGGCCGGATCCTTGAGCACTTCATAGGCACGGCCGATCTCAGCGAAGCGGTTATGCGCCTGCGGATCGTCCCGGTTCTGGTCCGGATGCACTGTTTTCGCCTTGGTCCGCCAGGCGGCCTTGATCTCATCTGCGCCTGCATCGCGCTTCACGCCGAGGATCGAGTAGAAATCACGCATCGAGGACACCAACACACCTCATGCGGAAGAGCCCGATCATGGCGCCCATCCGCGAAATTTTACGCCGCTCCGCGAAATTCATGCGGAGACGATTGCTACAGTTGGAAGGAGCGTCGCACGGGAGTTGCTAATCGAAGGTTACGCCGCATCGGGGCAGGGCGGGCTATTTCTTCGAGTTTGCTTAAGCAAATCTTTCGAATGCGACCGAAATCGATCCGCCGTTTACGATTGGCGGTCGAAGCTCATGAGCTGCCAGTTCCCGGTGCCGGAGGTGCAGGTCTTGCCGGAG
The DNA here is from genome assembly GCF_004912135.1 of Rhizobium rosettiformans W3. Lineage (GTDB taxonomy): Bacteria > Pseudomonadota > Alphaproteobacteria > Rhizobiales > Rhizobiaceae > Allorhizobium > Allorhizobium rosettiformans. The sequence goes on from NZ_STGU01000002.1 coordinate 24,812, forward strand.
AAATAGGCGATGCCTTCATAGGAATGGCGCGTGGTGGAGAAGTTGCGGCAGATGACGCCGTCACCCTTTTCCTCCTGGATCGCGGTGACCACGCCAGCGCTGCCGGTCGTGGCGTTCGCCCAGGGCAAAGGCTTTCCATCCGTCTTGGAAAGGTCGGCCGAAGACACTGCGCTTTGCACCGTGAGTTCGTCGGAATGGCTCGTGCCATTGCCCTTCTTGGCGATGGTGGAGGTGGAAATCGAGCTGTCGACGGTGTCTGAACCGAAGAGGTCCATGCTGCTGCCGAAGCACCCGCTGAGCGGAAGTGTCGCAGCGATGACGAGCAAGATCGAGCTTCTACGCATGCACCAACCCTTTGTACGCTCGACCGACTTTGCTATGTCTTTCAACGGGCCTAGGATCCAGTGCTTCGTCATCCGCGGCCAATATGCATATCGGGAGCATTTTACACAATATGTCAGATATCGGGTTAACAAGTGGTGACTTCACCGAAGAGAGCGAACCCTTTGCCCTCTTCGCGACCTGGCTGAAGGATGCCGAGGCCTCGGAGATCAACGATCCCAATGCGGTGGCGCTCGCGACCGTGGATGAGGACGGGCTTCCGAATGTACGTATGGTGCTTCTCAAGGGGTTCGATGCCAGAGGCTTTGTGTTTTACACGAATTTCGAGAGCCAGAAGGGACAGGAAATTCTCGGCCAGAAGAAGGCAGCAATGTGTTTTCATTGGAAATCGCTGCGCCGCCAGATCCGCCTGAGGGGTGATGTCGAGGTGGTTTCCGACGCCGAGGCTGACGAATATTACCAGTCCCGCCCGCTCGGCAGCCGCATCGGTGCCTGGGCGTCGAAGCAGTCGCGTCCGCTGGAAGGCCGGTTCGCGCTGGAAAAGGCGGTCGCCGAATACACGGCGAAATATGCGCTCGGCAACGTGCCGCGTCCGCCCCATTGGTCGGGCTTCCGCATCATCCCGCGATCGATCGAATTCTGGCACGACCGCAAGTTCCGCTTGCACGACCGCATCGAATTCCGCCGCGACGGCGACGGCTGGTCGAAGGTCAGAATGTATCCTTGAGCAGAGGGGAGGGGCTCAGCCGCCGACGAGCTTCGACGGCAGACCGGAAGCCAGCGCCTCGACATAGCGAGACTTCTGGTAGAGCCCGTTGAGCGAGATCCGCGGCAGAAGCTGCGGGCTCGCCATGGCAGCCGGTGTCAGCGTGCCCGGCCGCGTCGTCACCGAGAGTTTGAAACCCGCCCAATCGGCGTATCCCGCCGTCCGCAGTGTGGCGCTGCGCGCATCGCCGTAGGGGTAGGCGAAAGTAACAGGCCGCGTGCCGGTGATGCCGGCCACATATTCGGCGCTGTCATTGTATTCTCTGAGCAGATCGTCGTCGTTCAAGTCGGCAAGACCGCGATGGCTGACGGTATGCGCGCCGTAGGAGACGAGTGTGTTTCGGCCAAGCGCTGTCAGCTCCTCCCGGTCCATCACCGCTTCGGAGACTAGCGCATGCGGATTGATGCCCGCGGCATTGGCTGCCGCATCGAGTTGCGCCACACCCTTCGCCTCGTCTCCCGCCATCAGCATGCGGGCAACCGCATCGAACGCCGCCGTCTTGGCCTTCAGAGAGTTGCAATCGAGGTCGATCCGCCCCGCCGGCAGGCAAAGCGCCACCCGCGGCCGGGCTGCAATCAGCGCGCCAAGCGTATCCCACCACATCGTATGGCTGCGTTCTGAAAGCCCCTTGCAGACGAAGATCGTAAAGGGCACGCCATGGCGTTCGAAGACCGGCAAGGCATGGTCGCGGTTGTCGCGGAAACCATCATCGAGCGTGAAGACGGCGAAGGGCTGAGCCCCGTCCGGCTCCGCAAGGGCGGCCGGCACCTCGTCGAGGCCGATGAAACGATAGCCGCGCCTGGCCAGGATGCGGATCGCGGCATCGAGAAAGTCCGGCGTGATCGAAAGATGCCGGTTCGGCTGAAAGGCCTCGCTCTTTTCAGGATGAACGTGATGCAGCGTAAAGATCACGCCACGCCCTTCAAGACCGCGGGTGGCGCCGAGCCTGGACAGCAGGAAGGAAAACTCCAACCCAGCCGTGATCGACGCTCGCTTCAGCGCCTGTTTGAACCGTCCCGCCATGACCCCGCCTGAAACATCATTGTCCGCAATATCAGGCAGGCTACCTCTCGAGTCCTTAAGCGAGGTTCAACACATCGGCTCAATATTGTGGCGAATGCGGCCGCTCCGCAGCCAGGCGGGTGGCACGTCGAGCCAGCAGCATGGCAGGGATCGTCCAAAGCACCGGAATGAGGAATGTTGTCGAGAACGCGACCCGCGATGTGTCGCTTGCCGTCGCCTCTGCTAAGCCCAGACTGTTGCCCGCCAGACCGGCGAAGGCCGCACCGATTGCAAAACCCGCCGATTGAAGCGTCGGAATGAGCCCCGACGTCTTGTCACGCTCGCCAGGAACGCTCGCTTCCATTAACATCTGGCTGAGAAAAGCCCAGCTCGCGCCAAAGGCCGCGCCGACGACGATCTGCCCTGCAACGAGGAGCGGCAGCGTGCTCCAGTGGAACCCTGCAGCAACGATCACCATTCCGGCAAACTGCAGCACCGGACCCGCCTCGATGGCGCGGCGCCGCGCGCCTGCGGTCCCGACATGGGCAATGAGAACCGCAACGAGGCTCCAGCTCATCGCCATGATGGCCCCAAGACCGCCGGCGGCGAGCGGACCGAAACCGAAGCCACGCTGCAGACCGAAGACGAAATAGACGCCGCTTGTCGCCTGCGCCACCGGCATCAGCAGCACCAGCCAAAGTCCGGCTCCGACCGTGGATGTCAGGCCAAACGCGGTATGCGGCATCAGGCTAGAGCGCGATCTCCGATCCTGGCGAACACTGAGGCCAAGCAGCGCGAGCCCGAAGACCAACAGCATGGCGGACAGCCACACCCCCTGGGCCACGCCGGATGACAGGATCATGAGCAGCCCCACGGCGAGCATCACGAGCGGAGCGATCGGCACGGGCGCCTGCTCGCCAAGGCTCTCGCGTGTACGCGCTGTGATCAAGGCAAGCAGCAAGAAGACGAGCCCCAGGGGTAGGTTGATCAGGAAGGCGGTCCGCCAAGAGAAGCTTTCGGCAAGCCAGCCGGATGCAAACGGTCCGCCGAACGAAGCGCAGGTCCACACGATGGCTTCGACACCGAAGACCTTGGGCACCAGGCGGGACGGATAGAGCGCCGGGATGAGCGCGTAGCAGATGGCGGCAACCACGCCTTCGCCGAGCCCCTGTCCGACCCGCCCGAGGAGGACTTGCTCCATGGTATCGGCAAGAGCGGCCGTCAGTGTCCCGCCGAGAAAGACAAGCGTTGCGACAACAAGAACGCGCCGCGCACCGAAGCGCTGCTTGAGCCGGGCAGCCGTCACGCCCGCGACGATCGAGCCGATCAGATAAAGCGACACCGACCAGGCAATGAGGTGACCACCACCGATCTCCGCGATCGCACTGGGCAGCACGGTCGAGACGAAGAAGCTGTTGAAGGCGAAGAGGGCGACACCCATGCTCAACATCAGGGTGGTTGCGAGATGCGCTGGCAGAAGCAGCTCGTGCCATCCGCACTCGGTCCGGATCACTGGTGGAGGTTCCACGCTGCCATTTTCGGACAGGTCGACAAGCGTGTCGGTGGCGGTTTCGGTCATGGAGGCTCTCTCTGCAGACTGCGATTGGACGCGATTTCGGGTCATGCTACAACCTCAACCGAAGTTGAGGTAAAGTCATGGGCAAACAGAAATTGCATCTGACCGTCGGAGACGTTGCCAGACGCACCGGTCTCGCCGTCTCGGCTATCCATTTTTATGAGCGAAAAGGCCTGATTTCGGCCGACCGGACCGGCGGAAACCAGCGTCGCTACAGCCGCGACGTGCTGCGTCGGCTCGCCCTGATCCGGGCCGGGCAGGAGGTGGGGCTGCCGTTGTCGGAGGTCGCGGATGCCTTGTCGGCACTTCCGGAAGGCCGAACGCCGACAGCGGAAGACTGGCGGCAGATAGCGACCGGATGGGCGTCGAAGCTCGATGCGCGCATCCGGGTGCTCGAACGGCTGCGCAATGACCTCGATGGCTGCATCGGTTGCGGCTGCCTATCGATGCAGCGCTGCCAATTGATCAATCCCTCGGACGTACTCGCCGAGCAGGGTACCGGTGCCGTTACGCTGTCACGGTGACGGCAATGGCACTGTCAGCATTCGCCCGAGCGGTTAACCTTCCATTCACCATGTTCGAGCGACGTTATGTGGAATGATGGTCGCATTTGATCCCGATCGGCTGATTGTCGCCCCATTCTTGCCATAGGGCCTCAACCTCAAGACGGCGGATCGATCGAATCGAGCCTGTCACAGTCATCATTGAAATCCGGGCGGCATTGGAGTTTTCATGAGCAAGTTGTTGATCGCGTTCTCGTTTTGCGTGGCGATCCTCTCCCTCTCGAGCGCAGCTCACGCAGGCAGTGCCCAACTCCTCCTCGATGCCCGCACCGGCGAAGTTCTTGCCTCCGAAAATCCCGACGCACTCAATCATCCGGCCTCTCTGACCAAGATGATGTCGGTCTATATGGTCTTCGACGCCATCAAGGCAGGCAAGCTCAGCTGGGACAGCCCGGTTCCCTTTTCGAAACATGCCGCCTCTCGCCCGCCGACCAAGCTTTTCGTGAAGGCCGGTGACTCGATCACCGTGCGCGAGGCGGTTCTCGCCATGATCGTGAAGTCTGCCAACGATGCGGCGGCCGCCGTCGGCGAAAAGCTGGGCGGCAGCGAGGAAGGCTTTGCCGCGCTGATGACGCGCAAGGCCCGTTCGCTCGGCATGATGAATACCACCTTCTTCAATGCCTCAGGTCTGCCGCATGACCAGCAGTTCACCACGGCCCGCGACATGTCGACCCTCGGTGTCGCCCTGATGCGCGACTTTCCGAAGGAATACGAACTCTTCGCCACCAAGAGCTTCAAGTTCCGCGGCAAGACGATCAGCGGCCACAACAACCTGATGTATCGCTATAAGGGCATGGACGGCATCAAGACCGGCTATACCAATGCATCCGGCTTCAATCTCGTGAGCGCCGTGGAAAAGGATGGCCGCCGCGTGATCGGCGTGGTGATGGGCGGTCGCACGGCCGCCAGCCGGGACAAGATCATGGAGCGGCTGATCGACGCCAACATCAAGAAGGCCTCGACCGGCAGCCAGCTTCTGGTCTCCCGCTCGACGGGCGTTCAGATGGATATCGCCCGTCTTGGTGATGAAGTGCCGGTTCCGGCGTCGCGCCAGTCGGCCCTTGCCGCAGTCCAGAGCCTGGCCGGCGTCACCGGCGTCTCCGCGCCCGAAACCGCATCGGCGTATGCTCCCTCGGCGGGCACGCCCGTCCCGGCCGAACTCGTGCCCACCCCGGCAAGCCGTTTCGCCCCTGTCGATCCGCAGCACACCGCAAACACGCTCCCGGCTTCGACCGAGCGCAAGTGGCAGATCCAGATCGCCGCCGCGACCTCCGCCCAGGCAGCGATGGATCTCCTCTCCCAGGCCCGCCAGAAGGTCGGCGGCCCGCTTCAGGACCTCGACACCTATACCGAAATGGTCACCCGCAACGGCATCACCTTCTACCGCGCCCGCTTCACCGGCTTCGACAACAAGGAAGAAGCCCGCACCGCCTGCGACAAGCTGGTCCGCCAGCGCTACGACTGCGTGCTGATGCCGGCACGGGGGTGAGTGTTCGGCCCACTCGGATCGTCATTTGACAGCTTGGTCCGATCAGCAGGTTAGTCAGGGATGTCTGCAGGCTGACCGATCTTCGTCAGCAGTGCGACCGCGTCCTTGTCGAACGAATAGAACAATTCGCCGCCTAGCCATCTGCCCTCATGAGCGATCACGCCATCGGCGAAATCGCCGCCTGCCTCCAGCATGGCCAACCCGGCTTCGACTGCCGGACGGTTCATCGCGACATTCTCCGCTTCCAGGAGATCGCGGATCGACTGCCCCACTTCGCTCACAGACAATTTCGCACCGCGCCTGAGAACCCAGACGAATTCACAGAGGCAGGGCAGGGAGATCGCAATCAGCGAGGCTTCGGACATGATCCTGGCTGCAGCCGCTCCCTGAACGGGGTCATCTTGGAGAACGGCACGGATCAGGACATTCGTGTCGACCGAAATGTTCATTTCTCGTCGGCCCAGCCGGACGCTGCAATCTCGTTGATCTCGTCAACAGTGAGCGGCTTCTTCATTTTGCCGGCGTGACGGCCGATAAACGATGAGATGGTTCCTGCTGGACGTTCAGCTCGAACACGCAATTCACCGCCCGGCAACTTCTCCAGCGCGATCCTCTCTCCCGGCTTGATCCCGAGATGCTGCAGAAGCTCCCGCTTCAGCGTAACCTGACCCTTCATGGTGACCGTAAGCGATGTCATGGGACACTCCTTCACCTGAATTGTAATGGAAAATTACATTCCGGCAAGCTGCTCAAGGCAGGGCACGGGGTCCCATGTCCTCGAACAGCCGCAGCAAGTAGCCATCCGGATCCGCAACGACGAATTGGCGGTTGCCGACCTCATGGTCATCCCGGCGATACCATTTCTCTTCGAGCGGCAGATAAAGCGGCACCCCTGCCGCAGCGAGGCGGGTGAGGATGTCATTTACGCTCGGCACCAGGATCTGCAGATTAAGCCCGCGCCCGAAAGGCCGTTCCAAAGGCGCCTCATCGATCTCGAACGTGCGCCCAATGCCGATCTGATCGATCATCAGCTGTGCCTCACCAAGCGTCAGATAGCTGAAGCCTTCCTCCGGCCGCTCATAGGCAACCTCAAATCCGATCAGGTCGCAGTAGAATTCGCGGCTCGCCCGCCAGTCGCCAACGGCGAGTTCGGCGACGAGCCCATTCACCCTCAAGCCTTCGTCCCGCCCACCGTGATCTGGTCCATCCTCAGATGCGGCTGGCCCACGCCGACGGGCACCCACTGGCCGGCCTTGCCGCAATTGCCGACGCCCGTGTCGAGCTTCGTGTCGTTGCCGATCATGGTGATGCGCTTCATCGCGTCCGGCCCATTGCCGATCAGCATGGCGCCCTTGACCGGCGCGCCGATCTTGCCGTTTTCGATGAGGTAAGCCTCGGTGCAGCCAAAGACGAACTTGCCGGAGGTGATGTCCACCTGGCCGCCGCCGAAGGAAACGGCATAGATGCCTCTCTTCACCGATGCGATGATCTCTTCCGGCGTCTTGTCGCCCGAGAGCATGTAGGTGTTGGTCATGCGCGGCATTGGCTGGTGGGCATAACCCTGGCGACGGCCATTGCCAGTCGCCTTCATGCCCATCAGGCGGGCATTCTGCCGGTCCTGCATGTAGCCGACGAGCTTGCCGTTCTCGATCAGCACATTGTAGCCGGAGGGGGTGCCTTCGTCGTCCACGGTGATCGAGCCGCGCCGGTCGTTGATCGTGCCGTCATCGACGACGGTCACACCGGGGGCCGCCACCATCTCGCCCATCAGCCCGGCAAAGGCCGATGTCTTCTTGCGGTTGAAGTCACCTTCCAGCCCGTGGCCGACCGCCTCGTGCAGCATGACACCCGGCCAGCCATTGCCGAGCACGATGTCCATCGTCCCGGCCGGCGCTTCCTCAGCTTCGAGATTGACCAGTGCCTGCCGCAGCGCCTCGTCGGCACTCCGACGCCAGCTCTCTTCGGTCAGGAAATCCTGAAAGCCCATACGCCCGCCGACCCCGAAGGAGCCGCTTTCCTGGCGGTCTCCCGCACCCGTGACCACGGAAATGTTGATGCGGGTCATCGGCCTGATTTCGCGCACCCGGTGACCGTCGGCGCGCAGGATCTCCACAACCTGCCAGCTGGCGCCGACGGTTGCCGTCACCTGCCGCACCTTGGGGTCCTTGTCGCGCAGATAAGCGTCGATCTCGGACAAGAGCTTCACCTTCTCCTCGAAGGTCGGCGAGCCGATCGGGTTGCCGTCGCCATAGAGCTTGGCATTCGTCCGCTGCGGCGCCGTTGCATAGGAGCCGGAATAGCCGTGTGTCACCGCGCCCACCGCATCGGCCGCCCGGGAAAGGGCGGAGAGCGAGAGTTCGCCGGAATGGGCATAACCCACGGCCTCATCGGCGACAGCCCGCAGGCCGAACCCCTGGTCGGTATTGAACGAGCCGCCCTTCAGGCGCCCATTGTCGAAGGTCAGCGATTCCGCCTGCGCATGCTCGACGAAGAGCTCTCCGTCGTCTGCGCCCTTGAGTGCATCGGCGACGCGACGCGTCAGCGTGGCTTCGTCGCAATCGAAGAGGGAGAGAAGGTCCTGGGTCATGCAAGTCTCCTTGGGCGCTGGTCTCTGCATGTAGGCGCGCCACGAAAAAGGGGCAAGCCCGCCGGACTTGCCCCTGGATGGAATGTCATCACGATCCGGCGACCGGATGTGGCTTCAGGGCAGCTTGTCGTAACCTTCGCCGAAGCCCGCCAGTTCGATCGGGATACCGACGCGGTCCTGGTCAGCAGATTCGCGCAGCGCAAAGACCGCGGCCTTGCCGGCGCGCAGGATCTTCATCAGCTCCTCGTCGATCTCGACCTCGACATAACAGCCTTCCGAGAAGCAGCGGGTGAAATAGGCACGCCCGATATTGTTGCCGTCGACGAAGAGCTCCATCCCGTCCTTCAAGAGCACGCCGAGCGGGGCGAGAATGCGCAGGATGCGAGCCTTGCGGTCGGCCGTCTTCAACACGACGACCGAAAGGCCAACCTCCGGCCGGTCTTCGGCGATGACGTTCTGCATCAGGGCGCATTGCTCTTCTGCAGCGCCCGCCGGCTTGTCGCAGATGACAGACCAGGCGCCATGATTGGAACGGATCGAGCCCGGCTGTTGTTGGGGTTGCTGGCTCTGGGCTGGTGTGGCGAGTGCAGCGATCAGCACGGCGCTCGCGGTCAGGCTGGACCAGGCAAGTCTTGGCAGACCCATGAAAACCTCTGGAAAACGAATCATTGCCGACATTCTTGTCGCCGGGGGGTGCAAATGGGAAGCCCCGATGCCTGTTTTAAGGCCGAGTGCGGCATAATTGGGACTTCGCTTGCCGGGTGGAAGCGCAATCATGCGCCTCCTGCGGGTGCATCTGGGGAAAGCCTGTGCATCACGGGCGCATGTATTTGATGAAGCGCAAAAATGCCGCACCGGCTTTCGCGCGGGCGTATTGCGATTGCGGCCAATCTGTGATTTGAAACGGCGACACTAGCATGATTTTTGCGCTATGGTTTGATGTGGATCAAGCGCTTGTGGGAGACCAAACCGTGATGAAGAGAACCTATGCAGCCTTGGCCGGCTTGGCCTGTCTGCTTTTCGCTTCTGTAGGCTTCGCCGATCAGCCGAGGCCCTGGCAGATGGGTATGCAGGAACCAGCGACCTCCATCATGGAGTTCAACAGCTGGTTCGAGCAGTACACTCTGTGGTTCATCGTTCCGATCACCATCTTTGTTCTGATTCTTTTGATCCTCGTGGTCGTGAAGTTCCGCGCCGCCGCCAATCCGGTGCCGTCGAAGACGAGCCACAACACGGCGATCGAAATCGTCTGGACGGTGGCTCCGGTCCTCATTCTCTTCGCCATCGCGATCCCGTCCTTCAACCTGCTGACCTATCAGTTGAAGATGCCGGAAAATCCCGACGTCACGATCAAGGCGACCGCCACCCAGTGGCTGTGGTCCTATGAGTATGAAGGCGAGCAGGCCGTCTCCTTCGACAGCTACATGCTGAAGGACACCGACCGTGCAGCCATCGGCAAGGAAGACGTCGCCCGCTATCCGCGTCTCCTGGCTGTGGACAACGAAGTCGTCGTACCCGTCGGCAAGACGGTTCGCCTGCTCGTGACCGCTGCCCCGACCGACGTTATCCACGCTTTCGCGATGCCGGCTTTCGGTATCAAGATCGACGCCATCCCGGGCCGTCTGAACGAGACCTGGTTCCGCGCCGACCGTGAAGGTCTCTACTATGGCCAGTGTTCGGAGCTGTGCGGCAAGGACCATGCGTTCATGCCGATCGCCATCCGCGTGGTCTCAGACGAGCAGTATGCGACCTGGCTCCAGGCTGCGACCTCGGATCTCTCCGGCGCCAACCGCGCTCTTATGGCTGCTGTCGATGGCGCTCCCGCCGCCGTCCAGACGGCTGAAAACATCACGAACTGAGAGGAGTGAGGTCAATGGCTGGCTCTGTTGCCCACGACGAACACGCGCACGGCGCACATCACGACCATAAGCCGAGCTTCTTTGCTCGCTGGTTCCTGTCGACCAACCACAAGGACATCGGCACCCTCTACCTGATCTTCGCGATCGTGGCGGGTATCGTCGGTGCCGCTCTCTCGGTTGCCATGCGCATGGAGCTGCAGGATCCGGGCATCCAGATCTTCCACGGTCTGGCGTCCATGGTCTACGGCTTCGAAGGTGACGCTGCCATCGACGGCGGCAAGCACATGTACAACGTCTTCACGACGGCGCACGCCCTGATCATGATCTTCTTCATGGTCATGCCGGCGCTCATCGGCGGCTTTGCCAACTGGATGATCCCGATCATGATCGGTGCTCCGGACATGGCTTTCCCGCGCCTCAACAACATCTCCTTCTGGCTGATCGTCCCGGCCTTCCTGCTGCTCGTGCTTTCGATGTTCGTCGAAGGTCCGGCAGGCGCCTATGGCGTCGGCGGTGGCTGGACGCTCTATCCGCCTCTTGCGACCTCGGGCCAGCCCGGGCCGGCCGTTGACCTTGCGATCTTTGCGCTCCACGTCTCCGGTGCGTCTTCGATCCTCGGTGCGATCAACTTCATCACCACGATCCTGAACATGCGCGCTCCGGGCATGACGCTGCACAAGATGCCGCTCTTCGCCTGGGCTGTTCTGGTCACTGCCTTCCTTCTGCTGCTGTCGCTCCCGGTTCTCGCCGGCGGCATCACCATGCTTCTGACCGACCGCAACTTCGGCACGACCTTCTTCTCGCCCGAAGGCGGTGGTGACCCGGTTCTCTACCAGCACCTGTTCTGGTTCTTCGGTCACCCGGAAGTCTACATCCTGATCCTGCCCGGCTTCGGCATCGTCAGCCACATCGTCTCGACCTTCTCGAAGAAGCCGGTCTTCGGCTACCTCGGCATGGCCTACGCCATGGTCGGCATCGGTGCCGTCGGCTTCGTCGTCTGGGCACACCACATGTATACGGTCGGCCTGTCGCTTGCCGCTCAGCGCTACTTCCTCTTCGCAACGATGGTTATCGCGGTGCCGACTGGCATCAAGATCTTCTCCTGGATCGCGACGATGTGGGGTGGTTCGCTGAGCTTCAAGACCCCGATGGTCTGGGCCATCGGCTTCATCTTCCTCTTCACGGTCGGTGGCGTCACGGGCGTTCAGCTCGCCAACGCCGGTCTCGACCGCTCGCTCCATGACACCTACTACGTCGTGGCTCACTTCCACTACGTTCTGTCGCTCGGCGCCGTCTTCGCGATCTTCGCCGGCTGGTACTACTGGTTCCCGAAGATCACCGGCTACATGTACAACGAGTTCGTCGGCAAGCTGCACTTCTGGATTATGTTCATCGGCGTCAACCTGGTGTTCTTCCCGCAGCACTTCCTCGGCCTCGCAGGCATGCCGCGCCGCTACATCGACTATCCGGATGCCTATGCCGGCTGGAACTATGTCTCGTCGATCGGCTCCTACATCTCGGCCTTTGCGGTTCTCGTCTTCCTATACGGCGTCTTCGAAGCCTTCGCCAAGAAGCGCGTCGCCGGCGACAACCCCTGGGGTGAAGGTGCGACCACGCTGGAATGGCAGCTGTCTTCGCCGCCGCCGTACCACCAGTGGGAACAGCTGCCGAAGATCAAGTAAGCAGCACCTGATCTGCCCAATGATATCGGGCGCCGCGGTCTTCAAGGATCGCGGCGCCCGCAAAACCAACGAAAGACGGAATTCGGAAGCATGACGGTCATCGACAATCGCGACGTATTCGGCATCGAAGGCGAAGTCCGCCTGTCCGAAGCCGGCCCGCGCGATTTCTTCGCGCTCCTCAAGCCGCGTGTCATGTCGCTCGTCGTCTTTACGGCGCTTGCAGGCCTTGTCCTCGCGCCGGGCGAAATCAATCCCATCATCGGCTTCATCGCCATTCTCTGCATCGCGGTCGGGGCAGGGGCCTCCGGCGCGCTCAACATGTGGTACGATGCCGATATCGATGCCGTCATGAGCCGCACGGCGACCCGCCCGGTTCCCGCAGGCCGCGTCACGCCGGAAGAGGCGCTTGCCTTCGGTCTCGTTCTCTCGGTCTTCTCGGTCGGTCTGCTGGGCCTCGCGGTCAACTGGTTCGCAGCCGGCCTGCTCGCCTTCACGATCTTCTTCTACGCCGTCGTCTACACGATGTGGCTAAAGCGCTCGACGCCGCAGAACATCGTGATCGGCGGTGCGGCCGGGGCCTTCCCGCCCATGGTCGGCTGGGCCTGCGTCACCGGCGGCGTGTCGCTCGACAGCTTCATCCTGTTCATGATCATCTTCCTCTGGACGCCGGCGCATTTCTGGGCGCTCGCGCTCTTCAAGATGAAGGACTACGGCGCGGTCGGCGTGCCGATGATGCCGAATGTCGCGGGCATCCCCTCGACCAAGCGCCAGATCGCGGTCTATGCCGTGCTGACCGCCGTCACCGGCGTATTGCCGACCTTCACCGGCCTGTCCTCGATCGGGTACGGCATTGTCGCAGCCCTTCTCGGCGCCGTCTTCATCCACTGTTCCATCGCCGTCTGGCGCATGGCCGACGGCGATGAAAAGATGGTCCCGGCCAAGAAGCTCTTTGCCTATTCGATCTTCTATCTCTTCGCGATCTTCTCGGCTCTGATGATCGACTTCTATGTCGCGCCGCTCGCGGCAAGCTTCGGAGGTGCCGCCTGATGGACACCGTGGAATTGAACGAGAAGCAGAAGAAGTCCCGCCGCGGCCGCAACATCGCGCTCGGCGTGGTCCTCGCAGTGCTTGTGGTCATCTTCTACGTTGTGACCATCATCAAGATCGGTAACGTGGGTTAACGAGGCTTCGCACCGTGACTGTACAGAACGACAACACGAAGGTTTCGAACCGCCGCAATATCGGCGTGGCGACCGCTTGCGTCGTCTTCGTCGGTGGCATGGTCGGCATGGCCTATGCGGCCGTTCCGCTTTATCAGCTCTTCTGCCAGGTCACCGGTTATGGCGGCACGACCCAGCGGGTTGAGCAGATGTCGGAAGTGGTCCTGGATCGGACGATCAACGTCACCTTCGACGCCAATGCCTCTTCCGGTCTGAACTGGGATTTCAAGGCGGTCGACAAGAAGGTGACGCCGAGGATCGGCGAGACCGTCCAGATCATGTACACCGCGACCAACAATTCCTCCCACCCGGTCACGGGGGAGGCGATCTTCAACGTCACCCCCGGCGAAGCCGGTGCCTACTTCAACAAGGTCCAGTGCTTCTGCTTCACCGAGACCACGTTGCAGCCGGGCGAGACACTCGAAATGCCTGTTGTCTTCTTTGTCGATCCCGCCATCGTCGAGGCGGAGGAGACCAAGGGCATCGGCACGATTACCCTGTCCTACACCTTCTACCCGCGCGATGATCAGGAGCCGGTGGCCGCATTGTCGGTCGGGGAAGACAAGGAACAGCCGAAACTGTGAGAGGGCTCCGGTTCGCCGGAACTCGTAATGAAATTGACATTCGGGGATTGCTGAAATGGCCGAAGCGCACCAGAAGAACCACGACTACCACATCATCGACCCGAGCCCCTGGCCGCTTCTGGCCTCGATCGGTGCCTTCGTCCTCACCTTCGGTGGCGTCGGCTACATGCGCTACCTCAACGGCGGCTCGCTGAACCTGTTCGGCATCGATTTCGCCACGCCGTGGCTCTTCTTCATCGGCCTTGCCATCGTGCTCTTCACGATGTTCGCCTGGTGGGCCGACACGATCAAGGAGGCCCACGACGGCCACCACACCCGCGTCGTGTCGCTGCATCTGCGCTACGGCATGATCATGTTCATCGCTTCTGAAGTGATGTTCTTCGTTGCCTGGTTCTGGGCCTTCTTCGACGCCAGCCTCTTCGCCAACGAGGCGATCCAGGCCAGCCGCGTCGAGTTCACCGGCGGCCAGTGGCCCCCGGTTGGCATCGAGGTTGTCGATCCCTGGCACCTGCCGCTCTACAACACCGTCATCCTGCTGCTGTCGGGCACCTGCGTGACCTGGGCGCACCATGCGATGCTGCACAACGACCGCAAGGGCCTCGTGTCCGGCCTCGTGCTGACCGTTCTGCTCGGCATTCTGTTCTCGTTCGTTCAGGCCTACGAGTACATTCACTCGCCGTTCGACTTCAAGAACTCGATCTATGGCGCCACCTTCTTCATGGCGACCGGCTTCCATGGCTTCCACGTTCTGGTCGGTACGATCTTCCTGATCGTGTGCCTGTTCCGCGCCATGGCCGGCCACTTCACGCCGCAGCAGCATTTCGGCTTCGAAGCCGCTGCCTGGTACTGGCACTTCGTTGACGTCGTCTGGCTGTTCCTCTTCTTCGCCATCTACATCTGGGGCGATTGGGGTGCACCGCTCGCCCATTGATCCGGGTGATGAAAGTCTTGGAAGGGCGGCGAAAGCCGCCCTTCATGCGTTATGGCCTGCGACGATCCGGCGCTCGCCGGGAACCCCGGCTTCCTCTAAGGGTTGGCCGGGGACGAGAAGCAGCATGAAGGAGAGGTCTGATGACCGAAGACAACGCGAAATTTCCGCCGGTAGATCCGGTCAAGGCGGCGCTGACGGCGTCCTGCCCGCGCTGTGGCAACGGAAAGCTGTTTGACGGTTTGACCAAGCCAAAGTCCCGCTGCAGCTCCTGCGGCCTCGACCTCTCCTGGATCGATGCAGGCGACGGCCCGGCAATCTTCGTCATCCTGCTCGCTGATCTGCTTGTGGTCGGATTTGCCGTCTGGGTGGAGCTTACCTACCAGCCCTCCGTCTGGCTGCACATCCTGGTCTTCGCGCCACTCGGCGTGGCCCTCACGCTCTGGCTCATGCGATTCCTCAAGGCATTGCTCATTGCCCTGCAATACAAGCACAACGCCTCCCAAGGGGTAATCGACCGTGGCTGACACGCGGCTGACCGGGGAAAAGGGTGCTGAGAACCGCCGCACCTGGCGCTTCTGGGCGGGCCTGGTGCTCGTGCCCATTGCCCTTGTTGTCCTGTTGTCGCTCGGCACCTGGCAGGTCAACCGGCTGCACTGGAAGGAAACCCTGCTCACGGACATCCAGCAG
Organism: Rhizobium rosettiformans W3; assembly: GCF_004912135.1. Taxonomy (GTDB): domain Bacteria; phylum Pseudomonadota; class Alphaproteobacteria; order Rhizobiales; family Rhizobiaceae; genus Allorhizobium; species Allorhizobium rosettiformans. Next base: position 40,100 of record NZ_STGU01000002.1, read on the forward strand.
CGAAGCAAGGCTGCACCAGTGGATGTCGCCGAGCTGGAACGCCTGATCGCCGCAGGAGAGCCCATCGACTACCGCCATGCCACGGCAAGCGGTGCGTACCTGCACGACAAGGAGCGCCACTTCCTCGCGACCTTCGAAGGCCAATCCGGCTTCTATCTTTACACGCCGCTGCAGCTCGCCGACGGCCGCTACCTCTTCGTCAATCGTGGCTTCGTGCCCTACGACCGCAAGGATCCCGCCAGTCGTCCGGAAAGCCTGATTGCGGGCGAGCAGACCGTCACAGGTCTCGCGCGGGCGGAACTTGAGGAGAAGCCTTCGTCCCTGGTGCCGGAGAACGACGAGCGGGCCAACATCTTCTACTGGAAGGACCGCGCCCGAATGGCGGCCTCCGTCGATCTGCCGGAAGACCGCGTCCTACCCTTCTTCCTGGATGCGGACGCAAGTCCGGTAGCGGGTGGCTTGCCGAAGGGTGGAGTGACGCAGATCGACCTGCCGAACAATCATCTGCAATATGCGATCACCTGGTACGGCCTTGCCGTCGCGCTTGTCGCCGTCACCATCGCGGGCCTTGTTAAGCGCAGAAGCTGATGGTCGCTCTCGGGCTTTTCCGCTAGAGACGTCGGACAGACCGCCGGAATCGCAGGCGGGCAGGGGGAACTGCATGTCCTATATCGCATCGACACTGGTCGCGCTCGTCGCGCTCGAACACATCTACATCCTCGTCCTCGAGATGTTTCTCTGGACGACCCCGACCGGCCGCCGCGCCTTTGGCCTGAAGCCGGAACAGGCAGAGGCCACCAAGGTGATGGCTGCGAACCAAGGTCTCTACAACGGCTTCCTCGCCGCCGGCCTGATCTGGGGCCTGCTGCATCCCGATCTGGCCTTCGGCTATCAAATCCAGTTGTTTTTCCTTGGCTGTGTGCTGGTCGCGGGCCTATATGGGGGTGCAACGGCCTCGCGGAAGATCTTCGTCATCCAGGCGCTTCCGGCGGCCATCGCCATCCTTGCTGTCCTGATTGCCGGCTGACCACATGAACATGCACATGAACCGCCCCCCTCTGACGATCAGGCTTTGCGGCCCGCGCGGCTTCTGCGCCGGCGTCGACCGCGCCATCCAGATCGTCGTCCTGGCTTTGAAGCGCTATGGGGCGCCGGTTTATGTGCGCCACGAGATCGTCCACAACAGGTATGTCGTGGAGGGGCTCGAGGCAAAGGGCGCAATTTTCGTCGAGGAGCTCGATGAGATCCCCGCCGAACACCGGGAGCAGCCGGTCGTCTTCTCGGCGCATGGCGTGCCGAAATCGGTTCCCGAAGATGCGGCGAGCCGCAACCTCTTCTACCTCGACGCCACTTGTCCTTTGGTCTCCAAGGTCCACAAACAGGCCATGCGTCACCAGCGCTTGGGTCGTCACGTGATCCTGATCGGCCATGCCGGTCATCCGGAAGTGATCGGCACCATGGGCCAGTTGCCGGAAGGTACCGTCTCGCTGGTCGAGACCGTCGAGGATGCCGCTGCCTATCAGCCCGCCGATGCCGACAATCTCGGTTACGTCACGCAGACCACGCTTTCGGTCGACGACACCGCCGGTGTCATCGCCAAGCTGTCGGAGCGTTTCCCCAACCTCACGGCCCCCTCGGCCGACAGCATCTGCTACGCCACCACCAATCGCCAGGAAGCGGTGAAGCACGCGGCTCCAGGCTGCGACCTCTTCATCGTCGTCGGCGCGCCGAATTCTTCCAATTCCAAGCGTCTCGTCGAGGTGGCCTTGCGGGCCGGAGCCACCCGCTCGCTGCTCGTGCAGCGCGCCTCGGAAATCGATTGGGCCGAGATCGGCGAGATCAAGACGCTCGGCATCTCCGCCGGCGCCTCGGCGCCGGAGGTCATCGTCGACGAAATCATCGACGCCTTCCGCGAGCGTTTCGACGCCAAGGTCGAGCTTGCCATCACGGCGGAAGAAAACGAGCATTTCCTCGTCAATCGCGAACTGCGCGACGTGGAGCTCACCCGCGAGGACATGGCCTGGGTGAATGGGTGAGGCATTGCGGATGGCTGTCCGCCGTACCTGGCTCTTGCAGCGGACACGTTTGCAGAATCCACACTGAGTGTGTATTATCATCGGCATGAAGAGCGCTGATGTCATTGCGGCATTGAAGGCGGATGGATGGTTCGTGGTCTCAACAAAAGGGAGCCACGTGCAGTTCAAGCATGCTCAGAAGCCCGGCCGGGTTACCGTCCCTCATCCGAAGCGGGATCTGCCGATCGGCACGCTCAAGAGTATCGAGAGACAGGCAGCTTTGAAGCTGAGGTAAACCATGCGCAGCTACATCGGATTGATTCATAAGGAGCCGGAGAGTGACTACGGCGTATCCTTTCCAGATTTTCCTGGCATCGCGACTGCCGGTACCAGTCTGGACGATGCACGCCAGATGGCAGAGGAGGCGCTCGCCTTCCATGTCGAGGGCATGGTCGAGGACGGTGAAGCAATCCCGGAGCCTTCCTCACTCGAGCAGATCATGGCCGACCCGGCCAACATGGATGCTGTTGCGGTCCTCATTCCGCTCAAGAGCCAGGCAAAGAAATCCGTCAGGCTGAACATAACGCTGCCCGAGGATGTCCTGCGGGAAATCGACGCCTATGCCGAAGCGCATGGCCTCACGCGTTCGGGCTTTCTTGCCCAGGCCGCAAAACGGCAGATGAAAGACGATGGTAATCCCGGCAATGCCAAAGGCTATGCACTTTCTGCATGAAACTGCTCTGCCGGTGACGCCCCATTTCCTGTGCCCCATGTCGTTCCAGGGCTGGCACAGGCGGCCGGCCCGTTATAGGACTCGGGACCTCATCGAAGCGGCACGGAACCTCACCTGTGGCAGTCTATACGGATATCAACGAAGTCGACCTCAAGGCCTTCCTGGCTGAGTATGATGCCGGCGAGCTCCTTTCCTACAAGGGCATCGCGGAAGGTGTCGAGAACACCAATTTCCTGCTCCACACGTCAAAGCAGCCGCTGATCCTGACGCTCTACGAGAAGCGGGTCGATCGCAATGATCTGCCCTTCTTCCTCGGCCTGATGCATCACCTCTCCGAGCGTGGGCTGTCCTGCCCGCTGCCTCTGCCGCGCAAGGACGGCGAGTTGCTGGGCGAACTCTCCGGTCGCCCTGCTGCGCTGATTTCCTTTCTGGAGGGCATGTGGCTGCGCAAGCCCGAAGCCCAGCATTGCCGCGAAGTCGGCAAGGCGCTCGCCGGCATGCATGTCGCGGGCGAGGGGTTTGACCTCACCCGCCCGAATGCCCTGTCGCTCGAGGGCTGGCAGACGCTTTGGGCCAAATCCGAGGCGCGTGCCGACGAGGTGGAAACGGGGCTTGAAGAAGAAATCGGCGCCGAACTCGATTTCCTCGCCGCCCACTGGCCTGGGGATCTGCCGGCAGGCGTCATTCATGCCGATCTCTTCCCCGACAACGTCTTCTTCCTCGGCGACGATCTCTCGGGCCTGATCGACTTCTATTTCGCCTGCAACGACTTCCTCGTCTACGATCTCTCGATCTGCCTCAATGCCTGGTGCTTCGAGAAGGACGGTGCCTACAACATCACCAAGGGCAAGGCGATGATCGAAGGCTACCTCTCGGTCCGCCCGCTTTCGGCCGAAGAGATCGCGGCCTTGCCCGTGCTGTGCCGTGGCTCGGCCCTCCGCTTCTTCCTCACCCGGCTCTACGACTGGCTGACGACGCCGGAAGGCGCGCTGGTGGTGAAGAAGGATCCGCTCGAATATCTGAAGAAGCTGCGCTTCCACCGCGCGGTGACCAATGCCTCCGAATACGGACTGATTTCATGAAACATGTCGAGATCTTCACCGATGGCGCCTGCTCGGGCAATCCCGGTCCCGGTGGCTGGGGAGCTGTCCTGCGTTACGGCGAAGTCGAAAAGGAACTCTCCGGCGGCGAAGCGGATACCACCAACAACCGCATGGAACTGCTAGCCACCATCACGGCGCTCAACGCGCTGAAGGACGCTTGCGAGGTCGATCTCTACACCGACAGCAAATATGTCATGGATGGCATCTCCAAATGGATCTTCGGCTGGAAGAAGAACGGCTGGAAAACCGCCGACAAGAAGCCGGTGAAGAATGGCGAACTCTGGCAGGCGCTCGACGCCGCCAACCAGCGTCACAAGGTCAAGTGGCACTGGGTCAAGGGCCATGCCGGCCATCCCGAGAACGAACGCGCCGATGAACTCGCCCGAAAAGGCATGGAGCCGTTCAAGAAGTCGGGCGGCTTCCCGAAGTCCCTGATGGTGAAGTGAACGAAGGGGCGGGGGAGAGCGCCGCGCATCATCCCCTTGCCCTTTCCCCCGATGCCCCTATGCTCCCGTCAAAACAACATCACGGGAGACATCCATGATCCAGCACTGCGTGTTCCTGCGCTTCAAGGCCGCCGTTCAGGAAGCCGAGAAGCAGGCGATCTATGCGGCCATCGCCGACCTGAAGGATGTCGTGCCGGGCATGATCGAGGTGAAGTCAGGCTCGAATGTCTCGCCCGAGGGGCTGAGCGGCGGTTATAATGACGGCTTCATCGTCACCTTCGAGGACGAGATGGTGCGCGACTATTATCTCAAGCATCCGAAGCATGTCGAAGTGGGCGAACGCATCGTCAGCGCCACCGATGGCGGCCTTGCCGGCATCCTCGTCTTCGATCTTGCCCACTGACCTCGGTCTGAAACGAAAAGAGGCCCGGTTTCCCGAGCCTCCACAATCTGTAACTTAAGACGGCGCCTCAAGCGCCGAGCTGCTCGATCATCGTCGCGGCAGAGGAAACCGTCGCCTGGCCCGGGTTTTCCTCGACATTCAGGCTCTTCAGCACGCCATCTTCCACCAGCATGGAATAGCGCTTGGAGCGAACGCCGAGACCGCCTGCCGAGAGATCGGCATCAAGGCCGAGCGCCTTGGTGAAGGAGGCATCCCAGTCGGCGAGGAAGTGGATCTTGCCCATGCCGCCGGAATGCTGGGCCCAGGCGCCCATCACGTGCCAGTCGTTGACGGCAACCACGGCAATGTCGTCCACGCCACGCGCCATCAGCGCATCACGGTTTTCCAGATAGCCGGGCAGGTGGTTCAGCGTGCAGGTTGGGGTGAAGGCGCCGGGAACGGCGAAGACGACGACCTTCTTGCCGGCAAACAGCTGCTCCGTGGTGATCTCTACCGGACCGTCAGCGGTCTTTTCCTTGAAGGTGGCCTGCGGAAGCTTGTCGCCAATGGCAATGGTCATGAAACTCGTCCTCGCTTGGTTGCGCCATCCAGAACCCCTCGGGATGGATGACGCGAATATAGGAACGGGTCATTCAAAGGCAAGCGTGGTTTCCATCGCCCGGTCGCCGCTGATCACCAGAATGCCCCATGTCTTCCCGGCGATCTTGTACTTCTTCGGCAGCTTGCCGATCGGCAGCGTCAGAAGCGTTTCACCGTCCACGTCTTGGGATGCGACGGCGTCGATGAAGACATGGCCGCTCGGCCCGCTGACAAAGGCCTTCGGAGTGGCTGCGCCCTTGGGCATCTTGAGCCGCACCAGCAATTCCTTCTGGTCGCTGCTCATCCGATGGTCGACGACATGGAAGTCGGCTGACGGCCCAGGCGGCACCTGCGCCTCGGCCGAGCGCACAAGCGCGGCCTCGACGGGGTTGGCCACCCCCGCAGCATCCGGCGCCACGCTGAGATCGGCCTGGAAGGGGATGCATATATTCTGGCAGACACCGACAAAGGCGCTCAAGGTCACCGCTTCACCGTTCGGCGCACCCTTCAGGGTCAGCGGCAGCGTGACCGGGTGATCGTAGCCGACATCCATCATGTCGCCGCTCATCAGCACCTTAGGCACGGGAAAGCCGACGCTCTGGACGGTATACTGCGCGCCCGGGGCAGGGGTGATGGCCGGCGGAATGCCGACATCGCCTGGCTCCTTCCAATAGGTGATCCAGCCTGGCTTCGGCTCGACGACCAGCGCACCGTGCCTCAGACCATCGCCGTCTTCCGGCAGCAGGATCAGCCGCATCCGGCCGCCTTCGTTCACGGCCCAGTCGCTGCTCGCCGCCACAGCCGGATCGGTGGGCAACAGCGAGACGAGAGCAACGGCCGCTGACAGCGCCAACACTGTCAGGCGGGAATTCGCCCGCATCAGGGCGGAACAAGACGGTTGTTTTCGTGTTTTCAAGCTCATGCTTTCGGCTCTAGAAGATCGCCGTGACCTTGGCCAGTCACGCTTGCTTCATGGTCATCATTTTGGGTTGATCGGAACCTGCTTCTGCCCCATCTTGAATAAGAGACCACATCTGAACCACGCATGAAGCCGATTGCCCACGAGGCAAACCAGGGAGGCAGGCATGGCATTGTCGTCGAAAACCGATCTGAGAGAACGCGGCTTCCTGGATGGCCAGTTGCTGATTGCCATGCCCGGCATGGCCGACGGCAACTTCGCCCGCGCGGTCGTCTATATCTGCGCCCATTCCGACGCCGGCGCCATGGGCTTCATCATCAACCGGTCGCAGTCCGTGACCTTTGCCGATCTGCTGCTGCATCTGGAACTGATCGACCGAAACGACGCGATCATGCTGCCCGATCACGCCCGCCATTTCCCCATTCAGTGCGGCGGCCCGGTGGAACAGAACCGCGGCTTCGTCCTCCACTCGGACGATTACCTCTCCGACAGCTCCATCCCCGTCAGCGACGACATCTCGCTGACGGCGACCCTCGACATCGTCCGCGCCATCTCGGATGGCCGCGGCCCCCGCCACGCCACCATGCTGCTCGGCTATGCCGGCTGGGGGCCCGGTCAGCTGGAAGAGGAGATTGCTCAGAACGGCTGGCTGCATTGTGCGGCCACCGAAAGTCTGATCTTCGACCGCAGCCTCGACAACAAATACGACCGGGCGCTGGCCCTGATGGGCATCAACCCGGCCATGCTGTCGATGGATGCAGGACACGCGTGAGGCAGATGGAAGAGGCGCCTGAGCGCCTCCTCACGCCCGCTTCATCAGCGGAAAGCGCTCCTTGAGCAACCTCAGAACCGACTCGGCGCCCAGTGGCGGCCCGAACAGGTAGCTCTGACCGTAGTCGCAGCCCATCATCGCGAGATCGGCGGCGTCCTGATCGCTCTGGATACCCTCGGCCACGACCTGCATGTCGAGCCCGCGCGCCATCGAGACGACGGAGCGCAGGAGGACCGAACGCTTGTCGGACTGGTCGCAGACCAGCGCCTTGTCGAGCTTGATCGTGTCGAAGGGGAAGCGGGTGAGGTAGGCGAGCGACGAATAGCCGGTCCCGAAATCATCGAGCGCCAGGCTGATGCCGGTGTCCTTCAGCTTCTCCAGCATCAGGCGCGCCTGCTCCGGATTTTCCATCACGACGCTTTCGGTCAGCTCCAGCTTGATCCGCCTCGGATCGCATTGCGTCTTCACCAGCATGGCGCGGATGTCGTTGTAGATATCGCTCGAGATCAGCTGGGCCGAGGAGAGGTTCACGGAAACGAAGATTGGCAGTTCGCCGGTCTGGCGTTCCCAGTCCATCAGGTCGCTCGAGGAGCGTTCCAGCGCGAACATGCCGAGTGGCTCGATCAGGTCGGACATCTCAGCAATCGGAATGAATTCCGTGGGCGAGATGTTGCCGCGCTTGGGATGATCCCAGCGCATCAGCGCCTCGAAGCCGGCAATCTCGCCATTGGCGAGCTTGACGATCGGCTGATAGGCCATCGACAGCTCCTTGCGCTCGATGGCGCGGCGAAGGTCGGTTTCGAGCTGCAGGCGATCGGTGCTGACGGTGCGGAAGGCCGGGCGGAAGGGCTCCACGCGGTTGCCGCCGGTGCGTTTTGCCCTGAACATCGCAAGCTCGGCATCCGCAAGCAGGCTCGCAGCACTTTCCTGCTGATCGACCCAGGAGACGAGCCCGATGGAAGCCGTGAGGCTGATCTCGCGATTGGCGAAGTTGAGCGGCACCATGATCGCCTTGGAAACGGCATCGGCGAAGTCGGCGATCTTGGCGGGATCCTTTTCCGACACCAGGATCAGACCGAATTCATCGCCGGAAAGCCGCGCAAGCGTATCCTGTGGCTTCAGGAGCCGCCGCAGGCGGCGCGTGATCGCGATCAGGATGTTGTCGCCCGCCGCAATGCCGAGTGCATCGTTCACCTGCTTGTAGCGGTCGATATCGATCGCCAGCACCGTCGGGCGCACGCTCTCGGATGATCCGGCGAGCGACAGGATCGCCTGGAGGCGATCGAGGAAGACCTCGCGGTTCGGCAGGCCGGTCAGATTGTCATGCATGGCGTCGACGAGGAGACGGTCGATCGAGTTCTTCTGCTCGGTCACGTCGATGATCGTGCCGACGCAGCGGATGACTTCGCCGTTCGAGCCGAGCACAGGCCGCGCGCGGATCTTCAGCCAGTGGAAGTGGCCATCCTCGGCGCGGATGCGGAATTCGTGGCTGAGCCGCCCCTTGCGGTGTTCCAGAAGCACGTCGAGCGTGGCGCGGAAACGGTCGCGATCGTCAGGGTGCAGGCGTGGCAGCCAGTTGCGTGCGGGCCCATGCATCGTGCCCGGCGACAGGCCAAGCCGCAGGGAAACATCGGGGCTAGTGACGACACGGTCGCGCGCCACGTCCCAGTCCCAGACGGTGTCGCCGGAGCCGGTGAGAGCCAGCGACTGGCGTTCCAGATCGGAGAACAGGCCCTGCTGATAGGCGCCGCCGGCAAAGGCATGCTGCATGACGGTAAAACCGATCAGGAGGACGATGAGAACGAGACCACCGCCCAGCGCCGGCTGGATGATGTCGTTGTCCAGCTGACCCGTCACCGTCATCCAGCCGCCGAACAGCCAGACAAGAATCAGCGCCCAGGTGGGCACCAGCAGCACCGCACGGTCATAGCGGTTGATGCCGAGATAGATGATGAGGCCAATGCCGGCGACGCCGGTCAGCGCGAAGGACACGCGCGCAATGCCGGCTGCGATCGACGGATCGAAGATCGCCACCCCGAACAGCACCGAAAGCCCCAGCATCCAGGCAAGCGTCGCATAGCCGAGATGCACGTGCCATCGGTTGAGGTTGAGATAGGTGAAGAGGAAGATCACGAGCGAGGAGGCAAGCGCAACTTCAGCCCCGGCACGCCATATGCGCACATCGGACGAGGTGAGCGAGATCAGCTTTTCGAGGAAGCCGAAGTCGACGCAGATATAGGCGAGCACCGCCCAGGCCAGTGCTGCTGCCGCCGGCAGCATCGATGTGCCCTTGACCACGAAGAGGATGGTGAGAAACACCGCCAGCAGGCCCGCAATGCCGAGCACGATGCCGCGATAAAGGGTAAAGGCGTTGACCGTATCCTTGTAGGCGTCAGGTTCCCACAGATAGATCTGCGGCAGTTCCGGCGTCGCGAGTTCGGCCACGAAGGTAATCACCGTGCCCGGGTTCAGCGTGATGCGGAAGACATCGGCATCGGGGCTAGCCACGCGATCGAGCGCGAAGCCTTCCGAGGGCGTGATCGCCATGATGCGCTGCGACCCCAGATCCGGCCAGAACATCCGGGACCCGGAGAGGCGGAAATGCGGAGCTACGATCACGCGCTCCAGCTGCTCTTCGGAGACGTTGGCAAGGGCGAATACGGCCCAGTCGCCCTGATGCTCCGGCGAGCTCGAGCGCACCTCGATGCGCCGGCGAATGCCGTCCGCCCCGGCGGCTGTTGAAACCTGGAAGGCCTCGCCCTGGTTCGTATAGATCTCGGTGGTCGCGGTCAGGTCCAGCGCATTGTCGTCGCGCGCAATCTTGACGGGCTCGACCGCAAGGGCCGCAGACGCGACGAGCGAGATCGTAAGCGCAGTGAGGACTGCGAGACAAAAGGCAGCGAGGCGTGACAGGGCGCGCCAGGAGGTTTCTGTACTGGTCATAAGGGCGTCTTGCCGTTCCGCGCCCTATGGCCGCCGATCAGGGAATAGAGCAGGTGATCGCGCCATTCCCCGTTGATTTTCAGATAATCCCGCAAAAGACCTTCCCGTTCAAATCCCGTTTTTTCGAGTAGCCTCAGGCTGTTGACGTTGTCCGGAATACAGGCTGCTTCAATACGGTGCAACTCGAGTGGCCCGAAGATGTAGGGAATTGCCAGTTGAAGTGCGGCAAACATGTGGCCTTGGCCTGCATGCCGCTGTCCCATCCAGTAGCCGATCATGCAGCTTTGCGCGGCTCCACGGCGGATCAAACCGATCGTAAGCCCGCCCAGCAAGGCGCTTTCCTCCCGATCGAAGAGAAAGAAGGGCACCGCCATGCCGGAGTGAAATTCCTGTTCATTACGCAGAACGCGCTGCCGAAAGGCACGCTCGGTCAGCTCGTCGGCGCGCCAGGTCGGCTCCCAGGGCTGGAGGAAGGCGCGGCTTTCGCGGCGCAGCTGGTGCCATGGCTCGAAGTCGCGAAAACGCGGGAGGCGCAGAAGATGCCGGTCGCTGTGAAGCTCCGGCATGTCCGGCTGCCGGGACAGAAACCGAAAGACCGAACGCGTCATCTTCAATCCCCGAGCGACAACCGGCGAGAATGCCGCCGGTAGAATTCAATGGATGCGGCGATCAGCCGACAGCCTTGCGGGCACCAGCCGGCTGATGGGTGAGGGCGCCTGCGATTTCATTCAGCGACACCAGCTGGTCGACCGGGCCGATCGCCGAAAGCGTCGGGGCCGTGTCGAAGAACAGGCGTCCGGCAAGATCGGTGAGCCGCTGCGTCGTGATCCCGGCAATGCGCTCCATCATTTCCTGGTTCGGAATGGTGCGACCATAAAGCATCATCTGTCGAGCGATCTGGCCGGCGCGGGCGGCAGGGCTTTCCTGGCCCATCAGCAGCTGTGCGCGGATCTGCGCCCGCGAGCGCTCGATTTCCTGGCTGTCGATATGTTCGGACGCCTTGCGCAGCTCCTCGATGATCACAGGCACGAGCTCCGGCAGGTTTTCGCCGCCGGTCGCAGCGTGAATGCCGAAGATGCCGGTATCGGAAAAGCCCCAATGGAAGGCATAGACCGAATAACAGAGGCCACGGATCTCGCGCACTTCCTGGAACAGACGCGACGACATGCCGCCGCCCAGAATATTGGCGAGGATCTGCGAACAGTAGAAGTCCCGCATGTGATAGGCCTTGCCCTCGAAGCCGAGCAGGACCTGCGTGTCCATGAGATCGCGTTCGACGCGGGACTCACCACCCGTGTAACGGGCCGCATCCATCACCGGCGTTGAAGACGGCGTCGTCGGAAGCGAGGCAAAGCGCTGCTCGACCTGCTTGACGAAGGCGTCATGGTCCACCTTGCCGGCGGCAACGACGAACATCCGGTCGGTCGTGTAATTGCGCGAGAGATAGTTGCGGATCTGGCCGCTGGTAAAGGACTGGACCGTTTCCGGCGTCCCGAGAATGCTGCGTCCGATCGTCTGGCCGCGATAAGCCTGCTCGGAGAAACGGTCGAAGACGACATCGTCCGGCGTATCATCGGCCGCGCCGATTTCCTGCAGGATCACGTGTTTCTCGCGCTCCAGCTCCTCTTCGTCGAAGACGCTGTCCGTCAGGATGTCGGCGAGAATATCGACCGCGAGCGGCACATTGTCCTTCAACACGCGGGCGTAATAGGAGGTTGTCTCGGTCGAGGTCGCGGCGTTCACTTCGCCGCCGACATTCTCGATTTCCTCGGCGATCTGTCGGGCGGTCCGCTGGTTGGTGCCCTTGAACGCCATGTGTTCGAGCAGGTGCGCGATGCCATGTTCGGCTTCCGTCTCGTTGCGCGAGCCGGATTTGATCCAGGTGCCGAGTGCCACGCTTTCCAGATGCGGCATGTTCTCGGTTACGACAGTCAAACCCGATGGAAGCCGGGTGCACTCAACATTCATGGTCCGTCTTTCCGCGCTTCCTACCTGACTGCCCTCGCATGTTCACTGATAAAGCCTTCAACGGCTTTCAGTTCCGCGGGCAGGACTTCGAAGCGCTCCTCCCTGTCCATCAGATCAGCAAGCCACGCCGGAAGCGCGGGGTCAATACCGGAGGCCGATTTTACTGCCGCCGGGAATTTCGCCGGATGGGCAGTGGCGAGCACGACCATGGGGCTCTGCAGCTTCTCGAATTTCTTCGCGACATGCACGCCGACAGCCGTATGCGGGTCGAGCAGATAACCGGTCTCGTCGAGCACGGCCCGGATCGTCTTCGCGACTTCCTTCTGCGTTGCGCGGCCGGCGCGGAAATCCTTGCGAATGAACTTGAGCGCCTCCGGCTTGATCTCGAAGGCGCCGGACTGCTTCAGGCCCTCCATCGAGGAGCGGATGGCGGACGCATCGCGGCCATAGGCTTCGAACAGCAGGCGCTCGAAGTTGGAGGAGATCTGGATGTCCATCGAGGGCGAGGTGGTGGCAGACACGCCCTTCATCTCATAGCGGCCGGTCTTCATCGTGCGCGCCAGGATGTCATTGTCATTGGTGGCAATCACCAGCTTGTCGATCGGCAGGCCCATCTTCTTGGCGACGTAACCGGCAAAGATATCGCCGAAATTGCCGGTGGGTACGGTGAAGGACACCTTGCGATCAGGCGCGCCGAGCGCGACCGCTGAGGTGAAGTAATAGACCACCTGCGCCATGATGCGCGCCCAGTTGATCGAGTTGACGCCCGATAGACCGACACGATCGCGGAAGGGCACGTCGTTGAACATCGCCTTCACGAGGTTCTGGCAGTCGTCGAAATTGCCCTCGACGGCGATCGCATGAACGTTTTCGTCCTTCGACGAGGTCATCTGGCGCTGCTGCACCGGCGAAACCTTGCCATGCGGGAAGAGGATGAAGATGTCGGTGCGGGACCGTCCGGCAAAGGCGTCGATAGCAGCGCCGCCGGTGTCGCCCGACGTCGCGCCGACGATCGTCGCGCGCTCGCCACGCTTTTCCAGAACATGGTCCATCAGGCGGGCGAGCAGCTGCATCGCCACATCCTTGAAGGCGAGCGTGGTGCCGTGAAAGAGTTCGAGTACGAAGGCGTTCGGGCCCGTCTGCACCAGCGGTGCAACGGCCGGATGCTTGAAGGTCGCATAGGCTTCGTCGATCATCGCCCGGAACGTGTCGGGCTCGATCTCGCCATTGGTGAAGGGCAGCAGAACCTCGAAGGCGACCTCTTCATAGGATTTGCCGCGCAGTCCGCGGATCGCCTTCTTCGACATCTGCGGCCATTCGCGCGGCACATAAAGACCGCCGTCACGGGCGAGACCCGCCAGAAGCGCGTCACAAAAGCCGAGGCTCGGAGCCTCGCCGCGGGTCGAGATATATTCCACGTCGCTCATCCCTATAGTTCAAGAAGTCGGAGCCGAAGCCGCCGTCAAACCTATGGCGTTTCCGATAAAGAGGTTTGCCCGTTTGCGCCAGTGCGCCGGCCAGGATTTCGCAAGCCCGGCAATTGGCTGTGGCCTCGTCGATGTCGGCCAATGTGCCGGCTTTTGCAGAGCAATCGAATTTTGACTCAAATTGCCGGCTACCCAATCGATTTTTGTCTTGGCCGCTGGTATAGACCATCCGCGAGGGCGCTGAAAAGCCTCAAGTTTGACTGTTTTTCGGCCTCTGGCCGAGCATGCGGAAGGTGAAGTCTCGTGTCTGTAAACGTGTCGCGCGGTGTTGTCGCCGTCTCGCTGATGATGGTTCTTTCGGGTTGCAACGCCGGCGGTCTCGGCAGCGGCCTTGGCCTTTCTTCGTCTCAGCCCGCCGCGGCGACCCCGGCAGCAGCGCCCGGGCAGGCGGCTTTCGTCCAGGGCTTCTGCCCGCAGATCGCATTGCGTGACGGCACCTCCTTCTACCGCAGCTATGTTCGCGGCAAGGACGGCGACGCCGAGCAGGTGATCTTCCAGGCCTCGCTCGCTGACACCACGCGCTCCTGCGCCCGTACGGAAACGACTCTCACCATCAATGCGCTGGTTCAGGGCCGCCTCGTTGCCGGTCCGCAGGGCAAGGCCGGCACGATCAACCTGCCGGTGCGCGTCACCGTCATGGATGGCGATCAGGAAGTGTTCAATGAGGTCGAGCAGTATCCGGTGACGCTTGCCGATGTGAACCTGCCGACGCAGTTCATCTACAGTAAGGCCGTCAACGTCCCCGGCAACGTCTCGGGCACGACCCGCGTCACGATCGGCTTCGAACAGCCGAAGAAGAAGTAAGGTCTCAAGACAGAGCGGGCCAGGCTTCTCGCAGCTAAGCCCGCCGCGTCAGCGCCACCAGATAGGTCGTTGCGCGCCCGCTCTCATTGACGAAAACACAGTCGGCAGGCGCGCCGAGTTGCAGGCAGTCGCCCGCCGAGAGCCGATGGCTGCGCACCCCTTCGACGAATTCGAGTTCGCCGTCCAGCACGTAGATCTGCTGATGCTGGAAGCTGAAGGCGGAAGCCGGATAGGGGATCCTGACGCCCGCGGGGAGCACCACTTCCAGCAGTTCCAGCTGCCCGCCATTCGCCGGCGAAAGCGTGCGCCGCGTGTAACCGGTCTCCGGATCGGTCCAGACCGGCTGCTCGAGCCGTCGAGCCAACCTCTCGCCTTCACCCTCCGCCAGAGCCAGCAAGACCGAGAGCGGCAGGCCGAAGGCGCCGGACAGTCGACCGAGCACGGTTGCCGTCGGACTTGCCTCGCAACGTTCCACCTTGCTGATCATCGCCTTCGAGACCCCGGACCGCGCCGCAAGCTCGGCGAGAGACCAGCCCCGATCCTCGCGTTCGCGCCGGATCCGATCGGCGATGGCGCGCGCCTGGCGATCCTCGTCCCGCGCATCGTGCCTGCGTGCCGTCTCTGTCATCTTAAGCCCTTGCCAAAATCAAAAGGTCCATCTTCTATAGTGGACGAAAGAATAAGATGGAGGACGGGGCGTCCACAAGCCTCGGGTCCGGCAAAACAACAAGAGGGGCACATCATCATGACGCGCGAGATCCGTTTCAACGCCTTCGACATGAACTGCGTCGGCCACATCCAGCAGGGCCTCTGGAGCCATCCCCGCGATCGCTCCATGGCGTATCGCAGCCTCGCTTATTGGACGGATTATGCCAAGCGCTTGGAAGCCGGCCTGTTCGACGGGATCTTCCTCGCCGACGTCGTCGGCATCTACGATGTGTTGAGCGGCAGTCCCGCGCCCGCACTGCGCGGCGCCGTGCAGGTTCCGGTCAACGACCCGATGATGCTGGTCCCGGCCATGGCCTCGGTCACGCAGCATCTGGCTTTCGGTGTCACCGCCAACCTGATGTACGAGCAGCCCTTCCTCTTTGCCCGCCGCATGGCAACGCTCGACCATCTGACGGGCGGCCGGATCGGCTGGAACATCGTCACCGGATACTTGGACAGTGCCGCCCGTGCGATCGGCCTCGACGGCCAGATGGCCCATGACGATCGCTACGATCTGGCCGATGAGTATATGGAAGTGGTCTACAAGCTCTGGGAAGGCAGCTGGGAAGAGGGAGCCGTCGTCGCTAACAAGGCAGGCCAGATCTATGCCGATCCGGACAAGGTGCACCCCGTCCACCATCATGGACGCCAGTACCGGGTGGACGCCTACCACCTTTCGGAGCCGTCCCCGCAGCGCACGCCGGTTCTCTATCAGGCAGGCTCTTCCCCCCGCGGCCGCCAGTTTGCCGCCACCCATGCCGAATGCGTCTTCGTCAACGGCCAGAAGAAGGAGGGCGTGCGCGAGATCGTCACCGACATCCGCAGCCGCGCCGAAGCGATCGGCAGACGGGCCGACGACATCAAGGTCTTCCTCGGTGCCACCATCGTCACAGGCCAAACCGAGAAGGAAGCGCAAGAGAAGTTCGAGGATTACAAGCGTTACGTCAGCTCGGAGGCTGCCCTGACCCACGCGGCGGCCTCCATGGGCATCGATTTCGCCAAGTTCGACATGGATGAGCCGGTGGAGACCGGCAAAAGCCAGGCGATCACCTCCAACATCAAGGCCATGGACCGGGCTGCCGGGCCGCAATGGACCAAGCGCAAGCTGCTCGAGCAGATGGTGCTCGGCAGCCGCCAGCCGCCGCTCGTCGCCTCCGCCGATCAGGTGGTCGACTGGCTTAAGGACTGGGTGGAGGAAACCGGCGTCGACGGCTTCAATCTCTCGCGCACCGTCGTTCCCGAATGCTTCGACGACATCGTCGAGCTCGTCGTGCCACGCCTGCAGGAGCGCGGCCTCTACAAGACGGAGTATCGCGAGGGACCGCTGCGCGAAAAGCTCTTCGGTGCGCCACGCCTGAGCGAGCGCCATGTGGCATCGAGCCATCGGTGGGGCCGGGGCTGACGCGTCGAGATCGCCGTGCACGGTTGCGCTCCCTTGAGCGGCCTGCCTTGCCCTCCGCGCGGGCCAAGTGCTAGCGTGGCGCAAATCCGGCGATGGCGCGACAGGCGTCCCGACGTCCGGCACAAAATGAGCGGGAGGCATTGCGTCGATCATGCCTCTCTGGGGGAGGCCTGATTGAGAATTGCAGTCGTGAGAAACCCCATTGCGGGTGGCCGCGCAGGTCAGAAGCAATGGGCACCTTTGCTCGCCGCCTTCAGCAACCGCTTCCCCGATCTGGAAATCCACGAAAGCCGCTCAAGCGGAGACGCCCGCCGGCTTGCGCGCGAGCTGGCAGCGCGCTCTTATGATCTCCTGGTGGTCGCCGGCGGCGATGGCACGATCAGCGATGTCGTCGATGGCGTCTTGATGTCGACCAACCCGGACATGCCGCTCGCTTTCCTGCCGACCGGCACGGGCTGCGATTTCATTCGCAATTTCAATCTTCCGAGCGATCCGGCAGCCCTGGCCGAACACATTGCGCAGGCACCTCTGCGCAAGATCGACGCCGGGCTGCTCATCTCCCGTGACGCCGAGGGCAACGAGCAGCGCCGTCACTTCGCCAACATCACCAGCGTCGGCATTTCCGGCGAGATCGTCGAGGCCGTCAACGCGCCCGGCAGAAGGCGCATTCTCAACGGACCCATCCGTTTCCTATTCCATTCCGCCCTCGCGATCCTGCGCTACCGGCCCTATGATTTCGAAGTGCTGATCGATGGGATGCGCGTGCATCACGGCAAGCTCGCCTTGACGGCGATCGCCAATGGTGGCTGGTTCGGCGGCGGCATGCATATCACCCCGGACGCCAATGTCGCCGATGGACGGTTCGAAATTGCCGTCATGCGCGAAGAGAGTGTCTTTGGTCTTCTGAATTTACTGGGACGCCTGCATAAGGCCGGTCATGTCGGCCATCCGCTCCTGAGCTTCCACAAGGGGCGCCGCGTTGAGCTCCGGCCGCGGGATCCTGCCCGTTTTCCGGTCGACGTCGATGGTGAGACCGCCATCCGCGGCGGCTTCATCGCCGAAATCCTGCCCGGGGTCCTGACGGTCAGGACTTGAGACCTGAGGCCTTTCGCCTCAGAACGCGCCTTCCCATTCCGCCATGGCGGCGATCACGCCCGGCAGATCGTTCATGCGCGAAATGACGGTTTCCGCGCCGGCATCCGTCAGCTTGTCGGCATGCGACGGATAGGTGTGCGAGGCGCCGGTGAAACCGACCACGCGCATGCCCGCCTCACGCGCGGCATGAACACCATGCACGGAATCTTCCACGACGATGCATTTGCTGGGGCTGACGCCGAACTGGCTGGCGGCATGCAGGAAGATATCCGGCTTCGGCTTGACCCTGTCAGCACCGAGATCCTTGGCCGAATAGATATGCGGCGCGAAGAACTCCTTGAGCCCGACCTTGGTGAGCATCATGTCCAGGCGATGCGCCGACGAGTTGGAGCAGATGCAGCGCGGACCTGAGATCCGCGACAGCGCATATGGCACGCCCTCGATTGCCTTCACCTCGCGTGCCAGGCGCTGGTCGAGAAGCTGCTCGGACTTGTCGATCAGGCTCGCCGACAGCGGAATGTCGATTTCCTTCTCGATAGAAAGAAGAATGTTCTTCCAGGTCATGCCGGCGAAACGCTCGCCCATCTCCTCGACCGAAATCGGGTAACCGGCTTCGGTCAGAAGCTTGGATTCGACCTTGGCTGCGATGATCTCGGAATCGACGAGCACGCCGTCGCAATCGAAAAGGGTGAGGTCGAAGCCGCTCATGAAAATATCCGTCGTGTCGTCCAGAAGAAGGCGGCTTCCTACACGATCGAGGGGGCGAGGACAATCGCGGCGCGCGCAGAGCTGCCGTGCCGAGGTTATCTCACTGCGAACTGGGCGCGTCGTGGTAGCTTGTAAAATCGCTGGCTGCGAAGTTCAGAAATCGTGCGAGATTAAGTCTAACTGTCACTCAGGAGGTGCTCCGTGTTTTCTGGCGTCGAATACAACAACGATTTCGAAGAAGCTTGCCAGGATCTCGCGGTTGAGCGTGACCCCCGCCAGGTGCGCCAGCGATTGATGAATATCGAATGGGTCTTGTGGGAAGCGATCAGAGGTTTGTTCATACAAATATCGAGCATTTTGGCGTGTCTGATCGTGCTTCCGCTAACCTACCTTATATCCCCGGATCGCTCTTGGGTCGTCGCGATAGGCGGCCTCCTGACATTCCTGATTTTGGGAACACTTATTTACTGGGTTTGCCGCATAGTCTTTTACTTTGAGATATCGAGGCATGTGCGGCCTCGCTCTTTTGGCCAGCCGGATTGGCGCTAACGCGTCGCGCTCCTACCTTTAGTCCCTTGCCATCGCCAGCAGCACTGCCTCGAAATCTTGGCCGTAGCGTTGCAGCCCGCCCGCCTTTTCCATCATGTCGGCCAGCCAGACGCCGTCGGCGGCGAGCCTGACGGCAATGAGCTTCGGATCCCCATCCGTCTCGGCGTGCCGCGCCATGCGCCCGTCGAGCCAGGACGACCAGAGAGCCCGCAGAGCCGGCTCCGAGACGATCGCGACCGACAGCGCCGCCCAGAGGCTGCGCTCGCCGAGCAGCCGGTCGGAAAAGCAGGCCCGCACATAAGCCCGCGTAAAGCGCCCGCGCGCCACGGGATCACCGGCCATCGTGCGGTCGATCTCGCGGTCCATCTGCTCGAGCAGGTCGGAAAAGACAGCCGCCAGCAGCGCCTGCTTGCTGTCGAAGTGGTGCAGCAAGCCGCCTTTGGTCACCCCGGCGCGGTCGGCGACCGCCTGGATGGTGATCGCTTGCGCCCCCTGTTCGGCGGCGATCTGGGCGGCGCAGTCGAGAAGCGCTCGCCGCACCTGCTCCGGCTGCTTTTTGCGGTGATGGGCGGAGATCGGCGCGCCGGCCGGCGAGGAAGCGGCAGGCATCAATGCGAGACCGTGTTCGACAGCGTGTTCATCACCACCACGCCGGTAACGATCAGCGCGATACCCGCGAGCGCGGCAAGATCGAGGCTCTGCTTGAGATAGAACACGCTGATCAGCGCCGTGAGCACAATGCCGAGCCCGCCCCACATCGCATAGGCGATCCCGAGCGGCATGCCCTTCAGTGCCTGGGAGAGCAGATAGAAGGACGCGACATAGAACATCACCATGCCCGCCGTCGGCAGAAGCTTGGTGAATTGCGCCGACTTCTGCAACAGCGTCGTGCCGATGACTTCGAGCACGATGGCCGCGGCCAGCGCGCCATAGGCGGTGAGGGTGGGGTTCATGGGCGGAGCTCCAGAAAAGAGAAGCTCAAAACATACCGTACGGTCGGTTTCTTTTCAAGGCATCTAACACCGACTGCCGAACGCTTCAGCCGGGCAGGGGAAACCACGCCAGAAACTGCCTCTCCCCCTCGGGCGAAAAGCGAATGATCCGGCTCTCTTCGACCCGTCGGGCAAGGCCGCGTTCGAGAAAATACGTGAGCAGTTCAGCCCCCAGGCTTCCCGCGAGATGTGTCCGCCGTTCGCTCCAGTCGAGGCAGGCGCGGCAGAGCGGACGGCGCTTGGCGCGGAGCCTGCCGATATCGAGACCCCGCGTTTCAAGCAGCGCCTCACCCTCTGTCGTCAGCGTCAGCGCCTCGTCCTCCGCCCGGATCGCCCCTTGCGCGACGAGACTGTCGAGCATCCGCACGCCATAATCGCCGGCCAGATGGTCGTAGCAGATCCGGGCTTTTCGCAGTTCCGGCTCCTTTGGCCCGGTGCGATGACGCAGATGCCCGCGCGTCGCCGAAAAACTCATCAGGCCTTCGATCATTTCGCCGACATGACCATCGGCCAGCGCGAAATAGCGGTGCCGACCCTGCTTGCGCTGGGCAAGCAGCCCGCCCTCTTCGAGCTTCGACAGATGCGAACTCGCCGTCTGCAGCGTCACGCCCGCAGCCCCCGCCAGCTCCGTCGCCGTCAGCGCCTTGCCGCCAAGCAGCGCCAAGAGCATGTTCGAGCGCGCAGGATCGCCGATCAGCGAGGCGATGCGTGCAATGTCGGGGCCTTCCGCCATGTGATCCTCTCCGGGTTTCAACCGCAGTCTGCCTCGCCAGTGTAGCCAAAGCTTCGATCCCGGTCGAACTGTCGAAGACAGGTGTTGGACAAAACTTCGATCTCGATCGAAGCATCCCATCTTTCCTTCATGGCAAACCCGCCTCGCAACCAACGAGGAGTTTCCCATGATCACCTGCATCATCCGCTACCGCATCGACCCCTTCGGCCGCGAGGACTTCGCCACTTACGCCCGCAACTGGGGCGAGGCGATCCCGCGCTGCGGCGCCGATCTCGTCGGCTATTTCGCCCCGCACGAGGGCTCGGCCACCACGGCCTATGGCATCTACCACATCGAGAATTTGGCAGCCTACGAGGCCTACCGCGCGAAGCTCGCCGCCGATCCGCTCGGCAAGGCGAACTACGAATTCGCCAGAAATGCCCGCTTCATCCTGGAGGAAGACCGCCTCTTCCTGAAGAACGTCTCCAACCCGGTATCCTCGAAGGTCCAGCCATGATCGCCGTCATCTTCGAGGTGACGCCCTTTCTCGGCGAGCGTCACCGCTATCTCGACCTCGCCGGGGACCTGCGTGCCCATCTGGAGGCGACCGACGGCTTCATCTCCGTCGAGCGCTTCGAGAGCCTGACGACGCGCGGCAAGCTGCTCTCGCTCTCCTTCTGGCGTGATGAAGAAGCGGTTCGCCGCTGGCGCAAGACGGAAGAACATCGTGCTGCCCAGTCCGCCGGCCGTGGCGGCGTCTTCGCCGCCTACCGCCTGCGGGTCGCTGAAGTGCTGCGCGACTATGGTCTGGACGACCGCGCCGAGGCGCCGGAGGACAGCCGCGCCCGGTATGGGTGAGGGGAGGGTTTTGGGGGTGAGGTCAGAAGTCCTCTCCCTCGACAAGCCATGCCCCGCTCTCTATGCATGACCGCATGCCCAAGACGCGCGACGATTCCTTGAAGGACACGGTGGCGAGCCGCATCAGCCGCGCGCTGGCGGAGCGCATCATCCATGGAGAACTCGTGCCCGGCGCGCGTCTGGCCCAGGATCATATCGCCGAGGAATTCGGCGCAAGCCATGTGCCGGTGCGCGAGGCCTTTCGCCGGCTGGAGGCGCAAGGCCTTGTCATCTCTCTGCCCCGCCGCGGTGTGCGCGTCGCAAGCTTCGACCTGAAACAGGTGCGCGAAGTCGCCGAAATGCGCGCGGCCCTCGAGGTGCTGGCCCTTCGCCACGCCGCCCCCAACCTCACGCCCGAGGTTCTGGCCGCCGCCGAGCAGGCCGCAGCCGATGCAGACGACGCCAAGGATGTCCGCACCTGGGAGGAGGCGAACCGCCGTTTCCACCGCCTGATCGTCTCCACCTGCGGCATGCCGCGGCTGCTCTCGGTCATCGACGATCTGCATGCCGTCTCCGCCCGCTTCCTCTTCGTCGCCTGGCGCGCCACCTGGGAAGCCCGCACCGACCACGACCATCGCGCCATCCTCGAAGCGCTGAAGTCCGGCGACGCGGCCGAGGCTGCCCGCATTCTCGAGCGTCACGTCCAGTGGATCGGCCGCGCGCCCCTGCCGGTGCCGGGACGTACAGAGACCGAGGGTTTCGCGATCGTCGGCTGAGTATCGCCAACGGGCTGTGCTGCACTCCACCTCCCCCTTGAGGGGGGAGGTCGCCGCAAAGCGGCGGGTGGGGGTGAACCCCGCGGACCTGTCCGACTTCCGCCACCGGCCGCTTCTTTGAATCGAAAAACCACCTCGCCATCGTCTCCGGCAAGCATCGCCGTCACCCCGCCCCGGACCTTCGGTCCGACCCTCCCCATCAAGGGGAGGGTGTTGGCGGCGCCTGCCATACGCCAGCCCTCATCCTGAGGTGCGAGCGAATACTCCCCTCGAAGGACGAGGGCGGATGTGATCTCTGTGGCCTTGCCCTTCGAGGCCTGCTGGCGCAGGCCCCTCAGGGTGAGGCTTCGAGCGCTCCGCCCGTTGAGCGCCACTTGCCTGCCGCTGGGAGAGGACCCTTGCTCCGCCCGCGGGGAAACCGAAGTCTGCCCGCGGGCAAAGCCTAAGCGCCGACGGCGCATGCCTCCCTCTCCCGCTGGTGGGGAGAGGGCAGGGGTGAGGGGCTGGTTCGTAATCCTGGTAAAAATTATAGATAAATATAAGCGCGCGCTTCGACTAAGTCGACAGTTTCCACCCCTTTCGTGGCGCTCCGCCTAAGATTCCTGATTTGCCGATCTTGGCATTCACGGATTCCATAGATAAAAGATTCTATGCCACTTAAAATTATCTATAAAACGGAGATTGCCCATGACGACCATTCTCGCACCCGCCGTCCGCGGTTTCGATCCTCTCGGCGTTTCAGGCCGTTCGCTTCCCGTGCAGGCCGCTCTTCTCCTCTTCGGCACCGGCGTGCTGGCGCTTGCCTCGCAGATCTCGGTGCCCATGGTGCCGGTGCCTATCACCATGCAGACCTTCGCGATCACCATGATCGGCGTGCTCTATGGCTGGCGCCTCGGCGCGCTGACCGTGCTTGCCTGGCTCGGCGAGGCGATGATGGGGCTGCCGGTGCTGGCCGGCGGCAGCGGTGGCCTCGCGCCCTTCGTCGGGCCGACCGCCGGCTACCTCGTCTCCTTCCCGATCATCGCAGCGCTTGCCGGTTATCTCGCCGAAAAGGGCTGGACGGGAGAGCGCGTGGTCAAGAGCTTCCTCGCCCATCTCTCCGCCAACATCCTCTGCCTCGCCATCGGCGGCGCCTGGCTTGGCACTCTCATCGGTGCGGAAAAGGGCTTGGCGCTCGGTGTCACACCCTTCATTCTGGGTGCCGTACTCAAATCCGCGCTCGCTGCTGCCCTGCTGCTGGCGCTGGCCCGCCGCCAGACGAGCAAGCTCGACCTCTGAGACGCTAACAACCGGCTAAAGCAAGCATGACCGTCCGGCTCCGCGCCCACCACCTGCTCTGCATGCTGACCTATGTCGGCAAGGGCTATTCGCCCGCCTTCGTCGAGAACTACGAGGTGATTGCCTCAAGGCTTTCGGGTGGCGAGGAGATCGAGCTGGTGGCGGGGCCGGACGATATCTGCGTCCCGCTGACCGCAGACCCTGACGCCCATTGCCATGGCGCAAGCGTCATAGAGCGGGACCGGGCAGCAGCCGACGCCGTCGCCTGCCTCATCGGCAGCCCGCTTGCGCCGGGTGCCGGCATTGTCCCGAGCGCAGCCTTGCTCGCCCGCCTGAGAAAAGCGTTCGCCACCGGTCAGATCCGCACAGCCTGTTCCGGCTGCGAATGGGCAAGTCTCTGTGACGGCGTCGCCGAGGGCGGCTATCTCGGTGCACGCGTCGATCCCGTGGACCAGGATGCGCGAAAGCGGCTGGGAGGGGTGGAGATCACGGGTCGATGAACTGAAGGAAATACTGTCCTTCCGCGGCGTTCCCCGCCAGGGTTTTCAGTTCCTCGGACCGTGTCGCATTGCCGAGCTTCTGCTGAATGACGCTGCGCCTCGCGAAATAAGGAGCCCAGTCCTCGGCATTCTCCGATGCCTTTTCCAGCAGGGCGTCGGCCTCGGAAAACTTGCCCTCTGCGGCCATGAGAGCGGCCCGGCTATCGAGAACGATGGCATCGTCCGGTAAGAGAGCAGAGGCGCGGTCGATGAGATCGGCCACCTCCGCCTTCGGCGTGCCAACGAGGAGACCCAGCTGCCCCTTGAGCGCCAGCGCCTGCGCGCGCAACTCGTTGTCCGTCCCCTCGGCCATTGTGTCCAGCATCTGGCGCAGTCTGTCCGCCGCCTGCAGGTCACCGTCCCAGCGGGCGATCTCGATCAGCGCCAGATAGATCCCGGCCCAGCCTTCGCCGAGATCATAACCTCTCTTCAGATGCACGGAGGCGGCGATCGGATCCACGGGCAGTCCATACTGACCGTTCAGATAGGCATAGCCGAGATCAGCGCTGCCAATTCCATCATTGCGTGACGCAGCCTCTACCAAGGCGGCGACCAAGGGCTTTGGATCGTCCCCCTCCTTGTAGAGCTCCGCCAGCGCCATGGCCTTTCGGCCGAGGGCCGATGTATGGCCGCGCGCAATCGACTGCTCATAAAGCTCCAGTGCCTTCTGCAGATCCTGCTCGACGCCCAAGCCGAGGCGGTAAAGATCGCCGAGATTGGACATGCCCACGGCCCAGCCGTCATCGGCTGCCTGCTTGTAAAGCTCGGCCGCCTTGTTGAGATCGGCAGGCAAACCCCGGCCGACATCATAGACGAGGCCGAGTTCGACGGCGGCGAGCATGTAGCCCTTGCTGACCGCTTCTTCCAGAAGCGTCTTCGCGCGCACATGATTCTGCAGTTTGACTTCGGTGCGGGCGAGCTGAAACGCAAGCCGCCCCATGTCGGGGTTTTCACGATAGGCGGCCTCGCAGGCGGGCTTCGCCTTTTCGGGGTCCAGATCCTTGAATCTGACGCCCGCTCGGCCGGCCGTGGTGCCCGGGTCGTTGTTGCTGGCGGCATAGCGGTCACAGTCGAGAACCGATTGTGTCTCGGCCTGCGCCGCGGAGAACAGCAGCAGAGAGAGTGCTGCAGAGCCAACAAGTCGACGGATTGAAATCTGAACCATGCGCATTCGAACCCCTTCGTCATCCCAGCCCGGTAGTGCAGGGAGATCACAGGACAGGAGCATTTCCGTCAACCAGCGCAAGCGGCCAAAACTGGAGGTATCCTAAAGGAGAGAATAAGGAAAAAATTATTGCGATACAGTGATTTAATTGCCCGCACGGGTGTCGGCTTGGGGCATAGGCCGCGAGCCTTGCCGATTCCGCACGGCTGGCATTCGACGGCAGGAACACACGCCGTGACAGCTCGCTCCATCCATGGCAATTTTGCCTGACGGAGGCCGCTCGATGATCACCCTCGACATGCTGCGCCAGATTATTCTCGCTCTGCCGACCACGGAGGAAACCACCTCCTGGAACGCCGTGTCCTTCAAGGTCAACGGCAAGGCCATGCTGTTCTGGAATCCGGCCCACGACTGCCCGGTCTTCAAGGTCCCCTTCGAGGAGCGCGACCACCTGATCGAGATTGACCCCGACACCTTCTTCACCACGGATCACCACCGGCCTTACCCCATGGTGCTCGCCCGTCCGGACCGGCTCGATATCGAATGGGCGAGGGAAAACCTCACCCGCGTCTGGCGGGCACAGGCGAAGAAGGCGGTGGTGAAGGCCTGGGATACGAAGCGGTAGCGGACCCGGTCGCGTCCTCCGGCGCAGTCCAGATCACAGCGCCAGCAGCGCCGACAGTGGCCCGCGCACCTCTGCCACCAGACCGGTCGGTGCATAGGTGATGCTCGCCGCGCCGTTGATATAGCCGACCAACGCCTTCTCGATCATCCGCGAGCCGAAGCCCTTGCGTTCCGGGGGCACGACCACCGGTCCACCGCGCTCTTTCCACTGGAAATGCAGCTCCGGCTCACCATCGCCCGGCTCGACGGACCACGAGATGGCGACCTTGCCCTCGGCATTCGATAGCGCGCCGTATTTCACGGCGTTCGTCATCAGTTCATGCAGTGTCAGCGCAAAGGCCAGGCTGCTTTTCGAAGACAGATGCACGTCCGGACCGCTGACCTCGACGCGGCTCGGATCTTGGATCGAGATCGCCGACTCGACCAGATGCGACAGTGTCGTCGACACCTGATTATGGCTGCTGAACAGATCCTGGGCATGGCTGAGCGCATGCAGACGCTCAAGAAACGCCACCCGCGATGTTGCCATGTCGCTGTCGTTTCGCAGCGTCTGGTTCGCGAGTGACTGGACGAGCGCCAGGATGTTCTTGATCCGATGGGAAAGTTCGCTGCGCAGCAGTTCCTGTTCGGTCTCGAAATTCTTGATCGCGGTGATGTCGCGCGACACCGAGAGGATACTCTCGACGCTGCCGTCTTCGGCGAAGATCGGGCTCACCTTGACGTCCCAGAAACGTCTGGTTCCCTTGACCGTATCGGCATAGCCGGTGAAGCGGGAGTCGCGGCCCTCACACGCCGCTTCGATCGCGGCGACAGCCGCCCGATTGCCCTCGTCACGCCAGAAGTCCGGCCAGGGGCAACCCTTGATGGCGTCGAAATCATCGACTTCCATCACACGCCGTCCACCATCGGTCATGTATTGCAGGCTGCCGTCCAGGCCGATGATCTTGATGCAGTCATCAGATGAAGCCAAAGCAGCCTGGACGAAACGATGATGTTGAATTTCTCTGGGAGACATAGGCATCCGGCACGCGTGACAAGGCTAGGCTGTTCGACTGAAGCTGTTGGCGACCGAATTTTTCAAACGCGCCCGACTGGCGCCTGTCCGATCCGATGTCTCCTATATAGCTCGCAACATCGTGACAGGACAGGGGCTGTTTTTAAAGGCACGGCGCGACGTGCCGCCCCTCGACAAGCTCCGTCAGATCGTCCTGATGTTGCCGAGCAGGAGGAACAGGGCCTTCGGACTTCCCATGTCCTTCATGGTCAACGGCAAGGTCTGGTATACGTAGCAACGAGGCGCCTTTCTTTTCTCAGCGATAGAAGGTGGCGCGTATCGCTGAGGAGAAACCTTTTGCGTCAGGGATGCAGGGGGTCTCAGTTCGCCAAGTTCCGGCTGACATCCTGCTTCTGATGCAGGACGCGAAGGACCTCGATCCGGTCTGGCTTGTCTCGGAAATAGATCACATGCGACCCAATCGACTGTTTCAGATAGCCTGCACGAACATCCGCCGGACGACCTCGTAAGGCGCCAGAAGCAAGCTGCACACAGGCCGTGCGGATATCATCCGTATAGGCGTCGGCTTGGTCCACGCCCCAAGTCAACGCTGTGTAATCCCAGATCTGGTCAATATCGGCTTCTGCGGCTGGCGAAAGCGCGAGCGCCTTCATTGGCCTTTGAACTCGGCTCGCTTGCGTGCCTTGAAGGCTTCGAAATCGAAGGGTCGAGGCTCGCCGGACTGCTCGCCTTCAATCAAGGCATCCTGCAGCGCCTTTACCTTGGCTTCGTGTTCTTCGAGTAGCCGAAGTCCCGCCCGCATCACCTCGCTGGCAGAGCCGTAACGCCCGGTCTCCACCTGCTCATTGATGAAACTGGTAAAATGGTCACCAAGCGTCACGGATGTATTGCGCGGCATATGCACGTCTCCTTGCTTGTACCAACATATAATACCAGGTGTGGGAAGACAAGTTTATCGCCGTGCGGCTGGCTTGATATGGGTTCGACGAGCTTAACTGCACTTTTCAACCTGGCTGCTATGAGCTTTGCAGCTTCCGCCTCCGCAAAGGCCCCACATCCCACCCCCGCACAAAATCTCAGCCCCTCTTCACCCTTCGGTAACCAACTTCGGTAACCATAAGCATCGTGTTCCCGTGCTGCGTCAGCGTAAGAGTGAGTAACCGATGGCTTCTGTATTCCCGATTGCCGAACTCCGCCGTTCGTCCGACCCGCTCGCCTGGGTCGACAGCATCATCAAGGGCGATTGCGTTTCCGCCCTCGAAGCCCTTCCCGACAAATCCGTCGACGTCATCTTCGCCGATCCGCCGTACAATCTGCAGCTCGGCGGCGCGCTGCATCGCCCGGACCAGAGCCTCGTCGATGCCTGCGACGACGAATGGGACCAGTTCGCCTCCTTCGAAGCCTATGACGCTTTCACGCGCGCCTGGCTGCTCGCCTGCCGCCGCGTGTTGAAGCCGACCGGCACGATCTGGGTCATCGGCTCCTATCACAACATTTTTCGCGTCGGCGCGACGTTGCAGGATCTCAACTTCTGGATCCTCAACGACATCGTCTGGCGCAAGACCAACCCGATGCCGAACTTCAAGGGCCGTCGTTTCCAGAACGCTCATGAGACGATGATCTGGGCCTCGCCCGATCCCAAGGCCAAGGGTTACACCTTCAACTACGATGCGCTGAAGGCCTCGAACGACGACGTGCAGATGCGCTCCGACTGGCTCTTCCCGATCTGCTCGGGCGGCGAGCGGCTGAAGGGCGACGACGGCAAGAAGGTCCATCCGACCCAGAAGCCGGAAGCGCTGCTCGCCCGCGTCATCATGGCCTCGACGAAGCCTGGCGACATAGTGCTCGACCCCTTCTTCGGCTCCGGTACCACGGGTGCGGTTGCAAAACGTCTCGGCCGTCATTTCGTCGGCATCGAACGCGAGCAGGATTACATCGATGCAGCCTCGGCCCGCATCGCCGCCGTCGAGCCTTTGGGCAAGGTCGAACTGACCGTCCTGACCGGCAAGAAGGCCGAACCCCGTGTCGCCTTCAACGTTCTGCTGGAAGCAGGCCTCGTGAAGCCCGGCCAGGTTCTGACCGATGCCAAGCGCCGCCATTCGGCCATCATTCGCGCCGACGGCACGCTGACGGCAAACGGCGAAGCCGGCTCCATCCACCGCGTCGGCGCCCGCGTCCAGGGTATGGATGCCTGCAACGGCTGGACCTTCTGGCATGTCGAAGAGAAGGGTGCCCTGAAGCCGATCGACGACCTGCGCGCGGTCATCCGCAGCCGCATGGGCGGCCTGGAATAGGCGGTTTCATACAGCGAGCAACCGGCGCGTCTCCGCGCGCCGGCACAGCTCTCGGTCAAATATTAGAACAATATCACATATTTATGACAAGCTTCGAGCAAGTCGAAGCCTCTAATCGGGCTGCATTCGATCTCTTGAGATCGATCTGGCGCGGGCAGGGGTCCGCCAACTCCACCCGCGCCAGCGCCTCATTCCTTCGAGGCTCGTTCCGTAGCACTATCCCGAAGCAGGCCACTCAACTGCACCGGTTCCCGATCCGGAAAACGGGCGATGATTTCCAGGTTGCCTCCCATCGCCTCCACATAATCCCTGAGTGTCGACAACAGCAGATCGTTGCGCCGTTCAAGTCGCGAAACGTTCTCCTGGTTGATGCCGAGCAGGGCGGCAAGCTTCTCTTGGGTCAGGTCGCGAGATTTGCGCAGTTCCTGCAGGGTTTGATAGTCCTCGAGCCGGGCCTGTCCGCGCGCTTCAAGGTCTTTCCGCTTTTCGATCGGTAGTTCCGACAGGAGATCGTCCAGTGCACGTGCCATGATCATTCATCCTTGAGGGTTTTGAGATGCGCGGCAAAGCGCCTGTCGGCCTTGTCGATCAGCACCTTGTAGAACCGCTGCTCGCTTACGCCGGATTTGTCGGCTGCCACCAGCAGGATCGCCTGCCGTTTTGGATCAAAGGCGAAAGCAAGTCGCCAGACACCGTCTGCAGCCCGAAACCGCAGTTCCTTCATATTGGCGTATCGCGAACCTTTAAGCGTATCCGCCCATGGTCTGCCGAGCATCGGTCCGTATGTCTTCATCAATGGCAGCGAGACGAAGATTTCATCCCGCACCGCTTCCGGCAGGGCCTGAAACTCCGGCTCGAAATCCGGATGCAAAAGAACGGGCCAACTCATGGCTCAATATGCTCTTGAATGCATATGCGTTCAAGAGCATTTTTCTTGATCAGAAAGAGACACCCAGCCCCTGCAGATCCGCTTTCAGCTTTTCCGCGCCCGTAAAATGCACCGCCTGCCAGCCGGCAGCGCGGGCCCCTTCGACATTGGGCAGACTGTCGTCGATAAAGACGGAATGCTCTGGCGACAGGCCGAAATCTGCGACATGCCGCTCATAGATCGCTACATCAGGCTTGATCAGCCCGACTTCGCCCGAAACCGTGACACCGCGCGGCAGGTTGAGGAAGGGATACATCTTGCGCGCCTCGGTGAAGGTATCGGCGGCAAAGTTGGTGAGCATGGTAACGTCCCGACCGGCATCGATGAGGCCGGTCATGATGGCGACGCTGTCGTCATAGGCGTGAGGCACCATCTCGGCCCAGTATGTCCGAAAGGCGCGGATATGCGCTTCCTTCTCGGGAAACTGCTCGATCAGCAGTGCTTCTGCGTCGGCCCAGCTGCGGCCGCGATCCTGCTCGATGTTCCAGTCATGGGTGCAGACGCGCTGAAAGAAGTCCGCCCGCTCGTCGGCGTCCGGAATGATCCGCGAAAAGGGCAGGTTCGGATCGTAATGGATGAGCACCTTGCCGATGTCGAAGACGATATGGCGGATTTCGGTCATGTCTTAGCCCTTAGGAGTTGGAAAGGCGGTTGGAATAGCCGCTGCAATTGCCTTCTTCATGACAGTCGGCAGCGCTTCCCCATCAAGTTCGGTGACCGGCACCCAGAAACCGTGATCTCCAGATGGCTTGTCGATTGGACCGACGCGAAAGATGGAGAGCCTCAGTTCGAAATGCGTGAAGACATGGGAGATGCTGCCCGCCGCCTGCCAGTCGGCCGGGAAGGGGGCCGCCTCTGTCCCGGTCTCGCCGTCCTGCCGCGAGGTCCAGTCCGTTGTCGGCACCTCAGTCATGCCGCCCAGCAGCCCGCTCTCCACCCGCTTGCGCAAAAGAAGTCGCCCCTCGCGATCAACCGCGATGAAGGCAGCTCCAAGCCGCACGGGCTTCGCCTTCTTGGCGGCCTTGACCGGGAAGCGCTCAGGCTCGTCGGTGGCGAGCGCGAGACAAGCATCATTGAACGGACAGAGCGCACAGGCCGGCCGCTTCGGCGTGCAGATCGTCGCGCCCAGATCCATCATCGCCTGGGCAAAATCGCCGGGACGGTCGATTGGCGTCAGCTCCGCCACCTTCGCCTTCATCTGCGGCTTCGATCCCGGAAGCGGCGCTTCGATCGCGTAGAGGCGCGAGATCACCCGCTCGACATTGCCGTCCATGACAGCCGCCGGCCGATTGAAGGCGATCGCCGCAACCGCTGCCGACGTATAGTCGCCGATGCCGGGCAGCGCGCGCAGTCCCTCTTCGGTATCGGGAAAGATGCCGCCATGCTCAAAGGCCACGGCCTCCGCACATTTCTTCAGGTTGCGGGCGCGGGCGTAATAGCCGAGCCCCGCCCAGGCGGCCATGACATCCTCGCTTGGTGCTTCCGCAAGATCCGTGACCGTCGGCCAGCGCGCAACGAACTTGGCAAAGTAAGCCTTCACGGCCGCAACCGTCGTCTGCTGCAGCATGACCTCGGACATCCAGATGTAATAGGGATCCGGCTTCACCCCGCGTTTGGCAGCCGAGGGCGAGATCCGCCAGGGCAGCTCACGGTGATGCCGGTCGTACCAGGTAAGAAGCGGAGCGGACTGCGGGGCTTTCATGGCCTTGTGGCTCGAAGGGATTGCGGCTACCTGTCGCGTCAGTTTGAGGGGACGGCTAGAATGCATCTATTGAAACGCACGATGAATGAAAACAACCTGGTTGCGATATACCTCGTTTTTGGTCTGGCAGCCCTGGGTGGATCGGTCGTGACCATTTTGTTCGCTGCGTCGGCAGTTTGGGCGATTATCTATCTCTCGATTGGCAAAATCGGTTGGGTCTGGCGAGATGGTATTCGCGCATTTGCGATCGCGATCGGCATCTACATCATTATAAATATTGGCTTTTTTGCTTTGAATTTCGGTCAGAATTTTGCTTCTCCGCTCTCGGAAATCCGCAAGCTTGCCCCGCAGATCCTCTTCCTCGGCGCAATCCCGGTGATGATGCGTCTCTCTTTGACATCTCCAGATGTGCTGCTTCGGAGCGCCCCTAGGGCTGCGGCGATCGGCGCGATCCTCGTATTGCCGCTCGCCGCCTTTCAGGCCTTCATCCTGGGGGAACGTGCAGAAGGCGGAAGCGGCAATGCGATTCCCTTCGCACTCACCTGCGCCTTTCTGTCTGTAGCCTCCCTGGTGTTGCTGCTGGAGCAAGACCGCCGTGTCCGTCTCCTCGGGATCCTCGGATTTCTCAGTGGATATCTGTGCATATTTCTGTCCCAGACCAAGGGAATGATGCCGGTTCCGCTCCTGGGCCTGGCTTTGGTCTTGGTCGGGCACCTTCGCCACAAATTGCGCTTGAGCCAGATCGTTATGATTGTTCTGGCTGTCTGTGTCTTTGTGGCTGTTGGCATCTTCGCGTCGGGAAGTTACCACCGGCTGACGGAAGTCACGGCGTTGGCAGGCGGCGCAGGTGACGCAGCCCTCAGCCGCTCGACATCGATCCGCCTTGATCTCTGGCAAAAGGCCCTGGCGGCATTTCTCCAGGATCCGATCTCCGGATACGGCTTGCAAAATCGTCGAGCGCTGATCCAGGAGTTCGGCTACGGCTACTCCCATCTCCACAACGGCTACATAACGGCGCTTGTTGACAACGGCGTGGTGGGGCTCTTGGGGCTTGTGCTTCTCTTGTTTGCACCCGTCTACATCGCCTGGAAGGCTCCGAATGACGCCATGCGAGAGCCGCGTCTGTTATTGGCGCTCGCGCTCGTCTTGACCTATGCCTTCGGCGGCTTGTCCAATTTCATCTTTGGCCATGATATATATGACGCCCTCTTCCTCTGGGGGGGCACGATCATTGCCGTATCGGCCACGCCGAAAGTGAGTGACGATGTCGAAGGATCAGCCTAGCCGCTATGGCGCAAACCAGATCGCCGAGATTGCCAATGGCATCGTCGACCCGGTGCTGGCGCGCCGTGCCGGCATCAACACGGCCTTGCTCGGCTCCTGGGAAGACATTGTCGGCGAAAGCTTTGCTGATTGCACGCGGCCGGAGAAGATCGCCTGGCCGCGGCGCTCCGATCTGCCGGAGGAGGGGGGGCACCGTCCCGGCGTGTTGACCATTGCCTGTGAAGGCGCGCGCGCGCTCTTCCTCTCCCATGCCCAGGGCGAGCTCATTGCCCGTATCAACGGCTTCTTTGGCTACCCCGCCATCGGCCAGGTCCGCATCGTGCAAAAGCCGGTCTCGGTGGCAAGCGCAAGGCCGAAAATTCGCAAGCTCGAAGGCGAAAAGGCGCGCCGGCTCCAAGCCATGATGGATGGTATCGAGGACGAGAATCTGCGCCGCGCGGTCGAACGGCTCGGCACGGCGGTGCTGCAGGCCAGGCGCAAATGAGATCGGCGGCCCGGCGGCATCCAACCCTTCGAAACTGAAGGGTTTCTGGCTGTTTAGTGCCGTCCGCCGATGTTCCGAGAGACCAAGTTTGGGCCAATCTTGGGCCTCGCGTTGCTCCTCCTCGATGCCGCGGCTACCAGTCGTGCGGGGGCCTTTGCTGATCGCAGGCCTGTTGAGCAGCAGGAAAAGCCGTGAACATCCACAATCCAGCGCCAGCTCCGGATCGACAGGTCGCGACCGGGAACACCGCAAAACCGCGAAAATGGCGGTACCCGGTTCCCCGCGCCGCAGCACCCTATGTCGCGCCGGTCTTGTTTGCGATCATCGCCGGCATTGACGGCCTCGGCACCAGCATTGCCTTTGCGGCACTGATCTTCGCCGGTCCGCTGGCCGCAGGTTTCGGGATGGGCGTCGGGGTCATCCTGCTCTCCAGCATCATCATCGCCTTGTGGATCGCGCTGCGCAGCCGTTATCCCTCCAGCATCGGTCAGGTGCAGGAAGCAAGCATCGCCATCCTCGCCACGGCAATTGCGGCGGCCACCGCGCAGCTGGAATTCGCCCCCGGTGAAATAAAGGTTGCCACCGCCTTTGCCATGCTCGGCACCAGTGCCGTGCTGACCGGCGCGGTCTTCTGGCTTTTTGGCCTTTTCCGGTTCGGCCGTCTCGTCCGCTTCATGCCCTATCCGGTGGTGGCCGGTTTCCTCGCAGGCTCCGGCTGGCTGCTCATCCAGGGCGCCGTCATGATGATCATTGGCGAGCGCGGTTTCGTTGATCTCCTGGTCCGCCCCGAAGGCCAGCAGGCGGTCGCCAATCTCTATGTCGCGGTTGTCTTTGCCATCGTCATGGTCTTTGCCCTGCGCCGGTCCACAAGCCCGCTCACCATGCCGCTTGTCCTCCTGGGTGGTGGGCTCGCCTTCTATGCCATGCTTGCGGTCATCGGCGTCGAAAGCGAGCAGGCACGAGCTCTGCAATGGCTGCCTGCTCTGCCGGTTGACGGCGGATTTGCCTTGCCGCAACCGATCGAGATCGTCACGTCGGCGGACTGGGGCGTGGTGCTCCAGGGGCTGCCCGCAATCGTGTCCGTGGCGCTGCTCGGCATGGTCGGGCTCCTCCTCAACACCAGCGGGCTCGAGGTCGCGACACGGCAGGAGATCGATGCCGATGCGGAACTGAGCACGACCGGCATCGCCAACATCGTCGCCGGCGGCTTCGGCGGTGCGCCGGGCTTCACCGGCCTGTCGATGACCCTGCTCGCCAACCGCATGGGCGCAAAGGCCCGCTCGGTCGGCATCGCCACAGCCGTCATGCTGGCACTGATGCTACCCTTTGCCGGAGAACTCGCCGGTGCCATGCCGACCTTCGTCGCGGCGGGTCTGATGATCGCACTCGGTGTGGAGTTGATCCATGACTGGCTTTGGCGCACCCGCACGCAGCTTCCCCGCATCGAATGGCTTGCGGTGCTCGCCATTCCGCTCGGCATGGCGGCCTTCGGCTTCATGGGCGGCATGGCGCTTGGCCTTGCGCTTTCCATCGCCACCTTCGTCTACAATTACGCCCGCCTTTCGGTGATCCGCATCAATGCCACCCTGCGCGAGCGCAAGAGCAGTATCGACCGCCCGCCGGCCGAAAACAGCCTCATCGAACTCGAAGGCGAACAGGTCCAGGTCTTGGAGCTGCAGGAGTTTCTCTTCTTCGGCACGGCAGAACAGATCATCGAGGCCATTCGCCGCCGTCTCCTGGATCGCAGCCGTCTTTCGCTGCGCTTCGTGATCCTGGACTTCCGTCGCGTCAGCGGCATGGATGCCGCCGCGGCCGCCACCTTCGTCAAGATTCGCAACCTGCTGGTTGGCAGTGAGGTCGAACTCGTCTTCAGCAGTCTGTCGCCCGAGATCGAGCAGGCTCTGACGCGAAATGGCATCGATTTCTCGTCGGATCCTTCGGTTGCCAGAGAACGCGATCTCGACCACTCCCTGGAGCGTTGCGAAGAAAAGCTGATCGCCGCGATCAGCCGTGAAGAGACCTGGCAGGACATCGAGGATTATTTCGCCCAGACGATCGGCCCGAGCGCGCGGTTGAAGGATCTCGTGGCTTCGATGGAGGAGATCCGTCTGCAGCCGGGCGACCGTTTCATCCGGGCCGGCGAACCCGGCGAAGATCTGTTCCTCCTGTGGACCGGCCGCGCCAAGGTCGAAGCCGTGCTCGCCAATGGAAAGCGCCTGCGTCTCAGAACCGTGAAGCCCGGCGTCGTGCTGGGCGAGATCGCCATCTACCGGGGCGGACCGCGCACGGCGGATGTCGTCGCCGAGGTTCCCTCGACGGTCTATCGTCTGGCCCGCCGTCAGCTGCGTTATCTCGAGCAGGCCGATCCGGAGCTGGCGCTTCTCGTCCACCGTCTCTGCGCCACCACGCTGGCCGAACGTCTGACCATCGCCAATCGCGTGGTCCAGTCCTTGCACGAGTGAGGTCGGGAAGCGCTGTGACCCTCCAGGATACCTCTCTTCCGCCGAAACCGAACGTCTTGCGCGGCAGCCCGTCCACCAGCGCGTCGCCGCTTCGCCCCGCAACGATGACTGCGCTGCTGGCGCCGCTGCTCTTCGCTGTGATTGCCGGCATCGATGGTCTTGGCACCAGCATCGCCTTCGCCGCCCTTATCTTTACAGGCTCCGTCTCAGCCGGCTTCGGCATGGGGGTCGGGGCCATTTTGATGTCGAGCATCGCGCTCACCCTGGTGATCACCCTCGGCAGCCGTTACCCCGCAAGCATCGGCCAGGTGCGCAAGCCCAATGTCGCGATCCTCGCGGCCGCGATTGCCGCAGCGCTGGCCTCGCCGGCACTCATGGATGCGCCCGATGAGGTCCGCATCATGACGGCCTTTGCCATTCTCGGAACGAGTGCCGCAGCGACCGGTCTCGTATTCCTCGTCTCCGGTGCCTTCGGCTTCGGCAAGCTCGTCCGCTTCATGCCCTTCTCTGTCATCGCCGGCTTTCTCGCCGGCTCCGGCTGTCTGATGATCCAGGGTGCGGTGAAGATGCTGCTCGCGGACCATGCGCTGTCGGATCTCGTGATGACTGTGGATGGCCGTCAGGCGCTCGCCAATCTCCACATCGCCCTGATCTTCGCCTTCATCCTGAACTTCTCGTTGCGCCGATCGAAGAGCCCGCTCGTTGCACCCGGCATCATGCTTGCAGCCGCGCTTCTGTTTTACGCAATGCTCGCCGCACTCGGCGTGGATGCCGAGACTGCCCGCAGCTTTCACTGGCTTCCCGCCCTGCCGGTCGAGGCAGGCCTTGAACTGCCGTCTCCGGTCGCAGTCCTGACGCATGCCGACTGGTGGGCCGTGGCCGATGCAGCACCCGCCATCGCCTCCGTCGTGCTGCTCAGCATGGTGGGCCTGTTGTTGAACACCAGCGGCCAGGAAGTCGCCACGCGACGGGAGATCGATGCAGATTCCGAGCTTCGCACGACCGGACTTGCCAATCTCCTTGCCGGTGGTTTTGGCGGCGCACCCGGCTTCAGCAGCATGAGCATGACCTTGCTTGCAACCCGCATGGGTGGCGCAAGCCGCCTGCCGGGTCTTGCAACGACTTTGGTCCTGGTCCTGATGTTGCCGTTTGCCGGGCAGCTGGCAGGCGCGATGCCGACCTTCGTCGCCGCCGGCCTGATGATCACGCTCGGCTATGACATGGCGGAGGAATGGCTGTGGAGCGCCCGCCATCAACTGCCGCGCAACGAATGGCTGGTGGTGCTGGCCATCCCCTTCGCCATGCTCGTCCTCGGCTTTCTGACCGGCATGGCGATCGGCCTCGCACTCGCCATCATCTCCTTCGTCTACAACTATGCGCGCCTCTCGGTTGTTCGCAGTGATACCTCCTTGATCGCCCGCCGCAGCAGCGTCGACCGACCACTGGTCGAAACCAGTCACCTCGAAGGCAGAGGCGATCAGGTTCAGGTGCTCGAGCTGCAGGAGTTTCTGTTTTTCGGTACGGCGGAACAGGTGGTCGCAGCGGTGCGCAATCGCCTGCAGCATCCGGAACGCCCGAAGCTGCGCTTCGTCATCATCGACTTCCGCCGCGTGAGCGGCCTCGACGCTGCTGCTGCGGCAGCCTTCGTCAAGATCCGCAATCTGCTGGCTGCAGCCGGCGCCGAACTCCTGCTCAGTGGCCTGTCACCGGACAAGCGGATGACGCTGAGGCGCAACGGTCTGGATGGGCTCGGCGATGCTGCAACACGCTTCGCGCCCGATCTCGATCATGCCATCGAATATTGCGAGCAGCGACTCCTGAGCGATGCCGGCAGCGACGAGAGCTGGCGGCGGGTCGAGGATTATCTGGCCCAGACCATCGGCCCCAGCGCTCGCCTGCAGGATCTTGTCGCCTCGATGGAGGAAATCCGTCTGCAGCCCGGCGACCGCTTCATCCGCGCAGGCGAACCGGGGGAAGATCTCTTCCTGCTCTGGGCCGGTCGCGCCAAGGTGGAAGCCGTGTTCGCCAGCGGCAAGCGCTTGCGCTTGCGCACCGTGAAGCCCGGTGTGGTGCTCGGCGAAATCGCCATCTATCGCGGTGGTCCGCGCACGGCTGATGTCGTGGCGGAAGAATCCTCGATCATCTACCGGCTCGCCCGCCGCCAGCTCCGCTATCTCGAACAAACTGATCCGGAGCTTGCGCTCCTCGTCCACCGCCTCTGCGCCACCACGCTGGCGGAACGCCTGACCATCGCCAACCGCGAGGTCAAGGCTCTGCATGAATGATCAGGTCACTTGCTGCTTGCGGTGAAGACCCCGTCCCAGTCGGCCGGTGCCGTTTCCGGCAGTTCCGCCAGCCTGTCGCGATAGAGCGCATGGGTGCCTGAAAGCGGGTTCGGCGACCGTTGGAGCAGGTCCTGCAGGTGGAGGCGTGCGGAGGAAAAGTCGCCTTCCTGCCAGGCTGAAATGAACATGGCATGGGCGGACAGCAGATCTGAATCGGCTGCGCTCTCTCCCTCTTCTCCGATCAGCGCATGGAGTGTCACCGGAGCGTTTCGTCCCACGACACGCACGCGATCGACTTCCGCGAAGGCGAGGCCGCTGGTTCTTGCCCGCACATCCTCTGTCACCAGGACCGAGACCTCATAGAGCTTGGTCATGCCCTCGACACGCGAGGCGAGGTTGACGCTGTCGCCGAGGCAGGAATAGCTGAAGCGTTGGTCGGATCCGAGATTGCCCACACAGGCCATGCCGGTATTGAGCCCGATGCCGATCTTGAGGTTCAGGCCGCTTTCGCGGTTGAGCCTTTCAAGCCCGGAGACCATGTCGAGTGCGGCGAGACACGCTTTTTGCGGATGGTCGGCAATGTCGAGCGGTGCGTTCCAGAAGGCCATGATGGCGTCGCCGATATATTTGTCGATCGTCGCCTCGCGCTTGAGAAGCACATCGGTCATCGGCGTCAGGAAGTTGTTGAGCAGACCGGTGAGCTCGGTCGGCGACAACCGCTCGGAGAGCGTGGTGAAGCCGCGGATGTCGGAAAAGAGCACGGTCAGTTCCCGGTCCTCGCCGCCGAGCGTCAAACCTTCCGGATTTTCCGAAAGCCGCTCGACCAGGGTCGGCGACAGATAGCGGCCGAAGCTCTCGCGCACGAACCGCTTCTCGCGGTGGGTGAGCATCAGAAGCAGGGGCAGGGCGGTCAGAAGCACTGCCGCGAGGCTCGTGAGCGGCAGCAGCGGATCAAACAGCGTCAGAGCGCGGGAAAAGGCAAGCCACGAGCCGCCGGTGATCAGGGCTGCGAGCACCAGGGCAACCACAACCGAGAAGGCCGGGGTGGCGGTCGCCAACACAGCAAGCAACACAAGTCCGGCCAAAACGGCGGCTGCCCGCTCAGCACCCACGATCCAGTCCGGCCGCTGCAGGAAGACCCCGCTCGCGATCTGATCGATGATCTCGGCATGCACCTTCACGCCCGCCATCGCGCGATCGACGGGTGTCGCGACGATATCGCGCAGACCCACGGCACTCGTTCCGACCAGGAGGATGCGCCCCTGGATCTGCGCCATCAGCGTCGCTGCCCTGGCGGGATCGAAGAAGTCGGCTGCGGAAATGACGGGCATGTTCGGCAGGCCCGAATAATAGATCCAGATCTCGCCATCGGCGGAGAGGGGAATGTCCAGCGCGCCGACCCTCAGATCCGTCATCGCCGACCCCTCCGCCGTTCCGGCAGAGCGCAGGACGAAGGAGCCGGCCTGCTGTGCGATCCTGAGCGTCTCGATCGAGAGCGCCGGATAGAGCTGGTCACCGCTTTTTGCGATGAGCGGGAAGGTGCGAATGATGTTGTCGGCCGTCGGCGGGAAGGAGAAATAGCCGAGAGCCGTTGCCCGCTTTGTCAGATCGGGCAGGTTCGACAATGCGCCGGAATAGGGGATCAGGCGTGCGCGCGGATCCGGTCCGACGAAGGAGAAGCCGGCCTTCGGCTCCGGTGCCGGCGAAGACCTCTCGTTGGTGAGCGCAATTCCAAGCGCCACGGCATTCGAGGCAACGGCCTCCGCCAGCTGCGCATCCGGATCCGGCAGGCCGGATCCCACCTCGATCGCAATCCCTTGGGCGCGCATCTCCTCGACCAGACGGCCAGGCGCTGTCCTGTCCGGCTCGGAAAACACGATGTCGAAGCCGATGGCAGCAGCCCCGAGCCCGCTTGCCCGCTCCACGATCTCCGCCACCGTGCGGCGCGACCACGGCCACTGCCCGAGCTTGCCGATCGAAGCCTCGTCGATATCGATGACGGCGACCGGCGGATCGGTCGCCTCGCGCGGCTTCAGCGTCTGGTAGGTGTCAAACACCAGCGCCGTCAGCCGGAAGGCCTGGGGGGCGAAGGCGGCATGGGCTGTCAGAACGGCAGAAAGCGCAGCCGCTCCAATCAGCGAGACGCCGAGCTTGCGTCGCTGTGAGGACGACAGTCGGCGCCGAGGAGTGTGGGCTGCGGCCATCGCGCGGCTTAACGGCTGCCGGCGAAGATGCCGGACGAGGACCAGGTGCCGTCCTCGGCAGAAAAGTTGCCCATGATGCCCTTGACCGGGTCGGTGCCGTTGGAGGCAAAGGCGCCGGTGACGGAGCTGCTCACGCCATCGGTTGTGCCGCTGCCGCTGAAGGTCGCCGCGCCGCTACCGAAATTGACGTTAGAGGTGAAGTCCCGGCCATCATAGTCCGTGATCTCCACGTCGCCCGTGCGGGTGCCGAAGTTCATCGTCGATCTCATCGTGCCAGTCGCGATGTATTGGTCACCGTTATTCAACACCGTACCTACGGCGTTTCCATTATAGGTGGCCGATCCAGAGGACGGTAGCCTGCCAACCTCCGGCGTCTTGCCGATGATCCAGTTGCCGAGATGGACAGATTGGGAGCTTTCGCCGCTAGCCGCCTTTCCCCACCAGCCCCAGGTCATGAAGCTGCAGGAATTGCAGATGGCGGAACTTGTGTCGTCGGCGAAGATCTTGGCGGGCACCACGTCCGACGACACGAGGTAGGAGCCGTCGACATCGCTGGCGGCGCCGATCAATCTATCATTCAGATAGGCGGTTTCGGAATTGCTGGAGGTCAGGTAAATCTCCTCGCGCTCGTCTGCCGTATCGATATCAATTGCACCTGTGAAGCTGTTGGTGCCCCCGTTGAACGAGAGCGAAACCGTTCCTGTGTCGAGGTCAATGCCGCTCCATGTTTTTACCGCCCCTGCTGCAAAGCCAGTCAGTGTCTGGTTGGCGAACGAGCGCGATACGTTTGTCTGCGTGAGGTTGTTGTTGCGGCTCAAGACATTGGCGCCAACGTCATAGGAGATGGTGCCCTCACCCTCGCCGGGGTCGGGAACATAGGTTTCGCCGCTCGCGACGATCACCATGTACTCGCCGTTCTTGCCGAATAATTCGTCGGAGCTCTCGCTGCCCCCGACAGTTTCCACAACGGATTGGGTATTCTCCACGTGCCCGGATGGACTCGTCAGGTAGCCGCCGCTGCTCAACGCCGCCAGACCGTGGCCTCCTTGCTCCAGACGCGCGAAAGTTCCGGCAGTGACATTGATCGCGCTGAACTGGCCTGTTCCGGTTCCATTGATCAGGATCGAGGCTTGAATGGCCTTCCCGACGGCCGCACTCTCCGAGCTGTTAACCCCTGACGCGGCCACGACGAGAAGGTCACTGTTGACCGCTCCCGATCCCGAAAGGGCCCGAGCAAGATCCGCATTGACGGCCCCGATCGACACGGCACCGGTCGCCGGATCCGGTTGCACCACATAATGCAGCACCTTCGTGCCAGTGAAGGTAGATGACATGCTGGCCGTCTGCCCACCGACGACAATAAAGGCATCGTTGACATCATTGCGCATGAGATAGGCGAGGAACTCGCCGCTGCCGGCATAGGCCTTGCCTTCCAGTTCACCAAGCAGCGTGCTCGAGCCTGATACGGTCGCGCTGGTTAAGCCAGACGAGGCGCTTTTGCCGTCAAGGGTGAAACTCTGTTCCTCGCCATGCGTGCCAGCCCAGCTGCCGTCCGCTTGGCGGGTCATCTGCCCGAAGCTGCCACTAAGCTCCCTGTAGCCCTCGTCCTCGGAAACGACCCCAACCGAGCCATCCCATGGTTCACCGCCGTCATCCGGCACCTCCGGCCGTGTGCCCACATCCCGCTGTGACTCACCCGCCACCTCTTCCACCGGCGTGGTCACGATCGGGCGCGGTTGCGGCACGGGGATGGTATTTTCGGACGGGAGCTGTGCCGAATTCGTCTGGCTGACGGCGCTGCTGGCTACTGTCTGGTCGGTGGGCGTATTGCTGGCGCCGCCACTCTGTCCGGGCCGGCCCGCAAGGAATTGCTGCAGCCCGCTCACCCATTGCGGCGGCGTGCGCTGGATGCGCGGCTGGCCG
This sequence comes from Rhizobium rosettiformans W3, assembly GCF_004912135.1. GTDB lineage: Bacteria > Pseudomonadota > Alphaproteobacteria > Rhizobiales > Rhizobiaceae > Allorhizobium > Allorhizobium rosettiformans. Next base: position 82,238 of record NZ_STGU01000002.1, read on the forward strand.
TCGCCGGCAACGATGGAAAAGCCCTGCTTGAACAGCCGCTGCGGCGCGCCGTTTCCGGTGAGCTGGACTTCCTTGCCATAGACCAGCGTCATATGCGGCGGCAAAGGCTGGCCATCCGGCGTCTGGCCGTTCAGGTTGATGTCGACCACGGCGCCACGAATGCCGGCGGTGCCGATCGGCGTATCGATCTTCACGTCGCCGCTTGCCTTGGAGGCCTTGCCGCCGATGAAGCGCAGCGCGCCCTTGGTCATGGTGGCCGCGAGCGAGGCCGTGTTCTTCTCGGGATCGTAGACGAAGCTGTCGATCACCACGGAGGAATTGGGGCCAACGGTGAAGGATGTGCCGTCGGCAAGCAGGATCTGCACCAGCCCCTGGCCGCTGGTCTCGATCCGGTGGTTGCGGATCACGGGATCCCCGAGCGAGATCAGCTTCGGTTTGCCACCCGCGTCGAAGGACCGCGCATCCGGATTGACCGCGGCAGTCACCCCGGCAATGTTCGTGTCGGCCTGCGCTGGAGCGGATGCCAGCAGGAGCAGCGCGGCAGAAGCGCAGAGCAGGGCGTGACGTCTGGTCGTCTTCATCATTGTGCTCCTAGAAAGCGGCCTGGATGCCGATCGACATCGAGATGTTGTCGAACGCCTTGATGTCGTAGTTCGACCAGACCTTGCGGTAGCCGGCCTCGGCCACGAGCGCCACCCGTTCGTTGAACGGCGTGATCTGACGCAGGTTCAGGCTGAATTCCCGGTCGCGCTGGCTTTCGCCGGCGTTGATCATGGCATCCGGATCGTCGTAGCGGCGACCGGCCACGGCGGCTTCCAGCCCGATGATCCAGGCCGGTCCGTCACCGATCAGCGCTGCATAGCGATAGGTGCCCGAAAGCCCAGCCCCCAGTTCGGTGGAGGAGAGATAGCCCGTCTCGGCATCGCGCCGGGTCGCCAGCAGGCGGCCGGTCAGGCTCAAATCCTCGCTGACATTGTGCGACCAGGAGAGCTGCCCGTCGTACCGGTTGCCGCTCTGAAGCTCCGCGGTCTGGCGCGATTTGGTGTTGGAATAGTCCTCGTAGCGATATTGCAAGCTGGCCGAGAGACTGTCGACCGGGGTCACCTGCCAGTCGAAATTGGTGGAGACGCCGGCCGAGGCCAGATAGCGGTCGCCCTCGATCAGCACGCCGCTGGTCAGCAGCATTACGGACAGCGACCGATCGTCGAGACCGAAGCGGCCGAGGTCGAAGACGGGGCCGGCATAGGCCTCGACGGCCGCCGTGTTCAGCGTGTCCCGATCGCGATAGCCGGCGCCATAGCCCGAGATGCCGGCCTCCAGCGCAATTCCCTGCAGATCGGTGTCGTGACGATAGCGGACGGCGCCGTTGATGAAGGCGTTCAAGTCGTCGCCGGCGACACTCAGGTCGTCGAGCGTGTAGGACAAGCCGTTCAGCGTGACGGTCGAATTGCTCGGGCCCGCGTTCGCGTTGCTCTGATAGCGGATCCCGGTCCGCACCATGCCAGAGAGCTGCGAAGGTGCCCCGCGCTGGTCGATGGCGGCGAGATATTGGTCGACCTTCGCCAGAACCTCCGGCGGAACGTCACCGACCGCCTTGGCTCCGTCGAAATACTGCCGCGCCGTTTCGTAGGCCCCGAGGCGATAGTAGAGCACGCCGAGTTCCAGCTGCAGCCGCGGCAGGCCGGGTGCGTAGATCAGCATGCGCTCCAGCGTCGAGATTGCACCTTCCAGATCGCCCGCCTGCGAGGAGAGTGCTGCATATTCGAAGGCCGTGTCGAGATCGTCCGGGGCGGCCATCATTCGTTCGAACAGCGCCTTCCGCTTGGCCTCGATCTCGCCAAGCGATGCGGCTCCCGTGCGCGGCGCGACATTCTGCGACTGTTGCGCAGCGGCTGGAACGGTGGAGAGGGTCAGGCTGAGCGCCAGAAATGCCAGGCTCAATGGATGTGCAGCGGAAGGGAATACTCCCGGGCTCTTTGGCAAGGGCATCTGAAAACTACTCGGACCAGGAATGGATGAAAGTCTTTAAAACAGGTTAAGCTTTTGTTTGAAGCGGAGAAACCGGAGATCACCGGCCAAGTTTGGGTTTTTCCCCGACTTCGGTTCGCTCGGCTTTTGCCCTTCACGAGCCGATCACAGATCGAGCCATGCGCTCGGCAGCAAGTCCCGGTCGTCACTGCCGGCGCTGCGATCTTCCCCTTGTTCTCGGTCTGAAATCGCGCGGGGGAGGTGGGAAAAGGTCACAGAACTTTGATTTTTCGAGGGGGTGCCTGCCTTGTTTGCCGCTCTTTGGCGTTATAACGGTGGACCCATCCAAGACCCTTGCAAGCAGGTAACTGACCCATGTCGACTTCCGAACTCTCGATCACCAAGCGCCGGCTCCTCGGCGGCATCGCCATCGCCGCCGTCTCCATGGCTCTCACCGCCTGCAGCGATGCCGAGGACAAGGCGGCGAGCGCTGAAGCCAATCCGGCCGTCAGCAACGAGACCACAGCCTCGACCACGCCGGCCGTCGAAATCCCGACCGCTGATCGCGATGTCGACATGGAAGCGGCCCTGAAGCCCGGCCCGTTGAAGGAAATGGCGCTCGGTGACCCGAACGCGCCGGTCAAGGTCATCGAATACATGTCGATGACCTGCCCGCACTGCGCGAATTTCCACGAAAAGACCTTCGACGCGATCAAGACCAAGTATGTCGACACCGGAAAGGTCTATTTCGTGCTGCGCGAATTCCCGTTCCCGCAGGACACCGCCTCGCTCGCCGCCTTCATGCTGGCCCGCTGCACCACCGAAGACAAGTTCTTCCCATTCGTCTCGATGTTCCTGAAGCAGCAGCGCACCTGGGCGGCTCCGTCCGATGGTGACGTGCGCAACGCCATGCTGCAGCTCTCCAAGCTCGGTGGTTTTACACAGGAGACCTTCGACGCCTGCTTGACGAACGCCCAGCTTGCCGGTGATGTGTCGGCAGTCCGCGATCGCGGCGCCCAGGAATTCGGTGTCCAGTCGACGCCGACCTTCCTGATCAATGGCAAGGCCTATTCGGGGGACATGTCGGTTGACACCATGTCGGCCCTCATCGACAGCCTTCTCTGATCGACGTTCCGTTCTGACGACGGGCGCCGGGGAAACCCGTGCGCCCGTTTTTCATGCGATGGCGTGGGGCATGACGCGATGAAATTCAACCGCCTGCGCCTGCTCGGCTTCAAGTCCTTCGTCGAACCCTCCGAATTCGTCATCGAACGCGGCCTCACCGGCATTGTCGGTCCGAACGGCTGCGGCAAGTCGAACCTTGTCGAGGCGCTCCGCTGGGTGATGGGCGAGAACTCCTACAAGAACATGCGCGCGTCCGGCATGGACGACGTCATCTTCTCCGGTTCCGGCAACCGTCCGGCCCGCAACACGGCGGAAGTCGGCCTCTATCTCGACAATTCCGACCGAACGGCACCGGCTGCCTTCAATGATGCCGATGAGATCCAGGTCACCCGCCGCATCGAGCGCGGTGCCGGCTCCGTCTATCGCATCAACGGCAAGGAAGCCCGCGCCAAGGATGTGCAACTGTTGTTTGCCGATGCCTCGACCGGCGCCCGCTCGCCCTCCATGGTCGGCCAGGGCCGCATCGGCGAGCTGATCCAGGCCAAGCCTCAGGCCCGCCGTCAACTGCTCGAAGAAGCCGCCGGCATTTCCGGCCTGCATTCCCGCCGTCACGAGGCGGAACTCAGGCTGCGCGCCGCCGAAACCAATCTCGAGCGGCTGGAAGACATCACAGCCCAGCTCGAAAGCCAGATCGAGAGCCTGAAGCGCCAGGCCCGCCAGGCCAATCGTTTCAAGCAGCTCTCCGCCGACATCCGGGCGCATGAGGCTATGCTCCTCCACATCCGCTGGGCGCAGGCCAAGCAGGCGGAAGGCGAGGCGGAAAGCGCGCTCAATCAGGCCATGTCCATCGTCGCCGAAAAGGCGAACCACCAGATGGACGCGGCCAAGCTTCAGGCGATCGCGAGCCTGAAGATGCCGGAGCTACGTGAGGAGGAGGCGAAATGTGCCGCAGCGCTCCAGCGCCTGCAGATCGCCCGCAGCCAGCTTGATGAGGAAGCCAACCGGATCCTGCGCCGTCGCGACGAGCTTACCCGCCGTCTCGCCCAGCTAGATGAGGACATCCGCCGCGAGGAGCGCCTCGTCTCCGAAAATGCCGAGGTGATCAATCGTCTGGCCGAAGAAGAGGCCGAACTCGAGGAGATCCTCGCCGATGCCGGACGATTCGCTGAAGAGGCCAAGGAAGCCTTCGACGCGGCTGCCGCGACGCTGGCCGACAGCGAACGCGATTTCACCCGCCTGACCGCCGAACGCGCCGAAGCCGCCGCCGGCCGCAACCAGCTGGAACGCGCCATCCGCGATCTCGCTGATCGCCGCGCCCGCCTGGAACGCCAGGTCTCCGACGCCTCCCGCGAAATCTCCGAGATCTCCGAACGCATCGCCGCTCTCCCCGATCCGGACGAAAAACGCGAAATGGTCGAGATCGCCGAACAGGCCGTCGCCGACGCCGAAAGTGCGGTCATGGAAGCCGAGGCCGCGCTGACCGAGGCCCGCCGTACGGAAAGCCACCTGCGCCAGCCGCTCGAAGCCGCGCGCGCCCGCGTCAACGGTCTCGAAACCGAAGCCCGCACAATCGCCCGCATCCTGGCCTCGACCACGACAGGGGACTTCCCGCCGGTCGCTGAAGAGCTATCCGTGGACCGCGGCTATGAAACCGCTCTCGGTGCCGCCCTTGGCGACGACCTCGACAGCGCCCTCGACCAATCCGCGCCCGCCCACTGGCACGGCAATGGCGACGGGGCAGGGGATCCCGCCCTGCCGACCGGCGCGAGGCCGCTCATCGCCCATGTCCGCGCCCCCGCAGCGCTCACCCGCGCGCTCCGCCAGATCGGCGTCGTCGAGGAGGCCGATGCGCTTGCCCTCATGTCGAAGCTCGCCCCCGGCCAGCGCCTTGTCACTCGCGATGGCGCCGTCTATCGTTGGGATGGCCATGTGACCGGCGCCGATGCCCCAAGCGCGGCCGCACTTCGCCTTGCCCAGAAGAATCGCCTAGCCGAAATCGAGGTCGAGACCGAGGAAGCCCGCGACCAGATGGTCGAGGCAGAGGATCGCCTGGCCGAAGCCGCAGACGCCATCCGCACCGAAGAGTCCCGCCTCACCGACGCCCGTGACCGCAGCCGCCTGACGGTTCGCACACTCGCCGAAGCCCGCGATGCGCTCGCTCAGGCCGAACGCGCTTCAGGCGATCTCATCCGCCGCCGCGAGGTGATCGAGGAGGCGGTCAACGGTCTGAAAGCGCAGATCGAGGAGATCGTCGAGCAGGAGGAAACCGCCCGCATCGAGATGGAGGAGACGCCCGACCTCTCCGCCCTCGACGCCCGCCTGCGCGAGGCAGAATCCGTTGTCGCACGCGATCGGGGCCTTCTGGCCGAAGCCCGCGCCCGTTTCGAGGGCCTTGCCCGTGAAGACGAGATGCGCCGCCGCCGCATCCTCTCGATCCGCCAGGAAAAGCAGAACTGGCAGAGCCGCGCGAAATCCGCCGAGGAGCAGATCGCGACGCTGCGCGAGCGCGAGGCCGAGGCCCGCGAGGAGATCACCGATCTCGAAATGGCGCCCGACGAATTCGAGGACAAGCGCCGCAACCTGATGACCGCCCTCGACAAGGCCGAGAAGGACCGCCGCGACGCAGCCGATCGTCTGATCGAGGCCGAGACCCGCCAGCGCGAGGCTGACCAGAAGGCGGCAGCGGCGCTCGCCGAACTTGCAGAAAGCCGGGAAAAGCGCGGCCGCGCCGAAGAGCGGCTCGTTTCCGCCCGCGAATGGCGCGTCGATGCCGAGGCCCGCATTGCCGAAGCGCTGAACGTCCCCCCGCACGAGGCCTTTCGCCTCACAGGCCTGAAGGATCCCTCGCAGATCGGGGATCTCCGCGAAGTCGAGCGCAATGTCGACCGGCTGAAGATGGAGCGCGAGCGCCTGGGCGCCGTCAACCTGCGCGCCGAGGAAGAGCAGAAGGAACTGTCCGACAAGCTCGCCGCCATGATCAAGGAGCGCGACGACATCATCGATGCGATCCGCAAGTTGCGCGGCGCGATCCAGAGCCTCAACCGCGAAGGTCGCGAACGCCTGATCGCCGCCTTTGACGTGGTCAACGCCCAGTTCCAGCGCCTATTCACCCACCTGTTCAACGGCGGCACGGCCGAACTGCAGCTGATCGAAAGCGACGACCCGCTCGAAGCCGGCCTCGAAATCCTCGCCCGCCCGCCGGGCAAGAAGCCGCAGACCATGACGCTGCTCTCAGGCGGCGAGCAGGCGCTGACCGCCATGGCCCTGATCTTCGCCGTCTTCCTCACCAATCCCGCGCCGATCTGCGTTTTGGACGAGGTGGACGCGCCGCTCGACGACCACAATGTCGAGCGCTACTGCAACCTGATGGACGAAATGGCCGCCTCCACCGAGACCCGCTTCGTCATCATCACCCACAACCCCATCACCATGGCCCGCATGAACCGCCTCTTCGGCGTCACCATGGCCGAACAAGGCGTCAGCCAGCTCGTCTCTGTGGATTTGCAGACGGCGGAGGCGCTGCGCGAAAGGGAGGCGGTGTGAGAAAGCTACTTCTCGCCATTGGCACGTTGTCCGGCTTGAGCGCCGCTCCCGTTCACGCCCAGATTGCCTCCCCGTCACTCGCCGGCAACTACCTGCCGAGCGTGCTGGCGACGTCTCCGGCGCATCGCGACAGTCTGATGGAGATGATCAAGGGCAAGCCCGGGCTGCCCTTCTGGGTGCGTGCTCTTGTGCGCCAGCCGCGCTACGTCGCGCTCGCCTCCGAAGAGGTGAAGGTCAAGGACAAGCGCATGCAGCTCTTCCGTGCCTGCGAGCCGCGGACATGCGAATCGAGCTGGATAAGGGTGCTCTATTCCGAGGATGGCAAGCGGGCACTGCTTTACGTGTCGGACGCAAAACTCGGCATCAAGATCTTCGGTGATCCGACGCCTGAGGAACTGGCCTTCCTCACCCGCTGATTTCCCTCCGGACTACAATCTTAAGAAGCGCATACGTGTATGCCGTTCTTCACTATGCTTTCCCACTTGGGTCCTAGAATCTCGCGAGCTGAAATGGCTTGGTTCGCTCCGGCTTCACCTTCCCGGAACATCTTGATCGCAAATGCCTGATCATAAGATCCATACACGATCGTCGGACCTGGCTGATAGGTTGTCGTGGCGTTGAAGGTCCCGTAATTCCCGTAGACGTTTGCTGTGCCATAGGTGTTATAGTGACCGGGCATTTGAGTAACGCCGACGCTGTTGTCGCTTGCGGCGCCGGTAATGATATAGCGATCGAAGCCAGCCTTGATTGTCTCAATGGCAGCCTGTTTTTCCGCGACTTTAGCAGCGCCAATGCTCCCACACATGGGTTCAGCACTCGTCTTCACGATGAGGGTGTCATTCGACGTACGCACTGCGGTGGAAGTTGTACATCCACTGAGGGCTGCTGCCGCTATCGTCAAGCATCCGAAAAATTGACGCATTTCATTCCCCTCTTTACCCCGGATCCAGAAGATCGAAAAACTGGAGCCCTTACAAGCAGGAATGGCGTTTTCAACAGACCTATCGTTTTAGGCTGCTATATCATGCGACCGCCTCACGCCGTGCCGGTCCGACCGGGAGCGCACCGCTGGCAAGGATCGAGCCGAGCACCAGCGGCAGGCAGACGAGATAGGCATTGCGGATACCAAAGGCTTCGGCGACGAAGCCGAGCAGCGGCGGTCCGAGGAAGAAGACGACGAAGGCCATCTGCGCGATCGCCGCAACATTGATGACGGCGGGCCGATCGGTGCGCTGGGCAGCCGCGGAGACGGCCATTGGATAAACGGCGCTGCAGCCGGCTCCCATCAATGCAAAGCCGAGAAGCGCCAGATAGGGGTGCGGCGCAAGCCAGGCCATGGCGATGCCAAGGGCGGCGACGGACAGCAGCACACGGCCCACCAGCCGCGCGCCGTATCGATCGACCACCGGATCGACGGTGAGGCGCGCGAGCGCCATGAAGAAGGCAAAGAGCGTGAGACCGGAGCCGGAGATGAAGGGCGAGACGTCGAAGGCCTCTTCCATGTAGATCGTCGACCAGTCGATGCCGGCGCCTTCGATCAGGAAGGCCGATGTGCCGATGATGCAAAGCGGCAGCAGCGAGAGCGTCGGCAGGGCGAAATGCGGTTGCTTGTCGGTGCTGCCCGCCTGAACGAGATGGGGTGCGTTCTTCATGCCGGCGATCGTGATCGCACCAATGACGAACATCGTGCCGAGAAGCACATGCATATGCGTCTGCATGGGGATGCCGGCCTGGCGCACCAGCGAGGCGGTCACGGCGGTGACGAAGAAGCCCAGGCTCCAGCAGCCATGGGCCCGGTTCATGATGCCGAAGCCCACCTGCGCCTCGATCCGTCCTATCTCGACATTGAGGCAGATTTCCAGCGCGCCGGCGAGAAGCCCGATGGAAAACAGGGTGACGAAAACATAGGGCGCCGAGGGCAGGAGCGGGATCAGGCTGAGCAGCAGCATGACGCCGAGCAGGGTAATGGCAAGCGTCACCCGCGATCCGAGACGCACGATGAGCGGCGACGAGAAGGTGAGCGAGATCAGCGAACCGATGGCCATGCCGATCAGCGTCATGCCCAGTTCCGCCTTGTTGACGGAAAGCTGCGTCTGCAGGTCCGGCAGGCGCGAAAACAGAGATCCGGTCGACATGGCGAACAGGAAGAAGGCGATATAGACGCGGTACTGCGGCTGAAATTGCATCGGTGAGACTCGATTTGTCTGATGACCCGTCAACGGCGTGCCAGCATTTCGCGGGCAAGTCCAGTGACGCCAGACGCCGATCGGTTCGCTTACGGAATAGACCGTCATCCTCGGGCTTGTCCCGAGGATCTGCCGAAAGTGGTCATAAGGGTGAGATCCAAGGGAAGGCCCTAAGCGTCCAAGTCGTGTCGAGCGGCAGTAGATCCTCGGGACGAGCCCGAGGATGACGAAAGGGGGGAATGGCGCCGCGCCAAAGAAGAAAAGCCGGAAGCCGTCACGCGGCATTCGACCCGTTGCCACTCGCCCATCCGCCGGCCCATGCGAGCCGTCATCCTCGGGCTTGTCCCGAGGATCTGCCGAGGGTGGTCATGAAGGTGAGATCCGAGGGAAGGCCCTAAGCGTCTAAGACGTGTCGAGCAGCAGTGGATCCTCGGGACAAGCCCGAGGATGACGACCGTCGGGGGCGCCCGCCCAAAAAAGAAATGCCGGAAGCAGGCTCCCGGCATCGTTCTATTGGCTATTGGCTACTGCCTACCCGCTACTCGCGCTCACCCAGCCTTGTTGATCTGGCGCGCCACCACGTCGTGGTTCAGCCAGAGCACCGGGGCCGACGGATTGGCCATCGCGCCGAAGATCAGCGCGCCGGTCGCTTCGACCACGAGCACGCTCAGGTAATCCGAGATCAGCGCCTTGGCGTCCTTGTGCATCTGGGCGATCTCCTGGGAGGTGCCGATCGTGATATCAGACTGGCCTTGGCTGTTGGGCATCGGCCAGTTGTTGAAGTCGTAGAACGGCTTCATGACGTCGCTCACCTGGAAATCGGCGATCTTCTGGAGCACGTCGTCGACGGTCGCGCCTTCGACCAGGAGTGCTTCGCAATCGGCCCAGATCTTCTCGGCGCGGGCGCCGGGATTTTCCTTCTTCAGCGCCTTCAGGAGCGGCAGAAGCGGAAGCTCGATGCCGGCAAAGACGTCGGACGAGTTGGTGCGGATTTCCGGGCAGTTGAAGACGGTCGCCTTGATCCCCGAAGCAAAAGCCTCTTCGGCAATCGCCTCGAGCTTCATCTTGGCATAGCCCTGGGTGTAGTTCGTATAGGTCTGCCAGCGATATTCGTCGCCGATCAGGATGCCCGTGCCGTGATAGCCATAGGCCGAGTAACGCACCTGGCCGCCGCTCTTCTCGATGCGGGCGCGGATCGCGGCACTGCCTTCGATCAGGTGGCGGAAGGTGTTGGCCGAGACTTCGTCGAAGTTCTGCAGGATCAGCTTGCCGAGATCGCTGTCGAGCAGCACCTGCGAGGACATGTGGCGTGCGCCACGGCCCTTGTAGATGCGGTTGGCGATCACGAGGAAGACCTTGGCCTTCGGAATGCCGCCAGCCATGGTATGCGCGAAATGCACGTTCTTGCCGTCGGCGATCATGCCTTCGAGCTCGGCCATGATGTCGGCCACGGCCTTCTGGAAGCGGGATACGCCAACCTGGCGGCACTTTTCGATATGCGCCCAGTCGAGCTTTTCCGTTTCCCAGTTTTCGAGCGTCAGCGAGGCGAGCAGGTCGGTGGGCGTTGCTTCGCCTTCCGGAGCGTCGAGATCGAAGCCGGCCATGGCGGGAATGTTGATGATCCGGCCACCGAGATTGGCTTCCGCCTGGGCAAGCTCTTCTTCCGTCAGCGGACGCAGCTTGTTGTTCTCGTCGCGGCGGCCAACGGTGATCCCGATGATCTCCATGCCGGCCTTCTTGGCCTGGTCGAGCAGGCCCGTGACATAGCCGCGCCCGAACAATTCACCGAAGAGAACGAAAACGTCGCCCTTTTTGTAGAGGTTGTTCTGCGGGATCTCGATCAGGGAAACCGGGCTGGTCAGGGTCATGTTTGATTCCAAATTACAATTGGCGTGCATGCCCACTAGCAAAGTGTGAGCCGCAGTGCATCATCCCGAAGCGATTTCTCCGGTCATTTTAAGTGACCGTTTATCGCAATGCGTGATGAGCTGTAACAATCGGTCCTTGCCAAGCGACGCCGAACCGGCTGCGCCGAAGCGCCAGAGCCTCCAGCCTCGGCATCCCGGTCGTTCTGACGACTTCTCACGCCGCCGTGAGCACGGACTGCCCACACTGCCGCAATTATGATGCATTGCAGCATAAACTTCGGGCCGTGGCGTTTCCAATCCGTCACAATTGCTGTAAACGGTGGAAAAACAAGCCTGTTCGGGTGGAGAGGGCAATGCGTAAATGGGTTTACACCTTCGGCGGAGGAGCGGCCGAAGGGAGTAGGGCCGAAATCGATCAGCTGGGAGGCAAGGGGGCCAATCTCGCCGAAATGGCGGCGATTGGCCTGCCGGTGCCGCCCGGCCTCACGATCGTGTCAGACGCATGTGGCCTCTATTACAAGAATGGCAAGAGGCTGTGCGAGGACTTGAAGGCCCAGGTGCTGCAGGGCATTGCCGGCATCGAAACGGCCACCGGCCGCGCCTTCGGCGACACCAGCCAACCGCTTCTTCTTTCCGTCCGCTCCGGCTCGCGCACCTCCATGCCCGGCATGATGGACACCGTCCTCAATCTCGGCCTCAACGACCGTGCGGTCGAAGCGCTCGGCCACCATTCCGGTGACGCCCGCTTCGCCTGGGACAGCTATCGCCGCTTCATCCAGATGTATGGCGATGTCGTCATGGGCCTCGATCACGAGGTCTTCGAGGAAATCCTGGAAGACGAAAAGGCCCGCCTCGGCCATGAGCTCGATACCGATCTCTCCGCCGTCGAATGGCAGCATGTGGTCAAGCTCTACAAGGAGATCCTCGAGCAGGAACTGGGCGAGCCCTTCCCGCAGGATCCGCATGTCCAGCTCTGGGGCGCGATCGGGGCTGTCTTTTCGAGCTGGATGAACCCGCGGGCCCAGACCTATCGCATGCTGCATTCGATCCCCGAAGCCTGGGGCACGTCCGTCACCGTCCAGACCATGGTCTTCGGCAATCTCGGCTCCACCTCGGCCACCGGCGTTGCCTTCACCCGCAATCCCTCGACGGGCGCCAAGGAGCTTTACGGCGAGTTTCTCGTCAATGCGCAGGGCGAAGACGTGGTTGCCGGCATCCGCACGCCGCAATCGATCACCGAGGCTGCCCGCATCGACAGTGGTTCCGACAAGCCCTCGCTCGAAAAGCTGATGCCCGAAGCCTTCGCCGAGTTCGAGACGATCTGCGCGCGGCTGGAATCCCATTACCACGACATGCAGGACCTCGAATTCACCATAGAGCGCGGCAAGCTCTGGATGCTGCAGGCCCGCTCGGGAAAACGCACCACGAAGGCGGCGATGAAGATCGCCGTCGACATGGTGGCCGAAGGCCTGATCACCGAGGAGGAAGCCGTCCTGCGCATCGAGCCGTCCTCGCTCGATCAGCTCCTGCACCCGACCATCGACCCGCGTGTCGAGCGCCATGTCATCGGCTCCGGCCTGCCGGCCTCCCCGGGGGCTGCCACCGGTGCGATCGTCTTCACGGCGGAAGAAGCGGTCGAGGCGGAAGCCGAAGGCCGCAAGGTCATCCTCGTCCGCGTCGAAACGAGCCCCGAAGACATTCATGGCATGCATGCCGCTCAGGGCATCCTGACGACCCGCGGCGGCATGACCAGCCATGCGGCCGTCGTCGCCCGTGGCATGGGCATCCCTTGCGTCTCCGGTGCCGGCACCATGCGCGTCGATCTCCGCAACGAAAAGCTCATCGGCATGGGTGTGACGCTCACCAAGGGCGACATCGTGACCATCGACGGCTCCTCCGGCCAGGTGCTGAAGGGCGAAGTCCCCATGCTGCAGCCGGAACTGTCGGGCGATTTCGCGCAGCTGATGGAATGGGCGGACCGCGCCCGCCGCATGACGGTGCGCACCAATGCCGACACGCCGGGCGATGCCCGCGCCGCCCGCTCCTTCGGCGCCGAAGGCATCGGCCTTTGCCGCACCGAACACATGTTCTTCGAGGGCGACCGCATCCATGTCATGCGCGAGATGATCCTCGCTGAAGACGAGGCCGGCCGCCGCGCAGCCCTCGACAAGCTACTGCCCATGCAGCGCTCTGACTTTACCGAACTCTTCACCATCATGCACGGGCTGCCTGTCACCATCCGTATGCTCGATCCACCGCTGCATGAGTTCCTGCCGAAATCCGACGAGGAGATCGAGGAAGTGGCGAACGCCATGGGGCTTGAGCCCGGCTTCATGCGCCGCCGCATCGATGCGCTGCATGAGTTCAACCCGATGCTCGGCCATCGCGGCTGCCGTCTCGCCATCTCTTATCCCGAGATCGCCGAAATGCAGGCCCGCGCCATCTTCGAGGCGGCAGTCAGCGCTGCCCGCGAAACGGGCGCTGCCGTCGTGCCGGAAATCATGGTCCCGCTGGTCGGCCTGCGCTCCGAGCTCGATTACGTCAAGGGCGTGATCGACCGCGTCGCAACCGAAGTCATGGGCGAGGCGAAGCTTCAGATCTCCTATCTCGTCGGCACGATGATCGAGCTGCCGCGCGCCGCGATCCGCGCCCATATCATCGCCGAAGCCGCCGAATTCTTCTCCTTCGGCACCAACGACCTGACCCAGACCACCTTCGGCATGTCCCGCGACGATGCCGCCCGCTTCATCCCGACCTACCAGAAGAAGGGCATCATCGTGCAGGACCCCTTCGTCTCGCTCGATTTCGACGGCGTCGGCGAACTCATCCGCATCGCCGCCGAACGCGGCCGCAAGACCCGCCCCGACATGAAACTCGGCATCTGCGGCGAACACGGCGGCGACCCGACCTCGATCCACTTCTGCGAGGATGTCGGGCTGGACTACGTCTCGTGTTCACCGTTCCGCGTGCCGATTGCACGGCTGTCGGCAGCCCAGGCGGCGATCAAGGCTAGGGCGTGAGGGGTGGGTGACGGCTGAAAATGTCGTTGGCCAACGTCCCGCTAAAACCCGAGTACTTCGCGCGTCATAAACACCTTCAACGGTGTATCCGCCATGCGCCCGAAATGGGCCAAGTGAAATTCAAGGCTGGCGGGTGAGCACTCAAGCGGGCTGTCCAGCATACCTGATCAACAATACTTCCCAGTCAGGTCTCTAGCGAGCAGCACTTGCCGTCTTCGCAAACCGCCCCGGAGGCACGCCCACATGCCGGCTGAAGGCCGTGCTAAATGTGCTGGCCGAGCCATAGCCGATCTTTTCGGCCACCGCATCCAGGCTCAGCTCTTGGTGTCGCAGCAGGTCCTTGGCCAATGCCATGCGCCAAGTCATCAGATATTCCATCGGCCGCAGGCCGACGGTGTGGCGAAAGCGGTCGAAGAAGGCGGAGCGGGACATGGCCGCCAGCCGTGCCAGCGCCTCCACTGTCCAGGGGCGATCGACTTGCGCATGCATGGACTGGAGCGCAAGCGCGATGCGCGGCTCGGCCAGCCCGCGCAACAGGCCGGGCGGAGCCTGTTCGGCTGGCACACTGCGCAGCGCCTCGATCAGCAGGATTTCGGCATAACGTTCCAGGATCAAATCGCGCCCGACATCTGCGCGCCGCGCCTCATCCCCAAGCAGGTGAACGAGTTGCGTCAAACGGGCCGCGCCACGCACATGGATCATGCGCGGCAGGAGCGACACGAACAGCGAGGCATCGGGGGCATCGAAGGAGAAATAACCGCCAAACTGCCGCATGTCAGGCTCGCCATCAGGCCGCCCATGGCGTTTCTCGCCGTCGGGTGCCGAAACCAGGGTCGTTGGATCGATCGAGACGGGCGGCGCAGGCTCGATGCTGCCCATGGTGAAGGCGGGCGTTGCCGGCAGCAGCAGAAAATCCCCTTCTTCGAGAATGACGGGCTCTTCGCCGTCAACAGCAAACCGGCAGCGTCCTTTGGTGATGGCGCAGAAACCGGGCTGGCCGAAGGAGGCGTAGTGAACCGCCCAGCGACCGGCGCCGCTAATGCCCTTGGAAAACACGGTGCGCGGTTTCAGAAGCGCGATGACATCGGAGAGCGGATCACGCATCTGGACTATCTCAAATGAAATTTGGAGTAATGGTCGATGATAGTCCAGCCTAGCGCGGCTAAACCTGGAACGTCAACAACAAACGCGTCCAGGAGTTTTCCATGCCAACCATCCTCATCACCGGCTGCTCGTCGGGCTACGGCCAGCATATAGCCCAGTATTTTCTCGACCGCGGCTGGACCGTGATCGCCACCATGCGCACGCCCCGAACCGACGTTTTTGCCCCGTCGGACCACCTGCGCATCCTGCCGCTCGACGTCACCAAGGCGGACAGCATCCACGCGGCGCTTGAAGCTGCAGGCCCGATCGACGCGCTGGTCAACAATGCCGGCATTGGCGTGGTCGGTGCCTTCGAGGCAACACCGATGGAGCATATCCGCAAGGTCTTCGAGACCAATACCTTCGGCACCATGGCCATGACCCAGGCCGCCATCCCAGCCATGCGCGAACGGGGCTCAGGCGTCATTGTCAACGTCACGTCCAGCGTGACGCTTGCGCCGATGCCGCTTGCTGCGGCCTATACGGCAAGCAAGCAGGCGATCCAGGGTTTCACCCAGTCGCTCGCCTATGAACTCGCCCCCTTCGGCATCGTCACCAAACTGGTCGAGCCTGGGTATGCGCCGACGACCCGCTTCTCGGCCAATACCGATATCAATGTCATGGATCTGCTTCCCGGCGCCTATCTCGATTTCGCCCGGCCGATCTTCGAGGCCTTTGCATCCCCAACGGTCGTCACCCGCGAAAGCGATGTTGCCGAAGCCGTCTGGCATGCGGTGACGGACGGCACCACGCAGCAGCGCTATCCGGCCGGGGCCGATGCGGTCGCGCTCGCGGCGGCTGCCTGATCGATCGGAACTAGCCCCGCAAACGCGCCTGCGGCAGTTGCCGCAGGCGCCGGGCCGGGTATAAATCCGGGTGCGTCGCATTCCGCGCTGCCATCACCCGGAGACCCCCATGCCCGGCTATTCCGCCCGTCTGCCCGCCATCCCGACCGTTGTGCTCGATGATGCCGTCACCCGCATCACCCGCTGGGATTTCGAGCCGGGCGCTGCGACCGGCCATCACACCCATGGCCTCGGCTATGTCGTCGTGCCGCTCACCGATTGCCATTTCCTGATCGAGGATGCCGCAGGCGAGCGCCACGTGACGTCGAAGGCCGGCGAGGCCTATCGGCGCGAGGCCGGTGTCGAGCACAATGTCATCAATGGCGGCGAGCAGCCGATGAGTTTTGTCGAGATCGAGTACAAATGAGCGACGACCAGGCATTGCCGCGTTTCGTCACCGACTTCGAACCGCATCATGGCCTCGCGGTCCCGGTGGCAGATGGCGTCCAGCGACTGACGGCGCCCAATCCTGGCCCGTTCACCTTCCACGGCACCAACACCTATATCGTCGGTCAAAAATCCGTCTGCGTCATCGATCCCGGCCCTGACGATGACGCGCATTTCGACGCCCTGATGGCAGCGCTGAAGGGCAGGGAGGTCACCCATATCGCCGTCAGCCACACCCATCGCGATCATTCCCCGCTTGCCCGCCGGCTGAAGGACAAGACCGGCGCCGTCGTCGTCGCGGAAGGCCCTCATCGGCCCGCCCGACCGCTGTTCGAGGGCGAGGTGAACCCCTTTGCCGAGAGTTCGGACACGGATTTCGTACCAGACCGCACTCTGGCAGACGGCGAGAGTATCGAGGGCGACGGCTGGCGTTTAAGCGCGGTGCACACGCCGGGCCATACGGCGAACCACGCAGCCTTCGCGCTCGAAGACACCGGCATCCTTTTCTCCGCCGATCATATCATGGCCTGGGCCACCTCGATCGTCGCGCCGCCCGATGGCGCCATGAGCGACTACATGGCCTCGCTCGATCGGCTGCTGGAAAGGCAGGACAGCCTTTATCTCCCCGGCCATGGCGGGCCGGTCGACGATCCCCAGACCTTCGTGCGCGCGCTCCGCACTCACCGCCTGATGCGTGAAGAGGCAATCCTCGCGCGCATCCGCTCGGGCGACCGGTCGATCGCGGACATGGTCAAGGTCATCTACGCCTCAACCGATCCCCGCCTGCACGGCGCGGCTGCCTTGTCGGTGCTCGCCCATCTGGAAGATCTCGTGGAGAGGGGGCAGGTCGTCACGGAGGGCGCGCCGAGACTGTTGGGGGAATATCGGCCGGGTTGAGCCTTATGCGCGCGGCCCCCCTCTGTCGGCTTCGCCGACATCTCCCCCGAAGGCGGGGAGAGTGGCCACCCCGCAAGCCTGTTGCCCCTATTGATGAGGTAAAGTGGTCCGTTAGACGCGACGCTCCGCTCTCCCCCCTTGTGGGGGAGATGTCACGCCGTGACAGAGGGGGGTAACACGCGGCAGCAAGTCAGACGTCTTCGAGGGTCCCATCTCAGTTCCCTGCGATCCCCAGAAGCTCCGCATCCAGCGCATGCAGGAAACCCTCGGCGATCTGGTCGCTGATCCCGAGATCATGCGGCCCGTAACGCGCGGCAACGCGCATGTCGACAAGCGTCATCTCCGCCTCTTCGCGAAGCCGCACCACGGCATCGAAGGGCAGGCCGAGCACCAGCGTGCGGGTGGAAAACTGCAGCCGCGCCACGCCCTCCGGTTCGCCGTCGGAAAGCGGCACCATCAGCCCCGGCTCCGGACGCGCGGTGGGCAGCGGCCCGCTTTCCGGCAAGGCTTCGTCCTGCGGCGCGGGGTTCGCTCCGGCGGCGGGATCGACGGGCTCGAGCGGCGTCTCCGTCGTCGGACGAAGCTCCAGCGCCGGCAACCCATATTCCTCGCCGCGGCTTGCCGTCAGCACCAGCCGGTTTTCGCCCGCCACCTTGCGCACCGCCTCATAGACGCGGTCGATCGCCCCTTCATAGCGCCGCCCGTTGAGCCCGGGATAGGCGGCGGTCTGGGCATCGGCGGCGTTAGGGGGCAGTTCAGGGCGCGGCAGGAGATGCTGCTCCGCCGCCGGTTCCGATACCCAGGCGGGTCGGTCGGAGAGATCGGTCGCCACTTCGGTCAGCGGCGGCTTGGTCATGTAGAGATAGTAGCCATAACCGGGCAGCGCGATCGGCAGCGCCGCATAGATCAGCGCCCAGGCCGAGGCGATGCCGCCGAGCGCGCCGATCTGCCAGAGCCGCGCGAGCCCGAGCAGGGCAAGCGGCACGGCAAGCAGCGCCGGCACGGCCGCGGCGAGAACCAGCATCACGAAATCGGGTGTCTTCAGAGGGCCGAAACGATGCGCCAGCACCACGATGACAAGCATGACCAGCGAAAACAGCGCCAGCCGCCGTGCAAAAAAGGCGGAGCGGGACACCGGACGGTCATAGCGGATATGCATGCGGATCTACCGGAATCAGGAGTTTGCACCAGATGTAACGGCTCGCAGGAAGGCCGTCGATATCTAAGCGGATCGTTCTTGTCTCAGGGCTCGGTCGCGCCCCTGCCGCCCAGAAGCGGATTGTCTCCCAGCACCGGCCCTGGAATGCTGCCACCGTCGGGTGCCGTGCCGAAGTCGTCGGGCGCTGGCACGAGCCCCTCTTCGACGCCCGGATCAAGCGGCGGCAGCGCCGGCGCGTCGAGCGCGAGACCGCCATCGGGCAGGCTCGGATCGGGCAGCGGCGGGGCGTCAGGTGTCAGCGGCACATAAAGCGAGACGGTGACGATGACGGCGATCACCATCAGCCAGGAGCCGATGATGCGGGCAGGGATGACGAGCCAGCCCCCCTGGAAAGGCCTGAGCATCAGGCCTGGCACCAGCAGGATCCACAGCGCGCCGAGCACAGCGGAAAAGGCGAACTCCTTGATGCCGATCCCGAAATCATCGAGCCCGATGAAAAGCGAGAAGGAAAAGCCGACGACAGCGGCTGCCACCGGCGCCACGACACGCCGGATCCGGGCAGGTAACCACAGGACCACGCCCGACAGCATCACCGCGATCGGCGCAATCAGAAAGAGTTCATGCCCGAGCGGGCTTTGCAGGATGGCACTGAAGATCGGGTCGAAAAACAAGAGCATCGGCGCGATGATGCCGAGAAAGGCAAGCGTGATCGACAAGACCTCGCTGCGGCGCTCGGCAAGGCCGATGGCGACGGAGAGCCCGAGCATGGCCAGCACTAGATCATAGATCGACAGCGTGAAGAGATAGCCGAGCTCGAAGAAGGCAAATTCATGGGGAATGGCCAGCGAGGCGGCCACGATCGACACGCCGCCGAGAAAGAAGGCGAAGGCAATGCGAAACGCGGGACTGCGCAGACCGGCCTGCAGGCGCAGACGGGCAGCCCCGGCTTTGCCGACCTCGGATGAAACCGAGCGCTCGACCGGCCCGCCAACCTCCGCCGCAGCGCGAGCTTCAGCCTTGGCGCGGCCGGAGCCGGACTCGGCGCGCCCCGTCTTCTTCTGTGGCTGCTTCTGCTTCTTCATGTCCTCGACCTGATCCCGCGCCGCAAGCTGCGTGTCCATGCCTATTCCACAGCCCACTTGATTTGTCACCGCTGAGGACTGCAGAGTGTCGCGAGTGCGGGAGGTCCGATCATGGCCATTGTCATGCTGTCAGCCGTCACGCGCATCGAGCGCAAGGCGGCAACGAGCTTCGTCTTCGACACCGTCAACCGGCTGGGCGGCTGGATCGACGACGTGCACATGTATTCCAACCTCATGAACACCATCCGCTTCACGCTGCCCGCCGGCGCTTTCGCGGATCTGGTCGCTGCTCTTGAGGCCGAGGCTATCCTCGTTGAACCGCTCGCTGGCCTCGGAGACATGCGCGATCCCGCCGCCGAACGCATGGGCACGCTTCAACTGACCTTCATTCACGACGAGCCGGATCTGAAGCGGGAGGTGCCGTCGGTGCCGGGCTAGCTTTAAGCTCGGTGATCGCGGGGGGCCTCAACGCAGAAACCCGGCAGTTGCCTGCCGGGTTTTTGTATCTTGGGTGAGGTGTGGAAGACCTTAGGCCGCGCGACGGTCGTGGCGGCCTTCCTCGACCTCTTCCACGATCTTCGCCACGAAGGCATCGAGATCGCCGGGATTGCGCGAGGTGATGATCGCCTGGTCGGTGACCACGGCCTCATCGCGCCAGTCGGCACCGGCATTGATCAGGTCCGTCTTGATCGATGAATAGGAGGTTGCCTTGCGGCCCTTCAGGCCACCGGCTTCGACCAGAAGCCACGGACCGTGACAGACGGCTGCGACAGGCTTGCCGGAATTGAGGAAGGTCTTCACCAGCTCTACCGCCTTGTCTTCCTTGCGCAGGAGGTCCGGATTGATCTGGCCGCCGGGAATGACGAGTGCGTCGAAGTCGTCGAGCTTGACCTCGTCGAGCGTCAGGTCGACATCGACGGTGTCGCCCCAATTGTCTTCGTCCCAGCTCTTGATCGGTGCCTTTTCGAGCGAGGCGATCTTGACCTTGGCACCCTTGGCCGAGAGCTGATCGAGCGGCACGCGCAGCTCCGAGCGCTCATAGCCATGGGTGGCGAGGATGAGGATGCGGGCGGATGTGATGGAAGGCATGGTATGTCCTTATCGTTGGGTTTCGTCGCGGGGGATGCGAGGGAAACGGCCTCGCCGCCGCATCGTTCCGGGAAAATCGCATGAGACCCCATCGGAAGGTGTTGCCGCCCGCCTTCCGCTTTGCTAATCAGGCCGCGATTTGCAGCGCCGCCCGCGGCCTCGCAATCCAGTTGGGGCGTCGCCAAGCGGTAAGGCACCGGTTTTTGGTACCGGCATTCCCAGGTTCGAATCCTGGCGCCCCAGCCACATTTTCCCTAAGCGGCACCAAGCCTCATCATCGTCTCGATCTCAATCCATCCATGGCAGCGTGCCTTTTGGCAGGCGGCGGCCGGCGAGGGTGGCGATGGCGGCGAGAGCCAGCACCATCAATGTCGACAGCACGGCAACGGCGGCGGCGGACGTGGAATTGCCCTCGTATTGCAGGGCAAACACCATCACCCCGATGGTCTCGTGACCGGATGACCAAAGCAGGGCGGAGAGGGTGAGCTCGTTGAGAGCCGTCATCACGACGAGGATCGCGCCGGCGGTTGCGGCCGGCAAGATGCCGGGCAGGAAAATCGAAAGGATGCGGCGGGCAAGACCGGCCCCGGCCACGCGCGCTGCCTCGTCGAGGGATGGATCGGTCGAATGGGCCGCCGCAGCGACCGGTCTGAGGACCAAGGGCAGGAAGCGGGCGAGATAGGCGATGACGAGGATGGCCGAGGTCCCGTAAATCGACACACCGATCAGCGGCAGCGGCTTCAGGAAGGCGAGGATCATCCCGAGAGCCACGACGGTCCCCGGAACGACCCAGGGCGCTTCGATGACCATGTCGAGCAGTCGCAGCAGCCGGTTTTTGCGGCGCACGCCGAGAAAGGCGAGCGGAACTGCCACCAGCACGCAGATCGCGGCCGTCATTGTCGCCAGCATCAGGGAATTGCCAAATGCCCGCCGCACGGTCTGATTGTCGAGCACGGCGCGGAACTGGTCGAGGTTGGCCGTGTCGGGTCCGAAGGCGACACCGATCGCGGGCAGGAGCGCTGTCATCGTCAGCGCCGCAAGCGGAACCAGCGAGAGGACCAGCACGACCAGCCAGAGCAGGGCCTCTATCAAGGGCGCGGATCGTCGGGGCACGAATGGTGCGCCCGCCGGCAATGGCACCGCGATGCGGGTGGTCACCAGATTGCGGGCCAGGATTGCAAGTGCTGCCATCAGCGCAAGCACGAGCGCCAGCGTGGCGACCTGCCCTGCCGTAGCCGGGCCGAAGCCATTGAGCCGCTGATAGATCAGCGTCGTCAGCACCGAGATGCGGCCCGGAATCCCGAGCAGCGCCGGCACGCCGAAATTGCCGATCGCCGCCGTGAAGGCAATCAGGCTTCCGGCGAGCACCGAGGGCATGACGATCGGCAACACGATGCCGCGTCCAATCCGGGCAGGCGGTATGCCGAGAATGCGCGCCGCTTCCACGAGGTCGGCGGGCAGCGCACGCAGGGCTGCGCGCACGGCGATGAAGACCAGCGGCATGTGCTCGATGCCCATGACGAACGCGATCCCACCCATCGAGTAAAGCGGATTGGTCGTGCCGGGTGGTGGCGCGAGTCCCAGTGGTTTCAGGATCGGTGACTGAGCGCCGCTGAGCTCGATCCACGCGAGCGCCATGGTCTGCGAAGGGATGATCAGCGGCATCAGGATGAGGAAGGTCAGCGCTGCCCGCGTGCGCAGCTTGAGGAGGCTGACGGCGAAGGCGAGAGCAACACCGAGAAGTGTCGAGACCGCGACGGACAGCAGCGAAGTCTGCAGCGTGCCGGAAAGCGCGCGCAGTGTCGAGCGGCTTGAAAGCGTGGAAAGCATCAGCCCGAGTGCCGCGCCGTCTTCCCCTGCCTGAAAGGCGCTGGCGAAGAGCCGGACGAGCGGCCAGAGCGTGGTGATTGCGACATAGAGAACGAGAAGGGAGACGAGCAGATGCTCGCCTCCCGAAGCACGCGGCTGGCGCATGATGAGATCAGCCGCCGAACAGCTCGGCGAACTTCTCCTTATTCTCGGTGTCGGCCTTCAGCATGGCGTCGCTGTCGGCAGGCAGGATCTTCAGCGTCGAGAGAGCCGGATAGCCGTCCGGCTGGGTGACGCCGGGCAGGATCGGGAAATAGCCCTGGGCGGTCGCCTGTTCCTGAGCGGCCTTCGACAGCTGCCAGGCGACGAAGGTCTTGGCAGCCTCGACGGCATCCGAGCCCTTCAGCACGGCGACTGGCTGGGTGATCGAGCTGACACCCTCCTGCGGGAAGACGAAATCGACCGGCGAGCCCTTCTTCTTGGCGTTGAGCGCCATGTATTCGATGATGATGCCATAGGCTTTTTCGCCGCGCGCCACGGCCTCGATGACCGTGCCATTGCCCTGACCGGCGACTGCGCCGGCCTCGGCCAGTTTCTCGTAATAGGCCCAGCCGAATTCCGGCTGCTGGGTCATCGTGCCGACATGGATGACGGCCGCACCCGAATAGAGCGGGCTCGGCATGATCAGGCTTTTCGCCGCATCGGCTTCAAGCAGGTCGTTCCAGCTTGTCGGCGCAGTCTTCACCAGGTCGGTATTGTAGACGATGCCCGTCGTGATCACCTTGGTGCCGAAGAAGGTCTTGTCAGGGTCGATAAAGGCGGGGTCGATGCCTTCGACCGGCGCTTCGGCAAAGGAAAGCAGGCGGTCATCATTCTTGAGCTGGGTCATCGCCACAGTGTCGGCGATCAGGATGACGTCGGCCGGGCTGTTGCCGGCGGCATATTCGGCCTGGAGCTTGGCCATGACTTCGGTCGTGCCGGAGCGGAAAAGCTCGACCTTGATCTCGGGATGGTCGGCATTGAAGGCCTCGATGACCTGGGTCATCTGGTCCTGCGGCTGCGACGTGTAGACCGTGATCGTATCCTCGGCATGCGCGGAGAGGGCAAGACCGGCAAGGATGGTGGTGGCGACGAGAGTGCGAATGGACATGGGATCCTCGTTGAATGGGCGGGGCGCAAATCGTCTCCGGCCCGGACGATGGGGGACACCCGCCGGGGCGGCGGGCAGGCGTAGTCGCCTAGCGCAGCGAGATGACGGCCGGACGACAGGCCGATGATGTTCCCGTGACATTGGCGGCCTCGCGGCTGGCATTGCCATCGCCGATCACCCACCCGCCTGTGAAGGCGAGTTTGATTGGCGTGCCGGGCGAAAGCCGCTCGGAAAGCGGCAGGCTCACCACGTCCCCGTCGACCTCGGTCGGCAGGCAATGGCTGAGAAAAGTGCCGTTCTGAAAGACTTGCCCGACCAGTTCGGTTTTCAGCTGGCCACCCTCTGTCACGTGTCTCAGATCCGAGGCGTGGAAGCAGAGCCAGCCATATCCAACGGGCGCGTCTCCGGGCAGGTCGAGAAGCTCTCGTCCCAGCATGACCAGATTGCGACCGCCTTCCGACTTGATCACCTTCACCGGGAGGGTTCGGCCCCGGCCGATGAAGCGGGCGACCATCGGCGAGGCCGGTTTCCGATAAAGCTCTTCGGGTGTGCCGACCTGCTCCAGTTGCCCCCTGTCCATGACCGCAACATGCGTGGCAACCGCCATGGCCTCGTCCTGGTCATGCGTGACGAAAACGAAGGTGGCGCCCGTCAGGCTATGGATACGGCGAAACTCGGACAGCATGGTCTCACGCAGATGGGCGTCGAGATTGGCAAGCGGCTCGTCAAGCAGGATCAGCCGGGGCCGCGTGGCCAGTGAGCGGGCGAGCGCCACCCTCTGGCGCTGGCCGCCCGACAGTTCATGCGGGCGCCTGTCGCCAAGCCCTTGAAGACCGACAACCTCGAGCACCTCGTCAATGCGCGCTGCACGCTCCACAGCGTTCAGGCCGGCAACCCTGAGCCCGAATTCGATATTGCCGCGCACCGTCATGGTCGGCCACAGCGCGTAGGACTGGAAGACCATGCCGATCCGCCGTTTCTCGGGCGGAACGAAAGCCACCTCGCTTGCAACCGCCTCGTCGTCGAAGTGGATCGCGCCGCCATCGGGCATTTCCAGTCCCGCGATCAGCCGCAACAACGTGGTCTTGCCGCAGCCGGAGGGGCCGAGCAGGGCGAGAAAGGCACCGTCGGGGATGGCAAGCGACACGGCATCGAGTGCGAGATAGGTGTCGAAGCGTTTCGATACGGCTTGCAGCGTCAGTCGGGGCAAAGGGGCTTTCTCCTGATTTCGAGGCACCCTTGCCACCGGGAAATGACATCAGCATGAAGCTGCGAAGCTGCGGAAAGGCTCCGCCGGTGTCCGGCGGTGCGTGCTGGCGATCATCAGGCAAAATAGTTGACTATTCTGGTTATGTATTGCATGACGACAGCCACGATCAATCCGCGGCCCGCAAGCCTGGCTGCCATCTTCACCCGCATCGAGCCATTCCCGGCGGTGTCTCATGGCCTTTCGCCCTCGCATGCAGACGCAGACGCGTCACTATCGCACCATTGAGCCGTTGCGCGTCCGAACCTGGCCGGGCGTGGTGGCCGATGTCTGGCATGTTCAGGGCGCTCAAGGGGCCGGGGGCTTTTACCTGTCACCGGATCCGCGCCTTGTCGTCTTTCTGGGGACGCTGCCGCGCAGCCTGTCCTTGAGAACGAGCGAGACCGGTCATCCGATGTCCGATGTCGCCATGCTCTATGTGCCGGCCGGCCAGCCGCTGTGGAGCGCCATGGAGGGCGAAGAGACATTCGCGCATCTCGATTTTCATCTGGAAGCGGGGCCACTGCAGCAAAGACTGGCGGGCCTCATACCCTCCGGCAAGCTGACAGAGACGGTGATGCTGGCCGATGCGGCAGACGTGAAGGGAATGCAGAGCCTGGCGCGCATGGTGGCCGACGAGATCGAGCGCCCTTCGCGCCCGGCCATGATGCTAGACGGTCTCCTGTCGGCGATGCTGGCAGAGGTTCTGAACCTGCCGCACGAACCGATGGAGCACACGGGCGGCCTGTCGCCGCGACAGATATCCGCCATCAGGCGCCACGTGTCCGAAGCGCTACCGAGGCGCACCAGCGTCGCGGAACTGGCAGATCTCTGCGGCCTGTCCGAAAGCTGGTTCAGCCGGGCCTTTCGCCAGAGCACCGGGGAGACGCCGCAACGCTGGCTCACCCGTCAACGGCTCGAGACCGCCATGGAGATGATGCTGTCGACAGACCGTGGCCTGGCGGAGATCGCGGACGCCACAGGCTTTGCCGATCAGGCCCATCTCACCCGCGTCTTTCGCGCATCCAAGGGGCTGCCGCCGTCGCAGTGGCGACGCATGCGGGCCGGTTGCGACTGAGGAAAACAAGGCGAAATTGCGAAAATTGAGCAGATCCAGTCAAATCGCGGAGCTTTCGTTCAAGCGCCGTCCAAAAACAAGACTTATTCAGTCATGAATTCCCTTCGTCTTGTTGGATGGACCATGAACACCAGGATAGCCCTTTTCGCCGGAGCCAGTCTCCTTGCCCTTCATGCCGCTGCTGTCGCCCAGGAGGCCGCAACGACGGAATTGAACGAGATCGTCGTCTCTGGGCAGGGCGATCCGACCGCGCCGACAGAAGGCTATGTTGCAAAGAGCGCAGCCTCGGGCACCAAGACCGGCGCGCCGGTCCTTGAAACCCAGCGCTCGGTGTCGGTCGTCACCCGGGACGAAATCGACGATCGCGGAGCCGAGACGCTGGGCCAGGCCTTGTCGACCACCGCCGGTGTCGTTGGCGAGCCCTTCGGTGCCGATCCGCGGTTCGACAGCCCTGTGCTGCGTGGTTTCGACATGCGCAACGCTCAGTATCTGAACGGCCTGCGGCTGATGCGGTCCCAAGGCGCGCCCTCCTACGACATCTATGGTCTGGAGCGGGTCGAAGTGTTGAAGGGCCCGGCTTCCAGCCTCTATGGCTCCGGCACGCCCGCGGGCGTGATCAACATGGTGCAGAAGCATGCCCAGTTCAAAGATGCCTATGAAGCAGGAACAGGCCTTTCGATCGATGGCGATGCGGAAGTCTTTTTCGATGCCAACAAGGCCCTGACCGACACGTTTGCGGCAAGGCTGACGGGCAAGCTCGCCAAAACCGAGGAAGACATCGACGAGCTGACCAACAAGCGCGGCTATCTCGGTCTCGCCACCCGCTGGTCGCCTTCGGATGCGACCACAATCGATTTCCTCGGATCCTATCAAAAGGATTCCCCCATCACCCCGGCCGGCATTCCCTTCGCTCTGACGGGGCAGGGCAATGACGAAGACCTGCGCGACCTTTACGCGGGTGACGCGTCGGTCGACGACTCCGATCGCCGGATGACGAATCTCGGCTATGAGCTGCACCATGAGTTCGACAGCGGCTGGGCGCTCGACCAGTCGGCGCGCTACCAGAAGTTCGATTGGGACTATACGGGCTTTTATGTCTCAACCCTGACGGCACCCTCGACGATCAATCGTGGTGTGATCTTCCAGGATGAAGACACCTGGACGGCCAACCTCGATACCCGCGTCTCCGGCGACGTGCAGACGGGCGTGGTTGATCACAAGCTGCTCTTCGGCCTGGATCTGCGCAAATATGGTGACAACACCACGACCGAATTTGCCACCTCTTCGGCGCTCGATTTGACGAACCCTACATCCGCGACTGTCGGCGCGCCCTGGTACATCAAGACCGACGACCTGACGCTCGAACAAGCCGGCATCTATGCCCAGGATGAGCTGTCTTACGACAAGTGGCGCGCGACGCTTGGTATCCGGCACGACTGGACAGACCAGCAAGGCACGTCGACCAACAACTTCTCCGGCGCGACGGTCATCGACCAGCAGGACAGCGCCACGACAGGCAATGTCGGTCTGTCCTATGTCTTCGACAGCGGTTTTGCCCCCTATGTCAGTTATGCAACCTCATTCGATCCCGAAATCGGCACCGACATCGACGGCAACCAACTGAAACCGACGACTGGTGAACAGTGGGAAATCGGCGTGAAATACCAGCCGACCTCGTTCGAGGGTCTCTTCTCTGTCGCCCTCTACGATCTGACGCAGGACAATGTGAGTGTGACGGTCAGCGAGGGCGGCCTGAGCGGCATCCGCCAGATCGGTCAGGTCAAGTCGCGCGGTCTTGAGATCGAGGGAGCCGCCGAGATTGCCATGGGCTGGAGCGTCAAGGCGGCCTACAGCTACAACGACGCCGAGCAGGTAGGCACGAATGACGGCAAGATGCCGGCCAACATGCCGCGCCACACCGGCAGCCTCTGGCTGGCTTACGACTTTGCCGAGGATACGGCTCTGGAAGGGCTGACCCTTGCCGGCGGCATCCGCTACATCGGCGAGCGCTTCGGCGACAATGCCAACACCTATGAACTCGATCCCGTAACGCTGGTCGATCTGGCCGCGAAGTACAAGGTGACGGATAAGGCCACGCTTGCGGTGAACGTGAACAACCTGACAGACGAAACCTATGTCGCCAATTGCGGCTCGTTCGGTTGCTATTACGGCTCCGGCCGCTCCGTCATGGGAACCCTGACCGTCCGGTGGTAAAGCTCGATCGATCCTATCGCCGGCGCGCCTTCCTGCAGCTCCTTGCTGCCACGGGGTTCGCCGGCCTCTCGTCTCCGCTTCACGCGACCTCTGCGGCGTCTTCAGGCGCCGCAGACCTGCGTCTGGCAGCCATCGACTGGGCCATGCTGGAAACCGCCTGGGCGCTGGGGCATAAGCCGGTCGCGGCCTGCGAATTGATCCGCTTCCGCGTCGAAAGTCCGGCCGTTCCGCTGCCGCAAGAGACGCTCGATCTTGGCCTGCGCGGCGCTCCCAATTTCGAGCAGTTGCGGTTCGCAGCACCCGACCTGATCCTTTCCTCCCCATTCTACACCCGGCACGAAGCAGCTCTTTCGGCGGTCGCACCCGTCTTCAGCCTGCCGTTGTTTGTCCGCGGCGAACCCTCGCTGCCGCATGCGCTCAATGCCCTCGAAGGGCTCGCCGAACGACTAGGCGATCGACAAGCGGGAGAACGGGCACGACGGGCGGCGGAAGACCGGTTCGACCGCATCGCCAACCGTCTCAAACCGCAGGTCGGCCGGCCCGTCATGCTGATTGATTTCGGCGATTCCCGTCATTTCCGCGCCTTCGGTTTCGACAGTCTCTACGGCTCGACGCTGACACGGCTCGGCCTCGTCAACGCCTGGCAGGATGGGACGCAATTCTCCTTTGCCGCCCCCGTGCCGATCGATCGCCTGGCGGAGATGTCCGACGCCAGTTTCGTGATCGTCAGCCCGATCCCGATCGAGGCACAGGCGCAGTTGCAGCGTTCCGTGCTGTGGAATGCGCTTTCCCCCGTCAAGGCAGGCCGCGTTCACCAACTGGCCGCCACCAATGCCTTCGGCGGCGTGCCCTCTGGCCTCGCCTTTGCCGAAGGCCTCGCAGACGCACTGGCCACCGCATGAAATTGCTGCCCCTTCTTCTCCTGGCTGCAGGCGCGTTGCTGTGGTTTGTCGCCGCAAACGCCCTGCTGCCGCTCGCTGCCTGGCCCGAGGCGCTTGTGCCGGCCGGCGATCGCAGCGTCGCCGAGATCCGCCTCGTCTTCGGTCTGATGCCGCGCGCTGTGGTCGCGCTGCTGGTCGGAGCGGCACTCGGTCTTGCCGGCGCCCTGTTGCAGCGTGTGCTGCGCAATCCGCTCGCCGATCCGACCGTGCTCGGTGTCTCCGCCGGAGCGCAACTGGCTCTCGTTTGCGCCACGCTCTTTGCGCCGGCAGTTCTCGCGCAAGGCCGGTTGCCGGTGGCTCTGGCCGGCGCCGCCGCGTCTGCAGCCCTCGTTCTCATCCTCGGCCAGAGACGGGGCTTCGAGCCGGCCCGCATGGTCGTGGTCGGCATGCTTGTCGGCCTGATGGCCTCGAGCCTTGCCACGGCATTGACCCTTGCCCGCGGCCAATACCTGCTGTCGCTGGTGATCTGGAACGGCGGGTCTCTGGTCCAGCAGGATTGGTCGGCCGTCATCCGTCTCGCTTTCGCGCTGGGCGTCTGCCTTGTCCTGGCCCTCGGTCTGATCAGGCCGATGCAGCTTCTGGCGATTGGCGCGGAAACGGCCGGTGCCCTCGGCCTGCGCGTCGGTCTCGTCCGCTTGGTCGTCATTGCCGTTGCCGTTCTCCTGACCGCCATTGTCTCGGCCGAAGTCGGGCTGATCGGCTTCATCGGTCTGGCGGCGCCAACGATCGTGCGCACGCTCGGGCTGCGGACCGAAACCACAAGGCTTCTCGCCTGCATGGCCGCCGGCGCTGGCCTTCTTCTCCTCTGCGACAGCGGCGTGCTGCTGATCGATCACGCCGTTGGCGAGATGTTCCCGGTCGGCGCCGTCACGGGCCTGATCGGCGGGCCGCTGATGCTCTGGCTCCTGCCGCGGCTGTCCGGCCGCACCCCGCCCGCCTCTGGAGAGGCGACAGCGACGCAGCAGACCGGTTCAGCCTGGCGGCCGCTTGCGGTCCTGGCGGTCCTGCTGGTCGCCGGATCGCTGATCGGGCTGGCGCTTGGCCGCGGCCCCGGCGGCTGGAGCTTCCTCCAGGCCGGCGACATTGCCGCCTTCTTGCCGCTGCGCCTGCCACGCCTGGTCGCGGCCATTGCTGCCGGCGCGTTGCTGGCCGGTGCCGGTGCCATTCTGCAGAGAACGACATCCAATCCGCTCGCTTCGCCAGAGGTCATGGGCGTTTCCGCCGGTGCGGCCCTCGGCTTCGGCCTGGCGGTCTTTTTCGTGCCCATGCCCCAGCCATGGATGTTCCTGATTGCCACAGCACTGGGTGGAGCCGTGGTCTTGCTGATCGTCGCGCGCGCGGCGATGAAGGCGGGCCTGCCTTCCGAACGCATCCTGCTGATGGGACTGGCGCTCAGCGCGCTGGCATCGGCCGTCCTCTCGGCCATGATGGCAGGCGGTGATGCCCGTGCCTGGATCATCCTCACCTGGCTTGCCGGCTCCACCTCGGCGATCGGCATGGTCGAGGCGGTGATCCTGGTTGCGCTCGCCGTGCTCCTCATGATCTTCTCTCTGCTCGCGGCGCGGTGGCTGGCTGTCTTGCCGCTCGGTGTCGAAATCGCCTCCGCACTGGGGCTCTCGCGCTTTGCCCGTGTCAGCCTCTTCCTGGTCGCCGGGGTCGCCACCGGCACGGCAACCGTTTTGGTCGGGCCCGTCAGCTTCGTGGGACTGATGGCGCCGCATATCGCCCGCAGGATCGGGCTCAACTCGGCCGCCGCCTTCACCGCCGGCGCCATGCTGATCGGCGGCTTCCTGATGATGCTGGCCGATGCCGGCGCGCGGCTCGCCGCCTTTCCCTACGAACTCCCGCTCGGCCTGTTTGCGACCCTGATCGGGACGCCCTGGCTCCTGCTCACCATGACGAGACAGACGCGATGACCTGCCTGTTTGAAATCCGCGATCTCACCATCGACCTCGGCGGAGGCCGCACGCCGCGCCGGGTGATCGACGGCCTCGACCTCGACATTCCCGCAGGCCGCACCGTCGCGCTGATCGGCCACAACGGCTCGGGCAAGTCGAAGGCCCTGGCGCGCCAGATCGAAGTCACCGCCGGCGAGATCCGCACCATCGGTCGGCCGCAACGGGACTGGTCGCCGCGCGACCACGCCCGCGCGCTCGCCTATCTTCCGCAATACACGCCGCCGGCCGAAGGCATGACGGTTCGCCAGCTCGTGGCGCTCGGCCGTTATCCCTGGCACGGCGCGCTCGGTCGTCCGAGTTCAGAGGATCGGGCAGCCGTCGAGGCCGCAATCGCCGAATGCGGTCTTGCAGACTATGAAGGTCGCCTGGTCGACACGCTCTCGGGTGGTGAACGCCAGCGCGCCTGGCTTGCGATGCTGCTTGCTCAAGGGGCGAATGCGTTGCTCCTGGATGAACCGATTTCGGCGCTCGACATCGCCCATCAGATCGAGGTCATGAATCTCGTCCACCGTCTGTCGGAAGCCGGTCGTTCGGTGGTCGTCGTGCTGCACGACGTCAACCTCGCGGCCCGCTTTTCCGACCACATCGTCGCGCTGAAGGGTGGAAAGGTTGTGCTGAACGGATCACCTGATGATCTGATGCAACCGGAAGCCTTGTCACGGGTCTACGGTCTTGCCATGGATGTGGTGACACGTCCCGGCCGCTCCCCGCTCGCCAGCGCCCTTTAAGGGTGCAGAGGACCATTGCAGGATATCGCATGCTGAAACAATTTTTTGCCTATTACCGCCCCTGGAAGGGCCTGTTCTGGCTGGATTTCTCCTGCGCGGTCGCTTCCGGCCTCTTGGAACTTGCCTTTCCGCTCGCTGTCACCGCCTTCATCGACAGGCTGCTGCCGACCGGCAACTGGACGCTGACGCTGATTGCGGCAGCGGGCCTGCTCGCGATCTATCTCGTCAACGCCGCCCTGATGGCGATCGTGATCTATTGGGGCCACAAGCTCGGCATCAACATCGAAACCGCCATGCGCGCCAAGGCCTTCGAGCATCTGACGACGCTGTCTTGGCGCTGGTATGACACGGCCCGGACCGGCAAGTTGGTCGCCCGTGTCACGCGGGATCTGGAAGAAGTGGGCGAGGTCGCCCATCACGGGCCGGAAGACCTGTTCATCGCCATCATGACCTTCGTCGGCGCCTTCATCCTGATGCTCAACCTGCATGTGGAGCTCGCCCTGGTCACCGCCCTCATCGTGCCGGGCACGGTCGCCATCGTCTCGATCTATGGTGGCCGCATGACGCGCACCTGGCAGGAGATCTACGGCCGCATCGGCGCCTTCAACGTGCGACTGGAAGAAACCATCGGTGGCATCCGCGTCGTCCAGGCCTATGCCAACGAAGAGCACGAACGCAAGTTGTTCGCCAAGGACAATGCCCGATACCGCAAGACCAAGCTCGACGCCTACCGGGTGATGGCCGCCTCGTCCTCGCTGCATTACATGGGCATGCGCTTCGTCCAGGTGGTGATCATGGTCATCGGCTCGTCCTATGTGCTGTCAGGTGCCATGTCGACGGGCAGTTTCGTCGGCTTCCTGCTTCTGGTCGGCGTCTTCTTCCGTCCGCTCGACAAGATCAGCGCCGTCATCGAGACCTATCCGCGCGGCATTGCCGGCTTCCGTCGTTATCTCGATCTGCTGGCGACCGAACCCGAAATCACCGACAGCCCGGATGCGCGGCCGGTTTCCAATCTCCGCGGCGAGATCGTCTTCTCCGACCTCTGTTTTGCCTTCACCCCGGGTCGCCCCGTGCTGCATGACATTTCACTGCATGTGAAGCCGGGGGAGACGATCGCCTTTGTCGGCGAGTCCGGTGCCGGCAAGTCGACGCTTCTGTCGCTCCTGCCACGCTTCTACGAGCCAACCTCCGGCACGATCACCATCGACGGCATGGCACTGCCTGCAATGACCGTCGAAAGCCTGCGCCGCCAGATCGGCCTCGTGTCGCAGGATGTCTTCCTGTTTGGCGGCACGCTGCGGGAAAACATCGTCTATGGCCGGATCGGCGCAAGCGACGACGAGGTCCTGGAGGCCTGTCGGCGCGCGCAGCTGTCGACCATGCTGGAGAACCTGCCCGAGGGGCTGGAGACGATTGTCGGCGAGCGCGGCATCATGCTCTCCGGCGGTCAGAAGCAGCGCGTCGCGATCGCCCGCGCCTTCCTGAAGGATCCGCCGATCCTGCTGCTCGACGAAGCGACCTCCGCCCTCGACAGCACGACGGAGCGGGAAATCCAGTCGGCGCTGGAGGAATTGTCCAAGGGCCGCACGACGCTCGTCGTCGCCCACCGGCTCGGAACGATCCGCAATGCCGACCGCATCGTCGTCATGCAGCAGGGCCGGATCGTCGAGGTCGGCAATCATGCCGAACTGATGAAGCGGGAAGGGGCCTACGCCAAGCTCGCCGCCTGACGGGGGGACCAGAGGCCAGACCTCTGCGCCTGGAGCCTCAACTCCAATAGGCCGCAGCCGTGAACCGGTTCTTCGCCAGACCGAGGCCTGCCAGATGGCTCCGCGCCTCCCTGGCACGCTCGGCATCGGCAGCAAACCAGACGTAAGTGTCATCCGGGACCGCAGCGGATTTCAATGCTTGGACCAGGTCGTCGGTTCGCGCCACCCTCTCGTCGGCTGCGAGATGACCGAGGTCTTCCCTCGCGCTGGTCAGGACGGCCGTCACCGTCCCTTCGGCGAGCGACAGCATCCGAGCGATGGCTGGCTGGGCTGTCTCGTCGCCGAACAGAAGCAGGTTCGGCGCGGCCGGGCACCAGCCGCCGCCGGGTCCCATGACCCCCACCGTCTCTTCAACGGGCTTCCGGCCGATCCAGTCGCAAGTGGGGCTGCCAGCGTGGTGGAAGATGTCGAAGTCGAGCCAGTCCTCGTCCTGCGCCGCCACCGTGTAGACAGGCCTGTGGATCTTCTGCTCCGGCCAGACGGTGCGCCCCGTGCGCGCGATCCGTGGCCATTCCGGCGCGTCGGGATCGGCAGACAAAAGCAGGCGGAAATGCAGGCTGCCGGTCGCAAAGCGTGGCGCTTCATCGCCTCTCAGACGCACACGGCTGAAGCCGGGCGAAACGCGGATGATTGACTCGACCTGCATCAGGGAAAGCCCGGGGGCCAGCGCCCCTTCGTTGACCTGTTCCCATTCAATGGTCATACCGCGTTCATCGAACACTTCGGCAAGATTGCCCTGCAATGTCAAAAGCAGGCGCTGCTCTGGGCTCTCAAGTTCAACGACGCAATCGCCATCGAGCCGACGAAACACGGCCGTGCTGCTCCAGATCGAAAACCGTCGTTCGTCGTCTGTGCCCGTCAAGGCAACGTCAAGACGCGAGGCATGCGCTTCAAGCAATTCAAGAGCCTGGCTATGCTGCCCCTTGATCGTCCCGGCCAACCGGTGCGTCATGTTTCACCCTCACGCTAGTGGATCTTCTCCGTCTATAAACATGAGCAGCAATGTCAACTATAATCGCCCGTTCGCGCGATAGGGCCGTGTGACCCAATTCACCCCGAAACAAGCCAAAATCCGCCTTATCCTGCTCGTTTCGCGGCGAAACATGCCGCTTTTGCCAAAGCGAATCGTTTGAAATCGCGCTAAACAATCCGTCCATGGGGAATTCTCTGTGGGGACTGCATGGCACATCTTGCCGAGGGTGAGATCGCACTACCGCGCATTGCGCGCATCGAATGGCCGACCGTTGCACTGGCCGCTCTGATATACGGAGGCTTTGGTTGCCTCACTTATTTCTGGCGCGACATTCCCATCTGGATACTGGTCCCGCTCGGGGCCTGGCTCATCGCCTGGCACGGCTCGCTGCAGCATGAGGTCATCCACAATCACCCGACCCGCCATGTCTGGCTCAACGATGCGATCGGCGTGCCGCCGATCTCGCTCTGGCTTCCCTATCATGTCTACAAGGAAAGCCATCTCGCCCATCATCGCGACGAGCATCTGACCGATCCGATCGAGGATCCGGAATCCTATTATTTCACAGCCAAGGACTGGGACCGCTTCGGCTGGTTCGGCCGGACGCTGCGCGAATTCAACCTGACGCTCGCCGGCCGCCTGACCGTCGGCCCGGCCATCATCCTCGGCTCCTTCCTCTGGCATGAGGCGATGAAGGTCATCCGCGGCGAGGGCGACAGCCGGCGTCTCTGGGCGGGCCATGCCATCGGCGTCGCTGCCGTCCTCTGGTGGGTGCTGGTCATCTGCGAGATGCCCTTCCTGCTCTTCTTCTTCGGCTTCGTTTATTGCGGCACGGCGCTGTCGCGCCTGCGCTCCTATGCCGAACATCGCTTTGCCGACAATCACGAGGAGCGCACGGCCATCGTCGAGCGCAGCCCGCTCTTCGGCCTGCTCTTCCTCTACAACAACCTGCATGTGCTGCATCACCGCGTGCCGGGCCTGCCCTGGTACATGCTGCCCCGCTTCTACGAGCGCCACCGCGATTTCCTGGTGCGGCTCAATGGCGGTCTCGTCTATCGCGGCTATGTCGATGTGGCCCGTCGCTTCCTCTTCCGCAAGCACGATCGCCCGACCCATCCGAGGCACTCCTGACCGGGGCGGGAAAGACGAGGCTCGCCAGCCTCGCAATGTATGTCGCACCGCCGGTGGTGGTGGAGGCTGAGCGCGCGCTCTGGGCCTTCCTGCGCGATCACCTGCGCGGGGCGGGCATGACCGGCGTTCCCGAGACCCTGGACGAGCAAGTCGCCCATCACGAGGCCTGGCTCGATCCGCGCCTCATCCTCGCCCAGACCTGCGGCTTCCCCTTCGTAAAGCGCCTGCGCGGCCGGGTGCGTCTCGTCGCAACCCCGGTTTATGATGCACCGGGCTGCGAAGGCTTCAATATGTGCAGCGTCATCGTGATGCGCAAAGCGGATGCGCCGGCAGACCTTGCCGCCTGCGCTGGCTTGACGGTGGCGATCAACGAGCGCGGCAGCAATTCCGGCTACAATCTCCTGCGCGCCGCCATCGCCCCGCATGCCGGAGGCAAGCCCTTCTTTTCGCGCGTCGTCGAGACCGGCGGGCATATTGCCAGCATGGCGGCCGTGCAGAGAGGCGCCGCCGATCTCGCAGCCATCGATTGCATCACCTTCGACCTCCTGCGCCGACACGCCCCGGAGCGACTGGAGGGCCTCGTCGTTCTCGACAAGACCCCGTATGGCCCTAATCTTCCCTTCATCACCCGACTGTCGGCAACCGACGAGGAACTGACCGCCTTGCGGTCTGCCCTGAAGGCCGCGATGACCGCCCCCGAGCTCCTGGAAGCCCGCGCCGTGCTCGGCCTGAAGGATGTGGTGGTTCTGGAGGAGACGGCTTACGACATCCTTCTGCAGCACGAGCAGGCGGCAATCAGGGCAGGTTATTCGGATCTCCCTTGAGACCGGCTTCGACCAGTTACAGCTTCACCTTCACCGGGCGCCAGACGATGGTCTCAGGCGTGCGGTCATAGGGATTGCCCATCAGCGTGATCTTGCTGTTGCGCGTGTCGCAATGGGTGCAGCGGAATTTGAGCGAATGGGGGTCGCGACCCTGTCCGTAGAAGGTCGCGAGGTCCTTGGCCAGGAACCGCCCCTGGCGCTGGCAGTCGCGACAGGTCGCGACCACGAGCATGTTGTGGCGGATGGCTTTTCCAAGAGTATCGATCACGCGGGTCATGAATGGTGATCTTGAACAAAACAAGAACATCGTCAAGTGCTGAGATAAGGCGGGCATACTGGAACGCCTGGTTTTCAAGGCTTTCCACAGCCTCGCAGAGCTTGTGGCAGCGTCTCGACAAGAACTGCTAGGTCACTGAAAATTAACCATAAACCTCACGGTCCGTAAGTCATCTGTTAACCTTGATCTCTCTATATAGAAGGCGCTTCCACCAAGGTAATGCGTCGCGAAGCGCTCGGTTTCTGTATTGCGTATCGGGGGAGGGCGTCATCCACGGCGCTCTCCCAATTTCGCATCACCCGGGCGTTCCCTCTGGGGCATGAGGCCCTCGCGACGAGAAGCATGGCCCGATCAGCGGGCATGGCAGAATTTGCGTTTCACGACATGAAAAAGCCTCCGCGCCAGATCGGCCGGAGGCTCTTGACTGTGCCGTCAGTGTAAGGTCAGTCGGCCGTCAGGAACTCGGCGCAATAGCTCTTGCCGCCATTGGTGCCGGGGCGATCGACAACGGTGCGCACGCCGCGGATGACATAATCGGAGGAGACCGTGAGCTGGACTTCGCAGCGCAGATATTCGGTGCGCGCGCGGGTCAACAGTTTGCCCTTTTTGCCGTCGCCGAGATCTTCATAGGTTGCCGGAACGGTGCGGGTGTTGAAGCCGCCGCGCCAAGTATAGAGCGTCGAGGCACCGGAGGCGGCATCCGAGACGGGCGGACCGAACTTGGCGAAGAAGGCACCCGCCTGCTGGCCGTTCCACCGCGTCTCGATCTCGTTTTTCGGAAGTCCCCCTGTCGTCGTGCAGCCCGCGGCAGCAAGGCAGGCTGTCGCGATCAATCCGGATGTCATGCTCTTCAGCAAATTCATGTGAGTGTCCTTTGAACCCCTGTAAGGCCGGTCCCACAGTCGTCCACGACGCACCGTCGGCCACAACCAGCCCATGACTGCTTTACTGCGAAACCATCAGGCGCGAAATGGATGGATGCGACCGATACTTGAAATTTCCGACCGGTGACTTCTTGGCAACGGCACCCGTCTTGTTGAGCGGCGTAACAGCTCTTTGGCCACTATCAGCCGCACCTTTGTCCTGCCTGATCGGTCGCACAGACCCAAGAAATCAGGGCGATACGCGGACCTGTCACGAATGTTTCAACTTTCTCGCGGCTTTTTGCGATTCCCTGCTTGTGCAACGAAAAACGCTGGTCTATAGAGGCGCCGCTGGTCACGGAGTGTAGCGCAGTCTGGTAGCGCACCACGTTCGGGACGTGGGGGTCGAGTGTTCGAATCACTCCACTCCGACCAGCTGATCTTCCCGAAAATCCCGACTTCCTCTAAACCATCCCCGAGACGCTCTGACGCCCGTTAGCGCGTTGTTTTGGCCGTTCCGGCCGCTCTGGTGTCAGGTTGTATTCTTTACAAACAGTGGTGGTGAATACCTATCTCGGCTTCACTTGAGAGTTGGGGGTATCCCCTGCAAGCCGTTGCTGAGGCATGTAGATTAGGCTATCTTGAATTGCATTTGAGAGCCTGTGCCCTGATGGCGGCATATCGGCGGCTGCTACCAATGATTGCAAAGAAACGGTCTGGTGAGCATGACTTCAGGTTCAAGAAAACGTCGCCAGCGCCAGGACAAGATCACGTTGTCCGATGTTGCCCATCAGGCCGGGGTCAGCGCAATCACGGTCTCCCGCGCCTTGCGTGAACCGGAAAAGGTCTCTCCGCCCTTGCGCGAAGCGATCCTGAAAGTCGTTGAAGAGATGGGTTATGTGCCCGACCTCGCGGCCAGAGCACTGGCCAGCAAGAACAGCGGCCTCGTCGGCGTCATGTCTCCCGGCCTGACCAGCCACGCGTTCCTTGCGCTGATCCGGGGCATCGAGGATCGGGTGCGCTCTTCCGATCTCCGGATTCAGTATGCAAGTGCCGAGACGGACACCGAGGACCAGCTTCGTCAGTTGCGTTTCTTTCTCTCGCAGAACCCGGCAGGCCTCATCCACGTCGGCCAGATTGGCGATCCGGCAATTGACGATCTCCTGCGACATGCCCCTTGCCCGGTGGTCGAGATCATGGACGTCAGTCGCGAACCGTCGGATATGGCGATCGGCATCGACCATCGGCAGGCTGCCAAGACCGCCACGCGTCATCTGCTGGAGAAAGGCTATCGCCGCATCGCCATGCTCGGCGGCGCCTGGGATTTTCGCGCCCGCCGTCGTCTGGAGGGCTTCCGCGCCGTGCTGGAGGAGGCTGGCCTCTTCGATCCCGCGCTCGTCCTCTCCATCGATGGTAGCACCAGCGTCGGCTTGGGCTGCCATCTTCTCGACCGTTTGAAAAGCGAGGCGCCCGATGCCGAGGCCGCCTTCTGTCACAATGACGATATCGCGCTCGGCGTGCTCTTCGAATGCCAGCGGCGGGGATTGGCTGTGCCTCAGGATTTCGGCATCTGCGGCTTCAACGATCTCGATTATGCCGGCTTTGCCTTTCCAGCCATCACCTCGGTCCGTGTCCCGCGCTATGAGATCGGCTATCGCGCCGTCGACATGATCATCAGGGCGGCGGGATCCGACACCTCGCCGACGAAGCGGGTCGATCTCGGCTATCAGCTGGTCCAGCGCGGCTCGACAGCCCGAACGGGGTGACACGACGTCACCCCGGTCGATCCGCAGGCGTGACGGTCAGGCGGCGCGCGCCTGGCGGTGCATCGCGCTCCCGCCGTGATTGCCGAGATTGAACTGGCCGATCATGCCCTGCAGCTTCTGGGTTTCGTTGGAAAGGGTTGCGGCCGCCGCACTGCTTTCCTCGACCATGGCCGCATTCTGCTGGGTCATCTGGTCCATGCCGTTGACGGCGCTGTTGACCTCGACAAGGCCGGATGACTGTTCGCGTGCGGCGGTCGAGATTGCCACAACATGGTCGTTGATTTCGACGATGAGCTGACTGATCGACTTCAGCGCCCCACCGGTGTCACTGACCAGCTTCACGCCGGACGCGACCTCCGTGGCGGAATTCTGGATGAGATCCTTGATCTCCTTGGCGGCCTTGGCCGAGCGCTGCGCCAGTTCGCGCACTTCCTGGGCAACGACAGCAAAGCCGCGCCCGGCTTCGCCCGCGCGGGCCGCTTCGACACCGGCATTGAGCGCCAGCAGGTTGGTCTGGAAGGCGATTTCGTCGATCACGCCGATGATGTTGGAGATCTTCGACGACGAGTCTTCGATGCGGCTCATCGCATCCACCGCATGGGCCACCACATCGCCGGATTTTTCGGCGCTGGACTTGGCAGAGCCGGCCACCGTGCGGGCTTCCTGGGCGCGCTGGGCAGACGAGCCGACATTGGCGGTGATTTCTTCGAGCGCTGCGGCCGTCTCTTCGAGATTGGCCGCCTGACTCTCCGTGCGCCGCGACAGGTCACCGACGCCCTGGGTGATTTCCCTTGTGCCCTGGCTGATCAGATCCACGCTGGTGGAAATCTCCTGGAAGGTATCGCGCAGCTGCGAGACCGAGCGGTTGAGATCATGGCGCAGGAACTCGAATTCGGCCGAGAAGGGCTCCGTCAGTTGGAAGCCAAAGTCGCCCGAACAGAGACGCTTGAGGGCCTCGCCGAGCGAACTGACGGTCCGCACGCGGGCGGTGACGTCAGTCGCGAACTTCACCACCTTCACCACCTTGCCATTAATATCCAGGATCGGGTTGTAGGAGGCCGAGATGATGACTTCCTTGCCCGTCTTTGTGACGCGCTTGAACTCCGAGCTCTGATAGCGACCTTCGCGCAGGGCCTGCCAGAAGGCCTTGTAGTCATTCGACGTGGCATAGTCTCGCTCGACGAACATGCTGTGATTCTTGCCAATCAGCTCCGGCAGCGAGTAGCCCATCAGGTTCAGGAAGTTCTCGTTGGCCCCCATGATCGCGCCATCGACGGTGAATTCGATGATCGCTTGGGACCGCGAGATGGCGGCGATTTGGGCAGCATAGTCGACATTCAGCAGGCGTGCCTTGGCGTCGGCCCATTCCACGACGAAGCCGACGGTCTTGGCGCCCTGTTTCAGTGGCGTCACGAGCAGGTCGAACACACGGTTGCCGACCGTGATGGTGGCGCTGTGGCGGTTTTTCAGCGCGGCCAGCATGTTGCGCTGATGCGACGGGTTCTTGTGGAAGACGTCGATATTGCTGCCGATGAGAGAGGCGACGCTGAACTTCGGCAATTCCTTCTTCAGGTCCGATTCCGCTTCTTTCAGCAGCTCCATGACCGCCGGGTTCATGTAGGTGATGTTCAGATTGGCATCGGCCACCATCACGTTGGCCTGCAGCGCGTCCAGCGCCAGCGTCTTGGCAACAGTCTTGGCATTCGCAAACCCCGGCAGTCCCATCATTTCCTCCGATCGACCAGCAGCCCCTGCGCTGGCACTGAGAACATTAGCTGGAGAAAAAATGCATACAAAAAATAAATGAAGAGCTAAAATATGAACGGCTTGTCTATCTTTCATGCGAAATTTTGCAGTGCCTGACCCTGGCTCTGACACGTCGATCTCGAACGGAAGCGCCTTCCGCGACAGGACGGCGCGAAGCATGCAATGGAAGTGTAGGGGCCGGCGGAGGGCGCTCAGCCGGCCGCGCAGAGATGTGACGCCGAACGGTCGAGGGCGTCGAGAAAGACTTCGAGATCGGCCATGTATGTGACGCCGTTAAGGGTCGAGACCGGCCGATAGGCGGCCCCCCCGATCCAGATCCCGATGTCTGCAGAGAGCGCAGTGCGCAACTCGTTCAGGTGCCGCTCGAGGGCTGCTTTCCGTCCGGTCAGGGCACTGAGGCAGACGCAGGAGACATCCCGCCGATGCGCGGCATCGGCGATCTCGGCGGCGGGCAGATTGGCGCCGAGGAACAGGGCGTTCCACCCCCTCAGCCGGGCAAGAAGGGCTGCAACCAACGCGCCGATGTCGTGCTCTTCCCGCTCCGGGGTGGTGGCTATCAGACGCGGCGCATCGCCTGCCGGCTGAGGG
Organism: Rhizobium rosettiformans W3; assembly: GCF_004912135.1. Classification (GTDB taxonomy): domain Bacteria; phylum Pseudomonadota; class Alphaproteobacteria; order Rhizobiales; family Rhizobiaceae; genus Allorhizobium; species Allorhizobium rosettiformans. The sequence goes on from NZ_STGU01000002.1 coordinate 123,632, forward strand.
CACTGGTCGAAAAAGCCGCCCAGGATACGCTTGATCTGGGCGGTGGTCATGTGCTCGGCCGCGATCGTCGCATCACCCTTGGCCCATAAGGATCCGATTTCCCGCATCAGCGGAAGCGCGGTCGTTCGGATGAATTGTTCCGGCGTGTCCCGTTCGGCCCGCGCCTGCAACAGGCTCTGCAGCCGGTCGCTGTCCATCGCCTTGACGGCCTCGAAAACCTCCGACAGATCCGCGCGGGCCCGCAATTCCGCCTCGAGCCGCAAGAGCGCATCGGTCGGCAGTGATACGAGATTGCCGATCCGGTGGCCGCCATCGCTGCAGGACTTCAGCAGTCTCAAGCGTTCCACCTGCTCCCGTGTATAGAAGCGGCGTCCCGTCGGGCTGCGTTCGGCCGGCTCGATTCCATAACGCCGTTCCCAGGCATGAAGCAGGAGTTTTGGAACCCCGCTCGTGGTGAGCGCCTCGGCGAGGCCGATCAGCGCTTCCCCCTTGTCCTGCCGTTTTCGATGCATGCTAGCTCCGGTTCGTACGGAGTATATTAGCCAATCATTCCAAAATGGAAAGCTGCCGAAGGCATGCCCTCGGATGCAAACGAAACGGCCCGCGCGAGGCGGACCGTTTGCGGGATGCTTAAAAGGCGGCTCAGCCGTCGATGTCGTCGAGAAGCTGCCGTGCGGCACTGGTGGTGACCCGGCGGGTCTCGACCTCGTCCCGCCGGCTTGCCAGCAGTTCGGTGGCCAGAAGCTGTTCTGCAAGATCAGCCGGCAGCGAAAGAATGACCCGGCCTTCATGCGCATTCAGCCCGCCGAGCTCCGTCCGCTTGGCCGTGATCATGCCGCCGGCCACCGTGTTGTTGGTGTCGGGGTCGATCAGGATGAAGGCGCCGGTGCCGCGGTTCAATTCGTAAGGATCGAATATCGCCGTCTCGTCGAAAGACAGATGCACCTTGCCGATAGCGTTCATCTGCAGCATCTCGGCTGCCTGCCACTTGCCGGACTTGAGATCGAGCTGCTGCACCGGCTGCACCTGCACGCGCTGGCGACGCGAGCCGGCCTTCAGCCAGTAGCGCTTGCCTGGCACGATACCGTCAGGCTGCAGCGCAACGAGCTGCGCGTCGAAGGCAAGGCCCGTCTGCGGCTGGGCATCGAGCGAGACGATCATGTCGCCGCGCGCCACGTCCACCTGGCGGTCGAGCACCAGCGTGATCGCGTCACCCGCGACGGCGGCGTTGCGCACGAGGTCGAAGGTCACGATCTGCTTGACGTTCGCCACCTGACCGGATGGCAGGATGGCGACGCTGTCGCCGGGCTTCACCGCACCGCCGGCAACCGTGCCCTGATAGCCGCGGAAGCTTTCGCCTGGACGCGAGACGCGCTGCACGGGCAGGCGGAAACCGGTCGACTGGCCGGAGCGCAGGGTGGCGAGCTCCAGCGTCTCGACCAGCGTCGGGCCCTCATACCACGGGATCACCGCGCGGGCGGAATAGACGACGTTTTCGCCCTTCAGCGCCGACATCGGGATCGCGGTCACCTGGCGCACGCCAAGCGTGAGCGCGAGTGCCTTGAACTCGGTGCTGATCTGATCGAACACGGCCTTGTCGTAAGAAACGAGGTCGAACTTGTTGACCGCCAGCACGAACTGCTTGATGCCCATCAGCGAAGCGATGGTGGCATGGCGGCGGGTCTGTTCCAAAAGGCCGGCGCGCGCATCGACGAGCAGGACCGCGAGATCCGCCGTCGAGGCGCCGGTCGCCATGTTGCGGGTATATTGCTCGTGGCCGGGCGTATCGGCAACGATGAAGGAGCGGCGGTCGGTGGCGAAATAGCGATAGGCGACATCGATCGTGATGCCCTGTTCGCGCTCGGCCTGCAATCCGTCGAGCAGCAGCGCGAAATCGGGCAGGCCGAGATCGTTCTGGCTTCCGGAGTCACGCTTCAGGCTGGCGGCCTGGTCTTCCTTGACGGCCTTGGTGTCCCACAGCAGACGACCGATCAGCGTCGACTTCCCATCATCGACGGAGCCGCAGGTGATGAGACGCAGCGGACGCGAGTCGCGGATGACGGGTGCGGTGTCGGTATGCGGAGCCTCGGAAACGAGGGCGGTGCTGGCAGCTGCGGTCATCTCAGAAATATCCTTCGCGCTTCTTCTTTTCCATCGATCCGGCCTGGTCGCGGTCGATGGCGCGGCCCTGGCGTTCGGAGACGGTGGCGATTTCGAGTTCGGCGATCACCTCGTCGAGGGTGGTCGCATGGGAACGGATGCCGCCTGTCAGCGGCCAGCAGCCAAGCGTGCGGAAGCGCAGCATGCCTTCCTGGATCTGTTCGCCGGGCAGGGCCTCGAAACGCGGGTCTTCGGCCCACATCAGCATGCCGTCACGCTCCACATATTTCTGCTTCTTGGCATAATAGAGCGGCGGCAATTCGATGTTTTCGGCCTGGATGTAGCGCCAGATATCGACTTCGGTCCAGTTCGACAGCGGAAAGGCGCGCACGCTCTCGCCGCGGCGGATCATGCCGTTATAGATGTTCCAGAGTTCCGGGCGCTGGTTGCGCGGGTCCCATTTATGGTCGGGCGTGCGGAAGGAATAGATGCGCTCCTTCGCGCGGCTTGCTTCCTCGTCGCGGCGCGCGCCGCCGAAGGCTGCATCATACTTGCCGGCGTCGAGCGCCTGGCGCAGAGCCTCCGTCTTCATCACGTCGGTATGATAGGCCGAACCATGGGTGAAGGGGCCGATGCCTTCTTCCTTGCCGCGCGGATTGGTGTGCACGATGAGGTCGAGATCGAACTTTTCCGCCGTCGCATCGCGAAACGCGATCATCTCGGGGAACTTCCAGCCGGTGTCGATGTGGAGCAGCGGGAAGGGCACGCGGCCGGGGAAGAAGGCCTTGCGCGCCAGGTGCAGCAGCACGGACGAATCCTTGCCGATCGAATAGAGCATGACCGGCTTCTCGAACTCGGCTGCCACTTCGCGGAAGATATAGATCGCCTCATTCTCGAGCGCCTTCAGATGCGGATCGAGCGGCGGCTTGGTCTGCGCGTCCCGCGAATGCGGATCGAATTCGGATGTGTGTACGTGCATGGTCTTCTTTTTCTTTCCCTGGGCTCTCGCCCTCTATCTTCGGTCGCTTTGCCCCTCATCCCCCTGCCGGGACCTTCTCCCCGCAGGCGGGGAGAAGGGGCAGAACGGTAACCGCGTTGCCCTTCTCCCCGTTCACGGGGAGAAGGTGGCGGCAGCCGGATGAGGGGCAGCTACCTAAGCGAAATCAGTTCAAGCCGGCGTCGGCACCAGAGACGTCGCCGCCTCCGGCACGTGCAGGCCGCATTCGCGCTTCTCGTCATTCTCCCACCACCAGCGACCCGCGCGCTCCGGCTCGCCGGGCTTGATCGCCCGGGTGCAGGGCTCGCAGCCGATCGAGGGATAGCCGCGCTTATGCAGCGGGTTGGTCGGCACGCTCTCGGCCTCGACGTAAGTGTTGATGTCGTCGAGCGACCAGTCGGCCAGCGGGTTAACCTTGATGAGGCCGCGCTCGGCATCGTATTCGGCAAAGGGCGTGGCAGCGCGATTGCCAGACTGGGAGCGGCGCAAACCGGTGATCCAGAAGCGGGCGCCGGAAAGCGCCTCCGCCAGCGGGACCAGCTTGCGCACATGACAGCAGGCATGGCGGGCTTCGACGCTTTCATAAAAGCCGTTCAGGCCGTATTTCGAGGCATAGGCGTCGATATCGTCCTGCTTCGGGTAGAAGCGCTTGATCGCGATGCCGAAGCGCTCTTCCGTCTCGGCGATCAGATCGACCGTCTCCTTGAAGAGGCGGCCCGTCTCCAGGGTGAAGACATCGATTGGCAGGCCGGCAAGCCCGATCGCGGCCGTGATCACCTGGTCTTCGATGCCCAGCGACGTCGTGAAGACGGCGCGGCCATCAAGACCGGCGACGATGCGCAGGCGCTCGGTGAGGTTTGCGGAGGCGAGTTGCTGGTCCAGTGCTCTGGCCAGATCTGCGGCGGTGGTGACAGTCATCATGGAATCCCTGCTCAGTGGCGCCATTATCCGGCAAGAGCAGGGAAACGGACAGAAATCGACGTTCGCCCTGTCGCGGTCAAAGAGCAAATATCTCTCTTGCACGCGCGGATCGCGGCAATTCGTCCCCTGAGCGCTGAAATCACCCGTGGAACCCGGCGGTAAATTGCGCTATGGCCTGAACCCAAGAATGTGGGGCCGTTTCTGGCGGACGTTGACGATCGATGATCACACAGAAAGCCAAATATGCGCTGCGGGCGCTGACGCTTCTTGCCCGCGCCGAGCCGGGCGAGCCGATCCAGATCCCCGACATTGCCGATCAGCAGAAGATCCCGAAGAAATTCCTCGAGCAGATCATGCTCGATTTGAAGCGCGGCGGCATGGTGGAAAGCCGACGGGGAAAGCAGGGCGGCTATCTCCTGCTCCGGCCGGCAAGCGAGATCACCTATGGCGAGGTCCTGCGGCTGATCGACGGTCCGGTGGCGCCGCTTCCCTGTCTCTCGCTCACGGCCTATCGCCGCTGCGAGGATTGCGACGGCGAGACGGATTGTGAGATCCGTCGCGTCTTTGCCCGCGTTGCCGATGAGACCCGGGCCGTGCTGCTGACGACCAGCCTGGCGGATGCCGCGGCCGATGCGGGCGACGCGCCGCACTGAGCGCCGATCGAGGCGATCCCATCACCTGAAATACGCGCACAAAAAAAAGGCCCCGGGGCCGAAGCTCCGAGGCCCATCACGCACCCTTGGATCAGGAAGCGTTGGAGATGGTGCGGTTGACGAGGGTCACCGACTTGTCGGCATTGACCTTGTAGACTTCGCGAACGTCACGGCCGTCACCGTTGGCAAAGGTGTGGAAGAAGGTCGAACCGGCCGGTGCCTTTTCCAGCTGAACATTGGCGTTGTCATAGGTGATCGAGCCCGGGATCGGTTCAACGGCTGCAAAAGCGGCCGAGCCGGCTGCGAGGGAGATGAGGGCTGCAGAGATGATGGTCTTCATGGTCTTGTTCCTTTCAAGGGTTGGGGTGGCGGCGGCCTGGTTGGGGGAAGGGGGAGAGGGGAACCGAGCCGGCCGCCGAAGGGTGCGTCCTTTAGAGGCGCGTTGATTACGAAGCGTTGGAGACAGTGCGGTTGACGAGGGTCACCGTCTTGTCGGCGTTGACCTTGTAGACTTCGCGGACGTCACGGCCGTCACCGTTGGAGAAGGTGTGGAAGAAGGTCGAACCGGCAGGTGCCTTTTCCAGCTGGACGTTTGCGTTGTCATAGGTGATCGAGCCCGGGATCGGCTGAACGGCTGCAAAAGCGGCCGAGCCGGCTGCGAGGGAGATGAGGGCTGCAGAGATGATGGTCTTCATGGTCTTAATTCCTTGTGCGTTGTGTGTGGCGGCGGCTCGGGGCGGTGGAGAGGGGCCGAGCCTGCCGCTGGAGGTCTTCAGCGTCTTGGGAGGCGCGTTCGTTCAGGCGCTTCGGATTAGGAAGCGTTGGAGATCGTGCGGTTGACCAGGGTCACCGACTTGTCGGCATTGACCTTGTAGACTTCGCGAACGTCACGGCCGTCACCGTTGGAGAAGGTGTGGAAGAAGGTCGAACCGGCAGGTGCCTTTTCCAGCTGAACGTTTGCATTGTCATAGGTGATCGAGCCCGGGATCGGCTGGACGGCGGCAAAAGCGGCCGAACCGGCAGCAAGCGAGATGAGGGCTGCAGAGAGGATGGTCTTCATGGTCGTATTCCTTATCTTGAATTGAGCAACACCGCATGTGTTCAGCTCATGATTGTGGATATGGGTAGAGTTCTACCCGGGATCTCAGATCGTCTGGCGCGTCAGTCGTTCGCTACGGAACGGGAAACGAGGGAGACGGTCCGGTCTGCGTTCACCTGATAGATCTCGTGGACTTCGGATCCATTGGCGTAGAAGGTATGGAAGAAGTTCGAACCGGCGGGAGCCTGTTCGAGCCTCGGCTGCGCACCGCCATAGGTGATGGAGCCCGGGATTGGCTCGATCGCGAAAGCGGCCGAAGCGGCTGCGATGGTGGTCAGGAGTGCTGCTGCGATGGTCTTCATTTGCATGTACCTTTAGAACCTTGCGGATCGAACTGCTTGGTTCGATGAGTTGTATTTGGCGCAGGATGATTGGGATTACAATACCCCTTTGCGCACAATCGAACTGATTGGTTCGGTGAAAGTACCCGGTATCACGGGAGGCACTTGAAATTATGATTGAATGAAAACAGCGGGTTAGGCTGTCTTTTTGCCGTCATTTAACTATGACATACAACGATTATTTTTTATTTCTTTCCTTTTGTGACTGCTGTTTGAGGGCAGGAGGGGGTGGAAGAGGGCGCGGGGGAGGCCTGCTCTGGTCGCGCCGGGGCGCGAAACCGAAACGCTTCGCCACACAGTCTGCCCACCTCATCGCGACCCGCACCGCGGTCGAAGCGTTTCGCCGAAATCGCTCCTGATGAAAAACTTCGGCCACTTCCCCGTCTCAAGGCAGAACGACCATCGCGTCGACCACCCGTGGCAGGGAAACGCTTTTGCGAACTTCTCACCCCGCGTTGACTAAGATGACCTGTTCGGTAGTCTTAAATCGTTAACGCCAGAGAGGAGGCACAGACATGACGTGCATTGGGAAAAATCTTGCGGCGTTTCTCGTCGGATTGAGCCTGTCCACCGGCCTCGTGCTGCCGGCAGGGGCGGCGGAGCTCTTGAACGTCTCCTATGATCCGACCCGCGAATTCTATCAGGACTACAACGCAGCCTTTGCCAAACACTGGCAGCAGGAGACCGGTGAGACCGTCACCATCGACCAGTCCCATGGCGGCTCCGGCCGTCAGGCCCGCGCGGTCATGGAAGGTCTGGAGGCCGATGTCGTGACCCTTGCCCTGCAGAGCGACATCGACATCATCGCCGAGCGGGCGAAGCTACTCGCCCCGGACTGGCGCAACCGCCTGCCGAACAATTCCTCGCCCTACACCTCGACCATCGTCTTCCTGGTGCGCAAGGGCAATCCCAAGGCCATCCAGGACTGGGGCGATCTGGTGAAGGGCGACGTGCAGATCGTTACGCCCAACCCGAAGACCTCCGGCGGCGCTCGCTGGAACTATCTCGCCGCCTGGGCCTGGGCCAACAAGGAATTCGGCGGTGACCAGCAGCAGATCCGCGATTACATCGCCGAGATCTACCGCCGCGCTCCGGTGCTCGATACCAGCGCCCGCGGCGCGCTGACGAGCTTTGCCCAGCGCGAGATCGGCGACGTGCTGATCTCCTGGGAAAACGAGGCCTATCTCGCCGGCAAGGAATTCGGTGCCGACCAGTTCGACATCGTGACCCCGTCGCTGTCGATCCTTGCCGAACCGCCGGTCGCCGTCGTCGATGTCAATGTCGAGAAGAAGGGCACCCGCAAGGAGGCCGAGGCCTACCTCGACTACCTCTATTCGGCGGAAGGCCAGACCCTCGCGGCCAAGCACTTCTACCGTCCATCGCGCCCCGACCTCGTGCCGGCAGGCTCCGGTCCGGAATTGCCGAAGCTCGACCTCGTCACCATCGACGATCCGCTCTTCGGCGGCTGGGCCAAGGCGCAGCCCGAGCATTTCGGCGAAGGCGGCGTCTTCGACCAGATCTACCGCCCCTGATGGGCGGCTCCTCCCGAGAGAAGAAGGCGGCTCGCCAAGGGCCGCCTTCTTTGCTTTTGGCCGCAGAGGGAAGTGCAGCGCGCGGGCCTGTGGCCTTCCCGGTGTTGCCCTGCAGCAGGCTTTCGGCTAAACGAGAGCCATCCACAAGGACCCGGTGAAACTCCGGGTGGCTCTTCTGGCCGCCGATCCGTCAGACAACACAGCAACGCAACCATCCTCTTTTCCTGGCCCGAGACCCGCTCGGACCGTTGCAACAACTGTGAAAAATCAACAATGCAAAGCTTTACCAATTACCGCCGCGAGTGGTTCTCCAACATCCGTGGCGATATCCTCTCGGGCATCGTCGTCGCACTAGCCCTGATACCGGAAGCCATCGGCTTTTCCGTCATCGCCGGCGTCGACCCCAAGGTCGGCCTCTACGCCTCCTTCGCGATTGCCTGCGTCACCGCCTTTGTCGGCGGCCGTCCCGGCATGATCTCGGCCGCCACCGCTGCCACCGCCGTCATCATGGTGACGCTGGTCAAGGAACACGGCCTGCAATATCTCTTCGCCGCCACCATCCTGATGGGCGTGATCCAGATCCTCGCGGGCTATCTGAAACTCGGCCGCGTCATGCGCTTCGTCTCCCGCTCGGTCATCACCGGCTTCGTCAACGCGCTCGCCATCCTGATCTTCATGGCTCAGCTGCCGGAGCTGATCGGCGTGCCGGGCTTGACCTATGCCATGATCGCCGGCGGTCTCGCGATCATCTACCTCTTCCCCTATGTCACAAAGCTCATCCCGTCGCCGCTGGTTGCCATCATCGTCTTGACGACGCTCGCCTGGTGGACCGGCATGGACCTGCGCACCGTGGCGGATCTCGGCGAACTGCCCTCGACGCTGCCGGTCTTCCTCCTGCCGGACGTGCCCCTCAATCTCGAGACGCTGCAGATCATCCTGCCTTACTCCGTGACCCTTGCCGCGGTCGGCCTCTTGGAATCGCTGCTGACGGCCCAGATCGTCGACGACATGACGGACACGCCGAGCAACAAAAGCCAGGAATGCATCGGCCAGGGCACCGGCAACATCGCCTCGGCCCTGATCGGCGGCATGGGCGGCTGCGCCATGATCGGCCAGTCGGTCATCAACGTCAGTTCGGGTGGCCGCGGCCGTCTCTCCGCCTTCGTTGCCGGCGCCTTCCTGCTCTTCCTGATCGTGGTGCTCGACGATCTCGTCCGCATCATCCCTATGGCAGCGCTGGTTGCCATCATGATCATGGTCTCGATCGGCACCTTCTCCTGGCGCTCGATCCTCGATATCAGGCGCAATCCCTGGCAGTCTTCTGTGGTCATGCTGGCAACCGTCGTCACGGTGGTCGCGACCCACGACCTCGCCAAGGGCGTCATCGTCGGCGTGTTGCTCTCCGGCATCTTCTTCGCCGGCAAGGTGGCCAAGCTCTTCCGCGTGACCCGCCATGCCGACGAGATCACGGGCGCGGTTACCTACCGCGTCACCGGCCAGATCTTCTTCGCCTCGGCCGAGAGCTTCATCCATGCCTTCGACTTCTCCGATGAAGCCCGCAAGGTGATCATCGACGTCAGTGCTGCCCATCTCTGGGACATCACCGCTGTCGGCGCGCTCGACAAGATCGTCCTGAAGTATCGCAAGGCCGGTATCGAGGTCGAGGTTCTCGGCTTCAACGAGGCAAGCGCCGACATGGTCGACCGCTTCGCCCTGCACGACAAGGACGAGCGGCTCGCCGCCAGCGCTGCCTTGCACTGAGCTGTCTTGCACTGAGATGAAGGGCCGGGGGCGCCGTTCGAATTGGCGCTCCCAGCCTTCTTACCGCGCGATCAAGCAAAGGTGACGTCGAAAAGCCGGGCCGGCGCACTACTCTTGCAGGTGTGTCCCAACCTGGAGAATGATCATGAACCGCGCAGTCTCCCCCGCCATGCCTGTCCTTGCCACCCTTGCCGGCGCCGCCCTGTTCGCCGGCGCTGCCCTGTTCGCCGGCGCTGCCATGGCCCATCACGGCTGGTCCTGGGCCGAAGCAGACCAGATCGACCTGACGGGCAAGATCACCGCGATCTCCTTTGCCCCGCCGCATCCGACACTGGAACTCGACACAGCCGACGGCGCCTGGCGCATCGAGCTCGGCAATCCCAACCAGACCCAGCGCTCCGGCTTCGTCGAAGGCGTCGTTGCCATCGGTGACGAGGTCACCGTGCGCGGCAATCGCTCCCTCGATCCGGATGAAAAGCGCCTGAAGGCCGTGCGGGTGATTGTGTCGGGCAAGAACTACGACATCTATCCGAACCGCATCGTCACCAACTGACCGGCATGGAGTGGCTGGCAATCCTCACGGCACCCGTGGGCCAGGCGCTCATCCGCTGGCCCATTCTCTACATCTTTGCCAATGCCAGCCACATCCTCTCGCTCGCCATGCTGATCGGCGCGAGCGCCCTCCTCGACCTGCGCCTGCTCGGCGGCCTTGCCCGCCTGCCGCTCGCAGAGACGGCGGTCACCCTGTCGCGCGCGGCGGCCCTGGCCTTGGGCGCAACCATCCTCACCGGCGCGCTGCTCTTTACCGTCCGCCCGCTCGAATATGCCGACAACACCGCCTTCCTGATCAAGATCGGCCTGGTGTTCCTCGGCACGATGAACGCACTCGCCGTTCGGGCCTCAGGGCCTTGGGCAGCCCTGATAGCCGGCGCCAGCCCAACGCCGGCGCTGCGGCTTGTGGCATCCGCATCGCTGGCCATCTGGCTTGCCGCCCTGCTTGCCGGCCGCTGGATCGGCTTTCTCTGAGGCAGCCATCCGCCTCGGACCAGACGCCCGGGTTTCCCCCTAAAATGACAATCGTCAGATCATTGCGCTTGCCGCGGGCAGTGCTACTCTCATCCCGTTGTTTCGGGGGATTTCAACATGCCACAATTGTCTATCTGGTATTTCCGCACGGCCATTCTGTTCCTGATCGCCGGCATCTGTCTCGGGCTCTACATGTCGATCACGCACCAGTTCGAAGCGACCGGTGCCCATGCGCACATCAACCTGCTCGGCTGGGTGACGATGGCGATCTTCGGCATCTACTACGCGCTGAACCCGATCCAGGCCGCAAGCCGCGTCGCGAAGGTGCAGTACATGCTCTACACGGCAGGCATCCTCGTCATGGGCCCGTCGCTCTTCCTGATGCTGAGCGGCAACCAGGCGCTGGAACCGATCGTCGCCGTGTCCTCGCTGGTCACCTTCGCCGGTGTGCTGCTCTTTGCGGTGATCCTGTTTACGCGTCGGGCTTAAGGGGCAGGGGCGCTTCCGGCTGCCACCGCAAAAGCGCCTCCAACCCCACAGGCGTCAACCCATAGACGCCTCGTTCCACGCGTTCGAACCAGCCATAGACATTGCCCTGCAGGATCTTGGCCGCCTCCGGCACATGGTCGCGGATCTCGCGCACCTTGAGCGGGCCGGCCTTGAGTGCCGCTGCACAGCCCAATGCCTGCTGGCGATAGGCGGTCATCAGTGGCGTTCGCGTGCTGCCGCCGACGGCAGGGTCGCCCTTCCGCTTCTGGTGTTCGCGCATCAGCCGCGACCGCCGTTTCGGATTGGTCCGCGGCATGGGCGTGACGGAGCCGACGATCACGCTGACCTCGCCGCGATCCGAAATGCCGAGCATGCCGATCCCGAGCCGCCGGCAGAGGTCGCGGTAGCGTTTGTCGCTCTCGCGGCCCCGGCGCTTGGCCGAGACACGGGCGGCGATCCAGACCTCGTCGGCGATCGAAGCGCGATCGACCGCCTGCAGGATGAGTTCGAGATTGAAGCTGAGCTTCAGTTCGCACACGACGAGGAGCGTCGGATCCCCGTCGCTCACCCCCACCACATCGCAGCCGCCGACTTCACCCTTCACGGTATAGCCGGCGCCTTCGAGGAAGGCTTTGACGGGTTGGTAGAGTGAAGTTTCCATGCCGTTCCAGGATTCGGGTTGCGGATCGGTCCGACACCTACCGCGCTTCGTCCCCGCGCGTCACCTCTAAAGCGTCCGTGATGCCCGCAGGAAACGGGTGGCTCGTCCCCCTTCATCGGGTGCATGCTGACGCTCAAGCTGCAAGGAGACCCCAGCATGAACCCCGATCCGACCGAAGACCCTCGATGGCAGGCCATCGCACGCCGTGATGCAGCCATGAACGGCCGCTTCGTCTATGGCGTTTTCTCGACCCGCATCTTTTGCCGTCCGTCCTGCCCGTCGCGTCCGGCGGGGCCGCAGAGCCTCACCTTCTTCGAAACGGCAAAAGCCGCCCGTGAGGGCGGCTTCAGGGCCTGTCTGCGCTGCTGTCCCGACGAGCCGGACAGCGCCCCGGTCGATGACCCCGCCTAGACGAGGAAGATCGAGATAATCGGAAAGGCCGTCAGCAGAATGATGCGGAAGACGTCTGCGGTGATGAAGGGGATGATCCCCTTGTAGGTCTCACGGATTGGCACGTCGCGCGCCATCGCCGATATGATGAAGAGATTGAGCCCCACGGGTGGCGTGATCATCCCGATCTCGGCGACCATCAGCACCAGGATGCCGAACCAGATGGCGAAATGCTCCGGGCTCATGCCGAAATCCATGGCCGTCACGATCGGGAAGAAGATCGGGATCGTGAGCACGATCATGGAGAGCGAATCCATGATGCAGCCGAAGATGATGTAGAGAAGCAGGATGATGATCAGCACCGTCATCGGCGCAAAGCCCTGCGCCGTCACCCATTCCGCGCCCACCTGCGGCAGACGGGAGAAGGCGAGGAAGGAGTTGAACACCGAGGCACCGAGAATGATGAAGAAGATCATGCCGGTCGAAACTGCCGTCTCCTTGAAGCAGTCGAACAGCGACTTGCGATCCAGCCCGCCATTGACGAAGGCGACAAGCCCGGCACCGGCAGCACCCACAGCAGCCGCCTGGGTCGGCGTGAACCATCCGAGATAGATCCCGCCGACGACCGCAAAGAAAATCGCAACAACCGGCCAGACGGCAATCAGCGCCGGCACGCGATCCTTCCACGGAATGCGTGCGGCATGGCCCGCCGATTCCGGCTTCAGCCGTACATAGATGGCGATGACAACGAGATAAGAGATCGCCGCGATAATGCCCGGCACGAAGGCGGCGAGGAAGAGCTTGGCGATGTTCTGCTCGGCAAGGATCGCGTAGATCACCAGCACCACCGAGGGCGGGATCAGGATCCCGAGCGTACCGCCGGCGGCAAGCGAGGCCGTGGCAAGGCCGCCGGCATAGCCGTTGCGCTTCAGTTCCGGCAGCGCCACCTGCGCCATGGTTGCGGCCGTGGCAAGCGACGATCCGCAGATCGAGCCGAAGCCGGCAGATGCGCCGATCGCAGCCATCGCGACGCCGCCCTTGCGGTGCCCTAGAAAGGCCGCCGCCGCATTGAACAGCGCCTGGCTCATGCCGCCGCGCGCCGCAAACTGGCCCATCAGCAGGAAGAGCGGAATGATCGACAGCGAGTAGTTCGCATTCGTGTTCCAGGCGAGCACCTTCATCTGCGCCAGAACGGGCGTCCACCGGTCAAGCACCAGATAGGTGCCGACAACGCCGGTGGCGAGCATGGCCGCCCCGATCGGCACCCGCAGGAAGATGAGCAGAATGAGGACGGGGAAGGACCAGAGTCCGATTTCAATGCTGCTCATCAATGGGCTCCCATCGCAGCGACAATGGTCTTGCCGCGGCGCATGTCACGGATATCGGCAGCGATCACGAAGAGGCAGACGATCACATTCACAACGAGAAGGGCAAGCGCGACCGCAAAGCCCCACCACACCGGCATCAGGAGCAGCGGCGTGGTTTCACCATTGCCGATCTTGTCCATCGTGCCGACGGCATGGCGCCAGGTGACGAGCCCGATCAGCACGGCGATCACGATGTCGCCGATCAGTTGGGTCCAGTTCATCGCTTTCGGGCCGAAGGCGGAGATCAGGATATCGACGCCCACATGGCCGCGCTTCAGCTGGCAATAGGGCAGGAAGGCGAAGACGGCGAGGCCGCACAGCGCCTCGACCAGCTCGATCTCGCCGGGCAGGGGACGCAGGGTCAGCCCCCCGAGGATCGAGGCCACGGTCAGCCCGCAGGCGACGACGAGACAGAGGCCGCCGAACAGGACCAGGCTCGCGGCAAGCCCATGGCAAGCCCGCTCCAGTCTGTCGAAGCCGGTGGAAGAGGCAGTCGCCATCAAGAAGTCCTCTGGTAGGCTCAAAAGGTCCGGGCGCCTTCCGACAAGCGCCCGGACAAGTCGGGGAGGTTATTGCGTGTTCGCCTGGATCAGGGCCAGCGCGTCATTGTAGAGCATGGTACCATCGAGGCCCTTGCTGTCCATCTCCGCGATCCAGGCCTTGGTCACGGCCTCGCCGGCGGCCTTCCAGCGCGCGGTCTCGGCTTCGTCCAGCGTGATGATCGTGTTGCCGGCCTTGTCGGCAATGTCCTTGCCGCGCACATCGCCCTCATCCATGGCCTTGCCGAAGAGACGGGCGAGTTCCTTGCCGGAATTGTCGTCGATCACCTTCTTCAGGTCGTCGGGCAGAGCATCGTAGCTGTCCTTGTTCATCGCAAAGACGAACGTGCCGGTGTAAAGGCCGGTGGATCCGGAAAAGCCGGTATGGTTTGGCGCAAGCTCGGCGATCTTGATCGCCGGCGTCACTTCCCACGGAACGACGGAGCCGTCGATGACGCTCTTCGACAGGCTTTCCGGCACGGCGGTGACCGGCATGCCGACGGCAGAAGCGCCCATGGCTTCGAGCATCTGGTTGACCACCTTCGACGTGCCGCGCAGCTTCAGGCCCTGCATGTCTTCAAGCTTCTGCACGGGCTTGGAGGCGATGGTGTGAATGAGGCCCGGACCATGGGTGTGGACTGCCAGGACATGGTAGTCGGTGAGCTCGTCCGTCAGATGCTTTTCGGCATATTCCTGGAAGGCGACCGAGGTTGCTTCCGCCGTGGTCACCATGAAGGGCAGTTCGAAGGCTTCCGACTTCGGGAAGCGGCCGGGCGTGTAGCCGAACAGGGTCCAGGTGAGATCGACGACGCCGTCCTTGACCTGGTCGACGAGGTCGGACGGTTTTCCGCCGAGCTGCATGGCCGGGTAGAGTTCGACGGCGATGCGGCCTCCGGAATCGGCCTGGATCTTCTCGGCCCAGGGGGCCAGCACCTTGGCAGGGATGGTCGCCTGCGGCGGCAGCATCTGGTGCAGCTTGAGAGTAACATCCGCAGCAAAGGCTGCGGCTCCGGTCAGGCAAAGTGCAGCACCGGACAGTCCGGCGATCAGAAATTGGCGCAACATGAATTCCTCCTCCCATGTTTTGTCAGCTTGGAAAGTCCCCGGCTCGAGGCGTCGAAGCGATCACAATCATGACCTGGAGTCATGTAAAGTTCGCGTCACCTGGCTCCTCACTCCCACCCGGCAGACCTTTCCTTGTCAGTTATGATTACAGAAGGGATGCAGGCAGGCAAATAATTATGTAGCCGGAACCCATAACCAAATCTGTATGGATCGCCGCCCTCAAGCCTCGACCGAATGCGGCCTGTCATCAGCTCTTCCCCGGCGCATCCCAAGCCTGTCATGCCGTCGGGCCTTGGCGGCACTTTCATCAGCGGTTATAGCTCGCGCTTTCCGCCCGGTCATGAAGATGCGGGGCGAGCTTGTGTCGATCTGCAAGGATGATCCTGAATGCGCTTTCCGACCGTTGACCTATCTCAGACGTCGCGTCGGCTGCTTGTGGCCTTCAGCCTGGTGTCGGCTGTCGGCCTGACATCCTGCGCCGGGCGTCCGGGACCGGAAACGCTCGGCACCGTCGCCCTGAACGACTATCAGCCGAGCCGGGTCGAAACGCTTTACAGCGTCACCACGCGTGATCGCGCGGAGCCGGGCACGAATGTCTTCACCACGACCCGGACGCGCGAGCCGAACTACGCCAGTTTCGACATCTCCATCCCGCCGAACCACAAGCCCGCCAATATCGAATGGCCAAAGCCTGGCCGCAAACCCGATCCGAAGACGGATTTCGCCGTGGTCTCGCAGTCGGTGCTGGATCGCGCTGCCCTGCTGCAGGCCGTGCGGACGCAGGACAAGGCGCCACCCGTCGTCTTCGTCCATGGCTACAACTACAATTTTCAGGAATCGCTCTTCCGCCTCGCGCAGCTGAAGACGGACAGCAATCTCGACGGCACGCCCGTGCTCTTCTCCTGGCCTTCGCTCGCCGCCCTGCCGGCCTATGTCGCCGACAAGGAATCCGCCACCTATTCCCGTGATGCGCTTGCCAATCTCCTGAGTGACATGACCCGCGCCCGCAACGGCCAGGTCGACGTCTTCGCCCACTCCATGGGCGGCTGGCTCACCATGGAGGCGCTGCGCCAGCTCAGGCTGGAGGGCAAAGGCGACGTGCTGAACCGGCTGCGGGTGATCATGGCCGCGCCCGACATCGACGAGGGGGTCTTCACCGCCCAGCTCGACGTCATCGGGCGGATGCGCACACCCATCACCGTTCTCGTGGCGCCCGATGATCGCGCGCTGCAGGTCTCCAGTTTCCTTGGTGCGGGCAACCGCGTGGGCGCGCTCGACGCGCGCAATCCGGAAGTGGCCGAAGCGGCCAAGCGTCATGGTGTCGCAATCATCGACATCTCCTCGCTGGAGCCGACGGATGTCACCAACCACAACCGCTTCTTCGACGTGAAGCAACTGGCCACGACCCTGAGCAAGCCCGCCGCCGCAGCCACGATCGGTGATGCCGGCGCCTTTGTCCTGGATGCCGCGGCACAAACCGTCTCGAGCCCGTTCTCTCTCGCCGCGCGGGTTCTCCGCCGCTAGACCTCGGACCGAATCCTCCATCTCGGCATCTTCTCGCCTTGCAAGGCTGGCTTGCATTTCCTCGGCTTGACCGTGACGGAATTTGCGTGTCTTGCGCAATTTATACGCTGGTTTACCGACTCGTTTACTCCTTGGTGTCACAAGCTTCGGTCCATGCATGGACGCTAATAAGCGTTCGATCCCCTTCAGTTCGTGGTCCGGTTCATGGCTTCTTCTCTGTCCGATGCCGAAGCGGCTGCGCCTGCGCTCGCCGTAGGTCGCGCCAAGCCTCTTTCGATCGTTGCTTTATCCCTCGTTCCGAAGCTCGTATTGCGTGCCCCGCGAACGGGATTGGTGCTTACGGCGCTCGCCGTCCTGGCATTGCTCGGTGCTGTTCTGGCGGAGGAAAGCCTGCTGAAGTTCGGCTGGGGCCTGGTGCTTGCCCGCCACGGCATCGATGCGACCGAAGGCACGCTCGGTCTGTCCATGGTGCTCGGCGTCATCGCCTCGCGCGGCCTCGTCCGCTTCCCCCGCCGCAGACGGGAAACGGAAGACGAGACGGCCGATGATCTCGCGCGCGCCATCGCGCTCCTGCCGCAGCAGGAAAACGCCAGCGCCGGCCTCGTGCGTCTCGGCGACAAGCGCATCCTTTTCTCCGATTGTGGCCAGGGCTTCATCATGTATGCGCGCCAGGGCCGCTCGCTGGTCGCGCTCTTCGACCCCGTCGGACCAAGACATCTCTGGGCGCCGCTGGTCGAAAAATTCGTCGCGGAAGCACGCCGCAGCCGCAGCCGCCCGGTCTTCTACCAGGTCTCCGCCGATTTCCTGCCGGTGGCCGTCGACATGCGCCTGCAGGCGCTGAAACTCGGCGAACAGGCCATCGTCGATCTTACCCGCTTCTCGCTGGCCGGCGGCGATTGGGTGAAGCTCCGCCGCTCGATCAACCGCGCCGAACGCGATGGTCTCTGCTTCGAGCTCGTGTCCGCAGACGCCGTGCCCCCAATGCTGGACCAACTGCAGGCGGTATCAGACGCCTGGCTGTCTGCGCACCAATCCGGAGAAAAGGGCTTTTCCCTCGGCACCTTTGACCGCGCCTATGTGGCCTCCGGCCCCGTCGCCGTCATTCGCCTCGAGGGCCGTATCGTCGCCTTCGCCAGCCTGATGACGGCTTCCTCTGATGGAGATGCCTTCATCGATCTCATGCGCCATGTGCCGGGTGTGCACCGGGGCATGATGGATCTGCTCTTCGTGAAGATCATGGAGACGCTGAAGGCGGAAGGGTTTCGCACGCTCAACCTCGGCATGGCGCCGCTGGCCGGGCTATCCGATCACAGCCGCGCCCCGGCCTGGAACCACGTCGCCCGCCAGATCTTCGACCACGGCGAGCGCTTCTACAATTTCCGCGGCGTGCGCGCCTTCAAGGAGAAGTTCGATCCCGACTGGCAGCCCCGCTATC
Source organism: Rhizobium rosettiformans W3 (assembly GCF_004912135.1). Taxonomy (GTDB): domain Bacteria; phylum Pseudomonadota; class Alphaproteobacteria; order Rhizobiales; family Rhizobiaceae; genus Allorhizobium; species Allorhizobium rosettiformans. The sequence goes on from NZ_STGU01000002.1 coordinate 141,532, forward strand.
TCGCGGTCCCCGGCCAGGGCCTGCCGGTCCTCTCGCTGATCGATGTGACGCTCCTGATCGGCGGCGGTCTGAAGGGCCTGATGCGCAAATGAGCGGCGTGATCGCCAAGACGCGCCACAGCCACCTGCACAGGCTCGTTGCCGCAGGGGCCTTGGCCCTGCCGCTCGTGACCGGCGTCGCAGCCGCATCGAGCGCAGACGGCATCGTCAGCCTGCCGCAGGATCGCATCGTCGCCCCGGATGACGGCAATATGGGGGGCGTCGTTGTCATCATCTCCGACGCCAATGGCTGGGATGGCGCCGAGCAGGCCGCGCTGGAGACGGTCGTTCACGCCGGCGCAGTCGGTGTCGGCGTTGATCTGACGACGTGGCGCGCCGCCCTCTCGCGTGAGACCGAACGCGACTGCCTCTTCCTGCCGGCCGATATCGAACGCCTGACGCGACGATTGCACCGCAGCCACAAGGCCGATTTCTACCGTCCGCCGCGCATCCTCGGCTTCGGCGAGGGAGGAGCGCTCGCGCTGGCCATGGCGGCCCAGACCCCGAACGGGAGTTTCGCGGAGACGATTGGAGAAACGGTCGCCGTCGATCCGACCGAGGCGATCGCGCTGCCGAAGCCGCTTTGCACGCCGGCCCCGCGCCGCGAAACGCCCGAGGGGACGTCCTACGGCCTGTCGCCCGGCAGCCTGCCCAATCCGTTGCGTGTGGTCTTCTCCTCGGCCGCCAACAAAGCGGCACGAAACCATGCGCAAGAGCTGAAATCGAGCCATCCGGATGTGGTGATCGCAGAGGGGGAGGGCGGTGCCGCGCGCATCCTCTCCGCCGAAGCGTCCGACCTCGTGGCCCGGCTGACCCCGGCTGATGAGGCGCTGGATCTTCCCCTGGTCGAAGACATCGTCGAGCCTGAACACGATACCGTCGCGATCTTCTATTCCGGCGATGGCGGCTGGCGCGAGATCGATCAACGGGTCTCGGCCCGACTGAACGAGAAGGGCGTGCCCGTCATCGGCGTCGACGCCCTGCGCTATTTCTGGAGCGAGAAAAGCCCCGAAGCCACCGCCGCCGACCTGAGCGCGATAATCGCGCACTACCGCAAACGCCTCGGCGTCTCCAAAGTCATCCTGATCGGCTATTCCTTCGGCGCCAACATCCTGCCCAAGGTCTATGGCCTCCTGCCCGAGACGGACCGCACTTCGGTCACGCTCCTTTCGCTGCTCGCTCTGTCCCACCAGGCCGATTTCGAGATCGTGCTGGGAAGCTGGGTCGGCGTGACCGGCCCCGCCAAACACGGCGATCCTGTCGACCACCTGGCCGAGGTTGAGGCCTCCAAGGTCCAATGCGTCTACGGTCAGGAAGAAGAAGACAGCGGCTGCCCCGCGCTGGAGCCCCGCGCAAAGCAAGGCCTCCAACTCATCCCCCGCCCAGGCGGTCACCATTTCGACGAGAATTACGAACTGGTGGCGGATCGGATACTCGAGCGGATCGTCGGACGGTGACCTAGTGGAAGGCCCGCACAACGCGCGCCGCGCGACATGAAGCCCATCACCGGTCGCTGGTTTCCCAGCGTGGGTTGATCCAGGGTTCCTGGTTGGACCGGGGGAGCGGCGTGTTGCCGAGGATGTGATCGGCGGCCTTCTCGCCGGTCATGATCGAGGGACCGTTCAGGTTGCCATAGGTCAGCCGCGGGAAGATGGAGGAATCGACGACACGCAGGCCGTCGACGCCGATCACCCGGCATTCCGGATCGACGACGGCCATCGGATCGTCCTTGGCGCCCATCTTCGATGTGCCGCAAGGGTGGTAGGCGCTTTCCAGATGTTCGCGCAGGAAGGCATCGATCTGATCATCCGTCTGCACGGTCTCGCCGGGCTGGATTTCCGGTCCGCGGAAGGGGTCGAAGGCTTTCTGGCCGAAGATCTCGCGCGTGAGCCGCACGCAGTGGCGGAACTTCACCCAGTCTTCCTCGTGGCTCATATAGTTGAACTGGATGACCGGATCGGCCATCGGATCGGGCGAGCGCAGCGTCACGGCGCCGCGTGACTTCGAGTGATTGTAGCCCACATGCACCTGGAAGCCGTGGCTCTTCGCGGCCGCCTTGCCGTCATAGGAGATGGCGACCGGCAGGAAGTGGAACTGGATGTCGGGCTGCTTGACGCCGGGGGCGGAGCGCACGAAGGCGCAGCTCTCGAACTGGTTCGAGCCGCCGAGCCCGGTGCCGGAGAACAGCCATTGCGCGCCCGCCACCCCCTGCCAGAACCAGGGCAGCCAGGAATACAGCGAAACGGGTTTCGTCGAGACCTGCTGGAAGTAGAATTCCATGTGGTCCATGAGATTGGCGCCGACCCCCGGCCGGTCTGCCTTCACCTCGATGCCCATGTCCTTCAGATGCTGCGCCGGACCGATGCCGGAAAGCATCAGGAGTTTCGGCGAGTTGAAGGTCGAGGCGGAAACGATGACCTCGCGATTGGCCTTCACCACCTCGATTCTGCCGTTGCGCTCGATCTCGACACCGGTGGCCCGGCCGTTTTCGAGGACGATTCTGCGGGCAAAGCAACGTACAAGCTCCACATTGCCCCGCTTCATGGCGGGCTTCAGATAGGCATTGGCGGCAGACCAGCGCCGCGAGCGCCAGATGGTCTGCTCCATCAGGCCAAAGCCTTCCTGCTTCTCGCCGTTATAGTCTTCAGTCGTTTCGAACCCAGCCTGCTTGCCCGCTTCGACAAAGGCGCGCACCAGAGGATTCTTCGCCGGGCCACGCTGGACATGCAGCGGCCCGTCAGTGCCACGCCAGCCCTCCTGGCCGCCATGCGAATTTTCCATGCGCTTGAAGTAGGGAAGCACGTCTGCATAGCCCCAGCCCTTGGCGCCACTCTCTTCCCAGCGGTCGAAATCATCGGCCGAGCCGCGCACATAGACCATGCCGTTGATCGAGGACGACCCACCGATCACCTTGCCACGAGGTGCTGTGATCCGCCGATTGTTGAGGTTCGGCTCGGGCTCGGAGAGATAACCCCAGTTGTAGCGCTTCATGCTCATCGGCCAGGCCAAGGCCGCCGGCATCTGGATGAACGGCCCGACATCCGATCCGCCATATTCCAGCACCATGACGCTGTGCTTGCCGTCTTCCGACAGTCGATAAGCCAGCGCCGAACCGGCCGAGCCGGAGCCAATGATGATGAAGTCTGCGTTCTGCATGCCTATCCCCAAAACAAACTGTTTCTACTGCCCATTCCAGCTCTCGTTATCGACCCCTTAACAGGAGAGCTGAGCCGGCGCCGGCGGCGTCTCAACACCCTCCCCTTGAGGGGGAGGGTCGGCACGCAGTGCCGGGGTGGGGTGATCCTAGGAATGGACAACCTCAAGAAGGTCACCCCCACCCGCGCGTGCCGCGCGACCTCCCCCCTCAAGGGGGAGGTAAAAGCTCAATACGGCGCCTCGCACTTGCCCATGCCGACATAAACCGTCTTCAGCTCGGAATAATGTTCCAGCGCCGCTGCCGAGTTCTCGCGGCCGAAGCCCGACTGTTTCGAGCCGCCGAAGGGGATTTCGACCGGGCAGAGATTATAGGTGTTGATCCAGAGCGTGCCGGCTTCCAGCTGATCGACCACGCGGTGCGCGCGGGAAAAGTCGGCTGTGAAGACACCAGCCGAGAGACCGAATTCGGTGGCATTCGCCCGTTCGATCACCTCCGCCTCGTCCTCGAAATCGAGCACGCACATCACGGGCCCGAAGATCTCTTCGCGCGCGATGGTCATGTCGTCGGTGACATCGGCAAAGACAGTCGGCTGGATGTAGAAGCCTTCACCCGTGACGCTGTTGGGAATGCCGCCGCCGGTCACGAGCGTTGCGCCCTCGGCCTTGCCCTTGTCGATATAGGAGAGCACCTTTTCGCGCTGCGCGAGCGACACCATCGGCCCCATCTGGGTTGCCTCGTCCTGCGGATCACCGATGACGATGGCTTCCGTGCGCGCCTTCAGGCGGGTGAGGAAGGTCTCCTTGATCGCCTTGTGCACGAAGACGCGCGTGCCGTTCGAGCAGACCTGGCCGGTCGAATAGAAATTGCCCAGCATGGCGCCCGAGATCGCGCTGTCGACATCGGCATCGTCGAAGACGACGAGCGGCGACTTGCCGCCGAGTTCCATGGTGACATGCTTAAGTTGGCTGGCAGCCGCCCCCGCCACCTTGCGCCCCGTCGGCACGGAGCCGGTCAGCGACACCTTGGCGACATCGGGATGGCTGACGAGCAGTGGCCCGGTCTCGCGATCCCCCTGGATGACATTGTAGACACCCTTCGGTGCGCCGGCCTCGATCAGGATCTCGGCGATCTTCAAGGCGCCGAGCGGCGTCACTTCCGAGGGCTTGAACACCATGGCATTGCCGGCGGCGAGTGCGGGTGCGCCCTTCCAGCAGGCGATCTGCTGCGGATAGTTCCAGGCGCCGATGCCGACGACCACGCCGAGCGGCACGCGTTTGGTATAGGCCCAGTCGCCGCCCAGCGGGATCTGGCTGCCGTTCATGGCAGTTGCGATAATGCCGCCGAAGAATTCGAAACTGTCGGCGCCCGACGACGGGTCGGCGACGATCGTCTCCTGGATCGGCTTGCCGGTGTCGAGCGTCTCGAGCTCGGAAAGCTCGCGATTGCGCTCGCGCATGATCTCGGCGGCCTTCTTGAGCACGCGGCCCCGTGCGGCGGGGCTCCAGGACGCCCATTCCTTCTGCGCTCGCTTGGCAGACGCGATCGCCTTTTCGATGATCTGAGGCGTTGCCGCATGCAGCCTGGCGATCACCTCGCCGGTGGCGGGATAGATGCTTTCGATAACGGTGCCGTCGGTATCCTCGACATACTCGCCATCAATGAAGTGGGAGGCCTGTGGTTGAGCTTTCATGTCCTGTCTCCAGACGGGTGGTTTCTCTCCACCTCCCCCTTGAGGGGGGAGGTCGCCGCGGAGCGGCGGGTGGGGGTGATCTTGGCTTCTGGCGTCGCTACGGTCATCACGCTTCACCCCACCCCGGACCTTTGGTCCGACCCTCCCCCTCGAGGGTAGGGTGGGAGGCGAGCTGCCCCGTCACATAATCCTCGACCAATGCGACAGAGGCATCAATCGACAGGGGGGCGGCCTTCAGCGATTGACGGATGTAGAGCCCGTCGATCATGGCGGCGGCGCCATCGGCGATCCGGCTCGCTTCGGCCGGGCCACAGAGCGGCCTCAGCCCCGACATCAGGTTGGAATGCAGCCGCCGGGCATAGAGCGCCAAGAGCCGGCGCACCTCTTCCGACCGCTGCGCCTCGGAATAGAAGGCGAGCCATGCGGCAACGACCTGGCTGTCGAACTGGTCGGCCTGAAAGGAGATGCGGATGACAGCTGAAATCCGTTCGCGGGGCGTCGCCGCGGCCGAAAGGGCTGCTCCCGCATCGGCGCGCAATTGCCGCAGCAGCGAACGGATCGTCTCGATCAGCAGCCGGTCCTTCGAGCCGAAGTAATGATGCGCCAGCGCCGCCGAAACACCCGCCTCGCGGGCGATCTCAGACATGGTCACGGTCAGCGAGCCATGATGGCCGATCGTCTTCAACGCGGCATCGACAAGCGCCTTCCGGCGCACTGGCTCCATTCCAACCTTCGGCATGCATCCTCTCCAATCTTGACCCATGATAATTTTGATTGACTGATCAATCAATAAAAAATTGCAGGAAATCCCGCCCTTCTGACGCCCGTCGTTTAACCGTAAACCGGATGCCGTGCGCTGCCGGCGCTGGCATGAAATCGCCCGCAGCTTTGCGACGCAGGGCCCCTTGAAACCCTTGCTGCGCAGGCACTTTCGCCGGATCCACGAAGCGCGTGTGATGCCAAATCCGAGATGGTTGCGACATGAAACTTTCATCCAGCTGTCACACTACGGAAAGCCTTTGTTGACGATTGCTCGCCACATTTCTGCCCATAAAAACAAATGCATACTGGAGTATCGCGTATGGGTGCGGGGGTGGCGGAAGATTTGGGCGCGCTGCGGCGCTTTGCCAGCGATCAGCTGGTGACGCTGGCGAAACTCGTCGTCGAAAATGCCTTCCAGCCCATTGTCGAGGTCGGCACCGGGGTCGTCTTCGGCCACGAAAGCCTGATGCGCGGCCATGATCGCATCGGTTTCCAGAGCCCCCTCGATCTCCTCGATCAGGCCGCCGAGACCGGCCAGCTCCTACCCCTCGAACAGATGGTCGCCACCCGGGCGCTCGCCAAATTCGCCACGCTGCCCGATTGTGCCGGCGCCACGCTCTTTCTTAATCTCGATGTCCGCTTGATCCCCGAAGGCAATGCGCTGGTCGACACCCTGCTCGACCAACTGCGCAAGGCCCATGTGCCGCCGTCCTCCGTCTGCTTCGAGCTCTCGGAGCGCTTCGACAACACCCGCGTCCCGGAATTTGCAGCCCTCGTCGAGCGCCTGCGCCGCTCCGGCTTCAAGCTCGCGATCGATGACTTCGGTGTCGGTCATGGCGAGATGAAGCTGCTCTGCGACTATCCTGTCGACTATGTGAAGATCGACCGCCATTTCATCGCCGGCCTCGACAGCAATCCGCGCAAGCGCCACCTCGTCAAGAACATCGTCAACTTCTGCCATGTGCTGGGCGTGCGCGTCATTGCCGAGGGCATCGAAACCGAAAGCGAATTCCTCGCCTGCCGCGAATTCGGCGTCGATCTCGTCCAGGGCTGGTACATCGCCCGCCCCAGCACGCTCGTTTCGGAGCTGAAGAGCGCTTTCCCGCATCTCCAGGATGTCGGCAAGGCGCGCCGCACCAGCCAATCCCTCGACGAGATCCTGATCCGCAAGCAGATCGAGACGCTGCCCACCGTCTACGAACACGAGAACATCGACCACGTCTTCGATCTCTTCCGCCGCAATCCCGGCCAGTCCTTCTTCCCGGTGCTCAATGCGAATGGCGAACCGCGCGGCATCATCAACGAGCGGCATCTGAAGGAATACATCTACCAGCCCTTCGGCCGCGATCTCTTGAAGAACAAGCTCTATGAGCGCTCGATCTCGCATTTCGTCGACCGCGCCCCGATCGTCGGGCTCGATGCCGAGGCCGAGCGGCTGATGACCATCTTCGCCAATATGGAAGGCTCCGACTGCGTCATCCTGACGGAAAACATGCGTTACGCCGGTGTCGTCTCGGCCGGCTCGCTGATCCGCATCATGAGCGAAAAGCAGCTGAAGACCGCCCAGGACCAGAACCCGCTGACGGGTCTGCCCGGCAACCGCGCCATCCGCGATTTCATGCGCACGGCAGCCCTCGATGGCGATGGCCCGCGCTTCTTCTGCTACTGCGACTTCGACCACTTCAAGCCGTTCAACGACCATTACGGCTTCCACCAGGGCGACCACGCCATTTCGCTCTTCGCCGCACTGCTCCGCCGCTACTTCTTCTCCGAAGGCGATTTCCTCGGCCATGTCGGCGGCGACGATTTCTTCATCGGTGTCACCGACTGGACCCGCGAGGAACTGACCGAGATCCTCGACCGCCTGCTGTCCGATTTCCACGACGACGTCATCGACCTTTACTCTGAAGCCGACCGCCAGACCGGCCATATCAAGGGCCTCGACCGCCAGGGCCGCGAGCGCGAATTCCCGCTGATGCGCTGCTCGATCGGCGTGCTCGAACTCCCAGCCGGCCTCGTCATCGACGACGTCAACCGCATCAGCGGCGAGATCGCCGACCTGAAGAAGCAGGCCAAGGAGAACGAAGGCGGGCTGTCCTTCGGGCTGATCGATCTCTGATCAATAGGCCGGGCTGGCAACTCCGGAAATAGATGCGAGATCCCTTCGGTCTCGCTTGATTGCCCGTCAAAGATGCGCAAGATTGCGATGCACTCCAGACGGGATTCTCCAATGAAAAAACCGATTGCTTTCCTCGGCGGCCTGCTCCTGCTCGCCAGCTGCCAGACAGACGTGCCGCAGTCCGTGGCCGACTCGCAGGTTCCGCCATCCGCGTCCGTCCGCAATCAGGTTGTGCAGATTGTCTTGAACAATGGCGGCAAGATCGGCGATTTTGTTCGGCCCGAGATCTCCAGCGTCGTGCTCCTCGACCCTCAGACCAGGACCTATGCCTTCTGCGTGCGCGCCTGGAGTGCGCAAAGACAGCGCCAGCCTGATGTTGTCGGCATTTCGGTGCGTGACAACAAGATCCTGGGCTCGACGGCCAATGACTATCGCTGCCGCGACAAGCGCCTGCGTTACTATCCCTATCCAGAACTCAAGGCCGTCCGCGGCTCTAGCTGATGATCGGCAAGCAGCCTGGGAGCGTCGAAGGTCTATCGGTGCGCCCGGAGCCGGCTGACCAGCCGGATGTCCAGCGCCTGCTCGATCTGTCCGACGCAGTGGCCGCCAGCCTCTACCCGGGCGCCTTGCGCCAGCCGTTGAACGCCACCGGTCTCGCGAGAGAAGACATCAACGTCTTCCTGGCCCGCGACGCTTCCGGTCAGGCGCTTGGCTGCGCCGCACTTCTCGACCTTTCCGACAGCACGGCCGAACTCAAGCGCATGATCGTCGACCCTGACCATGCCGGCCGGGGCATCGGCCGCAGCCTTCTGTTGACAATCCTGCAGACGGCCAGAGGTCGGGGCCTCCGGTCCGTACTGCTCGAAGTCGGCATCCGCAATGTCGAAGCGCGCCGGCTCTATGAAAGCGTCGGCTTCCGCGACCGAGGCCCCTTCGACCGCTACCAGCAGACGGAGATTGCCACCTTCATGGAAATCGAACTTTGAGGGAGGCTGCTCCCTCCCGATACCATTTGCCACGTCGGACAAAGGGCCTCCTTTTCATCGCATTTCAGAGGCTCTATGCCTGACCTCAAGCATTCGATCCAAGGAGCTTCCCATGTCACTGCCTGCCACCATGCGCCATGTCGATCTGTCCGGACATGGCGGCCCTGAGGTCATGCGCTTTGTCGAGGGGCCGCTTCCGGTTCCCCGGCCGGGCGAGATCCTGGTGAAGGTCGAGGCGGCAGGCGTGAACCGGCCGGATGTTGCCCAGCGTCAGGGCGCCTATCCGCCGCCGAAGGATGCAAGCCCGATCCTTGGGCTAGAGATCGCTGGCGAAATCGTCGGCCTCGGCACTGGCGTCACGGATTTTCAGATCGGCGATCGGGTCTGCGCGCTGGCCAATGGCGGCGGTTATGCCGAATATTGCGCCGTGCCGGCCAGCCAGGCCCTGCCGTTCCCCAAGGGCTATGATGCGGTGAAGGCCGCGGCATTGCCGGAAACCTTCTTCACCGTCTGGGCCAATCTCTTCCAGATGGCGGGTCTGACCGAAGGCGAGACCGTGCTCATCCATGGTGGCTCGTCCGGCATCGGCACGACGGCGATCCAGCTGGCGAAAGCCTTCGGCGCCACGGTCTTCACGACCGCCGGCTCGGCGGAGAAATGCGCCGCCTGCATGGATCTCGGAGCCACCAGGGCGATCAACTACAAGGCAGAGGATTTCGTCGAGATCGTCAAGGAAGAGACCGACGGCAAGGGTGTGGATGTCGTGCTCGACATGATCGGTGCGGCCTATTTCGATCGCAATCTGCAGGCTCTCGCGAAAGACGGCTGTCTCTCGATCATCGCCTTTCTCGGCGGCTCCACCGTCGAAAAGGCGAGCCTTGCGCCGATCATGGTGAAGCGCCTCACCGTCACCGGCTCCACCATGCGTCCGCGCACGGCTGAAGAAAAGCGCGCCATCCGCGATGACCTCGCCACCGAAGTCTGGCCCCGCCTGGAACGCGGCGAAGTTGCGCCGGTCATCCATCAGGTCATGCCGTTCGAGGACGTGGTCGAGGCCCATCGGCTGATGGAAAGCTCGGCGCATATCGGCAAGATCGTGCTGAAGTTGGTATAACGGCTAGCGAGGCGAGGGCGCTCGTGCGGTCTCTTGGGAGCGGACCTCCGCTCCCTCAAGATGGCCTCGGCTCTTACCGCCCCGGCAGCGATCGCGCCGTGAGCTTGTTGCCGTCGGGGTCCCGCAGATAGGCGACGAACGAGCCATCGGGCCGCGCGCAGGGCGGCGTCTCGATCGAGGTGCCGCCATGCGCCACGCCGTCATCGTGCCAGGCCTGAACCTGATCCGGATTGTCGGCAAGCAGGCCGATCGTGCCGCCATTGGCAGCCGTTGCCGGCATGCCGTCGATCGGTGCGGTGATCATCAGTCGCCCGCCCTTGTGCTTGTAAATGAGCCTGCCGCGCGCATCCGTCTCACCGGGCGTCCCGCCCAGGGCCTGAAAGGTGGCGTCATAAAACTGCTTCGACCGTGCAAGGTCGTTGCTGCCGATCATGATATGCGTGAACATCACGTCTCCAGATAAAATGCTTCAAAATACCGGTCGGCCGTGCCGCCCGTACGGTGTGGTCTGCCGGTTCATGCTCAGATCCCCGAGCCGTCGAGCTCGGCCTCGTCTTCGCCCTCCCAGGCAGGTGGCCGCACCATCGCGTCCATGTTGACCCCGGGCAGCGGCATCCAGCATTTGAGCTCCGGCTCGGCATACTGAACGATCAGTCCCGGCGTCGAGTCAGAAGATCTCCAGCCGTCGGCCCCGAACCGGTCGCCCTTCGACCAGTAGACGAGATCGACCGCACCCGGCCCTTGTTCGGAGGCGCGAATGGTCACGAGAATGCGGCTACCGTCGCGCGGCGCCGTGCGCATGTTCCGCCAGCGGATGGATTCGTTCATGGTGATGTCCTCCCGTTTTGAAGCGGAGTGTCGCTGTGGGAGGAGGGGCGGTCAATAAGAATTGCCGGAAGTGCGTCAGATGACGCGGGCAGTGTTTTCCCAGTTGGCGGGAGCGGGACTTTACTTCTGAGTCAATGATGGCAGCTTGCGTAGTGAGTTTGAAGGTGTTGCTGGGACTTGCACGAGATGAGCGAGCGACTGACGACCGCGGTCAAGATGGGCATCAGTGCCCGTCAGATTCTGAACAAGGCGCGGACGTTTCCGGATGCCAATGTCAAAAACCCATTCGGTTTAGATGGGTCCCATATCGGTGTCGAACCCATGCTACTCGCTCTATCAATGGAATTGGCGCTGAAGGCTTGGTACGTTTTTGACTACGACAAGACGAGGAAACGCTGGTACCACGATCTCGACAGGATTTTTGACAGCCTGACCGAAGGAAGCCGGCAGAAACTGGACACCGCCTTCAAAGCGACTGTGGCGCCGCTCCACCCTAGCTTCTTCTGCATTGATTATGGGATCCGAGACGTGCTTTTCCAGCACAGAGATGCATTTGTTAGGTGGCGTTATCTCCACGAAAGGGGAGAGCCCATGATGTTTGAGCGATCGGTTTTTGAAGCAACGCTTGAAATGGTTATCGTGGAATTTGAGAAGCGTTATCGCACGGAGCAGATAGGTGTGCCGGCGCTTTCTAGGAGGCTCTAGATCAGAGCCCATCAAAGCCCTATCGGTTTCGTGTGACCGTCACTCCAACTCTCCACCCAAGCCAGTACCGCCTCGCCGTCATGGCCGATGTCGCGGTCGACATCCGCCAGGGCTTGCTCCATGTCCGCGTGCCACCGGTTCAGGCCCTCGACATAGGTCTCGATGGCGCGCTGAACGATGTGCTCCCGCGTCTGCCCGGTCTGGCGGGCCAGACTGTCGATGGCGCCGCTCGCCGCCTCGGGTAACATTATTTCGAGCTTCGTCATATTTCGTGCCTTGCCGGATCCACTCGACGCACCTACCTTACTCTCATCGGCAACGTAACGAAAGGAAGGTGATCCAATGTCTAATGAGATTTCGGTCTGCGTACGTGACTTTGGAAAGGGTGCGGTTTTGACGGGGCAGCCCTCGGCCTGATCCAGCCTTCCTTCGGGTGGTCTTCCACCCGGGTCCGGACAAAGGACTAAAGCTCATGGGAGCCACCCTCAGGGTGGCTCTTTTGATTCCGAGCCCATGCTGCTTGTGAAGGGCGCTTAGAGCCCGACCGTGCCGAAGCCCGGCACCTTGATCCCCGGCCGCGCGAAATCCACACCCGCCACAAGCCCGAGGAAATTCACCTCCAGACCGCTGCGCACACCGACCGAAAGCCCGGCCAGACCGCCGAGGCTCAGATGCAGGTCGCGCCCATCCTTGTCGAGATGATAGAAGGCGCCGCCGGGCAGATAGTCGCGGCCGACCGCATCGGCCGGCAGGACGGCTCCGAGTTCCGGCACCTCACGCAGCACATGCGCAACGAATGTGTTCGAGTTCGGCCCCGGATAGATCCGGTAGCCGCCGGGCTTTCCATAGGCATAGCCGGCGATCGCCGCCTCCACCATCGGGATCAGGCGCTTGGCCTCTTCGCCCTTGATCTCCACCACCAGCCTTGGCGGGTTGGAATACCAATAAGCGTCCGGCGCCCGGTGGTTGCGGCGGATCGGCGAGCCCCAGCCGACCTTGTCATAGCGCTGGTATTCGCCGTTTTCCTCCTTGGTGACGATCCAGGCATGGCTGGCGATTGCGCCCTTCAACCCGCCGGTCATGGCGGAAAAGACATAGATCGCAGCCTCCGGGCTTTCCTTGGCCGTCGGCAGCAGTCCGGAAGAGCTCCACCGCGCCGAACTCCAGCCATCCGGATGGTCGCGTGTCGCCCAGAGACCGGCCGAAACCAGCGTCGGCAACACGAAGACGAGCAGGATGACGGAGACGATGCGCAGCAGAAATTTCAATCCGGACCTCGAACAGCGGGACAATGCATGCTTTAACAAGCATCAGACAATATTGGCATTTTGAGGCAGGTCATGGAAAATCCGATCACGGTAGAGGTCACGCGCGGTCAACTCGTCGAGAGCCGCCATCGCGGCATGGCCGTGGTCGTCGATGCCGAAGGTCGCATTGTCTTCTCCGCCGGCGATGTCGATTCCGGCGTCTTTCCCCGGTCCGCCTGCAAGGCCATGCAGGCCCTGCCGCTGGTCGAAAGCGGTGCCGCGGATGCCTATGGTTTTGGCGATAGGGAACTGGCACTCGCCTGCTCCTCCCATTCCGGCGAGCCGGAGCATGTCGCAACCGCCGCCGCCATGCTGAAGGCGGCGGGGCTCGATGAGAGCGTTCTCGAATGCGGCGCCCATTGGTCCTCGCATCAGTCTGTCCTCATCGATCAGGCCCGCACGCTCGACAAGCCGACGGCGCTTCACAACAATTGCTCGGGCAAGCATTCGGGCTTCGTCTGCACCTGCAGCCACACCGGCGAGGAGCCGCGCGGCTATGCCGGCTTCGACCATCCGCTGCAGCAGGCAATCCGCGCCATCATAGCGGATCTCACCGGCGCCGTGCTGTCGCGGGACAATTGCGGGACGGACGGCTGCTCGATCCCGACCTATGCCGTGCCGCTCACCGGCCTTGCGCGCGGCTTCGGCAAGCTCGTCACCGGCAAGGGCTTGGAGCCGCTGCGCGCCGCCGCCGCCCGCCGGCTGATCAATGCCTGCATGGCCGAACCCTTCTACGTCGCCGGCACGAAGCGCTTCTGCACCAGACTGATGCAGGTCGCGCCTGGCCGCATCTTTGCCAAGACCGGGGCCGAAGGCGTCTTCTGCGCCCTGCTGCCGGACAAGGGTCTTTCCTTCGCCGTCAAGGCGGAAGATGGCGCCACCCGCGCCGCGGAAGCCATGATCGCCGCCCTGCTGGCGCGCCACTTCGATGAGGACAGCGAAGAACGGGCCGCCCTTATGCGCCTTGCCAATCACGGCATGACCAACTGGAACGGCCTGGCAGTCGGCTCGGTCCGCGTGACCGACGTTCTCTTCGCCTGAGCCTCGTTCTCTGAAGCGTCCCACGCCCGCGATCGCGCCGGTTGCGTCGGCCAGATCCTGCCTCAAGGGAGGTTTAACCCTTCACGGCTAGACTGGCGGTCCGATGGATCATGCGCAACCGATGAGGCCGCATTCATGGATGTTTCGAGCCGAGGGATGAACCGGACCTCCGGCAGCAATGCCGGTCGTCGCTGGACCCTGCCGATCGTACAGAACGGCCGCCGGCTCGAGCTCGAATGCCTGGAAACGCTGGATCAGCTTCTCGCCCTCAAGGAGGAGTGGCAGGCGCTGGAGCGGCGCACGCCCGAGCCCTTCACCTATTTCCAAAGCTTTGACTGGTGCATCAGCTGGTGCCAGGCCTTTCTCGACGGGGAGGCGGCAGCCGATCAGAAGCCCTCGGTCTACGTGCTCTGGGACGGCGGCGACTGCCTGATGATCTGGCCGCTGATGACGCGTCGTGTCGCCGGCACGGTCCGGGCGGTCGTGCCCCTGTCGGCGCCGATGAACCAATATGCCGCGCTGCTCTACGATCCCGCCCGTTTCGACCTCACGCTTGGCAAGCTTGTCTTCGACGGCATCTGCGGCCGCGGCGAGGGGGATGCGATCTGCCTCGATCACGTGCCGCAGACGGCGTTGCTGGCGCGCATTATCGGCGGCCGGGGCGTCTCGCCCCTCACAGAACAGCAGTCCTCGATCCTCAATCTCACCGACATCGCCGATTGGGAAAGCCACCACCGCGCACTTCCAAAAAAGCAGCGCCTGCAGCGCAACAGCCGCCGCAACCGGCTTGAGAAGCTCGGCCGGCTCGACTACCGGGTGCTGACCCCGGCCGATGCCGAGTATGCCGATCAGGTCGACCGCTGCATCGCGATGAAGCAGGACTGGCTGAAAGGCACCGGCCGCCTCGGCCGTGATCTCTTCGACCCGCGCTTTGCCGCCTTCCTGCGCGGTCTCGGCCAGGGTACCGGCCCGGACGAAGGTTGCGTCTATCTCCATGCGCTGACGCTCGATGGCGTTCCGATCGCCATGGAACTCGGCATGCGCTTCCACAAGGATTATTATTGTTTCCTTGGCGCGATCGATCTCGGCTATCAGCAATATTCGCCCGGTAAGGTGCAGATGGAAAGCGCCCAGCGCTGGGCGATCGAGAGCGGCATCCACCGCTTCGATTTCCTCAACGATCCCTCCGCCTACAAGTCGAGCTGGACCAATACCAGCGAGCCGCTCACCGCGCTCTACGTGCCGCTCACCGCCCTCGGCCAGGTCTATTGCCGCCAGTGGATGGCGGGCCTGCGGCCGCGTCTGCGTGCGCTCTATCACGGTCTGGGGCCGGCCTGGCGGGGACGCTTCCGCCATGTGCTAGACAGGCTGCAAGCCCTTGTCGGCCGCGCCGGCGGCAGCATGAGCCTCGTCTTGTGCTGCATACCATGATCGCAAGGCTGAGGCAGAAGGCCGTCCATGCCGTGCGCGATCCGGGCTTGCGCGGCGCGCTCGTCAGCATCACCGTGCGCATCGCCGCAGCCTTCGTCGGCCTCGGCCTGCAGATCCTGCTCGCCCGCCTGATGGCGCTGGAAGACTATGGCGTCTATGTCATCCTCTGGACCTGGGTCAGCGTCGTCGGCCAGATCGGCGTTCTCGGCTTCTACGATTCCGCCGCCCGCTTCATTCCCCGCTACGGGCGAAGGGAAAAACAGGCCCATCTCACCGGCTTCCTCGCAACGGGCTTTACGGCCGTCATCGCAGGCTCCGGTGTGATCGCGGCCCTGGCGCTGGTCTTCCTGGTGGTGCTGCCAGGCCTCGTCGATCGCGCCTTCCTGCTGCCGCTTGCAGTCCTTGCGCTCGGCTTTCCCGTGCTCTCGCTCGAAACCTATCTGACCGGCGTCTTCAGAGGCTTCGGCTGGTATGCGCTTTCTACCATTCCGGGCTTCATCTTCCGCCCGGTGCTGATCATGCTCGGTGTCGGCATCGCCCGTCTCACCGGTCTGCCTCTGGATGCCGTAACGGTGCTTGTCATCGTCGTGCTCGCCTCCGTCGTCGTGCTGGTTGCCCAGGCGCTGCTGTTGCGCGCTCGCCTGCCGAAGCGGGAGATGCCTGTGACCAGCCATGAGCGTCGCCGCTTCTGGCTGCTCGCCTCCGTCCTGATGATGCCGGCCATGACGGCGGAGGAGCTCTTCGTCTGGATCGACGTGCTGATCCTCGGCTTCCTCGTCTCGCCCGACCAGGCCTCGCTCTATTTCGCTGCTCAGCGTTCCCTCTCGCTCGCAGCCTTCGTGCAATATGGCTTCATGCTGGTCGCCGCCCGCGGCTTCTCGCTCTCGCTGGCCTCGGCCGACCGGACAGGCCTGCAGGCCCGCATCACCCGCTCCACCAATGCCACCTTCTGGCTCACCATCCCCTCGGTGGCGCTGACGCTGGTCGCCGGTTATCCTTTGCTCCACCTCTTCGGCGAGGCCTTCGTCAAGGCCTATCCCTGCCTCGTGCTGCTCGGGCTTGCCTATGTCATCCGCGCCGCAACCGGCCAGGCGGCCGAACTCCTGGTCGTCCAGGGCCGCTACCGCCTGAGCCTCGTGATCGTCTCGATCTCGGTCTTTGCCTGCGCCCTGCTGATGCTGCTGCTGGTGCCCCTCTGGGGCATCACCGGAGCCGCCGTCGCCATGGTCCTCGTGCAGACGCTGCGCCTCGTAGTGGTCACGGCACTTGTGCATCGGCACACCGGCTATTGGGTCCTAGTCCGGCCGTTTGCGCGCGTCAAAGCGTAGTGACCAGCGGTCAATCCACCTCTGCCAGCCGCTTCTCCCACATCGCCTTGAAGCCCGGGCGGGACTGGATGCGGGCAAGCCAGGCTGCCGTCTTCGGATGAGCATCGAACAGCGGCTGGTAGGCCTGGGCGTAACGCACGATCTCGCCGAGATTGATGTCAGCCACGGTGAAGCGGTCGCCGACGGCAAAGTCGTGGGCGGCAAAGTGCTTTTCCAGAACGCCGAAGGGTCGCGACAGGATGCGGGCAACGGCTTTCGCCTCCTGCTGGCCGGCCTCGGTGGAAAGCCGTCCTTCGTTATTGGCCATGGAGATCTTCAAGGCTTCCGTTTCGATCGAGGTCGCACCAAACAGCGACCATTGCAGCATCTGCGCCTCTTCGATGAGATCGCGCGGCGCGGTCGGCCCACCATGTTTCTTGGCCACGTAAAGCGTCTGTGCGAGCGACTCGTTCAGCACCAGCCCGTCATCCTCGATCGTCGGGATGCTGCCCATCGGATTGATCTCGAGAAACGCCGGTGACCGCGTGTTGAGCCGTGCATCGGCCGCCATCGGGTCCGCGAGCTTGTAGGCCTGCAGTACCGGGACCAGTTCGAAGGGCGAGCCAAGCTCCTCCATCAGCCAGAGAATGCGCGTCGCGCGCGACTTGTAGACGCCGTAGATCTTCAGCATTTGGAACTCCCGTGATTGTTGCTGCGGAGGCTATCCCGCGTCAGGTCTCCGGGAAAGCCGGTTGCGCTGATGGGACCGATGAAATTTCCTGATTGCTGGTGGAATTGACAGAACCGGCCTGCCGCGCGTATTTCTGCGCTTCCAGGGTCTGCAGTTCACCCAGGCGTCACCGCCCCGGCAAGGGGAGCTAAACCTGCCTTTCTTCTGATCGACGAAGCTCGTTTTTCCGTGCCCCGTCGGAAGTCGGTGACCACCGGCCATGTTGGCTGCTCAAGGCAGCCGGGCACGACCAGGAGAAATGAGATGTCAAGGACGTCACATGCCTATTCCGCGCCCGATCTGTCGGCGCTGGCCAAGACCCTGAAGCGCGAACTCGAAGCACGGGCGCAAGTGCCCGGCCATGTCGAGCTTTTGAACATGCTGACGCGTGCCGTCGGCTATCGCAACTACCAGCATTTTAAGGCTAGCCGCGCCGCGGAAGATCGACTGGCCAACCCGCCGATGATCGAGGCCGAACCGGCGGCCGATTTCCGTCGCGTGGAGCTCACCGCCCGCTGCTTTGCCGGCACCGACACTCTCATGCGCTGGCCGGGCAAGCTCAACCAGCAGCAGCTGGCGCTCTGGGTGCTGTGGTCCTTCCTGCCCGCAGGGGAGGAGATGCCGGAAAAGACGGTCAATGAGGTGCTCTCGCGCCACAACGGCTTTTCAGATCACGTGCTGATCCGCCGGGAACTCGTCAACATGGGGCTTTTGAGCCGCACGCGCGATTGCAGGCTCTATCGTCGGATGGAGAAGCGCCCGCCGCCGGAGGCGCGCGAGCTGATCCGCCTCGTCACGGGCCGGCGCCGCAGCGCCTGATCACAAGAGGCCGATCGGCGCTGGGGCGCGATATCGTGCAGATGTCGCGTCTCAGCCGGCCTTGTTGAACAAGAGCCGGTTTCTGTCGCTGACAAAGCGCGACCATTCCGGGTGGAAATTGCTGACCTCCAGCATTTCCCGCACGCTGTCGCGATCGACCGGATGGGAGAAGTAGTAGCCCTGGCCGGCCTTGCAGTCGAGCGAGAGCAAATGCTCGGCCTGTGCCTGTTCCTCGATGCCTTCGGCAACGACCCAGATGCCGAGGCCGCGCGCAATATCGAGAAGCCCCTTGGTGATGACCCCGCCACCACCGGCATCCGACAGGCGGCGCACGAAGCATTTGTCGATCTTGATGATATCGACCGGCACGGTCAGGAGATGGGTGAGCGAGGCAAAACCCGTCCCGAAATCGTCGAGCGCCACCTTGATGCCGGCTTCGCGCAGCGCATGGATCTCTTCGGCAACGACATTGTCCTTCTGCGCGAGATAGACAGACTCCGTCACCTCCGCTGTGATGGTCATCGGCTCGAGCCCCGCCCGAGCCAAGGCGTCGATAATCCGTCGCGTCAGCCCGCCGCGATGAAAATCGGCCGCAGACAGGTTCAGGCCGATACGGGAGAAGAGAAGACCCTCGCGCTTCCACTCGCTGGCTGCCGCGGCGATCCGCTCCAGCATGCGCTCGGTGATCTCGATCGCCACATGGGCGTCCTTCATCGCCTCGTGAAAATGGGCTGCCGCCACCAGACGCCCGTCCGGCATGGTCATGCGGCAGAGCGATTCAAACCCCATGATGCGGCCCGTTGCGAGCTCGACCACCGGCTGGAAATGCGCATCGATCCTGTTATCGCGCAGCGCCTGATCGACCTCCTGCACTGAGCGGAAGCGCTTGGCGATCGAGGTGCCGAGGCCTGCCTGATATTCGAGATAGCGGCCGCGGGCCCGTTCCTTGGCATGGTAGAGCGCGTAGTCGGCATTCTGCCGCACCTGCTGCGGGCTGCGTTCCGCGCCGGCCTTGGCGCCGCCCAGCGTCGCTGCGGGATAGATCAGGTGTCCGCCGCAATCCGCCGGCTCCTTGATCCGCGAGATCAGCGTTTCGGCGAGCGCTGCAGGCTCCGTCGTCACGATACAGGGAACGATCACGGCAAATTCGTCGCCGCCGAGGCGAAACGCCATGCCGGCCGGCGCTTCCTGTTTCATGCGTTCGGCCACGATCCGGATCAGATCGTCACCGGCACCATGGCCGAAGGTGTCGTTGACCATCTTCAGATTGTCGAGATCGATCAGCATCAGGGCCCAATCGGGCTCGCGCCGCGAGACTTCGGCAATGACCTCGTTGAACCGGCTGCGGTTCGGCAGACCCGTCAGGCCATCGGTATCGGCCAGACGCCGCCGCTCTGCCATGCGCTGATCGCGCTCAATGGCGATGGCGCAGAGATGTACGCAGGCCTTGACGATCTGCCGCTCCTGCTCGGAGGGCCCCCTGATGTTGCGGTAGTAGAAGGCGAAGGTGCCGAGCACCTTGCCCGATCCGATGATCGGCGTCGACCAGCAGGCCTTCAGACCAAGCGGCAGGGCAAGCTGCTTGTAGGGCTGCCAGTATTCATGGCTGTCAATGTCCTCGACCAGCACCGGCTCGCCGTAATAGGCCGCTGTCCCGCAGGATCCGACGCCATGACCGATCGCAACGCCGTCGATGGCAGAGGTGTATTCCAGGGGAAGGGAGGGGCCGGCCAGATGCCGCAGCCGCCGATCCTCGTCAAGCAGCAATACCGAGCAGACGATGTCGTCGGTCGTCGTCTCGACTTCGCGGCACAGATAATCCACGGTCTCGGCCAGTGACTGGCCGGTCGCAATCTTCTCGAGGATTATGTTCTGCAGAGGAAGAAGCATGTGACCCACGACAGGTTAACTGCCGCAAGTAAATCAGAGTGAGCTTAAACAGAAATTACGAGAGTTCGAAAGGTCGCATATTGGTTTCCGCGCGGTTAACGTCACGCCTTGCTCGTGCCGCTCATCCGCCGGCGATGACGTTCCCGCGCAATGTGAGATGCGCATGGGTCGTGTCGCCATCGGAAAGGGCGCCGCCCACCCGATCGTTCCAGCGATAGCCGACGACCGCGCCCTGCTGCGCCCCGTCCACGACATTGCCGCTGATCAGCGTCTGGCCCGAACCCTCGACCACGCTCACCCGCATGCCCTCGGGGCTGCCGCGCAGGATGTTGTCGCTCACGATGACATTGCGTAGATAGGGCCCCCAGCCGATCGCAAGTGCTGCCGTCTCCGCACCCTCGACGAGATTGCCGGTCACCAGCGTGTCCGCCTCGACCGAGATGCCAAAACCGAAGCCGCTGACCGTCGGCTCGTAAGGTCCCTTGTTGACGATCCCGCGCACGACGTTGTCGCTCACCGTCGAGAGCCGCCCGCCATGATCGAAATTGGCAACCGAGATCCCGATGGCCGCCCCGTCGACGATATTGCCAGTGATCAGCGCGCCCTCGAACTCGAATTCTGCGTAGATGGCCGTCTCCCCGGAGCGGAAGGCCTGGTTGCTGCTGATCGTGATGTTGGAGGCGGAATTCGCCCGGATGGCGGAAAAGGCGCAATCGGAAACGTGGTTGCCCGAGACCAGCACATTGTCGGCCCTGAAGATGTTGATGCCGTTGCCATACTGTCCGGTGCCGCCATTGGTCGCGCCGATGCGCGCCACCCTGTTGCCGCTGATGACGGTGCCGTCTTCACCCTTGGTCCAGCGATGAACCAGAATGCCGCCATTGCCGCAGTCGAAGACTTCGTTGTCCCGGATCGTGAAGGCTCTGCCTTCGATCGCCCAGATCCCGGCTTCTGCCGCACCGGACAGACGCGAGCCTTCGATGCGCCCGCCAGACCGCGCGACATAGATCCCGCATTGCGGCTGCCGACGACTTCGCAACCGTCGATGACGACCTCGTCGACACTGCGAAATGAGAGAAGCCCCTCGGTGTAATCGGCAAGCCACCGATTGGCACCGTCGAAGGTGATGCCCGAGAGGCTGACGCGCCTGATGTCCTGGGCGGCGATCAGATGCCCGTCACCGCGATAGACGAGCCGGGTCAGGCCGGGCACACCGGTCAGGCGGGTACCATCGCGCTGTTCCAGATTGGCAACTTCATAGGTGCCGACCGGCAGGAAGACCGGCTGGCCCACGGCTGCCGCCCGATCGATCAGATCTTGCAGCCGGCGGCTCTGGTCGTCTTCCGTGCCCGGCAGGATGCCGGCCTCGGCCGCATCGAACCCGCCGCGCAGCTCCGCCATGGCCAGCGTCTGGGCTTGCGCCACGGGCCTGCGCCCGGGCAGGCCCGCCGTCGCGAGCAGCCCGCCAAGGCCGATCATGACTTGGCGTCGAGAAGGCATGGCCTGTCGGTTCCCTGTGGAATCGTGATGTCCGGGACCTTGGAGGAAGCGGGCAGGGGCGGCAACAACAGGCTTAAAACAATGTTAACGGCGAGACTGAACGACTTCGCCTTTGGTCTAAGCATTTCCTGTCAAGGATTTGAGCCAGATCAAGGAAAAAGTTGCCGCTCATCTTATGGTGAAGCTCGAAAGACATGAACGCGAAGGGAGTTTCGTCATGCTTCGTCTGGCCGCAGTTCTCTACATCCTCGTCGCAAGCGCCGTTGGCGGTGCTTCGGTGATCGCGGTCCTGTCGCTCGACATGCGGGAAGGCTGGCAGATAGCGGCGGCCTTTGCGGCCGGTCTGGTGATCTCCATTCCGATCGCCGCCGTACTGGGGAAGAAGATCTACAACGCTCTTCAGGGCCCCAAGCCCGTCTGATCCATGCCATTCGGCGTGGGACACAAACCCTTTCTGTCCTGGCGGAGCGGCAAGGGGTGGTGGATAACCGGTCCCATGACGACCGGCCGGCGTTTTCTCGGGGGAGGGAATGCCGGCCGGGTCTATGTCCGCAGGGATGTGCGGCTAGCGACCTTCGTCCTGTTCGAAGCGATCAAACTGCGCTTCCAGCCCCTCGGTAAACCGCATGTAGAGGCGCCCGAAGGTCTCGACCTCTTCGTCCGACCATCCGGCCGTTGCTTCCATGATTGTCTCCCGCTTGATCGCCTCGATGTCGTCAAGCACCTTGCGACCGGCCTCCGTCACCCGCACCAGGCTCCGGCGTCCGTCCTCCTGTGAGGCGGCGCGTTCCAGAAGACCCTGTTTCACCAGATCGGCCACGATCCGGCTGCCGCGCGACGGATCGATGCGGAGCTGCTCGGCAATCGTCCCGACCGTCACTTCCTGCTGGCTGCCGATCCGCTTGATCACGCCGATCGCGTCGAGGTCGGAGAGCTCGAGCCCCGTGCCGATCCGTCTCAGCGCCATGCGCCCGATGAAGCGGCGCCCGATCAGGAGCCGCATGCGCGTCATGGCGTGACCGATGGCGGCCAATGGCGGGGCGCCGACAGGCGAGGGGCCATCGGTGTCGGGCAGATCTTCAAGGACCGTGGGTCTGGAATGCGAAGCAGATGTCATGGGCGGACCATAGCAGAGCCTGACGGCAGCGAAAAGCAAAATAGATGCGATCAGCAAATATGTGCTATTGACATATAATTGCGAGAGGCACATTTTGCGGTCAGACAGGAGCCCCCGATCCATGACCAAGTCCAGCACAGCCGCGCCAGCCGGCCCGGAACCCCGCTTTGAACCCCACCCGACGCCGCGTTCGGCAGCAGGCATGACCGCGCCCGCCGAGGGCCCGCTGGTCACCGATCCCAGGCTCCGCCTGTTCGTCTATCTCCTGCTGATGTCTGCCATGTTCATGGCGACCCTCGACAACCAGATCGTCTCGACCGCGCTTCCCACCATCGTCGGCGAGTTCGGCGAACTGGAGCGCTTCGGCTGGGTCGGCTCCGCCTATCTGCTCACCACCAGCGCCGTCATGCCGCTCTATGGCAAGCTGGGTGATCTCTTCGGCCGCAAATACGTGATCATGGCAGCGATTGCGATCTTCACGCTCGGCTCGCTCGTCTGCGGTCTCGCCGTCTCCATGGACACGCTGATCGCCGCCCGCGTTCTCCAGGCGCTCGGTGGCGGCGGCATCATGGTCTCGATTTTCTCGATCAATGCCGATCTCTTCGAGCCGCGTGAACGCGCCCGCTATCAGAGCTATTCGAGCCTCGTGCTGATGGAGTCCGGCGCACTCGGTCCTGTCCTCGGCGGCACGCTCTCCGATCTCTTCGGCTGGCGCTCGATCTTCCTCGTCAACCTGCCGATCGGCATCGCCGTCTTGATCGGCCTTGCCTTCCTGCTCCCCTATCGCAAGCCTGATAGAAAGCCGAAGATCGATTACGCCGGTGCCATCCTGCTGGCCGGTGCCGTCGCCTCGATCGTCTTTTGGGCCGATAGCGGCCAGATCTTCGGCTCGCTGATATCATGGGAGAGCCTCGCCGTCGTCGCCTTCGGTGCTCTCTGCGCGGTCGGCTGGGTCCTCGTCGAACGCCGGGCACCGGAACCCGTCGTACCGCTCTCCCTCTTCTCCAAGCCCACGATCAATCTGCTCTTGGTCATCTCGCTCGTTTCGGGCGCCATCGGCATCGGCTCGGTCAACTATATCGCCCTTTACCTGCAGACCACGACTGGCCTCTCGCCCTCGATGGCCGGCCTGCTCTTCGTCGCGACCACGGGCGGCATCGCCTTCGGCTCCATCGCCGCCGGTCGCCTGATCGCCCGCACCGGCCGCTACAAGCCCTTCTCAATCGCGTCTACAGCGCTTGGCGTCATCAGCCTCGGCATCTTCTCCTTCCTGCATGCGGGAACGCCGCTGATCTTCATAGCGCTCGTCATGCTCCTGCAGGGCTTCGGCGTCGGCATCGGCCAGCAGGTCCCCGTCATCGGCGTGCAGAACGCTGCCTCGCGCGCTGACGTCGGCGCTGCCACCGGCACGGTGACTCTCACCCGCATGGGCGGCGCTGCAATCGCCATCTCCATCTACGGCGCCATCGTCAGCTCCGGCCTCACCCATGTGCAGATCGCGCTGCCCGGCGGCGTCGACTTCCGCAACCTCACACCCGAGGGCCTGGCTGCCCTGCCGGACGCCGCCCGCGCGCTCGTCGCCAATGCCTATTCCGAGGCCTTTGTCCCGCTCTTCCTGACGGCGTCGGGCATGATGGTCATCGGCCTGATCTGCGCGCTTCTGCTGCCCAACATCCGCCTGCCGCGCGAAGGCGAGGGGAAGGTTGCGGATGCGTCACTTCAGCCTGCAGAGGCCTGAGACTGAAACAGGGGCAGATACACCCGCACCTCTGCCCCGCCGCTCGGTCCCCCGGAGATCTCTATAGTGCCGCCATGGGCACGGGCGAGCGTCTGAACAATAGCGAGGCCCAACCCCGCGCCGCCAGTGTCCCTGGCCCGCGACGGCTCTCCGCGCGTAAAAGGTTCGAGCAGCAGCGCTCGCATATCCTGGGGCACACCTGGCCCCTCGTCGCGCACGAAGAGCACGGCCTCTTCTCCGATGCGCCTGACCCCAACTTCGGCCTGGCTCCCGTATTTCACCGCATTGTCCACGAGGTTTCCGAGGATGCGCTTGATCGCCAGCCGGTCGGCCAGCACTTCGATCGTTCCGTCGGGGATCGATCCGAGCGTGACCGGAAGTCCGTTCTGCCGAAGATCGGCAGTTTCACCTGTCACCCATTCACCAAGGTCGATCAGTTCCTCGTCCAGGCTCCCCTGTGCGCCGCGGGCAGTCAAGAGCGCGTCGTCGAGCAGCCGGATCATGTCCTCGATGTCGCGGATCGCCTTTTCACGATCGGTTGCCTCGGGGATCGCCTCGACCCTGAGCCTCAGCCGCGTCGCAAAGGAGCGCACGTCGTGCTGCACGCCGGAGATCAGCGCCAGCCGCGAGGAGAGCAGCAGCTGCAGGCGATCCTGCATCCGCCCGAAGGCCTGGATCAGGCTGCGCACCTCCCGCGTCCGGCCCGAGACCGCAGGCAACCGGATCGGCGGGCCGGACGGATCCATCCGGTCGGCGGCGCGCGCCAGTGTCAGCAGCGGGCGGATTTCCCGCTGCACCAGCAGCAGCACCAGGAGCCCCATGATCGTGCCGACCAGCCCGGCGCCGAGCCCGACCGGAAGGCCGAAAAGGTTGAACCCGGGTGCCACGCGGCCCGCGACGATCAGGAGCGACCCGTCGTCGAGGCGCAGGATATAGGTGAGCGGCAGAAAGCTCGCTCCGCCCCAGCGCAGCAGAAGCGGCCGCAGGACGCGCCCCTCGGCGATCCGGATCGAAACCAGGCTTTGCCCGAGGACTTCGCGATGGCGGGCAAACTCGGGGCGTCCGGTTATGTCTTCGCCGCCAGGATGCGCCGGCACCTCAGTTGATGGCGACAGGCGCCCCTGTGTTTCGTCGGCGGCCAGGGAAAATGAGAGCGGCGGGGAACTCAGCGCCGCCACGAGCCCCGCCCGCTCGCCAGGATCGGTGCGTGACAGGATCCTGGTGATCGTCGCCAGCCGTTCCGGCGAGGTGTCGTGCAGGTTGGAAACATTGCTTCTGTAATAGGCCGCAAGAATGAGCAGCCAGAGCACCAGCAGCACGCTGGCACCGATCGCCATCAGGCGTGCCGAAAGCCCGAGCCGTCCCATCACGGCGCCTGCCGGACGGTTGCCGTCATCAGATAGCCGCCATTGCGCACGGTGGTGATCAGCCGGCTCTCCGGGTCGAGCGTTTCGAGCTTGCGCCTGAGCCGCGAAACCAGAATGTCGACCGTGCGGTCGAGCGGGTCGGCTTGGCGGCCATGGGTATAGTCGAGGATCTGATCGCGCGACAAAACCCGGCGCGGATGCTCGACGAAACAGGCGAGCAGGTCGAATTCCGCGCTGGTCAGCCCCGCCGGCTCGTCCCCGAACATCACCACGCGCGCATCGAGATCCAGGATGAACCGATCGAAGGCAAAACGCCGGACCTTCGGCTGGCGCAGCTGCTCGTTCAGGCCGGCCCGCCGCAGGATCGCCCGCACGCGGGCCAGGAGTTCACGCGGGCCGAACGGCTTGCTCAGATAGTCGTCGGCGCCGAGTTCCAGTCCCACCACCCGGTCGGTCTCGTCGCTTTTCGCCGTCAGCATCAGGATCGGCACATGAGATGTCGTGCGCAGCCGCCGGCAGATCGACAGCCCATCCTCGCCCGGCAGCATCAGGTCGAGGATGATAAGGTCGGGCATGCCTTGCCTGAGGGCGACATCGAGCGCGCGTCCGCTTTCGGCGGGCGTCACGGCAAAGCCTTCCCGTGTCAGCAGGTTGCTGACCAGTTCGCGGATATCCGGGTCGTCGTCGACGAGGATGATGGTGGGGGCGGCATGAGGCATGGTGGAAAGCATGCTGGCGCCCCCCGCTGAAATCAAGTCACGGCGATGCATTGATACAAAATGCTACATTCGGTTCATCGGCCAGAAAAGCGCCCCTCCCATTGTCATCCTCGACGAAGCGACTGGCTCTCCGGTCTTTCGCCACAGACCCACTTCATCCGCAAAGAGGATTGACCCGATGAACAAGACCGCCCTTCTGCTCACCGCGCTGATGAGCGTCGCCATGGTTTCCGAGGCGGCCGCCTGGAGCCGCAATCGCACCGTCACCAGCAATCAGGGATCGTCGAGCATGAGCGCCACGGGCACCTGCGCCGGAGGTACATGCACCCGCAGCGCCGTGCGCACCGGTCCGCGCGGCAATTCCATGAGCGCCAACGGCTCGGTCACCTGCGATCCGAGCTACCAGAACTGCACCCGGACCAAGACCTACAACGGTTCGAACGGCGGTTCCGCCACCGTTACGGGCAGCGTTAGCCGCTGACGTTGCCCGGCCGGACGGTTCTCTCTCACCCCCACGCGGAATCGTCCGGCCTCTCTATCCCTGACCGGCAGCAATGCCCTGCCATGGAGTCGCTCAAGCCCGTCCCGCTTGCCGGAGCGGCTATCCCGTTTCCTTGATGCCCTGGCCGCCGCGAGCGCGGTTGCCGAATTCCCCCGATAGAGACGAGGTCTCCGATGTTCTCCCCGTTGACCGAAACCACCTTCCGCCTTGCCGTACTGCCGATGGCCGCCAGCCTGATGCTGCTCGAATATGGCCTCGCACGCCTCGCCCATCACGACGAAAGCCACGACCTGCGCGAGACGGCCGCCTCCCTCGGCGTCGCCCTTGGCCATGTCCTGCTCAGGGGGGTGGAATCGGCCCTGCTGGCAGTGCCGTTCCTCTTCCTCTACGAGCACCGGCTTTTCGAGTTTTCGAGTGCATCGCCGCTTGCCATGCTGGCGCTCTTTTTCGCGGCCGATTTCCTCTACTACTGGCAGCACCGCGCCAGCCATGTGATCCGCTGGATGTGGGCCACCCATGCCGTCCATCATTCGCCCACCCGCATCAACTTCACTGCAGCCGTGCGCCTTGGCTGGACCGGAGCGATCTCCGGCCAGTTCCTCTTCTTTCTGCCGCTTGCCTGGTTTGGCTTCCATCCGGCCGCCATTGTCGCTGTTCTCAGCCTGAACCTTTTCTATCAGTTCTTTCTGCATACCGAGCTTGCCCCGCGTCTCGGTCCCCTTGAATGGGTGCTGAACACGCCGGCCCATCACCGCGTCCACCACGCATCGAACGACACCTGCCTCGATCGCAATTTCGGCGGCATTCTGATCGTCTTCGACCGGATGTTTGGCACCTTTGCCGAGGCACCCCGCAATGAGCCTTTGCGCTATGGCCTGCGTGGCCGCAGTCCGAGCGTGAACCCTCTGCGCATCGCCTTCGGCGAATGGGCGGCAATCCTGCGCGACCTTGGCAGGGCGGCCAGCCTGCGCGCTGCCCTGTCCATCGCCTTCGGCCCGGTCACCCGCCGGCCGGCGGGCCGAAAGCCGGAGGCAGGCGCTGCCGAACCATGCCGGCAGGCGCCCAACCCCTTGCCCTTGGGCGAAAGACAAACTCAACCAGCACAGACAGACGGAGACACCGCATGACCGCCACCCGGAATTATCTCGCCATCCTCATGGTGCTCGCCGGCGCCGGATTGGGCCACGCCCAGCAGGGCATCACGCTGACCCCGGAAGGACGGGCAAAGCTGATGGAGGCGGCCCGCCTGTGCCGGGCGGATATCGAGCGCTTCTGCGCCAATGTGAAGCGCGGCGAAGGTCGCATCCTGCTCTGCCTCTCGGACCACCTTGCCGAGCTGCAGCCGGACTGCCGCACGACGCTCGACGCCGCGCGCAAATCCTGAAACGGGGCGCGAAGCCGGCCTTTGCCATAAGCTTCGCGCCAGCCGCGACTGACAGGGTACAGGCAACGATGTCAGTGAATCGGTGCAGCATGTCCAAACCCACCCCCTCCGGCCCGGTCTCCCTCCTGTCCAGACGCCTTGTGTCGCTCGGGCTGGGCACGGCGCTCGTCGGGTCGCTATCGGGCTGCATCCTCGTGACAGACACCAGCCGGATGAACATCGACGTCTTCCAGGATGAGGTCGCCCCCGTCTGGTATGATCCGGCGCGCACGCCGCCGGCTGCCGATCAGACCGCGCCGCAAAAGCGCAATCTCTACCAGACGCAGTTCCACCAGACCTATGGTCTGCCGGTGACCAATCCGCTGCATCGGACCATGTATGGTCTGGTGGTGGATGACGGCCACACGCTGTCGCCGATCCCGCTTGACCGGGTGCGCTCCGACATGCTGCGTCAGGAAGTGGTCTATCAGACCGTCGAAGCCCCTGGCACCATCGTCGTCGACACCAAGGCGCACTACCTCTATCTCGTCCAGCCGGGCGGCAAGGCGATCCGCTATGGCGTCGGCCTTGGTCGCGACGGCTATGCCTGGTCGGGCAGGGGCGTGATCCAGCGTAAGGCGAAATGGCCGCACTGGACCCCGACGGACGACATGGTGGAGAACAATCCGAACCTGCGCTCTGTGTCTGCCGAACGGGGTGGTCTCGTCGCCGGCCGCAACAATCCGCTCGGCGCCCGCGCGCTCTACATCTACCAGAACGGCAAGGACACGCTTTACCGCGTCCACGGCACGCCCGACTGGCAGTCGGTCGGCAAGGCAACCTCATCCGGCTGCGTGCGCATGTTCAACCAGGATGTCATCGATCTCTTCGACCGGGTGCCGGACAACACCCCGATTGTTGTCATTTAGCGACACTCTTTTGCGACCTTCCCCCTCTCTCCAAAACGTGAAAGGGGGGCGGCGTTGCTTTAATTGAACCTTTCCTGTTTGCATCCCATCATCGCGGAACAAAGCGCACCTCCCAGCGTCTTCATCCGCAGAACTGCTACAGGAAACTCATACCTTCATGTCCTCAACATCGAATCTGACCCGCCGTTCGCTTCTGTCCTTGACAGGTCTCGGCGCGGCATCCCTGCTTGCAAGCTGCACCACCTCGCGTCCTCTGCCGCCGGGCACCCGGCTGGAAGGCCCCGTCGTGCCGGCTGCCCCGAAGGGCCGCACCCCCGAACTCGACGCCATGTATGGCGAAGTCTATGACGGCGGCTACGTCATTCCGGCTGTTCCCTACTGGCGCATCCCGGAGCGCTTCTACCGCCAGCAGGTCATTGATCCCACCGGCGAGGCCCCCGGCACCGTGGTTGTCGATACGCCGAACCGCTTCCTCTATCTCGTCGAGCGCGGCGGCACCGCCATGCGTTACGGCGTCGGCATTGGCCGTGATGGGTTTGCCTGGGGTGGCCAGGGTGTCATCCAGTGGCGCCAGAAGTGGCCGAAATGGACCCCGCCGGATGAAATGATCGCCCGCCAGCCGGAACTCGAGATCTATTCCGTCCGCAACGGCGGCAAGCCCGGCGGCCTCGACAATCCGCTCGGGGCGCGCGCTCTCTACATCTTCCAGAACGGCCAGGACACGCTCTACCGCCTGCACGGCTCGCCGGAATGGAATTCCATTGGCAAGGCCGTGTCCTCGGGCTGCGTCCGCCTGATGAACCAGGACATCATCGACCTCTACGAGCGCGTGCCGACCAAGGCAAAGATCCTCGTTCGCCAGTAACGGCAGGCGACCGCCTTCCGAAATTGCCCGACAAACGAAAGGCCCCGCCGATGACGACGGGGCCTTCTTGTTTGGTACTGTTGCTGGATCAGGCCGCCTCAAGTGCTTTTTCGATCTCCAGCACCGAATGGCCGGTGAGATCCTTGTCCAGTTCGCCGACGAGCACGGCCGAAAGCTGCTTGTGATAGCCTTTGCGCATTTCGCCGAGCGTCCGCGGCGCCGCAACGATCACCAGGTCCTTGATCTTGCCGTCGAGGACCTGGCGGTTGAGCATGTCGGTCACGCCACCGCTGAAGCCGTCCTCTTCCTGCTGGTCGTCATCCGGATTGGCAGCACTGCTGGGATGACGTCCGCCGGAAGCGATCTTCGAGCTGTCGATCTCCTCCGCCGGAATGGCCCGGAGCTTGATGTTCAGCGCATTGCCTTCGTTCTGGAACAGGCTCAGCTTCTCGCCATCAGCGACGGCAATCACGGCGTTCTGGGGCACTTGCATGGGCATTCTCCTTCATGGTCCGCGCGGCAGCCACGCAACGTGGTCGCCGCCATTGACCTGGAGTTAACCCCTTGAAAGAAGATGAGTTCCTTGTTCCATGCCGTGTCCAAGACAGCGCAATGCGGACACTCATCCGCGGCATCTAAAGGGGCTGAACGAGCTCGCAGCCCCGGCATTCATGGTTGCGATCGTCAGCCCGTTGGCGATCTCGATCTCCGCCTCGCTTTCCGGACAGGCATCGACATCGGCAAGGCAGCCGCTGTCGATGAAAGCCTGGTTCTGGGCGAGGAAGTGCTCGGACACGGCCTCACGGCCCACATGGTCGAGGATCTCGGCCAGCGCCTTGGCATAGACATCGCACTTCTTCGTCTGCCAGTCCGAGCGCTCCCCGACGACCGTGCCCGCCTCCTGCTCGGCCGCCGCCGCCTTGACGGCAATCATCGTGCTGCCGGCGAGAAACAGGGAGAACGCGAGGCTTAAGGAAAGGCTGAAGCGAGCTGTCATCGGTCTCATCGCTGATAGGTCTCGAAGATCGCCGCGCCGATCTCCGCAATCGCCGCATCCCGCACCTTCAGCGGATGATCAGTCCGGTCCATGTAGATGGCAACGATGAGAGGCGCCCCCTGAGGGGGCCGAACAAGGGCAATGACACCGCGCGTGCCATGGCCGCCAGCGCCGCTCCTGTCGGCAATCTGCCAGCCCTCGGGCAGCCTCGAGCGCAACAGCCCGCCGGCCACGGCATTGCCCGCCATCCACTCTTCCAGCTGGTCACGCGCCTGAGGCTCCAATACGTCCTGAAGCAACAGCCGGCGCAAGGTCTCGGCCATCGCTTGCGGTGTCGTCGTGTCGCGCGGATCGCCCGGCTTGGCTTCGTTGAGTTCAGGCTCGTACCGGTCGAGCCGCGTCGTTTCATCGCCGATCTGCCGCAGGAAGCCCGTCACCTCCGCCGGCCCACCCAGTGCCTTCAGGATAGCATTGGCGGCCGCATTGTCGCTGGTGCGCAGCGTCATTTCGCAAAGCGCGCGGGTGCTGATGCTCGTGCCGACACGCCTTTCCGTGACCGGAGAATACGGACGGAGATCCGCCTGTCGGATCGTCGTCTTCTTGGCAAGCACCGCCTCGCCGCGCGACAGCGCGGCCGCACAAGCAAACGCCTTGAAGGTGCTGGCCATGGCAAACCGCTCGTTCTGCCGGTAACCGGTGACGGTGCCATCGCCGGTATCGATGACGGTGAAACCCACCCGCATGTCGAGCTTCTGTTCGACGCGCTTGGCCGACGCCACGATCTCCTCCGGACCGGCCTCCGCGAAAGAGGGCAGGGCAGCGAGAACGATCAAGGGCAAAAGGAGGATGCGGATCCCGGTTGCGATCCGGTGGGGCGAATGAAGTGGTACTGAAATCATGCAAGTCTCCTGTTCGCCCTGCATCGAGGGCAAACAGGGCGGCAGCAAGGCGTGACCGGACCTTTCCCGTCTCGGCTTCAGGTCGGCATGCGGGCGCAGTCTCAGACTTCCTCGATCGCCTCGAGCTGCGTCTTCAGCCGCTTCAGGCTTTCCCGCAGGCTTTCGATCTCGCCGATGTCGCAGCCGAGCTGGCTGCCAATCGACTGGAAGACTTCCAGCGCGCGCGCCTTCAGCTGCCGGCCTTCTTCGGTCAGCGTGATGAAGACGACGCGCTCGTCGGCCGCATCGCGACGCCGCGCGACATAGTTGATCTGTTCGAGCCGCTTCAGGAGCGGAGAGAGCGTGCCGGAATCAAGCCCCACCTTCTCGCCAAGCGCCTTCACCGAGATGTCGTCCTCTTCCCACAGGGCCATCATCACCACATATTGCGGATAGGTGAGGCCAAGCGGCGAGAGCAGCGGCTTGTAGGCACGGGTGAAGGCATGCGCGGCGCCGTAAAGCGCGAAGCACAGCTGCCTGTCCAGCTTCAGTTCCTTTTCCAGCGTTTCCTTGTCCATAGCCCTTGATGAACCCCCATCGGCTTCTATTGTTTCCACAGTGACCAAAACGGCCGTGAATTTCAATGTGCAAAAAACAATTGCACACAATTCAATTGTGTTCTATATAGAAGCTCACCAACCCGAAAACAAGGAGAACACCCTATGGCTATTCTTTACACCGCACATGGACATGCCACCGGCGGCCGCTCCGGCCACGGCGCCTCTGACAACGGCGTTCTCGATGTGACGCTGACCACCCCGAAGGAACTCGGCGGCGACGGCGCGACCGGCACCAATCCCGAACAGCTTTTCGCCGTCGGTTACTCCGCCTGCTTCCTCGGGGCACTGAAGGCCGTCGCCGGCAAGGAAAAGGTGAAGATCCCGGAAAATGCCAAGGTCTCCGCCGACGTCGGCATCGGCCCGCGCGAAGACGGCACCGGCTTCGGCATCGAGGTGAAGCTCTCGGTTGAAATCCCCGGCATGGAGCGCGAACTGGCAGAGCGTCTGGTCGCCGCTGCCCATATCGTATGCCCCTACAGCCACGCCATGCGCACCTCGACCGAAGTGCCGGTCTCGGTCGTCTGATCGATCGCAATCGAGATTGTTAACCGCCCGAAGGCCGGCCTCGCGCCGGCCTTTTTGCGTTCGGGGCAGGGGGGGCGGGAACACTTGGCCGGGATTTCGGTTCGCTCTTGAGACCCACAAAACTCGAGGACAACCCCATGCACACGACCACGGCCAATGAAATCCATGAAGACGCCCGCCTCTCGCCGGATGCCCCGGTGGACGAGAGCACCCGTTACCAGATCCGCCACCGCTATCCCGCAGCCGCCTTCCGGGGCCCGCTTTTCGAGGGACGTGACCGGATTGCGCTTGGCATGGCGACCTTGATGCTGCTCGGACCGCTGGCCGCCATGCCGCTCGGCCTAGCAGGCTAAGGGCTTTATGCGCTGATTTCGAGCAGCCCCTGACGCAGCATCACCGGATCGCTTGCGATCCCGGCCTCGATCTCGGCATGCACCTCTTTCCAGATCGGCACGGCACTGGCGAGTGCCGCCGCCCCCTCGGCTGAGAGCTTCAGCCGCTTGCCGCGCTTGTCCTTCGGATCCGGCTCGATCGTCACCCATCCGCGGGCGGACAAGGGCTTCAGCGCCGCCGTCAGTGTCGTGCGATCCATGGCCAGAAGTCTGGCAACAGGTCCCATCGGCGGCGGCTCCGGCCGGTTCAAGGCCATCATCAGAGAAAACTGCTGGTTCGTCAGCCCCGTCGGCTTCAAGGCGAGATCGAAGCGTCGGGCAAGCGCCCGGGCTGCCCGCTGCGCATGCAGGCACAGACAGGTATCGCGCACATGAATGGTGGTGGAATAGGGAATCAGGGGCATGTTTGACATGGGCTAAATATGTTGATATCAACGTAAATGTCAAGAGGAGGATCAGAACAATGGAATATGCCGCCAAACTGGAGACGGAGGTCGATCCGGCCTCGCGTGTCGTCTCGCGCGAGGAATGGCTTGAGGCCCGCAAGGCCCTGCTGCAGCAGGAAAAGGAGCTCACCCGTCAGCGTGACCGGGTCAATGCCGCCCGTCTGGCGCTGCCATGGGTGAAGGTGGAGAAAGACTACCGCTTTGAGACGTCGTCAGGCGAAAAGACGCTGTCGGATCTCTTCGACGGCCGCAGCCAGCTGATGATCGACCATTTCATGTTTCATCCCGATTGGGATGCCGGCTGCGAGGGCTGCTCCTTCTTCGCCGACCACATCGACGGCATGCTGCCCCACCTCAACAATCACGACGTGACCCTTGTGGCCGTATCGCGCGCGCCGATCGAGAAGATCGAAGCCTATAAGCGCCGCATGAACTGGCATTTTCCCTGGGTCTCGTCCTTCGGCAGCGATTTCAACTATGACTTCCACGTCTCCTTCACCAAGGAAGAGCTCGCCTCCGGATCGGTGAACTACAACTTCCGCCAGACCCCGAGCGAGCAGGCCTTCGACGAACTCCCCGGCCTCTCCGCCTTCTACAAGAACGAGAAGGGCGAGATCTTCCATACCTATTCGCAATATGCCCGCGGCGGCGAAGAGGCGCTCGGCGCGCTGATGATCCTCGATCATGCCCCGCTTGGCCGAAACGAGACGGGCACGCTGAGTTTCGTCAAGCGCAAGGACGAGTATGTCGCAAAGCCGGCCGCATCGTCCGGCTGCTGCCACTGAGGGAGAAAAGGTCATGGAATTTCCCAAACCGAGCGAACACCACAAGGTGCTCGACCGCCTCGTCGGTGACTGGCTCTATGTCACCTCCAGCGCGGTAGAAGGGTATGATCCGGAAGATCCCTTGAAACGCTGGACCGAGAAGGTCCGTTCCATCGGCGGCCGCTGGGTCGTGGCCGAAGGGCAGGGCGGCATGGGTGACGATACCGCCACCATGATCATGACCCTCGGCTATGATCCGCGCAGCGGCCACTATGTCGGCAGCTGGATCGGCTCGATGATGGACACGTTCTGGGTCTACAAGGGCTGGCTCGAGGACGAGGGGCAGACGCTGGTGCTGGAGGCCGAGGGCCCGAGCATGCAGGACCCAGAACGCACCGAGCTTTATCGCGACGTCATCCACTTCATTGATGATGACACGCGCAGCTTCTCCGGCAGCGTTCGCCAGCCGGACGGCAGTTTCAAGACCTTCATGACCAGCCAGGCAAAACGCATCGGCTGAAGCCGGGCATCACAAGAGAGAGGGACAACGCATGCATGGCACATTCATCTGGCATGAACTGATGACCCCGGACCCGGCCGCAGCCAAGGCCTTTTACGGCCCGCTCCTCGGATGGGAACCGACCGACATGGACATGGAAGGCTTCACCTACACCACCTTTGCCGTGCCGGGCTTTCCCTCGGGCGTCGCGGGCATGATGGCGCTGACCGACGAGATGAAGGGGCAGGGCATTCCGCCCAACTGGACCGGCTACATTGCCGTCGACGATGTCGACAAGACCGCCGCGGAATACGAGGCAGAAGGCGGTGCGGTCCATCGCGCGCCGGAAGACATCCCCGGCATCGGCCGCTTCGCCGTCGTCGCCGATCCGCAAGGCGCGGTCGTCTGCATCATGACCCCGAAAATGCCCGACGGCGAGACCGGCAGTTGGCCAACCCCCGGCAGCACTGGCACGGTCGGCTGGAACGAGCTGATGGCCGGCGACTGGGAGAAAGTCTGGGATTTCTACGCCACCCGTTTCGGCTGGGAAAAGGACATGGCCGTCGACATGGACGCCATGGGCATCTACCAGACCTTCAAGCTCGGCGATCGCGGGATCGGCGGCATGATGACCAAGCGTCCGGAAATGCCCATGCCCTATTGGGGCTTCTACTTCATCGTCCCGGCCATCGATGCTGCGATCGAGAAGATGCAGTCGCTCGGCGGTGAGCTATTGATGGGCCCGCATCAGGTCCCCGGCGGCTCCTGGATTGCTGCCTGCGTCGACCCCCAGGGCGCCTATTTCAACCTGACGGCCGCGCAAAAGTGACAGGCAAAAGGCCGGAGCACGTATCGCGCTCCGGCCTTTGAACTGGTCTGCTGAAGGATTTCTCGAGCGCCGGCCTCAGCCGCGCTTCACGGCCTTCTTGACGGCGCGCTTCTTCGGCGCGGGCGCCTGTTCGGCCTCAAGCGCCTCGCGTTCCAGACGCAGCGCCTTCAGCGCTTCGGTCTTGCGTTCGCGCGCGGTTGCTTCCTGCGCGATCAGGGAACGGGCGACACTGTCGGTGGTCGCGGCCTTGTCCTGCGGCGAAATCTTCTCGGGCTTGAAGAATGTCTCTTTGGTGGCGGTCATGTCCGGGTCCTTCCTGCAGCCTGGCTGCCTGTCGCGGCATGGGTGGAGGGGGATGGCTTCAGTCCAGGGGACCGGAACCGGGTGACGGAGGAAGGCGTCGCGCTTTCCTCGGGCAGACATCCGCGCGCCCGAAGGCGCACGGAGGGTGTCGGCATCAGCGCGCGCGCACAGCCTTCTTCGGCGACGGCAGCAGGCCTTCGCGCTGCATCTTCTTGCGCGCGAGCTTGCGCTGGCGGCGAACGGCTTCAGCCTTTTCGCGAACGCGCTTTTCAGACGGCTTTTCAAAGGCGCTGCGGGCCTTCATTTCGCGAAACAGGCCTTCGCGCTGCATCTTCTTCTTCAGCACGCGGAGTGCCTGGTCGACATTGTTGTCACGAACGAGAACTTGCACGGTCGTTTCCTTTCCGGGCTTTGGGCCCGATTGATCTGGAGTTGCGAAAAGGGGATACGCTAGGCTAACGCGCCAGGCCCCGGCGGAGATCCCGAACAGGTCGGGAAAGATGGCAAGCGAAACGCAGGAAGCGTTCGAAGCAAACAAAAAAGGCCGGGCGAAACCCGACCTTCCCTCGCCACTCAGCCCCCCTCTGCCAGTACTTCCGTGGTCAGCGGGGCGAGCGACAAAATATTAAGCGGCGCGCAGGTTGTCGGCCGAGCTCTTGCCCGAGCGCTTGTCCTGGACGATGTCGTACGAGATCTTCTGGCCTTCGACCAGATCACGCATGCCGGCACGCTGAACGGCGGAGATGTGGACGAACACGTCGGCAGAGCCTTCATCCGGCTGGATGAAACCAAAACCCTTGGTGCTGTTGAACCACTTAACGGTACCTGTGTTCATAACGATTTCCTTTCAATCGTTGGAGATGCCGGCGAGACATTCGCACGGCGGGTATATCGACGTTGAAGGAAATCTGGCGTGCGCCGGAGGCGCGTAGACAAAGTCGCTCGCAATCTTCGATAGCGTCAATATAGGGGCTCAAAGCCCCTGACACAAGCTCAAATGGCCAAAGCCGCCTACAGGCCCCCGCCACGACCGGGGTCGAACCGGCCCAACGACCTGATATGATTGCCACAATCGCGGTCGGTCGCCTTACTGAAAAATGAATCCGGAGGCCAGATCGAAGAGCCGGTTCGGCGATTTTTATCCATATCGGAAAATTGCGATGATTTTGTTCGCCGGAAGCGCAGTTCCCACAAAAACAGTACGAGAATTTTCACGCGCGATAGTTAGGAACAGGCCGGTCGGCGCTGCGCTTCAGTATGTTGCGCCGGCCTGTCCTCACTCATCCACGGGCTCATCCGATGAACAAGTTTCTCGCCGCCACCGCCATTCTCCTGATCACCGCCACGACCTCCGTCGCCGGCACTTTCTCCTTCCCGTCCGACGATCCGGCCGCTTCCGTTGAAATCCCTGACGATTGGCAGCCGAACGAGACCGATTACGGTGTCGAAGGCAATTCGCCCGACGCCGGCACCTATATCTCCTTCGATGTCGCCGGTGACGAGGACATGGACCAGGTCATGACCGACGTCTTCGCCTTCCTCGAAGAAAACGGCGTCGTGCCCGATCCGGCAAGCCAGCACGAATCGAAGGATCAGCTGAACGGCATGCCGTTCCAGACCATCGACTGGAAGGGCACTGACAAGGACGGCCCCGTCTCGATCGGCGTCGGCATCATCGGCCTCTCCGAAGAAAAGATCGCCATCGTCACCTATTGGGCATCGACGGAAACCGAAGCGGAGAACATGCCCGAAGTCGGCAAGATCCTCGCTACGCTGAAGCCGGTGAACTGAGCCAGCGGCTGCCTGCCTTCCGAAGCCAACACCATGACACCCCGCATGTTCAGCGCGGGGTGTTTTGCATCTACGCTCGCATCGATTTGACAGGTGCGGTGAAAGCATAGCCCCGCCCGTAGATCATCTTGACCGGGAGCGGCCGTCCGCAATGGCCCTGCACCTTGCGTCGCAGCCGGCTGACGACGGAGTCGAGATGACGGCTATCCCAATGGGGAATTGGCCGCGCAATCTGGCGGACAAGATCATCGCGCGAGATCGGCTCGCCTGCGCGCTCCAGCACCAGGGCGAGGAAGGCGAACTCCGTCGCGGTCAGTCGGGTGACGCAGCCGTCTGGCGCGGTCAACTGCCAGCCCTCGCGGTCGAGTGACCACGCATCCCGGGCGCCCACCGATTCGGAGCCTTGCCCCGCGCGGGCAGACAATCGACGCGCAAGGCTCAGCACTGCAGCTTCGATCTCGCGCAGTGTCGCCTGCTTCATCAGGTAGATGTCGGCCCCCGCCTCGAAGCCCCGAATGCGATCTTCAGGTTCGGCAAGTGCCGTCAGCATGATGATGCCGAAGTCCGCAGTTCGGCGGATCTCTTCGGCCAATTCAAAGCCATCCGCGTCCGGTAGTCCGACGTCGAGAATGACGATCTCGGGAGCATCTGCCGCAACGGCGTCCCGGAAGCTGGCGCCATTGCCAACGCCGCGGGCATTCAGTCCCTTGAGTGTGAGATAATCGACGAGATCGGCGCGCAGGGACGGCTCGTCTTCGACCACGAGGACAGAAATCATGACGGATCCTGGATTGGTGTAGGCCGGGCGGCGAGCGGCAGGCGGACCTCGGCGATCGTGCCGCCGCCTTCGCGGTCAGAAAGCGAAATTGTACCCGCGTGATAATCGATCAGCTTGCGGGCGCTGTAGAGGCCGATACCAACCCCGGCCGTATCGGTGGTATTGGCGCCGCGATAGAATCGCTGGCCGATCTTGCGGCTGTCCGTTTCAACGATGCCGATTCCTTTGTCGGCAACACGAAAGACAAGTTTTCCGTCAAGAACGCTGACGCTCAGGCTGACGGTCTCTTCGGCGCGTGAGTATTTGAGGCCGTTGTCGATGAGGTTGGTCAGAACCGTCACCATCATCGCCCGATCAAATGGAGCTGCAATTGCGGCATGATCACGCGATATCTTTAGGCGGCCATCCTGCTGAACGGCGACAAAGTGTTGCCGGACATCGTCCAGAAGAGCGTCAATCGCCGTCATCTCGATCTCGGGCCCGATGATCTGGTGGCGTTCCGTAATCAGGAAGCGATCAATCAGGCCGAAAAGGCCCGCTGCCGCTGAGGCGATCTTTGCCAGCCGGTCGCGAATGGATGGGGCTGGTTCCTCGAGCGTCAGCGCGATCATTTCGGCGGAGCGGCTGATCACGGCAAGCGGCGTGCGCAACTCGTGACTGACCAGCCGCACGAATTGATACTGCTCCTCGCGCAGCGTCGTCTCCGCCGCCAGGCGCTCGGAAAGCTCCTCCTGCAGCCGCCGCCGTTCCGCCACTTCGGCTTCGAGCGCTTCGACCGAGGTGGTCAGCGAATGCGCATACTGCATGACGAGCGTCACCAGCATGAAGAGATTGAGTAGGCTGAAGAACAGGCCCCACTCGAGGAACATCCAGGCCTGTACTGGGTCGTCGAGCAATTGTGCCTGAGGCGGTGCCTTGAAGAATTGCGCGCCGCTGCGGACAAACAGGACCAGGACATGCAGGGCCATGACGATCAGGATCGTCACCCGTAGCAGTTTCGGTTGGAGCATGTCCTCTGCCACCGCACGCGAAATGACGATCAGCACGATCAGCGCCACGAGATTGACCGTATGCACTCGGATGGCAACATTCTCGGGCGTCGTGTCGAAACCATAGGCGAAGCCGGCAACGGTGATCCCGATGCAGGCTGCAAGCACCCGGAAGCTGAAGCGTTTGCGCATCAGCTCCAGATAGCCTGCCACAAGCAGAAGGATGCCCGTCATGACGAGCGTGTTGTCCGTCAGAAGATAGAGCGCACTGGGATCTGGCCCCCGCATTCCGATCCGCCAGAAGCCAAGAGCGCCGCAGAGCGACCCGAAGACGATGAGCTTCGGCCCGGCAAGCCGCGGACGCAGCATGGCCAGGATGATCCAGATGATGGCGTTGAGGACCTTTCCTGCGACGACGCTTGTCAGTGCGGTCACCGGATCGAGGGCGGGTAGCATCTTGAGCCAAGTAATGTAAGTTTTCGTGAAAGTATTGCTTCGCGATCATTAGCTTCGTCGCGGAAGAGTTTCTGTGTCGTCCGTCACAGATGCTTGCGTAAAGAGCCTGCCGACAGAATTGGACAGAATTGATCCGAATTCGTTCGTGGCAAGCCGAGCAACCTTCCTCCAAAAACCGGTCGACGGCGCGGAAAGCGCCAGAAGAACTGCTTGAGAGGATCATTATGAAACCCTTTACGCCAGCCCATGGCACGACGCCGCGCCGCCGGATCCGCACCGGCCTCTTGCTCGCCTCGACGGCCATGACGTTCGTCGTTGCTGGTCCGGCGGCGGCCAACGACGTCAACGGCACCGTGATCTGGAACGCCGATTTCAACTATGGAGGCCACATTCTGGTGGGCAACGGCACCACGGGCTTGATGATCGTCGAGGATGGCGCCGAGGTTCTCAATACATCTGCCTTTGTCGGGGCGAGCAGCAGCATGACTTCGCCGAATGGCGAGGTGATCGTCCGAGGCGCCGGCTCGTCCTGGCTGAGTTCCGGTGAAGTATATGTCGGTTACGGGAGCGATGGGCTGTTGCAGGTGCTCGACGGCGGTTATGTCGCCGTCGCGGGCTCTATGCACGTGGGTGCCTCGTCGGGGCGAGGCGATGTCATCATCGATGGGGGCTCGCGCTTGGAGATCGTCGGCGGCGATCTGATCCTCGGCGGCAATAGTTATGGTACGGTAACGGTCTCTGGCGGCTCGACCCTTGCCGTGGGTGGCGGAACTGGCGACATCGTCCTGGGTAGTTCATCGTCGGCTGCTGAGCTTAACATAGGCGCGGGTGGCGGCACAGTCAGTGCAGGTGCCGTTCAGTTCTCGAACTCGACGTCCTCATTGGTCTTTGATCATGGTCTTTCGTCGTTCACATTCGATACGAAACTTGAGGGCGGTGGGCAGATATTCAATGACAGCGGCACCACGCTCCTCAGCAGTGATGTCCAAGACTTCGCCGGAACGGTGTATGTTCGGGGAGGAGCGCTCATTCTAGACAATCTCGCGATCAGCGGCGCGGGGGTTGTTTTCGGCGGCGCTCTCGGTGGAATCGGTTCGCTCTCGGGCGTGATGTACGTCCAGAACGGCGCGACGCTAGCGCCAGGCAGCAGTGCGGGGATTGGTCAGCTCGACGTCGGCGGCAACGTGAACTTATTCACCGGCTCGACCTACGAGGTGCATGTCGACAGCGCCGGCAATGCCGACAAGGTCGTCAGCGGCGGCGGCGTCTATATTGATACTGGCGTCACGCTCAACGTCCTGGCGCAGAACGGTACGGACACCGGGTCAACCTACAATCCGTCCACGACCTATACCATTCTTGAGGCCGGTTCCAGCCTCACGGGCACCTTCGACACCGTCAACGAGAACTTCGCCTATCTCGATGCCAATGTCACCTATGATGCGACCAAGGCCTATCTGACACTCACCCGTTGTGTTAGCTGCGGCACCTTCGCCTCGCTGGCCAATACGCCAAACCAGTCGGCGGTTGCCGGTGCCATCGAAAGTCAGGGATCAGGCGCCCTCTACAACGCCATCCTCGCTTTGCCTGTCGGCGAGCCCGGTGCGGCCTTCGAACAGCTCTCCGGTGCCGCACATGCCTCCGTCGAGACTGGCTATCTCGACCGGAGCCGCCTGACCCGAGACGTCATCTCCAACCGCCTGCGCGATGCCTTCGAAGGCGTCGGCGCACCTGCCAAGGGAGAGCGCATCGCTGGCTATGACAAGGCGCCGCAGCAGCTTCTGCCGCGGGACAACCAGCCGAACGGCGTCTGGATGAGTGGTTTTGGCGCTTGGGGCCGGTATGACGGGGAGGGCACCGGCTCGAACTTCGATGTCGATGGCGGCGGCGTGCTCTTCGGTGGCGACCGCGAGCTCGAAAACGGCTGGCGCCTCGGTGTTGCCGGCGGCTATTCGCGGGAAAGCTTCGGGGCCGACGGCGTCTCGGCCAGCGGCTCCGCCGACAGCTACCATCTCGCCGCCTATGCGGGCCGTCGGGCCGGGCCGCTCGGCCTGAAATTCGGCGCCGCCTATGGCTGGTCGGCCATCGAGACCGAGCGCAATGTCGCTTTCACCGGCTTCTCGGACACCTTGACCGCCGATTACAACGCCCGCACCGCCCAGGTCTTCGCCGAAACCTCCTGGCGCATCGACCGCGACCTCTGGCATTTCGAGCCCTTTGCCGGCCTCGCTTATGTTCATGTCGACCGCGACGGCTTCACCGAGCAGGGCGGTGTCGCAGCGCTGACCGCCGATGCTCATTCTGCCGGCCAGTGGCAATCGACACTTGGCGTCAAGGTCGATCGTGACATCGCGGTCAATGGCGCACTCGGCAAGGTAAAGGGCTCGCTCGGCTGGCGCCACGCCTTCGGCGACACGGCGACGGAGGCAAGCTACGGTTTCGCCACCGGCGATACTTTTTCCGTCGCATCCGCCGCCATGGCGCGTGATACGGCGCTCGTCGGCGCCGGTGTCGAGTTCGAGCTCGGCAAGGCCTCGACCGTCTCCTTGTCCTATACCGGCCAGTTTGGCCAGGAGGGTTCCGAGCATCTGGTTTCTGGCAATCTCGGTCTGCGCTTCTGAGCCTCTGACCGTTAAGCTCACCTCGGCCTTCGGGCCGGGGTTGGGGGTCGCCAATCACCCCGGCGGCCCCCTTTGTTGTCACCGGGCTGCGCATTCCCCCGCTCATTCGCGCCTCGGCGAAATGCCGCAGGTTGCTTGAGGCCGATGTTCCATG
Source organism: Rhizobium rosettiformans W3 (assembly GCF_004912135.1). Classification (GTDB taxonomy): domain Bacteria; phylum Pseudomonadota; class Alphaproteobacteria; order Rhizobiales; family Rhizobiaceae; genus Allorhizobium; species Allorhizobium rosettiformans. Next base: position 184,598 of record NZ_STGU01000002.1, read on the forward strand.
GCGACAAGGCGGCGCTGATCTGTTAGGAGACCCACGCCCGCTGAGGAGTGGCGGGCGATTTTCAAGCCACGAAAGCCAGCCTGTCATGACCATTGCTGAGGGCCTCTCCTTCGGATGCCCCCTGTCGCGCGCCCCGATCCTGGGCGCATCCAGCCTCTTCGCTGCCTTCCTTTCTCGCATCCATCCGTCGGAGGTCCGCCTGTGAGTGCTGCATTCGACTATCGCGACGAACAGATGGCCGAGGAGACGACACCCGATGCCAAGACCTGGCTGAAGATCGTCAATGCCTATCGCAAGCCCAACCTGACGCGCTCGAGTTTTGAGCTCGGCGTAACACTTGTGCCTTTCATCCTGCTCTGGCTCGGCGCCTGGGCAAGCTTCGAATTTTCCTTCTGGCCGGGGCTCGTGCTCGTCGTGCCGGCCGCTGCCTTCCTGCTGCGCCTCTTCATCATCCAGCACGACTGCGGCCACGGAGCCTTCTTCGCCCGCCGCTCGGTCGACGACTGGACCGGCCGCCTGCTCGGTGTCCTGACCTTCACGCCCTACGACTACTGGCGCCGGGCGCATGCCGAACACCATGCCACCGCCGGCAATCTCGAAGAACGCGGCGTCGGCGACATCACCACGCTGACCGTCTCCGAATATCGCGCTCTGCCGCGCTGGAAGAAGCTCGGCTACCGCCTCTATCGCAACCCTCTCGTGCTCTTCGGCATCGGCCCGATCTGGGTCTTCCTCCTGAAACAGCGTCTGCCCTTCGGCATGATGAAGGACGGCGCTTTGCCCTGGGTCTCGACCATGGCCACCAACGCCGGCATGGTCGCGATGGCCGCGCTGATGATCTGGCTTGCCGGTCTCGATACCTTCCTGATCGTGCATCTGCCGATCGTCCTGCTCGCAGGAGCCCTTGGCATCTGGCTCTTTTATGTCCAGCACCAGTTTGAAGACACCCATTGGTCGGCCCCGCCGGAATGGCAGTTCCAACACGCCGCCCTGCATGGCGCCTCGCATTACGACCTACCCTGGGGCCTGCGCTGGCTGACCGGCCATATCGGCGTGCACCACGTGCATCACCTTTCCAGCAAGATCCCCTTCTACCGACTGCCGGAAGTCCTGCGCGACCACCCGGAGCTGAAGTCGATCAGCCGCATCACGCTGAGGGAAAGCCTCGCCTGCGTGAAACTCGTCCTCTGGGACGAAGCCCGCGGCCGTCTGGTGTCGTTCCGCGAAGCGCGGCGGATGGCTGTCGTCGCCTGATCTCTGCAGTACGATCTGGAAATCGGGACGCCCGTTGCTCAGCCGAGCAGCGGGCGTTTTTTTCTCTATGATGGCAAATGAGACCGCAGCTCAGCTTTTCGTACCCGTCTCCCAACCCGCCACCCATAGTTTGCGCAGCCTGTCGCCCTCGCGGCGAAAATGCGTTGCCGTTGCGCGGCAGTCTCTGATCCTGTCGACCCGGAAATTCCTAATCCCCTCCCGCAACTCGCACCAGCCGACGATCACAGCCGCGTCGGCATAATGAATGACGGCGATCGGCTTGATCGTCCGTGTGGTCGCCTGCTGCTGTTCGTTGACATAGTCGATCTCGAGCTTCTCCTCGTCGCGGATCGCCCGGCGGATCATCGCAAAGTCGATGGCCTCGGGCGCTTCCGCGACGCGGCCCCAGGCATAAAGCGTGCGCGAGATCATGGCCTCGCGCAAAGGATCGGGAAGGGCAGCCGCGATCTTGTCCAGCACCCGCGCGGAGGCGTCGCGCAGCTCAGGGTCGGCTGTCCGCTTCGTCAGCGCCATGCCCAAGACGATCGCCTCGGTCTCCTCGGCTGAAAACATCAGCGGCGGCAGGTGAAATCCGGGGCGCAGGATATAGCCGATGCCGCGCTCACCCTCGATCGGCACGCGCATCGCCTGAAGGGCGGCGATATCGCGATAGATCGACCGCTGCGTGACCTCGAGCTTCTCCGCGATCTGCTGCGCGGTAATCGGGTGGTCCGCCAGGCGCAGGATCTGGATGATCTCGAACAGCCGGGAAGCCTTGCGCATGCGATGTCCTCGTCACAACTGACACACCTCTGTCAGTTGGCTCCCGGTATAGCATGGCGCAACAGGCTGAAAAACAGGTGAGAATCTGGGTCAGCCATCCATCGCGCAACCGAGACAACTGACATGGCCTATGCCGAAAATCTCTGGCTTTTCACCCTCCTGCTCGCGGGCATCATCGTCGTGCCCGGCATGGACATGATCTTCGTCATCGCCAATGGCCTGACCGGCGGTCGACGCGCCGGCATTGCCGCCACCTCCGGCATCATGCTCGGCGGCGCCTTCCACACCCTCTTCGGCACTATTGCCGTCACGGCCCTCTCGACGTTGGTGCCGCAGCTTGCCGGCCCCATGCTGGTGATCGGTTCCGCCTATATGATCTGGATCGGTTATACGCTGGCCAGAAGCGCCATCGTCATCGACGGCATCGAGGCGTCGAAGCTGCACCGGACGGTCCGCATCTTCAGCCAGGGCCTGATCACCTGCCTGCTCAACCCGAAGGCCTGGCTCTTCATCCTCGCCGTCTATCCGCAATTCATGCGCCCCGAATACGGCCCCTTCTGGCGCCAGGCGCTGATCATGGGTGCTCTGACCTTAATCCTGCAGGCAACCGTCTATGGCGGACTGGCCATCGCGGCGGCCAAGGGGAGGGATGCGCTCACCGCGAAACCTGAAGTCACGATCTGGATCGGCCGCGCCGCCGGCTGGCTGCTGGTGGCTGTGGCGGCGCTGATGCTGGTGGAAGGGTGGCGAAGTTGGTGACGGTTCGGGAAGGCAGTCGGCGCCCTACAGTCCCACCGCCTTGCGCAAGGCCTCGTTCATCCGCGACTGCCAGCCATCGCCGGTCGCCTTGAACCGGTCGATGACCTCCTGGTCGAGCCTCAGGCTGATCGCCTTCTTCGGCGTTTCGGCCTTGGGGCGCCCCAGCTTGCGGTCGATCGAGGCAGCAAGTTCGGGAAACACCTCGCGGAAGGGACGCAGTTCCTTCAACTCCTCCTCGGTCATCTCCGGATTGTCAGGATCAGACGCAATCATCGCCTGGATCTCTGCCTCTTCCGCATCCGTAAGTGGCCGGGTCGATGAGAATTTGCCCTTCATATCTCGCTCCTTTCCTTCCGGCTGGCCGGTCGCATGGAGATAATGGAGATCGCCTCGCGTCCCATTGGCAAAAAGACAACCGCGACGATGATGCGCCCTTGGAACTCACCGATCGCGATGGCCCGACCGGTCTTTGCCACCCGGATCGAAGCGCTCAGGAAGAACGACACGTCCAGATCCGCGAAGTCCAAGCCGTGCTTCGCCAGATTCTGCTGCCGCTTCGGTTCATCCCAGACGATCACCATAGTTTATGTATATACGGAAAATCCGCAAGCCGGCATCCTTGCTTTTGAGGGGAAACCGCTCAACCTCTGGAAGGCAAGAGGATCACCGCAGCACCCACAAGGCAGATCGCAGCGCCCGTGAGATCGAACCGATCCGGCCTTTGCCCCTCGATCACCCAGAGCCAGATCAGCGACGCGGCGATATAGACGCCGCCATAGGCCGCATAGGCGCGCCCCGCCGCCTCAGACGGCACGAGCGTTAAGAGCCAGGCGAACAAGGCGAGCGAGACGAGGCCGGGCAGGAGCCAGAGTGGCGACCGGTCGAGCTTCAACCAGGCCCAGAAGGCAAAACAGCCGGCAATCTCGGCAAGCGCCGCAAGCGGATAGATGAGGAAGGTCATGCCGGCGATCCTGCCATGTCGCGCCACGGCGGGAAAGGGCAGGGGCAAGTTCAGCCCGAACGGCCCTGCAGATTGAGCACGTGGCAGACGCGCGGCACGAGCTCCGCCTCCTTCGGCACGCAGACGAAGAAACCCTGCACGCTGTCGAAACCGAGCTGCACGGCGGTTTCCATCTGGTCTTCGCTTTCTACGCCCGCTGCCGTCACGATCATGCCGAGATCATGGCCAAGCGCGATCACATGGCGCACGATCGCCTTGTCGACGGGATTGGTCAGCGCGCTGCGCATCAGCGCATGGTCGATCTTCAGGCGGCGGAAGCGGTGGTTGCGCAGCGCCGAAAGCCCCGCATGGGTGGCGCCGAAATTGTCCATGGCGAGCGAGAAGCCGCAATAATGCAGCGCCTCGAGCGCCAGCCCCACGGCCTTGGAGAGCGGACCGTAAAAGGCGGGCTCCGCCACCTCGATCTCGAACATCTCGGGCGTCAGGCCGAAATCCTGCACCATGTCGGTCAGCCTGAGGGCGAAGTCTCCGGCGCAAAGGTCGAATGGCGTCGCATTGATGCTGATCCGCCCCAAATCGTGGCCCTCGGCCCGCCAGCGCGCCGCCTGGCGCAGCGTGGTCGACAGAACGAAATCGCGAATCGAGAGCGACAGCATCGGGTCGCGAAAGACGGAGCGGAAATCCTGCGCGACAGCCAGCCGGCCCGGGGACAGACGCCAGCGCAACAGTGTTTCCACGCTGTCCACTTCGCGATGATCGACGGAATAGATGGGCTGATAGGTCAGCTCGAAGCGACCGCGTTCAAGCGCGCGCTTCGCGTTGTTGATCAGAACGATGTGATCCAGACTGCTGTCCACGCTCAACCCCATGTAACCCCCGCGCGCTTTCGCGGGAATTGTGGCGACGCCGAGTATATATCAGGGATGGTTGCGGGGAGGTGAACAAAATCTGGGGACGATGCCGAGCTTTCGTCACTCAGTTCTTGTGTTTTGTCGCAAAATTGAAACCTCAGCGCCGGAGGCTGCCGAGGATCCCCCGCACCAGCGCCCGGCCCACCGAAGTCGCGACCGAACGCGCCGCGCTCTTCATCGCCGCCTCGATCACCGTTTCGCGTTGGTAACCGGAGCTCCGCTTCGTCGTCCGCCCGCTCGTCGTTTCCGCGGGCTCGTCGCCAAAGCCGGGCAATGTCCAGCGGCCGGCCGCGCTGTCGCCGCCGGCGGCCTTTTCCTCCGCTGCGCGCTTTGCCGCTTCCGCCTCCGCCGCCTTCTTTGCCCGCGCCGTCAGGATCTCGTAGGCCGATTCCGAATCGAGATCGATGTCGTATTGGCCGGCAACGGGGCTCAGACCCATCACCTTCTGCCGTTCGGCGTCACTGAGCGGCCCGACGCGACCCGAAGGCGGGCGGATCAGCGTGCGCTCGACCATGGAGGGGATACCCTTGGCCTCCAGCGTCGAGACCAGCGCCTCGCCGATGCCGAGCTGGGTGATCGCAGTGGCACAGTCGAAGGCCGGGTTGGGGCGGAAGGTATCGGCCGCCGTCTTCACCGCCTTCTGCTCGCGCGGGGTATAGGCTCTGAGCGCATGCTGCACGCGGTTGCCGAGCTGGGCGAGCACGGTCTCCGGCACGTCAAGCGGGTTCTGCGTGACGAAATAGACGCCCACTCCCTTGGAGCGAATGAGCCGCACCACCTGCTCGACCCGCTCGATCAGCACCTTCGGCGCGTCGTTGAAGAGCAGATGCGCCTCGTCGAAGAAGAAGACGAGCTTCGGCTTGTCGAGATCGCCCACTTCCGGCAGCTCCTCGAAGAGTTCGGAGAGCAGCCACAGCAGGAAGGTCGCGTAAAGACGCGGGTTCATCATCAGCTTGTCGGCGGCAAGGATCGAGATCGCGCCGCGCCCGTCATGGGTGGTGCGCATGATGTCGGTCACGGCCAGCGCCGGCTCGCCGAAGAAATTCTGTGCCCCCTGCTGTTCTAGGATCAGCAGACCCCGCTGCAGCGTCGCGATCGAGGCCTTGGAGATCAGGCCGAACTGGCTGGAAAGCTCGGTCGCATGTTCGGCCATGTAGGTCAAAAGCGCCTGCAGATCCTTCAGGTCCATCAGCGGCAAGCCGCCCTGATCGGCAATCTTGAAGGCGATGTTGAGCGCGCCTTCCTGCGCCTCCGAGGCATTCATCAGGCGTGAGAGCAGCAGCGGGCCCATCTCGGCCACCGTGGTGCGCACCCGGTGGCCCTTTTCGCCATAGATGTCCCAGAAGATGACGGGAAACTCCGCCGGCGCATAATCGGTGAAGCCGATCTGCTCCGCCCGCTGGGTAATCCAGTCTTTCGGTTCGCCCATGGCCGCAATGCCGGAGAGATCGCCCTTGATGTCGGCGGCAAAGACGGGAACGCCGGCCTCGGAAAAGCTTTCGGCCAGCACCTGCAGCGTCACGGTCTTGCCGGTGCCGGTCGCGCCGGTCACGATGCCGTGGCGGTTGCCATATTTCAGCGCCAGATATTCCGCCTTGTTCAGGCTGTCGTCCGGATTGCGGCTGGTGCCGAGATAGAGCGAACCTTCTTGCAGCATGCGGACCTGTCTCCCATTCGTCATCAGGACTTCAGCTTGTTCTTATAGGAGGAGTGTGAGACATCGACAACGGTCGGATGACCCGCCATGATGCGGTTCAATTCGTGGGCGGCATCGAAGGACGGACAGCACCTTTCGTCCCCGCAATTTTCAGGGGCTCGAGGCCACCGGTGCTTGAGTTCGGAAACAACATCCATTACGTTGACGTTAACGTCAAAAATCGCCTCAGGAGGACTCTGTAGATGAGCGAAATCGTCACCCGCATCGCCGATAACGTTGGTATTTCCCCGGACAAGGCCGAAACGGCCCTCGGCATGATGCTCGGCTTCCTGCAGCGCGAAGCAGCAGACGGTCCGGTCGCCCGCATGATCGAAGCGATCCCCGGTGCAGCCGAACTCGTTGCCAAGCACAATGGCGAAGGCGCCGGCGGCGGCGGTCTCCTCGGCGGCCTGATGAGCGCCATCGGCGGCGGCGGCATCATGGGCCTCGGCCAGCAGCTGATGTCCCAGGGTCTCGGCATGGGTGAAATCTCGACGCTCGCCAAGGAAACCATGGCGGTCGCCCGCGAATACGCCGGCGCCGACGTGGTGGACGAGGTTGTGGCCTCGGTCCCGGGCCTGAGCCAGTTCGTCTGAGACGAATTGCAAGGTTTGAAATGACAAAGCCGCCGGGGCAACCTGGCGGCTTTTTTGCGTCTTGCAGGCAGAGCGCCAGCCGCTCCTCCTCTCCCCGCCTGCGGGGAGAGGGTGGCCGAGCGAAGCGGAGGCCGGGTGAGGGGAGTCGCGAGCGCTTGGCCGCCCTATGGTTGCAGATGAGAAAGCCCTCAGCTAGTGTTACGATTACATTGAAAACCTGGGGCGACCATGCTGATCCGAACCTATGCCGATATTCAAAGCCTCAAGGGCAACGCCGCCTTAAACCCCGCCGAGAAGAAAGTGATCGACAACTGCATCCGCGGCGAACTGACCATCCTCGGTAGTGGGACCCGACCTAAGCGCTCGAGCAAAGCACGCACTATCCGCGCGGACCTGCTGCGCTACCTTATACTCGGCGGCTGCGATCAATGCAGGGTGCATGAGATGGGTGTGCTGGTGGATGGCGCATGGATCGTTGGCAAGCTCGATCTGAGTTTTGCACGAGCCAAGGGCGCTGTTCATTTAAGCAATTCCACTTTCGCCGAACCCTTCTTGGCGAGTGAGGCGTCTTTCGATCGGTTGGTACTCAATGGCAGCAGCCTGGTCGGTCTCAATGCGGAGGGCGTCAGGATCAGGGGCCATGTCCTCCTTGACGAAGCGAAGAGCACGGGCCCCGTGTCATTCGGCGGAGCCGAGATTGGTGGTCAATTCTCATGTAGTGATGCAGAGTTGAATGGCGAGCAGGATAGCGCCCTGAATGCGCAGAGTGCAATGATAAGGGGAGGGGTCTTCCTCCAGAATTTGAAGAGCACCGGTGAGGTCTCGGTTGCCGGCGCCGATATCGGTGGTCAACTCTCGGCGAAAGGCGCCGAGTTGATTGGCGGCGAGGGCTTTGCCCTGAATGCTCAGAGCGCCACGATCAGGGGCGGCGCCTTCCTCGACAATCTGAAGAGCACTGGCGGGGTCTCGTTTGCCGGTAGTGAAATCGGCGCTATCCTCTCGGCGAGAGGCGCCGAGTTGATTGGCGGCGAGGGCTTTGCCCTGAATGCTCAGAGCGCCAGGATCAGGGGCAGCGCCTTCCTCGACAATCTGAAGAGCACTGGCGGGGTCTCGTTTGCCGGTAGTGAAATCGGCGCTATCCTCTCGGCGAAAGGCGCCAAGTTGAATGGCGGCGAGGGCTTTGCCCTGACTGCTCAGAGCGCCACGATCAGAGGCGGTGCCTTCCTTGAGAATTTGAAGAGCGTTGGCGAGGTCTCGTTCGCCGGTAGTGAAATCGGCGCTGTCCTCTCGGTGAAGGAGGCCGAGTTGGATGGAGGCGAAGGCAACGCCTTCAATGCGCAGAGCGCCACCATCAGGGGGACGCGTTCCTCGACAATTTTAAAAGCACAGGCGAGGTCTCGTTTCCCGGCGCGGAGATCGATGGTCAACTCTCATTCCACGGTGCCGAGTTGAATGGCGGCAACGGCTATGCCCTGAACGCCCAGCGTATCGTCGTTAGGGAGGGTCTTTACTGGCGGCAGCTAAAAATCGTTGTTGGGAGGATAGACCTCAATACTGCGCATCTCGGCGATCTTGTGGATGACGAGCAAAGCTGGAACGAGGTGTTTTCATTGAGTCTGGTTGGTATGACTTATGAGGATCTCGCCGGCCCCCATGATCTCCCCTCCCGTAAACTTTGGCTCAAGAAGGGGGCCAAATTTATCGGCCAATTCCACCCCCAACCCTACCAGCAACTTGCCAAATTCTACCGCGAAACGGGCCATCGCCATGAAGCCCGTGAAATCTTGATCGAAAAAGAAAAGGAGCAGCGCAAGGCGGTGAGAACATCGATCTGCAGCGCAACAAAGGAGCTCCATAGCGGTAGTCCTCCCCCGTTGAGAACTATCCTGCCGTGGTTAAAGTATGTTCGTCGGAGATACATCGATTTCTTTTTGTTGCCTTGGCTGAAGTTTGGGTTGAATTGGTTCTGGGACAAGCTCAGCCGAAGGATTACTGGATACGGCTACAAGCCATGGCTCAGCTTCGGGCCGCTGCTCACCCTCGTCGCCGCTATGGCCATTCTTTCGCACATTACCTGGAAGCAAGGCGATTTCGCGCCCAATTCTGATGTCATTCTTACCTCAGCTGACTGGAAGGCCTATACAGAAGGTACGACCGAGCGCCCACCATCCGCCACACCGGCTGCCGATTGGTCTAATGGCCCAAATCGGCAGACGGGCGAAGGGGCGGGCCCAGGTCGTGACTATGAGACCTTCAACGCGCTCGCCTATGGGGTTGATGTTGTCGTTCCGGTTCTTAATCTCGGCCAGACAGCTGCCTGGGCTCCCTCGACCAGTCGCGGGCCCTGGGGTTGGTGGCTCTTTTATCTGCAGAAACTCTTCATCATTGCGGGCTGGGGAGTTACTGCCATCGTTGCCGCTTCCATCTCCGGCATGATCCGCCGCGACGACTAGCGCTCCGTCCAGCCACAGCAAAACCTCGATCAACCGCCGGGTGCAAATCCGGCGGTTTCTTTTTTCCAATCTCCAAGCCGCTCTTGTTCCATCCCTGCAACCACGGGACACGTGACGAACACCGAAGCTCGACACTGTTTGAGAGGCGAAATTCAGCCTCCTCAAAAATGGGGGTGCCCCTTTCTCGCAGGGGCATCGGCTGTTTTCGGCTTCAACCAATTTTGGATGCAAACGGCATTTTTCCCGTTTGACGTTTGTTATTTTTGCCAAACGGCCAAGTCGCTTTAGCAGTCGTTAACACAACGCAGGCTTGATGAAGGCATTGTCTTGTGCCGAGGGGCTCTCATGCTGTCGAACTACCTGAACGCGAATAAACTTGCCGATGATATGAAAGCGATTTCGACGGCCCAGGCCATGATTTCCTTCAGTCCGGATGGCACCATTCTTCATGCCAACGAGAACTTCCTGACGACGCTCGGCTATACGCTCGATGAGATCGTCGGAAAGCATCACCGGATGTTCTGTGAGGAAGCGATCCGCACCTCGCCGGATTATCAGCGCTTCTGGTCGGATCTCGCCGCCGGCAGGTTCCAGAGCGGCCAGTTCCGCCGATTGAGCAAGGCCGGCGACGATGTCTGGATCGAGGCGACCTACAATCCGGTCTTCAGCGGCGGCCGCGTGGTCCGCATCCTGAAGATCGCCTCCGACATCACCGCAAGCAAGATCGCCTCGCTGCATGACGGCAACCGCTTGAGAGCGATCGACCAGTCCCAGGCGATCATCGAATTCGAAACCGATGGCACGATCGTCGAAGCCAATGAGAATTTCCTGAAAGCCATGGGCTATGAGCGGGCCGAGATCATCGGCAAGCACCACCGCATGTTCTGCGACCCCTCTTATATCGAGACCTCCGAATATGCAGGCTTCTGGGAGCGGCTGCGCGGCGGCGAATTCATTTCGTCCAATTTCGTGCGCTACGGCAAGGGTGGGCGTGAGGTCTGGATCCAGGCCGCCTACACGCCGGTCTTCAATTCCCGCGGCAAGGTCTACAAGGTGATCAAGGTCGCAACCGACATCAGCCAGCGCATGCGGGCGGTGAAGATCATCGGCCAGGCGATCAAGCGGCTCGCCGAGGGTGATCTCACCCTGCGTCTCACCGAAGTTCTCGACCCGGTGCTTGAAAACACCCGGCTCGACGTCAACACCGCCGCCCAGGCGCTGGACGAAACCATGGCCGGCATCGTGCGCGCCGCCCAGGCGCTGTCGGAAAATGCCGCCGTCATCAGCGACGTCTCCAACAGCATTGCCGCAAACGGCGAGCGCCAGGCCGCGACCGTCGAGGAAACCGCAGCAGCGCTTGAAGAGATCAACCGGACCGTCAAGGACACGAGCAGCCGCACCCATGCCACAACGCGCCTCGTCAGCGAGACCCGCGCCAATGCGGAGGCCTCCGGCACGGTTGTCACCCAGGCGACATCAGCCATGGACGAGATCGCCGGCTCCTCGCGCGAGATCGAAAACATCATCGGCGTCATCGATGAGATCGCCTTCCAGACCAACCTTCTGGCGCTCAATGCGGGTGTCGAAGCGGCCCGTGCGGGCGAAGCCGGCAAGGGTTTTGCGGTCGTGGCCCAGGAGGTGCGCGAACTTGCGCAGCGGTCGGCCAGTGCTGCCAAGGACATCAAGGGGCTGATCGCGAAATCTGCGGATGCCGTGCGCCATGGCGTCACCCTGGTCGACAAGACGGGCCACGCCCTGCAGTCGATCGTCAACCAGGTGCAGGAGATCGACACCAATGTCGACGCGATCTCGATCTCCGCGCGCGATCAGGCGCAGGGCATTGGCGAGATCAACAGTTCGATCAACATGCTGGACAAGGTAACGCAGCAGAGTGCCGCGACCGTCGAGGAAGCGAGCGCTGCCGCAACCTCGCTCGCCGAAGGCGCCCGCGATCTCTACGCGCTGGTCTCCCGCTTCCAGACAACCGTCTGCAAGAACGGAGCCGTCCCGCATCCGGTGAACCGGGCGGCGTAAGGGGCGCGCCGCTGGCCAGTCAGTCGAGACAAGAGGTTCGTCCTTAGACGATTCCGTCTCTGACATTGGCCCATAGGAGGATCGCCTGCCCACGCCCGGCGATCCACCGCTTTGACATGGCAACGTCTTCGAACTGAGACTTGGTGTAGGCGCATCTCGCGGAGCCGGGTTGCGCGGGCTGGTGTACACATCCTTGGCGTTTATCAATTTTAGCAGTCGATCCTGAAGAGTTTAGCAAACTTTAATGTTCGGGTGATTATCTGTGTTCGCCGCTCGTCAAGAGGTTTCGAATATGCTCACTGATTTCCTGCGCACTGCCAAATATGCCGATGACATGAGAGCGCTCTCGAACGCTCAGGCCATGATCTGGTTCAAGCCTGATGGCACCATCCTGGATGCGAACGAAAACTTTCTGAAGACGCTCGGCTACCGCCTGGACGAAATCGTGGGCAAGCATCATCGCATCTTCTGCGAAAAGGCCATCCGCAGCGCTCCCGAGTATCAGCGCTTTTGGTCAGACCTCGCGGCAGGAAAGACCCAATCCGGTCAGTTTCGTCGTCAAAGCAAGGCCGGTGAAGACGTTTGGATTGAAGCGGCGTACAACCCGGTCTTCCATGGTGGCCGCGTGGTTCGAATTCTGAAAATCGCGTCCGACATCACTCCCACCAAGATCGTCGCGCTACACGACAACAACCGACTGCGCGCCATCGATCAATCCCAGGCGATTATCGAGTTCGAACCCGACGGCACAATCGTCGAGGCCAACGACAACTTCCTCAAGGCCATGGGATACGATCGTTCGGAGGTCGTCGGCCAACATCATCGCATGTTCTGCGAGCCCATGTATCGCGAGACATCGGAATACGCGCAGTTTTGGGAAAATCTTCGCGCGGGGCACTTCAATTCAGCGAATTTCTTGCGTCTCGGCAAAGGAGGCCGTGAAGTCTGGATCCAGGCAGCTTACACGCCGGTCTATAATTCCCGTGGCAAGGTTTACCGCGTGATCAAGGTGGCGACCGACATCAGCGGTCGCATGCACGCGGTGAAAATGATCGGCGCGGCAATCAAGAGGCTTGCCGAAGGTGATTTGACCGTACGCCTCACCGATCCGCTGGATTCGGTCCTGGAAAAGACCCGAGTGGACGTCAACACCGCTGCAGAAGCGCTCGACAAGACCCTGAGCAGTATCGTTCGCGCCGTGGAGGCTCTGTCTGCAAATGCAACGGTGATCAACGATGTCGCCAACGGCATCGCCACAAACGGTGAGCGTCAGGCGGCGACGGTAGAGGAAACGGCCGCCGCAATCGACGAGATCACGACGACGATCAAGGACACCACGAAACGCACGCAGGCAACCATGCAGTTGGTGGGCGATATGCGCTCCAATGCGGAGGGCTCCGGTCTCGTCGTCAAGCAGGCCACGTCTGCCATGGACGAAATTGCAAGCTCATCGAAGGAAATCGAGAACATCATCGGCGTGATCGACGAGATCGCCTTCCAGACGAACTTGCTTGCGCTCAATGCCGGTGTCGAAGCGGCACGCGCGGGCGAAGCCGGGAAGGGGTTCGCGGTCGTTGCCCAGGAAGTCCGCGAACTGGCGCAGCGCTCCGCCAGTGCTGCAAAGGATATCAAGGGTCTGATCGCAAAGGCGTCCGGCGCTGTCCAGCATGGCGTCTCCCTTGTCGACAAGACGGGACAAGCACTGCAATCCATCGTCAATCAGGTCCAGGAAATCGACGGGAACGTGGATGCCATCGCCGTGGCCGCCCGCGAGCAGGCGCAAGGGATCGGTGAGATCAACAGCGCCATCAATACGCTGGACAAGGTCACGCAGCAAAGCGCGGCAACAGTGGAGGAGGCCAGTGCTACGGCCGCAGCGCTTGCCGAAAGTGCCCGCGAGCTCTACGCGATGATTTCACGCTTCCAGACCTCGATCGCCAAGAACGGTTCGATACCGCATCCGGTGAACCGGGCGGCTTAAAGGCGCGCGCCTCAGGCGCAACCGCCCGTCACAGCCTGAAGCGGATCACGTATCGCGTGCCACCATCCACTTCCCGGCGCATCTCGCCGCCCACCTGGGCGACGAAGGCATCGACCAGACTGGTGCCTGAGCGCCGGGTCGTGTCGTCGGGAATGCCGATCCCGTCATCATCGACGGTGAGCTGCGCTTCTTCATCGCCGAGCCGGACCAGGGTCAGCTGGATCGTGCCGCCCTCACGTTCGGCAAAGGCATGCTTGACGGCATTGGTGATCAGTTCGAGCGTCGCAAGCGCAAGCGGCGAGGCACGGTCGGCCGAGATCAGGATGCCCTCGGCCAGTGACGCCACGAGCGTGATGCCGCGATCCTCCGGAACGAGGGTCGCCGGATCGCAGGCGCGGGCCAGGAGATCACCGAGATCGATGTTTTCGCCGTGGTTCGAGCGGTAGAGCAGATCATGCACCTCCGACAGCGCCCGAACCCGGCTCTGCAGATCCTTGGCGTCGAAGCTGCCGCGGCGCGCCTGAATGCTGATCAGGCTGGTCACCAGCGCCAGATTGTTCTTCACCCGGTGGTTCATCTCGCGCACCAGCTCCGCCCGCTGCTGCGCCAGGCTTTCCGCTTCGGCAAGTTTCAGCGCCCGGATATCGGCCTCCCGCTGAACGAGCATGCTGCGCCGGGCAAGAAAGGTTGCAGCCAGGGTGAAGCCGCCCATGGCGAGCATCAGCAGCCAGACGGGAAAGGCGCTGCGCACCGTCGCGGAAAGCACATCCCCCGTGGGCACGCCGAAATTGGCCACGAGCGGAACCCCTCCCAGCCGGCTGAAGGCATAGATGCGGCGGATGCCGTCGGAAACGGCGAGCGCCTCGTAGACCCCTTCATTGGCTGCGGCCATGTGCTGCCGCGCCGGCGTGTCGGCTGGCAGTGTGATCGCTTCGCCCGGCTCCTGCCGCACGAGAAGCTTGCCGTCATTGCGCATCAGCGACGCCGCCTCGCCGCTGCGCGCCGCCACCGAGCGCAGGAAGGTGCGGGCCGTATCGGTTGCGATCGAGGAGACGATCATGCCGCGAAAATCGTTCGTCACGAAGGGGCTTGTGACGATCAGCGCATCTTCCCCGCCGGGCTCGAGCTTTATGCGGTCGACAAAAAGGTCCGCTCCGCCGGTGATGGCATCGATATAGTCGCGCTGGCCCATCTCCATGTCGACGGGGAAGCGGCGGCTGGAGGCGACCATGCGCCCCTCATTGCTCACCACCACCATGCCGAAATTGTCGGGCATCCGCCCATCGAGCCCCGCCAGGAAGCTGTGAAAGGCCTCCGACTGCAGGAACTCCGCCGTCTCGCCATTGGCCCGGCTGCGCGCCGCGCCGTGCTTGATGAGTTCGGTGTCGAACATCCGCTGCGAATATTGCCGCACCAGCGTCACCGTATCGACGGCATGGTCGGTGGCAATCGCCTGCTGGTCCTGGAACGCGATGCCGCCCCAGATCAGGCAGCCCAGCACCGGCAGCAAGATGCCCCCGATCTGGATCGTCCGAAACCAGCGCAAGACAATATCGGGACCCCAGACAGTCAAGCCACGTGTCCTTTTGCAGATGCGTTCAATTGTTCAAGGCTGTTCGTTTAGAGCAGGTTGAAGCCGCCTTGGCAACACGCGGAGCGATACTGGACGCCACTTCTCGTTCAGCGTTTCGGAACGATCTGCCCGGCCATGCCGTTGGGGAAGGGAGACCCAAGCAAGACCGGAGAATGACGATGACAGAGAGTGCCATGAACCACCGCGAAAACGGCGTGCGCAAGCTGAGCGACGGCAAGAGCCGGGAGCGCGTCGATGAAACGCTCGAGGCTTCCGTGGATGCCACAAGCCATGATGCTGTGCGCGAGGCAAGCCGCCTCGGCGCCTCCGACACCTATCTGGTCGACCAGGACATGGAAGACATCGACCAGCGCCAGGGCGAAGACGGCCTGGACGGTCGCCCGTCGCCGATGGCCAATGCCGACAATCCGGAGCGCTAAGCTCGAAAGCAATCCAGGCCGCCGGTGAGGCGGCCTTCATGCATGAGGGGGAAGACGAGATGGACTGGCAGAACATGCTGTTCCAGGGATGGCCGGGTATCGCACGGACCCTGCTGGTCGGAACGCTCGCTTACGTCACCCTCGTCCTGTTCCTGCGCATCTCCGGCAAGCGAACCCTGTCGAAGCTCAATGCCTTCGACCTCGTGGTCACCGTGGCGCTGGGGTCGACGCTCTCGGCCATCCTGCTGCAGGAATCGATCGCGCTTGCAGAAGGCGCGACAGCACTCGGTCTGCTCATCCTGCTCCAGTATCTTGTCACCTTCGCCTCAGTGCGATCGAACAGCGTCGCCAAGCTCATTCGCTCGGAGCCCACCCTTATCGTGCGCAGCGGCAGTTTTTGCCACGATGCCATGATGCGCCAGCGCATCACCGAAGACGAGATCATGAGCGCCGTGCGCTCCAATGGCAGCCAGGGTCTGGACGAGGTCGAGGCCGTCGTTCTGGAAAGCGATGGCACGCTGAGCATCATCAAGGGCTAACTTAAGCGATCCTGCACCAGCTCTGCACGGCTGGCGAAGCAGGCAAGTCTCAAACGACACCCTCGTCCGCCGACGGACCCGTCTTGCTGCGGTTCACCGACTCTTCGCCGCGCTTACCCTGCCAGGGCCAGCGGCCGGAAATCTCCACCTCCAGCGACAGGCTAAGGAAGGTTCGGATCAGAACGATCACACCGAGCACCAGCACCGAGTTGAGGCTCGGCTCCACCGCCACGGTGTTGATGATGTCGCCGGCCACCATCAGCTCGAGCCCGAGAAGGATCGCCCGGCCCATGTCGGCCCGCAGGTTGCCATAGGAGGACAAGCTGCGCGGCGCCGTCAGGTAGCGCCAGCCGGCAATCGCAATCCCGATGACGATCACCGCAACACCGACGGCTTCGATCAGCCGGGTGATGACATGCATGATGCTGGCAAATTCCATGGGGGCCCCTCCTTGTCTCAAAGGGGGCAACGTGTGCCGCCGCGATCGGTTGCAAGGAAGATTTTTGAGCGACGGCACCTTTCGTCCACTCGCGCGTTGAAGCTGCGAACACTCCTCTCACGACAAAACAGGGAGACCGACATGCAGGATTTCGATCTGAGCGCCATGACCGAAGACGAGCTGGATCGGCTGATTGCCGATGCCAAGCGCGAGCGCAGCACCCGCAGCGACCCGAGCGAACGGGCGGCTGACGCAGACGGCGTACGCGGCCAGGACGTCAACGATCCGAACCACGGCGCCATCACCACGCCGGCCCCGCATCAGGTGCGCGAGCATGGGCCTGAAGGCCTCGAACCCGGCGCCCGCGTTGAGGGGAGCCGCGTGATCGATGCGGATGAGGCGCAAGAAAGCGACCGTATCGAACAGGCCGCCCGCCGCGTCGTCTGACACGTCCATAAGCTTCGATGGCCGCCCCCCGGGCCATCCGCGGCCGCCATGCATCGTCCCCCGGATGCATGGCGGCCTTTTTGATGCGCGACCCGCAGGGGTCAACGTCCCCAGGCATGCCATCGGCAAACACGTCGCATTGCGTGTGATCGGGTCTCGCGCTAGATCGCCTGCGTGATCACCGCTCTTGCCGCCTATCTCGCCTTGTTTCTGGCTGCCTTCCTCGCCGCGACCATCGTCCCGGCGCAGTCGGAAGCCGTTCTGGTCGGCCTGATCCTGGCAGACAAGCAGCCGCTGCTTTTGCTGCTCCTCGTCGCCACCACCGGCAATGCCTTGGGTTCGGTGGTCAACTGGCTGCTCGGCCGCTTCATCGAACATTTCCGCGATCGCCCATGGTTTCCCGTCTCGCCGGAAAAGCTCGCCCGCGCCGAAGCTTGGTATCGCCGCTTCGGCGTCTGGTCGCTGCTCCTGTCCTGGGTCCCGATCATCGGCGATCCGCTGACGGTCGTCGCCGGCGTGCTGAAGACACCCTTCCTCACCTTTCTCGCCCTGGTCACCCTGGCCAAAGCCGGCCGCTACATCGTGCTGGCGGTCGTCACGCTGGGAGTGATCGGTTGATACAATCTGTGCCTGCGTGTCATCGCGAGAGAATCTGCTAAAATTCGAATGGACGTGTTGACGCGATCGTCACCCCTGCCTGCGAGACTTCCCACTGAAGGCCGCTCGACCCGAGCATCTCTGACCGGTCTGGAGGAACATCATGCACATTTCGAATCTGGCCGCGCTGGCCACGCTGACCCTTGCACTCACCGCGGCTCCCATAGCACCGCTCCCGGATGACGCAGGGTTCGGCGCGCCGGTTGCCCTCGCCAAGGATAAAGGCGGCGGGGGAGGCGGCGGAAACGGCGGTGGTAATGGAGGGGGTAACGGCGGTGGCAATGGTGGTGGCAAGGGCGGCGGCAAGGATCGCGGCTCTGAAACCCGGGAGGCCAAGGCTGCAGACCGGGGCCGGTCCAGCACCACGGGTAAGGAAAAAGGCCGTCGGGGCAATTTTCTGACCGAGACATTTGCCGTCATCACCGGCAAGGCCCAGCGGCCCGGCAAGACGCAGCTTTCGGAAAAGCGGACGATGCGCCCCGGCAAAAAGCAGCCGCTCGCTGCGCCGGTTGAGCCTGTGACGACGCTTGCATCTGTTCCAAAGGTCAAGCCGGACATCCGCCCGCTGAAAGCTGACCTGGCAGGCCTCAACTCGCTCAATCGCAACTACCACGCATATCTGAATTCGGCAGATCCGCGTATGAGCGCGATCCGGGACTATGCGGTCACCTATGCGACATACGAGCTTGCAAGCGGCATCGACACGCTGCCCACAGATGTGACCTTGGGAGATGAGGCGTTGCGGGCAGCGCTCGAGGCGGCGGCCAAGCCGGGAGCCGTTATCGACGATGATACGCTTGCCTGGGCGAAAGATGTTCTCGGCGTTGGTCCAGCCGTCGGCAAGATCGACGAAATCCGTGAGGATCTCGCCGCGGCCGAGCCGGTCGAACCGCCGCTCGATCCGATCACTGATCCCGTAACGGATACGGTCACCGATCCCGTGGTCGATCCGGGCACAGATGTAGTCGAAGAGCCGGTGCCGGTGGGCGAGCCTGTAGACGAAGCGGCTCTTCTCCCATCAGCCTCGGCGGTTACGCCGAGCGAAACGCAATAATGCGAGCCGACCTCGATTAAGGTGGAATGGCGGTCAGGCGGTGAACTTCACCCCGGCCTCCATGGCCGCCGAGATCAGGGCCTTGCGGCCATCCTCTTCCTTGGCCTTGCCTTGCGCCACGGCAGCAAGCACGAGAAGCGCCTTGTCCAGCTGCTCGCCGTCTTCCTCCGGCCAATCCTCGATCAGCGCCCAGGATGCGCCGAGCGAGCTGTCGACCACCACATCCTCCCCCTCTTCGCCGATCCCGTGCAGGATCACAGGCTTGCTCCAGGTCTTGCTCATTGTCTTGCATCCTCGTCTCGTCCCGGAAGGCACGAAAGCCCAGGGGTCACATCTGGCGGTCTCCCTAGCCGAGAATGCCGGCAACTACCACCGATTCCGGTGACCCTTCTAAAGAGACCGTTGAGCGCGCCCAAAGGCAGCAGAAAGGCCTCTCACGTCTCCACCACCTCGACCACCGGTCTCCCGTCGATCTCAAGCCTGACGCGCCCGCGCTCAGTGCTGACAAGGCGGATCGGCCCTGCCTTTTCCGAAAGGCGTCGACGCAGCAGGATCAGCCGCGTTTCCAGATTATCCTTGATATCAGGCAGCATCAGACTGCCCTCGCGACGGATCTCGCGGTTCAAGAACTCCTGCTTTCCGCTCTTCAGATATTCGTCGATCAGATATTTCAGCAACCGCCCCGGCACGCCGCGGATCAGGTAGTCGTCGTCGAGGAAGAGCGAGCCGTCGCGCGGATAAAAACGCAGCCGGAAGATCTTGGCTGACGTCGCGGCCGCCTGCGGTTCCGCGGTTGCGGCTGGCCGGGGCGCGGGGCGCTCCCGTTCCTGCTCGGCAAGCAGCAAGGCATGCGCAAGCTGCCCTGCGATGATCTCGAAGGCCTGCTCGTGGCCGTGGCGAAAGGCAAAGCGCGCCTCGGATTCGGCAAACAGCAGCCCGACGAGCCGTCCATGCGCCACCAGCGGCACGGCGATCTGGCTATAGGGCATGGAAAGCGCGGGCAGGGGAATGCTGTCGGCGTGCGACAGCCCTGCCATCGAGCGCACCGCCTCCGCATAGCGTCGCCCGCGGCTGAGATCCGTGATGCGCACGGTCTGCCGGGTCGCCGCGGACACACCGATGATGCCTTCGCCGATCGGAACCTCCGCCCCGAAGCCGAAGCGGTCATAGCCATGGCTGCCGATGGTGATCATCCGCCGGGCGCTTTCGTCGGGCACCAGCACCATCGCATGTCCGACACCGAAGAGGTGAGCGAGACCGTCGAGCGTCGTGTCGAGCAGGCTTTCCGTGTCGCCCGCCTGGCTGAGCAGCCGCGAGAGCTTCGACGTCGCAGCCATGAGGTCGGGCGGATCGCGCTCAGGCGCGACCTCCAGCGGATGCGGCGCCGGCACCTCGCGGCAATCGGTCACCCGATAGATGTCGGCCGCCTTCAGCCGCATGACACTCGCCATGCCCTGTTCCAGGATCGCAAGATGCGCCGACAGCTTGTCGAAGAGTTCGCCATCGGTCTCGGAGCGATCGAAGACGAGGTCGAGTATATGCTGGACGCCGGTCAGCCCGTTCACCACCATGACCGTGGCAAGCCCATTCTTTGCAACATTGTGGGCCGTCTTGGAGAAGAACTGGTTGGACAGCGCCACGTGGTGATCGTCGACGTAATGCACATGGCTGAGATAGGAGACATTCGGCATGCCGTCCGCATCGGTCGTGGCGATGACGGACGGGATGACCCCTTCGAAACTGTCGCGGATGCGGCTGAGCGGGATCATGCAGGGTCTCGCGCAAGCGAAAGATCGCCGAGCCGTCGCCCGGCGCCGGGCCCCGGTGTCTGGTCGAAGACGTCGGTCGGCCGGAAGGAGATGTGGAAGAGATCTTGGTCCGAGAGCGTGCTGGAAAGCTGCAGCCGGGTGACGCCGAGGCTCGTCATCAGCGCGAGTTGCGCGCGCACATAATGCTGCCCCCAGGCCGTCGCGGCCTCGTCCGCCGGCCCGCATGCGGCAATGATCCCCTTGATCTGGCAGGAGCGGTAATTGTCGGCCTGAACGAAGGTGGTAGAAACGGGCCGGCCCGGTCGGGCTTCGGCCGCCGCCCGTGGCCACTGGCTCCGCGACACCAGTACATGCACGAGCCCGGTGCCACGGTCATGGCGCGCGCCGGATCCGCGGCCGATCATCGGGCGGTGCGTGTCGTCGCGCGTCGCCACCAGGATCATCACCTGGCCCTCGATGAACTGTGCCACCTCGGATTCAAGCACCTTTCGCCCTCCGGAAAGGCCGCAGATTATGCGCTTAGGATAGTCTTAGCAATCGCGCCTACGCCTTAGGATTGTTTTAGGAAGCCCCTTTTTTGGGACTGATCTATGCCCCTCGACATTCTCGCCGGGCCAGGGGGCAGGCGAAAGAAACATGAGGGAAAGACCATGACACATCAGCATCATTCCATCACAGCCGTTCCTGATCTGAACGATCGTTACGATCTCTATGGCGCCGTCCACAAGGGACTGCGCAAGGCAGGCTGCGACCTGCTGGTCCGGCTCGGCGCAACCGATTTCGATGACGCCGCAGAAACAGAAGAGGTGCTCGGCCTGCTGCGCACCTATCTGATGCTCGCCGCAGCCCATGTCGGCCATGAGGATGATCACATCCATTCGGCACTCGCCGCGCGCGGTGTGGCAACCGACACCGTCGATCATCAGCACGACGATCACCGGGAGGCCTTCGAGGACCTCGAAAAGCTGGCCCGCGGCGTGGAGACATCCTGGCCCATGCATCGGCGCGCCAATGGCCGCCGTCTCTATCTCGCTTTCGCGGCCTATCTCGCGGAAGACCTCGGCCACATGCATGAGGAGGAAACGGTGACGGCACCGGCCCTCTGGCGCCAGTTCACCGATGAGGAACTGCTTGCCATCGAGCTCAGGATCGTCTCGTCGCTGTCGCCGGAGAAGAACATGGCCTTCATGCGCATCATGATCCCGGCCATGAACCCACAGGAGCGCGCCGCCATGCTTGGCGCCATGCAGAAGGGCGCGCCGCCGGAAGTCTTCGATGCCGTCATCGAGTTTGCCGTCCGGCCGGCGCTCAACGCCAGGGCTTTCGGCGATCTCGCCGGCCGCCTGCAAATCGCAGCCTGAGGAGTACGACCATGCATCGCATCGCACTCGCTTTTTTTCTGCTCGCCCCGGTTCCGGTTGTTCTGGCAGCACCCGCCGACACTGCGCCGACCGGGGTCTATGTCACGGACCCTGCCCATACGAGCCTCACCTGGAAGATCAGCCATTTCGGCCTCTCCAACTACACGGCCCGCTTCACCGGGCTGGAGGCGCGGCTCGACTGGAACGCCGAGCGACCGGAAGTCTCGACAATGACGGTCAGCGTCGATCCGCTCTCGGTGAGGACTGACTGTCCCCATCCCGAGGTGGAGGATTTCGACGGCAAGATCGGCGGCAATGCCGATTTCCTGGCGGCAAAGCCTATCAGCTTCAAGACCCGCTCGATCACCATGACCGGGGAGGGGACGGCGACGGTTCTGGGTGACCTGACCTTCCGCGGCGAGACCCATCCGGCAAGCCTCGACGTGCGGTTCAATGGGTCGGTCGCCGAACACCCGATGGACAAGAAGCCGAGGCTCGGCTTTTCCGCCACGGGCGTCGTCCACCGCACCGATTGGGGCCTCGGCTTTGCCGTGCCCGCACTCGGCGAAGACGTCGACGTCATGATCGAGGCGGAATTCGTGCCGTTCGAAGGCTGAGCGGAAACCCGTCCCGAATACGGCCTCCGCAGGATCCGACGGTCCTGCGGAGGCCTCTATGCGCGAACAGCCATCAGGAAGAGACGGGGAAAGGCAAGCAGCCGACGCCCGTCGGCCATCGGCGGATAGGCAGCGTCGATGCGGGTCAGATAGGCGCGGCGAAACGCATCGCGCAGCCCCGGTTCGACAGCCGCCAGATAGGGGCGAAAACCCGTGCCCTCGACCCAGTCGACGATCGCCTGCGCATTCGCCATCGGATGATAATAGACCGTGTGCCAGACCTCGACTGTGCTCGACAGGGGCTGGAGACGTTCGAGATAGGTGGCAGGGCTCGGCAGCGGCCGGCGCCGCACCCGGCCATCGGCAAACGTTTGAGCCCAGGGCCCGTCCGCCCCCGTTTCCTCCATCGCCCTGTGGCTTGGCTCCCCGAGATTGTCGGGCATCTGCACCGCCAGCACGCCGCCCGGCGCCAGTGTCTGCATCAGATCGGCGAGCACATCGAGATGGCCCGGCACCCATTGGAAGACCGCATTGGCAAAGAGCAGGTTCGCCGGCGCGTCAGGCCGCCAGGTGGAAAGATCGGCCTTGAGGAAGGATGTGAACGGCAACCGCGCACGCGCCTTCTCCAGCATGTCATCATCGCTGTCGAGGCCGCTCACGGCGCCGAGCCCGAAGCGCTCGACGAGCTGTTCCGTCGAATTGCCCGGCCCGCAGCCGAGATCGATGACCCGCTCGGCCGCCTCAATTGGCACCCGCGCGAGCAGATCCCGTGCCGGCCTCGTCCGCTCGTCTTCGAATTTCAGGTAGTCTTGCGCATTCCAGGCCAAATCCGTCTCCTCCGGCATCTGATGCCGAGCGATGTCATCACGCCGTGCGGCCACCTTCGGCGAACGCGCGCCGCGCCCGCTCGATCTCGTCGCGATGCTCTTCGGCCCAGAGCCAGACGCCACAAAAGGCCTCGCCGAGGCTCTGCCCGAGGGGGGTAAGTTCATAGTCGACACGCGGCGGGATCACCGGATGCACCGTACGCTTCACCAGCCCGTCCTCCTCCATGCGGCGAACGGTCTGGGTCAGCATCTTCTGGCTGATGCCGCCGACGGTCCGCCCAAGCTGGGTGAAGCGCAGCGTGCCATGCTCCTCCAGCGCTTCCAGGATCAGCATGGTCCACTTGTCCGCCACCTTGCCGATGATGTCGCGCACCAGCGCTTCCACCGCCGGATCGACGGGCGGATAGGCGGAACCGACCGTCTCAGGCTTGCGTTCCGCCGCGGCAGTCGCCTTGCTCATCAGTCACTCTCCAATCGGTAAGTATAATTCTTTTGGGTGCCTACTTCGTTATGGAGAGTATGGCGCCTAGTTTAGGTCAGCACAACAGCAATGAGGTTTTCCCATGCAAATGACAGGCAACACCATCCTCATCACCGGCGGCGGCTCGGGCATTGGCGCAGCACTCGCGCATCGCTTCCATGATCTCGGCAACACCGTGATCATCGCGGGCCGTCGGCGCGAAGCCCTGGAGGAAGCGATCGGCGACCGGGCGAACATGCACGCTCTGGTGCTCGACATAGAGGATCCGGCCGCCATCAAGCGCTTCGCCGCAGAACTCGTCACCCGCTTCCCCGACACCAATGTGCTGATCAACAATGCCGGCATCATGCGCTTCGAGGTGCTCGACAAATCCCGCGACCTCGGTGACGCGGAAGCGACCATCACCACCAACCTGCTCGGCCCGATCCGACTGACCGATGCTCTGGTCGAGCATCTCTCGGCGCGTCCGAACGCTGCCGTCGTCAACGTCTCCTCGGGGCTTGCCTTCGTGCCGTTGGTGGACACACCCACCTATTCGGCCACCAAGGCCGCGATCCACAGCTATACGCAGAGCCTGCGGGCGGCGCTCGACGGCACAATCGAGGTCATCGAGCTCGCACCGCCTGCCGTCCAGACCGAGCTGACCCCCGGTCAGTCCAACCGCGAGGGCTATCTGCCGCTCGATGCCTTCATCGACGAAGTCATGTCCCTTTTTTCGAAGGACCCCACGCCAGCCGAAATCCTTGTCGAGCGCGTCGGGTTCCTGCGCAAGGCAGAAGCCGAAAACCGCTTCGATCAGACCTTCGCCGCGATCAACGACTTCGCCCGCAAGGCGCGCGAAACAAAAGCCTGAACAGCCAGCCTGTTCCGCAGAGAGGGCCGCGCCGCTTCCGGTGCGGCCTCCGCTCACGCAGACCCGAGCAGTCCATCGAGTGATGCGACCACCTTGTTGGGCGCAAACGCCGCATATTCCTCCGGTGCATTGCTTCGGTTGATCCATTGACAGGTGAAGCCGAAAGCCTTGGCGCCGGCAATGTCCCAGCGGTTGGAGGACTGGAAGGCGATATCGGGCGCGGCAAGCCGATAGGTCGAGGTGACAAGCGCATAGGCCGCCGGCGCCGTCTTGTAGATCTTCAGCGCATCGACAGAGAAGATGTCGTCGAGCAGATGCCCGATGCCGGCAGCCTCGACGGCCTCGTCGAGCATTCGCCTCGTGCCATTGGAGAGGATCGCGATCTTGGCGCCGCTCTCGCGCAGTGCATAAAGCACGGCCGGCACTTCGGGAAAACAATCGAGCTTTCGATAGGCATCGAGAAGGTCGCCCCGCAGAGCCTTGTCGACGCCGGGAAACCGGCTGAAACAGAAGTCCAGTGCATCCTCGGTCAGCGCCTGGAAATCGCGGTACTGCCCCATAAGGCTCGTCACCCAGGTATATTCGAGCTGCTTCACCCGCCAGAGATCGGAAAAAGCCTGTGCATCCGGCCCCAGCGCTGCCGCATGACGCCGGACGGCGGCATGCACATCGAACAGCGTGCCATAGGCGTCGAAAACATAGGCCCTGGCCTCGCTGGCGCCAGCTTCACGGGGTGCGGTCTCGTCTGTCATGAAAGCTCCTCCTCAAGGGAGGGTAGGGCGCAGTCACCACAGGTTCAAGCGCCGGAGTGACCAGTTCGGGCACCCCTTCGTGCGCAGATCAGCTCCGCCGCGCCGCCAGTCTGCCCCGGTCGTGCTCTACCATCGAAAAACCGCGCTGCGTCAGCCGGAACTGCCGCTTCTGAAACTCGCCGCGCACCTCGACCAGCCCCTGTTCCTGCGCTTCGAAAAGCGTCTTCAGGCTCGTCCCCTTCGGCGGCGTCTGCCACTCCCGACCTTCCGCCGCATGCAGCAATACCATGATCTTGATCATCGGGGTCTTTCCAAGCTCTCGTCTAATGTGCTGACCGTGCCCGCAGAAGGGTCGTCAGGATCAGGCGCTTCTATGCATGAGCTTACTTTGAAGGTCGATCGGAAATCTAAAGGCGTCATAGGGTCGCGCACACGACTCACCCACCCAGATCCTGATCGATCTCCGTCAGCGCCCGATCCACATGCCCCTCGAAGACCAGCGTCTCTTCTTCGGTGATGATCAGGATTTCCGGCGCGCCGCGCACGCGCACATGCTGCGATTGCGCCAATCCCTCGTCCAGTCCGCGGGTCAGGAGATCCATGAAGCGCGTGCCCGGACCGGTGATCGCGATCGGCATCGTCTCTTCCGCTAGGCTCAGCATGCGCGACAATCCCTGACCGAGCGCAAGTCCCGCCTGGCGGAAGGCATATTCAGATGCCCGGTGGCCCTGGCGGGCACGGCTTGCGATCTTCTCCATCTCGAGAAGCGGCACGAATTTCGCCGGGATCGTGTCCGGCGGCACTTCAAACGCCATGCGCAGGATGCCGTAGAAGCCGGCAGAAGCCTCGATGCAGCCGATCGCGCCACAGCGGCAGCGCTTGCCGTCATCGGCATGCAGCATATGGCCGAAATTCGGCGCCCGGAATTCGAGGTCGCCATGCTGGTCGCGATAGGCAATCCCGAGCCCGATCGAATGGCCGAGCGACAGCGTGGCGAGCGAGACGAGCGGCGCGCCCCGGTTCTTTTCCAGCCGCAGCGCCAGCGCATGGGTCACAAGCAGGCTCTCGTTGAAGAGGTGGACCCGACTGCCGGCGAAATCCGCCAGTGCCGATTGGAAGTCGAGCTCCTCATAGCCGAAGACCGGCGACCAGAGCAGTCTGGCGCCGTCGCGGTCGACCAGACCCTTGCTCGAAATCGAGATTGTGGAGATGGCGGCAGCCGGCAGCCGCGAGCGCTGGATCAGCCGTTCGATGGCAGCACGAAACGCCTGAAGAAAGCGCCGCGGCGATTCCGGCCCCTGTTCGCGCGCCTCCTCGAATCGGTCGATCATCGTGCCGCGATAGTCGGCCAGGGAATACTGAACGGCATGCGAGGAGATGCGAACGGCAATCACGTGCGCGGCGTCTCTTTTGCGGGCGAAGAGCGCGCGTGGACGCCCGCGCTGGCCGGCATTGGCGACTTCGCGCCGTTCCAGCAAACCATTTTTCTCGAGATGCGAGGTAATTGCCGAAACGGTCGCGGACGAGAGCCCCGTCGCTGCGGAAAGATCGGTATGCGCCAGCGGCCCCTCCCGCCGCAACGCCTTGAGCACCAGCCCGTTGTTCTGATGGCGAACGGCCTCCGTGCTCGCCCTCGGACTGGCAGTCATGATGGGTCTGTCGCCCGCTCTTGTATGGTCCACCGCATGCTCCTCCCAAAGCATTTGGTCACTGTCTTTGCAAGCCTCCTCCGGCCTGTGTTGACAGGGTGGGAATCTTCTGCCAGTTATTTTCTCGACTGTCGAGAAAAACCATTGGACGGGGGTCCATGGGGTAAGGGCAGTTTCGCAGCGGGTCGTAGGTTGGGAGGTCTTCCGACGGTCCGCTATCACCTTGGGAGGTTTAAAATGAAATCCGTTATGAAGCTGATGGCAGCCACTGCCGTCATCGTGAGCCTGCATTCTGTCGCCAACGCCGAAGGCCTGACGGTCGGCGTTTCCTGGTCGAACTTCCAGGAAGAGCGTTGGAAGACCGACGAAGCCGCGATCAAGGCAGCACTTGAAGCCGCTGGCAACAAGTACATCTCTGCCGACGCTCAGACGTCTGCCGCCAAGCAGCTGACCGACATCGAAAGCCTGATCGCACAGGGCGCAAACGCTCTGATCGTTCTGGCCCAGGATTCCGAAGCCATCGGCCCGGCCATCGAAAAGGCCACCGCTGAAGGTATCCCGGTCGTCGGCTACGACCGCCTGATCGAAAACCCGGATGCCTACTACATCACCTTCGACAACAAGGAAGTCGGCCGCATGCAGGCCCGCGAAGTGTTCAAGGTGAAGCCGGAAGGCAACTACGTCTTCATCAAGGGCGCCTCGACCGACCCGAACTCGGACTTCCTCTACTCCGGTCAGATGGAAGTGCTGAAGGAAGCCATTGACTCGGGCAAGATCAAGAACGTCGGCGAAGCCTATACCGACGGCTGGAAGCCGGAAGCTGCCCAGAAGAACATGGAGCAGTTCCTGACCGCCAACAACAACGCCGTTGACGCTGTTGTTTCGTCGAACGACGGCATGGCCGGTGGTGTTGTCGCCGCTCTCGAAGCCCAGGGTCTCGCTGGTTCCGTTCCGGTCTCCGGTCAGGACGGCGACAAGGCCGCTCTGAACCGCGTCGCACTCGGCACGCAGACCGTGTCTGTCTGGAAGGACAGCCGCGAACTCGGCAAGAAGGCCGCCGAAATCGCCAACGAACTCGCCGCTGGCAAGTCAATGGACGAAATCGAAGGCACCGTGAAGTTCTCCGGCGGCCCGAAGGGCACCGAAATGAACTCCTACTTCATCGCTCCGCTGCCGATCACCAAGGAAAACCTCAACGTCGTCATCGACGCTGGCTGGATCTCCAAGGAAGAAGCATGCCAGGGCGTTGCCGCCGGCTCGGTTGCCGCCTGCAACTGATCGCGTGACTGACCTTTAGAGCTTGAGCCGGGACGCCGCAGCCTTTTGCGCTGCGGCGTTTCGACTGATCGGGAGCATCGCGGCAGGAGCGCGGCGGACGGCTTTAAGGGGCCAGCCTTCGCATACTCCATAGCCGCCGAAGAACGAGAGATGCCTCGATCCGCATGGCGGGCACGATGCCCGCAAGCCGCACGCCGGATGCGTGCCCTTCGCAAGCCGACAAACGACTGGGGAGAATTATTCGTATGGCGGATCACAGCCTAGCCACACCCGCGCATGGTGCCCGGGCATCCAATGTTTCAGCGCTCAAGCGCTTCTTCCAGGCCACCGAGATCGACACGCGCCTGCTCGGCATGGTCATCGCGCTCGGCCTGATCTGGGTCGGCTTCGACATCCTGTCGAACGGCCTGTTCCTGACCTCGCGTAACCTCTGGAACCTCTCGGTTCAGGCGGCCTCCGTGTCGGTCATGGCAACCGGCATGGTCCTGGTTATCGTCACCCGCAACATCGACCTGTCGGTCGGCTCGATCCTCGGCTTTGTCGGCATGATCATGGCCGTGCTGCAGGCTCGCATCCTGCCGCCGATCATCGGCTTCGAACATCCGATGATGTGGATCATCGCGCTGTCGGCCGGCATCCTCGTCGGCACCTGCATCGGTGCGCTGCACGGCGCCATCATCGCCTTCCTCGGCGTTCCCGCCTTCATCGTCACGCTCGGTGGCCTGCTCGTCTGGCGCGGCGCGGCCTGGATGGTCACCTCGGGCGCGACCGTTGCCCCGATGGACACCACCTACCGTCTGATGGGCGGTGGCGCGGATGGTTCGATCGGCGTGACCGCCAGCTGGATCGTCGGCATCGTCGCCTGCCTGATGATCGTGCTGTCGATCCTCAACACCCGCCGTCAACGCCGTCGCTTCGGCTTCCCGCTGCGTCCGATCTGGGCGGAGTATTTCCTGGTGGCCTCCGGCTGCGTCGCCGTGCTCAGCGCCGTCTGGGTCGCCAACAGCTATTACATGCCGGTCAACCTCGCGCGCCGCTATGCCGAGGAAAACGGCATCGCCTGGCCGGAAGGCGGCCTGCAGATTGGCCTCGGCATCGCCGTCCCGGTTCTGATCGCTATCGGCATCGCCATGGTCATGGCCTTCATCACCAACCGCACCCGCTTCGGCCGCTATGTCTTCGCCATCGGCGGCAACCCGGAAGCCGCTGAGCTCGCCGGCATCAAGGTGAAGTGGGTCACCGTCAAGCTCTTCGCTCTGATGGGCGCCCTCTGCGCCATCGCCGCCGCCATCTCGACCGCCCGTCTGAATGCTGCGACGAATGCCCAGGGCACGCTCGACGAACTCTACACCATCGCCGCAGCCGTCATCGGCGGCACGTCGCTTGCCGGCGGCGTGGGCACCATCGCCGGCGCCATGCTCGGCGCCATCGTCATGCAATCACTGAATTCGGGCATGGTCCTGCTCGGTCTCGACACACCGCTCCAGAGCATCGTCATCGGTATCGTGCTCGTCGTCGCGGTCTGGCTCGACACCGTCTACCGCGCTCGTGCGAAGTAAGGGGAGTTGAACTCATGTCTGAAAATCGCACCCCCCTCGTGGAAATGCGCAACGTTTCCATCTCCTTCGGCGGTATCCACGCCGTGGACGACGCCACGATCGACCTCTTCCCGGGTGAAGTCGTGGCCCTGCTCGGCCACAACGGTGCCGGCAAGTCGACCCTGATCAAGATCCTGTCGGGCGCCTACAAGCGCGACAACGGCGACATCCTGATCAAGGGCGAATTCGCCGACATCAACAACCCGCGCGACGCCAAGAAGTATGGCATCGAGACGATTTACCAGACGCTCGCCGTCGCCGATAACGTCGATGCCGCCGCCAACCTCTATCTCGGCCGCGAGCTGCGCACCGCCTGGGGCACGCTCGACGATGTTGCGATGGAAGCCAAGGCGCGTGAAGTCATGGGGCGCCTCAACCCCAACTTCCAGCGCTTCAAGGAGCCGGTCAAGGCTCTGTCCGGTGGTCAGCGTCAGTCGGTGGCGATCGCGCGTGCGATCCTCTTCGACGCCCAGATCCTGATCATGGACGAACCGACGGCCGCCTTGGGTCCGCAGGAAACCGCCCAGGTCGGCGATCTCATCCAGCAGCTGAAGAAGGACGGTCTCGGCATCTTCCTGATCAGCCACGACATCCACGACGTCTTCGACCTCGCCGACCGCGTCTTCGTCATGAAGAACGGCCGCGTGGTGGGCCATGCCCGCACCGAAGACGTCACCAAGGACGAAGTCTTGGGCATGATCATCCTCGGCAAGTGCCCGCCCGGCGCCATCCCGGGCCCGGGTGCCATGCAGACGGCATGAGCGTCGCCAAGATGAAGTGAGACAGGCGAGGGGGCGTTAAGCTCCCTCGTTTTCGTTTATCGGGTCAGTAACCGGCTTCCCGTTGATGCCGGAACGCAAGGATATAGACCAGGTCTGCTTCTTCGTCATAGCGATAGAGGGCGACATACCCCGTCTCGCCAAACGGGATGACCAATTCGCGCATAGGGGAATGGCCCTCGATGGGGCGCCCGATTAATGGAGATATCTCAAGTCTGAAAAGAGACTGTTCTACAATCCGACCCGCCCTTGCCGCGGCCTCGGGGGAATGACGGCTCAAGAACACGCGGCACCGCCCGATGCCGGCAGCCCCCGCTTTGTGACGACTAGTCGTGGCACTCCGGCGGCGCCTTCTCGTCCGGAGATCCCCAGCTGCACAGCCAGGCACTCACTTCTCCACCCGTCAGATGTTGGCCATCTGCCTGATAGTCCTGCCAGGATTGTTCCGCTTCCGCAAGAAAGCCGGCACGACCATCTTGCCGCTCCAGATAGTCTCGCACAGCCTCATCAAGCAGCTGGTCCTCGGTGCGTTGCGTGCGGCTCGCGAGTTCCGCAAGCCGAGCCTTCAGCGCATTATCGAGAGTGAACGGGCGGTTCATCCGGGTCACCTGACCTTTTGGTGTGTGGAATGAATATACGACAAGCCTTTCGCTCTGTCGACGCGCCCCGCTCCATGGAACAACACCCTGAGCCCCGCGGTTGGCACCATCAGCCGGTCCGTCCGCAACGCCGCCCGGCGCCTCGATCTGATCCCGGAGCCTACCCGATGTCTTATTCCCGTTTCGCCGCGATGATCGCCACGTCGACTGTGGTTATGTTCGCGCTGATGTATCTGAACACCTACGCCCTGGACCATGTCACCTACAGTCAGACGCGCACTTGGATGGCGCTCCTGATGGGGGCCGTCATGGCTATGATCATGATGGGCTTCATGGCGTCGATGTACAAGAACCAGCGCTGGAATGCCGTGATCATCGCCGGCAGCGTCGTCGTCTTCGCCTTCTCTCTGTGGCTCGTGCGCAGCCAGGAGACGGTCGGCGACGTGAGCTACATGAAGGCGATGATCCCGCATCATTCGATTGCGATCATGACCAGCGAGCGGGCGCATATCCGCGATCCGCGCGTGCGGGAACTCGCCGACGGGATCATCGAGGCGCAGGTGCGCGAGATCGCGGAGATGAAGAGGCTGATCGCCGAACTCGAAGCCAATCCGCCGGCGGATGATGCCCCGGATCTTGCCCCATCGCCGCAGACGACGCCGCAGCCGTGAGGAATGCGCGGGGGAGGGGCGATCAGACGCCCTTGATCAGGGCCCCGATCGTGCCGCCGACGAGCAGCACGATGCCGATCAGGAAGGTGAGCGCCGCCCCGGGGCCGCGAGTCTTGGCATCGGCGTAATATTCTGCCGCATAAAGCGCCCGCGCCGCCGTCCAGCCGAGACCCAGCAGCCCGGCCAGCATGTCGGAGACGTAATAGCCGAAGATCCAGAGCGACGGCAGGAAGAGCACCAGCTGCTCGACGGTGTTCTGCTGGACGCGAAAGATCCGCTCGAAATCCGCATTTCCGGTGGTCTTGGGTGCCTCCACCCCGAACTTGCGGCGGGCCTGACCGACTTTCAGCAGGAACCAGCAATAGGTGAGCAGGGCGGCAAAGGTGGAAAGTATGGTGAAGCGCATGATTTTTCTCGGCAACACATGTCGATCGTAACCATTGATTGGTAGGCGGCGTGTCATGATTAGGCAAGCAAGGAAGGTTACGATCACAGTGCGTTTGTGAAGAGCGCGGCGCTTGTGGGATGAGACCGTTTCCGCCATCATCAAGCGCAATGCTTCGCAAGCGCAAGCTGCAGCCCGTGTGACAAGACAAAGAGACGTGATGAGTACCGATCCATTCAAGTTTGGCCGCGCCTACGACCTGCATGAGCTGGTCGCCGACGGGATCATCCATGGCATCGGTGTCGTCTTCGCGCTGGTCGGCGCCACCGCGCTGATCTTCTATGCCACCGTCTATTCCGACTATGCCAATATCGCCGCGAGCTGGATCTATGGCCTCGGGCTGATCATCGCGCTCGGTGTCTCCTTCACCTACAACATGTGGCCGCATTCACGCGTGAAGTGGATCCTGCGCCGCTTCGATCACTCCGCGATCTTCATCCTGATCGCTTCCACCTACACGCCCTTCCTCGTGCAGG
The DNA here is from genome assembly GCF_004912135.1 of Rhizobium rosettiformans W3. Lineage (GTDB taxonomy): Bacteria > Pseudomonadota > Alphaproteobacteria > Rhizobiales > Rhizobiaceae > Allorhizobium > Allorhizobium rosettiformans. Next base: position 217,330 of record NZ_STGU01000002.1, read on the forward strand.
GTGCCGACCGCCCGCTGATCCTGGCACTCCTCATCGGCATCTGGATCACGGCCTTTACCGGCATCTGGCTGAAGTTCCGCTTCCCCGGCCGCTATGACCGTCTCGCCATCCTGCTCTATCTCGCCATGGGCTGGAGCGGCGCCTTCGCCATGGGGCCGCTTTCGGAAATCATCCCGGGCGTGACGCTGACCCTGATCATCGTCGGCGGCTGCATCTATTCCGCCGGCGTCGTCTTCCATGTCTGGGAACGCCTGCGCTTCCAGAATGCCATCTGGCACGCTTTCGTGGTGACAGCCGCCATCGTCCATTACTCGGCGGTCTTTACGGCGATCAGCCTCGGCTAAAGCGTACTCACCCTTTCCCCGAACGTCATCCTCGGGCCTGTCCCGAGGATCTACCGACGCCTGCCTCACACTTGACGCCTGCGTCCTTGCCGAGCCCGTCACCACAGGTCCCAGAGCCCCAGTCACAACTCCACATTCGACGACCGAAACCAGCTCCCCCTCAGATCCCAGTCACCTCGGCCTGCTTGGCAATCTGCTTGGCAGTCGCCGACGCACCGATGCGGAAACCCGCGAGCGTCATGGGAAAGCTCAGCGCCAGCGAGACGCCTGCCAGCACCAGCGTCGCCGTCAGCGGCATCATGCCTATCTGGGCCGCAAGCAGCTGCAGTTCCGCGCTGGTGATGCCGTTCACCCAGACGATCGCGAGCAGGATCAGCGACCCGAGCAGCACCGCCACCACGGCAAGCAGCGCCGAAAGTTTCAGGCTCAGGCCCCAGCCGGGCCGCGCCTTCAGCCGCTGCGTCACATAGCTGCCCGCCGAGGAGCCCGCGGCCATCAGCACGGCCACATTCCCGGCAGACGACATGCTGTCGCCCCAGCCGAAGGCATCGAGCGCCAGCACCAGGAGATAGATGGCGAGCTGCGCTGCGATGAAGACGAGCGTGTAGCGAAGCAGGAGGCCGGGAAGCATGGAGGTCATGAAATCTGTTTTCCGTCTGGGGTGGTCTTGCCTTTAAGCTCTTGTTGCCCGATGTGTCGACGCGGCGAAGTAACGCCCGTCACACCACCATCTCGCGCGGCGCATTTTCCACCGCAAATTGCAGAAGCCCCATCATGACCACGTCTCTCATCCTCCGCGACGCAACCGAAGCCGATCTGCCCGCAATCCTCGCCATCTACAATCACGCAGTGGCCGAGACGACGGCGATCTGGAACGAGATCCTGGTCGATCTCGACAATCGCAAGGCCTGGTATGATCTCCGTCAGGCGAGGGGCTTCCCGATCCTCGTTGCCGAAGTCGATGGCCGCATCGCCGGCTACGCCTCCTACGGCGACTGGCGCCCCTTCGATGGCTTCCGCCAGTCGGTCGAGCACTCGGTCTATGTCGAGAAGGACCATTATGGCCGCGGCCTCGGCAAGGCGCTGATGTCAGCCCTGATCGAGCGGGCGAGGGCGGGCAACATCCATGTCATGGTCGCCGCCATCGAGGCCGGCAACACGGGCTCCATCGCCCTCCACAAAAGCCTCGGCTTCCGCCTCGTCGGCACCCATCATGAAGTCGGCAAGAAGTTCGGCCGCTGGTTGGACCTCACCATGATGGAGCTGAAGCTCGACTAAAGGTCCTCCTCGGCGATCCCAAAGGGGGGCCGCCGTCAGGCCCGCTCCATGCCGCGCCAGCGCACGCCGGAGATGATGAAGCCGTCCGTCGGTCCCGTCGGCACGGTAGTGAGCGAGACTGACAGATCCTGTTCCGGCACCTCGTAGTCGATGACGCCGGCCAGCAGCCGCGCTGCCTCCTTCAGGATCTCGACGGTCGCCATCTCGCCCGGACAGCGATGTCCGCGTGCGGTCGATCCTGCCCCTTGCGGAATGAAGCTGTAATCCGCCTCGTCCCGGCGCACCCCGCGCCCGGGTCGGAATTCGTCCGGTGCGCGAAACGCCTCTCCGGCATGGCAGCTGCCATAGAGGTCGAGCATCAGCCATTGACCGCGCCGAATACGGTAACCCTTCCAGTCGAACGACGCCCGGGCCACCGCACCGACAAAGGGAAAGAAGGGCGAAATCCGCCGCACTTCCTCGGCAAAATCCGTCAGCCGCTCGGCATCGGGTTCGGCCAGGATCTCCTTCCATTGCGGATGCCGCTCGAACCGCAGCGCGGCAAAGACGATGTAGCGGCCGATCGCAACCAGCGGGCGGATCAGGTTGATCAACTCGACAGCCGCGACCGTCGGCGAGAGCAACTGGCCATGCACGTCGCGATAGCCCGCAAGCATGGCCATCGGTGAGCCCGGCATCGGCGTGAGCTTGCCGCGCCGGATCTCGCGGAACGCCGCGCGAAACCGCCGTTCGAGAAGCGAGCGGCGAAACAGCGTGCCGAAGGTCCGAGGCCCGACATGGCCGGCATTCTCGATCATGTCGGCAACCAGCGCGGCATCGTCTTCGAGCAGGTCTGCATCCACAGGCGCCTGCGTCCAGGAAAGGGCCGTGCGGAAGAGGATGAGGTCGAGCTCCTTGCCGAGCGCCACGGCCCCCATGCGCGACCAGTCCGGCACCCGCTCCAGGAACTGCCGGCGGAAGGTCGCGACAAGACGGTCGAGCGACCCCTTGTCCTCCATCAGGATCCGCACGAAGAGCGCCTTGCGATGGCGATGCGCGGCCCCATCCAGCTGCTGCACGCTGCCCCTGTCCTGCAAGAGCCGCAGCACGGTCTGCGGCATGGCGCCGACGCGCGTCAGTCGGGCATCGTCGTAAATCAGCCGCGCCGCGATCGGCCCGGTCATGCAGATCACGTCGCGCAGCATCAGCCGGGTGCGGAAGATCGGCGTATCGAGATCGGCAAAGCGCCGCGGCAGGAAGCCATAGCCTTCGCGCATCAGGGAAAGCGTTTCGTCGAAGGCGGGACTGCGCGGGATCTTCGGCGGCCAGAACCGGCTGCCTCCGCCGCGGTAATCGACCACGCGATCTGGCGTCCCGGTCGCCTCCAGCTGCACCGGTCTAGTGTCCTGCACGATCATCTCAAGTCTCCCCAAGCCGAGGCACCCCACGCACCTCGCTTGCGGGCGAACATCGCGGCGGACCATTTGTTCCGCGCGTTTCTGGAAAATGGCGAAAAAAAGGTGGGAACGAAGCTCGCGGCCGCCGGTTGGCTCTCTGCCGACGCTCGGAAGTCGGCAAAGAACGAGGAAAAACAACAGGAGACACGGCCATGGGCAGCGGCACAGGCGACAGCAAACACTTCGGCAAAGGCAGCCAGGGCAAGGGCGATGGTTCAGGCGGCATGACCAACCTGCAGGAAGGCATGCTGGAGGAAAACCAGGTCCTTTCCAACCGCGATAAGGCGCAGCATCCTGAGACACGCGGTCTCGACAGCAAGAATGTCCAGACGGAGCAGTATCAGGATCACTCGGCCAATCGCCGGTCGAGATGATCGGCCGGCCCGGAATTGCTGACTAGCCGGAGCACGGTTCGGTTGGTCTGGGCGGGCCACGAGGCGCAAGCGACGCGGCCCAGAGGTTTGCCCGGCCTCTTTACAAAGACGCGGCCTTGAGGATTTATCCTGTTCTTTGGCAGGAGACTCCTATGACCTTCGAAACCTGGCTTGCCTTCGCCGCCGCCTCTGCGGTTCTCTTGATCATTCCTGGACCGACCATTCTTCTGGTCGTCTCTTATGCGCTGGGGCAGGGCTGGCGCAGCGCGCTGCCCGTGGCAACCGGCGTGGCGCTTGGCGATTTCACCGCCATGACGCTCTCCATGCTCGGCGTCGGCGCGATCCTTGCCACCTCGGCCACCATTTTCACGGCGCTGAAATGGCTGGGTGCGGCCTATCTCGTCTATCTCGGCATCAAGCTCTTCCGCGCTGGCGGCACCCTTGATGTTAAGCCGCAGACGGACCGGGCAACGACCATGAAAATGGTGGGTCACGCCTGGGTCGTCACTGCCTTGAACCCGAAGAGCATCACCTTCTTCGTGGCCTTTCTGCCGCAGTTCCTCGACAAGCATGGCGACTTCTTCACCCAGATGGTGATCTTCGAGACCACCTTCCTTGTCCTCGCCTTCCTGAATGCCGCCGGCTATGCCCTGATCGCCTCCCGCGCACGAAACCTCGTCCGCAGCCCGCGCGCCATTGGCCTCTTCAACAAGACGGGCGGGACGCTGCTGATCGGTGCCGGTGTCGCAACCGCCACGCTCCGCTCCGCGCCCTGATGGTGCAAGACGGGCGAGGCCTTGGCACCCCGCCCGTCCAGTTGGAAAAGATCAGAGCAGTTTCAGGAGCGCCTTGGCGGCCTCTTCCGAAGACGCCGGGTTCTGCCCCGTGACCAGCTTGCCATCGGTCACGACATGCACGCCCCAGTCGGCACCCTTCTCGTAAAGCCCGCCGCGCTCCTGCAGCATGTGCTCGACCAGGAAGGGCACGACCTTGGTGAGGCCGACGGCCTCTTCTTCCGAATTCGTGAAGCCCGTCACCTTGCGGCCCGAGACCAGCGGCTGGCCGTCCTTGCTCTTCACATGACGCAGCACGCCCGGCGCATGGCAGACCGCGCCGACCGGCCGATCCTTGGCGGCAAAGGCTTCGATCAGAGCGATGCTGTCCTTGTCTTCGGCAAGGTCCCAGAGCGGGCCATGGCCGCCGGGATAGAAGACCGCGTCGAAGTCGGAAGGATCGATCTGCGAGAGCGGCGTCGTCGAAGCCAGCAGCTGCTGCGCCATCTGATCCGCCTTGAAGCGATCCGTCGCCTCGGTCTGTGCATCCGGCTCGTCGCTCTTCGGGTCGAGCGGCGGCTGGCCGCCCTTCGGCGAGGCAAGCGTGATCTCCGCGCCGGCATCCTTCAGCACGTAGTAGGGCGCGGCAAACTCTTCCAGCCAGAAGCCGGTCTTCTTGCCGGTGTCGCCGAGTTTGTCATGGGAGGTGAGAACCATCAGGATTTTCATGGGTGGTTTCCTTTGTAAGATGTTGATCGTGTTTTCATGCTGGCCGCAGGAGCCTCACCCTTCGAGGTCCGGCTGCGCCGGATTCCTCAAGGCGAGGGGAGATCTTGGTGTTTCAGGCGGCAGACGCCCTCATCCTGAGGAGCCCTCGCAAAGCGAGGGCCTCGAAGGATCATTCTCTTGCAAATCAGTCATCCGGGCCGACGCGGATCACCCGCTTGCCGAAGGCCTCGCCGCGCAACAAGCCGATGAAGGCGCGCGGTGCCTCTTCCAGCCCGTCGATCATCTCTTCGCGATAGGTGATCTTGCCGGCCTCCACCCAGCCGCCCATTTCCTTGGCAAAGTCGCGATAGAGGTGACCGAAATCGTCGAAGACGATGAAGCCGCGCACGGTGATGCGCTTCTTCAGGAACATGCCCATCAGCCAGCCCAGGCGGTCCGGGCCGTCGGGCAGGGAGGTCGCATTGTATTGCGAGATCAGTCCGCAGAGCGGAATGCGCGCGCCGGTATTCAGTTGCGGTGCCACGGCATCAAAGACCTTGCCGCCGACATTTTCGAAATAGATGTCGATGCCCTCGGGCGTTGCGGCCTTCAGCTTTTCGGCAAAGCCATCCGCCTTGTAGTCGACGCAGGCGTCGAAGCCGAGCGTATCGACCGCATGACCGCATTTCTCCGGCCCGCCGGCAATGCCGACGACCTTGAGGCCCAGGATCTTGCCGATCTGTCCGACGGTCGACCCCACAGGTCCGGTGGCACCCGCAACCACCAGCGTCTCGCCGGCCTTGGGCTTGCCGATTTCCTTCAGTCCCGACCAGGCCGTGAAGCCCGGCATGCCGGTCACGCCCAGCGCCCAGGACGGATGGCTGGGATTGGCACCCAGCGGCGTCACGCCCTTTCCGTCCGACAGCGCATAATCCTGCCAGCCGGTAAAGCCGACCACCCAGTCGCCCTCCTTGAAGCCTTCGAGCTTCGAAGTGACCACGCGCGACACCGTGCCGCCCACCATGGTCTGGCCGATCTCGACCGGCGCCGCATAGGACGGTGCGTCGCTCATCCGCCCGCGCATATAGGGATCGAGCGAGAGAAAGACGGTGCGCAGCAGCATCTGCCCCTCGGCCGGCTCGGGGATGTCGGCGGTCTCGAGCCTGAGCGTCTGGTCGGTCGGTTCGCCCTTGGGGCGCTCGGCCAGAACGAAGCGGCGATTGCTCGTGGTCGATTGCGGCATGGAATGTCTCCTTGTCTGGCGGGCCCTGCCGATGAGGCAAGTCCCTCTGGAAAGGGCACCGCCACCCGCGGCCTTGGGAGGCAGGCACGGGTGGCGGCGTTCATGAGCCGGTCAACGGGTCTCTTCTATCGTTGTTCCATGACATTCTGTCGCGGCCATGGCAGGCCGCCCGCCTCCCCTTGAGGGGGGGGGAGGTCCCGCAAAGCGGCGGGTGGGGGTGAAGAACGCTGGCTTTCTCCGTCGCCCTCAATCGATCCGCACCCGCGCCATCTCGCCACGAATGCGGATGTCCGGCTTTGCGCCCGGCGTGTTCGGAAGCGCGCTGTCGACATAGGAGGCGATGGCGTCCACGCCGTAGGAAACCGGCGTCGGCACCAGGAAATGCAGCGAGGCATCAAGCATCTTGCCGGAAATGCGGATCTCCTCGGTGTTCAGCACGCGCTCGAAGGCAAGCCGCGCTCTCAGGGCCGCTCCGCTTGCCGCGACGCTCGCCGCATGGCCGGTGAAGAAGAAGTCGCCCGCGTCGCTGTCGACATCGATTGTCGCAAAATCCCCGTCGAGCCGCATGCGCGCGGCCTTCTGCCGGATCGAGATCCGGGCATCCGGCGCAAGCCGCGCGTCGAGCATCAGCGTGCAATCGTCCCAGTCATCCCAGCCGAAGAAGCCGCTGCGCTCGCCCATATGGACGCGAAGCGTATCGCCATCCCGTTCCATCCGCGCCGCACCGGCGCAGTCGCCGCCGAACCAGCCCGACCGCCAGATTGCGCCCCAGCCGTGGCGGGTGCCGGAAAGAACGGCCTCCCGCGCGCCATCGCCGCGGGTCGAGATCCGGATGTCGCTGGCGGCACCGGTGACCGAAAGCTGTGTGACGCCAGCAAGATCCACCGGGCCGGAGATTGCATCGCTCGCACGGATCATCTGCATGCCGCCATCGATGACGGCCAGCCCCACGAGACCACCGAGAAGTGAGAGGATGACAGTTCTTTTGCGCATCAGGGCTACTCCTGTTTTCGGCGCGCCGCTCGGCAGCGGGCCGGTTTCGATGCCGTCATCTGCTGCCTCGTGAGCCTGATCCGCGACCTCGATCGCGATCCGGGTCGACCGGGATCGCGCTTTCGGTCATGGTCACCGGGCATTCCGATCCGTTATCACCGAAATATTCGCATGCTTCTTGTCCCGCTCTCCTTCCTTGTCGCCCTGTTCCTCGCCGTTTTTCTCGTTCGCCTGCTCGGCGAGGGGCGGGAGACCTGGCGCCACAATGGCCTCTTCCTCGCCTTGCTGGCACTCTATGTGGTGCAGAGCCTGCTGGTCGGCCTGCGCTGGGGCTATGGCGTGATGGCGGTCCTGCCGCTGCTGCCGGTCATGGCGAGCCTCGTCCCCGCCCTGTCTTATCTCGCCTTCCGCGATCTGACCCGCGAGACACCGGGGCTTGACCTCAGCGACTGGCCCCATCTCCTGCCGACTTTGGCCACGCTGCTCCTGCTCGTGATCGGCCGGGCGCCGGTCGATCTCGTCATCATCGCCAACTTCCTGGGGTATGGCCTGGCCGTGCTCTGGCTCGCCCGCCTCGGTCCGGATGGACTGGTTGCCGCCCGCCTCGACGGTTCGCTGCGTTCTTATCGCGCTCTGCTGCTGACCGGCATTGCGCTTGTCGCATCTGCGCTCACGGATGTGGCGATCAGCCTGGACATGCTCTGGTCCGGTGGTCGCTATTCGCCGATGGTCGTCTCGGCCGCCACCACCCTCATCCTGCTTCTCCTCGGCATCGGCGCCGTGACGGCAGGTGCCGAGGAGGCGGGCGAGGGGCGCCTCGCCGATCACGAAGGATCAGCAGGAGAGAGCGACGACAGGAACCCGCGAACCACGCTGCCCACGCCGAGCCCACAAGCGGATCAACCCGCTTCCAACGAAGGCGTGGCTGCCTCCACGCCATCGGCCAAGACCGCCAGCGACGAGCACCGCCGCCTCGCTGCTGATCTCGACCGCCTGATGACGGAAAAGCGCCTCTGGGCCGACCCGGACCTCAACCTCGCCCGGCTCGCCCGTCGCCTCGGATCCCCCGCCCGCGCCGTCTCCGAAACGGTCAACCGCGTCCATGGCATCAGTGTCTCGCACTACGTCAACAACCACCGCATCGAGGAAGCCTGCCGCCTGCTGTCCCAAACGGACATGCCGGTAACCCGCATCCTCTTCGAAGCCGGCTTCGTCACCAAGTCAAACTTCAACCGGGAATTTTTGCGCGTCACCGGCCAGAACCCCAGCGACTGGCGACGGCGAGCACTCCCACCTCCCCCTTGAGGGGGGGAGGTCGCCGCGAAGCGGCGGGTGGGGGTGGATCCATTCAAGAGAGCGGAGGTTCAGTTCCTCCGATGCCCACAAAGTCCCTTGCTGGCACTCAATCGCAATCGAGGATATATTGCGGCCCTAGAAAGGATATGCCGCCATGCCGCTCTACATCAAGGACCCGGAAGTCGACAGGCTCGCGACCGAGTTGATCGGGCTGACGAACACGAGCAAGGTCGATGCGGTCCGGGATGCCCTGAAGGGCGCCATCGCGAGCCACAAGGCGAAACTCCCCGTGCGCGAACGCCTCGCCAGGACCCTCGCCATGGCCGAGGCCGCCGGCCCGTTTCACCCCGGTGATCACAGAAAAGAAACCGATGAGATGTGGGGCGAGACCGACGGATGATTTTCATCGATGCGTCCGTCGCGGTTGCGATCATCACGCGAGAAGATGACGCCGCCGATCTGATGGAGCAACTGGACCAGGCAGGCGGCCCCTTTTTCGTCTCCGGCGTCATGCGGATGGAAGCGACGCTCTCGATCGCGCGGCGGCTGGCCGAGAGAGACAGTCCGGCAGCGCCGGACATGGTGGCAACGGCACGAAGGCTCGTCGACCAGTTCATTGCCGATTTGGATGCAGTTGAACTTCCAATCACGACTGAAGTCACCGCGAGGGCTTTGGACGCGGCCCAGCAATACGGCAAGATCGTCAATTATCCAGCGAGACTGAACCTCGGCGATTGCTTCAGCTATGCCTGCGCCGCCATTTCCGGAGCGAAAGTCGCCTTCAAAGGCGACGATTTCGTCCACACCGACCTGGGTTGGTAAACACGCCTACCCTTGAGGAGAGGGCTCCCTTTCACCGCGAATAGGCCGTGATCACCTCGAGAAACGCATCCCCATATCGCTCCAGCTTCGACTGGCCGATGCCGGAAATGCCGAGCATCTCGTCCTCGTCCATCGGACGCTCCGTGGCGAGCGCAATCAGCGTGGTGTCGGGGAAGATGACGTAGGGCGGCACGGATTGTTCGCGCGCCAGTTCCATGCGCCTCGCCCTCAAGGCCTCGAACAGTTCCTGATCCGCCTGGTCGAGACCGGCCTTGGCATTGGCGGTCCGCGACGACTGTCCGCGCGCCGCCTTGCCGGTCGTTGGCCTATCCTTGCGGAACCGCACCTCCACCTCGCGCTTGAAGACCGCGCGCGCACTTTCCTCCAGTGTCAGCGCGCCATAGGCGGTGTGGTCGACGCGGATATAGCCGGCTGCCAGCAGCTGTCGATAGACCGACTGCCAGGTCTTGGAGGGCAGATCCTTGCCCGCGCCGAAGACCGGCATATCGCAATGGCCGAAGCGCTGCGTCTTCTCGTTCTCGTTGCCGAGGAGCACATCGATCAGATGGCCGGTGCCGAAGCGCTCGCCGGTGCGGTAGATGGCGGCCAGCGCTTTGATCGCGGCGTCGAGCCCGTCCCAGGTCTCGACCGGTTTCAGGCAGGTGTCGCAATTGCCGCAGCCGCCCGCGTGGCTTTCGCCGAAATGCTTGAGAATTGCTTGTCTCCGGCAACCCGGCGTCTCGCAGATCGCGAGCAGCGCATTGAGCTTGGCCCGCTCGACCCGTTTCACCTCGTCGGAAGCGCCACCCTCGTCGATCATCCGCCCGCGCTGGATGACATCCGCCATGCCATAGGCCATCCAGACTTCGGACGGGAGGCCGTCACGCCCTGCGCGGCCCGTCTCCTGGTAATAGGCCTCGACCGAACCCGGCAGGTCGAGATGCGCGACATAGCGCACGTTGGGCTTGTCGATCCCCATCCCGAAGGCGACGGTGGCGACCAGACACAGCTCTTCCTCCTTCAGAAACGCATCCTGATTGGCATCGCGGAGCGCCCGGTCCATGCCGGCATGATAGGGCAGCGCCCTTATCCCCTGATCGTCGAGCCAGTTCGCGATCTCCTCCACCTTCGCGCGGGAGAGACAATAGACGATGCCGCTCGAGCCCTTGTGGCGCGAGAGGAAGCGCAACAGTTGTTGCCGCGGCTGGTCCCGCTCGACGATCTCGTAGGCGATGTTCGGCCGGTCGAAGGAGGTGGTGAAAACCGCGGCATCCTGAAGCCCCAGCCGCTCGATGATGTCTTCCCGCGTATGCGGATCGGCGGTCGCCGTCAGCGCCATGCGCGGCACGCCGGGAAAGAGATCGGCGAGCTTGCCGAGTTCGCGATATTCCGGCCGGAAATCATGCCCCCATTGCGACACGCAATGCGCCTCGTCGATGGCAAAGAGCGCGATCTCCACCCCTTGCATCATCTCGAGGAAACCGGGCGTCACCGTCCGCTCCGGCGTCACATAGAGAAAGTCGAGCTCGCCGCGATCGAGCGCCCGCCGGATCTCGACATATTCCTCGCGCGACAGTGTCGAGTTGAGCGCCGCGGCTCGGACTCCGAGCCCTTTGAGCGCCTCCACCTGATCTCGCATCAGCGCAATCAGCGGCGACACGACAACCCCGACGCCGGCGCGGCAGAGTGCGGGCACCTGGAAACACAGCGATTTGCCCGCACCCGTCGGAAAGAGCACCACCGCATCCCCGCCCGACACGACGTGGGAAACCACCTCCGCCTGCCGCCCGCGAAAGGCCGGATAGCCATAGACGCGCTTCAAGACGGAAAGCGGGCTCTCCTGGGGCTGGTCAAAGAGCGGATCGGTGAGGGAATGAGTCGGCATGGGGCATGGTGTAGCCGACGGGGGAGGGGATGGCCACGGGCAGGCCGAGTTTCCCGGTGGAGAAGTCCGATGCTGCCTTGCCAGTCCCTCGGTCGACTGCTCCTGATCGGGTCCTCCTCCCAATGTTCCGGATCCTCCTCCCATGCCATCCGCATCCTTCAAGCTCTATCTCGCCGGCCCCGAAGTCTTTCTGCCCGATGCCCGCGCCATTCTCGACGCCAAGGCAGCGCTCACCCGCGCTTACGGTTTCGAGCCGATCTGCCCCGGCGATCTCGCCATCCCGCCGGCGCCGACCAAGCACCAGTTCGGCCTGAATATCTCGGAGATCGACGAGAGCTTCATGAACCGGGCCGATGGCATCATCGCCAACCTGACGCCCTTTCGCGGCATTGCCGCCGATCCCGGCACGGTCTTCGAACTCGGCTACATGTGCGGCGCCGGCAAGATCGTCGCCTGCTACACCAATATCGCCGACAGCCACTTCAAGCGCAGCGCGGATTTCTATGCCGGCGCGGTTCACCTCGCAGAAGATGGGCGCAAACGGGCGCCGGATGGCACCATGCTCGAGGATTTCGAGATGATCGAAAACCTGATGCTGCACGGCGGCGTCGAGCGCCGCGGCGGCCCGGTCTGTGTCCATGCCGCAGAGCCCGACAGGCTCTGGACCGATGTCACCGCTTTCGAGCAGTGCTTGAAGGTGCTCGCGGCGAAGGGATGATCTGACCGTTTGGCTCGGGGCTCAGAAGTCCCAGGGGTTGACGAGCTCGACCCCGCAATCGCGAAAGTCATCGATGTTGCGTGTCGCAAGGGCCCCCGCTTTGGTCCGGGCGACCGCCGCAATCATGCCATCCGGCGCGGACATCGGCTGCCCCCGACGTTTCGCCTCGGCCATGATGGTGCCATAGGTTAGGGCCGCCTCTTCGTCGAAACCGTAAATGCGGCCGACGAAGCGGCTCCTCCAGTCCTTGAGTGAGAGTTCGAGCCGTGGTGCGCGCTCCTCATCGCGTATCTTCGCAATCCCATACGCGATCTCGCCAATGACGATGCTGGAGAGTGCCAGCTCCGCATCATGGCGTATGAGCCAGGCAATCACGGCCTCGTTCGGCACCTTGCGGAAGGTTTCGGAGACGACATTGGTGTCGAGAAAAATCAAAGCTCCGGCCCCTCATGGCCCATGCTGTCGGCGCGGATGGAAGCATCCAGATCGATGTCGAGCGCCGACTGTGCGCTGATCCGGCGATAAAAGTCCGCAGCGGCTTCGCGACCCGTTTGCTGCGTCTCATAGGCTTCCAGCGCCCGTTCGACGATATCGGCGATCGAGCGGTTCTCTCGACGCGCCAGGCGATGCGCCAGATCACGGGCACGAGCGCTGCGGACGGAAAGCTGTGGTTCGGCCATGGGAAGTCTCCTTGGAGGAGAAATTTAGTATGATTATGGCGTGCCATCAAGATGGCAGCAGATGGCTAGCCATCCGATTACGCCGTGCGGGGGCGACAGAGGTTCCCCTTAAACCCAGGGCTTGCGAGCCGCCCATGCCGGTGCAAGGCTGCGGCTCCTACCGGAGAGTTCCCCCGTGAATCAGCATGTACCGCCGAAGCCGCCGCTCGGCCCCAGTTTCCATCGGCTCTTGGCGTCGAGCGGGCTGGCCAACCTCGCCGATGGCATCGGCATCGTCGCCTGGCCCTGGCTTGCCTCGCTGATTACCCGCGATCCCCTGGCGATCGCGCTGGTCGGCGTGGCACAGAAACTGCCCTGGTTTCTCTTCGCCTTGCCGTCCGGCGTGATCACTGATCGTTTCGATCGCCGCCGGCTGGTCATCGCCATGGATGTCCTGCGCTTCCTCGTCTTGATCATGCTTTCGGTGGCCATGCTGATGCCCGGCATGCTTCCGGAGGTTCCGGTCGATGAATTTCCGGCGACGCTCCTTTACGGCCTGTTGCTGATCTCGGCGCTCGTCGTCGGTTTCGCCGAAGTCCTGCGCGACAATTCCGCCGTCACGCTCCTGCCGGCAATCGTGCCCCATGCCCGCCTTGAAACGGCCAATGGCCGCATGGGCAGCGTGGAAATGGTGATGAACATGATGATCGGCCCGCCGCTTGCGGGACTGGTGATCGGCCTCGCCTTACCCTTGGCCTTCGGGCTTTACGGCCTCGCCTTTGCCTGTGCCGGCCTGCTCGTTCTGTCGATCCGGGGCAACTTCCGCTCGCAGCGGCCGGAAGCGCGCCACTGGATCTCGGAGATCCGCGAAGGCACCGCTTATCTCTTCGCCCGGCCGTTGCTGCGCGACCTTGCGATCGGCCTCGGCGGTCTCAATGCCATCGAAGTCATGCTGCTCACCGGCCAGCTGCTTTATGCACAGGAGGTCATGGGCCTCAGTTCGGCAGGCTACGGCGTGTTGCTGAGGGGTCTTGCCGCGGGCGGCCTTGTCGGCGGTCTCTTAGGTGAGAGCATCATCCGCCGGTTCGGCGCATCCGCTTGTTTGAGAGCGACCATCGTCGGCTGCCTCACATGGGCCTTGGTCATCCTTGTCATGCCGCGGCCGGTCTTCGTCTGGGCGGCCCTGATGCTGTCCAGTCTCACCGGCATGGTGTGGAACATCATCACGATGTCGCTGCGCCAGCGCCTCATCCCCCCGCATCTGCTCGGCCGCATCAACAGTGTCTACCGCTTCTTCGGGCTCGGCACCATGCCGCTCGGCATGCTGATGGCGGGCGCGAGCGTCAGCCTCACCGAGGCTTTCCTCCCGCGCAGCCAGGCGCTCGCCATGCCCTTCGTACTCGGCGCGGTACTCTCCCTCCTGCTGCTCGCCGGCATCTGGACCCGCGTTTCGCCGAAGGCACTCGCTGCATTCCAGGCGGGGTAAGGCTGTGTCCTTCTCCCCGCCTGCGGGGAGAAGGTGCCCGAAGGGCGGATGAGGGGCGGCCTCGAAGCCCCCGTCTGGGAAGGTCAGCCTTTCTTGGGCGCAGGCTTCGCGGTCGGATCTTCAAACCGAATGCCGCAATTGTTCTTGAGCGACGCCATTTCGATCGCCTTCATCTCACCCTTCAGGCGCGCCACTTCTGCGGCGGATGCGCCGTCGCCCTTGGCGAAGAACAGCGCTGGCCAGAAGATCACAAGGCCAACGCCGACGGCCACCGCGTCATTGTCGGCCTTCTTCTGCTGAACTCCGCTTGCTGCGATGGCGCGGGCCGAAACGGCTGTTGCCTCTTCCCGCAGGCGATCGCAGGAGAGGCTTTCGTACAGTGTCGGTGAGACATAGGCTGCTTCGATTTCCGATGGCTTGCTCGCGCAGGACGAAAGAACTGCGCCAAGGCAGATGGCAGAGACGATTTTGATGTTCATGAAAACCCCCGGTTGTTGACCCGAGAGCGGTTTCATCCCGTTGCCGGGAGGTCAAATGCAAAACCTGCAGGTCTTTGGCGAGGCGCCAGATGTCCACAACCAAAAGTGATTCATGCCTGTCGGTCCCATGCCGGCAAGGGCAGAGGGCAGCCGCCCCCGCCCTGTCTCAAGAGCCGGCCTGCCTCACTTCAATGGCTCAAACACCATCGAATGACCGTTGATGCAATAACGCAAACCCGTCGGCTTCGGGCCGTCGGGGAAGACGTGGCCGAGATGGCCGCCGCAATTGGCGCAGCGGATTTCGGTGCGCACCATGCCGAAAGACATGTTGCGATGTTCGGTCACGGCGTCAGGCTTCACCGGCTCGAAATAGCTCGGCCAGCCACAGCCGGCGTCGAACTTCGTGTCGGAGACGAAGAGCGGCTCGTCACAGGCGGCGCAGCGATAAAGGCCCTTTTCGAAATTATCCCAGTAGGGGCCGGTAAAGGCACGCTCGGTGCCGTGTTCGCGCAGGATCCGATACTGCTCCGGCGTCAGCTGTTCGCGCCATTCGGCATCCGACTTGACGACCTTCGGGGCGGTGGTGGAAGCGGTCATGATCTTCTCCTTGTCGAGGCCGGGTCCGCGGCAAGCATTGCCGGCCCGGCGTTGCACTATAGATAGGGTGCGCCATGTCGAGCGGCAATTGTCCCTCTCGCCCCTTTGGTCGTTGAACCCCTCTCGTCCTTTCACGCAAAGCTGAATGACTTGGCCCCGATCTCACCGAATCGTGGGTTGACGCGTCCGTGAAGGGGACGTGTTCCGTTTTTGCTTGAGACGAAGGTTGGCTTGTCCTAACACGGTCGCACCTTGTATCGACTGACACTGAAGACCCGATCCGATGCCCACGGGGAGATGGAATGCCTGAGATGACGAGCGACCTGACCTGGGTCGCCATGCTCTTGCCCTTCGCGGCAGCCGTTGTAGCGCCATGGCTCACAGCCCGCTTCGGCGCCGCCGCTGCCTGGTTTCTGGCGCTTGCACCAGCGCTTGCTTTTGCCCATTTCGCCGGCTTTCTGCCGGAGGTCGCCGCCGGCGAGCGGGTGACCGGCGGCTATGCCTGGGTGCCGAGCCTGAACCTCTCCTTCTCCTGGTTCATCGACGGCCTATCGCTCACCTTCGCGCTGCTGATCACCGGCATTGGAGCCCTGATCGTGCTCTATGCCGGCGGCTACATGAAGGGCCATCCGCAGCAAGGGCGCTTCATCGGCTTCATCCTGCTCTTCATGGGCGCCATGCTGGGTCTGGTGGTGTCCGACAGCTTCCTGATGCTCTTCGTCTTCTGGGAGCTGACATCCATCACCTCCTTCCTGCTGATCGGCTTCGATCACAGCCGCGAGGCCTCGCGCCGCGCGGCTCTGCAGGCGCTGGTCGTGACCGGCGGCGGCGGTCTGATCCTGCTGGCCGGCATGATCTTCATCTGGAACATCACCGGCGTCAGCCAGCTCTCGCTGCTCCTGTCGACGGGGGACGCGCTGCGCGAAAGCCCCTTCTATCTCGCAGCCCTGCTTCTCGTCCTCGGCGGCGCCTTCACCAAGTCGGCCCAGTTCCCGTTCCATTTCTGGCTGCCCAATGCCATGGAAGCGCCGACGCCAGTCTCGGCCTATCTCCACTCGGCCACCATGGTGAAGGCCGGCGTCTATCTCCTGATGCGCCTCAACCCGGTCATGGGCGAAACGCCGGCCTGGGAAATCCTGCTGCCCTTCTTCGGCGGTATCACCCTTCTGGTTGGCTCGATCCTCGCCGTGCGCCAGACCGATCTGAAGCTGATGCTCGCCTATACGACGGTCGCCTCGCTCGGCCTGCTCGTTATGCTCACGGGCTTCGATACCGAACATGCGGTCGAGGCGGCGGTGCTTTATCTCGTCGCCCATTCGCTCTTCAAGGGCGCGCTCTTCATGGTCGCCGGTGCCATCGATCACGAGTCCGGCACGCGTGACATCCGCAAGCTCGGCGGCCTCGGCAAGCTGATGCCGATCACCTTTGCCGCGGCACTTCTCGCCGGCATTTCCATGGCCGGCCTGCCGCCGCTTTTCGGTTTCCTCGCCAAGGAAGAGATCTATTACGCGCTCGCCGGCACCAGCCCGCGCGCCATCCTCTTCACCGCCGTCGCCGTCATCGGCAATGCGCTGATGTTCGTCATCGCCTTTGCCGTCGGCCTGAAACCCTTCATCGGCCCGGATGGCGATACGCCGAAACATGCCCATGAAGGGCCCGTCATGCTCTGGATCGGACCGCTGACGTTGTCGGTTCTGGCGCTGCTTGGCGCACTCTTCTCCGGCATCGCCCACCGCTTCGTCACCTCGCCCATGGCAAGTGCTGTGGATGGCGAACTGCAGACCGTCACCATCGGCCTCATCCCGTCCCTGGGCGCCGCCCTTGCGCTCTCGGTCGTCACCGTCATCCTCGGCGTGGTTCTCTACATGGGGCTCGAGCGCCTGCGTGCGGCTGTCGACCGCGTGGTCACCGGCCTTGGCCTGAGCCCGGACAGAGGCTTCGACCATTTCATCTCCGGTCTCGTCCGCTTCTCGACCTCGGTCACCCGATACGTCCAGAACGGTCGCCTCGAGACCTACATCACCGCCTCCTTCGTCTTCGTCGCCATCGCGCTCCTGGTCACTCCCTTCGTCTATGGCGAACTGCCCACGGTGCTCAATCTGCCGACGGAGTTCGACCTGCACGAGATGGCGATCCTGGTGATCGCGGTCATCGGCGTGATCGCGGTGCTGACGGCCAATGACCGCCTGACCGCCATTGTCTGCCTCGGCATCCAGGGCTTTGCGGTCGCCGTCATCTTCCTGCTCTATGGCGCACCGGATCTGTCCTTCACCCAGTTCATGGTCGAGACGCTGTCGGTCGTCATCCTGGCGCTGGTCATGACCCGCCTGAAGCTGTCGCCGTCCGATCACCGCCCGGCGCTCGCGCGCCTGATGGATGGTTCGCTCGCCATCGCCTGCGGCCTCGGTTTCGGCCTTATGCTGGTCGCCGCCACGTCCGGCCCGTTCGATGGCTCGCTCTCGGCCTTCTTCGCCGAATATTCCAAGATCATCGCCCATGGCGCCAATGTCGTGAACGTAATCATCGTCGACTTCCGCGGCGTCGATACATTGGGCGAAATCGGCGTCGTCATGATCACCGGCCTCTCCATCCTCGCCCTGATCCGCATCCGGGTGGGCGGTGCGCCGGCAGCACCGGTTCTCGCCGAGCCCGTGCCCTCGGACGTCGCGCCCCATCCGGCGCCGCCGAAAAAGAAGCGGGGGACGGCGAAATGAGCATGATGTCTAGAAGCCTTTCCGCGATGGAGGCCCAGCGATGAACACACTGATCTTCCGCACCTTCGCACCCTTCCTCACGGTGCTGATGCTGGTCTTCTCCATCTTCGTGCTGCTGCGCGGCCACAACGAGCCCGGCGGCGGCTTCATCGGCGGCCTGATCGGGGCTGCGGCCTTCGCCATGTATGGCATCGCCTTTGGCGTCCAGGCCGTGCGCCGCGCCATGGTTTTCCACCCGATGTCGGTCGCCGGCTGCGGCCTTCTGGTGTCGACGCTGTCGGGCGTCATCTCTGCGCCGCTCGGCTATCCCTTCATGACCGGCGTCTGGGTTTATCCCAGCCTGTTCGGCGTCGAAGTGCCGCTCGCTACGGTCATCTCCTTCGACATCGGCGTCTATCTCGTCGTGGTCGGCACTTTCACCTCGATTGCCCTTGCGCTCGAAGAAAGGGATGACGGCTGATGGAAGTCATCTTCTCCCTCGTCGTCGGCATTTTCTTCGCCGCCGCCGTCTATCTCATGCTGTCGAAGAAGATCGTGCGCATCCTGCTCGGCATCGTCCTGCTCGGCAATGCCGTCAACATGCTGATCTTCACGGCCGGTCGCTTGACGCCCTCCATCCCGCCGATCATTCCCGGCGGCGTGGACGTGCTGCCCGCCGGAACCGCAAACCCGCTGCCGCAGGCCCTCATCCTGACGGCGATCGTTATCTCCTTTTCCTTCTTCTGCTTCCTGCTGGTGCTGACCTACCGCGCCTATCAGGACCTTGGCACCGACGACACCGATGAGATGCGCGTTGCCGAACCGAAGGACGAGCCGCTGCCGCCCACCGGCTACTGAGCAGGAGATTGAAGGACACCATGGCTGCCCCATCCACCACGCCTGTCGATTACGCCGCCGCCTATGTCATGGAGCCGATGACGGCTGCCCATTGGCTGGCCGTCACGCCGATCGCGCTCTGCATCTCCGTCGGCGCCGCGCTGATGATGATCCGCCACCGCACGCACTGGCATTCGGCCGTGGCTCTCGTCGGGCTCGGCCTGCTGGTCCTCGTCGATGTGCTTCTTCTGCTCAAGGTCATGGCGGACGGGCCGCTCACCATGATGATGGGCCGCTGGCTGCCGCCTTTCGGCATCGCGATCACCGTAGACCTCACCGGCGCGCTTCTGGCGCTCGCTGCCGCCATCGTCGCCTTCTGTGGCGCGCTCTATGCCCATGTCGAGATCGACAACAGCGGCCGCCGCTACGGTTTCTATCCCCTGCTGATGATGCTGATGGCCGGCGTCTCCGGCGCCTTTCTGACCGGCGACCTCTTCAACCTCTATGTCTGGTTCGAAGTGCTGCTGATCTCTTCCTTCGGCCTGCTGATCCTCGGTTCCGAGCGGGAGCAGATCGATGGCGCGCTGAAATATGCCGTCCTCAACCTGATGGCGACGACGCTCTTCCTGATCTCGGTTGGCTATCTCTATGCGATCTTTGGCACGCTCAACATGGCCGACATCGCGCTGAAGGTCCCTGAATATGCCGACACTGCGCCGCTGATGACGCTGTCGGCGCTCTTCATCCTCGCCTTTTCGATGAAGGCGGCGGCCTTCCCGGTCAATTTCTGGCTGCCGGCCTCCTATCACACCCCGCGCGTTGTCGTGTCGGCCCTCTTCGCCGGCCTTTTGACCAAGGTCGGCGTCTACGCCCTGCTGCGCGTCACGGTCATGCTGATGCCGGTCGAGCGCGAAGCCCTGAGCCTCGTCATCGCGGTCGTCGCGGCTCTCACCATGATCTTCGGCGCACTCGGTGCACTGGCCCAGAGCGACATCCGCCGCTTCCTCGGATTTGTCGTCGTGGCCGGCATCGGCAACATGCTGGCGGGCGCGGCAATCGGCGGTAATCTCGCCGTCGGTGCGGCGATCTTCTATGCGCTGCATTCCATCCTGTTGATGACCGCGCTTTACCTCGTGGCCGGCGAAATCGGGCGTCTGGGCGGCAGCTTCCGTCTCGACCGCGTTGCAGGCCTCTGGACCGCAGCACCCGCCTTCGCGGCCATTTCGCTTGCGCTCTTCTTCGCCGCAAGTGGCCTGCCGCCGTTCTCGGGCTTCTGGCCCAAGGCACTTCTGGTCAAGGCCTCGATCGATATCGGCGCCTGGTGGCTCGCAGCCTCGGTGCTCGTCTCCGGTTTCCTCACCACCATCGCCTTCGGCCGCGTCTTTCTCTTCACCTTCTGGCGTCCGGTGTCTCAGCCGGCGGATGGCTCGGCTGCAGCAACGGTTCCACTGCCGTCTCCCGGCCGCTCCGCAATCCGCTGGCGCATGGCGCCGATTGTCCTGCTCACCGCCTTCACGGTCTGGTTCGGCCTCTTCCCCGACAGCCTCATCGTGCTGACGCAGCAGGCCGCGGGAGGTCTTTCCGATCCGACAGCCTATATCCGTTCGGTCTTCCCTGAAGGAGGTGTGCGATGAGCCTTTATGCGATCAGCATCCTGATGGCGGTGATCTGGGCCACCGTGTCCGGCAGCTTCACGCTCCTCAACCTGATCTTCGGCTTCGTCCTGTCGCTGCTGACACTCTACCTCCTGCGCGAGCGTTTTGTCGGGCGTGACTATACGAGCCGCACGCGCCGCGTTCTGTCGCTCGTCTTGCTCTTCCTCGTCGAGCTCGCCAAGTCCGCCTGGCGCGTGGCGACACTGGTTCTGAGCCCGAAGATGGACCTGAAGCCCGGCGTCTTCGCCTATCCGCTGACGGTGAAAAGCGACTGGGAGATCTCGTTGCTTGCCAATCTCATCACGCTGACCCCGGGCACGCTCTCGGTTGACGTCTCCGAGGATCGCCAGACGCTCTACGTCCATGCGCTCGACTGCTCGGACATCGAAGCCGCTCGCCGCGATATTGCCGATGGCTTCGAGAAGAAGATCATGGAGGCCTTTGCCTGATGACCCCTGACCTCATCGTCGAATATGCCGCCATCTTTGCCATTGTGATCCTGGTGATCGCGCTGCTCTTGACCGTCTACCGCGCCGTGGTCGGCCCGACCCTGCCGGACCGCGTCATCGCGCTCGACATGCTGGTCGGTATCGTCATCGGCTTCATCGCGGTCATTGCGCTGAGGACCGGCTACACGCTCTATATCGACATCGCGATTGCGCTCGGCCTTGTCGGCTTCCTCGCGACCGTCGCCTTTGCCCGCTTCATCCTCGCCCGCGGCTGCGTCGGAGAAGGGGAGGGCGTGGAGACGGCAAAGCCTGCGGCGTCGAACACGGGGAAGGCGGTTGCCTCCGGCACTGCAAGGCTCGCGGCAGCCAAGGCCCCTAAGAAACCCAAGGCAGTCAAGCCGGCCGCACCGCTCGGCAGCAAGGAGGCCAAATGATCTCGCTTCTCGCAGCCTTGGGCGTTGCCGCCCTCATGATCGTCGGCGCGCTCTTCTCGCTGATTGCCGCCATTGGCCTCAACCGCCTGCCTGACCTCTATACCCGCATGCATGCGGCCTCCAAGGCCGGCACCGTCGGCTCCGGCCTCCTGCTTCTGGCCGTAGGCCTGCACGCGGCGGATGTCGCGACCTTCGGCCGTGCGGTCGCGGGAATCGTCTTCTTCGTCCTGACGGCACCCGTTTCGGCCCATCTTCTCGCACGCGCCGCGCACAAGGTGGGCTATCCGCTTTGGTCCAAATCGGTTCGTGACGATATGATCAGATAATCATTCTGACGTATTACTGGTTGCGCTCACCTGTTCTTTAAAATCGGAAACATGTGATCCCAGTGAAAAACGCGTCACATTCAAAATAGAAAAAGATTTATACCCGTCAAATCTAGTAGAAATCTGCAGTGGACATTTACGCTCGGAATGTTAATTCACGTTCGAGAGCGCTGACCTGTTGCGTTTCCGGTCTGTAAGCGAAGTTGAGTTTCAGGTGCGACTGCACCGCAAGGCCTGATCTTCGCCATAGTCGGCGTACAGAAAAACCGAACGGTTTGGGGACCGTGTCGGACGTTTGGTGATCTTTGTGGGGTTGAAAATGATCTGCCGGATTGCACTGCGTGCAGTCTGGCTGACGTGTCGAATATTGTCTGCGAGCTTCGGCGGATGCTCGTGGGAGATGAACAGGAGAAGTGAATGAGTGAAGAACAACAGGGTCCGAACCAGCAATTGCTGGTGGAACTGACAGCCGACATCGTCTCGGCCTATGTCAGCAACCACGTGGTCCCGGTCACCGATTTGACCAATCTGATTGCCGACGTCCATCAGGCCTTGAACAACACTGCCTCGCCGACCCCGGCTCCGGCTGTCGTTGAAAAGCCGAAGCCCCCGGTTCCGATCCGCAAGTCGATCGAAGACGATTACCTGATCTGCCTCGAGGACGGTCAGAAGTTCAAGTCGCTGAAGCGTCACCTGATGACCCACTACAACATGACCCCGGAAGAGTATCGCGAGAAGTGGGGCCTGCCGGCCGACTATCCGATGGTCGCTCCCGCCTATGCCGAGGCCCGTTCGCGCCTCGCCAAGGAAATGGGTCTCGGCCAGCGCCGCAAGCGCGGCAAGTAAGATATCGCCACCATCAGGATGGCGACACGAACAGGGGCCGGTCATTCGACCGGCCTTTTTTGCGTCAGGGATAAGGAAAATTTTCCGTATCCTGCAGCGGTCTCGCCAGGGGGGGGAAGCGCCCGAAATCTATCTCGTACCATCTACCCCTAAATTCACGGGGTTCACAGGCGTAAGATCTCTGCTAGCTTTAATAGGAAGAAAATCCTATTTCGAGACAGTCCATGGCAGATGACCCTGCACCCGTCCCACATGTAGTCCTATCCGATGCCCAAAGCATGGAATGGGAGCCGACAGGCGACCCCATCCAGACAGACGAAGCCGACCCGGCGAGACCGATCACCGCAGAACGCCGGCTTCTTTGCATGATCGTGCGCCAGCTGACCGAGGAATTGCTGCGCGCCACCGGCCTTGAAAACGATGGCGATCCCGGCCGTCGTGCCACGAGCCATGTTCGGCAGGTGGCCATGTATGTCTGCCACGTCGCCTATTCCATGCCGATGGGGGAGGTGGCCCAGGCTTTCGGACGTGACCGCTCCACCGTCGGCCACGCCTGCCGCATGGTCGAAGATCGCCGCGACGACCGCGCCTACGACACCTTCGTCGCAATCGTCGAGCGCATGGCAAGTGCCGTCCATCTTCTGGCCGGCCATCGCATCTGAAAGGGGAAAAGCATGACCCGGAAGAACCACCAAGCGGAGAGCGCTCGCAGGGTAGGAGGGGAGGCACCCCCTCCGGGCAGAACGGGCAGTTTCACGAAAACCCTGTCCCGGAGCGAGCGCAAGCACATCCGTCAGCTGCTGCGGCGGTCTCTCGCCGGTCCGATGAGGCTCCAAGCGGCCTCCACCATGTCGAACACCGACGCCGCAGCGGGCGAGCCATCCGCCGCTCTCGTCGCGCGTCTGGTGTCGGCAGGGCTTCTGACGCCTTCACCGGAAGGATACCGCGCAACTCCGGAGACGGCCGCCTGGCTCCGCCGCGATCTCTGCGATCTGCCGGACGAGGCGCATCAGAGCCAGCATCGGGTCGTAGAGGTTCAGACGCTGGCCATGCCGGAGGGCCGCCAGTCCGTCCGCCGCAATCTGCAGGAATCGCCGCTCTTTCCGCTGCTTCGCCTGAAGGAGAAGGATGGCCGTTGCTTCCTGCCCCAGGAAGCGGTGGGAGCCGGCGAGCGGCTGGCCGCCGATTTCGACTTTGCCGGCCTGCAGCCCCGCATCACCGCCAGCTGGGAGCCGCGCCTCGCGAGCCGAAGCTCGGGTGCGGCTCCACCCGCGGTCGAACTCGCCGACAGCACACTGGCTGCCAGACGCCGCGTGACCCGCGCGGTCGAGGCAATGGGGCCGGAACTCGCAGGCGTGGCGCTCGATGTCTGCTGCTTCGGCAAGGGGCTGGAAACGGTGGAGCGCGAACGCCAATGGCCCGCCCGCTCCGCCAAGCTAATGCTGCGCGCCGCTCTCCTCACGCTCGCCCGCCACTACACCCCGCCACCGTCCCGTCCAAGACCACGCCACTGGGGCGAGGAGGGTTTCCGGCCGGAGATCGGGTAGGGGAAGTACGCGTCGGCAACCCGCTTAAACCATCCGTCGGGCGGCCTCTTCGCGGATCCGCTGGATCATCGACCGCAAGCCGTTGGCCCGCTGGGCGGTCAGGTGTTCCAGAAGACCGAGCTGCTTGAAGAGATCGAGCGCATCGAAGGCGACCACCTCGGAGGCTCGTTTGCCCGAATAGGCTTCGAGCACGATCGCAACCAGCCCGCGCACGATGAAGGCATCGCTGTCGCCGCGAAATGTCATAACGGGATCCGGC
This sequence comes from Rhizobium rosettiformans W3, assembly GCF_004912135.1. GTDB lineage: Bacteria > Pseudomonadota > Alphaproteobacteria > Rhizobiales > Rhizobiaceae > Allorhizobium > Allorhizobium rosettiformans. The sequence continues at coordinate 241,467 of NZ_STGU01000002.1, forward strand.
CCGTCGCCGGATGTCACCGACAGCCAGACCTGGCTCGCGCAGCCCTGAACCTTGTTCTCCGCCGACTTTTCCGCATCCGGCAGATCCGGCAGCGCCTTGCCGAGCTCGATGACATAACGCATCCGGTCCTCCCAGTCGTCCAGGAAGCCGAAGTCGTCGATCATCTCGTTCAAAGTTGCCATGCTGCCCACCCTGCGTTTTGTCGGACCGATATAGTTGAGACATCGCCGCTTTTGAACCGGCTGCGGCAAGGAAACCTGTCGATGACTCAACTCACGCCAGTTGTGGGTTCAGGTGGGGGCGGATGGGCCAGGCTCATCGATCTCCGGCAGGACAATTTGCATGCGTCCATGCCGGATCGTGGCGATTTCAACGCGAGCATCTGCGACACGATAGTCGATAAGGTAGTCGCCGACGACAAGCGTCCGGAAGCCGGCGATCTGCAGGCCGTGCTGGGTGTTCCCCGCATCCGGAAAATCCTGCAGCGGCTGGCGTGCCCGTTTCATGACCTGCAAGAAGCTGCGCGCGGCAGCCGGACTGTGATCCTTCAGATAGGCGCTCTCACGGCGAACAAATGCTGCAGCCTTTCGAGAGAGCCGGATCGGTCTCATGCCACCTTACCGGCGATCATGCGTTCCATCTCCGCGAGAACGGTGTCAAAGTCCTCGTGCTCCCCCGCATTCAGCTCTGCACGCGCCTCGATGGTCGCGATGATATCAGCGCCTTCGTTGAGCAGATAAGTCTTCAGCGCGCGCAGGATGATGTAACTGCGGGAGCGCTCCGTGCTTTCGGCAATTCGGTCGATGTCTGCAAGAATGTCCGACGGAATGCGCACCGTGACGGAATCGGTCTGCTTGGGCGAGGCCATGTCCTGCTCCTTCTTCCCCGTAAGACATCGTAAGACAAGTTGCCTGGTTTCTCAACGCTTGGCCGGTCCGATCGGCAGACCAGAAGAAAAAGCCGCGCAGCTTGCGCTACGCGGCCCGGCAAATGCCGAAGTCAGTCAGGGACAGGCAGACAGGCATCCGGTCCATGGCAGGGCCGGCTGCAAGCGGGAAAGGGGCGGGCATCCGCCCCGGAATTCTTGGAAAGATTGCGGGAGCAATCGAGGCGAGCGCTGAAAGCCTCAGGGCTTCGGCGGCTGGTAGGGTTTGGGCAGGTGCTTCGGGCGTTCCGTCGGTGTGACCGTGCCGGTGATGACCGGCGCCTCGATCTCGACATTGGCGAGCTGCGGCGTCTCCACCTCCGGCTTGACGATGTCGACCACGCCGCGCTTCGGCAATGGGTTTTCGTCGGCCACGGCGGTTGCGCCATCCTCGGTGAACTGCTTGTCGAGCAGCTGATAGGCGACAAGCGCACCTTCGCGGGCTCGCTGTCCGAGCGCCTGGAAGGTCGCGGCACCCTTTTCGCAGACCTCCGGCTTCTCGACGCAAAGCGAGGTCACATAGTCATAGGCGCCGCTGGCGGCGGTAATGGCGGCACCCATGTCGAAGCCCGCGCCGTCCTTCTCCTCGGCGGGCGGTGCCGCCAGGAAGGACAGGGCGACGAGCGTCGCGGTGCAATAGAAAGTTCCCTTGATCAGAAACCACATGGTCTTCACCAATTCCCTGTTGCCCGGTCTTTGCCGGAACGGTCCGGGTTTCCTCCCGAACTCATGGACGCCACCCTAGGTTTGATTCGCCAAAATCGCTTTTCGAAACCCGCTCGGCTTTGAGACGAATTCGAGTAAAATTTGAACGATCGCTTGGTTCCCGGGCCCTTGTCTCGGAGTTTATCGATCGGCGTTAAGCATAAATGTGGCAGGCGCCCGGCAATCCACCGCTTCTCGGCAGCCTCGCCGACCACAAGCGTTAACGCCATTTCTAAAAACTGAATGATTTCAGCGCTTACGCCCCGTTAACCATGTTTGGGAAAGCCTCCGTCGGCTGTCCTGTTTCGGGTCAGAACGGCCGTTCCGGGCCGTTCGCAGGCCTCTGCCTTATCTATTCCTTAAGCGCGTCCGGCCTATCCTTGAGCGGTAAATCAGAGGAAGCGGTCGCGGATTTCTGGCGTGGTTGTATTGCGTAAAATGTCGGATGGACTGACGATGTCGATGGACGGGCTGCTGGCCCGGCTCCTCTCGCGTCACGCCGCCGGCCGCCCGGTCGATCGGGCGGAAATCGCAGCGCTTCGCAAGCTGACCTTCGCGCTCTCGCCCACCTTCTTTGCCGTGCCGGTCGCACTGACCTTCCTGTTCGGTGCTGCAACCGGTCTGCCGATCGGCTTTGCTCTGGCAACGGCGCTGTATCTCTTGGCCGCGGTGGCGCTGGTTGCCGGCCGCCGCCTGGGCGCGAACGGCACTGAACCCACCGTTGGTGGTGCAGAGGCATCAGCCGCCGACCCATACGAATTTTGCCCCGGCCTCTTCCTGACGCTGGATGCATCCGGCGTGGTGCGTTCAGCCGGTGGCCGCGACCGCCAGATGTTCCTGTCCTTCCTGCGCGAGCCCCTGTCGCGGCCCTTCGTCGATCAGGTGCATGTCTCCGACCGCCTGGCTTTCGTTCAGTCGCTCGACGAGCTGCGCCTCGGCGCCGATGTCGTCGTCACCGACCTGCGCCTCGATCGCCCTGTCATCGGTCTCGATCAGGCCCAGTTCCTGAACGTCCGCCTCGACATGACCGCCGTGCGCGCCGAAGACGGATCGCTCACCTCTGTCCGTGCCCAGATGCTCGATATCGAGGGCGAAATGCAGATGCGCGCCGCCGTCGCCCGCAAGGAAGAAGAGGCAAGCGCTGCCCACGAGATCAAGAGCCGCTTCCTGGCTGCCGTCAGCCACGAGATGCGCACGCCGCTCAACGCCATCCTCGGCTTCTCCGACATCCTGATCGGCGAATACTTCGGCAAGCTCGAAAACGACCGCCAGCGCGAATATGTGCAGCTGATCCGCCAGTCGGGCGCACATCTGCTGTCGGTCGTCAACACCATGCTCGACATGTCGAAGATCGAAGCCGGCCGCTACGAACTGCTGCTCGAGGAATTCGATCTCGCCGCGTCGCTCACCGAATGCGAGCGCATGCTCTCGCTCCAGGCCCAGACCAAGGGTGTGAAGCTGACGAGCCGCCTGCCGAGAGGCTTGGGCGAGGTCACCGCCGATGGCCGTGCCCTGCGCCAGATCGTCATCAATCTGGTCGGCAATGCTATCAAGTTCACCGACGCCGGCGGCGCGGTCATCATCGATGCCGCGCGCCACGGCAACGAGGTCGTCATCAGCGTCAGCGATACCGGCATCGGAATTCAGCCGGAAAAGATGGCCCTGATCGGTCGACCCTTCACACAAGTGCAGAACGATCTCAATCGCAACTACGAGGGTTCCGGCCTGGGGCTTTCGCTGGTAAAGGGATTGACGGCCCTCCATGGCGGCACCTTCCGGATCGAAAGCCGGCCGGGCGAGGGCACCGTGGTCATGGTCACCCTGCCGGCAGACGGCTCGGGTGCGCAGGCCGCAGGCGAAACCAATATGGTCGAGTTCCCGCCGCGTCTGGCTGAAGCGGGATCCGAGGCTAAGAAGGGTGGGAAAGCACCGGAGTATGACGAAGCGGAAGCGAAAATCGCCTGAGAAGAAGAAGGCGGGCGGAACGGCCCTACTCCTTCTGTCCAAGGGCGCAGGCGCAGTCGTGCGTCTGGCCGGGCGACATCCGCGCGCCGTCGGCGGTGCCTTCTGCTTCACCCTCGTATTCGGCACGATCGCCGCCAACGCCCTCTGGTACCAGCCGGGCCAGCATCCGTCGCCCTTCCTGCGCACGCGCAATGCCGAGGACTTTACCGCCCTTGCCGGCGTGCCGCGGGCCCCGCTCCTGAGCGAGCGGGACCCCGAGACCGTGACCACCTTCCGCATCGAACGCGAGAAGCCCGGCACGGCCGAAGCGCCTGCAGCAGACGGGTCGACAACGGCGCCCGCAGCGCCAGCGGCCGGAGGCCAGACCCTCGCCACGCTGCCGGCAAGCCTGCCGGCCAATGCCGAGGAAACCGCAAAGCTCATTCGCGAGGTCCAGGCCGAACTCCTGCGTCGCGGCCTCTATGACGGCGAAGCCGATGGTGTCATCGGTCCGCGCACTGAAACTGCGATCTCTCTCTTTCAGAAGACCGTTGGCATGGAGGCAAATGGCCTGGTGACCCCGGAGCTTCTCGCCGCCCTGACCCTCGACCGAGGCGTCACCGCCGCAGTGCCCGCTCAGCGCCCTGTGATGGATGTGAAGGCAGACACAGAAGATCCGGTCGCCGCAGCGATCCGCAGCGCCGAAACCCAAGTCGTCACCGCGCCGCGCCGTCCGGTTGTTCCGGTCCAGGCGCTGCCACCCAAATCCGTGGAACGCAATGCGCCGCCCCCGGTCCAGCAGGCCAATTTCGACCCGGGCCTTGTCATGGAGATCCAGCGCGGCCTCAGCAACATGGCCTATCGCAACGTCACCATCGACGGCGTCGCCGGCGAAGACACCCGCGCCGCCATCCGCCGCTTCGAGCGCCACTACCAGCTTCCGGAAACCGGCGAGCCGAGTGCAGCCGTCCTGAAAAAGCTGAAAGATATCGGGGCGCTTTAATCCCTTTGTCTAGGTGAATTTTCATAGTCCCTAAAGTAATCCCTCATTAATGATACGATTGGTATTCTTCCTCGATTGGAGGAGGACAATCCATGATTGCTGCGATGAGCGCGCGCTTTGAGGACGATCACCAGGCGACGGTGCCGGAGGCCCCGCAAACCGCAGAGGTCGATGCCGCCACCCTGCGGGGCATCGTCCAGCGCCTGGCGGAAGAGGCATCCACGCTCGGGGTTGACCTGGTCGATATTGCCGGCGCAATCCAGGATGTCGCCGGCATTTCCAAGCGTCATGCCGTCACCTTCGATGGCATCACCCGGACAGCGCTGTCCATCGCCGAGACCAACCGCGAGGTGGCCGCCTCGCTGCGCGAGACGGATCAGACCGCCGGTGAAGCTCGCCGCATGCTGACGGACTCTGCAACCCGCCTGACCGGAGCGGTCGGCAAGATCGACCACATGGTCGAGACATCGGAAGAGATCGGCACCGAGATCGGCAGCTTCTCCCAGTCGCTGACGGAAGTCGACAAGGTGGCCGAAGAGATCGGCACGATCGCCCGCCAGACCAATCTGCTCGCGCTGAATGCCGCGATCGAAGCCGCGAGAGCTGGCGAGGCCGGCAAGGGCTTTGCCGTTGTCGCCGCCGAAGTGCGTGCCCTGGCACTCCAGACCTCCCAGGCGACCGGCGCGATCCAGGAAACACTGAACCAGATCCGCCAGAAGATCGTCCGCCTGACCGAAGCGGGCCATGGTGCGACCGCCAGCGCCCGCGACGTGCGCGAGACCTCGCAGGCCATGAACAATTCCTTCTCCTCCATGGAGCAGGTCATCACCCGTATTCTCGACGGTTCCTCCGCTATGGCCCAGACGACGGACCAGGTGGATCGCCAGTGCTCGGAATTCGTCGCAACGCTCAGCGACATGTCGGCCGAAGTGCGCCAGTCCGACCACCACCTGCAACAGACCGCCGGTCGCGTCGACAAGGTCGTGGCGCTGTCGGAAACCTTGATCCAGTTGACGGCCAGTGCCGGCATCCGCACGGCAGACAGCGACTGGATCGATACTGCCGTCGATGTCGCCGCCCGCATATCCGAGGTCTTCCAGCAGGCGGTCGATAGCGGCCGCATCCGGACAAGTGACCTCTTCGACCGCAATTACCGCCCGATTCCCGGCACCGATCCGGTGCAGATGATGACCGGCTTTACGGAATTCACCGATCAGGTCCTGCCCGCCATCATCGAGCCCGTCGCCGGGTCCTCGGAGCGCATCGGCTTCTGTGCTGCCGTGGACGAGAACGGCTACCTGCCGACCCACAACAAGAAGTTCTCCGCCCCGCAGCGCCCGGGCGACACCGTCTGGAACACCGCCAACTGCCGCAACCGCCGCATCTTCAACGACCGCGTCGGCCTCGCCGCCGGCCGCTCGACTGCACCCTTTCTCGTCCAGACCTACCGCCGCGATATGGGCGGCGGTAATTTCGTCCTGATGAAGGACATCTCCGCCCCAATCTTCGTCGCCGGCCGCCACTGGGGCGGGCTGCGTCTGGCGGTGAAGGTGTAAAGCGTCGCTTGACGCGCTACAGTCCGCGTCTTATCTTTGCGCATGAGGATCAGCTCCGTTCTGCACAAGGGACTGCGTCGTTTGATTGAGGCGGATGATAGCTCCGGCCTCCAACTCGCCGTCGTGCCGAAGCTTCGGCGGATGTTGTCCTTCCTGCAAGACATGCAGCGTGAAGACGAACTGCATGATGTGCCCAGTTGGAAAGCCCACCGCCTGAGCGGAGATCGGAAGGGCACCTGGAGCCTCTTTGTGACCAAGAACTGGCGCCTGACCTTTCGCATCGAAGCTGACACCGTTGAGATCGTTGATCTCGACTACGAGGATTATCACTAGGAGGCAGGGATGAATATGGATGCGGGCTATCGCATGAAGTCGCCGGCTCATCCGGGTGAGTTCATCCGTCATGAAATCATAGAGCCGCTCGGGCTTAACGTCACAAGCGCTGCCACCGCCTTGGGTGTCACTCGTGCAGCCTTGTCCGCGTTGCTCAACCAACGGGCAGGCCTGTCCCCGGAGATGGCCCTGCGCATCGAAAAAGCCTTCGGCGTATCGATGGATACCCTGATGCGCATGCAAAACAGCTTTGACATCGCGATGGCAAGGCGCCGGGCCGACGAGATTGTGGTGGCTCCATACAAGGCAGCTGTCTGAAGCAGCCTGATCCCTCCACGCCCACCCTCGACGCCGACCCCGCAATCCCCTAAACCCATGCCCCATGCGCATCCGCTCCGACATCTTCGTCTCCGCCCTGACCCGCCGCGTCTTTTCCGATGGCGGTTATGCGGCCGTCGTCGCAAAGGGCTCGGAGGCGTCCGGCGCCATCTTCGTGCGTCAGCGATTTCGCGATGGTCTGGAGACGCTCTATGGTCCGGCGCCGCAGGCGATGATCGGGGAGGGGGAGCGCGATGACAGGATCTTTGAAGCGCGCCTCACGCGCGCCGAGCCGGAGGCCGTCGAAGCGCTGATTATGCGCGAGCAGAAATTCGACAGCGATCTCTGGCTGGTCGAGATCGAGGTGGACGATCTCGGCACCTATCTCAGCCTGACGGATCAGAAGGGTTGATCACCGCATAAGCTATCGAACCCACCTTCCCCTTGAGGGGGTGGGGTGACCACCGCGCCGACAGCGGCCAAGGTCGACCACCATCGCTCAAATGCCCAAAGCCTGCCCCTTACCGCTTGCGCGCCCGCAGCACCTGCCGCCCGTGCTCGTCGCCGACCGGCTGGCGTTTCGCCGAGCCCTGGTTCGCCGCCTTGAGGCTTGTCGCACCCGGGGCGGGAACCTCACGCTGGTCGGTCTCGCGGGCCACCACCGGCAGTTCGTCCCCGGCAAAGGTGTAGCGATCGGCGCGGATCCAGCTGTCGATGCGCGCTTCCGCCTGATCCGGATCCATGCCGAAGAGCAGGGTCTCTGCGCGGCTTGCGTCATTCTCGCGCCGCGCGAGATGCGGGTAGATGTGCTCGAGGATGAAGACCGCGTCACGATCGTCCATCGCAACGCCTGCCAGCGTCGTGGCCAGCTGCCGGCCGGAAATGTCGAGCAGGATGCGCTCGGCGAGCCACCGGCTGGAGGACAGCATGTCGGCTAAGGTCGTTGCGAAGAAGCCGCCGTCATGGGCACGTGCGAACCGCACCAGAAGCGCCGTCTGCACCGGCGTTGCCTGCCGGCGACCGAGCCGATCCTCGCGTGGCGGCCGCTGCTGATAGGCCATGCGCTTGATGGTCTGGCGCAGCGCCTCTTCCCGCGCCACAGGCTCTGGCACGATCTTTTGCGGTGCAACCGCGCCCGACAGATCGCTCATCTCGAGATCCGCCATCACCTTGTCGAAGCTCGACGGGGCGATCTTTTGGAGTGGCTCGACCTTGGTCTCTTCCACCTTCGCCTTTTCCGGGCGCGGCGGCAGCGCGTGGCGCAGGGAAACCAGCGCGTCGATCACGGTTGGCGACAGCCGCTCACGCTTGACGATGGCGCGCGCATGATCGGCCCCTTGCGTGCGCGCGATCATGATCAGCATGTCGTCGGACAGGGCCGGTGAGGAGGCGAGGAAGGGTGCCGCAATCGAGATCGGCTGGCTTGCAATGAAGGCCGCGACCGATAGGGGCAGGTTCGGGCTTCTTGACAAGGCGGCCACCGCCTCTCGGCGGGCTTCCATGGATGACCCTGCAAACAGCGGCTGGAACAGTTCGGCAAATTGTCGGAGTTCGGATTTGCCGGGGAAGGAGAGCGCCTGGAAACTCGTGACCGTGGCCATCAGAACGACATCCTTGTTCCGCGCGCCGGCCGGCTTCTCAAGCTCCCTGAACTGTTCGCTCACCACAAACCACTCCAACGCAATACAGATGTGATCGAGATTAGAACAAATTTGTTAGCAAGCTGTTAACTAAGCTATGGCTTCCTGTGGACAGGTGGATGGTCAAGGCAGGCGATTCACCGCATGTTTCCGATATTAGGCATATGCGTACCCCGTTTCGTGGGGTGAACCGCGACATAGGGGAACGCGTCGGAGAAAGGCGCAGATGACCCCGGTGCGTGTAAGACATTCCGCAGCATGAACCGGATTGTGCCGGCCCTCGTAATGGGAGGGCAGGGCGAGATGACCCTCTCGACCCTCTCGATCTTTCTTCTCGAAAGGAGACGAGCATGGCGGACATCATCAGGATTTCGGATCGGCTGAACCCTTCGCGCCGCTCTCCCCGCACGGGCGAGCACAAGGCAGAGATCCTCTTCTTCACCGGCATTCGCTACGAGCGGCTGGACCCCAATGCCATATGGCCGCGGGTGGAACTGCCGACCTTGCCGGCCTTGCCCGCGCCTCAGGGCCCTGCCTTCGGCCCAGGACGCCGCCCCTACTGATCTGCCCCTGAGCGGATGCACGCGCCTCCACTTGTCGTGCGCGGCATAATCCAGCGTCGTCACGACCGGCAGCACCGCGTTGAGAGACGGACGTGTGCCAATCCGCGATCACAACTTCGTGCAACTCGTCGACAACTGTGACGCGCGTTACTGGTTTAATTACTTTTACAATACAATATAAAATTAGAAATCGCGGTATATTGCTGCAATGCCTGCAGGTGTGACGTCCTCGCCTGCACCAAGCGGAGACCTGGTGCCAATTCATGCTGGTGAAGATTGCCAAGGACCGTATCCGCAAAGGCATGTTCGTCGAAAGCGTTGCCTGCCCCAGTCGTGAATTTGCCCGACGCCGTTTCCTGATCAAGAGCGATGCCGAACTGGCCGCCATCCGCGCGACATCGGCCCAGGAAGTCTCCATCAACATCCGGCTCGGCCTTGATGCCGAGGGTCGCGCGCCGCAGGCGGACAAGGGCCGGCAAGCCCTCGACCGTGCGCAGGTCGCTGCAGTGCGCAGTGACGTTTCCCAGTCGGCCAAGGCCCTGCGCACCAGCCTGAACGGTCTCGTCGAAGGCGGCGCGCTGGACATGGACAATCTCTCCCAGGCGGCCGATGAAAACGCCTCCCTCTGGTCCGACAGCACGGTCGTCGCTCTGGAAGTGACCCGCTTGAAGAGCAAGGACGAGACGACCTACGTGCATTCTCTTGCCGTGAGCGGCATGATGACGCTTCTCGCCCGCTCGCTGGAGATGGCCGAGGATACGGTCCGCATCCTCGGCGTCGCCGGCATGCTGCACGACATCGGCAAGCTGCTCATACCCAACGAAATCCTGACCAAGCCCGGCAAGCTCACGGATGAGGAGCGCCATGTCATCCGCAACCATCCCGAGGGTGGTTACCGCCTGCTGCAGACCTATCCGGAATTGCCGCAGGTCGTGCTCGACATCTGCCGCCTGCATCACGAAGCGCTGGATGGCTCCGGCTATCCGCTGGGCCTGAAGCAGAAGGAACTGAGTCTGCCAGTGCGGCTCAGCACCGTCTGTGACGTCTTCGAAGCATTGACCTCCGTCCGGCCTTACAAGCGCCCCTGGACGTCGACCCAGGCACTCGACTGGATGTTTGCAAGACCGCAATTCTTCGATCGCAAGCTGGTCATCCGGCTCGGCAGCGTGCTGGCCGACGCGCCGCAGCCCTGATCGGATCTCAGCGCCCGGTAAACGGCAGGCATTCGGCGTTGGCCAGGAACGCCCGCGCCTCCGGTTCATAACTTGCCTGCGGGGCAAGCACGCGCAGCACCACATAGCCTTCGGTGCCCGGATGTTCGACGAGGATCGTCTCGGCGAGTGCTGCGATCGGCGTCTTTCTGAGCTGCGCCACCTGCACTGGCGTGGCCACCAGCACATCGAGATCGCCGGCCACCGAAGTGCGGTCATTCATTGAAAAGACTTCGTTTGCGTCGCGGTCGTAGAGCGCGACCGACCAGAAATCGACGCCCTCTCCCAAAGCAACGAGCGAGAGCGGCTGGCGCTCGATGTCGAAATGGCAGACCGCGACCCTGAGATAAGGATCAAGGCTCGCGAGCCCCACCGCATCGGGACGTGCCGAAAGCGGGTGGAAGACGAAGGGCGCCCCTTCCGAGGTCACGCGCGTATAGGCGTCGCGACCCGTGAAATGCGGCACGCCCAGGATGATGATGATGTGCAGGAGAGCGGCACCGATGATACCGGTGATGATGGCGTAGAGAAACTTGCTCATTGGCCGCATCCGATCTGCTCGATGACCGGCATGGAGAGACCCGATAGGCCGGTGGAGGCGGCCGCCGGTGTGTCGAGCAGCGTCAGCACCAGCTGAAATGCGCCCGTATCGGGAATGGCGAGCCAGTTGCCGGATTTCGCCGTGCGCGAAATCACAATGTCAAAGGATCCGTCGCGGCGTCGGAGCACGGTTTGCGAGTTCTTGGCCGTCGGGCGCTCCGCGCCGGCATCCAGCGGATTGCCGTCGGCATCGGCGGCATAAAGCGTCCAGAGCCGCGTCGTCGGCGTGCGTCCGCTCATCCGGTAGGAGCAGGTTCCGGTCAGCGTCAGCCCATCCTTGTCACGCACGGCGGTGAACTGCAGCCCCTCCGCTGATCCATAGAGCAGGCGCCCGCCCTTGGCCCGATGCGCCTTGGCATAGGGATCGGCAGAGGCCGTCTGCGCCGTCGGAAAGGCCCGCCATCCGGCCACCTCGATCGCCCCGAAACCAACCGAGGCATTCAGCATCGAAAGGGCCGACAGGATCCCGCCGGCAAAGGCGATGATCAGCGCAGTGGCGACAATGAAGGGAACACGAAACACGGGCGGGTTGAGACCTCGAGGCAACGGCGGCAAGGCCGCTCTGGCAGTGCCCGAGGCGTATCACTGATTCGGGGGTGAGGGAAGTTTGGGAAGAGGAGGATGCTCGCAAGGCTCTCGCCGACTACCCGGCTTTGCGTGGCCGACCGCCTTTGGCACCGTTCGCGCGCGCAGCCGCAGCTTTAGCCTCCGACTTTGCCTGCCCGGCTAGGCGAGCAAACTCCCGCGTCATCCAGGCCTTTGTCCCGAACACCCCAGCAATCAGAGCCGGCACGAACAAATCGACATCCAGCTCAGGCCAATGAAGGTTGAAGCCGAGCCCGTCGATTTCAACAGCGGCCAGGGCTTCGGGCGAGGCCGACTGCAGATCCTGAACCAGGGCCGTGGGAAACGCATAGACGCATCCGTTGGCCAAATCGATCACAAGGCGGCCGGTCTTTTTGTCGTATCGCGCGGCAACGGCGCGGGGCTCTGTGTTAAACATCGCGCGGCCTTGCGCTTCTGCAGCGTCAAGTTGCTTTTCGTCCAGATCAGCCATGAATCCGCTCCCATTCTTTCAACAACCGACCCTGCACGGCGGCAACTTCGGTCATGATACGTCTAAGGTCCGCGCGCGTGATACCGATGCTATAAATCAGTTCCGGCTTGCCATTTTCGCCACGAAGATTGATTTTTGCCTGTCCTGGCCCGGTGACGTGAATATGTGCGGGTTCGTGATCCTGCGTGTAGATCACGAAGCGAAAACCGAACGCGCGATGGACGACGACCATACCCTAGAATAACCCATCCGTTGGGTTCGTCAAGAATGGTGGAGGCTACCGCAACACCCCCGCCGCCAAGGCCCGCTGAATGCCGCGCACATCCGTGCCCTTCTTCAAGGTCTTCGTCACCGGATCGGCGCTGCCCGAAACCCAGATCTTCAGCTCGCTGTCGAGATCGAAGGTGCCGGCCGTCTCGACCGAGAAGCGGGTAATCGCCCGGTAGGGCACGGACATGTAGTCGACCTTCGAGCCGGTAATGCCCTGAACGTCGATCAGGATCAGCCGCTTGTCGGTGAAGACGAAGACATCGCGGATGACCCGGAAGGCAAGCGAGACCTGCTCGCCGTCGATCAGCACGCCGTCCAGGCGCTTGGCAAGATCACCAGGATCGACGCTTGATCCGTGGCCCAGCAATCCGTCGAACAGTCCCATGGTGATCCTCCTGCTGTGTTGAGAAGGGAGATGGGGAGGGGGCGCGAAGCCGTCAAGACCGGTTCGGCCCCATGGCCATCACAGCTTTTCGCAAAAGGCGATGCGGTTGCTGAACGGGTCGGTCACCGTCATCTGCAGGCCCCAGGGCGCATTCTCCAGGCCCGGCTTCAGATAGCGGTAGTCTTTCGCGGTCAGTTCGGCGTGAAAGGTCTTGATGCCGCGCATCCAGGAGAAGGCCTTGGCGCCGGGCGAGGCGTCGCCGGCATGTTCGGAGAGATGCAAGACGCAAGTCCCGCGCGACACCTGGCAGTAAAGCGGAAAATTCTCGCCGAAGCGGTGCTCGAAATCGACGGAGAAGCCCAGGAAGTCACGGTAGAACTCCATCGCCTTGTCGACATCGAAGATGCGGAAGATCGGAATCGGGGCTTCGATTGCGATGTCGGCTTGCGGGCGCTCATTGGCCGCGATCCGGGCCGCGAGAATGTTCCAATGCTCGAAGCCCATTTGCCTGGCCACCAGTTCCAGTGCCCGGGAATGGGTAATCTCAAGATTGGCTTTGGCCAGTTCCGCCTTCAGCGTTCTTGCCATCAGTTTGGCATCGCGAAAATCGCGCATGGTCTTTCCTTCCTCGGTGGCAACAGGTCACATCAGTGTCCGCGTTTGCTGATCCGTCGCCATCTTCCGGAGAGGGAAAGGATGAGGAGGTGTTCTTTATGCATTCACCATCGCGTTCCAAGGAACGCCGCGGAGCGGCAGGCTGCATCGGCCTGCCAGAGAGGCTAGCAGACCCCTTCGCCAAGGCAAGATGGGTAAGGCGCCTTTCTGCGTTCCTGTCGCTTCCGCCGGCCCCGTCTCACCCCACCCGTTCGTAAAACGCCTCGATCGTCGCCACTTCCAGGCCGAGTTTGGTCAGCGATGCATGCACGCTCATGTGCCGCTCGTCATGCAGGATGAACCAGTCGTCGAAGCCGAAACGCGTCTTCGAGCCGTCGGCATCCGGCACGTCGCGGGAATACTGCCAGCGGAAGGCGCAGCCGGCCTGTTCGCCGTCCGCCGTGCCGTCGATCAGTGTTTCCCGGCCCTCGTAGCGGTTTTCGCCGCGCTTCAGGATCGTCCAGGCCAGCGTGTCGGAATGGCCGTCGTCGAAGAAATAGTCTTCCGTCAGCGAGAGCACGTTGGCCGAGGCATCGAAGCGTCCGCGAGCATCGATCGTGAACCGGTTCTGGAAGCCGCCGAGGCGGCCGATCGTCATGCCGTAACCACGCAGGGTGCCGGAGAAGAATTCCTCCAGGATGAACTTTGGCTCTCTGTCTGCAAATTCCTGAAGCTTCACGGCGTCTCTCCTGGGTTGCCGGTTGGACCGGAGAAACACGGGGAGGGCGGCCCGGGTTCCCTGAGCCGTCAACGGGCCTTTGCCCCCTTACTCTTTTGCCGATGCCGCGCTATCTGGTGATCCGACAACCCAATCCCAAGAGGAGGATCACCATGGGCAAGCGGATCGTGTTTACCGGCGGCAGCGGCAAGGCGGGGCGCCATGTCGTGCCTTATCTTCTGGACCAGGGCCACAAGGTGCTGAATGTCGACCGCGCCGTGCTCGATCACCCCGGCGTGCACACCCTGCTGACGGATGTCACCAATGCCGGTGAGGTCTTCAACGCGCTGTCCTGCCATTTCGGCTACGACGGTTACGAAGAAGAGGGCGGCCCGAAGGCGGTCGATGCCGTTGTGCATTTCGCAGCCGTGCCCCGCATTCTGATGCATCCCGACAATAAGACCTTCGCGGAAAACACCGTCTCGACCTACAACATCCTCGAATCCGCCGCCAAGCTCGGCATCAAGAAGGTCATCATCGCCTCCTCGGAAACCACCTATGGCGTCTGCTTTGCCGAGGGCGACAAGGACTACAAGGAGTTCCCCCTGACGGAGGACTATGACACCGACCCGATGGACAGCTACGGCCTGTCCAAGGTGGTCAACGAAAAGACCGCCCGCGCCTTTGCCATGCGCTTCGGCATCGATGTCTATGCGCTGCGCATCGGCAATGTCATCTCGCCCGAAGATTATGCCGCCTTCCCCGGCTATCTGGCCGATCCGCCGGTGCGCAAACGCAATGCCTGGTCCTATATCGATGCCCGGGATCTCGGCCAGATCGTCGATCTCTGCGTGAAGAAGGACGGCCTCGGCTTCCAGGTCTTCAACGCCGTCAACGACACGATCACGGCGACCATCCCGACGCGCGAGTTCCTCGCCAAATACGCGCCGAATACACCGATCACCCGCGACATCGAGGGCTTCGAGGCGCCGCTCTCGAACCGCAAGATCCGCGAAGTTTTAGGCTTCAAGGAAGCGCATGACTGGCGCAAATATGTGAAGGTCTGAACGGACTTTCTGAAGTCGATCCACCCGCCCGGACAGTGTTTCGGGCGGGGCGGCCTGTTCACAACCTGCGCTTACGCGGGCGAAGCACCCAATCCCTGCGATTTTGCTGGGCATAATCCCAAAAAGACACACCAAACCCAGCCCTCCTCGTATATGAGAAAAGTAGAAACCCCTACAATGGCGGGGTCGGGAAGGTGGAGCCTTGACCGAAAAGCGCATCGCGATTGCCAACCTCGCGCAAAGCGAGATCAAGGGACGCAATTTCGTCACCTTCGACGTGGCGATGAACGGCCATGTCATCGCGACCGTGGACGCACCGCTGATGTCGGGCCGCATCCTGTGGACCCATGCGGCCTTTCACGGCTTCAGCGATTTCAATCCCGGCGAAAAGGTCCTGCTCGAGGCCGAGGTCGACCGGGCGCTTTCGCCACCCGCAACCGTGGGACAGGCGCCCTTATGGCGCCATCATTGATCTCTGTGCCTTCAGCCGTTCCACCGCGGCAGCTGCGTCGCCAGTACAAAGGCGATGGCAAGCGATAGGATCATCGCGAGCACGAAGGCGAGCAGGAAGAGCCCGAAGGCCCTGACGAGCCCAAGGCCCAGATCCTGCATGAACCAGCGGATCTGCGCCTGCCCGTACCACAGGACTGCGGCGGCGAAGATCAGCACGGCCGCCATGATCCCGCTTCTGCCCGGCACCGCAATGAAGTCCACCGAAAGCCCGATCAGCATGACGAAGGGTGCGGCCACATAGCACTGGCTGAAGAAGGGCGGCCGAAGGGTCGAGCGGGTGAGAGCCATGCGCTTGAGCTTGATGAGGGTGACGGCCATGGCCATCGGAAAGATCCCGAAAATCACGCCACGTGCGATCAAGAGGTTGGAGGTCGATCGGGTCAGAGCCTCGATGTCGGCAGCACTCGCCCCGAGTGGCGTCGGAAAGGCGGCGGACAGTGCCTGTGACAGAAGAAGCGTGATCAGGAGAAAGAGCGGCGGGCTCACCGTATCGTCATACTGGTCCTCGGGCCGGTCGCTGAGCTCGATATCGGCATATTCCATCATGCTGAGCGGCCGCGTCAGCGCCCGCCAGAAGGTGAGGGGATAGAAGACCAGCCAGGACACGAGCTCGTAAAGCAGCTCCTCCAGCGACTTCAGCAACCTCATGAAATCCATGGCCAACTCCATCCGACCGAATGCGGCCCAACACTCTTGGCCGGCCCGACGATGCCAGCAGGGAGGACAGGGCGCAAGGGAGGCATGACAAAGCCGCGTCCCCACCCACCTCCCCCTCGAGGGGGGAAGGTCGCCGCAAAGCGGCGGGTGGGGGTGACCACATCTGCGGTGTGCTCAAGCGTCACCCCACCCCGGAGCTCCGCTCCGACCCTCCGCCTCAAGGGGAGGGTGGATGCCCGCCGCCGCCGGTCAGCCCTCATCCTGAGGCGCGAGCGAAGCGACATCGGAAGAACGAGGGCGGGTGGTCAAGCCGGCCTCGATCCTTCGAGGCCCTCGCAATGCGAGGGCGCCTCAGGATGAGGGGTATTGTTTGGTCACTCCGACATGAGCTGCACACTGCTCCGAACGGTAATCCACCAGCCCTTGTCCCGAAGCGCAAGCCATCTGCCACCCACCTTCCCCTTGAGGGGAGAGGGCGCCGCGAAGCGGCGGGTGGGGTGCGACCACATCTGCGATATGCTCACGGGTCACCCCACCCCGGAGCTCCGCTCCGACCCTCCCCCTCTAGGGGAGGGTGGATGCCCGCCGCCGACGGTCAGCCCTTGTCCAGACCATAGGCTATCTCTACACACCTCTCTTGGGGGACGCTACCGGTCAGCCCTCATCCTGAGGTGGGAGCGAAGCGACCCTCGAAGGACGAGGGCGGGTGGCCAAGCTGGGCCTCGATCCTTCGAGGCCCTCGCCTTGCGAGGGCGCCCTCAGGATGAGGGGGACCATCTGCCACCCTGACGTGAGCTGCAAACTGCTCCGAGCGATGATCCACCAGTCCTTGTCCCGAAGCCTCTCGTCAGCCCTTCGCCTCAGGGGACGGGCCAATAGGCCTTGAGAATCGCCCCACCCCCTGCCAGTGTCGCGGCCATTGTCAGCTCCGGAGATGGAATGCTCGTACTCTTCCGCAAGACGCCGATCCTTGGCGCGCTTCTGGCCCAGGTCGTGGCCCTGCCGGTGGTGGCGGCCGTCACGGCGCCGCTTACCAGCTCGGTCGAGCGGCTGCCGCTGATTGCCATCGCACTCCTTCTTCAAGGGGCGCTTGCGGCGCTGATCTGCGGCCTGCTGAAGCTGCCGCGCTGGTGGCTGCTGATCGCCTTTCTCTTCCCGATTGCCATGGGCTCGGCGCTGCTGGTCGGCAATCTGCCCGCCTGGCCCTTCGGGCTCGCCTTCCTCGTGCTGGCGCTCGTCTTTTCCAACACCACCCGCGGCCGCGTGCCGCTTTATCTCACCAATGCCGAGACTGCCTCGGTGCTCAAGGATCTGATGCGCGATCGAAGCGCCACGCGGGTGCTTGATCTCGGCTGCGGGCTTGGCGGCGTCGTGCGCGCCCTCAATGGCGAAGGCCGAAAGGCACGCGGCGTGGAAAACGCCCCCGCCGTCTATCTCGCCGCCCGTTTCCTGGCGGCCGTCACCGGCCGCGGCGAAATCCGCCGCGGCGATCTCTGGAAGACGGATGTATCCCAGGAAGACGTGGTCTACGCCTTCCTCTCACCCGCCCCGATGGCCGCGCTCTGGCAAAAACTCTCCACCGAAATGAAACCCGGCAGCCTCTTTGTTTCCAATAGTTTCGCCGTGCCGGATGTCGACCCGGACGAGATCTGGGAGCTCTCGGATAGTCGCAAGACGCGGTTGTTTTTGTATCCGATCGGGAAGGCGGAGTGAGGCGTTATCTTCTCCCACGCGTGCGGCAAAACGGTGCACAACGGCCGATGGCCCGCAAGGTCCGTCGCGTGCCGCAACCGCACGGGCAAGCGGTGCGACGGTGTGGGATCCATCTCTAGGCTACTATCGGGGCCGCAGGTGGCGAGAGGTTTGCGCCATAAGCGGACATTGCGCTCCTATGAGCCGGCCTTATGTCCGGTCTATTGCGAGAGGTTGCTGATTTGAAGCTGGTACGGGTATCGAGCCAACCTGAATGGGAGGCGTATCATCGGATTCGACGGCATGTGCTGTTCGATCTGCGTGGACTGTCTGGATACGACGAGCACCATCCCGACGACAGAAAGCCGAAGCACATTCCGCTGATTTTTGCCGATGGCGATGAGTTTGTTGGCGCGGTCCGTCTTGATTTCACTGGGGACGGGAATGGAGTGGTTCGCACCGTCGCAATCGTCGCCGAGCGCCAGCGGCAAGGTATGGGACGAGCCATGATGACCGCCGTCGAGACTCAGGCAAGGACTTATGGCCTTAATGGGCTTGAGGCGCACGTAGCGCCGGACGCAGTCGGTTTTTACCGCAAGATCGGCTGGGAACTTGTCGATGCAAATCGGCCCAACCCTCTAATGGCAAAGCATTTTGCGTGACCGCTTTGGACCATATCCGGACAAACGCTCGAAGCGGCAGGCTTCACCTCGCCCCCATACCCTCACGCCACCCCGCGCTCGGTCTCTTCGTTGAGGCTCACCCGCCAGCTGTTGCGGCCGTCGGCCTTGGCGGCGTAGAGCGCCCGGTCGGCGAGGTCGAGCAGGCGGTCGAAATCGCCTTCGTGCTGGATCGTGCCGCAGGCGGCGCCGACGCTGATCGTCACATGCTGGTTGCGGTCGCCGGTATGGGCATGCGCGATGCCGAGCTGGCGCACGGCGCGCCGCAGGCTCTCGGCAAGCGCTGCTGCCATGTCCTGATCCGCATCCGCCAGTATCGCCACGAATTCCTCGCCGCCATGGCGGGCGAGATGCGCCTCGATCGGCAGCGCCCGGCGCATGGCACGCGCCACGCGTTTCAGGCAGTCGTCGCCGGCACCATGGCCATAGGCATCGTTATAGGCCTTGAAGTGATCGACATCGGCGACCAGCAGCACGACGCGCGAGGCCGCATCCGGGCTTTCGCCCGTCAGCCTTGAAAGCTCCATCTCCGTGCCCCGGCGATTGGAGAGGCGGGTGAGCGGATCGGTGACGGAGAGACGGGCGAGATCCTTGTTCTGGCGCGACAATTCCCGCTTCAGCGCCTCGTTTTCCTCCATCTGCAAATGGCTGGTGAGCGCCTCGACCTCGAGCTGGTAGGAGACGAGCAGCGTCATGATCACGGTCGGCATATAAACCGCCAGATGCTGGATCACATAGGACGGTGTGACACCTTCGAGGAACCAGATCGCCGAATAGTTCAGACAGAAGGTGAAGATGCTGGCGCGCAGCGCCGGGCGGAAGGGGGAGGCGGCGGCAATGGTGATCGCCATCTGGAAGCTGGTCGCCGCATAGAAATAGGTCAAAACCCCCGGGCTCGAACTCGACACCAGGATGATGCACCAGCAGACATTGGCAAGAAGCGCCACGAGGATCGCGGCGATCTCCTTCTTTTCGATCGGGTGGTTGCCGGCGATATAGGCAAAGAGGCCGATGGTGATCGGCACGATCACGGCAAAGCGCAAAACGGCGGAAAGCACCGTGACATCGCCCAGCAACCAGAGATCGAAGAGAAAGCAGCTGAGATAGAAGGTGAGGACACAGAATACGGCGGCTCGGAGCATGCGGCTGCGGAGAGGAGCCCGGTATTCCAGAAAGGCCGCATATTGCTCCGCTGAAAGCCGCGGTCGTGCGGGAAGTCCGAGCCATCTCATCATGGATGTCCAATCACCGATTGAAAAACTGGTCCTTAGAAAACGAGACGAAGCTAGGGCAGGCCCCCTTAATTTGGGGTGAAGCTTGTGTCCCAATACGAGAAATCAGGGATGAACAAAGAGGCTATGGTAAAGGAAGAGTCAATGCGCTTGCGGCAGATTGGTGTTCCATGCACAATCCTGTTTCAATTCAGGATGGTATCCGCCGGCAGGTCGTGGGATCGATCGTAGACAGACTGCAGATCGGTCGAATCAGGCCGGCGGACGTCGCGCGGGAAAGACCGCATCGTAACCGCACCGTAAACCTGCAATTGTCTTAACGTGTGGTTGCGCCGGTCGTTTCCGGCTCGATGGCCGCCTGGGCCGTGCCAGTGGCGGGCGTGGCAAGCGCCTGCGCCGCCTTCAGGCGCGCGGCGAGATCGCGGATCAACCGCGTCGACTGCGCCGAGAGCGAGCGCGGGCGTACCATCGGCGGTAGCGCATCCGGATTGGCGGCATCCGCGACCTCAGGCTTTTCTTCCCGCTCCGGCATGGGCTGGTCGATGCCGAAGATCGGCTTCAGGTCGATGCCCTGGTGGGCATAATCCATCAGCTTCTTGAAGGTCATCGCCGGCAGCGAGCCGCCGGTCATGTTGTTGGTCGAGGTATAGTCGTCATTGCCGAACCAGACGGCGGCCGTGTAGTTGCCGGTGTAACCAACGAACCAGGCGTCGCGATAGGCCTGGGTCGTGCCGGTCTTGCCGCCGGTCAAGACCCCATCGACGGCGGCGCGCCGCGCCGTGCCGATATAGGGGATCTTGGTCATCATCTCGTTCATGCAGATCGCGGCCTGCTCGGTCAGGATCTGGGCCGGTGCCGGGGCATCGCGCTCGAAATCATAGAGCACGTCGCCGGCATAATTGCTGATCTGGGCAATGCCATGCCGGCGCGAGGCCTTGCCACCCGCCGGCAAGACGGCATAGGCGGTCGCCTGGTCCATGACGGTCACTTCCGCCGTGCCGAGCGGGATGGTCACATCCTTTTTGATCGGCGTCTCCACACCCATGGCCTTGGTGGTCTGGATGATGGCGTCGATGCCGAACTTTTCCTTGGCAAGGCGCACGGGAACCGTGTTGATCGACTTTGCCAGCGCCGTTTCCATGGTCACCCGGCCGGCATAGCTGCGGCCGTAATTCTGCGGGCTCCAATTGCCCCAGGAGACGGGACCGTCGGTCACCACGGTCTGCGGCGTATAGCCGTTCTCCATCGCGAGCGCGTAAGTGTACATCTTGAAGGACGAACCCGGCTGACGCAGCGCCCGTGTGGCGCGGTTGAACTGGCTTTCGCCATAGTCGCGCCCGCCGACCATGGCGCGCACGGCGCCGCCATTCTCGATCATGACAAGCGCGCCCTGGCGCACATTGTAGCTCTCGCCATATTCGCGCAGCGACGAGGCGACCGCTTCCTCCGCCGCCTGCTGCAGGCCGAGATCGATGGTCGTGCGCACGACGAGCGTGTGATCCTTGAACTTGGCGGCGATCCTCTGCACTTCCTCGAATGCCCAGTCGAGGAAGAAGTCGGGTGCATCCTTCTCGTCGCGATCGATGACGGAAGCCGGGTTGCGCCGTGCCGCCACGACCTGACCCTCGGTCATCAACCCGCTCTGCACCATGTTGGTCAAGACGTCATTGGCGCGCGCACGCGCCGCCGGCAGGTTCACATGCGGGGCATATTTCGCCGGCGCCTTGAAGAGGCCGGCCAGCATCGCCGCTTCCGCCAGCGTCACCTCGGTGATGTTCTTGCCGAAATAGAATTGCGAAGCCGCTGCCGCCCCGAACGTGCCGCCGCCCATATAGGCGCGGTCGAGATAGAGCGAGAGGATCTCTTTCTTCGAGAGGTTCGCCTCGAGCCAGAGGGCCAGATAGGCTTCCTTGATCTTGCGCTCGATCGACCGTTCATTGGTGAGGAAGAGGTTTTTCGCCAGCTGCTGCGTCAGCGTCGAGCCGCCCTGCACCACGGTGCCGGCCTTGGCATTCTCGGTCATGGCGCGGGCGAGGCCCATGAAGTCGATGCCGAAATGCTCGAAGAAGCGCCGGTCTTCGGTCGCAAGCACCGCCTTCACCAGATGGTCGGGCAGCTCGTCCACCGGCACGGAATTCTCGTGGATGATGCCGCGGTGGCCGATCGTGTTGCCATAGCGATCGAGGAAGGTGACGGCGAAATTGTCGTGGTTGCGCCAGTCTTTCTTCGTTTCCTCGAAGGCCGGCTGGGCAAGCGCCAGAAGCACCACGGAACCGGCCGTACCAAGCGTCATCGCCTCGCCGGCAAGCTCGAAGCCGAGCTTCTTCAGTCCACGCACCCGGAAACGGCGGAAGAAGATGGTGATCTCTTCCCAGGCCTCGGTGAGTTCGTAGCCGGCATTCCACAGGGTGGAATCGAGCCAGCTGTCGATCTTCAGAAAGATGTGGCGCTTGAGCCGCGGCGGCTTCTCGGGCCTGCCTTCGGTCGGGCCGGAGGCCAGTCGATCGTCCGCACCGGCAGCGTCCACACGCTCCATCGGCTCCAGATCGTCAGGCTTGTCCTTGTCGGCCACCGTGGCTTTTCCCGAAAACTTGTTGTCTGCGCCCTTGACGCGCCCGCCGATAAGGATCAGGACCCGGAGGAACCGTAGAGCAGGCCGTCGTCCTCGAAGTGATGGGCGATTTGCCGACAAAGGACAAGCGCTTTCGCTGACCATGGTGAACCCGGCCGCGGCGGATAGGTGCTTTTGCCGATCAGCGTTGCACCCCTGCACCGGCCGCGGCTGTCGACCATGAGGCAGGCGCCGATGACCGCGATGCCTTGCACAGCAAGAGCCAGTTGAACGAGACCATGACCGACCAACCCTTCTGGAAAACCAAGACGCTCGCCGAGATGAGCAATGCGGAGTGGGAAAGCCTCTGCGATGGCTGCGGCCTCTGTTGTCTCAACAAGCTCGAGGACTGGGACACCGGCGAAGTGGTCTTCACCTCGGTCGCCTGCAAGCTGCTCGACGGCGACAGCTGTCGCTGCGCCGACTACGAAAACCGCCAGCAGACCGTGCCCGACTGCATCCAGCTGACGCTTCAGGGCCTGCGCGAAATCAAGTGGCTGCCGCCGACCTGCGGCTATCGCCTGATCGACGAGGGCCACGACCTCTATTGGTGGCACCATCTGGTCTCCGGCAATCCCGAAACCGTCCACGAAGCCGGCGTCTCCGCCCGTGGCCGCACGATCTCGGAAGAGGGGTTGGATGTCGAAGACCTCGAGGACTACGTCGTCGACTGGCCGCTGAAGGTGGGCGCGGAACGGGGGTAGGGGCTCGCGAGGCTTGAGCCTTTTCGTCGACCTGAGCGTCAGCCGATGCCGAGGAAGACCGCGAGATTGCGAGTGACTGCGAGCATCTTCTCTTCGCGCACCTGTCCGATCACCCGTCCGACCCGCTCACGCTTCACCGACATGGCCTTGTCGATCATCACCCAAGAGGGGTGCATGAGCCCGTTTTCTGCATCGGGTTCCAGAGGCACGCGCACGAGGGGAGCGTCAATGGGGGTGCTGGTGACGAGAAGCAGTGTCACCGTGCCAGTCTCTGCGAAACTGTCACTCTGAACGATGAGTCCGGGGCGCGGCTTGCCGAAGTCACCCGACATGGCGACCGTAACAAGGTCGCCGCGTTTCACGTCGGAACCTCAGGCAGGTGATCATCAAGATCCTGGAGCACGTCGTCGAGGAAGGCGTCAAGTCCGACGTCCAGTCTGTCGGCCTCGGCCGTCAAACGCGCCTGGCGGGCGCATTCTTCGTTGAAGCCGGCTCGGCGCGTATCCGGGAGCCAGATCTGCACAGGGCGCAATCCCTGGGCTCTCAGATGTTCGCGCCGCTTTTGCACGCGCCGTCCCACGGGTGTTGCCATCACGGATCTCCATTCAGGAATGTTACATGTAACGCATCCGTGCCTTCCGGACAAGATCTCCCTTGATGGTCTGCGCCTTGTCCCGGTCACGCCCGTCCCCCACCCCGGAGCTGCGCTCCGACCCTTCCCCTCTAGGGGAGGGTGCTTCGCGAGTGATTGTTGCCGTCATTCAATTGAAGTACAGTATGGCAGGAGAACGCCATGACCAACGCACTCGTCCAGACACGCATCGATCCCGAGATCCGCGACCGCGCGGCCGCCGTGCTGGAGGGCATGGGGCTGACCGTGTCCGATGCCGTGCGCATTCTGCTCACCCGCACTGCCAATGAAGGCGCTCTGCCGATCGAGCTCCTGTCGGACCCTGCCGTTCACGATGCCTGGTTTCGCGCCAAGGTGCGAGAGGCGCTGGAGGATGCGCGCGACGATGTCGAGGATAATGCTGTGGCGGACATCTTCGCGCAACGCAGAGCAGCAGCCCTCGCCAAGGAGACGGGGCGGTGAGGCTTACCTGGTCAGCACTGGCAATTGCTGACCGTTTGGCGATGTTTGACTTCATCGAGCAGGAAAATCCGGCCGCTGCCGTTCGCATCGACACGAAAATTGAGCTGGGTATCCGTCAACTGCTCCAGTTTCCTGAGAGCGGACGGACCGGTCGGGTAACGGGGACGCGGGAACTGGTGATCTCCGGAACGCCCTACATCGCCGCCTATGCCGTCCTTCCGGATCGCATTCGCGTTCTGCGTATCCTGCATGGGGCACAGATCTGGCCTCACGCGCTTTAGTCGCGTCCTTCCAAAAAATCCTCACGCCACCCCTTGACCCTCCCATGATGGGAAGGTCCATGTATCATGGCGGAGGTGACCGCTATGAACATGCAGTCCAGGCCTGATGGGGCCAAGAAGACAATTGAACCGATCCTTCTGCCCGTTGAGGGCATGACCTGCGCTTCCTGTGTGCGCCGGGTCGAAAAGGCGGTGGCCGCCGTGCCGGGCGTGGAACAGAGCGCGGTGAATTTCGCGACCGAGACGCTCTCGGTGACGCCGGGTGCGGGCTTCTCCGCCGAGGCCTTGCTCGAAGCGATCGACAAAGCCGGCTATGAGGCAAGGGCCGAGACGCTGGTGCTCGAGGTCGAGGACATGACCTGCGCCTCCTGTGTTTCGCGGGTCGAAAAGGCGCTGAAGACGGTGCCGGCGGTCGAGACGGCGAGCGTCAATCTGGCGACCGGCGAGGCGGTGGTGAAGGTGCTGGGCGGGGTCTCGGCTGTGCCGGCACTTGCCGCAGCGGTGGCCAAGGCGGGTTATGCCGTCAGGCTGTCCGGTGGTGACGGCGGTGCGCAGGCGAGCGGGCAGGGGGGTGCAAGCCATGACGTCCCGGGAGAGGCAACGTCGTCGGCGCATTCGGCGTCCTCCGCAGGCCAGGCCGTCGATGGCCGCGAGATCCGGCGCGAGAAGGAGATCTCGGCTCTGAAGCGGGACTTCCTGGTCGCGCTCGTGCTCACCCTGCCGCTCTTCATCATGGAAATGGGTGGGCATCTCTATCCGCCGCTGCATCATCAACTGATGCAGGTTTTCCCTGGCAACACGCTGTATTATCTGCAGTTTGCACTGGCGACTGCGGTGCTGGCTGGTCCCGGAAGGCGCTTCTATCTGAAGGGCATCCCGGCACTCGTGCGGCTGGCACCCGACATGAATGCGCTGGTCGCGATCGGCACGGGGGCAGCCTATCTCTATTCCGTCGTGACGACTTTTGCACCCGGTCTGCTGCCGGAGGCCGCGCGCCATGTCTATTACGAAGCTGCGACCGTCATTGTGTCGCTGATCCTGCTCGGACGCCTGCTCGAAGCCCGGGCCAAGGGCCGGACGGGGGCGGCAATCCGCAAGCTGGCGGGCCTGCAGGCCAAGACCGCGCGCGTCGAACGCGACGGGCAGACTCGCGACGTGCCGCTCTCCGAGGTGAAACTCGGCGATGTCGTCGTGGTCCGTCCGGGCGAGCGCATTCCGGTCGATGGCCGGGTGATCGATGGGGCGAGTGCCGTCGACGAGGCGATGATTTCGGGCGAGCCGATCCCCGTCGAAAAGTCTGTAGGGGCGACCGTCATCGGCGGCACGGTCAACGGCTCCGGCTCCTTCCGCTTCGAGGCGACCGGTGTTGGGTCAGACATGATGCTCTCACGCATCATTCGCATGGTGCAGGAGGCACAAGGGGCGAAGCTGCCGATCCAGAAGCTCGTGGATGAGGTGACCGCCTGGTTTGTGCCCGCGGTCATCGGCGTCGCCGTCTTCACCTTCCTGATCTGGCTGATCTTCGGGCCGGAGCCTGCCTACACCCATGGCCTGGTGGCGGCGGTCGCCGTTTTGATCATCGCCTGCCCCTGCGCCATGGGGCTGGCCACGCCGACCTCGATCATGGTCGGCACGGGTAGGGCGGCCGAACTCGGTGTGCTCTTCCGCAAGGGCGAGGCATTGCAGAGCCTGAGCCAGATCGACTGGGTGGTGATGGACAAGACCGGCACGATCACGGCCGGGCGTCCGGACGTGACGGAGATCGTGACCGCTAAAGGTTTCGACGAGGCGGAAGTGCTGCGTCTGACCGCAAGCCTCGAGGCGCGCTCGGAGCATCCGCTGGCGGATGCGATTGTGCGGGCGGCCGAGGCACAGGGCATGGCGCTGGCGTCGGTGGAGACCGTCGAGGCGGTGGCAGGCTTTGGCGTGACCGGCATGGTCGAGGGTAGGCGGGTTGCCGCTGGTGCTGATCGGTTCATGGTGAGGCTCGGTGTGATGCCACACGGTCTCTCCCCCCTTGTGGGGGAGATGCCCGGCAGGGCAGAGGGGGACTTTTCGTCAGGTTCGCTGTCAGATCAAAGACCCCTCCCCAACGAGGGGAGAGGGGCTGACGCCACCGCCAGCCTGCAGGCTGCCTTGACCCGTCTTGCCGATGAAGGGGCAAGCCCGCTCTATGTTGCGATCGACGGTAAACTCGCGGCCGCCATTGCAGTGGCGGATCCGATCAAGGAGACGAGTGCGGCGGCCATCGCGGCGCTCAAAGCCCGCGGGCTGAAGCTGATGATGGTGACCGGCGACAACAGGCGCACGGCCGAGGCTGTGGCGAAGAAGGCAGGCATTGATGCCGTGGTGGCGGAGGTGCTGCCCGAGGGAAAGGTGAGCGCGATCAAGGCGCTGCAGGCGAAAGGTGAATCAGTCGCTTTTGTCGGCGACGGCATCAATGACGCGCCGGCGCTGGCCACTGCGGATGCCGGGGTTGCCATCGGCACCGGCACAGATGTGGCGATCGAAAGCGCCGATGTCGTGCTGGTCGGCGGCGACCTGATGGGGGCGCTGCATGCCATCGAACTCTCGGACCGTGTCATCGGCAATATCCGCCAGAACCTCTTCTGGGCCTTCGGCTACAATGTCGCGCTGATCCCGGTGGCGGCGGGGCTGCTCTATCCGTTCTTTGGGCTGACCTTCTCGCCGATGCTGGGGGCGGCTGCGATGGGGCTGTCGAGCGTGTTTGTGTTGACCAATGCGCTCAGGCTGCGGACGGCGAAGGTGACGGGGTGAGGGGACACTCTCCCCCCTTGTGGGGGAGATGTCGGCGTAGCCGACAGAGGGGGGCGAACTGTTGGGACGCTGGCGGTACAAGGTCGGTGCCTCTCGGCACCCCCCTCTGCCCTGCCGGGCATCTCCCCCACAAGGGGGGAGAGCGGATTGCGGCCGGGGCCGCTGCTCCGCCCCGTCCTCCCCCGCCTGGGGGCAGGTATCGCGGCCTCTGCCCACAATGGAGAGAGAACGATAGGAGAAACGCCATGACGATGAACATCGGGGAAGCCTCGTCCGCTTCGGGCGTGTCGGCGAAGATGATCCGCTACTACGAGGAGATCGGGCTGATTGCGCCGGCGGGGCGGACGGCCTCGAATTACCGGTTTTACGATGCCGACAGCGTCAACCGGTTGCGCTTCGTGCGGCGGGCGCGAAGCCTGGGCTTCTCGCTCGAGGAGACCGAGCGGCTCCTGAAACTCTGGGACGACAAGGCGCGGGCGAGTGCCGAGGTGAAGGCGCTGGCGCTTGATCATGTCGAGGAGCTCGACCGCAAGATTGCCGAGATGCAGGCGATGCGCGACACGCTCTCCCATCTTGCCGAACGCTGCCACGGCGACGACAGGCCGAACTGCCCGATCCTGGCCGATCTCGAAGGCCGGCCGCTGCGGCAAAAAACCGCCGCGAAAGAGGCCCGTGGAGGCTGTTGCGGGGATTGACCTTGCCCCCGTGGGAAGGTGCAGAAAGGAAGCCAGAGCTGCGGCTGACGGCCGCCGGCAACACGGAAGGATAACACCATGATCGGACAGACGGTTTTCAAGATCGAGGACATGACCTGCGGCCATTGCGAGAAGACCGTGGTCAAGGCGCTTGCCGAGGTTCTGCCGGGCAAGGCGGTCACCATCGATCTCGCCGCCCGCAAGGCCTTCGTCGAAGGCGATGCGGCTCTTGCCGAACAGGCGATCCGCGAGGCGGGCTATACGCCGGTGCGGGAAGTGTGAGGGAATAGGCAGTAGCCGATAGCCGATAGCCAATAGCCAGTAGGGAGTAGGGTTGGTCCGCAGCAGAATCCAAGCACTGCGCGGGGTTGCCACGTGCCCCCGGAACCATTCCAATCTCTCTGCCTACTGCCTACTGCCTACTGCCTACTGCCTACTGCCTACTGCCTACTACCTCCTGCCGCCCTTGCAATCCCCGCAAGCCTCAATATATATGAAGTATCGTATATATTTTTGGAGGCAGAGCCGTGAGCAAGGACTACATCGCCATCACCAAGGAAATCTCGAGCGGAATCAAGATCCTGCGCAAGGACATTCCGGACGTGATGCAGGGTTTCTCCGCCATGGCGGGCGCTGCCACCAAGGACGGCGCGCTGTCGAAGAAGGTGAAGGAACTGGTGGCGCTCGGCATTGCCATCTCTACCCGCTGCGACGGCTGCATCGGGTTTCACACCGAAGCCCTGATCAAGCTCGGCACCACCAAGGCGGAATTCGAGGAGACGCTCGGACTTGCCGTCTATATGGGCGGTGGCCCCTCGCTGATGTATGCCGGCCATGCCATGGCCGCCTGGGAGCAGTTCGGCGGGCCGGACGCCTGAAAAGGAAATAGAGTGGTGCTCCCGTGATGATCTGCGGGGGCCTCCGGCCGGCGCGGTCGGCCCTGCAATTTTCCCTGAAAATGTACGGGATATTCGCATTTGCGTTACCTAAATTAGCGAAATATTTGTAAGCCTGACCGATGATTGTTCCCTAGAGCTGCTGTGGGGGCGGCCGGACAGGGAATGACAGGAATTGAGTGACGCGGATGTGGGCGCCGGACCCTCGGGAGCAAGGGGCCGGATGGACTGTATGTTGCGCATGCCGCCCGAAGTGGAGCGCGCCGAGGAGCGGGATTTCGGCGCCGAGCGGATCCGGCATCTGCGCCATGCCATCATCGTCGGCCTGATCGTCTACAACATCTACAATCTGACCAGCCTGCACCTGATGGCGGATATCCAGCCCTTCACGGTGGCGATGCGCCTGCTCGTGCTGGTGCCGGGCTCGCTGGCGATCTTCTACCTCGTGCCGCGCGTGCCGCCGGCCTTGCGCGAACTGCTCCTGCTCGGCGGCATGTTCGTCGCAAGCCTTTTGCCGCTCTACCTCCTCTACATCTCGCAATCGGCCTATGCGAGCTATACGCTGGGCGAGCTGCCGCTCGTGCTTCTCTTCGGCAACATGTTGCTTGTTTTGCGGTTTCGCCTTGCGCTGATCTTCACCAGCGTCACCTCTCTGGCCGCTCTTTGGGTGATCCACTACAAGCCGGACTTCGACCCGAACCTCGTCTTTCCCCTGACCGTGCAGGTGGTGACCGGCCTCTTCTTCACGCTCTACGGCAACTGGCATGTCGAGAGACAGCGCTGTCTCACCTATCTCGCCCGGTATGATGCGCAAAACCGCGCCGACCGGGCCGAACGCCGGGGCGACGCGCTGCGCGACCTGACGCTGACCGACATGCTGACCGGCATCCCGAACCGCCGGCATCTCGACGAGACGCTGCATGCCTGGCTGGAGCGGGACGGCGAGGTTCTGCTGATGATGGTCGATGTCGACCACTTCAAGGCCTTCAACGACCGTTTCGGCCATGTTGCGGGCGACGATTGCCTGCGCCGGATCGCCGAAGCCCTCTCGACCTTCGCCGCCCGCCATGACGGCTTTGCCGCCCGCTACGGCGGCGAGGAATTCACGCTTCTGTTCGGAAGCGAAGCCGCCGCCGGCGGCCCGTTCATCGCCGACCGGCTGGTGCGCAGCATCCGCGATCTCGCCATCCCGCATCCTGCCCGCACAGACGGCCTGACCCATGTCACCGTCTCCGCCGGCTACGCCGCCACGGGCGAGGGCGGCGTGCGGGAGGCGCGCGATCTCGTGACCCGGGCGGATCTCGCGCTTTACGAGGCGAAGAGCGCCGGGCGGAACAGGTCGAGGGCGGGGTGAGGATGGTCGGTAAGGTGTGCCTTAACGGAACGGCACGCCTCTATTAGAAAATCTGAAGTTGAGGCGTCCTACGATGTTGTAGCGCGCGATTTTGAAATTCTCGTTGGCTTCCGGCGTACTTCGGGTAGAATTTCTGAAAGTCTCCGAGGCTGAGATATTCTACGAGGCAAAGGGCCAAGACGCGAGCCGCCTTTAATGTGTTTTCTCACGCTATGAGTATTGTCCATAGCGAACCGCAGTGCGTCAAGCACCTGCGCCATATCGAGGTGTAAATCGTTCAGCTGCTTTAATGTTACCCACTGCATTACTCGCCTTTTTGATTTTTTAGTCAGCCTCTCTACAATTAGTCCACCATCTGAGCGTTGATGTATGAGGCCATGCGCCAGAAAATTTCGATTATCTCGGCAAGCAAGGAAATCCTTGCGTAAGTCTACACAGTGCTGCTTGAAGCGCTTATTCCGGTTTTCAATAAGGAGGTAGCTTATGAGCAAGTCAATTTTCGCCTCACCTCCGAGAGTTTCTACCAAATCGTACCCAACCGGATGCGAGGCTAGGTACGCATGTAGAGTGGCTTCAATCAGGTTCTCGATCTTTGCCCAGCCAACAATCAGCAATCCAATGAAGTATATTCCAGCATGATCTCCGGGTATATTTACCTCGTCTCTCTTGGTGGTCATATTCTGAATCGCCCCTTATGTTGGATCGAATTCAAAGTTACCTAGTGTTTTTTCAACGGTCCATAATAAGTTTACAGTACACCTCTAAGTGGGAGTTTGTTTTTTTTGATCGCTCTATCTAGTGCATTTGTCGATGTAACCGCCAAATTTGATGCGGCAGGTATATCGCCTCGGCGTTCGATGGTCTCAAAGGCAAAGTCGAATCTTGCAGAAGGAGGTAGTAATTACCTCCCCCTTCTGCTGTGCTGGGCATCTCCCCCTCAATGAGGCAGATCGGATTTCATCTGCCTCTCACTTCGCAATAGGAAAATAATCCTTGACAGTGTGACGGTCATTCGCTAGGGTTTTGGCATGATCGGAAAGCTGTGGCCTTGAAGGCCGGGGCGCTTCCGGAAGAGGTTTCGGTAAGGGTCCGCTTGGCGGGCCCTTCTTTCGTTTCGGAGGCGGCCATGCTGGACGGGGATAAGTGCGGCGAGGCGCTGCCTGATGTCATCGAGGTGAAGGCGGCGGGCGCTGGCGATCTGGAGCGGTTGCTGCAGGAATTCACCGCCGAGATGCGCGCCCAGTTCGACCTGTTTCGCCGCTTGCGGGCCGGCGCCGAGAGCCTGATCGACGGGGCCGACGAGGGGCTGGCGAAACTGGCACGCGCCGACATCAAGGCGGCGACCGATGCGATCGCGCTGATCGTGCGCACGCTGGAAAAGATCGATGCGCTGTTGCGCCAGCTGGAGCGCGATCGCTTGGACGCCGAGGAACGGCTGATGGAGGCGCGCGATCCGGAGGTCTTGCGCGGCGAGGTCGAGGCACTGATTGCGGCACGGGTCGAGGCGGAGCTGGCCGCACGACTGGATATGGCGGTGGCCGCGCGTATGGCGGAGGTTTCGGGATTGGCCGAGGGAAGGGGACCGCCACCCTCCCCTTGAGGGGGAGGGTCGGAGCGCAGCTCCGGGGTGGGGTGTTGGGGGCAGATTTGCCCCTGTTTGAGGGGAAGGACTCGCAGCCCGGGTCACCCCCACCCGCCGCTTTGCGGCGACCTCCCCCCTCAAGGGGGAGGTGGAATCCGCGGTTAGGGCATCGTCCCCTGTCCCCTTTGTGGCATGGGCTTCCGGGGATAGCTGCGATGAGGGGGAATCTGAGTTGATCGTTTCTCGCTAGATTTTGTTGATGGATTGCCAACTGAACGGATCCCCTCACCAACAAAATCTGAGGTTTAGCCCTGATAGGGCTAAGCCCTCTCATAGCCTTCGCGCGACGTCGCGCTCAGGCCTCCGTTCGCTGAAATCGATTCACCGGATCGATTTCTGGCCTTCGGCCACCGCTTCGAAGCCTCTCCCACAAGCGGGAGAGGTGTCGATCTGGCTGGCCGCGCGTTCCTTCTCCCCCCGCTGTGGGGGAGAAAGCGAAATCGAAGGTTTAGGCGAGCGCAAGCCGCCTAAACTTCAGATTTCGCAAGTGAGGGGATCGGTTACAGGCACCGGACCAAACGGACGCTTCGAGGCCCGCTGGCGCGGGCACCTCAGCATGAGGGCGGAGTGAGACCTTACGTTGTTTTGCATAACCGCCGGGGAGGCTGCCGATGACGCCGAAATCCCTTGGGCGGCGGATGAGGGATCGGGTGATCGAGACGGAACGGGCTGCGTCCCTTGTGATCGGCGAGACGGCGGTGGAAGCCGAGGCGCTGGCCGGGAATGGCAGGAGGACCATGGCCGCTTTCGAGACTGTTTCCACGACCATTGCGCCCGAAACCTGGGCGGCGGCGGGGCTTGATGCTCCTGATGCTGAGATACGGCATCGGGCGCGGGATATGAGGATGGCGGCAGGGGCGGTCGGGGATGGTGCAGGTGTCGCCGCCCGCCCAGATGGACCGCTCGACCTCGCAACGCTGCCCCCTGCCGATCTCGCCTTTCTCGCCCGCGACTGGAAGCTTCTGGCGCGGCCCGAGCAATGGCCGCCGGAGGGGGACTGGCGAAGCTGGCTGATCCTCGGCGGGCGCGGATCGGGCAAGACGCGGGCAGGCGCCGAATGGGTGCAGGCGCAGGTGCTGGCGGCGGGCAGAAGGACGGATCTGCGCATTGCGCTGGTGGCGGAAACGCTGGGCGATGCGCGGGAGGTGATGATTGACGGCGCCTCGGGGCTTTCGCGGATTGCCAGGCGCATGCGGCCGGAGGTGGAGATTTCGCGGCGGCGGCTGGTTTGGCCGAACGGGGCGATTGCGCAGATCTTTTCCTCCGAAGATCCCGAAAGCCTGCGCGGGCCGCAGTTTCATCTCGCCTGGTGCGACGAGCTCGCCAAATGGAAGCACGCCGAGGAGACCTTCGACATGCTGCAGTTTGCGCTGCGGCTCGGCGAAAACCCGCGCCAGGTGGTGACCACGACGCCGCGGCCTGTGCCGCTGTTGAAG
Organism: Rhizobium rosettiformans W3; assembly: GCF_004912135.1. Classification (GTDB taxonomy): domain Bacteria; phylum Pseudomonadota; class Alphaproteobacteria; order Rhizobiales; family Rhizobiaceae; genus Allorhizobium; species Allorhizobium rosettiformans. The sequence continues at coordinate 274,620 of NZ_STGU01000002.1, forward strand.
CGGTTGATGGCGGACGAGGCGACGCGGCTGACGCGGATGGCGACGGCGGCCAATGCGGCGCATCTGGCGCCGGGTTTTCTGGAGGCGCTCGCTGCCCGCTATGGGGGCACGCGGCTCGGGCGGCAGGAGCTGGATGGCGAGCTGATCGAGGACCGGCCGGATGCGCTTTGGAAGCGCGCGCGGCTCGATGAGATCGTGGTGAAACTGGCCGAACCCTTGCGGCGCATCGTCGTGGCGGTCGATCCGCCGGCGGGTGGGGTGTCCGCCTGCTGCGGGATCGTGGTGGCGGGGCTGAAGGAGAATGGCCAGGCGGTGGTGCTGGCGGATTGTTCGGTGGAGGGGGCTGCCCCGGCAGGCTGGGCCCGGGCGGTGGTTTCCGCCTACAGGCGGTTCGAGGCCGACCGGGTGGTGGCCGAGGTGAACCAGGGCGGCGACATGGTGCGCGCGGTGCTGGAAGGCATCGAGGCGCGGCTGCCGGTGACGACGGTCCGGGCGACGCGCGGCAAGTTTTTGCGCGCCGAGCCTGTGGCGGCACTTTACGAGCAGGGCCGGGTTCTGCATGCGGGGCGGTTCGTCGAGCTCGAGGATCAGATGTGTGACTTCGGGCCGGAGGGATTGTCGAACGGGCGCTCGCCGGACCGGCTGGACGCGCTGGTCTGGGCGCTGACGGCGCTGATGCTGGAGGGCGGTGGCGAGCCACGGATACGGGGGGTGTGAGACCCCTCATGCTGAGGTGTTCGCACGCAGTGCGGACCTCGAAGCATCCGGCCCGCGTGAGGTTGGCCTCGACCCTTCGAGGCCCTCGCAGAGCGAGGGCTCCTCAGGGTGAGGGGCGAAAGAGCATGCGGCCTTCGCCCCTCATCCCCCTGCCGGGACCTTCTCCCCGTGAACGGGGAGAAGGCGGATCCGGCCGCCGGCTGCGCCTCCTTCTCCCCGCTTGCGGGGAGAAGGTGCCCGAAGGGCGGATGAGGGGCATTGGCCAGCAAACAAAAACCGGCGCCCTCTCAGGCGCCGGTTGATCATGCAATGCGGTGGATCGGTTTACTTGACCGACGGGGTCGGCTGGGATGGCTGGCGGACCTGGCGCCATTCGTTTTCGAGGCGCTGCAGGACATGGGCCGGGATCGTGGCCGGGGCGGCGGTCTTGGGCGAAGTGGTGGTCGTCGTCTGCATGTCTTCCCTCCTCATGCTGGAAGTGTCGGCTTCCAGAACGTCTGCGTGGGCGGAAAGTTCCACACTGTTAAAGCTTTGTAAATGTGAACGGAACGCGCTCTAAACGATTGAAATTTCTTCAATCGTTTTAGTTTTCAACTTTTTTTCCTGAAAGCTCTCGAGTGCCTGGCGGCCGAGGGCGGCCACCGTCTCCGAAACGAGGATCTGATCATGCGGATCGACCGGCGAATCGTCTTCGCGGGGCTGCGCCATGCCGTCTTCGGCGGGCGGTTGACCCAGGGGCAGGTGGAGGGGATCGAGGCGGTGCTGACGCGCTTTTGCGCCCGCGGCTGGGCCGATCCGCGCTGGCTCGCCTATATGCTGGCAACCGCACATCACGAGACGGCCGGCACGATGCAGGCGGTCCGCGAGACGCTGGCTGCGACCGACGAGGAGGCCGTGGCGCGGCTGGAGCGGGCCTGGCGCGGTGGCAAGCTGCCGACGGTAAAGACACCTTATTGGCGGCGGGATGCCGAGGGGCGGAGCTATTATGGGCGGGGGCTGGTGCAGATCACCCATCGCGAGAATTACGCCAAGATGAGCCGGGTGACCGGGCTCGATCTTGTGGCAGAGCCGGATCTGGCCCTCAGATTGGACGTCTCCGCGACCATTCTGGTGGTCGGCATGACCGAGGGGCTGTTTTCGGGCGCAAGGCTTTCCGACTTCTTCTCCGGCACCACGGCGGACTGGACGGGCGCGCGAAAAATCGTCAACGGCACGGATCGGGCGAAGAAGATCGCGGTGACGGCAAGGAGCTTCGACGCGGCCATCCGCGCCGGGCTGGTGGTGTGAGCGGGCGCATTGAGCGGTGGCGCCGGCGGTGCTATCGGCTGTTGCGCTGCAACAGCTCTTGAAGGTGCCCCATGATCCGTCACATCGTCTTCTTCACTGTGAGCCCCGAACATCTCAAGGCGGTCCGGGCGGGGCTGTCGATCCTGACGGAAATCCCGAGTGCTGCGCGGCTGGAGATCGGCACCAATGTGAAGACCGACGGCTTTCACCGCAGCATCGACCTCGTGGTTTACGGCGAATTCGAGGATGAGAGAGCCCTTGCCGCCTACAAGGCGCATCCGCTCTATGAGGAGAGCATCCGCCGGGTGAAGCCGCTGCGCGAGGAGCGGTTTGCGGCGGATTATGTGGTGGAGGATGCGGTGCGAGGGCGGGTGTGAGTGGCCTCTCAGGCCGGGTTTAGCAAGGGCTCCAATCGGTCTGCAAGAAGGGACGGATCGTCCGTTCCGATGATCAGCGCCTCGATCACATATTTCAGCTGCTCCTGCTGTTCTACATCGAGAACCAGATTGTAGCCGTTGATGGCGATGAAATAGCGACCCGAAAGCCAGGCTGTCCGCTTGTTGCCCTGCTCGAAGGCATGTGCCTTGCCGATTGCCTGGACAAGGCAACTGGCGAGCCAGGAGACGGAGGATATCTGGCGATACTCTGCCTGGAACCGCGGACGGTGCAGCGCACCTTCGAGGGCGAGGCGGTCGCGCAGATAGTGGTTCTCCGAAGTGCCGCGAAGCAAACGTCTGTTGATCGCAATCACATCCTCGATTGCAATCCAGAGGGGTTCGCTCATGTGGTCACTTGGCCAAATGATCCAAGATGATCTTGTCGGTCACGAGCAGGTCTTCGACGAAATCGTCGACCTCCGGAGGATTTGACACCGGCTTAGCAGCCTTTGCCAGCTGTGCGCCGGGTACGACAGCCGCCTGCGCCCGGTCAGCGCCGGGTCCGGCATCGATCTTGTTCGTTTTCGAGCGCGGGGTCATGGGAGAAATATAGAGTACCTTCGAGTTTATTGCCAGATGCGGCGTGGCGGAGGTGGAGCTTGGGCTGCCCCTGCGGCAGGCGATTTGCGGAGCAGCGGGGCGCCCGGTTCAGCTCTGCTTCAGCACGACTTGGCCGAGATCCGCAGCATGGGCCTCAAGGGCCGCCATTGCTTCCGGCCAGATGGTCGCGTCGATATTGAGGGCGGTTCTCAGCCAGGCGAGCGTCATGCGTTGGGTGACGGCGAGGCGTTCGGGATCTTCGTCGTCGGTTTCCCTGGCGTCGTAACCGGCGATGCCGCCGAGGCCGTGTTTGCCTCTGAAGAGGGTCAGCAGCGCTTCGGCGCCCGGGGCGTGGCGATAGGGATCGACATGCCAGTCAGCGCCGCGGGGTGTCAGATGCGGATTGTCGTCGGCATCACCGGCAACAACCAGGGTGCGGGTCGTGAGCGTCGAGAAATCCGGGTTGAGCGTGGTGTAGTTCTTGCGGGCGTGATCGCTGAGGCTGTCGCCGCCGAGGCCGGGGGCGGCGAGAAGCACGCCGGCCTTGATGCGCGGCTCCGGATGGCGGACGCGGGTGACGGCCGGGTCGGCGGTGTCGGTAAGGCCGGCGCCGAGCAGCATGCCGACGGTCTGGCCGCCGAGGGAATGGCCGATCGCCGCGATGCGGTCATGGTCGAGCCGGCCGGCCAGTATGGGCGCGGCCTCTTCGATGGCGGCCAAATTGTCGAGGATCAACCTCATGTCGTCGAGCCGCGACTGCCAGAAGAAGGGATAGCCGGGTGCTGCCTCGCCCAGGCCCGCGACCTTGGAATTGGCATGGGTCGGCTGGATGACGATGAAGCCATGAGCGGCGTAGAAATCGACAAGCGGGCCATAGCCATCCTTCGAAGGAATATAGAGCGAGGGGCCGTGTCCATGCGAGAGCAGGATGATCGGGAGATCGCCTCCGGTCATGGGGGCGGTGACGCGCAGCTCCAGGGGGCGGCCGCGGTCCGGCGCGGGCAGGGTGATCGGGTTGATGGTGATGGTGGTTTGCGGCGCGAGCGAGGGAATGGCGCGGGCCTTGGTGACGAGATTATTCATGGGAAGCCTCCGGGGACTGGATTTCGAGGGGCGATCGGGCTAGGGATTAATCGGAACACTGTTCCGAATGCTGGATGGATATACGGAACGAAGTTCCGTTTAGCAAGGGCTGCGCGAAATTTTGGCGTGCGGCAGGAGAATGCGCATGGGCGATGAGGCCGAGAACCACCAGGAAAGCGCGCCGCAGGAGGAGATGCCGCGGGTGCGCGCCGATGCGCGGCGCAACGAAGATGCGCTGCTGGAGGCGGCCAAGGCGATCTTTTCGGAAAGCGGCGTCGACGCCCCGGCACGCGAGATAGCAAGCCGCGCCGGCGTCGGCGTCGGCACGCTCTATCGCCGCTTCCCGAGCCGCGCGGAGCTGGTGATCGCTGTCTTCAAGCGCGAGGTCGATACTTGCACGGCGGAGGCGGCCGTGCTGGCCGAAAACCACCCGGCCGGCGAGGCGCTCACCCTGTGGCTGCGCCGCTATACGAAGTTCATTGCGACGAAGCGGGGTCTGGCCCAGGCCCTGCATTCCGGCGATCCGGCCTTTCAGGGTCTGCCCGACTATTTCCGTCAGAATTTCGAGCCGGCACTGACACGGCTCTTGGACGCCGCCGTTGAGGCGGGTGTGGTTCGGCCCGGAATCGAGCCGTATGAACTGCTGCGCGCCATCGGCAACCTGGCGTCGATCAAGACTGCGGCCCCGGACGGGGAGACGCCCGTGATGGTCGAGCTTCTGATCGATGGTTTGCGGTTTGGCGCTGGCAAGGACATGGCTGGCTGAAGCAGCCAGATGAAGCTGAGAATGTGCACAGACGAGGCCCGGGCCGACCTTTGATGGCCGCCCGATCCGTTTTTCATTCCTGTCGAGGAACAGATCCCATGAAACTTCCCTTCCGTCTGCCCTGGGCTGAAGCCCGGGATCGAGCCGCCATGCCTGAGGAGAAGGCGCTCACTCCCCGTCCGGGAACGGCGCTGGCGCTGATTGCCGGCGAAGGCGAGGCCCGGTGGACGGGGAGGTCCTATGCGGCGCTGGCGCGCGAGGGCTTCATGAAGAACCCGGTGGCGCATCGCTGCGTGCGGCTGGTGTCGGAGGCGGCCGCGAGTATCGCCTTCCTTGCTTATCAGCGGGAGACGGAGCGGCCGGAGCATCCGGCGCTAACGCTTCTCGCCAGGCCGAACGGGGCGATGACGGGGGCGGATTTTCTGGAAACGCTCTACGGGCAGCTGCTGCTTTCGGGCAATGCCTATGTGGAGGCAGTGGCGGCCGGTGGGCGCGGTTCGGAGCGGGCGGCGGAGCTGCATCTGCTGCGGCCGGATCGGGTGAGCGTGGTGACAGGCGCCGATGGCTGGCCGTCGGCCTATGACTATCGCGCCGGCACCAGGGCCAGGCGGATTGCGTTGGACGGGCTCTTGCATCTCAAACTCTTTCACCCGCTCGACGATCACGAGGGCTTTGCGCCGCTCGCGGCAGCGCAAGTTGCGCTTGATCTGCACAATGCGGCGGGGCGCTGGAACAAGGCGCTCTTGGACAATTCGGCACGGCCTTCCGGTGCGCTGGTCTATCAGCCGAAGGAGGGCGGCAATCTCTCCGCCGACCAGTATCAGCGGCTGAAGACCGAGCTCGACGAGGGCTATTCCGGCCCGATGCGGGCAGGGCGACCGCTGCTGCTCGAGGGCGGGCTCGACTGGAAGTCGATGGGGCTGTCGCCCAAGGACATGGATTTCGTCGAGGCGAAGAACGGCGCTGCCCGCGACATCGCGCTCGCCTTCGGCGTGCCGCCCATGCTGCTCGGCATTCCCGGCGACAACACCTATGCCAATTACCAGGAGGCCAACCGCGCCTTCTATCGCCTGACCGTGCTGCCGCTCGTGACGCGAACCGGGGCATCGCTCTCGGTGTTTCTGGGCGAGCTGACGGGCGAGGCGGTGAGGCTGGTGCCGGATCTGGATACTGTGGCGGGCTTGGCAGCGGAACGGGATGCGCTCTGGGCGCGCGTCGGCGCGGCGGCGTTTTTGACGGACGAGGAGAAGCGGGAGGCGGTGGGGTATTGAGGGGCTCTTTACCTCTCCCCCCCTGTGGGAGAGGTTACAAAATCGAGGGCTTGAGAGCGATCAGGGCTAAACTTCAGATTTTGTTGGTGAGGGGACCGGTAAAGATGGCACCTGGGTTGGGGCGCGCGCGCCACTCTGCTGGACGGAAGGGTGGGGTGTCACGGGCGCAGTGGCAACTGAACGGATCCCCTCACTTGCGAAATCTGAAGTTTAGGCGGCTTGCGCTCCCCTAAGCCTTCGATTTCGCTTTCTCCCCCACAATGGGGGGAGAGGGAGCGGGCCGCACAGCACTGCGCCTATTGCTGCTTAACGAGTTTAGATCCTTCAGCCCTTGTCGTTTTCGCCCGTTGACGGCGCCGGCGAGAGCAACAGTGGCGCGACAGAAAGCCGGCGGCTGATCATAGCGAGCGCGGTACGACGCAGGGTATGCAGGCGATGGCCGAGTGCGGTCATCTCCGCTTCGAGTTTGATGTCGCAGGCTTGAGCACCCTTGCGGCCGTAGAAGACATAGGCGAGCGCGATCGACAGCATGGCCATGAGACCGGCGGCGATCAGCACGTCGGAGAGGAAATGCGCGCCAAACGCGATGCGGTTGAGCGCGGTCAGCGCGGCAAACAGGCTGAGCAGCACGAAGACGCAGCGCCGCCAGACAACAGGCACGAAGAAGGCGAGCGGGACGAGGCAGACGACGACCGCGGCCTCGCCCGAGACGAAGGAACGATCGTCGAAGAAATCGCCGCCGAAGGCCCAGGCATGCACGAAGAGATCGTCTCCGCCGAAGTCGATGGTGCTGCGCGGGCGCGGACGGTCGAAGATCGGCTTGAAGATGCCGTTCACCAGAAGTGCCGGGCCGAGCAGGAAGAGACTTGCGAAATAGAGCGTGAAACGTGGCGGGAAAAGCGACGGCCGCGAGGGATAGATGAGTTTCAGCACCAGGCCGAAGACGAGCACGATGGTGAGCGTCAGCGGGAAATACTGGCCGAAGGCGCGGAAGGTGTTGAGCGCGGTCATCTTGCTCGCCGGAAAGCCTCGGCCTTCGACATAGAACAATCGGCTGACGGCGATGTCGATCTGCGGGAAGGTGACGAAGATTGCCGACAAGGTCAGCGTGACGAGCAGCGCAATGAGAAGCGGTTTTTCCTGGAAGGTGCCGCGCGGCGCGCGCACATCCTGCGTGACATAGACCATGACCATCCCCCGATGTCCTTGAACCCATGCCTTTGATCGCCCGGCAGGATGAAAGCCGTATGACGATTGCATTGTGGTTTTGTGGCAAAGGGCGGGACGACCGGCCACTTCCAGTTCTGCTTGAAGGAGCTGAATCGGTCTGTGAAGGCCCGGCGCCAAGCGATTCACCAGACTCAACAATCGGGTGACGCGGGAAGGGCCTCGCAGACGACGGATGATGGGAAAAGAGACGCCGGCCGCAGCCTTTTCGGGCGGGATCGTACCGGCCGGCGTCGATCCAGAAGCTAACCGCGAAAGATGAACAAATGACTGATCTCGGCCATGACGGCGGAGTGACTTCCGCACGTCTGATCGGTGCTGTCGCGGGCTCCGCGATTTCGCTGGTCTACCTGCTTCCCAAGCATCGCCGCGAGGCGGCGGTGCGCTTCCTGACCGGGGTCGCCTGCGGGCTGATCTTCGGCGGCCCGACGGGTGTCTGGGGCGCGACGCGGCTTGGTCTGGAGGGTCGGCTGTCGCCTTCGGAGGTGATGCTAGCCGGCGCCACGCTTGCCTCCTTCACCGCCTGGTGGGGGCTGGGGCTGCTGGTGCGGCTGACCGGCCGGGCGGGGGAGAAGGTGCGATGACATGGCGGCTTCCGTATGGAGAACAGCCCCTCATCCGGCTGCCGCCACCTTCTCCCCGCAGGCGGGGAGAAGGGCATCGAGGCCGGCGTCTTGCCTCCTTCTCCCCGTTCTCGGGGAGAAGGTCCCGGCAGGGGGATGAGGGGCAATCCCAAGGGCATCTTTCTTCCAAACGGGATCACCCCCACCCGCCGCTTTGCGGCGACCTCCCCCCTCAAGGGGGAGGTGGGTGCCAGCACAATCAACATCACGAGGAGACGGGCCCATGCAGGCTTTGGAAACGGAGGGTAGGCCGCGGTTTTGTTCTGCCGGGCTGACGCTGAAGGGCGTGGCGGGCGACGGGCGGTTTTCGGGTTATGCAAGCCTGTTCGGCGAGGTGGATCTCGGGCGCGATGCGATCGAGCCGGGGGCCTTTGCCGCGTCGCTTGCAAAGCGCGGGGCAGGCGGCGTGCGCATGCTCTACCAGCATGATCCGGCCGAGGTGATCGGCCGCTGGACTGATATCCGCGAGGATGAGCGCGGGCTTTATGTCGAGGGCAAGCTTGCCACCGATGTGGCCCGTGCCCGCGAGGTGCATGCGCTGATGAAAGCGGGTGCGCTCGACGGGCTGTCGATCGGCTTTCGGGCGGTGAAATCCCGCAGCGATCGCAAGAGCGGCGTGCGGCGCATTCTGGAGGCCGATCTCTGGGAGATCTCGGTGGTGACCTTTCCCATGCTGCCGACGGCCAGGGTCTCCAATGTCAAGCACAGGCGGTTTTACCGCGACAGGGAAACCGAGCTTGTCCGGCTGATGCGCCGGGCGGCCCGGTCGATGGCGAACAATCACTTCATGAAAGGATGAGCGACATGGAAGAGGCGATGACGGCAGGTGAGGGCATGATGGAGGCGGTGGGCAAGAATGCCACCGCTGCGGGCGGGGCAGGCGGCAGGCGCGGCAAAGGCGGGCCGGCAAGGCTGGCGCCGGAGGTAAAGGCGGCGCCCGATACGGTGACGGCGGCCTTTGCCGAATTCATGACGGCCTTCGAGGCGTTCAAGGAGGCCAATGACGAGCGGCTGGGCGAGATCGAGGAGAAGCTGTCGAGCGATGTCGTGACTCGCGACAAGGTGGAGCGCATCAATAAGGCGATCGACGAGCAGAGCCGGCTGCTCGACGAGATCGTCTTGAAGAAGCGCCGTCCGGCGCTGGAACGGCCCGGCCGCGACGAGGCGGGGCTTGCCGAACACAAGGCGGCCTTCGAGGCCTATGTGCGCCGCGGCGACGACCAGGCGCTGCGCGATCTCGACGAGAAGGCGCTGTCGGCGGGCGTTTCCGGCGATGGCGGTTATCTGGTGCCGCCGCAGGTGGACGAGGAGATCGGGCGGAGGCTGCGGGTCATCTCGCCGATCCGGTCGCTCGCGACCGTGCGGCAGGTCTCCGGTTCGGTCCTGAAGAAGCCGTTTGCTGCCTCGGGCTTTGCGAGCGGCTGGGTGGCCGAGACTGCAGCGCGGACCCAGACCGGCACGCCGGAACTCTCCGAACTCGCCTTCCCGACCATGGAGCTCTATGCCATGCCGGCGGCAACGCAGGCGCTGCTCGACGATGCCGCCGTCGACATCGAGGCCTGGATCGCGGCCGAAGTCGACATCGCCTTCGCCGAACAGGAGGGTGAGGCCTTCGTGTCGGGTGATGGCGTGCTGAAGCCGAAGGGGTTCCTCGCCTATGACCAGATCGACGACGCCGCCTGGGAATGGGGCAAGATCGGCACGGTTGCCACCGGCGCGGCCGGGGCCTTCGCGGCAAGCGGGGCCTCCGACGTGCTGATCAACGTGGTCTATGCGCTGAAGGCGGGGCACCGCCAGAACGGCAGCTTCGTGATGAGCCGACGGACGCAAGGGGCGGTGCGCAAGCTGAAGGATGCCGACGGCAACTATCTCTGGGCACCGCCGGCACGCGCCGGTGACCCTGCCTCGCTGATGGGCTTCCCGGTGGCGGAATCCGAGGACATGCCTGACATCGCGGCCAATGCGACGGCAATCGCCTTTGGTGATTTCCGGGCGGGGTATCTGGTCGTCGATCGGGTGGGCGTGCGGGTGCTGCGCGATCCCTATTCGGCCAAGCCTTATGTGCTGTTCTACACGACCAAGCGCGTCGGCGGCGGCGTGCAGGACTTCGAGGCGATCAAGCTGGTGAAGTTCGGGGTGTGAGCGTTTGACCCTCCCCTCGAGGGGGAGGGTCGGAGCGTAGCTCCGGGGTGGGGTGAAACCGCGCCGGACTGGGGCCCGGTCACCCCCACCCGCCGCTTTGCGGCGACCTGCCCCCTCAAGGGGGAGGTGAGGTGGTGGCCGCCCTTGCTTTGCCATTTCGCCCCTCATCCGCCTGCCGGCACCTTCTCCCCGCAGGCGGGGAGAAGAGCGAATGCGGCTGGCGGCGGCGCCTCCTTCTCCCCGTTCACGGGGAGAAGGTGCCCGAAGGGCGGATGAGGGGCAGTCACCTAGGACATCAGCGTATTCTCAAACTGTAGGACACCCTCATGACCATCATCGAACTCACTTCACCTGCGGTGGAGCCGCTGACGCTTGTCGAGGTCAGGGCGCATCTCAGGCTCGAGACGGAGGAGGAAGACGCGCTGCTTGCAGCACTCGCCATCGTCGCGCGCGAGCATCTGGAGCGCGAGACGGGGCTGGTTCTGGCGGCGCGGGATTTCAGGCTGTGTCTCGACGACTGGCCGGCGGATGGGATCGCGATGATCCCGCGTGGGCCGGTCAGGGCAGTGTCTTCGGTGACGGTTTACGATGGCGAGGGTGAGCCGCAGGCGGTGGATATTGCCGGGCATCTGCTCGATGGCGAGGCCCGTCCGGCAAGGCTCTGGCTGCGCGCGGTGCCGGAGCCGGGACGGGCGATGAACGGGATCGAGGTGGAGTTTTCTGCCGGCTTTGGCGAGAGCGGCGCGGATGTGCCGGAGACGCTGAAGCGGGCGATGTTGCTGCATGTCGCGGCGATGTTTGCGACCCGCGGCGTGGTTGCGGCCGAGGCCCAGCCTGCGGTGGTGCCGCCAGGCTATGACCGGCTGATTGCGCCCTTCTGCCGGCGGGGGCTCTGACCATGGCGCTTCTGGATATCGATGCCGGTCGGCTGACAGCGCGGCTGGTGCTGGAACGGCCGGAGGCGGTTGAGGACGGCCAGGGCGGGGCGGTGGCGGGGTTCGTTGAAGTCGCTCGCGTCTGGGCGCTCATCGAACCGAAGGTCTTTGGTGAGGCGGAGAAGGGGCCGGGGCTTGTGTCGGAGGTGACGCATCATGTGACGATCAGGGCACGGAGCGATCTCGTCGCCGGCCAGCGGTTTCGCAAGGGGACGCGCATGTTCGACATCCTGGCCGTGCGCGACCCCGATGAGACGGGGCGGTTTCAGGTCGCGCTCTGCCGCGAGGTGACGGGATGACCCGGGCGCGGGAGGGGGCCGCGCTGGAGGAGACCGGGATGCTGCTCGGCGACTTGCTGCGACGCGCGCTGCGGAAGCGGCTGGCGCGGCGGCCGGAGCAGGGTGGATCGGCGGAGAATGATCTCCCGTCCGTGGAACGGGACCACACAGGGCGCGGTGACGCGGCGAGCGGACAAGCCATTTCGGATCGTTGAGCGACGGCGCAGGCAACGGGGTCTTGTCACTCTGTGCGGCCCCTGAAGCGCGCACAGTCGAACGCAATTCAAGACGGGAAGTGTGAAACATGACCAATGCAGTCAATGCCTTGCTGGCGGCGCTTCAACAGGCGGTGAAGGCGGATGCGGATCTGATGGCGGTGCTGGGACCGCAGGGGATCCCCGATCGGACGGTTCGGCCGCAGCGCTTTCCGGCCGTGATTGTCGGCTTGGTCGAGGCGCGGGATTTTTCCACCGGCGAGGCGGAAGGGGCGGAGATCCTGCTGACGCTTGAGGCCTGGAGCGCGGTGTCGCGCCGCGAGGCCGAAGCGCTGGTCGCTGAGGTCCGGCGGGTGGCGCACGGTTTGCCGGAGACCATGGACGGGTTCCGGCTGGTCAATTTCCGCCACCGGCGTACGGTCAGCCGACGCGAGGTGAAGGCCGGACTGTTTGTCGCGGAGGCGAGCTTTCGGGCGGTGGTGGAGTGAGGGCTGGCTCGTTGGCGTTGAGGCGGCGGCTCTGGAAACGCACCGGACATTGAGTTATGTTTTCTGAGGGTTTCAATGGGCTTCACATATGGGTGTGATCGCGCAAAGCATGAACGGACGTGTGGCGGATCCGGAGAGGTTTCCGGAGCTCAGAACGCTGCTCGCGCGCATCCATGCGGCTTGTGACCCGATCGAGGTGATCCTTTATGGCAGTCGGGCGCGCGGTGAGGCGACAGCACAGAGCGACTGGGACCTGAAGGTTATCGTCGCCGACGAGGCGCCGGAAAGCTTGCTGTCTCCGTTGTTCGGCTGGTCTCTGCAGGAGGGCTCGGGTGTTCATGCGGACGTGTCCGTGGCGCGTCTTTCGGACTTTGAAGCCGATTTGAACGTCGCGAATTCGGCGGCCAGCCATGTCGCCGACGACGGCATTCTGCTTGTCCGCTGAACTGCATATCGCCAACGCCTTGCGTCTGGCCCGGGACGACCTGGAGGCGGCCCATCTGCTTTTTCAGGCTGACAATCGCAACGACGCCTACCACGCACAGCAGGCGGCAGAGAAGATGCTGCTTGCGCTGCTGACCTCCGAGGGTATTCGTGCCGAGCGCCGGGATGCCCATCGCATCGACGTCTTGCGGGACCTGCTGCCGGACGCTGATCCGTTCAAATCACGCTTCTCGAAACTCACCTATCTCACCGTCTTTGCAACGACTTACCGTTATCCCAAGGATGCCGGCCGGATCCCCATGCGAGCGGAACGCGATCAGCTGGAGGAGGCTTTGACCCTGCTGGAGCAGATCCTGATCGATCTGGCTGAGCATTTTGGCGTCGAGCTTGTCGCTTCCGATCGCTTGCCGGCGGCGCGGGTCACGCCGCCCCGGCGTTAAGCTTCCACCCGCCCCCGCCTTGCAATCACCGCCAGCGCCAGGATCGCCGCGAAGCCCGTGGCGGCAAGCAGAGTGGCGAGGACGAGGCCGGCATGGATGCCGGCGCGGTCGATGACGGCGGTCATCAGCACGGGGGCGGTGGCGTTGGCGAGGTTTTGCGGAAGGGAGAGGCGGGCCGATTGGCGGGCGAAGCGGCTGGCCGAGAAGAAGGCGAGCGGCATCGTGGCCCGTGCCAGCGCGCTGACGCCGGAGCCGAATCCGTAGAGCGCGGTGAAGATGAGCAGGCTCGACGGCGTGCCGGAAAAGAAGATCAGCATGAGCGTCGAGGCGGTCAGCATGGCGCCGCCGGCAAGCCCCGTGGTGACGGGCGAGGAGCGCTTGCCGAGCACCAGATCGAAGGCGCGGGCGGAAATGCCGAAGACGGCGCGCAGCGATCCAAGCTGGAGCGCGAGCGCCGGCGTGGCGCCGGAGAGTTCGAGAATATGCAGGAGCTGTGGCGAGAGCCCGAAGGTCATCAGGCTCGAGAGCGAGCTCGACAGGGCGATCAGCAGGAAGGCGGCAAGCGCCATGCGGTGGCTCAGGGCGAGCGGCTCGATCGCATCGGCGGCGCGGTCTTCCTCCGAGCGGGTGATGGCGATGCGTCCGACGGCGAGATGCACGGGCAATGCGATGAAGACCTGGGCGGCGGCGGCGGCGAGAAGTACACCGCGCCAGCCGAAGGCTTCGCCGGCGAGCGTCAGCAGCGGCCAGCAGACGGCCGAGGAAAGGCCGGTGAAGATCATTAGGATGCCGATCGCGCGGCGGGCCCCGTGACCTTCGCGTTCGACGACGGCGGCGAAGGCCGGCACGGTGAGCGCGAAGGAGCCGCCGGCCCCGAGGATGAGCCAGGCGATGGCATAGGTGACGAGGCCAGTGGAGAGCGAAAGGGCGATGAGGCCCGCGGCCATCAGGACGGACCCCATGGCGAGCACGCGGGACGCCCCGTGGCGGCCGATCATCCGGCCGGTCCAGGGTCCGAGAAAGGCCATGGTCAGCATCATCACGGTGAGCCCGGCAAAGGCCATCTCATTGGCGAGCCCGAGTTCGGCGGCCATGGCACGCCCGAAGACCGCCGGCATTTCATAGGTCGTGCCCCAGCCGAGGATCTGCGAGACCGCGAGCGCGGCGACGAGGAGAGTACGGGAGAGGTTCATGCGGAGACTCGAGACGGGGAGAGGCGAAGCGGCGGGTGGCTTCTTCTAGGCCGGTTGCCGGGTGGGCGATAGGGCGAAATCTTGTGGGGGGGCAGCACCTCTGCCTGGACCTCATGCTGAGGTGCCCGAGCAGGGCGAGGGCCTCGAAGCATCCATCTGTTTTCAAGCTCTGGTGGCCTCGACCCTTCGAGGCCCGGCTAAGCCGGGCACCTCAGGGTGAGGGGACATGCATGCGTTCGCCGCGACCCTGCCTTTAAGGGAGGGTCGGACCGCAGGTCCGGGGTAGGGTGATCGCTCCCGAAAGTATCCGCGCTTGACGCTGGTCACCCCCACCCTCCGCTTTGCGGCGACCTCCCCCCCTCAAGGGGGAGGTGGGTGGCGGACCCGAGCGTCTCGTCCCGGCAGCAGTCAGCATTCACATCATCAAGGAGAGACGCCATGGGCGCGCAGAAGGGCAAGGATCTCTTGCTGAAGGTCGAGGATGGGGCAGGATTTGTCACGGTGGCGGGATTGCGGGCGAAGCGGCTCTCGTTCAATGCGCAATCCGTCGATGTGACCGACAGCGAAAGTGTCGGGCGCTGGCGGGAGCTGCTGGAAGGAGCCGGTGTCCGGCGGGCGGGGCTGACCGGCTCGGGCCTGTTCAAGGACGCGGCGTCCGATGCGCTTATCCGGGCGGCGTTCTTTGGCGGGTCGATCCTGACCTATCAGGTGGTGATCCCGGATTTCGGCACGGTAACGGCGCCGTTTCAGGTGACCGCGCTCGACTATGCCGGCAATCACGACGGCGAGGTAACCTTCGAGATCGCGCTGGAATCGGCCGGTGCCGTTTCCTTCGCGGCGCTGTGAGGCGGCCATGCGGGGATATGGCGCAGAGGAACGGGCGGAGCCGATGACGGTGAGCCGCGCCAACCGCCATCGCGGCGAGGTCGAGGCGGTAATTGATGGCGAGCGGCGGATCCTGTGCCTGACGCTCGGCGCCCTGGCCGAACTGGAAACGGCCTTCGGAGCGGAGAGTCTGACCGATCTTGCCGCACGCTTTGCCGGCGGCAGGCTGAAGAGCGCGGATCTCACGCGCATTCTGGCCTGCGGCTTGCGTGGCGGCGGAAACCGGCTGTCGGATGCCGATGTGGCCGAGATGGCCGTCGAGGGCGGGGTGGCGGGTGCGGCAAAGGTGGTCGGCGAGCTGCTCGCGGTGACCTTCGGCGCGCCGATGGTTGAAGCCGGCCTGGACACGTCGAGACCGGGCGAGGGTCGCACCTCCCCTTGAGGGCCGCAGGCGGGCAAGAGATCAGGCGCGACGTGCGGCCCTTCCCCTGGGAAAGCGCCATGACGCTTGGGCTCTCCCGCCTGCGGCTTTCACCCGAAGTGTTCTGGCGCCTGAGCCTGCCCGAATTGGCGGCGATGGC
Organism: Rhizobium rosettiformans W3; assembly: GCF_004912135.1. Classification (GTDB taxonomy): domain Bacteria; phylum Pseudomonadota; class Alphaproteobacteria; order Rhizobiales; family Rhizobiaceae; genus Allorhizobium; species Allorhizobium rosettiformans. Next base: position 290,112 of record NZ_STGU01000002.1, read on the forward strand.
GGGGGCGTTTGCTGACCAGAGCGGGCTGACGCGGCGCGAGGTCGAGACGTTGATGCGGAGGTTTCCGGATTGAACGTGGGCGTGGGTAACGTCAGGAATGAACCTAGGCGCTGATCGTGGACCGGCGGCCCATGGCGATGGTTCACCCCACCCGCGCGTTCCGCGCGACCTCCCCCCTCAAGGGGGAGATGGGTGGCACGAGCACCGGGGTCGCCTCGGGGTTAGGAGGACTGAGCGGCGAGCAGGTTGTGCAATGCAGTCAGTCGTTGAACGAAGGCCGGATAGGCACGCTGGAGCCGCTGCACGTTGTCGACGACCTTCTCGGGCCTGAGGTCGAAGCCGTATTTGTGACGGACGAGGTGACGAAAGCCCTTGAGCTCGGTCAGATCGATATGCAGATCTGGCGGCAACAGCGCTGGCCTGCGGCCTGAAATCTCCGAGGCCATCTGGTCGAGGACATCCTGGTGAATCGTCGGCCCTGAGGGTGCAGATCCGTCGAGATCACGGGCAAGGCTCATGAGGATGTCCTCGATCCCGTTATAGACATTGTGCACGCCGAGCGAAGCCGCCGAGACGGCACCCCAATCCCCATCATCAACATCCTGGCGGTGGCGATCGAAGAAGTCTGCGAGCTGACCGAGTTCGCGTTCGCATCGCTCGAGCCTCGGCGACAGCCTGGAGAATTCAGCCAGCGTGAACGGCGTCATGCAGGAGCTCTTCTACCCGGGCAGGGTCAAGATCGGTTTCGAAGATGAGGTCATAGTCGATGTCGGCTCCCCGCAAGTGGGATGCGACGAGCTGTTCGGCGCGCAGACGGCGCACGGGGTCGAGCCTTCCACGCACCAAGAGGTCCACATCCGAATGGAGCCGGAATTCGCCGCGCGCGAGGGACCCGACGGGGGTGATCTCGAAGTCTTGCCTAGCTGCGTCGAGCACAATCTCGTTGACCAGACGCTGCGCAAGCGCGCGTCGAGGTTCGAGCCTTTCGGCAATCAGCCTTTGCATCTGGTTCATCGGTCGTTCTCCTAGCATCACCCTAGCGCAAGCAAGACCGTGCCGGAAGTCGCCTTCGTTTCTCCAGTCTCCTCGATGCTGGAGAGCCGCCTTCCACCTTCATGAAAGGAACATCCCATGACCGATGACGATGTGCTTGACCTGTTTGTCGATCTCGATGCGGGCGCGGCGCTGGCCGTGCTGGAGGATCTCGAAAGCCGGTCCGCGAGCTTTGGTCGGGCGCTGACGTCCGCTTTGCGCGGTGCGACCACGGGCGGCAAGGGGCTGGAGGAGGTCTTGCGCAGCGTTGGCATGCGGCTGACCGACATTGCCCTCTCGGCAGGGTTGAAGCCGCTGGAAGGGCTGCTGGGAGACGCCGCCGAAAGCGTGATCGGCAGCCTGAGCGCCGGTTTCGACCGGATTTCGGGCGCCGGCGTGACGGCCTATGCGGCGGGCGGCGTGCCAGGGCGGGTCATGCCCTTTGCCGAAGGGGGCGTGGTCGCGGCGCCGACCTATTTTCCGATGTCCGGCGGAATGGGCCTGATGGGCGAGGCAGGCGCTGAGGCGATCCTGCCTCTGAAGCGAGGGGCCGACGGCGCGCTCGGCGTGGCGGCGGAGGGCGGCGGCGGGACCACGGTCATCCATTTCCAGGTGACGGCAAGCGATGCCGCAAGTTTTGCGAGAAGCGAGGGCCAGATTACCGCCATGCTGGCGCGCTCGGTCGGGCGCGGGCGGCGGGGGCTTTGAGGTTGGCGGTAGGTGGTAGGTGGTAGGCAGTAGGCGCCAGGCAGTAGGGAATGGGGAAGCTAGTCCTTCGAGGCCCACGCGGGGCGCGGGCGCCTCAGGATGAGGGCGGTTGCGGCGGATGGGTGGTCACGGGTGATAGGTCCTGGACCAGATAATGTAACCAGCCAACTTATGAGACGACCTGTCTCAGGCGATGACGTCCAGATCCGTCTGACGAAACTCGTCGGCGGTGGCGAGGATCGGAACGCCGTGAAATTTGGCGCAGGCATAATGCAGGCAGTCGCCGAGGTTCAGGCCATGCCGGCCGCTGCGGTAGCGATCGGCGGCCAGAAGAGCGAGCCTCGTCGTCTCGGCGGCGGGTGGCAGATCACGGACGTCGATGCCGCGTGCATCGAGAAACTCGCGCACCAGATTTTCAACGGTCGGGATCGGCAGGTTGAACTTGTCAGGGCTGGCAAGGCCGAGCACGGTTTCAAGAACGGCCACCGGTGAGGTGAAGGGATCACTGGGTCCAGCCAGCGACTGCGATACGCGATCGGCTTCCGGCTCGTTCGACAGAAGCGCAATGATGGCGCATGCATCGACGAACATCAGCCCTTGTCCCACAGGGTATCGAAGGCCTGGCGGGGAAGCGGCTTCTGCGCTTGCTCCTCGAGCACCACCTGATGCTTGGCGCGGAGGCGGGCAGCCGTCTCGAGCGGCGTCTCGGCAAGGCTGCGCCGCTCGATCGCTTCGCGCATGGCGATGACGATGGCGTCGGTGATGCCGACGCCGGCCATCTGCGCGAACTGCCGTGTCAGCGCATCGGCCTCCGGATTGTTGACGTTGATGGCCATTTTGGCTCCATGTAGATTTTCTCGTCTCACAATGTAGATCAGGCTCGCCGTTTTTCCAAGGTTGCCCCGCTGGACGCTCGCGGGTTCCGGCGCGTACGCAGGCGGTTCTCCAACCAAATCCATCAGATGGAGGCATTCATGGCCTTTCATGAGCAGCGTTTTCCGCTGCGGCTGTCGCTGACATCGAGCGGTGGGCCGGGGCGGCAGACGGATATTGTGTCGCTGTCGAACGGGCGCGAGGCGCGCAATCGGCGCTGGCGGTTTTCCAGACGCCGCTACGATGTTGGGACGGCGGTGCGGTCGGTGGCCGATCTCTATGCTGTCTTGGAATTCTTCGAGGCGCGCGGCGGGCAGCTGCACGGCTTTCGCTTTCGCGATCCCGTCGATGGTTCCTCCGCGCGGCCGGGCGAGGCGGTGACGCCGCTCGACCAGTGGATCGGGACAGGCGACGGCGAGACCGCGGCGTTTCAGCTGGTGAAGGCCTATGGCGATGGCGCGGCGGTGGAGCGGCGGCCGGTGGTGAAGCCGGTGGCCGGGTCGGTGCGGATCGCGCGCGATGGTGTCGAACTGACCGAGGGGTTCACCTGCGATGCGGCGACCGGGATCGTGACGTTCGCGGCCGGGCATGTGCCGGGTGAGGGTGCCGAGATCCGGGCGGGCTTCGACTATGACGTGCCGGTGCGGTTCGACACCGACCGGATCGAGATCGATCTCGAAGCCTTTCGGGCCGGGCGCATTCCCTCCATTCCGCTGATCGAGGTGATCCCATGAAGCGACTTCCGCAAGCGCTGGCCGCGCATGTGGCGACCGGCGAGACGACGCTTTGCCGTGCCTGGCGGGTGACCTGCCGCGATGGCTTTCGGCTGGGCCTGACCGAGCACGACCAGCGGCTGGTCTTTGACGGCACGGTGTTCGAGCCGGGCACGGGGTTTGCCGCGACCGAGGCAAGCAGCGCCAGCGGGCTCGCCGCTCCCGGCGCGGAGGTGCGCGGCGGGTTTTCGAGCGAGGCGATCACGGAAGCCGATCTGGCCGCCGGGCGTTATGACGGGGCGCGGGTCGAGCTTTTTCTCGTCAACTGGCAGGCGCCGGAGGACCAGCATGTGCTGGTCACGGTGCAGGAGATCGGCGAGGTGAGCCGGGCGGGGCCGGGCTTTTCAGCCGAACTCCGGAGTTTTGCCCATCGCCTGCAACAGCCGGAGGGGCGGATCTACAACCGGCGCTGCGACGCCGATCTCGGTGATGCCAGGTGCCGGGTGAATATGGCGGTCGCGAACCGCCGCGTTTCGGCTGTGGTTGCGCAAGTGCTCGCGGCAGACCATGTGGCGGTGTCGGGGCTGCCGGATCTGGCCGAGGGGCATTTCCGGCTGGGCCATCTGCGCTTCGATGCCGGCCTGCTTGCCGGGCGGCGGGTGGCGATCGAGGAGAGCGGGGCGGCGGAAGGCGGGCTGGTGATGCTGAGGCTCTGGCTGCCACTGGAGGCGCGACCGGCAGCCGGCGATGCCGTGACGCTGACGGTCGGCTGCGACAAGAGTTTCGCCACCTGTCGAGAGAAGTTTGGCAACCAGCTGAATTTTCGCGGGTTTCCGCATATGCCGGGCAGCGACTTTGCCTATTCCTATGTCAGCGGCGACAGCACCCATGACGGCGGGGTGCTTTATCGGTGAGGCGCAGGCACCTCCCACCCGCCCTCGTCGTTCTGATGTCGCTTCGCTCCCACCTCAGGATGAGGGCTACCGCTCGGTCTGCTGGATCTATGCCTCTCAGAGCCGCTGCCTCATCCTGAGAAGCCCTGCGCAACCAGGGCCTCGAAGGATCCTATTTCGCATGTCCGAGCGTCAGAGCCCTCTCCGGGTCACCCCCACCCGCCGCTTTGCGGCGACGTCCCCCCTTCAAGGGGGAGATACGGGCGCTGGCGCCCGGCCCATCTTCCCCCAGCATGAAAGGACTACATCATGAAAATCATCTGCCCCGACGGAGACGGCTATTCCTACTATGTCCAGGCGGTCGACGAGACCCGGTATGCGCGGGTGAACGGCGTCGAGACATTTCTGGTGAAGGCCGGCGACTACTGGAACGGGCCTGACGGCAGCGATGCGCAGAACTATCGCGAGCGCTGCGAGGCGCGGGTGACGACGGAGGATGCGGTCGGCTCCACCTGGCGCTATGCCTTTCACCTGAAGATCCCGGAGAACTATCCGGAATTCAGCCCGAAGCAGACGCTCGGGCAATGGCATAACGGCTCCTATGACAGCGTCTTCAACCGTTACGAGGAAGGTGTCTTCACCATCTGCCTCAACAACAAGGAGACGGGCGTGTTCGACGAGACCGAGGTCACCGTCACCAAGGGCGTCTGGAACACCTTCAGCTATACCTTCACCTGGCACCCGACCGCCGGTGCCGTGGCAGCGTCAGTCAACGGGCGCACCGTGCTGCGGCGAAGCGGGTTTGCGCTTCTGCCGGCGGCGACGACCTCGGTCTATTTCAAGTATGGCATCTATCGCAACATGGCAGCGGGGCTCGTCGGGCCGGATCAGCAGGTGAGTTATCGCCGGGTAAGCCGGGCGGCGGTGTGAGGGGGTAGTGACTTGGTAACACCCTCCCCTCGAGGGGGAGGGTCGGACCGGAGGTCCGGGGTGGGGTGACGACCGCCTGCTCCTCAAGTTCACCCCCACCCGCCGCTTCGCGACGACCTCCCCCCTCAAGGGGGAGGTGGGTGGCTGCAGGCGGTCCGCCCTCATCCTGAGCTGCCCCGCGCGAGCAGGGGCCTCGAAGGACCCTGTTATGGGCCTCGACCCTTCGAGGCCCTCGCGCAGCGAGGGCACCTCAGGGTGAGGGGAAATCTTGGCGAGTGTCGCGGCAATGCCGCGCTTCGCCTCAATCTTATGGATCTGCGTCCATCGGCAGATCCGGAGGCCGCATGCGGCCGTGGCGGATCGTCACGAGGATGATCCGGTCTGCCTCGATCCTGTAGTCGATCAGATAGTCGCCGGTCACCAAGGTGCGGGCACCTGGGACGGGGAGGCTGCGGGCAACCGGGCCGGCTTCGGGATGGGCCGTGAGAAGAAGCTTCGCATCAGAGATCCGCGCGGCGAAAGCTTTCGCTGCCGCTGGATTGCGTTGCTGCAGATAGTGCATTTCCGTTCGAAGCCAGCGCGCCGCCGATTTCGAAAGGATGACGTGCATCAGGCGACCTTATCGGATGCGATGCGCTTCAAGTCCTTGAGGACCTCGTCCAGATCTTCCACGTCGCCTGCTGCGACCTCGGCGAGGCCCTGTTGATAGGCAAGAATATCTGCGCCTTCCTGTTGAAGATAGGCTTTCAGTGCCCGGACCATGACCCAGCTGCGTGAGCGTTCGGTCGCCCGTGCGATTGTCTCGATATCGGCGAGCACGTCCGCGGGTATGCGGAGCGTAATCGGATCAGACAGTGTGGGCTTGGTCATCGGAGCCTCCATGGCGAATGTAATACATTGTAATACGGATTGGCTGCAGGGTGAAGGGGGAGATGCGCGAGGCGGGGTTACCTTCATCCTGAGGTGCCCCTGCGAAAGCGGGCGTCGAAGGATCCTTCAATGGGCCTCGACCCTTCGAGGCCCTCGCGGGGCGAGGGCGCCTCAGGGTGAGGGGCGATGGCAGCGCGCAGGCTCTCCCCCCGCGGTCGGGCGTTGCGGCGCGCGCGATCCCCGCGCTTTTGCTTCCGAGACCCATCACCTGTTGGCACCATACCAACTCACAGGAGCCTCCCATGTCCATCAATGCACAAGTCCTGGCGGTGGCCGGGATGTGGATCGGCACGCCCTATCGGCATCAGGGGGCGGTGAAGGGGGTGGGGTGCGATTGTCTGGGGCTCGTCCGCGGGATCTGGCGGGAGCTTTATGGGCAAGAGCCGGAAGCGGTGCCGGCCTATGCGCCTGACTGGGCGGAACGGGGCGGAGAGGAGCGGCTGTTGGCGGCGGCGGCTCGGCATTTTTTGAGCGTGCCGTCCTTTGCGGAGAGCCGGCCGGGAGATCTGGTGCTGTTTCGCTTTCGACCCCATCTGGCGGCGAAACATGCGGGGATTTTGGCGCGGCTGCCAGACGAGTGTAGCGGCACGGACGGCGCTGCCTGCCTTGAAAGAGCCGGCGCCGTGCCCATCCCCGATGCCTTCATCCACGCTTACGAGCAATCGGCGGTGACGCTGTCGGCGCTGGTGCCGGGGTGGCGGCGCAAGATTGCCGGCATCTATCGCTTTCCTGAGAGGATCTGACGATGGCGACCATTCTTCTGCAGGCGGCGGGGGCGGCCCTTGGTTCGGTCTTCGGCCCTGTCGGTGCGATCATCGGGCGCGCGGCGGGGGCACTGGCGGGCAGCGTGATCGATCGCAGTCTGCTGGGCGGAACGCGCGAGGTGAATGGCGCGCGGCTCTCCTCGGCGCGGCTTGCCGGCGCGAGCGAGGGAACGGCGATCCCGCGGCTCTATGGCACGGCAAGGCTTGGCGGCACGCTGATCTGGGCGACTCGCTTCGAGGAGGAGACGGTGACCGAGCGGACCGGCGGCAAATCCTCCGGCGGCACGCGCACGACCACCTATCGCTACTATGCCAATCTGGCGCTCGGGCTTTGCGAGGGGCCGATCGCCGGCGTGCGGCGTGTCTGGGCCGACGGGCGCGAACTCGACACGGCCGAGATCGAGATGCGGGTATACAGCGGCACGGAAAGCCAGCCGGCCGATCCGCTGATTGCGGCCAAGCAGGGCAGCGGCCGGGCGCCAGCCTATCGCGGGCTGGCATACGTTGTCTTCGAGCGGCTGCCGCTGGATGATTTCGGCAATCGCATTCCGCTTCTTCAGTTCGAGGTCATCCGGCCCGTGGGGACGCTGGAGGAGAAGATCAAGGCAGTCACGATCATTCCCGGTGCGACCGAGCATGGTTATGCGACCACACGTATTTCGGATGCACCGCGCGAGGGCGAGAAACGCTGGCTGAACCGCAACACGCTGTTTGCGTCGACCGACTGGCAGGCCTCGCTGGATGAGTTGCAGGCGCTCTGCCCCAACCTCGAAAGCGTGGCGCTGGTGGTCGCCTGGTTCGGCACGGATCTGCGCGCCGGAAATTGCCGGGTGCTGCCGGGCGTCGAGGTGAGCTATCGCCGCGAGGAGAGCCGGGCGTGGGGCGTGGCAGGCTTGTCGCGCGATGAGGCTTACGTGGTGTCGCGCCATGCTGGTGGCCCGGCCTATGGCGGCTCGCCGAGCGATCAGAGCCTCATCGAAGCGATCCGCGACCTGAAGGCGCGCGGCTTGAAGGTGACGCTCTATCCATTTGTTTTGATGGACATTCCCGCAGGAAACGGTCTGCCCGATCCCTATGGCGGAACCGAGCAGGCGGCCTATCCCTGGCGGGGGCGGATCACGGCCTATCCGGCGAGCGCCGACAAGACGGCGGCGGCGCGGGCACAGGTTTCGACATTCGTGACACGCAGCGAGGGCTACCGGCGGTTCGTGCGGCACTATGCGACGCTCGCGGCCTCGGCCGGCGGGGTGGACGGATTCCTGCTGGGCTCGGAACTGAAGGGGCTGACGACGCTGCGCGATGAGGTCAACGCCTTTCCCTTCGTCGAGGCGCTGGTGTCGCTGGCCGGCGAGGTTCGCGACATTTTGGGAGGCGCAACGGCGATCTCTTATGGAGCGGACTGGAGCGAATATTTCGGCCATCAGCCGGCGGATGGCTCGGGCGACGTTTTCTTCCATCTCGACGCGCTCTGGGCGAGCCCTGACGTCTCGGCTGTCGGCATCGACAATTACATGCCGTTGGCCGACTGGCGGGATGACGATCTGGAGGAGGCGAGCCCGGACGGGTTTGCGGGCGCTGACGATGCGGAGGCTTTCGCCCGCATGCTGACGGCGGGCGAGGGCTATGACTGGTTCTATGCCAGCGCGGCGGACCGGCAGGCGCGGGTGAGGACGTCGATCACCGATGGTGCCTATGGCAAGCCCTGGGTGTTCAGGTTCAAGGATCTCGAAAGCTGGTGGGGCAACCGCCACTACAACCGGATCGGCGGGATGGAGCAGGCAAGCCCGACGGCGTGGATGCCTGAGATGAAACCCTTCTGGTTCACCGAACTCGGCTGCGGCGCGGTGGACAAGGGGGCGAACCAGCCGAATGTCTTTGTCGACGCGAAATCGGTGGAGAGCGGCAGGCCGTATTTTTCAGCGGGTCAGCGCAGCGACAGCCAGCAACGGCGGTTTCTGGAGGCGCATCTCGACCACTGGCAAGGCAGTGACGCGCCGGCGGGCATGGTCGATCCCGAGGGCATCTATGTCTGGACCTGGGACGCCCGGCCTTTTCCCGCCTTTCCGGAGAATTCCGGGCTCTGGGCCGACGGGTTGAACTGGCGCACGGGGCATTGGCTGAACGGGCGGTTGGGCACGGCGACATTGGCCGATACCATTGCTGCGATTCTCAGGGATCACGGCTTTGATGACTTCGATGTGTCGGAGGTGGCGGGCGATCTCGGTGGTTACGTGAAGGGGGATCTCACTTCGGCGCGCGATCTGATCGAGCCGCTGATCGAGCTCTTCCAGATCGACGTGATCGAAGAGGGCGGGCGCTTGAAGTTTCGCACGCGGCCGACGGCGAGCCTGCCAGCGCGGGAGATCACCGTGCTGGCTGACCTCGCCGACCAGCCGCTCTGGAGCGAGACGCGTGGCCATGACAGCGATTTTGCCTCGGAAGCGCTGGTGACCTTCTACGATCCGGCCGCCGATTATGCCGAGGCGAGCGTGCGCTCGCGCAAGGTGGAGGCGGCGACCGAGCGACAGCTTGTCCGCGACCTGCCGGCGGCGATCCCTGAAGAGACGGCGCTCGCCGCGGCCGAGGGCTGGCTGCGCGACAACCGGCTGGCGCGGCGCACTCAGCAACTGGCGCTGGGGCCGGGGGAGGTGGCGGTCGAGCCGGGGGATGTGCTGCGCTTTCCCGAGGGGCCAGAGGGGCGCTTTCTGGTGCAAGGGATCGAAGACGGTTTCGAACGGCGGCTGACGCTCAGGGCCTTTGCGGGAAACGTGTCTGCACCGGTTGCCGTTGTGGATCCTGATCGTTTGCCGGATGGTGGCGGTGCCCAGGGTTTCGCGCCGGTGGTGACCTTCCTCGATCTGCCGAGGCTGGAGGGTGCAAGCCATTCCGGCGATGCGAGCGTCGCGGCTTTTGCGCGCCCCTGGCGGCGGCTTGCGGTGTCGAGCTCGCCGGAGGCGGAGGCATACCGGCTCAGACTGACGCTCGATCGCCCGGCAACGATCGGGCGGTTGGTCGAGGCGTTGGGGCCGGGGCCCGTCGGACGCTTCGATCCGGGGAATGCAGTCTTGGTCGATCTCATCGGCGGGGCCTTTGCCTCGGCCAGCCGCTTGGCCGTGCTTTCGGGCACGAACCGGCTCGCCGTCCGCGCGGCACATGGTGGCTGGGAGGTCTTGGGCTTTGCCGAGGCCGAGGAGGTGGCGACGGGTCGCTTCCGGTTGACGGGTCTGCTGCGCGGGCTGGGCGGCACGGAGGATGCGACCGCTGCCGGGGCGGTGGTCGGAGCCGAGGTCGTGCAGCTCGACGAGGCGGTGCGATCGCTGGGGCTTGTAAATGCCGAACGCGGCGCGGCGCAGAACTGGATCCTGGAGCCGATGGGGCTGGTGACGGAGCTGTCGGGACCCTTTGTCTTCGACGGCGGCCTGCGGGCCGAGACGCCGCTTTCGCCGGTGCATGCGCGGGTGGTGCGGCTGGTGTCGGGCGATCTGCGGATCTCCTGGATCCGCCGCAGCCGCATCGATGCCGATGCCTGGGCTGAAGGGGAGGTGCCGCTTGACGAGGCGGAGGAGCGCCACCGGCTGGAAATCATGAATGGCAGCGCCGTGGTCCGCACGGTGGAGGTCGGCGAGGCGGAGTTTACCTATGCAGCTGCCGATGAGCTGGCCGATTTCGGAATACCGCAGACGGTACTTGGCTTGCGCCTGCGCCAGCTGGGGCGGCTTTCCGCCGGTCTGCCGCTGGAGGCGGTGGTCGCAGTTCGATGATGATCAACGAAGAGGAGAAGGACATGCTGGAGATGAAACCCTGGTATCAGTCGAAGACCGTCTGGGGCGCCCTGATTGCGATGGCGGCGCCATTGTTCGGTCGCGCCGGGCTGGAGCTGGGCGGCGCCGAGCAGGCGGAGATTGCCGACGCGCTGACCACGCTCGTCGGCACACTTGGCGGGCTTCTGGCGCTTTACGGGCGGCTGACAGCGACGAAGGGCGTGGGCGGTTGAGGGGCGGCACCTTTACGACGTAAGGAATTTCCATTACCTTGGGCACGATCAACAGGTCCAGGCCCATGAATACGATCATTCGCAAAGTCAGCACCATCACCGACAAGGGACAAACTACGATCCCGAAGCCCATTCGGGACGCGCTGGGGGTGGGTTATGGCGGTCGGATCGCCTTCAGTCTGGATGAGAACAACCGGGTCATTGTCGAACGGGATGATGCGGACGAGCAAGATCCGGTGCTCGACGGATTTCTCGATCTTCTGGCCAGAGATATGGCAGCAAGACCTGAGGCCTTCGGGGAGATCCCGTCCGGCCTCAGAGCGCGGATGGAGGCTTTGACCGCTGGCGCGGATGTGGATCTCGATGCCCCGATCAAGGGTGAGGTCGATCTTTGAACGATGGAGACCGTCAACGGCTGGATCATCCGTACTCACCCGCTGTTCCTTGATCAATTGGAGCGGTTGACCGCTGCCGTTGAACGAGAAGCGCGGAAAAAACCGGGCACTTTCCGGTCAGGCGCCAATTTCAAGCTTCTCAGTGCGCTCAACAAGTTGGTTTTCGAAGTCATTCCGGCCGACCCGACATTGGCCATGTTCCGGCAGGGCGGGACATTGGGGGCTGAGCGCAAGCACTGGTTCCGTGCGAAGTTTGGCAATGGCCGATTTCGGCTCTTCTTTCGCTACAATTCGGCTGCGAAGGTCATCGTTTTCGCTTGGGTCAACGATGCGGAAACACTGCGCAGCTATGGCTCTCGCAGTGACGCCTATGCCGTCTTCCGCGGCATGCTGGAGGACGGAAACCCGCCGGACAGCTGGAAGGAACTGCTGGATGCGGCTTCAAGTGATGTCGCTACGAGGCGCTTGGAAGCCCTGACTGAGGCCTCGGCCAAGCTGGACAAGAACAACCCGTGAGATCGGGTTCCGCCCGCTTCACACACAAGATTACGAGGCATTCATTTGCCATTCAGACGCCTTGCGGTACATAATTTGCCGAAGTGGACGTCATCCAAGAAGTAGCAGCAATGGCATCTTTCATGAAATACACGGGCCTGGCACTGGCCTTGACCGTGGCGGCTTTGCCGGCGGGCGGGAGCGATGCCGTGGCGGCGGACTGCAGGGCGGCGGCGGCGCGCGTCGTGGCCGAAGTGGGCGGACAGTTGCTTTCCGTGCGCGGATCGGGCGGTGAATGCGTGATTGTCGTGCTCGTTCCGGGCAGTGGCAGCGAGCGGCCGCGTAAGGTCACCATGCGTGTCGCACAGTGACCGTGGCCGCGTGACTGTGCCGAAAGCCTGACTCTCCGCCGATCAAGGGGTGAACCGCATGCGCATTCTCGTCGTCGAAGACGATGTCAACCTGAACCGCCAGCTCGTCGAAGCCCTGCAGGAAGCAGGCTATGTGGTCGACAAGGCATTCGATGGCGAGGAAGGTCATTTCCTCGGCGACACAGAACCCTATGACGCCGTTATCCTCGATATTGGCCTGCCGGAAATGGACGGCATTACCGTTCTGGAGAAGTGGCGTGCGGCAAGCCGGGTCATGCCGGTCCTGATCCTGACGGCGCGTGACCGCTGGTCGGACAAGGTCGCCGGCATCGACGCCGGGGCCGACGACTATGTGACCAAGCCCTTCCATGTCGAGGAAGTGCTCGCCCGCATCCGGGCGCTGATCCGCCGTGCGGCCGGTCATGCCTCCTCGGAAATCGTCTGCGGCCCCGTCCGGCTCGACACCAAGAGCTCCAAGGCGAGCGTCGAGGGCGTGACGCTGAAGCTCACCTCGCATGAATATCGCCTGCTCTCCTACCTCATGCATCACATGGGCGAGGTCGTCTCGCGCACCGAACTGGTCGAGCATCTCTACGACCAGGATTTTGACCGGGATTCCAATACGATCGAGGTCTTTGTCGGCCGTCTGCGCAAGAAGCTCGGCGTCGACATGATCGAGACCGTCCGCGGCCTGGGCTACCGCATCCAAGCGCCGGCGAAATGAAGATCCGCTCGCTCACCGCGCGCGTCCTGCTGCTTGCCACCCTCTGGTCGGCACTCGGTCTGGTGACGATCGCGGTGGCGATATCAGCCCTCTATCGCCAGGGCGTCGAACGCGGCTTCAACAATCTGTTGCGCGCCCAGCTCTACAATGTCGTCAACTCCGTTTCGATCGGTGACGGCGAGAGCCTGACCGGCTCTCCGGCGCTGGGCGATCTTCGCTTTTCCCAGCCTGCCACGGGGTGGTATTGGCTCGTCGAGCCGCTCGGCAATTATGCGACGGCGCCGCTCGCCTCTGCCTCGCTTGGGGTCGCCAATCTGGCGGTGCCCGATGTGGAGGTGACGCCCTTCGACCAGAATTACGAGCGCTTCTACGAAATGACGGACGAGGCCGGAAACGCGATCCGCGTCGCCGAGACCGAGGTCGTGCTCGATGACCAGGGGCGGGCGGCGCGCTTCCGCGTCTCCGGCAATCTGCAGGTGATCGAAGACGAAATCGCCTTCTTCACCAGCCGGCTCTATGCGGCGCTCGCCGTCGTCGGCATTGGCGGCTTGATCGTCAATGGTCTCGCCATTCTCTACGGCCTGAAGCCGCTCGACCGGGCCCGTCGGGCGCTGGAGCGCATCCGCCGGGGCGAGGCCGAGAGGATCGAAGGGGACTTCCCGAGCGAAGTCCAGCCACTCGCCAACGAGATCAACGCGCTGATCGACAGCAACCGACGTATCGTCGAGCGCGCCCGCATGCAGGTCGGCAATCTCGCCCACTCGCTGAAGACGCCGATTGCCGTTCTCGTCAACGAGGCCCGAACGCTCGAAAGGCAGCAGGCCGAGGTGATCTCCACCCAGGCCGAAGCCATGCAGGCGCAGGTGACGACCTATCTGAACCGCGCCCGCATCGCCGCCCAGCGCGACAGCGTTCTGGCGCGAACGGAAGCCCAGCCCGTGCTGGAGCGGCTTGTGCGGGTGATGCGCAAGCTGAACACGGAGGTTTCCTTCGAGCTCGACATGGCGCCGGATCTGACCTTCGCCATGGAGCAGCAGGACGTGGAGGAAGTGGTCGGCAATCTCCTGGAGAACGCCTCGCGTTTCGCGCGCTCCAAGGTGGTCACAAGGGTGACGGTGACCACCCGCGATGACGACGTGACCGATGGCCGGCGGGGCTGGATCGAAGTGCTGGTCGAGGACGATGGTCCGGGACTGGCGCCGGAGCAGATCGGCGAAGCGCTGAAACGCGGCCGCAGGCTCGACGAGAGCAAGCCGGGTACCGGCCTTGGCCTCTCGATCGTCAAGGAGATTTCCGGGGAATATCAAGGCGCCTTCGGACTTTCGCGGGCCGCGATCGGCGGTCTTCGCGCACAGTTGATCCTACCGGCTGTGACAAAGGACACTGCGTGATTGATTTTCCTGTGAAATTACATAGGTGTATAGGACCGGTTCCGGCGGGTTGACCTTCGTCTCCTCCGAATACGGGACATTCGCCTTCGGGCAGCAACGATCGACGGGATTTGGAACGGCCTGATGGGTGTGAAGCGCTTCGGAATTCTGACAGCCACCGTTCTGGTGTCTCTCGCGCTTGCGGGCTGCACGACCTCGGGCGGTGGACGCACCGTCGCAGCCAACTCCGCAGTCTATATCGCAGCCCTTCAGGGCGGTATCGTTGCGCGCACCGGCGTGAAGCTCTCTCGCAGCGAAACCCAGCGGGCGCTGGAAGCCGAATATCGCGCACTGGAAGCCGCCCCCGGCGGCCAGCCCGTCACCTGGGCCGGCGGCGATGTGCGCGGCGAGGTCGTGGCAGCGGCACCCTATCAGGTCGGTCAGCAGAATTGCCGCCAGTTCACCCACAAGGTGGTCAGCGGCGGTCGCGAACTGCAGGCGCGCGGCGCGGCCTGTCGCAACCCGAACGGCACCTGGACGCCGCTGAGCTGAGGCTCAGGCCCAGTCTTTTCTATGAAGGTGACATGTTGAGCTGTCACGTCCACTTGACTTAGGTCAAGGCTGGGCGGGTTATGACAGCTTAACGAATTCTTGCGGCCAAACGCCTCAACTTTGCGTCAAGGGAGGTTTGGCTGTTGGAATGCACCCGTCCTTGCCGTAATTGAGTTTCATGTTGTTCTGGATCATCTCCGCCCTGCTGACGGTCGTTGTTGCCGTCCTTTTGTTGTCCCCCCTGATGCGGGCTTCGGCCCGCGCGACGCGTTATGACGAAGGGGAGGCGGCCGTCTATCGCGATCAGCTGCGGGAGCTGGAAAGGGACAAGGCGGAAGGTCTGATTTCGGCCGAGGATGCCGACTATGCCCGCGCCGAAATCGGTCGGCGCCTGCTTGCCATTGCGGGTCGCGAGACGGCAGGTGAGGAGGGGGCCGAGGTCGCTGCTGAAGCGCCCGCGCCACGCCGCCGCTATACGCTCTCCCAGGCCTTCATCCTGCTCTGTCTTCCCGTCATCGGGCTCGCGGGCTATCTCGAAATCGGGAGCCCGGGAACGCCGGATGCGCCGCTTGAGGCGCGCATCGAAAATCCCGGCGAAGACGTCGATCTACTCGTCGCCAAGGTCGAGCGGCATCTGGCGACCAGCCCTGACGACGGTACTGGCTGGAATGTGCTGGCGCCCGTCTATTTCCGCATCGGGCGCTATGCCGATGCCGAGCTCGCTTACCGGAACGCGATCCGGATTCTCGGGCCTGATGCCGAGCGCATGAACGGACTGGGCGAGACACTGGTGCTGCGCAATGACGGGATCGTCACCGACGATGCCCAGATGGCCTTCCAGGCGGCGCTGAAGCTCGAGCCGAACAATCCGCGCGCCGATTTCTACCTGGCGCTGGCCCTCGAACAGTCCGGCCGTCGCGCCGAGGCGCTCGCCGCCTTCCAGGATATCGCCAAGGCTTCGCCCCCGACAGCGCCGTGGATGCCGCTGGTCAACCAGCACATCGCAGCCAACAGCGCAGGCATGCCGCTCGCGAACCCGCCGGCTGAGACGGCCGCCGCCGGCACCGCGCCGGCCAATTCCGCAGCACCCGGCAATCCCTCTGCAGAAGACATCGCTAACGCGCAGTCCATGTCGGAGGCCGATCGCGGCGAGATGATCCGCGGCATGGTGGCAAGCCTTGATGCGCGGCTGAAGGAAGATCCCAACAATTTCGAAGGCTGGATGCGGCTCGTCCGCTCCTATGCCATGCTGAAAGACAAGGAAAAGGCGGAAGCCGCGCTGCAGGATGGCCTGAAGGCCTTCCCGGCCGCAGGCGCCGAGGGCCAGCAATTGCTCGCGATGGCGAGGGAGCTTGGCCTTGATGTCGAGGAGGTGAGCCAGTGACCCGCAAACAGAAACGCCTGGCCGTGATTGCAGGCGGCATGGGCTTCATCCTGACCGCCGTGCTTCTGGTGATGTTCGCCTTCGGCCAGTCGATCGCGTATTTCTACGTGCCCAATGATCTCGCGCAATCCGATGTCCAGCCCGGCACCCGCATCCGCCTTGGCGGACTGGTCGAGGCAGGCTCCGTGGTGCGGGGCGAAGGCTCGACCGTCACCTTTACCGTGACCGACACGCTGAGCCAGCTGCCGGTGACCTATACGGGCATCCTGCCGGATCTCTTCCGCGAGGGGCAGGGCGTTGTGGCCGAGGGCCGTTTCGAGGGCATGGACAAGGTCTTCGTGGCCGATACCGTGCTCGCCAAGCATGACGAGACTTACATGCCGAAGGACGTGGCCGACCGTCTGAAGGCGCAAGGGGTGGAACTCAGCGGCAAGGAAGAGATCCAATGATCATCGAGCTTGGCCATTATGCTCTGGTGCTGGCGCTTGCGACCAGTCTGATCATCTCCGTCCTTCCGGTGATCGGCGCAAGGCGGGGCGACGCCGCGATGATGGCGGTCGGCACGACCGGGACCTATGCGCTTTTCCTGCTCGTCGCCTTCTCGTTCGCCGTGCTCACGTATGGCTATGTCGTCTCCGACTTCTCGGTCCAGAACGTCTACCAGAACTCCCACTCCTTGAAGCCGATGATCTACAAGGTCTCGGGCGTCTGGGGGAACCATGAGGGGTCCATGCTCCTCTGGGTGCTGATCCTCGCCTTCTTCAGCGCCATGGTCGCCTTTTTCGGCACCAACCTGCCGGACCGGTTGCGGGCGAATGTCCTGGCCGTTCAGGCCTGGATCACGACAGCCTTCACGCTCTTCATCCTCCTGACCTCCAATCCCTTCATCCGCTTGTCGCCGATCCCGGCGGAGGGCCAGGATCTCAATCCGGTCCTGCAGGACATCGGTCTCGCGATCCATCCGCCGCTGCTCTATCTCGGCTATGTCGGCTTCTCCGTCTGCTTCTCCTTTGCGATTGCGGCCCTGATGGACGGCCGCATCGACGCGGCCTGGGCCCGTTGGGTGCGGCCCTGGACGCTGGCCGCCTGGGTGTTCCTCACCGCCGGCATCTCCATGGGCTCTTACTGGGCCTATTACGAGCTCGGCTGGGGTGGCTGGTGGTTCTGGGACCCGGTCGAGAACGCCTCCTTCATGCCCTGGCTTGCGGGCACGGCGCTGCTGCATTCCGCGCTGGTCATGGAAAAGCGCGATGCCCTGAAGATCTGGACGGTGCTGCTCGCCATCATCGCGTTTTCGCTGTCGCTGCTCGGCACCTTTCTGGTTAGATCGGGCGTGCTGACCTCCGTACATGCGTTTGCCACCGACCCGACGCGCGGCGTCTTCATTCTCGGCATTCTCGTCATCTTCATCGGCGGGGCCTTCACGCTCTTTGCGCTGCGCGCGCCGATGCTGAAGGCCGGCGGGCTGTTCCAGCCGATTTCGCGCGAGGGTGCGCTCGTCCTCAACAACCTGATCCTGACCGTATCGACCGCCTCTGTCCTGATCGGCACGCTCTACCCGCTGCTCCTGGAAACGCTGACGGGTGAGAAGATCTCGGTCGGTCCGCCCTTCTTCAACATTACCTTCGGGCTTCTGATGATCCCGCTGCTGGTGGCGGTGCCCTTTGGGCCGTTCCTCGCCTGGAAGCGTGGCGATCTCTTAGGCGCGCTGCAACGGCTCTATGTCGCGGCTGCACTCTCGCTCGTGCTGGGCCTCGGTCTCTGGTATGCGCAGAATGGCGGGCCTGTCATGGCGGTGGCTGGCCTTGCGCTCGCCTTCTTCGTCATGGGCGGGGCGATTGCCGATCTCTGGTATCGCGCCGGTTTCGGCAAACATCCGCTTTCCACCGCCTGGAGCCGCTTCAAGGGCCTGCCGCGCTCGGCCTTCGGCACGGCGCTGGCGCATTTCGGCCTCGGCGTGACCGTGCTCGGCGTCGTCGCAGTCACCACCTTCGAGACGGAAACGGTCGTGGAGATGAAGCCGGGCATGACGGCGGAGGCCGGCGGTTATGTCGTGACCTTCGACGGCATCCGCGCCGCGACCGGCCCCAACTACACCGAGGACCAGGGGCACTTCACCATCCGCGAAAGTGGCGTGGAAGTGGCCGACGTCTGGTCGTCGAAGCGGCTTTATACGGCACGGCAGATGCCGACCACGGAAGCCGGCATTGTGACCTTCGGTTTGAGCCAGCTCTATGTGTCGCTGGGGGATCCGATGGCCGATGGCGGCATTGTGGTGCGCATCTGGTGGAAGCCGTGGATCCTCTGCATCTGGTACGGCACGCTTGTGATGATGGCGGGCGGGATCGTCTCGCTGTCGGATCGCAGGCTGCGCGTCGGCGCTCCAAAGCGGGCCAAGGTGGCGGCGAAGCCGACGCTGGAGGCTGCGGAGTGACGGCTCGGATCAAAGACATTGCCCCTCATCCGGCTGCCGCCACCTTCTCCCCGCAAGCGGGGAGAAGGGCGGACCCGCCGACGTCGGCCATCCCCTCTCCCGGCTTGCGGGGAGAGGGCCACGGTGAGGGGCTGGGACGTCCCACACTCCGGCGTCTTTTCCTCTGTCTCGCCCTTCTGTTCACCCCCATCCACGCGCTTGCCGTGAACCCCGACGAGGTGCTTGCCGACCCCGCTCTCGAACAGCGGGCACGGGCGCTGTCGGCGGAACTGCGCTGCATGGTCTGCCAGAACCAATCGATCGACGATTCGAACGCCGAGCTGGCCCGCGATCTTCGCATCGTGGTGCGCGAGCGGCTGGTGGATGGCGATACCGACGAGCAGGTGCTCGACTATGTCGTGTCGCGCTATGGGGAATTCGTGCTCCTGAAGCCGCGGCTCAGTGTCCGCACGATCGCGCTCTGGGGCGCGCCGGCGACGCTTGCGATCATCGGTCTGATCGTGGCTGTGGTTTATACCCGCAGGCGCGCCGTGCAGCCGGTGGCGAAGCTTTCGCCGGAGGAAGAGGCGCGGTTGCGGAGAGTGCTGGACGCAGAGTGATGGCCGCTAGTCCTGAGCGCTCATAGAGCCACGATGAAGCAATCCAGGTGCGTCAGGAAGGCGGCTTCCGTAATCTCTCGCCTGATGATTCTTGTCATCTCCTCCCCGATGAGTTGGTTCGCCTCGATGGACGGCAGCACTACGTCGTAGCCATTGATATTCAGGAACATCACGCCTGCAAGCCATGCGGTGCGCTTGTTTCCCTGAATAAAAGCGTGGGCGCGGCTAAGGGCTACGATAAGCCTGCAGGCGAGAACACTGACATCATCTTCGCTCTCGTACTGAAAAAGGTTTCGCGGGCTCATGACCGCGCTTTCGAGCGCGCCCGGATTAATCAGCAAGTGCTGCTCTCGGGTGATGATGACGGCGCCCTTGTTAAGGGCAATGACCTCGGACAGTTCGATCCATCCGGGTTCAGTCATCACTTGGCGAGCAGATCCATCAGGTGTTTGTGACGTTCATGTTCAAGCCTGACGACGTCGTCACTTTTCGGTCTCGGCTTGCCGACATGAGCAGGCTTCCGCGCCGGACGCTTCACCGGCGAAGATGTTGTCGCTTCCGACAGATTTGTTTCTTTGCTTGGTTTGTCCATCACGTCACCTCAACAACAACATAGCCTCGGAAGAGTGTTGTTTCCAGAGACGCTTCCAAGTCTCTGGATTGGCTCGAATTTTCGGCAGAAATTCGTCTTAGCAGTGCGCTCCAGACAGTCCCTCAGGGCGTCTTTCCGACGGCGACCATGAAAGATTACGAAGAATTCATCTGCCGTACAGTTCGTCGTAACGTGACCCTCTCTATATCTCACTTCATCCACCGCTTCCCACCCGCCGGGTTGTCCGGCGGCTCCAGTCAGAAGAACAGATGAAGGTAGATTCCATGTCTGAACATAACGGTCGCTCCCTCAAGACGATCCTGAAGACCTCCACCGCTGCCGGCCTTGCCGCCGTCATGCTGGTGACGGCCGCTCCCTTCGCCGCCGTTCCGGCGCTTGCTGCTCCCGTCGAAGTCGATGCCCCGCAGGTTCCGAGCTTCGGCGACGTCGTCGAGGCCGTCCTCCCGGCCGTGGTGTCGGTTCGCGTCCAGTCGAACGTCCAGCCGGCATCGAACGATGAAAGCAACTTCTCCTTCAATTTCGGTGGCCGCAGCTTCGAAGATCTGCCGGATGACCACCCGCTGAAGCGCTTCTTCCGCGAATTCGGTGGCCCGGGCATGGAAGGCCCGCGTGACCGTGGTCCGCGTGCAGAGCGTGGCCCCGGCCGCCTGCGTCCGACCGCTCAGGGCTCCGGCTTCTTCATCTCCGAAGACGGCTATATCGTCACCAACAACCACGTCATCGACGACGGCCAGGCCTTCACCATCGTGATGAACGACGGCAAGGAATATGACGCCAAGCTTGTTGGCAAGGACAGCCGCACGGACCTCGCGCTGCTGAAGGTCGACTCGCCCAATACCAAGTTCACCTATGTGAAGTTCGCCGACGACGAGAAGGTTCGCGTCGGTGACTGGGTCGTGGCCGTCGGCAACCCCTTCGGTCTCGGCGGTACGGTGACGGCCGGGATCATCTCGGCCCGCGGCCGCAACATCGGCTCCGGCCCTTACGACGACTACCTGCAGATCGATGCCGCTGTGAACCGCGGTAACTCCGGTGGCCCCGGCTTCAACCTGAACGGCGAAGTCGTCGGCATCAACACCGCGATCTTCTCGCCTTCGGGCGGCAACGTGGGTATCGCGTTTGCCATCCCGGCCTCGGTTGCGACCGACGTCATCGCCAAGCTCAAGGAAACCGGCACGGTTTCGCGCGGCTGGCTCGGCGTCCAGATCCAGCCGGTGACGGAAGACATCGCCGACAGCCTTGGTCTCGCAGAAGACTCTGGTGCGCTCGTCGTGGCACCGCAGGCAGGCTCTCCGGGTGAAGAGGCCGGCATCCGTCAAGGTGACGTCGTGACCGCCGTCAACGGTGATCCGGTCAAGGATCCGCGGGATCTCGCCCGCCGTATCGCAGCCTTTGCGCCGGACACCACGGTCGATGTGACCCTGTGGCGTGATGGCAAGGCAACCGAAGTGAAGGTCAAGCTTGGCGAACTGCCGGCCGACCAGGCAGCAAGCGCCGAAACCGAGAACAATGCCGCCCCGGCTCCGGAAGCCGAGCAGGAACTCTCGGGCCTTGGTCTCTCGGTTCGCCCCGCAGAGGGTGGCAAGGGTCTCGCGATCGTCGACGTCGATCCCGAAAGCGAAGCCGCCGACAAGGGGCTGAAGTCCGGCGAGACGATCACCTCGGTGAACAACCAGGAAGTCTCGTCCTCCGCCGACGTCCAGAAGGTTCTGGACCAGGCCAAGAAGGACGGCCGCACCCGCGCGCTCTTCCAGGTCGAATCGGAAAACGGCAGCCGCTTCGTGGCTCTCCCGATCAGCCAGGGCTGATTGTGATCTGACAAGGGGCGCCGGCGGTCTTGGACCGGCGGCGCCCTTTGTCGTTTCTGACGGTCGGTGACCGTCACTAATCAGGAAAGGACGAAGCATGGGGATCGCGGAACACGGACAGCCGAAGTCCGGCGAAACCGGCTATACGGTGGCGGATGCCGACGCTAATGTCGCCCGTATGAAGATACTTGTCATCGAAGACGACCTGGAAGCCGCAGCTTACATGACCAAGGCCTTTCGTGAGGCCGGCATTGTCGCCGATCACGCAAGCGATGGTGAGAGTGGCCTCTTCATGGGCACCGAAAACACCTATGACGTCATGGTGGTCGACCGCATGCTGCCGCGCCGGGATGGCATCTCCGTCATCAGCGAGCTGCGCAAGCGCGGTATCGACACGCCCGTCCTGATCCTCTCGGCACTCGGCCAGGTGGACGACCGCGTGACCGGCCTGCGCGCCGGCGGCGACGACTATCTGCCGAAGCCCTATGCCTTTTCCGAATTGCTCGCCCGCGTCGAGGTGCTTGGCCGCCGCAAGGGCAAGCCCGAGCAGGACATGGTCTATCGTGTCGGCGATCTTGAGCTTGACCGGCTCTCCCACGAGGTGAAGCGCGCGGGCAAGGAAATCCTGCTGCAGCCGCGCGAATTCCGCCTGCTCGAATATCTGATGAAAAATGCCGGCCAGGTTGTGACGCGCACCATGCTGCTCGAAAACGTCTGGGACTATCACTTCGACCCGCAGACCAATGTGATCGATGTGCATGTCTCGCGGCTGCGGTCGAAGATCGAGAAGGACTTCGACCGGCCGCTTCTGAAGACCGTGCGTGGCGCAGGCTACATGATCAAGGACGAAGGCTGACATGCGGCTGAAGTCCCGTCTCGGGGTGCTGGCGAAGTCCACGGCCGTCCGGCTCTCCGCTCTCTACATCCTGCTTTTCGCGCTGTGCGCAGCCTTCCTCGTCTTCTACGTCACCGGTCTCGCCGAGCGTATACTGAGCAATCAGACGCGCGAGTCGCTGAAGCAGGAGGTGACCGAGATCCAGGGCGCCTTCGAGCGCGGCGGCATCAACCAGCTGCTGCGCACCATGGAGCGCCGCGCTCGCCAGCCGGGGGCGAACCTCTATGTGATCGCAAGCCCCAATGGCGAGATCCTTGCTGGCAATGTCGCCTCGCTGCAGCCCGGCGTCTTCGACGAGGAGGGCTGGACCAATTTCCCCTTCCGCTACCAGCGTTATACCGACAGCGGCGGCGTCAAGCGCCACTTGGCGACCGGCCATGTCTTCGTTCTGGAGAACGGGATCCGCGTGCTTGTCGGCCGTGACCTCGGTGAGCCAGGCAAACTGCGACAACTGGTGCGCCAGGCCCTGATGGTGGCGCTGCTGATCATGGGTGTCGGCGCCGTGGTTATCTGGTTTGCCATCGGCCGCAATGCCTTGAAGCGCATCGACCGCGTCTCGGCCGCCAGCCAGAAGATCATTTCCGGCGACCTTTCGCAGCGACTTCCGGTCTCCGGCTCGGGTGATGAATTCGATCGCCTCTCGTCTTCGCTGAACGGCATGCTGGGGCGGATCGAGCAGTTGAACGAGGGACTGAAACAGGTCTCCGACAACATCGCCCACGACCTCAAGACGCCGTTGACGCGCCTGCGCAACAAGGCCGCCGATGCGCTGAACGAAGACGATGCGCAGGCGAAGCGGGCAGCACTCGAGACGATCATCGCCGAATCCGACCAGCTGATCCGCACCTTCAACGCGCTTCTGATGATCTCCCGTGTCGAAGCCGGTTCGATTGCCGCTGAACTGTCGGAGATCGATGTTTCCGCAATCGCCGCCGACAGCGCCGAACTCTACGAGCCGGTGGCGGAAGAGGCAGGCCAGGTGATGATCTGCGAGATCGCACCGGGCCTCTCGGTCCGCGGCAATCGCGAACTGGTGGGGCAGGCGATCTCCAACCTGATCGACAACGCCATCAAATATGGCAGCCAGGGCGAGACCGGCTCCGAGATCCGGGTGCGGGTATCCAGCGGACCGCAAGGCGTCGAGATCGCGGTTTCCGACCAGGGACCCGGCGTGCCGGAGGACAAGCGCGCCGAGGTGGTGAAGCGCTTCGTTCGTCTCGACAAGAGCCGCTCGAAGCCTGGTACGGGCCTCGGCCTGTCACTGGTCGAAGCGATCATGGCGCTGCATGGCGGACGGTTGGTTCTGTCCGATACGCGATCGGATCCGGACAACCCCGGTCTGACGGTGACCATGGTGTTCCCAGGCATGAAGCCTTGAGCGGAACCACGCTCATTCGGCGGCATGCGTTCTCATCGCAGATCTTTGGTGTAACCTGACCCGGTTTGAGATTCGCAAGAAATCTCGACCGGGAGAGGAGACACTGATGGGGAACGGCAGGACGAGCAGATTGTCCGAGGTGGCCGACGGGGTGATCCGTCCGCTGAATCAGACGGAACTGAAGGCGGCAACCGCGCTCCTCAAGGACCTCGTCAAGCAGGAACCGGGCCTTGCGGACCATCTGGCTGCCGACGGGCCGCTGCGCAGCTTCATTCTATCAGCCTTTACGCTCTCCCCCTATCTGCGCGACATTGCCAATCTGAAGCCCTCGCTTCTGCTGGATGCCGTGGCCTTGCCGCTGGAGCCGCAGATCCTCGATGCGGTCGAAGAAGCCCGCCGGGCCTGGATGCCGGATGAAGCCGGCGCCGTGCCGGGGGAAGCCGAGGTGATGACCCGGCTGAGACACGCCAAGCGCAAGGTGGCCTTTCTGACGGCACTTGCCGATCTCGCCCGCGTCTTCATGGCCCGCGACACGACGGCCTGGCTGACGGCGGTTGCCGATGCGGCGGTGGCCGCGGCGATCGACCACCTGCTGCTCGCCGGTCACGAGAGCGGCAAGCTGACGCTGAAGAACCGCGAGAACCCGGCGGAAGGCAGCGGGCTCGTGGTGCTCGGCATGGGCAAACATGGCGCCCGTGAGCTCAACTACTCCTCCGACATCGACCTCGTCATCTTCTACGATCCCGACACCGGCATCCTGAAGGAGCCGGACGATGCCATGGAAACCTATGGCCGCATGATGCGCCGTCTGGTCCGCATCCTGCAGGAGCGGACGGCCGATGGCTATGTCTTCCGCACCGACCTGCGTCTCAGACCCGATCCGGGCTCGACGCCGCTTGCGGTGCCGGTCGAGGCGGCGCTGATCTATTATGAGGGCAGGGGGCAGAACTGGGAGCGCGCGGCCTTCATCAAGGCGCGGCCGGTGGCCGGCGACTTGAAGGCAGGCGAGGGCTTTCTGCGCGAACTCGTACCCTTCGTCTTCCGTAAATATCTCGATTATGCGGCGATTGCCGACATCCATTCGATCAAGCGCCAGATCCATGTGCACAAGGGCCATGGCGCGATTGCGGTGAAGGGCCATAATGTCAAGCTCGGCCGCGGCGGCATCCGCGAGATCGAGTTTTTCGCCCAGACCCAGCAGCTGATTGCCGGCGGTCGCATGCCGGACCTGCGCTGCCGTCCGACCGAGGAGGCGCTGAAGGCGCTGGCCGCGGCGCGCTGGATCGACGAGCAGACGGCCGATGAGCTCATCGACTGCTACTGGTTCCTGCGCGATATCGAGCACCGCATTCAGATGGTGCATGACGAGCAGACTCATGTGCTGCCGGAAACGGAGGCAGAGCTGAAGCGCATCGCCTTCATGCTCGGCTTCATCGACACGACGGCCTTCTCCCGCGCGCTCGAGACAACGCTGCGAACGGTGGAGAAACGTTATGCCCGCCTCTTCGAGAAGGAAGAGGGCCTGTCGAGCGCGACGGGCAATCTCGTCTTCACCGGCCAGCAGGACGATCCGGATACGCTCAAGACGCTGAAGGCTCTCGGCTTCGAGCGGCCCGAAGCGATCTCTGGCGTGATCCGCACCTGGCATTATGGCCGCTACCGCGCGACCCAATCGGTCGAGGCGCGCGAGCGGCTGACGGCGATGACGCCGGACCTCTTGAAGGCCTTCGGCGAGAGCAGGCGGGCCGACGACGCGTTGCTGCGCTTCGACAACTTTCTCTCAGGACTGCCGGCGGGCATCCAGCTCTTTTCGTTGCTCGGCAACAATCCCGCCCTTCTCGACCTGATGGTCAACATCATGGCGGCCGCCCCCCGGCTTGCCGAGATCATCGCCGAACGCCCGCATGTCTTCGACGGCATGCTGGACCCAAGCCTCCTGGTCGAGCTTCCCACCCGTGACTATCTCGGCAAGCGGCTGAAAAGTTTCCTGTCCAGCGCAAGGCATTACGAGGAAATCCTCGACCGTCTGCGCATCTTTGCCGCCGAACAGCGCTTCCTGATCGGCATTCGCCTGCTGACCGGTTCGATCGGCGGCGCCCAGGCGGGGCATGCCTTCACCGATCTCGCCGGCCTCGTCATCGACGAGGCACTGAAAGCGGTGATCGCCGAAATGGAAGCGGCCCATGGCAGGATCCCCGGCGGCCGCGTGGCGCTGGCCGGCATGGGCAAGCTCGGCTCCTACGAGCTGACGGCAGGGTCGGATGTCGACCTCATCCTGCTTTACGAGCATGACGACGACGCGTCGGAATCCGATGGCACAAAGCCGCTCGATCCCGTGCGCTATTTCACCCGGCTTACCCAGCGACTGATGGCGGCCCTTTCGGCGCCGACGGCCGAAGGCGTGCTCTACGAAGTCGACATGCGGCTTCGCCCCTCCGGCAACAAGGGACCGGTCGCCACCCGGCTGCGCTCGTTTGCCCGCTATCAGCGTGAGGAGGCCTGGACCTGGGAGCATATGGCGCTCTCAAGAGCGCGCATGATTTCAGGTGATCAAAGCCTGATCGAAGAGGCCGAGCGCATCATCGAAGAGGTGCTGGCTGCCCCGCGGGATCAGGCGAAGACTGTCAAGGACGTGGCCGAGATGCGCGCGCTGATCGAAAAGGAGAAGCCGCCGAAGGACATCTGGGACCTGAAGCTCATCCCCGGCGGCCTGATCGACATTGAATTCATCGCGCAGTATCTCGCCCTTATCGCCCCCGGCAAGGGGCATCGGGTCCGCACGAACGAGCTCTCCACCGCCGATGCGCTGAAGGCACTGGGCGCGCTCATCGATCCGAACGACCTCGACACCTGCCTGATAGCGCTGAAGCTTTACACCGATCTCTCGCAGGTCATCCGCCTTTGCATCGACGGTCCCTTCGAGCCGGGCAATGTCCCGGCAGGTCTGACCGACCGGGTGGCGCGCGCCGCCGAAAGCCCTGATTTGAAAACCGCTGAGGCCGAGGTGAAGCGGCTGTCGAAGGCGGTGCGCAAGGTGTTTTCAAGGGTGATGGCGCGGTCTTGAGGGACGCAGCAGCCGGCAAGGTCAGGCCGGGCGGTTGGCGATCAGTCTCAAGGGCTTCATCGCAAAACCGACAAGCAGGTTGAAGGTTGAGCGGTCGAGGAGGAAGACCAGGAGCGCCACGATCGGCCAGACGGCGCAGGCGAGAATGAAGGCGGTAAGCCAGTCGTCGACGGTCAGATGCGCAAAGGTTGCCGCGGCAAGCAGCGCGAAGGGCAGGGCAAGCGGTCCCGCGACGCGCCGCATGATGCCGCTCAGCGTCAGGTGACCGCCGAAATCGAAGAGCGAGCGAAGGGCTGCCGCGCAGGCCGCGCCGACAATGCCGAACTGCATGGTGAGCAGCACCAGCACGCCGGCAAAGGGCAAGAGCAGCCCCAGATGCAGCTTGGCGATGAGGTCAGGTCGGTGCTGGCTGTGGATCAGCCAATAGGGCGCAAAGATCAGCGAATTGAGCCAGATCGAGGTGACGAGGATCGTCGCGGGCAGACGCGCCCGCTCGGCAAAGGCCTCGCCGAGCCAGAGCGTCAAGAGCGGATCCATCAGCAGGATCGTCGAGGCGCAGATGCCGCCATAGAGCAGGGCGGTGACGATCAGCACGCGCGCGGTCAGGGCTTTCGCCTCTTCCGATTCCGAACTCGCAAGCCGTGGGAAGATGGCCCGGGAAATGGCACCGGGAATGATCTGGCTGCGCGAGATGAGGTTCAGCGGCACGGCATAATAGGTCACGGCGGCCACGCCGAAGAAGCGGCCGATCATCAACTGGTCGAGCGAACCAAGGATCGGCGTGAGCACCGAGGAGATCGTGACCCAGCCGCCATAGGAGAGAAGCCGGCGGGCCCGGTCCCGGTCGAAATCGCGAAAACGCAGCGGCCCTTCGATGTGGTTGATGGCGATGAAGATCGCGAGCATCAGGAGCACGCGGGCGAGCACGGCACCTGGAATGACCGTGCCCAGATCCGGAGAGACGAAGACGGCGAAGGCGAGCGGCAGGATCTGGGCGAAGATCGCGCCCGAGACCTGCAGCACATTGGCGAGCGCAAAATTCTCCCGCGCTTCGATCGCGTCGATTCCGGCGCCGTTCAGAATGACGAGCGGCAGAAGGAGCGCGATCCACGGCATGGCCGCCTTGACCTCGCCCTCGATCTCGGCGGGCACCTGCACCACGCCGCCGACGATGTACGAGCCGAGCAGATAAAGCAGGAATGCGCCGAAACAGGTCATCGACGCGTTGATGGTGAAGGAGGTGACGATGACGCGCGCGCGTTCTCGCTGATCGGATCGGTCGAGGCGGGCGAGTGCATTGATCGTGGCAGGCGCAAGGCCAAGCTCAAGAAATCCGAGATAAGCGATCATCACCCAGATCAGCGAAATCACGCCGTAACGGGCGTCGCCGACATAGTCGATGTAGACGGGAACCGTCAGGATCATCACCGGAATCGGCAAGAGGGCGCCGATCAGGTTGATGATGAAATTGACGTAAAGCCGATTGCGCGGCTTGCCTTCGCTGGCCATTGCGGTCCCTGTCTGTCCCTCCGGTTTCCACCGGATTGTCCCGACCCTGTCATGGACCGGGGACCCTTACGGATGGGTAAGTCCGGCCGCGCAATCGGCAGGAAGGGTTAAGGGCGGGTAAACGGGGCCGCCCTTACGCGCTGCGCTTCAGGCCCTGGGCGACCACGACATCCGGGATGCGCAGCGACACGACGGTGCCCTGGCCTTCGCGGGAGCGGATCTTCAGCGAGCCGCCGTGGAGGGCGACGAGGGAGCGGGAGATGGCGAGGCCGAGGCCGGAGCCGCCCTTGGACTTGGCGTACTGGCTCTGCACCTGTTCGAAGGGATTGCCGATCTTGCCGAGCGCGCTCTTCGGGATACCGATGCCGGTATCGACGATGGAGACGAGGACCGCGCCTTCGACCTTGCGGGCGCGGAGAGCGATCCGTCCGCCCTCATCGGTGAACTTCACCGCATTGGAGAGGATGTTGAGCAGGATCTGCTTGATCGCGCGGCGATCGGCGACGAGCGAGAGGCCGCAATCGACGCGCTGCTCGACGGTGATGTTCTTTTCTTCGGCCGGGATCGCGGTGAGACGCATGCTCTCTTCGATCAGCGGGCAGAGGTCGATCGTCTCGCAGCGGATCTTCATCTGGCCCGCCTCGATCTTCGACATGTCGAGAATGTCGTTGATGACGTTCAGGAGATGTTTGCCGCTCTCGTGGATGTCCTTGGCATATTCCTCGTATTTCGGCGAGCCGACAGGGCCGAACATGCGGGCAAGCAGGATCTCCGAGAAGCCGAGAATTGCGTTGAGCGGGGTCCGGAGCTCGTGGCTCATATTGGCGAGGAATTCCGACTTCGCCTTGTTGGCAGCTTCTGCGCGCTGCTTCTCGGCGAGATATTTTTCGTTGGCGTCGGAGAGTTCAGTCTTCTGGCGCTCGAGGATCTTCTGCGAGGCGGACAGGTCGCCGATGGTGGCCATCAGGCGGCGTTCCTGCTCGCGCAGACGCTCCTGGTGGCGCTTCAGAAGCGTGATGTCGGTGCCGACCGAGACGAGACCGCCGTCACGGGTGCGGCGCTCGTTGATCTGCAGCCAGCGCTCGTCGGCGAGCTGTACTTCCGAGGTGCGGGAATTGGTGCCGTCATCGGCATCGGCGATGCGGCGCTGGATGATCGGCTTGCCGGCGGCCGCGAGCACCAGAGAGCGTTCCTTGCCGGGCACGAGCACGTCGTCGGGCAGGCCATAGACCTTCTGGAAGTGGCCGTTCCAGGCGACGAGCTTGTCGTTCTTGTCCCAGAGCACGAAGGCTTCCGAGGTGCATTCGATGGCGTCGGCGAGACGCTGGTCGGCTTCGGCATAGCGCTGGGCGAGGCGATGCTGCTCGGTGACGTCCATGGCAATGCCGATGACATGCAGGTCGCCGGTGCTGGAGGAAATGATCTGGGCGCGGGCGCGCATCCAGACATAGTGGCCCTGGGCATGGCGCATGCGGAAGATCTGGTCGATGTGGCGGGAGCTGCCACGACCGACGGAGCGGGCGAGCGCGTAGAGATTGCCGTCATCGGGATGCATCAGGCGGGCGGCATCGGCGAAAGCGAGCGGCTCGGTCGAGGGGGCAAGGCCCAGCATCTCATACATCGAGCGCGACCAGACCAGCTTGCGGCTTTCGAGATCGAAGTCCCAGAGACCGCAGCGGCCGCGCGCCAGGGCGGTTTCGACACGCAGATTGGATTCGAGGAAGGTGTCGTCGGCCTCACGGGCCCGCTTCACCTGGTAGAAATAGGCGTAGAGGATGACGAAGAGAATGACGGTGATGCAGGTGAAGAGCGTGACATTGAGCGAGAGCTCGCGGCGCCAGAAGTCTTCCACCGCCTGCAGCGAATGAGCTGCAACAATCATCGCGCCGTCGGTGCCGACTGGCGTGAAGATCGCGTGATGCGGGATGCCGTTGAGATCCGTTTCGATCGCGCCGGTCCGGCTGCCGGATTTGCGGATGGTCATCACTTCCGGCAGGAGGCTCGACAGCATCAGGCCAACCTGGGCGGTGGCTTCCGGCGAGGAGCCGAAGACGCGGCCGGCCGGATCGACCAGAAGCACGAAGGCGCCATTGGCGAAGTGCTCCCGGTCGAGGAATGTGGAAAGCCGCTTCTCGGCTTCGGCGCGGTTGCGGGTTTCGAAGAGGGCCTGATGCTCGCCAAGGGCCGCATTGACGGTGGCGGCGATCAGCGCCGTCGACTGGCGAACCGCACTTTCCATGCGCTGGTGTTCGCTCATGATCCCGATCGTGCGGGCAAGCGCCACGACGGCGAGAAATGCGAGAATGAGGATTGGGATGGCGCGCCGCAAGGCCGTCTCGATGCGCCTTGAGCGGGCCGTGGCCTGGCTCTGTCCCGAATGAGACGCTCCGAACAGGGACCGTCCCAGCCTTGCGAAGAATTCACCCATGTCCGAAAATTTGATGCGCAGCCGCTCATCGGCTGCGGTGACCCGCCGCGCGTCCAACATCGTCCCTGCCTCTGTCCCTCGTGTGATTCGCAGCGCCGCTTGCCCGAATCTGACGCCAAGGAATCATGACCGATTCGCCTTGTCCAGACCGGGTGCGTAAAGAAAATATTAACCCATTGCTCCGACTCCGCTTTTTTATTGGCGTATCGGCAAGAGGCTGAATCTGATGGAGAATCCGCGCGTGTTCAAAGGCTGATAGTGGTCCGCAGAACGAAAGAAGGCGCCGATTTGACCGGCGCCTTCCTAGTCTAATTTGCGGCTGCGTCAGCCCTTGAGAATACGCTCGACGATGTCGCGGACGTCTGTGGACAGCGAGGCCGAGGCTTCGATGGTTGCAAGGGCCGCACGAGCCTTGTCGGCGCGTCCGGATTCGAGCAGGCGCCAGGAGCGCATCGCGGTCAGAAGTCGGGCGGCAAGCTGCGGATTGCGCGGGTCGATCGCGAGGATCTTTTCGGCAAAGAACTGGTAGGCCGCACCATCCGCACGGTTGAAGCCGGTCGCATTGCCGAAGGCGAAGGTGCCGACGAGCGAGCGGACGCGGTTCGGATTGGTCGGCTGGAAATGCGGGCTCGTCATCAGCGCCTTGACCCGTTCGAGGCTGGCAGCCCCGGGGATCGTGGCCTGGATGGTAAACCACTTGTCGAGGACCAGCGCATTGGAGGCGAAGCGGGCTTCGAAGGCGGCGAGTGCCTCCTTCGTTTCCGCCGCATCCGGGAAGCGGTGGGCAAGAATGGTGAGCGCCTGCGACAGATCCGTCATGTTGTCGGCGCGGGCGAAGGCGTCAGCAGCCAGTGCCGGCGCGTTTTCGGCGATCGACAGGAAGGAGAGGGCGATGTTCTTCAGCGCCCGCTTGCCGGCACCCGCGGCATCCGGGGAGAAGGGGCCGGAGGCCGAGTGGGCGGCGTGAAGCTTGCGGAAGACATCCGCGCCCGCCGTCGCGATCGCCGAGAGCACGGCCTGGCGACCGGCATGTATGGCATCCGGATCGTTGTTCCCGCCGAGTTCGCGCGCGATGTCGGCTTCGCTCGGAAGTGTCAGTGCCTGGGCGCGGAAGGCCGGTTCCAGCGCTTCATCGGCAGCGACCGCGAGCAGGACGTCGACGAAGGCAGAGTTTGCGGCGACGGCGCCACCGTCACGCGCGGTCTTGGCCGCGTCTGTCAGGACCGGCAGCGCGAGGTCGGTGATTGCCTGCCAGCGCGCGAAGAGATCGCTGTCGTGGCGGGCGATGTGGCCGAGATCCTCGGCGCTCTGGGCGAAATGCAGGGTGACCGGGGCCGAGAATCCACGGTTGAGCGAGACGACCGGGCGGCTGCCGATGCCGGAGAAGGTGAAGGTCTGGGCACGCTGGGTGAGATGCAGCACGTCGCTGGTGACATCGCCGCCCGCAATAGCGGAAGCCGAGGCTTCCGAGCCGTTTTCGGAAATGAGCGCGAAGCGCAGCGGAATGTGCATCGGCTCCTTCGTGCTCTGGCCGGGTGTGGCCGGGATCATCTGCTCCAGTGACAGCGTCAGCGTCTTGGCGCTCGCGTCATAGGTGGAGGAGACGGTGATCTGCGGCGTGCCGGCCTGATGGTACCAGAGCGAGAACTGGGTGAGATCCTTGCCGCTTGCGTCTTCGAAGCACTTGACGAAGTCTTCGACGGTCGCGGCATCGCCATCATGGCGCTCGAAATAGAGATCCATGCCCTTCTTGAAGTCGTCGCGGCCGAGAATGGTCGCGATCATCCGGGTGACCTCGGAGCCCTTCTCGTAGACGGTCGTCGTGTAGAAGTTGTTGATCTCGCGATACTTCGTCGGGCGCACCGGATGGGCGAGGGGACCGGCATCTTCCGGGAACTGCTCCGAGCGCAGATGACGGACTTCCGCGATGCGCTTGACCGAGCGCGAGCGCATGTCGGCCGAGAATTCGTGGTCGCGATAGACGGTGAGGCCTTCCTTCAGGCAGAGCTGGAACCAGTCGCGGCAGGTGATGCGGTTGCCGGTCCAGTTGTGGAAGTATTCATGCGCGATGATCGCTTCGATATTCGCATAGTCCTGATCGGTCGCGGTCTCGGGATCGGCCAGGACATACTTGTCGTTGAAGATGTTGAGGCCCTTGTTCTCCATGGCGCCCATGTTGAAGTCGGAAACGGCGACGATCATGAAGATGTCGAGATCATATTCCCGGCCAAAGACCTCTTCGTCCCATTTCATCGAGCGCTTCAGCGCGTCCATCGCATAGGCCGCGCGCGGCTCCTTGCCGTGCTCGACATAGATCTTCAGTGCGACTTCGCGGCCGGACATGGTGGTGAAGGTGTCTTCGACCACGCCAAGGTCGCCCGCGACGAGCGCGAAGAGATAGGACGGCTTCGGATGCGGGTCGAACCAGGCGGCGAAATGCTTGTCCGGGCCGAAGCCGGCGCCACCGAGGAAGTTGCCGTTCGACAGCAGGAGCGGGTTCGCAGCTTTGTCGGCGATGATGTTGATCGTATAGACGGCAAGCACATCCGGACGATCGGGGAAATAGGTGATGCGGCGGAAGCCTTCCGCCTCGCACTGGGTGCAGTAGATGCCGTTCGAGCGGTAGAGGCCCATCAACTGGGTATTGGCCTCAGGGTTGATCATCGTGACAACGGTGATCTCGAAAGGCGTCGATTCCGGCAGATCGCGGATCGTGAGGCTCTCGGGCGTCGCGGTGTAGCGCGCCGGATCCATCTCGATCTGGTCGAAGAGCAGGCTCGTCATGGTGAGGTCGTCACCATCGAGCACCAGCGGCGCAGTCGCATCGACACCTTCGCGGCGATGAAAAATCAGGCGGGCTTCCACCTTGGTCTCGGTCGGATCCAGTTCGAAGGTCAGATCAACCCGTTCCAGAACGAAGTCGGTGGGGCGGTAGTCTGCCAGATGAACGATCCGGCCCGTATCTGTGCGCATAATATGTCCTGGTCGCTGCGGGGTTGGCCACCACGGCGCAGACTTGAAGATGCCTGGAGCCGAATGGGGTCAAGTTGCGGGCGATGATTGCAGCAATTTCTGAACG
The DNA here is from genome assembly GCF_004912135.1 of Rhizobium rosettiformans W3. GTDB lineage: Bacteria > Pseudomonadota > Alphaproteobacteria > Rhizobiales > Rhizobiaceae > Allorhizobium > Allorhizobium rosettiformans. The sequence continues at coordinate 324,047 of NZ_STGU01000002.1, forward strand.
ATTGTTAAAACACGAGTTATTTTTACGATGCTCTGGTCGCAAGAAGCGGATTTCATCGCTCGAACTGCGTCAATCGCACGCGAAGTCCAAGAATAGTCGGACAATTGATCTTGCGAAATCTCTTGCGCAGCTGTGACGCGGCTCACTTCAGCCGTAGCTGCTGCCGCAACTCGTCGTCGCTGTCCATGCCCTGGATGATCACGCCCGACCAGCCGAGCCCGTCGTAATCCTCATATCCGAGCGTCTTGGCGAAGGCGACGATGGCCCCGCTCTGATCGTAGTAGCTGCCCTTGGCAAGCTGCTGCGGATTGTTGAGCGCGAAATGCGTGTAGATCCGCTCCGGACGCGATGAAGCAATCACCATGTTGCTGCCGTCGAGCAACAGAACCTCGGTCTTCTCTGCGACTTGTGGCGGCAGGTTGGCTTCCTTCTCGACGATTGCCTGACCCTGAGCCTGCCAGTCGAAATAGACGCCGAGCGTGCCGAGAAGCGCGCCATCGCTGCGGCCGGCCGCGCGAATGCCGGTGGCATAGACGAGGACGTCGCGATTGTCGTGCAGGGGGCTGCGCTTGACGGTGTCGACGATGTAGTCGTCACCGGTCTGGCAGCTGCGCGCAGCTTGGAACCAGGTGTCGCCCGAGAGGTCCCGGTCCTTCAGGCTGCGGTGGTAGCGGGGATTGGCGGAAGCAATGACCTTGCCCTTCGTGTCCGTCATCACGAGATCCAGATAGACGGTATAGAAGCGGTTGATCACGCCGAGGCGGGCGGCGGCATGCTGGGCGCGGTCGGCGGATGGCTGTTCAAGAGCTTCCCACAGCGCGCTGTCGGTCGCCCACCAGCGCACATCGGCCGTGCGCTCGAAAAGATTGCGCACGATGAACTGGACGAGCGTCTGCGCGAGATCGATGAGCCGGACGCCCTCCATCTGCTCGACGAGATCGTCTGCCATGCTGCGGCTCTGCCGGATGCGCCCAAGCACGTTCTGCTGGAACCGTTCTGCCGTCTCATTGGCTCCCTGCGCGAGGCGCTGGACCTCGTTGGCGACCACCGCGAAACCCTTGCCGGCCTCGCCGGCGCGCGCGGCCTCGATCAGGGCGTTGATCGCCAGAAGCCGGATCTGCCGGACGATATGGGCGTTGTCGGCGCTGAAGACTTCGAGGTCGGATCCGATGCTCTCCGTGACGAGGCGCATGGACCGGGGCGTGGCGCGGATCTCTGAAATCGGATTGGTCTGATAATCGGCCTGCGGCATGGCGCCAAACCCCGGTTTGAAAAAGACGAACCTGAAAAGTCGGCAGCACGCTGCCGAATAAATATGACTTATTAAGAGGAAATATATTTTCCCGCATTAAACGAGCAGTTAACGCTTCATGGCGGGAATCCCGGGGTTTTCAGGCCATTTCTGGGGCCAATACCGCAAAAATCCGCACTTGCACCCACCCGGCACCCATGCAACCTAGGTCCGGTCGATTCAGATGTTTCGACCTCTTCGAAATCATCCCGAGGCGCTTGTCCGCGCCGGCCCGCATTCAAGACAGTCGTGACCATGGCCTTTGCCGATCCCAATCCCTTGCGCGGCATCGTGCTGAAAGTCTGTTCGGTCACGGTCTTCGTTGCCATGCAGACCTGCATCAAGCTTGCCGGCAACGGCATTCCGCCGGGCCAGATCAGCTTTCACCGGTCCGCTTTCGCGATCCTGCCGATCGTTGCTTATCTCGCCTGGCGCGGGGAGCTCAGGGTCGCCATGCAGACCGACAACCCGTTCGGGCATGTGAAGCGCGGCCTGCTTGGGGTCTGCGCCATGGGTGCGGGCTTCTACGGTCTTGTGCACCTGCCGCTGCCGGACGCGATCGCCATCGGCTATGCCATGCCCCTAATTGCCGTCGTCTTCGCCGCGATCTTCCTGAAGGAGACGGTGCGGCTCTATCGCTGGACGGCCGTTGTCATCGGGCTCGTCGGCGTGTTGATCATCTCGCTGCCGAAGCTGACCCTGTTCGGGGAAGACGGGATGGGCTCGGAAGCTGCCGTCGGGGCGGTCGCCGTCCTGATTTCGGCAACGCTCGGGGCCGGAGCCATGCTGCAGGTCCGCCAGCTCGTGCGTGAGGAAAAGACCTCGACCATCGTCCTGTTCTTCTCCCTGACGGCAGCCTTGCTGTCCGCGCTGACCTGGTTCTTCGGCTGGGCGGATCTGTCCTGGCAGGCGCTGGGCCTTCTGGCACTCGCCGGCTTCTTCGGCGGGCTCGGGCAGATCTTCCTGACCGAAAGCTATCGCTTCGCCGACGTCTCGACGATTGCGCCGTTCGAATACTGTTCGATTATCCTGGGCTCGATTGCCGCCTACGCGCTGTTTTCAGAAGTGCCCACCGCAACGACCCTCATCGGCGCAGCGATCGTCGTTTCCGCCGGCATCTTCATCATCTACCGCGAACACCAGCTCGGCCTTGAGCGACGGGCTGCCCGCAAGGCGTCGACGCCGCAGGGCTGAAGCTCAGCGCCCGGGCTCGATTTCAAGCTCCATCTGCTCTTCCGGATCGGGCTCAGGCTCGGGGAGGGGGGAGGCGTTGTCCGCGCCCTGCATCGGCAGGATGGTGGCCTGGAAGTCGGCCTTGTCCTCCGGCGTGACAGCGTCGGGACGCCGCGTGATGCGATAGGCGGCGTAGCCGGCATAAAGGGCGAAGGCCAGTCCGAGGAAACCGATCAGCGCATTCGGGCCAAGCCATTCCATCAGCGTGCCGGCCATGATCGGGCCCGTCACCGTGCCCATGCCATAGAGGATCATGATGGCACTGGACAGGGTGACATATTCATGCGGCTCGGCCAGATCGTTCGCATGGGCGACGTTCAGCGAATAGACGGGGTAAAGCACCGTGCCGACGAAGAAGCCGGCGACATAGAGCGCAGTCGGCTCGTCTGCGCCAAAAGCGATCATCAAGGCGCAGGCGCCGACGCCGAATAGGCCGGAGGCGATCATCACGAGGCGGCGGTCCATGCGGTCCGAGATGCGTCCGATCGGCACCTGGGAAAGCGCCCCGCCGGCAAGGAAAGCGGCAAGCAGCGTGGCACCCTGCGCGGTGGTCATGCCGATCGTCTGGGAATAGACGCCGCCGAGGCTGCCCCAGGTACCCGACAGGGCACCCGACAGAAGCGAGCCGAAAAAGGCGATCGGCGATCGCCGATAGAGACGTTTCAGATCGAAGCGCGCCTCGGCAATGGGGCTGGGGGATTGCGCGGTGGACAGCGCCACCGGGAAGAGCGCGAGCGAGAAGATCAGCGCGCAGATCATGAAGAGTTCGGGCCCGTTCACATCGCCCAGCGGCACGATGTATTGCCCGCCGATCGAGCCCACCAGGCAGGTGACCATGTAGACCGAGAAGAGCGCGCCGCGATTGTCGTTGGTGACGCGCTCGTTGAGCCAGCTTTCGATCAACAAATAGGCGCCGGCAATCGCAAAGCCGGACAGGCCGCGGAAGATCATCCAGGCCCACCACTCGACGACCAGCGCGCAGAGCAGGATCGAGACGGTGAGGATCGTGATGAGGGCGCCGAAGACGCGCACATGCCCCACCCGACGCACGAGGATGGGCGTGACGACGCAGGAGACCGTAAAGCCGAAGGTGTAGCCCGTGGCGATGACCGAGATGATGAAGGTCGACCAGCCCTCGTTCAGCGACCGGATCGGCAGCATGTAGCCCATTAGGCCGAAGCCGGCCATCATCATCAGGGTCGACAGCATCAAGGTGGCGATCGAGGCGAGACTGGACAGCATTGGGCCTCCCGGAAGCAGTCTGGACAAGAATAGTGCCAGCATCGCCAGCCGTTTGAAATGTCGAATACGACGCGACGGGGCGCAATGCGAATGCAATCTGCGACTTGAGCAGGGGTAGCGTAATAAATTATTGAAACATCGCGAGGAATTCGTTTACCTTGACAACTGTCACAAGATGAGAGGCCTCGGACGAAGGGACGGGGTCCGCCAAAGGGATCGAATGAAGCCGACACGGGCGACGACACGGCAGACCGCTTGCAGGCCAGAGCGCCTGCGCGTGCCGTTTGTTTCCGCCTTCGCAGATAGCGCAATCAAGTCCGGGAGCGTGTCATGACGCTGTCTGTCTCGGAGATCGTCGGCCATCCCCAATTCGTTCCGGCCCTGCGCGCCTATGCGGCCAAGCTGCGCGGCCAGTTCGACCAGAGCCCGCGCCTGTCGCGCATGCTGGCTTCGCATCAACGCTGGCTTCTGAGCCAGGCGGCCTTTGCCTTGCAGCTTGAATACGATCCCTCGCAGCCGGGAAGCGGGCTCACCACCACCAATCTCCGCGAGATCATCACCTCCAACAATGCGGCCAGCCGCAACACGGTGCTGAACTTTCTCGATCAGCTGCTGAGCTACAAATTCGTCCGCATCGTGGGTGATCCCAATCGTCGTCCAAAGCGCTACGAGGCGACCGAGCTGCCGACCCAGGCCATGTATCAGTGGCTGATGACCAATTTCGAGCTTCTCGATCACCTTGATGGCGGCGACCGGGCAGCCACGCTTGCCGCGCAGCCGGAGCTGTTCAAGCTGATCCAGCCGCAGGTTGCCCGGCGCGCCTGCCTCAATCCAAGCTGGCTGGAACCGCCGCCGCGGGTCGCGCTGTTTCTCTGGACGGAAGCCGGCGGTCTTGTCATGGACGAGCTTGTGCGCCGTGCTATGGAGCTCTCCCCCGATGGCGAGGGCTACAATATCGGCCGCATCGACGCGCGCGTGATGGCCGAGCATTTCATGATCTCGCGTACCCATCTGCAGCGCCTCTTCCGCCGTGCGGTGGAAACGGGCTGCCTGCATTGGCCGGACGGCGACCGCAATCACTGCATCCTGCGGCGGGATTTCCTTGACGAATATTGCAAGTGGCAGGCGATCAAGTTCTCGATCATCGACTTTGCCCATGAGAAGATCTGCGGGCCTGTCCGCCTGGGAAAGCATGATCCGCGCCTCGGCGTGGCACGGGAAGCCTGAACCTCGAAGAGGGCGAGGTAGGCGAGCTTCCGTTGTCTTCCAGCGCCATCAAAAAAACGAAAAGGCCCGCAGCGATGCGAGCCTTTTTGTATCTGAGAGGTGTGGGAGAGGATCAGAAGCCGAGCGGCTGCAGAGCCCGCTGCTCGCCACGATCCTGCGCCTGCTGGCGCTTGCGGGCGGCCTGGGAGAGTTCGGCCGATGCGTTGACCGCTTCGCCGATGTGATGCACGGCCTGACGCAGGCTGCGGACGGGATGAAATGAGATCATGGTCGTGTCCTCTGCTTTTGACGCATGGCAAATTCGATGACCGTATTAGTTCATCGATGGACCGTTGTTGCAATGCACAATGCGGAAGGGCTGCTATGCAGGCGAAGCAGAACGGCGCGCAGATCGCTCCGCGCAGACCGGATCAGAGACGGCTTTCGGCAAAGCTGGCGGCCGGGCGGGCGATGCGGCCGGCATGACCTGCGAACCGGGCGCTGAGCTGCTCGACAGCAACGGAGGGGCTGGAGCGATTGTAGGGCGTGCCGGTACGGCCATGATCGCCAGCGAGACGCAGGGTCTCGAACTTGCAGTGAATGGGGCGGGTCCGAAGGCTCACGACGGTATTCCTTGTAAAGTGTACCTCCCACTTTGCCGATTGAATATCGCAGTGCAGCATAGATTCGGCAAGCAGCCCGACTGCGGGCCTGCCATGCGTCAATCGCATGGCAGATTTCATAATTCGTTTACATTGCCTGAAATTTAGCCGTTGGGCGGTGTCTGGAGCCGCTCGGAGAAGACGAGCAGGTCCATCCAGGCGAGCGCCTTGCTGGCCGGTGCGGCGAGCAGTTCCTGGGGGTGCAGGGTCGCGAGTGCCGGAACCGTATGGCCGCCCGCGCCGATGTCGCGCCATTTGCCACGCAGAGCGTGAATGGTGCCCGTCTCTCCGAAGAAGAAGCGTGCGGCGAAATTGCCGAGCACGAGCACGAGGCGTGGCTCCACCAGTGCAATCTGCCGCTCGATGAAGGGTCGGCAGATGGCGGTCTCCGGTCCTGATGGCATGCGGTCGCCCGGCGGACGCCAGGGGATGACGGTGGAGATGACCACGCTCTCACGCGTTTGGCCGATCGCCGACAGCATGCGATCGAGCAGCAGACCGGCGCGTCCCGAAAAGGCCATGCCTTCGCGGTCGTCGTCTGCGTTCGGCATGGGGCCGATCACCATGATGCCGGACGTGCCTGCGCCCTGGGCGGTGATCGTGGACCGGGCCGACGTCTTCAGGTTACAGCTCGTGAAGCCTTCGATGGCGGTCTTGAGTTCGGCGAGCGATCGCGCGCTTTCGGCCGCGAACCGCGCCTCGGCAATCGCGTTCTCGTCCGGGATGGCCGGCAGGGCGGAGCCTTGTGCGGGCTGGGCACGCGCCGGCTGGCGTTCGCTCTGCGGCGCGCCGCGTGCGGCAAGCGTGCGGGCCGGGAGATTGCCCGAGGACGCGTCGGCCGCCGGCCGTGCCACCTGGCGGGCAGCCTTTTCCGCCGCAAAGGCTGCAATGCGATCGACCGGATCGTCCTCCACGAGCCAATCGACACCCGCTTCCGCATGAAATGCGAGAAGCGCGGCGAGCTCTGCTGGCGTCATGTCGCGGGCCTGGATCATGAGGCTGTTCTAGTGTGTTTGGCCTGGTCAAGGCAAATGGAAAGCGGGGAGGTGCACTGCCGTTTAGCCCCTCGTGTTCACGCGACGCTGGCCGCCCCTCATCCGCCCTTCGGGCACCTTCTCCCCGCGAGCGGGGAGAAGGCCATGACGGCCACCGCTGGCGCTCCCTCTCCGCGCTTGCGGGGAGAGGGCAGGGTGAGGGGCCGTGGCAGGACCGACGGGGCGGTGATCATCTACGGCGCCCTCAACAAGGCGAGTTCACGCCACCCACTGCTCGATGTCGTCGCGCTCGCCGATCAGGGACAGGCCGTGGGCGATCGAGACCAGTTCGCCGCCGGTTTCGATGCGGCTTGCGTCGAAGCGGCGGTGGAAGATGTCGCGCACGGCCGGCACGAAGGAGGTGCCGCCGGTGAGGAAGACCTTGTCGATGCTGTCGGCTTGGGTGTTGCTCGTCGTCAGTACCTCATCCAGCGCCTGTTCCATGCGCGTCAAATCATCCGCGATCCAGCTCTCGAAGTCGCGCCGTGTCACCCGCTTTTCGCCGGCCTTGCCGAGCGGGGAAAAGCGGAACTCGGCCTCCTCTGCGGAAGAGAGCGCCATCTTGGTCGCAGAGACGGCCTGATACAGCGGATAGCCTTCGTCATGGTCGATCAGGTCAATGAAGAGCTCAAGCTTTTCCGGCTCTTCCGCCTGACGCACCAGAGACTTGAGATCGGTGAATTCCTTCATCGTCTTGAACACCGACAACTGGTTCCAGCGCGAGAAGGCGAGATAGTAGTTGCTCGGCACGTCGAGGAGCTTGCCGAAGCTCTTGAACTGGCTGCCCTTGCCGATCTCGGGTGCCACCAGCTGGTCGATGATGCGCGCATCGAACTGGTCGCCGGCGATGCCGACACCGGAATGGCCGATCGGGGTGGCGCTGAGCTTGCCGCCTTCGGTGGAAAAGCGGATCAGCGAGAAGTCGGTCGTGCCGCCGCCGAAGTCGGCAACCAGAACGGTCGCATCGCGCTTCAGCGTGCGGGCAAAATAGAAGGCCGCCGCGACCGGCTCATAGACATAGTGGATTTCCGGAAAGCCGAGACGGGTCAGCGCCTCGTTGTAGCGCGTGACGGCGAGTTGAGGATCGGGGCTTGCGCCGGCAAAATGCACCGGCCGGCCGGCCACCAGCCGTTTCGTCTCGTCAGGCCAGCCCTCGCCGGCATAGGCCTGCAGGCGCTTCAGGAAGACTTCCATCAGATCCTCGAACTGGAAGCGCCGCGCATGCACCAGCGTGCCCTGGAACAGGGCCGAGGCCGCAAAGGTCTTGATCGACTGCAGGAAGCGGCAATCGCCGGGATTGTCGATGAAGGCACGAATGGCGGCCTGGCCCGCCTCGACCTTCAGGGCGCCGGCTCCGAGCTGCGGATCCTTGAGGAAGGAGAGCGCCGTGCGCATGCTGTCGGTGGTGCCGGCAGGAGAGGTGAAGGAGACGGACCGGGTGTCGTCTCCGCTTTCCGCGACGGCGATCACGGTATTGGTCGTGCCGAAATCGAGCCCCAGCGCCTGAGCCATGGCCATCGCTCCTTTGATCTGAATGATTGTCTGTGGGAACCGGCATGCCGGCTGTCGTCGGCGTAACCGAGAACGAAAGAGGGCGCCTGATGCCACAGGGACCGGGCAAGGGCAAGCGACCATTTTGTGACATCTACGGCAGAACGCGCTCCTGCGTGCTGTCATCCCGCGCGGCCGCCCCCTCTGCCTGGCTTGATGCGGGCACCATCAGGCGGTAGGGGAAGGGCGCAAAGCGATCACCGGAGCCGGAAAGATGTCACGCACCGACTATCAGACGGCAGTAGGCCAGCTCGGCATCATTGAAACCCTTGCGGCCTATGATCCGCACATTGCCGGTACCCCGCCGCTCGGCATCCACACCGAAACGAGCGACATCGATATTCTCTGCCATGCGCCGGACCAGGCGACGTTCGTAGCAGACATCTGGCGCGCCTATGCACAGATGCCAGGCTTCCGCCTCTGGCAGTGGAGGGCAAAAGACCGGCCGGTCATCGCGACATTTCACGCCTTCGATTGGGACTTCGAGCTCTTCGCGAGCCCCATGCCGGTAGCCCAGCAATCCGGATGGCGCCACTTCACGGTGGAAAGACGGCTGCTGTCTCTTGGCGGCGATGGCTTCAAGCGCGCCATCCAGCTTTTGCGGCAGCAAGGCCTCAAGACCGAGCCGGCATTCTGGTCGGCGCTGAAGCAAGAAGGCGATGGCTATCTCGGACTGCTGTCGCTGGAGCAAGCGACGGACGCGGAACTCTGCGTTCTCCTGGGCGCTGCGGGGTTCGGCCAAAGCCGGTCCGGGTGAGCTGCTGCGTGTAGGCGAGCATCAGACGTCGAGATAGGGCCGAGCCGCGAGGATCGGCGTGTCGAGCGTGTCGAACTCGTCGTCATAGGATTCGAGCTTGGTCAGGAAGTGATCGATGATCCGGCCATAGCTTGCATGGCGAGAGCGCGGAACACGCACCCGCTCTTCGACGATGGTCTGTTCGGTTTCGGTCGCGAAAGCGGCAGGGTCGAGCGCCTGCAGCATCCGGTCTTCATGTCCGGCATCGGTCATCACGGGAACTCTCATCTCCCAGGTTTCTCGCTTTGGAGTAAACGCAAGAGATTTCCAAGCCGTTCAGCCGATCAGTCGCATTTTAGGCAATGCGAATTTGAGGGCTGGTCTCAGCCCCCTCAGATCGATTTTGCCGCCCCGCCATCGACCCTCAGCATCGTGCCGGTGATGTAGCTCGCCGGCTCCGAGCAGAGAAAGGCCGCGGAGGCTGCGAATTCCTCGACGCGTCCGAGCCGCTGCGCGGGGATCGACTTGACGGAGGCCGCGCGTACGTCGTCGAGCGACTTGCCCTGCTTCTTGGCATTGGCGCCGTCGAGCTCGTCGATGCGGTCGGTATGGATGCGGCCCGGCAGGATCATGTTGGCCGTGACGCCGTAAGAGGCAAGCTCGGCCGACAGCGTCTTGTTCCAGCCGACCAGCGCGCCGCGCAGGGTGTTCGAGAGCGCGAGATTGGGGATCGGCTCGAAGACGCCGGACGAGGCGACCGTGAGGATACGGCCAAAACCTTGGGTCTTCATCAGCGGCGCGAGCGCATTGGTGAGCGTGATGACGCGCACGACCATCGACTGGAAGAAGGTGTAGAGCTTCTCCGCATCCATCTCCTCGGCCGTCCCCGGCGTCGGGCCGCCGGTGTTGTTGACGAGAATGTCGATGCCACCGAGCTTGTCGTGCACGGCATGCAGCATCTGGTCGACGAAATGCGCATCCGCGAGGTCGGCCACTACATAATCCGCCTTGCCGCCGGACGCCTTGATCGCCTCGACATTGGCCTTAAGCTTTTCCTCGGTGCGGCCGCAGATCAGTACGTGAACACCTTCTGCGGCAAGCGCCTTGGCGATGCCGAGGCCGAGGCCGCGAGAGGCGGCGAGCACGAGCGCGCGTTTGCCGGAAATGCCGAGATCCATGGGGTATCCTTTCGTGATGCGATATGATCGCGTCAACCTATCAATGCATCCCGGCAAGGGGAAGCTTGGAAGATCGAAGGTCGTCGGTGTGGAGTTCAGCGAGAGCGCAAGCTGCGCTCGGGCAGGCGGCCACTTTTCAGAGGCGCGGCCTTTCCATGCAGCCAGCCTTGGAAACGCTGCGCGCCGGCAATCCTGGCGCATTCCTGCTGCGTCTGCGTTTCAACGCCTTCCGCGACCATCACGATATCGAGCGATTTCGCAATCTCACCCACAGCGGAGACGAAGACCTGAGCAATCCTGTCGTTCTCCAAACGCTGGATGAAGCTCTTGTCGATCTTGACGATGTCGATCGGCAAATCGCGCAGGAGGGTGAAGGAGCTGTTGCCGGTGCCGAAATCATCGAGTGCGATCCTAAAGCCGAGTGCCCGCAGATCGCCCAACAGGCGGAAGACCTTCTGGTCGGCGTTGATCAGAACCGTTTCGGTCAATTCAAGAATGAAGCTGGAGGCGCTGCGGTTGGTTTCCCGCAGTACCCGAACAAGCATGGGAAGCAGACCGTCGTGACGGAGCTGAGCGCCTGAGATGTTCACCGAGATCAGATCAACGTCGAGGAGGTCGAGATCCTCGCAGGCCTTGCGGAAGACCCATTCGCCGAGGCGGTCGATGAGCTCCGATCTCTCTGCAACCTGGATGAAGGTATCAGGCGGTATCGAACGGCCTGTCTGGTCGGTCCACCGCAACAGTGCCTCCACTGCCACTCCACGTCTGTCGACGTCGACGATCGGCTGATAGTGAAGGTCGAGTTGGTTGAGGATGATCGCTGCATGCAGGTCGCGGGAGATCTGGCGATCCGCCGCTTGCTTCCGCTGCATGTCGCCATGATAAAATGTGACTTGTCCGCGCCCGGAGCGCTTGCCGACATAAAGTGCCATGTCGGCCTTCTTCAGCAGGTCTGACCCTTGATCCGCGTCGGCGGGTGCCGAGGCGACCCCGATCGAGATGCCGTGAAAAGCGCGCGTCTCGCTGTTGGCGTGCAACTCCTCCCCGAGGCGCTCGAGGAAACGCCGCGCGTCATGGGCGATCGCCCGGTGGTCGTTTCCGGGGACAATGACTGCGAATTCATCGCCTCCGAGTCGCCCGACGACCCAGTCGGCTTCCTGTTGGGCGCGTCGACCGAGCGTTTCCAGTACGGCGTCGCCGGCGTGATGACCAAAGCCGTCGTTCAACAGCTTGAAATGGTCGACATCCAGCAGCATCAGGGTGAAGTCGTCATAGGGCAGGCCGTTAATCTGCCGACGGCGTATTTCCGCCAGCCTGCCGTTGAGCACCTCCAGAAATCGGCGCCGCGTCAGGCAGCCGGTCAGGTCGTCGCGGGAGTAGTCCTCGCTGACCCGTTCTGTTGTAAGTGCACCGGCTTCGACAGCCGTGCGCATCCGCGGACGGCTTGCCATAAGGGTGAAGGCGATAAGGCTGCAGCCGACTGCGACCGTGGAGAAAAGAGAGGGCAACGGGCCGGTGCCGGGGAATGTGGTTGCCGCGAAGGCGCTCCCGGACGCGACACAACTGACCGCAAGGCACATCGCCTCCGATTGAGCGAGATCTCTCAATCTCTTCAAGGGGCCGACCTTCATCACAAATTCGTCGCTCTAGGAGAGATGATGCGCCGCATGACGACAGGTTTCCCGCTCGATCAAGATTGCACCCAGTTTTGGCACATAGCGATTGAAGGTCGGTTAATTCCGATCAGAACGGCACCTTGCCGGGATTGAAGATCCTCTCTGGGTCGAGCAGGTTCTTGATCTCTCGGGCGAGTACCTGCTTCACCGGGTCGACATGGGAGAGATAGGCCGAGCGCTTGTCGAGGCCGACGCCATGTTCGGCGGAGAAGCTTCCACCGGATGCCAGGATGCCGGCATAGACGCCGTCTTCGACCTTTGCCTTCAGATCCGCGAGCAGAGGGCCGGGGGCGGCAAGCGCGATATGCAGGTTTCCGTCGGCGATATGGCCGTAGACATAGGCCTCGTAGCCGTCGCCGATGGCCGATAGGCGCTCGGTCAGATCGGCGACATAGCGATCGAGCAGGGAGGGCGGCATGGAGACATCGAAGGAGGGCGCGTCGGGAAAGGCTGCGAAATAGAAGCCGGAATCCTCGCGCAGATCCCAGAAGCGGCGCGCCTGGTCCGACGACTGCGCAACGAGCCCGCCCTTCAGATCGGCCTCCTCCCAGACGTCGGCGAGCGCTTCCTCGAGGTGCGTGACGGCCGCTTCGGCGCTCTCACCGGAGACCTCGACCAGCAACAGCGCGCTCCCGCCTTCGAGCCAGGAGAGGTCGAAGCCCTTGAGCGCGGCATGATCTCTCACGTAACGCGGCCACATCATTTCGGCGGCTTCGAGCATGAGGGCAGGATGGCGGCGCAGCCGGGCGGCAACAAGAAGCGCCCGGGCGGCATCCGCGACGCCGAGGAGGGCAACGGCGCGGTGCTGCCGGATCGACTCGAGTTTCATCACCACACGCGTGACGAAGCCGAAGGCGCCTTCACCGCCGATCAGAAGCTGCTTCAGGTCCGGCCCGGCGGAGACCTTCACCACCCGCGTCATGTCGGAGAAGATTTCGCCAGAGGGCAAGACGGCTTCGAGGCCGAGGATCTGGTGGCGCATCACACCATTGCGGAAGGCGAGGATGCCGCCGGCATTGGTCGAGACCATGCCGCCAATGGTCGCCGAGCCACGCGAGCCGAGATCGATGCCGGTGGTGAGACCATGCGGTGCAAGTGCCGCCTGCAGTGCCTCGAGCGTGACGCCCGCTTCGACCTCGACGGTTTCTTCGTCGACATGGATGGCGAGGATACGGTTGAGCCGGTTGCTGGACAACAGGACCTGGCCGGCAAGGCTCGTGCCGCCGCCGACAAGACCGCTCAGGCCACCCTGTGGCACGACGGCGACATGGTTTGCGCGGCACCAGGAGATCAGCGCCGCGGCCGCCTCCGTCGAAGCGGGTTGCGCCATGACACCGGCCTTCAGATTGCCAGGGTCTTCGCCGGGATGCCGGCCGGCAAGGGCCTCCGGGCCGAGGATGCGGAGCTCCGGATGCAGCCCTTCGAGCGCAGGGGCAAGGTCATGGGGCGAAAAGGTCGGATGCGAAGACATGGGGGCGCCTGATCTGTTTGCCGCTTCTTCGCCGGAAACGCCGGTCGCTGCAAGCCGCCCGGCAGCCTTTCCCGCCCTGTCCGCTCGCCTCAAAGCTCGGCGGGGAAGCCGGGCGCTCTGAGATCCGTGCCGACAGCGTCTTCGAGGAGCTTCACCACCTGCGACGACCAGGCGTCGCCGCCATAGGCCGAGCGGGCGCGGATGAAGGTCTGCATCGCATGGGAGGCCAAGTCGAGCGGCACGCCGAATTCGCGACCGAAGCCGAGCGCAAAGCCGAGATCCTTCACGGCGAGATCCATGGTGAAGTTGATGTTGTAACTGCCGTTCAGGATCACCTGGCCCTCGGTCTCGTGCACGAAACTGTTGCCCGAGGAGGCCTTGATGATGTTGAAGGCATCGGTGAGGTCGATGCCGCCCTTCTTCGCCAGCATCAGCGCCTCGCCGGTGGCGATTAGGTGGATGAAGGCGAGCATGTTGGTAATGACCTTGATCACCGCTGCCTTGCCGAGCGGCCCGGCGCGGAAGATCCGCTTGCCCATGGCCTGGAAGGCCGCAAGATGCAGGTCGTAGAGGTCGCTGTCACCGCCGATGATCACGGTGATCTCGCCGGAGGCGGCCAGATGCACGCCGCCGGTCACAGGCGATTCCAGCATGCGGATGCCGGCAGCGGCTGCGATCTTGCCGAGCCGCAGGACTTCCTGCTCGTCGAGCGTGCTCATCTCGATCCAGGTGCTCCCCGGTTTCAGCCCCTTGAGGATGCCGCGTTCGCCGGTCAGAACCCGTTCACTGACCTTGGGCGAGGGCAGGCAGGTGATGACGGCATCGGCGGCTTCGGCCACGGCCTGCGGATCGGCGGCGAATGTGGCGCCGGCGGCGACCAGTTCGTCGGCATTCTTCGGATCGAGGTCGTTGACGACGACGGTAAAGCCTGCCCTGACCAGACTGCCGGCGAGGTGGCGGCCAAGATGACCAAGCCCGATGAAACCATATGTGAGTGCCATGTCGCGTTCCCCTGCTGGCGTTTTGGCAGAGACTGCGACAAAGCGGGAAAGGGTTCAAAGACAGATTTTGGCCTGCGACGGGTTTTGGCGCAGGCGGAACAGAGCCCAGCGATTTTCGTTGCGGGTGAGGATGCGCGGCCGCCGAGAGCAGCCGTGCCGGCAGCGAAATCGTCGCATTGACCCTTACGTTCACGTAAGATATTCTCGCGCTTCACACCGCCCTGCCGGAATTTGCGCCTCTGCGCGTCGCGCTTCGGCTCGACAATCCGGTTGGGTTTTGTCAAGGAGGATGGCGGAAAGCACCGCCTGGCGAGGAATGATTGATGAGCACCGAGATGGAACTGCCTGAACGCGAAAGCATGGAATTCGACGTCGTGATCGTGGGCGCTGGTCCCGCAGGTCTCTCGGCGGCGATCCGGCTGAAACAGGTCAATCCGGATCTCACCGTCGTCGTGCTCGAAAAGGGTGCGGAAGTCGGCGCGCATATTCTGTCCGGTGCCGTGGTCGATCCGATCGGCATCGACCGGCTGATCCCGGGCTGGCGCGAAGAGGCCGATCATCCCTTCAAGACCCCCGTCACCGACGACCAGTTCCTCTTCCTCGGCCCTGCCGGCTCGGTTCGCCTACCGAACGCCCTGATGCCGCCGCTGATGAACAATCACGGCAACTACATCGTCTCGCTCGGCAATGTCTGTCGCTGGCTGGGCGCCCATGCCGAAGCGCTCGGCGTCGAGATCTATCCGGGCTTTGCCGCTTCCGAAGTGCTCTACAATGACGACGGCGCCGTCATCGGCGTGGCGACCGGCGACATGGGCATCGAGAAGAACGGCGAGCCCGGCCCGAACTACACCCGCGGCATGGCGCTGCTCGGCAAATATGTGCTGATCTCGGAAGGTGTTCGTGGCTCGCTCGCCAAGCAGCTGATCGCCAAGTTCGATCTCTCCCGCGAAAGCGATGTGCAGAAATACGGCATCGGCCTCAAGGAACTCTGGCAGGTCAAGCCCGAGCATCACAAGCCGGGCCTGGTCCAGCACTCCTTCGGCTGGCCGCTCGGCATGAAGACCGGTGGCGGCTCCTTCCTCTACCATCTCGAAGACAACATGGTCGCCGTCGGCTTCGTCGTGCACCTGAACTACAAGAACCCCTATCTCTATCCCTTCGAGGAGTTCCAGCGCTTCAAGACCCATCCGGCGATCGCCCAGACCTTCGAAGGCGGCAAGCGTTTGTCCTACGGTGCCCGCGCCATCACCGAAGGTGGCTACCAGTCGGTACCGAAGCTCTCCTTCCCCGGCGGCGCGCTGATCGGCTGTTCCGCCGGTCTCGTCAACGTTCCCCGTATCAAGGGCTCTCACAACGCCGTGCTCTCCGGCATGCTGGCGGCCGAGAAGATTGCCGACGCGATCGCGGCCGGCCGCGCCAATGACGAGCCGATCGAGATCGAGAACGAATGGCGCAAGACCGATATCGGCAAGGATCTGAAGCGCGTGCGCAACGTCAAGCCGCTCTGGTCCAAGCTCGGCACGGCGCTCGGTGTTGGCCTCGGCGGCATCGACATGTGGATGAACCAGCTGCTCGGCTTCTCCTTCTTCGGCACGCTGAAGCACGGCAAGACGGATGCAGAATCCCTGGAGCCGGCGGCACAGCACAAGCCGATCGCCTATCCGAAGCCCGATGGCGTCCTGACCTTCGACCGTCTCTCCTCGGTGTTTCTCTCGAACACCAACCACGAGGAAGACCAGCCGGTCCATCTCAAGGTCAAGGACATGGAGCTGCAGAAGCGCTCCGAACTCGGTGTCTATGCCGGTCCTTCGACCCGCTACTGTCCGGCAGGCGTCTATGAATGGGTGGAGAAGGACGGCGAAGAAACCTTCGTCATCAACGCCCAGAACTGCGTGCACTGCAAGACCTGCGACATCAAGGACCCGAACCAGAACATCACCTGGGTGCCGCCGCAGGGCGGCGAAGGTCCGGTCTATCCGAACATGTGATGTCAGTTCGAAGGGCGGTCGAGAGGCCGCCCTTTTGGCATCTCAGGGGGAGTAGGCGCGCGAAAGGCGGTCTGCTGCTGCGCGTAGGCGTCTGTCTCTCGTCCACAGGGACATTTCAGGTGCGAGCACCGCCGATGTCAGGAGATGCGCATCAACATATCCTATTCCACTGCCCATCAGGCTATGCTGTCGGATGATCGACAGCACCTCTCGCTCACGGGCAACAGCAGCTTGCGGTAGTTTCAAGAAGGATTGGATCACGAAATCGTAGTCTCTCATCGGACCGAGCGCAATTTCTCCGATGACGAAAGGATGAGCAAAGGCTTGCTTCCGCCGGAGCAAGGCCTCAAGCCTATTGTCGCTGCGGCGCAGGTGGTCGATCCATATCGATGTGTCAACCAGTACCCTCATCTTGACCGAACGTGCCGTCTGAGTTCCAGCGTCTGCGAGGCGGCGCCTTCAGATCCGGCTGGCTACCACCCAGTGCAATTAGTCTGCGCGCGGCCTCGCGTTGCACCAGCGCAGTCAGTGCCTCTTTCATGACCTCCGAGGTACTCGCGATGCCGGTGAACTCCTTGGCATCCGCAAGCAGTTCATCATCGACCCTGATCGTTGTGCGCATGATCTGCCTCCTGTGGTGCAAAACTACCATCCCTGTCGCCGTGCTTCAATCCGATGCCAGACGTCTGGCTCCGCCCCATCTTCGCCATCTCTCTTAACGCGCACCCTCAGATTTAACCCGCCATTAACCATAAATTCCTAGGCTCCTGGGCAACGAATCGTATCCCAAGGACCTCTGAATCATGACCATTTCCCGCCGCGGTCTCCTGTTCGGTCTGCCGCTTTTCCTGGCCGGCTGCCAGTCCGTTCCCAATCAGCAGGCCATGTATGGCGACATGCCGGACGAGCCGCATCCGCTGAAGAAGGTGCCGCTGGAAAAGATCAAGCCGGAGCTGCGCCGGCAGGAAGTGGCCTATGAGACGAAGCATCCGGCCGGCACAATCGTGGTCGATACGCCCGAGCGCCGGCTCTATTACGTCATGGGCGGCGGACGCGCCATGCGCTACGGCATTGGCGTCGGTCGCGCTGGTCTTGCGCTTTCCGGTAATGCCTATGTCGGCCGCAAGGCGGAATGGCCGACCTGGACGCCGACACCGAACATGATCCGCCGTGATCCGGAAAAGAACCTGAAATATGCTGGCGGTCTCCCGGGCGGCCCGAACAACCCGCTCGGCGCCCGCGCCATGTATCTCTACCGTGGCGGCAATGACACCATGTTCCGCATCCACGGCACCAACCAGCCCTGGTCGATCGGTCAGGCCATGTCGTCCGGCTGCGTGCGCATGATGAACCATGACGTGATCGATCTCTATGCCCGCGTTGATGTCGGCAGCAAGGTCGTGGTCATCCAGGCCTAGAGGTCTCCTTCTCCTGCAAATCAAGGGCGCTGGTCTGTCGACCGGCGCTTTTGCGTTTGGTCCTGCCTGTGGGCAGACGGTCACGCGCGGTCACGACTGCGAAATCGATCTTTCCGCCTCGCGACTTCGCCCCAATCTTCAATCAGTGAAACTTTACGCCGTGCTTCGGCGTCCTATGAGCTGTTGACGCTGTGTCGACCAATGCCGACCGCTTTGAGCCTTTCCGCTCAAGCCGGTCAGGACTAAGTGGGAACGGATTTTCCGGCTTTCGGGCCGCATCGATGATTCGAGAAGGGAGATTGAATGACACAGGACACCAAGGCGGCAATGTCGGATCTCGGCGGTTGCCAGATCGAGGCGACCCTTCAGCTTCTCGACGGCAAATGGAAGGGCGTCATCCTCCATCATCTTCTGAAAGACGAGGTTCTCCGCTTCAACGAGATCGTCAAGCGGCTGCCATCGATCACGCACCGCATGTTGTCGAAGCAATTGAGGGAGATGGAAGTGGCCGGCCTTGTCGCGCGCACCGTCTATCCCGTCGTCCCGCCGCGGGTCGACTATTCGCTGACGCCACTCGGACGCAGCCTTGAGCCGGTGATCCAGGCCCTGGGCCGCTGGGGGCAGGAAAACCTCGTGACCGTGGAAGGTGCTGCCCTGAAGCCGAGCGAGAGCCCGACCGGCAGCGCCGCCATCATGCGCTCTGCGGCGTAATCGGAGTATTTCAGGAAACGACCTGTCGGCGGGAAAGAAGTCCCGTCGACAAAAGCACGCCGAGCCCCGTGACGAGAGCTGCAGCAAGCGTCGAGACACCCAGCGGCTCGGCAAGCAAGACCGCGCCACCGATGGCCGCGGCCACAGGCGTGATCGCCGTATAGGCGGCAGCCTGGGTTCCGCCGAGAGCCCGAACCGCCGTTCCGTAGAGCAATGTGGCAACGAGGCCGGAAAGAAGCCCCTGCGTGACGGATTGCAACGCGATCTCTCGCCATGGTGCCGTCGGAAACTGTGTGCCGACGAACGGCAGGGCGGCGAGATTGAGGATCGTCGACCAGACGCAGATCAGAGCGGCACCTTCGAAGGCATCGAGGCCGCTGCGGCGGAAGGCATGGGTGTAGACCGCCCAGAGCGTGGCGCCGATCGGCAGGATGGTGAAGCTGATCCAGCTCAAGCCCTGATCTCCCAGATTGCCGAACAGCAGCACCGCGCCACCTGCCAGGATTGCCAGCATCCCGAGCTTGCGCCACCTGTCGGGCCGCTCCCCGAGAAAAACCATGCCGATCAGCGCGACCGCGAGCGGCATCAGCCCCGGAAGCAGGACACCGGCTGCCGAGGCCGGCGTGTGGCGCATGCCGAAGGCCACGATCTGGAAGAAAGGCGCGCCGGAGCCGAGAACCATCAGCGCGAGCGGGCCCATGGCACCTTTGGGAAAAAGCCCGGTCCGCCACCAGACGGGTGCGAGCACGAGCGCGGGGATCCCGTAGCGCAGAAGGCTCAGATCGAGCGGCCCGAGCCCGGCGCCGACGCTGTGGCGGGTGGAGACCAGCCACGAGGCCCAGATCAGCACGACCGACAGGGCCGACAAGGCGCCGAGTGCCGATCGGCCGGAGCCGGGAAGGGGAGTGGTGCCGATGGCGGACATGGGAGCTCCGGGAGAACCTGTTCGGGCGCTATCTTAAGTCCACTGCTCCGATGTGTCCTTGCGCAGTTTGCGTCTCAGGACTACGAATTTGGCAGAATCTGTCAAATAGAGCCACCAAGGTGAGGCATGCTGCCAAAACTCGACAAGTTCGATCATGCGATCCTGAAGATCCTCCAGGATGATGCTCGCACCACCAATGTCGAGATCGCCGACAGGGTCGGCCTGTCGCAATCGCCCTGCCTCAGGCGCATTCGCCTGATGGAGGAGAGTGGCGTCATCCGCGGCTATCGTGCCGATCTCGATCGACGCATGCTGGGGCTGGAGCTCACCGTCTTCGTTGCTTTCAAGGTGGCGCGCCACACGCGTGAGAATGCCGATGCGCTGCACGAAGCCCTTCTCGATATTCCCGAGGTGGTCGCCTGCTACATGATTTCGGGTGAGTCCGATTTCCTCGCCGAGGTCGTGGTCGAAAACCTCTCGGCCTATGAGACGCTGCTGACGGAAAAGCTGCTGGTCCTGCCGAACGTCACCGACATCCGCTCGAACTTCGCGATCAGGAGCGTCAAGACCGGCGCGCCGTTGAAGCTTCCGGTCCAAACCTGACGGATGACGTTTCGGCCGCTGCCGAGGCAGCGGCCGCCAGTCAACGGCCAGTGCACACCGGCTCAGCCCGGGAAGCCTTCCAGCACGATCTTGCCACGCGCCCGGTTGCTCTCGATGATCCGATGAGCTTCGCGCAGGTTCGTCGCCGTGATCGGACCGAGCACGGTGTCGAGCGTCGTGCGGATCTTGCCGGCGTCGATGAGTTCGGCGACATGCGTCAAGAGCTTGTGCTGCTCGATCAGGTCGGGTGTCTGGAAGAGGGGTCGCGAGAACATGAACTCCCAGTGCAAAGACACGACCTTCTGCTTGAAGGCGAGGATGTCGAAGCCTTCCGGAAAGTCGTCGATCAGGCAGATCCGGCCCATCGGCGCGATGATCTCGGCCATGGAGAGGCGATGCTGGCTGCTATGCGTCACCGAGAAGATGAAGCCGGGAGCGCCGATGCCGAGCGCCGCATACTCTTCGGCGAGCGGCTTGCTGTGGTCGATCACGTAATCGGCGCCAAGCGATTTTGCCCACTCGGCCGTCTCCGGGCGGGAGGCGGTCGCGATGACGGTCAGATCGGTCAGCTTCTTGGCGAGCTGGATGGCAATGGAGCCCACGCCGCCGGCACCGCCAGTAATCAGGATCGCATTCTCCGCGCCGAGCACGGCGTCCTTCACCTTCAGCCGGTCGAAGAGCGCTTCGTACGCGGTGATCGCCGTCAGCGGCAGGGCGGCGGCCTCTGCGAACGAGAGGGTGGCCGGCTTGCGGCCGACGATGCGCTCGTCGACGAGATGGTATTCGGCGTTGGTACCCGGCCGGTTGATGGCGCCGGCATAATAGACCCCGTCTCCCGGCTGGAAGAGCGTCACGTCACGGCCGACGGCCTTGACCACGCCGGCCGCGTCGTAGCCGAGGATGCGCGCCTCGCCGGCGGCCGGCGTAAAGCTGCGGCGGACCTTGGTGTCGACCGGATTGACCGAGATCGCCTTGATCTCGACCAGCAGGTCGTGGCCTTCCGCCGTCGGCATGGGCAGATCGAGATCGACCAGCGCCGTCTCTGAGGTAATGGGCTGGGGGTGATGGAAACCGATGGCTCGCATGGAAAAACTCCTGTCTTGCGTTTGCACGCCGCCCATTAAGAACATAGATTGCCCGGGCGCAAGAATGCACATTTTGTGTTTGTAGGCACAAAATCAGACCTCGGTACACAAAAGGATACTGTCGATGTCGCGACCCCGCGCCAAGATGACCAACAACTTCCCCGGCTGCCCGGTGGAGACCACCTTGAGCTTTCTCGACGGCAAGTGGAAAGGGGTCATCCTCTATCACCTGCTCGTCGACGGCACACTGCGCTTCAGCGAACTGCGCAGACGCCTGCAGGCGGTGACGCAACGCATGCTGACGAAACAGCTGCGCGAACTGGAAGAGCAGGGGCTGGTCGTGCGAACCGTTTATCCGGTTGTACCGCCGCGCGTCGATTACGCGCTGACCCCGCTTGGCCAGAGCCTGCGGCCGGTCATCATGGTCCTCGAGCAATGGGGCAGCCGTCACGTCCGCTGTGAGGATGGCCAGCGGCTCCTCGTCACGCCGGACGCGATCGAAAACGAGGCCTCAGCCGCGTGACGGCTTCTTTTCGAGCGCGATGGAGATGAGGAAGATCACGAGGCCGAGCGCCGAGAGGACGGAGCCGACATAGCCGGTGGCGCCGTAGCCATAGCCGGCCGCGATCACGAGGCCGCCAAGCCAGGCGCCGATGGCATTGGCAATGTTGAAGGCGGAGTGGTTGGTCGCAGCCGCAAGCGTCTGGGCATCGGCGGCGACATCCATGAGCCGGGTCTGCACGGCCGGGCAGGCGGCAAAGCCACAGCCGGTGAGGAAGACGCAGATGCAGAGCATGACCGGGTTATGCGCGGTCAGCGAGAACACGGCCATCAGCGCGATGTTGAAAGCGAGCATGCCGCCGATCGTGCCCTTCAGCGAATAATCGGCCATGCGGCTGCCGACGATATTGCCGACATTCATGCCAATGCCGAAAAGCGCCAGCACGACCGCGACCATGCTGGCCGGCAGGCCTGCTGTGTCCGTGACCGTCTTGGCAATATAGCTGAAGATGGCGAACATGCCGCCGAAGCCGACGGCGGCGACGCCGAAGGAAAGCCAGACCTGCAGCCGTGTGAAGGCCGACAGCTCCCGGCGGATGCTTGCTCCTTCCGCCACTTCATCTTTCGGCAAGTAGAGTGCGATGAGCGCAACCGTGATCGCCCCGATCGCGGCCACCATCAGGAAGGCGGCGCGCCAGCTCATCAGCTGGCCGAGAAAGGTCGCGATCGGTGTGCCGATCAGGGTGGCGATGGTGAGACCCAGCATCACGCGGCCGACGGCGCGCACGCGCCGGTTCGGCGGCGCCATGGAGGCGGCGACGAGGGCAGCAACGCCGAAATAGGCGCCATGCGGCAGACCGGTGACGAAGCGAAGGGCCGTGAATGCGGAAAACTGGGTGGCAAGGGCGCTGGCGAAATTGCCAAGCGCAAACAGGCCCATGAGCAGCAGAAGCAGCGTCTTGCGCGGAAGTTTTGCGGCAAGCGCCGCAATGATCGGTGCGCCGATGACGACGCCAAGTGCATAGGCGCTGATCACATGGCCCGCCTGGGGCACGGTCACGCCATAGGTCTGCGCGACTTCCGGCAGGAGGCCCATGATCACGAATTCGCCGGTGCCGATGCCAAAGCCGCCGGCCGCGAGTGCCACTTCGATGAGACGGATGGTGCTGGGCGTGAGGGGCGGCACGTCACGGACGTCGGCATCAAGCGAGGGCGTGAGGCTCGGGCAATCGGTCATGAAATCACCATGGGCCCGCACGAGGCTGTGGGGCGCAAATACGCTTCCGGGGAAGCCGGGATGAAGAAGAAAAGCCCTTAGGCCGCTTGGAAAGGAGAATTGTTGTTTATCATATCCGTGTGCACTGCGGCAAAGGCTTTTGCTCGCCATCTTGAAATTTGCCCGCGCACTCTCGATCTGCAGGCGCGTGTCGAAACTTTTGAAGTATCAGCACGTTGTGCGGTTTGGCCTTCCCAAGGCCGCGAGAGGGCGAAATGAAAATCAAGGCAGTACTCAATCGTGACGGTGGCACCTTCAAGACCACCGACATGCAGACCTATTGCGAAAGCGCGACCCGTGCTTTTGCCGCAAAGGGACACGAACTTGTCTGCGATGTGGTGCCCGGCGCAGAGATTGTCGAGGCGCTGGAATCCGCAAGCGGTGAGGCCGGTCTCGGCGCGCTTCTGGCGGGTGGCGGTGACGGCACGATCTCCACGGCCGCAGGCATCGCCTGGAAGGCAGGCCTGCCCCTCGGCGTCATCCCCGCCGGTACGATGAACCTCTTTGCCCGTTCGCTGAAGCTGCCGCTCGACATCTGGAAGGTGCTTGATCTGCTCGCAGGCGCCAAGGTGGCGAACGTGGACATCGCGACGGCCAACGGACGCCCCTTCGTCCACCAGTTTTCCGCAGGCCTCCATGCGCGCATGGTGCGCATGCGCAACCAGATGGACTTCGCCTCGCGCATCGGAAAAATCCGGGCGAGCACCAGCGCCGCCTTCGGCGTGATGCTCGATCCGCCGCGCTTCGAGGTCGTCTTCGACATCGATGGCGATGGCCGCAGCGACGAGCGACCGATCTCGGCGATATCAGTGTCGAACAATCCGCTGGGCAATAATTCGCTGTTCTTCGCCGACCGGGTCGACACCGGCAAGCTCGGCGTCTATCTCGCCGAACCCCTCGAGCCGACGGGCGTCGGCAAGCTCGCCTTTGATATCCTGCGCGGCAAGTTCAAGGAAAACGAGGCGGTCACGGCCTCCACCGCCGAGCGGGTGCACCTGCATTTCCCGAAATACCGCAAGGGGGCGGCCTGTGTGCTCGACGGCGAGCTCTTGCGCATGCCGCCCGATGTCGAGATCAAAATCCATGCCGGCGAGCTCAAGGTGCTCGTGGCGCCCGAACAGCCGACAGCCTGACAAGAAAACGCCCGGCAGAAGACCGGGCGTTTTAGATTCTAGTGGCTGAAGGCCGCCGCGATCAGGTCGCGGGTATAGGCCTCCTGCGGATGGTCGAAGATCGCCTCCGTCTCGCCCTGCTCGACGATCTTGCCGTTCTTCATCACCACCACATGGTCTGACATGGCGCGGATGACCGAGAGGTCATGGCTGATGAAGACATAAGACAGGCCGTGTTTGTCCTGCAGATCTCTCAAAAGCTCGATCACCTGACGCTGGACGGAACGGTCGAGCGCAGACGTCGGCTCGTCGAGGATGACCACCTTCGGCTTCAGGATCATCGAACGGGCAATCGCGATACGCTGGCGCTGGCCGCCCGAAAACTCGTGCGGATAACGGTTGCGCGCTGCCGGGTCGAGGCCCACTTCCTTCAACGCCGCAATCGCCCGGGCGTCCCGCTCGGCCCGGCTGAGCTGCGGCTCGTGCACGTAGAGGCCTTCCGTGATGATCTCGCCGACCGTCTGGCGCGGCGAGAGCGATCCATAGGGGTCCTGAAATACCAGCTGCAGCTGCTTGCGGAAGGGGCGCATACCGGCCCGGTCGAGGTTCGAGATGTCCGCCGTCTCGAAGCGGAACGCGCCATCGGCTGCGAGCAGCTTCAACAGAGCGCGACCGAGCGTTGACTTGCCCGAGCCGGATTCGCCGACGATGCCGATGGTCTGGCCCTGGCGGAGCCGGACGCTGACCTGATCAACGGCCCGGAAGGTACGGTTCGGACGCAGGAAACCACCGCTGCCGATGTCGAAATCGACGGTGACATTGCGGCCTTCCAGGACGACCGGGGCATCATCCGCCGGTGGCGGCTTGGTGCCCGTCGGTTCGGCGGCCAGCAGCATCTTCGTGTAGTCGTGCTGGGCATTGCCGAAGATCGCGTCGC
The DNA here is from genome assembly GCF_004912135.1 of Rhizobium rosettiformans W3. Taxonomy (GTDB): domain Bacteria; phylum Pseudomonadota; class Alphaproteobacteria; order Rhizobiales; family Rhizobiaceae; genus Allorhizobium; species Allorhizobium rosettiformans. Next base: position 348,884 of record NZ_STGU01000002.1, read on the forward strand.
GGCTGCCCGTCTCAACAATCTCGCCCTTGCGCATGACAGCAACGCGATCGGCCACGTGTTTGACCACGCCGAGATCGTGGGTGATCAGCACGATCGCCATGCCGAAGCGCTTCTGCAGATCGGCCAGCAGATCGAGGATCTGTGCCTGGATGGTGACGTCGAGCGCGGTCGTCGGTTCGTCGGCAATCAGCACGTCTGGCTCGTTGGCCAAGGCCATCGCGATCATCACGCGCTGGCGCTGGCCACCGGACATTTCGTGCGGATAGCTGTCGATACGCCGCTCCGGGTCGGGAATGCCGACCAGCTTCAAGAGTTCCAGCACGCGGGCGCGGGCCTGAGCCTTGTTCATGCCGCGATGGTGGATCAGCGGTTCCGATATCTGCTTGCCGATCCGGTAGAGCGGATCGAGCGAGGTCATCGGCTCCTGGAAGATCATGGTGATCTTTGCGCCGCGCACCTTGTTCAATTCGCCGACCGGTAGGCCGACGATGTTTCGTCCGCCATAGACGGCCTCGCCCGTGACATCGCCGTTCTTCGCCAGCAGGCCCATGATACCCATCATGGTCTGGCTCTTGCCCGAGCCGCTTTCGCCAACGATGGCCAGCGTTTCGCCCTTTTTCACCGAGAAGCTGATGCCCTTCACCGCTTCCACTGGGCCGTCGGGTGTTGCGAACGTCACCTTCAGGTTGGAAACGTCGAGCACGGTTTCGTTGTGTGTCTTGTCGTCCATGCTCATCGGTCCTTCGGATCCAGTGCATCCCGCAGGCCGTCGCCCACGAAATTCAGCGAAAACAGGGTCGTCACGAAGAAGATCGCCGGGAAGATCAGAAGCCATGGGGCATTCTGCATGCTGGCCGCACCTTCCGAGATCAGCGTTCCCCAGCTGGCAAGCGGCGCCTGGACGCCGAGGCCGAGGAAGGAAAGGAAGCTCTCGAGCAGGATGACCTTCGGCACGATGACGGTGACGAAGACGATGACCGGGCCGATCGTGTTCGGGATGATGTGACGGCGGATGATCTGCCAGTCGGTCAGGCCCAGCGCTTCTGCGGCTCCGACGAATTCGCGGCGCTTGAGCGACAGCGTCTGGCCGCGCACGATACGGGCCATTTCCAGCCACTCCACCGCACCGATGACCAGGAAGATCAGCACCACTGATCGCCCGAAGAAGACGACGAGCACGACGACGAGGAAGACGAAGGGCAGCGAATAGAGGATCTCGACGAGACGCATCATGACGTTGTCGACGCGGCCACCGAGATAGCCCGATGTGGCGCCATAGACGACGCCGATGCCGAGCGAGACCAGGCTGGCCGCCAGGCCGACCGCAAGTGAGATCTGCCCGCCGAGCATGACGCGAACCAGAAGGTCGCGGCCGTTCGAATCCGTGCCGAAGGGGAAGGTGACCTGATCCACGGTTCCGGACACGGTAAGGCTTCGACCGTCCGCCGCCGTCTCCACGACTTCCGAATTCTTGAATTCGTTGTTGCGGTCGAAATAGCGGATCGTCCGGGGATCGATTTCCTCATCCGAGCTGACCACGGCCGTGAAGCGGCCATCCTCAACGGTGAAGCTGTCGAGGGTCACTCTCGCCCGCTGGGCGACACTTTCGGCGACTTCCTGGAGTGTCTCAGGATCAGGCCGTGGAGAGAGGCTCGGCGGCACGCTGACATAGGAGGAGAAGACCTGGTCGTAGCTGTGGGCCACGAAGAAGGGACCCGCAAAGGAAAACAGCGTGATGAAGATCAGGAGCACGCAGCCGGTAATCGCGGCCTTGTTGCGCCGGAAGCGCATCATGGCGAGCTGTGCCAGGCTGCGTCCGGCGATCTCGGGCTGAGGGATAAGGGTGGTATCAGTCATTGCGAACCCTCGGATCGAGCAGGCCATAGGCGATATCGACCAACAGGTTGAAGACGATCACGAACACGGCGACGAGGATGACAGTGCCCATGACGAGGGGATAGTCGCGGTTGAGCGCGCCGAGCACGAAGTAGCGACCGACACCGGGGATGGTGAAGATCGTCTCCACCACGGCAGAGCCGGTAAGCAGGGCGGCAGCGCAAGGTGCGAGATAGGAGACGATCGGCAGCATCGCGCCGCGCATCGCATGCGTGACGACGACCACGCGCGATGGCAGGCCGTAGGCGCGTGCCGTGCGAATATGGTCGGTATGCAGGGCCTCGATCATCGCGCCGCGGGTGAGACGGGCGAATACGGCAAGCTGCGGCAGGGCAAGTGCCGTCACCGGCAGGATCAGGTAACGCAGCGATCCATCACCCCAGCTGCCCGCGGGCAGCCAGTTGAGGATCACGGCAAACAGGAGCGTGAGCACCGGACCCACGACGAAATTGGGGATCGTCACGCCGATTGTCGCAAAGGACATGACGGCGAAATCGATCGTGCTGTTTTGCCTGAGTGCTGCGACCGTGCCGAGCAGGACGCCGCCGACAAGCGCGACGAGGATCGCAATCCCGCCAAGCTGGATCGAATAGGGCAGGGCCTTGCCGATCAGTTCGGAGACGGTGTTGTCCTTGTAGATGAAGCTCGGACCGAGATCGCCGGTGACGGCATTGCCGATATAGCTCAGATACTGGCTGATCAGCGGCTGGTCGAGTTTGTAGGTGGCCATGATGTTGGCCATCGTCTGAGGCGGAAGCGGGCGCTCGAGATTGAAGGGGCCGCCCGGCGCAAACCGCATCAGAAAGAATGAGATGGTGACGACAATGAAGATCGTCGGGACGGCGCTCATCAGCCGTCGCAGCACGAAGGATGTCATGTCCTGCTCCTGAATGGACGACGCGCGGCTTGAACCGTGCGTCGTCCGGTCACGTGACGAGATTATTCAGCGACGCGAAGGAAGCGGCTGAGATGCTCGTTGGCAGCATTGTCCTGCCAGCCGCTGACGCGGTCGGAGACCAGCCACAGGTTCGCCGTGCTCATCAGCGGAGCGATCGGCTGATCACGCATCAGGATGACTTCGGCATCATGCAGAATCTTCTTGCGGGCGTCGGCATCGCCTTCGGTGTAGGACTTTGCCATCAGCGCGTCGAACTCCGGATTGTTGTACTTGCCGTAGTTGAACGAGGTGTTGGTCGAAACGTTCAGCGCCAGGAAGTTTTCCGCATCGGCGTAGTCGGCAACCCAGCCGGCACGCGCGACGTTGAAGGCGCCGCCTTCCTGCAGATAGGCATAGTGCGAGGCCACGTCGAGGTTGGTCATGGTGACATTCGCGCCGAAGGTGTTCTTCCACATGTCGGCAACAGCCGTCGCCACGCGCTCGTGGTTCGGGTTGGTGTTGTAGCGGATCTCGATGTTGAGCGGCTTGCCGCCTTCACCGTACCCGGCTTCCTTCATCAGTTCGATTGCCTTGTCTTCGCGGTCGAGCTGCGACATCTCGGCGAAGTCGGCCTTGGCTGCAGCATAGCCACCGAGACCATCGGGAACGAGGGAGTAGGTCGGCAGCTGTGCACCGGAGTAGATCTCCTCGGCCAGGAAGTCGCGATCGACGGCCATAGACAGGGCCTGGCGGACGCGCACGTCGCTATAGGGCTCCTGACGGGTGTCGAAGACGTAGTAATAGGTCGAAGCCGACGGCGAAACGCGGACCTGTTCGCCATAGCTTTCCTTCAGGCGGTCGATCTGGTCGGCCGAGAAGTTGTAGACGAGGTCCATTTCCTTCGCTTCGAAACGACGGACCGAAGCGGCCTGATCGTCGATCGGGTAGAAGACGACCTTGTCGATCTGGGTGTTGGCGGCATCCCAGTGGTTCTCGTTCTTCACGACGACGAGGTTGTCGTTCGGTACATGGCTTTCGAGTTTGTAGGCGCCGTTCGAGACCATCACGCCGGGCTTCACGAAGTCCTTGCCGTTCTTTTCGACGCTTGCCTTGGAGACGGGAAGGGCGGTCTGGTGGGCCAGCAGTTCGAGGAAGAAGGGGGTCGGGCGCTCAAGCGTGATCTCGAGCGTCTTGGCGTCAACGGCTTTCGCGCCGATTTCTTCCAGCTTCGCTTCACCCTTGTTGGCCTTTTCGGCGTTCTTGATCGGGTAAAGGATGTTGGCGTATTTGGCAGCGGTTTCCGGGTTCTGGACGCGCTGGATCGAGTAGACGAAGTCTTCAGCCGTTACCGGCGAGCCGTCTGACCACTTGGCGTTTTCGCGGATCTTGAAGGTGTAGACCGTGCCGTCGTCAGAAATGGTCCAGCTTTCGGCCGCACCCGGGACAATCTCGCCCTTGGCATCATAGATGGTCAGACCCTCGTAGAGATCCTTCAGAATGAAGGCCTCGATATCAATCGAGGTATTGGCCTGATCGAGCGTCTGCGGCTCGCCGGAATTGCCGCGATGAAGCACGACTTCAGCCAGCGCCTGGCTCGCGCCAAACATCAAGGAGGTGAGGAGAAGAGAGGTGCCGAGCAGCCGGCGCGTCTGGATAGACATTCGTTTGGAACTCCCAGTTCACGTTAACGGAAGGGACAGAAGAGTATTCCTGATGGCGTGACAACCCGCATTTTTTACGGCTACCCCATTTTTGAGGTGGAAATTTGGGGGATGGCCTGTGACTTGGCACGAAGATTTCGCATGACCGTTTTATGACGAAATAAAATTATCGCGCCCAATTCTGTGCAAAATGCGACAGGGACGGCTGAAGCGCCGTCCCTGCAGGGGCTCTCGTCATAACGGGGTCCAGAAGCGGCGTCAGATCCGCGGCAGATAGGTCTGGTAATCGAAGCTCGACACGGTACGCAGATAGGCCATGGCCTCCTTGCGCTTGGTGTCCCCATAGATCCGCTGATACTCAGCCCCGAAGATGTCCTTGATGAAAGCCGAGGCGCGGAAGCGCTCGACGGCGGTCAGGAAGTCGTAGGTCAGCATGTCAGGGTTTTCAGGCGCGCTGTCCGGCGTCGTCACCGGACCTGGATCGAGATCCTCGTCGAGGCCAAGCAGGATGCCCCCGAGGATGGCGGCGAGCAGCAGATGCGGATTGGCGTCCGCACCGGCCACACGGTGTTCGATACGGGCGGCGGGGCCGTCCTTGTCGGGGATACGGACAGCCGTACCGCGATTGCCGAAACCCCAGTCGATCTTGTCGGGCGCAAAGGAGCCCGGCTGAAAGCGGCGATAGGAATTGGCAAAGGGCGCGAAGATCAGTTGCGCATCCTGCATGCTCTTCAGCATGCCAGCGGTGATCGACTTCAGCTTCACCGGATCGCCGCCCTTGGCGTCGAGGATGTTCTTCCCGTCCTTGTCGATGATTGAGGCATGCACATGCAGCCCGGATCCGGCGTGGTCGCCGTAGGGCTTGGCCATGCAGGTGGCCTTGAAGCCGTGGCGGCGGGCGGCGAAATCGACGACGCGCTTCAGATAAATGCAATCGTCGGCAGCGGCCATCGCATCCGGCTTGTGCAAGAGATTGACCTCGAACTGGCCGGGGCCGAATTCGGCGGTCGTCGCATCCGCCGGCAGACCCATGTGGTCGCAGTATTCGCGGACGGTCTCAAGGAAGTCTTCCATCGCGGCGGTCGCGCGCATGTCATAGAGCTGGTAGCCCTCGACTTCGCCATTCATGACAAGCGCCTTCGGCGGCATCGGCACGCCGGTGTCGCGGAATTCCGGCTCCATGACGTAGAATTCGAGTTCGGTGGCGACGACAGGCGTGAGGCCTTTGGCCTCGAAACGCTTCAGCACATTGGCCAGGATCGCGCGCGGGCAGACGTAATGCGGCTCACCATCAAGCGTATGCATGGTGGCAAGCACCTGCTTGGAGCCGGCTGGCCCCCAGGGGAGCGTCGTCAGCGAATTCTTGTCCGGCGTACAGATGCCATCGGGATCCCCCAGCGTCAGCGAGATCTTGGTGATGTCGTCATTGTCATCGCCCCAGATGTCGAGAGACTGGGTCGAGGCCGGCAGACGCACGGTATTCTTCCAGACCTTCTCCTCGGCTTTCAGCGGAATCATCTTGCCGCGCAGGTCGCCATTCATGCCGACAAGCAGCACCTCTATGCGTGCGGAAGGGTCGGCTGCGGTCTGATCGGCGGCCTCGGTCGATGCTGTCATGGAGAAACTCTCGTTGGCTTTCGGGGCGGATTTGGCCGGAGGAACGCGGCAATCGGTGCCTTGCCAAACGCGTTTTGGACGGTCATGTTCGTAGCCGATAATGTTCCGCCTTTCAATGCGGGGCAAGACCGTCACACGGACCATGTTTGGCCGTGAAACCAACGGCTTCCGCCCCGATCGAGGATCCGACCCATGAACAAGCCAGTAACCGCCGTCTCCAACCTCGGTGCCATCGACGCTGCCCATCATCTTCACCCCTTCTCGGACATGAAGAAGCTGAACGCGGCCGGCACCAAGATCATCACCCGGGCGGAAGGCGTGCATATCTGGGATGCGACGGGCAAGCAGTATCTCGATGCTTTTGCGGGACTCTGGTGCGTCAATGTCGGCTATGGCCGTAAATCGATTGCCGATGTCGTGCATGCCCAGATGCTGGAACTGCCCTATTACAACACCTTCTTCGGCACCACGACGCCGCCGACCACGCTGCTTGCCCAGAAGATCGCCGAAAAGACCGGGCCGAAGCTCAACCGCGTCTTCTTCTCCAATTCCGGCTCGGAAGCCTCAGACACCTGGTTCCGCATGGCGCGCGTCTATTGGAAGGCGCTGGGTCACGAGACCAAGACGCAGGTGATCGCCCGCAAGAACGCCTATCATGGCTCCACCGTCGCCGGCGCCTCGCTCGGTGGCATGAAATGGATGCATGAGCAGGGCAACCTGCCGATCGAAGGCATTCACCACATCAACCAGCCCTACTGGTATGCCGAGGGCGGCGATCTCTCGCCGGAGGATTTCGGCATCAAGGTCGCTCGAGAACTCGAGGAGAAGATCCTCGAACTCGGCGAGGAAAATGTCGCAGCCTTCGTCGCGGAGCCGATCCAGGGGGCAGGCGGCGTGATCGTGCCGCCGTCCACCTACTGGCCGGAAATCAAGCGCATCTGCGCCAAGTACCAGATCCTGCTCGTTGCCGACGAGGTGATTTCCGGCTTCGGCCGTCTCGGCTCGTGGTTCGGCCATCAGCACTACGATTTCGAGCCGGATCTCGCGCCGATCGCCAAGGGGCTGTCGTCCGGCTACCTGCCGATCGGCGGCGTGCTGGTGTCTGACCGGGTGGCCGAGGTCATGGTCAACGAGCTCGGCGACTTCTACCACGGCTACACCTATTCCGGTCACCCGGTGGCAGCCGCCGCTGCACTCGAGAACATCCGCATCATCGAGGAAGAAGGCCTGGTCGAGCGCGTCCGCGATGACACCGGTCCCTATCTCGCCCAGGCACTGGCCTCGCTCAGCGATCATGAGCTGGTCGGCGAAGCCGTCAGCGTCGGCCTGATGGGCGCCGTCCAGATCACCGCCGACAAGGCGACCCGCCGCCGCTTCAAGAAGCCTGACGATACCGGCACCGCCGTGCGCAACCAGTGTGTCGACGCCGGTGTGGTGCTGCGCGCCACCGGCGACCGCATGCTCTTCTCCCCGCCGCTGATCATCGAACGGTCGCAGATCGACCAGGCGGTGGATACACTGCGCAATGGTCTGGACTGGCTGAAGGACAATCGCGGCGAGGGGTGAGGGGCATGTCTGGTGCCCTGCACCGTATGGTGATATATACGTGTGATATCACTCGGAGGATGGCATGCGCACATTGGTGAACATCCCAGATGCTGACATTGAAGCCTTGGACAGGATCGCTGCCGAAAAGCAGGTATCGCGTGCTTCATTAATCAGGGAAGCCGTGGGTGACCTGCTGGACCGACACAAGGACGATGTTGTTATGAACGGTTTCGGACTGTGGGCTGGATCTGAGGTCGAAGACGGCTTGGTCATTCAGCGTAAACTTCGTGCCGAATGGTGAAGGTGCTTTTCGACACGAATATCGTGATCGACATGCTGAAGGGCGTTCCAGCCGCACGGGACGTGCTGAGCAATTATCCACAGCGGGCAGTCAGCATCATCACCTGGATGGAAGTCATGGTCGGCACGCCCGCCGCCCTCACTAACGCTACCCAAGATTTTCTGAAAGGATTTGAACTCATCGGCCTTGACGAAAACGTTGCCGAGCAGGCCGTTGTCATACGGAAGGCCCATAGACTCAAATTACCTGACGCGGTGGTCTGGGCTACCGCTAAGGTGAACGGCCTTAGCTTGCTGACGCGCGACACCAAAGGCTTTCCGCGTCAGCATCCCGATATCATCGTACCTTATGTACTTTGATACGCCGCCGGCCCAAAGCCCTCACGGCATGAACTGCCCACCATTCACGTCGATCGTCTGGCCGGTGATGTAGCCCGACAGCATGGGCGAGGCGAGGAAAAGGTATGCGCCGACGCAATCGGCTGGCGTGCCTGTACGCTTCAGCGGCACGCTGCCGGCAACCTGATCGAGCTGACCCGGCAGGGCATATTTCTCCTGGAAAGGCGTGGTGATGAAGCCGGGCGCCACCGCATTGACGCGGATGTTGTGCTTGCCGAATTCCAGCGCCATGCCCTTTGTCACCGCGCCGACAAAGGCCTTCGATGAGCCATAGACGCCCGAACCCGCCGTGCCGCCCGTCCGGGCTGCAACGGACGTGGTGTTGATGATGAAGCCGCCATGCGCTTTCAGATGGGCGACTGCCGCTTGGCTGGTGGCAAGCACGGAGCGGGCGTTCACATCCATTACCTTGTCGTAATGGGCATCGGTCATCTCTTCGTAGAGCACGCGCGCGATCATGCTGCCGGCATTGTTGATGACGCCGTCGAGGCGCCCGAAGGTCTTGGCCACATGGTTGACCGCCCCGGCCATTGCCTCTGAGGATGTGGCATCCGCCTTGACCAAGACAACGCTGCCGCCCGCCGCCTCGATATCGCGGGCAATCGCGTGAGCGGCTTCGGCGTTGGAATTGTAGTGCAGACCGACAAGAGCACCCTGGGCTGCGAAGGCCCGGGCGAGAGCCTCGCCGATGCCGCTCGATGCGCCGGTGATCAGCACGGCCTTTCCGGCGAGATCGGGGATTGTGAGTGTTGTCATGGCCTGGTCCTCCTGTTGTCAGACAAGCTTAGAGCGGCCTTGCCGGCATTTGGCAAGGCCGCTCCTGGCCTGTGAGATCTAACTGGGGCGGATCAGGCCGATTTCCAGTCGAAGGGAAGCGGCGCCTCGCGGAAGGCAAAGCGGTCGAGATGGCTCGAGACCACGCCCTTCATCCGCTCCAGCACCTCGTCTGACTGAGCCTCGATTTCGACCGTAAGAGCATGCTCCTCCGAGGTCATCACGGCCGTCGCCTCGGCGAATTTCACGACGCCCTTCTGGTCGGTCAGTTCCACCTCCAGCTTGTGCGCCCAATGCTTGCAGAGCTGCTGCAGATATTTCCAGCCGCTGTCGGTCGGGACGACTGCGATTGCTTTTGCCATGGTCAGAGCCTTTCGATCTTGCCGACCGCTTCGTCGAGGATGCGGGCGACTTCCAGTTGGGTCTCGCGGGTAACGCCCTCGCGGGACAGACAGTCGTGCAGCGCCTGCTTCAGGTTGCCCATGGCGCGGCGGACCGGCGCCGCGTCCGTCCGTTCGCTGACCTTGGCAAGAGCCGTCAGGCGGCCGATCGCGATGGCGACCTCGTGGGCGCGCTCGGCCAGATGCTGGCGCCCGGCTTCGGTGATCGACATCAGCTTGCGCGGACCTTCGCTATCGACCTCTTCCGCGAGCCCCATGTCGAGCAGCAGCGTCATGGTCGGATAGACCACACCGGGCGAGGGGGCATAGGCCCCACCCGAAAGGCTCTCGATCTCGCGGATCAGGTCATAGCCGTGCCGCGGCTGGTCCTCGATGAGCTTCAGCAGCACGAGCCGCAGTTCGCCGCCTTCGAACATGCGCCGGCGCTCGCCGCCGCGCCCGCGCGGGCCGCCCTGCATAGGCCCGCCAAAGGCGCCGCGGTGGCGCATGGCATGCATGGCTTCACGAAAGGCGAAGAAGGGATTTCCGCGCTCGCCGCGGCTCTGGTGGCAGTGTCTCATGGAAATCATCTCCGTTGGAATTGCATCTAAGATATATCTTAGAGTTATCACTGCAAGAGCGAAATCGGAAAAATTCACAGGCCGACGCGCTTTGCGCCTTCGTATCGGCCACCTATGATGATTGCGGATTCGTCAGGATGAGGGGCAGCGCCGATGGGCGAGAAGCGGCATGAATACCGGGTGACCGTCACATGGCAGGGAAATGCCGGAACAGGGACCTCTGGCTACCGCGATTACGGCCGCGACCACATCATATCGGCCGACGGCAAGCCGGACATTCTCGCGTCTTCCGATCCGGCCTTTCGCGGCGATCCGGCACGCTGGAACCCGGAAGACCTCTTCCTTGCCTCCCTCTCGGCCTGTCACAAGCTCTGGTACCTGCATTTCTGTGCCGTCTCCGGCGTCATCGTGACGGCCTACGAGGATCACGCGGAAGGCGTCATGGAGATGGACGCAGACGGCACGGGCCGCTTCATCGACGTGCTGCTGAAGCCCCGCGTCACGATCAAGCGCGGAACCTTCCCGGATCTCGCGCTCGAACTGCATAGCGACGCACATGAAAAATGCTTCATCGCCAATTCCGTGAATTTCCCGGTGCGGTGCAAGGCGGAGATTGTGGAGGCCTAGCCGGCGGCTGGATCGATCCGGACCAATGCATAGCCGAAGGTGGACGCATCACCAGGTCGTCCGAAGTTGTAGGGAACGCTCACCTTGCCTGATGTGTAGGGACGGGGCACGCCAATCCGTTCAATCCACTTGCCGAGGGAACCAGGCATGTCCTCAGTCTTCCCGACGCGCCAGACGACCAGGAGAGGTGTGGATGTCGAAATGCGTGTGTCCCCCATCAATTGGGAATAGCCAGCGATGAACACGGGCAGATCCGGACGAAGGATGCGGAGATTGCCCGCCAGATGGACGTCTGACGCCAGGATCGCCATGGGCTGTTCTTCGACCCGCTGCAGGATCTCCGACAGCGCGGCACCATAGTCGGTATTGAGCTTCGTATAGTCACCGAACCAGCCATGCGCGGGTATGCGAACGAGCATGACCAGGGGCATGCAGATCAGGATGACCTTCGCGAGCGACCACATCCGAGAGAGGTAGGGCTCAATCTCTATATCGAGCTGATCCAGCTTGGTCGCCAGATATAGAGGCAGGATCAGAAAGATCGGAGACAGCCAGCGGTCTTTGATGTTGGTGCTATCGCTGACCAGAATGAGCACCAGAAGCAATGCAAGAGCGCAGAGCATGATGCGGCCAAGGAGCAGGCTCCACCGGTTGTTTCTCCGGATCGTCTGCGAGAGGCTACGGGGGTAAAGCAGAAGGAATGTCAGGAAAGTGAGACCGGCGAAACCGATCAAGGCACCAGCCAGCGAGATCGTTCCGAGTGCGACTTGCGCCCACTTGCTGGTGACATCCTGGCCTTCGAGCTTATTGATCGTTCCCTGCGTTGCGAGATCCAGATGGTCGAGCAGCCACAATGCATGGGGGAGGATCACGAGAAGACCAACGATGGCAGCAACAAGAATGCGAAGGTCGAACAGTCTCTTGCGGAATTCGGGATCGATGACAACCGCGAGGAAAGCTGCCGCCGGCAGCAGGGCGAAATTGTATTTCGAGATCAGACCGATCCCGGTGGCAAATCCGAGCAGCGCGTAACTGTACCAAGATGGCGTGTCGAGCGTCCGGATGAGCGCATAAATGAACAGCGCCGAAGCGAACACGGCCGCCACGCTGTGGGTCAGGTCACGTTGCGATTCGAATACGAGCTGCGGGAAAGTGAGAAGCCCCAGAACGGCAACCACCGCCAGTTCCTTTGACCGGACCATGCGCATCGCGGCGAGACCGAGGAACAGGTAGGTCAGGAAGAGAATGACGTTCTTCAGGAATGCCAGAGCGAAAAGATGGGTGCCCAGCACCTGGAAGAGGGCCGTCTGCACCCAGTTGTAGAATGGCGGCTGCGTGTCATAGCCGAAGGCCGGCCATTGGGCATAAAACACCTGCGCCGATTCATCGAGTTCGAGCGAATGCGGGATCAGCAATCGAACGCAAAGTTGCGTCAAAAAGTATCCGCCGAGGATCCAGAAGACGAGGCTTGGACCGTTCTTCAGTCGTGTGATCATGGTCAGGCAGAACCGTTCCGAAACACCGTCCGCACGATGTAGTTGGGCTGGGCATCATCGCGGTAATAGGTCCGAGCGATCATCTCGGCGAGAATGCCGGTGGTGATCAGCTGAACGGACGACAAAAAGAGCATGAAGCCGAGGATCAGCAGCGGTCGGCCGCCGATGTCCTCGCCGAAGATGACCTTTTCGATGAAGAGCCACGCAAGAATAAGCGCGCTCAAGAAACCGGTGCCGAGACCGAGAGAGCCAAAGAAGTGCCCCGGCCGCGCCTTGTAGCGCATGAAGAACATGACCGAGAGCAGATCGAGGATCACGCGGAATGTGCGGGAGATGCCATATTTCGATGTCCCGTGCTGGCGGGCATGATGGGTCACTTCCATCTCGCCGATGCGTGAGCTTGGCACGACGCTCGCGACCCAGGCGGGGATGAAGCGGTGCATCTCACCCATCAGCTTGACCTGCTTGATGACCGAGGCGCGGTAGATCTTCAGGCTGCAGCCATAGTCGTGCAATTTGACGCCCGTGATGCGGCCGATCAGATAGTTGGCGCACCAGGACGGGATCTTGCGCAGGACGAGACCATCCTTGCGGTTCTTGCGCCAGCCGACGAGTAGGTCGAGCTCGCGCTCTTCCAGCGCCTGGACCATTGTCGGGATGTCCTTCGGATCATTCTGCAGGTCGCCGTCGAGTGTGGCGATCAAGCGGCCGCGAGCCGTGTCGATGCCCGCCTGCATGGCAGCCGTCTGGCCGAAATTCCGCTGCAGTTCGACGATCTTGAGATCAAGGCCCGGGCGGCTGAGATAGCCGCGAGCGGTCAAAAGGGTCCGATCGGCGCTGCCGTCATCCACCAGCACCAGTTCCCAGGCGCCGGCATAGGCCGCCATGGCGTCCATGACCCGCTCGATCAGCGGGCCGACACTTTCTTCTTCATTGAAGATCGGCACCACGAGGGAGAGCTCTGGAGCTTCTATCCCTGGGACGGTTTCCAGGCCGGTTTCGATCACAGCACTCACGCATAAACTCCATGTCGACCCGATGGTCCCGCCTTGGCAATTCGTGCTAAGGCGGCCGGGACCAAGTGTGGGTGCACGACTATATGAAATCGAATCAGGATGCCAGCCAGGAGCGGTGGTTCCACCGCAATCGCATGTGGCTCGTGACCGCCGCGACACTGATCGCCTATGTGGCTTTTCTTGAGGTGGCCTTCGGCATCCGTGCCCTGGCCTCCGAGCTGTCTGCGATCGGCATCGCGCCGCTTTTGACCGCGCTGATCCTGCTGGTCGCAACCTATGTCGTGCGCTGCTGGCGCGTCGCGGATTATTTTCCGCGCGAAACTGAAGGCCGGTTCCGTCGCCTGCTGAGACTGACGCTCGTTCACAACCTTCTCAACATCATGCTGCCGCTGCGCTCGGGCGAGGCCAGCTTTCCGCTTCTGATGCGCTCGGAGTTCGGCATGCCCCTTGCGCGCGCAACGGCTGCCCTGCTGGTCATGCGCCTCCTGGACCTCCATGCGCTGCTGGCCGCCGCCGGCATCGGTCTCGTCATCGGCAAAGACTGGGCCCTCCCAGCGCTTCTTCTCTGGCTCGCCTTCCTGCTGGCGCCGATCCCGATTTTTGCTCTGAAGGGGCCAATCCTGAAGCTTTCTGCCCGCCTGCCGAAACGTCTGCAGACCCTGGTCGACGAAATCGAAAACGGATTGCCGGCAAGCCCTGTCGCCTTCCTGCGTGCCTGGGGCGCGACGCTTCTCAACTGGGGTGTGAAGGTCGTGGTCCTGGCCTGGGTGCTGCGCCTGATGGACGTGGCGCCGATCGCCGCAAGCTTCGGCGGGGCGCTCGGCGGCGAACTCTCGTCGGTGCTACCGGTGCATGCGCCGGGCGGCGTCGGCACCTATCCCGCCGGCATCGTCGCCGGGACCCTGTCCTTCGGCGCCGATGCTTCTTCTGCTGCCCTGGCTCAGATCGGCAAGGCGGCCGTCAACGCCCACCTTCTGATCCTGATATCGGCCTTCGTGGGGACCGGGCTCGCCGTCCTGATTGCGCCGTCGAAAAAGTTATGACCGTGAATTCGCAGTTGTAACCTCGCATTCGAGTCTGTTTCGTGTTTCGATCACTCTCGCAATGCCGATATCAGCGCGCGCAGCGCCGGCGGAGATTGGCGTCGGCTGGGGTGGTAAAGGTGGAGACCGGGAAAGGGCACGCACCATCGATCCAGCACCTGGATCAGGCGACCATCGGCGATCTCCTCAACGACTTCCTCTTCCATCATATAGCCGAGTGCCGCACCGGCGCGGACGGCCGCGGCCATCAGAGGACCGTCATTGGCGACGAACTGGACGGTCGGTCGGATCTGAAATTCGCGGCCGGCTTCCTCCAGATCCCAGGGCATAATGGCGCCGGATTTCAACCGGAAACCAACGCAGACATGATCATGCAGATCTGACGGCACGCGCGGCTGCGGGTACCGGTCGAAATAACTCGGCGTGCCCACGATGACAGCTCTCAAGGCGGGGCCGACGGGGATGGCGATCATGTCCTTATCGACTGACATGTGAAATCTGATACCCGCATCGAAGCCCGCCGCCACGATGTCGGTGAGACCGTCTTCGACATTGATCTCGACATGCACATCCGGATGAGCCAGCAGGAATGCCGGAAGCTTGCGGAGTAGGATCGTCTGCGCCGCATAGGTGGACGCGGTGATCTTCACCTTGCCGGAGACACGTTCGCGCCAATGCGCGAGAGCCGCCAGGCCCTCATCGATATGGGCGAGTGCAGGAGAGACCGTATCCAGCAATCGCGCACCGGCTTCGGTGGGCGCGACGCTGCGCGTGGTCCGGGCCAGCAGTCGCACATCGAGCCGCGCCTCGAGATTGCGCATGGCGTGGCTGAGCGCGGAGGCCGAAATGCCGAGCTTCGCAGCGGCGCGCGTAAAGCTGCGTTCCTGGGCCACCGTGGCGAAGGCAAGCAGATCGTTGAGGTCGTTGCGTTCCATTCCTGAATTTTGTTCACAAGCACGTGCGATCGGCAAGCGGTAATCCTCACGGGGATGCCGGTTTATCTCTTGGTGAACGCAAACCATGGAGCTTCAACATGAACCTTAGAGATTTTCGCACGCTGGGTCGTTCGGGCCTGATCGTTAGTCCGCTGGCTCTGGGGACCATGACCTTCGGCGCCGAGCGTTGGGGTGCAGGGGAGAAGGTATCGAGAGAGCTGTTCGATACCTATGTCGCGGCCGGAGGTAATTTTCTCGATACAGCCGACATCTATTCCGGAGGGCACAGCGAAGAAATGCTGGGTCGGTTCGTTGTCGACAGCGGTCTGCGCGACCGTCTGGTCATTGCAACCAAATCCGGGTTTCCCCGTGGCCAGGGCACGCCGCTCTGGGGCGGCAACGGAGCCAAGAATATCCGGCTGGGCATCGAGGGCTCGTTGACGCGGCTGAAGACCGATTACATCGACATGTACTGGATGCATGTCTGGGATCAGGTGACGCCGGCGGAAGACGTTCTGGAAACGCTCACCCGGGCCGTGCGCGCCGGCAAGATCCTGCATTATGGCTTCTCCAACACACCCGCCTGGTATGTCGCAAAGGTGGCGACGCTCGCGGCCGCCCATGGCCTGCCGGCCCCGATCGGTCTGCAATACGGCCATTCGCTGATCGAGCGTGGCGTCGAACTGGAAATCTTGCCGGCGGCAGCCGAATTCGGCATGGGCCTCGTGCCCTGGAGCCCGCTGGCTTTCGGTCTGCTTACCGGCAAATACGACCGCCGTATGCTGGAGCACGCAAACCGGCCAACAGAACTGCCCGACAGCGGTGCGAAGAGCGCCGAGAGCGAAAGTGACGGCCGGCTGAACGGGGATAACCCCTATGGCGGCATGCTGTTCACCGCGCGCAATTTCGCGATCGTCGATGTGGTGAAGGAGGTGGCCGCTGAACTCGGCCGGTCTCCGGCGGAAGTCGCGCTTGCCTGGGTCACCGGACGCAAGGGGGTCTCATCGGTACTTGTGGGTGCCAGCCGCGTCGAGCAATTGACCCAGAACATGGCCTCGCTCGACATCATCCTCGACGCGGATCAACTGCTCAGGCTCGATGAGGTGAGCGCGCTGCCGCTGCTCAATCCCTACTTCATCTTCAAGATGCCCTCCGAAGCTCTCTTCGGGGGGGCCAGAGTGACTTCCTGGCAAGGGGCCTGAACGAAAGCGGGCGGCTTATGGGCCGCCCGCTTGATCTTGTCATTGAAACGCCGTCTCGAAGAAGCTTCGAAGTTTGCGCGAATGCAGCGCCTCGGTCGGCATGGCGCCGAGCTTTTCCAGCGCCCGGATGCCGATCTGCAGATGCTGGCTGACCTGGGTCTTGTAGAAGGCCGTCGCCATGCCCGGCAGCTTCAATTCGCCATGCAGCGGCTTGTCGGAAACGCAGAGCAGCGTTCCATAGGGCACGCGGAAGCGGAAGCCGTTGGCGGCGATCGTGGCCGACTCCATGTCGAGCGCGATGGCGCGGGCCTGGGAAAGCCGCTTGACCGGACCGCGCTGGTCGCGCAGTTCCCAGTTGCGGTTGTCGATGGTCGCGACCGTGCCGGTGCGCATGATGCGCTTGAGCTCGAAACCTTCGTAGCCAGTGATCTCCTCGACCGCATCTTCGAGCGCCAGCTGCACTTCCGAGAGCGCCGGGATCGGCACCCAGACGGGCAGGTCGTCGTCGAGAACATGGTCTTCGCGCATATAGGCATGCGCCAGCACGTAGTCGCCGAGCCGCTGGCTGTTGCGAAGCCCGGCGCAATGGCCGAGCATCAGCCAGGCATGCGGCCGCAGCACCGCGATGTGGTCGGTAATCGTCTTGGCATTTGATGGTCCGACGCCGATATTGACCATGGTGATGCCGCCATGGCCCTTCTTCTTCAGATGATAGGCCGGCATTTGCGGCAGGCGGCCGAGCGCCACACCTTCGGTCGGCTCGGAATGGCCCGACGGTGTCAGGATATTGCCGGGCTCAACGAAGGCCGTGTATTCGCTGCCGCCTTCGGCCATCAGCTTGCGGGCATAGGCGCAGAACTCGTCCACGTAGAACTGGTAGTTCGTGAACAGCACGAAGTTCTGGAAATGATTGGCGCCCGTTGCCGTGTAGTGCGACAGGCGCGCCAGCGAATAGTCGATGCGCTGCGCCGTGAACGGGGCGAGCGGATGCGGTTCTCCGGGCAGGGGCTCGTATTCGCCATTAGCAATCTCGTCATCCGTGACCGTGAGGTCAGGCGTATCGAAGATGTCGCGCAGCTGCATGTCGACGAGGCCGCCGGCCGAGGCTTCCACATGAGCGCCTTCCGCGAAGGCGAAATGCAGCGGTATCGGGGTCGAGGATTCGGAAACCGTGATCGGCACCTGGTGATTGCGCATCAGAAGCGCGAGCTGTTCCTTCAGATAATGGCGGAAGAGCTGCGGGCGGGTGATCGTCGTGGTGTAGATACCGGGTGAGGTGACGTGACCGTAGGAAAGGCGGCTGTCGACATGACCGAAGCTCGTCGTTTCGATGCTCACCTGCGGATAGAAGGCGCGGTATCGCCCTTCGATCGCGCCGCCCTTGGCGAGCGCCGAAAAGGCGTCGATCAGGAAAGTGGTGTTGCGATCATAAAGCTCGGTCAGAGCGTCAACCGCGGCTGTGGCGTCGGTAAACACCTGCGGCTGGAAAGGCTCGGGGCTGATGGAGTTCTGCGGTGCTGGGGACAAGATTCGTGTGTTCATGACGCATTATAGGAAACGAAACTTGACAAGCAAACGACGTCGGCGATCGAGCGACAAGATTTCTTTGGGGGCCTATAGGCTGCTCTGCGTCAGCAGAAACTCAGAAGCTCGGACGGCAGCTGTTGAGGCCGGTCGGCGCGCAGCTCGCCACGAGGCCCGAGGAGAGGTGCCGGACGGTTGGCTGGTTGTTGACGACGAGTTGGGCAAACATGAAGGCAAAGAGTGCCATGCTCAGGGAGATGATGGTGAAACGCCGTGCCAGCTTGGCCATGTCCTTGCTCCTTTCCGATCCGATGGAAAGGTTTTAGCGCCGCGGCGCTGAACGTGATCTGAGACCTCAGTTCATCTGGCATTCAGAAGGGTTAACCGCTCCGAGCCAAACCCACGTCTGTCCTTGTTTTCTCGATCGGGATCGGGATAACATCTCCTCGGCGGGCATCGTCTCGCCAGTCTTTCCCGCCGGGCCTCATTCGCGACTGCTGCACCGTCAGCGTCGGAAGGGCAGTCCCGGCAACTGGTGTTTTCCCATGACTGATACAAATGAAGTTCCGCTCCGGTTTGGCCGTATCGCGGCGACCTTGCCGGTGAAGGATATCGAACGCGCCAAGGCGTTCTACTGGGATCTGCTCGGTTACAAACCGGTCTTCGAAAACGGCGATCCCGTAGGCTTCGTCATTCTGGAGCGCGACTCGGCCGAACTTCACCTGACGCTTCAGAAGAGCCACAAGGCGGCCGACTTCAACATCGCCCACATGATGGTCGAGGGCATCGACCAGCTTCATGCGCTCGTGCAACAGCGTGGCCTGAAGGTCGTCAAGCGCCTGCAGGACAAGGACTACGGTCTGCGCGCCTTCGTGTTCGAGGATCCGGACGGCAATCGCATCGACGTCGGTCAGCGTCTCTGATCGCAGCTTCGAAACAAAAAGGGGCGCCGGTTTCAGCCGGCGCCCCTTCCTGTCTCAATGTCTCGCGGTCTTAGAGGCGGGTCCAGGTCTGGCTCTTGCAGAGCACGGCCATGACACAGCCCTTCATCTTCAGCGAATTGCCGGAAACGGAGCCGGAGCCGGCATAGGTCTTGTCGGTTTCCGGATCGGTGATCTCGCCCTTGTAGCTGTCGCCCGAGCCGGACATCTTGCCGATCTGCTTGCCAGTGAACTTGCCGCTCTTCAGCGTCACGCAGAAGGCGCCGCCGCAGGGAGCGATCTGGGCCGTGGCGCCGGACGCGGTCTTCCAGTTGCCTTCGATGGGCTCGGCGGCCTGGGCCGCCATGGCCGAAAGTGCAAGCGCTGCCGCAATGATGATGGAACGCATGGTCTGATCTCTCCTCCCGAGATGATGGTTCGCTCCCGTGGCCGGAGACGGTCCTCTCCGCAGCCGGTCCAACGGTTAAGAATTATCTTACGCACACGTAAAGGTAAAAAGCAATGCGCCCGCAAAACGGAGGCGTGGAAAGCTGCCATTCGCTGGACATCCAGCACTTTTCCAAAATCGCTTCGGAAAACGTGGTGAAGATTCCGTTGATTTGCCAGCGTGAAGCTTTCGTAAATTTTGAGCGGAATGCCTTGGGTTGCAGGGGATGTGATACTTAACGGAATCCGAAGTTTACGAAGCTTTTGTACTTTGTTTTCAGCAAATTAAGGATGCATTTTAAGCGACTTTCAAAAGCCCTTTGGCATAGTCGACCCATCAAACGAGCAGGGAAAAACCCCGCCAAACCTGACCCAAGCGAGAATGACCGGACAAAGAGCCGGCGCCGCTTCGGAAGGGCCCGCAAGGGAAAACAGGGACGACCGAGAAACTAGGCAAACAGGGACAAAACCAATGGCACGCTTTGAAATGCACAATTCCGAAAATGCCACGATGGGTGGCGAAACCCGGGCTGACGTCTTCCGCGACATGGGCCTGATGTATGCAACCGGGCGCGGTTGCCCGGTCGATCTCGTCTCGGCCCACAAATGGCTGAACATCGCTGCGATCAAGGGCTGTGACCGCGCTGCCGAGCTGCGCGCCGATCTCGCCCAGACCATGAGCAAGGTCCAACTCGCCGAGGCGCTTCGTGCCGCCCGCGAATGGATGACCATGCACTGATCAATTCCGGCCGCGACCGCGGCAGGAGCTTTCAACGACAATAACCCGAGTGGGGAACGTGGCGGGGACCTTTGGACGGGGCCAGGGCCAACACTTCATCAAGACCGCGACCGGCAGGAACAAGGCCGGCGCGGTCTTTTTCATTGGGCCACGGTCAGCCGATCGCCTTCAGCACCTTCGGCAGCGCCGCTTCGAAGAGGTCGAGATCGGCGGGTAGACCGGTGGAGACGCGGATGCAACGGTTGAGCGGAGCGACGCCCGGCATGCGGATGAAGACGCCATGCTCCATCAGACCATCGACGATCGCACGGGCATAGACACCGTCTCGCCCGGCATCGATGGCGACGAAATTGGTGGCCGAGGGCAGGGGTGTCAGCCCGTTTGCCTCGGCGATGCCCGCAATCCGTTCGCGCGCAGCCTTGATCCGCCCGACGACGTCCACGAGGTAGGCCTTATCGGCAAGCGCGGCCAATGCCGCTTCGGTGGACAGGCGCGGCATGCCGAAATGGTTGCGGATCTTGTCGAAGGCCGAAACGGTCCCGGGCGTGCCGATGCCATAGCCGACACGCGCACCGGCCAGACCGTAAGCCTTTGAAAATGTGCGGGTGCGGATCACGTTCGGCAGATCGATCAGCGCATCGGCGGCGGGGATCGAACCTTCAGGTGCCGTTTCGCTGTAGGCTTCGTCAAGGACGAGAAGCGTGGTCGGGGGCAGGGCGCGGGCGAAGGCGATGACGTCTTGCGCATCCCACCAGCTGCCCATCGGATTGTCGGGATTGGCGAAATAGACGAGCGGCGCATCTTCCTGGCGCACCAGCGCCAGAAGCGCGTCGAGATCCTCGCGGTCGTCCCGGTAGGGTGCCGTGACGAGGCGTCCACCGAAACCGTTCACATGGAAGTTGAAGGTCGGATAGGCGCCGAGCGAGGTGACGACCGGCATGCCCGGCTCGATGACGAGACGGACGATCAGGCCGAGCAGATCATCGATGCCTTCGCCAATGACGAAATTCTGCGGCGTGAGGCCCAGATGGGCAGCAAGCGCACCCTTCAAGGCATGGTTTTCCGGATCGTTGTATTTCCAGATCTCGCCCGACTTTTCGGCGATGGTCGAAAGAACCGAGGGCGCCGGGCCGAAGCCGCTTTCATTGGCGCCGATACGGGCGCGCACCGCAAGTCCGCGTTGCCGCTCGATGGCTTCGGGGCCGACAAATGGGACGGTTGCGGGAAGGGAGGCGGCAAGCGGCGTGAAGCGGGAAAATGCGGTCATTGCGAAGCGGGTTCCGGCAGATCGATGTCGATCTGCTCACAATAAGAAGCGCAGCTTCTGACGCAAGGCCGGATCCGCCGTGAACGGATCGGTGAAGATCGATTGTCTTAGCGGCCGAGCCGGGCGCCGTTGCCATTCTGGAAGGGCCTGATCGGTGCCTTGATCTCATCGCCCAGGAGGAAGTCGGCGCGAACGATCCTGTGCAGCATGTGTTCAGAGATCGGCGCAATGAATTTCACACCGACGCGATTGCCGTTGCGATAAGCCTCCGCACAACCGATCCGGTCGGCCAGACCGACGATCTGCAGATAATAATGGGAGGAAAGGCCGATTGCGGTCGTCAATTCGAGCGCCGCACCGCCTTGCGAGATGTCGACCACTTCGCAGCTGCGGATCGTGATGCCCGTCAGGCCGGGTCTGACCGACATGACCTTGGCCGGCCGGCGGACATAGAAGCGTTCCCACTTCCGTTCGTACATCTCCGAACGAACCCCGGCCAGATGCGTCGCATTTTCCATCGCCATGTCCGTCACCCCCAGTTCCTGTTAGTCGCACTGTGGAGGTGATTATTTGCATTAGCATCAAGAACTTCGATCAAGTTTTAACGATGCCGAATATTACGTTTCAATCCGATGGCTATGCGGGGCAAGGGCTCACGCGCGCGCGGATACGACGGAAAGAGTGGTCCAAGGCCGGCGCTCTCGGTCGGCGCGATGCCCTCAGTGGCTGGTCTCGAAGGACAGCCGGACGACATGATGGAGAAACTCGGGGTCGATCAGCATGTTGAAGCCGATCGTGAGCTTCTCGGCTTCGCGCCGGATGAGGGTGCAGCCGATGTGATCGCGGATCCCCAGGATTTCCAGGAAGAAATTTGCGGGTACGATGACATGCGGCGAGACTTCGAGTTCGGCGCCGTAAAGCGAGATGGTGCGGATCAGGCAGCGCTGGGTTTTTGCCATGCTGAGATGATGGCCGACAAAGACGATCTTGCCGGGGCGATCGATCTTGAATTTCTCGAACATCTGATCCCGAGGGATGTCCGATCTTGCGTCCGGTATTCTTTGCAAGGGCATGTCACCCTCCCACCGTGTCACATTGTAAGAAGAGGTTACGGCAAGGTCGTTACCGGATGGTGCAGAAAGTGGCTCGATTGCAAGCGATGTGAAATTTTCCCCATGGAGACAAACGCTTCCCGACTTTGCCGCTGTCTCATTTCGACAAGTGATGAGGAGCCTGGGCGGGAAAGCAGGCTGAGTGCCGCGGGTCCTGAAGGCGCGTCTGTTCCACTTTGTCCCAGCGGGCCAAACTTGACCGAAAATCGCCACAAGGCTAGGCCTTCCTGCATGGCATCGCCGCCGGTCCGGCCGACGCGATTCTAAATGGTGGCATTCGGGAGTGCGGCGCGTGACGGGACGACTGGTGATTGTCGGGGCAGGGCAGGCAGGTTTTGCGCTGGCTGCAAAGCTGAGAGCTCTGAAAGACGACAGACCGATCACCATCCTCGGCAGCGAGCCGGAGCTGCCCTATCAACGCCCGCCGCTATCGAAAAAGTATCTGCTCGGCGAAATGAGCTTCGACCGACTGCTGTTTCGGCCGGAAGCCTGGTACGGCGAGAACGACGTCGAAATCCGCCTTTCCACACCGGTCGAGGCAATCGACCGTCCCAACCATCTCGTGCGTCTCTTCGACGGCAGCGAAATTGCCTATGAGACACTTGTGATCGCAACTGGCGCAACCCCGCGAAAACTGCCGGCAGCGATCGGCGGTGCGCTGGATGGCGTCTTCATCGTACGAGACAAGGCCGATGCCGATCGACTGGCGACCGTGATGAAGCCCGGGCACCGGCTGCTCATTGTCGGGGGCGGTTATATCGGGCTTGAGGCTGCCGCGGTCGCGCGCAAGCTGGGGCTCGAGGTGACGCTGATCGAAATGGCAGACCGGATCCTCGCCCGCGTTGCCGCCCGTGAAACCGCCGATGCGATCCGGAAAATTCACGAGGGCGAGGGTGTGGTGATCCTCGAAGGGACGGGGCTTACCCGTCTGATCGGCGACGAGGTCCGCGTGAAGGCCGCAGAGCTTTCAGACGGCCGCGTGATCGACGCGGACATGGTGATTGTCGGGATCGGTGTCACGCCGAACGACCAGCTCGCCGCCGATGCCGGGCTTGAGGTTCAAAATGGCATCGTCGTGGATGGTTTCGGCCGTACCACTGACCCGCAGATCTATGCTGCCGGCGATTGTGTCGTGCAGGATTGGAAGGGCCAGTCCGTCAGGCTTGAATCCGTCCAGAATGCCGTGGATCAGGCAGAGGCGATTGCGGCTGTATTGGCCGGCGGGTCCGCACCCTATGATCCGAAACCCTGGTTCTGGTCGGATCAGTATGACGTGATGCTCCAGATCGCGGGCTTCAATCTGGGTTACGACAGGACCGTCGTTCGCCCGGGCGCCCGCGAGGGAAGCCTCTCCATCTGGTATTTTAAGGGAAGCGACTTCATCGCGGTCGACGCGATCAACGATGCCAAGGCCTATGTGACCGGCAAGAAGCTGCTGGAGCTCGGCAAGCCCGTCGATCCCGCTCTGATTTCCGATCCGGAACTGGATCTGAAAAGCCTTCTGGCCTGACGGAGCCCATTTGCCGATCTCGCGGCGGGGCAGGGGAGCATTCGCGGAAAAAAGGAAAGGGCCGGACAAAGCCGGCCCTTGAGACTGAAACCTGATGCGCCACTTAAATGGCGGCAGCGCGCTCCAGGATGGGAACGCACATGTCGAGATCATGCGACGCCAGATGCGCATACCGCATGGTCATGGTCAGGGTCTGGTGACCGAGCCACATCTGCACGCGACGTATATCGATCCCGCCTTGCACGAGACGCGATGCGCAGGTGTGGCGCAGCACGTGAGGCACCACATCCTTGTCGTCGGCAAAGCCGACGGCATCCTTGGCATTGTGCCAGGCAATGCGGAAACGCTGCTGGTCGATTTCCGCGAACGGGCCCGAGTAACGCCGATCCGAGGCTTCGATGGCCGCGAAGGCACGCTGCGTGAGGGGAACCGAACGCGACCGGCCCGATTTCGTCACCCAGAAGGTCACGCGATCCTTGTGTATGTCGCCCCAACGCAGGTTCAGACCTTCGCTGAGACGCGCTCCGCTATCCACCAGGAAGAGGCAGAACCGGTAGTAAAGTTCAGAATGCGCCCGGATTTCGGAAAACAGGAGGTCTTCCTCATCCCTGTCGAGAAAGCGGATTCGCCCTGCCTTCTCTTTCTGACGCTTGAATTCCGGCAGGCTGTGAACGTCTCCCATCTTATACGCCTTTCGCAGCAGTTTGCTTAAGGCCGCCATCTTTCGATTGATGGTGGCGTTGCTGTTACCGCGTTTGCGCAATTTGCCGATCAATTGGTCGAGCATCTCCTGGGAAAAAGTCGAGAAACTCGGAAAATCAAGGAGATCGTGAAGCTCTCCGATAAAATTGGTTACGTTATATTTGTGGCTGCCATTCATCCACAACAGGTCGCCATATTTGCCGAACAGTTCGCGTAAATTGGTCTCGCGCACCTCGTGCAGGATCGTTCCCTGACTGTACTGATAATGAACCGAATAATCGGGCACGCCTTTAAAGACGTCAAAACCCTTCACGGCCGGCATTTCCACCTGCATGTATCCCCCAAATTTCCCTTTGGCGAGCACGCGAACGAGCTCACCGCCCGTCCCCACGGGCGCTATATATCGTTATAACTTATAAAAAGTATAGTGCAGAACAGCACAAACTTTTTCGGAGTGGCTCGCTTCGAGCCGTCTGAATGCTGTCGATGGGTATCCTTTCGTTCAGATCTTGTGGGCAGAGGCCCGGGTCAAGTCATTGAATTTCCGACAGGAGACGAACTGATCCCCGAATGGTCGAAAGGGGTCCGGCTCATGACAAGCCGGACCCCACACTTTTTCGTTAATCCGCTGTGGATTAGAACGAGCGGGTCAGGCGAACGAAGCCGTCCCAGTTGTCGTCGCCACCGTCCAGGTCGACGTAACGAACGTCGGCCGAAGCGGTCAGGCCAGCAGCAAGCTTGTACTCGACGAGCAGGTCAGCGGCCCAAGCGTCTACAGAGGTGAAGTCGCTGCCAGTTGCGCCGGCGGCTGCTACGTTGCCGAAGTAAACAACCTGAGGGGTGATCGAGAGCTTTTCGGTCGCCTTGAACGTGTAAGCAGCGCCAACGGTCCACTCCGATTCGAAGTCGTAACCATAGGAGTAACCAGAGGCCCATGCAGCAGCGATGCCGAGCGTGCCCGGGCCAAGGTCTGCCGACAGAACACCAGCAACTGCACCTTCTTCAGAACCGAAGTCGTAAACGCCGTTGACAGTTACCGTAGCAACGCCAAGCGAAGTAGACACTACGCCTTCGATGCCGACTTCGTTGTCAAATTCGCCGATTGCCGCGCCTGTTCCATCAAGAATTTCGATGTCAGAGAGGTCGTCTACGCCGAGGCCAACGGTGAAGGCATCAGACGTGTAGGTGTAAGAGATGGTGTTGAAGCGCGTGTTGTTGAAGAATGCGTCGGATTCACCAGCCAGACCCCAGTCGTCAGCCCAGGTGAGCGCGCGACCAACCTTGAAGCCACCAACGGTGATGTAGGCCTGCTCAAGATCAACCGACTGGTTGTCAGAGCTTGCGCCCTGGCTGTCAGCCTGAATGCGTACATAGGAACCAATCGTGCCGATTTCCGAGTCGTTCTTCGCTTCGAAAACGAGACGAGCGCGAACTGCGGTGTCGAAGTCTTCGTCGTCAGATTCGTCGAAGCCGAGGGTCGCACGAACTTCGCCGCCGATCTTGAGGCAGGTTTCGGTGCCGGGGATGTAGAAGTAACCGGTGCCGAAGGCGTCGCAAACGCGAACGTATTCCATGGGCTCGGGCTCAGCAGCGACGATTGCGTCAGCAGCCTGAGCGCCGGAAACTACTGCGAGAGCAGCAGCGGAGCCGAGAAGAAGGCTCTTGATGTTCATTATTGACCTCCAGTCAAGTTTCGTATGGGTCTGGGTTATTTGGCTGAAGGACAGCATTCCCTGCCCCATCCCCGTCGGTTTCAGAAGACGGACGATCCACCGCCTCGCTTCCGAGGTTGAAAATACAAAACCCCGTCGGTCATGCAATCACCAAAGAGTGGAATGGTGGAAAAGCTGCCACCCTTCCGGCTGCGCTGTTGCTCAAACGCCACAAAGTCACCCACGCACCCCTCCATTCATTTAGGTTTCGTTAAGAAAAGCCAGCCAAAACCGGCGCTTATCGAGGGTTTTCGTCGGTCGTTCGTGGTGGCTACCCTGCGCTCGCTTTCCCGTTTTGAGACAGAATTCTGCGAAAAGTTGCACTTAAAACCATCATCGCTCGCGCCAGGGTCGCAGCCGCGTTCCCGCCTTTATAACGTCATGACACACAAAATCGGCCGAAGCAGGCCGGTGCGGCGGCAGAATCATGTCGCGAGTCACGGACGATTCGTCTTGCCGAGCAAAAACGCGCGGTCGCATCGCCTTCGCTAAAATGTTGAGAGCGGAGAAAAGGCCTTGCAATCGCTGATTCAAGCAAATAATCAGGCGGCACCGGAGAGGTGGCCGAGTGGTCGAAGGCGCTCCCCTGCTAAGGGAGTATACGTCAAAAGCGTATCGAGGGTTCGAATCCCTTCCTCTCCGCCATCGAATCTTTTCCTTCACACAATCTCCCTGAGCGTCGCGCACGGCTGCCGCGTGCCTTGTTCCGGCAGCTTGCCTGAGCGCCAGGAGCTGCGCTGACGGGCGTTCAATCGGCACCAGTTCTGTACACAACGGCCGCCTCGCTGCGAGCGGCGCCACGCCGGAACCAACCAAACTCTTGAAAAGACGTGATTATTCCTTCAGGTCGGCGCCTTCGCTGTTATAATTGACTGGAGGTCAATAATGAACATCAAGAGCCTTCTTCTCGGCTCCGCTGCTGCTCTCGCAGTAGTTTCCGGCGCTCAGGCTGCTGACGCAATCGTCGCTGCTGAGCCCGAGCCCATGGAATACGTTCGCGTTTGCGACGCCTTCGGCACCGGCTTCTTCTACATCCCCGGCACCGAAACCTGCCTCAAGATCGGCGGCGAAGTTCGTACGCAGGTCGTTTTTGACGACGGCGTAACCCTCGACTTGAGCAATGACCCCGCTTGGGAAACTGGCGTCCGCGCTCGCGTTGCTTTCGAAGCTCGCAACGACAGCGAAATTGGCGTTATCGGCTCCTACATCCGTCTGGAAGGCAGCAAGATCAACAGCGGCTCCGGCAGCGTTGGCGTTGAGCAGGCCTATATCGATGTCGGCGGCTTCCGCGTCGGTAACTTCACGACCTTCGTTGACGACTTCGGTCTGCCGGGCGAAAGCGACTTCTTCTTCTCGGGCACCAAGTTCAACGCCATCCGCTACGTTTACGCAGCTGACGCCTTCACGGTCGGTCTCGGTCTCGACCACGTCGCCGCTGAAGACGACGGTCTCGGCGCAGAAGGTATGGTTTCCGCAACCTTCGGTGCTGTAACCGCCACCCTCTACGGCGTTTACGACTTCAACGCTGAAGAAGGCGCTGTTGCCGGTACGGTCGCTGCTGACCTCGGCCCGGGCACCCTGACGCTTGCTGCTGCCTACACTTCTGGCATCAGCGCTTACACCGACCCGAGCGCCACTTCAGTTGTGGGTGGTCTCGTTTGGGAAGACAACACCGCTGAGTGGACCGTTGGCGCTTCTTACGGCTTCCAGGCAACTGAAAAGCTCCGCCTGACGGCTACCGCCAACTACTACGGCGACTTCCTGATCGAGTCTGACGTTGACGCCTGGTCCGCTGACCTGCTCGCTGAGTACAAGCTCGGCACCGGCCTCACCGCTTCTGCCAGCGTTCAGTACTACGACGTAGAAGACAACGGCGACGACTGGACTGGCTTCCTGCGCCTGACCCGTTCGTTCTAATTCGATCTCCAGATCGGATAAGGGAAGCCCGGCCTTGTGCCGGGCTTTTCTGTTCCAACGAGCGACAGCGCGTTCGATCGCTCCAATCGGCTAAACTCCCGCGCCTCACCTAGCCAGGAACGCCCCGATTTTCTCCGCCAGTCCATCCACATGCAACATCGGCGCATGGCCCTGGCCTCTGGCCTCGACGGCGACGAGACGCGGATGTCGGCGCTGCATGTCCTCCACTGTCTCGCGCGACAGCAGCCGCGAAAATGCGCCTCGAACCACCATCATGGGCTTGTCGACAAGCAAGGTGAATTGCGGCCAGAGGTCCGGCAGCCCTTGGGCGAGATCGGCGGCGCGGAATTGTTCGGCAATCGCGGGGTCGAAATCTGCCACCAGCTTGCCCTCGATCTCTCGATAGAGCGCTCTGGCCATCCCGGCCCAGTCTTCGGCGCCGAGCGCTGGAAACTCCGCGCCATGCGTCGCTTGCAGGATTTCGGCGGCCTCGCTGAAGGTAGACGGAGCCCGTCGGCTGCCGAGGTAGCCCTGGATCTGCTTCAAACCCTCTGCTTCCAGCACCGGACCAATATCGTTCAGCACGAGGCGCTCGATCCGCCCGAGATGTGTCATCGCCAGCACATGCAGGATAAGGCCGCCGCGCGAGGTGCCGATAAAGTCTGCCGTTTCGATGCTCAACCGGTCCAGCACGCTGATGACATCGCCGGCCTCGACCGGGATCGTATAGCGCTCCGGCTGCGGGTCGCGGTCCGAGAGCCCGCGGCCACGCGAGGAGATTGCGATCACCCTGCGGTCATAAGGCGCTGCCGCCAGAATCCGGGCGAGATCCTCGAAATCGAGTACGTTGCGTGTCAGGCCAGGCAGGCCGACGACCGGTATGCCGCCATTGCCCTCGCCATGGATGCGCACATGCAGCCTGAGGCCGTCGGGAACGGTGATGAAGTGGTCGATGCTCTCGCTCATGTGCTCTCCCCGCATAAAGAAACTGACGGGAGCCTAGCGGAGGTGATGCCGCCGGTCATCCAACAATCAGGGGAGGGCGCGCGCTATCGCCCGAAGCGCAGGTCGTGCACGATGTCGGTCTTCTGGCCGAGCCGGCTCTTGTAGACCTGGTAATTCTCCATCACCCGCATGACGTAGTTGCGCGTCTCGGGGAAGGGGATGCGCTCGATCCAGTCTACGACCTCGTCGATCGACTTGCCGCGCGGGTCGCCATAGCGGTCGATCCATTCCGGCACTTTGCGCGGACCGGCATTATAGGCGATGAAGGTCAGGATATAGGAGCCGCCGAAGGCGTCGATCTGCTCGCCGAGATAATGCGCGCCAAGCGTGGCGTTGAAGCCGGCATCCCGCGTCAGCTTCTCCGGGGCATAGGCAATGCCATGCCGCGCCGCCACGCCCTTGGCCGTTGAGGGCAGAAGCTGCAACAGCCCGCGCGCATCGGCCGGCGAGACGGCGGCCGGATTGAAGGCGCTTTCCTGGCGGGCAATGGCGTAAGCCAGCGCCTTGCCGGAACCTGCAATATTGGCCGACGACGGGATGACGCCGACGGGGAAGGCGAGGGCCGGCACATCGATCCCCCGTGCATAGGCCGTCTTGCCGATCTGCAGCGACAATTGATGCCCGCCCTCTGATTTCTCCGCCCGTGTGCTAAGGAGGGCCAGTTCGCCGGGGCTGTCCAGCTGGTCGGCGAGCGCCCGGTAAAGGCTCTGCGCCCGCCAGCCATGGCCGGCCGCCTCGTAGCGTGCAATCGCCTGGATCGCCTCGCGGCCCTCGAAGCGGGCGCGGTCGGCGCTGCTCGGGCGCGGATAGGGGATCTCGATCCCCGCGCGATCGATGCGGGCTGCGGCGAGCTGACCGTAAAACGTGCTGGAATGCTGTGCGGCGCGGGCGAAATAGTCGCGCGCCTTGCCGTCCTTGGCCACCTCCGAGGCGCGGCCCAGCCAATACCAGGCGCGGCTTGCCGAAAGGGGTCGGTTGGAGACCTCGAGGATGCGGCCGAAATGCCGGCTTGCGGTCTTGGGATCGTTCAGCGCCCGCAGCGCATACCAGCCGGCGTGGAATTCGGCGTCCGCCACATCCGTCGCCTCGGTCGCCACGTGGCGGGAGACGATCCGGTAGGCCTCGCGATATTGGCCGAGATCGGCAAGCCCGCGGGCGACGATGCGCTGCTCGTCCCACCAAGCGCCGCCATTGATCAGCACCTTGGGGTCACGCGGCATCTGCTCGATCAGCTTGGCGGCCGCTTCGAATTCCTGTTTGCGCCGCAGGTTTTCAATCCGGATGAAGAGATAGGCCGGGTCCTTCGCCCAGGACTTGTCGACCGCGGAGATCAGTGCATCGACATTTCGCGCGCGTGCAATCAGCCCGGCCCAGGCCTTGTAGAGCGACTGCGCCTCGCCGAGCGTCGAAAACCGTTTCGCCTGGCTCGCGCGCTCGCGATAGAGCAGATAGTCCATGCGGGCGCGGTGGTCGGCGGTGGTGAGCAGGCCGGAAAACTCCGCCATCACCCGGTCTTCGGTCGCGACATCGAGCGCATCGCCGCGCCAGAGAGTGCGGATGAGGCTTGTGGCCTTCGCCTTGTCGCCGGTTGCAAGATGGGCGCGCGCAAGCAGCATCGTGCCTTCGGTCGTCTCCGGCGCGGTGTCGCCGAAGGCGGCGAGAACGGCCGAGGGTGCCGGGTTTTCGCGGAAAAGCGCTTTTTCCGAATTGGCACGGAAGGCTTTAAGCCCCGGCCAGCCGGTGAGCTGCCGTTGTGCGGTGGCAATCTCGGTCGCCGGCACGTCGCGCAGGCCCGACATTGCAATCGACCAGGTCAGCATGTGCCGGTCGAGTCCTTCGGGCATGCGGTTGCGGATTAAAATCGCCTGAGCGCCATCGCGATCGGAGAGGGCATCGAGCCCGGCCTTCAGCTGCGGATTGACGGCGGCGAGCCGCTCTCCGCGCGGAATGGCACCCGTCGTCTCGAAGGAGGGCGGCGTTGCCTTGGTCGGGGCAAAGCCGAGCGGCTTGATCGCCGGCACGGGCACGGACGCCGGTGGCTCGGCAAGCGCTGGCAGCGACGACACGGCAAGGCCGAGGCCGAGAACGGAAGCTGAGAGAAGGGTCGTTTTCATCCACACACCGCAATCATAGCACCACGCGGGAAGTAGGCCGAGAACGGGGTTAACAAAGCCTTGACGTGATCGATCACATTCTCTCGAACGAAGCCCCGGAAAACCGTCACAAAACTCCCTTGCATGCGCTTGTCGCACCCGAAGGTGCGAAGTAATGTGCCCCCGATTTAGTTTCAGAATGCGGCCGAAGCGTGAATCTCGGCCCCCGGGGAGTTCATTGCATGTATCAGGGATCCATTCCCGCACTCGTCACGCCGTTCACAGATGAGGGCGCCGTCGACGAGCAAGCCTTCGCCGCCCATGTGGAATGGCAGATTTCCGAAGGCTCTTCCGGCCTCGTTCCCGTCGGCACCACGGGGGAATCGCCGACGCTGTCCCATGACGAACACAAGCGGGTGGTCGAACTCTGTGTCGAAGTCGCCGCCAAGCGCGTGCCGGTCATTGCCGGCGCCGGCTCCAACAACACGGTGGAAGCGATCGAACTTGCCCAGCATGCCGAAGCCGTCGGCGCCGATGCGCTGCTCGTCGTCACGCCCTATTACAACAAGCCGACCCAGAAGGGCCTGATCGCCCATTACAAGGCGATCGCCGAAGCCGTCTCGCTGCCGATCATCATCTACAACATCCCCGGCCGCTCGGTCATCGACATGTCGCCGGAAACGATGGGGGCGCTTGCCAAGGCGCACAAGAACATCGTCGGTGTGAAGGATGCGACCGGCAAGATCGAGCGCGTCTCCGAACAGCGCATCACCTGTGGGCCGGATTTTGTCCAGCTCTCGGGCGAGGATGCAACCGCACTCGGCTTCAACGCCCATGGCGGCGTCGGCTGCATTTCCGTCACCGCCAATGTCGCCCCGCGCCTCTGTGCCGAATTCCAGGCGGCAACGCTGGCTGGCGACTATGCCAAGGCGCTCACTTATCAGGACCGCCTGATGCCGCTGCACAAGGCGATCTTCCTCGAGCCCGGCCTCTGCGGCGCGAAATATGCGCTGAACCGCACTCGCGGCATGAACCGCACCGTCCGCCTGCCGCTGATGGCGACGCTGGAAACCTCGACGGAAGGGGCGATCGATGCGGCGCTGAAGCATGCAGGGCTGACGAACTGAAGAAATGACCTCAAGGCCGGCGGAGACGCCGGCCTTTCTGTTTGAAGGGCCAGCCGTCATCGCGATCCCCGGTCGAGGCGCCCTTTTGATCTGCACGAAGCGCTTGGGCGAGCCGCGCTTCCGATCCCGCACGCACGGGACATCCGCCAGAAAACTTGTTCCCTGATGGGAACGACACGGCCCCCGCAGGCGTATAGCCGGGCGGGCTTTGTGGCGTGGCGGGTTTTTTGCCGCCGTCGCGAAGCCCAGCGGACGAGACATCGAAGAGGAGTGCCGGATGACTGTCGTGCTTGCCACCGTGTGCGAAGATGGCGTGGTGCTGGGATCGGATTCCCAGATCACCGACAAGGGGCGGGGCATGACCTATCCGGCCGAAAAGCTGCATCCGCTCGGCAAGGATGCCGCCTGGGGCGGCAGCGGCGCGCGCTCCGTGCTGACCGATGTCGCCCGGCTCTTCACCGAAAACAACGCCGCGATCCTGGAAGCCCCCGATATCGGTCGTGCGCTGCAGGCCCAGGTCCTGCCGATTCTGCGCCACCACTACGAGACCTTCATCCCCGATGTGCCGGGCGAGGAGGGCGGCGGCACGCCCTCGGCCTATGTCATGGCGGCGGGCTGGCGCGACGGCGAGCCCTGGATCATCGAAATCACGCCGTCCGGCATGATCGGCCATTATGCCGATATCGGTTTCCACGCGATCGGCAGCGGCGCGCCCATGGCCCAGCAGGCGGGCGCGCTTCTCTCCCACTTCCACCTGACGGAACGCTCCACCCGCTTCGGCTGCGCCGCCGTCCTGCGCGTGCTGCAGGCGCTCGACCTCACCTCGGCGAGCGTCGGCAAACCCTTCAGCCTCTGCCGCATCGACGCCGACGGCGCCCATCACCTGAGCGACAAGGAGATCGAGGAGGTCGCGACCCTTGTGCGCAAATGGGAAAAGGCCGAGCAGAAGGTGATCGGCGATGTGTTTGATTGAGGGGGGCGGAAGATGTGCCGAGCGTCATCGCCTGCCTGCCGCTGATGGCACGTTGGAAGCCGAGCCGGAGCATGCAGGGCCCATGAACCGAGGGAATGAGCTCAAGGCCGGCGAAGACGCCGGTTTTTTTAGGTTGGGGGGCGCTGTTTACGATAGCTTTTATCACGTCGCTCCCACCGACGTGTCAGGTTCATAGTTCACGGAAGCATGACGTATTTGTCAGCCTCCGCAGATGCGAAGTTGATACGGACTTCGTTCTTGGCCAGCCGGAATGCCTTCTCGTACGTTTCACCATGAGCGAGTGCCCTGTAGAAGGAGCGGGTGAAGGCAATAGCAGCATTGTCGTCGATTGAGGTGGTGCAGCCTATGACGGCCTTCACATGTGGTGACGCAAGCCTTGCGACACTCTCTGAGTAACACGCGTTCAGTAGCAAGCAGTCGACGCTAGGATTTAACTCAATCAACTCGGCGATTGCCTCGGCAGATACCTCTGATGCATTACCATTGACGTCTTCGAAGAGGAGGACTCCTCGATCTCCATGGCCGCTGAAGTGAAGGATCTGTGGTTTAACGTTCATGACCTCCATCTGCAGTTGGTTGGTCCTCACCGCCCAGCGATGTTCGATTTGGACCACAGTCATGGGCTCGTTGACAAGCTTCAACTGTTCCCGCAAATCCCTAGCCTCTTCATCCAGGCGAAGGGATTGCTGATCGACGGGGGACGCGGCTAGCATAAGAGCCTTCATTGTGAGTTTTGCCTTCCTTATGAGTGGCGCCCCGCGGAACATTGTCTCCAGATCGGTTGAATTCTGGAAAAGATCGAGATTGCCTTCCGCTGGAGCATTGCTTTTTAAAGCCGAGTACAACTCGGTTTGCTCGGCACCAAGCAGTATCCGGTCTAGGAGGTAGGGCTCTGCTTCCGCTACTGCGCATGCCTTGTCCCAGTAAGGAGGGCATTCTTCCGAGAAACGCCCAAAATGTTCAGCCAGTAGACTCTTCGCATCTCGATCATCTTCAGTGTCGAACCACCCGATCGTTATCTCTTCGAGGCCGTCATAATAATTTGTCAGCAAGCCTTTCGCGAGGCCTAGACGCGCTTCGGGATTCGACAAGAAAGAGCCGCGATAGATGATTTCGTGCCTCTCCATTCGGTTCGCTACCTTCTCCGCTCCAAGTTGAAGGAGCTTAGCCTGAACGTTGGGCGGTTGCTTTTCGAGGCTATCAAAAGACATGCCTAGGTCGGCGATAGTGAGATGGCGATTTTCAAGTACGCACCAGACACAGTACTGCCTGACGATGTCATCCGGATATGAGCCCAATGCTTTGACGATCTGACCGTTCGAATGCCTCGGATCGAAGAGGTTCTCGATATCCTTGTTCAGACCTACCGTGATCAGCGCGAGCTTCAGAACCTGGGGATCCGCAGTGTCGATGTTGATCTTGAGTCCAGACAGATCAAGCCTACTAGGATCACTGACCTGCATTGCGGCCAGAACTCGTACAATTGGATCGACTGTCTTCAGCGAAGGTACTTCTTCAATGCGACCGTTGTACATCCGTGACAGGGCGGCGACGGCTGCTGCCACGATCTCGGGGTTGCCTTGGTGGGCCTGAAGGGCGAGTTCCACGTAGCGAGTGCACCCAGCGCGAGTGCCAAATTGGGCGAGTGCGTTCAGACACCAGCGAATTACTTTATGGTCTGCATGTGCGAGCACAATACCGTTGACGATTTGCTCGAAGGCGTTTCGATTGTCAGGTCGTAGGGTAAAGCCTTGGCGGTAAAGGCGTGACACGTCCTGCAGCGCAGTCTTTTTGCGCCGGGCGCTACCGTTCTCGATTTCGTACTTAAGGAATGCCGTCTTTCCGGCGGAAATAACTGGCGACACTACCTGTGATCGCCGCGCGCTGACACAGCATCGAGGACAGCGAGCGTCCATGGCTCGAAGTCGTCAATGTTGTTTGGTTTGGTTCGGATATCCATCCATCGAGGATCATTGATCGATAGCCGCCGTGTGGTGGGTTCGAACCAATCCGGACACGTCCAATCCATTAGAACAATGATCGCGCCACGATGCTCGTCACGATCGACCTTCATTACGAGGATTGGCTGCGGGTGTGAGATCGCCTCTCCATGGACTGCTGCCGCAGAAATATCTAAATCGGAAAGAATTGCCTCAAGAGCATTCTCACTAGCGCCATAATCGCCATCAGAGAACAGAGTGCGGTCGTGGAAACTCACACCTCCAGGGAAGCCGATGGTGCGCTTGTTGGCAAAGGTGTCATGATCGTCCCGATATCGCCCCAGCCTGTAAGAAAGTACCTCGCATCCTCGCCTGACGACTGAGAAGGTCCATACGGGGAGCCTGTCTTGATGCTCGTCGGTATGAGCGTAGTGCAATGCATTTGCAAGTTCCGCACTACGTGCGAACTGCCTCCAATCGGCTAACAGCTCAAGTTCGCAATCAGCAACGAAGCTCGCGTCGATCAATAGCGCCGGTTCTTGGTGGAGGTCGCGCGTCCGACGCCGGGCGGCAAAACGCTCCTTATACTTCGGCGGAATCTCAGGGTCTGATATCAGTGCGGTCAGAAAGAACATTCCCGGCTCAGTGCGAAAAAAAGCCGAAGTCGATCGCCGCTGAAGAATGTCCGAACTCAGTCTCGCCTGAAGGGTTTTCTCCTGGGTTTTGCCGTAGAGGTGTTTTGGCACCAGACGGGCCTTGTAGGCCGCGTCCAGGATGCCCTTCGCCGTCATGGGGCGGCGCGAAACTCTGAGAACCTTTTGCGCGATTTCGAGATAGCTATCCATTGCTCTTCAAGTTTCCAAAGCCGCAAAATCATACATTGTCGCACGTAATACAACAAGTAGTCCTGCGGGCTACTCAACCGGGAATACTCATAACGTTGCCTTCTGTCCCACTTAACATTTCAACATTCCGCAGGCTCGCGCGATTCTGTCGCCAGATCGATCTCCACTTTTGGCCAGGCGCCATAACCGATTATGGCGGCGCTGAACGCGCGTGGCCACCATCTCCCCACCTTTATTTCCCCCCCATCCTCCATTACATACCTGTCATACCCGCAACGCCCCGCCCGGGCGCTAGGCGACACACGACAAAATCACGGGCGAAACGGAAGATCAGGCCATGGCCCCCAAAGGCTCACAGCGCGTCGTCAACAAGATCGTTGCGGAAAACCGCAAGGCGCGCTTCAATTATGAGATCGTCGACACCTACGAGGCCGGTCTGGTTCTGACCGGCACGGAGGTCAAGTCGCTGCGTGAGGGCAAGGCCAATATTGCCGAATCCTATGCCTCCGACGAGGGCGAGGAGATCTGGCTGATCAATTCGCATCTGCCGGAATATCTGCAGGCGAACCGCTTCAATCACGAGCCGCGCCGCCGTCGCAAGCTGTTGCTCTCCAAGCGCGAGATCAACCGCCTGCGCGCCTCGATCAATCGCGAGGGCATGACGCTGGTGCCGTTGAAAATCTATTTCAACGAGAAGGGCAGGGCGAAGCTGGAGCTGGCGCTCGCCAAGGGCAAGAAGCTGCACGACAAGCGCGAGACCGAGAAGGAGCGCGACTGGAACCGCCAGAAATCCCGCCTGTTGAAGACGGGCTGATCATGGCGCTCTCGAATCTGAAGGTCACCGTCGGCCCCTTCGTCTTCGAGGCGAGGTTCGAGCGCGAAAAGGCGCCCGAGACCTGCCGCATTTTCGAGACCTTCCTGCCCTTCCGCAATCAGGCGATCCATTCGCGCTGGTCGGGCGAGGCGGTCTGGGTGCCGCTCGGCGATTTCCAGTTCGGCGCCGGTTTCGAAAACCACACGGCCCATCCCTCCCGTGGCGACATCCTGCTTTATCCCGGCGGCTTCAGCGAAACCGAGCTGCTGTTTGCCTATGGCTCCTCGCAGTTTGCGAGCAAGATGGGCGTTCTGGCGGGCAACCATTTCCTGACGGTGACGAAGGGGCAGGAGCAGCTGGAGGCCATGGGCAAGATGGTTCTGTGGCAGGGCGCGCAGGACATCGCCTTCGAGGCGATGTGACTTCATGAAATAGCTTACAGGGGAGGGGGCGCCAGAATACCCCCCTCTGCCCTGCCGGGCATCTCCCCCACAAGGGGGGAGAGCGGCTGAGCCGCCGGCCTATCGCCCAGCGATGTTTTTTTGGGATCGAGCAGCAAATGGGACGCCCCACCTCCCCTCGAGGGGGAGGTCGCCGCAATGCGGCGGGTGGGGTGAACCCTGCTTCGAGTTCGATGTTTTCACGATCTCTGTAAACTTTGGGCCGTCACCCCACCCCGGAGCTTCGCTCCGACCCTCCCCCTCAAGGGGAGGGTGTGGCCGCGTCGCAGCCATGCCCCACTCTCCCCCCGTGTGGGGGAGATGTCACGAAGTGACAGAGGGGGGTAACGTGCGGCTAAGCGATAATCGTGGGGCCGGGCGCCCGCTCGCCCTCAATGCTCGTCTTCGCTCGCCGTCGCCGGCTCCGGCGCGCGGGGCATGCCGCGTTCGGAAGGGTCGCGGCCGATTTCGGCCTTCAGCGTCATCAGGTCGATGAAGTGGTCCGACTGGCGGCGGAGATCATCGGCGATCATCGGCGGCTGGGTGGCCATGGTGGAGACGACCGAAACCTTGCGGCCCTTGCGCTGCAGCGCTTCCACCAGCGTAGTGAAGTCGCCGTCGCCGGAAAAGAGCACGAGATGGTCGACGGTTTCCGACTGCTCCATCGCGTCGATGGCCAGTTCGATATCCATGTTGCCCTTGACCTTGCGGCGGCCCATGCTGTCGGTGAATTCCTTCGCCGGCTTGGTCACGACCTTGTAGCCGTTATAATCCAGCCAGTCGATCAGCGGGCGGATCGAGGAATATTCCTGGTCCTCGATGAGGGCGGTGTAATAGTAGGCGCGCAGCAGATAGCCGCGCTTCTGAAAAGCCTTCAGAAGCTTGCGATAATCGATATCGAAGCCGAGGCTCTTGGAGGCAGCATAGAGATTGGCGCCGTCGATAAAGAGTGCAATTTTCTCGCGGGGGTCGAACATCTCGATATCCTTACGTCAAAAAATGATCAGTCTCGGCAATTGGCAATCAAAACAATACCTTGCCCCTCCACATATGACCACTGCTTTACATTATGAAATGATCATATAAAAATCTATCTAGGGCATCGCATGACGCAATCCAAGCAGCTTGCGGTTGAAATGTGGTGTAAAGAGGGTCTTTTCCGGCCTTCATTTTTGGGCTTGGCGGGGCGACGGCACGAAAAACTTGAATTTGCCGTCCATTGCCTGTATCGCACCCGTCAATCCCACGCATTCAAGATCGCAAAGGACAGGCAATGGCCCGTGTCACCGTTGAAGATTGCATCGACAAAGTCGAAAACCGCTTCGAGCTCGTTCTGCTCGCGAGCCACCGCGCGCGCCAGATCTCCCAGGGCGCGCCGATCACCATCGATCGCGACAAGGACAAGAACCCGGTTGTGGCGCTGCGCGAAATCGCCGACGAGACGCTTTCGCCCGACGACCTGAAGGAAGATCTGATCCATTCGCTGCAGAAGCACGTCGAAGTCGATGAGCCGGAGCAGGAGCCGAGCTCGATGCTCGCCAACACCGGCACCGCCGGCAAGGGCGAGGAAGAGGACGACCTGCCGGAAACGCTCACCTTCGACCAGATGTCGGAAGAAGAGCTGCTCGCCGGTATCGAAGGCCTGGTTCCGCCGGAAAAGAGCGACGATTACTAATCGTCAACCTGTCGGAAATTAGTCTGCTTCGGACTGTAGGATAAGCGTGCGCCAGTCGTCTCGACTGGCGCGCTTTTTCGTTTCTAGGAGACGCGTGGAATGATGCGGCAATACGAGCTCGTGGAGCGGGTGCAGAAATACAAGCCCGATGCCAACGAAGCTCTGCTCAACAAGGCCTATGTCTATGCCATGCAGAAGCACGGCAAGCAGACACGCGCCAGCGGGGACCCCTATATCTCCCACCCGCTCGAAGTTGCCGCCATCCTCACCGACATGCATCTCGACGAATCGACGATTGCGGTTGCGCTGCTGCACGATACGATCGAAGACACCTCGGCCACCCGCGCCGAAATCGACGAACTCTTCGGCGAGGATATCGGCCGCCTGGTCGAGGGCCTGACCAAGATCAAGAAGCTCGACCTCGTCACCAAGAAGGCCAAGCAGGCGGAAAACCTGCGCAAGCTCTTGCTCGCGATTTCGGATGACGTGCGCGTGCTGCTCGTCAAGCTCGCCGACCGCCTGCACAACATGCGCACGCTCGAGCATATGCGCGACGACAAGCGCGCCCGCATCTCGGAAGAGACGATGGAAATCTATGCGCCGCTCGCCGGCCGCATGGGTATGCAGGACATGCGCGACGAGCTGGAGGACTTGTCCTTCCGCTACATGAACCCGGAAGCCTATGAGACGGTCACGAACCGTCTCGCGGAACTGTCGACCCGCAACGAAGGCCTGATCACCAAGATCGAGGACGAGTTGCGCGAGTTGCTGGTGGCCAACGGCCTGCTGAATACGTCGGTCAAGGGCCGGCAGAAGAAGCCCTATTCCGTCTTCCGCAAGATGCAGTCGAAGTCGCTTTCCTTCGAGCAGCTTTCCGACGTCTATGGTTTCCGCATCCTGGTTGACGACATCCCCGGCTGCTACCGCGCGCTCGGCATCGTGCACACGCGCTGGCGCGTCGTCCCCGGTCGCTTCAAGGACTATATCTCGACGCCGAAGCAGAACGACTACCGCTCGATCCACACCACGATCGTCGGCCCGTCCCGCCAGCGCATCGAGCTGCAGATCCGCACGCGGCGCATGCATGACATTGCCGAATTCGGCATCGCGGCCCACAGTCTCTACAAGGATGGCGAAAACGGCGATGCGAGCGAGCCGCTGCAGCGCGAAAGCAATGCCTATTCCTGGCTGCGCCACACGATCGAGGCTTTGGCTGAGGGCGACAATCCCGAAGAGTTTCTGGAGCATACCAAGCTCGAACTCTTCCAAGACCAGGTCTTCTGCTTCACGCCGAAGGGCAAGCTGATCGCGCTGCCGCGGGGCGCAACCCCGATCGACTTTGCCTATGCCGTCCACACCAATGTCGGGGACACCTGCGTCGGCGCCAAGATCAACGGTTCGATCATGCCGCTCGTCACACGTCTGTCGAATGGCGACGAAGTCGAGATCATCCGCTCCGGCGTGCAGGTGCCGCCGGCGGCTTGGGAAGAGATCGTCGTCACCGGCAAGGCGCGCGCTGCCATCCGCCGTGCGACCCGCATGGCGATCCGCAAGCAATATGCGGGTCTCGGCCAGCGCATCCTCGAGCGCACCTTCGAGCGCGCCGGCAAGGTCTTCTCCAAGGACACCCTGCGTCCGGCGCTGCATCGTCTTGGCCAGCGCGACGTGGAAGATGCGATCGCCTCCGTCGGCCGCGGCGAGACCTCCTCGCTCGACGTGCTTCGCGCCGTCTTCCCCGACTATCAGGACGAACGCGTCACGGTAAAACCGTCCTCGGACGAGGGCTGGTTCGCGATGAACAGCGCCAATGGCATGGTCTTCAAGATCCCGGGGCCGGCCCATCCCAAGGGCGATGTGCCGACGGCCGGCGATGGCCCGGATCCGCTGCCGATTCGCGGTCTGTCGGGCAATGCCGAGGTGCATTTCTCGCCTGCCGGAGCTGTCCCCGGCGACCGCATCGTCGGCATCATGGAAGACGACAAGGGCATCACCATCTATCCGATCCAGGCATCCGCCCTGCAGCGCTTCGAAAACGAACCGGAGCGCTGGATCGATGTGCGCTGGGATCTCGACGAGGCCAACAAGTCGCGCTTTGTCGCCCGCATCCTGATCAATGCCCTGAACGAGCCGGGGACCTTGGCAACAGTCGCGCAATGCGTCGCGCGCCTCGACGTCAACATCCGGGTGCTCAACATGATCCGCATCGCCACCGACTTTACCGAGATGGCGATCGATCTCGAGGTCTGGGATCTGCGCCAGCTGAGCCAGCTGCTCGGCGAGCTGAAGGAGCTCGACTGCATCTCGACCGTCAAGCGCGTCTACGACTGAGGCGAGAGCATGGAGCTCACGGAAGAGGCGGGTGGTGATCACCGCCGCTCGCCTGCTTATCAGCCGTTTGCCTCCGATTTCATCACATTCCTGCCCAATTGGTAAACCTCGCGGGCTCTGTCATGCGTCCAGCGCATGGCTGTATTCAATTCTTGTCTCTGGTGCTTTGTGCGCCGCAACATTACCTTCGGGACAACAAAGGAAGAGAACGAACCGAGGATAAAACGATGTTTACTCCGATCCGCAAAATCGCCCGCGCCCTTCGCGTCCCGACTGCTGCTGAGCGCGAAATGAACTACCTGAACGGCGCCCGTGACCTGGTCGACCTGGAATACCGCCAGCGCGAAATCGATCGTGGCATGTTCCGCCGCGGCTGATTGCCTTCGGCCTGACACAAAGCCGATCTAAGCCTTGCTGTGACGCCGGTTTCCGCCGGCGTCTTTTGCTTTTTGGTCACGGTGTCAGCCGCTTTTCCTTGCCGAGACCGTCGAGGATCAACTACATATCCCGCATGCTGTTTCGACGCCGGCAACCGATTTCAAGACTGACAAAGCTGCGTGAGCTTTTCTGGCCGCGTCGAGGCTTCATCCGGTCGTTTCACTATCTCACCAAGCGCGTCTTGCGCCTGTCGGCAACGCCGCATGCCATCGCCGCTGGCGTGGTGGCGGGGGTGGCTTCCTCCTGGACGCCGTTCATCGGCCTGCACTTCGTGCTCGCCTTCGCCATCGCCTACCTGATTGCCGGTAACATGGTCGCCGCGGCGATCGGCACGGCCTTCGGCAACCCGCTGACCTTCCCCTTCATCTGGGCGGCAACCTGGGAGGTCGGGCATCGGCTGATCGGCAAGGGCAATCCGACAGCGCAAAGCGTCGATCTGGAAAAGCGCTTCTCCCTGTCCGCGATAGAGAGCATGTGGCAGCCGATCCTGAAGCCGATGTTGATCGGTGCAATCCCCCTTGCGATCGTCAGCGGCATCATCATCTATTGCATCATCTATTTCACCGTGGCGAAGTTCCAGGCGCGGCGCCGGGAGCGGCTTGCCGAACGGGCGCGTGCCCGCCTTGCGGAAGCCCTCCAGGGATCGAGCATCTGACATGATCATCGGCATTGGCAGCGACCTCGTTGATATCAGGAGGATCGAGAAGTCGATCACCCGCTTCGGCGAGAAATTCACCGCCCGCTGCTTCACGGAGGAAGAGCAGGCGCGTGCCAATGGCCGCAAGGACAGCGCCGCATCCTATGCCAAGCGTTTTGCCGCCAAGGAGGCCATGGCCAAGGCCCTGGGCACGGGCATTGCCGAAGGTGTCTTCTGGAAGGAGATGGGCGTCGTCAATCTTCCGAACGGCAAGCCCGGTCTCGAACTGACCGGTGGTGCGGCCAGATGCCTCGAGCGTCTTCTGCCGCCGGGCCATGTCGCCCAGATCCATCTGACCATCACCGACGAATTTCCCTATGCCCAGGCATTCGTCATCGTTGAAGCCCTGCCGGAAAGTCGCTGAGTTATCTGGTCGCGCTGGTCGGCGGGGCTTCGCGGTTGCCGCGCTCGCCCGAACCGACTAGAGAGAGCAGGATTTTCGCAAGAAGGAACCGACCCGCGTGAGCGAAGAAAAGAAGCAAAGTGCCCTCTGGGAAAACGTCAAGGTCATCATCCAGGCCTTGCTCCTGGCCATGGTGATCCGGACCGTGTTCTTTCAGCCCTTCACGATCCCGTCCGGCTCGATGATGCCGACGCTGCTCGTCGGCGACTACATCTTCGTCAACAAGTTCTCCTACGGCTATTCGAAATACTCGCTGCCTTTCTCGCCGGACCTCTTCGAAGGCCGCATCTTTGCGAGCGAACCGGAGCGCGGGGACATCGCCGTCTTCCGTTTCCCGCCGAACCCGAGCATTGACTACATCAAGCGCGTCGTCGGCCTGCCGGGCGACCGGATCCAGGTCATCGGTGGTGTTCTGAACGTCAACGGCACCCCGGTTCCCAAGGTTGAAGACGGCGTCTTCACCTCCGACTACCGCCTCGATCCCGGCACCGACGTGCCGGTCTTCCGCGAAACGCTTGATAACGGCGTGAGCTATGACACGCTCGATCAGGCCCAGGGCACCCGTGGTGACGACACCCGCGAGTTCATCGTGCCGGAAGGCCATTACTTCATGATGGGCGACAACCGCGACAATTCGCTGGACAGCCGCTTCGACGTTGGCTTCGTGCCGGCCGAGAACCTGATCGGCAAGGCGTCGCTGATCTTCTTCTCGCTCGGCAACGACACTTCGTTCCGCGAAGTCTGGAAGTGGCCGGCCAACATGCGCTGGGATCGCCTGTTCAAGGTGGTCGAATGACGGACAAGAAGGTGGTCGGCGAAAAGGATTGGGAGCAGCTTCAAGCTGCGATCGGCCACAAGTTCGCCGACCGCGACCGCCTGATGCGGG
Source organism: Rhizobium rosettiformans W3 (assembly GCF_004912135.1). Taxonomy (GTDB): domain Bacteria; phylum Pseudomonadota; class Alphaproteobacteria; order Rhizobiales; family Rhizobiaceae; genus Allorhizobium; species Allorhizobium rosettiformans. The sequence continues at coordinate 392,771 of NZ_STGU01000002.1, forward strand.
CGCTGACGCATGCCAGCGCCCAGGTCTCGCGGGGGAAGAAGGGCGACTACGAGCGGCTGGAGTTCCTGGGTGACCGGGTTCTCGGCCTGTGTGTCGCCGAATTGCTCTTCAAGACCTTTCGGGACGCCACCGAAGGCGAGCTTTCGGTGCGCTTCAATCAGCTGGTCAGCGCCGAGGCCTGCGCCTCGGTTGCCGACGAGATGGAGCTGCACCGCTTCATCCGTACCGGCTCGGACGTGAAGAAGATCACGGCGAAGAACATGCTGAATGTCCGCGCCGACGTGGTGGAAAGCCTGATTGCGGCCATCTACCTCGAGGCAGGACTGGAGGCCGCGCGCGGCTTCATCCTGAAATACTGGACCAGTCGTGCTGCCCGCGCCGATGGCGCCCGCCGCGACGCCAAGACCGAATTGCAGGAATGGACGCATGCCAAGTTTGGCAAGCCGCCCATCTACAAGGTTGCCGATCGCTCCGGACCGGATCATGATCCCCGCTTCACGGTGATCGTCGAAATCCCGGGCCTGAAGTCCGAGGTCGGCATCGAACGATCCAAGCGTGCCGCCGAGCAGGTGGCCGCAACGAAGATTCTCGAACGCGAAGGCGTCTGGGCGAAGGCCTCCGACGCGAACTGATTGGAAGATATGACCGAGACCGAACCCCATGACAGTGGCGAAGCCACCGGCAACACCCCGACCCGATCCGGCTTCGTTGCCCTGATCGGCCCCACCAACGCCGGCAAGTCGACGCTGGTCAACCGCTTCGTCGGCGCCAAGGTGTCGATCGTCAGCCACAAGGTGCAGACGACGCGCGCCGTGATGCGCGGCATCGCGATCCACAAGAACGCCCAGATCGTCTTCATGGACACGCCCGGCATATTCAAGCCGCGGCGCAAGCTTGATCGCGCCATGGTGACCTCGGCCTGGGGCGGCGCCAAGGATGCCGACCTGATCCTGCTGCTGATCGACAGCGAGCGCGGTCTGCGTGGCGACGCCGAGGCGATCCTCGAGGCGCTGAAGGATGTGCCACAGCCGAAGATCCTCGTCTTGAACAAGATCGACCGCGTTCGCCACGAAGATCTCTTCAAGCTTGCCGAGACTGCCAACGAGGCCGTCAAGTTCGACCGCACCTTCATGATCTCGGCCACGACCGGCTCCGGCTGCGACGACGTCATGGACTACCTTGCGGAAACCTTCCCGGAAGGCCCGTGGTATTACCCCGAGGACCAGATCTCCGACCTGCCGATGCGCCAGCTCGCCGCCGAGATCACCCGCGAAAAGCTCTTCCTGCGCCTGCATCAGGAGCTTCCGTATTCTTCGCATGTCGAGACGGAAAAGTGGGAAGAGCGCAAGGACGGCTCGGTTCGCATCGAGCAGGTGATCTATGTCGAGCGCGACAGCCAGAAGAAGATCGTGCTCGGGAAGAACGGCGACGCCATCAAGTCGATCTCGACCGCATCCCGCAAGGAACTCTCCGAGATCCTCGAGCAGCCGGTGCACCTCTTCCTCTTCGTCAAGGTGCGCGAAAACTGGGGCAACGATCCTGAGCGCTTCCGCGAAATGGGCCTGGAATTCCCGCGCGACTAGTTGAGACGAAGCGAAGGGCTGTCAGCCCTTCGCCACCCGCCTGGCGACAAAGTCCGAGATTGGCGGTCCGATGAGGATGATAAGGATCAGCCGCATGGTCTGCAGCGCCATGATGAAGGACATGTCGACCGGGGTGGTCGCGGCGATGATCGCAATCGAATCGAGCCCGCCGGGGCTTGTCGCGAGATAGGCGGTCAGCGGGTCGATGTCATGCAGCGACCAGAGCAGGAAGGCCATTCCGCCGCAAAAGGCCATCAAGACCAGGATGGATCCGACGATCTGGGGCAGGGCGCCTGCGGCGTGCCGCAATATGCGGCGCGTGAAGGACAAGCCGATTCGCCAGCCGATCACGCCATATCCGAGGGCGAGCAACCATTCCGGCAGCTGCAGCGTGATGTAGCCCATCACATGCAGGGTCGTGGTGACGATGAGCGGCAGAAGCATCGTGCCGGCCGGGATGCGGAAACGGGCGGCGACGGACGCGGCCGCAAGCGCTGCCGCCAGTGTCAAAGCGAGATCCCGCCAGTCTGTTTCGGGAAACCAGATGACGGCCTTGGTCGCACCGCCTTCGGCGTTGAAGACGAAAGCGGCGACCAGCGATGCCCCGGTCGCAACGAAGGCGACGCGCAGATACTGCATGAATGCGACCAGCCGCGGATCACCCCCATGCGCCTCCGCCATCAGCACCATGGCAGAGGCCGCCCCGGCAGAGGTTCCCCAGATGGCGGTCGTGCCGGGCAGCACATCGGCTTTGGCCATCAGATAACCGAACAGGCTGCTTGCCCCGATGATTGACAGCACGATCGCCAGGAAGATCACCCAGTCATCCGCAACCGTTGCGAGCGTGCCGAGATCGATCGAGCGGGCGATGATGCAGCCAATCAGCGAATGGGCGAAGATGTAAGGGTAGCGGTGGACCGAAAGCCGCGCGCCATTGGTGGCAACCAGGATGGCCGCGACCATGGGGCCGAGCAGCAGGGCGCCTGGGATATGGGCGAAGAACAGACCGCCCGCGATGGCAAAGGACAGGATGAAGAGGATGACCCAGCGCAGGAGGACCGGAAGCGGCGTGAGCAGGCCGGGTGCTGGCAGTGCGCTCGCGGCGGCTTCGGAAACCGTTGCGGCGTCCGCGCCCTTCGGCTCGGGCTGCGGTCGATCCTCGTTGTTGCTGTCCGAAGGCATGGCCATCTCCGTCCTTCGTCTGAGGCCTCATTCCGGGAAAGGGCTGGACGAAAGCGCAATTTCGTAAAATAAATGAGGCGCACCTCACAAACGAGTTTTATGAGAATGACCTCGCAAAAGTCAAGTTCGGCGACGACAGAGGCCGCACAGCAGGCGCCCCCGGTGCCGACGGCGAAGGAGCCCAAGCGCAAGCGGGGGATCGCGCGTGTCGCGAAACTCCTGGACGCCGGTGCCGCCGTCTTCGCTGAGCAGGGCTACAAGGCCGCCACCATGACGGAGATCGCCGCCCGCGCCGGCGCGCCGATCGGGTCACTCTACCAGTTCTTTCCCAACAAGGATGTGCTCGCCGACGCTCTGGTCGCGCGCTATGCCGAGCATGTCGAGGCAGCGCTCGACCGGATCAGGGCGCAGGTCGCCGATCTCGACGGTACCCAGCTCGCCGACAGGCTGCTCGACGTTCTCGTGGCCCATGCCGCCGAACGGAGCCTGGCGCTCAGCCTGCTCGATGCCCGCTGGGAGCAGCCCGGCGTGCGGCCCGGTGTCTTGCGGGAAAGCTTGCGCCGGCGGATCGCGGAGATCCTCACGCTCTGGCGTCCCGAGCTCGCCGAGGATCAGGCGCAGGCCATGTCGGTGGTCCTCTTCCAGGCCATGAAGTCACTCGTGCAACTGCATGAAGAAAAACGCTATGCCGGCAAGTCCGAAGCGATCGCGCATTGGCGCGGCTGGGTCCAGCGCTACCTCGCTGAAATCTGAACACGCCGTCGAAAAGCCTCGCTCCGGATGCCGCTCTGCGGTAAAACCCGATCATGCAATGGACAGATGAGGCGATCCTTCTGGGGGTGCGGCGGCATGGCGAAACGAGCGTCATTGCCGAGATGATGACGCGCAGCCGCGGTCGGCATCTGGGCATGGTGCGTTCCGGTCGTTCGCGTACCATGCAGCCCGTGCTGCAGCCGGGCAATCGTCTGGAAGTGACCTGGCGGGCGCGCCTGGACGAACATCTGGGCGAATACCGCATCGAGCCCCTGGTCTTGCGGGCAGGGCGGCTGATGGAGAGCGCCACGGCGGTTTATGGTGTCCAGGCCTTGGCGGCCTTGCTCAGGCTTCTGCCGGAGCGCGATCCACATCCGCATCTCTTCGAGGCGCTCGATGTCATTCTCGATCATCTGGAGGAGCCGGCAACGGCGGGCGAACTCTTCGTCCGCTTCGAGCTTGCGCTGCTCAATGATCTCGGTTTTGGCCTGGATCTCGAAGAATGTGCAGCGACCGGCGCCCGTTTCGACCTCGCCTATGTCTCACCGAAGTCGGGGAGGGCGGTCAGTCGTGAAGCGGGTGCGCCCTGGGCCGACAAGATGCTGGCGCTACCGGATTTCCTGACACCTGGCACCAACCGGGCAGCAGATCCCGACAGTCTGGCAGCAGCCTTTCGGCTCACGTCCTATTTTCTGGATCGACACGTCTACGTGCCGCGCGGGTTGGAGCCGGGCGCGGCACGGGAGGGCTTCTGTCAGGCCGCGTTGAAGACCTTGCGCTCGCTCGATGCCACGGGCGCATTGGCCGCGCCCAAGAACACGGCCTGATCTTCCGGCGCGGATTTGGCCATGTGCTCGTGAATGGCGGCCTGCAGTTCGCTGATATTGCGATAGCTACCGCCGTCGAGGTCGATGACCGGATATTTGACGGCGATGAACTTGACCCTGTCGCCGTCGGGAATGGTGATGCCAACCGGGATCCCGGCATATTCGATGACTTGCTTCTTCATAACGAAATTCCCCGCTCGTGCACTGAAAGCACGGCGCTGTTTCAATAGTCGTTTGTGGATGTCAGGCTTAGGTCTGCGTCACATTCGACAGGAGCAGGCGTGATGACGTTTCACCATCACGAGGCACGGGGTCGTCTGCCAGGATCGGATGGCACCATGAAACACAACTTGCATTTCGCTGACCTCCTTACTTTGGCTGCGGCCTCCAACGCGGAGGCCAAGCATGGTTCGTCGTCAGTGTCCGAACCAGCAGGCACAAGGTAGGTGCTGGCTCGGAGTCCGTCAACGGCAGGCCCGCAAAAAATAAAATAATTTTCTGTGACAGTCGCTGTCAGCTGAGAACGCAGGAATTTTGATCCGGCATGCAGGAAATGCCGAAAAATGATCTCACTTTGGGCGAAATTATGCCATGCCGAGCGCGGGCCGTTCGACGGCCTTTTCGCGGATCGGCCAATGCACCACAGCCGCGAAGATGCCGAGGCCCACACCCAACCACCAGACCTGGTCATAAGTTCCGAAGTGGTCGTAAAGATAACCGCCCATCCACACGCCGAGGAACGAGCCGATCTGGTGGGACAGGAAGACGAGGCCACCGAGCAGGCCCAGATGGCGGGTGCCGAACATGATGGCGACCAGGCCATTGGTCGGCGGCACGGTGGAAAGCCAGAGCAGCCCAATGACGGCGGCAAAGATCACCACCGAGAGCGGCGTCTGCGGCAGAAGCAGGAAGAGCGTCACCGTGATCGACCGGCCGATATAGATGAAGGCGAGGAAATACGGCTTCGAATAACGCTGCCCGATCCAGCCGGCGGCGAGCGAGCCGATGATGTTGAAGAAGCCAATGAGCGCCATGGCGATGACCGCATAGCTGGCCTCGATGCCGATATCGCCGAGATAGGCCGGAAAATGCGCGGTGATGAAGGCGACCTGGAAGCCGCAGACGAAGAAGCCGGTGGTCAGCAGCAGATAGCTCTTATGCGCAAAGGCCTCCTTCAGCGCTTCGGCGATCGTCTGTTGATACTGGTTGCCGGATTGCGTGCCCGATTGCGCATTGCCGCGGAGTGGAAAGGCGAGCAGCGGCACGACCAGCATCATGACGGCGATGATGACGAGGCTGTCCGACCAGCCGAAGGCCGAGATGAAGCCCTGGCTCAGCGGCGCAAACAGGAACATGCCGGCAGATCCCGCTGCCGTGCCGATGCCGAACGCCATCGACCGCTGTTCGGGCGTCACGTTGCGGGCAAAGGCAGAAAGGATGACGCTGAAGGAGCCAGCCCCGATCGCAAGCCCGATCAGCACGCCGCCGCCGATATGCAGCCAGATGGGTGCTGTGGCATTGGCCATCATCACGAGGCCTGCGGCATAGAGCACGCCGGAGGAAATCAGCACGCGGCCGGTGCCGTATTTGTCGGCCAGCGCCCCGAAGAAAGGCTGGCTGATCCCCCAGAACAGGTTCTGGAAGGCCATGGCAAGCCCGAAGGTGGAGCGGTCCCAGCCCCGGTCGGCGAGCATCGGCAACTGGAAGAACCCCATGGCCGATCGCGGCCCAAAGGTCATCACCGCGATCAGCGATCCGGCGAGAATGATGAGCCAGGGCATGGCGGGTCGGCTTGCAGTGTTCATGCGGATACTCCTCTGTCGATCACACATTAGTGCAGTCGATTGATGAGCAGAAACGCCTTTTGATGAACTGGCCATCAAGGGAATTGATGGACGTCAGGTGGCGATTCTCGGCCGTCTGCCATCAAAGCCCCTCATCCGCCCTCTGGGCACCTTCTCCCCGCAGGCGGGGAGAAGGCCTCGGCGCCGTCCACGCGTTCCTCCCTCTCCCCGCCTGCGGGAGAGGGTAGGGTGAGGGGCAATAGCCGCAAGCTTGGGCGCTTGGGCCCGCCTCTACCTAGGAGATCGAAGGTATTCAGGGGCTAAGTAGCCCCCATCTCACCGCTGCTTGATCGCCCAGCCATCGCGGGTGCCGATGACCGTTACCGCATCGCCAACCCGCACCAGACCCTCGCCGCGCGGGACGGCGTTCCAGCCGAACAGGACCCCGGGCACGCGGCGGTCGGCGGACATGCGGATGCGGCCCAGGGCGGGCATCGGGTTGGCGCCGTCGCGTGATCCGGTCTCCTGGTCCTGGGTGGTCATGATGCAGCGCGGGCAGGGTTTGACGAAATCGAAGCGGAGGCCGCCGATCTCGATCCCCGTCCATGTGTCCTCGGCCCAGGGGGCGTCGCAGTCGAGCACGATGTTCGGGCGGAAGCGGTCCATGTCGACCGAGCCTTCGCTATGGCGCGCCATCTCTTCATTCAGTGCCCGGAGCGAACCTGTCGTGGTGACGAGGATCTGGTAGCCGTCGGCAAAGCCCATCGGGGAATTGTCGCCCGCCCATTCCGGACTTGCGTCGCGGCGGCTTTCACCATCGATGAAGACCAGTTTCACTGGCCGGCCGAAGAGGTCGGAGAGCTTGTCGTTGACGCTATCATGGGCGACGGCGGCGCTGACGATCGAGCGCCAGATCGCCACATCCATGCGATTGTCCGGCTGCGGCGGGGCGACCATCATTTCGGGCCCGTCATCGAAGCGAAGAGTGAGATAGGCCGCACCGGGAAGGGCCGAAAGCCGCGCGAGCTCCGGCAGTTCACGCTGGGTGATGAAATGCCCCGAAGGGTCGACCAGCATCATCCGCCGGTCGCCGGCAAGGCCCATGGCCTCGATCCGCGCCTGAGGCAGCGCAATGCCGCGGGCACTCTTGAAGGGATAGATGAAAAGCCCGGAGATCTGCATAGTGCTGTTGCCTTAGATTTCGTCGCGGAAGAGGGTGAGGAAAAGCGTCAGCCGCTCATGCCGCTCCTTGGCGAGCCTGGCGCCGGTCACGGTCTGGAAGCCCTCGGAGAGTTTCAGGAGCTTTGCCGGGAAATGATCGATCGCATAGGAGCGGTCGTCGAGCGGGCGATACTCGGCTCCGGGATCGGCGGGATGGTAGAGACCGGACCCCATGCGCCCGGCAATGTAGAAGCAGCGCGCAACGCCGACCATGCCGATCGCATCCAGCCGGTCGGCATCCTGCAGCATCTTGGCTTCGAGCGTTTCCGGCGGGATATTGGCGGAAAAGCTGTGGGTCAGGATCGCATGCGCGACCGCTGCGATCTTCTCTTCAGACCAGCCGAACCCTGCCAGAATGCAGCTCGCCTTCTCCGCCGCAAGGCGCGAAGCCTGCGAGCGGAGCGGCGAGCTCTTCTCGACGGCCACGCAATCATGCAGCAGCACGGCGGCCGCGAGAATCTCCGCATCGCCGCCTTCGCCGGCCTGGATCTTCATCGCATTCTTGAAGACGCGGTGGATATGGGCGAGATCGTGCGAACCATCGTCACCCTCTGTCGCATGGGCGAGGAGCTGGGCGGCGAGGGCCTCGTGCGGATGAAAATCGGCGGCGGTGAGAAGGGCGGTCAAGCGATGGGTTCCCGTTTCAGCTGGCCGCATCTAGCCTTGCGGACGCTCCCTGTTCAACCGCCCACGATCAGATCCCTGTCGGTGCCTCGTCCTCGTCCACGGCAGCCGGCCGGACCGTCTTGCCGGTCAGGATCTTCTGATAGAAGAGCCCGATGCCGATCAGGACGAAGCCGAGCCCGATGAAGGACAAGGCGCGAAGCACGCCCTCGAGGTTCGCCATGTCGATCAGGAAGACCTTGGCGACAGTCAGGATGACGATGACGGCCGAGGCGATGCGCAGGCTTCTGGCGTCGAAACGCGAGCCGAGCGCCAGAAGCCCGACACCGATCGCCAGCCAGGCGACGGAATAGGTGTAGGTCTCCGCCTGCTCGAACCCTTTCCAGTAGGGAATGAACTCGCCCTGCCAGAAGCGACGGACGGAGAGCGTCACCCAGGCAAAGCCGAGCACGGCGCCCGAGAGCGCGAGCAGGATCACATAGGGCAGGGGCCGCTTGTCACGGGCGTAGTAGGCAAGGCCCGCATAGCCGAGGCCCGGCAGAAGGTAACCGATCAGCAGCAGGTTGATCAGCGGCCAGCTGCCGGTGCTCTCGCCGGTGAAATAGGGATTGAGCGCGCCGAGATGCAGGCTCACCGTCTGCAGAATGGCAATGCCGCCGGCCAGCATGGAGCCGTAACGGAAGACGGGGCTCGGCGATTTCAGATCGAGCGTCATCAGGATGCCCGAAAGGCCGACGACCAGCAGCGTGTAGATCGATTGCTCGCCAAGCGTCGGCACGCTGGAATCCAGGACACCGCCATTCATGGCATGGCGCACCAGAATGGCGATAGTGAGCAGGCCGAGAAGGCTCGCCAGCCCCTGAAGGGCATTGCGAACCCTCGCACCGGACCAGTTGCGCAGTTCATAGGCCGAGAGCAGGGCCAGCAGCGCCGGGATGCCGTAGCCGGGTAGCAACTGGTTCAAGATGGGCGTCTGCGACAGCGCTTCCGGGCCGACCAGCGTCGGGTCCCAGGCGATGCGGACCAGCACGCCCGCGAGGGCCGCGACCATCACCCAGGGCAGACCGCTCCAGTGCCGCTTTCGGGTCGCCATGAGATAGGCAAAGCCGAGAGGCGCGAGCAGGATGGTGGTGATGATGCCATCGGTCAGAGCATGAAGCGCCAGCGCGAAGGCGGCGATACTGCCGACCAGCAGCAGATCGATCCCACGACGGAAGACGGACTGAGCCCCCTGGCGAGAGAGGAGTTCTGCGCCGGCGATCAAAACCGCTCCGAGGGCAATGGCGAAGAGGGCATGGCTCCAGTCCCGCGCGTAGACGCCGTAGAAGACGAAGCTGATGGTCGCGAGCAGGACCGGCAGGATCGCCACGATCACGGACCAGACGGTCGAGAACAAGGGATCCTCGGCAAAGCGGCGACGGATCTGGGCCAGTCCGAGCAGGACGAAGACGGCGGCAAGCCCGAGCAGGATCAGCATGACCGGCTCGCCAAGGGCCGTGACGGCGGTCTCGTCCCATCCGAAGCCGAAAAGCAGGATCTGGGCCTGCAGGATGAGGCCTGACTTCACGACGGCACCCAGCAGGGCGCCGACGGACGCAAGGATCGTCGGCCAGAAAGCGCCATGCCGGGCGCTGCCGGCCGCGGCCAGTGTAGCGATGAGCGCGGCAAAGCCGAAGAGCGGCAGCGAGACGGTCGGTCCGCGGTCGAGCATGACAAGGGCGGGCAGCAGCACGGCGAGCGACAGCGTGATGTCGAGCCCGAGCGGGCCGGAGGCCATGCGGCGCCCGAGAGCGTCCAGAGAGAGCGGCGAACCCGCAACCGCCGGATCATCCTTCGTGGCGCCCGGCCAGATCAGCAACCAGGCGGCAATCATGGCGATCAGGGACAGGGCAATCGGCGTGATGTCGGTCATGTCGATGAGCGCGACCAAAGCCCAGAGGCCGAGCAGCGCCTGCGCGATGGCCGGCACGACAAGCCAGCCCTTGAGCCGTGCGGCAAACGACGTCGCAACCTGCGCAACCGTCAGGTAAATGAAAAGCGTCCAGAGGTTCGGCGCCGTCGTGGAGATCAGGAGCGGCGTCAGCATGGAGCCTCCAAGACCCAAGCCGGCAAGTGCCTGACCATGCAGCAAGGACAGGCCGAGCACGCCGAAAGCGGTCAGCGCCAACAGGATGAAGGCGAGCGTCGGGCCGATGAACTCGTAGATTCCATGAGCGGCGTAAATGGCGCCGAACAGGGAGACGGCACCGGCTGCCGTTAGGATGCCGGGCACCATGGCATTGGCATAAAGCGCTTCTGCCTTGGGCAGCGCCTTGCGGCGGACCAGCTCGCCCGCAGCGATCAGGACGAGGCCGAACAGGGCGGCAAGCGTCAGCCGCACGCCGGGGCCGAGCAGCCCGCTCTCGATGGAGTAGCGGACGAGGAAGACGCCACCGAGTGCCAGCGCCAGGCCGCCGGCCCAGACCGCCCAACGGGCGCCAAGCAGGTTTTCCAGGCTTTCGGCCGGAGCGGCCGGCGCAGGCGGGGTGCGTGCTGCGACGGGCATGGTGTCGTCATCCGTCAGCGATGCGGGCTCGCTCTGTTGGGGTGCGGGAGCGGGGGCCGGGGATGGCTCTTCCGGCTCGGGCGACGTCACGACTTGCTCGGCAATTTCTGTCCGCTCTTGTCCCGCGGGCTGTGCGATAAGCGGTTCCGCGTTCGCGCCGCCCGCGGGGTTCAGTCGCAGCAGCCGTTCGCGGACATCGCCCAGTTCCTTTTCCAGCCGGTCGATCCGTTTGGTCGCGCCCCGGTTGATGACAAAGAGAACGCCGATCAGGATCAGCGGCAGCAGTTCGAACATATGGCCTCGCAGCACTTGCGGTCTAAGGCCTCAAACTAATCCATTTCCCGGGAAGGGAAAGCGTAGTGTGTCACGTGGCGATCCCGAGGTTCGCCGCATGACTGTCCTTCGATGTGCAGCCCTTGCAATCACCGGCGAAACTTTCTAAATCGGCACTACCGGCGATCGCCGGTTTTCTTTGGTGTCAATTATGCTCAAGATGAGCATAAATAATGCAGGAGATGGTCATGGAAGCGAGAAACCTGTCGCAAGCCAACCGCACGCCCCGCACGGCCGCAGAACGTTTCGGCGTCTGGGAGCGTCCGGACCTGACCTATTCGCCTGCCGTCGCCAAGGAAACGGAGCATCTCTACGAGCGCGTGCGCGACTTTATCCCCGCGATCGAATGGCCGGTCTTTGCGCCCTACATCCATGCCATCAACCGGCTGAAGAAGGAGCGCGGCGCCGTCATCCTGGCGCACAATTACCAGACACCGGAAATCTTCCACTGCGTCGCCGACATCAAGGGCGATTCGCTGCAGCTCGCCCGCGATGCCGTCAGCGTCGATGCCGAAATCATCGTCCAGTGCGGCGTGCATTTCATGGCCGAGACCTCGAAGCTGCTGAATCCGGAGAAAACGGTGCTGATCCCCGATGGTCGCGCCGGCTGCTCGCTGTCGGAATCGATCACCGGTGCCGATGTCCGCCTGCTGCGCGAGCGCTATCCCGGCGTGCCCGTCGTCACCTATGTGAACACCTCTGCCGACGTGAAGGCCGAGACCGACATCTGCTGCACTTCGGCCAATGCCGTCGACGTGGTCAACAGCTTCGACAGCGATACCGTGCTCTGCATCCCCGACGAATATCTGGCGATGAACGTCGCCAACCAGACACATAAGAAGATCCTGACCTGGAAGGGCCATTGCGAGGTGCATGAGCGCTTCACGGCGGACGAACTGCTTGAATACAAGAAGACCGACCCGCGCATCGAGATCGTCGCCCATCCGGAATGCCATCCGAGCGTACTTGCGGTCTCAGATTTTGCCGGCTCGACCAAGGGCATGATTGATTACGTCAAGACCAAGCGCCCCGCGCGCGTTCTGCTGGTCACCGAATGCTCCATGGCCTCCAACATCCAGGTCGAGCTGCCGGAGGTCGATTTCGTCAAGCCCTGCAACCTCTGTCCGCACATGAAGCGCATCACCCTGCCGAAGATCCTCGACAGCCTGCTCTTCATGACGGAGGAAGTAACCGTTGATCCGACAATCGCGGGGCGCGCAAGGCTTGCCGTCGAGCGGATGATCAATCTGAAGAACTGACATACCGGCCGGCCGGGGAGGGCTGAATGGCGACCAATCTTGAATCCATGCGGCCGCAATCCTGGCAGGGCATCGATGACATCGTCATCGTCGGTGGGGGGCTCGCGGGCTTGTTCTGCGCGCTGAAGCTGGCACCACGTCCCGTCACGGTGCTGGCTGCCGCCCCGATCGGGCAGGGCGCGTCTTCGGCCTGGGCGCAAGGCGGCATCGCCGCGGCCATGAGCCCGGGCGACAGTTTCGACAAGCATCTGGCCGATACGGTCACGGCCGGTGCCGGGCTTGTCGAGGAGAAGATGGCGCGGCTGATGATCTCCGAAGGGCCCGACCGCGTGCACGATCTGCTCGGCTACGGTGTCCCCTTCGACCGCGATCTCGAAGGCCATTTGCTGCTGTCGCGCGAAGCCGCCCATTCCGAGCGCCGGATCGTCCGCGTGGCCGGTGACCGAGCCGGCGGCGCGATCATGGAAGCGCTGATTTCAGCCGTTCGCCGTACGCCTTCCATCCGCGTCATGGAAGGCTATGTCGTCGAGGAATTGATCGCCGAAGGTCGTTTCGTCTCCGGCGTCATCGCAAGACCCGATGCCGGCCAGTCGAAGACCCGTGTCGCCTTTCCGGCGCGCGCCGTCGTGCTCTGCTCCGGCGGCGTCGGCCATCTCTATCAAGTCACGACCAATCCCGCCGAAGCGCGCGGCACCGGAGTCGGCATGGCCGCCAAGGCCGGGGCCGTGATCGCCGATCCGGAATTTGTCCAGTTTCACCCGACCGCGATCGACATCGGTCAGGATCCGGCTCCCCTTGCGACGGAAGCGCTGCGCGGTGAGGGCGCAGTCCTCGTCAACAAGGCCGGCCACCGCTTCATGACCGACCTGCATCCCGATGCGGAACTGGCCCCGCGCGACATCGTCGCGCGCGGCGTCTTCGCCGAAGTGGCCGCAGGCCGCGGCGCCTTCCTCGATTGCACCAAGGCGATCGGCAAGGACTTCGCCAAGCGTTTTCCGACGGTCCACGCCTCCTGCATTGCAGCCGGCATCGATCCCGTTACGCAAGCCATCCCGGTCGTGCCGGCCGTGCATTACCACATGGGCGGCGTGCTCGTGGATGCCGATGGCCGGACCTCCCTCGACGGGCTCTGGGCGGCCGGCGAGGTGACCTCCAGTGGCGTGCATGGGGCAAACCGCCTGGCCTCCAACTCGCTGCTCGAAGCCGTCGTCTTTGCCGGGCGTATTGCCGATTCGATCAAGGGCATGTTGCCGGAATCGGCCCTCTACGAATGGCCGCAGACCGCCGGGGAAAACGATGACCTCGTGACCGTGGAGGACAGCCCCGAACTGAAGGATCTCCGCGCCCTGATGAGCCGTCATGCGGGCGTGATCCGTGAGGAGGCGGGCCTGAAATTGCTGATCCGCGAACTGGTGCAATTGGAGCGCAAGCGCCCCCGCGTCCGCTTTTCCAATATCGTTTCCACCGCCAAGCTGATTGCCGTGGGTGCCTATCTGCGCACAGAAAGCCGCGGCGCCCATATGCGCGCGGATCACCCCGGTCCGCAGGAGGCGCTGCGCCAGCGCACCTATCTGACGCTCAAGGATGCAAACCGCATCGCCGCCGAACTGGCTGGATGAGGAGATCACGCCAATGACCCCGAGCCTGCGCCCGCAGCTTTCGCCGCTGATGATCGAGGATCTCGTCCGCAATGCTCTGCTGGAAGATCTGGGTCGCGCCGGCGACATCACCACCTATGCCACGATCGGTCCGGAAAAGACCGCGACGGCGGGCCTGAACAGTCGGGAGGCGGGTGTCGTCGCGGGGTTGCCACTGGCGGAGAGCGCCTTTCGCCTGATTGACCCCTCGGTTCGCTTCGAGGCGCTGGTCGGGGATGGAGATCGGGTCACACCCGGTCAGCCGATCGCTCGCGTTTCAGGCCCGGCGTGCTCGGTCCTATCGGCCGAGCGGGTGGCCCTGAACTTCCTGATGCATCTTTCGGGCGTCGCCAGCTACACCGCCCGTTTCGCGGCCGAGATCGCCCATACATCGGCGCGCGTCACCTGCACCCGCAAGACGCTGCCGGGCTTGAGAGCGGTCGAGAAATACGCCGTGCGGCTCGGTGGCGGCTCCAACCACCGCTTCGGCCTCGACGATGCGATCCTCATCAAGGACAACCACATCGCGGTGGCGGGCGGCGTGGCATCGGCCATCAACGCCGCTCGCGCTTATGCTGGCCATCTGGTCAAGATCGAAGTCGAGGTCGATGGGCTCGACCAGATGCGGGAGGCGCTGACAGCGCGGCCGGACGTGATCCTGCTCGACAACATGGGGCCGGATCTCTTGCGTCAGGCAGTCGCGATCAACCGCGAGCATCATAGCCTGAGCGCCGAGGCCTATGCCGCCGACGTCCGCCGTGTAGTCCTGGAGGCATCCGGCAACGTCAACATCGACACGATCCGTGCCATCGGCGAAACCGGCGTCGACTACATCTCGACATCCAAGATCACCATGGCAGCGCCGACCCTGGATATCGGGCTGGACATCGTCCTCACCTGAATTCACGACAAAGTTTGCGTGCAATTTTGCGATGCGGCAGACCCATCTCATCAATCCATTCGAAAAAAAGCGATAAGCGTCAACGCCTTGCTGATATATCAGCAAATGCTTCGCTAGTTCTCACCCGTGATTCCTGGTTTTTGACCCCCGAAATAGAATCTCCTAGCCCTGAAGCATGCATGCAAATTGTATTGCGGGCTGGGATACAGACGGAGTTACCTCTGTAACGTGTGGGGCAAAGTATGACGACGACTATCGTGAGGCCTGATAGCGCTACCGCAGGCACGTTGATCCGAAACAATGCTTCGGACATGGCGTCTTCTACTGCAATTGAGCTGCTGGTCGGCCAAGCAGAGCATCGGCTGGCCGAGCCGCTGTCGGGCGCGCATGCCTCGGGAGCCGAGTTTTCGGCGGCAAACACCGGAATGACCGAAGACGATACTGTCAGCGTTCTTGAAGTCCTCGCCGAGATGCAGCGCATCATCGACAGACACATCGAGAAAACGGAAAAGCAGCAGGGCGATCGCTGATCTTCCTGCCGCTCTTCAAGCTTTGCGATCCTGAGCCTCGGCCGTGGCGGCGGTTGTCGCTCAGGCTTCCTTCGACCGGGCGTCGACGAAGCGCTCTGGCAGTGCGACCACTTGCGGCGAGCCGTGATAGGTCACCTGCGGGAACGGGATGGAAATTCCGTTCTCGTCGAAGGACTTCTTCACCTTCTTGATCATCTCGCGCGACGTCGGCCAGAAGTCCGAGGCAGCCGTCCAATACCAGAGCGTGATGACAACGGCGCTGTCGCCCAACTGATCGACATGGGTCGAAATGGCAGGATCCTTCAGTACGCGTGAATCGGCTTCCGCATGTTCCCGCATGATCTTTTCGGCCAGATCGATATCGTCGTTGTAGTCGATCCCGACCTTCAGCTCGAAACGGCGTGTCGGCAGGCGGCTGAAATTGGTGATCGGCACGTTCCACAGCGTCGAGTTCGGCGCGAGCCGGTACAAACCATCCGGCGTCTTCAACTCGGTTGCGAAAAGACCGATCTCGACGATGATGCCGGAAATGGATCCGGTGTCGATATATTCACCGACCCGGAAGGGGCGCAGCACCAGAAGCATGATGCCGGCCGCGATGTTCTGCAACGTGCCCTGCAAGGCAAGACCGATGGCAAGACCGGCGGCACCGAGAGCCGCGATGATCGAGGCGGTCTGCACACCGAACTGGCCGAGCACGGTGACGAAGACGAGGATGAGGGCGCCATAGCGCACGACATTGGCAAAGAAGCGGGCGAGCGTCTCGTCGATGCCTCGCACCTGCAAAAGGCCCGCATGGGTCCAGCGGCTGAGCAGCGATGACAGCCACCAGCCGATGAAAAGCAGAAGCAGGGCCCCGACGATCGAGAAGGAATACTCGACAGCCAGCCGGCTCGCCTGAGCCAATGCCGCCTGTGTCGCGAGAAGTGCTTCGTTGGCCTGTGTTTCCATGCGGTCATGCTCCCTGGCTGTTGCTGTCCAAGGGGCTAGATGGTGCAGGGGATAGCGAGGTCAACCATTTGCTCGGGAACCGAGTTTCAGCCCAGGTGCCGGCCGCTCCTCCAGAACCTGGCGACGGAAGCGGAAAAGGGCAGCCGGCCGGCCACCCGTGGCGGCTTCGGTGGAGCCCGTCGGCTCGACCAGTTCGGCGCCTTCCACGAGGCGGCGGAAGTTCTGCTTGTGCACATGATGCCCGGCAATCGCCTCGACCGTGCCCTGCAGATCGGTGAGCGTGAATTCCGGCGGCATCAGTTCGAAGATGACAGGCCGGTACTTGATCTTGCTCCTGAGCCTCGCAAGCGCCGTGGCCGCAATCCGCCGGTGATCGTGCCGCATGGCTCGTCCAAGCGAAGTGCCGACCCGACGCTGCTCGATCCTCCCGTCCTGTACGGCCTCTTCCATGAGCCCGGCCTCGTAGAGCAGTTCATAGCGCTCGAGCACGCGCTCTTCATCGAAGGGGAAATCATCAAGGCCGAAGGCAAGCTTCAGCCGGGATCGTCTCGACGACGGAGCCGCTTCTTCCGCCCAGGCTGTGAGGGCTGGCAGGATGACGCTGTCGAGCACGACCGGCCGTCCCTGCCGCCAATCTTCCCAAGGCAGATAGCCATACCAGTCCCGCCATTGAGCGCCGGAAAGTTCAAGGCGTGCGTCCCGGTCGATGTCGAGCCGGGTCAAGGCGAGATAGCCGACGGACACGACATGCGGACCCTGATCGCCGGGCATCTTGTGACGGCCGCGATCCCCGAAGGTGTAGAGTTGCTCGATATAGCCGAGCTCCAGCGCCGTCTGCGCCTCGACGGTATGCCGCAGCGACATTTCCATCGTCCGGTGCCGGTTGGGATCGAAGGGACCGAAGGGCAGGGAATCGAGCCTCTCGCCGTCCTCTCCGACCACCAGCAGGCGAGGGGTGCGAGCGCTGATCGCGACGATCGCGGCGTTGAGGCCGATCTCGATCTCCGCCGGTGCCGTCATGGGAGAGCAGGCTCGCGGAACGGCAAGGGCAGGGTGAAGGGCGTGTTGCCGTCGGCATCCGCACCGCGTCCGATGGCCTTCACTGCCTTGACGAACCGTCCACCGCGCCCCAGCAGGGCATCGCCGATCTCGACCAAACGCATGTTCGGCGTGGCAAAGGGCGAGGCTTCGCGCAGCCGCCGCGCCAGGGCATCTTCATCGTCATCCGGTGCGACCGCAAGGCTTGCGATCATCGCAGCTGCGGGCGAGCGCGAAACCCCCATCCAGCAATGCACCACCAGCGGCGAGGCCTGGTCCCATGCCCGGGCGAAGGTGATGATCTCGGCCACATGCATTTCCTGCGGCGCGATCAGGTCGCCGGTCCCGGCGAAGCTGATGTCGTTCATCGAAAGCTTCAGATGTCGCGCGGCCTGGATGACCGCCGGTCTGTGAAAATCCTGGTTGGCGGCGAGCAGGCTGATCATCTCGCGCGCCTTGTGGCGGACGGCCATTTCCGCGATGCGTGAAAGCGGGGAAACGACGATCAGGCTCATGCTCTGGCCCAGGTGGTCGATTGCCGGTCGGCCTCGATTTCCTCGAAACGCTCGAGAAACTTCGCCTGCGCCTGATAGGCGGGCAGGGGATCGATCAGGATCGTATCGCGGGTGAAGCCCTTGGGCTGGCCGAAGAACTTGCGTGCCTCGGCCTCGGCAAAACCGGCAAGAACCGTCGCCTCGAAGAAGGCGGAGATCATGTCGGCCTTCTTGATCAGGTCCTTGAGTGCGGCCTTGGGATGGGCTGGCAGGCCGAAGCGGAGATGAATCGCCGCCTCGAGCCGCTTCTCCACCACCTTGTAACCACCCCCGACGACGGCCTTAAACGGCGAGATCATGTCGCCGATCACATATTCCGGCGCATCATGCAGCAGCGCGACCATCAGATCGTCGGCCGTTGCCTTCGGGTTCGAACGACGAAAGATGTCTTCGACGATAAGACTGTGCTGCGCCACCGAAAAGGCATGGTCGCCCGAGGTCTGGCCGTTCCAGCGCGCCACGCGCGCGAGGCCATGGGCGATGTCGGTGATCTCGACGTCGAGCGGCGAGGGGTCGAGCAGGTCGAGCCGACGCCCGGAGAGCATGCGCTGCCAGGCGCGGCTGGAGGGGAGAGGAACGGCCGAACCCATGTCAGGCCTCCTCCGCAGCAGACGGGAAGGTGAGCCCGCTCCAGCCCGGAAGGGCAACGGTGACGGGCACGTCGCCTGCAAGGATAGGCTCCCCGGCCGCCATGGCCTCACCGGCCTTGTCGATCCGGATGACCGCAAGGCCGCGTTCGCCAGCGATGGTGCCGAGCGTGCCGATCGTCTTGCCGCCGATGGTCAGATCGGTCCCCGCGACAGGTAAGGGCGCGTTCGCCGAGACGATGACGGTACGTCGTCGCGCCGTCGAACGGTGCTGCATGCGCGACACCACCTCCTGTCCGACATAGCAGCCTTTGCGGAAGGAGACGCCGCCCGACTTGTCGAACAGGACGTCATGCGGAAAGGCATCCTGCAGCGCGTAGTCGGCACCCGATTCGGGCACACCATGCAGGATGCGAAGCGCATCATAGCCATCGCGTCCACCGGCTTCGCCATGCTGACCAGGCTTGCGGCGAACCTCGGTGCCGGCCAGTGCGAACCGATGGTCCGCCACGCCGTCGCCGGCTTCACCCCAGGTCACCGTTGCACCCGTCTCCGGCAGCGTCTCGATCGTCACGGCTGCCCGGAGCTTGTACATGGTCATGCGCTTGACGAAGGCTTCCAGCTGATCCGCTCTGATGTCGATCAGGAATCCGTCTCCGTCACGCGAGATGAGGAAGTCGAACAGGATCTTGCCCTGCGGTGTCAGCAGCGCGCCGGGCAGTGCTCCCTCTGCCCCGAACCCACCGAGATCGGTGGTGATGAGGTTCTGCAGGAAGTGTTCCGCATCCGCCCCCGTGATTCGGACAAAGGCGCGATCGGGCAGGAAGGCTGAAGGCATGGGGATCACCGGACTGTTGCTTTGCCACTGAGTTAGGCGCTGCCAGTCTAGACGACAAGAAGCCCGGATCACAGCCCACAGATAGGATGGCGATCAGTCGCCGACGCTCAGGAATTTCCAGCGGCCGTCCGGCGTGATGCCGACGCGGAAGAAATTGTAGTTGCCGTATTCCTGCATCTCCGCGACGTCGCCTGCGGTGACGATGCGCAGCAGTTCGACCTTCTCCTGTGGTGTCAGCAGCGCGAGCGACTTTCCGGCAAAATAGGGCCAGACATAGGCCTCGTCGGCCGTTCCCTTGTCGAGCTGGACGAACCCCGTCGAGAAGATATCGAGAAGGATTGCCAGAACCTCGATCCCGTCGCTGTCACCGGAGATCGCCTTCAGCGCCTCGATGGGATCCTGATCGGGCGTCTGCAGCGGCACCACGGTCTGGTCGGGGCCCGGGTTCATCAGCGGCCGGAGCTTCGAGATGTCGCCGGTCGTGGCGGCGTCGATGATCAGCTGCCGCATACGGCGAACCGGTTCCGGCGCCTTCTCGATGTCGTAGATGACCTCGGCCGCCGGTTCGGGCGGCTCGACACTCTCCACCGCCTCCGGCTCGTTCCGCTTGATGAGCGGATCCGGATCCGGAATGACGGGGATCGAATCTTCGATGACGTCCTCTTCGTCGCTCGCCAGAGGCTCGGCCTCGTCAGACGACGTGTCAGCCGCAGGCGGCGTGATGTCCTTGATGTCGGACAGGGCAAGGGCCGGCAGCGTCGGTGCCGTAGAAGCAAGCATGAGCGTCAGCGCGCTCGTCAAGCGAAACAGCCTGACCCGCGACGAGATCATCGTTCTGTTCCTCGATTTGTAACTTACTGGAGCTGGCGCTCGGGCGAGAACTCGCCGGCGAGCAGCCGGGTCTTCAGTGCGTCGAGGATAGCCTCGGCACCGTGTTCGCCATGAATGCGGATGGTCTCGCGCATGGCAAGCGCGAAGGCAGCATCCGCGATGATCTCGGGCTCGATGCCGTCTGCCATGCCGTCGGCCCAGGCTTCGTTCTGGTATTCCAGCGCAGCCTGCATCTTTTCATGAACGATCATGTCGTCGATTTCGTTGCGGCGCGGTTCCATGGGCATTCCTCGAAGCACTTACTCAGTCCTTAACGACCCTATCAGCCTTTTGCCAAAACGACACGGGGGCAGACCAAAAGAGGTGAATTAATCGTTAATTTCCGAAACGTGCGGTAATTTCTGTGGCGAGTGTTGCGCCTTCGTTACGGTAATTCTGCTCTGCACGAACTGCGGCCGCTGTGCAAGAGGTATAGACGGAGGCGAAGGACCGATAGCCCCGGTTGTAGGCGGCTGTCAGGCGCGCGCGGCGCTTCGGCTCCGTCCTCGTTTCCGCATCCAGCAGCGCCTGCAGCGACTGGCGCCATTCCGGTTCGCCATCGGCGCTGCAGAGATTGCGCAGATAATGCACGGCGCCGATGATCTCCGAGAGCCGCGCGAGGCGATCGTCGTAAGGCGTTGCCTTCTCCGTCTCCACCGGCGGCGGGAGCGTGATCACGTTGCTCTCCTGCGCGCGGGCGGGCTGATGGAGCATGGAAACGGCAAGCAGTGCGGCCGCGCCGCTGATCATCCTGATCCCGGTCATGCGGCACCTCCTGCGCGAAGGCCGGGCGTGAGGCGCATCACGCAGGCCAGGACGCTTTCAGGCGTCGGAAGACGGAGGATTTCCTCGGGCAGGAACCACCCGGCCTCCAGGGCATCGCTCTGGGCAATGGCCGGCGCCGTCTCATCCGCATCCACCTGAAAAACGGAAAGCATGAAATGGCTGCCGCTGACGCCCGCCTCGGGCAGGAGCTCCACCGTTTCGAACAGGCGC
Organism: Rhizobium rosettiformans W3; assembly: GCF_004912135.1. Lineage (GTDB taxonomy): Bacteria > Pseudomonadota > Alphaproteobacteria > Rhizobiales > Rhizobiaceae > Allorhizobium > Allorhizobium rosettiformans. Next base: position 413,784 of record NZ_STGU01000002.1, read on the forward strand.
GGATTGCGCCCGACCAGCCCCGTCTCCTCGAAGAGCTCCCGCAGCGCCGTTTCTTCCGGCGTTTCACCCGGTTCGGAGCGGCCGCCCGGAAAGGCATAGAGATCGGCAGCCGGCGGATTGCCCCGGCGAACGAGGAGAAAGCGCCCGGCCCGTTCAACGATGGCGGAAGAGGCGAGGCGGGGCATGCTCATGGAAAGAAGAACTCCGGTCGAAGACGGCGCCGCTTCGGCGAAGCAGCGCATCGGGATTATCGCGGGCTTTGCGCGAGCCTGCAAGCAGCCCGTCACCTTGACCGGTGACAGGCGGACTGCCATCTGTGAGGGATGTGTGGACGTTTTGCCCTGACTGCCAGCCCGGAAGAGGTTGCCGAGCTCCTGAACGTGATGGAGCTCGAAGGCTTTCCGCCGCGCTACAACATCGCGCCGACGCAGCCGATTCTGGTGGCCGTTGCGGCGCCACCCGCCGATCCCGGCTCCAACCGGCCGGACCGCATGGCCGTGCTGGTCCGCTGGGGCCTCATTCCCTCCTGGGTCAAGGACCCCAAGGAATTCACCCTTCTGATCAATGCTCGCTCCGAGACGGCGATCGAGAAAGCGTCGTTTCGCGCAGCCATGCGCCACAGGCGCATTCTCGTGCCCGCATCCGGTTTCTACGAATGGCACCGGCCGCCGAAAGAGAGTGGCGAGAAGCTGCAGGCCTACTGGATCCGCCCCAAGAAGGGCGGCATCGTCTGCTTCGGCGGCCTGATGGAAACCTATATGTCGAAGGATGGCTCCGAGCTCGATACCGGCTGCATCCTGACCGTCGGTGCCAACAGCACGATCGGCCAGATCCATGACCGCATGCCGGTCGTGATCGAGCCGCAGGATTTCAGCCGCTGGCTGGACTGCCGCCAGGGCGAGCCGCGCGATATCGTCGACCTGATGCGGCCGGCCGATGAAGATTACTTCGAGGCGATCCCGGTTTCCGATCTTGTCAACAAGGTCGCCAATGTCGGCCCCGAGTTGCAGGTTCCCGTGACCCCGCAGCCCAGAAAGCAAAAACCCGCCGCAGACAAGGCTGACGACGGGCAGATGAATCTCTTCTAGATCGGGGCTCTCAGGCCACCTTGGCAGCCGGCTTCGGCTTCAGCATCAGCGCTGCGGCCAGCACGGCCTTGAGGCCGAGCGGGCGGTACTTGGAATCCAGATTCTCGTTTGCCGGCTTCTGCTGCTCGGCTTCAGTCTGCGTCGTCATCGTCATGTTCCTCGGGAGTGTTTCCTGACCGGTGTTTTTTGTTCGCGGCTCTCTCTGCGGAGATCATGACAAAAGCGTGACCGAGGCTGTGACTCAAATCAAATTTGAAGAAAAAGAGTAGAAATGGAGAGCCCCGCGCAGGCTTTCGGCTCTGGCGGGGCGCAAAACTGCGAGTTTTTGGAGAAAAATCAGCTCAAACGCCGCGATCCATCTCCGAAAGTCCCTTTTCGGCTGATTCTTCGCCGATGGTCAGCGTCCCATAGCGGCGATGCCAGTTGCGCGCGCCGAAGGGCAGCGAGCAGAGATAAAGCAGCACGGTCACGACAAGCACTTCCCAGGTGAAGCTCATCAGCAGTGCAACGTAAAGCACGACGCCGAGAATCATCGGCAGCACCAGATCCCGGCGCACGTGGCTCGTCTCCGACTTGCCGGACCACACCGGCAGGCGGCTGACGAGCAGATAGGCGATGACGATCGTATAGGCGGTGCTCGCATAGGCGAATATGCCGACAGGCGCCACGCCGAGGAAGCCGAGATAGACCGGAAGCAGCACCAGCGCGGCGCCCGCGGGTGCGGGAACGCCGACGAAGAATTCCGACTGCCAGGGTGCCTTGGTCTCGCGTTCGTCCATGACATTGAAGCGCGCAAGCCTGAGACCGGCGGCGATCGCGTAGATCAAGGCGGCAATCCAGCCCAGCGAACGGGCCTGGTCGAGCACGAAGACATAAAGGACGAGCGCAGGGGCGACGCCGAAATTGATGATGTCGGCAAGCGAATCCATCTGTGCGCCGAACTTCGAGGTCGCCTTCATCATCCGCGCGATGCGGCCATCAATGCCGTCCAGGAAGGCGGCCGCGAGCACCATGGCAACGGCCAGCTCATAACGGTTTTCGAAGGCGAGACGAATGCCTGTGAGGCCCGCGCAGATCGCGAGCACGGTGATCAGGTTCGGAATGATCAGGCGCAACGGTATTTCCCGCAGCCGAGGCCCGCGAGCCCCGCCATCCGCGGCGCCTGCGGTGCGCACGTCGGTCGAAGGCGTCTGATCGTCCATCGGAAACCTCCTCAGCTGCGGCGACTGATCACCGGACCCTTGGCCGAGCCAAACTCGGCAATCACGGTCTCGCCGGCAATGGCGGTCTGGCCGAGCGAGACGCGCGGTTCTGCACCGGCCGGCAGGAAGACGTCGAGGCGCGAACCGAAGCGGATGAGGCCGAAGCGTTCACCGGCATCCAGCGGCTCGTTGGGGTTGGTCCAGCAGATGATGCGGCGGGCAACAAGACCTGCGATCTGAACCACGCCCACCTGGCCATGCTTGCTTTCGATCACAAGGCCATTGCGTTCGTTGTCGGTCGAGGCCTTGTCCAGCTCGGCATTGAGGAACTGGCCTTCCTTGTAGGCGATCGTCGTCACCCGGCCGCGCACCGGAGCGCGGTTCACATGGCAGTTGAAGACATTCATGAAGATGGTGATGCGCAGCATCGGCTCATGGCCGAGGTTGAGCTCTTCCGGGGGAACGGACATCTGCACCGACGAGACGCGGCCATCGGCCGGGCTGATCACCAGATCGTCGTCCTGCGGCGTCACGCGCTCGGGATCACGGAAGAAATAGGCGCACCACAGGGTGAGGATGAGGCCGATCCAGAACAGCGGATCCCAGATCCAGCCGAGCACCAGCGACGCGACGAAGAAGGCTGCGACAAAGGGATAACCTTCCTTGTGCACGGGAACGATCGTCTTGCGGATGGTTTCGAACAGGTCCATTGGATCCTCGGTCTTTTGAATTGTGTCGCCCGTGACTACTCTGAAAGCCGCAGATGGGCAATGCCGACGGTCAAATCAAGGCAGCTTAAAGAACCTGTGACAAACCATCGCTAGCCCAAAAAAGGATCGACTTGTTGAGACCGCGGCGAGATTTCGTAAATAACTGCACCCTAAAAAAGGGGTGGTGAAAATCGTAAGAGATCCGGGCCGGCACTGCCAGAATGCCAGCTCGGGCAAGGACTGACTATTGCAGCTCGCCAGGCAAATCGAACAGTTTCCGGATAAGTCACCGCTCGTGACCCTCTCCTGGTATTCGCCGATCGGCGCGCCTCCACCAGCCGGCATCGGATCGCTGACCCCGGCCCGCATCACCGACTATCGGGACCTCCAGGATACCTCCGTGTGCTTCCTGGATTGCGCCGACAGGGCGTCGATGAGGGAGGTCACCCGTCTGCGGCAGGCCTATGGTCCGGCCCTTTACCTGGTGGCGGCGACGGAAGGCGCAGGCGCGGCGTTCCAGTCCGAACTTTTCGAGACAGGCGTGGATGACATTCTGCTGCAGGACGGGCCGGAGCATCTCTTTCGCTGTCTGCTGCGCGCCAAGCGTCACCTGACGCTGCTGCAACAGCAGGAACGGCGGCTGGACGATCTGCAGGAACAGCTCGATCGCTGGCAGGACGGGCTCGACCACCTGCCGACGCCGATCTATCTGAAAGACGTCGACGGGCGCTATCTCGGCTGCAACACCGCCTTCAGCCAGTTCGTCGGCACGACCCGCAGTGGCGTGATCGGCCAGACGCTGGCGGATTTCCTGCCGCAGGAGGTCGCGGATGCCCATCGGGAATCCGATCTCGAAGTGATGCGCAAGGGCGGCGTGCTCCGGGTCGAAACGGATGTCTGCGTGCCGGAGACGGGCATGCGCCACGTCATGCTGCACAAGGCGTCGATCGAGTCGGCGGACGGACAGTTGCGCGGCATTGCCGGCGTCATGATCGACATCACCGAGCGCAAGGAGCTGGAAGCACGGCTGACCGCAGCGGCCGAGCGCGATCCGCTGACCAACGCGTATAACCGCCGCAAGTTCTTCGAGGTCGCCGCCTCGGCGATCGAACATCGTCCGGATGGCGGTTCGGCCTTCGCCGTTGCCGTCATCGACATCGACCACTTCAAGTCGATCAACGATGAACTCGGCCATGGGGAAGGGGATCTCACCCTCTGCTCGATCGTCGATACCCTACGGAGCCATGAAGACCAGGGTGTCGTGGTCGCACGCGCGGGCGGCGAAGAGTTCTTTGCCTTCTTCGCCGGCGAAAATGCCGAACGCGCCGCGGAGATCCTCGAGCAGATGCGCGGTGACGTTGCCCGATACTGCCAAGTGACGACCGTTGCCGGTGCTGCTGGCACGATCAGTATCGGTCTCGCCGCGTTCGATCCAGAACAGGAGACGGTGGATCAGGCGCTGCGCCGCGCCGATCTTGCGCTCTACCGTGCGAAGCGTGACGGCAGAAACCGCCTCTGCCTCGCACCGTGACCGGCAGAGCGCCGGTCACTCTCAATAGATCTGAGGATCAGTTGGCCGGCGGACGGCGAACGACCACGCCCAGTTCGTCGCTTTCGCGCACCTGCCGCAGCATCTCTTCGGCCTGCGTGGCCTCCCGCTGGCGGTTCCACATTGAGGCATAGAGCCCGTTCTGCGCCAACAGTTCGGTATGGCTGCCTCGCTCCGCGATCTCGCCGCCCTTCAAGACGATGATCTCGTCGGCACTGACGACCGTCGAGAGACGGTGGGCAATGACGAGCGTCGTGCGGTTCTTGGAGACGATGTCGAGGGCCGACTGGATTTCGTGTTCAGTCGTCGTGTCCAGCGCCGAGGTCGCCTCGTCCAAGATCAAGATCGGAGGTGCCTTGAGCACGGTCCGGGCAATCGCGACGCGCTGCTTTTCACCGCCGGAGAGCTTCAACCCGCGTTCGCCGACCTTGGTGTCAAAGCCTTCCGGCAGATCCTTGATGAAATGCGAGATCTGCGCGACCTCGGCCGCCTGCTGGATTTCGGCATCGGAAGCGCCGGGTCGGCCGTAGCGAATGTTGTAGGCGATGGTGTCGTTGAACAGCACGGTGTCCTGCGGGACCATGCCGATCGCAGCGCGCAAAGACTTCTGCGTGACCTCTCGGACATCCTGACCGTCGATGGTGATGGAGCCCTGCTGGACGTCGTAGAAGCGGTAGAGCAGGCGGGAAATCGTCGACTTGCCAGCCCCCGACGGGCCGACAACGGCGACCGTCTTGCCGGCCGGAACCTCGAAGGACACGCCCTTCAGGATCGGGCGGTCCGGATCGTAATGGAAATGGACATCCTTGAACGCAATGGCGCCCTGCGCAATGGCAAGCGGCTTCGCGCCGGGACAGTCGACAACTTCGGCCTGCACCTCGAGCAGATCGAACATCTGTTCAATATCGGTCAGGCCCTGGCGGATTTCGCGGTAAACGAAGCCGATGAAGTTGAGCGGGATCGACAGCTGCATCAGCATGGCATTGACGAAGACGAAGTCGCCGATCGTCTGCTCGCCGCGCTGAACGGCAAGCGCCGACATCACCATGATGATCGCGGTGCCGATGCCGAAGATCAGGCCCTGGCCGAAGTTCAGCCAGCCGAGCGATGTCCAGACCTGCGTCGCCGACTTTTCGTAACGTGCCATGGAGGCGTCGAAGCGCTTGGCCTCCATCTCCTCGTTGCCGAAATATTTGACGGTCTCGAAGTTGAGGAGCGAGTCGATCGCCTTGGTATTGGCATCCGTGTCGCTGTCGTTCATCGCGCGACGGATGCCGATGCGCCAGTCGGAGGCGCGGATGGTGAACCAGATATAGGCCCAGACCGTGAAGGCGGTAACGCCGAGATAGGAGAAGCCGTAGGTCCACCAGAAGATTGCGGCCGTCAGCAGGAATTCGATCAGGGTCGGCACGGAGTTGAGGATCGTGAAGCGCACAATCGTTTCGATGCCCTTTGTCCCGCGCTCGATGATGCGCGACAGGCCGCCGGTCTTGCGCTCCAGGTGGAAGCGCAGCGACAGCTGGTGCATGTGCACGAAGGTCTTGTAGGCAAGCTGGCGCACCGCGTGCTGGCCGACGCTGGCAAACAGCGCATCACGCAGCTGGTTCAGGCCAACCTGGGCGATGCGGGTGACGTTGTAGAAGATTACGAGTGCGACGGCACCGAGAAGGAAGGTCGGCAGCAGGCCGGCCATATCCAGGCGGCCGTCGAGCGCATCGGTGGCCCATTTGAAGAAATAGGGCACGAGGATCAGGACGAATTTCGAGATGATCAGGAAGATCGTCGCCCAGACGACCCGCATCTTGAGGTCGAAGCGATCCGCCGGCCACATATAGGGCCAGAGATTTACCAGGGTCTGCATCGGATTGCCGTCGTCGGCCGATACCGTCTTCTTCTGTGCCTCAGCCATCCCCGACCCTCTCTCGTGCATGCAGATCAAAAAGCGGCGATCCCTTGGGAGGATCGCCGCCGTCATTCAATTAGGTTCTCGCTTGCGCGAATACAATAACGGATCTGTGAAAGCTCAGTTCACCGCCTCACCACGCAGACGCTTGCGGTGAATTTCCTCCGCATTCGGCAGGGCATCGCGCGGAACCGTGAAGATCTGGCCGGGCTCGATCCGGTCCGGATTGTTGATCTGGTTCTCGTTGGCGAGATAGATCGTGGTGTAGCGTACACCCTGGCCATAGACGCGGCGCGAGATCTGCCAGAGCGTGTCGCCACGGCGGATGATCACGCTGCTGTCACTCTGGGCAAGCGGCGCCTGCTGGATCGTCTTCGGCTCCGCGGAAGCCGTTTCAGCCGGCGCGGCCGGTGCGGCGGAATCCTGGGTCGTTGTCGCCGCAATTGCTGCCGGGGTCGGCTCGTTCAGAAGATCACGGATCAGCGCCACGAGCTTGGGTAGTGCGGCGCCGAGGGCGTCGACATTGCCGTTCGGAACCGACTGCAGGAGCGCCAGCGCTTCCTTTGCCTTGGCGGCATGGGATTCGATGGCCGACGTAAAGGCCGGATCACCATTTGCGCCGGGGCGGAAGCCCACGATCGACTGCAGGCCGATCTCGGTCGCCGAACGGGCGGCCGCCGCCTGTTCGAGTGCCGGCTTCTGGCCATTGGCATAGAGGTTTTCGAGGATCGTCATCGCCTTGGTGAGGGCGATCCGCAGCCGTTCGAAATCAGCCTCTTCCGGGCTTGCAGCCGCAGCAGATGCCGGCGCCGTCTGAGCGACGACGGAGACCTGCTCGCCGGCCGGACGCTCGAACGGAACGGAGGCGCGCACGACGACCTTGCCGGTCGCGTCGAGCAGTTCGACCTCGATGATGTGATTGCCGACCTCGAGCTTCATCTCGCCTTCGATGACGAAATTGCCGCTCGGGTCGCTCTTGGCTTCGCCGATCGCTGCCTTGTCGGCAAAGCCGCGCACGGTTGCGCCTGCGGGCGCCTTGCCGGCGACGAAGATGCGGTCACCCTCGATCTCGACGGCGGTCACCTGCACCTCGGTGGCGCCGGGAAGCGATGCCGGGGCGTAGCTCGACGATGTGCCGGCGGGAACGGCCGCCGTCTCGGCGCTGCCCGGCATGATTGGTGCCGAGTTGGCGATTTCGTTGGAGGCAGCCGGCAGATCCGGAATCACCGCACCGCCGGCGGCTGCCGGCTCGGACGTTTGCGCTGTCGCCGCATCCGCACTCGCAGTTCCTGCAGCCTGTGAGGCGCCGGCGTTGGCGGTACCTGGAAGGGTGATCATGCGGCTGGCTTCGCCGGGCTTGGAGACCATCGCGAGAAGCTCGCCCTTGCCGCCTTCCGGAACGGAGATCGTTGCGACTTCTTCCGAGGTCACGACCTTGCCATCCGGCGCCGTGGCGCGGATCTGGAGCGAATGATCGCCCGGCGCAAGCGGTTCGTCGAGCACGGCGGCGAAATCACCGGTGCCGTCGACGGTCTGCGAGGAAATGACGTCGCCGCCATTGAGGATCTCGACCTTGGCGCCCGGAACGGCATTGCCGGCAATCACGGTCGAACCGTCGGGCTCGACGCGGAGAATGTCGAAGCGCGGCGCAACATCCGTCGGGGCTTCCGCGACCGGTGCCGGGGCGATCGGATTGCCGAGCAAGGCGTCCTTGATGGCGGCGATCATGCTGGCGGCCTTGGCCGGATCCGAGGGCAGGTCTTGCACCATGGCGAGTGCCCGGGCCGCATCGGCCTGAACCGCCTTGATGCCATCCATGACCGTGGCTTCCAGGCCTTCGGGGATCTCGATGGTGGAGAGAGCCTGGAGTGCGCCCTGGGCAAGCGTTTTCGCTGCCGTATAGGCTTCGATGCTCGGCGTGCGGCCATCGGCAAACAGCGCGGAAATCCCGTCCACGGCCTTCACGGCTTCGCCCTTCAGGCGATCCATCTTCTCGGCCGCTGCGGCTGCAACATCGGCAACAGCTTCCTCGGCCGTGGCCTTGGCCTCGTCGGCTGCAGACTTTGCGGCGTCCGCCGCGGCGTTCACGGTCGGCAGATCGCCCGTCGGCGGATTGAGCCGCGGCATGATGACAAAGACCATCAGCAGGCTGACGATGGCAAGGACGATCAGGACCACCCACAGGGCACGGTTCTTCATTTCACAAGTCTCCCGGCGGAAAAGCCGCCATTCCCTTGGAATTGCTAGCGTCAACCCGATGAATCGACAAGCGGCGATGGATCAATCCACCCTGCTGCAGAAGGGTTTTCAGCCAATTTTGTTGACCTTAGTCAGCACAGACTGTTTTTTGCCTCGCATGAGCGAACAGAAAACCCCGATTCGATCCGTCTGCGTCTATTGCGGCTCACAGCCCGGACGCGATCCCGCCTTCATGGAAGCGGGCCGTGCCTTCGGCCGCGCGCTGGCTGAAAACAACCTCCGCCTCGTCTATGGCGGCGGCACCAAAGGCATCATGGGGGCGGTTGCCTCAGGCGTTCTGTCCGCCGGCGGTCACGTCACGGGCATCATACCCGAATTCTTGGTTGACATGGAAGCGACGCGCCATTCGCTCGGCCAGTTGAACGAGCTGATCATCACCAAGGACATGCATGAGCGCAAGCATGCGATGTTCGAGCGCTCGGATGCCTTCGTCACCTTGCCCGGCGGCATCGGCACGCTGGAAGAGATCGTCGAGATCATGACCTGGGGCCAGCTCGGCCGTCATGCCAAGCCGATGGTCTTCGCCAATGTGAACGACTTCTGGAAGCCGATGCTGGAACTCGTCGACCACATGTCGGCCTCCGGCTTCATCCACACGGCGCATCTCGTGCGCCCGCTGGTCATCGACCGGATCGAGGACATCGTGCCGGCCATCCAGGCGCGTTGGGCCGAGACGGGAGCGCCCGAAGGTGACCCGGCGACCATTTCCAAGCTTTGAGCGTAATCAGCGCTGCCGAAGCATCGGCAGCGTGTAGATGACGAGTGCTGCCCAGATCAGCGGAAAGGCGATGGCCTTGGCCGTGCTGAAGGGCTCGTGGAAGACGAAGACGGCGGTGATGAAGATCATCGACGGCGCGATATACTGCATGATGCCGATCGTCGACAGCCGGAGCAGCTTGGCGCCGTTGGCATAGAGGATCAGCGGCACCGCCGTCACAAGGCCGGCGGAAGCAAGCAGGATGGTATCGGTCGTGTTGCCCATCAGGAAATGCCCGCCGCCCTGCAGGTTCAGGTAGACGAGATAGGCGAAGGCGAAGGGGGTCAGCAGCAGGACCTCCAGAAGAAAGCCCTGGTTCGGCCCGATCGGGAGCGTCTTGCGGAAGAAGGCGTAAAAGCCCCAGGAGAAGGTCAGCGCCAGCGCCACCACCGGCAGCCGCCCGGCTTCGACGGTGAGGATAACCACCGCGACGACGACGAGCGCAAGTGCGGCGATCTGCGTCCGCTTCAGCTTCTCCTTGAGGAGCACAGCACCGAGCAGGATCGAGAACAGGGGATTGATGAAATAGCCCAGCGCCGTGTCGAGAGCATGACCCGCACCGATGGCCCAGACATAGATACCCCAGTTGACGCTGATCAGTGTCGCAGTCACGGCCGCCATGCCGAGCATGCGCGGATTGCGCATGGCCTTCTTCAATTCGTCGGTGCGCTTGAGGATGATCAGCAGCAGGCCCGCGACCGGCACCGACCAGAGAATGCGATGCGCGATCACCTCGGCCGGCGAGATATGCGCCAGCGCCTTCATGTAGAGCGGCAGGAAGCCCCACAGGAGATAGGCAGAGAGCGCGAAGAGAAAGCCGTTCAGGCTGTCCCGGTTCTCCGCGGGAGCGGTGACGTCGGCCATGGTGTTTCCTGACTTTTGTTATGCTTGGAAACGGAATTACGCCTCAAGGGTTGCAGGCGCCAATTCATTTCTGTGAAGCATCGTTCAGGCAGACCGATCATTGGCGCGTCGTTCTCACTCCGCCGCGATCTTGCCTGCCAGCTGCCGGTTCTTCATCAGCTTGTACACGATACTGTCCATCAGAGCCTGGAAGGATGCGTCGATGATGTTCTCGGAAACGCCGACCGTCCACCAGCGCGCGCCGGAGGCGTCCGTGGATTCGATCAGGACGCGCGTGATGGCTTCCGTACCGCCGTTCAGGATGCGGACTTTATAATCGGCCAGTTCGAGATCAAGGATCTCGCTTTGATACTTGCCAAGGTCCTTGCGAAGCGCGATGTCGAGCGCGTTGACCGGTCCATCGCCTTCGGCCACCGACATCACCATCTCGCCATCGACGAGCACCTTCACGACCGCTTCCGAGACGGTCTTCAGCTTGCCATGGCTGTCGAAGCGACGCTCGACCATCACACGGAAACTTTCCACCGCGAAGAAGTCCGGCACGGTGCCGAGCGTCTTCAGCGCGAGCAGTTCGAAGCTCGCATCCGCGCCCTCATAGGCATAGCCCGAAGCTTCGCGCTCCTTGACGACCGAGATCAGCGTGTCGAGCTTCGGATCGTCCTTGGCGACCGTGATGCCGCGGCGCTTCAGCTCGTTGAGGAAGTTCGCCTTGCCGCCCTGATCGGAAACCATGACCTTGCGGAAATTGCCCACACTTTCCGGCTCGACATGCTCGTAGGTCTTCGGGTCCTTCAGAAGCGCCGAGGCATGGATGCCGGCCTTGGTGGCAAAGGCCGAGCCGCCGACATAAGGCGACTGGTGGTTCGGTGATCGGTTCAAGAGTTCGTCGAAGGCGCGTGACAGGCGGGTGAGGCCGACGAGCTTTTCCCGGTCGATCGAGGTCTCGAAGCGCGACGCATAGGTTTCCTTCAGACAGAGCGTCGGGATGATCGTCACGAGATCGGCATTACCGCAGCGTTCGCCAAGCCCGTTCAGCGTTCCCTGGATCTGTCGCACGCCCGCCTCGACGGCTGCAAGCGAATTGGCGACCGCCTGGCCGGTGTCGTTATGCGCGTGAATGCCGAGCGAAGAGCCGGGGATGCCGGAGGCGATGACGGCCTGGACGATCTCGCGGATCTCCGGCGGCTGTGTGCCGCCATTGGTGTCGCAGAGCACCACCCAGCGCGCGCCAGCGTCGTAGGCTTGCCTGGCGCAGGCGATGGCATAGTCCGGATTGGCCTTGTAGCCGTCGAAGAAGTGCTCGCAATCGACCATGGAAAGCTTGCTCGCCGCGACCACGGCCTTGACGCTGTCACGGATGCTTTCGAGGTTTTCCTCGTTGCTACAGCCGAGCGCCACCTTCACGTGATAATCCCAGCTTTTGGCCACCAGGCAGATCGCATCCGCCTTGGCCTGCAGGAGTTGGGTCAGCCCCGGATCGTTGGAGGCGGAAATGCCGGCGCGTTTGGTCATGCCGAAGGCGACGAAACCGGCCTGTTTCGTCCGCTTCCTGGAAAAGAAGGTCGTGTCCGTCGGGTTGGCCCCAGGATAGCCGCCCTCGATGAAGTCGATGCCGAATTCGTCCAGCATGGCCGCAATGGCGATCTTGTCCTCGACCGAAAAATCAATCCCCGGCGTCTGCTGGCCGTCGCGGAGCGTCGTATCGAACAGGGTGATCTTGTCGCGTGTCATGCTGATGTCCTTGGGCAAACGCTTGTGTTCGGGGTTTCACCCCCCTCTGTCACTGCGTGACATCTCCCCCACAAGAGGGGAGAGTGGTGGCCGTGGGCGTCGGGCTCCCCACCTCCCCCTTGAGGGGGGAGGTCGCCGCGGAGCGGCGGGTGGGGGTGAACCAGACCACGAGTTCGGCGTGTCAGACTTGCAATGAGCTCCCCACGGTCACCCCACCCCGGAGCTTCGCTCCGACCCTCCCCCTCAAGGGGAGGGTGAGGCCACGCCGCATCCGCAATCCGCTCTCCCCCCTTGTGGGGGAGATGGCTGGCAGGCCAGAGGGGGGTAACTGCGAGCGCGAGCATGATCTAGTTCTTCCCCGCAAACCGATCCGTGGCGCGGATCAGCTGGTCGAGAATGCCAGGCTCGAGATAGGCGTGGCCCGCCCCCTCGATCAGGTGGAAATCGGCTTTCGGCCAGGCCTTGTGCAAAGCCCAAGCATACTTCGCCGGGCAGGGCATGTCGTAGCGGCCATGGATGATCACGCCCGGGACATCCTTCAGCTTGTAGGCATCGCGCAACAGCTGACCTTCCTCCAGCCAGCCGGCATGGACGAAGAAGTGGTTCTCGATGCGGGCAAAGGCGAGCGCGAATTCCGGATCATAGAAGTGGTCGGAATAGTCAGGGTTCGGCAGGAGCGTGATGGTCTCGCCCTCCCAGGAGCTCCAGGCCACCGCGCAGCGCAGCTGTTCCTCGCGGTCGGTTCCGGTCAGCCGGCGGCGATAGGCCGCCATCATTTCGTGGCGTTCGTTTTCCGGGATCGGCGCGCAGAAACGCTCCCACTTATCCGGGAACATCTCGGAGACGCCGAACTGGTAGTACCAGTCGAGTTCGGCCTTGGTCAGCGTGTAGATGCCGCGCAGCACGAGTTCGGACACCCGCTCCGGATGCGTCTCGGCATAGGCAAGCGCCAGCGTCGAGCCCCAGGAGCCGCCAAAGACAAGCCACTGTTCCGCACCGATCATCTGACGCAGCCGCTCGATATCGGCGACCAGATGCCAGGTGGTGTTCGCCTCGATCGAGGCATGCGGCGTGGATTTGCCGCAGCCGCGCTGGTCGAACAGGATCACGTCATAGAGCGCAGGATCGAAGAGACGGCGATGTGATGGGCTGGTCGCACCACCCGGGCCGCCATGCAAGAAGACGGCGGGCTTGGCGCCCTTGGTGCCGAAACGCTCCCAATAGATCTGGTGCCCGTCGCCGACATCAAGCATGCCGGTCTCGAAGGGTTCGATTTCGGGGTAGAAGCCGCGCAATTCAGTCGTCATGTCATATCCTTTTCGGTGGCCAGGCCACCGTATCGTGATCGGGATGCTGCCGAGACGTAGCGGCGATCCCGGCATTGCCCTCGGGAAGATCCGAGCGGTTCGTCGGGTTTTCTGGAAGTGAAAAGAGCTTGTCGAAATAACTGACGCGGCTTTCCACGCCATCCTGCGAGACGGGTTCGGCCAGCTCCGGCTTGTCGAGGCTGCCGATCGTCACGCTGATATAGGGCGAACCCTTGGTGCGGAAGAAGAGCGGCGTGCCGCAGTCCTTGCAGAAGCCGCGCCCGCACGGGTCCGACGACTGAAACCAGCCCGGCTCGCCGCGCACCAGGAGAAAATCCTCCTGGCGGGAGCCGGCAAGCGCCATGAAGAAGTTGCCGCTCGCCTTCTGGCACATGCGGCAGTGACAGATATGCGGATAGCCGACCTCGCCCGCTATTCTGTAGCGGATCGCGCCGCACTGGCAGCCGCCCGAATGCACCTGACGGGTCATTGATCATCCTCCGGCGGCCACTGGGCCGTGTCGTGGTCCGGGTGCTGGAAGCTCTCGACCGAAGCGCAGAATTCTTCCATGGCCGGGGTGGTAAAGGCGGGCTTCTCGAACAGCTGATCGATCCAGGGCAGGCGCTGGTGATGGTTGACCTGGATTTGCGGCTCGAAATGCTCCGGATGATCGAAGGCGCCGATGGCGAGCTCCACCCCGGTCGGATGCTGATAGGTCAGCGGCGTACCGCACTTGCCGCAGAAGCCGCGCTTCACCTTGGCCGACGAACGGAACAGCATCGGCTGTCCGCGCGTCCAGGTCAGATGCGCCTGGTCGGCGGTGACGAAGGCGCCGAAGAAGGAGCCGAACTGCTTCTGGCACATCCGGCAATGGCAGATCGATGGGCGCCCAAGCTTCGACGCCTGGAACCGGATCGCCCCGCACTGACAGCCACCGCTTTCGATATCACTCATCTCGACGTCCTCATTGCATCGTCACATAGACCGTCACGCCGATGATCACAGCAGCGACCAGAACGCCCTTGGCTATCAGCCCGTAAAGCAGCCATTTCGGCATCTTCGTATTCGGGTTCGGCTGCGTCACGACTTCGCCTCCGGCCACTGCTCTGTGTCCCGGTCCGGATGCTGGTAGGACACGACCTCGGTGAGGAAGGGCGCATCCTGGAGATCATCAAGCGTCGCGCGCTCTGGCAGAGTTGAGATGGCGTCGACAAAGGCGAGTTTGCATTCCACCCCGAACTGGATGGTCGGCGGCAGCTGCGACGGATCGTCGAAGGCGCCGGCCGCGAGCGACAGCCCGTCCGGCGCCTCATAGCTGAGCGGCGTGCCGCAATCGCCACAGAAACCGCGTTTCACGAAGTTCGACGAGGCAAAACGCTTCGGCGCCCCCCGCGTAAAGGTGACCTGCGCCTCGCCAACGGCAACGAGCGGCGCATAATAGGCCCCGAAGGCCTTCTGGCACATCCGGCAATGGCAGACGGAAACATCTTTCGGTTGGCCTTCCATGCGGAACCGCACGGCGCCACACTGGCAACCGCCGGTGTGGGTGAGGGGGGAGGTCATGGGGTTGGCCTCCTCGGATGGTGGGTGCGGCTACCCCCCTCTGTCCTGCCGGACATCTCCCCCACAGGGGGGGAGAGCGGTACCCCGTCGACCTCGCCAATTGATGTCAACAGTTCAGAGTTTGACTGCCGCAGCGCATGCTCCCCCGCTCTCCCCCCTTGTGGGGGAGATGTCACAAAGTGACAGAGGGGGGTAACCCGCGCCGCAGCCGAAACCATTTTAACGCTTGACCTCCCAACTCGTCACCCGCTCGCCCGTCTCCTTGTCCTTGCCGTCCTTGAGCTGGATGCCCTTGGCAGCCAGGTCATCGCGGATCTTGTCGGCTTCGGCAAAGTTCTTGGATTTGAGCATTTCGAGCCGCATGTCGACGAGCGCCTGGACAGCGGCCGAGAGGTCGTCGCTCACCTCCGCCTTCTTTACCGTCACACCGAGGAATTCCAGCGAGCCCTTGAGCAAAGCAACGGCCTGTTCCATCGTCGGATTATCAGATGCTGTCTCGCCACCGCGCTCGTAGGCAATTGTTCCCTTCGCGTAATTGGCTAGTACCGACAGCCTCATCAACGCTTCGGGCGAGTTTAGGTCATCAGCAAGTCGACCGAGAAATTTCTCATCGAGCTGAGCCTGGATATCTCCCGCCGCATCGATGATTCTGAGCCAGCCCGCCAACCGCGCTTCAGCCTCCTCCAACCGCTTCACCGAAAAGTCGATCGGCTCGCGGTAATGCGTCATCAGCATGGCCAACCGCAGCACTTCGCCCGGCCACTTTCTCCCGCCGAATTTCTCCGTCGCCAACAACTCGTTGATCGTGACGAAATTGCCCTCCGACTTCGACATCTTGCGGCCTTCGAGCTGCAGGAAGCCGTTATGCATCCACACGGTTGCCATCAGGTCGTTGTCGAAGGCGCAGCAGGATTGGGCGATCTCGTTTTCGTGGTGCGGGAAGATCAGGTCCAGGCCGCCGCCATGGATGTCGAACTGGTGCGGTTTCGTCTTGGCCGCCGGGGAGAGGCGATCCTTGATCTCTTCCCAGAGATAGCGGTCGGCCATGGCGGAGCATTCGATGTGCCAGCCGGGGCGACCGAAGATCGCATGTTGCTCGCCTTCGAAGGTGAAATGCGCCGGCCAGCCGGGCTCGGTATCGGCCGATTGCTTCCACAGCACGAAATCCGCCGGGTTCATCTTGTGGCTTTCAACGGCGACGCGGGCACCAGCCTGCTGGTCCTCGAGCTTGCGCTTCGACAGCATGCCGTAATCGGCCATCGAGGCGGTCGAAAACAGCACCTCGTGGCCCTCCGAACCGCTGGCGACATAGGCATGACCCATGTCGAGCAGCCGCTGGATGATCACGATCATCTGCGGAATATTGTCGGTGGCCCGCGGCTCGACGGTCGGCTTGAGGCAGCCGAGGGATGCCACATCCTCGTGGAACTGGCTCTCGGTCTTGCCGGTCACGGCGCGGATGGCGTCGTTGAGGCTCATCGAGCCATCGGCGATCTGGCTGCCGAAATCACGCAAGGCGCGTGCGTTGATCTTGTCGTCGACATCGGTGATGTTGCGCACATAGGTGACCTTGTCGGCGCCATAGGTGTGGCACAGCAGCCGGTAGAGCACGTCGAAGACGATCACGGGGCGCGCATTGCCGATATGGGCGAAGTCATAGACGGTCGGGCCGCAGACATACAGGCGCACATTGTCGGGGTCGATCGGCTCGAAGTCGACCTTCTCGCGTGTGAGCGTGTTGTAAAGCTTGAGGCCGCCGGCCATGTGAAACTCCCAGAATGATGTACCCGGCTGGACCGGGTCGTTTGTCATCTGGGGCTATGCAGGAGACGAAAACGGCCAGGCCAGCGCATGCGCTAGCGAATAATGATCCCGCAAATGATGCAGAGGCTCGTTTTCATGGCCGCTGTTATGGCGCGCGTCGCTGTTTTGGTCAAGGGCGCTTGCGGTGTCTTGAAGCAGGTCATCTCGGTGCCGTAGGCTGTGGATAGTTGCCCTTCGGCTTAAGTCTTTTTCAAGATAACTACCCCAAATCTAGTGTGGCATTCCCCCGCCTACGGAGATGATCTTCGGCATGGACCAAACCCTGCATCTGCCTACCATCATGATCGTCCATGCCCTGATCACCCTGATCTCGACGGTCGTGACGATTTACATGTGGCTGAGAAACCGGGACAGCCGGATCCTGCCGCTGCTGGTGGCCGCCGGATTGGCAGCTTGCGCGGCCATGCTCCTGCACTCGGCCCGCAGCACGCTGCCGCTTGTCCTGTCGTCAGGTTTGGGTCTTGGGCTGGGCGTTCTCGCGGTCGGAATCTATTGGCAGGCGGTTGTCGCCTTCGAAGGCGGGAAAGTCTCCCTCACCAAAGCGTCGCTCGGGATCGTGCTGTGGGCGGCCCTCTGGCTGACGCCCGTCTTTCATCAATCCATGGCAGCGCGCACCACCATTCTCGGGCTGCTGGTGGCCGGCTACTGCTTCCTGACGGCGCGCGAGATCATGCGGCGCGCCAGGATCGAACCCTTGCCCTCCCGGTCGGTCGCAGCACTCGCCAATGTCATCCGCGGCGCAATCTGGCTGGCACCGATGCCGCTTTCGATCTTCGTCGCCCCGGCCTATGCCGCAGACGGGACGACGGCACCCTGGTTCGCCTTCGTCGTTCTAGCCAATTCCATGATGATCGTGCTGTCGCTGGTCGCCCTGCTGATGCTGGGCAAGGAGCGCGACGAGCTCAGATATCGCCTTGCTTCCGAGCGCGATCCGCTGACCAATCTCGCCAACCGCCGTACCTTCGTGGCGGCTGCGAACAAGGTGCTGACGTCGGAGGAGGGCGGCGCAAGCCTGCTTCTGCTCGACATCGATCATTTCAAGGTCGTCAACGATACCCATGGCCACGCGGCCGGAGACCAGGTCCTGCTCGCCTTCTCGCGGGCCATCGAGCAGCACATGCCGAGCGGCTGGCTCTTTGCCCGCATCGGCGGTGAAGAATTCGCCTGTCTGATGCCCCGCATGAGCGCGCAGAAGGCGGTGGCGGTAGCCGAGAACCTGCGTCTCGCCGTGGCCGACATGCTGATACCGGCGCCGTCTTTCCTGCGGGTCACGGTCAGCATCGGCGTCAGCGAAGCGAAGGGGCGGGGTGGAGACCTCGATGGACTTCTCGCCACGGCGGATGCCGCCCTTTATCGCGCCAAGGCCGATGGTCGAAACTGTGTCAGGCTCTACGAACCAGCGGTCCTGCTCGCCGAGACCGGCAATGCGCTGGCCCTTGCCGTCGAACAACCGCGCCGTCGGCTGGCGCACATGCGGCGCCGCGCGGGCTGATTAAGCCGCCGGGCGCGGCAGCCTGAGGATCCCCAGCACCAGAGCGCATCCGAGGACGATGACGGCCCCGCCGCAGAGCTGCAGCGCCGTCAGCGGTTCGTCGAGCACGAAGGCACCGACCAGCACGGCGACCACCGTTACCACGAATTCGACGCTGATCGCGGCCGTCGCGCCGATGCTTTTGACCAGCCCGAAATAGAGGACATAGGTCAAGGCGCTCATCAAGGCGGCAAGGGCGATGAGATAGACATAATCGATGGCTGCCGGCGTGCCCGGAACGGGCACGAACCAAAGGAGCGGCAGCGTCAGGGCCCCGCCCGCGATGAACGATCCGATCGTGACTTCCCAAGGGCCTGTGCCGCTCAGATGTCGGCTGGCATAATTGCTGCCGAAAGCGGCGGAGAAGGTCGAGCCCACCATGGCGAGGCAGCCGAGCAGGAAGGCGCTGGTCACGGGAACGGCGGGAAACCCCACCAGCATGATGATGCCGATCGTGCCAAGCGCAAGGCCGAGCACGCGCGCCGGCGTGATCCGCTCCAGTCCCCAGAGCTGGGCAATGACCATCGAAAACAGCGGGATGGAGGCGACGAAGATGGCGGCCATGGCCGTGCCGATCAGCGGCGTGGCGTAGGAAAGGCCGATAAGCTGGCCGGCGACCGTCGTTGCGCCGACGGCAGCGAACGGCAGCCATCCGGCACTGAAATCAAGCCTGCGCCGCATGATCCTCGCGATGGCAAAGAGGAGCGCGCCTGCGATGAAGCAGCGAAAGGTCACCGCCCCGATCCAGCCGAAGGCATCGACCACGTGCAGGAGCAGCAGAAAGGAAAGTCCCCACGCCAGCGACAGATAGGCATAGGCGGCGAAATCTCTGGGGGACATGAAGTGGTCCTGAAAATCGCCGGTCGGCAGCTCCCTGAAGAGAGGGGCGAATCTGCTATTCCGGCATCCGATAATCGACGATCTTGCCTTCGCGCAGTTGGTAGAGCTTGCCGGTTTCCGTCTGGTCCGGGCCGACCAGCGCCATCAGCTTGGCCGCCACTTCGGACGGATGCGGCACGGTCTGCGGATCTTCACCCGGCATGGCCTGGGCACGCATCGCCGTGCGCGTCGGGCCCGGGTCGACGGACAGGATGCGCAGGGGCAGGCGCTGCGTCTCGGCAGCCCAGGTGCGGGCAAGCGCTTCGACGGCCGCCTTGGAGGCGGAGTACGGGCCCCAGAAGGGCTTGCACTTGTGAGCGGCACTCGACGACAGGATCAGCGCGCGGCCCTGGTCCGACTTGACCAGCAACGGCTCGAGCGAGCGGATCAGGCGCCAGGTTGCCGTCACATTGATCGTCATGACCTTGTCGAAGACCTTGGCTTCGACATGGCCGATCGGCGAGATGACCCCGAGAACGCCGGCATTCAGCACCGCGATATCGAGCTTGCCCCAGCGTTCGAAGATGTGGCCGCCGAGCTGGTCGATCGCTGCCATGTCCGAAAGGTCGAAGGGCACCAGCGTCGCCGTGCCGCCAACCGCCTTGATCGCGTCATCAAGCTCTTCCAGTCCGCCGACGGTTCGAGCACAGGCGATGACATGCGCGCCGGCCTTTGCCAGTTCGATCGCGGTGAAATAGCCGATGCCACGCGAGGCGCCGGTGACGAGCGCGAGACGGCCCTTGAGGTCGATTGTCATGGTCTGTCCTATGTCCCTAGAGCATGTCCGGCCTAAGCTGATCACATGCTCTATCTCCTTGTTTTGACGCAGTCCGGACGCAAAACCGCTGGCGCACTTTTGCTGGACTTGCTCTGGAGCTCAGCCGTTGGCGGCGAGCATGCTTTCCTTGCGGCCCGGCTTTTCGCTCTCCTTGTCGAGGAGGCGGGTCGGGTAGTCGCCGGTGAAATAGTGATCGGTAAATTCCGGATTGTTCGGATCGCGCGGCTTGCCGCCGACGGCCATGTAGAGCCCGTCGATCGACAGGAAGGCGAGGGAGTCGGCGCCGATATATTTCGCCATGTCCGCCTCATGGGCATACTGGTTGGCGAGCAGCTTGTCCCGGTCCGGCGTGTCGATGCCGTAGAAATCGGGATGGAAGATCATCGGCGATGCGACGCGGATATGCACTTCCTTGGCGCCGGCATCGCGGATCATCTGCACGATCTTCAGCGAGGTCGTGCCACGCACGATGGAATCGTCCACCAGCACGACGCGCTTGCCCTCGATCATCGCCCGGTTCGCGGAATGCTTGAGCTTGACGCCGAAGGCGCGGATCTGCTGGGTCGGCTCGATGAAGGTACGCCCGACATAGTGGTTGCGGATGATGCCGTATTCGAACGGGATGCCGCTCTGCTGGGCATAGCCGAGCGCTGCCGGTGTGCCGCCATCCGGCACGGGGACGACGACATCGGCTTCAACAGGCGCTTCCTTGGCCAGGTTGATCCCGGCATTCTTGCGGGTCGTGTAGACGTTGCGGCCGGCGACGACGGAGTCGGGACGGGCGAAATAGACATATTCGAACATGCAGACGCGTTCCGGCTGCGGCCGAGCCGGCATGCGGGATTCGATCGTCACCGAACCATCCGCCTGGGTCTCGCAGATCACCACTTCGCCATTCTTCACGTCACGGACGAACTTGGCTCCGATGATGTCGAGCGCGCAGGTCTCGGAACAGAAGATCGGCTTGCCGTCGAGTTCGCCCATGACCAGAGGCCGGATGCCGATCGGGTCGCGGGCGGCAATCAGCTTGGTGCGGGTGAGGGCGATCATCGCATAGCCGCCTTCCATCTGGCGGATGGCGTCGATGAAGCGGTCGGTCGTCGAGGCATGACGCGAGCGGGCGATCAGATGCAGCACCACTTCGGTGTCCGAGGTCGACTGGCAGATGGCGCCGGTCGCGATGATCTGGCGGCGCAGCGTCAGGCCGTTGGTGAAGTTGCCGTTATGGGCAATCGCGATGCCGCCTTCCTCGAGTTCGGCGAAGAGTGGCTGCACATTGCGCAGTGCAACTTCGCCCGTCGTCGAGTAGCGCGTGTGGCCGATCGCCTGCGGACCCGGCAGCTTCGCCAGCGTCGCCGGATTGGTGTAGTGGTCGCCAACGAGGCCCATATGCTTTTCGGTGTAGAACTGCCGGCCGTCGAAGGAGACGATACCGGCCGCTTCCTGGCCGCGATGCTGAAGCGCGTGCAGGCCGAGCGCGGTCAGCGTCGCTGCATCCGGATGCCCGAGAATGCCGAACACGCCGCATTCTTCGTGAAACTTGTCATCATGGCTGCCGTAGACGACATGGGAGGGGCTGGACTGCTTCATGGCGAGGGCCTTTGCTCCGGGAACAGATGCGGGTGCAACGCTTTGAACAGGGAAGCCGCCGGTCTGTCCCGATCCGGCGGCGTCTGTCTTGTCTCAAGTCGCGCGGCTTTCGAGCCGCGAGAAGATCAGTTGTTCTGGGCCGGAGCCTGGTCGGCAGGGGCCTGTTCCGCCGGTGCCTGATCGGCAGGGGCCTGCTCGCCGGCTTCGGTCTCTTCGCGGCCGAGGATCCGTTCGCGGATCTGCGGTTCGATATCTTGCGGCAGAACGGCTTCGAGCTTCAGCACCAGCGAATCGAGGAAAGGCTTCGACTTGGATTCGTTGACCCAGTCCGGGCGCTGGCGAACGTCGATCAGCCAGTTCCAGAAGGCGACGGCGACGACTAGAAGCAAAAGGCCGCGAGCCGCACCGAAGAGGAAGCCCAGGGTACGATCGAGCGCACCGATGCGGCTGTCGATGATGAAATCGGCGATGCGCGAGGTGATGAAGGAAATCACGATCAGCGCGATCAGGAAGATGATGCCGGCAGAACCGGCCATCGCGATCCTGGGATCGTCGGTGTAGCTCATCAGATAGGGCACGAGCAGGGGATAGAGATAGTAGGCGGCGGCGACAGAGCCCGCCCAGCTCGCGATGGACAGCACTTCGCGCGAAAACCCGCGCACCATCGCCAGCACCGCTGAAAACAGAACGACGCCGATGACGATACCGTCGAAAATTGTGATGGGCATAAATTCCAACTCCAGGGCCACCGGCAAGACCGGCATTGATGTCACCGCGATACCGCCGGAACGCGTGAAATCACGCGTCGGACCGGATCAACCGTCCTCCTGATCCCTTGGGGCCTTCAGCCGGGAACCGGCGATGCGCGCCACGAGATCGGGAAGGCTGTCCACTTCCCTCCATTTGCCCTTCGAACCCTTCGGCAGGTCCGGCGAGGCAGCCGGCAAGACCGCGGCGGAGAAACCAAGCTTTTCCGCCTCTTTCAGCCTCTGGGCAGTGTGGGCTACGGGCCTCACCGCCCCCGACAGGCTGACTTCGCCGAAATAGACGCAATCGGCCGGAAGGGCAAGACCGGCCAGCGACGAAACCAAAGCCGAAGCGATTGCCATATCGGCTGCCGGTTCGCTGATCCGGTAACCGCCGGCAACGTTCAGATAGACGTCGTGCTGACCGAGCCGCACACCGCAATGCGCTTCCAATACCGCCAAAATCATGGCGAGGCGTGAGGAATCCCATCCCACGACGGCGCGGCGTGGTGTTCCAAGCGATGTTGCCGCCACCAGCGCCTGCACTTCGACCAGCACCGGGCGCGTGCCCTCCATGCCGGCGAAGACGGCCGCACCCGGGGCTTTCTCGTTGCGTTCGCCGAGGAAAAGCTCGGAGGGGTTGGCCACTTCGCGCAGGCCCTTGTCGGACATTTCGAAGACGCCGATCTCGTCGGTCGGTCCGAAGCGGTTCTTGACCGTGCGCAGGATGCGGTAGTGATGGCCCCGGTCACCTTCGAAGTAGAGGACGGCATCCACCATATGCTCGACCACGCGCGGGCCGGCGATCTGGCCTTCCTTCGTGACGTGACCGACCAGAACCATGGTGGCCCCGGTCTGCTTGGCAAAGCGGATCATCGCCTGCACGCCGGTCCGGACCTGCGTGACTGTGCCCGGTGCGCTGTCGGCCGTGTCGCTCCACAGCGTCTGGATCGAATCGATGATGACGAGGTCCGGCCGCTTGCCTTCGGAAATCGTCGCCAGAATGTCCTCGACGTTGGTTTCGGCGGCCAGAAGCACATCCGTGTCGGCCGCACCCAGACGCTGCGCACGCAGCCTGACCTGCGCGACGGCTTCTTCGCCCGAGACATAGATGATGCGATGACCCCGCCGCGACAGGGCCGCTGCCGCCTGCATCAGGAGCGTCGACTTGCCGATGCCCGGATCCCCGCCGATCAAGACCGCCGAACCACGCACGAAGCCGCCGCCCGTTGCGCGATCGAGTTCACCCATGCCGGTCGGAATGCGCGGCGCCTCCTCGATCTCGCCGGACAGTGAGGTGAGCGTGACGGGACGGCCCTTCTTTGGCACTTTGCCGGGCCCGGAGCCGATCCCGCCCATCGGGTCTTCTTCAACAATGGTGTTCCATTCGCCGCAGCCATCGCATTTCCCCGCCCAGCGGGAATGAACCGTGCCGCAGTTCTGGCAGACGAATTGAGTTCTGACTTTGGCCATGAATTAAAGGTCGCTTTCGGGGAAGTCGTCGGTGGAGATGTTCTGGCGGCCGTGCACGACGCGCAGCACTGTGATCGCCTCATCAGAGATCGTGAAATAGATGCATCGGTTCTTGAAAGGAAAGGCTCTTAGTCCGGGGATGAATGAGCGAGGAGCACCAGTTATGCCCAGCTCGGCTATCCACTCCATCTTTCTGTTGATTTCGTGCAGGAGACGTTTTGCGGCGACGGGGTCGAGTTCGTAAATATAATCATAATGCGCGCGAAGATCGCGGAGTGCCCTTCTGGTTAGCACCAGACGACGTGGTTCCATCCTCCCGTTCCTCCGCCATCCCCATGATGTAGGCTGTCAGTTCCTCTGCGCTATCGAAGCTCATGACGCGCCCTGCCTCAACGTCATCGATCCCCTCCTGAATAAGCTCGCGAAGGGTGGCGTCGTCCTGCTCGCGTAACAGCGCAAGGCCAGCCGTAACGACAGCGTCCGCGCTTTCATAAAGCCCGGAATTGACCTGCTCCGCGACAAATTCGGCATCTTGCTTGCTCAACTGAATGTTCCGCACGATGAACTCCCATTCGGTGAGAAGAATTTGAACTTTCTGGAACAATAGCAGAACAAAGCCGCTGGCGCCAGACCTCAGTCGTCCCCTTCCAGATACATCCGCTCGTAGCGCAGTCCGAGGCCCGTCAGCATCTCGTAGCCGATCGTGCCGGCGGCGCGAGCGACCTCGTCGAGCGGCATGGAGGGGCCAAGGAGCTCGATATAGTCGCCGGCGCGCACAGCATGATCGGGCAGATCTGTGACGTCGAAGATGGTCAGGTCCATCGTGACCCGGCCGACGACCGGCACGCGCTTGCCACCGATGACGCCCTCTGCGCCTGGAAGTCCGGTGTCGCGCAGCGGGATGCCCGCGCCGGAGAGATTGCGCAGATAGCCATCCGCATAACCGACACTCACCACGGCGAGCCTGCTGTCCCGCGTGAGCACCTGGGTCGCGCCATAGCTCACGCTCTCGCCGGCCTTGGCATTGCGAACCTGCAGGATACGCGCCTCGGCCTTGACCACCGGCTGCATCGGGTTCTTCGCCCCGCTGACCGCCTCGCCACCGTAAAGCGCGATGCCGGGCCGGGTGAGGTCGAAGTGGTAATCGGCGCCGAGGAAGATGCCGGCTGAGGCGGAGAGACTGGAATCAACACCTTCGAAAGCGGCGCTAACCCTCTGGAATTTCTCGAGTTGCTGGCGGTTCATCGGTGATGAGGAATCGTCGCCGCAGGCGAGGTGGCTCATGACCAGCACCGGATCGAGGCTTGCCGGCCGCGAGACATCGTCGACCAGCGCGATCGCCTCCTCCATGGGCAGACCGAGCCGATTGAAGCCGGTATCGACATGCAGCGCGCAAGGATAGGGGCCGCGTTCTGTCAACACCGCCATCCAGAAGGCGAGCTGCTCTTCCGAGGCAATGACCGGCACGAGATCGTTCTCGAAGAAGATCTCCTCCTGGCCGGGCCAGATGCCCGAGAGCACGAAGATCCGGGCCTCCGGCGCGTAGGGACGAAGCGTCGCCCCCTCCGCCGGCACGGCGACGAAGAAGTCACGGGCGCCGGCGCGGTAGAGCGTCTGTCCGACGTCTTCGATCCCCAGACCATAGGCATCCGCCTTGACGACCGCGGCGGCCCGGGCCTTGCCGGATCTGCGCGCCATCTCTCGCCAGTTGTCGGCAATCGCCGAGAGATCCACGGTCAGGCGCAGCGGTGCCGACTGAAATTCTTCCGGCGCATCGATGAGGGTAAAACGGTCTGTCATGAAGGCTTCGGGTCTATTGATCGGTCCGGGGACCCTAGCACTTTTCTTCAAGACGAAAATGCGGCGGCCGGATATTATGCTGCTATGCACAGTGTTTCGCAGCAAGAGGCCGCCGAAGCCAATCCGGTGTCGCGGCAGGAGCAGACCCGCTTCTGGCGGGACGGGCGCTTCCGCGACATGGAATGCCTGTCCGCCTCCTTCATCACCCATGAATTCTCGCCGCATTCGCACGACACCTTCTCGATCGGCGCGATCGAAGTCGGCTGCCAGGTCGCAAGCATCCGCGGCATGCGCGAACACACCGGACCCGGCACGCTCTACCTCATCAATCCCGGCGAAATCCACGACGGCCAGCCCGGTACGCCGGGAGGCTATCGCTACCGGATGATCTACCCGGACGTGGCGCTTCTGACCGATATCATCGAGGATGTGACCGGCCGCGCCTTCAACGGCACGCCGAGCTTCGGCCAGCAACTGTTGACGGATCCGGATCTCGCCCGCGCCTTCAATCTCGCCCATCGCCGGATCGAAACCGGGGAGGTGGCGGGACTTGAGGGGGAGGAGAGCATGTATTGCGTGCTCGCCACCATGTTTGCCCGCCACGGCAGCGACATCATCCGCGCTCCCGATCACCGGGAGCCGCTCGCCATGCGCCGCGTGCGTGATTACATCACCACCCATTTCGATGAAGAGATCGGGCTGGAGGTATTGGCAAAGGTGGCGGGCCTCAGCCGCGCCCATATGATCCGCGCCTTCCGCAAGCAGTATTTCATCACGCCCCATGCCTTCCAGACGGACATGCGCATCCGCCATGCCCGTCATCTTCTGAGATCGGGTGCCACGCCCTCCGACACGGCCTTGGCCTGTGGCTTTGCCGATCAGGCCCACATGACCCGGCAGTTCAAGGCCCGGACGGGCCTGACGCCCGCGGTCTTCCGGGCCGGCTGATCACTTTTGTTCAAGACCGCTGACAAAAGCACGCTTATTCCGGCCTGGCAACGCGCAAGGGAATACGCATGCCATCCAATACGACCCTCGAAATCCGACAGGGTTTCAGATCCATTCTTCCGTTGACCGTGGCCGTGGTGCCCATCGGTCTCGTCTTCGGCGCTGTTGCCGCCACGAAAGGTCTCTCAGCGCTGGAGGCCGCGCTGATGAGCGCCCTGGTCTTTGCCGGCGGCTCGCAATTCGTCGCCATGGATCTGTGGAGCCATCCCGCCAGCATCGCAGCGCTCGGTATGGCGGCCCTGCTCGTCAATGTCAGGCATGTGCTGATGGGCGCGTCGATCTCGCGCCACATGGCCGCCTTTTCGGGCCGGCAGAAGATCTTATCGATGTTCTTCCTGGCAGACGAGATCTGGGCCGTTGCCGAGTTTCGCGCCCGCAATCACCGCCTAACGCCGGCCTGGTTCTTCGGTGCCGCCTTGCCCTTCTACGCGGCTTGGGTTCTCTCGGGCCTTGCCGGGGCCTTGCTCGGCAGCCTCGTCGGCGATCCCTCGGTGATCGCCATGGACTTCGTGTTTCCGGCGGTCTTCGTCATCCTCATCGCCGGCTTCTGGCGCGGTGCGCGCACCGGGCTGATCCTCGTTGGCAGCGGGGCGAGCGCGCTGCTTGTACATCACCTGATGCCGGGCGTCTGGTATATTCTCGCCGGAGCCTTGGGTGGTGTCTCGGTCGCCGCCGCACTCTCGATCCAGAAGCAGGAGGCCGGCGCATGACGATCGACCTCAACACCATGCTGGCGATCCTCGCCATGGCAGTCGCAACGATTGCTACCCGCCAGGCCGGTCTGCTGGTCGGTCGTCTGCTCCGACTGTCGCCGCAGGCTGAGGACATTCTGGCAGCCATCCCGCCGTCCGTGCTGATGGCTGTCGTTGCGCCAACGGCTTTTGCCACCGGCTGGGCCGAAACGGCGGGCTGTGCGGTTGTGGCGCTGGCAGCGACACGGCTGCCGCTTCTCCCGGCTGCTGCAGCCGGCGTGCTCGCGGTCGCGCTGCTGAGGGCTTACGGGCTCTGAGCTGCAAAAAGGGAAGGGCGCCACTCGGGCGCCGTTCGATCTCAGGGTTCTTCGTATTGGATGAAGCTCGGCTCGGCCAGATCCGCAAAGCGGGTGAACTCCGACTGGAAGGCGAGCTTGACGGTGCCGGTCGGTCCGTGACGCTGCTTGGCGATGATGACGTCGGCCGTGCCCTTGACCTTCTCCATATGCGCTTCCCATTCCGGATACTTCGGATCGGCGGGATCGCGCGGCTCCAGGTTCTTCACATAGTATTCCTCACGGAACACGAAGAGCACGACGTCGGCGTCCTGCTCGATCGAGCCCGATTCACGAAGGTCGGAAAGCTGCGGGCGCTTGTCGTCGCGGTTTTCCACCTGACGCGAGAGCTGCGACAGCGCCACGATTGGCACATTCAGCTCCTTGCCGAGCGACTTCAGGCCCGTGGTGATCTGGGTAATTTCCTGCACGCGGTTTTCGCCCGACTTGCCGGAGCCGGTCATCAGCTGAATATAGTCGATGACCAGGAAGTCGAGGCCGCGCTGGCGCTTGAGACGGCGGGCGCGGGCCGCGAGCTGCGCAATCGAGATGCCACCGGTCTGGTCGATGAACAGCGGCACCTTCTGCATGGTTTGGCTGAAACCGACGAGCTTCTCGAATTCGTGCTCGGTGATGTCACCGCGGCGGATCTTCGAGGACGAGACTTCCGTCTGCTCGGACATGATACGGGTGGCGAGCTGTTCGGCCGACATTTCGAGCGAGTAGAAGCCGACGACGCCGCCGTTCTTTGCCTTGAAGGAGCCGTCCGGCAGAACTTCAGGCTCGTAGGCTGCTGCAATGTTCCAGGCAATGTTGGTGGCAAGCGAGGTCTTACCCATACCCGGACGACCGGCCAGCACGATCAAGTCGGAGCGCTGCAGACCGCCCATCTTTGCATCGAGCGACATGATGCCGGTCGAGATACCCGAAAGATTGCCGTCGCGTTCGAAGGCCGCACCCGCCATGTCGACGGCCTGGGCGACCGCGTCCGAGAAGGACTGAAAGCCGCCGTCATAGCGGCCGTTCTCGGCCAGCGCGAAGAGGCGGCGCTCGGTGTCTTCGATCTGCGCCTGGGGCGGCATGTCGAGCGGCGCGTCGTAGGCGATGTTGACGACGTCCTCGCCGATCTGGATCAGCGAGCGGCGCAGCGCGAGGTCATAGATAGCGCGACCATAGTCCTCAGCATTGATGATGGTGACGGCTTCGGAAGCCAAACGCGCGAGATACTGCGCGACCGTCAGATCGCCGACCTTCTGGTCCGCCGGGAGGAAGGTCTTGATCGTGACGGGGTTTGCCGTCTTGCCCATGCGGATGATCTCGGAGGCGACCTCAAAGATCTTCCGGTGCAGCGGCTCATAGAGATGCTCGGGCTTCAGAAAGTCCGACACGCGATAGAAGGCATCGTTGTTGACCAGGATCGCGCCGAGCAGCGCCTGTTCGGCTTCGATGTTGTTCGGAGCTTCCCGGTAAAGGGGCTCGGCCGGCTGGACCGGGCTCAATTTGCGCGCAGCATCATTCATTCGTTCGAATCCGTTCAGTGTGTCGGCGGTGGCTGCACCATAGCGAGAACGTGGGGCAGCGAAATGGCTCGCTCGCCAACCCACATTGATTCACAGGCGCCTCTTTGCGACTTCAGAAAAAGCCGAGGATTCCGATCTTTTCGGTTGACTGTGACATTCAACGAATCGGCCTCAGGAGCCTCAACTCTAGCAGAGGCGAGGCGCGGATGGCGTCGAAAAAGCGAAGCAGCATCCATGAGTGAAAACACCCCGCCCATGCCGAACGCGCATGGCTGCCATCGCAGGATCACGCTTGATTTGTGCGGTCCAGCAATTAATTAGGAGCAATATAGATAGCAACCTAATTAATAGGAGGCGCGTCAGTGTCCCGCCAAACGCAGAACGAGCAGCTCTTCGACGAGATGTCGGCTTTCAACCGGAAGCTTCGCGCCTTCTTCGACGCCGCAGTGCGTGAGGAGGGGCTGACGCTGGCACGTGCCCGGGCCCTCTTCGCGATCTCGCGCCGCGGACCGCTCACCCAGAAGGAACTGGCCGAAGAACTGGAAATCGAGACGCCGACACTTGTGCGCGTCCTGGACGGCATGGCGCGCCAGAACCTGATCGTCAGGACCGAGGACGAGAATGATCGCCGTGCCAAACGCATCGCCATGACGGAAGCGGGCAGGGCCGCCTATGACAGGATGCATGTGCTCGCCACTGACCTGCGCGCACAGATCGCGGCGGAAATCTCGTCCGATGATATCGAGATCGCGCTGTCGGTCGTCCGGCGCCTCACCCGCAACCTCCAGAGCCTCGACCAGCCAAAGGTGCGGTCATGAGCGCCGTCAGCGAAACAGCAGCAACGGCTGTGTCAGATCCTGCCAAGGTGACGACGCCAGCACAGGATGCGCCGCCCGCCGCACCTGTTGCGCCGCCGGCAAAGCCCCTCTGGCTGGCTGCGATCTATGTCGTGTCGGGCCTGATGCTGTTCATCACCCAGGGCCTGGGCATGAACATCGTCAATGCCAACCTCTACCAGCTACAGGGTGAGTTTTCTGCGACGGTGGTCGAGGCAGCCTGGCTTTCGGCCGCCTATATGGCCCCCTATGCGACGCTCTCGATCGCGCTCTTCAAGATCCGCACGCAATACGGCCTGCGCCCCTTTGCCCAGTGGAGCATTTTGATCTTCGTGCTCGCGTCCTCGCTGAACCTCCTGGTCGACGATCTGCACTCCGCGCTCGTCGTCCGCTTCATCAGCGGCTGTGCAGCGGCCCCCATTTCGTCGCTGGGCTTTCTCTATGTGCTCGAGGCCTTCCCGCTGCAGCGCAAGCTGAACCAAGGGCTGAACGTCGCGCTGCTCGGGACGCTGCTGGCGGCCCCCATCGCCCGCATGATCTCGCCGTCCCTCCTGCAGATCGACGGCTGGCACGCGCTCTACACGCTGGAAGTCGGCCTGGCCCTCATCTCGATGGTCGTCATCTTTGCGCTTCCCGTGACACCGCCGCCGCGCGCCAAGGTGATCGAGCGGCTGGATATCCTGTCCTATCTGCTGATGGCGATCGGCATCGGCTGCCTCGCCGTGTTCCTCACGCTCGGACGTCTCTACTGGTGGTTCGAGACCTGGTGGCTCGGTGCGCTGCTGGCTGCGGCAATCGCCTTCATCGCCATGACCGCGCTGATCGAATCCCATCGGCAAAATCCGATGCTCGACTTCCGCTGGATCTTTTCCCGCAGCAATCTGCACATGGCGGCCGTCCTCCTGGTCTTCCGTGCGGTCTCCTCCGAACAGTCTTCGACCGCCGTCAGCTTCTTCCAGCAGATCGGTCTCCTGAACGACCAGCAATTCACCCTCTGGGCGCTGGTTCTCGTCGCCTCCGTCGGTGGCGCCCTCTTGTGCATGGCCCTGATGTCCTCGCGCTATGTCGAGACGGCGCATGTGATCGCGCTCGCGCTGATTGCTGTGGGCGCCTATCTCGACAGCCAGGCAAGCAACCTGACGCGCCCCGAACAGATGTATCTGAGCCAGGGCATGATCGCCTTCGGTGCCGCCATGTTCCTGCCGCCGGTGATGGCGAAGGGGTTCGCAGGCGCCCTGCAGAAGGGACCGGCCTATATCGTCAACTTCATCGTGATCTTCCTCTTCACGCAGATCACAGGTGCCCTTTTGACGACGGCCTTCCTCGGAAGCTTCGTCACCATCCGGGAGAAGTTTCATTCGAGCATTCTGGTCGAAAACATTCTCTTGACGCGTCCTGAAGTCGCTCAGCGTGTCGGCCAGCTCTCTGCCGCCTATCGCAAGGTCATCACCGATCCGAGCATTCTCAACGCGGAAGGCCTGACGCTGCTGGCACAGCAGGTCACGCGTGAGGCCTATGTGCTCGCCTACAACGACACCTTCCTGCTGATCTCCGCCGTCGCGACCATCGCGCTCGGTACACTCCTCCTGCATCTCGCCTGGAACTGGCTCCGGACCCTTCGAGCCGCACCGGTCGATGAAGCCACCCAATCCTGATGTTTTGAAAAGAGTCCGCCGCCATGTTGAAGAAACTGTTCACCCCCGTCACCATCCTGATCATCCTCGGTGCCCTGATCGGCACGTCGCTGGTCCTCTACGCCTGGCGCCTGCCGCCCTTCACCAGCTCGGTCGAGATGACCGACAATGCCTATGTCCGGGGCTATGTCACCACGCTCAGCCCCCAGGTCAGCGGCTATGTGGTCGAGGTCCCGGTTCAGGATTACCAATCGGTAGACAAGGGTGAGCTCCTCGCCCGCATCGACGATCGCATCTATCGCCAGAAGCTCGCCCAGGCCGAGGCAGCGCTTGCCACGCAGAAGGCGGCACTCGACAATTCGCACCAGCAGGAGGTGGCCGCCCAGGCGCGGATCGCATCCAGCGAAGCCGCCGTCGATTCGGCAGCAGCCGATCTGCAGCAGGCCGAGAGCCAGTCGGAGCGGCAGAACAGCCTGACGCGCAGCGGTGTCGTCGCCACGAGCGCGCAGGAGCAGGCCCAGGCAGCGCTCGACCGTGCGCGTGCCGGCATGGCCCAGGCCAAGGCGGCCGTCGAAGTATCCCGCCAGGACCTGCAGACCATCATCGTCAACCGGGGATCGCTCGAGGCCGCTGTCGCCAATGCCGAGGCCCAGGTGGAGCTCGCCAAGATCGATTTGTCCAACACCGAGATCCGCGCCCCGCGCGACGGCAAGCTCGGCGAAGTGGGTGCCCGTGTCGGCCAGTATGTGGCCGCAGGCACGCAGCTGATGGCCGTGGTGCCGGACGATGTCTGGATCATCGCCAACTTCAAGGAAACGCAGCTTGCCGGCATGGAAGTCGGTCAGCCGGTCGAAATCACGGTCGACGCTCTGAACCGGAGCGTTCTGAAAGGAAAAGTCGAGCGCTTCTCGCCCGCGACCGGCTCGGAATTCTCGGTGATCAGGGCCGACAATGCGAGCGGCAACTTCGTCAAGATCGCCCAGCGTATGGGTGTGCGGATTGCACTCGACCAGACGCAAGGTGCAGCCTCGCTATTGACGCCCGGCATGTCGGTCGTGGTCCGCATCGACAAGAGCGCCGATCCGTCCTGACCGGCGCTACCATCGGACATGAAAAAGCCCGACCTTGCGTATGCAGGGCCGGGCTTTTTTGTAACGCTACACCCGAAGGTGCGAGCGATTAGCGGTCTTCGTCACCGTCCATGTCGGCGTCCGGATCGAAGAAGTCTTCAGGACGAAGCGCGTCTTCGTCAACGCCGTAGATGGCGTCGGCCGAGGTGAGGCTTTCGCCCTTGGCCTGACGCTCGGCTTCTTCAGCCGAACGGGCAACGTTGAGCTCAACGGTCAGTTCGACTTCCGAATGCAGGTGCAGGGTGACCTGGTGGATGCCGATAGCCTTGATCGGGGTATTCAGCTCGACCTGGTTACGGCCGATGTTGAAGCCTTCGGCAGCCAGGATTTCAACGACGTCACGAGCAGCGACAGAACCGTAGAGCTGGCCGGTTTCGCCAGCCGAGCGGACGACGATGAAGGACTTGCCACCGAGAGCGTCGGCAACCTTCTGGGCTTCGGACTTGCGCTCGAGGTTACGAGCTTCGAGCGTGGCGCGCTCGGCTTCGAAACGCTTCTTGTTGGCTTCGTTGGCGCGCAGCGCCTTGCCCTGCGGCAGCAGGAAGTTACGGGCGAAGCCGTCGCGAACCTTTACGGTTTCGCCCATCTGGCCGAGCTTGGCGATGCGTTCGAGGAGAATGACCTGCATTGTCGTGTTCCTTTCAGTGTCAATCAGTTTCGGGTGTGTCGGTGTCGGCCTTGCGGGCCGGGGTCAGGGCAACGGTCCGTCTGGTATCCGACAGGCCGATGATCAGAGGGATCATGAGCGGGAGCAGCATGATCGTGGAGAGATAGGCAAGAACGAGCGCCGGAAGGCGCCAGTCCCGGCCACGGGTCTTGAGATGCAGCCAGGCAAAGCCCGACATCAGGAAGCCGGCGCCGAAGGTGCCGCAGACGGTGGCGCCGATCATGGCCGGCACGCCGCCGATGAAGCATGCGATGATGCCCGCAAGGAAGATGAAGACCGTGTTGCGGTTCATCCGAAGCGCCGACGGGAAGTCTTCACGCGGACGCTTGTTGCGGCCAGACGCGGTGACGATCCGCATGGCGATGTAATACATCATGGTCAGGAGCAGCACCCAGGTGCCGCCCTGGATGATCGGCAGAAGCACGACCATGCTGCTCTTTAGCTGTTCGAGCGCGAGCGCATCGGGCGCCATGGCCGGATCCTGCGCATTCATCGCCTGGACCATGGCGTCCACCAGCTGGCCGGTGAATTCCGGGCCAAAGCCGATGATGACGCCGAGCACGACGACGGCAATCGTGACGAAGCTGCAGAGCTGAAGAAGAATGTCGGACAGCGGGTACCAGGCCATCAGATGGTCGGGACCACCAATCTCGGAAGCGGGACGCGCAAGGCTCGACAGATGCGCCAGCCAGCCCGCCGGTGCGAGCGTGAAGATCGCCATGCCGAAGGCAAACATCGGCGATACGCTGACGGTGCCGAGGAGAGCTGCGGTCACAATCGCCGTGATCGCGGCGGCATTGCCCCAGCCGAGACCGACGATGAGAACGGGAAGCGCAGAAGCTGCGTAGAGAATGGAGGCAAGCGTCGGCTGCGCCGCAGCACCCAGCACCAGCAGGGCGGCGGTAATGCCGGCAACAAAGCCGGTCGTCAGCGATTTCGCATCCAGGTTCTTCACTGTCGCTGTCCTGCTGTCTAGCAGTTAGGGGAGGGGCCAGAGCGATCTCGCAAGAGGCATCCCCAACATGGGATTTCCAAATGTCGCGGCAGCGCGCCATCGGGTGGTGGTTCCGATCCGCGCCCAACGCGGAAGGGATGAAGCCCGCCGATCGATGATCGGCAGGCTTCGGATCAGATTACGCTACGACGTAGGGCAGCAGGCCGAGGAAACGGGCGCGCTTGATGGCCTGGGCCAGTTCGCGCTGCTTCTTCTGGGAAACTGCGGTGATACGCGAAGGAACGATCTTGCCGCGCTCGGAAATGTAGCGCTGCAGGAGGCGAACGTCCTTGTAGTCGATGCGCGGAGCGTTTGCGCCCGAGAAGGGGCAGGTCTTGCGACGACGATGGAACGGGCGGCGTGCCGGAGCAGAGGATGCATCAGCCATTGTGTTTTGTCCTTGTGCTCGAAATTACGCGCGGTCTTCGCGCGGACGACGCTCGAAACCGCCTTCGCGGGGAGCGCGCGGACCACGGTCGCCGAAGTCGCGGCGCGGGCCACGGTCGTCGCCGTCACGACGCGGACGATCGTCACGGTCGCGCTTCTGCATCATGGCAGACGGGCCTTCTTCGTGGGCTTCCACAGCGATGGTCATGTAACGAAGAACGTCTTCGTTGATGCGCATCTGGCGCTCCATTTCATGGACGGCAGCTGCCGGGGCATCGATGTCCATGAGGGCGTAGTGAGCCTTGCGGTTCTTCTTGATGCGGTAGGTGAGGGACTTGAGGCCCAAGTTTTCTACGCGCCCGACCTTGCCGCCGTGAGCTTCGAGGACACCCTTGTACTGTTCGACGAGGGCATCAACCTGCTGAGCGGACATATCCTGCCGGGCAAGGAATACGTGTTCGTAAAGAGCCATGTAAGCTTTGCCTTTTCTTGCGGTTGTCGTCACCCGGATCCGGCGCTAAGCCTCACAGACTGCTCCTGAGCGGCAAATGCCGCGGCAAGAAAAGTAGTGTGTTCGAGACGGTCGAGAGCGGAGACACGGGAGGCCGGAAACCCTTAATGGTTCCTGCTGCAAGCTTGATCGCCTGCCAGCCCTCCGTTCAGCCACCAGCCAGAGGACCGGGTGTTGTGAACGGCGCGCTTATACGCGGATTGGCCACAAAAGCAAGGGCCGCACGGCATTTTCTGCCGGCGGCCCCAAGTCAGGTGTTCAGGCAGGCCGATCGATCAGACCTGCACGAGAGCCAGGGTGTAGCCGACATAGGCGACGAGCATTGCGCCCGCCGTCAGACGGCGAACGCCGAGATGGCTTAGGAGCAGGAAGGCAAAGCCGATCGTCACACCCAGCATCACCGGCACGTCGAATTCACCAAAGCGAGGAGCGACGGCGATGGGCTGGATCACTGAGGTCACGCCCAGGATGAACAGGATGTTGAAAATGTTCGATCCGACGATATTGCCGATCATGATGTCGGAATGCTTGCGCAGCGCCGACATGACGCCGGTGGCAAGTTCCGGCAGAGATGTGCCGACGGCAACGACAGTGAGCCCGATCACGGCTTCGGAAACACCGAAGTCTCGGGCGAGGTTGGTCGCGCCCCGAACGAGCAGTTCTGCGCCGACGAACAGCGTGGCAAGGCCGCCCGCGATGAGCAGCGCCATGAAACCCGTCCCGAGCGTCTCGTGCTTGACCTCTTCATCGGCGAGATCTGCCATCGATTCCTTGCCCTGGACATAGGCGTAGACGATGTAGGCGATCAGGCCGACGACCATGAGGAGGCCCGCGATTCGCCCAATGGCCTCGAACTGGACGAGGCCCAGCAGCAGAACGGCTGCGGCGATCATCACATAGGTGTCACGCTTCACGCCCTTGTCCCAATGGGTGATCGGGAAGATCATCGCACAGGCGCCGATGATCAGCAGTATGTTGGCCGTATTTGAGCCGACCACATTGCCGAGCGCAATGTCGGAGGAGCCGGTGAGGGCTGCACGGACAGAGACCAAGAGTTCCGGCATTGAGGTACCGAAGCCGACGATGACGAGTGACACGATGAGCGTCGGAATGGCGAGTTTCTGGGCAACGGCGATCGCGCCGCGCAAAAGCCATTCAGCTCCGAAGTAAAGTCCGACAAGGCCGGCGGCCACGAACAGATAATCCAAGTCAATCCCCCATGGATGAAGGCCCGAAAGCCCGTGTTTGATCGTCGCCGGAAGTGGTGATGCACTGCAGCGATGTGTAGGTCACGGCCGTTCACGTTTTTGTTGGGTGAGCGGCCGCAGTTGATGTCGGGCGTCAGATCGGCATCGGATATTGACGATGGATCTTAGCGATCTCCTGCAGCACCTCGTCGGAAAGCTTGAGATCGGCCGCGCCGATATTCACTTTCAACTGGTCCATGGTGGTGGCGCCAATGATGACCGAGGCCATGAAGGGTCGCGTCAGGCAGAAGGCGAGCGCCATTGCCGAGGGGTCGATGCCGTTGGCCTTTGCGAGTTCGACATAGGCGCGGGTGGCAGCCTCCTGCTGGGGCACCAAGCGGCCGCCGATGTCGCCATTGATCGAGCCGCGCGAACCGGCCGGCTTCTTCCCGTCGAGATACTTGCCCGAGAGAATGCCGCCCGCGAGCGGTGAATAGGCGAGCAGTCCGACATCCTCGTGATGCGAGAGTTCGGCGAGGTCGAGGTCGTAGTGCCGGTAGAGAAGATTGTATTCGTTCTGGATCGTCGCGACGCGCGGCAGCCCCTTGGCCTCGGCGAGCGTCAGATACTTCTGCGTACCCCAAGTGGTTTCGTTGGAAAGACCGATCGCTTTCAGCTTGCCGGCCTTCACGCAATCGCCGAGCGCCTCCAGGATCTCCGCGATGTCGGCAGATGCTTTCGACCGATCCTGCTTGAAAGGATTGTAGCTCCAGGCGCCGCGGAAGTGGAAATGGCCACGGTTCGGCCAGTGGATCTGGTAGAGGTCGATGTAGTCGGTCTTCAGCCGCTTGAGGCTCGCATCGACGGCCTCCTTGACCACGGCACCCGTGATCGGCTTGCCTTCTCGGATGTAGGGACGGCCCGGGCCCGCAACCTTCGTTGCCAGAACCACCTTGTCGCGCTTGCCGGTCTTTTCGAACCAGTCGCCGATCAGGCGTTCGGTATCCGCATAGGTCTCTGCGGAAAGCGGCGTCGTCGGATAGAGTTCGGCCGTGTCGAAGAAGTTCACGCCATGGTCGAGCGCGTAATCCATCTGCTGGTACGCTTCCTCGCGCGTGTTCTGCGAACCCCAGGTCATGGTGCCAAGGCAGATTTCGGAAACAAGGATATCGGTTCGGCCGAGCCGGTTCATCTTCATGGGGAAGCCTCATTTATGGAGAAGTTTGCCTTGGGAGGCGGAGGGCGGTCCGCGACAATTTAGGCAGAAATTGATGTACCGCAAGATGCCGATAGCTGTGGAACAGCCCTGTCGAAGTGGTGGTTCGAGGGGGCGGCAGGAGGGTGCAAGGCTTGACTTATAAGGCCCATCTGTGAATTGACAGGAAAAAACCAAGGGAGAAACGCCCATGTCAGTCGCATTCACCTTCCCGGGCCAGGGCAGCCAGGCCGTCGGAATGGGCAAGGACCTTGCCGACAATTTTGCCGAAGCCCGCGCGGTCTTCGAAGAAGTCGACGAAGCGCTCGGCCAGAAGCTGTCCGACATCATGTGGAACGGTCCGGAAGAGACTCTGACCCTGACCGCCAACGCCCAGCCGGCGCTGATGGCCGTGTCGATGGCCGTCATCCGCGTGCTGGAAGCCAAGGGCCTGGATCTGAAGTCGAAGGTCTCCTACGTCGCCGGCCATTCGCTCGGCGAATACTCCGCCCTCTGCGCAGCCGGCACCTTCTCGATCGCCGACACCGCGCGTCTCCTGCGCATTCGCGGCAATGCCATGCAGGCGGCCGTTCCCGTGGGTGAGGGCGCCATGGCCGCCATCATCGGGCTGGAGCATGGCGACGTGCAGGCGATCTGCACGGAAGCCTCCGCCGTCGGTCCCTGCCAGATCGCCAATGACAATGGCGGCGGCCAGCTTGTCATCTCCGGCGCCAAGGGCGCGGTGGAGAAGGCTGCAGCACTCGCCTCCGAAAAGGGCGCCAAGCGTGCCATCATGTTGCCGGTTTCGGCACCTTTCCATTCGGCCCTGATGGGGCCGGCGGCTGACGCGATGCGCGAAGCCCTGGCCAAGGTCGAGAAGACGGATCCCGTCGTGCCGCTGATCGCCAATGTGCGCGCCGCTCCCGTCACGTCGGCAGCCGAGATCGCCGACCTGCTCGTCGAGCAGGTCACCGGCCAGGTCCGCTGGCGCGAGACGGTGGAGTGGTTCGGTGCCAATGGCGTCACCACGCTTTACGAAGTGGGCGCCGGCAAGGTCCTGACGGGTCTTGCCCGCCGCATCGACAAGAACATCAACGGCGTGGCCGTCAATGGCCCGGCCGATATCGACGCAGTGATCGCCGCCCTCAACGGCTAAGATGAACGGCTGATCGCCTCAACGAACAACAAGGAACCCGACCATGTTCGATCTGACCGGCCGCAAGGCCCTCGTGACTGGCGCCACCGGTGGCATCGGCGAAGAAATTGCACGCCAGCTGCATGCCCAGGGCGCGATCGTCGGCCTGCACGGCACGCGCGTGGAAAAGCTGGAAGCGCTGGCCGCCGAACTCGGTGACCGCGTCAAGATCTTCCCGGCCAACCTCTCCGATCGCGACGAGGTCAAGGCGCTGGGCGAAAAGGCCGAAGCCGAACTCGAAGGCGTCGACATCCTCGTCAACAATGCCGGCATCACCAAGGACGGCCTGTTCGTGCGCATGTCGGATGCCGACTGGGATGCGGTTCTCGAGGTCAACCTGACCGCCGTCTTCCGGCTGACCCGCGAGCTGACGCATCCGATGATGCGCCGCCGTTTCGGCCGCATCATCAACATCACTTCCGTCGTCGGCGTCACCGGCAATCCGGGCCAGGCCAACTACTGCGCCTCCAAGGCCGGCATGATCGGCTTCACCAAGTCGCTCGGCCAGGAAATCGCGACCCGCAACGTGACGGTGAACTGCGTTGCTCCGGGCTTCATCGAAAGCGCGATGACCGGCAAGCTGAACGACAAGCAGAAGGAAGCGATCATGGGTGCCATTCCCATGAAGCGCATGGGCACCGGTGCCGAAGTCGCCTCTGCCGTCGTCTACCTCGCTTCCAACGAGGCGGCCTACATGACCGGGCAGACGCTGCACGTGAATGGCGGCATGGCGATGATCTGATCGAATTGCCGGAAATTGCCCCTCTGCAATAGGATGTTGACCGAGGCAAACGGGCGAATTTCTGGCTTTGCGGCGCGCTTAAACCGTGTTAAGCGCTCCATGACTGTGAGCAGTCGCTCCGTCTCATGAGCCGAAGTTTATGCTTTTGTTTGCATAAACCGCTCTGGGTCAGGGCCGAAGGGTTTGCTGGTGGGGACGAAAGCGATCACCGGCTGAATGCAGGGTAGGGACGCCATTATGGCTCCCTCTGAATTTTAGAAGGTCGAGGATACCGACATGAGCGATATCGCAGAACGCGTGAAGAAAATTGTAGTTGATCATCTCGGCGTAGACGCTGACAAGGTCGTCGAAGGCGCGAGCTTCATCGACGATCTGGGCGCTGACTCGCTCGACACCGTCGAACTCGTCATGGCCTTCGAAGAAGAATTCGGCGTCGAGATCCCGGACGACGCAGCTGACTCGATCCTCACGGTCGGTGACGCCGTGAAGTTCATCGAGAAGGCCCAGGCCTGATCGATAAGACTGCTGCGGAAGGCGGGCGCAAGCCCGTCCTGTCCGCTTGGGCCCGCGATGAGCGGGCCTTGTTGTATCTGGACCTTTGTTTACAGTGACTTCGGTCAACGAATTTAGGGTGGGCTTCGCACGATGAGACGTGTCGTCATCACCGGTACCGGCATGGTATCGCCTCTGGGAGTGGGTACGGAACTGACCTGGCAGCGGCTTCTCGCCGGCCAGAGCGGCGCGCGTCTGGTGACGGAGTTCGAGGTCGAAGATCTCCCCGCAAAGATCGCCTGCCGTATTCCGACCGAAGGCGAGGGTGCCTGGAATCCTGATGACTGGATGGAGCCCAAGGAACAGCGCAAGGTCGACCACTTCATCATCTACGCCGTTGCCGCCGCCGACATGGCGTTGAAGGACGCCGGCTGGGAGCCGCAGACCGATGACGACCAATGCGCCACCGGCGTGCTGATTGGCTCCGGTATCGGTGGCATTGAAGGCATCGTCGAGGCAGGCCACATCCTGCGCGACAAGGGCCCGCGTCGTCTGTCGCCCTTCTTCATTCCCGGTCGTCTGATCAACCTCGCTTCCGGCCAGGTCTCGATCCGCCACAAGCTGCGCGGCCCGAACCACTCCGTGGTCACCGCCTGCTCGACCGGCGCGCATGCGATCGGTGACGCTGCCCGTCTCGTGGCGCTTGGCGATGCCGATGTCATGGTGGCCGGCGGTACGGAATCTCCGATCAGCCGCATCTCGCTCGCCGGCTTTGCCGCCTGCAAGGCGCTGTCCACCGCCCGCAACGACGATCCGACCGCCGCCTCGCGCCCCTATGACAAGGATCGTGACGGCTTCGTCATGGGCGAGGGCGCCGGCATCGTGGTTCTCGAAGAGCTGGAACATGCCAAGGCCCGCGGCGCCAAGATCTATGCCGAAGTCGTCGGCTACGGTCTGTCGGGTGACGCTTTCCACATCACGGCGCCTTCGGAAGACGGCGATGGTGCCTTCCGCTGCATGACCATGGCGCTGAAGCGCGCCGGTCTGAAGCCGTCGGACATCGACTACATCAACGCCCACGGCACCTCGACCATGGCCGATACGATCGAGCTCGGTGCCGTTGAACGCCTGCTCGGCGATCATGCGGCCAATGTCTCGATGTCCTCGACCAAGTCGGCCATCGGCCACCTGCTCGGCGCCGCCGGGGCGGTCGAAGCGATCTTCTCGACGCTTGCGATCCGTGACAACGTCGCACCGCCGACGCTGAACCTCGACAGCCCGGATGTCGAGACCAAGATCGACCTCGTGCCGCACACGGCGCGCAAGCGCGAGATCAATGTTGCCCTGTCCAATTCCTTCGGCTTTGGCGGCACGAATGCCTCGCTGGTGCTCAAGCGCTACGAGGGCTGATCGAGCGACGGCCGGCGGATGGCCATCAACCGGTCGTGATAGCTCTGGATGACGGCGGCGCGCTCTTGCCCGCCGCCACTTTCTGCGGATAGAAATCATCCCAACGCCCGGCGCAGCTGTGCCGGACGACGACCCGGATTTTGCCGCATTGCTGGAAGAAACAGCCGCGAGTGCGAAACAAAGAAGGATTGCCGGTGACCGACAACAGCCAGAACGGCGGTAGCCAGAACAACGGTGTCTCCTTCGGCCGCGATGCCGAGCCCCAGCAGGGCAAGGGACCCTTCATTCCGAAGTCGCCGAACGAGGCGCTGCGCCCTGAACGCGTGCCGCAGCCGCCGCGCCGGTCGCGCAAGGCCCGCAGCCAGCTTGTCATCTTCCTGAATTTCCTGATGACCATGGTGGTCTTCGTCAGCGCGGTCGCCGTTGCCGGCTTCTTCTACGTGATGGACGCCTACCAGAAGCCGGGTCCGCTCTCGGCGAACACCAATTTCGTCGTGCGCAGCGGCGCTGGCCTCGCCGAGATCGCCAACAACCTCGAGCGCAATGGCATCGTCTCCGACGCTCGCATCTACCGCTATGTCACGACCACCTATCTCCAGGACGGTCAGACCCTGAAGGCCGGTGAATACGAGATCAAGGCCGGTTCCTCGATGAAGGAGGTCACCGCACTTCTCGAATCCGGCAAGTCGATCCTCTACTCGGTGTCTCTGCCGGAGGGCCTGACGGTCAAGCAGATGTTCCAGCGGCTTGCCGCCGATCCGGTGCTCGAAGGCGATCTGCCGACCGAACTGCCGCCGGAGGGCAGCCTGCGCCCTGATACCTACAAGTTCACCCGCGGCACCAACCGCGCCGAGATCGTCACCCAGATGCGTACCGCTCAGGAGCGCCTGATCGACCAGATCTGGGAGAAGCGCGATCCGGATCTGCCGATCGAGACCAAGGAAGAGTTCGTCACGCTGGCCTCCATCGTCGAGAAGGAAACCGGCAAGGACGACGAGCGCGCGCATGTCGCCTCCGTCTTCATCAACCGCCTGAACAAGGGCATGCGCCTGCAGTCCGACCCGACGATCATCTACGGTCTCTTCGGTGGGGACGGGAAGCCGGCGGATCGTCCGATCTTCCAGTCCGACATCCGCAAGGAAACGCCCTACAACACCTATGTGATCAAGGGACTGCCGCCAGGCCCGATCGCCAACCCCGGCCGCGCTGCTCTCGAAGCAGTCGCGCATCCGTGGAAGACGGAAGACCTCTACTTCGTCGCAGACGGCTCGGGCGGCCATGCCTTTGCCGCGACGCTGGAAGAGCACAATGCGAATGTGCGCCGCTGGCGCAAGATCGAGGCCGAACGCGCGCAGACGCCGCCGGCAACACTGGATGTCGAGCCGGAAGCGGATCCGACGGCGAACAACTGACACCGGGCTTGAGGGGCGGGGACATGACACTGCAATCCATGACGGGCTTCGCCCGGGTCGAAGGCTCGTCCGGTCGCTACCGGTGGGCCTGGGAACTGCGCTCGGTCAACGGCAAGGGGCTGGATCTTCGCACCCGTCTGCCCCAGGGGCACGAAGGTCTGGAAGCCGATATCCGCCGTCTGGCGGGCGAGCGCCTGACGCGCGGCAACATCCAGATCGGCCTGTCCGTCACGGTCAGTGAAAACAAGGTGGAAGCGGTGCTGAACCGTGACGCTCTGGCGGCGGTGTTGGCGCTGCGCGACGAACTGGGCCCGGAGGTTCTCGATCCGGCGCCGCTGAAGCTCGACACGCTCCTGTCCATCCGTGGCCTCGTCGACATGCGGGAAGCCACCGATGATGCCGAAGCGATCGCGGCGCGTGATGCCGATATCCTTGGCGGTCTCGAGCGTGCGATCTCGGCGCTCGCCGACATGCGCACGACGGAAGGTGCGGCTCTGCGCCGGATCCTCGAAGACCACATCCTTCGCATCGAGGACCTCGCCCTGCAGATCGAGGCCGATCCCTCGCGCTCCCCGGAAGAAATCGCGCGCCGGCTGGAGGCGCAGCTCGCGGCCCTTATGGACACGACATCAGGCCTCGACCGCGACCGCCTGCATCAGGAAATCGCGCTGATTGCCACCAAGGCTGATCTGCGTGAGGAAATCGACCGGTTGAAGGCCCACGTGACGGCGGCACGCGAACTCCTCGCAACCGGCGGTCCCGTCGGCCGCAAGCTCGATTTCCTGGCGCAGGAATTTAACAGAGAATCAAATACTATCTGTTCCAAATCAAATGCCGTCGCGGTCACCGCCGCCGGCATCGAATTGAAGGTCGTCATCGACCAGTTCCGCGAACAGGTTCAGAATCTGGAGTAGTCCATGGCCGCTGCCGCCTCAACACCCGTCAAGATCGCAAGGCGCGGCCTGATGCTGGTCATTTCCTCGCCCTCGGGTGCCGGGAAGTCCACCATCGCCAGGACCCTGATGGACCGTGACCAGCAGATCAGCCTGTCGGTGAGCGTGACCACACGCCAACGGCGCCAGAGCGAGATCGAGGGTGTGCACTATCACTTCGTCTCGCAGCGCGAATTTGAACGCCTGCGCGACAGCGACAGCCTTCTGGAATGGGCGCAGGTTCACGGCAACTACTACGGCACGCCGCGCGAGGCCGTCGAGACCGCGATGGGCGAAGGCCGCGACATGCTTTTCGACATCGACTGGCAGGGCGCCCAGCAGCTGCAGGAAAAAATGTCGGCCGACGTCGTGTCGATCTTCATCCTGCCGCCGACCATGGCCGAGCTGCAGTCGCGGCTGCATCGCCGCGCGGAAGACACGGAAGAGGTCATCCAGACCCGTCTCAACAACTCGCGCGCGGAGATCAAGCATTGGCGGGAATATGACTATGTCATCGTCAATGACGACCTGAACTCGGCCTTCGATGCGGTCCAGTCGATCGTC
Organism: Rhizobium rosettiformans W3; assembly: GCF_004912135.1. Taxonomy (GTDB): domain Bacteria; phylum Pseudomonadota; class Alphaproteobacteria; order Rhizobiales; family Rhizobiaceae; genus Allorhizobium; species Allorhizobium rosettiformans. The sequence goes on from NZ_STGU01000002.1 coordinate 458,181, forward strand.
AAGGCCGAGCGCCTGCGCCGCGACCGTCGCCATGGCCTGTTCGACTTTGTCGAAGGCCTGATCGCCTGAGGCATCAGGACTTGGAATTGAAAAGGGCGGCGCGAGTATCTCGGCCGCCCTTTTTCTTTGGCTATTCGCCGCGCGGGAAGCGCTGGCTTTCCTCGAGGATGTTGAGATCCATGTGGTTGCGCATGTAGCGCTCCGACGCTTTTTGCAGAGGCTGGTAATCCCAGGGGAAATAGGCGCCGTTGCGCAAAGCCCGGTAAACGATGTGCCGACGCGCCTGGCTTTCGCGAACCGCCGCATCGAAGCGGGAGAGATCCCAGCGACGGGACGCTTCTTCACTGAGTGCAGCGAAGATGTCGGCCGCGCCGGGGTCGTCTGCGAGATTGGTGAGCTCGTAGGGATCTGCTTCAAGATCGGTCAGAATGGGCGGATCGGCCTCGCAGAGTGTCAGCTTGTAGCGTGCGTTGCGCAGCCCCACCATCGGGCTGACGGTGCCTTCCGCGGCATATTCCATCGGCACGATGCTGCGTCCACCGGTGCCTGTCGCGAGCGGCATCAGATCCTCGCCGTCCGTCCAGTCGGCGATCGTCGAGATGTCGATGCCCGCGAGACCGGCAAGCGTCGGGGTGACGTCCAATGTCGAGACCGGGGTCGTGACCAGCCGTCCCTCTACGCCGGGCACCGTCAACATCATCGGAACGCGTGCAGAGCCCTCTAAGAAGTTCATCTTGAACCAGAGGCCCCGTTCGCCGAGCATGTCGCCATGGTCGGAAACGAAGAGGATCACGGTGTTCTCCGCCATCCGCGTCCGCTCAAGCACATCAAGGATTTCGCCGATCTTGTCGTCCACATAGGAGATGTTGGCGAAATAGCCCTGCCGGGCCCGTGCCACGTTCTCGTCCGTGATGTCGAAGGCCTGATGGTCGCAGGCGTCCATCAGTCGTTTCGAATGCGGATCCTGCTCGTCGTACGGGATCGCCGGAACGCTGGGCTGCAGGGCTTCGCAACCCTCATAGAGATCCCAGTACTTGCGGCGCGCCACATAGGGGTCATGCGGATGTGTGAAGCTGACGGTCAGGCACCAGGGCCGCTCGTCGTGGCCGCGCGAGAGATCATAGAGCCGCCGGGTGGCGTTGTAGGCCACCTCGTCATCATATTCCATCTGGTTGGTGATCTCGGCCACGCCAGCACCCGTGACAGATCCGAGATTGTGATACCACCAGTCGATCCGCTCACCCGGCTTGCGATAATCAGGCGTCCAGCCGAAATCGGCCGGATAGATGTCGGTCGTCAACCGCTCTTCAAAGCCATGCAACTGGTCAGGCCCGACGAAATGCATCTTGCCGGAGAGGCTGGTCTGGTAACCGGCCGCGCGCAGGTGATGGGCGAATGTCGGGATGTCGGAAGCGAACTCCGCGGCATTGTCGTAGACCCGCGTCCGGCTCGGCAACTGCCCCGACATGAAGGAGGCGCGTGCCGGCGCGCAGAGCGGGCTTGCGGTATAGGTGTTGGCGAAGCGCACGGAGCGCTTCGCCAGGGCTTTCAGATGTGGAGCATGCAGGAAGTCTGCGGGACCATCCGGAAAGAAGGTCCCGTTGAACTGATCCACCATCAGGATCAGGATGTTCGGACGTGAATGCACGGATTTCAAACCTCAAAGACCGAGGGCCGACTTGACCGCCGCGTCACCCGGCTGGCCGTCCAGAGTCGTAACACCCTTCAGCCAGGTGTCGAGCACGGCCGGATTGGCCTTCAGCCACTCGGTTGCCGCCCCCTTGGACTCCTTGCCGCCCAGGATCTCGCCCATCAGCACGTTTTCCATGGAGACGTCGAAGGTCATGTGCTTGAAGAGCATCGCGGCATTCGGGCAGCTTTCGCTCCAGCCGGTGCGTCCGAGCGTATAGACTTCCGCACCGCCGTAGTTCGGCCCGAAATAGGCGTCCCCTCCGGAAAGATAGGTGATGTCGAAGCGCTCGTTCATCGGATGCGGCGCCCAGGCGAGGAAGACGACGCCCTTGCCTTCCTTCGTGGCCCGCTCGACCTGCGCCAGCATGGCCTGCTCGCCGGATTCGACCAGTTCCCAGCCCTTGAGGCCGAATTCGCCGGCATCGATCATCTTCTGGATATTGCCGTTGGCCGGCGCGCCCGGCTCGATGCCGTAGATCTTGCTTTCGAACTCGCCGGGGTTTTTGCCGAGATCGGCAAAGTCCTTGATGCCCTTTTCAGCCGTTGCCGTCGGCACCGCCAGGGTGAACTTTGCCCCTTCGAGGTTCTTCGCCAGAACCTCGATCGCCTTGGCGCTGTTGAGGTCATCGATGAAGGCCTGCTGTGCCGGCATCCAGTTGCCGAGGAAAACGTCGATCTCGCCGTTCTTCATCGACTGATAGCCGATCGGAACGGACAGGGTCTTGACGTCGGGGTCATAGCCGAGTGCGTCGAGAACGACCGAAGCAACGCCGTTGGTCGCGGTGATGTCGGTCCAGCCCGGATCCGACAGGCGAACCACCTTGCAGCTCTCCGAATCTGCGGCGGAGGCTGTCGAGGTGAGGAGCATCAGTGCAAGCGCGGCCAAACCGCCAAGCCCCGTGCGATTGTCGAGTGTCATGCGCATAGTGGTTCCCTCTTTTTGTGATATTGTATGGGCTTATTGAACGGGCGAGAGCCGCGCCTGTGAAGCGGGAGATTTTTGATGTTTCACATAAGTGAGATTTATGTCTGATCCGGTAATCGATCTGGCCTGGATGCGGCTTCTCGTCGAGGTCGGACGGAAGGGCTCTCTCTCGGCCGCTGCCGACGCGCTGGGCTTGTCGCAGCCGGCCGTCAGTTACCAGATCCGCTTGCTCGAGCAGCGGTTCGGGCTGCCCATCCTGCAAAGGCTGCACCGCGGGGTCCGCTTCACCGAGGAGGGGCAGCGCCTTCTGGCCATTGCCGAGCGCACCGTAACGGAGGTGGACGCACTCCAGCGGAGCCTGCGTGCGGCCCGGCGCCGCCCGACGGTGCGGCTGGCCACGGACTACGCATTCTCAAGCCTCTGGCTCATCCCGCGCATGCATGCCTTCCGCCAAAGTCACCCGGAGATAGATCTGCAGATCGTCGCAACCCAGCGCCTCGGCCAGCACTGGCGCGAAGATGCCGATCTGGCGGTGGCCTTCGGTGCACGAAGCGAGTTCGGTCCGGGCGCTACATTGTTGATGCCCGAGCGGGTCGTGCCTGTCTGCACACCTGCTTTCTCTCACCGGCTCACGGCCGCCGGTGCATCGCCCATCGAGCAGGGCCCCTTGATCCACCTGGAAGCCGAGAGTGTCTCACCCTGGCTCGATTGGCCGACCTATCTGTCTTCGCGACAACTGCCCGGTAGCCCTCAAGGGAGCCCCGGAGACCTGCGCTTCAACACCTATGCCCTGGTCGTGCAGGCGGCCATGGCTGGACAGGGAATTGCCCTGGGTTGGCTGGGGATTATCGATCACCTGCTGGATGCCAATCTGCTCGTCATGACAGGTGAACTCGTGACGGTTGCCGAGCGCGGCTATTGGCTCGTGCCGGGAAGGGCAAGCGAGGCGGTCCAACTGCTCGCGGGCTGGTTGGTCGAGGAGACTTCGACTCCAAGTCTGGAGCGAACCGCGAGCTGATCGGCGAAAGAAATCGCCGGGTCGTTCAATTTGCCTAATTCTAGTATGACTAATGTTTAACCATTGTATTGCATGCTGCTCCTGACGCTATGGTTGCGAAATCTTTGGTTTCGCTAATGGACTGCTGGGGACAACTATGCGATTGACGGATGTTTCAGTGACTTGGCGACTGGCCGTGGCTCTTGCCATTCCGCTCGTTGCCATGGCCGGACTGGCCTATATGGAAGTGAACACCACCTTCACCGCTTATCAGCACGCGCGCCACCTTGGCGTGGTCAGCACCGACCTCGGAGTGATCGGCGACCTCGTGCACGCGCTGCAGGGCGAACGGGCCGAGGCGGTCGGGCTTCTCGCATCGAAAGGCAAAGGGCACCGCAACGAACTTGATGGCATGCGGGCAAAGGCAGCACCGGCTCTGAGCCAGATGGATCACGTGCTTGAAGACATGAAGGCGGAAGGCGATCCCACGCTGATGCGCCACGAAGAGGAATTGGCTGTCGTTCTAGGCAAGCTTCCGGAGATACGGGCAGCGACTGACCAGCTTTCGATCGCGCCAACCGAGGCGTTCGTCTACTACACGGATCTTGTCCACCGTCTCATGAACGTGTCGCGCGAGTTCTCGCTTGTAGCAGGTGCCAGGGGCGTCGTCGGCAAGATGATGGCTTACAGTCTGCTGATGAACGCCAAAGAAGTGGCGGGCCAGGAGCAAAACCTCGGACATACCTTCATCTCGCAGGGCAAGTTCGACGAAAATCACTATCTGGACTTCATCGGCATGTTCGGCTCGCAGACCTCTCTGATCGGTCAATATCTCGAACTCCTGCCGGATGAAGAGCGGGAGCATTATCGCCAGTCTCTGCACACGCCGGATGCGGACGCCGTCGAGGCCATTCGTGCGCAGATGATGCTGGGTGGGCTTTCCGCCGATCTGAGCGCCATCGACAGCGCCGAATGGCTTGAGCGCTCGGCTCACCGCATCGAGCGTCTGAAAGAGCTGGAGAACGAGACACTCGCGACCATCGTGGTCCAGGCGCAGGCGATGGCTGACGATGAATACCAGCACCTTTTGCGCGTGGCCGGCACCACCGGAACGGTGCTGACCTTTGCCTGCTTCTTCGCGATTTCGCTGTCCATGACCGTGGTGCGCCCGCTTCGTCGTCTGACGCGGACGATGAACGATCTCGCCAAGGGGCAGGTCGAAGGTGACGTCATCCAGTCGGACAGCAAGGACGAGATCGGTCAGATGGGCCGCGCCGTGACCGAATATGTCGAACTCCCCAAGGCGCGCATGCTGCGGGAGCGCGAAGAGCAGGAAGAGGCCGAACGCATCAAGCGGGCAGCCGAGCTGGAAGCGGAGCGTGAACGTGCCGAGCGCGCTGCAGAGATCGCCTTCGCCGTCGAGCAGCTGGCAAGCGGTCTTGATGCCTTGTCCTCAGGCGAGATCGGCTTCCGGCTGTCCGATCCCTTTGCTCCGTCGCTCGATCCGCTGCGGACGAGTTTCAACGGATCGATGGAGCGGTTGTGCGGCGTGATGTCGACCATCCGCCTCAGCACGGGCCAGCTGCATGGCGGTTCGCAGGAACTGCAGCTTGCCGCGGATGATCTTGCACGCCGCACCGAACGCCAGGCTGCCGCGCTCGAAGAAGCATCCGCATCCATCAGCCAGATCACCACAGCGATGGCCAGCTCCACCCAGCAGGCCCAGGAAGCCGGACATCTCGTCCGCGAGGCAACGGTGACAGCCCAGAAGTCCGGCACGGTGGTCGCCGATACGGTCAGGGCCATGCAACACATCGAGCAGTCGTCCGGTCAAATCAGCCAGATCATCAGCGTCATCGACGAGATCGCCTTCCAGACCAACCTTCTGGCCCTGAATGCGGGTGTCGAGGCAGCACGTGCGGGCGAGGCCGGCAAGGGCTTCGCCGTCGTGGCCCAGGAGGTTCGTGAACTTGCCCAGCGCTCTGCCAATGCCGCACGCGAGATCAAGTCTCTGATCAATCGCTCGGCCCAGGAGGTCGAAGCAGGTGTGCGTCTGGTCAACGAGACGGGCGAAACGCTGAAGGGCATCGAAGAGCACGTGATGAAGATCAACGAGCGCGTTGCAGCGATCGTCTCGGCGGCACAGGAGCAGTCCGGCGCGCTGAACGAGATCAGCCAGGCCGTGAGCCAGATGGATCAGGTGACCCAGCAGAATGCCGCAATGGTCGAGGAAGCAAGTGCTGCAACATCGAGTGTGGCGGCAGAAGCGGATCGGCTCAACGCGCAGATCGCCCTTTTCAAGCTGCCCGGCAACCAGAACCGTCAGCGCGGCCGTGAGGCCGCCTGACGCGGGTGAGAGGGATCACAGCAGGTTGGCGATCCGGCAAAACTCCTCGACGCTGAGCGTTTCCGCTCGGCGTTGAGGGTCGATTTCGGCTCGCGCGAGAAGCGCTTCCCCGCCGATCGGCTTCAGGCTCTGTCGCAGCATCTTGCGCCGCTGCCCGAAGGCCGCATGTGTGACTTTCTCCAGCCTGTCCGGTTCGCAGGGCAGGGGCGTTGCGATCGGCTCGAGATGCACGACGGTGGAGGTCACCTTGGGTGGCGGCGTGAAGGCCTGGGGCGGAATGTCAAAGGCCATATGGGCCTGGGTGCGCCAGCCGCAGAGCACGCCGAGGCGCCCATAGTGATTTTCGTCCTCGCGCGCCACGATCCGCTGCCCCACTTCCTTCTGGAACATCAGCGTAAGCGACTGCCAGAACGGCGGCCAGGCGCGTGGCAGCAGCCAGTTGACCAGAAGCTGCGTTCCAACATTGTAAGGCAGGTTCGCGATGATCTTGACGGGCTCGCCTTGGGCAAGGCTCTCGAAGTCTGTCTTCAGCGCGTCACCCTCGATCACCTCCAGGCGACCGGGATAGTGATCGGCGATTTCCCGAAGCGCCGGCAGGCAGCGCGGGTCGCGCTCAATGGCGATTACCTTCTTGGCGCCAAGCGCGAGAATAGCGCGCGTCAGGCCACCCGGTCCGGGGCCGACCTCGATCACGGTAACGCCTTCCAATGAGCCTGCGGTCCGCGCCACCTTCTGGGTGAGGTTCAGATCGAGGAGAAAGTTCTGCCCAAGCGCCTTCTTGGCATCGAGCCCGTGACGCGCAATGACATCGCGCAGCGGCGGCAATCCATCGAGCGCGGCCATCAGCGAGCCGTCTCCGTCGTGGTGCTCATGCGAGCGGCCATCTGCAGGGCTGCCACGAGGCTCGTCTCCTTGGCAAATCCGGAACCGGCCAGACCGAAGGCGGTGCCATGGTCGGGCGACGTGCGAATGAAGGGCAGGCCGAGCGTGACATTGACGCTGTCGTCGAAGCCGAGCGCCTTGGCCGGAATCAGGGCCTGATCGTGATACATGCAGATCGCCACATCATAGCGGGAGCGGGCGTCGTCGTGGAACATGGTGTCCGCCGGAAGCGGGCCAAAGGCATCGATGCCCTCGTCGCGCAAATGCCGGATCGCAGGATGAATGATGTCGTCATCCTCCTGTCCGATAGCGCCGTTCTCGCCCGCATGCGGGTTGAGCCCGGCAACAGCAAGACGAGGGGAGGCGAGCCCGAAGCGGGCGGTGAGATCCCGCGCGACGATGCGGCAGGTGTCGACGATCAAGGCCTCGCTGAGGGCACCGGGCACGTCCTTCAGGGGAATATGGATCGTGACGGGCACGGCCTTCAGCTTGGGGCCGGCCAGCATCATGACCGGCATCACGCTGTTGCCGGTTGCCTTTGCTGCGAGGTCGGCAAGGAATTCCGTGTGGCCGGGGAAACCGAAACCTGCCTCGTAGAGGACCGATTTCGCGATCGGATTGGTGACGACAGCCCTGACATCACCGGCAAGACACATCGAAACCGCAGTCTCGATGGCCCCGATCGTGGCACGCGCATTCGCGACATGTGGTTTGCCGGCGAGCACATCGGTGCCCGTCGGGATCGAGAGCACCGGAAGGGCACGGTCAAATACCTCGGACGCCTGGTTAGCGTCCGTCTCGACGATGGCGACATCCAACTCGAGAAGGCGTGCACGCACTTGCAGTACGGCCGGGTCCCCGAGGTAGAGAAAAGGCGGCAGACCGTATTCGCGGCGTTTGAGCCAGGCCTGCAGGGCGATATCGGGGCCTATGCCGGCCGGATCACCCTGGGTGAGCGCGAGCGGAAGCACGCCATCGGTCATGGATCGGCCTTTCGCCGCTTATTGCATTACGATCTGAGCCTTGGAGCGCAGTTCTTCGAGATACTTCTCAGAATTCGGGTTCTCGCCCTGCTGCTCCTTGCCGATATCTTCGGCGCGGAACACCACCTCAGCCGCAACGTCGTCGGAAACCTGGCGCTGGTTGCAGATCGCGAGGTATTCGACGCCGCGCTCCGTGACGCGCGTCGCCGTGGTGCCGCCCTTGGCCTTTTCGACCAGCGGCTTCCATTCCGGCGGCATTTCCGGTTCAAGAACGCGACCGAGATTGCGGATCGAGACGTCGAGATAGTTCTTGGCGAATTCCATTGCCTGATCGCAGCCGGGGAAGGATGCACGGGACTTTTCGGCCTCCGCCTTCCGCTTGCCGACGATGCCCTTCTTCGACGCCGGGACGACGAAGATGACCTGCTTCAGGAAGTATTCGGTCGTCACCGGCTTCTGCTTGTTTTCCAGAAGACGCGTGACCAGGTCCTGATTGGACAAACGGCCGCGCGAGCCGGCGCCATAGCGCGCGTTGACGAGGCGAGGCCAGCTCATCGATACGGCGATGAAGGCCTTGAAATGGGCCGCGCCCACACCGGCCTGATCAAGCACGGAATTCAGCTGCGCGAGCGTCATCTTGTTGGACGATGCGAAGCGCGCGAAAGAGGCATCAACATCCGCCGTGCTGACCGACATGCCGACGCGCGCGATTTCCTCGCGCTTCAGCGCTTCCTCGACCAGTTCCTCCTTGGCGATCTTCTGAAGATTGCCGCTGCGGCGCTGCAGTCTGAGGAACGCGGCGCGGCGAGCCACATCGCCACTGGTGATCGCAGTCTTGTTGACAACGGCCACCACGGAGGTCGCAGCCTGCACCGGCGCAACCATTGGAGTGGGGCTCACGCTCAGGGACAGCGCGATGACGCCGGCAAGCAGCAGACTGGTGCCCTTTTTCCCATTAGCCATCTGTCATCCTTTCTCCGGAAGATAGGTGATCGTCCAGATCTATCTCTATTTGAGGGATTTTAGAACTGCCGCACGGATTGCACAATCCGTGCGGCGAAACAATGACCTCCGCCGAAGCGGGGCGGAAATCGCTCAGAACGAGTTGTCGCTGAGATTGATCTCGCCAAGGGTGCGGAACACCAGTTTGCCGCCAATCGTCCAGTCGTTCGCCGTCTCATCATTCGGGTCATACTTGTCCGAATAGGCGATCGAGAAGACCGTGCATTCGTCGGCATAGGAAATCCCGACGCTACGGCGATTGAAGGTATTCGCATCGATGTCGTAGTTGACCGAGCCGAACACCGACCAGTTCTGGTTGACCTTCACGGTCGACGAGCTCGTCAACGTCTGATTGTCATTGGTGAACGAGTATTCCGGACGGGCATCGACCTGGGTGAAGGTCAGGCTCGTTTCGAAACGATCCTGCGCATAGGTGGCGTTGAGGTCGGTCCGGCGCACGTCGAGCGTCTTCTCGTCGAGGCGGACGCCAGCGCTCAGCGACAGACCGATCGGCAGCTCAAAGCCGGCAGAGGCAACGAAGTCAGAGACATCGGTTTCGAGACCGGAATCGGTGCCTACCGCCAGCAGGTCATCCGTTGCATAGGAGTTCAGGCCGGCCAGATGATAGGACTGACCCACCACCGCACGCACGCCGATACCGTTGTCGAAGCTGCCGGTATAGCGCATGCCGACATTCGCGCGCGTTCCGCCCTCAACGCGGTCGAAGCCGGAGAACTTGTTGCGCGAGAAGAGGTTGCTCGCGTCGAAGACCAGGCTCTGCGAATCCTCGTTCGGCAGTTGCCCTGCGAAATCTTCGTCGTTGCGCGCGTAGATCTGCGCGATCGGCTCAATGATGTGCGAGCTGTTCGCCGTCGTGATCAGCCAGGGATAGCGCAGTTCGACACCGGCGGTGAACAGAGCGCGGGCCGGTGCGTCATTGGACGTGTAGCCGCCGGTGTAACCCGCCGGATCGTCCATCGCGAGACCGAAGACGTCACCGCGTGCGGCGAGCAGCGGGGTGATCTGGAGACCGCCCGGACCGTCGAAGGTCCGCTCCCACTCGAGCTCGCCCGACAGACGGTTCATATTGCCCTTGAGGCCACGATAGAGGTCGTCGCGCCCATCGCCGTTCGTGTCCGCCGCCTCGCTGGAGAAGCGCGACAGCGAGGTGAAGTTCAGCGTGCCCGACAGCTGGCCGCCAGCGACCAGTTCCGGCGCATAGTAGCTGTAGTCGATGACCGGCAGGACGGTCGCCTGCTTCTTCTCGGCGGTGTCGTCCAGATCTGCGTCCTGAACGTCGAAATAATAGCCGCGCATGTCGAAGAAGTTACGCTCACCGACACCCGTCAGGTAGACCGTGTTGGTGTTCGTCGAACTGTTCAGTCCCTCGACGCCGTAGGTACGGGCGAAGTTGTTGTCGGTCTGGAACATGACATCCCAGCCGAAGGACCAGCGCGGATTGATCTTGAAGTCGCCCTTCGAGGCGACGAGACCACGGAAATCACGTTCGGCGTCGCTCGTGCCGGCCGTAAATTCGTCGGTATTCATCTGGCTGATGCCGGCCAGCCGAAGGTTCGCCTGCCCCTTCTCGAACCGCTGCCGCAGCTCTGCTTCCAGAAGCACGCCCTGAGCGCTGAAGCCTGTTGTCGTGATCGTCGCATCGCGATCCGGCGCGATGGCGATGTAGTAGGGGACCGAGATGCCGAAGCCGACATTTTCGCCCGAGCGGAATTCGGGGAACAGGAAGCCCGTCTTTCGCTTCACGGTGTTGTCCGGCACCACGATGAAGGGCAGGGTGGCAATCGAGTGACCGAAGAGCTCGAACCGGGCCTTCTCCAGGCGCACGGTTTGCTTCTTGCCATCCTGAACGACGCGCTCCGCCTTGACCTGCCAGATCGGCGGGCGACCGGGATTTTCGGCGCAGGGCAAACAGGCGGTGTAGACGCCCTTGTGCAGGATCATCTGGTTGCCGCCGACGCGCTCCGCACTTTCGGCGACCAGGCGCGTGTTGTCCGTGGTCTCGACGCGCAGCGCTCTCAGGAAGCCGTCGGAGAAATTGTCGGTAACGTCGAGCGAGTCCGCATAGATGCGGTTACCGGTCGGCTCGACCAGCTCGATATTGCCGGCCGCAGTGACGCGGCCCGTCTTCTGATCATAGACGACCTGCCGGGCGACCATCTGGTAGCCGGCATAATTGATCTGCACCGCACCGTTGGCGACAACGCGCTCGGCATCACGGTCATAAACCAGTTCATTGGCTGCAAGGAGCAGCTTCGCGTCATCAGGGAGTTCACTCGCCGCCGACGGTGAGTCGGTCAGGCTCTGCGCATGCACGAGAGGCGCGGTGAGCGGCAAAGCGCACACAGCGACACTGGTCAGCAGGGCTACTGAAAGCCTCCTGATATTCCCGCGGTCTTTTACCGCCACTAACCATCCTCCTTGTGAAGCAGAATCGTTGCCCCCAGTGCCATCGCTACGACAACTGGGACCCAGGCCGCAACATATGGCGGCATGACGCCGCTGCTTCCGAATGCTCTGACGAGCACTGTGACAACATAAAGCACGAAGCCTGACAATATTCCACCGAGAATCACCGTGCGCGATTGGTTGATACGGCTGAATTTCAGCGAAACGGTTGCCGCGATCAACGTCATGGCGATCATCAGGAATGGCAGCGAGAGAAGCGAATGAAGTTGCGTTTCCAGCGCATGGGGCGCGATCCCGAAGGAACGGGCAACTTCAATTTTCTGAAAAAGATCATAAAAAGCAACGCTCTCCGGGTTCGCCAGCCTCTGCTGGACAAACTCCTCGTTGAGGTTCGTCGCAACACGCGCCTCCGCAAGACGGGTCTGGATCTCCCCGGGACGTGTCTCCAGCACGTCGGTAAGCATCCAGTAACCATCTTTCAATTTCGCTGTGCGTGCATCCTGACGCAGAATGATGCGGCCGTCGGAATCGAAATGCAGCAGAACGGCATCCACCAGCAGCGTCCCGTCTTCCAGGACCGCGCGCGCGCCAAGCGCCACGTCATTTCCATCGCTTGATTGGCGCAGCCACGGGATCGGCGCGGGTTTCGTCCGTCCGGCCGTCTCCCGCCATTGCGTTTCGATCTCCGTCCCCTGGCGCTGTCCCCACGCGGCGAGAGGATTGATGACAAGGGTGGTGGCGATGCCGAGGAGCGAAGCCCCGATGATGAATGGCGCCATGAACTGCCAGACGGAAATGCCGGCGGCCCGCGCGACCACCAGTTCCGATTTCCGGTTCAGCGTGATCAATGTCGCCATGCCGACGAAGAGCCCAATGAAGGGAACGGTCTGCTGAAGGATGAGCGGTAATCTGAGCGCCGTAAGATAGAGGACCCCCGGTACCGAATAGCCGGGCAGACTGTCGTATCGGCCCGAGGTTTCTGTGAAGTCGATCAGATAGGTAATTGACGCGACGCCGATCAGAAACCAGACGGCGGTCATCATGTAGCGCCGGAAAAAATACAGCCCAAGCGTCCAGATCATGCCGTGCCCCCAGTGCCATCACCAAGGCGTTTCCTCGACATCGCAATCATCGCATCGACGATCGCCGAAAATGCTTTCGGCAGGCGTGCTTGCCGGTTAGTCGCCAGCATAAAGGCTGCAGTTCCGCCCGCCAGTAGGGGGATCGCGTATTGCAGCACGTTGTAGGCGGGTGATGATTCCGCAAGCGACGTGACGTAATTCGAGGCCCAGAAAAGCGTGAGCGCCATGATCAGCGCGGACGCCATCGGATGAAGACGCGCTTCACGGTGGGACCGGGCGTCCCCGCAAACCATGAGACTGATGAAGGTGAATACAAGCGGGAAGAAGGAGGCGCTGACGCGTCGGTGAAACTCCGCGCTGAAGTCGTTTGGTTTGCGCACGTACCGCTCGTCCAGCGGATCCGGGTCCATCAGGTAGAAGTGGTCGCGGTCTTTCGCGCCGAAGCGGGCCTGGCCGCGCTCCTCCGACAGATCGGAAAGGTCAAAGGCATAGCGGTCGAAGCGGATGACCGTCACGTCGCCATTCGGTGCCTTCCGCTGCACTTCACCGTCCTGCATGACCAGCGACTTGCCACTCTCGTCGACCGCGCCTTCGCGAGCGTAGTAGATGAGCTCCGAAGACGGATCACGGGAATCGGCAACCAGCAGGCCCTTCATGGCGCGGCCGGACTGGCGTTCCGAAATCTGCACGAAAAGCCCCGGCTCGATCTGACGGAAGGTCTTCTCCTCGATCACGGAGGACAAGAGATCCGCATAGGCCGTGGCGATCATGGTCCGGACATTGACGCGCATGGCAGGCTCGATGAAGCCCATCATCACGAAGGAGAACAGGCTGAGCCCTGCTGCAAGCAAGATGAGCGGACGCTGAATGATCCCTCTCGGCGCGCCGGCCGCATCGATGACAGCGAGTTCCGAATCGTTGTTCATCGTGGTCAGCGTATGGGTGATGCCGATGACCAGCGCAAACGGCAGAACCGTCGCCACGATGGTGGGCAGGATCATGGTGGCGAGCACCATGAAGGAGCCGACAGATTGTCCGCTGTCCGTGACGAGGTTGATACGCTGCAACACCTGCGTGGTCCAGATGATCGCTAGCACCGGAAGCAGTGCTGTCGTGAACATCAGGACGACCCGCCGCAGAATGTATTGTTCGAGTATCTTCATAGGGTTCCCTTGCAGGCGCGACACGCAGACGTCGCGCCGAGGATGGGCTTTCTCTACGATGCTTGCGGCGATTTGGCGACCGCCCGAAGGTATTTTCCCCGGCTTGATGAGGCTGTTTTTTGTCCCACCGCGATAAATCGGACACGCTCCGAGGTGGCGCTCGCAATCGGGGGATTGAGGCAGGAATATCCGGTCAAACTCTTGCCATCGTTTGCGAAAAGACCATGATCCAGCAAGAACTCCCCGAAATGCCAACAAGGTGCCCTTCATGTCGTTGAAACTCGCTGTCTCCTTCGCTCCGACCCATTCTGCAACGGGAGGTCTCGCTATCCTGTTGACGACGTCGGGCGCAGAGATGCCGGCTGGAGCGTCCGAAGCGGATCCGGCAGGCGTTTATGCACGCGCCGCCAAGGCTGCGAAATTCACCGGAAAGGCGCTTGCCACCCTCGACGTCGTCGCGCCGCATGGTTCGCCGCTCGATCGCATGGTCGTCATCGGTCTCGGCAAGGGCGATGCCTTGACCGGCCATGATTGGCTGAAGGCCGGCGGTGTCGCGACGGCGGCCCTGAAGGGCGCCGAAAAGGTTGCCATCTACATGGACGTCCCTGGCCTGGAGGTCTCGCCCAAGGCTGCCGCCGATTTCACCCTCGGCATGCTGCTGCGCGCCTACAAGTTCGACACCTACAAGACCAAGAAGAAGGCCGAGGACGACGAGGAGAAGGGCGACAAGACGGTCAAGGTGACGATCGTCACCGCCCAGGCCGCAGCCGCCAAGAAGGCCTTCGCCGAGACTGAGGCCATTGCAGATGGCGTGACCCTTGCGCGTGATCTCGTCAATGAACCGGCCAATGTTCTCGGTCCGCTCGAATTCGCCGCCAAGGCCAAGGAACTGGAAAAGCTCGGCGTCGAAGTGGAGATCCTGACCGAGAAGGAAATGAAGAAGCTCGGAATGGGCGCGCTGCTCGGCGTGGCACAGGGATCCGTGCGTCCGCCGCGCCTTGTCGTCATGCAGTGGAAAGGTGGAAAATCGAAGGACAAGCCGATCGCCTTTGTCGGCAAGGGCGTGGTCTTCGATACCGGCGGTATCTCGATCAAGCCGGCTGGTGGCATGGAGGACATGAAGGGTGACATGGGCGGCGCCGCCGCAGTGACCGGGCTCATGCATGTTCTTGCCGCTCGAAAGGCCAAAGTGAACGCCATCGGCATCCTCGGTCTGGTCGAGAACATGCCCGACGGCAACGCCCAGCGTCCCGGCGATATCGTGACCTCCATGTCCGGCCAGACGATCGAAGTGATCAACACCGATGCGGAAGGCCGCCTCGTTCTGTGCGATGCCCTCTGGTATTGCAACGACCGCTTCGAGCCGGCTTTCATGATCAATCTGGCGACGCTGACCGGCGCCATCACGGTCGCGCTTGGCAGCCTGCATGCCGGGCTTTTCTCCAACGACGACGACCTCTCGGAGAAACTGCTCGCAGCCGGCCTGACAACCAATGAGCGCCTGTGGCGCATGCCGCTCGGCAAGGACTATGACAAGCTGATCGACTCGAAATTCGCCGACATGAAGAACACCGGCGGGCGTCAGGCGGGCTCGATCACCGCGGCCCAGTTCCTGAAGCGCTTCGTCAAGGACACCCCTTGGGCGCATCTCGACATCGCCGGCACCGCTATGGGTTCGCCGAATGACGAGATCAACCAGTCCTGGGGCTCTGGCTATGGCGTGCGTCTCTTGGATGAACTGGTGCGGGCAAACTACGAATCGTAAGTCTGGAGACGGCGCGCCCGATGGCCGAAGTCCTGTTCTATCATTTGACGGAATCCAAGCTTGAGGACGCGCTCCCGCCGCTCCTGGAAAAGAGCGTCGAACGAGGCTGGAAGGTCGCGGTCCAGACCCGCGACGCGGAGCGGCGTGACGCGCTCGACGCGCATCTGTGGACCTATCGCGAGGAGAGCTTTCTGCCGCACGGGACAGACGAGGGAGCCTCGCCAGACCGGCAGCCGGTCCTGCTCACCGTCGAGCAGGACAATCAGAACAGCGCCAGCGTGCGTTTCCTCGTCGATGGTGCCGAGCCGCCTGCAGATCTCGCTTACGACCGGATCGTCTTCGTCTTCGATGGCTATGACACCGAGCAGGTCGAGGGCGCACGCGCGCAATGGAAGCGCCTCAAGGGCGAGGGGCATAGCCTGACCTATTGGCAGCAGACGCCCGAAGGCCGTTGGGAAAAGAAAGCCTGATCCACGACGCGCCTCCTGCTGTCCGTCGGATCGAGGTGTCAGGGCGTCATGATCGTCTTGCGCAAGAAGCTGTAGCCCATGGCTGTGCGCCGTGCCATCTCGGCTGAGTTGCCGGCGCCGCCATGTCCGCCCGATCCGTATTCGTGGAACAGGGGTGTATGCCCTGCTTCTTCCAGCCGGAGCGCAAAGCGTCTGGCATGGGAGGGATGAACCCGGTCGTCATTGCTCGAGCTTTCGATGTAGACCGGCGGGTAGGCCTGCTCCGATGCTGGCTTGATCTGGTGGAGTGGCGAGTAGCTGAGGAGATAGTTGCGGTCTGCCTCGTCGTCCGGATTCCCGTATTCGTCCATCCACGCCCGTCCTGCCGGAAACTTATGGAACCGCGTCATGTCGAGCACGGGCACGCGGCACCAGACGGCGCCGAAGTCGTCCGGGTAACGCGTCAGCATGACGCCGGTCAGCAAGCCGCCATTGCTGCCGCCCGTGCAGGCGATCCGCGACGGTTTCGAATAGCCACGTTTCACGAGGTCGCGGGCGATGGCGACGAAGTCCTCGTAGGCCTTGTGACGACCGTGTCGCTTCACCGGTGTATGCCATTGTGGCCCGAGCTCCGAGCCACCGCGGATATAGGCCTGAACATAAGCGCCACCCTGTTCGAGGAAGCGACCCGTGGTGCCGGAATAATGCGGAGCGAGCGATGCGGCAAAACCGCCGTACCCGTAGATCAGCACGGGCAATTCGCCCTCCGTCCAGGTCTTCGGCAGCACGAGATGGTAGGGCACCTTGGTGCCGTCTTCGGATGAGGCTTCCAGCAGAAGGCTCGTCATGCCCTCGGCATCGAAGAAGGCAGGCGAAGTGTCTTCTGCCACGAGAACGGGCGACGCAGACACGGGTCGCCGCGCCTCGTCGGACAGCGAGAGGGTGTAGCGCGCCGGGGGCTTGAGAAAACCGGAGCCGATGACGGAGAGCGTATCGTCGCCCAGATGCAGGTCGGCGTAGAGCGGCGTGAAGTAGAGCGCTTCGATCCCGTCCGGCAGGGAGATCCGCTGCGGTTCAGCGTCGGCTCTGGTCAGATCGAGCACGTAAAGCGATGGCGAAAGGCGGTCGTCCACCGAGTAGACCGCAAAATTCCGCAAAAGCGAGAAATGATGCACGGCTCGCCCCGGTGCCGGCTCCACGAGAATGCGCCGCTCCTTCCCCAGCGGTTGATCGCCGAACGGTGTCAGCGCCTGAAGCACAAGGCTGCCGGACGGGACCTGTTCGTCTGTCTTGGCAAGCCAGAGAATATGACTGTGATTGATGTCGAAGCCGATTTCCCGCGGCAAAGGCAGGCGGCGCGGAATGCCATCCCCATTCTCGATGTTGAGGCTGAGCTTGCCGATCTCGTGGTTCTCCATGAAAACACGGAACTGCTGCGTCTCCGGGCCCTCGTGGCCGCCGAGCGCCGGATCGATGACGAAGCCGTAGCCGGTGACATCGGTCGAGGCTGCTTCGAACAAGATGTCCGCTTTTGCCGGCTCCTCGCCGCGCCGCAGTCGCCGTCCGACTCTCGGCCAACCAGACTGGGTGGCTGAGAAGGTATCGATGGAGCCAAAGTAGAGGATCTCGTCACGGCTGAGCCATGACGCCTGTGCTCGCACCGCCGGCGTATCGAAGCCGCCATCAACCACCTGTTTTGCTTCCAGATCGAATTCGAGAAAGCGGGTGAGGTCGGATCCGCCGTCGGACAGGCGCAGCAGGACCCGCGTCGGCTCGAAGGGGCAGGTGACGGAACCGCCGAAGATCCAGCGTTTTCCGTCTCGCGCACAGAAGGCGTCGAGATCGAAGACCGTCTCCCAGGGAGCATCGGGACGTGGGGTCTGCGTTGCGGGCAGCCGACGCAGAACCCCGAGCGGGTTGTCGCGCGAACGGTTGAAGTCGAACAGCCAGTTCCCGCGACGTGTTGGCACGATCAGCCTGTCCTGGCGCTCCATCATGGCCTGCAGCGCTTCGGCATCGGCCTTCATTTCGGGCGTCGCGAGGCTCTCTTCGGAAAGGCGGGTTCGCTCAGCGACAAAGGCCAGGGTGCGCGGATCGTCATCCTTTTCGAGAAAGAGATCCATGCTGCTACTCCTGTTGTGTCTTACAATTGCGATCAGGCGAGGTCGGTGCGGCTGAAATCTGTGCCCACATAGAGAAGGGGCGCCCCGGATGCCTTGGCTCCTGCATAGGAAAAACAGTCGCCGAAATTGAGGCGAGCGGGGTGACGACCCTTGCCATAACGCGAGAAGGCATCGAGCGCAGCGAATGCGGTGTCGCGGTTGGCCGGGATGACCTCGGCGTTGAGTTCGGTGAGGAACTCCACGATGAGGCTCGTCGCCTCATCCACAGCAATCTGGCGCCTGCCAGCCAATACGGTGGTCGCTTCAAAGATCACAGTCGGCGAAACGAAGAATTGTGTACCCGAATTGGACAGGCAGGCAGCGATCCGTTCGTATTCCGGTCCTTCGAGAAAATATTCGATGATAGCCGAGGCATCGAGGAACATCAGGTATCGCCCCACATCTCGTCGAGAAACGCCTCTTGATCGAAGTCGGGATCGTCGCTCCCCATGGCTTGGTAGCGCTGTTTGATCTTCTCCAGGCGCTCGGCGAGCGGGGGGCGCTGCTCGTCCGCTTCCACGACGCGCTCGAGCGCCTGGCGGATCGCATCCGTCTTGGTCGGGGCTTTCAAGATCTTCTGCGCCTGTTCGGCGAGTTGGTTCACTCGTTCATCACGCACATAGAGCGGCATGGCGTCACCTCGTGAATATACGCTTTCAAGATAGTGTATATTCAGAGGTTCAACAAGAAAGGCGGCCTTCAGCCGGCCATGCCCTCTTCATATTCGGCGGAAAGCTCCAGCCACTGCTCTTCCGCGGCGGAAAGCTTGGCCGCCGCTTCGCCGCGCTGTTTGGCCTTTTCGGCCGCCTTGGCCGGCGCCTTCTCGTAGAGCGCAGGGTCGGCGAGCTCCTTGTCCAGAGCCTGAATCAAAGTCTCCAGCTTCTTCGTCAAGGCTTCGACTTCGTTGATCTTTTTCTTGAGTGGCGCGAGGCTCGCCCGCTTGTCGGCCGCCGCCTTGCGCTGCTCTGCCTTGTTGACGGTATCGGCGCCGCTGTCGCCCTTGTCCTTCTCCGCCGGCTTCTTGCCTGAGGCAATGATGAGCGAGCGGTACTCTTCCATGTCGCCGTCAAAGCTGGTGACGGTGCCGTTGTTGACGAGCCAGAGCCGGTCGACAGTCGCCTCGATCAGGTGGCGATCGTGGGAAATCAAGATGACGGCGCCCTCGTAGTCGTTCAGCGCCTCGATCAGCGCCTTGCGGCTGTCGATGTCGAGATGGTTGGTCGGCTCGTCGAGAATCAGAAGGTTCGGCGCATGGAAGGCGGCAAGGCCCATCAGCAGGCGCGCCTTTTCGCCGCCCGAGAGATCCTTGGCGGCCGTTTCCATCTTCTCCGTCGCAAGCCCCATCTGCGCGACCCGGGCGCGCACCTTGGCTTCCGGCTCCAGCGGCATCAGCCGGCGCACATGGGCGACAGGGCTCTCGTTGGGGACCAGGTCGTCGAGCTGGTGCTGGGCGAAGAAGCCGATCTTCAGGCTCGGCGCGGTCTTCAGTTGTCCGCCCTGCGCCTCCAGACGGCCCGAAATGAACTTGGCGAAGGTGGACTTGCCATTGCCGTTCGAACCGAGCAGCGCGACCCGATCGTCGTTGTCGATGCGCAGGTTGAGGTTCTTCAGGATCGGCTTTCCCGGCTCATAGCCGACAATGCCGCCGGAAATCGCAACGATGGGGGAGGCGGGCTGCTTCTCCGGCTTGGGGAAGGTGATCGGGTGGACGTGGTCCTCGATGACGGCGGCCACCGTTCCCATGCGCTCCAGCGCCTTGATGCGGCTTTGCGCCTGCTTGGCCTTGGTCGCCTTGGCGCGGAAGCGGTCGATGAAGCTCTGCAGATGCTTGCGGGCGGCGTCGTTTTTCGCCTTCGCCTTCATCTGCAATTCGTCGTTTTCGGCCTTCTGGCGCTCGAAACTGTCATAGCCGCCGCGATAGAAGGTCAGCTTCTTCTGGTCGAGGTGAATGATCGAATTGACCGCGGTGTTCAGAAGGTCGCGGTCATGGCTGATGATGATGACCGTGTGCGGATAGCGGCGCACATAGTCTTCCAGCCACAGCGTGCCTTCGAGATCGAGATAGTTGGTCGGCTCGTCGAGCAGCAGCAGGTCCGGCTCGGCAAACAGCACCGAAGCCAGCGCCACGCGCATGCGCCAGCCGCCGGAAAAGGACGAGGCAGGGCGCAGCTGCGCCTCGTGGTCGAAACCGAGACCAGACAGGATCGTCGCCGCGCGCGCTTCCGCCGAATGCGCTCCGATGTCGGCAAGCCGCGTCTGGATTTCAGCGATGCGATGGGGATCGGTCGCCGTCTCTGCTTCCGCAAGCAGGGCTGCCCGCTCCTTGTCGGCGGCAAGCACGATCGAGATCAGCGAGTCTTCCGTTCCCGGCGCCTCCTGTGCGACCTGGCCGATGCGCGCATTCTTCGGGATCGAGACCGAGCCGCTTTCGGATCCGAGATCGCCGGTGATGATGCGAAACAGGGTGGACTTGCCCGCCCCGTTCTTGCCGACGAGGCCGGCCTTGGTGCCGGCCGGCAGCGAGACGCTGGCATGGTCGATGAGCAGGCGTCCGGCGACGCGGGCGGAGATGTCGGTGATCGTGATCATGGCACTGGCTTTTGGCCGATGTCACGACCAAAGGCAAGCGGCCGGCCGGAGGGGAAGCGCTTAGGCGACCTGTCGCGGTCCGGGCTTGTAGCCGATGATCGGCTGGCGCGGATTCTGTCGGGCGAGGATGGTTGCCGTCTTGGCGATCGCGAGCCATGCGGTGGGATCTGCCGCCTCATGCGCCATGGCATGACCGATGGCGAGCGGCAGGCCGCCGACCTCATGGGATGTCTCTGAAGCAAAGACGAGATTGTTTTCTGCCGTCGTGAACAGCCGTTCGGCGATGATATGCGCTTCGTCGGCATTGATGCCTTCGAAGACGAAGGCGAAGGTATCCGCCTCGATCCGGGCAATCACATCATTCTTCTTGATTGCCTTGCGGAAGATCCCGGCGAGCCCTTTCACGAGCTTGCTGACGGCTTCGTCACCATACTGGTGCTGCAGACCGGGCAGATCGATAATCTCGATGAGGACGAGGGCTGCTGGATGCGCGGGCGACGCTTCGGCATGCAGGTCTTCGAGCGTCTGGAAGAGACTGATGCGGTTGGGGAGCCCGGTCAGCCGATCCTTGGTCATCATCGCCTGGGCGGCACGAAGGGCGCGGTCCGCACGTTCGAGATCCTCCAGGCCCTCCTTCACGGTCGTGGTGAGTTCGGTCTCCGAGCGCACCATGGCGCTCCCGACCGAGGCGAGCATTTCGAGCTCACCCAGCAACTGGTCGACGCCGATGGTCATGTCGTCGCGAATGGAGCGGATGACGGCTTCGACGGAATTGGTGAAAGCACGCTTCTGGCTGAGCCCGAGGGAAAGCTGGTCGCTGACCCTCGACAGCGTCTTGACGGTCTCCGCCTGGAGATGCGTCGCCGTCATCCCGCAATGACCGGGGAGGCGATACTTGAGTCCGAGCTGGTCGAGCGCGGACTGCGTGGGGCGCGCGCCAAGTCCAGAAAGGTCCCGGGCGAGATCGGGACTGCCGCCGGTCATGGCCTCGTGCACCAGCTCGAAGTTTCGCGGCAGACCCGCGATCTGATGCTTCAGCATGAAGACCGAGATCTTCTGAAGGTCGTCACCCGCTCCCGTCTGATGTGTGTTTTGCATGCCCGATCCCGTCCCCATGGCGTTTGGCCGGCAGTCTTGCCGAGACGGTTGCAAATTTCGTTAAACTCGCCCCGCACTCCGGACGCGTGGTTAGCCGGTGGTGAACGGGCAGAGCGTTTCCGTCATAGCCATTGCTTCCCGTCGCTGCGCACGAAGTAGATCAGATCCAGGCTGAGGCTCGGTTTGCCCATGCCGGTCAGCCCCGCATGAATTTGTCCGCGGTGATGGGTCTGGTGGTTGAAGAAATGGGTGAGGGCAGGCCAGAGCTTGTGGGAAACGAGCTCCGGTGACGTCACCGGCGTGTAGCTGAAGCTCGCCTCGAGCTGATCGGGCGTGAGGCTGTCGATATAGTCGATGATCCGCTTATCTTCCTGAACGCGCGCGACCTTTAGCTCCGGCAACGTCGCGTAGGGCTTCTCGTCGAGCGTCTTCGGCTTGGGTCCTTCGCCGGTGAAGCGGTTCAGCCAGACGCGGTCGGCAACCAGGATATGGCTGAGGGTGGCGAAGACCGAGCCGAAGAAGGCGCCGGTATCGCGGTGCAACTCGTCTTCGGAGAGCTCGGTCACGGCGGCATAAAGCAGTCTGTTGGCCCAAGCATTATAGGCGGCGAGCATCTGGTAGTTCTGCATGGCGAAGCTCCTGATGGTGGTTCGCCGCCACTCTAGCGGCCTTTGACCCCAGTGTGGGTTATCGGTTCCATGAAAAATGCTGATTTGCATCTCGCGCGAGGATCGGTTTGTCTGTCGCGAACCAGGAGAAACCGATGACGATTACGCTTTATTCGCTGTGCGGCGCCGATGCGGCCCGTCCCTTTTCACCGCACTGCTGGAAAGTGGTGATGGCGCTGCATCACAAGGGCCTTGCTTTTGAAGAGCGTCCGCTGGCCTTCACAGCCATCCCCACCACCGAGAACGGCTTCTCGAAGACGGTGCCCTTCATTCGGGACGGACAAGAACTCATCTCGGACAGCTTCCGCATCGCGCAGTATCTGGAAGAGCACTATCCGGACGAACCGAGCCTGTTTGGCGGGCAGGGCGGCGTTGCCGCCGCGCGTTTCGTCGAAGGCTATTCGCAGCAGGTCGTCCACGGCGTGGTGTCGCGGATCGCGCTCTCCGATATCCATGCCATGCTCGCCCCGACCGACCAGGACTATTTCCGCAAGAGCCGCGAAGAACGGCTCGGGCGCACGCTGGAGGAAGTCGCTGCCGGCCGCGATGCAGCCATCGCCGCTCTGCCTGCCGCCCTCCAGCCATTGCGCCACATGCTGGGCCACCAGCCCTTCGTCGGCGGAGCAACACCGCTCTTTGCCGACTACATCGTCTTCGGCGCGCTGCAGTGGCTGAAGATCACCACGGGCTCGATCCATCTTCCGGCGGATGACCCGGTAAGCCGCTGGTTCGACCGCTGCCTCGATCTCTATGAGGGCGTGGGGCGCGCGGTCGCCTGAGCCTTCAATTTGGTCGATTGTGACGTCGTCGTGAAATTGTCGAACCCCTCTTGTCTTCGTGATTCGGGGCGGGTAGATACCGCCCACTTTCCCTGACAGACAAAAGGATGAGACTGATGGCGATTGAACGCACCTTCTCGATGATCAAGCCCGATGCCACCAAGCGCAACCTGACCGGCGCCATCACCAAGGTCTTCGAAGACAACGGCCTGCGTGTCGTCGCTTCCAAGCGCGTATGGATGTCGAAGCGCGAAGCCGAAGGCTTCTACGCCGTTCACAAGGAACGCCCCTTCTTCGGCGAACTGGTTGAAGGCATGACCTCGGGCCCGACCGTCGTTCAGGTTCTCGAAGGCGAAAACGCCATCCTGAAGAACCGCGAGATCATGGGCGCCACCAACCCGGCAAATGCCGATGAAGGCACCATCCGCAAGATGTTCGCTCTCTCGATCGGCGAAAACTCGGTTCACGGTTCGGACGCTCCGGAAACCGCTGCCCAGGAGATCAAGTACTGGTTCGCTGACACCGAGATCGTCGGCTGAATCAAGTCCTGAGGCTTCTGCCTCAAGACGTTGAATGACTTGAAGAACCGGAGCTGAAAGGCTCCGGTTTTTTGTTGCGATCTGCGCCGTTTTCCCGTCCGGATCAGACGCCGGGGCAGGTCTTGTCCTTCGCGTAATCCACCGCGCCATCGGTACGATACACCTCCGGGTTCGGGGTATAGACCGGGCCGACGACAAGCGCCTTGCCGGGCATGATCGTCTGGTCGAGGCTCGAGGTCAGCGTCGTTTCGATGGTCTGCAGGACCTTGTCGCGGCCATCGAGGATCCGGATCGAGATCGCATAAGGCCGGTCCTTCACCACACAATGCACCGGCGGGCTTTCGAGCGAGACCTTGTCCCAGAAGGAAAAGATCTTGCTTCGGGTCACCAACGGCGACCCACCGGCAGGGTTTTCGAATGTCGTCTCGACGAAGCTCGGTTCGGGCAGCGGTCCATTGCGGGCAAGCGTCACGACATAGGTCGCCTCCGCCACGCGGTAGTTGAAGATGAAGACCTTGCCCGAAAGCTTGAGCGGCTCGTCGAGATTCTCCCTTTGGCAGCCGGTCATGCCAAAAA
Source organism: Rhizobium rosettiformans W3 (assembly GCF_004912135.1). Classification (GTDB taxonomy): domain Bacteria; phylum Pseudomonadota; class Alphaproteobacteria; order Rhizobiales; family Rhizobiaceae; genus Allorhizobium; species Allorhizobium rosettiformans. Next base: position 482,306 of record NZ_STGU01000002.1, read on the forward strand.
GCCCGATGACAAGGGCAGCACCGATCGAGATCGCCTTCATGGCGAGGCCTCCTTCTTCCTGCGATGATAGTGACGGTTCGCCTTGACCCGGTTGCCGCAGACGGCCATGTCGCACCACGTACGACTGCGGTTCTTGCTGCGATCCATGAAGAGCCAGCCGCAATTGCCGCAGATCTTCATGCGCTCGGGCTGCGGTTCGCAAATCAGGCCAAGGGCGGACTTGGCCGTGGCAGCCTCCAGGCTGTCGTCGTCGGGGGCGGCTCGGAGTGCCGTGGCGGCCGCGTCCAGAAGGTCCGCCAACTGTGTGCGGCTTTCCTGGCCAAGCACCCGATCTCGGAAATAGCCATCGATCGCCTCCCGCAGATGCAGGAAGAGCATCTCATTGCCGGGGCCAACCGGCCTCAGTGCGCCAAACCGTGTCCGCTCCGCTGACAATCGGCTTGCCGCTTCGGGAAAGGCGGCGAGTTGCTCCGGCACGGCGAACCGGTCGCGCCGCCCGTCCGGCGAGTGCCGCAGGATGACGCTGTTGGCCACATCAAGGGCCAGGGCGCCACCGGCGAAGCGATGAGGGGTCCAGGTGAAGGTCATGGCTCAATATAACTGGTAAAAAGCTTTTTGACAGTTATAAATGCAGTCGGAGGACGCGATGGCCTACCTGCTGCAACAGCTTCTGAACGCGCTGCCCATGGCGAGCCTCTATGCCTGCCTTGCCTTCGGCTATTCGCTGGCTTTCGGGGTGACGAAGCGCCCGGATATCACCTTCGGGGCACTAGTCGCCTTCGCCGGTCAAATCAGCCTGCTGTTCACCGATTTCGGCTGGAACGGTCTTTACCTCGTCCTGCCGGCGGCTGTCGGCCTCGGCCTCGCGACAGGCTTCGCCTATGCCTTGCTGGCGGGGTACTGGAATGCGCGAACCGTCATGCTGCCCTTGCACAAGAGATCACCGAATGCGGTGATCGTCGCGTCGCTCGGCGTCGTGCTGCTGCTTTCAGAGGGCGCGCGTCTCGCGCTCGACACGCGGAGCCTGTGGTTGCCGCCCCTGGGGCAGCACTTCGTGACGATCTTGAGGATCGAAGACACAGCACTCGGCCTCACACGGCTTCAGATGCTGCATAGCGCGCTCATGCTTGCCGTTGTCGTGCTCGGCTCCCTGCTTCTGACGTTTAGCCGGGCAGGGCGTTTGTGGCAGGCGGTCTGCCAGGATCCACTTGCCGCCCGTCTCGTCGGGATCGATGCCGACAAGGTCTTCGTGCTCTCCCTGACCGCCGCCGCCTCAGTGGCGGCCGCTGGCGGACTGTCGGCCACGGTGCTCTACGGCACCATGGATTTCGGCGCGGGTCTGATATTCGGATTGAAAGTGGTTCTGATCGCAGCGGTCGGCGGTTACTCGCGCCCGCTCCAGTCTGCTCTTGGCGCCGCCGCCATCGCTTTTGCCGAACAGCTCTGGGGAGCCTATGGCCCGATGATCTGGCGTGACGCTGTGATCATCTCGGCGCTGGTCTGGCTCCTGGTCGTGAGCCGTCGCGAACGCATCATTCCCTGAGCCAGCGATCCCGCGCGCTGTCGTCGGCGTCCTTGGCCGCGACCCAGTCTCCCGTTTCTCCATCTCGCCCATGCTCCTTCTTCCAGAACGGGGCTGATGTTTTCAGGAAGTCCATGACGAAATTGGCGCCGTCGAAGGCGGCCTGGCGGTGCGGGGCTGCGGCAATCACGAGCACGATCTGTTCGGCGGCCTCGATGCGGCCGAAGCGGTGGATGGCAGTCAGCCCGAGCAGGGAGAAACGGTTGATCGCGAGATCGCAGATCCGCTGCATCTCGGTCTCGGCCATGCCGGGATAGTGCTCGAGCTCGAGTGCCGAAAGAGTTCCTGCTTCGTCGCGGCAAAGCCCGACGAAGGAAACAAGCGCGCCGATATCCTTGCGCCCTTCGGTCAGGCGACGCGCTTCTGAGGCCGCATCGAAATCCTCGCGCTGGACGCGGATGATGGCAGATGGCGTTTCCGTCACGGTTTCAACTCCGGCTGGAGGCACTCAGCCTCCGGTCATCGGCGGAAAGATGCCGATCTCGCGGGCACCTGCGATCGATTCGTGGTGCTCGACATGCTCCTGATTGACGGCAACGCGGATCGCCTTGGGAAAGCGCAGGGCCTCCTCATAGCCGTCTCCAAGCGTCGCGAGCCAGGTCACCAGTTCGCCGGCTGTCTGGACGCCAGCTGGGATATCGAGCTCTTCTTCACCCTTGCCGATGCGCTCGCGCACCCAGGCAAAATAGACCAGTTTCACCATCTCAATCCACCATGTGCTTGGCGCCGGCGCGGAAATAATCATAGCCGGTATAGATGGTCAGGATTGCCGCGATCCAGAGCAGGGTGATGCCGGCTTCGGTCGTGTAGGGCAGAACCTTGTCGCCGGCAGGGCCGGCCAGCAGGAAGGCCAGCGCAAACATCTGCGCCGTCGTCTTCCACTTGGCGATCCGCGTAACCGGCACCGAAACCTTCAGCGCCGCGAGATATTCGCGCAGGCCGGAGACGAGGATCTCGCGGCAGAGAATGGTAATCGCCGCCCAGAGCGACCAGCCGGCAATCGTGCCGTCCGCCGCCATCAGAAGCAGCACCGAGGCGATCAGGAGCTTGTCGGCGATCGGGTCGAGCATTTTCCCGATATTGGAGGTCTGGTTCCAGATCCTTGCCAGATAGCCGTCGAGATAGTCGGTGATCGAGGCGGCGATGAACAGCGCCAGAGCTGACCAGCGCGCGAAATCGGAACTCTGCAGACGACCCTCGAGGAAGAAGCACAGGACGATGAGCGGCACGGCGAGAATGCGGGCGTAGGTCAGGAGATTGGGGATATTGTATGCGCGCGAAGCCATGATGCCCTGTCTTTGAATTCTGCTAGGTGATGTGATGTGATGGTTTTCGGTCGGGGCCGTCAACACAAGAATTCTGAATGGTCCTTGTCGTCCTCTTGTCCCCGGATGCGTCGTTTCCGTGTCAATCACCGCTGTTTTCGTGAAAATGGTTGTAGATCAGCCGCGCGACGGCCTCCGAAATGCCCTCGACCGCCATCAGATCGCTGACGGCAGCGCGTGACACGGCTTTGGCCGTGCCGAAATGCTGCAACAGCGCCCGCTTGCGCGTCGGACCGATTCCGGAGATCTCGTCCAGCGGGTTTTTGACCATTTCCTTCTTGCGCCGGGCCCGATGTGAGCCGATGGCAAAGCGGTGCGCTTCATCGCGCATTCGCTGGATGAAGTAGAGGACCGGATCGCGCGGCGGCAGCGTGAAGTCCGGCTTGCCCTGGACGAAGAAGCGTTCGCGGCCGGCGTCGCGGTCGACCCCCTTGGCAACCCCGATCGCGATTACGCTGTCGGTGATGTCGAGTTCGTCGAGGATCTTGCGCACTGCCGTCATCTGGCCCTGACCGCCATCGATCAGGATGACATCGGGCCAGGCGGGGAAAGCCGCATCGCCGCTGTCATCGGGTGCGGCACTGCGATCCGGCTTGCCTTCTTCCTTGAGCAGCCGCGAGAAGCGCCGGGTCATCACCTCGCGCATCATGCCAAAGTCGTCGCCGGGCGTGATCTCGGTCGATTTGATGTTGAACTTGCGGTACTGGCCCTTCACGAAGCCTTCCGGCCCCGCAACCACCATGCCGCCCACGGCATTGGTCCCCATGATATGCGAGTTGTCGTAGATCTCGATGCGCCGCGGCACGTAGGGCAGCTGGAAGGTCTCAGCGAGACCGGCCAAAAGCCGCGACTGCGACGCAGTTTCGGCAAGCTTGCGGCCGTGGGCCTCGCGGGCATTGGCGCTCACATGGCCGACAAGATCCTTCTTCTCACCCCGCTGCGGCACGCTGATCGAAACCTTGTGGCCCGCCTTTTCGGAAAGTGCTGTCGCCAGGAGGTCCTGCTCCTCGACCTCTTCGGAGAGGAGGATCAGCCGCGGTACAGGCTTGTCGTCATAGAACTGCGCGAGGAAGGAATTGAGGACCTCGGCTGCGCTGAGCTGAGGATCCGCCTTCGGGAAATAAGCCTGATTGCCCCAGTTCTGGCTGGCGCGGAAGAAGAAGACCTGGATGCAGGACAGTCCGCCTTCGTGATGGATGGCAAAAACGTCAGCCTCTTCCACACCGGCCGGGTTGATGCCCTGATGGCTCTGGACATGGGAAAGGCCGGCCAGTCGGTCGCGGAACACGGCAGCGCGCTCGAAGTCGAGGTCTTCCGCTGCCTCGTTCATGGCGCGCGCCATGGCTTCCTTGACGTTCTGGCTCTTGCCCGAGAGGAAGTCCTTCGCTTCGCGCACGAGACCGGCATAATCCGGATCGCTGATCTCGTGAGTGCAAGGACCCGAACAGCGCTTGATTTGATAGAGCAGGCAGGGCCGGGTGCGGCTTTCGAAGACGCTGTCGGTGCAGGTGCGCAGCAGGAACGCCCGCTGCAGGGAGTTGATCGTTCGGCCGACAGCGCTCGCCGAGGCGAAGGGACCGAAATAGTCACCCTTGCGGGCCCGCGCGCCACGATGCTTGTAGATCGCGGGCGAACGGCTGTCGCCGGTGATCAGGATATAGGGAAAGCTCTTGTCGTCGCGCAGCAGGACATTATAGCGCGGCCGCAGGCGCTTGATCAGGTTGGCTTCAAGGAGCAGCGCCTCGACCTCGGTGCGGGTCGTGACGAATTCCATGTGTACGGTTTCGCGCACCATGCGCGACAAGCGGTTCGAATGGACCCGGCCCTGGGCGTAATTGCTGACGCGCTTCTTCAGGCTCTTCGCCTTGCCGACATACATGACGTCGCCGTCCTTGTTCAGCATGCGGTAGACGCCGGGCGCATTGGGAAGCCGCTTGACGAATTCGCCGATCAGATCGGCACCCGTCAGGCCGGTCTCGTCCAACCCGTCGACATGCCAGTCGATCTCGATGCCGGCGCGCGTCGTCTCGGGCTCGACCACGACGTCATCGTCATCTTCTTCCGTACCATCATAGAGAACGCCGCCATCGGGCAGCTTTCCTCCATTCATTCATTGATCTCCGTGCCGTGCCAAATCAGATGCTGGCCCCCATCCAAGGCGATCATTTGGCCGGTGATCGACGGCGTGTCAAAAAGAAAGCGGATTGTTTGCCCGAATTCCGTGAGCGACGGGCCGCGCTTGAGCGGCAGACTGTCGACCTGCGCCTGGAAATCCTCGGGCCGCTGCCGCTCTGAAATCAGGGTGGGTCCCGGGCCGATCGCATTCACCCGCACCCGGGGGGCGAAGGCCTGTGCCATGGTGCGGGTCGCCGTCCACAGGGTGGATTTGGAAAGCGTATAGGAGAAGAAGGTCGGCTTTAGCGCTAGCACCCGCTGGTCGATGATGTTGACGACCAGGCCTGAGCAATCCTCCGGCAGCGCCTTGACCATGGCACCACTCAAGATCGACGGCGCGCGGACATGCAGATTGAAATGCCGGTCGAACGTCTCCGGATCGAAATCGGCAGCGGTATCGTCTTCGAAGATCGAGGCATTGTTGACGAGAAGGCCGACCGGCCCGAATTCGGCCTGCGTGCGCGCAATGAGGGACGAGGTCTCGGAAATGTTACCGAGATCGGCTTGAAGCGCAATGGCTTGTTTGCCGGCCTCTCTCAGCGCCGCGGCTACTGCCTCGGCTTCCGCCAGCGAGCCGTTTGCATGCAAAGCCACGGCAAACCCGTTCTGTGCCAAGTCTTCCGCAATGGCCCGGCCAAGTCTTTTGGCCGAGCCTGTGACCAATGCCACCTTCGGGATGCCGTTTTGCATCGCTTTTACCTTGTTCTGGATCTTTGGTTGCGCTGCATATATGGCGCCAACGCGATATTTAAACAGCCGCAAACCAATTTCATTCGGCAATTGATCTTCCGGCGTCATCAGTACAATTTCAGTATATATTTATGTAAATCGCCGACCTCGGCGTAAACTATTTGTTATGGTTAACGAATCGTTTGTGTCTTTTAAGCAACGTCCCGATTTGGTCACTGCTGTGCCACAATGAATTCACATTTCGGCTCTTTCAATTCCTCAATTGCCATCCATTTCTACAGTCGGAACGGGCAGGGAATACCCATTAACGTTCAGGCCGCCGTTGGTTCTTAGTGAAGTGCGGCCCGGAACTGAAAGGAGACTAACATGCGTACCCTCAAGATCATGCTTCTGGCTTCGGCCACCACCGTCGTCGCTTTCGCCGCCCAGGCAGCTGACGCCATCTACCAGGCTCCGGAAGCTCCGGCCGCAACCGAATCCTACTCCGAGCCGGCCGGCAACTGGTCGGGCGCTTATGTCGGTGGTGGCATCACCTATGACATGGGCAAGTTCACCGGCTCGAACGACGGTCGTGATGCCGACGGCATCGGCGGCACCGTCTACGGCGGTTACAACATGCAGAGCGGTTCGATCGTCTACGGCGCAGAAGCTGACCTCAGCTACGCTGGTGAAGATGGTTCGGCTGGCACCGACGCAACTGCAGGCAGCCTCAAGGGCACCCAGGGCGTCAACGGCTCGGTCCGTGGCCGCGTCGGTTACGACCTGAACCCCTTCCTCATCTATGGTACGGCCGGTGTGGCTGTCGCCAACCACGAGTTGGAAGGCAATGGCACGAACGACGAGAAGCTGGCAGCCGGCTACACGGTTGGCGCCGGTGTTGAAACCTTCGTCACCGACAACATCACCGCTCGCGTCGAATATCGCTACAGCGACTACCAGAAGCGCGATTTCGATCTCGGCACTGGTGCAATCTCCAAGGGCTTTGACGACCACTCGGTCAAGGTCGGCATGGGCGTGAAGTTCTGATCCACGCGATCCGCGAAGACAGAAAAAGCCGGGCATCGTCCCGGCTTTTTTGTTGCGCAATCGGATGTCGGCAGCTCAGGCTTTTGGGCGAAGCGCGGGGTAGGGCTCGAAATGCTTGGCGAATTTCGCCGGCCATTCCGTCAGCGCCGCACGGCCATTCTCCCATTCGCCGGGAAAGCGCAGCATGAGATAGCCAAGCGTCGCCGCCAGCGCGAAGTGGCCGCCATGCAGCTTCTTGGCCGTCTTCGGCAGATGCTTGTCCAGATAATCCAGGCTGCGATTGATCTTGGCCCACTGCCGGTCGATCGCGTCCTGGCTGACCAGTTCGGGTGACCGGTAGCGCTTCTCGTAGACGATGGCGAGCAGGCAGTCGCTGATGCCGTCGGCCAGCGCTTCCAGCACCTCGGCCTCGGTCCGCTTCTCGTCCTTCTTCGGATAGAGCCGCTTGTCGCCGATCCGGTGTAGGTAATGCATGATGGCGCGGCTGTCGAAAATCGCCGTGCCGTCGTCGGTGATCAGCGTCGGGATCTTTCCGAGCGGATTGGTGTCGACGAGTTCAGGCGGGTTTTCCGCCGTGTTCACGCGCTCTTCCTCGAGCTCGATGCCGAGATGGCGGGCGGCCATGCGGACCTTGGAGGAGTAGGGCGAGGCGGGCGCGAAGAGCAGCTTCATGACGGGTTCCTGTGGCTCTCGTGGCGGGGTTCAGCGCAGGGGTAGAATGGTGATGTCGGGTCGGCGGCAGGATCGGCTGTCGACCTCCGGGCATGCACGGAAGCCGAGCGACCGGTCGAGGCAGATCCTGACTTCGTCGACTCTCTCCCTATCACAGGTGACGGCCACTGCCGAGCGGCCAAGCCCCGGATTGCTGCGGATGAAGGCAGCTTCGATCGCCTCGGGCGAGGTGCGGCTCTGGCGGTCGACCGCGGCAAGTTCGTCGGGAATACGAATTTTATCATGGGCTTGGCGCACGAGCTTGAAGTAGTCGCTCATTTCAAGCCCAGAGCAGGAGCCATGCTTGCGCCACTGGTGCCCGATCAGACCCATGCTCGGCATGATGTCCATCACCCTCCGGCCGATGCGGTCCGGAACACGGCTTCCCTCCGGTGTCGGGCAGTTCTCCGGCCAGCCTTGCTCGTTCTGCGGCCAGAGGCCGTGGACAACCCAGCCGAAATTCTTGTCTGCGCCGCATTGCTCACGATTGCGGCCTGCCGCCTCGCTGTCGCAGAAGGTGGGTGACCACGAAAGCGCGAGAACGTAGAAATCGAAGCCACTGCCTTCAGGAATGTCGCGGGCTGCAACGGTCGGTGGCGGGGAGGCTGCTCGCTCGGAATTTGCCGTCGGGACGGGCCGGTCGATGGGCGCATCCGCTGGCAGGAAGCTGTAGGCGACAGAGGCTGCGAGCAGCAGGCCGATGGCGTAAAGACCCGTGTAGCGTCCCATGCCGCCTCCCGCTCAGTCTTCGCCGCGCAGCCAGAAGCAGCGATGCGAGGCATAGCGATCCTGTGCCATCAACCGCTTCAGCTCGGGAAGTGCCAGATGCATCTCGTCCTTCAGCGTATAAGGCGGATTGACGATGATGAGGCCGGTGCCGGAGAGACCCGTCTGGTCGCGATCGCTCTTCACATGCAGTTCGGCGCAAAGCATCTTCGGAATTTCCAGCGCCTGAAGCGCCTCGTGGAATTCCTTGATCGGTGCGCCCTTCTTGATCGGATACCAGAGACAGTAGACGCCGTTGGCGAAGCGGCGATGGGCTTTGGCAAGGCCATCCACCAGCCGCTCGTATTCGCCTTCCTTCTCGAAGGGCGGATCGACCAGCACGATGCCGCGCTTTTCCTTCGGCGGCAGATGCGCATTCAGCGTCAACCAGCCGTCGAGTTCGGTCACCCGCACCTGGAAATCGCCCTCGAACAGACGCGACAGGGCGCGAGAATCCTCAGGATGCAGTTCCATCGCCGAGAGGCGATCCTGCGGGCGGAAGAGATCGCGCGCGAGCTTCGGCGATCCCGGATATTTGGTCAGCGGTCCTCCGGCCTCGCGGCCTGGGTTGAGCGCCTTCACCGCATCGAGATAGGGCGCCATGATCTCGGCCACCTTCTCCGGCAGCTCGGCATCGATCACCTTGCCGATGCCTTCGAGCCATTCGCCCGTCTTCTGCGCTTCCTCGGACGAGAGGTCGTAGAGGCCGATCCCGGCATGGGTATCCAGCACGCGGAACGCCTTGTCCTTCTGCTGCAGGTAGACGATCAGCCGCGACAGAACGAGGTGCTTCAGGACATCGGCAATATTGCCCGCGTGATAGATGTGGCGATAATTCATTGATGGTTCCGATGGCACTGATGATTTGTTCGAATGGGGCTTTTGAGCGTATGGGCCTTGGCCTATAACCGGCCCATGAACATCCAGAGCCCCATTCGAAACCGGTCGGTCGGTCATACGGCCTGTCCGCATGACTGTCCATCCACATGCGCCCTCGACGTCGATCTGACCGAGGACGGCCGCATCGGCCGTGTGCGTGGGGCAACCGAAAACAGCTACACGGCTGGCGTCATCTGCGCCAAGGTCGCCCGCTACGCCGAGCGGCTCTATCATCCCGATCGCCTGATGAAGCCGGTGCGTCGGGCAGGACCTAAGGGAGCGGGCCAGTGGCAGGATGTCACCTGGGAGGCGGCCCTCGACGAGATTGCCGATGCCTTCGTGAAGGCCGAGCAACGCCATGGTTCGGAAGCGGTCTGGCCTTATTTCTACGCCGGCACCATGGGCCTCGTGCAGCGCGATTCCATTGAGCGTCTGCGCCACGCGAAGAAATATTCCGGCTTCTTCGGCACGATCTGCACCAACATGGCCTGGACGGGTTATGTCATGGGCACCGGCACGTTGCGCGGCCCGGACCCGCGTGAGATGGCCGTCTCCGATTGCGTCGTGATCTGGGGCACCAATGCGGTCGCCACTCAGGTCAACGTGATGACCCATGCGGTCAAGGCCCGCAAGGATCGGGGCGCCAAGATCGTTGTCATCGACATCTACGACAATCCGACGATGAAGCAGGCCGACATGGCCCTGATCCTGAAGCCCGGAACGGATGCGGCGCTCGCTTGCGCCGCCATGCACATCGCCTTCCGCGACGGTCATGCCGATCGCGCCTACATGGCAAAATTCGCCGATGACCCGGCAGGTCTCGAAGCGCATCTGAAAGACAAGACGCCGGAATGGGCCTCGGCCATAACGGGTCTCTCCGTCGAAGAGATCGAGGCCTTCGCGCGTCTCGTCGGCCAGACGAAGAAGAGCTACTTCCGCCTCGGTTACGGCTTCACCCGCAGCCGCAACGGCGCGGTCTCCATGCATGCGGCGCTCTCGCTCGCAACCGTGCTGGGTTCCTGGCAATACGAGGGCGGTGGCGCCTTCCATTCGAACAGCGACATCTTCCAGCTCAACAAGGCGGAGTTGATGGGCACGGCCATGGTCGACCCCGAGATCCGCATGCTCGACCAGTCGCAGATCGGGCGCGTGCTGACCGGTGACGCCGAGGCGCTGCGCCATCGCGGGCCGGTCGATGCTCTGTTCATCCAGAACACGAACCCGGTGAATGTCGCGCCCGAACAGCGGTTGGTGAAACAGGGCTTCCTGCGCAGCGACCTCTTCGTTGCCGTGCACGAGCAGTTCATGACGGAAACGGCAGAACTCGCCGATATCGTTCTGCCGGCCACCATGTTCGTCGAGCATGACGACATCTATCGCGGCGGCGGCCAGAGCCATATGCTGCTTGGCCCGAAGCTGGTCGACGCGCCGCCTTTGGTGCGCACCAATCTCTTCGTCATCGAGGAACTGGCCAAACGCCTCGGGGTTGCCGATCGTCCCGGCTTCGGCAAGACCGAGCGCGAGCATATCGACCACATGCTCGCCGTCAGCGGCAAGCCGGATTTCGACACGCTGCTTGAGGACAAGTGGCTCGACTGCCAGCCGGCTTTCGAGGACGCCCATTACCTCAAGGGCTTTGCCCATCCCGACGGCAAGTTCCGCTTCAAGCCGGATTGGGAGAATACGCCCGCCCCGAACAAGCCGCCGGCAAGGCTCGGCTCGCTCGGCCCCGTGAAGCAATTGCCCGTCTACCCCGATCAGGTCGACCTGATCGAAGTGGCCGATGCCGAACATCCCTTCCGGCTGGCGACGTCTCCGGCGCGCAACTTCCTCAACTCCACCTTCGCCGAGACCAAGACCTCGCGCGACAAGGAAGGCCGTCCGGAAGTCATGGTGAACCCTGCCGACGCCCTGAACCTCGGCCTCGCCGACGGCGATGTCGTGCGCCTCGGCAATGTCAGAGGTGAGCTTCGCATCCACGCCAAAATCACCGATGCCGTGAAGCCGGGTGTGCTGGTGGCGGAAGGCCTCTGGCCGAACAAGGCGCATCTCGATGGCGAAGGCATCAACGTCCTGACCGGTGCCGACCCGGCAGCCCCCCATGGCGGCGCCGCCTTCCACGACAACAAGGTCTGGATGAGAAAAGCCTGAGTATGAGCATTTTCGACAAGGCCCGGATCGCGATCCTGGAAGACAAGACGCTGTGGAAGGGCTGGAGCCATCTGCGTGGCATCACCTTCGATTTCTTCCGCGAGGGCAGGGCGCCACATCGCCTGACCTGGGAAGTGTTCGACCGCCGCAATGCCGCAGCGATCCTGTTGCACAACGTCGAACGCGACACCGTCACGCTGGTGCGTCAGCTGCGCATCGCCGCCCATCTGAGTGGCGAATATCCGTACCTGCTCGAAACGCCCGCCGGCTTCATCGATGACGGCGAGACCGCGCTGCAGGCGGCGCTTCGGGAGGCGCGCGAAGAAACGGGTTACAAGATTGCCCGGGCCACACCCGCCTTCGCCGCCTTCATGTCGCCCGGCTCCGTGACCGAAAAGCTCCACGGTTTCTATGCGGCCGTGACGGATGCCGACCGTGTCGCCGAGGGCGGCGGGCTGGACGACGAGCACGAGGACCTCGAGGTCGTCGAACTCGGCTTTTCCGAGGCGCTGGAGATGGTCGAGGCCGGCGAGATCATCGACGCCAAGACGATCATGCTCCTGCAATGGGCGGCACTTCGGCGGGATCAGCCCGCCGAGATCTAGTCGTCGAGGGCTGCGATATAGCCGCCTGTCTGTCGTGCCCAGAGACGGCTGTAGAGACCCCCGGATGTCAGCAGGTCGTCCGGCCGCCCCTCTTCGACAATTCGTCCCCGGTCGAGAACGATGATCCGGTCCATCCGGGCAATCGTCGAGAGCCGGTGGGCGATGGCGATCACCGTCTTGCCCTGCATCAGCAGGTCGAGCTTTTCCTGAATGGTCGCCTCGGCCTCGCTATCCAGCGCCGATGTCGCCTCGTCCAGAACGAGGATCGGGGCATCTTTCAACAGCACGCGAGCGATGGCGACGCGCTGGCGCTGGCCGCCGGACAAACGAACGCCGCGATCGCCGACAAAAGCCTCGCGGCCGGTCCGGCCTTCGCCATCCTTCAGATCTGCAATGAACGCATCTGCGCTGGCGTCGTGAATGGCCGCGGTAAGCTCGGCGTCGCTGGCATCGGGCCGTCCATAGAGAATGTTGTCGCCGATCGACCGGTGCAGGAGCGAGACATCCTGGGTGATGTAGCCGATCTTCTGTCTGAGACTGGCCTGGGTGACGGTTGAGATATCCTGGCCATCGATGAGAATCCGCCCGCTCTTCACATCGAAGAGCCTGAGGAGAAGGCTGACCAGCGTTGTTTTGCCGGCACCGGAGAGCCCCACCAGCCCGACCTTCTCTCCGGATCGGATATGGAGGGACAGTTGCTGGAGAACCGGCGTTTCATCGCGGTAGCCGAAGTCGACACGTTCGAATCGGATGTCACCCTCTGTCACGACCAGTGGGCCGGCCTGAGGAGCGTCCACCACTTTCGGCGCATTCGTCATGACGGGCATGGCGTCCCGGATCGTCCCGACCGCCTCGAAGATCTGCTGGCCCATGCTGAGGAAGCCACGGGAATTGGCCGAGAGGCGCTGTGTGAGCGTGATCGCCGCGACGAATTCGCCGATTGAAACGAACCCCTGGACCATGCCCCAGACACTGACGCCGAAGATCGAGAGAAAGAGCAGGACATTCAGCGTAATGACCGCGGCATCGGAGAGGATGCCCACGCGGCGCTCCTGATACTGTGCGCCCATGGTCCGGGATATCGCATTGCGCAGCGCTCCGGCCTCGCTGTCCTCGGCAGCAAAGAGCTTCACGGTCTGGATATTGCTGTAGAGATCGGTCATCGAACCGACCAGCCGGCTGCGCGCCTTGGCGGATTTGCGCGCAGTCTCTGAGAACTTCGGGATCGCCCGCCGTGCGATGAGAACATTGCCACCGATCCAGATCGCCACGGGGATCGCGAGAGGCCAGGAGAGGGTGATCATCAGGGCGAATGTGCCGATGAGTTGCACGAGGAAGTGAGGGAAGGTCCAAATGCCGACGGCAAGCTGCTGCTTCACGGAGGAGGCGACCTGCGCGATGCGCGTCGCCACCTGACCGGCGAAGAGATCGTGGAAGAAAGCGAGATCCTGTCGCTCGACCGCCTTGTGCCCGTGCCACTGGATGAGTGCGGGGAGCGCGACACTCACCACATGCGAACCGAGCGTGTTGCAAAGGAAGCTCATGACCGGTGTGATTGGAAAGAACAGGATGAGGAACAGGATGAGGGCCGTCTGGTGCTCACGCAGATAGGGAATTGCGCCGCCAGCCGAAATGCCGTCGACGAGGTGCGAGACACCCCAGATGACCGTCAGGTTCGACACTTCGATCGCCGCACTGAGGGTCAGGATCGCCAGCATCGGCCCCGGGGCAAAGCGGGCAAAATGGTAGAGCAGCCTTATGGGCCCGGCATCTGGCAAGGGCTGGAAGGGAATGTCGAGCGGGCGGAGCAAGCCCTCGAACGGGCGGAAAAGACGATCGGAAAAGGACATCTGAAACACTGCGCTGATAAAGTGAAAGACCAAGAGCGGAGGCAATCACTGGCAGTAGATCATGAGTCTGTGGCATCAGGAAGTTGTTGTCCCCGCGGCCGGTATGCCGGTGCGGGGAAGCTTCGTGATCCCGTTAGATGGTCCCCTTCACGCCCGCGGTGACCATGATCGACTGGAACTCGGACGCGGCGCCGTCTTCGGAGCTGGCGCTGGCGCCGGTGACCGTGTTGCGGACATGGGCATCGCCGCGGGTCTTGAAGATCTTCTGGAAATCGCCGCCGACATAGATGGAGGCCGATTGCAGAACCTGGTAGTCGGCCGTCACCGTTGCTCCAAGCATCGGAGCGGGCTCCATGGTGTCGGTGAAGCGCAGGTCTCTCAGCCAATGGTCGTCGACGCCCTTGTAGCTGATCGCAGCCCCTCCACGCAGGACGCCGGAGAGCGTCAAGGCGCCGATTCGCTGCTGGGCATTGGCGCTGAGAAAGACGGTCGGAATGCGTTGCTCGTAGCTGATCCCCTTCACCCCATCCGCGAAATTGCCGACCGTGTCGTGCAGCGTGGTGTTGGTGTAAATGTAGCTGCCGCCGCGCGCCGTCCATTTGACGTCGGTATAGCCGAAACCGCCGCCGATCCCGAGGCGGGTTGCGCCGGTGTCGACGAGCGCCCGTTCGGCTTCCAGGAGAACATTGATGTAGCGGTCGAGCTCGGTGTCCGGATGCAGCGACTGGTGCGTCCAGCCGGAATAGGACGTGTCCAGCCAGTCGCGGTCTTCCATGAAGCCGTCACCGCCAAGGCCGACATCGACGCGTCCCTTCAGCGTCCAGGCATAGCCGATATCGACTTCCCCGCCGATCGTGCCGGTCTTCACGCCCTTGCTCTCCCAGTCGAGCTGGCTGACCTTGTAGTCGCCGCTATAGACGTATTCGCCGGCCTTGATGTTCGCCATGCCGATGCCGGCAAAGTAGCGCACCGTCCCGGCTGACGAACTCGAATAGGCGTCCTGGCCGAAGGCTGGAGCGGTGAAGAGCAGGGTGCCGCCAAGCGACAGAGCTGAAATAACCTGGAGATTGAACATGTCGTGACCGTGTCGATGAGATAATCGTTACGGTTGCATGTTTATGGTTAAGAGAATGCTATCAAACGGCGATCGCGCGTGCAGTCGGTCGATTTGCGTCAGCCGCTGATCAGCCGTGCGTCTGCGTCTGTCTCCGACGCCCGTCGCTCGACACTGCCATCGGCGCGCATGGTGACGCTGCCCGACGCCACGAGCTTCAAGGCGAGCGCATAGGTCTGATGCTCGACCGTGAGCACCCGTGCTGCCAGCGTCTCTGCCGTATCGTCGATCAGAACAGGCACGACGGACTGCGCGATCACCGGGCCTTCATCCATGCCTTCGGTAACGAAATGCACGGTGCAGCCCGCGACTTTCATGCCGGCATCGAGCGCACGCTGATGCGTGTGCAGGCCGGGAAAGAGCGGCAGCAGGGACGGATGGATGTTGAGGATCCGGCCCTCATGTGGCCGGATGAAGTCACCCGAGAGCAGGCGCATGTAGCCTGCGAGGCAGATGAGGTCTGGGTCGACCTCGGCGAGTGCCGCAAGAATTGCCGCCTCGTGCTCGGCCTTCGAGCCATAGCTTTTCCGCTCGAAAACGTGTGTCGGGATGCCGAGTGCTTCCGCCTTGGCAAGACCCGCGGCCTCCGGTTTGTCGGAGAACACGGCGACGATTTCCGCCGGATAGTCGGCCGCTTCGCAGGCTCTGGCCAGCGCCAGCATGTTCGACCCGCCGCCGGAGATGAAGGCCACGACGCGTTTGCGGCCGCTGCTCATAGGGCGAGCGTACCCTTGTAGGTCACGCCATGCGCACCCTCTTCGCGGGCAATCATGCGGCCAAGGCGGGCAACGGTCTCACCTTCGGCTTCCAGCACCTTGGTCACCTCGTCCACCTTGTCGGCGGGAACGACGACGATCATGCCGATGCCGCAGTTGAAGGTGCGCAGCATCTCGTTCTGGGCCACGCCGCCGGTCTTGGCGAGCCAGGAGAAGACGGCGGGAACCTGGAACGAGGATAGGTCGATTTCGGCGGCGAGATGCTTCGGCAGCACGCGCGGAATGTTTTCGGGGAAGCCGCCGCCGGTAATATGGGCAAGCGCCTTCAACGCCCCAGTTTCCTTGATCGCCTTCAGAAGCGGCTTCACATAGATGCGCGTCGGGGTCAGCAGCGCTGCGCCCAGTGACTGTCCCTCGGCAAAGGGCGCCGGAGCATCCCAGGCAAGGCCCGAGACTTCGACGATCTTGCGCACCAGCGAGAAGCCGTTGGAATGCACGCCGGAAGACGAGAGGCCGAGGATCACGTCACCTTCGGCGATATCGCCAGCCGGCAGCAGTTCGCCGCGCTCGGCAGCACCCACGGCAAAGCCTGCAAGGTCATAGTCACCCTTGGAATACATGCCCGGCATCTCGGCAGTCTCGCCCCCGATCAGCGCGCAACCCGCCTCGCGGCAGCCGGCAGCAATACCCTGCACGATCGCCGCACCCTGATCGGGATCGAGCTTGCCGGTGGCGAAATAGTCGAGGAAGAGCAGCGGTTCGGCGCCCTGGACCACGAGATCGTTGACGCACATGGCGACGAGGTCGATGCCGACTGTGTCGTGGATATTGGCGTCGATCGCGATCTTCAGCTTGGTGCCGACGCCGTCATTGGCGGCCACCAGGATCGGGTCCTTGAAGCCGGCGGCCTTGAGGTCGAACAAGCCGCCGAAGCCGCCGATCTCGCCATCCGCCCCCGGACGGCGTGTCGACTTCACGGCCGGCTTGATCTTCTCGACCATCAGGTTGCCGGCATCGATGTCGACGCCCGCATCGCTATAGGTCAACCCGTTCTTGCCAGCCTGGCTCATGCCTGCCTCCGATCCTGCGAGAATTTCGGCTGGCCATGGCATGAAGAGGCTTCGGATGCAAGCAGCGAGCCGGGGAAGTGCACGATTTCCCGGCCATTCTAGGCCGAGATCGTCTCTTGTCGCCATCCGCGAGGTGCCAGTTCTTGACCAAGGCTTTGCCGGTAACCTATCTCCTACTGCGGCACCGCAGCATGCGGGAAACGCCCGCGCCGCCCAAAGCGGACAACAAGGTTCTGAACGGAGACGGATATGGCTCGCAACATCAGTGCTATCGGCCTTCGCCGCCAGGTCTTCTTCTGGCTGGTGACGCTGGCGTTCTTCGTCGCCTTCCTGATGCTCTTCTCGTCGATCCTGCTGCCCTTCATTGCCGGCATGGCGCTCGCCTATTTTCTCGACCCGGTCGCCGACCGGCTGGAGCGCATCGGCCTCAGCCGATTGATGGCGACGGTGGTGATCCTTATCTCCTTCGTGGTCGTCTTCGTGCTGTCGCTGATGATCATCATCCCGGTCCTCGCCAGCCAGCTCAACGAATTCATTCAGCGCGTGCCCGGCTATGTCACGCAGCTGCAGACCTTCATCGCGACCTCGAACGCCTCCTGGCTGCCGGATTGGGTCGACAGCCAGATGGGCACGATCCGGGAGAACTTCTCCCGCTATCTCAGCGAAGGCGTCGGCTTCCTCGGCACTCTCGTCGAGCAGATCTGGAACTCCGGCAAGGCACTCCTCGACATCGCCTCGCTGCTCGTCGTGACGCCGGTCGTGGCCTTCTACCTGCTGCTCGACTGGGACCGCATGATCGAGAAGGTCGACAGCTGGGTGCCGCGTGCCCAGGTCGCAACCGTGCGTCAGCTGGCGACCGAACTCGACAATACGATCGCCGGCTTCGTGCGCGGACAGGGCTCTCTCTGCCTGATCCTCGGCATCTTCTACGCCGTGGCGCTCTCGGCCGCCGGCCTCAATTTCGGCCTGCTGATCGGCTTCTTCACCGGCATGATCAGTTTCATCCCCTATGTCGGCTCCACCGTCGGCCTGCTGCTGTCGCTCGGCGTGGCGCTGGTACAGTTCTGGCCGGACTTCATCTGGATCGGCGTCATCGCCGGCATCTTCTTCCTCGGTCAGTTCATCGAGGGCAACATCCTGCAGCCGAAACTGGTGGGCAAAAGCGTCGGCCTGCATCCGGTCTGGCTGATGTTTGCCCTCTTTGCCTTCGGCGCGCTGTTCGGCTTCGTCGGCGTCCTTGTGGCCGTGCCCGCGGCCGCTGCGGTCGGCGTCCTTGTTCGTTTCGCCATCTCGCGGTATCTTGAGAGCGATCTCTACTACGGAACCTCGGTCGTCATTGCGCCGCCTCACCAGCCCGTCGGCGAGATCGCACCCCCAAGCTCTAAAGACGTGCCCGAGGCATGAATGACTGACGCCAAGATGGCTGCCGAAAAACGCGGCACCGCCGAACAATTGCCACTTGCCTTCGAACACGGCGCTGCGACCGGTCGCGACGACCTCTTGGTCTCCGAACGCATGGCCGCTGCCGTGTCGATCGTCGACGCCTGGCCGGACTGGCCATCCCCCGTGGTGATCCTGACAGGGCCGGAGGGCTCGGGAAAATCCCATCTTGCGCAAATCTTCAGGGACACCAGCGGCGCAACCGACATTGCGCTTCAGCCGGGCAAGGGCGCGTCGCAGGCCGCCGCAGCCGGTCCGGTTCTGTTCGAGGATGCCGATCGCAACGGTTTCGATGAGGTCGAACTCTTCCACGTCATCAATGCCGTGCGCCAGCACGGCACGACGCTTCTCATCACGTCGCGCAGCTTCCCACCGTCCTGGAACGTGGCACTGCCGGATCTCAACTCCCGCCTGAAGGCTGCGACCGTCGTGGAGATCGGTGCGCCCGACGAAGAGCTTCTCGGTCACCTGATCACCAAGCTCTTCGCCGACCGCCAGCTTTACATCGATGACAAGATCGTCGGCTATATCGTCAGCCGCATGGAGCGTTCATTCTCGGCCGCCCAGGTGGTGGTCGATCGCATGGACAAGCTGGCGCTGGCACGCCGCGCCAAGATCAGCCGAAGCCTGGCTGCAGAGGTTCTCGAAATGCTGGAGGCGGCAGACATCAGCGAGTAGTCGTCACAGATCTGTCGTTAAACTGTTATAATCGGCACCAACGATAACCAGAGGGCGAATCATGGACAGCGCAGTACAAGGCACGGGCAGCGACAGCGGCGCGGAGGCAGCACCCGCCGAAGACCTGCTGACCAGCCCGCTGCGCTTCATCAACCGCGAATTTTCCTGGCTGCAGTTCAATCGCCGCGTCCTTGAGGAAACCCTCAATACTGCCCACCCGCTGCTGGAGCGCGTGCGCTTCCTGTCGATCTCGGCCGCGAACCTGGATGAGTTCTTCATGGTGCGCGTGGCTGGTCTCGAAGGCCAGGTGCGCCAGGGCATCGCGATCAAGAGCCCCGACGGCAAGACGCCGGGCGAGCAGCTCGACGACATCCTGAAGGAAATCGACAATCTGCAAATGGAGCAGCAGGCGTCGCTCGCCGTCCTGCAACAGTATCTGGCCCAGGAAGAAATCCTCATCGTCCGCCCGGCCGCCCTTTCGGACGAGGACCGGACCTGGCTCGAAACCGCGTTCCAGGAATCGATCTTCCCGGTCCTCACGCCGCTCTCGATCGATCCGGCTCACCCGTTCCCCTTCATCCCGAACCTCGGCTTTTCCATGGGCCTGCAGCTCTGCTCGAGCCGCAACGGTGAACCTATGACGGCGCTCTTGCGCCTGCCGCCGACGCTCGATCGCTTTATCCGCCTGCCGGACGAAGGGGTGACGATCCGCTACATCACGCTGGAAGACGTGGTCGGCCTTTTCATCAACCGGCTCTATCCGGGATATGAGGTCAAGGGCTACGGTACGTTCCGCATCATCCGCGACAGCGATATTGAAGTCGAAGAAGAGGCCGAAGACCTCGTGCGCTTCTTCGAGACCGCCCTGAAGCGCCGTCGCCGCGGCTCGGTGATCCGCATCGAGGTGGACAGCGAGATGCCGGTCGGCCTGCGCCAGTTCGTGGTGCATGAACTCGGCGTGCCGGATAACCGCGTCGCGGTCTTGCCGGGGCTGCTTGCGCTCAACACCATTTCTGAAATCACCAAGGCCCCGCGCGATGATCTGCGCTTCGAGCCCTACAATGCCCGCTTCCCCGAGCGCGTGCGTGAGCATGCGGGCGACTGCCTGGCCGCTATCCGTGAAAAGGACATGGTGGTTCACCACCCCTATGAGAGCTTCGACGTCGTGGTGCAGTTCCTGCTGCAGGCCGCGCGCGATCCCGACGTTCTCGCCATCAAGCAGACGCTCTACCGCACCTCGAACGACAGCCCGATCGTCCGCGCTCTGATCGATGCTGCGGAAATGGGCAAGTCGGTCACGGCGCTTGTCGAACTCAAGGCGCGCTTCGACGAAGAGGCAAACATTCGCTGGGCCCGCGACCTCGAGCGCGCCGGTGTGCAGGTCGTTTTCGGCTTCATCGAGCTCAAGACCCACGCCAAGATGTCGATGGTCGTGCGCCGCGAAGACGGCAAGCTCAGGACCTACTGCCATCTCGGCACCGGCAACTACCATCCGGTCACGGCGAAGATCTATACGGACCTGTCCTTCTTCACGTGCAACCCGAAGATCGCCCATGACATGGCGAATGTCTTCAACTTCATCACCGGCTATGGCGAGCCGGAAGAGGGCATGAAGCTCGCGGTTTCGCCCTACACGCTGCGCCCGCGCATCCTGAAGCACGTCCGCGAAGAGATTGAACACGCCAAGGCCGGCCGCCCGGCCGCAATCTGGATGAAGATGAATTCGCTGGTCGACCCCGAGATCATCGACGCGCTTTACGAGGCGAGTGGCGCGGGCGTCGAGGTGGATCTCGTCATTCGCGGCATCTGCTGCCTGCGTCCGCAGGTGCCTGGTCTGTCGGACAACATCCGCGTCAAGTCGATCGTCGGCCGCTTCCTGGAGCACAGCCGCATCTTCTGCTTCGGCAATGGCCACGGACTGCCGTCCGAAAAGGCACTTGTCTACATCGGCTCGGCCGACATGATGCCGCGCAATCTCGACCGGCGCGTCGAGACATTGGTGCCGCTGATCAACCCGACGGTGCATGAGCAGGTCCTGTCCCAGATCATGCTGGGCAACCTGATTGACAACCAGCAGAGCTACGAGATATTGCCCGACGGCACGTCTCGCCGCATTGAAGTGCGGCAGGGTGAGGAACCTTTCAACGCGCAGCAGTATTTCATGACCAATCCGAGCCTGTCGGGTCGCGGAGAAGCATTGAAATCGAGCGCACCGAAACTGATCGCCGGCCTCATTTCCGGCAGGAAAAGATAACACTGGTACCTCATGACAAGATCTGAAGCGCAGGGGCGCCTTCCCGGTATCGCCCCTGTCTCCGTTGTCGACATCGGCTCCAACTCGATCCGTCTGGTGATCTATGAGGGCCTGTCCCGCGCACCGACGGTTCTCTTCAACGAGAAGGTTCTCTGCGGCCTCGGCAGGGGCGTTGCGACGACCGGCCGTATGGACGAGGATGGCGTCGAGCGCGCTCTGGCCGCCTTGCGCCGCTTCCGCGCGCTGTCCAACCAGGCCAAGGCCACGCGCATGTTCGTGCTCGCGACCGCCGCGGCGCGCGAAGCGTCGAACGGGCCAGACTTCATCGCGCGGGCCGAAGAGATCCTCGGCCACGAGATCCTTGTCCTGACGGGTGAGGAAGAAGCGAAGTTCTCGGCACTCGGCGTCGTCAGCGGCTTTCACGATGCCGACGGCATCGCAGGCGACCTCGGCGGCGGCTCGCTCGAACTCATCGATATCAAGGGCAAGAGCTTTGGCAAGGGCATCACGCTGCCGCTCGGTGGCCTGCGCCTCTCCGAGACGGTCGCGGGCTCACTCCCCAAGGGCCGCGCGCTGGCGAAGAAGCTCATCGGCGATGCGGAACTGCTCAAGAAGGGGCAGGGCCGCACCTTCTATGCCGTCGGTGGCACCTGGCGCAACATCGCCAAGCTGCACATGGAAATCCGCAAATACCCGCTGCACATGATGCAGGGGTATGAACTGCCCTATGACGAGATCGCCTTCTTCCTGGAAGAGATCATCTCAGGCGCCAATGCTCGCGACCCGGCCTGGTCGACGATCTCCAAGAGCCGCCGCAACCTCATTCCCTTTGGCGCCGTTGCCATGCGCGAAGTGATCGAGGTCATGCAGCCGAAGAGCGTCTGTTTCTCCGCCCAGGGTGTCCGTGAAGGCTATCTCTATTCGCAGCTTCTGGACGAAGAGCAGGCACTCGATCCGCTGATCGAAGCTGCTGATGAACTGGCGATCCTGCGTGCGCGCTCGCCCGAACATGCGCGCGAGCTCGCCGACTGGACCGGCCGAATGATGCCGTTCTTTGATATCGAAGAAACGGAAGAGGAAAGCCGCTATCGCCAGGCGGCATGCCTGCTCGCCGACATCAGCTGGCGCGCCCATCCCGATTATCGCGGCCTGCAGGCGCTGAACGTGATTGCCCACTCTTCCTTCGTCGGCATCACCCATCCGGGCCGCGCCTTCATCGCGCTCACCAACTATTATCGCTTCGAAGGCCTGCACGACGACGGCCAGACCGGGCCGTTGGCGGCCATTGCCACCGAGCGTCTGCTCGACCGCGCCAAGCTCGTCGGCGGCATGCTGCGTGTCGTCTACCTCTTCTCGGCCTCCATGCCCGGTGTGGTGAACAACCTGACGTTCCGGCGTTCGGACAATCCGGAGCTCGACCTCGAATTCGTGGTGCCCAAGGCCTATGAGGAATTCTCAGGGGAACGGCTCGACGGCCGCCTGACCCAGCTGTCGAAGCTGACCGGCAAGCGGCTTGCCTTCCTCTACGAATAACCGGGATTGCCCGCAGCCAGGATATCGATAATCCTTTGATCGGAACCGCGCCTTGGGCGCGGTTCTGACGACTTACGCCGTGCTGTGGTCCAACTCCGGGGTGGTAGCGATATGGTGTTCGGCAGGCTTGGCAGAGGTCGCAATCGTCTGGCGCGCGAGGTGGTCTCCGTGACCGCTGTGGCTGTGTCGGCACTCCTGGCCACGGCAGCTTGGGTGTCGGCGGAGGATGCCCGCAAGTGGATCGGCGATCGGCAGGAGAACATTGCCACGCTGATCTATGGTGTGCCGCAGAGCGACGACGCGCCGATTGCCTTCCGATGCGAGCTGCCGGCCCGCGACTTCTTCGTCACTCTGGCCATGGACCCGAACTTCGAGCCGAAGGCAGGGACGGTTCCACTGACGCTAACCGCGCCACCATCGACGGAGCAGCTGGCGCTCGAGGCGGACATCCTGTTCATCGAGGACATGGAGGTCACATTCCTGGAGGCCAAGCCAGCTTTCGACGTGCCGATTGCGCGGATGTTGAAGCAGGGCAGCGAATTGCGCTTCACGCTCGGGGAAAAGACCTTCGTTTATCCTCTGGCCGGGGCGGCGGACGCCATGGGCCCGATTGAGGCGGCCTGCGCCAAGCCTACTTGAAGGCCGGTTTGCTCTGTCTGCCTAAACAACAGAGGCGCGGGGCCACTGGCCCCGCGCCTTGACGTGATGCGACCGGATCGGGCGACGCCTGCCGCCCGACCCAGGCACGAATGACTGCCGCTTACTTCGCGGCGAGGAAGTCGCCGACTTCGAGCAGAACGAACTCGTTGTCGTCGGCCTTGTCCAGCGCACGACCGGCCGAGAAGGGCAGGTTGTTGTCGTTGCCGACGATGATGTGGGTCGGATCGACCACATCGACATTCTCGATGGTCACGAAAGGCATGTCGTAGAAGCCTTCGCCGCCGCCCTGGCGCTTCTTGTTATCGGGGTCTTCGATCTTCATCAGATCGATATAGCCGATCTTGCGCACGGCCTTGCCGGCATTCTCGTCCGTCATCTCGATCTTGTAGATGCGCTTGTGCTTGGCCGGAACGGCGAAGCAGTCGGCAGCCGGAGCCTTCGGATCGGCACAGGCCTTTTCAACGACACCCGCACCATTATCACGCTCGATGACCAGGGCCGTCGTTTCGTCGATCATGTTGAAATCGCCGATCGCCTCGCCGCCTTCCGACAGCGGATAGAGCCAGGTCTTGCCCGTCCAGGCCTTGGAGGCGGCATCGAGTTCGATGATGCGCAGTGCGGTCAGGCCATCGGCCTTTTCGACAGAGCCGTCTTCGAGATAAAGCGGACCTTCAAGCAGGCCGTAGAGCTTCGTGCCGTCCTTCGACATGGCGAGGCCCTCATAGCCGCCGGAGCGCTTGAGGTTGAAGACGGGCATCTTGGCGGCCGGATTGGCCGGAACGACGAGCGTCGGATTGTCGGGCGACTTCACCTCGGTTTCACCGGCCTTGGTGGCGATGACATCCGTCAGCATGCCCTCGGTCGAGAACTTCAGCATGTAGGGGCCGAGCTCTTCGCCGACCCAGAAGCCGTCAGCCACCGGCTGGATGGATTCAACGTCGAAATCGGCGCCGGTGAGGTAACGCTTATCAGAGCCTTCCATGGCGATCGGGAAGGGGGCCTTCTTGTCCGGATCAGAGAGGAAGAGCGTCTTTTCGACATTCACGGTGCCGGCATCCCAGTCGAAGGTCAGGTGGTGCAGCATCAGCATGGCGTCGGTCGAGTTGATCTTCGAGCCGAAGCCGTTGTCGGAAAGGCTCCAGAAGCTGCCGTCTTCCATGGCCTTGATGCCGGAGAAGCCCTGCAGCGGCTGACCATCGAAGGGAAGCGAAAGGCCGGTCAGGCGTACGCCGTCCTTGCCGGGCACGCTGCCGAGCGCGTCGGCGCGCTTGCGATCCGCCGTCGTGAACTTGCCGGAGGTCTTGAGATAGGCGGGTGCATCCGCAGGGGCGGCGATAATGGTGTTGGCCGGCAGGATCGCGTGACTGACGAGCTTGGACGGGAAGACCTTCTCCTCGGCCGAGGCCTGGGAGACGAAGAGAACGAAGAGGGCGGCGGAAGTCAAAAGGGCTTTGGTCATAGCGTCACCTTGTTGGAAGGGAGGAAACGCCGCAGTCCATAAGCAGGCTTCATGTCGCACCGATTGCGATCAGGTGAAGTTTCGGTGACGTCAGCGGTTACCCACAGCCGCCGCGAGCCATGCCGGCAAGGTGCCGCGATCCTCGCCGGTGACGGCGGCGTCCACACAGGCGGCAAGGCTGCCAAAACGCATGGTGCGCCCGGTGAGGCCGGGACCGTAATGGGCGTATTTGCCGGAATTGGTCATGATGACCTCTGCCTCGACGGGAATGATCGGCTCGGTCACCATGCACCAGCAGGTGTCGTTGACGAGCGTGACGCCGAAATCTGCGAGAGCCTCAAGGTCGCCTGCGGCCTCGGCTTTGACCATCTCCGCCCGGCCGCAAGTGACGACGAGCGGCACGCTCGCATGCCGTCTCTTGCCGCGACAGAGATCGGCTAGTGCTGCCAGTTCCGTCGCGGAAAAATGCGGATTGCCGAGTGAAACAAGCTGTACCGGACCGGCACCTGCGCCGTTCAGCTCGCGCCAGGCTCGCTGAAGGTCGTCATGAGTGAGTGAAATTGTCGACAGATCCAGTGCGGCGAATGCACCCGGGCTCTGCGCTTCCGGCGTGACGTCAGCGATATGAAACATCGGTGCCGCCGAGGTGGTGGCAAACGCTGCCCCGAACGCCTTGAGAGCGTCCGTGTCCGGTAGATGTTGGGACACCCCCTCGACGAGCGGAATGGCATCCGGCGAGACGGTCCCGATCAGATAACCGAGAAGTGGCCAGAGACTGTCATCCACGTCCTCAAGCGGCGGCACGGTGACGCGGATCTGGGGCAAGCGCTCTTCCGGCAGATGGCAGCCTGCCTTGGGTGCCCGGCCGGTCAGCGCGATCGCGATGTCGAGATAGTCAGGATATTTCATCGTGCGCGCGCCAAGCACGCTGTTGGCATAGACGACGGCATTCGATTCCGCCCAGACGATCTGCTCGTCGCGCGCGGGCCGGTCATCGAGCAGATAGGGCGCGCAGGTGAAGGTAGGTTGGGCGCCCATCGCCACATAGGCATCGGCCACAGCGGCCGCCGAACGCCCAAGCGCTTCCGCAACACCCTGCACCTGCCAGCGGCGATGATCGACCGAAATCGCGTTCAGCGTCGTCGGTACAACGACGCGGCCGCCCAGATCGCGCAGCTTCTCGGCAAAGGCGAGGCCACCGGGACCGGTGTAGATGCAGCCGTCTATATGGGCGCGGGTGATGTCGATGAGTTCTCTCGCGCCCTCAAGCGCCGCCATCCGGAGCACGATCCGCATGGCGACCGCTGCCGCTTCGCCCCGCTCGCCTGCGAGAATGGCCTGGTCCCGATCCGTGAGCGCGATCTCCGCACCCATGCCAGCAACGCCGTCGCTGATCCGGATATGCCTCGCTGTCTTCAATGCAGCAAATTGCTCTTTGCCGACCGCAATCACCGGAATGGACTGCCCGAATACTTCCTCCGCGACGATGACGCCGAGCGTGATGATCGCCTCGGGATGTTCGAGCACGATCGCCGCGGGACCTTGTCCGTTAAGGATCAGTTCGAGGATCACGCCGCTGCCGGTGCAGGAGCCGCGGCTGGTGGGCAGGGCGAGCACGCGGCCGGTCAACCGCTCGCCGCTCAACGGGTGATGCCGGTCGATGATCTCGCCGGTCACGGCGTCCGCACCGCCCCAGAAGCTGAGCGCGGTATCGGTGAACAGCACCTCGCCCTCGGCGGAGCCTGAGACGAGCACGCGGCCCGTGATGTCGACGGTGTCAGTGAGGCTGCTCATTATTCCGTTTCCGTCAGTGCCAGAACCGCAAAACTCGCCAGCCAGTGTTCGCCCATATAGTCGCCCGCCACATGCGCGATCCCGGCTTTAAGATGCCCATGCGCGGCCTTGATCATCACAGGTCGGCGTGGGTCCGTGTCGGGCAGGGTGCTGGCGAGCGAAGACCAGCACCAGGCGCGGCTAAGGCTCAGGCCATCGAGATGGGCGATCTTGCCGTCCGAGCGATCGGAAACGGAGGCGGGCGCAAACAGCGTGCGCGGCTCACCGGTTGCGATGTCTGGCAGGAAGGCATCGAACCAGCGGGCGAACTCGGTGGCGGGCAGGAGTCGGCGCATGCATTCCGCCTCGATCAGAGCCGGCGACAGGAAGTCGTCCCCCGAGGGCTCGCCCCAGGCGGGGCAGGCGGTGTCGGAGCCGTACCAGCGCAGAGCCGTCGCGCGCAGCAGTTCGAAGAAGGTGCCGTCTCCGACGGTCTCGGTATAGTCGGCGGCGAGCCTCAGCGCGAAGGCGGTGTTGTAGTGCGTGCCCACCCGCACCGGATAGGTGGCCAGCGGCAGGAAGTCGCGGAAGCGTTGGACGATCCGCTCCGTCAGCGGAGACAGCGCAGCGCCCCAGGCTGGAACCTCGTGGCCGTGCAATTCGGCGGCAAGCTTCAGCAACCAGCCCCAGCCATAAGGGCGCTCGTAACCGCGCGCCATCGGCCGGTCGAAATAGGCACATTCGCCAGCGATCCTGTCGGGCACCAGCATCGTGGCGAAGAGATCTCGGATCGCCTGCGCCTCGGGCATCTCGGGGTGGAGCCGCAGCAGCCGCGCCAGCATCCAGTAGCCGTGTACGCAGGAATGCCAGTCGTAACTGCCGAAGAACACTGGATGAAGCTCGGATGGCGTCTTCGCGTCTTCAGGCCCTTCGAGCCCATGGAGGATGTGATTGGGATATTCGCGGGTGACATGCCCGAGCGCGATCGTAGCAAGGCGGGAGGCAAGCTCGGATGTCAGCCGCGAAGTCATCCCTTATCTCCTAAGTCCAGCCGGTCGCCCCAGTCAGCCCGGCGGATCTCCTTGAAGGCCTCGCCGTCGCGTTTGCTGAGCGTCAGTTCGGCAGCCGTGCCATCGGTGCGACAGAGCTTCACCCGCCCGACACCGCCATTGACGCGCGGCGGAGCCAGCACCCGGTCGCCGCTGATCGTGACAGGCTCGCGCGAAGCGGCGATGAAGATGTATTTCTCGTCTTCCCACGGCACTTCCGCCCCCTTGGCCATCCGGTGCACGCGTGAGCGCGCCACGCGCCTCGAGAAGTGGCACCAGTCCGGTGCCACGATCGGACAGTCTTCCGCATGCATGCAGGGAGCGACAAGATGGGCGCCGAGGGATCGGAGCTTATCTCTAACTGTGAGAATGCGCTGCCAGCCGGCCGGTGTGCCGGGCTCGATGATGACGAGCATGCCCTTGGTCAGATCCCAAAGCTTTTCCGTGACGGCTGCGATGGTCGTCGGCGGCAATTCGTCCAGGACATAAGCGAGCGTTACGAGGTCAGCCGCAGCGAGCGCCGGGATCTTCCCCGTCACGTCACCCGCCTGCCAGTGGTTCTTCACGCTGCCGGAGGCGGCGAGTTTTTCGCCGACGCTGCGGATTGCGCCACTCGCTTCCACCATCTCGGCCGATGCCAGGCTGCCCCAGGTATCGGCGGCCGCCCAGAGTGCAGTGCCGGGACCGCAGCCGAGATCGATCAGCGTCTGAGGCTGGAAATTCGGTGCCGCATCCTCGACCATGGCGAGCGCTGCGCGGACCGCCGCAAAGGTGGCGGGCAGGCGTGTCGCGAGATAGGCCTTGGCGGCCAGCGCATCATCGATATGAAACCGCCCGTCACGCACCTCGCGACGATAGCGATCGGACAGGATCGCGCTCGCCCTGGCGAGCTTTTCGAGCGGCTCGCCCTGAAGCATCTGGTCGACGGCGGAGCGAAGAGGAGCGGGGAGTTCCATTCTTTCCCTCAGCCGCGCCGTGCCGCCCATTCGGGGCGGAGGATGGACATCAGAAAGAAATCCGACCGGCTGCCATCCGGCATCAGCGCTGCCTCGCGCAGCACGCCCTCCTGAATGAAGCCGACCTTGCGATAGACGGTTTGCGCTCTCAAATTGCCGCTAACCACGTCGAGCCAGAGGCGATGGGCGTTGGTTTCGAGAAAGGCGAAATCGACGGCACCGGTGAGCAGCGGCGTGCCCATGCCCTTTTCCGGGCTGGCGACCGCGATGCGCTTGACGCAGGCATTGCCGTCGCGCCGGTTGAGATCCATCAGAATGACGAAGCCGAGCGGGGTGCCTTCGGAATCTTCACCGATCAGATAGGCGAAAGCCGGATTGGCCAGCTGCGCCAGATGTTCCTCGACGCCATAGCGGCCGATGAACTGGTCATAGCCCGGCTTGCGCTCGGTCTCCATGATGAAGGGGATATCGGCCTCCGTCGCACGGCGCAGGACAAGCGCCGGCACGGATCAGAACTCCACCGCTTCGACGCGCTTGTCGACGAAGCGCAGGCCGACGCCGCCGGAGATGAGCTTCAGCGCCAGATCGCCGAACAGCTCCTTGCGCCAACCCTGCAGCGCCGCCACTTCGGCCTTCTCGCCTTCGGCCGCGATCTTCTCCAGATCGTCACTGTTGGCGATCACCTTGGAGGCAACGCCGTGCTTCTCAGAGGTGAGCCGCAGCAGCACCTTCAGGAGCTCGACTGCGGACTGCGTACCCTCGGGCGCATGGGTGTGGCGCTGCAGATGCGGCATTTCCGACTTCGGCAGCGCGAGCGCGGCGTTCACCTGTTCGAGGATCGCCGCACCGGAGCTCGACCGTTCCCAGCCCTTGGGGATGGTGCGCAGACGACCAAGCGCTTCGGTGTCCTTCGGCTGCTGCTGGGCAATCTCGTAAATGGCGTCGTCTTTCAGCACACGCGAACGCGGCACGTTGCGCGAGCGTGCCTCGCGCTCCCGCCAGGCGGCGACATATTGCATGACGGCAAGTTCCGTCGGCTTGCGCAGCCGCATCTTCAGCCGCTGCCAGGCCTGTTCCGGCGGCAGGTCATAGGTTTCGCGGGATTCTAGGATGGCCATCTCTTCGGTCAGCCATTCCGCCCGGCCTTCGGCCTCCAGCTGGCCTTTCAGCTTGAGATAAACGTCGCGGAGATGGGTGACATCGGCCAGCGCATAATCGAGCTGCTTCTCCGACAGGGGACGGCGGCTCCAGTCGGTGAAGCGCGAGGTCTTGTCGATATGGACGTTCTTCACCTTCTGCACGAGCTGGTCATAGGAGACCGAGTCGCCGAAGCCGCAGACCATGGCCGCGACCTGCGTATCGAAGATCGGATGCGGGATCAGATCGCCGAGGTGGAAGATGATTTCGATGTCCTGGCGGGCCGCATGGAACACCTTGGTGACGGCCGGATTGGCCATCAGCTCGAAGAAGGGCTTCAGGTCCAGGCCCTTGGCCATGGGATCGACGATATACTCATGCTCCGGGCTCGCCATCTGGATGAGGCAGAGTTCCGGCCAGAAGGTCGTTTCGCGGAGAAATTCCGTGTCGATCGTGATGAAATCGGATTGGGCGAGGAGGCGGCAAGCCTCCTCAAGCGCGGCAGTGGTATCGATCATTTCGGCTCGGTCATGGAAACTACAGGATCAACCTTAGTTTCCCTTCTGGCCTTCCTTGTCAATATGAACGGCCCGGAAAGCCGGCAAGAGCGGGCTCCGTAGGCCCGATCTCCCCTTATTCGTCTGTCGGCGCGCCCTTGAGCACGGCGATATTCTGTTTGTGGACCGCCTCGTAGGGCGCGAAATAGGTTAGCGTTCCCGCGGCGAGCTCGGGCGCAATGAAGCTTTGGAGACTTTCCTCCGCAAGAGCCGGATCGTCGAGACGGGCAAGCAGTCGGTCGAGATAGTCGCGTGTCGCCGTCACCAGCGACGGTGGATAGCCGCCTGATGCGATGACCTGCTCGTCGCCGTGATTGGGCAGGATGCGGGCAAACTCGAGCCCCGCCAGCCGATCAAGCTCGGCGATGTGCCGTGCGGTGCGTTCAGGTTCGGAGATATAGGTGGCGGTGTCTTCCAGCGTGTCACCGGCGAGCAGAACGCCAAGATGGGGCAGCAGCAGAACGGTGCCATCGGCACTGTGGATGTCGAACTGCATCAGCTTCACCGTGATGGCGCCCACCTCCAGCACCGTCTCGCCCTCGAAGGTCTCGGTCGGCATGACGACCGGGTTGATCGGCGGATCCTTTTCGGCAAGCACCTTGCGCTTCTCGATCAGCGTGTTGCGCGTCAACTTGTTCGACAGGATGGGGCAGTCGATGAAGCCGGCATTGCCGGCGATATGATCGGTGTGCCAGTGGCTGAGCACGACCCGGATGCGGGTGACGCCGAGGCCGGCAAGATGGCTGCGGATCGCCCGGGCATGGTCGAAGGAGATATGCGTGTCGTAAACCAGCGCCTCCGGGCCGGAGACGATCGCATAGCTCGCAACACCGAGACTGTAGGCGCCATCGTCGAGCCAGTTCGGCCTAGCCGAGTGCAAGCGCTTTCCTTCGATCCGCCCGTCATAATAGGCAAAGACCCCTGGATAGGGCTCGTGGATGCGCATTGTCCCGGCAAGGCTCATGTCATGTCACTCGGAAATAGCCGGTCATCCCGGTCTTCTGGTGTTCTATGATGTGGCAATGGAAGACCCAGTCGCCCGGGTTGTCGGCCACCAGCGCAAGCTGGACCTTTTCATCCGGCAGCACAAGGTAGGTATCCGAGACGAGCGGTTGGACCTCTCGCTTGTTCGAAGAGATGGCCTTGAAGTTCATGCCATGCAGATGGATCGGATGCGCATGCGGCGTGACATTTTCCACGTTGAGCAGATAGGTCCGGCCGAGCTTCAAGTCCGCAATCGGCGCCGTCGGATCAGGCGTCGCCGGGATAGGGCACCTTGTTGATCGCCCAGAAGGAATAGCCAAGCGACCCGCAGATCGAATCGCGCGCTGCACTTTCGGCCGTGGCGCTGAGCAGCAGCGGGATTTCGGTTGCGTTGGATAGATCCGCGTCAACGCCGGCGTTTTCGGCGAGCGGGCCGAGATCACCGAGATTGCGTTGGAGCGATGACCCCACCGCCCTGAGCCGCGCCACCACCTTCGCCGTCGAGGGCCTCACATCCTCCAGCACCATCTCCGCACCTTCGCTGTCGGCGACGCGGACGGCAAGATCCAGTCGCTGCCCCGGCGAGATGACGGCCATGTCGAGCACCATGCGCTCCGGCACCGGATGCCCGTCGATCGCGATGATCTGCGCCTCGGCGCCTGCGAGCTTGAGATTATAGATCCGCGTCACGTCGGCCGCGAGAATACGGACACGCACGAGGCCACCGGCCGGAACGTCATAGCGCGGCTCCGTCTGCCAGTTAGCGGTGCGCAGCGTTCCGAAGGTGCCGGTCTTTGCCGCATCGCGTGGCTTGAACTGCTCGATGAACTGGCTGTCGCCGCCAAGCCGGAAATCCCTCAGATTCAGCACGACCTCGCCATCGAACACCGGATCACGGTCGTCTTCCACCACCAGCACGCCGGCAAGCCCGCGCCCCATCTGGGTCAGCGTGTTGCAATGCGGGTGGTACCAGAAGGTCCCGGCATCCGGCGGCGAGAAGGCATAATCGAAGCGGTCGCCGGTACAGACGTAAGGCTGGGTGACGAAGGGCACGCCGTCCTGATCGTTCGGCAGGCGGATGCCATGCCAGTGGATCGTCGTCGGCTCGTCCAGCCGGTTGGTGAGGCGCGCCTTGAAAGCCTCTCCGCGTCTGGCGCGCAGGATCGGCGGGGAGGGATCGCCAGACGTCTGGCCGTTGAGCGCATAGCGCATCACGCCGCGCGTTGCCTGTTTTCCATCAAGCACCACGTCGCCGGTGAGCGCCTCGATTTCCAGCGGGTCAGAGGCTGCAAGCGCCTGGCTGATCCGCGGCATCACGGCAAGACCCGCGCCATAGGCGCCGAGCACGGCGGCGGATTTGAGGAGGGTGCGTCTGGAGATTTGGGGCACGGTCGAAACTCTCGCTGATCCGCCCGTTTTTTAAAGTTGAGATGGCCGATCAGCAATAGCATCATCGGGCCATGCTGTCGCAGGCCTGACGATGATCATCTCAGCCGCCATCCTTCTCGTTGGGCGGTGTGGCGAGCTTGCTGAAGAAGGTCGAGGTGCGCAGCAGGCTGCGGAACCGCATGCGCCGCTTTTCGGTCGGCACCGCGTCGCGGGCCCGGATGCGGGCAAGCGTATAGGCGGCAAAGAAGGTGAGCACGACGATCACATAGGCAAACAGCGCATGCGGCCCGAAGGCATCCATCAGGAAGGACGCAAAGAGGGGCCCGACAACCGCGCCGATCGACCAGAAAAACAGCGTGCCGGCCGAGACCAGCGCATGTTGACCCGGTGCCGCATGGTCGTTGGCATGGGCCGAGCACAGCGAATAGAGCGGCAGGGCAAAGGCGCCGAAGACGAAGATGCCGATGAAATTGGCCAGTTCCCCGTCACCGGCCAGGAAGGCGAGGTAAAGCGCGGCGAGCAAGGCGCCGATCGTCGAGATGAGGATGATGACGCGGCGGTCCAGCTTGTCCGAGTAATGGCCGAGCGGATATTGCAGCACGATGCCGGCGAAGATGCCGATGCTCATGAAGGTGGCGATCGCGGTGACCGACATGCCGATGCCATCCGCATAGATCGGGCCGAGCGAGCGGAAGCTGGAATTGGTGAGCCCGATCACGATGCAGCCGACGGTCGCGAGCGGCGAAACGGACCACAGAACCTTGATGTCGAACTTCACGTCCTTCGGTGGCGCCGGGCTCGACTTGTCGGCAAAGGAGATCGGCACGAGCGACAGCGAAAGCGCCATGGCGATGATGGCGAAGAGATCGAAGCCGGAGACGCCGAAGAGCGGGATCATGTATTGCGCCGCCGTCACCGATCCGAGATCGACGAACCGATAGACGGAAAGCGTGCGCGCCCGGGTGGCATTGGTGACGCGGGCGTTGAGCCAACTCTCGACCACGGCGAAAAGCCCGGCAAAACAGATGCCCTGCACAAGGCGCATCAGGAACCAGGAGATCGGGTCGATCACCAGCACCATCATGATCGAGGCGGCGGAGGCGATGGCCGCGAGCGCCGAGAAGGTCCGGATATGCCCGATCGCCCGCATGATCTTTGTGACATAGACGCAGCCGATCACGAAGCCGATGAAATAGCCGGTGCCGACCATGCCGATGACGGAGGTACTGAAGCCTTCCTCGATGCCGCGCAGCGAAATGAACGTCCCCTGCAATCCGTTGCCGCCGATCAGGATGCCGGCGGTGATGAGCAGGGGAATGAGAGGGCGGATATCATGCATGATGGGCCTGCAGGCCACGGCGAGGGGTCGGTGAGTCGGTGCCGTGTCGGGTCAGAATTCCTAGACCTGTTTGGCCAATGGCGACAGGCCAAAATCGCGGGCCCTCGCCATCCGCCCGGATTTGCCCGTCAGAGGAAGGGCTGCCCCTGGACAGCCTGCACGAAGGTGGCGATCACGACGGCAATTGAGAGCACGGCGCCGAACGCGATGCCGGACCTGGCGAAGCGGGGTGCTACGCGGTCGAAGGCAAGGCCGAGGAGGGGCAGCGCCTGCATGATATGGGTGGCGAAGAAATGCGGCACGCGCAGATCGCCGCCCGTGCGCGACCAGCCGACGAGCGGCAAGCCGCCGAGATCCGTTCTGGCGCCGCCGACCCAGTGGCCGGGGCCGCCGATCTCGCCGCTGCCGAGGGCAAAGGCCGTGATGAGGGTCGCCACGCTGCCGAGCACGAGACCCCAGCCGGCACCGAGGCGCAGGCCGGCCGGCGCGTCCGGACTTGGACGCCGCAGGATATAGAGCCCGATCACCAGGCTTGAGAGAACAAGCAGAGCCGCGCCTGCACCCATCACACTATAGGCCGTCGCCTCGAAGGGTGTCGAGTCGTTGAAATGCGAGGCACGACCGCGCGCCGCCTGCAGCGTGATGTAGAGAATCTCGCCGCTCGCCGTGATGACGGCGACGAGGCTCGCCAGCCAGACGCCGCGCCCGGCCCGCATCCGCAGCTCGATGAGCGGCAGCAGCAGAAGCAGCGTGACCAGCATAAGGGGCAGCGAAGCCTGGAACTTCAGCGGCTTCACCCAGACGCTGATGTCGTTGAGCACGCGCTCGTCGATGAAGAGGGCGAGCAGGCTCGGAAGGGCGAGCGCCAGCTGCAAGCCGATGCCGACGATCAGCAGGCGGCGGGTCTTCGCTTCGGTGACGGCGAAGTCCCGCGCCGGTGCCAGTGAAACGCTGTCGTTGAAAAGCATGGTCATGGGTCAGACCTTTCGGGCGGTGAGTGACGCGTCCGTCGCGCGGGTGATGTAGAAAAGCAGGAGGCCAAGAGGGCCGAACATGAAGGTGGCGACGAGGATCGGGGCCTGCAGCAGCCGGTTCCAGCCGCGCTTGTCGGCCTCGACGGCGATCCAGGTGCCGATGAAGAGATCGAAGGCGAGGTAGTGCACCCAGCCCGCCACCAGCACCGGATCGCTCATGAAGAGCGCGCGCACCTCGGCAATCGATCCGAAGCCGCCGCCCTCGACGCGGAAGAAATAGACGAAGACCAGTACGGCATAGGTCAGCGACAGCGCCCCGATGAGGGCAAAGCGGATGAGGGCGATCAGCGCGCCCCACCGCGGCGCGAGGATCAGCAGCAGCCAGCCCGCCATGGCGGTGCCGCTGGCGAGTGAAAACACGGTGGCGGCGGACATCTCGATCTCCATCTTGACGGTGACAAGATCAGGATGAGGCAAAACTTGGCAATGTCAAGATTGATTTTGACGGCAGGTTTTCGAGCGGCTATGAAGGGGCATGGCAAGACAGAAATCCTATCACCACGGCGACCTTCGCCAGGCCCTGATCGAGAACGGTCTGGCCATGCTCGAGGAGCAGGGGCTGGAGGGCCTGACGCTGCGCAAGCTCGCCGCCCGCGTCGGCGTCTCCCATGCGGCCCCCGAACATCATTTCCCGACCATGCGACACCTGATGACCGCCTTTGCGGTGGAGGGTTTCGGTCTCTTCGCCGTCTCGATGCGCTCTGCGATGGCGCAAGCTGCGGACGACCCGGCAGAACAGCTGCGTGCCGCCGCCCGCGGCTATCTCGCCTTTGCGAGGTCCCGCCCGCATCTCTTCCGCCTGATGTTCACCGCCAACCGCCTCGACTGGGACGACCCGGCGCTGGGCCCCCCGGCAAACGCGGCTCATGCCGTGCTCGAGGAAATCTCGCTGCCGGTGGCGAAACGCCTGAACCGCGACACGCCGGAGGGCAGGGCGGCCGTCGAACAGCTCGTCTGGTCCCAGATCCACGGCCATGCCCATCTGATGATCGACGGCAAACTGCAGCAGGAGGGCGGAACTGGCGAAGAGCCTTTCGCGGCGCCGCTGGATCTCGCGAGTGTGTTGTTGCCGGGGTGAGGGGGCTGAGTGCAAATGGCTTTAGAGCGTGCTCATAATGATGTTAGCGGGATGAAGATCATGAGCCTCAATGGCTGGGGCGGGAAACTGCACGAGGACCTAGTCGCTTACGTCAAGACGGCATGTCCTGATGTCTTGTGCCTGCAGGAGGTCACGTACAGTCCAACTTCGACAAGCGAGTGGCTGGTCTATCGAGATGGAGACCACATCTTACCCCAGCGTGCGAATTTCTTCCGAGATATCGCAGATGCGCTTCCGGATCATGCGGCCATCTTTTGTCCGGCGGCTCAGGGGGCGCTTTGGGATGACCAGCGTCCCGTCCCCTCCCAGTGGGGTCTGGCAACCTTCGTCCACCGATCTCTTCCGATCGTCTCGCAAGCGCAAGGGTTCGTACACAAGACATTCTCGCCCGACAGTTTCGGAGACCACCCAAGATCTAGAAACGCCCATGTCGTCAGGGTTTATGACTTTGATCGGCGACGTTATCTCTGTGTGGCCCACATGCATGGCCTCCGAGATCCCGAGGGGAAGCACGACAGCCTAGAGCGGAGGCAGCAGGCCAGACGGTTGACCGAGCTTGTAAGTCGCGTTGTTGAGCCGGAAGATGGGTTGATCGTCTGTGGCGATTTCAACGTCGAGCCGGATAGTGAGACTTTCACGATCCTCGCCGACCTCGGCCTTTTCGAGCTCGTGACCACCAGGGGATTCCAAAGCACTCGCACATCCCATTACGTCAAGCCGGGCAGATTTGCAGATTACATGCTGATCAACAAGAAGTTGACGGTTCTCGACTTCTCGGTGGTCAGCGACCCGGAGGTGTCGGACCACTGCCCGCTGGTGTTGACGATCTGACGACGCCACCTTGATCCGGTCAAACGAATCCGGAGTGGAAGCCCTCATCGCCTCCAGCCTTGACAAATCAGCCACACCATGCGCTTTTCCGCCCGATTTTCTATCGGTCGCGCGCCTCCTCTGACAGCGCCTTTTCGACCGTCACATTCGGGATACCTGATCATGCATCGTTACCGCAGCCACACCTGTGCCGCTCTTCGCAAGTCCGACGTCGGATCGACCGTTCGTCTCTCGGGCTGGGTCCATCGCGTTCGTGACCATGGCGGCGTGCTGTTCATCGACCTGCGCGACCATTACGGCATCACCCAGGTCGTGGCCGATCCGGATAGCCCGGCCTTCAAGGCGGCCGAAACCGTGCGTGGCGAATGGGTCATCCGCATCGACGGCCTGGTCAAGGCCCGCACGGATGACACCGTCAACAAGAACATGCCGACCGGCGAGATCGAGCTTTACGCTCAGGAGATCGAAGTCCTTTCGGCCGCCAAGGAATTGCCGCTGCCGGTCTTCGGCGAGCCTGACTATCCGGAAGACGTGCGTCTGAAGTACCGCTTCCTCGATCTGCGCCGCGACACGCTGCACAAGAACATCGTCAAGCGCACGCAGATCATCTCCGCGATGCGCACCGGCATGGCCGCTGCCGGTTTTGCCGAATACACGACCCCGATCCTGACGGCCTCTTCGCCGGAAGGTGCGCGCGACTTCCTGGTGCCGAGCCGCATCCATGAAGGCAAGTTCTTCGCGCTGCCCCAGGCGCCGCAGCAGTACAAGCAGCTGTTGATGGTCGCCGGTTTCGACCGCTACTTCCAGATCGCGCCCTGCTTCCGTGATGAAGACCCGCGCGCTGACCGTCTGCCGGGCGAATTCTATCAGCTCGACGTCGAAATGAGCTTCGTCACCCAGGAAGACATCTGGCAGACGATGGAGCCGATGATGACCTCGGTCTTCGAGCAGTTCGCGGAAGGCAAGCCGGTCACCAAGGAATGGCCGCGCATCCCCTATGACGTCGCGATCCGCAAATATGGTTCCGATAAGCCCGACCTGCGCAACCCGATCGTCATGGAGGGCGTCACCGATCACTTCCGCGATTCAGGCTTCAAGGTCTTCGCCAACATGATCGCCTCGAACCCGAAGGTCGAAGTCTGGGCGATCCCCGCCAAGACCGGTGGCTCGCGCGCCTTCTGCGACCGCATGAACGCCTGGGCGCAATCGACCGGCCAGCCGGGCCTCGGCTATATCTTCTGGAAGGAAGAGGACGGCAAGATCGCCGGCTCCGGCCCGCTTGCCAAGAACATCGGCGAAGAGCGCACCGAAGCGATCCGAACCCAGCTCGGTCTCGAGCCGGGCGATGCCTGCTTCTTCGTCGCAGGCGACCCGGCCAAGTTCTACAAGTTTGCCGGTGAAGCCCGCACCCGCGCCGGCGAGGAGCTGAACCTCGTCGATCGCGACCGTTTCGAAATGTGCTGGATCGTCGACTTCCCGTTCTACGAATACAACGAGGACGAAAAGAAGATCGACTTCGCCCACAACCCCTTCTCGATGCCGCAGGGCGGCCTGGAGGCGCTGGAAACGCAGGATCCGCTGTCGCTCAAGGCCTATCAGTATGACGCGGTCTGCAACGGCTTCGAAATCGCCTCGGGCTCGATCCGTAACCAGTCGCCGGAACTGATGGTCAAGGCGTTCGAACTGGTCGGCCTGTCGAAGGATGACGTCGAAGAACGCTTCGGCGGCATGTACCGCGCCTTCCAGTACGGCGCGCCCCCGCATGGCGGCTGCGCCTTCGGCATCGACCGCGTGGTCATGCTCTTGGTCGGCGCCAAGAATCTGCGCGAGATCTCGCTCTTCCCGATGAACCAGCAGGCCCAGGACTTGCTGATGAACGCCCCGTCGCCGGCCACCCCGACGCAGCTGCGCGAACTGGCACTGCGCGTCGTGCCGCAGCCGAAGAAGGACTGATACCGGTCTCCAAGCGCGAGATTAAAATAGGCGCCGCTTCCCAGCGGCGCCTTTTTTCATGCCTTGTTTGCACTGTGCCTGAAAGTCACCCCCAAGGTTGGGGAGAGGGGCTTCATTTCGTCAAACTGTCATCCTCGGTTCAGGTCTTGTTAACGGCCGCGCGGCATCAACGATGCAAAGATGCAAACCCACCGGATGTGTTATGAAGTTTATCCTGCGTTTCGGCATTACACACTGCGTCTTCGTACTGGGGCTTTTGGCCCTTGTCGGCGTGACTGTGATGGCAATTCTTTCCTATGCACAGATCCAGGCAGACAAGGCTTTCAGGGCTGACGAAGCGCAGTACCAGGATTTTCGCCGCTCCGTCGATATCATCGATACCCAGATACAGCGCGCCGCAATCTCCGCGGAACGTTTTCTGGCGCAACCGTCTGCAGAGGCAGCAGCTCCGTTTCGACAAGCCATTTTGGAAGCGTCCGAGGCTCTTGGGTCCCTTGGGCAATCTCTTGCCGACAGGGGACTGTCTGGAAATGACGAGCTCAAAGATCGGATGAACTCTTACGCCGATGCGTTCGAGGTGCTCTTCGCGGCCACCGAGCAGCTTGGCTTTACCCCGGTTACGGGGATGAGAGGCGCAATGCAGTCAGCCGTCGACAAGGTCGAGAAGCTCACACTCGATGTCGAAAATGCCGAACTCAGAGCGAGCATGCTGACCCTGAGAAAGCACGAGAAGGATTTCATGCTCTGGCAGCAGGCAGCGACGCTCGACGCGTTTCAAAGCGAACTGCCAAACTTCAAGGCGCATCTGAAGAAGACCTATCCTCCGGGACCGCAGAGGATGAAGGTAACCGAGGCGCTCGATATGTATGTGATCGCTTTCCGCCTTTTCGCCGAGGGAAGCCTGAAGGTGGTGGAGGCGCGCCAGTCTCTGACGAGCGCCGGTGCCGATGTCGAGCAAGGATTGCAGTCGCTGGTCGCGTCGATAAATGACGCCCTCACCAAAGCACAGGTGGAGAGCGAAACGGTTCGGGCCGCAAACCAGGAGGTTGCCATCATCACCGTGGCAGGTGTGGCCACATTGATCCTGTTCACAGTCTGGCTGGTTGGGCGCTCGATCAGCCGCCCGGTAAAGTCGATCACGGATGCCATGCGGAAACTCGCAGAGGGCGACACCGCCTATTCGGTCGCCTATCTCGACCAGCCAAACGAGATCGGTGCCATGGTGCGTGCCATCGAGGTGTTTCGTCGTTCGGCAATCGAGCGCTTGCAACTGGAGCGGGAGGCTGAGCAGGCGCGTACAGAAGCGGCGGCCGAGCGCATCCGCTTGCAAGAGGAAGCGGAGATCCACGCCAGAGAGCGCCTCGAACAAGCCACTGCCGGACTGGCTGAAGGGCTGCGCCGCCTGGCCGCTGGCGATCTGACAGTTCAGCTTGACGAGGTGTTCTCCGCCGAGTTCGAGGGCTTGAGGTCCGACCTTAATCGCACCGTTGCAGGTCTGCGGGAATTGATGGGCGGGATTGATTCCGTCAGCCAGGCTATCGATACCGGCAGCCGGGCGATCAATGTGGAGGCGATGCAGCTCGCAGAGCGCAGCATGAGGCAGGCGGCCACCCTCGAAGAGACTTCCGCGGCGCTCGACCAGATTGCTCAGAACGTCCAGCAATCTGCCCGACTGAGCAATGATGCACGAGACGCGGTGCGAACAGTCAGCGCAAGCATGGACAAAACGGGCAGTCTGGTGATCGACGCAGTCGAAGCGATGGCCCGGATCGAAGAATCATCCCGGAGCATTGGTAGCATCATCGGGGTGATCGATGAGATTGCGTTCCAGACCAACCTGCTGGCATTGAATGCCGGCGTTGAGGCTGCCCGAGCGGGAGAAGCAGGCAAGGGGTTTGCGGTCGTGGCGCATGAAGTTCGCGAATTGGCGCAGCGCTCGGCCAACGCGGCGAAGGAGATCAAAAGCCTCGTTGACCGATCCGGC
This sequence comes from Rhizobium rosettiformans W3, assembly GCF_004912135.1. Taxonomy (GTDB): domain Bacteria; phylum Pseudomonadota; class Alphaproteobacteria; order Rhizobiales; family Rhizobiaceae; genus Allorhizobium; species Allorhizobium rosettiformans. Next base: position 523,074 of record NZ_STGU01000002.1, read on the forward strand.
AAGGAAGTTGCTGGTGGAGCGCATTTTGTGCGCGAAACCGGCTCGGCTCTGGTCGAGATTGAGCGGGAGGTTCAAGCGATCCAGCAGTACATGGAAAGCATCGCGTCGTCCGCAAGTGACCAGAGTGCCGGGATCAGCAACGTGAATCATGCCGTCGCAGGCATGGATCAGACGACCCAGCAGAACTCTGCTCTTGTGGAGCGCAACCAGATGGCTGTTGCCGGTCTTGAAGATCAGGCATCCCGCTTGCGTGCTCTCCTCGGCAGATTCCGGTTGTCCACTTCTAGAGAGGCTGTCCGGCCCCACCTTGGGACTGAAGAGCACCGCGCTGCTTGAATTTCGGCTTTTTGCAAAGAGCAAGACCGCCTAAAGAGCGGTCTTGCTCATTTAGGCTTAGTCGTTCGCCGTCACCTTCAGGCCGATCAGGCCCGGAATGGTTTCCGGTGCCCCCATGGCAGCGCCCATGATCATCGGGAAGGCGACCGGATTGGCCGGTGCCGCGGCGATCGTCAGCGCCTTCGGGTCGTCGATATAGGTGTTCACGGCGGCCGAGATCTCGTTCTGGATCGCGCCGAGCTTGGCCTGGGCGAGCAGGATCGGCACCATGCCCTTGACCATCTGTGCCATCTGGGCGCCATCAGCACCATTGCTCTTGCCGGCAAAGTCGAGGCCGCGCTTGGTGATGCCGGCATCTTCGAAGCGGATCTGCGCGTCCACCAGCGACAGCTGCTGCACGAGGCCGAGCATGGCAAGGCCGGCGGCCTGCTGGGCCTGCTCGTTCTGCGGCTGTGCCTGCATCATGCGGGCCTGTTCCTGCATCTGCTTGACCAGGTCGAGCGTGTAGCCGGACATCGAGAAGGCGAGCGAGAGCTTGCCGACATTGGCGAAATCGATCGAATAGTCTTCGATGTCGATCGTGCCGCTTTCGACTTCCCAGCTGCCGGACATGTTCATGTTGCCGTCGAGCGTGGTGAGGCCGAGTGCTTCGATCTGTTCCTTGGCCTTCGGATCCTCGACGGTGCTGAGATCCGCCTTCACGCCGGTGACGGAGCCCTCGAAGGTGATGGTAGTCTCGTCTTCGGAGAGGCCCATGGTGCCGACGGCTTCCGCCATCGAGAAGACCGGCTTGCCGTCAACGGTGACTTCCACCGGACCGCTATGGGCTTCTTCGTAGAACATCAGCGAATCGATGCCCTCGGCATTCGCATCGCCCGGCACATAGACGCCCGAGAGATAGAGATCCTCGACCTTGAAGTTCGACTTGTCCTCGGTGACGTTGACCTCGGGGAAGTCGACGCGTTCGATGTAATAGGCGCCGCCTTCTTCCTCGGTCACGCCTTCCAGCGTCAGTTCTTCGAGCGCGAGCGGCTTTTCGGCTGCATCGCCGTCCACGCCGAGCTTCAGGCCCCTGAAGATGACGTTGGAGCCATCCACTTCGACATTGTCGGCCGTGATGCTGGTGCCACCCGTTGCGAAAGCCGCATTGATCTTCTTCAACAAATCCTGTCCGTCCAGCGCGAGCGCCGGGCCGGAGAACGCGCAAAGCGCCGCGCCCGCGAGCAGAATTCGGGTGGAACGGTACAAGGTCATGATGAGGTCCTCTGTTGCTGTTGGCCGCCTGCAGCGTGCCCAAAAGGTCGGCAATATTTATAAGTGGGATTGGAAAAACGTCCACCGGTTTTCGCCATAGACTGGTGCAGCGCGAATGTGGCGTGATGACGGTCACAGGCTCTTAATCCACAGGCAGAACGCCCGGATTCCTTGCCGTTCCGGACCATCTCCGCTAGGCAGGGTCCCATGGGGACAAATCAGCTTCCGCCCGAAGAGGGTGGCGATAACATTCTTCCGGTCGACCTGAAGGCGGCGCTCGAAGAGCGCTACCTCGCCTATGCCTTGTCGACGATCATGCACCGCGCATTGCCGGACGTCCGCGACGGGCTGAAGCCGGTGCATCGCCGCATCATCCATGCGATGAGCGAAATGGGCATCCGGCCGAACTCGGCCTTCAAGAAATGCGCCCGTATCGTCGGTGACGTCATCGGTAAGTTCCACCCGCATGGCGACCAGTCGGTCTATGATGCGCTGGTGCGCCTCGCGCAGGACTTCTCGCAGCGTTACCCGGTCGTGGACGGACAGGGGAACTTCGGCAATATCGACGGCGACAGCGCGGCCGCCTATCGTTACACCGAAGCCCGCATGACCGATGTCGCAGCACTTCTGCTCGAAGGCATCGACCAGGACGCGGTCGATTTCCGCCCGACCTATAACGAAGAAGACGACGAGCCGACGGTTCTTCCCGGCGCCTTCCCGAACCTGCTCGCCAACGGCGCCTCGGGCATCGCGGTCGGCATGGCGACCTCCATCCCGCCGCACAATGCCCACGAGCTCTGCGACGCGGCCCTCTATCTGATCAAGAACCCCGGCGCGCCCGTCGAGGAACTGCTGGCAGATCCCGCCCATCCGGAACGCGGCGGCATTGAGGGACCGGACTTCCCGACCGGCGGCGTGATCGTCGAAAGCCGCGCCTCGATGCTCGAGACCTACCGCACCGGTCGCGGCGGTTTCCGTGTGCGTGCCAAGTGGGAGACCGAGGATCTCGGCCGCGGCGGATATCAGATCATCGTCACCCAGATCCCGTTCCAGGTGCAGAAGTCGCGCCTGATCGAGAAGATCGCCGAACTCCTGGTCGCGCGTCGCCTGCCATTGCTCGAAGATATCAGGGACGAAAGCGCCGAAGACGTGCGCATCGTGCTGGTACCGAAGAGCCGCACGGTCGACGCGACCCTGCTGATGGAATCGCTCTTCAAGCTCACCGAGCTCGAAAGCCGTGTTCCGCTGAACATGAACGTGCTCTCGCAGGGCAAGGTGCCGAAGGTCATGGCCCTCAACGAGGTGCTGACCGAGTGGCTGGAGCACCGCAAGGACGTGCTCGTCCGTCGTTCGAAGTTCAGGCTCGCCGCGATCGACCGGCGCCTCGAAATCCTCGGCGGCCTGCTGATCGCCTATCTCAACCTCGACGAGGTGATCCGCATCATCCGCGAGGAGGACGAGCCGAAGCCGGTGATGATCGCCAAATGGGATCTGACCGACATACAGGCGGAAGCCATTCTCAACATGCGCCTGCGCAATCTGCGCAAGCTCGAGGAATTCGAGATCCGCAAGGAGCATGAGGAACTGTCCGCCGAGAAGGCCGAGATCGAATCCCTGCTCGCCTCGCCGGAAAAGCAGTGGCAGACAGTCGCCTGGGAAATCGGGGAGGTGAAGAAGAAATACGCCAAGGCGACCGAACTCGGCCGCCGCCGCACCGTCTTCGCCGATGCCCCGGACGCCGATGTCGAGGCAATCCAGCAGGCGATGATCGAGAAGGAACCGATCACCGTCGTCATCTCCGAAAAGGGCTGGATCCGCGCGCTGAAGGGGCATATCTCCGACACCTCGTCACTGACCTTCAAGGAAGGCGATGCGCTGAAGGTCGCTTTCCCGGCCCAGACCACCGACAAGATCCTGCTCGTGACGACGGGTGGCAAGGTCTACACGCTCGGCGGCGACAAGCTCCCCGGTGGCCGTGGCCATGGCGAACCGCTGCGCATCATGGTCGACATGGAAAATGACCAGGACGTGCTGACGGCCTTCGTCCACGATGCCAGCCGCAAGCTGATCTTCGTCTCGACCGCCGGCAATGGCTTCATCGTGCCGGAGGGCGAGGTTGTCGCCAACACCCGCAAGGGCAAGCAGGTGATGAATGTCGGCATGCCGGACGAAGCCAAGCTCGTCGTGCCCGTGAGCGGCGACCATGTCGCTGTGGTCGGCGAGAACCGCAAGCTGCTCGTCTTCCCGCTCGCGCAGATCCCGGAAATGACCCGCGGCAAGGGCGTGCGCCTGCAGCGCTACAAGGATGGCGGCATCTCAGACGTGAAGTTCTTCACGCTGGCAGAGGGCCTGACCTGGGCCGATAGCGCCGGCCGCACCTTCACCAAGACCAAGGAAGAACTGGTCGAATGGCAGGGCGACCGCGCATCGGCGGGCCGCCTGGTGCCGAAGGGCTTCCCCCGCAGCGGCAAGTTCTCGGGCTGATCCCGAGAGATCTCCAAAGAACGAAACCGGTCGCATCGCGGCCGGCTTTTTTTCTCGTCAGCCGCGCTCCCAGATCGACCAGACGCCCATCAAGGTGGCTGCATTGCCGAGGATGAAGTGCGAAACAATCGGCCCGGCGAGGTTGCGATACTTCAGGTGCAGCCAGCCCCAGACGATGCCGGAGACGAGCGCGACGACCGCAAGCGACTGGGAATAGTGGAGGTGCAGGGTGGAGAAGATCAGTGACGTGATCACGATCGCCGACATCGGGCGCGTCTTGCCCGGCATCAGATCGGCGATCGCCGTCAGGAGCACGCCACGACAGATCCATTCCTGCAGGGGCGCGACGAGGATGTAGGTGTAGACCGTGATCGTCACCAGCTTCGGATCGATGATCGGCGTGCCAACAAGTTCCGGATAGAGGATCGTGCGGAAATAGGCCATCGCGGCGAGCGCGACGACGCTGATGCCGAGCCCCATACCGATCGACTGCCAGAGGTTTCCCATCCGGATACCCATGTCCTGCCGGGTGAGGCCGCAGCGCACGGTCAATCCCCAGATGACGAATGCGCCCCAGATCTCCATGACCCGCGACGTCCAGAACATCACCTGCTCTTGGTGCGAGACTTTCAGATGCGTCAGGATGATGCTGTTCACCAGGGCATAGATGTTGATCATCAGCACCATGGTGACGAAGAGGAAGGCGAGCGCGTGATAGCGGCGATCGGCGTCTTCAAGTGCGACGAACTGCTGGCGGAGCTTGCCGTAGCTGGCAGACAGTTGCGCATAGATCTTGCGGAAGAAGAGGGTGGCAAGCTCCGGGCGGTCGCTCAGGAATTCGCGATAGTCCAACCGGTCGATCTTCCAGCCGCGAACCGGTGTGAGGGCCCGTGCGGAGGCGCTGCGCGGATCGCCGCTGATCATGCCGAGTTCGCCGATCAGAGTGCCTTCACCGGAAACGGCAAGCACGGTGCCGCTGCCTTCGTCATAGACCTCGACCTCGCCACTTGCGATGAGGATGGCAAAGTCGCTCTCATCGCCCTTGTGGAATATGACCTCGCCTTCCGCATAATGGACGGCCTCGACATGGCTGCGAAAGGCATCGAGGTAGTCATCGCTGACGCGGATGCTGGTGTGCTTGAGAAGTGTTCTGGAAAAATCCTGGCCTTGAGCCAGGTCCACCGCCTCGACAGTGCTCATATGCGGATCCGCCCTTGATGATTTGGCCGGATACTACTGTTTTCGCTGCAAAATCGCAGAGGAGGGGATCGGCCAAATCTGGGGCCGACCGGAGTATTTTGCGGTCAGAGCCCGGCGACGGTTGCAAGCCGCGGGAAGGCCTTGATGCGGACCTCGTCGATCGGGACTGGCCGGCCGAGATAGTAACCCTGACCGAGCTCGATGCCGAGTTCGTGCATCAGTTCGACGTGGTCGGCCGTCTCCAGGCCCTCAATCAGGATCTTCAGGCCGCGATTGCGGATGAGCCGGATGATGTCTTCGAGCATGGCGCGTCCTGCTGGGCGGCGAGCATCCTGCAGGAAGGAGCGATCGATCTTGACCGTGTCGAAGGGGAAGAGCCGCAGCCAGGAGAGACCGGCAAAGCCGGTGCCGAAGTCGTCGAGCCAGATGCGGATGCCGAGCGCCTGCAGGTCGGTGATGCAGCGGATGACGTCCGACTGGCCTTCCATGTCGATGCCTTCGGTGATCTCGAAGGCGAGCTGAGATCCGGAAACGCCGGTTTCCTCGAGGATCGTCGAAACGGCAAGCGCAAAGCCACGCGATTTCAGCTGAATGGCCGAGACATTGACGCTCGCCATCGGCGCGATGCCGGTTGCCAGCACCTCCGTGCATGCGCGGCGGATCGCCCAGAGACCGAGATCGAGGATCGCGCCGGTCCGTTCGGCGACGGGGATGAACTGAGCCGGCGACAGCGGCGTGCCGTCGATCATCTTCAGCCGCATCAGCGATTCGACCGCCTCGACCCGGCCGGTGCGCAGGTTCTGGATGGGCTGGTAGACGAGATGCACGAGATCGTTCTTGATCGCCATGCGCAGGGTCGCGGCGATGTTCTCGTTGTCGTCGCTGGTCAGCGGATCGTTCGGGTTGAACAGCCGGATGCAGTTGCGCCCATTGGCCTTGGCCGAATAGAGCGCCCGGTCGGCCTCGTTGATGATGCGCTCGAGCTTCGGACCGCTCTGCGGACGTGTGTAGGAGGCCCCGACGCTGACCGTAACGACTGCCTGGCCATCGCGCCGCTGGTCGTGCACCAGATGCAAGCCTTCGACGGCGCTTCGAATGATTTCGCAGAGCGCCATGACCTGATCGCGGCCCGTGACGCGCGACAGCACGATGAACTCCTCGCCACCATAACGGCCGACGGAAGCATTGAGCGGTTTCAGCGTGTCATTGAGCACGCTTGCCACCAGGATCAGGCAGCGATCCCCAGCCTGATGGCCATAGAAATCGTTGTATTTCTTGAAGAAGTCGACATCGACCAGAATGGCCGCGAAGGCTTTCCCCTCACTTTGCCAGTCCGTCCAGTAATCCCGGAGACGCTTGTCGACCGCGCGACGGTTTTCGACCCCGGTCAGGTAGTCGGTGTTCGAGAGCCGCTCAAGCGCGACGCCCCGCTTTTCCGCTTCCCGATGCTGATGTGCAGCCTCCAGCGCATTGAGAAAAACGTTGTAGCGCTCGCCGTTCAGTTTCCAGTTCACATAAGAGGTGAAGATGAAGCAGGAAACATAGAACAGACCGAAATTGATCATATAGACCGGGTCACTCGGGAACATGGCGACCATGCTCGCGAGAAGAACGCCCAGCACGACGATTGATGTCACGACCGAGAGAACAAAGGGAAAAATGAAGAACAGGTTGGCTCCCATCATGAAGATGGTGCCGAAGATCATATAGAGCCTGATACTCTCGATGGCGGTCGTCTCAAGGGCGGGGATGAGCCAGAACAGATAGCCTGCGACGATCGAGATTGCTGAGATGCTCTCAATCCCGCGCGGACCAACCTTGGCCCAGCAGCACACTTCAAGGACGACCAGTGAAAGCAAGGCAACGATGAAACGCGCCAGTATGGTCGTTGCTGCGACGTCAGGAATGAGGATCACGTCGCTCGCGGCGAACAGAAGGTAGACCAGAACCGCCACCCAGAGACCTTGCCTGGCTGCCGTTACGCGTGCAGGCCCGGTATGCGTCTCGTAGATTTGGCGCAGCGTCGAGGGAGGAGCCTGCGTTGGGCAGGACTTCCCCGTCGCCTCGAGATCGTTGAGCGCAGCGTGCGACATGATCGGTTCCATCGGTCTCCACAGCTTCGCGATCGAGTTCGGGTTCGACAGGTTCATCTGTCCGTCTGCCCCTAACCCTCACTGCGTGCTTTCTCAAACCGCCGGGAGCGCTCTCGCAACTGCGAAAGACCCGACAGACATTGTCGCGTCCAAAGTCAAAAAGCTTCAGAGCCGATCCCCAAGCCCTGACAGAGTACGGGCATCGGCGCCGTTAACCAAACTCCTCAAAAGTTACCAAATCGAGTCGCGCATTCTCACAACTGCACATATGGTATCTGAAGTATTAACGAGTTTTGCGTTTTTCACGGCGGTGCGGCGTATGAGACATATTGATTTTTCCCTCGATGGCGAGAGCCTGATTACTCCAGAAGCAATCGCAGCCCATGTTGTGGCACCAGGCACAACTTGGGGCGAGCAAGAGTTTCAAACGGCACGGACGGCGCTTGGCCTTGCCCTCGGCATTGCGCTGCAGCAATTCGAGCAGGGAGCGGAACCCAGGCAAATCATTCACCGGATCGCAGGCTCTCTGCATGAGCTGCGCATGCGGTACCCGGCCAGCATCTGGCAGCAACTGATCCCGATCGCTCAACAGCACCCGGTATCACGCTATTTTCTAGAAGACCCGTTTACCCGCTGGTCCTTCGAAAAGCCTCGTGGCTATTCGGGTGATGCGCAGCTCCTTGACTTTATCTACGGCCATTCAAGCGTAGCGGAATGGATCGAAAACGCATCTCCGCTGGGGAAGGCGCTTTACGACTACACGAAAGACGCATCGTCATCGGTGGCAGTGCGCGAGCGTCGTGATCTTTTCACGCAACATGTTGATGCAATTGCTTCTTCTCGTGGCGGAGACGCAGAGGTGCTCACGATCGCCGCCGGTCATCTGCGGGAGGCAAATCAGTCTGTCGCCCTCAAGGAAGGTCGTATCAAACGCTGGGTGGCCCTCGATCAGGATCCACTGAGCGTGGGCTCCATCAGCCGTGATTTCTCAGGGACCTGCATCGAGGCGGTTGACGGTTCTGTGCGCGGGATCCTCGGCGGTCGCCATGATTTCGGCAAGTTCGATTTCGTGTATGCGGCAGGCCTTTACGACTATCTGAATGACAAGGTGTCGATTAAGCTCACGCAGCGTTGCCTGAACATGCTGAAGCCGAACGGCGTCTTCCTTTTCGCCAACTTCGCGACCGACATCATGGTCGACGGGTACATGGAAACCTTTATGAACTGGGCGTTGTTGCTGCGGTCCGAAACGGACATGTGGCGCATCATCAATGGCAGCGTTGGTGACCTGCCAATCGAAGGCACCGTTCGTTTCGGCGAGAATCGGAACGTCGTCTACGGGATCATTCGCAAGCTGTCCTGAAATGAAACAGCCCGCTGCCCTGTTAACGGGTGGCGGGCTTTATGTACCAAAACGAGACTGGCCATAAACCAAGTTTTGCGAGTTTACCCCTCAGCATCTACTGTAAACCGCGCCCAGCCCTGGCTCATCAGATGCTCCTGCGGCTGGAAGCGGGTCTTGTAGCCCATCTTCTTCGAACCCTGGACCCAGTAGCCGAGATAGACATGCGGCAGGCCGAGGGCCTTTGCGCGGCGGATATGGTCGAGCACCATCATCGTGCCGAGTGACCGCTTCTCCATTTCCGGGTTGTAGAACGAATAGACCATCGACAGCCCGTCGCTCATCAGATCGGACAGGGCAACGGCGATGAGTTCGCCCCGTGGCTGGGCCGTGATGCCGTCGCCGGGCGTGCGCAGCCGATACTCGATCACCCGGGTCTGCACGTGACTGTCCTCGACCATGATCGCATAGTCGAGCGCCGACATGTCGGACATGCCGCCGTTCTGATGGCGGTGATCAAGATAGTGGCGGAAAAGGGAAAACTGTTCGGTCGAGGGCTGGGCCGGAAAGACGGTCGAAACCACGTCGCGATTGGTGGCTTCGATGCGCTTGAAGCTGCGGCTCATCTCGAATTCGTTGACCAGAACCCGGACAGAGACGCAGGCGCGGCAGGATTCGCAGGCCGGGCGATAGGCAATGTTCTGCGACCGACGAAATCCGCCCTGCGTCAAGAGGTCGTTCATTTCGGTGGCGCGCGGCCCCACCAGATGGGTGAAGACCTTCCGCTCCATCTCTCCCGCCAGATACGGGCACGGCGCCGGCGCCGTGAGGTAGAATTGCGGGGAGGGGGAGGTCTGCGTGTTCATCTGCCGCCGAGAGAATCCTCTAGCCTGTCCTGTTCGAAGTAGGATGGCGCAAGAATGAAAAAGGTCAACACTCCGGCTGAAAAGCCGGAGTGTGACGTCTGTATGAGGAATGTGAGGCTTAGTAGGTGCGGACGGCGGCCGTGCCGAGCAGCAGGTCATGCACCAGGCGCGACCGCTCGATGAACAGACCGGCCAGCAGGACCAGCGGCGTGAGCACCGAGTTCAGGATCCAGAACAGTGCCAGATGCGCAATCGCAGTGATGAAGTCGATCTTGCGGCCGTCGACACGCACCATCGCAATGCCCATCATGCGCATGCCGGGCGTCGCCTGCGAAGGACCGGCCATCGACATGCCAAAATAAAGGCCGGCAACCACGAAGAAGAGGATCGGGTAGAGCAGCCAGCCGAGGCCGAGCGTCAGGACGCCGAGAAAGAAGACGACCACGGCTGCCGGGATCCAGAGGAAACCGATGAACAGGTAGTCGACAAGGAAGGCGAAGACACGCCGCGAAAGCACGCCGCTATAGGCGCGCCAATCTTCAGGTGCGGCATAGGACGGGTTGCTGTCGAGGCTCATGGCGGGCTCCTTTGAGGTTGTGCCTCAGATATGGGGAGCCCCACGCCGAATACAATAATCCGTGAACGTCAGCCCTGCTTGGCAAGCAGCCGCGCCACCTCCGGCGCGAAATAGGTGAGAATGCCATCGCAGCCGGCGCGCTTGAAACAGAGCAGCGTTTCGAGCATCGCCCGCTCTCCGTCGATCCAGCCATTGGCGGCTGCCGCCTTGATCTGGCTGTATTCGCCGGAGACCTGATAGGCAAAGACCGGGAGCCCGAAGGCTTCCTTCAGACGCCAGCAGATGTCGAGATAGGGAAGCCCGGGCTTCACCATCAGCATGTCAGCGCCTTCTTCCACGTCGAGGGCCGCATCACGGACGGCTTCCGTGCCGTTGGCCGGGTCGATGTAATAGGTCTTCTTGTCGCCTTTCAGCAGACCGCTGGTCGAGATCGCCTCGCGATAGGGCCCGTAATAGCAGGAGGCGAACTTCGTGGCATAGGACATGATGCCGACGCTCTGGTGACCGGCGGCATCGAGCCCATGGCGGATTGCGCCGATGCGGCCATCCATCATGTCGGAGGGGGCAATGATGTCGGACCCGGCATCGGCCTGGGCAACGGCAGCGCGCACCAGCTGATCCACCGTCTCGTCATTGACGATTTCGCCGTCCCGCAAGATCCCGTCATGGCCATGGCTGGTGAAGGGATCGAGCGCCACATCGGTGATCACCCCGATGTTCGGCACCGCCTTCTTGATTGCGGCCGTTACCTGATTGAGCAGATTGTTGCTCTTCAGGACCTCAGAGCCGGTCTGGTCGCGCAGCTCCATTTCCACATTGGGAAAGGTCGCAAGCGCGGGGATCCCGAGATCGGCCGCCTCTTTGGCCGCCTCGACGGCCTTGTCGATGCTCATGCGGTGAACACCAGGCATGGCCGCGATCGGCTCCATGATGCCGGTGCCGGGCACCACGAAGATCGGCCAGATCAGGTCGTCGACGGTCAGACGGTTCTCCTGAACCATGCGGCGCTGCCAGTCGGCCTTGCGCAGGCGGCGCATGCGCCTATGGCCGGTGACTGCGTCTACCAGATGTGTCTTGTCCGTCATGAGCGTGATCCTCGTCTGCGTCAGACTGCTGATTAGCACGATGCCCTGAGCTTGCAAAACCTCAGCCGGCACCAGGGGCCGCCTGCGTCGCCAAACCGCACTGGGCCAAGCCGAGCTTCGACAAGCCGCGCTTTAACATCAGCGGGGGAGGGCGTAGCCACCAAGCTGGCGAAGACCTTGTCGCAGGCCTATCCTCGCGCCCATGGAAGCTGATTCGACCAACACGCCCATCCGGAGCCTGACCGAAACCATCTTCGTGCTGTTCCTGCGCGTCGTGGCGTTGTCCTGCCTCTGGTTCGGTCTGCAATATTGGGCGCTGCTCGTCGGCTACAGCCATGATGGCCTGGGCCGTTTCGATCTCCTGTCCACACCCTGGCGCGTTGCGGCCACGGCGCTCGCCGTCGTCTTCCCCGTTGCTGCGCTCGGGCTCTGGGTCGCCGGCTCCTGGGGCCCGGTCATGTGGCTGCTGGCAGCCGGCGGGCAGATGCTGATGTTCACCGTCTGGCCGGAGATCTTCGGCCGCAACACGCTCGCGGTTGCCATGCATTCGGTGGTCTTCGTCGTCTATGCCGTTTTCCGCCTGGCGTTGTGGCTCGAAGGGAGACACAAGCAGGAGCGTATAACGGTTGATTTACCCTGATACGACAAGTGGCTTCGGTAAGCCTCTGTTAAGCCTGCGTTTTAAATAGAATTTTATGCGCATTGGATACGGTCCTCACCAAGGCGGGAGAAAAAACCAACACCGCCAAACAAAACAGTGAGGCAGACCGATATGAACACCAAGCTCAAGCCGCAGCCGGCCACTCTCGACCCGCAGGAAGAAGCGATCCGTTCGCTCTACCTCGAATCCCTCCACCTCGTCGAGCGTCTTCACCGCCGCCTTCTCGACGTTATCAAGGACGAGTTCGACCGCAAGGGCCGCTCCGACATCAACGCCGTCCAGGCGCTCCTGCTCTTCAACATCGGCAATTCGGAACTGACAGCCGGTGAACTGCGCTCGCGCGGTTACTATCTGGGTTCCAACGTCTCCTATAACGTCAAGAAGCTCGTCGACCTCGGCTTCATCAATCACCAGCGTTCGCGTGTCGACCGTCGCTCGGTCCGCATCAGCCTGACCGATGCCGGCCAGGAGATCGCCGAAACCGTTGCCAAGCTCTATGAGCGTCACATCGGCTCGATCCAGAAGGTCGGCGGCATCGGCACCGACGAATTCACCCAGATGAACAAGCTCCTGCAGCGCCTCGACCGCTTCTGGAACGACCAGATCCTCTATCGCCTCTGAGTTGCTCGAACGACGACCTCCTCAAGCGATCCACCGCTCGAAACCGGATGCTTCCTGGGAAGCGTCCGGTTTTCGCTTTTTGAAGCCTCACGACATCGGAAGAGCCCTACACAGTGTCGTGACGGAAGTCGCACCTGACACGAATTGGCCATATTGATATGGGACCGCCGGAACGAGTAGAGGGGGCCGTCTCGACAGCCTCTGGTCAACCCCGCAACGCATGTCTCAGCCAGTTTGGCGGCGCTTTGTTAACCATGGCGCGATATGCGTTTTGTTCAGGTTCAGGATGAAACGGTAGGGAATATGTCCAAGACGTCTGGAATTGTTGCTCTTTCGCGCCGCTCGCTGCTTCGCGGTGCCGCCGCTGCCGGTGCTGCGGCATTTGCCGGACAGGCCATGGCGCAGGACGCGATCAATGACCTGATCAACGCGCCCCGCCGCGGCAATTGGGACGACCAGTTCGACGCGCAGGCATCGCGCACGGCTCTGGACGTGGTCTCCAACAGCCCGATTCTGAGCGCCAACAACCTCGTCTACATGCAGCAGGCGATCTCGCAGTATCAGATGATCGTGTCGAATGGCGGCTGGCCGATGGTCAATGCTCCGGCTGCCCTGCGCATCGGCGCCATGGATCCGTCCGTTCAGAGCCTGCGCCAGCGCCTGATGATCGCCGGCGACCTGCCGCGTGAAGCCGGCATCTCCAATTCCTACGATTCCTACGTCGAAGCAGCCGTCAAGCGCTTCCAGGCCCGTCACGGCCTGCCTGAAGATGGCGTTCTCGGCGAGTTCACCGTCAAGGCGCTGAATGTCGGCGCAGACGTCCGTCTGAACCAGCTGAACACCAACCTGATCCGTCTCCAGTCCATGTCGGGCGATCTCGGCCGTCGCTACGTGATGGTCAACGTTCCCGGCGCCTCGGTCGAAGCGGTCGAGAACGATCGCGTCGCGCTTCGCAACACCGCCGTCGTCGGCCGCATCGACCGCCCGACCCACATGATCAATTCCAAGATCTACGAAGTCATCCTCAATCCGTACTGGACCGCGCCGCGCTCGATCGTCGAGAAGGACATCGTGCCGCTGATGCGCAAGGATCCGACCTACCTGACGCGCAACAGCATCCGCCTGTTCGACGGCAACGGCAATGAAGTGGCGCCGGAAACGGTCGACTGGAACGCCGCCAAGGCACCGAATCTGATGTTCCGTCAGGACCCCGGCAAGATCAACGCCATGGCCTCGACCAAGATCAACTTCCACAACCCGAACAACGAATACATGCACGACACGCCCCAGCAGGGCCTGTTCAACAAGCTGATGCGCTTTGAATCCTCAGGCTGCATCCGCGTGCAGAACGTGCGAGACCTGGTCACCTGGCTGCTGCGCGATACCCCCGGCTGGTCCCGCCAGGAAATCGAGCGCGTCATCACGACCCGCCAGAACAACCCGATCAAGCTCGCCGAGGAAGTGCCGGTCTACATCGTCTACATCACGGCATGGTCGACGAACAACGGCATCGTCCAGTTCCGCGATGACATCTATCAGAAGGACGGCGACGCGCAGCTTGCGCTGCAGTCCAACATCGGCGTCGAACAGTTTGCCGGTTCCGTCGACGAGGACCTGGTGCCGCTGCAGTAAGCCGACGCAGCAGCTCGCATCCACAGAAAGCCGCGCCTCGTGCGCGGCTTTTTCATGAGAGGCTGCGGCCTTTCGCCCGAGCGCGTCAATTGATCTGCAAATGTCGCTCTTCGTATTGCTCTCAGGACTGCGGAAGTTTAAGACCCCACAGCATCAAACGCTTTTGAGGAGCCAGCGATCATGTCGAACAACGATGCCTTCTTTTCTCGTTCTCTCGCCGATACGGATCCGGAAATTTTCGGTGCGATCGAGAAGGAACTCGGTCGTCAACGTCATGAGATCGAACTGATCGCCTCCGAAAACATCGTCTCCCGCGCCGTGCTCGAAGCCCAGGGCTCGATCATGACGAACAAGTATGCGGAAGGCTATCCGGGCAAGCGCTACTATGGCGGCTGCCAGTTCGTCGATATTGCTGAAGAACTCGCAATCGAACGCGCCAAGAAGCTCTTCGGCGTGAACTTCGCCAACGTTCAGCCGAACTCGGGTTCGCAGATGAACCAGGCGGTCTTCCTTGCGCTGCTGCAGCCGGGCGACACCTTCATGGGTCTCGACCTGAACTCCGGCGGTCACCTGACCCATGGTTCGCCGGTCAACATGTCCGGCAAGTGGTTCAACGTCGTCTCCTACGGCGTTCGTGAAGACGATCACCAGCTTGATATGGATGACGTTGCTGAAAAGGCCCGCACCCACAAGCCGAAGCTGATCATTGCCGGCGGCACCGCTTACTCCCGCATCTGGGACTGGAAGCGCTTCCGCGAGATCGCTGACGAAGTCGGCGCTTACCTGATGGTCGACATGGCCCATATCGCCGGTCTCGTTGCCGGTGGCCAGCATCCGTCGCCGTTCCCGCACTGCCATGTCGCGACCTCCACGACCCACAAGTCGCTGCGCGGCCCGCGTGGCGGCATGATCCTCACCAACGACGAGGATCTGGCGAAGAAGTTCAACTCGGCCGTCTTCCCGGGTCTCCAGGGCGGCCCGCTGATGCATGTCATCGCCGCCAAGGCCGTCGCCTTCGGCGAAGCGCTGCAGCCGGAATTCAAGGACTATGCCGCACAGGTCGTGAAGAACGCCAAGGCGCTGGCCGAGACCCTGATCAAGCAGAACCTCGACATCGTCTCGGGCGGTACCGACAACCACCTGATGCTGGTCGACCTGCGCAAGAAGAACGCCACTGGCAAGCGCGCGGAAGCCGGCCTCGGCCGCGCCTACATTACCTGCAACAAGAACGGCATCCCCTTCGACCCGGAAAAGCCTTTCGTCACCTCCGGCATCCGCCTCGGCACGCCGGCAGGTACGACCCGCGGCTTCAAGGAAGCGGAATTCACCGAAATCGGCAATCTGATCGTCGAGGTTCTCGATGGTCTGAAGGTTGCTAATTCCGATGAAGGCAATGCCGCCGTCGAAGCGGCCGTACGGGACAAGGTCGTCGCCCTGACGGACCGTTTCCCGATGTACCCCTACATGTAAGGCTGGACGTGGATGCGCTGCCCCTTCTGCGGATCGGATGAAACCCAGGTCAAGGACTCGCGACCGGCGGAGGACAACACCTCCATCCGCCGGCGTCGCATCTGTCCGGATTGCGGGGGGCGCTTCACCACCTTCGAACGGGTGCAGCTGCGCGAGTTGATGGTCTTGAAGAAGACCGGTCGCAAGGCGCCCTTTGATCGCGACAAGCTGGTGCGGTCCTTCCAGATCGCACTGCGCAAGCGTCCCGTCGATCCCGACCGCATCGAGCGGGCGGTCTCCGGCATCGTGCGTCGTCTGGAAAGTTCCGGCGAAACCGAGATCTCCTCGGAGGAAATCGGCCTGCAGGTGCTCGAGGCCCTGAAGACGCTCGATGACGTGGCCTTTGTTCGCTACGCCTCGGTCTATCGTGACTTCAGCCACGCCGAAGACTTCGAGAATGTCATTTCCGAGATCAACGCCAAGATCTCCAGAGACAGCACGGCGGATTGACGACGTGTCGATTACGGCCCGCGACGAACGGTATATGCGGGAGGCAATCAGGCTTTCCGAAACCCATGTCGGCCGCACCGGTCCCAATCCCTCGGTCGGTTGCGTCATCGTCAAGGATGGCGAAATCGTCGGGCGCGGCGTCACCGCCTTAGGCGGTCGTCCCCATGCAGAACCCCAGGCCATTGCCGAAGCCGGCGAGAGGGCGAGGGGAGCCACGGCCTATGTCACGCTCGAACCTTGCTCTCATCATGGAAAGACGCCGCCCTGCGCCAATGCGATCGTCGCGGCCGGCATCGCCCGCGTCGTCGTTGCCGTCGCCGATCCCGATCCGCGTGTGTCGGGTCGAGGTCTGAAAATCTTGGCCGACGCCGATATCGAGGTCACGATCGGCATCCTGCAGAAGGAAGCCAGGCGCGCCATGGGCGGCTACCTGACACGGCAGACCAAAGGTCGGCCTCAGGTCACGCTGAAACTGGCCGTATCCGCAGATGGAATGCTTGGAAGGCTGGGGGAAGGGCAGGTGGCCATCACCGGTCCGGAGGCCCGCGCTGAAGTACATCGTCTGCGGGCGGAAAGTGATGCCATCCTTGTCGGCATCGGAACGGCTCTTGCCGATGATCCGGAGCTGACGGTGCGCTTGCCAGGGCTGGAGGACGCGTCTCCCATTCGCATCGTTCTCGATCGGCGGGCCGAACTGCCCCCGACATCGAAACTGGCGACAACCGCAAAGAGCGTACCCGTCATCGCCGCGGTCGCTGCTGGTTCAACTGGCCATCGATTGGCACTTCAGGACCTGGGTGTGGAAGTCGTTGACGCAGTGGGAATAGAGGATCTGCTTGCGCTCCTCGCCCAACGCGGCGTTTCGTCTCTGATGGTCGAAGGCGGCGCACGCGTCGCCTCCGATCTGTTGGCCCGGGGACTGGTCGACCGGATCCACCTCTATGATTCATCCGTCACCATCGGACCCGGCGGCATCGCCTCGCCGATAACGGCTGACCACCTTCCCGCAGGTTTCGTCCGCGTAGATGAGCGGAAGGTGGGGGCGGATCGCCTGCAGATCTTCGAGCGACTGCCGGCCTCTGCCTGGGTTTAGCGCCAGAACAGCAGGATCAGGATGATGAGCGGGATCGGTACGCCGATCAGCCAGAGAAGAATGCCGCGACCCATGGGTGCCTCCAGAAGCGAGTGTTGCGAGGCAACCGCGTCGGGTGCCTTTCGACTGCGAAAACACCCGTCTATGCCTAAAGGTTCCATGGCGTGAAAAAGCCCCCGTTCTGGGAGAAACGGGGGCAGAGTTGGGGACTGGGAGGAGGGGTAGGCGATATCAGCGGACGTAGAAGGTGACGCTTCCATCGGCGGCGCGCTCGGCGCCGACGATATTGGTCAGTTCGACGTTCTGCGCCTGCAGCTTCTGCGCCAGCGAATGGTTGGCGATGACCGAGGCCTGCAACTGGCGCGTTTCGGGAGAGCTCTGCGAAACGGCGGCAAAGCGTTCATGCGCGGCATCATGCGTTCTCAGCGAGTCGATCCGAACCACGTCGAAGTCGGAAGCCGGCAGCGTCTGGATGGTGCTTTCGATCTTGCTTTCGGGAGCGCCGCTGGCGGCTGGCATGGCGGCATAGCTTTCGGCGCCGAAGGCAATGGCGGAGAGTGCCGTGGCACTGAAGATGGCTGCAAAGCGATTCATGGTCCTGTTCCTTTCGAGGATGTTTGCGATGGCGGGGGATTCCGTCGCTCGCTTGCAAGACTGAAGCTGGGATTGGTTTGTGGCAAAATCCAGCCTCTAAGTGTATGAATTCCATTAAACATTTGTCACGATATGTGCCCGATTTTCGCCTGCATTAGCGAGAGTGGAACAACAGTGTCAGGCCGGTAAACTGGGCTTTGGCAAAATGCGCGCCCGCGTCGCAGGTCTGTCCTGCCGCAAAAACACTTGCCTTCCGGGATATGGCGTGGTTTGACCGCGTTTCTGTTCGGCCAGCGGCCGCAATCACATTCAAGATCGGATCGGACCCATGGTAGATAAGTCGGCTTCGCCGCATTTGCTGATCGTCGAGGCACGCTTCTATGACGACATGTCGGACGCTCTTCTGGACGGCGCCAAGCACGCTTTGGACGAGGCTGGCGCGACATTCGACGTCATCACGGTGCCGGGTGCACTGGAAATCCCGCCGGCAATCGCCATGGCTCTGGACGCCATGGACGATGAAGGCACGCAGTATGACGGCTTCATCGCGCTCGGCATGGTCATCCGCGGCGAAACCTATCACTTCGACATCGTCGCCAACGAATCCTCCCGTGCGCTGATGGACCTTGCTGTCTCGGAATCGCTCGCGATCGGCAACGGCATCATGACCGTCGAGAACGATGAGCAGGCCTGGGCGCGCGTCAAGCGCAGCGAAAAGGACAAGGGCGGCTTTGCGGCCCGAGCGGCGCTCTCGATGATCGAACTGAAAAAGAAGCTGGGTGGCTGAGCGATGACGGGCGAAGGAAAGCATCCGGTGAAGCCGGCAAACCAGCGTGGCGCCGCGCGTCTCGCCGCCGTTCAGGCGCTGTACCAGATGGACATCGCCGGCTCCGGCGTCCTCGAGGTCGTCGCCGAATACGAAGCGCACCGTCTTGGCCAGGAAGTCGATGGCGACACCTATCTGAAGGCGGACGCCTCCTGGTTCCGCTCGATCGTGGCCGGCGTTGTCCGCGACCAGACCAAGATCGATCCGATGATCGCCAAGGCACTGCAGGACGATTGGGCACTGTCGCGCATCGACAGCACCGTGCGTGCTATTTTGCGTGCCGGCACCTTCGAATTGATCGAGCGCAAGGATGTGCCGATCGCCGTCATCGTAACTGAGTATGTCGAGATCGCGCAGGCCTTCTTCCCGGACGACGAGCCGAAGCTGGTCAACGCCGTTCTCGACCGCATCGCGAAACAGGTTCGCGCACCGGCGCAGAAATAGACGAGAAGCAGGATCAGGCAGATGAGCATCGCGACTGAGGCAGGGCTGGACGGACAACTCTCGACAGCCCGGCGCAACGTCGGATTGCTCGCTGTGGCTCAGGCGATCCTCGGCTCCGCGCCGCCGCTCGCTTTTGCCGTCGGCGGCCTTGCCGGCTTCCAGATGCTCGGGGCGGACAAGTCGCTGGCGACGGCCCCGCTGACCGGCTTCAATGTCGGTGTTGCTGTGGGCGCGGTTGTCGTTGCCGCCGCGTCCCGCGTGCTCGGCCGCCGTGAGAGCTTCATGGTTGGCGCCCTGATGGGTGCCCTTGGCAGCGCGCTTGCGGCCTTCTCGCTCATCCAATCGAACTTCTGGCTCTTTGCCTTTTCGCTGATGCTGATGGGCATCTCCGGCGGCTTCACCCAGAAGATCCGGTTTGCTGCCGCCGACGCATCGCCGAGCTTCTACAAGGGCAAGGCGATCTCCTGGATTCTCGCCGCCGGGATCATTTCGGCAATCGCCGGTCCGCAGATCGCCATCTGGCTCAAGGATGCGCTCGCGCCCGTGACCTTTGCCGGGGCTTTCCTCGGTATGGTGCCGCTGCTCCTCTGCGCGATCGCCGTCCTCTTCTTTCTGAGGCTGCCCACCATTGCTGAGAAGAAGGCCGAGGCCGCCGGTCCGACCCGCCCGCTGAGCGAGATCGTCATGACGCAGCGGTTCCTGACCGGCATGATCTGCGGCATCAGTTCCTACGCGCTGATGACCTTCATGATGACCGGCGCGCCGCTGGCCATGGTCATCGGTTGCGGCTTCTCCTCCGAACTCGCAACGCTTGGCATCCAGTGGCACGTCATCGCGATGTTCGCGCCGAGCTTCTTCACCGGGGTCCTGATCACGCGTTTCGGGGCAGAGAAGGTGGTCGCGGCGGGCCTTCTGATCCTCATGGCCTGCGCTGTCCTCGCCCATTGGGGCATCGAACTCTGGAACTTCTGGGGCGCGCTGGTCCTGCTTGGGATCGGCTGGAACTTCGGCTTCATCGGTGCGACGGCCATCGTCGCTTCGAGCTATCGTCCGGCAGAGGCCGACAAGGTCCAGGGCTTCCACGATATCATCCTGTTTTCGACCGTGGCGCTCTCGTCCTTCTCCTCCGGCAAGGTCTTCACCGCCTTCGGTTGGTCGGTGATGAACCTGATCATCTGGCCGGTGACAATCGCCTGCCTCATTCTCGTCCTTCTGCAGCTGCGCGCAGCCGCACGCAAACCGGCTTAAGTTCCCTCAGCACTGCGAAATATGCGTACTTGACGGCACGAAAAGCGCGACGCAATCTCGCCACGCGTTGACGAGGTCTCGGAGGAGGGGGCCTGAGTCTGCGAGTCACGGCCCGCGATGAGTGAGGCGCGGGCAATACGGGAGGGTATTGCGAATGACGGTTCTTCTAGGCGTAATTTTATGCGGACTTCTGTCCGTGGTCTACGCGGTCTGGGCGACACGCTCGGTGCTCGCGGCGGACCAGGGCAATGCCCGAATGCAGGAAATTGCAGGCTATATTCGCGAGGGTGCTCAGGCTTACCTCACTCGGCAATACCTGAACATCGCGATCGTCGGCGCCGTTGTTTTCGTCGCCACATGGTTTCTTCTCTCCGGCTCCGCAGCCATCGGCTTCCTGATCGGTGCCGTGCTGTCGGGGGCTGCCGGCTTTATCGGCATGCACGTCTCTGTCCGCGCCAATGTGCGCACGGCCCAGGCGGCATCGCACAGCCTCGCAGCCGGTCTCGACATCGCCTTCAAGTCGGGCGCCATCACTGGCATGCTCGTCGCAGGCCTCGCCCTGCTCGGCGTCTCCATCTACTTCTACATCCTGACTGCTATACTGGGGCACGAAAGCGGCTCGCGTGAAGTCATTGACGCGCTCGTGGCGCTGGGCTTCGGTGCTTCGCTGATCTCGATCTTCGCCCGTCTCGGCGGCGGTATCTTCACCAAGGGCGCCGACGTTGGTGGGGACCTCGTCGGCAAGGTGGAAGCTGGCATTCCGGAAGACGATCCGCGCAATCCGGCGACGATCGCCGACAACGTCGGCGACAATGTCGGTGACTGCGCAGGCATGGCCGCCGACCTTTTCGAGACCTATGCCGTCTCGGTGGTCGCCACCATGGTTCTGGCCGCAATCTTCTTTGCCGGCTCGGCCGCACTCGACATCGCGATGATCTACCCGCTCGCCATTTGCGGCGCCTGCATCATCACCTCGATCATCGGCACCTTCTTCGTCAAGCTCGGCACGAATGGCTCGATCATGGGCGCGCTCTACAAGGGTCTGATCGTCACCGGCCTTCTGTCCGTAGCCGGCCTGGCATTTGCCACCTCGCTCACCATTGGCTGGGGCACGATCGGCACGGTCGCCGGCATGGAGATCACGGGCGTCAACCTGTT
Source organism: Rhizobium rosettiformans W3 (assembly GCF_004912135.1). Taxonomy (GTDB): domain Bacteria; phylum Pseudomonadota; class Alphaproteobacteria; order Rhizobiales; family Rhizobiaceae; genus Allorhizobium; species Allorhizobium rosettiformans. Next base: position 544,547 of record NZ_STGU01000002.1, read on the forward strand.
CATCTGCGGTATTCTCGGTCTCGTCGTCACGGCGCTGATCGTCGTGATCACCGAATACTACACGGGCACCAACAAGCGTCCGGTCAATTCGATCGCCCAGGCATCGGTCACCGGCCACGGCACCAACGTCATCCAGGGTCTCGCCGTGTCGCTGGAATCGACGGCGCTGCCGGCCATCGTCATCGTCGGTGGCATCATCGCAACCTTCCAGCTCGCCGGTCTCTTCGGCACGGCGATCGCCGTGACCACCATGCTCGGTCTCGCCGGCATGATCGTCGCCCTCGACGCTTTCGGCCCGGTGACGGACAATGCCGGCGGCATCGCTGAAATGTCCCATCTGCCGCCGGAAGTGCGCAAGTCGACCGACGCACTCGATGCCGTCGGTAACACTACCAAGGCCGTCACCAAGGGCTATGCCATCGGCTCTGCCGGTCTGGGCGCGCTTGTCCTGTTCGCCGCCTATGCCAACGACCTGCAGTATTTTGCTGCCAACAGCGACCAGTATCCCTACTTTGCCGGCATCGGCGACATTTCCTTCAGCCTCGCCAATCCTTACGTCGTGGCAGGCCTGATCTTCGGCGGCCTTATCCCCTACCTCTTCGGCGGTATCGCGATGACGGCGGTTGGTCGTGCGGCAGGCTCGATCGTGGAAGAAGTGCGCCAGCAGTTCCGCAGCAAGCCGGGCATCATGCAGGGAACCGACAAGCCGGACTATGGCCGCGCCGTCGACATCCTGACGCGCGCTGCCATCAAGGAGATGGTCATTCCGTCCCTGCTGCCGGTCCTGGCACCGCTGGTCGTTTATTTCGGCGTGCTCCTGATCTCCGGCTCCAAGGCCTCCGCCTTCGCAGCCCTCGGCGCGTCGCTGCTCGGCGTCATCGTCAACGGCCTCTTCGTTGCAATCTCCATGACCTCGGGCGGTGGTGCCTGGGACAATGCAAAGAAGAGCTTCGAAGACGGCTTCATCGACAAGGATGGCGTCAAGCACCTGAAGGGTTCGGATGCCCACAAGGCCTCCGTCACCGGCGACACGGTCGGTGATCCCTACAAGGATACGGCTGGCCCTGCCGTCAATCCGGCGATCAAGATCACCAATATCGTCGCGCTCCTGCTGCTCGCCGTTCTCGCAGGCTGAGCAGGCACGCAAAAGAAAAAGACCGCGGAAGGCGACTTCCGCGGTCTTTTCATGTCTGGATCCAGGTGGACGGCGAGGTCCTCCTAGGTGAGGCGGCCTTACTGGCCGCCGAGGATGTTGCGAACGCTGTTGGCTGCACCGCCGCCGCCAGCCAGAAGCTGCTGCAGGAAGGTGAGGTCGCGACCACCGGTCGGGGTCGTGCGGGAAATCGTGTCGAACACCTTGCCGTCCTGCAGGGTGTAGTTGGCGCGCTGGGTCACGACGCCGTCCTTGTCGAAGTAGATCGCCAGGATCTGCTGGTCGACGAGGCGCTGCTTCATGAAGGCAACGGGGCGAGTACGCTTCTGGGAGATGTAGTAGAACACCTCGCCGTCGAAGGTCGCCGTGGTCGACGGTGTGCCGAGCGACAGCAGGACCTGTTCGCGGCTCGAGCCGACCGGCACGAGATCGAGCGCCGCCTGGTCAACGACGTAGCCGTTGTGGAAGACTTCGGATGTCTGGCAGGCGGAGAGGCCAAGTGTGACGGCAAGAGCAAGTGCGGTCGTGCTCAGGAGCTTCCTGTCCGACTTGAAAATCCTGATATCCACGCAAACGTCTCCCATGACTGTCGATGGCGCCTGCCAGCGCCGGAATGCTTCTGCGCATAGCATTGTGGCCTTTCCGGGGAAAGCTGCCGCAAAGCCCGCACTGCCGATTTGCCAAGCATTCTGCCGCAGGATGCGGCATCGCTGCCGGACATCGGCATTGCAATTCACGCCTGCTTCGGTAAACCAGCTTTCGCAATCATGCAACACGACCACGTCCGGGCTCACCACTTCGGTCGGCTCTTTTTGGTGGAATTGGATGGTATTCGGCTTCTTTCGACAGAAAAGAAACAATCAGGTGATCGTCGAGCGGCAATACGGCGCGCTGACGGCGGCTGCCCGCACGCCTGCCTTCTATCTCGACATGAACGTGCCCGACACGGTGATCGGTCGCTTCGAGATGCTGACGATCATGCTGATTCTCTATTTCCGCCGCACGGCAAAGTCCCCGCGCAGTGGCCAGGAGATCGCCCAGAACATCATCGACGCCTTTTTCGAAGACGTCGATCATTCGATCCGCGAGCTGGGCGTCGGCGATCCCGGCGTTCCCAAGCGCATGAAGAAGCTTGCCGGCATGTATTACGGGCGCCTCGAATCCTATGCGGCGGCGCTCGATAAGAACGACCACCAGGAACTGGCTGCCGCCCTGAAGCGCAACATCCATCCGGAAGAAGGCGATGCCGCCCCCTCCATGCAGGCGCTGGCCGACTGGATGTTCGAGGCCGAGCGGGCGCTTTCGGCCCTGGACGAGAACGAAATCGAGACGGGCATGGCCCGAATTGCGGTTCCGGGAGCCTGAACGCCAACGGGCGCCGCAAGGTGCCGGGGCGTGGACAGGGCCGGACGCAGCCGAAAGGAACGACGATCATGACAAGCAGCAATAAGAAGGATGGCAACGAGTTCAGCTACCTCGTGAAGGTCGGCCACGTCTCGGCCAATCCGGTTCAGGTGCATGTCGAGGCCGATGAGCGCGAGCGGGCGGGGCTTGCCGAATTGTGGAAGGTCGAGGGCGTGAACCGCCTGGCCGCCGATCTGCAGATCGCCCGCTGGAAGAAAGACGGTGTCCGCATCAAGGGCCATGTCTCCGGCGAAGTGGTGCAGGCCTGTGTCGTGACGCTGGAGCCTGTCGTCACGACCATCGAGCAGGAAATCGACCAGATCTTCGTGCCGGAAGGCTCCAAGCTCGCCCGCATCGTGCTCGATGGCGCCGGCGAAATGGTGCTCGATCCTGATGGCCCTGATCTTCCCGAGCAGTTCACCGGCGACACCATCGATGCGGGCGCGCTCGTTGCAGAATTCGCTGCTCTGGACATCGATCCCTATCCCAAGAAGGCGGGTGTGACCTTCAAGGAGCACATCGAAAGCAGGGACGAAGCGGAAAAGAAGCCATCTCCCTTTGCGGTCCTGAAGGACTGGAAAAAGGATTGATCATCCCCCATCTGCACCTGCGGGTGGGTTGTGTGCCGAGTGAAAAGCGCTATTTTGGCCGAAAATATCGCTGACCAGCGATGAAGAAGGGTCAGGTCTAAGTGATCAGAATTTCTGTCGACGTGATGGGTGGAGACTTCGGTCCCGAGGTCGTCATCCCCGGTGCTGCCAAGGCACTCGAGCGCCATCCCGATGTCACCTTCCTTCTCTTCGGCCAGCAGGAACGCTGCATGCCTATCCTGGCGCAGTTCCCGAAGCTGAAGGAGAAGTCGACCTTTCATCACTGTGACGTCTCCGTCACCATGGATGAAAAGCCGAGCCAAGCCCTGCGCCGCGGCCGCTACGTCTCCAGCATGTGGCGTTCGATCGAGGCCGTGAAGACGGGCCAGGCCGACGTCGTCGTGTCAGCCGGCAATACCGGCGCGCTGATGGCCATGGCGAAGTTCTGCCTGCGCACGATGGCGACCATCGAGCGGCCGGCGATCGCCGCAATCTGGCCGACGCTGTCGGGCGAGAGCATTGTGCTCGACGTCGGTGCCGGCATTGGCGCCGATGCCCAGCAATTGCTCGATTTCGCCGTTATGGGTGGCGCCATGGCGCGCGCCCTGTTTGAAATCGAGAAGCCCATGGTCGGCCTGCTGAATGTCGGCGTGGAAGAGATCAAGGGCCAGGAAGAAGTCAAGGAAGCCGGTCGCCTGATCCGCGAAGCCGGCCTCGACACGATCGACTATTACGGCTTCGTCGAAGGTGACGACCTCGGCAAGGGCACGGTCGACGTGGTCGTGACCGAAGGCTTCACCGGCAATATCGCGCTGAAGACCGCCGAAGGCACGGCCAAGCAGATCGCGGAGTATCTGCGCTCCGCCATGTCGCGCACCTGGATGGCCAAGCTCGGCTACATCCTCGCCAAGGGCGCCTTCGACCGCCTGCGCGAGAAGATGGACCCGCGCAAGGTCAATGGCGGCGTCTTCCTCGGCCTGAACGGCATCGTCATCAAGAGCCATGGCGGCACGGATGCCGAGGGCTTTGCGGCGGCTCTCGACGTGGGCTATGACATGGCCAGAAACGGTCTCACCCAGAAGATCGAAAACGACTTGAAAAAATATCACGCGCGGCACCCGTCTCCGGCCGGCCCCGAAGCGGCGTGAAAGGTAGGAAACTCCAATGATCCGTTCTGTAGTTCGCGGTTTCGGAGCAGCGCTCCCGAAACGGGTTGTGACCAATCGCGATCTCGAAAGCATGGTTGAAACCTCGGACGAGTGGATCGTCCAGCGAACCGGCATCAAGCAGCGTTACATCGCAGGCGAAGGCGAAACCACGGCATCGCTCGGTGCCGCCGCAGCGCAGGAAGCGCTGGAGCGCGCAGGCCTGACGGCTGCCGATATCGACCTCGTCATCTGTGCGACCTCGACGCCCGATAACACCTTCCCGGCAACCGCGGTCAACATCCAGAACCGGCTCGGCATGCATCACGGCTTCGGCTTCGACGTCCAGGCCGTCTGTTCCGGCTTCGTCTATGCCATGGCGACGGCGGATCTCTATATCCGTGGCGGCATGGCGAAGCGCGTCCTGGTCATCGGTGCGGAAACCTTCTCCCGCATCCTCGACTGGACAGATCGCACCACCTGCGTGCTCTTCGGTGACGGCGCAGGCGCCCTCGTGCTCGAAGCCGCCGAAGGCGAGGGCACGGTCGCCGATCGCGGTGTTCTGACCTCGAACCTGCGCTCGGACGGGGCCCATCGCGAAAAGCTCTATGTTGACGGCGGCCCGTCGACCACCGGCACGGTCGGCCATCTGCGCATGGAAGGCCGCGAGGTCTTCAAGCATGCCGTGGGCATGATCACCGACGTGATCGAGGGCGCGTTCAATGCAACGGGCACGACCGCCGACGACATCGACTGGCTGGTTCCGCATCAGGCGAACAAGCGCATCATCGACGGTTCGGCAAAGAAGCTCGGCATCCCCGACGAGAAGGTCGTGATTACCGTCGACAAGCATGGCAATACCTCGGCTGCTTCCATTCCGCTGGCGCTCGCCACGGCTGCTGGCGACGGCCGCATCAAGAAGGGCGACCTTGTCATGCTCGAAGCGATGGGCGGTGGATTCACCTGGGGCGCAGTGCTCGTTCGCTGGTAGCATTTGAAACCCTAAAAATTGCGCATCGACAAGCACTTGACCGTTGCGGCCAAGGGCAATAGTCTCTGCGCAATTCAACAAGATCATTGATTTAGGCGGGCGAGAACAATGGCCGGAAAGACAGTGACGCGTGCGGATCTGGCAGAATCAGTCTTTCGCAAGGTCGGTCTTTCCAGAACGGAATCTGCCGAGCTGGTCGAGACCGTGATCGACGAGATCTGCAACGCCATCGTGCGCGGCGAATCCGTCAAGCTCTCCTCCTTCGCCACCTTCCAGGTCCGCAGCAAGAACGAGCGCATCGGCCGCAATCCGAAGACCGGCGAAGAAGTGCCGATCTCCCCGCGGCGTGTCATGACCTTCAAGGCGTCGAACGTCCTGAAGCAGCGTATTCTCCGCGCCCATATTGCGCGAAAGGCCAAGCAGAAGCCTGCCAACCCGGCGGCCTGACATCGGCCAAAACCGGTGGAGCATTTCTTCGCTGGTCACCAAGCGCTTGAAAAGCGATCCTCAACCCGTTGAAATGTGATCCGAGTCGTGCGGCCGTGCGACAGTCGAGGAGCGCCGTGATGCAGTTAGACAAGAGCCCGGATGCTTTCCGGACCATCAGTGAGGTGGCGGATGATCTTGATCTGCCCCAACATGTCCTGCGTTTCTGGGAAACGCGCTTCCCGCAGATCAAGCCACTGAAGCGCGGCGGCGGACGCCGCTACTATCGCCCCGACGATGTCGAACTGCTGAAGGGCATCCGCCACCTGCTCTACGATCAGGGTTATACGATCAAGGGCGTGCAGAAGCTCCTGAAGACCAACGGCAACAAGGTCGTCATGGCCGTTGCCACGGGTGATGTTGCGACGATGGAAGCCCTCGTGGCCGCCAATGCATCGAAGGCCGATGATCCCAAGGTCAATCTCGACGAGGATCAGATTGTCGGGCGCCCGAAGGTCCGCACCAGCGGTCGCTTTTTCGGCTTCGGTGGCGGAGCGAACGACGACGCGCCGGAAATCTCCGTGGGCAAGGGGTCCGTCGGCAAGGAAGACCGTGCGCTCTTGCAGGAAGCCCTGTTCGACCTTCTGGAATGCAAGCGCCTGCTCGATCAGGTGCGCTGATCCTCAAGCCTTTCTTCAAGATGGAACACCGCTCGCGCCTCGGGCGTTGAGGGACCGACACGCAACACGCGCGAGGCCCCATGAAACGCCATCTCTTGACTATCCCGCTTCTGTCCCTGCTTGCCGTCGCACCGGCGCATGCCCAGCAGAGCTCGACCGGCTCCGCAACCACCGAGGCGCGGCCGACCACCGTCGAAGATGCCTGCATCTTCGTGGCGAAGAGTATGCTGATGGTGAAGGACTTGAAGATCGGCGTGGTTCAGGCCTTCCCCGAGCTCGATCCGCCCGGCGCACGTCTGACCTATTCGACCCGGATGGATTCCGAGCCGCAGGACATCACCGACGAGATCGAATGCCAGTTCGAACGTGGTGCCGAGCCGCTCCAGGTCACACGCTTCTGCATGGATGTCACCTGCTACGCCGCAAACAGCGAGGAACCCGAAGAGCGTCGCCGCTTCGAGGAAGTCCGTGCCCTGATGCAGCGGCTGAAGTGATCATCCTCTCATTTTTTCGGTCGCCCTGGAGTTTCCCCTTGCGCGGAAATGACTGACTGTCTAAAGGGAACTGGCTGTCGAGCGGGTCAAATCGCACGACAAGCCGGTGACGGAATGTAGCGCAGCCCGGTAGCGCACTTGACTGGGGGTCAAGGGGTCGTGGGTTCGAATCCCGCCATTCCGACCATTTAAAACAAGAACTTAGCCACTCCCTTGCGGGGTGGCTATTTTCTTTTTAGCCACATTGTAGCCAATTCTGACGTCTCCCCGGCGCTGCGGCAACGGGTTACGACCGGAGGGTGGCCGAGGAGACGATTCGGCTTGCGCCGAATTAGGTTAGTTCACTGTCTTGCCGGCCGCGCTCCTTGCCCGATCGCGTTCGCCTCGTTCCATGCTGATCCTCTCGACATCGGCAAGGGTTGGCGCTTTGCGCTTTTCGCCTTGGATCTCCTTCTTGCATTCATCCAGCATCTTCATAAGGACGGGAAATCCTTCGAATGCAGATTCAATGCCGATTGAGGCTGCACCGACTCGTGATGATGGCAGGCCCTCACTATCCAATCCCGTCTCTGCTGATTCCAGGAAGAACTTGATGTGCCGAACTTCGGCCAGTAGCTGTTCAATCTTGTCCATTGCACTTCTCCTCTTGAATGCGGCCAATCGGCGCGCCGTTTAGTCACCTGCGAATTTCTGCCCCGCTCACCAATCAAAGGGAGCAGGGCGCGACGGGTTGGTGAAGCTGGTGAGACTTCCTAGTTGGTGGCCTCGCCGCCGCTGTAGATGGTGGTCCCAGAAGTGTTCGAAACTTCAACCTGCCGAGTAGAAATCGGCCGCTCTATCCAGTTGAGCTATGGGACCAGAACTTATCACGCCCTCATCGCGGCCTGCGCTTCCCGTGCGATCTCCCCGGCCGTGTCGAGGATATCGGCCAGCGCCATGAAGACTTCGTCGCCGCTGTCCTTCAGTTCCTCAATGAACAAGTTCATCCCGATCGTCAAAGCGGCCAGCCGGCGAACATGCGGTTCGGCCAGGATGAGGCGCTTCGAATTCTGAAACACCCGCAGCGTGATCGCCTCATCTTCAGCGGTAAGTGGTCTGTGTGCCTCTGCCTGCATTTCCGTTGCCCCCTTGGCCCGTGTTGATGAAAAGGAAGATGGCGGAACAAACGCCTGCCGTCAACGGTTAAAAGCGAATAAAATCAGCAACTTGACTACTGTTCTACAAATTTGTCAAAGTTCTAATATAAAATCAATCGGTTGCTTCTTGTGTGGTTGTGCAAGAAAAATGCTCTACCCTGAGAACCCACGGTTGCCACCCCGGATTGGCGGCACTACCGTCCCCTCGTGAAGGAGATGGGAATGGATTTGCAAGCCAGGAACCGGAAGATCTATGAGATGCGGCAACAGGGCGCGAAGCTGAGTGATATCGGCGATGCATTCGAGATGTCTGCAGGCCGGGCCGGTATCATATGCAGAGAGATGGCCGCCCTCGCGAAAGAACGGCCCGTTCCCGATGGTCTATCCCTCAAGACCGCAAAGGCCATCGAGTGGGCATTCGGTATCTGGCCGTCGGCGGATACTGTGGAAGAGATCGCCGACCGTAAGGATGAGTGGTTGCGGGCTCATGGCATCGGCCGGAAGCAGTATCTGGAGATTGAGGCTTGGGTGGCCAAGAACTCGAGCGAGGAATAAGAACGGAACTGGAACATATTGCTTGTGGATTTAAGCTGCTCAACGCCCATTCTCACCTAAACATCTGACATATTCATAGCGGCAGTGCCGAATAGTCGTGTCGCCGGCCAGGGGGACCCATGCCCGAATACAAATTGAAGGTCGACCGTCTGAATGACAAAGAGGTTTGGAACTTCTTTCGCAGGGCCGCGGAGCTTCTCGATATCCCATCCGTAACCATAGCGATTGCCGGTTCCGCAGGCGGAACCGCGATCACGCTCGCTGATGCGGAGGAGGTAGGTAAGCTATCTTTCGATCACGACTCGTACATGCTTTTTTCCGCGAGCCTGTCGGGTAGCCAGTTCTCGATTTCTCTCTCTCGCGGCGCTTCCGATGATACTCCCTTCGGATTCGACAATCTAAGGATAAATAACGCTCAACGGGATTACAACTCCGGTGTAGATCCTTACGCGGAAGAGACCCTTCTTCAGCTAGGGCGACTGGTAAGCCAAACTTTTGTCCCAACGCTCGCTAGCGCAAGCGGTCTCTACAGAGATCCTGCTACTTTCAAAGCGATCATGCAGTCGCACCAGCGAATGCTGGAGCGCATGCAAAAAACCATCACCGCAGTTGGTGAGGAGGCTGCTTCCGCCCGCGCCAAACTCGAGGACGAATATTGGCAAAAGTCATCGGCGCTCCTCAAGGAAAACGAAAAGCGCCGGAAGGAGCTCGATACCGAAGTTGAGCGCATCAAGGCGCGTCTGGCCGAAGACGAGCGCCATCTCGAAGAACGCAAGAAGGCGTTGGACGATCGGGACAACACGCATGCGAGACGCGCCCTTCATTCAACACTGAAGCAGCGTCTTGCCGAGCACGCGGCGAAGTTTGAGCTTACGGATGACACCAAGGGCAGACGCAGGCCGATCCATATTGCTGTCTGGATAGCGGCAACAAGCTTGGTGGCACTGATTGTTTTCAATAGCTGGGCTCTGCAAGATGCGTTCGGTGGTGCGACGAGCGCGACTGCTTCAGTGATTATGCTGCTCAAGCCAGTCGGCCTCACGGTCGCCCTTCTCGGCCTCGTCTCCTGGTATCTGCGATGGATGAATCGCTGGTTCGAACGACATGCTGACGCTGAGTTCCAGCTTAAGCAATTTGAACTTGATATCGATCGCGCGAGTTGGGTTGTGGAGACCGCGCTTGAGTGGCGATTCTCGCAAAACAGCGCCATTCCGCAGCACCTGCTCGACAACATCTCGCGCAACTTGTTCTCAAAAGGCGAGAAAGATGAAGCGGCAGATATGCACCCGGCCGATTACTTGGCCTCAGCACTGATCGGCAAGGCGTCAAGCGTTCGCCTCTCCGTCCCCGGTGGGGAGGTGGAACTGGGACCCAAGGCTCTAAGCGGCGCCGGCAAGAGCTAGTCAGATCCCCGCCACGCGCTCCGCTGCCCTCAGTACACGGCGTAATCCTGCGTCGTCAGGTGCGAGTTTGTCGTACTGGTCGTTGGCTGCCTCGCAGACGGCAGACCAAGCTTCTCGCGACAGTCGAACCAGAGGGCCGTCGCGCCCCTTCGGCGGCACCGCTCCAGGCTCGCCGTTGGGGCCGATGGTGATGCCAAAGTCTCGTATGGTGTTGCCGGCAAGATCGACGTCGAAATCCGCCAGGCGGATACCGCTACTGCGGCGCATGTTGATTACTTTTACTTCCATATTCTCTCTCGTTGGGAAGGAAACTGCATGGGAAATCCCGTGCAGGTTTGCTCGATGGGGTCAGGCGGGTCCGCCTGCAGAATGGCAGGGAGGACCCGCCGCCAGTTTCGCTTAGTTCGCGTCCGTCGAGCCGTAGCGCCGCGTCTGATTCCAGAGGTTTGGCGTTGCCGGCGTTCCTGCAGGCGCATTCGCAGCCGGCGTGCTGTCGTTTGTGGCTGTCGTGTCAGTCGTGTCGCCGCTATCTGTAACAGAGCCAGAGCCGCCCGACTTGCCGTCGTACAGCTTGGCGCTGATCTGCGTGCGGTAGCCTTCGCCCTTGCTGTAGGTGTGCGTCGCCGTATCGATGATGTATGGCGCACCGTCCAAGCCGGGACGCACTCCCTGAAACAACAGCGGCGCGCCGGCAGCGATGGCCGTGTCGCCGATGACTGTCACCGACGCAGCGCCCTCGCCGCGCTTCAGGTCTTTGGCTCGAGCCTGCGCGGCTTTGTCTGCCTCTTCCAAGCTGGCGAACGGCTCCGGAATACGGAACACGCTGTCTCCGTCCTCGTCGCCTTCGGCATCGATCTCGACGCGCTTGGCCTGCTCCTTGTCCTGATAGTAGGCGACGACCTTGCTGTATTTCGTGCGATCGTTGGCTTCGAAGTTGCAAGTGCCTTCGACTATGACGGGCGGCGAAACAACGACGGAACCGACGAACGTGCCGGCGGCGCTATTGCCGGATCCACGCTTCGCGAAAATCAGCCGACCGTTCTTGATGTTGAAAAGCGCGTTGTGGCGCTCGGCCAGGCGGTAGAGAAACTGGAAGCCCTGCTCGTCTTGCTGCGCGATCCATGGGTATTCAAAGTCGCCAATCTCGCTGTCTATTGCAGGCGTCAGCCCGTTCTCTTGCGCGATTTCGCCGACGATGTCCTTGAGCTTCTTGTTGTCCCAATGCCTCTCTTGGCGCTCCTTGAGCTTCGTCTTGCGCAGGTCCGCCGACTTGCCGCTGATGCTCATGGAATACGGCAGGCACTTCACAGACACCTTGTCGACCGTAAACTTGCCGAGGCTGCGCAACGTGCCGTAGCCTAGCCGCACGTCGATGATGGCGCCCTTGCGTGGGATAGCCAGAAACTGCGGCGGGTCGTCGTGCAGTTCGATATCAACCGTGTCCGCGTCGGCCTCGTCCTTGTCTGTGACAGTGATGGAAACAAGACGCTCGTAAAAGGCGCCGGCAACCGGGTTGCCGTCGATCGTGACTTCTATTTGTGGGCGCATGGTTCTCTCTTGTGTGGAGGGGAGGAGGGCGCACTGCGCGCGCGCCCTGATTGGTCAGTAAGGTCCGCCTTTAAGGCTGCTGTCGACGCCCGACTTCGCCGCGTCGCCGATCTTCGCGGCGACCGCATTCGCCACAGCGTTCGCATCTCCAGCGCCCGAAATAGTGAAGTGATTGACGACACTGACTTGGGGCGCAGGCTGCGGGTTCGTCACGTTGACCGCTTGGACGCCCTGTGGAGCCATGGCTTGTCGAAGAGTCCCTAGATCCACTGCACCCATCAAGCGTTCGCCGTGAGCACCGGGGTCCCTTAAGAGCCCGCCGTAATCCGACCCGCGAGGCGTATCTGCGGACTTCCGGAACATCAGCGCCTGTTCTTCCGCCGTCAGCTGGCGGACTTCGCCATTACCTCCGAGCGTCGAAAGAACGCCGAGCGCAAGAGCACCAGCGGTGATGCCTTTGAAGATGCCTCCCAAACCGCCGCCTGGTGCGGCAGGGCTGCCGGGCGTGGTCGGTGCCGTTGCTCCTTTCGGCAGGTTTCGACTAGCCGATGCCAGGTCGCGGATGGCCTTCGCCGCGCCGGCAGCCTTGATGCCGATGAAGAGTAGGCCAGCGCCGATGCCCAGCCATTCCATCGCGGATAGCTTGGACATGTTGTCAACGAACTCGCCGAGGCTGCTGGCACCCTGGACCGCACTCGCTATTGCCGCGATGCCGGCCGCAATAGCGAAGAGGCGGAACCATTTCGACATAACCAGACCGCCGAGGACGAGTCCGAGCTCTGTCAAAAAGCTGCCGATCTTGCTGTTCGCCACGGCATCCGAAGCAGCCCTAGCATTCTCACCGAACTGCCGGAATTTAAAAGCAATCCGGCCTAGCTCTTCGCCGGCCGCTACGCCGTCGGGACCAGCTACGCCGAAGACCATGTCGCTGAGCGACTTAAGCCCGCCATCATTTAGGCCAAGGCCAGCCACGAACCCGCGGAAGGCTGCCGACATTTTGTCGAAGACGCCTGCGCGCTGGTCGAGCGTGTCGAAAATTTCCAAAACACCGGAAAGCGCCCGATTAATCGGCGGCAGCAACCGATCGCCCATCGCGATTCCTAACGCTGCGAGATTGTTGCGGACCTTCTGCAACTGGTTCGCTGTCGTTTCCGCGCGAACGCTGTATTCTTTGAATGCAGATCCGGCGTAGTTGGTTTGATCGCTCACGAGACCCAACTGCCTGCGCAGTTCGGTGCTGTTGTTGATCAGTGGCATCAGAGCGCGTGCCTCATTGCCGAACAGCGCTGACGCTAGCGAAATCTGCTCCCATTCGGGCAGCTTTTGAATCTTCTCGATCACATCCAGAGTCGTGCCAAGGGCATTTTTCTGCATGTTCTTGGCCGTTTTGACGCTGTCCAAGCCGAGCCGTTTGTAGGCTTCACGCTGCGACTTCGTGGCCTGCGTACCCATCGTCAGGGCGCGACCCATATTCCGGAACGAGGTGGCAGCGACTTCAGACTCAGCGCCAGCCGAGATCATCGATCCACCGAACGCCAGGGACTGCTGCGCGGTGAAGCCGAACATTTCACCCGCAGCTGCGACGCGATTTGTGTATTCCAGAAGGCGAGGAGCATTGGCTGCCGAGTTGTTCGACAGGTGGTTGAGGCTATCTGCAAACAGCCCGACATCCGCGACGCCAAGTCCAAGCTGGGTCTTGATCTCGGATAGCGCTTGGGCGGTCTCCTGCACCGGCACGTCCCAGGCTGTCGAGACTTGGGCGACAGTGCGGGCGAAGCCCTTCAACTCATGCGTTGCAATGCCACTCTGGCCGGCTGCCGCGTAGATCTCTGCAATGCCAGTCGCGGCAATCGGCAGCTCCTTGGACAGGCCGAGAATGTCGCGGCGAAAGTTCGCTAGCTGTTCGCCGGTCCCGTCGATGACTTTACGAACGTCTGCGAATGCCTCTTCGAAGCGGATAGCCGCGCCCGCTGTAGCGTTGACGCCGGACGCGGCTCCGAAGATGCCGCCGCCTAGTGCCAACGCGCCGCCAAGCGAACGCAGGGGGGCAAGTACTCCCGAGGCGGCTCGATTGATCCCTGCGATAGCGTTGGTGATAACGCGGGTGCGCGCGGTTACGTCGTCTATGAGGCTCAGCCTCAGCGTTGAGTTTAGTGCCATTGCTTTATTGCTTTCGTGATGCGCCCAGCCTCGCTTTCCATCCAGGCGTTAAGCGCCGCGATGGCGTCGGCCGTGTCGTCCATCGTCATGGTGCGGAGCGCTTCGAGGGGCTCGCCCGTCATGCGCGACATGAAGGCCAACACATCGCCGAGATTACCCGGCCGCACGAGGCTCAAGGGCAGGTAGTCCGTCAGGTCGAGCGGCTGAAATGTGAGGCTGGTGATCCGCCGATTGTCGGACTGAATACCGTCGCGAAGGGGGACGCGCTTCATTTGAACGCCCCCGCCGCCATGCGCTTCAGATAGTGCGTCACGCGTACATCGAGCGCGTTCTTGCCCCTGTCGAATGTAGCAGCCGTCTTGCCGGTCTCAGCTTCAACCGGAAGGTAAACGCCGGAACGAGCGACCTCAAACTGGTCCATTCCCTTCGGGAAGACCGTGTTTCCTTTCGGGTACTTGTCCGTGAATTTGCGGATGCCGGTGCGATAAAACACCTGGCCGTGCCAATTGTCCTTGTTGACGCGATACGGCCACCACCCCGCGCGGAGAAACTTGCCGGCAAAAATCTGTCGCTGGCCGCGTGGCGCGGCGCTGACGCCCTTGCTGGTTTCGCGAGGCTTGAAGTACTTGAGCTTGATGTCGCCGCCCTTGACATGGATCGCATAGGAAAGCGTTTCAGGCGTCGAGCGGTCCCGCTTCTTCAGAGCTTTCGCGCCTGTGCGTTTTGGCAGTCCAGCCTGGTCCGCAAGGGCGCGACCAGTTGCGGTGGCTGATTTCGCGCCTGCGTCGTTGATCGCCCGGCTGTAGATCTTTCGCGCGGTTCCGTCGCCTAACTGACGCGATAGTTTGTGGAAACGACGCAAGCCGTCGCCCGTGATTTGGATGAGAAGCACCTGGTGCGTCCTTTCATATTCCAGCCATGGTCAGCGCGTCTTCGACGCTGTCGCAAAGCGGCGCGCGTTCTGCCGTTGCGCCGTAGGCCCTGAGCGCTGCGGAACGGAACTCTTCTTCGAACGCCGGATCGATTATCGATATCGCCCTGCGGGTGCGGCCCGCCGGCAGGGCTACCTTGGTGAACCCGTCTTGGTGTCGGATAATCGAGCACCCGTGGAGCTTCAGAGCTCCCACGTTGGCATCAAACTGAGCAATGATGGACGAGGCGCCTGGTCGCTCGATCGATCGGTTACGCATATTCTCTATTGAAATCATGCCCGCTCCTGTGGCGTGCGTAGCCCCTGAGAAGCAAAAAGCCCGCCGCTGGCGAGCCTTTTGCTGGTGTGGTCGGTTGGCGATGAAAGTCACCAAATGCGCCGAGAGACGGCCGCGAACTTGCTGGTGATCCAAGGCGGCAGAAGCTCAGACTTCGAAATGCGCTCCATCACACTGTCCGGGCAATTCGCACGGCCAGCAGCGTTGTCAAAGCCGACGTTCTCGATGATTCTACGGTAAAGATGGAGGCGCATGGTATCCGCCTTCTCAAGGCGCTGAAGGGCTTCCTCGATGACTGCGGCAGCCGGCACGACCTTTGCCTTCACGTACTCAAACACAGCCTTTGCCTCGGCATCGGCCTCGCGCCACTGCCGCTCAAAGTTTTCGTCAAACTCTCGAGCTTCGGCTGCTGCAAGCTTTCCCTCGAGAAGGTTGCGCGCTGCTTCGGCCCGCTCAATCGCCAGGCGCGCCGATTCAACATCCTTCTCCGCATCCAAAACATCTCGATCCGAGCCGGAGAGGAGAAGTGCCGAGCGTCGTGCGGCCGCAGCGCTGTAGTCATCGCTGAGCTTCGCGATATCGAGCTCGGCAAGCGCCGAACGGATGTCTGCAGAGGTTTCGCCGCGCTTCAGCAGCTTTTGGATTTTTTCAAGCATTTTCTTCCTTCCCGGCCAATTCGCCGAATTTGACATGGGTTGTGATTATGGATTCGGCTTTAGCGCCGTCGATCCTCGGTGATGCCATCAGCACGCCGACCAATTCGGCGACGGCCTGTCGGACATGTGGTTGACTACAAATGCGCCTGACTTCTGTCTCGGCCGCGCGCCACTGGTTCTCTGCCGCCTCCGAAGGGGACGTCACACCAACGATTTGCCAGGCAGCCAAAGCGGCTCGACAGCCGTCACAGTTGCCTCCGCAAAAATTGAATGCGCGCTCGACATAGTCGGCGACGGACTCAGTTGGTTCGTCAAAAAACCAGCTGACGCGTGCATCCTCGCCAGCGCCACCGGCCAGGGCGACTACCATGCGCAAGTGAGGATCGCGCGCCTCAGCTGGGAGGGTCGAGAACTCAACCCGCTCTGGTGGCAGGATGCTGACTGACTTGATCGGCCATCCGGCCATGTAGCCGACAACGGCATGCGCTGCCTCATGCCAGGCGACGCGCTCGCTGACCTCGTGCTCAATCTCGCCGATTGGTGGGCCGGGTGTGCTCGTGTAGCCGAAGCCGCTCACGGCTCCGTCGGGAGCCTCCAACACGCCGTGGCCCCTCTCTGCTCCCGCGGGGCAGCAGGCACGAACTACGGTCTTCAAATTGCACCGCCGATCTTTCGCCGGATATTGCCGAGAGAAATACTAATCCGACGATGCCTTTCGTCCGGCGGCGGCAGCGTGAGCTCTCGTGTGTGCTTGCCAGACTTCCCGGATGGGGAGAGGGTGTATAGCTGTTCGAGTGTCATCCTCACGTCGCAACCGCGGGCGTCTTCTGAGATGATAGAGGCAGCACGGCAGGCGTGAGGTAGGGGGATGTCCTGGCTGCGCAGTTCCGCAGCCACCGCGATAGCGGCCACCTCACCGGCAGACAGGTGGGGCTTGCTCGGAAACATGCGACGCACGATTTCATCTGCATGATGGCCGGCGATGTTCTGCGCCTCTGCGCGGGTATAGGTTTTCATATCAATCACCTCGTATAGCGGGCAACACGACCGCGCTCGTGCGTGGCAGTCCGGGTCAGGCGACGCTCCAGCGCGTCAAGCGGTAGCGCGACAGCGACTTCGTGTGGCTGCTGATCCGAGTGCGCGAGGGCTCCATCCCGGTCGCGGTAAACCCAAACCAGTTGATCCGCCGATGCACGGGCAATGCGTGATGCGACGGGCATCACCTCGTGAGGGGTTCCCAAGCCTCTTGAAATGAGCTCGCCAGCAATCAGCATGGCTAGCCCTTCCTGGCGGGAGTATACCTTGGTTTGACCGTCATATCGGCCGATGGTGAAGCTCGGCGCGCGAGCAAGCCATGAACGGACGGTTGCCTTTTCAACGCCGCATGCCGCGGCGACGTCTGCGGTCGTGATCATTCGAACCTCCTGTTGCGGGAAAGATGCGCAACACGTTTGGACAATAAAAAACCGCCCCGAAGGGCGGCGAGTTGGGGAGAGCTACTTCCCTTCAATGTATACGCGCCGGGCGGGGCGGATTTGGCACCTATGCCGCATCTTTTTTTGCCCTCGTGTTTTCGTTAGCTGCGATTATCTCGCGTCCAGCATTCAGGAGCGCCTTCTTCCCGCCCCGATCCGCATACCCGCCGCGATAGCCAAGCTTAATCCCGATGGATTCCAGAGTGCCACGGCTAGCGACCTCCTCTACGACCTTCGCGCTGACTGCAGCCAAAGGCGCACTGTCCTCAACTTTGCCTGTAACCGCCACGGACGCAGTCTGGCACCGGCCAGTCATGCCCCCCATGAATCTTGCATTCTTCGCGATTGTGGTGGGGCCAAGTGTTGCCTGATTGGGTAAATGGCAGAACGGGACACTGCCATCGACGCCGAACTGACGTAGAATAGCACGGGCCTCTTCCACGCCGTCCTGCGGTACATACATTGGGGGCAAAGCTGGCTCACCGGAGAATTCCCGGTGCAGGTGATGCGCTTCTAGCGGCGATGGGATAACTGCAGGAAGCGCCAGATACCCGACCGGGTTGGTTCGATAGGGACGCTTGCCTCCGCGGGGTTTTTCCGCCTTGAATGATGGTTTGCTAACCTCTCCTGCATCGTTGATGAAGGAAAGCAGCGTCCCACCCTCCATCCCTCTGCGCGCATTTGGCCGAGTATAGAACATTAAACCGGCTAGCCTGATAAGATGTCTACCGATCAGTGTTTGCTCGCCATTGAACTCGTAGGCCCACGGCTCTCCTTGCCAAGAGATCTTGCCGCGCTTCTTCGTTCTCACGCCGCACCAAGGCCAAGCCACCCCGCCAGCACTTCGGAGCATCTCGTGTAATTCTGGCTCAATGCTATGCAGCATCTCCGGCCAATGCTCGTCAGGGCCGTTCTGCGCCACCGAGCACATAGTCTCCGCCGTCAGCATCTCGTCCGGAGCGTCGTGCAGCTCTTCGTCGGCCGAGCTGATAGGGATCGTCGAGGGCTGCTCTGGTTCTGAACCGCAAGTGTAGTACTCGTCGCGCAGCCGATGAAACATAGCAAGCGCAGCGTCGGAGTCGTGGTTTATCAGCCACGTCAATGCCGGAAGCGTGTGGGTCATGTAGCTCTCTGATGGTGGGAGATGCGCGGCCCTTAATGGGCTCTTGCGCGATGCCGGCGGTGCGGCGGTTTGCTCGGCCTAAATCGGGCCGTGGTGTGTTATGGGGCAATTCTACATTTTTGTCAATAGGTGACTTGACGGTTTCGTAGAAATAGTGTAAGGGCCGCCGCCTTCAGAATACCTGCCACACCTGCACGCCGGCCGACACCAGCGTCGCCAGGATCATCAGGGCAAGCAGGACAAGCAACAGTTTTTCAGCCATATCTGAGCCCACACCTCAACCCGTTTGGCGTCGGTGCGTTGATGAGATCGCAGCCCTCGGCCTTGGCTATCCGTCTCAATAGGTCGGGCAGAACCACGTCAGGCCCTAACTTCGCAATCATTCGATTGCCATCGTAGCGGCGAGACAGCCCACAGCGTTCGCACGCGACGACCACCTTCTGATTCCGATACACAATGAGGCGCCGTGCGCCAGGTCCAAGCGACATGATAAACTCCTGCCGCCGCCAATGTTATGGCCACCGCTGGCCGTCGCTGGATTTAGGGCGATGGCCAGGGCGGCGTCAAGGTGTCCGGATGGGGACGTGAATTTCCTTTTCACTTTCTAACTTTTCGGGCTCAATGCCCTGATTCATATGGCTTTTCCTATAAGTAAAAAAGAAAGAAACCACTTCTGGAAAAGTTTGCACCGAGCTCGACGACGGGCGTCACACCCCGCGACAGGGGGGGGTGGGGTGATTGGGACCCAACCGAGGGAGCGCTAGGCTCGCAGGGCGGGTCGGGGTGGTGTCGGCTGGTTGTCGTTCGCCGCAAGTGCACGTAGTTCCGCGACGAGTTCCGACTTTTCCTCGTGGAATTTCTCGGGGTTGCGGTGGCATGGCGCCAAGCGCGCCAGCCTTTCCGCAATATTTGCCAGGGTATCTCGCCGGGTCATCCAATCACCCTTGCGATGATGTCCGTCCGTCCGGCTTCAGCAAGCTCTTCCATCGACACCCATCGCCACTCCCATTCCTTGCTGATGGGATTATAGCCGTAGGCGAGGATGGACTCGCCGTCGCAATCGTCGACGTCTTCGATCGTGTCTGGGTCTATCATTAGTAACTCCTCATTTGCGGATTTGCGGATTTGCAAGGGTCCTCCTTTTTTATGGCTTGAGTTCCATAATCCGGCAAAACCGGAGGAGGTCTGCAAATCTCGCAAATGGTGTTTTTAGTGATGTGGTATATATAAAAACTATATATATACCAATGATTTAGCCTTTTAATCCGGCCCGGAAACACTTGTACAAATAATTGCCATTTGCAAAATGGGTGCACAAAAAACGCCCCGAAATCTGTGCACCCCGTTTGCAAATGCAAGTGATTTCGCAAATGAACCGGCTCGTTATTTGCCCCATCCTGCGGCGGTCAAAGTCATCTTGCGGCCATCTGTTTTTTCGATGTGTCCGCTTTCCTGTAGGCGCCGAACTGCCCCGTCGAACGTTCGCTCATCTGCTTTGGACACGCCCCGTCGGCGGAGTAGGGCGGCTCGGAACATCTCCCCGCCATTGTCGCGCAACGCGGTGATGATGGCCTTGCACACCGCTTCGAACTGGCTGCCAGACATGTGCTGAAGAATGCCGGAATCAACGGCGTCGATTGAGGCCATAGCCAGCGCTCGTGCCCAGGCGACATCCTCAACCGACACGGAAGGGGTCTCCGGGTTCCGGCTCAAGGCTCGCAACGTCGCCAGCTTGACGACGTGCTCGGCGGTTCGGCCGACTATCCCATCACGACTCTCGTCGCGTTCGATTTCGGCATCCTGCCAATCTTCGATGGCAAGCCAGGCGGCTTCCGCTTCTGCATTCGCCCATCCGACGCGCGCGAACTGAGGACGTGCGCCTGCGGTGCGCCAAGCGCCTTTTGCGTTGAACCCTGCCGGCCACTTGAACTGCTCCTCGGCATCAGCAACAGCTTTCAGCAAAGAGGCGGGAGTGCTTAGGCCATCGTCTGCGGGGTTGCTCCGCTTCGGCCTGTCCTTCGGCGACACGAAAATCAGTCGCGCAATGAAGCCGTCCGTTAGATTGGCCTCACTCAATCCGCCGTAGAACGTCGTCGGCGTCGACATGCCCATGATGGACAGGGAAGGCGCATAGACAGGCTCCGCGGTCGTCTCCTTCGACGCATGCTCCTTGCCTCGCCAGACGCTCGTTGCCTTGGAGAACACCTCGAGCATCAGCTTGCGGATGGTTGCCGTCCAGTTGCCGCTCCCGCCAGCATTCACCGACTGCATGACCTCACCGAACTCGTCCCATAGCATCAGCATCGTCGGTTTCTTTCGCAGTTCCTTCTCGATCGCGCTTGCGCTGGTGACCTCGCCAGGGCCGATCAGGAACGGGAGTTTGGCATCCTCAAACAGTTGCAGGATGCGAGCTTGCGGCGCTTCCTTGCCGAAGCCAGGGCCCGCAATGCCAGCGAGGTAGAGGTTCACGCCCAAGCTCGTCGGGCCAATGACACGCCGGCCGTAGAAGGCGGACAAGAAAGCCAATGCCGCCATCACCGCAAACTCTGGGGTCCGCCGCCGGCTGGTGTCGAGGATCCATTCTGCGACGTCACCGATAAGACCGCCGGCCTGTTTCGGGTCGAAAGGATTGATAGGCTCGGACGACTTGCGCTTCGCCACCAATGCCTCGATGACCTTCGGCGAAGGCAACAGCGCCGCTCCTTTATCCACCCATCCCAAGGACTCTTTATCCTTGCCCAGACGCGTGCAAAGCCATTCGGCCGCGCTGGTGACGCCATCTGCTTGACCGCATTTGTGCACCACGTCGATAGCGGTGTGAACTTCGCCGCTCCCCCAATCGGTGATGCCTTCTGGATGGAACGACAGGTTAGCATTCCGGACGCCACGCCACTCGGCAACAGCACGATAGCCCTCTCCGGCGCGGGCGGTCTTCGGCAGATTGAGCGCAGGAACCCATGACGCCAGGTCGTCAAGCGCCGCCTGATTGACGCGTCGGAAGAAATTGTCGCCTGTATTGTCGTTGGCGGCCTTGCGCTTAACCGGTGCTGGCTTCTTTTTTCCGTGAGGCTCTAGCAGAGCTTCGACATCCTGCAGGAAGCGCTCCAGCGATGCCCAATCGATAAGCGGCAGTTCAGAGACAGGGCGGAGCGACGCTGGTGTCCATATGTAGGGCTGCCCTGTGTCGGGGTGGATGCCGTCGACGATGACCTGCTGGCCCGTGCCCATTACCTCAATACGCTGGTCGGTTCCGTCGATATTGAACCACGCGGTGATGATCTTCTCGCGTGGTTCGGTCGTGCGGAAGAGGAATAGTGCCTTGGGTGCTTTGCCGACGCGCATAGGCGCATTGGCGCCGCCTGGGAGCTCACGCACCATCGCGGCAATCGCCTCGGCTAGATCCGGACGAGTGATATCGACGTCGATTGCGACGACTTCGCCGGTCAGGATACCTGTATTGCGATTGTCCGGATGGCTGGTCTCCCATACATCAACAATGTCGTGCGTTGCCGCGCAGTGCTGCCAGCCGATGAAGCCGATGGGAATTTTGCCCTTACACGGGATGGGGCGGTAGCCCTTCTCGATCAGGTCGTGCCGGGTCTCGAGAACCCGGTTTGTGGTCTTAATCTTCGGAAGTGGTGACAATGGAAAACCTCGCGTTTTGCCGTTCCCGGCGGCGCCTCCGACGGGATTAGGTGTGTGATGACGGTGTGGTGCTCAGGCGGCCTGTTCGACCGGATGATTGTCGTTTGCAGGTCGGCGGTCTGGCCGCAGGGCATAGAACTCTGCCCAAGTTAGGCGTCTGCCGCGCAATGGCCGGTCATTGTCAGGTTTTGTAGTGCTGCTCATTTGTCCTCCCGCGGTTGAGCATCCCGCCGACGACGCCGGCAAGGCTGATGGTGGTGGTGGTGGGTTAGTCGGCTAGATGGTCTGCGCGTGTCTGGCGAAGGCTCGAAGCAAATCGCGCTCCGACTCTTCTGCGGCCTGGAGCACCTTCAAATCATGCTCGCAGATGTACGCGTCCAGTTGCCGCCACAGTATTGAGCGCAACTCGTCCGGCGGTATGGCGTCGAGCTCGCACGCGAATGGATAAGGCCACCGCATGTCAGCAGCAGTCTTCCGCTTCGGCTCGCGCGTTGGTAGGTCCATCGCCTGGATCTGCTCTATTGTGACGCCGAGCCGTTCGAAGGCAACGCGCAATCCTCGCTCCCTTGCGAAGCCCGCCAGCTTTCTTTCTAGGTCGTACGCTGCATCCTGTCCTGAGCGATCAAAGTCGCCGAAGTGATAGACTTGCACGGTTTTGCCGATTTCAGCCCACGTCTCGACGGCCTCGTGCGCAAAGGTCTCGGAAGTAAACCCACGGCACACCATCAAAGGAACGTCAAATCTTGAGGTAATCGGGCTTAGACAACCGGCCAGCGCGTCCTTTTCGACCCATACCTCGACGTGCCACGGAAGGTCGCGCCACATCGCCCTGCGGTAAAGTGCGGCGGTTTCCTCCAGCGCCTCCGCGACGCCACTATGCGTCCGTGGCTTGCGCATGAACCGGGTGAGGTCCGCAATGTGGCGGTAAGGCATCCGACCCGTTCGTCGAAGCTTTAGAACCTGCTGCTGGATAGCGTTGTACCCGTTGTCGTCCTTTTGAATGCCGGGAATGCCGGCCACGGTCGCCGCATAGAACAACTGGCGAACCGTCACGGGTGCATGCTTCGCCGCGTAGTCGATTAGGAAACGAGCGCGGGTCTCCATCTCCTCGTTTGTGCCGCGATGCCGCCTGTTGTCATTGGCATGATTTAACAGGCTAGCCGTATAAGAAGCGGCTACGGTCATGCCGCCACCGCCATAACCACGCGGTTATCGATCGCCGAGGCCATGCCGCACGCGACCAGATGCTCGGCCTCGGCAAGCGCTTCTTCATGGCTTCGCCAACGGGTGTAGTCTCCCCAGCCGTAGTCGAAATGGACTTCGAAATGGCTGATGGCCGGATTCCCAACGATGACGGCGGAGTCGGTCGATGGCTTGTGTGTGGATTGCCAGTGTTGCTCGGCAGTGGCGTCAAATTTGGTGGCGAGCTTCATGCTGCCACCTCGCTCGCCGTGTTGTCGTTAGCAGGAGCAACGGCACGCTCGTCTCGCCATGCAATGAGGTCATTGGTGTCGTAGATGACCGCTCGGCCCAGCCGGAAAAAGCGAGGCCCGGTCCCGTAGTGACGAAGCTTGTCGAGGGTAGATTTTGAAAGCCCTAGCAGTTCTGCGGCTTCTCGGACTCGAACGTTCTTTTGCACTGTCTCTTCCTTCTGTTTGGTGGTGACGGACGGAAGATAGGCGATGAGGAAACATCAGGTTAGGCGAAGAAATTCCATTTAATCGCGTGATGCCTCGTCGGCAGCGTGTTTGGCTGAATCGTATTCTGAAATGGCCTTGCGGATGTGAGTTTCAGAATAGCCGTATTTCTTCGACAGCTTTGCGAGTGCATCTTCGTAACGATCGCCGCAGGCGCGCAGGTGGTGGAAATCCGAACCTATATCGAACCAATGCCGCGTGAGGGCAGATTTGCGCCCACGCGGCCTCTTTGTCGGCTTAATCATGGCTGCGGCAAGCTCCTGCGTGACCTTGTCGGCTCGCCCACTGAGGAGAATGGCAACAATCAATGTCTTCGCGTCTTCAGTTCGTCCCTCAGACAGAGCGGACTGAATTGGGCCAGCTTGCAAGCTCATTCCGTCAGGAAGCTT
>NZ_STGU01000020.1 GCF_004912135.1 Rhizobium rosettiformans W3
ATACAGGCTCTCGGCGATCCCCTCGCGGCGGCAGATCGCGGCAATGCTGTCCTCACCACGCAGACCTTCCAGCACAATACGAATTTTGTCCTCGGTCGAATGATGCTTGCGCGTGGCGCGGCGGATGTCCTTGATCGTCTTCTCGGCCGTCGATGTCTGCGGCCCGGATTTCTGTCTCATCTTCGCTTCCTTTGATAGAGCTACGATGAGCCGAAAATCCTCTCTTCTCGATTAAACCAGTTCTGTCTCATGGGCGCTGATGTCGGACAGGCTTGGTTGGTGAGCCGCCGCAGCGCGTCACCAAAAATCGCCGGTCGTTCGCCGGGCTGGACGACACCGAGATTGATCTGCTTGTCATCAAGGCCAGTATTCTGCTGCTGCGCCGTGGGTGCTGTCCCCATGAAAATCGTGCGGGCAACACGGCGGGTCGCCGAATAGCGGTTCAGGTTAGGCGCCGATTGATCGACCTTGTACGGCGTGGACGTGGTGCCATCGACGTCACCAGCAATGATGGCCTGCCAGCTCACATCAAGATAGTGAAGCAATTCCGGTTCAACGCGGGGCGAACTCACCGCCACGCTGCCGGGCATAATCATCACCGACGGATCGCCGCTCATCCAAAGTTCGTGAATCGCTTGAGCCATCAGGCGCAGCACACCGCGTGTGCGCTGGAATTTTTCTAGTGATCCCCAGCTTGTGTAGAGTTGGTCGAACAGCTCAGGATGGATCGGATAAGCCTTCTCCAGCTTGCGCCGGTAATCCTCATCGGCGCAACCTTGCGGGAAATCGTTGGCGTTTTCCCGATACATCTTGGCAAATTGCTTCAGCGTATTGTCACGGTGATGGAACTTGTCCCCGGGAATATCCTTGAACAGCCGTCGCCGGACGATTTCATAGCTTTCTTCTCGACATGACCGGGGCAGAGCGCGGATTGATTGTGCTGATGACACCCGGAGGGGTCATACCAGTTCTGCCCTCACAAAGTTCCGCGTTGTAACGCTGTTCAAGCAGGCAATCTTATTCGAACATCAAACACAATTACTTAGGTGCGGGGAAGGCAACAGGAACGATGAGCGCATTAGATACGGTGCACAATCCAGATCGTTTTATGGCGGATCTTCGCCAGATCTTGTCACAAGGTCGCAAACGCATTGGTGTTCTGATCGGCGCGGGTGGCCCCCTATCCGTAAGAGTAGATGCACACGGCAAACTTGACCCCACAGGTCAGCCGCTGATCCCGGGTGTAAATGTTCTGACAGACCAGGCGTTGGTGAACCTTACCGGAACGGAAGCAACCGCAGCGGCTGCAATCCGCAACTCGCTGCCGGATGGCGGCAACATCGAGACCATATTGTCCAAGGTTCGTCTCCTTCAGACAGCGCTGGGGGACACGCCAATGCACGGACTGGATGGTGCAGGCTATGCTGGGTTGGGGAAGTCGATTTGCGCAGCTATCGGAGAGATCGTCGGCGCCAAGCTACCTGAAGGTCGAACGCCATATCACGAACTGGTCTCTTGGGTGAGCGGTACGCAGCGAGCCCCTCCCATAGAAATATTCACGACAAACTACGACCTATTGATTGAATCCGCCTTTTCATGGCGATGAAAAATTGATTGTCTGGCATGGGCTTCACGGTCCTGTGCCAATTTTGATCCATATCCGGCCCTGCGGGTCGGGGAAGGCAACACCCGCTGCCCGGCGGGAAGCACCCTGTTGAACAAGGAAGTCAATGCCATGCCGATCAGTCTTGCCGCTGCTGCACAGACCTACCGCGAAGCCGCGCGCGATGCGGTGCGCCGCCATTCGACCTTCCACCTGGTACAGGCGGCGCTGCTGGTCGTCGCGGGGATCGTCGCCATCGTCTTCCCGGCCTTTTCTTCGGCTGCTGCCGTCGTGGTGTTCGGCTGGCTGCTGATCGCCAGCGGCATCGTTCAGGCCATCGGCCTGATCAGCGCACGCCATGCGCCGAACTTCTGGCTGCAGATCATCTCGGCCATACTTGGTGTGTTGCTGGGCATTCTGCTCTTGCGCAACATCGCGCAGGGGATGCTGCTGCTGTCGCTTCTGCTGATCATCTTCTTCATGATCGAGGGGATGTCGAAGGTTGTCTTCGCATTGACGATCCGTCCCTTGCCCAACTGGCTTTGGGTTTTTGCCAGCGGGGTGCTCTCGGTCGTGCTGTCGCTTGTGCTTTTTGCCGCGATGCCGGTCACTGCGCTGTGGCTGATCGGGCTGATGCTGGGGCTCGACCTCATCGCCATTGGCGCGGCCCTTGGTGCGATGGCGTGGAGGCTTCGCGGGCAAGCGGTGCCCGCCGCCTGATCCCCTAGGGCGCCCGGCTTCGGGCGCCATTTTCTTGCAATGAATTGACTGAAAGGCGCCGAAATGGCCAGCAACCCGAAATCGCAGACGCGAAAAACCCTTCCCATCGACCTCGCCTTGCAGGGGGGCGGTTCGCATGGGGCGTTTACATGGGGCGTTCTGGACCGCATCCTCGAGGAAGACTGGTTCGAGATCGATGGCATTTCCGGCACCTCGGCCGGCGCCATGAACGCGGCAATCCTGGCGGCCGGCATGGCCACCGGCGGGCGGCAGACCGCGCGTGAGATGCTGACCGCCTTCTGGCGCCGGACGGCCGATGCCGCGCGCTTCAGCCCGTTCAAGCGCGGGCCGCTGGAGGTCCTGACGGGCAAATGGACGCTGGACAACTCGCCCGCCTTCATCGCCATGGATCTGATGGCGCGGCTGATCTCGCCCTATTCGCTGGGTGGGGCGGCAGGGAACCCGCTGCGCGACATCCTGACAGACCTGATCGATTTCGACGCGCTGGCGACCGGGCCGGTCAAGCTGTTCATCACGGCAACCAATGTGCACACCGGGCAAGGCAGGGTGTTCCGCAAGCATGAAGTGACGGCCGATGTGCTGCTCGCCTCGGCCTGCCTGCCATCGATGTTCCAGGCCATCGAGATCGACGGCGTGCCCTATTGGGACGGCGGCTATGCGGGCAACCCGACGATGACGCCGCTCGTGCGTGAATGTGAAAGCCTCGATACCGTTCTGGTGCAGATCAACCCGGTCGAGCGGCGCGAGACGCCGCGCACCGCGCGCGAGATCGCAAGCCGCCTGAACGAGATCTCTTTCAACGCCCAGCTACTGAAAGAGTTGCGGATGATGGCGCTGCTGCGCCGTGTCATCGACCCCGGCAATGGCGAGGCGCGGTACTGGAAAGAGATGCGCCTGCATCGCATCACCTCGGACATCATGGTGGACCTTGGACATTCCTCGAAGCTGAATGCCGAATGGGACTTCCTGAAGATGCTCTTCGACGAAGGGCGCCGCGCCGCCGAGGATTTCGGCCGCACCCATATTCAGGACATCGGGGTGCGTTCGACCTTCGATATCGACGCGCTGGCGGATGAGCTCTGACATGCTGGGTCTGCTGGGTATTCTGTTGGGCCTTGCCCTGATCATGGTGCTTGCGTTCCGCAGTTGGACAATCCTGCTGCTGGCGCCTTTGGCTGCTGCGGTGGCGGCGCTTTTTTCCGGTCAGCCGATGCTGGCGCACTGGACGCAGACCTTCATGCCTGCGGCGGCGGGGTTTGTGGCGCAGTTCTTTCCGCTTTTCCTGCTGGGCGCATTGTTCGGCAAGCTGATGGACGACAGCGGATCGGTTTCAGCGATCGCCGATTACATGACGCGCCGGCTCGGCCCCTCGCGGGCGATCCTTGCCGTGGTGGCTGCGGGCGCGATGGTCACCTATGGCGGTGTCAGCCTGTTTGTGGCGTTCTTCGTTCTGGCGCCAATGGGGCAGGCGCTGTTCAAGGCGGGAAGCGTGCCGCGCAGGCTGCTTCCGGCGGCACTCGCGCTTGGAACCTCGACCTTCACCATGTCGGCCATGCCGGGAACGCCTGCGATCCAGAACGCGATTCCGATGCCGTTCTTTGGTACCACCCCCTTTGCCGCACCTGGGCTTGGCATCATAGCCAGCATCATCATGGCGGCCATCGGCCTGGGCTGGCTTTCCTTCCGCGAACGTCAGGCCAAGGCGCGGGGCGAGGGTTATGGCGCGGCCGAAAAAGGCTCCGCCGTCTCGCGCGAGCTGGCCAGCACCGCACGCGAGTTTGACCCTGCCGAGATCAGCCGCGCCGGATCCTGGGGCGGGCGGCCACCGATCGGCCTGGCCATTCTGCCGCTGGTTCTGGTTGTCGTGGTCAACCTGATCCTGACGCAGTTCGTGCTGCCCAGCATGGATTTCGATTTCCTCTCGCAGCCCGCATGGGGCGAAACCACCCTGTCGGCTGTCGGCGGGGTCTGGTCGGTGGCGCTTGCGCTTCTGGTCGCCTGCATCGTGCTGGTTGCCATGAATCGGCGCCGCTTTCGCAATCTGCGCGAAAGCATCGACTCGGGCGCGACGGCCGCAGTACTTCCGATCATGAGCGTGGCAAGCCTTGTGGGGTTCGGCGCGGTCGTGGCGGCCCTGCCTGCGTTCGAGATGGTGCGGGACTGGGTTCTGGGCATCGGAGGCGGGCCGCTCGTGTCACTGGCGGTAGCGACGAACATCCTTGCCGCGTTGACCGGATCGGCTTCGGGCGGGATGACCATTGCGCTGCAGGCCCTTGGCCCCACCTTCATGCAGATCGCGTCAGACACAGGGCTGGACCCTGCGCTGATGCACCGGGTGGCCGTGATCGCCTCGGGTACGCTGGACAGCTTGCCGCATAATGGCGCGGTGGTCACGATGCTTGCGGTCTGTGGCTGCACGCATCGCGAAAGCTATCTGGACATCGTCATGGCCGCCATTGTCAGCGCGCTTGTTGCCCTTGTGGCCGTGATCGTGCTTGGCACAGCCTTCGGTTCCTTCTAACCCGGGGTCGGAACAAGATTTGCTAAAAATCGTACGCTAAGGCCGAACGGAGCGTGAACTCTCGTCCCGGACTCGCATGATGGTCTGACGACTGGTCCCGAATTTCCGGGCGATGGCGGAAACGCTCAGTTCGTTTGCCAGATCCTCCCGCACATCCTGCTTCTGTTCCTCGCTGAGTGTCGATGGCCTTCCGAGGGTTTTGCCTTCGGACTTCGCGCGCCTGAGGCCGGATTGGGTGCGTTCGATAAGCAGATCCCGTTCAAATTGCGCGACGGCGTTGAGGACCTGCATGGTCATCGTGCCGGAGGAACTTGTGAGATCGGCACCACCCAGGGCGAGACAGTAGACCTTCACGCCCATTTCCGAGAGCGTCTTGACGGTGGTGCTGACATCGATGGCGTCACGACCGAGCCGATCAAGCTTGGTGACAATGAGAACGTCGCCGGATTCCAGCCGGTCCATGAGTTTGGAAAAGCCACGGCGCTGCGCGATTGCCGTGCTGCTGGAAACTGTCTCGGTGACGATCCGGCGCGGCTCGACCTGAAAGCCGGCGGCCTCAATTTCCTGAATCTGGTTTTCGGTGGTCTGGCCGGTCGTGGAGACGCGGACATAGGGGCTCCGTGGGCATTTCTGCAATAATACCCGCTAAGGGAAAGCGAAGTTGTTTGGATTGAAACGGTTAGCGCGGATCGGCCTGAAGCGTTCGAGGGGTCGGTCAATTTCGTTCCAGAGATAGTCGCCGGTGAGTGCGATATGAGCCCAGGGAAGTGGTGCGACTTGGGAGAGCAGCTCGGCGGGAATATCGATGCCCTGGGTGCGGACATAATCGACAGCGCGGCTGAGATAGACGGTGTTCCACAGGATAATGGCGTTGACGACGAGGTTGAGACCTGACGCCCGATAGGCCATGGTTTCCGCCACGCGGTTGCGCAGCTCGCCAAGCTGGTGGAGGAAGACCGCCCGGGCAAGGGCGTGACGGCTTTCACCCTTGTTGAGGATGGCATGCGATCTGCGCCGGAGCTTGGTGTCG
This sequence comes from Rhizobium rosettiformans W3, assembly GCF_004912135.1. Lineage (GTDB taxonomy): Bacteria > Pseudomonadota > Alphaproteobacteria > Rhizobiales > Rhizobiaceae > Allorhizobium > Allorhizobium rosettiformans. Next base: position 5,896 of record NZ_STGU01000020.1, read on the forward strand.
AGCAACCAGTCGCAGATGAAGATCGAGCGTTCAATCCGGCCCATTTCGCGTAGCGCCTGATTGAGCCGATTTTGCCGAGGCGATGCGGCAAGCTTCTTGAGGATGACGGACGGCGGCACGAGGCCCGCGCCAATCGATGACTTCAGCCGCAAGACCTCATCCCAGTGGTGCTCGACGACATCCATGTTGACGGTTCCAGCGATCAGCGCGTCGAGCGGTTCGTAAGCCGGATCGCGATCAATGACAAAGAGCCTGCGATTGCCGAGATTGCGGATACGGGGAATGAGCCTGTAGCCAAAGGCGTGGAACATGGAGAACGTCGTTTCGGTGGCGCCAGCGGTATCGGTTGCGTGCTCATAGATTTCGACGGAGCTTTCGTTGTGAAGGAGGCCGTCGAGAACGTAGGGGGCTTCGCCCTCGGATGCCTGGATCATGCGGGAGAAGAAGGAAGCAAAACGGTTGGACAGGAAGCCATAGATCGACGCCCCCGGTCGCTTGCCGTATTTTGCATTGTAGTCGAGGCTGGCTTCGCCACGCCCGCCAGCCGGAAAGAACTGTCCGTCCGAGGAGGAGATATGGCCGTCACCCCAGATCGCGGCAAAGGGATGGGCCTGCTGCGCATCGACCAGCACGGCGGTCGCCGTGGCGTAGGTTTCCGATCGCATATGCCTGTCCACCATCAGCATCATCTGGTGGATCGTGACGCCGCGTGAGCTTTCCGCCATACGTTCGGCTCCGGCATTGGTGGCGTCGGCAAGGATCGCTGCCATCAGCGCTGCCTCGTCGTTTGCCGTCTCACCGGTACGATAATGCGTGAAGCTGTCAAGGAACCTGGTCCAGCTGTGGACCTCGGCAAGCAGGCTGGTGATCCTGATCCGGGGAACGAGGATGTAAAGACGCCGGCTGAGCGCGACGATCCCGTCACGCTCCTCCTCGCGGATCGGGGAGACCGACAAACCCTTGTCGGAAATAGCCGCATCCGGAATGGCGTTGGCGGCCGCCGCCCTTGCCAGCTCTTTGAGTTTCGCGTCGAGCGTGGCGGTGCGTTCGGCTCGCCATTCGGCAAAGCTGTCAGGGATGGCAAGCCCGAGCCGGCCTTCGGCGCGCATCAGGGCAAAGATCGGTCGAGGCAGAAGATAATCCTCGAAACTGCGCCATGCTCGGCTGCCATCAACCCATATGTCACCGGCCCGCAGGCGCTCCCGAAGGTGAACGAGTACCGCCACTTCCCAAGCCCGAAGGTCGATGGTGACACCGTCCGAGCGCACACGTCGCCGCCACTTGCGGGTCATGAACGCGAACGGCACCTGCGCGGGTAGTTTCCTGCCACTGTAGAGCGCACGCAGATGATCCACTGCCTTCAAAACCGGATCATCGGGACGAAACGACCGGAAAGAGAACGCGCCGAACATGAGCCTGCCCAGCTTTCGCAGCGATTTGTGCCGCTCTATGAGCTCATCGAATTCGTCGCTGCGATCGGGGCGCACGACGGACCTGGCTGCGGCCACGCTGGCGGTCAATCCGTCCCAGCCGAGTGAGACTGCAATTGCGGATGCGAGATCGGTGTTGTTCTCACGGGCGGCCAGAAGCGCCTCGCCAAGCTTGAGATGATCGAGCGCCACCCCATCAAGAATCTCGGCTTCTTTCAGCCGGCGTTCTGTGCGGCTCAGTTCAGCCTTGCGCCGGGTGCTGCCGATCAGTTTGCAGAACATGTCGATCGCAAGGTCGGTGATTGCCGCCTGCCTCTCGATGACGAACGCCGTCAGCGTGGCGTAGCGGCGCTCGGATGTAAGGCGTCGTATCTCACGGGCATGCAGAATGCGGGCGTCCCGGGCGATGATGCCATAGCGGTTGGCATGGATCGTTTTACGTCGCTCATCGGAAATCGCCGCCGAACGCAGAACCTCAAGCCGGGCAATCAGGCCCTTGAGGTTTTTCAGTTTCGTCCCCTCCGGCGCTTCCGCAATCCAGCCGAGATGGCTCCGATCGCCGGACCGATCGATGAGAAGCTGATCAAGCGCCTCGATGGACGGTTGCTCCATGCCCCGGATCAAGCCGCGATAAGCCTGTCGTCGCGCTGCCGCCCGGCCCGCCATCGCCAGACGTATCAGCAGTTCCGGCACAGGAACGAGCAGCTTCCTCTCCTTCAGGGCTTCGATCACGGCCTTGGTGATCGGCTCGCCTTGTTCGGTAGCGGCTGCCTCGCGTGCCGCCGCGGTGATCAGGGATCGATAATCGCTCGCCCGGACGGGCCGGAGATCCAGCGCGACGACAATCTCCCGCGTATGTTCTCGACGGGTTTCCTCCCGCTGGGCATAGAGTGCGAACACCGCAGCGTCGATGCCCAACTGGTCGGCGACAACGGAGACGACTGCCTGAGGCGGAACTTCCCCAGCGCGGAGCGGACGACCGAGATCACGCACCAGGGCGAGTTGGATGGCAAAACCCAGACGATTATGCGATCGGCGATGCGCCCTGGCGAAAGCGATGTCCTCAGCGGACAGCGCATAGCGCGCGAGGGCCTCTTCATAAACATCGGGTGGGTCGAACAGAACGGTGCGCGACTGCGCGTCGAGGAAGGCCATCGGTCACACCCGCTCTCAAACTGGGGGAGCAGGCTCATCTTCTTTGCCCGGTCCGGTCCATCCGGTTCGCCGCAATGTATCGATGAGAGTCGAGCGCGGCACCTTGAATGTCCGACACACCGACGCCTTGCTGGCGCCGGCTTCCAGCGCCGCCAGAATCTGCTCAACCTTTTCGGTGTCGATCGTCGGTGGCCTACCGCCCTTGCGACCGCGCCGGCGTGCCGCCGCCAGTCCAGCGTTGACCCGCTCCGTGATCAGCACTCTCTCGTATTCGGCGAGCGTGCCAAACAGGTTGAACAGGAACGCACCGTGCGAATTCGTCGTGTCGATAGCTTCCGTCAAAGAGCGGAAGGCGACCCCGCGCATCTTCAGATCCTCAACGATTCTGATCAGGTGGGAGAGTGATCGGCCCAGACGGTCGAGCTTCCAAACGACCAGCACGTCACCCTCGCACAATTCCGCAAGGCAAGCCTTCAGCCCCGGCCGATCGTCGCGCGCGCCCGAAGCGCGATCCTGATGCAGGTGACGCTGATCGACCCCGGCCGCGAGCAGGGCGTCGCGCTGCAAGGCAACCGACTGCCGCTCATCACCGCTCGATACCCGCATGTAACCGATCAACATGCACGACAAACCTCAAATTCCGTGTTGCCGCACAGTCTCACATTCCGACAGGGTTTGTCGCGCAAATAATTGCCCAGTCACCCCGTCGATTTCGACCCGCCGAACCGCTACGCGGAAATCATCTGTTTTCCGTCACGCCAAAAATCTCTTAGCGGGTAATATTGCAGAGATTCCCACGGAGCACCTGACCGGCGGGTTCCTAACCCCAGCTCCCGGCCGCCAGCCATTTGAGCGCGGACAGGCTTGGCATGAACAGATATTCGCCGCCCTTCATGACATTGAAAGTCTGCACACCGTCGATGCGCTTGCGCGCCGGCGCCTGCGGGATCGTGAACCGGCCATCATCCTCATGCAGGCCAACGATCGGATCGCGCTCTTCGCCAAGGTCGACGAAATTGCCTCGGTTGATCCACTCCTGCTGCATGAACTCGATCGTGTCGTAGGCACGCGCGCTGATGAAGATGAAGAACAGGCCGCGATCGCCGTTGGCATCGTCCTCAGGCCCCACATCCTCGGAATAAACCGGCCCGAAGGTCGAGGAACGGCGAATGATGCGGTGGATGTTGACGTCGGTGAGCAGCGTCAACTCGGAATCGCGGGGATTGAGCCGTCGCATATGGCAGCCGAGCGGCACGACGCGGCCTTTGGGATCGTCCTTGAAGGTGAAGTCGTTGTTGCGCTGCGGATCGGCGCCGAGGTCGGGATCGTCGTGATCGTGCGCCAGCGTCAAGGGTGCGCCGGAGCGCCAGCGCCCGAACATCTTGGCGGCAAGGCGCTCGCGTTCCTCCGGCGTGTCGCCATGTGCCTTGAGGAAGGCGTTGAAGCAACCGACCCGGCTGTTATACTTGCGCATTACGACGAAGGTGCCGTTCCTTCCGAGAACCGCAGGCTCGGGCATGCCGAGCGGCTGGCCGTTCTCGCTCTCATAGCCAAGGATGAATTCGCCGGCCTTGATCGCTCGCTCTTCGCCGGGAAGCGGATCGACGCCGCTGCCTTCCACCGCCGGCTGCGAGATCGAATCCCGAAAGCCGAACGGGTTTTTCGCGCCGTCAGGCGCGCCAAAGCGATGCTCGCCGAGCAACGTTACCCCCGTGCTTCGATCGAGCTCTGCACGCGCGGCCTCAAGCGCCTTGTCGAGTGCGGCGTCGTCGACCGCATAGATCGTGATCGCCAGATGACAGTTTCCCGGCGTGAAGGCTTTTTCCCAGTTCTCGGGCGCATTCGGGCCGAAGTCGCGGAGCTGCTCCGCCCGCGCCGCCATCCCCTGTTGGAAGGGTAGAGGAAACGTTTTTAGCTGCTGATCCGGAACGCCGAGCGCCTTTAGCCCCTCGAAGCTGAGAGCGGCGCCAATCCAGAAGTCGAGATCATCGCTCCAGTTGTCGGCCGAGGCGATATGCGGAGCCAGCCGGCCCAGCAGATCACGCGCACCTTCGGCTTCATCGAAATGCAGCATCGCATGGACACCGACATAGGGCTCAGGTCGGCTTCTGAGGATCAGGGCCTGGATATCGTGCAGGTCGAGGGAGACGCTTTCCGGACGAAAGCGTTGTTTGATCGATTGAAAGAGGTTCATGTTCAGCCCACCTTGTCCAGAAACTCATTGACGGCATGCTCCATGCGCTGCAGGCGGCGGACATCGACCACGGTGACCTGCGGGTTGGCGACGAACCAGCCGGCCGCCGTAATCTGGTGCTCTGCGATGAAATCCTTGACCTTGGGGCTGGCAATGCCTGGCCATCCCTCGACGGAAGCGAACAGCAGATCCATCAGGTCGGGGATCTTGGTGGCAAAATCGTTGATATAGGTGTCCCAATCACCGTCATAGGCGGTGGCGAACAGGATGCGGGTATCGTTGTCGAAGAAGACGAAGCGCATGTTGTGCAGCGTTCCGACCTTCTGGGCGCCGTCGAAATTGCCGTTGACCAGATTGAAGATACGCCGCAACCGATCCGCACCGCCGGGCTTGAGATTGGCAATGGCGGTCAACTCGGAGACGTTGCCCGATTGCGCGCCGACACGGCCGGCGGAGCCCGCCGTTCCCTTGAGATCGGGATTGTGCTTGGTGACCATCTGCTCGAGCGCCAGCTTGGCAAGCTGCGGCGCGTCGCCGACGACTTCCTCGATCCGGCGCCGGATGGCCTGCAGGCGGGTTTCGTCGATCTGGGTTGTGTCTTCAGTTTCGGCCATGAGAGCCTCCTTCCAGGAAACGGGTGTATGAAGAAAAGTCAGTCGGGGATCTGATCGATCGATGTCGGCTCGATCCTTGGCTGCGCGTTGAGTTCATGCCGGCGTTGCGTCGATCGCTCGTAGGCCGCAACACGGATACGCATGATCGAGCCCAGCGGCTGGTGCTCGCGAATGCCATGCCAGGGATTGAACGATAGGACGTCGTCGCCATAGACGCGTCGGGCCGGCGAATAGGCGTCCTGAGGCGGAATTCGGATCGTGCCGATCGGCTGTTGTGGCGAAAGCTCTTCCCGCCAGAGAACGGCGGCATCTTCGACAGGCATGTCTTCGGTGTTACGACAGAGCTGCGCTCGCACCTCGTATTCGGCACCTTGTTTGAGAAAATGCTCGACAACCAGATCCCGCATCGTGCCGTCCTCCACGTCGCCGACGTCTTGTCCGGTCAGAGCGCGGACATTCTCGGAGAGCGGCGAAACGCTGATCTTCGCGATATAGTCGCCGAACCGGATGGCGGCCATCGAGTGATAGGTCTCACCGAGGAGGTGGGCGTTATCGCGGGCAAGGCCTTTCAACGTGGCGCCCGGCTCGATGCCAACGGCCTCGGCGGCGTGTTCGACCCCACGTGCGACACCGGCCATTGCGCGCTGCAGGAAGGCCGGGTTCTGGGCATTCTTCTCCAGCAAGCCGACAAGCTGGCGGTATTTGTGGATGGTGCCGAAGCTGAGGACCGGAATATTGACCAGCAGAAAATCTTGATTGCCGCCGGTATCCCCAGACAATAGCCGCTCGCCATCGACGCCAATCACCTTGATGGCCATACCGCGCGGCGCGGGGATCGTGTCGGAATGGATATCGCCCGGCGCTGACGAGAGGCGGATCACGACCGGATAGGTGGCTGGACGAGCGAACATGCCCTGCCGGAGATGCTCGGGCAATTTCGGAATGACGAGCTCCCCTTTGAGGAAGCCATGGCTCTTGGCATGGGCGTCGCGCACCGCGTGGCGATGCCGCTCGAAGGCCTTGCGGTTCGAGGTTTCCATGATGTCGAGGATTTCGGTGGTAAGGGCCTCCTCGTCCTCGGTGCGGATCTCGACGGTCGGGTCATAGCACAGGTATTCGCTCAAATTATTTCCTCACAAGGCGACCGCAACAAAAAGCAGCTCAACATTTGTTTTCGGATATCAGTTGATATTTGACAGGGAAACGTCGTATCTTTCCCAAAAGTTCCAACCGTGCAAAATCTTTTGGAGGATGTCGTGCCAATCAGCCGCAAGGAAACACAGCGTCAGACGCGCGAAAAGCTGCTTGCGGCCGCCAACGCGACGATTGTCGAGGAGGGAATGGCGTCGATCTCCATTCGAAGCATCTGCACGGCTGCTGGCCACACACAAGGCGCGTTTTATTCCAATTTCGAAAGCAAGGACGATCTCCTCGTCGATCTCATGGAAATGCATATTCTGGAAGAAATCGCTCTCCTGCGAGGTCTCGTCGCCGCAGTCGATGGCGCCCAGGATGATATCGAGGCGACGCTGCACGTTTTGACACAGAGGCTAGTCGAATTGGCCGCTCAGCCGCACTGGTCGCTGCTATCAGTAGAGTTGCAGCTGCATGCCCGGCGCGACCCGGTATTCGCGGAACGCCATAACGCCACAAAGGCGACCTGTTACAATGTCTTCTCCCAGCTGATCGAAGATCTGGCCACGCGCTACGACCTCAGGCTGTCCCTCCCCCCCATGCAGATCGGGATTGGTCTTTACGCATTATGGTCCGGGATGGCGGTGCAAGGCGACGTCGCCGGAGCCATGCCACGTGAGCAGATGTTGCTGGCCTTTTTCCGGGCAATGACCGGGCTGGTCTCGCGTGACCATACGTCACCCTTCAGCGAGGCGACCCGAGCCTGGAGAAACCAAGAAGAATGAGGAACAGCGTGATGGTGCATTACCGGCCGCAGCATCTGCGTTTCGCCCATACACATTGGGGTGCAGCCCATAAACGCGATCACCAGAACGCCTCCGGCCCAACAGCTTTGGTCGTAGAGCGACAGTCGGAGTATGCGATCGACTACGATCTGGCGTTTGCCAAGTTTGGCTATCGAACGCTATTTACTGCAATTCCCGGCGAGGCCGGTCGGGCCGTGGCGAATAACGAAGCGATCTCGATCGTGCTGATCGATGCGGACACCGTTGATCTTCAACGTTACCATAGTATCTTCGAAAGGATGCGCCAAGTGCAACTGCTCGTCGTCTTCAAGGGTGGAAACGAGGTAGCGGCAGGGCTCCCGCGTAAGGTTATTGTTTTGCAAAAGCCTCTGGTGATGCGAGATTTCGAAAGAGAAATCGCGCTTCTCAGCGCTCATCAAGAACCGCGGCAAAGCGCCTGACCGGCTGGCAGATCTTCAAGTCCAAAACATCTACGGGTTCAAATGCCTGACAAGCCTGCCAAAGTTCGAAGACTGATCCGCTATGCAAACGAGGTCAATCGTTTGCCTCAACCGAAGCTGCGCGTCCTGAACCACGCGTTGGATGCAGTTGAGCGTGCCGCACGCGAGAGTGGCTGTGAAGAATGCGAACTTCCCGAGGCGATAAGCTATCTCGCCGCCGTGGCACGATCGTTACACCCCATTCATGGTGAGGACGCCAAAGTCGCCTTCCTGAAAGCTGCGAATGCGATCCGGCTCGTGAAAATGCGGCATGGTCCACATTCGCCCCCTGCTCGCCAAAGTAGACGACGCTGACGCCCTGATCGATCGGCCAGCGTACCCCTGACTCATCGTAAATTCCATACCGCCCCGCACATCACGGTAAAAGGCGACTTCGCTCATCATGGCAAAGTTGTTTAAAGAGGCCTTTCCCGGATGAGGTTGCAGGATACCGTAAATGTTCGAACATGAAGCCCGGCGCATGGTCTACAACACGGCCATGACAGACGAAAAACTACAAGTGTTGCGAACACAAAACGTCGTGAAGATAATGTTCGCCAGGGGAGGCAGGGGCTGCGACGCCTTTTCTCGCACATCGGAGCCTTGTTATTTTTGATATGGTCCTTGCGTTGTTGCGTGGTCGCAAAGGGTGTACATGCACTATCATCCAAAATGAAAGATTTTGACGCTTGGGGTGCGCTGGGGCTGATCGGCGCGATGTTCCGCTTCTTGCGGCATTTTCGGAATACTTCGGTTGGGGCAGTGCGCGTTATGATAAAACTCAAGCAATGGCTGCTGTTCTGGCAACGAACTGAGCCGGTGGAGGTCGATTTCAATGTCGCGTATGTAGAGCCATGGATTGCTCAATCGATCAGGGATTTTGAACATCAAATGGATCAGGTGGCCATCGCGCGGCGTGGTTTGATACTTATATCATTGAGCGCTCATAACACCTGAATTCTTGCAGATGACAGACCGCCTCGTTTGCAGTGCAATGGCGCGGTTCGACATCGGGATGAGGCATCGATCGCGGATTACCGTCGAAAGACGCCTGGCAGATATATATGTCGCGAACACGTCAGCCGGCACGGATAGCCATCCTTGATATCGACGATGGGCCAAGGTGCAATCGCACCTTGGCCCTTGTTTCGAAATGCAGCAAGCTCGACGAGCCATGAGATCAGCTCTACTCGGAACCACGAAACGTTCGTACGGATCGAAAAACCCTTAGGAACTCGATTTATGGTGATGGTCCTTTGGCAAGGGTCAACGAGCCAACGGTCATTCAGGTTACCGGAATCCTCTTTTGTTCCATAAGTCGACAATTCTGGTCATCTTTGTGCCAATGGAGAACAAATCGTGAGCGCTCTCGTCAGATCTTCAGACCCAACTGGCTCCGCTGTCTTCCCGCCTCCTCCTGGCCGACATTACCGTTGCACGCCATGGCAGTTCGTCGTCGTTGCCGAAGAACGGAATTTCACCCGGGCGGCCTTGAAGCTCGGCCTGTCGCAATCGGCGCTGAGTGGCATCGTGCGTCGTCTGGAGGAGCGGCTCGGTGTTCGGCTTCTCGCTCGAACCTCACGAAGCGTTGCGCCGACGGAAGCGGGCGAACGGCTGGTGCGAACGCTGACGCCGATGCTTCGGGAACTCGATCAGAGTTTTGCCGACCTCAGCGAGTTCCGGGATCGGCCAGCCGGAACGATCCGCATCACATCGGTGGAGTATGCCGCCAAGACCATCATCCGGCCCGCACTTATTCGGCTGCTGGCCAAATACCCTGACATCAATGTCGAGGTGATCGTCGACTATGGTCTGGTCGACGTGGTTGCCGACCGCTTTGATGCCGGGGTCAGGCTCGGAGAACAGGTAGCCAAGGACATGATCGCGGTGCGCATGAGCCCGGATATTCCGATGGCCATCGTCGGCTCACCTACGTATTTCGAAAGGCATGCCTTTCCCGAAAACCCCGAGCAACTCGTCGATCACCGAGCGATCAATCTGCGTCTACCTACGACAGGCGTCCTGAATGCGTGGCGTTTCATCGAGGACGGTCGTGAGATCAGGGTGCATGTTGGTGGCCCCCTGGCCTTCAACACGATCGAGCTGATCCTTGATGCGGCGGTAGACGGATTAGGGCTGGCTTATATGCCGCTCGACCAGGTGACGGAGCATATCGCCAGTGGGCGCCTGAATAGAGTGTTGGCGGACAGCACGCCACCACTTCCCGGTTATCACCTGTATTACCCAAGCAGGCGGCACGCATCTCCGGCGTTCAGCCTGTTTGTTGAAGCCGTGCGATACAGAGCATGACATCGGATGGCAGCTTTTGGCGCTTTGTTGCCGTCAAATGTTGCAGCGATAGCTTTCGGAATGGCGCACCGCGCCTGGTCAACGTGCGATGAAGACATCGCTTGCGTTGCATTTTCAGGAATAGCTGAGTGTTAGACCCTATCGATCTCGAATTTCTGCACTCTCGCTCTATTTCAGCCATCAGACAATAACAGTAAAGGTCGTTATTGTTCGGAAGCCAGCAGACCGGAACCGGCGGATGGAAGTCATCCGCGCAGACGGGCAGTCAACGGACTGGAACGAAACCTCTGCAACGGATGAGGAAGCCTGGGAAGAGTTCATCTACGTGTCTGAAACAGAAGGTATCTCGGTTTTCGAGTGAATTGCCGTCTGGTATTCAGGCCGCTGCCCAATCCATGAGACAATGGTTGTGAATGGTGACGGCGCGAACCGAGGCTTACGGCACGTGGCACATTCGTTGCGCAGGCGAACCTCCATAGTCTTGAGTAGGTGACAGCCGCCACCGGGCACCTGTGCCCCGGATGCAGAGTATTGTCACGGGGCGACCCTGTCGGATGCCTTCTCCATCTCGTCTTCGGTTTTTCCTTTTCGCCAATAGGACACCACGAGATGCTGGTCCTTGCCAAGACCGCAGTCACTTCGCAGATAGCTCCGTATCGCTTTGAAACTTTCATACTCGCAGGCTGCCCAGACAAAGCATCTGGAGTGATCGTGTGGGAGTTGTGCCGCGCGGACGGCATCCGCGAGCAGTGTGGTCGTGCCCGCATCGGCGCCCTGCCGATGAAGCCATCGGACCTCGATGTGCGGGCCGGTCTGAATTATCTGTTCATCCTCCGCGCGATCGACCTCTAACAATACAAGCCCGCGTGCCGTCTCGGGCAGAAATTCCAGGATGCGCGCGATTGCAGGCAAGGCCGTCTCGTCGCCGGCGAGAAGATACCAGTCGGCCGGGCGTACGCTGAGCCCGCCCGGACCGATCATCCCGACAACGTCCCCGGCCTTCGCAGAGTTGGCGAAGCGCGCGCCCGGCCCTGCGTCAGCATGCACCACGAAATCAACGGCCAAGGTTCCCGCGCCGACGTCGATCGAGCGGATCGTGTATTTGCGCATCGTAGGCCGCGCGGCACCCTCCGGCCAGACGATGCGGCCATTGCCATCCACTCTGGGCCAGGCAGGTTTCGAGCCGGGCTGAGGAAAAGCAAGCCGCATATGAAGGTTGGTGTTGCTGGCAAAGCGGGCGAGATTGTCGCCTGAAAATACGACGCGCCGCATCGAGCGGCTGATCTGCGTTGTCGAAACCACGGTGAGAATACAGAATTTCGGCAGGCTGGTCAGAGCGGCGTTCCTGCCGCTCCAGTCGATTTCGAGTTCCCGTTTGCTGACGTAGGAAAGGCTACCGGTCAGCTCCAGCTTGATGCCGTTCAGGGATGCAAGGTCGGCTGCAGTCGCGTCCATGACGATCGCGTCACCATCGATGCGGAGCTCAGCCTCTCCGAAACGGAACTGTCCATGAATATCCTTCCCGCGACGTGTCACGGCAATGTCATGGACTTCCATGAGTTGTGCGAGCGCCTCCAGATGCTTTTCCGGCTCCGGCAGAAGGACACTCGCTCGAGAGGAAAGCTTCGTCATCTGGCCAGATTCCCTTCTCTTGTCTTTCCTGATGTCGGCGACGCTTGACATCCAGGATCGTGAGGCCTGATCAGGCCGTCTGTCATGATCTGGAGCCGCCCCTTGGAGCAATATTCCACACGGGCCGCGATACCGTACACGTCGGCGAGCATTTGCGGTGTGATCGCCTCGACTGGCGTTCCCGCGATGTGCAGCCGGCCCTTGTCCAGCACGACGATACGGTCGGCCCATTGCGCGGCCAGCATAAGATCGTGCAGGACGATCACGACGACGCGCCCCTGGCGGGCGTGTCAACGGCGGAGTAAAAACCGGCCATGGGGCGGAGCAAAAGTCGGCCACTATGGCGCCGGCCTGAGACGGCCGGGAGGGCGTAGCCCGAGCGGGGGTCTTAGGCCGGCGCGGCGATTTTTTGAGGGGAGTTTTAGCAGGCCTTTCGGGCGCGACTTTGAGCGAGACGATAGCTTTCGCCGTTCATCTCGAGGATGTTGACGTGGTGGGTGATGCGATCGAGCAGTGCGCCGGTGAGACGTTCGGACCCCAGTGTTTCCGTCCATTCGTCGAAAGGCAGATTGCTGGTGATCAGGGTGGCACCACGCTCGTAGCGTTGCGAGATCAGCTCGAACAGCAATTCCGCCCCGGTCTTTGATAGTGGCACAAATCCCAGCTCATCGATGATCAGCAGCTTGTAGGCGGCCATCTGCTTCTGGAACCGGAGCAGACGCCGCTCGTCACGCGCCTCCATCATCTCGCTGACCAGGGCCGCCGCCGTGGTGAAGCCGACGGACAGGCCCTTCTGGCAGGCGGCCAGGCCGAGACCGAGTGCGACATGCGTCTTTCCCGTGCCGCTCGGGCCCAGCGCAATGACGTTCTCGCGGCGCTCGATCCATTCGCAACGGGAAAGCTCTAGCACCTGCATCTTGTTCAGCTTGGGGATGGCTGTGAAGTCGAAGCTGTCGAGGCTTTTGACGACCGGGAACTTGGCCGCCTTGATCCGACGTTCGACCTTGCGGCGGTCCCGCTCGATCATCTCCCGTTCAGCAAGCCGGAACAGGTAGCCGACATGATCGACGCCTTCGGTGGCGCATAGCCGGGCCAGCTTCTGGTGCTCGCGCTGGAAGGTCGGCAGCTTGAGGGTTTTGAGATAGTGGCCAAGCAGGATCTCTGGCGCGTCGCTGCTCATGCCGCTTCTCCCGCATCAGATGACAGGAGGCGCATATACGCCTTTGCTGACGTCTTCTCGACAGTCGCCGTCGGCAGGTAGGGATAGATCGCCAGATCCAACCGCGGCGGCCGGCGCTCGACCCGGCACAGGATCAGATGCTTGACCGCATCGAAGCCGATCGCGCCGAGCTGTATCGCCTGCTTCACCGCTGCATGTAGATCGGCAAGGTCGAAGCTTTCCAGCAGGCGCAGAACCTGCACGTATTCTCGCCGCCCATGTTTGGCCATGCGGCCTTCCATCAGCCGGCGCAGCGTCGCGAACTCGTCTGGCAGATCCCAGCCCTGCAATGGAGCCGCCTGATCCAGAGAATTGATCTTCCGCTCGATCAGCGGCAGGTAATGGACGGGATCGAAGACGACGTCTTCCCGTTCCCAGCATCGCGGATGACGCGCGATGATCTCGCCGCGGCAGCCGATCACCACCTGATCGACATAGCCCCGGACCCAGACGTCCTGATGGCCGTAGGCGACCGGTACGGAATAGTCGTTCGTCTTGTAGCGCACCAGCGACTGGGCTGTCACAACAGCGCTGGCCTGGTCGCAGGCATCAAACGGCGACGCCGGCAAGGGACGCATGGCCGCAAGATCGCGCTGCAGCCGTTCGCCAATCGTCTCGCTCTCGCCCCGCAGCTTGTCGCGCTGGCGTTTGCGGCACTGCTCTTCCAGAAAAGCATTGAACGCATCCCATGTCGCAAACCGCGGGATCGGCACCATGAAGTTGCGTCGGGCATATCCGACAAGACCCTCGACATTCCCCTTGTCGTTGCCCTTTCCCGGCCGCCCATAGCGATCCCGGATCAGGTAGTGGGACAGGAAGCCGCTGAACAGCGCTGCCCGCTTGCGTGTGCCGTCGGGCAGGATCTTTGCGACAAGGCAACGGTCGTTGTCATAGACGATCGACTGCGGCACGGCCCCGAAGAACGCAAAGGCGTGGACATGACCATCCACCCAGGCTTCGGCCACTGCCGCCGGATAGGCACGCACATAACATCCGTCGCTATGAGGAAGATCCAGCACAAAGAAGCGAGCTTTCTGCTCGACGCCGCCGATCACCACCGTCGCCTCGCCGAAATCGGCCTGCGCATGGCCCGGTGGATGCGACAGCGGCACAAACACCTCCTGGCGGCGTTGATCCCGCTCGCGCATATAATCCTTGATGATCGTGTAGCCGCCGGTGAAGCCGCACTCGTCACGAAGCCGGTCGAACACCCGTTTGGCAGTATGCCGCTGCTTGCGCGGCATCACCATGTCAGCTTCCAGCCACTGCTCGATCGTCGAAACGAATGCATCCAGCTTCGGACGCCGGATCGGCGAACGTCGCTGATAGCCGGGCGGTGTCGAATACGACAGCATCTTGGCCACGCTGTCGCGCGATACGTTGAAATGCTTTGCTGCCTGACGCTGCGTCATCCCTTCGGAAACAGCCAGGCGAACCCTCAAATAAAGTTCCACGGTGTAGATCCCCTGTCCCTCCTGCGATCATTGCAGAAAGGAAATAGGTGGCCGGATTTTACTCCGCCCGCGGACGGACTATTCCGCCGCTACCGTGGCCGACTTTTCCACCGCCGCTCTCATATTTGAACGTCGGACAGATCTACCTATCGGCGAATCCGCTGCTGCGCGAAAAGTTGGCGGTCGATCATATCAAGCCGCGCCTGCTCGGGCATTGGGGTACGTCGCCGGGCCTGAACCTGATTTATGCCCATATGAACCGGCTGATCAAGAAATACGATCTCAACACGTTATACATGGCCGGCCCCGGACACGGCGGACCTGCTCTCGTCGCCAACGTCTATCTCGAAGGCAGCTACACGGAATTCTATCCGGAGGTGACCCAGGACGAAGCCGGCTTGCTTCGTCTCTTCCGACAGTTTTCGACGCCGGGCGGGATACCCAGCCATGTCAGCGTCCCGACACCCGGTTCGATCCATGAGGGCGGCGAACTTGGCTATGTGCTCGTCCATGCCTTCGGCGCCGTCATGGATAACCCGGATCTTCTCGTCACCGCGGTTGTCGGCGACGGTGAGGCAGAGACCGGGCCGCTGGCCGGCAGCTGGAAAAGCATCGACTTCATCAATCCGACCCGCGACGGCGCCGTGCTGCCGATCCTGCATCTCAATGGCTATAAGATTGCCGGCCCGACGGTGTTTGCTCGGCATAGTGACGAGGATCTCGCCAAATTCTTCGAAGGCCAGGGGTACGAGCCGCATTTCGTCGAGGGCGATGTGCCGGACATCGTGCATCAGACGTTCGCGACAACACTGGAAGCGGCCGTGGTTAGGATCCGAGAGATCCAGACATCTGCGCGCTCGGGTCAGACCAGCGGGCGACCGCGCTGGCCGATGATCGTGCTGCGCACACCGAAGGGCTGGACCGGGCCGAAGATCGTTGACGGGGTGCCAGTCGAGGGGACGTTCCGCGCTCATCAAGTTCCGGTTTCCGAAGTCCTGACAAAGCCGGACCATCTGCGCATTCTCGAGGACTGGATGCGCAGTTACAAGCCGGAAGAGCTGTTTGACGACAACGGCGCGTTCCGCGCTGAGTATGCCGCGCTTTCTCCCGCAGGCGATCGGCGCATGGGGGCAACCCCCCACGCAAACGGGGGAAAGTTATCCGTTCCGTTGAACCTGCCGCATTTCGAAGACTATGCGTTCAAATTCGACCAGCGCGCAACCCAACGGACTGGCTCCACAGCGCGTCTGGGCGAATATCTCCGCGACATCTACAAAAGCAATCCCGATAATTTTCGGCTGTTTTGCCCTGACGAGACAAACTCCAATCGCCTCGGCGCCGTCTTCGAGGTCTCCGACCGCTGCCTGGTCAGCGATATTCTGCCCAACGACGATCATATCTCGGCGGAAGGCCGGGTGATGGAGGTGCTGAGCGAGCATTGCTGCCATGGATGGCTGGAAGGCTATACCTTGACCGGTCGGCATGGCCTGTTCGCTACCTATGAGGCATTTGCCATGGTGGTGGATTCCATGTCGATGCAGCACGGCAAGTGGATGGAGCATGCCAAGCATGTGCCGTGGCGGGCCGACATTCCCTCCCTGAACTATCTGCTGACATCGACCTGCTGGAGAAACGACCATAATGGTTTCAGCCACCAGGGGCCGGGTTTCATCGACACCGTGATCCATCGAAAGCCAGCGGTCGCCCGCGTTTATCTGCCGCCGGATGCCAATTGCCTGCTCTCGGTCGCCGATCACTGCTTCCGCAGTCATAATTATCTCAATCTGATCGTCATCGACAAGCAGCCGCAGTTACAGTGGCTGACGATGGAGGAAGCGAAGGCGCATTGCGCCAAGGGCGCCGGCGTCTGGGACATGTACAGTAACCAACCGGGGGAGCCGGACGTGGTCTTGGCCTGCGCAGGGGATATCCCGACGCAAGAGACCATCGCTGCCGCCTGGATTCTGCGCGAACTCGCGCCGGATCTGAAAGTCCGCGTGGTAAATATCGTCGACCTGATGCGGCTTTGCCCGGCCGATCGCCATCCGCATGGCATGAGCGATACCGAGTTCACCGAGATCTTTACAACCACCGCGCCGGTCATCTTTGCCTTCCACGGCTATCCCGGTGTCATCCACGATCTGTTGCATGGGCGGCAGGCGCATGATCGCTTCCATGTGCGCGGCTATCAGGAAGAAGGCACGACGACGACGCCCTTCGACATGGTAGTGCTCAACAAGATCAGTCGGCTGCATCTCTGCCTCGACGTTATGCGCTATGTCCCGGGCATGCTAGAAAACAATGCCGATCTCGCCGCACATTGCACCGGAATGCTTCGCGAGCATGAGACCTATATCCGCCAGCATTTCGACGACCTACCGGAAATCAGGGATTGGGTTTGGTCGGATCATCTGCCATCCCCAACACAGCCGAACGAGCAGCCGGGAGCCGACCGTACTCCTTAGGCATCGTGGTGAGAGGAACCCGTTGCTCACGCTCGCAACCGGCGTCCGATAGCAAAATATTAACCATCGCACAGGCTAACATGAGCCTGCGCGGCAGGTATTGCGTCCGCGTATCCAACAACCTCGAACATAAGGGCTGTTCGCGGGTTATGGGACGTCTTATGTGCTTCACAGATTGACAAAACACGCGGCTGTTCGGCGCATCCTGTCGGACGTGATCATTGTTCGCCTTGCTATAAGGCGCCGATGTTCGCACTTATGGCCGAACAGCCGATCTGCATCGATATCTTGCATTCTGACGTGGCGATACTTCGCGCTCTGGTTAACAAAATGTCACCAATAGGATGACGAACGCTTCCGATGCATGTAATTCACCGCTTCGAGAGTTTGTTCGGTTATGTCGAGTCGTCATGCAAATATTCGAGTCTATTCTTACGCTTGTGGCTGTCTTTGCCCCAATCTACCTGTTTTTCCGCTGGGTGAGCTACGACACAGAAAGAGCAAGCGGGACGGTAACAAGACCAGCCTCCAGTATCCATGAAATTTCATTTACAACAGACGACATGGCGGCTGTACCGGTGGCGCGAAAAGCCAGCGCTCAACCCTCTGGCCTTGACAAACGCAACGCGCCGGCACCCAGGCGGCGACCGTCAATGTGTCTGCGTCATCGACGGTATGGTTGATGCCTTCTGTTTCCCTTCGAATTTTCCATTTACCAGCGCTTTACCTGCCCCAATTGCCTCTGTTCGCCCGAACCTTATCAAGTCCTTCAATCAGACCGCAGATTTTAGTAAGGATCAAAATCGGCTCCTTCGTTCAGGTTCCGAATACAGTGCCCTGCCGGAAGTTCTATTATCCCCGGACTATCCGCGATCTTTGTCTCGATCCCCTCACCAGTATACACACAGTTGCGAGATTGCCATATCCTTGGAGGGGGCTTATGCAGGAAGAGAATTCAGCTTTTCTACCAATTCGGTTCCCTGCTGCTCGTCAAGACCGACGATGAGGCGGTGTTCCCGTTCGCTTCCAACGATGTGTCTATCCACAATCGACCAGGAACCATCCGGTTCTCGAAAAAGAAAATAGCGATCGCGGCTTTTTTCATTTTCCAAGGCAATTCCTTCCGAATCTCGCATGGCTGATGTTACTGCTCGCGAAAGTAACAGAAAGTAATGAAGACGGTTTGCACTTTTCCACCGCAGCCGGCCAAATAGACGAAATCCGAGCCGGAATGGCTACGGAGCTGAAAGATTGATAAATACAATGACTATTCCGTCCCGGCTTTGAGCAAGTTGATCGTTTTCGATAGAGCCTATTGCGGTCGCCGGCGCGAATACGCCTGAATGATTCTAAGAAAATAGCATTGCCGACTGGAATGGATCCGAAGAAGATCCGCCCCCACCGAAAAAAGCGCTTCATGTTGAAGGCCTGACAGCGCCCGCTGCAAGGTGAATTCGCTGAAATCTGATTTGCTGATGAGGCCCCTTTGCCATTAATGGGAAAGAGGGTGTCTGGAAATCTGGTGTCTATGAGCGCTCAGTACCATAGCGTCTCGCCGCGTAGCTCCAAGATTTCACGACGATCGCCACCAAGCAATGATTTTCGGCGTGAACACCTGAACGATCTCGCCGTCCTGATTGATCGTCTCGCTTCGGAAGGTGACGAGGCCGCGTTCGGGTTTCGAGCGTGATGGCGCAATCGTGACGATCTCGCTTTCCACATGGATGCGATCACCCGGCCATGTAGCGCGGGGCCAGGCGATTTCCCCGCCCGCGCCGATCAGCCCGCCGGCCAGCGGCAGGCTCTGTACGAGCAACCGCATGGTGGCCGCCGCCGTGTGCCAGCCGCTGGCGGCGAGCTTGCCGAACAGGCTGTCGCGCGCCAGTTCCTCGTCGAGGTGGAAAAACTGCGGATCGTAGCGCCCTGCGAATTCCCGGATTTCATCGAGTTCCATCACATGGGAAGGGCTGGTGAAGCGCTGCCCGACTGTGAGGTCGTCGAGATAGAGCTTCACTGCCTGCGCATCTTCGGTCATGTCGCGTCTCCCTCAGCCAGCCAGCGTCGCGTCCGGCGAGCGCTTTTCGTATTCGTCGAGAACGATCTGGCGGATCGCGGTCTTGAGCAGCTTGCCGGTTGCCGTGTGCGGCAGTTCCTCGACGATGATGACGTCGTCGGGAATGCTCCACCTGGAGATCTTGCCGGTATAGACATCGAGCATGTCGTGGCGCGTGAACGTCTGGCCGGGCTTGACCACTACGACGAGAACGGGACGCTCGCCCCAGCGGGCGTCTGGGGCGGCGACCACGGCCGCTTCCTTGATCGCCGGATGGGCCTGCGCGATGTTTTCCAGTTCGATCGAGCTGATCCATTCGCCGCCGGATTTCACCACGTCCTTGGTGCGGTCGACGATCTGCACGAAGCCGTCCTCGTCCATGGTGACGACATCGCCCGTGTCGAACCAGCCTTCGACGGCATGCGCCGGGCTCTTTTCCGTGTTGTAGTAACCGGCCGCGACCCAGGGGCCGCGCACCAGCATGGCGCCGAAGGCCTTGCCGTCGCGGGCCACCGGCTTTCCGTCGCTGCCGTCGATGCGGAATTCCATGCCGAACAGCGGGCGGCCCTGCTTGGATTCGAGCATGAGCCTTTCTTCCGCCGAAAGCTTCTCGTGCTTGGGAAGAAGCGTCGCCGCAAGTCCGATCGGGCTCGTTTCCGTCATGCCCCAGGCATGGCGAACCGTGACGCCCATGTTGTGGAAGCGGCTGATCATGATCGGCGGCGTGGCCGAGCCGCCGATGGCGACACGCTTCAGGCTCGTGAACTTCTGGCCATGGGCATCCATCCAGTCGAGCAGGCCGAGCCAGACCGTCGGCACGCCGGCGGTTGCCGTCACGCCTTCGCTTTCGAACAGCGAGTGCAGGCTGGCGCCGTCAAGGTTGGGACCGGGCATCACGAGCTTCGCCCCGACCATCGGCGCGGCGAACGGCAGGCCCCAGGCATTGACGTGGAACATCGGCACAACAGGCACCACCGCGTCATTGGCCGAAAGGCTGAGCACATCCATGAAGCTGATCGCCATGGCATGCAGCACGCTGGACCGGTGGCTGTAGAGCACGCCCTTCGGGTCGCCGGTGGTGCCTGAGGTGTAGCACAGGCCGGACGCGGTGTTCTCGTCGAATACCGGCCATTCGAATTCGTCCGACTCGTCCGCGATCAGCGTTTCGTAGCAGACGAGGTTCGGCAGAACCTCCGACTTCGGCATATGCGCCTCGTCGGTCAGGATGACCACGGCCTTCAGCGGTGCCAGCCGGTCGGCCAGCGCTTCGAGGATCGGCAGGAAGGTGAGGTCGGAGAACAGCACGCTGTCGCCGGCATGTTCGATGATGTAGCCGATCTGCTCGCGGAAGAGGCGCGGGTTGATCGTGTGGCACACGAAGCCCGAGCCTGACACGCCGTAGTAAAGCTCCATGTGGCGGTAGCCGTTCCAGGCGAGCGTGCCCACCCGGTCGCCATGCTCAAGGCCGAGCTTCTGCAAGGCGTTGGCGAGCTTCTGGCTGCGCTTCGAAAGATCCGCATAGGTGTAGCGATGGATGGGGCCTTCAACGGTCTTCGAAACCACTTCCGTGCTGCCGTGATAGGTCGCTGCGTGACGCAGGATCGACGACACGAGCAGCGGTGCATTCATCATCATGCCAAGCATGGTCTTCTCCTCCCGGGCAAGAGTAATTCCAGCAAAAGTGTGAAACGGCTTTGCGTCCGGAATTACATGAAAACAAAGGGATAGAGCATTTCCGGCGACTCCGTTCTCGCCGGAAATGCTCTGACTTCAATCAGAACAGGTCGGCGTCGAGCGCCATGATATCGGCAGCGCCGGCGCGGATGGCCGCGTCGAGGCTGACGGTTTGCGGCAGGAGGCGGGCCGCAAAGAAGCGGGCAAGCGCGAGCTTGCGCTGCTTCAGCGGCGTCGTCGCATCGGCCGAGGCTTTTTCGGCCATGCGCACCCAGAGCCAGCCGAAGCTCACCAGCGCGAAGAAGCGCAGGTAGTCGGTGGCGCTTGCTCCGGCCTCCACCGGATCGGCACCCTTGGCCAGCAATTCTTCCGTCAGTTTCTCCAGCCGGGCAAGAGCCTCGATGACCGAGGCCTTAACCGTTTCCAGTTCGGCCGGACCCTTCGTGGTCGAAAGGTCATCGCGCACCAGCGCGAAGAAGCCGCGCGCCACGTCGCCGTTTTCCATCGGCAGCTTGCGGCCGACGAGGTCCATGGCCTGCACGCCGTTGGTGCCCTCGTAGATCTGGGCGATGCGGGCATCGCGCACATACTGCTCCATGCCCCATTCGCGGATATAGCCGTGGCCGCCGAACACCTGCTGCGACTGGACGGCGATCTCGAAGCCGAAATCGGTGAAGGCGGCCTTCACCACCGGCGTCAGCAGCGCGACGAAGCCATCGGCCTTGCGGCGGGTGTCCTGATCGGGATGACGGGTGGCGATATCCATCTGCAACGCAGTCCAGATGGCGAGTGCGCGACCGGCCTCGGTCAGCGACCGACCTGTCAGCAGCATCTTGCGCACGTCGGCATGTTCGATGATCGATACGGGGCCACGCGCACCGTCGGCGGAACGGCCCTGCAGGCGCTCGCGGGCGTAAGTCACGGCCTTCTGGTTGGCGGCCTCGCCGATGCCCAGTCCCTGAATGCCGACGAACAGGCGCTCGGCATTCATCATCGTGAACATGGCGTTGAGGCCGCGGCCGGGTTCGCCGACCAGCCAGCCGATGGCGCCGTCATAGTTCATCACGCAGGTCGGCTGGGCGTGAATGCCCATCTTGTGCTCCAGCGAGCCGACCGACATGCGGTTGCGGTCTCCGAGCGAACCGTCTTCCTTGACGAGGAACTTGGGCGACAGGAAAAGACTGATGCCCTTCACGCCCTTCGGCGCGTCGGGCAGGCGGGCCAGCACCAGATGCACGATGTTGCCGCCGAAATCATGATCGCCAGAGGAGATGAAGATCTTCGTGCCCTTGATGGAATAGGAACCGTCGCCCACCGGCTCTGCGCGAGTGGTGAGCAGGCCGAGGTCGGTGCCGGCGGAGGATTCGGTGAGCGCCATCGCGCCCGTCCATTCGCCCGAGATCATCTTCGGCAGATATGTCTGCTTCAGCTCGTCGCTTGCATGGTGGGCGATTGCCTCGACGGCACCGCGGGTCAGACCCGGAAACAGGCCGAAGGAGAGATTGGCGGAAGATAGCATTTCGTCCAGCAGGATCTGCAGCGCGCGCGGCAGGCCCTGTCCGCCGAATTCCGGATCGCCTGACAAACCGCCCCAACCGGCCTCGACGAAAGCCCTGTAGGCGTCGGACACGCCCTTCGGCGTCGTCACCAGCCCGTTTTCCAGCTTGCAGCCTTCCTCGTCACCGGGACGGTTGAGCGGTTCGAGGATCTCGGCGCAGAACTTGCCGCCTTCCTCCATGACGCTCGTTGCGAGTTCCGTATTGACCTCTTCAAAGCCGGGAAGGGTGGCCATCTGCGCGTCGAAGTCGAAGACCTCGCCGAGCAGGAAGGAGATGTCGTCGACGGGAGGGATATAGCCTGCCATGGGAGTTCCTTGCCTCTTCTTGTTCAGTTGCGCAGCGGCTTGCCGGTCGCCAGCATGTGCTTGACGCGGTCCACGGTTGCAGGTGTTGCGAGCAGGTCGACAAAGGCCTCGCGTTCCAGCGCGATCACATCGTCTTCCGAGAGCGGTTTCAGCGGATCGGCGGAGGGACCGCCGGTCAGAACATTGGCAAGCGCGCGCCCGACCACCCTGTCATGCGCGGTGGCCCGACCGGCGAGCGCTTCGCCTTCGATGATGTTGTGGATCGCGGAAGCCCCTGACGGCCCGGCCATGGCGATGACAGGCGGTTCCGGCGCGACATAGCCTTCCGCCAGCGAAAGCGCCTTTGCCTTGGCGTCGGCGATCAGCCGGCTGCGGTTCATGGTGATGCCGTCGGTGGCCTTGAGATAGCCGAGGCTACGGGCGTCGAAGGCGCTGGCCGAAACCCTGGCGGGTGCGATCAGGTTGAAGGCGGCAATCGCAGGCGCGACCGGCCCGCGCAGCGCGGCGGTCGATGCCGAGAAGCGCAGCATCATTTCCTTGCAGCCGCCCCAGCCCGGCACGACGCCGATGCGGGTTTCGACGAGGCCGATGGAAAGCTCCGCATGGGCCTGGATCGCGTCGCAATGCAGAAGGATCTCGCAGCCGCCGCCGAGCGCCAGCCCGGCTGCGGCACCGACCACCGGGAAGGGGGCGTATTTCACCGCCTTGAAGGTGCGATGGCCATGGTCGATGAAGGCGCCCAGCGCCTCGCGACCGCCCTTTTCCACCGTATCGAGGAAGACGCGCAGGTCGGCGCCCGCGCTGAACACGGCGGCATCGCTGCCGATCACCAGTGCCTTGAAATCCTTCGCCGTGCGTTCGACAGCCTTGTTGATGGCGTCGAGCAAGGCGGGATTGTAGGTGTTCATCTTGGTTCGGAATTCGAGGCAGGCGACGCCGTCGCCAAGATCCCACAGGCTTGCCGCGCCCCAGTCCTCGACCGGCTTGCCGGCGAGCTTGAGGTCGGAAAGAAGCAGCACGCCGTCACCCCTGGCAATCGGTTCGACCGTGCCGTCAGGCAGCAGGTTGGCGCGCTTGCCGTCGACGACCGAATAGAAGCCGCCCTTTTCTGCTGCGAGCGAGAGATAGGCGGGCACGGCAACGCCGCGCGCTTCGAGCCGGGCCTTCAGCCAGCCGGCGCCGAGCCGGTCGATCAGCTCGAACGGACCCTGCTTCCAGCCGTAGCCGGTGCGCATGGCCTCGTCCACGGCGTCCGGCGTGTCGGCGATGTCCGGCACCAGCGACGCGGCATAGGCAAGTGCCTTTTCCATGACGATCGCAGCATAGCGGCCGCCGAGGCCGGCATGCTCCATCAGCGCGCGCGGATCGCCGCCCGAGGCATCGAGGCTTTCGGAGGAAACCGCCTTCTGCGGCCGGTATTCGCCGGTCTTCAGGTCGGTCACGTCGCGCGACTTGCGGTCGGGCGAAAGGCGCACGAAGCCCGCACCGCTTTTGCGGCCGAGACGGTTTTCCGCGATCATGCGGGCGATCAGCGCCGGTTCGGCGTCGTAGTCCTTCACCGCATCGCCTTCCGGCGTCGCGTTCTGCAGGCTGCGCAGGATGGTCGGCATCAGGTCGATGCCGACGAGATCCAGCAGGCCGAAGATGCCGGTGGAGGGAATGCCGAAGGGCTTGCCGATGATGGCGTCTGCTTCCTCGACATCGAGGCCGAGTTCTATGGCCTCGTTCTGCGCCACCACCATCCAGTAATTGCCGATGCGGTTGCCGATGAAGCCGGGCGTGTCCTTGCAGACGACCACGCTCTTGCCGAGGCCGCGATCCGCGAAATCACGGATGGTCGCGGTCACTTCGGGCTTGGTCGCCTTGCCGGAGACGAGTTCCAGCAACCGCATGATGCGCGGCGGATTGAAGAAATGGGTGATGAGGAAGTCGGCGGCGAAACCCTCCGGCAGTCCCTCGACCAGCGAATGCAGCGGAATGGTCGAAGTGTTGGAAGAGACGATGGAGCCCTTCTTCCTGACACCGTCGATGGCGCGGTAGAGCGTCTGCTTTATCTCCAGCTTTTCCGCGACAGCCTCGACGATCCAGTCGGCGTCGGCGATCAGCGCCAGGTCGTCCTTGGTCGAGCCGGTGGCGATGCGGCTCGCGAATGCCGGGTCCATGAAGCCGTTGGCCTTGAGCTGGCGGGCGACGCCGCCATCGGCAAACTTCTTCTCCATGTCGAGCAGCACCACGTCCAGCCCTGCATTGGCGAGATGGGCGGCGATGCCCGAACCCATGACGCCCGCGCCGATGACGGTGGCTTTTTTGATCGTAGCCATGATCAAGCGGCCTCCAGAACCATGGCGATGCCCTGACCGCCGCCGATGCACTGGGTGGCGAGCGCGTGACGTCCGCCGTCGCGCTTCAGGAGCAGCGACGCCTTGCCGACGAGGCGGGCGCCGGTCGCGCCCAGCGGATGGCCGAGCGCGATCGCGCCGCCGTCGCGGTTGAGGCGGGTCGGATCGATGTCTAGGTCGCGGCAGCAGGAGAGAACCTGCACGGCGAAGGCCTCGTTCATCTCGATCACGTCGAGATCGCCTGCGGAAATACCGGCGCGCTTCAGCGCCTTGCGGCTGGCCTCGACCGGGCCGATGCCCATGATCTCGGGCGCGCAGCCGGAAATGGCATATCCCGAGATGCGGGCGAGCGGGGCGAGGTTGTGGCGCTTAACGAAGTCTTCCGAGCAGATCAGCGTCGCGGAGGCACCGTCGGTGAGCGGCGAGGAGTTACCGGCCGTGACCGAGCCGCCGGCCTTGAAGGCGGTCTTGAGGCCCGCGAGCTTTTCGGCATCCGTCTCGCGCGGGCAGCCGTCGGCGGTGACATCGCCGATGGGAGCGATCTCGGTGGCCAGCCGGCCATCGGCGCGGGCGGCGAGCGCCTTCTTCTGGCTCTCCAGTGAATAGGCATCCTGTTCCTCGCGCGTGATACCGTAGCGGTCGGCGAGGTTTTCGGCGGTCAGTCCCATGTTGAGGAAGGCGATGCGCTGGGCGTCGCTCCAGGCGGGGTTCGGCATGGGGTTGAAGCCCATCATCGGCACCCGGCTCATGCTTTCCAAGCCGCCCGCGACAAAGGCGTCGCCCGCGCCCATTGCGATGGCGCCGGCGGCCATCTGGATCGCCTGCATGGAGGAGCCGCACCAGCGGTTGACGGTGGAGCCGCCGACAGATTGCGGCAGGCCGGCGATCAGCGCCGCGCAACGGGCGATGTTGAGGCCCTGTTCGCCCTCGGCAAAGGCGCAGCCGAGGTTCACGTCCTCGATTTTGGCCGGGTCGATGCCCGAGCGGCCGACCAGCGCCTTGATGACGCCGGCGACGAGATCATCCGGGCGAACGCCGGCCAGCGCGCCGCGATAGGCGGGCGTAAACGGGCTGCGCAGGGTATCGACGATATAGATTGCGGTCATGGTCTTCTTCTTCCTGTCTGGAAGCATTTCCGGCAAAACTGTGAGGCGGTTTGCGTCGGATCATGCTTGAGAACAAATCGGTGGAACGGACGTCACATGTTGGGATAGTTCGGGCCGCCGCCACCTTCGGGCGGCACCCAGGTGATGTTCTGCGAGGGATCCTTGATATCGCAGGTCTTGCAGTGCACGCAGTTCTGCGCGTTGATCACGAAACGGGGGCCGGTCTTCGCCTGTTCGTCGTCATAGACGATCTCGTAGACCCCGGCGGGACAGTAGAGCCGGGCCGTCTCGCCATAGAGCGGCAGGTTGCGCTCGATCGGGATGCTCGGATCGCTGAGCCTCAGATGAACCGGCTGGTCCTCGATATGGTTGGTATTCGACAGGAAGACCGAGGACGGCTTGTCGAAGGTAAGCTTCCCGTCCGGCTTCGGGTACTGGATCGGCGTGACCTCCGAGAGCGGCTTGAGGCTCTGGAAATCGGCCTTCTGATGCTTCAGCGTGCCGAAGGGCGAAACGCCGAACAGCGTCTGCAGCCACATGTCGATGCCGCCAAGGCCGACGCCGAGCACGGTGCCGAACCGCGACCACAGCGGCTTGACGTTGCGGACCGGCTTCAGGTCCCGCCCGATGGCCGAGCTGCGCCAGCCGGCCTCATAGGCTTCGAGCGTATCGTTGGCGCGGCCGCTCGAAAGCCCGTCGAACACGGCGTCCGCCGCCTGCATGCCGGAATGGATGGCATTGTGCGAGCCTTTGATGCGCGGCACGTTCATGAAGCCTGCAGCACAGCCGGCCAGCACGCCGCCAGGGAAGGCAAGCTGAGGCACGGACTGGTAGCCGCCTTCGGTCAGCGCGCGAGCGCCATAGGCGATGCGCTTGCCCTCCTCGAAGGTGTCGCGGATCAGGGGATGCGTCTTGAAACGCTGAAACTCGTCGAAGGGCGAGAGCGTCGGGTTCTTGTAATCGAGATGCAGCACGAAGCCCACGGTCACCAGATGATCGTCGAAATGATAGAGGAACGAGCCGCCGCCGGTCTTCATGTCGAGCGGCCAGCCGAACGAGTGCTGCACCAGCCCTTTCCGGAACTTCTCCGGCTTGACCTGCCAGAGTTCCTTGATGCCGATGCCGAATTTCTGCACCGAGCGTCCCTCGGTCAGGTTGAAACGGGCGAGAAGCTGCTTGGTCAGGCTGCCGCGCGCACCCTCAGAAAACACGGTGTATTTCGCCCGAAGCTCCATGCCGGGCGTGAAATCGTCCTTCGGCTCGCCGTCGCGGCCAATCCCCATGTCGCCGGTGGCGATGCCGGCGACCGCGCCGTTGTCGTGATAGAGAACTTCGGTCGCCGCAAAACCCGGATAGATCTCGACGCCGAGCGCCTCGGCCTGTGCCCCCAGATAGCGGGCGACATTGCCGAGCGAACCGATGAAGTTGCCGTGATTGTTCATCAGTGGCGGCATCAGCGCATTGGGAAGCCGTAGCGACCGTGTGGCGGTCAGCACATGGAAGCAGTCGTCGGTGACTTCGGTGGTGAGCGGACGGTCCGGATCTTCCCGCCAGTCGGGCAGCAGCGCATCGAGACCGGAAGGGTCGATCACCGCGCCCGACAGGATATGCGCACCGACTTCCGAACCCTTTTCCACGACGACGACGGAAATTTCCTCGCCCGCCTCGGCGGCGCGCTGCTTCAGGCGGATCGCAGTGGCAAGACCGGCCGGTCCCGCACCAACGATCACCACGTCGAAGTCCATCGCCTCCCTGATTGTCTCGTTCAACCTTTCCTCCTACAGTTGATCTTGATAAATGTATCAAATGATTGTTACAGTCCGCAAGCGCTAATTTCACCGCTGTCTGCAAAAGCCTGCGCATGTCGAGCAACGAAGGGAGTTGGGGAAAAGACCGTTCTACGTTATCACGATATTCCTGACTGCAATGAGATGATGGAAAGACTTTGAGATAAGCATGACGGGACGAGACGGCGGCGAAATGGGAAATGCCGCGAAAGGTGCACTTGCAGGTGCATTTCAAGGCGCTGGACTCAGCGAGCGGCATCGCGAGATCCTGGAAGAAGCCGCCGCGCTTTTTGCCGAGCGCGGCTATGCTGCGACCTCGGTACGCGATATCGGTGAGCGGGTGGGACTGCTTGGCGGTTCGCTCTATCATTACATCAAATCGAAGGAAGAGCTGTTCGTCCGCATCCACGACATCGCCCTGCAGATTGCAGAGGATCGCATCCGAGCAGCGATCGCCCCGCTTTCGCAGCCCTGGGACCGGTTGGAAGCGGCCTGCGTTGCTCTCACGGAAATCCAGCTCGATCCCGGTTCACTCACAATGCCGCTGATGAAGGACTTCGCGCTTGTCCCATTACAGATTCGCGAAAGGCTGGTGAAGAAACGCGATTCTTTCGAGCAGATGTTTCGCGATCTGATTGCCGCCGTGCCGCTTGACCCCGCGCTTGACCGTGGCGTCTATCGCCTGCTGCTCTTGACGCTGCTCAACAATGTTTCCAGTTGGTATCGCCCCGGTGGCATGACGGCAGAAGAGATCGGCCGACAAATCGTCCGTATTTTTCGGCATGAGGCGACAAAGTCGTGCGCAACGTACGCTGACCGGGAGCGGACAGAGCTGTAGTCGCCTATCTCAGTTCTCTGAGAGGTTCTGACGAACATTCGGCCGGCTCAAGCGAGGCAGTGCTTGCATCTTCAGCTTGCCTCCATTTGCGGTGGTGGATCGCTGTCTATCGGGCGACTTCGCTTGTATGGTGCTGAGAGAGCATCTAACAGAAGTTTGGTGTCGATCTCGGTGAGCGCGAAGCAAGTTGGTTGAAGATCAAAAGCGTGTGGTTGGCGATTTGTCTCCGGAATAGCGTCAGCCCGCTTGTCGAGAGCTTCCTCAAGGCGGAGCGCAACGCGATCTTGCCGATTTCATTGGGTCTGTGAAGGATGGCATTTCATCCTGCTCGATTTTGTACGATCATCATCAACGATGTCCTGTTTGGTGGGGCCGAGCAGAGACCCGTCGGGATCGATTCCCTACGGTGGCGTCCATGCGGGCGAGCATAAAAATTACGTCTGACCCACTCCTATGCAAGCTTCGCGGCCGGCGGAGTATTTTGCGCTTGCAAACTGTAACAATCATTTGGTATATGCCATTTAGATTGATCCAGGAGGGACGTTCGATCGAGACGATCAGGGAGGTGATTGACTTCGATATGGTACGTTGCTTCCGGACAGCGCCGTTCTCCACGTTGCTGCGGCTGGCCTTTGGGGGGATGTGCATGCTTGGAATCATCGTGGATGCATCGATGCGTTGCGTGAGGATGTTGTCGCAACATTAGTCAGCTTTGCCGTTCGGGAATTGGGCGCAAGAATGAAATTGTCATGTTGGGCTGTATGAGGAGAAATACAGGCCGGCAATAAGGGGAGGAGCATGATATGAGCAAGAATTCGTGGACTGATACAGGCCTTTCTCGAACTGCTGCAAATCATGATGCACTAACACCGCTCACATTTCTGGAGCGGGCAGAGTATGTATTTCCCGACAATGTGGCGGTGGTCTACGGTTCGCAGTCGCAAACCTGGAAGGAGCACGCCGCATATTGTCGAAAGTTTGCGTCGGCTTTGCAGCAGGCATCCATTGGAACGGGAGACGTCGTTTCGCTCATGATGGCGAATACTCCCCCGATGTTGGCTGCGCATTTCGCAGTGCCCATGGCTGGTGGCATCCTCAATACGATCAACACCAGGCTTGATGTCGCCACGGTTGCATACATTCTCGAGCACAGCGAAGCGAAGTTAATCATTGCTGACGCGGAGTATCTCGAAACTGTGCGAAATGCCCTGACGCTGCTTCCCGAAGCGCCGAGGCTTATCGTCTACGCCGACGCCGAAGTCGGTCACACAGCGGCCGATGACGTGGAAACTTTCGAAGACTTCCTCTCTGAAGGGCGACCCGAAGCATTTGTCCACAACATTCCTGACGATGAGTGGTCGCCGATTTCCATGAATTATACTTCCGGCACGACCGGGCGGCCAAAGGGTGTCGTGTATTCACACCGCGGCGCCTATTTGTCGGCTGTCTCCAACATCGTGAGTTGGGGCGTCCCGCGCGGAGCAGTCTACCTTTGGACGTTGCCGTTGTTCCACTGCAACGGATGGACAATGCCCTGGGTGGTCGCTCTACAAGGAGGCAAGAATGTCTGTTTGCGGAAGGTCGACGGCGAGAAGATCGTCTCGCTTATCGTTTCGGAGGCGGTGACCCACTATTGCGGTGCGCCAATTGTCCACGGGGTGATCAAGGATGCGGCGCTTTCAGCCGGCGTGCGATTTAATCCGCCTGTTGCGGCGCTCATCGGAGGCGCGCCACCTCCGGCATCTTTGATCGCTGCTATGAATGAGGTGGGAGTCAGTCTGACACATATATATGGCCTGACGGAAACGTACGGTCCCGCTTCGATTTGTGAAACACATGACGCATGGATGGATTTTTCTGCCGAGGAGCGGGCCAAGCTAATGGCTCGACAGGGTGTGAGATATGCCCTTCAAGCTGGCTTGACTGTCATGGATCCATCGACCATGAGGCCCGTACCCGCCGATGGTGAAACGATCGGCGAGATCATGTTCCGTGGCAACATGACCATGATGGGATATTTTAAGGATCCAGGGGCCACGGCCAAGGCGTTTGCGGGCGGCTGGTTTCATTCGGGAGATCTCGCCGTGCTTGATGCAGACGGCTACGCCCGGATCAAAGACCGATCAAAGGACATTATCATCTCTGGTGGTGAGAATATTTCCTCGGTCGAAGTCGAGGACGCACTCTATCGTCACCCGTCTATTTTGACGGTCGCTGTCGTTGCGATGCCGGATGATAGGTGGGGGGAGGTACCAGTCGCGTTTCTGGAATTCAGGGAGGGCGCCACTCATTCGGATGCAGAGCTGATGCAACATTGCCGCCAGCATCTTGCCAGCTTCAAATGCCCAAGACGATTCGTAATTGCCAGCATCCCTAAGACGGCTACTGGAAAAATACAGAAGAACGTCTTGCGCGAAATGATTATCGGGCTTCAGAGCTCTGAAAACATCGCGGCGCGATGAGTTGGAATGCGGAGACATACAAGTCAGCCCGAAGTCAGTGCTTCGAAAGCAATTGAGCTGAACTGTGTCACTGACGATATCCGTAAACATGCGCTCCGGTAGAGGATTGTACGGGATTTTTTGAGGCCGGGATTGGGGAGATGCAATGATGAGATTGTCGTAAGAAGCAACGTATAAACTGACGCCTAGGTTTTTTCTTGGAGGTGAACTTGGGCAAAAATGCAGTATAAACATCGCCAGGAGGAACATATGAACTTCAAGAATGTACTACGCACAGTGCTCGTTGCCGGGTCTGTTATGTGCGCAACTCTCGCTCATTCTGAGGAGCCGGTTCTGCTTGATCCGTCGCTCCTGCAACCCGCATCAGATAAGATGATCGCAGAAGGTAAGTTCAAGAGGGATAAGCCATGGACGATCGGCTTTTCCTGGCCGGGCGTCGGCAATACCTGGATCGTGCAGACCATTCAGGAGATCAAATATGCGGCGAGCCAGGACCCGAACATCAAGGAACTTGTTTTCGTAGAAGCCAACTGGCAGCCGAACAAACAGGTTTCGGATATCGAAGACCTGCTGACGCGCAAGATCGACGCGCTGCTTGTCCTGCCGATCAACCCCGATCTTGTGAAAGCACAGATCGCAGTCGCACGGTCGCGCAACATACCGGTCATTGTCTACACACCTGCCGGAACCACCATGGATGCCGATCTGACCTTCTATGGTGGCGGCGAATTCTTCGGCAAGGCCGGGGGGGAGTTCCTCAAGAAAAAGCTTGGCGGGAAGGGAACGATCTGGGCGTTCCGCGGCGTGCCGGGGAGCGCTGACGACTTCACGCGCTACAATGGCTTGGTCAAAGCGCTGGAAGGAACCGATATCAAGATTGGCTCTGAAGTCTACGGCGAATGGAACTATGCCAAATCCAAGCAGCTTTGCGAAAATCTGGTGGCCACCGGTCAGCCGGTTGATGGCATCTGGTTCTCGGGGGCCGAGATGACGCGTGCCTGCATCGAGGTATTTAATGAAATCGGCAAGCCGCTTGTTCCCATGACCGGTGAAGGCAATAACGGCTTCCTTCGAATCTGGAAGGAAACCGGAGTTGACAGTATGGGTGCCGTCTTCACCCCCGGGATTGGGCCAGCGATGGTGCGCGCAGCGACCGCTTTGCTTGAAGGCAAGTCGCTTCACCAATCCTATGCTTCCGACCCGAAGCCGATTACCGCCGAGAATTTCGACAAGTTCTACCGACCGGACCTCAGCGACGCCTATTGGATGCCGTCGACGCTGCCCGAGAACGTCCTTATGGAAACATTCAAGCGTTAATTCGAGAGAGGGTGTGTGAATATGCCGAGTTCTCCGCTCCAGCTGTTGCCCAAGCCAGACGCTGTGGTCGAATTTCGAAGTGTCTCCAAGCGCTTCGGAGCTTTCACCGCGCTGGATCAGGTGAGCTTTGCAGCTCACGCAGGTACGGTGCACGCCATCACCGGCGAGAACGGGGCCGGGAAGTCGACGCTTATGAAAATGCTCGCCGGCGTTTATTCGCCCGATGTCGGCGAGCTTAGGAATTTTGGTGAGCTTCGCCATTGGCATGGCGCCGAAAAAGCCAGGCTTGCCGGCATCTCGACTGTTTTCCAGGAATTGACGCTGTTGCCCAATCTTACTGTCGCCGAGAATCTGTTTCTCGGGCGGGAGCCGCTTAAATTCGGTCTCGTCGACAGGAAGTCGATGGTCCGAATGGCCCGCGCGGTGCTTGATGGCATTGGAATTGCTTTGGACGTTGACACCTATTGCAGGGACCTGTCTGTCGGTGAGCAGCATCTTGTCGAAATTGCGAAGGGGGCGGCGATGCAGTCGCGGATCGTCATTTATGACGAGCCGACGGCTGCACTCGACAGCTTCGGAGTGGAGAAACTCATCAGCCTGATCGAAGCTCAGAAGAAAGCGGGCAAGCTGATCTTCTACATTAGCCATCGGCTCGAGGAAATATTCCGGCTCTGCGACGTCGTAACCATCCTGAAGGATGGGCGGCATGTGCGCACCAGCCCCACGGCGGAGCTCACTCGTGAATCTCTGGTATCCTTCATGGTCGGTCGGGAAGTGGGACAACTCTATCCTAACCGCTCGCCAAGTTCAGGTGGAGATACTGCGCTGTCCGTGGAGGGTTTGAAAGTTGGTTCCGCTGACACAGCAGTCTCATTTTCCCTTTGTCGTGGGGAGATCCTTGGCCTTGCCGGACTGGAAGGGCAGGGCCAACGGGAACTTGTGCGCACCATAGCCGGGATCATGCCTCCTGCTGGCGGTAGAGTGTGCAAATTCGATACCGACGGTACGCAAAAGGCGTTGCTGGCAAACCCGGTCAATGTCGCTGGCGCCGGCCTCGGCTTCGTGCCGGAAGACCGCAAGACCGAAGGCCTCTATCTCACGCTGCCTATCAGCCGCAACATGGGACTTGGTCCGTTGCGAGGCCGCCCATGGTGGTCCCGCGTCCGCACGCAGGGTGCCCGCATCCGGAATTTGATGCAGGAGATGAACATCCGTGCTCGCAATGACAGGCAGGCAGTGTCGGCGCTGTCGGGTGGAAATCAGCAGAAGGTCATGATCGGTCGATGGCTTCTGGCAGATGTCGATGTCCTGGTGATCGAAGAGCCGACCCGCGGGGTTGATGTCGGCGCAAAGGCGGAGATTTATCGGCTGCTGCGCGACTATGTCGAAAAGGGCGGCGCCGTTCTCATGACATCGAGTGAAATGACGGAGCATCTAGGGCTGTGTGATCGGATACTCGTCGTTCGCGGCGGGGCGATCGTCGCAGAACTCGATGCCGCCGCCGCAACCGAAGAAATCGTCGCGCGTCACGCCTTTCTGGGCCGCAGTGAGCAGGAAATCCACGCATGAGATCAGTTTTTCAACCTTTCGGCAGGTCTGGCATAGGGCTCGTTTCGGCAAGCCTGCCAGTCGTAATGTTTGCTCTTCTGTCTATCGCCGCGCCGAATTTTCTATCCTATGGAAATATCGCTAATATCAACAACCAGATCACGGCTCTGTTGATCGTGGCGCTGGGGCAGCTCATCGTCGCTCTCGTCGGCGGGATTGACATTTCCGTCGGATCCGTCGTCAGTTTGTCCAGTGTTGTCCTGGTCTCGCTGGATCCGGCATGGGCCATTCCTGCCGCGCTCGGCCTCGCAATCTGCGTCGGTCTGGTGAACGGAATGGGTGTCGTTGGCTTTGGTGTACATCCTTTGGTCATGACGCTTGCATCTATGACGTTCGTTCAGGGGTTCGCACTTTCCTGGATGTCCGGCGCTGGTGGCGTGGTGCCCGAATGGATCAGCGCAATCGCCAAAGCCCAGTTCGCAGGCATTCCCGCGTCCGTAGTGTGGAGTATTATCATCGTCTCAGTTTTTTCGATCATGCTGTACTTCACCCGTTTCGGGCTGCGTCTCTTTGCTCTTGGGGCAAATGTCAACAGCGCCTCCCTGAGCGGTGTAAGGACCGTGGCGCCACGCATTGCCTGTTATGTCATCTGCTCTCTGTCAGGTTGCATAGCCAGCATCTACCTGACGGGCAGGATCTCGACCGGCGACCCGATGATGGGGCAATCGTTCGGGCTGGATTCGGTGACCGCGATCGCTCTTGGCGGCGTCCAGCTCGCGGGCGGCACCGGCAGCGTTGTTGGGGCCATCCTCGGGACCCTCACGCTCGGCCTCATCACCAACGGGATGAACTTGCTCGGCGTTTCGCCATTCCTGCGGGCAGCGCTGACAGGAATGCTGCTGCTTGGCGCGGTTAGTCTCCAGCGCAGAAAGGCCATCGGCATATGAGCAGTTCCCCCATGCCTGTCGCCGCAGGCAATAATGAAAGCGGCGGCCGGCTTCAGTCTTTGCTTCGAAACCTGCCCTATTTCTACATCGGCGCCGCGGCGCTGGTCTTGATCGCGGGAGTTGTTCGGCCCAATCTTCTGCAGCCGTTTTTGCTAATGTTGATCTTAAGGCAAGCGGCACCGCTCGGTATCGCTGTCCTGGGGCAGGCAATCTGCATCCGGCTTTTGTCGCTCGATCTGTCATTCGGCGGCGTCGCCATGGCTGTCAGCTATATCATGACAAGCGGGATTTTCCCGGTGTCGGAGATCGCCCTCATTGGTATTTCCCTGTTGTTTGGTGTCATTG
Organism: Rhizobium rosettiformans W3; assembly: GCF_004912135.1. Taxonomy (GTDB): domain Bacteria; phylum Pseudomonadota; class Alphaproteobacteria; order Rhizobiales; family Rhizobiaceae; genus Allorhizobium; species Allorhizobium rosettiformans. The sequence continues at coordinate 41,068 of NZ_STGU01000020.1, forward strand.
TCGGCGCAACAAATGCCTTTTTCATCACCCGCTTGCGGGCATCTTCGGTCATAGTGACATTAGCAATGACCATGATTCTGGGCGGTATTGTAACGGCATTCACCCAGCTTCGCGCGCCTGGCGATGCAGGGGAAATTCTGCGCTATTTCGGACAGGCACGGATCGGTGGAATGCCGATTGCCGTCCCCGTATGGCTGGGCTTGACGATGTGCCTGACCTTGTTCATGAGATCATCCGTTTTCGGTCGGTATACCGAAGCAATCGGGGCGAATCCACAAGCAGCGCTGGCATCGGGCATTCCTTATGTCAGGATCATGTTCGTTGGCCATATACTGTCCAGCCTGTTCGCGGTGATAAGCTCGCTGTTGCTGCTGGGTATTCTCGGTGTCGGCAGTTTAAGCATAGGCTCTGATCTCGCACTGAATTCGCTGGCGGCGGTCATCCTCGGCGGTGTGACGTTCGGCTCAGGGCGCGGTGGGGTCGTGGGGCCGGCAGTGGCAACATTCATGCTCCTGTTCTGCTTCAATTTTCTGACGAGTCTTGGTCTTGGCGAGCCGGTGAAGCAGATGGCCCAGGGCGCAATCATTGCCATTGCAGCGATTGCCTATTCCGGGACCAGATTGCGGCAGGTTTGAATATAAGCAAGAAGGAAGTGATCAATGGTATCAATCATGAAAGGGGCGGAGCCCTTTGAATTTGAGGGAAGCGACATAGGCGTGCTGGTCCTGCACGGCTTCACCGGCAGCACGCAAAGCATGCGCTATCTCGGCGAGGGCCTCCACAGGACGTTCGGCTTCACCGTCGTCGGCCCCCGACTTCCTGGGCACGGAACGTCTGTCGATGACATGGAAACTACGACCTATATGGATTGGCTGGCAGGTGCAGAGGAGGCACTGAAAGAGCTGGCGGCACGCAAACGCAAGGTGTTTGTCACCGGGCTGTCGATGGGCGGCACGCTGACCCTCAACCTTGCCGCGCGTTTTGCCGATCAAATCGCCGGAATTGCCACGGTGGCGGCCGCTGCCGGGCCACTCGGCGAAGGCTTCTCCGATGCGGTGTTCCTCAATCCCCGCCCGCAGCGGTTGCCCGGCATCGCTTCCGACATCAAGGCCGTAGGCGTTACCGAACTGGCCTATTCGGAAGTGCCGGTTCGCTGCATGGGCGACGTGCTGACGCTCGTCTTGGCTACCGCCAACCTGTTCGGCAGGATCAAATGCCCTACGCTTGTCATTCAAGGCCGTGAGGACCATGTGGTGCCAGCATCGAACGCGATGAAGATCGTCTCGAGTATTTCCTCGGACGACATCCGGCTGCTCTACCTCAATGATTCCTACCACGTCGCGACGCTCGACAATGACAAGGATATTATTGTCGAGCGGGTTGGGTCATTCTTCCGGGAGTTCGCTAACTGAGTTACGCTGGCTTGCGCGATGTGGGATCTAGAAGACCTGTGAAAAGGTGGGCGATTCCGACGAGGTCGGTGTCTCGGTCAGCTATGATTGATCGCCCGTGACCCCGGTGCAGACCCAATATGACGATCTTGTCGCCGATGCATCGCCGTGTTCGCGTGGGTCTCGATTTCCCGATCCTGTCGGTCGCGGCGACCATTCTCGGCGGTGTCGTCTTTGGCCGCGGGGCAGGTGGTGTGTGGGGTCCGTTCTTCGGGGTTCTGTCTTTTGCGTTTCTGTTTGTCGTCATGACATCGTTTGGCATCAGCGACGCTGGCAAGCTCATTGCCCAGGGGTTCTTCATTTTGCTGGCGGCCATTTTCTACTGCCTGAAGGCGCGGACAAACTAATCAAACAGGAGGTCTAACGACATGGCAGAAAACCGTTCGATATTGTGCTTTGGGGACTCGCTCACATGGGGATGGATTCCGGTACCGGAATCGTCGCCCGCGCTCAGATATCCGTTCCAGGAGCGCTGGACCGGCGCCATGGCCGCCGCGCTCGGTGACGGCTATTCGATCATTGAGGAAGGGTTGAGCGCCCGCACGACCAGCGTCGACGATCCCCGACTGAACGGCAGCGCTTACTTGCCTGCCGCACTCGCCAGTCACCTGCCGCTTGATCTCGTCATCATTCTGCTCGACACCAACGACACCAAGTCCTATTTCCGCCGCACGCCTTACGAGATCGCCAACGGTATAGGCAAGCTCGCAGGCCAGGTCCTGACTTCCGCGGGCGGTGTCGGGACGCCATACGCGGCCCCGAAGCTGCTGATCGTTGCGCCGCCGCCGCTTGCGCCAACGCCCGACCCCTGGTTCGAGGGGATGTTCGAAGGAGGTTACGAAAAGTCTCTTGAGCTTGCCAAGAATTATAAGGCGCTAGCCGACTTCCTGAAGGTCGATTTTCTCGACGCCGGTGAATTCGTCAAAACCGATGGCTGCGACGGAATTCACTTCTCCGCCGAAACGAATATCACCCTCGGCCGCGCAGTCGCGGAAAAGGTCAAATGGATCTTCTTGAGCGCGACGCAGGACGCTGCGGCTTAGCAGCCCTCCGTCGCTGGCCGCCGGCACCCGCACCTCCCAGGGTGCTGGCGGCCCCTTTCCATCCCAAAAAAGAGGTTTTCATGTCCGGCTATGTTCTGGCGATCGACCAGGGAACGACGTCCTCCCGTGCGATCGTCTACGGCCCCGATGCCCGGCCGATTGCGACCGACCAGAAGGAGATTTCGCAGTCGTTTCCAAGACCCGGCTGGGTTGAACACGATGGAGCGGAAATCTGGCAATCCGTCCTTGAGACCTGCCGCAACGCAATTCGGCGGGCCGGTATCGAAGCACGCGACATTGCGGCGATCGGTATCGCCAATCAGCGCGAGACCTGCCTCATCTGGGAGAGGTCGACGGGCCGGCCGATACATCCCGCGATCGTCTGGCAGGATCGCAGGACGTTCAATGTATGCGAGGCGCTAAGAGCGGATGGGGTTGTATCTCTGGTTCAGGACAGAACCGGCCTTCTGCTCGATCCCTATTTTTCGGCAACGAAACTTGCCTGGATTCTCGACAACGTCGAGGGCGCGCGCCGGGCAGCGGAAGCCGGTCAACTTCTTTGCGGCACCATCGACACGTATGTTACCTGGATGCTCACCGGCGGCGCGGTACATGCGACTGACGCGACAAACGCATCGCGAACCTCGCTGTTCAATATCCGGGAAAATTGTTGGGACGACGAGCTTCTGGCAGTATTCAAGGTCCCCAAGGGGCTCTTGCCGGAGGTCCGGGATTGCGCCGACGATTTTGGTCAGGCGATTGCCGTGCATTTTGGTTCCGAAATCCCGATACGCGCTCTCGCAGGCGACCAGCAGGCGGCCCTGATTGGCCAGGCTTGCCTCACACCTGGAATGCTGAAATCGACTTACGGGACGGGCTGTTTCGTTGTCCTGAACACCGGCGACCAGATCGTCCGATCGTCCAACCGGCTGCTCTCCACCATTGCCTATCGTCTCGACGGCAAGACCACATATGCGCTCGAAGGTTCCATCTTCATGGCAGGAGCTGCGGTTCAATGGCTGAGAGACTCGCTGAAACTTATCAAGGAGGCGTCTGAAACCGGCCCTCTCGCACATCTGGCAGACGAGCAGGAAGACGTTTATCTCGTACCGGCATTTACCGGCCTGGGGGCGCCGCATTGGAATTCGCAAGCACGCGGTGCGATCTTTGGCCTGACGCGGGCCACAGGTATTGCGGAGCTTTCCCGAGCCACCCTGGAATCGGTCTGTTATCAAACACGCGATCTCCTCGAGGCGATGGCTTGCGATTATCCGATGGAGGTCACGGGCGCGACGCTCCGCGTCGACGGCGGCTTGTCCGGCAGCGATTGGGCCATGCAGGCGTTGGCCGATTGCCTGGGAAGCGTCATCGAGCGGTCGCAGAACCAGGAAGCCACGGCGCTTGGCGTTGCGGCGCTCGCGGGCTCAAAGGCAGGCGTATGGCCTCATCTTGCGAGCTTCGCGACGAATTGGAAGGCGAAGGGCAGGTTCACTCCAAATATCAGCACCGACGAACGCGCGCGGCGTTACCGAAAGTGGCGCGCTGCCGTCGCAAGCACGCTTTCATACGCGGCGACAGCCTGACATCACGGGAGATCGATATGGAAAAGACGGCCCACGACCTGTTCGTGATCGGCGGCGGGATCAACGGCAGCGGCATTGCGCGAGATGCGGTTGGACGCGGCTACTCGGTGGCGCTGGCGGAGATGAACGACTTCGCCTCCGGCACCTCGTCGGGCGCCACCAAGCTGATCCATGGCGGTCTGCGCTATCTCGAGCACTACGAATTCCGACTGGTGCGTGAATCGCTGATGGAGCGCGAAGTGCTCTGGGCGATGGCACCGCACATCATCTGGCCGATGCGCTTCGTGTTGCCCTACCAGAAGGGCGGTATCCGCCCGGCCTGGCTGATCCGGCTGGGCCTCTTCCTCTACGATCACCTCGGCGGCCGCAAGCTCCTGCCGCCGACAGCGGTGCTTGACATGCGCCGCGACGCGGCAGCCAAGCCGCTGAAAGCGCTGTTCACCAAGGCCTTCGAATATTCCGACGGCTGGGTCGACGATGCCCGCATGGTGGTGCTGAACGCCAGGGATGCCGCCGACAAGGGCGCGCTGATCATGCCGCGCACGAAAGTGGTGTCGGCGCGGCGCGAGAACGGGCTGTGGACGATCGAGACGGTGGATACGCTCTCGGGCCGCTCGCAGACGCATCAGGCCCGCATGCTGGTCAACGCCGCCGGTCCCTGGGTCGATCATGTCATCCGTTCCGCCTTCGGCCAGAACGAGGCGCGCCATGTCCGTCTCGTGCAGGGCAGCCACATCGTCGTGAAGAAGAAGTTCGACGGACCGAAAGCCTACTTCTTCCAGAATCCCGATAACCGCATCATCTTCGCCATTCCCTATGAGGACGACTTCACCCTGATCGGCACCACCGACCGGGACTACACGGGTGATCCGAAGGATGTCAGGATTTCGCAGGAAGAGACGGATTATCTCTGCAAGGCGGCGAGTGAATATTTCAAGGAACCGCTCAAGCCTAGCGATATCGTCTGGACCTATTCGGCAATCCGTCCGCTCTTCAATGACGGCGCCTCGAAGGCACAGGAGGCGACGCGTGACTATGTGCTGAAGCTTGATGGTGCTGGCGGCGGCGCTCCGCTCCTGAATGTTTTCGGCGGCAAGCTCACCACCTACCGGCGCCTGGCGGAACATGCGCTCGAGAAGATCGGTGAAGCGATCGGCGTCAAGGGCAATCCCTGGACGGCCAACAGCCATCTGCCGGGTGGGGACTTCCCGGTGCATGGGTTCGAGG
>NZ_STGU01000021.1 GCF_004912135.1 Rhizobium rosettiformans W3
TTATCTCGCCAAGAAGCTGGGCGTAACGATCCGCATCGACGTCGTGGCAAAGGCGACGGCAGCGCTGATGGATACCGCCAAAGCGTCGCGCAAGAGCTCCAACCAGTATCGCATGGCCGTCTATACCTTCGGCGAGAAGGCGGAAGATACGAAGCTGCTTGAGGTTTCGTCGCTGACCGACAACCTCGATCAGGTGCAGACGAAGGCATCCAAGATCGGCCTGATGTCGATCCCCTGGCAGGGCTATGACAACGACCAGCAGACGGATTTCGACCGCGCGCTGAAGAACATCGGCAATCTCATGGGGACTGCCGGTACTGGCGCCTCGGCGGGCAGCCCCGAAAAAATCCTGTTCTTCGTGTCTGATGGTGTCGGCGATGCCTACAAGCCCAGCACCTGCACCAAGAAGACGACCAGCGGGCGCTGTCAGGAGCCCATCGACACCACCCAGTGCGAGGTGCTGAAGAACAAGGGCTACCGGATCGCGGTGCTATACACCACCTATCTGCCGCTCCCGACCAATGACTGGTACAAGAAGTGGATCAGCCCGTTCCAGAGCGAGATCCCGACGCGGATGCAGTCCTGTGCGTCACCGGGGCTCTATTTCGAGGTCAGCCCGAGCCAGGGTATCGAGGACGCCATGAACGCGCTGTTCCTCAAGATCGTGTCCACGCCTCGGCTTGCGAGCTGAGGACGGTCAGGCCTGACCTTCAGAGCCGCCTGCCCTCGGCGCGCTGCAGCGCGACCCCGTTGCCGTCGCTGAAGATCAGTCCTTCCAGTTCGAAGGCCTGTCGTATCGCGTTGAGAGAGGCGGGACGTGTGGCCCGCTCTCCCTCGGCTTCTATCCGTCTTATGGACGAGATGGAGACGCCGGAGTGCTGGGAGAGATCCTCCAACGTCCACTGGAGCATGGCGCGACCGGCCCTGATCTGCATCGGCGTCAGCAGGCTATCGGCAGAGGCGTTCACGGGGTCGATCCCTTTGAGCCCACGCTGGCGGATCAGAATGCCGAGCCACTCGTGCAGGCGGCCGCTATGCAGCATGGGAACCGCGCGGGCGAGAAACCACTCATAATCGCCATTCGTCATCCTTATGCGATGATAGGCCTCATAAGGGGTGAGGTTGGAGACGGCGTTCTTCCAGGCGGCGATAACCGCTTGCCGGTCTTCCGGATGGATGGCTTCAACCCAACTTCCATTCAGAACATCGGCTTCGCGCTGGCCGGTCAGCACGGTCCAGCCTTGTGAAAAGACGGGCTCGCCGGATGCCGTGGCGCGCCATTCCATGGCAGCGACGGCACCGACGAGCGCCCTGTAGCGCCCCAAGCTCTCTTCGAGGGCTTGCCGGTTTTCATGATCCTGCGAAACATCCTGCAGCAAGCCGATGACCCTTGCCGGGCGCTGCTCTGCGTCGAGAACCACCTCGGAGCGGAACTCGACCCAGCGCACTGTCCGATCACCACGGATGATGCGGAAACTGCGGTTCACGGGTACGCCCGAGCGAATGAGCGGCCAGAGATCTTCACACCGCAGGCGATCATCCGGATGAACCTGGTTGATGAGATCCATGATCGCGAATGGCTGCGGCGTCTCAACTCCCATCACTCGCAGAAGTCCCGGGCTGACGGAGGATTGACCGGTTGCGAGATCACAGGTCCAGAAGCCGGTGGTGCCGCGCTCTTCGACCAACCTCAGAAAGTGTGCGGACGAAACGCCGGAAAACTTGCGGGCAGCGGCGGAGAGATCACCATCCTGACTGGTACCGACATCAGCCTGGGCGGAGGTTTCTAGGAAGAGTTTCATTGTCGTCTGGTCGTATCCAACATGCCGGCTGAAAGAGGCTTCGTGACTCTGCACGATCCTGCGCCGGCTAAACTTATCTATGGACGCTAGCGACGTCGGCGCCTGTCGACAAGTGGCATGTGACACTTGTGAAACCAATGTCGCAAACCTGCGACAAACGGCCATGCCCGAGGCTGGAGGGCCATGGATTGCGCCCTGGCTTCTCCTCCGGCGAGCGCGCGAGAAGGCTACGTCTACACTCTTGTCGCAGTGATGCGAACATGGCAGGAAGCTCATAAAGCGCCAAGCGCAACACGAGAGAATCTGGAATGTCGAACGTCATCAAATTCGAGCGCCCACCCGAGCAGAAACCGCCGAAGCCCCAGAAGTCGCTCTCGCCGACCTTGAAGAAGGTCATGGTCTGGGTCGGGATTGTTGCCGCTCTGGTGCTCGTCTGGGGCTACTACACCCTGGTCGGCGGAACGGGCGCTCCGGCCTGAGCCATCAGGCGCGTCAAGCTCTGCTTGTCGCCTCGGGCACCAAGGCCCCCTTAGCTCCGATCACTTTGCCTGCAAGCCTCGCGCCCGCGGCAATCGCCTCTCTGACGCTTTCGCCAGAGAGTTCGGCCGCCAGGAAACCGGCATTGAAGCTGTCGCCGGCCGCAGTCGTATCCACGACCCGCTCCACGGGAGGGATGGCGCAAGTCGATATCTGGCCGGCTCCATCGGTGAAGCTCACATCGGCCGCGCCGTTTTTCACCACGACCCGCTGGGACCCCTCGGCCAGATACCGCTTGATCGTTTCTGAGGGATCGGTGTCGCCAAACCAGGTGGCCTCATCCTCGAAAGAGGGAAGGCAGAGATCGCTGACCGCCGCGGCGCGGTGGATCCAGCCACGCATCGTTTCCGGATTGTCCCAGAGCCGCGGCCGCAGGTTGGGATCGAACACCACCGTTCCGCCGCGGCCCGCAAACTGACTGAGAGCCTCAATGAGAGCCAGCCGATCCTGGTTGGACAGAATGGCCAGGGTGATGCCCGACCAATAGGCCATGTCGGCACCGTCAAGGGCACGCGCGAGAAGAGACGGATCGCTTGCGAGCCTTTTGGCCGCACTGTCGTTGCGCCAATAGGTGAAGCTGCGCTCCCCGTCCTTCAGGGTGATGTAGTAGAGCCCGATCGTCTTGTCGGAGAGACAGCGAACATGGTCGGTGCCAATGCCCTCGGCGGCCAGGAAGTCCAGCATCCTGTCGGACAGGCCGTCCGTGCCGATGGCGGTGAGGTAATCCACCTGCCAGTCTGTGCCCAGGCTGCGGCGGAGATAGTAGGCGGTGTTCAGCGTATCGCCGGCAAAGCCCATGCTGAGGGCACCGGGTGTTCCCGTTTCCGAGAGCTCCCCCATGCATTCGCCAATCGATACGATCCGTCCCATGCTTTCCCCCCGCTTGTACGACCAGTGTTGTTTAACGCGCCCGCCATCCGCCGTCGACCGGCAGGATGGTCCCATGCACAGAGAGGCTGTGGCATCCGACATGAGAAAAACCGCTGTGCCTTTGCGCTCTTCGACATGACATCAGCGTTCTGCAAGATGCCGCCGCGGGCATCGCTCGACGGGCGAATGTCGATGCAGGCAGCGGCAGGTTGGCAGGTCGCCCCCTTGCAGTGGGGACTATACGTTGGAGAGTTAGTGTCCCGCAGAAAGCCTCGGTTATTTTTCCGCGCAGATGGCGTAGCGATGCTGGGTGGCGCGCTCGAGGCCTTTAAAGAAGGAGAAGTTCTTGCGCTGTGCCTTGTGGATCGCGCCCATGTTCTGGTCGATCGTGATCTTCGTGAAGCCGGCTTCTTTCAGCAGATCCGCCACCGCCGGTGCATGGGCGCCGCCGGAAAAATGCACGCGCGAGAGGATGCGATTGTGCGTCTCAGCCATGTCGGAATTCGGTGCCCCGTGGAGTGCATCGCGGGCAAGCCCGAGGCGGCTTGCGAGACGGGTGACGGTCTTCAGCAGACGGGTCAGCCTGGACGTGTTGACGAAATCCCCGTCGACGATCAGCAGCTTGCCGCCCGGCTTCAATACCCGGTGCCATTCGCGGAAGCAGGCGAGCGGATCGACAAGCGTCCAGACGAGGTGACGATTGGTGATGACGTCATAGGTGGCATCGTCCTCCATCGTGCGTTCGGCGTCCCCCATCAGGAAGCGGATCTGCCGGCCTCTGGCCTTTGCCTTCGCCCGCGCCCGCTCGAGCATGGGCTCGGCCCAGTCCAAACCGGTGACCTTGAAACCGAGGTCATCAAGCAAATGCGAAATCACCGCGGTGCCGCAGGCGAGATCGAGCGCTGCCCGACCTTCCCCTTCTCCGAGATGCTTTCGAAACAGCGCGTGCCAGGCCGCGCGTTCGTCTTCGGAAAAGATCTCATGACCCGGCTGCGTGTCGAAGGTTTCAGCGCGGAGCGACCAATAGGCTTTGATCTCGTCACGAAGGTCATGATTGGAAAGGGTGCTAACAGCTTGCATTTCTAAGGTCTTCCAGAGCGGGGCAAAGAGGCTGGAACACTTCTAAAAGATAATTCTTGACTGTGAAAGTCAGAAAAACATAGATCACCTCACAATCACAAGCAGGAGAACTGATCGTGTTCAAAATGGAGAGGGTGGCTTCCGCCGCCGCGATTTCGCTCGTCCTTTTTTCAGGCGCCGCGCTCGCCGGCGAGACGGTGAAGATCAAGGACATCACCGGCCGTGAGGTCGAGGTGAACGTTCCTGTCGAGCGCGTGATCCTTGGCGAAGGCCGCCAGATCTACTTCACCGCCGCTCTCGACACCGACAAGCCTTTCGGCCGTGTTGTCGGCTGGCGCGACGACTTCAAGAAGGCTGACCTCGACGGCTACAACATCTATCTGAAGAAGTTTCCGGAGATGGAGCAGATCCCGACCTTCGGCGGGATGAAGGACGGGACTTTCGACATCGAACAGGCCGTGGCGCTGAAGCCTGACGTGATCATCATGAACACGGAAGCGAAGTCTGCGACGGAAGAAAGCGGCTATATCGAGAAGCTCGCCGCCGTCGGCATTCCGCTCGTCTATATCGATTTCCGCGAAAAGCCGATGGAGCACACCGACGATTCCATGCGCATCATCGGCAAGCTGTTCGGCAAGGAAGAGCGCGCCGAAGAGTTCGTCAAATTCCACGACGACCAGATCGCCAAGGTGACGGACGTGCTCGCCAAGCAGCCCGACCTCAAGAAGCCGGTCGTCTTCATGGAGCGCGCCGGCGGCTATTCCGACGATTGCTGCATGTCCTTCGGCAACGAGAACTTCGGCAAGATGGTCGAGCTTGCCGGCGGCGTGAACATGGCGAAGGACATCATTCCCGGCACCTTCGGCACGGTCAATCCCGAACAGATCATCGCCTCCAACCCGGACCAGGTCATCGTGACCGGCTCGAACTGGGAACTCTACGTCCCCGGCGGCAAGTGGATTGGTGTTGGCCCGGGTGCCGACAAGGCCGAGGCCGAGCGCAAGCTGGCCGAACTGATGAAGCGCCCCGGCTTCACCGACATCAAGGCGGTGAAGGATGGCAACGTGCATGCCATTTGGCACCAGTTCTACAACAGCCCCTACCAGTTCGTTGCCGTACAGCAGATCGCAAAGTGGCTGCATCCTGAGCTTTTCAAGGATCTCGATGCCGACGCCACCTTCAAGGAAATGCATGACCGCTTCCTGCCGGTGGATTACCAGCCCGGCTACTTCGCCTCGCTGAAGGCCGGCTCCTGATACCCATACGGCCGGCGGGAAACCGCCGGCCGCCTGCCCCAAAGGGCATGAAAGACAGGAACACACTTATGGCTACCACCGTCGAAACGGCCCTTCCGGCCTCCAGCGACACCTATCGCAGCCTCACGGCAAAACGCCTGGCGATCCTCGCCGGGCTTTCATTCTGTCTGGTGCTGTCGATTGCCGTCGACATGGCTTATGGCCCTGCACGCTACACGCTGTCGGAAGTCGTCTCGACGATCTGGGATCCCGCCTCGGCGGGTAACCAGCTGCGCGTCGTGATCTGGGATATCCGCATGCCGATCGCGCTGATGGCCGTGACGGTAGGCGCGTGTCTGTCGCTTGCCGGGGCGCAGATGCAGACGATCCTTGCCAATCCGCTCGCCTCCCCCTTCACGCTCGGCATTTCCGCAGCGGCCGGTTTCGGCGCCGCACTCGGCCTCGTGGCCGGTGTTGCCGTCTTTCCGGCCGCCGTGCAGTACATGGTCCCGATCAACGCCTTCCTGATGGCGATGCTGGCATCGCTCTTCATCTATGGCGTCTCGACCATGCGTGGCGTCACGGTCGAAACGATCGTGCTGCTCGGTATCGCGCTGGTCTTCACCTTCAACGCGCTGCTCTCGCTGCTCGAGTATCTTGCGTCCGAACAGGCGCTTGCCGCCGTCGTGTTCTGGACCATGGGATCGCTGACCAAGGCGACATGGGGCAAGGTGGCCGTCACCTTCGCCGTGCTCGTCTTCTGCGTGCCGCTCTTTGCCCGCCGCGCCTGGGCACTGACGGCGCTTCGCCTGGGTGACGACAAGGCAGCGTCCTTCGGTGTCAATGTGCGGTCGCTTCGGCTGGAGACCATGCTGCTGGTCAGCCTGCTTGCGGCAATCCCCGTTTCCTTCGTCGGCACCATCGGCTTCATCGGCCTTGTCGGCCCGCATATCGCACGCATGCTGTTAGGCGAAGATCAGCGCTTTTTCCTGCCGGGCTCCGTGCTTTGCGGTGCGCTCTTGCTCTCCGTAACCTCGGTCGTGTCGAAAATGCTGATCCCCGGGGCCATCATGCCGATCGGCGTGATCACAGCCCTTGTCGGCGTGCCCTTCTTCTTCTCCCTCATTTTCACCAACAGGAGGCGCGCATGGTAGCCCTCAGGCTCGAAGCGGTCGGTGCCCAGTATGGCCGCCACCGCGTCTTCAGCGACATCACGACCGGCGATATCGCCGGCGGCATGCTGACGGCCGTGATCGGCCCAAACGCGGCCGGCAAGTCGACCTTGTTCAAGCGGATTGCAGGGCTGCTGAAAGGGGAAGGCGTCGTTCACCTCTCCGGTGAAGAAAGCCTTCGGCCGATCTGTTACATGCCGCAGGATACCGGCGCCAACGCCGTCCTGACCGTCTACGAAAGCATCCTGCTCGCATCGAAGCAGGGCTCCGGCTGGAAAGTGGCCGACAGCGAGCTACTCGAGATCGACCGGATCCTCGCCTCGCTACGCATTTCTGACCTTGCCTTTCGCGATCTTGGCGAACTCTCCGGCGGTCAGCGACAGCTGGTGGCCATCGCGCAGGCGCTGGTGCGCAAGCCGGAGGTGCTGTTGATGGATGAGCCGACCTCGGCTCTGGACCTGTTCCGGCAGATCGAGGTGTTGCAATTCATGCGGACACTTGCAGCCGAAAGCGGTATTGCCGTGCTGATCGCGCTGCATGACCTGAACCATGCGATGCGCTACTGCGACCATGCGCTTGTGGTTGCAGACGGGCGGTTGATTGCCAGCGGCGCCACCGGCGAGGTCATCACCCCTGCCCTGCTTCGAGACGTCTACCGCGTGGATGCCCGAATCGAGGCCTGCACGCAAGGGCGCCCGCTGGTCATCGTGGATGCAGCGCTGGCGTGATGGCCGTCGAAAAAGGGCGCTTGTCTTTCGTCACAAGGCATGTAGCCCGGCCTGAAACGGCAATAGACAGAAAGTAACGTGCCGATCTAGACTTCGCCTCATCCGTTTTCGCACTCGATGAGGCAAAGTCATGCTTAAGCTGATACTGATTTGCATTTCATCAATTCTCATCACGCTTGGCAGCGCATCCGCAAAGGACGTCGCGGGCGGCGAAGACTATCCTCTGGTCGGGCGATACGACGGCTCGGTCATGACGCTCTACAAGGTCTCAGACTACGAAGAGCAGCGCATCCTTACCAAGCCGATCACCTCTGCTGATCGCAGGGCTACTGGCAAGCGCGTCAACGACAAGAACAGCGTCGCGGCGGCCGGGCGCTCGATCCGGATCCGCTACGAAGGACCCGAGGGCCGCTCACCGCTTGAGGTGGCCCGAAACTTCCAAAGCGAAATCAAGGCGAAGGGGTTCGAGCTTCTTTTCGAATGCAGGGGCGCCGATTGCTCCGATCTCGGCGGCTCCGAGCTCTACTTCGCGCTGCATGACGAGAGCCCGCTCGGCAATGGCGATATTCATTCCAATCCAGGTTCTCAGATCTTCACGTCGGCGAAGCTCGCCCGCGCCGAAGGAGACGTCTATGCCACCATCTATGTCGGCGAATTCAAGAAGGCGCCGGAAGTGCTGATCGACGTGGTCGAGACGGCACCGATGGACACTGACAAGATCGTCTTTGTTGATGCCGCGCAGATGCAAAAGGACATTACCGCCTACGGGCGCGTCGCGCTTTACGGCATTCTCTTCGATTTCGACCAGGCAACCATCCGCCCGGATTCGCAGCCGACGCTGGATGAAATCGTGAAGTTCCTGGGGTCGAACCCGGACGTGAAGGTCATCGTTGCCGGCCACACCGACTGGAAGGGCGGCTTCGACTATAGCATAGAGCTTTCGAAGCGCCGCGCTGATGCCGTGGTGTCTGCCCTGACCGACCTCGGCATTTCCACGTCGCGGCTACGTGCCTTCGGTGCGGGGCCTGCAGCGCCCGTGGCGAGCAACGAGAGCGAGGCCGGGCGCGCCAAGAACCGACGCGTTGAACTCGTCAAGGCGGAGTGAGAAGTCTCAGCTCAAGCCCATGTAGCGGCCGGGCTTGTGGTTGATCGCGAGGATCAGGTTGGCGATGGCGGCCCCGAGCACCGAGAGCGCCAACCGATCGGCGGGAAGCACGAAGAAGGCGATTGCGAGGATTGTCAGGTCGACGCCGAGCTGAAAATAGCCAGCCCGCAGGCCTGTCTTTTCCTGCAGATACATCGCAAGAATATTGATGCCGCCGAGGCCGGTGCGGTGACGGAAGAGCATCAACAAGCCCGTGCCGATCAGTCCGCCACCAATGATGGTGGCATAGAGCGGATCGAGATGGGAAAAATCGATCCACTGGCTGTTCAGCTTCGACAGGACGGAGACGAGCGCCACAGCCGTGAAGGTGCGGAGCGTGAAGGCCCAGCCCATGCGCTTCACCGCGAGGATGTAGAACGGCAGGTTGACGATGAAGAAGATGATGCCGAAGCCCCAGCCGCTGACATAGGACAGAAGCAGCGCGAGGCCGGCACTCGAGCCGACCGTCAGCATCGTTTCGGTGTAGATCAACGTACCGAGCGATACGAACATCGTGCCCGAGATCATCGCAAGCACGTCTTCATAGAGGCGGTGGCGCTCGGCGCCCGCCTGGTTGACGGTTGTCGTGGTCATGATTTCAGCCCAGAAGCGGTTTCAGGACACGGGCAACGCGCGGAATATCCTCGCTCTTCAGGCCCGCGATGTTGATGCGCCCGGACGTCGGCATATAGATGCCGTGTTCCTTGCGCAGCGACAGCACATCGGCCTCCTTGAGCGGCAGCAGCGAGAACATGCCCTGCTGATCGGCAATCTGGGGCGCGAGTTGCCAGCCATCGGAAAGCGCTGCGGCCAGTTCCCGGCGCAGACCGTTCAGACGATCGCGCATGCTGTTCAGCTCATCGATCCAGTCCTGGCGCAGGCTGTCTGTCGACAGGATCGTCCGGACGACCGCGGCCCCGTGGTCCGGCGGCATGGAGTAGCTCGTGCGTGCCATCGTCACGAGGTTCGAGCGGGCAATATCGGCCTGTTCCTGGCTCTCTGCGACCGCGAAGATGGCACCGGTGCGTTCGCGATAAATGCCGAAGGATTTTGAGCAGGAGACGGCGATCAGGGCTTCGGGCGCGGCCGCAATGATCGTGCGCAGGCCGGCGACATCCTCCTCGATACCGGCACCAAAACCCTGATAGGCGGAATCGATCAGGGGGACGAGACGGCGCTCTGCGATGACGGCAGCCAGTTCTTCCCATTGCGCCGATGTCAGGGTGGCGCCGGTGGGGTTGTGGCAGCTGGCATGGATCAGAACGGCATCGCCCCTGGGCGCGCTGCTCAATGCCTTCATCATGCTCGCAAAGCGCACGTCCTGGGTCGGCACATCGAAGTACGGATATGTCTCGACGTTAAGACCGGTGGCGCCGAAGATGCCCGCATGGTTCGGCCAGCTCGGCACACCAAGATGCAGGCGACCACTGCCGGCGCGCGCGATCAGGTCGGACGCGAGGCGAAGCGCCCCGGAGCCGCCGGGCGTCTGGACGCCAGCTGCAAACTTGCCGTGGCCCTTGCCACCGACGAGGTCCCAGAGCAGTTCGAGGAATACGCGGTCGCCTTCCGGTGCGACATAGGACTTGCTGTCCTGCTTCTCCAAAAGCTCCCGCTCGGCGGCCTTCACCGAGCGCATGACCGGGGTGCGCCCGAGATCGTCGCGATAAACACCGACGCCGAGGTCAATCTTGTCCGCCCGATGATCGGCATTGTAGAGCCCGATCAAGGCGAGCAGCGGGTCATTGGGCTGTGAGGCGAGCTTTTCGAACATCGGAAACCTTCGGCGAAGAGCGATTGTGCAGATGGATCAGAGATATCAACAAATCCGCGCAAAGTCTCTGCGGATTTCGCGCGAGAGAGGAAGTCAACTTGACCCGTATTGCCAGATACCCGTCTCCGGCGATAGAAATTTGCGCCATGCCCGAGACGAGGGATCGCGAATGGAAGCCGAACACGTCAACCTCGACAGGATCGATCGAAGGATCATCGCTTGCCTTCTGCAGGATGCGAGCCTGAACAATGCGGAACTTGCCGAACGCGTCGGCTTGACCGCAGCCCCGTTGTCGAGGCGTCTGGCGCGGATCTATTCCAGCGGCATCATCCGGCAAGCTGTCATCGTGGATGCACCTCGTGTCGGGCTCGGGCTGCAGGCCTTCGTGGAGATCACGCTGGACCGAACGACACCCCAGGTGGGCGAGCGCTTCATCGATCATGTGGGCAAGCTTGCCGAGGTCACCGAGATCCATGCGGTGGCGGGCGACTTCGATTTTCTGCTGAAGGTCTCGGTCAAGGACATGGCCGACTTCAAGCGGCTCATCTGGCAGGAGTTCGACAGGTTGGCCGAGATCAAGACCATCCGATCGACCATGGTGTTCGATAGCCCCAAGATCTCATACGGTTATCTGCCCTGAACAACCGCAACAGCTGTCGCGATATTTTCCAAGTTTCGCATATTTCGCACCGTTTTTGCTGATCTGTTAAGAGATGTCGTCCCATTGTCGGCGCGTGACGGCTGCAGTTTCCGCCGTCCTCGATATTCGGTAGCTCCAGCGATGCAATCCAACCTCGCGCCTTCAAATCCAGGCCAGCGTCTCGGCTATTCCACATGTCCCGCCACGGCGGTGACGATGGATGGCATGCTCGGCCATCTGCATCCTGCGGGCGGAACGACCGGCGTCGTGCTCTGCCAGCCCTGGGGCTTCGATGCGCTGTGCACGGTGAAATTTCACAGGCTCATTGCCGAAGATCTGGCGCGGCGGGGATACCCGGTGATCCGGTTCGACTATCCCGGCGAGGGCGATTCACTGCCCGTCAAGAATGGCGCGGCTTTCGACACCTGGGTCGAGGGCGCAGTGCGCGCGGCTCGGGAACTCCGCGAGCGCACCGGATGCACCCGGATCCTCTATTATGGCATGGGCATCGGCGCCGCGGTTGCGCTGCGTGCCGGCCAGCGGGATGAAGGGCTGGCGGGCTACGTTCTCGCAGCGCCCGCGCTGAATGGGCGACGCTACCTCCGTGAGGTCGCGCTGAGAGAGAAGGTCATCGAAGACGGTATCGGTATCGATTTCGGCTATCCGGCCGGCTCAACCGTCTTGGCTTCCTTCATCATGGATCCGGCTTTGGCAGCCGACATGAAATCGGTTTCCGTCTCTATCGAGACAATTCCAGCCGGTTTGCCGACGCTTGTCCTGGCGCGGCCGGAAAACGGGACCGATCGGGAACTGGCCGACCAGCTCGAGCGCTCTGGCGCCTTTGTGCACATGACCGACTTCATCGGCTATGGCACGATGCTCGACGGCGTCTTGACATCGCCGATGCCGACGTCCCTGATCGATACGATCGGAGACTGGTTCCGTCAGACCATTGCGGTGGACGAAGCGTCACAAACTTCCAGGAGCGACGCTCCGGAGCCTGCGGTACTGTCCGCCGGCGCCTTTACTGAACAAGTCGAGGTTATCGACTCGCGCTTGTTCGGCATTTTCTGCGCGCCAAACTCCGAGATCCCGAAGGCCGTCATCATCTTTCTGAACATGGCCTATGCGCCGCATATCGGCTGGGGCGGGTTGTGGGTGGATACGGCGCGGCGTCTGGCGCAGCGGGGCATTGCGACGCTCAGAGTTGATCTCTCGAATATCGGGGAGAGCCCCGCAAGACCCGAGGGGGAGCTGCAGGTCGTCTATTCCAGCGAGCAGCTCAGCGACGTGCATGCCGTCATCCGCCATGTCCGGTCACGCAACGCTTGCCCGATCCTCCTGGCAGGCATTTGCAGTGGGGCGCATTCGGCTCTGTACGCGGCTGCCGACAATCCTGATGTCGGCGGCATTATCTCGATCAATCAGCTCCGCCTCGTTCTCGATCCGGATGAGGATGTGGACACGCTTCTGATGGCTGGCGCACGACCGCTGAGCGACTACAAGCGCCGTGCCTTCAGCCTCGGCACCTATAAGAGGGTGCTGTCCGGCGAGGTGGATATCCCTAAAGCGGCGAAGAATATTGCAGGCCATGCCAAGGACCGCGTCTCACGGCAGATATCGCCCTATCTCGGCGGGCTCACCAAACTCGGACGAATGCGCGGACAGCTGTTTGGGCTCTTGCGGAAACTGGAGGCAAGAAAGGTGCCTGTCACCTTCCTCTCCTGCCGTACCGACGGCAGTCTGGAGCAGCAACGCCTTTACTTCGGCAAATCGCTGGCAGGCCACAGCGCCTTTCCAGGCCTGAAGCATATCCTGCTGGAGAATACCGATCATACGCTAAGCCCGCCTGCAGTCAGGCAGCAGCTGATCGAGATCCTCGAAGACACAGTCCATCAGGTGACCCGTCAGAACTGACCGCGAGAGGAAGCGCGCTCAAAGGCGCTCCCTCTCTCAAACCATAACTCAGCCGGCAACGGCCAGCTTGCGCTTCGCCATGCGGGCCCGGATCGATTCCACGTCGGCGCGCGGCGTCGCGGCGAAGAGCGTGCGGGTATACTCGTGCTGCGGATCGGCGAAGACCGCATCGCGCGTGCCGTATTCGACCGCTTCACCGTAATACATCACCATCACCTCATCGGCGATGTAGCGCACGACCGAGAGGTCGTGGCTGATGAAGACGTAAGTCAGGCCGAACTCTTCCTGCAGGTCGGCGAGCAGGTTGAGCACCTGAGCCTGGACCGAAAGGTCGAGTGCCGATACCGGCTCGTCGAGCACCAGCAGCTTCGGATTGAGCATCAGCGCGCGGGCAATGGCGATGCGCTGGCGCTGGCCGCCGGAGAACATGTGCGGGTAGCGGTTATAGTGTTCCGGACCGAGGCCGACCTTGATCAGCATCTCGGTTGCACGATCGCGCCGTTCGGCAGCGCTCATCTTGGTGTTGATGAGCAGCGGTTCACCCAGTACGTCGCCGATCTTCTGGCGCGGATTGAGCGAGCCATAGGGGTTCTGGAAGACGATCTGCACCTTCTGACGCATGTCGGCTGTCAGATGGCCCGGACGCGTATCGACCTTCTGGCCGTCGATGAGGAGTTCGCCTGCCGTCGGCTCGTCGATGAAGGTGAGAATGCGGGCGAGCGTGGACTTGCCGCAACCGCTTTCTCCGACGATCGCAAGGGTCTTGCCCTTGTCGAGCTTGAAGGAGACACCCTTTACCGCGTGGACGATCTTGTCATCCTTGAACAGGCCCTGCGGCACGCGGTAGTCGCGCTTGATGTCGCGGATCTCGAGCATCGGGGTTTGTGTCGCTTCGGTCATGCTGCACCTCCCGTTTCAGCGGCGGCCAGGAAGTCGGAGACCGTGGTCAGGCGGTCGCCGGTGGCATTTTCCGGAAGGGCGGAAAGCAGCGCGCGGGTATAGGGGTTCTTCGGGCTTTCGAAGAGCGAGAGCACGTCGGCCTCCTCCATCTTCTTGCCCTTGTACTGGACGATGACCCGGTCCGCGGTCTCGGCGACCACGCCCATGTCATGGGTGATCATGATGAGGCCCATGCCGGTCTCGGCCTGAAGCTGCATCAGGAGATCGAGGATCTGCTTCTGGATCGTCACGTCGAGTGCCGTGGTGGGCTCGTCGGCGATCAGGAGCTTCGGATTGCAGGCAATTGCGATCGCGATCATCACGCGCTGGCACTGACCGCCCGACATCTGGTGCGGGAAGTGATTGAGCCGCTCGGCAGGATCCGGCAGGCCGACCAGCTTGAAGAGTTCGATCGCGCGCTCGCGACGTTCCTTCGCTCCAAGGCCCATGTGCAGGCGCAGGACTTCCTCGATCTGGAAACCGACGGTGAAGCACGGGTTGAGGCTGGCGACGGGCTCCTGGAAGATCATCGCGACGTCCTTGCCGATCAGCTTGCGGCGTTCGGCCGCCGAGATCTTCTGGATGTCACGCCCCTGGAACTCCATCTTGTCGGCGGTGATCTTGGCCGTCCAGGGCAGCAAGCCCATGACGGCGAGCATGGCGACCGACTTGCCGGAGCCGCTTTCGCCCACGATCGCAAGCACTTCACCCGGTTCGACCGACAGCGAAACGCCGTCTACGGCCTTGAACCAACCATTGGCCGTCTCGAACTGGACGGTGAGGTTCTGAATATCGAGAAGCGCCATGATCAGGACCTCTTCAACTTGGGATCGAGCGCATCGCGCAGGCCGTCGCCCATCAGGTTGATGGCGAGAACGGTGATCAGGATGGCAAGACCCGGGAAGGTGACGACCCACCAGGCGCGCAGAATGAACTCGCGGGCTTCGGCGAGCATCGTGCCCCATTCGGGGGCCGGCGGCTGGGCGCCCATGCCGAGGAAGCCGAGCGCGGCTGCGTCGAGGATCGCGTTAGAGAAGGACAGCGTCGCCTGGACGATCAGCGGCGCCATGCAGTTCGGCAGGATCGTCTTGAACATCAGGCGAAGCGGGCTTGCACCGGCAAGACGTGCGGCCGTGACGTAGTCGCGTGTCTTCTCCGTCATGACAGCAGCACGCGTCAGGCGGACGAAGTGCGGCTGCAGGACGAGTGCGATGGCGATCATCCCGTTGGTGAGGCCGGGCCCGAGAATAGCAACGAGAACCAGGGCAAGCAGCAGCGACGGGAAGGCCAGGATGATGTCCATCAGGCGCATAATCGCGGTGTCGAGCCAGCCACCGTAATAGCCGGCGATGACGCCGATGATGATGCCCGTCGTCAGCGACAGCGTGGTGACGAAGACGCCGATGAAGAGCGAGTACTGCGAGCCGTAAATCAGGCGCGAGAGAATGTCGCGTCCGACCGGATCGGTACCCAGCGGATAGCTCCAGTTACCACCTTCCAACCAGGCCGGCGGCAGCAGCACCGCTTCGCGATACTGCTCGAAGGGCGAGTGCGGGGCGATGACACCGGCGAAGACGGCGATAAAGACGAGGGCGAGGAAGACCACGAGGCCGATGACGGCGCCGCGGTTCTCGGAGAAGTAGAACCAGAATTCGGCCAGCATCTGGCGGCGCATCTGCGCGCTTGAAACCGGCTGGCTGGATGTTGTCTCTGCCATGGGATTTTATCCTTCTAGTGGCGGATGCGCGGGTTGATCAGGCCGTAGAGCAGGTCGACGATCAGGTTCACGACCATGATGATGCCGGCGATCAGGAGGAGACCTCCCTGGATGACCGGGTAGTCACGGCGGAACACGCTGTCGACCATCCACTTGCCGATGCCCGGCCAGGAGAAGATGGTTTCGGTGAGGATCGCGCCTGCCAGCATGACGCCGATCTGCAGACCGATCGTGGTGATGACCGGGATCATGGCATTGCGCAGCGCGTGCAGGCTGACGACGCGGAACGGCGACAGACCCTTGGCGCGCGCCGTGCGGATGTAATCCTCCGACAGCACTTCCAGCATGGCCGAGCGCGTCTGACGGGCGATGACGGCGAGCGGAATGGTCGCCAGCACGATCGACGGCAGGATCAGGTGGCTGACGGCAGACAGAAACGCACCCTTCTGGCCCGAAAGCAGGCTGTCGATCAGCATGAAGCCGGTCACCGGCGGGAAGAAGAACATCAGCGAGATGCGCCCCGAAACCGGGGTCCATTGCAGGATGCCGGAGAAGAGGATGATCAGCAGCAGGCCCCACCAGAAGATCGGCATAGAGTAGCCGACCAGAGCGATGCCCATCATGGTCTGGTCGAAGAAGGAGCCGCGCTTGATGGCTGCGATGATGCCGGCCGGAACGCCGATCGCCACGGCGATCAGGATCGCACAGAGCGAGAGTTCAACGGTCGCGGGAAACAGCGCGAAAAACTGGTCGATGATCGGGCTCTTGGAGACGATCGAGGTGCCGAAGTCACCGGTCAGAACGCCGCCGAGATAGTCGAAATACTGAACCACCACCGGGCGGTCGAGGCCGAGCTGGGCGCTGATCTGCGCATGACGCTCGGGCGACATGACGCGCTCGCCCGAAAGCAGCGCGACCGGGTCACCGGGGAGAAGCCGGATGAAGGCGAAGGCAATGATCGAGACACCGATGAAGGTCGGGATCAAGACGGCGAGCCGTCGCAGGAGAAAGCCAAACATGTGTGAGACCTGTTGTTTCTAAGGAGGTCGAACCGCGGCCCCATGGCCGTCCCAGTTACCCGAACCGCTTCCGCTGAGCCTTCGAGCATGACGCGAGAACGATCCCGCATCAACGACAAACGCCGCGGGCACAATGGCCCGCGGCGAAAGGATGACAGTTCCGATTACTCGGCGATGTCGACGTTTTCGAAGGTGAAGTCGCCGAGCGGGCTCTGAACGAAGCCGGAGACTTCCTTGCGCATCGGAACGACCGAGAGAGAGTGGTCGATCGTGGCCCAAGGTGCTTCGCGCTTGAAGACGAGCTGAGCTTCTTCGTAGAGCTTGGTGCGCTCGGCCTGGTCGGAGGTGACCTTGGCCTTCTTCACCAGTTCGTTGAACTCTTCGTTGCACCACTGAGCGCGGTTGTTGCCGCCGACGGCCTCGCAGCCGAGCAGGGTGTCGAGGAAGTTGTCCGGGTCGCCGTTGTCGCCGGTCCAGCCGAGCATGACGGCGCCGTCACGATCCTTGGCCTTCGAACGGTCGAGGTATTCGGCCCATTCGTAGGACACGATCTCGACGTTGACGCCGATCTTGGCGAAGTCGTCCTGCATGATTTCAGCAGCGCGACGTGCGTTCAGCATGTACGGACGCGAAACCGGCATAGCCCAGATCTTCATCGACAGACCGGTGACGCCAGCTGCTTCGAGTTCCTTCTTGGCAGCATCCAGGTCGTACGCGTCGTCCTGGGTGGACTGGTTGTAGGACCACATGGTCGGCGGGATCGGGTTCTTGGCCGGCGTTGCCATGCCCTGGAAGACGGCATCAACGATGGCTTCCTTGTTGATCGCCTTGTTCAGCGCCTTGCGGACTTCCGGCTTGTCGAACGGAGCCTGGGTCGTGTTGTAGGCGAGGTAGGCGACGTTGAGGCCTTCCTGCTCCATGACCGTCAGGGCCGGGTCGGACTTCATCGACTCGACATCGGCTGCGTTCGGGAACGGCATCAGGTGGCATTCGCCGGCCTTGAGCTTCTGGTAGCGAACGGCGGCGTCCGTGGTGATGGCGAAGACGAGGTCGTCGATCTTCGGTGCGCCACCCCAGTAGTCGGCGTTCTTCTTGTAGCGGATGACGGCGTCCTGCTGGTAGCCGACGAAGGAGAACGGACCCGTGCCGACCGGCATCTGGTTCAGCTGTTCCTTCTTGCCTTCAGCTTCGAGCTTGTCGGCATATTCCTTCGAAACGATCGACGCGAAGGGCATTGCGAGGTTCGCGAGGAACGGCGCTTCCGGACGGTTCAGGGTGATCTTGACGGTCAGATCGTCAACCTTTTCGATCGACTTGATCAGCTCCGGGAAGCCCATGCCGGCGGCATATTCCCAGGAGGTGCCGGCAACGTACTGGTTCCACGGATGATCAGCCTTCAGCTGGCGCTCCAGCGAGAAGATCACGTCGTCAGCGTTCAGTTCGCGCGACGGGGTGAAGAAATCGGTGGTGTGGAACTTGACGCCCGGACGGAGCTTGAAGGTGTATTCAGTGCCGTCGGCATTGACTTCGTAGCTCTCGGCGAGACCGGCTTCGGCTTCCGTCGTGCCCGGCTTGAATTCCATCAGACGGCTGTAGATCGGATGAGCGGAGGCATCAAAGGTGGTGCCGGCGGTGTACATGCCGGGGTCGAAGCCTTCCGGCGAACCTTCCGAGCAGTAAACGAAGGTCTTGGCGCTTGCGGCGCCCGACAGGAAGGTTGCCGCTGCAAGGGCTGCGGCAGCAAGTGCGAACTTGGTTTTCATGAGCAGTCTCCCAAAGGCGGAGGACAAGAGCCTACGCCGGTTCTTTTGGTCCCGCGGCGCGTGGATCGCGCCCGTGTTTTGTGAAGGTCGGGGTCAACCGGTCTTCCGGCAATCGAAGGGCCGCCATGCTCAAGTCGTATTCTGACAAGCGACAAAAGGCGTCCTTTCAATCACTGAAGCAGTGTCTTATCGCCTTCGGAAACGTTGTAAAGAGAGATTCGGCTCAATTCGGTCACAGATTTGGTCTGGTTTTCGCCGTAATCGCTGCGTTGCAGCGCATAATTTCCACTGATGTAGCGGTTTTTCAGCAAGCCCAACAAAAGTTAGCGATTCAAGATAGTGCCGCAGAATCAATGCTTCCGGGGATATGCGTCGCAAAGAGGAAATCGGTTTTGTCGCCTTTTGAGGCGATCTAACAAGGTCAGAAAAATTTATCAACCGATCAAGAAAAGAAGGGCTCACAGCGCCAGCCGCCTGTGCCCTCAGGGGGAGAGGAGGAGAGGCTTGGGGATCCCCTCCTCCTCTCGCTTCGGTCACGCTTTGTGGGGAGAGCGACCGAAGAAGAAGGCATAGGCTGCCGGCAGAACCAGGATCGTCAAAACCGTCGCGACCAGGATGCCGCCCATCATGGCGTAGGCGAGCGGGCCCCAGAAAATGCCGCGAGAGATCGGGATCAGAGCAAGCACGGCGGTCAGCGCCGTCAGCATGATCGGGCGGAAGCGGCGCACCGCCGAGCCAATGATGGCTTCCCGCCGCTCCATGCCGGCCGCGATATCCTGGTCGATCTGGTCGATCAGGATGATCGAGTTGCGGATGATGATGCCGAGCAGCGCGATGACGCCGAGGATCGCGACGAAGCCGAAGGGCGCGCCTGAGATCAGCAGCGCTGCGGCCGCACCGATGATGCCCAACGGACCGGTGGCGAGGACCAGCATGGCCTTGCCGAAATGCTGCAGCTGGATCATCAGCAGGACGACGATGACGAGCAGCATGATCGGCGCCTTGGCGGCGATCGAGTTCTGGCTCTCGGCACTGTCTTCCGCCCCTCCCTGGATCTCGATCGCATAACCGGCGGGCAGGCTGTCGCGCAGCGATTGCATGTCCTCGAACATCTTCAAGGTCACGTCGTTCGACTGGACGCCGTCGGGGACCGTGGCGCGGACCGTGATGGTGGGCAGGCGGTTGCGGCGCCATTCGATGCCCTGCTCCAGGGTCGGAACCACCTTGGCAATCTGCGACAAGGGAATGAAGGCGCCGAGATCGGTCGGCACGTAGATCGAGTTGACGGCGCTCAGCAGTCGACGGCTTTCTTCCGGCTCGCGGGCCACGATTGAGATCGTCTCCTCTCCAGCGCGAACATCTGCGAGAGGCGCCCCGCTCATCGTTGCTTGCAGCATCTGGCGCAGGCGCTGCGAGGAGACGCCGAGTGCGCGCGCACGATCCTGATCAACGACGAGGGTCATCGCCGTGACCGGCTCCAGCCAATCGTCGTGAACGGCCTGCAGTATGGGGTTCTGGTGGAAGCGCGCCTTCACCTGATCGGCGATGCGGCGCACCTCCTCCCGCTCCGGCCCACTGACGCGCATCTGAACCGCCCATCCCGTGGGAGGGCCGAGGAAGAGGCGATCGACCTTGCCGCGGACCGAGGGAAAGTCCTCGGCCAGTGTCATGCGCAGCTTGGTGATCAGCCGCTCGCGGGCTTCCTCATCCTTTGCCATGACCAGAAGCTGGGCATAGTTCGGGTTGCGAAGCTGCTGGTCCAGCGGCAGGAAGAAGCGTGGCGCCCCTTCCCCGACATAGGTGGCGACGAAGCGCTGGTCTTCGTCGGTCAGGAGGGATGCTTCGAGACGCTTCGCCTCCTCTTCGACCTCCTTGATGGAGGTCCCCTCCGGCAGCCACATGTCGACGAGGATCTCGGGACGCGAGGACTGCGGGAAGAAGTTCTTGGGAATGAACTGGAAGGACCAGAGGCTGACAGCAAACACCGCCAGGGTGGCGCCGATCACGATAAGCCTGTGTTGGACAGCCCAGCCCACGACGCTGCGCAGCCGACGATAGAAGGCGGTGTCAAAGGCATCGTGATGATCGCCGACATGGGCTCGCTGTTTCAGGATCATGTAGCCGAGCCAGGGCGTGAAATAGACGGCGACGAACCAGGAGATGACCAGGGATATGCCGACCACGTAGAAGAGCGAGCGGACATATTCGCCAGCGGTGGATTCCGCGAAGCCGACGGGAATGAAGCCCGCCGTGGTGATGAGCGTGCCGGTCAGCATCGGAAAGGCCGTCGACGAATAGGCGAAACTCGCCGCATCAAGCTTGTCGAGCCCCTCTTCCAGCTTTCTCTCCATGAGTTCCACGACGATCATGGCGTCATCGACGAGCAGGCCCAGCGCGATAATCAAGGCGCCCAGCGAAATGCGCTGCAGATCGAGGCCGAGCTCGTACATGACGGCGAAGGTGGCCGCGAGCACGAGGGGAATGGCGATCGCGATCACAAGGCCCGAGCGCCAGCCGATGGAAACGAAGGAGACCACGAGC
Source organism: Rhizobium rosettiformans W3 (assembly GCF_004912135.1). GTDB lineage: Bacteria > Pseudomonadota > Alphaproteobacteria > Rhizobiales > Rhizobiaceae > Allorhizobium > Allorhizobium rosettiformans. Next base: position 20,876 of record NZ_STGU01000021.1, read on the forward strand.
ACGATGAGGAGAGCCTCGCCAAGCGCCTTCATGAATTCGCCGATCGCTTCCCGCACCACTTCCGGCTGGTTCGAGATCTGTGAGACTTCGAGACCGATCGGCAGGGTGCTTTCAAAGCGCTCCAGCGTCTGCTCCACGGCGTGGCCGACATCCGTCACCTTGAAGCCCTTGGCCATCACGACGCCGACCTGGACGGAATCCTTGCCGTTGAACCGAAATTTGCGCTGATAGGGATCTTCCAGACCTTCGGTGACGGTGGCGATATCGCCGAGACGCGTGACCTGACTGCCGGAGTTGAGCCGTAGGTCCCGGATGTCTTCGGCAGCCGAGAAGCCACCATCGACCGAGATGCGGACCGATCGCGAGCCGGTGTCGATGCTGCCCGTCGCATCGATCGCATTCTGGCCGGCAAGCGCATTCTGCAGATCGGTGAAGGTGAGGCCCCGCTCGGCAAGCGCCTTGGACGAGACTTCGATGAAGATCTTTTGCGGCTGGTCGCCGAGAACGACGGCCTTTTCAACGCCTTCGGTCGACAGGAGAACGTCACGCGCCTGGATCGCATACTGCTTCAGCTCCGGATAGCTGTAGCCATCGCCCGTCAGGGCATAGAGCGTGATGTAGGTGTCACCGAATTCGTCGTTGAAATAGGGGCCGAGCAGGCCATCCGGCAGCTCGTTCTCGATGTCGCCGACCTTCTTGCGGACCTGGTAGAAGGCCTCTGCCACGTCATCGGCATCGGTATTGCCCTTCACCTGCAGCGTGATGATCGCGGAGCCCGGGCGGGTATAGGACTTCACCCAGTCCAGATAGGGCGTTTCCTGCAGTTTCCGCTCGATCTTGTTGACGACCTGATCCTGCATGTCTGTCAGGGAGGCGCCGGGCCAGAAGGCCTGGACGACCATGACGCGGAAGGTGAAATCGGGATCTTCCTTCTGCCCCATGCGCATGAGGCCGAAGAGGCCGGTCAGGATGATCAGGCCGAAGAGGAAACGCGCGATGCTGGGATGAGCGATCGCCCAACGGGACAGGTTGAACGAGCCCGGCTCTGCAGGAGAGTGTGTCATGATGTCTGGATCCGAAGGTGAGGTCGCTGGGCTCAGCGGGTCGCCGCGTCGGGCTTCGCTGCGTCGCTACCGGCGTCTGCGGCGCGCGGCAGGTCCTTGTCGGCAAGGCGCACCTTCATGTCTTCCGCCATGAATTGCGTGCCGGCCACGACCACCAGATCGCCGGGGGCAAGACCCGAGGAGATCTGGATCCCCTTGTCGGAGAAGGTGTCGACCGTGACGGGACGGGCATGGACTGTCGCTGCCATGCGATCGACGGTCCAGACGATCGTCTGTTTGGCGCCATCGCGCGTCAGCGCCGACAGAGGCAGTTCGAACAGGTTGGTATCGGAGGGCGCGGTGGCCGTGACGCGCGCGGTCATGCCGAGCAGGATCTGCGGATTGTCCGGAAGCGCGATTCGCACGGCGAAGGTACGCGAGGTGGCGTCCGCGCTGCCGGCCACTTCCCGGACCGTCCCCTGCAAGGTGAGGCCATCCTTGGACCAGAAACCGACCTCGACTGCCTTGCCAGGCGCAAAGGCGAAGATCTCGTTTTCCGGCACGGCGATCAAGGCTTCCTTTTCGCCATCCGCCGCGACCGTCACGACGGGGCTGCCGGCGGAAACCACCTGTCCTGCGTCTGCGCTGATTTGCGTGACAATCCCGGGCTTGTCGGCCTTCAGCTCACCATAGGCGACCTGATTGCGCGCCTGTTCCAGCGAGGAGCGTTGGCTGTCGCGCGTGGCAAGCGCCTGGTTGTAGCTCAGCTGCGCTTGCTCGAGCTGTGCCTTGGTGGTGACCTGCTGACGATAAAGCGCATCGGCACGCTTCAAGGCGAAATCAGCTGTCTCCAGCTGGCGTTCGGCGGCAGCGAGACTTGCCTCGGCGCTCTTCATCTGGAGCTGATAATCGGTCACGTCGATGCGTGCCAGCACGTCACCCGGGGCCACACGATCGCCGATATCGACGAGACGCTCGATGATCTTGCCACCGACCCGGAAACCGGCTGCAGCTTCGCTGCGGGCCTTAACCGTTCCGGAGTAGCGCAGCTCCCGCGCGGTGGACGGGGCTTCGATCTCGACTACCTTGACCGGGCGAAGGCTCGGCTCTTCAACGACCTCGGCTCCTCCCTCCGTGCAGGCTGCAAGCCCGAATGCTGCGAGGAACGATAATGCAGGCAAGGAAAGGCGGACGCTGGCGGACATGGTGGTTCCTCCCCGGCTGGGGCTCAGATCTTGAGGGCTCGAATGGCGAATTCAGTCAAATCTTCCGGCCCGGCGCGATTGGTCTTGCCAATGCACTGGGCCACCATCTGCGGATGATGCAGCGGCGAGGTCGCAGCGCCGAAACAGCGGGCCGCATGGGCAGGATCACCTTTGGCGAACTCCCCCTTTTCCATGCCGTCGGCGATGATCTCGGTCAGGATCGCCTGGATCTCGTCGATATGCTTGTCGATGACACCCCAGCTCTGCTCGATGGCGACAACGACCATTTCATGGACCTTGCGCTCGTCGAGCATGGTGGCGACCGTGAACTCGAAATGGCTCATCGAGTAGCGGCGCAGCCTTTCCTCGGCGCTCAGCGGGAGCGCAGCGGCAGCCCTTGCAACTTCAAGGCTCTGCTGCAGCATGCGGGCGCACACACCCTCGAGCAGTTCGCTCTTGGAGCCGAAGAACCGATAGATATTGGCCGGCGACATGCCGAGATCCTTCGCCACATCGGCGACGGTCGTCTTGCTGTAGCCATAATGCCGAAACTGCGCCTCGGCCGCCTGAAGAATACGGGTCGAGGTGTCGGCGGGATCCTGGGACTGCGGAGCAACTGGGGTCATGATGATTTACGACTGACGATTTTTGAATTTCGTCAGTCGTAATCGATAAATCGACATCGGTCAATATGCGGTGAAGCTGATTTGCGCCTGAGAGCAATTTTGCAGCGGAGCAAAAACTCTCAGGCGTGACGCGCCACTCTTCAACTTCTCAGCCAGGGACCACCGGACCGCGCTCCTACTGGCGGAACAAGGTGAGCAAACTCTCCGGCTGGCTGTTGGCCATAGACAGGGACTGAACGGCCAATTGCTCCTGCGTCTGCAGCGCCTTCAGCCGCGTTGACGCCTCGTTCATGTCGGCATCGACAAGCCGGCCGATGCCGCTGTCTATGCTGTCAGAAAGCTTCAAGGCGAACTCCGCCTGCATCTCCACACGAGAAATCATCGAACCGATCTGGGAGGCAACGGAGACCATCTGCTTTGTCATCGCCTCGACGGTGCTGATCATGTCATCAAGTTCCTCGGAGGAAGTCGCGTTGCTGAGCACCAATTCCACCGCGGAAGCGGGAGCCGTCGAGCCGAGTATCAATACGTAATTGATCGCTGAACCCGCCTGAACAGCGAAGGCCTCGCTCGACAAGATGCCGTATTCCCCACTGCCCCCGTTGTCGACGAAGTACTGCACATTGGTGTCGGTTCTCGGCGGTGGCGTATTGATTTCGTAGGAGATCGTTCCCAGCGAAATATTGCCATCGCTGCTGCGCATGAAGGAACTGACAATCTGCTTGTCTCTGGAGTCTTCGCCGCTGTTCCACGAAAGCCAGTTCTGGCCGTTGAAACTTGCAGAATCCATTGTCGATTGCAGCTGCTGCTTGAATTGATCAAGCTCCTCATTGATCTTGGTCTTGTCCACGCCATGTTCTTGCGCAGCAACCAGCTTGGCGGTGATTTGAGCCATGATATCAATGGACGTCTCCACTGCCGCATAGGTCGTGTCCAACACGGCCGCGCTCAATCCCAGTGCATCCCGCACTGCAGACATTGCCATGTTGTCCGAGCGCATGGTCGTCGATATCGACCAGTAGGCAGCATTGTCTGCAGCTGTCTTAACCCTCAGTCCTGAAGAGACTTCCTCCTGCGCCGCTCCCATCTGTCCGGAAATGTTGCGAAGGACTTGCAGCGCGGAGATCGCTGCGCCGTTGGTGATAATGCTACCCATCAAATACTTCTGCCTGATCAAAACAGCTAAAATTGATGGATGATATTGATCAGCTGATGGTTAACAAACTGCGAAGAATTGTGTGCTCACTCAATGCAGGATAGCGGAAATTCGCCATGCACGCGCCAACGATAGAGGTTCGGCACCAGAAGGCAGAGCTGCGTCGACGAGGTCTCTGTGCGGCACTGCATAGGAACGATTTTTTTTTAAGGAAGGAATGGTGCCCGGAGGCGGATTTGAACCACCGACACGCGGATTTTCAATCCGCTGCTCTACCAACTGAGCTATCCGGGCATCTCGGCTTCTGTGCAAAGCCTGCCGGTCTTTTTCAAGACCTCCGGGGGATGTCCCCGGGAGCGAGCGGGGTTATAACATCTTGTTCGGCCATGTCCAGCGCCTTCAGGCACTTTTTTGAAGAAGATGTGAAAATCGCTGAAAGGTGAACAAGAACAAGCAGATCGCCACTGGCTGCACCCCTTGTTCGGGATGGCAATTCCTCAGTCGCGGTAATCGTCGTCGGCCTTGGACTCGTCGTCGGCGACCGGAATGGCATAGGAGCCCTTCAGCCAACGCGAGAGATCAAGGTTGCGGCAGCGGTCGGAGCAGAAGGGGTAGTTCTCGCGCGTCGAGGGACGATTGCATTCGGGGCATGGCCGTGTCTTGCGCAGCGGCTCGACTTTAGCGGTCCGCTGGTGCTCTTGTCCTGCCATGATCAGCCCTCCGTCCAGCCGGTGTGGACGTCATAGCCCTCGCCTTGCAGCATCTGCAGCGTCTCGAAGAGCGGCAGGCCAACCACATTGGTGTAGGAGCCGACGATCTTCTGCACGAAGCTGCCGGCAATGCCCTGGATGGCATAGGCGCCGGCCTTGCCACGCCATTCGCCCGAAGCGAGGTAGCACTCGATGTCGTAGCCGGAGAGGCGCTTGAAGCGGACCTTGGTCTCGACGATCTTCTGGCGCAGCTTGCCGTCCGGAGCAATCAGGCAGACGCCGGTGAAGACCCAGTGGCTGCGGCCGGAAAGCAGATGCAGCGCCGAGGAGGCCTCCTGCATCAGCTCTGCCTTCGGCAGGATGCGGCGCCCGACGGCAACGACGGTGTCGGCGGCAAGGATGTAGCTGTCGCCCCAGGTGAGATCCTTGCGCACCTGCTGGTGTGCGGCCCTCGCCTTGTCAGCGGAGAGGCGGCGGGCGAGCGAGCGCGGATGCTCCGATTTCTTCGGCGTTTCGTCGAGATCCATCGGCATCAGACGCGCGGGCTCAATGCCGGCCTGCTTCAAGAGATCCACGCGGCGGGGCGACCCGGAGGCCAAAATCAGCTTCTGTCTCAATTCCATCCGGACGCGCTCCTCAAGCCTCAGCTCGTGGTTCAAGCCTTACTTGAAGCGGTAGGTGATGCGGCCCTTGGTCAGGTCATAAGGGGTCATCTCGACGAGGACCTTGTCGCCGGCGAGAACGCGGATACGGTTCTTGCGCATGCGGCCTGCAGTGTGGGCGATGATTTCGTGTTCGTTTTCGAGCTTCACGCGAAAAGTGGCGTTGGGCAGCAGTTCGGTGACGACACCGGGGAATTCGAGGACTTCTTCTTTTGCCATAGAGCGGTTGTCTTTCCTGGGGTTTTAGAGCGGGGCGCGCGGAGGGCCCCGAAAATGTGGGCGGAAACTACACAATCGCCCGGCATTTGTGAACCTTGTAGATTCGGCTTTCGGAAAATGTTTCAAGAGGGGCGAAAACGCCTTCAATCGGGGCCCAGCACGAGCCTTTCACGGATCAGCTTGGTCAGCCGATCGCGCACGTCGCGATAGGCGGAGAGCCTTTGCTCGCGGCTTCCGGTCTCAACCGTCGGATCGGGCATCGGCCAGTATTCAACCTCGACAGCGGAATGACGCGTCAGCTCCAATGCTGCATGATGCGCTTCGGGCGTCAGCGTCACCACGAGATCGAAGAAGTCGTCGGCCATATCCTCGAGCGTCTGTGGCTGGCGGCGGCCGAGCGACAGACCGATCTCGTCGAGCACCACATCGACAAAGGGATCCCGCTCCCCCTTCTTGACGCCGGCCGATGCCACCCAGGTTCCAGAGGGAAGCGCCTGCCTTGCAATCGCCTCGGCCATCGGGCTGCGAATGACATTCTGGCCGCACATGAAGAGGATCGCCCCCGGCCGCGACGAACGGCGGCTACCTACCCCGCCCTCATCCATGGTGCCTAGCCCCGCCAATAGAGTACGCAGACGAGCGTAAAGAGGCGGCGGGCCGTGTCGAAGTCGAGCTTGATCTTGCCCGAAAGCCGATCCATCAGCGTCTGCGACCCGTCGTTATGGATGCCACGACGGCCCATGTCGATCGCTTCGATCTGCGACGGGGTCGAGGAGCGGATCGCCTCGTAATAGCTCTCGCAGATCATGAAGTAGTCCTTGATGATCCGCTGCAGCGGTGTCAGCGAGAGGATATGCACGGCCACATCCTCGCCGGCCTCCGTCTTGATCGAGAAGACCAGCTTGCGGTCCATCAGCGACAGATAGAGCTTGTAGGGACCACCGGCATGGCCGACCGGCTCGAAGCTGTTTTCCTCGATCAGATCGAAGATGGCGACGGCCCTCTCGTGCTCGACGTCAGGGGTCGAGCGACCGATGGTCTCGTCCAGCACGACATCTGAGAGCCGAAAGTCGCCCGCTGCCATCCCTAGTCCCCGAGATTGAGCCGGATGGCGACGGAGCGGGCATGGGCGTCCAGGCCCTCCGACTTGGCGAGTGCGATCGCCGCCGGGGCGAGCTTGCGCAGCTGGTCCGGCCCGAGCCTGAGGATCGAGGTGCGCTTGACATAGTCCAGCACGCCTAGCCCCGAGGAGAACCTGGCCGAGCGAGCCGTCGGCAGCACGTGATTGGAACCACCGACATAGTCGCCGATGACTTCGGGCGTATGGCGGCCGACGAAGATCGCGCCGGCATTGCGGATGCCAGAGATCAGCGGCTCCGGATCATCGACAGCGAGCTCCAGGTGTTCGGCGGCAATGCGGTTGGCGAGCGGAATGCTGTCTTCAAGCTTTTCAACCTTGATGATGGCACCGAAATCGCGCCAGCTCGCCGAGGCCGTCTCGGCCCGCGGCAGAGATTTGAGCTGCCGCTCGACAGCCGCTTCCACGGCTTCTCCGAGAGCGCGATCGTCGGTGATGACGATCGACTGGGCGCCCGGGTCGTGCTCGGCCTGGGCGAGCAGGTCGGCGGCAATCCAATCCGGATCGTTGTTCTTGTCGGCGATGACGAGAACTTCCGAGGGACCGGCGATCATGTCGATCCCGACCGTGCCGAAAACCTGACGCTTGGCTGCGGCAACATAGGCATTGCCGGGGCCGACGATCTTGGCGACGGGCGCGATCGTCTCCGTGCCGTAGGCAAGGGCTGCCACGGCCTGGGCGCCGCCAATGCGGTAAATCTCCGTCACACCGGCGATGTTGGCTGCAGCGAGAACGGTCGCGTTGATCGCGCCACCGGTTGCCGGCACCACCATCACGATCCGCGGGACACCTGCGACCTTGGCCGGCAGAGCATTCATCAGCACCGAACTCGGATAGCTCGCCGTGCCGCCCGGCACATAGAGACCGACGGCATCGATTGCCGTCCAGCGCGAACCGAGCCCGACGCCGATCGCATCTTCGTAGATGTCATCCTTCGGCATCTGGCGTGCGTGGTGCCGCTCGATGCGGTCTGCGGCAAGCTTCAAGGCTTCGATCAGTTCAGGCGCCGTCGAGGCAAGTGCTGCGGCAATCTCTTCGGCCGTGACCGGCATGGGAACCGATGCGAAATCCACGCCATCGAAGCGCTTGGAATAGTCGGCGAGTGCGGCATCACCGCGGGTGCGCACATCGTCGATGATCTTGCGAACCGCGTCGTTCACATCGTCGGAAACTTCACGCTTGGTCGTCAGGAAGGCGGCAAAACGCGCCTCGAAATCCCCCGATGCCTGATCCAGCCAGATTGCCACGCCCCGTTATTCCCTCTTCAGCATTTCCAATTTCATGGCGCTGCAGCCCGCAGCGCTTACCGTCTCAGCCGGCTTCATGCTCCGGCCGGGCCGTCGTTTCCCAGGCGCCGCCGGTATCGGCGAGCTGGGCCTCGATGCACTCGACTTCCAGGGCGATCATTCCGCCACCGGCCAGCACCAGTTCCACAACACCATCAGGCCCCTCGCCCTTCGGCACATAGCGGATCGCGAGCAGGCTCATCACCTCATCGGCCTTGCTTCGGTCGAAGCCGATCGAGCGGACCGCTTCAACCCGCTTGAAGCTGAGGGCCGCGCGGCGACGCTCGAAGCTCTTGGAAACCCGCGCCGCCTTTTCCCAGACGAAGCGGTTGGCCGCGAGCGAAAACAGCCCGGAGCGTGCGGAGAAATTCAAGTCGCCGACCTTGAACACGGCGTCCTGCATATGGGCCGAAATGATCGCGAGATCATCGGCATCGAGCGCCAGCAGCTTCAAGTCCGTCATGTCACCTCACAGTATCGCCCTTCGGCGGTGCCCGTCGAATTCATGTTTTCGACATAGGTTGCGGCTTGTCCAGTGGCAACGGGGCAAAAAGACTTTTCGCCCCGCCCTTGCCGAGAAAGCGGGCCTGCGGCTGCCGTCAGTCGCTGATGCGCTCGACGATCGCGCCGCAGCGGGTGAGCTTTTCTTCCAGTCGCTCGAAACCGCGATCGAGATGATAGACGCGGCTGACCATGGTTTCGCCTTCCGCGGCCAGGCCGGCGATGACCAGCGACACGGATGCGCGCAGATCGGTTGCCATCACGGGTGCGCCGCGCAGGCGGGAGACGCCCTCGATGCGGGCCGTCTGGCCAGAAAGCGTGATCTTGGCTCCGAGACGGGCCAGTTCCTGCACATGCATGAAGCGGTTTTCGAAGATCGTCTCGGTGACATGCGAGACGCCATTGGCGCGGGTCATCAGACCCATGAACTGCGCCTGCAGGTCGGTCGGGAAACCGGGGAAGGGTTCCGTCACGATATCGACGGGCCGAATCTGGTCACCATGGCCGATGACACGGATGCCGCCCTCGACGGCAGAGACTTCGGCGCCGGCGCGGCGGATGGCTTCGATTGCCGTGTCGAGAAGCGTGATATCCGTGCCCGAGAGCGTCACGTCGCCGCCGGTCATCGCGACCGCCATGGCATAGGTGCCGGTCTCGATGCGATCGGGCAGGACGCGGTGGCGGGCGCCGGAGAGGCTCGGCACGCCTTCGATCGTGATGGTCGAGGTGCCGGCACCGGAGATCTTCGCCCCCATGGCGATCAGGCAGTTGGCGAGGTCGACGACCTCGGGCTCGCGGGCGGCATTGCCGATGACGGTCGTGCCGCGCGCAAGCGAGGCGGCCATCAGCATGACATGGGTCGCACCAACGGAGACCTTCGGGAAGGTGTAGCGGGCGCCGATCAGGCCGCCCTTCGGCGCCTTGGCATTGATGTAGCCGCCGTCGATTTCCATCTCGGCGCCAAGGGCTGCCAGACCTTCGATGAAGAGGTCGACAGGACGCGTGCCGATGGCGCAGCCACCCGGCAGGGACACACGGGCCTGGCCTTCGCGGGCAAGCAAGGGTCCGATGACCCAGAAGCTGGCACGCATCTTGGAGACCAGCTCGTAGGGTGCGGTCGTGTCGGCAACCGTGCGGCAGGTGAAATGGATGGTTCGCGAATAGGAGCCATCCTGATGTTCGCGGCGGCCGTTGACCGCGATATCGACGCCATGATTGCCGAGAATGCGGATCAGGCCCTCGACGTCTGCCAGATGGGGGACGTTTTCGAGCGTCAGCGTGTCGGATGTCAAAAGCGAGGCGATCATCAGGGGAAGGGCTGCGTTCTTGGCGCCCGAGATCGGGATGATCCCGTTCAACGCATTGCCACCAACAATCCTGATGCGATCCATGAGAGCCTGCGATACGGGCGAAAACTGCCCGCCTTTCCTTGAGAACGTGTGAGGGGAAGCCAATCCGGCGAGGCTGGCTCTTTAGACGAAAACCACGGGCGGTTCAATTGACGCCGCAACGCTCGGTTAATCACCGGGTTTGGACGAATTTGCGGCAAAGGCCGCGATGCCAGCCGCGCATCAACCGTCTTCGTCGGGATCACCCGGACGAGTGCTCCCGCGGGCCGCCGGCAAACCGATGCCGTCTTCTGCCTCTCCGGCACGGCGAGCGCGCGACTGCTGCTTGCGGCGCGCCAGATTTTCCCTGAGCTTTGCGGCCGCCCGCTCCCGCCGCCTCTGCTCGGCGTCGGAGAGAACACGTTTTCCACGATCGGCAAGCCGCGCCGCCTCCGCAGCATCGTCTTCCGCTTCGCCCTTGTTTTCCAGGTCATTCGTCATGGCTGCGTGATAACCGATCGAAGAAAAATCGAAAAGAGCCTGACGGCCCTGTCACAAAACTTGGCCAGCTCGACGCTTTACGGCTTGCGCTCCCCAAAACTCTGTGGCAATAGGCGCCTCGTTCCGGGCCGACCACTCAGCGTCGCCCGCCAGATGCTGCTATAGCTCAGGGGTAGAGCACTCCCTTGGTAAGGGAGAGGCCGAGAGTTCAAATCTCTCTAGCAGCACCATTCCATCCCCTTGGATTTGCAGAACATATTGGATTTGCTTGAGGTCTGGCCGTCCCACTGGTACACAGCGGCGGTACACAATGAGCCTCGTAATGCCCTCACCTGCCCTCATCAGCAGACGCTTCTACCTTCGCGTCCGCGTTCCCAAAGACCTGTTGAAGATCGCTCCTGGTCGAACCATTCATCTTCCGGTGGACGGCGTGTGGCGAGCTGTGAAGGCGGGAAGTGCCGTCAAGCTGTCCTTGGAGACGAGCGACGCAACCGAAGCGAAGAGGCGCTTTAGTGAGGCCTACGCAGCGCTTGGGCAAGCCTGGGAGGCAATGCGCTCGATCCCGGCAGCACTCTCCCACAAGCAGATGTTGGCGCTGGCTGGAGAAATCCGTGACGCCTTCGTGTCGGCCTTCGACGATGAACCCGGCACCGTCAGGATGTGGACACGCGTTCTGGTCGAGAACCAGCGGGCAACAGTCGGCGGCTCCAATCCGCTCAAAATCCCCACTCCCGAGACGATCCCGCTGGATATGGAGAGGCGGTTCGGGAGCTTCGTAGACATCAAGCTAGCTCAGAAGGTCCTTTCGATCTCACCCGAACAACGCCCTGTTTTGTTGCAATACGTGGCGCAGGCACTGGACGACGCTGCAGTGGTCAACTTGGCGAAAGCAGATGGCGACTACTCGAACAGTGGCGCGACCGCCAAGTACCCCGATTTCGTTCCGGTTCCGAGCCGCTCGCCAATTACGTCCGACCCAAAGCAGGAGGCAGCCACAGCCGTTACCTTTACCTCCGTGATCGATGAACAAGTCCGCAGACGTTCAGCGGGCAAAGATGGCTTGCCTATGCGGGACGCGACCGTGAACAAGTTCAGGGGCGCTGCTGAAGGGTTCAGGATTTTTCGAGGCAGCGACGACGCGACCCTGGTTACAGCGCGGGAGGCTGACGACTGGAAGCAGGCTATGCTTCGCGAGGGCAGGCTATCGAACAACTCGATCAAACAACGTCTGCAAAACCTTCGCACCGTCCTGGAATGGGCTCGTCAGCATAGCTTCGGTGAGCTGTACTCAACCGGAAATCCGCTCGACGTTGTCAAACCACCAGCGTTCCAGACCGTCGCGAGTGATGCCCGTACCTACACCATGGACGAAGCGAAGACGGTTTTGTTGGCCGCGAGGGCCCAAACGAAACCCGAAACCCGCTGGCTTCCATGGTTGTGTGCCTATTCTGGCGCACGGATCAATGAAGTAGCTCAGTTGCGGCCTGAGAACTTCTTCCAACTCAACGATGACTGGTTCTACCGGCTGACCACTACAGGGGGCAAAACCCTTAAGAACCGGACGAGCGAGCGTGTTGTCCCGGTCCACCCGGAACTCATCCAGGAGGGCCTGCTCGACTTCTTAGGCGCCTACCCACCGCATAGTGAGGCGCGTCTCTTCATACCTACCTCGACCCAGGCGGTTCAAAGATGGGTCAGGGAAAAGGTCGGGCTCACCCGAAAAGACCTCGCCCCGAGCCACGGGTGGCGGCACCTCTTTGAAGACATATGCATGATTGGTGGAGTATCGGATGCGGCCCGCAGCTACATCACCGGGCGTGCCACGGGCAAATCCAGCGAAGGCTATGGCAAGAGCCAAGCGATGCTTCCCGGCCTCGCCGACCAGATGCGCAAGGTCCCGGCAATCCCTTTGAAGAGTAAGCGCGACGCCTGAGGAACCCCGTGACGGGCTCATGTGCGGCATCGGGTTTCAGCTCCGACCCAACCACTGGTCGGCGACCTGCCGCGTCCATGCGTCCGTTCGGGGGCTTCCCAGCCCGACGTCTCAACCTCTTCTCGAATGGATAACTCATGCGTTCTTCAATAACTGCCTTGACCACTCAGGCTCTCTATAACCTCGCAATGGACCTCTCAGAAGGCTTCAGGCGGCGCTTCGCGTTCGTTGGCAACGGCCTGTTCATCCATCCCCCTTTCGCAAGCCGTAGCCTCTGGATTGAGTGGCGGGAGGTACCGGTCGGTCTCGGCATCGAACAAGACGAGACAGGTACCGTCCATCTGTTCGCCGGTCGGCTGCAGGGCACTCTTTCGACCGAGGGGACTCGCTGATGCTGCTCGCCATTCTTGCCGGGCTAGCTGCCTACATCGTCACCAATGGTCTTCTGGGAGCTGTCCACGGCTTCCTGTGCGGGAGCAGTCAGGCCATGTCGGCGCTGCTGCGCTTCTCACCTCTCGCTTTCCCGATCAGACTAGCGTGTTGGGCCTTGGCGGCATGGGCTGGCTGGAGCGCGTTCACCGCTGTGAGCTGACCAATCGGACCGATTACCCCACCCCCAAAGAGCCATGCGGATTATCCCACCCCCTAGGAGAACAGCCCAGGGGGCGGGGTCGGCACCGGCCGAAACCCATATCGACGCCCTGCCTCAAGCCGAGGTGGGGCGTTTTCGCGTATAAGCCCCACAAGGAATTCGATGTCTGAGATCAACAATACCTCCCCAACTTCCCTCACATTTAACCGACGCTACGAGATCGCCACCGATGGCGCTTGCAGTGGCAATCCCGGTCCTGGTGGCTGGGGCGCGCGACTGCTCTCCTGGGACGGGAGTGTTCTTCGTCGGCAGCCCAAGGAGCTGTCGGGCTGGCAGGAGGCTACCACCAACAACGAGATGGAACTCTTCGCGGCGATACGCGCACTGCGCTTCCTCAAGAACCGGACCATTCCGGTCACCGTCAAATCGGATAGCCAGTACCTGATCAAGGGCATGACCGAATGGCGAGAGGGATGGCTGGCAAGAGGCTGGCGAACGGCATCGGGTGAGCCCGTGAAAAACGGGGAACTCTGGCTAAAGCTCTACGAACTCGTCGAGCACCGGGACGTCACCTGGACATGGGTCAAAGGGCACTCTGGCGACCCAGATAACGAGCGAGCAGATGCCCTCGCGAAACGCGCGCTTGCCCGCTTTCTTCGCGGCGAACGGTAAGCCCCTCACGACAAACGGCAGCGCTCTCCAGACGCAGGAGAGCCATCTGCATGCGACAACCGCAAGGAACACTGATGAAAATTGAAGCCATTCGAAAGAAGCTTGAGAAAGCGGCTCCAGGGCGACCTATCGGCCCGTTCGAGATCGACCTCTCCGCCATCCACATCGACCCGACTATGCAAGTCAGGGACCGGCTCGACAAGCAAAACATGCACCGCATACGGTCAGCCTATCGTGCCGGGACTGAGTTGCCGCCCCTCGCGCTTGCCTTTGTGGAGGGAGATGAGACCTTCCCTATCGTGCTGGACGGACACCACCGCTTCACCGTCCTGGAGGCCCTAGCAGCCGAGGCACGGTTAAGGGGTGGTCCAGCAAGCATGACCGCGCAAGCCACGTTCGTTATCCTGACGGAAACGGAGGCACGCTTCCAGGCGGCTCTTGCGAACACCACCCACGGGCTGCAGTTGAAGCCCAGGGAAAGCCGAAGGGTGTTCGCCGCCTATGTCAAAGCAGGCCGCCACAGGAAGGGGGACGAGTTCAGGTCCTATCGTGACATAGGCAAGGACATGGGCCGGGACCACAAGACCATTATAGCTTGGATGAAGGCGGACTTCCCCTGTGAAGCGGCAAGAATGGCGGAGCCGGAGAAAGCCACAGAGGGTGGCGATGGACCGCCGCCACCGATTGTGGTCGTCGCTCACGCTATGGACGCTTGGCTGCTTGAAGGACGGTGCCTGTTCGAACAGGGCGGAAGCTCGGACAGGAGCAGGCTCACTAAGGGGCTGGGGCGGCTCTTGCGGTCGTTGGAGGTAGATCTAGCCCGAGAAGAGGGGGACGGCACCATTCCAGGTCTGGACCTTGAGACGTCGACCGAGCTCCCCGAAGACGCTGACTTTTGATCCTTGAGGCTGGGGAATTTCCCCATGCACAGTTCCCAGCCTTACCGCCCATTTTTTTCGGCGAAAATCTTCGAGGCGGCAATCGATTATGCGGCTCGGCGCATCGTCCCCCGTGCCCCGCCTTACGCGAGCTAGGGCGACCGAGGCTACTCTAGTCAAAGCGAATTGGGTGGTTATCCGGGTGAGTTGATGAGTGTCTCAAAGTCCATGAACCTGAGATAGATCGGTACGCTGCTGTTCGCCAAAGCAGGTTGAATTTTAGCTGCCAAGCTTTGGAGGTCGGCAGGCGGCAACCCATCATGAACAACGAGGAGGTAGCCCACAATCTTTAAGCGATCGTCGTGGCCAGCCGCCGTTTTGCCGCCCTCGATTATCGAGCTTAGTGCGCTCCCTAAGCCCGCCCACACAGTATTTCGAACATATTTGACCTCAGCTAAGATCAATGCGTGATCGCTTGCATGAACTGCGTCGAAGATCAGATCACGCCGATGCCTTGGCGAGACATTCCGATCGAACTCAACTCCAAGTTCAGCTGCCAATGCGTCCAACGCGTTTTTCTCGGCAAGTTTCGCCCTCTGCATGATCACGAGTGACGAGAGAGCTGCTCCCTCATCCGTTGCTGGCGAGGCGATAAGACTTTCGTCAGAGAGCGCAGGTGCAGCCGCCGTTGGGTCATGCTCAACTGTCAAGGCTCCGTCAGACGCAGCACGCTGGAGGTTGCTGGTTCCGCCGCTGAAGGAAATTTCAGACTGGAGCTTCGCCTCAACCTGAGCCTTTGATGCTTTCACGAAATTGTCCTCGTCCTTGAAATCGGACGGGGCGTAGAGCTTTGTATGGGCAAACCAAATGGTGGCGAAGAAACAGCCCACCAAGGCGATAGGGAACAGCATCAAAAACCAGATGTAAACCGCCTGAACCTCTTTATCGATAAGAGGCAAGACACCAATCCCAGCACCCTCGGTAAACGCTGCGAAGAGCGCGATCACTGAGAGCGGATTTCGAACGTGTCCCAGCTTCATGTCCATTCCCTTGCCTCCTCAACCATCCGAGGGCTAGACGATGCCAACATCGAAGTAAAGCACCAGCACTCGCCAAGCTTGTACAAGGGCCTCCGCATCTCGGTTAAGTGAAAAAACATTGGGGCAAGGGGACACCAAGCTCGGATGCTCAGCGATCTCGGCAGATGCCTTAGGTGCAATTGTAGGTCGCTGAGAGGGGTCGGGTATGCGGCTACCGGCGGATGAGTATGAGCCTATTGATGCCTGTAGCGCCCATACCGAAACCCCTTCTGAAAATCGCTGGGACGGCGCTAGCAGATCCAGGCTTCTTGGAAGCCTCTTGCGACATACCGAAATCAACTGTATTCGGTATGTCTTCAACGGAGCAGTTCCTATGACCAAGCGTGTTGCCATCTATCTTCGAGTCTCTACCAGCGATCAAACGACCGACAATCAGCGTCGGGAGTTGGAGGCAGTGGCCCAGCGGGCAGGCTGGCAGATCGTCCAGGTCTTCGAAGATGCTGGCTTCTCCGGCAGCAAGGGCCGGGAAAAGCGTCCTGCGTATGATGCCATGCTGAAAGCCATCACACGCCGCGAAGTGGACATGGTGGCCGCTTGGGCAGTGGATCGACTAGGGCGCTCCATGCAGGAGCTTACAGCCTTCCTAGGCGAGCTTCATTCACGTGGTGCTGACCTTTACCTTCATCAGCAGGCGCTCGACACCACGACGCCCAGCGGCAAGGCAATGTTTGGTATGATGGCGGTATTCGCAGAGTTCGAACGCTCGATGATCGTAGAGCGAGTGAACGCCGGGCTGGCAAGAGCAAAGGCTCAGGGGAAGAGGCTGGGGCGACCAGCACACGACAGGCTAATCGAGGCCAAGGTAAAGGAACTACGCGGACAGGGAATAGGCGTAGTCAAGGTCGCCAAGACGCTCGGTATCGGCGTTTCGTCGGTTCAACGAATTGACAAGCAGACCGCCGCTTGATGCCGCTAATCAGTTTGTGTGGGGGCGTCTATTCGTTTTCGTAGGCGTTGATAGCGTCATGACGGTATCTAGGTGACGATTAGCTAAAGCCGTGGAGTTCCCACAATCCAGAGTGGCCGGAAATGCTGCTCGGTGCTACGAATTGCTATCGATGGTAGGCGAGGTAGTGATGTTTGCTTTGTTCAATAGGAATTGTGAGCTGGTGGGATGGATCGAGCCGGATGAGCACATTTTCGACACTGACATGAATTGGGTCGCCTATTTATCTGGAGGCCATGGGTGGTCCGCAGCAACCGGAAACTGGTTAGGCCCTGTTGATGGCCTTCTATGTTTGGATCGATCCGGGCGCCCTGTTGCATGGAACCCTGAAGAACGGGTGGAGGGAACTGCGCGGCCTGGGAGACCCTCAAGGGCTGCTAGAGCTGCGAGACCGGGGCGACCTGCAAGACCCGCGAGACCTTCAAGGCCAAGTCGCCCTGCTACGCCAGCCGGTGGATGGTCCAGTGAAACATTCTCTGATTGGATCGGGAAGTGAGGACGCCGTCGTGGCAAATGAGGGGTAGACTGCGCTCGTGTCGGGCGAGCGCCTGGACCAATGGGATTTAGAGGCCGGT
>NZ_STGU01000022.1 GCF_004912135.1 Rhizobium rosettiformans W3
AGACCACAGCGGTCCTGGCTGGTGCTAATCTCTCTCACCGACGACAGGGCGATCGCCGACAAATGGGGTCTGGCTGTGCTTGGCCGCTGGGTGGCGCGATGGAAGCACCGGATCGATACCCGCTTCATGCAGCGGTATCGATGATGCTCGCAAGCGATGACCGGCAAGGCTTGCAGAACGGCAGACACTGAGATGATCAGTCCGTCTGCTGTGCCGCCGCCACCGGCGCCGTCACCAGCTTGTATTCCGCCATCTCTTCCGGCGTGAGGTAGTAGAGCCGGTCGGGCGGCGTTTCGAGCGCATTGATCCAGAGACCGTTGCCGATCCCCATCTCGTCCAGATGCCGCGCAATGCGCGCTGTCGTGCTCTGGGCCCCGGACATGGCCTGTTCCGGCGAAGGTCGGTCCTGGCCGGCGTTGAAAACCTGATGCACGCCGAGAATGGCGTCCTTCTCCGCCTCGCGGGCAACGCCGCCGGCAAACACCAGAGGGCAGGAAGAGGCACAGAGAGCTTTCGTCGCCACCTCGGTGTTGAGCCCTTTTTCGCGGATCAGCTTGGACATCGCCAGCGCATCCTCGACCGAGCCACCCGGTGAATTGAGCGAGACCGCCTTCACATATTCGCCGCGGGCGGCGATCTCTTCGGCAAAGCGGTCGGCAGCGCCCAGATCGATCGATCCCTCGGCCTTCAGCACGCCACCTGACAGAAGCTCGAACCGCATCGGCTGGCGCAGCACCTCCTGCGGCGTTCCGGGTTCGACCGGCGGCCCCTGAGGGTCGCCGTCTGTCAGCGCCGGCGGCAGCACCGGGGCATCGGTGGTCATCGGGTCGTGGCCGGGCAGGGCTTCATTGGCCAGCTGCAATTCGCGCAGGTCGACGAAGAGGAAAGCACCCGCTGCCGCCAGGAGGCCGAAGAAGGCTCCACGCATCAGCAAGCCATCATCGGCTGTCAAAAACGCATGCTTCATGCGTGGGAAGAGCGACGATGGCCTCACGCGGGCGGCCCCTTGCGCGGCGCCTTGGCCGACATGTCGAGGCTGGTGATGTTGGAATCCGTCCGCGCCAGCTCCTCTTCGTTTTCGGCAGATTTCACGGCCTGTTCGACATCGATCCCCTGCCGGCCCAGCGCGCGGTGAACCTCGAGCGCCTCCAGAAGCTCGGCGGCCGTGATCCGCTGGGCAAAGGGCATCCGCTCCTCCTGCCGCCGGATCGCCCCATGGACGACGGCGAGGATGAAGACGAGGACCGCCGGCAACAGGTCGATCGAGATCGCCCCCGCCCAGGCCGGAATGAAGTCGGCGGCATAGCGCAGCACGGCCTCTGCGGAAGACAGGGGCACGAAGCGGCGATCGGCAACCGGCTCCCGCGCAAGGATGTCGTCGGCCGCCTGTGACAGCACCTGCGACTGGGCGGAGACCGAGGCGCGGATCGTCTCCATCACCTGATCCTGTCGGTTGACGAGATCGGCACCCCGACCATCGGCAACAGGCGCAATGAAGCCGAGGGAAAGGTCTTCCGCGGCGCGCTTGACCGAAGGGGCGATCGACGTCTGCTCCAGCGAGGTGATGACGCCCGAAAGCGCCACGACCTCGGCCGAGAAATCATCGCTGCGCGGTGCGATCGCGCCGGGGGCGGAAACCAGCTTGCGCATGGTTTCGAGATGGCTGCGTCCCTGGTCGAAGAGGGTGGTGACCCGTTCTCGCGAGGCGGTGATCCCGGTTTCCAGCTCGTTGAGCTGCGCCGACATCTGCGACAGCAGCTGCACCACGCTGCCCGAACCGGTCGTGCCGGTCAGCGCCCCGTTCTGGCGTTCGTCTTCGGCAAGCCGCGCAAACCGCTCCGACGTCCGCTGGATGTCGGGCAGCAGGCTCTGCGCCGCAAGCGCATTCTGATGCGCCTGGTCGAGGTCGGCGGTATAGTCTTCGACTGTCTCGGCGAGATGCTGTTCAAGCGCCGCCGATCCTGCAAGCGCCGCCGCATTCAGCCAGCTGGACATGGCAATGATCATGGCGCAGCCGAGTGCCATGACGCCGATCATCGCGCCACGGGCGGCGGCACCCGTCACATGCGGATAGAAACGCGCCATGTAGGACCAGAAGGCGTAGATCGCCACCGACACGGAGGCCGAGTAGATGATCGCGGCGAAGAAGACCGCCGTCGCCGAGCCGTCGAGCAGGCTGCGCACGCCGAGATAGGTATAGACGCCGGAAGCGAGAGCCAGAACGGCGAGCGCAAAGCGCGTCATGGTTTCGACGGCCAGGACGCCGTCTTGCAAGCGATGCGATGCGCCAAGCGCCATGAAGACCTCCGACAGGAATGAATTCTTACCAAGTTCTTAAGAACGGGGCGAAATGAGGGCCGGCGGGGCTTTCCGGCCCCACCTGCCACTGTTGTGATCGGCCGATAAGGAGAGATTCTGCGTCTTGGAGGCGATACCGGCCGGCTTTCAGCTGGCGAAGGCGCCGGACGATCCCTCTGAGGCGTGCGGCAGGGGGATGCTGAGCCGCATCCGATATTGATCACCCTGCTCGACGGTGATCGTGCCCTGCCATTTCCGGTCGACAAGCTGATGGATGAGCTTCGAGCCGAAACCGGAGGCCTTGTCGGTGGCGGGTGCCTGACCGGAAGACATTGGATCCATCCATTCCGCTTCGAAGCGCGATCTGTTTTCCGCTTCGACCGTCCGCCATTCCAGCGTCACGACGCCGTCGTCGAGGCCAAGGCTGCCATACTTGATCGAGTTCGTGGAGAGTTCGCTGAGAACGAGGCCGAGATCGAAGCTGAGCTCCGGCGGCAGAAGGACATCATTGCCCTTCATCTCGATCTTCTCGGCGAAGGGCGAGAGCGTCTCCTCGGCGAGTGTCTTGAAGCGCGTATCGGACCAGCCCTGCTGGGCAATGGCATGATTGGCGCGCGCCAGCGACGAGAGCCTGTGATTGAAAGCCTCACGAGCCGTGTCGGGATCGGCGGAATGGCGAAAGGTCTGCGCCGCAATCGAGCTGACGAGTTGAAGCATGTTGCCGGCGCGATGCGCCATCTCGCGGATCAGAAGCGTGCTTTGCGCCTTGGCTCGCTCCCGGCGCACGGCATTGGAGATGATGGCCGCAAGCGAGATCAGGAAGCTCGCATCGCCCTGGTCGAACAGGCGCGGCTCGGTCGAGTGAACGCCGAAGACGCCGTAGGGCCGACCATCCGAGCCGGCGATCGTCACGCTCATGCCGCTGACCACTCCGTGCTCGTGCAGGAGAGTGGGGCCCGAAAACCGCGTCTCTGTCGCGAGATTCTCGACGATCACGATGCCGTTCGACTGCAGGGTATAGCCTGCCTGGGAGGCGCGTTCGATGCCGACCGCGGCCGAGCCGACCAGTCCCGCCTGCCAGCCGATGCCGGCGACCAGAGTCAGGTGCTCGGCGGAATCGGCGAATGCCAGGATCTTGGTCAGCGGCAGGTCGAGCGCCTCTGCGGCCACGGCGACGGCCTTGTCGAGGATGGTCTGGAAGTCCACCTCCTGGAATGCCAGCTGGCCGGTTTCCGCAATCGCCGTCTGCTGCGCCAGGCGCCGTCTGGTTTCCGCAAGCGCCAGATCTTTCTCGCGCTCGAGCCGCTTGCGCTCCGTGATCTCCACGGCCGCGACATTGGCTGCGACAACCTCGCCGTGTTCGTTGGTGACCGGCGACCAGAACTCCATCCAGAAACGCTCCTCGCCTGGGGCGGCAGAGGTCTCACCCGATACTTCGAAGGGACCAACTGGCTCGCCGGTATGCACAATTTGATCCATCAGCTGGCGGGCCGCGGGTACAAACTCTGGGATGACGTCGGAGACAGTGCGTCCCATGTGATCGTCCACAGGGTAACCGTTGAATTGAGCCATCGTTTCATTGACGCGCAGAAATTTGAGCTCGCGGCTGATCACGCACAGCCCGACGGGCACCGCATCATAGTCTGCATCCGCGCCCTGGTCGGCTGCCGTCTCTGTCAGGTCTGCACTCATGTGATGGTCCCTCCAGAGCCGCGAAGCTCTCACAGCCACTGCGACTTTTATGCCCGACAACCATGTATGGCCGCAGACCCGCAACGCAAGTGCCGAGCGCAACTGCCCGCGTCCTCGACCAGAAAGTGATGTGGACAAGGTCGTTGACGGCCGGAGTGTCCAGGCGGGGTCGATACGCTGAGATATCAAGTAGGTCATCTGACTTGGCGGCTTCGCGAACGGTGGAACACCGACCGCATGCTTGACGGCGATCTACCAGTGCTCGCGCACTACCTCATCTGCGGAAACGAAAGCTCACACTCGAAGCCGTTGCCCCCGTCTTCGAGTATGACGCTCCGAAGATTCATCGCGCCGTTCATCTGCGCCATGAGCCTGTCGACGATGGCAAGGCCGAGGCCGGAACCCGGTTTGCTGGTCTGGCCGCGTTTGAAACGGGTTCGGTAGACATTCACATCGGGATCGAGCGGGACCGGGACGGCGTTGGTGACCGTGATGCGGCCATGGGCCGTCTCGTCAGTCGTGTCAGGCCGCCGGCCGAATAGCCGGCTGCGGAGAACAGATGGGAAATTCCGGCCTGCTTCGGCGCCTGTTCAGTCTGATGGGTCATGAGTGAGCTCCCGTGCGGCAGGCGGCGAAGATATCTAGCGCGGGATCGAGGACCTGCGTTTTCACCTGCATCAGGCCGAGAACGCTGTGAAATAGGTTGTCATGCGAATGGGCTGCCTCTGCATTGGCCGCGAGGCAGGAGGTGTCGATCCCTGACGATTGCCGGAGGCCCGGCGATACCCAGAGAACGAAGGGCACATGGGTCTGCTCAGTCGGTGCAAACATGTAGGGCGCCCCGTGGAGGCAGAGACCGTTTTCACCCAGCGATTCCCCATGGTCCGACATGTAGATCATCGCCGTGTCCAGCCGGTCGCCATGGGGACCGAGTTTATCGATCACTTCTGACAGAATGTGGTCGGTATAGAGCAGGGCATTGTCATAGGCGTTGGTGATGGTCTCCGGCGTGCAGGTATCGAAGTCGGATGCTCAGCCATTCGCTGCGCATCCGCGGCCTGAAGCTCAGAAGCGTCTTGAACAAGCCCGCTTCCTTTCATGCATGGATCAAAGAGATCCGATGCACTGACCCGGAAAGCTGACAGGAACCTGAACGGCGCTGCGGGGGCCGATAGTGGCTTGGGAAGAGGGAGCCAGGATCAACAGGGAATTACGGTCCGGAGCGGAATCTCTGCGCTTCCGCCAGCCCCTGACGGGCATCCTTATCTTTTCTTTATTCCGCCCGCCGCTCTTCCCAATCGAAGCCTGACGCGGGGTGCCCTTAATCCTGTCCGTGTAGCAACAGGAGACACGGGATATGTCCGACTTCATCTTCATCGCGCTCGGCGCCAGCACGCTTCTCGTGCTGGCGGTTTACGCCCGCGCGCTCGACCGGCTTTGAGGGAGGGTTGCAGATGCTTGAACCTCTCTTCGGCCTCTTCGTCGCGCTGGCCCTCGGCGCTTATCTCGTCGTGACGCTTTTGCGTCCCGAGCGTTTCTGATCTGGAGCAGTTCCATGACATCAGTCGGATGGCTGCAGATCAGCCTTCTCTTCCTTGCCGTTCTCATCGCCATCAAGCCACTCGGTCTCTACATGGCCCGGGTGTTTTCCGGTGAGCGGACCTTTCTTTCGCCCATTCTCAGCCGCGTCGAGCATGACCTTTACCGCGTGAGCGGCGTCACCCCTAAGAAAGAGCAGAGCTGGCTCGGCTACACGCTTGCCATGCTCGCCTTTTCGCTCGCCGGCTTCCTGGCGCTCTATGCCATGCTGCGGCTGCAGGCCTATCTGCCGCTCAATCCGCAGGGCTTTGCCGGCATGCCGTCGGATCTCGCCTTCAACACGGCCGTCTCCTTCGTCACGAACACCAACTGGCAGAACTATGGCGGCGAGACCACGCTCAGCCATTTCAGCCAGATGGCGGGGCTGACGGTGCAGAATTTCCTGTCCGCTGCCACCGGCATGGCGCTTGCCGTTGCCGTCACCCGCGCGCTTGCCCGCTCGAAGGTTGCGACGCTCGGCAATTTCTGGGTCGATGTGACCAGAGCAACCCTCTACGTGCTCCTGCCGATGGCGATCGTCGTCGCGCTTGCCTTCGTCGCACTCGGTCTGCCGCAGACGCTCCAGGGTTCCGTGACCGCCACGACGCTCGAAGGCGCCAATCAGGTCATTTCGCTCGGCCCCGTCGCATCGCAGGAAGCGATCAAGCAGCTC
The DNA here is from genome assembly GCF_004912135.1 of Rhizobium rosettiformans W3. Lineage (GTDB taxonomy): Bacteria > Pseudomonadota > Alphaproteobacteria > Rhizobiales > Rhizobiaceae > Allorhizobium > Allorhizobium rosettiformans. The sequence continues at coordinate 6,242 of NZ_STGU01000022.1, forward strand.
GGCACCAATGGCGGCGGCTTCTTCAACGTCAATGCCGCCCATCCTTTCGAAAACCCGACGGCCTGGTCGAACTACCTCAACATCTTCGCCATGCTCTCGATCTCGGCGTCGCTTGTCTACACTTTCGGCCAGATGGTCGGAAACCGCCGGCAGGGCTGGGCGCTCATCTCGGCCATGGCGGTCCTGCTTATCGCAGGCGTGGCCGTGAGCTATTGGGCCGAAGCCCAAGGCAACACCATCCTGACGGCCATTGGCGTCGATCCGGCCCTGGGCAACATGGAAGGGAAGGAAGTCCGCTTCGGCCAAGCGATGACCGCGCTCTATGCGGCTGTCACGACGGGCCTATCGGACGGTGGCGTCAACGGCATGCACGGCTCGCTCACCGGCCTCGGCGGTCTTGTCCCGATGTTCCTGATGCAACTCGGTGAAGTGCTGCCGGGCGGCGTGGGCTCCGGTCTCTACGGCATGCTGGTCTTCGCAATCCTGTCGGTCTTCGTCGCCGGCCTCATGGTCGGCCGCACGCCGGAATTCCTCGGCAAGAAGATCGAGGGTCGCGAGATGAAGTTCGCCATGCTCGCCGTGCTCATCCTGCCGCTGGTGATCCTCGGCTTCACCTCGGTTTCCGCCATGCTCCCCTTCGCTGTGGCAAGCGTCGGCACCGCTGGCCCTCACGGACTGTCGGAAATCCTCTATGCCTACACGTCGGCCACCGGCAACAACGGCTCGGCCTTCGGCGGCCTTACTGGCAATACGCTCTGGTACAACACGACGCTCGGGATCGCGATGCTGCTCGGCCGCTTCGCCTATATCGTGCCGGTGATGGCGATCGCCGGATCGCTCGCCGCCAAGGTGAAATCGCCGGCCTCCGAAGGCACCTTCCCGACAGACGGCCCGCTCTTCGTCGGCTTGCTGATCGGCATCATCCTCATTCTCGGCGGCCTGCAGTTTCTGCCCGCGCTGGTGCTCGGCCCAATCGTCGAACACTTCGCCATGCTCGCCGGCCAGACCTTCTAAAGGACCCATCATGTCAAAAGACCAAAAAGCCTCCGGTCTTCTCGACCCTGCAATCCTGCTTCCGGCGATGCGCGATGCAGTCGTCAAGCTCGATCCCCGCAAGCTGTTGCGCAACCCGGTCATCTTCGTGACCGAGATCGTCGCCGTCGTCGTGACGATCCTCTTCATCCGCGATCTCGTAAGCCAGTCCGGCGGCGCGGGCTTCTCCGGCCAGATCGCCGCCTGGCTCTGGTTTACCGTGCTCTTCGCCACCTTCGCCGAAGCCGTAGCCGAGGGCCGGGGCCGCGCCCAGGCTGACAGCCTGAAGAAGACCAAGTCAGAGCTTGTCGCCCGAAGGCTCGGCGCAGGCGGTGAGATCGAAACCATCCCGGCCTCCAGCCTCAAGGTCGGCGACGTCGTGCTGGTCGCGGCCGGTGAACTCATCCCCGGCGACGGCGAGGTGATCGAGGGTGTCGCCTCGGTCAACGAAAGCGCCATCACCGGCGAATCCGCCCCCGTGATCCGCGAATCCGGTGGCGACCGTTCGGCGGTTACGGGCGGCACGCAGGTGCTGTCGGACGAGATCAAGATCAGGATCACGGTCCAGCCCGGCTCCTCCTTCGTCGATCGCATGATCGCGCTGATCGAAGGCGCCCAGCGCCAGAAGACGCCGAACGAGATCGCGCTGTCGATCCTGCTGTCGGGCCTGACCTTGATCTTCCTCTTCGTCTGCTTCGCGATCTGGGGCCTCGCCGGCTATTCCGGCACGGTACTCTCGGTCACGGTGCTGGCGGCCCTGCTGGTGACCCTGATCCCGACCACGATCGGCGGTCTTCTCTCGGCCATCGGCATCGCCGGCATGGACCGCCTTGTCCGCTTCAACGTCATCGCCACCTCCGGCCGCGCCGTTGAAGCCGCCGGCGATGTGGATACGTTGCTCCTCGACAAGACGGGCACGATCACCTTCGGCAACCGCATGGCCAGCGACTTTCTGGCTGCGCCAGGCGTCACCCCGGCAGAACTCGCGGAAGCGGCCCTCATCGCCTCGTTGTCGGACGAAACGCCGGAAGGACGCTCGGTCGTGGCGCTGGCGACAGGGGAATTTGGCGTGCCCATGCCGAAGGCCGAGTTCGACGCCGTCATCGGCTTCACCGCCGAAACGCGCCTCTCCGGTGTCGACATCGGTCAGCGTCGCCTGCGCAAGGGGGCCGTTGATGCGGTGCTGAAGTTCGCCGGTCTGACCGATCAGGATGCCCCGACCGAATTTCGCCGCGCCGTCGATCAGGTCGCTCGTACCGGTGGCACGCCGCTCGGCGTTGCTGACGGCAACCGCCTGCTCGGCGTCATCCACCTCAAGGACGTGGTGAAACCAGGCATCAAGGAACGCTTTGCGGCGCTGCGCGCCATGGGCATCCGCACGGTCATGGTCACCGGCGACAATCCGGTGACAGCAGCCGCCATCGCTTCGGAAGCCGGCGTCGATGATTTCCTCGCCCAGGCCACCCCGGAAGACAAGCTCGCCTATATCAGGCGCGAGCAGCAGGGCGGCCGGCTGATTGCCATGTGCGGCGACGGCACGAATGATGCGCCGGCCCTTGCCCAGGCCGATGTCGGGGTCGCCATGCAGACCGGCACCCAGGCCGCCCGCGAAGCCGCCAACATGGTCGACCTCGATTCAAGCCCAACGAAGCTCATCGAGATCGTCGAGATCGGCAAGCAGCTGCTGATGACGCGAGGCTCGCTGACGACGTTTTCGATCGCCAATGACGTGGCCAAATACTTCGCCATCATCCCGGCGCTGTTCGTCGCCACCTATCCGGCGCTTGAGGCCCTCAACATCATGGGGCTGGCGTCACCGCAATCCGCCATCCTGTCCGCCGTCATTTTCAACGCGCTGATCATCGTCGTCCTGATCCCGCTCGCCTTGAAGGGCGTCGCCTACCGCCCCTCCGGCGCGGCAGCACTCCTGCGCCGCAACCTGCTCGTCTACGGCGTCGGCGGCCTGATCCTTCCCTTCGCCGGGATCAAGGTCATCGATATCGCCGTCAGCGCTCTTCATCTGGTGTAATCATGCTCAACCATCTCAGACCCGCACTCACCCTCGTCGTCATCATGACCCTGCTGACCGGCCTGGCCTATCCGCTGGCAATTAACGGCATTGCCCAGGCGGTGATGCCCGCAAACGCCAACGGCAGCCTCATCGAACGCGACGGCCAGATCATCGGCTCGGCCCTGATCGGGCAAAACTTCACCTCGGACCGCTATTTCTGGCCGCGTCCTTCGGCAACCGGCCCGGACCCCTACAACGCTTCAGCCTCGTCCGGCTCGAACCTCGGCACGACCTCGGTCAAGCTCAAGGATCGGGTGGTCGCCGACATCGATCGACTGAAGGCAACCGGGCTTGTGGCACCCGTCCCCGGCGATGCCGTCACAACCTCGGGCTCCGGCCTCGACCCGCATGTCTCGCCCGCCTTTGCCGAGGCGCAGGTTGATCGTGTCGCGCAGGCGAGGGGGCTCCCGCCCACGGAGGTCGCCGATCTGGTTGGTCGGTTGATCGAAAAGCCGGACTTCGGCGTTATCGGCGAAGCAAGGGTCAATGTGCTAGAGCTCAATCTGGCGCTTGATGCCCTGAACAAATGAGAACTTGATGGCGGACGACGACCGCAGGGACGAAAGACGTCCCGATCCCGATGCCCTGCTTGCCCTGGCGGAGAAAGACCGCCGGGGCAAGCTGACCGTCTTCCTGGGCGCAGCTCCAGGGGTCGGCAAGACCTATGCCATGCTGTCGCGTGCCCGACGCCTCAAGGCGGACGGGCTCGATGTCGTGGTGGGGCTGGTCGAAACCCACGGGCGAAGCGAGACGGCGGCACTGCTGGAGGGGCTGGAGATCATGCCCCGCCGGCGGGTGGCCCATCGCGGACGCATGCTGGAGGAGTTCGATCTCGATGCGGCGCTCGAGCGGCGCCCTCGCATCGTCATCGTCGATGAGCTCGCCCACACCAATCCGGAGCATAGCCGCCATCCCAAGCGGTACCAGGACATCGAGGAGCTGATCGCGGCCGGCATCGACGTCTGGACGGCACTCAACATCCAGCATCTCGAAAGCCTCGCCGATCTGGTCGCGCAGATCACGGGGGTGACGGTGCGCGAGCGCGTGCCCGACGTGGTGCTGAAACGGGCCGACGACGTGCTGCTCGTCGACCTCTCGCCCTCGGAACTCATCGAACGGCTGAAGGAGGGCAAGGTCTACCTGCCCGAAAGCGCGAGCCGCGCCGTTGACCGCTTCTTCCGTCTCGGCAATCTGACGGCGCTTCGCGAACTGGCGCTGCGCCGCACTGCGGATCGCGTCGACGACCAGATGGTCGATTATCTGAAGCAGAACGCGATTGACGGCCCCTGGGCGACGGGCGAGCGGCTCCTGGTCTGTGTCGGATCGGACGCCCTCTCGGAAAAGGTCGTGCGGGTGGCGAGCCGGCTCGCCTCCGGGCTCAATGCGCCCTGGCTCGTCGTTTCGATCGAGCGGGCCGACCGGGAGGTCGAGACACCCGAGCGCCTGCAGCGCATCGAAACCCTCTTTCGCCTTGCCGAACAACTCGGTGCTGAAACGCGACGTATCATCGGCAATGACTTTGTCGAGGAGATCCTGAAGCTCGCTCGACGCGAGCATGTGACCCAGATCGTGATCGGCACCCGCAAGCGGAACCCTTGGCAAAAGCTCGTCAGCCGCTCTCTGCCGGATGCTCTCTCACGCAGCGCGTCCGGCCTTGGCATCCACATCGTGACCCCGGACGGCACCGCCAATGAGACCCGCCGCGCGCCCTTCAACATGCCGAAAGCCTCGTCCCTGAGGCAGTCGGCGCTCTCGGCGCTCGGCTTCGTCACCCTGACTGCCCTGATTGGGAAAGGCATCGACCTCTTCGTCGATTTGCCGAACATCTCGCTGCTCTTCCTGCTGGCCGTGCTCGGCGCGTCTGTCGTCGGCGGCTATGCGGCGGCATTTCTGGCCGCAGCCCTTTCGGCGCTCGCCTACAACTTCTTCTTCATCGACCCGATCCACACCTTCACGATCGCAGCGCCGCACGAGGTCTTTGCCCTCTTCATCTTCCTCGCCGTTGCTATGATTGCGGGCGGCTTCGCCTCGCGCATCCGCGAGCAGGCGGAGGTGGCCCGTTACAGGGCAACCGCGCTGCAGTCGCTCTATGACTTCTCCCGCAAGCTCGCGAGCACCGCCAAGGGCGAGGACGCGATCTGGCTTGCGGTTTCACAGCTGCAGGCGAGCCTCAAGCGCAGGGTGGTGCTGCTCCTGCCGCGCAAGGGCGATCTCGCGGTCGCCGCCGCCTGGCCGCCTGATACCGAACTCGACGTCACCGACCTGACGGCGGCGCGCTGGACCCATGACAAGCGGGAACCGGCCGGCCACGGCACCGGGACACTGCCAAACAGCCGCTTCGAGTTTCGCCCGCTGCTCGGGCCCCACGGCATCGTCGGTGTCTGCGGCATCGAGCATTCCGGCGAGCGGCTGGACCTCAATGCCGAGCGCTCGCTGACCGCCATTCTCGACCAGACGGCGATCGCCCTCGACCGCGCACGCCTTGCCGACGAGACGGTCGAACAGGCCGCGCGGCTGGAGGGCGAACGCTATCGTGAAGCGCTGCTCTCCTCCATTTCGCATGATCTGCGCACGCCGCTCGCCACGATCACCGGCGCCGTCACGGGCTTGCGCGAACTCGGTGAACGCATGACGCCGGAAAACCGCGACGACCTTCTGCAGTCGATCGAGGAGGAAAGCGGCCGCATGAGCCGCTTCGTCGCCAATCTTCTTGACATGACCCGCATCGAAGCGGGGACCCTGAAGCCCAAGCAGGACTGGGTGGATATCGCCGACGTGGTCCAATCCGCCGTCGAGCGCACCCGCAAACACGCGCCCGGTCGAAGCATCGAAACCGGCATTGCCGCCGATCTGCCGCTGATCCGCGGCGACAGCGTGCTCATCGCCCAGGTGCTGTTCAACCTCCTCGACAATGCCGTGAAATACGGCGGCGAAGAGCCGGTCAATGTCTATGCCCGCCGCGACGGCAAGGATGTGCTGATCTCGGTCACCGACCATGGCAAGGGCATTCCGCCCGAAGATCTCGACCGCATCTTCGAAAAATTCTATCGCAGGGGAAAACCGGACGGTCGCTCACCGGGCACGGGGCTCGGGCTTTCCATCGCCCGCGGCTTCGTCGAGGCGATGGGCGGACGCATCCATGCCGAGAGCCCGGCGCTGAAGAAGAAAGGCACACGCATCGTCATGCGGTTTCCCGCCCACAGCGAAGACAAGGTCGGTGCCCGATGAACCAGTCCCGCATCCTGGTCGTCGACGACGAGCCGCAGATCCAGCGGTTCCTGAAACCCTCGCTGACCGCCGCCGGCTACGAGGTCGTCGAAGCGATGACGGGAGCCGAAGCCTTGAAGGCCGTCGCCACCCAGGCGCCCGATCTCGTCATCCTCGATCTTGGCCTGCCGGACATGGACGGCAAGGAGGTCATTGCGAGCCTCAGGGGCTGGTCGGACATTCCGATCCTCATTCTCTCCGCGCGGGACCGCGAGAGCGAGAAGATCGCCGCCCTTGATTTGGGCGCGGACGATTACGTGGAAAAGCCGTTCGGCATCGGCGAATTGACCGCCCGCATCCGCACCGCCCTCCGCCATCGCGGCCGCCGCGACGCCATTCCGACGGTGACGGAAATCGACGGCCTGACCATCGACCCGATCAAGCGTCTGGTCTCGCGGGCCGGTGACCCGGTGCATCTGACGCCGAAGGAATACGACCTGCTCCTGCTGCTCGCCCGCCACGCCGGCCGCGTCGTCACCCACCGTACCCTGCTCACATCCGTCTGGGGCCCCGCCCATGGAGACGACCTCCACTACCTGCGCGTCTTCATCGGCCAGCTCCGCCAGAAGATCGAACGCGACCCGACACATCCTCGCATCGTGCGCACCGAACCGGGCGTGGGATACAGGATGGCAGAACAGGAGTAAAACCTGCTACCGGGCCCCAGCCAATTTTTAGCGAGACCCATTTCAGGTCGACGGATGGCCTGAACAACAGCAGCCGAAGTTGCTCAACTTGTTGAGAAGGCGTCGCTTTTCTCTGTGAGAAATAGTCGCCGAATTTGCGCGGAAATCGACCTAAAATGGCCCGCCTGGAGGCCCTGGATTCTCGCAAGATTTCAAAGGCTTAACAAATTCGCCGTTGAGTTTCCTCTGTTTTCCTGCCGCGAGCGACCTTGGGTGCCATCTTTGTGCCCTAGCTTTGGGCCGACGTCAACATAGCGGGAGAGCGGCAATTATTTCCGCTCGGAAAGCCGAGCCGAGGGTGAGGCGGGCATGTTCGCGTGGGAGCTTTGCGCCGTCATATCAGACACAGAGGTATCCAGATTGTGTGTTCGGAAGCGGACGTAGCTTCCGGGCCACGCTTGAGAGCGCTAGCTCCCGATCTACCCTTCGCGAAAGAGTCCCATGCTCCGTACTCGTCCAAAGGAGACATGCATCCTGAATCGTTAAGCTCCGTCCTTGCGGAACGTTGCACGCGAGAAACGAGCCTATGGTCCCTCAGGTTCACTCGGGTTGAGGGACACGCAGACGGACCGTGAAGGTCCCATCCGCTCGTTCGAATTCGAGGGCTCCGCCGTGGGCTTTTGCCACGTGGTCGACGATAGCCAATCCGAGGCCCGTGCCTTCTCCACCGCGGGCAACATCACCTCGCGCAAACGGGCGCATCAGGTTTCGTGCTTCTCCAGGTGAAATGCCAGGCCCTGAATCCCGCACCTCGATCAGCAGATATTCCCCATCAGTGCGTGCGCTTAGGCTGATCGGGGATTTTCCGTATCGGAGTGCATTGGTCAGAAGGTTCTCGACAGCTCTGAGAAGGGCTGCTTCCCGAACCCAGGCCAGGTCGTTGGTCGGTGCATCGAGCGCGATAGCTTCCGGCTGATCGCTCGCCTCGACTGCTTGCGCCAGAAGCTGTCGCAATGGAACTGCCCGCAGCTCTTCCACCTCGAACCCACGGGCGAAGTCGAGGAATTGACGTAGCATGGTTTCGATCCGGATGACGTTGCGCTCTGCCCCAGCAACGAGATCGGGATCGGCATTCTTCATCATGGCAAGAGACAGGCGCAGCTTGGTCAGCGGAGTCCGCAAATCGTGACTGACCCCAGCCAGCATCAGCGCGCGGTCAGCCTCTGCCGTTTGTAACCGATGCGACATATCTTTAAGTGCGCCGGAGACCGCAGCGATTTCCCGCGGACTATGGATGGCGTTCTCATAAGTATAGGATGGCCCGGACATAACACCGACCGCATCCTCCAGATGCTTTAGCGGTCGAGCGATCTTTCGTTGCAGTGTGATCCCGCCGGCGAGAGAGGCAAACAATGCGACCGCGGATGCCAGGAGCACGCCGACCAGTGGGTCGGTCGCAGGCAATGTCCTGACGGTCAACCAGAAGGTTTGATCCGCTGTGACGAGACGAACCCAAACCCGCGCCTGACGATCAACAAGGACATCGGGGCCCGTAATCCCGTATTGCTCAGACAGAATTCGCAGGAAGTATATTGTGAACCAACTGTGCGGTCCGCCTGCTTCGTCAGGCTCAGCTTCGGTCAGTACCGTGTCGGGCTCCTCGTCCGCACGCAGCGCCTCGGTGAATAGTATCTGCTGGAACGGGTCCATCTGTGTCAAAGAAAGCTGGAGATTTCGCATCGTCTGAGCTGTATCGGCTGCCGAGCGTTCGATCTGGGGCCGTATCACGTATCCGGCGATCAGAAGGAGCGACACAAGAAGTGCGCCGACGATGGCTGCGGCAAGAACCGCGATGTTCTGCTTCAGAAGAGAGTCAAGCACCGTCGGACACCAACACGTAGCCCACACCCCAAACCGTCTTGATCAATTCGGGCGCGTCGGCCCGGTCGCCGATCGCGCGCCGTAGCCGCGCGACGTGAACATCGACCGCGCGGTCCGTGACCTCCGCATCGCGTCCAAGCGCACGTTCGATCAGTTGAGCCCGGCTCAGCGGGCGTCCGCGACTTTGCAATAGGGCCTCCAGCAGGGCGAATTCACGGCTGGAAAGCTTCAACGACGCGCCTTCGCGTTTCACCGTTCGGGTCGAGAGATTGATCTCCAGGGAACCGATCGTCATGACCTCATCTGCGGCCACAGCCCGCATGCCCCGCGTGCGGCGGAGCACGGCTGCAAGACGTGCCACCAGTTCGCGCGGTTCAAACGGTTTGGGCAGGTAGTCGTCGGCGCCGGTTTCGAGGCCGACAATCCGATCGATCGGATCCCCCCGTGCTGTGAGCATTACGATAGGCGTCAGATCGCCGGCTGCTCGAAGCCGCCTGCAGATGGCAAGCCCGTCTTCGCCTGGCATCATGAGGTCGAGGACGATGACATCCGCCGGGTTCCGCGACAGCTCCCTGTCAAGCGCGCTACCGCCGTCGACAGCGCGGGTCTCGAAGCCATGCTCCGTCAGGAACCGGCGCAGCAGCGCACGGAGTTCAGCGTCGTCGTCCACGACGATCACTCTGTCTGATTTGCCGTTCATGGCACTGATCGTGTCACGTATCCGAGACGTAACGCAAGATTGAGTTATGTCAAAACATGACGGACGGGGCCCTTTGAAACACCTTGTCACATCTCGCCCAAAATCCGTAACGCCTGTGACATTCAGCTCCTGCAAACGGCTGATCACGAGACGAAAAAGTTCCATCGTCGGAGATGGAGCAAAAACTATGCTTAAGAAGATTTTCGTGATTTTAGCCTTGGTGATGGGCGGGGCAACGGTCGCCTCGGCGTCAACCGTTGCTGTATCGACGGCAAACGTCAACCTGCGCGCCGGACCGGCAACAAGCTATCCGGTGGTGACAGTATTGCCCCAGGGCGCGCGCATCGTCACCCATGGTTGCGTTGCTGATTATGCATGGTGCGATGTTGCATTCGGCCAGTATCGGGGCTGGGTGTCTGCAAGCTATATTCAGGTGGTCTACAAAGGCGGCCCCGTCGTCTTATCCGCCGCAGTCGCTCCCACCGTCGGTGTGACCGTGGTGACCTATGACCGCACCTACTGGAACACCCATTACGTGGCGCAGCCGTGGTACCGGTCCTGGACATCCTACTACCGTCCCTATGCTCCCGTCGCACCACGGGTTGAGACCTATGGTCGAAGCGCGACATGCGTTGATGGCAACTGCACGGGGACACGCACGGCGACGGGAATTTATGGTGGAACGACGAGCCAGACCCGTAATTGCTCAGGTGGTGAATGCAGCGCAACCCGTGAGACCACTGGGCGCTTCGGCAATTCAGCTTCCCGCGTCCGCAACTGCAGCGCCAATGACCGCAGTTGCAACATGACGCGCACTGGCCCGGCGGGTGGTACTGCGACCGGAACCCGCACCTTCAGCCGTTGAGGCGTCAGTCGCCTCCATCACCGGGGCACCTGCGGGACAGCCTGTCGGCGGAGTGAGAACACCTTGGCTGGAACGACGGTCACGGCCCTCACTCTGTCCGTCGGAATGGGCGCGCCAGACACGACACACCGAAATTCATCTGATGAGGAGAAACAGGGACATGAAACCTGATGTATTGGCACGGTTGGTTTGTGCCGCTTGCGTTGCCCTGCCGCTGTCCGGCGTTCAGGCACAGACAATCTCTGATGCCGACAGACAGAAACTGGCTGAAAACTTTGTCCAGGCAGATGCCGATGGCGACAAGGCTCTGACCCGCTCGGAGTTTCACTCTCTTCTTTCGCTCAATGCACAAGACAACCTGGGTAGGGCTGGCCAGATCGTGAAGTTTGGTCGCCAGGACATGGCCTTCAACCGGATCGACGCCGATGGCAACGGCGTGGTGACGCAGCAAGAATTGCAAGCGCTGGCGCGATGAGTTCCAGCATTCACTCCCCGGAAGACGCGACCGTCTCCAACACCTTGCCACTGGCCGACAATGGCAAGGATCGGTCTTCGTCGAAGATCACCCAGCGGAAGAAGTCGAGTTGGGCGCTGAACGGGCTGATCGCCGCATCGCTTCTCCTGATCGGTGGCGTCATTGGTCTCTACTTTCAGGGACCTGCGATACGCGCTGTCTTCGATTGGACGAAGCTCGAGCCTGGCGCCGGTGCTCGGCAGCCCATCGCGCTCCCCGTTGAGCGCGTGCCTTCCCCCGAGCGCGTCGCGGCGATGGCAACCGGTGACGTTGTCTCTCTCGGTCGTCTTCAGCCGGCCGGAGGGATCGTCTCTGTGGCACTTCCGCAAGGGGCCGGCGACGCGCGCATCGACCGTATCCTGGTCGACGACGGCGATGTCGTGGCCAAAGGCGATGTATTGGCCGTGCTCGACAGTCTCGTGCTGTTTGAATCTGCTCTGACCAGCGCGGAAAGCTCACTTGCGATCCGGCGTGCAGCACTTTCCCAGGTCAAGGTTCAGGTCGCGGCGGCTGAAGCCGAGCTTCGTGCGCAGGTTAGGGGAGCAGAGGCTTCGCTTGCGAGGACCGAGCGCGAGTTGACCCGCGTGACTTCCCTGTTGGGCACAGGCGTCTCGACCCAGGCGACCCTCGAGGAGGCAGAACGGTCCGCCGACACAGCTCGCGCCGATCTCGACCGACTGCGGGCGTCGATGACCCGTTATGAGCCCGGGCCGGATGACCAGCAGGTCGATATCGCCGTAGCGACCGCGGATCTCGCTGCGGCAGAAGCCGCCGTTGAACAGGCGCGCCGCGACCTCGACAGGGCCCGAGTTCTGGCGCCGCAGGATGGGGCCATTATCGAGGTATCGGCGCGCGCCGGAGAACGGCCGCCTGCAGACGGGCTTTTGCGGATGGGTGACACGGCGCGAATGGAGGCTGAACTCGAAGTGTTCCAGACCATGGTTCCGAGGGTCGCGGTCGGTCAGTCCGTGTCGCTCGTCTCCGGCGTGCTTGGCGACGAACAATTGACAGGAACGGTCTCGCGCATCGGCACGCTGGTCGGGCGGCAGAGCGTAACAGCGGACGATCCGGCGGCGAATACCGATGCGCGCGTGCTTCTGGTCACGGTCTCTCTCGACGAGGCTTCAAGTCTCCGTGCTGCGTCTTACGTCAACCTCGAGGTCGTTGCCCGGATTGCCGTCGCGTCCGACACGCCTGAAGAGGGAGGTGGACCATGACGGGTTTGCTCTCAAGCCTTCTTGGTCGGCTCCCCATCGGGTATCTTCAGCTCATGCATCACCCGGGCCGGTTGATGGCTGCTTTGGCCGGGGTTGCCTTTGCCAATGTGCTTGTCTTCGTCCAGCTCGGTCTCGCCGGATCCATGGCGGAATCAGTGGCCATTCCCTATCGGCTCTTCAAGCCCGACCTTCTGATCATGTCACCTGTCGAATCCGAGACATTGTCCGATGCGGCCACACTGGCGCGACAAAGACTGTTCCAGGCACAGGTGCACCCGGATGTAACAGGCGGTACGCCCGTTTACATGGGGCGCTCGACCTGGATCTCGGGTCATGACGCGTCATCCTCGATCCAGTTCATCGGGCTCTCGCCGGACGCCGGCTCCTTCGTAGACGACGCGCTGGTCGATCCCCTGGTCAGCCTATCCCTGTCCGACACGGCGCTTGTCGATAGGCTGACCCGCTTTGTCGATATGCGCAGCTTTTCCGGGGCAAGTCCGAAGGCACCGGTGTCATTCGAGATGCAAAATCGTCAGATCGGCGCGATCGGGACCGTGTCGATCGGCGGCGGCTTCGGCGGCGATGGCGTCTTCCTTGTCTCCGATCAGACCTTCTTCCATCTGTTCCCACAGCGGAGCTCCGCCACGCCAAGCCATATTTTGCTGACGCTTGCCCCGGGCGCAGATCCCGGACGGGTTGCCGCCGAGTTGATGCAGCTCTACCCGCCCGACACGGTTCGGATCCGCGCGGTCACGGACGCAATGGAACACGAGATCCGCTACCAGATGACAGAGCGTCCGACCGGCCTGATCTTCGCCTTTGGCGTGGCCATCGGCGTCGTCGTCGGCATCGTAATTGCCTATCAGGTGCTGTCTTCAGATGTTGCCGATCACATCCGCGAATACGCGACCTTCAAGGCCATGGGCTTCCGCCAGGGGTTTTTCGTCGGGATCATCCTGGAGGAGGCGATCATACTGGCCGCGATAGGCTTCTGGCCCGGCTTGGCGTTTTCGCACCTGTTTTATGAGGCGCTGGCTTATCTGACGAATATCCCAATCTTCATGACGCCGGAGCGCGCCGTCGCTGTCTTCATCGGGACGATCATGGCCTGCACACTGTCCGGCCTTCTCGCCATGCGCAAACTCGCCGCCGCCCAGCCGGCCGACCTGTTCTGAGGCCCCATGACAGACGCAGCCATTTCAGTCAGAGGTCTCGAGCACTTCTTTGGCGAGGGCGAGGCCCGCAAACAGGCCCTGTTCGATATCAACCTGGAGATCCGGCGCGGATCGCTGACGATCCTCATGGGGCCGTCGGGATCGGGCAAGACCACGCTCCTGACCATCATGGGATGCCTGCGCGAGGTTTATGCCGGTAGCATCCGACTTCTGGACCAGGAGCTGTTTGCATCGGACGAAATCACCCGCGTCGACATGCGCAGGCGCCTCGGCTTCATCTTCCAGGCTCATAACTTGCATGACAGCCTGACGGCACGGCAGAACGTGATGATGGGTTTGCAGGTCCATGGCCGGGGCGATCCCAAGAGGCACGCCCAAGCGGCGGATCACCTTCTGGGCCTCCTTGGGCTAGGCGAGCGGCTAGACTACCGTCCGGCGAACCTGTCTGGCGGGCAGAAACAGCGTGTGGCCATAGCGCGGGCTCTCGTATCGAACCCCGACATTATCTTCGCCGACGAGCCGACCGCAGCGCTCGACAAGGTCAGCGGAATGGCGGCGGTGCGCCTGTTCAAGGATCTTGGCCGCACGCGTGGTACCACGACCGTCATGGTCACCCACGACTCCCGCATCCTCGATCTCGCGGATCGCATCATCACGCTGGAGGACGGCAGGATCATCGAAGATCGCGCGGTATCTGGCGCCTAGGCAATACTGCGGCAATGAAGGTGCCAATAACGGGTCGAGATCGCCCCCGTTGGACTGCCTTTGGATGCGCCTCAGATCAGAGGTTGAAACGAGCGAGATGTCACCATGACGCTTATCCGCATTTCATCTCATGTGCTTGCATTCATTTGCGCTACACCCGAAGTCACGTCACACTATAGAGGTATAGACTATGGTCTGTCGTTTTTCTGGGGCTCTGCTCCGGTGACTTTTAGTGCGAGGCGCGCTTGTTGTTAATGTCCCCCCATGCGCAGGAATAGTTCTTCCGTTTTTGTGAGCGCCAAGATGGTGGCGGAGCGCGCGGGCGTGTCTCGTTCGGCGGTCTCGCGGACTTTTACCGATGGCGCGAGCGTCTCGGAAGAGACGCGGCGCAAGGTGATCGAGGCGGCAGAGGCGCTCGGATATCACGTCAATCATCTCGCCCGGCAACTCCGCGAGCGGAGCAACATCGTCTGCCTGATCGTCTCGGATCTGACCACGCCGGTCCGGGCGGCGATGGTCGATCACCTGACCCGCAAGCTTCAGGCGGCCGGCAAGATCACGGTGGTCTTAAACACCGAGAGCGACGAGGCGAACGTCAATCAAGCCCTGAAGCTCACCCTGCATTACCGGGCCGATGCGACAGTCGTTCTCTCGGGCACCCCTTCGACTGCGCTCGTCCGAACCGCGCTCGCCAATGGTCAGCAGGTCATCCTGATCAATCGCGACGATCGGCTCGAGGGCTGCGACAATGTCGGGCTCGACAATGCGACCGCGGCACGTGAGGCATTGTTCCTGTTGCGCCGGGCGGGCTGTGCGCGGATCGGGATCCTGACCTCTGCCGCGCGAACGCCGAGCCTTGTCGAGCGTGAGCAGCGTTTCGTCGAGGCAGCCAAGCGAGAGGGGCTTTCGGTGCTGACGGTAGAGGCGGAAGCCACCAGTTATCGCGCAGGTCTCGAGATTGCCAAACGGGTCTTCGCCCGTTCCGCCCCGCCTGACGGCGTCTTCTGTGTCACCGATCTCCTGGCCTTGGGGTTCATGGACGGCGCGCGATCAGACTTCGGCCTGCGCATACCCGAGGATCTCTGTGTCATCGGCTTCGACAATATCGAGCAGGCGTCCTGGGAGGCATATCGTTTGACCACATTCGAGCAACCGCTGGAAAAGATAGCCGGCCATGTCGTTGCGCTGCTGACAGATCTGGACAAACGGGCGGATTCCGGCGAGCGACCGGATCTTGCCGGGCGCGGCGAGGCCGTCTTTGAACCGGTCGCCGTGTGGAGACGCTCGGTCCGTCCGCATTCTGGTCAGTGATAATGCACGCGTGTGCATCGCGCCGATGTCATCAAACCTTCGTCTAAGCCCGTTAGGAAGTTGCCGTCCGGGCAAAAGGATTGCACGCATGTGCAATCTTGGGTCCTGTCGTGTGGCCGGAGGCGGCCGGCGTGATCGGCGGGCATGCCCGGGCGCAGAATTCCGAAGAGACGCAAGCCCAGCTATCAGGCTGGTGATTGGATGTCTCAGGGTTTGACCGAGCCGGCGCTGAGCGCGGCAATCTAGGGAGAAGACGATGAAGCGTCGCGCATTCCTCATTTCGACCGCTGGCACCGTGGCCGGCATGATGATCCTCCCGAAGCTGTCCTTCGCAGCCGAGGGTCAGATCGACTGGTACACCGGCTCCGATGCCAACGTCCTCGATTTCTGGACCAACAGCGTCAAGCCGGCTTTCGAGGCGGCCAATGCCGGTGTGAAGCTGAACCTCGTCGACGCCGGCGACAATGCAGGCATCCAGGCAATCGCCGAGCGTGCCATGGCGGCGATGCAGACCAACACCGATCCGCAGGCCGATTATTTCGAGCACACGGATCCGCGTCTGCCGAAGGGGGCCATCGAAGCCGGCCTTTACGTGAACATGAAGGAAGCCGGCCTTTCGAACTATTCCAAGGTCAATCCGCTTGCCATCGATAGCGAATACTCGCTCCCCTATCGCGGCAGCCAGGTTCTTCTGGCATACGACACCACCAAGCTTTCGGCCGCCGATGCGCCGAAGACCTGGGATGCGCTGGTCACCTGGATCAAGGCAAATCCTGGCCAGTTCGTCTACAATCGTCCGGACAAGGGCGGTTCGGGCGGCAACTTCGTCCGCCGCGCCATTCATCAGGCGAACGGCCTCGATCCCAAGGCCTTCACCGTCGACAACTACACCGAAGCCTTCGGCAACGAAGCGCTGGGCAAGGCCTGGGAGCTGCTGAAGGATATCGCGCCGTCGCTCTATGACAACGGCGCCTATTCCTCCGGCAACACCCAGTCGATCCAGTTGCTCGCGCAGGGCGTGGTCACCATGACCCCGGTCTGGTCCGACCAGGTTCTCCAGGCGATCGATCAGGGCGTTCTGCCGGAAACGACCGGTATCGTGCAGCTTCAGGATCTGGCGCTTTGCGGCAACTTCTCCCGTGCCGTCGTCTTGAGCAATGGCAAGAACCGGGATGCAGCGCTGAAGCTCGCCGATTTCATCCTGACCGAAGAGATCCAGGGTGCCATTCTGTCCGAGCTCGGCGGCTTCCCGGGTGTCAGCTGGGACCACGTGTCTGCCGATCTGCGCGAGAAGTTTGCAGACATCATCCCGAGCAGCATCCCGACCTTCCCGTCGGGTGCCTGGGAAGTTGCGGTCAATGACGGTTGGTATCGCAACGTGGCGCCGACCATCGACCGGAAGTCGTGAGTGCAGGCGTGACAACGTCTGGCATCTCCAGAACGAAGTCGGGCAGGGGGCTGATTGGCCTCCTGCTCGTCGCCGTGCCGGTTTCGCTCGTCGGATGGCTGGTCATCTGGCCAATCATCAGTGCCGTCCTGCGCACGGTGTGGCGGACCTCGCCCGAGGGGGAGTCAGGCTTCGACCTGTCGAGCTACATCTTCTTCTTTTCCGACGCCTACAGCGTCAACAATCTCAGCCTGACCCTCTGGACCACGGCTGTCTGTGCTGTTTTGCTCCTCATCGTGTCCTTGCCGATCGCGCTCTACCTGCGCTTCGCCAAGGGTCCGGTCGCCTCTTATGTCCAGGCTCTGGCAATCCTGCCGATGTTCGTGCCCTCGATCATCCTCGCCTATGCCCTGATCCGCGTCCTGGGTCCGAACGGCATGGTGGACCTTTTGTTGAATTTCGCCGGCCTGCCCAAACTGCGGACCCCTTACCTCACGCCCTGGGGGCCGGTGATCGGCCTCGTCTGGGACAACATCCCGCTGACGGTGCTGATCCTGCTCTCGGGTCTCGGATCGGTCGGTAACATGGCGATCGAAGCCGCACGCGATGTCGGGGCCAGCAGGCTGCAGGTGCTTCGGCATATCATCCTGCCGCAGATCACCAATTCCATTCTCGTTGCACTTTCCTTCGCCGTCCTTGGCATCTTCTCCGCCTTCACGCTGCCCTATCTGCTCGGCCCTGCGTCACCGGAGATGATGGGCCCGTTCATGCAGCGCACCTTCCGCGACCTTAACGATCCCGTCGGCGCGATCACACAGGCAGTGATCACCTTCGGCTTCTGTATCGTGTTCGGCTTGTTTTACGTGCGCTCGGTCGCCAGAAATCAGGCGAGGTGAGAGCCATGCAAGACACGCGTGCGAAACCGCGGTCCTTCGATGGGATCGGCGTCCTGTTGGCGCTCATCCTTTCTGTCGTCGTCATCCTGCCTCTGCTGGTCGTCGGCATCTGGGCCTTCACCGAGGTCTGGCGTTATCCGAGCGTCATGCCACAGCAATTCGGGCTGCGCTTCTGGCAGCAGACGCTCAACCGCTCGGACGTGTGGAATGCGCTCTGGCTCAGCCTCACACTTTCGGCGGTGGTGACGCTTGCTTCCGCCGTCATCTGTCTGCCGGCGGCTTATGCCTTTGCCCGCATGCGCTTTCCGGGCAAGGACATCCTGTTCTTCTCGTTCCTGGCCGGCCACGCTTTTCCGAAATTCGGGCTGCTGGTCGCGATCGCTGCCATCTTTCTGCAGCTCGACCTGATCGGCACCTTCTGGGGCGTGGCCCTCATTCAGCTGGTCAACACACTGATGTTCATGATCTGGATCCCGGTTGCGGCTTTCCAGGCGGTCGACCGGCGCATGGAAGAGGCCGCCCGAGACGTTGGGGCCGGTCCGCTCCGTGTCTTCTGGTCGATTACGCTCCCGCAGGCGGCGCCGACCATCGCGGCAGCGCTGCTCCTGACCTTTGTCGGCACCTTCTACGAGACGGAAGGCGCATGGCTGATCGGCGCGCCGGGCATTCGCACGATGCCCGTGCTGATGATCAGCTTCATCAACAACCAGATGGTGATCCAGTTCGGAGCGGTTCTCTCCGTCATGCTCTGGGTCCCCTCCTTCATCGCCCTGATGTTCGCCCGGCGCGTGATCGGCGGAAACGCCTTCGCGAAAGGGTTCGGCGGATGAAAAACTGCATTACAGGAAACCCGACATGTCGAAACTGAGCATCCGCGCGGTCTCCAAGGTCTTTGCGGGCGGCACGACAGCCGTCGACAATGTCTCG
Organism: Rhizobium rosettiformans W3; assembly: GCF_004912135.1. Classification (GTDB taxonomy): domain Bacteria; phylum Pseudomonadota; class Alphaproteobacteria; order Rhizobiales; family Rhizobiaceae; genus Allorhizobium; species Allorhizobium rosettiformans. Next base: position 24,816 of record NZ_STGU01000022.1, read on the forward strand.
CTTGAGGTCGCTGATGGCGAGCTTGTCTGCCTGCTCGGGCCGTCCGGCTCCGGCAAATCCACCCTATTGCGCATGGTTGGCGGTTTCGAGCAGCCAACATCGGGACGGATTGCCATCGACGATCAGGACGTGACACGCCTGCCACCCGAACAACGGCCGACCGGCATGGTCTTCCAGAGCCATGCTTTGTGGTCACACATGAATGTCTTCAACAACCTTGCCTTCGGCTTGAAACTGCGTCGCCGTCCCAAGGGGGAAATCCGCGACCGGGTCGAGAACGTGCTCGAGCTCGTGGGCCTGAAGGGCTATGGTCAGCGGATGACCAGCGCGCTTTCGGGCGGCCAGCAGCAGCGCGTGGCGCTGGCGCGATCGCTGATCCTGGAGCCGAAGATCCTGTTGCTCGATGAACCCTTCGCGAGCCTCGATCAGCATTTGCGCGAGCGGCTGCGGGAGGAAGTGCGGGATATCCAGCTTCGTTTGAAGATCACCACCCTCTTCGTGACCCACGGGCAGGACGAGGCTCTCTCCATGGCAGATCGCATCGTGGTCATGCGTGATGGCAGGACAGAGCAGGCCGATCGGCCGGAACTTATCTATCGGGATCCTCAAACGCCGTTCGTGGCCGGCTTCATCGGTACGATGAACTTCATCGAGGGCCGTGTCGAAAATGGCCGTTTCCTGCATGCCGACGTCGCCGTCGATCTTCCGGTCGCCGATGGACCGCTCACGCTGGCAGTCAGGCCCGAGGCCCTCGCCCTCGTCCATCAGGGCGGTGGCAAGGCCATCATTCATCGCGTCACCGACTTCGGCACGCATGGGCTCGTCGATCTGCATCTGTCAGACGGGACCCGCGTGAAATGCATGGTCGCCAGTCCGGAACCCTTTCATGCCGGCGAGACCGTTGCGCTCAACCCGCGCGCCTTCGCGGCCTTCCGCGACAACGTCAAACTCTATGGCACGACCCATGCGCAGTGATCCCATTTTCGTCGAGCATCAGGGACACCGTACCCTGCTCAAGTGGCATCGGGGACGGCGCAAGGCCTCCGATCCGGAATTCACACCGACGCGCATTCTGGAAGCCATGCAGCTTGGCGCCAGCGTCGAGGTCGATCTCGTCGTGCATGGAGATCACGGTTTTGCCATCCTGCACGATCTGGAGCTCGATCACGGGACAACCGGATCCGGTCTCGTCGCCGAGACCTCGGCTGGCACGCTGCGACAGCTCTACCTGCGGGGCAATGACGGTGCGCCGCTGAGCGACAGGGTGATGCTGCTCGAAGACCTCTGTGACTTGCTGAACGCCAATCCCGCCCATCCTGAGGCTTTGCTGCAACTCGATTACAAGGAGGATCTGTCGCGGTTGTCGCCGGGTGTGATCGAGAAATTTGCCGAAGCGGTCTCTCCCGTTGCCACGAACATGATCCTGTCCGGCGGAGACAGCGCTGCGGTGGCAGCGCTGGCCGCGGTCACGCCCGGTCTGCGCGCGGGTTATGATCCGACCTATGTCGGCGTGCTCGATGACCTCAGAACGGCTGAGGATTTCTCGCGGTTCATTGCAGCGGCGCTGAAGAAGGCGCCGGATGCCGCCATGATCTATCTCGATTACGAGCTTGTTCTCGCGGCTGATGCCGCAGGGATGGATCTGATCGGCGCTGTTCATGCGGACAAGCGTCGTGTCGATGCCTGGACGATCCGAACGATCGATTCCACCACGCTTGCGCAGGTTCGTCGCCTCCTCCAATTGCGCGTCGACCAGATCACCACCGATGACCCCGAAGGTCTCGCAGAAGCCCTCGCTGAAGGAAAGAGCTGATGTCCGTCGATCCCGCCCGTGTTCTCGAAGACATGATCGAGGCTGCCCGACGTGCCGGAGCGCTGACGCTCGATTTCTTTCATCGTCGGGACACGCTGCAGATCGGCGTCAAAGGCCCCGGTGACTTCGTCAGCATTGCCGACGAGCAGTCGGAGACGTTGATCCGTGACCACCTGCTCAGCCGGTATCCGGACTGGAGCCTGAGCGGCGAAGAGTTTCCGCCCGTGGAAGGCAAGGATGCATCCTACCGTTTCCTGGTGGATCCGATCGACGGCACCACCAATTTCCTCAATGGCCTCGACTACACGATCACCATCGCGCTCCGGCAGGGCCGAGAGACCGTTTGCGGGCTCGTCTATAATCCGGTGACGGATGAGATGTTCACGGCGCTGAAGGGGCAAGGCGCCTATCTCAACGGGGCGCGGCTTATGATGCGGGACAGCGTGGATGTCGGTCAGATGGTGGTCGGCACCGGTCTGCCCACACCCAATCTCTCCATGCATGAGGGCGCCTATGCCAGGCTCGACGCGATCCGCGCGCCGATCGGTGCCGTGCGGGTGCTCGGAAGCGCTGCCAATTGCTGCGCCTATGTCGCCTGTGGACGTTTCACCGGCTACTTCGAACAGACAGGCTTCGTCGATACGGCCGCGGGCATTCTTCTCGTTGAAGAAGCCGGCGGCGTTGTCACCGACTGGTGGGGCCGCGGCGCGGAGCACTACGAACAATCCGGCCTGCTGATCGTCGCCAATCAATCCACGCATGCATTTCTATTGAACCAGCTTCAAGGCGTTGATTTGCCTGGTTGAAGTCACGCCATGTTTTGCCGATGACGCCAAAACGGGATCCGGCACGACGGAAAAACATCATAATCATGGTTTTTCGGGAGAATTGGCTGAAGAACCTGGATTCTCACATGATTTCAATGGCTTAAAAAAATCGCCGTTGATTTTCCTCTGTTTTCCTGCCGCGAGCGACCGTGGATGCCATCTTTGTGCCCTGGCTTTGGGCCGACGTCAACATGGCGGGAGAGCGGCAATTACTTCCGCTTGCCGAGAAGCGGCCACAAGAGCTTTGTCTCCCCTTGATTGGCTGTGGCACAAAGAAATCACATGGGCACGAGCACCTCTCCCCTGGCCAGCAATCTTGCTGTTCTCAGGAGGCCAGCGGATTTCAACGCGAACCGGCCCGAGTTCTTCTCGTAGTCGACTGTCACGTCCATCACTCCGCTCGGGTGTTCGATTTTCACGAGCGCAGGAACTCCGTCTGGCAATGTGGGAAGCCCTTCAGCCACGGTGCCCGGTGTCAGGACACAGGACGCGAGGCACTGGGCGCCGGTCACCGCCATGGTCGGGTGGCAGTTGAGCGGCATGAAGTAACGTGCGGTGATCGTCCCGCCTTCACGCGGGGGAGCGAGGATAGCAAATTTCGGTACGACCGAGTTCGAGACGTCACCCATACCCATCAGCAGCCCCGCCCTGCGTCGGATGGGCTCCATCCGCCCATAGAACGCCCGGTTTGCGTCCAGTTCTTCAGCGGCCTCGTAGCCCGAAAGTCCGAAAGCCTCGGCACGGGCGATGACGATCGGCATGGCAACGTCCATGCAGGTCACCGTGACACCGTCGATCTCGTCGGTAAGATTGCCCGTCGGCAGTAGGGCACCCGTTGTTGACCCCACCACGTCCATGAAGTTCAGATAAATGGGAGCGGACGTTCCAGGTACGCCATCGATCGCAGCATCGCCCTCATAGCTGACGATGCCGCCAGGCGTCTGGACAATGGCTTCCACCTTCGCACCTGTGTTGACCGAATGGATGCGCACACGCGTCACGTCCCCGGTTGCAGGCACAATGCCGAGTTCAACGGCTGCCGGTCCGACACCGGAAAGGATATTGCCGCAGGTTGGCTTGAAGTCGACTTTCCGGTCCGCGACGCTCACCTGAGCGAAGAAATAGTCAACATCACAGTCTGGCTCCTTCGACCTCGAAAGCATGGCTACTTTGGTGGTGACCGCCGTACCGCCTCCGATGCCGTCGATGTTGAGTGGGTGACCGGAGCCAAGCGCGGCTACGAGCACGCGCTCCAGGTCGCCAAGTTCGCTCGGCAAGTCTTCGCGGCGAAAATACGGGCCGCGGGATGTGCCGCCACGCATGAACAGGAAGGGAATGGCGGTCTGCGCCATGCTGGTCTCCAACGGTTGAATGAAGATTCGGGAAGCAGGCCGCTCGGGTCTCCCGAGCCGGCTGGCGGTGGCGTCACCGGAGCGGCCAGGGGAGGTCTGCGAAGTCCTGGAGCACACCGCTGGGGAAGTTGAGTGACAGCGCCCAGGCCGCAAGAATGCAGCCACCAACGGCCCAGGCCGTTAGGTGCAGGCTCCTCGTCCAGGTCGCACCGACCCGCATGCGCATGAAGGCGAGGAAGAAGATCACGACGCCAAGGACGAAGCCGACCAGCGCAACCAGTCCGACGAGTGCCGCGATCCAGGCAAGCCCTGCCCATACTCCGTGAACAGCAATCCGGCTGCTCTCCTCGCTCGGGAGTTCGGAGTCGAAATGCGAGTGGTGCCCGGTGTCTGCGAAGCCGAGTTGCCAGATCAGAATTCCGAGCATCATCAGACCGATGATCGAGACAGAAAGCGGGAAAACCTGGCCGAGGAAGTCTCGCTGCAGGGAGTCCATCAACGCCATGCCCATGATACCGAGGACCAGCACGGCAAAGCCAATCTGCGGAAGATGGGCACGAAACTGCGGAACATCCGGAACCTTGTCGGACGGGTCGACAATCTCGGCATGCTCGTCCACACGGTTACGAAGCCCGAAGTAGATGGATGCAAGCGTCAGAAGCCCGATGATGATCACGCCAGGTCGCGCAAGGAACGACCAGCCATTGAACTGGAGGGTCTGGTAGAAGAATGTCTCGGCCTGTGGTGCGAGCACGAAACCGATCAGGAGGGCGGGACGCGACCAGCCGAAGCGCTTCATCAGGACGCCAATGACCCCTAAGGCCAGCAAAGCGACGAGGTCCTGCACCGACCGGGTGGACTGAAACGCGGCGAAGCTGATCATGACCATCATGAAGGGGGCCATGTACTGGAAGGGCACCTTGGTGAGGCCGGCGATCGGTTTAGCCAGCATCACGCAGGCTCCGGCACCGATGATGTTGGCGAGCGCTAGCGACCAGATCATCGTGTAGGTCAGGTGTAGATCGGTGGTGACCATCGATGGACCGGGCTCGATGCCAATCAGCACCATGCAGCCGAGAAACACTGCCATGGCCCCGGATCCGGGAATGCCGAACAGGACGGTCGGCAGCATCGCGCCGCCCGTCATAGCGTTATTCGCGCTTTCCGGGGCAATTACACCGCGAATGTCGCCCTTGCCGAAGTTGGAACTGTCCTTCGTGGTCTGTACGGCATGGCCGTATGCGATCCAGTCGACCACGGAGCCGCCAAGGCCCGGGATGACCCCGACGATGCAGCCGACGGCAGCACAGCGCAGCGACAGGAACCAGTTGGCTGCCCAATCCCGGATCCCTTGCGTCCAGCCCTTGCCAAGCGGCATGTTGCCGGCAATGGCCGTGTTGGCCCGCATGAGGTCAATGATCTCGGGAATGGCGAAAATGCCCATACCGACGACAACGAGGGGGAGGCCGTCATAGAGATATGTCACATCGAACACGAGGCGAAATTCGCCAGTGGCCGGTGCCGCACCAATCGTGCCGATGACCAGTCCGAGCGAGCAGGATGCAAGCCCCTTGACCAGGCTTCGGCCCGACAAGACTGCGACCATCGACAACCCAAGCACAGCCAGCATGAAGAGTTCGGCCGATCCGAAGGCAAGAATGACGGGGCGGGCGATGAAGACAAAACCGGTGAGAACGATCGCCCCGAAGACGCCGCCAAACATCGACGAGAAGAACGCCGTCGAAAGCGCTCTTGCGGCTTCCCCCTTCTTTGCGAGTGGAAATCCGTCGAGCACGGTCGCCTGGCTGGATGAACCGCCTGGTATTCCAAGCAGGATCGACGAAAAGGTATCGCCGGTTGGCATGATCGCGACCAGGCCGATCAGCATGGCCAGCGCCGAAACCTGATCCATGCCGTAGATGAACGGGATGAGGAGCGACAGGCCAGCGATACCGCCAAGCGCTGGGAGCACGCCGATGACGAGACCGACGAAGATGCCGAGGATCATGTAGGCGAGGTGTTGAAAGCTCAACAATTCGCCAAGTGCAGTGAATAGGGTATCGATCACGGCCGTGACTCCGCGTTTGCCGCTTGGGAGGCGGCAGTGAAAAAAATGTGGTGAGGGAAGGGGTGGCGGGTTTTGTCAGAAAACCCGCCGCGTTTCAGGTCAGTCCTGACCGAGCTTTACGCCGTAGTCAGAAGCGAGCATGGTCGCGACCTGCTTGCGCAGTTCGGGCGAAAGGTCGGTGGCCTTTTCGAAGAGAGCCTGGGCAAGGCTGCCCGTGACCTGTTCATAGGTGCCAAGAACGGCCTCCGCACTTTCCTTGTAGGCAGGGTCCGCCTTCATGTCTTCGAAGGCCTTCTGGTAGGCCGCGACGATCTCGTCAGGTGTGTCCTTCGGCAGGAATACCATCTTCTGCGCCGGGAAGCCGGCAACATAAAAGGCCATATAGGCATCGTAAGCCGGGCCGCTGGGCTTCTCGCCCGTCAGCTTTTCATAGGCTTCTGGATAGGTTGGCAGGTCGGGGAAGGTCGGGTCGCGAACCACATTGCCCGCTTCGTCGAGCACGCCGAGGCTGAACAAGGGAACGGCCTGGCCCGCCTCGACCAGAGGCTGGACGTTCTTGATGTAGGCGGACGAGGTCTGGAAGTCGATGTTGACTTCACCACGCTCGAAGGCGAGGCGGCCATCACCGCGGCCCTTGAAGCCGAAAACGTGCTGCACATTGAGATCCATGGCCTTGAAGCCGAGAAGCGGAACCAGGTCGAGCGACGTCGCGCCCTGGCTTGCATAGACGAGATCCTTGCCCTTGAGCATGGCGATGTCGTCGACGCTTTTCAGGCCAAGCGAGGGTGTGGTGTAGACCACGCCACCCGTCGGGCCCGCCATCGCGATCTTCCAATCTTTGTAATCGTAGCGGACGCGCGGATCCCCGAGCAGGTAGGGAAACTGGGTCGACGCCGATGTTCCCAGGATCATTTCGCCATCTGGCTTTGCGCGAGCGGCAAAAAGGTTGCTTCCCTTGGTCGAGCCGCCACCCGGCTCATTCACGACCACGACAACTGGGTTGCCAGGCAGGTACTTGCCGAGCAGTTGCGCATTAAAGCGGCCCCAGGTGTCGGATCCGCCGCCTGCCGAGAATGGAATGATGAACTCGATCGTCTTGCCTGCGAAATTGACCTCCGCAGCAGCAGGCCCTGCAAGGCCGGCTGCCAATAGCCCTGCCATCAGGCCCAAAGTGGTGCGGCGGCTCAAAGAGTTATTCAGCATGGTATAATCCTCCCAATCCGGCCCTCAGATGTGCCGGTTTCCTCCAAGCTTGCGCAGACTTGATTTCTCCTCGTCAAATCTGCTTCTAGCTCTCATACTGAGTTTTGCTGTCGATAAGCTGTCCGTAAAGGAATTCTACCGCCGTGCGGATCATTCTGGTCGAAGACAACAAGAGCCTGGCAAAGGGTATCGAGGATGCTCTGCGTGACCAGGGCCATGGGGTCGATCATCTCGATGACGGTCTTGCCGCAGATAGTTTTCTGCGAACAGAGACGGCCGATGTCGCGATTATCGACATCAATCTGCCAGGCCTGACCGGCATCGAGCTGACCAAGCGCATGCGCGGCCGTGGGGACACCACGCCGGTGCTGATGCTGACGGCCATGGGCAAGACGTCCGACCGGGTCGTGGGCCTCGATGCTGGCGCCGACGACTATCTGGTGAAGCCGTTCGAAATGGCAGAACTGATGGCCCGCCTGAGGGCACTCACGCGCCGAAGGCCGCAGCTTATGCCAGAGCAGGAGTTCGTGGGCGATCTCGTCTACGATCGTCAGCAGCGCGTGATCATGCATCAAGACAAGAGGATCGATTTGCCGCGACGAGAACTTGCGCTGTTCGAACTTCTCCTTGACCACAAGGGCAAGCTTCTCGATCGGGAGCGCATTTTTTCCTCTCTCTATGGTGCGGGAGCAGAAGTAGAGGCCAACGCAATAGAACTCCTGGTGTCCAGGCTTCGGCGAAAGCTGGATGGGACCGGTGTTGAGATCAAGACTGCGCGTGGTCTCGGCTACATGCTGAATGCAGGATCAGCATGAAGCGCCTCTCGCTTAGATCGAGACTCTTTCTGCTCCTGATCGTGCCACTCATCTTGATTGCGGGAATAGCGTCTTATGCACGCTTCCAGGAAGCCGAGCGGCTTTCTGAAACCCTCTACGACAATACTCTTCTCGCTGTCGCACTAACCATTTCCCGAGATGTGGCGATCTCCGAGGGCGACATTCTCACCGAACAATTGCTGGAAGAACTGACGACGGCCCTTGGCGACCCGGTCTACTATCGGATCACGGGGCCAGGCGGTGGCTTCGTGACCGGCTATTCCGATCCACCGGATGCGCCTGCAGGATCCGACATCCAGAGTGGAAAGCCGTTTTTTTTCGACAGCACGTATCTGGGGCGGGAGGTTCGATCCGTCATATTGCGGGAATTCCTCAATCAGCCGCGATTGCAAGGGTGGATGACGGTCGAAGTGTGGCAGACAGTCTCGCAGCGTGCCGCCTTGAGCCGTGATTTGCTCTATCAAAGTATTGCCCTGTTGGGGACCATCATCTTGTCAGCCGCCGTCATCCTCTGGTTCGGCATCAAGTTGGGTCTCAAACCACTGCTCGACCTTCAGAATGCAATCAGCCTGAGGACTCCCGATGATTTGAGACCTATCCGGCGATGGATACCGATCGAACTTCGCCCTCTTGTGCAGACGACAAACTCGCTCTTCGAGCGACTGGCGAAAGCGTTTGAGATCAGGTCGGCGTTCATATCTGATGCGGCTCATCAGCTTCGCAATCCGATCGCGTCAATTGTGACGCAGGCGGAAGCTGCCGTGTCGTCGCCGGACGAGATAACACTTCGCAAACGCGTTGACTCCATCGCGCGGTCAGCCCGTGCGACAGGACGGCTCACCAATCAATTGCTTTCGCTGGAGCGTGTGCGCGGTCGTAGTTTGCGCGCTCTGTTCGAACAAGCCGATATCGTTGCGCTCATTTCGGCTAGGATCCGCTCCTTCGCAGAGGTCCAGCTTCTCAATGACATTGCTGTTGGCTTTGCAGTTGAGGGGGCGCCGAAGCCTGTTTTATGCGATCCCGTCATGATCGAAGAGATGATGGCCAACCTCCTGGACAACGCATTGCGCTACGGTTTGCGCGAAGGCGGTGAGTTGGCTGTCATGCTGTCCTTCTCCGAGGAAGAGGTTGCCATCGTCGTGGAGGACGACGGACCCGGGATCAAAGAAGAGCTTCGGGAGAGGGTCTTTGATCGCTTCTTTCGAGCCGATCTCGACTTTGGCGATGGCTGTGGCCTGGGGCTCGCCATTGTTGCCGATATCGCCGAAGCTCATGGAGGAAGTGCCCGATGCGTCTTGTCCCCGAAGGGCGCACGTTTCGAGATCCGTTTGCCTTTAGAACCGCACTAGTCATTGCTTGCGTGTAAAGTGGGTGTGGCCGGTTGCGGCATCACCTTTTCAAAAAGGAACCCTTCATCATCAGGCAGATCACTGGGGCGCGGATGGTGCGGGTCGGGATGCCGCGCGT
>NZ_STGU01000023.1 GCF_004912135.1 Rhizobium rosettiformans W3
TTCATCTTCAATCTCGCCCGGCGCTGGAAGATCACCGGCATCACCGAGAACCCGACCGCCGATCTCATCCTCTTGCCGACGCAGCACCGCCAGCGCTTCCTCTCCCGTGACGAGCTGCGCGCCCTCCTCGTCTCCATCAAGGAAGACGAGAACCAGATTGCCGCCCAGGCGATCTTGCTCCTTCTCCTCACCGGAGCCCGACGCAACGAAGTCACCCATGCGACCTGGGATCTGGTCGATTGGGAGAATGCCACACTCCGCGTTCCCATCTCCAAATCCGGCAAGGAGCGCTTCATCAATCTCAACGACCAGGCGCTTGGCCTGCTGCGCTCCATCGAACGCCTGCCCGGCAACCGCTACATCTTCCCGAGCCCCACGACAGGCCGCCCCTCCCCCAGCCTGTTCTACCCCTGGGTCCGCATCCGCGACCGGGCCGGATTGAAGGACATGCGCCTTCATGACCTGCGCCACTCCTTTGCCAGCTTCCTCGTCAACAGCGGGGTCTCGCTTTACGTCGTGCAGAACCTGCTCGGACATACCCAGGTCCGCACCACCCAGCGCTATGCCCATCTCGACAACGAGACGCTGAGCGGTGCTGCCGGCTTGGCCGGCAAGGTGATCGAAACCATGGCCGTTCCTGCCTTCGGGGCCGAGGCCTGAACCGACATAAAGCAGCAAGGGTCGGAGCACGTTTTTCTCCGACCCTCTTCCGACCGCGTCCGACCCTTATCCGACCCGGAGGAGTGCAACTGGAAGGTTGGGGGCTGAGGGACGGAGGACAAAGTGGCCCGTTCGTTCGATCCCGAGAAGCAGCTACCAGACACCCCGGAGCCCTTTGATCTGGCAGCGTTCCTGACGCCCAGTTTCCCAAATCGGGGGCTTATGCGTTCCGAATCCGGTCTCGCAATCAGGGAACATCGGCGCAGGCGGGGCGACGGTCACGACCTGTCTGGTTTCGTTTGATAATCCGGTCCCGGACCTCCACAGTTTCCAGGAGCAGCGCTCCCGAAAACTGCGCTGGAGAATTCAGGAGGCCGACGACGACGCCCTTCATCTCCACCATCACCACCACCGACAACGAAAAACCCCGCCGAACTCTGATCGAGCACGACGGGGTTTGGGATCAAGCCGATCTCGGCCTGACTGGAGCTAAGCTCGAATTCAATTCTTCGGAAGGGCCGCAGCAAGAGCTGCCGCATAGGCGTTGCGGGCCGTCTGGAGGATCGCCACATCCTGCTGCAGGTCGGCAATCTTGCGGTCCACGATGTTGATGCTGGACAGCTGGTTCAGCGCATCCTGGCTGAGGCTTTCGACAGCATAGTCCTTGCCGTCAACATTGATTTTGGGCTGGTCGGTCATGTGTGTTCCTTCTTCTTTAGGAGCCCCAATGCTGTCTTTGCTAATCATTGCATATCGACCGTGGCAAGCAATCATACAAGCCTAATCTCCGTCAAAGCTCACAAACATTGGCACCCAGCGACTCCAAACCACATTCTTGGTGCTAGCGTCAAGCAATCTGCAAAGCCTTCAGCACAGGGAGGCGCGTCTCAGCAAATTCGGTCGCCTGGCGATTCAGTTCGGCTAAGTTCTCATCACGGCTTTCTATCATTTTACCGGCTTTAGTCAGCCGTTGATTCAAAGCGTCGAGTCGCTGCCAAACAAATTGAGCCCATTCCTCGGGATCTTTCTGACCGAGACTTCGCGCCGGGCTCAAGGACATGCGGGTGCATGATCTGCGGCACTCCTTCGCCAGCTTCCTCGTCAACGAAGGTGTCTCGCTTTACGTCGTGCAAAACCTGTTGGGGCACACCCAGGTCCGCACCACGCAGCGCTATGCTCATATTGCGGACGGGACCAAGAGCGATGCTGCCCAACTGGCCGGCCAGGTGATCGAGGCGATGACGCTGCCCGCTCCCAGCCCCAATCCATGACCAAGGATCAAAGTGCGTCGGACGATCAGCTTCGTCCGACGCTCTTCCGACCGGATGCCGCCAGAAGCGACGAATTCGTCGTGTCAGCCCAACTCAAAGCTCTTGGAAACCAGTGGTAGATCGCAGCAATAAGGCCTGCTGACCAAACGGCTTTTCCACTCCAGTTTCCAAAATCACTCCGCTCTCGTTCCAAAATGCCATATTGGAACATTAGCAGGGAGTGCTCACGACAGCTTCAGGCCTGCCAACACGTAGTAGCCGCAGGCCTTCAGCTGCGCCCTTTCAGCCCGTATCTGCTTAAATCGATGATCCTTGGCAGATCATGTGCCCCGAAACACTGGTCGGCACGGTCATCTGCAACGGCAGATGACCCGCAGCGTCTCCTCAGAGCCCCTTAGTGCGGATCAGCTCATTCCGCTCGCCAACGAGCCCATAGGTCTCTCGCAGTATCTGCTCAGCCTCACCTTCGCTAGCTTGAGACAGCGTGTGCTTGCCGCCGCGCGGAAAATGCAGTGTCGTGCCTTCCAGCCGATAGCCGACCTCATAGGGGTTTCCGCAGCTGTCGGTGAAGCGGTACTCCGCACGGCCCTCGCGTTGCACCGGCTCGCGCTGGGGGTAGGTGCAATCCTGCGCCCACGCCGGCGCGGCGGCGAAGATCGCGGCAAGCATGACGATCTGTTTCATAAAACTCTCCTGAATGGCTGAGGCGCTAAGGGAGCAGGCGAATGTGGCGCGCCCTTGGCGCGGCATAAAAAAACCCGCCATCCGAAGATGGCGGGCTCGTATCAGACCAATCCCGAAAGATTAGGCGATGAGGTTGGTACCGTCTACGAGGTTGCCAGTGAACCCTACCAGCTCAATTACGCCGTCGCCATCGGTGAACGAACTGGAATTGTCAGCGTCGTTGACGATGTACGTGCTGCCTTCGAATAGGAAAGCCGTCTCCGCTTGGAAGCCAGTCGCAATAGCGAATGCATCTGCGAAAGTTCCCGCAGCCGCGACAGCATCAGCCTGAGCATCGTTAAGAGCAACGAAGCCGGTTCCGGACAGATCGATCACGTCGGGGCTCTTGAAATCGATCGTCGTGACCAGATCAGCGAAATCATCGGTTTCACTGATGTTGGTAGCAGCAGCCGTCAGCACAAAGGTGTCACCACCTGCGCCACCCACGATTTGCTGGCCTTCACCCGATCCGTCGAACGAGATCGTGTCAGCACCGGCTCCGGCATTAACCACCAGACCCTTCTGGCCGCCAATTGTCACGTCGTCCACGCCCGAGCCAAACGATGCTGCTTCGAGATCAGCATTGCCAGACAGATCAACTTTGATGCCGCCGGTAGAAGCAGAAGCGTCGAGAGTAACCAGGCTGTCGAACGTGGTGAGAGTCAGATCAACCGCCTTAGTGGTGAGGTTGAGGTTGAGCGTCTCAGCTGTCTTTGTGACATCCTCAATCGTCAGTTCGTCAGCTCCCGCTGCGAGAGAGCCAGAAACGGAAACCGTCTCCAGGTCACCTGTAGTGGTCTCGTCAACAGAGACAGCCGACTTGTCAGCTACGCGATCCAGTGCGATCGACGCTGAATCAACGTCGCTAGCAACGGTTACGGTCGCCGTTGCATCCACATTACGGAAGCCGATCGTCTGGCCTTCGCCTGCCAATACAGCACCAGCGGCATTGATAGCATTTGCCAGCCAAACCTGCTCCGCGCCCTCGAACACGGTTGCATCCAAACCGGTGGCACCATCATTTTCCAATGCGGCGGTGCCGTCGGAAACGAGGTTGATAATTTCAACGCCGCTGATTTCCACGCCTGCCGGGATGTCGTACGGGCCCGCGCCTTCCATCAGGAGGTTCAGCGTATCGGTGCCAGCACCGCCTTCAATCGTGTCGAAGGTGGTCAGGGTGTCATCGGTGCCCTCGAGGAAGCCACGGAATGTGTCGTTGTCGGCAGTACCGACCAGTTCATCCACACCCTTAGTGAGCGTACCATTGGCCCGATAGCCATTCCTTTAGAGGTAGCCTATTTTCTTCATCTACATCAGCAGCTTAGTGAGGCTTCGACAGCGTGCACGGCTACTATCACGCCGCCACCTAGCTATCGTCCGACTCCCCTCCGACCTCATCGAACAGGAAACTACCCACCACGGACCTGCCGACTCCTAAGGAGTCCAATGGTTTGACCCCCGCCCATCTACCGACCGCCCGCCGAACGCACACTCTTGATGGACCATTGCGCTATTGCAATGGGAGACAAGGTCCCCTAACATGACTACATGTAGTCACATAGCTCCGAGGAGGCTTCAAAATGAAAACGCTCAACCTTCGAGATGCTAAGGCAACTTTCTCCGCTGTCGTTGACGCTGCCGTCCATGGGGAACCGACTGTCGTAACCAAGCATGGTCGCCCGGCGGTGATGATTGTTCCTATCGAGGAAGGTAGACGCATCTTCCCCGACACCAAGCCAAGCTTTGCCGATCTGCTCCTTTCCATGCCGCATGAGCTTCAGATTGAGCGCGATCAAACTCCGATGCGTGAGGTTGACCTGTGAGAGGTTGGCTGCTGGACACGAACATCGTCAGCCTGCTTGCACCAAAAAAGGACGGCGGCCCCAGGATCAGTTCAGAGCTGACGGCTTGGATTCGGAAGAACACCGACAGCCTCTTCCTATCAGCAATTACCATAGCCGAAATACGCGCCGGCATCAGCAAGCTTCGTCGCTCAGGCGGGAAAGCCCGCTCAGATGACCTGGAACTTTGGCTGGATAATTTAATCTCAAACTATGGCGACCGCCTCCTGCCCGTGGAGGTGCATACGGCAACCATGGCCGGCGATCTCGCAGACCATGCGACGGCAACTGGTCGAAATCCCGGCTTGGCCGATATATTGGTTGCTGCGACGGCCCAACGGCACCACCTCTGCCTACTCACGGCAAACACCAGGCACTTCGAGCATTTAGCTCTGAGCATCCCGGTGCAAAATCCTCTAGACCACGTGCCTGCGACATAGCTGAAAACGCTGGGACTCTAGGCCAATAATGGCGTTGCGGAGGGGCTGGACAGGCCTTATTTTTAAGGAACAGAGTCATCTGCCTCTCTGACTGAACTCGCTGTCCTTCAGTCTGTCGTCAGACAGATAAACCTTCTCTCTCTCCTTCCTCTATCGGCCGGAAACCCGTCCGTGAGGAGGGAGCCGGCCCATCGTTCACCGGACAACCAGGAGAAGTTATGTCAGCCACGACCCCCAACCATACAACCGCCATGCACCAGGCGACCGCCGCCCTTAGCCGGGCCGGCGTTCATTTCCAGCAGCCTTCCGGCTTCCAGATCAAGGTCGGTTCCTTCAGCTTTTACCCCACCAAAGGCACCATCTTCCGGGACGGCGAGATGCAGGCCCGTAGCGAGCGGGGCCTGCCAGCCTTCCTTCGTATTCTCCGGGACACCGGCCATGCCGATGCCGACGACAAGCCGGTTAAGCCAGTTGATGATCCGGACGCCTTCATCGTGAAGCGTCTCGACGAGGACGATGATTTCGCGACCGAGTGACGGAGTTCATCACGATCACCGGCAGTAGGGCCTACAAGACGACCAGAGCCCAAGAGGGTTGCTATCCCCTTGGGCTCGTTCCTCTTTTCGACTAAACCTTCCCGAATGCCCCTTGTCTTTGCCCACGATACGATTCTGGAAGGTTAGCTACCCCGGCTAGTCTAGTACTGGAGCGAAGCCAGAAGGCTGTTCATCTCCCGCTCCTTGCCGCGCTGCGTCCGCGCTCCGATTTCCCAGCCGCTATACACTTCATCAAGGTAGCCCAAGTCAAACTTCGACCGGAAGCCGGCAGCATGCTGAGCCCCGCTATTCAGGCGGTGGCTGATCTGAGCCAACTGCGGCACTTCTACTTGAACCGGCGTGCAGTCATTGGGGTACGGACGAAAGATTTTCCGGGCCTCCCAGACCTTCCCTTCATGATCCTGCGTGGTCAGACCTTCCGCAGTCGTCTTCACGATGTAGCGGAACAGCTCGACCTGAAGGCCGTACTGCCGCTTCGGCCCGCTGGCATGGCGCTTAGGAAAAGCAATGCCATTCGGCTTCACCTCACCAGGCGACTTCTTCTGCCACCAAGCCCAAGTCTTTTCCTCAAACGCAGCTTGCACCGACTTCGGGACCACGCACAACGCATGAACGTGCAGCCCGTGATCGCGGGCGCACTCGACTACTGACATCCAATAGTGCGGATGGCGAACGATCTGATCTCCACGACGGCTCCGGCGCTGACGTGTCCGACCCTGCTGCTGCCGTTTCCGCTCCTTCTCCTCACCGTCAAACAGGCAGCGGTTCATTTCCTTGTGCCACTCCGGCATGAGGCTCACAAACTCGGCATAATCGGTAAACCCCAGGGCTCCAGCCGTCAGGGTGATATGGGCGTTGAAACAGAGGTCTGTCTGCCAGGTCAGGAACGACA
Source organism: Rhizobium rosettiformans W3 (assembly GCF_004912135.1). GTDB lineage: Bacteria > Pseudomonadota > Alphaproteobacteria > Rhizobiales > Rhizobiaceae > Allorhizobium > Allorhizobium rosettiformans. The sequence continues at coordinate 6,385 of NZ_STGU01000023.1, forward strand.
TGGCATTATAGAGCTTCCAGGTTTCATTCTTGAGCATCGTCCAGCGAGGGGGAATAGCTGGCTTCAGCGGCTGGCTCGGCAGCACATCCAGAACCGGCCCAAACGGGCTTCCCCTGCCGATATCCATCTCCCGGCTCACGCTAGGCGACACCGGCGGATTGTAGGTGTCGAAATCGACTTCCCATATTACAGGAACTGCTTCAATCTGGTCGGTATCAGAGGCTTCTATGCGATCAGTGTATGTCATCAGACATCTCCATATTGATCGCGGTCACGCGTGCCGGCAGGGTCTGCTCAGCAAGGACCGCCTACAATATAGTGATTTTAGCCTCTTCCACGCACTTCAGCCGGCTGAGAAAGTGCGTCTGTCGCTGATCTGCAACATCTCCGAGCACTGCCGTTCATCGCGTTTATATGAATTTCCCGTGGCTTAGCCTGAATCATCCTCCTCTAAACAGAGATCGAGGATTTTGCCATCATGCCGAACGCCACTGCCGCGCCCACCCCCCTTGTTGCCGATGAGTCCACCGAAACCATCCCGCTGATCCCCGAGGAAATCCTGCGCCAGCATCACTGCCTGGAAGCGGATGCCTCAAGGTTCACCGCCGCCGCCCGCCTTCTACAGTCGCTTTGGCGGCAGGATCAGAACCTGCCTGTGGGCCGTCATCGCAGTCCGTCGGGTGAGATTCGCGAGATCGGCTCACGCCTGACGATGTCCGCAGGCCGGGCAGGTGCCAACTTCCTCGATCCGGCCATTGCCTCCCTGGTTCGTCGCGAGCTGGTTTACCGAGAAATTGGGGCTCTGATCGATGCTGATCGGCTCTTTCGCAATCTGCTTTCATCCATGCCGCTGGTGTTCAATCTGTTCGGGCCGCTCAAAGGCGATCTGGAGCTTGCCACCTGCGTCATGCGGCTGATCCTGCCCGGCTTTACCGGAACCGTCACCAAGATCCTCTTCGAGCACAGCCCCGGACGCGGCAATCCGGCCTTTTCTGCCGACTACACCGCAGCCGACGCCCTGGTCCGCTACCGCACCGAAGATGGCCGACGCGGCTTTGTTTTTGTTGAGCAGAAATATACAGAAACCCTCCAGGAATCGACGCAGCCGACCCGGCCCCATCTGGACCGGCTGTCCGAACAATCCGGCCTGTTCAAGGACCCTCATGCTGCCAGTTTGAGGTCCAGCCCCTGCCAGCAGCTCTGGCGGGAGCACCTGCTTGCCGCCAGCATGATCCAGCGCGGCAATTATGATGAAGGCCACTTCGTCGTCATCGCGCCCCGCCTCAACTGGCATGCCCAGAACGGAATCGCGGCCTATGCCCGACACCTCAAGAAACCGGAACCCGGCCAGCCCGTCTTCGCCGGCATCTTCCTGGAGCGCTTCATTGAAGCAATTGGAACCGCCGGAAAGCATGATTATGCCCAACGGCTTCATCAACGCTACGCCGATTTCGCCCGGATCGACCAGCTGATCGATGCCTATCTCGACGCCGAGGATCAGGCCGGGATCGAGCTACTGACCATACCAGAGGTCAGTTCCTCCGGGAGCGAAGCCAAGGCCATGGCTGCCGCCTGATCCCAGATCAGTGGAGCCTCATCCGGCTCCACCCCACCCTCATCGCCCCAACTTTTGCCCGATTCCACGGAGCATCGCCATGCCACGCGCCAGCCTGCTGACCGCCGCCATTCTTCGCCAGCTTCTGCTGAACGGCCAAATGAGCCGCAGCCAGCCGGACTTCGATCCGGTTCCCGTCGTCAAGCTCTTCACCCCCGACGCCAGTGCCACCTGGCTCCTCACCGAACTCAACCCCGACAATTCCGATCTCGCCTTCGGTCTCTGCGATCTTGGCCTTGGTTCACCCGAACTCGGCTATGTGTCCCTCGCCGAAATCGCACGCATTCGAGGGCGTCTCCGGCTTCCGGTCGAACGGGATCGCTGGTTTTGCACGGCCGAGCCGCTATCCGTTCATCTCCAGCGCGCCCGCCAGTCCGGCAGGATTGCAGCATGACGGACCCGAGCCGTTCTCTACCCGACTGGTTGCGCCTCGTCCGGGCAGGCCAATTCAACGCCATGCCCGATCCCTTCACATGGGACATCAGCCACGACTTCGCCCATCTGATCAATGGTTACACGCTCAGTCAGCAGACCGGGCTTGGACGGCTTGGGCTCCTTGCCAATGCCTGCTTTGATGACGCCCAGGAGACTGGCCACTGGTCGGGCACAGCGCTTGAACTCTGGTGCTGTCTTTTCTTCGAGCATCGCCGCTACCGCCACATGGGTGAAGGTGAACCGACCGGTTCCGACCTCGACCTCCTCAACCGTCTCTGCACCAGGCTTCGTCTGGAACTCCAGACCCTCACCGATGAGGAGCGCCAAACCCTGTTAATCGCCCTGCCGCAGCGCTGACCCGACTGCCCGTATCGACCTCAACATCAAAGGATATTCCCCATGAACCTCCAGTTTCTCCAGTCCTGGCGCGGCGCTTTGTTGATCGCCGCCTTCGTCACCCTCGGCATGACCGCCTACAAGGCCGTCTTTGGTCCCGATCCCGCCAACCGGATCGCTGAGAGCCGCATGGCCCGGCTACTGCCGGGAGGGCAACCCAACCAGGACATGCTCAACCGGCAGATTGCCGCCGCCCGTCCCTATGTCAGTATCTAGATCACTCTTGGTCAGCTCGCCAACTACATGCGGGGCCTCAACTACGAGATCACGTGGGAGGTGGTCGATGTGAGCGCCTTCGTCATGAGGGCCACGGGTGACGACCCCTTGACCCGCCAGGCCGAGGAATACGCCATCCAGTTCATTGCCCTCGATGGCCCCGTCCGAGACGGACGCGTCATCGGCACCTTCGAAGGACCGGCTGTCGGGATCGACAGCATGGCCTATAACCGTGAGCCGGTGACCGACGAGGAGATTGTGCAGTTCCTCCTGCACATCATCTCCGAGCTGTCGCCCGTTCCACTGCAGTAGGGAGCCATCCATGCTCGGCCAGATCACCGATCACCGTCCCGATCCAAGCGCCGAGGATTGCGACGCCGTCTTCGAGCCGAGCGTTCATGACGATCCGCATGTGGGAGGCGTTTGGTCCTACGAGGCCGTCACCTCTCATGCCGATTATTTTCATGTCACCGCCGTCTATGAGACGACCAGGGCAGCAGCTATCCGTCAGGCCGAAACGGCTTGGCCCTTCCCCGTCAATATCTATCTCTACGCCAAGGGCAGCGCCCCGCTAGGCTGAGTGGCCATCCCCCTCTGTTTCGACCGACGTTCTTACGACCCGAAACGCTCCCCCTTCTGACTTTCAGTCTGTGATCTTCAGCAGGTGAACTTCTCCATATCGCCGCCGAAGCAACCGGGACGGCCACGCTCAACCAGCGGCGGCCAACCCATTCGGTGGAGAAACCATGCCCGTCATCAACCTCACCCAGAACACCGTCCGTACCGCCACCTGTCCTGCCGGCAAACGCAAGATCGAGTATTCCGACGCCAGGCAGCGCGGCTTCTATCTCGAAGTACTGCATACAGGCACCAAGACCTATCGTCAGCGTTACACCGACGACCACGGCCAGAAGCATCACTACAAGATCGGCGCGGCGGAAGTGCTCACCCTCGACCAGGCTCGTCAGAAGGCTCGGTCTGTTCTGGCCCAGGTTCATCTCGGAGAAGACCCCCAGGCCAAGCGCCAGGAGAAGCGTGAAATTCCCACGCTCTCCGAGTTCGTTCGCTCCCGGTACCTGCCGTACGCGCAGGAAAAGAAGCGGAGCTGGAAGACGGACGAGACCATGTTGCGGGTCCACATCCTGCCAGCCCTCGGCAGCAAACCGATGGACACCATCACGCCCGAACAGATTGCCGCACTTAATCACCGCATGAAGGGCAAGGGCTATGCGCCCGGCACGGTCAACCGAGCCATCATCCTCCTGCGCTTCATGTTCAATCTCGCCCGCAAGTGGAAGATCGCCGGCATTATAGAGAACCCGACTGCTGACTTGGCACTTGCGCCTACCCAGCACCGCCAGCGGTTTCTGTCGAAGGACGAGCTACGCTCGCTCCTGCTGTCGATCCAGGAAGACGAGAACCAGGTCGCCGCCCAGGCCATCCTGCTGCTCCTGCTGACGGGTGCTCGCCGCAATGAAGTCACGCATGCCAAGTGGGAGTACATCAACTGGCAGAACAACACGCTCTGGGTGCCGCTCTCAAAATCGGGGAAGGAACGCTTCATCAGCCTGAACAAGCAAGCCATCGCGCTCCTGCAGTCCGTCCAGCGCACGCCCGGCAACCCCTACATCTTCCCAAGCCCCATAACGGGGGAACCGTCGCCATCGCTCCACTACCCCTGGATTCGCATCCGCGACCGGGCCAGACTCAAGGACATGCGGGTGCACGATCTGCGGCACTCCTTTGCCAGCTTCCTCGTCAACGAAGGTGTCTCGCTTTACGTCGTGCAGAACCTGTTGGGGCATACCCAGGTCACGACCACCCAACGCTATGCTCATATTGCGGACGGGACGAAGAGCGATGCTGCCCAACTGGCCGGCCAGGTGATCGAGGCGATGACACTGCCCGCCCTCAGCCTCAACCCCTGACCGAGGATCATAGTGCGGTCGGACGATGAGCTTCGTCCGACGCTCTTCCGACCTTGAGCAAGGCCTGGAATCCCTCACCGCCGGCCACAGTGGCTCCCGATAAACGCCAGTGGCGAGTTGCAGCGGTAACCTCCTGTCACGCCACTTCTTTTCCGCCCCAGCTTCCCGAATGCTTCTCTTCTTGTTCCAAATTCTAATTCGGGAAGTTTAGCGGTGGGCGCTTGGAGCACACCGGCAACTGCTTCTACAGAAAGGTCTATGGCCTGGGCCTTCAACTCCACAAGGCAATCTGGTCTGGCCAACTAGAGCCCCTTGGTTCGGACTAGGCCAGCGGCGCCACCTACAAGGCCGTAGGTATCCCGCAAGATCCTCTCTGCCTCAGCTTCTGTAGTTTCCGGCAGACTGTGTTGCCCGCCACGAGGGAAATGCAGCGTGTTGCCTTCGAGACGATAGCCCACCTCGTAAGGCTTACCACAGCTATCAGTGAAGCGATGCTGCGTATTGCCGTCCTTTTGTACAGGCTGGCGTTCGTGATAGGTGCAGTCCTGGGCGAAAGCTGGAGAGGCCGCGAGGCTCAGCAGGCCAAAAGCAATCAGCGTCTTCATTGGTGTCCTCCTTCAACACGGCAGACGAGAAACCAACTGGGGCAACGTGAGGACCGCAAAAAGAAAACCCCGCCATCCGAAGACAGCGGGGTTCCACTAGCTCAATAGTCTCTTACGAGATGATTACATAACAGAGACGTCATCAAACAGAACGTTGATGCCGGTCAGAGCAACGTCGCCGTTGATCTGGATCAGGCCGTCATTGAGAGCCACCTCGGTATCACCATCGAAGCCGTTGTCAACATAAACGTAGGTGTTGCCGCCGAAGTTGAACTGAACTGCTTCGGTTTCGGAAGCGAAGTCGTCGATTGCAGCGATAACGTCAGCGAGGCTGCCGCCATTCGCAGCTGCATTCGATGCAGCAGTGTCAACCAGGTTCTGAGTGGCGAAGAAGCCATCCAGGCCCAGCTCCGACAGATCGAGCACATCTTCCGAACCGTTGAAGTCGGTGATGATGATCGAGCTCTGCGTCACCGTGTTTGCCGAAGCGTCGACCGCAACCAGGTTCGCAAGACCGCTGATCTCAACGATGTCACGACCAGCGCCGAGCGTCACCGAAAGAGCGGTGAGGTCAGCAGCGGTAGCGGTAGCGGCAGTTGCACCTTCAGTACCATCGATCGTGATGACGTCGTTACCGGCGCCCAGGTTGATCGAAACAGCCGTCGAGTCGAAGTCGTCAACTTCAAGGCTGACTTCATCTGCACCCGAACCAGTCGACAGCGACGTCAGATCCTGTGATCCTGTATCGAGGTCGGTGAAGTCGAGAACAAGATCACCGGTGGAAGCCGAAGCGTTGATGGTTGTGACCGCGTCCAGAGCGTCAGTGAAGACACCAATCTCAGTGTTGCTCGAAAGGTCGATGTTGACCGTCCGCAGAGCTGCAAGGCTGTTGGTAACACCCGAGCCGGTCTCGGCACCGCCGATGGTCAGAACGGCATCGGTCGTAGCATCAGGCTCAACAACCGAACCGGAAATGTTGATGGTGTTGATGCCAGTACCTTCAACGTTGATGCGGGTATCGGAAGCAACTTCGTCAAGGGCGATTGCAGCAGTGGTAGCTGCAGCAGCGAAGGTTACACTTGCAGTGGTTGCAGCAGTGTTACGGAAGCCTGCAGTCTGACCTTCGGCCAAGCCCGAAATGCTGTTTGCCTGATTGATCTGCCAAATCTGCTCGGCACCGGCGAAAGCGCCAGCTGCGAGCGTGCCACCAGTTCCATTAGCGAGAAGGCCATTGGCCTGATCAACGTTGATGATCTCAACGCCCTGAACAGTGCCCTGAAGGGTCGAAACATCGCCGGTAAGGCCCCCGAAGTCCTGAACCACCAGGTTCAGAGTATCGACGCCTTCGCCACCAGTGACTTGGTCGAACGCGTTGAGGGTGCTCGATGTGACCAATGTCGGAAAACCTGCGTCCTCGGCGACGACAGCGTTGAACGTGTCATTTGCCGAAGTACCATTCACGATCTCGCCCGTAGCAGTAGTGAGCGTGAAGGTCTGGCCCGGTACGCCAGTGTCAACAGCCGGAGCGCCAGGACGGGCTTCGAACTGGCCGAACTTGACGAAGTGCTCATAAGCTGCGCCCTTGGTGGTGATGCCAGCAGCGCCGAGGTCAGGGTTGGCAGCCAGATAGGCCTTCTCGTCGAAGGAGGCGAAGGACGGGAACGTAGCGCTCGGAGCGCGGCCTTCCTTGGCGCCGAAGTTCAGGAAGTGCGTGAACGGGTTGACGCCAGCGGCAGCAACGTCCGGGTTCGCAGCAAGATATTGATTGGTGTTGAAGGTCGCGTTCGGGTTCGAACCTTCGAAGCGGCCGAAGGTGTTGTAGTGCGCTTCAGCGAACTGCGCCCAGGTCTGGCCGGTTGCGCCAGCCGTCTTCACGAACGCGTTAAACACGTCCGGACGCGTCGAAAGGTAATAATTAGCGTCAAATGCAAGAGCCATGAGCCCTATCTCCTTGATCCAGTTTGTGACGTCACGTCACTTCGACCGGGTCGATCTTCCCCCGACCGAAGAAATGCGCGCAGACAGCCCGAAGCGGGGCTGTTCAGCAAGCGCTGTACACCTAACACTGTACATCGGCTCGGGCAAGATCAAATTGTCAAGAAAACGGCCAAAACTGGGGGGAAATTATCTCTTGTTCCGCAAGGATTTGTTAACCTTGCACACATGTCCTGACAAGATGGCCAGATGTCAGGATCGATAGTCTGGCGAGAGGCGGAAAGAGCGGTTCCGCGCGCCTTTATTCGCTGCCTTAAGCCTCTTCAGGCCTTTCTGAAGATCAGGTCGTAGGTGGTCGGCTCATAAAAGCTCAGCATACGGACAGCGAAATCTCGCGGCTGCATGCCAAGGGCCACGGCCCAGGCTTCATAGCGTTCCGCTGGAATGCGGCCCTTGCCGCCCTCGATCTGCGAAATAAAGGTGTAATAAAGGGCACCAACCTTTTCAGCCAGGTCACGCTGGGACAGGCCTGCTTCCTCGCGTGCAGCCTTCAGCCAGGCGCCTGCTTGCAAACGCAAATCCTGGCGCTTGTCTTCCGCAATGTTTGCGCTGCCTTGAAACTGCATGATCGTGAAACCTTACGAGGAACTGTCACTTATCTGGATGTGAATACATGAAAAAACCGATGTCTGCCAGAGCTTCGCGTTGTTTTTTTGTCGCAATGCGGCGGCACCTCCATTTTCCGCCGGCTTCGGACTGGACGTGACCCATCGTTGAAGGATAGTATTTGCAGGTCTTTTCGCGTCGAGATCGATAATGGTGAATATACTTGCCTTCCCGGGCAAACATACGTCTTCCAGTCATGCCCATCAGGATGCCCTCAGGAATGACGTGGCATTGCCTGTCGTGACCGCCAATATGGACGGGACGCTGATTGTTTCCCGCCCGACTGAGCATACGCGCCTGTCCGGCGACTGGAGCAATCAGGAAGTGGCCGACCTCTACCGGGTCGAAGCGCTTCTGGTGCAGGCCGGCATTCGCATCTCGACCGACCGTGGCGTCAGCGATGAAAATGACCCCTGGTTCGTGTTCTGCCGCGAAGATGGCGAGGTCTTCGTTCATCTTGCTCGGATTGATGGCCAGTATCTGCTCGACAGCCCCGGTCTTGGTGGATTGCTGGAGGGGCCGGACTTTCCCTCCCTGATCGACCGTTTTGTCTCTCAGGTCGCTGCCCGCAGCGAGCCCAAGGACAATGTCGTCACCTTCCGCCCGCGTATGCTGCATGACCAGAGCGTGCGTCTTCACCCTGCGGTCATGCTTGCCGCGTTGGTTTGGACCCTTTTCCTCGCCTCCGATGATATCATCGGCACGGCAGAAGCAGCGGAGAATCTTGCGGGCGACGGCGGCCAGATTCCAGATTCGGTCCTGCATCACGGTGACCATGGGACGACAGCCACCATGGCGTACACTCTGTCAGCCGATCTTGTCTCTGATCATGGCGGCTCCCATAAGGCGGCCGCGACATCACCATTACAGAGTGTGGTCGGCAGCGATCGCCAGCTTGCCGGTGCCCAAGAGGCCGCACGCAATCTCTCGCAGCAGGACGCTCGAGGATCGACGGTCACAGCGTTTACAAATCCTGTCACGACCTCACAATCTGTTGCTGCAAGCCTCGCCGTCATCGCGCTTGGCTACGGAATGTACGGGCCGCATCCGCCGACAGACGCCGCAAGCGTCAATGCGCATCTGGCAGCTCTGGCGCTGGAGACAGTGACCGAACGGCCTGAAACGGATATCGTTCTGGCTGAAGCCGACGGATCATCGATAGAACTCCAACAGGTCGTCAAGGGCGAACCGAGCAAGCCGGCAGATGCCACACCGGTGACCGTCGTCTATGACGCCAAGATCTATGCTCCGCTTTCGACAGCGCTGACCATATCCTCTGACGCTGCCGGTCAGTCCGTTTCGGAAGACGGGACATCCAGCAAGTTTGTTGCCATCCTGCTTCAAGAGATCAGCACGGAAGATGCGGGCGTCGTCGTGGCTATCAATACCGCTCAGGCAAGATCCGTTGCACCCGCGCAGGAAACCATTGCTGGTTCGCCCGCGCAGGAAACCATTGCTGTTGCGTCCGTAACGGATGCCCAGAATGTCCTGTCGCTGGTATCGACACATCTCGGCCTGATTTCTCAGTATAAAATTGGCGAAACGACCGTGTCGGCAACGCTTGATCTGGCAAGTCTCGACGAGGTTCTGGTGCAACTGGGCGAAGTCGCAAGCGCTCCGACACTTGCAACATACGAAGCGGGTGCAGCTCCCGTCCCCGTCCCCGTCCTGGAAAACACGGCAGGCATCGGCTCTTCCATTCTGGGTGCAAAATTTGCCCGTTATGACGAACATGCCAAGAAGTTCGTGCATGCCTTCATTCTCGATGCCGGCTCGATCGAAATGGTGCAGATCAAGAGCGAACTTCTTCTCGTCGATATGACCGCGATCGATGAAAAGACGGATTATGCCGTGGTGCGCAGCTGGATCACCGACGATGGCCATGTTATCTCCACGGTCGGCCATTATCAGGCCTTCGTGGATTTTGGACTTGCTTGATCCATGAATGACTTGGCCGCTCCCGAGGGCGATCCTCGGATTTGCGGGATCATCGTTACCTATAATCCCGATCTTGGGACCCTGGAACGTCTGCTGGATTCCGTCATGCCGCAGGTCAGCAATCTGGTGATTGTCGACAATGGCTCAAGCGTCAATCTTGGCGATCTCGCCGACCGTCACGAAATTGCCCTTCTGCCGTTGGGTGACAACTTCGGTATTGCCCGGGCCCAGAACATCGGTATCGAGTTCGCCCGCGATTGCCTGGCGACATATGTCCTGCTTCTCGATCAGGACAGTATTCCAGCACCCGACATGGTATCGCGACTGGTCACCGCGGCACGCCATCTTGAGCAGATATGCCAGCCCTATGCAGCTGTCGGCCCGACTTACGTCGATCACCGACAGGGAGAGGCGGCTCCTTTCGTCTATCTGAAGGGCCTGTCCCTAAAACGGCGCCCCTGCCCCGCATCGGGCGGCCTTGTCGAGGCCGACTTCCTGATCGCTTCGGGCAGTCTCATGCCCCTCCACAGCCTTGATGCTGTCGGAGGCATGATCGAAGAGCTCTTCATTGATTATGTCGACATCGAATGGGGGCTGAGAGCGCGGCAGAATGGGCTGAAATCCTATGGGGTCTGCGATGCTCTCATGGAGCATGCGCTAGGAGATTCCTGGATCCCCTACAAGGGGCGACAGATCCCCCTGCACAGCCCCTTGCGTCATTACTATCATGTTCGCAACGCCATCTGGCTGGCAAGACGTCCCTGGATTTCGGCGGCCTGGGTGGTCGTCCTCTTGTGGAGAGTCATTCGACAGTTTGCTTTCTTCTCCGTCTTTGCCCCGCAAAGACGGGCCCATGCGAGATTGATGTCACTCGGGATCTGGCATGGTATTCGCGGGCGCATGGGGAGAAAGTAGATGTCATCCTCTGACAAAGCCGCACGAGACGTCGCTGAACACCTGCTGACCGTTTCGATCGTGACGTTCCAACCGGACATGGAAATCCTGCGCAGAACGCTGGAAAGCCTGGTTGCAGCATTGACCGGCTTTGAGCACAATCTGGTTAAGGTTTTTGTTATTCAGAATTCAGACAGCAATGCCGTGCCGCTGGCTGTAGCCAGGATACTGGCCAACTATCACTTCGAGATCATCACAGGTCACGGCAATATCGGTTTCGGCGCAGCCCACAATCTGATCTTGCCAAAAACAGGCCGTTTCCACCTGATCTTGAATCCCGATATCGAGATGGATCCGGCGGCACTCATCAATGCCATACATTTCATGTCCAACAATCGCGAATGTGGCCTTGTCACACCCAAGGCGCACTGGCCGGACGGACAGCGGCAGTATCTGTGCAAAAACTATCCCGCCCTGTTTGATCTGCTGCTGCGTGGCTTCGCACCCGCCCTCCTCAAACAGATATTCGCCAAACGCCTCGACCGTTATGAAATGCGTACGGAAACTGCAGACAGCGACTTTTGGGATCCTCCCATCGTCAGTGGCTGCTTCATGTTTTTCGACGGCGATATCCTGCGCCGTCTCAATGGTTTTGATCCGTCCTATTTCCTCTATTTTGAAGACTTTGATCTGTCGTTGCGCACCTCACAGATCACCCGGATCGTCTATGTCCCTAAAGTCAAAGTCATTCATGCTGGTGGCCATGCCGCCAAAAAGGGCATGAAACACATTCGTCTGTTTGCCAAGTCGGCCCGTACTTTCTATCGCCGGCACGGCCTACGCCTTGTGTGAAGATCAGGACGTCGAGGTGCCATCGCCGATGATGCGATGCATCAGTCTGGGTGCCGTAACCTCAACTGAGAATTTCTCCTCAAACAGGCTGCGCGCATTGCGCGCCAGTCTCGATGCCAAATCAGGCTCATTGAGCAATGTGGCCAATGCCCTGGCCATCTGTTCGGGTTGACGAGGCGGTATCAGAAGGCCCGTCTGTTGATCAAGGATTGCTTCTCGGCATCCATCCGCATCAGTGGACACAATCGGCAAGCCGCATGCCATTGCGTTAAGCAGTGCCAGCGGTAGGCACTCCATGGTCGAAGACTGAACGTAAATCGTGGCGCCGGTATAATGTGCCTCTAGTTCCGCCGGCGCCAAATTGGGGATAAGCTGCACTCGTCCCCTGATGTCGTCTTTCAGGATACGCACCAGAAGATCACGGCTGAGTGCATTACGTGACGGGGCATGCGCTCCAACAATATGAAGCTCGACATCCGCAGGAATCAGGCCTTGCCGGCAACCCAGAGCAAAAGCTTCGATCAGGCTGCGCGTTCCCTTGCGCGGCCCCGTCGATTGCACCGACAATATGATCCGTTTGCCAGCCCCGGCATTTTTCGGGAGCCGGTCCAGGCCCATCGCCTTCTTCAGACCACTCCAGTAGAAGACTTCACCATCATAACCTTCTTCTGCCCATTTGCGACGCGTTGCATCCGAGCCGAACAGAAAAACCATACGGCCTTGGTCGGCCAGGCCACGCAATCGCGCAAGATGCCGCCCGGAGCGCATTACCAGGGAAGGCTCATAGGTCTCGTGGATGTACCAGAATGCAGGCCCCTGCCATTTTTCCAGCAATGGCAAAGCCAAAGGCCAGCTGGCAAAAGAATTGATCAGCAAAGGGCCCCTGCCCGAGGTCTTTGCTCGATAACGCCACATCCGGAGCCTGGCTCCCAGACCGCCCGACAGCCTTGCCGCAAGTGCCAGGGGACGCTTCGCCATTGCCGGAACCCGCCGGTCACTTGCCAGCTGCATCAGGAAACCACCCGCCTTGCTCAAAAGATGCGAAACTGGATCTTCCGTGAGAACCGGACTGTTCATCCGGGCATAGTCGTCGGACAGTGGTCCACTACCAAGACTGATGACATGCGTGGCCACATCGAGTGCATGCAAGGCAGAGGCGACATCCCTGAGAAGAACAGGAGCTCCGGTTCGGCTCAGTTCGTGGCTGATCAAGGTGATCTGCGACTTCTGCGACTTCTGTGCAGGCACCGGTGTCAGATCCTGTATGCGTGCGTCCTTTTGTTTGGTATCGCCACGCAAGGATGGATCACACATCAGGCTGTCAACCGCCTTCTCCAGATGCGGCGGCCAGGACGTCGTGGCTAGGGTATAGCAGTCGCGGTCCAGGCGCGGTGCCAAGGGATTGACAGGGGGAACGTCTGCAGCCCGCCTCAGATAGGAACCGACAATACCGGCAACCTCATCCGTTATACGCTCATCGCTTTCGCCAATCGTGTTGCTGGCATGAATGCGATAGCCGTAAAGCTTCTCCCTGATCAGCACCGGTTCTTCCAGAGCGCTCGCACGCAACATGAAATCAAGGTCATGCGCATAGCGAAAATCGCCAAACATCCCGATGTCATCGATCAGAGACCGGTGGAAGACGAAGTTGCCGGTCGATACGCCGATATTGTAGCGCAACAGCAAATTCGAGATGTTGGGAGCAATATCAAGCTCCTGCATCTTCAAATCCGCATACCAATGTCGCCATCGATGTTCAGGCGCCAGCGGAATGCCGTCGTCATCGATCGGATCGACATAGGTGAAAACAAAGCGGGCCTTGTGGGCCATGGCTGTCTCGATACAGCGGCGAATACGCCCGGGCAGATAGTAGTCATCCGAATTGAGGATCGCCAGATACTCGCCTCTGGCCCGTTCGATCCCCTCATTGATGGTATTATGTGCGCCGCGGTTCTCCCGACTAGATAGATGGACCGCCAGTTGCTGATCCGCAGGCAGAGATGAGACCGTGTCCTGAAGGATCCTGAAGCTATCATCCCTGGAACCATCGTCTATCACTATGATCTCAAGGGGACGCCAGTCCTGTCGGACAATCGACAGCAAGGCCTCGGCAACATAACGCCCGTGATTGTAGACTGGCATGATGACCGAAACCAAAGGAGCGGTCGTTGAGAAAACTGTCATTGCGAAGATGGATCCAACAAGGTTGAAAAAAGCGGGCTTTGGCTGCGAACGTCAGCCAGCATGCGGGCATAGCCCGAAACAAAGGACAGTTGCGGTTGCCAGTTCAGGACGTGACGGGCCTTGGAAATGTCGAGAACGCTGACGGGTACATCAAAGCTTCGGGCTTTTTGGTAGTCGACAACAGGATCGAGCGCCAAGTGGTTGCGCAAGACATCCAGTATTGCATTCAATGAAGTCCCCTCGCCGCTTCCGATGTTGAAAACCGGTGCCATGTCGTCGCCCAGTCTGTCGGCGGACACGTCGCTCAAGGCGACAAGAGCCGCCGTCAGATCCGCGATATGGATATAGTCGCGCACCACTTCACCATCTCCCCATATGGAAATGGTCTTTCCGTCAAGCGTATGAAACAGAAATGTACTTGCCGCGCCCTGTCGCTTGGCCGGGTTCTGTCCTGCCCCATAGGGATTGGAGATCCGTGCAATACGACAATCAATTCCATGGGCTTTGCGATAATATCCCAGATAAATTTCAGCTGCAGCCTTCGAGGCTCCATAGGCATTGATCGGATTAAACGCGTTGTCTTCTCGCGCCGGCACATTTGCAAGAGGGCCATAAACCGTTCCGCCAGAGGAGGCAAAGATCAGCTTGGTCGTTGATCTGTCCCTTAGCCTGCGTTGCCGCAACACCTCCAGCAAACGTATGGTTTCGCGTAGATTTGCGTCCAGATCCGCAACGGGATCAGCATCTGCCGAAGATGGCACGGTGGTCCAGGCATAATGGTGAACGACATCGACACCATCCATCAGGCTTTCCCAATCGGGAGAACCGGCCTCAATGCGTCGGGCTTCAACCGGTAAGCGTGCAACAAGAGAAGGTGATGGATCAATCACATCGGCAAGGATAACCCTATCGCCACGCCGATGAAGCGCCATGGCAACATGACGACCGATGAAGCCGCATCCACCGAGGATCAGATGTACACTCATCGTTGAACCTCCGGCAGAAAAGCCGCCGCATAACCATAACCAGCCTGTTCCACAGCAAACGGAACGAGACGTTCAAGAGCATGAAGAAGTGTGCCGTCGCCAGCCAAGGGCTCAGTCGGATAATCCGACCAGTCCAGCTTCAAATCAAACAGGGGCTTGAGTGCAGCCGTTCGGGCCCAGAACATCGTTCCAATTGGCCATTCGAACGCCTTGGGCAAGGGATCGACGCGGCCCATTTTCTTTGCCAGCTGTTCAGCCAGGGCAAGATTGTCATCCCAACCATGAAGATGGGCATCTTCGGGGAAAACCAGTCCAAGCTTTGGATCGGCTTCAAAAGCTGCCAGGCAAGCATCCGCAGCCGGATGGGCACCGCCTATCAGATGTTCCCACAGGAAATTACGCCACTGATCACCCGTCAGCTTTTCCACATGAGGAGATTTCTTTCCATGGACATGGCCGACGATTTCATAGCGTCCCAGCAAGGCAGGATCGAGACCCGTGAGAAACGGCCCGATGTCACGCCCCCTGTTGCCGACAACCTGCACGCTTGTCGTACCCTTCAAGGACGCGGATGCGAGGACCTGTCTCGCCTGTTGCGCCTTGGCATCATCAGGGACAGTGATAACCACATCGACAAGGCTGGCATTCATCCGCAGCCTGGTGACAAAATCCTCGAGAAGGTCCGTGTAGTAGAAATGCCCGTGCAAAAGTGTTGTGGCTCGGATAGGTTTTGTCGTGGCGGCTGAGGGCTGCACCAAAGGATGCGTCCAACGACCATCGGGACGTCCGGCTTCAAGCCAGTCAGCCAGCGGATCCCGACTCCCATCATATCCCGTGCAATCCTCTGCATAGATCAAGGGGTTGAAACCCGCCATGGGGCGGCGCAAGCCGGTCGCCAGGCTCCCTGATGTCGAGCGCGCTATCCGAGATCTCAGCAAATAGGTGTGCAAGAGGTCTTGCGGATAAAGATCAACAGGCCAGCTGCCCCCAAACACGGCCTCTTGAAACACGGGCGGTTGGGCTTGCTGCACCAGTTGATAATCTTGCTGGATCGCAAGGGCCTCCTGTCTGGCTTCTTCACCAAACTGAAGCACCCGGTCAACGTAAGAAGAAGAACTGAACACAGCAGCACTCAGTGCCAGACAGGCCGCCTGTGTCTTGCGGTAGAGTTCGCAATCGTCGCTCAGACGTAGAACCGAATCTGACAGATCAGACAGTTTCAGATGTGACGAAACAAGGACATGTGTTGTCTCGTCACCCTTCAACACCTCAGCCAGCGAACTGCCCGATTCGAAACAGACCACAGGTTTGCCAGCCCGCACCGCCGCGATCGCATTATGCGACATTGCGTCCATAGGAGCAGTCAAGGCGTAGATATCGATGCAATGCAAGACAGTCTCAATGTCTGCGTCCGTGCTGACGATCCTGCAATAATCGCCAACGCCCGTCCGCTTGATCAGGGCCGCAATCAAGCGCGCATAGTCACTGCCATTTTCGCCATCATAGTCTGGAGCGACCCAGACAAAGTACAGCGACCTGCCTTGCCCACTTCTTGCACCTGTTTCGGCCGCAAGTGCAATGAAGGCTTCAATGCCGGATTGTGGCGTCAATTCACCATAGCCTAAGACAAGCACATCGCCTTCATGCTGAGATGGTCGTACGAGCTTCCTGACACCGGCTTGATAATCCTGCCGTCCAAAACCAAGGTCCTGGGCCTTGATCGTCGGATCAGCTGCAGGCGGCAGAACCGCCATTTGACGGCGTGACAGATAAGGATGTTCCTCGACGAACGACCCTGCCACAGTCCGCGAGGGAAACACCAGTCGATGCGCCCAGGGAAGAAATTCATAAGCGCTGCCATGCGGACGGACGGAGGAAGAAAATTCATCCACCAATTGGACAAGCCCAAGTCCAGCTGCGGCAAGCCCCCTGACATTCACGCGGCTTCGCACGGACATGACCACACCAAAGGATGGCTGCAGCTCCGCCACAATCCGGGCCAGCACCTCATTGCGGTCAACACCTTCAATGTCCGGCTCGTCAGGAAAGAAAACCACAGCCTTGGCAACACCGGAAAACCGCTCGCCAAGTCCGCTCCCTGCCGGCACCAGAAGAATGACGTCGTGGGTTCGATCGATGCGAGCCGCCACACTGACAGCAAACGAGGTGGCAATATCCGTATCGTGTTCCACCAGAAGCAAGACGCGCGGTCTTTGTGTCGACGGCATTTCAGGCAAGACCATGCGCTTGGCCGGTGTGACGGCTGGACGTTGCTCCGTCTGCCCGAACAACACGAAATGCCTCAACAGGCCAAAGCCGGTTTGATCAACATCGCGGTTGCGACGGGCGTAATAATCCGGGTCGAAGCCCTTTGATGGGCTTATGCGGCGGGCCTCACCAATCTGAAGATAATGCTCAAGAGGGTCCTGGCCTGCAGCCCGCGCTGCTGCCGTCAAGCTGTAGTGCTGTTCATCAAACAAGCCACTGTCTCGGATGGCGGCAATCGTCGCATCGCCTTCGCCGACCGGCAACCTGCGAAGCCTTGTCGCAAGCTTTGTCCAAACCCGTTTTGCGGCCCACAGGGCGAGATCGCGATAGTGTGGTTCGAATGTCCCCGACTGAACCAGTTGGGTCAACTGCCTTTTCAGGATGTTGCGATCACGCCGCGCCTGAGGATTATCACTGTTGTAAAGACGGCCCAGAGCCTCACTCACGCCATCGAGGTCCAAGCTGATGGACCCACCGGTCCTGACATAGAGCTGGTCCCATTTGAGCGCCTTGTCCTGCAACGGCGCACGCGCCGCAAGAACAGCCGATCGATCCCGATCTAATGCGGCCAGATCCTCATAGGCGCGCTGCAATTGGCGGGCCGAGCGCTCGCCCCGCTGTTGCATTTCAGCAAAGCGGATGGCCTGGACATGCCCATCACCCAATTGCGAAAAATAGCGTCGGATGGCCGACACCTGGCGTTCGTCTTCGTTCAGGCGGAAAAGCCCGGCAACATCCGGCAACACATCCCGGATCGGTTGAGTGCCGACATAAGCTACACCCAGTCCGTTGGAATTCAGGAATTCGAAGGTCGGATAACGCGACTTGATCTCCTGCCAGTAATCACAGACACCGAAATCGCTTTGAAACACGTTGGTATCGTGGAACAGAACGATCCCGCGATCGCTCATTTTGGACTGCCAGGTCTCGAAATCCTCGCGAACCGCCTCATAGGTATGCAAGCCATCGATATGCAGGATATCGACACTGCCATCCTCGACATAGGCTCGCCCGTCGGCAAAACTCATGCGCAGAAGACGGGAGAACTGTCCAAAGCGCGGATCATGCCATGCCTTGAGGTCCTGATAGACATCTTCGCCGTAAAGCCCGGCCTGAACATCACCATACCAGTGATCAATGCCGAAACATTCAGTGGCAAGCTTGTATTTCAATACCGCTTGCGCAATCGAACAATAGGAATTGCCGGTATGCACCCCCAATTCGACATAGCGTCGCGGGCGCGCTGCTGCGACCAGCCAGAAGGCAAAGGGCAAATGTCCGGCCCAGGAATCAGGCGAAACCAGTCGCTCGGGACGCGTCAGGGCAGGCTCAAGTCCTGCACCCGCACCATCAATACCCGTCAGCCGCCAAAGGGATGGCGCTTCAGGCAATTGTCTTCCGGCTGTCTTTGTCATTATCCAACTCGAGTCCAGAACATCGGTCCTGCCATTTGCACTATGCTTGGGGCAACACGACGATATCCTTCTACAAACTAATCTATGGGCTTGCCATGCGCAGTTGAGAGAGAAACGTCAAGCATCGGAATACCGACAAGTCCACTGACCGTATGACTGCTGTGAGACTTGAATATCAATGCATCATGCATCCAGTGATGTTGAACGTGGTCTTCCTGCGTGCCATCGGCGACAGCGACGGCAATCACATAAGATCCTTTGGGAAGAACTGGCATGGGAAACCGGAAGGTGGCAGTAAATGTCTCGCCGGCCTTCACCGACACCTTGCAGCCACCATCCTCAGTCAAGGTGGTCAAGAACGTGTTGTCACCAAACAGCGCCTGCCCAAGACGATCCTTTACGTAAAAGCCAATGATCGGACGATCAAGATCGACAAATGCCTTGACCTCGACGGTCAGGATTGTCTCCTCGCCACCAAGGATCCAGCGATAGGGTCGACCTGCCGGGTCGGTGAAACGCACATCTTCAATGCGCGCTCCGCCAAATCCGAAATCCCCGCCACTGTTGGGCTCGAAGACAAACAGTTCAAGATCATTGCGCAGGTTCGTGGCATTGACCCATGGCTGGCGGCCATCGATCCAATCTTCAGGCGGTACGAGTGTGCGCGTCTGACCGTCGCTTTCTTCTTCAGACTCGAGGACAGTCGCATCGATCTTCTTGTCGCCAAACACATGCCCGAAATAAAGCTCGCACACATCCTTGGCCCGCCCCACCGCCTTCAATTGCCCTCCATCAAGCCATACAGCCTGATCACACAAACCAATGACGGCGGCTGTGTCATGGCTGACAAAAAGAATGGTGCCGTTCTCGCGGAAAGCGCGCAGAAAACGCATGCATTTTTGACCGAATGCCACATCACCGACGGCTAACGCTTCATCAATGACGAGAATATCGGCATCCACATGCGCAATGACAGCAAAAGCCAGACGCACAAACATTCCGCTTGAATAGGTCTTGACCGGCTGTTCAATGAACTCGCCAATATCGGCAAACTCAACAATCTTTTCGAAACGCTCATCGACATCCGATTTTGTCAAACCATAGAGCGCTGCATTCAGATAGACGTTCTCGCGACCCGTGAAATCCGGATTGAAGCCAGCGCCAAGCTCGAGCAGAGCTGCCACACGGCCATGAACGCGAACCTCTCCCTCGGTCGGCGTCAAAGTCCCGCAAATCATCTGCAGCAAGGTCGACTTGCCAGAGCCGTTGCGACCGATGATGCCAACAGCTTCGCCCTTTCGCACCGAAAAGGTGACGTTATCCAGAGCGGTGAACGCCTTGTGATATCTGCGTCGTCCAAGACTGAAAAGCTCGGCTATTCTGTGGATCTGACGCTGGAACAGACGAAATCTCTTCGTCAAACCACGAACTTCGATGGCCAGTTCACCCTCAGCTTCAAAGGACATCCGAGAACCCTCGTCTCATCCGGGCAAAGGCAAAATAGCCAGCGATCGCCACCGCAAGCGAAATCACGAAATAGAACGCGAGACCGGCAAAATCTGGTGGCGCCTGGGTAAAAACCACTACTCTTGATTGTTCTATGATGAAAGTCAGCGGATTCAGCAAGAAGATCGGCCATAACTCTTGAGGCAATCGGGAGACGGGATAAAAAACCGGCGACATGAACAGCAGAACGGTTGCTGCAAGGCCCATAAACTGCGCGACATCCCTGAAATAGACCGTAACGCTGGCGAGCACCCAGGCAAAGCCAATCAGCAAGATCGTGAAGGGCAAGATGATTACTGGCAGCCATAGAACGCCAACGGAAACCGTACCGGTCACAGTCACCTGAAAGATCAGGAATACAATCAGACTGATGAAGTACTGGAACAAGGCCGTCGATACAGCCATAACGGGAAATATCTCCAGGGGGAAAACAACCCGCTTCACCAGATTTGCATTGGATAAAATGATCGTTGGCGCGCGCGTCAGAACCTCAGTCGCATAGCTATGGGTCATCAAACCGACAAACAGTGTTAACGCAAAACCGAGGGTGCCACCGGGCTCATCAACTCCATCCGGAGACCAGCGCATCTGAAACACTTTGCCGAACATGAAGGTGTAGACAGCCAGCATGAGCAAAGGGACCAGAAACGTCCAGGCAAGCCCCATCACTGACCCACGATAACGGGCTGAGATATCACGCCTGAACAAAGGCGCGGCAACAAGATACAATTGATGGAATTTGGAGACGAAAGCGCCTCTTTTGGCAGAGATCATGTCGTTGGCCTTCAGCCGAGGTATGTCGAGGCCTGCTCACCGATCGGCGTTTCCAGTCTGACGAACAGCCGGGCGGGTATATAGCGGCAATTCAGCTGGTGCAAGACAAGGGCATATGGGGGAGCTTGCTCAGCCCCCCAATACTTCATCTTGCACGTTTTCATTTTCAGACGACGCCCAGTCGATTACCCGAATAGACATTCTGCCTCAAAGGCTCCCACCACCAACGGTTTTCAAGATACCATTTGACAGTCTTCTCGATCCCCGTGTCGAAGTTTTCTGCCGCTTTCCACCCAAGCTCCTGCTCAAGTTTGCTGGCATCAATCGCATACCGGGCATCATGGCCGGGTCTATCGGCAACATAGGTGATCAGTCGTGCATGTGGTCCCGTCGCCGGGCTCAACTTGTCCAAGATCGCGCAAATCGTCTCGACAACTTCGATGTTTCGTCGCTCGTTGCGACCACCGACATTGTATTTCTCGCCAAGTCTTCCCCTTGAAGCAATCAGGTGCAAGGCCTTTGCATGATCGTCCACATATAGCCAATCGCGGATGTTGGCTCCATTGCCATAAACGGGCAAGGGTTTGCCGTCCAAGGCATTGAGGATCATCAGAGGAATGAGTTTTTCCGGAAAGTGATAGGGTCCATAATTGTTCGAGCAATTCGACAAAACCACAGGCAATCCATAGGTGCGATGCCAGGCAACAGCCAGGTGATCACTGGCAGCCTTAGACGCCGAATAGGGCGAGGAGGGATCGTAGGCCGTCTCCTCAGTGAACAATCCCTCATCACCCAAGGAACCATAAACCTCGTCAGTCGAGACATGAAGAAAGCGGAATTCTGATTTTCTCTGATCGTCCAGCTTGTTCCAGTACTGGCGAGAGGCTTCAAGCATATTGAATGTGCCGAAGACATTGGTCTTGATGAAGTCACCGGCACCTGTGATCGATCGGTCGACATGACTTTCGGCAGCAAGATGCATGATGCGATCGGGCTGGAAATCCTCAATGGCCCGAGCAATGTCTTCACCAAGACAGATATCCGCACGCAAGAAGCGATGATTGGGGGCGTTCTCGATCGGCTTTAGCGATTCCAGGTTCCCTGCATATGTCAACTTGTCTATCGTTAAGACATCGGCTCCTACGTCTCGCACGAGATAGCGGACAAGAGCGGATCCTATGAATCCGGCGCCGCCGGTTACAACTATACGCATGATCTATCTACCCAAATTTGGCCGTTAAAGCTGGCAGGTACCATTGTCGTCAAATGCTGTAGGTTTCGCTGGACGACACTTTCATCAAGTAACGACCATAGGCCGTTTTTGAATAGTAATGGCCGTATTCAACCAGCGTATCTTTCGAAATCCAGCCATTCAGATAGGCGATTTCCTCAATGCAGGCGATGTTGGTGCCCTGGCGGTGCTGAATTGTTCTGACAAATTCTCCCGCTTCCAGAAGACTGTCATGTGTTCCGGTATCGAGCCAGGCATAACCACGAGACATCTTTTCCACGAAGAGATTACCTTCTTCCATGTAGATGCGATTGAGGTCAGTGATTTCATACTCTCCCCGCGCCGAAGGTTTCAGCGCCCGAGCGTAATCGACAACCTTGTTGTCATAGAAATACAGGCCGGTTACGGCCAGGCGCGAACGCGGCGCCTTTGGCTTTTCCTCCAGCGTAATCGCCCTGCCGTTTTCATCCAGCTCCACGACGCCGTAACGTTCGGGATCGTCAACTTCGTAAGCAAAGACAGTCGCTCCCGATTGCCGACTTCTGGCTTGCGCGAGCAAAGTACTGAGGCCTGCGCCAAAAAAGATATTGTCACCCAACACCAGAGAGGCTGCATCTCTGCCAATAAAATCAGCTCCGATGGTAAAGGCCTGTGCCAGACCATCGGGACTGGGCTGTAACGCATAGGAAATGTTCATTCCCCATTTTTGACCATCAGAAAACAATCTCTGATAGTTTTCCATGTATTCTGGCGAAGAGATGATCAAAATATCCCTGATTTTGGCCAGCATCAGCACAGACAGCGGATAATAGATCATCGGCTTGTCATAAACCGGTATAAGCTGTTTGTTGACGGCCAATGTTGCCGGATGCAACCGGGTGCCCGAACCGCCGGCCAAGATGATGCCCTTCATGGAAAACATGCCTTTCGATCAGCTTTGGTGAAGAGATGCAAACGTGTCTTTCAGTGCTCGGCGCCATTGACCCGGGCGGATACCGTAATCACGCTCAAGACGTGCTGTCGACATCACAGAATTGGCCGGTCGTCGGGCTGCCGTTGGATAGTCTTTGGTTTCAATCGCCTCCACGCTCGGTACGGCCAGGCCAGCCTCCTTGGCCATGGCAAATATGGCCAGAGCAAAATCGTACCAGGTGGTGGCCTCGTCGCTGCTGAAATGATAGGTTCCCGTCGGGGCATCCTGGGGTCTGTCCAACTTGCGCAAGACAATATCACGCAGCGCTCCGGCGATATCCTGGGCGGCTGTCGGGCAGCCGTGCTGATCGGCAACCACACGCAATTGCGGCCTGTCAGACAGCCGCAGCATCGTCTTCACAAAATTGGTTCCCACGGACGAAAACACCCAAGAGGTTCGCAAGATCACGTGATTGGCGCTCAGGCAACGCACCGCCAGCTCACCACTGGCTTTTGAGGCGCCGTAAACACTGATGGGACCTATCGGATCGTCTTCAAGATAAGGGTCGGTTTTCTTGCCGTCAAAGACATAATCCGTCGACACATGCAGCATCGGTATCGCCAAGCCTGCCGCTGCCTTTGCCAATGCAGCAGGTGCAAGTCCATTGATCCTGTAGGCTTCAAGTGGCTCGTCCTCAGCTCGATCGACGGCTGTGTATGCACCACAATTGATGATCGCCGAATAGTCAGCAGAGGAAACATGCGAATGGACGAGATCGGGGTTAGCCAGGTCCAGGAATTGTCGCGCCGGCATGTCAAGCAGGATATTGTCTGGCCAAGACAAGGCGGCCAAAGCCTTGCCCACCTGACCAGTGGCACCTGTTATCAGTATCTTTCTCATGAGCGGACCATCAAACCTCAAGCAGTTCCATGGGTTCGCCGTCATAGAGGAAGCAAGTGTCAAAAGCGGCAAGCCCTGGTTGCTTTTTGTCCTTGTCGCTCAGCGTCGGTACCATGTCGGAGGGTATAGGCCAGTCAATGGCGATATCAGGATCATTCCAGGCAAGACCGCCGTCATTGGCCGGCGCATAGGTGCTCGAAACCTTGTAAACGACCTCGGTATTGGGCTCCAGCGTAACAAAGCCATGGGCGAATCCTTCAGGGATCAGAAACTGATCCGCATTGTCAGCAGACAATTCAACACCCAGCCATTGTCCGTATGTCGGCGCCCCCTTACGGAGGTCAACTGCCACATCAAAAATGCGGCCACGAATGCAACGGACAAGTTTTGCCTGGGCAAAAGGCGGCGTTTGGAAATGCAGTCCGCGTATCGTACCGGCTTGAACCGACATCGAATGGTTGTCCTGAACGAAGTCGTAAGTCTGACCCAAGGCTTCGAATTTTGTTTTGTTGTAGGTTTCCATGAACCAACCACGCTCGTCACCGAACTTACGCGGGTGCAACAGGACTAACTTGCCAGTCATCGTTTCAACCGTCCAATCAGACCGCTTTGAATTTGCAGATCATATCCACAACCAATGATGCCGGAGATGATCCTGATTTCAGGCATCCCCTTGCATTTCGGATAAATTGGCTCAACCGCTTACGATGCCAGCTTTATGAGGTCAAACCATTTGTGAAGCTCGTCAAATCGCCAAATTGTCTGGTACGGACTCAGTTTGGATTGTCTGGGCGGCACTTTGATATCTGGCCGTGACAGACTTGCAGAGCCGCGGCGGTTTCGTACAGCCATGGATCGTCAAGATGTGGAGGAAGACGCTGATGAAGCGGCCTAAGAAATTCAACATCATGCCGCGCGAAGCCTTCGCAGCCTTATCGCTACACGAAAAAAATGCCTATCTTCAAAATCTGGCAAAAGAATACACTGAAACCAATGGCCGCGAATATGAGGAACTGGATCGAGAGGCACTCAGCCGCCTGAGGCGTTACTACAGCCGTCGTGTCTGGGCCGACCTCAAACTGGACCAGTTAGATGCGGAGACCGACAATCCTGTCGATCGCGCGCTTCGAAATCTCGGGGAGGCCATTCGGAACAACAGCCTGACTCAGGACGTTGAAGCCGTGCTCAAGCATGAAAGCGTCCCAAAGCGCATATTGCGCCCGGCCCCACCCGAAGATGCACAACTGACATTTTTTGTCCCCACCGTGTATGACGCGCCCATCAAGGATGATGTCAATCTGATGGATGTCGCCCCCTTTTCACTCAGCAAGCGATCTTCGACAGGCATCATTCGCTATGAACTGAAAGACAGTCTGATCACGATCGAAGGGGGAGCCGAAAGCGGTCTGGCGACGGTTTTTGACTATGACATCTTTCTCAACATGGTCTCGCATCTCGCTGATGAAGTACAACGCTATCGGAGAGAAGAGAAGAAAGGTCTGAGACCAAGCCTTCCGCCGAAGACATATCGGCCGAGCGCATCGCATATTCTGAAATTCTGCCGGCGCTCGGATGGTGGCAAGTCGTATGAAGATCTCGAGGCAGCGCTAGATCGCCTCGCCAACACAACCATCAAAGTGATCAATCTTTCAAATGGCAGACGCAGGCAGGTCGATAGCCGTCCGTTGATCAGTGGCTATAGTGTTGTCAGCCGAACCGGTGCCAACCGAATCGATCTGGTGGAAATCACCATACCCGACTGGGTTTACCTCAGCGTCGTGAAGAATGAAAAATCAGTCCCGCTTCTGACCCTGCACGAAGACTATTTCCTCATCAGTTCCGGCATAGGACGCTTCGTATACCGCCTGGCACGAAAGGCCGCCGGCAAGGGTGAAGCCGCCTACAGCGTCAAGGAAGTCTATAAACGCAGTGGATCCAATCAGGAATTCCGGAAGTTTGCCTATGATCTGCGTGAGTTCATTACGAGAACACAAGCTTTCCCTATGCCGGACTATGATCTGGCCATATCCGAGGGGAAGGACGGCCCGCTTCTACACATGAGACGACGCAACGGAGACTTTGACAAAGGCGATCTTGTCGAGATTGAAGGTGACTGATTTTTGTCGTGGAGTTCCGTACATCGCCGACGACAAAAATTTGACAGCCATTCCGTACATCGCCGACGACAAAATAAATCGGACGAAAGAATTCCCCGCCGATCCCCGAGCGCGAGGTTGTTCCAAGGAAACCGTTTTTCGCCGACATTTTTCCGTACATCGCCGACGACATCCCGTACATCGCCGACATTTTTCCGTACATCGCCGACGACAAAAACTACAAGCACCTGATTTTGCATGAAAAATAGCAATTTTTTTTCCTAAAACTATTTAAAACACCTAAAACGAGACAAAAACAAAAAACTGCCGACAAAAATGACCGAACAGACATTAGTGAATGAAAAATATATTAGGATTTTGCGATGCAAAAAATGCTCTCCCATTTCGGTTTCCCAACGACAAAAACAGCATTCCAATCTGCTCCAAAAAAACAAGATTGGCTCGTAAATGGAAGCATCCGAAGATTGTCACTGGGTCAATACAGATTTTACGCTAGGTGCGGGCGAAGCGTCAGCCACCAGCCAGATGCCGAGCGATATACACACAGCCGCTGTAATTGGACCCCACCAGTCGAAAAGGTCAGCAATTTCTCTCGTCGGAGGAAGTGGGGGTGCGTTTGCGACGACATCCAGCAAATCAACGTGGTTTGTATTTTGCTTCAAGTAGTGCCACGGCTTTTTCAAACGCCTCACCCAAAACCCATCCATTGGCATCGGCTACGCCGTAGAATTGCTCTATTGTTTCCGGGCGCACCTTAAGATTGAGTTGCGCGGATCGACCTGTGCGATACCGTCGAACCGGCTTCGCCAATGGCGTTTCTTGCGCTGTCTCTACCTTCTTTGCGGCTTCGCGGCTCGTGAAGCTTGACCGGGCGGCTGCCTGTTCTATTTTGCTCCTGTCCGGTCGTGGGGGCGATTTCGGTTGGAAGACGCTCAGATCATCGAGGTCAGACGTGACCGGTCCATCAGGCAGATCGTCGTCTTCAAAGCCCAAACTTGGTCGTGTTGCCATCATGCCGCCCTCCCCTTGGATTCCTGAACCGCCTTCAGCCTGGCAATGACCTCTGCGGTGAATTCCATGGCGTTTTGGGTGGCCTTGTCGATATTACTTACGAGTTTGGGGTCCAGCTTTCCGAGTAAACCACCAAAGTCGAGAAGATCGCGATATGCGGCGCGTTCAACGATTGAACTGTTGAACACCTCAATACCTGCGCTGTCGAGTTGGTCGCGTACGTTGCGCAACGAACGAGAAGCGATCGCAGCACTTACCCTGGTTAACAAAACGGCATGCGGTATCTCGCGCTTTGCCATTCGAGACTGGTTGCGAATGAGTTTGATTGTCTTGGAGGCGCCTTTTGCATCCATTGATGCTCCTTGGGTGGGAATGATAACGAAATCTGACATGCCGATTGCGTTTGCAACCATGAGACTTGCGGTCCCCTCAAGATCGATGATCACGAACTGATGAGCGCTTGCTGCCTCCTCGATCAGATCTACGATCGTGTCCTCCGTGACGTCGCTGATAATTGAAATGTTTTTCGGTTTTCCCGGAAGATTGCCCCATTGCGATATCCACCGCTCGGGATCGGCATCAATGATTGCGATGCTCGCACCCCTGGCAGCAAGTTCTCCGGCGAGCAGGAGTGCTGAAGTCGTTTTTCCCGCGCCGCCTTTTGGGTTGGCGAATGAAATTACCGGCATGCTTGATTCTCCATCGGGAACTTTTGTTGTTCAAACATTGAGCTACTAGATAGCGAGCTGGAGCCTACTAGATAGCTACCACATATCATATTAATAGCGAAAAGCTAGATGGTAGCTACTAGATAGCCTTAGGATATATAGTAGCTACTGGATACTTCATTGGTGGCGGTCG
>NZ_STGU01000024.1 GCF_004912135.1 Rhizobium rosettiformans W3
TCGAGAGTGACGCTATCTCCGTCACCATCGGTTGCCTTGATCAGTGCGCCGAAATTGATATCGGTGACCTCGACACGGTCGAGTTCATCCTGGAGGTCGAAATTCTCATCGGACTGAGGGGTATTATGGCGATACGCAAGCCCATCATCACCCGGCGCGTCGTGATCGAGCTGGTCGAAAAGCTTGAATTCAAATTTACCGCCAGGCTGCACGGTCAACGAGAAGACAACGCGTTCTGCGCCACCTTCGCCGCCGGCGACATACGCTTCCAGCGCATTGCCGACAATTCGGTAGCTCAACGCGTCACTCTGCGAGGACAGGCCGAGTTCGGTCAGAGTTTCCAGTGCAGCTTCGGCTGCCTCACCCGTCACGAAAGAGAAGGAGACCGGGCCATCGGCACCAGGCTTCACAAGGCTCGTCAGCGAACCGCTGATAAAGGCCGGACCGCGATCGTTTCCGACGTTGGGGTCACCCGTATAGGAGTTGTCCCAGCGGGCAGTATCGTTCGGGCTGGTACCGGTCGACAGGTCAGTGTTGATGTCGTCTTCGTCTACGGTGAAGACAAGTTCGCAACCGCTCTGAACGGGAACGTCGTCGATCACATCGACCGTAAAGCTGCCACGAGCGCTATCGCCGTCCGCGTCCGTTGCCGTGAAGGGAATGTTCAGGCTCAACACTTCGTCGGCACCTGGCAGTTCCGACAACAGCATGGGGGACGGAACATCACCACCATTGTCACCAGCGCCCTCGGGTGGAGCGGCGTGATCAAGATTGCCGATCAGCGTGAACGTGTAGCTACCGGTCTCCGAGGTCGGATCAAGCGTGATGGTGAAAACGGTCCCTGCCGGATACTCACTGCCCTCGGCCATAAATGACTTTGCGGCTTGCTCGCCCTCAACGGTCTCCTTGTAAGCAACGAGAACGTACCCGCCGTTCCAGTTGCCTTCGCTATCTCTCGCGTAGTCGATATAATACTGCAGCGTCTCGTTATCAGACGTCAGACCCGCCAGATCCGAGATAGCGGCAATGATATCGCCAGACGTCGATGAGGTATCGAGGCCGGCAAAAGCCAAGGTACGACCGATTGGATCGTCGCCTGTTGGCTCGCCATCTACGATGGCTTCAGACTTGAGATCATTGTCCGCGCCCCAACGGATCCCGAGGTCGCGGTGAACAGAGTTCGAAAGCTCTTCGGGATTCTCAACCTCGGGGTTCCCGTTCTTCAGGTAATCTTCCGATACGGGCCCGCTCGCATCAGCTTCACCATCGATAACCGGGCTGTCGTCATTGACCGTCACCGAGAAGCTCGACGAAGCGCGGCTGCCGTCGCTGTCCTGAGCGGTGAAGGGGAACTGGATGACAATGTTGTTCTCAGACTGACCGTCCGGATGATCGAGATTACCGATCAGCGTGAACGTGTAAGAGCCGTTTGTGGCGATATCGGAGACTGAGACTGTGAAGACTTCCTCGCCCTTGCCTTCGCCATTGTCTTTATAGGCAGTGAGCACTGTCCCGTTTGCCGACAGTTCATAAACGAGTGCAACGCCGTCCGACGTATAACCCTGAGCAGCGAGGGCGCTCAGCGTTGCGGGCGTGAATGCCACGCCACGATCATTGGCGAGCGTGAGGCCCGTGTTGCCGAGGCCGTTGGCGTTGTCGGGACCCCAGTTGATGCCGAGGGACCCTCTGAAGCTGAAATTGCCGCTTGCCTCATCATTGAAGTTGCCGTTTTCGAGATAATCCTCGTCAACAAAGCCGGCAGTCGCGCCGAGGAAGGTGGGCTCGGTGTCAGATGCATCTGCACCCAGCACGATGCCCGTCCTGAGCTCGTCGCCGAAGCTCGTGTCTTCGAGGAGATCCGCGAGCGCGAAGTCTTCAGGCGCTGCGTCGATCGGATTGTCGACGAGGTTGCGGCTCGCGTCCGGCGTGCCTTGAGCGGTGAAGGTGCCGTCCGGGCCGGCTGCGACGTTGATGTTCGAGCCTTCCAGCGCTGCGAAGAGAGCGACCTGCGGAAGCTCAACGTCGCCGATCACGAAAGTCGGGATGTTGGCGGCGCCACCGATCACGACGATCTCGGTACCGTCGGCGAGGATCAGGACCAGATTTGCGCCGTCGACTTCGAATTCGAGGTTGTCGAGCTCGATGCCGGCCGGGAGCGTGACCACGTTCTCGGCGTTCGGCGTGACTTCGGTCGGGATGACGGCTGCGGCCGTCTGGACCGGCGTCTGGGTCGGCAGGCGGTCGGTGCGACCGGTGTCGGGCGTTTCCGCCTGAGCGACTTCAATGCCTTCTACGGTCTCGCTGGCGAAACCCAGATGCTGCTCGACCGCAGAGTCGAAATCGTCAGCTGCGGAAGTATTGTCGATGCTGGACAGGCGCGGATCTTCGATGGACATGGTAACTCACCCCTTAACAAGTTGATCGCAGTTAAATCGCGATGCGGGGGCGGGTGCAACGGTTTCTTAACCTTGAAGATATAACCGGTTATGCTTCAAGCGACCATTATTGAAAAAGAAGTTAATTTCGGGCCGAAAAACCCTTTTATTTCTGCAATTTACTCAAATTTTACCAAATTTCTGCGGCGACATCCGCAGCCTTCCGCGAGGGCTCTCGGGAAGCCCTCAGGTGGCAAACAGAGACGACAGCACAACTCCCGGCCAAAACACATTTTATGTTGCTTATGGCCGGGAGGATCGGTTCTGCGATCAGTCTTCGGGGAAGATGGGATCGTTGACGAAGGGGCCACCCTGGTAAATGGCGATCGGGTCATCAGGTCTTGGTTTGGGCATTGCCTCGTCGATCTCGCCGCGGAAGCGTTCGGCATTGTCCCTCGGATGCCAGCCCAGATAGGAGACATGGGAATTGTCCCACCAGCGGGTGTCGTTGTTCGAGCAGCCCCAGATGACCGGGCAGCCGAGGCGCGGGGCGCGGAAGACGCATTCGATCATCGAGAGAAAGTCGTCATAGCTCATCCAGGTGGAGAGCATGCGGTGGCTCTTCGGCTTTTCCATGCAGCTGCCGATGCGCACCAGCGCCGTCTCCTGGCCGAACTTCTCGAAATACATGCGGGCGAGCGCCTCACCGAAACATTTCGACACGCCATAGAGACCATCGGGTCGCAGCGGCGCCTCATGATCCAGATATTCGTCCTGACGATAAAAGCCGATCGTGTGGTTGGAGCTCGCAAAGAGGATCCGCGGCATGCCATTGGCGCGCGCGGCTTCATAGAGATTGTAGAGGCCGAGCAGATTGGCATTCATGATCTTGGAGAACTTGTCCTCGACGGAGATGCCGCCGAGATGGATGATGCCGTCGCAGCCCGCAACGAGCCTGTCGACAGCGGAATGGTCGCCCAGATCGCAGACCACAGCCTCCTCATGATCTGCGACCGGACCGAGATCCACGATGTCCGAGACCCTGACGATCTCCGCGAGCCCCTTCAAGCGCCCACGCATCGCGCTGCCCAGTCCGCCGGCAGCTCCCGTCAGCAACAGTCTCTTCACGCCGTTCTCCTCCTCAGATATGATTTGCCAACTTATCATACAGGTTGATCGAACCCGGTCAATATCGTAGACCTTTGCGAGGACAGGCTGGTCAAATCCGGCTTCACGATGGAATATCGCGGTCCAGAAGATCGGGCGGGGAACAGGCATGGCGCTACAGGCGAGAACCGAAACGGGTGCGGGAACCCTGGTGCAAAGGCTCGGAGATACGCTGCGAAAGGCGATCGCCGCCGGCCAGTTTCCGCCCGGGAGCAAGCTGCCGAGCGAGGCGCAACTCTCGGAAGCCCATGGCGTCTCGCGCACCGTGGTCCGTGAAGCCATCGCCTCTCTCCGGGCAGACCGGCTGGTCGAAGCCCGGCAGGGCGCCGGGGTCTTCGTGCTGACGCCCCAGGACCCGCCACCTGCTCCGCTGTTGATCGGCAATATCGATCCGGCCCGCGTCTCGTCTATGATCGAACTCCTGGAACTCAGGACTGCCGTTGAGGTCGAAGCGGCAGGCCTTGCAGCCCTTCGCCGCTCTCCGGCACAGGAAGAGGTGATCCTGGAACGGCATTATGCGGTTCGCGCCTGTCTCGAGGCAGGGCAATCGACGACCGAAGCCGATTTCGCCCTGCACCTTGCCATCGCCGAGGCCACAAACAATCCGCGCTTCCGCGAATTCCTCGCCATGATCGGCAAGAATGTCATCCCGCGTGCCGCCTTGCGCGATGAAGACAGCGAGGAGGATCAGTCCGCCTATCTGCGCCTGATCGATGCCGAACATGCCGACATCGTCGAGGCGATTTCGCTTGGCGACGAGGAGGCCGCACGCGACGCCATGCGACGCCATCTGCGCGGCAGCCAGAGCCGCTACCGGGCGCTTTTGCGAGAACAGCGCCAACCTGTACGATAACATTTGACATAGGCGTCGATAATACGTATGACAACTTGGCCGGAGGAGGCCAAGAGAGGACATTCGAACATGACGCCGCAAGACATCAAGGCCGCGCTCGGCGCCGGCCTGCTCTCCTTCCCTGTCACGCATTTCGACGATGCAGGGAATTTCAAGTCCGACAGCTATGCCGAACATGTGGAGTGGCTGTCCGGTTTTGATGCGCCCGTGCTGTTTGCAGCCGGCGGGACGGGCGAGTTCTTTTCGCTGACGCCATCGGAAGTTCCTCGCATCGTCGCTGCAGCCAAGGAAGCCGCCGGCAAGACCGCGATCGTCTCCGGCTGTGGCTATGGCACTGACATCGCAGTCGAGATCGCGCGGTCCGTGGAGAAAGTCGGCGCGGACGGCATCCTTCTCCTGCCCCATTATCTGATCGATGCCCCGCAGGAGGGCATGTACCAGCACGTCAAGCGCATCTGCCAGTCGGTCGGCATCGGCGTCATGGTCTATAATCGCGACAATTCGGTTCTTGGGGTCGAGACGCTGCAGCGCCTGTGCGACGAATGCCCCAACCTGATTGGCTTCAAGGACGGCACCGGGGATATTGGCCTGGTTCGCCAGATTACCGCGACCATGGGCGACCGGCTCACCTATCTGGGCGGCATGCCGACAGCGGAACTCTTTGCCGAAGCCTATCTTGGTGCCGGCTTCACGACCTATTCGTCTGCCGTCTTCAACTTCGTGCCGGGGCTGGCCGTCGACTTCTACGAGGCCCTGCGCGCCGGTGAGCGCGAGCGCTGCGAGACGATCCTCAAGGACTTCTTCTACCCGTTCATGGCCATCCGCAGCCGACGCAAGGGTTATGCTGTCTCGGCCGTGAAGGCCGGCGTGCGCCTTCAGGGCTTTGCCGCCGGGAAGGTGCGTCCTCCCCTCGACGATCTCACGGCAGAAGAGGAAGAGATGATGGCCAAGCTTATCGCGCCGTGGAAGCGCTGAGCAGAGGGCGCGCGTCATGAAGATCGCAGAGGTTCGCACCCATCTTCTCGAGCACCGGCTCTCGGTGCCGTTCCAGAGCGCTTCCATGCGCTTCGATCGGCGGGCGCATGTGCTCGTGGAGATCATCTGCGACAACGGGCTGACCGGTTGGGGCGAATGCCTTGGCCCGGCCCGACCGAATGCGGCAGTGGTTGCGGCCTATCGCAACTGGCTGATCGGCATGGACCCGCTGGAGACCGAGAAGATCTGGGCGGTGCTCTACAATGCGCTGCGTGATCAGGGACAACGCGGTCTGACACTCACGGCGCTATCGGGCATCGACATCGCGCTCTGGGATATCAAGGGCAAACATTTCGGCGCGTCGGTCTCGACACTGCTCGGCGGGCGGTTCCGCGACAGCGTGAAGGCCTATGCGACGGGCAGCTTCAAGCGCGACGGCGTGGATCGTGTCGAAGACAATGCGAAAGATATCGCGCTCTATCGCTCGCAAGGTTTCCACGCCTCCAAGATCAAGGTCGGCTTCGGCATCGAGGAAGATCTGCGCGTAATCCGGGCCGCGCGCGACGCTGCGGGCTCGGATATGCGCCTAATGGCGGATGCCAATCACGGCTATGGCGTGCTGGAAGCCGTCGAGTTCGGACGGCGGGCCGCGGACTATGGCCTCGACTGGTTCGAGGAGCCTGTCGTGCCAGAGCAACTCGCCGCCTATCGCGAAGTGCGGAGCAAGCAGCCGATCCCGGTCGCGGGTGGCGAGACCTGGCATAGCCGCTGGGGCATGAAGGAGCCAATCGAGAGCCGCGCCATCGACATCGTGCAGCCCGACCTTGCCGGTGTCGGCGGGTTTACCGAGGCAAAGCGCGTGGCGGATCTCGCGGCGCTGCATGGGGTCCGTGTCGT
Organism: Rhizobium rosettiformans W3; assembly: GCF_004912135.1. Classification (GTDB taxonomy): domain Bacteria; phylum Pseudomonadota; class Alphaproteobacteria; order Rhizobiales; family Rhizobiaceae; genus Allorhizobium; species Allorhizobium rosettiformans. Next base: position 6,268 of record NZ_STGU01000024.1, read on the forward strand.
ACCGCATGTCTGGGGTACGGCCGTCCATATCGCGGCTGCCCTGCAGTTCATCGCGGCCATGGTGCCGGATCCGGTGCGCGTCAACCCGATCGAGCCGATCCTGGAATTCGACCGCACGGACAATCCTTTCCGCCAGGCCGTCATTCAGAGCCCGATCGAACATGAGAACGGGGTGGTCGCAATCCCCAATGCTCCCGGGCTTGGCATCGAGATCAACCGCGATGCCCTCCAGGAATTCAAGATGAAGGACGAGGCATGAGCCTGATCCGCCCCCTCTCCGGCGCCAAGCCGTCGATCACCCTGCCCAAGGGCGCGATCGATACGCAGATGCATGCCTACATGCCCGGCTTCCCCGCCCTGCCTGGCGGCCCCGGGCTTCCGGCCGGCGACCTGCCGACGCCGGAGCAGTATCGCCAGTTCATGGACTGGATCGGAATCGAGCGCGTCATCGTCACCCAGGGCATGGCGCACCAGCTGGACAACAACAATCTCGTCGCCTGCCTCGAACGGTTCGGGGATATCGCCTGGGGCGTGGCGATGATCGATGCCACCACCAGCGAAGCCGAGCTCGACCGTCTGTCTGCGGCCCGGGTCCGTGGTGCACGCATCATGAACCTGCCGGGCGGGGCGGCCAACCTGACCAAGCTCGAAGAAGTGGATGCCATCGCCGCCAGCCGGGACTGGATGATCGCGATCCAGTTCGATGGCAGCGACATTCTCGAGTACGAGGAACGGCTCTCGAAACTCAAATCACGGTGGGTGCTCGATCATCACGGCAAGTTCTTTTGCGGCGTGACACCGGACAGTCCGCAGGTGCAGGCGACCAAACGGCTGATCGATGGTGGGCGCTGCTGGTTCAAGTTCGCGGGCGTCTATGAATCGTCGAAATCCGGCGGACCTGAATTCGCCGATGTCGCGGCGGTTGCTCGCGCAATTGCTGCGCATGCGCCGGAGCGGATCGTATGGGGCACCAACTGGCCCCACAACATGGCGCGCGCCCAGGCCGGTTATCCCGACGATGCCGCGCTCGCCGATACCGTGCTTGGCTGGTTGCCCGACGAGAAGGCTCGCCGTCTCGCGCTCGTGGACAATCCGGAAGAACTTTTCGCTATCGCGCCTGCTGCAGGCAGGTAGCCGGACTGCAATCCGCCGAAACGGGAGGTTCCGGCGGCTCAATCAAAGAGGAGGAAGACCAATGAAGACTGCCGCAATGCTCAGCCTCGCGATGGGGCTCACCTTTGGCGCGGGTGCTGCCTTCGCCCAGGAAATCACGCTACGCTCTGCCGATATCCATCCGGATGGCTATCCCACCGTCGATGCCGTCAAGTTCATGGGCGAGCTGGTCAAGGAACGCACGAATGGCCGCATCGCCATTCAGGTGATGAACAACGCCGCGCTCGGCTCGGAAAAGGATACGATCGAGCAGACCCGCTTCGGCGTCATCGACATGAACCGCGTCAACAGCGCACCGTTCAACAACCTCGTGCCCGAAACCGTTGTCTTCGGCCTGCCCTTCCTGTTCCGCGACACCGAACACATGCACAAGGTGGTCGATGGCGAGATCGGCGACGAAGTGCTCGCCGCCTTCGAGCCGCATGGCCTGATCGGTCTTGCCTTCTACGATTCCGGCGCTCGCTCCTTCTATTCGACCAAGACGCCGATCAACAGCCTTGCCGACCTCAAGGGTATGAAGGTGCGCGTCCAGCAGTCCGATCTCTGGATCGCGATGATGGAGGCCTTCGGTGCCAACCCGACCCCGATGCCCTTCGGCGAAGTCTACTCCTCGCTCGAGACCGGCGTGGTGGACGCGGCGGAGAACAACTGGCCTTCGTATGAGTCCTCGCGTCACTTTGAAGTGGCCAAGAACTATACGCTGACCGAGCACTCGCTGACGCCTGAGATCCTGGCGATCTCGAAGATCACCTGGGACAAGCTGACGCCGGAAGACCAGAAGATCCTCCGCGAGGCGGCCAAGGAGTCGGTCGGCAAGATGCGCGAACTCTGGCAGGCGCGCGAAAAGGCTGCGGAAGAGAAGATCCGCGCGTCGGGCGCAAACATCATCACGCCGAACAAGGAAGAATTCGTGGCCGCCATGCAGCCGGTCTACGACAAGTTCGTCACCGATCCGAAGATGAAGGAACTCGTCGAGCGCGTCCGCGCCGTCAAGTGACCACATGGACCGGCCGCATCCCCGATGCGGCCGGTTTTTTCTTATCCTGGATTTCGGAGGGATCCATGTCGCGTTTCATGCGGGCCATCCGGCCCGGGCTCAGCTGGCTGAGCCTCATCTGCCTCTACACGGCCGGCCTCGGCGTGGTCCTGATGACCCTGATCATCGGCTGGCAGGTCTTTGGTCGTTATGTGCTCAACGACACACCGAGCTGGTCGGAACCCCTCTCGCTACAATTGATGTCCTGGTTCATCCTGCTTGGCGCCGCCGTCGGTGTGCGCGAAAGCGTTCACCTTGGCCTCGATATCGTCCGCTACAACATGCGGCCCGGCATCCAGCGGCTGATGGATCTGATCACGCTCGGTCTGATCTGTGTCTTCGGCGGCGCCATGTCGTTTTACGGAACGCAATTGGCGATCGGCACATGGACGGCGCGGATTCCCGTACTCGGCTGGCCAGGCGGCATCGATTTCATCCCGCTGATCGTCGGCGGCGCATTGATTTCGATCTTCGCGCTTGAGCGCTTCATCGACACCTTGATCGGCGCGCCTGTCGCGACCGCTGACGAAACTGCTCAGGCCGAGGTGCTCTGATGGCCTATACGATCCTCTTCGGCACCTTCGGCGCTCTCATGGTTCTCGGCATGCCGATCGCGTTCTGCCTCGGCATCGCGTCGCTCGCCACCGTGCTTTATCTCGGCATTCCGCCGATCGTCATCTTCCAGCAGCTGAATTCCGGAATGAACGTGTTCGCGATGATGGCGATCCCGTTCTTCATCTTCGCCGGCGACCTGATGGTCCGCGGCGGGATCGCCTTCCGTCTTGTTCGGTTTGCCTCCGGCTTTGTCGGACACATGCGCGGCGGTCTGGGGCAGGTCAATATCGTGTCTTCCACCCTGTTCGGCGGCATTTCCGGCTCCGCCGTGGCGGACGCTTCCGCAATCGGTGGTCTAATGGTGCCGCAGATGGCCGCGCGCGGCTATGACCGCGGCTATGCCGTCAACGTGACGATCAGTTCGGCCCTGATCGCGCTGATGATCCCGCCGTCCCACAACATGATCCTCTATTCGATCTCGGCCGGCGGAACAGTCTCGGTCGCCGACCTCTTCACCGCGGGCATCATCCCCGGCATTCTCCTGACGATCGCGCTCATGGTCACGGCTTATGTCGTTGCCCGCAAACGCGGCTATCCGTCCGAACCCTTCCCCGGTTTCGGAAAGCTGCTGGTGTTCTTCTTCGCGGCACTGCCGGGGCTCCTGCTGATCGCCATCATCTTCGGCGGTGTCCGCTCCGGCGTCTTTACCGCGACCGAAAGCTCGTGCATCGCCGTCATCTATGCCTTTCTCGTTGCTGTCCTTGTCTATCGCGAACTCGACTGGAGCGGCTTCATCGAAGCTATCCTGGGTGCCGTGAAAACCACGTCTCTGGTGCTGCTGGTCATCGGCATGGCTGCCGCCTTTGCCTGGCTCATGTCCTTCCTGCAGGTTCAGGTCACGCTGATACAGCTGGTGAAATCGGTCTCCGACAATCCGATGGTGGTGCTGCTCCTGATCACGGTTGCCCTGCTCGTGCTCGGCACCTTCATGGACATGGCGCCGCTCGTGATCATCACGACACCAGTATTCCTGCCGATCGTTCAGGCCTTCGGCATCGACCCCGTGCATTTCGGCGTGATCATGATCCTCAATGCCGGCATCGGCCTGATCACCCCGCCGGTGGGCACCGTGCTCTTCGTCGGCTGTGCCGTTGGCAAGATTTCCATCCGTGAAGCGATGCAGACCATCTGGCCATTCTTCGGCGCCTGCGTTGCGGTCCTCCTGATGGTGACCTTCATTCCGGAACTGTCGCTCTGGCTGCCCGCACAGTTCAAGTGATCGGCCTTCCTCCCGAAGGCAAACTTGGCAGGGGCTTCGGCCCCTGTCTTTTTTGGAGGCTTGCCAGCAGATTGGACAGCGGCATGTAGCAAACTGCTCATCCGACTGCGCATATCGGCAGATTATCGCCGTTTCGACGAACCTGGACCATCGCTAGACTGGCTCCAACTTCGTCCTCAAACGGTGGAACATGACAGCGCCAGCGCCTTCGGAAAAAGCCCTCGTTCCCTTCGTCAGCGTCGAGAACATGATGCGGCTCGTGCATCACATCGGGATTGAGCGCGTTCTCAACGAGTTGACCGATGTCATCGAAGAGGATTTCAAGCGCTGGGAGCTTTTCGATAAGACGCCACGCGTCGCTTCCCATTCGCGCGAAGGCGTGATCGAGCTGATGCCGACCTCGGACGGCGAGATCTACTCGTTCAAATATGTGAACGGCCATCCGAAGAACATGGCCGAGGGTCTGCAGACGGTGACGGCTTTTGGCCTGCTTGCAGATGTTTCGACCGGCTATCCGGTACTCGTGACCGAGATGACGCTCTTGACCGCGCTACGCACGGCCGCGACCTCTGCCATGGCGGCGCGGCATCTCGCGCCGAAGGGGGCCACGACGATGGCCATGATCGGCAATGGTGCCCAGGCGGAATTTCAGGCGCTTGCGATGAAGGCCGTTCTCGGCATCACCCATCTGCGCCTCTTCGACATCGATCCCAGGGCAACGGAAAAGACGCGGCGCAATCTCGAAGGGTCTGGCCTGCATGTGACGGCCTGCGAGACCTCGCAAGCGGCGATCGAGGGCGCCCAGATCATCACGACCTGCACCGCCGACAAGCAATATGCGACCATCCTCACCGACAACATGGTCGGCGCGGGCGTGCACATCAACGCCATTGGTGGCGACTGCCCCGGCAAGACGGAACTGCATCGCGACATCCTCTCGCGTGCCGACACCTTCGTCGAATATCCGCCGCAGACCCGGATCGAGGGCGAGATCCAGCAGATGGATCTGGATTACCCGGTGACGGAGCTCTGGCAGGTCGTGACGGGACAGACTCACGGCCGCACCAGCGAGAAGCAGATCACTCTCTTCGACAGCGTCGGCTTTGCCATTGAGGACTTTTCTGCACTGCGCTATGTGCGCGATCGTGTTCGCGGGACAAGCTTCTTTCAGCCGGTGGACCTGATCGCCGATCCGGATGATCCGCGCGATCTGTTCGGCATGCTCCAGCGGGCCAAAGACTGAGCGCTGGCCCCTTGGATCACGCTGGGCGAAACAGGATCTCCTCTGCCTCGTCCCGATCCAGGTCGAGGACCCGCTTTGCCAGATCAAACCCGAAGCCCTGCCTGGCGAAGGAGGCGATCTCCTTTGTCCAACGGGCATCGTCCGGCTCCACGTCCGGACGGCGGAAGGGGCCGAAGGCCTTCTTGCGGGCATAGACAACGGCCGAACGCAGATCATCGGCGTCCTGAAGCACCGACTCCACGATGCTTCGCTCGACACCCTTTTCCGACAGTTTGCGCGCGATCGCCCGTTTGGAGCGGCCGCTGCGGGCCGCCGAGTTGGCGCGGATTTCGGCGTAATTCTGATCGTCGAGCGCCTTCATGCTGCGTCCGAAGGCCAGGGCCGCCTCGGCGAGCGCGTTTAGCTGTGCCTCACTGATATCCTCGAACTTGCTGCGCGCCTTGCGCCTGATTGCGTCAGCGAGTTCGCGCTCCGTCATCATGCGCTTGGCAAGGCGATAGGCGGCCGAGTTCTTCGCCCAGGCCAACATGCGGGGCGTGGGCTGATCTTCGGCTGTGTTCGACGGATCGTCCATGGTTTCCGTCTCCCAACTTCGCGGAGGATCGTCAACGCGATTTTTTCAATCGCCATGGAACCGTCCTGCGGACGGGTGGTTCGGCGCGCATCGGGGCTGCCTTGTATTCTCGCATCATCCGGCAGGGGACACACATCATGACGACACCACTTGGTCTCGTACGCGGGCTCGGGAGTGCCAAATCCGGCACCGCCACTTTCATCAAGGAGCGGCTCACCGGTCTCGCGCTCTTCTTCCTCACGCCTTATCTGATGGTCGTGCTGATGCCGGTCTTCGGCCAGCCTTATCCGGTTGTGCTGAATGCCATCGGTTCCCTGTGGATCGGGCCGGCGCTCGTCGCCTTTCTGCTGATCAATGCGACCCATATGGCGCTCGGCATGCGGGTCATCATCGAAGACTATGTGCACACGACCGTGTTGCGCTATGCACTGCTGCTCCTCAACTGGGCTTTCAGCTGGGGATGCTGCCTGCTGGCCGTCATCGCGGTGATCCGGATCATGTTCCTCGCGGTGCAGCCCTGAGGCCAAAACGGCGCATCAGTGCGACCGGAGCCACTCGGCCAGCTCTGCTTCAGCGCGTTCGAGCGCGCTGTAGTTCAAGAGCTTGCGCAGAAGCGCAACCGTTACCGCCCTTGCCCGCAGATTGAAGCGGCCCTCGTCGCTGTCTTCGACCGACATCTGGTAGACGCCGAGCTTTTCGTAGAGTTGCTGAAGGCGGTTCTGGACGCTGCGGATGGAGAGCCCTCTGCGGCGGGCGATGGTCCGGTCGGTGAGGCCGAGCGCGATGTCAACGAGGATCTCGTATTCGCTGTCGCTGAAGCCACGCACCTGGCCCAGGCTCTTCTGCTGCATCCCGCGCACCTCGCGGTCGATGACGCATTGCGCCTCGACGAAGATGCTGCGCAGCGCGAGCTTCAGGCGCTCGTCGGAGGCCGATTTCAGCACGTAGCCGTAGGCCGCGCCATCCGGAACGATGCGGGAGACGCCGCGCACATAAGCCTCGTCCGAATAGTTCGACCAGAAGAGGATGCGGGTATCAGGGCGTTCCTTCCAGATGGTGCGCGCTGCCTCGATGCCGTTGCGGGCATTCATCTGCAGGTCCATGACGACATGGGCGGACTTATGATCGCGCGCCAGGCGCTCGCCCTCCGCCCCATTGCCGGCTTCGATGACCTTGTCGCATTCGGGAAGGGCGGCACAGACGGCCTCCAGCAAATAGGACCGATGCAGCGGATCGTCTTCGACGATGAGAACCTTCACTTGGATTCCTCCAGCAATCCAGCCTTGGCGAGGGTGAGCGGCATCTGCACCCGCATCACAGTCCCTTTGCCCTCGCGCGCCGTGCCCAGCGTCAGCTTGGCGGAAATCAGCCGCGCCCGCGTCACCATGTTGTCGATCCCGCCGCCGGCGCTGCGATCCGAGCGGGAAAGCCCCTGCCCGTCATCGGCCACCTCGATCGTCAGGGCATGTGCCGTACTCTTCAACTTCAACTCCAGGACATTTGCCTGCGCATGGCGCACGGCGTTGTTGATGGCTTCCTGCGCAATCCGGAACAGGGCGATACGGACAGACTGGTCGATGGTGTCGATCAGACCGTCCGTGTCGTCGCTGAGGCTCCAGGCAAGCTGGGAGCCGTGATCGCGCACGGCTCGGTCGAGGTGGTTCTCAACCGCATGGGCAAAACCGAAGAGCTGCAGGACGGAGGGCTTCGCCTCCTCGATGATCTCGCGAAGGTCCTGCATGCAATGCTGCAGACTGCGGGCCACCGGCTCCAGCGTCTCGCCCTTCACCTCGCCTTCCTGCATCAGGCGGTCGATACGCCGCGAAAGCCGGGTGAGGTCGGCGAGCGTCTGGTCATGCAGATCCATGCCAATGCGCTGCCGCTCGCGTTCCAGCGCTTCGGTCAGGCTCAATGCACCGGCCCGCAGCCCCTCTTCGCGGGCGCGCGCCTCGGCTTCGACGATCGCCGATTGCTTGGCCTGTTCGGCGGCTCTCAAGGCAAAGAAATAGGGCGCGAGCAGATCGGCGATCGACTGGGCATTGGCCACGTCCTGCTCGGTATAGAACCCGACCGCGTGGGACGAGCAGCTGAGCGCGCCAATGACTTCACCGCGCACCTTAAGCGGCACATGGAGACGGCTGCGCAGATTGTGTTCGAAGATTGGGCGGGTGAAGGGCGTGTCGACGTGGTAGCGCGTCTCCTGCTGGGCATCATCCGTCAGAAGGAAGTCGATCTCGCCCCAGAGCAGGGTGCGGATCGGGCTGCTCGCCACGGGCGCGGGCGTGGTCTGACCCCAGAAGGTATCGAGGCCGGTCTCGTAAGCCGTGTGGTAAAGGCCGTTGACCATGGTAATGCAGACATCGAGGTGGTCATGCGGCACGATATGCGATACCTCGACGCCCACGGCCTTGATGGCCGAGCGGAAATCGAGCTGACCGGCCAGGAGCCTGGATATGCCGAGATAGTGATCGAGCAGCGCTGACGGCGCGATCTTGAGCATGATGTCCTCCCCGCGACCACTCCCACGGCCGCATCTCCTTCATAACACATCTCTATAGGGTGGTCGTCCTGCGGGATCCCGCAGGACTTTGCGTATTTCCCGCAAACGTCCTGCCGTCCCCAACCTGTACAGGCCTCGCCGTTCGCTCCATCCTGATCCTGCCGAGAAGAGGAACTCGGCGGGGAATTCAGACCGGGCCACGTCCGGCTGTTTGGAGGAAACCGGCGCTACGAGTGCCGGACAACAGGGAGTGAGATCATGAAGACCAGCAGATACCTTCTGGCGAGCGCGGCACTGTGCCTTCTCGCCACATCCATGCCCGCAATGGCCGATACCTCGGGCAAGAAGATCGCCCTTTCGAACAATTATGCCGGCAATTCCTGGCGCCAGGCCATGCTGACCAGCTGGGAGAAAGTGACCGGCGAAGCCGTGAAGGCCGGACAGGTGGCAGCAGCCGATGCCTTCACCACGGCTGAAAACCAGGCCACCGAACAGGCCGCGCAAATCCAGAACATGATCCTGCAGGGCTATGACGCCATCGTCATCAACGCAGCCTCTCCGACGGCACTCAACGGCGCCGTCAAGGAAGCCTGTGATGCCGGCATCACCGTCGTCTCCTTTGACGGCATCGTCACCGAACCCTGCGCATGGCGCATCGCCGTCGACTTCAAGGAAATGGGCCGCAGCCAGGTGGAATACCTTTCCAAGCGCCTGCCTGAGGGCGGCAATCTGCTCGAGATCCGCGGCCTTGCCGGCGTCTTCGTCGATGACGAGATCTCGGCCGGCATCCATGCCGGTGTCGAGCAGTTCCCGCAGTTCAAGATCGTCGGCTCCGTGCATGGCGACTGGGCGCAGGACGTGGCGCAGAAGGCCGTGGCCGGCATCCTGCCGAGCCTGCCGGAACTGGTCGGCGTCGTGACGCAGGGTGGTGATGGCTATGGTGCAGCCCAGGCGATCGCTGCCGCCAACCGTCCGATGCCCGTCATCGTCATGGGCAATCGCGAAGACGAGTTGAAGTGGTGGAAGGAGCAGAAGGACGCCAATGGCTACGAGACCATGTCCGTCTCGATCGCGCCTGGCGTTTCCACGCTCGCCTTCTGGGTCGCGCAGCAGATCCTCGACGGCAAGGAAGTCAAGAAGGACCTCGTCGTTCCCTTCCTTCGCATCGACCAGGACAACCTCGAAGCCAACCTGGCCAATACCCAGGCCGGCGGCGTCGCCAATGTCGAGTATTCGCTCGAAGACGCACAGAAGGTGATCTCTTCGGCGATGTAATCGACCGAAACCTCCCCGGACCGTCCGGCCTTCGGGCCGGGCGGTGTGGGATCTGTCCTTTGGCTTCCAAAGCGAAGAGTATTTCTGCATGAATGCCATGCTCGAACCGGGCGGTGGACGGCCCGTCGTCAGTGTAACCGATGCGCGTGTGAGTTTCGGTGCCGTGAAGGCGCTGGATGGGGTCACGCTCGAGATCGGCGCTGGTGAATGCGTCGGCCTGGTGGGCCACAACGGCGCCGGCAAATCGACCATCGTCAATGTCATCAATGGCGGACTGACACCGCATGAAGGTGAGATCCGATATGGTCACGGCAGCGGCGGGCACAGCATCAATGCGGCACGCGATGCCGGCATTCGCTGTGTCTTCCAGGAGCTGTCGCTCTGCCCCAACCTGACGATCGTGGAGAATACGCGCGTCATGCATCGCAGCCTGAAAGGCTGGGGCTGGCGAAAGCGCGGTGCCTCTCTAATCGAGAGCAAGCTCGACGAGATTTTTCCCGGACACACCATCGACAGCCATGAGGCCGTCGGCAATCTCACCATCGCCGAGCGGCAGATGGTGGAGATCGCAATCACCTTTTGCGAGATCGGAAGCCCGGTGCGCCTTGTCATTCTGGACGAGCCGACGTCTTCGCTCGACGCGCGGCTCGCCGAACAGTTGCTCGCCTATGTCGAGCGCTTCGTGCGCGGCGGCGGCTCGATCCTGTTCATCTCGCATATCCTGGGTGAAATCCTCTCGGTCTCCAGTCGCATCGTCGTCATGAAGGACGGAAAGGTGGTCAGCCAGAGGCCGGCCGAGGAGTTCTCGGAGCACGGTCTGATCGAGGCCATGGGCAGCGTCGTCAAGGCACGCCAGGCGCGCCAGTCGTCCGATCGAGCCCCGACCGAAACGGTTCTTTCTGCGGCACCGGTACGCGGACGCGGTCTGGCGTTCGAGGCCAGGAAGGGCGAAATCGTGGGTTTTGCCGGGCTCGGGGGCCATGGCCAGACGGATATGCTGGTCGGGCTCTTCGAGGCGAAGACCGGCAACTGGCTGCGAGCCGCCGATCCGGCCGTTGCCTTCGTCGCCGGCGATCGCGCTGTCAACGGCACCTTCACGCTCTGGAGCATTTTGAGGAACCTCAGCATCAGCATCCTGCCGGATCTGTCGCGGCTGCAGAGCCTCGACTTCGCGCGCGAGGAGACGCTTGGCCAAACCTGGAAAGACCGGATCGGCATCCGCACGCCCGACATGGACAATCCCATCCTGTCGCTCTCGGGCGGAAACCAGCAGAAGGTGCTTTTTGCACGCGCGCTGGCCGGCCGGGCGCCGGTGATGCTGATGGACGATCCGATGCGCGGCGTCGACTTCGGTACAAAGCAGGAGGTCTATACGATCCTGCGCCAGGAGGCCGATCAGGGCCGTACCTTTGTCTGGTACTCGACCGAGATGGATGAGGTCTGCCTTTGCGACCGCGTCTACGTTTTCAACAACGGCATCATCGTTGCCGAACTCAAAGGTGACGCAGTGACCGAAGAGAACATTCTGGCGGCATCCTTCCAGGAGGCCGCATGACGAAGTACTTCTCTTCTGACGGCCTGCGCCTGCTGATCCCGGCCCTGTCGCTGGTCGGGCTGCTCGCCGCCGTCTTCTATCTGCAGCCACGGGCGATGAGCTATACGGGGCTCAATCTGCTGTTCAATCTGGCCGTCCCGATCGCACTGGCGACGATTGCGCAGATGCTGATCATGACGGTCAACGACCTCGATCTGTCGATGGGCACCTTCGTCAGCTTCGTGGCTTGCGTTACAGCCACGTTCCTGCAGTCTTCTCCCCTGCTGGGCGTGCTCATCCTGATGGCGGCGATCGGTGTCTACGCCCTTCTCGGCGTCATGATCCATCTGAGGGAACTGCCCTCGATCGTGGTCACGCTCGGCATGAGCTTCGTCTGGGGCGGCCTTGCCGTTCTGATCCTGCCTGCCCCCGGCGGCGAGGCGCCCGGCTGGATCCGCGCGATCATGACGGTGAAGCCGCCGCTCGTCCCGATGGCGATCGTCGCCAGCGTCCTGATTGCCGTCGTCAGCCATTACCTGATCATGCGCTCCTCCTTCGGCGTCGTCTTGCGCGGCGTCGGCGGCAACACGCGCTCCGTCGCGCGCGCCGGCTGGTCGATCATCGGGGCTCGGGCGGCTGTCTACGGCCTCGCCGGTCTCTTCGCGGTGCTTGCCGGCATGGCGCTGGTGGGGCTGACCACATCAGCGGATGCCAATATCGCGCTGCGCTACACGCTGCTTTCGATCGCCGGCGTCATTCTTGGCGGCGGTGAATTCGTTGGCGGCCGCGTTTCGCCTATTGGCGCCGTCATTGGCGCGCTGACACTGACACTGGCAGGGTCCTTCCTGTCCTTCCTCAGGATCTCGCCGGACTGGCAGATCGGCGCCCAGGGCGCGATCCTGATCCTGGTGCTGACTTTGCGTCTCGTCCTCAATCGCGCCGAAGGCCGGAGGGGGAAAGCATGACCACACTTGCCACGCTCTTTTCCCGCACCTGGATCTGGTCCTTCATCGCGGCCGCCAGCGTGTTCCTGATCACCATCTTGTTCACCGGCGGGGCGAGCACTGTCGGGCTTGCGCAGGCAGCACTGACCTTTGGCGCCTTTTCGGTCCTTGTCGGCCTCGGGCAGATGCTGGTGATCACACTTGGTCCTGGCAATATCGACCTGTCCGTTCCCGCCAACATGACGCTGGCAGCGACCGTGTCGCTGAAGGTGATGAACGTCGAGAACAGCATGATCGTTATGGGGCTGCTCGTTGCCATAGGCATCGGGCTTCTCATCGGGCTTGGAAACTACGCACTGATCAAGCTCCTGCGCATCCCGCCGATCATCGCAACGCTGTCGATGAGTTTCATCGTTCAGTCGACGGCGATCTGGACGAACCGCGGTTTGCGCATCAAGCCTCCGAGCTGGCTGGCCGACTTCACCACCTCCTCGACAGCAGGCGTCCCGAATGTCGCTATCGTTGCCTTCGCGCTCTCCGTCATCGTGTGGTACGTCATCAACCGCACGGTCTATGGCCGCTCGATCGCCGCGATCGGCCAGAGCATTCGCGCTGCGCGCATGGCCGGCATCCCGATCGACGGCACGCGGCTTGTCACCTACCTGCTTTGCGCCGTACTCGCCTCGCTCTGCGGCTATCTGCTTGCCAGCTTCTCCGGTGGTGCGGCGCTCAACATGGGCACAGAATATCTCCTGATGTCGATTGCCGTTGTCGTCATCGGTGGCACGGCGGTTGCCGGTGGCAACTCGAATGTTCCGGGGATATGGGGCGCTTCCCTCTTCATGTTCCTTGTCGTTTCCATGCTGAACACCTACGGCTTTGGAGCAGGCATCCGCCTCATTCTCACCGGTCTCATCATCATCGCCGTCATCATGCTGCCGACCACGCGCAGCGCCGGCAAAACCTGAAGCATTGCCAGGATCGTCCCATGGAAAACCCGCATTACGAGATCCGCGACCCCCGCTTCCGCGACCTGCTCGTTTCCAGTGCCGCGCTCGATGAGCTCTATACCGGCTGCCGATGGGCCGAGGGTCCCGTTTGGTTCAATGATGGCGGCTATCTCTTGTTCAGCGATATTCCGAACGAACGCGTTCTACGCTGGATCGAGGGCGCCGGCACCTCCGTCTATCGCGCGCCGTCCAATTTCATCAACGGCAATACCCGCGACGGCGAGGGGCGGCTCGTCTCCTGCGAGCATGGCGGGCGCCGCGTCATCCGCACCGAGATCGACGGGACGATCACGACGCTTGCCGATCGTCACCAAGGCAAGAAGCTCAACTCTCCCAACGACGTGGTGGTGAAATCCGACGGTAGTGTCTGGTTCACCGATCCGTCCTACGGCATTCTCTCGGATTACGAGGGCTACAAGGCGGACGAGGAACAGCCTAGTCGCAATGTTTACCGCCTTGATCCTTCGACCGACGAACTCACTGTCGTCGTCGACGATTTCCTGCAGCCGAACGGGCTCTGCTTCTCGCCGGACGAGCGCCTGCTCTACGTCGCCGATTCCGGCGCCAGCCACAAACCGGACGCGCCACGGCATATTCGCGTCTTCGATGTCACCGATGGCAAACACCTGACGAATGGGCGGGTCTTTGCCCATATCGACAAGGGTATTCCCGATGGGATGCGGACGGATGTAGAGGGGAACCTCTGGTCGAGCGCTGCCGACGGCGTTCACTGCTTCCATCCCGACGGCACGCTGCTCGGCAAGATCCTCGTGCCCCAGGCGGTCGCCAATCTGACCTTCGGCGGGCCGCGCAAGAACCGGCTGTTCATCACGGCCTCGACCTCGCTTTATGCGATCTACACCGCGACGCGCGGGGCACAGGTTCCCTAAGTCGAAGTGTCGTCTTGGCGCCTGCGTCAGGTAGGCGCCAACAGACGATCACTTCCTCGAAGCGATATAGGCGCGCCAGCCGCCGAGATCCGTGACTTCCTGCGCGCCCTGGATGGCATAGGGTTCGCAGAGGAAGCCGGACACTTGGGACCCGTCATCGAGCGTGACCTTGCCGATGCCGAGCGGTGCGGGGATGTTCTGGACGAAGCGGCCGAAGGCAGCGGGCGTTACCTTCCAGACTTCGACCTCAAGCCCCTTACCTTCGAAGCCCGGCTCGCGGATCAGGCCCGGCTTGGGCGGTGTGGTGTTGGGCAGGACGAAGAGGCGGTAGTCGCCGGCCGTGCGGCAGGTCTTCACCAGCTTGCCGCCGGGGCCTGTCAGTTCGTGGTTCAGCGGCATGCCGGTCAGATGCGCACCGACGACCATGATCGTGACAAGGCCATCATCAGGTTCGGCGACCTTCGAGGCTTCCGGCAGGGTTGCAGTCTTATCCTTGCCCATGCCCGAGGCCGCCGCGCGGTGCATGGCATCGGCAAAGGGTGCCAGGGCATCGTCGGAGAAGGAGGGGCCGAAAAAGGTCACGCCGCTTGGCAGGCCATCCGAACCGAATCCGCCGGGCACGGCGATCGCCGCATAACCGAAGAGATTGGCGAAGTTGGTATAGCGACCGAAATGGCTGTTCTTGACGATCGGATCTGCGAGCATCGCCTCGACCGTATAGGTGGTCGGCGAGGTCGGCAGCATCAGCACATCGAGCTTCTCCCATTCGACAAATGCCTTCTGGCGGAGATGGCCGAGCTTGTACTGGCCCTCGAACGCTGCCACCGCATCATAGGCTTTCGCGCCTTCGATGATGGTGCGCACTGTCGGATCGAAATCATCGGCATTGGTGCCGATGAAGTCCTTGACCGCTGCGAGACGCTCGGCGACCCAGGGGCCGTTGTAGAGCAGTTCGGCGGCCTGTCGGAACGGCGCGTAGTCGAAGGGGACGATGGTTGCGCCGAGCGATTTTGCCCGCTCGATTGCCTGATCGTAGAGCGCCTCCACCGCCTTGTTGCCGAAGAATTCGCGCTCGGCACCGTCGAGCACACCGATGCGCAGGCCTGATCCCGGCAGGGCCACTGGCGAGGCCTTGCGGGAGTAGGGATCACCGGCGTCATAGCCATCCATCACCTTGCGGATCGCGACACCATCGCCAACGGTTGCAGCAAAGACCGTGACGACATCGACACTGCGGCAGGCCGGCACGACGCCGACATTCGGCACGAGGCCGGGGGTCGGCTTGATGCCGACGAGGTTGTTGAAGGCGGCGGGCACGCGTCCGGAGCCTGCGGTATCGGTGCCGAGCGCAAAGCTTGCGAGACCCGCCGCGACCGTGACCGCAGAACCGGAGGAGGAGCCGCCGGAGACATAGGCCTTGTCGAAGACGGAGCGCGGAGCACCATAAGGAGACCGTGTGCCGTTGAGGCCTGTCGCGAACTGGTCGAGATTGGTCTTGCCGATGACGAGGGCTCCCGCGGCCTTCAGTCTCGCAACGACCGTGGCGTCCTTCTCCGGCTGGTAAGCGAAGGTCGGGCAGGCGGCGGTGGTCGGCAGGCCAGCGACGTCAATGTTGTCCTTCACCGCGAAGGGCACGCCCCAGAGCGGCAGACTGTTCGGCGCCGGCGCGTGCTCCATCAGGGCCCTTGCGGCGGCCCGCAAATCCTCGTCCGGCGTCTGGGTGATGAAGACGGCCGGATCGTCGGAGGCCTTGCGGCGGGCGATCACCTCCTCGGCGAGATCGAGCGGGGTCAGCCCGCTGGCATAGGCGACCCTGAGCGAAGCGAGATCGAGAATAGTCGGCAGCATTACAGATCCTCCAAGATGACCAGGACATCGCCGGCCTTGACGTTGCGACCCGGCCCGGCACGCAGATCCCGGACGCGGCCGGCAGCATGGGCGGTGACGGTGATTTCCATTTTCATCGACTCGATGATGGCAAGCGTATCTCCAGCCTGCACGGACTGGCCTTCTTCGACCAGCAATTTCCAGACATTGCCGGGCACGGCACTTTCCACCCCGAAGCAGCCTTCGGGGATATCGCCGCCGAGGCTAACGCCCGCGCCGTCATCCACCTGGAACGAGTCGAGCCCCTCGTCCTTCCAACGCTGTCGCTCCGCCTCGAAGGCCGTCTGCTGTCCCTGCTTGAAGGCGGCGATGCTCTTCGCATTGCGGGCCATCTCCGCCTCGTAGTCGGCATAAGAGAAGGTGCCCTCGTCGATGCGGATGGGATAGCCACCATGCGGGAAGGCGGCGCGGGCTTCCGTCAGTTCTTCGTGGCTTACGGGGAAGAAGCGGATCTGGTCGAAGAAGTCGAGCAGCCATGGCTTATCCTTGGCGAAGACATCCGTCTGGCGCCAGGTGTTCCAGACCTGGATCGTGCGACCGAAGAGCTGATAGCCCCCCGGCCCCTCCATGCCATAGATGCACATATAGGCACCGCCAATGCCGACGGCGTTTTCCGGCGTCCAGGTGCGGGCGGGATTGTACTTCGTCGTCACCAGCCGGTGGCGCGGATCGATGGGGGTTGCGACCGGCGCGCCAAGATAGACGTCGCCCAGGCCCATCACGAGATAAGAGGCGTTGAAGATCGTGTCCTTCACCGCCTGCTCGTCGGGCAACCCGTTGATGCGGCGGATGAACTCGATGTTAGACGGGCACCAGGGCGCATTCGGCCGCACGAGTTCCTGATACTTGCGCATGGCCAGTTCCGCATCCGGATCGTTCCAGGACAGCGGCAGCCAGACGGTCCGGCTCGGCACCTTGACGGCGGAGACCGGAGGCAGGCTTTTCTCGATCTCGGCCAGTGCGGCCAAGAGTTTCGGGCGCGACAGCGTGGTGCTGTCATAGTGGATCTGCAGCGAGCGGATGCCGGGAGTCAGATCGATCAGGCCCTGAAGCCTCGCCACCTTGACCGCCTGCATCAGCAGATGGACGCGCATACGGATGCCTATATCGAGCTGCATCGGGCCGTATTCGACCAGCAGGTTGTCATCCCCCTGGCGGCGATAGACGACGGGGATGGGGCCAGTGTCGTTCGAGGCGAGGATGGGGGTGCCGAAGGCGGTGTGCCGAGCCTTACCCCCCTCTGCCCTGCCGGGCATCTCCCCCACAAGGGGGGAGACTGGCACAACGCCGGCCTCGCCCGATACTGCAGATGCGCTTGCCTCCAACTCAACCGAAGCGGCAGGCGAGACGGCAGCCTCCTCGCTCTCCCCCCTTGTGGGGGAGATGTCCGGCAGGACAGAGGGGGGTAAACCGGGCACGGCACCTGTGGAAAGCACACCATCCTCCGCGCGCGTCACCGCATGAAACCGGATCTTATCCCCCGACTTAAACTGCCCCATCTTCCACTGCTCGTCGCGGGCGATGACGGCCGGGCAGACGAAGCCGCCGAGGCTCGGGCCGTCGGGCCCAAGGATGATCGGCATGTCGCCGGTGAAATCGATCGCGCCGATCGCATAGGCGTTGTCATGCAGGTTGGAGGGGTGAAGCCCCGCCTCGCCGCCATCGGTGCGTGCCCATTTGGGTGCCGGACCGATCAGGCGGACACCTGTGCGTGCCGAGTTGAAATGCACTTCGTAGTCGGTCGAGAACAGTGTCTCGATATCCTCTTCGACGAAGAAGTCGGGCGCACCATGTGGGCCGTAGAGCACGCCGACTGACCATTGGCGGGTCAGTTCCGCCGGCTCGGTTGCCGGCAGGACATTGGTCTGGTTCCGGCGGGCCAGGCGCAAGACATGCCCTGCGCGAAGCGTGCCGGTGGCATTGCCGCCGAACTGGCCGAGGCCGAAGGTGGCGCGGGAGCCCATGACAACAGGTGCATCGAAGCCGCCGGAGACCGCCAGATAAGCGCGCTGACCGGCACCGGTGATGCTGCCGATGGCCAGCGTCTGGCCAGCCTTGACCTGGATCGCCTGGTCGTGCGGCACCTCGGCGCCGTCGAGCTTCATCGGCATGACCGCTCCGGCAAGCGCGATCATCGTATCGGAGAAGAATTTCAGCACCGGCCCGGAGACGGTGAGCTCCAGGGCCGCCGTATGATCGTGGTTTCCGACCAGCCGGTTGGCATGGCGGAAGGAGCGTTCGTCCATCGGGCCCGAGGGCGGCACGCCGACATGCCAGAGGCCGAGGCGGCCCGGCAGCTCCTGCAGGCTCGACTGCGCACCGGGAGCGATCACCTCGACGACATCCGGTATGAATTCGAAATCCTTCAAGGCCGTGGTCGCAACATCGCCGCTTCGAAACAGATCGGAGGCGGCGATGGCCTTGAGGTATTCGAGATTGGTCTCGATGCCGGCTAGCGAGGTTTCTTCCAGCGCGGAGGACAAGGCCGCAATGGCCGTCTCCCGATCCGCGCCCGACACGATCACCTTGGCCAGCATGGGATCGTAGAAGGGCGTGACTTCGGTTCCCGTTTCCACCCAGCCGTCGACACGGACGCCCTCGGGGAAGACAACTTCGGTCAGCAGCCCGGCACTCGGGCGGAAGCCGGCATGGGGCATTTCGGCATAGACGCGCGCCTCGATCGCGGCACCTGTCGGCACCAGGTTTTCCTTGCCCGTCAGCACATCTTCGCCGGCGGCCTGGCGGATCATCCATTCGACCAGATCCACACCGAAGACGGCTTCCGTGACCGGATGCTCGACCTGCAGACGCGTGTTCACCTCAAGGAAGTAGAATTCTTCGCGGGCGGGATCATAGATGAATTCAACGGTGCCGGCGGAGGCATAAGCGGCCTGCTGGCCGAGCGACACGGCAGCGGCGTGCAGGCGCTGGCGCACGGCATCGGACAGACCAGGTGCCGGCGTTTCCTCGATGACCTTCTGGTTCCGGCGCTGCAGCGAGCAGTCGCGTTCACCGAGCGCAATCACCCTGCCCTTGCCGTCGCCGAAGATCTGCACCTCGACATGGCGGGCCTTGGAGACGAAGCGTTCGAGATAGACGCGAGCATCGCCAAAGCTGGATTTTGCCGTACGCTGGACGGTGTCGAAGACTGCGGCAAGCGCCTCCGCATTGGCGCAGAGCTGCATTCCGATACCGCCGCCGCCGGCTGTCGATTTCAGCATCACCGGATAGCCGATCTGCTCCGCTGCGGAGAGCGCCTCTTCCCGGCTGTCGAGCAGGCCGGAGCCGGGCAAGAGCGGCACGCCGCTCGCCTTGGCCAGTTCGCGGGCCGTGTGCTTCAGGCCGAAGGCGGAGATGTTGTCCGGCGTCGGGCCGATGAAGGTGATGCCTTCCGCCTTCAGCCGCTCGGCAAAGCCGATGTTCTCCGAGAGGAAGCCATAGCCCGGATGGACGGCTTGCGCACCGGTCTCACGGCAGGCGGCAATCACGGCGTCGACGTTGAGATAGCTTTCGCTGGCGGGTGCGGGCCCGAGGCGTATAGCCTCGTCGGCCATCAGCACGGCCTTCGAAAACCTGTCGGCATCGGAATAGACCGCAACGCTTGCGATCCCCATTCTCTGCAGCGTCTTGATGACGCGCACGGCGATTTCGCCGCGATTGGCAATCAGGACCTTCTTGAACATCAGGCTGCCTCGTCGTCCCAGACGAGCACCCGGATCGGCGTGGGATCGAAGCCGTTGCAGGGGTTGTTGATCTGCGGGCAATTGGAGATGACGAGCAGCACGTCCATCTCCGCCTTTAGCTCGACATAGTCGCCAGGGGCGGAGATGCCGTCGACGATGGTCATTTCGCCTGACGGTTCGATCGGCACGTTCATGAAGAAGTTGATGTTTGGCACCACGTCGCGCTTGCTCATGCCATGTTTGGAAACCTCGATGACGAAGTTGTCGCGGCAGGCATGCAGGTACTTCGTATAGTGGCCGAACCGGACCGTGTTGCTCTCGCAGGAGCAGGCGCCGGCAGAGGTATCGTGCCGACCGCAGCTGTCGGCGGTGACCGTCAGCATCACCCGGCCTTCGTTGGAGATCACCTTGGTGCCGGTGGAGATATAGGCCGCCCCCTGCTCGCGCATGGTGTCCTGGCTCGAATAGCGCTCGGAGAAATCATGGGCGTTGTAGAAGAGCGTATCGACAGCCTGCTGGCCATAGGTGTCCTCGATGCGCACCACCTGACCCTTTTTGATGAAGGTCGAGAAGGGCGCTTCGGCAGCGATATAGTGATCCTGCGCGGTGTTGGAGAGTGTGCGGGCGGGAGAGGTCTGTATAAAGCCGGTCATGGTCGCCTCTCCTCTCACAGGGCCGCAAAAGCGTTGTTTTCGAAGCCGCGGATGGCTTCTGCAGTCGCGGTCCGGCACAGATCATCCACCGCTGGCTCAATGGCCGCGATCCTGATGATGCTGACGGGATTGGGGGCGTAGACCGGGTTTAGATCGAGCGGATGCGGGCAGTTGGAGAAGCCGACGATCATGTCCATCTCGGCCCGCAGATCGACATAGTCGCCATCTTCAACGAGATCCGGCTTCCACTCGAACTTGCCATCGGCATCGACACGGACGGGTGCGAAAAGGGCGAGAGCTGCCGGAATGTCGCGTTTGTCGAGGCCTGATTTGGTGGCGATCAGCACGAAGTTATCGCGGGTATTGCGCAGCGCCGGACCGTTCTGGCCGGCATATTTCCTCGCGTTGGATGCGGCTGTCGAGCCGCCCATCAGAACGTCATGGGCGCCGGAGCTGTCCTCGGTGATCGAGAACATCACCTTGCCCATGTCGGAGAAGATGACACGGCCCTTTCCAAGCCCGGTGGTCCACTGCACCTTGACTGTATCCGGCAGGTTCATGCGCTCCGTCGGGTCTTCGGCATTCCAGGCGACAACCGATACGGTCGAGAAACCCTCGTCGAGAGCGATGCGCAGCGTCTCGTTGGCCTTGACGCGGGTCCACCAATACCAGCCGCCGGGCAGCTTTTCCTGGTGCACGATCGTGTCAGCATCGATTGGGGGTGCAGGTTTTGCGCTCTTGGCCGGCAGCGCCTTCGGTGCGAATTCCAGCCCCTTCTTCTGATGCTCCTCGTAACGCGCCCGGTTGGCAGCGATCTCTTCGGGGGAACGTCGGATATGCATTGTCATCTCCAGTGGTTTCGTTGGCCGGGTCGTCCCGGCTATTGACCCGTTGAAGAGACCGGGCCGTCCCGGTCGGGGCGAAAGAGGGAGGCCTCGCCCGCCTTGCGGGGCGGCCAGATGGCGATGTCGCGGGTGATCGTCGCGCCGTAGCGGAGCTTTTCCTCGGGCCGATCGCGGGGACGTTCGAAGGCAACGACGCGGGTCGCAAGCGTGAAGGCCTCGCGCATGTCATGGGTGACCATGACCACGGTCATCGGCGCCTCGTGCCAGAGCGTCTTCATCAGCGTATGGATCTCCGCGCGGATGCCTGGATCGAGCGCGCCGAAGGGTTCGTCGAGCAGCAGAACCTTGGGCCGCATGATGAGCGCCTGGGCGAGCGCCAGCCGCTGCTGCATGCCACCAGAGAGCTGGGCCGGATACTTGTCCTCGGAGCCGGCAAGCCCGACCGCCGCGATCATGGCGCGGCCTTCGTCCTCGACCTCGCGTTTTTCGGCACCGAACAGCCGGGCGGCGAAGCGGGAGGCTTTCAGCTCCTTGCCGAGCATGACATTGCCGAGGACGGTCAGATGCGGGAAAACCGAGTAGCGCTGGAAGACGACGCCGCGGTCCGGCCCCGGCTCCTTCGGCAGGGCCAGACCATCGAGCAGGATCTCACCCTTGGTCTGGCGCTCCTGGCCGAGCAACAGGCGCAGGAATGTGGACTTGCCGCAGCCGGACGGGCCGACCAGCGCGACGAAGGCTCTGGATTCGATCTCGATCGAGACATTCTCCAGCACGATCTGGTCGCCATATTCCTTCCAGAGGTTCTTGATGGAGAGCGCGCTCATTTGCCCTTCTCCAGTTCGGACCATGGGAAGACTGCGATGCGCAGCCGATCGAGCAGGATGTCGGTGAGGATTGCAAGCAGCGTGATCCACAAGACATAAGGGAAGATGACGTCCATCGACAGATAGCGGCGGACGAGGAAGATGCGATAGCCGAGGCCGCTGTCGGAGGAGATCGCTTCGGCCGCGATCAGGAAGAGCCAGGCGGGGCCAAGCTGCAGGCGAAGCGTGGTGATCAGGCGCGGCAGGATCTGCGGCAGCACCACACGCAGTGCGATCTGCCAGGATGAGGCGGATAGGGTTTCGGCCTTGACGATCATTTCACGCGGCAAGGAGATGGCGGTGAGCGCCAGATCGCGGACCATGATCGGTGCGACGCCTATGACGATCAGCGCGATCTTGGAGGCCTCGCCGAGCCCCATGACGATGAACAGGATCGGCAGGAGGGCCAGCGGTGGGACCATCGAGATCGCGCCGACAAACGGCGAAAGCGCTGCCCGGGCGTAAGGCAGGATGCCAATCACCAGACCCAGCAGGAGTGCGATCGCTGTGGCAATGCCCAGGCCGACGGAAAGCCGCCAGAGGCTCGCCCAGGTGTCTGACCAGAGAAGATATTCGCC
This sequence comes from Rhizobium rosettiformans W3, assembly GCF_004912135.1. Lineage (GTDB taxonomy): Bacteria > Pseudomonadota > Alphaproteobacteria > Rhizobiales > Rhizobiaceae > Allorhizobium > Allorhizobium rosettiformans. The sequence goes on from NZ_STGU01000024.1 coordinate 28,790, forward strand.
GGTTCGCACATCCGGCGTGAACGCCATCCGATTGATCCCGTCCCACAGGGCGGCGAAACCGGGCAGCAGCTTGTCGTTCGGGTTGTCAGCCAGCCGCTCGGCCGAGCCGATCATGTAGGCGCCGAGCACCAGCACGAAGGGCAAGAGCACGAGCGTCAGGCGCGCGCCATTTCCGGGATGAGCATTGATCCAGCGCATCGACCACTCCAGGAGTTCAGGGAGGCAGGCTCCGCCCGGAGGACATCACCCTCCAGGCGGCGATCATGGCCTCAGAGCGCACCCTTGGCGGCAGCGTCCATATAGGTGGTGGTGAAGCGGAACTTGACGTTCTCCTTGTCGCCGAGAACAGAACCATCGGCCAGTTCAATGCCGATGACATCCGCAGACGGCGCACCGCTGCCGAGAAGGCCCTTTTCGAAGAGGAAGTTGCGGACGAGATCCATGGTCTTCGACAGCTCAGGAGAGGCCGTGAAGGCGACCGCATCAGCCGGCTTATCGAAGAGCTTGGTGGCGGCCATCTGAGCTTCGAAGCCCGCAAGATCCGTGCCCGAGGCCGCCCCCATCGCGGTGCGGGCAGCCTTGCCCTCTTCGGTATCGGCGGTCATGACGGCCATGGTGTCGTACCAGATGCCAGCCAGCGCCTTGCCGAAGTCCGGATTGTCCTTGAGCACCTCGGTGTTGGCCACCATCAGGTCGATGATCTCGCCCGGGATCTGCGAGCTGTCGAAGACCTTCTTCGCGGAGGCGTCTTCCAGGATCGTGGAGACCAGCGGGTTCCAGGTGACGACCGCCGTGACGTCGGGCGTCTGGTAAGCGGCGACCATATCGGCATCCGAGGTGTTGACCACCTTCACGTCGCGCTCGGAGGAGCCGATGCTTTCGAGCGCGCGGGCGAGCAGATAATGGGAGACCGAGAACTCGACGAGATTGACGTTCTGGCCCTTCACATCCTCCAGCTTGTCCTCACCCTTAAGGATCAGGGCGTCGTTGCCGTTCGAGAAGTCGCCGACGATGACGGCGGTCGTGTCGACGCCACCGGCGGCGGGGATAGAGAGGCCATCCATGTTGGTGAGGGTCACCGCATCGAAGGCACCGGCAGTGTACTGGTTCATCGATTCCACATAGTCGTTGAACTGCGTGACCTCGATGCTGATGCCGTATTTGTCGGCCCATTTCTTCACAATGCCGGTGTCATTGGCATAGCCCCAGGGCATCCAGCCGACATAGATCGACCAGGCAACCTTGAAATCCTTCTTCGGCGCGGCTTCGGCCGGTGTTATCTGGCTGAGGGCGAGAACGCCGGCCAGTGCGGTGATCGACAGGAGTGTCTTGACAGTCTGCATGTAGAAATTCCCCTTTTGCGTCTTCGAAAAGGGATCGGCATGGACCATCGCGCCGCCAATCCCTTGGCTTACGAGGTCTCCCGGGCTTTTGTCCCGCCGTGCACCCGATGGGATGTCTCTCCATCGGGAGCCGCTCTCGGACCAGCCACGCATGCTGCGTCGGAACCCTAGCGGCTAACTCTGCCGATAGAGGAGCAAGGGGCGTGCCAAGTCGCAAAAAGGTCCGATTGGCGGGGGAATTGGCGCTCGCCGCCGGCTCCACACTGTCAGTCTGCATGTCTCGCGAGCAGGCATGCCTGCGAAAGAGGCAGTCTCTGGCGGCCGGATATCGATCACGCCCGCAAAAGAAAAACCGCCCGTTCAGGGGAACGAGCGGTTGCGCGGCGCGCCTCGTGTGGGCGATGGCAGCGCCGGATCGGCCTGGCGGGGACCGATTGCGGGATCAGGCGATCATCGATTTCAACGCCGGTGCCTGGCTCTCGATCCATGCTTCGAAGCGCTGCGGTTCGCGGCCGGTGAGCGTTTTGAAGTCATTGGTGATGCGCGAGAGCCCACCATGGCCGATCATCGTGTCGATCGAGGCGTAGACGCGGGCCACCGGTTCCGGAAGGCCTGCGCCGACCATGCCCTGCACGAGGCCTTCAACGGGAACGTCGACAACCGTGATCTCCTTGCCGGCCGCAGCGGAGATGAGAGCGGCCATGTCCCGATGGGCGTAGCTGGATGCGCCCGTCAGCGTGTAGACCTTCTTCTCGCCTCCTGCGGCGACCAATGCGGCAGCGATGGCCTGGCCAATGTCGTCGCGCGCGATATGCGCCACCTTGCCGTCCCCGGCGGCCGAATACCAATGGCCGGAGGCGAGCGCAGGTCCGGCGCTCATCATGACATTTTCGAAGTACCAGTTGTTTCTGAGGATGGTCCAGGCCGGCACCGTGCTTGCTTCGATTGCGGCTTCGGTTCCTTCATGATCCGGCGCGAAGAGAAGCGGAGAATTGGCGGGCTCCGGCATCGACGTATAGAGAAGATGCTGGACGCCTGCCTTTTCCGCCGCAGCAATCGCTGCGCGATGCTGCACGAGGCGGTGCCCCGGTCGATCGAGTGAATCGGTGCTGATGATCAGGACTTTTTCGGCGTCGGCGAAGGCGCTCTGCATGGATGCGGCATCATCGAAGTCGACACGGCGAACCTGCACACCCTGTGCAGCAAGCTCCGCGAGCTGTTCCGGCTTGCGGCTTGCTGCGATGACATCGCCGGCGGCGACGCCAGAGGTATGCAGCAGGTGGTGCAGAACGCTTCGGCCGAGATGGCCCGATGCGCCGCTGACGAGATACTTGGCTTTCATGACAGATCCGTTCGTTTGGCCCCAGAATTGGGGCTGGTTTAAATTTCAGACTTGGTCTAAATTTCAGATCAGGGATCTGCCGTAAAGTAGGCAGTTTTTTAGAACCAGGTTCTGAGGACGATACGCATGACCGCACACACGAAGACACAGCTCGACTTCAGCGCCGCGATCGGAACCGCGATGGCGATGATGCGAGAACCGACCAACACCGTGTTCGATGCGGGGAATTGCCCCGTGCGCGATGTCTTCTCGCATATCGGCGACAAGTGGGCATCGCTCATCCTGCAGACGCTCGGCTTGAGGCCCCACCGATTCGGTGAGCTGAAGCGCGCCATACCGGACATCTCGCAGGCGATGCTGACGGGAACGCTGCGAAGCCTGCAGCGGGACGGGCTGGTCGACCGGGAAGTTTTCCCGACGCAGCCACCGAGCGTCGAATATCGTTTGACGGAGTTGGGGCAATCACTGCTGGGGCCGGTTGCGGCACTGGTGGTATGGACGGCGGAGCATCACGGGCGCATTCGCGAGGCGCGGGTGCTCTACGATGCCGAGAACCCGCCGGCGAAGAAGAAGGTTGCCGCTGCGTGAGCCTATGAGGCGGCTAGCATTTTCGTAACCATGAACATGAACGGAATCGACACAAGAGCCCACTAATTTACCCCAAGTTTCTGGGGGTAAATTATGCTAGGTAAACTTCTCCGCGACCGTAGCGGCAACTTCGGTGTGATGACGGCCTTGATGCTCGTTCCCTTGATCGGGGTCGGCGGGCTGGCGATCGACATCAGCAATGCTCTGATGGTGCGCAGCACTCTGCAGGCTGCAGCGGACGCTGCCGCGATTGCGGCTGTCGCGGAAACTTCGGCCGGTGTGATGCAGGCAATGCAGATGAAATCGGACGGCCAGCTTACCGCGGCGATCGAGGATGCCAAGAAGGTGTTCATTGGGCACGCCAAGATGTCGGAGGAGTATCAACTCCAGAATTTCGACGTCGACGTAGTGAAGACCGGCACGCAGCTCAAGGCGGTTTTCACCTTCGATGCGAAGGTGCCGACGACACTTGCCCGCGTTCTCGGCCAGAAGGATGTGACGGTCGCCGGCCGGGCCGAAGCCGTCTTCCAGACCGACACCTTCCGCGACTTCTATCTTCTTCTCGACAACACGCCATCCATGGGCGTCGGGGCAACTCCGGCCGACGTCAAGAAGATGGTGGACAACACAAAAGACAAATGTGCCTTTGCCTGCCACATCGTCAAAGACGGCGTCGAGGACAAGAACAGCTAC
>NZ_STGU01000025.1 GCF_004912135.1 Rhizobium rosettiformans W3
TTTCGTCGTGGTGCACTTACCGCCAAACAAACGCAGTGTGCTCGCCGCGATTTTTGACCTGAAATGTCAGCTTCGCGCGATTGAGGCGGAAGACAAGGAGCCCGTGCAAGCCGGGTTCATCTACTTCGCGCCCCCGAATTATCATTTGTCGCTCGAGGGACGAACGCATGTCGCTTTATCCAGCGAAGAGGAGGTCCTCTTCTCGCGGCCCTCGATCGACGTGGCATTCGAGAGCGCGGCAGATGCCTGGGGCAGCCAACTGACTGCCATTCTTTTGACTGGCGCCAATCATGATGGGGCCAATGGCCTGTCTGTCGTCGTTCGTTCTGGCGGAACGGCAATCATTCAGGATCCGACAGAAGCCTACGCCAAAGCCATGCCCGAGGCGGCCATACGTGCATGTCCGGATGCACGCATCATGACTTTGGCCGAAATCTCAACCTATTTGCAGAACATTCAATAATGAAGACCGAAGCCACATTTCTCCTCGTTGATGACCTTCCAGAAAATCTCCTTTCTCTGGAAGCACTGCTGCAACGCGATGACCGAACGCTCCTAAAAGCGCGATCCGGTGATGAAGCTCTTGAACTGCTCCTCCGACATGATGTGGCCCTGGCACTGATCGACGTTCAGATGCCAGGGCTTGATGGCTTTGAGCTTGCCGAACTCATGCGAGGCAATGAGCGGACACGGCGGGTTCCGATCATTTTCGTGACTGCCGGCACCCATACAGCCGAGCGGCGGTTCCAGGGGTATGAAGCGGGCGCCGTCGATTTTATTCAGAAACCGATTGAGCCGGATATTCTGCGCAGCAAGGCAGAGATTTTTGCAGAACTCTATCGCCAGCGTAAAATGATTTCCGAGCAGCGCGACCTTCTCGAGGCACAGACTCGCGCGCTTCAGCTCGCCGACAAGCGAAAGAACGAGTTCATCGGAGTTCTCGTCCATGAACTGCGCAACCCAATCGCCGCTCTCAATGGCGGGATGAAGCTCCTTTCAAGAAAGCCGGATGCTGGCAAGGTGGAGCAGATCCATGGCCTCATGCACCAACAGATGGACCACATAATCAGGCTCGTTGACGACCTGCTCGATGTATCACGGATAACGCAGGGCAAAATCAATCTCGTAAAGTCTGACTTTGACTTGAGAGATGCCATTCACTCTGCGCTGGACATGACCGGACAGGCGATCGAGGAGCGAAAACACGCGGTGACCATCAGGGTTCCGGAACAGCCGTGCATGATATCCGCTGACAAGGTACGGTTGACACAGTGCGTTTCAAACCTCGTGAATAATGCCGCAAAATACACGCCGATGGGCGGTCAGATTGAGGTAGCGATGGAAATACATCCGCGCACCTATCGCATCAGCGTCACTGACAATGGTCTCGGCCTCAGTGCCGAGGCCGCTGGCGCAATCTTCAGGATGTTCGAGCAAGTCGAAGAGCATCGGGATCATGCTCATGGGGGGCTTGGGATCGGGCTCGCCCTCGTCAAACAACTCATGGAGTTACATGGCGGCGATGTTTCTGTGTGGAGTGATGGCCCGGGGTTCGGCAGCGTCTTCACCCTTGAGCTGCCGATACAGGCAACGATAGCTCCATAGTGGAGAATGGCTGCTTTCAGGGTCTGTTCTGCCGCTCTCGAACGGCGGAAATGAAGGCGCACAGCTGCACCATCGCATTCGGCGCCTCAGTGCTTTTTGGCGCCCTAGCGGAAATTATTGCCGCTGTCCCGCCATGTTGACGTCGCCCCAAAGCCAGAGCACAAGGATGGCATCCACGGTCGCTTACGACAGGAAAACATAGGGAAATCAAAGGCGTATTTGTTAAGCCTTTGAAATAATGTGAGAATCCAAGCTCTCCAGGCGGGCCATTTTAGGTCGACTTTCCGCTAAAGATCAGCGATTGTTTCTCACAGAAAAAAGCGACGCCTTCTCAACAACTTGAGCCATTCCGGTTGCTGTTCTTCAGTCCATCCGTCGTGTTTGAGCGGGTCTCGCAGAACTGGCTGGGGATCAACCTAGGCGCACTCGTCAGAAAAAGGTCCTTGGACCTTCGGTTCGCGGGGGGAAGGCAGAGGTAGTTGTCTGACCAACCTCACCCCGTGGGCGGCCATAACGAAAGCAGATGACTGGATCAGCTTTTTTCATACAGACTTACGCCCCTGAAACATTGACAGTTTCCTTTTCATGGCCTCAACTGCAATTGTCAGACATCTTACATATATGGGGATCCGTGTCTGTCCTTTCACAGGAGGAATGTCATGAAAAAGTTCATCACCGGCCTGGCTCTGGGCGTTGCCGCCCTTGCCATGACGACCGCGGCGCATGCAGGCGCAACGCTCGACCGCGTCATGGAGAGAAAGGCGATGGTCGTCGCGACCAACAGCGGCTGGCCGCCGCAGAGCTATCTGGACGACAACAACGAGATGGTTGGGTTCGACATCGACGTGTCGAAGGAAATCGCCAAGCGTCTGGGCGTCGAGGTCAGCTTCGAGACGCCAGACTGGGCGACGCTGACCGGCGGCCGCTGGCAGGGGCGTTATGATCTCGGCGTCGGATCGGTCACTCCGACCAAGGCACGTGCGCAGGTCATCGATTTCGTCGGCATCTATTACTTCAGCCCCTATGTCTACGTCCTGCACAAGGATAGCACCGCAAAATCGGTCGAGGATCTGAAAGGCAAGATCATCGGAGTCGAGACGGCCACGACCTCGGAAGACTTCATCAATCGCCGGCTGGAAATCGACGCCCCCGGCCTGCCGCCGACCGAATACAAGCTGGAGCCGGGCGAGGTCCGCACGTTTGCCGACTCCATGCTGCCCTTCGACGATCTGCGTCTGGGTGACGGCGTTCGTCTCGACGCGGTGATCGCACCCGAACAGACCGCGCTCAACGCCATCAAGAACGGCTACCCGCTGCGCATTCTCGAGGGCGAATACGCCTTCCGCGAACCGCTGGTGGTGATCGCCGAAAAGGTCGACCCGGACTGGACCGCGAAGGTCGGCGGCATCATCGAGGAGATGAAGAAAGACGGCACTTTGGCCACCCTCACCACCAAGTGGTACGGCAAGGACTACAGCGCCAACTGATCCTAACGGGCGTGGAGATAAGGTTCTCCGCGCCCCAACCGCCCGGTGCCCTCATGAACTATCCCGATACCTACTATTCCCGCACGCTCGCCGACCGGAAGGAGCGCCCCGCTCTCTCTGGCAATATCGACTGCGACACTGTCGTGATCGGCGGCGGCCTGGCTGGCCTCACCACCGCTCTCCAACTGGCGCGTGGCGGGCAGAAGGTCGTGGTGCTCGAGTCACAGTCTGTCGGCTTCGGCGCATCCGGCCGCAACGGCGGTTTCGTCAGCGCGGGCTACGCGACGGGGGTCGAGAAGATTGCAAGGATCAACGGTACCGAGGCCGCAGACAAGCTCTACCTGATGTCGATCGAAGGTGTCGATTTCGTCCGAGACACCATTACCGGTCTCAACATTGCTGGTGCCAATCCGGTGGATGGGGTGACCAGCGTCATGCGCTATGACGACGGGGCCGGAATGCAAAGCCATGCAGCCGAGGCCCGGCACAAATACGGCCAGCGGCTTGAGTATCTCGACACGGCGACGGTCCGACAGAACCTGAAATCGAACCGCTATTTCCATGGTTTGCGCGACCCCCAGGCGTTTCACATTCACCCGCTCAACTACCTACGCGGCCTAGCAAACGAGATCGAGCGGCTTGGCGGTCTCATCTTTGAAGGCTCTCCCGCATTTGCTACCGATCTTGTGCCGGACAGGAAGCAAGTGCGCACGAGCAACGGTGTGGTGGCAGCTCGGACAGTGGTGTTCGCGACAGGGGGCTACACGGGGCCCGTCAATCCTCGCCTCAAGCGCGCGTTCCTGCCAATCGCAACTTATGTCATGGTCAGCGAAGAGGCGCCGGAAATGATCGCCTCCGCGATCAGGACGCGCGACGGCATTGGCGACAACCGCCGAGCGGGCGACTACTATCGCCTGATCGATGGTGGCAAACGCCTTCTCTGGGGCGGACGGATCACGACCCGCGCCGCGTCCACCTCCGGTCTCGTCCACGAGCTCCGGCGGGAGATGACCAACACCTATCCGCAACTCAGCGGACTCAGGACGGAACTCGCGTGGTCCGGTCTCATGGCCTATGCCCGCCACCTCATGCCCCAGATCGGCGAGATGCAGCCTGGTGTGTGGCATTGCACCGCATTTGGCGGTCACGGCCTCAACACCACGGCGATCGGCGGCAAGGTGGTTGCAGAGGCGATCCTCGGGCAGAGCGATCGCCACCGCCTGTTTTCGCCCTTTGGCCTGGACTGGGCCGGCGGTGTGGCTGGCCTTGCCGTGGCACAACTGACCTACTGGAAGCTCCAGGCGCAGGACTGGTGGCGCGAGCGGGCGGCCTGAAAGGACATGGCAGAATGATCGGTCGTCTCATACTTACATATCCCGCAGCAGCGCGCCGGATAGGCGGACTTCTAATGCTTGCGCTGGTGGCTGGAGCCCTCTATGGCTTAGGCGTCAGCTCTGCCTGGATCGGCAGGCTCATTCCGGCTTCCGAAGGTTTTCTCGCCGACAACCCGTCGGCGGCAAGAGCGCTTTCTGCAGCGGTGATCGCCATCGTCATCGCCATCAACTGGAAGCTCCTGCACCTCTTGAAGAGGAACTACCAGATCGTCGCAGTGTGGATGGAATTGTTCGCCCTGCTGATGGTTTTCTTCCATTCTTTCGACCTGTCGTTCGCTTTCATCGCCAAGAAAATCGGCTTCCTGATCACTCAAGGCGTGACAACGACACTGTTCATTTCGGCGATCTCGATCGCCATCGCCACAGCCATTGCCTTGGCCGGTGCCATTGCCAAGCTCTCGCGCAACGGTGTCATCTATGGCCTGGCGACGTTTTACACGTCGCTCTTTCGGGGCCTGCCCTTGCTCATGCAGATCTACATCATCTATCTGGGCCTGCCTCAGGTGGGTTATGTCATCGGCGCCATCCCCGCCGGGATCCTGGCCCTCTCCCTCTGCTACGGTGCCTATATGACGGAAATCTTCCGTGCCGGCATCGAGAGCATTTCCCGAGGCCAGACCGAGGGTGCCACCGCACTTGGCCTGTCGCCGAGCCAGACCATGGGGCTCGTCATACTGCCCCAGGCAATGCGAGTCATCATTCCTCCGACCGGCAACCAGTTCATCGCGATGCTGAAGGACTCATCCCTCGTGTCGGTCGTCGGCGTCTGGGAGATCATGTATCTCGCCCGTACACAGGGGCAGACGGAATTCCGCCACATCGAAATGCTGATCACGGCCTCGATGATCTACTGGATCCTGTCGATCAGCCTCGAGTTTCTGCAGGCGCGGATCGAGGAGCGCTTCGGGCGGTTCAATGTCCGCTGACATCGCTCCCGTCCCTGGCGCCGCGTCCGGGTCGAACAACAGGCGCGGCGTCCTTCTGACCCTTGCGGCATTTGCCGTCTTTTCCGGCACCGACGCTCTGGTGAAACTGAGCGTCGAGCGGCTGCCGGCACCGCAGGTCACTCTTCTGGTCACGGTCGGCGCCTTCATCCTGCTGTGTGGCCATGCCGTGGTGACAGGGGGCGTGACCCGTCTCCTTCCCCGCCAGCCCGGCATCGCGGTGCTGCGCGCAGTTCTGCTCGCAGGGGACACGCTGCTGATCCATTACGCTTTCGCGCTCCTGCCCTTGTCGGAAGCCTATCTTCTTGCCTTTCTAACACCGATCCTGGTGGCTCTGATGTCCTGGCTCGTCCTGCGGGAGCGGCTGTCCGTGAGTGGATGGACCGGAGTTGTCCTTGGATTTGCGGGCGTGGCGATCGCGTTGCAGCCCGGTGCCGCGTCCCTGAACCTCGGCCACCTGGCAGCCCTCGGTTCGGCCGTGCTGTTTGCGCTCTCCCTGATCCTGCTGCGCAAGACAAGGGTCGAGGAGAATGACGAGGCGCTTCTGTCGTCGCTGTTCATCATCCTGATGCCGCTCGCGCTGGCGGCCGCCTTGCTGCACGGAGGCCTTTCTCCAGTTCGCCCCGTCGAGGGCGTTCTGATGGCGGCCGGCGGCATGCTGCTGCTCGCCGGACATGGGCTGCTCATCCGTGCCTTCCGAATTGCGGAAGCTTCGGTCGTTGCCCCTTTCCAGTACAGCCAGATCATCTGGGGCTGCTTCTACGGCGCCCTGATGTTTGCCGCCCCTATCGAAGTTCACACCCTGGTCGGAGCCGGCATCATCATGGTCTCCGGCTGGCTGGTTCTCAGAAAAAGTCGAGGAGACATCCATGATCCAAACCCCCGAGGCGATGCCGGAAATCACGCTTAAGAGCGTGCACAAGTGGTACGGCACCTTTCACGCTCTCGATGATATCAACCTCGACATCATGAGGGGCGAACGTGTGGTGATCTGCGGCCCCTCGGGATCGGGCAAGTCGACACTGATACGCTGCGTCAACCGGTTGGAAGCGCATCAGGAAGGCAGGATTATCGTCGGTGGGATCGAGCTCGACGGCGATGAGAAGAAGGCCGACCTCGTGCGGAGGGATGTCGGCATGGTTTTCCAGCAATTCAATCTCTTTCCGCACCTGACCATTCTGGAGAACTGCATCCTGGCACCGGTCTGGGTGAAGAAAATGCCCAAGAGCGAGGCCCGTCGGATCGCCATGCATTTCCTCGAGCGCGTGCGGATCCCCGAGCAGGCCGACAAATATCCCGGCCAGCTCTCCGGCGGTCAGCAGCAGCGCGTCGCCATCGCCCGGGCGCTGTGCATGAACCCGCGCGTCATGCTGTTCGACGAGCCGACTTCGGCCCTCGACCCCGAAATGGTCAAGGAAGTGCTCGACACGATGGTGGCGCTCGCGAACGAAGGCATGACCATGGTCTGCGTTACCCATGAAATGGGATTCGCGCGCGAGGTGGCCGACCGCGTCATATTCATGGACCGAGGCTCTATTATCGAAGAGGCCCCACCGGCTGATTTCTTCGCGAGACCCCGGACGGATCGCGCCAGCCTGTTCCTCAGCCAGTTGCTGCATTGAACTGGAGGCTGCCCTTCACTTCCTCACGAGGCTGAAGGTGAAATGGCTGCCGCGATGATAGTCCAGCGCATAGTTCACCGGCTTGCCCGCCGCATCGAAACAGGTCTCGGCGATCAGCAGGGCCGGGCCAAAGTCGCGAAGATCGTGGCGCTCGACGACGTCGTCCGGCAGCATGACTGACGATACCGTCGCGGCCGACATCCGCGGGCGATGGCGATGCTGCTCGAGCAGGTTAAGCAAGGAGCCGCTCCAGTCTATGTCGTAGAGCTTGGCAGGTATGATGGTGCGTGGCACATAGTCGATGCAATAGAGGATCGGTTCCTCGTCGTGCAGGCGCAATCGTTCGATCCGGATGACGCGCGCCTTGGCTTCGAGACACATCTTCTCGGACACGACCGCCGGCGGATCCTCCTCGCTGATCGAGAGCACCTTGTTGACAGGCTTGTAGCCGTAATGCTGCGCCATGTCGGTGACGCTTTCGAAGACGGTGATCGGTCTGTCCACCTGCACGGCTGACATGGCGGAGATGAACCGTCCGCGGCCATGCTCCACGTAGATGATGTCGTCCTGCTCGAGGAGTTTCAGAGCTTCGCGCAGCGCAGGACGGGAAATGTGGAACCGTTGCGTCAATTGCGCCTCGGTAGGGAGCTTGTCGCCGGGCTTGAGCCCCTCCGCGCGTATGAGCTCTGCAATCCGGTCCCGAAGCTGGATTGCCAGGGTTCTGGAGTCACGGATCGGTTCGTCCACGGTTACCTCGCACATTGTCTGAACTCGTTCTTGTCTGACAAAGTCTTGCAGGTCAAGCGCCGCTCGTGACCGTTAGAGCCGTGACTGCGTCGCAAGATTGGCATATATTTCCTCCTGACGCCTCCCTTGACGAAAAGCAGCAAAGATGTCAGTTGTCTTACAACATTTGACCTCTTGAGCCTGTAGCGCCGTCAAGTACTGGAGAAGCGACCCATGCTGAATTTCGACGAACCCCGTTTCCTCAAGATCCAGGGAGGTGCCGTGGCTCTGCGCGCGCGTCTCGATCGGGTAGTTTCGGATTGTCTGACGGCAGGAGCCGAAAACATCTACTTCCTCGGCACAGGCGGCGCGGCCATTCTGATGCAGCCGGCAGCGCAGCTCCTGCAACGCTGCTCCCGTTTCCCCGCCTTCATAGACATGCCGGCAGAGCTGATCTTGACGGGGTCTGCAAACCTGACGTCCAAGTCCATCATCGTCATGCCCTCCCTTTCGGGCACGACCAAGGAAAGCGTCGCACTGCTCGCCCAGATGAAAGAGATTGGCGCCACGGTGATCACGCTGGTCGGTCATGCCGACACGCCGCTCGGCAAGGGGGGCGATCATGTCTTCGTGAATTTTGCCGAAGACGACACCTCCTGCGAATCCTTCTATCTGCAGTCGCTGTTCATCGCCCTTTCAATCATGCGTCACCGCGGGGAGATCTCCAACTATGCCGAGATCGCAGCCGAGCTCGAGCGGCTCCCAACCCTGCTCCTCGACGTGAAGCGCGCTTATGAGCCGAAAGCTCAAGAATTCGCGAGCAAGCTGGCCGCGGCCGACTATCACATCATCACCGGTGCCGGAAACGTCTGGCCGGCAGCATTCTATTACGGGATGTGCATTCTGGAAGAGATGCAGTGGATCCGCACACGCCCGGTTCATGCCTCCGATTTCTTCCACGGAACCCTGGAGCTGATCGACAAGGATGTCAGCCTCATCCTGTTCAAGGGCGAAGACGCCCTTCGCCCGCTTGCAGAGCGCGTGGAGAATTTCGCTCCTGCCTATACCGAGAAGATGACGGTGCTGGACACTGCGGAATTCGAGCTTCCCGGGATTTCACAGGAGGTTCGTGCGCTGATCTCACCGATCCTGCTCGCCACGGTCCTTGAACGGATCAGCGCGCATCTTGAGGTGATGCGCAATCATCCGCTGACGACGCGCCGCTATTACAAGCGTGTCGCCTACTGATACGGTTCTTGACGATTCGGAGGTCGCGCGCTCGAGCTGCGCGGCCCCGACGGAAGGTTGGGAGGGGATAACATGCTCAGGTTTGCCGCAGTCGGCGATAACTGCATTGATCGGTTCCGCCCTTCCGGCATGTCGCTGATCGGCGGTAATGCCGTGAATGTCGCCGTTCAGCTTGCGCGTCTCGGACACGAGTCCCACTATTTTGGTGCTGTCGGTGACGACGCTGATGGTCATCGCACGATCAAGGAGCTGGCTGTCCATGGCGTGCAGGTCGCCAACGTGCAGCTTCGACCGGGCCACACGGCCTTCACCCTGATTGACATCCTCCCCTCCGGGGAGCGGGTCTTTACCCACGAGGACTTCGGTGTCTGCGCCGGATACAGGCCCACGCCGGAAGATCTGGAGAAGCTCAAGCAGATGGATCACGTCCATATCGGCTGGATGGACGACCAGGGAGCGCTGCGCCAGGAGCTCTGTCGCTCAGGCGTGAATGTATCCCAGGACATTTCAGTCAATAGCGACGTTCAGAACCTTGGCGTTTCCGGCCTGGCGATCGCATTTGGCTCGGCGGGCGAGGACGATGCGGCGGCCGATGCGATGCTGCACCGGCTGGTCTCCGATGGTGCCCGACTGGCCGTCGTCACGCGCGGTGCAAAAGGAGCGTCCGTGAGCGATGGCGAGCGATCGGCCACGAGCGGCATCGAGCCGATCGAGGTGATCGACACGACAGGTGCCGGCGACAGCTTCATTGCAGGGTTCCTTTCGGCCAACCTTTCGGGTCGTGACTGGGCGACCTGCCTGGAAAGTGGTCGCAGCTTGGCCGCCAGGACCTGTGGGCATGTCGGCGGCTTTCCTCAGGCCTAGCGGATCTGAGACACGACCAGCACCAGGCGCAGTGCAGAGCGGAAATCATTTCCTGATAGGCAGCAAGATCAAACGGCCTCTATCGGCGCAATCAGATGTCTTCGATAGCGTAGGGAGGCTGGACCTGCGCGCATAGTAGGCGGGAGCCCAGTGTCTCCCGCCCGAGGCGAACCTTCACCTAAGTCAGGTTGCTCATGTGAAGTTGCAGGAGTTCATCGTAGCAAGACGGGTTTGCGGCGAGCACTGGATGACCATTCAGGAACTCGGCACCACTTCCCGGCAAATGAAGGGCCGTCCCACCAGCTTCGCGGACGAGGCAGAAGCCCGCCATGCAGTCCCACGCTCGCATATGCGGCTCGTAATACCCAACCAAGCGTCCCGCTGCGACATAGGCCAGCATCAGCGCACCCGACCCGTTGCGGATGAAATTGCCGCCTCGAGCCATGAGGCCGGCGATGATCGCACCGACGCGTTCGGGGGTGACGTAGTTGTTGCAGCCTATCCCCGTCATTGCATTCTGCAGATTGCGGCTGGGATCAAGGTGCAGGGGCTTGTCGTTCAGGGTCGCACCAAAGCCATGTGCAGAGGCGAATAGCTCATCCGAGCAGGGCACATGGATGACCCCGACCACCGGCTCCCCACCCCGCACGATCGCGATGGAAACACACCAGGTCGGCATGCCATTGACAAAAGGAGCCGTGCCGTCGATCGGATCAACGACCCAGGTAAAGCCTGAGCAACCCTCGTCATGGCCGAACTCCTCTCCCAGGAAACCGTCATTGGCGTAGATTTCGGCCACGCGTTGCTTGAGGAAGGTCTCGACATTCCGGTCGGCAATTGAGACCACATCCTGCAAGTCGCGCTTCGTCTCAATCACCAGCGTGTCCCGCCGATTGAAATAGTCAAGGGCCATCGCCCCTGCTTCGGCGGCCAGCGTCTTGGCCAGCGCAAAACGCGCTGCGAGAGCCGTATCATTCACTGTCATTCTCTTCTTCCTTGATCTTTCTGAAATGGGATCAGCCGCTTATGACGGCAATGCCACGGTTCTTGAACGCAAGTGTGACGTCACTTGCGGCAGCATGGGCATGGTCGACGTCGTGATCGATGACGAAGAGCGTTCCGACGTCGGTCTCGACTTCATATTCGACATGACCGCCGAGATAGGCCGAGTGGAGCACGCGGCCCTTCAACCCTTGTGCGTCAGCAGAACCTATCCGGATGGCGCCGGGTCGGACTGCGAGTTTGGCTGGACCTTGGCCCGCTTTGGACTGCAGGCGATGCTCGATATTGCTGACACGCACGAGCACTTCCCCACCATCAGACCGGACCACCTCGCAGGGCAGCACGTTCGCCTCCCCCATGAAGTCAGCGATGAAGGGGGAGGCCGGGGCTTCATAAAGTTCGCGCGGCTCACCGGACTGGGCGATTTCGCCATCCTTCATCACGATAATCCGGTCGGAAACGGCAAGCGCCTCGTCCTGATCGTGCGTCACATATACGGCGGTGAAACCGAGACGCTGCTGGAGGTCGCGAATTTCCGTGCGGACGCGGCGGCGAAGCCGTGCATCGAGGTTGGAGAGCGGTTCGTCGAGCAATAGCACCTGAGGTTCGAGAACCAAAGCACGAGCCACCGCAACGCGCTGCTGCTGGCCGCCTGAGAGTTCTGAAGGAAGGCGATGCCCCATGCCGGCGAGGCCAACGAGCTTGAGGCCCTCCTCGGCCCTCTCGCGCGCTTCCCTTTTGCCGAGGCCCAAAGACTCCAGTCCGTAGGCGACATTTTCGAGCGAGGTCATGTGCGGAAAGAGCGCATAGGACTGGAAAACCATCGACACGTCACGCGCGTTTGCCGGCAGCATGGTCACATCGTTGCCGCCAATCAGGATCTTGCCGGAGGTCGGATGCTCCAGACCCGCCAGCATGCGCAAAGTCGTCGTCTTGCCGCAGCCGGAGGGACCAAGCAGGGTGACCAGCGTTCCGGGCTCGATGGTGAGTGAAAGATCATGGATGGCGGTGAAGGCGCCGAAGGTCTTGCGGACGTTCTGGAAGGTGACGGATCCGGCTTTGACAGTGATCATGCGGTTTTCTCCTGACCGAGAGGAACGGGACTGTTGTTGCCGAGACCGGCAATACGGTTTTCGCGACGCAGCTTGCGCTCGCCGACGAGGAGCTGGAAACCACCGATGACGGTGATCATCACGACGATCAGCATCGAGGAATAGGCGATCGCCACGCCGTATTCGCCGTTTTCAACGAGGCCCACGATGTAGGAAGTCGCCATGTTGTGTTCGGCGCTGACCAGGAAGATTACAGCGCTGATCGAGGTGATGGCGCGGACTAAGGAGTAGACGAGCGCGGCGGTGATCGCCGGGCGCAAAAGCGGCAGGATGATCTTGCGGACCGTGCGGAAGCTGTCTGCCCGCAGCGTCAGCGAAGCTTCATCCAGGCTCTTGTCGAGCTGGCTCATCGCCGCGATCCCGCCACGCACGCCGACCGGCATGTTGCGGAAGACGAAGCAGGCGATCAAGATCAACGCCGAACCGGTCATTTCCAGCGGCGGCAGGTTGAAGGCCATGATGTAGCTGACGCCGATGACCGTGCCGGGGATGGCGAAGCTCATCATCAGGGCGAACTCGAAGAGGTTCCGGCCAGCGAATTTCTGCCGCACGATGATGTAGGCGGTGAGCAGACCGACAGCGGCCGTCAGAGGCGCGGAGATCAGCGAGATCTCCATGGTCGTCCAGAAGGAATTCCAGGCAACACCCGTCCAGGCGATCGAGCCGTTCTGGATGCTGACAGAAAACGCGCGGGCGTAATGCTCAAGTGTCAGCGTGTTGTCGAGGCCCCAGGTGGTCACAAAGCCGCCGACGAGGATCATCCCGTAGACGACGACGGTGAAGATCATCCACGGGATGACAAGAGCATGCACGCCGATCGAGATGCCACGTGGTAGCGCGATATGGGCGCCGCTGTCGCCCTTGCCGGTGACGGTCGCGAAGTTCTTCCCCGACAGCCAGACCCGCTGGGCCACGAAGGCCGACAACGTGAAGAAGAGGAGGACGAGCGCCAGGACGGCTGCTCGCGACGGATCATTCTGCGAGCCGACCACAGCGAAGAAGATCTCGGTCGAGAGCACGCCATTGCTGCCGCCGAGCACCAGCGGATTGCCGAAATCTGCCATGCTTTCGATGAAGCCGATCAGGAAGGCGTTGGCGAGGCCCGGCTTCATCAGAGGTAGGGATACCCGCCAGAAGGTGCGCAAGCGGTCCGCGCGCAGCGTCTGCGACGCCTCCTCCATCGATGGGCTGACGCCCTCGACGACGCCGATCAGGACGAGGAAGGAAATGGGGGTGAAGGATAGGACCTGGGCAATCCAGATGCCGGTCAGGCCGTAGAGCCAGCGCCCAGGCTCGATCCCAAACAAGCTCGATAGGGTCTCAGTGACCACGCCGGCGCGACCGAAGAGCAGGACGAGCGCAAGGCCAATGACGAAGGGCGGCGTAATGATCGGCAGGACGGTCAGAAGCCGCAGTCCCTTCTTGAATGGGAATCGGGTGCGGGTGGCGACGAGAGCGAAGGCTAGCCCCAGCAGAGTGGAGGCGGACGCCGTCATGATTGCGAGCGTGAAGGTGCGCCAGGCGACGCCGCAGCGTCCTTCATCGATTACACAGCTTAGGCTCCAAATGCCCGGATCCTGAAGATTCTTTATGAAACCATCGGGCTTGAAGGAGCCATCGAAATCCTGAACTGCGGCCACCAGCATGCTGCCAATCGGATAGAAAACGAAGACGAAGACGAGAAAGACAAGCAGAGAGATAGACCCGACCACAAATGCGTCGCCTTTCATGACCCCGCGCTCGACCAAGCCGAAGGCGAACATGAGGACGAAGACGATCGCCATAGTGACGGCACCGGCCCCCATGGAGGGCTGCCCGTCGGAAAGCGGTCCGATAAGGGCTTCGCTGATCCCCCATGTCCAGCCGGAGAAGCCGACCGCCAGCCCCTGCAGGCAGAGATAGACGAGACCCGCCGCACCGGCCGCCGCAAACAACGCCCCACGGCGCATCGGATCGACAACAAAACGTGCCGCGAGACCGAAACCTAAGAAGAGGGCGACACCGAGAAGCCAAAGACGACCGTGACCCAACAACTGCAGAACGCCTGGCGCAGCGCTCTCCGTGAACGGAAAATCATCGAGCCAATCCAGGCCGAAGAAGCCCGATTCCAGCCTGTACCAGGGGAGCAGAATGAAGGACGCGGCTCCAAAGGCCAGCAACAGGTCCAGTCTGCGGTTACCATGTCTCATGGTCGACCTCATTCAAAATATCGGGAAGAGAGCAGAAGGAGGGTCGGCAGCCTCGCAGCTGCCGACCGTACGGCGCAAAGATCAGTTTGCGACGGCGCCAATCTCACGATCCCAGCGCTCAAGCAGTGCCTTGCGCTTTTCCGGATCACCATAGGTCTTGAAGTCATAGTCGATCAGCTTGATGTCCTCGAAGCGCGGGGCTTCCTTCGGGATCTCCGCGGTCTTGTTCGAGGGAAGCTGGAAGGAT
Source organism: Rhizobium rosettiformans W3 (assembly GCF_004912135.1). GTDB lineage: Bacteria > Pseudomonadota > Alphaproteobacteria > Rhizobiales > Rhizobiaceae > Allorhizobium > Allorhizobium rosettiformans. The sequence goes on from NZ_STGU01000025.1 coordinate 14,441, forward strand.
TTGGCATCCTTCATGCGGGACTGAACTTCCGGCTTCAGCGACCAGTCGTACCAGGTCTTGGCATTGTCCATGTTGCGAGCGCCCTTGACGATCGACATGGAGCCGATCTCGTATCCGGTGCCTTCACAAGGAGCGATCGACTTGACGGGGAAACCCTCGGCCGTCTGAGCCACGGCATCATGCATGAAGACGATGCCGAGACCAGTCTCGCCGCGGGCGGCGGCCTTCACCGGTGCGGACCCGGACTTGGTATATTGCGAGATGTTGGCGTTTAGGGACTTGAGATACTCGAAGGCCTTCTCTTCGCCCATGATCTGCACGAGCGAGGCGAGCGCCGTGTAGGCGGTCCCCGACGAGTTCGGGTTAGCGATCTGGATTTCGCCCTTCAGTTCCGGCGCCAGGAGGTCCGCCCAGCAGGAGGGCTCCTTGTAGCCCTTCTGCTTGAAGATTTCGGTGTTGTAGCCCCAGCCGAGCGCACCGGCATAGACTCCGACGGTCTTGAATCCGGAGCTTTCGGCTTGGTTCTTCGCCCAATCCTGTAGCTGATCGAGCATCGGCGACTTGTATTCCTCTGTCAGTCCCTCGGAGGCGGCCTGCAGGTGGGGGTCGCCGGTACCTGCCCACCACAGGTCCGTCTTCGGGTTGCGTGCTTCAGCGCGGATCTTGGCATAGGCCTCGCCCGAGGACATGCGAACCATGTTGACTTTGATGTCATGAGCTTTTTCGAAATCGCCCTGCATCTGCTCGCAGATAACGACGTCTGCAGCGCAGATGAGGTTGAGCTCACCCGCGGCCAGAGCCGAGCCGGCAGACAAGCTCGTGCCGGCAAAGAGTAGAGTGGACAGTATGGTCAGTCGCATGGGTATCCTCCTGTTGCTTGCGTCTGAAGTCGAAGAAACTGACAAGCCTTCGGCGGCGGTGCCGAAAGGCACCGTTTCCGCGGCGGTCCTGGTATTGAAAAGATCAGTTGATCGGGTTGATCTCGCGATCGAAGCGGCTCAACAGCCGACTTCGCTGTTCGGGTGAACCAAAGGTGGCGAAATCATAGTCCACCATCTTGATCATCGAGATGTCGGGAGCGGCCGGCGGCAGCATGGCCCTGGCGTTTGATGGGACCTGGTTCTGGCCTGCCGCGGCCCCGGTTGCCTGCCCTTCGGGGCTGAGCGCAAAATCGACGAAGCGGCGCGCCTCTTCCAGATTTTGGCTGCCCTTGACGATGCTGACCGCTCCGATTTCATAGCCGGTACCCTCGCAAGGCGCGACAATGACGAGAGGAGCGCCCGCCTCCTTCTGGGTAACGGCATCATGCATGAAGGAGATGCCGATAGTGATCTCTCCCCTGCCCGCCGCCTTGACCGGCTCGGCACCGGCCTTGGTGTATTCGGTGATATTCTGTCCGAGCTCGCGCATATAGGCGAAAGCCTCATCTTCGCCGAGGAGTTGCACCAGCGTGACGAGGGTCGTAAAGGCCGTGCCCGAGGAGTGGGGATTACCGGAAAGGATATGGCCGCGATAGATTGGCTTGGCAAGATCCTTCCAACAGTTGGGTGCCGGCAAGCCTGCAGCCGAGAGAAGATCCGCATTGTAGGCGAAGCCGAGCGCTCCGGCATAAAGGCCCACAGAACTGCCGCCAGACAGAGAGAAAAAGTTTCGCGCCCAGGGTAGAAGGTCGGCTTCCTGTTGGGGATGATGGGGCTCAAGGAGGCCTTCATAGGCAGCCTGCAGGTGCGTGACGCCGGTGCCGCCCCACCAGACATCGACGGTGGGCGCATCCTTCTCGGCCCGAACATAGTCGAGTATCTCCCCGGTGCTCATCCGCGGCATGTTGACCGCAAGACCGGTCTTGGCCTCGTAGGTCTTTTCCATGACGGCGCACCAGACCTCGTCAACACCGCAGAGAATGTTCAGCGTGTCGGCTGCCCGGGAACCCGTGGCCGCAGCGAAGGTCACAAGTACCCCGGCGCCGATGGCGGTCAATAACTTCACCTCGTCCTCCCTTGAAACCTCCCCGTTCCAATGCGTGAAACATGTCCGTATCACTCCGGGCTGGCAACCCGGGAAATGGTTACCGTTCTTTCAGGACGGCATCGTCACGCATTGCAGAGATTTCAAATGTTACAATTGTGTCGTCTGCCGATAACCAGCAAGTCTTTGGCGTTTTCCTATGTGACGGTTATGATGCAGATGGGAGGACTGCAACGTGTTGAACCAGAAGGTGAAAATTCTGATCGTTGAGGACGATCCGGATATGGCGGAGCTTATTTGTGATCTGGTGGAGGCAGAGGGGTGGATACCGATAACGGCACCATCCGCCGAAGCCGCACAAGAGCGATTGCAACACGAGACGGTTCAGCTTGTCCTGGTGGACCACAATCTGCCTGGGCTCTCCGGCCGGGCCTTTGCGCAGCGCTTGAGGGCTCAAACCGATGTCGGCATAGTCATGGTGACTGCAGCGGGCAGTGCGACCGATCGGGTTCTGGGACTGGAGACCGCAGCGGACGACTATGTCGTGAAGCCGTTCGAACCGAACGAACTGACCGCACGGATCAAGGCGGTTCTCCGGCGCACCCATCCTCAACTACGCCAGGACAGGGAGAGTGATCGCGATCAACCGCCCGCCGCCCTCAGGCTCGGTGAATGGGCCGTTGATCTCGGGCAACGCAGAGCAGTCTGCCTCGCCGATCCAACCAGAACGCTGACGGCAGCAGAGTTCGCTTTGCTGGAGATCCTCGCCGAGACACCGAACACGCCCGTGAGCCGCGCCCAGATTCTCGACCGAATGGGTGCCGACTCCGATCGTTTCGTTGATCGCAACGTCGATGTTCTGGTGCTGCGTCTCAGGCGCAAGATCGAGCGGAACCCGGACCTCCCATGCCATATCCAGACGCGGCGCGGCAGGGGGTATGTCTTGCACACCGACGACGCTGGATCCCTGCCTTGATCAACCGCGCCTTCCTCTCCTCCATCGCTTTTAGACTGCCCTTTGCAATTGCCTTCATTTGCGTCTCGGTTCTCCTGCTGTCGACCGTCGCCATCTATGGCCTGCAGAGGGCGCGCAGCGAAATGTCGGCCTACAGCGTGCAGGCCTTCTCGAGCCTTGCCAAGGCATCACTGGTTTCGAGGCAAGTTTCCGACCTTGTTTCGAGCGCACCATTCCTGATGAATGCCACCTCGCCCTATCGTGTTTCGAGCGAAAGCCGTGCGGTGGTCGCGCAGGTAGAGACACTGCTGGACACAATCGCACCGGATCAGCCAAGTGCGCCTGGGCAAGGCGCTGGTGCGCGCCGGATCATCGAACTCCTTGAAGATATCGAAGCGCAGACGCTGGCCCTCGCAGCCAATGCCGATGCCGCCCAGGAGCAGAAGGCCGAAGCAGCCGTGGCGCTTGGGGAAATAGCAACTGCCCGCACAATCCAGGATCAGGATCTTCGGCAGCGTATGAACGGTATTGCACAATCCGCATCAACATCGGACAGCCTCTTTCAGCTCGGCGAACTCCAACGGCGCTTCGTTGCCGAAACGACCGCCCGGATGTTGGTGCCTGCTCCCAACCTACGCATCTCCCCCGAACAGCTCGAACCATATCGACGAATCTTCGAGGCACAGACGCTTTACCTGCTTGAGATGTTCACCATCCGCGCGTCCGTCTCACGCCTGCACATCGTCTCGCGTGACCTCTCGCATGCAACCGAAACGCAGAGCGCACTCGTTGCCAGTGCGCTTAACCAGAACCTCGAAGCCACCTCGAGCGCGTTGCGCCAGTTGCTCGTCATGATCGTGCTTGCATCCTTTGCTGTCGTCATCCTGGCCATTCTGTCCATCCGCTCGGTCATGCGCGTTTCTCACGGGATCGGTGACCTATCGCGCGGGATGAATGCGCTGGCGCGCGGAGAGGAAAATGTGGGGCCACCCGTTTATGCAGGGACTGAAACGGAACTGATCCGGTTGCTCGACGCCTTCCGCGCCTTCAAGGAGAGCGTCGACCGCGTGTCGCGCCTCAGACGCACAGCGGAAGCGGCCGCGCGTACGATCCGATCGACCTTCAGGACGATGAACGAAGGCATTGCCCTCTTCGATCCGACAGGCCGACCGATCACCATGAACCGTCGCATCATCGAACTGATGCGACAAACGGGATCGTCGCGAAAAATGTCGCTGCGCCGGTTCGTTGGAACGGTCCCGGAGATTGATCCCCTGCTCATGCCGGCCGAAAACGAGCGCGGCTCACTCGTTGAGCGTCAGGTGCTTCGGCACCGGTTTTTCGACGACCAGGTGGTGGAGCTCTCTGCATCAAGGCAACCGGACGGCGGCGTGGTCCTCCTCGCCCGTGACGTGACCGCCATGGATCGCCAGGAGATGGAAGCCGCCCGCGCCCAGCGCCTTGATGTGGTAATGCGTATGACGCACCAGGTGAGCCACGAGGTCGGCAATATGATCGGCATCATTACCGGTAGTCTTGGCCTGCTGGAGCGCGAACCTGGCTTCACCGAACGGCAGAAGCGCCACCTCGGGCGCATACGAAAGGCCGCTGAACGAGGGCGCGCACTCGCCTCCAGCATGTTATCCGTCGGTAGCCAGCAGCAGATACGTCCCACCTCGATAGACATCGCCACGATCCTTCAAGGGATGGCTGATGTTCTCGAAATGGCGATTGGCGCCCGCAACCGTCTGGAGCTGGAGCTTGCCGCCAATCTGCCAACCGTTAGCCTTGATCCTGCGCTGCTGGAGCAATCGATACTCAACCTCTGCCTCAACGCAACTGCGGCCATGCCGGACGGCGGAGTGGTGCGCGTGGAGGCGCGGGGGGAGGCAGACACGGTGACCCTTGCGGTGATCGATCAGGGTGTGGGCATGTCACCTGAAGTCCTCGATCAGGCGATGGAACCCTACTTTACAACGCGCTCGAAAACCGGAGGCTCGGGCCTCGGGCTCGCGATGGTCTATGGGTTCGTCCGCCAGTCTGGAGGCGAAATCAGAATTACTTCTCGCCTGGGGGAAGGAACGCATGTGGAGCTCTGTTTTCCTTCCATCGAGGTCGAATGCAACGCCGTGGCGGGCTGAACACGAGCGGGTCCGATCTACCCAATGAAGGCCTTTAGCCCTGACCATTCAGCCGAGCATCAGCGAAACCTAGACAACCAATGGCGGAAATAATTGCCGCTCTCCCGCCATGTTGACGTCGGCCCAAAGCCAGGGCACAAAGATGGCATCCACGGTCGCTCGCGGCAGGAAAACAGAGGAAAATCAAAGGCTATTTTGTTAAGCTTTGAAATCATGTCAGAACCTAGGCTCTCTAGGCAGGCCATTTTAGGCCGGTTTTCCGCGTAGATTCGGCGGCTGTTTCTCACAGAAAAAAGCGGCGCCTTCTCAACAGCTTGAGCAATTCCGGCTGCTGTTCTTCAGGCCATCCTTCGTGCTTGACACGGGTCTTGCCGAATCGGCTGGGGACCCGTGCGCAATGAGCGCATGGGTGAGCAGGACACCGTCCGGTTCCGTCGCGCCGGCGGCGAAACCGGACGGTACGTTTTCAGGGGATGCTTCCATTGCCTGTCCCGAAGCCTAAGCGTTTTTTAGCAAAGCGCCTGCGGCTCGTTTTGACGCTGTGTCAGGCGCATGACAACGACATAGAACACCGGGACAAAGATCACCGCCAGGACGGTGCCGGAAATCATGCCGCCAAACAGGCCGGTTCCGATCGCGTTCTGGGTTTCCGAGCTTGCGCCTGAGGCAATGACCAGCGGCACGACGCCCAGGGTGAAGGCGAGCGAGGTCATGACGATGGGGCGCAGGCGCAGGCGCGCGGCCTCGACGACGGCTTCGGCAAGGCGCTCGCCATCGCTCTGACGCTTGCGGGCAAACTCGACGATCAACACCGCATTCTTGGCGGAAAGACCGATCAGCGTGATCAGGCCGACCTTGAAGAACACATCGTTTTCCAGTCCCCGCAGATGCACAGCAATGACAGCTCCGATCACGCCGAGGGGCACCACGAGCATGACGGAGAGCGGCACCGTCCAGCTTTCGTAGAGTGCGGCCAGCACCAAGAACACGACCAGAAACGAGAAGGCCATCAGCATTGGAGCCTGGGCACCGGATTGGCGCTCCTGCAGCGATTGTCCTGTCCACTCGATTGCAAAACCCTTGGGAAGCTTGAGCGCCAGTTGCTCGATCTCGTCCATCGCCTTGCCACTCGAAACACCTTGCGCGGCAGAACCGGAAATGCCGGTCGAAGGATATCCATTGTAGCGCGTGACCTGCAGCGGGATGGTCGACCATTCCGCCGTCACGATCTCCGACAGACGAACCATCTGGCCGGTGTCGCTTCGCACATGCAGGTTGAGAATATCATCAACCTGCATGCGGCTGGCCGGCTCTGCCTGGACGATGACCTGCTGCAACCGACCATCATGCGGGAAATCATTGACATAGGTCGAGCCGACGGCTCCGCTCAGCGTGTCGCTGATGGTGGGATAGGCGACGGCAAGGGCATTGGCCTTCTGGCGGTCAACGGTCAGCGTGACGCTCGGGCCGCTAGGAAGCCCGTCGACGCGGACGTCGCTCAAGAGCTTGCTCTCTGCTGCGAGCTGGGTGAGCTGGGCTGCTGCCGCTGCAAGTGCCTTTTCGCCATGATTGGCGCGATCCTGCAGTCTCAGCGAAAAACCCGAGGTCGTGCCCAGTTCATCGATTGCCGGCGGCTTCATGCTCATGACTTCGCCCTCGACTGCCGCGGCCATGGCGTCCGTTGCCGCGTTCACTTCGTCGTCGACAGTTGTCGAGCGCTTGTCCCAGTCCTTCATCGTCGTGAAAGACATGGCGGTATTGGCGCCGGAACCGGAAAAGCCGAAGCCCATGATCGTCAGGTTGTTGACGATATCCGGTCGCGTTTGCACATGCTTTTCGAAGAGGTCGACGACATCGCGCGTGCGCTCTGCCGTGGCCTCTGCGGGCAGCGTGAAGGAGGTCATGAAGGAGCCCTGGTCTTCTTCCGGCACGAATGTGGTCGACAGCCTTGCGTAGCCATAGGCGACCGCGCCGACAATCGCGAGATAGACGGAAGATCGTCCGACCGGTCTCTTGCACGAGGCTTGATACCCAGCCGGCATAGCGCTGCGTCAATCGATCAAAGCCACGGTTGAACCAGCCGAAGAAGCCTTTCCGTTGATGGTGATCGCTGCCGACAGGCTTCAGCAAAGTGGCGCAAAGGGCGGGTGTCAAGCTCAGTGCCAGAAAGGCGGAAAAGAGGATGGAGACAGCCATCGAGACCGTGAACTGACGGTAGATTGCGCCAACCGACCCGAAGGCCAGGCCCATCGGAAGAAGGACGGCCGTCATCACAAGGGTAATCCCGATGACAGCGCCGGTGATCTCGCTCATCGCCTTGCGGGTCGCCTCCCGTGGCGAGAGCCCCTCCTTCGCCATCAGCCGCTCGACATTTTCGACCACCACGATGGCGTCGTCGACGATGATGCCGATGGCGAGAACCATGCCGAACATGGTGAGAACATTGATCGAATAGCCGATCGCCAGCATCACGGCGAAAGTGCCAAGCAATGCGATAGGGGCAACGATCGCCGGAATGAGCGTGTAGCGGATGTTCTGCAGGAAGAGCAGCATGATCAGGAACACCAGCACCATGGCCTCGGCGAGCGTCTGGGCCACTTTCTCGATCGAAACCTTCACGAAGGGGGCTGTGTCATACGAAATCGCATAGTCGATGCCGGCCGGCATGGTGAGGGCAAGCTCTGCGAGCCGCGACCGCACGCCGCTTGCGGTACTCACCGCATTGGCACCGGGTGTCATCTGTATGGCGGCGGCGGTTGCAGGTTTGCCACCGTCGAGAATGGAAAAGCCGGAGGATTGGGATCCCACCTCGATCCGGGCGACCTCGCCGAGGGTCAATCGAGAGCCATCCGGGTTCGACCGCAGGATGACCTGAGCGAATTCCTCCTCGGTCTGGAGCTGGCCTTTGACATTGAGTGGCACGCTGACTGTCTGGCCGGGAACCGTCGGGGCATCGCCCAATCGACCAGGCGCTACCTGAAGGTTCTGCGACTGGATCGCCTGTGTGACCTCGGCCATGGACATCGAATGAGCCACGAGCCGCACCGGGTCGACCCAGATGCGCATGGCCGCTTCCGAACCGAAAGATTGCACGCGACCGACGCCGGCCACACGTTTCAACTCGGGAGCGATGTTGCGCACGAGATAATCATCAAGCGCAAGCGCGTCGAGACTTCCGTCCTTCGACTTCAGCGAGACGATCATCAGGAAGCCAGAGGACGCGGATTCGACGGACAATCCGGCGCGGCGAACCTGCTCTGGCAATCGTGGCTCGACTGCCTTCAAACGGTTCTGGACATCCACCTGCGCCAATTCCGGATCGGTCCCCGGCTTGAATGTCACGGTGATGGTCGTGGTTCCGGATGAATCGGCTGAGGAATCAAAATAGAGGACGTTCTTCACGCCCGAGATTTCGCGCTCGATCACACTGGTCACACTGTCATTGATCGCCTGCGGCGTGGCGCCCGGATAACTCGCGTAGATCGATACGCTCGGCGGCGCAATGGTCGGGTAGCGCGACACCGGCAACTGGGGAATGGCAATCAGCCCGGCAATCGCGATCATGATGGCGATGACCCAAGCAAAGACCGGCCGGTCGATAAAAAACTGCGGCATCATCCGCTCCTTAGCTCTGTGTCTCGGGGGAAGCCTGCATCGGCAAGGTGTCGAGCGGCTGGCCGTCCTGGACCCGCTCCTGGCCCAACACGACGATGGTTTCGCCGGCAGCAAGCCCAGTTTTGACGAGGTATTTTCCGTCAACGAGCGGTCCCAGTTCGACGGTTCGCTTCATGCCGGTCTTGTCCGCACCGACAATGATCAGCTGCGGCTTGCCTGAGGGGTCGCGCGTCACAGCTTCCTGCGGCACCAAAAGCGCTGCCGCATAGACCTCCCGCGGCACCATGGCACGGATGAACATACCCGGAAGAAGCTGCTCTTCGGGATTGGGGACGAGGATCCGGATACCGAGGCTGCCCGTGGCGCCATCGACAAAGATGTCGGAAAAGAGAACCCGGCCCGTCTGGCTGTATGGCTTGCCGGTTATGGTCTTGATTTTGACCGGCAGCTCTTCCGGGTTGCCCATTCCGGCGCCAGAAGCCGTTTCTCGCAGAGCTTCCAGGCTCATGGAGGACTGACGCACATCGACATAGACCTGATCGATCTGCTGAACCACGGCAAGCGCATTGGTCGCCGACGAGGATGCAAGGCCGCCTTCGGTCATGAAAGACTGGCCGATCCGACCGCTGATCGGGCTGCGGATGGTCGCGTAGGACAATTCGAGCTTCCGCCGCGCCAGATTGGCCTTGGCCTCCGCCGCACTCGCCTTGGCCTGGGCGAAAGCCGCTGTCGCATTGTTGAAGGCTTCGTCGCTGGTGACTTTTTGCGCCGACAAAAGCTCGGCGCGCTCGAACTTCACCTTGGCATTCACAAGTTCGGCTTGGGCGCGCGCAAGCACGGCAGAGGCCGCATCGACATCGGCGGCAAAAGGAGCCGGATCGATCTGGAACAGTGGCGTGTCTGCCTCAACAACAGCGCCTTCTTCAAAGAGCTTCTTCTTGATGATGCCATTCACCTGCGCCCGGATCTCGGCGGTGCGCAGCGCACTCACACGCCCTGGCAGCTCATCATGGATCGTGACGGCTTGCGGCTTTACAGTCATGACGCTGACGCGCGTGGCCTGTGTCTCGGCTGGCGGATTGTCTTGGCCAACCTCCGACTGATCGCTGCACGAGAACAGGAGTAGCAACGGCAGGCAAAGCAGGCCAAATATCCAGAAACGCGCCAGGTACTTCATCGGAGTGATCATCCATCTCGCTGAGTAACAATCTTGATGGCACTGCTCTAAAGCTGGTGCATTGGCGCTTTGTGGAGGTTTTGTTGCGATCGCGTGGAGGCGAACCGCGCCCACTCGACGCTTGGATGCTTCGGTGGCATTGAAGTCGCAAGGAGTGCGATGACCATGGCAGAACTTGTTTTGATTGCTGAAGACGATGCGGAGATCGCTGGCATCCTCGAGGCCTATTTCACCCGCGAGGGATTTCGCACGGTGCATGCCCGCGATGGGCAGGTGGCACTTGATCTGCACCGCTCGCTGAAACCCGACATCGTTCTGGCTGATATCACCATGCCGCGCGTGGATGGCTTTGAGCTTCTGGCCGAAATCCAGAGGCGCGGTCGCACGCCCGTCATCATGATCACGGCGCTCGATGAAGATGTGGATCGTTTGCAGGGCCTGCGGATCGGGGCGGACGATTATATCGTCAAGCCGTTCAATCCCATCGAGGTTGTCGCTCGCGCCAAGGCCGTGTTGCGGCGCGCGGGTTTGGCCCAAGCGGGTGCGATGATCCGCGCCGGAAATTTGACCATCGATCTCGACAGCTATCAGGCAATGATTGAAAAGGACGGGGTCAAGACCGCTCTTTCTCTGACACTTACCGAATTCCGGCTCCTCAGCCATCTGGCCAGAACCCCCACCAAGGCCTTCTCGCGAAGCGAACTCGTGGATGCCTGCCTGCCCGGTTCCGATGCGCTGGATCGCACAATCGACAGCCACCTGAGCAAGCTGCGCAAGAAACTCGAACAGGCGGGAGGCGAAGTTATGCTGATCAGTGTCAGAGGCATCGGCTACCGTCTGGCCGTCGATCGGGTATGCTGATGAAGGGTCTCAGCCGGCAAATCCTGCTTGCCATGGCATCCGTCACCGTCGCTGCGGGATTGCTGGTCTTTTTCGGGACGTACCTCGCCTTCAGCATCCTGTTCTATTTCTCCCCCTGGGCAGAAGACACGGACAACTGGGTGACTGGCTTCGATCTCATCACGCTCTTGGTCCTCATCTTCGTCGCGCTGATTGTTGCGGCGGTCGCGTCGATCAGACTGGCAGGGCGCATTCTTCAACCGCTGGAATCGCTCGCCCTCAGCGCCAGGAGGATCAAGGACGGCGACCTTTCGGCCCGCGCCATGCCCGGCGACCATTCGCTTGGCGAGACGGCCCTTCTCGTCGAAGACTTCAACGCCATGGCCCAGCGCCTGCAGGATATGGCAGCCGATATGACGCTCTGGAATGCCACGATCGCGCATGAATTGCGCACGCCGCTCACCATCCTCAAAGGGCGTCTTCAGGGCATGATCGATGGTGTCTTCAAGCCCGATGAAGAGTCTCTCCATGCGCTGGTCTTGCAGGTGGACTCGCTCGCCCGGCTGGTGGAAGACCTGCGAACGGTTACCTTGGCGGATAGCGGCCATCTCGACCTCCACCTACAGCCCGTGCGGCTGAAAGACGAGATCCAACGGATGGCCGGCGTGTTGGAACCGGAGTTGAAGGCAGACGGCTTTGCGCTCAAGCTTAGCCTCGATGATGTCGTGGTGACTGTCGATGCGATGCGGATCCGGCAAGTGCTGCTCGCCCTCGTCACCAATGCGCGTCGCTATGCCGTGCGCGGTACGGTCGAGATCAGCCTGCGGGTCGAGAATAATCGTGCGCTCTTACGGGTTACGGACGAAGGACCGGGGCTCGACGCCGACATTGCCTCGTCTGCTTTCGAACCCTTCAGACGGGGCAGCCATTCGGGCTCTCTGGAGAAAGGCGGGAATGGGCTCGGTCTCTCCGTGGTGCGCGCCATCGTTGAGGCGCATGGCGGCAAGATCCACTACGCGCCCTCCGATACGGGCGGCGCCATCTTCGAGATTGTGCTCGGCAAGCCCGCCTCTTGAGCCGCTGCTTGCCGCGGCTGCCCCTCGTTCCACAGAAGCTCCACACAATCTCCACAAGGAAGCAAACCCGGCTTGCTAGTGTCTACGCAGTCAATGCCATTACGCGCAGGATTGCGAAGCGCACCGCCATTGGGTCCGTGGGACCCCGGTCGCATGATTGAAAAGTTGGAGAGCAGCCATGACCAGTCACACCGTGAGCCTCACCATTGCAGATCGCAGCGATCTGCCGCACTTCAAGAGGGAACTCCAGGAGGCGTTTGCCCTCGCGGTCATCGACGAATACGGGGAATTGCCCGATGGCCCCATCCCTTCCGACGAGGACCTTGACCATTCCTTTAATGCGCCGGGCGCAGTCGCGCTGCGCATTCTCTGCAACGGCAAGACGGTCGGCGGCGCGGTGGTGACCATCAATGACGAGAGCCATCACAACACGCTGGATTTGTTCTTCCTGAAGGTCGGCGAACACGGGCATGGTCTCGGTCTCAAGGCGTGGTTTGCGATCGAAGCGCGCTATCCGGAGACCCTCACCTGGCGGACGCATACGCCGTATTTCGAGAAGAGGAACATCCACTTCTACGTCAACAAGTGTGGCTTCAAGATCATCGAGTTTTT
>NZ_STGU01000026.1 GCF_004912135.1 Rhizobium rosettiformans W3
GCCGGTCATATCGCTGGTCGTGTTGGCAATCGGACTTATGGAGAAGGATGGTCTGATTACGCTGGTCGGCGTTCTGCTCAGCATCGTAGCGGCGACTGTGACGATTTTTTTGATTTACGGGGCCGCATCTGTCGCAGGAAATGTTGCGCGTTGATCATTTCCGTGCCGTGGCAGAGCGCAACCTACCCCCTCCTTGGATACGATCCACTCATCCGTGGCTGTTGCTCCGGTCTTCCAACCCTGCGAATTCTGTTGTCACCGTCTTCCGTCTATGTCACTCCGTTTAGCTGACTGCTTTGCAAACTGGATAAGGAAGATGCTGCGTGCTTGAAGAAATCTGGTCTGCAATAGTCAGAGAATTCGCTGACATTCCCGATGCTTCTACGCTGACGCTTATCACAGTCCGCCTCGTGGTTGCGGCGATGTTGGGCGGGATCCTTGGCTACGAGCGCGAGCGTAAAGGGAGAAGCGCCGGTGTGCGCACCCACATGCTTGTCGCTGTTGGTGCAGCACTCTTCGTAATCGGTCCCTTGCAAAGCGGAATGGAAGTGGGAGACCTGTCACGCGTATTGCAGGGCGTCGTGCAAGGGATTGGTTTCCTGGGGGCCGGCGCGATCATGGTTCGATCCGCGCAGCATCAGATAGAAGGGCTGACCACGGCGGCAAGCATCTGGGCGACTGCTGGGATCGGCATCATTGCCGGACTTGGATTGGAAGCAACCGCTGTGTTGTCGACTGCTATTGTTTTGCTCATCCTCGCAGTGGTACCCCTCGTTCTGCCGAAGAACACAGATCCAGAATGAATGCTCGGCCGAAGTGACAGACGAATGCAGATCAAAGACCCCAGTAGAGCAAAGTTACGGATCAACGAAGACCTCAATCGGCCTAGGGTCAGGACCCATTGATTTGAACTGACGGCTATGATTCAGACGGGCGGATAGGAGCCCGACTGATGAGTAATTTGTTCTGGCTGACGGAGGAGCAAATGGCCCGTCTTCAGTCCTATTTCCCCAAGAGCCATGGCCGCCAGCGTGTCGATGATCAGCGTGTCCTGAGTCACCACGTCATGTCGCCTTGATGCATCGCCCAGACATTGGGTAATAGCGGCCAAGTCGTCGACAAAGTGACCGAGATCGGTCAGCTCAACCCATGGGTGGGCTAGCATAGCTGTAGACATGTAGCGATTTGTGTCAAAGAGCTGTGCTTCGCCAAGACATTCTCCCGGTTGCCGCAATTCGGAGCCGGTCGAGAAGTAAGCGACGCGCAGCTTCTGCCGTACCTCAATCTCTCGCAAACCAAAACCAGCCAGTAGCGCGGCTGTGTGTGGCGTCACAACCGTGCCTGCTGCGGTCGCCGCCGCCCCCTCCACCACATCCTCCCCTACCACGCGAATGTTCATTCCTGGCTTAGGCGCGATTTGAAACCTTATCTTATCCCCCGAACGCGCACAGCTCTCGCGCGTCATGACGGCATCGAATCCCTGTGGGATAGGAGCGCCCGTGTAGATCTCGACGGCTATTCCGTCTGCGCAGGAGCCCATGTTCCTAGAGCTTCCAGCGGCGACGGTGCTTTCAATTCGAGCCTCCCATGGTGCCAATCCCGGAAAGCTACGGGTATTGACCGCAAAACCATCCATCGTCGAATTATCAAAACGCGGAAGGGAACTAGGTGCCTTCAGATCGCGTGCCAAGACGCGCCCTGTTGCTTCGCTTAGAGCGATACGCTCATACCGCGAAACTACCGTCACGCACTGGACCGCTGCACGAACGGCCTCTTCGAATGATAGCTTTTCTGGATGGTCGAAACACCCGGAGCCTTGTGTAGCCGCATCAACTTTGATGTTCATTCTGTTACCCTCGTGGGAGGATGTCCCTGCTGCCGGCAAGCATCACCGATAACTGAATTATTGTGCTTGAAACGTGTTCAGATAGGCGATTACGGCGGCGATCTCTTTTTTCAATCCGGCAAAGGCCATCTTTGTCCCTTTAATGTACACTTTGGGGTTGGCAAGATATTCGCTCAAATGCGTTTCATCCCATACCCACCCCTCTTCGGCCTTTGTTTTAAAGGCGGGAGAGTAAATTGAAGGCCTCGTTCGCCGCGACCTTGCGTCCGACGATACCGTTCAACTCCGGACCGACCTTGTTCTTGGCACCTTCCCCGACCGCATGACAGGCGGCACATTTTTTGAACACTGCAGCTCCCGCGTCTGCACTGCCTTCGGCGGAAGCGGGACCGGCGGCAACAAGGCAAATAAAAATTGTGGCGAGCAGATCTCGCATGTGCATCCTCGTACTTTTTGAATGATCGGGGGCGGCAAGCCGCCCCCAGGAGATGTGGCTCAGGCCGACCTATATTCTTTCGACTTGAAGGTTAGATGGGTCACATTGCGGGGCGCGTCCGAAATCTTGCGAATGTTGCCCCAGGTCTGCTTGTAGTTCGGAATGATGAGTTCATTTGTCCCGGCACTGGTGACATTGCCCTGCACGCCGGTCGGAAAGCCGAAGAGCATGAAGGTTTCCCCGCGCCTTGCTGTCGGCGTCGGATAGGCCATGGCCTGAGTCGCACCGGCATCATTGTGAACTCGACCAGATCGCCCTCCTTGAGGCCCGCTTCTGCCATGTCCTCCGGATTCATTTCGATGAACGGATAGGGGAATCGATCCATGACGAAATCGTTTTCCTGGTCGAGATAGGCAGATTGCCAGACAACATTGGCACGACCGTTGTTGATCAGGTACCTGTGATTGTCCTTCTGCTGCTGTTTGCCTGGAGCCTGAAGGCCGCGCCACGGCGCATCCATGAATTGCGCCCTGCCATTGTCGGTCGAGAATACGCCATCAGTATAGAGCCGCTGCGTACCCTCGATCTTGCCTTCGGCAAAACCAGTGGCTGGTTCCTGGAAGCCGTTGTTGCCCATGGCGCTCAAGCGTTCATAGGTGACAAACTCGCCGCCGTGAGCATTCTTATTGTAGCCGTCCATGAAGGCGTCTTCTTCCGTCCGCCAGTCGAAGCCCTTGAACTAGGCTGCATAGGTGTCATCACCCAGCTCGGTCAGGACCCGCTCCATGGTGTTGGCGAGGCGAGGGGCAATCAGGCAGTCCGGCATGGATTGGCCAGGCGGGTCCATGTAACGCTGTCAGCCTCATGCGCCGCTCGCCATTCATGGAGGTGAGGTTCATCTCTCCCGACGTGGCCGCCGGCAGGATCGCTCATCATCTTTGGGATCCGGAACGGCGCGTGATCAACCCGCAGCGCGGGATGCCGACGGACGTGGAGGACAGGCTACGCATGCAAGGGTTCCTGAGGTCGACCGGGCCGCATGCGCCTGACACGGTGCGCCGTCGGCTCGCTACCTGGTCGACCCTGACCAAATGGCGCGGCCTTGACGGCAGTTTCAGCTCCCCTGCCCTCAAATCCGCTCTTCGTCTCGCGGTTCGCGCGACGCCACGGCCGAGGAAACGCAGAAGCGCCAAGGCTGTGACCGGTGATGTCCTGGCCAGGCTGCTGGCGACCTGCAGGACCAACAGCCTGCGCGACACCCGCGATCGGGCGATCCTGATGGTCGCCTTCGCTTCTGGTGGTCGCCGTCGCAGTGAAATCGCCAACCTGCGCATCGAACAACTCGCTGTTGAGACACCCATCCCCGTCGGGGACGGTCCTTCCCTCCCCTCGCTATCCATCCGTCTCGGCCGGACCAAGACCAGCGGGGTGGATAACGACGAGGTCGTCTACCTCAGCGGTCGACCGCTGGAGGCACTCAATGCCTGGCTTGATGCCGCCCGGATCGAAAGCGGCAGTGTGTTTCGGGCGATTGATCGCTGGGGAAACCTCTCACTGCGAGCGCTTGATCCGAAGGCAATCAACGACATCGTCAAGCATCGCGCCGCATTGGCAGGCCTGGAGCCGGCAGAGTTTTCTGCCCATGGAATAAGATCTGGCTTTCTGACCGAGGCGGCCAACCGCGGTATCCCGCTCCCCGAGGCGATGGAGCAGTCACGCCATCGCTCCGTGCAGCAGGCATCCAGCTACTACAACAACGCGCACAGACGGACTGGACGCGCCGCGCGTCTTCTCGATTGACAGCCGTGGGAGAACGGGGAGCCCGATACCGCGTCACTGGCCTTGAGAGCTTGAAGAAGGCAGATGCGGCCGCTTGCGCAAGCTGCAGTTCAGAGGGTAACGACCAGAATACAGTCGCGCGAACGCAGAACTTCTCGCGCAAAGAGACGATAACCGGCAATCATTGACGATCACCTAAAGATTGGATTTCCATGGAAACCACCACGATCAGCAATCGCGCAGACTTCGCTCAATGGGCGATCGAACGTTCCCGTGCCATCGTTGCTGAACAAGGTGGCAACCTGGCGCTGGCGGCACGCGAGATGGATGAGGGTCAGATTGCCGAGACCGGAAATGCTCTCGGTCAGGCGATTGTCGATGCCCTATTAGAGGTTTTTGATGGCTTGCTCGCGGAGGAGTAATCACTCCGCTTGAACGCGCCCGCCCTAAAGCTCCGTTCCCGTTAGCGGGAGAGCAGAGGCCCGGTGGTATTGAGTGCGAAGGAATTCCGAGTAACGCTGTTTCAGTTCCTGGACTGAAATCCGGCCCTCGATCCAGTCGTCAACGCTGGCACGGAATATCGGGCTGGTCTCAAACTGAAAACCCCGCTCGGCCCAACGATCGACAACGCGATCAAAGATTGCCCTACGCCGTTCAGGCGTCATGCTGAACTCCATCTCACCGGCTTCACCGTCTGGATGAGATACAGGATTCGCCTTGTCGTCGCAGTAGCTAAATTAGCAGGTTGTACGGGTGCCCGCGCGAAGAACATCCGTGGTGAGCTACGGGCCAGCGACAAGCAGATTGCGATCATGAGACGCGTCTGACTTCGAGGCCTGCAGTCCGCAGCAATGCCATCAGCACCGGTCCGAGCGAAAACTCGCCGCGGCTCGACTTACGGGTCAGGTCGCGCAGATTGTCAACCGGCGCGCAAAATTGACCCCTTATCGGCGTCCAATGTTGGCTCTGACTCATATGTGGAACGGCCCGGTTAGCAAGGTCGTCGTTGCGTAATTCTCCTTCGGACGGTGCAGTCATATGTCCGGCCTGTTAGCGCGGTCATCGACCGCTGGCCACGATGAGATCCGCGATACCGATCGCCTAATCAATTTTGCGCGCTCAAATGCACACTGAGTCAGACGGTCTGATCGGTATCGAGGTGTCGCCCCTCGGGTTCATCACACGTTGGCACCTTGCCGCTTTATCCCCCGCGCCGAAACGCGGGGAATTCTGTATCTACGCTTTCGCCATCGTCGGCGCTTGATATGTGCCACCTCTGACGAGGAGCGCCCATATTGTGCGTGCCATCTTGTTAGCCAACGCCACGGCTGCCACCTTATAGGGCCGACGGGCCATCTGAGATAGGATCCACCCAGACAGCTTTGATCCTCTGCGGACCTGCTTCAGGATCGACGTCGCACCGACAATCAGCAGAGTTCGCAATTGCTTATTGCCGCGCTTTGAGATCTTGCCGAGCCGTTCCTTGCCTCCGCTGGAGCTCGCTCTGGGGGTGATGCCGATCCAGGCGGCCAGATCCCGCCCGGTTCGGACGCCGCCGGATCCTGAACGGCGACCCGACAGTTGCAGCAATAATTGGGCCTACCCCAGGGATGGTTGTCAAACGACGAGCTGCATCATCGGCTTTCACTCCTGCGATTATCTTAGCGTCGAGCAGCTCAACCTTGTCTGTCAGCTTGTCGATCTGATCGGCCATCTCCAGAAGCGCAGCTCTGGCCGCGATCGGTAGACGGCCGTCTCGATCGTCGCGCAAAAATGGCAATGAGCTTGGCAGTCGAACGGTGTCATCTGCGCCAGCGTCCGCCTTCCTGAGAGGCGGATGATAACAAGCAGCGTGAAGTATATTGCCAGTCCGTGGATGACAGCCTCCATGGTGAGCCTCAGGGGAAAATGAAGGTGGACCGTTCGGAGACGTCGTCGCCGATCCCGACAGCGTAAGATTGCAAACCGGGCTGCTGCGTTTGCAAGCGAAATACGATGCTGGTCGGTCCCGTCCGGTCGGCGGAAAACACGTAGCCAATGCGTCCGCCGCGCGCAACGGTCGCCTTTTGCGGTGGATCGATCCCCCTTGATCGAGAAGCTCGAGAAATTGAAGATCGAAGAAGATGATCTGGTCCTGTGCGGCGGCGATCAATGTGACCTTCAGATCGTCCGTGAGAGATTGCCGGCAAATCGATCGACCCCTGGGTGAAATGGACGAGCGATCGGGAGAACATGCCGCCCCGCCCAAACAGCCCAAACAGGCATGCCAACAGGATGAGAGCGAATGCGAGCCAGGCGCATCGCTGGGCGAGTCAGAACCGGCGCTAAAACGGGCCATGATCTTCGACACCTTCCGGTAGGGGTATCGGCTTAGGCGTTCGTTACATGGAAAGATCCCGTTGGTTTCGGCATAGTGGTGAGCCGGCCCTACTTGACAAATTCGACCATGACGCCCGGCTTGACCATACCGGCCAGTTCTTCGACGTCCCAGTTGGCCAGCCGAACACATCCATGCGATCCGACCTTGCCGATCAGCTCCGGTTCTGGCGTGCCGTGAATGCCGTAGGTAGGCTCTGTCAGGTCGATCCAGACTGTCCCGACAGGACCGTTCGGCCCGCTCGGCAGTTCAAGGATCTTCTTGTTGTTGCCCTGCTGGAAATTGATCTTCGGGTTGTATGTGTACGTCGGCATTCGCGACACGCCCTTAACCTTGTGAGTACCGGTCGGTGAGGGACTGTCCTCACTGCCAATTGTCGCTGGATAGACCGCGAGCAGCGAGCTGTCTTCGGCAAAAGCCAAAACCTGCGCCAGTTTGCGATGAACCTCGATCCGCTTGACCGATCCGGTCCTGGCAGCGCCGGGAATGGCGACAGCGATCGTTTCGCCCGGCTTGAAGGCCGCCGTCGGATTGAGGGCCTTGATCAGCGCGATATGCATGTGGAAACGTTCGGCCAGCTTCTCGGCAATGCTGGTATAGCCGAGATGCTCCATCCTCGCCTGCTCGGCATAGTCTTTTGGAATGCTCTCGACGATATCCTCTCCGTCTTCTTGCGTGATGGCATAGGCCTGGATGGCCGGGGCATCATCGGTCAAGCGGCCCAATACGTCGGGATCGAGCTTCCCATCCACTGGCAGACGTTGAAGCGCCTCGAAGCCGGCGATCGCTTTCGTCAGGTTGTCGCCGAAATACCCGTCGATGACGCCCGGCGATGAACCAGCCCGGTCGAGCAGGACCTGCAGATGCACGATGGCGGGATTGGGCTCGGTCTGTTTGTCCGCCGGCGCCTCGATCGGAAGGGACGCGATCGCCGCGGTATTGACGGCTTGTGCGTCGATCGGCGCTGCAAAGGCTGGGGAACAGAGCGTTAGAGCGGCGGTCAGTGAAAAGTACCGAAAGGCATTCTGCATGGAGGCTACCGATAAATTAGGGACAGACTCTCCACCCGGTGGATGGAGAGGCTTCATTGGAGAAAGGTCAAGCAAGGAAGAAGGCCGCCGTTTCCGGCGGCCTTCATCTTGTCAAATCGTGCGGCGAGTGGTGGTTTCGGCCAGAAGCAACGCCTTCTTCGTGCCGTAGGAACCGCCGAACCAGGCCGCCACAGCCCCGAGCAGGAGGGCGAAGAAGCCCAGGATCGCGCCGGCCGACACTGCCTTGGTGGCCGTCTGCGCCGCCTCGAGCGCCTGCTGCTTGGCCGCAGCAACATTGTCGCGATAGGTCTTCTCGTACTGCTCGACCTGGGTGCGGGCCTGATCGACCGGGATGTTCTGTGCCTTGGCGATCGCATCAGCGGCGCGATTGCGGGCATCTGCGGCCTTTGCCTGGTCACCGGTCACCGCGGCCTGGACCGCCGAAACGGCTGCATCACGCAGGGCTGCCGGATCGTTGCCGCCAGACGCGTCACGGATCTGTTGCTCGATCCCCGCCATCGGGTTTGCAGAGGTCGCGAGGGCAGGGGCTGCCGCCGTGGCAGCGGTCGCCGCCGTCTGGCCGACGCCGCCGACAATGCTGGACAGACCACTGAATGCGCCGCCGATGAGGGCACCGACCGATGTCGTCAGCAGGTAGAGGATGACCAAGGTGGTGACAGCCCAAGTGGTTACGCCCTGATAGCCGCCGGTCGAGCGGCTCGGACGGCCTGACAGGCGGCTGGCGGCATAACCGCCGACGAAGGAAGCAATAATGCCGGCCACAACGAACCACGCGCCACCGGCTATGGAAAAGGTGCTTGCATTCGGGTTATCATAGGTTGCGGGGTCGATCACGGCGGCGCCAATGCCCACTCCCAGAAGATTGAGGAGGAACTGGACGGCAAGCGCCAGGACGACCCCGGCGAAGATCGCGCGCCAAGACACCTTGTGCAATGTGGCTGTAAGGGAGGGGTCGACATAAGCCGCTTCGCGCGACACGTGGACGGAGACAGGTTCGTTCATGGTGCATCCTTTTCATCACGGAACGTGAGTGCCACAATAACGCCGCAATTGAAGATCGGTTCCCGTGTCACAAGAGAAAAAAAAGACCGGCGATGGGATCGCCGGCCTCGAACTGCAGCTTCATCAACCGAAGAGCCTTCCATTAGTCCTTGCGGACAATACGGTCGGATCGGTCATCTTCGACTTCCACCTCCGTGCGGCGGACGCTGTCGCTGATGGTCACCTCGCGCTGTTCGGCCGTTTTGCGCAGAGCAATCTCTTCGACCACGCGCGCATCCTTAGAGACGATCGCCTCCTCATGGTGCTCCTCGGCCTCGATCGTACGGTCGACGAAGGCGTTCTCCGTTTCGGTTACCGGACGGTCGACCGTGCGGCGCTCGATGCTGACGTTCTCGTCGCGCAGCGATACCTGTTCACTGACAGGATTTTCGACCACGTAAGAGCGGACACGCACGCGGCCATGATTGAGGTCACGCTTGCCGACGCGAAGCTCTTCCTCGACCACCGGGATAACCTCTTCACGGCCGGCCTCCAGAGCTGCCGTTCCGGTTGCGCTGGCACCATTGGCGGGGGCCCCATACGAACTCACGGTCTCCTGCTGGTTCCACCCTTCCGAGCGCCAGCTCTCTGCGCGCTGATCGAGATCGATGCTGCCCTCGTCATCGAGGATATCGATAACCTTGTCATAAGAGGCGGCGGTGACGTTGCTGACCGTCACAAGATAGCCACCGCGGCGAAGACCTTCGGAATAGACGGCGCGGTCCTCGTCGGGAAAGAAGAAGTCTTCCAGCTTCTCCCAGAACCCCTTGTGCTCGGAGGCAACTTCAGTCGAGGTTGTAGACTCCTTTCCGGCGACGACGCGAATGCCGTCGCGGGCAATCCCGGCTTCCGCAAGGCGTTCGACGGCGGCGTCCGCATCGCTGCGGTTTTCGAAGAAGGCCGCCACCGTGTTCGATGACGAGGCGCGGTAGGACGATGTGGTTTCGCTGTAGGTCATGAATTTCTCCTTTTCTCGGATTGGTAATTAGCTCAGGGGTCGTCGCGCTCGATGCTGGCACGTTGCTTGCGCAGTTCGACCGGAATGGAAACGTCCTCGGTGGTGGCGACGCGGCGGATATGGATCTCTTCGACCAGCATCAGACGCTTCTCGACAACGAGAACCTCCTCCATCACAGGTACAATGGTCACGTCACCGTCCGTGCGAACACCCGGCGCTTCTGACACTTCACGTCCGATTGCCACACGCGTCACCTCGACATTCTCGCTGTCGAGGCGTGCTTCCGCTGCTTCTGTGACAAACTCGGTTTTGGTGCTCACGCGAACGCGGCCGTCGCTCACGGCGCGCTTGTAGATGACAAGCTGTTCTTCGATCAGCGATAGTTTCTTGTCAGGCTCGGCCATGCGGGTTCCAGATCGTTTGTGACCAGTAATGAACGAGCGGAGTGCAACCTTGTTCCTGAAAACTGTTTCGGCCTTCGTCCAGGCTAATCTGTGCAAAAGCAAACGGTACTCGGAACAAACTTTCCAGACGGCGATGAACTGATGGGGTGGATGCCCCCTCCGGCCGGCATCGGAGTATGATGCCGGCCCAGCGCCATGGTGGCGCTCACGGAGGAAAGGCAGATGACACAGGTGCATATCCTTGCGATCGACCTCGCGAAGCGGAGCTTCCAAGTCTGTGGAACGGATCGCGGCGGGGCGTGTGTGGATGCGCCCGGTTTGGCAAGAGGATTTTTGACGGTAGTCCGCGAAACGAGGAATTTTATCGGTCGTGTGTCAGGCCTTTTGATGTGGCCTGATTAGCCACGGGCCGGGATGCAGTTCGGAGAACAGGGACCACATCGGTTCAGAGAGCTTTGTGCTCGAGCGCCGGGACTGGTTTACCCCATTCTGAACATTGAAGTCCTTTCCGCATCGTTCCGTCAGTCGATCTTCCCACCGGGGCTTTTGGCCCCAGGCATCACCGCGTTACCTTTCGAGAAAGGCAGCGGATTACGCCATTCTGTAATTCTGCTCCCTGGTCATCATTGCCCATATGATGCGCGCCATCTTGTTGGCGAGCGCGACAGCCGCCACCATCCGAGGCTTTCGTCCAAGAATTGCTCCAAGCCAATTGTCCGGTAACACGCCCTTGCGCACTATCCAGCGGATCAGGCTCATGGCTCCTACTATGAGGAGCTTTCGGATATCGGTCTGCCCCATCTTGCTGACATCGCCCAGTCTTGTCTTGCCACCCGTTGAGTGCTGCCTGGGCACAAGGCCGAGCCAAGCAGCAAAATTCCGGCCGCTCTTGAATGCACGAAGATCGGGCGCAAACGCGAGGATCGCGCCGGCGGTTACGGGGCCGACGCCGGGAACGGTGCAAAGTCGACGCATATCTTCATTCGCCTTGGTAGCTTCTCGAAGCTTCAGCATCAGGCCATCGATCTTCTCGGTCAGCAGCCTGATCTGGTCCAGGTAGAGCTGACCAATCTCTCTGACTCCATCAGGGAGATCATTTGTCTCATCGGCCAAAATGCCCACCACCGCAGTGAGATTGGCTGGTCCTTGAGCAACGACGATTCCAAATTCGCCGAGGTGCCCGCGCAACGCATTGATGAACTGGGTGCGCTGGCACACGAAGCACTGGTGCGTTCGAAACGCCACCGCACGTGCCTGATGTTCAGCGCTCTTGACCTCGACATAATGAATGTTCTTTCGCTGTGCAGCCTCCGCGATCGCCGCTGCATCGGCTGCGTCGTTCTTCTGCCGTTTGACAAACGGCTTCACGTAGATCGGTGGAATTAGCCGTACATTATGGCCACAGCCTTGAGCAAAGCGGCCCCAGAAATGGCTGGTGGCACAGGCCCCCATCGCGACGACGCACGGCGACTGCTCGTTCAACAGTTGCTGTAATCGGGCTCGCGAGAGAAGCCGGTTGAATAGAACCGCCCCGCCGCGATCCGTTCCACAGACTTGGAAGCTCCGCTTCGCGAGGTCGATCGCAGGGATATGCACCTGTGTCATCTGCCTTTCCTCCGTGAGCGCCACCATGGCGCTGGGCCGGCATCATACTCCGATGCCGGCCGGAGGGGGCATCCACCCCATCAGTTCAGACGAAGACGAAAGTGGGAATTCCTAAAAATCCTGCTGATGAAGAAACCGACTGCGCTTAGCCATTGCTCTGAGCTCCTCCTAGCTTCGAAAACCCGACTTGAAGAGAGACACCAGTTCCCTTGCCAGACCAAGCTCTTCCTCTTGACTCGAATCACCTTCTTGATCTCGAAACAAGTCCGCAAGCACCCTGCGTAACAGAGCCAACCCTTGCGGGCTGATCTCCTGCTCATCGTCAAAATATCTTTCGCCCATCTGCAATTCTCTCTGCAACTATGTCTTATTAGATAGCGATCTGACACCGCGTCTATAAGCTTCGCAACACATTCTCCCCAGAGCTCGACGTCTATCCCGCTTCTTCTTCTTCTCGATTGAGCAAATGGGCGACTCCCTCACGATACGTCGATAATTCGCGAGCAGACGAGAAGGTGCATCGATTCCAGCATCTTGCTCCGACTCCAACGGTTGCAGTAACCTTTAGCGGCAAAAGTCTGGTCGCATTGTCAGGCAAAGTCGATCAGCGGCAAGACGGCAACCGTTAAGATCAAATATTCGGACTTCACGCAGGCGACACGAAGCAGAACAGGCACTCTCCCAGTCACGGGCGTTGCCGAGATCACGGAGGCCGCATCTGCCTTACTTGCCACCGTCTATCCGTTCAAGCGTCCGATCCGTCTGCTGGGCGCGACGCTCTCTTCGCTTACCAACGATCAGTCGGAAGATGACGGGGAACAACCGCAACTCTATCTGGCGTTATGATTGGATAACAAGAGGATAGACCAGGATCTCCGACAATTCTCTCCCTAGAGTACGCGTCATCGATCTGGAGACCGGCGGCAATGGTCTGAGCGACGTTTGCGAGATCGGCTGGCAGGACGTCACTATGGCTGATGATGACCAGTGGTGAGTGACCGAGGAGCGCGGAGCTCTGTGGTCAATCCCGAGCGGCCAACGACACCAGATTCAATCGCCGTGCATCATATTCTTGACGCCCACGTCGCCGACCCAGCCTTCTGGAAGGAGTTTGCCGCGGACGTGCTCCGGCCGTCTGGTGCCTGGATGCGCTGGCCGCCCAGCGCACTGGTTTCGACAGCGCTGATGCACACCCAGCTGTACCGGCGGCGCACCATGGGTCTGTTTTTGGAAGTCGGCCCTGAGGGTCTTGGTCGGAGCTTCCCCGCTTTTCCAACCAGATGGTGCGCTACCAGCGCATGCCGGAAGGACTCGTCCACGAGATCGGCCTGCCTGACCACCGTGCCATGCCGGACGCTTATGTCGTGCACCACCTCCGCGAAAGCGTCATCCCTGGACCACCTTCTGGCCTGGAGCGCAGAACCTAGGCTGCTGCCCCGCGTTCCCGCTGGCCCGGACCGCGGAAAAACCTGGGATCGGATCTCTAACGCAGCGCTGTAGAACTTCGCGCGGTGTCGGGCTACCGGCGTTCGCTTCAGTGCTCAGGCGGAAATGGCGCGGCGCGGCGGACTGGTTTGCAGGCCATTAGCGCAGATTGACATTAAAGCCCCAAATGGCAGAGCCGCGGTCCTTCCCGACATTCCATTCCGGGTTGCCGATGTGGTCTCTGAGTCCGTTGATCACCCGAGGGTTTTCGATACGCGACATCCTTCACGGACCTCCCTCACCGTGTGTTGAGCAGGATCTAATGTTCTCTACAAATGCTATCGCGCTGTTTTTTCTCAGCGCAGAAGAGAGTGAAGCTTGCTTCGAAAGGCCACTTAATGACGCCAACGCGGCGGGACCCGAATTGCTCATGGATCCACGCATTCTATGAGGCATCACACCGATACAAAGGTTGCTTATCCCGGAAAAAAGTCCGTGAAAGAACAAGCGGACCACCGCGCACTAAGCAGCGTGCACCGCGGCTGCCCACCTCGCTCTTCGAACCGGGCCGCCTCGCGCTCGGCGACCGACGCGAAAGAATATTTGCTCCCAAGCCTGGGGCACAAGGAACTGCGATTTGTTCGCGGCGTTAATCGGCGGGGCGACAGCACATCAACTTTTCGCGACGGCCGGGTACATATGTGTGCTACAGCTTACGAGCGGATCGAGCGCCCTAACCAGCTCATAGCAGGAGGAATGAATGAGCATCTTCGACCGCATCAAGAACGCAATTTTTGGCGAAGCAAATGCCGTGCCCGCCCCGCAAGCGTCAAGCACGGCCTCTTTGGCACCGTCATCTTCAGCCGCGCCTACCACTCAACCACCCGCACTGTCAGAGACTGCGGCCAACCCGGCTATAAGCCAGCCCGCCCCGCCCGCAGCACAGACTGCGAACCCTGCGCCGCAATTAGACGGAGGCGTTTCTTCCGGCTCAAATTCTCGGGCTCCAATCGACGTCGAATCCATACTCAACGAAGCGGCGAAGAAGTCTGGCCAAAAGCTCGACTGGCGGCGCTCAATTGTTGACCTGATGAAGGCTCTCGGCATGGACGCCAGCCTTGAGGAGCGCAAGGAGTTGGCGCAGGAACTAGGCTACACCGGCGACGCCGATGGCAGCGCGAAAATGAACAATTTTCTTCACAAGGCTCTCATGAAGAAGCTGTCGGAAAACGGAGGGAAGGTCCCCGCAGACCTGCTTGACTGAACCAAACTCTTAGACCTGATCCTCAATCACAACGGAGTAATGAAATGGCAGCCACCAAGACACTGGACGACCTGTTCCTCGACACTCTGAAAGATATCTACTTCGCAGAGAAGCAGATCCTGAAGGCCCTTCCGAAGATGGCCCGCGCCGCCAATTCGGAAGAAGGAAAGGCAGGCTTCTTGCAACACCGCGACGAGACCCAGGGCCAGATCGAACGCTTGGAACAGGTTTTCGAACTGCTCGGAAAGGCGGCGCGCGGACCTGCGAAGCCATTCAGGGCATTATTGCCGAGGGCGAAGAGATCATCGAGGAGTTCAAGGAGTCTCCGGCTCTGGATGCAGGGCTCATCTCATCCGCCCAGGCAGTCGAGCACTACGAGATCGCCCGTTACGGCACGTTGATCGAGTGGGCCAAACAGCTTGGTCTGAAGGACGCCGTACCCCTGCTGGAGGCCAACCTCGCCGAGGAGAAAGCGACAGACGAAAAGCTCACGCAGCTCGCAAGGGTCTCTGCGAACGCCAAGGGCAAAAGCAAGACTTCCTGAGGTCCCAGTTCATTATTCAAGGCCGTCCCACAGGGGCGGCCTTTTTGTATCCAGCCATCACCAAAGGGGATAATCATGGCAAAGCGTATAAAACGGGCGACCCGCTCGTCCTCGTCCACGGACATTGTCACCATCCATGATCAGCAGCTTCACCGAGGCGCGGGCGGCGAACTCCACCAGATCGCAGAGGACGGTGCCGACGTGTTGACCACGTCGCAAGGCGGACCAATCGCCGACGACCAGAACTCTCTTCGGATCGGCGCCCGCGGTCCGCTGCTGATGGACGATTTCCATTTCCGCGAAAAAATCTTCCACTTCGACCACGAGCGAATTCCGGAACGCGTGGTTCACGCACGTGGCTATGGCGCCCACGGCTTCTTCGAAACCTATGAATCCTTGTCCGACGTCACCCGCGCCGACATCTTTCAGCGCGCAGGCGAGAAAACGCCTGTCTTTGTCCGCTTTTCCACTGTCGCCGGCAATAAAGGTTCTGCGGACCTCGCCCGCGATGTCCGCGGTTTCGCCGTGAAGTTCTATACGCAGGAAGGCAACTGGGATCTCGTCGGAAACAACATCCCTGTCTTCTTCATACAGGACGCAATCAAGTTTCCGGACTTAGTACATGCCGCAAAGCAGGAGCCAGACCGGGCCTTTCCCCAGGCGCAGACCGCCCACGACAACTTCTGGGACTTCATCAGCCTTACGCCGGAAAGCATGCACATGGTTATGTGGATCATGTCCGACCGCACCATCCCACGATCTTTCCGTTTCATGGAGGGGTTCGGTGTACACACCTTTCGTTTCGTCAATGACAAAGACGAGTCCACGTTCGTCAAGTTCCACTGGAAGCCAAAGCTCGGCCTCCAGTCGGTTGCGTGGAACGAGGCAGTCAAGATCAACGGCGCCGACCCCGACTTCCATCGTCGCGATCTCTGGCAGGCGATCCAATCCGGCAACTTTCCGGAATGGGAACTCTCTGTGCAGCTCTTTGATCAAGAGTTTGCCGACAACTGGGACTTCGACGTCCTCGATCCGACGAAGATTATTCCGGAAGAGTTGTTGCCGGTAAAACCAATCGGCCGTCTCGTGCTCGACCGCATGCCAGACAACTTCTTCGCGGAGACCGAGCAGGTCGCGTTCATGACGCACAACGTTCCGCCGGGGATCGACTTCAGCAACGACCCTCTTCTTCAGGGCAGAAACTTTTCCTACCTCGACACGCAGCTCAAGCGGCTTGGCGGACCGAATTTCACGCACCTTCCCATCAACGCACCAAAGTGTCCCTTCCACAACTTCCAGCAGGACGGGCACATGGCGATGCGCAACCCGGTCGGCAGGGTAAACTACCAGCCGAACTCGTTCGGGGAAGGTCCCCGGCAGGCCCCGTCCCGAGGATACCGCCACTTTCTGGCCGAGGAGAACGGCCAGAAAGTGCGGCTGCGTCCGGAAAGCTTCGGCGACCACTATAGCCAGGCCCGCCAGTTTTTCCTCAGTCAGACGCCGCCCGAGCAGCGGCACATCGCGATGGCACTCACGTTCGAGCTAAGCAAGGTCGAGACCGTCGCTATCCGCGAACGGATGATCTCGCACCTGCTGAACATCGACGAGACGCTCGCCACCACCGTTGCCCAGAAGCTCGGAATCCAGACAATGCCTAAGCCCGCCGACGCTGCCATGCCCACACGTCAGGATCTGGAGCCGTCTCCCGCGCTTAGCATCGTGCAAGGCGGACCGAAGCGGTTTGAGGGCCGCAAACTCGGCGTGCTTGTCACGGATGGCGTCGATGCAAAGCTCCTCAAAAAGCTGATGATGGTGATCGAGAAGGAGAAGGCTTTGGTCGAGCTGATTGCGCCGAAGATCGGAGGCGTGACCACGTCCGACGGGACCTGGATAGAGGCGAAGCACATGATCGACGGTGGCCCATCGGTGCTGTTCGACGCCGTCGCCGTCCTCGCGGCTCCGGCCGCAGTTGAGGATTTGGTGAAGGAGGCGACAGCACGGGACTTCGTGGCGGACGCATTCCAGCACTGCAAGTTCATCGGCTACGACGAGGGCGCTTTCCCGCTTCTCGTCAAGGCTGGCATCACCGACGATCTCGACGAAGGGACGATCGCACTTCCCGGTGAAGGGGGGGTTGCCGCTTTCGTATCCGAACTTGGGAAATTGCGGGTGTGGGGCCGGGAACCCGCTCTTAAGCTCGGCAAAGCCTCGCCTCCGGTCGAGTGAAGATCAGGCGCGGACCTCGTGTCCGCGCCGTTCTCTCTAAGCGGTGAGGGAGCGGCGACTGGCGACCCGTGTAAGTTGGGGTTGGCGCCGTACGGCGGGCTGGGACAATTATTCGGGCCACTATTGGCTTACAATTCTAAGCCACGGTCTCGACGGCCGGCTAAATGGCTTTCAGCGCACGGATTGCGACGGGGCTGCTAAGGGGGCACAGCTGCGCTGATCCTTTAAAGCGATGAAAAACAGCTGTTTGAAGAGCTCAACTAGGACGTGATTGACGAGCCTTTGCGATTTGCGGGCTTTGTCGCGTTATCTCGGACTTCCAATGCGCGCGCTTCTGAAGGTCGTGAACTAATTTAACCCGGAAAGGCGGTTTCCGAGCGAAGACAACTAGTTCCAATCATTTGCGGCGCTACGTCGAGCAGCAAGCCGGATGTGTGCGCCTTTAGGTAGGAGATTAAATGTCCGACCGATAATGATCTCTGCTGCCGGGCGAAGAAACCACAAAGCACTAGCGCTCTGCCGGTAGCTCCGGCACTACACACGGTTTTCGGTTCTACCATGTCGGTTAATGCCGGGTAGGGTTCCCGGCGGCGTCTGCACACGACGCCGCCCAAACGATTTTACTGGTTCACGCTGTTCGCCTTACCATCCGCGCCAGCGCAATTAAGATACATGCGCCGATGAAACCGGCGATAAGGTAGCCGAGCCAGCCTCCGAGAACGATGCCGAAAAGTGAAAGGATGAAGTTGGCGACTATGGCACCGACAATGCCGAGAAGGATGTTCATGATGACGCCCATGTTGCTCTTCATAAACGTCTCTGCAAGCCATCCTGCAATGCCACCGATGATGATCGCCGCGATCCAGCCGATACCTGCGTCTTCCATATTCAACTTTCCTTCCGATTTCTTAAAATACATCCGGGGCTCCGGAGGTGACGAGAAAAACTCCATGCCGAGGGACTTTGTTCCCTCTGGGAAAGGAAGTGGCGTCGTTCTATTCTATCCTGGACGCGTGTTAGTTGAAAGTTCCTGAACCGGTCGACGGTGCCGCTGTGGGACCAAAGCGTTGGACTGCCTCACATTGCTGGGCTGAGCAGACGCCAACAGCGCATTTACATCCGATAAGCGTTAGCGAAGACAGTTGTAAAGCGTAGAATGTGAGGTCTGGCCGTGCAGGTCTTGTGGAGGCTGGTCGTGTCGATGATCGTGCACCTGCCACCTGCTTAGTCTCGTCAATACGAAGCGCAGAGGTTAGGAGGATTTGTAACTCGCATACCGGTTGTGCCGTCGACGATTGACGATCTCTGACCCACAATTCAGCTCCAGTCCTGCCCCTCGAAATGGTGTACGGGCCCAGGAGGTGGTGATTGATCACGCAAGCTACTGTAGTCTCGGCATAGCTAGTGCGTCCGATGGCGGGCTGAGAACTCAAACTGCACGTTCACCGCTAGCAGCCCCGGGGTTTCGCGCAGGATCGGCCGTTCTGGCAAGCTTGTTCGTCTGACCAGTGGCGCCAGGCGCCTGCGCGCGGGCGCGGGCGAGCCGCTCGATGGTATCGGAAATGCTTCGCATGGGGTGACTTTCTGGGGTTCCGGAAAGCCAACCGACATCCCTGTTGATAGATGATGTGCCTCAGAAACGTTGAGGACCGGCGTGAGCCGGTCCTCAATTCTCAGGCGTTAGAGAGTGCGAACTCGATATCGCTCGCGCTCCTGCTCGACTTCGGCTGGGCCGTAAGGATCAGCGGAATGATCGAACTTCGTCCAGCCCTGCTCCGAATAGGCCTGGCGGCGCGCCATCGGATCGACGCGGTTGGACTGCTTGAGGATCATGTCAGCTTCGGTTTCCACGCCGTCATCCACACGAGCGGTGACCAGCGTGCCGCCGCGGCGAACGCCTTCAGCATAGACATGGGCCTCGTCTTCGGAGACGCCGGAATCCATGAGTGCGCCGATAAGACCACCAGCAGCGCCACCGGCAACCGCACCGGCAATGGCGCCAGCAGCAGTGGCGGCAAGCCAGCCGGCTGCCACTACCGGGCCGACGCCGGGAATGGCCATGATGCCGAGGCCAGTCAGGAGACCGCCTGCGCCACCGACCACAGCGCCGATGCCAGCACCGGTGCCAGCGCCTTCTGCGGCACCGTTGTCGTTATCTTCGTGCTTGTGGCGGTTGTCGGCATTGTTGGAAACAATGCTGATGTCGTCAGACGGGACGCCACGCGCTTCCAGTGCGCTCACGGCTGCGCTTGCATCATTGTAGTTGTCAAAAGTCCGTTAACGGTTTTCATGGGAATGACCTTTCTCTGCGTTTCCGCAAAATTATTTGGAGACGACGTTGCCCTGGTAATCCATGGCCACCGGCATGGACTTGCCATCCTTCATCGCCGTGGCCTGCCAGACGCCCTGATCGTCGAGCTTGAGGTCGGCAATGCCGGTGAAGCCGGCTGCTTCGATGCGCTCCCGCGCCTGTTCTTCGGTAAAGGAATTTGCGCCCTCAACGGGGGCTGCAGCGTCAGGGGTTTCCGGGGTCGCAACGGCTGGCGTGTCGCCATCCGTCGCAGGAACAGTGGTGGTCTGGGCATAGGCAGACACTGCCGTGGCGCACACGAGCGCCGCCGCGAAAATCATCTTTTTCATGGGTTTTCCTCTTTGCAGACCTGGTTGCTAGGTGTTTAGTCCCGGCATTTGATGGTGCATTATTCAGCCAGGAATGGAGGGATGCGCTATGGGTCAAATTCTACACGGGAGCGCCCGCACGACAGAGGCAGTCCGTCGAGCGATACAACATAGTCAAGAGAGCCTGAGGGTTCTGGCGAAACGCTATGGGATCAACCAGAAAACCGTCGCTAAGTGGAAGCGGCGCACAGCGGTGAAGGACCTGCCAACCGGTCCGAAAGACGCGCGCTCAACCACACTTTCAATCGAAGAAGAGGCGATCGTCGTTGCCTTCCGCCGACACACGCTGCTGCCGTTGGATGACTGCCTCTACGCCCTGCAGGCTACGATCCCGC
Source organism: Rhizobium rosettiformans W3 (assembly GCF_004912135.1). GTDB lineage: Bacteria > Pseudomonadota > Alphaproteobacteria > Rhizobiales > Rhizobiaceae > Allorhizobium > Allorhizobium rosettiformans. The sequence goes on from NZ_STGU01000026.1 coordinate 19,972, forward strand.
ATTTGACCCGTTCGTCGCTGCATCGCTGCTTACAACGGCATGAGATCAGCCGATTGCCAGAAGTGACAGGGGAAAAGGAACCGAAGAAGAAGTTCAAGACCTACCCCATTGGCTACTTCCACATCGACATCGCCGAAGTGCGCACGGCCGAAGGCAAACTCTATCTTTACGTAGCGATAGACCGGACCAGCAAGTTCGCCTTCGTCCAGTTGGTCACCAAAACAGGCAGGACATCGGCGTCCGCCTTTCTGGTCGCGCTGATCGCGGCCGTGCCCTACAAAATCCACACCGTCCTGACCGATAATGGTATCCAGTTCACGTTCCCGCCGCGCTACGCCGATGGGCCGACTGCCACTTACATGACGCACATGTTCGACATGCGTTGCCGTGAAAACGGGATCGAGCACAGGCTCACCAAAATCAAGCATCCCTGGACCAACGGCCAGGTCGAGCGAATGAACCGAACGATCAAGGAAGCGACTGTCAAACGTTACCACTACGACAGCCATGCCCAGCTAACCGCCCACCTTCATGACTTCGTTGACGCCTACAATTACGGCCGGCGGCTAAAGACGCTGCGCGGCCTCACGCCCTACGAATACATCTGCAAAATCTGGGCAACAGAGCCAAAACGGTTTAAACTCAATCCGCACCATCAAATGCCGGGACTAAACACCGCTTCAACCGTTGGTCTCGCAAACGGTTCTGGACTGACTTGGTCGAGGCGCTTGCGAGGTCCGGTGCAGTCACCAAAAGCACTTCCATCGACAGCACCTATGTTAAGGCGCACCGCTCGGCGCATGGCGGCAAAGGGGGGCTAAAAATCAGGCTATCGGCCCCTCGCGCGGTGGTCAAACCACCAAAATCCACGTCCTCACGGACGTGATCGGCCGCCCTTTTGCATTAATGCTGACGGGTGGCAATGCGGCAGACAGCCCGGTCGCGCCAAACTTGCTGGCTGGCCTGAAGGGTGCACGATATCTCCTTGCGGACAAAGGATACGATGCAAACAGTCTGCGAAAGCGGCTGCGCCTATCCGCAATCGTCCCCGTGATACCTGGCCGTTCAAATCGCAAGCGCCCGATCCGATACGACGCAGAGCGCTACAAGAGCCGCCATCTCATCGAGAATGCCTTCTGTCGCCTCGAAGACTTCCGGCGCGTCGCAACACGTTACGACAAGCTTGCCAGAAACTTCCTCTCCGCAGTCGCCCTCGCTACCCTCGTCGCCTTCTGGCTATGAATGAGTCTGAACCCTAGGTCCGGTAGCGAAAATGCGCCCGCCTGGTGAAAGTTCCGTCTTCAACGTTTATGCGACATGAACCCAACACGAGTTCCTCAGGGTCGTTTGCCGCCACGCACCTTGTAGAGGCGCTAAGTGTAATCAATCGACGCAAGTCAACCAATTCATTCAATATTAGTCAGCCACCCTTTCCACAAGGTTAGACAATACACACCTTCTGCTAATTAAAGTGCTTTCTACAAAGGATATGCGTATGAAAGCCCGGCTTTATTACCCCATAAGGGGCCACGGTATGGAGTATTCTGACATATTTGGTGCTCACTGGAGTCCGTCTTTGTCATTTCTTTAGTATAATAGTGGCAGCCGATTCAAATGAAGTTCCGACGATCCCGTTTGCTCGCAGAAAAAACGTTTTACGAGCCGCATGAGGGCGGGAACCATTTTGAGGGTGGAACATTCTTTGACAGCCGTGCGAGATTATTCGCCGGACATAGGATGTGTCCATGCTTCCACGAATTGCGATCATCGGCACGGGTCCGACCGGCCTCTACACGTTCAAACAACTGATCGGCTCAACCGTTCCCCTTTCGATTACCCTGTATGAGGCGGAAGGCGAACCGGGCAAGGGCACGCCCTATCATCCCGACATGAACGACCCGGCCATGCTCTCCAATATTCCGAGCATCGAGCTTCCAGCCTTCACAGAAACGCTGGCCGACTGGCTGCGGCGGCAGAATGACGACACGCTGATGCGTCACGGCATCCGCCGCGAAGCGATCGACGAGCGCGAATTCTACCCACGCCTGGTGCTTGGCGACTATATGCAGGCGCAGTTCGAGCGCATGCTGGCGGTGGCCGCCGAGCGTGGTCATGAGATCACTGTGCTCGCCCACCACAAGGTGGTGGATATCGAGATCCAGGACGACGCGATTCGCCTGCGGGTGTCCAATCCCGAGGGGGAGAGTGACGCGAATTTCGGCCATGTGGTGATGGCGACCGGTCACAACTGGCCGGACAGCACGGAAATCCGCCCGGGCTATTTCGTTTCGCCCTGGCCGGCGACTGTTTTGAAGTCAATCCGCAATGAGCCCGTCGGCATTCTCGGCACGTCGCTGAGCGGCATCGACGCCCTCATGACCGTCGCAACGGCCCACGGCTTGTTCTACCGCGACGCGGCGGGCGATCTGCAATATCAGCCGGCTGCCGGGACCGAGGATTTTCGCGCGACGCTGATGTCCCGCAAGGGCATCCTGCCGGAGGCCGATTTCTATTGTACGCTGCCCTATATGGAGCCGCAGGTCTGTACCGAGCAGGCGATTGACGCCCTGATCGCCACGGGCCGGCGTGATCTCCTGGACGAGGTCTTCGATCTCTTCCGCCGCGAAATCGTTGCCGCCGACCCCGATTATGCCGCCCGCATCGGCCTGTCGCAGCTGACCGTCGAGACATTTGCCGCCGCCTACTATGCCGACCGGACCGAAAGCGATCCCTTCGTCTGGGCGGCAAAGAACCTGGCCGAGGCCGAGGACAACAGGGTGAAGCGCTACACGGTGCCGTGGCGCTATGCGATCCTGATTACCCACGAGATCGTCGCGCGCGTCATTCCGCATCTGGACGAGAAAGACCTCAAGCGCTTCCATCGCCATTTCAAGGGCATCTTCATCGACGACTATGCAACCGTACCGCTGATGTCGATCCGCCGTCTGCTCGCGCTGTCGCGCGCGGGTAAGCTGTCCATCCTGCGGCTCGGCGAGGACTACAAGATCCGCACGGCCGAGGACGGCCTGGAGCGTGGCGCGGAAGTCGAGGTGTCAGGCGCTACGCATCGCTTCGGCGCCTTCATCGATGCAACAGGTCAGGAAACCCTCTCAGCGACGGATCTCCCCTTTCCGACGCTTGTCGATCAGGGAGGCGTGCGCGAAGCCGCGACGCCTAAGGTCGAGGCAATCCTGTCAATCGACCGGGATCCCGATATGGTGCGCACCGGCGGCATCGATGTCGATGAGTTCTATCGCCCTCGTCTCGGCCTGATGTCGGAAGGTCGGCTCTATTGCGCGGCAATCGCCTTCCTGCTGCACAAGGAGCCCTTCGTGCAGGGCATCACGAGCGCCCGGGATATCGGCGAAACCGTCGGTCGGGCAATCCTCAAGGATATCTCGCAGGCGGAGACGCCGCTCTTTCAGATCTCGGCGTAAACGGCATCGCCGACGTTGATCGTCACGCCCTCGGTGGGCGTGGCGTAGACGCCGAGATTGCGCTTGTTGTGGCGCATGATCCCGCGCAGCACGTCGGGCTCTTCCGCCATGCCCGGCTGGGCGACAAGCGTCATGCCACAGCGGCGCGACGCCTCGGTGACGCGGATATCGGCGTCCCCGATACGTAACCTCTGGTCCACCCAGTCGCTCTGAATGAAGCCTTCACCGTCGTCCGTTCCGATCAGTAATGGGGGCCAGAACCGTCTTGCATCGTGCGGTACAACGCCCGAATTACGGCGAGCGCCTCGGCCGAGGCATCAACAGGTGAAGCGGCGCTGCCCCGATGTGTTCCGCTGCAACATCGACAGCTCGGAAGCAAATTTGGCGCTCCGATATTTTAACAGTGCGACTGTTTCTTTTCCGAACTAGATATTTTAGTCATTGTACGGGAAGCTGTTCATTTGTTCTAGCAGACGGGCAATCGTCAGACTTTCGCATCGATAATATACCGTCTGCCCGGCCCTGCGAGTTGTGACAACACCCGCAGCACGAAGCTTTCCAAGATGCTGGGAAAGGGCAGATTGACTAAGAGCGATATCAAATGCCATCTCATTCACCGACCATTCCCGCTTCATCACGCGCAAAATGATTGCCAAGCGGATCGGATTCGACAATGAGGTAAAAAGGTCAGATGCCCGACGCAAAGCGACACGATCGGTGCAATCTAGCTCAATCTCGGTGACACTTTCGACAAACATATAGGTGTTCTTCCCCCACAAAGGCGCTAAGCATACATGTCATAACATGGTTAATTTAACGTGTATCGGCACACACGATGCGACTTCACGCCAGCGTCCGGGAGTGTCCAATCGCGTGGCCCAGCACGGCCCTCAGCGGGTTGCCTATTACCTATCATTCGGTCGATGATCCGAGGTGGCCCTGCAACAATACTCGTCGGCCCTCACCCATTTCTTCAACCAGCAGACCCATCATCGCGGACAGGTGCATGCCGGATTGACCGGACTGGGCAAGCCGAGCCTCAGCCTCGACTTGATCTATTTCGTCCGCAGCGAGGGCAGACAGTGGATGTGAGACGCGACACACGCCAGGCAAAGCCCTGAAACGAAAACGGGGCCACGATGATCGTAACCCCAAGTCTTTCGTGCGGACCCCGGCTTCGCTTGCGA
>NZ_STGU01000027.1 GCF_004912135.1 Rhizobium rosettiformans W3
GATTTGCTGCCCATGTGAAATCCTGTGCAAGGATCAATATCGTGCCCGACCAGTCCAGATGGTATCAAGGCTATCAGGTTGGCGTGACGCGCTATTGCACGCCTCTCAATGGGTTAAGCCGGGGAGAGGCTGGCGACAGGTATCACAATGTCTGCCCGCCGGAACTGGCGGGAGAGTTTCTGCGCGGATATGGCATCGGTCAGAAGGCCTATACCGCTCGCTCGCGGGTCAACTCGCTGAGAAACCAGATATCAACAATGCAGTCATCCATTGATAACCTGTACAATCAGATGCGTGCGAGCCAGGACGAGCAAGCAAGGCGAAACATGCGCGATGAAATCGACCGGCTTGACCGGGATATCAGACGTGCACGGCTTGATGTCAGTGACGCTGAATTTGCGCTGCATTCCGTTCAGCGGGAAGTTGATCTTTTCAGGCAAAACCCTGGTCAGGCATCTTTGGCACAAGGGTATTAATCGACCCTGTCCGACGATCTGCAGATGGCAGGGACCGGTCTTCATTCCAGAGAATGAGGATCTTGTGGGGCCAGTCGCGATCGATCTGGCTGCGGGTCAGTTCACCCCTGCGGCTCGACATGGTCATGTCTCCCGGGCCGCCGCATGAGGCCCGCTCGTGATTGTCCGTCCGCCAGTTCCCCGCTAGCGTTCCTGATCCCCTGATGCAAGCCTCAGGTCATGAGACGGACAGTCTGAATCGGACAACCCCGTGTGGCTTTGACAGAGAGCAGGAGCCTGCCATCTGGCTTTGATGCCGTTGGCATTGCGGTCCTTCGGCAAGGCGCGCCCAGGCAGGTGGTGCGCCATGGTGCAACCTTCACCCATGACATGTCCCGACCTCAAGCCGGATTGCCTCCTGTTTGACGGTCTATCGGATCAACGGCATGCTTGGGGCGTGCTCAGCCCTGCCACTCTCCCTTGCCTTGTCCTGCTGTCTTGACGGAGGACTGACAGGGGTCGCGTCAGCTGCAGCATCGACGCGCCCGTGAATTTCCCCGACATGGCCGCCCGGATCATCCGGGCGGCCATGCCTTCCTCGCGAAGCCAAATTCCCGGTCGCTCTGATGCCCTCCATTGGGATTGCGGCCCTTCGGGTGCGCCTGCCGCTGTAGCCCCTGTCCTTTCGCCTCCGTCAGCAAGACAAGGCAAAGGAGATCGCCATGAGCGAGACACGCACCGATACCTACCAACGCATCACCGACACCATCATCCGCCAGCTTGAGGCCGGGACAAGGCCATGGATGCAGCCCTGGAATGCAAGCCGACTGGGCGGCAGCTTGCCCAAGCCGCTGCGTGCCAATGGCGAAAGCTATCGCGGCATCAACATACTGCTCTTGTGGATCGCCTCTGCCACGCACGGGTTCCGGCACGACCGCTTCATGACCTATCGGCAGGCCCAGGAACTGGGCGGTCAGGTCCGCAAGGGCGAGACGGGGACAGCAATCGTCAAATACGGAACCATTACCCGCAGCACCGACACCAACCAGTCTGATGAGGCCGGGGAAACCGGAGAGAATGAGCGCCAGATCCCCTATCTGAAAACCTACGCGGTCTTCAACCTGTCGCAGATCGATGGCCTGCCGGAAGCGCTTTATGCCGAAACGGTTCCGCTACCTGCCGAACAGCGTATCGAACGGGCCGACCGCTTCGTCGCCAATACCGGTGCCCGGATCCAGCATGGTGGCAGTCGCGCCTGCTACATTCCGGCGCTCGACCTCATCCGGATGCCGCCCTTCGCCACCTTCGAAAACGCCGAGGCGTACCACTCGACGGTCCTGCATGAACTGTCGCATTGGTCTGGCTCAAGCCAGCGCCTTGACCGGTTGAAGAGCACTGACCGGCGCCATCAGGCCTATCAGTTCGAGGAACTCGTTGCCGAAATCACGGCCTGCTTCCTCTCAGCCGATCTTGGGATCACAGCCACTGTCAGGCCCGAAAGCGCCTCATACCTTGCAAGCTGGCTGGCCGTGATGAAGGAGGACAGCCGCGCCATCTTCCGGGCTGCCTCCAAAGCTCAGGCTGCTGCCGACTATCTGCATTCCCTGCAGGATCAGAAGGCGGCAGCGTAATGCAGTCGCTCCGGTGCGGTCTCCAGAGGGAGATCGCACCGGAACAGCTTGCAGGAGAGCGGGGTGACAGTGCCGTGAATTCCGGGCTGCCGGAGCTACTCCGCACCAATCCGTGCCTCAAGCTTTTGCAGATGTTCTGTGCAGACGAGTGTGACGAGGTCCAGCAGGACGGCGGTTCGCTCGGCAAGCCAGGTGAGGGCCTCTTCACTGATCTCGTAATGGGGTGAGTAGCGCGCCTTCACATAGGCTTCGTTCAAGGTGTTGAACCAGGCGCGCTCGCGATGCTGGTCGCGCGGAAAGGCATCCGCCAGACGACGATCCTGCTCTTCGGCAAGGGAGCGCAGGAACTTGATGTTGTGCGATGGCGGACCGTAATTGGTCAGGGTCAGCAGCACGCAGGCATAGGCCTGCTCGAGCGCTTGATGCAAGCTGAACGCAGCCCAGTTGCTCCAAACATCTCCCGGATTTTGCGATTTCGCTAATTGAAACAGAGACGTTTCCAAGATTGCCTGAGCCTCTGCCAACCTCTGCTGAAAGTGCGCTTCAGCAACCCTTAGCCTCTCCGCCGGCGACAAGACCCCCGGTTCAGGCAGGGGATCATCATCCAGTTCGTAGAGGACGACGCCTTGCCTGCGGATGTCGGAGAAGAAATACTGGCCTTCCTTGAGATAGGTGTTCACCTCGCGCCTCGAATGCACGATGAAGCTGACGGGTGTTTCGATCGCCGGATCGCGGATCAGCCGGTCCGCTGCCTTGTGCCAGTATTCGGCATAATCGCAGAGCTTGCGATTGTTGACGATGACGAGCAGGTCGAAATCCGAGCGATAGCCCTTCATGGTGAAGGGCTCGTCCACCCAGCTGCCCCTTGCATAGGAGCCGAACAGGATGATCTTCAGGATGCGGCCACGCTTCTTGAAGTCGGCCGAGCCTTCCTTCAGCGCATCCTCGAATTCCTCATGCAGGATCTCGACGGCTCGCAAGAGCTCGCGCTGCTTGCGGGGCGGCATATGATCGAGGGAGGACTTCATCATGGCGGGCAATGATCCGCGTGGCCGGTGGAAAGAACAGTCAAATCAGATCTATGGTATGGCGGGATGTTACACCAGCCGCAACGAGGCTCAAAACATCGCACGGCAACTCAATCTGCTTTGAAGCTGCCAGAACTCCAAGAATGGACAGTTCCGTCGCGAAAAGGGGAGGTCTTAGACTGGCGGCCTTCATCTGAAGTCGTCGTAGCGTCTCTGGCTGCTAGGGCAGCAACGGCTTTTCGTTTCTTGGTCATGGTGGATCAAAGCTCCCCTTGAACTCTGGATCGACATGATAGGAAAGTTTGGCAGCGATAATCGGTCGTTGACCTGCCAGAAACAACAACTGGCCCTGCTGCGGAAGGTTTCGCACCTCGTCTGGTGTAAGCAGTGGCCGGGCCGTGTGGTGCTGAGTGTAGGAGATACCAGATTTTTCTGAATCAAGAGCGCGAGCCATGGTCTGGAACACCACCGTTTCCTGTCCAAGCAAATCTGAGATCAGACGCGCGCTCTCGTGATCGTTGATGCCAAAGACCTGAAGGATGCCGGCGTTCGACAGGAAGGTACCGGCTCGCTGGCCATAGGTGGAGCGCAGCTGATGTATGTCCTGCAAGATGGGCCATAACTGAATGCCATAGCCAGCCATGAGGCCCATGGCGCGTTCGATGGCTGCCAGGTGACCGAGGGATGCGAACTCGTCGAGAATATACAGTACTGGGACATTCGGCTTTGCGGTATCGCGGGCCATGTCGAGAAGGCTTTGCGTGATGAGCAAGCGCAGCCAACGCGAATAGGTCGACAACCGGTCGGGCGGCAGGACGAGGAAGATTGTCTCGTTGCGACGCTTGAGTTCGGCGAAGTGAAAATCGGATCGGCGAAGGACTTCAGTCATGCGAGGGGAATCCAGAAAATGGGTATGTCGTTGTGCTGCGGACAGAACGCCGGCTGCCTCCCGATCTGACTTCCCGAGGTGACGGTTTGCAGCGCGGGCAATCAGTCCGTTTGCCTCGTCCATTTCCTGCATACACTTGAGCAGTGCGGCGAATGTTTCAGGAGCGAGTGTCAGATATTCCCGCAAAGTGCCGAGGTGACGGCGGCCAGACGATTCGCCTGTGACAATCTTGAGCAACAATCCTGATATGAGCGCTTTTGCCTCCTCATCCCAATGGGCCTCGGCGACCATCCCGGGTTCGTCGAAGACGAGTGCGTCGGCGAGCGTGCTGGCGTCTTCCGCTATATCAAGGCTCGCCGGGTCGAGGGCGTTCAGCGGATTGAAGGCGGCCGAGCTCTGGCCTGTAATGCCAAAAGGATCAAGGATATGGACCGACCCGAATCGAGTGCGCGCGCGGGCAGTAATCCTGGCGTTTTCTCCCTTGGGGTCGATACAGATCACGGAACGATCAGCGGTGAGCAGGTTCGGAATGATAGTGCCAACACCCTTGCCGGTCCGCGTCGGCGCCATGGTCAGGAGATGAGCCGCCCCGTCGTAACGCATCAGCTTCCCGGTCACTGGATCGCGACCGATGAGGAGGCCGGCGTCGGATCGGAACAACGGAGCGATTTCTGGCTGTGTCGCCAGGCGAGCTGATCCGTGAGTGTCGTCTTTGGTCTTGCCAAAGTGCAGGATCAATGGCGCCGTCAAGAGGCGAAAGGCTATGGTGGTCAGAACTGTCAGCGTGAAGAAGTCCCAGATCAAAAGCGGGATCGAGCCAGCGTTGAAGTCGAATTGCTGAAGAACGGCTCTACCACCTAGCCCCATTACGATCAGAACAATGAAGAGAATGAATGTAATCTGGAAAAGCGGCTTCCAAATCCGGACTGGCATGGTGACGAGGCTGAGAAAAGCCCAAAGGGGATCATGGATGGCGGCTGACAGCATGTTTTTAAACGCAGGCCATGAAGCAGGAGCCCGGATCATGAGGTGCCCTCCTTACTGCCGCGATCATCTGCCGTATTTGCCGATGCCGGGTCGAGCAGATCGGCGAGGAGCCTCTTGTCACTATCTCGGGTGAGGAAGCCAGGCAGTTCTCGGCGCAACCAGTCGCCGAGACGCTTGGTGAACTCGGGGTCGTTGGCGCTGTGCAGTCTGTGCAGGACAAGAGCACCAAGTAGAACTTTACGTCGCGTATCGTTGGCCCGCTCCTGTTTGCCGAGCCGAGCCTTTAGTGCCGACCGTCGTACATCTAGCTCTGCAAGCCGTTGTTCAATGGATTTGCGTGCCATTTCTGCTCTCCGACCAGATGCCACTATTGTTGAGCTGGCCTGAAACGATTGATGGTCACGTCGCGGGTATCTGGCGCTTCCATCACTACCTCTGGAATCGTATCTTGATCTGCTTCCAGCTCATCAGTTTCAGATCGCGGTGAGGTGTCCAAGAGGCTGCGATCGAGCGATGTGACCGCCTCAAAGAGATGATCGTTCTCGGTGGTCATCATGCAGCCCCTATTGATGGTAATGTTTTGCATCGATTTTACCTTGGGTTGTCATCAATTCAAGTCGAATACTCGTCTTTCTGAGAATTTGATTAACCATGATGGAACTCCAACAGGTCCTCTAGTGGTTTACCGGCGCGTTAAATCGCGTCGCGATTGAGGTTCAAGGGCGCACTTACGACTTGCTGCGCAAGTCAATGCCTGTTACCCTTTATGGGAACTGGAGAGCGTCCTTTGGCAATCTATCATTTGAGCGTAAAACCGATCTCCCGCTCGTCCGGACGAAGCGCAGTTGCGGCGGCAGCCTATCGATGTGCCGTTCGGCTGAGAAATGAGCGCGACGGGCTTGTCCATGACTTCACTCGAAAGCAAGGCGTCGAGCATGCAGAGATCGTGTTGCCGGACGACATCTCAGCCACTTGGGCGCTGGATCGTTCAGCCCTGTGGAATGCTGCAGAGTTTGCTGAAAGTCGCAAGGATGGCCGTGTCGCCCGCGAATTCGAAGTTGCGCTTCCTCATGAATTATCAGTTGAAGGCCGACTGGCATCGATGCGAAACTTCGCCCAGGATCTGGCTAACCGTTATGGTGCCGCGGTCGATTTTGCGATCCATGCGCCGCATGAACAGGGTGACATCCGGAACTACCATGCGCATGTGATGATGACGACGCGACAGGTTGGCGAAGCTGGCCTGGGGGTCAAGACATATCTTGAGCACAAGAATGCGCGGCTGCTGTCGAATGGCATGGCCACAACTGACATGCAGATTCGCGATATCAGGCAGTCATGGGAAAGCATTGCCAATAGTCAGCTTCAGCGAGAAGGCCTGGATATCCGCATTGATCATCGTAGCCACGTGGAGCGGGGCCTCGAATTGTTGCCAACAGGGCATATGGGCGTTCATGCAACGCAAATGCAACGCAAGGGCATGGATGTCGAGCGAGTGCGGCTGGACGAAGAATCGGCGCGGCGCAACACGGCACTGATCCGGGAAAGGCCTGAGCAGGTCCTGACTCTGATTACTAATGAAAAGAGTGTGTTTGATCGGCATGACATCGCGAAGACTCTGCATCGCTATATCAACGACGATGTTCAGACCTATCGTCAGGCTTTAGAGGCCGTGATGGCTTCACCAGTTTTGGTGGCGCTTAATGCCGAGCTCGTCGATCGTGAGACGGGCGATGTTTCAAGAGCGTGTTATTCAACCCGTGAAATGGTCAAGCTCGAATTCGAGATGGCCCGGATGGCAGATCGATTGCACCGAGCGCGGCGCCATGGTGTTGATCGTGGCCATGTAGAAAGGGCGGTGGCCCGCCAGGATGCGGCAATCCGGAGGGCTTCGGGTCATTCGTCATCCGGCCTCTCGGATGAGCAGCGTTTGGCGATCGAGCATGTCACCGGGCCGGAGCGTATTGCCGCCGTGGTTGGATTTGCGGGTGCTGGCAAATCCACCATGCTGGCGGCTGCGCGGGAGGCGTGGGAAGCGCAGGGTTATTGCGTGTATGGTGCAGCACTTTCCGGGAAGGCTGCCGAGGGATTGGAGGAAAGTTCTGGCATCAAAAGCCGTACATTGGCGTCCTGGTCGCGTAGCTGGGATCATGACAAGCACCAGATCGGCCGCGGCGATGTGTTTGTCATCGACGAGGCGGGTATGGTTGGTAGCCGGCAGCTCGCTCGGTTCATCAGCGAGGCCGGGCAGCGTGGAGCTAAGATCGTTCTGGTTGGCGACCATGAGCAACTACAGGCAATCGGTGCCGGCGCACCCTTCAGGGTCATTGCCGAACGCATAGGCCATGCCGAGCTGACAGATATTCGTCGCCAGCGGCTGGATTGGCAACGAGAGGCATCGCTTGCCTTTGCGACCCACAGGACAGCCGATGGACTGGCTGCCTACAGGGATCATGGCCATATTCATTTTGCCGTCAGCAGAGATGAGGTGCGGTCCCGGATCGTGCGCGACTATCTTGCCGATCGTGCGCGGCGTCCCGACGGCAGCCGAGTGGCCATGGCACATCGCCGCCTCGATGTGCGGGCGATCAATGAGGGCATTCGTTGTGTGCTGCAAGAGCGTGGCGAGCTGGCGAAAGGCAAGAAGGGCGGTGAACTCAGTTTCCAGACCAATGACGGTCTGCGTGAGTTTGCCCCCGGTGACCGGATCGTATTTCTTGAAAACAGTCGGGATCTTGGTGTAAAAAACGGCATGCTGGGCACCGTCGAGCATGTCGAAGCGGACAGAATCATCGCGCAGATCGACGGTCCAGGCGGGGATAGCGTCAGCATTCCCACCGGCAGCTATCGGTCGATCGACCATGGCTATGCGACGACGATCCATAAATGTCAGGGTGCGACGGTCGATTACGCCTTTGTCCTGGCATCCGGCACCATGGACCGGCATCTGACTTATGTTGCCATGACGCGCCATCGCGATGGTGTAGAGCTCTATGCCGACAGTCAGGAATTTACCAATGCCGGACGGCTGGTCGACCATGGGGTGGCGCCTTACGAGCATGATCCAAAAGCACGCGAGAGCTATTTTGTCAGCTTGGAAAACAACATTGGGGAGCAGCGCACGGTTTGGGGCGTTGACCTGAAGCGCGCAATGGATGTTGCGACTCCTACGATTGGAGACAGGATCGGACTGCAGCATGAGGGGGCCAATCCCGTCACGCTTCCAGACGGCACCCAGACCGAGCGCAATTCCTGGCGTGTCGTCCATGGTGGCGAGCTGGCCTACCGGCAGCTTGAAGCGCGTCTGTCACGCTCCGGTGCGAAGGAAACCACGCTGGATTATGTCAGGGATTTTGCCGAGCGGCGGGGGATCGCGGAGCGCTTCGGCGTCAACAGTGAGATCGTGATTGGCCGTAAGCAGAGCAGTCTTGATCATGACAAGGGGATTGGTCACGAAAAGAAGGCCCAGCCAAAGGTGGGTCAGGACCGGCTTGTTGCTGAGCAGAACTTTGATGAGGAACGCACTCCCATTGACGCCCGTCCTGCTGACACCGGGGATCTGACATGGGATCTTGGAAACGATCCACAGCAGCATTTCGCGAAGCCAGCCCCCCTTGTTCCTGCACTCCTGCATCATGATCGCAGCATCGAGGATGTCGCCCGCGAGAAGGCCATGTCTGGCTTTGAGCAGCGATTTGAAGCGGTGAAATCTTTTGCACGGCATGTATTTCGCAATCCGGACACGGTTACGGACCGGCTAAAGGCTGCCGTGATCGAGAAGGAAGGCATTGGCAGGGTGATAGCGAAGACCATGGCCGAGGAACCCGAGCGGTTTGGCGAACTTTGCGGCAGGACTGGACTGCTTGGTGACAACAAGGAGCGGAGAGTCGCCCTGCATTTCGCAAAAGTGGTTGCGATGCATATCGCGAGTTCTTCTGAGGGGTGGGAATGGCGTTTGGGTGAGGAGCGGACATCCGAACAGTGGCAGCGCGCAAAACGTGACGTAGTCGAGGTTCCTGGTCTTTCGCCGCGTAGCGTCGAAATCCTCGCTCAAGTCGAAAAGGTGCCTGCCGAGAAACGAGGCCAGTTTATCGATGAGTTGAGATCGTCTGCAGATGGTCAGGCCGCGCTCCAGGAAGCCAAACTGGTCGCCAATGCGCTTGCGCGGCGGTTCGGGCATTCAGATCCGCGTCACTTCGCCAAGGAACTGGAGCAGCATGCGCAACTTTCCAAGCATGCGGAGCAGATCAAGACCATTGCCCGGATGGTGGAGCGCACCCGCATGGCCGAGCTGACCCATGACCATAGTCTGAAACAGCAGCTCAACCGGCCGCAAGGGCTCGGATTGAGCAGATAGGAAGTGTCACGCATACGATCTTTGCATACCCCAGCTGATTCGCCGCAGATGCCGGCGCTCAGATCAGTGGGTCCGTTCGTGGCAGACACCATGACTGGGCGGGCCGAAAGTGGCAGGTGTCTTTGCGGCCATGGCGTGACACCTCTTGTCAATTAGAGGGATGCAACGCAGCTTGGGCTACATCAAGCGCAAGAGGGTAGCAGCAAGCTGTCACGCTATGTCGACATAGTAGCCTATGCCTTCATACCGGTATTGGGGGAGTGTCACCAAAACCGCCTGCTGTTCCTGATCGCTCGCTGTATAAAAATGCGTGCCATTATCGGTATTATAAAATCGATGAAGCGCTTGGCGTCCTGCGCCGCCTTCAGCATAAGCAAAGTAACTCAAGCCCTCGTCGCGAAATTGCGGCAGGTTCGCCTGAACGGACAGGCGCTCCTGCGCGCTGGCAGTGTAAAAATGGACGCCTGTCTGCTGATTGAAGAAGCGATAGACAGCCAGTCCAGCAACTTCGGTCGCATTGGAATCAAAAGCATTGCCTTCGTAGACAAAGAGATCACTATTGGCGATCAGGCCGTCGCGCTCCGCATCATTGGCTGTGTAGAAGTGAGCGCCGGTCTTGGTGTTGTAAAAGCGCGATACATCGTAAAGGCTGTCCTGGCTGCCGTTGGATGCCGACGACTTGAGGTTGGCAAGAACGGCGTCCAGCTTGACGTTGTCGCTGCCCACAGATGCCGTGGTCGACCAGACCTTGCTGCCCTGCTTGAAGGTGACCTGGTAGGAACCTGATGGCAGTGCCAGATTGTAACCGCCTGCATCCCAGGTTGTTGTCGTGAATGTTCCGGCCGACCCCGTCGCGGAAATCACTATGTTTGCGACGCCTTCACCGATATCGTAGAATTTGTCGCCATCCAGATCATTGATGACAACGCCCGTCAGTTGTGGCTTGTCATCAAAGCGTGTCCCGAAGTTCTGCGTCATAACATGCGGGCCAACCGAGGTTCTCACGTCGGAATCGACAAGATAACCAATGCCGATCTCGGTAAACCGGGAATTCATGATGTTGACGCGGTGCCCGGCGCCGATCTGAATGCCGGTTGGCGACACACCCCAGTCAATGAAGAAGCCAGCATGTCCGTGAAACGGATCCTGCGCATATGCATAGACATTCTCGCCCAGCGATCGGAAGTCATAGCCAGCTGCGAGGACACGTTGACCCAGTGGAGCCTCACCCGGCAATTGATGGCTTTGAGTGTCCTGATTGATCATGGCCTGCGAATGGGCTGTTGCGGCATTTGCAAGTTTGTCGTTCCACGCCAATGGTGCTGCCGGCAGCAAGGCATCGAATTGCTGCTTCAAGACAGATAGATCGACCTTGAAGAAATTGATCGCGCTTTGCACATTTTGCGGGGCATTTGTTACCAGGCGCGTATACTCGCCCATGGGATCCAAACGAGCTCTGTTCGTCAGTTCAAGCAGGTACTGACTGAAGGCCGAGGGTGTGGTCATGGGCTCAATCCTGTGTTGGCAAAGCCATTTGTATCAATTCCGACGTAAACAGGAGACCTGGACCCGATGACATTCGGCGGCCTTGGGTCCATGCTGTCACAGATGAACGAACACCATGATTGCCATCATCAGATGGAACTGTCTGGCCTATTCTTCATTCATGCTTTTCCAGATGGCATCCGTCAATGGAGAGATCAGGTAATCAGCAACGGTACGCTCGCCGGCTGAAATCAATACATCTGCCGGCATCCCGGCTGTGAGGCGACCTTCGAGGTCGTCAGGAATCATCTCTTTGCTGACATTGATGCGAGCCAGATAATAGGGCGGGCTTCGACCATCGGGTGGTGTGATGCTGCCTTTGGAGACGGTGGTGACATCGCCCGTGATAATCGGCATGAAGCGATTTGGAAATGCACTAAACTTGACTTCTGCAGTCATGCCTTCACGAACGCTGTCGATATCAATGGTCGACACATGTGCGTTGATTACCATCTGATCGGTATCAGGAACGATTTCCAGCATCACCTGACCAGGCCGGATCACCGGACCATTCAGCTGCAGGTTCTGGGCCACACCATCAACCGGGGCACGGATCTTGGTGCGTTCAAGAACGTCTTCGGCTACCTTACGCTGCTCGATCAGTTCCTGAATCTGTCCGCTGACCTCCTTGTATTCGGAGGAGGCGCGCTCCCTGAACTGCTGTTGTGTCTGCAGGATCTGAAATTCGGTTTCGCCAATCGATTTATCGACCTTGGCCTGTTCGGTGTCCATACGGGCGACATTGGCCTTCACTTCGACATATTCGTCTTCGTAGGTCGTCAACAAATTTGTCTGGATAGCGCCGCTTACAATGCCCCTTTTCAGCCGATCGAGGCGTTCTGAAAGAAGCTTTGCTCGAGTCTCAAACGCAGTTTTCTGCTCTCCCAGCCCTTGTTTTTCCCGCATCAACTGTTCGATGCGGTTGGTCAGAATATCAATCTGGGACTTCAGTATAGAAGTCCGGTCAGCAAAGATTTGGCGTTGATCTGCAATGGCCGCGATGACTTCTGGTGTTTCGTCGTTCAAAAGCAGTTGGGAAAATTCGAGATCATCCTTTAGGTTCCGCTCAGCCTGAAGCCGTGCTTCCATCGCCTGCGCGATATGAAGGCGGATGGTAACAACCTGCAGGTTGGCGCGCGCTTGAATATCATTCAGTTCAATCAAGACGTCACCCGCCTTCAGCGATTGTCCTTCACGCACAGAGATTCTTTCGACAATCCCGCCTTCGAGATGCTGGATCTCTTTCCGGTTTGTGGCAACATCCACAGTGCCAGGTGCGATGACGGCCTTGTCTAGTTTAGCTGTCGCAGCCCAGACGCCAACAACACCAAATGTCAGGGCAATGACCGCATAACCGGCTATCATAAACGGCTTGGGGTCCGCATTGAGTGGCTTCATTGGAACGAATTCCCTGTTTTCTTAAGCGCGCTGCTGTGCAGGAACTGCACCTTGCTGAAGCGAAATGGTCGGCACTGGTGTGTTGGCCGGCTTGAACAGTTCCTGCGGTGTCGTGAACGCCTGCATGGCCCCATCACGAAGGACCAATGCGCGATCGCTGATTGCCAGCAGATTCGTCTTGTGTGTGACCAGGACAACTGTGATCGCTTCACTCTTCATCGTTTTAATGGCTTCGATCAGGGCGTTCTCGCCATCGCTGTCGAGATTGGAATTGGGTTCATCAAGAAGAATGATACGGGGCATGCCAAACATTGCGCGGGCCAAGCCAATGCGCTGGCGTTGCCCACCTGACAGTTGTTGTCCATTGTCACCGACTTGCGTTTCATAGCCGTCAGGCAGACGCAAGATCATATCATGTACCCCGGCCATCTGCGCTGCCTTGACAACAGCTTCCGATTCGCCGCCGGTAAAGCGCGAGATGTTTTCTGCAATCGTGCCTGCAAACAAACGCACTTCCTGCGGCAGATAGCCGAGATGCTGGCCCAGCTGCTCTGCATCCCAATGCGCAATATCGGCACCATCAATGCGAACGGTGCCCGACACGGCCGGCCAGACGCCGACCATGTGTCTGATCAGGCTGGATTTTCCAGATCCCGATGGTCCAATGACTGCCAGAGTTTCACCGGGGTTCACCTGAAAGCTGATATTCTTCAGGAAGGGTGTTTTTGAACCCGGGATGACGGATGTCAGGTTCTCGACGGCGATCAAACCCTTCGGCGTCGGAAGCTCGGTCCGCTGATCGTCACCTGCGATCTTGTCGAAAAGGTTCTTCAACCGCTCATGAGCCTGACGGGCGGATACAAATTGCTTCCACTGGGCAACACCCTGTTCCACTGGCTGAAGGGCGCGTCCCATCATGATCGACGCCGCAATCATGATACCGGGCGAAATTTCCTGATGGAGGGCAAGATAAGCGCCTAGTCCAAGTATCGCCGATTGAATGGTCATCCGGAAGAATTTCTGGAAGGTCATAATGGCGCCAGACTTGTCGCTTGCACCAGCCTGGGCGTCCAACATGCTTGTGTGGCGTGACTTCCACCGATCACCCAGCGCCTTTTCCATACCCATGGATCGGATAACTTCGGCATTTTGCAGGACGGCAGACGCGAACTGGTTGGCGCCTTGGGCTGCCGTGTTCGCGTCTCTCAGCTGCTTCTTGGTTGCGTATTCGTTGATCAGCGCCAGCGCAAAGATGATGATACCACCTGCCAGCGCGAGGTAACCCAGCCATGGGTGGAACAGGAAGCAGATAGCGATGAAGACAGGCGTCCATGGCGCATCAAAAAACGTCAGGATCCCCGTGCCGGTCATGAACTCGCGAACCTTGTCGCCGTCCGAGAGAATATACTCCGCACCGGCCGCCGGATTGCTCAACCGCAGTTTGACAGCCCGACTGAAAATGGCAGCCGAGAGTACTTCATCAAACTGTAAGCCGGCACGAACCAGCATGCGCGATCTGATGAATTCCATGAGACCGTAGATGACAAGCAGGAACAGTGTGATCAGCGAGATCATCAACAAGGTGGTTTCGTTCCGGCTGCCAAGCACGCGATCGTAGATCTGCAACATGTATAGCGGCGATACAAAAAGCAGCATGTTGATCGCAAAACTGAAGACAAAGGTTGTGAAAACAACGGCACGGAATTTGCTGTAGGCAGCTTGAAGCGGTGTCTTCGAAACCATTATTTCGTCCCATAGTTGACGACCGCAAGTGGAGAACTCCATATCAGCGACCGTCGCAATCTCAGCATTTGATCAGTGACTTCTATAGGAATGGCACCCTCTTTGCAATGAACGTACCCTTTCTTCCTAACTGGAATTCAGGTGGGTAGAGTGTTCTTTTCAGGGGCATATTCCTGTTTGACGGCAGAAGTGCCAAGGCATGATTGCAGCAGCAGCCAGCGCAGAAGAACGCATAAACATCTAGATCAATTCTTGGCTGTTTTGGCATGGATTTATGGGAAGCGGACAGCCCATTCATGCTTGCTGTTTAAATCCACAACCTTGCCGCAAGTAGAAGCTTACCAAAGCACTGATGTTTCAGTGCCTGGCAGCAGATTGGCATATTGCTCCCATTTCCCTTTGAAAAACAGAGCCCTGCCAACTGGTATCTCCCGGCAGAGCCTTGTGTTCTGGGCTCTGAATTCGATTAGTTTGTGTGCCTCCTTGGCATCAGGCGATCATTGTATCGCTGACGCCAAGGAAATCTGATGCGATCAGAACTTTCTGTCCGACCAGAAGAATCTCGAGATCGGCAATCTGATCTCCGTCGACATCAGCGCGAACAAGAGTGTCTGCGTCGGCAAAAACATAGGAGACACTGTGAGGGACAATGTCTCCTCTGTGGCCGACAAAAACAAAGCTCTGATTGTCTGACTGTTGCAGGTTTGCATCAATCAGTCGGAGGTCGATCCGATCCAATCCGATCGTAAAGTCGGTGAGGACATCACGATTAGTCGGAGCACTGTCATTGACAGTGGCATACATGAACAGATCAGCTCCGCTGCCACCGGTGATGGTGTCTGCACCACCATTGCCGCGCAGCACATTAGCCATCTCATTTCCGATCATCCGATCATTGGCACCGCCGCCAAACGCATTCTCGACACCGACGCCAGCGGCAATAACAAAGCTTCCGTTGGCAACCGTCGACGTCGCTCCCACATTGAGATCAAGCGTGACGGAAGAACTGACCGCAGCAGCGTTGAAGAGGTCGATTCCGGAGGCATCGCTCACGGTGACGTGTCCCGAGAAGGCGTCCGTCAAAACATAGTGGGAGTCGGGAGTGAGCTCGCTTCCCCAGGCCCTGACCGTCAATGCTTCAAAGCGAGCAACTTCGCCGCTGATCTTATCGATCAGCTTCAGGGTCCAAATGCCAGCACTTTGTTCTCCGAGAAAGGCCGTCGCACCGATCTGAAAGGTGCCAGGCCATGGTGTATCGGATGATGCTTCGTCACTGCGTGCCAGTGGTTGGTCGAACAGGGTGATGGTCGTTCCCTGAGGAGATGTGATTTCTGCTCTGAGCTGGCTTGGCACAGCACTGTCAAGCTTGAGATCGAATTCCATTCTTTCGATCAGCACATTCTTCTCGACAATTGCCGTCACGAGCGTTCCCGTCAACAGTCCGTCTGGAACATCCTGCGCCAGTGTCGTGCTGGCACCTTCAGCGCTCACCCAGTTTGTGACTGTGCGTGCCGGTTCCGTCCAGGACGCAGCCAGTCTAACGGCGGCAGACACATCGACGAGGCCAAAGCCAATTTCTCTGGAGAACATGAGCCCACCGAAGTTGACCAAGTTTCCCTTCAATTCCAGATGGTTGGCGGGGTTAATGACGCGCGCGGTCATTGCCAGAATATTCGAGATATCACGGAAACCCAATAGCGGGTTGGCCTGCAGCATCAAGGCGACAGTGGCACCAACCATTGGGCCGGAATAAGATGTGCCCGTATTCTGGAAGGAATAGTCACCTTCAGCGATGGCTGCGTCCTTGTTGTAGCCCAGGGTGCCTGAGATATCCGCGCTTGCGATCCCGAAACCGGCGTCGACGGATTGGTCGCGTTGGCCGATATTCTCTCCCCCAAATGCAGAGACGAGGACTGAGGCGCCAGGCGTTGAATAGACGACGGTACCACCCTCACCATCGGAGAGCCGGGCTGGGTGACCAAGTTCGTTCACAGCGCCAACAGTGATGATGTATTTGCTGTTCGTCATCCCGGTCATTGACGCGTCGGCACCCACGAACGCCTTGTTGCCTGACGACACTTCAATCACGGTACCCAGGCCGTTGCGACCTTCGCGCGCCGAAGCCTCTATCGCGCTCAAGAACAGATAGTCATTGCTCGTTTTGTCGGTTGACGCATCGACGTAAAAATTCTCGGAGAACGCAGGATCAAATCCGTAGGAATTGACAGAAACATCGGCCTTCGCTGTCTTTGCGACATATTCGAAGAGCCTTGGCCAGTTAACCTTGTCGCTCACAAGGGTTGAAACAAGTTGAACCTCGGGGGCCATCCCGACCATCCCAAGGCCGTTGGCTGCCATGCCAATGATCGAGCCGACGACAGTGCCGTGTTCATTACCATCTGGGGCCGGCGCATATTCTCCACCCTGGTCGGCCGTTGTCGTCGTCGCGTAAGCCGATGGTCCCGTGTTTCCATTAGCTGAATTATAGGTTAGGTCCAGAAGGAGATTGCCCACCAGATCAGCATGGGCAAGATCCATTCCGTCATCATTAACGGACACGACGATGCCCTTGCCCGTATAGCCATTGGCCCAGGCATCCGCAATGTTCATATCCAGAAAGGTTGCGGGCTTAAGATCGCTTGCGCCATAGCGTTGTCCGGTATTGTTCAAATACCATTGCGATGAGAAAAGGGGATCGGAAATCGCGTTTACCAGAAGCGGAGACAACGCCATCTGTTCAAAAGGTGTCCCCAAAGCAGTTGGCAGTCCGCTATGGCCGACGTCCGGCTCGGTGTTGACGACAGGTGCGCCTGATCGGCTCTCGAACTGACCATGCAGGACAAAATGGGCATAGGCAGCGGTCGCAGTTGTAATCCCTGCGGCCGGCAGGTCCGGATTGGCTCCAAGATACAGCGATACATTGAAGCTGGCAAAACTTGGGAAATCAGAACTCGGTGACCTGCCTTCGTGCACACCATGTTGCAGATAGTGCTGGAATGGGTTCACCCCCGCTTGGGCGACATCTGGATTGGCTGCAAGATATTCACTTGTCTTGAACACGGCATTGGGGTTGCTGCCCTCAAATCTGCCAAACATGTTGTAGTGGAGTTCGGCAAATTGCACCCATGTGAGCCCGAGGGAATTTCCGTTTCCAGCAAATGCGCTCCAGACATCAGGTCGCAGTGAACGATAATAATTGGCGTCAAACGATAAGGACATCAGGCTCTCCATCCAGCTCAAGACAGCAAGCCCACCCCTTGAATCTCGCATCCATCAGTCTGATGTGTATCGAAGACATGAAGGCTTAAGATGCTGGCTCCAGCGC
The DNA here is from genome assembly GCF_004912135.1 of Rhizobium rosettiformans W3. Classification (GTDB taxonomy): domain Bacteria; phylum Pseudomonadota; class Alphaproteobacteria; order Rhizobiales; family Rhizobiaceae; genus Allorhizobium; species Allorhizobium rosettiformans. The sequence goes on from NZ_STGU01000027.1 coordinate 17,359, forward strand.
ATTTCTTGCGTTTGGAATCACTTGCTTCAGCTTCCGCATGTCCCACAAAGAGCCGTTTTGAGGCAAAGCCCCATTGGCACCAAAACCGTCCAATTCTGGGAGGATCGCGTATGAAAACTCTGGATTTTGCCCGAATGGATCGCGTCCAGTCAGGTCTTGATGTATTTCGGACGCAGTGTCAGGAACGGCTTCTCGATGAAGTGATGTAGCAAAGCACCCATGGCAGCAGACAAAGGGATCACAATCAACACTGTGGTCAACAGAGCATTCAGATGGGGACTGTCTGCCAAAGATACGAAAAATCCGTTTGTCATCACGGTCATGATGATGGCGATATGGACCAAGTAGACCGGATAGCTGATCAGCCCAAATTGTTGCAGCAGTCTTCTGAAGGGAAATCTGCAGAACCGACCGGCTGAAATATAGGTCC
>NZ_STGU01000028.1 GCF_004912135.1 Rhizobium rosettiformans W3
GGTCGATGTTGTTGCCGGAGAACATCCAGATGTGATGCACCGGCAGCGTGACCATCTTCGATGCGCCCAGCGGTCGACCTGTCCATTGTCCCGACGTGATCGCCGAGGCAAGGGCGTTGTTGTCGATCTTCTCGACGTTGTCGAAGAACATCGGGCTGTCCGGATCGCTGAGCAGCTTGGAAAGGATCAGCTTCTCGAACTCTTCGGACGATCCATTCTTCGGCGGCGCGGCGGTCGGGCACACCTCATTGTTCATGACCAGGTTGAAGACGTTGGCGAAGAGGCCGGAACCGGCACCCGGCATCGGCTTGTTGATCACGAAGGCAGGCGCAGGCCCATGGATGATCTCACGCACGATGGGCAGCAGGAAGAGCGCCAGGACATGCGCCTTGGTGCTCTCACCGAAGATCAGGTCAGGATCATCGAGCGCCTTCTCATCATCGCCGTCGTCCTTGAATGGGAAGTCCCCAAACAGGCCGTCGAACGCAAAGAACCAGTCATAGGCCTCATCCAGGTCCTTCTCGGTCGGCACATCCGGAACCTTCAGGATTCGGGACCCCTGCGTGTTCAGATAGATACCTGTGTACTGGTCGTATCCATGCTTGGTCTGGAAGTCGCCTTCCATCGAGAGAACAGGATGCTTCTTGATCCCCTTCAGGTAAGGCAGCGGCATGTTCGAACGCGGCATGGCATAGATGTGGTTCACCAGGTCCTGCGGTGCTGACTTGACCACACGACCGGCGTCCGACTGGGCATAGAAGTGGACGCAGTCCTGCAGGAACACCTTGAAGGCATCCCGGCTCAGCGCTTCACGGCGCAGGCCCCTACCATCCTTCATGAAGTCGACACTCACAATGTCGGTATCCGTCTGGAAGACACGGGCGGGCTGGTTCTTTTTCTTGATGCCACGAAGCGCCGCGTCGACCTGCTCATTGAAGTCGCCGTTGATCGGGAACATGACGATGTTGTTCTCTTCGGCCTTGCGCTCCTCGGCTTCCCGATTGAGTTTCGACACCTCCTTGTTGAAGGTCTTCTTCAGCTCGCCGAGCGGGATGGCGGAATTCTTCGCCAGCTGCTTCAGGAAGACGGTTGCCTTGAGATTGTCGAGCTGATGATCGATCAGCAGCTTGATGACCTTCGCAACCTTCTCCGTGTCATGCGGCTTGGCCCGGTCGACATGATACTGGATCAGCTCCTCGCCGGTCAGGGTCGAAGGATCGACGGTGTCTTCCTCCTCCTGGTCCTGGGCGACGTCGTCCACCAGGTCGATACCTTCCGGCACGAACTGATCGAGGTCCTCCTCGGTGAGGTTGAACATCTGAATGACGCGGTCGACAAAATTCAGCTTCCGATATTCGGCGCAGCTGTTGTGCTGGCAGTGCGCAACGAACGACTTCTCGTCGCTGTCACCATCCACGCAGAAGAAGCCCTGGTCGGTCGAAAGACCGGCTTCTGTGTGTCCATCATCGAACGGGCACTCGGTCGTAACTTTGCCGCCGCCTGGGCGACCGCGCTCATCGAGATAGTTCGAGAAGAACTCACCGGCAGCGAAATGCACATACTTGCCGCGCATCCAGGTCTTCAGCCAGGGCGTCTCGATGGGGAACTCGTCGCCATCATCGAGACCGGCCTCAGTGAAGGGGTTCGAATTCTCAAGCTCCTTCGGGTCCAGCTCCTGGACCGTCGACAGATCGAGGTTGTCGCCGATCACCACCTCGACGCGGAACGAGCCGCCCGGTTTGTGCGTGGGCCAGAAGAAGAGGCGCGAGATGTCGGTGCAGGATCGGTCATAGGTGGCGCCGATCTGGTGAGCGACACCCACATAGAGACGCTTCCACTTCTCACGCGCCTTGCGCTCATCACCGCCTGCCTGCTTTGCCAGGACGAACGATTCTGACAGCGGGAGGACGACACGATACTTCTGCATGGGCGCATGGGTGACGAACACCATGTTGCCACCCTCGACGTGCTCCTCCTTGAGGAACTCGCAGGTGTCAACGATGCGCTTATCGTAGCGCTTATGGTGGAGCAGGTAGAAGCGGATGTGCTGGGTGGTGAGGTCTTCACCGGCCTCCAGCTTGAGCTTCTGCATCAGCTCGCCCTTCTTGATCTTCGTCTCGGTCGTCCCGTGGGAATAGGTCGTATAGAGGACGGCGAAGAGGTTCTGATCGATCAGCGTCTGACGCACCTCTTCCATGGGCTGACCCGAGTCGATGTCGAGCACCATGAAATTCAGGTTATGAACGTTGGGGATCGTGCGCTGCTTGACGCCGGGAACCAGGGCGCCCTGCATGAAGCAGGCACCATTCTTCTTCTTCGATTCCTTATGGTCGAACAGCTTTTCCAGGAATTCGACCAGAGTGAAGTCGCGGGTCTTCCAGTCGCGCTCCTCCTGGTTCCGACCAATGGAGATCGGGAAGGTCCAGCCCAGGTCATCGCCCAGCTCTTCGAGCTTGCCATTATAGATCGGCGTACCGTCGATCACTTCATCAGGTTCGAGAACCTTCTTCGCGTTAGCCATGATATCTCACTTCAGAAATTGATTGCTTCGGCCCCACGCGGATCGTGGGGAATAGGACGGCGGAGGCGGCGGATCGCCTGCTGAACGTCATAGGATCGATGGTTCTGGCGCGTCTTTTCATCGATCATGTCTTCGCGACGGCGCACCAGCTTGAAGCCACTGGCCTTCCAATGCTCGCTGAATTGCCCACGATAGAATACAGGCGTTTCATCCAACGCAGTGCCCGCAAACAAACCGTTGTCAGGGATCGTCCGGACACTCGTGACGACGACGTGGTTGCCGTGATCATCAACGACCAGATCACCAGGGCGCCAGGTGCTTTTTGGTTGTCTGATCTTGATCTCGACGTCATCCGGCACAAGCTCATAATCATCAAGCTTATGCTTGATTTGACTCCCAGGGCGAGCACCGGTCACATTGACGGCAGAAAAGTAAGGCATCTCGATCATCGTCACGACGCTGACGGGTCGAGGCCATTTGTTCTTCTGGGCGACCGAGCGCTTCAAACGGACCAGTGATCCGGGTTGGATATGGGTCATCGGAAACTCCTACTTGATACCGTTTGCGCGGTTCCATTCCTGCCGTTCATCCGCACGGCACAGAAACGTCACCTTGGAAGGATCACACTCTTCCACGATGCGGCAGCGGGTAAGATCAGGATGGATGAAGACACCCGTGAAGCTCACCGGCATCTTGGAAACATCGGTTGCGACAATGCGGGAGTCTTCGAATGCGCCCATATCACCAACCGCGAAATCAGCAGGAAGGGGCAAGGGATTCAGGGTGCGGCGGCGGAGCGCCAGGTTGATCACATTACTCATCGGGACTCCTTGATCGGGCGCATATGCTAACCCATGGTCAGAATTTCTGTCAATTCAAAACGCGGCGGCTCAATGAATCGAACCGCCGCGCATCACACTCAAAGAAGGGTCAGGCGGATTTCAGCAGTTCCGCATAGTTGGCCTGGAGGGCATCATTGACATTGATGTCGGTCGCGATGTCCGTGTGAGCCTTTGAGGTTTCGCCCAGGGCGTTGCGACCTTCTGTCAGGATCGCAATGACGTTATTGAACTGGGCAAACTGAAGCTCGTCCTTCGAGCGTGTTGCCATCCGCGCCAATACGTTAAGACCAAGGGCGATCTTTTTCACAGCCTCGTGAAGATGCTGATTGGCCTCCTGCAGACCGGCAGCTACGAAGCGCTTATGATCCATCTCGTCATCAGCCGAGGCTTGCATGAGATCATTCCGCTCCTGTGCCTTCTGCTGGAGCATTTGCTCCTGCTCCATCGCGACATACGACAGCATGTCGAGGATGTGGCTGAAGTCACCCTTCAGCGTGGCGTGGACCGGATCACGAGTGACCGGATCGACGTCGGTCAGTTCGAAGTCACCCTCAACAGCAACCGGAGTCGTCATCTCGAAGTCGGCTTCGAGGACACTCAACGGCGCAGTTGCCTTGATCTCGTTGGCGACCTTGGTGACAGCCTCGCGGACATCATCCGGGACGTCGGCCCAGTCGATGGGGTTGCCTTCCATGTCAGTCAGCATGAACACAAGACCGTCGCCATTCAGTTCAGGGATCGTGGTCGTAGCATCGAGCGTGAGGGTATCGACTTCCTCCTCGATCTCGACTTCGGACGCCGAGAAGATCGTCTCAACCTCGTCATCGAAGGTGAAGTTCACGATGGTCGGATCGAAGACACGGAAGGAGACCGTCGAAGCATCCCAGGTCCAGCCGAGGTTGTTCTTGACCATGATGATGGTCGACGGCGGCATGCCCCTGGTCTGAGATACATGGGAGAGGGTTGCCTTCGACCCGAACGGAAAGTTGGCAGAATCTTCCGAGGTCGACACCAACTGAGCGCCTGGCGCCAGTCCGCTGACATCGGTCGCTCCGACCACGCCGGTCACATGGAACTGATGGCGAGCGAGAGCAATCAAGCCGATGTCGTCCACCTGGATCACGAAATCACCATCGTCGATGACAGCAATGGTGCCGCTGATGAGATCGCCTTCATAATAGGAAACGACCGTATCGCCGATGGACGGCAGGACAGGCAGGACGATCATGAACTCGCTGATGGCGGGCAGATCAGTCATCAGAACGTCCTCGGCGCCCTGGAGGCGCAAAGCCTCTTTGCCGTCAACGAGAACGGCGTCATACGTGTTCATGGATGCGATGTGCAGAAGCGAAAGGGACTGCACGATTTTGAGCTGCGACATTCTAAGGACCTCCTGGGATCAAAACTGATATCGGTCACCGCCGATGCCTTAATTGCTATCATTGGTCAGATATTATGACAAGCAGAAAAAGAAAATAATTGCAAATATGGCGTATACGACATATTAAGAGAGGAGTATGGTCTATACGACATATTTTGTGAGGAAATCCGTTTGAACAGGAGACAGAATGACCAAGGCAGCAAACACCCTTAACTCGACGCCGGTTCGCGATAGGGTCCTCCCTCGCCCTCCGAAGGTCGCGGTCATCAATGAGACCAAGCTCGACATGTCGCCAGAGGAATTCACTGCCCGCCTTGCTGCCACCCAGGTCTCCCATAAGCAGTTCTTTCAGCTGACGGACATCACGCGCCCTCGACTGAAGCGTGTCTGTGACGGAGAGAAGAAGTCTCTGGTAGAACGGAAACCGGGCGTCTTCGTCGTGCCTCGCCTGTTCGTCGTTGTACTGCTCGCCATCGAGAGCGGCCTTCTTGTGGTCGGCGAGGAAAGCTGTTGACCCGCTTCAAGACCCTTCTGGTCAAATACATCAACCTGGTTGGTGAGGAGGAAGGCGTCGACTTCATCAGTCGCGCCGATCCATCTGACTTCACCAGCCATGAGATTACTGCCCTGAAAGAGTGCGCAGAACTCGCGGACCAGTATGCAAAGCACAAGCGAGAAAGAGCGGAGAAAATCAAAGTGACCACCTATCACTCCTCACATAACGTTCGCATGAGCGACTCGTCACACTACGATGAGAAATGCTCTCAATGCGGAGCGACTGACATGAACCCAGGCCTCCTCCAAGCACCTTGCGTGAATGCGAAGCCGTGCCCAGAGGTGACAGAAATTGTGACGCCCCTGGCAGAATCAATGGCAGACACGCTCTACGAAGAGCTTTGCGATGCCTACTACTGCAGCCGGGTATGGGGAGCCTGGTCGGTCGGCACCATGCGTTCCGAGGACTTCTCCCCTGCCGAGGATCGCGCTGACGAGATCACCGACGCGATCATGAAGAAGATCGCGGAGCACCCTGCGATCCAAAGGGCGATGGCCCTGGAAGCTGCGATGAATGCCTTCCCTTCGCTCGCCCAGGATCATGGTCCTTTCGACCCAGCGCCAATCATCCATTGGTACCGATCAAACATCACGCCGCTCATCGGCAAGCCCCTCATGAAGGATAACATCCATGCGACCGTATGATCTGAAAGCCCAGGCTGAAGCCCTCCGAATGGCTTCCCATGCCATCGACCTAGCTCAGCGAGGTACCGGCAGAACCCAACAGATGATCGACCAGGTCAAGGATGGGGACGCTATCGCCTGTAGCAAGATCGAAGTCGCGGACATCAAACGCCGTCTCCACGAACGAGGGATTCAGGCTGACGTCAGAGCTGCTGCGCCCACCGAGGTGCTTGAACGACGCCCAAGTCTTTTCCACGGTCGCCGTCATCTCTTCGTCTCACATATGCTGGTCCAAGAGATGATCGAGCAGGAGGTTCACAACGCGGTCTATCGGATCAACGAACTTCTGAACGAGACATTCCGTCCGTGGGAAATTGGCTAGGTCAGATTTTCTGACCCATAGGGTTGACCGCCGCTTTCAATATGATCTATATAGATCATATCAACCGTTTAGGAGTCGCACCCGATGAACGCACCGCTGAAAAACACCACCGCCAAGATTGCCTACAGCATCCAGCAGTCGGCAGTTATTGATTGGACCATCCGGGGCTGGGGTTCGGCCCTGGTTCGTGCTCGCGCAGGTACCGGCAAGACCTTCCTACTTCTCGCTTGCCTGCCACACATGCGTGGACACATCGGCGTTGCTGCCTTCAACAACAAGATCGCCAAGGAGATCGCCCACAAGGTTGGCGAGCGCGGTCTGTCGGCTGACGTGAAGACCTTCCACGCCTACGGCTTCGGTGCTTGGCGCAAGGTCGCCCCCAGCGTGAAGATCGAGGGCAAGGGCGCTCGCAATGCTGGCTACTTCAAGATCGATCGCATCTTCCAGGAAGTGGACGTCCCCGAGGAACTCAGAATTTTCGTGCGCCGCGCCATGTCCTACGCCAAGCAGAAGGGCGTTGGCATCTTCACCGCGATTGACGACCAGCAGGCCTGGAACACCATCGTCAACCACTTTGATCTCGGTGACCTCTTCGAGGGCGAGGATGACTCCGGCTATGACGACTTCATCAAGGACGGCATCTCCTTCGCCATCGCTTGCCTGAAGGCGTCAAATAATCTGTCCCGTGAAGTCATCGATTTTGACGACATGCTCTATGTGCCCCTGCTGAACAACGTTCGCTTCTGGCAGTACGACTGGCTGCTGGTCGATGAAGCCCAGGACACCAACCCTGTGCGCCGCGAGATGGCTCGCCGCCTCCTCAAGCGCGGCGGTCGTGCGATCTTCGTAGGTGACGACCGCCAGGCCATCTACGGCTTCACGGGTGCCGACAACGACTCCCTCGACATCATCAAGGAGACCTTCAAGACGGAGGAATTCCCGCTGACGGTGACCTACCGCTGCCCCAAGTCGGTCGTCGCCGAGGCAAAGCGTCTGGTCCCCGACTATGAAGCCGCCGAGCTGAATGGACAGGGCACTGTCGAGCGCATCACGGAAGCCGACTTTGACTTCAGCGTCCTGCAGCCGAACGACGCCATCATCTGCCGCAACACCAGACCGCTGGTCACCACAGCCTTCCAACTGATCCGTGCGGGCATCGCTTGCCACGTGGAAGGCCGCGAGATCGGCGCCGGTCTCCTGGCGCTCGCCACCCGCTGGAAGTCGGTCAAGGGCCTGGGCAAGCTCAAGGAGCGCCTGGAACTCTACTTCGATAAGGAAGTCGAGAAGCTCCAGAAGCAGGACCGTGAGAGCGCCATCGGCCCGCTGGAAGACAAGGTCGAGACACTCAAGTCCCTGATCGGTTACGTCGGCATCGACAAGACCGTCGCCGACCTGCGCGAGCACATCGAGAGCCTGTTCGCCGACACCCCGGAAGGTTGCCAGCCCAACCGCGTGATCCTTCTCACCGCCCACAGGTCGAAGGGTCTCGAATATGACAACGTCTACCTCTGGGGCGCCAACAAGTTCATGCCCTCGAACTACGCCCGCAAGCAGTGGCAGCTGCAGCAGGAAGAGAACCTTGAGTATGTCGCGATCACACGCGCCATGAGTAAGCTCGTCTACGTGGAGGTGGTCTAATGACCATCTTCACGCACAATGACGGCGGCAGGGCTGCGGCAGGCTACAAGGGAAAGACCGGCGACTGCGTTTGCCGGTCAATCGCCATCGCTTCTGGCAGACCCTATCAGGAGGTCTACGACCGCCTCGCCAAAGGGACCGGCGAACAGAGGGCGTCCAGTCGGACCAAGAAGCGGGCAGCGTCTGCGGCCAATGGCATCAACGTCGGACGCAAATGGTTCAAGGACTACATGGCGGAGCTTGGCTTCGAATGGGTCTCGACAATGACAATCGGCACCGGCTGCACCATCCATCTGAAGGCTGACGAGCTGCCCCTGGGTCGCCTCGTCGTATCGGTGAGCAAACACTACACCGCCATGATCGATGGGACCATCAACGACACTCATGACCCCAGCCGTGGCGGTACACGCTGCGTCTATGGCTACTGGAAATTCAAGGAGAATAAGGTTTGACCGTCGCTCAATACAAATTGCCTCCAGCCGTAGAGCATTCTGCATTGGGCAGGCACATCCGCTCGCTTGAACAGCGCCTTACTGAAGCGCTGAAAGGCGTCAATCGACGCAAGAAGGAGAAGTCTCACCTGCCGGTTTGCTTCATCATTGAGCATTGGCATGGGACCGAGAACGCCTATCCGGTCGGCGTCTATGATAATGAGGTCGACGTCCAGGAAGAGGTGGACAGGCTCAACGAAAAGCTGAACCCAGGCCATAAGCACTATGGCTATGAGGTCTCGCCCCTCAATCGGACTGAGACATGAGGGACACGTCCATCGAGCACGAATTCTGGATGCGCCTTGAGAAGAAGGCGTATGTCGAGGAGGGCGATCCTTGCGGCGGCGATGGGATGTGCAATGGGCACATGATCCTCCCACCCGTCGAGAATTGCTCCTGCTTCCAGGGTCATGCGCCCTGTCACCAATGCACCAGCAATCAACTCGAATGCGAGGCCTGCGGATGGCAGGACCCAGACTGGGAGCGCCCATGACTGAGACTGAAAACCAGCTGACCGAAGTCGAGGTCAGCTTCTTCAAGCCAACCGGCTTCTCTGACCGTTGGTACGTCGAGACGAAGGATCGAGGCCTCGCCGCCGCGACCGTCCTGTCCCGCTATCCGATGGAAGGACCCATGCTGAATTACATCACGACGAAGATCGCCGACCGGCGCCGCCTCGCCCCGGAGACGAAGACCATCCCGCCGCTCGATCCATCACCTTTGAGGAGGGACATCCATGTCTAGTTTCCAAGATTCTGTTGCCGCCTGGACAGTAGACTGTTTCGGCGAGGAGATCGCCCAGAGCACCGATGAGCGCAATCACCGCTTCCTGGAAGAGGCCCTTGAGTTGGTTCAGGCATGCGGCGCGACCAAGGAAGAATGCCACGCCCTGGTCGACTATGTCTTTAGCCGAGAGACCGGCGAGCTGGAGCAGGAGATCGGTGGCGTCATGGTCTGCCTTGCCTCCCTGGCTGCGGTTCACAAGGTCAGCATGGAAGCCTGCGCTGATACGGAGTTGCTCCGCATCGACAACGAAGAGACGAAAGCCAAGATCAGACAAAAGCATGCCCTGAAGCCGAATTTCGGCGGGATCGCCGCCGCCGCCCGTTGGTTCAAGGAGCCTCTCCGCACACTGAAGGGCGATGTCATCTTTGCGTCTGTCAAAATTCCTGGCTAGCTGGGTTAGTTTTTCTTCCCTCTGATGTTGACACCCTTTTCCAATATGCTCTATATAGATCATATTGATTGAGCGAAAGGAGTCGCACTCATGGCTAAGAAGACCTACATCGTCACCGACCCGAACGGCGTACAGCACACCCGCAAGACCGACCGCGTTTACACCCACGCCGTCGCCGTCCGCGCATCCTACGAGTTTGATCTCGCCCAGGCAGATTGCGACTGGGCTATCGATGGCGACAACTGGAAGTTCGCCGTGAAGATGGCGCGTGACGGCTTCACAGGTGACGCCCCCAAGTATTCCTGGGAGACCCCAGAATATCTGGAAAGCGAGAAGGCTCGTTACGTATCGAGCGCCACCCCCTACTCCTCCGTCGAAGAAGCTATCGCAGGTCGTCGCGCCAGACGGGTTGCCGGTGTCGAGAAGCAGAAGGCCGAAGGTTATTATGACAAGTTTGGCATCCTGGGCTTCAATGGTCGCCTAGACCTCGCCCAGAAGGCTGCTGCCGCCGCACAGGGTGGACGCTGGGCCGAAGTCCTCATCCTCGAAGCAACGCTGAAGGGGTGAGCGACATGATCGAGGAAACCGTATCCGCCGAGACCCACGACGAAGACCTCAGCTTCCTGAAGCGCCCCTGGAGGGGCGTGAAGCTCTGCACCCTCAAGGTGATCGAGGAGGTCCACCGCAACGGCCAGGCTGTCGCTGTCGCCTGGCCTGACGAGGGTCGCTTCGAGGGCAAGAACTGGCACTTCAACACGGAGCATGAAGGCTTCGAGGCACTGCTGATCGACCGGATCACTGCCGGTGCAATGCTCTCGGTTCACAACGCCCTGAAGGCCGAGAACCAGGCCAAATTCGAGGACTGGGTCCAGAAGGGGCGCGGTCACTTCGCCAAGATGCACGAGCTGTCGATGAGCCGCATCTCAGTCAGCTTCGTCGGGAGGTAAACATGGACATCAACTTCGCAGAGAACGACCGGCGCCTGCAGGACAATCCGACCGACCAGGACTGCTTCCGCCAGGGTCACACCCACTTCCACTATGGCTGGTCGCGCAGGCCCTGGGGCCATTGGAACGACGACCAGCGGGCAGCTTACGACCGTGGATATGATGCAGCATCGGAGGGCAAATAATGGACGTTCGGACACTCTCAGAAACCCGCAAGAAGGATCGCGCCGAGATCGCCGCCCTGGTCTGCGCCACGCTCAGCGAACTGAAGATCGATCACACCTGGACCCGTGAAGGTTTTGACGAATGCTACAAGAAAGCGCACGTCATCAAGATCGACGCACCCCAGGGCCTGCGCCTGCAGATCGAGATCGATGGCGACAGCTGCCAGCCGAACGTCCATGTGTTGCCTTGGAATTTCACTTCCAAGAGCGACACCTGCTTCTCGGACGCCTTCGGGGCGATCAACCAGTGCCACTACCGTAAAGCCACCCTGGTCGCCTACGGTACCGATGGTCTCTTGGCACATCTGCGCGAGAAACTCACCCAAGCGCTTGATGGTTCAGCCTTCTCGCCGGAGCGCACGGCAGCTCACATCGCTGAGAGTGGCACCTGGCAGGAGCGCGATGCTCGCTGGGAGAAGTATCGGCAGGAATTCCAGGCGGAGAACATCAGGAAGGGAGAAGTGGCATGAGGCACGAATTCGCCGAGGGACCGGTCGATGTAGGCTTTCACGGCTGGCGCTCCCCGAAGGAGATCATGGACTACCCCGACCTGGAGGATGACGTGGTGGTGATCTCTACCTGGAATGGTACCCGTTGGCCTGAAGCTGGGCGCGTGGTGCGCTATCTCAGCGACCGGAAGGATGCACTGGGCAAGCGGAACCTGTGGGACATGTGGGCTTCGAATGCTCTGCGTTTCGCCACCAGGGAAGAGGCAGAAGCCTGGATCGATGAACACGCGCCGGAACGGAAGGCCGACCTTCGCCCCTGCATCCGCACCATCGCCGAGCTGAAAGCCCTGGTTCAATATCCGACAACCCCTTGGCGACGACTGGCAACTTGTTAACCAAAGAGGGCATAATTACTGCCCCCGTGAAATAATTGTTGACGGGTCGTCCCGCATTTTGTACGCAAATAACGTCTTTACGGTAAGTCCTCGGATGGAGGCAGCGAGAATACGGTAACCCCGACGAATGGGCGGGGCGCCGCTGATAGTTTAGGGTGGATCGTCCTACGGCGACAACCCGGCGATCAGGAAATTGCAGGTCCTCACGCATACCCACTGTTGAACACCGAAACTGCACGATTAGGTGGAGGCTAGCCCTCCACTATGCGGTGGATGTCATTTGGCATTCTTTAGCAAGTCGCTGAAACGGACGCATCGCTTCCCGTGATGTTGTCCAATTACAACAACAGCTTGGCTTAGGCCGGGGGAAGGAGACTTGCATGATTCTGACTCGCAACAACGTACCGCTCTATCTGTTTACCGGGGCTTTCCATCCCCGCACGGCAGAGGAGATCAAAACGGTCGTTGAGACCCTTCAGCTCACCCCTGAAGAGATTGCTTCGACTCGTGTCGACATCTGGTTCCGCACGGAATTGGAAGAAGGCGAGCCGGTCAAGATCGGATGGGAGGCGGAGGTTCTGCCTGATGCAGCTCACACTGTCGAGGAATGGCAGAGCGGGCTGCAGGAGGTGAAAACGTATGAATTGGTCGAAGACCAGTACATCGAGTTCATCGCCAATGATATGCTGGCGAAAGGTGCCCCTCTGGGGCATGTTAGCTCTTTCTACCCGACCGGCTTCTCGACATCCGAGGAGTTGGTGGAGGCTCTTGAGGCCGTAGGCTTCAAGGAGTTTCGAGTAGATCGCTCTACCCCTTCTCTCCAGTAAATCAATAAAGCCCGTCTCCGAAAGGTGGCGGGCTTTCTACTTCCACATCACGTCAGTATTTCTGACCTATGGTCACGCCTTCACATCGTTGTGCGACAGATTATAGGTCGGGGAGTTATGGGCCATCGCCAGGCCCAGTATCGAAGGCAAGCCGCACCGGCAAGCCAGGCAGTCAGGCTTCAGGCTGTACGCGACCGGCGCTGCATCTCACGGTCACGGTTAAGGTTGGCGTCGATGATCCGTTGGTCATCTACAACCTTCGCCAGGGATAGGTTGCTGTTATCCGCGAGCCTCATGACGACGCTCTTCTGGGCGTCCTTCCCGGCATAAGGGGCAAGCCGGTAATCGTGCGCTCGGATCAGGAAGGTCTTTACCAGGGAGTCCAGCTCCTGCGCCTCAATGGCGATCTTCTCCAGCACAGCCGGATCGTCAAACAGGGTTTCCTGGAGGTTATCGCTCACTCTTTGGGCAAGCGTCATCATTCGCGCCCGAAGGCGCATGTCTTCATTTTCTGTCATGTTTGACGACTCCTAATTGTCAACGAGGCGGTCATAGGCCCTACCGCAAGCTGGAGTCAATAGGAATCGATTCCTATTGTCAACGCTTTCGTGACAACCCACGATGGTTTTCAGGAGAATGGCGAGGGGAGCCGGATTCGAACCGACACTACAAGGTTTTGGAGACCCGTGTGCAACCACTACACTATCCCGACCCTGGAACCGCCTGGGGACTTGAACCCTCTTCTCCCGTGTCACAGACGGGCGCATTAACCGGATATGCTAAGGGCGGCTTACCTGGAGCACCTGGAAGGAGTCGAACCCTCGACGTCCCAGGGTAGAAGCCTGGCGCTCTGTCCACTGAGCTACAGGTGCATGAAAACTGGAGCACACGGCAGGACTCGAACCTGCATTTGCATCCATTACCTTTCTCGTGGTTCGTAGCCACGGGGGTTACGTGTGCATGGTCCGTGGGGAGAGAATTTGCACTCCCACAGCGCTAAGGCGGGCGGGTTACAGCCGCTTGGACTCACTCATGTCCAGCCCACGGATATGTCGTTGCCCTTCGGGCGAATTGGTCTGGGTGGAGGGATTCGAACCCCCGGCCCCCTGAGTCCAAGTCAGGTACTCTGCGCAGACTGAGCTACACCCAGATGGAGCGGGTTGCCGGGGTCGAACCGGCCTTGGCAGCTTGGAAGGCTGTTAGCTCACCACGAGCAAACCCGCATGTTGGTGCCTCCGAGAGGATTTGAACCTCCGACCGTCGCCGTATGAAAGCGCCGCTCTACCAGACCGAGCTAAGGAGGCAGCTGGTCTTCGAATTGGTACCGGTCCCTGGTACTGACCCAGGCGCCTATCGCTTATCAAGCGATTGCTCTACCACTGAGCTAGACCGGCATGTCGACCCCGGCTTGATGGGCAAGGCAGTGTTAGGCCCGTTCGAGGGGTACCCAGCTCAACAACTGCGATCCTGGCTTACCAGGCGGGGAAGTGGCGGTCCTGAAGGGTTTCGATCCCTCGTCTGCCGGTTGACAACCGGATGCTCTCCCATTGAGCTACAGGACCACGGGCTGTCGCGAGATCGCGCCTGCCGTGTTGGTGCCCTTGGACCAGAATCGAACTGTCGACCTGCTGTTTACAAGGCAGCTGCTCTACCACTGAGCTACAAGGGCATGTTGGATTGATACCGGGCTTTGCAGGTGCTCCGGTGACCTATAGGGAAATCTGGTGACGCATACGGGTGTCGATCCCGTTTCTCCAGGGTGAAAGCCTAGTATCCTAACCAGCGTAGACGAATGCGCCGCTGGTTAAATCTCTCGGCCTACGGTAATTCGCCCGGTCGTGCCGGGGTACCGCGTATCTCGCCACGGGCGTGGCATATAGGGATGCATCGGTCGCATGATCCACGTCCTTTCGTGGCTAGAGTGGAGATGGGCGCCGAGGTGGCGCCCTTTCGATGATGTAAGCATGTCAGAACTTCTGACCAATGTCAACCAGAAAAATGGGCTGACGTCAAAAATTCTGACTCAGATAACCGAAGCGACGAGAATTTGCCCAGTGTCACCCGCCGTCGCCTGGGTCGGCACCACCATCGCCAGGGTCGGTCCCGGCGTCGTCCTCGACCGGCCCGCGATAGAGGCAAGCGATCACCGCACGGGTCGCATCGAGAGCCTTGGCATAGAGCGAGTGACCGGCAGGGATGCGTGTCACCTTGATCTCTGGCAGCTTCTGCTCCGCCAGGATTACGCCGACGTTAGATGCAGCGTCCGGCAGCGCTGTGCTCAGCTGGAGAACCACGCGCCCGCCAGCGCGGATTTGGACGATCTGCTCACCCGCCCCTTCATTGATGATGGTCCATCCTTCAGCATTCAGGACGTCGGTGGATGTAGGCATGAGGCACCTTTAGCGGGATGTGATGATTGATCGGCGGCGGCGCAGGACACTCTCGATGAAGGAGAGGTTCATGCGGGAAGTGAACTGGGCGAAGCGGTAGGAAGGCGTGACCTTGATGTCAGCCAGGCCGATCTGGACGGCAGAGCTGAACTGTCGGAAGCGGAATCCGATGGACATCTGCGGTTCACCCGGATCGATCACCGCCCGATGAGTGAATTGCCCAAACTGGAAGGTGGGAGCCACACCCAACACTTGCTTGATCGCGGCGCCAGTGCGGAACTGAGCGAAGCGGGGACGATTGCGGACATAGATTACCGGATCGGGCACATCAATTTCATAAGCCGGTGTGAACTGCCCAAACGTGAAGAAGGCGTTGACACCTCTCCTCACCTTGACTGCAGCACCAAAATTGAACTGAGCGAACCGAGGTGCCAAGCCTGCCGCAATGGGTAGCTTCACGTCGACACTATGGTTGAACTGAGGGAACCGGAAGTCCGCAACCAGGTCTAGCGGCGGGATATTGATCTTTGCCCCATGCGAGAACTGACGGAACGAAAAGTTCACGTCAACCGCAGTTGGAACCTCGATTTCCAAAGGGGTAGCAAAGCCCCGGAAAGTGAACGATGCCTTCATTGGCTGCGGAATCGAAAGCCGCCCACCAAACGAGAACTGCTTGAATCGCGGCTTGACGACCACCAGCGACTGAACAATCTCCCCGATCTCAACAGACGCCATCTGAGGGCTGACGTTCAGTTGCGCCGAGCGAGGGGACGCAACGTTCGGATGGTCCTTGGGGACAACCAGAGACGCCCCAAACCGAAAGCCTTTCCACTCGCTGAAGGAGATGTCAGCAGTCGCAAATGTTCGGCGAGATTCAAGAGTAGCCATCTCGGTGGCTACCTTGATCTCTCTGGAGCGTGTATCAACAAACATGAGCGCTACGTCTCGATGTTGAAGAGACCGAGAACCGGGAACTGAATAGACAGCT
>NZ_STGU01000029.1 GCF_004912135.1 Rhizobium rosettiformans W3
ACCGCGCCGCATGGCCGAGAAGGCTCTGACGGCAATTCAGGAAGCCTATATCCAAGGCGTTTCGACCCGATCCGTCGATGATCTCGTCAAGGCGATGGGCATGTCGGGCATCTCCAAGAGCCAGGTATCGCGGCTCTGCGAAGAGATCGATGACAAGGTCAAAGCCTTCCTCGACCGCCCTATCGAGGGCGAGTGGCCATATCTCTGGATCGATGCCACCTACCTGAAGGTTCGTCGCGGCGGTCGTATTGTCTCGGTAGCGGTCATCATCGCGGTGGGTGTGAACACTGACGGCCGGCGCGAGGTGCTAGGCATGGAAATCGGCACATCCGAGGCAGAAGCGATCTGGACCGAGTTCCTACGCAAGCTGACCAGACGAGGCCTGCGCGGCGTCAAGCTCGTGGTCTCCGATGCACACGAGGGCATCAAGGCAGCCGTGTCGAAGGTGCTTTCCGCCACCTGGCAGAGGTGCCGGGTTCACTTCATGCGCAATGCCCTCGCTCATGCCGGCAAGAGCGGACGGCGTGTCGTCTCCGCCTTCATCGCCACGGCCTTTGCCCAGGACACCCCGGAGGCGGCAAGCACCCAATGGCGCAATGTCGCCGACCAGATCAGGCCGAAGGTGCCGAAACTCGCCACGCTGATGGATAGTGCCGAGCAGGACGTGCTCGCCTACATGACCTTTCCCAGGCAGCACTGGGCCAAGCTTCATTCGACAAATCCGATCGAGCGTCTCAACGGCGAGATCAAGCGACGCACAGAAGTCGTCGGCATCTTCCCCAACGACGATGCCATCGTCAGGCTCGTGGGAGCGCTGCTGCTCGAGCAAAACGACGAGTGGGCCGTTCAGCGATCCCGCTACATGACACTTGAGACCATAGCAGCAATGAGCGATGATCCACTTATCAGCCTGCCAGCCGCAAGCTGATCAGTTCCCGGCTTTGTCCGGAAGGCACGGCCAGCGCCGGAGCTACACCACGCAGTGGGACACGATCAAAGAGATCAAAGAGCATTGCCGTCGAAGTCGGATCCCAACTGTCTGAGAAGATGAGACTGACGTTGGCATTTGAAAGGTTTCTCAGCGAATGGGTGTATTTTGACTACCGCCATCGGCAGAGCAGCCTGAGCGCCCAGCTCAGCTGGATGATTTTGCCTGAGCGCACGCTTACCGTGGAAATCGCGCGGGTCATGCGCAAGGAAGATGACGTCACGGCAAATGATTCCCAGACAACCATATCCTCAAAGCTGTCTGGCTCCTTCTGAGCAAGTGCCAAAAAGATGTGCCACCAATACCCGCCCTGACCCATCCCCCCGTCGGTGAGACTGTCGCACAGGCACCTCTCATATCTGGTCGACCAGCCACCCTTTAAATTCAGCAATCGCTTCTTCGTTGCGGCGATAAAAAACGTGCTGGCCGATCCTACGAGAGGTCAGAAAGCCCGCTCTCAGCAAAATATGTAAATGTCCGGAAACAGCCGACTGTGACATCCCACCGATCTCGAACTTTCCAGCCATCACCCCATGGGCCGCGCTTTCAGCGGAAAGTCCAAAATACTTTTCAGGATCCCTGAGCCAGATCAGGAATTCCATACGTGCTGGGTGGCTTAGCGCCTTCATGGCCGTTTCGAAATCTAGCTTCATCGTGTCTAAACCATAACCTTCAATTATCAGCATGTTGGCTGCGCCGAAGGGGGAAGACAACAGACACTTTTGTTACCAACTAAGCGAGTACATCTGCCATAAGGCTGCAGTTCTACATGCCCCTTATTCCCTTGCCTCGATAACAATTGCCCTTTACCCTCCAAGGGCACAGTGAACCGCCCCGGCTTTGCCGGAGACCGTTTGGTTTAAGTTATGCGGCCATGGCTGGCGCGTCCAGCATGGCGTAGTATCGTTCTTCAGCCTCGGCGGGCGGAATATTTCCGATGGGCTCCAGAAGGCGGCGATTGTTGAACCAATCGACCCATTCGAGCGTGGCGAACTCCACAGCTTCGAAGTTGCGCCACGGTCCCCGGCGATGGATAACCTCGGCCTTGTAAAGACCGTTGATCGTTTCGGCGAGAGCATTGTGATAACTGTCGCCAACGCTTCCGACAGACGGCTCGATGCCCGCTTCTGCCAGCCGTTCGGAATAGCGAATGGATACATATTGCGAGCCGCGGTCGGAATGATGAACCAGCCCGCCACGGTGGACGGGCCGCCGATCATGAAGCGCCTGGTCGAGAGCATCGAGAACGAAACCGCATGGGCAGTCCGACTTGCTCGCCAACCGACGATGCGTCGAGCGAAGGCGTCGATCACGAACGCGACGTAAACGAAGCCCTGCCAAGTGGCCACATAGGTGAAGTCAGAAAGCCAGAGCATGTTCGGCGCGGGTGCATGGAAGTGCCGGTTCACACGGTCGAGCGGGCACGGCGCGGACTTGTCCGACATGGTGGTTTTGACTGACTTGCCGCGAATGACGCCCTGAAGACCCATCGTTCTTATGAGCCTTGCGACGGTGCATCGGGCGATGTCGAAGCCTTCTCGCTGCAATTGTCGCCAGACTTTGCGAACGCCATAGACCTGGAAGTTCTCGTTGAACACCCTGCGTATCTCGACCTTCATGGCAATGTCGCGTCGGGCGCGGACCGACAGACGGCCCACGTCCGTGCGCTTGGCGATGACCTCATAGTAGGTGGACGGGGCAATCGGCAGCAGCTTGCAGATTGGCTCGACCCCGAGCATCGAGCGGTGTTCGTCGATGAAAGAAATCATCGCTTCAGTGGGCGGTCGAGCTCCGCCATCGCAAAATACGCCGACGCCTTGCGCAAAATCTCGTTTGCCTGACGAAGCTCGCGATTCTCCCGCTCAAGAGCCTTCATCTTCTCGGCCACATCGCTCGGCAGACCTGCCCGCTTACCACTATCGACCTCGGCCTTCTTTACCCACTCATGCAGTGTATGCGCCGAGCAACCAATCTTGGCGGCGATGGAAGACACAGCCGCCCATCGCGAAGGATGTTCCGTTTCATGCTCAACCACCATTCGAACGGCGCGAGCGCGGACTTCAGGAGAAAACTTGTTTGTCGTTTTGCTTGTCATAGACCCTACTTCTCACGAGTTGGGGTCTCCGGCAAAGCCGGGGCGGTTCACCTTGAGGTCGGCATCATGATTTGAAAGTTGTCGAAGTTATTTTTAGTGACTACTGAGTGCTCGATGGAGTGCACCCCGTTTCACCGGACATGTCGGCTAGTTTGATTTAGCCCTGATGAACTGCCGAGGGGAAGCCATCTTGAGCGCGGAATGGGGATGGATTTCATTGTAGTCCTCGATCCATCCGTCGATGAGCCGGAGCGCAGTTTCGGCGTCCGGCAGTGCCGATATGCGGATGTAATCCCGCTTCAGGGTTTTGACGAAGGCTTCCGACATGCCGTTCGACTGCGGACTGGCCACCGGCGTGAAGCAAGGCGTCAGATTGAGCGCCTGGGCAAACAGCCTCGTGTCCCTCGCGGTGTAAGCAGAGCCATTGTCCGAGAGATGCTCGATTGCGTTCGGGGCTCTCGTTGCTACGAACCGCTTCTCGACCGCCTCCAGCATCATATCGCGCACGTCAGAGCCGGAGATGCCCGCGTTGGCGACTGCCGTCCAGGCGATGATCTCGCGGTCGAAGGCGTCGATGATGAAGGCGAGACGGATGACCTCGCCATTCCAGCAAGCGAACTCCAGCCCATCAGAGCACCAGCGCAGGTTCGAGCGCATGACCATCACCTTGCCGTCATGGATGCGGCCCTTGCGAACGGCCGTATGCTTCTCCAGCAGCATGGCGTGGTTGCCCATGATGCGATGAACCCGTTTGGCGTTGACGACAGGCTTATCGGCGGCTCGCCTTTCGCGATTGAGGAGCGCGGCGATCCGCCGATAGCCATAGGTTGGCCTTTGATCCACCAGCCTGCGGATGATGGGCAAAAGCTCTGCATCCTCGGCCTTGTGATAGGAGCCGCGCGGCTTCGATCTGCATTTCAGGCGCTCGATCAGATTCGAACGGGATACGCCCAGCGTGTCGGCGACGGTCTTCATCGGGAACCGTCCTTCGGCAACAAGATCGGCCGCGATATCCGTTTTTTTGAGTCTGCTGTGGACAAGGCTTCGCGGAGGATTTCGACCTCCATCGTCTTGCGACCGAGCATACGCTCCAGCTCGCGGACACGATCCTCCAGCTTCTTCACTTCCGAATTGCCGACAACCGGCTCGTCAGAATCCACGGCTGCAGCACCTCCCTCGCTCAAGAGCCTGCGCCACCGGTAAAGCAGATTGGGCGCAACGCCATGGCGGCGAGCGGCCGAAGACACTGTCTCGCCTGGTTCGAAACTCTGCTCAATGATTGTCGAAATGGGGGGCAGTTCACTCGAAGGTTGCTTGTAATTGAGCTGCCCTGCTCCGGCCAGCACTGCGCCTTCCCGTCCAGGACGAAATACTGGCCCCAAACATGCTTGGAGCAAGTTGCTTTCGAAAGTGGGTTGAAGATCGTGCAATCTGTGCACATCATTTTATCAAATTCTCTTGATCTACTGACATCGAGTTCGTAGCTGTAGTTTCGCTAGGTTCCTGAACTCACCAGGCGGAGGATACGGGTGGCTGTGTGGCATACAACCCGGTCGGTTTCCAGGATTGCGGCGATCGCGATGGCGGCGGCGCTGATCGCCCTTCTGGCTATCTTGGCGACATGGGCGAGCCAATCTTACACTTCAACGATCAGCCGAGCTGAGGATCGTGTCTCAGCGTCGGCGAAGATCGTTGCGAGCCACGTATCCTGGATCCATCAGATGGCGATCCAGTCGCTTCGACGTATTGATGATTCGCTACGCTCCGCTGATCTCACCTTCGACGGCGGTATTCGAGACTTGAAACAGGCGACCCAAGGCCTGCCCGCAGGAGTCCTAGCCTATGTCGTTGATCGAGAGGGACGAACCGTCTACTCGACCGACCCGGACATCAAGCCCGTCGACATCACCGATCGTGATTATTTCATCGCCGTCAAAGATGGACAATTGGAATACGCATCATCTCTATTAAGCAGTCGTACCAACGGTAGCCAGATCTTCGTCTATAGTCGTCGTGTCATCCGCAACGGGGAATTTGCCGGCGCAATCATGGTGGCTGTACCGGTGGAGATCCTCCAGTCGATCTGGGAGACGGTGGATCTCGGCGGTAACTACGCTATCAGCTTCATCCGGGACGATGGCATGCTGGTCGCGCGATACCCTCTACCCAAGACACCTTTGGACATGTCGGGTTATGTACTGTTCACCAAGTACCTCAAGGAGGCGCCCGCCGGCACCTATCACGCCGATGCTTCGCCGATGGACGGTGTCAGTCGGCTTGTCGCCTACCGGCAAGTAGAGGGCACGCCGTTCGTGGCCGTTGCAGCAGCGGATTACGGATTTCTTATACAGCCCTTTTGGCGCACACTAATCATGCTCAGCGTCGTCGCCCTCGTGGTGATAGGCGGTGCCGGCATGGCTGGCTGGTGGATAGCCCATCTTCTGCGCACGCAGGAAAAGCAATCTGCTCAACTGGCCGAGGCGCTCGAGGCCAACGAGCTACTACTTCGGGAAATCCATCACCGGGTAAAGAATAATCTGCAATCTGTGGTGTCGCTTGTTCGGCTGCAGATGCGAGGATCCGAAGGCTTTGACGCGCTAAACAGCCGGATCAAGTCGATGATCGCCGTGCATGAACAGATTTATAAGCATGATGCCTATGCCGCTATCGATGCGGCAGAGCTCATCGGCACTGTGGTCTCCGAAGCACTAGCAGCACATGATGCTCAGTTTACGGTCGAATACCATATGTCTTCACAGGCGGTGTCGGCCGAGAAAGCAACCGCGCTGGCATTATTGGTCAATGAGGTCGTCACCAACGCCATCAAATATGCCTACCCGAGCGGGCACCGCGGTGAATTGCTCGTTAAGCTGACATTGCCCGACGCAGGTGGACGAACGAGCTTGACTATCGCTGATCATGGAACCGGATTTGATACGTCCAGCATCCAACCTGGAACAGGTACACGGCTAATCGACGGCGCCGTTCGCCAGCTAGCTGGCGATTTCCGTTTCGAGGCGGATGGGGGCACGCGGTTTATCGCCGTTCTAAAGCTGATGTGAGCGGCGTAAATCCAGTCGGCTAGTAGCGTTCGGTAGAGAATGCCAATCCAGCGGTTAGATCGAAGGCAACTCTGTGATGAGCTGCTCGGATCCGATGAGGCCGACCTGTGACAAGAGCCTTAAAACTGTCGCATCTGCGCAACGGTAGTAGACGATTTGCCGTTCGCGCCGTGTTTTCACGACTTTTGCATCCCGAAGCTTGCGTAAATGCTGAGAGAGAGCCGATTGACGGAGACCTACCTCGTCTGCCAGATCGTTCACGGACCACTCTCGCTCAATGATCCGGCAAAAAATCGCCAACCTTGCGGAATTCGCGAGCGTGGAGAATAGCATAGCTATCTGTTCAAGATCGACCTCATCCATAGGCGTTGATTGTTGCGGCACCATATCTCGGACCAGCATGTTCATCGCGACGTCTCCCTCAACCTCTCCAACATGAAATCGGAATATGGTTAAAAAAACGTAAACACGAGGTGGAATTTGCAGGCGCTTGTTTATCGTGCAACTCGGCACGCTGCGGGACCAGCCAGACAGCTCTTGCCAGTCGTCGAACCGACGCTCAACGCAAGTGAGCACCCTCACATCTCTGTGACAGTCCTTCTACCCGTCTAACGCCACCGGTAATTGGCGGTTTACAGTCTTTAGGCCTAATCACCGTCTTATTCGAGTGCGCTCCCGTTCAAAAACGGGAGCTGAGTGCGAGCCAGGTCAAGCCGCGCGACGGTTCGCGTGACTTGTTCTCGACCCAACCTTGAACTGCGACATAAGGTGATCCAAGGTGGTAGCTTCCTGCACCAGTTGCTGAATCGCTGCACTCGACTTTTCGACCATGGCTGCATTCTGCTGAGTATTCCTGTCGATCTGTCCGAGCGCGGTGTCGATTTCGGAAAGGCCCTCAGCCTGCGTCTTGGCTCCGTCGATGATCTTGCAGATCTCTCGGCTGATCGCCTGAACCTCAGTCGAAATGGTGCCAAGCGCTTCGCCCGCCTGATCGACCAGCGACACACCATGGCGGACTTCCTCGCCGGACGCATTGATCAGAGCCTTGATTTCCTTGGCAGCACTGGCTGAGCGCTGGGCAAGCTCTCGCACTTCTTGGGCCACAACGGCGAAGCCCTTGCCTGCCTCCCCGGCGCGGGCTGCCTCGACGCCTGCATTCAGCGCCAGCAAATTGGTCTGGAAGGCGATCTCATCAATCACACCGATGATGTTGGATATCGACTGCGAGGACTGCTCAATGCGGCTCATAGCAGATACGGCATCTGTTACGATTGTTCCGGAGCGCTCCGCGCCGGTTCTTGCTTGGTCCACCAGCTTGCCCACCGAATCTGCAACGGACGCAGTTTCCTTCACCGTCGACATCACGCTCGAAAGAGCGCTTGCAGTTTCTTCCACAGAGGCGGCCTGGCGTTCGCTGCGGGTGGAGAGATCATTGTTCGCCTGCCCAATCTGGCTCGTTCCGGCACGCAGCACCGATGCGACCTGCCCGACCTGCGAGACGACCACTTCGAGTTTCTCGACGGACGAGTTGAACGAAGAGCGCAAGCCATCGAGGGCTCCGGCGAAGGCTGTGTCGATCCGGCAGGAGAGATCTCCTTCAGCCAGTTTCTGAAGCGATTTGGCCAACTCTGTCACGGCGAAGTCAACCGCCTCAGCTTCCCCTGCCTTCTCCGCTTCACGTTTCTGACGCTCAGCCACGGCGGCAGCATCGGTTCGCTTGACCTGTTCAGCCATACTCACAGCTTGCCTCTCCGCAGCAAGCGCGTCCGACACGGCCTTGTCAGAGACATCAAAGGCCTTGACCACAGCGGATGTGAGAGCGATCAGCACTATGCTCTGCACAATCAGGACGACCGCATGCAGGATGACACGCGCAAAGTCGGAATCACCAGGGAAAACGGCAAGCGGCATCGCCACATAAAGCAGGAGATGATGGATCGCGACGAGTGCCGCGTAGCCGATGATGGCCTTCCAGTCGATCCAGGCAGCACAAATCGCAAGGCTCGCGAAGAAATACATGTGCAGGTCGATTTGCAACGGCGATCCCTGAAATGCGAACACGAGGATGGCGACCGTCGCGGCGTTCGCCATCGAGGTCACCATACGCGTCGTCGCTCCGGTGCGGTCCCTCTTCCAAAGCAACGTGGCGGGTAACAGCAGGGCCATGGTGCCCAGGATCATTACCCAGTCAGCGCCCGCTTCGCGAAAGAGATTGCGAATGACGATGAGCGCAAAGTTGACCCACAGCAGCCCGACGATGACGTAGGATACCCCGTCTCTGAGCTTCTTCAGTTCATTCATGAGTTCATTCCTTGCTGGCATCCGATTGCCAGATCATGGTTGATTACGAGCAGAGCGCCGGCTTCGAGAAGCCGCTCCGAGAAATCCGGGGCCTGCGAATAAGCGACAGACATCCAAGGCACGCTGCCCGACCAGACGAATGCACCGTCTGCCTTTTCAATGACGGACATCGAACCAGCGACATCCCCTGCCGGCGAAGTGATCACCAGGACGAAGGGGCCGGTTGGCCTTGCCGCGATCGCTGTGATGACAATCAGAGCGAGGGAAAAGTAAGCTACGGAGATGAGGGACCTCATGACGCCTTCGGTTTCCGACGAGCCAGGTTCAAAGCGTTACGCTCGGGATTTACGAGGATCCGTATTACTACACACAACGCTAAAATATGATTAAGTTCAACGTGCCGTGCTCAAGTTGCACGGTGCGTAACAATGCTCTTGCTTGAGGGGCGGGATCTTTACTGTCCGACATCAGCGCCCATGAGACAAAACTAGCTTAATTGAGAAGAGAGGATTTTCGGCTCATCGTAGCTCTATCAAAGGAAGCGAAGATGAGACAAAAATCCGGGCCTCAGACATCGACGGCCGAGAAGACGATCAAGGACATCCGCCGCGCCACGCGCAAGCACCATTCAGCGGAGGACAAAATCCGTGTCGTCCTGGAAGGCCTACGTGGCGAAGACAGCATCGCCGCGATCTGCCGCCGCGAGGGGATCGCCGAGAGCCTGTATTATAGCTGGTCGAAGGAATTCCTCGAAGCTGGCAAGAAGCGCCTTGCGGGCGATACCTCCCGTTCGGCAACGAGTGACGAGGTGAAGGCGCTGCGTAAGGAGAGCCGCGACCTGAAGGAGGCGCTGGCCGACCTCACCCTGGAGAACCGCCTGCTCAAAAAAAGCATGATCGGGCATGGGGGCGACGACGAATGAGATATCCCGCCACCGAAAAGCTTGAGATCATCCGGCTGGTCGAGCAGTCGCATTTGTCAGTCAGGCAGACACTCGAAAAGCTCGGCATTCCGAGACCTACCTTCTATCGATGGTATGACCGGTTCCAGACCCATGGCGTCGAGGGGCTGGAAGACCGGACTTCTGCGCCATCACGGGTGTGGAACCGCATTCCTGACGATATCAGGGATCGCATTGTCACCATGGCGCTGGACCACGCCGATCTGTCGCCGCGCGAGCTGGCGGTGAAGTTCACCGACACGGAAAGCTATTTCGTATCAGAGGCTTCGGTCTACCGCCTGCTCAAGGTCCACGACCTGATCACGTCGCCAGCCTATATTGTCATCAAGGCCAACGACGAGTTCAAGGACAAGACCACGCGGCCGAACGAGATGTGGCAGACCGACTTCACCTACCTGAAGGTCATCGGCTGGGGATGGTTCTACCTGTCGACCATTCTCGATGACTTCTCGCGATACATCATTGCCTGGAAGCTGTGCACCAGCATGAAAGTGGACGATGTCACAGCCACGCTCGACCTGGCGCTGGCCGCCTCAGGCTGCGACAAGGTCAAGGTGGAGCACCGGCCGCGCCTGCTGTCCGACAACGGCCCGTGTTACGTCGCCTCCGATCTCGGTGAATGGCTGGAGAGATTCAACATTCACCAGGTCCACGGCGCTCCGGGTCATCCGCAGACGCAGGGCAAGATAGAACGCTGGCATCAGACGTTGAAGAACCGCATCCTGCTGGAAAACTACTTCTTCAAGGAAGACATTGAGGCGCAGATCGCGGCCTTCGTCGAGCATTACAATCATCGTCGATACCACGAAAGCCTCGACAATCTCACTCCGGCCGACGTCTACTTCGGACGCGGCCAGACCATCCTGCTCGAACGCGAAAGGATCAAACGCGACACCATCAAACAGCGCCGCTTGAACCACCAAGCCAAAGCGGCTTAAATCAACCCGCAAACCGAGCCGGAAACTCCATTCTTCCAAAGCCCAAAACGTCTCAAATCATTCGACGACGGACAGATGATCGTTTTGCCCTGCTCCATGCACTCCGCAATGGTTTCTGCTACCGTCAGAACATGCCGGAGATCAGCAGAGCCGTCTTCATCTGGCGGTGTTCCAACGGCAATGAACTGAAGGTCGGAGAAGGCAACGCCTTCTTGAGCATCGCTTGTGAAATGAAGCCGTTCTGCTTGAAGATTGTCTTGGACCAGGATCTCTAAACCCGGCTCATAAATGGGGATCTTGCCGTTCCGCAAATCGGCAATCTTCTGGTGATTTACATCAACGCACATCACCTGGTAGCCAGCGTCGGCAAACACCGCCGCCTGGACAAGGCCAACATATCCCGTTCCGAAGAAAGTCACGCGCATAAATGATAACCTGGTTGATGGGATCTCATGCCAGCGGCCACCATGGCTTTGGCTGAACTTCCTCGGGCGTTTCCAAGGAAGCGATCGAGAAAAGTGTGCTCCTAGGCAGGGCTAATTACAGAGTTGATGGCCGATGATCAAACGGAAGAGCTGATCCGCGGCGGTGATGGCGCCATTCTATCGTAGGGCCTAGAGGTTCATGAATAATCACGTACATACCGTTCATCGAGCTCGAACAGCACCGCTCGGCGATGATGATCGGCGAACTGATCAAGGCTTTGTACGCAGAGTGCTGCCAATTCGCCGTTCTTCAAGTCGGCCAATGTTCGGGCAACCTTCTTCCACCCGTAGTCATTCTTGGGTGGCTTGATATAGCCTCCCCTGGTTGAAGGCTCGAAAGGCGCGCCCTCCAGCAGTTCTAGATGATTAGCCAGCCCAATAGGAGAAAGCTGATCGGCGCTGCGGAAGCGATGCCCTGCTTGCTGTCGCAATTCGTCGGCCCTCATGGCATAATAGTTGTGCAAGGTGCTGCACCTCATCGGGTAAGGTAGATGCTCGGCGAGGAAGTACTTGCCGGTGAACCCTACCACACCAGCGGCTTCTCTCTGCGCTTCCTTGAAACTGGGGCGCTTTACCCCGCGCCGTAAGTACTGCTTCAGCCAGGTGAGCCTCCCTCCGCTCCTCCTGAACTCCCCTCGTAACACTGGCTTTCCTGACCGGAAAAAGAAATCAGCTTCCAAGGGACGGCCGATGAACATGTCGTCATTGAAATAGATGAAATGCTCGCTCAACCCCGGGATCCGGTGGAGCATTGTCTCAATCGAGCGGGAACTGAAAACGGGAAGGAGATCGGAATGCTCGCCGTAGATGGCTGAATGATCAACAACCTCCACCTTTGCATGCCATTCCGGGCTCGGTGCGAGCACTTGCCAAAGAAAGCCTGGATCTTGGCCGTCCGTGACGATGTGGATCTTACGGACGAAGGGGCAAAATCGAAGAATGGAGAGAACAGAGTATTTCAGTTCTCCCCGGCTGGCAAAGCGAGTGGCGGATGTCGAAACTGGATGATTGCTCTCGCCGCTGTAGAAAGCCCGTTTTTCAGCATGGAGAGGATCATCGCCATCGACCCAGGTGATAACCGCATCTATGTCCATCTGTCGGCGCCCATTGTAGCTTGTTGACTTGCCTGCTTGGTATAGGCATCACCACGTCAGCTGTCTACCGAGGACACGTACCAAGCCGTGACGAGCAGGGAAGCTTGATGAGCGAGATTTTCGCAATAGTATATGCTAATCTTAAAGGTAATTTAGGAGACTTCGCCATCCTGCACTCGATGCTCGCTGATATTCGTTCACGGGCGCCGGACAGCACAATACATGTATACTCCCAACCGTTTGTGTCCATCGATGAAGCGCGGCTTGAAGCCTTCAAACAATCAGCCCCCCCATTCGAACATATGGGAACAACCTATCCCGATGATAAGCCACTGGGGCAAGGCATGGTGCGTTGCCTGCGGGCTGTAGGTTGCCTCCGACTATATCAGGGTTGGCGAATATCGCGCTTGGCGAGGAAGGCCTCAACGGACTTCGGCAAGCGGTTCAGTCAATACAAGGCTGTGTTCGTTGCGGGGGGGGCCCAATGGACAGGATTGAATTCCGGCGTCTCTATGTTCGCCAATCTACGAGCCATCGCCGCCTGCAACGCCGAGATCTACTCCTATCCGGTTTCCGTATCTTCCTCCCTATGGAAGGTGAACGGCAGAGCTTCTCTTTCGCGCGACCTCAGTCTCATAAAGCCACCGCTCATTGCCAGGGACAGCCAGACCCGCAGAATGCTTCAGGAGCTAAAGCTTAACGCTGTGTTAGGTGCCGACTGCGTCTTTGCGGCGCCGAAGCCCGCAAGCCATAGCGCGGCAGAAGGCGAGCGGAAGCGCGTATTGTTTGTGTTGACAAGTCAGCCTCCGGACCAAATCGAAGCGGCGCTGATCCGCGCACAGAATGCGGGTCTGGAACCAGTTCTTCTGAGCACCTGCGCCATCGAAGATGGACCTGTACAGAAGACAGTTGCGGACAGGCTTGGAGTAGACTTCATCGCGCCCCTGACTTGGCAGGGCGCTGTCAGCGCGATGCAATCCTCAACGATCGTCGTAACAAACCGCCTCCACGGATTAATCCTGGCGTCATTCTCACAGAGCAGCGTGGTGCCATTGGTGGATCGGCCGATGGTAAGGGCGGTGGTGCAAGATGCTCGATTGCCTGTTTCTGTGAACGCGTTAGCAGATCTCAACGCAGCAACCCTCAGTCTCGCTCAAGATTATGCTGACGAGATACGACATAAACTCGCTAGCTATAAGGAGAAGGCGCTTCACCTATCATGGAGTCCGCTACAGGTCTCGGGTGAGGGATGATGGCTCTTCGACAAGGTCTCCTCGGTTTGGGGCGAAACATCGACCTCCTTCAACGTTGGCTTCGATTTCGCCTTTCCGCCTCGGCTCTGAACCCATGGCGCATTCCGCCACTCAACAGTGACATGTTCCGTGGCAAGCGCGTGGTTATCCTGGGGCCTGCTAGAACACTATTCGATGACCTCGAAGATCTTGTGGTAGACAGCTTCGACGTCATTGTTCGCCTCAACAACGGGATCGCTCTGGCTCTTGAATGCGATGGAAGGCTTGGGTCTCGTACCGACGTTCTGTTCCACAACCTGAATGAGCAAGGCCAGCGTAGCGCCGGCTCTATTCCTCCTGCCCTACTGCTCGCCCATAAGGTCCAATACTGCGTATTTCCTCACTGGGGCTTCAAAGGAAGCAAGGCTCGCTTGTTTGAGAAAAAAGCCGAGCTGTCAGCATATCCCCAGGTGTCGCTGGCAGTTCCCTCTGTCAGGTTCTGCGAGAAACTTCGGCGAAAGCTCCATGGGCACCAGCCAACAATTGGAACAAGCGCAATCCTCTTCTTCCTCGAATGCGATGTGAGAGAACTTCAGTTGCATGGCTTCACGTTCTTCCAGACTCCGTATGTTGAAGGTTACAATGACACGGTAAAGACAAGCAAAGATGCCCGTGAATGGGTTGCTGCCTCAATGGTTCACGATCCGGCACAGGAGAAGCGCGTAATCCTGCACGAGGTGGCTCAGGCACGTGAACGAGGCGTGAAGGTCGTTCTCGGAAAAAATGTTGCTCATCATCTCCACGAAGCGACAGACTTCCCCGAGATGGATCACGATTAGGATCAGCTGGCCTTGAGGCCGGAGGCTGCCCTGCTTGCGCCGATTGGCGAGGAAACACTCGTTCAGGCAGACGGAACTCAACAAGAGCTGGCTCTGAAGACATCCAGTGGCGAGCGATGAATAAACGAATGGAGCTTGCATGTCGTCTCTCTCAACCACCATCGCTCGGTGGGCCTCGCATTTGCAGCCCCCGCCTTACGGCGTGGTCGCCGCATCAAACTTTAGAGATGGCGGGGACATATCGGTCGATGTCTGCATCGTCACAAACTGCGCATTTGTAGGCGGAAACGCTTCGACAACCATTACTGAACTGGAGGCGCTATCGGCCCAGGGCTTGACCTGCGTCATCGTTCATTGCCCGGTGAAGCGTTCAGCGTGGAAATGGAATTGGGTGGCGGAGCGATACCTCGTTGTGATGGACTATGTGGTGCCGTCTCATGCCGTGAAGAACCTGAAGTGCCGTACCCTGATCGTACGCGGACCTCGAATGGCGATGACCCCGGCGTTTAGAAACCTCGCCAGACGGATTGAGGCGGAGCGTGCACTCTACGTCGTCAACAACTCGGCTTGGAGCGAGAACGGCAAACCACTGTTCAATTGGGATGCGTTGCATCAGCGGGTCGCGGAGATCGGCTTTCCGAAGTCAAAGATATACCCGATCAGCCCCTTGATCCGATCGGAGGCCGAGCGGTCTCTCGAGGATTCAAGGAGCCCTCGGTTGCTTGCCTCTCACGACTGGCCGCCTGCCTTTAGGCTTGAAGACTTCCCCTACGCTCCCAAGCCAGTCCTCAATCGGCCATTGGTCATTGGGCGTCACGGTCGCGATCACGAAGGAAAATGGCTCGAAGATCCAGAAGAACTTCAGGACGCCTATCCGAACCGCTCCGATATCACAGTCAGCATACTGGGAGGCGCGGACGTACCAAGGCAGCGGCTTGGCTCCCTACCGAGCAACTGGGTGGTGAAGCCGTTCGGTGCATCTGGTGTAGCCGAGTACTTGTCTCAACTCGATGTCTTCGTAAATTTCCCCGCGCGGAAGAGAGACGAGGCATTCGGACGTACGATCGTCGAAGCAGTTCTGTGTGGCGTTCCGGTTGTGCTACCGCCAGCGTTTGAAACAACCTTCGGAGAATTGGCGATATACTGCCAGCCACATGAGGTATCCAGGGTCATTGACCGCCTGAGCGCTGACGACAATGGCCGGATGCATTTTGTGGAAGCATGTCGAAGAGAAGCTGCCGAACGTTTTGGCGCTCATACTCTTCGAAATCGTCTGGAGGTGGAGCCTGCCGCTGACGCTTACTTGCCGAAGCTCGATGAGGTGGCGCGGGAGTTTCGCAGACGAGTGATGTTCTTCGATGAGAGTTCCTGTTGATGTGCGCGACGGAGGAGCACCCTTCACCGCACTAAGCGATCAAGCTAACGCGGCCCTTTTGGCACAGTGACAAGGCGTAGTCTCGTTCAGCGGCCCAGTCATGTGGTCCGCGGTTTTCCTTGCGGCGATAAAAGCTCGTGCTTTGCTTGAAGTCGAAACCGAACATGAGGATGTGGGCATCTGTTAGCTCGGTGAGCATATGAAGGGTCTTCGCCCCCACGGATGGCTCAGCCCCAAGCCGGTTGGTCAACTCATGCAACAGCGCTAGCGGATAGAAGGCTTGTTGAGGATCGTCACAGGTCTCACGTTCGCTGCCGCTCATCCATACAGAAAAAGCCTTGTTGAAGTAGGCTCGCTTCAAGCGCACTCTCCATTTCGCCTTCT
>NZ_STGU01000003.1 GCF_004912135.1 Rhizobium rosettiformans W3
CGTTTTCACAAAATTGCAAAAAACGAACAACCCATTGAAGATGAACAGAATTTTCCTGAATGTTATGTTGAGTCGTGTCAAACGGAACCATGGAACGGTCGACGAATGGCCCTCCCACACTTCATTTCGGCTCGCTTGCTTCCGTTTGCAAGCGGAACGCTCCTTGATAGTGTCTGCGTCCCTATAAGGAGTGCACCGACGCATGCTCATTCTCGATCAGAACCAGACCAGACAGGCCCTTCCCTGGGACGCGCTCATCGCGGCGCTCGCCGCCATGTTCAAGACCGGCTGCGTGATGCCGGTTCGCCATCATCATAGCGTTGCCGTTCCCCGGGAAGCCGATGCAACCTTGCTGCTGATGCCGGCCTGGCAGCCTGGAGCGTATATGGGCGTCAAGCTCGTCTCCGTCTTTCCGGACAATCACCTCAGATCCCTGCCCGCAATCCATGGCAGCTATCTCCTCTCCTCCGGCCGCACGGGGGAATTGCTGGCCGTCATCGATGGCGGCGAGCTCACGGCCCGGCGGACCGCAGCGGCTTCGGCGCTCGCAGCCAGCCATCTTGCCTGGAAAGACGCCTCGAGCCTGCTGGTGGTCGGAACCGGCCGTCTCTCGGTGAACCTGATCGAAGCCCATAGCCGGGTGCGGCCCATCACCGAGGTGATGATCTGGGGACGTGACCGAGCAAAGGCTGAACAGGCTGTTTCCGAAGCCCGGGCGCTCGGCTATGCGGCCGATGTCGCCGAGGATCTCGAAGCGGCCGCCCGTCAGGCCGACATCATTTCCTGCGCGACGCTGTCGCGTGCGCCTCTCATCCGCGGCGCGTGGCTGAAGCCCGGCAGCCATCTCGACCTGATCGGGGCCTTCAACAAGGACATGCGCGAGAGTGACGACGAGGCTGTCCGGCGTGCCCGTGTCTTCGTCGATACTCGTGCAGGCGCCTTTGCCGAGGCCGGCGACCTCCTGCAGCCCATGGCCGCCGGTGTCATCGATGCCGATCATGTGGTCGCCGAATTGTCCGAGCTGGTCGACGGGACAGAAGGCCGCCGCAGCGCCGAGGACATCACGCTGTTCAAGTCCGTCGGGGCAGCACTCGAGGATTTGGCCGGCGCAATTCTGGCTTACGAGACCGCGACACAGAACAAGGTCAGCGCGTGACACCGCGCGTGCTTCCTCATTTGCCGATCACCGATCGCCTTGCGGCGCTGGCCGAGGCACTCGCGGCTGGGAATCGGGCGGTTCTCTCTGCGCCGCCCGGCGCGGGCAAGACGACGCTCGTTCCGCTCCATCTCCTTCAGCAGTCCTGGCGGGGAGACGGGCGGATCATCCTGCTCGAACCGAGACGACTTGCCGCTCGCGCTGCGGCCTCGCGCATGGCTGCCCTTCTCGGCGAGCCTGTGGGCCAGACCGTCGGCTACCGGATGCGGCTCGACACCAGGATCAGCGCACAAACCCGCATCGAAGTGGTGACGGAAGGGGTCTTCGTGCGGATGATCCTGGACGATCCCGAGCTGCGGGGCGTGGCGGCGGTCCTGTTCGACGAATTTCATGAACGGTCGCTCGATGCCGATCTGGGGCTTGCCCTGGCGCTCGATGCCCAATCGGCGCTGCGGGGGGATCTGCGCATCCTCGTCATGTCGGCAACGCTCGATGTCGAGCGCATCACGGCCCTGCTTGCGAACCCACCCGTTATTGTCAGCGAGGGGCGCAGTTTCCCCGTCGAGATCCGCTATCGCGACAGGCCGGGCGACGAGCGGGTGGAAGACGCGGTGACGGCGGCGATCATGAAGGCGCTCGCCGAAGAGACCGGTTCCATCCTCGCCTTCCTTCCCGGGCAGGCCGAAATCCGCCGCGTGGCGGAGCGGCTCGAAACCAGGGTCGGGCCGGACATACTGATCGCGCCGCTCTACGGCATGCTGAGCCAGGCCGAACAGGATGCAGCGATCAAGCCGGCGGCATCCGGTTTTCGCAAGGTTGTCCTGTCGACCTCGATTGCCGAGACATCGATCACCATTGATGGCGTGCGCGTCGTGATCGACAGCGGCTTGCAGCGGCTGCCGGTCTTTGAAGCTTCGACCGGGATCACCCGGCTTGAGACGGTCCGCGTGTCGCGCGCCTCGGCGGACCAGCGCGCAGGGCGTGCGGGCCGAACCGAACCGGGCATTGCCGTGCGCCTCTGGCATATGGGACAGACGGCAGCGCTTCCGGCTTTCACGCCACCGGAGATCCTGTCCAGCGATCTCTCCGGACTTGCGCTCGACATGGCCCATTGGGGGGTGGCGGATCCGCGACAGCTGCTGCTTCTTGATATGCCGCCCGAGGCCGCTTTGAAGGAGGCGCGGCAGCTTCTGTTCGGGCTCGGAGCTCTGGACGAGCGCTTGCAATTGACTGCCAAGGGTCGGCGGATGCGCGATTTCGGTCTGCCGCCCCGGCTGGCCGCGATGGTGCTCGGGGCTGCCGAGCAGGGGCAGGCGCGCGCCGCGGCGGAACTGGCCGTGCTTCTGACCGAACAGGGACTGGGTGGCAGCGACCTCGATCTGGACGAGAGGCTGCGGCAATTCCGGCGGGATCGGGGAGAGAGGGCTCGCAATGCCCGCAACCTCGCCCAGCGTCTGTCGTCCGGCCTTTCGTCGGGCTCATCGGGCGCAAGCAATGGGGATGGCGAACTGCCTGCATCTGCCGGTACACTGCTCATTCATGCCTTTCCCGACCGGATCGCGCGGCAACGCGGCGGGCGGGGGCGTTTCGTGCTGGCGAATGGACGCGGTGCCGAGATTGCCGGGAGCGAGAGACTGGCCGGCGCGGAACTGCTCGTCGTCGCCGACCTGACAGGCAAGGCCGCCCAAGGCCGCGTGCTGGCGGCTGCGGAAGTGACGCGCGGCGATATCGAGGCCCTGCGTCCCGATGCCATTACGACCAAGGATGAAAGCGGCTTCGATCTCTCCAGCCGGCAGGTTCGGGCACGGCGGGTGACGCGGCTCGGCGCCATCGTCTTCGATGAACAGCCCCTGCCAAAGCCGAAGGGAGAAGAGGCCGCGCGCGCGCTGGCGGAAGGCGTGCAGCAATTGGGGCTGGCGGTTCTGCCGTTTTCCAAGGCCGCCGCGCAGCTGCGGCAAAGGCTCGGTTTCCTGCACCGGACGCTTGGTGAACCCTGGCCGGATACATCCGATCACGGCCTGCTCGAACAGCTCGATCTCTGGTTCATCCCCTTTCAGTCCGGCGTCACCAGTTTTCAGGAGGTCACGGCAGGCAGTCTGCATGACGGATTGATGGCGCTGGTGCCGGCGGGCGCGACCCGCGAGCTCGACCGTCTCGTGCCCACCCATTTCACCGCACCGACGGGGCAGTCGCATCCGATCCATTATGATGGTGACGAGCCTGTCCTGCAGATCAGGGTGCAGGAGCTCTTCGGGCTGAAGACCCATCCGACGATCGGCGGCGGCAAATTGCCACTGGTCCTGGAGTTGACCTCGCCGGCGCATCGACCCATTCAGACGACACGGGATCTTCCCGGGTTCTGGGCGGGCTCGTGGAAGGATGTGCGCGCCGACATGCGCGGGCGTTATCCGAAACACCCCTGGCCGGAGGATCCGGCTGCGGCGGCCCCGACGACACGAGCGAAACCGCGCGGGACCTGAGGTCTAAGAGGAAGGCGACAGGATGAACATGGATCTGGCTGCCAAGTTCGGACCGACCAGCCGTCGGCTGCGACTGGAGACGCTGGTCAAGCTGCGCTGGGTGGCGGTCGCCGGCCAGTTGCTGACAATCCTGGTCGTGGCGCTGTGGTTCGAATTCCCCCTGCCGTTGATGACCTGCCTAGGTCTGATCGCGGCGTTGGCGGCGGCCAATTCGCTTCTGTCCGTCGCCTTCCCGCCGACCTACCGACTGGAGCCGGCCGCGGCCTTTGCCGTCCTGTCCCTCGACCTCTTCCAGATGGGCGCCCTGCTTTTCATCACCGGCGGGCTGAACAATCCCTTCGCGCCGCTGATCTGCATTCCCGTCATCATTTCCTTCGCATCGCAGCCGAGCCGGCATTCGATCGCGCTCTTCGTCACCGCGCTTGCCTTCATCACCCTGCTCGCCTTCACGCCCTATCCCCTGCCCTGGTTCGAGGGGCGCAGCCTCGAAGTGCATCCGCTGCTACAGCTCGGCATGTGGAGCTCGATCGTGTCGATGACGGCTTTTGCGGCCTTCTACGCCTATCGCGTGTCCCAGGAAGCCACTCTTCTTGCCGATGCACTGACCGCGACCGAGCTCATCCTCCAGCGGGAGAAACACCTGCATCAGCTGGACGGGCTTGCGGCTGCCGCAGCGCATGAGCTGGGTACGCCGCTGGCAACGATTAGTGTGGTGGCAAAGGAGATGGAGCGCGACCTCGGACAGGACGAGCGCTTCCGCGAAGACGTGCAGCTGCTGCGCAGCCAGAGCGAGCGTTGCCGCGATATCCTGCGCCGCCTGACCTCGCTCGCCACGGAAGGCGAGGCGCATATGCGTGAGCTTCCTCTGTCCTCGATGATCGAGGAAGTCATCGCGCCGCATCGCGAGTTTGGCGTGAAGGTGGAGCTGATCGAGCTGTCTGCGCGTGCCGAGGAGCCGGTGGGCAGCCGCAACCCCGCGATTCTCTATGGGCTTGGCAATCTATTGGAGAATGCGGTCGATTATGCCCGCTCGAAGGTGACCGTCAGTGTCGAGCATACGGCGGCCGATGTCACGGTGACCATCGAGGACGACGGGGCCGGATTTTCTGCCGGGGTCTTGCAAAGAATTGGCGAGCCCTATGTTACCAGCAGACAAAGCGATACGCGCGCCGGTGGGCTCGGGCTCGGACTGTTCATCGCCAAGACCTTGCTGGAGCGGTCCGGCGCGAGCCTCCGGTTCGAAAATCGAAGCCCCGAGGGTTCCGGAGCCCGGGTGGTGGTCAACTGGCCACGCGAATACATGGAATTGGACACGTCGATATGACTTTACCTCTGCGGTCTGAGGATCGCATATGGTTTATCGCAGACTTTTCGTACAGTCGCAGGAACACAGAACATGGCAGACGCAGCATCACAGGTCGCAAAATCCGCCACCGGCACACAGCAGGCAGGCAATCCCGATCTCGGGCCTGACCCGTCCCTGTTGATCGTTGACGACGATGCGCCGTTTTTGCGCCGGCTGGCACGCGCCATGGAAAGCCGCGGATTTGCGGTGGAGCTTGCGGGCTCCGTCGCCGAAGGGATCGCCAAAGCCAAGGAAGCAGCACCGGCCTACGCCGTGGTGGATCTGAGACTCGG
This sequence comes from Rhizobium rosettiformans W3, assembly GCF_004912135.1. Taxonomy (GTDB): domain Bacteria; phylum Pseudomonadota; class Alphaproteobacteria; order Rhizobiales; family Rhizobiaceae; genus Allorhizobium; species Allorhizobium rosettiformans. Next base: position 5,275 of record NZ_STGU01000003.1, read on the forward strand.
CGACGGCACCGGGCTCGATGTCATCGAGGCGATCCGTGAGCGTCGATCCGACACCCGCATCATCGTGCTGACGGGCTATGGTAATATCGCCACCGCTGTCACCGCCGTGAAACTCGGAGCGCTTGATTATCTCGCAAAGCCTGCGGATGCCGACGATGTCTATCTCGCCCTGACCCAGCGGCCCGGTGAAAAGGCGGAAATTCCGGAGAACCCGATGTCCGCGGACCGGATTCGCTGGGAGCACATCCAGCGCGTCTATGAAAGCTGCGACCGCAATGTTTCGGAGACAGCACGGCGGCTCAACATGCATCGCCGGACATTGCAGCGCATTCTGGCGAAGCGCGCGCCGAAGTAACTTACAGCGTCTTCAACTGCGCAGCCCACTCCGCAGCCATCAGCCTTTGGGCGGCGGCCCTCGAGAAATCGAGGGTGACGGCCTTGCGCGTGGCGGGGGGCAGGCGATGCTCCGGCGCTTCCCGCACAACATGCCCGGAATATCCGTCCGACAGGAACAGCCCGCAGTCCTCCGGGAAGATGTCGAGCGGAACGCCCGCATGGGTGGCGAAGAAGAGACGGTCGCAGTAGCGACGGTAGTCGGGCCATTTGCGGTCGACCCTGAAATCCTCGATCGAGGATTTGATCTCCACGATCCAGATTTCCCCTTTTTCCGAGAGCGCGATCAGATCCGCCCGACGCCCATTGGACAGGGTGAGTTCGGGAAGAATGGCAAAACGCATCTCCGCCAGGAGGATCTGTACACCGCGGCGAATCATCATCGCGCGATCGGACTGACGTCCGTCGATTAAGGGATTGTTTACCGCTACAGAGATCAAGGTCATGGAAAACTCCGCTCCGCGCGCCGAAGTCTGTTGCAAAAAAGCAATGCGGAGTCATTTTGCACCGCCGAAGACATTCGGCTGAAGTACGGCACTTGCACTGCCGAGATTAATTCAAAATAAACCATAATCAAGGATGGTCACCGAGCCATCTTCCAGCCATCACCCAAGAGCTTCCTTATGCGCTTCCGCAATATCCTGACTGCGCTCGGCCTGGTTATGTCCATCGGCCTTGCGGGCTGCACGACGACGACCGGTGAAAAGACAGAAGTCGCCGAAACCACCAAGATCGAGATCTTCAGCGATTCCTATGGCTCCGTAACCGATGCTGGTTATGCCCTGCCCGCGATTCCGATTCAGAAGGTCGACAAGAAGTTTCACCGACAAATTGTCGATTATGCGACCAAGGAAAAGCCGGGCACGATTGTCGTGAATACGCGCGAGCGTTTCCTTTACTACGTTCTGCCGCGCGGCAAGGCCGTTCGTTATGGCATCGGCGTCGGCAAGCAGGGCTTTGCCTGGGAAGGTGAAGCTTATATCGCCTGGAAGCAGGCCTGGCCGACCTGGCATCCGCCGAAGGAGATGGCAGAGCGCAAGCCTGAAGTGGCCAAGTATGTCGAGAAGGGCATGGATCCCGGCCTGCGCAACCCGCTCGGTGCCCGCGCCATGTATCTCTTCAACGAAAAGGGCCAGGACACGCTGTTCCGCCTGCACGGCACGCCGGAATGGGCTTCGATCGGTACGGCTGCGTCTTCGGGCTGCATCCGCCTGATGAACCAGGACGTGATCGACCTCTACAATCGCGTGAAGCCGGGCCGCAACTCCAAGGTCGTTGTGCAGCAGTAAGCTTCCGATACTACACTCCACAAAGAGGCCCGCCGGATCGCTCCGGCGGGCCTCGTTGTTATGGGTTTCAGTCGCCGGCGATCAGGCCGCCGACTTCGCCTTCAGCTCGATGCGGCGACGGTGGAGCACCGGCTCGGTATAGCCATTGGGTTGCTCCCTGCCCTTCAGGACGAGATCGAGAGCGGCCTGGAAGGCGACCGATCCCTCGTAATCCTTCGCCATCGGCAGATAAGCGGGATCACCGGCATTCTGGCCGTCGACAACGACGGCCATGCGCTTCAGCGTTTCGATGACCTGCTCGTCCGTCACCACGCCATGATGCAGCCAGTTGGCCATGTGCTGCGCGGAAATGCGCAGGGTTGCACGGTCTTCCATCAGACCGACATTATTGATGTCCGGCACCTTGGAGCAGCCGACGCCCTGATCGATCCAGCGCACGACGTAACCGAGGATTCCTTGCGCGTTGTTGTCGAGCTCGCGCTGGATTTCTTCCGGGGTCCAATTCGGACGCGTTGCGACCGGAACGGAAAGAATGTCCGAGAGCTTGGCCCGCGCGCGGGACTTCAGGCTGTTCTGGACGTCCGCGACATTGATGCTGTGGTAATGCGTAGCGTGCAGCGTGGCCGCCGTCGGTGACGGAACCCAGGCCGTGTTGGCGCCGGCTTTCGGATGAGCGATCTTCTGCTCCAGCATCGCCGCCATCAGATCCGGCATGGCCCACATGCCCTTGCCGATCTGGGCATGACCGGAGAGGCCGCATTCGAGGCCGATGTCGACGTTCCAGTTTTCGTAAGCCGAGATCCAGGCCGCCTGCTTCATATCACCCTTGCGGATCATGGGGCCAGCTTCCATCGAGGTGTGGATCTCGTCGCCGGTGCGGTCAAGGAAACCGGTGTTGATGAAGACGACGCGCTCGCGGGCAGCGCGGATGCATTCCTTGAGATTGACGGTGGTCCGGCGCTCTTCGTCCATGATGCCCATCTTGATCGTGTTGGGCGCCATTCCGATCAGCTGTTCTACCGCCGAGAAGATTTCGCAGGCGAAGGCCACTTCTTCCGGCCCATGCATCTTGGGCTTCACGACATACATTGAGCCGGCGCGGGAATTCTTGCGGCGACCGTTCGAGCCGATATCGTGCAAAGCGATGAGTGCGGTGATCGCCGCATCCATGATGCCTTCCGGCACCTCGTTGCCGTCCTTGTCGGTGATCGCAGGATTGGTCATGAGGTGACCGACATTGCGAACGAGCATCAGGGATCGGCCCGGAAGCGTCACCTTGTCGCCGTCAACGCCAGTCAGATCGACGTCCTTGCTCAGCGCACGGGTAAAGGTCTTGCCAGCCTTCGTGACTTCCTCGGTCAGATCGCCCTTCATCAGGCCGAGCCAATTGGAATAGACGGTGACCTTGTCCTCTGCGTCGACGGCGGCAACCGAATCCTCGCAGTCCATGATCGTGGTGAGTGCCGATTCCAGCCCGACATCGGCGATGCCGGCGGGATCGTCCTTGCCGATCAGGCTGTCCGGATCAACGAAAACCAGGGTGTGCAGTCCGTTGGTGCGGAAGTAGAGGCGGTACGCCTTTTCATTTTCGCGCTTGAAACCGACATATTGGTCGGGGCTGGACAGGCCGGTCCGTCCGTTGGAGGTCTCGACAAACAGCGCTCCGTTTTCGAAATCGAAGCCGGTGACATCCGCCCAGCTGCCGCCGGCGAGCGGCAGGCTCCGGTCGAGGAAGGCTTTCGCCCAGGCGACGACCTTGCCGCCGCGAACCGGATTGTAGCCCTTGCCCTTCTCCGCACCGTCGGCTTCGGAAATCGCGTCGGTGCCATAGAGCGCATCGTAAAGCGAACCCCAGCGGGCATTGGCAGCGTTCAAGGCATAACGCGCGTTCATCACCGGAACCACGAGCTGCGGCCCAGCGATCGACGAGATCTCCGGATCGACATTGGCCGTTTCGATCTTGAAGTCGGGGCCTTCCGGCAGAAGATAACCGATGTCGCGGAGGAAGCTTTCATAGGCCCCGAGATCAGAGGGAGCCCCGTTCTTGCGATACCAGGCATCGATTTGAGCCTGCAGTTCATCGCGCTTGGCCAGCAGGGAACGGTTCTTCGGTGCCAGCTCGTGCACGATCTTCGAGAAGCCGGCGAAGAAGGCCTCAGCCTCGACGTCCGTGCCCGGGATGACGTCGTTGACGATGAACTCGTAGAGGCGTTTGTCGATCGAAAGACCATGGGCTGAAACGGATGTCATGACGTCACTCCTCATACTGATGTCGCTGTTGGCCACAGCATCGCTGAAATGCATTCCTAGTCAATCTTGCATAAATTAGAAATATTGTTTCCGTTTTGGAAAGTCAGTTGCGGGCTGTCCTCGGCCGGCCCGTGGCCGTGGCTGTGATGCGGGCTTCGACGAGCTTGCGCCGCCCCTCGATCTCCGGTGCATCGAGCTCTTCCTTGAGGAGCAGTACGACATCGACCGCGCCACTGGCCTCCGCTCTTGTGCGCGCAAGGTCACTGGCACGAGCGCGTGCCTTCTCCAGCGCGAGCGCTTCATCCGTAACCCGGTCTCCCTCGCCGGCACCGGTGATGATGAAGAGGCCTTCCTCCGGCGAACTGACGGTGACGGACACACTGCTTCGGACCTGGCCGACGACCGCGCCAACCGCATTGGCGACATCGGCGTCTGCCGGAACAGCACAATCTGATGCCAGCATATCGGCGATGGCGGGATAGCAGACGCCGGCAGAGGCTCCGAGACCGATGAGCGGCCGATCGAGCGAAAGGTTGAAGCGCGCAATGCCTGCCTGGCGACGCAGCGCCCGGTCGATCAGCACGGAGCGTGCGGGATCGACATCGGTCAGCCCATCCTCGGCAAGAGCCGCAAACAGGATGACTTCGGCAGACTGGCGCGTCAGACGATCGACGATCATCTGGCTCAGCATCTCGACCGTCTGGGCGATCGGCTGACCCGCGCCATCCTTCTGGCGAAGGGCGAGCGTCATGCCGAGTTCGGCGGCTCTCCGGTCCCATTGCCCCTGCCGGTCCAGGACATGCATGGCATCAGAAGGGGTCAGCCCGCAGATATGGACGAGGCCCCGGGCGACGAGACGGTCGAGCGTCGCCTTCTGCTGGGTGAAGCTGATCAACTGGTCGAGCGGCAGCGGCACCGGGCCGATCTTCTGGAAAAGAGCTGCCTCCTGAGGCTGCAGACCGGCTGCCAGGTGATCCGGCACGCCCGTGCGGACGGCGAAGCGCCCGTCATGGCGACCGAGATGCGGCGCGCGCAGCTGGCGCTCGAGCACATCGGTGATGGCCGCTCCATGGAGAGCGGCTGCGAGGCTCAACGGGACGAGACGGCGTGGGCCGAGCTCGATCTTCGCCGCGAGGCCGCGGTCGTCGAAGCGGACTTCCGAATCGCCGCCGAGGCCGAAAGTGCGCATGGCGACAGCTTCCACCATGGTGCGGTAACCGCCGACGACGGCGCCATCCTGATCGAGCCGCGGCTGGCCGGCTTCCATGACCGCGACGTCGGTCGTCGTGCCGCCAATATCGGAGACAACGGCATCATCGAGGCCGGTGAGGTGACGCGCACCGACAAGGCTTGCCGCCGGGCCCGACAGGATGGTTTCGATGGGCCGCAGGCGTGCTTCGGCCGCCGAAATCAGGGCACCATCGCCCCGGACGACCATCAGCGGCGCGTGAATGCCGCGCTCGAGGAGGTAGCGCTCCGCCGAGCCGATCAGGCGGTCGATCATGGCGACCAGCCGGGCATTGAGCAATGTGGTCAGCGCACGGCGTGGCCCACCCAGCTTGGAGGAAAGCTCGTGGCTGCAGGTGACAGGCAGGCCGGAATGGCGGCGGATGATATCTCGCGCGCGCTGCTCATGGGCGGGATTGCGGACGGCGAAGTAGCCGGCAATGGCAAAGGAGGAGACATCGGCCGACAGTTCCGGCAAGGCGGCTTCCAGCGCGGCCGCATCGAAGGGGGTCTCGTTGCCATGGACATCGTGGCCGCCAACAATGAAGAGCACGGGATCCTTGCCCAGGGCTTCGGCCAGACCATCGCGCTTGAGGTCTTCCGGCCCGAAGCCGATCATGATCAAGCCGGCGCGACCACCCTGCCCTTCCACGAGTGCATTGGTTGCGAGCGTGGTGGAGAGAGAAACCAGTCCGATGGCCGAGGGATCGATGGCCGATGCCGAAAGCACGCTCTCCAGCGCTCCCGAGATCCCGATCGAGAGATCGTGGCGGGTCGTCAGCGATTTCGCCTTGGCCAGGATCCCATGGGTCTCGCTGTAGATCACGGCGTCGGTGTAGGTGCCGCCGGTATCGATGCCCAGCATGTAATCGGATGTCACGCAGTCTTCCCCATGGTGCCCGCCGGAATGGCGCGGCATCCCTTATGGCACAGGGCCTGTTACCAATTCCAGCGAGACAGCGGCAGGATCACGCCGCTTTACGGCTAGCGCGGCGTGACCCGCATCGGCAGGCCGCCGGCCGGCTGAGTCGTCAGCTTCTGAACGGGCCAGGGCTTGGTCTGCGGCGTCGTCGCAAACCTGTATTTCTGCATCAGAACTGCCAATGCGATGACCGCTTCCTGCAGCGCGAAGGTTGCGCCGATGCAGACGCGGGGGCCGGCACCGAAGGGAAGATACTGGAAACGGCCGATCTTTTCCCGCGCGCCGGGCAAGAAGCGGGAGGGATCGAAGAGGCGTGGCTTTTCCCAGTAGAGTTCGTGGCGATGCAGCGTCCAAGGCATGACCAGCACCGTCGTGCCTTTCGCGATCTCTACGACTTCGCCGTTCGGCGCCGTGTACCGATCGTCTGCAATGGCATCACGGTTGATCGACGGGGCCGGCGGGTAGAGCCGCATCGCTTCCTCGAAGGAGGCGCGGACATGCGGCATGCGATCGAGCCATTCCACGGGATCGGCACCCGAGGCAATGACCTCGTCGATCTCGCGCTCCATGGCATCCCGGACATCCGGACAATGAGCCACGCAGTAGAGCGTCCAGGCCAGAGCACGCGCGGTGGTCTCGTGGCCGGCACCGATGAAGGTCAGAATATTGTCCTCGATCTCTTCCGAGGTGAGCCCATCCGGACCTTCGAGTTCGAGCAGAAGCGTGAGGAAATCATCCGGCGCCTCGCTGCGGTTGGTCTGGATGAGCGAACGGCGGTGATCCATGGTTCGGCGCACGAGTTCTCGGAACTTGCGCAGCACGCCCAGACCTCGGATGCGCGTCAGGCGCGGGATCCATTTGGGGGCCTTCAGCAGATCGAGCGGATCGACGCGACCCATGCTGTGGAGCAGATCATCGACATCTCTCGCAAAATCGCCCTGCTCCGAGATGATCCCACCCGAAAACAGGGTCTCGGACAGGATCGCATAGGTGAGTTCGGTCATGTCGACCGCGATGTCGCGCACGACACCTTCACCGTCCGAATGATAGCGATTGAGAAAAAGCTCGCTCTGCTCACGCATCTGCCGCGCAAAACCGCGCGCATGACGCGGCGTGAAGACAGGCGCCATGGCCTTGCGGGAGCGTTTCCAGACGGGGCCCTCTGCCGTAAGCAATCCATCACGCAGGATGGGCCGCAGCACGAGCTGGCGGATCTCCGACATCTCGTAATTCGACGCATTGTCGACGAGCACATGGCGGATGAGACCGGGATCATTGGCGATGATCGTTGTCTGGCCGAAGAAGCGTGTGACGATCCAAGGCCAGGTGTAGGACGGCTGTCCCCAGAGCTCGAGCGGGTTCTTCAGGACCGTGCGAATGATTTCCAGCCGGCTGGGCGGGACCGTCCGCGGCACGGGTGCCGGCGGCTCGAAGGTCGATTTGCGCAGACTGGCGTCCATGTGATGCTCCCTCGAAGGGTTGGAGCCCCCCTCAATGAGTTAGAGCAGCGCTTCCAACTCGTCCAGCCGATCATTGATCAGCCAGCCGTAATAGTTCTCTTCCGGCCAATTCGCCGCACCACTGGCGCGCTTGGACGCAAGCGCCCGCGCCCGTTGCTGCGATCCGCCGATGTTGAAGAGCGTGGCCGTGACACCCGGATTGCCCGAGATATCGACATCGGCAATCTGACGGTAGTCGTCGATCGACTTGCGGATCACCGCCGCCATGAAGGCGAGCGAGATATCGGGATCCATGATCGCCTTGTAGACGCCGGCAGCATCGTTCTCGTCGAGCTTGGCATAGCCGGACTTCTCATGCACGAGATCCGACAGCATCAGCGCCGTCAGCGGATTGATCTGCCCGAGGCCGAAGGTCTGGCCGGCATAGAAGGGCTGAAAGAAAACCGCGCTGAACCGGTTGTTGGGATAGGATTTGCCGCCCACGGTCTTGCCGCGGAAGCGATCCTGCCAGACGTCTTCGCGGCAGGTCCAAAGACGATAGGAATCCGAATAGCCGTTGCATTCCGCAAATTCCGGCCGGCTGACGAATTCGCCGATGCTCTCGTCCTTGTAGCCGAAGCGGAAGCTGTTGCCGGCGTAGGAGGCCGCCTTCACATAGTAGCTCTGCAGGCTGTCATAGGCATCGACGTTGTAGGTGTGCTCACCGACGATCGCGCCCACCATGTGGATCGGCGCTATGCCATAGGCCGCTGCCGTCTTCTTGATCTTGCCGACCAGCTTGGAGTCGGTCTTCAGGAGATCGCGGACCTTTTCATATTTCAGATCGAAGCTGGTCTTGCCCGCCTTTGTGCGGCGCACGGACGCGCCGGGTATCGCCGGCTGCTCAGCATTGCGATTTCCCGAGGGGACCTTGTCGTCAGCAAGCGACACGGCGGGTACAAGCCCAGCGAGCGTAAAGGCGACGATGAGATTTCTGGCAATGTTCAGCACGATGGGCGGCCCCTGGACATTTGTCCTTCAACGGATTGGCGACGCAGGGCGACCGTCATCCGACAGCGGCACTCCTTACATAAGGGGCACCTGTATTGTCGATATGGGTCGCTTTCACTTTCCCGGCACGCCGGCGGCGAAAGCGACCCATAGATGCACAAAGATCACAGGATGTAGCGGCTCAGATCGGCATTGGCCGCGAGATCCCCGACATGCTCCTGCACGTAGCTCGAATCGATCATGACCTCCGAGCCGCCGCGATCCGGTGCATGGAAGGAGATCTCGTCGAGCACCCGCTCCATGACCGTCTGCAGGCGGCGCGCACCGATATTCTCGACCGTCTCGTTGAGCTGAACGGCGACATCGGCGAGCGCGTCGATCGCGTCTTCGGTGAAGTCGAGGTTCAACTCTTCGGTCGCCATCAGCGCCTTGTACTGGCGGATCAGGCTTGCCTCCGTTTCCGTCAGGATGCGGCGGAAGTCTTCCTTGGTCAGCGGCTTCAGCTCCACGCGGATCGGCAGGCGGCCCTGGAGCTCCGGCAGGAGGTCGGACGGCTTGGACACGTGGAAGGCGCCCGAGGCGATGAAGAGGATATGGTCGGTCTTGACCGGGCCATACTTGGTGGCAACGGTCGTGCCTTCGACAAGCGGCAGCAGATCACGCTGCACGCCTTCACGCGAAACGCCAGCGCCCATCGCGCCTTCGCGCGCGGCAATCTTGTCGATTTCGTCCAGGAAGACGATGCCGTCATTCTCGACCGAACGCAGAGCTTCTCGCTGGATCACCTCGTTGTCGATCAGCTTGTCGGACTCATCGCGGATCAGATCGCCGTAAGAGGCTTTGACCGTGGTGCGGACCTTCTTCGTCCGGTTGCCCATGGCCTTGCCGAACATTTCGGAGATGTTGAGGATGCCGATATTGGCCCCCGGCATGCCCGGAACCTCGAAGCCCGGCATGCCGGCCCCGCTGTCGGCAACCTCGATGTCGATTTCCTTGTCGTCGAGCTCGCCGTTACGCAGCTTCTTGCGGAAGCTGTCGCGTGTGGCGGGCGAGGCGGTTGCGCCGACCAGGGCGTCAAGCACGCGCTCTTCAGCCAGCTGATGCGCCTTGGCCTGCACCTCCTGCCGCTTCTTGTCGCGCACCAGGGCGATGCCGACCTCGACGAGGTCACGGATGATCTGCTCGACGTCACGGCCGACGTAACCGACTTCGGTAAACTTGGTGGCCTCCACCTTGATGAAGGGGGCGCCGGCGAGTTTGGCGAGGCGACGGGAGATCTCCGTCTTGCCGACACCGGTCGGGCCAATCATCAGGATGTTCTTCGGCATGACTTCGTCGCGCAGGTCTTCCGAAAGCTGCTGGCGGCGCCAGCGGTTGCGCAAAGCGATGGCGACAGCCCGCTTGGCTTCATGCTGGCCGATGATGTGGCGATCGAGCTCGGAGACGATCTCGCGCGGAGAAAAATTGGTCATTCAGTCTGCTCCTCACGATGCCGCGAACCCGCGCATCGTCGCTTGCGGTGGCACAGTCCCCGGCAGCCGTTACTCGGCGTCGAGGGTCTCAACCACCATGTTGTTGTTGGTGTAGACGCAGATCTCGCCGGCGATCGTCAGCGCCCGGCGCGCAACGTCCTCGGCGGAACGGTCGGTATCCATCAGGGCGCGGGCGGCGGCGAAGGCATAATTGCCACCGGAGCCGATTGCGATCGTGCCGTGTTCGGGCTCCAGCACGTCGCCATTGCCGGTGATCGCCAGCGTGATCGACTTGTCGGCCACCAGCATCATGGCTTCGAGATTGCGCAGATATTTGTCGGTGCGCCAGTCCTTGGCGAGTTCGACGGCAGCGCGCATCAGCTGGCCGGGATACTGTTCGAGCTTCTTTTCGAGACGATCCAGCAGCGTGAAGGCATCGGCCGTTGCGCCGGCGAAGCCTGCGATCACCTCGCCGCCCTTGCCGATGCGGCGGACCTTGCGGGCATTGCCCTTCATGACGGTCTGGCCGAGGCTGACCTGTCCGTCACCGGCCATCACCACCTTGCCGTCCTTGCGTACGGTAATAATCGTTGTCATCAGTCACCTGTCACCCGCCGACGCGGGCCTTGTGGAACGGGCACGAGGGCCCGGGTTTGTCGGTTCCTATGTAAGTGGGCTTTCAACGATTGCAATCTGGGCCATAGGCTCAGGGCCCGCGCCTTGCGGCAGCGCAATGTAACTTCTGGATATTTCACCGCCCTGCTGTTATGGGAGGGCCGAGATCCTCATGGAGCAGCCAGATGGCAGAGCGTAAAGGCGAAGTTTTCCGCAAGACCAACGAAACCTCGGTCTCGGTTTCCGTCCATATCGACGGCACCGGCACGGGCAAGGTTTCGACGGGCGTGGGCTTCTTCGACCATATGCTCGACCAGCTCTGCCGTCACTCGCTGATCGACATGGACATCGAGGTGAAGGGCGACCTGCATATCGACGATCACCATACCGTCGAGGATACGGGCATCGCGCTCGGCCAGGCGATCTCCAAGGCGCTCGGCGATCGCAAGGGCATCACGCGCTATGCCTCGATCGATCTGGCCATGGACGAGACGATGACCAAGGCGGCCATCGACGTTTCCGGTCGGCCGTTCCTCGTCTGGAACGTCAATTTCAGCGCGCCAAAAATCGGCACCTTCGACACCGAACTGGTGCGTGAATTCTTCCAGGCGTTTGCGCAGAATGCCGGGATCACACTGCATGTGCTGAACCATTACGGCGCGAACAATCATCATATCGCCGAGACCTGCTTCAAGGCGGTCGCGCGCGCGCTTCGCACGGCAACCGAAGTCGATCCGCGGCAGGCAAACCGTATCCCCTCCACCAAGGGCACCCTGGTTTAAGGGGCGTCTTCCCCCACGGGGGAAATGCCACCTTGCTCCGGTTCGGGCGTTGAACCCGGACCGTCGAGCAGAAAGGACTGGACATTATGCGAGTAGCTATCATCGATTACGGCTCGGGCAATCTGCGCTCGGCCACCAAGGCATTCGAACGGGCCGCCCGCGAGGCTGGGCTTGATGCTGAGATCGAACTCACCGACAAGGCAGACCGGGTCGCAACCGCCGATCGGATCGTGCTTCCGGGTGTCGGGGCCTATGCCGATTGCCGCCAGGGGCTCGATGCCGTTCCTGGCATGCATGACGCGATCACCGAGGTCGTCGAGAACAAGGGCCGTCCCTTCTTCGGTATCTGCGTCGGCATGCAGCTGATGTCATCGCGGGGGCTAGAGAAGACCGTGACCAACGGCTTCGGCTGGATCGAAGGTGATGTCGTCGAGATGACGCCCTCCGATCCGTCCCTCAAGATCCCACAGATCGGCTGGAATACGCTGACGCTCAATCGACCGCATCCGCTCTTCGACGGCATTCCGACGGGCCCGGACGGGCTGCACGCCTATTTCGTGCATTCCTATCACCTTGCCGCGCGCAAGCCGGAGGATGTGATCGCGACGACCGATTACGGTGGCGCAATGACTGCCTTTGTCGGGCGCGACAACATGGTGGGTGCACAATTCCATCCCGAGAAGAGCCAGGCACTCGGCCTGAAGCTCATCGCCAATTTCCTGACCTGGACGCCCTGAAGGGCACGGATACACCAATGATCCTCTTTCCCGCCATCGACCTCAAGGACGGCCAGTGCGTTCGCCTCAAGCTGGGCGACATGGACCAGGCGACCGTCTACAATCCCGATCCAGCCGCGCAGGCGCGCGCCTTCGAAGACCAGGGCTTCGAATGGCTGCATGTCGTCGATCTCAACGGTGCCTTTGCCGGAGAGAGCGTCAACGGCGCCGCCGTCGATGCGATCCTGAAGGCAACGAAGAACCCGGTGCAGCTCGGCGGCGGCATTCGCACGCTCGACCACATCGAGAGCTGGCTGTCGCGCGGGTTGTCGCGGGTGATCCTCGGTACGGTTGCCGTGCGTGATCCGGCCCTCGTCATCGAAGCCTGTAAGCGCTTCCCCGGCAAGGTCGCCGTCGGCATCGACGCCAAGGGCGGCAAGGTTGCGGTCGAAGGCTGGGCGGAAGCGTCAGAACTCGGCGTCATCGAACTCGCTCAGCGTTTCGAAGGCGCAGGGGTCGCCGCGATCATCTATACCGACATCGACCGCGACGGGATCCTGACCGGGATCAACTGGGCCTCGACGCTGGAACTGGCCGCCGCCGTTTCGATCCCCGTGATCGCATCGGGAGGCCTCGCCTCCATCGAAGACATCAAGCGCATGCTCGAGCCGGATGCTGGGAAGCTCGAAGGTGCGATTTCCGGTCGCGCGCTTTATGATGGGCGTATCGACCCTGCAGAGGCGCTGGCGCTGATCAAGGCTGCGAGAGGCTGAGGACAAGACCATGACACTCAAGGCCCGCGTGATCCCCTGCCTCGACGTGAAGGACGGCCGCGTCGTCAAGGGCGTCAACTTCGTCGATCTTATCGATGCCGGTGACCCGGTCGAGGCGGCCAAGGCCTACGACGCTGCCGGTGCGGACGAACTCTGCTTTCTCGACATCACCGCATCCTCGGACAACCGCGACACGATCTTCGATGTGGTCGCGCAGACAGCCGATCATTGCTTCATGCCGCTGACGGTCGGCGGTGGCGTTCGCGCGGTTGCCGATATCCGCAAGCTCCTGCTCTGTGGCGCGGACAAGGTGTCGATCAATTCGGCAGCGGTGAAGAACCCAGATTTTGTGGCAGAAGCCGCCGACAAGTTCGGCAACCAGTGCATCGTCGTCTCGATCGATGCGAAGAAGGTATCTGGCTCCGGCGAAACGGATCGCTGGGAGATCTTCACCCATGGCGGCCGCCAGCCGACCGGAATCGATGCGGTGGACTTTGCGATCAAGATGGTCGAGCGCGGCGCCGGCGAGTTGTTGGTCACCTCCATGGACCGGGACGGCACCAAAAGCGGCTATGACATCGGCCTCACCCGGACGATCGCCGACAGCGTTCGCGTGCCGGTCATTGCCTCGGGCGGCGTTGGCAATCTCGACGATCTGGTTGCGGGTGTTCGCGATGGCCATGCGACGGCGGTTCTCGCTGCCTCGATCTTCCACTTCGGCACCTATTCGATCGCAGAGGCCAAGGCCCACATGGCCGCAGCCGGCATCGCCATGCGTCTCGACTGACGCGGAAGGACCCCTGATGAGCAGTTTCACCCTCGCCGATCTGGAAGCCATCGTTGCCAGCCGCGCTCAGGCGGATCCGAGCCAATCCTGGACGGCAAAGCTTGTTGCAGGCGGTCAGGGCAAGGCGGCGAAGAAACTGGGTGAAGAGGCGATCGAAGCCGTGATGGCGGCCGTCAAGGACGATCGCGAAAACCTCGTCTACGAGAGCGCGGACCTGCTCTATCACCTGATGGTCGTATTGAAAATCGCTGACATCCCTTTACAAGCAGTGATGCAGGAACTCGAGCGCCGGACGGCTCAGACAGGCCTGAGCGAAAAGGCCAGTCGGCAGGATCCATGACGATAGCTATGCGGGACTCCGAAACGCCAGACGTCCTCGACCATTTCCAGGCGAACGGCTATTCCCCCTACCATTTCTTCGATAGCGAGGAATGGGCGCATTTCCGCGCCGATACGCCTCTGACGCTGACAGCCGACGAAGTGAAACGGCTACGCTCGATCGACGACCCGATCGATCTCGATGAGGTGCGGCGGATCTATCTGTCGCTGTCGCGCCTCCTGTCGTCGCATGTCGAATCCTCGCAGCTTTTGTTCGAGCAACGCAACCGCTTCCTCAGCCTCTCCGACGTTTTCAAGACGCCCTTTGTGATCGGCATCGCCGGATCCGTTGCGGTGGGCAAATCGACGACGGCGCGTGTTCTGAAAGAACTGCTTGCACGCTGGCCGTCGAGCCCGAAGGTCGACCTCGTCACCACCGACGGCTTCCTCTATCCCAACGCGCATCTGGTGAAGAACGGCATCCTGAACCGCAAGGGCTTTCCGGAAAGCTACGACATCGGCGCACTCCTGCGCTTCCTGTCGGCGATCAAGGCCGGGCTGCCGAACGTCAAGGCGCCGAGCTACTCGCACCTGACCTATGATGTGCTGCCGAACGAGCACCGGATTATCGATCGCCCCGACATCCTGATCTTCGAGGGCATCAATGTCCTGCAGTCACGCAATCTGCCGGTTGACGGCAAGATCGTGCCGATGGTGTCGGATTTCTTCGACTTCTCGATCTATATCGACGCGGACGAGAATGCGATCCATCGCTGGTATGTCGATCGCTTTATGAAGCTCAGGCAGACGGCCTTCCGCGACCCCAATTCGTACTTCCACCGCTATGCCACGATCAGCGTGGACGAGGCGACGGAGATTGCCGAGGGGCTTTGGGCGAATATCAACCTCAAGAACCTGCGCGAAAACATCCTGCCGACCCGTCCGCGCGCCGATCTCATCCTGCGCAAGGGTGATAATCACCTCGTCGAGACGGTCGCCTTGAGAAAACTGTAAGCGATCGATCGCCGGCTATGGATTGACCCGACGGAGGGTCAGATTGATGCGGCCGCCGGACTTCAACAGGGTCGACGTTCCCGGATAGATCCGGTCGACGCCGTGGAAACACAGGCGCCCCTCCCCTCCCAGCAGAAACACGTCACCGCTTTCCAGTTTCAATGATCTGGTGCGCTCCGTCCGTGCCAGGCCGCCGATGCGAAAGAGGCAGGTATTGCCCAGCGAAATCGAGAGCACCGGGGCGGAAAAATCGGCCTCGTCGCGGTCCTGATGCAGCCCCATCTTGGCGTCGTCGGCGTAGAAATTGACCAGGCAAGCCTCAGGGTCCTTCGGGTGGCCCGAGATGTCCCGCCAAAGGTCCATCAGCACTTGCGGGATGGCGGGCCAAGGGAGGCCCGTCACCGGATGTGTCGTCTGATAGCGATAGCCGCGCTCCTTGTCCGTCACCCAGCCGAGCGGACCGCAATTTGTCATCCGAACAGACATAGGTCGACCCGAGCCCGGCATCACCGGGACGTAGAGCGGCGCTTCGGCCACGACCTGACGGATGATTTCAACGAGATCTTCCTGCTCCGGCCGCGAGAGACGGCCCGGCAGATATCGCAGGCCGGATTGCAGAGTGATTTCGGCTTTTGCTCCGGCCACCTTCTCAATCCCCCGTCGGCTTGCTGCGCATCTTCTTAACATCCGAGCGCCCGGATTTTTCCTTAAGGCGCCGCTCGATCGAGCCCTTGGTCGGCTTTGTCTTCTTGCGTGGCGGCGGTGGTGGCTTGGCAGCCTCGAGCAGCAGCTCCTTCAACCGCTCGCGCGCATCCTCGCGATTGCGATCCTGGCTGCGAAAGCGGCTCGCCTCGATCATCAGCACGCCTTCCTTCGACAGGCGCTTGCCAGCAAGCTTGGCGGCGTTTTGCTTCACCCGATCATTCAGTGAGGGCGAGCCGAGCAGGTTAAAAAAGAGCTGAACGGCGGTGAAGACCTTGTTGACGTTCTGGCCGCCCGGGCCGCCGGCCAGCACGAATTGCTCTGTCAGCTCCCAGCCGGCAATCGTGATGCGGTTGTTGATCTCTAGGGGTTCGCTTGCCATGTCTTCGGTCTCTTTCTTCGATCCCATATCGGCCGCGACAGCGGCAAAGGCAAGCATCAAGCAAAAGAGGCCCGGCAAAGCTGCCAGGCCTCTCTCCACCTCCGGAAAGCAGTGTCTTATTCAGCGGCCAGGCGGATGCCGGGGGCTGCGTCCCGAACCTTGCCGTCGACATGCGCTTCGAACTTGGCAAAGTTGTCGATGAACATGCCAACAAGCTTCTTGGCCTGGGCGTCATAGGCGGCACCATCGGCCCAGGTCGAACGCGGATCGAGGATCTTCGTATCGACACCGGCGACCGCGACCGGAACGGCGAAGCCGAAGTTCGCATCCGTGCGCATCTCGACCTTCTTCAGCTCGCCGGTCAGGGCGGCCGTCAACAGAGCGCGGGTCGCCTTGATCGGCATGCGATTGCCGGTGCCATAGGCACCGCCGGTCCAGCCGGTGTTGACTAGCCAGCAATCGACCTCATGGCGGGCGATCAGGTCACGCAGCAGGTTGCCGTATTCTGTCGGATGACGCGGCATGAAGGGGGCGCCGAAGCAGGTGGAAAAGGTTGCTTCCGGCTCCGTCACGCCCTTTTCCGTGCCGGCGACCTTTGCCGTGTAGCCGGAGAGGAAGTGGTACATGGCCTGTTCCGGCGTCAGCTTGGCGATCGGCGGCAGCACGCCGAAGGCATCGGCCGTCAGCATGATGATCGTCTTCGGGTGCGGCGCGATGCCGGTCTCCGACGCATTCGGAATGAAGTGCAGCGGATAGGCGCAACGGGTGTTTTCCGTCAGCGAGCCATCGTTGAAGTCGGGAACCCGGTTCTCGTCAAGGACGACGTTCTCGAGAACAGTGCCGAAGCGCTTGGTCGTTGCGTAGATTTCCGGCTCGGCTTCTGCCGAGAGACGGATGGTCTTGGCGTAGCAGCCACCCTCAAAGTTGAAGATGCCGTTTTCGCCCCAGCCGTGCTCGTCATCGCCGATCAGTGTGCGCTTCGGATCGGCCGAGAGCGTGGTCTTGCCGGTGCCGGACAGGCCGAAGAAGACGGCCGCGTCGCCTTCGGGGCCGACATTCGCCGAGCAGTGCATCGGCATAACGCCCTTTTCCGGCAGCAGGTAGTTGAGAACGGTGAAGACCGACTTCTTCATCTCGCCGGCATAAGAGGTACCGCCGATCAGGACGATGCCATTGGTCAGGTCGCAGGCGATGACCGTTTCGGTGCGGCAGCCGTGACGGGCAGGATCGGCGCGGAAGCTCGGTAGATCGATGATCGTCAGCTTCGGCTGGAAACCTTCGAGAGCCTGACGCTCCGGACGGATCAGCAGGTTGCGGATGAACAGCGAGTGCCAGGCGAATTCCGTGACGACGCGGGTCGGAAGGGCATTGTCCGCATCGGCGCCGCCGATCAGATCCTGGACGAAAAGATCCTTGCCTGCCGCATGGGCCAACATGTCCTGATGCAGCACGGCGAAATGCTCCGGCGACATCGGCTTGTTGTTGTCCCACCAGATCTGGTCGTCGGTCTTGCCGTCGCGGACGACGAACTTGTCCTTGGCGGAGCGGCCGGTGTGCTGGCCCGTCAGGGCACGCAAAGCACCATCGGCCGTCAGTTCGGCCTCGCCCCGGCGGATCGCTTCTTCATAAAGAGCAGCTTCCAGGAAGTTGTAGCGAACGCTGGCGGCTTTCCCCAAGCCGATATCCGCGATCCCCGCAGCCGGGTTCCTCACGCCGAATTCCTCCATGGTGCGCCTTCCTCTCACATGGTCTGGACCTTGAATGCGTGAAAACTAAACGGGAGATGACCCGAAAGCAAGACGCGAACTCGAAAAATATAATAATATCAATTATTTAATCGATTTAAAACTGAAAAGCGCCATTTTAAATCGTTTAGTTCCGCTTCCATTCCTCTCGAAAAACCACGTTCAGCCCCCACAATAATCGTCTGCGAATAGAAACTCCGCGCCGTACCCCTTCCCCTCTGCCACAATTTGTTCCACCTTTATCCTCATATCGCACTGCCATGGAACCAGAGCTGGGCTGGAGAGACCAGGAGCAGCGCAACGATGACGGAGACGTACACTATGCAGACGATCGCCCTCGTGGATGACGACCGCAACATTCTGACTTCGGTTTCGATTGCTCTCGAAGCAGAAGGCTACAAGGTCGAAACCTACACCGACGGCGCCTCGGCTCTCGACGGCCTTCTCGCCCGCCCGCCGCAGCTTGCCATCTTCGACATCAAGATGCCGCGCATGGACGGAATGGAACTGCTGCGCCGCCTGCGTCAGAAGTCCGATATCCCGGTGATCTTCCTCACCTCCAAGGACGAGGAAATCGACGAGCTCTTTGGCCTGAAGATGGGCGCCGACGACTTCATCACCAAGCCCTTCTCCCAGCGTCTCTTGGTCGAACGCGTTAAGGCGATCCTCCGCCGCTCGGCGAGCCGGGAAAACCTCGCGGCCGGCGGAAGCCCCGCCAAGGGAAGTGCTGAACAGCAGGCCCGCACGCTCGAGCGTGGGCAGCTGGTCATGGATCAGGAACGCCACACCTGCACCTGGAAGGGCGATCCGGTGACCCTGACGGTAACCGAATTCCTGATCCTGCAGTCGCTGGCGCAGCGCCCCGGCGTGGTGAAGAGCCGCGATGCGCTCATGGACGCGGCCTATGACGAGCAGGTCTATGTGGACGACCGCACGATCGACAGCCACATCAAGCGCCTGCGCAAGAAGTTCAAGATGGTCGATACCGACTTCGACATGATTGAAACGCTTTACGGTGTGGGCTACCGCTTCCGCGAAGCAGCGTAAGATCCCAATCGCCTCGGTTTATCCGCCATCAGGCCGGTTATCGAGGCGTATGGGCGAAAGGCAAAGGTTTGACCCAGCAGGTTGACGAGGGACATCTGGAGGAGACGGATTCCGGCTCCGAGCAGCGACGGCTGTTCAGCCATCCCTTCACGCTGATCCGCCGAATCTTCGGGCATGCGCTGTTCTCCAGCCTGACGCGCCGCATCGTCTTCTTCAACCTCGCGGCTCTCATCGTCCTCGTGGGCGGCATCATGTATCTCAATCAGTTCCGCGAGGGACTGATCGACGCTCGCGTCGAGAGCCTTTTGACGCAGGGCGAGATCATCGCGGCGGCCGTTTCGGCGTCCGCTTCCGTCGATACGAATTCGATTACCATCGATCCGGAAAAGCTGCTCGAACTGCAGGCCGGTCAGAGCATCACGCCCGTCCCGAACGACGAGGATCTCGAATTCCCGATCAACCCGGAGCGCGTGGCGCCGGTTTTGCGACGTCTGATCTCGCCGACCCGCATTCGCGCCCGCCTTTTCGATGCCGATGCCAATCTGCTGCTTGATTCGCGGCATCTCTATTCGCGCGGCCAGGTGCTGCGGTTCGACCTGCCGCCGGTCGACAATGATTCCACCAGTTTGACCGACTGGATCACCCGCCTCTTCAACACGATCCTGCAGCCGGGCAACCTACCAGTCTATCGCGAAGCCCCGGGTGGCGACGGTTCGATCTATCCGGAAGTGATGAACGCGCTGACCGGTGTTCGCGGCGCAGTCGTGCGCATGACCGACCAGGGGGAGCTAATCGTTTCCGTCGCGGTTCCGGTCCAGCGCTCGCGCGCCGTTCTCGGCGTTCTGCTCCTTTCCACGCAGGCCGGCGATATCGACAAGATCGTTCATGCCGAGCGCCTCGCCATCCTGCGCGTCTTCGGGGTCGCAACGCTCGTCAACATCGTCGTGTCGCTGCTTCTGTCTTCGACCATCGCCAACCCGCTGCGCCGCCTTTCGGCTGCGGCCATCCGCGTGCGTCGGGGCTCGAAGGAGCGCGAGGAGATCCCGGATTTCTCCATCCGCCAGGACGAAATCGGCAACCTCTCAATTGCGCTGCGCGAAATGACAACGGCGCTCTATGACCGCATCGACGCGATCGAGAGCTTTGCCGCAGACGTAAGCCACGAGTTGAAGAACCCTCTGACGTCGCTGCGCTCTGCCGTCGAAACGCTGCCGCTTGCCAAGACCGATCAGTCGAGACAGCGGCTGATGGACATCATCCAGCACGACGTGCGTCGCCTCGATCGCCTGATCAGCGACATCTCGGATGCCTCGCGCCTTGACGCGGAACTCGCGCGCTCGGATGCCAAGCCGGTCGATCTCGAAGTGCTCATTTCCAGCCTTGTCGACATTTCCCGCGAGATCCGCAGCGGCAAGAAGGCGGTCAAGATCGATTGCGTTGTGGAGCAAAAGCCGGGCGCGAACCATGCCTTCATCGTCCACGGCCATGACCTTCGTCTCGGCCAGATCGTCACGAACCTGATCGAGAACGCGCGGTCCTTCGTGCCCGAGGAGACCGGGCGCATTCTGGTCAAGCTGTCCCGCAGTCGCAGCCGCTACCTGATCCAGGTCGAAGACAATGGACCAGGGATCCAGGCGGAAGACATCGATCGCATCTTCGAGCGCTTCTACACGGACCGCCCGGAGGGCGAGAGCTTCGGTCAGAACTCAGGGCTTGGTCTCTCGATCAGCCGGCAGATCGCTGAAGCACATGGTGGAACGCTGAGGGCGGAGAATGTGATGGATCCCGCGACCGGGCGGATCACCGGGGCCCGGTTCATCCTTTCGCTGCCGGTCGCGGCTGCCGCATGAGTGCGGGCCAGACCAACATTCACGGCACGGCGATCACCGTCGACGGCACGGGGCTTCTCTTTCTCGGACCATCCGGCAGCGGCAAGTCGGCACTTGCCTTCGACTGTCTCGCAGAAGCGAGGCTCTCCAACCTCTCGCATGCGCTGATCGCCGACGACCGTGTCCTCATCTCTCTCGAGCAGGGCAGAGTTTTTGCATCCGCTCCCGAGACGATCCGCGGACTGATCGAATTGCGATACAGCGGCATCGTCTCTGTCGATCACGTCGCAAACGCCGAGCTGCACTATGCTGTCCTGCCCGTTCAATCCGACGAAGCACAGCGATTGCCGCCCGATGACGAGCATTTCGACCTCCTTGACGGGGTTCGCCTTCCGGTCGTGCGCGTGCCATCCTGGAGCCGCTTTCCGCTCAGTCTCATCTTCGCACGGCTTCGCCACCTGAATGATAAGCGCTAAAATACACGCTGTTTTGGCTTGCACTTCCTGCTTTCATCGACAAGATGGCGTCCCACTGATGGACGAAACGCCAATCCTGAGCTATTTGGCGAGAGTTGCGCTAAGGGGCAGTAGAGAATGATCGGACTTGTGCTTGTCACTCATGGCAAGCTGGCTGAAGAGTTTCATCACGCGGTGGAACACGTCGTAGGCCCTCAGAAATTCATCGAGACCGTTTCTATCGGCCCCGAAGATGACATGGATCAGCGCCGCCAGGACATTCTCGAAGCGGTCACGCGTGCGGATGATGGTCATGGCGTCATCATCCTGACCGACATGTTCGGCGGCACACCTTCGAACCTTGCGATTTCCGTCATGAATACCGGCCGCATCGAAGTCATTGCCGGCGTCAACCTGCCCATGCTGATCAAGCTTGCCGGCGTGCGTGGCGACAACGACATGGATCGCGCGCTTGTCGAGGCGTCCGAGGCCGGCCGGAAATACATCAATGTCGCAAGCCGCGTGCTGAGTGGTAAGTGACAGCAGATGACTGACCCGATTTCCCGCGATCTCCTGATCATCAACAAGCGCGGCCTGCATGCGCGCGCGTCTGCCAAATTCGTCCAGACCGTCAGCGGGTTCGACGCGAATGTCAGCGTCTCCAAAGACGGCACGACGGTGGGCGGTACCTCGATCATGGGCCTGATGATGCTGGCCGCCAGCCCCGGCTGCTCCATCTGCGTCTCCGCCTCAGGCAATCAGGCCGAAGACGTGATGAATGCGCTGGAAGCGCTTGTTGCGGATCGCTTCGGTGAAGAGATGTAAAGCATCGCGACATAAAGACATAAAGACTTCTTTATGTCAGATTGCGTTCAAGCCCGTTCCCTGCTAGAAGACGACCAGCCCTGCAGCTAGACCTGCGGGAGAGCCAGTTTATCCGTCCGCCATGAGATGCGGATCGGGTCGGATCCAGCCGGAGAATCCCATGAGCAAACATGACTATGTCATCGCTGATATCGGTCTTGCCGATTTCGGTCGCAAGGAAATCAGCATCGCTGAAACCGAAATGCCGGGCCTGATGGCCTGCCGCGAGGAGTTCGGCGCGAGCAAGCCGCTGAAGGGCGCCCGGATCACCGGTTCGCTGCACATGACGATCCAGACGGCCGTTCTGATCGAGACCCTCGTCGCGCTCGGCGCTGATGTCCGCTGGGCATCCTGCAACATCTTCTCGACCCAGGATCATGCCGCTGCCGCGATCGCCGCTGCCGGCATCCCGGTCTTTGCGATCAAGGGCGAGTCGCTCACCGACTACTGGGAATACACCGACAAGATCTTCCAGTGGGCCGATGGCGGCGTCTCCAACATGATCCTCGATGATGGCGGCGACGCCACCATGTACATCCTGCTCGGCGCCCGCGCCGAAGCCGGTGAGGACGTCCTGTCCAACCCGCAGTCGGAAGAAGAAGAAATTCTGGTCGCCCAGATCAAGAAGCGCCTCGCCGCTTCGCCGGGCTGGTTCACCAAGCAGCGCGATGCCATCAAGGGCGTGACTGAAGAAACCACCACCGGCGTGCATCGTCTGTACGAGCTCGCCAAGAAGGGCCTCCTGCCCTTCCCGGCCATCAACGTCAACGACTCGGTCACCAAGTCGAAGTTCGACAACAAGTATGGCTGCAAGGAATCGCTGGTTGACGGCATTCGCCGCGGTACCGACGTGATGATGGCCGGCAAGGTTGCAGTCGTCTGCGGCTACGGCGACGTCGGAAAGGGTTCTGCTGCCTCGCTTCGCGGCGCCGGCGCCCGCGTCAAGGTGACCGAAGTCGACCCGATCTGCGCCCTGCAGGCCGCCATGGACGGTTTTGAAGTCGTCACGCTCGAGGACGTCGTTTCCTCCGCCGACATCTTCATCACCACGACCGGCAACAAGGACGTCATCCGCATCGAGCATATGCGCGAGATGAAGGACATGGCGATCGTCGGCAACATCGGCCACTTCGACAACGAGATCCAGGTTGCCTCGCTCCGGAACCTGAAGTGGACGAACATCAAGCCGCAGGTCGACATGATCGAGTTCCCGAAGGGCAACCGCATGATCCTCCTTTCGGAAGGTCGTCTGCTGAACCTCGGCAACGCCACAGGTCACCCGTCCTTCGTCATGTCGGCTTCGTTCACCAACCAGGTTCTGGGTCAGATCGAGCTCTTCACCAAGACCGACGAGTACAAGCCCGGCGTCTATGTTCTGCCGAAGCACCTCGATGAAAAGGTCGCCCGTCTGCATCTCGAAAAGCTCGGTGTGAAGCTGACTACGCTTTCTGACGAGCAAGCCGCCTATATCGGCGTCACGCCGCAGGGACCGTTCAAGGCAGAACACTACCGCTATTAAAATATAGCTGGATAATATCAAGATGTAGTAGGCGGCGCCTTGACAAAGGCGCCGCTTTCTTTTTTGGGGCCCGGCCTTCCCGACACTTTCCATCAGCGGTATTGTTTTAGAACTTGATTCGTGAACCGCACGAGCGGTCCACGGACACGGATGTCTTGTCGACGATGCGGCACATAATAAGACGAGGACAGACCGAGAATGTCGGTACATCAACGCGCCCCGCGTCAGCGGGATACGGCTATGACGGCCGGTGTTTCAAGCCTTTGGCGGCCCTGTAAAGACCTGACACCCGTGGCGCTGCGCCTCACGGCACGACGCTCCACGACAGCCTGTGTGAAGCGCTTGCTTGCCTGCGGCAGCGCGCTTGCCGGTGCCCTTCTTCCAGGCTTTGCCTTTGCGCAATCCGCCACTCCAATGCGGGGCTTCGACAGTGCGGATGTTGCCGGTTATGCGGTCTTGCTCGGCAGCGTCTCTGCAGCGCTGATCTTCGCAGCGGTCCTCCTTCGCCAGCGCAACAGGCTGGATGTCGAGGTGCGCGAACTTCGGACTGCTTTTTCCGACTGCCAGCACAAGATCTCCCGTTACCAGACCCTGATTGCCGACAAGAACCGGCGCACCGTCATCTGGGACGGTCATGACGGCAAGGCCGAGCTGCTTGGCCATCTCCCCGCAGAGACCGGCGCACCCCAGCACGATCCGGATTTCCTGGCCTTCGGTCGCTGGCTGAAGCCGCATTCCGCAAGCGAGGTCGAGCGCGCCATCGAAGGGCTGCGACTGAACGCAAAGTCCTTCGAGCTCGTCGTGGAAACCCAGCGCGGTGAGGTTCTGGAGGTTCAGGGCAAGCTCTATGGCGGTCGCGCCTACGCCCATTTCGTCGCGCTCGACAATCTGCGGGCAGAACTTGCCGAGCTGAAGATCGAACGCAACCGTCTTCGCAGCTCGATTGCAACCTTTGAATCACTGCTCGATTCCATCGAGCAACCCGTCTGGCAGCGTGATGGTGACGGCCGTCTCGTCTGGGTCAACCAGGCCTATTGTGACGCTGTGGAGGCAAGCTCCCCGCAACAGGCGGTGCAGGAGGGGCGCGAGATCCTGGGGACCCTCACCCGTGAAAAGATCAGGGCTTCCGCAACACCGGAATCCCCCTTCCAGGATACCGTCTCGACCGCAGTTCGTGGCGCGCGGACCTTCTTCGACGTGGTTGATGTCAGAGGTCCCGCGGGCTCCTGTGGCATGGCGATCGACGTCTCGGCCTCCGAAACCCTTCGTGAAGAGCTTGGACGCACGCTCAAGAGCCACGCCGATACCCTGGACCATCTTGCGACGCCCGTTGCAATCTTCGACGCTGAACGGCGCTTGCAGTTCTACAATCAGGCCTTCCAGCAGCTCTGGGGCCTGGAAGCCAAGTTCCTCGAGAGCCGGCCCGATCATGCCGAACTGCTCGACCGATTGCGCGCCGCCCACAAGCTGCCGGAACAGCTCAGCTGGAAGGCGTGGAAAGAGAATTGCCTTTCCGTCTACCGCGCGCTCGAAACGCAGACCGATCTCTGGCATCTGCCGAACGGCCAGACCTTGCGCGTGATCGCATCAGCGCATCCGCAGGGCGGTGCGACCTGGGTCTTCGAAAATCTGACCGAGCAGGTCAATCTGGAGACGCGTTACAACACGCTGGTTCAGGTTCAGGGCGAGACCATCGACCACTTGTCCGAGGGCGTTGCCGTGTTCGGCCCCGATGGCCGGATCCAGCTGTCCAATCCCGCCTTCCGCGCGCTCTGGGGCATCACCGAGGCGCAAGCCGCTGTCGGCACCCATATCCGGCTGCTCGAAGCAGCCTGCGGTCCGTCCTATGACAAGCCCGACGGCTGGAAGGCCTTCGGCAAGATGATCACGAGCTTCGAAGACGAGCGGCCGTCGAGCCAGGGAACGCTGGAGCTCTATTCCGGCCTCGTGCTCGACTATGCGGTCACACCACTCCCGAACGCGCAGACCATGCTGACCTTCGTCAACATGACCGACAGTGTTCGCGCAGAGCGGGCGCTGAAGGAGAAAAACGAAGCGCTGCGGAAAGCAGACGAGCTGAAGAACGATTTCGTCCAGCACGTCTCTTACGAACTGCGCTCGCCACTCACCAATATCATCGGCTTTACCGATCTCCTGAAGACCTCGGCGATCGGCCCGCTCAACGAGCGACAGGCCGAGTATATCGACCATATCTCGACCTCGTCTTCGGTGCTGCTGACGATCGTCAACGACATCCTCGATCTCGCGACCGTCGATGCCGGCATCATGCAGCTCGACTATTCGGAGATCGACCTGAGCGATCTGCTGGACGACGTCTCCATGCAGATGACCGATCGGCTGCAGGAAGGCGGCGTGACGCTGGAGATCGCGGCACCCGCACAGCTTGGCCACCTGATTGCCGACCGGCAGCGGCTGAAGCAGATCCTGATCAAGATCCTGACCAATGCCGTCAATTTCGCGCCCGAGGGCTCTGTTGTCTCGATGAAGTGCTGGCGTGATGGCAGTGATTTCGCATTTTCCGTCAGTGACACCGGCTGCGGCATGAGCCCGGATCTCGTTTCCTCGGCCTTCGACCGCTTCTCGACAAGCGCCAAGGGCGGCAAGCGCAGTGGACCGGGTCTCGGCCTCTCGATCGTGCAGAGCTTCGTCAACCTGCACAATGGCGAGGTCAAGATCGAAAGCGAGCCGGGACGTGGGACCACGGTTCATTGCCGCATTCCCAATGCCAGTCTACCGCAGTTGATCGCCGCCGCGGAATGAGCGTCGAGCCCGCCCCGCTTGCCATTGATCTCGCCGACGATCGCGCCACCGCCCTGCTCGGCGAGGATCTGCTGCTTGCCCTTGAGATCGGCGATTGTGTCGCGCTGCATGGCGATCTCGGCGCGGGCAAGTCGACCCTCAGTCGAGCCCTGATCCGGGCGTTGGCGGATGATCCGGAGCTTGAGGTTCCGAGCCCGACTTTCACCCTGGTCCAGACCTACGACCTTACGATCCCCGTTGCCCATTTCGACCTCTACCGGCTCTCCGACGAAAGCGAGCTGGATGAGCTTGGCCTTCAGGAAGCATTGGCCGACGGGATCTGCCTGATCGAATGGCCAAGCAAGGCCGGCCGTGCGCTGCCGAAGACCCGGATCGACATCCATATCGCCTTTGCTGCCACCGGCGGCAGGACCGTCACCATCAACGCGCCGGAGGCCAAGCTTGCGCGGCTGCGGCGCGTCACTGAGATCCGCCGCTTCCTCGACGGGCATCATCAAGAGGGTGCGCAGAGACGTCATCTGACGGGCGACGCCTCCAACCGCGCCTATGAGCATGTCTATCCGGCCGACGGAAGCGCCCGCCTAGTCCTGATGGACGCGCCGAAGCGGCCGAATGGTCCGCCGATCCGCGACAGCAAACCCTATTCGAAGCTCGTGCATCTGGCGGAGGACGTGCGTCCCTTCGTGGCCATCGGACAGGCGCTGCGCGAGCGGGGCTTTGCGGCTCCCGAAGTCCTGGCTCAGGATCTGGATGCCGGGATCCTGCTTCTCGAAGATCTCGGCGAAGGTAGTGTTCTCGACGAACAGGGAAAGCCGATTGCCGATCGCTACCGCGCCAGCGCGGCCTGTCTCGCGGCCATTCATGACACGCCCTTCGATCGGGAGATCGTCATTGCCGGCGGGCATAAACATGTCATTCCCGATTTCGATCGTGCGGCGATGAAGTTCGAGGTAGAGCTGCTTCTCGACTGGCACCTGCCGTGGAAACGCGACGGGCAACCGGCAACGGCGGAGGAACGTGCCCGCTATCTCGCCATCTGGGACCAGTTGATCGACGAGTTGGCGGGCTCCGATACATCCATCGTCATGCGTGACTTTCATTCGCCCAACATTATCTGGCGCGATGATCGTGAAGGTCATGACCGGGTCGGCCTCATCGATTTCCAGGACGCGATGATCGGCCCCTCGGCCTATGATCTCGTTTCACTGGTCCAGGACGCGCGGGTGACGATCGAGCGACCGTTGATGGATCAGCTGATGGCAAACTATCTTTCGGCACGCGCCACAAAACCCGATTTCGATGAAGCCGCCTTTCTGAAGAGCTGGGCGATCATGTCCGCGCAGCGTGCCTGCAAGCTGAACGGGCTCTGGGTGCGGTTGAAGGAGCGGGACGGCAAGCCGGGCTATTTGCGCCATCTTCCCCGCACACTCTGGCACTTAAATGTTGCTTTCGAACATCCTGTGCTCGCCCCCTTGCGGAACTGGTGCATAGAGGCTGGAATCGAGCTTCCCGAATCACCGGCCTGAGCAAATGATCATCAAGCAAGCCATGGTGCTCGCGGCCGGCCTCGGCACGCGGATGCGCCCCATTACAGAGACCATGCCGAAGCCACTGGTCCGCATCGGGGATAAGCCGATAATCGACTATGTGCTCGACGCGCTTGTTGAAGCTGGCGTCGAGACGGTCGCCGTCAACGTTCACCACCATGCGGACCAGATGGAAGCGCATTTGACGAACGAGACGCGCGCCAGGATCCGCATTTCCGACGAACGGGCTCAGTTGATGGATTCGGGCGGTGGTCTCGTGAAGGGCCTCAAGCTGCTTGATCCGGACCAGCCGGCACTCGTCATGAATGCCGATCTCTTCTGGGTCGGCGAGCGGCATGATGAGCCGAGCAATCTTGTCCGGCTGGCGCAGCAGTTCGATCCTTCCCGGATGGACATGGCGATGCTCTGTGTCGAGCAGGAACGGACCACGGGCCATAACGGCAAGAATGATTTCTCGATGGCGGATGACGGTCGGCTCACCCGCTATGTCTCGGGCGCGCCGAACCCGGTCGTTTATGCCGGGGCTCTCGCGCTGATGCCGCATCTCTTCGATGACGCGCCCGATGGTCCCTTCAACCTCAACATCTATTTCGATCGTGCGATTGCCGCAGGCCGGCTGTTCGGTACGGACCTTATTGGACAGTGGCTGACCGTGGGCACCCCCGATGCGATCGCGCCTGCCGAAGCCGTGGTGGCCCGCTACGGCAGGAGCCGTTGAAATGGTGGGCAAGGCGCCGCGTCTCCTGACGATCCCTCCGGGCCGGCCTTTTCTCAGGACGCTCACGCAGGCGCTGCTCGACGGTCGCCTGACCGATGGTTTTCGCTACGACCCCACGGATCCGCTTTCTCTGGCAGGCGTCACTCTGCTGGTTCCGACCCGGCGCGCGGCCCGCGTGTTGCGCTCGGAATTCGTCGATCTGCTCGGCGGACGCGCTGCGATCCTCCCCGATATTCGCACGTTGGGCGAAACGGATGACGACAGCGGTTTCTTCGATCTCGATGCGCCGCAGCTGATGGATCTCGCTCCGCCGGTAAGCGGGACCGTCATGCTTCTGGAGCTCGCTCGGCTGATCCTGGCCTGGCGCAACCAGCTTCCCGAGATCGTCCGGTCGATCCATTCGGACACGCCGCTCGTCGCACCCGCAAGCCCCGCCGACGCCGTCTGGCTGGCCCGAGCGCTGGTCGAGCTGATCGAAGCGGCGGAAACCGAAGGCTGTGATTGGAAGGATCTCGACAATCTGCAATCGGCGGATTTCGGCTCCTGGTGGCAGCTGACGCTTGAGTTTCTCACCATCGCGACGCAGTTCTGGCCGGCACGACTACAGGAACTGGTGCGGTCCTCTCCGGCGCGCCACCGCGATGCGGTACTCCGGGCCGAGGCGGAACGCTTCCGCAGGCAGGGTGCTTCCGGTCCCGTCATCGTCGCAGGCTCCACCGGCTCGATCCCGGCAGCGGCCGAACTGATTGCCGCGATTGCCGAGCTAGACCAGGGTGTCGTGGTGCTGCCCGGGCTCGATCTCGACATGCCGGAGGAGGACTGGGCGAAGCTCAACGACCGCGAGATCTCGGTGATCCGTCCAAGCCCTGCCGTGCGCGGGCATCCGCAATATGGTCTTGCCCATCTGCTGCGGCACATGAAACTGGGACGCGCTGACGTTCGGGTTCTCGAAACCTCCGATCCGGCGCTTCAGGACCGGGCTGAGTTTCTGTCGCGCGCCATGGCGCCCGCCGAGGCGACCGATAGCTGGAAGGCCTGGCGGCAGGACATCGACGATTCCCGCGTGCTTGCGGCATTGGGGGATGTCGCGCTGATCGAGACGGCCAATGAGCGCGAGGAAGCAACGGCGATTGCGATTGCGCTGCGGCTGGGGCTTGAGGAGGTTTCCGACAATCCCGAAAGCCGGGTGGCGCTGATCACGCCCGACCGCGCGCTGGCGCGGCGTGTGATGTCCGAACTCGCGCGGTTCGGGATCGAGGCGGATGATTCGGCGGGTACGCCGATGACCGGTACCCAGGCTGCCATGCTGACCCAGGTGGTGGCCGAGGCCTGCCTGCGTCCGGGTGACCCGGTGGCGATCGTCTCGCTCATCAAACATCCGCTGGCCCGTTTCGGCTTCACCGCCGAGGAGATGCGCAAGGCTGCCGACGCGCTGGAACGCATCGCGCTGCGTGGGGGCCTGAAGAGCCTCGATCTTGCCGAGATGGAACCGCTGTTTGCCGAGGGGCTCGAGGCGCATCTGGCCGACCGCCACAAGCCGCAATGGCGCATTTCGATTACGCCCGAAGAGATTGAGCTCGCTCGTCTGCTCGCGAGCCGTGTGACGCAAGCTGTCGAGCCGCTCGTCTCGGCGGTGATCCGGTCAACCGACGGGGGTGTGCTGTCGCAGAGTCTGACCGTGAGCGATTGGGCCGAGCGCACGGGTCGCGTGCTGGAGGCGGTCACGGTCGACGAGCGCGGTGACCTTGCCGGCCTCTGGGGCGATGCGGCGGGTGAGGCTTTGGCACGGCTTCTCGCGGAAGTCCTGGAGACAGACGGGCAGATCGAGGCCGACGGCCCGCAATGGGTCGATATCCTGACGGCGCTGATGGCCGGCCAGGCGGTGAAGCCGCGGGCCATGCGGCATCCGCGCGTCTTCATCTTCGGCACGCTCGAAGCACGCCTGCAGAATGTCGACATGATGGTGATCGGCGGCATGAACGAAGGGAGCTGGCCCGGCCAGACCAAGAACAACCCTTTCCTCTCGCGCGTGATGAAAACGGAAGTCGGGCTTGAGCCACCGGAACGGCAGATCGGCCAGGTGGCGCATGATTTCCAGATGGCCTGTGGCACGCGGAAGCTGATCTTTTCGCGCGCGCTGCGACAGGGATCGGCACCGACGGTTGCCTCGCGCTGGCTCCAGCGTCTGATGGCGCTTGGCGGACCCCTGCTTGAAGACGAGATGCGAAAGCGCGGCCAGATCTACCGGCGCTATGCGGACCTGATCGACGAGGGCGAAAATCAGGCTCCGGCGCAACGCCCCGCGCCAAGGCCGCGCGCGGAACTGCAGCCGCGTAGTTTCAGCTTTTCCGAAGTCGGGCGCTTCCGTCGGGACCCCTATTCCATCTATGCGCGGCGTATCCTGCGTCTCGATCCCGTCCATCCCTTCAACCAGGATCCGGGGGCTGCCGAACGCGGGACGCTCTATCACCGGATCGTCGAGCGCTTCATCCGAGAGGATCATGACCCGGCCCGGCTGGACGCACTCGATATCCTGCACCGGATCACCGACGAGGAGTTTCTGAAAGAAGCTCTGCCGCTCCACATCGACATCGTCTGGCGGCAGCGCTTCTATAGCGTCGCCTCGGCTTTCCTTGGCTGGGAGCGGCAGCGGAGACCGGAGATCAAGCGCTCGTTGACGGAAGTCAGAGGCAATGTGCTGCTCCGCCCTGTTGATATCACCATCAGCGGGATCGCCGACCGGATCGATATCAGGGGCGGCGGCTTTGCCGACATCATCGACTACAAGACGGGGCTCAACCCCAGCGTCAACCAGGCGCGCAGCCTGCTCGACCCGCAATTGGCCCTGGAAGCGGCAGCCCTTCTCCAAGGCGCCTTCAAGCCGGCCGGTGACATCAAGCCGCTCAACCTGACCTATGTCCGGCTGCGACCCGGCGATCGATTTTCGGCGGATCAGGTGAACAACGAGATGGCGACGCGGGGCGACAACAAGAAGTCTGCGCTTGAGCTTGCCACACAATCAGTCGACGAGCTCGGTCGCTTCGTCCACGCCCTGCAGAGCGGCGAGCGCGGTTATGTCTCCCGTCTCATCCCGGCCGAACAGAACGCCTATGGCGGCGAATACGATCATCTGGCGCGTGTCGCGGAGTGGTCGACGGCGGAAGCCGAGGAAGGAGCCGGCGATGAGTGACCAGCGCTTCGCCCTGGACAAGCTGCCGACCGGCAACGATCCCGCCACTTGGCTTGGCTGGACGACACTTGCCCAATCGCGCGCATCCCATCCCGGCCAGTCGGCCTGGGTGTCGGCCAATGCCGGCTCCGGCAAGACGCATGTGCTGACGCAGCGGGTGATCCGGCTTCTGCTCGCCGGTGCCCGCCCCTCCTCCATTCTCTGCCTCACCTACACCAAGGCTGCGGCGTCCGAAATGTCGAACCGAGTCTTCGAGCGGCTGGCGGAATGGGCGACGCTGGATGACCGGGAACTGGCGAAGCGGATTGCTGCCATCGAGCAGAAGGAGCCGGATCGGGCAACGCTGGCGGCCGCCCGGCGGCTCTTTGCCAAGGCGCTGGAAACGCCGGGTGGCCTGAAGATCCAGACCATCCACGCCTTCTGCGAAGCGCTGCTGCACCAGTTTCCCCTGGAGGCCAATGTCGCCGGGCATTTCAACGTGCTCGACGATCGTGCTGCCGTCACCGTTCTTGCCGAAGCACGACGATCGCTGCTGACGGCCACATCGACGGAGAATGATGCAGCACTCGCCGAAGCCTTCTCGCAGGTCCTGAGCATCGCCGATGAAAGCGGGCTCGAAGGTCTGATCGCCGATACCGTGGCCAACCGGCATGCGATTCGCGAGTTTCGGCAGCGGGCGGAACGGGCGGGTGGGCTTGATGCGACCCTGCGGAAGGGCTTGGGCATCGGTCCGCTGGAGAGCGAGATCAGTCGCGCCGAGGATTACTGGCCGCTTGCCGGCCTCTCGGGGGGCAATTTCAGCCGCTACATCCAGCTTGCGCTTGAAAAGGGCGGCGAGAAAGTGCGCGCCGTCGCGGAAGTGCTGGAACGGGCGCTGGTGGAAACCGATGCCCTGGAGCGGTCGAAGCTTCTGGACCAGGCTTTCCTGACGGCGCAGGAAGCGCCGAAAGCCGACAGCTCGCTCATTGCCGCCGCCATGACCAAGGTGGCCCCGGATCTCAAGGATTCCGTGATTGCGGCGCGCGACCATGTGGTCGCCATGCGGGACCGGCTGCGGATCTTCCGCATGTATGAGGCAACGCGGTCTGCACTGACGCTCGCCGTACGTCTCGACACGGACTATGAGGAACTGAAGAAGCGACGCTCGCAGCTCGATTTCGAGGATCTGATCGTGCGCACCGCCCGGCTGCTGACGCGCGGCGATGTCGGCGCCTGGGTGCATTACAAGCTCGACCAGGGCATCGACCATATCCTCGTCGACGAGGCACAGGACACGAGCCCGGTGCAATGGGATGTCATCCGATCGCTGCGGGAAGACTTTTTCACGGGATTAAGCGCCCGGCCTGGGATCCGCACCTTCTTTGCCGTGGGGGACGAGAAGCAGTCGATCTATTCCTTCCAGGGCGCACGTCCGGAGCAGTTCTCGCAGGAAGCCCGCCAGACGGAACGCGCGGTCACCGAAAGCGGGCAAAGCTTCAACACGGTGCGTCTGCCGCTGTCCTTCCGCTCGACGCAATCGGTGCTCGCGGCCGTCGACCAGGTCTTCAGCTTGCCGGAAAATAGCCGTGGCCTCAGTGCCAGTGGCGACCCCGTCATCCACCAGTCGAGCCGCATCGGCCATCCGGGAACGGTCGATGTGTGGGACATGATCGCTGCCGAAAAGCAGGAGAAGGACGAGGACTGGACCGCGCCCTTCGACGCGACGCCGGAAAGCGCACCGTCCGCGATCCTTGCACGACGCGTGGCGCATCAGATCAGCCAGATCGTCGGACGGGAAACGATCATCGAGAAGGGCAACAAGCGTCTGATCCGCCCGGGCGATATCCTCGTGCTCGTGCGCAAGCGCGATGGCTTCGTCAATGCGCTGACCCGGGCGCTGAAACGCCCTTACAACATTCCGGTCGCCGGTGCAGACCGCCTGAAGCTGACCAGCCATATCGCCGTACAGGACATGCTGGCACTTGGGCGTTTTCTGCTGCTGCCCGGTGACGATCTCTCACTGGCTTCCCTGTTGAAGAGCCCGCTCTTCAATCACAGCGAAGACGATCTGATGGCGCTGGCAGCCGAGCGGCCGGAAGCGCAGAGCCTCTGGGCGAGACTGACGGCACTGGCTGAGACGGATTTGGCGTGGAAGACAACCAGCGACCGGCTCACCCTGTTTCTGGAACAGGCGCGAGAGTACTCGGTCCATGATTTCTACGCTCGCGTGCTCAGCGTCCATGGTGGCCGCAGGGCCTATCTCGGTCGCCTCGGCTCCGAGGTGAGCGACATCATCGACGAGTTCCTGACCTTTGCGCTTTCTTTCGAGACCAGCGGTTTGCCAGGGCTGCAATCCTTTGTCTCAACGCTCGAGATGGAGGCGCCGGAGGTCAAGCGTGAGCAAGACAAGGAACGCGACGAAGTCCGCATCATGACGGTGCATGCCTCGAAGGGTCTCGAAGCGCCGATCGTCTTCCTGATCGATGGCGGCTCGAAGCCTTTCAATTCGAACCACGTGGCCAAGCTCCGGATCATCGAGACGGCCGAGGGCCTGCCCTTCCCGATCTGGGTGCCGTCGAAATCACTCGGCAATTCGATCTCAGCCGCCGATATGGATCGACGCAAGGATCAGGCCGAGGAAGAATATCGCCGGCTGCTCTATGTCGCGATGACGCGCGCTGCCGATCGCCTGATCGTCGGCGGCTATCGCGGCGTGCAGGACACGGGCGAGATCTGGCACAAGATGATCGCGCGCTCGCTCAGTGCCGACGAAACGCGCTGCAAGCCGGTCGAATTTTCCGGGCCCGATGGCAGCTGGAACGGTTTGCGCTGGTCGCTCGGCGAGGCAGATGATGATCTGCCCGTGACGGAAGAGCGCGCCGAGGCTGAGGAGCGCCATAGCCTGCCCCAGGCGCTCTGGAAGCCGCTGCCGCCTCCGGTCAGCTTGCCGCGACCGCTCAGCCCATCGGGTGCCGGCAGCATCACCGTGGACGAAGACGAGGATGCGCTGACGGCCTCTGCGCTGTTTTCCACGTCGGAGAAAGCGGATCTCGCCCTCCAGCGTGGGCGGCTCATCCATCGCATGCTGCAGAACCTGCCAGGTTTTCCGGAAGGTGAGCGCCGTGCGGCAGCCGAGCGCTATGCGGAACGGGCCGCCCGGTTCTGGCCGGCAGAGCAGCGCCAGCGATTGGTCTCTACCGTCATGGCTGCTCTGGAAGACGAGGCGCTTCACCCGCTGTTCGATGTCGGCAGCCGTGCCGAAGTGTCGGTCATGGGAACCATGCGGCTCAAGGGCGAGTTGCGTGCGGTCTCCGGCCGGATCGACCGCATGGCCGTACTCGGCGACCGGGTGATCATCGCCGACTACAAGACCAACCGAAATCCGCCGCTGGAGGCCGCGCAAGCTCCCCTCTCCTACCGGGTGCAGCTTGCGATCTATCGGGAGATCCTGCAGCCGCTTTACCCTGGCAAACAGATCGAATGCTGGCTGATCTACACCGAAAACGGGAGCCTCATCCGGCTTGATGACGCGCTGCTTCAGCGCTCTCTTGCCGACCTCGAAACATCGTGAGATACCGCATATTGAAATCGTTGCCGTGCGGCATCACATATCTAGTCAATTCCGCATCTATGAAGGAGAGCCCCATGGCTACCGTTAAAGTCGACAAGTCCAATTTCCAGGCCGAGGTGCTCAACGCTTCCGAACCGGTTGTCGTGGATTTCTGGGCCGAATGGTGCGGCCCGTGCAAGATGATTGCACCGAGCCTCGAAGAAATCTCCAACGAACTCGCCGGCAAGGTGAAGATCGCCAAGCTCAACATCGACGAGAACCCGGAACTGGCCGCCCAGTTCGGCGTTCGCTCGATCCCTACGCTGGCCGTCTTCAAGGGTGGCGAAGTGGCCGACATCAAGGTGGGTGCAGCCCCGAAGACCGCGCTGTCCAGCTGGATCTCGGGCGCAGCCTAAGTCTCAGCGCTGATGAATAAAGAAAAAGCCCGGTCTCGCCGGGCTTTTTTCATTTGGGGATGGTGCCGTTTTCGGCGAGCACATTGCCCGCGAGATAAAGGGAGCCGCCGATCATGATGCGCGGTGGAATGCCGCCTTCGCTTCGCTCGCGGATGGCGTCCAGCGCCTGACCGAGCGAGCCCATCGGAAGGGCTTTCAGCCCGGCTTCTGCCGCGGACTGGGCCAGAGCCACCGGGTCAAGGCCGACATCGGAGCCTGAGATCGGCACGGTGTAGACATTATGGGCGATATCGACAAAGGCGCGGAAGAAGCCGATCGGGTCCTTCGTGTTGATCATGCCGATGACGAGATGCAGCGGGCGTGCCTGACGTTCTTCCATGGCAGCCATGGCTTCGGCGATC
This sequence comes from Rhizobium rosettiformans W3, assembly GCF_004912135.1. Classification (GTDB taxonomy): domain Bacteria; phylum Pseudomonadota; class Alphaproteobacteria; order Rhizobiales; family Rhizobiaceae; genus Allorhizobium; species Allorhizobium rosettiformans. Next base: position 41,408 of record NZ_STGU01000003.1, read on the forward strand.
ACCTCGCCTGCCCCGGGATTATGCCCGCCGTCGAGCCAGATTTCGGCACCGGCCGGCGCACGCTCCACCAGCCGACCTTCGGTCAGCCTCTGCAGGCGGCCCGGCCATTCGACCGACAACATCGCCTTTTCCGCAATTTCTTCCGTCACCGGATAGCCGGCTGCCTTGACCGCACGGATCGCGGTGGCGGCATTGCCGATCTGGTGACGACCCGGCAGACGCGGCAGCGGCAGGTCCATCAGACCGAACTCGTCCTGATAGACGAGCCGCCCGAATTCTTCATAAGCGAGGAAATCCTGGGCGAAAACTGCGAGCGGACAGCCGAGACGCTCGGCGGTGCTGATCAGCACATCCTTGGCGCCGTCGAATTCCTGGTGACCGATGACCACGGGCACGCCGCGTTTCATGATACCGGCCTTTTCAGCGGCGATCAGTTCGACGCGATCCCCGAGATAGGCCTGGTGATCGAGCGAGATCGGCTGAATGATGCAGACAGCCGGTTTTTCGACGACATTGGTGGCGTCGAAGCGGCCGCCAAGACCGACCTCCAGCACGACGACGTCGGCAGGCTGTTCGGAAAAGAGAATGAACGTCACCGCCGTCAGGATCTCGAAGACGGTGATCGACTTGCCGCCGTTAGCCTCGGCCACGCGGCGCAGGGCATCGGCGAACATCGCATCATCGACGATCTGACCCGAGCCACCCTTTACGCCGATCCGATAGCGTTCGTGCCAGCGCACGAGATGCGGCGAGGTGTGGACATGGACGGAGAGGCCCTGGGCTTCAAGAAGCGCACGGCAGAAGGCCGTGGTCGAGCCCTTGCCATTGGTGCCGGCCACATGAATGACCGGCGGCAGTTTCAGATGCGGGTTGCCCAGAACCTCGAGGAGGCGACGGATGCGGTCGAGCGAGAGATCATAGCCCTTGGGGTGCAGCCCCATGAGTTTTTCGATCTCGGCATCGGCCTGACTGACGATGGGGGCTGTCATCACATTGGTCCCGCTGCCGCGGCCTCACAGAAAAACCGGCTCAGGCCGAGGCCTTTTTGGCCGGCTTTGCAACCGTCACAGGCAGGGCAACGTCGTTTGCCGGGCGCTTGGTCATGATCTTCAGGACGCGCGCCAGCGTGCCCGGAATGTCGTGACGCTTGACCACCATGTCGACCATGCCGTGTTCCAGCAGATATTCCGAGGTCTGGAAGCCCTCGGGCAGCTTCTCTCGGATCGTCTGTTCGATGACGCGCTTGCCGGCAAAGCAGATTTCGGCACCTGGTTCTGCGATGTGGAGGTCGCCCAGCATGGCATAGGACGCTGTGACGCCGCCCGTGGTCGGGTTGGTCAAAACCACGATATAGGGCTGGCCGGCTTCCTTCAGCATGTCGACGGCGACCGTCGTGCGCGGCAGCTGCATGAGGGAGAGGATGCCTTCCTGCATGCGAGCGCCACCCGAAGCCGGGAACATGACCAGCGGGCACTTTTCCTTGATCGCGCGTTCGAAGGCCTTCACGATCGCTTCGCCGGCGGCAATGCCGAGCGAACCGCCCATGAAATTGAATTCGTGAACGACGGCCACGAGCTTCAGGCCCTGCACCGTGCCGACGCCAGCGACGATCGTGTCTTCCTGATCCGTCTTCACGCGGCTGTCGCGAAGGCGGTCGGTGTATTTCTTGGAATCGCGGAACTTCAAGGGATCCTGCGCCACCTTCGGCTGCGGCAGGGCTTCGTAAGCGCCATCGTCAAAAAGGTCCGCCAAGCGAGCCTTGGCCGGCATCTTCATGTGATAGCCGGAAGCCGGGATCACCCACTTGTTCTCTTCGAGGTCCTTGTGGAAGACCATCTCGCCCGTCTCCGGGCACTTGATCCAGAGGTTTTCCGGAACTTCGCGGCGGCCCAGCATGGAATTGATGCGCGGGCGCACATAGTTGGTGATCCAGTTCACGCGGCTTACTCCTGATGTTTGAAGCCCATATGGGGTGCTTATTCGGCAGCAGCAAGGCGGGCGGAACGCACGCCGCTTGCCAGTCCGCACACCAGCGTGGCGACGGCCTGAACCGTGTCCGCCGTCGCTTTTCCATCGGCTGTGAGGTTGGTGGCAACCTGATTGACGATCGCAGTACCGACCACGACACCATCGGCATTGGCACCGATCAGGCGCGCATGTTCGGCGGTTTTGACGCCGAAGCCCACACAGATCGGCAGATCGGTATGCGCCTTGATGCGCTGGACGGCACCGGCAACACGCGACGGATCGGGCAGCGACGAACCGGTGATGCCGTTCATCGACACGTAATAGACGAAGCCCGAGGTGTTCTTGAGAACGGTGGGCAGACGCTTGTCGTCGGTGGTCGGGGTCGCCAGGCGGATGAAGTTGATATCGCGGCTGCGGGCCGGGATGCAGAGTTCGTCATCCATTTCCGGCGGCAGATCCACGACGATCAGGCCGTCGATGCCGGCAGCCAATGCATCATCGAGAAAGCGTTCGACGCCATAGACGTAGATCGGGTTGTAATAGCCCATCATGACGATCGGCGTTTCGTTGTCGGTCTTGCGGAATTCGCGGGCGAGATCGAGCGTGCGCACGAGGGTCTGACCGGCCTTCAGCGCCCGCTGACCGGCAAGCTGGATTGCCGGACCATCGGCCATCGGATCCGAGAAGGGCATGCCGAGCTCGATGACGTCGGCGCCGGCTTCCGGCAGGGCCTTCATGATCGCCAGCGACGTGTCGTAATCCGGATCGCCGCCCATGAAATAGGTGACGAGAGCCGGGCGGCCTTCTGCCTTCAGAGCAGCGAAACGTTGGTCCATACGAGCAGTCATGATCAGAGCCCCATACCGAGAATCTTGCCGACAGTGAAGATGTCCTTGTCGCCGCGGCCGCAGAGGTTCATCACGATGATCTGGTCCTTGTCCATGCCAGGCGCGCGCTTGATGACTTCGGCGAGCGCGTGACTCGGCTCGAGCGCCGGAATGATGCCTTCGGTGCGCGTCAGGAGCTGGAAGGCGGCAAGCGCTTCGTCGTCCTTGATCGGGACGTATTCGACGCGGCCCATATCCTTCAACCAGGAATGCTCCGGGCCGATGCCAGGATAGTCGAGGCCGGCGGAGATCGAATGACCTTCCTTGATCTGGCCGTCACCATCCTGCAGCAGATAGGTGCGGTTGCCGTGAAGGACGCCCGGCGTGCCCGCGGTCAGCGAAGCGCAGTGCTCCTCGCCTTCCAAACCCTTGCCACCGGCTTCGACGCCGACGATGCGCACGCTTTCGTCATCCAGGAAGGGATGGAAGAGGCCGATAGCGTTCGAACCACCGCCGACGGCGGCAACCAGCATGTCCGGCAGGCGGCCTTCGGCAGCCAGCATCTGCTCGCGCGTTTCGCGGCCAATGACCGACTGGAACTCGCGGACCATTTCCGGATAAGGATGCGGGCCGGCGGCGGTGCCGATCATGTAATAGGTGTCGTCGACATTGGTGACCCAGTCGCGCAAAGCCTCGTTCATGGCATCTTTCAGCGTGCCGTGACCAGCGGTGACCGGCTTCACTTCGGCACCGAGGAGCTTCATGCGGAAGACGTTCGGCGCCTGACGCTCGACGTCGGTCGCGCCCATGTAGACGACGCAGGGAATGCCGAAGCGGGCGGCGACGGTCGCTGAGGCAACGCCGTGCTGGCCGGCGCCGGTTTCGGCGATGATGCGGGTCTTGCCCATGCGCTTGGCGAGCAGAATCTGGCCGAGGCAGTTGTTGATCTTGTGCGAGCCGGTGTGGTTGAGCTCGTCACGCTTGAAGTAGATCTTCGCGCCACCGAGTTCTTCCGTCAGGCGCTCGGCAAAATAAAGCGGGCTCGGACGACCGGTATAATGGGTGTTGAGATGCGCCAGCTCCGCCTGGAATTCCGGATCCGTCTTTGCCTTTTCCCACTCCGCCTGCAGGTCGAGGATCAGCGGCATCAGCGTCTCGGCGACGAAGCGCCCACCGAAGATGCCGAAACGGCCGTCTTCGTCGGGACCTTCACGGAAGGAATTGGGCTTGGGTGACTGGTTCACTTGACACTCCCTGAAACCGGCTTTGCACGACTTGCTTCGGCAACGGCCGCAAAAAACTCGTCCATCATCTGCAGATCCTTGACGCCCGGGGCAGATTCCACTCCGGATGAGATGTCGATCGCCCGCGCCCCGGTCTCTCGCAGGGCTTCTGCGATGTTGGCCTTGTTGAGGCCTCCGGAAAGCATGTAATCGACGCTGTCGTCAAGCGACCGCAGGAGACGCCAATCGAAGGTGACGCCGTTACCGCCCGGCAGGTCGGAGCCTACCGGCGGCTTGGCATCGAAGAGAAAACGATCGGCAATGCCGATATAGGGCTCGATCCGCTTCAGGTCATCGGCATCGCGGATGGAAAATGCCTTCATAATCGGCAGACCGGTCACTGCCTTGACGGTCAAAAGGCGTTCCGGGCTTTCATGACCATGGAACTGCAAGATATCCGGACGCATTAAGGCGATGATCTCATCGAGATCGTCGTTGTCGGCATCAACCGTCACCGCAACGCTTTTCACCCGGCCGCGGACGCGATCGGCGAGTGTACCTGCAATGTCGGGCTCGATGTTGCGCGGGCTCTTCTCGAAGAAGATGAAGCCGATATGGCTCGCGCCGCGGTCAGCCGCACGATCGACCGCCTCCGGCGTCTTCAGTCCGCAGATCTTGATATCGGGTCTCATGGCAGCGAAGTCGCACGAAATCAAAAAAGAGTCGAGCCAATTTGCGACAAAGGCTGAAAGGTCTCAGGGTCGCTCAGTCGAAGTCGATGGCATGCAGCGCCGAACCGTGGCGCTTCAGCCAGGCCTTGGCCTCATCCATCTGAGGGCAGAGCTTGCCGCAGAGTGCCCAGAAGGCCGGACCGTGGTTCATCTCGCGCAGATGGGCGACTTCATGGGCTGCGAGATAATCGATGACAAGTGGCGGCGCCATGACGATGCGCCAGGAAAAACTCAGCTTGCCGTCCCAGGAACAGGAGCCCCACCGGCTGCGGGTGTCCTTCAAGGTCATGCTCTTGACCGGCTTCCCGACCGTCTTGGCATGAAGCGCCACGAGTTGCTCCAGATCGCGGCGCGCTTCCTTCTTCAGGAAGTCGGCGACACGCCGAGGCAAGTGATCTTCAAGACCGCTGACGCTCAGGACGTGGCCGATATCGCTGTCGATCGATTGGGTCAGCCCGCGGAGCTGTCCCGTATGAACGATGCGGTGCGGGACGCCCCGGACGAGAATCTCACCGCCATCCTCGATGCTTCCTGCGGTCTTCTGGCGCTTGAGCTTGGTGCTGAGCCAGCCCTGGTGCCGATCGAGGAAGTCGTCGATATCGCGTTCGCGCAGTCCCGGCGGAATGGTCATTTTCAGCGCGCGTCCGCCGGGCTCTATCCTCAGCGTGATCCGGGTCGCGCGGCTGTTCCTACGAATGGTGAGCGGGATGGACCTGCCGTCAACGGCGATCGCCCGCTCCAGCTGGATCGCCGGTGCTCTCTGCGGTGTCAGCTTTTTCAGCAGGGGGAACATGATTCGTGTTCTAGCCGATTCTGGGTCTTGTACAGCAACGAAAAAAGGTCGGCGCGATGGCGCCGACCTCGTCTTTTCAGAGCTATGTGCCGGATCAGTTGCCGGTGAAGCCCTGGGTCGGACCGGACTGGTCCGCGGTTTTCACCTGCTGGCGATCGCGCATGAAGCGATCGAACTCTTCCTGGTCCTTGGCCCGACGCAGTTCGCGGGCATAGGTGTCGAATTCGGCACGCATCTCGTCCAGACGGCGACGCTCTTCGTCCAGGCGCTCGAGCTCGGCTTTACGCCAGTCGTCGAAGGCGACGTTGCCGGTCGAGCCAGAGGCGGAGTAGCTGTTGGTGCGGCACCAGGCAAAAGCCGTATCTGCCTTGCGATTGGCTTCGCGCTTGAAGTTCTGAAACTTCTCGCCAAACAGGATGTAGGCGAGCATGGCCAGACCGAGCGGCCAGAAGACCATGAAGCCGAGCACCATCAGGGCGACGGTTGCCGGAGTCCAATCCGGCCGAAGCAGTGCTGACTGGTTCATCATCGATAACCTCGTTCTCGCGGGCGGCGGAATGCCGTCCGATGGTTTCGATGTGGGAAATGCGCAGGCGGGCTTCAAGAAAGAAGCGGACCCAATCGGAGAACCGACTGAATCCGCTTCTTAAATTCGGATTGTCAAAAGTATCAGAGAGCCTTGCCGCCCTTGATGACGCGCTTGACCGGTGTCTGCGCCTTGACGTTCTTGGTGTGCGTCTTGGCAAACTGGACGATGCGCGGCGCGATCTCGCGGCGGAAGCGCGAGCCGTTGAAGACACCGTAGTGGCCGACATCCGGCTGCATGTAATGCAGACGCATATGGTCGGGAATATTGGTGCAGATCGTCTGTGCGGCCTTGGTCTGGCCGACGCCGGAAATATCGTCGTTTTCGCCTTCGACGGTCAGCAGCGCCACGTTGCGGATGGCCGTGGTGTCGACGCGCTTCGTGCGGTGCATCATCTCGCCCTTCGGCAGGGCATGTTTGATGAAGACGGTGTCGACTGTCTGCAGGTAGAACTCCGCCGTCAGGTCCATGACGGCCAGATACTCGTCGTAGAAATCGCGATGCTTCTCGGCCGAGTCTCCGTCGTTCTTGACGAGGTGCATGTAGAAGTCCTTGTGCGCGATCATGTGACGATCGAGGTTCATCGACATGAAGCCGGAGAGCTGCAGGAAGCCCGGATAGACCTGGCGCATGAAACCGGGCTGTGGCCACGGCACCTGCATGATGACGTTGTCTCGGAACCATTCGAGCGGCTTGTCCTGCGCCAGCTGGTTCACGGCGGTCGGATTGATGCGGGTATCGATCGGGCCGCCCATCAGCGTCATCGATGACGGGGCGCAGGTATCACCATCCCCTTCCATCACGGCAACGGCCGCCAGAACCGGAACCGAAGGTTGGCAGACGGCAACTACATGAGTATCCGGACCCAGGTGATGCAGCATCTCGATGACATAATCGATGTAATCATCGAGATCGAAATCGCCCTCGGTGACAGGCACCATGCGCGCGTCGATCCAGTCGGTAATGTAGAGGTCGGCGCTCGGGAGCAGTGCCTCGACAGTGCCGCGCAGCAAGGTGGCGTAGTGGCCGGACATCGGCGCGACGATCAGGATGCGCGGGCCCTTTTCCGCTCCAGCCGGGAGGTGGCGCTTGAAGTGGATCAGATCACAGAAGGGGCGGCGCCAGACGATCTCTTCCTCGACCGCAACATTCTCGCCTTCTACCGTCGTCGTTGGCAATCCGAAGGCCGGTTTGCCATAGCGACGGGTCACGCGCTCGAAAACCTCGAAGCCTGCTGAGAAGGACCGACCCACGACCGTGTGGGACCATGGGTTCAAGGGGTTCTTCCAGGCAAGGTTCATGGCATCAGCCGTCGCCCGGAAGGGTGCCATGAATGCATGGTTGAGTTCGTAGAGCTGATAGAACATGGGTTCTGCACCTTTGTACCGGACCAAAGTCGTCCGCGTTCATTCGCTACACTAACAGACTTTGTGCAACGCAAAAGCCCGGATTTCTCCTCGCGAGCTTGGCACCAAAAGCCTCAGGCATCCGATGATGTTCCAAAAGACTTAAGGTTCCCTCCCAGGACGCAGTTAATCAACGTTCACTGTGTTCAACCGAATGTGCGCTCCCTACCCTTTCCGAGGCTTGCGAATTGATGTTTGTTCCATGCGTCGTCCCAAGACATAAATGAAGGAACATCATGACCACCAGCAATCACCGTACGTCTGAATACAATGTCGATCCGATCTTCCTCGATCGCTGGTCGCCCCGCGCCTTCGATGGCAGCACCATGCCGAAAGACGACTTGCTTACCATCCTGGATGCCGGCCATTGGGCACCCTCCGCCTTCAACTACCAGCCCTGGCGCTTCGTCTATGCACTGAAGGGCACACCTGCCTTCGACAAATTTCTCGACATCCTGAACGAGTTCAACCAAGGCTGGGCCAAGACTGCTTCCGCGCTTGTTTTCGTTTTCTCGGACACCTTGAGCCGCCCGGCCGACGGGTCGGAGCCGAAGCCCTTTCGCAGCCACAGCTTCGATGCGGGTGCCGCCTGGGGACTTCTTTCCCTGCAGGCGGTCAAGTCCGGCTACTTCGCGCACGCGATGACTGGCTTTAGTTTCGACCGCGCGCTTTCTGAACTCGGTGCGCCGGAAGGGTTCCATGTCAACGCCGTCGTTGCGATCGGCAAGCCGGGTGACAAAAGCGTGCTTCCTGAAAGCTTGCGCGCCCGCGAGGCACCGAATGATCGCAAGCCGTTGGCGGAAGTCGCGCTGGAAGGCGGCTTCTGAGCGCTGCATTAATGGTTTCACGTGAATCACGTTAACCAACTGCGCCATCAAGTCTGTTGAAAAGCAAAAGGGCCGCATGTTTGCGGCCCTTTTTCGCATCTCCGCTTCAGCGGTTAGATGTCCAGATTGGCGACGCTCAAGGCGTTGTCCTGGATGAATTCGCGGCGCGGTTCGACTTCGTCGCCCATCAGGCGCGAGAAGAGGCCGTCGGCATCGGTCGCATCATTGACCTTTACCTGCAGCAGCGAACGGACGTTCGGATCGAGCGTGGTTTCCCAGAGCTGCTCGGCGTTCATCTCGCCAAGACCCTTGTATCGCTGCATCGACAGGCCCTTGCGGCCCGCTGCGAAGATCGAGTCCAGAAGGGCCCGCGGACCAGACATATCGCTGCGGCCATCCTTGCGGGTCAGCACGGGCGGCTGCGAATAGATCTCGCGCAAGCGGGCCGACATCTGGTCCATATGGCGGGCATCGGCCGAGCCGATCAGCGCCACGTCGACAGAGGCCACTTCCTTGACGCCGCGCACCATGCGCTCGAAGCGCAGGCCGCCTTCATCGGTGACGAAACCTTGCCAGCCGCGCTCGGTGTCTTCAGCAATCATGTCCAGACGGCTCGCCACCAGAGCGGCCGTGGCTTCGGCCTGCTCGCGGTTGCCCGTCAGTTCGGGATTGAGCGCCCCGGCGATCGCTGCCTGCTCGATGACATTGCGGTTGTAGCGGGAATGAAGGCCGTCGATCAGGGATCGCAGGCGCAGCGCATCCTGGATGACATCGCGCAGGTCCTGTCCGGCACGGACTTCGCCATTGGCGAGAGTAAGCGTGGCTTCCTCGAGACCCATGGTGATGAGGTAATCCTCGAGGGCCTTTTCGTCCTTCAGATACTGCACCGACTTGCCGCGCGCGACCTTATAGAGCGGCGGCTGGGCGATATAGAGGTGTCCGCGCTCGATCAGCTCTGGCATCTGACGGAAGAAGAAGGTCAAGAGCAGGGTTCTGATATGCGCGCCGTCCACGTCAGCATCGGTCATGATGATGATCTTGTGGTAGCGCAGCTTGTCGGCGTTGAACTCGTCCTTGCCGATCGAGGTGCCAAGGGCCGTGATCAGGGTTCCGATTTCCTGGCTGGACAGCATCTTGTCGAAACGGGCGCGTTCGACATTCAGGATCTTACCGCGCAGCGGCAGGATGGCCTGGCTTTCACGCGAACGGCCCTGCTTGGCGGAGCCACCTGCGGAGTCACCCTCGACGAGGAAGAGTTCGGATTTGGCCGGATCGCGCTCGGAGCAGTCTGCCAGCTTGCCCGGCAAGGATGCGATGTCGAGAGCGCCCTTGCGGCGGGTCAGTTCACGAGCCTTGCGTGCTGCTTCGCGGGCGACAGCCGCTTCGACGACCTTGCCGACCAGGATCTTGGCTTCCGTCGGATGCTCTTCGAACCAGGTGCTCAGCGCCTCGTTGACGAGGTTTTCGACGACCGGGCGGACTTCCGAGGAAACGAGCTTATCCTTGGTCTGGGACGAGAACTTCGGATCCGGAACCTTGACGGAGAGAACGGCGGTCAAACCTTCGCGGCAGTCTTCGCCCTGCAGCGTGACCTTTTCCTTCTTGGTAATGCCGGACGTATCGGCATAGGAGGTCACCTGGCGGGTCAGCGCCGCGCGGAAGCCGGCCATATGGGTGCCGCCATCGCGCTGGGGAATGTTGTTGGTGAAGCAGAGCACGTTCTCGTGGTAGCTGTCATTCCACCACATGGCGACTTCGACGGTGATGCCGTCCTTCTCGCCCTTGATCGCGACCGGCTTGTCGACCAGCGGCTTCTTGGAGCGGTCGAGATAGCGGACAAAGGCTTCGAGGCCGCCGTCATAGAGCATTTCTTCCTGACGGATGTCGGACTTGCGCTTGTCGGTCAGAAGGATGCGGACGCCGGAGTTCAGGAAGGCGAGTTCGCGCAGACGATGCTCGAGCGTTCCGTAGTCGAATTCGGTCTTGGTGAAGGTCTCCGGGCTCGGCAGGAAGGTGACTTCCGTGCCCGACCGGCCTTCGTAGTCGCCCGTGACCTTCAGCGGAGCATCGGCGACACCGTGGGTGAAGCTCATCTCGTGGATCTTGCCGGAGCGACGGATCTTCAGGCTGAGGCTGACGGAAAGCGCGTTGACCACCGAGACGCCGACGCCGTGCAGACCGCCCGAGACCTTGTAGGAATTCTGGTCGAACTTGCCGCCGGCATGCAGCTGGGTCATGATGACTTCGGCAGCGGACACGCCCTCGCCGGTATGGATATCGGTCGGGATGCCGCGTCCGTTATCGGTCACGGTGACGGAGCCGTCCGGGTTGAGGGTGACGGTCACGATATCAGCATGCCCTGCCAGCGCTTCATCGATCGCGTTGTCGACGACTTCGTAGACCATGTGGTGCAGGCCGGAACCGTCGTCGGTGTCACCGATATACATGCCGGGGCGCTTGCGGACAGCGTCCAGTCCCTTCAGAACCTTGATCGAATCCGCGCCATATTCGGCCGGTTCACCATTTTCCGCGATCGGCAAGTCGGTCATTCAGCAATCTTTCCAGTCAATTCTCAAAGGCCCGGCTGATCCGAATCAGCAGCTTCAAGCGTCCCGACTATATGGGTTTTGGCCTGAGTTCCAAAGGCGAGGGCGTCGTTTCTCGTGGATAGACAGGGCTTTTCAACCCCTTCAAGGCCGTTTTTTGGCGCTATCCAGAATATCCTGCATCTGTCGTATCACATCCGGTGACAGGTGGCGAATCAGCTTTGCCAGATCGTTGGCAAACGCGGTGTATTCCGGCTTCATGCCGGCGGTATCGACGACCACTTTGGGATCGGATCGCCCGGCCACGGAAAAAAGCTCTTCGGCCTCGTCCCAGATGATGTTGAAGTAGCCGGCCACCCGCTGGAGAAAGTCGAAGTTCGGCAGGCCGCGTTTGCCGTGCTCCAGCGCCGAAAGATAGGCGGGTGAAACTCCGATCGCCGCAGCCATCTCCTTCTGGGAAACGCCCTTTCGTTCCCTGAGCTGTCGAAGCGCGTCGCCGAAGGGTGTCATCAGCGCTCCTGACCGCGGCGAGAAAGCCGCACGTAGAGAGCGCCTTCCCCGCCATGCTGGCGGGCCGCCGGTTCATAAGACGAGATCAGAAACCGAAATTCGGGCATGGCGAACCACAGGGGAACCGCGCGCTTCAAGGCTCCTTCGCTGCCAAGCGAACTTCCCTTGCCCGTAATCACCAGCACGTGCCGCAAGCCGCGCTCATGAGCTCGGATAAGGAAGTCGAGGAGCATGCCATGCGCTTCGCTCTGGATGAGGCCGTGCAGGTCTATCCGCGCTTCGAGCGCCAGATGACCGCGTGACAGCTTGCGCTTGACCGGTTTTTCCAACGGATGATGCAGATGCTGCGTGCGTTTGCGCTCGGCTTCGGTACCGCCGGTCGAGGAAGGCAGCGCAGCTCTGTTCAGCGCAGGCACATCCTTTTCTTCGGGCGGGGCTTCGAATTGATCTTCGAAGGCCAGAAGCTCTTCCATGCGCCCGGGCATGGGGCGGGTCGACCGCGCGACCTTGCCCCAGAGAATGCGATCTTCCGGATTGAGCTTTGGTCCACCCGACACTCAAACAAACCTCTCTGCCGCCTGTTTCGGGATCAGTATATAGAAGTCGGCCGCGTTGCGCACAGCGCCGGCCAGTTCTCCCGCCTGATCTCCCGAACCGGTGAAGATGTCTCCTCGAGCGGGACCGACAATCGCCGATCCCGTGTCGAGTGCCATCATGGTGCGGGCAAAGTCCCTGCCCCCATCCATGTGGGTCAGGCCCCTGGCGTGAATGAAGAAGGGAAAGCCGAAGGTGTGGATCTGACGATCGACGGCTAGCGACCGCCCGGCAATCAACGGCACCTTGGCTGCTGCGATGGGGCCACGGGAGAGATCATCGACCTCCGCTTCTCGGAAGAAGATGTAGGATCTGTTGTGCCAGAGGATCTCGTCGACGCGCTCGGGATGGGCAGCAAGCCAGGCGCGGATGGATTGCATAGAGATCTCTACCTCGGAAATCTCGCCGAGGTCGATCAAGAGGCGACCGATGCCTGAGAAGGGATGTCCCGCTTTCGCGGCATATGTGATGCGTCGCAACCTTCCATCGGGGTAGCGCAGTCGGGCCGCACCCTGCACATGGGCGAAGAAGACATCGACCTTCGACCGAGCCCAGGCGATCTCGAGGCCCCTGCCCTCAAGCCAGCCTTCGTCGATCGCGCGGCGATCCGGATAGGGCGCGAGCCCCGAATCCGTTTGCAGAGCGAAAGCATAGGCGGGATCGAAACCACTGGGACGGTTGCTCTCGTCGATGTCGACCAGATCGCGGGGGCGGCGATAGAAGGGATGGCGGTACGCGTCGTCGCGCCGGTCGCTGACCGCGACTTCCGGCTCGTAGAATGCGGTAACCAGACCTGAGGCAGTCTCGCGCGGTTCAATCAGAAACGGTCTGGTTTCGCGTTCAAAGAAAGAACGCGCCTCGTCGGCGCCTGCAGGCTTTGTCTCGCCCGCTCGTTCCAAAAGCGCCAGCAGATCATCGGCGGTCAGACCGAGAGCACCGGCCTTATACGGCTTGACCGACTGCAGGTAAGTCCGGCAGTCGGCCATGGCATCCCACAAGGGAGACGGATCATCTGAGCGCCAGCCGGGCAGATCGTCGAACGACACCGGCTTCAAGCGGCAAGAGGATGCGACACTCATTGTTCCGCTTCGGTCGCGATCAGCTTCCAGTTCGGATCGCGAGAGCGGACATCGCGTGCGAAGGTCCAGACGTCGTTGACTTCAGACACCGCCTCGGAATCGCCGTCGATCATCGTGCCGTCCTTGTCGTAGGTGGCAGTGATCAACTGGCTGATGATGCGAACGGTGACCTGCTCTTCGTTGTCACGGGCAGAGGCCTGTGTGATCTCGGCTTTCTCGATGCCGACAAAGGTCGACTTCACACTCTCACCACGGCTTTCGCGATCGGCGATGGCGCTTTCGAAGCCGTCGAACACTTCACGCGAGAGCAGACCCTTCAGGGTTTTGCGGTCGCCGTCGGCATAGGCCATCACGATCATCTCGTAAGCGATCTTCGCACCGTTGAGGAACTCCTTCGGATTGAAGCTCGGATCGTGACGAAGCAGTTCGCGCAGCTGGTCGTTCAGCGGCGTTCCAGCCGGTGCATAGGCATCGATTGCGGTGAAACGCTCTTCGCCTGTCGCTTCTTCCCGCCGCGGGAGGGTGACAACCTTGCCATCATCGCGGGTCGCGCCCTTCGGCAGGTCACGCTGGGCAAAAGGATCGAATGGCGGTTTTTCATGACCCGTGCGGCGTCCAAGCACGCTGCGAAGCTGAAAGAAGATCAGCACCGCCGCGACCAGGAAGAACAATGTAACGAAATCGCTAGATCCCATGAATACCGCCAGGCTTGATTGAATTTGATTTTTCCATCTCCCATATAGTCTCCAGCGCCGCATCATTCAAATGGCGCAATGCATTCTTTGCATCGAGTAAGCGCCGACTCTTGCGATATCCGGATCACAAAGGCGTTTGGAGCAAGCCATGCGCCTTCCCCTGGTGCTTTTCCTGATCGCACCACTCATCGAGATCGCGAGCTTCATCATTGTCGGGCAGGCAATCGGTGTGTTGCCGACGCTTGCTCTCATCGTGCTGTCGGCCGTCGCCGGCGTTGCCCTGCTTCGCTTTCAGGGCGCGGGCATCCTGCGTCGGCTTCAGAGCGAAGCCCAACGCGGCGTCGATCCGGGGCGGGAACTGGTGCATGCCGCGCTTCTCGTCGTTGCGGCCTTCCTGCTGATCGTGCCCGGCTTCTTCGGCGACATCATCGGCATTCTGCTCTTCCTCCCCTTCATCCGCGATTTCGCCTGGCGGCTGATCAAGCCGCGCATCGTTGTGAGCCGCGGCTTTGCCGACGGTGGTTTCCGGACCGCCCGGCGCCCTGATGACAACGTCGTCGATCTCGGCGATGACGAGTTTCAGCGCGAGCCTGGCAGCCAGCCGGGAAAGCCTGATTCGCCTTGGCGAGATCAGCGCATTGGTCGCGAGTAAGCGGCTCCGCCATCCGGCGCCCAGGGTTGTAAGGTCAAGTCTCAGATGTTAGATGGCGTTAGCAATTCATCTTCAAGGACACGCCCTATGGCCGACAACACTCAGGGAACGACTTCTCCGTCCCTCAATATTCTCGCCCAGTACATCAAGGATTTCTCCTTTGAAAATCCGGGTGCACCGCGGTCGCTTCAGGCCCGTGACAAGGCGCCGGCCATCAACATCAATGTCAACGTGAATGCCAATCCGCTTTCGGATACTGACTTCGACGTCGTGCTGGCCTTGAACGCTGAGGCCAAGGACGGCGACAAGGTCGTTTTCGTCACCGAGCTGATCTATGGCGGCGTCTTCCGCATCTCCGGCTTCCCGCAGGAGCACATGCTGCCGGTCCTCTTCATCGAGTGCCCGCGCCTGCTGTTCCCGTTTGCACGTCAGATCATCGCCGATGCCACCCGCAATGGCGGCTTCCCGCCGCTGATGATCGACCCGATCGATTTCGCGCAGATGTTTGCTCAGCGCGTGTCGGAAGAACAGTCGCGCGCCAAGAACCAGGCCGCTCCGAACTAAGACGCGTTCCGCAGTCTTGTATGAGAAAGGGCCCTCAAGCGGGCCCTTTTTTCATGCGCTGTATTTCGACCAGATCGCCTTGCCTCCGAGGCGTGCCACCAGTCGTCCGTGACCCTCGGCCTCGACGGCAGAGAGACGGGCCGCAAGCGGTCTCGGCCGCTCGTAGCTGATCTCGATGACTTCCGTGATCTCGGTGGTCTGGCGCCTGTTGTCCACACTCGTCAGACCGAGCGCCGCCTGGCGACCACCCAGCATCTCGATATAGACTTCGGCCAGCAATTCGGAGTCGAGCAGAGCGCCGTGTTTGGTACGATGCGAATTGTCGATGCCATAGCGACGGCAAAGCGCGTCCAGCGAGTTGGGGCCCATCGGATGCTTGCGGCGAGCCAATGCCAGCGTGTCGATGACCATGTCGGCCGGAACTGGCGGTATGCCTAGGCGGTCGAATTCCGCGTTGATGAAGCCCATGTCGAAGGTGGCGTTGTGGGCGATCCACTTGGCACCGTCGAAGAATTCCTGAAGTTCAGCCACGATGCCCGCGAAGGAGGGCTTGTCCTTCAGGAATTCGTCCGTGATGCCGTGCACGGCCAGCGCGTCCGGATGCACCTTCCGATCGCCTGGATTGATATAGACGTGAAATGTCCGGCCGGTCGGGAAGTGGTTCATCAACTCAATGCCGCCGATTTCGATGACGCGGTCGGCCTTGTTGTCGAGGCCCGTCGTTTCCGTATCGAAAATGATCTCACGCATCTTTAGCTCGCTCCGCCTGCTCGCCCAGTTTCTTCAACAGGGTTTTGACCTGTGACCGTGCCATGTCAATCCCATGGCCGGTGTCGATCACATAATCTGCACGCGCACGCTTCTCCGCATCCGGCGTCTGCCGGGACAGGATGAGCTCGAACTTCTCCGGCGTCATGCCGGGGCGGGACAGAACCCGCTGCCTCTGCACGGCCGGCTCGCAGCTCACCACCACGATCTTGTCGACTCGGCGATCAGCCCCCGTTTCGAAAAGAAGCGGGATGTCGAGCACCACGACCTTTTTCCCGAGCGCCCGCTGCTCATCCAGAAACGCCTTCTCTCTGGCCCGCACCAACGGATGAACCACCGCTTCGAGGTCAGCAAACTTAGCCGGATTCTTCGCCAGATTCTCGGAGAGCTTCTTGCGGTCCACCACGCCATCGACAATGACATCCGGGAACATGGCGCGGATCGGCTCAACAGCGTCTGACCGGTAGAGATCATGCACGACCTGGTCGGCATCGTTGACGGGAACCCCTTCATCGGCAAACAAGGTCGCCGTCGTGGTCTTGCCCATTCCGATCGATCCGGTCAGCCCAACAATAATCATACATGGGCCTCGATATCATCGAGAACAAGCTGCCGAAGTTCCGGCGTCACCTTAGGTCTCTGACCGAACCATTTCTCGAAACCCGGAACCGCCTGGTGCAGCAACATGCCCAGTCCATCGACGGTCGCCAGCCCGACCTCTTGCGCCTGCGCAAGAAACGGGGTGACGAGCGGGACGTAGACGATGTCGGTTACCAGCGCGTTCGATTTCATCTTGTCGAATGCCAGGTGTGGCGCCTCCGCGCCGTCCATGCCCAGGGACGACGTGTTGACGAAGAGGCCGGCGCCATCGAGCAGACCATCCAGTGCCTCCATTCCATGCGCATGCAGCGGCGCTCCGAAACGATCGACCAGTTCACGTGCGCGATCCACCGTCCTGTTCACTACATGGATCTCGGAAATGCCGCGGTCTCGCAGGGACTGGAGGATGGCCCGGCTGGCGCCCCCTGCCCCGAGCACGACGGCACGCTCGGCCTGGTCCCAGCCCGGATGTTCCGCGTCCAGGTTCGAGACGAAGCCGATCCCGTCCGTGTTGGTGGCAAAGACCTTTCCCTCTTCCAGCCAAAGGGTGTTTGCAGCCCCCAGTTCTTCGGCCGGGGGATCCACGTGATCCGCCAACTGGCACGCGGCCTCCTTGTGCGGGATCGTGACATTGCCGCCGCAATAGGCGCTTTTCTGCTGCCTCAGGTCCTCGATGAAGCGACCGAAATGCTCCGGTTCGACCGCGACTTTTTCATACTCGCCCTCGAGTCCCAGCTCTCTCAGCCAGTATCCGTGGATCAATGGTGATCGGGAATGCTTGATCGGGTAGCCGGCGACAAAAGCACGCCGCGGAAATGTTTCACGTGAATCACGCATGGTTAATTCCATAGTCACGAAGGGCGGCCAGAAGCGGAAGGAGCGGCAAGCCGAGGATGGTGAAATAGTCTCCGGCTATCGCATCAAATAGCTGGATTCCCTCACCCTCCAGCTGATAGCAGCCAACGCTTGAGAGAACCGCATCGCCATTGCGTTCGAGATAGTCATCGAGGAAGGCATCCGAGAATTCGCGCACTTGCATGCAGGCGCGTGACACCTCGCTCCAAACCAGATCACCATCTCGGATCAGGCAGACCGCGCTGTTCAGAAAGTGCGCCTTGCCTCTCAACGTCTTCAATGTCTCACGGGCTTCCTCTCTCGAGGACGCCTTGTGGAAAATCCGGTCGCCGAGTGACATCGTCTGGTCGCACCCAATCACGTAGGCGCCGGGATTGCGCCGAGAAACTTCGATGGCTTTGGCGAGCGCGAGATGTTTGGCAACCGAGACCGGGTCTCTTTCATCGGTTGGCAAGCCTTCTTCGATGGCGCGCTCATCCACATCGGCCGGCGCTGCTTTAAACTGCAAGCCGGCATTCTTGAGAAGCGCCTGCCGCGTCTTGCTGCCGGACGCCAGGATCAGAGAGGAGACCATGATAGAGACCTTGAATATGGCAATCGCTCTGGATTAACGCGGCTTGGGACGGAGGGCAACAATCGCCGCAGCGGTCTCCTCGATCGAGCGCCGTGTCACGTCGATGACCGGCCAGTTGTTGCGAGCACACAGCGCGCGCGCATATTTAAGCTCCTCGGTGATGGACGCCCGGTCGACATATTCACTTCGATCATAGCCCGGCGTGTTCCCCAGCACCCTGTTCTCGCGCACCTGGGAAATGCGATCCGACGTCGCAATCAGCCCAACGACGAGGGGACGCGTCGCTTTCAACAGGCCGTCCGGCAAAGGCACGCCGGGGACGATCGGAAGGTTCGCCGTCTTGATCCCCCTGTTGGCGAGATAGATGCTGGTCGGTGTTTTCGAGGTCCTGCTGATACCGATGATCACGACATCCGCTTCGTCATAATCTTCAGGTGCCTGGCCATCATCATGATCCATGGTGAAATTGAGCGCTTCGATGCGCGCGAAGTATTCGGCATTGAGCACATGCTGCGCACCGACGCGACCGCGTGAGGGCGCGCCGAGATAGGCCTGAAACTTTTCGATGATGGGGGCCAGCACATTTACGCAGGGCAATCCCAGTTCATGGCAGCCTGTCTCGATCAGTGCTGCAAGATCGCCGTCGACGATGGTGTAAAGGACGATTCCCGGCTCGCGGTCGAGCGCATCGAGCAGCGCCTTGATCTGCTTCTTGCTGCGGATCAGCGGATAGACATGTTCGATGGCATTGGTGCCGCGAAATTGCGCTGCCGCGGCTCGCCCCGCTGAAATGAGAGTCTCGCCGGTTGAGTCAGAAATCAGGTGGAGATGGAAGAAGTTTTTCCGGTTCTCCACGTTGTTCACCGCGCCCTGTTGATTGTTTGGGATAAGGAGAGGTAGCGGCGAGCGGGCGATCTTCGCAAGAGGAAAAGTGGCGATTTATCCACAATGGCTCCTCGTGTTGGCACCCTCCGACAGGGGATGTGGATAGTGGTGACGATCTTGAATCACTCGCAGAGTGTCGACTCCCGATCCCCAGTTAAGGGATGAATTTCTGTGACGAGAAGCCTCTGGAATCGCGGGTTAATTTCGGGTTATCCCCATAATCCCAGAGTTGCCGGGAGCCGACATGCGGCGCGTTGGTCTGATCATGATCGGACTGGAAGAAGTTGTGGTCCGGGATTAATCCTTGATAGTCAGAGACTCTTAGAAATAGAAGAAGAGTCTATATATCTTTTCTTTATTGAAAGGGCTTGAGCCTTGAGCACGCCGAACCGGAAAGTCCTGGACGTTTTGAATGGGAAGACGGTGACGCCGCCTCCCATTTGGCTCATGAGGCAGGCAGGCCGCTATCTCCCGGAATATCGTGAAACGCGGCAGAAGGCCGGGAGTTTCCTCGATCTCTGTTATTCGCCGGAGTTCGCGGCAGAGGTGACGCTGCAGCCGATCAGGCGCTACGGCTTCGATGCAGCCATCTTGTTTTCGGACATTCTGGTCATCCCGGACGCCTTGCACCGCAATGTGACCTTTACCGAGGGTCATGGTCCACGCATGGATCCGATCGATGCGGACGGCATTGCCAAACTGTCTCCTGAAGGTGTGATGGATCACCTGAAGCCCGTGATCGAGACAGTGGGCCGTCTTCGCGCCGAGCTTCCCGCTGAAACCACGCTGCTCGGCTTCTGTGGTGCGCCCTGGACTGTGGCGACCTATATGATCGCGGGCCACGGGACGCCGGACCAGGCCCCTGCCCGGCTCTTCGCCTATCGCTATCCCGAAGCGTTCAAACGACTTCTCGATTTTCTCGCTGAGGTTTCGGCCGATTACCTGGTGGCCCAGATCGATGCCGGTGCGGATGCCGTTCAGATCTTCGATTCCTGGGCGGGCGTCCTCGGTGAGGCGGAGTTTGAAGCTTTCGCGGTGCGGCCGGTTCGCCGGATCATCGATCTTGTCAAAT
Organism: Rhizobium rosettiformans W3; assembly: GCF_004912135.1. Taxonomy (GTDB): domain Bacteria; phylum Pseudomonadota; class Alphaproteobacteria; order Rhizobiales; family Rhizobiaceae; genus Allorhizobium; species Allorhizobium rosettiformans. The sequence goes on from NZ_STGU01000003.1 coordinate 61,163, forward strand.
CGCGGCGGCCTAACGCCAAGGTGATCGCTTTCGCCAAGGGTGCTGGGATCCTCTTGAGGAGGTATCGGCAGGACACCAATGCCGATGCGATCGGGCTCGACTGGTCGGTGCCATTGAGCTTTGCGGCGGAGCTGCAGAAGGATGGACCTGTCCAGGGTAACCTCGATCCGATGCGGGTCGTTGCCGGCGGTGCGCCGCTCCGGGAAGGCATCGATGCGATCCTGCAGGCGCTGGGCAATGGACCCCTGATCTTCAACCTTGGCCACGGGATTACGCCGCAGGCCGATCCCCAGCATGTCACGGAGCTCGTGGCGCAGGTTCGGAGCTTCGGCTGACCATGGAGAAGCAGATCGACGCGCGGCCAGGCCAGCAGGCTGCGAAGAAAGCGGCTACCGCGCTGATCTTCTTCGGCCTGGTCGGAGGCGGCATCATGCTGGCCGGTCCGGATGAGGCCTATCCGTGGATCAAGGCGCTTCACATCATCGCGATCATCTCATGGATGGCCGGGATGCTCTATCTGCCCCGGTTGTTCATCTATCATTCTGATTGCGATCCCTCCTCCGAGCAGGCACGGACCTTTGCGGTGATGGAAGCGCGGCTGATGAAGGTGATCATGAACCCGGCCATGGTGGTGTCCTGGGTGCTCGGTCTTTACCTCGCCTGGCAGGTCTTTGCATTCCAGGGCGGATGGCTGCATGCCAAGATCGCGGCGGTGATCGCGCTTTCGGGTGTGCATGGCTATTTCGCCAAGGCGGTGAAATCCTTCGGTCGGGGTGAGTACATCAAGACGCCGCGCTATTGGCGCATGATGAATGAAGCGCCGACCCTCCTGATGATCCTGATCGTGGTCCTCGCCGTCGTGAAGCCGTTCTAAGCGCAATCGCCGCGGTTCGTATTATTTTCGTGAGCGCGGGCTTTTCACTTGCGGTCGAATCCCCGAGTCGCTATTTTCGCGCCACTCCCTCTTTTGGCTTGCGTATTATTCAGTCATTTGCGGCCTTCGCGATCGTACCGAATTCCACCAGCTCGCCGTTCTCCTTGAAAATTCTATCTGACGTGGTCCCTCTTCATGGCTGAAATGAAGCTACAAGAACTCAAAAGCAAATCGCCGACCGATCTCCTGACCTTTGCCGAATCGCTCGAAGTCGAAAACGCGAGCACGATGCGCAAGCAGGAGCTCATGTTTGCGATCCTCAAGATGCTGGCGAGCCAGGATGTGGAGATCATCGGCGAGGGCGTCGTTGAAGTGTTGCAGGACGGCTTCGGCTTCCTCCGCTCCGCCAATGCCAATTATCTTCCGGGTCCGGACGATATCTACATCTCCCCCTCGCAGATCCGCCGCTTCTCTCTGAAGACAGGTGACACGGTTGAAGGCCCGATCCGGGGTCCGAAGGAAGGCGAGCGCTATTTTGCCCTTCTGAAGGTCAACACCATCAATTTCGAGGATCCCGAGAAGATCCGTCACAAGGTCCACTTCGACAATCTGACGCCGCTCTATCCGAACGAGCGCTTCAAGATGGAACTCGATGTTCCGACGTCGAAGGACCTTTCCTCGCGCGTCATCGATCTCGTTGCCCCCCTCGGCAAGGGCCAGCGCGGTCTGATCGTTGCACCGCCGCGTACCGGTAAAACGGTTCTGCTGCAGAATATCGCGCATTCGATTACCGCGAACCATCCGGAATGTTACCTCATCGTTCTCTTGATCGATGAACGCCCGGAAGAAGTGACCGACATGCAGCGCTCTGTGCGCGGCGAAGTCGTTTCCTCCACCTTCGATGAACCGGCTGTTCGCCACGTTCAGGTGGCAGAAATGGTCATCGAAAAGGCGAAGCGTCTTGTCGAACACGGTCGTGACGTTGTTATCCTGCTCGATTCGATCACCCGCCTCGGCCGCGCCTACAACACCGTCGTGCCGTCTTCGGGTAAGGTTCTGACCGGTGGTGTCGATGCCAACGCGCTGCAGCGTCCGAAGCGCTTCTTCGGTGCAGCCCGTAACATCGAAGAAGGTGGCTCGCTGACGATCATCGCGACGGCCCTCATCGATACCGGCAGCCGCATGGACGAAGTCATCTTCGAAGAGTTCAAGGGCACCGGTAACTCGGAAATCGTCCTCGATCGCAAGGTTGCGGACAAGCGCATCTTCCCGGCGATGGACATCCTGAAGTCCGGCACCCGTAAGGAAGACCTGCTCGTACCGCGTCAGGACCTGCAGAAAATCTTCGTCCTCCGCCGTATCCTGGCACCGATGGGAACGACCGATGCGATCGAGTTCCTGATCGACAAGCTCAAGCAGACGAAGAACAATGGCGACTTCTTCGACTCGATGAACACCTGATCCTCCCAGCGGGAGCTGGCGTCAGGGCGTGGCTGAGGGTTCTCACGTGACCGCTCATTCCCAGACAATATTCGCCTTGGCTTCTGGTGCATTGCCGGCCGGAGTTGCTGTCCTGAGGATCAGCGGCCCGGCCGCTTTCATGATGGTCAACGCACTGGTTGGTGACGTACCGGCACCAAGGCAGGCAGCATTGCGAACCATCCGGAGCGCAGACGGCGCCTTCCTCGATCGCGGACTGGTTCTGGTGTTTCCCGGCCCTCAGTCGTTTACCGGCGAGGATTGCGCAGAACTTCACCTGCACGGCGGCCGCGCTGTCGTCACTGCCGTTCTCAATTCCTTAGCCGGATTCTCCGGCGCTCGGATGGCCGAAGCCGGTGAGTTTTCCCGTCGGGCTTTCGAAAACGGCAAGATGGATCTGCTCGAGGTTGAAGGTCTGGCCGATCTCCTGGCGGCCGAGACCGAGATGCAGCGACGATTGGCGAGCGAGCAAGCGAGCGGCCACCTGTCCAGTCTCTACGATGACTGGCGAGAAAAACTGATCTTTGCCCGCTCCATGCTGGAGGCCGAGCTCGACTTCAGCGACGAAGGTGACATCCCTGGGTCTGTTTCGAATCGGATATGGAACGAAGTTGCGCTCCTGAAGCAAGAGGTCGACAAAGGCATTCAAGACCTGCGGGCTGGCGAGATTATCCGTGATGGCTTCAAGGTCGCCTTGGCGGGGGCGCCCAATGCCGGAAAATCGAGCCTGATGAACGCCTTGGCACAGCGTGATGTCGCGATAGTTACGCCAATCGCTGGGACAACACGGGATGTTGTTCGCTGTGAACTCGATATCGAAGGATATAAGTTTGAGCTCTACGACACCGCTGGGCTGAGAGAGACAGCCGACGTCATCGAACAGGAGGGCATTCGGCGCGCCATGAGGACGATCAGCGACGCAGATTTGGTTCTCGAGCTTACGGATATGTCCGCAGCTGTCAGAGGTGATCCGATTGGCATTGATCGGCCTGTTATCAGGGTGGGTACAAAGCTAGATGTTTTGAGCGAGGCTCGTGGAGGTGCTTGTGACTTCGATGTCTGCTTGTCCTCAGTGAGTGGCGAGGGATTGGAGGAGCTTCGCTCTCGCCTTCTGCGGGCAGTGCGCGAGAGCACGAACGTCGCAAGCCTTGCAATTCCAAGTCGTTTGAGGCATGCAGAGCGCCTTCGCTCCGCATCTGCACATTTACAATCGGCTCTTCAGAACGAGATGAGCCCGCTTGAGCTTCGAGCCGAAGATCTGCGATTAGCCTCGATGGAGCTGTCGCGCATGACTGGTCGAATCGATACCGAAACGCTTTTGGGTAAGATCTTCTCCGAATTCTGTGTCGGCAAGTGATTCACGTGAAACAGGCTACTGAACATGGTCGGAATACAGTTTGACGTCATCGTTGTGGGTGGCGGCCATGCCGGAACAGAGGCTGCCGCTGCATCTGCGCGCATGGGTGCGAGAACCGCGCTGGTGACGCATCGTGCCGATACGATCGGCGTGATGTCCTGCAACCCTGCGATTGGCGGCCTGGGCAAAGGTCACCTCGTTCGTGAGATTGACGCTCTCGATGGCTTGATGGGCCGGGCTGCCGACATGGGCGGTATCCAGTTTCGCATGCTGAACCGCAAGAAGGGCCCGGCAGTGTGGGGGCCTCGCACCCAAGCTGATCGAAAGCTCTACCGTCAGGCCGTGCAGCAGCTTTTGTCGGAGACACCGAATCTCGAAATCATCGAAGGTGCGGTGAACTCTTTCATTCGTGACTCGTCCGAAATAAAAGGAGTTCACCTCGAGGACGGGCGCGAGCTCCGGGCATCTGCGGTGGTGTTGACCACCGGAACGTTCCTGAATGGTCTGATCCATATCGGCGACAAGAAGATCCCGGCGGGCCGGGTTGGCGAGGCCCCTGCCCTTGGTCTTAGCGGCGACCTTGCGGCCTTGGGCCTGAAACTTGGACGTCTCAAGACAGGCACGCCTGCACGGCTGGACCGAAAGACAATCCGCTGGGACGGTCTGGACGTTCAGGAGGCGGACGCGGACCCTATTCCCTTCTCCTTCATGACGGAGCAGATAACGACCCCGCAGATTGCCTGCGGCATCACGCGTACGACCGAACGTACGCATCAGATCATCCGGGACAATATCCATCGCTCCGCCATATATTCCGGGCAGATCGAAGGTGTGGGCCCACGTTATTGCCCGTCTATCGAGGATAAGATCAACCGTTTCGGTGATCGCGACGGTCACCAGATCTTCCTTGAACCGGAAGGCCTGGACGACGACACGATTTATCCCAATGGCATCTCCACTTCCCTGCCGGAAGAGGTGCAGGAGCTCTTCATCCGCTCGATCCCCGGGCTTGAAGATGTTCGGATCCTGCAGCCTGGATACGCGATAGAGTATGATTATGTGGACCCGCAGCAGCTTGACCTCTCTCTGGCGGTCAAGGGCGCGCGTGGCCTCTATCTCGCAGGCCAGATCAACGGGACCACGGGATACGAGGAAGCCGGTGCCCAGGGCTTGGTCGCCGGAATCAATGCGGCCCGATATGCCGGCGGTCAGGACAGTGTGCGGCTCAGCCGAACGGATTCCTATATTGGCGTCATGATCGATGACCTCACATCCCGCGGTGTCGCCGAGCCTTACCGGATGTTTACGTCGCGAGCAGAATATCGGCTGTCATTGCGCGCAGATAATGCGGACATGCGACTTACCCCGATTGGTATCTCTATTGGCTGTGTTGGCCCCGACCGTGCGTCGAAGTTTTCGACGTATGCGGCGCAGCGGACGGGCCTTTATGAACGCCTTGGGTCGCTCATGGCTTCCCCAAATGAAATGTCGGCCGTCGGCGTCAGCGTCAACCAGGATGGCCGGCGGCGATCCGCGCGCGAGATCCTGTCCTATCCGGAAATCGGTTGGGCTGATGTGGTGCGCGTGTGGCCGGAACTTGCCGCCGAGAATGGCAAGATCGCCGAAGCCGTTGAGATCGACTGCCTCTACTACGTCTATCTCGAGCGGCAGGCCTCGGACGTCGCCGATGTGCGCGCAGAAGAGAATCGCGAAATCCCACGTGATTTCGACTATCTCGCTCTTTCGGGACTGTCCAATGAGCTGAAGGCAAAGCTCACTGCGCAGCGCCCCTTGAACGTCGCTCAGGCTGCGCGCATCGAAGGCATGACTCCGGCTGCGGTTGCGTTGCTGGTCGCGCATCTCCGGAAAAATACAAGTAAATTGGCTTCTTGATATGAAGATCGACAGTAGCGCCTACGGCATCCATGTTTCACGTGAAACGCAGGAGCGCCTCAACCGTTTCGCCGATCTTTTCATGAAGTGGGCGCCCCGCATCAATCTGGTCGCACCCTCAACGCTTGAGCAAGTGTGGACCCGGCACATCATAGACTCGTTACAAATCCGGAACATTGTGCCGCAGCCCGGCCGCTGGATCGATATCGGCAGTGGTGGTGGTTTCCCTGGGATTATCACCGCCATCAGCCTTGCAGAATATGGCGACGGGTGGATTGATCTCGTGGAAAGCAACAACAAGAAATGTGGCTTTCTCCGCGTCGCGCTCACAGAAGTAGGCGGGCGCGGTGCGGTCCATCCCCTGCGGATCGAAGAGGCAACCAAGAAGCTTCAGGCACCTGACTTTGTTTCAGCCCGGGCGCTGGCGGAGCTTGATGCACTCTTCGCCTATGTGTTCCCCTGGGCGCAAAACAATCCCAACATCCGCTTTATCTTCCACAAAGGCCGGGATTATCAGGCAGAGATCGATAAAGCGCGTGGTCGCTGGGACTTCGATCTGATAAAACATCAAAGCGTCGTCGAGGCAGATTCCGTCATCCTGGAGATCGCCTCCCTGTCACGCAGGGTTTAACCGCTTCGGGTGCCATATGAATCTCGAGAAAAACCGTATCATCACCATCGCGAACCAAAAGGGTGGCGTGGGGAAAACGACGACGGCCATCAATCTTGCAACGGCCTTGGCCGCCATTGGTGAGCGCGTGCTGATCGTGGACCTGGACCCGCAGGGCAATGCCAGCACCGGTCTCGGTATCGACCGCCGCGATCGTCGGCTGTCGTCTTATGATGTGCTGATCGGGACCCATTCCATTACCGAAGCAGCGCTTGAGACGGCGGTGCCAAACCTGTCCATCGTGCCTTCGACGATGGACCTCCTCGGCTTCGAGATGGAAATCTCCCAGCAGGCGGATCGCGTGTTCCGGCTGAAGAAGGCTCTGAATCTCGATGATGCGCGCTCCTTCAGCTATGTGCTTCTGGATTGCCCGCCGTCATTCAACCTTTTGACGATGAACGCCATGGCAGCAGCCCACTCGGTGCTGGTGCCCCTGCAATGCGAGTTCTTTGCGCTCGAGGGCCTGAGTCAGCTGCTTGAGACGATCAACCAGGTTCGTCAGACGGTCAATCCAACGCTCGATATCCAGGGCATCGTGCTGACTATGTTCGACTCGCGCAACAATCTCGCCCAACAGGTGGTGAGCGACGTCCGCGAGCATCTTGGGGAGAAGGTTTACACGACGCTGATCCCAAGAAACGTGCGGGTGTCCGAGGCGCCGTCTTATGGTAAGCCGGCTATCCTTTATGATCTGAAGTGTGCAGGCAGCCAGGCCTATCTGCAGCTGGCTTCCGAGGTCATTCAGCGCGAACGGCAGCGTAAGGCAGCCTAATCTTCGTATAAGGGTGTGAGTATGAGCGAAGACGTATCGAAACGCCGCCTCGGTCGCGGTCTGGCAGCACTGATCGGCGAAATGGATCAGCCGGTTCCAGTTGGCGAAACCAAGCCGACGGTGAACCCTGACCGCACCGTTCCGATCGAATTCGTCGCTCGTAGCCCTAAGAACCCACGTCGCTACTTCGACGAGGCCGAATTGCAGGATCTCGCCGGTTCGATCCGGCAGCATGGTATCGTGCAGCCCGTGGTAGTTCGTACGGTCGGCAACGATCGCTATGAGATCATCGCCGGCGAGCGCCGGTGGCGCGCTGCCCAACTCGCCGGCTTGGTCGAAATTCCGGTCATCGTGCGGGATGTCGACGATCGCACCGCTCTTGAGCTCGCGATCGTTGAAAACGTGCAGCGCGCGGACCTCAACCCTCTCGAAGAGGCGCTTGGTTACGAGCAGTTGATTGCCGAGCACGGCTATACCCAGAACGACCTTGGCGAAATCATCGGCAAGAGCCGGAGCCATGTGGCCAATAGCCTGCGCCTTCTGAAGCTCCCCGACCCCGTGCGTGACATGCTGGCCGACGGTAGTCTTTCTGCTGGTCACGCGCGCGCTTTGGTCTCGACGCCCGATCCGGTGATGCTCGCCAAGACCATAGCGCAAAAGGGTCTTTCCGTTCGCGATGCGGAGAAGCTCGCGCAGAACCACATCAAGGCGCAGCAGGAACCCACACCAGCAGAAGTTCGGGAGCCGAAAGATTCAGACACCATCGCGCTCGAGCGTAGCCTCTCCGATCGCCTGGGTCTTTCTGTCGCGATCAACCACAAGGGTGGTGGCGGTCAGCTGAAGATCAATTACAAGACGCTGGACCAGCTGGAAGAGATCTGCCGCCTGCTCGAGGCTCGCTGATCAGCCGCGGCGATTGCGCCGCGCGGATTGAAGCGTCGTTGCCAGAAGGGTCTGGATGGCCAGATTGTCTTCGAGCGACGCATTCTGCCTGCTCTGCAGAACCGCCGCATTGAGCCTAGAGCTTTCACGCCCCAGGTCGGAACTGTTCCAGTTCCGTAACGCTTTCTCGATGATCGGCTTGCGTTTGAAATGGATGCCGCGGCCCAGCGTCTGGAGTACCTGCGCCGGTTGCTGGCTCTTCTCTTCCATCTCCAGACGCATGGCCTCCAGCAACTGAATCTGTTTCATCGTTCCCTGCAGGACCAGGAAGACAGCCGTCTTGGACGAGATGACTTTCTGGATTGCATGCAGAAAGCCGTCGGGATCACCGGACAGTACGGCGTCTACAACCTCGTCGGTCGACACGGCGCTGGCATCGCCGACGATATCCAGGACGTGGCGCTCGTCGATCAGCTCGTCGTTCATGCAATAGAGAACGAGCTTCTGGATCTCGTTGCGCGACGCAATACGATCACCGCCGATGGACTCGAGCAGCAATTCTCGCGCTGCCGGTGTGATGCGGAGATTCGCGGCGGCGAGTTCGGCGTCGATCAGGCCATTCAAGGCCCGCGCGTCATCCTGGTAGCAGGCGATACAGGCCACGCTCCGCTCGGATTCCGCGACTTTCCGTAGAGCCGAACCCTTCTTGAGATCGCCGGCCTCAATGAGGAGATAGCTGCCTTCCGGTGGCTTTGCCGCAAGATGCGCGAGGCCGTCGACCAGTTGTTTCTCATTGGCTGCGCTGCGCACCCAGATGAGTTTTTCGCCGCCGAAGAGGCCGAATGCATTCATCTCATCGATCAGCCGGCCTGGGTCCGACTGGATGTCGGACGCGTCGAGCCGGATCAGCGCAAACCCGTCCGAGAGATCGACACCCGTTGTGGCAGCAAGAGCCGAGGCCCGTTCGGCGACCAGCCCACGATCCGGTCCATAAATAACAAAGAGCCGGTAATGCCTGGCCGACTTGGCCAGGAAGCCTTCAAACTCGTGAGATTTGATCTCCGCCATGATCGCCGATCAGCGACCGAGGGTCATGGCCAGGTCGGCGTAGATGATCTCAGCCAATTCCCGGGCTGCACGCGTCTCTGCGTCCCGGACCGCACGCAGCTTTGCAAATTCCTGACGCGGATAGTCGAAGAGGGCGACGCCCGTTCGACGACCGGTTTTGAGAACGGTGTCGTCCGAGATACGCTTCAGCGTATAGGTTCCCAGGACGGCAGCGCGCCCCGCGTTCGGGGTATCGGCTGCCTCATCCAGCAAAATGCCTGTTACGCCGCCGGTGACGGTCAATTCGACGCGATACTCCGGCGTTGCGGCTTCCTTGCCACCACTGGTCAGGAAGAGCAGACGATTGCGCGTCTCGAGGCCAATCCGGCTTGTAGCTTCAGAGTAGGAAATGGCCGCGAGAGCGCCGCGCGTTTCACCAATGGCATTGACATCCTGATACAAGGGACGCGCCTGGCAGCCCGCCAGAAGCAGAGCCGCGCCGATCAGAAGCGAGCGCCGAAGCACCGTGGAAGGCTTGAGTTCAGAGGACAATGTTCACGATCCTTAGCGGGACAACGATGATCTTCTTCGGCGCCTGGCCGTTGAGCGCGGCCTTGACGGCGTCGAGAGCCAGCACGGCTTCCTGGACGGCATTCTGGTCTGCGTCGCGCGCGATTGTCAATTCGGCGCGCTTCTTGCCGTTGATCTGCACAGGCAGCGTGATTTCATTCTCGGCGACCAGAGCTTCGTCGAATTGCGGCCAGACCGATTTCGCGATCAAACCCTCATTGCCGAGGATCGACCAGCACTCTTCGGCCAGATGCGGTGTCATCGGTGCAATCAGTTGCACAAGGATCTCGGCCGCATTGCGGACCGCGGCGACATAAGCCTGGTCACCCTGCCCTGCCGCGACATTGGTGAGCGGCGCGGCCAGCGCATTGACCAGTTCGTAGATGCGGGCGATCGCCTTGTTGAAGGCAAGCTTGTCGAGATCGCCCTGAACAGCCTTCAGCGTCTTGTGGGCGATTTGTGACACGGCCAATGCGTCACCGTCCTTAGCCGGATTCGGCTGTACGGACCTCAGACGATCGGCGGCCTCGGAAACCAGACGCCAGACGCGCTGGACGAAGCGATGGGCGCCTTCGACGCCTGCTTCCGACCAGATGACGTCGCGGTCCGGCGGCGAATCCGAGAGAACGAAGAAGCGTGCGGTATCGGCGCCGTAGGAACCAATGATGTCATCGGGATCCACGACGTTCTTCTTCGACTTCGACATTTTCTCAATCGAGCCGATCTTGGCTTCGTGACCATTGCTCAGCAGGAATGCCCGGCGCGTGCCATCGGCCTCTTCGATGCGAAGATCAACCGGGGCCACCCATTCGCGCTCCAGTCCCTCGCCGATGCTGTAGGTCTCGTGCACCACCATGCCCTGGGTAAAGAGACCCTTGAAGGGTTCCTTCAGGCCGACATGTCCGGTCTCGCGCATCGCGCGGGTGAAGAAACGCGAATAGAGCAGGTGCAGGATCGCGTGCTCGATACCGCCGATATACTGATCGACCGGCAGCCAGCGGTTGGCGACGGCCGGATCTGTCGGATTGTCTTCCCACGGTGCCGTAAAGCGGGTGAAATACCAGCTCGAATCGACAAAGGTGTCCATCGTGTCCGTCTCGCGACGGGCATCCTTGCCGCAGCAGGGGCAGGCGACATGGCGCCAGGTCGGATGACGGTCGAGCGGGTTGCCCGGCTTGTCGAAGCTGACATCGTCCGGCAGCTTCACCGGCAGGTCCTTCTTCGGGACGGGGACCACACCACAGTCATCGCAATGGATGACCGGGATCGGGCAGCCCCAGTAGCGCTGACGGGAAATGCCCCAGTCGCGCAGGCGGAAATTGACCTTGCGTTCGCCCTGCGGTGCGCCGTTCAGCTGCTGAGAGGACAGACGGTTCGCCACTTCCTCGAAAGCTTCCGTCGTCGAAAGCCCGTCGAGGAAGCGGGAATTGATCATCACGCCGTCATCGGTATAGGCGGTGTCACCGACGACGAAACTTGCGGCGTCGCCGTCTTTGGGCATGACGACCGGCACGACCGGCAGGTCGTATTTGCGGGCAAAATCCAGGTCGCGCTGGTCGCCGGAGGGGCAGCCGAAGATCGCGCCCGTGCCGTATTCCATCAGCACGAAGTTTGCGACATAGACCGGCAGCTCCCAGCTCGGGTCGAGCGGATGCTTCACGCGGATTCCGGTATCGATGCCCTTCTTCTCGGCTGTTTCCAGCGCTGCCAGAGACGTGCCGGCATGCCGGCATTCCTGGCAGAAGGCGTCCACGGCTGCGTCACGCGCGGCGGCTTCCTTTGCCAAGGGGTGATCAGCGGCGATCGCGAGGAAGGAGGCGCCGAACAGGGTGTCGGGCCGTGTCGTATAGACGGTCAGCTCGCCGGCTTCGCTGCCGGACGCAACCTCCCAACGGATCGCCATGCCTTCCGAGCGGCCGATCCAGTTCTTCTGCATCAGCCGGACCTTTTCGGGCCACTGGTCGAGTTCGTCCAAGGCGTCGAGCAGGTCCTGGCTGAAATCTGTGATCTTGAAGAACCACTGGGTCAGTTCGCGCTGCTCGACCAGGGCACCGGAGCGCCAGCCACGGCCGTCGATGACCTGCTCGTTGGCGAGCACGGTCATGTCTTCCGGGTCCCAGTTCACCTTCGAATTCTTGCGGTAGACCAGACCCTTTTCCAGGAAGTCCAGGAACAGGTGCTGCTGGCGATGGTAGTAGTCGACGTCGCAGGTCGCGAATTCGCGCGACCAGTCCAGGGACAGACCCATGGACTTCAGCTGGCCGCGCATGGTGGCGATGTTCTCGTAGGTCCAGGCCTTGGGGTGGACCTTGTTCTTCATCGCGGCATTTTCCGCCGGCATGCCGAATGCGTCCCAGCCCATGGGATGCAAGACATTATAGCCGCGGGCGCGTTTGTAGCGGGCAACGACATCGCCCATCGCGTAGTTGCGGACATGGCCCATGTGGATGCGTCCCGAGGGATAGGGGAACATCTCGAGCACGTAGTATTTCTCGCGCGGGTCAGCATTGTCGGTCTCGAAGACCTTGTCTTCGGCCCATTTCGCCTGCCAACGGGGCTCGGCGTCGCGCGGATTGTAACGTTCGGTAGCCATGGATCGCATTTCCGGGAATAGCATCAAAGGAAGAGGGCCGACCTTCATCATGAAACCGGCCAAGCGTCAAGTTTTTGAGGGATTCGCCGGGGCTTTCCGGGCCGCGTTTGCCGCCTGAGCTTGCCATCGCCCGAGGCTGGCTTTAACCCCTTGCCGAAAGTCGTGAATACGCCAGATATCGAGTAGAATGAAACGAGGGTTGGACATGTCGGTTGAAGAACGCCTCCAGGACGTCCGGGACAAGATCGCGAAGGCAACGCATGAAGCCGGTCGTGAGCCGGATTCCGTTTCGCTCGTGGCCGTGTCCAAAACCTTCGATGCCGAGCACATCCGGCCGACGATCGTTGCGGGGCAGCGGGTCTTTGGAGAAAACCGCGTGCAGGAGGCCCAGGGCAAGTGGCCGGAGCTGAAGGCCGAGACACCTGATCTCGAACTGCATCTGATCGGGCCGCTCCAGTCGAACAAGGCAGCCGACGCGGTGGCACTCTTCGATGTGATCGAAACCGTGGACCGCGAGAAGATCGCGCGGGCGCTGGCCGAGCAAGTCAAGCGCCAGGAGCGTTCGATCCGGTTCTACATTCAGGTCAATACCGGTCTCGAGCCGCAGAAAGCCGGGATTGCGCCCGACGACGTCGCGTCCTTTGTCTCGCTCTGCCGGGATGAACTTGCAATGCAGGTCGAAGGCCTGATGTGCATTCCGCCGGTCGATGAAAATCCAGGACCGCATTTTGCCCTGCTGGCGAAACTTGCCGAGGAAAACGGGCTTTCGAAGCTCTCCATGGGCATGTCGGGTGATTTCCAGACTGCCATCGGCTTCGGGGCAACAAGCGTGCGCGTCGGCTCGGCGATTTTTGGCACACGTTAAATTGCCTTAGACCTTCGGCATAGCGCTTTGGTCTCTCTTTCCTCCTTCCTTCGCCGATCCTAAAATGACGGTAAAGGCGAAAGCCTCAAGCGTTGTCATGGGAGGATCGGCATGCGCGAGAGCTATCAGGACGTCTATGATTCCTGGAAGGCAAACCCCGAAGGTTTCTGGGGCGCTGCGGCAAAAGACATTCACTGGTTCAAGGCGCCTGAAAGTGTCTTCGATCCCGCTCAAGGGACCTATGGGCGGTGGTTTGCCGGGGGTGAGACCAATACCTGCTATAACTGTATCGACCGGCATATCGAGGCCGGCCGGGGTGCCGAGACGGCTGTCATCTACGACAGCCCCATGACCGGGCAGACGGCGCGCTACAGCTATGATCAGGTTCTGACGGAAGTCTCCGCAATGGCTGCGGTCCTGCGCAATCATGGCGTCGGCAAGGGCGATCGTGTGATCATCTACATGCCGATGATCCCAGAGGCCGTGTTTTCCATGCTCGCCTGCGCTCGCATCGGCGCCGTGCATTCGGTCGTCTTCGGCGGCTTCGCCGCGCATGAGCTTGCGACGCGCATCGACGATTCCGGTGCCAAGGTTGTGATCGGGGCGAGCTGCGGCCTCGAACCGGGCCGCATCGTGCCTTACAAGCCGCTGCTCGACCAGGCGATCGACATGGCCAAGGTCAAGCCGGATTACTGCCTGATCCTGCAGCGCGAACAATACCACGCGCCGCTCCGCTACGAACACGGCGACGTCGATCTGGCGCAAGCCGTCGAGCAAGAAAAGATCAACGGCTCTTCGATCGATTGCGTGGCGGTTGCCGCAACCGATCCGCTCTACATTCTCTACACATCCGGCACGACCGGTCAGCCGAAGGGTGTGGTGCGCGATAATGGCGGCCACATGGTCGCCCTCAACTGGACCATGAAGAACATCTATGGCGTGAAGCCGGGCGAGGTCTTCTGGGCCGCCTCCGATATCGGCTGGGTGGTCGGCCATTCCTATATCGTCTACGGGCCGCTTCTGGCCGGCAATGCGACCGTTGTTTTCGAAGGCAAGCCTGTGGGCACGCCCGACGCAGGCACGTTCTGGCGCGTGGTCAATGATCACGACGTGAAAGTGCTGTTCACGGCTCCGACGGCCTTCCGCGCGATCCGCCGTGACGATCCCGAGGGTGAACATGTCGCCCGCTACGATCTCTCGGGCCTCCGTGCCCTTTTCCTGGCCGGAGAGCGTGCCGATCCGGAGACCTTAAAATGGGCTGAGCGGATCCTGAAGATCCCTGTCATCGATCACTGGTGGCAGACGGAAACCGGCTGGGCGATCGCCGCCAATCCGGCGGGCCTAGGATTGCTTCCGGTGAAGCACGGATCGCCGACCAAGCCGATGCCTGGTTACGGGCTCGAGGTCCTGGACGATGCCGGCCATCCGGTCGCTCCCGGCACGCTTGGCAACATCGTGGCGAAGCTACCCCTGCCCCCGGGCTGCCTCGTTTCCTTCTGGAATGCCGATGAGCGCTTTCGAGCTTCATGCCTCGAGGAGTTCCCCGGCTACTACAAGACGGCCGATGCCGGCGTCATCGACGAAGACGGTTATGTCTTCGTCATGGCCCGCACCGATGACATCATCAATTGCGCTGGTCATCGTCTCTCTACCGGGGCGATGGAAGAAGTCTGCGCCATGCATCCCGATGTCGCGGAATGTGCGGTCATCGGCATTGCCGATGAGCTGAAAGGGCAGATCCCCTGCGGCCTTCTCGTGCTGAAGAAGAATGTGCATCGGGATCATAAGCTGATTTCCAAGGAAGTCGTTCAGCTGGTGCGCGACGAGATCGGTCCGGTGGCCGCCTTCAAGATGGTGCTGATGGTGGACCGCTTGCCGAAGACCCGCTCGGGCAAAATCTTGCGTGGGACGATGCAGAAGATTGCCGATGGTCTGCCCTGGAAGATGCCGGCGACGATCGACGATCCGGCGATCCTCGACGAGATTACCGCCGTACTTCAGGCGCATGGGCAGGTGCCGGTCGCAACGAAGGCCGCCGCCAGCGCTTGAACCTGAAGTCCAGGCAATAAAAAACCCCGGCTGCCATGGGCTGCCGGGGTTCGGTCGGTTGGATACGCGATCAGTACTGATCGTCTTCGTCGTCGGTCGGGCGATCCGACTTGAGCGACTGCAGCTTCGCGAAGACGGCGTTGGCGTCGATTTCCTTCTCTTCCTCGCGATCGTAGCCGAAGCCGAGGTTTTCGGTGTCGCTGGCCGACTGAAGCGTTGCGCCGAGTTCGGCAGCGGTCGGCAGCGGACGGCCCTTCGATGCCTTTTCGACTTCGAGATCGAGATCGATCTGGCTGCAGAGGCCGAGCGTGACCGGGTCCATCGGCGTCAGGTTGGCTGAGTTCCAGTGGGTGCGATCGCGGATCTGCTCGATCGTCGACTTGGTGGTGCCGACGAGGCGCGAGATCTGCGCATCCTTCAGTTCGGGATGGTTGCGGACCAGCCAGAGAATGGCGTTGGGACGGTCCTGGCGCTTGGACACCGGGGTGTAACGCGGGCCGCGGCGCTTGGAATCCGGAACGCGCACCTTCGGCTCGGAGATCTTCAGCTTGTAGTTCACGTCCTTCTCGGCACGGGCGATTTCGTCGCGCGAGAGCTGGCCGGTCGCGATGGGGTCGAGACCCTTGATTCCCTGTGCTGCTTCGCCGTCTGCGATCGCCTTGACTTCGAGCGGATGCAGTTTGCAGAACTGCGCGATCTGGTCGAATGACAGCGCGGTATTGTCGACGAGCCATACGGCGGTCGCCTTCGGCATGAGCAGTGTCTGGGCCATGGATACAATCCTTCTGAGGGTCCGCGCCGGTTGTCGCGGGCCGTGGGTTTAAACCACTATTTCCGGGAATTCGGCGTCCTTATAGCGATTATGTAACGAAATTGCAATTCGCGAAGTCACGAATGACCTTTGTCTAATTGCTGGCCATGTTGCACCTGCTATGTATGTCGGCGATAGGCCGGGGAGGACGGTCCTGGTCGCCAGTAGTGGCCCGTCAACATGAGGAGGAGTTCATGTCAGCCAAAACCTATCCGGTGCTGAAATCGGCAAAAGTTCGTGCCCTGATCGATGATGAGAAGTACCAGAAGTGGTATCAGGAGAGCATCGAGGATCCCGAGAAGTTCTGGGGCAAGCACGGCAAGCGGATCGACTGGTTCAAGCCCTATACGAAGGTCAAGAACACGTCCTTCAAGGGCAAGGTCCCGATCAAGTGGTTCGAGGACGGCCTGACCAACGTCTCCTACAACTGCATCGACCGTCACCTGAAGACGCATGGCGAACGCACAGCCATCATCTGGGAAGGCGACAACCCCTATATCGACAAGAAGATCACCTATAACGAGCTCTACGAGCACGTCTGCCGCATGGCGAACGTCCTCAAGAAGCATGGCGTGAAGAAGGGTGACCGCGTCACCATCTACATGCCGATGATCCCGGAAGCGGCTTATGCCATGCTTGCCTGCGCCCGCATCGGCGCGGTCCATTCGGTCGTCTTCGGAGGCTTCTCGCCTGAGGCGCTCGCAGGTCGCATCGTCGACTGTGAATCGACCTTCGTCATCACCTGCGACGAAGGTGTTCGTGGCGGCAAGCCGGTTCCGCTGAAGGAAAACACCGATATCGCGATCGATATTGCCGCCAAGCAGTATGTCATCGTCAACAAGGTTCTTGTCGTGCGCCGTACGGGCGGCAAGATCGGCTGGGCACCGGGTCGCGACATCTGGCACCATCAGGAAGTGCACACGGTCAAGGCCGAATGCCCGCCGGTGAAGATGAAGGCGGAAGATCCGCTGTTCATCCTCTACACCTCGGGTTCGACGGGCAAGCCGAAGGGCGTCATGCACACGACCGGCGGCTATCTGGTCTACGCGTCGATGACGCATGAATATGTCTTCGATTATCACGATGGTGACATCTACTGGTGCACGGCCGATGTGGGCTGGGTTACCGGTCACTCCTACATCGTCTACGGGCCGCTTTCGAACTGCGCCACGACGCTGATGTTCGAGGGTATCCCGACCTTCCCGGATCAGGGCCGCTTCTGGGAGGTGATCGAGAAGCACAAGGTCAACATCTTCTACACTGCACCGACCGCAATCCGCTCGCTGATGGGTGCCGGCGACGAGTTCGTGAAGCGCTCGGACCGTTCGTCGCTCCGCCTTCTCGGCTCCGTGGGCGAACCGATCAATCCGGAAGCCTGGGAGTGGTATTACAACGTCGTCGGCGAACAGAAGTCGCCCGTCGTCGATACCTGGTGGCAGACGGAAACTGGCGGCATCATGATCACGCCGCTGCCGGGTGCGACCGCGCTGAAACCCGGTTCGGCCACACGACCCTTCTTCGGGGTCAAGCCGGAGCTGGTGGACAATGAAGGTCAAGTGCTGGAAGGCGCGACCGACGGCAACCTCTGCATCACCGACAGCTGGCCGGGCCAAGCCCGCTCCGTCTACGGCGATCACGATCGCTTCGTGCAGACCTACTTCTCCACCTACAAGGGCAAGTATTTCACGGGTGACGGCTGCCGGCGCGATGAAGACGGCTACTACTGGATCACGGGTCGCGTGGACGACGTTCTGAACGTCTCCGGTCACCGCCTGGGCACGGCAGAGGTCGAATCGGCGCTCGTCTCGCACCACCTCGTCTCCGAAGCGGCCGTCGTGGGTTACCCGCACAACATCAAGGGCCAAGGCATCTATTGCTACGTCACCCTGATGTCGGGCCACGAAGGCAATGACGCGCTGCGGGCGGACCTGGTGAAGCATGTGCGTACGGAAATCGGCCCGATCGCCACACCGGACAAGATCCAGTTCGCGCCCGGCCTGCCGAAGACGCGTTCCGGCAAGATCATGCGCCGTATCCTGCGCAAGATCGCCGAGGATGATTTCGGCGCGCTCGGCGATACCTCGACGCTCGCCGATCCGGCTGTCGTGGATGATCTGATCGCTAATCGTCAGAACAAGAGCGCCTGATACAAACAGAGCGCCGGGAGCTTCCTAAAGCTCCCGGCTTCCTCAACATCCGATCACGCGTCGGATTTCGTTGACCTGATCTACTGTCGAGCAGACGTTCTCACACGGTATGCCGTCGTTATCTCCATCGGCGCGACGGTATCCACTGCACCACAGGATAACAGCTTCTTCACAACTCGACACTTGCTTGCAGGATCGCGCTGCCACTTCGAATGCAGTCGTCTGTGCATGCGCGAGGGGTTCTGCCTGTGCGAAAAGAAGCAGAATAAGCGAACATGACCAGCGGGATATAGACATCTGACGAATCAACATGCGTAGCATCAAGCCGCATCTGCCTGCAGCTGTCTACAAACGCCCTACAATCTGCCAGGGCAAGCTCGTCTGATCTTCTGCTTTCCCGCGTATCGCTCAGCCAAGCCCACCTCCAAGAGGCGATCCGCCGGTCGCGTACCGTCTGGCAGGGTAAGATCGGCAACCACACGACCGAAATACTTGTCGCCGGAGATTGCGGTCAGCTGCACCAGTCGCTCGTTCCCGATCAGGCTTGCCAGCTCGCTCTTTGCAACTTGAGCCGCCTTCCGGAACGCCGGGCATTTGGATCGAAGCTCAGGCGCATCGATGCCGCGCAGGCGCACATAGGTGTTCATCTTGTGGTCGGGCCAGGGCATGGCTTCGACAAGGATGGTGTCCCCGTCAATGACTCTGACCACCTCTGCGGCAACAGGGCCGTCGATCATCCGGCTGCCGGCACCCGTCGGGACGGCCGAGAGGAATATCATCACAGTGGCGACAGGGGTTCGGAACATGATAGGAACATATTCCGATATAAGCGGCCAATCAATGGGGAATCATTCCTCAGAAATCGATTGCCCGTCCCTTGATCTCCCAATCGCCAAACCGTGCCGGATCCGCTCCACCGCGTCCGCCGATCTCCGGCGGCATGTCAGGGGCTGCTTCCTTGCGGCGGCGCTCCTCGGCTTCGGCGAGTGCCCGTTTCGCAGCCGGGCTCAGTTCACGTGGCTGTTCTTCCACGCCGGTTTCGGCTTCACGATCTTCTGACATCACATCGTCCTTTGCTGAGACGGCATTTCATGCGCAAACATTGAAATTGGGGTGCGCGCTTTTTAAATCAACAGTCGAAAACGGCAAGGAATTTGCCGAACGGATGCTTCCGGAGGAGCTCGACATGAATACCATGCGGACTGCCATGCTGCTCGCCTTCATGACCGCCCTGTTCATGGGCGTCGGCTTCCTCATCGGCGGCCGCGGCGGGATGATGATTGCCTTCGTCATTGCCGCCGGCATGAACTTCTTTTCCTACTGGAACTCGGACAAGATGGTGCTCCGGGCCTATCGCGCCCAGGAGGTCGACGAGCGGACAGCTCCCGAATTCTACATTATGGTGCGCGATCTCGCGCGCAATGCAAACCTGCCGATGCCGAAGGTCTATGTCTTCGACAGCCCGCAGCCGAATGCCTTTGCGACCGGTCGCAATCCTCAGAATGCCGCCGTTGCCGCGTCGACCGGGCTGTTGCAGCGGCTCACGCCTGAAGAGGTTGCGGGTGTCATGGCGCATGAACTCGCGCATATCGAAAATCGCGACACGCTGACGATGACGATTACGGCGACGCTCGCCGGTGCGATCTCGATGCTGTCGAATTTTGCCTTTCTCTTCTCCAGTGGCCGGGACGACCGCAACAATCCCTTCGGGTTCATCGGCGTTCTCGTGGCGATGATCGTTGCGCCCCTTGCCGCCATGCTGGTTCAGATGGCTATCAGCCGCACACGGGAATATGCAGCCGACCGCCGTGGTGCAGAGATCTGCGGTCAGCCCCGCTGGCTCGCCTCCGCGCTCCAGAAGATCGCCGGCGATGCGGCGCATATCGATAATGTCGATGCCGAGCGCAATCCCGCGACAGCGCATATGTTCATTATCAATCCTCTCAATGGCCAGCGGATGGACAACCTCTTCTCCACCCATCCGAACACGAAGAACCGGATCGAGGCGCTGCTGGCGATGACGGATATCCGCTCTGGGGGATCGACGCCGCCGGAGCCCGCTGTTAAGGCAACGCGCACGGCGCGTTCCGTTCCGACCACCGGTTGGGGGCGCGGCAAAGCCGAACCACCCAAAGGACCATGGTCTTGAGCGATCGATCGACGGGCAAACCGAAAAACAAGCAAGCCGGACAAAAGAAGCATGGCGAACGGCCTCGCCCGCCCATGAAGCCGGGCCTTGAGGCCCGTATCGCTGCAACGCGCATTCTCGCAGCGGTGGTCGATCGCAAGACGTCTCTGGACGGGATGCTGGATCCGGAACACGGCAATCCTGCCTTCCTTCCGCTGAACGAAGCCGATCGCGGTCTCGTCAAGGCCATCCTGCAGAGCGCGCTGCGTCATCTGCCGAGGATCGAAGCGATCATCGGCAGCCTCCTCGACAATCCGCTGCCGGACGGTGCGCGATCTCTCCACCACCTGTTGGTCGTCGCTGCCGCGCAGATGCTCTATCTGGATGTTCCTGATCATTCCGCAGTCGACCTGGCCGTCGAGCAGGCCAATGGCGATCCCCGCAGCCGCCGTTTTGCCAAGCTGGTCAATGCCATCCTGCGCCGGATCGGCCGTGAGAAGGCCGACTTGCTGTCGTCCGTCGAGGATCTTCCCTGCATGCCGGACTGGTTCATGCAGCGTTTGACCGAAGTCTATGGTCGAGAGAACGCTCTTGCCATCGCTGCGTCACAGCTGGAGCCGCCGACGATCGATCTGACCGTGAAGGCCGATGCTGAAGGTTGGGCGGAGCGTCTGGGTGGCCAGGTGCTGCCGACCGGCAGCGTTCGGCTCGATCGGTTCCGTGGCTCGGTCACCGCGCTTGAAGGCTTCGATGACGGTGCCTGGTGGGTGCAGGATGCTGCCGCTGCCATTCCGGCCAAACTGTTCGGCGACCTCACAGGCAAGCGGGTTGCCGATCTCTGCGCTGCCCCGGGGGGCAAGACCGCGCAGCTCGTGCTGGCCGGCGGAGACGTGCTCGCCGTCGAACAATCGAAGACACGGCTCAAGCGGCTGGAGAGCAATCTGGCGCGCCTGGGGCTTCCGGCCGACATGCTCTGCAAGGACCTGCTCAACATCGATGAGGCCGAGAGTTTCGACGCCATCCTGCTCGATGCCCCCTGCTCGTCGACCGGCACGACCCGGCGTCATCCGGATGTGCTCTGGACGAAGGATGCCGGAGACATCGCCAAGCTTGCCGCGCTCCAGGAAAAGCTCCTGCGCCATGCGGTCAGTCTGCTGAAGCCAGGCGGCCGGCTCGTCTTCTCGAATTGCTCGATCGATCCTTCCGAAGGTGAGGACGTCGTAGACCGCGTGTTGGCAGATATGCCCGGATTGCGCCTCGTCGCGATCAACCCGTCGGACTGGCCTGGGCTGGAAACGGCGATCACGCCGCGCGGTGAATTCCGCACGACACCGGCCATGCTGGCGAAACAAGGTGGCCTCGACGGCTTCTACGCGGCGGTCATTGCTAAAATTTAACTAATATCTCAATAAACCTGTTGGGAAGTCTGCGTGGACGGTGCGGTTCGCTCCGCATGTCCGCGGCATGACGCTATGACATAGAGTTTCGCGTCGGAATATCTGGTCCGAGAATGCTTCATTTCTTCGGACAGTGACGGCCCGACAATCGAAATGACCGGATCATCAGGATCCGGTGACAGGAAGCAGTATGCGAATCAATGATCGCGCCCGACTGATTTCGCTTCACATCGCCGAAGGTTGGCGGCAGGTGCGGCAGACGGCTGCAGTGTTGACGCCGGCCTTCGTTCAGCGTGGCGGGTTCAGGATCAATCGCGTCATCGTCGCGCCGACGGATCTGCGCGCAGTCGACGCCTTCGTGGCAGACGAAATCCTGAATGGCCGTTTTCCGCTAGCCGGCCGCATCCTCGATGCAGACGGCCAATCGCCGTTCGAGCTCGAGCTTCCATCCCTGCAGTTTGCCCGGCGCCTGCATGGCTTCGGCTGGTTGCGGCATATGCGTGCCGACAAGAGCGTCATCGCCTGCAATCATGCCCGCTGGATCACGGATCAGTGGATCGGTCTTCACGGTGGCAGGGCACGCGGTGTCGCCTGGGAAAGCGATGTCGTCTCACGCCGCATCATCAGCTGGCTCTCCCATTCGCCGGTCGTGCTGCAGGACGCCGATGCCGGCTTCTATCGCCGCTTCACGACATCGCTGAGCCAGCAAGTGCGCTACCTCCAGCGGCGGGTGGATTCGCTCCCCGAGGGTCTGCCGCGGCTGAAGGCGCGGATCGCCATTGCCATGGCCTCGATCGCGACGGAAGCGCGTCCGGCGGCCGTTCGCCGCGCCGGGCGTCTTCTCGACAGCGAGCTCGAACGGCAAGTCCTGCCGGATGGCAGCCACATCTCCCGCAATCCGCAGGCCTCTGTCGATCTGCTCTTCGATCTTCTGCCGCTGCGCCAGAGCTACATCAACCTTGGTCACGCGGTGCCACCCAGGCTGATCCCGGTGATCGACCGGATCTTCCCGGCCGTCCGCTTCTTCCGTCACACCAGTGGCGACATCGGCCTGTTCAATGGCTCGAGTTCGGCGCTCGCGACCGATCTCATGAGCGTGTTGCGCTATGATGAGACATCCGGGCTTCCCTTCAAGGCCTTGCCGCATGGCGGCTTCCATCGGTTGTCCGCCGGCGACACCGTGATCCTCGTCGATACGGGCAAGCCGCTTTCCGCGCGCCTCTCGGCTGCCGCGCATGCCGGCTGCCTGTCTTTCGAGTTGTCATCCGGGCGAAACCGTTTCATCGTCAACAGCGGCTCGCCCCGCTTCGCCGGCGAGCGGCTCCGGCAACTGGCGCGAACTACGGCTGCCCACACGACCGTTTGCATTGGCGATGTCTCTTCTGCCCGTATCGCCAACTCCCCGCGGCTCGGGCCGATCATGGTCTCCGGTCCGTCGCAGATCCATGTCGACCGTCAGACGGGTCCCGATGGCAGCGATCGTCTGTCGGCGCGGCATGATGGCTATGTGAAACGCTTCGGCGTCATCCATGAGCGGGAGATCCGGATCAACGAGCAGGGGACGAAGATCGCGGGCCGCGATCGCCTGCTTCTGCCTGACGGCCTGCCGACGCCGGATCTGCCTTCCGCCGAGGTTATCGCGCGCTTCCATATTCACCCCTCGATCACGGTCGAGCGGTCCGACGAACGCAAGGTGCGCCTCGTCGCGCCGGATGGCGAAAGCTGGACCTTCTCCATTCCGGTCGGGGAGATCAGCATCGGTGAAGATGTCTTCTTTGCCGATGTCTCGGGTATCGGACCCTCGCAACAGTTGGAGATCGTGTTCGAAGGGCCGGAAATCCGGTGGTTTCTGGCGCATCACGCGTGATCGCGGCGATCTTGCGGTTTCATCACGGGTGAAGCTGTGCTAGGCGGCGGCATCGCGCCCGCTGCCGCTTTTCCGGGCGCCCGCCAGCTCGGAGTGAACCATGGCCGTCGTTTCCAAGAAGATCCCTGCCCCCGACCTCGTGCGCGTGCGTACCGCGCTTCTTTCGGTGTCCGACAAGACCGGCATCGTCGAGTTTGCGCAGGCGCTCCATCAGCGCGGTGTGCGTCTGCTGTCGACCGGCGGTACCCACAAGGCGCTTGCCGCGGCCGGACTGCCGGTCACCGACGTGTCGGAGATTACCGGCTTCCCGGAGATCATGGATGGACGCGTGAAGACGCTGCATCCCCTGGTGCACGGCGGTCTGTTGGCGATCCGTGATGATGCAGAGCATGTCGAGGCGATGAAGGCTCACGGCATCGAGGCAATCGACCTCTCTGTCATCAATCTCTACCCCTTCGAACAGGTGCGCGCCGCCGGTGGCGACTATCCGACCACCGTCGAAAACATCGATATCGGCGGTCCTGCGATGATCCGCGCCTCGGCCAAGAACCATGCCTATGTCACGGTGGTCACGGATGCGGCCGATTACGCGGAAGTCATTGCCGCCCTCGCCGACAATGACGGCCAGACGACCTATGCGCTCCGCCAGCGCCTGGCGGCCAAGGCCTATGCCCGCACGGCCGCTTATGATGCGGCCATTTCCAACTGGTTTGCGGAGGCTCTCGAGATCGAGATGCCGACCTATCGCGCGATCGGCGGCGTGCTGAAGGAAAAGATGCGCTACGGCGAAAACCCGCATCAGAGCGCCGGCTTCTACGTCACCGGCGACAATCGTCCCGGTGTCGCGACGGCAACCCTCCTCCAGGGCAAGCAGCTCTCCTACAACAACATCAACGACACGGATGCCGCCTTCGAGCTCGTGGCCGAGTTTCCGCCGGAAAACGGTCCGGCCTGCGCGATCATCAAGCATGCCAATCCTTGCGGCGTGGCCACCGGATCGAGCCTCGTCGAAGCCTATCAGCGGGCACTGGCCTGTGACAGCACCTCGGCCTTCGGCGGCATCATTGCGCTCAACCAGATCCTCGACGCCGAAACCGCCCAGGAAATCGTCAAGCTCTTCACGGAAGTGATCATTGCGCCTGAGGTAACCGACGAAGCCAAGGCGATTATCGCGGCCAAGCCGAACCTGCGCCTGCTGACCACGGGCGCCCTGCCCGATCCGCGGGCCCGTGGCGTCATGGCAAAGACTGTTTCGGGCGGTCTGCTGGTTCAGAGCCGCGACAATGTCATGGTCGAGGATCTCGAGCTCAAGGTTGTCACCAAGCGCGCCCCGACGGCGACCGAGCTCGAAGATATGAAGTTCGCCTTCAAGATCGCCAAGCACGTCAAGTCGAATGCGGTGATCTATGCCAAGGACGGCCAGACGGCCGGTATCGGCGCCGGCCAGATGAGCCGCGTGGATTCCGCCCGCATTGCCGCGCTGAAGGCTGAAGATGCGGCCAAGGCGCTTGGCCTTGCCGAACCGCTGACCAAGGGTTCTGCGGTTGCGTCGGAAGCTTTCTATCCCTTCGCCGATGGTCTCCTGGCCGCAATCGCCGCTGGCGCAACCGCCGTCATCCAGCCGGGCGGTTCGATGCGTGACGATGAGGTCATCGCGGCTGCCGATGCGCATGGCGTCGCCATGGTCTTCACCGGCATCCGCCACTTCCGCCACTGAGCGGATATCCGTTCATTTCCGAGAGGGGCCGGTGGAGAAATCCGCCGGCTCTTTTCCGTGATCAGCGGTCCGTTGCCGGGTAGCGCGTAGACCACAGCAGTGCCAGTCCGCCGATGAGGAAGACGAGCAGGGTCGCCATGCCGGCGCGGGCGGAGCCCGACCAGGCCGTGACCACCGAGAAGCTCAGCGTTGCGAGGAAGCTGGTGGCGCGCCCCGAGAGCGAGTAGATGCCGAAATAGCGGCCCGCCTCGTGCAGTTCGACGCTGCGTGCAAGATAGGAGCGGGACGAAGCCTGGACCGGGCCAAAGGACATGCCGATCAGCAGACCGTAGAGAATGTAGGCCTTCTCTGCCGGCGTGGCGAAGATGCCATCGGTTCCGGCAATCGGCAGGCTCACCAGCCCGAACAGGGTAAAGTCGACGCCGGTGGAAATGATGCCGAAGGTTGCGGTGATCAGCATGACGAGGCTGATGACGACGACAACCTTGGAGCCCAGCGCCTTGTCCACACGGCCCGCTACAAGGCAGCCGAAGATGGCGACGACGTTCAGGATGATCCCGTAGATCCCGATCTCCATGGTCGACCAGCCGAACATCGCGGCCGCGAAGACACCGCCGAGGACCAGAAGTCCGTTCACGCCATCCTGATAGATCATCCGGGCAATCAGGAAGCGCAGGATGTTCGTGCGGTGACGCAGTTCGCTAAGCGTCGAGCGGATCTCTCGCAACCCGGAGCGCACGGCAGCACCGAGCGCCTTGCCCTTCGCCGCATCGGGGGTGAAGAGGAACATCGGCAGGATGAAGATGAAGTACCAGACGGCCGAGATCGGACCGGTGATGCGCGCATCTTCCCCGGTTGCCGGATCCAGGCCGAAAAGCGGGTCCATGCCGATCAGCGTCTTGCCGGTCGTCGGGTTCCCGGCGAGGAACAGGACGACGAAGATCAGCACGATCATGCCGCCCAGATAGCCCAGTCCCCAGGCGATGTTGGAGACACGGCCGACATCCTGCTGGCTGACCAGGCGGGGCATCATGGAATCGTTGAAGACGATGGAAAACTCGGCCGCGATGCTCGCGAGGATCATCAGCAGCATGACGAAGGCGACCGGCGAACCGGGAGCGGCCGTCCAGAGCAGCGCCAGGCAGACGATCTTGATCAGCGCAAAGAAGGCAATCCAGGGCTTGCGGGCACCAGATTCATCAGCGATCGAGCCGAGGATCGGTGCGAGGATGGCGATGATGACGCCCGAGATCGTCGCCGCATTGCTCCAGGCGGTCTGGGCGCTGACAGCGTCATCGGTCATGCGCGAGACGAAATAGGGACCGAAGATGAAGGTCGTCACGACCGTAAAAAACGGCTGTGCGGCCCAATCGAAGAACATCCAGCCACCGACACCCCTGTCGATGGGACGATGGCTGGATTTCATGTCTACACTTGTCGTCACGCGCACCCCCACAGGCTTTCAGGCCCGGGACAGTGTCACCTCACGTGGTCTTGCGCAAGATCACCCAGAAGCCCCGCTGCCACGGCGAGCTTGGAGATGCTCGGCTCTCCGCTGTCGACGATCGAGGCCAATTCCTTGCCGATGCGTTCCACACGCGTCCTGTCCGTTGCAATCCAGGCCTGGACGGGCTGTGCGTCCTTGCCATGGCTCGTCAGCGCGGCGCAGACAATCTGTCTGCGCGCCTGTCCGATGCGATCCAGGCTGCGGGTGAGCGCAAGGCTGTCATAGTGGTCTGTCGCCTGGATCCGGCTTGCATTTTCAACGATGCGGCCGATGCGGAAGGCTTCCGACACGGCGAAGAACCCGCGCATGGCGCCGGCAAAGTCGGCGCCCGTGCGTTCGGCGATCTGCAGGATTTCCGGCAAGAGCTGCATGGTCTGCAGGTTGACCACTTCGGTTGCCAGAGCCAGCGGTGCACCGGCCTCGGTCAGGGCTGCGATCTGATCGTCGAAATGCTGTCGCAGCGTGGCGGGGATCGCCTTCTTGAAGACGGGCGCTGCCGCGGCAACAGCTGCCTTCAGCTGGGAAACCGCATCGCCGACCGATCCCTTGGCATAGCCGGTGTCGATCAGCAGCCGCGTCATTGCCGTGTAGACGTCCTCGACGATCGCGTAGAGCCGATTCTGTGTCTGACCGGGGATCTTCGCATCCAGGGCGTCGATCTTTTCCCAGAGCGCGGAAAGCCCGAGCGCATCCCGGGTCACCAGAGCCGCTTTCACCACTCCGGCCGGCGTGCCGCCCGTGGCGTCGCAGACCGAAACCACGAAACCGGGGCCACCGCGGTTGATGGCATGGTTGGCGAGAACGGTTGCGATAATCTCGCGGCGAAGACGATGACCGGCAATCTCTGCGGCATAGGCCTCGCGCATGGCAGCCGGGAAGTAGTTGAACAGCGTCGTTTCGCAATAGGGATCGTCCGGCAGATCGGACTCGACCAGTTGATCGAAGAGCACGATCTTGGCGTAGGAGAGAAGAACACCGATTTCGGGCCGGCTCAGGGCCTTGCCGGAGACATAGCGTTCCGCAACGGCGGCTGAATCCGGCAGGGTCTCAACCTTGCGGTTCAGGCGCCCCATGCCCTCCAGGTAATCCATCAAGCGGCTGAGCGGCTCCCGGTTTCCAGGCCCCTTGGCCTCGGTCAGGGAGATGGCGAGCGACTGGAGATAGTTGTTGCGCAGGACGAGGTCCGCCACCTCCTCCGTCATCTGTGCCAGCAGCACGTTGCGCTTCTCGCGGGGAAGGCGTCCTTCCTGCATGGCGGGGCTCAAGGCGATCTTGATGTTCACCTCGACGTCGGAGGAGTTGACGCCGGCCGAATTGTCGATCGCATCGGAATTGCATCGGCCACCGTTCAGGGCATAGGCGATGCGGCCCTTTTGTGTGACGCCGAGATTGGCGCCCTCGCCGATCACCTTGGCACGGACATCCGTGGCATTGACGCGGATGGCGTCGTTGGCGCGGTCGCCCACTTCGGCATCGGTCTCGGTGGCGGCCTTGATATAGGTCCCGATACCCCCGAACCAGAGCAGATCGACGGGCGCCTTCAGGATCGCCGTCATGATGTCCATGGGTGTGGCGGTCGTCGTTTCCAGACCGATTGCGGCCGCAGCTTCCGGCGTCAGTTTCACGGACTTGTCGGCACGCGAAATGATCATCGCGCCAGGCGAGAGCGTCGAGCGGTCGTAGTCCTGCCAGCTGGAGCGCGGCAGGTTGAACATGCGCTTGCGCTCGGCAAAGGAGATGGCCGGATCCGGATTGGGATCGATGAAGATGTCACGGTGATCGAAGGCGGCGATTAGCCTGATCTTTTCAGACAGCAGCATGCCGTTGCCGAAGACGTCGCCGGACATGTCGCCGACGCCCGCAACGGTGAAGGGCGTGGTCTGGATGTCGGTATCGATCTCGCGGAAATGGCGCTTGACCGTTTCCCAGGCGCCGCGGGCGGTGATGCCCATCTTCTTGTGGTCGTAACCAGCCGAACCACCGGAGGCAAAAGCGTCGTCCAGCCAGAAACCGGCTTCCTGGGCGAGGCCGTTTGCCGTGTCTGAGAAGGTTGCGGTGCCCTTGTCGGCGGCAACAACGAAATAGGGATCATCGCCATCCGGGCGCAGCGTATCCGCGGGGGGCACGACCTCTCCGGCTACGATGTTGTCGGTGATCGAGAGCAGGGTCCGGATATAGGTCTTGTAGGCTTCGGTGCCGGCGGCAAACCAGGCTTCGCGGTTGGTTGCGGGCGGCAGCTGCTTCGGGAAGAAGCCACCTTTCGCGCCAACCGGCACGATCACCGCGTTCTTGACCTGCTGTGCCTTCACGAGGCCCAGCACTTCCGTGCGGTAGTCCTGGGCGCGGTCCGACCAGCGAAGGCCGCCGCGGGCCACCTTTCCAAAGCGCAGATGAACGCCTTCGACTTCGACGCCATAGACGAAGATTTCGCGGAAGGGTCGCGGTTCGGGGAGACCTTCCAGCTTGTGCGGATCGAACTTGAAGGCGAGCATCGGGCGTTCGCTCTCACGATAGCCCTTCTGGAAGAAGTTGGTGCGCAGCGTCGCTTCGATCCCGTTGATGTAGCGGCGCAGGATCCGATCCTCGTCAAGGCTCTTGACGTCGGTCAGCTTGCCTTCGAGCGCTTCCAGAAGCTCCGTCTGGCGGCCCTTGCGGGTCTTGTCGGAAAGCGAGGGGTCGAAGCTGTTGCGGAACAGGTGAACGAGATCTGCTGCGATGGCCGGATGCTTTGCCAGCGTTTCGGCCATGTAGGTCAGCGAATAGACCGCACCCGCCTGGCGCAGATAGGCGGCATAGGCGCGCAACACGGATGCTTCCCGCGCATCGATGCCTGCGCCGAGAATGAGGCGGTTGAAGGCGTCATTGTCGACTGCACCGGTGAAGGAGTCGAGGAAGGCTTCCTCGATCAGCGCACCGTGCTGCTTCATGTCGAAGCTCACACCCTCGGGCACCTGCAGTTCCATGTCGTGCAGGACGACAGATTTCTGCGACTGTCCGTCACTGCCAAGCTCGATGTCGAATGTCCGCTCGCTGATGACGCGGAAGCCGAGGTTTTCGAGCAGAGGCACGCGGCGGGAGAGGGGGAGATGGTCGCCGGCGTGGAAGATCTTCAGATAAAGCAGGGGCCCGTGGTCACTCACCACCTCGTGGAACTCTAGCGACAGGGGCGCACCGGCAAGGCAGGCCTTGATGTGCTTGAGGTCGCTGACCGCCTCTTCCGGCGTGAAGGCCTCCTGGAATGCCTGACCTACGTCGAGTGTTGGCGCTCCGACGCCCGCGAGTGCCGCGAAGCGGTCCGTCCAGCGCGCCGTGATCTGGCGAACCGCTTCTTCGAGCGTCGCCTGGGGAATGTCGGGCGTCGCGCCCTCGCGCCGGCCGATGATGATGTGAACGCGGGCGACACCACCCTCCGGGAAGGCCGGATAGAAGGCCGAGACATGACCCTTGTAGACGGACTGGAAGTAGAGGCCGATCTTCTCGCGGACCATGGAATTGTAGTCTTCGCGCGGCACGTAGACGATCAGCGAGACGAAGCGGTCGAAATGGTCGATGCGCGGCAGGACGCGAACGCGAGGACGCTCGGAGAGGTCGTTGATCTGTTCGCAGAACTTGGCGAGCAGGTCCGGTGCGATCTGGAAAAGATCATCGCGCGGATAATTTTCGAGCGTGTTCTGCAGCATGCGGCCCGAATGGCTGCGGGGGTCGAAATCGAAGTGGGAGACGACCTTCTCGACCTTGGCGCGCAGCAGCGGGATCTGGTTGACGGAACGGGTATAGGCAGTGGCGGTAAAGAGGCCGACGATGCGCAATTCGCCGACGACTTTGCCGTTCGGGCCAAAGCGCTTGATACCGACATAGTCCATGTAGGCGCGGCGGTGCACCACCGACTTCACATTGGCCTTGGTGACGATCAGGAAGTCCGGTCCCTGCAGGAAGGCAAGGATTTCCGGCGTGGTCGTGACCTGGTTCTGGCCCTGGCGGAGAACAAGCACGTCCGGATTGGACAGGATGCCGAGGCCGCTGCCTTTGCCACGCTCGACGGTCGCATTCTCGCCTTCGCCGGAATAGACATATTCGCGCATGCCGAGGAAGGTGAAATTGTTGTTCCGCAGCCATTCCAGGAAGGCGACCGCCTCGTCGCGCTCTGCTTCGCTTCGACCTGCGGAGAGATCGCGCAGTTCCGAAAGCGCCGTCTCCAGAAGGTTCAGCATCGGCTTCCAGTCATTGGCCGCCAATTTCACCTGAGCGAGCACGTGCTGAAGCCGCTCGATGAGCTCGTTTGCCTGTTCGTCGCTGAGCGGCGCGAGATGAAGCTGGATATAGCTCACCTTGATCGCGCCTTCCGGATCGGAATCCGGATTGGAGAGGACGACCTCACCGCCGGGCGTTACAGCGAGGATCGGATGCACCGCCATATAGATGTCGCGGTAGTGGCTGGTGACTTCGCCCATGAGGCTGTCATAGAGGAAGGACTTGTTGTGATCGACGATGGAGAGGACGCTCACGGGGATACCGCCCGGGTTGACCCCGTCGATCGTTTCGATCCGGATATGCGGTGTCTGGCGGTTCCAGCCGGCAATGTCGGCTGCGGCGCGCACCGACGAACGAGCCAACATGGCGTCGTCATAACGATCGATGTCGTCGTTGCTGGCTCTGCTGAAGATCACCTTCGGCGGGATATAGGCATGACCGAGTTTGCGCGCCTCCTCCTCTGCCCTATTCAGAAGCTCCTCGCGCTTTGTCATCCCAGTCTTGCCCATTGACCCCTCCGAAGCTCGCACTGTTTGGCCTATTGTTCCCGCAAATCACTTGCAAAAGTATGTATGAGGCAGATGAAGGAAAAAATCAGGCAAAAATATGCGGCGAAATTCATAAAAATCGGGAAATTTTCATCCAATATGGTTCTTCAACGCTTCGAATGCCGGGTTGATGCAAGGAGTCGCATGAGATGCAGCCACTAACAAAGGGCGCAGTGATCGTCATTTCAAGTCACGTCGTCCGCGGATCGGTGGGCAATCGTGCCGCCGTCTTCGCGCTTGAGGTGCTCGGACATCCCGTCTGGGCGCTGCCGACGATCGTTCTGCCCTGGCATCCGGGACACGGGCCTGCGACGCGTCTGCGGTTTGCCGATGACGATTTCGACAAGGCGATCGAGGATCTCATCGCAGCACCATGGCTCGGAGAAGTCTCGGCCATCCTGACGGGCTATTTCGGCAGCGCCCGACAGCCGGCTGCGGTCGCGCGGCTCGTTCAGGCTGCAAAGCAGAAAAACCCCGATCTCACCTATGTCTGCGATCCCGTCATGGGTGACCTCGGCGGGCTCTATATCCGGCTGGAAACCGCAGAGGCCATCCGTGACCACCTGATCCCGATTGCCGATATTGCCACGCCCAACCGCTACGAGCTCCAATGGCTGGTCGGCAGCGACCTCTCAAGCAACCAGCAGATCATCGATGCGGCCCTGTCGCTCGGGCCGAAACGGATGCTGGTGACGTCTGCAGTTCCGATGATGGCGGGCGGGACCGGCAATCTCCTGTTGAGCGGACGGTCCGCGCTTCTGGCGGAGCACCGGCTGATAGAAAATCCGCCGAACGGACTGGGAGATCTGCTGGCTGCCGTCTTCCTCGCCCGCCTGCTCGACGGGGTCGATGAGGAGACGGCATTGCGCACGGCAACCGCGAGCGTGTTCGAGATCCTCGCGCGCACGGCCAAACGCGGCGGTGACGAGCTGGCGCTCGAGAGCGATGCGTCCAGCCTGTCGACACCGATGGCCATGGTCCAGTTGCGTCGCCTCATGCATCCGGCCCAACGGAAACCGGGGAGATCATGATCCGATCGTGCCGAGGCCAATCCGTGTTACCGGTGTTGCCACAGGTGTTCACGCGCTGTAATCGGTAACAATGATCAGTTTTCCCCCCGCACTCCTCAATGGCTACCGCAATTTCATGGGTGGCCGATATCAAGATCAGCGCGACCGTTACCGCGTTCTCGCCGAGCAGGGCCAGAAGCCCAATACGCTGGTGGTTGCCTGCTGCGACTCGCGGGCGGCCCCTGAGATGATTTTCGATTCCATTCCCGGCGAACTCTTCGTCGTCAGGAATGTGGCCAACATGGTGCCCCCTTACGAGCCGGACGGCCAATATCACTCGACCTCTGCCGCACTCGAATTTGCGGTGCAGGCGCTGCGGGTTCAGGACATCATCGTCATGGGTCATGGCCGCTGCGGGGGTATCCGCGCCGCGCTCGATCCCAATGCGGAACCTCTCTCGCCGGGCGATTTCATCGGAAAATGGATGAACCTGGTTGCCCCCGCTGCCGAGCAGATCCAGGGCAATGCCAACATGACGCCCGGAGAACGCCAGACGGCGCTCGAGCGCATCTCGATCCGCAATTCGATCGCGAACTTAAGGACCTTTCCCTGCGTGAAGATCCTGGAAGAGCGGGGGAAGCTGCGCATTCACGGCGCATGGTTCGACATCAGCAATGGCGAGCTCTGGCTGATGGATCCGAAAACCCAGGATTTCTCCCGGCTGGATGTCGAAGCAGCGGCCTGACGGCCGGCTGCCAATTGTCGATAGGCATTTGAAATTGCGGCGGCCAGAGGCCGCCGCTTTCCGTTTTACTCGGCGTCGATGCGCGCTGCGATATGGGCAATCGCCTGCTGATAGACGGTCGCGGCGTTCCAGCCCTGAATTGCCGCAAAGTTCGGCTCACCCTGCTGATAGCCGGCGCCCGGCTGCCAGCCATGGCCGCGCAGGAAGTTGGCGGTCGAGGCAAGCGCGTCGGCGCGCGAGCGCACCATATCGATGTGACCGTCGCCATCCCCGTCGACGCCGTAGCGCACGACGTTGCGCGGCAGGAACTGCGTCTGGCCGATTTCGCCATGGGCTGCACCCTTGGCGTTTACGTCGAGATTGCCGGCCTGAACGAGCTCAAGCGCCGCATAGAACTGGTCGGTGAAGAATTCGCTGCGGCGGCAGTCGAAGGCGAGCGTTGCCACGGCCGAAAGCGTATGCTCCTTGCCGAGGAAGGAGCCGAAGCCGGTTTCCATGCCCCAGATGGCGATCAGCGGACCTGCCGGCACGCCGTAGCGCTGCTCCAGCCGCGCGAAGAGCGCCGCGTTGTTCTTCTTCATGGTCTTGCCGCGATTGATGATCGTCTGGCCGCCACGCTTCTGCATGAACTGGTCGAAAGACAGCTTGAAGCTCTTCTGACCGCGGTCGGCGCTGATCGTGCTGCGGCTGTAGCTGACCGAGGAGAACACCTTGTCGAGCATCCGCGGGCTGAAGCCCTGGCCTTCGGCCTGCTGCTTGAAGGCGGCAGCCCATTCCTCGAAGCCTGCGGAAGTGTTGCTGCACGCGGCGGCGGCCGCGGATTGCGTGCCGGCCAGCAGGGCGGCTAC
This sequence comes from Rhizobium rosettiformans W3, assembly GCF_004912135.1. Taxonomy (GTDB): domain Bacteria; phylum Pseudomonadota; class Alphaproteobacteria; order Rhizobiales; family Rhizobiaceae; genus Allorhizobium; species Allorhizobium rosettiformans. The sequence goes on from NZ_STGU01000003.1 coordinate 95,190, forward strand.
GGAAAACAGAGCTGCCGACAGAGTGGATGTCAGTCGCATTGATGCCTCATGAAGGACGGTGGTTTGGGACGAATCGGCGGCACCATGCCAGCGATTGCGGATGCTGTCATCCATCGAACGCTTACATAAGGCCGAGGATTTCTCAATTCGGATCACTTTCCGCTGAAAGCTCCGATGAGGCTTCCCGGATGAACCGCGAAGCCTCAGGACAGAATGATCAGGCGGCAGCGCGCGGCTTGATCAGCCCGCGGTTGACCAGAAGTTCTGCGATCTGGATCGCGTTCAGGGCCGCGCCCTTGCGCAGGTTGTCGGAGACCACCCACATGTTGAGGCCGTTTTCGACAGTGGCGTCCTCGCGAATACGCGAGATGTAGGTCGCATCTTCACCGGCGCATTCGACCGGCGTGACGTAGCCGCCGTTTTCGTGCTTGTCGATGACGAGGCAGCCCGGCGCATCGCGCAGGATGTCACGCGCCTGGTCGGCGGTGATCTCGTTTTCGAACTCGATGTTGACCGATTCAGAGTGACCGATGAAGACCGGAACGCGCACGGCCGTGCAGGTGACCTTGATCTTCGGGTCGAGCATCTTCTTGGTCTCGGCCAGAACCTTCCATTCTTCCTTCGTGTAGCCGTCTTCCATGAAGACGTCGATGTGCGGAATGACGTTGAAGGCGATGCGCTTGGTGAACTTCTTCGCCTCGACCGGATCGGCCACGAAGACGGCGCGGGTCTGGGTGAAAAGCTCGTCCATGCCTTCCTTGCCGGCGCCGGACACGGACTGATAGGTCGAAACCACCACGCGCTTGATCTTCGCGACGTCGTGCAGCGGCTTCAGCGCTACGACCAGCTGCGCCGTCGAGCAATTCGGGTTGGCGATGATGTTGCGCTTCTTGAAGTCGACGATCGCATCCGGGTTCACTTCCGGAACGATCAGCGGAACGTCGGCGTCGTAGCGCCAGGCCGAAGAGTTGTCGATGACAACGCAACCCTGGGCACCGATCTTCGGCGACCACTTCTGGGAAATCGTGCCGCCGGCGGACATCAGGCAGATGTCGGTGTCGGAGAAATCGTAGTTTTCGAGGTTCTGGACCTTCAGAACGCTGTCACCGAAGGAGACCTCGGTGCCCTGCGAGCGCGCCGAGGCGAGCGCGATGACCTGCGAGGCCGGAAAACCACGCTCGGAGAGGATGTTGAGCATTTCGCGACCGACATTGCCGGTGGCGCCTACAACTGCAATCTTGAAACCCATGTCTATGCTCTCTTTCTGTCTCTCCGCGGATGGTGAGGGGAAGTTCGCGACAGGACGCAACCTTCCTTGTCCCCGGCCGTGCCGGGGAGAGAGCGGTGGCCGAAGACGTCAGACGGTTTTCGTCGTCGTTTTGGCCTTGGTCGTGGATGCAAGAGAATGGCATGCGCCGCCGGCAGCGGAGCGCTGCAGGAGGTGGAAGACCGCGAAGGGTTGCCCGAAAGCGTGCATGGACCGAATTCCTCTTCGCGGCGAGGGATTACAAGGTTTTTGGGATGAGTCAAGCCGACTGAAGGCGCGTGAAGGCGAAAAGCGCACTCCGTTTATCCAGCTTCTGCATGTCATGGTGACACGCGCCTGCTTGCCTGCACTTTTCCGTCGTGGAACAAAAGGCTGCATGTTCGGAGTGTCACCATGAGCCTTCTCATTCGCGATCTCGTCGCGGACGATCTTCCATCTGTTACAGAAATCTATGCCGACGCAGTTTCCCGGGGGACAGCGAGTTACGAGCTCGTTCCCCCTGACCTGCAGGAGATGACGTCCCGTTTCGCGGCGCTGAAAGAAAAAGGGTATCCCTATCTCGCCGCAACGGATGAGGCCGGCGCGCTTCTCGGTTATGCCTATGCGTCTGCGTTCCGCACACGGCCGGCCTATCGATGGCTCGTCGAAGATTCCATCTATATTCACCCGTCCGCCCGCGGGCGGGGTGTGGGCAAGGCCTTGCTTACCGAGCTTGTGGCCCGCTGTCAGGCCTTGGGCTTCCGTCAGATGGTTGCTGTCGTCGGCGGGGCGAGCGAAAGCTCGATTGCGGTGCATCGCAGCTGCGGGTTCGACCTGGCCGGGCGTCTGGCCGGGACCGGGTTCAAGCACGGGCTCTGGCTCGACACGGTTTTCATGCAGAAGGCTCTCGGGGAGGGGAATTCGACCATGCCCGACCCCGACACCTATCCCGGTACCTTGGCTTAGAGCTAGTCGGCGGCCTTCAGCGCCTTGTCGAAGACCTTCAGCACTTGGCGCAGGTCATGACCTCGCTTCAGGATACGGCCATCGGTGCCGACGACCGAAAACGCGCCCTGCTTGGCTGCAAGCTTCGGGTTCTTTTCGATCCGGTAGAGAGGGTATTCACCCGAGCGCTTGAAGACGGAGAAGACGGCCCGATCCTTTAGGTGATCGATGGCGTAGTCACGCCATTCACCTTCTCCGACCATCCGCCCGTAGATCCAGAGAATGGCATCCAGTTCGCGGCGGTGAAATGTGATGGGGAGCGGGTCTACAGATTGCCGATAGATACCCAGATCGACGACGCTGGTGGTTCGTTCGGCCCCTTCGTCGTCGCGACGCTGCCCTTCCGGCTGCTCTGACATCAATGCTCCACGAGCTCCGATTCATGACGGATGGGTGACAGTGTGCCTGACATGTTCGAAATTGCAAGCTTATCGGGCACCCCGCTTCTCTCCGGCAAAGCCTCAGCGGCTTCTGCTCATGAAGTGCCCAAGCAGGAGTTCGCGCAGCCGGGCGGCCACCGGGGAGAGGCGCTTTCCGTTCAGCGTGATCAGGTGGTAGGGCGTCACCTCGATCGGCGTTTCCATCTTGAGCGTGGTCAGATTGCCGACGGGCGTCTGGCGACAGAGAAGGTCGGACACCTCCCGCGACATCGGTGCGATCGCATTCGACGAAGCGAGCATCGCGATCATCACGAGCAGGGATGTGGTGTTGACGATGTTTCGCGGGATGGGCGCGCCTTCTTCGATGAAGACGTTTTCGACCGCCTGGCGCAGCGGCGTGCCCGGCGCCTGCATCACCCAGGGGAAATGGGCCATGTCGGAAATGTTCAGCCGGTCGACATTGACCAGCGGGTGGCTGTGGTGGACGACGATCTCGACCTCCTCCATCGTCGCGCCCTCGACGTGGAACTGGCGCGCATCGATGCCTGCGGGAATGCGGCCGAGCACGAAATCATATTGTCCCGACAGCAGATCCCTTATCATCTCTCCACTCGGCGCCACATCGACATGGATGTCGATGGTGGATGCCTCGGCCTTCAGCGCCCGTATCGCCGGGACCACATAACCGACCGCGCCGCCGGTCACCGCCCCGATCCGGATCTTGCCGGTCAAGCCGCGCTGGATGGCCTCCACTTCTCGGGCGGCCTCGCGCATTTCTTCGAGAACATTCTGGGCGCGCCGCGCGAGCGCGCTGCCGACGGCCGTCGGCTCCATGCCCTTCGGCGTGCGCAGGAAAATCGGCGACCCGACATAGCGCTCGATTTCGCCCAGCATGCGAGATGCCGCCGGCTGGGTCAGCGCAAGTTCCTGAGCTGCAAGGCTTAATTGCCCCAGCTCCGCAATCGAGCGGATCAGCTGGAGGTGTTTGGGCTGCAATCGTTGAATATGGATCTCTGCCATAAAGGACATATCAACCATGGTATGCAGAAAGTCAAAATAATCATTTGATCGGTATATGGGCCGCGATAAGACTCGCCGCGGAGCTGGGGGCTGCTGCGTCAGCCACTCGTTCTTGTTTCAGCGGGCGCCAGGAGGAGCTTGGCCTCGCACGGTATGACCAGGGAGGTTACCATGAAGAAACTTGGCGCCCTGATTGCGTCTCTCGCAATCGGCATCGCATCATTCGCGCCCATGTCCTACGCTCAGGACAAGGGCATGGTCGGCATTTCCATGCCGACGAAGACGTCGACCCGCTGGATCTCCGACGGCGAGACCATGGAAAAGCTGTTCACGGAAGCTGGCTACACGCCGGACCTGCAGTTCGCTGACGACGATATCCCGAACCAGCTCGCTCAGATCGAAAACATGGTCACCAAGGGTGCCAAGGTTCTCGTCATCGGCGCCATCGACGGCACGACGCTCTCCGACATCCTGCAGAAGGCTGCAGATGCCGGCGTCAAGGTCATCGCTTACGACCGTCTGATCCGCGACTCGGGCAATGTCGACTACTACGCCACCTTCGACAACTTCCAGGTCGGCGTGCTCCAGGCAACCAGCCTCGTTGACGGCCTCAAGGCGAAGTTCCCGGACACCAAGCCGTGGAACGTCGAACTCTTCGGCGGTTCGCCGGACGACAACAACGCCTTCTTCTTCTACGATGGCGCCATGTCCGTTCTGCAGCCCCTGATCGACAGCGGCGACATCGTCATCAAGTCCGGCCAGATGGGCATGGACCAGGTTGGTACCCTGCGTTGGGACGGCACCGTCGCCCAGGCTCGCATGGAAAACCTGCTCTCCTCGACCTACACCGAAGACAAGCTGCACGGCGCTCTGTCCCCGTATGACGGCCTGTCCATCGGCATCCTGTCGGCTCTGAAGGGCGTTGGCTACGGTTCTGGCGACATGACCATGCCGGTTGTAACCGGTCAGGACGCCGAGCTGCCCTCGATCAAGTCGATGCTTGCCGACGAGCAGTACTCGACCGTTTTCAAGGACACCCGCGAACTCGCCAAGGTCGCCGTCTCGATGGTTGAAGCCATCATGGAAGGCAAGACCCCCGAGATCAACGACGACAAGACCTACAACAACGGTGTGAAGGTCGTTCCGTCCTACCTGCTGAAGCCTGTCGCTCTCGACAAGGCCAATGCCAAGGACGTTCTCGTCGGCGCCGGCTACTACACCGCCGAGCAGATCGACAACTGATCCTTCGGGTCGCATCCGGGTCCGCGACACGTCGCGGACCCATTTTCTATACGCATTGAGGGAGCTCGCGCCCCAGCTGGATCTTTCGGGATCGCTGGCCTGGCGCCGGAATTCTGCACATGGACAACATCATTCTCGAGATGCGCGGCATCACAAAGACATTCCCCGGCGTGAAAGCGCTGGACAATGTCAGCTTCAAGGTGCGCGAGGGCGAGATCCACGCGCTGGTCGGCGAAAACGGCGCCGGCAAGTCTACGCTGATGAAGGTCCTGAGTGGCGTCTATCCCGCTGGCACCTATGACGGCGACATCTATTACGACGGCGAAGTCCGTCGCTTCGCGCGGATTTCCGACAGCGAAGAGCTCGGCATCATCATCATTCACCAGGAACTGGCTCTCGTGCCGCTCCTGTCGATCGCCGAAAACATCTTCCTCGGCAACGAGATCGCCCAGAAGGGCGTGATCCACTGGCCCCAGACCTTCGCGCGGACGAAAGAGCTGCTGGCAAAGGTCGGCCTGAAGGATGCCCCGTCGACCCGCATCACCGATATCGGCGTCGGCAAGCAGCAGCTCGTCGAAATCGCCAAGGCGCTGTCGAAGAAGGTTCGCCTGCTCATCCTCGACGAGCCGACCGCTTCGCTCAATGAAACGGACTCTGACGCGCTGCTGACGCTCCTCATGGAGTTCCGCAAGCAGGGGATGACCTCGATCATCATCTCCCACAAGCTCAACGAAATCCGCAAGGTCGCCGACAAGATCACCATCATTCGCGACGGTGGCACGGTCGAGACGCTCGACTGTCATACGCAGGAAATCACCGAAGACCGCATCATCAAGGGCATGGTCGGCCGTGACATGGAAGACCGCTATCCGAAGCGGGATCCGAAGATCGGCGACGTTCTGCTCGAGGTGAAGAACTGGAACGTCTTCCACCAGAACCACCGCGATCGCCAGTTCCTGCACGACGTCGCCTTCAATGTGCGCGCCGGTGAAGTGGTCGGTATCGCGGGCCTGATGGGCGCTGGCCGGACCGAGACCGCCATGAGCATCTTCGGCAAGTCCTGGGGTCACAAGATCACCGGCGACGTCTCGATGCACGGCAAGCCGGTCGACGTGTCGACGATCCCGAAGGCGATCAGTGCCGGCCTTGCCTATGTGACCGAAGACCGCAAACATCTCGGTCTCGTGCTGCAGAACAACATCAAGGAAAACACCACGCTCGCCAATCTCGACGGCGTGTCCAGCGGCACCGTCATCGACGACCGCATGGAAGCCAAGGTGGCCTCCGACTACCGCCAGAAGCTCCGGATCCGGTCGCATTCGATCTATCAGGAAGCCGTCAACCTCTCCGGTGGCAACCAGCAGAAGGTCGTGCTGTCGAAGTGGCTGTTCACCAATCCCGAGATCCTGATCCTCGACGAGCCGACCCGCGGCATCGACGTCGGGGCGAAGTTCGAAATCTACACCATCATCAACCAGCTTGCCGCCGAAGGTAAGGGCATTCTGATGATCTCGTCGGAAATGCCCGAGCTGCTCGGCACCTGCGATCGCATCTACGTCATGAACGAAGGTCGCATCGTCGCGGAACTTACCAAAGAAGAAGCAAGCCAAGAGTCCATCATGCGTGCCATCATGCGCTCTGGGGAGAAACACTAATGGCCATCGACACAAGAACCGAAACCCCCAAGGTCTCCGTGGGCGACTATCTGCGCAACAACATCCGCGAATACGGACTGCTGCTCGCGCTCGTCGTCATCATGCTGCTGTTCCAGTTCCTGACCGACGGCGTTCTCTTCCGTCCGGTCAACATCACCAACCTGGTGCTGCAGAACTCGTTCATCGTCATCATGGCGCTGGGCATGTTGCTGATCATTGTCGCCGGCCATATCGATCTGTCGGTCGGCTCGATCGTCGCCTTCATCGGCGGCATATCTGCGATGATGCTGGTCAAATGGGGCTGGCATTTCTCGCTCGTCGTGCCGCTGTGTCTGGTGCTCGGCGGCCTGATGGGTGCTGCCCAGGGTTACTGGGTCGCCTATCAGAAGATCCCCTCCTTCATCGTTACGCTGGCCGGCATGCTGGTCTTCCGCGGCCTGACCTATGTCACGCTTGGCGGTCGCCCGATCGGTCCGTTCCCGAAGGAATTCACGCTGCTCTCCACCGGCTTCATCCCGGATTTCCTGCCGCTGACGGATCCCGCGACCACCGGTATCGCCAACCATGTCGCGATCATTCTCGTTGTGGCGCTCGTTGGTCTTGCGATCTATTCCGGCATGAAGAACCGTCGCCTGAACGACGAACATGGCACTGAAAACGAGCCCTTCGTCTTCTTCGCCGTGCAGATGGGCATCATCAGCGCGGTCGCCATCTTCCTCGGCTATCAGCTGGCCACCTATCGCGGTCTGCCGAACGTTCTGGTCGTCATGGGTGTTCTGATCGCCCTCTACTCCTTCGTCACCACCCGCACGACCATCGGTCGCCGCATCTATGCGCTGGGTGGCAACGAAAAGGCTGCGAAACTCTCCGGCATCAACACCGAACGCCTGGTGTTCCTGACCTTCGTGAACATGGGCGTGCTGGCAGCACTTGCCGGCATGATCATCGCAGCCCGTCTCAACTCCGCCACGCCGAAGGCCGGCGTGGGCTTCGAGCTCGACGTTATCGCGGCCTGCTTCATCGGCGGTGCCTCGGCATCCGGCGGCGTTGGCAAGATTACTGGTGCAGTCATCGGCGCCTTCATCATGGGCGTCATGAACAACGGCATGTCGATCATGGGTATCGGCATCGACTACCAGCAGCTCATCAAGGGTCTCGTGCTTTTGGCTGCTGTCTTCTTCGACGTTTACAACAAGAACAAAGCAGTCTGAGGATAGGCTTATGTTTCTCTCGCAATTGAAGGCTGGCGGCATCATTTGCCGCCAGGGTGAGGCTGCGCGCCTTGTCCCAGGTTTCAACACCACTTACGAACTCGCCAAGGCGGCCATCGCCGCCGGCACGGATGTCGCGACCCTGATCGAAAAGCAGGGGGCCGGCGACAGCGTCGACCTTCTGGCGCTCGCCGCCGAAGGCAAGCTCGACTGCCCCGTCCGTCATCCAGATCCGGCGCACATGTACCTGACCGGCACGGGTCTCACCCATACCGGTTCGGCCTCGGCCCGGGATAGCATGCATGCCGATACGGCCGGCATGAGCGATTCCATGAAGATGTTCCGCATGGGCATGGAAGGCGGCAAGCCGAAGCCTGGCGAAATCGGCGTTCAGCCGGAATGGTTCTACAAGGGCAACGGCTTCAACGCGGTCGCTCCCGGTGAAGACCTCGTCTCCCCGTCCTTCGCGCTCGACGGTGGCGAAGAGCCCGAAATGGCCGGCTACTACATCATCGGCGAAGATGGCACGGCGCATCGCCTGGGCTTTTCCGTCGCCAACGAATTCTCCGACCACGTGACCGAGAAGATCAACTATCTCTTCCTCGCGCATTCCAAGCTGCGCCCGGCCTCCTTCGGCCCGGAGCTTCGCGTCGGCGCTCTGCCGGATCATGTCGAGGGCACCTCGCGCATCATCCGTGGCGGTCAAACTGTATGGGAAAAGCCGTTCCTGTCGGGTGAGGCGAACATGTCCCACACGATCGCGAACCTCGAATATCACCACTTCAAATACGCGCTCTTCTGCCAGCCCGGCGATCTGCATGTGCACATGTATGGCACGGCGACGCTTTCGGTTGCTGACGGCTTCGTCACGCAGGAAGGCGACGTGTTCGAGATCGAGTCCCCGCAATTCGGTCTTCCGCTGCGCAACCGCCTGGCAAAGGCTGCCGCAGAGACCGTCAAGGTGAAGATGCTCTGAGCGGATCGGCCTGCCGACCCGCCCATTCAACAGAGACAGGACGATAGCCATGAGCAAGTTCAAACCGGCGGCCTGGCCGCGCCAACTGAGATCGCAGCACTGGTATGGCGGTACGTCGCGCGACACCATCTACCACCGTGGCTGGCTGAAGAACCAGGGTCATCCGCATGACCTGTTCGACGGGCGTCCGGTCATCGGCATCCTCAACACCTGGTCGGACCTGACCCCCTGCAACGGCCATCTGCGCGAACTGGCCGAGAAGGTGAAGGCAGGCGTGTGGGAGGCCGGTGGCTTCCCGGTCGAAATCCCGGTGTTCTCGGCGTCGGAAAACACCTTCCGTCCGACGGCCATGATGTATCGCAACCTTGCGGCGCTCGCCGTCGAGGAAGCCATGCGCGGTCAGCCGATCGATGGCGCCGTTTTGCTCGTCGGCTGTGACAAGACCACCCCGTCGCTCGTCATGGCAGCGGCCTCGACCGACCTGCCGTCGATCGTCGTCACCGGCGGTCCAATGCTCAACGGCTATTTCCGTGGCGAGCGCGTCGGTTCGGGCACCCATCTCTGGAAGTTCTCCGAAGCCGTCAAGGCCGGCGAGATGAGCCAGGAAGAGTTCCTCGAGGCAGAAGCCTCGATGTCGCGCTCCAGCGGTAGCTGCAACACCATGGGCACCGCCTCGACGATGGCCTCCATGGTCGAAGCGCTCGGCATGGCACTGTCCGGAAACGCTGCGATCCCGGCCGTCGACAGCCGCCGCAAGGTGATGGCGCAGCTTTCCGGCCGCCGCATCGTGCAGATGGTCAAGGACGACCTGAAGCCCTCCGACATCATGACGAAGGAAGCCTTCGAAAACGCGATCCGCGTCAACGGGGCAATCGGCGGCTCGACCAATGCCGTCGTGCACATCCTTGCCATGGCCGGTCGCGTCGGCGTCGACATCACGCTTGACGACTGGGATCGCCTCGGCCGCGATATCCCGACGATCGTCAACCTGATGCCGTCCGGCAAGTATCTGATGGAAGAGTTCTTCTATGCCGGCGGCTTGCCCGTTGTCATCAAGATGCTCGGCGAAGCCGGCAAGCTGCACAAGGATGCGCTGACCGTCTCCGGCGAAAGCATCTGGGACGAAGTGAAGGATGTCCGCAACTGGAACGAGGACGTCATCCTGCCGGTCGACAAGGCGCTGACCCAGCAGGGCGGCATCGTGGTCCTGCGCGGCAATCTCGCGCCGAAGGGCTGCGTCTTGAAGCCCTCGGCCGCGTCTCCGCATCTGATGAAGCATCGCGGCCGCGCCGTGGTCTTCGAAGACATCGACGACTACAAGGCGAAGATCAACGACGAGGCGCTCGATATCGACGAGACCTGCGTCATGGTCCTCAAGTATTGCGGTCCCCGCGGCTATCCGGGCATGGCGGAAGTCGGCAATATGGGTCTTCCGCCGAAGGTCCTGCGCAAGGGCATCACCGACATGGTCCGCATTTCGGATGCGCGCATGTCCGGCACGGCATACGGCACGGTTCTCCTGCACACCTCGCCGGAAGCAGCACGCGGCGGTCCGCTCGCCATCGTCAAGAACGGTGACTTCATCGAAGTCGACGTAGAAGCCCGTCGCGTTCATCTCGACATTTCGGACGAGGAAATGCAGCGCCGTCTCGCCGAATGGCGTCCGCCGGTCGAGCCGCCGGCAAGCGGCTATGCGAAACTCTTCCATGACCATGTCGAGGGTGCCGATACCGGTGCCGACTTCGACTTCCTGAAGGGCTGCCGCGGTTCGCCGGTCGGCAAGGACGCACACTGAGGAACGGGACCATGGCAGATCGCATTCCGCTCGCGCTTGTCGGTATCGGCAAGATCGCCCGCGACCAGCACATTCCGTCGATCGCAGGCGGTGACGATTTCGTCGTTGCCGCCGGTGTCAGCCGTCACGGCAAGGTCGAGGGGGCCGAGAACTTCACCGATTTCGAGGAGTTTCTCGCCGCCCGTCCCGACATCAAGGTCGTCTCGCTCTGCACACCGCCGGAAGTCCGTTTCGACATGGCAAAGGCCGCGATCGCTGCCGGACGCCATGTGCTGATGGAAAAGCCTCCGGCAACCACGCTGGGTGAGGCGGAGGCTCTTTCGGAGCTTGCCGAAAAGGCGGGGGTGACGCTGTTCGCCACCTGGCACTCGCGCTTTGCCCTCGGTGTCGAGCCCGCCAAGCAATGGCTGGCGGACAAGGCGATCCAGTCGATCTCCATCGTCTGGAAGGAAGACGTGCGTCGCTGGCATCCCGGCCAGGCCTGGATCTGGGAGCCGGGCGGTTTCGGCGTCTTCGACCCGGGCATCAACGCCTTGTCGATCCTGACCGAGATCGTTCCCGGTCACATCATGGTGCAGAAATCCACTCTCGAGTTTCCGGAAAACAAGAAGCAGCCGATTGCCGCTTCCATCGCCATGCGGACCGTCGAAGGCGCGCCTGTTACGGCCGAATTCGACTGGCGACAGGAAGGGCCTCAAACGTGGGACATCACAGTCCAGACGAATGAAGGCGAGCTGCGTCTTTCAAAGGGCGGCTCGGAACTCTATATCAAGGGGACCGAACAGGCGTCCGGCCCGGATCGCGAATATGCGGGCATCTACGAACGCTTCGCCCATCTCATCCGCTCCCGCCAGAGCGACACTGACTATCAGCCGCTGCGCATCGTGGCGGATTCCTTCCTCTGCGGGGAACGGAAAGTCGTCGCTCCCTTCGAAGACTGACATGAAAAGGAGGCCCATCCCATGGCCTATACACCGACTGGAAAACACCTGATCGCCGGCAACTGGGTTGCCAGCGCGGATACCTTTGCCTCGTCGCCTGCCACGGGCCCCTCCCACACCTTCTCCAAGGGTACCCCTGCCCTCGTCGATCAGGCGGCCAAGGCTGCCGAAGAGGCATTCGAGACCTATGCCTATTCGACGCGCGAAGAGCGTGCGGCATTCCTCGAAGCCATCGCCGAGGAAATCGATGCCCGTGGTGACGCGATCACCGAGATCGGTTCTCAGGAAACCGGCCTGCCGGAAGCCCGCCTGGTTGGCGAACGTGGCCGTACCGTCGGCCAGCTCCGCCTGTTTGCCTCGCATATCCGCAAGGGCGACTATCTCGATCGTCGCCACGACGAAGCCCTGCCCGACCGCAAGCCGCTTCCGCGTCCGGACCTGAAGATGGTCCAGCGCCCGATCGGTCCGGTCGCCGTCTTCGGCGCCTCCAACTTCCCGCTCGCCTTCTCGACGGCCGGTGGCGACACCGCGGCAGCCCTTGCTGCCGGTTGCCCGGTCGTGGTCAAGGCGCATGATGCCCATCCGGGCACGGGTGAAATCGTGGCTTCGGCCATCGATGCCGCGATCAAGCGCTGCGGCGTGCATCCGGGTGTCTTCTCGCTGGTTCATGGCGGCAGCCGTGACGTCGGCCAGGCGCTGGTCCAGCATCCGCTGATCAAGGCCGTCGGCTTCACCGGTTCGCTCGGCGGTGGCCGCGCACTTTACGATCTCTGCGCCCAGCGTCCGGAGCCGATCCCCTTCTTCGGCGAGCTCGGCTCGGTCAACCCGATGTTCATGCTGCCCAAGGCTGTTGCCACCCGCGGCGAAACCATCGCCAAGGGCTGGGTCGGTTCGCTCACCATGGGTGCCGGCCAGTTCTGCACCAATCCGGGTATCGTCGTCCTGCTGAAGGGCGCCGACGCCGACAAGTATGTCGAAACGGCAACCGAAGCCCTGTCGGCCGTTGGTCCGCAGACCATGCTGACGGACGGTATTGCGGATGCCTATCGCAAGGGTGCGACCAAGATCGCCGGCACCGAAGGTGTGCGTTCGGTTCTCACGTCGACTTGCGACCTGCGCAATGCAACGCCCTATCTCTTCCAGACGACGGCGAAGGACTGGCTCGACAACCACGTGCTGGGCGAAGAGGTCTTCGGACCGCTCGGCCTGATCGTTATCGCCGAGAGCGAAGACGAAATGGTCGCCATGGCGCGCAGCCTTTCGGGTCAGCTGACCGCGTCGATCCATCTCGCCGATGGTGACGAGGCCCTCGGCAAGCGTCTGATGCCGATCCTGGAGCGCAAGGCCGGCCGCGTGCTTGCCAATGGCTTCCCGACCGGTGTCGAAGTTGCCGATAGCATGGTTCACGGCGGTCCCTACCCGGCCTCCACGAACTTCGGCGCAACCTCCGTCGGCACGCTGTCGATCCGCCGCTTCCTGCGACCGGTCTGCTATCAGGACATCCCGGCCGCCCTGCTGCCGATCGATCTGGCCTAAGGAGCCGACGTGACTGCATCACCGTTTGCCGCGCTCGTCGATTGGGGCACCAGCAACCTGCGCATCTGGCTCGTCGACAGCCAGGGCGCGGTCCTCGGTGAGAGGCAGTCGCCTGAGGGTATGGGCGGCCTGGACAAGGCTGCCTATCCCGCCGTGCTGGAAGGGCATCTTTCCGCGCTCGGTGCGCCATCGGATCTGCCCGTGGTGGTCGCCGGGATGGCCGGTGCCCGCACCGGCTGGCGCGAAGCGCCTTATGTCGAAACACCCGCGCCGCTGGTCGGCCTCTTCCAGCATGCGGTGCAGCCGGAGGGCGTGAGCCGTCCGGTCTATATCCTGCCCGGCGTTTGCCAGCGCGAGGGCGGTGCCTATGATGTCATGCGCGGCGAGGAGACACAGCTCGCCGGCGCGCTCGAGCAGGGGCTGGACAACGCCCTCTTCTGCCTGCCGGGCACCCATTCCAAATGGGCGCTCGTTGAAGACGGCCAGGCGCGCCGCTTCTCCACCGTAATGACGGGTGAACTGTTCAATTTGATTAGCCGGCAATCGATCCTGCGGCTATCGGTGCCGGAAGACGGGGACGCAGAAGCAGATCCGGAGATCTTCGACGCGGCGGTTGCCCAGGCGCTCGAACCCGGCTTTGCCCTCACCTCCGTTCTTTTCTCGATCCGCGCCGAGGGCCTGCTGGCGCCGGACGCCAAGATCAACCCGGCCGCACGCCTTTCCGGTCTCCTGATCGGCGCGGAGATCGCAGCCATCCGGGATGACCTCCAGCGCCACGGCAAGGCCTATCTGATCGGGACCGGCAAGCTTACGCGTCTCTATGCCCGCGCGATCACCAAAGCCGGTGGTGAGCCTGTGATGCTCGATGGCGGGCTGCTCGTTCGCCGCGGCCTGCTCGCCTCCGCGCTTTCCCTCTTCGACCACGAATTCAAGGACTGACCGATGACCGCCTCCGTTGCCTGGCCCGCGCTTCGCCGTAACCTCGTAGCCATCCTGCGCGGCATCAAGCCGACCGAGATCGAGGCGACCGTCGATGCGCTCGTCGAGGCCGGCTTCGAAGCGATCGAAGTGCCTCTGAATTCGCCGGATCCCTTCGTCTCGATCGAGAAGGCCCGCAAGCGCGCGCCGGCAAACGTCTTGATCGGTGCCGGGACTGTTCTGGAAGTGGCGCAGGTCGATCGCCTGCACGATGTCGGCGGCAACCTGCTGGTCACTCCGAATGTGGAACCCGACGTTATCCGACGCGCCGTCTCGCATGGCATGGTGGCGATGCCGGGTGTGTTCACGCCGAGCGAAGCGCTGCTTGCCGCCAAATGCGGTGCAGCGGCGCTCAAATTTTTCCCGGCGAGCGTGCTGGGCCCCGGCGGCATCTCCGCGATCAAGGCGATCCTGCCGCCGCATCTGCCGATCGGCGCCGTGGGCGGCGTGTCGGACGCGAACTTTGCCGATTACTGGAAGGTTGGTGTGCGGGCTTTCGGTCTGGGCTCCAGTCTCTACAAGCCGGGCGACGATGCCAAGCTCATCGGCGAGCGTGCGGTCAAGAGCGTGATTGCCTACGACGCGCTGCTCTAGGGCTGAGCAGCTTCCATACCCAATGTGCGAGAAAGGCCTGCCCGGATGTCGGGCAGGCCTTTCTCGTTTCGGGATTCGGCGGTTTCTTGTGACGATTATCACGCGTCAAAGCGGATAAATGCGCGGCTGCCCAAATTTGAACATACCTGCGCCGCTTTTTGCGATAGAGTATAACTAACTTGGTTGGCGCGGTGCGCCAAACGGTCCGGTCTGGCGCATTGACCCCTTACCCCCAGCCCCCCAATGCTTCCGGGCCGGACCACACCAGGTTCTTTTCCCTTCAAAGCGTCTTCGGCTTGTCCATCATCACCGTCGCTCCGACGATGTGCGAGGGATTGCCCTCGCTGTCTGCGGCTTGCAGAAGAATGGCGCAGCCGTCGCTCTTGTCGTCGCCCATGCGCTTGGCGGGCAGCGTGAGATCGAGAGCCTTGCCGTCCCACATGCCGACGGTCTGCACATCGGTCACGCTGTGCCAATAGTCCAGGTTCTGTCCGACATTCTCGCCCTTCAGCACCTCGACGGTCTGATGCTGACGGAAATAGACCACGACGACGTTTGCCTTGCCTCTGCCGGCACCGACGGAGATCGTCAGCTGATCGTCATGGCGGGAGGCTCGGATCGGAACGACAAGACCCTTGCCGGCGTCCTGGAGCCGCTCGAGCCGCCGGTCGATATCGACAGCGTCGGTGCCCTTCAGATGTTCGCGCCCATTCAGCACCGCCTGCGGCGTGTAGACGCCGCTGCGGCCGAAGGCCTTGGCATAGGCATATTGCCGTTCCGTGTTCTCGGGAGAGGCCAGCGTGTCGGCCCAGCCGAGGTAATTCCAGTAGTCGACGTGATAGGACAGCGCCACGACTTCGCCTTCTCGCACCAGCCGTTCAAAGGCGCGATCGGCCGGAGGACAGGAGCGGCAACCCTGCGAGGTGAAGAGCTCGACAACGCCCTTCGGCTCGGCAAAGTCACCGGCCGTCGCTCTGTCGGTCGCGGCTGACAGGAACAGGACGCCAAGGGCCGTCATCGCCCATGCCGTGGCCCGTCTGCCCGTCCTGATGAAATTCGTGTGCTGCATGCTATCGAGATGCCTTCACTTGAGTGCTGCACTGATAACGCCTCATCGCTTCAGCGGGAAGTCACGATGGGGTGAAACTTTCGGCACTGGATCCGCAGCACGAACCACGCAAAAGGCCGCCGGTTGCCCGGCGGCCTTTCACAAATTTGTTTTGTCAGTCTCAGGCGGCGAGGTCGCGCAGAACGGTCTGCAGGATGCCGCCATTGTTCATGTAGGTGACCTCGTCGAGCGTATCGATGCGGCAGAGCAGCGGTACGTCCTTCACGGTGCCGTCGGAGTAGGTGATCTTGGCGATCTTCTTCTCGCGCGGCTTGATCTCGCCTTCCAGGCCCTCGATCGTCACGATCTCGTCGCCCTTCAGGTTCAGCGAAGCCCAGGTGGTGCCGTCTTCGAAGGTGAAGGGCACGACGCCCATGCCGACGAGGTTCGAGCGGTGGATACGCTCGAAGGACTGCGCGATCACGGCCTTGACGCCGAGCAGGTTGGTGCCCTTGGCAGCCCAGTCACGCGAGGAGCCGTTGCCGTATTCGACGCCGGCGAAGATGACGAGCGGAACGCCCTCTTCCTTGTACTTCATGGCCGCATCGTAGATCGACAGCTCTTCCTTGGACGGATAGTGGATGGTGTAGCCACCTTCCTTGCCGTTCGGGCCGAGCATGTGGTTGCGGATGCGGATGTTGGCGAAGGTGCCGCGCATCATGACTTCGTGGTTGCCACGACGCGTGCCGTACTGGTTGAAGTCGGCGACTGCGACGCCGTTCTCCGTCAGGTAAGCGCCGGCAGGCGAGGCTGCCTTGATCGAACCGGCCGGAGAAATGTGGTCGGTGGTGATCTTGTCGCCGAAGAGACCCAGGACGCGGGCGCCCTTGATGTCCTTCAGGCCCGAGCCGGTCTTGCCCATGCCCACGAAGTAAGGCGGGTTCTGGACATAGGTCGACTTGTCGTCCCAGGCATAGGTCTGGCCTTCCGGAACCTGGACGGCCTGCCAGTTTTCGTCGCCCTTGAAGACGTCGGCATACTTCGATTCGAAGAGGGCACGGGTGACGTATTTCTGGATGAACTCCTGCACTTCGGCAGAGGTCGGCCAGATGTCCTTCAGGTAGACCGGGTTGCCGTTCTGGTCTTCACCGATCGGCTCCTTGGTCAGGTCCTTCTGGACCGTGCCAGCAAGCGCGTAGGCGACGACGAGCGGCGGGGAGGCGAGGTAGTTCGCCTGGACATCAGGCGAGATACGGCCTTCGAAGTTACGGTTGCCCGAGAGAACGCCGGCAGCGATGATGCCCTTGTCGTTGATCGTCTTCGAGATCGGACCCGGCAGCGGGCCGGAATTGCCGATGCAGGTCGTGCAGCCGAAGCCGACGAGGTTGAAGCCGAGCGCGTCGAGCTCCTTCTGCAGGCCCGACTTTTCGAGATATTCGCCAACGACCTGGGATCCAGGGGCGAGCGAGGTCTTTACCCAAGGCTTGGTCTTCAGGCCCTTGGCAACGGCGTTGCGGGCGAGCAGACCGGCTGCAATCAGCACGCTCGGGTTCGAGGTGTTGGTGCAAGACGTGATGGCGGCGATCGCCACGTCACCATGACCGAGATCGTAGTCGGTGCCTTCGACATCCCAACGCTGGGTCAGCTGACCCGGCTTCTTGTAGTCGCCTTCGAGAGCGGTCGCAAAGTTCGGTGCGATGGTTTCGAGCGGCAGGCGGCCTTCCGGACGCTTCGGGCCGGCCATCGACGGAACGACGTCGCCGAGATCGAGTTCGAGCGTGTCGGTGAAGACGAGCTGCGAGCCGTCATTGTCACGCCACATGCCTTGAGCCTTCGAATAGGCTTCGACGAGCGCGATGCGGTCCTTGGTGCGGCCCGACATGTCGAGATAGCCGACAGTGGCCGAATCGACCGGGAAGAAGCCGCAGGTCGCGCCGTATTCCGGACCCATGTTGCCGATGGTTGCGCGGTCGGCAACCGGCAGCGTGTCGAGGCCAGAGCCGTAGAATTCGACGAACTTGGATACAACGCCCTTCTTGCGCAGCATCTGCACGACGGTCAGAACGAGGTCGGTCGCGGTCACGCCTTCCTTCAGCGTGCCGGTCAGCTTGAAGCCGATGACTTCAGGCAGCAGCATGGAGACGGGCTGGCCGAGCATGGCAGCTTCGGCTTCGATACCGCCCACACCCCAGCCGAGAACGCCGAGACCGTTGATCATCGTGGTGTGGCTGTCCGTGCCGACGCAGGTGTCGGGATAGGCGATGGTCTCGCCGTCCTCGTCCTTCGTCCAGACGGTCTGGCCGAGATATTCAAAGTTCACCTGGTGACAGATGCCGGTGCCCGGGGGAACGACGCGGAAGTTCTTGAATGCCTGCTGGCCCCACTTCAGGAAGCGGTAGCGTTCGCCGTTGCGCTGGTATTCCAGCTCGACGTTGCGGGCAAAAGCCTGGGGCGTGCCGAATTCGTCGACGATGACGGAGTGGTCGATGACGAGGTCGACGGGAACGAGCGGGTTGATCTTTTCCGGATCGCCGCCGAGGTTCTTGATGCCGTCACGCATGGCGGCGAGGTCGACGACGGCGGGAACGCCGGTGAAGTCCTGCATCAGCACGCGGGCCGGGCGGTAGGCGATTTCAGCTTCGGTCAGGCCCTTGTTGACGAGCCAGGCGGCACAGGCCTCGATATCGGCCTTGGTGACGGAACGGCCGTCTTCGTTGCGCAGAAGGTTTTCGAGAAGCACCTTCATCGAATAGGGGAGCTTCGAAACCCCGGCGAGACCGTTCGCTTCGGCCTTGGGAATGCTGTAGTAGACATAGTCCTTGCCGTCGACGGTCAGGACCGACCGGCAATTGAAGCTGTCGAGAGATTTAGCCACGGATAGAAACCCCGCTTAGACTGATAGCCAACACATTCGTGCGGACGCCTATGCACTTCATGCACATCAGGATGCGGGTACGACCATTTCCGCTGTCCGCACGTGAAAACCGCTGCTTGCGATGTTCAAGTTCGGCACAAGGATGAACTTCACGCCGGCCGCTGGCGTGGTTGCAGGTCTTATAGATAATTTCTAAGAAAGGCGCCAGACCGACGAAGGGCGAAATCGGATTTTTTTATGAGGCAGGCCTCATCCTGCCAGAAGGCGACCATGATCAGGCTTGAAGCCGAAAATCTCTCAGCGCGTCGTGGCGAGGATCTGATTTTCGTTAATGTTTCCTTTAGGTTGAATGCCGGAGAGGCGCTGGTTCTGACAGGCCGAAACGGGTCTGGAAAGTCGACGCTTCTGCGCGTCGTCGCCGGTCTGCTTCGCCCGGAAACGGGGCAGGCGATCTGCGTGTCCGATGCCGTCGATGAGCCGCGTCCGGCCGGGGAATTCAGCCACTACCTCGGTCATCGCAACGGCATGAAGCGCGAATTGACCGTTGCGGAAAACCTTGCCTTCTGGAAGTCCTTCTTGGGTGATGCCATAGGCGGGATCGGTGCGAGCGTCGAAGAGGCCGCCGCCGAAGTGGGGCTCTCGGGGATCACCCACCTGCCCTATGGTTATCTTTCTGCGGGACAGCAGCGGCGCTTCGCCATGGCGCGGCTCCTCGTCGCTTACCGCCCGATCTGGATTCTCGACGAACCGACGGCCGCGCTCGATCGCAAGGCGGACGCGATGTTCGAAGAGCTCGTGCGTCGGCACCGACAGTCGGGAGGCATCGCTCTGGCCGCGACCCATCAGCCGCTCGGGATGGAGGGCGCCCAGACGCTCGAGATGCTGGGCTTCGAGGGTGTCGATCTGGAGTATTCCGCATGATGGCGCTGTTTCTCCGGGACCTGAAGCTCTCTGTCCGCGCCGGTGGCGGCGCGCTGATCGGCGTGCTCTTCTTCACCACAGTGGTCGCCGTCATTCCCTTCGGCGTCGGCCCCGATCTCAATCTTCTTTCGCGGATCGGACCTGCCATCGTCTGGATCGGGGCCCTGCTCTCTGCTTTGCTCGGGCTCGATCGCCTGTTCCAGGCAGAACGCGACGATGGTTCGCTCGACATCCTGCTGATGCAGGAAACACCGCTCGTGCTGACGGTGCTCGTCAAATGCCTGGCGCATTGGGTGGCGACCGGCCTGCCGCTCGTGATTGCCTCGCCGCTGCTCGGGCTCTTCATGAATATGGACGAGGTTGCGATCGGTGCCGTGATGCTGACGCTCCTGGTCGGTTCGCCGGCGATCACCTTCATCGGTGCAGCCGGTGCCGCTGTCGCCGTGGCACTCCCGCGCGGCGGTCTCCTGGTGTCGATCCTCGTTCTGCCGCTTGCCGTTCCCGTGCTGATCTTCGGTGTCAGCGCCTCCTATGCGGCGGTCGAGGATCCGGCACCCTTCCTGCCGCCTTTCCTCTTCCTGACGGCGATCACCCTTCTCTTTGCCGTGATCGGACCGGTGGGCGCGGCTGCTGCGCTTCGCAGTTCGGCCGACTGAGACATTTCGGCTTGACCAGGATCAATTGCAGGGCCGCTTGAGACAGGCTAGAACGTGCTATGACCGACAACAGCCTTGCCGTGACCAAAATCATCGACCTCGCCAACCCGACGCGATTCCTCGCTTTTGTCGAGCGGGTCCTGCCGTGGTTCGTCGGGCTGACCCTCGCGCTTTTCGTGGTAGGCCTCTATCTCGGCTTCACCTCCGAAACGGATTACCAGCAGGGCGACACCGTGCGCATCATGTATGTGCATGTGCCGGCCGCCTGGCTCTCGATGATGTGTTACTCCGTGATGGCGCTCTCGGCGATCGGCACGCTGGTCTGGCGTCATCCGCTGGCCGATGTCAGCCACAAGGCTGCCGCCCCGCTCGGCGCGGCCTTCACCCTGATTGCGCTGGTCACCGGCTCGCTTTGGGGCAAGCCGATGTGGGGCACCTGGTGGGTCTGGGATGCTCGCCTCACGTCGGTTTTCGTGCTGTTTTTGATGTATCTCGGCCTGATCGCGCTCAACCGCTCCATGGATGATCCGTCCAAGGCTGCGCGCGTCAGCGCCGTTCTCATCCTGGTCGGCTTCGTCAACATCCCGATCATCAAGTTCTCGGTCGACTGGTGGCACACACTGCACCAGCCCGCCAGCGTCATGCGGCTCGATGGTCCGACGATCCATCCGGAGTTTCTCTGGCCGCTTCTCATCATGGCGCTGGCCTTCACCCTCCTCTTCTTCACGCTGCACATGATGGCGATGCGCAACGAGATCTGGCGTCGTCGCGTCGGGGCACAGCGCCGCATGGCCGCTCGTCAGGCTGGCCGGGAGCATCAGGCATGACCCACGCCTTTTATGTCATCGGTTCCTATCTGCTGACGGCGGGGATCTGTCTTGGCTTGTCCGCCTGGGTCTATCTCGATGGTCGGGCGCGTCAGGCGGAGTTGAAGACGCTCGAAGCGCAGGGCGTCCGCCGCCGATCGGCATCGCCCTCCCAGGATGCAAACGCATGACGCAGCAGAGCGAACATGACGTGCCGGCGGCCAAGGGGCGTGCACGCTATCTGATCGCAGCCCTGCCGCTCGTCCTGTTTGGCGGGCTTGCCGCGGTCTTCATGACGCAGCTCCAGTCCGGCCGCGACGTCTCGGAAATCCCCTCGGCCCTCCTCGGCACGAAGGCACCTGCTCTTGAACTCGCGGCCCTCGATGGTTCCGAGCGGCCGGCACTGACCACCGCAGCGATCACCGGCAAGCTGACGCTGGTCAATGTGTTTGCGTCCTGGTGCGTGCCCTGCCGGCAGGAGCATCCGATGCTGCTGGAGCTCTCCAAGGATCCGCGCGTCAATGTGGTCGGGATCAACTACAAGGACCGCAACGACAATGCGCTGCGCTTCCTCGGCGAACTCGGCAACCCTTATGCCGCGATCGGCGTCGATCCGAACGGCAAGGCTGCGATCGACTGGGGTGTCTACGGCATTCCGGAAAGCTATCTCGTCGGCCCCGACGGCACGATCCTCTACAAGAAGGTCGGACCCTTCGACCCCGAGAGCTTTGAAACCCAGCTGATGCCGGCGATCGAAAAAGCGTTCGCCAACTGAGCCTTCTCGATCAGAGGGCTCCCTGCCAGGTCTTCACCGCCTCGATCGGCCAGACGAGCATGATGACGTTGAGCGTCAGGTTGTCCCGGATGATGAGAGCCGTCAGGATCTCGAAAGCGATCGCGATTGCGACGGTCAGCCAGACGGGCATGCGGGCTGCGAAGAAGAAGCCCGCAATCATCGAAACCATGTCCATCCCGGAATTGAGGATGCTGTCGCCGCTATAGCCGACTGCCATGGTGGCCTTCCGGTAGCGGTCGATCACGATCGGGGAGTTTTCCAGGATTTCCCAGCCCGCTTCGATGAGGGCTGCGAGCGCAAGCTTTGCCGTCAGCGGCTTCTTGCGCATCACCAGCCAGCCGAGCCCATAGAAGAGGAAGCCATGGATGATGTGCGAGGGCGTGTACCAGTCGAAGATGTGCTGCGAATTGCCCGGCGTGTTCACGCCCGCTTCGAAGAGCTTCACGTAGCCGCATTCGCAGATCCAGATGCGGCCCATCAGATACTGGGAGACGATCTGGACCAGGATGATGACGAAGGTCACCGCCAGCCAGAAACGCGTCGTTGAATGCTCGCCGCTCTGGCTGGTCGTCTCGGTCATTGCTCTTCCTTGTCTTCCAGCGAATGCTTCATTATCAGCGGCATCTGGGCCAGCGTGAAGAGGATGGTGATCGGCATCGTGCCCCAGACCTTGAAGCTCACCCAGACGTCATCGGAGAAATTGCGCCAGACGACCTCGTTCAGCACCGCGAGGAAGAGGAAGAAGATGCCCCAGCGGAGCGTCAGCTTTTTCCAGCCTTCCGCGTCGAGCTGGAAGGCGGCGTTGAAGACATAGCCCAGCAGCGAAGTGCCGAAGGCGAGGCCACCCAGCAGGACGACGCCAAAGAGCGTATTGACGATCGTCGGCTTCATCTTGATGAAGGTTTCGTCCTGCAGCCAGATCGACAACCCGCCGAAGACCAGGACCACGATGCCAGACACAAAAGGCATGACCGGCAGGTGCTTGAAGACGATCTTGGAGATGATCAGAGAGATGACCGTGGCGACCATGAAGAGGGCAGTCGCGATCAAAAGCGGTCCGCCGATCGCGGTCAGCTCCGGAAAGGTCTTGGCCAGCCATTCGCCGCGCAGGTTGCCGAAGAAGAAGATCAAGAGCGGTCCGAGTTCGAGCGCCATCTTCAGCAGAGGATTCTGCTTTTCAGCCTTGGACGCGTGGGTATCGGTGGATGTGTCCGACATGATGTCGTTCCCTAATGTTTCCGGCGCTCAGCGCGCGATGCCGGCAATGGCGCTGGCGAAGTCTTCTGCCTCGAAGGGTTCGAGGTCGTCGATGCCTTCGCCGACGCCGATGAAATAGACGGGCAGCTTGTGCTTGGCGGCGATGGCAACCAGAATGCCGCCGCGCGCCGTGCCGTCGAGTTTGGTCATGATCAGGCCGTTGACGCCCGCGACGTTGCGGAAGATCTCGACCTGCTGCAGGGCATTCTGGCCCGTCGTCGCATCGAGTGTCTGCAGCACGGTATGCGGTGCATCCGGATCGAGCTTGCCGAGAACGCGGACGATCTTTTCCAGTTCCGCCATCAGTTCCGCCTTGTTCTGCAGTCGGCCGGCGGTGTCGATGATCAGCACGTCGGATTTTTCCGCCTTGGCGCGCTCGAAGGCTTCATAGGCGAGGCCGGCTGCGTCGGCGCCGAGCTTGGTGCCGATGAAGGTCGAGCCGGTGCGATCGGCCCAGATCTTCAGCTGTTCGATGGCGGCTGCACGGAAGGTATCGCCGGCGGCGAGCATCACCTTCAGGCCGGAGCCTGAAAGCTTGGCGGCGAGCTTGCCGATGGTCGTCGTCTTGCCGGTGCCGTTGACGCCGACAACCAGGATGACATGCGGCTTGTGGCTGAGATCGAGCGCGAGAGGCTTGGCCACTGGCTTCAGCACCTTGACGATCTCGGTCGCCATGATCTTGGTGACGTCCTCGCCGGTCACATCCTTGCCATAGCGCTCGGAAGCCAGCGTGTCGGTGACGCGCAGCGCGGTTTCGACGCCGAGGTCGGCCTGGATCAGCAGATCTTCCAGTTCCTCCAGCGTTTGGTCATCCAGCTTGCGCTTCAAGAAAAGGGCGGAGATCTGGCCCGTCAGCTGCGAGGAGGTGCGGAAAAGGCCGGCTTTCAGGCGCTGGAACCAGCTCAGCTTTTCGGCAGGCGCTGGCGCCTCGGGTTCGTGCGCACGCGCCTCAGCGGTGGCGAAACCCTTGGGCAATACTGGGACAACAGGTTCGGTTGCGGACGCGGTGACGGCCGCTGGCTCTTCCTCTGGTGCCGCTTCGCTCGCCGGGATTTCCTGAACCGAAGCGTCTTCAGCCTCTTCCTCGGCTTCCGCCTCGAGCAATTCGAGCGGCACCATGGAGAGATCGTCCGGCGACAGGTCATCCGCCGGCCCGCCTGCCGTTTCCATTTCCTCGGCGAGAACCGGGTCCTCGGCGACGGGCAAATCTTCGTCGCGACCCCTCGGCTCGCTTTCGGCCGAGATCGCAGCCTTTTCCTCGGCCGTCAGCTCCGCCGGCGCACCGGGCGCTTCTGCGGGCTTCTCCTTACCGAAGGTGAAGACTTTCTTGATGAAGCCGAGGGCCATGGTCACTCTATTCCGTCTGTCAGGCAGCCGCGCTTGCCGCTGCCGATGCAATCGTCAGATGGCGACCGTTATGGCCGCCAATCGAGACCTCGATGAGGCTGCCGGGTGTCATGCCGGGCGCTGCAACGAGGGTGAAGTCTTCCGTATGCGCCATTTCGTTGCGCTCGACCTGCAGCTTCTGCCGGGTCCCAACACGGGAGGTTAGATGGATAGCCTGCAATCTTTCAGCCACCGCGCGGAGGTCCGCCGCGCGTGCCTTGACGAGCGCTCGGTCGAGCTGCGGCATGCGGGCTGCCGGCGTGCCGGGGCGGGGGCTGAAGGGAAAGACATGCAAATGCGCGATGCCGATCTCCTCGGCCAGGCGCGCTGAGTTTGCCGCCATCTCCTCGGTCTCCGTCGGAAAACCGGCGATCATGTCGGCACCAAAGGCAAAGCCGGGGCGCAAGCGCTGGACCTGTTCGGCAAAGGCAATGGCATCGGCGCGGGAATGCCGGCGCTTCATGCGCTTCAGGATCATGTCGTCGCCATGCTGCAGCGACAGATGCAGATGCGGCATGAAACGCGGCTCGTCTGCAATCAGGTCGAAGAGATGGCTGTCCGCCTCGATGCTGTCGATCGAAGAGAGGCGCAGACGCAGGATTTCCGGCACCTGCTTCAGAAGCGTCTTCGCGAGAAGGCCAAGCGTCGGATTGCCGGGCAGGTCCGCGCCATAACTCGTCGCATCCACCCCGGTCAGCACCACCTCGCGATAACCGTTCTCAACGAGCTTGCGCGCCTGCTCGACGACGGCGCCCATCGGCACGGAGCGCGAATTGCCGCGGCCATAGGGGATAATGCAGAAGGTGCAACGGTGGTCACAGCCATTCTGCACCTGGAGGAAACCGCGCACATGGCGGTCGATATGCGCCACCATCTGCGGTGCCGTCTCGGTCACGCTCATGATGTCGTTGACGGCAATCTTTTCTTCCGCCGAGACTCCGAAATCCGGCAGGCGGCGATAATGCTCGGCCTTCAGCTTTTCCTCGTTGCCGAGGACAGCGTCGACCTCTGGCATATCAGCGAAGTTTTGCGCTTCTGTCTGGGCAGCACAGCCGGTGACGATGATGCGGGCCTCAGGGTTTTCCCGGCGTGCCCGGCGGATCGCCTGCCTTGCCTGGCGCACGGCCTCCGAGGTGACCGCACAGGTGTTGACGAGGATCGCGTTGTCGAGGCCGGCCTTGGCGGCTTCGGCCTTCATGACTTCGGATTCATAGGTGTTGAGGCGACAGCCGAAGGTGATGACTTCGACGGCGCCTTTTCGCTCAGGCGTCACGGGGTGGCGGCCTCTGCCTGCCCGCTCTCGTCACGCTGCCAGTCACCGGTGGCTGGATCAACCGTGCCGGACCATTCCCATTCGGCAGGGCCGGTCATGACGACCTTGTCGTCGGCGCGCCAGTCGATGGTGAGCGTGCCGCGATTGGGGCTCGAGGCGACCGTGATGGTCACCTTGCGCTCGGTGCGGCCGGTACGCGCAGCGGAAACGCCGGCCGCACAGGCGGCAGAGCCGCAGGCGAGCGTCAGGCCAGCGCCACGTTCCCAAGTGCGCGTCACCATGGTTGTTTTCGATGTGACGTGGGCGAGGGTGATATTGGCCTTTTCCGGGAAGATCGGATGGTTTTCGAGCAGTGGTCCGAAGCGCTCCAGGTCGTAGGTCATCGGATCGCGATCGACCCAGAACACAGCATGGGGATTGCCCATAGACATGGCCGAGGGTGAATGCAGGATCGGCGCGTCAATCGGGCCGATCTGCAGCTCGATGCGGCTGGTATCGTGGAATTCTTCCGAGAGCGGGATCTTGTCCCAGGCAAAGACCGGCTTGCCCATGTCGACGGAGATCGTGCCATCCGGATGTTCGACGGCATTCAGGATGCCGGCGATGGTCTGGAAGGTGAAGCTCTTGCGACCGGTTTCGCTGGCGAGTGCCTGCACCACGCAGCGGGTGCCGTTGCCGCAGGCCTGGGCCTTCGAGCCGTCGCAGTTCAGGATGTCGATATAGGCGTCCGTACCATCCACCTTGGGATCATGGATCGCCATGATCTGGTCGAAGGCGGTGGCGGGATCGGCGGCAAGCGCGACTGCGGCAGCCGGGGTCACCCGGTCAGTGCGACCGCGCATGTCAATGACGAGGATCTTGTTGCCAAGCCCGTTCATCCTCGCGAATTCGACCCGATCCGACATCGTCACTCCAGAAAGCTGCATTTTCAGTCTATATGGCGGAAATGCAGCCGAATTACCAGTGGAGCGGCTTAAACCGTGCATGCCTGGTCAACGCCAGCGCTCGGTCACATCAAGCCATTCCCGGGTTCGCGCCTCGGGATCGGCATGCAAGGTGATGTCGGTGACGACGGCCGCACTGTCGGCACCTGCTGCAAAGACACCGGGAAGCCGGTCGGGTCGAAGACCGCCAATCGCGACCAAGGGCAGGGGGGCGATCTTTTCGTTCCACACTGTCAGCCGTTCCAGGCCCTGCGGCGCCCAGGGCATCTTCTTCAGGATCGTCGGATAGACAGGGCCGAGGGCGACATAGTCAGGTTTGGCGGCGAGCGCCGTTTCGAGTTCCGCCTCGTCATGGGTCGAGAGGCCGAGCTTCAGGCCCGCGCTGCGGATCGCCGCGAGGTCTGCCGTTGCCAGATCCTCCTGGCCGAGATGGACGAAGTCGCAGGCCTCGTCGATGGCGATCTGCCAGAAGTCGTTGATGATCAACTGGCAGCCATGGTCGGCACAGCATTGCCGGGCGCGGCGAAGGTGCTGGCGAAGCACACTTTCCTCAGCTTCCTTCATCCGCAGCTGCACCAGCTTGACCCCCAGCGGCACAAGCCGCTCGATCCAGTCGGCACTGTCGACGATGAGGTAGAAGGGATCGAGCTTCATGCGAAGACCCCTTTGCCGATGACGGGGGTGGATGGCACGGCCATGTCGCGCGGCTCCAGCATCCCGGCGTGATACGCGGCATGTCCTGCCTCGATCGCCTTGGCAAAGGCCTCTGCCATATCACCCGGAGCGCCGGCCGAGGCAACGGCTGTGTTGAGCAGCACGGCGTCATAGCCGAGTTCCATCACCGCTGTCGCGTGGGAGGGACGACCGATGCCGGCATCGACGATCAGCGGCACGCCTTGAAATTCCGCCCGCATGGATTTGAGTGCCGGCAGATTCTGCGGCCCCATGGCGCTGCCGATCGGCGCACACCAGGGCATCAACACCCGGCATCCGGCGGCGAGCAGCTTTTCCCCGACCACCAGATCGTCTGTCGTATAGGGGAAGACCTCGAAGCCCTCGGAACTAAGGATCTTCGCCGCTTCCACCAATTCGAAAACGTGAGGCTGCAGCGTGTCGTGATGGCCGATCACCTCGAGCTTGATCCAGGTGGTGCCGAAGACCTCCCGCGCCATCTTTGCCGTCAGCACCGCCTCGCGGGCGCTGTGGCAGCCGGCGGTGTTGGGCAGGACGTGCACACCGAGGTCGCGGATCAGCTGGAAGAAGGCCCCACCCGCCTTGCCGCCTGCGGTCTCCCGGCGAAGTGAGACGGTGGCGATCTCGGTCTTCGATCGCCGCACGGCCTCTGCGAGCACCGCAGGCGACGGGTAGCGTGCGGTGCCGAGCAGGAGGCGTGAGGAGACGGTCTTGCCGTAGAGTTCGAGTGTCATCTCAGCCTCCCTGCATGGGCGAAAGGATCTCGATCCGGTCGCCTTCTTTCAAAGGATGGGCGGCGCGCTCTTCGCGGTGGACCAGGTCGCCGTTGACGGCGGTGGCCAGCCAGTCGCCCTCGTAGTCGAGCTTTGCCAGCAAATCGGCGAGGTTGCCTGCATCGAGCTCCAGGGCTTCTCCGTTGACCGTGAGCTTCATGCGCTCCTCCTTCTCTCAGATGCGTGCGTGGTCGTCAGCCTGTCCGCCGCCTCACGCGCCAGTGCCGGGGCTAGCAGAAAGCCGTGGCGATGCATGCCGGCCACGGCCAGGCCTTCGGCGGTTTCGACGAGGCGGGGCACATTGTCCGGGAAAGCCGGGCGGATGCCGGTGCCGGTTTCCACGATGCGCGCCTCGGCAAAGGCCGGGTGCAGCGCATAGGCGGTATTCAGCAGTTCCATCATCGAACGCGCCGTGATCGGCCCGTCATCCTCAGCCTCGATCATGGTCGCACCCAGCATGAACAGCCCGTTGCCGCGCGGCACGATGTAGAGAGGGTGGCGGGGGTGCAGGAGCCGCACGGGACGGGAGAGGGTGACCTCAGCCGTTTCCAGATAGAGCATCTCCCCGCGCACGCCGCGCAGTCCTTCGATCTCACCGATCGCCTGCGGCCCCCGGCAATCTACGACGCTCACATAGTCTCCCGCATCGCCGGGCTCCTCCCCGAAACGGAAGGACACACCCAGCTGCCGGGCCGCCTGATAAAGACCCCGAAGAGCCTTGCGAGGATCAAGATGCGCCTCTTCTGAGAAGAAGAGTCCGGTTGCGAAACGCCCGGCGAGATCGGGCTCAAGCTCTGCGATCTCGTCCTCGCCCAGCCAGCGATGGCCTCGCGTGCGGGTCGCAAAGCGCTTGAGGTCGGCGAGATCGCGGGGATTGGCCAGCACAAGCGTTCCCTGGCGTCGGACGAGACCGGGCACGGCCTCGTCCCACCAGTCGGCAGCGGAAAGGCCTGATGCCAGCACGATCTCTTCGGCCGCCTCCCGCTCGCAATAGGGAGCGAGCATGCCGCCCGCCCAATGGGAGGCGCCAAGCCCGATATCGGCCCGTCGCTCCACGACCTCGACGGCGATACCCCTGCGTGCCAGTTCCAGCGCCGTCGCGAGCCCCGCGACACCGGCGCCCTTCACGAGAACGGTCATGGCCGCGCTCCCGTTTCGAGCGCCGCGACCTCGTCCGCCGTCATGTAGAGATCGCCGCCGGCCCGGTATTTCTCCGCCATGGCGGTCAGCCCCTCCTTCTGGGCCTCGGCGCGGATGTCGTGCGAGATGCGCATCGAGCAGAATTTCGGGCCGCACATCGAGCAGAAATGCGCGACCTTGTGCGCCTCCTTCGGCAGCGTTTCGTCATGCATGGAGCGCGCGGTTTCCGGGTCGAGCGACAGGTTGAACTGGTCTTCCCAACGGAACTCGAAGCGGGCACGGCTGAGTGCATCGTCGCGCAGCTGCGCTGCCGGATGCCCCTTGGCGAGATCGGCGGCGTGCGCTGCGATCTTGTAGGTGATGACACCCACCTTGACGTCGTCGCGGTCGGGCAGGCCCAGATGCTCCTTCGGCGTGACATAGCAAAGCATGGCCGTGCCGAACCAGCCGATCATCGCTGCCCCGATGCCGGAGGTGATGTGGTCGTAGCCGGGTGCAATATCCGTCGTCAGCGGCCCCAGCGTATAGAAGGGGGCCTCGCCGCAGGTCTTCAGCTGCTTGTCCATGTTCTCCTTGATCTTGTGCATGGGAACATGGCCGGGGCCCTCGATCATCACCTGGCAATCCTTGTCCCAGGCAATCTTGGTCAGCTCACCCAGCGTCTCCAGTTCGGCAAACTGGGCGGCATCATTGGCATCGGCAATCGAGCCGGGGCGCAAGCCATCGCCGAGCGAGAAGGAGACGTCGTAAGCGCGGCAGATGTCGCAGATTTCCTCGAAATGCTCGTAGAGGAAACTCTCCTTGTGATGATGCAGACACCACTTGGCCATGATCGAGCCGCCGCGCGAGACGATGCCGGTCACGCGGTTGACGGTGAGCGGGATGTAAGCCAGCCGCACCCCGGCATGGATGGTGAAATAGTCGACGCCCTGTTCGGCCTGCTCGATCAGCGTGTCGCGATAGACCTCCCAGGTCAGGTCCTCGGCGATGCCGCCGACCTTTTCCAGCGCCTGGTAGAGCGGCACGGTGCCGATCGGCACGGGCGAATTGCGGATGATCCAGTCACGGATGTTGTGAATGTTGCGGCCGGTCGAGAGATCCATGACCGTGTCGGCGCCCCAGCGGATCGCCCAGACCATCTTATCGACTTCCTCGGCCATGGAAGAGGTGACGGCGGAATTGCCGATATTGGCGTTGATCTTCACCAGGAAATTCCGGCCGATGATGACAGGCTCCAGTTCCGGATGGTTGATGTTGGCGGGGATGATCGCCCGTCCCTGGGCGATCTCCTGGCGGACGAATTCCGGCGTCACGTGATCGGGGATCGCCGCGCCGAAGCTTTCGCCGTCCCGGACGAGCGCTTCCTTCACGGCCTTGCGGCCGAGGTTTTCGCGGATTGCCACATATTCCATTTCCGGCGTGATGATGCCGGCGCGGGCATAGGCAAGCTGCGTCACGGCCTTGCCGCCCGTTGCGCGAAGCGGCTGATGATTCACGGGAAACATCGGCGTCAGCTTGTCGGAGGAGACGAAGCCGTTGTCCTCGGGTTTGACCGCGCGGCCGTCATATGCCTCGACATCGCCGCGTGCCTTAACCCAGGCTGTCCGGTGCCGGGCAAGCCCCTGATCGATGGCGATGGTCGCCTGCGGGTCGGTATAGGGACCCGACGCGTCATAGACATTCACAGGTGGTTCGCCGGAGGTCGGGTGCAGCGCGATCTGGCGCAGGGGCACGCGGATATCCGGGTGCATGTCGCCTGCCAAGAAGATCTTGGTCGAGGCGGGAAGCGGCCCGGTGGTGACGTCGGGCTTTGAGAAGTTAGGGGCAATGTTCATCGTGGAGCTCCAAGTGTTCAGGTTGGAGACCCAGTCATGTCAGCCGGAATGATGGAAAGACGCCACGAGATTCGGGTTTTCGAATCGTCGTTTAGCAGCGCTCGCACCGTCCCTACGCCAGTATGAACTGGATCAGGTTCAACGGGTCACCGCGCTGCCATTTCGGCGTAGCGATATCTCAGCCCCTTGTCGGGACACCCCTGGTGAATGCGTGAAGTGTGGTCAAAAGCGGTCCCGCTGTCAACGCGGGAGGCAACATTCAGGCGCCGGCGCGCGGCACCTCGAACTGCTGGCCCGGTCGCAATCCCTTGAAGCGGTCGTTGCCGATACCCGCTGCCGACATGGCCGTAACCAGCGCCTTTGGCGGATCGTCGATGCCTTCATTGGTCAGCTGGAAGGTGCCGAAATGGTGGCCGATGCCGAAGGATGCACCGCTCAAGCGGAAGCCTTCGATCGCCTCTTCCGGGTTCTGGTGCTGCGCCTTCATGAACCAGCGCGGCTCGTAGGCGCCGATCGGCATGATGGCGAGCCTGATGTCGCCGTGCTTGGCCTTGAGCTCGCGATAATGCTTGCCCTCGGCATAGCCGGTGTCACCGATATGGTAGATCTTGCCGCCCGGTGTCTCCAGAACGAAGGCCGCCCAGAGCGCCATCCGGCGGTCGCCCATGCCGCGCGCCGACCAGTGGTGGCAGGGCTCGCAATGGATGATGACGTCGTTGCCGATCTTGAGCCGGTCGCCCCAGTCCATGACGTCAGCCTTCAACCGAGGCACGTCGCTGCGGATGATTGTGTCGTTGCCGAGCGGCGTGACGAGGCGCGGACTGTCGCGCTCGATGAGCCGCTTCAGGGTCGCGATGTCCAGATGGTCGTAGTGACTGTGCGTGACGATCACGATGTCGATCTTCGGCAGATCGTCGAAAGCGACACCCGGCGGATTGTTGCGCTTCGGCCCGGCAAAGGAGACGGGGCTTGCCCGTTCCGACCAGACCGGATCGGTCAGGATGTTCAGCCCCGCCGTCTGGATGAGAAGCGTCGCATGGCCGACCATGGTGACGACCAGTCGGCTCCCTTCGACACGCGGCTCCGGCCTGGTCGTGACGAAATCGGCCGCAGCCACGGCCTTTGGCCAGTCGATCTTGCCGCCGCCGAGCTGCCAGCGCAGGAGGTCGGTGAAGCCGCGGGGCTCTTCGCCGCCCGGGTTGAAGAACACCTTCCCGTCGAAATGGTCCGAAATCGGACCCGAGTAATAGCGATTGCCCGCCTGCGCTTCGCGCATGCCGAGACCTCCGATTGCGGCGGCAACGACACCGAAGCCTGACCATTTGAGAAAGCTGCGTCTGTTCATGGCTTACCCATATGTGGTTTTGCCGGTTCTACGACAATAGGCAGCCCGCGGATCGCCGCGCATGGGCAAGCGCCCGGAAAATCGCCGCTTCGCTTGACTTCTCGGCGGTTTTCCTGTTTATCCGCCGCAATCTGCGAAGAGACGAGAACTCCGAGCCGCCGACCGGGACCCGAAAAGGTATAAAGAGATCCCGGAGGTCAACACCCGACAGCGCGTTGCGCCCTCGGGTGGTTTTTGGCTTTGAGTCTTGTTTTCCGGCCAGAGAAGACCGAGGTTTGGGTCTCCCCGAACCATGCAAGGAAGAGCCGATGTTTGAGAACCTCCAGGACCGACTTGGATCCATTCTGAATGGACTGACCGGCCGTGGCGCACTGTCCGAGGCGGATGTCTCGGCTGCTCTGCGCGAGGTCCGTCGTGCCCTTCTCGAAGCCGACGTTGCGCTCGAAGTCGTTCGTGCCTTCACTGACAAGGTCCGCGAAAAGGCTGTCGGCGCCGCCGTTCTGAAGTCGATCAAGCCCGGGCAGATGGTCGTCAAGATCGTCCATGACGAGCTGGTCGAGATGCTCGGCACCGAGGGCGTCTCCATCGATCTCAACGCCGCCGCTCCCGTCGTCATCATGATGGTCGGTCTGCAGGGTTCGGGTAAGACGACCACCACCGGCAAGATCGCCAAGCGCCTGACGGATCGCGAGAAGAAGAAGGTCCTGATGGCCTCCCTCGACACGCGTCGACCGGCCGCCCAGGAACAGCTTCGCCAGCTCGGCGTGCAGACCGGCATCGACACCCTGCCGATCATCGCCGGCCAGTCGCCCACCGATATTGCATCGCGCGCTGTGCAGGCGGCGAAGCTCGGCGGTCATGACGTGGTCATCCTCGACACCGCCGGCCGCACGCATATCGACGAGCCGCTGATGATCGAGATGGCCGAGATCAAGTCTCGCGCCAAGCCGCATGAAATCCTGCTCGTCGCCGACTCGCTGACCGGTCAGGACGCCGTCAATCTCGCGCGCAATTTCGACGAACGCGTCGGCATCACCGGCCTCGTTCTGACCCGCATGGACGGCGATGGACGTGGCGGTGCCGCGCTCTCGATGCGTGCCGTCACCGGCAAGCCGATCAAGCTGATCGGTGTCGGCGAGAAGATGACGGAGCTCGACGAGTTCCATCCCCGCCGTATCGCCGACCGTATCCTCGGCATGGGCGACATCGTCTCGCTGGTCGAGAAGGCCGCCGAAAACATCGACGCCGAAAAAGCCCGCGCCATGGCCGAGAAGATGGCCAAGGGCAAGTTCGACCTCAACGACCTCGCCGAGCAGATCAAGCAGATGCAGGCCATGGGCGGCATGGGCGGGATCATGGGCATGATGCCGGGCATGGCCGGCATGAAGGACAAGATTTCCGCCGCCGGCCTCGACGACAAGGTCTTCAAGCGACAGCTCGCGATCATCTCCTCGATGACCCGCGCCGAGCGCGCCAATCCCGATATCCTGAAGCATTCCCGCAAGAAGCGCATTGCTGCCGGCTCCGGCACGGATGCTTCCGACATCAACAAGCTCCTGAAAATGCATCGCCAGATGGCCGACATGATGAAGGCCATGGGCGGCAAGAAGGGCGGCGGCATGATGAAGCAGATGATGGGTGGTCTGGCTTCCAAGATGGGTCTCGGCGGCATGGGTGGCGGCATGGGCATGCCTGACCTGTCGAAGATGGATCCGAAGCAGCTCGAAGCGCTCGCCAAGCAGGCGGAAGCCGCCGGTATCAAGCCGGGCGGCCTGCCCGGTCTCGGTGGCGGCGGTCTGCCGGGCCTTGGTGGACCGAAGCTTCCCGGCCTGGGCGGCGGTGGTTTCCCGGACCTTCCCGGCCTGCCGAAGAAGAAGTGAGGGGGCGCCGATGATTGATCCGTCCGTCAAGGAACAGCTGTCCGGCTATCGCCAGTCGATCGATAACATCGACGCGGCGCTGGTCCACATGCTGGCGGAACGCTTCCGCTGCACCAAGGCAGTCGGCGTGCTGAAGGCCACCCACGAATTGCCGCCCGCCGATCCGGCGCGCGAGGAATACCAGATTTCCCGCCTGCGCCGTCTGGCCCAGGATGCCAATCTGGATCCGGATTTCGCCGAGAAGTTCCTGAACTTCATCATCAAGGAAGTCATCCGGCATCATGAAGCCATTGCCGCCGAACATGGCGGTGTCACCGAAAAGACCGCCTGACGGCGGCCTCAACAAGAACAGGGTCCGCTGCGGCGGCCCGGACTGAAAAACCTCAAGGAGTATCACATGTCCCTCAAGATTCGTCTCGCCCGCGGTGGTTCCAAGAAGCGCCCGTACTACCAGATCGTCGTTGCCGACGCCCGTTCGCCGCGTGACGGCCGTTTCCTCGATCGCGTCGGTTCCTGGAACCCGATGCTCGGCAAGGACAACGAAAAGCGCGTCGAGCTTGACGTAGACGCCATCAAGGCCTGGGTTGCCAAGGGCGCCCAGCCGACCGACCGCGTTCTGCGCTTCATGGCAGAAGCCGGCATTGCCGAGCGCGCTGCTCGCAGCAACCCGGACAAGGCAAAGCCGGGCAAAAAGGCTCAGGAGCGCGCTGCCGAGAAGGCTCAGAAGGCCGCCGACGCTGCTGCCGCCGCTTCGGAAGCAGCCGCAGAATAATCGGCATTTAGCCGTTTCCAGCGGGCGGTGGGTCACCCCACCGCCCGTTTTTGCGTTTTCTTTCCGGCCGCTTCCGCCTAAAAGGAAAGCCGAACCATGCATGTGCAGGATAGTTCCGACCCATGAGCAAGCTTGAAAACCCGATACTGATGGCCGTGATCGGTGCAGCCCAGGGGCTGCGGGGCGAGGTGCGGGTCAAGACCTTTACCGAGGATCCGCTGGGTCTCGGCGACTACGGGTTCCTGTATGCAGCCGACGGCCGCAAGTTCGAGATCCTGGAGATCCGCGACGGCAAGACGGTCGCCATCGTCCGCTTCCGTGGCATCAATGATCGCAATGCCGCCGAAGCCCTGAACGGGACCGAGCTTTTCGTCGACCGCGACGCGCTGCCGGATGACGATCTCGACGAAGACGAATTCTACTATGCCGACCTCGAAGGCCTCGAGGTCTATGACGCCGAGAACAATCACTATGGCGCCGTCACCGCCGTCTATGATTTCGGCGCGGGTGACCTCTTGGAGCTCAAGGGTCCGGGCAAGCGCCCCGTGCTCATCCCCTTCTCCGAAGCTGCTGTCCTCGAAATCGACCTCGAAGGCGGCCGTCTGCTCGTTGATCCGATCGCTGCCGGACTGAAGGATGACGGGGAAGAGA
This sequence comes from Rhizobium rosettiformans W3, assembly GCF_004912135.1. Classification (GTDB taxonomy): domain Bacteria; phylum Pseudomonadota; class Alphaproteobacteria; order Rhizobiales; family Rhizobiaceae; genus Allorhizobium; species Allorhizobium rosettiformans. The sequence goes on from NZ_STGU01000003.1 coordinate 130,820, forward strand.
AGCCCTATGGCAATGCCGGCGGAAAGCCCCGGCCGAACAACGGTCGCTGAGAACCCATGGCCTTCAAGGCGTCCATTCTGACACTCTATCCCGACATGTTCCCAGGACATCTTGGCCTGGCGCTGGCCGGGCGTGCGCTCGAACGGGGCGATTGGGATCTGGAGGCCGTTCAGATCCGCGACTTCGCTGAGGACAAGCACCGCAGCGTCGACGATACGCCATCTGGGGGTGGTGCCGGCATGGTGTTGCGGCCGGATGTGCTCGCACGTGCAATCGATTCCATAGCCGACGATGGAAGGCCGCGCCTCCTGATGAGCCCTCGCGGCCGCCCGCTGACCCAGGAGCGCGTCAGGGAACTGGCTGCCGGCGAGGGGGTAGTGATTGTGTGCGGCCGCTTCGAAGGCGTCGACCAGCGGGTGATCGATGGCCGTGAGCTCGAGGAAGTCTCCATCGGTGACTATATTCTCTCCGGCGGCGAGCCGGCGGCGCTGACCTTGCTCGACGCGGTCGTGCGGATCCTGCCGGGCGTCATGGGAAATCAACTCTCCGGCGTGCATGAAAGCTTCGAAGGCGGGCTTCTCGAACACCCGCAATACACCCGCCCGCAGGTCTTCGAGGGGCAGGAGATCCCCGCCGTCCTCACCTCCGGCAATCACGCGGCAATCGAAAAGTGGCGCCACGAGCAGGCTGTTTCGCTGACCCGCGAGCGCCGTCCGGACCTGCTGCGGGATCAGCCGGTGAAGAAATAATAGGCGGCGAGGCCCAGTCCGGCCGCCACGACCATCCAGCGCAGCACGTTCTGCGGCACCTTCTTGGCCATTGCGACGCCTGCATAACCGCCGATCGCCACGGCCGGGATCATGATCACCGCATGCAGCCAGGAGAGTGCACCGGCGCTTGCGAAGATCACGATGGCGACGGCGGCGATGACGATCGACAGGAAGTTCTTCAGCGCGTTCAGCCGGTGATAATCGCCACCGCTCGCAAGGCCCAGCGAGGCGAGCATCATGATGCCCATGCCGGCGCCGAAGAAGCCGCCATAGAAGGACGTGACGGCCTGCATCGCCAGACCAAGCGGGCTCGCCGGATGGCTCTCGCCCTTGGCCTTGGGCCTCAGCTTCGGACCGGCGGCAAAAATCGCCGTTGCGCCCAGCAGAAGCCACGGGACCATGGAGCGGAAGGCCGGGTTCGACAGCGAGATGAGGAAGAGCGAACCGCCAACGGCTCCGACGGCCGAAACGATGCCGAGCACGATCGCGCCGCGCTTCATCTCCTTCAGCTCCGTGCGGTAGGCCAGCGTGGAGGTGATGTAACCGGGAAACTGCGTGACGGAGGAGGTTGCGTTGGCGCTGATCGGGGGAAGCCCTGCGAGTGTCAGGGCGCCGAAGGTCAGGAACGTCCCACCGCCCGCAATGGCATTCACCGCTCCCGAAAGAAAGCCGGATGCAAAAAGCAGAAAAATCATTGCGATGGTCATGCGTCACTCCTCCCGAATGTCGAGGCGAAGTCTTACGGTGCGATATCCGACGCAGCAAGGCGTCCGGCGTCTCAAGCAGACGCAAAATTTGCCTCTGATGGGGTGACAAGTCTGCCGTCTTGGTGTAATGGCCCCCTCGGAAATGGGCGTTTTGCCCGTCTGCCACAACAAAGAACTGCGAATTCGCTCCGGCCCGTCAGGGTCAAAATCCCAAGGCTTCGGACCAAGGGATCATCGTTGAGCGCTCTGGCTGTTTCAGAAGAACCGAGGTTAGACATGAACATCATTCAGCAGCTGGAAGCCGAACAGGCCGCCAAGATCGAAGCCAAGCGCAAGCTTCCGGAATTCTCCCCGGGCGACACGCTCCGCGTCAACGTGACCGTCAAGGAAGGCAACCGTACCCGCGTACAGGCCTATGAAGGCGTTTGCATCGCTCGTTCGGGCGCTGGCATCAACGAGAGCTTCACCGTTCGCAAGATCTCCTACGGCGAAGGCGTCGAGCGCGTATTCCCGGTCTACTCGCCGCTCGTCGAAAGCGTCGAAATCGTCCGCCGCGGTAAGGTCCGTCGCGCCAAGCTCTACTACCTGCGCGACCGTCGCGGTAAGTCGGCTCGTATCGTCGAAAACACCGGCACCCGCGCCCGCAAGCTCAACGACGCCGAGCGCGCCGCTGTTGCCGAGGAAAAGGCACGTCTGGAAGCCGAAAAGGTTGCAGCAGCACAGGCTCTGGCCGCTGAAAAGGCTGCAGCCGAGGCCGCTGAAAAGGCCGCTGCTGCTGAAGCCGCTGCCGCTGGCAACGCTTCTGCCGAATAAGCAGACACGATTTTGCATTGATCAAAGGCTCCGGTTTCCGGAGCCTTTTTTCGTTGAGGCGTTCAGCAACTGCTTGGCAGATCAGAGGCTGACGCTGATCGCCCCGCCCGCGACGACCACGCAGGCGAGAAGTCGCCGGACGGTCAGCGGCTCGCCCAGCATCAGCGCACCGATGAGTACGGCGAAGACCACGCTGGTTTCGCGCACTGCCGTGACCAGGCCCGCCGGCGCATAGGCATAGGCCACGACCACCAGCCCATAGGCGAGCATGGCGACCACGCCGCCACCGGCAGCCTTCCAGGTGAGCGGTGACTGCAGGTCAATAGCAAGACCTCTGCGCGTAACCCCAAAGGCGAAGGTGATCATGATGCCGAAGAGAAATAGCACCCAGAGCGCATAGGCGACCGGGAGCTCGACGAGCTTCACTCCGCGCGAGTCCACCGTCGAATAGCAGGCGATGATGAGACCGGTCGTCAGGGCAAAGAGGATCGACGATGTCGCCGCACGGGTCTTGCCGAGCGACAAGCTCATGATGCCTGTCGCAATCAGCAGCACGCCCAGCGTCTGCCACGGCCCCAAGACCTCCCCGAAGAAGAGGAAGCCGCCCAGCGTCACCAGCAAAGGCACCGTGCCGCGCACGATCGGGTAGACCTGGCCGAGTTGACCCTGCCGATAGGCTGCGACCAGGAACAGGCTGTAGCCGACCTGCAGGCCCGACGAGAGCAGGATGTAGGGCCAGGCGGCCGCACCGGGAACGGGAACGAGGAAGAGCAGGGGAAGCGTGATGATGCTGCCGGTCAGGCTCATCACGGTGATCGACCAGAGCCGGTCGGCCCCCGTTCGTAGGAAGGCATTCCAGCTGGCATGGAGGATCGCTGCCACGAGCGCCAGCCCAACGGCGACGGCACTCACGACCGCGCCTTGCGGTGCATGAGGAGAAATTCTCTGATGTTCATGGGAGACCCGCGGGCGGTATGTGACAGTTTTGTGACAGCGCGACGATAGCGGCTTCACCTGTCTTTGCAACGGGGTGGCATAAAAAGATACCGCCCGCTTTGGGAGCGGGCGGCAGAGATAAGCTCAGTTGTCGCGCTTAGTGGAAGTCGCGGATATCCACGAAGTGGCCGGCAACGGCTGCTGCCGCGGCCATGGCAGGCGACACAAGATGCGTGCGGCCCTTGAAGCCCTGACGGCCTTCGAAGTTGCGGTTCGAGGTCGAGGCGCAACGCTCGCCCGGCTTCAGGCGGTCATCGTTCATCGCCAGGCACATCGAGCAGCCCGGCTCGCGCCAGTCGAAGCCGGCTTCCTTGAAGATCTTGTCGAGACCTTCGGCTTCCGCCTGTTCCTTCACAAGGCCGGAGCCCGGAACGATCATGGCGGAAACGGTGGACGCGACCTTCTTGCCTTCGACGACCTTCGCGACGGCGCGCAGGTCTTCGATGCGGCCATTGGTGCAGGAGCCGATGAAGACGCGGTCGATTGCGATGTCGGTGATCTTCGTGCCCGGCTTCAGACCCATATAGTCGAGCGCACGCCACTTGGAAGCGCGCTTCGTCTCGTCCTGGATGTCGTCAGGATTGGGCACGATGCCCTGGACCGAGACGACGTCTTCCGGCGAAGAGCCCCAGGACACGATCGGCGGCAGGTTCGCGGCGTCGAGCACGACGACGCGGTCGAAATGCGCGCCTTCGTCGGACTTCAGCGTCTTCCAGTAGGCAATCGCCTGCTCGAGCGCTTCACCCTTGGGCGCACGCGGCTTGTCCTTGATGTATTCGAAGGTCTTCTCATCCGGCGCGATCAGGCCCGCGCGGGCGCCGCCTTCGATCGTCATGTTGCAGATGGTCATGCGGCCTTCCATCGATAGCGATTCGATCGCTTCGCCGGCGAATTCGATGACATGGCCGGTGCCGCCGGCAGTGCCGATCTCGCCGATGATGGCGAGGATGATGTCCTTCGCCGTCACGCCTTCGGGCAGTTTCCCGTCGACGCGCACCAGCATGTTCTTCGCCTTCTTCTGGATCAGCGTCTGGGTCGCGAGCACGTGCTCGACCTCGGACGTGCCGATGCCGTGGGCGAGAGCGCCGAAGGCGCCATGCGTCGAGGTGTGGCTGTCACCGCAAACGATGGTCATGCCGGGCAGGGTGAAGCCCTGTTCCGGGCCGACGATATGCACGATGCCCTGGCGCTTGTCGGAAGCGGAGTAGTATTCGACGCCGAATTCGGCGGCGTTGTTGGCCAGCGCCTCGACCTGGATGCGGCTTTCCTCGTTCTTGATGCCGAGGTGGCGGTCCGGCGAGGTCGGCACGTTGTGGTCAACAACGGCCAGCGTCTTCTGCGGCGCGCGGACCTTGCGGCCGGCCATGCGCAGACCCTCGAAGGCCTGCGGGCTCGTCACTTCGTGAACGAGGTGACGGTCGATGTAGAGGAGACAGGTGCCGTCGTCCTGGCGATCGACGACGTGGTCGTCCCAGATCTTGTCGTAAAGGGTGCGAGGTGCGCTCATGGGTAAATTCCATCCAGACTGAGGAAAAAGGGATTTGGATCTTCGAGGATGCAGAAGGGCCGGATTGTCGGCCAAAGGCGATCAGCCGCGAAGGCTCGCCAGGGCCCCCTGAACGCGCGCGAAAAAGCGTGCCGGCAGACGCTTGTGGTCCTGCAGCACGATAAACTGGTTCGCGAGGCATCCGAATTTCGATCCCATGGGCGGCGTCATACCAGTTTTCGCAGATGTCGGCAATTGCTTCGCACGGCCTCTGACATCGGTCTGTCATGAAGCAGTCGTGCAAGCATGCTTGATCTTCGTCAGTAAACGCTCGCCCCGCCGGAACCCGCGCCATGAACGAAGACATCCATCGCATCAAGACCGAAATCCTCGACAGCTTCGACGAGGAACTGGAGCAACAGATCGACGAGGAACGCCTCGACCAACTGGTAGCAGACGGCATGGCGGAGCCGACCATCGACCGGAAGATCTATTTCCGCGAGCTTTTCCGGCTGCAGCACGAGCTGGTGCGCCTGCAGGACTGGGTGCAGTACAAGAAGCTGAAGATGGTGGTGCTGTTCGAAGGCCGCGACTCGGCCGGCAAGGGTGGGGCGATCAAGCGGGTCACCCAGCGGCTCAACCCGCGCGTCTGCCGGGTCGTCGCTTTGCCGGCACCGACCGAGCGCGAGCGCAGCCAGTGGTACTTCCAGCGCTATGTGCAGCATCTGCCGACGGCGGGCGAAATGGTCCTTTTCGACCGCTCCTGGTATAACCGCGCCGGCGTCGAGCGGGTCATGGGCTTCTGCACGCCGGACGAACTCGAAGAGTTCTTCCGCTCCGTGCCCGAATTTGAGCGCATGTTGGTGCGCTCCGGCATCATCCTCGTCAAATACTGGTTCTCGATCACCGACGAGGAGCAGGAATTCCGCTTCCAGATGCGCATCAATGATCCGCTGAAACAGTGGAAGCTCTCACCAATGGATCTGGAAAGCCGGGTTCACTGGGAAGACTATACGCGCGCCAAGGAAGAGATGCTGGAGCGCACGCATATTCCGGAAGCCCCCTGGTGGGTCGTCCAGGCGGTCGACAAGAAGAAGGCGCGTCTCAACATGATCGCCCATCTCCTGTCGCAGGTGCCGTACGAGCATGTTCCGAAGGAGGCGATCGAGCTGCCCGCACGGGTGCGCAATGCCGATTACATCCGCCATCCCGTGCCGGCGGACATGTATGTGCCGGAGCGCTACTGACCGGATGGATCAGTCGCGCATGCGCTTTTCGAAGCCGCGCAGCATGATGGACAGGCCGATCGTCAGGATCAGATAGACATAGGCGACAATCGAATAGGTCTCGAAGAAGCGGAATGAGCCGGAGGCGTAGACCTTGCCCATCTGGGTGATGTCGGCAACGCCGAGCACCGAGACGAGGGACGAGTCCTTCACCATCGCGACGAAGTCGTTCGAGAGCGGCGGGAAGATCACGCGAATGGCCTGGGGGAAGACCACCAGGCGGAACCGCTGCGCACGGCTGAGTCCTAAGGCTTTCGCCGCCTCGATCTGCCCCTTGTCGATCGACTGGATGCCGGCGCGGAAGATCTCCGCGATGAAGGCCGAATAGCCGATCATCAGGGCGATGATGGCCCGCCACATCAGGGAGAGGTCGCGCACGACCATCTCGTCCGTCAGGCCGATCGAGATCAGCGGCGCGGTCACGAGATTATAGAGCGCGACAAAGGCGGGCGCGCCGACAAAGGCGATGTAGAACAGCAGCACCAGGATCGGGATGCCCCGCACAACCTCCACGTAGAAACGGGCCACCTGCCGCAGGACCATGTGGTCCGACATGCCGAGCAACGCAATCAGCAGGCCAAGTGCGGTGGCCAGCAGGAAGCCGATCAGCGTCACGAAAACCGTGACACCGAGCCCTTTAACCACGGTGTTGAAGACTTGCGTGTAGAGATCACTGACGAAGATGACGACTCCGAGGGTCAGCGCCATCACGACGAAGGCGATCAGCCACCACGGCCGATCGCCCTTCTGGTCACCCTGCGGCAGGGTCTGGAACGCCATCAGTCACCCGCCTTCAGGTCGCAGGTTTCAAGATGGCTCATTCGCCCATCTTGTAGTCGAGGAACCACTTCTTGTTCAGCGCGTCGATCGTGCCGTCAGCCTTCATCGAGGCAATCGCCGCGTTGACCGGAGCTACAAGGTCGGAGCCCTTGGTAAAGATGAAGCCGAAGTCTTCCGAGCCCAGCGGGCCGCCGATCAGCTTCAGGCCGCCATTCGAGGCATCGACATAACCTTTGCCGGCCGTGCCGTCGGTCAGGACGACATCGACATCGCCGGTCTTGAGCGCCTGGACGGTCGCGCCAAAGGTCTCGAACAGCTTGATGCGCGGGTTATGCTCGTTGCCGTCGAGGATCTCATAGACGGCCGTGTAGAAAGGCGTGGTGCCCGGCTGTGCGCCGACCAGACCATCCTTGAATTCGCCGAAGCTCTTGCCGTCGGTGAAGCGGCTTTCGTCGCCTCGGACCAGCATGAACTGTTCCGAGCGCATGTAGGGCTCGGAGAAGTCGACCTTTTCCTTGCGGTCTTCCTTGATGGTGATGCCGGTCATGCCGATGTTGAACTGACCGTCCGACACGGCCTGGATCATCGCGTCCCAGGAGGTGTTCTGGTACTCGACCTTGAAGTTCAGACGCTTGGCGATCTCGTTCATCGCGTCATATTCCCAGCCGATCTGTTCACCCGACTTGGGGTCGACGAATTGCAGCGGCGGGTAAGCGTTTTCGGTCACGACTACCACGGTCTTGCCGCCGAGATCCGGCAGGTCATTGGCGTGGGATGCGATCGGCAAAAGCGCAAGAGCGGAGAGACCGGCGAGGACAGCGCGGCGAAACAGCATGGAAATCTCCCGAATTGTGGCAGCGCACAGTGTCACATCTTGTTCCGGGATTGCAAGGACCGTGCTTTTCGCAAACGTGGACATCAGCATCCTCCCGCGCCTACCCTTGCCTGCCCCGGAAAGGCCAGGAGCCGCGTTCTCATCGAACGCTGCTCCCGATCAAGACCTGAATGTCACACGTGAATCAGAAGCTTGCCGTCTTCGGGTCCGGGCCGATGCGTGCGCCGGCGTCGTCGAGGCCCTTCAGCTTCTGCAGGTCCTCGGGCGAGAGCTGGAAGTCGAACACCTTGAAGTTCTCGACGATGCGCGACGGCGTGACGGATTTCGGGATCACCACCAGACCGTTGTCGATGTGCCAGCGGATGATCACCTGAGCCGGCGTGCGGCCGAGCGTTTGCGCGATCTCGGCGATCACGGGATGGCCGAGCAGCTTACCCTGACCGAGCGGGCTCCAGGACTGCGTCGCGATCTTGTGCTTTTCGTGGAAGGCGCGGGTTCCGCGCTGCTGGAAATCCGGATGCAGTTCGATCTGGTTGATGACGGGCGTCACACCGGTTTCCGCAACGATCTTTTCGATGTGCTCGGGATAGAAATTCGACACGCCGATCGATTTTGCACGGCCTTCTTCCTTCAGCTTCACCAGAGCCTTCCAGGTATCGACGAAGAGCCCGCGATGCGCCGACGGCCAGTGAATGAGGTAAAGGTCGACATAGTCGGTGCCGAGCCGCTTCAGGCTGGCCTCGAAGGCTTTCAGTGTCTGCTCGTAACCCTGGTCGTTGTTCCAGAGCTTGGTGGTCAGGAAAATGTCGGAACGGGAGAGACCGGACTGGCGAATGCCTTCGCCGACGCCTTCCTCGTTTTCATAAACGGCGGCAGTATCGACATGGCGATAGCCCGCATCGAGGGCGGCCTTCACCGCAGGTGCGGCTTCGTCGTTGGGCGTCTGCCATACGCCAAGGCCCACCTGCGGAATGCGGGCACCGTCGTTCAGGGTGATGAACAATTGATCAGTCATGGGAAATCTCCAGGTCGGAATAGTCGGCGCAAAACTTGCGAAGAATGGGGGCGGATGCCGGGCAGGTTTGCCGGCCGCACTCCCTACCTAGGCCGATCTTGCGGTGATGAAAGAGGTGCGGCATCCAATTTGGCTGAAGAAGATGTCAGAGAACCTGAAGCACGGTCTTTCGATCAAGGTGCGGAAGAAGGCGGCACATGTCCCGGCTGCTGATGGCGACACAGCCTTCCGTCGGAGTGAAGCCGGGTCTTGCGATATGGAAGAAGATGGCGGAACCGCAGCCGCGTTTTCGCATGCGGATGTTCCAGTCCATCACCACGCAGATGTCATAGAGTTCATCCTCCCGCTTCAGCCGCTCATGACTTGGCCTGAACGGTGCACGAACGGGCCTGTTGTAGTTGGGATCCGCACTTGCGTCACACCACAGCATGTCACTGCGCGTCGGGCGAAGCGGCAGCAGGCTTGGCGGAGGGATCAGGCGGTCTGTCCTTCGGTAGGCGTGAAGGAGCGGCATGGTGGCGATCGGTGTTGCACCATCGCCTTCGCGCTTGCGGCTCGTTCGGCCGCTGCGTCCGAGTGCCGCCGGAATGGTGAGATGGCCTGCCTGCAGTATGGCGCGTCGCTGATCCCGGGGTGCTGCACGTACCAGGATTCGTGACAAAGTCTTTCGAGCCTGCGGGGAAGCTTTCGGTCTCTTGGTCACGACTTTTTGCCTTGTTCGTGATTATTGTTGTACTCTGGGCTCTTAAACTGCTGCAACAACGACTTACATGCCGTGCAAGAGGGCAGCAAGGCCTTCGCCGATGGACCATTCTGGAAGGATGACGGATGACGACGCGGACCATTCTGCTTGTAGATGACGACGATGATCTGAGGCAGATCCTGGTCGAGCAGCTTTCGCTCTATGAAGAGTTTTCGCTGCTTCAGGAAAGCAACGCCACCCGTGCCATGCAGACGGCGAAGACCGCCCAGGTCGACCTGATGATCATGGATGTCGGTCTGCCGGACATGGACGGTCGCGAGGCGGTCAAGCTCCTGCGCAAGGGCGGCTTCAAGTCGCCCGTCATCATGCTCACCGGACACGACACCGATTCCGACACGATCCTCGGCCTCGAAGCCGGCGCCAATGACTATGTCACCAAGCCGTTCCGCTTCGCCGTCCTGCTTGCCCGTATCCGCGCCCAGTTGCGCCAGTACGAGCAGAGCGAGGATGCTACCTTCGGTGTCGGCCCCTATCTCTTCAAGCCGAGCCAGAAGCTTCTGACGACCGATGACGGCAAGAAGATCAGGCTGACGGAAAAGGAATCGGCGATCATCCGCTACCTCTACCGCGCCGGCCAGAAGGTGGTGACGCGCGACGTGCTGCTCGAGGAAGTCTGGGGCTACAATTCGGGTGTCACGACCCACACGCTGGAAACCCATGTCTATCGCCTCCGCCAGAAGATCGAACGCGATCCGTCGAATGCCGAGATCCTGGTCACCGAAAACGGCGGCTACAAGATCGTTCCTTGAGGACGTCTCAAACAAATCCCTCGGGGAGAGCGACGGCAACGGGTCGTCACTCTCCCCGTTTTGCGTTATGGACAGTGACGTCGGATGAGATCTGCAAAGCATCCGCAGAGGAAAGTCCATGGCACTCAGCGATGATATCGAGCTCCTGGCGCAGCTGCCGCTCTTTTCCGGGCTCGACATGGATCAGCTTCGCCTGATCGCCTTCGGGGCCGAACACCGACAGGTGGCGGCCGGACAGGCGCTTTTCCGGGAAAAGGCTCCGGCCGAATGCGCCTATGTCATCGCGCGCGGCGAGATCGAACTCTACATCATCGGCCGCGACGGCAAGCCGCATCTCGAGGCCCGCGTCGGCGAGGGTATCATGCTGTCAGAGCTCGCGCTCGTGACCATGGTGGAGCGGAAATATACGGCGGTGGCCGTCCAGGATGTCGACGTCATCCGCATCACGCGCACGCTGTTTCACAGGCTTCTCGAAGAGTATCCGCAGATGGCCCGACAGGTCGAGGGGCGCATCAAGCAGTCGCTTGCCGCCCTGATCGAGGGCTCGGAAGCGCTCGCGCCCCGATTCAACTGAACAGCCAGCTTTATATCGCCTGCTATGCAGCCTCGAAGCGTGCCGTCACGGGCACGTGGTCGGACGGCTGCGTCCAGCCGCGGGCTTCCTTGAGGACATCGATGCCCTTGAGCATCGGCGCCAGGTCGGCCGAGGACCAGATATGGTCGAGGCGGCGACCCCTGTCGGCCGCGGCCCAATCCTTGGCGCGGTAACTCCACCAGGTGTAGAGCTTCTCCGAGGCCGGCACTTGCTGGCGCATCAGGTCCACCCATTTGCCCTGGCGCATGACGTCCAGCAGCCCTTCGGTCTCGACGGGCGTGTGGCTGACGATCTTCAGCATCTGTTTGTGGGACCACACATCATGCTCGAGCGGTGCGATGTTCAGGTCGCCGACGAGGATCGATGCAGTGTTCGGCTCCGCTTCGGCGGAGAGCCGCTTCATCTCTTCCACGAAGTCGAGCTTGTGGCCGAATTTCGGGTTGATGTCCCGATTGGGTTCGTCGCCGCCGGCGGGAACATAGAAGTTATGGATGCGGATCCGGCGCCCGGCCCATTCGAAGATCGCCGAGATATGGCGGCTGTCGCCGACGCCGCAATAGTCCTGCCGGTGATCTTCGGTCAGCGCCAGCTTCGAGCAGATCGCCACGCCATGATAGCCCTTCTGGCCATGGATCACGATGTTACCGTAGCCCAAAGCGGCAATGGCGTCGGCCGGGAACTGGTCGTTCTGGCACTTGATCTCCTGGAGGCAGAGGATGTCCGGATTGGCCCGCTTCAGAAAGTCCTCGACGATCGGAAGGCGCAGGCGCACCGAATTGATGTTCCAGGTGGAGATCGAGAGTGTCATGGCGTCCGCTTTCCAGGTTCCTCCGCGTGTTTAGGGGATTAGCCGGGCCATGAACAGAAAAAGGCGGCTCGACCTTTGCGGTCTGCCGCCTTCTCCACAACTCGCGTGCCTGAAATCAGCCGCCGCGCTTCTGGCCGTGCACTTCGGCATAGGGGATCTCGAAGACGCTCGGATCCAGGTTCACACCGTTCTGCACGTTGAAGATCATCACGGAGGTGTCCTTCTTTTGCATGTCGGTGATCGTCCACTGCCGCAACTCAAAGGTCTTCGGATCAAACATCAAGGTGATGGTCGAGTCGCCGAAGATGGTGCGGTCGCCAAGCACGATGGTGGTTAGATCGGCTTCCTGCTTCACGTCACGAACCATCTGGTTGCCGAGGTCGATGCGCTCCGAGAGAAGCAGGCTGAGCGGCGTCTTGTTCAGGGGATAGAGGTCCCAGGTCTTCAGCTTCATATTGCCGATGACCACGTTCTTGCCATCGGAAATGACGCGCATCGGCGAGGGCTTCTCGTAGTTGAAGCGCAGCTTGCCCGGACGCTCGATGAAGAACTTGCCGCCCGTCTGCTCGCCGCGCGGGCCGAACTGGACGAACTCGCCCATCATCGTCTTCACGCTGGAGAAGTGGTCGGCGATCTGCTGTGCTGCCGTCGGTGCGGCAAAGACGGGGAACGGCAGGGCGGCGCAAGCCATGAATGCTGCCGTGCCCAGCACGAACTGGCGACGGCTGGCCACCACTGGCATGCGGGCGTCGCTTACAGTTTTGTTGGTCATGCGGTACTCCTTCATATGCTCATGTTTTCGCCGAAAAAGGCGGCGGCTTCATGGCCATGAATGCCAGTGCCGCTGCGGCAACTCGTCCGGGCCCCTGATGTTCCATCGGGGAACCCGATCTTCCCGGCTCACTCTTCCGTCGGGACAAGGATCTCTCGTTTGCCGGCATGATTGGCCGGGCCGATGATGCCTTCCTTCTCCATGCGTTCGATCAGCGAGGCTGCCCGGTTATAGCCGATGCCTAGTCGGCGCTGGACATAGGAGGTCGATGCCTTGCCATCTCGAAGCACGATCGCGACGGCCTGATCGTAGGGATCGTCCGACTCGCCGAGATTGCCGGTTCCGATCGGACCGCCGCCGTCCTCGCCATCTTCATCGTCGTCGATGGTGATGGCTTCCAGATATTGCGGCGAGCCTTGCGTCTTCAGATAGGCGACGATCTCCTCGACCTCGTGGTCGGAGACGAAGGGACCGTGGACACGCTGGATGCGGCCGCCGCCGGCCATGTAGAGCATGTCGCCCATGCCGAGCAGCTGTTCTGCGCCCTGCTCGCCCAGGATCGTGCGGCTGTCGATCTTCGAGGTCACCTGGAAAGAGATACGGGTCGGGAAGTTGGCCTTGATCGTGCCGGTGATGACGTCGACCGAGGGGCGCTGGGTGGCCATGATGACATGGATACCGGCGGCACGCGCCATCTGGGCGAGACGCTGCACTGCACCTTCGATGTCCTTGCCGGCGACCATCATCAGGTCGGCCATTTCGTCGATGATCACGACGATATAGGGCAGGGGCTGCAGGTCGAATTCTTCCGTCTCATAGATCGCTTCGCCCGTCTGGCGATCGAAGCCGGTCTGGACGGTGCGGGTCAGCACCTCGCCCTTCTCCAGCGCCTGGGCGACACGCGTGTTGAAGCCATCGATGTTTCGGACACCGATCTTCGACATCTTCTTGTAGCGCTCTTCCATCTCGCGGACGGTCCATTTGAGCGCCACGACCGCCTTCTTCGGATCCGTCACGACCGGCGAGAGCAGGTGCGGGATGCCGTCATAGACGGAGAGTTCCAGCATCTTCGGGTCGATCATGATCAGGCGGCACTGTTCCGGCGTCATCTTGTAGAGGAGCGACAGGATCATGGTGTTGATCGCAACCGACTTACCCGAACCGGTCGTACCGGCCACGAGCAGGTGGGGCATCTTGGCGAGGTCTGCGATCACGGGTTCGCCGCCGATCGTCTTGCCGAGTGCCATGGCGAGCTTCGCCTTGTTACCATCGAAGTCGCGGCTGCCGATCAGCTCGCGCAGATAAACGGTTTCGCGCGTCTGGTTCGGCAGTTCGATGCCGATCGCATTGCGGCCCGGGACCACGGCGACGCGGGCGGCGATCGCGCTCATCGAGCGGGCGATATCGTCGGCGAGGCCGATCACGCGGGACGACTTGATGCCCGGCGCCGGTTCGAGTTCGTAAAGGGTGACAACAGGGCCCGGGCGGACATGGATGATCTCGCCCTTGACGCCGAAGTCGTCCAACACGCCTTCAAGCAAGCGCGCATTGTGCTCGAGCGCTTCGGCCGAGAGGCTGGCGTCGCGCGTCACGGCGCGCGGCTCGGCGAGAAGATGCACCGAGGGCAGCTGGAAACCGTCAGGACGCAGAAGCGAGCCCTGGGCGTCACGATCGACGCGCGGACCGGGCTTCGGGCGGGCGGCAGGTGCGGCAACGCGTGGCGAGGCTGCAGCACCCCGTGCGACGAGCCGCGCATTGTCATCCGGCAGGATGCCCGCCGGACGCGGCATGTCGTCGAGATCGAAGTCATCGTCTTCGTCATCGAAATGGCCGGCCGACATCGGCGGCGGCGAGACGATAGACCGAGCCGCGGGACGGGCGGGGGCGCCATCCAGCGACGGCTCGACGCGCGCGTTGAGCGGCGGTGCCTTCGCACGGGTCGGTTCGTTCAGGGTGCCAAATTCGTCGTCGTTGAAGTCGTAGGGCTGATCGAAATCACGGTCGCGGCGCTCGTTCGTCTTCAGGCCGAAGAGGCGTCTCACCCGGGCGCGGGCGGTGTACCAGTTGTGGGTGACGGCACCCATCATCAGGGCAATCGGTCCCTCGGGCTCGTCCTCCTCGTCCTCGTCTTCGAAGACGGGTTCCTTTGCCTTGCGGCGCGCGACGGGTGCCACCGGCTCATCGTCTTCCGGGCGCTCGATCGGTTTGCCGACAATGCCCGAGGCAAAGAGCATCAACCAAGTGGCGGGGATTGCCAGGATGCTGCCCAGGGCCATCGCGAAGGTCGAGGTGGGATAGGCGCCGATGAAGAGGGCCGGAAAGCGCAGGATGAGGTCGCCCAGCACGCCGCCAGTGCCGCTCGGCAAGGGCCATGTGGTCGGCGGCGGGAAGCAGCCGACGGCCGCAGCGGCGACCAGAGCACCGGCAAGCCACGCGCCGATCCTGGCCGGGATGCGGTTCAGCTGACGGCCACCGATGAGCGCGAAGGACCAGGCCAGCACGGGCAGAAGCGCCAGCAGGCTGCCGAGGCCGAAGAACTGCATCATCAGATCGGCGAAGACGGCGCCCGGCAGGCCCAGGATATTGGTCGGCGGATTGTCGGTGGCATAGGAGAGGCTGGGATCGGACACGTTCCAGGTCGCCAGCGCTGCGACCGCGAGCACCAGCAGCAGGAAGAGGGCGAAGCCGGCCAGCGCGAAGACCTGCCGAAACAAGAACGCTGACAACGCGGAGCGGTTGGAATGCTCCGGAAGTGCTGCGGAATGGCTTCTGCTCATGGGGTAACTGTCCGTCCTGTTGCCGGGAATGCCTTCGGACGCCCGACTATAGCCGGGATCGCCATCCAGAACCCTACAGGAGGGAGGGTTAATGGTGCATTAACCATGCAGTCCTCTGGTGTGGCAGGCAAATGCACAACAGAAAACGCCCGGGCGATGAGACCCGGGCGCTGCCGCATTTCTGATGAGAGACCCTGGATGGTCTCAGCTGTGGTAGGCAGCTTCGCCGTGCGAGGCGAGGTCGAGACCTTCGCGTTCGGCTTCGACCGGTACGCGCAGACCGACGATGAGATCGACCAGCTTGTAGAGGATGATCGAGCCGATGCCGCACCACAGGAGCGTGACGACGACAGCGTAGATCTGCGTCATGACCTGGCCGCCCATGGTCACGCCTTCGGCATAGCCGATGCCGCCCAGCGAAGCGGAGGCGAAGACGCCGGTGGCGATGGCGCCGAAGAGGCCGCCCACACCGTGTACGCCGAAGACGTCTGCGGTGTCGTCATAGCCGAACTTGTTCTTCACGACGGCGACGAAGAAGTAGCAGAGCGGCGAGACGAGCAGACCCATGACGATCGCGCCCATCGGACCGGCAATGCCGGCAGCCGGGGTGATGGCAACGAGGCCGGAGATCATGCCCGAAGCAGCACCGAGCATCGAAGCCTTGCCGCGGGTGAAGGTTTCAACCAGGCACCAGGAGACGACGGCGGCTGCGGTCGCGATGAAGGTGTTGACGGTGGCGAGCATGGCGCCGCCCGAAGCTTCGAGGTTCGAGCCGGCGTTGAAGCCGAACCAGCCGACCCAGAGCATGGCTGCACCGACGAGCGTCAGCGTCATCGAATGCGGAGCCATCATGTCCTTGCCGTAGCCGGTACGCTTGCCGAGCATGATCGCGCCGATCAGACCGGCAACGCCGGCATTGATGTGAACGACCGTGCCGCCAGCGAAGTCGAGTGCGCCCCAGCCGAAGATCAGGCCGTTGGCGTCCCAGACCATATGGGCAACCGGGAAGTAAACGAAGGTGACCCAGAGGATGCAGAACAGCACCGCTGCCGAGAACTTGATGCGCTCGGCAAAGGCGCCGACGATCAGGGCAGGGGTGATGGCCGCGAAGGTCATCTGGAAGAGCATGAAGATGTATTCCGGAATGACGGCGTCAGAGAAGGTGGCCGCCGTGCTTTCCGGCGTCACGCCGGAAAGGAAGAGTTTGGCAAAACCGCCGAAATACGCGCTTTCCGAGCCGCCGAAGGCGAAGGAGTAGCCGTAGATCACCCAGATCAGCATGATGGCCGAACCGATGACCGTGCACTGCATCAGGACGGACAGCATGTTCTTGGCGCGGACGAGACCGCCATAGAAGAGTGCGAGGCCCGGGATAAGCATGAAGAGCACGAGGATGGTGCAAAGGAACATGAAGGCGGTGTCGCCCTTGTTCGGAACCGGCGCTGCGGCGACGGCTTCGGCTGCAGCCGGTGCAGCTTCCTGCGCGAAGGCGACAACCGGCGCCAGCATGGCTGCAGACGCGGCGCCAAGGCGCATGAGGTTGGAATTCAACTTGGCAAGTGACATCAGTAACAACTCCCCTTACAGCCGTTCTTACAGCGCTTCGGTATTGGTTTCGCCGGTGCGGATGCGCACGGCCTGATCGATCGAGTAGACAAAGATCTTCCCGTCGCCGATCTGACCGGTCTTGGCAGCAGAAGCGATGGCTTCAACGGCCTTGTCGGCAAGTTCGGACGAGACAGCGATCTCGATCTTCAGTTTCGGCAGAAAGCTGACGGCGTATTCGGTGCCGCGGTAGATTTCGGTGTGCCCCTTCTGGCGGCCATAGCCCTTGACCTCGGTAACGGTCAGGCCCTGGATGCCCACAGCCGTCAAGGCCTCGCGTACCTCGTCCAGCTTGAACGGCTTGATGATAGCCATCACAATCTTCATCTGGTTTCCCATCCTTTGCTTGTCCTCGGCTCGGAGCCGACTCTCCTTGCCGCCGGCTGGATCATTCGCGCAGCGACTAAGGAGTGACATTCAAAAGGCGTGCCAGATTCAGATTTCGATATAAGTTATTGAAATATAAAGGCTCTATGGAGAGAAGCTAATAAACGGGCAATTGAATGCGCAATGTGCGCATAAAAAATAGGCATAAAATGATATTTGATGCCGTTTTAGTCATTTGCCCGTTTGCGGATCAGCCCCTCCTGGGCGACCGAGGCGACCAGCCTGCCGTCGCGGGTGAAGATGCTGCCACGGGTCATTCCGCGGGCGCCGGCAGCGCTTGGGCTGTCCTGGGTGTAGAGCAGCCAGTCGTCCAGCCGGCAGGGTCGGTGAAACCACATGGCATGGTCGAGGCTCGCCACCTGCAGTTCGGGATCGAAGATCGAGGTACCATGCGCATAGAGCGAGGTGTCGAGCAGCGTCATGTCCGAGAGATAGGCGAGGATGGCGGCCTGATAGTGCCGGTCATCCGGAACCAGACCTGAGGCCTTCACCCAGATATGGGCCTCTGGTTCCAGCTTCTCGCGCGAGAGATAATGGGTGAGCGATGTCGGACGGATCTCGATCGGTCGCTCGCGCCCCCAGTATTTCTTCACCGTATCCGGTGCCTGCGCCAGGAAGGCCGCGCGAAACTCCGCCTCTCCCATCAGCGTTTCCGGGGCTGGCACGTTCGGAATGGAGATATGATGATCGAAGCCTGGCTCTTCCACCTGGAACGAGGCAGACATGGAAAAGATCGCCTTGCCGTGCTGAACGGCAACCACGCGTCGCGTGGTGAAGGACGAGCCATCCCGGATGCGCTCGACCTGATAGACGATCGGAATGGAAGGATCGCCGGGCCGCATGAAATAGGCGTGCAGCGAATGCACGATGCGGTCAGGATCGACGCAGCGCTGTGCCGCCATCAGGGCCTGCGCAATGACAAGGCCGCCAAAGACCCGTTGCCAGCCGTTTTGCGGGCTGCTGCCGCGAAACAGGTTTTCCTCCAGCTTTTCCAGATCGAGACGCTCGATCAGATCCTGCATGGGTTTGGTCTGGCCAGATGGCTGCGACATAATGCATTGCTCCGCTTATAGGCACCCGTTCAAGGCTGATCTATATAGGTGTCATCAGGTCTACAAGAACAAAGGAATGTGCCATGCTGGATGTGCTCGTCGTCGGCGGTGGCTATGTGGGGCTCTCCGCAGCCGTTGCGATCATGCAGGCCGCGCCGCATCTGGCGATCGAGGTCATCGAAGCGGCGCCCGAAGAGGCCTGGAAGAAGGATCCGCGCGCGTCTGCGATCATCGCGGCTGCAACGAAAATGCTCGATGTGTTCGGCCTCTGGGATCGGATCGAGCCGGACGCGCAGCCGATCACGCGCATGATCGTCACCGATTCGAAGACATCGGATCCCGTGCGCCCCGTTTTCCTGACCTTCGATGGCGCTGTCGAAGATGGCCGGCCGTTTGCGCATATGATCCCGAATGTCAGCATGGTCGCCGCGCTGCGCGATGCCTGTGCCGAGCGCGGCATCACCATCCATCATGGGCTGCGCGCCACCGGCTTTCGCGATACCGGCCCCAGCGCGGAACTCACTTTGTCGGATGGTCGGGTCATGGCCTCGCGTCTCGTCGTCGCCTGCGACGGCGTGCGCTCCAAGCTTCGTGATCTCGCCGGCATCAAGACCGTCACCTGGCAGTATGGCCAATCCGGCATCGTCACCACGGTGGAGCACGAGCGGCCGCATGAGGGTGTCGCGGAAGAACATTTTCTCCCCGCCGGTCCGTTTGCGATCCTGCCGCTCAAGGGCAACCGCTCCTCGCTCGTCTGGACGGAGCGCACCGAAGATGCCGATCGCCTCGTCGCATCCGACGATCTGCTCTTCGAGGCGGAGCTCGAACGGCGCTTCGGGCACAAGCTGGGCACGATCCGGGCGACGCCCGACCGTCGTGCCTTCCCGCTCGGGCTAACGCTCGCGCGTGCCTTCATCGCGCCGCGGCTGGCGCTTGCCGGTGATGCAGCCCATGGCATCCACCCGATTTCGGGCCAGGGTCTCAATCTCGGTTTCAAGGACGTGGCCGCACTCGCCGAGACCGTTGTCGAGGCGGATCGCCTGGGCCTCGATATCGGCTCCGTCAATGTGCTCGAGCGCTACCAGATCTGGCGCCGTTTCGACACCTTCCGCATGGGGGTCACGACGGATGTGCTGAACCGGCTGTTCTCGAACGATGTCACGCCGATCCGGGTGTTGCGCGATTTCGGGCTCGGCGTGGTCGATCGCATTCCGGGGCTGAAAAACTACTTCATCCGCGAGGCCGCCGGGTCGTCCGGGCAGAACCGTCCGCGCTTGCTCGGCGGACAGAGCATCTGATGGTCGGGTGAAACCAGGACGCTATCGCGTCCTGGGCCGGCTTCAGACCGGCATTTCCAGCTTGCGCGCCTCGGAGACCAGCATGATCGGGATGCCGTCCCGGATCGGATAGGCAAGACGCGCCTTCTCCGAGATCAGTTCGCCTTTCTCGCGATCCCATTTCAGAATGCCCTGCGTCAGCGGGCAGACGAGGAGCTCGAGCATTTTCGGGTCGACAAGGCTGGTCGGGTTGTCGGGCATGGGCTTACTGCAGCATGGTGTCGCCATCGCCGAAGGTGCGGGCGAGCACGATTTCGGTGATGGCAATCAGCGTCTCGGCGCGGGTCTTCAAGTCAGGGGCTTCGAGCAGCGCCTGCTTTTCCGGCGGACCGAAGGGCGACATCATCGACAGCGAATTCACGAGCGTGAGGTTGGATGCCCGCTCGACGCTTTCCCAGTCCGCTTCCAGCTTGTTCGCCTCCAGATAAGCCCGGAAGGCCGCCAAAAGCCCTGCTCGGTCGATCTGGCCGTCGTCTTCGCCGCTTGTGAGGTCCGCCACGAAAGGCGCGATGTGGAAGGTCCGGAAGGGTTTGGAGGTCGAGACCTCGTCCATCAAACGGAAGCGACAGACGCCGGCGAGCGACACGATGTAACGGCCATCGCCGGTTTCGGTGAAGGAGGTGATGCGCCCCAGGCAGCCGACCGGGGCGAGCTGCGGGCGCTCTGGCAGGATATTGGCCTGCACTTCCGTCATGGCCGGCTGGATCATCCCGATCAGCCGGTTGCCGGATATCGCCGCATCGAGCATGGCCAGATAACGCGGCTCAAAAATGTTCAGGGGGAGCTGGCCGCCGGGCAGCAGCAGCACGCCGGAGATGGGGAAGACCGGGACCGTTTCGGGAAGGTCCGCAGCCGTCAAATATCGGGCATTTCCCACTTGCATTGAAGCACATCCTGTCCGGACTTATGCCGGTGTTCATTCTTGCTTCTATCTGGGTCGCCGAACCCAAAACTCAAGGCCCGCGGCGGCTCACGAAAAGAGGATCGAGGACAGCTTGCGGCGCGCCATGATCGTTGCCGGGTCTTTGGGTCCCCAGACCTCGAAGAACTGCAAGAGCTGCTTGCGCGCGCCGTCGTCCTCGAAGGTGCGGTCCCGCTTCATGATCAAAAGCAGGTGCTCTGCCGCCTCTTCACGACGGCCTTCGACATTGCGGATCTTGGCGAGCTTCATCCGGGCTTCGTGATCGTCGGGATTGAGCGACAGCGTGTGTTCAAGCGCCACCGGATCGCCCAGCTTGCGGGCTTCGTCGATCTGGTCAAGGCGCTTGAGAAGGGCCTGCACTTCCGGTGCCTTGGCAAGCTCTTCCGGCATCTGCGTTAGCAGTTCGCGCGCCCGCTGGTGCTGGTTCGCGCCGATCATGCACTCCGCGAGGCCAGCGATCGCCTGCGTGTTGTCGGGGTCCGCCTGCAAGACGGCGGCGTAAAGTTGTGCTGCGCCGTCGATGTCTCCGGCAGCGAGAAGGGTCGAGGCTTCTTCGATGACCGCCGCAATCTCGGCTGCCTGGTCTGCACCGGCCGGACCCGCCACCTTGTCGATGAAGGCTTTCACCTGGCTCTCGGGCAGCGCGCCCATGAAGCCATCGGCCGGACGTCCGTTGACGAAGGCAACGACGGCCGGGATCGACTGGATGCCGAGCTGGCCAGCGACGGACGGGTGGTCGTCGATGTTCATCTTGACCAGCTTGACGCGGCCACCGGCTTCCTTGACCGCCTTTTCGATAACGGGCGTGAGCTGCTTGCAGGGACCGCACCAGGGCGCCCAGAAATCCACGAGCACCGGCTGGTTGCGCGATTCGTCCATGACATCGCGGGCGAAGTTCGCCGTGGTCGTGTCCTTGATCAGATCACCGGCCGCGGCCGGGGCCGAGCCTGCCGGAGCGGCACCAAACTGCGCATTGGCCGTCATGGTCTGATTGCCATAGCCGCCGTAAGGGTTGCCGTAATCGCTCATCGTGCATCTCCCGCCTGTGTCGCAGCCTTTGGAGAGGCTGCCATTCTTGCCGTTAAGATCGTATGTCAGGCCGTGACTTTCAAGACAAGCGGCGTGTGCCCCGTCGCCTCCATGAAGCGGATCAGGTCATCCCGCCCGATCGAGGTCGTCGCGTCGTTCGACAGCGGATGGCAGTTGATGATGTCATGCTCCATCAGATCCTTGTCGAGCACGAAGGTCACGTTCTTGCCGGTGTCGTTGATCGCGCCGAGCGCTGTCACGGAGCCCGGGACGACGCCTAGATATTCCATCAGCTTTTCCGGCTTGCCGAAGGAGACCTTGCTCGCCGCACCGATGATCGTATGCACGGTCTTCAGATCGACGGAGGCATTTTCCTCCACCGTCAGCAGGAAGAAGTTGTCCTTCTTGTCCTTCACGAAGAGGTTCTTGGTGTGCCCGCCGGGAATTTCGTCGCGCAGCGACACCGATTCGGCAACGGTGAAGACCGGCGGATGGGTCTTCGTCTTATGGGCGATCCCGAGTTCGTCGAGAAAGCGGAAGAGATCGTCGGGCGTTTTCGGCGTCGTCATGGGGGCCTCGTTTGAAATGTCCGGGTCTGATGGCGGTCATCTAGCTGCTTTTTCTTCGAGGCATAGGCTTAAGACCGACATCCCGCAATCTTTCTGCCGCCCAAAAAGCCCGGAAAAGCTGAGCTTTCTCAGGCTGTTGTCACGGCGCTACATTTTTTTCGCGATGATCCGTCATTTCCCTGTTGCATTTGAAAATCGGTTAGGCCATATAGCGCCCGTCGCCGCAAGACGGACGGCCCACGATCCAGACACTACCCCAGGATCGCGGTTGATGAGCGGGTGTAGCTCAGGGGTAGAGCACAACCTTGCCAAGGTTGGGGTCGAGCGTTCGAATCGCTTCACCCGCTCCATTCTTCCTCCAGATAGTTTCTAGTTTTGCAGGATTAATGGCGCCTTTGCGCGTCCCTCGTCGCAAAGTTCTGCCGGCCACAGGTCATCCCGCAGCCGGCTCTCTCATCTCTCACGCCTTCGAAAACACGTAATCCGTTTCCTGGCGCAGCACCTCGCCCGGCCGCAGAACCGCGTTCGGGAAGTTCGGATGGTTGATGGCGTCCGGCCAGACCTGGGTTTCCATGCAGAAGCCGGCAAAGGCGCCGTAGCGGCGGAGTTCGAGGCCGGGAACGGCCGGGGCGACCTTGCCGCCGGCATAGAACTGCACGCCGGGCTCCGTCGTCAGGATCTCCATGGTGACGCCCGAATTGACGCTGCGGGCCAGTGCCACGCTGCGCTTGGCGACCCGGCTGCTGGAGAAGCAGAAATTGTGATCGTAGCCAAGCTGTTCACCGTCAACTTCGAGACGGATCGGCCGCATCTCGCGGAAATCGAAGGCGGTGTTTTCGACCGGGCGGATTTCCCCCGTCGGGATCAGGCGGTCGTCGACCGGCGTGTAGTGGTCGGCCGCGATCATCAGGTCATGGCCGAGGATGTCTGCACGACCATCCAGGTTGAAATAGGCGTGGTGGCAGACATTGGCGATGGTCGGCTTGTCCGTCACGGTCTCGTAAAGGGCCGAGAAGGCGCCGCCGTCCTTCAGCGTGAAGGTGGCGCGGGTGCGCGTCGTGCCCGGATAGCCGGCGCGGCCGTCGGGATCGGTCACCTCCATCACGACGTAGTCGGTGCCATGCTCCAGGATCGTCCAGTTCTGCCGACCCATGCCGTCGGAACCGCCATGCAGGTGGCTGACGCCCTTTTCATTCAGTTCGAGCTGGTAGTCGACACCATCCAGTGTGAAGCGACCGTCACCGATGCGGTTGGCGCAGCGTCCCGGCGTCGCGCCGAAATAGGGCGAATGGTCGAGATAGCCTGAGAGATCCTCGAAGCCGAGCACCAGCGGCGCGTCGTGGCCGTCGAGCCTGAGGTCCTGCAGCACCGCGCCGAAGGTGATGATCGAGGCCGTGAGACCGCCACCCTTCAGCACGACCTTCTCGACCGCTTCTCCCGTGGGCATCACGCCGAATATCGTCTTCGTCATCCTGTCGTTTCCTCACCTTGCAACTTGGTCATCAGTCTTTTCTTATCGCGCCAGTTCACGTGCAGCGGCCTCCAGGCCGCCCAGCGTCAACGGATACATCCGGTCGCCGATCAGCCGGCGAATCAGGCCGACGGACATCGTATAGTCCCAGTTCGCCTGCGGAAGCGGGTTGATCCAGAGATGCCGCCGGAAATGGTCGGTCAATCGCGTCAACCAGGCCGCGCCGCTCTCGGTGTTCCAGTGCTCGACCGATCCGCCGGGATGGGTGATCTCATAGGGGCTCATCGCCGCATCGCCGACGAAGATCAGCCGGTAGTCAGAGCCGAAGGTCCTGATGACATCAGCTGTCGGAATGGTATCGGCATGGCGCCGCTGGTTGTCCTTCCAGACGCGCTCATAGGGGCAATTGTGGAAGTAGAAATACTCCATGTGCCGGAATTCGGAGCGGGCCGCTGAAAACAGTTCCTCCACCTCGCGCACATGGTCGTCCATCGAACCGCCGATGTCGAAGAACATCAGCAGCTTCACGGCATTGCGCCGCTCGGGTTGGGTTTTCACATCCAGATAGCCGTGCTCCGCAGTGGAGCGGATCGTGCCGGTGAGGTCCAGTTCCTCCGCCGCACCTTCGCGCACGAAGCGGCGCAGGCGTCTGAGCGCCACTTTGATGTTGCGCGTGCCAAGCTCGACGCGGTCGTCGAGATTGCGAAACTCTCTGCTGTCCCAGACCTTCACCGCGCGTCGATGGCGGCTTTCCTCCTGGCCGATGCGCACACCTTCCGGATTGTAGCCATAGGCGCCGAAGGGCGAGGTGCCGGCCGTGCCGATCCATTTGCTGCCGCCCTGATGGCGCTCCTTCTGTTCGGCGAGGCGTTGTTTCAGCGTTTCCATCAGCTTGTCGAAACCGCCAAGGCTCTCGATCAGCTTCTTGTCCTCGTCCGACAAATGCTTTTCCGCGAGCTTGCGCAGCCAGTCATCGAGGATTGTGCGATGATCGACGCCGTCAGCGGCGCCTTCGCTCAGGATGCCGCCAAAGATCTCGGAAAACACCCGGTCGAAGCGATCGATGAAGCGTTCGTCCTTCACTAGGGTGGTGCGGGCGAGATAGTAGAAGCCCTCCGGATCGAAATCGACGAGCCCCGCCTTCAGGCCTTCGAGCAGCGCCAGATATTCCCGCAAGGTGACGGGAACCTTCTCTTCTTTCAGGCGCAGGAAAAAGGGCAGGAACATCGGAGGAAGACGGCTCGGTTCATCGGCGGCGGCATCCTGTCACAGAGGACGCCGCCTGTCCCGTCAAAATCCGCTGCCGGTTCTCATTGCCCGTCAGCCAGCCAGATCCTTGCCGATCTCGTTCAGATCATAGGGTGTCATCTGGTAGATCTCGTTGATCCAGTTGCCGAACAGCAGATGCGCATGGCCGCGCCAGCGGTTGAGCGGCGTCAGCGTGTCGTCATTGTGCGGGAAATAGTTGTGCGGCAGCTTGATCGGGATCCCCGCCGTCTTGTCGCGGAAATATTCGTCGCCCAGCGAGGTGGAATCGTATTCGACATGGTTGAACATGTAGAGGCGGTTGGCGCGCTTCTCCTGCACCAGGCAGACGCCTATCTCCTCGGATTCGAGCAGGATCTTCAGCTCCGGCACCTTCTCGATGTCTTCGCGGCGGACTTCCGTCCAGCGCGACACCGGCACCTGGAAATCGTCGGAGAAGCCGTTCAGATAGACTGAAGACGGCGCCAGATTGCGGTGACGATAGACGCCGAATGCCTTTTCCTTGAGCGGATGCTTCGGGACCTTGTGGAAGTGGTAGATCGCCGCCATGCCGCCCCAGCAGACATTCATGGTCGAATGCACATTTGTCTCGGTCCAATCCAGGATTTCCTGCAGTTCCGGCCAGTAGGTGACCTCCTCGAAGGGCAGCGTCTCGACCGGCGCCCCGGTGATGATGAAGCCGTCGAACTTGCGCTCCTTCACCTCGTCCCAGGTCTGGTAGAAGGAGAGGAGATGCTCTTCCGGCGTGTTCTTGGCCTTGTGGCCACCGACACGCACCAGCGTCAATTCCACCTGCAGCGGCGAAGCGCCGATCAGCCGGGCAAACTGCACCTCGGTCTTGATCTTGTTGGGCATGAGGTTGAGCAGGCCGATCTGCAGCGGGCGAATGTCCTGGCGAATGGCCACGGTTTCGGTCATGACCCGCACGCCCTCATGCACGAGGGTTTCAAAGGCGGGCAGCGTATCGGGGATCCTGATCGGCATGTGACTCTCAACTTTCCTTGTCACGGCGGCTCCAGACCGCGGAAACAAAAACACCGGCAGCTTTTCATATCGCCACCGGTCCTCGGAAAGTCTTGCTAACTCGCCTCGGCCCTTTAGCGACTTATTTTACGTGGCTGCAAGCCGGCCGGCCAAATCACCACGGAACACGAGGCCTTTTACGCCTGTCGGGGCGGCGAATCAAGGCTCGTATCAACTAGCTTTGTTGGAGTGTGCCGCCTTTAACTGGCGGCACACTTGAGTGGGTCAGGCTGCGTTTGCCAAGTCAGCCGGCAGCCAGACAGGACTGTTCGTTGACGCTTTCATGATCTCGATGCTTCGTTCGCAATCGGACCGCTTTACGTAACCTTCACTGCTCACAGAGATGGGTTCTCCGTTCGATGCGTGGTATGTCCAACGCCATTCACCTCTGTTGTCTTTATACATCCAGTAGGATGGGTAAGTTCGATTAGCCATGGTTCACCTCTTCGGTATCTGGCTCAATGTCGGACTTGACCTCAGCAAAAAAAACTGAATCTATGTCAGTGCAAAGTGCTGTATCCTGCATCCGACACCAATCTTTGCAGGGTATTCAATGAAACCGTCTCGGCTGGGGAGTTGAGGCGGTTTCTTTGTTTAGTCAGCGGCTAGTAAGGCCATCTGTTTACTTGGAGTCAAGCGAGGCAACAGAGATAGCAACATCTATTCGCGCAGGTGCAGAATTTCGCTATTAATTTCAGATTGTTAGCAGCGGGATCTTCAGATCAAAAAGTGAACGGCACCTAGCCGCAAGCCTCATTTCTGGCTGCGGGTTCGGTATCCGAATCAAGTAATCTGACTAGGTGATTCTGTGGCGACACAGTCGAGCTTACGATATTTGCCATGCTGCGAAGCTCATGCGACACGCTTACTGCTCGCCGAGCTTCATTGACGGATCATAGTCCTTGCCGTGCACGGTCTTGACCACGGCCTGGCCGCAATACATGCGGTTCTCGGCGGCATTGAACGTGTGGCTCGGCGAGCCGTGCAGTTCCCAGCCCTTGTTCAACGCGTCGGTGACGCGGTGGCAGAAGCTGGAATCGTCCGGGCCGGTGAGGAAACGATAGACTTTCATGGCTTGTCCTTTCTGGCGGCGATCGTGGCGACCTTGTCGAGAAGGCGGGCGGCCTCCTCGGCATGCAGTCTCTCGATCATGCGCCCATCGATGTTGATGACGTTGAAGCCCGCATGGGCGGGGTCGGCAAAGGCGGCGGCGACCAGACGGGCCTCCGTGATGGCGGCCTCCGACGGACCGAAATGGTGGTTGGCCGGCTCCACCTGGGCCGGATGGATGAGCATCTTGCCGTCGAACCCCATGGCGCGGCCCTGGGCGCATTCTTCCGAGAAGGCGTCCATGTCGCGGAAGTCATTCGACACGCTGTCGATGACATCGAGCCCATAGGCGCGGGCGGCGAGCACGACCTGCATGAGATAGGGCACCAGATAGGTCCGCCCCGGTGCCGCCGGGATGCCCGTTGCCTTGCGCAGATCGTTCAGCCCGACGACGAAGGCATCGAGCCGGCTGTCGCTGGTGCGACCCGACGAGGCAATCGCTGCGGCATTCAGCACGCCACGCGGCGTTTCGATCATCGCCCAGATCCTGAGACCTTCCGTCGCATCGCTCTCGCCCAGCATGTCGGCCACGTTCTGGACGGCTACCGGCTCCTCGACCTTCGGGATCAGCACGGCATCGGGTGCGGCTTCGATGACGAGTTCCATGTCCTCGCGATAAAATGGCGTGTCGGCAGCGTTGATCCGGATGATCCGCTCGCGGTGACCGAGATCGCGATCTCTGAGGAAATTCAGAAGGTTGGTGCGCGCATCCCCCTTGCGGTTCTCGGCGACGGAATCCTCGAGATCGAAGATCACCGCATCGCAGTCCAGGCTTATCAGCTTTTCAAGCGCCCGGTCGTTGATGGCCGGGACGGTCAGCACGGAACGGCGGACACGGGAGGGATGGTGCGCGCGGAAGGAGGAGACGTCAGATGTCATGGGCGAGTTCTGGCAAGCTTTGCCCTGCCACGCAAGATGACAATTGGGTGAAAGGCCCTTGCATTGCCCCGGAATAAGGACCACCTTGGTCATCGAGAAAGGACATGATCATGCAGAACCTTCGATCCGCCGTTTACGCCCTTGCCGGCCTCGCCTTTGTCGGTCTCGCTGCCGCTTTCGCGGTTTCGCTGACGCTGGTGGTCGCTGCGCTCCTGACCGTGACGCTCGGTGCCCGCATGCTGATGGGCAAGACCAAGCGCGCGCCCGTCTACGTCAAGGCGAAGCGTCGCGAAGACGTGCGAGTCTGGAATGACGGCAAGGGTACGATCATCGACCTTTGATCGGTCGGACCAAAGACCCTCTCACTCACCCGCATGGCGGATGAGTTCCTGCGGCTGCGTATTGCGCCAACAGACGTGCCTCTCCGGGCGTCACAAGATTCTCCTTCAAATTGGTCCGATTTTGCTCTAAGGGCGGGGCATCACACGCGCATTAGCCAGATCGAAGGCAGACTGATGGACAAGTTCGTAAAGCTCACCGGTGTCGCGGCACCGCTTCCGGTCGTCAATGTCGACACGGACATGATCATCCCAAAGGACTATCTGAAGACCATCAAGCGCACCGGTCTCGGTACCGGCCTCTTCGCCGAGGCGCGCTACAAGGAAGATGGTTCGGAAAACCCTGACTTCGTTCTGAACAAGCCGGCCTATCGCAACGCGCAGATCCTCGTTGCCGGCGACAATTTCGGCTGCGGCTCCTCGCGCGAGCATGCGCCGTGGGCGCTGCTCGACTTCGGCATCCGCTGCGTGATCTCCACGTCGTTCGCCGACATCTTCTACAACAACTGCTTCAAGAACGGCATCCTGCCGATCGTCGTCAGCCAGGACAATCTGGACAAGCTGATGGACGATGCCAGCCGCGGTTCGAATGCCGTGCTGACGGTTGATCTGGAAGCCCAGGAAATTACCGGTCCCGACGGCGGCAAGATCTCCTTCGAGATCGATGCCTTCAAGCGCCACTGCCTCCTGAACGGTCTCGACGATATCGGCCTGACGCTCGAGAAGGCCTCGAGCATCTCGACCTTCGAGCAGTCCAACGCGGCCCAGCGCCCCTGGGCCTGAGCCCTGCTCAAGCGCTGACATGTTGAAGCCGGGCTCGCGCCCGGCTTTTTCTTTGGCCTCAGAGGAAGCGGGCGCGCCAGGCCTCGAGTGCGGCGAGCGACACGCCGATGCCGCCGCAGACCTCGATCAGCGGCGCCTTGTAGCGCGAGAGCCGATCGGCATGCACATCCGCGACGGCAAGTGCCGCACCACAGGCCGGCTCGACGAGCACCCGATGCGCATCGGCAAATTTCAGGCAGGCGGCAACCGCTTCGGCATCGGTCACCGTGACGCTTTCGATCGGATGCGTCTCCAGAAGATCGAAGACATGTTGCGCGACCTGCCGCGCACCGAGCGAAACGGCGATTGAGGTGATGGCCGGCAGCGTCACGCGCTCCTTTGCCGCAACTGCTGCATTCAACGACGCGGCACCTTCCGTCTCGACTGCCATCACGGGAATGTCGCGCAGCCCGTTGCGCCGCAAACCTTCGACGATCCCGGCGAGCAGTCCGCCACCGCCGACGCTGGTGACGACGCAGTCGAACTCGGCACCGGCCTTCACCACTTCGTCGATCAGGGTCGCATGACCTTCCCAGAGCAGCGGATGATCATAGGGGTGGACATAGGCCGCCTTGCGTTCGGCGGCGAGTGCGACGGCATGGGCATTGGCTTCGTCGAAGACCGATCCGTGAACCAGAACACTGGCACCGGTTGCGGCGATGCGGGTGCGGACTTCGGGCGATGTCGTTTCCGGCACGACGATGGTGACGGGCACACCGAGCGCCTTGCCGGCGACAGCGGCTGCAATGCCGGCATTGCCGCCGGAGGCGCAGAAAATCTCGCGTGCGCCCTTGGCCACCTCGTGCTGGCATAGCAGGCCGACGCCGCGCAGCTTGAAGCTGCCGGAGGGCTGCAGGGCGTCGAGCTTCAGCCAGAGCGGCAGGCCGCTTGCGCTATAGTCGGCAGCCGTCCGCAGAAGCGGTGTTTCAATGTGCAGGGGAGAAAGGGGCATGGAGGGGGACTCGAAGATGCTGGAGGGAGTGCATCTTTTGGACCCCGGAACCGCGTGGGTCAACCGGCAAAACCCTGGCGCAAGGGGCCGCGAACCGTACCGTTTCCGGCCTATCTCGCTTGAAAAGGCCCTGTCCCGCGCGTAAGAAGCCGCGACTTCTTTTTCGAGTGGAGGGTTTCCATGACGGCTCGCAATCTTCTCCTGCTGCCCGGTGACGGCATCGGCCCCGAGGCCATGGCCGAAGTTCGCAAGATCATCGCCTATATGAACGAGGCGCAGGGTGCCGGCTTCGTCACCGACGAAGGTCTCGTCGGCGGTTCCGCTTACGATGCCCATGGCGCGGCCATTTCGGAAGAAGACATGGCCAAGGCGCTCGCCGCCGATGCCGTTCTCTTCGGTGCCGTTGGCGGTCCGAAGTGGGACGATGTGCCCTATGACGTGCGTCCGGAAGCCGGCCTCCTTCGTCTGCGCAAGGACCTCGAACTCTTCGCCAACCTGCGCCCCGCCATCTGCTATCCGGCGCTTGCCAACGCTTCCTCGCTGAAGCCCGAGCTGGTGGAGGGTCTCGACATCCTCATCGTGCGCGAGCTGACCGGTGGCGTCTATTTCGGCGAGCCGAAGACGATCACCGATCTCGGCAATGGCCAGAAGCGCGCGATCGATACCCAGGTCTATGACACCTACGAGATCGAGCGTATCGCCGCCGTCGCCTTCGAACTGGCCCGCACCCGCAAGAATGCCGTCTGCTCGATGGAAAAGCGTAACGTGATGAAGTCGGGCGTGTTGTGGAACCAGGTCGTCACGGCGACGCACAAGGAGAAGTTCTCCGACGTCAAGCTCGACCACATGCTGGCCGATGCCGGCGGCATGCAGCTGGTCCGCGCGCCGAAGCAGTTCGACGTTATCGTCACCGACAACCTGTTCGGCGACATGCTCTCCGACGTGGCCGCCATGCTGACGGGCTCGCTCGGCATGCTGCCGTCGGCCTCGCTCGGTGCTCCGGATGCCAAGACCGGCAAACGCAAGGCGCTCTACGAGCCCGTGCATGGTTCCGCACCCGACATCGCCGGCAAGGGTATCGCCAACCCGATCGCCATGATCGCCTCGTTTGCCATGTGTCTGCGCTATTCGTTCAACATGGTGACGGAAGCCGATCGCCTCGAGAAGGCCATCGCCAATGTGCTCGACCAGGGCATTCGCACCGGCGACATCATGGCTGAGGGTTGCCGTCAGGTCGGAACGGTCGAAATGGGCGACGCAATCCTTGCCGAGTTCAAGGCGCTCTCGGCCTGATTTAACCACTTACTGTCATCGACGAGGCGGCGCGGGGCAACCCGCGCCGCTTTTGCGTTTCCGGGTCCCTGCGACTGCCGCTTCTCTCACTTCGCCGTGATCGCCCCTGTTCGACAGAAGGTCGCACCCCATGCAGCAATCCGATGTCGCATGGGCCGCGTATTAGAGGTCAGACAAGCAGATGAGAGCGACGCAACCACCGCTGTGTCGGCAAGCTTTGGAACCTGACCGGCGCTCAGCCGTTCAGGAAACAATGCCGGCAAGAAGGCCTGCCATAGGCCAGCGGTCCCGAGAGACCATGGAGATGTTCGATGAAAGCCACATCCGCTGACAGACACATCATCAAGTATGCCATGTCACAGCCTTATCTAGAGCGCGAGGAAGAATTAGATCTCGCCATCCGGTGGAAGGAGCATGACGACCAGGGTGCGCGCAACCGCATTGCCCAGGCCCATATGCGCCTCGTCATTGCCATGGCCTCGAAGTTCCGGGGTTTCGGCCTGCCGCTGAACGACCTCATCCAGGAAGGTTATATCGGCCTCCTCGAAGCGGCTGCCCGCTTCGATCCCGGCCGGGAAGTGCGCTTCTCGACCTATGCCGGCTGGTGGATCCGTGCCTCGATGCAGGACTATATCCTGCGAAACTGGTCGATCGTCCGTGGCGGCACGAGTTCCAGCCAGAAGGCGCTGTTCTTCAACCTGCGCCGCCTGCGCGCCAAGCTCGCGCAGGGCGACAACCGTCTGTCAGATCAGGCAATCCATCAGGAAATCGCCTCGGCCCTCGGCGTCAGCCTTGCGGATGTCCAGTCCATGGATGCACGCCTCTCGGGCAACGACGCTTCGCTGCAGACGCCGGTCGCCGGCCGAAACGGCGAAGGCACCGAGCAGCTGGAGATGCTGGAAAGCAACGAGGCGCTGCCGGACGAACAGGTGTCCTCGATCATCGATGGCGAGCGCTGGAATGGCTGGCTGCGGGACGCGATGGACCGGCTGAACGAGCGCGAGAGCCGCATCATCAAGGCCCGTCGCCTGACAGAGGACGGTGCTACCCTAGAGGAACTCGGGGTCGAACTCGGCATCTCCAAGGAACGTGTCCGACAGATCGAAACGCGTGCGCTGGAGAAGCTGAAGGTCGCATTGACGGACCGGGCGCCGAATTCGGCGCGGCTTGAAATGGCCTGATGATATCCCATCGCGAAACGCTTCAAGAAGCCGGCCTCTGAGCCGGCTTTTTGTGGCGTTCAATGTGTTGCGACCATTACTCGGAGATGATCTTCACCCGCATGCCGGGGCTGACCGTCGAGGTGGGCCCAAGCGCATTGATCAGCCGGAAGAGCTCGAGCTTGCGGTCGGTGCCCATCATGCGCGCCGAGAGCGTGCCGACCGTATCGCCCGATCCGACGGTGACCACGCGAACGCGCAGCGGCTTCAGGGAAGCCGCTTCCTGCGAAGTGATGCGGCGGAACGAGGCGCGCAGCTGTGCGGCGGTCGTTTCCAGCGCGGGGCTGCCCTTCGGCACGGCGGTCAGGAAGCGGAAGATCTGCGGTCCGATGCGGATGACGGTGATGTCGAAATCCCAGCGATCGGCCGAGGCGCGCGCGGTCGCCGCTTCCAAACCGTTGACGGTGATAGTGCGGATCGTGTCCGGCAACAGCCCGGTCACCCAGCCACTCGAAATGTAATTCGGCAGGCTGATCTTCTGGTTATCGGCCACGCCGTCGAAGCGGATCGCCACGTCGCCTGGACCGGTTGCCAGCACGGCCTCGACCTTGTTGTCGATCTGGAAGCCCGGGGGCACGTCGAAGCGGATGCCGAGCTGTCCATGCAGGAAGGTCTGGCCGCGGACGAATCCCTCCTGCGGGCTGTCGCCATACAGAAGACCGTCGATGCCGTTCAGATAGTAGTCGCGACCTGTCTCGCCATGGCTGCCTTCGGGGCCAAATGCGCGGGCATGACGCTTGGCCAGTTCGACGCGCTGCGGCGCATTCGGGTGGCTCGAAAGGAAGTCGAGGCTCTGGTCGGCATCGGGATCGACCGAGGTGAACTGGCTGTAGCGAGCCATCGAATCCAGGAAGCGGGCGGCCGCATAGGGGTCGTAGCCCGCCTCACCCAGCGTGCGCACACCGATGACATCGGCCTGCAGTTCCTGCTGGCGCGAGAAGGCGGCGAGGCGCAGCTTGCCGCGCGCCAGCGCCTGCTTGCCGGCGAGGTCGCTGGAGAGGACTTCAGCGACGACACGGCTTGCGATGACTTCCGCCTCTTCGCGTCGCTGCCGTTCGATGCCGTGGTTTGCCGTGACATGCGCCATTTCGTGGCTGAGAACGGCTGCCACTTCCGAGGCGTCGTTTGCAAGCGCGAGCAGCCCGCGGGTAACATAGAGATAGCCGCCCGGCAGCGCGAAGGCGTTGATCGCCGGCGAATTGAGGATGGTGATGCGATAGGACTGGTTCGGGTTTTCCGAAACGGCCGTCAGGGCGCCGGCGATGCGGGCCACCAGTCGCTCCGTCTTCGCGTCGGAATATTCGCCCCCGTAGGAGGCGACGATGCGCGGGTGTTCGCGTGCGCCCATCTGTGCGCGCGGGTCACCCTTCTGCACCTCATCGACGATCTGCGGATTGCGCGAAGGCGCGACGGAGGGCTCATAGGCCTGCTCGAAGAGCGACTGACAGGACGAGAGCGCCAGGCCGGCAGAGACCAGCACAGCAACGCTCGACGCAAGCCTGACGGGCCGGCGCCGCCGATCCCTTACGGCAGCCATCGTGCTGTTCCGGCTCAAAAACTGCATCCTGCCCCTTCAACCTGCCCCGGAGCATGGCCGCCATGGCCGACACCCAGGTGCAGCATCCTTTTGTCCTCTACCGGGATCCGATCATGCCGATCCGGTCGTCCTTCACATAGTGCGAAAATGCCGCATGCTCCAGAAGATAGTCATGCCAGCAGAAAATGACCAATGGTCTCGCCGTAGGAACAACTATTCCGTAGGCGCATGGCAGCCCCGGGCGACCAAATTAAGGCGATTGGCGCTGAAAGGGCTCTTCGCCGAGGAAGTCGCGTATGGCAGGCAGGTCGCCTCGCGCGAGGAAATCTTCTTTTGGCGCATTCACGAGGACCTCTCCCTTTTCGATGAAAAGCACATTGTGTGCGAGCCGCACCACATCCCGCGGATCATGGGTGACGAGAAGGATCGTGGCGCGGGTTTCGGCATGGAGATCTGCGAGAAGATCGACCATTGCGGCGCGCAGGCCCGGGTCTAGGGCGGCGAAAGGCTCATCCAGCAGAAGTACCGGCCTGCGGCGCACCAGGGCGCGGGCAAAGGCGGCGCGCTGGCGTTCCCCGCCTGACAACGAGCCCGGCAGCCGCGTTTCGTAGCCCTGGAGACCGACGCGGGTCAGCGCATCCGAAATCGCGTTGCGATCGCTCGGCGTCAAGCGCATCGCCGGATGGATCCCGAGACCGATATTGGTGAAGAGATCGAGATGGGCGAAGAGATTGTTGTCCTGAAAGACCAGAGAGACGGGCCGCTCGGCCGGTGCCAGCGCCGTGACATCCTGTCCGGCGATCTCGATGCTGCCGCTGTCGGGCTTCTCGAAGCCGGAGATCAGGTTGAGCAAGGTGGACTTGCCCGAGCCCGACGGGCCGACGACCGCGGTTATGCGGCCGCTCTCCAGGCTCCCGTCGAAATGGAAGGCGCTTTTGCCCAGTTGCAGGCGGACGGCATTGAGGCGGATGGCACGCGACGCTTGCTCAGGCATGGCTTTCCTTTCCCTGGCTTGAGCGCCGTGCGCCCGGTGCTCCGAGAAGCGCCAGAACCAGGCATATCAGACCGAGCAGCAGCGCCAGCCCATCGGCATCCGTGCTGCGATAGCTTCCCATGCGCGCATAGATCAGGGCAGGGAGCGTCATGATGTTTTCCGATCCGAAGAGCGCGACCGCGCCGAGATCGCCGAGCGACAAGGCCATGGCGAAGGCAAGGGCCATCGACAGGGGACGCTTCAGAACCGGCCAATCGACCCGGCGCAGACGTTGAAAGACCGAGAGCCCGAGGCTTTCGGCAAGACGCGCGGTGCCGGCGCGGTGTTCCCGGTAGGCCGGTTCCAGAACCCGCACGGCAAAGGGCAAGGCCATCAGCGCGTTGATGCCGGCAACAACAAAGGGGGCAAAGCTTGTGATGTCGCCTTTCGCCCGCAATGCGAGGAACCAGCCGGTCGCGAGTACGCTGGTCGGCACAAGCAGAACCAGAGAAGAGACGGCGGCGAGGGCAAAGGACAAGAGCCTGTTGCCGATATGCCTGTTTCGTGCGGTGGCGATCTCAGCACGCGCGGCGACCGACGCATAGGCCAGCAAGGTTGCCATCAGCCCGGAGCCGAGTGCGACGACGAGGCTGGTTGTGGCCGCCTCCTGGAAGGCATCCTGCCCAATGAGGCGAACAAGATCCGCTTGCAGTCCGGAAACCACCACCTGACCGAGCGGCAGGACCAGAAAGAGAGCGGCTGCGAGCAGGAGAAGCCCGTCGGCCATCCGGACAAGGGGTCGGCGCCCATCGAAGCGGGGAAACTGCCGGCCGCTGGTCACCCCAGCATCAGACGCTGCCGGAAGCAGGCTGAGCGCTGCGAGAATGATGCCGGTGACAATGATCTGGAGGAGCGCGAGCGATACTGCGCGCTCCGGATCGAAGTCGAAGCGCAGGGCCTGATAGATTGCCACCTCGATCGTGGTTGCGGCCGGGCCACCGCCGAAGATCAGCACGAGGGTGAAACTTGTCACGCAGAGCATGAAGACCAGCCCGGCAGCACCGGGAATGACGCGCGCCAGCACGGGCCATTCGATGAAGCGGAAGGTGGAGAGCGGCGAAAAGCCGAGGCTTGCCGCGGTTCGCCAATATTCCGCCGGCACGCGTTCAAGCGCCGAAAGCAGCAGGCGCGTGGCAAGCGGCAGATTGAAGAAGACATGGGCCACGAGAATGCCGGTCAGCCCGTAGATCGAGATGGGTTCGGCCAGGCCGAGGCCTGTCAGGACGTCATTGACGATGCCGCTGCGGCCGAAGATCCCGATCAGACCCAGCGCGCCGATCAACACCGGCAGGCCCATCGGCACGGCCATCAGACGGATCAGCCAGATGCGGCCGGGGAAATCCGGCTGTCGGGCAAGCGCACTGGCGACAGGCAGGGCCAGTCCGACCGAGAGAAGCGTGGAGAGGAAGGCCTGCCACAGCGTGAACGACAGGACCGAGCGAACGACCGGATCCGCGAAGGCCTGCATAATGCCGCCGGAGAGGCGCCCTTCTAGCAGCGCGGCCAGGGCCGTGCCGACGAAACCCGCAACAGCCAGGAGAACGAAAAGGCCGCCCGCAAGTGCGGGCAGCCTCTGGCGTCTCGACTGGTGAAGTGGGCGAAGCATCCGGTCTTACTTCAGCGTCATGGCTTTCAGCCATTCATCGATCCAGGCCTGGCGGTTGGCCGCGACCTCTGCCGGGTCCATCAGGAAGGTGGTCTTCGGCTGCACAAGCTTGCCGAAGGCTTCCGGAAGGGGTTCTGACGTGGCGGCCGCCGGCATCATCCAGTTGTTGGTCGGGATTGTGTCCTGGAAACCGGGCTCGAGCATGAAGGCTAGGAACTGGCGGGCGAGCTCCTTTTCCGGCGCGTTCTTGAGAAGGCCTGCGACCTCGATCTGGATGTAATGCCCTTCGGAGAATTCGGCTGCCTGATAGCGGTCGGTCTCCTCCGCGATCATGTGATAGGCGGGCGAGGTGGTGTAGGAGAGGACCATCGGGGCTTCACCCTTGGTGAAGAGGCCATAGGCTTCCGACCAGCCGGGGGTGACGGTCAGGACGCGGTCCTTGAGCTTGGCCCAGGCTTCCGGTGCCTTGTCGCCATAGACGGACTTGACCCAGAGCAGAAGGCCGAGGCCCGGCGTCGAGGTGCGCGGATCTTGGATAACGATCTTCTGGGACGCATCACCCTCGACCAGATCCTTCAGGCTGGTCGGCGGCGTCTTAATCGTCTCGGTGTCGTAGATGACGGCAAAGTGGCCGTAGTCATAGGGCAGGAAGACATCGTCGCTGAACCCGCCCGGCACCTTGAGGGCAGCGGCATCAATGCCATGCGTATCGAACAGGCCGGTCTGCTTGGCTTCTTCGACGAGATTGGTATCGAGGCCGAGCACGACATCGGCCTTGGAGGTCTCGCCTTCGAGCTTCAGGCGCGTCAGAAGCGCGACGCCATCGGCCACGCCGACGAATTCGACGGTGCATTCGCAGGTCTTCTCGAAGGCTTCCTTGACCTTCGGGCCGGGGCCCCATTCGGAGACGAAGCTCTCATAGGTGTAGACCGTCAGCGTCTTGTCGGCTGCGGCCGTGGGCAAGGCTGCGCCGAGGGACAGGACCGCTGCGGCCAGGCCGGAGCGCAGGAATACGGATAGGTTTGATGGCATGACGCCCTCCTCCAAAAGACAATCGATATCGGGATAGGGCGCTTTGCGATCGACGCGTCTAATCCCTCCGCCGGTGTTAACCGGATCAGGTTCCGCGGGTTGGCTGACGCCTCTCAGCACGTCGATCGCTGGCGATCGAAGGGCACCCCGTTAGAGCAGCCTTGAGATAGCGCGCGGGACCGGCGAGCGCAAGGTGTGGGCATTCGGCCTTCAGCACAGCTGCTGTCAGGAAATCGTCAACTGCGCCATGGTAGGAGGGCTGACGCAATCAAGTGCCCGGGGCTGATGGCGAATTCGAAAGCGAGCGATGGAATGGCGTTGGGGAATGTTGTCGCCGATGTGGAATCCAGTTTCTGGCGGCAGATCGACATTGCCTCAGACAGTTTCTGGAAGTCATCCGTTCGCAACCGGATCCTTGTCTTTGCCGCAGCGCTCATCGTCGTCATTCTGGCAACCGCCTACGGGACGGTGATCCTCAACCAGTGGAACGCGCCTTTCTACAACGCGCTGGAACGGCGTGATCTCGCTGCTTTCCTGAACGAGTTGCGCAACTTCGCCTTCATTGCGGGGGCCCTGCTCGTGTTGAATGTCATTCAGGCCTGGCTCAATCAGATGACGGCGCTGCATATGCGCGAGGGTCTCTCACGCGATGTCGTCGATCAATGGCTCAATGGCGCGCGCGCTTACCGGCTGTCGCTCTCCAGCCCGCTCGGCGTCAACCCAGATCAGCGGCTGCATGAGGATGCGCGCAAACTGGCAGAAATGACCACGTCGCTGGCGATCGGGTTGTTCAATGCGACGGTCCTGCTTGTCAGCTTCATTGGCGTTCTCTGGAGCCTGTCGAACGACTTCACTTTCCGGATCGGGCAGACCAGCTTTCATGTCCCCGGCTATATGGTCTGGGGTGCTCTCGTATATGCGCTTCTGGCATCGCTTCTGAGCGAGCTCGTCGGGCGCAGTCTCTCCAAACTGAATGCGGAGCGCTATGGCCGCGAGGCTGACCTCAGGTTCTCGCTCATGCGCGCCAATGAAAATCTGGAGGCGATTGCGCTCGCCCATGGCGAGGAGACGGAGCGGCGCCACATTCACCAATCCCTCGACGGCGTGCTGGGCTCGATCCGTCATCTGGCGCTGGCGCTCACCAA
The DNA here is from genome assembly GCF_004912135.1 of Rhizobium rosettiformans W3. Taxonomy (GTDB): domain Bacteria; phylum Pseudomonadota; class Alphaproteobacteria; order Rhizobiales; family Rhizobiaceae; genus Allorhizobium; species Allorhizobium rosettiformans. The sequence continues at coordinate 169,600 of NZ_STGU01000003.1, forward strand.
TCTCACCTGGGTCACCGCCGGTTTCGGCTGGTTGGCGATCATCGTGCCGATCCTCATTGCGTCGCCCGCTTACTTTGCCGGGACGATCACGTTCGGCGGACTGATGATGGCCGCTGCTGCCTTCACGCAGGTTTATTCGGCGCTGCGCTGGTATGTGGATAATTTCGGAGCGATTGCCGATTGGCGGGCAGCTTTGCTGCGCGTCACCGTGCTTCGGGCAGCGTTGGTCAGCATGGGCGAAGATCAGCGAGGAGCGGGCCGGCTTGAATTCACGCAAAGCGATGACGGAACTCTGCGCCTGGACAATCTTGAGATCTGCACGCGCGTCCAAGGCGATGTCTGCGAAAGCGCGTTTCGGCTGCGGGAGCGCAACCTTGTGGTTGCGCCCGGCGATCGCGTGATGATCAATGGCGACCAGGGCATCAATCGCAAGATGCTGTTTCACGCCATGGCGGGTATCTGGCCCTTCGGGCGGGGGCGGATTGCGCTGCCTCGGGACCAGGACATCATCTTCGTGCCGCAGACCGGCTACCTGCCCGAGGGCCGCTTGCGCAGTCTTCTCGCCTATCCCGTTGCATCGGCACGCTTCTCAGATGCCGAGATGATCGAGGCGCTTCGCGCCGTGGGTCTCGCAGACCTTACCGGACGTCTCGACGAGAGAGGCAGATGGGAGCGCATCCTCGACAAGGACCAGCAGATGGCGCTGGCCTTCGCCAATATCCTCATTCGCAAGCCGCGCTGGCTGGTCATGCATGACGTTCTGGAGGGGCTGGAGCCGGACACGGAAAGGCGGCTCACGAGCATTCTTACGCAGATGCAGGAGACGACCCTGATCTATCTCGGTCGGTCGCTTGCCTTCGCCGATGCAACAGGCGCAAGCGCCGTTCATCTGGAGAAGATCGAGGCGGAACGGGCCTGAGATCGCAGGCGCTCAGGCTCAGCCTTCCAGCTCCTCGCGCAGCATTTCAAGCTCCAGCCATTCTTCTTCCATGCGTGTGACATCGGCGCGCAGCTTTTCCATTTCGGCGGCGAGCTTGTTGAAGGTTGCCGGGTCCTTGGTGAAGAGGTTGGGATCGGCCATCTTCGCTTCGCGGGCGGCGATCTCCTTCTCGGCCTTCTCCATTTCCTTCGGCAGGTTTTCGAGCGCAAACTTCTGCTTGAAGGAGAGCTTGCTCTTGCTGTTTGCGCTGCCGGTAGGCTTGCCGCCCGAGGATTCCTGGGCTTTCGCCTTCTCCGCCTTTTCGACGCGCTTGCGCTCGTCCTCGACGCCCTTGCGCTGGGCGAGCATGTCGGAATAGCCGCCGGCATATTCGATCCAGCGGCCATCGGGGGCATCCGGATTGGCCGGCGCGATGGTCGAGGTCACCGTGCGGTCGAGGAAGTCACGGTCGTGGCTGACGAGGATGACGGTGCCGGAATAGCCGGCGACGATTTCCTGCAGCAGATCGAGCGTCTCGATGTCGAGGTCGTTGGTCGGCTCGTCCAGGATCAGGAGGTTCGAGGGCTTGGCCATGATCCGCGCCAGCATCAGGCGGGCACGTTCGCCGCCCGAGAGGTTGCGGATCGGGGTGCGGGCCTGTTCCGGCTGGAAGAGGAAGTCCTTCATATAGCCGGTGACATGCTTCTGCTCGCCATTGACCAGAAGGTTTTCGCCGCGACCATCGGTCAGGTAATGGGCAAGGGAATCATCGGGATTCAGGTCCTCGCGCTTCTGGTCGAGGACTGCGATTTCGAGGTTGGTGCCGAGCTTCACCAGACCTTCGTCCGGCTCCAGCTGGCCCGTCAGCATTTTCAGGAGCGTCGTCTTGCCGGCGCCGTTCGGGCCGATCAGACCGATGCAGTCGCCGCGATGGACACGGATCGAGAAGGGCGCGACAATGGTGCGATCACCATAGGTCTTGGTGATCTTGTCGGCCTCGATGACCAGCTTGCCGCTTTCCTTGCCCTCGGTCACGGAGGCCTGGATCGTACCCTGGGGGCCCTTGTGGCCGCGGTAATTGGCACGCAGCGCCTGGAGATTGCCGAGGCGGCGCATATTGCGCTTGCGCCGCGCGGTGACCCCGTAGCGCAGCCAGTGTTCCTCACGCTCGATCTGACGACCGAGCTTGTGCTGCTCGATCTCTTCTTCTTCGAGCACCTGGTCGCGCCATTCCTCGAAATGGGCAAAGCCGCGGTTGAGGCGCCGAGACAGGCCGCGATCGAGCCAGACGGTGGCGGTCGAAATCTTTTCGAGGAAACGCCGGTCGTGGGAAATGAGGACGAGCGCACTGCGGCTTTTCGACAGCTCGCCTTCCAGCCACTCGATCGTCGGCAGGTCGAGATGGTTGGTCGGCTCGTCGAGCATCAGGATGTCCGGCTCGGGTGCGAGCACGCGGGCAAGGGCCGCACGGCGGGCTTCGCCGCCGGAGAGACGGGTCGGGTCTTCCTGACCGGTGAGACCGAGATGCTCCAAGAGGTAAGTGACGCGATAGGGATCGTCGCCCGGACCCAAGCCCGCTTCGGCATAGGCCTGGACGGTCGCGAATCCTGCGAAATCCGGGGCCTGTTCGAGATAACGAATGGTCGAGGCGGGGTGGCGGAAGACTTCGCCCGATTGGGCTTCGACGAGGCCGGCCGCGATCTTCATCAGCGTCGATTTGCCCGAGCCGTTGCGTCCCACCAGGCAGATGCGGTCGCCGGGCTCCACCTGCAGACCGGCACCGGCGAGCAAGGGCGTGCCGCCGAAGGAGAGATGGATATCGTCGAGTTTCAGAATGGGAGGCGCCAAGGCATCAGGCTCCGGAAAGATCGTAAGGGCGGGCGAGCAGCATGGCCCGGCCACGGGACAGCGAGACCGAGATCGGCCCCTCGGCAATGTTGGAGATCGTGCGCGACGAGCCAAAAGGCAGTTTGAAATCCTGCAAAGGATAGCGCGCGTTGTTGATCGTCAGGCCTTCGAGCGTGGTGAAGCCGAGGACCGAGAAGAGCGCGCCTTTGGGAAGCTCGAGGGCGAGTTCGCTGTCCTCCGCGAAAGGATAGGCCTCTTCCTCGCCCGAGGTCAGCACCACTTCATAACCGTCTTCGACGAGGCCGAGCGCATTCAGATAGTGCTGGAGCGCATGGTCGGAGCGTTCGCCACCCAGCGCACCGGCGAAAATCAGGCGCGTGGCACCGCGAGCGATCGCTTCGGCGACGGCGATCTCGCCATCGGTCGCGGCTTTGGCGGCCGGGTAGGTGCGGCGCTCCACCGAGGGAAAGCGTTCGATCAAGGCCGCGTCGCTGCTGTCGAAATCTCCGACCCAGAGCTCCGGCAAGACATTCAGCTCAAGGGCGTGACGCATGCCGCTGTCGGCCGCGATCACGCGGCTTACTTGCGTCAGGGCGCGCAGGCGGTCGGTTACGGTCAGGGTGCCGCCGAGCAGGAGGGTGAAGGAGGTGGCGTTCATGCGCCTGCCCATACCGCATCTTCACCCGAAAGGGAAAGGAGAATGCGTCGCAGACAGCGCTGGACTGCTTGTGACAGACTTCCCGGACCAGCCGTTTCAGGCATGGTCCGGGTCTAACGATTTCAGCGCTTCTTGGGAGAAGCGGCCTCCGCACTCTTGATCTGCGTGGTGAAGGTCGAAACCGGGGTTGCTGCCGGCTTGGCCTTGTCCTGTTTCGGCTTCCTTACTTCGCGGTTCGAACGCTGCTGGCCTTTAGCCATGATGTGGTTTCCTTCTTCGGCGTGGCCGGTGCCCGGGCGGATGCCTTGCTGCGGCTTGGATCGATATCGGTTTCGGCGATGCAACGGTCGAAGCTCTCGCTTTCGAAACGCACGCGGTATTGCCTGCTGCCGCCCGTTTCGGGGAGCGTCGCCAGCACCTTGCAGGAGCCATTGCTGCGGGCGAGGCGGATGGGGCCATCTTTCAGCGTTACTGTGTCGCCGATGGAATAAAGGTGTCTGGTCAAGCGGGTCTCCTGCAGCTGGGAGGCTGCGGTCGGGACAGACATCCATGAGAGATGCGGGTCGGACAGAACGTCCGCCGGTCTACAGGAGACTGCCGTTATAAGAGGCATTGCTGCCGGACCAATTGGTCCAGACTGCGAATAGTGGGTCGATGAGAAGGTCGGTGATGTCCGGAGCCCGAAATTCCGTCCTTGCGGATGGGGCACTTGCAGACGGACACGCATCAGCGTTCATGGGATGCAGCCTGTCAGATTGCTGGGAAAACACAAGCTATTTCTGCCAAATGGTCGAAAGCCGCACCTGTGCTTGCACCCGGTCACACGCGTCACTACGTTGCCGCCGAGTATGGAGCGAGGCTCAGTTATGATGCAGTTTCAAGGTACCGCCGACTATGTGGCTGACAAGGATCTGATGGTTGCGGTCAATGCCGCGATCCGGCTGGAGCGGCCGCTTCTGGTCAAAGGGGAACCCGGCACCGGCAAGACCGAACTTGCGCGCCAGGTTGCCGCCGCACTCGGTCTCGACATGCTGGAATGGAATGTCAAGTCGACCACCAAGGCGCAGCAGGGGCTTTACGAGTATGACGCCGTCTCGCGCCTGCGCGACAGCCAGCTTGGGGACGTCCGCGTCAACGACGTCAGAAACTACATCCGCCGGGGCAAGCTCTGGCAGGCCTTTGCCGCAGAGCGCAAGACGGTTCTGCTGATCGACGAGATCGACAAGGCGGATATCGAGTTTCCGAATGATCTTCTGCAGGAACTCGACCGGATGGAGTTTCACGTCTACGAGACGGGTGAGACGGTGACGGCGAAGATCCGGCCGATCGTGATCATCACTTCCAACAACGAAAAGGAACTGCCGGACGCTTTCCTGCGCCGCTGCTTCTTCCACTACATCCGCTTTCCCGATGCCGAGACGCTGGAGAAAATCGTCGAGGTTCACTATCCCGGCATCAAGAAGACCTTGCTGCGCAATGCGCTGACGCAATTCTACGAGATCCGCGAAACGCCGGGGCTGAAAAAGAAGCCTTCGACATCGGAAGCGCTTGACTGGATCAGGCTTCTCGTCGCCGAGGATGTCGACCCGGCTGACCTGCGCGGGGAGGTGAAGAATGCCCTGCCGAAGCTGCACGGCGCTCTCCTGAAGAACGAGCAGGATGTGCATCTCTTCGAGCGTCTCGCCTTCATGGCGCGGCGAGATCGCTGAGATTGGGGTAGGGATCGCTTGGCAGCGGCTGCCGCACGAGCTTGTCCTCACGAAAAAAGGCTCCGCAAGCGAGGCCTCTCGTGGTCGGTTGAATGCTCGGATTATTCGGCGGAATCGGCCGAATCGGCGTTGAGTTGGCCGTATTTTTCTTCGCCGATCTTGGACAGAAGCTCGAGCTGGGTCTCGAGGAAGTCGATATGGCCTTCTTCGTCCATCAGCAATTCTTCGAAGATCTTCATCGAGACGTAGTCACCGGCCTGATGACAGATGTCGCGGGAGGCCTTGTAGGCGGTGCGGGCGTCGTATTCGCCGGCGAGGTCGGCTTCCAGGACTTCCTTGACGTTCTGGCCGATGCGCAGTGGAGCGACCTGCTGGAGGTTCGGGTGACCTTCGAGGAAGATGATCCGGTCGATGAGCTTGTCGGCGTGCTGCATTTCCTCGATCGACTCGGCGCGCTCCTTCTTGGCGAGCTTCGTGTAGCCCCAGTCGTTCAGCAGGCGGTAGTGCAGCCAGTACTGATTGACCGCGCCAAGCTCGAGGAACAGCGCCTCGTTGAGCCGTTCAATGACCTTCGGATCACCCTTCATGATGTTCGTCCCTTATGTGAATGGAATGTTGCAACTTTATCGATGACGCCCGGGTGTGTCGAGAGTTTTTTAGAAAGATTCTAATTCTGCGGGTTGAGCCTAGTATGCCCTATGCAGAGCCCGCGGCAAAGCCAGAGGCATTGCCGGAAAGACAGGTAAATTGCATTGGGGGATGGGAGTTCGAGCGGGAATGACCGACGGGAAAGCAACCGTCAGCCCGCAGCGCGCCTCGCCTCGATCATCGCCTGACGGCGCGCGGCAAGGGCGGCCTTCTGCTCTTCATGGAACTGCTTCAGGCGCTCCATGAAATTGATGACCTTGGTTTCTTCGGTCTGGCGGACGGCGTGGTATTCCTGGGTGGTGCGGATGATGAGATCGACGACGTTCGGGAAGCAGCCACAGCAGCGACCGCGCTTGCCCATGGCATGGTAAACCTTGCCGGGGACGATCAGCTGCCAACAGTCCTCATCGAGCATCTCGTTGATGACGGCCTTGATCTCTTTGTCGGTGATGTAATTGCAGCTGCAGACCAGCATGGTCGGGGCTCTCGTCAAACATGACATTCACTGTCGTCTTTCTCGTAAACACGATGCGCTTTGTCAAGAAAATTCGAGGGACCGGCGACAGATGTGATCGAAAGCCCGAGCCGGCGTTCAATGGAAATTGCGTCCCTTCGGCATGAGATCGGCCATGGCACTGCGCCGGGGATGGCCGGGAGGTGGCGCGGCCACAAGGGCGGGACGCGGGGTTTTCTCCTGCTTGGCCTGCCGTTGATCGACGCCCGGGCGGCGCACTTCATCGGCATGGGCGAGGGTGTCGAGCGTCTTCAGATCGCCCAGAAGCAGACCGAGGCGGGAGCTGGCATCGACCAGATGGTCGGCCACGACATGGATGACACCATGGGCCTTTTGCAGGCGTCCCCGCAGCGCCACCAGCCGGGCACCCATGACAACGGGACGATAGCGCTCAAAGACCTTGGGCCAGACAATGACATTGGATGTTCCCGTCTCGTCTTCGAGCGTCATGAAGATCACGCCCTTGGCCGAGCCGGGGCGCTGGCGCACGAGCACGAGGCCGGCAATTTCCACCTTTGCCCCATGCGGCAGGCGTTCCAGATCTGCCGCCGAGCGGAGGCCTGCGCGATGCATGGCGTCGCGCAGAAAGGAGACGGGATGCGCCTTCAAGGAGAAGGTTAGCGTGCGGTAATCGCTCAGCACCTCTTCCCCCGGCGGCATGCGGGGAAGAAGCATCTCGGCCTCGTCCTGAAGATCGTCCTGGCGGACCGTTTCGAACAGCGGCAGGACTTCGACGGCCGCGTCTCCATCCAGCGCCTGGGCAGCCCAGAGGGCATCGCGCCTCGACAGGCCGAGGGACGAGAAACAGTCCGCATCCGCAAGCTTTTCGATCACGGCCCGGGGAAGCCGGGTGCGCAGCCACAGGTCGCGAACGGAATCATAGCCCTTTCCCCGTCGCGCAACGAGGAGATCGGCGGCGTCTTTCGGGAGACCCTTGATCTGGCGAAAACCGAGGCGCACGGCCTGTTTCGAGCGGATGACGCTTCTCATCATGCGATGACGCGGGGTGATGCGATCCGGATCGAAGGCGCATGATCCGTTTTCATTGCCTTCCAGGAGGCAATCGAACTCAGAATGATTGACGTCGACGGGACGGATATCGACACCGTGTTCGCGCGCATCGCGCACCAGCTGGGCGGGCGCGTAAAAGCCCATGGGCTGGGAGTTCAGGATCGCGGCGCAAAAGACATCCGGGTAAAAAGCCTTAAACCAGCAGGAGACATAAACCAGCAGGGCAAAAGAGGCGGCATGGCTTTCGGGAAAGCCGTATTCGCCGAAACCCTCGATCTGGCTGAAGCAGCGGGCGGCGAATTCGGGATCATAGCCCCGTCGCACCATGCCTTCCACCATGCGTTTCTGGAAGCTCGAGACCTGGCCAGTGCGGCGGAAGGTGGCCATGGCGCGCCTGAGGCGGTCGGCCTCTGCGGGGGTGAACTCGGCCGCCGTGATGGCGATCTGCATCGCCTGTTCCTGGAAGAGCGGTACACCGAGCGTGCGCTCCAGCACGGTGCGCAGTTCTTCGCTGGGGTAATCGATCGGCCGACCTGCAAGCTTGTCTTCACGGCGCTTGAGATAGGGATGGACCATGTTGCCCTGGATGGGGCCAGGCCGGACGATCGCGACCTCGATCACCAGATCATAGAATTCGCGCGGCTTCAGCCGGGGCAGCATGCTCATCTGGGCGCGGCTTTCGATCTGGAAGACGCCGAGTGTGTCGGCGCGGCAGATCATGTCGTATACCTCAGGACATTGGTCCTGGTTGACCGAGGCGAGGGTCTCGTGGCGATCGTAATGGCTCGACAAGAGCTTGAAGGCCTTGGCGAGACAGGTGAGCATGCCGAGCGCCAGCACGTCGATCTTCAGGATCTTCAAGGTGTCGAGATCATCCTTGTCCCATTCGACCATGAAGCGGCCATCGGCCGTGTTCATGATCGGCACGACTTCGTCGAGACGATCGCGCGTGATGACGAAGCCGCCGACATGTTGCGACAGGTGGCGGGGAAAGCCCTGCAGGGTCTGGGCATAGTTCAGCACACGCCGGGTGGTGGGATCCTGCAGGTCGAGACCTGCTGCGTTTGCCTGTTCCTCGGTGAAGTCGTTGGTCCACCAGCCCCAGATCGAGCCGGCAAGCGCCGACTGGACATCTTCCGAAAGGCCGAAAGCTTTTGCGACCTCGCGACCGGCCGAGCGGGCGCGGTAGCTGATGACGGCGGCGGTCAGGGCTGCATGTTCCCGGCCATAGGTTTCATAGATGAAGCGGATGACATCCTCCCGCTTCTCGTGTTCGAAATCGACATCGATATCAGGTGGTTCGTCGCGTTCGGTGGAGATGAAGCGATCGAAGAGCAGCGTCGTCTTCTGCGGGTCGACTTCGGTAATGCCGAGACAGAAGCAGACGGCAGAATTGGCCGCGGATCCGCGACCCTGACAGAGAATGCCGACCTCTCGGGCATGGCAGACGATCCGGTAGACGGTCAGGAAGTAGGGCTCGTAGCGTTTTTCCGCGATGAGTTTCAGCTCATAGTCCAGGAGACCCAGGACCTTCTTTGGAATGTCGTCCCCATAGCGTTTGCGGGCGCCCTCATAGGTCAGGCGGCGCAGCGCGCGGGCCGGGGATTCGCCATCGAAGATCTCGTCGGGATATTGATGCGACAGCTCGTCCAGCGAAAAATTCAGCCGGCTAAAGAAACGTATATTGTTGTCGAGCGCTTCGGGCCAGGCGCGCAGCAGACGGGCCATTTCGGCCGGGCTCTTCAGGTGCCGTTCGGCATGGGGATGCAGGCGCAGACCGGCTTCGGCGATCGGCAGATGCTCGCGGATCGCGACGACGACATCGGCAACGGGCTTGCGGTCCGGCGCGTGGTAAAACGCGTCATTCGTGGCGATCAGCGGCAGGCCGAGACGGTCGGCGATCCCGCCGAGTTCGGCGAAGGTCTTCTGGTCGAAACCATCGTAGCGAGGTGTCAGAGCAAGGTAGAGGCGGCTCTCCAGCTGGGCGCGGATGGGGGCCAGACTGGTCTCGAAGGTCTGGACATCGGCGGTTTCGGGCAGCGAAGGCGGCATGGCCACGAAGAGAAGATCCCCGGACCATTCCAGAAGATCCGCCTGCCAGAGGGTGCAGACCCCCTTCTTCGAGCGCAGATTGCCCTGGCTCAGCATGCGGCAGAGATTGCCCCATCCCTTACGGTTCATCGGATAGGCAAGCAGTTCCGGCGTGTCGTCGTCAAAGACGAGCCGCGCTCCGGGGCGGAATTCCAGACCGTTCAGCTTGGCGGAGGCATGCAGGCGCACTACACCGGCGACCGTGTTTCGATCTGCAAGGCCGAGACCCGAGAGACCGAGAAGGAGTGCGCGCTCCACCAGTTCCTCGGCATGGGATGCCCCATCCAGGAAGGAAAAGTTGCTGCGCAATCCGATCTCGTAAAAGGGCTGAACGGTCATGGCTCATGCCTCACGCGAAGAAACCCTGGAGGAACCAGCTCGGCCTGACGGTGCGTCGTTCATAAAGGCCCTCGCGATAGAGCCAGAAGCGCTGGCCTTCGGTGTCCTCGATGCGAAAATAATCGCGCGGCGGTGAATCCTCGTCATCCACCCACCATTCCGGGGCGACGCGCTCCGGCCCTTCCGCCCTGAGGACACGCCGCTGTACGCGCCGCCAGCGAAAGCTGGCCGGCGGACCATCGGGGACGGCGGACATGACCTCCACTTCCTCGGGACGATCGAGCAGGCGCAGTGGGCGAAGGCCTCGGACCGTCCGGGCCGCCTTCTGTGTCTGGGGTGGGACAAGATCAAGGGATTTCGAGGCGTCGCTGACGGGGGCATGCAGCGTTGCCCGTTCCGGCCAGTGGCTGGCCAACGAGACGGGCAGGCGCAGCGCCCGCTCGCCCAAGCGGGCGGCGACCTGGTCGAGGAAGCGGGTGAGATCCTCCCGGTCGTTCGTCTCGTCTGCCAAAGCCGGCTGGGCATCGTCGAAGCTCTCACTCAGGAGAACGTTGAGGCGCACCAGTTCGAAACCGAAGCCGGCATCGAGTTCATCCTGCAAAACGCTGAGCCGCTCTTCGAAGAGGGCGCGGATGCGGGTGGCGTCGCGCAGCGGTGCAGAGGCGCCGACCTCGATGCGGAAGACGCGGCCATCGACGCGAAACACCAAGAGTTCGAACAGGCGACCGCCCTCGCCACGGGCTTCGAGCGATGTCTTGAGACCTGCGGCCAGACGACCGGCGAGATCGAGAACCTGATCCTCGGTCATGATCGGCTCGGCGAGGCGACGCTCGGCCGAGAGAAGCGGCAGATGACGCCGGGGCGAGATCGGTTCGCCTTCCCGGCCGAGTGCCTGATCGAGGCGGAGCATGGGGCCGGAGCCGAAGCGGCGCGTGATCGGCGGCCGGGGGGCCGCCAGCAGATCGGCGATGGTCTTCAGCCCAACACGGGCGAGGTCCATGACGGTCTGTGTTTCAAGCCTTAAAGCGGCGATGGGGAGGGGGGCGAGCGCTGCAGCCATGTCCGATGGTGCGACACGCTGTGGCCCGCCGAAACGGCTGCAGGCCCGGGCGAGGCCCGGTGTCGGGCCGACCGAAATGCGGACGGCGAAACCGAAGGCGGTGAGCCGATGATCGACATCCCGGATCAGCCGCTCCTCGCCGCCGAAGAGATGGGCGCAGCCGGTGATATCCAGCATCAGGCCGTCCTCGCCGTCGAGGGCGACCAGCGGTGTGTAGCGATCACACCAGTCGGCGATCGCTTTCAGGAGGGCGCGGTCAGCGGCCGGATCCGCTTCGATCACATCGAGTTTGGCGCAAATGGCGCGTGCCTCTGCCAGGCCCTGTCCCACCCGAAGGCCCAGGCTTTCCGCCGCCTCGTCCAGTGCCGTGATGCGCATGGCATTGGCGATGCGGCCAGCGCAGACGAAGGGCGCGCGCTCAGGAGGCGCGGTCGAGGCGGGGGGCAAACGCCAGGAGAGACCCCAGCGGCGCCGGGCGATGCGGTCGGTCGGAAGCCTTGGGAAAAAGAGCGACAGAATGCGACGATCCGAGGCTTGAGGATGCGAACTGTTCGAAAAGGCGAAGGCGGCGGTCATCGGAATTCCACTCCAGAGTGAGTTCGGGTGAGCCCGGAATGCGGGATTTCTCAAGGGTGATGCGAAAGACTGGTGACCCGATGCTGCCGCCCAGCAGGGATCCGTCTGCAAGGGTTCGCGCCGCCGCTGGCGCGGGTTCGACAGACAGGCGAAGAAGAGCGCTGGAGGCCTCCTCTTCGCCGGCCTGCCGGAGGAGGATCAGCCTGCCACCGGTGGCGCGTGCCTTGAGGCTCAAGCGCCGGCTTTCGGTGAGGCCGAATTTCTTTGGATTGCCGTGTACTTCCAGGAGAATGGCCGAAAAGGCGCGGGAGGCGAGTGCTGCCTCGACAAGCCACAGCGCATCCTCGATGCGGCGCGGCATGGCATGCACCAGCGTTGCCGACGACAGGCCGAAATCGAGAAGGCCGGGCGCATAGGCGAGGCCGGCCTCGCGCACGACATGCGGATCGGCAATGAACAGCAGGCGCTGCCTTGCTCCCCTGTCCTTCTCGGCGCTCATGAGGGCCAGCGCCAGACCGAAGCCCATCACGGCGCCGGCCTGCTGCAGCCGTCGTCCTCGCATTTCGATCAGGTTTCCCGGCGCCAGCATCTGGTTCATCAGGCCGTCGAACAGATCCTTGCGATCTCCCTCAAGGGCGCCATTGCCGCTTTGCGGATGCAAGGATGCGGCCGTGGATGCGGCCGTGCGCGCGACATGGTCCGGCTTTCCCTCGATCCGGGCAATGGCTTCCCGCAAGGCAAAAAGCGTCTCACGCGCCTGAGGGCTCTCGCCCATGACGATCTCTCCTGATGAATTGTTCTCTATTTGTTCCTATGGATTCCAGAGCTTCAGGAAAGAGTCAACCGGATTCAAATAAGAATTTATTCCTTGACTGAATTCACTCTCGAAATGGCGCGGCAAAACCCCTATATGTTCGGCAGTTAAGGAGTATCCATGGCCCGCATAGACCAGAGCGAGGATTGGCGCGAACGACATGCCCCGACGATCAGCACATTCGAGTCGCTGGCGATCGAGGCCTATGGCCATCTGCCGCAGGAATTCCGTGATCTCACCAAGGACCTGATCATCGAGATCACCGATTTCCCCACCGACGAAGTGTTCGAAGACATGGCGCTGGAAACGCCCTTCGACCTGCTCGGCCTGTTCGAAGGGCGCGGGATTTCGGAGCGGTTTTCGATGGAAACCGGCCTGATGCCGAACCGGATCATTCTCTATCGTCGCCCGATCCTCGACTATTGGGCCGAAAACGAAGAGACGCTCGGCGACATCATCACCCATGTGCTGATTCACGAGATCGGCCATCATTTCGGTCTGTCCGACGACGACATGGAGCGGATCGAAGAAAGCGCCGAAGAAGCCGCTGCCGCCGAGCGGTAACGCCCTCGCTCTCATTTTTTTGACCGATGCAGCCCTGCCCGCAGGAAACGGGTGGGTCGAGCATTGGCGTTCGCCTATCACCGGCCTCCCAATCACGGAGGTTTTGATCATGACGCGTCTTCACGGCAAGGTTGCCATCATCACCGGTGCCTCATCCGGTATCGGGCGGGCAACGGCACGCTTGTTTGCCAGAGAGGGCGCCAGTGTCGTCTTAAACGCGCGCGGCGTCGACGCCCTTGAAAGCGTGGCGGAGGAGATCCGACGGGATGGTGGCCAGGCTGCGGCCATCCCCGGAGACGTCACACTGGCCGATACGCATATGCGGCTGGTTGAAACGGCGCTTGAGTGTTTCGGCCGCCTCGATATTGCGATCAACAATGCCGGCACCGTGGGACAGATCGCGCCTCTCGCAGACCTTGATCCCGACAGCTGGAATGCCGTGCTCAGCGGCAATCTCACCTCCGCCTTTCTGGCGGCTCGGGTGCAGATCCCGGCTATGCTCAAGACTGGCGGCGGCGCGCTTGTCTTCGTGTCCAGCTTCGTTGGCACCAGTGTCGGCCTGCCCGGCATGGCTGCCTATGGTGCGGCGAAGGCTGGACTGATGGGCCTCGTCAAAGGGATCACCGCGGATTATGCGGCAGTGGGTGTCAGAGCCAATGCCCTGCTGCCGGGCGGGACCGATACGGCGATGGCCGGGGACCAGGCGCAAAAGGATTGGGCGGCCTCCCTGCATGCCCTGAAACGCATTGCAGAACCGGAGGAGATCGCCGCTGCCGCCCTCTTCCTCGCCGGGCCCATGGGCAGTTTCGTTGCAGGCTCCGCCCTTTACGCCGACGGCGGCAATTCGGCGGTCAAATGATCGCCTCGCTGTCGCGGGCCGGTCTCAGTTCGCATGGCCAAAGCGGGCCCGATAGGCCGTCGGGCTCGTCGCAAGCCGGGTCCGGAAATGGTGGCGGAGCGTGGCCGGCGTGCCGAAACCGGCGGCAAGCGCGATGTCATCGAGCGAGAGCGCTGCCTGGCGCTCCAGCAGATCGCAGGCATGGCGCAGCCTGCGGGCGAGGAGAAACTCGCCCGGGCTGTTGCCGGTCAAATCGCGGAAGCGCCGCTGAAAGGTGCGCGCGCTCATGCCGGCGCGGGCTGCCATTTCGGAGAGCGTGATCTCCCGCTGCAGGTTGCGGTCGATCCAGTCGATGAGCGGTCCGAGCCTCTTGCCCTCGCGGTCCTGCGGAACTGGCCTGACGATGAACTGGGCCTGCCCGCCCTCGCGATGGGGCGGGACCACCAGACGGCGGGCGACGCTGTTGGCGGCCTCGGCGCCGAAATCCCGGCGCACCACATGCAGGCAGAGATCGATCCCGGCTGCACTGCCGGCAGCGCTGAGGATTTCGCCTTCATCGACGTAGAGCACATCCGGATCGAGGCGGATCAGCGGATGGCGGGACCTGATCGCATCGGCATAACGCCAATGCGTGGTCGCGTGCCGGCCATCGAGAAGGCCTGTTGCGGCGAGCACCGCAACACCCGAACAGAGCGACATCAGACGCGCGCCGCGGGCATGGGCTGCGCGCAAGGCATCGACAAGCGCGACCGGCACGGCTTCATCGATGCCGCGCCAGCCGGGCACAACGATGAGGTCCGCTTCCGCCAGAAGCTCCAGCCCTCCCGCCGCCGTGACGGTCAGGCCACCGGCAGCCCGCAAAGGCCCGAGCTCGATCGCGGCGGTGGCGTGGCGGTACCAGCCATTGCCCATCTCCAGGCGGGCAAGGCCGAACACCTCGACGGCGACGCCGAATTCGAAGGTACAGAGCCCGTCATAGGCAAGCGTAACGACCCTTGGTCCGGTCAGCATGGAGGTGGAGAGAGGCGAAACCGGTGCGGGCATTTGGCGTGATCTTTACGCATGTTGTCATCTGCGCCAATTTCGCCAAACGGCAGGAAAAGGCAAGCTCCCCGATATCCGAAATCGAAAGGAGCCACCCATGCCAAGCCTCGTCACCGAAATCCCTGCCGCCGATCCCGCCCTTGTCGAAGCGCATTATGTCGCGCGGCTCGCCTTCGAAACGGATTGCTGGGACGTGCATGAGGTGATGAGCCGCGGTGAGGCCGATTTCGTTCTCCTCGACGTGCGGGGACCGAAGCTCTTCGAAAGGGCACATTTGCCGGGCGCGATCAACCTGCCGCACGGCAAGATGACGGAGCGGCGCATGGCGGAATGGCCGGAGGAGACACTCTTCGTCGTCTATTGCGCCGGCCCGCATTGCAACGGCACCGACCGGGCAGCGCTCCGCCTTGCCCGCCTTGGACGGAAGGTGAAGGTCATGATCGGCGGCATGACCGGCTGGGCGGATGAAGGCTTTGCCGTGGCCCATGGCCTCCAAAACGCCTGAGGGTGAGCCTCACCCCGCCAGATGGGCGAATTCGGCGACGACCTGGTCGTAGACCTCGCGCTTGAAGGGGACGATCAGGCCGGGCAGGTCCTGCATGGGCTTCCATTCCCAGGCATCGAATTCCGCCTCATGGCCGCCCGGGGGCGGGTTGATGGCGATCTCGCTTTCGTCGCCTTCGAAGCGGAAGGCGAACCAGCGCTGGGTCTGACCGCGGAACTTGCCCTTCAAGCCGATGCCGATCAGCTCGGCGGGCAGATCGTAGTTGATCCAGCGGCTGGCCTCGGCGAGCAGCGAAACGGTCTTGATGCCCGTTTCCTCATAGAGCTCGCGTATGGCGGCCGGCAGCGGATCTTCGCCCGGGTCGATGCCGCCTTGCGGCATCTGCCAAAGCTGCGGCGAACCGTCATATTCGGAATTGCCCTCGGGGATGCGTCGGCCCGCCCAGACAAGTCCCTCTCGGTTCAGCACCATGATCCCGACACAGGGGCGATAGGGCAGATCCTCGGCCTTTACCTGCGGCTTCGTCGTTCCGGTCTTCGTCATGATGTCCTCAAGGTGTGTTTTCGTTCGCCAGAGCGGAAATGCCGACGAATTCGATGCCGCGGGCAACGGCCTCGTTGCGCCATTCGGCAACCGCTGAAATGGTTTCGTCAAAGGCTGCCCCGACGCCGATGGCCTGGCCATTGCGCCTTGCGATGCGTTCCAACTCGTCGAGCTTGGCCAGGATCGCCTGACGGTCGACCTGGGCGTCGATCATCACGTCGGCATAGGCATGCGGGAAGCCAATCGCCTTGGCGTAATCGCCTGACAGCGAGCGGGCGGTCGAGCCGTCGTCGAGGAACATCAGGCCGCGTTTGCCGATGTCACGCATGACGGGGTCCATGGCCTTGTCATCGGACAGGAAGCGGGCGCCCATATAGTTCATGATGCCCGTGTAATTGGTGATCTGGGCCATGGCCTGGTGCAGATTGGCGAGATTGCTGGCAGCCGCCTTCTCGGCCAGCAGCGTGCCTCGGCCAGGATCGATCGCCGGATAGTCGAAGGGCTCCATAGGGACCTGGAGCAGGATTTCGTGGCCCTTGCGACGGGCTTCCTGCATCCAGCGCTGCAGGCTGTTGCCGGTGGCGGCGAAGGCGAGCGTGATGTCCTCAGGCAGGTCCTGGACCGCCTTCTGGCTGCCGGTCTGGCTCAGGCCTATGCCGCCGATCACGATCGCGATGCGGGTGCCGCGCGCGCCGGACCAGGGGCGGGCGTAAAAATCGACAGGGCGCAGGCCCGATGCGGAGACGGTGGGGAGTTCACCGGCGTCCGTCGCCTCGATCAGGTCCTCGTTGGGCTGGCCTGCCAGGCGCGGGTCCTGGGTCCGGCTGGCGCCGATGACGACCGGGCCCTGACGTGCATTGGGGCTGAAGGTGGTAACGACATTGCCGTCTGCGGTCGTGGTGCGACGGATGACGGCGCCGTCATCAGGGCCGCTTGTCGCAAGGCCTGCCGGAGCCTCGGTCGGATCACGATCGGGCTGACTGCTGGCGATGTTGGTCGGTTCCGGCGGTGCCGGTGTGAGGCCGATCGGCGGATTGCTCTGAAGCGGTACGGGCGCCAGCGAGGTCCAGGCAGACAGGCCGAGCAGAGCGAGAGCGGCAAATACGGAAGACACGGTGGACAGGCGCAGGCGTGACCTGCCGCGGCGTTTGTCCTTTCGCTCCTGACCGAGCGGTGCATGAAGGTCCATGCGCGATTTCCAGTGATGCCGGCGGCCCAGATACGAAGAGGCCGCCCGCGCATCATCGATACGCGGGCGGCCATTTTCAAGTGGTTTACTGCAGCGACGCCTTTTGCGGGTCTGCCGGGAAGGCCGGATCGGTCTTCACGCCCCGCAGCAGGTCGAGCGCGTAGTTGAGCTGGACGTCGTCCTTGGCTTCCGGCGGCACGTAGGCGACCGAACCGGAGCCCTCTTCATTCTCGTTCTGGCCCTTGATGTGACCCGGAAGCGAGGATTCGCCCTCGGTGCGCACCTTGCCTTGGAGCTCTTCCGGAAGAGGCTGCTCGACCTTGATGTCAGGCTCGATGCCGGTTCCCTGGATCGAGTTGCCCGAGGGGGTATAGTAGAGCGCCGTCGTCAGACGCAGCGCACCCTTGTCGCCCATCGGGATGATGGTCTGCACGGAGCCCTTGCCGAAGGAGCGGGTGCCGAGCACCGTCGCGCGCTTCAGGTCCTGCAGGGCGCCGGCCACGATTTCGGACGCCGATGCCGAGCCGCCATTGATCAGCACGACCACCGGCTTACCATCGGTCAGATCGCCGGCCGTTGCGTTGAAGCGGCGGGTATCCTGCGGATCACGCGAGCGGGTCGAGACGACTTCGCCGCGCTCCAGGAAGGCGTCGGAGACATAGATCGCCTGATCGAGCAGACCGCCCGGGTTGAGGCGGAGGTCGAGGACAAAGCCCTTCAGCTTGTCTTCCGGCACTTCCTTCTTGATCTTCTCGATCGCGGCTTCCAGGTCGTCATAGGTCTTCTCGGTGAAGGAGATGACGCGGAGATAACCGACATCGCCTTCAACGCGCGACTTCACGGCGCGGATCGGGATGATTTCGCGGGTCACGGTGATGTCGAGCGGCTTGTCGGCGCCTTCACGCAGGATGGTCAGCTTGATCGGCGTGTTGACGGCACCGCGCATCTTCTCGACGGCTTCTTCGAGCTTCAGACCGCGAACGCTTTCGCCGTTGATCTCGGAGATGAAGTCGCCGGCGAGGATGCCGGCCTTGGCGCCGGGCGTGTCATCGATCGGGGTGATGACCTTGACCAGTTCTTCTTCCATCGTCACTTCGATGCCGATGCCGCCGAATTCACCGCGGGTCTGGGTCTGCATGTCGGCCGCGTCCTTGGCGTTCATGTAGACCGAGTGCGGGTCGAGCGAGGTCAGCATGCCGTTGATGGCGCTTTCGACCAGCTTGTTCTCGTCCGGCGGGGTGACGTATTGGGCGCGGATGCGCTCGAAGACGTCGCCGAAGATCGAGAGTTCCTTGTAGGTAGAATTGCCCGCCGCTTGCGCCGGAACACCTGCCGAATAGATGACGCTCATCGCGGTTGCGCCCATCAGTGCGCCGACGAGGAGAAGAGAGACCCTACGTATCATTCTGTGCCTTTCCAGAATCGCCTCCGGCCCACCAGGGACGGGAATCAACCGGTTTACCGTCTTTCCGAAGTTCAATGTAAAGTGTTGGCCGATCGGTTTCCAGCGCCAATACCGTCGCGCTCGCCACTCTTTTCTCACCCATGGTCGCCAGCGGCTCTCCGGAGAGAACAAACTTGCCCTGGCTCGTGCTGATCCGGTCCATACCAGACAGCACCATGTGATAGCCGTCGCCCGTGTTCAGAATGATCATCTGGCCGTAGCTTCGGAAATTTCCAGCAAACACCACCCATGCATCCGCCGGTGCGGTCACCAGCGCGCCAGGCTGCGAGGCAATGACGACCCCTTGAGCCTGGTGGCCCGTTCCGTCCGGATCACCGAACTGTCGCAGGGTTTCGCCGGCAACCGGCAATTCCAATTTCTGCTTCAGCTCCGAGAACGGATATGCTGGCGCAATGCGGTTTTTATCGGGCAGTCCAGACTGGGCAAGCTCCAGGGCGCGGGCCC
This sequence comes from Rhizobium rosettiformans W3, assembly GCF_004912135.1. Classification (GTDB taxonomy): domain Bacteria; phylum Pseudomonadota; class Alphaproteobacteria; order Rhizobiales; family Rhizobiaceae; genus Allorhizobium; species Allorhizobium rosettiformans. The sequence continues at coordinate 188,379 of NZ_STGU01000003.1, forward strand.
TCTGCTCCTCGCTCATCTGGCTGCGTTTGAGCTCTTCCGCGCGCGCCAATTCGGCGGCCTGGCGCACCGAGGTGATCTCGTTTTCCAACGAGCGGATCAGCGCCTCCATGGTCGAGGCGCGTTCGGCAAGTGCTTCCGATTGTTTGCGTTCTGCCTGGAGCTGGAGAGAGTTGGTGCGGGCGAGGCGCTCGTTTTCCGCCACCAGAAGATCCATCCGCCGCTCCTCTTCCTGGCGGTTGGCAATGGCGGCGACCATGCCGTCCATCTCCTTCCTGCCGGCCTCGCGCAGCGCGATCAACTCTTCGAGATCGGCGGCAAGCTTGTCGGTTTCGTGGCGGATCCCGGGCACCACGGCACCGAGCAGGATTGCGGTGCGGACCGATCCCAAGGCGTCTTCGGGGCTGACGAGCAAAGCGGGCGGGGGATTGCGTCCCATGCGCTGGAGGGCGGCCAGAACCTCGGCCAGCATGGCCCGGCGTTCGCGGAAGGAGGCGCGGATCTCGTCTTCGCGAAGACCAATGTCCGCCAGGCGCTTCTCGCCCTCGCTGATCTGCTTCTCGATGTCCTTGCGGCGGCTGGCCGACTCGATCAGGGCCGTCTTCAGGCTCTCCGAGGTCTTTTCCAGATCTTCGATGCTCTTCTGCAGTTCGGCCGCCTTTTCCTCCGAGAGCTTCATGCTGGAGGCAATGGCCTGCAGTTCGGCGCTGACCTGGTCGCGCTTGGAGCGCAGTTCGAGCGCCGGATCCGGTGCCGGATCGGCCACGACCCGGTCGCCTGTCTGAGCCGGGGCGGTCGGAAGGGCTCCCGTCGTGGCGCCTGGGGCTGCCGGGGTCTGCGCCTGCTGTGCCAGCGTCAGAAGCGGCGAGGCCGATGCGAGAAGGCTTCCGAGAACACAAGCCATCGCCAGGCCCGCCTTTCGGCGGCGGCCTTGAAGGACGGCTGCGATGTCTTCGGTGACGGTGGGCAAGGGCTCTATCCGGTTCGGCGGCGAAAATACGCTGATTTGCGATCAAGGCAAAGCATTGCGTCACCGATGGGGATCGGCGCCGTCAAACGCGGTGATAGGGATGTCCCGTCAGGATGGTCACGGCGCGGTAAAGCTGCTCGGCGATCAGGATGCGGACCAGCTGATGTGGCCAGGTGAGCTTGCCAAGATTGAGGACGAGGCGGGCGCGGTCGCGTAGCTCGGGATCGATGCCATCGGCGCCACCGATGACGAAGGCCATGTCGCGCTGGCCGTTATCGGCTGCGTCTCCGACGAATTTCGCGAATTCGGCACTGTCAAAGGCCTTGCCGCGCTCGTCGAGGACGACAATGAGCGCGCCTTCGGGGATCTGGCGGGAAAGCTCCTGGGCTTCCTCGCGCTTTCTCGTGTCGGCATTGCCGGCGCGGCTTTCATTCAGTTCGACGGAGCGGGTGAATTCGAGGCCACATTGCGGCCCGGCCTTGGCAAGACGGTCCAAATAGCGGGACGCGAGTTCCTTCTCCGGACCGGCTTTCAGCCGGCCCACGGCATAGATGCCAATTTTCATGCGGGCAGTCCCAGTTTCAGGTCACAAAACCATCTCTATCGGCAGGAACTACCCTGCCGTGTCAATCCGGCTTCGGGACCGTCCTTGAGGACGGCCGGCCGTATTAGTGCAAGCGATCCTCGATGTCCGGAGCCGCCCACATCTTTTCGATGTTGTAGAACTCACGGATTTCGGGCCGGAACACATGCACGATGATGTCTCCCGTATCGATCAGCACCCAATCGCCACTGTCGAGACCTTCGACGCGGGCAGAACCCAGGCCTTCGTCCTTCAGATCGGAAATGAGGTGTTCGCTGATCGCCGAGACATGACGGTTCGAGCGTCCGGACACGACCACCATGTAGTCGCCCAGGGCCGATTTGCCGGCAATGTCGATAGAGACGATGTCTTCTGCTTTGGAGTCCTCGAGGCTTGCGAGGACCAGCTCAAGCGCACGGGCTGCAGCATCGGCGCCACGTTCCATGCTCTTCGGGATAGCGCGAGAGGCGCGTCCCTTGGTGTGTACTGTTGTCAGAGTTCGTCCTTTCCTTGGAATAACAGAACAGCACGTCTGCGATTCTATAACTCGGATCGCCACCAAAAGGTGGCATCGATCTGTTAAACTTTCAAGGCATGGTCGAAAATGCCGAAGGTCCGGATCGTCAAGATCTCGGCTTGCCTGCCGCGGCCCGGATCGCGGTAGAGCTCAGGGTCGAGCGCGGCCCGTGAATGAAGGTCCAGGCCGGTGCCCGCTTCTGCCAGAGAACACCGGCATCCTCCTCGTCGACCCGTGCGTAGTCGAAGGTGCGTGCCGTCTTCGACGAGAGATAGGCGAGCGTGGAGCCTGGCCGGTCGATGACGGCGATCGGGAAGGTCGTTGCGATCTTCTGCCAGCGCTGCCAGCGGTGGAAGCCGGCCAGATTGTCGGCTCCCATGATCCAGATGAAATGGACATGGGGATTGCGGGCGCGGATGAAGTCCAGCGTCCGGGCGGTGTAGCTCGTGCCAAGCGTCTTTTCGAAGGCGGTGATCTTGATCCTCGGATCCTCGGCCAGCGCTTCGCAGGCCTCCAGCCGCTCCGCCAGAGGCGCCAACTCGTTGCGGCTCTTGAGCGGATTGCCCGGCGTCACCAGCCACCAGAGCTGATCGAGGCCAAGACGTCTCAAGGCGATCTCGGCCACCAGCAGGTGCCCCTGATGCGGGGGGTTGAAGGAGCCGCCGAACAGGCCGACCACCATGCCGCGCTCGACATGCGGCATCACGGTATAGCGATGGGCGAGTGCGGTTTCCACCACCTCAGGGACGGACCTGGCCGTTGCCGCGAACCCGGTACTTGAAGGAGGTCAGCTGCTCGACGCCGACGGGACCGCGCGCATGCATCTTGCCGGTCGCAATGCCGATCTCAGCCCCCATGCCGAATTCGCCACCATCGGCGAACTGGGTGGATGCATTGTGCAGCAGGATCGCGGAATCAATCTCATTGAAGAAACGCTCGACGACGGCGGGATCTTCCGCGATGACGGCCTCGGTGTGGTTCGACGAATAGCGGGCTATGTGATCGATCGCCCCACCGATCCCGTCAACGACCGCCACCGAGATGATCGCGTCAAGATATTCCGTGCGCCAGTCTTCTTCCGTGGCCGGCTTCAAGCCCGGGATGACCCGCAGCACCGTGGCCGAGGCGCGGATTTCGCAGCCGGCTTCGGTCAGAACTTCGATCAGCGGCTGCAGATGGGTGGAGATGGCGGCACTGTCGACGAGCAGGGTTTCGGCCGAGCCGCAGATGCCGGTGCGGCGCATCTTGGCGTTGACGACGATCTTCTTTGCCATGTCGAGATCGGCAGAGCCGTCGACATAGACGTGGCAGAGGCCTTCGAGATGGGCGAAAACCGGCACGCGGGCTTCCTGCTGCACGCGCGCGACAAGGCTTTTGCCGCCGCGGGGCACGATCACGTCGATCGATCCTTCAAGGCCCGACAGCAGCGCGCCGACGGCGGCGCGATCCGTGGTGGGCACAAGCTGGATGGCATCGGCGGGCAGGCCGGCGGTGACGAGGCCCTGCACGAGGCAGGCATGGATCGCCCGCGAGGAATGGACCGAGTCCGAGCCGCCGCGCAGGATGACGGCATTGCCGGCCTTCAGGCAGAGGGCGCCCGCATCCGCGGTCACGTTCGGGCGGCTCTCGTAGATCACGCCGATCACGCCAAGGGGCGTGCGCACGCGCTCGATGTGCAAGCCGTTCGGGCGGTCCCATTCGGTGATCATGCTGCCGACGGGATCGGGCAGCTCGGCAATCTCGCGCATCGACTCGGCAATCGCTGCGACACGGGCAGAATTCAGGGTCAGACGATCGACGAAGGAAGCGGCAAGGTTTGCGGCTGCCGCGTTCTTCAGGTCGAGCGCATTGGCCGCAAGGATCTCGGCCTCGGCGGCGACCAGAGCTTCGGCCATGGCGAGAAGCGCCTTGTTCTTGGCATCCGTCGAGGCGATGGCCAGCGGTCGAGCGGCGGCGCGGGCGCGGCGGCCGATGTCGAGCATCAGGCCTTCGACGGAGTTCTGGTTCGACACGGCATCAAGCATGGGCTGCATCCTTGCGGTCACTCGCTGCGGTGTCCCGCAGTTTCGGTTCGATCATGACGAGATCGTCTCGATGGATCATGGCGGCGCGGCCGGGATAACCGAGGATCTTCTCGATCTCGTTGGACTTGCGCCCGCAGATGCGGCGCGCCTCGTCGGCATCATAACCCGCGAGGCCACGGGCGATCTCGCGCCCCTCAGTCGTCACGATCGACACGGTATCGCCGCGATGGAAGGCGCCGGAGACGGATCGCACGCCTGCGGGCAGCAGGCTCTTGCCGGAGCGCAGCGCACCTTCGGCACCATTGTCCACCTGCACGATACCGGCCGGCTGTAGCTGACCGGCGATCCAGGTCTTGCGTGCCGTGACCGGCGACTTGGAGGCGGCAAACCAGGAATGGCGGGCGCCGTTTTCGATCCCTGCGAGCGGGTTCATCGTCTTGCCCGAGGCAATGATCATGGCGCAGCCGGCGCTGGTTGCGATCTTGCCGGCGTCGATCTTGGTGCGCATACCGCCGCGCGACAGTTCCGAGGCTGCACCGCCGGCCATGGCTTCGATCGCGGGCGTGATCTCTTCGATCGTGTCGAGGAACTGCGCCTGCGGGTCGAGATGGGGCGGGGCCGTATAGAGGCCATCGATGTCGGAGAGCAGAACGAGCAGGTCGGCGCCGGCCATGGTGGCGACGCGGGCGGCCAGGCGATCGTTGTCGCCGTAGCGGATTTCGGTCGTCGCGACCGTATCGTTCTCGTTGATGATCGGCACAGCGCCAATCTTCAAGAGTTGATTGAGGGTGGCGCGAGCGTTGAGATAGCGGCGGCGTTCTTCGGTGTCGCCCAGCGTCAGCAGGATCTGACCGGCGACGATCTGGTGGCGGGAGAGGCTTTCTGCCCAATGGCGGGCCAGCGCAATCTGACCGACGGCCGCGCAGGCCTGGCTTTCCTCGAGCTTCAGGGCGCCCGAGGGCATGTCGAGCACGGTGCGGCCGAGCGCGATAGCGCCCGAGGAGACAACGAGAACGTCCGTGCCTCTTGCCTTCAATGCCGCGATGTCATCGCAGATGGCATCGAGCCAGGCTTTGCGCATGCCGGAACCGCGATCAACCAGAAGGGCGGAGCCGATCTTGATGACGACCCGCTTCACGCGGGAGAGCGAGCGGAGCCGGGTGGTCATCAGTCGTCGCCTTCCTCGTCGAAGCCGGCTTCGAGATTGCCGTCGTCGTCCCGCTTCCGCCGGTTCTTCTCACGCTTCTCGGGCAGGGGCTGATTGCCCTGGGCCGCGACGATTACATCGCGCAGGGCGCGCAGCGCATCCGTCATGCCCTTGTTGGTAATGGCCGAGAGAAGCAGCGGTGTCTGGCCGCAGGCCTTCTTCAGCTCCGCTGCCTTCTTCTTGAGTTCCGCCTCGTCCAGCACGTCGATCTGGGAGAGAGCCACGATTTCCGGCTTGTCTTCGAGGCCGCCGCCATAGGCATCGAGTTCGTGGCGGACGGTCTTGTAGGCCTTGCCGACCTGCTCTTCCTGGGCGGAGACGAGGTGCAGAAGCACGCGGGTGCGTTCGACGTGGCCGAGGAAGCGGTCGCCGATGCCGACGCCTTCATGGGCACCTTCGATCAGGCCCGGAATGTCGGCGAGGATGAATTCGCGTTCGTCGACGGTGGCAACGCCGAGGTTCGGATGCAGCGTCGTGAACGGGTAATTGGCAATCTTCGGCCGTGCGCGGGTGACCGAGGCCAGGAACGTCGACTTGCCGGCATTGGGCAGGCCAACGAGACCGGCATCGGCGATCAGCTTCAGGCGCAGCCAGACGGTCTTTTCCTCACCCTCGAGACCCGGATTGGCCCAATCGGGCGCCTGGTTCGTCGAGGTCTTGAAATGGGCGTTGCCGAAGCCGCCATTGCCGCCCTTGGCGATGCGGAAGCGCTGGCCCTCGGCCGTCAGGTCGACGATCAGGGTCTCGTTGTCCTCTTCGAAGATCTGGGTGCCGACCGGAACCTTCAGCGTCACGTCTTCGCCATTGGCGCCGGTCCGGTTGCGGCCCATGCCGTGCGTGCCGGTCTTTGCCTTGAAGTGCTGCTGGAAGCGGAAGTCGATGAGCGTGTTCAGGCCGTTGACGGCCTCGACCCACACGTCGCCGCCGCGGCCGCCGTCGCCGCCGTCGGGTCCGCCGAACTCGATGAACTTTTCGCGCCGAAACGAGACAGCACCGGCGCCGCCGTCGCCCGAGCGAATGTATACCTTAGCCTCATCGAGAAATTTCATCTTGCTGCCGTCAATTCTTCTGTCAGGTTCTGCGCGGAGATTGCGGCCATCGATATAGCCGCTTGGCGCGGAGGTCAAAGAGTATCGTGAAGTTCGTAAGCTACAACATCCAATACGGCTTCGGTCAGGACGGGCGTTTCGACCCCGATCGCATCGCCGACAGCATCCGCGATGCCGATGTGATTGCGTTGCAGGAAGTCACCCGCGGTTACAGCCGGAACGACTATGCGGACCTCGTCGAGATCTTCTCGGCGGCCTTTCCGACCTATTTCACTGTCTTCGGACCGGCCTGCGATGTGCTGGTCGATCATGCGGTCACCGATGGGCGCCTGCGGGAGCGGCGCTTCCAGTTCGGCAATATGGTGCTGTCGCGCTTTCCGATCCGCGCCAGCCGTAACCTGCTCTTGCCGCGCCACCGGACCTTCGACAGGCTCAATCTGCAACGGGGCGCACTGGAGGCGGTGATCGAGGCGCCGGGCAGGGCGCTCAGGGTCTATTCCGTTCATCTCGATCACGTCTCGCCGGACGAGCGGCTGGCGCAAATCGCCTTCCTCAAGGATCGCGTCCAGCTCTACGGCGAGGAATGGGGCGCCCTGACCGGCGTCAATGAATTCGGCCTGCCGGATCCGCCGCTGCCGCAGGACTTCCTGATCATGGGCGACTTCAACATGGAGCCGGAAAGCCCCGAATATATCGCCATGGTCGGCCGCAACGACGCCTATTACGGGCGCGCGCCGCGTTCCGGGTTTCCGACGGACGCGGAGGCATACCTCAAGGCCCGCCCGGCGGACGGGTATAGCTGGATCAGCGAGGATGGGGCGCGGCGCATGCATCTCGATTACTGTTTCGTCAGCGGCGGCCTTGCGGGTCGCCTTGAGGCCTGTCGGGTGGATACTTCCGCCCGTGGTTCCGACCATCTGCCGGTCTGGGTCGAACTGGCGGAAGGGTGAGCCCCGGGCGGCTGGCGCCCGGAGCATTGTCGGCTATGCAAGTCTCCTACGGCCAGCGAAGTCCGGCTGGGACAGACGGAATTCGACCAGCGGCGCCATGGTATTGCGCGCCTTGGAGAACACGTCCTCAACGCCGACCGTGCGAAAACCGCGGGCTTCCAGCAGGCGAAGCGATGCCGGGTTGTCGGCAAAGGCGCCGCCGAAAATCTCGGCTTGCGGCATGCGCCAGAAGAAGCGGTCGAGGGCTGCCTCGACAGCTTCGGACATGATGCCCTTGCTCCAGTAGAAGCGGTTCAGCCAGTAGCCGATGTGCCAGAGGCCGTGGCGGCGCTCCAGGGACGCAACCCCGATATGGACGCCATCGAGCGTGATCGCGAAGTGCCAGTCGGGCTTGAGGCCCGACGTCACCATGTTCAGCCAGTCGCGTCCATCCTCGCGGTCGTAAGGGACCGGCACGCGCGTCAGCATGCGGGCAACGGCGAAATCGCTGAGCGAGTTCGCAATCGCATCCGCATCCTGCATGCGGTGAGGGCGCAGCACCAGACGTGCCGTTTCGATGACCGGGCAGGCGCCCGGCATCAGCGGCATTGTGGCGGGTCTTTCGGCCAGCATCGCGCTCATCGCATTTCCCCCCAGCTCTTCAAGGACAGCCAGGTCTTGCGGTCGAGCCTGTACCATTCGACGGGGACTGGCCCGCCCATGGCAAGGTTGCCGACCATGCCGGTGCCCTGGAACTGGAAGCCGGACTTCTGGATGACCCGGCGCGAGGCGATGTTGGTGACGCGGCAGCGTGCATCAATGCGGCTCACCCATTCGCGAGTGCGGAAGGCCATGTCGATCAGGGCATGGGCTGCCTCGGTGGCATAACCCTTGTTCCAGTAGGGTTCGCCCAGCCAGTAGCCCATTTCCAGGATAGTATCGTCGGCCGGATTGGGCTCCAGCGCGCAGCAACCGAGGAACTCGCCATTGTCCGCTTTTGTGATGGCATAGACGCACTTGCCAATCTCGCCGATATTCGTGCGTCGCACGAAGTCGGCCGCGTCTTTCGCCGTATAGGGATGCGGCATGCGCGCCACCATGGTGGCAATGGCGGCGTTGTTGGCGAGATGGGCAAGGGCGTCGATGTCTTCGGTGTGGGGTGCGCGCAGGACCAGCCTTTGCGACAATAAGACAGGGCAATCGCTCCTCGGCCGATCGGGCCTTGGCCGTTCTTCGGGCGACCGTGATTGGTCGTCCCTCATCATCAGACTTTGCATGGTTCAGTCTCCTTCGTTGGACAAGAAAAAAGGGGAGATGGCGCCCCATCTCCCCTTTTTGTCTGACTGAACCTGGTGCGGTCAGCCGGGTCGATGAGACGCCGGCTGTTTTAGAGCGCTACCGGCTTATTCCGCTGCTTCGGCTTTCGGCATTACAGACACGAAGACTCGACCGTTCGACTTCGTACGGTAGTCCACATTGCCGGCCGTGAGTGCAAAGAGGGTATGGTCCTTGCCCATGCCGACGTTCGCGCCCGGATGCCACTGGGTGCCGCGCTGACGCACGATAATGTTGCCCGGAATGACGACTTCGCCACCGAACTTCTTCACGCCGAGGCGCTTGGAATTGGAATCGCGACCGTTGCGCGAGGAACCGCCAGCTTTTTTGTGTGCCATGGGAGTTCTCCTTTAAACCTTGTAGTTAGACGCGCTTCAGGCGGCGACGATGTCGGTGATACGCACCACGGTGTGGTGCTGACGATGGCCGCGCGAACGCTTCGAGTTCTGACGACGACGCTTCTTGAAGGCGATGACCTTCTTGCCGCGGGTCTGTTCGACAACTTCGGCCGTAACCTTGGCGCCAGCCACGAAGGGCGCGCCGATGGTTGCAGATTCGCCTTCGCCGACGACGAGAACTTCGTTGAATTCGATGGTTGCGCCAGCTTCGGCTTCCAGCTTTTCGATGGTCAGCACGTCGTTGGCGTTAACGCGGTACTGCTTACCGCCGGTCTTGATGACTGCGAACATTTTTTATCCTTTCATGTTCGTTCCGGCTCTCCCCTTGTCGAGGGGCCGTCTTTTTGCCAGTCGGAGGAGCGGATCAAACGATCCGCCGGTTGCGCTTCGCGAGATCGCGAAGAACGAAAGGCGCAGTTCGCCTACGCTTTAAGTCGAGCGTCGCATACGTGAGGGCATGACGGGAGTCAAGCCGAAAGCCTGGAAAAAGCGAGGCGGCGAAGCTTTCGCGTTCAGAGTGTGGCAGGCTTATCAGTGAACCGGTGCCACGGGCTCCTCAGTCCTTGTGTAGCAGGCTCTCGATCAGATCGACAAGCGTTCTGCCGGCCGCGTCCAATTCGCCGCTGTTGTCGATTTCGACGACGTGCAAGTCCGGAGACAAGGGCTCGGTCGCGCGGGCGAGCCGGGCTTCGATGTCGGCAGCGGTTTCCCGGCCGCGGGCCGCAAGGCGCTTGGCCAGGACTTCAGGCCGCGCGGTGACATTGACGACGACGAGATTCGCGAAGGCTGAGCGGAAGGCTTCGAGCGCCGAGCGGGATCCATTGGCGATGACGACGTCTCCACGGCCGAGGCTCTGGTAGACATCGGCAGGAATGCCATAGCCGAGCCCATGGGCCCGCCAGCTGACGGCGAAGGCGCCTGCCTGCGAAAGCGCTTCGAAGCGGTCGAGCGTCACGGGTTCATGGTCCTCGCCGACGGCATCGCGCGGACGGGTAATCACGCGGCGGACGAAATGCAGGTCCGAGCGACCGGCGAAGTGCAGGCGCGCGAAGTCCATCAGGCTGTCCTTGCCGACGCCGCTCGGGCCGACGACGGCAACCAGCGTGCCGCTGACGGTGTCCGTGCCTGCCGACCGCTCCGTGACTGCTTGCGTCATCAAGCCACCCGACGCCCTTCTCGCCAGACCGAGCGGATGACCGGAACGCCATCCGTCCGCCGGACGCGCACGAGATCGGCCCGCAGGCCGGATTCGATGCGGCCGCGATCGTCGAGGCTGACGGTGCGTGCCGGCGTTGATGTGACCATGGCGATCGCCTGGGGCAGCGAGATGCCGTCGATTTCGTCGGCGAGCACGAAGCTTGCATGCAGGAGGCTAAGCGGCACGTAGTCGGAGGAGAGGACGTCGAGCACGCCGCGCTTGGCGAGATCGCGGGCGGCGATGTTGCCGGAATGCGACTTGCCGCGCACGACGTTCGGGGCGCCCATCAAGACGCTCATGCCGGATTTGTGGGAGGCTTCCGCAGCTTCGAAGCTGGTCGGAAATTCCGCGAGCTTCACGCCGTGTCCCTTGGCCTCTTCAACATGGGCCAGCGTCGCATCGTCATGGCTTGCAACGGTGATGCCGCGCTCGGCGCAGACCTTGGCGAGCGCATCCCGATGGACCGCGGAATATTTCTGCGAGAGCGAGAGGCGGCTTTCCACGAAGCGGGAGAACTGCTCGTCGGTCAGGCCGCGCTTGGTCTTGTAGTAGAGCGTGTACTGGTCCATCGTCTGGAACTGACGCTGGCCCGGGGAATGGTCCATCAGCGAGACGAGGCGCACATGCGGGTCGTTCTCGAAATCGGCGAAGTGATCGAGCACATTGTCCGAGGCGACTTCACAGCGCAGGTGAATGAGGTGCTCCGCGCGCAGCCGGTCGTCGCGTTCTGCGGCCTGGATGGCGTCGGCCATCTCGCGCATCTCGCCCTTGTCAAAGCCGCCATCTTCGTCGGAGCCCATGCGCAGGCAGTCGAAAACGGTGGTGATGCCCGAGGTGACGATCTGGGCGTCATGGGCCTGGATGGCCGAGGTCATGTGCCAGCGTACGCCGGGGCGCGGGGAATAGTGCGATTCCAGATGGTCGGTGTGCAGTTCGACAAGACCGGGGATCAGGTAATCACCGCCGAAGTCTTCGCCCGTGCTGCTCTTTCCCTCGTCGATCGATGCGATCTTGCCGTCACGAATGACGACGCTGCCATCGATGATCCGGTCTTCGAGGACAATGCGGGCGTTTGAAAGTATCTGTTCAGACATGGGATCAGCCGTTCTGTTGGGCCGCCTTCAGGGGCAGCCATGAATGGACGAAAAATGGAGCACCGCGTTCGGGTTCGACACAAAGGACGAGAGCGTCGATCCTCAAGGGGCGGCGGATGAAATCAGCGAAGCGTCGGCTCAAGATTGCTGCCATGGCCGGCGCCTGTGCTTCGGGCACAGGGCCCGTCAGGGTCATGTGGAAGCGGAAGTCGTCGAAGACGTAAGGGTAACCCCAAGTGACAAGGTTTTCCCGCTGGCGTGGCGGCAACGAGTCGGGCTTGCGCCTTGCGATATCTGTCTCGGAAAGCGGTGCGCGGAAGGACTCGAAGGTTTCCACGACGCTTGCCGCGAACGCCTGCAAGGGTGGGTGAAGGTTCTCCGGCACCAGGGCGAAGAAGTGGCCCAACTGCCCGACCACCACGGAAGGAATATCGAAGGCGGACGTTTTCGCGGTGAAGGCTTTCATCGCGTCCAGGAGGTCAACTTCGCTTCGCCCATCGGCCAGGTGGAAGGGTGCTTTCAGGGTTGCATGGAAGCCGTAGCGTCTCGGATCGGCCGTCAGCGCATGTAGTTCGTCGCTCGATAGGCCGCCGTCTGCGGCCTTGGGAAACTCGGTCCTGGTGAACGCATCCCGCCCCAGCCATTCCGCTGCCGTTCTGTTCAGCGGATCATCGGCGGCGGGGGCGAAGTAGAGGGCGTAACGCAAGGCTTTGGCTTTCGTATCTTAAGTGCGGGCGGCTGGTCCCGCCCGGTATGTCAGTGGCGACTCTTGCCGATCAGGCGCGAGCGCAGGCTATTGGAGATGGCATCGAATAGAAACACCACGATGAGGATGAGCAGCACCATGTAGGCGACGTTTTCCCAGTCGGAATTGGTGCGCATGGCTTCCCAGAGCTTCAGACCGATGCCGCCGGCGCCGACAGCGCCAATGATCGTGGCCGAGCGGGTGTTGGATTCCCAGAAGTAGAGCGCCTGGGAGGCAAAGACCGGCATGACCTGCGGCAGGACGCCGAAGCGCTGCACGGCTGCGGAGGGCGCGCCGACCGATTTCACGCCCTCGCGCTGCTTGTCATCGATGTTCTCCAGGGCCTCGGCGTAGAGCTTGCCGAGCGTGCCGGTGTCGGTGACGAAAATCGCGGAAATGCCGGCAAGCGGTCCCGGCCCGAAGGCGCGGGTGAAGAACAGGGCCCAGATCAGCATGTCGACCGACCGGACGAAGTCGAAGAAGCGCTTGGTGATCTGGTTGACCGGTCGGTTGCGAGTGATGTTGCGCGCGGCGATAAAGGAAAGCGGGAAGGCGACCAGCATGGCGAGCAGGGTGCCCATGAAAGCCATGACGATGGTCTGCAACAACTTGGTCCAGACGTCGAGGTGCTGCCATGACGCGTTGTAGAGGATGTTGTTCCAGGCGAGTGCCAGATTGCTCATCTTCGGATCGATGCGTTCGCCGGAGGTGATCTGCTGCCAGACTTCACCGGAAGAGAGGCCGAAGAAGGGCGAGTTGGTGTCGAAGACGAAGTTTTCCCAACCGAAGAAACGCTTGCGCACACGGACACGATCGGAGGAGACGTCGATCCAGCCGGCTGAGCCGAAAAAAGCGATGACGCGACCGCCTTCGAGGCGCTGCTCCACCCAGTCTGGCCGGGCGCCCTCGATCATCACGGTGTCGTCTTCCGGGTCGAGCAGAAGCGTTACCGTCTCACTGCCGCGGGTCAGCGTCACGCGGTCACCCGCGATGTCGATTCGGGCGCTTCCTGAAAGGGCGACCTGTGCCTCAGTGATCACCTCCTCCGTCGTCACTGCCGGCGCAGCCGCAGCGCTGCCGGCCGCCGTTGTGGGGGCCGATGCCTGCGGCGTGGGGGAAGCCATGAAGCTGAACGAGGAGCTCGGCTTAGGAGCAGTCGGGGCGGGCGCTGCGGCGGAGGGCGTTGGCGCTTCTGATCGGGTGATCGTTGTGCGCGTCGTCTCGATCCAGTCCGGGTTTGGGTTCGGGCCGATCGGATCGAAGCGGGGATAGCTGATCGTCAGCGCACCATCTCGGTCAATGTCGAATTCGGGACGGATTTCGTACGATACCCAGTCGGCGAGATAGTTGCTCGCGATGCCCCAATTGGCTTCCGACAGCGTCTTGCCGATGGCGAAAAACCACCAGCAGAACAGGAAGTACAGCGATAGCATCCCGATTGAGAAAGGGATCCGGTAGCGTTGCCAGAGGCTGCGCTCCAGAACGTGCGGGTAGCGTTCGGCGAGGCGGTTCAGTTCGGCGGAGTTGATCATCGACATGGGAACCTCACGTGACCGACTGGAAGGCCTGCTCGCCGACAAGCTTGCGGCGGAGCCAGGCAGAGAACTGGTCGACGGCAATGACGGTCGACAGAAGAAGAAGGATGATGGCCAGCGTCTTGGCTTCGTGTCCCTGGCCGATCGAGAGACGGAGTGCTTCACCAATTCCGCCGCCACCGACTGCGCCGATAATGGTCGACGCGCGCACGTTGATCTCGAGACGCAGCAGGAAATAGCTCATGAAGTTAGGCATGACCTGGGGTGTGATGGCGAACCAGACGCGTTCGAACCAGTTCGCACCAACGGCTCTCAGACCCTCGTCCGGCCGCATATCGGCGTTCTCGATGACCTCGAAGAACATCTTGCCGAGCGCCCCGATGGTATGGACCGTGACGGCAATAATGGCGGGGATCGGACCGAGCGACAGGATCGCCAGGAAGAAGCCGGCGATGACCACTTCCGGAAAGGCACGGAGGATTTCCATGAAGCGGCGTACCGGCCAGCGAATCCAGGCGCTGGCCATGGTGTTCTTCGCCGCCAGGAATGCCAGCGCATAGCCGAAGATCATGGCGATCACGGTCGAGAGCAGCGCGATGTTCACCGTCTCGAGCATCTTGTGGAAGTATTCCGGGATGTAGAGGCTCTCGGTGATGTAGAACCGGCCTTCCGGATAATTGTATTTCAGGCTTCCGTCGTCGTAGGGGGACGGCAGGTCGAACAGAGCACGCCAGATTTCCCAGCCGTCGCGGGGGACAAGCTCACCGACGAAATCGAAAAAATAAGGCAGCCGGTCGAAGAACTTGCCGGCATTGGTCTCGTTGGCGAACCACAGCGAACCGGTCACCGCCAGGAACAGGATCACGGCGCCGAGGCCCGTATACATGCGCCGCTTGGCGGCAAGTTCCTGCCAGTGGCGCTCGACGGCGGCGCCGCGCTCGCTCAGGGGGGGCTGTGTCGCCGTCATGGCCATCACCGCAATTCCTTCTGGAAAGGCTTCAAGGAAAGACCGCCGGCGGTGTCCCGACCGGCGGTCCCATTGCTTACGTCAGCGATCAGCCGCCGATGGTGGCCTTACGAGCGTCGATGATCGGCTTGTAGAAGTCGACGTTGACTTCGGTGAAGCCCTTGAAATCGCCGCCCTGGATGGCCGAGAAGCAGGCCGGGTCAGATTCCGGCAGGCCCATCATGAATTCTTTGAACTTGGTCTTCATGTCTTCGTTCATCGAGGTGCGAACGACGACCGGACCGTTCGGGATCAGCGGGGACTTCCAGACTTCAACCAGGTCATCCATGTTCAGGATGCCCTTGTCGACCATCTTGCGCAGGTTGCCGGAAGTGTAGCCGTCCTTGAACTCGCCGACGCCAGAACCCCAGGTCGTGCCAACGTCGAAGGTGCCCTTGACGACTTCGAGGACGAGGTTTTCGTGGCCGCCGCCGAAGCCGGTGGAGGCGACAACCTGGTCAACCGGGCCGCCGAGCGCTTCCGGCAGGGTGACGAGGGGGACGAGGTAGCCGGAGGTGGAGTCCGGATCGGCATAGCCGAGCTTCTTGCCCTTGATGTCTTCGACCTTGGTGATGCCCGAATCCTTGCGAGCGACCATGATCGAGTAGTAGCCGCTGGAACCGTCGGTCTGGACAGTGGTCAGGATCGGCTCGACGGCGTCAGCCTTGGCGAGGTAAACCTTGGCAAAGGCCGATGCGCCGAGTTCGGCGTAATCAAGCGTGCCGCCCAGCAGGCCCTGAACAACGCCGTCATAGTCGGCGGCCGGGAAGAGCGAGACCTTTTCAACGCCGAGAACCGACGGAAGCTTTTCGGTCATGCACTGGAAGTTGCGCAGGCGGTCGGCTTCGTTTTCGCCGCCGAGGATGCCGATGCGGAATTCCTTGAGGTCTTCGGCGTGAACGCCGGAGGCCAGAGCAACGAGAGCCGCCGTGGCGAGCAGGGTCTTCTTCAACATGAGTTCATCTCCTGTTTCGTAGGATGAGGGTATGTCTTGACGTATCGCCCGTGTCGCAGGGCCAGCGATCTTCGTGGCTCAGGCCTCAGCGACGGCGAGAGGGCGGAGGCCAGCGGATGGGATCTTGCACTGCTCATTGTCCTGATGCGCAATGTTGATGCTCGTCGAGGTCATGGTCTCGTCGATGCCGGCGCCATGCTGGTCGGCGCCGTAGATTTCATGCACAGCCTCGGCCGTGAGTTCGTTCGGCGAGCCGTCGAAGACGACGCGGCCACGCGCCATGCCGATGATGCGCTCACAGTAATTGCGGGCGGTATCGAGCGTGTGCAGATTGGTGATGACGGTGATGCCTTCGCGCTCGTTGATGTCGCGCAGGGCGTCCATCACGATCTTCGCGTTGAGCGGATCGAGCGAGGCGATCGGCTCGTCGGCGAGGACCATTTTCGGCGACTGCATCAGGGCGCGGGCAATCGCCACGCGCTGCTGCTGGCCACCCGACAGGGTGCCGGCGGCCTGGAGCGCGGTCTGCTCGATGCCCAGACGCTCAAGGGCGGCGATCGCCATCAGGCGCTCCTCGCGGGTGAAGACGTTGAGGATCGAGAGGGCCGTCGAACGATGGTTGAGGCGGCCGAGCAGGACATTGGTGAGCACGTCAAGGCGCGGCACCAGGTTGAACTGCTGGAAGATCATGGCGCAGTCGCGCTGCCAGTTGCGCAGCGCCGTGCCATGCAGGTTCGAGATTTCGAGATCGCCGAAACGGATGCTGCCGGAGGTGGGATCGACCAGGCGGTTGATCATGCGCAGCAGCGTCGACTTGCCGGCGCCGGAGCGGCCGATCACGCCGACCATCTGGCCAGCCGGGATCTCAAGCGTGACCGAGTCCACGGCCTTGTTGGTTCCGAACTGGCGGGTGAGGTTGTCCAGCCTGAAGAGCATCGTCTTTCCTTCGCCGTCATTGATTGCGGTACTGGATAGGCATTAGCTTTGGCCCGTGAAATGCGAATGTCAGTTTCGTGTAGGATTTGTGAAACCAGATAAGATTCTGATTTCGCTGCAATTATGCGTATTTTTCGATGAATTGTTCCGCATCCATGTGACGGAAATCCTCAAGCGCGCCGAACAGTCGGTCGTGGTCCCAGTCCCACCAGGCAAGCGCCTGCATGCGCTCGGCGACAGCCTGCGGGAACCGCTCTCGAATGAGTTTCGCGGGCACGCCACCGACGATTGTGTAGGGGGCGACGTCACGTGAGACGACGGCGCCGGCGCCGATCACTGCGCCATCCCCAACGGTGACCCCAGGAAGGACGGTCGCGCCATGGCCGATCCAGACGTCGTGGCCGATTGTGACGCGATTGTCGCGGCGCCAGGCGAAGAAGTCGTGGTCGTTTTCGGCGCCGTCGAAATAGTCGCCGGCGCGGTAGGTGAAGTGGTGCAGCGTGGGGCGCCAGGTCGGATGGTTGGTGGCGTTGATGCGCACGCTTGCTGCGATGTTGGCAAATTTGCCGACCGTCGCGCACCAGATCGAGCCGTCCTGCATGATGTAGGAATAGTCGCCCATCTCGACTTCTTCCAGACGGCAACGATCAGCGACTTCCGTGTAGCGACCGAGCGTCGAATTCACGACCCGGGCGGTCTCGTGGACAAGGGGGGCGATCCCGAGCTTTTTGGTCATGCTGCGGTCTTTCGCGGCGAAAACTGCATGACGTCGAGGATACGGTCGGCGACGGCTTCGCGCACTTCCTCGTCGTGGAAGATGCCGAGCAGGGCGACGCCGGCTTCCTTCTTGGCGCGGATCATCGAGACGACCACGGCGCGGTTTGCGGCGTCGAGCGAGGCAGTCGGTTCATCTAGGAGCAGGACCGAATGGTCGGTGATGAAGCCGCGGGCGATGTTGACCCGTTGCTGTTCGCCGCCCGAGAAGGTCGAAGGCGGCAGCTGCCAGAGATCGCGCGGCAAGTTTAGCCGGCTTAATAGTTCGCTGGCCCGCTCGCGAGCTTCGTCTGCCGATACACCGCGTGCGACGAGCGGTTCGGCGACCACGTCGAGAGTCGAGACGCGCGGGACAGTGCGCAGGAACTGGCTTACATAACCCAGCGTGGCACGACGGACTTCGAGCACCGTGCGCGGGTCGGCCGAAGCGATGTCGACGATACGGCCACCATGGTTGACGAGGATCTGGCCCTGGTCGACGGCGTAGTTGCCGTAGAGCATCTTCAAGATCGAGCTCTTGCCGATCCCGGAGGGGCCGCCGAGCACGACGCATTCGCCTGATGCAACCGAAAAGGAGACGTTTGCGACCACGGGCAGGACGAGCCCACCGCGCAAATGCATGGTGAAGCTTTTGGCGACTTCTGAAACGATGAGAGGCGTAGCCATGGGTGTCTCCGTCAGACCTGCAGGATCGAGGATACAAGCAGCTGCGTATAGGGTTCGCGGGGATCGTCGAGCACGCGGTCGGTGAGGCCGTGTTCGATCACATGGCCATCCTTCATCACCATCATGCGGTGCGAGAGGAGGCGGGCGACCGCGAGATCGTGGGTGACGACGATGGCCGAGAGGCCGAGGTCGTTGACGAGGCCGCGGACGAGATCGAGCAGGCGCGCCTGGACCGAGACATCGAGGCCGCCGGTCGGCTCGTCCATGAAGACGAGGCGGGGACCGGTGACGAGATTGCGGGCGATCTGCAGGCGCTGGCGCATGCCGCCCGAGAAGGCGCGCGGCTGGTCGTCGATGCGATCCGTGGAGATTTCCACGCGCTCCAGCCATTCGCTCGCCGTCTGGCGGATCTTTCCGTAGTGGCGATCACCGACAGCCATCAGACGTTCGCCGACATTGGCGCCGGCCGAGACCGTCATGCGCAGGCCGTCAGCCGGGTTCTGGTGCACGAAACCCCAGTCGGTGCGCATCAGGAAGCGGCGTTCGGCCTCGCCCATATGGTAGAGTTCGCGGTACTGACCGTCGCGCATGTGGTAGTCGACACAGCCGGTCGTCGGCATCAGCCGGGTGGACAGGCAGTTCAGAAGCGTCGTCTTGCCTGATCCGCTTTCGCCGACGATGGCGAGCACTTCGCCCGGCCAAAGGTCAAAGGAGACTTCGGAGCAGCCGATGCGGTTGCCGTAGAATTTCGAAAGGTTGCGAACTTTCAGAAGGGGCTGGTCGCTCATTCTGCGGCCTCCTTGTTCTGGGCGAGCATTTCGCCGACATGGCCTTCTGCCTGGCGGGTCTCGCAGTGGTCGGTGTCGGAGCAGACGAACATCCGGCCGCCCTTGTCGTCGAGCACGACCTCGTCGAGATAGACGTTGTGGGCGCCGCAGAGCGCGCAGGGCTTGTCGAAGGTCTGGATTTCGAAGGGGTGATCCTCGAAGTCGAGGCTGACGACGTCGGTGTAGGGCGGAACGGCATAGATGCGTTTCTCGCGGCCGGCGCCGAAGAGCTGCAGGGCTTCGGACATGTGCATCTTCGGATTGTCGAATTTCGGCGTCGGCGACGGATCCATCACATAGCGGCCCTCGACCTTCACCGGATAGGCATAGGTCGTGGCGATGCGGCCGTGCTTTGCGATGTCTTCGTAAAGCTTGACATGCATGAGGCCGTATTCTTCCAGCGCATGCATCTTGCGGGTCTCGGTCTCGCGCGGCTCAAGGAAGCGCAAGGGTTCGGGGATCGGGACCTGGTAGACCAGAACCTGACCATCCCGGAGCTTCTCCTCGGGGATCCGGTGGCGGGTCTGGATGATCGTGGCTTCGCTGGTCTTGGTGGTGACGGCGACCTCGGCGACCTTCTGAAAGAAGGCGCGGATGGAGACGGCGTTGGTCGTGTCGTCGGCGCCCTGGTCGATGACCTTCAGCGTGTCATCGCGGCCGATGATCGAGGCGGTGACCTGCACGCCGCCGGTGCCCCAGCCATAGGGCATCGGCATTTCTCTGCTGGCGAAGGGGACCTGGTAGCCGGGAATGGCGATCGCCTTCAGGATCGCGCGGCGGATCATGCGCTTGGTCTGTTCGTCCAGATAGGCGAAGTTGTAGGTGGCGAGTTCGGTTGCCAGCGCGGTCATTCTGCGGCCTCTTTCAAATCTGACTGTTCGGGGCGGCTTGCATCATGCTTTGCCCGCATGCGGCGCACGAGGTCGAGCTCGGCCTGGAAGTCGACGTAATGCGGCAGCTTCAGGTGCTCGACGAAACCGGTCGCCTGGACGTTGTCGCAATGGGAAATCACGAATTCCTCGTCCTGGGCCGGGGCGACGACATCCTCGCCGAATTCCTGGGTTCTGAGCGCCCGGTCGACGAGCGACATGGACATGGCCTTTCGTTCGCTCTGGCCGAAGACGAGGCCGTAGCCGCGGGTGAATTGCGGCGGGGCCTTGGCCGAGCCCTTGAACTGGTTGACCATCTGGCATTCGGTCACGCGGATTTCGCCAAGCGAGACGGCGAAGCCCAGTTCCGGCACGTCGAATTCGACCTCGACCAGACCCATGCGGATTTCGCCGACAAAGGGATGCGTGCGGCCATAGCCGCGCTGGGTGGAATAGCCGAGTGCCAGAAGGAAGCCTTCGTCGCCGCGGGCCAGCGCCTGGAGGCGCAGGTCGCGCGGCATCGGAAATTCCATCGGCTCGCGGGTGATGTCGCCGGCGACGTGATCCTCGGGCATTTCGCCATCCGGCTCGATCAGGCCTTCACCGTCCAGAATGTCGGAGACCCGCATGACATGCTCCAGGCCTTCCTCGCGCTGCTCGCCGGTATCCACCGTCTCGTCATCGAGCAGCGAGGGATCAAGCAGGCGGTGGGTGTAGTCGAAGGTGGGGCCGAGCAGCTGCCCGCCGGGCAGATCCTTGTAGGTGGCGGAGACGCGGCGCTCGACGCGCATCTTACCTGTTTCGATCGGCCGGGAGGTGCCGAAGCGTGGCAGCGTGGTGCGGTAGGCGCGCAGCAGGAAGATCGCCTCGATCATGTCGCCGCGCGACTGCTTAAGGGCAAGCGCCGCGAGCGCGCAGTCATAGAGCGAGGCTTCGGCCATGACGCGATCGACGGCAAGGCCGAGCTGCGCGACGATCTGGTCGATCGTCACCGATGGCAGCGCCCGGTCACCTCGGCGGCGGTCGGCAAGGAGCTTGTGGGCGTTGGCGATGGCTTTTTCGCCACCCTTGACGGCAACATACATGGCTCAGGCCTCCATCTCGCGGATTTTGGTCGTGCGCGGCAGCGCGATGAAGCGCGGGCCACAGGTCAGCACCAGGTCGACGCCACGGGGGAAAACCGCGCGATTGTCGGCCCATTGGCGCAGGAAGGTTTCCGGCAGACCCTTCGGTGCGATCATGGCGGTGTCGCGAATGCCGGGGCCCGAGAGCTGCAGAGGCTGGCCGCCCTCGAGAGCCGCGATCTCGACGACCAGCGTCGTCGAACGATCCGGATATTCCTGGGTGCCGAGCGCAAACTGCGTGAGCGAGGGGACGGGTGCTCCCGCTTCGACGAAGGCGAATTTCGCATCGGACTTCGTGGATGTCAGGCTGGCGCCGGTGTGGAACCCGATCCAGCCCGGCAGGGCGGACTTGGCCAAGACCGGTGTCAGCCAGATCGGGGTGTCGTGGTCGCAGAGCGTCAGGAGCACGGCGCCTGCTGCCACGCCAAGCGGTGCAGGCGGGGCTACCGGCACGTCGATCACGCCCTGGCTTCCCGGGCAGGCCGTGGCGTCCATGACGCTGCGAAAAACCGCTTGGGCGTGGGTGACAGCATCGGGGAAGCCGCCGTCCAGGCTTTCAGTGAGGTCGAGCATCAATCTTCTCCTCGAACCATGGTGAAGAAATCGACCTTCGTCGCGGCCGTTTCGGCCTCGAGGCGTTCGGCCTCTTGGGTGAGGCGGGCTTCGAGGGGTGCGAAGAGGGCTGTTTCGAGCGTGTTCCTTGCGGCCTCGTCCTGTGCCAGAGCGTCGAGCACGGCCGAGAACTGGGCTGCCTTGCGGTCGGTGCCCAGACGGTAACCATGGCCCACACGTCCGTCGGCTAGGCGAATGCTGGCCCGGCTGACCGTCGCTTCACCGAGGTTGAAGGGCGCGCCGCCGCCGCCGATCCGGCCCTTGACCATCACGAGCCCGGTTTCGGGACCACGCAAGGCGGTGAAGTCCGGGATGGGGCCGAGCGCTGCAAGTGCGCTCTCGAGCTCTGCTATCGTTGCCTTGGCGAGCAGGTCGGCGATCCGCTTTCGATCGATCTGCGGGCCTGTTTCAATTTCCCTGGCTGTGTCCATTGTCAGTCCTCGAAATGTCTAGTAATATAGACAACCATACAAGTTACTTTAGGAGTAACCGCTGGTCGTGACAAGCTTGTGACAAGGACACCGAAAACAGTGATGCAGAGACAGAAGGGCGTTGCCCTCTGGCGCCAGATTTCCGATCGGATCCGCGCCAATATCCTGGCAGGTCTCTATGACAGGACGGGTATGGTGCCGGCAGAAACTGCGCTGGCGGAAGAATTCGGGGTCAATCGCCATACCGTGCGTGCGGCGCTCGCGGCACTCGCGCAGGAGGGCATCGTGCGTGCCGCGCAGGGGCGCGGGACGATGATCACCCAGCGCGACAAGTTCGATTTCCCGATCGGACGGCGGACCCGTTTCACCGAAGGGATCGGTGAACAGGCCCGCGAGCTGAAGGGTATTCTCCTGTCCTCTTCAAGGGAGGTGGCCACGCCGGAGTTGAGTGACCGGCTGCAGTTGGCGCGCGGTGAGGAGGTCTTGAGACTGGATGGCATCCGCAAGGCTGACGGACGGGCCGTCTCGCGCTCCACCATGTGGTTTCCGTCCGAGCGCTTCGCCGGCATCGACAAGGCCTTCGCCGAAACCGGCTCGATCACGCGGGCTCTCTCAGCCTGCGGGGTGGAGGACTATCTGCGCGATGTGACGGAGATTTCAGCCGTTCATGCCGAACCCGATGATGTCGCCCATCTGGAGCTGACGCCGGGCGCGATCGTGCTCGTCACGCGGGCCGTCAACACGGATCCGCAGGGGTGCCCGATCCAGTTTGCGGTGACCCGTTTCCCGGCGGATCGCGTGCAGTTCACCATCCGAAACTGAAAGAGGCCGGCTGCAGGCCGACCTCTCATTCTTT
The DNA here is from genome assembly GCF_004912135.1 of Rhizobium rosettiformans W3. Lineage (GTDB taxonomy): Bacteria > Pseudomonadota > Alphaproteobacteria > Rhizobiales > Rhizobiaceae > Allorhizobium > Allorhizobium rosettiformans. Next base: position 211,016 of record NZ_STGU01000003.1, read on the forward strand.
CATCCTCAGACAGCCTGGTAGGCGGCGAGGATGGCTGCAATCTGCTCAGGACTCAGATTGTTGGACTGGGTGGCGCTGATCGCCTGCAGCTGCGCCGGCGTCATGTTGGAGATCTGGCTCACCGTCAGACCGGGAAGTGCCTGCTGGCTGATGGCTGCGATGTCTTCCGTCGAGAAGGTTCTGAAGTTGGTCGCGCCGAGCGCCGTCAGCTGCGCCGAGTTCAGCCCGGCGACCTGGGTCGGCGTCAGGGCTTCCGCCTGGTCCGCCGTCATGCTGCTGACCTGCGCCACCGTCAGGCCGCCGATCGCCTTGGGATCCATGGCGGCGATCTGGCTCGTCGACATCCAGGCGAGCTTGTCGGTTCCAAGCGTGGCGAGCTGGATCGCGTTCATGGCGCCGACTTGTGCCGTCGTCAGTGCGCCGATCTGATCCTGCGTCATCGCCCGCAGCTGATGATAGCTCAGGCCGGCGATCTGTCCCGTCGTCAGGGCCGCAATCTGTTCAGGCTGCAGCGTTGCAAAGACTGCAGGCGTCAGCCCGCCGATCGCGCTTGGTGACAATGCCGCGATGTCCGCGGCGGTCAGGGTTTCGAGCGCGGTGGGGCTGAAGGCCGCCAGCTGCGTGGCGCTCAAGGCGCCGAACTGGGCCGAGGTCATCGCGTCCAGCTGGCTTGCCGTCAGCGTGGCAATCTGCGCCGAGCTCAGGCCGGGGATGGCCTTGGTGGAGATGGCGGCAATCTGGGTCGCCGAGAGGGCGGAGATGGTTCCGGCCGAAAGCGATGCGATCTGGGTTGCCGTCAGCGCGCCGATCTGGGTTGCGGTCATGACGCCGAGCTGGTCGGGCCGCAGGGCATTCAGCTGGTCGAAGGTCAAGGCGCCGACCTGGGCTGCCGTCAGCACGCCGATCTGCTCCTGGCTCAGGCCGGCGATGTTGGCGGCCGAGAGGCCGGAAATCGCGGTCGGCGCAATGGCTGCGAGCTCTGCGTTGGACAGCGTTCCCAGCTGTGCAGAGGAGAGCGCACCGATCTGTGTTGCGGTGAGCGCTGCGATCTGCGTCTGGCTGAGACTGTCGATCTGCGTCGTCGACATCGAGGCGATCTGGGAGGTGGTCAGTCCCGGGATTGCCTTGACGTTCAGCGCCGCGATCTTCTCGCTCGTCAGGGTGGCCAGACTGTCGTTGGAGAGTGCGGCGACCTGGCTGGCGCTGAGGGCGCCGATCTGTGTCGTGGTGAAGAGCGTCACCTGTTGCGGCGTAAGCGCACCCACCTGGGCGGGCGTCAGAGCTGCGATCTGGCTCGTCGTCAGAGCCGCAATCTGGTCGGCTCCGAGCGCTGCGATCTGCTGGTTCGTCATGCCGGCAATGCCGGCCGCACCGATCGCAGCGAGCTTCGCGGTGGAGAGATTGCTGAGCTGTGTGGGCGTGAGGGCTGCCACCTGCGTTGCGGTCAGCGCCCCCATCTGGGCCGAGGTCAGGGCCTCGATCTGGTTGGTCGAAAGCGCCGCAATCTGCGTGGTCGAGAGGGCTGCTATCGCCGAGGTGCTCAGAGCTGCGACCTGCTCGGGAGACATGGCCCCCAGTGCGGCGGTGGTCAGCGCCGCGGACTGGGTCGCGCCGAAGCCTGCAATCTGCTTTGCGCTCAAGACATCGACCTGGGTCGGGGTGAGGGCCGCCACCTGGTCAGCACTCATCGCGCCGAGTTGCGCCGGTGTCAGGGCGGCGACCTGGTCGAGGTTCAGGGCGGCGATCGTCTCAGCGTCCAGGCTTGCAAAGGCGCTGGTGCTGATGGCGGCAATTTCGGCTGGCAGGAAGGCGAGAATGTCGGACTTGCGCATGGCGCCGAGTTGCGCCGCGGTCAGGCCGGAAATCTGCGTTGCCGTCATGGCGTCGATCTGATCCGCCGACATGGCGGCGATCTGATCGGTGCTGAGGGCGGCAATGGTGCGGGCGGAGAGGCCCGCGATCTGTTCCCGCGAAAGAGAGGCGATGTTGGTCGGCGACAGCGACGCGATCTGGGCTGCCGTGACGGACTGCAGCTGGCTTGCGGTCAGCGAAGCGAGCTGGGTCGGCGTGAAGGCCACGACCTGTTCGCTCTTCATCGCGGCAATCTGGGCCGTGGTCAGTTTGGCGATCTGTTCCAGGCTCAGGCCGTCGATCTTGTCGGCCGAGATGGAGGAGATGGCGCTCGTCGAGATCGCCGCGATTTCCGCCGGCAGGAAGGCTGCAAGCTGTGCTTCCGACAGCGCGCCGATCTGCGGACCGGTCATTCTTGCGATCTGCGCAGCGGTCAGGCCCTCGATCTGGCTGTCATCGAGGGCTGCGATCTGGTCCGTGGTCAGCCCCGTGATCGAGGCCGGAGAAAGGGCAGCAATCTGGGTCGGCGACCAGGCCTTGACCGCGTCCACGGACAGGGCCGAGATCTGGGCGGCCGAGAGAGCCCCGATCTGGCCATTCGACATGGCTTCGGTCTGGAAGGCAGTCAGTCCGGAAATCTGCTCCGCCTTCAAGGCGCGGATCTGGGTGGTCGTCAGAGCGGCAATCTGCTCAGGCCCAAGCGATGCCATGCGTTCGGCAGTCAGGCCGGTGATCGCCTTTGCGCTGATGGCGGCGATCTTGGTTGGGCTCATGCCGTCGATCAGGTCCGAAGGCAGTGCTGCAATCTGGGCAGCGCTCAGGGCGCCGATCTGGGTGGTGCTCAGACCATCCAGCTGATCCAGGGACATGGCGCCGATCTGATCGGCCGTCAGGCCCGCGATGGCGCGGACGCTGAGTGCTGCAATCTGGTCGCCCGAGAAACTGGCGATGGCTTCGACGGACATGGCGACAATCTGGTTGCCGGTGAGGCCGCGTATCTGGGTCGCGGTGAAGCCGGCAATCTGATCAGGCGTCAAGGCGGCGACCTGGGCTGCCTTCAAAGCCGCGATCTGCGTGCTCGACATGGCGCCGATCTGGCTGAGGCTCAAGCTGGCAATCTGGGTGGGCGTGAATCCGGTGACAGCCGGCGAGTTGAAGGCGCCGATCTGAGCCGGCGAGAGGCCGGCGATCTGGGTCGTCGACAGGCTTGCGACCTGGGCGGCGGTCATTCCGGCGATCTGCGAGGTGCTGAGGCTCTGCAACTGCTCGACGCTCAGGGCTGCCAGTTGCTCGGAATTGAGCCCGGCCACGGCCTTTGGCGTGAGGGCCGCGATTTGCGACGTGGTAAAGCCCGCGACGGTGGCCGTCGGCAGGGCTGCAATCTGGGTGGCGCTCAAGGCGCGGATCTGGGTCGTCGTCAAGGCGGCCAGCTGATCGTCACTAAGGGCCGACATCTGGGTGCGGGTCAGTGCGGCAATCTGGGTGGCGGTCAGGCTGGAAACCTGAGACGGAGACAGGCCTGCCACCCGATCGGTGGTGAGGCCGGAGATGGCGCGCGGATTGAGCGCGGCGATCTGGGTGTTTGAGAAGTTGGCGACCTGCTCAACGGACAAGGCGGCCAATTGCCTCGAGGTGAGGGCTGTGAGCTGGCCTGTGGTCAGCGCGCCGATCTTTTCGTCGCCAAGTGAGGCGAGTTGCTCTGTACTCAATCCAACGATCGCTCGGGTGCTGATCGCGGTGAATTGCGAAGTCGACAAGACATCGAGCTGCTCGGAGGTCAAGGCCGCGACCTGTGTGGCGCTCATGGCAGCGATTTGCGTGTTCGACAAAGCGCCGATCTGTTCGGGCGTCAGTGCTGCAATCTGAGTGGGTGTCAGGGCCGAAATCTGATTCGGTTTCAAGGCCGCAATCTGTAGCGCCGAGAAACTGGCCAGCCGCTCCGGCGATTGGCCCCTGAGAGCTGCCGTGTTGATCGCGGCCATGTCTTCGGCAGAGAAGGTGGCGAGATCCTCAATGCTGAAGGCGCTGAGCTGGCTCGCTGTCAGTCGTGCGATCTGTGCCGGGGTCAGGGCCTCCGACTGTTCGCTGCTCAGGCCGCCAAGCTGGGTGGCAGACATTGCTGCTACCTGGGTCGAGACGAGGCTCGAGACATCGTCCGGCGAGAGCGCGGTGATCTGGTCGAGGGTCAAGCCGGTGATCGAGCGGGGCGCGATCGCCTTCAGCTGCGTGGTCGAGAGGCCAGCAACTGCTTCCGTCTGCAGAGCGGAGATCTGGGACGACGTCAGCGCGCTCACCTGCGCGCTCGAGAGGTAGCTTACCTCCTCCTCCGACCAGGAGCTCACCGTCGAATTGGGGAGCGCCCGGATCTGGGCGGGGCTCAGCAGGGAAATGGACGACGTCATGTCTATCGGCCTCTTGTTTTCAAACGAATGCGCTCAAAAGTGTTTCACCGGTTGGCATCCGTCCGATCGAGGCTATTCGTCTCAACCTTTTCAGTGGCTTCCGGCACAAGGTCTTGCCCGGCAGTTGGACACTCCACCCAGCATGGATGCGCTTCTAGCGGTCAAGGCTTGCCTGAGCCTGTGCTTTCACATCCCCCGGTTGGTTGCCGGCCGGAGCCGCCAGAGCCGTTCTCCCGGTGCCATAGCCAGAATTGTCTTAGATCAAGGCGAGGGGTCGATCGGACCGCCATGCTTGCCTCGTTTTGCAGCCCAGGGCTGCAAGCGATCGAGCGAGAGCTTTCGCGTTTCAGGTGATTCGGATCCGGTTGGAGCGGAGATTCATGACAGACAGCCACGAAATGCCGATGCTTCATGCTCTTCCTTCCGAGGGCGCACTCGAGGTGACGGCTTCCCGATTATCGGGGCTCAGAAGCGACGAGGCGGAGGAAAGGCTTCACATCCATGGCTTCAACCGGCTCCCGATGGTCGCGCCGCGGGGGTGGCTCATCCGTTTCCTCTCGCAGTTTCACAATATGCTCATCTACGTGCTGATCGCATCGGCCGCGGTGACCGCGTTCATGCAGCACTGGATCGACAGCGGCGTCATCGTTGCCGTCATCCTCGGCAATGCCATCGTCGGTTTTCTGCAGGAGGGGCGTGCGGAAGCCGCGATGGACGCGATCAAGGACATGCTCGCGCCGCATGCCGCGGTGCTGCGCGACGGTCGAAGAACCTCCGTCGATGCCAGCGAGCTCGTGCCGGGTGATATTGTCTTGGTCGAAGCCGGGGACCGCGTGCCGGCGGATCTGCGGCTGATCGAGGCGCGGAGCCTGAGGGTCGAGGAAGCGGCCCTCACCGGCGAATCGGTGCCGGTGGACAAGGCAAGCGACCCTGTGGCCAGCAACGCTGCACTCGGTGACCGCAGTTCCATGCTGTTCAGCGGCACGCTCGTTGCGGCTGGCACCGGACGCGGCGTGGTGGTGGCAACCGGTATGGCGACCGAAATCGGCAAGATCAGCGGCATGCTGCAGAAGGTGGAGACCCTGTCGACCCCGCTGGTGAGGCAGATGGATGTCTTCGCCCGCTGGCTGACGCTTTTCATTCTGATCGTTGCCGCTCTTCTTCTCGCCTATGGCCTGGTCGTCGGCCATCTCGCTTTTCCCGAACTGTTCATGACGATTGTCGGGCTCTCGGTCGCTGCCATCCCCGAGGGCCTGCCGGCCGTGATGACGATAACCCTGGCTGTCGGGGTGCAGGCCATGGCGCGACGCAACGCGATCGTCCGGCGACTGCCGGCAATCGAAACCCTTGGCTCCGTTTCGGTGATCTGCACGGACAAGACGGGCACGTTGACGCGCAATGAAATGGTGGTGGCAAGCCTGGTTGCCGCCGGTCATGTCTACGCCGTCGATGGTGAAGGCTACGCGCCGGAGGGCGCCGTGCGCTGGAAGGACGCGGATGCCGATCCGCGCGATCACGCCGTGCTCACTGCCTTTGCGCGCGCAGCCGGCCTTTGCAACGATGCGGTGCTGCATTCGGCCAATGGTGCCTGGCGGGTCGAGGGTGATCCCATGGAGGGCGCCTTGATGGCGCTTGCCGGGAAGATCACTGGCGGGGGTGCCGATCCCTTCACGGAAGGCTGGAGACGCGTTGACGTCATTCCCTTTGATGCAGCCCATCGCTACATGGCCGTCCTCCATGTCGACGACAAGGGCAAGTGCCACGTGCATGTCAAAGGCGCGCCGGAGGCGATCCTCGCGCTGTGCGCGGGTCAGCGCATGCCGGATGGTTCGACAGGTCCTCTCGATGTTGCCTATTGGGAGCATATGGTGGACATGCTTGCCGCCGAGGGGCAGCGTGTACTTGCCGTCGCCATCGGCGAATGGCGGCCGGAAATGCGTCATCTGACGCAAGAGGCGCTTGTCGGTTCGCTGACCCTGATCGGTCTTGTCGGCCTCATGGATCCACCGCGGCCGGAAGCGATCGCTGCCGTTGCGGAGTGCCACCGGGCCGGGATCCGGGTCAAGATGATCACCGGCGATCATGCCGCGACGGCGAGGGCGATTGCCGCAATGATCGGCCTGCAGCGCTGCGATCGCGTGCTGACCGGCGCAGACATCGACCGGATGGACGATGCGTCGCTTGCTCTGGCGGCCATCGAGACCGACATCTTTGCCCGCACCTCGCCGGCGCACAAGTTGCGGCTCGTCACGGCTTTGCAGTCACAGGGCCTGACGGTTGCCATGACCGGAGACGGCGTGAACGACGCACCCGCGCTGAAGCGTGCCGATGCCGGGATCGCCATGGGGATCAAGGGCAGCGAGGCGGCCAAGGAAGCGGCCGAGCTCGTGCTTGCGGATGACAATTTCGCTTCGATCGCGGCTGCGGTGCGCGAGGGGCGCACCGTCTACGACAACATCAAGAAGGTGATCAGCTGGACATTGCCGACGAATGCAGGAGAGGCGGCAACGATCATCATCGCGCTTTTTGCGGGGCTCGCTCTGCCGGTAACAGCCGTCCAGATCCTCTGGATCAATCTGGTCACCGCGGTGACCCTTGGCCTGGCGCTGGCGTTCGAGCCCTCCGAGGACGGGACAATGCAGCGTCCGCCGCGCCGACGCGACGAGCCGCTGCTGACGGCGGACCTGCTCTGGCATATCTTCCTCGTATCCATGCTCTTTGCGGCCCTCGTCTTCGGGATCTTCTTCTACGCCCTGGACAAGGGCCATTCGGCGGAACTTGCCCGGACCATGGCGATGAACACACTCGTGGTCATGGAAATCTTCCACGTCTTCTTCATTCGCAACATTTACGGGACGTCGCTGACCTGGCGCGCGGTGCGCGGAACGAAGGTCGTCTGGGCCTGCGTCATTTCGGTGACGGTGGCGCAGTTTGCCATCACCTATCTGCCATTCATGCAGCGGCTCTTCGGCACCGAAAGCGTGCCGCTCATGGATGGTCTGGTGATCGTGGGATTGGGTTGGGTCTTCTTCGCGCTGGTGGAGATCGAAAAGCAGATGCGCCTTGCCCTGCGCAAGCGGGCTTGAGCGTTTCCCGCAGATCAGGTTGTGGCCCGTTTCGGGGGTGAGGCTTCCTCGCGCAGGAAATGCCGGCCGAGATGGCCGACGCCGTCCTGAATGTCGGCTTCGATGGCTCTGGCAAGTGCTGCGGTGTCGCTGTTGCGGATCGCCTCCATCGCCTCGGCGTGGCGGTCTATGCGGTAGCTGTCCTCAAGCTTGGCGGTGGCAAGGCGCATGAAGGGACCGAGGCGCAGCCAGACGGATTCCATCAGATCGAGCAGCACGCCGCTCGCCCCCGGTTCGTAGAGGGTGCGATGGAAGAGGAAATTGAGCTCCGTCGAGCGCAACAGATCGTTTGCGGCATAGGCCTCGTCTATCTCGGTGTCGATCGCCTGGAGCCGCGCGAGGCGTTTGGCGTCGATGTGCGGCAGGGCGCGGATCGCTGCGAGCGTTTCAAGCGCCGTGCGCGCGGCGATGATCTCCTCGAATTTCGAGAGCGTCATTTCCGGTACGCGGACGCGGCGATTGTCGAGATATTCGAGCGCTCCATCGGCCACCAGCCGATGCAGGGCCTCGCGAACCGGCATGGCGCTCACGCCCAGATCGTCGGCGACCCCATTGATGGTGATGGGCAGACCGGGGGCGACGGCGCCTGACATGACACGGGCGCGCAACGTCCGATAGACACGCTGCTTCAGCGATTCTTCAGCCCTGCGTTCCTCGATCGCCATGGTTCGACCGGATTCCTTGTCCTGACGGATGCCGCCCAAGCGCTGAATCTCGCGCTTCGGGCGTTCACCCTCTTGAAATTTGATCAAACTAACATTTGGTATAGTCAGACGGAGTGCAAGGGCCCAATCCGCCTTTTGCTGTTTAGCAGGAAGCTCACATGACCACCAAGACCATCGGCATTCTCGTCACGGGTCACTCGCCCGCCGAACTCACGGATGAGTACGGCAATTATGCCGACATGTTTGCCGCGCTGCTCGGCAAATTCGACTTCACGTTCAAGCGCTTCTTCGTGGTGGATGGCGAGTTCCCGGAAAGCCCGAACGAGGCCGATGGCTGGCTGCTGACGGGCTCGAAGTTCGGGGTCTACGAGGACCATGAATGGATCCGCAAGCTCGAGGATTTCATCCGCCAGGTGCATGCAGCCAAGGTGCCGATGGTCGGCATCTGCTTCGGGCATCAGGTGATGGCCAAGGCGCTCGGCGGTCATGTCGAGAAGTTCAAGGGCGGCTGGTCTGCCGGTCCCGTCACCTACAAGCGCTCCGATACGGGCGAAGAACAGGTGCTGCTTGCCTGGCATCAGGATCAGGTGATCAAGGTGCCCGAGGGAGCTGAAGTCGTGGGCAAGACCGATGCCTGCGAGAATGCCGTCATCCGCTATGGTGACTGGGGGCTTTCCTACCAGCCGCATCCGGAGTTTTCGCCGCGTTTCTTCGAAGGGCTGGCCGAAGCGCGCAAGGCTGCCATTCCGGAACCGCTTTTCGAGCAGGTGAAGAAGGTCGAGGTGCCAATCGCGACCGACAAGATCGCTCAGGAGATCGGCGAGTTTTTCACGCGCGACCGCTGAAGCCGGTCAGGACGTGGGGCCTGCGTCCCAGCTTTCCTTGATGAAGGCCTCAAAGAAATCCGAAAAGGTTGCCACCCTCAGCGGCAGCTGTTCGTAGGGCGGGTAGTAGAGCGTCAGCCAGATTTCCGGCGTTGACCATCCCGGCAGGACTTCGACCAGCGCCCCTTTCTGCAGCTCCTCCTGCACGATGAAGCGGGGAAGCAGCGCAATGCCCTCCCCCTCGACGGCCAGTTTGCAGAGGAAATCCCCGTTGTTGATGGCGAAGCGTCCCCGCGCTTCCACGGTCCTCGTCTGCCCCGATCGTGTCAGTTCCCATGTCTCGGTCTTCGACTGGTCATGATAGCTCAGGCATTCCAGCGTCGTCAGATCCTCCGGCACCTTCGGCGTGCCTTGGCGCGTCAGGAAGGACGGCGCGGCGACGAGAAGGCGGGGCACGGGGCGGATCTTGCGCCAGATGGTCGACTTGTCGGTCGGAGGTCCGGAAATGCGGATCGCGAGGTCATAGTTTTCCTGGACGATATCGACGAAGCGATCGGAGAGTTCGATCGCCACGCTGGTGCGCGGGTGGATGATTGCAAATTGCGACAGGACGGTCGGCAGGACTTTCATGCCGAGCGACATCGGCGCCGAGACACGCAGCGAGCCGGCGGTGACCTTCTGCAGATCGCGGGTTTCTTCCGTCGCGCGGGCGAGGCCTTCCGCCAATGGCGCGACGCGGGCTGCATAGGCCGCACCCGCTGAGGTGAGCGACACCTTGCGAGTGGTGCGCAACAGCAGCTGGACGCCGAGCTGTTCCTCCAGGCCCGAGACCGTACGGGTCACCGACGCCGGGGTCATGCCGAGCAAGCGGGCGGCGGCGCTGAAGCTGCTTTGATCTGCAACTGTCAGGAAGGTTCTGATCGCTTCGAGTTCGCCCATCAGATTATTGCCTCCAGTGAAATAATATCCGCAACATTACAACGGTTCACAACGGAAAAGCCATGGCCCATATTCCGTTCAACAGAACAAGACCGGCGCGAGTGCCGGGAAAGGATCAGAGCCATGCTTACCGAGATCAAAGGCCTGCATCACGTTACCTCGATGGCCGCGGATGCCCAGGAAAACAATGACTTCTTCACGAAGACGCTCGGCCTGCGCCGCGTCAAGAAGACCGTCAATTTCGACGCTCCCGATGTCTACCACCTCTACTACGGCGACGAAGTCGGCAATGCCGGATCGGTCATGACCTATTTCCCCTTTGCCAATATGGGCAAGGGTGGCCGCGGCGCCGGCGAGGTTTCGGAAACCGTGTTCTCCGTGCCGAAGGGCACGCTCGGTTTCTGGCAGGAGCGCCTGTCGAAGGAAGGTGTGAAGGAGCTCGGCTCCTATTCGCTCTTCGGTGAAGACCGCCTGCGTTTTGCGGGTCCCGATGGTGACGGCTTTGCCCTTGCCGAAGTCGACGGCGACAGCCGCGTGCCGTTTGCCGGTGGTCCGGTCGGTGTTTCCGAAGGCATTCATGGCTTCCGGGGCGTGACCATGCGGCTGCGCGACGAAGGGGCCACGGGTGAACTCCTGAAGTTCATGGGCTACCAGCCGGTCGACAAGCAGGGCGAGTTCGTGCGCTACGCAGTCCCCGGCGGCAATGGCGCGGACTATATCGATCTGGAAGTCTTGCCCGGCGCATCGCGCGCCATGCAGGGTGCAGGGTCGGTCCACCACGTGGCCTTTGCCGTTGAAGACCGGGCGGCCCAGCTCGACGTGCGCAAGGCGCTGCTCGATACGGGTTACCAGGTGACGCCGGTCATCGACCGTGACTACTTCTGGGCGATCTATTTCCGCACGCCAGGCGGCGTGCTGTTTGAGATCGCGACGAACGAGCCGGGCTTTAACCGCGACGAAGACACCGCACATCTCGGCGAGGCGCTGAAGCTGCCGACTCGCTACCAGCAGTATCGCTCGCAGATCGAAGCCCATCTGCCGCCGATCAAGGACTAATCCCGTACCAGTGGTCCGGCGCCCTCTCAATGGGCGTCGGCTGCTTTGGAGATCCCAACATGTCCACTGACAGCTACATTCATTTCCATCAGGCCCCGCAGGCCGATGCCCCGCTCGTCTTCACGTTCCATGGGACGGGTGGAGACGAACATCAGTTTCCGGGGCTCATCAACCGAATCCTGCCCGAGGCGGGGATTGTCTCGCCGCGCGGCGACGTGTCGGAATACGGTGCCGCTCGCTTTTTCAAGCGCACAGGCGAAGGCGTTTACGACATGGCCGACCTCGCCGAGAGGACGGCGAAGATGGCAGCATTCATTCATGCTCACAAGGCGCAGAACCCGGATCGCCCGATCTACGGGCTCGGTTATTCGAACGGCGCGAATATCCTGGCTTCGGTCCTATTCGGAGCCCCCGATCTCTTCGATCGTGTGGTGCTGATGCATCCGCTGATCCCCTTCGATCCGCCGGCGCAGGCGGGGCTTCAAACCCTCTCGGCCCTTGTCACGGCCGGCCAGCGCGACCCGATCTGCCCGCTGCCGCTCACCGAGCGTCTGATCGCCTACTTCGAGGCGCAGGGGGCATCGGTCGAGACCTTTCTGCATCAGGGCGGGCATGAAGTCTCGCAAGGCGAGGTCGATGCGATCGCAGCCTTCCTGCAGAAGGCCTGAGCTCAGGAACATCGAATTGAAAAGGCCCGAGGCAGAGCTTCGGGCCTTTTGCGTGTCTGGTTTTCAGCCGATCTGGATCAGGGCCTTGATCAGGCCGGATTTTTCGCGCGCCCAGCGCGGCAGATCCGTGGCAAGATCTGCCAGCGTCGTGCGATGGGTGATCAGCTGGTCGATCGGCACCAGGCCGTCCGCAATCGACTTGCGCACGTGATCGAAATCGACGCGGGTCGCGTTGCGGCTGCCGATCAGCATCATCTCGCGCTTGTGGAATTCCGGATCGGAGAAGGTGATGTCCTCCTTCACGACGCTGACCAGGACGAGCGCACCGCCATGGGCGACGAAGCGGAAGGCGCGTTCCATCGAGGCGCGGTAGCCTGTGGCGTCGAAGACGACATCGAAGCCATCGCCCCCGGTCAGGTCCGCGACCGCAGCCTCGAGGCCCTCATCGGCGAGAAGACCCGATGTGAAGCCGAGGCGGTTCGCTGCCATCGACAGGCGCTCGCGGCTGGTGTCGAGCAAGGTGACCTCGTGGCCGGCGATGCGGGCGAAGATCGCCGTGCCGAGGCCGATGGGGCCGGCCCCAATGACCAGTGCCCTGCATCCGGCGGGAGCCAGGGAACGACGCACGGCATGGGCGCCGATGGCCAGAAATTCGACGGTGGCTGCGGCTTCCGGGGACAGGTCGTCAGCGGGATAAAGGTTGATGGCAGGAACGGTGATTTCCTCGCACATGGCGCCATCGGTATGCACACCGAGCACGCGGATGTTGGTGCAGCAATTGGGCTTGTCCTTGCGGCAGGCAATGCAGGTGCCGCAGGCGATGTAGGGATTGACGATCACCTTCGTGCCAACGGCGAGATCGACACCTTCGCCGGCTTCGCGGACCGTCGCCGAGATCTCGTGGCCCATGACGCGGGGATATTCGAGGAAGGGGTGTTTGCCTTCGAAGATATGGTAGTCCGTCCCGCAGATCCCGACATGGCTGATGGCGATCCGGGCCTCACCCTGTTTCGGGTGGGGGGCGGGATCGCGATCGACGACGTCCAATCGGCCCGGTTCGACACACAATGCGGCCTTCATGCTGGTTCCTTTCGGTGACCCGGCAAGGTTTGACGAAAAAAAAGGGGATGCCATTCGCGACATCCCCCACCTTGGGAAAAATCAGCGGCTGCCGCGGCGGCGCAGCTGGTCGAAATAAACGATCAGGATGATCAGAGCACCGGTGATAATGCGCTGCCAGAAGGAGTTGACGTTCATCAGATTGGCGCCGTTGTTGATCGTTGCCAGGATGAAGGCGCCGAGCAGCGGGCCCTGGACCGAACCGACCGCGCCGAACAGGCTGGTACCGCCGATGACCGAGGAGGCGATCGCCTGCAGTTCCCAGCCTTCAGCCTGGGTGGCGTTGCCGATCCCGATGCGCGAGGCAAGCAGGATCCCGACGAAGGCAGCACAGGTCGAGGACAGGATATAGGCGGTGTAGATCGTGCGGGTGACGTTGACGCCGGAGAGGCGGGCGGCTTCGCTGTTGGAGCCGACTGCAAAGAGGTAGCGTCCCCAGCGGCTGAGGTGCAGGAAGACATAGGCTGGGATCGCCACCACGATGACCATCCAGAAGAGGCTCGGGACCCCGAGAAAGTCGGCGCGGGCGAAGTTGGTGAAGGCCTCGTTGGAGATCGAGATCGTCGAGCCATTGGTGATCAAGAGGCCGATGCCGCGCAGCGAGGTGAGCGTTGCGAGCGTGATGATGAAGGGCGGCAGGCCCATGCGGACGATGCCGAAGGCGTGGAACATGCCAATCGCGACGCCCATCAGCAGCGTCAGGATGATGGCGATCCAGACCGGAACGCCGGCTGCAAGCAACCAGGCGATGATGACGCTGGCAAAGCCGACCACGGCGCCCACGGAGAGGTCGATGCCCGCGGTGATGATGACAAAGGTCTGCCCGACGGCGAGGATTGCCGTCATCGCGCCCTGGCGCAGTAGGTTGCTGATGTTGTTGGGCGTCCAGAAGCTGTTGGTGGCAAAGCCGAGTAGTAGCCAGAGGAAGAGCAGGAGGCCGAGCAGCGTGAGGCTGAAGAGGATGCTCATGCCCCTCTTCGGCGCGACCTTGGTCTCGGTGTTATCGGTGCTCATTGGTGTCCTCCCAGTCGTCTTTTCATGTCGCTTGTTCTTCAGGGCATCTCGTCTCAGACGCCGATCGCCTCGGTCAGCACATCCTCGTGCGAGGCGGTCCGGTAATCGTGGCTTGCTACCAGCCTGCCCTGGCGGAAGACATGCAGCCGGTCCGCCAGTTCATAAACCTCGGGCAGGTAAGACGAGATCAGGATGATGCCCGCTCCCTGCTTCAGCAGCTCGGCGAAGAGCCGGTAGATCTCGGCCTTCGTGCCGACATCGACGCCGACGGTCGGCTCGTCGAAGATGAAGAGCCGAGCGCCATGGCTCAGCCATTTGCCGATGACGATCTTCTGCTGGTTGCCGCCAGACATGGCAGAGGCCAGAACCCCGCGTGTCGGTGTCTTGATCTTAAGGTCGTCGATCTGCTTGTCGGCATTGTTGGCTTCAAGCTTCGGGCTGATGGTCACCCCTCGGCTCAAGCGGCCAAAGACCGGCAGGTTGATGTTGAGGCCGATCGGCAGGTTGAGGCACAGCCCCTGGTCGCGGCGGCTTTCGGGGGCGAGCGCAATGCCGAGGTCCATGGCCTTGCGCTCGGTATCGATGACGACCTTCTTGCCGTCCCAATAGACCTCGCCGGCCGTCGGCTTGTGCCGACCATAGAGGCCCAGCGCAAATTCACTGCGGCCGGCGCCGATCAGGCCGTAGAGACCGACGATCTCGCCGGAGCGGACGGTCAGCGAAACATCCGAGAAGCCGGGCCCAGACAGGCCTTTCGTCTCGAGTATGGTCGCGCCGATCGGCAGCTTTTCCTTGTGGTAGGTCTGCTCGATCGAACGGTTGATCATCAGCGAGATCAGCTCTGCATCGTTCGTCTCGCTGATCAGGCGGGTGCCGACATGGGTGCCGTCGCGCAGGACCGAGACGCGGTCCGCCAGTTCGAAGACCTCTTCCATGCGGTGGCTGATATAGACGATGGTCACGCCTTCCGACTGCAGACGGCGGATCAGGCGGAAGAGCTGGGCGGATTCCTGACGTGTCAGGTAAGCCGTCGGTTCATCGAAGATCAGGAAGCGAATGCCGCGCATCGCGGCGCGGGCGGTGGCCACCAGCTGCTGCTGGCCGATCGTGAGGTTGTCGAGGATTTCGCCGGCTGGCAGGTTGAAGCCGAGGTCGTCGAGGACGTTTTGCGCGGCTTGCGTCATGGCGCGCTGGCGCATGATGCCGCCCGAGGACATCTCGTCGCCGAGGAACATGTTGGCAGCGACGGAGAGATGCGCGCACAACACGACTTCCTGGTGAACGGCGTTGATGCCGCGATTGATCGCTTCGTTCGGGGTGGCAAGCGCAACCGGCTTGCCGCACCAGCGGATCTCGCCCGCGGTGCGCGGAATAACGCCGGTCAGAAGCTTGATGAGGGTGGATTTGCCGGCGCCGTTTTCGCCGACAATGGCGTGAATTTCTCCGGCGAGGAAGGTGACGGTCGCGGGCTTCAGGGCCTCGACGGCGCCATACTTCTTCTGCAGGCCGACGAGTTCGAGGATCGGCGTTCCCGGCGGAATGCGGTCGGTTTCCATCAGCTCGGGCTGATTGTCGTGCCGGTGGCTCACATCGTGCAGCGAAGTCATGTCATTCCTCCCGTCAGTCTATGAAAGCGGCCGACGCCTCCCGCGCCTGCCGTTTCCGGTCCGGCACGCGCGACGGATGCCGCGCGTGCCGAAGTCTCGATCAGTTGACCTTCGGGTTCAGAAGGGCGTCGATCTTCGGGTCCGCCATGTTGGCCTGGGTCACCAGGTTTGCGCCGGTGTCGACGAAGGTCTCGACCTTCTCGCCCTTGGACACGGCGAGCGCGGTCTTCACGCCGTCGTAGCCCATGCGATACGGATCCTGGACGACGAGGCCGGCGAGAACGCCTTCCTTGAGGAAGCCGACGGTCTTTTCATCCGAGTCGAAGCCGATGACCTTGATCTTGTCGCCGAGCTTGTTTTCGGCGATCGCCTGGCCGACGCCCTGCGCCATGATCAGGTTCGATGCAAAGACGCCAACGATATTCGGGTTGGCGGTGATCAGGTCGGTCATCATGTTCAGACCGGTGGTTGCCTGGCCGTCGGCGAAGCGGTCGACGGTTACCTGGATGCCCGGATACTTGGTCTTGATCTGGTCGAGGAAGCCTTCGCGGCGCTGGTCGAGCGAGCCGACGCCCGGCAGGCTGGTGATGATGGCGACTTCGCCCTCTTCCTTGCCGGTCGCCGCCTTGATCGCTGCAACGAGACCATCAGCGGCGATGCGGCCGCCCTGGACGTTGTCGGTGGTCAGAAACGATGTGAAAGCCTGGGAGTCTGCGCCCGAGTCGATGCCGATGATCGGAACGGACTTCGCGGCTTCGTCGATTGGCTTGCCGAGCGCCTTGAATTCGGTCGGCGAGATGACGACGGCGGCCGGGCCGCCGGCGACGGCGTTTTCAAGGATGCTGATCTGGCCGTTGATGTCGGATTCGGACTGAGCGCCCAGCTCCGGCACGTTCACGCCGAGGTCCTTGCCGGCCTGGCGGGCGCCGGCGAGCACGATCTGCCAGTAGAAGGACGTGGTGTCCTTGACGATGATCGGGATGGTCACATCCTGGGCATAGGACATGGCCGGCATCATCGATGTCATCATTGCGGCGCCAGCGATCCCCATCAGGGCGCGGCGAGTCATGCTCTTCAGAATGGTCATTGTGGGTTCTCCTCTCAACGCGTCCTGTTCCTCCGGTTAGATCGGCCCGCAGAACGCAACCAGGACGATCTTTATCGATAAAAAACATTTTATCGAGGCACGCTACTCCAGCATTCTGGAGATTGCAAGCAGGCAAAAGCGGTCTCCTCCGAACCTCTTTCGCCCTTGTTCTCAGGGCATTCCGGGCCTTTTCAGACCCGGTGGATTTCCTCGGGATAGACGACGCCCTTCTTCAGGATAACGTTGCCGTAAATCCGCAATTCCGTGGTTGCGACGATATAGGCCGCGGTCTGCGCCCGTTCGTAGAAGGCGAAGCGCTCGAGGCTTTCGAGCTGGAAATCGCCCGCAAGCCTCGTGATCATCGCTTGAAACTCGGCACAGATCTCCGGGACGGCATGCGGATCGCCGACGACCTGCATGCGCCAGGCGGCATCCTCGACGAACTGGTCCAGCGGCATGTGGGCGAGGATTGCTTCGAGGATCTCGACGGCGCCGACGCCGTCGGCCCGGATAACCGGCGGGCCCATGGTCGAGGCCGGGAAATTGCCGTCGGCAATCACGATCTCGTCGCCGTGGCCCATGGTGGCGATGGCATGCAGGAGGTCGGGACCGAGCAGGGGGTGAATGCCTTTCAGCATGGTCTGCTCCTATTCCCGGACCGCGTCATCGCCGAGCGGCGGTGCGACCAGCGTATGCGCCTCGAAGGGTGCAAAGGCGGAGGCCGGCAGTTCTTCCGTGGTCAGCGCCATATTGCGGTTGAGGCTCTCGGGCCTCGCGGTGCCGATGATGACGGAGGCGACGACCGGATGATGCAACGGGAACTGCATGGCGAACTGGGCGAGCGGCTTGCCGGCCTGCTTTGCCAGGTCTTCCATGGCGCGTACCTTGGCGAGCACCTCGTCGGTTGCCGGCGTGTAGTCGAAATGGGCGCCGGGCACGGCGCCCGTCGCGAGGATGCCGGAGTTGAACACGCCGCCGGCAGTGATGGAGGTGCCGCGCTTCTCGCAGAGCGGCAGCAGTTCCTCGACAGCGGAGCGATCGAGCAGCGAATAGCGGCCGGCCATGAGGATGACGTCGATATCGATGTCGGCCATCATCTCCAGGCAGGCCGGGACTTCGTTGACGCCGAGACCGAAGGCCTTGATGGCGCCCGAGGATTTCAGCTGGTCGAGGGCCTTGTACCCGCCGTCGCGGAGCTGCTTGACGTAGTGGTCGTTGACGGCGCGGCCATGGGTATAGACGCCGATGTCATGGACATAGAGGATGTCGATGCGGTTCAGGCCGAGGCGCGCATAGCTGAAGTCGACCGAGCGCATGATGCCGTCATAGCTGTAGTCGTAGACCAGCTTGAAGGGCAGCGGATCGACGAAGCCGACATTCGGGATCTGGTCCTTCGGCACGGGTGCCAGCAGGCGGCCGACCTTGGTGGAGAGCACATAGCTGTCCTCCGGCTTGTCGCGCAGGAAGTCGCCGACATAGCGCTCGGCCTGGCCAAAACCGTAATGGGGAGCGGTGTCGAAATAACGGATGCCGTGATCCCAGGCCGCCTGCAGCGTGGCGATCCCGACATCGCGGGGGCAGGGCCGGTATAGGCCGCCGAGTGGGGCCGTGCCGAAGGAGTATTCGGTCACTTCGAGGGCGGTCTTGCCGATGCGTCTAGTCTTCATGCTGATATCCGTTGTCCTGTTGTCGAGGTCAGAGCGTGGCACCGAGGTGCCACGGCACGAATTCGTTGTCGCCGTAGCCGAAGAGCTCGCTCTTGGTCTTCTTGCCCGAGGCGGTCTCGATGATCAGGTCGAAGATGTCGCGACCCAGTCCCGAGACGCTGGCGTCTCCCGTGGCAATCACGCCGCAGTCGATGTCCATGTCCTCTTCCATCGACTTGTAGAGCGCGGTGTTACTCGTCAGCTTGATGGAGGGCACAGGCCGAGAGCCGAAGCAGGAGCCGCGGCCAGTGGTGAAGGCAATGACATTCGCGCCGCCGGCCACCTGGCCGGTCGCGGAGACCGGGTCGTAGCCGGGCGTGTCCATGAAGACGAGGCCGTGTTCGGTGACGCGCTCGGCGTAATTGTAGACAGCGGTCAGCGGCGAGCGTCCGCCTTTGGCGACCGCGCCAAGCGACTTCTCGAGAATGGTGGTGAGGCCACCCTTCTTGTTGCCGGGCGAGGGATTGTTGTCGAGCGAGGCGCCGTGCTGGGCGACATAGGCCTCCCACCAGGAGATCAGGCCGTCGAGCTTGACGGCGACATCTTCGTTGACGGCGCGGCTGCGCAGGAGGTGTTCGGCGCCGTAGATTTCCGAGGTCTCGGAGAGGATCGCAGTGCCACCGGCACCGGCCAAGATATCGACGGCAACGCCGAGCGCCGGATTGGCGGTGATTCCGGACAGGCCGTCGGAACCGCCGCATTGCAGGCCGACGATGATCTCGCTGACGGAGATCGGTTCGCGGCGCATGGTGCCGACTTCGGCTGCGATCTCTTTCAGGATCGAAAGGGCGTTCTCGACGGCGCGGCGGGATCCGCCGGCGTCCTGGATGTTGAAGTGACGTTTCGAAGCACCGGCGCCGCTCTGGCCGTAAAGCGTCAGCTGGTTGACCTCGCAGCCGAGGCCGACCATCAGCACGCCGCCGAAATTCACATGTCTCGTGTAGCCGGCTATCGTTCTGTGCAGCGTGCGCATGCCGTCGCCGGTCGAGCTCATGCCGCAGCCCTGATCGTGGACGATCGGCACAAAGCCGTCGATGCCCTCGTAATGCGGCAGGATGGTGCAGTTGGCCGCATCCGCAATCGCCCGACAGACGGTGGTGGAACAGTTCACGCTGGCGATGATGCCGATGTAGTTGCGGGTGGCCGCGCGGCCATCGGCGCGTCTATAACCCATGAAGGTACGGCCCTTGTCGGCTGCCGTCGCGGCTTCGGGGGCTGTTAGTCCGCTGACCGAGAGGCGGTCTTCATCGAAGGCGAGGTTGTGGGAATGGACGTGGTCGCCGGCGGCAATGTCCGTTGTGGCGCGGCCGATCGCCTGGGCATATTTGACGACCGGTTCGCCCTTATGAATGGCGCGGACAGCGACCTTGTGGCCGGGATCGATCTTGGCCGAAGCTGCGGCGCCACCGGGCAGGACATGCCCCGCCTCGATCGCAACAGTGGTCACGGCAACATTATCGTCCTGCGACAGCAGGATGCAGGCTGGTTTCGACACCCGATGTTTCTCCCATGCGTCCGGCGAGACCGGATCCTGTGTTTTGTCTTTTATCGGCAATAGACAGTTGCTCGTCAATGGGTATGATATCGATAAAGAACAATTTACGCGACGAGGGCGCGGGAGGAGAAGCTCAACGTCAAAGGAAGCAGGGAGACCGCAATCGGTGGTTTTCATTGCGCGCGGCTGCGTCTTGCGCCAAGAGGCAGAAGACCGACGCGCTAGACCAAGAAACATTCAGGCAGGGCCATGGCCAAGCAGAACACCGTCTTCAAGGATGCCTA
The DNA here is from genome assembly GCF_004912135.1 of Rhizobium rosettiformans W3. Classification (GTDB taxonomy): domain Bacteria; phylum Pseudomonadota; class Alphaproteobacteria; order Rhizobiales; family Rhizobiaceae; genus Allorhizobium; species Allorhizobium rosettiformans. The sequence continues at coordinate 230,858 of NZ_STGU01000003.1, forward strand.
CAACCGCACGCTGAAGCTGATCGAGGAAACGGACACGCTTCCCTCGGAGCCGGAGCTCGGCGGTTTGCTCAGCGTCAGCCGGACGACCGTGCGCGCGGTTTTAACGCGACTCGGCGATGTGGGGCTCGTTGCCTGGGACAAGCGCTCGAAAACCGTGCTGCGCCGGCCGCAGCAGGCCGATTATTTTCCGGACGAAGAAACGAACTCGCTCTCGGAGATCATCGAGCGCAGCTTCATGCGGCGGATCCTGGCCGGGGGGGCTCAGCCGGGCATGCAGATCAACGAGCTGGAGCTTGCCCGCGAGATCGGTATCGGCACGACCAGCGTCCGGGAATTCCTCATCCGTTTCAGCCGCTTCGGCCTGATCGAGAAGCGGCCCAACAGCCACTGGGTGCTCAAGGGGTTCACCCGTGAGTTTGCGCTGGAACTCACCGAAGTGCGTGAGATGTTCGAACTGCGGTCGGCAGCAGCCTTCGTGTATCTGGCAGAAGATCATCCGGCCTGGGCGGAGCTCAAGGCGGTGGAAGCCCAGCATCACGCGCTGCTGGCCGATATCGACAACCGCTATACCGAGTTTTCGGAGCTCGACGAGCGCTTCCACCTGCTCGTCCAGAAGGCCTCGAGCAACCGCTTCATCATCGATTTCTACGACATCATCTCGATCGTCTTTCACTACCACTATCAGTGGAACAAGACGAACGCGCGGGCGCGCAACCAGCGGGCGCTGGAGGAGCATCTCGATTATATCCGGGCACTGTTCTCCCGGGATCCGGCCAAGATCGAGAAGGCCTGCCGTCAACATTTGAAGTCCGCACGAGAGACATTGCTGCAATCCATCCAGGAGATCGCCTGACCATGAGCACGCCCATCCTGCAATTCGGCACGAGCCGATTTCTCCAGGCACATGCGGACCTCTTCGTCAGCGAGGCCATGGAGGCAGGAAAGGCACTGGGACCCATCACTGTGGTGCAGACGTCGGGTGATCCGGCGCGCGCCGGGCGCATCGGAGCCCTGTCGGCGCCCGAAGGGTTTCCGGTGATCATACGGGGGCTGGAGGAGGGGCGGCCGGTCGAGCGGGAGCTGCGCGTTCGATCGGTAACGCGATCGCTCTCGACCTCCAGCGACTGGGCCGAGGTCAGGCGGGTCTTCGTCGAAGAGGCGAGAGTTGTGCTGAGCAATACCGGAGACAAGGGATATGCCTTGATCGAAGGGGACAGCGTCGACGGGGTCCCGCGCTCCTTTCCAATGAAACTGCTGGCACTTCTCCACGCGCGCTTCCGCGGCGGCGCGATGCCCTTGACGATATTGCCCTGCGAGCTCATCTCGCGGAATGGCGAGGTGCTGCGGGATCTGATCGTGGACCTTGCGAGCCGCCATGTTCCCGACGCGACCTTCGTGTCCTGGCTTTCGGAGCGGGTCATCTGGGGCAATACGCTCGTCGATCGCATCGTGTCGGAGCCGATCGAGCCGGCAGGCGCGGTGGCGGAGCCTTATGCGCTCTGGGCCATCGAGCGGCAGCCGGGGCTGACGATCCCCTGCGAGCATCCCGCAATCAAGGTGGTCGATGATCTCACGCCTTACGAGCGGCTGAAACTGCACATCCTCAATCTCGGTCATACGGTCCTGGCCGATCGCTGGCTGAAGGACGCACGACCCGAGGCGGAATGTGTGAAAGAGATCCTTGCCGATGCCGCGATCCGCACGGAGCTCGAGGCGATCTATGCACAAGAGGTCATTCCGGGATTTCGCCAACATGGTCTGGGCGACGAGGCGGAAGTCTATGTCGCGACCACGCTCGAGCGTTTCCGCAATCCCACCCTCGACCACCGGCTGCGCGACATTGCCGGCAATCACGCGGAAAAGATCGTCCGCCGGATCATCGGTTTCAAGGACTGGTGTCCCGGGGTCGCCATGCCGAAGCTCTCGGCGATTGCCGATCGCTGAAGCCGGCCATCAGGCCGGTGGCTGGCCTTTCGAGCGCATGCGCCGCCGGAAGGCGGTTGGCTTTTCGACGAAGCGTTCGCTGAAGGCCTCATAGAAGCGGGAGACCGAACCAAAGCCGCTTTCGAAGGCGACGTCGGTGATCGACAGATCGGTCGAAATCAGCAGCGATTGGGCCGTGTCGAGACGATGGCGCACGATCGCCTGGTTGATCGTATGGCCTACGGCGCGCTTGAAGATCGACATCGCATAGTTCGGATGCAGACCCACCGCATTGCCGACGTCATCCGCGGAGATGCTGTCCAGTGCGTGCTCGGCGATGAAGCGCAGCATGCGTTCGATGTGTTCCACGCGTTCGCTGTCATTGGCGCTGAAGCTCGCAATGGCCGAGCCTTCCTCGCGCAGATCCCGCCAGCCGTCGCGTTCGATCCTGAGAACCCGCGCCGTCAATTCGTTGCGCACGATCTCGGTCAGGTTCTCGTCGCCGGCCAGGAGTTCCTCACGCCAGCGCTGGAAGATGTCCCGATCCCAGGAGCGGATTTCGAGCGCTTCGATCATGGCGCCGCGAAAGACGGCATCGCGAAAGCGGCTCAAGTTTGCAAGGCCGAGGAAGACCGACATCGGCACGTAAAGGCAGACGAAACGTGTGCCCTCCTGCCGGTCGATCACCTGATGCGGGATCATGCCCCAGAAGAGGCAAAGGCGCCCTTCGTCGACCGTCAGTTCGCGGCCGTCGAACCAGTAGGTCATGTGGCCTGTCAGCACGAAGTTGAGTTCGATCTGGCTGTGCATGTGCGGGCCCGCCATGCGCTGGACCGTCAGATTTTCGCCGGCACAAAAGCGGTGATCGCCGAAGATGACCAGCGGGTGGCGTGGGTCGTGATCCGGGTGAACCGGGACCGATTCGTCCTCCAGCAGCGGCTTCACATGTTCCAAATCTTAGGATCCCGGAAAAGTTCGGTGAAAACTCGGTAGATTATTACGGGTTTGAATCGGATGATCAAGCAGAGCTGGGAATTCCGCTCCGGTGGGATCCGGGGCTTCAAGCTCCGCAATGCGATGCATAACGGTCATAGGGAGGAAAACATGACCTTTTTCAAAAGCCTGAGCAGCTTTGCTCTGGGTGCAACCCTTCTGTCGTCTACCGCGTTCGCCGGTGAAATCGTTCTCAATTCCGACCATTCCGATCCGGCGCCGAAAAAGGCGATGGAAGAATTGATCGCCGATTTCCAGAAGGCCAATCCTGATATCACGGTGAAGTGGAACAACTTCGACCACGAAGGCTACAAGTCCGCCATCCGCAACTTCCTGACCGCCGATGCGCCTGACGTCGCCGCCTGGTATGCCGGCAACCGCATGGAGCCCTTCGTCAAGGCGGGCCTGTTCGAAGACGTTTCCGATGTCTGGGAAGCCAATGGCCTGAACGACCAGCTGAAGTCGGCTTCCGCCTCTATGACCATCGATGGCAAGAAGTGGGGCGTGCCCTACACTTATTACCAGTGGGGCATCTACTACCGTAAGGACATCTTCGCCGAACAGGGCATCGAGCCGCCGAAGAACTGGGCCGAATTCCTGGCTGCCTGCGAGAAGCTGAAGTCTGCTGGCATCACGCCGATCACCATCGGCACCAAAGCCCTGTGGCCGACGGGCGGCTGGTTCGATTATCTCAATCTGCGCGTCAACGGTTACGAGTTCCACATGGAGCTGACCTCGGGCAAGGTTCCCTACACCGATCCGCGCGTGAAGGCCGTGTTCGAGAAGTGGGGCGAGCTGGTCAATGCCGGCTACTTCAATGAAAACCATGCCGCGATCGACTGGCAGGATGCCATTCCGCAGATGGTGCAGGGCAAGGCCGCCATGTATCTGATGGGCAACTTTGCCGTTGCCACCATGAAGGACGGTGGCCTGACCGAAGACCAGATCGGCTTCATGCAGTTCCCCGAAATCACGGCCGGTATCCCGATGGCCGAGGAAGCGCCGACCGACACCTTCCATATCCCGTCAGGCGCGAAGAACAAGGAAGATGCGAAGAAGTTCCTCGCCTATCTGGCTTCGCCGGAAGCGCAGACCAAGATGAACGCCACGCTCGGCCAGCTGCCGGTCAACAACCAGGCTGAAAAGCCGGCGGATCCGTTCCTCAATGCCGGTTTCGAGATGCTGTCGAACGCCTATGCGCTCGCGCAGTTCTACGATCGCGATGCCAATGCCGAAATGGCGAAGGCCGGCATGGAAGGCTTCCAGGAATTCATGGTCAAGCCTGACCGCCTGGATGCGATCCTCGAGCGCCTCGAAAAGGTTCGCGCCCGCGTTCACAAGTAAACACAAGAGCTCCCTGCGCCGGGTGCTGTGGGTCTCCTTGGCCCATGGCATCCGGTTGCCGTTTCCCTTGACCTTCAGAGGTGCCGCCATGAGCAACACCGTTCCTTCGTCGTCCGGTTTCTGGAAGCGAAACCAGCAGACGCTTGCGCCTTTCCTGTTCCTGGCGCCCGGCATGCTGATGTTCCTGATCTACGTGCTCGTGCCGATCTTCGAGTCGATCTGGATCAGCTTTCACGACTGGGACGGTCTCGGCGCCATGACCTGGATCGGCTTCGGCAATTATGCCGAGCTCATTGACGACGATGCCTTCTACACGTCGCTTTCCAACAACGTCATCTGGCTGGTGCTCTATCTGCTGTCGATCCCGGCGGGTCTCGCTGTCGCCCTCTTCCTCAACCAGACCGTCGCAGGGATCCGGCTCTACAAATCCCTGTTCTTCTTCCCCTTCGTGATCAGCCAGGTCGTTGTGGGTCTGATGTTCACCTGGTTCTATGCGCCGGATTTCGGCCTGTTCGCCAAGCTCACGGAGATGCTGTTCGGCGAGCAGATCGCCGTGCTGGCCGAGGAACGCTACGTCACCTACGGCATTATCGTTGCGGGTCTCTGGCCGCAGACGGCCTATTGCATGATCCTCTATCTGACGGGTCTCAACAACATCAATCCGGAGCAGGTCGAAGCCGCGCGCATGGATGGCGCCAAGGGTTTGAAGCTGCTCTGGTATGTGATCCTGCCGCAGTTGGCACCCGCCACCTTCATCGCCATGGTCGTGACCGTCATCGGCTCGCTGCGCTCCTTCGACCTCGTATCCATCATGACCGCCGGCGGGCCCTACGGCTCCAGCCAGGTGCTCTCCTACTTCATGTATGAGCAGGCGCTCTCGGAATACGGGTTCCGCATGGGCTACGGCGCATCGATCGCTGTCGTGCTGTTCCTCATCATGATGGTCTTCATCTCGCTCTTCATCGTCCGCATGCTCGCCCAGGAAAGGAACGCCTGATGTTCCCCACTCCGATCCAGAAGGCCTCGCCCTTTGCGCAGACGGCCTACAAGATCCTGCTGCCGGTTGCGCTCTTCCTCTGGCTGCTGCCGCTGATCGGCGTTGCGATCACGTCGGTTCGCCCGGCAGGCGACCTCGCCGCCGGCAATTACTTCGGGATCCCGTCAGGCTTTGCCGGCTTCGAGAACTATTCGGCGGTCTTCAACAACTCGCCGATCGGCTACTACATCCTGAACTCGTTCAAGGTGACAATCCCGACCGTCATCGGCGCGGTGGCGCTCTCCTGCCTCACGGGCTTTGCGCTCGCGGTCTACAAGTTCAAGGGCAATCTCGTCCTGTTCTTCATGTTCGTCGCCGGCAATTTTATCCCGTTCCAGATCCTGATGGTACCGGTCCGCGACATGACGCTGAGGGCCGGTCTCTACGACACGACGATGGGTCTCGTGCTCTTCCATGTCGCCTTCCAGACCGGCTTCTGCACGCTGTTCATGCGCAATTTCATCAAGGGCCTGCCCTTTGCACTGATCGAATCGGCCCGCGTCGAAGGCGTGTCGGAATGGCGGATCTTCCGCTACATCGTGCTGCCCTTGATGCGCCCGGCAATCGCTGCTCTGTCGGTGCTGATCTTCACCTTCGTCTGGAACGACTACTTCTGGGCGACCGTCTTGGTGCAGGGCCAACATGCCATGCCGGTGACTGCTGGCCTCTATTCGCTGAATGGCCAGTGGGTTGCCGCCTGGCATCTCGTTTCCGCCGGTTCGATCGTCGCGGCCCTGCCGCCGGTCGCCATGTTTTTTCTGATGCAGCGTCACTTCATCGCTGGCCTCACACTCGGAGCGACCAAGGGATGAGCACGATTGTCACCATCGATTCTGGACAGCTCGCGCTCAGCCTGCGACTGCCGGAAATTGGAATGCCGGAGATCCTGTCCTTCGGGTCGGAACCTGTCGAAGCCGATCCGCTGTTCGAGATCGAACGGTCGAGTCGCGTCAATGGTATGGACGTCGCCGTACCGTCAGCGGTTCTACTGCCGACAGGCGGCATGGGCTTCTTCGGCTGGCCGGCGATTGCCGGTCACCGAAACGGCCGCGACTTCGTCGCGCAGTTTGGCGACTGGACTGTTGGCCGAGATGGCAACCAAACGGTGTTGACCGGTGTGGATGTGATTGCGGGTCTTTCGCTGGCGATCATGCTGACGGCGCATGCCTCGGGCCTCATCTCCATGGCCACGGTGCTGACCAATACCGGTGCCAGTGATTATCAGCTCGATCGCTGCATGGCCGGCACGTTCCTGGCGCCCGCAGGTGACCTGCAGGTGATGAGCTTCACCGGCATCTGGGGTCGTGAGTTCCAGACGCGGCGCGAGCTTCTCGGCAATGGCACCTGGATCCAGGAAAACCGTCGTGGGCGCACGTCACATGACCGCTTCCCGATGTTGTTCATCGAAAGCGAAACCCAGATCTTCGGCGTGACACTCGGTTTCAGCGGCAACCACCAGATGGTGATCGACCGGACCGACGACGGCCAGCGCGTCGTGCATCTGGGAGAGCTGTTCGAGCCGGGTGAGATCATCCTTGCGCCGGGCGAAAGCTATGAGAGCCCGACGGCCTATGCCGGTGCCGATACGGAAGACTTCCACGCCTTTGTCCGCGAGGAGTTGACCACCTGGCCGGGCGGCAGCATGAGCCCCCGTCCGGTGACGCTCAACACCTGGGAAGGCAATTACTTCGACCATCAGATGGACTCGCTGAAGGCTCAGGCGACGGCGGCCGCAGAGCTCGGGATAGAGCGCTTCGTGCTCGACGATGGCTGGTTCGGCAAGCGCGACGACGACACGACCAGCCTTGGCGACTGGGACATCGACGCACGGAAATACCCTGATGGTCTGAAGCCGCTGGTCGATCACGTGACCGGGCTTGGCATGCAGTTCGGCATCTGGTTCGAGCCCGAGATGGTGAACCCGGTGTCCGAGCTCTACAAGGCGCATCCCGACTGGGCGCTGACCATCGAGGGTCGCCCTATCTTGGAATCACGCACCCAGCTGGTGCTGGATCTGACGCGTCCGGAGGTCTCCGACTATCTCTTCGGCAAGATCGACGCGGTGCTGTCGAACCATGCCGTCTCCTACATCAAGTGGGACATGAACCGCGACCTGACGCATGCGGCCGGTCGCGACGGCAAGGCGAAAACATCAGCCCAGACCCGCGCCGTCTATGCGCTGATGGACCGTGTTCGTGCGGCCCATCCCGATGTCGAAATCGAAAGCTGCGCTTCCGGTGGCGGGCGTATCGACTACGGTGCCTTGAAGCGCACCCATCGCGTCTGGACGTCGGATTGCACCGATGCGCTGGAGCGGCTGGAGATCCAGCGTGGCGCGTCCGTCTTCGTGCCGCCGGAAATTCTCGGCAGCCATATCTCGGCCTCGCCGAACCATCAGACCGGTCGTCGGCACACGCTTGCTTTCCGGGCCTTGGTGGCCATTGCCTATCATCTCGGTGTGGAGCTCAACCCGCTCGAACTGACCGATGCGGAGCGCGACGAGCTCAAGGTCTATATCGAGACCTACAAGCGGCTGCGCGATCTCTTCCATGCGCCGGGCGCCAATTTCCGCATGGAGCCGATCGACGGTCGCTATGTCTGGGGTGCGGCTTCGGACGAGAAGATCGTGGTGATCGTCGCTCAGGGGCCGCAGATGGTGGGCGAACAGCCAGCACCGCTGCGTCTGCCCGAGCACGTGACCCAGTTTGGCGGCCAGTGGCGGATCAAGACCGTGCTGCCGGCAGAACCGCAATTCATCCGTATCTCCGAGGGGCAGAAAGCGCTGCTTTCCGGCGGTGTCAGTTTCGCGCTTTCCAGTGCCGGTCTTGCCGGCCTGCCGCTGCCGATGCTGATGCCCGAAAGCGCACTTCTCCTCGAACTCGAACCGATCAAGGGAGGCAAGACCCATGGCTGACGTGAGCCTGCGTGGCGTCAAGAAACAGTTCGGCGCGCTCAGCGTCATCAAGGGTGTGGATCTCGACGTCAAGGACGGCGAGTTCTGCGTCTTCGTCGGCCCCTCCGGCTGCGGCAAGTCCACGCTTCTGCGCATGATTGCGGGCCTTGAAGACATCACCGCCGGTTCGCTTGCGATCGGTGGCCAGGACATGACCAGCATCGGCCCCTCCGAGCGCGGCGTTGCCATGGTCTTCCAGTCTTACGCGCTTTATCCGCACATGACGGTCGAGGAGAACATCGGCTTCGGTCTGAAGATGACCGGTCAGCCCAAGGCTCTGATTGCGGAGCGCACTGCCGTTGCCGCGAAGATGCTGCAGCTCGAGCCGCTCCTGCAGCGCAAGCCCGGCCAGCTCTCCGGCGGACAGCGCCAGCGTGTCGCGATCGGCCGTGCGATCGTGCGCAATCCGGAAGTCTTCCTGTTCGACGAGCCGCTGTCGAACCTCGATGCCGCGCTGCGCGTCCAGATGCGCACCGAGCTTTCCAAGCTGCATCAGGATCTGAAGGCGACGATGATCTACGTGACCCACGACCAGGTCGAGGCCATGACCATGGCGGATAAAATCGTCGTGCTGTCGGCCGGCAAGATCGAGCAGGTCGGTTCGCCGCTCGAACTCTATCACCGCCCGAACAATCTCTTCGTTGCCGGCTTCATCGGCTCGCCGAAGATGAATTTTCTGAAGGTTCAGGCCACGGCTGCCGACGGTGCTGCCGTGGTGCGCCTGCCCGGGGCGGAGATCTCGATCCCGACGCTTGGCGCGAGCGTTCCGGCCGGCGACCTGACCCTCGGTCTGCGGCCCGAGCATATCGACGCAACCGGCCATGGCGATGTCGTCATCGAAGCGACCGTCAAACTCGCCGAATATCTCGGTTCGGAGACGCTGTTCTTCGTCACGCTTGCCGATGGCTCGGAGCTTGCGGTGAAGGCCGATGGTCTGGCCAGCGAGAAGCCCGGCCAGACGCTGCGCCTCGGCATCAATGCCAAGGCCTGCCATCTGTTCGACAAGGACGGCAAGGCCGTCATCAATGGGGATCTGACACGATAATGCTGGGCGTCTGCTACTATCCGGAACACTGGGACGAAAGCCGGTGGCGAACCGACGCGCGCCGGATGCGCGAACTCGGCATTTCCTTCGTGCGTATCGGCGAATTCGCCTGGTCCCGTTTGGAGCCCTCGCGCGACACCTTCACCTTCGAATGGCTCGACCGGGCGATCAACGTGCTGCATGAAGCGGGCCTGAAGGTCGTGCTCGGCACGCCAACCGCGACCCCGCCCAAGTGGCTGGTGGACGAATGCCCCGATATCATTCCCTATGACGAACAGGGCAGCCCGCGCGGCTTCGGCTCGCGGCGTCACTACACCTTCTCATCGGAAACCTGGTGGAAGGAGAGCGCGCGGATCGTCGAGATCGTCGCCGAACGTTATGGCGAGCATCCCGGCATCGTAGGCTGGCAGACGGACAATGAATATGGCTGTCATGATACCACGCTCTCCTGGGGGCCCGAGGATCTGAAGAGCTTCAAGCGCTGGCTGCGCCTGCGCTACCAATCGACGGACCAGCTGAACGAGGCCTGGGGTTCGGTCTTCTGGTCGATGGAGCTTTCGAGCTTCGACGACGTCGCGCTTCCCAACCTGACGGTGACCGAGCCGAACCCGGCGACCCGTCTCGACTTCTGGCGCTTCCATTCGGATCAGGTCGCGGCCTATGACAAGATGCAGTGCGAGATCATCCGCAAGCATTCGCCTGACCGCTGGGTCACCCATAACTTCATGGGCTTCGTGTCCGACTTCGACCACTTCAAGGTCGGCGACAATCTCGATCTTGCCTCCTGGGACAGCTATCCGATCGGCTTCGTTGAGAAGTTCCCCTTCACCGAAGACGAACGCAATCGCTGGGCCGAGACCTCGCATCCCGATATCGCGCCCTATCACCACGATCTCTACCGTGCCGTCGGCAAGGGTCGCTTCTGGGTGATGGAACAGCAGCCGGGCCCAGTGAACTGGGCGCCGTGGAACCCCGTGCCGAAGCCGGGTATGGTGCGTCTGTGGACCTGGGAGGCGCTCGCGCATGGCGCTGATGTCGTCAGCTATTTCCGCTGGCGCCAGGCACCGTTTGCGCAGGAACAGATGCATGCGGGTCTGAACCTGCCCGGCCTCGACGAGTGGTCGCCGGGCGGCAAGGAAGCCATGCAGGTGTCGGACGAACTGGCCGCCCTTGGCGCACTTCCCGAAACGAGCCAGGCGCCTGTCGCGCTGGTCTTCGACTATCAGAGCTACTGGTCGACGATGATCCAGCCGCAGGGCAAGGATTTCCGCTACGAAGAACTCTGCTTCCGCTGGTACGAGGCGCTTCGCCATCTGGGCCTGAACGTCGATTTCGTCCGTCCGGGCGCGTCGCTCGAGGGTTATCCGCTGGTCGTCGTGCCCTGCATGACGGAAGTCACCGAAGCGGTTCTCGCCGAGCTTGAGAAGGCCAAGGGCGTTGTGGTTATCGGCGCACGCACAGGCTCTCGCGACCGCAATTTCCGCATTCCGGAAAACCTGCCGCCGGGTCCGCTGGGCGCACTCACGGGCAATCGTGTCGTTCAGGTCTCCTCCCTACGTCCGGGTCTCTCGGATGGCGTCTCCGGTGCGGTTACGGGTCATGCGATCCGTTGGCGCGAATATCTGGAGACCTCGGCCTCGGTGCTCGCCACCTTCGACAATGGCGATCCGGCACTGACCGAAAAGGGCAATGTGCTCTATCTCGCCTGCTGGGCCGATGCCGATCTGCTGGCCGAGGTGCTGGAGCTGGCCACCAAGAAGGCAGGCGTTGCGACGCTGCGCGTGCCCGACTTCATCCGTATCCGTCGCCGCGGCAATCTTGTCTTTGCCTTCAACTACGGAACGGAAGACTGGGCGCTGCCTGCCGGTGCCGAGCCGGTGTTGGGCGAGCGCGTGCTGAAACCGCAGGCGGTCGCCGCCTGGCGGGCCTGAAATTAGAAGTTCACTCGGGGCCGGCGTCATGCCGGCCCTTTCCGTTCCGGCCGGATCTGTTCGGAACTCATCCATGGCTCACCGGTTTGACCCTCGAACCCACACGAGGAGACGAACACATGGCCGACTATCCGACACCGCCGTTCTCGCAGGAAAAGGTCCCCATGCCGGGCCGGACTGCCGACATGAATCCGAGGCCTGATCACGGCGAAGACAGCTACAAGGGCTCCGGAAAGCTCGAGGGCCTGAAGGCGATCATCACCGGAGGCGACAGCGGGATCGGCCGTGCTGTGGCGATTGCCTATGCGCGGGAAGGTGCCGATGTCCTGATTTCATATATCGAAGAAGACGAGGACGCGAAGGATACCGCCCAGTGGGTGGAAAAAGCCGGCCGCAAGGCGGTGCTGGTTCGGGGTGACATCCAAAATGCCGATCATTGCCGCGAGATCGTGGAGACGGCGGTCCGCGAATTCGGTGGCGTCGACATCCTGGTCAACAATGCCGCCCACCAGGCATCGTTCGAAGATATCACCGAGATCCCGGATGAAGAGTGGGAACTCACATTCCGCGTCAACATCCATGCGATGTTCTATCTGACCAAGGCTGCTGTGCCGCACATGAAGAATGGCGGGTCGATCATCAACACGGCCTCGATCAATTCGGATAGCCCGAGCCCCAATCTTCTCGCCTATGCGACCACCAAGGGCGCAATCCAGAACTTCACCGCCGGGCTTGCGCAGATGCTGGCGGAGAAAAAGATCCGGGCCAATGCCGTGGCTCCCGGTCCGATCTGGACGCCGCTCATTCCGTCGACCATGCCGGAGGACAAGGTGAAGAACTTCGGCAAGCAGGTGCCTATGCAGCGCCCGGGCCAGCCGGCGGAGTTGCAGACGGCTTATGTGATGCTGGCCGATCCGCTCTCAAGCTACGTTTCCGGAGCGACGATCGCGGTGACCGGCGGCAAGCCGATCATCTGAGGCGCTGTCGCTTGCCTTTCATGGATCGCGTGGCATGGTGCGCGCCATGAACAAAGTGATCCTGATCATTCTCGACGGGCTGCGTTACGACGCGGCCCGTGCCTGTCTCGGCTATATGGAAGGGCTCGTCGCAGCCGGCCGCGCCGAAGTGCGCAAGCTCACCTGCGAACTGCCGGCCATGTCGCGGCCGCTCTACGAAACCTTGCTGACCGGCCGAAAGCCCGTGGATCACGGTGTGGTCAGCAATGGCGTGGTGCGGCGGTCGGTGGGGGACAATCTCTTGGCCCGGGTGCGTGCGCATGGCGGCGTGACGGCTGCGGCCGCCTATCACTGGGTGTCGGAGCTTTATGTCTCCTGCCCGTTTGACCGCCATCGCGACCGCATTCTCGTCGATGGAAGCGGGGACATCACGCATGGTCTCTTCTACTGGGATGACGCCTATCCCGACAGTCATCTGTTTGCCGATGCCGAATGGCTTGTCCGCTCCAAGGCGCCCGATTTTCTGCTGCTCCACCCGATGAATGTCGATGATGCTGGCCACAAGCATGGTGGCGACAGTGTCGGTTACCGCAACGCGGCCCGGACACAGGGCGATCTGCTCGCCCGCCACCTGCCAGGCTGGGTCGAGGCCGGCTACACCGTCATCGTCACCTCGGATCATGGCATGGGTGACGACGGCAATCATGCCGGACCGACGCCTCAGGAGACCGAGGTGCCGTTCTACACGGTCGGCTTCCGGCTGGAGCGAGATCAGCCTCTTGCGCAGACAGAAATTGCCGGGCTCGTCTGCCGACTGATGGACGTCGATTCCGGCTCGATGCCGGCCTTCGACGGAGCCATCGAACGCCTCTGAGACAATCTGCGCCTGATCCGGTCATGCTGTCGTCCGTATTGGAAGACAGAGACCTGCAGGAGATCAAGATGTCCGCCTTTTCCGGAATGACGTCCCTCAACCCCGGCTACCGTGCCCTCGTGCTGGGAGCCAGCGGTGGTATCGGCGGTGCCTTTGCCGCAGCCATCAAGGCGGATCCCGCCTGCGGCAGCGTGACGGAGTTGTCGCGAAGCCGTGACGGGTTCGACATCACGGATGATGCCGCTGTCGGTTCTGCGGCCGCACAGCTGTCCGATGCGGACCTGAAATTCGATCTCATCCTCTGTGCGACGGGCGCGCTCGTCATCAATGGCAATGGCCCAGAAAAGACCATCAAGGCGATCCAGGGCGACGTCATGGCGGCGCAATTCGCGCTCAACGCAATCGGCCCGGCCTTGGCGCTGAAGCATTTCGCACCGCTTCTCTCCAACGACGGCAAGAGCGTGTTTGCGACGCTCTCGGCACGCGTCGGCTCGATCGGTGACAACAAGCTCGGTGGCTGGATTTCCTATCGCTCGGCCAAGGCAGCACTCAACCAGATCACCCGGACCTCGGCAATCGAGATCGCTCGCCTCCGGCCGAAGAGCGTGGTCGTCGCGATGCATCCCGGCACGGTCGATACCGGCTTTTCAGGCGGGTTCTCCAAGGGCCATGACCGGATCCAGCCGGCGGAAAGCGTGGCCATGATGCTCTCGGTGCTGGACCGTCTGGAGCCGGCGCAGACGGGCGGTTTCTTCGCCTATGACGGTCAGCCGATCGAATGGTGAAAGCATCGCGCATCCATCTCGTGCTCGGTGACCAGCTCAGCCATTCGCTGTCTGCGCTTGCCGATGCCGATCCGCAGGACTCGCTCGTGCTGATGGCGGAAGTCATGAGCGAAGCGACCTATGTGAAGCACCACAAGAAGAAGATCGCCTTCCTCTTCTCCGCCATGCGGCACTTTGCCGACGAGTTGCGGGAGAAGGGCTTTCAGGTGCGTTACGTCACGCTGGATGACCCTGAGAATACGCAGAGCCTGAGGGGTGAACTTGCCCGGGCGATGGCCGAGAGCGGAGCCTTCACCATTGTCGCGACCGAATGCGGAGAATGGCGTCTGGCGGAGGAGATGCGGGGCTGGGAGACACATCTCGGCGTACCCGTCGAGATCCGCGAAGATGATCGCTTCCTCTGTTCGATCGAGGAGTTTCGGCAGTGGCGCAAGGGCCGCAAGCAGCTGCGGATGGAGTATTTCTACCGTGACATGCGCAGACGGCATCGGGTTCTGCTGGAGGGCGAGGAGCCTGTCGGGGGCAAGTGGAATTTCGACGCCGAGAACCGCAAGCCGCCTGCCAACGGCCTCAAGGGGCCAAGGCGGATCAGCCATGCCAAGGATGCAATCACAAAATCCGTACTGGCACTCGTTGAGGAACGGTTTGCCGACAATATGGGCTCACTCGACAGCTTCCACTATGCCGTGACTTCGCATCAGGCGGAGATGGAGTTGCAGCAGTTCATCGACGAGATCCTGCCCAATTTCGGCGACTACCAGGACGCGATGGTGAAGGGGGAGCCGTATCTCTATCACTCGCTTATCTCCTCCTACGTCAATGCCGGGTTGCTCTTGCCGATCGATGTCATCCGTGGTGCCGAAGCCGCATGGTTCGAGGGGCTTGCGCCGCTCAATGCGGTCGAGGGTTTCATCCGCCAGATCCTCGGGTGGCGCGAATATGTGCGCGGCATCTACTGGACCGAGATGCCGGGTTATGCGCAACGCAATCATCTTTCGGCCGCACGCCCGCTGCCGCAGATGTACTGGACGGCCAAGACCGACATGGTTTGCATGAAGGGCGCAATCAGTGACACGATCGAGCATGCCTATTCGCATCACATCCAGCGTCTGATGGTGACCGGCAATTTCGCCATGTTGGCCGGGATCGATCCGGCAGAGGTCTGCGAGTGGTATCTGGCGGTGTATTCCGACGCCTATGAATGGGTGGAGCTGCCGAACACGCTCGGCATGGCACTTTATGGCGATGGCGGGCTCATGGCGAGCAAGCCCTATGCGGCGAGCGGAAAATACATCGACCGGATGAGCAATTTCTGCGGTGGCTGCCGCTATGATCCCAAGCTCACGACGGGGCCTCGCGCCTGTCCGTTCAATGCGCTCTATTGGGATTTTCTCGATCGCAACACCGAAAAGCTTGCCCGCAATCCCCGTCTTTCAAACATATATGCGACCTGGCGGCGCATGGACCCCTTCAAGCAGGACGCCATCCGCAAGCATGCGGCCCAGGTGCTCGACACTCTCAACGCGCTCTGAGCGACCCGGGGGTTAAATCGCCGGGCTCGGCTCTTCCTTAAGGAGGCCGCTGGTGCGCAGCAGCGAGCTGAAGCGGCCGCCGAGCGCGCTCAGCTGGTCGTAATTGCCCATCTCGATGATCCGGCCGTGATCGAGGAACACAACGAGATCGGCCTCACGGATGGTGGAGAGGCGGTGCGCGATGATGAAGGTCGTGCGGTTCTGGCGCAGCCGGTCGATCGCCTGCTTTACCCGGGCTTCGGTCTCCACATCGAGCGCGCTGGTCGCCTCGTCGAGAACGAGGATCGGCGCGTTCTTCAGGATGGCGCGGGCAATCGCGATGCGCTGGCGCTCGCCTCCGGAGAGGCGGTTGCCGCGTTCGCCGACATGGGTGTCGTAGCCGATCATCCGGCTTTCGATGAAGTCGGTTGCGGCGGCGGCTTCGGCAGCCTGGATGATTTCCTCTTCCGTCGCTTCCTCGCGACCAAGGCGGATATTGTCCTTGATCGAGCGGTTCAGAAGACCGGCATCCTGGAAGACGGTCGCGATGGCGTGGCGCAGCGATTTGCGCGTCACCTTGGCGATGTCCTGCCCATCGATCAGGATCTGGCCGGATTGCGGATCGTAGACCCGTTGCAGCAGGTTGATGAGGGTCGTCTTGCCGGCGCCCGTCGGGCCGACGATCGCAACCGTCTGGCCTGCGCGCACATGGAAGGAGATGTCGCGCACGCCCTGGGTCGTCGAGGCAAAGTCGAAGCAGACATCGCGGAATTCGACATCACCCTTGACCGGCTTCAGATCGGCGGCGCCTGCGCGCTCTTCCCGCTCCTGGACGGCGTCTTCCAGCTTGTAGAAGTCCTCGAGCTTCGAGCGCGCCTCGAAGATCTGGTTGACGAAGGTGATCATCTGATCGAGGCGGGCGATCAGCAGGCCGGCAAAGCCGGTGAAGGCGATGATGTCGCCGACCTTGAGTTCACCGCGCTGGACGAGCAGCGTGCCGATGACAAGGATCACCAGCATCGACAGGGTCGACGCAATGCGGTTCAGCGCGCCTGCGAGAGCCCACCAGTCAAGAACCGGATACTGTGCCGACAGCAGCTTGGTCGTGTATTCCTTGAGGGCACGAGTTTCGAGCTCGATACGGTTGTAGCTGTGCAGGACGGAAACGTTGCTGATCGAGTCGCTCACATGGGAAAAGACCGTGTGATAGTGGCTCTCGACGGAGGCCTGGCCTTCCTTGGTGCGGTTCATCACCGTCTTGCCGATGATGACATAGAGCACGGCCAGGACGATCAGGACGGAGGTCAGGCGCACATCCATCGAGAAGGCGGTCGGGATCAGCAATGCGAGCGCCACGGCCGTTGCCAGATGGGTGCGCATGAATTCGAGCCAGAGACCGAAGAGCGTTTCACCGGCGCGCAGCAACGTGTGCAGCGCATTCGACGTGCCGCGCTGATGGTGCCAGCTAAGCGGCATGGAGATGATCTTGGCGAAGGAATCGGTGAGCAGATCGGCGCGTCGACCATGGGCAAGCCTGTCCGCCTGCCTCGCGACGAGAACATAGGCGACCGTGTTGAAGACGCCGAAACAGCCCCAGGCGATCAGGATTGTGGTTGCGTCGCGCTTTTCCGAAATGGCGTCGATGATGCGGCCAAAGAGGATCGGCTCGAGAATCGTGATGACGGCGAGAACGACGTTGGCGATGACGACCAGGGACACCTTCAGCCTGTAGCGGGCAAGGTAGGTCAGAGCCTTGAAATAGACCTGGAGCAGAGACAAGTCGCGTTACCTTCGTTCGTTCACCGTGCCAGCCGGGGCAGGATAATCTGCTGGTGGTCTGTCGGTCGCTGGATGCCTAATACCACAGCCATTGCTCCGCAAGATGGGAGTGCATCCTCCACCTGAAGAGAGGTTCCGGCATGCCAGACTCGACCGTCCTGCTTTAAGCTTCCCATAACGCAATTTGACGATAAATGTTCATATTGCTCCGGGTGGTTGAAAAAACCGCTGCTCGTGGCTTTTTAATGGTATTTTAGCCGCGCATTTTGGAGAGACTTTTGTGAACATCAATCAATTGCTGCATTTTTTGGTCATTGTCGATGAGTGCCGCTCGGCGGCGGAGGTCGTCAAAGAGCTGGAAAAACTCATCCGTTCCTATGGTTTTGAGTATTATGGCGTGGTCCGGCAGCCCAAGCCGGATGAGAATCCGATGGAGCTTGTCTTGACCGGTGAGTGGCCCGAAGGGTGGCCGCAGCTCTATATTGCCAAGAAATACGTGCTGATCGATCCGACGATCCGCTATCTTGGTCAGGCGCAGGCAGGCTTCCGCTGGCGTGATGCGCTTCATGCCTTTCGTGCCGATCCGCACCGCAAGCGCATGGAGCGGATGCTGGGTGACAGCATGCGGTTCGGTCTGCTCGACGGCTATATCTTCCCGGTCCATGGGCGGACCGGCTTGCTCGGCAACATGACGGTGGGCGGGCGCCCGGTCGATCTTTCGCCAACCGAAATCGCGCTCTTCGATGCGGTGGCCAAGAAGGCCTATTGGCGTCTCGTCGAGTTCAAGGATGCGGATGCCGGCGAAGCCGTCAAGCCGATCGACACGCGCATGACGCGGCGCGAGATGGAAGTGTTGAATTACCTGGCCGACGGGCTGACTTCCAACGAGATCAGCAAGATCCTGAAGATCTCCAACCACACCGTTGACTGGTACATGAATGGTATTCAGGACAAACTGAATGCGAAGAACCGGCAACATGTCGTTGCCATGTCGTTCCGTCTCGGGCTGGTAACCTGAGGCGGGGCGGAATCTTCTCCGCGTCCGCCAAGGCAAATTGAACTTCCTAAAACAACACGCTATGACTTTTCTTCGCAGGTGCACAATGCCCTGGCATATCGTTTTGGGGAGATCGAATTGCCAATATCCAAGATCCTTGTCGCCAACCGTTCGGAAATCGCGATCCGCGTCTTTCGCGCCGCCAACGAGCTCGGTCTGAAAACGGTCGCCATCTGGGCCGAGGAAGACAAACTCGCGCTGCACCGCTTCAAGGCGGACGAAAGTTACCAGGTTGGTCGTGGTCCGCACCTGACACGGGATCTGGGGCCAATCGAAAGCTACCTTTCGATCGATGAAATCATTCGCGTCGCCAAGCTGTCCGGCGCGGATGCCATCCATCCGGGTTACGGGCTTCTGTCGGAAAGTCCTGAATTCGTGGACGCCTGCAACGATGCAGGTCTGATCTTCATCGGTCCTAAAAGCGACACGATGCGGCAGCTCGGCAACAAGGTCGCCGCCCGCAACCTTGCCATCAGCGTCGGCGTGCCGGTCGTGCCGGCGACCGATCCGCTGCCGGATGACGAAGCGGAAATTCATCGCTTGGCCGCCGAAATCGGCTATCCCGTCATGCTCAAGGCTTCCTGGGGCGGCGGTGGCCGTGGCATGCGCGCGATCCGCGATCCGAAGGACCTGATCCGGGAAGTCACGGAAGCCAAGCGCGAGGCAAAGGCTGCCTTCGGCAAGGACGAGGTATATCTCGAAAAGCTCGTCGAGCGCGCGCGCCACGTGGAAAGCCAAATCCTCGGCGACACGCATGGCAATGTCGTGCATCTCTTCGAGCGTGACTGCTCGATCCAGCGCCGTAACCAGAAGGTCGTCGAGCGCGCACCGGCGCCGTATCTCAACGAAGCGCAGAGGCAGGAACTCGCCGATTACTCGCTGAAGATCGCCAAGGCGACGAACTATATCGGCGCCGGCACCGTCGAGTATCTGATGGATGCCGATACCGGCAAATTCTACTTCATCGAGGTCAACCCGCGTATCCAGGTGGAGCACACGGTCACGGAAGTCGTGACCGGCATCGATATCGTCAAGGCGCAGATCCACATCCTCGACGGCCACGCGATCGGCACGCCGGAATCGGGTGTCCCGAAGCAGGCGGATATCCGCCTCAACGGTCATGCCCTGCAGTGCCGCATCACGACGGAGGACCCGGAACAGAACTTCATTCCGGATTATGGACGCATCACCGCCTATCGTTCGGCGGCCGGCTTCGGCATCCGTCTCGACGGTGGCACCGCCTATTCGGGTGCGATCATCACACGCTACTATGACCCGCTGCTCGTGAAGGTCACGGCATCCGGCAGCACGCCGCAGGAAGCGATCAGCCGCATGGACCGTGCGCTGCGCGAATTCCGTATCCGCGGCGTGGCGACGAACCTGACCTTCCTCGAAGCAATCATCGGTCACCCGAGCTTCCGCGACAATTCCTATACGACCCGCTTCATCGACACGACGCCGGAGCTCTTCCAGCAGGTGAAGCGCCAGGACCGTGCGACCAAGCTCCTCACCTATCTCGCCGATGTCACCGTCAACGGGCATCCGGAAGTGAAGGGCCGCCCGAAGCCGCCGGCGGATGCCGCAGAGCCGGTCGTTCCCTTCATCGATGCGGAGATCAAGCCGGGCACCAAGCAGCTGCTCGACGAGCTTGGGCCGAAGAAGTTCGGCGCATGGATGCGCAACGAGAAGCGTATCCTGATGACCGACACGACCATGCGCGACGGTCACCAATCGCTGCTGGCGACCCGCGTTCGTACCCACGATATCGCGAAGATCGCCGACACCTATGCGCGGGCCTTGCCGAACCTCTTCTCGCTCGAATGCTGGGGTGGGGCGACCTTCGACGTCTCCATGCGCTTTCTGACGGAAGATCCGTGGGAGCGTCTGGCTCTGGTGCGAGAAGGTGCGCCGAACTTGCTGTTGCAGATGCTGCTGCGCGGCGCGAACGGCGTTGGTTACAAGAACTATCCCGACAATGTCGTGAAGTATTTCGTCCGTCAGGCGGCCAAGGGCGGGATCGACCTGTTCCGTGTCTTCGACTGCCTGAACTGGGTCGACAACATGCGGGTGTCAATGGATGCCGTCATCGAGGAGAACAAGCTCTGCGAGGCGGTGATCTGCTACACCGGCGATCTCCTGAATTCGGCGCGCCCGAAGTATGACCTGAAGTACTACACGGCACTTGCGGCCGAACTGGAGAAGTCCGGCGCGCATATCATCGCCGTGAAGGACATGGCGGGTCTCTTGAAGCCGGCTGCGGCCAAGGTGCTGTTCAAAGCGCTGCGCGAAGCTACAAGCCTGCCGATCCACTTCCACACCCATGATACCTCCGGCATTGCGGCCGCGACGGTGCTTGCGGCTGTCGAAGCCGGTGTCGATGCGGTGGATGCGGCCATGGATGCCTTCTCGGGCAATACGTCCCAGCCCTGCCTCGGCTCGATTGTCGAGGCCCTGCGTGGTTCGGAGCGCGATCCGGGTCTCGACCCGCACTGGATCCGTCGCATCTCCTTCTATTGGGAGGCTGTGCGCAATCAGTATGCGGCCTTCGAAAGCGACCTCAAGGGGCCGGCCTCGGAAGTCTATCTGCACGAAATGCCGGGCGGTCAGTTCACCAACCTCAAGGAACAGGCCCGTTCGCTGGGCCTCGAAACCCGCTGGCACGAAGTGGCGCAGGCCTATGCCGATGCCAACCAGATGTTCGGCGACATCGTCAAGGTGACGCCGTCCTCCAAGGTCGTCGGCGACATGGCACTGATGATGGTGAGCCAGGATCTCTCGGTGGCTGACGTCGAGAACCCGGCCAAGGACATTGCCTTCCCGGACTCCGTCGTCTCGATGCTGAAGGGCGATCTGGGCCAGCCCCCGGGCGGTTGGCCGGAAGCGCTGCAGAAGAAGGCATTGAAGGGCGAGAAGCCCTACACCGCCGTACCGGGTTCGCTGCTGCCGGCTGCCGACCTCGATGCCGAACGCAAGACGATTGAGGAGAAACTCGGCCGCGACGTCACGGATTTCGAATTCGCGTCCTATCTGATGTATCCGAAGGTCTTCACCGATTACGCGCTGGCCGCCGATACCTATGGTCCTGTTTCGGTGATCCCGACGCCGCAGTATTTCTATGGCCTGCCGGCCGGTGAAGAACTGTTTGTCGACCTGGAGCGGGGCAAGACGCTTGTGATCGTCAACCAGGCCATCGGCCATACCGACGAGAAGGGCATGGTCACCGTGTTCTTCGAGCTCAACGGCCAGCCGCGCCGCATCAAGGTACCGGATCGGGCCCACGGCGCGTCCGGTAGCGCCATCCGCCGCAAGGCCGAGACCGGCAATGCCGCCCAGCTGGGCGCGCCGATGCCGGGCGTCGTTTCGCAAGTGACTGTCGCTGCCGGCCAGACGGTCAAGTCCGGCGACGTGCTGCTCTCGATCGAAGCGATGAAGATGGAAACGGCGCTGCATGCCGACCGTGACGGGACGATCTCCGAAGTTCTGGTGCGCGTCGGCGACCAGATCGATGCCAAGGATCTGCTGATCGTCTACTCGGCCTGATCGCTCCACGGACACTTTAAAGAGAAGAGGCCCCGCCATCGCTGGCGGGGCCTCTTTCGTTTGCCTATTCGGCGGCCTTGATCCGCGGCTTGCGGGCCGGCTTCTTTGCCGGTGGCGGCGCCGGGGGCAGATCTTCCGATATCACCTGCGCCTTGCCATCAACCGTGATGTCATAACCCTCGGCCTTGCGTGCGACTGCGACATCGATCTTACGTCCGTCGATCTCGACGGTCGCCTTGAAGCCTGTCCAATGATCCGGCAGCGCCGGGTCGACGAGGATCTCGCCACCCTTGCGGCGGATGCCGAGGAAGCCTTCGACCGCGAAACGATAGAGCCAGCCGGCAGAACCCGTGTACCAGGTCCAGCCACCGCGGCCGGCATAGCCGTTGCCGCCGTAGATGTCGGCCGCGACCACATAGGGCTCGACGCGGTAGCGCTCTGCTTCGTCGGGAGTGCTCGCGTGGTTGATCGGGTTCAGCATTTCAAAGACGCGCCAAGCATCGGCCAGGCGACCGGCCTTGACCAGCGACAGCCCCAGCCAGATGGCAGCATGGGTATACTGCCCGCCGTTCTCGCGCACGCCCGGCGGATAGGCGCCGATGTAACCCGGATCGACCTGCGGCTTCTCGAAGGCCGGGGTGAAGAGACGGACAATGCCGTTCTCCGTATCGACAAGTTTGGAGACCGCGGACTCGAGCGCCTTGGCGGTATGCTCGGGATCCCCCATGCCGGAGAGCACGCTCCAGGACTGGGCGATCGAGTCGATCTGGCACTGAACAGATTCCGACGATCCGAGCGGTGCGCCATTGTCGAAATAGCCGCGACGATAGTGGTCGCCGTCCCAGCCTGCCGTCTCCAGAGACGTCTTCAGCTTTGCGACATGGTCGCTCCAGCGGCTGCTGCGGTCACGGTCGCCGCGCTTGTCGGCCTGGGCCTTGAAGCGTTCGAGCGTGGCCGCCAACAGCCAGCCCAACCAGACGCTCTCGCCCTTGCCTTCGATGCCGACGCGGTTCATGCCGTCGTTCCAGTCGCCGCCGAGGATCAGGGGCAGACCGTGTTCGCCGGTGCGGGCAATGGCGAGATCCAGCGCGCGGGCGGCATGCTCGTAGAGATCCGCCGTTTCGGCCGAGGTGCCGGGCAGGAAGAAGCTGTCATGCTGACCCTGTTGCAATTCCGGACCATTGAGGAAGGGGACCTGTTCGGTGAGGATGGTTTCGTCACCTGTCGCCGAGACATATTGATCGATCGCATAAGCGAGCCAGACGACGTCGTCGGAGATCATGGTGCGGACACCTGCTCCCGTCTGCGGCAGCCACCAATGCTGGACGTCGCCTTCCGCGAACTGGCGTGCGGCTGCATTGAGGATCTGCCTGCGAGCGAGCTGCGGCTCGACCGTCAGGAAAGCCAGCGTATCCTGCAGTTGGTCGCGGAAGCCATAGGCACCGCTTGCCTGATAGAAGCCGGCGCGCGCGAAGATGCGGCAGGCGAGCGCCTGGTAAGGCAGCCAGCGATTGACGAGATTGTCGAAGCCCTTGTCGCCAGTCTCGACCGAAAGCTTGCCGGTGAAGCCCGTCCAGAAGTCGGTGGTCGTCTTCAGGATGGTCGAAAAGCCGGAGCCACGGACCGTCTTCACCAGATCGAGCGCCGCTTCGGCCGTCTCGGTTTCGCCGAGCAGGAAGGTCATGTCGCGCGACTGGCCGGGCGCCAGCTCGACATCGAAGGCGATTGCGGCGCAGGGGTCGCTTTCGCTCTCGATCGATCCGCTGAGGCCGGATGCACGCGCCACGGCCTGCGGCAGCTTGATCGTGCCGTTGCGGCCGATGAATTCACGGCGGCTCGTCGTGTAACCATCTGGCTGTTCCGGGCCTGCGAGGAAGGCGAAGCGGCCCGGGTAGTTGATGTCGTAGGGGTTGGAGGCGAGCAGGGCGCCGGTTGCCTCGTCGAAGGTCGAGAGGACAAAGGGCGCGGTGCGCGCCGGGTTGTTGCCCAGCACCCATTCCGCATAACCGTAGATGCGGAACTTGCGCGCTTCGCCGCTGACGTTTTTCAGGCGGATCCTGCTGAGCTTCACCGGACGTTCGCGGTCCACCGTCTGCGTGAGCTCGATCTCGAGGTCGCCGTGGCGGCTGACAAAGGTCGAGTAGCCGAGACCATGACGGGTCTCGAAACTCGCGGTCGGGTCGAGGTTCAGCGCACTCACCGTCGCATAGGCGCGACCGCTGACGAGATCGGCCACGTAGAAGGCTTCACCCGGGCGGTTGATGACGGGGTCGTTCGTCCAGGGTGTGACCTGGTAGTCGCGGGAGTTCTGGCTCCAGCTGAAGCCGGCGCCCTCTGCCGAACCGTGGAAGCCGAAGCTTTCGTTGGCGATGACGTTGATCCACGGATGCGGCGTGCTGGTCGTGCCATCGAGACGGACGACATATTCCTTCCCGTCTCTGGAGAAGCCGCCAAAGCCGTTCCAGAAGTCGAGGTCTGTACCATCAGCCTTCTGAGCCGGCTTGGCCGGTGCGGGTAGCGCCGGCGGCAGGCCCGCCCATTCCACTTCGCCGTCAATCGTGCGCGGCGTGGCAAAGAGCGAGACGGCACGGTTCACCTGGTCGACGATCTTGCCGTTGCGGGTGTGGAGGACGACGCGGGCTGCCGCGAGAACGGCAAGCGTTGCGCCCTCGTCCTGCAGGTCGTCCCGGACCGTGAAGACATGCTGGCGGCCACCGGGCAGGCGGTGGCGCAGATTGTCCGCCATCTGGTCGAGCGCGTGCTGCATGTCCTGGGCATAGGAGGTCGCGCGTTCGTTGATGATCGCGAGATCGGCGACCACGCCACGGCGGCGGAGATATTCCAGCGCGCTCATCGCTTCGCGGGCGATGTCCATGTCCATGTCGTCGTTGATGCGCAGCGCAAAGATCGGGAAGTCACCCGAAATCGCCATCGGCCAGAGTGCCGACTGCGACTTCAGACCCTTGCGGACCGTTTCCGGGTCGGCGCGCAGATGGTTGTCCGGATAGGTGAGGTAGCGGCCGAGATGCTGGAAGGCCGCTGCCTGCTGCGAGGTGATGCCGATATGGCGAAGCTCGACCTGGGCGCGGGTCCAGGCATGGATCAGCTCGTGGCTGAAGGCATCGGGATGGCGGTAACGCTCAATGGCCTGATCGATCTCTTCCCGGTTCGGGGCTGCCATGGTCCAGAAGATGACCTGGACCTTCTTGCCGGCCGGCACACGGACGACGCGGCGCAGGCTGAGGATTGGATCGAGCGTGAAGCCTTCCGTGCCGGAGAGGTTTGCGCCAGGATCGAAGGCTGCGGCTTCGCCAAGCGTCCGGCCGCGGCCGAGGAACTTGCGCCGATCGGTTTCGAACTCCGTCGGGCGGCCCTGGCCGGCGCTGTCGACCACGAGATGGGCGACGCAGATATCGGGATCCGACGGGCTGCGCTTGTTGCGCTCGGCGCGGATGACATCGCGACGGCGGCCGAATTCGGTCTTCACGAACATGCGCGAGAAGAGCGTATGCGCATTGTCGCTGTCTTCGAAGGCGAGCACCGGCTCGGTGTAGGAGGTGACTTCGATGTAGCGGTCTTCGGTGCCGGCGTTCAGGATCGTCAGCCTGCGACCTTCGGCATCATGTTCGGTACCGACGATGCATTCGACCGAGGTCGAGATGTCCCCGACGGTCTTGAAGAACTCCGCCTTGTCGTCGCCGAAGATGACCTTGGTCTTTTCGTCTTCCGCACGGCGGGGCGCTGATGTCGCCGACCACCATTCGTTGGTCGCGGTGTCGCGGAGGAAGAGGAAGGTACCCCAGCGATCTTCGGTCGTATCCGGCTTCCAGCGGGTGACGGACTGGCCGTTCCAGCGGGAGAAGCCGGAGCCGGTCGCCGTCAGCATGACGGAATAGTGGCCGTTGGACAGGAAGACGACTTCCCGGTCCTTCGTCGCCGGGTCTTCGATCGTGCGGATCTCGGCGCGCAGCAGGTCTGCCTGGCCCTTGCCCGGGGTCTGCGGCTCGTACTTCGCGCTCATGACCGGAATTTCGCGCGGCGTCTTTTCCTGCAGCAGCAGTTCTGCCGCTTCGATCACGGGATCGGCGTGGAAGAGCGCGCGCAGGCGGCCGTTGAAGGCGACGTTGGCAATGGCCGCAATCGACATGCCATGGTGGTGGGCATAGTAGTTGTAGACGACGGCGCATTTCTTGCCGTCCGGCAGGCGCGTCGGGGTGAAGTCGACCGCGTCATGGAAGCCGTAGGCGCCGAGCGCTCCAAGCTTGCGCAGCCGCTTCAGGTTCTCGAGTGCGGCTTCCGGGTAGTACTGGCTGGCGAGGATCGAGGCATAGGGCGCGATGACGGCGTTCTGGCCGAGCCCGCGCTTCAGTCCCAGCGTCGGTACACCGAAGTTGGTGTACTGGTAGTTCATCTCGTGGTCGCGGGCGTTGAAGGCCGCTTCCGATATGCCCCACGGAATGTTCAGGCGACGGCCGTGGTTCATCTGCTCGATGACGATCAGATTGTTCGTCTGGTTCAGAATGCCGCCCTGGCGCTCCTGCATGACGAGCGGCGGCATCAGATATTCGAACATCGAACCGGACCAGGAGATCAGCGCGGCGCGGGCCCCGATCGGCACGACCTGACGGCCGAGGCGGTACCAGTGTTCCGTCGGCAGGTCGCCCTTGGCGATCGCAAACAGACTGGTCAGGCGGCATTCCGAGGCGAGCAGGTCGTAGCAGGCTTCATCCAGCTCGCGGGCATCGACGCGGTAGCCGATCGAGAGCAGGCGGCGCTCCGGACGGAACAGGAAGGTGAAGTCCATCGAGAAGGCCAGATTGCGGGCGCGCTCGGAGAGCTGGCTCAGGCGCTGGCGCAGCGGATCGATGTTCGACAGGTCAAAGGCGGTGTCAGCTATATGGGCCTCGCAGACAGCGACGAGGGATTCCGTCCAGCGCACGACTTCCGCGCTCTGCTCTGAGCGGACTTCGTGATGCAGGTTGGCGGCAAGCTTCTGGACGTCGCGGGCAAGCACCGCGAGGTTGATGATGCGGATCGAGGCGAATTCGTGCTCGCGCTTGACCGCGGCGAGCGCCGTATTGAAGCCGATGATGCGCTCTTCCAGGCGGCGGCGCAGCGGACGGACCGTCTTGCGATCATCGGGCAGCTGTTCGAGGATCTCGAGCAGGATGCCGCCGACATCGCCGATGCCGTCGAGATTGCCCTGGAGATGGGCAGAGGGCGCCTCGGCCCATTCGCGGCAGGCCGAGGAGATCGCAATCAGGTGGCCGGCGAAATTGCCGCTGTCGACGGCGGAGATGTATTTCGGGCCCAGCGTCTTGAGAGTGTCGGTGTAGTACCAGTTGTAGAGGTGGCCCCGGTACTTCTCCATCCGCTCCACGGTGGAGATCGTCTGTTCCATGCGCTCGAGGGTCTGCTCGAAGCTCAGCCAGCCGAAGTGGCGTGCCGAGACGACGGAGAGCAGGTAGACGCCGATATTGGTCGGCGATGTCCTGTGCGCGATGATCGGCTCGGGCGTTTCCTGGAAATTGTCCGGCGGCAGGTAGTTGTCGCCGGCGGTCGTGAAGGTCTCGTAATAGCGCCAGGTGCGCCGCGCGATCTTCCGCAGCTCGTAGGAGACATTCTCCGGCACTTCGAGACTGTCTTCGGTCTCGGCCGACTGGCTGACATACCAGGCGAGCAGCGGCGACAGCACCCAGAGGAAGGCGAAGGGAAGGCCGATCAGGTAACCGTAGCCACCGGGAAGCGCTGCGATGCCCACCGAGAGGATGGCGAGGATCGGCGCATGCCGCATGTTGCCGTAATAGGAGGCGATCGTGCCCTGTGCTGCGGACTGGACGCTGGCCGCGGTCCGCCATTCGAGCAGGAGCTTGCGGCTCACCAGCATGCGGTAGAGCGAGCGGACGATGGCATCGGCCATCATGCAGGCATTGTCGGCGATGAAAACGATCCGCAGGGCGACCTGGGCGTTGATCGACCGGACTTCCGACCACAGGGTCTGGAAATGGGCCGCCGGCACGATATCGGTCTGGCGCGGCACGATGCCCGACAAGAGCGAGAGTGTCGGGGCGACGAAGAGGCTGAAGATCAGCAGCAGCTGCCAGATGGTGGCGCCGACCGGATCCATGGTCGCCCAGCCGAGAACGGAGGCGGCATACCAGGCAATCGGGTTGAGCGAGCGACGCAGATTGTCGACCATCTTCCAGCGGCCGAGGCTGGTGATGCCGCGGCTGGTGTCGCCGATATAGGGGATGAGCTGCCAGTCGCCGCGGGCCCAGCGATGCTGGCGCGAGATTTCGACTTCGTAGCGGGTCGGGAAATCTTCGACGAGCTCGACATCGGTCACCAGTGCGCAGCGGGCAAAAGAGCCTTCCAGCAGATCGTGGCTGAGGACGCTGTTTTCGTCGATCCGGCCCTTGATGGCGGTCTCGAAGGCGTCGACATCATAGAGACCCTTGCCGGTGAAGGTGCCTTCACCGGTGATGTCCTGATAGACGTCGGAAACGGTGAAGACATAAGGGTCGAGACCACGGTTCATCGAGAAGATGCGCTGGAAGACCGAGGCATCCTTGCCTGTCGTCAGCGACGGGGTCACACGCGGCTGCAGGACGCCGTAGCCGCTGATCACGCGGCCCGTCTTCTCGTCGTGTACGGGCCGGTTGATCGGGTGGTGCATCTTGCCGACGAGCTTGGTGACGGCGTCGCGCATCAGGCGCGTGTCGGCATCGAGCGTCATCACGTAGCGCACGTTTTCGGGCACCATGTTGGCACCCGGCAGATAGGATGTATCGCGGTCGCCGCGCAGCAGCAGGTTCAACTCGTGCAGCTTGCCGCGCTTGCGCTCCCAGCCCATCCAGCAGCCTTCCGCCTCGTTATACTGGCGGCGGCGATGGAGGAGATAGAAGCGGGTCTTGCCGGCGAAGTCATAGCGGCTGTTGAGCTGCGCGACCTCACGTTTTGCGTAATCCAGCACTTCGAGATCGGCTGCGGATTCCTCGCTCTGGCTGTCCTTCCAGTCGCTCAGAAGCGCGAAATAGATCTCGCCATGCGGGTTGGTGAGGTAATGAACCTCGAGGTTGCGCACGAGCTCGTCGACATCATCCCGCTTGGTGATCATGCAGGGTACGACGACGAGGGTGCGCGCATCTTCGGGAATGCCGTCCTTGAACTCGTAACCCGTGAGGCGGAACGGTTTGACGAAGAAGGTCACCAGCGTGTTGAAGAGGCCGGTCGCGCCTTCCGACACGGGCAGGGACACCAGGATCAGAAGAACCAGGATCAGCGAGGGCGGCAGCGCCATCTGGTTGAGGAAATGGCCGATGACGGCGAGTGCCGTGATCGTCAGCGCCACGACGGGAACGGCGATCGAGAACCAGTTCAGCTTCTTGATGAAATCGGTGACGACGCGCGAGAGTGGCTGGCTGTAACCGATCGCGTTTTCAAGTTCGGTCCGGCGGTTGCCGACGAGGTAGCTCCCTACGTCGAGCGGGCCGTCAGGACCCGCCGTTTCCGTCGCCAGATCGATCGCCGTCTGGGCGATCTCGATTTCACTGTGGTCGCTGCGGCGCGCCAGTTTTTCGATCGTGTTGCGATAGGCGTTGCGCGAACCGAAATCGAGTTCGCGATAGTCGGTATGCTGGCCCAAGACGCGGTCGACATGGCTGACGTCCTCGACCCAGACCGACCATTCCTTGTCGTCGATCTCGCGCAGGCCGCGGACGATGTTGCCCATCGTCACATTGCCGGAGGAGAGACGATTGTGCTCGGCGTCCATCGCTTCCTGGGCGGTGCGGCCGGCCGCTTCCAGTCGGCTTTCCAGCCATTCGACGGCGAAGCTCGTGTTCTGCGAGCCATTGCGCAGGCGATAGAGGAACTGCGTCGCGAAGGTATTGTCGTCGGCCAGCTGTTCAATCTGGCTGAGATAGGTGGCGGCAGCGACCGGATCGTTCAGGCGGATGATCTCGTCGGCCACCTCATTGGCGCGGCGGCGCATGCGTCGCGAGCGGTCGACGCGGGTGGCGATGCGGCGGAGATTTTCCACCAGCACGAAGCGGACGATCGAGGGCAGCGCCCAGAGTTCACCGATCTCGAGCGTCTGGTGCTGCTGGTAGCCCTCGACGAGAGCCGTCATGCTTTCCTGGCTGACGGTGGAATGGGTGTGGGCGACATAGAGCCAGGCCAGCGCCATGGTGCGGGGGATTTCGCGGCTTCCCACCTTCATCGTCGGCAGCTGGCGGTAGAACTTCTTCGGGAAGTCGCGGCGGACTTCCTGGATCGCTTCTTCGATGATGTAGTGGTTGTCCAGCAGCCACTCCGCCGCCGGCGTGATGGTCGCGCCCGCTTCGACATCCGCGGCCGTGGCGCGGTAGACGCGCAGGATTTCCCGCTCGTTTTCCTTGTGGCGGGCAAAGAAGTCAAAATCGATCAGGCCGGGCAGTTCATCCGCACCGTTGAGCGCGAGCGAGGCGGCGCTTTCGCGCAACTCGTCGATCGTGAAATAGGCAGATCGTATAGAATCGTTGTGATCGATCTGCTTGGTTTCGAGGTCGCGCGATGGGACATGCAGCGTCATGAAGGATAGGTTCTCGGTTCGGTGGTTATGTAGAAAGCCATCTGCTTCGACCTTCCGGTCGTCGCGGTTGCGCCTCATTGCACACAATCGGGCTGGTCACCAACAATCGAGGCAGAAAAAGGCCGTAATACGACGCGCGTCCGGGCTGCGGTTGAACTCTGTTGCTGGCTTTCACGTCCTGGCAGGTGAATTGGCATTTTTATGCCTTATTTCAAGCGTCTGGCCAAGAGGTTTGCGGCACGTACAGCAAAGGATCATGCAGTAGCCTGCATGCGGCGCGATCATTGTTCGGATGGAGTTAGCGAAACCTGAATTGTTTGCCCGGTCTATCGGCGATTGCGCAGCGACAGACCGCCAAGCATGGCCTCCACGGCATCGAGTGCGATGTCCGATAGAGGGCCTTCATCGAACAGGTCGCTGGCCAACGAGTTTTCGAGCCACAGTCCGTCGATCAGACCGTTGATCGCAACGGCGAGGTGGCGAACCTCGTTAAAGACAGGCTTGTGGTGATGCTGGGTCAGAACCGCCTGAACGAGGTTTTCGAGGATGCCGATGAAGACCAGATAATTCTCGCGGTGAATTCGAGCCAGTTCCTCATCGGAGCGGACGCGGCCGATGAAGGCGGCCCAGAGGGAAAGCGCCTTGGGGTCGGCGATGGGCGGGCTGACATTGGCGACGATGAAGTCATGCAGGCGTTGTCGGGGATCGTCTCCCGCCTCGGCCATGGCGTCGACTGCGGTCCCGGTCATGCCTGCCAGCATTTCGCGGTAAGCTGCCTGCACCATCTCGTCCTTGCCGGCGAAATAGTGTCGGATCAGGCCGCCTGTCACGCCTGCCCGCGCGGCGATGTCGCGCACGGTCGCGCCTTCCAGGCCATAGTCGGAGATACTGTCCAGTGTTGCCGCAATCAGATCCTTGCGACGTTCGGCTTCCCCGGCACGCTGGAACGTGCGTCGTGTCATGCGGCAACTCCAGCCTGGCTCAAGAGGGCGGCGACCTGCCGTCGAGTGTCATTTTACACGGTTGAACAACGCAGCGGCAAGTGCAACAGTCCGCGCCTTGTTGAAGTTGATGTTGATACCGAAAGGTCATTCCCATGACGATCCATGCTCCCAACGTGATGGCCGAAGTGCTGGCAACGCGCCACCATCTGCACCGTTTTCCGGAGATTGGTCTGTCGGAATTCAAGACTTCGGACTACGTGGCCGAGCAACTGACGGCGCTGGGTTACGAGGTGACACGCGGGCTTGCGAAAACCGGCGTGGTCGCGACCCTGCGCAATGGCAGCAGCGAGCGCAGCATCGGCATCCGCGCCGATTTCGATGCGCTGCCGATCCTGGAGGAAACCGGGCTTCCCTATGCCAGCGAGATCCCGGGCGTGATGCATGCCTGCGGGCATGACGGGCACACGGCGATGTTGCTCGGTGCGGCCAAGATTCTTGCCGAGCGGCGCAATTTCGACGGCGTCATCCATCTCATCTTCCAGCCAGCCGAGGAGAATTTCGGCGGGGCGCGGATCATGATCGAGGACGGGCTCTTCGATCGCTTTCCCTGCGATGCCGTGTTTGCCCTGCATAATGATCCGGACATCCCCTTCGGTCACTTTGCCCTGCGCGAAGGTCCGATCATGGCCGCCGTCGACGAATGCAAGATCACGGTCAATGGCCGCGGCGGGCATGGGGCGGAGCCGCAATCGACGGCCGATCCGATCGTTTGTGGTGCATCGATCGTCATGGCGCTGCAGACGATCGTCTCGCGCAACATCCATCCGCTCGATCCAACGGTGATCACGGTCGGCGGTTTCCATGCCGGGGCTGCGAGCAATGTCATTCCGGAGCGGGCGGAGATGGTTCTCTCGATCCGCTCCTTCGATCCTGACGTTCGCGACCAGCTGGAGCGGCGCATCCGTGCCGTTGCCGAAGGCCAGGCGGCGAGCTACGGGATGGGCGTGACCATCGACTATCAACGCGGCTACGATCCGACGATCAACCACAAGGACGAGACCGACTTCGTCCGCGATCTCGCGGTAAGCTTTGCCGGTCAGGACAAGGTCTATGATCTGCCGCGGCCGATGATGGGCAGCGAGGACTTCGCCTATATGCTGGCGAAGCGACCGGGCACCTATTTCTTCCTAGGCACACAGCGCACACCCGATGATCCGCCGCTGCATCATCCGCGCTACGACTTCAACGACGATATCCTGCCTGTCGGCACCACCTTCTGGGTGGAACTCGCCGAGCGTTATCTCTCGAGATCCTGAGCCGGCATCCGGCGCCGCTGGGCGAACAGGATGATGAGGCCGGCGCCGGCAATCAGCACGGCGCCCGCCCAGACATTGGCGCTCGGCACATCCTGCCAGATGATGTAACCCAGCGCGAAGGCCCAGATCAGGGCGGTGTATTCGAGCGGCGCAATGACCGAGATCGGCGCGCGCCGCAACGCCTCGAAAAAGCTCAGCTGGCCGATGCCGCCGATGAAGCCGACAGCGAGCAGCAGGATCTGCGTCGCCCCGCTGGGCATGGTCCAAGTCATCAGGGCCATGGGTGTGGTCAGCACCAGGAAGAAGACATTGGTCATGGCCATCTGGACCATGCTGCTCGCGCTCTGGCTGGTGGTTCTGAGCAGCGTTGTCGCGATCGCCCAGCAGACGGCCGCGACAAGCGCCAGATAGATGGGCCAGCCGGTCGCAAGCCCCGTCGGGTTGCTGGCGATGACCACGCCGATGAAGCCTGTGATGACGGCGATCCAGCTGCTGAGCGGCACCTTTTCGCCGAGAATCGGGATTGCCAGGAGGATCGCGGCGATCGGTGCGGCGAAGTAGAGGGTCGTGAGGTCCGCAAGCGGCAGATGCCTGGCGGCGTTGAAGAAACAGAGCCAGGCCGCGAGCAGGAACAGGCTGCGCAGCATCATGGGGCGCAGCGCAGGCGAGGTGATCGTGTCGCGCGCAAGCGACCTTCCGCCGAGGATGTAGCATCCGAGAAGGATGGCGATGCTGCGGCAGAAAAGGATCTGCCAGACCGTGGTGCTCTCCACCAGCAGCTTGATCATCGCGTCATGCACGGCAAAGAGGAGATAAGCGAGACTGGAGAGCAGGATGCCAGCGCCAACGGCGGTTTTCACGGGGGGTGTCTTTCGGATGATGCCGCGCCGGGGCGGCGCGCGAGTTCATCCCTGTGTCGGAGCTTGGGGAGGATCTGTCAACTGTCCGCGTTCGCCTCCGTGCGGACCAGAATTGTTGTAACGCGATACAAAAATTTACAGCTTCCGGACGTGAGAGCGATTGTCGTCTAAATCGATTTAACTAAAGTGCGCCCCGACCACGGGAGCAGGACATGAACGACATCACGCAGAGCATCACTTCCCCCGCCGCGCCGGCGCCGATCGTGACGAAGGAGCGCGCGGCGGTCGCGCTGTTGTTCTTCCTCAACGGTCTCGTCATCGGTGCGTGGGCGCCGAAGATCCCGTTCTTTTCGCAGGCGCTCGGACTGACGGAGCTGATGCTCGGCGTGATGATCTTCGTCTTTGGCGTGGGTTCGCTGGTCTTGATGCCGATCGCCGGGATGCAAATCGCCCGCTACGGCTCGCGTCGCGTCGTGGAGGTGACCACGCTGCTCTTCATTCCGACCATCGTGCTCGTGACACTGGTCGACAATATCTGGACGGGTGCGATCGCCATCTTCCTGTTCGGTGGCCTGACCGGGGCCATGGACGTGGCGATGAATGCCAATGCGGTCGAGGTCGAGCGCAACATGCGCCGGTCGATCATGTCGTCCTGCCATGCGTTCTGGAGCCTGGGCGGTCTGTGCGGTGCGGCAACCGGCGGCTTCCTCATCGCCTCGCTCGGTGTCACCGGCCATGTGCTGCTTCTCGCCGCCGTCTGCGTGGTGCTGTTTGTCGTCGCCCGTCCGATGATCCTTGCCGATGCGCCGCATCCGAGCGATGAACCTGTTAAGGCCAAGCTGCCGATGACGCCGCTGCCGTGGCTGATCGGCACGATCGCGCTGTTCTGCATGATCCCGGAGGGCACTGTGCTCGACTGGAGCGCGCTCTACCTGCGCAACGAACTGAATGCTACGACCGAGATGTCGGGCTTTGCCTTTGCCGCCTTCTCCTTCACCATGGCTGTCTGCCGTTTTGCCGGTGACTTCGTCCGCGACCGGTTCGGCGCCGTCAACACGCTGCGCTTCTGCGGGGTCGCGGCCATCATCGGTCTCGTCATGGCTGGGCAGTCGAACAGCGTCACCCTGGCCCTGATCGGTTTTGCGATCACCGGCATCGGTATCTCCAACATGGTGCCGATCGCCTTCTCGGCTGGCGGCAACATACCGGGGCTGGCGCCAGGCGTCGGGCTCTCGGTCGTGACCACGATGGGCTATTCCGGCATTCTCTTTGCGCCTTCGCTGATCGGCCTCGTTGCCGAGCATACCTCGCTGTCGACGGTCTATACGGCAATCCCGGCGCTGCTGGTGGTCGTGCTCGCTCTGTCGAAACTTGGCCGGCATGCGGATCGGGCAACCGGCCACTGAGGAAGGAAGCTCGCGTCCTTTCTCAGGCGGCGGCAGACGCGCGCATGTGATCGCGCCGCGGCGTGTTGCGGTTGACAAGCGGTCGGCTTTGATCCACCTCCATGGCGATTGAGGCTTGCAGAGAACCAGCCATGACCGCTCCCATCATCCAGCCCGCCGATGCCTATGATCCCAAGCCGCGCCGTTCTTCGGTCGCGGTCGAAGTGGGTGGCGTCATCATCGGTGGCGGCGCCCCTGTCGTCGTCCAGTCGATGACCAATACCGATACGGCCGACGTCGATGCGACCGTTGCCCAGGTTGCCGCCCTCTACAAGGCGGGCTCCGAGGTCGTGCGCATCACCGTCGACCGCGACGAGAGCGCCGCTGCAGTTCCGAAGATCCGCGAGCGCCTTCTCAGGCTCGGCATGGACGTGCCGCTGATCGGCGACTTCCACTACATCGGTCACAAGCTGCTGGCTGATCATCCGGCCTGTGCCGAGGCCTTGGCGAAATACCGCATCAATCCCGGCAATGTCGGCTTCAAGGACAAGAAGGACAAGCAGTTCGCCGAGATCGTCGAGATGGCGATCCGTTACGACAAGCCTGTTCGCATCGGGGTCAACTGGGGTTCGCTGGACCAGGAATTGCTGACCCGGCTGATGGACGAGAATGCTGCCCAGGGCTCGCCGCTGTCGGCTCGCCAGGTGACGCGTGAGGCGATCGTGCAGTCGGCACTTCTGTCGGCAGAACTGGCCGAAGAGATCGGCCTGCCGCGCAACCGCATCATTCTCTCCGCCAAGGTCAGTCAGGTACAGGACCTGATCGCCGTCTATTCGATGCTGGCCGAGCGTTCGAACCATGCGCTGCATCTCGGATTGACCGAAGCCGGTATGGGCTCGAAGGGCATCGTCGCTTCCTCGGCCGCCATGGGCTACGTGCTGCAACATGGCATAGGCGACACGATCCGCGTTTCGCTCACCCCGGAGCCGAACGGCGACCGCACCCGGGAAGTGCAAGTGGCGCAGGAACTGCTGCAGGTCATGGGCTTCCGCCAGTTCGTGCCGGTCGTTGCCGCATGTCCTGGCTGCGGCCGCACGACCTCGACCGTGTTCCAGGAGCTCGCCCAGAAGATCCAGGACGATTTGCGCAAGAACATGCCGGTCTGGCGCGACAAGTATCCAGGCGTCGAGGGGCTGAACGTTGCGGTCATGGGCTGCATCGTCAACGGCCCCGGCGAGAGCAAGCATGCCGATATCGGCATCTCGCTTCCCGGCACGGGTGAGAACCCGGCAGCGCCTGTCTTCATCGATGGCCAGAAGGCGATGACGCTGCGCGGTCCCAACATCGCTGCCGACTTCGAGGCGCTGGTGGCGGACTATATCGAGAAGCGCTACGGTCGGAAATCGGCGGCGGAGTGAGCCTGCGGGTTAACTTTTTGTTGCCGCAATTTCACGGTTGACGGATTATCAGCCGAATCCTGGAGGGACACCGAGCATGATCAAGAAGATCGCCATCCTCGCGCTGTGCGCGACCTATCTCAGCGCCTGCACCACGACCGACCCCTATACGGGCCAGCAGAAGGTGTCCAACACGGCCGGTGGCGCGGCCATCGGTGCGGCTGTCGGTGCGCTCGGCGGTCTGGCCGTCGGCGGTTCTCCGGTCGGACGCCGCAATGCGGCGCTGATCGGCGCGGGTATCGGCGCGCTCGCCGGTGGCGCGATCGGCAACTATATGGACCAGCAGGAAGCCGAGCTTCGCGCCCAGCTGCAGGGCACCGGCATCTCGGTCACTCGCGTCGGCGATCGCATCATCCTGAACATGCCGTCCAACATCACCTTTAACACCGATCAGGACGCGGTCATGCCGCAGTTCTATCCGACGCTGAACTCGGTTGCGATCGTGCTGCGCAAGTTCGACCGTACGCTGATCGACATCAACGGTCATACCGATTCGACCGGTAGCCAGGCTTATAACCAGGGCCTGTCCGAACGTCGCGCGATGTCTGTTGCCGGCTATCTCAACAGCCAGGGCATCGATCCGCGTCGCGTCTCCGCCGTTGGTTTTGGCCCGAACCAGCCGATCGCGTCGAACGCGACCCCGGATGGCCGCGCGCAGAACCGTCGCGTGGAGATCCAGATCTCGCCGCTCACACAGGGCTGAGGTTTACGACCCGAAGGATCAGAGGCGCCGCATCCGTGCGGCGCCTTTTTCGTTTCAGCGGAAGGTCAGCATCCTGACGCCTGCGGCGGCAAAGAGGACCGCGAGTGTCCCGTCGATATAGCGACGCGCGGCGCGATAGATCCGCAGGGCGCCGGGGGTGGAGAACAGCAGCGCATAACCCATGAAGACGGTAAAGCCTGTCGTCAGGCATCCGCAGACGACGATGGCGACAGCCAGCGGCGTGGCATCCGCCGGCAGACCCAGCGAGATGATGGCGAGCCAGGCGAAGATCGCCTTCGGGTTCGTCAGGTGGATCGCATAACCCATCAGAAAGGTGCGCTTAAGGCTCAGTGTGGCCTTGCTGACGCTCAGCGGATCGATCCTGCTTGCGGCCGAGCGGAAGGCCCGCCAGGCGAGATAGAGCAGATAGAGCCCGCCGAGGATGCGCATCAGCACCAGTGCCTCAGCATATTGCGAGAGGATGGCAGCAAGGCCGAGGGAGGCTGCCACGGCCCAGGTCATGGATCCGCA
This sequence comes from Rhizobium rosettiformans W3, assembly GCF_004912135.1. GTDB lineage: Bacteria > Pseudomonadota > Alphaproteobacteria > Rhizobiales > Rhizobiaceae > Allorhizobium > Allorhizobium rosettiformans. The sequence goes on from NZ_STGU01000003.1 coordinate 268,353, forward strand.
GAAAATGCCCGCTGCGATCGTCAGTCCGTGCCGGCGACCCTGACCGAGCGAGGCCGAGGCGATCGCCATGGTGGCAGGGCCGGGGCTCAAGACTGCCACGAGATAGACGAGATAGGCGGCCGCAACCTGCGGCCAGTGTTGAAGGATCTCAGTCACGGACATGCTCCGGCGGTTGCGACAAGGGCCGGAGCGTAGCCGTTCTTGAGCCGCTCCACACGTCAGATGATTTGATCGATCGCGCTCAGAAAATGATTGCATTCCTCCGTCGTGCCGATGGTCACGCGGAGGAAATCGGAGATCCGGGGCTTGTTGAAGTGCCGGACGAGGACGGCACGCTCGCGCAGGCCCTTCTGCAGATCCGCGCCCTGGTGTGCCGGATGGCGCGCGAAGACGAAGTTGGTCGAGGACGGCAGGACCTCAAAGCCGCGGGTCTCAAGCGCCTTCGTCACCATCTCGCGGTTGGCGATGATCTTGCCGCAGGCCTCGTCGAACCAGGCTTCGTCCTCGATGGCAGCCTTGGCGGCGGCCTGGGCGAGCATGTCGACCGGATAGGAATTGAAGCTGTCCTTCATCCGCTCCAGCGCCTCGATCAGCGGTCGCTGGCCGAGTGCGAAGCCGACGCGCAGGCCGGCAAGCGAGCGGGACTTCGAGAAGGTCTGTACGACGAGCAGGTTCTCGTAGCGGGGGATCAGCGAGGCTGCGCTCTCGGCGCCGAAATCGACATAGGCCTCGTCGATCACCACGACCTGATCCGGATGGGCGGCGACCAGCTTTTCGATCTCGGAGAGCGGCAGGGCGATGCCGGTCGGGGCATTCGGATTGGCAAGGATGATCGCACCGCAGGGGCGGTCGTAATCGCCAATGCGCACGCGCAAGCCATCATCCAGCGGGATCTCCTCGACCTTCACCTCGAAGAGCCGGGCGTAGGTCTTGTAGAAGCTGTAGGTGATATCCGGGTAGAGAAGTGGTTTGTCGTGCTTGAGGAGGCCTGCAAAGGTGAAGGCCAGCACCTCGTCGGAGCCGTTGCCGACGAAGACCTCTTCCATCGAAAGGCCGAAACGCCGGGCAATCGCATCGCGCAGGGCAGTGGAGGCCGGATCGGGGTAGAGGCGCAGGCGTTCCCCGGAGGCCGCGGCGATCGCGTCCAGCACCTTCTGCGAGGGGCCGTAGGGGCTCTCATTGGTGTTGAGCTTGACGAGGCCCGGGATCTTCGGCTGTTCGCCGGCGACATAGGGCTCCAGCGCGTGGACGGCGGACGACCAGAAACGGCTCATACTATTTCTTCCTGTAGGCGATGAAGTGGGCGGCTTCCTTCAGCGGTTCGGCCTCGGCGCCATAGGGTGCGAGCAGGGCATTGGCTTCCGAGACCAGTCGGTCGAGTTCGCTTCGGGCCCAATCGGTGCCCTTGAGGCCGACAAGTGTCGCCTTGCCCTTAGCGGCATCCTTGCCGGTGGCCTTGCCGAGCGTGGCGGCGTCGGAGGTGATGTCCAGGAGATCGTCGGCAACCTGGAAAGCGCGACCGATGATTTCGCCGAAGCGGCGCAGGCGATCGCGGTCCTCTGCCGGGCGGCCGGCGATGATGGCACCGGCCTCGCAGGCAAAGCGCAGAAGCGCGCCGGTTTTCATCGCCTGCAGCAGGACGATGCCTCTCTCATCGGGCTGCTGCTTTTCAGCCGCGAGATCGAGCATCTGTCCGCCCGCCATGCCGCCAATGCCGGCCGCGCGTGACAGTTCCAGCACGAGGGCCACCTTGGCAGCGTCCGGCAGGGGTGTCTCGGGCGAGGCAATGATGTCGAAGGCGTAGGTCAAGAGGCCGTCACCGGCGAGGATTGCCGTCGCGTCATCGTACTTCTTGTGCACCGTCGGCTGTCCGCGGCGCAGGTCGTCGTCGTCCATGGCCGGCAGGTCGTCATGCACGAGCGAATAGCTGTGCAGGCATTCGAGCGCACAGCCGACCTGGAGGGCGGCCTCTTCGTTTCCGGCAAACAGTTGCGTTGCCTGCATCACGAGATAGGGGCGCAGTCGCTTGCCGCCGTTCAGCGCGCCATAATGCATGGCTTCGATCAGTTGTGCCGGGCGCGCGAGTTCGGCCGGACGAATGGATGCGTCGAGCAGGGTGGCAAGCCTTGCCTCGACGATCGCGGCATGGGCAGACAGGCTTTTTTCGAAGGCATCGGCGCTCTTGGTCATGCGGGCTATTTGGCACGCTGCCCCCTGTCAGGCAACGGGAATTTCATTTGATGACAGGGGCAGAAGCGCGCAGCCAGACTGGTCATTTGCCAAGAGGACGGTTAAGAGGGTTCATCACCGATCAAGGTCCCCCCATCGCTGGTATTGGAAGTCGAGGCATTGGAGCAAGACGAGCAGGTTGTACCGGCGCATGAGCGGCGGCGCCGGCCCCGGATCATCCGGGCCGTGCTGATTGCCTTGCTGATCTTTCTCATCGCGCCCTATCTGCTGATCCTGGTCTACAGGCTCGACTTCATCCGTCCGATGTCGACCCTGATGCTTGGCGATCTCGCGACGCTTCAGGGCTATGATCGTCAGTGGGTGGAGTTCGAGGATATCTCGCCCAATCTCGTGCGCGCCGTGATGATGTCCGAAGATGGCCAGTTCTGCAGCCATGACGGCGTCGACTGGGGGCAGTTGCAGTCGGTCATCGACGACGCCATGGCCGGCGAGGCGACGCGCGGCGCCAGCACGATCCCGATGCAGACGGCGAAGAACCTCTTTCTGTGGAACGGCCGATCCTTCATCCGCAAGGGTCTCGAGCTTCCGCTTGCCATAGCGGCCGACGCGGTCTGGCCGAAGCAGCGGATGATGGAGATCTATCTCAACGTCGCCGAATGGGGTCCCGGCATCTACGGCATCGAAGCCGCAGCTCGTCATCATTTCAAGACCTCGGCTGCGAAACTCAGCCGCCAGCAGTCGGCGCTGCTTGCCGTGTCCCTGCCCAATCCGATCGATCGTGTGGCCAGCAAGCCTGGACCCGGGCTCAAGCGCCTGGCAAATGTCGTCGATCGGCGGGCGCGGGCGTCCGGAGATTACATCACCTGCCTTTATGATTGAGATCAGAAGCTTTCGTTGGTCGCAGCGGTCTTCGATGGCCTAGGATCGGCCGAGCCAGCAGTGGAGCGCCCCATGGAAGACTTGATCCTCATCATCGCCAACAAGAACTATTCGTCCTGGTCGGTTCGGCCCTGGATAGCCCTGACCGCGAAGGGGATCCCGTTTCGCGAGGAACTGATCCCCTTCGGGCCGGGTGCCACACATCCGAAATTCCGCGAGCTCTCGCCGACGGGCAAGGTGCCGGTCCTGCATCACGGCACGCTGCGTGTCTGGGAATCGCTTGCGATCATCGAATATGTCGCCGAGCTTTATCCCGATGCGGGGCTCTGGCCCTCCGAGCGAGAGAGCCGGTCGCTGGCGCGCTCGATTTCTATGGAAATGCTCTCCGGCTTCCGGGCGCTTCGCGGCGCCTGCCCGATGAACATGCGGCGGCCGGTGAAGGCGATCGAACTCCCTGATGGTGTCATGGCCGATGTCGCACGGATCGAAGCGATCTGGCGCGAGATGCGGCAGCGTTCCGGTGGTCCCTTCCTGTTCGGGGACTTCAGCGCGGCCGATGCCATGTTCGCGCCCGTGGTCAATCGCTTCAGCACCTACGATCTGACGCGTGATCCCGAGACGGTCTCCTATATGGATGCAATGCGCGCACATCCGGCCTGGCGAGCCTGGGAAGAGGCGGTGCTGGCCGAGCCCTGGATCGTGCCTGAAGATGAGGCATAGGCCCGGCCGGGTGCTTGTCGAAAAAAGTGACCTGGGGACTGGTCAAACCCACTTCAGGCATGTATAAGCCCGCCAAATTCCGAGATCGAGACAGGTTCTGTCCGGCCTCATCGAGGCCGATCAATCTGTTTTGTCCGTCACGTGGAGTAACGAAAATGGCTGTACCGAAAAGAAAAACAAGCCCGTCCAAGCGCGGTATGCGCCGCTCTGCTGACGCGCTCAAGGCATCGACCTATGTCGAAGACAAGAACTCCGGCGAACTGCGCCGCCCGCACCATATCGATCTGAAGACCGGTATGTATCGCGGCCGTCAGGTTCTGACGCCGAAGGAAAGCGCATAATTTTCTGCGCTTTGACTCGAAGTTTCGAAGGGCCGGCGCTTGCGCCGGCCTTTTCATTTTTGATTAGGCATAGTTAAATCGCGCGGCTGATCGCCGCTGCATCAGGCGGGATCGCAATGCCAGGAAGGATCCCGCATGCTGATTGCCGTGCCGCTGATGATCGTGCCGTTCGTCTTCTACAATGCCATCATGTTGGGAAGCGGCGTTTCGGCCTTCTCGGGCGTGATCATGACGGTACCGATGCTTTCCGGCGCCGTCTGGACCATGACGCTCGGCGACCTCGTCATTCTCTCGGCCTTGATCGCGCTGTTCTTCGAGGTCTTGAAGGCAACACTCAGCACCCGCAGTTCGCTGATGAACCATATGCTGTCGATGCTTGTCTTCATCGCCTTCCTGGTGGAATTCCTGCTTGTCCGCGAGGCGGCGACGCAGCTCTTTTTCAGCCTGATGGTGATTGCCTTCATCGACGTCGTCGCGGGCTTCACGATATCCAACCGGGCTGCCGGTCGGGACGTCTCGATCGGGCTCTGACACCCCGCATGAAAAAGGCCCCTTCCGGGGCCTTGTGTCAGGTCAGAGGTTGTCGAGCTTGTTCTGCAGGGAGCGTAACTGCTCCTTCAACTCATCGATATCCTTGGCTTCGGCCTTCTTGCTTTCCTTGGCCGGCGGCTGCTGGCCACCGAGGAAGGGCGAGAACATCTGCATCGCCTGCTGGAACATCTCGGTGTTGCGCTTCACCTGCTCTTCCATCAGTTGCATCGGCATCTGCAGGTTCTTCGACAGCGGATGATCGCCGAAGGCCTTTGTCATCTGCTCGCGCATCTGGGTCTGCTGTTCGGTGAAAGCCTTCATCGAGTGTTCGAGGAAGCTCGGAACGACCATCTGCATCTGGTCGCCGTAATAGCTGATCAGCTGGCGGAGGAAGGAGATCGGCAGCAACGTATTGCCGGTCTTGGACTCCTGTTCGAAGATGATCTGGGTCAGGACGGAATGCGTGATGTCTTCACCGGACTTGGCGTCCTGCACCACGAAATCCTCGCCCTTCTTGACCATCTTGGCGAGGTCTTCGAGCGTGACATAAGTGCTGGTGCCGGTGTTGTAGAGGCGTCGATTGGCGTATTTCTTGATAACGATTTCGCCATCGGCTTTGGCCATTTCTGTCTCCTAACCCGTCGTTTTTCGATTGTTTTTGCTCTTCCCGGGGTCGAGTGTAAGCGCAAATTCCACCCGGTGACAATCTCTTTGTGCGTTGCATGATCGGCATTTGACGAAAGACAGGAAAGCGCAACCAAAGAACGAGAAGTGAGGGCTTATCTTGTTTGACACCGGCGGCAGTCTTTGTCAGTTTCTTCTCAATCACAAAACCCGAGGAGACGCCCATGAGCACCCCGTCCATCGTTATCGCGAGCGCTGCCAGAACCCCGGTCGGATCTTTCAACGGGGCGCTGTCCTCCGTCGCAGCCCATGATCTGGGTGCCATTGCCATCAAGGGTGTGCTGGAGCGCGCCGGCGTAGACGCCAGCGAAGTCGACGAGGTCATTCTCGGCCAGATCCTCACCGCCGGCCAGGGTCAGAACCCGGCGCGTCAGGCTGCCATGAAAGCCGGCATCCCGCAGGAGGCGACGGCATGGGGCCTCAACCAGCTGTGCGGCTCGGGCCTGCGTGCGGTTGCCATCGGCATGCAGCAGATCGCAACGGGTGACGCCAAGATCATCGTTGCCGGCGGGCAGGAATCCATGTCCATGGCGCCGCATTGCGCCCATCTGCGCAACGGCACCAAGATGGGCGACCTGAAGATGGTCGACACCATGATCAAGGACGGCCTCACCGACGCCTTCTACGGCTATCACATGGGCACTACCGCGGAGAATGTCGCCCGCCAGTGGCAGCTGACCCGCGACGAACAGGATGCCTTTGCGGTGTCCTCGCAGAACAAGGCGGAAGCCGCGCAGCTTGCCGGCCGCTTCAAGGATGAAATCGTTCCGGTCGTCGTGCCGGGTCGCAAGGGCGATGTGACCGTCGACCAGGACGAATATATTCGCCACGGCGCAACGCTGGACAGCATGCAGAAGTTGAAGCCCGCCTTCGACAAGGAAGGCACTGTGACTGCCGGCAATGCCTCCGGCATCAATGACGGTGCCGCTGCGGCCCTGCTGATGACCGAGGCCGAGGCTTCGCGTCGCGGCATTGCCCCGCTCGCCCGTATCGTGTCCTGGGCAACGGCCGGCGTCGATCCGAAGATCATGGGCACCGGCCCGATCCCGGCATCGCGCAAGGCGCTCGAAAAGGCCGGCTGGAAGATCACCGATCTCGATCTCGTGGAGGCCAATGAAGCCTTCGCGGCGCAGGCCTGCGCGGTCAACAAGGACCTCGGCTGGGATACCTCGATCGTCAACGTCAACGGCGGTGCGATCGCCATCGGCCACCCGGTCGGTGCATCCGGTGCGCGCATTCTCAACACGCTGCTGTTCGAGATGAAGCGTCGCGGCGCGAAGAAGGGTCTTGCCACCCTCTGCATCGGCGGCGGCATGGGCGTTGCCATGTGCCTCGAGGCTTTCTGATCCGGAAAGCCAAAAATGGCGCCGGCTCATCACTGACATCATGAAGCTCTGTCCCGGCCTCAGGCCGGGATGGTGAAGTCATGCCGTTGCGACGGGAACAGCAGCGGTCGATCCAGACGGGAAACCCAGATAGAAAAAACGGGGAGGACAGCATGAGCAGAGTGGCTTTGGTGACTGGCGGCACACGCGGCATCGGTGCGGCGATTTCCGTCGCGCTGAAAAATGCCGGCTACAAGGTGGCGGCAAACTTCGCCGGCAACGAGGAAAAGGCGAAGGCCTTCGAAGCGGAAACCGGTATTCCGGTCTTCAAGTGGGATGTGTCGAATTATCAGGCCTGCGTCGATGGGATCGCCGCCGTCGAGGCGGCTCTTGGTCCGGTCGAAGTGCTGGTCAACAATGCGGGCATTACGCGCGACGCCATGTTCCACAAGATGACGCCGGAGCAGTGGGGCGAAGTGATCAGCACCAACCTCACCGGCCTCTTCAACATGACGCATCCGGTCTGGACCGGCATGCGCGACCGCAGCTTCGGCCGCGTCATCAACATCTCCTCGATCAATGGCCAGAAGGGCCAGATGGGTCAGGCGAACTATTCCGCAGCCAAGGCCGGCGATCTCGGCTTCACCAAGGCGCTGGCCCAGGAAGGCGCTGCCAAGGGAATCACTGTGAACGCCATCTGCCCCGGTTACATCGGGACGGAGATGGTTCGCGCCATTCCGGAGAAGGTGCTGAACGAGCGCATCATCCCGCAGATCCCGGTGGGCCGCCTCGGCGAGCCCGACGAGATTGCGCGCTGCGTCGTCTTCCTCGCTTCCGACGATGCCGGCTTCATCACGGGGTCAACCATCTCGGCCAATGGCGGACAGTTCTTCGTTTGAACAGTTGAGGCGCGTGAGTTACAGGGCCGGCCTGGTGCCGGCCTTTTGCTTTTGATGAGGATTGAATTCGTCAATTCAGATGCGGCTTCGCCTCGAGAGCGTCGTTAAGAAATACAGGCGCGATCGCGATGCAAAATTCTTAATATCCACCGCATCCTATGGTTAACCGATTGTTCTTCAACAATATCTAGCGGTGAACAAACCGGGAAATTTGCTCAGTCCCCGATTCGTCGTCGATTCGTTCTGGCTTTGGTCGAGACGTTAATGCTGAGCACGAAAAAGCCGCCGAACTCCAAGAGTGCGGCGGCTTTTTTGGAGGGAGTGCCGATTAGCGGCAGCGCGCTTCGTAGGTGCGGCCATAACGGTCGCGGTACACGCAGTAGCCAGCGCGTTCCTGCGAGTTGCCGATCAGGGCGCCTGCTACGCCGCCAACTGCGGCACCAACGGCTGCACCGCGAACGTTGCCGGTGGCGACACCGCCGATGACGGCGCCGGATGCTGCGCCGATGCCAGCGCCGCGTTCGGTTGCAGTGCAGGATGCGAGCGGGGCGATCAATGCGAGTGCCAGAAGGGTTTTTTTCATCGTCCTATTCCTTTTCACGTCGAGTTAGATGTTCACTTCAGGTCAGATGCGGCCCATCAACATCAGGATGATGAGAATGAGGAGTACGAGGCCAAGGCCGCCCGACGGGCCATAGCCCCAGCCACGGCTGTAGCCCCAGCTCGGCAGGGCGCCGATCAGCAGCAGAATCAAAATGACGATGAGAATGGTACTCATTGGGGGCCCTCTCCTAAGCCTTGGTAGAAATGCTGTCTTGTGCCGTTTGAACGCGACCGGCGGGAGTTTGTTCCGTCCGGTACAGGGTCTGAGCCATCAGACGGAACAGCTGCGATGCTGCCTTGCCAGATGGTGACAGCGCCGGGCGGCGGGTCTTTGACTGCAGTGCGGACATGCCGTCGACGAAGGCGCTGATGATGCCGGCCGTCATCGTCTGGTGCTCGACCATGGGCAGGTGGCCGCAATTCCGCAGCAGCACCGTCTGAACCTGCGGAAGCAGTTTCGATACGCGCAACTGATGAGCGGGGGGAACGATCGCGTCTTCCGCCCCGACAATATTCAGGACGGGCACCCTGATCTCGGAAAGCTCTGCCAGAATTGTCGTTGCCGACATGAACCGGATGCAGGCGGCGATATCTTCGGGGCGGGCCTGTAGTAGCTGCAGCCGGACATCTTCCATGGCTGCCACCGCCCGATCGTTCTGCCAGGGGCATCCCTTGTCGAAGACGCATTCGACCGAACCCCAGCGGAACTGCTCGCTGGTCGAGATCCACCGTTTGAAGAACTGCCGGAAGAGGAAAGGGCCGGCGCGCGGAATGCGCAGCAGCTTGGCCGGCAGCCGCTCCTGCCCCTCGAACCGACCACAGGCGAAAGCGCCGATCAGCACGATCGATTTCACCAGTTCAGGGTAACGGCTGGCGAGCAGCAAGGAAACGAAGCCGCCGGTCGAATGGCCGATCAGCGTTACAGGCCTGCCGCCGAAATCGCGCCTGATCGCCTCAGCGTATGCAGCGGCTACAGCTTCCGGCGTGATCAGTTGTCCTGGCTCGACAAGCTTCCAAGGGTGGTGTCCCGGCAAGGCATAAGCCGCGCTCCGAGCCTTGCGGACAGCATCGGGCGCATAGGTGCGCCAAAAGGAAGGTGCCATGACCATCCCATGGATCAGGACGTAATCCTGGGCCAGGTCGCTGGTTCCAATCCATTCTGCGGGCGGCGGGGACAAAGTCATCAGTTTCACCTCACCGGCGGAACGTGAAGCCATTCCCGATTGTTCCATCGCCATAAGACGGAGGTTCTGTGCGCTGGAAATCGATTCAGCATCTGGTGGTGCAACGCAGCGATGCTTCCAGATCTAGCCGTGAACAAACCCTGAAACTTCCGGAGTCGTCGATTCGTCGCTGATTCGTTCGCAGAGTGTTCCGGAGTCGGAAAGATGATTCCGTTCAAGGGTTTGCGAGGAATTCTGGGGTGATTGCGACAAGCGCCTTGCCTTTGCCCTTGTTCGTCGCCATGTGTGGGCCAAGGGTGCCGGTATGCGGAAGAGGCGCGGTCCCGACAAGCGGAGCGGTCCTTGAATACCCAACCCATGATCCTGAGTGGCCGCGGCGTGAGTGCTGTGCTGGGGCCAACGAATACCGGCAAAACCCATTTCGCCATCGAGCGTATGGTCGCGCACGGGTCCGGCATCATCGGTTTGCCGCTCAGATTGCTGGCCCGCGAGGTCTACACGCGTGTCGTCGAACGCGTCGGCGTTCAGAACGTCGCGCTGGTGACGGGCGAAGAAAAGATCAGCCCCCCGAATGCCCGCTTCTCCGTCTGCACGGTCGAGGCCATGCCGCGGGAAACGAAGGTCGCCTTCGTCGCCATCGACGAGATCCAGCTTGCCGGCGACCTTGAACGTGGCCACATCTTTACCGATCGTCTGCTGCATCTGAGAGGGCGCGAGGAAACGCTTCTTCTCGGCTCTGCCACCATGAAGTCCATCCTGATCCAGCTCTTGCCCGGGATCACGATCGTCGAGCGGCCCAGGCTTTCGCAGCTCTTTTATGCTGGCCAGAAGAAGATCACGCGCCTGCCGCAGCGAACCGCGATCGTCGCCTTCTCTGCCGACGAGGTCTATGCGATCGCCGAGCTCATCCGCCGCCAGAGGGGCGGGGCGGCCGTTGTCCTCGGCGCCTTGAGCCCGCGGACGCGCAATGCGCAGGTCGGTCTCTACCAGGAAGGTGACGTCGAATATCTTGTTGCGACCGATGCGATCGGCATGGGCCTTAATCTCGACGTGGACCATGTCGCTTTCGCGCAGGATCGCAAATTCGACGGATACCAGTTCCGAAACCTCAATCCCGGGGAACTCGGGCAGATCGCCGGTCGTGCGGGTCGTCATGTCAAGGATGGCACCTTCGGCGTGACGGGCCGTGTCGATCCGTTCGATGACGAACTCGTCGAGCGGCTGGAAACGCACCAGTTCGACCCGGTAAAAGTTCTGCAGTGGCGGACGGAAAAGTTCGACTTTTCCTCGATCGCCGGACTGCAGCGCAGCCTGGATGCGGCGCCTCGGGTCGAAGGACTGACGCGGGCTCTGCCGGCGACTGACCAGCAGGCGCTGGAGTATCTCTCGCGCTACCCGGAGATTTCCGACATCACCGATCGGCCCGAGCGGGTGGAAAAACTCTGGGAAGCCTGCGCTTTGCCCGACTATCGGCGCATTACGCCGGCACAGCATGCTGATCTGATTCAGAGCCTCTATTTCGATCTGGTCAGGCGGGGCACCGTGAACGAGGATTTCCTCGCCGAGCAGGTGCGCCGGGCAGACCGGACCGATGGCGAGATCGATACGCTTTCGGCGCGGATTGCCCAGATCAGAACATGGACTTACGTGTCGAACCGGCCCGGCTGGCTTGCCGATCCGACACACTGGCAAGAAAAGACGCGGGAAATCGAAGACCGATTGTCCGATGCGTTACATGAACGGTTGACGAAACGCTTTGTTGATCGCAGGACATCTGTGCTCATGAAGCGCTTAAGAGAGAATGCAATGTTGGAAGCTGAAATCAGTGTGAACGGCGATGTCTTCGTGGAAGGCCATGCCATGGGGCAACTCTCCGGTTTCCGGTTCACGCCGATTTCCGGCATGGAAGGCCCGGATGCGAAGGCTGTTCAGGCCGCTGCATACAAGGCTCTGGCGCTGGAATTCGAAGCGCGGGCCGCGCGCCTGCATGCCTCCGGCAACAATGATCTCGCAATCGGCTCGGATGGACTTGTCCGCTGGCTCGGCGATCCCGTCGCCCGCCTCGTTGGCACCGACCATATACTGCATCCGCGCGTCATCCTGCTTGCCGACGAGCAGCTGACCGGCATCGCACGCGATCACGTCGCTGCCCGCGTCGAGCGCTTCGTCAATCATCATATCTCGACGGTGCTGAAGCCGCTCGACGATCTGTCGCGTGCCGAGGACCTGCAGGGCCTTGCAAAGGGCCTCGCCTTCCAGCTCGTCGAGAACCTCGGCGTTCTCTTCCGTCGCGACGTGGCCGACGACGTCAAGTCGCTGGATCAGGATGGCCGCGCCTCCATGCGCCGTTACGGCGTGCGCTTCGGGGCCTATCACATCTTCATGCCGGCGCTGCTGAAGCCTGCACCGGCCGAACTCATCACGCTGCTCTGGGCGCTGAAGCATGACGGCCTGGACAAGCCGGGCTATGGCGATCTGATCCCGGTGCTGGCTGCCGGCCGCACATCCGTCGTGACCGAACCGAGCTTCGAGCGCATGTTCTACAAGCTCGCCGGCTTCCGTTTCCTCGGCAAGCGCGCGGTGCGCATCGACATTCTCGAGCGTCTCGCAGACCTCATTCGTCCGCTTCTGCAGTGGAAGCCCGGCACGCCGGCTCGTCCTGACGGCGCTTATGACGGTCGCCGCTTCACCACGACGACGGCTATGCTGTCGATCCTGGGTGCAACGCCCGACGATATGGAAGAGATCCTGAAGGGCCTCGGCTACCGTGCCGACAGCGTTTCGGCAGAAGAAGCTGCAGCCTTCCTCGCCGCGCAGACCGGTTCGACCGCCACGGACGCCACTGCCGGCGCTGAAAAGAGCGACGAGGATGGCGTTGAAGAGGCCGACCAGGCGTCCGAGGCGACGGGTGAGGCTGAGGCCGCGCCTGTATCTGCCAAAGAGGCGCCCGCCTCCGACGCTGCACCTGCCGAGGCAACTGCTTCCGAGCAGCCGGCAGAGGCTGCCGAAGCGGCCGAGCCGAAGCCCGTTCTGCTCTGGCGTCCGGGTGGCCGTAGCGACAATCAGCGTGGCACCGGTCGTCCCGGTGGCGATCGCCGTCCGCAGGGTCAGCGCAATCAGGCGCCGCGTGAGGGTGGCGAAGGCCGTGCCGAGGGTCGCGGTGAAGGCCGTCGCGACGATCGACGCTCCGACAACCGTGGCGACCGTCGTGACGACAACCGCGGCAAGTTCGGCGGCAAGGGTGATCGTCAGGACCGTGGTGACCGCAAGGATCGCGGCCCGCGTCCCGAGCGCGACAACAACAAGTTGCAGCCGGCGCGCTTCGAAGCCAAGCCTCCGCGCAAGGAAAAGCCTGTCGATCCGGATTCGCCCTTCGCCAAGCTCGCCGCGCTCAAGGAGCAGCTGAAGAAGTAATGACCGAACAACAGCCACAAAGCGGTTCGCGCCAGCGCATCGACAAGTGGCTGTTCTTCGCCCGTGTGGCAAAATCACGCAGCCTCGCGCAGGAGCGGGTGGTTGCCGGCCATGTCAGCGTCAATGGCCAGAAGATCCGCCAGCCAAGCCATCAGGTCAAAGCCGGAGACCGGCTCGACATTGCCATGCCGGAGCGCGATCTGGTTCTCATCGTCCAGCTCCCGGGTGAGCGTCGCGGGCCTTACGAGGAGGCGCGGCTGCTTTACGAGGACTTGACGCCGCCGCGCGAGAAGAAGCCGTTCACCGCATTGGAGCAGGCGGTGCGGGCGCCGGGAGCGGGGCGGCCGACGAAGAAGGAGCGCCGCGCGCTCGACGATCTGCGCGGGGAGCCGGATTGGTCTGCCGATTAGAAAATTTCTACAAAGCGGCCTGATTTCAGGGCGTTTATTCTTGCCTTGGCCGGGATTCCGCATTAGCTCACTTCCCGTCCGACAGAAACATCCGGCGGGGCGCGAGCCTTCCGTCCAGGGCCATCCTGGCGGAAAGACCCGCATCGGTCTTTCTCCTGCCGTTCGAGAACGTCATCCTGGAGTGCCGCATGACCTATATCGTCACCGATAACTGCATTCGCTGCAAATACACCGATTGTGTCGAGGTCTGCCCTGTCGACTGCTTCTATGAGGGCGAAAACTTCCTCGTCATCCATCCGGACGAATGCATCGACTGTGGCGTGTGCGAACCGGAATGTCCTGCGGAAGCGATCAAGCCGGATACCGAGCCGGGCCTCGACAAGTGGCTGAAGATCAACGCCGACTATGCGAAGATCTGGCCGAACATCACGGTCAAGAAGGACCCGATGCCGGAGGCCAAGGAGATGGACGGCGTCGACGGCAAGTTCGAAAAGTTCTTCTCGGAAAACCCGGGTTCGGGCGACTGATATTCCGGCCTTGGGCGGGGTCACAGGAATCCTGCCCAAAAATCCATCACTTGGCGGCGGATTCGCTGCCTTGTGCGTCACGATTGTGGCGCACTGCACTAAAATATTGATTTCCTCGTCTTTTTGTGATAGCCTCTTGGAACTGTTCCACTTTGCGGCATAGCTATGCCCTGAACCATCACGAAAGCAACTTCACCAACGCGCGATTTCCGTGACATCGGCGACACCATTCGTGTCGTGTCTCCGTCGCGACGAGGTGTTGTCTGACTGTGTGACGGACTGGATCAGGATGACAAGTTTCGCAGTCTTGTCGTCTCATCCGGGCCTGACCGACCCGGCGCCGGCATCACGCCGGGAGCAAACAGGGAGTATTTGAATAGAATGACGACCCAGCAGAAGAAGAATTCCTCGGCACGCCACGGCTTCAAGACCGGCGAGTCGATCGTATACCCGGCCCATGGCGTGGGTACCATCACCGCCATCGAAGAGCAAGAAGTCGCAGGCATGAAGCTCGAGCTTTTCGTGATCGACTTCGAAAAGGACAAGATGCGTCTGAAGGTTCCGGTTGCGAAAGCCGTGAGCATCGGGATGCGCAAGCTGTCCGAGACCGACTTCGTCGATCGCGCGCTGAAGGTAGTTCAGGGCAAGGCCCGTGTGAAGCGCACCATGTGGTCGCGTCGTGCGCAGGAATATGATGCCAAGATCAATTCCGGTGACCTGATCTCCATCGCAGAAGTCGTTCGGGACCTCTACCGTGCCGAGAACCAGCCCGAGCAGTCCTATTCCGAGCGTCAGCTCTACGAAGCAGCGCTCGACCGAATGGCTCGCGAAATCGCTGCCGTGAACAAGATGTCCGAGACGGAAGCCGTTCGCCTTGTCGAGGTCAACCTCGCCAAGGGTCCCAAGCGCGGCAAGACGATCGAGGAAGACGATACGCAGGAAGAAGAAGCCGCGTAACAGCAGCTTCAGTTTCATGGTCATGAAAAAACCTCCGGTGCAAATCGGAGGTTTTTTTGTGCCTGAAAAACGGTGTGCTGGCGCGCGTAAATCGCGGTCAAAGAAAAACCCCGCCGAAGCGGGGTTTTCCAGAACTTGCCTCTCAACTGTTACTCGCGATTTCCGAGGAAACGCAGCAGGAACAGGAAGAGGTTGATGAAGTCGAGATAGAGACGCAGTGCGCCCATGATGGCGTTGCGGCCGGCCATCTCGCTCGAATGGCTCTCATGGTAGGATTCCTTGATCGCCTGCGTGTCATAGGCCGTCAGACCCGCGAAGATCAGGACGCCGATGACGGAGATCGCAAAGTCCAGAGCCGACGAGGCCATGAACAGATTGACCAGCGAGGCGATGATCAGGCCGAAGAGACCCATCATCAGGAACGAGCCCATGGCCGACAGGTCACGCTTGGTGGTGTAGCCGTAGAGCGACAACGCACCAAAGGACGCCGCGGTCACGAAGAAGGTCTGCACGATGCTGGCGCCCGTGTAGATCAGGAAGATCGACGACAGCGACAGGCCCATCAGCGCGGCATACACCCAGAAGGTCGTCTGGGCCGCCGTTACGCTCATCTTATGAATGCGGAAGCTCAGGAAGAACACCATGGCGACCGGCGCCAGGATGACCACCCACTTCAGCGGGCTCAGGAAGATCGCCTGGCCGAAGGCCGTGAGCTGTCCGCCTGAAACGGCCATCTGAAAGGTGGCGAAGGCTGCGATACCGGTGATGGCGAGGCCCAGTGCCATCAGGTTGTAGACCTTCAGCATATAGGCGCGCAGACCTTCGTCGATCATCGTGGCCGACTGGGTCTGACCCGGGCGGCTCTGATAGTTGCGAAGTTCGGACATGTTTTCCTCTCTCAAAGCTTCGATAATGGACAGCGGAGCCCGGATGGCTCCCGCGCCGCTGCGAAGCCCAGCATGCGTGCCTTCAATATGAGAGGTTCCCCTGTCCGCGACAAGGGCCACAATCTTAAATCGCTGTAATAGTTAAAGCGACGGGGCACGCGGCCCGTCGCCTCGTGGTTCAAAGCTCGCGCAGCACCGGAGCCGCTTTCTGCCCGAGGATGCGCCAGGTGCCGGCAAGGCCGATCCCGATCGTGACGACGAGCGCAATCACGAGCGTCATCAAGGCAACGTCCGGCAGGAAGTTCGACGGCAGGTTCATGATCTGGCTCAGCACGAACCAGGCGATGCCGCCACCCGCAATCAGCGCAAAGATCGCCGTTGCCGCACCCAGTAGCATATACTCGTAGGTGAAGGCGCGGATCAGCATGGCGCGTGTCGCGCCGAGCGTCTTCAGGATGACCGCATCATGCGTGCGGGCCCGGTTTCCAGCTGCGAGTGCGCCCGAGAGCACCAGGACCGATGCAATCAGCGCGATCGCGGCGGCTGCCCGGATTGCGGTTGCCAGCTGTCCGACCAGACGATCGACCACATCGAGAGCGTCCTTGACGCGAACGGTGGTGATGGTCGGGAATTGCTGGGTAACCGAACGCAGGATCGAGGCTTCCTCAGCCGCCGTCGCGTCCTGATCGATCAGCGTCGCCAGCCAGGCATGCGGGGCGCCGGCGAAGGTGTTGGGCGAGAAGACCATGACGAAGTTCATCGACAGGCTTTCCCATTCCACTGTCCGGAAGTTCGCGATCTTCGCCGTGATGTTGCGGCCGAGCACGTTGATGGTGATCGTATCGCCGACCTTGAGGCCGAGTTCGCGACCTTCTTCCTCCGCGAAGGACACCAGCGGCTCGCCGGTATAACCGTCAGGCCACCATTCGCCCTCTGTCAGGGTGCTGTTTTCCGGAATGTTTTTCGCATAGGTCAGGCCGCGATCGCCGCGCAGGACCCAGCGACCTTCCGGCGGCACCTCGACCTTGGCGACATCCGTGCCGTTGAGTTCGACGATGCGGCCGCGCAGCATCGGTACCTCGATCAGCTTGCCGTCCGGTGCCATGCCTTCGACCAGGGTGCGGAAGCCGTCGATTTCGCCGCTTTGAATGTCGACGAAGAAGAAGTTCGGCGCACGTTCGGGCAGGTTGCCTGTCAGCTCGCGCCGCAGATTGCCGTCGATCAGCGCCAGTGCCACCAGCAGGCTGAGGCCCAGGCCGAGGGAGAGGGTTACAGCCGGGGTCAGTGCGCCGGGACGATGGATGTTGCCGACGGCCAGTCTCAGGGCCGCGGAATGAATGCGCGGGCTGCGCTTGGCAAGCCAGGCGATGCCCATGGCGACCACGCGCAGTAGCACGAAGCCTGCGGCCATGGCGGCAAGGAAGATCGTCGCGATCCGCTGCTGCTCCGAGGTGAAGATGGCAAGCGCTGCCAGCGCGCCCAGGGCTAGAGCCATGGCCAGGAGATAGGGCCAGGACGGAAGACCGGAGGCTTCGAAACCCTGCTCGCGGAAGAGGGCCGTTGCCGGCACCTTGCGGGCATGGCCGAGCGGCAGGATGGCGAAGGCGAAGGTCACCAGCATGCCGAAGATCGCCGCAAGGAGGAGCGCACGCGGGTAGAGCGTGGCTTCCGCTGAGATCGGCAGGATGCCGGCGAGGTAGCTTGCCACGATCGGCGGGGCGATGGCACCGAGAACGAGGCCGGCCAGGATGCCGACGGATGCGACCAGCGTGATCTGGATGAGATAGACCATGACCACCACGGAGGCCGGGGCGCCGACGCATTTCAGCGTGGCGATGACGGTCCGCTTGGAATCGAGGAAGGCGCGTACAGCATTGGCCACGCCGACCCCGCCGACCACGAGCGCCGTCAGGCCGACCAGCGTCAGGAACTGGGAGAAGCGCTCGACATTCTCGGTCAGAGCGGGGGCTGCGCGGTCGCTGCTGCGGATTGACCAGCCGGCTGTCGGGTGTTCAGCCTGGGCGCGCTGGCGGATTGCTTCCGGCGTCGGGGCAGGGTTGTCGTAGCGGATCTTGTAGGCATGTTCGACAAGGCTGCCGGTTGCCACGAGCCCGCTGGCAAAGAGGCCATCCCGGCTGGTCAGGAAGCGAGGCGCGAAGCCGAAACCATCCGAGATCGAATCCGGCTCGGTGACGATGGTGCCATTGATGCGGAAGCGGGCATTGCCGACCAGCAGTTCGTCGCCGACCTGGATGTTCATCCGTTCAAGCAGAAGAGGGGCAACGACTGCGCCCCAGGTGCCGTCCTGCTGGGCCAGCAGTTCCGTGAGGGGGCGATCGGGCTCGGCAACGAGCCTGCCATAAAGCGGATAGGCCTCGTCGACGGCCTTGATCTCGACCAGCGACTGATCCGAGCCATCGGCGAGACGCGCCATGGAGCGCAGGTTGGTGGTGACGGAAACCGTGCCGAAGCCTTCCAGGAAGGCGCGTTCTTCGGACGTGGCCTCGCGGTTGTCGAGTTCGAACCGCACGTCGCCGGCCAGCAGCGTCCGGCCTTCCGAAGAAATCGCATCGGTAATGGCGGTCGACACGGAGTTCACGGCAGCGATGGCGCCGGTTCCCAGCGCGATACAGGCGAGGAAGATGTAGAAACCCTTCAGTCCGCCGCGCAATTCACGCAGGGCGATCCGAAAGGCAATGGAAAGGCGAGAGGCAAAGCTTGTCATGCGGACACCGAAGCGAGACGGGTCTGCTCGTTTCGGCTGTCGCCGGCGATCCGGCCGGAGGCCACCTTGATCTGTCTGGTGCAGCGGGCGGCGAGCGACGGATCGTGGGTGACGAGGATGAGAGTCATGCCGCGTTCCTTCTGCTTGGTGAACAGAAGGTCGGCGATCTGGCGACCAGTCTCGGTGTCGAGATTGCCTGTCGGCTCGTCCGCGATCAGCACGGCCGGCGAAGGTGCCAGCGCCCGGGCGATCGCCACGCGCTGCTGCTCGCCGCCGGAAAGCTGACCGGGATAGTGGCTGAGGCGTTCGCCCAGGCCGACGGATTCCAGTTCCTTGCGCGCAATGTCGAAAGCGCCTTTCACATTGGCGAGTTCAAGCGGAACCGCGACGTTCTCGAGCGCCGTCATGTTGGCGATGAGATGGAAGGACTGGAAGACGATGCCGATGTTCTTGCCACGGAAGTCGGCGAGACGATCTTCGCTCAGCGTATGAAGCGGCGTGTTGCGGACATGAATTTCGCCGCTGTCGAGGCGTTCGAGACCTGCCAGCACCATCAAAAGCGTCGATTTGCCGGAGCCTGATGGCCCGACAATGCCCACGGCTTCGCTCTCTGCAATCGACAGGTCGATGCTCTTCAAAACGTGAACGGAGGCAGCGGCATTGCCAAGCGTGAGATCGGCGCTTTTCAATTCGATGATGCTGTTTCTCACACTCGACCATCCTATATCTGGAAAGATGAAGCTTCGCCGCACTGCGGCATTCCCAGCAATCTAGGAAAGGCCCCATGACTTTTAAAGCTCAGCTCCTTCATTTCGCCGTGATCCTGCTGACGGTCCTGGCCGGTCCACGGATTGCCGCCGCCGAGCCCCTGCAGCTTGTCGGTCTCGGGGACAGTCTGATGGCGGGATACCAGTTGCCGCAGGAGGATGCTCTGCCGGCCCAGCTCCAGCGCCAGCTGGTTGCCAAGGGGCATGACGTAGTGATCGCGAATGCCGGTGTCTCCGGTGACACGACATCGGGCGGCCTGTCACGCGTCGACTGGTCGGTGCCGGAGGGGACCGATGGCGTCATTCTCGAACTCGGCGCCAATGATGCCCTGCGCGGGATCCCTCCGGAGCAGACCGAAAAGAACCTCGATCAGATCATCACCCGGCTGAAGGAGCGCAACATTCCGATCCTGCTGGTCGGCATGCTCGCGCCGCCGAACATGGGTGACGATTATGGTCAGCGGTTCAACGCGATCTATCCGCGTCTCGCGGAGAAGTATGGCCTGCCGCTTTATCCCTTCGTCCTCGACGGGGTGATCACGGATCGCAGCCTGCTTCTCGACGATGGCATGCACCCCAACACCAAGGGTCTCGAGACCATGGCCCAGCGCATGCTGCCTCTCGCCGAAACTTGGGTGGCAGACATCAAGGGACAGCAGAATTAAACGCTTGCGCTTGAAGTCGTTGCGTGATTCGCTGTGAGCACCTGCAAAAGATTCGGGGAGCGCTCCATGCCGAGATTGTTCACTGCCCTCGAAATTCCGCGCAACGCTGCCATGAGTCTTTCATTGCTGCGCGGTGGGCTCCCCGGAGCGCGCTGGATCGATGTCGAGAATTATCACATCACTCTGCGCTTCATCGGAGACGTTGACGGTAGAACGGCCGATGAGGTCGTCGACAGGCTCGATCGGATCGACCGTCCCGAATTCTCCCTCAGCTTGAACGGCATCGGCTCCTTCGGCTCGAAGAAGCCGCATTCGATCTGGGCAGGCGTGTCTCCCGCGCCAGAACTCTACGCATTGCAGGGCGAAATCGAACGGATCTGCCAGCGCATCGGGTTGCCCCCGGATCCGCGCAAGTTCACGCCGCATGTGACCCTTGCCAGACTGAAGTCATCGCGCGTCGATGACGTGGTTCATTATCTGAGCGGTCGTGGCGATTTCCAGACCATGCCCTTCCGGGTGGGCCGGTTCGTCCTTCTGTCGTCGAAGGAATCCGTCGGTGGCGGGCCCTACCTCACCGAAGAGGTCTTTCCTCTTTATGAGGCGCCGGTCTATCCGAATTTCGAGACGACCGCGCTGCAGCCCGCAAAGAGCATGCTGTAGACCTCTTCGAAATCGGCCAGATCCCCGTGATAGGGGTCTGGAACGTCTTCACCGGTTCCGAAGGCGAGATCTGCGAAGAGATGCAGTTCGGCGGTCGCGCTTTCCGGTCGCAGCGCCTTCAACCGGGCAAGATTGCTTCCATCCATCGCCACGACCAATTCGAAGTCATGGAAGTCGTGCGGCTTGACCTGACGCGCGCGTTGCCGCGAGATGTCAATGCCTTTTGCTGCCGCAATCTTGATCGACCGGCGGTCCGGCGGGCTGCCGACATGCCAGTCGCCGGTCCCCGCCGAAGCGATCACCGGCGTTTGTCTGGCTCCTGCCGTGAGGTGGCGGTAGATTCCTTCCGCAAGGGGTGATCGGCAGATGTTGCCGAGGCAGACGAAGAGAATTGAAGGTGCCGGCATCGCTCGATCCAGGAGGAGTGTTTTCCAATGAAATACGAAAAACTGCCGGCGGCGTCCATTGCAGCCCGGCTGGCCGAATTGCAGGGCTGGAGCATCGGGCGTGACGGCGCCGCGATCGAGAAACACTTCGTCTTCCGTGACTTTCGCCAGGCCTTTGGCTTCATGACAGAATGCGCTCTGGCGGCCGAAAAGCTCGATCATCATCCGGAGTGGTTCAACGTCTACAGGAAGGTGGATGTGACGCTCACCACGCATTCGGCTGGCGGAATAACGGAACTGGACTTCAAGCTCGCCGTTCTCATGGATCTGGCTGCGGCGCGCAGCGGTTGATCGCAGGTGGTGATTGAATTCGGCTTCGAGCATTCACATATGATTGATCGGGTCCGAACGAAAGGATCGATGGGCTATGGATGACGTGAAGATTGGTGAGATCCTGCTTCCCGGAGACAAGGAGCAGCAGGAGCGACAGGAAGCGAAGGTTCGCAGCCGGTTCTGGCCGACCTTCAAGAAGGCCGCCCGCCAGATCCCTTTCTCGCGGGATCTCGTCGCCGCCTATTACTGCGCAACGGATCGCGAGACACCTTTCCGTGTTCGCGGCATCCTGCTTGCCGCACTGGGCTACTTCGTCCTGCCGATCGATGTCGTGCCGGATATTCTCGCGGTCGTTGGCTTCACGGATGACATTGCCGTGCTCACAACAGCCATCGCCATGATCAACCGGCACATCAAGGATCGTCATTACGAGGAAGCCGACAGGGCGCTCGCAGACAGTCCCGATCAGACCTGATGGTCGCAAGGCAGCCTTGTGTTCAAGGCAGCCCCACTCTTGCCTTTTTCTTTCCTTCTACATCGTCCGCAGGATCGAGGTCCGAAGCCGTTTTCTCCGGATTTCGGGGCGCCAAACGAGATACCGCCGTCAAATGTGACAACAAGGCGTGTGTCGTTCATCGTTTGGTAAGGTAAATTAAGTCAAACTGAACACAGGTTTTGACGATGAGCGCCCGGCTGCATGGTCGGGTGATGGATGGAAACAACCGGCAGGAAGACATGTTCGTAAGAAGTAGCGTAACCGCATTGGCAATCCTCCTGGCGAGCAGCGGGCTCGCCAACGCACAATCGCCCACGCGGATCGAGCAGTTCAAGGCCTGGGGTGCCTACTCCTACAAGTCGAACGGCGGCACCGTGTGCTACGTGCTGTCCGTCCCGACGGCGAAGGAGCCGAGCAGCGTCAATCACGGCGACATTTTCTTCGTCGTCTCGCAGCGCCCGGGCCAGAATATCTCGTATGAGCCGCAGGCCATGATGGGTTACCCGATGAAGGGCGACTCGAAGGTCAACGTAACCATCGATAACAAGAATTTCGTCATGTTCGTCAAAGACAGCTCGGCCTGGGTGGAAAATGCCGCCGAAGAGCCGGCCTTGGTTGCTGCCATGAAGGGCGGCGCCACGATGACGGTCAAGGCGACGTCTGCACGTGGCACGGCCACAAGCTATACCTATTCGCTTTCCGGCATCTCTGCAGCGCTGCAGAAGATCCAGAACTGCAACTGACGGCCAATCGCCGATCATGAAATTCAGGGCCGGCAGACCACTGCCGGCCCTGAGCCGTTTCCACTTCACCCGCAAAGCAGGGTCGGGGTGACGGACGCCAAAAAAGCTGCTATTGGCCGCAGCCAAATAAGGACATCGGCTTGATGCCTGTCCATCATGATCCTTGAATTCATACCTGCCTGCCGGAACGCGCTCCATCCGAGCCGCTTTCCCATATGGTCCCGAGGTAACGAGATGACTGTCACTGTGACGCTTCCTGAGCGTAGCCAGACTGCGGCTTCCATTCGCCCTGCTGCCATTATCGAGAAGCCGAGCCTGATCGGCCTCGACCGCGAAGCGTTGGGCAATGCCCTGCGCGAAAAGGGCGTGCCGGAAAAGCAGATCAAGATGCGCGTCGCGCAGATCTGGAACTGGCTCTATGTGCGCGGCGTCTCGGATTTCGACCACATGGCCAATGTCTCCAAGGATATGCGCGAAATGCTGAAGACGCATTTCACCATCGCACGGCCCGAGATCGTCGAGGAACAGGTGTCCAATGACGGCACCCGCAAATGGCTCCTGCGCTTTCCGCCCCGTGGCGCCGGCCGCCCGGTCGAGGTGGAAGCCGTCTATATTCCGGAAGAAGGTCGCGGAACGCTCTGCATCTCCAGCCAGGTCGGCTGCACGCTCACCTGCTCCTTCTGTCACACGGGCACACAGAAGCTGGTGCGCAATCTGACGGCGGAAGAGATCCTGTCCCAGCTGCTTTTGGCGCGTGACCGGCTCGGCGATTTCCCGGATCGCGAAACGCCCGTCGGCACGATGATGCCGTCAAGCGATCGCAAGGTCACCAACATCGTCATGATGGGCATGGGTGAGCCGCTCTACAATTTCGAAGAGGTGAAGAAGGCGCTGCTGATCGCGACCGATGGCGACGGCCTGTCGCTGTCGAAGCGTCGTGTCACGCTCTCGACCTCGGGCGTTGTGCCGGAGATCTACCGGACAGGCGAGGAGATCGGCGTCATGCTGGCCATCTCGCTGCATGCGGTGCGCGACGAATTGCGCGACATGCTGGTTCCGATCAACAAGAAGTATCCGTTGAAGGAGCTGATCGAAGCCTGTCGTAACTATCCGGGCCTTTCGAACGCCCGTCGCATCACCTTCGAATATGTGATGCTGAAGGACGTCAACGACAGCCTGGAGGATGCCAAGGGCCTGATCCAGTTGCTCAAGGGCGTGCCGGCGAAGATCAACCTCATCCCGTTCAATCCGTGGCCCGGCACCAACTACCAGTGCTCCGACTGGGCGCAGATCGAGAAATTCGCCGACTTCATCAATCAGGCCGGCTATGCCTCGCCGATCCGCACGCCGCGTGGTCGCGACATCCTCGCCGCCTGCGGTCAGCTGAAATCGGAATCGGAGCGCATGCGCAAGACCGAACGTCTGGCGTTCGAAGCGATGATGATCGCCAATCACGGCGAAGACGACGATTGAGATTGCGGCGGGACGTTCGGCCCGCCCGTAGCTCTTACCTCGCCTGCGTCATGAAGATCTTCACCGCGAAGATCGAGAAGACGCCGGCGAAGGTGTAGTCGATGCCGCGCAGGACCTTGCGGTTCGCCTGCAGCCAGTTCGACATGAAATCCGCCCCATAGACGATGCCGATTCCGATCGGCAGTGACAGGATGATCGACCAGAGGCCGAGGAAGATCAGCTTGCCGGTGACGTTCGGATCGCTGGCGGTGACGAATTGCGGCAGGAAGGTCATGAAGAAGATGATGACCTTGGGGTTCAAGAGATTGACCCAGAGCCCGTTCAGGAAGGCGCCCTTTTTCGACACCACGGCATCGCCATCTGCCTTGATCACGAAGTTCGAGCCGTGCCGGATCGCCTGAAGCGCAAGCCACAGGAGATAAGCGGCGCCGCCTGTCTTCAACAGCAGGAAAGCCGTCGGCGAGGCGAGGATGAGCGCCGAGATGCCGAAGGCGACCAGCATGGTATGGATCGAGATGCCGAAGCTGGTGCCGGCGAGCGTCATCAGACCAATGGCCTTTCCGTCGCGCAGCGAGCGACTGATCCAAAGCGTCATGTCCGGACCGGGCGTAATCGCCAGTAGCAACAGCGCCAGGCTAAAGGCAAGAAAGACGGGAAGGCTCGGAATGAAGTCCATTGGTGTCACCGCATGATGAAGCACCCGCGACCTGCGGGGGCTTCATCCTTAGCGGCGATCGATGGCCTTGCCAATCAGCCTTTGGGGATCGACAGATAGGTCTTGAAGGCGTCGGCATAGTCCGGATGCCAGCGCGACAGCGGTGGGCGGTTTTCGATGATGTCGCCGGCGGCCCAGGCGATGCGCTTCTCGTCCAGAGCGCGGGGCACCTCGTTGTCCGGGCAGAGAATGTAGAAGTCGCCTCTCACAAGGCTTTCCAGCATGAAGTCAACGGTTTCCTCCGGTGTCCAGGCGCCTGAAGGCTTCTCCGTGCGGCCGTTTGCGGTCAGTCCGGTGAAGACGAAGCCGGGGATCAGCAGGTGTGCAGAGACGTTGCAATCCGGCGTGTTGCGCAGCTCGTGCTGGAGCGCCTCGGTGAAGGCCTTCACGCCCGCTTTTGAAACATTGTAGGCCGGGTCGCCCGGCGGGGTGGTAATGCCCTGCTTGGAGCCGGTGTTGATGATCAGCGCTGCATCCTTGTGGGCGACCATGCCGGGGCCGAAGGTGCGGGTGCCGTTGATGACCGCCATGAGGTTGACACCGAGCACGTTGTCCCAGTTCGCCTGCGGCCCGAAGAGTGCGCTGCCCGGCTGGATCCCGGCATTGTTCATCAGCACATGCACGCGCCCGAACCGCTGGATGACGGCGCGCTCCAGGGCTTCCAGTTCATCGAGTTTCGACACATCCGTGCCGATCGCGACGACATCAGCTTCACCGCCGGCCGCGAGCGCGGTGACTTCGGCGGCTGCGTTCGCCAGGCGATCCCCGTCAAGATCGACCAGAACGACGCAAAGCCCCATCCGGGCGAAGGCTTTTGCTGCCGCAAGGCCGATGCCGGAGGCAGCACCGGTGATGACAGCAACATGACCTTTCACGAGCGCGGGATGCTGGGGCGTCATGGGCGAACTCCTTAAACCGGTGGTGTTATGAATGACGACGATATGGTACCCTCGCGTCACATCGTCAACGTGACAGCCCGTGATGGAGGATTGCCTGCCGATGAACAAGATGACGACCGTTACCGTCTCGCAGGAACTGGCAGATTTCATCGAGGCCAGAATTACAGCCGGCGACTATGCTTCTGAAGGAGAGGTTATCGAGGCTGCACTCGCACTGCTGCGCGATGAGGTGGACGGCCTGGCCGCCATCAAGGCCGCGATCGAGGAAGGTGAAGCTTCCGGTGAGCCGCAACCGTTTGACTTTGACGAGTTCATCGATCGTAAGCGCCGCCGCTCTGCCGCCGAATGAAGCCGCTTATTGTTTCTCCGCGGGCTGCTCACGACCTCGACGCGCTCTTCGACTACACCGAAGATCGTTGGGGTCTGGAGCAGGCGGTGGCGTATACGCGGGGGATCAGGCGTTACCTTCAGGAAATCTGCGAAGGACAACGGTCCGGCCGGATAATTCCCGGACTTAGGAAAGCCTATCTCAGCGTTGCGTATCAATCTCACTACCTTATCTATCGCGAGACCTCGCATTCGATAGTGCTGATCCGTATCCTCCACCAGCGCATGAATATCCGCGGCCATCTCTGACACAGACATGTTCCCCGCCCTTGCACACCAGCGGAATCTCGCTAAAAGTGCCGCCATTCTTGATCCAGGCGGGCTTTGAGCCTCGCTCCTTCCAGACGGAACATCGATATGGCACTCCCCAAAGACGTGAAGAAAGTCGTCCTCGCCTATTCCGGCGGCCTCGACACCTCGATCATCCTGAAATGGCTGCAGACCGAACTCGGTGCTGAAGTCGTGACCTTCACCGCCGACCTCGGCCAGGGCGAAGAGCTCGAGCCGGCCCGCAAGAAGGCCGAGATGCTCGGCATCAAGGAAATCTTCATCGAGGATGTGCGCGAAGAGTTCGTTCGCGACTTCGTCTTCCCGATGTTCCGCGCGAACGCCGTCTATGAAGGCGTCTACCTGCTCGGCACCTCGATCGCCCGTCCGCTGATCTCCAAGCACCTGATCGACATCGCCCGCAAGACCGGTGCCGATGCGATTGCCCATGGCGCGACCGGCAAGGGTAATGACCAGGTCCGCTTCGAGCTTTCCGCCTATGCGCTGAACCCCGACATCAAGATCATCGCGCCCTGGCGTGACTGGGCGTTCAAGAGCCGCACGGATCTCCTGAACTTCGCCGAACAGCACCAGATCCCGGTTGCCAAGGACAAGAAGGGCGAAGCGCCGTTCTCCGTCGACGCCAACCTTCTGCACTCCTCGTCGGAGGGCAAGGTTCTCGAAGATCCCGCCCAGGAAGCACCGGAATACGTGCATATGCGCACGATCTCGCCGGAAGCCGCTCCGGACAAGGCGACCATCATCAAGGTCGGTTTCGAGAAGGGCGATGCCTGCTCGATCAACGGCGTTCGCATGAGCCCGGCGACGCTGCTTGCAGAGCTCAACAATTACGGCCGCGACAATGGCATCGGCCGTCTCGATCTCGTCGAAAACCGCTTCGTCGGCATGAAGTCCCGCGGCGTTTACGAGACCCCCGGCGGCACCATCCTGCTCGCTGCCCATCGTGCGATCGAGAGCATCACGCTCGACCGTGGCGCAGCCCACCTCAAGGATGAGCTTATGCCGCGTTATGCGGAACTCATCTATTACGGCTTCTGGTTCTCGCCGGAACGCGAAATGCTGCAGGCCCTCATCGACAAGAGCCAGGAGCATGTCGAGGGCGAAGTGACGCTGAAGCTCTACAAGGGCAATGTCATGGTCATTGGCCGCGAGTCGGCAAAGTCGCTCTATTCCGACCAGCTGGTCACCTTCGAGGACGACCAGGGCGCCTATGACCAGAAGGATGCTGCCGGCTTCATCAAGCTCAACGCGCTGCGCCTGCGCACGCTCGCCAAGCGCAATCTCGGTAAGTAAGCCCTCCTCGGCTCAGACAACAGAGCGCCCGTCTCCCCTCCGGGAGGCGGGCTTTTTCATGCCCGTCGTTCGAGGTGGCGCAACCAGAAGAAGCCCGCTACGGCGCTCAGTTCCATGAAGGGGATGATGATGCCGAAGGCGGTCAGCGGATCGCCGATCGAGGCTGCCGCAACGCCGCCGGCAAAACCCGCGGTCATCTGCAGGAAGCCGGTTAGGGCAGACGCCGAACCCGCAATGTGCGGGAAAGGCGCCATGCTCGTCGTCACGACATGGGGGCTGAGAAAGGCGAGGCCGAAGGTGCAGATTGCCACAGGCCCCATGATCGACAGGAAGAAGGGCGGCACGAAGGCAACCGATAGCGCCATGATGACGGCGCCGGTGCCGCAGAGCGTGATGCCGATCCTTGACGCCGTCAGACCCGAGATCCGGCGGGAGACGAGCTTCAGGGTGAGTGATCCCGTCAGATAGGCGCCGGATTGCATCAGCATGCCCAGCCCGAATTGGGTCGGCGTCAGTCCCACTTCGTTGATCAGCACGAAAGGCAGCATGGTCGATTGAGCGTAGAGTGCGCCGATCGTGCCGCTCAGGACGAGGGAGGCTGCGAGGAAACGTGTGTTCGTTCCGACTTCCAGATAGTTGCGCAGCAGTTTTCCGGGTCGGAGACGGCCGAGATCCGGGACGATCGTTTCCTTGAGCAGGGTCAGCGTAAAAGCCATGGCCAGCAGGCCGAACGCGACCATCAGGAGAAACACCGCATTCCAGCCGAAGGCTGCCAGCGTCAGCCCACCGAGAGTGGGACCCATGGCCGGCCCGACAGCGAGAAAGATGCCGATGGTGTTGAGGATGCGGCTTGCCTCCGCACCTGTGTACAGGTCTCGAACGATGGCGCGGCCGACGACCACGCCGACGGAAGCGCCGATGCCCTGCACGAGACGGGCGGCGAGAATGAATTCCACGCTCGGCGCTATCGTTGCGAGACAAGAGCCGGCCAGATAGATCGCGAGGAAGATCAACGTCGCTTTCTTGCGACCCAGCGCATCGGCGAGTGGACCTGCGACCAGCTGGGCAAGCGCGAAGCCGGCGAAGAAGAGAGACAGGCTGAGCTTGATCGCCGCGTCGGTGGTTCCGAAAGCCCGGACAAGTTCGGGCATGGCCGGCGTGTAGATCGCCATGGAGATCGGACCGAGCGTGGTCAGGAAGGCACCGAGGAAGGTGGTGCGCCGCTCGCTCATGCGCATTGCTGTCATCAGATCTCGTCCGGCATCAAGAAGAAAGGCGCCGTCGCGGCGCCTCGTGCTGATGACTTAGTGGGATTGGCGCTCTCGATCGAGTGCCAATTTTCGCCCTACGCGCGATCAGGCCGATTTCGAGAAGAAGTCCAGCACCTTGGCGTAGGAGCCGGCCATGTCCATGTCGCCGATCATCTCCGCGAGCGACTGCTGCGTGCGGTAGTATTCCGCGTAATCGAAATGGGAATCCTCGGTCAGCGTCGACAGATCCATGATGTTGCCGTTGCGGTCGACGATCTGGAGCGGCAGTTCCGTCGACAGTTCACGGTAGGTGTCGGCGTCGATCTCGTCACGCTGGAAGCTTTCCGAGGCAATCTCGCGCAGGCGCCGTGGCGTCATGCTGGCAAAGACCGACAGTGCTTCTTCGAAAACCTCCGTTTCCTTGGAGGCCGCAATCTTAGGCGAAAGTTCTGACAGCCGGACATCCGACTGCGGGGTGCTTTCTTTGACGCGAAGGGATGAAACGCCTACCGGTTGGATTGGAAAGATTTCCATGGCCGTGACCGTCCTTTCATAGGATGAATCGATCTATGGGCCTATTCGAATGTTCGTCAATGAGGGTGCGGACTCGCTGTGGAAAAATCTCGCCTTGTTCACTGATTTTTGCGTGCTTGCCCTCGCTTTGCCGGGATAACATGGTGGAAAATCAGTGCTTCGCCGGCAGTTGCGCGGAGCTTCAGGAGGTTAACGCATGGCTGAGTCGTCCGTCTTCAATCCCGCTGTCATCAACTGGCAGGGGCCGCATGGCCTGCCGCAATTCGAACAGGTCGGCGATGACGACTATGCGCCCGCCTTCGAGGCGGCTCTGAGGGAGCACGAGGCGGAGATCGACGCGATCGCCGACAATCCGGAGCCGCCGACCTTCGCCAACACGATCGTGGCGCTCGAGATCGCCGGCGATGCCCTGTCGCGCGTCTCGGCGCTGTTCTGGAACCGGGCGGGCGCCCACACCAATCCGGGCATCCAGGCTCTGGAACGCGAGATTGCGCCGAAGATGTCGCGTCATTACTCGAAGATCGGCATGAATGCGGCGCTGTTTGCCCGGATCGACGATCTCTGGACCCGCCGCGATGCGCTCAATCTGACGCTCGAAGAGACCCGAGTGCTGGAGCGCCACTGGAAGGGCTTCGTGAAGTCGGGTGCCAAGCTTCCGAAGGCGGAGCAGGAGCGGCTGGCGGCGATCAACGAGCGGCTGGCAAGCCTCGGCGCCAATTTCGGCCAGAACGTGCTTGCGGATGAATCCACCTGGATCCTGCCGCTTGTCGGCGAAGAGGATCTCGCCGGCATTCCCGCCTTCCTGCGTGATGCCATGGCCTCTGCCGCGACCGCACACGGCGGCGGACACAGCCATGTGGTGACGCTGTCGCGCTCGATCATCGAGCCGTTCCTCACGTTCTCCGAACGCCGCGATCTTCGCGAGACTGCCTTCAAGGCCTGGACCTCGCGCGGTATCAATGGTGGCGAGACCGACAATCGCGGCATCGTCAAGGAGACGCTGGCGCTTCGGGCCGAGAAAGCGGGGCTGCTCGGCTACAAGGACTATGCCTCCTACAAGCTCGACAACACTATGGCGAAGACGCCGGAGGCGGTGAACGGGCTTCTGATGCAGGTCTGGGAAAAGGCCGTGTCGCAGGCGCGCGCCGAAGAGGCGGAACTTGCCGCCCTGATCGCAGACGAGGGCAAGAACCACGAGGTGGCACCCTGGGACTGGCGCCATTATGCGGAAAAGCTCAGGGCAAAGAAGTTCGATTTCTCCGAGGCCGAGCTGAAACCTTATCTGCAGCTCGAGAAGATCATCGAGGCCTGCTTCGACGTTGCCGGCCGCATCTTCGGCATCCGCGCCGTGCCACTCGCCAATGTCGTCGGTTATCATCCTGACGTGCGCGTCTTTGAAATCCGCGACCGCAATGACGACCTGGTCGCACTCTTCCTCGGCGACTATTTCGCCCGCCCCTCCAAGCGTTCCGGCGCCTGGATGAGCAGCTTCCAGGCGCAACACCGGCTGACGCTGAAGAACGGTCGCCAGGGTGAGCTGCCGATCATCTACAATGTCTGCAACTTCGCCAAACCCGAGCCCGGCAAGCCAGCGCTGCTGTCGCTCGACGATGCCCGCACGCTCTTCCATGAATTCGGCCATGCTGCGCATGGCATGTTGTCCAACGTCACCTATCCCTCGGTGTCCGGTACCGGCGTCTCGCGCGATTTCGTCGAACTGCCCTCACAGCTTTACGAGCACTGGCTGACGGTGCCCGAGATCCTCAAGACCTATGCGGTGCATTACGAGACAGGCGAGCCGATGCCGCAGGCGCTGCTCGACAAGGTGCTCGCGGCCCGGACTTTCAATGCCGGTTTCAACACGGTGGAGTTCACCTCGTCGGCACTGGTCGACATGGCGTTTCACACCCGCGGGCCCGTGGAGGATCCGATGGCTGTGCAGGCCGAAGTGCTTGAGAAGATCGGCATGCCGTCGTCGATCGTCATGCGCCACGCCACGCCACACTTCCAGCACGTGTTCTCCGGGGATGGTTATTCGGCGGGCTACTATTCCTACATGTGGTCGGAAGTGCTCGACGCGGATGCCTTCGCCGCCTTTGAGGAAACCGGCAATCCCTTCGATCCGGAGATGGCATCGAAGCTGAAGACGCACATCTATGCATCCGGTGGGTCGGTCGATCCGGAGGATGCCTACAAGGCCTTCCGGGGCAAGATGCCGAGCCCGGAGGCGATGCTGAAGAAGAAAGGCCTTGCGGCCTAAGCGTCCTGACGCCGCTCAAAAGGGCCGCCGGCGGTAACCATCGCCGGCGCTTCGGGCGTTTCCCCCTTTCGCAAATGCAAAAAACAGGGTATGAGCGCGCCAAAGTAAATCGGCGCCTCTCTTCCGTATTGCGCCCCAGCCATCAGAGATCTTGGATATGAACCTCCGCAATATCGCGATCATTGCGCACGTTGACCATGGGAAAACGACCCTCGTCGACGAGCTCCTCAAGCAGTCCGGGTCGTTCCGCGAGAACCAGCGCGTGATGGAACGCGTTATGGACTCGAACGACATCGAAAAGGAGCGCGGGATCACCATTCTCGCCAAGGCGACGTCGATCGAGTGGAAGGACACCCGCATCAACATCGTCGACACCCCCGGCCACGCCGACTTCGGCGGTGAAGTCGAGCGCATTCTCTCGATGGTGGATGGCGCAATCGTTCTCGTCGATGCTGCCGAAGGCCCGATGCCGCAGACCAAGTTCGTGGTCGGCAAGGCGCTCAAGGTCGGTCTTCGCCCGATCGTTGCGATCAACAAGGTCGACCGTCCGGACGCCCGTATTGATGAAGTCGTCAACGAAGTCTTCGATCTCTTCGCCGCGCTCGACGCGACCGACGAGCAGCTCGACTTCCCGATCCTTTACGGTTCGGGCCGCTCCGGCTGGATGAACACCGATCCGAACGGCTCGCAGGAAGAAGGCCTGAAGCCGTTGCTCGATCTCGTCATCAAGCACGTGCCCGAGCCGACCGTCGAAGAAGGCCCGTTCAAGATGATCGGTACGATCCTGGAAGCCAACAACTTCCTCGGCCGCATCATCACCGGCCGTATTGCTGCCGGCTCGATCAAGCCAAACCAAGCGGTCAAGGTTCTCGGCCAGGACGGCAAGCTCATCGAGCAGGGCCGTATCTCCAAGATCCTCGCCTTCCGCGGCATCGAGCGTACCGCCATCGAAGAAGCCCATGCCGGCGACATCGTCGCCATTGCTGGTCTCTCGAAGGGCACCGTTGCCGACACTTTCTGCGATCCGGCCGTGACTGAAGCGATGAAGGCGCAGCCGATCGACCCGCCGACCGTCACGATGTCCTTCATCGTGAACGACAGCCCGCTGGCTGGCACCGAAGGCGACAAGGTCACGAGCCGCGTCATCCGCGATCGTCTGTTCAAGGAAGCCGAAGGCAATGTCGCGCTAAAGATCGAAGAGTCGGCCGACAAGGACTCGTTCTTCGTGTCAGGCCGCGGTGAACTTCAGCTTGCCGTTCTCATCGAAAACATGCGCCGCGAAGGCTTCGAGCTTGCCGTGTCACGTCCGCGCGTCGTCATGCACAAGGATGAAGCGACCGGCCAGATGATGGAGCCGATCGAGGAAGTCGTGATCGACGTCGACGAAGAGCATTCCGGCGTCGTCGTCCAGAAGATGTCCGAGCGCAAGGCCGAAATGGTCGAGCTTCGTCCGTCGGGCGGCAACCGCGTTCGCCTCGTCTTCTTCGCGCCGACCCGGGGCCTGATCGGCTATCAGTCGGAACTCCTGACCGACACGCGCGGCACGGCCGTGATGAACCGTCTGTTCCACGACTACCAGCCCTACAAGGGTGAGATCGGTGGCCGCGTGAACGGTGTTCTGCTCGCCAACGAAGCCGGCGAAGCCGTGGCCTATGCCCTGTTCAACCTGGAAGATCGCGGCCCGATGATCATCGATGCCGGCGAGAAGGTCTATATGGGCATGATCATCGGCATCCATAGCCGCGACAACGATCTGGAAGTGAACGTGCTCAAGGGCAAGAAGCTTACCAACATTCGTGCTGCCGGCAAGGATGAAGCGGTCAAGCTCACCCCACCGATCAAGTTCACGCTCGAGCGCGCGCTGTCCTGGATCCAGGACGACGAGCTCGTCGAAGTGACGCCGAAGTCCATCCGCCTGCGCAAGATGTTCCTCGATGCGAATGACCGCAAGCGCATGGAAAAGGCCAAGGCTTCCGCTACCGGCTGAAGCCTCTGAAAACATGTCTCATTTCGAAACCCCGGTCCAAAAGGCCGGGGTTTTGTTTGTTGAACTTGTTCCTCGCGCCTTGCGGGCAGTCTTAAAAAAGCGTTAACTTTTCACCGTGGACCGATGAAGGTCCGGGCTCCGCGTCCTCCAAGTTCGGCGCGCCAGGGTGAGTTTACGTTATGAAGACGTTGTCGATCGATATGCGCTTGGCAGGTCCCGCAGATGCCGCAGCGGTCGCGGATGCTCATCGCAATGCCTGGATGCACGCCTATTCCGGCATCATTCCCTATCGTGCCCTGACAAAGATGGTCGAGCGCCGCGGCGAAAGCTGGTGGCGCAAGGCAACGCGCGGTCCGGCAACCATCCTGGTGGCCGAAGTGGCCGGCGTCGTGGCGGGTTATGCCTCGCTTGGCTATAACCGGGCGCGCGCGCTGCCGCATGAGGGCGAGATCTACGAGCTTTATCTCCGCCCGGAATATCAAGGCATTGGCCTCGGCTACCAACTCTT
This sequence comes from Rhizobium rosettiformans W3, assembly GCF_004912135.1. Classification (GTDB taxonomy): domain Bacteria; phylum Pseudomonadota; class Alphaproteobacteria; order Rhizobiales; family Rhizobiaceae; genus Allorhizobium; species Allorhizobium rosettiformans. Next base: position 302,273 of record NZ_STGU01000003.1, read on the forward strand.
CCACGAGGCCCGGCGCATGCTGAAGTCGCTCGGCTGCAACGGCATGGTCGTCTGGTGCCTCGAGGACAGCGAGATTGCCGCGAACTTCTTCCGGTCGAATGGTGGGCTCGACGTTGTCGAAGGCATGGAAGATTTCGACGACGTGCACCTGAAGAAGCTCGGCTTCATCTGGAACTGATCGGGCGGCTCTCGCCTATTCCACCACATAGCCCTCGGGCCAGCTGAAGGTCCGCTCACTGGTGAGATCGCCACGTTTGCCGATCCATTGCGGCTCCGTCATGCCGCAGGCGAAGTCGGCCGCGTCACTATCGGCCGCCTGTCTTGCGAGTTCGTTGGCATTGCGGTTGGCCTTGGCGTCCACCATGGCGACGAAACAGGAGCCGGGAAAGCCAGCGTCGCCGACACGGGAAATGACGAGGACCTGACCGGTACTCTCCGGGCTTGGCGATCCGCTGGGCCCCGGGTTTTCGATGAACCATCGCAGGATCGCCGCCACGGGCTCGCCGCTTTCATTGAGGCGCCATTCGATCTTGGTGTTGACGCGGTTGAAGGCGGCGAAGCTTTCGTAGGCGCCGTCGATCAGGACCTGGTCGATTGTGCCGAAGATCACGCTCTGGCGAAGATCGCCTTCCTTGAAGTAGACGGGGTAATCTTTGTATCCTTCGCATTTCAGGGAGACGCCCATCATGTCCTCAGCGAGTGTCTCGCAGGCATCGAGGTCGAGGTCGGTATAGACGCTTTCGGCTGCGTGAGCGGGGCCGGCAAGGGGCGACAGGCAGAGCAGCACCTGCATGGCCGCGGAGATGGTTCTCGATGTCTTGATCATGCGGATGCGCCCCCTCCGTAAGCTGCCCGGCGCTGAGCCCCTCATGTCCGCCGAAAGCCGTGTTGCATTGCGCCATAATACGCATTAGGTAGCGCAGGAATTCAACACTCTACGGGGTCCAATAATATGCGTATTGATGCAATTGCCATCGGCAAGAACCCGCCGGAAGACATCAACGTCATCGTCGAAGTTCCTGTCGGCGGCCAGCCGATCAAGTATGAGATGGACAAGGACGCCGGTACGCTGATCGTCGACCGCTTCCTCTATACCCCGATGACCTATCCGGGCAATTACGGCTTCGTGCCGCACACGCTCTGCAAGGACGGCGACCCGCTCGACGTTCTCATCTGCAACACCCGTCCGCTGGTCCCGGGCTGCGTCATCAATGTGCGCCCGATCGGCGTCATGATGATGGAAGATGACGGCGGTATGGACGAGAAGATCCTCGCCGTTCCGGTGCCGAAGCTGACGCGCCGTTACGACAAGATCGCCAACTACACGGATCTTCCGGAAATCACCCTGAAGCAGATCCAGCACTTCTTCGAGCACTACAAGGATCTGGAGCCCGGCAAGTGGGTGAAGATCGGCGACTGGCAGAATGTCGACGTCGCCAAGCAGATCATTCTCGACTCGATCGAGCGCGCCAAGGCTGAAGGCAAGTAATTCAGTTCACGTTCAGCGCATCAATTCGCGTTCTCAAATCCTCCGGGTCGCCAGTGATCCGGAGGATTTTTTGTCTGGCGGTATCGCCGGAGATCAGGGAAATCGAGGTCTTGGGCACTTTGAGCGCCTTCGACAGCAGGGCGATCAGCGCCTTGTTGGCCTTGCCTTTCTCCGGCACTGCCGTCACCCGCGCCTTTAGATGCGCCTGCCCGTCGGCTGTCGTCTCCACACCGTCCAACGCATCGCGCCCGCCATTCGGGGTCAGCCGGACAGCGAGCAGCAGATGGTCATGGGCGAGGCGGTAGGGGCTGGTCACGCCACCAGCGGATAGATGCTGTTCCAGAGGAAGGAACGCAGGAAGAAGATGATCAGCAGCACGATGATCGGCGAGATGTCGATGCCGCCGAGATCCGGCATGAAGCGGCGGATGGGGCGAAGCACCGGCTCGGTGACGTTGTAGAAGAACTGGCCGAGCGTCGCGACGAAGCGGTTGCTGGAGTTGATCACGTTGAAGGCATAGAGCCAGGAGAAGATGGCACTCCCGATCAGAATCCAGGTGAAGATGCTCAAGGCAAGGTCAATTGTCTGAAACAGGGCGTACATTCAGGTCTCCATTTCTTGGTTGACAGAGATGTAGACATTGGCGACTTAACGGACAAGTGGATGGGGCCCACGCAATCCGAATCATGTTTAACGGCGGGCCCGCCCGCAGCTTAAGGTCTTTTCGATGCACCCGTCTTCGGCCGACGATCGTTTCGCGGCGTTCCGGCATTCCTCCTATACCCGCTTCTTCTTTGCCCGTTTCCTTGGTGCCTTTGCCACCCAGATCCTCAGCGTCTCGGTCGGCTGGCAGATGTATGACAACACCGGGAATGTGTTCTACCTCGGCCTGATAGGCCTGGTGCAGTTTCTGCCCTCGCTGCTGCTGATCCTGGTCACGGGTTCCGTCGCCGACCGTTACAATCGCCGCGCCATCGTCTCGATCTGCATGATCGTCAGCGCCGTCTGCGCCGGGGCGCTGCTTTCGCTGACCATTGCCGATGCCTTCGAGCCGACGATCGTATTCGCCATCCTCGTGGTCTTCGGGGTCGAGCGTGCCTTTGCCGCACCCGCCGTGCAGTCTTTGGCGCCGAATCTCGTGCCGCAGAAGGATCTCTCCAATGCGGTCGCCTGGAACTCGTCGTCGTGGCAGACGGCCTCCATCGTCGGGCCTGTCGCCGGTGGTCTCCTCTATGGCGCAAGCCCGGTCGTTGCCTATTCGGTCTCCTTCGCTTTCTTTGCCGCTGCCGCCATCCTCGTCTTCCTCGTTAAGCGACCCCCGCAGCAGAGATCACAAAAGGCCGTAACGCTCGATACCCTCTTTGCCGGCTTCCGCTTCATCTTCGGTGAGAAGGTGGTGTTGGGTGCCATTTCGCTCGATCTCTTTGCCGTGCTGCTCGGCGGTGCGGTCGCCTTGATGCCGGTCTTTGCGCGTGACATCCTCGACCTCGGGCCCTGGGGACTCGGGCTCTTGCGGGCGGCTCCCGGAATTGGTGCGATCATCGTCGCCATTGCGCTGGCGAGCTTTCCGATCCGCCACAATGCAGGCACCTTCATGTTCATCGGGGTCGCCCTGTTCGGTGTGGGCACCATCCTGTTCGGCTTTTCGCAGACGGCCTGGCTCTCGATCCTGGCTCTGATGCTGATGGGCGCGGCTGACATGGCCTCGGTTTATGTGCGCGAGACGCTGATTGCGCTCTGGACGCCCGACGAGGTTCGCGGACGCGTCAATGCGGTCAACATGGTCTTCGTCGGTGCGTCGAATGAGCTCGGCGAATTCCGCGCGGGGACGATGGCACATTTCATCGGACCGGTGCCGGCCGTCGTGCTCGGTGGCTTCGGCACGCTCGCGGTTGCCGCCGTCTGGGCGCTCGGTTTCCCGCAGTTGCGCAAGATCGACAGTCTGGAAGCGCCGGAGCGTCAGGAGGCGCGCTGATCGCGCTCGAAGATCAGGTCGAGAAAATCCCATAGCCACGCCCTAAGCGGCGCGTCGAAGATCATTCGTCCCTCGAGATGCTCGCGGCCCTGCTGGGCGTTGGGCAGCACGAAGCGGTGGGCGCCATGCACCACCCAGCGATGCATCATGGCCCTGGTCAGTTCGGCGTGAAACTGCACGCCCCAGGCGTTTTCACCGTAACGGAAGGCCTGATTGGGGTAGACATCGCCCGTCGCCAGAAGCTTCGCACCATGCGGCAGGCTGAAGCCTTCGCGGTGAAAGTGGTAGACCATCTTCGGCCAGTGCATCAGCAGGCGGCCATGCTCCGTCGGTTTGATCGGATACCAGCCGATCTCGGTGCGCTCCTCGCGATCGGCTTCCACCTTGCCGCCGAGCTGGCGAACGAGCATCTGGGCGCCCAGGCATATGCCGAGGAACGGCTTGTTCTCCTTGAGCGGCACATCCAGCCAGTTGATCTCGGTCTTGATAAAGTCTTCCGGATCATTGGCGCTCATCGGTCCGCCGAAGACGACAGCACCGGAATGCTCGCTCAGCGTCTTGGGCAGTTCCTGTCCGAGCACGGGGCGGCGGATGTCGAGCGGATAGCCCTTCTCCTCGAGCATCTGACCGACGCGGCCGGGGCTCGATCGTTCCTGGTGGAGGACGATCAAAACAGGCTGCTTGCGATCGCGCGATTGCGACCGGCCATCACGGGACATCGTCGATGGCTCCGAGACCGGCGCGCTCCGCCGCTTCCTGCCGCTGGACGATGCGTTCGCGTCCGGATACGCCGAGCAGATCGGCCACGCGCCAGATGGCGTGGTCTTCCATCTCGCTGCGGGTCCCATCGGCATAGACGATGTCCCACAACAGGCCCACGAGTTGCTGGCGTTGCTCTTCGTTGAGCTGGCGCTTCAGTTCGGTGGTGAAGCGATAGTAGTCGACGGCCTCGCTCTCGGCGCTCTGGCCTGCTGCAATCAGGTCGTCGAGTTCGGTGCCATCGAGGTCGTACTGTTGCTTCAGAATCTCGCGCAGCTTCGCCCGTTCCGAATCCCGTACGACACCGTCTGCCTCCATGACCTGCAGACAGAGAGCCGCGACGGCAATGCGCGGATCATCTGGCGCGAAGACCGATTTCGGGCGGTCCTGCATCACAGACTGGAAGAAGGCTTGCAGACGGTCGAGCATGCGGTTTCCTGTCAAAAGAGCTTAAGGCGGGTCTTGGGTTCCTGTGCCGCGAGTGCCGGATCCTTAACGCCCGGATCATCCGGTGGGCGCCCGAAGAAGGGTTCAACGACGGTCGTTTCCTTCGCGGGTGCATTGTCCCTGGCCACGACCACCGCAGGCTTTTCGGGCTTTGTCGGCTTTGCAGATACCTCTTCCGGTTCGGCCGATTTGGCCGGTACCTCGGCATCGATCACCGGCCCCTCGGCCTCGACGATCCTCGGCGGTGTCTTCACGACCTCCGGCTCTCTCTGAGGTGGGGTATCGTCCTTTGCGACAGGCGGAAGCGAAGCAAGCGCTTTTTCCCCCTCGGAAACACTGCCTTCTTCGATTGGTCCGGCGAGCTGGTCGAAAGGCATCTTCCATTCGAAGGCGTCCAGACGTCCGGTGATAGGAGAAATCGGCATCCAGCGCTCGGAGACATGGCCGTCGGCCACCCATGCCGGGTCGCGCGGTGCCTTCAGCGCCTGACCCATCCAGTGACGGATGCGGCCCTGGTCACCGGTTTCCGCCTCCTCGATATCGGCAAGCAGAAGATAGACGCGCTCGCGGGATGCGATGCGGGCGGCAGCTTCCGCCTTGGCGCGCGCCTTCTTGAAGTCCTGCGCATCGAGCGCTGCTTCGGCGACGACCATCAGCGATTCGTAATTGTTGGGCTTCAGCGCTTCCAGCTTCTCGGCCTTCTTCAGGCGGTCAACGGCACTGTCGCCGCTGCGCGCCCGCACATAGGCGCGGGCGATTTCCGGATGCGGCTCGATTTTCCAGACCTGTTCGAGCGTGCTCGACGCTTTGCGCAGATTGTCTTCGCGCATATAGGCCTTGGCGGCGACGATTGCCGCGGGCACCAGACCCTTGGAGAGCTTCAGGGCCTTCAAGGCACTGTCGCGGGCGCCGGAAGGTTCAGCCTCGAGCTGGTCTTCGGCCTTTGCCGTCAGCAGCACCGCCTTCAAACGTTCGGCTTCATGACGCTCCAGAACATGGGCGATCTTCTGCTGATCCAGCAGTCGGATCGCGTCATCCCAGTGCCCGGCTCGGCAGCGATGTTCGAGCGTCGCCTTGGCGGCCCAGGGCAGGTATGGGGCTGCTTCCGCGGCCGTTTCTGCATATTGCCGGGCGGCCTCATGCGCGCCCAAGCGGTTGGCTTCGACATAAAGTCCACGCAGGCCAAGCTCGCGCGTCTCCGGGTCTTCCGACATTTCCTGGAAGAGGCGGCGTGCCTCGTCGTGGCGCCCTTCGATCAAGGCTGCCTGCGCATCCAGGACGCGGATCAGCGGCTCCTGATCTGCCCGGATCAATCCGCGGGCGCGAGCGCTCATCTTGCGTGCGAGAATGGCGTTGCCGGCGCCGGCTGCAATCAGGCCGGTCGAAAGGGCCTGGTAACCGCGATCGCGCTTGCGGGCGCGAAAGAAGCGGCGAACGGAGTGGGGCGAGGTCCAGAGTGTGCGCAGCAGCCACCACAGAACCATTATCGCGGCCACCAGCGCAACGAGCGCCGTTACCGCGACAATCAGGTCGGTGTTGTATTGCTGGCCTTCCCAGATCAGCGAGATCTCGCCCGGACGGTCGGCGATCCAGGAAAAACCAAAGCCGAGGGCCAGGATGAAGGCGAAGAAGAAGAGGATCTTGAGAATGGTGGTCATGGGTCAGCCTCCGTTCCCGGCAACGGTCTGAGACAGGGCAGAGGCCACCCGCTCTTCCGCCTCGATCCTGTTCTTCAGCTTCGTCGCGAAGTCTGAGGATGCCTGCTTGCCGGCTTCCGGCAGCGTTTCCCATTCGAGGGCTGCCCCCTTCAGGTCGCCATTCTGCAGCTTGTTTTCGATCCTGGCCACGATGGCTTCCGGTGTTTCGCCCTCGACATTGCCGACAGGCCGCACCTTCACGAGAGAGCGGGCGCTTGCCAGCAGACGATCCGTCCAGCCTTCGCCGGCCTCCGGCTGGTTGATGGCGGAAAGAATGTCGTCCGCAACCTGGTTGAAATCCCGGCTCAGATCGCTGCGCGACAGCACACCATTGCTGGCAAGTGGCGCCAGAGCCGCAACTGCCGGATCTTCCGGCGAGACGCTCTTCAGCGCATCGAGCTCCGAGAGGAACGGACCACCGCGGTCGATGGCCGTTTTCAGGCCTGAGAGGGCGATCGCGCGGGCCATTTCCACATCGCTGCGCGGTTCTTCCAGCTTGCGCTCGGCTTCATCGAGCCGTGTCGTGCTCTGTTCGAGCGCCTGCTTGTTGCTGGCGATCTCCGCCCGCAGGGACTGGATGGCCTGTTCTGCGCCTGCGAGCTGTGTCTTGAGCGCTTCCACCGCTGCTGCATCGGCCGTTGGGGTCGACGTGGCATTGGCAACACTTTCCTCAAGGGCGGAGACCCGTTCGACCAGGGCCGGGTCGGTCCCTTCGGCTGCCGGCCGCGCGGCAAGATTCGCCACTTCGGCCTTCAGGGCGTCAAGCTCTGTCGTGTCGATAGCCGGCGCCTGCGCCTGCTGGTCCGGTCCGAGCCCGGGGACGATGCCGGCATATTGCATGCTGCCTGCAAGAGCGAGGGCAACCAGGCCGCCAAAGATGCCGGATGCGACCAGAGTCGACGTCGCCGGAGACTGGCGGACGGGTTGTGGCGCGGGTGCTGGCTCTTCCACCCGCGGGGTGTCGGCCGATGCTTCCCGCTCCTCCATGGGTGGTGTCGTCACGGCCTCCGTCTCATCCGGCTTCGGCGCCCAGGGATCGGTGGCAGTATCGATCTGCTGCTCGTTCAGGGGCACTGCGGACGACGTTTCCTCCACTGCAGGCGAAGGGGAGGCGGGGTCCGATTCGGAAGCCTCGGGCGAGCCGTTTTCTTCGGCTTTCTTGGCTTCCTGTGCGGTCAGGTCGATCGTCACCGGATCCTCGGGAGCTTTCGATCGACGGGGTGGCTTTCCGGAAACCATGGCAACCTCTTCATTTCGCGCGTGTGATTAAACCTAGTCAGTCCTCAAGGCGAAGGAAAGGGCCGAGGTTCCATTTCGCGCGGCACTGCATCAAAGCAGAAGAAGGAGAAGGTCCTCTCGAGGTTCCATCGGCCATTGGCTTCTGGGCTGAAATTCTGCCGGGAGAGCACATGCGATCTTGTCGCTCAGGCAGAGAAATCGTGCCCGCTGCCAGTCCAGACTCTGAGCTGTCCTGGCGTACAGCTCGGCGAGCCGCCTTGCTGTTTCGGAAGAGTAGACAAGGATTGCATCCGGCATGGGGTCGAGCCTGTCGGCCACTGCGGCATCAGACAGACTTGTCGGGATCATGCGGTAACATTCTCGTAGATCGAGTGCGTATCCGGCCTTCTGCAAGGTCGCCTCGAAGTCTGAAGATCGCGGGGTGCCGGTCAGGTAGACGATCGGTGCCGCCGCATCCATTCGCGAGATCAGCAGTTTGGCGAGGGAGCTGCCGTCGCCGTCTGCAATCGAGATAGCGGCGAAGCCCGCAGCCTCTGCCGCCCGCGCCGTGGCGCGACCGACGGAAAAGACAGGCAGTGCGAGATAGGGTGCCTGGCGGTCCTGCGGCAGTGTCTCCAGCACCCGCATCGCCTCGGCGCTGGTGACTGCCAGCGCGGAAGCCTCCGTTTCCGGCGCCTTCATGAGGGCTTCCGGCTGCTGAATTGCCTGCATCAGGGGCAGCAGGACGGGCTCATGGCCACGGCGCTTGAGTTCGGCGGCGGTGCGGGCCGATGTCGGCTCAGGGCGCGTCACCAGAACGCGCATGGTTCAATTCCAGCTGTCGAAAAAGTCGCTGCCGGCCTTGCTGCGGATCGTCCCGCCCGCGGTGGCGCCAAGGATGGCGGCATCGGTGCGGCTTCCGTCGATCTCGACATCGTGCCAGCGGCTGCCATCGGGCGTGAGGATCATGCCTGCAAAGCGGAGGGCGTCTCCGTCCACGGTGGCATGGCCTGCAATCGGGGTGCGGCAGGAACCGTCAAGCGCGCCCAGAAAGGCACGTTCGCAGCTGACGGCATCGAAGGTGTCGCGATCGTTGATCGGATCGAGCAGGTCATTGACCCTGGTGTCGCCGATGCGGCTCTCGATGCAGATCGCGCCCTGGGCTGGTGCCGGTGGGAACTCGCTCGGGTCGAGCAGCTCCGTGGGGATTTCCGGCTTGCCGAGCCGCTTCAGGCCGGCGAAGGCAAGGAGCGTGGCATCCACTTCGCCCTCGGTGAGCTTGCGCAGCCGGGTGTCAACGAGACCGCGAAAGGTGATGACCTTGATATCAGGGCGCATGCGGCGGATGAGAGCCTGGCGACGCAGCGAGGAGGAGCCGACGGTCGCGCCGTGCGGTAGATCTTTCAATGTCGGCGCGGTGCGCCCGACGACGGCGTCACGGACATCTTCACGCGGCAGGTAGGCAGAAAGGAAAAGCCCTTCCGGGAGTTTCGTCGGCATGTCCTTGGAAGAATGCACGGCGAAATCGAGGTCGCCCGAGAGCAGCTGTTCTTCCAGCTCCTCAGTGAACAGCCCCTTACCGCCGATCTCTGACAGAGCGCGGTCGGTGATACGGTCGCCCTTGGTGGACAGCACCACGATCTCGAACATGTCCTCCGGCAGATCATGGGCGATCATCAGCCGGGCACGTGTCTCCGAAGCCTGGGCGAGAGCGAGCGGGCTGCCGCGTGTGCCGATGCGAAAAGGTTTTGTTTGCATCCGAACTTGTCCGTTGTTACCGACAGGTTTCGTAGACCGGTTTCTCGGTGACCGCAATCAATGAACAGGTTCCATGACATCCAAACTGCGCATCCTCGGCATCGAAACGAGCTGTGACGAGACGGCTGCGGCTGTCGTCACGCGGCTTGCAGACGGCTCGGCTGTCACGGAAGCGGATGTCGTCCTGAGCCAGCTCGACGAGCACAGCGCCTATGGCGGCGTGGTGCCGGAGATTGCGGCGCGCGCCCATGTGGATGCGCTGGATACACTCATCGAAGAGGCGCTGACCCGCGCCGGCATAACGCTGGCCGAGGTCGATGCCATCGCCGCCACCTCGGGCCCCGGACTGATCGGCGGCCTGCTCGTAGGCCTGATGACCGGCAAGGCCATCGCCCAGGCCACGGGCAAACCGCTCTACGCCGTCAACCATCTCGAAGGCCATGCGCTGACAGCGCGGCTGACCGACGGTGTTGCCTTTCCCTATCTAATGCTGCTCGTTTCGGGCGGCCACACGCAGCTCGTTCTGGTCAAGGGCGTCGGAGACTACGAGCGCTGGGGTACGACGATCGATGATGCGCTGGGCGAAGCCTTTGACAAGACCGCCAAGCTGCTTGGGCTGCCCTATCCCGGTGGTCCCGCCGTCGAGCGGGCAGCGGCCACGGGCAATCCCAAACGCTTCGCTTTCCCCCGTCCGCTGGTCGGCGAGGCGCGCCTCGACTTTTCGTTTTCGGGCTTGAAAACCGCTGTGCGCCAGGCCGCTGAAGGGATCGCGCCTGTCACCGATCAGGACATCGCCGATATCTGCGCCTCCTTCCAGCATGCCATCTCGCGCACGCTGAAGGATCGCATCGGCCGAGGGCTCCAGCGGTTCAAGCAAACCTATCCCGATGTCGCCGAGCCTGCGCTGGTCGTGGCCGGTGGTGTCGCGGCGAACAAGGAAGTGCGCCAGACGCTGAATACACTCTGCGCCGAGCATGGTTTCCGCTTTGTCGCGCCGCCGCACCATCTGTGCACCGACAATGCCGTGATGATTGCCTGGGCGGGCTTGGAGCGCATGGCGCTCGGCATGCCCTCGGATGATCTCACTGTCGCGCCGAGATCGCGCTGGCCGCTGGACCAGGATGCCAAGGCGCTTCTCGCCTATGGCAAGCGAGGAGCCAAGGCATGAGCGGGCTGCAGCGTATCGCCGTCATCGGTGCCGGTGCCTTCGGCACGGCACTGGCCGCCGTTATGGCGCAGACCGGCAAGGTCGCCGTTGTGCTCATCGGTCGCGATGCGTCCGTTATGGCAGATCTTGCTGCGAGCCGCGTGCATGAGGCTGCGTTGCCGGGTATCCGGCTTCCGGACACACTCGCCTTCTCCTCACGACCCGAAGATCTCAGGGATCAGGATATCGTGCTGTTCGCCATGCCGTCCCAGGCCCAGATTGCGGCAGCGGAAACCTATGGGCCGCATCTGAAGCCGGGCGCGCCCATCGTCATCTGCGCCAAGGGCATCGAGAAGCAGAGCTCGCGGCTCCTCACCGATGTGCTGGAAAGCGCACTGCCCGGGCATCCGATCGCCATGCTGTCGGGTCCCGGTTTCGCTGCCGACATTGCCAAGGGCCTGCCGACGGCCATGGCGATCGCGGCCAAAGACCTGCCGCTGGCCGAACAGCTTGCCAAGGCCATTTCGGGCCAGACCTTCCGGCTTTATGCCTCCGACGACCGGATCGGCGTGCAGCTCGGCGGCGCGCTCAAGAATGTGCTCGCGATCGCCTGCGGCATCGTCGAAGGCATGGGCCTTGGCGATTCGGCTCGGGCGGCGCTGATTGCCCGCGGGCTTGCCGAGATGTCTCGGCTTGTGGATGCGATGGGCGGACGCGGCGACACGGTGCGGGGTTTGTCGGGTCTCGGAGACCTTGTCCTGACAGCCACCAGTCATCAGTCGCGCAACCTGCGTTTCGGCATTGCTCTGGGTAAAGGTGAGCCCATCGCTGCCCAGCATGGCGCGCTCGTCGAAGGTGCCTTCGCCGCCGCCGTTGCCGCGCGGCTTGCCGAGGGTCGCCAGATCGAGATGCCGATCACGCAAGCCGTTGCCGCGATCATCGATGGCAGGCTGGACATCCCGACCGCCATCACGCAACTGATGTCACGACCGATCACCACCGAATAAGAGATCCCCTAGGAGACAAGAGATGCTGTTTGCCGTCATCTGCGCCGACAAGCCCGGACACCTGAACCTTCGGATGGAAACGCGTCCGCCGCATGTCGAATGGCTGAACGGGCTGAACGCTGCCGGGCAGCTGAAGATCGCCGGTCCGTTTCTCGATGCCGACGGCAAGCCCTGCGGCTCGATGCTGATCATCGCGGCCGACGACATCGAGGCTGCGAAAGCGCTCGCCGCACAGGACCCCTATGCCAAGGCGGGCCTGTTCGAGACGGTCGAGATCAAGCCCTATAACTGGGTATTCAACAATCCCGAGGCGTAAAGACGATGGCATTCTGGCTCTACAAGTCCGAACCCTTCAAGTGGTCCTGGGAAATGCAGAAGGCCAAGGGCGAGGTCGGCGAAGAATGGACCGGCGTGCGCAACTATCTCGCGCGTAACAACATGCGGGCGATGAAGATCGGCGACAAGGGCTTCTTCTACCACTCGAACGAGGGGCTGGAAGTGGTCGGGATCGTCGAGGTCTGCGCGCTGTCGCATCCGGATTCGACCGCCGAGGGCGATGCCCGCTGGGACTGTGTCGACATCCGCGCCGTCTGTGACATGCCGAAGCCGGTCAGCCTCAAGGACATCAAGGCGAATGAAAAGCTCGCCAAGATGTCGCTGGTCACGTCGATGCGGCTCTCCGTCCAGCCGGTGACCGAAGACGAGTATTTCGAGGTCTGCCGCATGGGCGGGCTCGACAATCCGCCCGTCTGACCGACCGTGAAGACCGACCCCGAGCGCTTCATACTCGAGAATACCAGCGTGCTCTCGCCGCCGCATGTGCCGGAGATCCGGCTGCATCTTGCGAGCGAAGTGCATGATCTCTGGCTGAAGACGGAGGAGGATCTGGAGGAGATCGGTTTGCCGCCGCCTTTCTGGGCCTTTGCCTGGGCGGGTGGGCAGGGGCTCGCCCGCTACATCCTCGATCATCCCGAGACGGTGGAGGGCAAGCGGGTGCTGGATTTCGCCAGCGGATCCGGTCTCGTTGCCATCGCTGCGGCGAAAGCCGGGGCGGTGGAGGTGCTGGCAGCCGATATCGATCCCTGGGCTCGAACGGCGGTGCGGCTGAATGCCGCTCTCAACGATGCCGATCTGGCTTTTACCGATGACGACCTGATCGGCCGGTCCGTCGACTTCGACGTGGTTCTCGCCGGTGACGTTTTCTATGACAGCGACTTCGCGCGAGCTCTGGTCGAGTGGTTCGTGAACCTGGCGGAAAGCGGCTGTCTCGTTCTGGTGGGAGATCCTGGGCGGAGCTATCGTCCGACCGCACATCTCGATCCGCTGGCGACTTACGAGGTGCCCGTGACGCGGGCGCTGGAAGACAGCGAAGTGAAGAAGACGACGGTCTGGAAATTCCGTCAGTAATCGGGTCGGATCACGCAGACACCGGCTTCGAACGAGCAGGCCTCGTCCTGGTTTTCTGCTGAAACTTCAATGATTTTCGCCTTCGGCGCGCGATTGTCGATGACCTGAGGCGCAACCCTTCCGTCGACGGCAATGAAGACGCCATTGCCCTTGATTCGCAAGGCCGAAATACCACCGCTGAAGGTGCCGATCCCGGGGACAACGGAAGGTAGCCCATCGGTGCCGACGATGGTCTGGGTGCGTCCGTGATGGTGATGGCGCTCGTATCGGTGATGCCTGTCTCCTGCCTCGGCGAGGGTTGCCGAGGAGGCCAGAAGGAGGGTCGCTGCTGTTGCGACAAGACGATACTTTAGCATGGGGCACCTCCGGAACGCGGTTAACAAATCGTTAACGCAGCATGCCGCAAGTGGTTGCTAAAGTCATCCATATCAACGCTTTTTTCGTAACGGGAACTGCGGTTCGGCGTGACGCTAAAGGTCTGTTCACGCGAATCGATTAAATTGAAATCGTCAAGCGAATGTGCTTGTCGTCCGGGAGTTCGAGGATTAAACGTCCCCCTGATGCAATGCACCAGAACGCTATGACGCATTGCGAACAAGATGTCCGTATGATCGGACCGCATCGAGACGCCGCGAGGTTTAGATGGCGAATGTGACAAAAAACCGGCCCCTGTCGCCGCACCTGCAAATCTACAAGCCTATTCCCACCATGGTCATGTCGATCCTGCACCGCATCACTGGCGGCGCGCTCTATTTCGGCACGATCCTGGTCGCGTGGTGGCTGGTGGCCGCTTCGACGGGTGCCGATTACTTCGAGTGGGTCAACTGGTTCATGGGAACCATCATCGGCCGGCTGATCCTGCTCGGCTACACCTGGGCGCTGATCCATCACATGCTGGGCGGCCTGCGCCATCTGATGTGGGATGTCGGCTACGGCTTCGAGAAGCATTTCTCCACGAAGCTCGCCAAGGCGAACATCGTCGCATCCGTCGTCCTGACGATCCTCGTCTGGGTCGTTGCCTATATCATTCGCACCTGAGGCACCATTTCATGGATATGCGCACTCCGCTCGGCAAGGTCCGCGGTCTCGGCTCGGCCAAGGAAGGCACCGAGCATTTCTGGCGTCAGCGTCTGACGGCCGTCTCGAACATTCCGCTCATTCTCTTCTTCGTCGGCTTCCTGGTGATGTACAACGGCGCTCCCTATGCGGAAGTGGTTGGCGCATTGTCGCACCCGCTCGTTGCCGTCGTCATGGGACTGGTCGTGCTTTCGGCCCTGATCCATATGAAGCTCGGCATGCAGGTGATCATTGAGGACTATGTCCATGCGGAGATCGTCAAGGTTCTGCTTCTGATGCTGAACACGTTCTTCGCGATCCTGATCGGTGGTCTCTGTCTTTTCGCCATCTTGAAGATCGCATTCGTAGGGTAAATCAACATGGCAACCATTCACAACTTCGCCCAGACCGGCAAAGCCTACACCTATGTTGACCATTCCTATGACGTGGTGGTCGTCGGCGCTGGTGGTGCCGGTCTGCGCGCCACGCTCGGCATGGCCGAACAGGGCTTCAAGACGGCTTGCATCACCAAGGTCTTCCCGACCCGTTCGCACACGGTCGCGGCACAGGGCGGTATCGCCGCCTCGCTCAACAACATGACGCCGGACTGCTGGCAGTGGCACCTTTACGATACCGTCAAGGGTTCCGACTGGCTCGGCGATGTCGACGCCATGCAGTATCTCGCCATGGAAGCGCCGAAGGCGGTCTATGAGCTCGAGCATTACGGCGTGCCCTTCTCGCGTAACGAAGAAGGCAAGATCTATCAGCGTCCGTTCGGCGGCCACATGCAGAACTACGGCGAAGGCCCGCCGGTGCAGCGCACCTGCGCTGCCGCCGACCGTACCGGCCACGCCATCCTGCACACGCTTTATGGCCAGTCGCTGCGCAACAATGCCGAATTCTTCATCGAGTATTTCGCGCTCGACCTGATCATGTCGGAAGACGGTCGCTGCACGGGTGTCGTTGCCTGGAACCTCGATGACGGCACGATCCATCGCTTCACCGCCAAGATGGTGGTTCTGGCGACCGGTGGCTATGGCCGCGCCTATTTCTCGGCCACCTCGGCGCACACCTGCACCGGTGACGGCGGCGGCATGATTGCCCGTGCCGGCCTTCCCCTGCAGGACATGGAATTCGTGCAGTTCCACCCGACGGGCATCTACGGCGCCGGCTGTCTGATCACCGAAGGTGCGCGCGGCGAAGGCGGTTATCTCGTCAACTCCGAAGGCGAGCGCTTCATGGAGCGTTACGCGCCGTCGGCGAAGGACCTTGCCTCGCGTGACGTCGTCTCGCGCTGCATGACGATGGAAATCCGTGAAGGCCGCGGCGTCGGCAAGAACAAGGACCACATCTTCCTGCATCTCGACCACCTCGATCCGGCGGTCCTGCACGAGCGCCTGCCTGGCATCTCGGAATCGGCGAAGATCTTTGCTGGCGTTGATGTCACCCGCGAGCCGATCCCGGTTCTGCCGACGGTTCACTACAACATGGGCGGCATTCCGACCAATTACTGGGGCGAAGTGCTGAATGCCGATTCCAGCAACCCGGAACGCATCATCCCGGGTCTGATGGCCGTCGGCGAAGCCGGTTGCGCATCCGTTCATGGCGCAAACCGTCTCGGCTCCAACTCGCTGATCGACCTCGTGGTCTTCGGTCGCGCCGCTGCGATCCGGGCTGCCGAAGTCATCAACAAGGCCGAGCCGATCCCGGCGCTCAACGTCCAGGCCTGCGACGCCATCATGGCCCGCTTCGACAAGACGCGTCATGCCTCTGGCCAGACCCCGACTGCCGTGCTGCGCGACAAGATGCAGCGCGCCATGCAGGAAGACGCAGCCGTTTTCCGTACGCAGGAATCGCTGGAAAGCGGTTGCCAGCGTCTGTCGGCGATCTGGAAGGAACTGCCCGACATCAAGGTCACCGACCGCTCGATGATCTGGAATTCCGATCTGGTCGAAACGCTCGAGTTGCACAACCTGATGGCCAATGCGATCACCACGGTCTATGGCGCCGAGGCCCGCAAGGAAAGCCGCGGCGCGCATGCCCGCGAAGACTACAAGGACGGCCCGATGGGCGGTCGCGACGATGCCAACTGGCGCAAGCACACGCTGGCCTGGGTATCGGAAGAGGGCGACGTCAAGCTCGACTACCGTCCTGTTCATACCGAGCTCATCGCCGACGGGATCGATCCGAAGAAGATCGAGCCCAAGGCTCGCGTCTACTGATTTGAGGAACTCATCATGGTAGAACTCGCTCTCCCCAAGAATTCCCAGGTCACGGAAGGCAAGGTCTGGCCGAAGCCGGCCGGTGCCAAGAATGTGCGCGAATACCGGATCTATCGCTGGAATCCGGATGATGGTGCCAATCCGCGCATCGACACCTACTACATCGATGTCGATGATTGCGGTCCGATGGTTCTCGATGGACTTCTCTACATCAAGAACAATATCGACCCGACGCTGACGCTGCGCCGTTCCTGTCGCGAAGGAATCTGCGGTTCCTGCGCGATGAACATCGACGGCACGAACACGCTCGCCTGCACCAAGGGCATGGACGAGATCAATGGCACCGTGAAGGTCTATCCGCTGCCGCATATGCCGGTGGTGAAGGACCTCGTGCCTGACCTCACCAACTTCTACGCCCAGCACCGCTCGATCGAGCCCTGGCTGAAGACGGTTTCGCCGACGCCGGCCAAGGAATGGAAGCAGAGCCACGAGGATCGTCAGAAGCTCGACGGTCTCTATGAGTGCATTCTCTGCGCCTGCTGCTCGACATCCTGTCCGAGCTACTGGTGGAACGGCGACCGTTACCTCGGTCCTGCTGTCCTCCTGCAGGCCTATCGCTGGCTCATCGATTCCAGAGATGAAGCGACCGGTGAACGTCTCGACAATCTCGAGGATCCGTTCCGTCTTTATCGCTGCCACACGATCATGAACTGCGCACAGGCCTGCCCGAAGGGTCTGAACCCGGCCAAGGCGATTGCCGAGATCAAGAAGATGATGGTCGAGCGTCGCGCCTGAGCCACATCGTCACAAGATTGCGAGGCCGCCCGGGAACAGTTTCGGGCGGCCTTAATTTATCCTTATAGTGCCGGCTATCGATCGAACGTGATATGGAACTTGATTAACCATATTCGCGTAACATATTTCTAACCCAGTTGTACGGCAGGTTGCGGCGCAGGTCGCGAGAGCGGGAGTATAATGATGAAATTCAGCCATGCAGTCACCGGAGCAGCCATCCTTCTGGCGCTCGCGGGGTGCCAGCGTACATCCTATAGCAGCATGAACGCCGCCAACAGCGCCCTTCCGCCGCTGCAGGCGCAGCCCGTTCCATCCGTACAGTCCGGCCAGCTGCCGCCTCCGGGCAGCGCCGACCCGTCGCAGTTCCCGGCGGCTCCGGCCACGACCACGGCTGCTCTCGATCCGGCAGCCGGCGCGCCCGCGACCGCGCTTGATGTCACCAAGGAATCGATGGTCGGCAACTGGCGCGTCCAGAGCGCCGGCACGAGCTGCGACATGTTCCTGACGCTCACCAATCTTGGCAGCGGCTCGCGTGGCGGTACGCGCGGCTGCGCCGGCGAGCTGACGACCATGGGGTCGTGGGAAGTGTCCGGCAAGGCCGTCGTGCTCAAGGACCGCAACGGCAACACGATCGGCAGCGTCTACAAGACGGCCGATGCGCGTTTCGACGGCAGCTCCGCCTCGGGGCAGCCGATCAGCCTGAGCCGCTGATCCCATTCTCATTCCTGCGGTGGCCCGCAAGGGGCCACCCTCCCGGCGGGACACCATTTCATGCAGCCAATTCCTGACTACGGCTTGAGCGTCGCTGAGCAATTGCGCGCTATGACGGAGGCGGGGACGCTTCAGCCCGACCGTTACCAGTTCGATGTGGCCGAGAAGCTCGATCGCATCCTGACAGAGCTGAAGGCGCGCAAGCCGGCGGCCAAGAAAAGTGCCCTAGGCTGGATGTTCGCCCGATCACGCAAGCCGGAAATTCCGATCAAGGGACTTTATGTCCATGGCAGTGTGGGTCGCGGCAAGACCATGCTGATGGACCTTTTCTTCAAGCTGGCGCCCGTCGAGCAGAAGCGCCGCGCCCATTTCCATGAATTCATGGCCGATGTGCATGGGCGCATCCATGCCCATCGCCAGAAACTCAAGGCCGGCGAGACCAAGCAGGCGGATCCGGTGCCTCCGGTCGCCGCAGCCCTGCGCGAGGAGGCTCAACTCCTCTGCTTCGACGAATTCACCGTGACCGATATCGCGGATGCGATGATCCTCGCCCGGCTCTTCACCGAGCTCTTTGCGCGCGGCTGCACGCTCGTTGCGACCTCGAATGTCGAGCCGGACAATCTCTACAAGGACGGCCTCAATCGCGGGCTCTTCCTCCCCTTCGTGGATCTCCTGAAAAAGAACGTCCAGGTATCGACGCTGGATTCCCCGACCGATTATCGGCTGGAGAAGATGGAGAGCCTGCCGGTCTACATCGCGCCGCTCGACGACGCTCCCAAGATGATGGATATCGCCTGGCAACGCGTGACCGAGGGGGCTCCCGAGGCTCCCGTCTCGATCCAGATGAAAGGGCGGGTGATCGAAGTGTCCCGCGCGGCCAATCGATGCGCACGCTTCAGTTTCCGCGATCTTTGCGAGCGGCCGCTTGGCGCATCCGATTATCTGGCGATTGCCAAGCGGTTCGACGTCGTCTTCGTCGAGAACATCCCGCATCTCGGTCCGGAGAAGCGCAACGAGACGAAACGCTTCATCATCCTCATCGACGCGCTTTACGATGCGAGCGTTAGGCTTTTCGCCTCCGCCGTTGCCATGCCCGAGGCTCTGCTGACGGAGAAAAAGGGCACCGAAGGCTTCGAATTCGACCGCACAGTTTCGCGTCTTTTCGAGATGCGCAGCGCCGATTATCTGGAGCTGCATCAGTCAAAACGACAAAATCATGACGGCCAAGTGACATAATATTTGACGTTTACGTAAGAATTTTATGTTCTAACCGATTGAAATTGATACACCGAAAATTATCGTTTGCGATTTAGACCCTTTGGAGCTATGCGGTTTGTCCACAAGGGCAGGCTAAAACTTGTCTCGACCTTGGTCGCGGATCCAAAAGGAAGTCTACAATGGCGCGCAAAAAGATCGCTCTTATCGGTTCTGGAATGATTGGTGGAACGCTGGCGCATCTCGCCAGTCTGAAGGAACTGGGCGACATCGTCCTGTTCGACATTGCCGACGGCATCCCGCAGGGCAAGGGTCTCGATATCGCCCAGTCCGGTCCGGTCGAAGGTTTCAATGCCAAGCTCTCCGGTGCGAGCGACTACGCCGCCATCGAAGGCGCAGACGTCTGCATCGTCACCGCCGGTGTCGCCCGCAAGCCGGGCATGAGCCGCGACGATCTGCTCGGCATCAACCTTAAGGTCATGGAACAGGTCGGCGCCGGCATCAAGAAGTATGCTCCGAACGCCTTCGTCATCTGCATCACCAACCCGCTCGACGCGATGGTCTGGGCTCTGCAGAAGTTCTCGGGCCTGCCGGCCAACAAGGTCGTCGGCATGGCTGGCGTTCTCGATTCCGCCCGCTTCCGTCACTTCCTCTCGGCTGAGTTCAACGTATCGGTCGAAGACGTCACCGCCTTCGTTCTCGGCGGCCACGGCGACACGATGGTGCCGCTCGCCCGCTACTCCACGATCGCCGGCATCCCGCTGACCGACCTCGTCAAGATGGGCTGGGTCACCAAAGAGCGCCTCGAAGAAATCATCCAGCGCACCCGCGACGGCGGCGCCGAAATCGTCGGCCTGCTCAAGACCGGTTCGGCTTACTACGCACCTGCTGCTTCCGCCATCGAGATGGCCGAGTCCTACCTCAAGGACAAGAAGCGCGTTCTGCCTTGCGCCGCCTACCTCACCGGCCAGTATGGCGTGAAGGACATGTATGTCGGCGTTCCCGTCATCATCGGCGAAGGCGGTGTCGAGCGCATCATCGAGATCGACCTGAACAAGGCCGAAGAAGAAGCCTTCCAGAAGTCCGTCGGCGCCGTTGCCGGCCTCTGCGAAGCCTGCATCAACATCGCTCCGGCTCTCAAGTAATTGCCACCAGCCCGACAGGGCGGCCCACAACAGGGACATGACAATGAACATTCATGAATATCAGGCCAAGGCTCTTCTGAAGAGCTTCGGTGCACCGGTCGCCAAGGGTGTGGCGATCCTCAAGGTCGAAGAAGCCGAAGCTGCTGCCAAGCAGCTTCCTGGCCCGCTTTACGTGGTCAAGAGCCAGATCCATGCCGGCGGCCGCGGCAAGGGCAAGTTCAAGGAACTCGGCCCCGACGCCAAGGGCGGCGTTCGCCTGGCGAAGTCGATCGATGAGGTCGTGGCACATGCCAAGGACATGCTCGGCAACACGCTGGTAACCGCCCAGACCGGCGATGCCGGCAAGCAGGTCAACCGTCTCTACATCGAAGACGGCGCCGACATCGCTCGCGAACTCTACTGCTCGCTCCTCGTCGACCGCTCGGTCGGCCAGGTTGCCTTCGTCGTTTCGACCGAAGGCGGCATGGACATCGAGGCCGTGGCCCATGACACGCCCGAGAAGATCCACACGATCGCAATCGATCCGCAGGCCGGCGTCACCGATGCCGACGTTGCCAAGATCTCGGCTGCGCTGGAACTGACCGGTGCTGCTGCCGAAGACGCGAAGTCGCTCTTCCCGATCCTCTACAAGGCCTTTTCCGAGAAGGACATGGCGCTCCTCGAGATCAACCCGCTGATCGTCATGCAGGACGGTCACCTGCGCGTTCTCGACGCCAAGGTCTCCTTCGACGGCAACGCCCTCTTCCGTCACGACGACGTACGCGAACTGCGCGACGAAACGGAAGAAGACTCCAAGGAAATCGAAGCCTCCAAGTGGGACCTCGCCTATGTCGCCCTCGACGGCAATATCGGCTGCATGGTCAATGGTGCCGGTCTCGCCATGGCGACGATGGACATCATCAAGCTCTACGGCAAGGAGCCGGCAAACTTCTGCGACGTCGGCGGTGGCGCCGGCAAGGAGAAGGTCGCGGCTGCCTTCAAGATCATCACCGCCGACCCGAAGGTCGAGGGCATCCTCGTCAACATCTTCGGCGGCATCATGAAGTGCGACGTCATCGCGGAAGGCGTCATTGCCGCCGTGAAGGAAGTCGGTCTGAAGGTTCCGCTCGTCGTTCGCCTCGAAGGCACCAATGTCGAACTTGGCAAGAAGCTCCTGAACGAATCCGGCCTCGCGATCACCGCAGCCGACGATCTGGACGACGCCGCCAAGAAGATCGTCGCGGCGATCAACGGCTAATCTCAAGGGACCTAACTGATGTCTATTCTTGTAAACAAGAACACCAAGGTCCTCGTGCAGGGCCTGACCGGCAAGACCGGTACCTTCCACACCGAACAGGCGCTTGCCTATTACGGCACGCAGATGGTCGGCGGTATCCATCCGAAGAAGGGTGGCGAAAACTGGACCGGCTCCAAGGGTGAAACCCTGCCGATCTTCGCGACCGTTGCCGAAGCCAAGGAAAAGACCGGTGCGGACGCATCCGTGATCTACGTTCCGCCGGCAGGGGCTGCTGACGCGATCATCGAGGCGATCGACGCCGAGATCCCGTTCATCACCTGCATCACCGAGGGTATCCCGGTCATGGACATGGTGCGGGTCAAGGCCAAGCTCGACAAGTCCAAGTCGCGGCTGCTCGGCCCCAACTGCCCGGGCATCCTGACGCCGGAAGAATGCAAGATCGGCATCATGCCGGGCTCGATCTTCCGCAAGGGTTCGGTCGGTATCGTCTCGCGCTCGGGAACTCTGACCTATGAAGCGGTGTTCCAGACTTCGAACGAAGGCCTCGGCCAGACGACCGCCGTCGGTATCGGTGGCGACCCGGTCAAGGGAACCGAATTCATCGACGTGCTCGAGATGTTCCTGGCAGACCCGGAAACCACCTCGATCATCATGATCGGCGAAATCGGCGGTTCGGCTGAAGAAGATGCGGCGCAGTTCCTCATCGACGAAGCCAAGAAGGGCCGCAAGAAGCCGATGGCCGGCTTCATCGCGGGCCGTACGGCGCCGAAGGGCCGCACCATGGGCCATGCCGGTGCTGTCGTTTCCGGTGGCAAGGGCGATGCGGAATCGAAGATCGCCGCCATGGAAGCCGCCGGCATCAAGGTTTCGCCTTCGCCGGCACGCCTGGGCAAGACCCTGGTCGAAGTCCTCAAGGGCTAAGACCTGACGAAAATCAAGCCAGGCGTAGGATTGGTCCTCCAATCCTACGCCTGGACTTCGCATCTTTAGGACGATTCGCTTTTTGCGATCGCGAGCGGCAGGCCGGGCATCCGGCCATCAATTCAAGTCGGGAGGCGAGCCGAGACGCTCGCGAAACACAATGGGTAGGCAAGAAGCCAACGAGCAGTTTCTGATCACGTCCTTCCTCGACGGATCGAATGCGGCCTATATCGAACAGCTTTACGCACGCTATCAGGAAGACCCTTCTTCGGTCTCCGACGAATGGCAGGCCTTCTTCAAGGCGCTCGCCGACAATCCCGGCGACGTGAAGAAGGCAGCCTCTGGCGCCTCCTGGAAGCGCAAGAACTGGCCGATCGCCGAAGGCGGTGATCTCGTCAACGCGCTCGACGGCAACTGGGGCGTGGTCGAGAAGGCCATCGAGAAGAAGGTTCAGGCCAAGGCCGAAGCGACCGCCGCTTCCACGGGCAAGCCGGTTTCCGAAGCCGAAGTGCTGCAGGCAACCCGTGATAGCGTTCGCGCCATCATGATGATCCGCGCCTATCGCATGCGCGGTCACCTGCATGCCAAGCTCGACCCGCTCGGTCTCGCCGCTCCGGTCGACGACTACAACGAACTGTCCCCGACCGCTTACGGCTTCACCGAAGCCGATTACGGCCGCAAGATCTTCATCGACAACGTGTTGGGTCTGGAATACGCCACGATCCCGCAGATGCTCGACATCCTGCAGCGCACTTATTGCTCGACGCTCGGCGTCGAGTTCATGCATATCTCTAATCCGGAAGAAAAGGCCTGGATCCAGGAGCGCATCGAGGGCCCGGGCAAGGGCGTCGAGTTCACGCCGAACGGCAAGAAGGCCATCCTGCAGAAGCTGATCGAGGCAGAGGGCTTCGAGCAGTTCATCGACGTCAAGTACAAGGGCACCAAGCGCTTCGGTCTCGACGGCGGTGAATCGCTGATCCCGGCACTCGAGCAGATCATCAAGCGCGGCGGCCAGGAAGGCATGGAAGAGATCGTTCTCGGCATGGCCCATCGCGGCCGCCTGAACGTTCTGTCCCAGGTCATGGGCAAGCCGCATCGCGCGATCTTCCACGAGTTCAAGGGCGGTTCGTTCAAGCCCGACGAAGTCGAAGGCTCGGGCGACGTGAAGTACCACCTCGGCGCGTCCTCCGACCGCGAATTCGATGGCAACAAGGTACACCTGTCGCTGACGGCAAACCCGTCGCACCTGGAAATCGTCAACCCTGTCGTCATGGGCAAGGCCCGTGCCAAGCAGGACCAGATTGCCAAGGCCTGGGAAGGCGACGTTATTCCGCTCAAGGAGCGCGCGAAAGTTCTGCCGCTGCTTCTGCACGGTGATGCGGCCTTTGCCGGTCAGGGCGTCGTTGCCGAAATCCTCGGTCTCTCCGGCCTGCGCGGTCACCGCGTTGCCGGCACCATGCACTTCATCATCAACAACCAGATCGGCTTCACCACCAATCCGGCCTTCTCGCGCTCGTCGCCTTATCCGTCCGACGTCGCCAAGATGATCGAAGCGCCGATCTTCCACGTAAACGGTGACGATCCGGAAGCCGTCGTCTACGCGGCCAAGGTTGCCACCGAATACCGGATGAAGTTCCACAAGCCTGTCGTCGTCGACATGTTCTGCTATCGCCGCTTCGGTCACAACGAAGGCGATGAGCCGAGCTTCACCCAGCCGAAGATGTACAAGGAAATCCGCGCCCACAAGACGGTCGTTCAGCTCTATGGGGAACGTCTGATCGCGGAAGGCCTGATCTCGGAAGGCGAACTCGAGAAGATGAAGGCCGACTGGCGCGCGCATCTCGAGCAGGAGTTCGAGGCCGGCCAGAGCTACAAGCCGAACAAGGCCGACTGGCTCGATGGTGCCTGGTCGGGTCTGCGCACTGCCGACAATGCCGACGAGCAGCGTCGCGGCAAAACCGCCGTGCCGATGAAGCAGCTGAAGGAAATCGGCCGCAAGCTGTCGACCATTCCGGAAGGCTTCAAGGCACATCGCACCATCCAGCGCTTCATGGAAAACCGCTCGCAGATGATCGAGACCGGCGAAGGCATCGACTGGGCGATGGGCGAAGCCCTTGCTTTCGGTTCGCTTGCCGTCGAAGGCCACAAGATCCGTCTGTCCGGCCAGGATTGCGAACGCGGCACCTTCTCGCAGCGCCACTCGGTTCTCTACGATCAGGAGACCGAAGAGCGTTACATCCCGCTTGCCAATCTCGCTCCGAACCAGGCGCGCTACGAAGTCATCAACTCGATGCTGTCCGAAGAAGCCGTGCTCGGTTTCGAATACGGCTATTCGCTCGCCCGTCCGAACGCGCTGACGCTCTGGGAAGCCCAGTTCGGCGACTTCGCCAACGGTGCACAGGTCGTCTTCGACCAGTTCATCTCGTCGGGCGAACGCAAGTGGCTGCGCATGTCCGGTCTCGTCTGCCTTCTGCCGCATGGCTATGAAGGTCAGGGTCCGGAACACTCGTCTGCCCGCCTCGAGCGTTGGCTGCAGATGTGTGCAGAAGACAATATGCAGGTCGCCAACGTCACGACGCCGGCGAACTACTTCCACATCCTGCGCCGTCAGATGAAGCGCGACTTCCGCAAGCCGCTGATCATGATGACGCCGAAGTCGCTGCTGCGTCACAAGCGCGCCACGTCGAGCCTTGCCGAAATGGCCGGCGAAAGCTCGTTCCACCGCCTGCTGTGGGACGATGCCGAGGTCATCAAGGACGGCCCGATCAAGCTGCAGAAGGATGCGAAGATCCGTCGCGTCGTGATGTGCACGGGCAAGGTCTACTACGACCTGCTCGAAGAGCGCGAAAAGCGCGGCATCGACGACATCTACCTGCTGCGCATCGAACAGCTCTATCCGTTCCCGGCCAAGGCGCTCATCAACGAGCTCTCGCGCTTCCGCAATGCGGAGATGGTCTGGTGCCAGGAAGAGCCGAAGAACATGGGCGCCTGGTCGTTCATCGATCCCTATCTGGAATGGGTGCTTGCCCATATCGACGCAAAGTACCAGCGGGTGCGCTACACCGGCCGTCCGGCCGCTGCCTCGCCGGCAACCGGCCTGATGTCCAAGCACCTCGCCCAGCTCGAAGCCTTCCTCGAGGACGCTCTGGGCGGTTGATCCGCCCAGACTACTCCCCGCAGACCGTAACGTTCTCTGACCAACGGAATTGAGATCATGGCCACTGAAATCCGCGTACCCACCCTCGGCGAATCCGTCAGCGAAGCCACCATCGGCACCTGGTTCAAGAAGGTCGGTGACACCGTGAAGGCTGACGAGCCGCTCGTCGAACTGGAAACCGACAAGGTGACCGTCGAAGTCCCGTCGCCTGCCTCGGGCGTTCTGACCGAAATCGTTGCCCAGAACGGCGAGACTGTCGGTCTCGGCGCGCTGCTCGGCCAGATCGCCGAAGGCGCTGCGGGCTCCGCCGGCGCCGCTGCACCTGCTCCGGCCGCCGCACCGGCTCCGGCTGCTGCGCCCGCTCCGGCAGCCGCCGCTCCGTCCGCCCCTGCTGCCGCTTCGTCCATGCCGGCTGCTCCGGCTGCTGCCAAGCTCGCTGCCGACAACAACATCTCCACGTCCGACGTCGACGGCTCCGGCAAGCGCGGTCAGGTCCTGAAGGGTGACGTGCTCGCCGCCATCGCCAAGGGTCCCGCCGCACCGGCTCCGGCCGCCGCTCCGGCTGCACCGCGTCCGGCCTCTTCGGCTGACGACGCCTCGCGCGAAGAGCGCGTGAAGATGACCCGTCTGCGCCAGACGATCGCCAAGCGCCTCAAGGACGCCCAGAACACGGCCGCCATGCTCACCACCTATAACGAGGTGGACATGAAGGCCGTCATGGACCTGCGCAACCGCTACAAGGACATCTTCGAGAAGAAGCATGGCGTGAAGCTCGGCTTCATGGGCTTCTTCACCAAGGCCGTCACGCATGCGCTGAAGGAACTGCCGGCTGTCAACGCCGAAATCGACGGCACCGACATCATCTACAAGAACTACTGCCATGTCGGCGTTGCCGTCGGCACGGACAAGGGTCTCGTGGTTCCGGTCGTGCGCGATGCCGACCAGATGTCGATCGCCGAAATCGAAAAGGAAATCGGTCGCCTCGGCAAGGCTGCCCGTGACGGTCAGCTGTCGATGGCCGACATGCAGGGCGGTACCTTCACCATCTCGAACGGTGGCGTCTACGGTTCGCTGATGTCGTCGCCGATCCTGAACGCCCCGCAGTCGGGTATCCTCGGCATGCACAAGATCCAGGAGCGTCCGGTCGTCGTCGGTGGCCAGATCGTCATCCGTCCGATGATGTATCTCGCGCTCTCCTACGATCACCGCATCGTCGACGGCAAGGAAGCCGTTACCTTCCTCGTTCGCGTCAAGGAAAGCCTTGAGGATCCGGAACGTCTGGTTCTCGACCTCTAAGGAGACTTCACAATGGAGCCGGTTTCCGCTTCCGCCTCTCCGCTTGTCCTGCTCCTCGCCTGGAGCGTAGTTCTGCTTGTCGCGCATGTCCTTCTGCAGGGCATGCTCGCCACCAAGGAGTTGGGCACGGAGTGGAATGCCGGCCCGCGTGATGAAGGCAAACAGCCGGCGGGCAAGCTCGCCGGCCGTGCCGCGCGCGCGTCCTCGAATTTCCGCGAAACCTATCCGGCCTTCATCGCACTGGCCGCCGGGCTGCTGTTTACCGGCGAAGTCTCCGGTCTCGGACTGACCGGCGCGATCATCTGGTTCGTCGGACGCATCGTCTACTACCCGCTCTATCTCGCCGGCATTCCCTATATCCGCTCGCTCGTCTGGCTCGGTGCCATGGCCGGCCTCGGCCTCATGTTCCTCGCGCTGGCGTTTTGAGGTGCGGGATGGGCGCGTCTTCAAGGGCAATAATACTTCTGGCAGCGCTCGCGCTCGCTGACGCGGCCTTCGCCGCCAATTGCCCGATCGAGAAGACGACTTATCGCGAAGCCGAAACCGGCGTCGAACTCGTGTTCTCGGCGGCGAGCGGCGAGAATACGCCTGTCAGCCACGGCTTCCGCAGCGAGATCGGCTCCTTCAAGCTCGATGGCCATGTCATGTTCGACCCCGAGATCGAACGGCCGGTGGCGATGCTGATGAACAACTGCCCCGAGGGTGACGTGACGGGCGCGGATATCGCCGCCTGCACCATCTGGAAGGGCATCGTCTACGGCATCGACGAAAAGACCGGCCACGTGGACCTTCTGCCGCCGGAAGGCGCCGACGCGCCGGACGCCATTCTCCTGCCCGGCCTCGGGCCGGCTGTCCTGTCCTCCGTGATCGGCAAGGGCATGGAGGCAGCGCCCTGGGATGTCTTCGAGTTCAAGGGATGTGCAGCATGAGCCAGCGTCCCCTCGTTCTCGTCACCGGCGGCAGCCGCGGAATCGGTGCCGCCGTCTGCCGCAAGGCCGCCGCACAGGGTTATGACCTGATCGTCAACTACCGCTCGGACCAGTCGGCTGCAGAAGCCGTCGCCGCCGATTGCCGGGCGCAGGGTGCCAGGGCCGAGATCGTCCAGGGCGATACGGGCACGGAAGAGGGTGTCGCCGCCATCTTTGCCGCTGTCGATCGTCTTGGGCCGCTTCATGGTCTCGTCAACAATGCCGGTGTGGTGGATGTCACGGCGCGGGTCGATGAATTCGACCGCGCGCGGCTCGACCGCATCTTTGCCATCAACGTGATCGGCAAGATCCGCTGCGCCACGGAGGCGGTGAAGCGGATGTCGACGAAGCATGGCGGGCAGGGCGGTGTCATCGTCAACCTGTCCTCCATCGCAGCCGTGCTCGGAGCGCCCGGGCAATATGTCGACTATGCCGCTGCCAAGGGTGCTGTCGACACGTTCACCCTTGGGCTTGCGCGTGAAGTCGCAACGGAAGGTGTTCGGGTCAATGCTATCAGGCCCGGCATCATCGATACCGAAATCCACGCATCGGGCGGCCTGCCGAACCGCGCTCGCGACCTCGCGCCGATCGTTCCGATGCAAAGGCCCGGGACGGCGGACGAAGTGGCCGACAGCGTTCTTTATCTCCTCTCGCCTCAGGCATCCTATGTGACGGGTGCCATCTTGAATGTCAGCGGCGGTCGATAACCGTCGAAAACGAAGGAAGCTCCCATGTCTTATGATGTCATCGTTATCGGCTCCGGCCCCGGCGGCTATGTCTGCGCCATCAAGGCGGCCCAGCTCGGCATGAAGGTTGCCGTGGTCGAAAAGCGCGCCACCTATGGCGGCACCTGCCTCAACATCGGCTGCATCCCGTCCAAGGCCCTGCTGCATGCATCGGAAGTCTTTCACCACGCTGCCCATGGCATGGCCGACCTCGGCGTGGATGTCGGTGCACCGACGCTGAACCTGCCAAAGATGATGGCGCACAAGGATGCGACCGTGAAGTCGAACGTCGAGGGCGTTTCGTTCCTCTTCAAGAAGAACAAGATCGACGGCATCCAGGGCACGGGCAAGATCCTCGGCGCCGGCAAGGTTGAGGTCACCAACGATGCCGGTGAAGTCCAGGTTCTCGAAACCAAGAATATCGTGATTGCCACCGGCTCCGACGTCGCCGGCATTCCGGGGGTTGCCGTCGAGATCGACGAGAAGGTCATCGTGTCCTCGACCGGCGGTATCGCGCTTGAAAAGGTGCCGGGCAAGATGATCGTCGTTGGCGGCGGTGTCATCGGCCTCGAGCTCGGCTCGGTCTGGTCGCGTCTCGGCGCCAAGGTGACCGTGGTCGAATATCTCGACACGATCCTCGGCGGCATGGACGGCGAAGTCTCCAAGCAGTTCCAGCGCATCCTTGCCAAGCAGGGCATGGAATTCAATCTCGGCGCCAAGGTCACTGGTGTCGAAAAGTCGGGCGAAGGCGCCAAGGTGACGTTCGAGCCGGTCAAGGGCGGTGAAGCCCAGACGCTGGAAGCCGATGTCGTGCTCGTCGCTACCGGCCGCAAGCCCTACACCGCAGGCCTCGGCCTCGAAGAAGCCGGCGTTGCGCTCGATAACCGTGGCCGCGTCGAAATTGACGGCCACTACCGCACCAATGTCGCCGGCATCTATGCCATCGGCGACGTGGTCAAGGGCCCGATGCTCGCCCACAAGGCGGAAGACGAGGGCGTGGCACTCGCCGAAATCCTCGCCGGCCAGCATGGCCATGTGAACTACGACGTCATCCCGGGTGTCGTCTACACCCAGCCGGAAGTCGCCTCCGTCGGCAAGACCGAGGAAGAATTGAAGGCCGCAGGCGTATCGTACAAGGTCGGCAAGTTTCCGTTCACCGCCAACGGCCGCGCCCGCGCCATGCTCGCCTCCGACGGTTTCGTCAAGGTTCTCGCCGACAAGGACACGGATCGCGTTCTCGGGGTGCACATCATCGGCCTCGGTGCCGGCGAGATGATCCACGAGGCGGCCGTGCTGATGGAGTTCGGCGGTTCCTCGGAAGATCTCGGCCGCACCTGCCACGCGCATCCGACCATGTCGGAAGCCGTGAAGGAAGCCGCACTCGCGACCTTCTTCAAGCCGCTGCACATGTGATGCGGCTGACCTGACATAGGTCAAATATTATATTTCGGTAAGATTGAAGGCCGTCGCTTGCTCCACAAGCGGCGGCCTTTATCATTGTCTGGGCAATGCCTCCCTGGAACCGCACGAAAAGGCAATGACCGATGGCTGCTCTCGCCCCGACCTCCTATTCGATCCCGCAAAAGGCCCTGCACTGGCTGATGGCCCTGCTCATCCTCTTCAACCTCATCTTCTCGGATGCGATGGAAGAGGTCGCCGAAGCCTATGAGCGTGGTGAAGTGCCCTCGGCCGACGATCTGACCTTCGCCAATATCCATGCCTATGTGGGTATCGCGGTTCTCTGTCTCGGGCTTGTCCGGCTTGCCATTCGGCTTAAACGTGGCGCGCCACCGGCGCCGGCCGAGGAGCCGCCGCTCCTCCAGCTGGCCGCGAAGCTCGCCCATGGCACCTTCTACGCGCTGTTCTTCCTCATCCCGCTCAGCGGCATCGGCGCCTACTACTTCGGCAATGAAACCGCAGGCTTCGTGCATGGCGGTCCGCTGAAGGCACTCATGTGGCTATTGATCGCGGTGCATATCCTGGCGCTTCTGGTACACCAGTTCTACTGGAAGACGCCGATCGCCACGCGCATGACGCGGGGGTGACGGCCAGAGGAGGGTCGGATGAGTGTTGTCGAGCAGCGTGTCCCGCTTCCTCATCCTGATCTTCCCAAGGCTGACTGGGCCGACAGTTACAGCATCCGCCTTGAGCGATCCGACCTGGAACCCATTGAGGTTGCGAGAGACCTCCTGGGCCGAGCACCGCGCTGGGTCCGCGTCCTCTTGAAGATCCGCAATGCAATCGGCGGTCTCTTCGGTCTGAAAGCCGCCGAGCTCGAGGTGACGGGTCAGGACCGGATCGGTGGCTTTCCGGTTCTGGCTGAGGACGACCAGCATGTGCTGCTCGGGTTCAACGACAAGCATCTGGATTTTCGGATTATCGTGGCGGTGGAGCCGGAAGGCGTCACCCATCAACATGTGACGCTCACCACGCTCGTTGAGCGTCACAACCTGTTCGGCCGGCTGTATATCTTCGTCATCACGCCGTTCCACAAACTGATCGTGAAGACGTTCCTGAAGCGCTTCGCGGCTTCCACGCGTCAGCCGTCGATCCGCGTGACCGTATAGCCCTGTTTGCGGATCAGTTCGATCAGACCTTCCTCGCCCGGCAGATGCAGCGCACCAACCGCAATGAAGGCGTTGCCCTTCTCGAGATGCGGCTTGCTGCCCTCAGCCATGACCAGATTGCGGTCGCGCACGATGCGGGTTTCGAAAGCGGCATAGGCGCTTTCATCCTCGCCGTCTTCCGTCGGAGCCACCGCCTTCAGCATCGGCATGGTCATGCCGATATCGCCGGCGAGATAAAGCTCGGTCATCGTTTCGATGACATCCTCCATCTTGTCGCCAAGTGCGATCGTCTCGATCAGGGCCTTGAAGTGGAAATCGACCGGCAGGTCGGCCATGGCTTCGAGCTGCTCAACGAGCGTCTCCAGTCCTGCCACCGGCTTGCCGGCCTTCACGGCATCTTCGGCAATCTGCTTGTCGAGGAAGGATGCGCCGGCTGCCTTGCGTGACAGTTCGCAGGCGGGCAGGGCGACGAAGCTCGCGAGGATCCAGGGCTTCATCCGCGCAACGGCGCCAAGCGCCAGGCCGCGCTCCTTCAGGCCCGTCTCCAGCTTTTTCATTTCGTCAGTGTCGAGATGGTCCTTCACCGACTTGCCATCCGTGAACATCGTCAGCTCAGGATGCATGAGGAGCGAAGCGGCAGCCTTCTTTTCGTCCAGAATTTCATCGGATTCGATGACCACCACGTCGGCCGCATCCGCTGCTTCGCGTGCACCCTTGGGCATGGTCAGAACACGCGGGTCGGTGACATGCATGGTGCCGAGCAGGTAGGAAGGTTTCAGACCGTCCTTCTCGATCTTCCAGAAGATGCCCTGGCCATTCGGGACCTTGGCGGCTTCGGCGCGGATCTCTGCAAGTTCTTCCGGCTTCTCCGCCTCCATTGCCACGAGCAGGTTTTCACCATGGCAGGCAGCATCGGAGGCATGGGCAGGGCTGACCGCCAGGATAGCGGCAAGGAGCAAAGCGACAAGAGCAAGCGGCAGCGCGCCGGCGATCCAGAGACCGATCTCAGACGGCGAAAGGCGCGGCAGATGTGGCCGCTGCGAGAAAAGGCGGTGCGCGTTCATGTCATCTCCTGTCAGAAGTCGAGAGAATAGAAGCGATCGCCCTCACGTTCGATTAAGGATCTTGGTTAACGCAGGCGCGATCGGGACGCGTCAGGCGCGGGGATGGGCGCGGTCGTAGATGTCCAGAAGCCGAGCGCTGTCGACGCCAGTATAGATCTGGGTGGTCGAGAGGCTCGCATGGCCGAGCAGTTCCTGGATCGTCCTCAAGTCGCCGCCACTGCCGAGAAGATGGGTGGCGAAGGAATGGCGGAGGGCATGTGGTGTGGCGGTATCCGGCAGGCCGAGCGCCGAACGCAGCTTCTGCATTTCGCGCTGAATGATCGCCGGCTGCAACGGGCCTCCCCGGGCCCCGCGGAAGAGCGGCGCGCCGGCTTCGAGATGGTAAGGGCAGAGCTTGTAATAGGTTTCCACCGCCTCCAGAACGACGGGAAGCAGCGGTACCAGCCGCGTCTTACCGCCCTTGCCGGTGATCCGCAGGCTGGTCGGTCTGCCGTTGAAGACATCGGGTGTGAGGCCGAGTGCTTCCGAAATACGCAGCCCGCAGCCGTAGAGCAGCGACAGCACCGCTGCATCGCGCGCCGCAATCCAGGGCTCCTCGTTCATCTGCATGCCCTGGTCGACAACCGCCAGGGCCTGGCTGCCGCTCAGCGGCTTGGGCAATGACTTCGGCTGTTTGGGCGATCGGATGGCGCTGGCGCCGGCCGCATTGACGAGCCCCTTGCGTTCGAGGTGACGCAGAAAGGACCTCAGCCCCGCCAGATGCCGTCCAAGCGAGCGGGCGCCGGCACCTTCCTTACGGCGATGGGCGAGGAAGCTTCGAAGGTCTGCAGGACGCAAGGCCTCGATATCGCGGATCTTCACCTTGCCGCCGACATAGCCGGAGAGAAACTGCAGGAACTGGCGCGTGTCGCGCTCATAGGCCTCCAGCGTATTGCCGGACAAACGGCGCTCGGCGTCCAGGCTTTCGAGCCATGCCGCGCGTTCGCCAAGAATGTTTTCGTCAGCCGGGATCAATTGCGCGCCTTATGCGTTCTCGGATGTTGGCCTGCCTCGGCACGATGGCGCGCGAGGGTTAAGGAAGCACGAAGACCGGAGCTGTCATGATCGGATCACAAATCGCTGCCAGAACGCATCAGGAATTCTGGCGAGGTATTTGCTGATGCGCCGCTCTCCCGTCTCCACCTTTGCCAGCGTCACCGACACTCTGTCGCTTCTGTCGCAAGGTCGCCCCGGTCACATCGTCGACACGCTGATTGCCGAGCGTGGGCAGAAGCTCGTCGAGCATCCGCTGTGGCCCGCGATGCGGCCCTTTCTTTATAGCGTTCTGCGCTACGACAAGGCGATCCAGTTCGCCAATGACGTCGCGAACCTGCCGGGTCCGCAGGTGTTCGACTATTTGAGCGCTGCTCTCGGCCTCGATATCCAGATCCGGCATGCTGATCGCATCCCGTCATCCGGTGGCTTCATCCTTGTCAGCAATCACCCGACCGGGATTGCCGACGGGGTTGCCATGTATGATCTGCTGAAAGATCGCAGACCCGATATGACCTTCTTCGCCAACCGCGATGCCGTCAGGGTCAATCCGCGCCTCGCGGAGATCATCATTCCCGTGGAATGGCGCGAAGAGCACAAGTCGAAGCTCAAGGCGCGTGAAACGCTGAAACTCACGACGCGGGCCGTGGAAGAAGGCCGAGCCACCATTCTCTTTCCTTCGGGTCGCATCGCCTATTGGGACGAAGGCAAGCTCAACGAGCGGCCGTGGAAGACATCGGCCATCTCGCTTGCCCGCAAATACAATCTGCCGATCCTGCCGGTGAACATGAAGGCCCGCAATTCCGGGCTGTTCTACTGGTTCGCCCGCTGGTCGACGGAATTGCGCGACATGACCGTTTTCTACGAGCTTCTTAACAAGCGCGGCGGTCGTTTCGATTTCACGGTCGGCAACCTGATCCCGGTCGAGGCACTCGATGGTGATCCTGCCGAGGTGACACGCGCGCTAGAAGCCTACACGGTCCACCAGCTGCCGGCCGATCCCGATCGCAGCTTCGGCTGATCTCGTCCCCCTCCATAAAGCCTGTTTTCTTTCTGTTCTTCCGGAGGCAAGTTGCAGCCCGATGAAGGACGATTCGAAAAGCCTGTTCGGGGAGCTGTTCGAGACGCCGCGCCGCAGGGTGGTGCCGGTGCTCGTGCCCATGCCCGCGCCTACGGCCTATAGTTATGCCGTGCCGGATGGCCTGACGATCGAACCGGGCGCCATCGTGCAGGTGCCGCTCGGGCCACGCCAGGTCATCGGTGTGGTCTGGGATGGCGCGAATGAGACGTCAGTCGATCCGAAGAAGCTGCGCGAAATCACCAAGGTCTTCGACTGCCCGCCGCTTGATCAGGACATGCGGACTTTTCTCGACTGGGTCGCCGCCTACACGTTGTCACCGCCCGGCTATGTCGCGCGCATGGCGCTTCGCGCACCGGCGGCCTTCGATCCGGAGCCGATGATCGAGGGTTTGCGCTATGCCGGCTATCAGCCGGAGCGCCTGACGCCGGCGCGGCAGAAGGTGCTGGAGATGGCGTCGGATGGCCTCTCCTGGACGAAGAGCGGCCTTGCCCATGCCAGCGGCGTCTCGGCCAGCGTCATCGATGGTCTCGTCAAGCAGGGTGTGTTCGAACAGGTCTTCCTGCCGCCGCCGCCGCTGGTTGCGGCGCCCGACCCGGACTATGCCGAAAGCCGTCTTGCCGGTCCGCAGAAAGAAGCGGCGGAGGAAATCCTCGACAGCCTGCGCAAGGGCGGTTTCGCCGTTTCGCTCATCGATGGCGTGACAGGCTCCGGCAAGACGGAGGTTTATTTCGAGGCGATTGCCGAGACCTTGAAACAGGGCAAGCAGGTGTTGATCCTGCTGCCGGAAATCGCGCTGACTGCCAACTTCCTCGAGCGCTTCCAGGATCGCTTCGGCTCCAAGCCCGGTGAATGGCATTCGGATCTCGCGACCCGTACGCGTGAAAAGGTGTGGCGTCAGGTGGCGACCGGCGAGATCCGCGTGGTGGCCGGCGCGCGCTCGGCGCTTTTCCTGCCCTTCGAAAATTTGGGTCTCATTATCGTCGACGAAGAGCATGACCCGGCCTTCAAGCAGGAAGACCGCGTCTTTTATAATGCGCGGGACATGGCGGTCGTGCGGGCGCGGATCGCGAACTTCCCGGTCGTCCTCGTCTCGGCGACGCCGTCGGTCGAGAGCCAGGTCAACTGCATCGCGGGGCGCTATACGCGCATCCATCTGCCGACGCGCTTTGCCGATGCGGCCATGCCGGATTTGCATCTCATCGATATGCGGCGGGCACCACCGGAGCGGGGCGGGTTCCTGTCGCCGATCCTGCTGCGGTCCGTTGGCAAGGCCGTGGAGCGCGGCGAACAGGCGCTGCTCTTCCTCAACCGACGGGGTTACGCGCCGCTCACCCTCTGCCGGGTCTGCGGCCACCGCTTCCAGTGCCCGCAATGTTCGAGCTGGCTGGTCGAGCATCGCTTCCGTGGCCAGATCCAGTGCCATCAATGCGGCTATCACGAGCCGACGCCGAATTCTTGCCCGGAATGCGGGACGCTCGATCATCTCGTCGCCTGCGGGCCTGGGGTCGAGCGGATTGCCGAAGAGGTGGAGAAGCACTTTCCCGATGCCCGGACGCTGGTGCTGTCGTCCGATATCGGCGGGGTCAAGCGCCTGCGGCTCGAACTCGAAGCGATTGCCAATGGCGAGGCCGATATCGTCATCGGCACACAGCTCGTGGCCAAGGGACATAACTTCCCGCTGATGACGCTGGTCGGCATCATCGATGCGGACATCGGGTTGTCGAATGGCGATCCCCGGGCTGCCGAGCGGACCTTCCAGCTGCTTTCGCAGGTGACGGGCCGTGCCGGCCGCACAGGGCGCAAGAGCCTCGGTCTGCTGCAGACGTTCCAGCCACAGCATCCCGTCATGCAGGCGATCATCTCGGGCGACGCCTCGGCCTTCTACGAGCGCGAAATCACGGAACGCGAGCGGGCGCAGCTGCCGCCCTTTGGCCGACTGGTCTCGATCATCGTTTCCGCCGACACGCGTGCAGATGCGGAAGGCCATGCGCGTGGCCTGCGTCAGGCAGCCCCCCATGAAAGCGGCATCATGATCCTCGGGCCCGCCGAAGCGCCACTGGCGCTCATCCGGGGACGTCACCGCTTCCGCCTGCTCGTGCACGGCCGGCGCAACAGCGACATGCAGGCCTTTGTCAGGAGCATGCTGGAGCGGGGACCGAAGGAGCGCCGGTCGATCCAGGTGCAGGTGGATGTCGATCCGCAAAGCTTCCTGTAGGCCATCAGGCGCAGTTTCCGTCGCATGATCCGCGAATTACGGCGCTCAGGCCATACCGCCGGCGCCCGTTTCATGCCATAAGCCGCGCGGTTTGCTTCAACGCGGGTTGATCCATGGATTTCTACTTTCCCATCGAGTTCGGCGAGCAGCTCGCCTTTCTTTCGGCTGCCGCTGCGGCGCTCATCGGATGCTTCATCCTGTTTGCTCCGGGGCTGACCTTGAAGGCGCTCGGTCTCCACCCGGCGGAAGGCCGGCCGGAGGGGCTCGGTGCTGCGCGCTCGGTCGGGGGCCTGATCGTCGGCTTTGCGGGTACGGCGCTTCTGCTGGCGCAGCCCACCGTCTACCTCGCATTCGGGGCCGCTGTCGGCCTCTCGGCATTCGCCCGAATCCTCTCCATCATGTCCGATCATGGAAGCACCTGGCGCAACCTTCTCCTTCTGGTTGTGCAGGCGGCCATTGCTTCTCTCACGCTCGCCTATGTCTTTGGTCTGACTTGAAGATCGGTTTTCGGCGGTAGTGCTGGGATATCTCGTCAATTTGACGCAGTTTCGGACAAAAAACGCCACAAGGCCTTGCTCTGAAGGAGCAAACCGTTAATACGCGTGTTGCGAGTCTAGACCTGCTATGCTAGACGAACCGCGAAATTCGGAAAACGCAAGTGCAACATGCTTGTGTTTTTGGGGAAAAACAAAACGATATCAGGAGCTTGAGAGGCCTCGTCCGAGGTGTCCGGTAGCCTGGATCCAGATCAGGGAATTTTTTGCCCGTGGCAGACGCATCCCAAGTGATTTCAGGCGTGGCGGAGCGTTACGCATCGTCGCTCTTCGAGCTTGCGCTCGAAGCTGGCGCGATCGACGCCGTCGCTGCCGATCTCAACCGTTTCCAGGCGATGATCGACGAGAGCGACGATCTGAAGCGCCTGGTACAGTCGCCCGTCTTCACGGCCGAAGACCAGGTCAAGGCCATCAGCGCAATCGGCGAGAAGGCCGGTTTCAACGCGCTGGTGTTGAACTTCCTGAAGGTCGTCGCAAGCAATCGCCGCCTGTTTGCCGTTCCCGGCATGGTGGCTGCCTATCGCCAGATCGTTGCCCGTCACAAGGGTGAGATCACGGCTGACGTCACGTCTGCTCATGCCCTTTCGGCCGAGCAGGAAACCGAACTGAAAGCGGCGCTGAAGGGCGTCACCGGCAAGGATGTCTCGATCTCCGTTACGGTCGATCCCTCCCTGCTCGGCGGCCTGATCGTGAAGGTCGGCTCCCGCCAGATCGACACGTCTCTTCGCACCAAACTTTCCACCCTTAAGCTTGCACTGAAAGAGGTTGGCTGATGGATATCCGCGCCGCGGAAATTTCCGCAATTCTGAAAGATCAAATCAAGAACTTCGGCAAAGAGGCGGAAGTCTCCGAAGTCGGCCAGGTTCTGTCCGTAGGTGACGGTATCGCCCGCGTCTACGGCCTCGACAACGTCCAGGCCGGCGAAATGGTCGAGTTCCCGGGCGGCATTCGCGGTATGGCGCTCAACCTCGAAGCCGACAATGTCGGTGTGGTTATCTTCGGTGCCGACCGTGACATCAAGGAAGGCGACATCGTCAAGCGGACCGGCGCCATCGTCGACGTTCCGGTTGGTCCGGAACTGCTCGGCCGCGTCGTTGACGCGCTCGGCAACCCGATCGACGGCAAGGGCCCGATCAACGCGACCCGCCGTTCGCGCGTCGACGTAAAGGCTCCGGGCATCATCCCGCGCAAGTCGGTTCATGAGCCGATGTCGACCGGCCTCAAGGCCATCGACGCCCTGATCCCGGTTGGCCGTGGCCAGCGCGAGCTCGTCATCGGCGACCGCCAGACCGGCAAGACCGCCATCATCCTGGACGCCTTCCTCAACCAGAAGGCCATCCACGACAACGGCCCCGAGAACGACAAGCTGTACTGCGTCTACGTCGCTGTCGGCCAGAAGCGTTCGACCGTTGCCCAGTTCGTGAAGGTTCTCGAAGAGCGTGGCGCTCTCCAGTACTCGATCATCATCGCTGCCACCGCATCCGACCCGGCTCCGATGCAGTATCTCGCACCGTTCGCCGGCTGCGCGATGGGCGAATACTTCCGCGACAACGGCCAGCACGCCCTGATCGCTTATGACGACCTGTCCAAGCAGGCTGTCGCTTACCGTCAGATGTCGCTTCTGCTGCGCCGTCCGCCGGGCCGCGAAGCTTACCCGGGCGACGTCTTCTATCTGCACTCGCGTCTGCTCGAGCGCGCCGCCAAGATGGGCGACGCTGCCGGCGCTGGCTCGCTGACGGCTCTGCCGGTCATCGAAACCCAGGGTAACGACGTTTCGGCCTTCATTCCGACCAACGTCATCTCGATCACCGACGGTCAGATCTTCCTTGAAACCGACCTGTTCTATCAGGGCATCCGTCCGGCCGTTAACGTCGGTCTGTCGGTTTCGCGCGTTGGTTCTGCCGCTCAGATCAAGGCGATGAAGCAGGTTGCCGGCTCGATCAAGGGCGAACTCGCCCAGTATCGCGAAATGGCCGCCTTCGCCCAGTTCGGTTCGGACCTCGACGCTGCAACGCAGCGCCTCTTGAACCGTGGTGCACGCCTGACCGAACTCCTGAAGCAGCCGCAGTTCTCGCCGCTGAAGACGGAAGAGCAGGTCGCGGTGATCTTCGCCGGCGTCAACGGTTACCTGGACAAGATCCCGGTCAACCAGGTCGGCAAGTTCGAGCAGGGCTTCCTTTCCTACCTCCGTTCGGAAGGCAAGGCGATCCTCGACACGATCCGCACCGAGAAGGCGATCAGCGACGACACCAAGGGCAAGCTCAAGGCCGCCCTCGACACCTTCGCGAAGAACTTCGCCTAATTCAGGCTCAAGCCAAGGACGGATAACGGATGCCTTCACTTAAGGATCTGAAAAACCGGATCGCCTCCGTCAAGGCGACGCAGAAGATCACCAAGGCGATGAAGATGGTCGCCGCGGCGAAGCTGCGTCGCGCTCAGGAAGCGGCCGAGGCTGCCCGCCCGTACTCGCAGCGCATGAGCGCCGTCCTGGCCAATATCGCGCAGGCAGTGGGTACGGACGACAGCGCGCCGCGCTTGATGACCGGCACCGGCAATGACGACGTGCATCTGCTCGTCGTCTGCACCGCCGAGCGTGGTCTCTGCGGCGGCTTTAACTCGTCGATCTCGCGTTTCGCCCGTGACCATGCGCGCAAGCTCCTGGCCCAGGGCAAGACGGTGAAATTCTTCTGCGTCGGCAAGAAGGGCTACGACAGCCTGCGCCGCGAATTCGCTGGCATGATCGTCGAGCGTATGGACCTGCGTGACGTGAAGCGTATCGGCTTCACCAATGCAGACGCCATCGGTCGCAAGGTCATCGGCATGTTCGAGCGCGGCGAATTCGACGTCTGCACGCTGTTCTATTCCGAGTTCAAGTCGGTGATCAGCCAGGTGCCGACTGCCCAGCAGATCATCCCGGCCGCTCCGGCCGAGGCTGCTCCGCAGGGTGGTGCATCGGCTCTCTACGAATACGAACCGGATGCGGCTGCGATCCTCGAGGATCTCATCCCGCGCAACATCTCGGTTCAGGTTTTCCGGGCCCTGCTCGAAAACGTCGCTGGTGAAATGGGCGCCAAGATGAGCGCCATGGACAATGCGACACGCAATGCCGGTGAGATGATCAACAAGCTGACGCTTTCGTACAACCGCCAGCGTCAGGCGCAGATCACCAAGGAACTCATTGAAATCATTTCGGGCGCGGAAGCGCTCTGAGGTTAAGGAAAGAGGGTAAGATAAATGGCTAAGGCAGCTACCCCCAAGTCTAAGGCGGTCACCTCCGCAGCCGGTGCTCTCGGCAAGGTCACGCAGGTCATCGGCGCCGTCGTCGACGTTTCGTTCGAAGGCGAACTGCCCCCGATCCTGAACGCGCTGGAAACCAACAACGGCGGCAACCGCCTCGTTCTCGAAGTTGCGCAGCACCTCGGCGAAAACCAGGTCCGCACGATCGCCATGGACTCGACCGAAGGTCTCGTCCGCGGTCAGCCGGTCACCGACACGGGCGCTCCGATCTCGGTTCCGGTCGGTCCGGAAACGCTCGGCCGCATCATGAACGTCATCGGCGAGCCAGTTGACGAAGCCGGTCCGCTGGTCACCGAAGGCCGTCGTGCCATCCACCAGGAAGCTCCGGCTTACGTCGAGCAGTCGACCGAAGCCCAGATCCTCGTCACCGGCATCAAGGTCGTCGACCTTCTGGCTCCTTACGCCAAGGGCGGTAAGATCGGCCTGTTCGGCGGCGCCGGCGTCGGCAAGACCGTTCTCATCATGGAACTGATCAACAACGTCGCCAAGGCGCACGGTGGTTACTCGGTCTTCGCTGGCGTGGGTGAGCGTACCCGCGAAGGTAACGACCTGTACCACGAAATGATCGAATCGGGCGTCAACAAGCACGGCGGTGGCGAAGGCTCCAAGGCTGCGCTCGTATACGGTCAGATGAACGAACCGCCGGGCGCCCGCGCACGTGTTGCTCTGACCGGTCTGACGATCGCTGAAGACTTCCGCGACAAGGGCCAGGACGTTCTGTTCTTCGTCGACAACATCTTCCGCTTCACCCAGGCTGGCTCGGAAGTGTCGGCTCTGCTCGGCCGTATCCCGTCGGCGGTTGGTTACCAGCCGACGCTGGCCACCGACATGGGTCAGATGCAGGAACGCATTACCACTACGACCAAGGGCTCGATCACCTCGGTTCAGGCCATCTACGTTCCGGCCGACGACTTGACCGACCCGGCTCCGGCCACATCGTTCGCCCACCTGGACGCAACGACCGTTCTGTCGCGCTCGATCGCCGAAAAAGGTATCTACCCGGCCGTCGACCCGCTCGACTCGACCTCGCGCATGCTCGACCCGATGATCATCGGCGAAGAGCACTACGAAGTCGCTCGTAAGGTTCAGTCGACGCTGCAGCGCTACAAGGCGCTTCAGGACATCATCGCGATCCTGGGCATGGACGAACTGTCGGAAGACGACAAGCAGACCGTTGCCCGCGCCCGCAAGATCGAGCGCTTCCTGTCGCAGCCGTTCTTCGTTGCCGAAGTCTTCACCGGTTCGCCGGGCAAGCTGGTTGCTCTCGAAGACACGATCAAGGGCTTCAAGGGCCTGGTCAATGGCGACTACGACCATCTGCCGGAAGCTGCCTTCTACATGGTCGGCTCCATTGAGGAAGCCATCGAGAAGGCCAAGCGCCTGGCTGCCGAAGCCGCCTAAGCACAAGGGACTGCCGGCACGCGGGAACCCTCGCGTGCCGGCCCATCCTTCATCAGAGAAGTGAACGACCATGGCCGACAATTTCAACTTTGAGCTCGTTTCGCCCGAGCGTCTTCTCCTCTCCGAACAGGTGAGCGAAGTCGTCATCCCGGCAACGGAAGGCGAAATGACCGTCATGGCCAATCATGCGCCGACCATGACGACGATCAAGCCGGGCGTGGTAACCGTGAAGCTCGCTTCCGGTCAGGTGTCCAAGTATGTGGTCTTTGGCGGTTTCGCCGACGTTCTGCCGACCGGCTGCACGCTGCTCGCCGAATCCGCGGTTCCGCTCTCGGAAATCTCGCCGGACACGCTGACCAAGCGTATCGACGAAGCCCGCAAGGATCTGGAAGGTGTGGAGCATCACGAGCACCGCACAAAGCTCGAGCAGTATCTCGCCGAGCTCACCAACCTGAACGGTGTTCTCGTCGCCGCCTGATAGGCTGGTTACGACAAAGACAGATTGAAGCCGGGCCCTCAAGCCCGGCTTTTTTCATGCCTCGACCCTGGCCGCTGCGTCTTCCAGGATCATTGCGGACCCCTTCTCCGCCACCATCATGGTCGGCGCATTGATGTTGCCGGCGGTGATGTTGGGAAAGATGGAGGCATCGACGATCCGCAGTCCCTGCACGCCATGAACCCTCAGGCGGGAATCCACCACCGCGTGCTGGGGATCGCTGCCCATCGCGCAGGTCCCGCACAGGTGATAGATTGACCCGCTGTTCAGGCGAAAATAGTCGAGCAGCTGTTCGTCTGACTGAACCGCCTTCGACGGCGAGACCTCGTCCTCCACCCAGTCTTCCAGCGCTCGGGCCCCGGCGATGCGCCGCATCAGGTGGCTGCCTTGCAGAACTTCTTCGACGTCCCGATCGGTCGACAGATAGTTCGGCCGAATCAGCGGTGCATCCGCCGCGTTGGCGGACGCGATGGTCACGGTGCCCTTGCTGGTCGGGCGGCAGGCGTTGAAGGCGATCAAAAAGCCGGGATAGGGCTCCGGGGTGAGACCCGCGCGCGGATTGTCCGGAATGCGGTAGGACAGCGGATTGAAGTAAACCTGGATGTTCGGCCGCGCCTCTTCCGGCGCGCCTCGGAAGAAGCCTCCAGCCTGATTGACGCTCATGGCAAAGGGGCCGCTGCGCTTCATCAGCCAGGTCAGCCCGAACCGTGCCTGGCCAAGGAGGCTCGCGAAATCGCCGTTGAGGGTCGGGCGCCTGGAGCGATAGTAGAAGCTCGCGCAGAGATGGTCCTGCAGGTTCTGGCCGACGGCCGGCAGATGTTTCCGCGTCTCGATCCCCTGAGCAAATAGCGTTGCCCCGTCGCCGAAGCCGGAGAGCTGCATCAGTTTCGGGGTGTCGACGGCGCCTGCCGCAAGGATGACTTCGCGGCGGGCGCTGAAGCTGCGGGTACTACCACGCTGCATGACCTCGATACCCGACACCCGGCCGTCCGGCGCGGCCAGCAGGCGCCTTGCATGGGCCTCGCGCTCGATCAGAAGATTGGGTCGGGTCAGGGATGGGCGCAGATATTCGGCGCTCGAATGCGAGCGCTGGCCGCGCCTCGTGTTGACGTCGTAGACGCCGGCCCCTTCGATCGAGGCGCCGTTGAAGTCGTCGTTCTCGGGCAGGCCCAGTTCCTTGCAGGCTTCCAGGAAGGCGTCGCTGACGGCATGTGTGGATCCGCGCATCGGTGTCACGTGGATCGGGCCGTTTGCGCCATGCCAGGGACTCTCGCCGCGGGCATGCGTTTCCAGTTTGCGGAAATAGGGCAGCACGTCGTCAAAGCCCCAGCCGGGATTTCCGGCCTCGCGCCAGTCGTCGAAATCCTGCCGCGCTCCGCGGACGAAGATCATGGCATTGATCGAGCCGGATCCGCCCTGCACCTTGCCGCGGGGCGCATAGATCCGCCGCCCGCCGAGATTGGCCTCGGGTTCGGTGCGGTACATCCAGTTGACCTTCGGATTGTAGTAGCTCTTGGCATAACCGACGGGGATCTTGAACCAGAAGGACTTG
Source organism: Rhizobium rosettiformans W3 (assembly GCF_004912135.1). GTDB lineage: Bacteria > Pseudomonadota > Alphaproteobacteria > Rhizobiales > Rhizobiaceae > Allorhizobium > Allorhizobium rosettiformans. Next base: position 345,884 of record NZ_STGU01000003.1, read on the forward strand.
TCCTCGCCGCCCGCTTCGATCAGCAGGACGGAGTGGCGGCCGCTTTCGCTCAGGCGGCTTGCCACGATGCAGCCTGCCGAGCCTGCACCGACCACGATGAAATCGAAGATCATGGGCGTGGTCCTTTAGCCCTTGGCCGGTGCGAAAGCCTTCACGTCCATCGGCTCCGGCGCCATCTGCAGATGGAGCCGCTCGCCGGTATAGGGCGTGTGCTTGGCGATCACTTCGTGATTGAGCTCGATGCCGAGGCCCGGTTCGCGCGACGGGATCAGATAGCCATCGTCGAAACCGAGTTTCGTCTTCAACACCTCGGCGTGGAAGCCGCCAAAATCCATGATAGCCTCATGGATCAGGAAGTTCGGGCAGGTGACTGCGAGCTGGATCGAGGCGGCTGCCCCGACCGGGCCGTTATAGAGATGCGGCGCGATCTGCGCATAAAAGGACTCGGCCATCCCGGCGATCTTCTTCGCCTCCAGCAAGCCGCCGACGCGTGCGACATTCATCTGCAGGATGGAGGCCGAGCCAAGCTGCAAGAGCCTCTGGAATTCGTACTTCGTCGTCAGCCGCTCGCCGGTCGAGACTGGAATCGAGGTGGCACGGGCGACTTCCGCCATCGCGGCTTCCTGGCCAGGCGGGACGGGCTCCTCGAACCAGAGCGGATCGTATTTTTCCAGGCGCTTGGCCAGCCGGATCGCCGAGGAGGGGACCATCTGGCCATGGGTGCCGAAGAGGATGTCGGCGCGGTTGCCGATGGCATCGCGGATCTTGCGGCAGAACTCCTCGCAGCGATCCATGACGGGCAGCGACAGCTGATGACCCGAATAGTTGGTGTAGGGGCCTGCGGGATCGAACTTCACTGCCGTGAACCCGGCCTCGACCATGCGGATCGCCTCTTCGGCAGCAAGATCCGGATCGTTGTAGTCATATTCGCCGGCGGCGTTCTTCGGGTAGAGATAGGTATAGGCGCGCAGCTTGTCCGAGACCGGGCCGCCAAGCAGATCGGCAACCGGTCGTCCCGCCGCCTTGCCGATGATGTCCCAGCAGGCGATTTCGAGACCGGAGATGATGCCCACCATGGTCGGGTCCGGCCGCTGGGTGAAGCCGCTCGAATAGGCGGCGCGCCAGAAGCGCTCGATCTGGTGCGGGTCGTGACCCTCCAGATAGCGGGTGAAGACGTCTTCCACCAGGACGGCGATGCCCGAGGGGTGGAAGGCGGTCGAATAGATCTCGCCGACGCCCGTAATGCCGCAGGCCGTGTCCAGCTCGACGAAGATCCAGTACATGCCGCCGATATGCGGCGCGGGCGTTGCGACAACGTGTGTCTTGAGCGAAGCGATTTTCATGGATGCCCCCGATGCGGAATGGTCGGACTGGTCAGTGTTTCAGGATGACGAGGCGGGTCTGGGTGAATTCCAGCATGCCGTGCTTGCCGTCGTCGCCACCGAGGCCAGAGCGCTTCCAGCCGGCGTGGTAGCCTTGGTAGGGATCGGCCGGGAAGCGGTTGATGTAGAGCTCACCCGCCTCCATCTCGTTCGCAGCCTTCATCACCTTGCGGTAGTTCTCGGTGAAGACGACGGAGGCGAGGCCGAACTGGTGGTCGCTTGCCATGGCCAGCGCCTCGTCGAAATCGGTGTAGGGGATGACCGGCAGCACGGGCCCGAAGACCTCTTCCTGAACGATCTCCATGTCCCGGCGGCAATCCGACAGCAGTGTCGGCGGATAGAAATAGCCGTCGCCCGCGGGGAGGTAGCCGCCCACTTCGATGACGGCGCCGTCGGCCTTGGCGCGCTCCACCATGTGATGGACGCGCAGCCGCGCGGCGGCCGTTGCAAGCGGTCCCATCCGTGTCGCGTCCTCGGCGCGGTCGCCATAGTGGCGGCGCTCGAAGGCGTCCTTAAGCTTGGCAAGCAGCGCGCCGTGCACGGAGGCGTGCACATAGAGCCGCTCGACGGAGGTGCAGACCTGGCCGCAATGGGCGGTCTTTGCCGCCAGTACGCTCCTGGTCACCACGTCGAGATCGGCATCCGGCTCGACGATGACAGGCGTCTTCCCGCCGAGCTCCAGCGAGGGTTTGGCGATGTTCGCCTTGCAGTAGTCGAGGACGACCTGGCCCGCGGCAACGCTGCCGGTCAGGGTGATCATGCCGACCTCGCGGCGCGTGCACATGACGCCTGCCACGTCGTGGCTCATGGCCATGATGCTGATCAGGCCCTTCGGCAGGCCCGCTTCCTTGATTGCTTCGGCAAAGACGAAGGCCGAGGTCGGTGTGTTGTTGCTGGGGCGAACGACCACGGCATTGCCGGTGACCAGCGCCGGCGCAATCTTGCGGACGAGCGTGTAGATCGGGAAGTTGAAGGGGATCAGGCAGGCGACGACGCCGATCGGCGCGCGCTTCAGCATCAGCGTCTCGTCCGGCGTGTCGCTCTCGATCACCTCGCCTTCGACGCGGCGTGCCCATTCGGCGTGGTACCGCATCAGTTCAACGCCATAGCCAGCTTCGGCGATTGCGTCCTCGACGCTCTTGCCGGATTCCAGTGCCAGCGCCTCGCCGATCTTCTGCTGATGGCGTTCGACCGCATCGGCCAGCCTGCGCAGCGCATTGCCGCGTTCGATGGCGGGCAGGCGACCCCAGGGCTTCTGGGCAGCTGCTGCGGCGTCCACCGCCTCGATGACATCGGCTTCCGTCGCTGCCGTCACCGAAGCGAAGACCTCACCCTTGGCCGGGTTCTTCACCTCGATGGTCTGACGGGCTCCGGTGTCGCGAAAGGAGCCGGCGATGAAGTTCTGGAAGGGGGACATGATGGGCACTCCGACAGCAGACAGTTCGCCCCAAGTAGGAAGCCCGTCTTCCTGCTTCGCAAGCGACTTATTGTCGGGTGGAGCATTCCAAAAAGGAATGTTTCAGGCGCTCGCCTGCCTTGGCAGGGCGACAGAACTTCCGCCGATTTCATGGCTCAGCCAGCGCCTGAAGGCTCCGACATGCGGCGATTGTGCGCTGTCGGTACGGGTCACCAGCCAGTAGGATTCGTGCCCTTCGACTTCGACGTCCAGAACCTGGGTCAGAGCGCCCGTCTGCATCAAGGGTGCCACCATGGAGCGGTCCGCTACGGCCACGCCCAATCCGTTGCAGGCGGCTTCGATGACCAGGTCCAGAAGATCGAATTCCAGTCCGCCTTGCGTGTCGGTTTCGGCAAGGCCCGCCGCGTCCAGCCAGCGCTGCCAGGTGAGATAGCGCTGATCGGCCGAGGCCAGCACATGCAGGAAGGTGAAGCGGGAGAGGTCGATCGCCTCTGCATCCCGCAAGTCCGCCAGAAGATGCGGCGCGCAGACCGCGATGTGACGTTCGGCGAAGAGCCGTTCCGACCGCAGGCTCGGCCATTCACCATCACCGAAGCGGATGGCACAGTCGATCATGCCGCGATCGGAGAGGTTGTCTTCCAGATCCGTCGTGATGCTGAGGTCGACATCCGGCAGAAAGGCCCTGAGGCTCGTCAGTCGAGGCAGCAACCAGCGCTTGGCAAAAGTGGGAGGCACGTTGATCCTGAGCCGGCGAAGATTGCTCTTCTCGCGGATGTTGCGCACCGTCATCTCGACCGTGTGGAAGGCCTGCTGGAGCGAAGCGAGCAGTTCTGCGCCGGACGGGGTCAGTTCCAGGTGATGATGGCGGCGGATGACAAGGGTTTCGCCGAGCTGTTCTTCGAGATTGCGCACCTGACGGCTGACGGCGCTCTGGGTGAGGTTCAGCTGTTCCGCCGCTCGGGTAAAGCTGCGCGTCTGGCCGACCACCTCGAAAACCTTCATCGCGGACAGGGCCGGCAGCCGTCTCATGATCTCTCGTGATTTCCCCTTCAGAGCCTTCACGGCATTAAATCAGAGGCGCTTGATCTGCGCTATGCAGTTCTTACGCGAATGTGTCATGCTTTTTGCTATAGATGGTTGATGTCGTCGTCTGAGCGATGACATAAGCCTTCAGGATTTTGTGCTTTCGGGGGAAACAGCATGAAAGTCGGTATCGTGGGTGCGGGCATGGTCGGCAGCTCTGCGGGCTATGCGCTGGCGCTGATGGGGCTTGCAAGCGAGATCGTGCTGATCGACCGAAACGAGGCGCTCGCCATCGCGCAAGCCGAGGATATCGCCCACGCGGTGCCCTTCATGTCGTCGACGGTCGTCAATGCCGGCCAGTATCGCGATCTGGAGGGGGCCGGTGTGGTCATCCTCGCAGCCGGTGTGAGCCAGAAGCCTGGTGAAACGCGTCTGGAACTCCTGGAGCGCAATGCCGCCGTGTTTCGGGCGGTGCTGGCCGAGGTGCTTCCGGTGGTGCCGGACGCGATCCTGCTGATTGCCTCGAACCCCGTCGACATCATGACGCAGATCACCACGCGGCTCTCAGGCATCGATCCGCGGCGGGTGATCGGTTCCGGCACCATTCTCGACACGGCGCGCTTCCGCAGCCTCGTCGGGCGGCATCTGGGCATCTCGCCGCAATCGGTGCATGCCTATGTGCTTGGAGAGCATGGTGACAGCGAAGTCCTCGCCTGGACGAGTGCGCGGGCCGGTTCGGTGCCTCTCTCCTCCTTCGCCGCCCAGGTTGGATCGCCGCTGACTGCGGACGTGCGCGCCCAGATCGATGATGGCGTGCGCAACGCGGCCTACAAGATCATCAATGGCAAGGGGTCGACCTATTACGGCATCGGCGCCGGACTCGCGCGTATCGTCAAGGCGATCGCCCGCGATCAGCGCGACGTGCTGTCGGTCTCGATCTCGACGCCCGAGGTCGCCGGCGTGTCGGATGTTGCGCTCTCGATCCCGCGTGTGGTGGGTGCCGAGGGGGTGCTGACGGATCTCTTCCCCGACTTCGATGACGAGGAATATGCCGCCTTGAACCGCAGTGCGTCGCTTTTGAAGGAACGAGCGGACGCCATTCCTTTGTAGGTGAAGCATCCTATATGTTAACCTAACACCAGCCGCGCTGTTTTGCCTGCCGATGCGCAGCCACGATCTCTGGACATGTCATGACTGAAACGCCGCCACTGACCGCTGAGGCACTCGACGACTTTCTGACGAAAGCGCGGGCCGCGAGCAATCTCCTGAAGGCGCTCTCGCACGAGACGCGCCTCCTGATGCTTTGCATGCTGTGCCAGGGCGAAAAGACCGTGACGGAGATCGAACATTTTCTCGGGATCCAGCAGGCGGTGGTCTCCCAGCAACTGGCACGGCTGCGCAGCGACAAGGTGGTTCAGACCCGTCGCGAAGGTCGGCAGATCTATTATCGCATTGCCGATCCGCAGCTCGCAGAACTAATCTCCGTGCTCTACAAGATGTATTGCGGTCCGCTGCCGATGCAGCGCAGTGAAGCTGAGGCCCATACCGGCGCCTGAGCGCATCGGCGCAATCGGGGGGCAGAAAGCATGATCGACAAGCTGGAATTCTTCATCGCGCTTGCGCGCCAGCAGCATTTCGGACGCGCCGCCGAGGAATGCGGGATTACCCAGCCGACCCTGTCTGCCGCCATTCGACAGCTGGAAGAACAGCTCGGGGTGGTGCTTGTCGTCCGTGGATCACGCTTTCTCGGCCTGACACCCGAGGGGCAGCGCGTACTCGAATGGGCGCGGCGCATCGTCGGCGATACACGCACCATGCGCGAGGAAATGCGGGCTGCGCGGCGTGGTCTGGCGGGCCATATCCGGCTTGCGGCCATTCCGACGGCGCTTGCGATGGTCCGGCGAATCACCGAGCCTTTTCAACGGCGGCATCCGAATGTGACCTTCTCTGTGCTGTCCCGCACGTCGCTGCAGGTCTTGAGTCTCCTCGACGATCTCGAGATCGATGCCGGCATCACCTATCTCGACAACGAGCCCCTCGGACGGGTGACCTCGGTTCCCCTCTATTCGGAGCGTTACCACCTGATCACGGCAGCCGGGGCACCACTGGCGGACCGTGAAGAGGTGACCTGGACCGAAGTTTCGAGCCTTCGGCTTTGTCTATTGACCGCGGACATGCAGAACCGCCGGATCATCAACAAACACATGGCCGAGGCCGGCGTTACGGTGACGCCGACGCTTGAGTCCAACTCGATGATCGTCCTGTTTTCCCATATCCGAACCGGCCAATGGGCTTCGATCATGCCGCGTAACGTTGCGGAATCCTTTGGTTTTCCGCAGCAGATCAGAATGATTCCGATCACGGAGCCCGATGCATCGCATCTGGTCGGGCTCGTTGCGACGCATCGCGAGCCCTATACGCCACTCGTCTCTGCGCTGTTGCATGAGGCGCGATCGCTCGCTACGGCTGAGGCCTTTGATAGAAATCTTCTATCGAACGACGATAACCCAATATTGACCTAAGCTCGTTCTCGCGGCCATCCTTCACAAAAGGCAAGTTCGTACGACAGTCGTCGTCGGGCAAACATAACTGACCCGCCATGGCGAGACGTGTGACTGCCTTGCCCTGTCGGTTTGGGAGGACTGGCTCATGAATATCCGTGTTGCCGTTTCGAATGAAGCGGCGCGTATCTCCGACATCATCGCTGACTGTCGGCATCTGGAAGGCCCGATGCTGCCGATCCTGCACAGGATCCAGGACGAGTTCGGCTATATCCCCGAACCGGCCAAGCAGATCATCGCCGACGCCCTCAATCTGTCTCGCGCCGAGGTTCACGGGGTCATCACCTTCTATCATGATTTCCGCGCCCGCCCCTCTGGCCGCCATGTGCTGAAGCTCTGTCGGGCCGAGGCTTGCCAGTCGATGGGTGGCGAGCCTCTTGCGGACAAGATCAAGTCGCTGCTCGGCGTGGACTGGCACGGAACAACCGCCGACGGCGCCGTGACGCTGGAGCCTGTCTTCTGTCTCGGGCTCTGCGCGCAGGCGCCGGCCGCCATGCTCGACGGACATCTCCATGCCCGACTGGATGAGAACTGTCTTGATGATCTGATGGCGGAGGTGCGGGCATGAGTATCACCGTCTTCGTCCCCCGCGACGCTGCAGCGCTTGCCGTCGGTGCCGACAAGGTGGCTGCTGCCATCGAACGCGAAGCCGCACAGCGCGGTCAGGATGTGCGCATCGTCCGCAATGGCTCGCGCGGCATGCTCTGGCTGGAAGTGCTTGTCGAAGTCCGCACCGAGCACGGCCGCATGGCCTATGGCCCGGTCAAGCCTTCGGACGTCGCTTCGCTTTTCGATGCCGGCTTTCTGACCGGTGGAGAGCATGCCCTCGGCCATGGCCTGACCAAGGAAATCCCCTTCCTCAAGGGGCAGACGCGTCTCACCTTCGCCCGTTGCGGCGTGACCGATCCACTGTCGCTCGACGACTATCGCCACTATCAGGGCCTCAAGGGCCTTGCCAATGCCATTGCGATGGCGCCGGCCGACATCGTCAAACAGGTGACCGACAGCGGCCTGCGCGGCCGCGGCGGCGCAGGCTTCCCGACGGGCATCAAGTGGAAGACAGTGGCCGACGCCAAGGCCGACCAGAAGTATATCGTCTGCAATGCCGACGAGGGTGACAGCGGTACCTTTGCCGACCGCATGATCATGGAAGGCGACCCCTTCGTCCTGATCGAAGGCATGGCGATTGCCGGCATCGCGGTCGGCGCGACCAAGGGCTATGTCTATACCCGCTCCGAATATCCGCATGCGATTGCCGTCATGGAAGAGGCGATCGCGATTGCCAGGGCTGCGGGTATCCTCGGCGCATCCGTCATGGGTTCGCCTTACGCCTTCGACATGGAAGTGCGCATGGGCGCCGGCGCCTATGTTTGCGGCGAGGAAACCTCGCTTCTGAACAGTCTTGAAGGCAAGCGTGGCATCGTGCGCGCCAAGCCGCCGTTGCCTGCCCTTCAGGGCCTGTTCGGCAAGCCGACCGTCGTCAACAACGTCATGTCGCTCGCCTCGATCCCCGTCATCATGGACCGCGGCGCGCAGTTCTACCGCGACTTCGGCGTCGGCCGGTCGCACGGCACGATCCCGATCCAGCTCGCCGGCAACCTCAAGCATGGCGGCCTTTATGAAACGGCCTTCGGTCTGCCGCTCGGCCAGCTGATCAACGAGATCGGCGGCGGTACGATCTCCGGACGCCCGGTCAAGGCCGTCCAGGTCGGTGGCCCGCTCGGCGCCTATTTCCCGCCGTCGCTGTTCGACACGATCTTCGATTACGAGGCCTTCACGGCCGCCGGTGGTCTGATCGGTCATGCCGGCGTGGTGGTCTTCGACGACACGGCCGACATGCTGAAGCAGGCGCGCTTTGCCATGGAGTTCTGCGCCGTCGAAAGCTGCGGCAAGTGTACGCCCTGCCGCATCGGTTCCACCCGCGGCGTCGAAACGGTCGACAAGATCGCCCAGGGCATCGAGCCGGAAAAGAACAAGGTGCTGCTGGAGGATCTCTGCAACACCATGAAGTTCGGTTCGCTCTGTGCGCTTGGCGGGTTCACGCCCTATCCGGTCATGAGCGCACTCACTCACTTCCCGCAGGATTTTGCACCGACTCCGGTGCGGGAGGCGGCGGAATGAGGGCCCATTCTCTCTCGTCATCCTCGGGCTCGTCCCGAGGATCTACAGATTTTGCCATGCGAGGGGCGTTCATTGCTGAACCGGCTCTCGAAGTTCAGATGCAGCAGATCCTCGGGACGAGCCCGAGGATGACGGCGGAAAGGTAAGCGTTATGCCCCTCGTTCCTGAAATCGACTTTGGCACCCCGGCGTCCCGCTCGGAAAAACTGGTGACGCTGACCATTGATGGCCGCGAGATCACTGTCCCGGAAGGCACCTCGATCATGCGTGCCTCCATGGAGGCCGGTATCCAGGTTCCGAAACTCTGCGCAACCGATATGGTCGATGCCTTCGGCTCCTGCCGTCTCTGTCTGATCGAGGTCGAGGGCCGCAACGGCACCCCGGCCTCCTGCACGACGCCGGTTGCCCCCGGCATCGTCGTCCACACGCAGACGGAGCGCCTGAAGGCGATCCGCAAGGGCGTGATGGAGCTCTACATCTCCGACCATCCGCTCGACTGTCTCACCTGTGCCGCCAATGGCGACTGCGAACTGCAGGATATGGCGGGTGCCGTGGGCCTGCGCGACGTGCGCTACGGCTACGAAGGCGAGAACCACGTCAAGGCGCGTTCGGCCGAAGGCGGGATCAATGCCCAGTGGATGCCGAAGGACGAGAGCAATCCCTATTTTACCTATGATCCTTCCAAGTGCATTGTCTGCTCGCGCTGTGTGCGTGCCTGTGAGGAAGTGCAGGGCACGTTCGCGCTGACCATCGAAGGCCGCGGTTTCGACAGCCGTGTGTCGCCCGGAGCACACGAAGCCTTCCTCTCGTCGGAATGCGTCTCCTGCGGCGCCTGCGTGCAGGCCTGCCCGACGGCGACGCTGACAGAAAAATCGGTGATCGAGATCGGCCAGCCGGAGCATTCGGCAGTGACGACCTGCGCCTATTGCGGCGTCGGCTGCTCGTTCAAGGCGGAAATGCGCGGCGAGGAACTCGTGCGCATGGTGCCCTGGAAGGACGGTCAGGCGAACCGAGGCCATTCCTGCGTCAAGGGCCGTTTCGCCTATGGCTATGCGAGCCACAAGGACCGCATCCTGAACCCGATGATCCGTGAAAAGATCACCGATCCCTGGCGCGAAGTGACCTGGGAAGAGGCCTATGCCCATGTCGCCTCGGAGTTCAAGCGCATCCAGTACCAGTATGGCCGCGAATCGATCGGTGGCATCACCTCGTCGCGCTGCACCAACGAGGAGACCTTCCTCGTCCAGAAGCTGATCCGCGCCGGCTTCGGCAACAACAATGTCGATACCTGTGCCCGTGTCTGCCATTCGCCGACCGGTTACGGCCTCGGCCAGGCCTTCGGCACCTCTGCCGGCACGCAGAATTTCGACTCGGTCGAGCATTCCGACGTGGTGCTGGTGATCGGTGCCAACCCGACCGATGGCCATCCGGTCTTTGGGTCTCGCCTGAAGAAGCGGCTGCGCCAGGGCGCCAAGCTCATCGTCATCGATCCGCGCCGGATCGATCTCGTACGCACGCCGCATGTCGAAGCCTCCTATCACCTGCCGCTGAAGCCCGGTACCAACGTCGCCGTTCTCACCGCACTGGCGCATGTCATCGTGACGGAAGGCCTCTTCGCCGAAGCCTTCATCCGCGAGCGCTGCGACTGGTCCGAGTTCGAGGATTGGGCCGCCTTCGTCGCCGAGCCCCAGCATTCGCCCGAGGAAACCGAGAAGTTCACCGGCGTTCCGGCCGAGGAACTGCGCGGTGCCGCCCGTCTCTTCGCGACCGGCGGCAATGGCGCGATCTATTACGGCCTCGGTGTCACCGAACACAGCCAGGGTTCGACCACGGTTATGGCAATCGCGAACCTCGCCATGGCGACCGGCAATATCGGTCGTCCGGGTGTCGGCGTGAACCCGCTGCGTGGCCAGAACAATGTCCAGGGCTCCTGCGACATGGGGTCTTTCCCGCACGAGCTGCCGGGCTACCGTCACGTCTCCGACGATGCGACCCGCGAAACCTTCGAAAAGCTGTGGGGCGTCACGCTCAACAACGAACCGGGTCTGCGCATCCCCAACATGCTGGATGCGGCCGTCGAGGGCACCTTCAAGGGCATCTACATCCAGGGCGAGGACATCCTGCAGTCCGACCCGGATACGAAGCATGTCTCGGCCGGCCTCGCCGCAATGGAATGCGTCGTGGTGCACGACCTATTCCTCAACGAAACGGCCAACTACGCCCATGTCTTCCTGCCGGGTTCGACCTTCCTGGAGAAGGACGGCACCTTCACCAATGCCGAGCGCCGCATCAACCGCGTGCGCAAGGTGATGTCGCCGAAGAACGGCTATGCCGACTGGGAAGTGACGCAGAAGCTGGCTCAGGCCATGGGTCTCGCGTGGAACTACGCGCATCCCTCGCAGATCATGGACGAGATCGCCGCGACGACCCCGAGCTTTGCCGGCGTCTCCTACGACTATCTGGAAAAGATGGGCTCGGTGCAGTGGCCCTGCAACGAGAAGTTCCCGGTGGGCTCGCCGATCATGCATGTCGACGGCTTCGTCCGCGGCAAGGGCAAGTTCATCCGCACGGAATATGTGGCGACCGACGAACGCACCGGACCGCGCTTCCCGCTGCTCCTCACCACCGGCCGCATTCTCTCGCAATACAATGTCGGTGCGCAGACACGTCGCACGGAAAACGTCGTCTGGCATGAGGAGGATCTTCTCGAGATCCATCCGCACGACGCCGAACAGCGTGGCATCAAGGAAGGCGACTGGATCAAGCTTGCGAGCCGCTCCGGAGATACGACACTGCGTGCCCGGATCACCGATCGCGTGGCGCCGGGCGTGGTCTACACCACCTTCCACCACCCCAATACGCAGGCTAACGTCATCACCACCGATTTCTCGGACTGGGCGACCAACTGTCCGGAATACAAGGTGACCGCCGTTCAGGTCTCGCCGTCGAACGGCCCAACAGAATGGCAGGAAGAGTACGAAGAACTCGGCCGCCGCTCACGTCGGATCGCCGGCAAGCTGGAAGCGGCGGAGTGAGCCAGGTGAGCTGGCAAGGGCAAAGGGGAGAAACATGGACATGATCGGTGTCTCCCGCGCCTTTGCTGTCGAACAGGTTCGCTCCGGCGTCACCACTCCTGCCACGCGGATCGTGCCGGAGGAGGTGCCGATTGCCTTCTCCTATGGCGGCACGACCCATGCCGTCATGATGGCAACGCCGGCCGATCTCGAAGACTTCGCCGTCGGCTTCTCTCTTGCCGAGGGGATCATCGAAAGGGCGGAGCAGGTCGTGTCGATCGAGGCCATCGAAGCGGGCCCGGGCATCGATCTGCAGATCACGCTCGAAGACAATACGGCGGATGCGCTCGTTGCCCGCCGGCGTCGGATGGCAGGGCCGGTCGGCTGCGGGCTTTGCGGCATCGAGTCGATCGAGCAGGCGGCGCGTCCGGTGCCGGTGGTTCCCCGAAGCGAGGTTCGCTTTCGGGAAGGCGATATCATCGAGGCGATGCAGGCGCTCGGAGCAGGGCAGGTGCTCAACCGCGAAACGCGTGCGGTGCATGGAGCCGGGTTCTTTTTGCCCGGCGAGGGTCTGCTGGCGCTGCGCGAAGATGTGGGGCGCCACAATGCGCTCGACAAACTGGTGGGCGCCGTCTGCCGCGCCGGCTGGAAACGGTCTCGCGGCATGGTCGTCGTCACCAGCCGCCTGTCCGTCGAAATGGTGCAGAAGGCTGCCATTCTCGGCAGTCCGCTGCTGGCGGCCATCTCGGCGCCGACGGCACTTGCCATCCGCACGGCGGAAGAGGCAGGCCTGACGCTGGTCGGCATCGCCAGAGGCAATGATTTTGAAGTTTTTACGCGGTCAGACCGGATTAATGGGGGAGAACGAAGCCATGTCGCATAGCCACACCGACGAGAAACTGGTGCGGATGGCCAACCAGATCGCCACCTTCTTCCTGTCGCAGCCAGCGGCGATCCGTGCGGAAGGGGTTGCAACCCATATCAACAAGTTCTGGGAGCCGCGCATGCGCCGTCGGTTCTTCGAGCTGCTCGGTGATGCCGAAGCCGGTTTTCTGCCACTGGTGATCGAGGCCTCCGCCCTGATCAAGCGGCCGGGAGAGCCGGACAGCAGCGCCGTCGGCGTTGGTGCCGGCGACGCGGCCATCAGCCCGCATGGCAAGGGGACTGCCGCGGGAGAATCTCTTTCGGAACCCAGTGTTCCGGAGCAGACAGCCTGAATCTCAGTTCATCCGAGCCGGGAATTTTTCAATAGCGGTTTATTTAAAGTGGAGGGAAACGTAATGGCAGTCACTGATGTTAGCGCTGGCAGCCCGGCGGGAGTCGGGCCGTTGGACAAAGAAAGAATTATCGCAAAACCTGGCTTCAATCGCTGGCTCGTGCCTCCGGCCGCCCTTGCCATCCATCTGTGCATCGGCATGGCCTACGGCTTCAGCGTGTTCTGGCTGCCGCTCAGCCGGGCGATCCCCAATCCAGATCCGAGCTGCTCTGAGCTGACGCTGATCGGCGCCCTGTTCACCACCGCCTGCAACTGGCGCGTCGCGGATCTCGGCTGGATCTATACCCTCTTCTTCGTCTTCCTCGGCTGCTCGGCCGCCATCTGGGGCGGCTGGCTCGAGCGTGTCGGCCCGCGCAAGGCTGCCTTCGTCTCGGCCTGCTGCTGGTGCGGCGGTATCCTGATTGCCGCGCTCGGCGTCATGACTCACCAGCTCTGGCTCATGTGGGTCGGTGCCGGCGTCATCGGTGGCATCGGTCTCGGCCTCGGCTACATCTCCCCGGTCTCCACGCTGATCAAGTGGTTCCCGGACCGCCGCGGCATGGCAACCGGCATGGCCATCATGGGCTTTGGCGGTGGTGCGATGATCGGTGCGCCGCTCGCCAACCTGCTTATGGCGTACTTCAAGACCGATGTGTCGGTCGGCGTCTGGCAGACCTTCGTCGTCATGGCGATCATATACTTCATCTTCATGATGGGCGGTGCTTTCGGCTACCGCATTCCGCCGGCCGGCTGGCGTCCGGAGGGCTGGACCCCGGCTGCGACCAAGAGCACGATGATCACCCATCGTCACGTGCATCTGCGCGACGCCCACAAGACCCCGCAGTTCTGGCTCATCTGGGCCGTGCTCTGCCTCAACGTCTCGGCCGGTATCGGCGTTATCGGCATGGCCTCCCCGATGCTGCAGGAGATCTTCGCCGGCAACCTCATCGGCGCGCCGGGCGTGGCCTTCGCCGAACTCGATGCCTCTCAGAAGGCCCAGATCGCCGCAATTGCTGCCGGCTTCACCGGCCTGCTTTCGCTGTTCAACATCGGTGGCCGCTTCTTCTGGGCGTCGATGTCCGACAAGATCGGCCGCAAGAACACCTATTTCGCCTTCTTCATCCTCGGCATCATTCTCTATGCCGCGGCACCGACGCTGGCTGACATGGGTTCCAAGGCACTCTTCGTGCTCGCCTTCGGCATCATCCTGTCGATGTATGGCGGCGGCTTCGCCACCATTCCGGCCTATCTCGCCGACATCTTCGGCACGCAGTTCGTCGGCGCCATCCATGGCCGCCTGCTGACGGCCTGGGCAACGGCCGGCATCGTCGGTCCGGTCGTGGTCAACTACATCCGCGAAGCCCAGATCGCAGCTGGCGTTGCACCGGGTCCGGAGCTCTATACCAGCACCATGTATATCCTGGCCGGCATGCTGGCCCTCGGTCTGGTGGCGAATGCCTTCGTCAAGCCGCTGTCGGACAAGTGGTTCATGTCGGACGAGGAAGTGGCTTCGCTGCAGGCGAAGACCGCTGCCGCGTCCGCCGGTCCCACCGGTTCCTTCGGCATCGGCAAGGGTGGTCTCGACACCAAGGCAGCGCTCGCCTGGGCGGTCGTTGGCATCCCGCTTCTGTGGGGCGTCTGGATCACGCTGCGCAACAGCCTTGCAATCTTCGGCTGAGCAATCAGCGACTTGCGAAACACCGAAGAGGCGGCCCTGGGGTCGCCTCTTCTCTTTGGTGAGCGGGCTAGTTCAGCCAGAGATGAATGAGGGCCGCTTCGGGTGTCTCGGTTCCGCCGTTCTCGATCCCGGTGCCCCAGAGGCCCGCTCCGGCCGCGTAAGCGCCGGGTTCCAATCCTCCCGCCTCACATTGGCTGATGGCCCGCAGCCGTTTGCCGCCCGCAACCGCATCCGCGATCACTTTCAACAACTGGCCGTCGTTCATCGCCGTGCCGGCGCCGAAGATCCGCAGCACGGCTCCGTCCAGGGTTTCCAGAATCGCCTTGAGCGACGCTGCCGGCAGACCCGGCGAAAGCGTGAGGATGGCGAGCTTGCGGTCGATGAAGGTCCGGCGCTGCGGCACTCCAAGTGCTGCCTGCGGCTGAGAGCGGAAGGCGTCCCCTTCGTGGCTGTGGTGTTTGACGAGGCCGGCGGCGGGCAGGAGCTTGCCGGCAAAGGCGAGGAATACACCGGGTCCTTGAGCTGAGGCCGCTCTGATTGCCAGATCGAGATTGCCCTCGGCATCGCCCTTTTGTCCGAGCGGCAGCATGGAGCCGCAGAGGATCACGCGGCGGTTCTCGCCGGCCAGAGCCTGGGACAAGGCGGCGCCCGTGAAGGCCATCGTGTCCGTGCCATGGGTGATGATGACGGGTGTTCCGGGATGGCGGCGGATCGTCTCCAGCATCCGGTTCCAGTGGGACGGGCCGACATCGGCGCTATCGAGCAGCGGATCGAAGACATCGGCAACGAGCTCTGCGCCATCCGGCAGGCGCACGGTGATCGCATCCTCGACGAGTCCCTTGCGGGGTGCAAGTCCATCCGGCGTTTCGGCCATGCCGATCGTGCCGCCGGTGTGGATCAAGAGCAGTTTCATGATCAAGCCTCCCAGATCGTCAGCCATCTGGTACGGCAGGGCAGGGCGGAGATCAACGGGGTCTTTGAACGCGAAAAGGGCAGCGCTTGTGAACGCTGCCCTGCCAAAATCTGAGGCGGTCGCCTGATCAGGCGGCCAGATCTTCCAGATCGCTGCCCTTGAACATCTTGGCGAGGTTCAGGAAGCAGATCATGCCGTTTTCATTGGCGATGATGCCTTCGGAGAAGGTCTTGTCGAAGGAAGCGGAGACTTCCGGAACCGGCTGCACCTGGCTCGACGGGATGGTCAGGATGTCGGAAACGCGGTCGACCAGCATGCCGATCACCATGTTGTGGACTTCTGCGACGACGATGGCCGAACGCTCGTTGGCAACCGTGCTTTTCATGCCCAGCTTGTAAGCGAGGTCGATGATCGGAATGACGGAACCGCGCAGGTTCATGACGCCGATGACATCGGCCGGCGCATGCGGGATCGGCGTCGAGGGTGCCCAGCCGCGGATTTCGCGGATCGTGGTCGTCTTGACGCAGAACTCCTGATCATGAAGCCGGAAGGCGATGATCTCGAGGGTCTCGCTGCCGAAGCTGGTGGAGCTGATAGTTACCATTAGAAATCTTCCCAACCTTCCTGTACCTTGGCGGCAGCGGCGCCACCTGCGGCGCGAGCGACACTCGCCATGAGTTTGCGTGCCGGGGATGCCACAGGTGAAGCATCGGGACGCGCTTCCATGACTTTATGCGAAGAGTGTTGCCCAATTCTAAACTGTGACACCAGTTCGCGCAGGGAAGCGGCCTGTTGTGCAAGGCTGTGGCTCGCGGCGGTTGATTCCTTGACCATGGCAGCATTCTGCTGCGTGTGCTGGTCCATGGCATTGACCGCTTTGTTGATCTCGGAGAGCCCTGTCGACTGTTCACGCGACGCTTCGACGATCGCGATGACGTTGGCATTGATCTCCTTGTGACTTTCATCAAGTTCGGATCAGCCGCCTCTCGTCGGGCGATCCAGGATGCGCTTTCCAAAGAGGCTGGCTGCCAGTTCCACCATGATCCGGGCGCTCCGTCCACGATCGTCGAGGAAGGGATTGAGCTCCACCAGATCGAGCGAGGAGACCAGACCGCTGTCATGCAGTAGCTCCATGATCAGGTGCGCCTCGCGGAAGGTCGCGCCACCGGGAACGGTCGTGCCAACCCCGGGCGCCACATCCGGATCGAGGAAATCGACATCAAGGCTCACATGCAAGAGGCCGCCTGCATCGCGCACATCGGCCAAAATCCGCTTGAGGATGCTGCCCATGCCCTCTTCATCGATGGCGCGCATGTCGAAGACATTCACGGCATTCTCGCGGATCAGGCGACGTTCCTCCTCGTCGACCGAGCGGATGCCGACCTGATACACCCGCCGGGGGTCGACCAGCGGACGATCCGAGGGGAGGATCGGGGCGAATTCCGCCTTGCCGCAGAAAAATGCCACCGGCATGCCGTGGATGTTGCCCGATGGTGAGGTCTCGGGCGCGTTGAAGTCCGAGTGGGCGTCCAGCCAGAGAACGTAGAGAGGACGATCCAGCGTCGCTGCATAGCGCGCCATGCCGGACACGCTGCCCATCGAGAGGCTATGGTCACCCCCGAGCAGGATCGGAACGGCGCCACTCGTCGCCGCCGCATAGGTCTCCGCCTCGATCGCGCGGGTGAAGGCGCCGACGACCGGCAGGTGTTTGGCGCGATCCATGGGTGCAAGATCGGCGGCCGGCTGCGGGCGCAGGTCGCCCCGGTCCTCGACCGCGTAACCGAGCTCGCCCAGCGCCGAAGCAATGCCGGCGATCCGATAGGCCGCCGGGCCCATGGCACAGCCGCCGCGACCAGACCCTTCTTCCAGCGGTACTCCGATCAGCGCGACCGTCTTTTCTTGCTTCTGCATCTCTCGTCCTCAATGTCTGGAGCCGCATGATCAACGACAGCGGCGTTATCAAAAAGGTGGAACATCGTCACAAAGCTCTATAGTTTGCGCATATCGCAACCAGCATGTGACAGTTTGCATTATGGATGATCTCGATCGCAGCATCCTTGGCGCTCTCCGCCAGAACGCCCGCCTGCCCGTCGCCTCGCTCGCGGCAATGACCGGGGCGTCGCGGGCGACGATTTCGGCTCGCATAGATAGGCTTGTCGCGAATGGGACGATTGCCGCCTTCACCATCCTCACCGGCAGCGAGATCCAGCCGACGGGTGTCCGGGCGATCATCATGATCGAGGTGGTCGGCAAGTTCGCGGACCGCGTGGCGCATCAGCTTCGGGGCATGCCGCAGGTCCGCTCGCTGCACAGCACGAACGGAAAATGGGACTTCATCGCCGAACTCGAAGAGCGGGATCTTGCCAGTTTCGACGAGACACTGCGGCGGATTCGTCTGATCGAGGGGATTAACTTCACCGAATCCAACATCCTGCTGAAGACCAGCAAGGTCGCCTGATCGGACCTCCGCGTCCTGTCCCCGATCAGTATTCCTTCTCGTAAAAGATACCGCCGCCTGCTCCGGATCCACCGGCCTCACCCTTCAGCTTCAAGCCTCGGCCGATGTCCAGGTTGATGATGGCTTTCGCGCCTTCGCTGCCGCTCTGTTCCAGCTCGAGATAGGTCCTGTCGTTCAGGTACTTGCCGGCGCTGATGCTGGTGCCGCCGGTCTCGTCGGTGGAGATGTCGAGGTCGTCTATGCCAAGCGTGCTGCGCAGCGACTGGAACAGCGACGTGCCGCGTCCGCCTGCCAATTGCGCGGCTGCATCGGCCAGCTGGGCGATCTGCAGCGGCGAGAGCCTGGAGAGGGACTGGCCGAAGATCAGCTGCGCGAGGATCTCATCCTGAGGCAGGGCCGGCGACGAGGTGAAACTGACCTCCGGATTGCTGGCGAGACCCGTCAGCCGGATGACGATGGTGGCGTCGCCGGAATTGGTCGTGGCCTCCAGATCGAGCAGCGGGACCAGGTCGCCGCCGAAGGTAATCGTGGCCCTGGTGATTTCCAGGCGGCGCGTGAGGATCTGCATGCGCCCGCGCCGCAGTTCGAAGGCACCGGAGACCACAGGCGCGGCCGCCGTGCCCGTCAGCCGGATCGTGCCGCCCAGTTCGGCGTCGATGCCGCGTCCGCGCACGAAGGTTTGCGTTGGAGACGAGATGGTGAGATCGAGCGCGATCGGTGCGCTCGCCGAGCGACCGTCGGCCGGGTCCTGATCGCGCTGCTGGCGCAGGACGGCAGGGGGCGCATTGCGGTGTTCGATGTCGAGAGCCTGGAGGCTGGCGGGACGGCTTTCCGACAGGGTGATCGAGGTGCGCTCCAGGTTGACGGTGCCAGCGAGCGTCGGACCGTTCAACAGCTGGCCGGTCAGTGTGAGCCTGCCGTTCACCGTGCTCGTCACGGTATTGCCGTCGACATAGACCGCCTGGTCGAGGTTGACCGACAGGTCGGCGGGTAAGCCCGGGCTTGCGATATCGATCGATCCGCTGGCAGAGATCCGGCCGCCCGTTGCGAAGTTGCCCGTCAGGCTGCCGATCTCGGCGCGCGTACCCGTCAGGTTGATCGTGGTTGCGATCTGCTCGATCGCCAGATTTCTCCGGACATCCACGATGCGGGCACCGTTGGTGGAGACCGTGCCGGAGATCTGCGGGCTGGCCGCCGTGCCGCCGATGGTGAGGTCGACATTGGCGGTGCCTTCGGCCACGAAGCCCTGGGCAGCAAGCTGCCCGTTTGCGGCCGAAAGCGGAACGCTGCCGTTCACGCGGATGTCGAGACCCGTCCCGTTCTGCAGCGACACACGTCCATTGGCGGTCAGTCCGATGCCGCCGCCGCTGATGCGGCTGTCGAGGGTGAGTGTCTGGTTCTCGAAGCGGCCATTGGCCGTGATCCCGAGGGGCGCGAGCCCGGCCGCCCGTGTCTGGGCAATGGCTGCATTCTGCCAATTGAGGTCGTAGCTCGCGATCGGCGCCGCGGTCGTGCCGCTAACGTCCACCGTTCCGGAGATCGTACCTTCTGGCGCGAGTGTCGGCGCGAAGGTCGCAGCGAGGGTGGCTGGCAGGTTCTCGATATTCGCGGTCAGGTCGAGTTGTTCGCCGACCGTACCGGAGAGTGTCACTCTGCCTGAACCGGCCGAGATGACGGTCTCGCCAATTCTGACGCCGCCGTCGGTCACTTCGACCGAGGACGCAGAACCGAGGGACAGCGGGAGACCACGCGGCCTGGCCTTGAGCTCCTCGATGTCTACCGACAGTCCTTGCGCGCCTTGTTCCAGCGCCCCGCGCAGAACCACCGGCGCATTGTCATAGCTGCCTGTCAGGTTGAAGTCGGTATCAAGGCCGGTCCGGCTGAAGGTGACTGCGGCGTCGTCGAGGCGGTTGGCGCCTGAGACAATGCTGGAGGCCTTGATATCGCCTTCTGCTGCCAGGGCGGCGGCATCATTTACTGTCAAGTCGATCCGCGGTTCGCTGATCGTGAGGTCGCCCTGCGTGATCTTGGAGCCGGAGGCTTCGATATCTGCCGCAATACGGCCCTCCTCGGAGCGAAGGGTGATGTCGCCCTTTAGGTCACCACCGACTGTCTGCCCGGCGAGGGCTGCAAGCAGGCTGATGTCGGGGAAGTCGAATGATATGTCTCCCGTCGGGAGGAAGTCCGGGCTGAGATCGAGCGCGCCCGTGAGGCGGTTCGGGCCGATGGCCAAATCGAGGTTGTCGACCTTGGTGCGGCCGTCGGCGCTGACAACCTGCGCCGTGGCTTCCAGTGGCTTGCCGTCGATCTGGCCGCTGACACTGAGGTTGCCGCTCGGAGCATCCAGATTGGCAACGCCGTCCAGCTGGAGGGTCAGATCTTCGATCTTGTAGCCTGCTGCCTGTCCTTCTTCGACCGACAGGTTGAGGTTGGCCTCAAGCGCATCCAGAGGCCCGGAGGCGGAGAGGTTGAAGGAGGCCGGTGCCTGAATGCGGTCGACGAAAAGACCGAGGTCGCGCAGCTGGCCGGTCAGATCGGTTGCCAGAACGCCGTCCTGGTCGAGTGACAGGGAGCCTTCAGCGCGGGCAATGTCGGTGGAGAGGACGATGTCCCGCAAGGAGACCGCCCGAGGAGCAACGAAATCGACGCGTGCGGAAAAGTCGACCGGGCCGTTGATGCGTCCGGCGACCTCTGGTGGGAGCACGTCCGCTTCCGCCTGTACCGCCACGCGACCGGCGAAACTGTTGGTGTCCAGCGCGTAGCGGCCGGATGCCTGAACATCGAGGCCGTTGCTGTCATAGACGAGATCCTCGAAGGAAATTGCGTCGCTCGCAATCGTCAAGGGCGCGGTGATGGTCAGCGGCGCACGAATATAGGGTCTGATCTGAGGGTCGGTGATGTCGGTTCCCTGCACCGACACGGTGATATTCATCGGCCCTTGCCGGGTGGCGAGATCGAAGCTGTCGCTTTGAGCCGTCAGTGTCACGTCGGAAAGCGTGCCTTGCGGCGCGGAAAGCTCGGCGAGATCCGCATTCAGCGAGATTGCGGCCGAAGGAGCCTGCCCCTGCACGGAGAGGTCGAGGTTGCGGAGCCTGAGCCCGCCGGTGAAGGCGGCCGATTGCGAGGTGATGGCAATCGGATCGCCGGTCGCCCGCGCGGTGAGGCGAATGTCATTGGCACCCGTCGGGTCGTAGCGTCCTGCCGCCGTCACTTCTGCAGAGGCGGTTTCAAAGCGGCCCCTTTCGATGGCCACCGATGCGTCCGTGCCAAGTGCGGCAGCCAGGTCAATCGAGGTTTCGCCAGCGAAGATGTCGCGCAGTTCCGGCGGCATAAGGCCTGCGAAATTGCCGCCGCCATCCGCGGTGATCTTGCGCGTCCCGTCCGCCTCGAGCCTGTGCGTTGTGTCGACGGTGATCGTGCGTTCGCCGTCGAGAGAGGCGATGA
Organism: Rhizobium rosettiformans W3; assembly: GCF_004912135.1. Taxonomy (GTDB): domain Bacteria; phylum Pseudomonadota; class Alphaproteobacteria; order Rhizobiales; family Rhizobiaceae; genus Allorhizobium; species Allorhizobium rosettiformans. The sequence goes on from NZ_STGU01000003.1 coordinate 367,149, forward strand.
TTTGGCCGGCCCAGTTGTCGAGCGGTCCGTCGCCATCCACCTCGATCGCCAGCGCAGGCTGTCCCGGCAATTGCAGTTGCTGTCCGAGCAGGCCTGCGGGCGGCTCCTGGTAGTCGAGGTTGATGCGCAGCTGATTGTCGTTTGGCGCATAGAGGAGGTCGACCACCGCATTGTTGCCCGGCTCATCGATGCGCGTCGCCGTCAGGCGGCTTGCGATCGTATCGCCGAGGATCTCGAGGGAGCCCTGGGCCGAGAGAGCATAGTCGCGTTCCGCAAGGGCTGCCCCGATATTGATCAGCGGCAGGTCGATGGTTTCGATATCGATGCCGACCGGGAGCGAGAATGGCTCGTCCGTCTCCGGCTGGGGCTCTTCCGATGGCAAGGGCGCGCGGCTGATGGTCACCTCGCGCGCCGCGATGCGTTCTGCCGTGAAGCGTTTGCGAATAAGATCCCGCGGCGTCCAGTCGAGCGTCAGATCCTCGACCGAGGCGTAAACACCTTCCCGGTCTGAGATGGTCAAGCGGTCCACCGAGAATTCGCTGCTGAGCAGCGGGCCAGTGCCGGTGAGCGTAATTTGCTGGTTGTCGGTCGAGATCAGGGAGGCAATCTGGTCTGCGAGGAACTGGCTGCCGGTTCGCGAGAAGCCGCCGACCAGGATCACCACCACCACAAGCGCAATCAGGGCGGCGACCAGCGCGCCCATGAGACGGAGCGTCCAGGTCAGGATGCGCTTCAACCAGATCATGCTTTCATTCGTCCTGTCTTCGTCGGTCAGAAGCTCTGACCGATGCCGGCATAGATGGCATAACGGCTACCGCCGTCGTATGGGTCCAGAGGCACCGCGACGTCCAGGCGCAAGGGCCCGAAGGGTGTCATATAGCGCAGCCCGACGCCCGCCCCCATCTTGATGTCATTGAAATCGGGCACCGTGTTGTCGGCGACGGTTCCGATGTCGAGGAAAGGCACAATCCCGATGGCATCGGTGATGCCGATGCGCGCTTCCAGATTGGCGGTGATGTAGGAGCGACCGCCCGTGCCTTCGTCGGCGGCATTGCGGGGCGTGATTTCCTGGAAGGAATAGCCGCGCACGGAGCCGCCACCGCCGGCAAAGAAGCGCCGGGTGGCCGGAATGGCCGAGAGGTCGTCGGTGCCGACAATGGTGCCGGCGTTCAACCGGCCGGCCAGAACGAAGCGATCTTCCTCGCCAAATCCGAGATAGGCCGAGATCGAGCCTTCGAGCGACGTGAAGAAGGTCTGGCCGAAGAAGTCATAACTCGGTGTCAGCGTCACGGTGCCATAATGGCCCTCGGTTGCGTTCAGCCGGTTGTCGCGGGTGTCCCTGATATAGCCGATCGGCACACCGAAGGTCAGGTATTCATTGTCGTCGCCGAAGGCATCGTCGATGCTGTCATAGGCCAGAGAGACGCCAGCGCTCACTGTGTCGACGTCGGTCAGCTCGTAGGAATAGGCGACCTTGCCGGTGACGGTTGCCGCGTCATAGAAATCCGTTTCGAGCGTGCTGCCGCGAATGCTTGCTTCCAGGGTGCCGGAGGGGACGAAGGCGCCGGGCTTGATGAAGGTAATACCGGCCGTGTAGTCGAGCGAGGAGACGTCGCTGACATTCTCCAGCTCTCCGAGGCCGCGCACAGATCCTTCGATGCGCAGCGATTCCGCCTGTCCGAAGAGATTGCGGTGCCCCCAATAGCCTTCGATGCCGCCGCCATCGACGGAGGAATAGCTGGCGCCGATGCCGAAATAGCGATGCTTGCCCTCGGAGACGACGATGCCGATCGGCAGCGATCCGTCGCCATCCAGCTCCTCTGCCTCGTTGATGGTGACGGAGGAAAAGACGCTAAGCTCTCTTAAGCGTTCTGCGGCTTTCCGCAGCTGTTCGGGCGAGTAGGTCTGTCCGGCTCTCAGCCGCGAGTAATACTGCACGAAACCGGGATCGACCGCCCTTGCGCCCTTCACCGTGACAGGACCCAGGGGCGCCACGGGGCCGGCCTGGACTGCGATGGTCACATCCACCGTCTTGATCTCGTGATTGGCAACCACTTCGCGCCGGGCAACTTCCGTGAGCGGCCGTCCTTCTTCGCGCAGGCGCTCCGCCACCTGCTCGGCGGCTCGTAGGATCTTGTGCGATCCGGCTTCCTCTCCGGGGACAAGGTCGAACTCGGTCGGGTCGAGCCCGGCGGCAGCGCCCTCCAGGCGGATCTCGCCCAGCGTGAAGGGCACGCCCGGTTGAATGGTGATGGACACAGGCACCGGACGAGACCGGTCGAAGGTTGGATTGGGTGGCAGGCTGTCGATGTCCCTGCCATCGATCGTCACCGAGACGATGCCGCCATAACGGGCATTTTCGTAGAGCGTCGCAATCAGGCGATCGCGATCGTCACGCGCCTTGATGACCAGTCCGAGATCACCCGAGACGGGGTCGTCTTCCTCGGCGAGGAGAAGCGAGGTCCGCTCGAGAGATTTGCGGAGCGCGCGGTCGGCGTCACCGGTGTCGAGCGTGATCGAATAATCAAGGGGATCAATGATATCGCGGTCGGCTTCGTCCTCTCCGAACAGGCGAATGCCGAAGAGCTCGAATGCGGCGGCGTCGGGGCCGGTACCGGGCAGGAGTGGGCTGGCGACTGACAACAGCAGCCCCAATCGCAACGCAAGACTCAATTTCGGCAATGTCCATCCACTCGGTCTACGCATGTCGCTTTCATCGCGATCTGTCAGGCGTCCTCCACCCGTCGGACAACTTAGGCGTAAATGCGTGTAAACGCATACCCCCTTTTTGAGCGATCATGAAAAAAGGCGGAGAGTGTGATCTCCCCGCCCTGTTTCATTTGCGACGGTCTTAGTAGCTGCGCGGGCACGCGTCGATATAGCGGTTGCCGTAGCGGTCGCGGTAGTAGCACTGGCCCGGCTGCTCGGACACGCGGCCGATCACGGCGCCTGCAACGCCACCGATGGCGGCGCCGACGGCTGCACCACGGACATTGCCGGTAGCAATGCCACCGATGATCGCGCCGGAAGCGGCGCCGATCCCGGCACCCCGTTCAGTCTGGGTGCAGCCTGCGACCGACAGGCCGACCAGCATCAGCACAAGAGCTTTCTTCATCTTTATCTCTCCAAGTTCCACGCGTCCGGTCCAGCCGGTCCCGCTTCTGACAGCGTGCCAATCCGCCTGAGCTCTCCCCCAGCGGCTTTCGGCTTCCATTAGAATAGCTGCGACCTTGTGAAAGTCCATGGTCGCAGCTCACACCCGCAAGGGTGGTTCCATTCCATGAGACATCGAAGATGAACCCAGGATTTACAGGCGGTTTGATGCTGCAATGCGGAACACAAATTTTTCTTTTGCGACCTTCTGGACGGTTGCACATGTCACATAAAACTCACACCATGCCTCTCGTGTCCGGGAGAGACACGAGGAGGAACAACATGGCTAAAGTGACACTGACGGTGAATGGCCGGACAGTGAGCGGGGAATGCGAGGATCGCACCCTGCTCGTGCATTTCATTCGCGAGAAACTTGGTCTGACGGGAACGCATGTGGGCTGCGACACCACCCAATGCGGCACCTGCGTCGTCCATATGGACGGCAAGTCGATCAAGAGCTGTTCGATCCTGGCCGTCCAGGCGTCGGGATCGTCGATCACCACGATCGAGGGTCTCTCTTCCGGCGGCGAGCTGCATCCGGTGCAGGCAGCCTTCAAGGAGCACCACGGCCTGCAATGCGGCTTCTGCACGCCGGGCATGGTGATGACGGCGCTCGATATGATCTGTCGTCACAACGGTGCGCTCGATGAAGCCACCGTCCGCCATGAGCTCGAAGGCAATATCTGTCGCTGCACGGGCTACCACAACATCGTCAAGGCTGTGCTCTCGGCCAATGAAGCGATGACCGCCGGCCGCCAGGCCGCCGAATAAGGACTTCGGCAGTTCCGGTCGCCGCGACCGAGACCTGATCAAGGCCTCTGTGATGCCGACTGCAATTGCCTCTGTCCGACTGCCTGAATTCCTGTTTCTCTGGAGGAGAAGACAATGGGTGTTGAAGGAATCGGCGCGCGCGTGGCGCGCAAGGAAGACAAGCGCTTTTTGACCGGCAAGGGCCGGTATACTGACGACATGGTCGTCCCGGGCATGAAATATGCCTATTTCGTCCGTTCGCCTTATGCGCATGCGAAGATCACGTCGATCGACGTCACCGCTGCAAAGGCCATGCCTGGCGTGATCGACGTTCTCGACGGCAAGCAGCTCTTGGCCGATGGTATCGGCAACCTGATCTGCGGCTGGATGATCCATTCCAAGGATGGCACGCCGATGAAGATGGGTGCCTGGCGTCCCCTGGCGCATGAGACCGTGCGTTACGTCGGTGACGCGGTTGCGATCGTCATTGCCGACAGCCTCGGCGAGGCGCGCGATGCCTCGGAAGCGGTGGTGGTCGAATATGAAGAGCTGCCTGTTGTCACCGGTGCCGTCGATGCGCTGAAACCGGGTGCGCCTCAACTGCATCCGGAAGCCCCCGGCAACCTGATCTTCGACTGGGAGATCGGCGACAGCGCTGCGGCCGATGCAGCGATTGCCAGTGCTGCCCATGTCACCGAGATCGAGATCCTGAACAATCGCCTCTCGCCCAATCCGATGGAGCCGCGCGCGACGCTCGGCATCTACGACACGGCGGAAGATCACTATACCTGCTACACGACCTCGCAGAACCCGCATGTCGCACGTCTTGTGATGAGCGCCTTCTACAATGTCGCGCCCGAACACAAGCTGCGCGTCATCGCGCCGGATGTCGGCGGTGGCTTCGGCTCGAAGATCTATATCTATCCGGAAGAGGTCGTCTGTCTCTGGGCGTCGAAGAAGACCGGCGTGCCGGTCAAGTGGACCGCTGACCGGACGGAGGCTTTCCTTACCGACGCGCATGGTCGTGACCATGTGTCGAAGGTGAAGATGGCCTTCGACAAGGACCACAAGATCATCGGGTTGAAGGTCGACACCATCGCCAATCTCGGCGCCTACATGTCGCTCTTCTCGTCGTCGGTTCCGACCTATCTCTACGCAACGCTGCTGTCTGGCCAGTATGCGATTCCGGCGATCCACGCGAATGTGCGGACCGTGTATACCAATACGGTGCCGGTTGATGCCTATCGTGGTGCCGGTCGTCCCGAGGCAACTTATCTCCTCGAACGCACCGTAGAGACGGCAGCCCGCGAACTCGGCATCTCGCCGGCAGAACTGCGCCGCAAGAACTTCGTGCGGACCTTCCCGTACCAGACGCCGGTCATCATGTGCTACGACGCGGGCGATTACGACGCCTCGCTCGAAGCGGCGATGAAGGCGGCTGACTGGAGCGGTTTTGAAGGCCGAAAGGCGGAAGCCGCTCGTCGCGGCAAGCTGCGCGGCATTGGCATGAGCTGCTATATCGAGGCCTGCGGCATCGCGCCGTCGGCGGCCGTCGGTTCGCTCGGGGCCGGTGTGGGCTTGTGGGAATCCGCCGAGGTCCGCGTCAACGCCGTCGGCACGGTCGAAGTCTTGACCGGCTCGCATAGCCATGGCCAGGGTCACGAAACCACCTTCGCCCAGCTTGTTGCCGAGCGCTTGGGTGTACCGATCGACAATGTCTCGATCGTGCATGGCGATACCGACAAGGTGCAGATGGGCATGGGCACCTATGGCTCCCGCTCCGGCGCCGTCGGCATGTCGGCGATCGTCAAGGCGCTCGACAAGGTCGAAGCGAAGGCCAAGAAGATCGCCGCGCATCTGATGGAAGCCGACGAGAGCGATGTGGTCATCGAGAATGGCGAGCTGAAGGTTGCGGGTACCGACAAGTCGGTGCCGTGGTTCCAGGTGGCGCTCGCCGCCTACACCGCCCACAACCTGCCGTCGGGCATGGAGCCCGGTCTGAAGGAGGGGGCCTTCTACGACCCCTCAAACTTCACCTTCCCGGCCGGCTGCTACATCGCGGAAGTCGAGGTCGATCCGGATACCGGCAAGACCGACATCATCCAGTTCGTCGCCGCCGACGACTTCGGCAATATCATCAATCCGATGATCGTCGAGGGCCAGGTGCATGGCGGCATTGCGCAAGGGATCGGCCAGGCGTTGCTCGAAGGCGTGCATTACGATCCGCAGACGGGCCAGCTTCTGACGGCAAGCTACATGGACTATGCCATGCCGCGCGCCGATGACCTGCCGTCCTTCAATGTCTCGCACCAGAACACGCCTTGCCCCGGCAATCCGCTCGGCATCAAGGGCTGCGGCGAGGCGGGCGCCATCGGGTCTCCGCCAGCGCTGATCAACGCGATCACCGATGCAATCGGCAACAACAACCTCAACATGCCGGCGACGCCGCTTGCCGTCTGGAGCGCGCTCCAGGCCAATGCGACCCGCCAGGCAGCCGAATAAGGGAGAGGACCATGCAGCTTTATCCAACCAGCTACCACCGCGCCTCTTCCATCGAGGATGCCGGCAAACTGCTCTCCGGCGCCGAAGACGGCAAGTTCATCGCCGGCGGGCAGACGCTGATCGCGGCGCTAAAACAGCGCCTCGCCCAGCCGTCGGACCTCGTTGACCTCAGGCATATCGAGGCTCTGAAGGGCATCAAGGTCGAGGGGCGCCGCGTCACCATCGGTGCGGCCGTCACCCATGCGGACGTCGCCTCTTCCTCGGCGATCCGCGCCGTCTGCCCGGCGATCTCGAACCTCGCTTCGATGATCGGCGATCCGCACGTGCGTCACATGGGCACGATCGGCGGCTCCGTCGCCAATGACGATCCGGCCGCCGATTACCCGTCCGCCGTGCTCGGCCTTGGTGCCACCGTCGTCACCAATACCCGCGAGATCGCGGCCGACGATTTCTTCGTCGGCCTGTTCGAGACCGCGCTTGCCGAGGACGAGATCATCACGGCGATCCGCTTCGATGCTCCGGAAAAGGCGGGTTATGCCAAGTTTGCCAATCCGGCTTCGCGCTATGCGATGACGGGTGTCTTCGTCTCGAAGGGGTCAGGCGGCGTGCGCGTCGCCGTCACCGGTGCCGGGGCGAGCGGTGTTTTCCGTCATTCCGGGCTGGAAGCGGCACTCTCGGCCAATTGGTCGCCCGATGCCGTCGCCGGTGTCGAGATCGATTCGTCGGAGCTGATGTCGGATCTGCATTGCACGGCGGAATACCGGGCAAATCTCATCCGGGTGATGGCGAAACGGGCCGTTCAGGCCTCCTGAAGGGCACCAATTTCAGACGAAACGAGAAAGGGCGGCTCCGGCCGTCCTTTTTCTCTGAGTTTGACGCAGATCAAGTTTGCTTCGGCACAAACCGTTAGTATCTATGTGCAACTGTTCTAATGTTCGCGCCATTTGTCGCAGTTTAGAATGAATTTACAATGGCGGGGTTGACCCCGGCGCCGTAGAGACACAAAAGAGTGTCGTAGACTGGAGTTTAGGCATGGATTTCGAGGCGTTTTTCAAGGATCAGCTCGCGGGGCTTCACGAGGAAGGCCGCTACCGCGTCTTCGCTGATTTGGAACGCCAGCGCGGCAATTTTCCGCGCGCGACCCGCTACACCGAAAACGGCACCCAGGAAGTCACCGTCTGGTGCTCCAACGACTATCTCGGCATGGGGCAGAACCAGCTCGTGATCGATGCCATGAAGCAGGCGATCGACGACTGTGGCGCCGGTGCCGGTGGCACCCGCAACATCTCCGGTACCAACCATTATCACGTGCTTCTCGAGCGCGAGCTCGCCGACCTGCATGGCAAGGAATCGGCGCTGATCTTCACCTCCGGTTACATCTCGAACTGGGCGACGCTCGGCACGCTCGGCGCCAAGATCCCGGGCCTGATCATCTTCTCCGACGCCCTGAACCATGCGTCGATGATCGAAGGCATCCGCCATTCCAAGGCCGAGCGCGTCATCTGGAAGCACAACGACGTCAAGGATCTGGAAGCCAAGCTTGCTGCTGCCGATCCCAACGCGCCGAAGCTGATCGCGTTCGAAAGCGTCTATTCGATGGACGGCGATATCGCGCCGATCAAGGAAATCTGTGACATCGCCGACAAGTATGGCGCGATGACCTATCTTGACGAAGTGCACGCGGTTGGCATGTACGGCGCCCATGGTGGCGGCATCGCCGAGCGCGAAGGCCTGATGGACCGCCTGACGATTATCGAAGGCACGCTCGGCAAGGCCTTCGGCGTCATGGGCGGCTACATTGCTGCCTCGACCGCACTTTGCGATTTCGTCCGCTCCTTTGCCTCCGGCTTCATCTTCACGACGGCGCTGCCGCCGGCGCTTGCTGCCGGTGCGGTGGCTTCGATCCGTCACCTGAAGACGAGCCAGATCGAGCGCTTCGCCCATCAGGAGCGCGTGCGCCGCCTGCGCTCGATGCTCGATGCTGCCGGTATCCCGCATATGCCGAACCCGAGCCATATCGTACCGGTGATGGTGGGCGATGCGGCCAAGTGCAAGTGGATCTCCGACCTGCTGCTCGACAACTGTTCCATCTATGTGCAGCCGATCAACTATCCAACGGTTCCGAAAAAGACCGAGCGGCTGCGCATCACCCCGACGCCGCTGCACACCGATGCCGATCTCGAACATCTCGTCGGTTCGCTGCATCAACTCTGGTCGCGCTGCGCGCTCGCCCGCGCGGTGGCTTGATCGACCCAGAGCAGACCTTCATAAAGATGCGGGCTTCGGAAACGGAGCCCGCATTTTTCTTTGGGAGGTTTTGAGAACGTGAGCATTGCCGATCGTGTGAATGCCCTGGTTGACAGGGTGGTCGATGAAGAGCGCATCACCGGCGCCGTCGTTCTGGTCTATCAGGATGGTCAGCCGATCCTTGAAAAGGCTGCCGGCTTTGCCGATCGCGAAGCGGGGTTGCCTGCCCGTCTCGACACGATCTTCCGCTACGCCTCCGTCACCAAGCCGATGGTCGCCGTGACGGCGCTTGTCATGGTCGAGAAGGGGCTGCTCAAGCTCGACGATCGCGTCTCGCAATACCTGCCCTGGTTCAGACCCAAGGCGCCCGATGGGCGCGAAGGCGCGATCACGATCCGGCATCTGCTCACGCACACGTCCGGCCTGCTCTACGATCCCGCGCTCGAATTGTTGCCGGAAGGACAGCGGATGACGCTCGGCCTCGGGAATACGAATCTGAGCCTCGAAGACAATTTCAGCCGCCACAATGCCATCCCGCTCGCCTTCGAGCCTGGTTCGCGCTGGGCCTATTCCTTCGCCACGGATATTCTCGGCGGTGTCCTCGCCGCTATCCATGGCGGGACCCTTGAAGAGGCCGTCATCCAGCATGTGGCCGGCCCGCTTGGCATGGCCGATGCCCGCTTTCACGTGACCGATCCTGCCCGGCTTGCGGTTGCCTATGCCGATCATCCAGGTCGACCCGTTCGCATGCCGGACCCGTGGGTCAGCGGCGACGAGGAAAACTGGCGAACGGTCTTCTCTCCGGGCCGCATCTTCAATCCGAAGGCCTTCCAGTCCGGTGGCGCCGGCATGGCCGGCACGGCGCATGACGTCATGAAGCTCCTGGAAATGCTGCGGACGCACGGCGGCCATCTGCTTTCGACCGAGATGGCACGTGCTGCGCTTTCCAACCAGATCGGCGAGATCCAGGGCGAGCCGGGCTATCGGTTCACCTTTGTCGGCGGCCTGGTCACGGATCCCGCCGCGGCGATGACTGCCCTGCCGAAGGGAGCGATCCAGTGGGGTGGCGTCTACGGGAACACCTGGTTCATCGATCCCGCGGAGCGGCTCACCGTCGTCAGCCTCACCAACAACGCGCTGGAAGGCTGCAATGGTGCCTATCCAGAAATGTTGCGCGCGGCGGTGTATGGTCGGTAGGCGGCTGCTTACCGTGCCGCGATAACCTCAGCTGCCTTCCGCCTCGCCTCGCGGTCCGCCGCATAGACGTCCTCGATCGTGTCAGCCGGCACGCCCTCGACCATCGCGTCCATCACGGTCTCGACCACCTCGGCCATGTCGAGGAAGCGGATCTTGTCTTCGACGAAGGCGTTGAAGGCGGTCTCTTCGGCAGCGTTGAGGATCGCGCCCTGCAATCCGCCGCGCTCCAGCGCCGTGCGGGCAAGCCGGAGCGCCGGAAAGCGCGTCTCGTCCGGCGCCTCGAAATCGAGACGCGAGAGCTTTGCGAAGTCTAACCGGTCGACATTCAGCGCCGGGCGCTTCGGATAGGTGAGCGCGTAGCCGATGGCTGTGCGCATGTCCGGCACGCCAAGCTGGGCGATGACGGAGCCGTCGGTGTAGCCGACCATGGAATGGATGATCGACTGCGGATGCACGACGACCTCGATCTGGTCGGGCCGGACATCGAAAAGGTGCTTGGCCTCGATCATCTCCAGCGCCTTGTTGAACATCGAGGCGCTGCCGACGGAGATCTTCAGGCCCATCGACCAGTTGGGATGCGTGCGGGCCGTCTGCACCGTCACATTCGCCATCTGCTCGCGCGTGTGGCTGCGGAAGGGGCCGCCGGAGGCCGTCAGCACGATCCGCTCCAGCGCGTGGCGCTGATCGGCTTCAAGACATTGGAAGATCGCGGAATGTTCACTGTCGACCGGGATCAGGCGTCCGCCGCCCTTTTTCACCGCCTCGACGAAGAGGGGACCGGCGGAGACGAGACACTCCTTGTTCGCCAGCGCGATATCGGCGCCGCGGGCGGCAGCCTTCAGGGTCGGCGCCAAACCTGCCGTCCCGACGATCGCCGCCATTACCCAGCCGGCTTCCATGTCGGCGGCCTCGTCCAGTCCACTGGTGCCGGCTGCGACATCGGTGCCGGAGCCCGCCAGCAGGTCCTTGAGCGTCCTATACTGGCTTTCGTCGGCGGTGACGGCGAGCTTCGCGCCGGTGCGGCGAGCCTGTTCGGCCAGCAGATCGAGATTGCCATTGCCGGTGAGCGCGATGACCTCGAAGCTGTGGCGGCCACCAAGTTGCTCGATCACATCGAGCGTGTTCACGCCGATCGAACCCGTCGAGCCGAGGACTGAAAGGCGGCGGGGCCGGTCGCTGTCGATCATGCTGCTTAGGTCCGATTGCTTCATGCTCAGAAGGCTCTACAAGGGAAAGGCAAGAGCAGCAAGAGAGGTCCGGTTGGACCTTTCGCCAGTGCTTTAAGGAATTGGACAGTGCGGGACTTTCTGCAGCCGACACGATTGCGTGAGAGCCTGCCGGTCCTTCTCGCGGCACTTGCCTTCCTCTGTCTCGCCGGCGGTGGGGTCCTCTATCTCGCCGCCCGTCCCGAACAGGCTGCCCTGATCTGGCTGGTTGGGGCCGGCTCCGTCTTCGTCGTTCTGGTCGCCGACACCCTCCGGGCGCTTCTCAACGGCCGCACGGGCGTCGATGCCATCGCGGCCCTGTCGATCGGCGTCGGCCTTGCCCTCGGCGAAAACCTCGCCGCTGCCATCGTTGCCGTGATGTATGCCGGCGGCCAATTGCTGGAAAGCTTTGCGGAGGGACGCGCGCGCCGCGACATGACGGCCCTGCTCGGCCGTGTCTCGCGCACGGCCATGCGCTATCAGGGTGAAACGCTCGAAAGCGTGCCGATCGAGGCGCTCAAGCCGCAGGACCGGATCCTGGTGCGCAAGGGCGAGGTGGTGCCGGTCGACGGGCGCCTGCTGGCAGCAACGGCCGTGCTCGATCTTTCGGCGCTGACGGGGGAATCGCTGCCGGTGCCCATCCAGATGGGCCATGAAGTGCCGAGCGGCTGTACCGTGCTAGGCGATGCCTTCGATCTTCTGGTGCTACGTGAATCGAAAGAGAGCACCTATGCCGGAATCGTGCGCCTCGTCGAACAGGCGCAGGCGAGCCGCGCGCCCATGGCGCGTCTGGCGGATCGTTATGCTCTCTATTTTCTCGGCATCACGCTGCTTCTTGCCGGCAGCGCCTGGTGGTGGAGCGGTGAGGCCACGCGGGCACTCGCCGTGCTGGTCGTAGCCACCCCCTGTCCGCTGATCCTCGCCGTGCCCGTGGCCGTCATCGCGGGCATGTCGCGTGCCGCCTCGCATGGCGTGCTGGTGAAGACCGCTGGCGCGCTCGAGGCGCTGGCTGCGGTCACCACCGTCGTCGTCGACAAGACCGGCACTGTGACCTCGGCTCGGCCTGAGGTCGCCGATGTCAGGGCGGAAGAGGGTTTTGCGGCCGATGAGGTCCTGCGCCTTGCGGCCTCGCTCGATCAGGCCTCCGGGCATGTCGCAGCCGAAGCACTGGTGCGCGCTGCGGCGTCCCGAGGGCTGGCGCTGACCCTGCCTCTCGACGTGGTCGAGGACGCCGGTCGTGGACTGGCAGGGAGGGTCGACGGGCGGCGCGTGGTGCTGGGAGGCTCAGGCTATGTGCTGTCACAGCTGAACCCTGGGACAGGTTTCAGTCGTGCCGGGGTCGCCAGTGGCACGGCCGTGGTGGCCGTCGGTGTCGAGGGACGCGCCGCCGGGCTCATTCTTCTCTCCGATCCCCTGCGGCCGGATGCACAGACGACGATCCAAGCCTTCCGCGAGGGTGGCGTGCGCCGGATCGTAATGGCCTCAGGCGATCGGACTGATGTCGCCGAACAGGCCTCGGCCACCCTGGCTCTCGATGCCGTGGCGGGGGATCTCACCCCGGAAGGCAAGGTGGAGCTCATCCGCCGTGAAGCGGATCAGGGTGTCGTGATGATGGTGGGGGATGGGGTGAATGATGCGCCGGCGCTGGCGCTCGCCGATGTCGGGGTTGCCATTGGGGCGCGGGGCTCAGCCGCGTCGTCGGAAGCCGCGGATGTGGTGCTCCTGGCGGATGATCTCTCGCGCCTGCCGCTTGCCTGCCGCATCGCGCGGCGATCTCGAAACATAGCCCGGCAAAGTGCGGTTGCCGGGCTTGTGCTTTCAGGCGGTGCCATGGTGATGGCCGCCTTCGGTTATCTGACACCGGTTCAGGGCGCGCTTCTGCAGGAAGTGATCGACGTTGCCGTCATCCTCAATGCTCTGCGCGCCCTTCGCGGTTGAAGGCCGTCAGGCCTGGGTGACAACGCTGCCTTCGCCGGAGGTGCGAACCCGCAGGTTGTTCTGGACATGCGTGACGCCGCTGACATCGTCGGCGCAGTCTTCGGCGCGACGCTTTTCCCAGCGGTCGGTCACATGGCCCGATAGGGTCACTTCGCCGTCCTTCACCGTCACCTCGATGTCCGAGGCATCGACGGATCCATCATCGGACAGGCGGTCGTTGACGTCTTCCAGAATGCGGCTGTCGGATCGGCGATAGCCGCGCGGACCCTTGCCGCGGTGGCTGTCCATCTCGCGGCGGCGTGCCGCCTCGTCGTCACCGAACCAGGAGGCAACCTCGTCGCCGGCGCGGTCCATGAAGCCGCGCTCCTCATCGCGATCGCGGTTCCGTTCCGTGCGGCCATAGCCACCGCGATAGGACGGGTTGTCCGACGGATAGTAGCCGCGGCCCGCGCCACGGGCATAGCGGCGTGTATCGTCGCCGTAGCCGCGGTCGCTCAGATCGCCGTAATAACCGAGATCGTCGGTGGTCCAGTCGGAGCGGCCCATGCGGGGATAGCGCGATCCGCTGGCGCCGTAGCCGCCGTCCATGCCGAAGTCGCGCTGGCGCTCGGCGTTGTAACGATCTGCATCGGGCCGGCTCTCGTCGTAGCCGCGCACGAAACCGCTTTCACCGGGGGCATAGTCGCCGGTGGGGCCGCGGCGGGCATTGCGGTTTCGACCGTAATCGGAATCCCAATTGTCGTTGCGATTGACCATAGTTTCCTCCTTTGGATTGGAAGCGTGACGCGCTGCGTCACCTCCTAGGCTAACCGCGCGAGCCTCCCGATCGTTCCTGCGATTTGTGGAAAAACCCTTCCGGAACAAAGCGCCATCCGGCCGGTTCTTTTGTCGCCATAACCGATAACCGAGGAGATACCGACAATGGCTACAAAGACACTCGAAGACCTCTTTCACGAGACGCTGAAGGACATCTATTACGCCGAACGCAAGATCCTGAAGGCCCTGCCGAAAATGGCCCGCGGCGCTCAGGACGAGAAGCTGAAGGCTGCCTTCCAGCAGCACAAGGAAGAGACCGAAGGCCAGGTGGAACGCCTGCAGCAGGTGTTTGAAATCATCGGCAAGCGTCCGCGTGCGAAGACCTGCCCCGCCATCGACGGCATCGTCGAAGAGGGCGAAGAGATCATGGAAGAGTTCAAGGGTTCGCCGGCCCTCGACGCCGGCCTGCTGGCTGCCGCCCAGGCTGTCGAACATTACGAGATCAGCCGCTATGGCACGCTGCGTGCCTGGGCTCAGCAGCTCGGCTACAAGGACGCCGTGAAGCTTCTCGACGAGACGCTCGCCGAAGAATCCAAGACGGACGAGGCACTGACCAAGCTCGCTGAAAAAGCCGTCAATGCCGCTGCCCAGAAGCAGGCGGCCTGAGACTGATCTTATGGCATGAAAGAGGGGCCGGTTCTGCCGGCCCCTTGTCTTTTGGTTTTCCGCTCAGGCCTCGGCCTTCTTGATCGCCGGGACGGCCTGCAGGAATGCCATCAGCCGATTCTCGTCCGCTCTCAGCAGTTGCCGCGCCGGCGCATCGAGGATGATGGCGCGCACCGCATCCAGATCTTCCGACTTGTCCGCCAGCCCGAGGATCGCCGGGTGCACATAGCTTGTCCGGCAGATGGTGGGCGTGTTGTGCAGCCTGTCTGACGCGACCTGGCACATCTGACGGATCGTCGGTCGCTCCCCGCTGCCAATCAGACGCCAGGCCTCGCTGAAGGCCGCGACACTCCCGCCCCAGGTGCGGAATGTCTTGGCCGAAAGCTTCGAGCGGGTGATCTCCGCCAGATAGGCATTGAGCCGGCCGGAATCGACGCGGTGCAGATGGCCTTCCTGGTCGCGCCAGGAGAAGAGGTCGCGACCGGGCAGGTCGGCGATTTCCTCGAGGATCTTCTGAAGCCGTGGGTGACGCAATTTGCGGCGAACGCGTTTGCCGCCCTTGGCGAGGAAGCTCAGACGAATGCCGTCGGGCTCGAAGGTGAGATGGCGCTTCTGCAGGGTCGTCGCCCCATAGGTGCGATTTTCTTCCGCATAGGTCCGGTTGCCGACCCGCATATAGGTGACATCCAGAAGGCTGATCAGGGCAGACAGCAGGAAATAGCTTTCGTCCGCATGTTCGGCGAGGTCGCGCGCGATGCGACGGCGGATCGAGGGAAGCGCTTCCCCGAAGGAAATGAGGTCATCGAACTTGCGCTCGCTGCGCCATGCGGCCCAATCGGGATGGTAGCGATATTGCTTGCGACCGCGTGCATCGTAACCGGTGGCTTGCAGATGGCTGCGCGGATCCATGCTGATCCAGACGCGTTCGTAAGCGGGGGGAAGGGCGAGTTTGCGGATGCGGGCGAGAACGTCTTCGGCTGCAACGCTGGTGCCGTCAGGGAGGTGATAGGAAAATCCCTTGCCGCGTCTGCGACGGGTGATCCCGGGTACGGAATCGGTGCCATAGACAAGACCGATTTCGGAAAGCTCGTCCACCGCCTCTTCGGATGGCGGTGGTCCATCGATGGCAAGGTCCTGATTGTCTGCCTCAGTCATCCGACGGGACTGTCCGTGCCCATTTCACCGAGCTCGCGTCGCAATTGCTGCCGGGCGCGACTGAGCCTGCTCTTCACCGTACCAACCGCGCAGCCACAGATTTCGGCTGCGTCTTCGTAACGTTCGCCAAGCATGACGATGAGAACCAGCATTTCGCGGTGATGTTCTGGAAGGCGATTGAGCGCACGGCGTACTTCGTCTGCCTGGACGGTCCATTCCTGGCTCGCCTCGGTCGTCAGCTTTGCACTGATGGAGTCCGGCAGGCCCACAGTCTCGCGGCTGCTTTTCTTGACGCGCGTGCAGAAGGTGTTGCGCATGATGGTGAAGAGCCAGGACTTCAGGCGGGTCCCAGGCTCGAACTTGTCGAGATTGGCCAGCGCCTTGGTCAGAGTCTCCTGAACGAGGTCGTCCGCTTCCTCCGGTCTCTGACAAAAGGTCCGCGCAAAAGCGCGCAGGGCGGGAATCAGCTCAACGACTTCAGATTGTGTGGCAAGCTCGGCTTTACGGGTCGTCAAGATCGCCATCCTCCGATGTCTGTGGTCCCAGGCACAATGACGCGAGAACGCGCGTCGCACGGCATGGTTCCCAAAAATGTGAACGGCCGTTCAAGACCGGGGACAAAGGTCAGCTACGGCTTACGAATTTGCTGAAACGGCTCAGCTTGCCATCTTCCGTCTTGTCCTGATGGAGGAAAGCAAGGTCGCTCTTTTCGAAGATCCGGAAGAATTCATCCCATTCTATCGGCACAAGCGCTTCCTCCGGCTCGCCGAAGTCGACGCGCAGAATGCCGCCTTCGCCACTGTCCTTAACCCGGGACGGTGTACCCTGACGGTCTTCGATCCATCGACGGATCTCGTCGTGGTTCGTGGTCTGGCTTGCGCTACTCATGGTTACTGTCGCTCCCTTTCCTCCGTGAAAGCTCATTCGATGAACGTGCTCCCTGACCCTAGGTTCCCAACGTCCTTAGGGTTTTCACATGGAACAATGGGTGGAATGGAGTGTTAGTCGCCAAATCGAAACGGAAAATCAGGACAGACGCATCATGAATGTAGACGGCCAAGGCCAGTTGCTGATCGGAGAGCGCCTGTTCCCCATGAGCTATCACGTGACGGTCGAACAGCAGGATGCTCGTTACACGGCAACGGTGGAATTGCAGGCTCCGCGTGACTGGTTGATCCGCCAGGGCTTCCGGTCGGAGGCGACCTTGGTGCTCGCCTCGGGAGAGCGCATCCAGCTTGAACATGACGGGCCGGTTGATGTAACGGACAGCATCAGCGTGCTGCTCCAATCTCATCCCGTGGGATATGAAGACCGGGATGCCCTTCTTGCTGCGTTCCCCGAATTTGGTGAAGACCCTGCGTGACAGGATGTCAGCCGCGGGCAAGTTAATGATGATCTAAAACAAACAAAATGACGTAACCTGAGTTTGAAGCGAGACATGTCGATGTTTCGCACAGCGTACGACTTTGGAGGTCCCTTTGGAGAAAACGAAACCCGCATCCATGGAGGCACGTCGAGACCGCACCGGTGGCATCGTGCGCGACAGGCTGGACGTGCTCATGGCAGAGATGCGGCGCGAAGATGTTCCGCCCCGTCTCCTTGATCTGGCAGAAGAACTGCAAGCTGCGATCGACGCAAAGATGAAGGACGTTCCGTCCGGTTCCTGATCTCCCCGGAACCTTTTGCGCATGCCCCGGGTTGGCTCCCTGACACGTCAGGGTCCATTCAAGAAAGGGCACTCCATGATCAACTACTTCTGGCTTTTCGTCGTCATGCTCGGGCCGGTTCTGCTCGGCGGCGCGATCTTTTATTCCATCATGCGCCAGCGGCGCCTGAGTGACCGCGAGCGTCTCAACAGCGACGCTGCGGCACATGAACTCTATCGCAAGGATGAGAGCGCGGACACCCGCAAGTTCGGCGGCCGCAACTAGCGGTTCTTCCCGTTACAGGAAGCTTCCGTTGTCGGGATCATAACGTTTCCCATGCGCGATGCGGGCGAGTTCTACGATCTCGTCCTCATCCCTGATCCCTGTCTTTACCAGATAGCCGACCAGTTCGGCCGCGTTCTGCCTCGAATGCGCATCTTCCTGCCGCGAGCCATAGAGCCGCCGCATAGCGCGTTCGATGATGACATGTTCTTCTTGGTCTCTGCCGGGGGGGCTCGATGCCATGGCATTCCCTCCGTTCGGAGCCGACGAAAAAAGAGTAAGCACCCGTCGGCGTGGCATGGAACCATCATGCCGTATAACGGTCAGAACGCAACCCTAGATTCACGAGGGTAGGAAATTGCCAGGCAAATGATGGTGATCCCGACGCGATTCGAACGCGTGACCCTCAGATTAGGAATCTGATGCTCTATCCTGCTGAGCTACGGGACCACTTCCTCCTCCATACAAAAGCGCAGGCGTCTAGCCAAGCGGTTTTGCGTGCGTGAGACCTCAGCGCGGCAGACGCTGCTCGGCAAGACGCACCCAGTAGGAGATGCCGGTCGCGATCGCCTCGTCGTTGAAATCATAGGCCGGATTGTGCAGGCCCGCAGTGTCGCCATTGCCGATCAGGATATAGGCGCCGGGCCGCGATTGCAGCATGAAGGCGAAATCCTCGCCCGCCATGCTCGGATCGACATCCGTGTCGACCCGGTCGGATCCGACCACGTCGATTGCGGCGCGGGCGGCATGCTCGGTCTCGGCGGGGTGATTGACGGTGACGGGGCAGGCGCGTTCGAAATCATAGTCGATGGTTGCGCCATGGGCTGCGGCAATGCCGTTCGCGATTTCGCCGATGCGGCGCTCGGCGAGATCGCGTACGCCCTCGTCGAGGGACCGCACGGTGCCGGAAATGAAGGCCTCTTCCGGGATGATGTTGTGCGTCGTGCCCGCATGGAACTGGGTGACCGAAACGACGACCGAGCGCAGCGGGTTGGCGTTTCGGGCCGCAATGGTCTGCAAGGCATTGACGATCTGTGCGCCTATGACGATCGTGTCGGCCGTGTTGTGCGGTTCGGCGGCGTGGCCGCCAAGGCCCGTCACCTTCAGCGAAAACTTGTCGGGTGCTGCCATGATGCCACCCTTGCGAATGGCAAAGGAGCCGAGCGGCTTTCCGGGCATGTTGTGCATGCCATAGATTTCGTCGATGCCGAAACGCTCCATCAGACCGTCCTCGACCATGGCAAGCGCACCGCGCCCGCCTTCTTCGGCGGGCTGGAAGACCACGGCCACCTGACCGAAGAAGTTGCGCGTCTCGGCCAGATATTTGGCCGCGCCAAGCAGCATGGCGGTATGTCCGTCATGGCCGCAGGCATGCATCCGGCCAGGGATCGTCGAAGCCCAGGGCTTGCCCGTGATCTCGTCGAGCGGAAGTGCGTCCATGTCGGCGCGCAGGCCGATCGTGCGGCCGCTGCCTTCCCCCTCACCCTTGATGATGCCGACCACGCCGGTGCGGCCAAGGCCCGTGACGACCTCGTCGACACCGAATTCGCGCAGCTTCGCTTCCACGAAAGCGGCCGTGTTTTCGACATCATAGAGGATTTCCGGATTGGCATGCAGATGGCGGCGCCATTCGGTGGCCTCCGACTGGAGTTCGGAGGCTCTGTTCAGAATCGGCATTCTTTCGTCCCGGGTTCAGTCTTCATTCCGCACTGCGGATCACGTTATTGTCGGGCACGAATGTGCGCCTTTCAATTGACGTATTCAATGGGCTTTGCCATTGCTTCGCTACATAGGACATTGTCGCCCCGATGGCGAGAGATCAGCAAAAGACGAGGATCGAAGTCGTGCTCACGAAGCGTCCCAGCATGTTGTCCGCAACCAAAGCCGTTCGCCGCCTGGTGGTAACCGCCTCTCTGGTCGCGATGGTCCTGCCGGGCATGGCTGCTGCAAATCCCCAGATGCTGGTCGATGTCGGCAGCGGCCGGGTGATCGCGCATCAGGAAGCCTTCCGGAAATGGTATCCGGCCTCGCTGACCAAGCTGATGACGGCCTATACAACCTTCCGGTCCATGCGGTCGGGCGAGCTCTCGCCGGAAACGGTGGTCGTGATGAGCAAACATGCCGCCGACCAGCCGGCGAGCAAGATGTATTTCAAGCCGGGCTCGAAGCTGACGCTCGACAGCGCGCTGAAACTGCTGATCATCAAATCCGCCAATGACGTGGCGGTGGCGATCGGTGAAACCGTCAGCGGCAGCGAAGCCGCGTTTGTCCAGCGCATGAACCAGGAAGCGCAGCGGCTCGGCATGACCTCGACGCGCTTCGTCAATCCGAACGGGCTGCCCGGCAAGGGGCAGTATACGACAGCGCGTGACATGGCGCTTCTTGCCATGACGATCCGCCGCGAGTTTCCCGAATATGCCAGCTATTTCGCGCTCGAAGGCGTGACCACCGGCAAGAAGGACTATCCGAACTACAATCTCTTGGTCGGCCGCTTCCCGGGTGCCGATGGCATGAAGACCGGCTATGTCTGTGCCTCCGGCTTCAACCAGGTATCGTCCGCCACGCGCAACGGCCGCACGGTGATCTCCGTCGTGCTCGGCGCCGACAGCCTCGGCGCGCGCGCGGATATTTCGGCCGATCTCCTGCAGAAGGGGCTGACGACCTCGGTTGCCGGAAACCGGCTGGAGCAGCTGGCGCCCTATGGCGAGGGTCTGGATCAGGTGACCGACATCAGTGCCGAAATTTGCAATCCGCAGGCCCGCAAGGTGCGCAGCGAAGGCCGGGATGAAGCAGGACGCATGAAGCTCTTGTCGCCCTATATCCGGGAAATGGGTCGTCCGCCGGCCATGAGTTTCGCGGGCCTCATTCCCGGCAGCGAGCCTGTCGCCACCGCCAAGGGCGAAATCGCCAATGTGCCGATCCCGAAGCCGCGCCCCACGTTCTGAGCTGATCCATGACTGAGACCCGCATTCCCGTTTCCATCCTGACCGGCTTCCTCGGTGCGGGCAAATCGACGCTTCTCAACCGGCTCCTCAAGGATCCGGCAATGAAGGATGCGGCCGTCATCATCAACGAGTTCGGTGAAGTCGGCATCGACCATCTGCTCGTCGAGTCGTCGAACGACGCCGTTGTCGAACTGTCCGATGGCTGCCTCTGCTGCACCGTGCGCGGCGAACTCGTCGATACGCTGGCCGAGCTGATCGACGGCATGCAGACGGGCAAGATCAAGCCGCTGTCGCGCATTGTCATCGAAACAACGGGGCTCGCGGATCCTGCACCGGTCATGCAGTCGGTCATGGGCCATCCGGCGATTGCCCAGCATTTCGATCTCGATGGCGTCGTGACCGTGGTCGATGCGGTCAATGGGCTCTCGACCATCGATACCTATCCGGAAGCCTACAAGCAGGTGGCGGTTGCCGACCGGCTGATCCTCACCAAGCAGACGCTGGCCGATGCCGGGACGATCGCAGCCATCACGCAGCGCCTGCTGGCGCTCAATCCTCGCGCGCCGATCACCGATGGCGATGCGGCAGAGGCCGGATCGGCCGCGATGCTGGTCAACGGGCTCTATGATCCCGCCACCAAGATCGCGGATGTCGATCGCTGGCTGAAGGATGAGATGGCAGCGGCGGCTGATCATCACCATCACCACGATCACACGCATGACCATGGACATCATCACGGGCATCATCACCACGGTCATGACCACGGCCGTTACCATCACGACGTGAACCGCCACGGGGCCTCGATCCGCTCCTATGCCATCGTCCATGACGAGCCGATCGATCCGATGGCGATCAACATGTTCATCGACCTCTTGCGCTCCACGCATGGTGAAAAGCTGTTGCGAATGAAGGCGATCGTGGCACTCACCGATCGGCCGGAAAAGCCACTGGTGCTGCATGGCGTGCAATCGATCTTCCATCCGCCCGTGCGCCTGCCGGCCTGGCCCGAGGGGTCAAACCGCAAGACGCGGCTGGTGCTGATCACCCGGGATCTGTCAGAAAGCTATGTGCGGGATCTGTTCGGCGCCTTCACCGGTAAGGTCTCGATCGACCGGCCCGATCGTGCGGCGATGATGGACAATCCGCTTTCCGTGCCCGGCCTCAAGTTCTAGGCCGTCAGTCCCCGCCCTTGCGGATGTGGAAGCGATGGCCGCCATCCAGCCGCTCCTGTGCCAGGAGTTGGTGGCCGTCTTCATTGCAGAAATGCGGGATATCGATGCCGGCCAGCGGGTCGCTGGTTTCGACGATCAGTTCGTCGCCGGGCTTCAGGTCGACCATGCGTCTGCGGGTCTTCAAAACGGGAAGGGGGCATTTCAGCCCCCTCAGGTCATAGACCGACGCTTCGGTCATGCCGTTACCAGAGCTTCCAGAAGGGCTTCTTCGGACCGGCTTCCGTGGGAGCCTCAGCCGTCTGCGGCGGAGGTGCCAGCGGGTTTGGCTGCGGCACCGGGACTGCGCCTGTTGTCGGCGCTGCACCTGCCGTTGAGGCCGCCTGATTGGGTACTTGGGCGGCCTGGGCCTGCGGGTCGCCATTGGGATTGGTCGCCATCTGGTTGACGGCGGCTGCACCATTGACCGCAGCGAGCTTGGCCGGATCGACATCGTCGATATCGAGCAGCTTGCCGGCCTTCAGGGCAGAGCCCGTGGGTGCAAATGCCAGATCATGCGAGCGCGACTTGCGAAGGTCTGCCACCAGCGCCTTGCGCTCGGCTTCCGTCGGGTCGTACCAGATCTTGCCATCGTATTTCTTCAGCGCCTTGGCATAGGCCGCGTCATAGGCTTCGTTGAAACCGTTGAGAGCGACCGACAGAGCCGGCGGCGTGCTCATCGGCGGGCAGGCGCCCTGCGGATTGAAGCTCGTGCCTGCCGGCGCAGACTGGTTGAAGACATACTTCTTTTCGCAGACATTGACCTCCGGCGGACGCTTGGTCACCTCGAAGTGGTCATAACCGACCTTCAACATCTTCCAGAAATCGTAATGCGGGCTGTGGCGGTGGCGCGCCATGTTTTCCGCCGTCATGCGGAAGGGAAAGGCCTGCAGCTGCACTGCCTGCTGGCCGCCCTTGAAGGCGTCGCGGGCGAAGGCATAAATCTCCAGCATCTGCGCATCGGTCATCGAATAGCAGCCCGACGACGAGCAGGCGCCGTGGATCATCAGATGCGTGCCCGAGCGACCGTTCGCACGGTCGAACTGGTTGGGGAAGCCGGTGTTGATCGCCAGGAAATACTTGGAGTTCGGGTTCAGGTGATAGGGCGTCAGCGGGTAGAAGCCTTCCGGCGCCTGCCGATCGCCTTCCTTCACCTTCGGGCCGAGACGGCCGGACCAGGCGCAGATATCGTATTCTACGACCTTGTCGAACCGGTTGTTGGTCTTGGCCTTCCAGACCTCGAGAATGCCTTCCTCCTTGAAGATGCGCAGCATGATCGGAGAGTTGCGATCCATGCCCTTCTTCTGGATTTCGGCGACGAGGCGCGCAGGCAGAGGCTGCTGCACCTTGTTGGCAACCCGCGGCGTGTCATAGGCCGCGCTCTCCAACGTATCATTGCAGCCGGCAAGGGCGGCGGCGAAAAGCAGAACCAGGGCCGTCGATGTCAAGCGCATGCTCAAAGGCTCTTTCCAGAAACACATGTTGCGGCTCGAAACGAGCCATTTCACGCGGAGTGTAGAACTGCTTTCTTCACAAATTATAAACCAATGGCGGTCGATTTCGCCATTCTTCATCCGGCGCTATTCTGGCAAAGCGGCGGAGTGATGGCAAATTGCCACAATTTGAGCCAGATGGCTCAGAGATTGCGGCCGATATCGAGGAATTTCTGGCGGCGGTCCGCGCGCAGCTGATCACCCGGCAGCGGGGTCAGTTCGGCCAGCGCACTGGCGATCACGTCGCCGGTCATGCCGATCACGCGGTCCGGAGCGCGGTGTGCGCCACCGACGGGCTCTGGAATGATCGCGTCGATGATGCCGAGACCCTTCAGGTCTTCCGCCGTGATCTTCATGTTGGTCGCTGCTTCCTTGGCGCGGGTGGAGTCGCGCCAGAGGATCGAGGCTGCACCTTCCGGCGAAATGACCGAATAGATCGCATGCTCCAGCATGTAGACGCGGTTGCCGGTCGCAATGGCGATCGCACCACCCGAGCCGCCTTCGCCGATGACGACGGAGACCATCGGCACCTTCAGCGAGAGGCACATTTCGGTGGAGCGGGCGATCGCTTCCGCCTGGCCACGCTCTTCGGCGCCGACGCCCGGATAGGCGCCTGCCGTGTCGATCAGCGAAATCACCGGCAGACCGAAACGGTCTGCCATTTCCATCACGCGGATCGCCTTGCGATAGCCTTCGGGGCGCGGGCTGCCGAAGTTGTGCTTGATGCGCGACTTGGTGTCGTTGCCCTTTTCCTGGCCGATCACGGCGACCGGCTGGCCGCGGAAGCGGGCAAGGCCGGCCTGGATGGCGGCGTCTTCGGCGAACTTGCGGTCGCCGGCCAGTGGCGTGAATTCGGTGAAGAGGGCTTCGGCATAGTCGACGAAATGCGGCCGCTGCGGATGGCGCGCGACCTGGGTCTTCTGCCAGGCGTTGAGCTTCGAATAGATCTCCACCATCGCCTCGTCGACGCGGCTTTCCAGCCGGCTGATCTCTTCCGAGGTGTCGATACTCTCGTCCTCGTCCGCGAGTTTCTTCAGTTCGCGGATCTTGGCCTCGAGGTCGGAGATGGGCTTTTCGAAGTCTAGATAGTTGTGCATGAACTCACTTCCGATCGTTCGTTCCTGGCGCTCGCCGCCCGCAGGAACCGGCTTTGCCGGTCCTAATCGGGGTTTTTGGCCTGTTTTGCAAGGGGGTGATGCGTATGCACCAGTTGCTGCAGGCGCTCGTCGAGCACATGCGTGTAGATTTGCGTGGTGGAAATGTCGCTGTGGCCAAGCAGTTCCTGCACCGCGCGCAGGTCCGCTCCGTTGCCGAGAAGATGGCTGGCAAACGCATGCCGCAGCACGTGCGGAGAGACTGCATTCGCCGACAAACCAGCCCGGATCGCGAGATCCTTCAGTTCGCGGGCAAAGACCTGGCGGGGCACATGCCCCTCCTTGCTCTTGGCCGGGAAGAGGAAGGGACTGTCGGCATGGGCCGGATCGGCTGCTCTTAGTTTACCATAGCGCGCCAAAGCTTCGATCGCCGTGCGCGAGAGCGGGACGAGGCGCTCCTTGTTGCCCTTGCCGCGGACCAGAAGAAAGCGTCCCTCCTGGGTCAGCACCTTGACCGGCAGGGACACAAGCTCGCTGACGCGCATGCCAGTGGCATAGAGCAGTTCGAGAAGGGCAAGCCGGCGGATGCGTGCCGGTTGATCGGGCCCCTCCAGGTTTGCTTCCTGCTCGGCAAGCGACAGCAGCCCCGTCACATCGTCGACGGTCAGCACCTTGGGCAGAGAGCGGGCCTTTTGCGGTGCATCGAGGATGGCCGTCGGATCATCGCCGCGCAGGCCCTCGGCGTAGAGAAACTTGTAGAACTGGCGCATGGCCGAGAGGCGCCGTGCCTGAGAGGTCGGCTGGAAGCCGCGGCGGGAGAGATCGGAGAGATAGGCGGCCAGATCTTCCCGCGTCGCCGCGCCCAGGCTCACCTTTCGGCCGGACAGGAAATCCGAGAGGTCGTCCAGATCCCGCTGATAGGAGGCAAGCGTGTTCTCGGCTGCCCCGCGCTCCGCGCTCAGCATTTCCAGAAAGGCTTCGACGCGTGCTTGGCTCAGATCCGACATGCATGGTCCCTGCTATTGCTCGACCGGGTTGATCCGTTCCGACGGGATGCGCACCGTCACATCCCGCTCACGCGGTTCAACAAAGACCGCAAAGGACCACAGTGTCAGATAGACCAGGCCAACGATGGTCCCGCAGATGAACAGGAAGCGAAACAGTGTGGGCATGGTCGGTCCTCGGCCGGTCGTTCGAATAAATAGGTCGGAACATGGCATTTACCAAGGCCGGGACAGGCCTTGCGGATTTGCAGCCATGGCTTGACGCTAGCCCTCTATATGTCAATAGGTCATGAAACAGTCGTGAACAGGCCGATGACCGAAACGATCCTCAACCTTGCTCCCAGTCTGGGCGAGCGCGCCAAGGCGGCGCTCGGCAAACGCAATCTCGTTCTCGTTGGCCTCATGGGTGCGGGCAAGTCGGCGATCGGCCGTATCGTGGCGCAGCAGCTCGGCCTGTCCTTCGTCGATACCGATACCGAGATCGAGCGGGTCTCGCGAATGTCGATCAGCGAGCTCTTTGCCGCCTATGGCGAAGAGGAGTTCCGTGCGCTGGAAACCAGGGTCATCAAGCGCCTGCTGCGAACAGGCCCGCGTGTGGTCTCCACCGGCGGCGGCGCCTTCATCAACGAGAAGACCCGCAAGCAGATCGAGCGCGGCGGCCTCTCCGTCTGGCTGAACGCAGATCTCGACGTGCTCTGGGAACGGGTCAACAAGCGCGATCATCGCCCACTGCTCAAGACGGAAAACCCCAAGCAGACGCTGAAGGACCTGATGGACAAGCGCTATCCGATCTATGCGCTGGCAGACATCACCGTCCAGTCGCGCGACGTGCGCAAGGAAGTGATCGCCAACGAGGTTCTGACCTCGGTGATCGAGTATATCGGCAAGGACAAGACGCAATGACGAAGGTCGAGACATCGGAACGCCTGGTGCATGTACCGCTGGGCGAGCGCTCCTATGACATCCTGATCGGACCGGGCCTGATGGCCCGTGCCGGCGGCGAGATCTCGACCCGCATCAAGGGACGCCGTGCGGCGATCGTCACCGACGAGAATGTCGGCGCGCGCTATCTCGATGGTCTCATGGACAGCCTGCAGACCGATGGCATCGAAGCCGTCTCCGTCACGCTTCCGGCCGGCGAAAAGACCAAGAGCTTCGACTATCTCACCAAGGTCTGCGACGTGCTGCTCGAAGCGCGCATCGAGCGCAACGATACCGTGATTGCGCTCGGTGGCGGCGTCATCGGTGACCTCACGGGCTTTGCCGCCGGTATCGTGCGTCGCGGCGTGCGTTTCGTGCAGATCCCGACCTCGCTCTTATCCCAGGTCGACAGCTCCGTCGGCGGCAAGACCGGCATCAATGCCCGCCAGGGCAAGAACCTCATCGGCATCTTCAATCAGCCGGATCTCGTACTGGCCGATACCGACGTGCTCGACACGCTGTCTGAGCGCGAGTTCCGCGCCGGTTATGCGGAAGTGGCGAAATACGGCCTGATCGACAAGCCTGACTTCTTCGAATGGCTGGAGAAGAACTGGCGCGATGTCTTTGCCGGCGGTGCGGCTCGCATTGAGGCAATCGCCGTCTCCTGCCAGGCCAAGGCCGATGTGGTCGCCGCCGACGAGCGCGAGAACGGCCGCCGGGCGCTCCTCAATCTCGGCCATACCTTCGGTCATGCGCTGGAAGCCGCCACACAGTATGACAGCAGCCGGCTCGTGCATGGCGAGGGCGTTTCGATCGGCATGGTGCTCGCCCATCGCTTCTCCGCCCGCATGAACCTTGTTAGCCCCGACCTCGCGGACCGGGTCGAAGCGCATCTGAAAGCCGTCGGCCTGCCGACCCGGATGGATCAGATCCCGGGCGAGCTGCCGCCGACCGACGTCCTGATGGATGCCATCGCCCAGGACAAGAAAGTGAAAAGCGGCAAGCTTACCTTCATCCTCACCCGAGGCCTCGGCCAGTCCTTTGTCGCGGACGATGTGCCGGCCTCCGAAGTTCAGCGTTTCATTGAGGAGATGCGTCCATCATGATCGAGCAAATCCTTTCCGGACTGGCCGAATACTGGCTGACCCTCGTCGCCATCCTCCTGCTGATCTGCTGTTCGGGCTTCTTCTCCGGGTCGGAGACGGCGCTGACCGCCACGTCGCGGGCACGCATGCACAGCATCGAGCTCAACGGGGATGATCGCGCCGGGATCGTCAACCGGCTGATCGAGCGACGTGACCGTCTGATCGGCGCCCTTCTGATCGGCAACAACCTTGTCAACATTCTCGCCTCGTCGCTGACAACAAGCCTGTTCCTCGGCCTCTTCGGCGATTCCGGGGTGGCCATTGCGACACTGTTGATGACCGTGCTGCTCGTCATCTTCTCGGAAGTCCTCCCGAAAAGCTGGGCGATCTCCGCGCCGGAGCGTTTCGCGCTCTTCGTCGGACCGCTGGTGCGCCCCTTCGTGGCCGTGGTCGGTCCGCTGTCCAGCCTCGTCAACTGGATCGTGCGCAAGCTGCTCGGCCTGTTCGGCGTGTCGATCTCCGGTGAAGCCTCGATGCTCTCGGCCCATGAGGAACTTCGCGGCGCTGTCGCACTGCTGCATCGCGAAGGCGCTGTGATCAAGGCCGACCGCGACCGTCTGGGTGGTGTTCTCGATCTCGGCGAACTCGAAGTGTCCGACATCATGATCCACCGCACCGCCATGCGCGCGGTCAATGCGGACGAGCCGCCGGAAGTCGCGATCCGCAACATTCTCGAAAGCCCCTATACCCGCATGCCGGTCTGGCGTGGTGCGACCGACAACATCATCGGCGTCATTCATGCCAAGGACCTGATCCGTGCGCTTGCGGAGCCCAATGTCGAGCCGCAGGACATCGACATCGTCAAGATTGCGCAGAAGCCCTGGTTCGTGCCGGATACGACCAACCTCAAGGACCAGCTCAACGCCTTCCTGCGCCGCAAGACCCATTTCGCCGTTGTCGTCGACGAATACGGCGAAGTGCAGGGTGTCGTGACGCTCGAGGACATTCTGGAAGAAATCGTCGGCGATATCTCCGACGAGCACGATCTTGAAATCCAGGGCGTGCGCCAGGACAGCGACGGTTCGATCGTGGTCGATGGCGGCGTGCCGATCCGCGACCTCAACCGCGCGATGGACTGGCAGCTGCCGGACGAGGAAGCGACGACCATTGCCGGTCTCGTCATCCACGAGTCGAAGTCGATCCCGGAGGAACGTCAGGCCTTCACCTTCTATGGCAAGCGCTTCATCGTCCTGAAGCGAGAAAAGAACCGCATTACCCGTCTGCGCATTCGTCCGATCGACACCCCCGAACCGGCGGAATGATCGGCTCCGGGGTCACCAGCGGGTCGGTTCGCCGGGGGCGGCCGGCTCGATGGCTAGCGCATGCAGGCCGGCGTCGAGCTCGGGTTTCAAAAGGTCGGTGACAGCCCGGTGGCGGGCGAGCCGCGTCATGCCGGAAAAGGCCGATGCCACGATCCGCACGCGCATATGGGTTTCGCCGGTGCCGGTGATGTCGGGCTGATGGCCCGCATGGTGGTGGCTCTCATCGATGACGACAAGGCGTTCGGGGCTGAAAGCCTCGGTGAGACGAGTCTCGATCCGGCTCTTCACCGACATGATCTGCCTCTTTCTGCTGCTTCGCAAAAAGCCCCACAAAGCGCGCAACAAACCGGTTTGTCAATTCTTGTTCGCCCCTATCGGGCGCCCCATAATTACGGGATGAAACTCGACTCGAAATATTTCGATCGGATCCGCACCCGGCGAAAGCGGGAGGCCGAGCCCGAACCATCCAAAGCGGAGTGCCAGTGGGACGGCTGTGACAAGCCGGGGGTCCATCGCGCACCGGTCGGCCGCCATGCGGAAGGTCAGTTCTTCCTGTTCTGCTTCGAGCATGTGAAGGAATACAACAAAGGCTACAACTACTTCTCAGGCCTGTCGGACACGGAGATCGCCCGCTACCAGAAGGAAGCGATCACCGGACATCGGCCGACCTGGACGGTGGGGGTGAACAAGGCTGCCAAGGCAAGCCCGATCCACTCCACTATGCGCTCAGGATCGGCTGCGTCACAGGCGCGCATCAAGGATCCCTTCGGCTTCGTGCAGCAGGGTCGCGGCGGGGCGCCGCGCTATCAGGCATCGGACCGCAAGCTGAAGACGCTCGAGGCAAAAGCGCTTGATACCCTTGGACTTAACGTCAGCTCGACGCCATCCGACATCAAGACGCGCTACAAGGAACTTGTAAAAAAACACCATCCGGACGCAAATGGCGGAGACAGGGCTTCTGAAGAGCGTTTTCGCGCTGTCATTGAAGCCTACAAATTGTTAAAGCAGGCCGGTTTCTGTTAATCCGAACACGCAGCAGCGACGAAGACGGCCGGACGGCACCGCCTGGCAGGGAGACATGATGAGCAAAATTGAACTGGATATCGCCAACCTGCCTGACACCACCGTTTCGGTCCGTGAGGTCTTCGGCATCGATACGGACATTCGTGTTCCGGCTTACTCCAAGGGCGATGCCTATGTGCCGGATCTTGATCCGGACTATCTCTTCGATCGCGAAACCACGCTCGCCATTCTCGCAGGCTTTGCCCACAATCGTCGCGTCATGGTCTCCGGCTTCCACGGCACGGGCAAGTCGACCCATATCGAGCAGGTCGCAGCACGCCTCAACTGGCCCTGCGTGCGCGTCAACCTCGATAGCCATGTCAGCCGTATCGATCTCGTCGGCAAGGACGCCATCGTTCTCAAGGACGGCAAGCAGATTACCGAATTCAAGGACGGCATCCTGCCTTGGGCCTACCAGCACAATGTCGCGCTCGTCTTCGACGAATACGATGCCGGCCGTCCGGACGTTATGTTCGTCATCCAGCGCGTTCTGGAAAGCTCGGGCCGCCTGACGCTGCTCGACCAGAGCCGCGTCATCCGTCCTCACCCCGCCTTCCGCCTCTTCGCCACCGCCAACACGGTCGGCCTCGGCGACACGACGGGTCTCTATCACGGCACGCAGCAGATCAACCAGGCCCAGATGGACCGCTGGTCGATCGTGACGACGCTCAACTATCTGCCGCATGACAAGGAAGTCGACATCGTCTCGGCCAAGGTGAAGAGCTTCGGCTCGACCGCCGAGGGCCGCGATACCGTGTCCCGAATGGTCCGCCTCGCCGACCTCACCCGCGCGGCCTTCATCAATGGCGATCTGTCGACCGTCATGAGCCCGCGTACCGTGATTACCTGGGCTGAAAACGCCGAGATCTTCGGCGATGTCGCCTTTGCCTTCCGCGTCACCTTCCTCAACAAGTGCGACGAACTCGAGCGCACGCTGGTGGCCGAACAGTATCAGCGCGCCTTCGGCGTGGAACTGAAGGAAAGTGCGGCCAATATCGTACTCGGCGCATAAGGACTGAAGAAGCATGGCAGGGCGCGGCGACAATTCGAAGGCGAGAGCCGGCGGCGGTGTAGACACGGAGCCGATGCGCCGTGCCATCACCGGCTGCGTGCGCTCCATCGCAGGCGATCCGCAGGTCGAGGTCGCCTTTGCGAATGAGCGTCCCGGCCTTGCCGGTGAGCGGATCCGGCTGCCGGAGCTTTCGAAGCGTCCGACGGCTCATGAGCTTGCCGTCACCCGCGGTCTCGGCGATTCCATGGCGCTCAGGCTCGCCTGCCACGACCAGAAGGTCCATGCGGCCATGGCCCCGCAGGGTGCCGATGCACGTGCGATCTTCGATGCCGTCGAGCAGGCGCGCGTGGAATCGCTCGGCTCGCTGCGCATGCCGGGTGTGGCCTCCAACATCCAGTCGATGAACACCGAGAAATACGCGAAAGCCAATTTCTCGACGATCAGCCGCCAGGAAGATGCTCCGATCGGTGAAGCGGTCGCCATGCTGGTGCGCGAGAAGCTGACCGGCCAGAAAGCCCCTGAGTCCGCCGGCAAGGTGCTCGATCTCTGGCGTCCCTTCATCGAGGACAAGGCCGGTGCCGACCTCGACAATCTCTCCACTGTCATTGAAGACCAGCAGGCCTTTTCCCGCGTGATCCGCCATATGCTTTCGGCCATGGATATGGCCGAGGACATGGGGGACGACCAGGAGCAAAGCGAAGACGAGCAGTCGACCGACGAGGAGCAGCCGCGCAGCGGCGAGCAGGACCAGGAAAGCGCCGAGGAGGAGGCAGGTCAGGAGTCTGCGCCCGCCGAGGAGAGCGAAGCCTCGCAGGAGCAGCTCGACGACGGCGAGATGGATGGTGCCGAGATCTCCGAAGAGGAGATGTCGGACGAGGGTGACGACGACAGCGAGACGCCCGGCGAGATGCGCCGTCCGGCAACCCCCTTCGACGATTTCAACGAGAAGGTCGACTACAAGATCTTCACCCAGGAATTCGACGAGGAGATCACCGCGGAAGAGCTTTGCGACGAGGCCGAACTGGAACGTCTGCGCGCCTTCCTCGACAAGCAGCTTGCCCATCTGCAGGGTGCCGTCGGCCGACTGGCAAACCGCCTGCAGCGCCGCCTGATGGCGCAGCAGAACCGCTCCTGGGACTTCGACCTGGAAGAGGGCTATCTCGATCCGGCGCGTCTCACCCGGCTGATCATCGACCCGATGCAGCCGCTCTCCTTCAAGAAGGAGAAGGACACCAAGTTCCGCGATACGGTCGTGACCCTGGTCATCGACAATTCCGGCTCGATGCGCGGTCGCCCGATCACGGTGGCTGCCTCCTGCGCCGACATTCTGGCGCGCACGCTGGAGCGCTGCGGCGTCAAGGTCGAGATCCTCGGCTTCACCACCAAGGCCTGGAAGGGCGGCCAGTCCAGAGAGAAGTGGCTCGCAGGCGGCAAGCCGCCGGCGCCCGGCCGTCTCAATGATCTGCGCCACATCATCTACAAGTCGGCGGACGCTCCCTGGCGCCGGTCGCGCCGCAATCTTGGCCTGATGATGCGCGAAGGCCTGCTCAAGGAAAACATCGACGGCGAAGCGCTGATGTGGGCGCATAACCGCCTGATCGGTCGCCGCGAGCAGCGCAAGATCCTGATGATGATTTCGGACGGTGCGCCGGTCGACGATTCGACGCTGTCGGTGAACCCCGGCAACTATCTCGAGCGCCACCTGCGCGCCGTCATCGAGCAGATCGAGACCCGCTCGCCGGTCGAGCTCCTGGCGATCGGTATCGGCCACGACGTCACGCGCTACTATCGCCGCGCCGTCACTATCGTGGATGCCGACGAACTGGCTGGCGCGATGACCGAACAGCTGGCCTCGCTCTTCGAGGAGCAGCCATCCGGAGGCTCGGGCCGGGCGCGTCTGCGTGCCTGAGCGAAAGGCCCGGACGCTGGCAAGCGCCTGCGCGATCTCCGTCTTCACGGCGCTGGCGTCCTGCACGCCGGCAACCATCCTGCCGGGCGACACGCTGCCCATCGCGGTTGAAAGCACTGTGATTGCGGAACTTGGCGGCAGTCCGACGATTGCGCCCGGGCTCACGTTCCTCGGCGGCCTTGAGCTGTCCTCGCCCGAGCCGCTCTTCGGCGCCTTTTCCTCGATCCGCTTCCGCGACGACCAGGCTTTCCTTGGCGTCTTCGATACCGGCTACTGGATCGAAGGCCGCATCCTGCGGGATGGCGAGGGACATCTTTCAGGCGTCGAGGCGGTTCGCCTGGCTCCGCTTCTCGATGCGTCGGGGCAGGAAAGCCAGAGCAAATTCCAGGTGGATGCCGAAAGCCTGGCGCTGGATGGCGACAGGGCCTTTGTCGGCTTCGAGCAGCGCCATCGCGTGGTGACCTATGCGCCGCTCTCCGATCTCGGCAAGGCCCTGCCATTTACCCCGCTCGACTTCCCCTTCGACCTCGACATCCTGCACAGCAATGGCGGCTTCGAGTCGCTCGTCATCGCGCCGCAGGGCAGCGCGATTGCGGGCGCTCTGGTGGCGATCACCGAGAAGAGTTTCGACGAGAACGGCAATATCTATGCCGCCATTGTGGGCGGGCCGCTGCCCGGTCAGTTCCGGGTGCGACCGCGCGACGAGTTCGAGATTACCGATGCGACCTTCCTGCCCGATGGCGATCTCCTGCTGCTGGAGCGCCGCTTCTCGATCGCGACCGGTGTCGGCATGCGCCTGCGGCGCATCGAAGGCGACAGCGTCAGGCCGGATGCGGTGGTCGACGGAGAGATCCTTTTCGAAGCCAATTACCGCTCCCAGATCGACAATATGGAAGGGCTCGACGCGATCCCCGAGCCGGATGGCTCCGTGCGCCTCATCGTCGTCTCCGATGACAACCATTCCATTCTGCAGCGAACTCTGATGCTGGAATTCAGGCTGCAGCCGCAGGGCTGACATGTCCCAGCACAGTCTGAAACGCAAACAGCCCCGGTCACCCGGGGCTGTCTGTCTTTTCGTGTCGTGATCTTGGCGTCAGATCGTGCGCGAGGCCGTCGGCATGGGGCGCACGACGCTCATCAGGGCGCCATAGGGCAAGAGCATGATCACGCCGATCAGCATCTTCACGCCGAAGTCGGCGATCGCCCAGGAGATCCAGCGCGGGGCTTCTGCGGTCATGACGCCGAGGATCGGGGCCGTCGCGATCGCGAAATCGTCGTTCGGACCGATGAAGCCGAAGACGGGCGCAAAGGAGATGGAGAAGAAGATGATCGTGTCGAGAACCGAGCCGATCAGCGAGCCCATCAGCGGCGCCTTCCACCAGGACTGCTGGCGCAGCCGGTTGAACACCGAGATATCCAGAAGCTGGCCGACGAGGAAGGCCGTGCCGGAGGCAACCGCAATGCGCGGCGTTGCGAGCAGGATCGACAGGAGAACACCGGCGATGAAGCCGACGAGCACGACGCGCCGCGCAACCTGAGGGCCGAACTGACGGTTGGTCAGGTCGGTGACGAGGAAGGCGATCGGATAGGTGAAGGCGCCAAAGGTCAGGAGGTCGGCGAGATTGATGCCCGCCAGCATGCCGCTGACCGGATACTGGACGAGGAAGTTCGATGCGACCACGACGGCCGTCATCAGCAGGCTGTAGATAAGGAAATAGCGCTTGTTCAGCATTTTTTTATCCTGGGTGATGCCACCAGTTGGAGGAACAACAATGTAATCGAAGGCGCCGCAGGCTGGTCCTGCGTGCTCACCTCAAACGAAAAGGCTTGGCCGGGGATCCGGTCAAGCCTTTCGAAAGTCTGGCCGAATGACGCTATTAAGCGGCTTCAGCGGTCTTCTTGACGATCTGGCGACGCAGCAGACGAGCGCGCATGCTCAGGTCGTTTTCAGAAGCCTTGAGAAGGAAGGCATCGAGACCACCGCGATGCTCGACCGTGCGCAGGGCAGCAGCCGAAACGCGCAGGCGGAAGCGCTGGTTCAGAGCGTCCGAGATCAGCGTAACGTCGCACAGGTTCGGCAGGAACCGGCGCTTGGTCTTGTTGTTCGCGTGGCTCACGTTGTTGCCCGACTGGACGCCCTTGCCGGTCAATTCGCAACTGCGGGACATGGTACACCTATTGTTTTTCTAGGCCATCGCATCGCTTCCGGCCAAATGCCGGCGAGGCAATCCAACAGCGTCTGATTGGAAAGTTGCGGTTCTATAGTCAGTGAGAACCGGCGCGTCAAGCCAAACCTTGGATTTTCCGGGCTCAAGGCGCTCTAGGATATTTTCTTGCCACAGTCCACCGCGACTATGCATGCTATCGAAGCCGGATCGCCGGCATTCCCCTGATGGAGATGGTCCTTGCGTCCGACCGGTCTGGTTACCGCCTTTCTCGTCCTGATCGCCGGTGTCGGCCAGGCCGCCGATTATCGCTACGACACGTCCTACAGCGTGTCGCTCGGCGTGTTGCCGATTGCCCGCATGACTTTCGAGACGGAAGTCTCGGGTGGGCGCTACACGATCTCCGGGCGGTTTCACTCCTCGAGCCTCATCGACATCGTTCGCGAGGTCTCCGCCGATAGCAGCGTCTCCGGCCGGATGACAGGCGGCGTCATGCGGCCAGAGCGCTACGTGCTCGGCTACAAGAGCGGCAAGCGTAAACATGTCTACGAGGTCCTGTTCTCCGAAGGCAATGTCGTCGAAACCCGCGTGACACCGGAACGGCCGAAGCCGAAGTCCTGGGTGCCGGTGCCGGCTGCCGATCTGCGTGCCGTCTTCGATCCCATCGGCGCCTTGCTCATTCCCGGAGATGCCGACGTCTGCCAGCAGACGCTGCCCGTCTATGACGGTGAGAGCCGGATGGATCTCGTGCTCTCCCCGAACCGTTCCGAGCGCTTCTCGGCGGGCAAGGCCAAGGGGGATGCGATCGTCTGCTCCGTCCGCTACGTGCCGAAGTCCGGCTATCGCAAGGGCCGCAAGGACATCGAATATCTGAAGTCGGTCACCGGCATGGAGATCTGGTTTGCCAAGACGGCGACGCTGAAGCTATATGCTCCAGTCTATGCGAAGATCCCGACCCGTTACGGGACGGTGCATGTGACCGCAGAAAAGTTCGACGGGTAGTTTCAGCGGGCGGGCCCCGCATCAGGGGATTTCATGAAGACCAAGGCAACGCTCATCGGGTTCACCGCGATCCTGATGTGGTCCTTTCTCGCGCTCATGACGGCGGCTTCGGGCACCATGCCGCCCTTCCAGCTTTCGGCGATCACCTTCGCCATCGGCAGCCTGCCCGGCATTCTTCCGTTCATCGCGCGGCCGGCGCGCCTGAAGGAATTGCGCCAGCCGCCCAAGGTCTGGCTTGCCGGTGTCGGCGGCCTCTTCGGCTATCACTTCCTCTACTTCACGGCGCTCCGGAATGCGCCGGCCGTCGAGGCGGGCCTGATCGCCTATCTCTGGCCGCTGTTCATCGTCGTCGGATCGGCGCTTCTGCCGGGCGAGAAGCTCGGCTGGCACCATATCGTCGGCGCGCTTGCCGGCCTTGCCGGTACCGTACTGATCATCGGCAAGAACGGTTTTGCCTTCGATCCCGCCTATAGCCTCGGCTATTTCACGGCCTTTCTCTGCGCCTTCACCTGGGCGGGATATTCACTCATCAGCCGCAAGTTCGAGAAGGTCTCGACCGATGTGGTCACCGGCTTCTGCCTTGCAACGTCGATCCTCTCGCTCTTCTGCCATCTCGCACTCGAGACCACCGTCTGGCCCGATACGGCGTCCCAATGGGCTGCCGTCGTCGGCCTTGGCCTTCTTCCGGTGGGACTTGCCTTCTACGTCTGGGACTACGGCGTCAAGAATGGCGACATCCAGATCCTCGGCGCCTCAAGCTATGCCGCGCCGCTCCTCTCTACCCTGATCCTGATCATTTTTGGGTTTGGCGAACTTAGTGTCAGAATTGGCCTGTCATGCCTGCTCATCACCGGTGGCGCGGTGCTCGCGGCTCGCGATATGGTTTTTCGGAACAAGGAACGGCCGAACTGACGGGGGACTGAATGGCAAGTGCGACCGGCATCCTCTGGCTCTCGGTCGCGCTCGGTACCAGCTATCTCTGGATCCTGCCGAAGGAGAAGACCGTGTTCCGGGCCGTCTGGAAGACGGCCCCCGTTCTGCTTCTTTCTCTCTATGCCTATCTCGTCGAGGCGCATCCGCTTCTCGTGGCCGCCCTTGCGCTCGGAGCGCTGGGTGACTGGTCGCTCGCCTTCGAGGGCGATCGTGCCTTCATCGGTGGGGTAGGCTTCTTCCTCTCCGCCCACATTGCCTATGTGGCGCTGCTTGCCACCATCGCCGATCCTGCCATTGCCATGGCGGATGCCTGGAGGCTCATTGCCGGAGCGATGGTGGCGCTCCTCACCTTCGGCGTGCTGATGCGCATCTGGAGGCCCGCGGGCCGCATGGTACTGCCGATCGGCGTATACGTCCTGCTTTTCATGGTGCTCGTCTGGCTGACGCTCGGCCTTGCCGATCCGTTGGTCTTCATCGGCGCAACGCTGTTCATCTTTTCCGATATCGTCTTGACCATCCGGAAATACTGGACCGGGCCGGATCACCCCATCGACAGCGCTGCCGCCTATGTCGTCTGGGTCACCTATTATGCGGCGCAGGTGATCCTGACGCTGACACTGTCGGAAACTTGATCCTTCGCCTTAACGGCCGGGTGCCCAGTCGGGCGGCGCCATCTCGAAGGCGGAGAAGTCGAAACCCGGCGCCACCGTGCAGCCGACCAGCGTAAAGTCGCCGAGGCTTTCTGCAGCCTGCCATTCATCGGCATCGATGATCGCCTGTGGGCGCTGGCCGGCCGCAAGATCGAGACCAAGCGTCACCGTCTCATGCGATACGCCGTCCTTGGAGCGATGCAGGGCAAGCGGCGCACCGGCGTAGTAATGCCAGGCTTCTGCCGCATCCTTCACCTTGTGCCAGTGGGACCGCTCGCCCTTCTGCAAGAGGTAGTAGATCGCGGTGGAATGACCGCGCGGACCGCCGTTTCCGTCCCGGTAGGTTTCCACGTACCAGCCACCCTCGGGATGACGCTGCATGCCGAGGGTCTCGATGATGTCGGCTGCCTGCATCAGAAAGCGTCCTTGCGCTTGCGGATTTCGGCGAAGACCTCGTCATTGGTCGCGCCTTCCATGCCGAGCGTGCGGCGGATGTCCGGATCGCCGGCCCGCAGGAAGGGGTTGGTCTCCTTCTCCAGCCCGATCGTGGTCGGAATGGTGAAGTCGCCGCGCTTGCGCTGCATCTCGATCAGTTCGGCACGGGAGCGCAGGCGGGCGTTTTCCGGGTCGACGGTCAGCGCAAACCGGGCATTGGAGAGCGTGTATTCATGACCGAAATAGACGATCGTCTCATCGGGCAGGGAGGCAAGCTTCTGCAACGAATGCCACATGTCCATGGCCGAGCGCTCGAAGAGCCGTCCGCAGCCCAGCGCAAACAGGGTATCGGCGGCAAAGAGCAGCATGTCCTCGGGCAGGTGGTAGCAGATGTGTCCTGCGGTATGGCCTGGCGTTTCGATCACCCGCACCGGGCGATTGCCGAAGGTGAACTCGTCACCGTCTCCCACGGTCCTGTCGATGCCCGGAATGGCCGCTGCCTCGTCACGCGGACCGATGATCTCGCAGCCGTATTTTTCCTTCAGCGCCAGGTTCGCTTCGACATGGTCACCGTGATGATGGGTGGTGAAGATATGGGTAATCTTCCAGCCCCGCTTCTCCGCCGCCTTGACGATCGGATCGAATTCCGGAGCGTCGATCGTTGCCGTTTCCCCCGTCTCAGGGCAGTGAAGAAGCACGCCGAAGTTGTCACTTCGGCAGAGGAATACCTCGATCTGCAGTGATTTCATTGTTGATCCGCTTTTTTATGTCCCACCTCGTTGCCTCGAATGTAGCCCGTCGCGGCTTGATCTCCAAGGATGGGCTGCTAACAATAAGTTCATGCATGTCGATATCGTCGATCTAAGGCAGTTCTATTACACGATGCTGGGTCGCGTGGCGGAGCAGTCGATCGCGATGGCGCTGTCTTCGGTCTGGGCGCGCCTTCCGCAGGAGCGGCTGGTCGGCCTTGGCTATTGCACCCCTTTCCTTGATCGCTTTCGCGCCGATACCGAGCGCACCATGGCCTTCATGCCGGCCGGGCAGGGTGCGGTGAACTGGCCGCTCGGCGAGCCCTCGGCGACGGCCCTGGTGTTCGACGAGGAGTTGCCGTTGTCGGACAGTTCCGTCGATCGTGTCCTGATGGTCCATTCGCTGGAATTTGCCGAGAACCCGCGCGAGACGCTGAAGGAGATCTGGCGCGTGCTCGCCCCCGGTGGCCGGCTGGTCATCGTCGTGCCGAACCGTCGCGGCGTCTGGGCGCGGATGGAACATACGCCGTTCGGTTCCGGTCGACCCTATTCCCGCGGGCAGCTGACCTCGCTGCTGCGGGAGACGAATTTCACCCCCGGCGCCTCGGCGGAAGCGCTGTTCTTCCCACCGTCGAAGATCCGGGCGATCCTCAGGCTGAGGCGTGGATTCGAGCGCCTCGGCCGCATCCTCTGGCCGGCCTTTTCCGGTGTGATCGTGGTCGAGGCCCAGAAGCGGCTCTATCAGGGGCTGCCGGTCGCCTCGCGTGCGTCTCGCCGCGTCTTTGCTCCGGTGCTCGCGCCCCAGGGCGTGCCGACCACCCGTGTCCGGCCGCCGAAGGTGTAAAGCGCGCTTCGCTCTCGTCTCGGCGCTCGCCGCCTCGACAAACCCGGCTTTCCGCAGTAATCCCAAACCCCTCAGAAGGGGCGGCCTCCTACCGCCCGAAGGTCGGGAATGCGCCTCATGAATGCCTCGACAAAGCCAGTCCCGCGTTTGGGAGTGATGGATATCGCCGCCTATGTTCCCGGCAAGGAGCATGCGGGTGGGGTCGCGCGCGTCTACAAGCTTTCGTCAAACGAAACCCCGCTCGGCGCAAGCCCGAAGGCGATCGAGGCTTTCAAGACGGCGGCTGAGAAGCTCGAGCTTTATCCCGACGGTCAGGCACGGATGCTGCGGGATGCCATCGCTGAGGTGCATGGGCTGAACCCGGCCAATATCCTCTGCGGCAATGGTTCGGGCGAACTTCTCTCATTGCTTGCCAATATCTATCTCGGTCCCGGTGACGAGGCCATCATCACCGAACATGGCTTTCTGCTGTATCGCATCCAGATCCTTGCGGCCGGCGGTACGCCGGTCACGGTGAAGGAGACCGATCGGCGGGTCGATGTCGATGCGATCTTGGCTGCTGTCACCGAGCGCACGAAGATTGTCTTCGTCACCAATCCCGGCAATCCCACCGGCACCTATGTGCCCTATGCCGACATCAAGCGGCTGCATGCGAGCCTGCCTGCGCATGTCATCCTCGTGCTCGACGCGGCCTATGCCGAATATGTTCGCCGCAATGACTACGAGGCCGGGATCGAACTCGTCTCCGCTAACCGCAATGTCGTGATGACCCGCACCTTCGCCAAGGTGTATGGGCTGGCAGCCCTGCGCATCGGCTGGATCTATGGCCCGGCCGAGATCATCGACACGATGAACCGGGTGCGTGGGCCGTTCAACATCAACACGCCGGCGCTCCTGGCCGGAGCCGCGGCGATGCGCGATCAGGCGCATGTCGCGACAGCCGTCGCGCAAAATCAGCTCTGGCTTGCCCGCGTTTCGCAAGCGCTGACGGCCGTCGGTCTCGAGGTCACGCCGTCGGTCACCAATTTCATCCTGATCCACTTCCCCGACAGCGACGGAAAGCGGGCGTCGGATGCCGACACCTTTTTGACGGAACGCGGCTTCGTCTTGCGCGCCGTCTCGTCCTATGGTTTTCCCAATGCTCTCCGCATGACGATCGGCAGCGAAGAGGCCAATGTCGGCGTGATCGCTGCCCTCACCGAATTCATGGAACGCACGTGATGTCTGAAATCCTGTTCGACCGCATCGCCCTGATCGGCATCGGCCTCATCGGCTCGTCGATCGCCCGCGACGTCAAGAAGCTTGGGCTGGCGAAAGAGGTCGTCATCTCGACCCGCAGCCTAGAGACGCTGAAGCGGGCGGAAGAACTGGAACTCGGCACTTCCTACGTCGCCTCCGCTGCCGAAGCCGTCAAGGATGCGGATCTCGTGATCGTCTCAGTGCCTGTCGGTGCCTCGGAGGCCGTGGCCCAGCAGATCGCGCCGCACTTGAAACCCGGCGCCATCGTCACCGATGTCGGCTCGACCAAGGCGTCCGTGATCGCGCAGATGGCGCCGCATATGCCTGAGAGTGTGCATTTCATTCCAGGTCACCCGCTGGCGGGTACCGAGAAGTCGGGTCCGGATGCCGGCTTCTCCGGCCTGTTCAAGGGCCGCTGGTGTATCTTCACGCCGCTCGAAGGCACGGATGCGGATGCCCTCGCGCGGTTGCGCGGCTTCTGGGAAGCGCTGGGGTCGATGTGCGATGAGATGGACCCGCAGCACCACGACAAGGTGCTCGCCATCGTCTCGCACCTGCCGCATATCATCGCCTACAACATCGTCGGCACGGCCGACGATCTGGAGACGGTGACGGAATCGGAAGTCATCAAATATTCGGCCTCGGGTTTCCGCGATTTCACCCGTCTTGCCGCCTCGGACCCGACCATGTGGCGGGATGTCTGCCTGCATAACAAGGATGCGATCCTGGAAATGCTGGCGCGCTTTTCGGAAGATCTCGCCTATCTGCAGCGGGCGATCCGCTGGGGCGAGGGCGACAAGCTGTTCGAGCTCTTCTCACGCACCCGCACCATCCGCCGCTCGATCGTCCAGGCGGGCCAGGATGTCGACGTGCCGGACTTCGGACGCCACGCGCTCGACAAGTAAGGGTTTTCCGTCAGAGCGGCGGGATCTGGCCGAGCGGGATGAAGCCGAGCGCGGCGACGCCGTTCTGGATGGTGATCTCGGCCTCGCTGTCATCGCGGCCGAAGGCAAGCGCTCTGAGCACGTTCGCGACGTTGTCGATCATGTCGGACTGTTCCGGATAGGCGGTCTTCATGGCGTCGCGCCAAGCCTTGATCTGCTCGACTTCCACCTTGATGCGCCCGGAGATAAGGCCGTCTTCGCCCACTTCGAAGGGTCCGCTGAGCGTCAGCACACGTCCCTCGCCGAGGTCGACCACCATGCGGCGGATCTCGCCCCTGGTGCCGTAGAGCCGCTGCTCCTGCGCGACGCGCGGGTCGAGCAGGCCGCCCTTGTCGACGAAGGTGGCGTCGAGGCTTGCCGAAACCGGCGGCAGGGCGATCTTCGTGCCGTCGATGGAAACCGAGACGTCGCGCACGAGTGTCGCGTAATCCAAATTGCCTTCGTTCTGGCGGACATGCGACTGGGCACTCGGCGCCGTTACCTGAAGCTGCAGGCTGGAGACGGTGGAGGTCACCGTGGCGTTGAGCCCTTCCATCATCAGCGAACTGCGCGACAGGCCGGACAGTCCGATCCTGAAGCTCGACTGCATGTTGGTCCAGTCGAGCGCCGTGTTGAAGCCGAGCGCCGAGCGGATCTCGGCCGGTCCATCCAGCTCCCAGACCACATGGCCCGGATTGTAGATCTGGGCCGCCGCCCGCACGGGGCCGAAGGACGCGGCCACACCCTGGAAGTGGTCGTCGAAGGAGAGGCGCGAGCAGTTCAGTCGGAACCGGAAGGGGTAGCCGCCCATGTCCGCATTCTCGCATGAGGCGGTGACACCGGCCGGGTTTCCGCCGGCGAAGAAGGTCAGGATGCGATTCTTCAGATATTCGGCTGCGAAATACCACCCGACGCTATAGACAGCGATGACGAGGACGATCAAAACGCCCAGCCGAACAACCTTTCGGCTGACCGGGCTTTGCGAGTCGGTCGACATGGCCATGGGTTACTCCTCGTTGCGATCAGGCGAATTGTTGGATTGGCGTGCGATATGGACGAATTTTGGGTCTTTGGCTACGGCTCGCTGATGTGGAATCCCGG
This sequence comes from Rhizobium rosettiformans W3, assembly GCF_004912135.1. Classification (GTDB taxonomy): domain Bacteria; phylum Pseudomonadota; class Alphaproteobacteria; order Rhizobiales; family Rhizobiaceae; genus Allorhizobium; species Allorhizobium rosettiformans. The sequence continues at coordinate 409,742 of NZ_STGU01000003.1, forward strand.
CTTTCCCTATGAGGAGCGGGTGCTGGCCCGGCTCGGTGGCTATCGTCGTGCACTCTGTGTCCGGTCCTATGTCCATCGCGGCACCGAAGAGCGTCCCGGCCTCGTTCTCGGTCTCGACCGCGGCGGCTCCTGCAAGGGTGTGGCCTTCCGCGTCTCGCCGTCCGATTGGACCGCCACCGTCGACTATCTGCGCGAGCGCGAGCTGGTCACCAGCGTCTATCTCGAGCGCCATGTCCGCACCCTCCTGGCCGATGGTCGCGATGTCCGCGCGCTCACCTACGTCATCGACCGGGCCCATCCGCAATATGCGGGCGCCGTCACGGTCGAGGAGGCCGCCCGGATCGTCAAGGCTGCCGTCGGGCGGTCGGGGCCCAATCCCGTCTACGTCGCCAACACCGTCGCCCATATGCGCGAGCTCGGCATCCGCGACCAGTGGCTCGAAAACGTGGCGTCACAGATCGCGCGAGACTGATCCCACAATCGATCGTTGAGGGAATGCGCTCAGAGCGCTCCAAGTTCCTTCAGCCGGTTCACGGCCGTTGCCGGCAGCGGCAGCTTCGGGTTCTCCTTCGCCGTCTTGATCAGCAATTCGTCGCTCGCCGCCTCCAGCCGCTGCATCAGCGTTGCATGCATGACGTCGGGATCAAGCCCCGGCTCGATCGGCGGCAGGATGCGCACGACGAAATGCCCGGGGAAGCGGAGGAACTTGCGGCGCGGCCAGAAGAGGCCGGGATGCATGGCAACCGGCACGACCGGGACATTGATGTCGCGATAGAGGCGCGCGATGCCATACTTGTATTCGGGCGCCGCACCCGGCGGACGGCGGGTGCCTTCGGGATAGATGATCAGCTGGCGGCCATTGGCCATTTCGAGCTTGGTGCGCTCGATCACCTGCGCCATGACCTTGCCCTTGGCGCCGCGATTGACCGGGATCATCCGCTGCTTGGCCACGTACCAGCCGAAGATCGGGATCCATAGCAGTTCGCGCTTCAGGATGTAGACCGGATCGTCCAGCCAGGGCAGGAGCGCATAGGTGTCCCAGAAGGACTGATGCTTCGGCGCCAGGATGTAGCCACCCTCCGGAATGTTCTCGAGCCCCTCGACCGTGAAGGTCGTGCCGACGATCTTCTCCATCAGCCAGTGGTTGGAGCGCGCCCAATCTTTTGGCACGAAGTAGGCCTTCTTGCGCGGCAACAGGAAATAGATCGGCGAAAGCACGATCATCCGGATGATCAGGTTCGCATAGAAGGCGGTGTTGAAGAGGATGGAACGCAGCGCAATCATATCGTGAGGCTCTCGAGGGCGGGCGAAACCGTCCTTAGAGCAAAAGTCTCCTCAGCAAAAGCACAAGCTTTCCCGCAAGCGTCAGGATGCCCGACCAGACTCGGTGATTTCCCCCTCGGGGCGCAGGCCCTGGTCACGGCTCCAACCGGTCACGCCACGGATATAGGCGATGACCGTCTTGCCGTATTCGGCCAGCATGGTGCGCATCGCATCCGGCTCGCTGTACCAGGCGCGGGTCTTCAGATCAGAATTGACCACGGGATAGCCGATGAAGTCGGTGTCCGGGTCGCTGCGCCGCAGTTCCATCAGGCTTCGGGCGAGATGGTAGTTGCTGGTGACGACCAGCACGGAGCGGTAGCCCTTGTCGCGGGTCCAGATGGCCGTCTCATTGGCATTGCCGATCGTGTCGATCGCGCCATAGCCAATATCGACGCAACATTCGAAGATCTCGGGCGAAGTGCGTGTCGCCTTGCGGATCTGGCCTGGTGTGGTCTGCGGGTTCACGCCCGAGATCAGCAATCGCTCACCATAACCGCGCCTCAGGAGATCGATCGCCTGCTCGATCCGCTGGTAGCCGCCGGTCAGCACGACGATTGCATCGGCCTTCACCGTCTCGGGCGGACGCATGCTGGTGACCGAATCAGCAAAGATCAGAAAGCCCGCGACCAGAACGGCGGCGCACAGGATCACGAGCATGCCGCCATAGCGCAAAGCCCTGCGTATCAAGCCTTTTCGCGAGAAAAGGCCAGCGCCCGATCCGGGCCGGCCGTTTCGCCACGCTCGATTTGAGGTCATCCGATCCATGCTCATTGCCCGTGAATAGCCGGGATTTCCCACAGCGAACAGGCGGCTTTAAGGCAAGTCAACATGCGAGTTTTGGTCAGTCGTCCAGCAGACCGTCCGTCCGGGCCGGATCCGAGCGGATCAGGTCGATCTCATAGATGGTCCGCATGACCGTCAAACGTGCAGTCAGCGTCGTCAAAAGGGCGATGACGATCATGGTCGCGAAGATGCCGAGATAGCCGCCCCAGCCGATCGTGAAAGTGCCGAAGAGAGCCGTCGCCTGGTCGCTTTCCGGGGTTGCCAGCGACCGGCTCTGCCAGAAGCTCGCCAGCGCAAAGAAGCTTGCTGCGAGCACGGCGCCCACGGCCGCCCCCTTCAGGCTGATCTTCAGAAAGTGCTTCTGGAATTCCTGCGCGACGAAGGTGCCCTCCGCCCCGACGAAATGCAGGACCTCGATGATATGCCGGTTGCCGGACAGGGCACCACGGGTGGCAAAGACGACGGTCAGCACCATGGCGGTGAAGACGAGGATCAGGATGCCCGAGCCGATCAGCACGGTCGTGCGCGCCATCTGCACGAGACGGTCCACCCAGGTGCGGTGGTCGTCGAGGAAGGCCTGCGGCACTTCCTCCTTCAGGAGGGCCCGCATGGCTTCGAAATCGGGCGGATTGGTCTCGTCGATGGTAATGACGATCAGGCGAGGCACCGGCAGATCATCGAGGTTCAGACCTGTTCCGAGCCACGGTTCAAGCAGACGGGCCGTGGCGCTGTCGTCCATGATCTGCCCGTCACGGGTGCCGACAAAGGTCAGTGCCAGATCGCGCGCCTTGATCAGCGCCGCACCCATGTCCAGCCCTTCCTCGGGCTTGATCTGGATGGTGATCTCGCGGGAGATCTGGCTCTGCCAGCCGGCGGCGGTGGCGCGCACCATGGATACGGCGCCGAGCGTCAGGCAGGCCAGGAAAGCCATGATGGCGATTACCACCATCAGCGCATTGCCCTGAATGTTGGAGGGCGGCAGGATCGGCCCGGTCGGCCGCACCGTCATCTCGACGCGGCGCTTCTTCTGAGCGGGGTTCTGCGGGATCTCATTCATAGATATCGAGCCGCCCGTCGGTCAGAATCATCCGGCGCGCATCCACCTGGTCCATCAGCGCGAGGTCGTGGGTAGCGATGACCACGGCCGTGCCGAGACGGTTCAATTCCAGGAAGAGGCTCAAGAGCCTGCGCGCCATGGGCGGATCGACATTGCCCGTCGGTTCGTCGGCAAGCAGGATTTCCGGCCGGTCGATCAGGGCGCGGGCGATGGCCACGCGCTGCTTCTCGCCGCCCGAAAGCACCGGCGGCAGCACATTGATGCGCTCGCCAAGCCCTACCCATTTCAGGAGCTCGATGACATCCTGCCTGTAGGTCTGTTCTGCCTTGCCGCGCACCCTCAGCGGCAGCGCCACATTTTCATAGGTGGTCAGGTGATCGAGCAGGCGAAAATCCTGAAAGACAATACCGACCCGGCGGCGCAACATCGGCAGTTCGCTGCGCGGGATGCTGGTGATGTCCCGGCCGAAGCTGCGGATCAGGCCGCGCGTCGGCTGCAGGGACATGAAAAGCAGGCGCAGAAGTGTCGTCTTGCCGGCGCCGGATGGGCCGGTCAGGAACTGGAACGATCCTTTCGGCAGGTCGAAGGTCAGGTCGCGGAGGATCTCCGGTCCCATCCCATATCGCAGGCCGACATTTTCGAAATGGATCAAAGGGGGCCCAGTCTGACGTGTCCGAGGTCTGGGGCTCGTAAACGAAGATCGTCAACGGCCGGTAAATGTGCGCCGGTGAGCATGGCTTTTCAGCCCTCTTTCCGAAGCATTAACCATTTGAATTTACGTCTGGTGAGGATTCGTTTCAACCGCCGACTTTCGGGGTATCCGATTTTGGCTGTGCGAAAGGTCCGCATGCATGAGCGCTTTCCGTCACCAGAAGCAGGCCGCTGCCGCGGACTTCGACCTCCTGCCGCCGGACCGTGCCCGCCGCCGGATCGAACCCCTCAATCAGCGCATGGGGCGCAGCGACGTGGTCGATGCGCAGTTCGTCACAGTGCGGGAACCGTCCCGGCCGTCTTCGCGACCTGCCGCCGCTCAGACAGCGTCGACCCCGCAGATGGCACCTTTCGACGTCGGCGCCTTGTTCCGTACCGCTGTTGACGCCATCGAGGCCCGCCTGCAGCGGCTTTCGGATGTCGCGTTCTCGCTCCTCGTCGCCATCGCCTTCGTCTCGATCTTCTCGCTGGCCGGGCAGGTCGTCTTCGGCAGCGGCGAGCATCCGGATATCGAGGCCAAGCCGCTCGACTTCACCCATGTCAATCTGACGCCGCAGGATCGCAACGGCATGCGGGTGCTGTTGCTCAACGCCATCGTCGAGAACCGCACCCAGCGCGAGATTTCGCTGCCCAAGCTGCGGGCCGACCTCGTGCTCGATGGCCAGGTGATTGCAAGCACCTATATCGAGCCGCCGGTCGCAAGCCTTGATGGCGGCGAGAGCCGCGGGATCGTCACCCGGCTCCAGCATCCTGGTGGAAAAACGCCGGAAGTCCGGCTTTCCTTCGAAGAGGCGGGTGCCTAAGAGGCTCTGGTGTGCTATGGCCCGTGCCTTTCCGGCATAAGCCGCAGAGGCCCTGAAGGTTGACCAGCAAGGAGTTTCCCATGCCCGTTGTTCGCGGAAAGAACATCGAACCGCTCTTTACCGCCGAGCAGATCCGGCAGCGCAATCTCGAGCTTGCGCAGGACATCATGAAAGGTCCTTGCGATGACCTTCTCGTCATCTCGGTGCTGAAGGGCTCCTTCATCTTCGCTGCCGACCTCATTCGTGCGTTGCATGACGTGGGTCTCGCGCCGGAAGTCGAATTCATCACCCTGTCCAGCTATGGCACAGGCACCGTGTCCCAGGGCGTGAAGATCATCAAGGACATCGACAGCGACGTGAAGGGGCGCAACATCCTCCTGATCGACGATATTCTGGAGTCCGGCCGCACGCTGCTGTTTGCCAAGGAACTGATGTATGAGCGAGGTGCCGCCAATGTCACGATCGCGGTGCTGCTCGACAAGAAAGTGAAGCGAAAAGAAGTGTTTGAGGCCGACTATGTGGGCTTCGAATGCCCCGACTATTTCGTCGTCGGCTACGGCATGGATGTCGCCTATGCCTTCCGCGAATTGCCGTTTGTCGGCGTCGTTACCGGCGAGGCGTGAGCTGTCCCTGGACGGCACATCCTGCCCTCGTCTGGCAGTGAGCTGTTAACCATCGCGCCGGACTCACCGTCCGGCGTTTACCACTCGACAAGGAAAGTCTGGTGATTTGCCTCTCGCAAGAGTCAATTGACGCGGGAGAAGAATTCAACCATGGCGAGAATCCTCATCACCGAAGACGAAGTCTCCCTGCGCTCCTTCGTGGCGCGTGCGCTGCGCCTGGACGGCCACGAGACACATGAGGCTGCCGATGGCGCCGAAGGTCTCGAAAAGCTCTCCGAAGGCGCGTTCGACCTGCTTCTGTCCGATATCCGCATGCCGGTCATGGACGGCATCGAACTCGCGCACCGCGCCCATTCCGAATTCCCGGCGATGAAGATCCTGCTGATGACGGGTTATGCCGAACAGCGCGAGCGCGCCGATGACCTCTCGGCAAAGATCGTCGACGTCGTGTCCAAGCCCTTCGCGCTTCCGGATATCCGCAAGGCGGTTGCCTCTGCCCTGGCGGGTTGAGCCGGCAACAAACGACACATCGCCGAATAGACGAACGCCCGCTCATGCGGGCGTTGTCGTTTCTGTCGTGCTCTCTCTTTAGCTCTACTGGATGTCCAGGAGCCGCTCCAGATAGCGCCGCTCGATCTCGGGGCTGGAGTTCTCGCCAAGCTTTTCACGGATCGCTTCGAGGATCTCGCGGGCGCGTTGCACGTCGATCTCGTCGGGAACCTTGACCTGTTCGCCGAAGTCGGGGCCGTTGGTGGCGCGCGGGCGACCGAGCGGGTCGCGGCCGTTCTGGTTGCCCTGGCCCTGGCCCATCTGCGGACCCTGTCCGCCCTGGCCCTGCTGCGCCTGCATCATCTGGTTCATCATGTCGCGGGCGCCCTGGCGCAGAGCCTCCATGGCTCGTCCCTGGCCTTCCACGGCCGGACCGCCCTGACCCTGGCCGAGCGCTTCGCCGGCGCCCTGCATTTCTTGCTGCGCCTCGCCGAAGCCCGGGCCCGGCTCCATGCCGAGACCCTTCAGGCCCTCCTGCAATTCGCCGAGCTGCTGACCCAGCTGATCCTGCTGCTCGCGCAGCTGGCGCAGGGCCTCCCTCAGCTGTTCGGCGGTCATGCCGTCCAGGTTCTGCTGTCCCTGCTGCCCTTGCTGGCCCTGTTGACCCTGCTGGCCTTGCTGCTGCTGACCCTGTTGCTGCTGGCCCTGGGCACCTTCTTCGCCCTGCTGAGGATCGCCACGCTGCATGCGGTCGCGCAGGGCCTGGTCCAGACGGAAGGTCTCGTCCATCAGGCGCTGCTGTTCCTGCATGATCTCGCCGAGCTTGTCGATCTGGCGGCGGGCCTCGCTGTTCTGCTGCTGCTGACCCTGCTGCGGACGTCCAGCCTGCAGGTTGTTCATCATGCGCTGCAGTTCGGACAGAAGCTGCTGCGCCTGATCGCGATTGCCGGAGCGGGCGAGGTTTTCCAGCTGGTCGAGCATGTTGTCGAGGTCCTGCTGGCGCAGGATGTTCTGGGCATCCTGCTGCGGCTCGCCCTGTTGGTTGGGCATGCGCTGAGCCAGCGCCTGGAGGAATTCCTGCATGGCGGACCGAAGTTCGGCCATCAGCCGCTGGATTTCCTCATCCGTGGCGCCATTCTCCAGCGCATCGGACAGTGCCTGCTGGGCGTCGCGCAGGCGGCGTTCGGCAAGCGACAGGTCGCCATCCTCGATGCCGAGCGCAATCTCCCAGAGATAGTCTGCCGTGTCCTTCAGCTGTTCCTCGCCGCGCGCCATGTTCATGCGGGCGCGGGCGCTTTCGAGCGCAATGAAGTTGCCGAGGTCGGGAATGGTCTCGTCCGCACGCAGCACGATCGCTTCGTTGAAGGCGATCGCCTGCGACATCCGGCGCGTGTCGAGCGCAAAGATCTGCCGCTGCTCGGCCACGGAGGCTGCGAGCGGTTCAGCGAAATTACGCGAGGGCAGCTGCATCTCGATCGGTTCGCTGCGGCCGAGCTGTCCCGCACCATCGGTGGCTACAAGCGTGATCTTCACCATCTGTCCGGCCAGCGGATGTTCGGTGATGTTGCGGCTCGCAACGCCCTTGGTATCGCGCGCATTGTGGCGCGGCAGATCGAGCTTGTAGTCGGGCAGCGGATAGAGCGGGGTCGCGTCCGGCTGCTGCTCCAGCGGCACGATCTCGGCATGGGCCTCACGCAGACCATAATCATCCTTGGCGGTGAAGGCGATCTCGAGCGCACCGTTGATCGCGCGGCGCGGCGTGCCGTCGAAGGCGATTTCCGGCGCCCGGTCCGGGGTGACCCCGATCGTCCAGGTACGGTCGGCAACGCGCAGCTCGCCGGCCTCGTTCAGTTCTAGCTCGTGGGTGCGTGCCACCATGGGGGCACTGGGCGCCGGGGCGGGCGGGGGTGTCGGGACAGCCGTCTGGCTGACTGCGTCCACCTCTGTGCCGGCCGCCTGCTGGCGCGCCGGGTCCTGCTTTTCGGCGACATCGAGGACGGCGCCATCCGACTGCTGGACGAAAAGGACCTTCTCGTCGGACGGACCACCGCTAATGCGTACGGTGATCTTCGACTTCTGCGGCACAGTCACGCCGGCTGCATCCTGGGTGCCGAGGCCCGAGAGGAAGACCGGCGGCTGGCCGGTATAGCCCGGCGGCGTGATCCAGGCGTCGATGCGGATCGTCGGCGCCTCGCTTTCCGGTACGTGCTGGCGGAAGGCATCGGCAATCGAGCCGGCACCATTGGAGCCGGAATAGGCGAGGGCGGTGACGAAGAGCAGGGCCGGCACGGCGCGCAGGGCATAGCGGTCGTAGCGAGCGATGTCGGGCTGCGGCAGGCCGGCATCGAGCGCTGCAATGCGCTCGGCCATGCGCCGCTGGTGCTCCTGCCAGAGCGCGCGGGCAAAGGGCGTCTCGGCGGAGAGCTGGTCGTCCTGCACCGCCACCGGCTGGTGGGCAAGCCCGTTGCGCTCTTCGAGCAGCCGGTCGGCTTCTGCAATGCTCGGCAGCTTGAGCTTCAGGAAGGGCAGGAAGGAGGCAACGAAGGCAAAGACGAGGATGAACACCATCGCCAGGCGGACGAGGTCCGGGACTTCGCGGTAGACGCCGAACCAGGCGAGCGCCACGAAGAGGGCAGCGATGCCGAGGACGGGAAGGAAGAGCGGCAGCAGACGCTCGGCAAAGAGCACGGAGCGGGCGAGCACACGTTTCAGACCGACGCGACGCGCGAGCGTGGGGTCGTCCTTTAAGGCGCCTTTCCTGTGGCCGGCCGGGCGGGAAGAGCTCATCCGTCTGGTCTCCGAGAGCGCCGCGCAACGTCACGGCTGATTGTTCTCGAAGATAGCAGTCTTTGTGGCGAAGACGAGGGCGGCAAGGATGAGGCGAGGGTTTTTCCCGCCTCATCGCCGAATTGTGAATGGATCAGGCCAGCCAGTCGGGCACGCTGTCGAGCGCGATCAGGTCCTCATAGGTCGGACGCGGGCGAATCACGTGGAACTCGTTGCCGTTCACCAGCACCTCCGGCACTAGCCGGCGGGTGTTGTAGGTGCCCGCCTGCACGGCGCCATAGGCACCGGCGGAGCCGACCGCGATCAGATCGCCCGGCTTCGGCATCGCCATCTCGCGATCGAGCGCCAGGTAATCGCCGGTCTCGCAGACAGGTCCCACGACATCGGCCTTGATGCGCGGCGCGTTCGCAGCGGAAATCACCACCGGCTTGATTTCGTGATAGGCCTCGTAAAGCGTCGGGCGGATCAGGTCGTTCATCGCGCCGTCGACGATCACGAAGGTCTTGTCGCCGCCGTCCTTCACATAGATGACCTCGGTCACCAGGATGCCGGCATTGCCGACGATCAGGCGGCCTGGCTCGGTGACGATGCGGCAGTTCAGCTCGGAAAGCTGGTCCTTGACGATCTTCGCATAGGCGTCGGGTTCGGGCGGCGGGTTGTTGTCGTCCTTATAAGGGATGCCGAGGCCACCGCCGACGTCGACGTGATCGATGGTGTGGCCGTCGCCGCGCAGCGTTTCGACGAGTTCGCGCAGCAGGCGGAAGGCGTCTTCAAAGGGCTGCAGATCGGTGATCTGGCTGCCGATATGCATGTCGATGCCGGACACCTGGATGCCTTCCAGTGTCGCTGCGCGTGCGTAGACGGCACGCGCGCGCTCATAGGAAATGCCGAATTTGTTTTCCTTCTTGCCAGTCGAGATCTTGGCATGGGTCTTGGCATCGACATCGGGGTTAATGCGGAAGGAGACATGCGCCTTTTTGCCGGCCTTGATGGCGCGCTGGTTCAGGACCTCCAACTCCGGCTCGCTCTCGACGTTGAAGCAATAGATGCCGGCTTCAAGTGCTAAATCCATCTCGCTCGGCGTCTTGCCGACGCCGGAGAACATGATGCGCTCTGCCGGAATGCCGGCTGCCAGCGCGCGGCGGAGTTCGCCTTCCGAGACCACGTCCACGCCGGCGCCCAGGCGGCCCAGCGTCTTGAGGACAGCCTGGTTGGAGTTGGCCTTCATCGCGTAGCAGACGAGGGCATCGACGCCGTCGAAGGCCTTGGAGAAGACCTTGTAGTGACGCTCGAGCGTCGCGGTGGAATAGCAGTAGAAAGGCGTGCCGACAGCGCGCGCAATTTCCGGGATGGCAACGCCTTCGGCGTAGAGAACGCCGTCGCGATACTCGAAGTGGTTCACGGGTTAAGCCCTGTCAAAGAAGCGGATCGAGGAGGAAAGGGGTGTCGGGCGTCTTCTCAGCCTCGACACCGCGCTTGTTCTGCTGGTCGACAGGCGTGCTCGGCGGGTCGAGATCGCCCTTTCGGCCGCAGGCGGACAGAGCCAGCGAAGCGGCGAGTACCAGAGAGAGCGTCAGCGTCGTGCGTTTCAGCGAATTCACCATGACCCGGTCCATGAAGATATTGTTGTGCTAGCGTGTACAGAAAAAAGGGGCGCTTGTGCACCCCTGATCTCGTGATGTGTCCCGCATGTGCGCGTGATCGATTGCCCAATCAGTGGCTATGTCAGTTGCGCGCCCGCCACCAGGCGATCTGCTTCCTGACTTCGGACGGCGCCGTGCCGCCAAAGCTCTTGCGGCTGGCGACCGAGGCTTCCACAGTCAGAACGTTGAAGACGTCTGCCGTGATCGCGGAATTGATGCTCTGCAGCTCTTCGAGCGACAGTTCGGCGAGATCGCAGCCCTTCTTCTCGGCCATGGCCACGGCATTGCCGGTCACATGATGCGCATCGCGGAAGGGAAGGCCGGCTTCGCGCACCAGCCAGTCGGCGAGGTCGGTCGCGGTCGAGTAACCGGAGCCGGCCGCCGCCTTCATCTTGTCGGTGCGGATGGTCATGTCGGTGACCATGCCGGTCATGGCGGCAATCGCCAGTTCCAGGCTTTCGGCAGCGTCGAAGACCTGTTCCTTGTCTTCCTGCATGTCCTTGGAATAGGCGAGCGGCAGGCCCTTCATCACGGTCAGAAGTGCGATCAACGAGCCGTTGATGCGGCCGGTCTTGGCGCGCACCAGTTCGGCCGCGTCAGGGTTCTTCTTCTGCGGCATGATCGAGGAGCCGGTGGAGAAGGCATCCGACAGCCGGATAAAGCCGAATTGCGGGGTCGACCAGATGACGATCTCTTCGGCGAGCCGCGACAGGTGGGTTGCGCAGATCGAGGCGATCGAGAGGAATTCGAGCGCGAAGTCGCGGTCCGACACGGTGTCGATCGAGTTGCGGGTCGGCTCGCGGAAGCCGAGGGCCGTGGCCGTCATGTGGCGGTCGATGTTGTAGCCGGTGCCGGCCAGGGCTGCCGCGCCAATCGGGCTTTCGTCCAGGTGCTCGATCGCGTGGCGCACGCGCTGGCGGTCACGGCCGAACATCTCGACATAGGCCATGCAGTGGTGGCCGAAGGTCACCGGCTGCGCCGTCTGGAGATGGGTAAAGCCGGGCATCACGGTCTCGGCATGTTCTTCGGCGCGGTCGAGGAAGGCCGCGATCAGACCGGAAAGGGCCGCTTCCGTCTTCTGCAGCTCTTCCTTCACCCACAGGCGGAAATCGAGTGCCACCTGGTCGTTGCGCGAGCGGGCGGTGTGCAGGCGGCCGGCAGCGGGACCGATCAGTTCGGCAAGGCGCGCCTCGACGTTCATATGGATGTCTTCGAGCTTGCGCGAGAAGACGAACTGGCCGCTTTCGATCTCTGACAGGATCGTGTCCAGGCCGTGAAGGATCTTGTCTTTATCTTCGCCGGAGATGATGCCTTGGTGCGCCAGCATGGTCGCATGCGCCTTTGAGCCGCGGATATCCTGGGCGTAAAGCTTCTTGTCGAAACCGATAGAGGCATTTATCTCCTCCATGATGGCCGAAGGCCCGGAGGCGAAGCGACCGCCCCACATCTGGTTGGAGGATTTGGTGTCCTTGATGTCCTCGGCCATGGAATGCCCGTCCTGGAGAATGACATGACAGAAAAAAGACCTGAGCGTCTCTTCCCCACCAAGCTGGTTGCGATCGCGGCGGTGGCCGGCATCGTCGCCGGCGCGGCTGCGGTATACGTGAGAGAGACCATGTCTGGCAATGCCGTGGAGACCGCGGATGCCGCGCAATGCGAGGGTTCTGTCGCAAAGGCCGAGGCGATCACGCCTTACCTGAAGGGCGACGTGGCAGCCATGATCCCGGTCAGCGAGCCGAAACTCATCCAGGGTCTGAATTTCCAGGACAAGGCCGGTTCGCCGATGACCATGGCGAACTTCGCCGACAAGACTGTACTGATCAATCTCTGGGCCACCTGGTGCGTGCCCTGCCGCGAGGAGATGCCGGCGCTCAACAATCTGCAGAAGGCAGCCGGTGGCGAGACATTCCAGGTGCTGGCTATCAACATCGACACAGGGGATGTCGAAAAGCCCCAGAGCTTTCTCGAAGAGACCGGCGTCGATGCGCTCGGGCTCTACCGCGACGCATCCATGGGCGTCTTCAACCAGCTGAAGCGCGAAGGCCTCGCTTTTGGCCTGCCGGTGACCTTGCTCGTCGATGGCAAGGGCTGTCTGCTTGGCAGCATGAACGGCCCCGCCGCCTGGGACGGTGCGGATGCCAAGGCACTGGTGACGGCTGCGGCGACGCAGTGAAGCGCCACCGGGGTACCCAGCACCCGTCTAGGCCGCCTGGGGCATGAGACTTGGGTTCTGCTCCGACCGGGCGATCAGATCGCTCGCGGACAAAGGCTTGGCGAAGAGATAACCTTGTCCCTCGCGGATGCCGAGGTCCAGCAGCTTGATCCGCTGCTCCTCGGTCTCGATCCCCTCCGCCACCACCTCCATGCCGAATTGCTTCGCAAGCGAAATGAGAGCTTCGACCAGCGCCGAGGATTTGCGGTCGAGGACCACCCCGTCGACGAAGTATTTGTCGATCTTCAGATAGTGGGCCTGAAGCGCATGCAGCGAGGAGAGGCCATTATGGCCCGTCCCGGCGTCGTCGAGCGCGAGACGCACGCCAAGCTCCGAGAGTTCCCGCGACACGCGTAATGCCGCCTGGATATCGGAGATTGGCTGACGCTCAGTGATCTCGATAACCAACTGGCTCGGGTTGAGATTGGCCTGGCTGATCTTCGCGACGAAATGCTCAATGAATAGCGGATCGAGCAGTTGATCGGGTGTCACGTTGAAGGAGAGCTTGAGCTTTGCGTTGTGCCGCAGCATTTCCCCGATTTCGGCGCCCGCCTTGTCGAGAAGGGCGAAAGTCAGCTTGTCGATCCGCTTGCTGGCTTCTGCAAGCGGAATGAAGACGGCAGGCGATACGCTGCTGCCATCGGGTTTCGTCCAGCGTGCCAGCATCTCAAATCCCGTCATCTCCCCGGTCGCGAGGCAGAACAGCGGCTGGTACACGGGATGAATGTGGCCTCGCACGAGCGCATCGTCCAACTGGGCAAGAGGCGTCTGCTGGCGGGTCAGGCCTCTTGCACCGAGATAGCCGAGGCTCAGTGAAAACAGCCCGGCAATCGCGATGAGATCGCTGCTGATCCTGTTGTTCCAGGAGTCGACAACGGCCTCATCGATCATCAGTCGAACGCGGATCGGATAGCGTTCGGATGCGGTGCCGAATTCCGCAAAGTCTCCCTGCATCTCAGGGGATCCCTCCGGCTGGTAGCTGGACACGACCCTCTGGTCATTCAGCGACATCTCCATGCGGGCGTGCTCGCGCAGTTCCGCCGGCAGGATGTCGAAGAGCAGGCCCGATGTGGCGAGGAAGGCTGTCAGGGCGCCGTCGTCATTCGTCCAACGCACCATCAGACCTTTCCACTCACCGGCTTCGATGGGCGCAAACTCGTAGGCCGGATTGACCGCGGGCAAGGGATTGGCGGCTTCGAGCGCTGCGGAAAATGTCGCTTCATGGGCGTTGTCAGCCCAACAGGTCCCGCGCGGAGAGGAAACGCGGATCTCGCGGATGGACACGGATCGGAACGCGATGTCTTCGATCGCCTTGCTCACGGTAGGCGAACAGCCATAGGGGCCTTGGGCGCCGAGCTCCCCCATGCTGATGACCGCCAGATCGATCTGACGTTCCAGGCGAACCACTGCTGCCTGAAGCATGTCGTTCAACTGCTGTCGATTGGCCTGGGCGATGAAGGAATGGGCGATCAGCCAGAGGCAGCCGGCGACCAGGGCTGCGAGCCCGAGGGACGCTGCGGCCAATTTCAGTCGATCTCTCGTCGTCGCGCTGCCAGCCATACTGGTCAGGCTGGCAGGCAAATCTTAAGATTGGCTCAAAGGCCCGCGCCTGGGCCGTCTTAGGCCTGTTCACATTCGGGAGAGAAGAGCGCCGCGTGCCTCACAGCGGGTAAATGCGCGGGCGCAGGATCTCGATAAAGCCCTGGTCCCCCTTCGTCCTGGTGAAGTCCGGAGAGACGTCGAACTCGACGATGGTCGCGTCTTCGGTCTTGGCGAGAACACGGCGCGAACCGGGGCGGTCGAGGACCCGCTGGATGGTGGCGGCCACACCCTTCGTGGCGTCCTCGCTCCAGACGACGTCGGTCGGGCGGAAGAGCAGTTCGGCCGGACCGTCCTTCAGGCCGTCGGCCGCGTAGGTCATGTTGGCGACGGTCGCCCGTCCGTTCGATACGGACGCCTTCAGTGCGTTGGTGTCGCCCAGGAAGCGCATGACGAAGGCGTTGGCGGGGTGGCGGCAGACCTCTTCGGGCGTGCCCTGCTGCACGATCTTGCCCTTGTCGAGGATGACGACGCGATCGGCAAGATCGAGCGCCTCTTCCTGGTCATGGGTGACGAAGAGCGTGGTGATGCCGAGCTCGTCGTGAATGGAGCGCAGCCAGCGGCGCAGATCGCGGCGGACATTGGCGTCGAGCGCGCCGAAGGGCTCATCGAGCAGCAGCACGCGCGGATCGACAGCGAGCGCACGGGCAAGTGCCACGCGCTGGCGCTGGCCACCCGAGATCTGGCTGGGGAAACGTTCGCCGAGACCGGAGAGCTGGACTAGCGACAAGAGCTCCTCGACGCGACGGTCGATGTCGGCACTCGAGCGCTTCACCTTGGAGACCTGCATGCCGAAGGCGATGTTTTCCGCGACCGTCATGTGCGGGAAGAGGGCATAGTGCTGGAAGACGAAGCCGACGCCGCGGTCACGTACGGGGATATCGGTCGCATCCTCCTCGCCGAAGTGAATGTGGCCGCCATCGGCATATTCGAGGCCGGCGACCATGCGCAGGATGGTCGTCTTGCCGGAGCCGGAAGGACCGAGCAGCGCCACCAGTTCGCCGCTCTGGATGTCGAGCGAGACGCCGTGAACGGCACGGAAGGTTTCGAAGGTCTTGACGACGGTGTCGAGGCGAATGTTCACGAATTCTTCTCCGAAGTATTGCCGGCAAGCGTGGTCGGCCGGTTGCGGCGACCTGCGCCCTGGCGTTCCAGCAGAACCTTGGCGACAAGCGTCACGAGCGCCAGCGTCGCGAGGATCGAGGCGGCAGCGAAGGCACCGACGGCGTTATAGTCCTGGTAGAGCAGTTCGATATGCAGCGGCAGCGTGTTGGTCTGGCCGCGGATGTTGCCCGAGACGATCGAGACTGCGCCGAATTCACCCATGACACGCGCATTGCAGAGCACCACGCCATAGAGCAGCGCCCATTTGATGTTGGGCAGCGTGACCGAGAGGAAGGTGCGCATGCCGCTCGCGCCGAGCGAGGTCGCCGCCTCCTCGAGATCACGCCCCTGCGCCTGCATCAACGGGATCAGCTCGCGCGCCACGAAGGGGGCGGTCACGAACATCGAGGCGAGCACGATGCCCGGCAGGGCAAAGAGGATCTTCAGGCCGGCGCTGTCGAGGGCGGGGCCGAAAATGCCCTGCAGGCCATAGACGAAGAGATAGGCAACGCCGGCGACAACCGGCGAGATCGAGAAGGGGATCTCGATCAGGATGGTCAGCAGTCGCTTGCCACGGAAATCATGCTTGGTCAGCGCCCAGGCGGCAGCGACGCCGAAGATCGTGTTGACGGGCACGGCGATCAGCGCCGTCAGCACCGTCAGGCCGATCGCGTGGCGGGTGTCGGGATCGGTGATGGTCGCCGCGAAGTAGGGTACGCCGCGGCTGAAGGCCTCGATGCCGATGACGGCAAGCGGCGCGACCACGAAAAACAGGACGAGCAGCAGCACCACGCCGATCAGCGCGTTTTTGAAGAGGGGAGCGTCTCCGACGCGCGGCGGGCGGCGCCCGCTTGTTGCCTGGCTCATGGGTTCACCCTTTCACCATGTAGCGCAGCGCGCGGGCCTGCAGGTAATTGGTCACGGCCAGCATGACGAAGGCGGCAAACAGCATGACCGAGGCAATCGCCGCCGATGCCGGATAGTCGTATTCCTCGAGCCGGATGAAGGCGAGGAGCGCCGTGATCTCGGTCGAGAAGGGCTGGTTGCCGGCGATGAAGATGATCGCGCCGAATTCGCCGAGGCTGCGGGCAAAGGCGAGCGATGTGCCGGCGAGCAGCGCCGGCGTCAGAAGCGGCAGGATCACGCGACGGAAGATGCTCCAGTCGCTGGAGCCCAGCGTCTGACCGGCCTCTTCCAGCGCCGGGTCGAGTTCTTCCAGCACCGGCTGCACCGTGCGCACGATGAAGGGCAGGCTGGTGAAGGCCATGGCGACCATGATGCCGAGAGGGGTATAGGCGACCTTGATGCCGATCTGACCGAGTGCCGAGCCGAACCAGCCGTTGGAGGCAAAGAGAGTCGTCAGCGAAATGCCGGCAACCGCCGTCGGCAGCGCAAAGGGCAGGTCGACGAGTGCATCGATGATGCGGCGTCCCGGGAAGCGATAGCGCACCAGCACCCAGGCGAGCGCCAGGCCGAACACGAGGTTGAACAGGGTCGCGACCAGCGCCGAGCCGACCGTCACGCCATAACTTGCCACCGCACGCTCGGAGGAGACGATGCGCCAGTAGTCTGATGGTCCGAGGCTCGCTGCCTTGAAGATCAGGGCGGCCAGCGGCAATAGGATGATGATCGCGGCATAGACCAGCGTGATCCCGAGGGACAGTCTGAAGCCGGGCAGTACGCGGCGTTTCAACGGCGTCGTCCTTTCACGAGAAAACCGGCGGATGATCCGCCGGTCCTGACATCAATCGAGCGCGGTCTTAGCGGCTGCCATAGATCCCATCAAGGATGCCGCCTTCGGCGAAATGCTCCTTGGAGACCTTGTCCCAGCCACCGAAGACATCCTCAACAGTCACGAGGCGGATCTCGGGGAACTGGTCCTTGTAGTCGGCAGAGACCTTTTCGTCATGCACGCGGTGACCGAAGTCGGCGGCAATCTTCTGACCTTCCGGCGAATAGAGGAAGTCCAGATACTTCTTCGAAAGCTCCTGGCTGCCCTTGGCATCGGCGACCTTGTCGACGATGGCGACCGGGAATTCGGCGAGCAGGCTGACCGACGGCACGACCTGCTGATACTTGTCTTCGCCATACTGCCTGGCGATCGACTTGGTCTCGGCTTCGAAGGTGATGATGACGTCACCGATCTCGCGCTCGACGAAAGTGGTCGTCGCGGCGCGGCCACCGGTGTCGAAAACCGGCACGTTGTCGAAGATCTTGTCGACGAATTCCGTCACCTTGGCCTCGTCGCCGGCAAACTTCTCTTTCGCGTAAGCGGTCGCCGCCAGATAGGTGTAGCGGGCATTGCCCGAGGTCTTCGGGTTGGGGAAGATCACCTGGACATCGTCACGGGCGAGATCGTCCCAGTCCTTGATGTTCTTCGGGTTGCCGGCGCGCACCAGGAAGGACGGGAAGGAGTAGAAAGGCGAGGCGTTGTTGGGGAATTCCGACTGCCAGCCTTCGTTGATGAAGCCGTTCTTGGCGAGGAATTCGACGTCGGTCACCTGGTTGAAGGTCACCACATCGGCTTCCAGACCTTCGACGATGGCGCGGGCCTGCTTGGAGGTGCCGCCATGCGACTGATCGATGGTCACGCCCGGATTGGCCTTGATGAAGGCCTCGTTCTGGGCGGCGAAGATTTCGCGGGCGATGTCGTAGGAGGCGTTCAGCAGCTTGTCAGCGGCGCTGGCCGAAACCGGCAGGGACAGGGCGACGATGGCTGCGCTCAGGAGGAGGAGGCGTTTCATGAACTTTTCAGTCTCCGGTATGCGGGGGATGGGAATGTGACCCGCAAACTAGAGGGTCGGCCCGCCTCTTCCGAGGAATGGCCGACCAATGATCACCCCGAGGGGCAAATATCTTTCCGCCTGATGATGCCGGACGGGAATGGGAATCAGCGCGTGGGAACCGGCACTTCGCCGCGATAGTCGTAGAAGCCGCGGCCGGACTTGCGCCCGAGCCAGCCGGCCTCGACATATTTGACCAGCAGCGGGCAGGGGCGATACTTCGAGTCCGACAGGCCCTCATGCAGCACCTGCATGATCGAAAGACACGTGTCGAGACCGATGAAGTCTGCGAGCTGCAGCGGCCCCATCGGGTGGTTGGCGCCGAGCTTCATCGCCGTGTCGATCGCCTCGACGGAGCCCACGCCCTCATACAACGTGTAGATCGCCTCGTTGATCATCGGCAGCAGGATGCGGTTGACGATGAAGGCCGGGAAGTCTTCCGCCACCGTGATCGTCTTGTCGAGCGAGGAGACGAACTCCTTCGCCGTCTTGAAAGTCGTCTCGTCGGTCGCGATGCCGCGCACCAGCTCGACCAGCTTCATCACCGGGACCGGGTTCATGAAATGGATGCCCATGAAGCGTTCCGGCCGGTCGGTGGCCGAGGCAAGCCGGGTGATCGAGAGCGAGGAGGTGTTGGTGGCAATCAGCGCCTCGGGCTTCAAGACCGGGCACAGCGTCGCAAAGATCTTGCGCTTGACAGTTTCGTCTTCGGTCGCCGCTTCGATGACGAGGTCGGCCGGGGCGAGGTCGTTGACATCGGCAGAGCCGGAAATCAGGGCGAGCGCGTCCTTGCGCTGCTCGTCGGTGATCTTGCCGTTGGTCACCTGGCGGGCGAGATTGCCGTTGATGGTGGCGAGCCCTGCCTCGATCCGCTCCTTGGAGAGGTCGTACATCGTGACCTTGTAGCCGGCGGCGGCGGAGACCTGCGCGATGCCGCAGCCCATCTGGCCGGCACCCACGACACCCACATTGCTGATCTTGTCCGTCATCGTCTCGCTCCTCACCCGTTCTCGTCTTCACTCAAGAAGATGGCACCGACAAAAATGCCGGACCCGCTCATCACGGACCCGGCTGATTGATAGACCGCAAACCGGTCTTTGACCAGTCCTTTCGCAGCTGCGAGATGGCGCTCAGAGCGCCTTCTCGAGCTCCGGCAGGGCCTCGAAAATGTCGGCGACGAGGCCGTAATCGGCGACCTGGAAGATCGGCGCTTCCTCGTCCTTGTTGATCGCGACGATGACCTTCGAGTCCTTCATGCCGGCGAGGTGCTGGATCGCACCGGAGATGCCGCAGGCGATGTAGAGCTGCGGGGCGACGACCTTACCGGTCTGGCCGACCTGCCAGTCGTTCGGCGCGTAGCCGGCATCGACGGCCGCGCGCGAGGCACCAACGGCAGCACCGAGCTTGTCGGCCACGGGCAGGATCACTTCCTGGAACTTCTCCGAGGAGCCGAGCGCGCGGCCACCGGAGATGATGATCTTGGCAGACGCCAGTTCCGGGCGGTCGGACGAGGACAGCGCGTCGGAGACGTGGCTGGAAACGCCGGGATTTGCGGCAGCAGCAACCGTCTCGACAGCAGCCGAACCACCTTCGCCAGCAGCAGCGAAGGAAGCGGTACGCACCGTGATGACCTTCTTGGCATCGGTCGACTGCACGGTCTGGATGGCGTTGCCGGCATAGATCGGACGCTTGAAGGTGTCCGCCGAAACCACCTCGATGATTTCCGAGACCTGCATCACGTCGAGCAGGGCTGCAACCCGGGGTGCGACGTTCTTGCCGACCGAAGTCGCGGCCGCGATGATCGTGTCGTAGGAGCCAGCGAGCGAGACGATGAGAGCCGCCAGCGGCTCTGCCAGGTTGTTGGCGAGCGAGGCGTCGTCGGCGAGCAGCACCTTGGAGACGCCGGAAAGCTTGGCAGCGGCATCGGCGGCAGCCTTGGCGCCGGAGCCGGCGACCAGCACATGCACATCACCACCGATCTGGGTCGCCGCCGTCAGGGCCTTGGCGGTCTGTTCGGAGACGGTCGCGTTGTCGTGTTCTGCGAGAAGAAGAATAGCCATTTTATGTTTCTCCTGTCCGTTCCGCTTACAATACGCCGGCTTCGTTCTTGAGCTTGTCAACCAGCTCGGCCACCGTCTTCACCTTGATGCCCGCCTTGCGGCCACCCGGCTCCTCGGTCTTCAGAACCTTCAGGCGCGGAGCAACGTCGACGCCGAAGTCGGCCGGAGCCTTCTTGTCGAGCGGCTTCTTCTTGGCCTTCATGATGTTCGGCAGCGAGGCATAACGGGGCTCGTTGAGGCGCAGGTCGGTGGTGACGATCGCCGGGAGCTTGACGTCGATGGTCTGCAGACCGCCGTCGACTTCGCGGGTCACGGTTGCCTTGTCGGCGCCGAGTTCGAGCTTGGAGGCAAACGTCGCCTGACCCCAGCCGAGGAGCGCTGCCAGCATCTGGCCGGTCTGGTTCGAATCGTCGTCGATCGCCTGCTTGCCGACGATGACGAGGCCCGGAGCTTCGGCTTCCACCACGCCCTTCAGGAGCTTGGCAACGGCGAGCGGCTCGACGGTTTCATCTGTCTCGATCAGGATGCCGCGATCGGCGCCCATGGCAAGGGCGGTGCGCAGTGTCTCTTCAGCCTTGGCCGGGCCGATCGAAACGACGACCACTTCCTCAGCCTTGCCGGCTTCCTTCAGACGCAGTGCCTCCTCGACGGAGATCTCGTCGAAGGGGTTCATGGACATCTTGACGTTGGCGAGCTCGACGCCGGAACCATCTGGCTTGACGCGGATCTTGACGTTGTAATCCACAACCCGCTTGACTGGGACGAGTATCTTCATGGGTTCCTCTCTTCAAATCTTCCGCCGGAAAATGCGCTCACATGCGCTCCGCCGTTTGTCGATTGGCGACATCGATACGCATTTTTTCCCCAAACACAACGATCGATGCCGTTTGGCCGACAGCAATAATTGACGTTGACGTCCACGTCAACCAGTGCGGTCCGCGACCTCTTGTCATCGTCCCCAATGGGTGACCTTGCGAACCGGTTGCTGCGCCGGCCTTTCCCGCGTGTTTGCGGTGGCCGGCACGTCTCCCTCCGATGCGGACGTTGAAGATCGTTGTCCCCAGGGACCAACGGTCGCGACATCCACGGAGGGTGCGGCATGCCGGACGGCCTTGGGCGTCACGATCGCGCGATCGAAGAGCGGCACGCCCGGACGTCGCAAAAAGAGCACCAGGACCGCCCCGACGATGATGCCGCCGACATGGGCGCCCCAGGAGACATTGCTCTCGCCGTCGATCACCAGCATGACGAATTGCTGCCCGACCCAGAAGAGAAGCCGAATGAAGGCCGGCAGCGGCAGGGGAAAGCGCATGAAGACCAGCACCCAGACACGCACCTTCGGATGCAGCATCAAATAGGCGGCCACCACGCCCGAGACCGCGCCGGACGCCCCGATCAGCGGCGCCTGGCTCGTCGGCAGCACCAGGCCATGCAACAGCGCACCGGCTGCGGCGCAGGCGAGGTAGAACAGCAGAAACTTGAAGTGCCCCATGGCATCCTCGACATTGTCGCCGAAGACCCAGAGGAAAAGCATGTTGGAGCCCAGATGCAGCCAGCTCCCATGCAGGAAGGAGTAGGTGATGTAGGTCGCGCCTTCCGGCACCAGCACCAGCGACGGATCGAGCGTCGCCCCGCCCAGGAGGATCGCCGGGATGAAGCCGAGGCCATAGACCCCCAGCTCATAAGCGGCATCCGGCATCACGCTCGCCAGCGTATAGGTGATCACATTCGCTGCAATCAGCCCCAGCGTCACATATTGCTTGCGAATGTGCTTGAGCGCGTTTCGGTCATGCAGGGGAATGAACATCGCGCCTCGTCGGTTCGCCGGAATGGGGTCGGAGGATGCTAGCGCAGCTTGGGGGATGGGGACAGGGGGAAAGGTGCGTGCGGCGGCTCCCCCCTCTCCCCTTGTGGAGAGGTTACAAAATCGAAGGCTTAGCCCGATCAGGGCTAAACTTCAGATTTTGTTGGTGAGGGGATCGGTTCGGCTGGTGCTGACATTACCGAGCCCTCCCCCTCGCGAAATCTCAAGGTTTGGCCGGGCATGCCGAGGCTTGTGACTGGATCCTCGGGTCAAGCCCGAGGATGACGGAGTGTGAGGGGAGCTACAGGTATCCTCCGCCACCGTTTCGATCGCACAACGCTCGAGGAGAATACCTTCTCCCGCGCGAGAGGTCGTCATCCTCGGGCTTGACCCGAGGATCCAAATACAAGCCCGCCAATAGATGGCTGCCGCCCTTGCCGCCTCTGCCCCTCATCCGCCTGCCGGCACCTTCTCCCCGCAGGCGGGGAGAAGGCCACGACGGCCAACGCTTGCGCCCCCCTCTCCCCGCCTGCGGGGAGAGGGTAGGGTGAGGGGCAAAGCCACGCATTCGAAGCCAACTTCCGAAAAAAAGGGGGACGTCCCGCAGCGATTCCTCAACAAAATCAAACGCACACACATTTTTTCATCCCCGCCCATTTCCACCCTCTTATCCTAATCCCCGTCCCGCCCTCGGATACACCTGACGATGCGGTGTCAGGCGAGGCGGGGCCGGCGCCGGGATGGAGGGTTGTCGCAGATCCAAAATCCCGGCCCGCTGCAACGGTCTCCCTCCGGACGAGGGGCTGGTAACGAAGGTGATGGGGTCGGATGCTCTCGTCACCGGATACCCCGATCGGAAGGACGTGCCTTAGAGGCACACAGACAAGGCGCCCACGCCGTCGCGAACATCACCAGACGGCGGGGCGACAAAGACGGCGGGGATGAGGGCCGAGGTCGAAAATGACCGAGAGCCGCATCCCCCGGGCGAGGGGCCGGTCGGTATGGTGCACCATCCGCCGGGAACCTCCCGGGCCACCGGCCAGGCTCTGGCAGACATTCCGCAAGGAGGCCTCTGCCAAAGCCGGACCCGCGCCCGGTCGAACGTCGGACGGATCGAAGGATCGTCACGACGCCCGTCGCCGCCTTGCCAGAGAGACGCATGCAGCCGGAATAGACGCCGAACGAGGCGCCGGAAGGAGCCACATACATACTTAGACAGGTTGCTTCTGGCGCCTCGTCCGAGACAAGTTCGACCCACCCGGAGGGAGATGATCCCGACCGGCGGCGAAGCTTGGGTTTCTTGACAGTTCGGTGTCACCTCCCCCCGATGTGGGGGAGGACGGAAAATCGAAGGCTTAGGCGAGCGCAAGCCGCCTAAACTTCAGATTTTCCTGGTGAGGGGATCCGTGCTGCGGGCACGGGATAACCGACCCCCTCACTTGCGATTTCAGATGTTTAGGCGGCTTGCGCTCGCCTAATTCATCGAAATCGCTTTCTCCCCCACCAAGGGAGGAGATGGGAACCCGCCACCACAACCGATCCCCTCACCAACAAAATCTGAGGTTTAGCCCTGATCGGGCCAAGCCCTCGATTTTGTAACCTCGCCCACAAGGGGAGAGATAGCCCTCCGCCTACCTATTCTTCCCCGGCACCCACAGAATATCCGCCCGACCGCCGTCATTCGCATGCCGTGCGGCAACGAAGAGAAAATCCGACAGCCGGTTCACGTATTTCAGCGCCGGTTCGCCGACCTCCTCGCCATCGAAGCGGGAGAGTTCGACCATGATGCGCTCGGCGCGCCGCGCCGTGGTGCGGGCGAGGTGCAGGTAGGCGGCCGCCGGCGTGCCGCCCGGAAGGATGAACGATTTCAACGGGTCGAGGTCGGCATTCAGCTGGTCGATTTCCTTTTCGATCCGGTCAACCTGCGCCTCGATGACGCGCAGCGGCTCGTAGGAGAGAACCTCGCCGGTTTCCGGTGCGGCGAGATCCGCGCCGAGGTCGAAGAGGTCGTTCTGGATGCGCATCAGCATGGCGTCGAGCTCGGGCATCTCGCCCGTATGGAGCCGTGCAATGCCGATCGCCGAATTGGTTTCGTCGATCGTGCCATAGGCGTCGACACGCAGATCGTGCTTCAGCCGGCGCGGGCCGGTGACCAGAGCCGTGGTGCCGTCATCGCCGGTGCGGGTGTAGATCTTGTTGAGCTTGACCATGAGTTCAGCGGCCTCCGCCGGTCAGCCAAAGTGTGAGCATGATCAGCGCAATCGCGATCGCCTGCAGCACGATACGGGCCTGCATCAGCTTGTTGGAGGTATTGCCGTCGCCGCCCTTCATCATGTTGATGAGGCCTCTCAGGAGGACGAGGGCGACAAGCCCCATGACGATGATGGCGAGGACATAGGTGAATGTGGACATAACGTGGGATGAGCCTTTGTTCGTCGCCGGTCAGTCCAGCGAACGCATCAGTCGATAGAAGAGGTCGGCCGGCAGCCAGCGCTTGATCAGGGCCCCCTGCTTGGCCGGCTTGGTCACGAGATAATGTGGGCGGGCGCGCTTGGCGGTCAAGGCATGGGTCAGGACTTTGTAGACGGCATCAGGCCCCAGTTTGTGGCGGTTTACCGGGCCTGTGCCATCGAGTCGCGCCAGCTGGCGGCGATAGTCCTCGGCATGAACAGAGTTTTCCAGATCGATGGCCCGGCGAATATGCATGAGGGCATTGGCGGTGAAGCGGCTTTCGATCGGCCCGGGCTCGATCAGGCTCACCTGCACGCCGGAGCCTTCGAGCTCCATCCTGAGCGTCAGCGACAGGCCTTCCAGCGCGAATTTCGAGGCGGTATAGGCGCCGCGCCAGCGATAGGGCACGATGCCGAGGATCGAGGAGCATTGCACGATGCGGCCTTCGCCTTGCGTCCGCATGGCCGGAATGACCCGACGGGTGAGGTCGTGCCAGCCGAAGAGATTGGTCTCGAACTGCTCCCTCAGCGCCTCCGTCGGCAGATCCTCCACCGCGCCTGCCTGGCCATAGGCGCCGTTGTTGAAGAGCGCGTCGAGCCGGCCGCCGGTGCGCTCGAAGACGGTCGAAACGAGGGCTTCGATGCTGGCGGGATCGGTGTAATCCATGATCAGCGCTTCGATGCCCTTGGCTTCGAGCGGCCCGAGGTCTTCCGGCTTGCGGACCGTTGCAAAGACCCGCCAGCCATCGCGCTGCAAGGCTTCGGCGCAATAGGCGCCGATACCGGAGGAACAGCCGGTAACGATGATGCTCTTCACAGGGAAAACCTCGTTCTTCCTTTGCAAACCGCGACGGGTTTCCCATATTCGGCCGCAGCCCGCAATCGTCCTTAGTGGTCCGAAGGAGACCGGATGCAGACTTCCCTGCGCATGCTCTACAAGGTGGTGTTCGATGCCTTGTGGCATTTTTCCGAGGATGACGGCTGGGCCATGGCGAGCCATGTGGCGCTTTCCGCGCTGCTCGCGGTCTTCCCGTTCCTGATCTTCGGCACGACGCTTGCGAGTTTTCTCGGTGCGGATCAGTTTGCCGAGACGGCGGTGCATCTGATCTTCGACACCTGGCCGGAGACCATCGCAAAGCCCCTGTCGGATCAGGTCGTGCAGGTGCTGACCATTCCGCGCGGCGGGCTTCTGACGATCTCGGTTCTGGCGGCCGCCTATTTCGCCTCCAACGGGGTCGAGGCGCTGCGGATCTCGTTGAACCGCGCCTATCGCGTGGCCGAAACGCGGCCATGGTACGTGACCCGCCTCGTCAGCTTCGGCTTCGTACTCGGCGCCGTCGTGGTGCTCGCGGCGATCAGCGCGCTGCTCGTTGCCGTGCCCGTGGCGCTCGCCTTTGCCGAACGCTATTTCCCGCTGCTCGAAAACTTCCTCGCCATCATCGCCAACTGGCGCATCTATGGCACCGTGCTGTTCCTCGTCGTCGGGCTGGTCGTCTTCCACCTGGGGCTCCCGGCCGGGCGTCGGCGGCTGGTCGATGTGCTGCCGGGCGTGCTCTTAACGCTGGCCCTCTGGCTGGTCGGGGCGCTGCTCTTTGCCTACTACCTCTCCTCGTTTGCCAATTATGCCGCCACCTATGCCGGCCTCGCCTCCATCATGGTCGTATTGGTCTTCCTCTACATGGTCGGCGCGATCTTCATCATCGGGGCCGAATTCAATGCGGCGCTGATGAAGTTCCGGGTGGTTCCGGTGAAGGGTGCACCCGCCGGGATCTCAAATCCCGACCATGGCGCGGATATCTGAAGGCGTCTTGCCCTCTGCCCTCAGTGCTGAGAGCGCCGTATCGCCGAGGCTTTTCGACAGCTTGCGGCCATCCGGCCCCGGGATCAGCCGGTGGTGGTGGTAGACGGGAGCGGTCAGACCCAGAAGCTCCTGCAGCAGGCGGTGCACCGCGGTGGCGTGAAAGAGATCGAGGCCGCGCACGACATGGGTCACGCCCTGGGCTGCATCGTCGACGGTGACGGCGAGGTGGTAGCTCGAGGGCGCGTCGGAGCGCCACAGCACGACATCGCCCCAGGCGGCAGGGTCCGCCTCGATCTCGCCCTTGTGCCCGTCGCCCGTTTCCTGCCAGGTGAGCGGCTTTCCAACGAGGCTCAGCGCCTTTTCCATGTCGAGCCGCCAGGCATGGCGATCGATGGTGGCCAGCTTTCTCTCCCGCTCTGCTGCCGACAGTTCGCGCTCTTCGGTCGGATAAAGCGGCGCGCCATCGGGGTCGCGGGGCCAAAGGCCGCCTTCACGTTCAAAGGCAGAGACGCGGGCCTTCACCTCGCCGCGGGTCAGAAAAGCGGGATAGACCAGGCCCATCGCCTTCAACCGGTCGAGCGCCTCGCGATAGAGGGGAAAATGTTCGGATTGCCGCCGCACGGGGCGCTCAAAGGGGATGCCGAGCCAGGTGAGATCCTCGATGACGGCCCGTTCGAGTTCGGGCGTGCACCGGGTGAGGTCGATATCTTCGATGCGCAGCAGCAGGCGGCCGCCTTGTTTTCTGGCCATGTCGGCATTGAGGAGGGCCGAGAGGGCATGGCCGAGATGCAGCCGGCCGTTGGGGCTCGGCGCGAAACGAAAGACGGGGGCAGTCTTGCCGGCGGTTTGACGATCGCGTTCGGTCATGCTTTTCCTTCGCATGAGAGTGGAATGAGGAAAAGGGGACAGGGTTGACGACGATCCGATGCGAGGACGATCTCGCTGCGGGGCTTTCCCTTCTGCTCGACCGCGATCCCAGGCTCTGTCCGATCGCCGAGGTCTGCCAGCCGCTGCCGCTTCGGCTTTCCGCTCCGGGCTTTGCGGGGCTTGCCTCGATCATCGTTTCGCAGATGGTGTCGCGGGCGAGTGCCGATGCGATCTGGCGGCGCATGACGGCGGTGCTGGGCAATCGGCCGCTGGCGGAGGATTATCTCGCGCTCGGACCGGAACTGATCGGCACCTTCGGTCTCTCGCGCGGCAAGGCGCAGGCGCTGGAAGCAGCCGCCAAGGCCGATCTCGGCGGTCCGTTCCGGCTCGACGAACTGGCGGAGATGCCGGCCGAAACGGCGATGGCGGCCCTGACCGGCCTGAAAGGTGTCGGCCCCTGGACAGCTGAGGTTTATCTGATGTTCTGCGGCGGCCACCCGGATATTTTTCCCGTGGGAGACGTGGCGCTGAGGATCTCGGTGGGCGACGTGTTCTTCGCCGGCGAGCGACCCGCACCCGATGTCGTCGCCGAACTCGCACAGGCCTGGGCGCCGGTCCGATCGGTCGCGGCGCGCCTCTTCTGGGCGCATTATGCGCGGATCACCGGACGTGTCGCGCTGCCCCGATGAGCCCGCGCCGAGAGGTCGCAATGCGGCTCAAAGATTCAGGCTTCACAA
Source organism: Rhizobium rosettiformans W3 (assembly GCF_004912135.1). Lineage (GTDB taxonomy): Bacteria > Pseudomonadota > Alphaproteobacteria > Rhizobiales > Rhizobiaceae > Allorhizobium > Allorhizobium rosettiformans. Next base: position 437,378 of record NZ_STGU01000003.1, read on the forward strand.
TGCTGTAACAACGGACCTAATATAGAAGGGCAGATGCCGAATCGCTCAGGAGTACGCCTTGACGATTGCAGTTTCTCCCCAGGCCCTGCCGGCGCTCGTCCTGAATGCCGACTACCGGCCACTGAGTTATTATCCCTTGTCGCTCTGGTCCTGGCAGGACGCGATCAAGGCGGTCTTCCTCGACCGTGTGAACATCATCGCCGAGTATGATCATTCCGTCTGCTCGCCGAGCTTTACGATGCGGCTGCCGAGCGTGGTCAGCCTCAAGACCTATGTTCAGCCGACCCGGAACCCGGCCTTCACCCGCTTCAATGTCTTCCTGCGCGACAAGTTCGAGTGCCAGTATTGCGGTTCGCCCGAAGACCTGACCTTCGACCACGTCATCCCGCGTGCCCATGGCGGCGAGACGACCTGGGAGAATGTCGTGGCGGCCTGCTCGCCGTGCAATCTGCGCAAGGGATCGAAACTCCCGAAGCAGGCCGGCATGCACCCGCACCAGACGCCGTATCGGCCGACCGTCCAGGACCTGCACAACAACGGCCGGCTCTTCCCGCCGAACTACCTGCATGAAAGCTGGATGGACTATCTTTACTGGGATACCGAACTGCAGCCCTAAGGCCTGCATTCGACCCGGAGAGGCGGCGCTGTTGCGCCGCCCTGGCCTGCCTCAGTTAGCCGGCTTGCGGAAGACGCCCCAGAGCGCCAGGGCTGCAAGGGCCGCACTGGTCAGCACGTTCCAGCCTGCGAACGACAAGCCCAGCACCCGAAGCGTCGCCTCGGTGCAGGAAGGCGCCTTGGTGGCGTTCAAGGCTTCCAGCACATTGACCGGGGTATCGCCGCCCGTGGCGCCGATGGTGCAGCTGGCGGGACCTTCCCAGAAGCCCCATTCGACGCCCGAATGGTAGATGCCGAGGCCCATGCCCGTCAGCATCAGCAGTGCGATCGCCACCAGCAGGACCTTGGTAACGACGGGCGGCAGGCGGAAGACGGCAGACAGGATGGCCAAGGCGCCGACGCCGATGCCGATGTAATAGGGATTGCGCTGCATCAGGCAGAGCGCGCAGGGTACGTAGCCACCGATATGTTCGAAGCCGAGCGCCGAGCCGACGACCAGCGCCATGCCGAAGGTTAGGAGAGCGGCGAGGGCTGCGTCGGACTTGAAGGGAGAGAGAAGGGAATTCATCTGCGACACTCTCAGAGCACGAATTTGACGAGATAGAAGCCGCCGATCAGCAGCACCATGAAGAGGGTGAAAAGAAGGCCGAGATATTTCTCGATGAAGAGCCGAATGGGCTCGCCATATAGCTTCAGCAGGAAGGCAACGAGGAAGAAGCGGAAGGCGCGGCCGATGATGCTGACGACGGTGAAGACGATGAAATTGAGGCCGGTGGCACCGGAGAAGATCGTCAGCACCTTGTAGGGGAAGGGCGTGATGGCGGCGAAGAGGACGCCCCAGCCACCCCAGCTGTTGTACCAGCCGGCCACCTGCTCGAAGGCATCCTCCTTGCCGTAGAAGGCGAGGATCGGCCGTCCGATCGCTTCGAAGAGGAACATGCCGATGGCGTACCCCAGGAATGCGCCAAGAACGGATGCCGCCGTGCAGATGAGAGCCAGCTTGAACCAGTCGCTGCGGCGCCTGATCACCATCGGGATGAGCAGGACATCCGGGGGGATCGGAAAGAAGGAGCTTTCGATGAAGGAGACGCCGGCGAGGGCCCGATCGGCATGCCGGGTGCCGGCAAGGGACATCGTCCAGTCGTAGATGCGGCGAAGCATTGAGTGTTCCGTTCTGCAAGTTCTGCTGCGTTCTAGGAGCCTCGTTGCCCGGTGTAAATGGCGGGGCAGCTTCTGCCTGCTGCAATCGCTTGGGTTTGTGTGATGTCACCGCGAAAAAGGCGTTGACCGTCACACCCTGCCTCGTATAGTCCGGCGCAGTCCAACCGACGCTCATGTGCCCCATTGGCGGAACTGGTAGACGCGCTCGACTCAAAATCGAGTTCCGAAAGGAGTGCTGGTTCGATTCCGGCATGGGGCACCACCATCCCAAAGAGGCAGACGCGATGAGCACTTCCGGCAAGATCCGTATCCCCCAGCCCGTCAAGCAGGTGGTCGTGGATGCGGCGCTTTTGCCGAAGGCCGTGGCGAAGCCCGTCGCGACCAAGGGCAAGCGCAAGGCTAAGGCCGCGGCGCCCGTCCTTGCAACTCCGGTGGCGGCAGCAGACGGCAAGGCCAAGGTGAATATCGTGGCACCCGTCGCGCCGCAGGTCGCGGCCATGCGCCAGAAGCTAAAGCAGCAGTCGGTCCAGTCGCAGATCGCGCGTATCGATGCAGCCATCGAGGCCGGCACCGTTTCGGCGGCGGATGCCAAGGCGCTGGTCCTCGCGCTCGCGCTCAAGCGCCTTGGATCGAAAGAGGTGGCCGAGAAGTGGTATCGCAGCCATCGTCTCGAGAATTTCGGTGGCCGCACTCCGGCCCAGATGGTGCGCGGTGGCGAGTTGAAGGCACTTGTCGCCCTGATGCGTGCGGAAGCGGCGCAGAAAAAGGCCTGACCGATAGCCGGTCTCGCCCTCTCGTGTGAGCCTGATCGATCGCGTCTCCCTTGCGACATCATGCAAGCAGGCGTCGTGACGCAACATTTCCCCCCCGTTCATGCTGATTTCAGCCTTTTGTTGTGCATCTGCGAGATGAATGTTAGCAGAGACAGCATGACGATCCGGAACCTCAGCCATGCTGCTTGAGCCGCGCGATACTTTCGAGGCACTTCGCCGGGATTTCCGATGGGATATTCCTGCCGACTTCAACATCGGACGCGTGGTCTCCGACGAATGGGCAGCCAAGGCGCCGGATCAGGTCTGCCTCCAGCATTTCTCTCCCGACGGCCAACACCTCTCGATGACCTATCGGGAGCTTGCCGCGCAATCCTCCGCGCTGGCGCATGCGCTGACCGATCTCCATGTTCTGGTCGGTGACCGCGTCGCGCTGCTCCTGCCGCAGAGCTTCGAAACCGTCGTCGCGCATGTCGCGATCTACAAGATGGGCGCGATTGCGCTTCCGCTGGCGCTGCTGTTCGGCGAAGAGGCGCTCGAATACCGGCTGCGGGATGCCGGCGCCAAGGTGATCGTGACCAACAGCTTCGGTCTTCAGCGCCTGAAGACGATCAAGGCGAGGCTGCCGGCGCTGGAGACGGTGATTTCGATCGACGGGCCCGGGCCTGACGTCATGGGCTTCCACGCGCTGATCGATGGGCGGCCCACCCATTTCGAGATCGCCGAAAGCGGTCCCGATACGCCGGCGCTGATGATCTACACCTCGGGAACAACAGGGCCGCCCAAGGGCGCGCTGCATGGGCATCGGGTGCTTGCCGGCCATATCCCCGGCTTCCAGCTGGCGCATGACTATTTGCCGCAGCCTGGCGACAAGGTCTGGACTCCGTCCGACTGGGCCTGGGCGGGTGGGCTTCTGAATGCCCTTCTGCCGGCCCTGATGCTCGGCGTTCCGGTCGTGTCCTCGCCGGCGCAGAAGTTCGACCCGCATATGGCCTTCCGGATCATGTCGGAGATGAAGGTGCGCAATGCCTTCATTCCGCCGACGGCCCTTCGGCTCCTGAAGGTCGTGGAGGCGCCGCGCGAGGCTCATGATCTTGTGCTGCGCAGCATCGGCTCGGCGGGCGAATCCCTAGGTCGCGAGACCTATGAATGGGTGAAGTCGGTGCTCGGCATCGTGCCGAATGAATTTTATGGCCAGACGGAATGCAATTTCGTGCTCTCCTCGGCCGCCCATCTCGGCGTGACCAAGGGTGGCTTCATCGGCAAGGCGGTGCCGGGCCACGAGGTCGCGATCATCGACGGCGACGGACAGGAAGTGCCGGTCGGCGAAACGGGGCAGGTGGCGATCCGGCGTCCGGACCCGGTGATGTTCCTGGGCTACTGGAACAACGAGAAGGCAACGGCGGACAAGTTCGTCAGCGACTGGATGAAGACGGGTGACCTTGGTCGGCAGGACGAGGACGGCTATGTGCAGTTCTTCGGCCGTGACGACGATGTGATTACCTCGTCCGGCTATCGCATTGGCCCCGCGGAAATCGAGGATTGCCTGATCGGGCACCCCGCAGTGCGGCTGGCCGCCGTCATCGGCAAGCCGGACGCCTTGCGGACGGAAATCGTCAAGGCATTCGTCGTGCTGCAAGACGGCTTTGCCGGCAATCCGGCCCTTGCTGCCGAGATCCGCGACTGGGTGAAGAACAGGCTCTCGATGCACGAATATCCGCGCGAGATCGAGTTTGTGGGCGAGCTTCCGCTGACGACGAGCGGCAAGGTGATCCGCCGGCTGCTGCGGGATCAGGAAATCGCCAAGGCCAGCTGAAACGGCAGAGTGACCGCTCTGCCCGTCGCGCGCTCAGTTGCCGAGGCGGCGGTTCAGAACCTTGTCGCGCAGGATGCGGGCGATGTTGCGGGTGTTCCGATACATGTGCAGCTGCGCGCCGACCTGGCGGACGTCGCGGTCCGCGTTCGGCTTCAAGCCGATCACCAGCGTGCCCATGGCTTCGCGCTCCTGCCAAAAGCGGCTCATGATCGGATGGTCCGGCACGGCGCAGCTGTCGGTGCGCACGATGTTGGCGTCGTCGAGATGCCATTCGGTGAGATCGGCCATCAGGAGCTTGCCCGGCGAGAAGCGGGCATAGGTCTCGTCGAAAGCCGTCTTCCAGGTATAGGCCTCGCCAGCCATGATGAAGACCACCATGGACGCGATGGCCCGGCCGTCAAGATCGAGCGTGTGGATGCGCACGGCGTCGGCTTCGGCGAGATTGGTGATCGCCTCGCGGGCGAAGGCGGCGCGCAGGCGGTCGTTGACCATGGCGGAGCGCTTGCGCCCCTTCCAGCCGCTTGCTTCCAGGGCCAGGAACTCTTCCATTCGGACGCGGATCTCGTCCGGCTGGCGGGCGACGTTGTAGGTGACCGAACCATGCTCGGAGAGCAGGCGGAACTGGCGGCGCATCTCGCGCAGATGGTTCTTGTTCAGAGCCGCCTGCAGGTAGTTCGGGCCATCCTCGAAGCTCTGCAGCATGGGCCGCTGGAATTCGTTGGTGACGGTGAGCGGCAGGTCGCGGGCAAGCGCGACGGCACGGGCAAGCTGGGCGAAGCGGCCTTCGAGGCGAAGGTCGGGGATGACCAGCAGGCCGGGAAGGCGCGCTTCCGGTCTTGCGAGCGCTTCGAGCAGGTTGTCGATGGTTTCGGCGGCACCTTCGGCATCGACGAGCGGGGTGCCGAGCGGGCCGAAGGGGTTGGCCCAGACGCGGATGATTGAGGGGCCGACGGAGAAGCCGGGCTTTTCGACCGAGAAGGGGAAGAGCAGGCGCAGACGCGAGCGGCGCTCGTCCTCGTCGCGGATGACGGCGAAGCGAACCTGACGCTCTTCCAGGCGCGGCATGGCGGGTGCCAGGAAACGCGGCGCGAAGAAGACGTTGGCCTCCATCACGCGGTAGGTCAGGTATTCGAGCTCGTCCTGAAGCTCGTAGCCCATCTGGCTGGGATAGACGCTGAGCCGCCGTCCGGGGCGGCCGACCGAGACTTCCAGATCGGCGACGGGGGCCGTGGGGCCGCCTGCGAGGCTGCCAACCAGACGGTTGGCGTCGCTGTTCATGCTCTCGTTGTAGATGCGATCGCTCATGGGTGGACGGCCTCCGGGCGGGGCGTCAGGGCATGCGGCGTGGCAAGCGCGAAGACGGTGATGCCGAGTGCGCGGCGGACGGCCAGGTGCAGAAGGAGCGCCTCGACGCTCATGGCCGTCGCAGTTGCGGTGGCGGCGCCTGCCAGACCCCAGGCGGGGATCAGCGTGATGTTGAGGCCGATATTGCAGGCGAGCGCCACGGCGTAGACGGCGACACAGAGCTGCTGGCGGCCGGCCATGGTGAGCAGCATTTCGGCGGGACCGACAAGGGCCTTGGCCATGTTGCCGGCAAAGAGGATGACCATCAGGACATAGCCTGCCGTGAAGGCGGAGCCGAAGAGGCCGAGCAGCAGTTCGCCGAGCATCAGCACGATGGCGCCGACAACAAGCGACGCCCAGAAGCTCCAGCGGGCCGCGGTGACGGCAAAGCTTGCGAGGCCCTGGCGGTCGTTCTCGGCGATCAGGCCGGAAAAGCGCGGCGTGGCGCCGGCCTTGACGGCGAAGAAGACGAACTGGACGAGCGCCATGGTCTTTGCCGCGGCGAAGTAGACGGCCACCTGGTCCGGCGGCAGGTAGAAGCCGACGACGATGACATCCGAATTGGTGAGCAGGAAGCCGAAGCCTTCGATGAAGAAGATCGGCAGGGCGACCTTGATCCAGGCGGAGAAGTCGATCCGGCGGCTGCCCTTGGCAAAGCGGTTGATCAGGCGGCGATCGACCATCAGGAACTGGCCGAGCGAGGTGACATAGGTCGCGGCGAGGGCTGCCTGCATGGCGGTGACGGCGGTTGCGGGCGCGCCAGCTGCGACCGCGCCCAGCATGAAGATCAGGATCAGGCTGGGGCGGACGATATAGGTCGGGCTCAGGCCGAGGATTGCCCAGCGGTTGGCGCGGGCCGTGCCGTCCAGCACATCGCCGAGGGCGATCATCGGGAGGGCGAAGACGGCGAGGAAGAGGGGCACGAGGTAATAGTGCTCGATGCTGTCGCCGAAGAGATGCAGGGCCGAAATGCCTGTGAGAGCCAGGATGCTGGCGCTGGTCATGGCAAAGAGGCGCGCCGTGGAGGTGAGGCCACGGATTTCGGCTTCGGCACGCTCGAGGTCATATTGCGGCAGGAAGCGGATGACGGCGGTGTGGAAGCCGAGGCAGGAGAAGTTGCCGGCCAGCACCACGAGCACCCAGACGAAAACGAAGATGCCGTATTCGAACTCGCCCATCAGGCGGGCCTGGATGATCTGCGAAACGAAGGCGATGCCGGCGCTGACCACGCGGATGGCAAAGGCGGTCGCAGCCATGCGCTGGGCGCGGGCCGTCTCGTCTTCGGCACGGAGCGCACGGACCAGACGCTGGCCCGCGGGCAACCATTTTTCCGCTGTCTCCAGAACAGTCATCGGTACGGACGCAATACTTCTCGCTGGATCGGGTGTGGGCTCCAGTGATGACAGATCAGGGTTAACGAAGTGTGGTGATGCCGCTTTGCGGACGGCTGTCGTCCAGGGATTTGCGGCTCATCGGCAGGCCGTTGAAGAGGAAGAGCGCAAGCGGCGAGAGGCGGATCAGGCGGTGTGCTGCATAGGAGAGGACGAGGGTCACCAGGCAGATCAGGAGGAATTCCAGGAGCGGTGGCCAGTGGACCAGGAGCCCGATCGTGGCGAGGCCGTAGATGATCGGATGATGCAGGAGGTAGATCGTGAAGGAGGCGTCGACGATCCGGTCGACGCGGGCATCCGGCCGGTTCCAGAAGCGTTCGGCAATGCCGATGACGACAAGGCTGAGAAGGATGGCGGCGGCACCGTCGACGGCGTTGTAAAGCGCCTCGATCTCGGAAGCGCCGCGCCCGCGCAGGAGGGATGCCAGAACGGCTGTGGTGATGGCAATTGTCGGGAGTTGCCAGCCTTTCTGCCAGACGAAGGCTTTCCGGATGGCCGGTGCGCTTCTCAGGGTCGCGCCGACCAGGAAGAAGGGCAGGTAACGCAGATAGGGGTCGATGCCGTGGGCGAGGAGATAGGGCAGCGTGCCGGGCAGCGAGAGGATGGCCTGATGGGAGAGGTGGACGCTGACTTCCCAACCCGCGATCGCAAAGGCGAGGGCCGAGAGGCTCATTAAGGGATGGGCGACAGCGTGGCGATGGATGCGTGCCACCAGGCTCGCCAAGGGTGGCCGGTGAAGGGGTCGCCATGCCAATGCCAGCAGGATGCTGTAGGCCATCAGCGCGGGCAGGAACCAGAGGTGCATGATCCAGCTGAAGCCCGGATGGAGCACGTCTGAGACGGCGCGATCAAGCGCTGTCGGGAGTGGCGTGGTGCCCGTCATCGCGCCGTTGAGGTCGATCAGCGCGATCTGGAGCGGGGCAAGCAGAACGAGGCCGGTCAGGAAGGGGACACCGAGACGGGTCAGGCGGCCACGCAGCCAAAGCACGGGCGGCCGCTTCTCCAGCATCATCACCGCGAAATAGCCGGCGACCATGAAGAAGGCGGGCATGCGGAAGGTGACGAGAAAGCCGCTGAGGAAAGTGAGGATCTCGCTCTTGTCGGGCGACTGGATATCCCAGAGGACGCGTGCATTGTAGGCCATGGCGGCGTGGTAGGGGATGCCGAGAAGCATCAGGAACGCGCGCAGCGAATCCCACTGATGCTCCCGTGCTGAACCAGCCGACATTCCGACCTCCAAAGGAAAAGGGGAACCGGGCCGGGCGGCGCGGTTCCCCTCATCATCGGAGACTACAGGCGAAATGTTGAGAAAGCCTCAAACCGGAGGGCCTGGGGATCAGGCCTCGAGCGCGCCGTGGCAGTGCTTGTACTTCTTGCCGGAGCCGCAGGGGCAGGGCTCGTTGCGGCCGACGGTGCCCCAGGACTTCGGATCCTGCGGATCGCGATCGCTGGCAGGGACGGCCGAGCCTTCGCCGACATCGTCCTCGCCGGTCGTGGCGTCGATGTGATGGGCCTGCATCGGCGGCGGGGTCGGTGCCGGCGGGGCTTCCCGTACCAGTTCGACGCGCGACATCTGCATGGTCACGGCGTCGCGCAGGTTTGCGAGCAGGGCCTGGAAGAGTTCGAAGGCTTCGGCCTTGTATTCCTGCAGCGGGTCGCGCTGGGCGTAGCCACGGAAACCGACGACGGAACGCAGGTGGTCTAGGTTGACGATGTGCTCGCGCCAGAGGTTGTCGATGGTCTGCAGAACGACGGAGCGCTCGACATAGGCCATCAGCTCGGGGCCGAAGCGTTCCGACTTCTCCGCATAGGCCTTGTCGGCGGCTTCCATGATGCGGTTGTAGATGTCGTCCTCAGCGATGCCTTCTTCCGCCGCCCAGGCATCGACCGGCAGGTCGAGGTTGAGGGTGGTCGCGACCTTCTGCTTGAGGCCGGCGACATCCCACTGCTCGGCATAGGCGTTCGGGGGAACGTGGATGCCCACCATGGTCTCGATGACTTCATGGCGCATGTCGGTGACGGTCGCGGATACGTCTGCGGCGTCCATCAGTTCGATGCGCTGTTCGAAGATGACCTTGCGCTGGTCGTTGATGACGTCGTCGTATTTCAGAAGGTTTTTGCGGATGTCGAAGTTGCGGGCTTCGACCTTCTTCTGGGCGCGTTCGAGCGCCTTGTTGATCCAGGGATGGACGATGGCTTCGCCTTCCTTCAGGCCCAGCTTCTGCAGCATTCCGTCCATGCGGTCGGAGCCGAAGATGCGCATCAGGTCGTCCTGGAGGGACAGGTAGAACTTCGAACGGCCGGGGTCGCCCTGACGGCCGGAACGGCCGCGCAGCTGGTTGTCGATGCGGCGGCTTTCGTGGCGTTCGGTGGCAATCACATAGAGACCGCCGGCTTCGAGCGCCTTCTGCTTCAGGGATGCGATTTCCGCCTTGATGGCTTCGGCCTTGGCGTCGCGTTCCGGACCCGGCTCCATCTCGGCCAGTTCGTGCTCGAGGCGCATTTCGAGGTTGCCGCCGAGCTGGATGTCGGTACCGCGGCCGGCCATGTTGGTCGCGATCGTCACGGCGCCGGGGACGCCGGCCTGGGACACGATATAGGCTTCCTGCTCGTGGTAGCGGGCGTTCAGGACCTTGAAGTCCTTGAAGCCGGACTGGCTCAGCATGTTGGCGAGCAGTTCCGACTTCTCGATCGAGGTGGTGCCGACGAGAACCGGCTGGTTGCGCTCGCTGGCGGCCTTGATCTCCTCGATGATCGCCTTGAACTTCTCTTCGAAGGTCCGGTAGACCTCGTCGTCCTCGTCGATACGCTTGATCGGCAGGTTGGTTGGGACTTCAACGACTTCCAGACCGTAGATGTTGCCGAATTCTTCCGCTTCGGTCGCCGCCGTACCGGTCATGCCGGCCAGCTTCTTGTACATGCGGAAGTAGTTCTGGAAGGTGATCGAGGCGAGCGTCTGGTTCTCGGGCTGGATCTGGACCTTTTCCTTGGCTTCGAGCGCCTGGTGCTGGCCTTCCGAGTAACGGCGGCCCGGCATCATGCGGCCGGTGAACTCGTCGATGATGACGATCTCGCCGTTGCGGACGATGTAGTCCTTGTCGCGCTGGAAGAGCTTGTGGGCCTTCAGCGCATTGTTGATGTGGTGGACGATTGCAACGTTTTCGACGTCGTAGAGGCTTTCACCCTTCAGGAGACCGGCTTCCCGCAGCAGGTTTTCGAGCTTTTCGGTGCCGACTTCCGAGAAGTTGGCCGAGCGCTGCTTCTCGTCGATTTCGTAGTCTTCTTCCGACAGAAGCGGGATGAAGGCGTCGATCGTGTTGTAGAGTTCAGAGCGGTCATCGAGCGGACCGGAGATGATCAGCGGCGTGCGGGCTTCGTCGACGAGGATTGAGTCCACTTCGTCGACGATCGCGAAGTTATGGCCGCGCTGCACCATCTGGGCGCGCTCGTATTTCATGTTGTCGCGCAGATAGTCGAAGCCGAGTTCGTTGTTCGTCGCGTAGGTGATGTCGCAGGCATAGGCCGCACGACGCTCGTCGTCGGAGAGGCCGTGGACGATGACGCCCGTGGTCAGGCCGAGAAAGCCGTACATCTTCGACATGGTGGCGGCGTCGCGGCGGGCGAGATAGTCGTTGACGGTCACGACATGCACGCCCTTGCCGGCGAGCGCGTTGAGGTAGACGGCCAGCGTCGCGACCAGCGTCTTGCCTTCGCCCGTCTTCATTTCGGCGATGGAATTGTCGTTGAGGATCATGCCGCCGATCAGCTGTACGTCAAAAGGACGCATGCCGAGCGCACGACGGGCACCTTCGCGGGCGACGGCGAAAGCCGGGACGAGGATGTCATCGAGGGTCTTGCCAGCGGCGAGCTGTGCCTTGAATTCTTCGGTCTTGGCGGCAAGTTCGGCATCCGACAGCGCCTTCATCTTTTCTTCGAGGGCGCCGATCGCCGCAACACGCGGTCCATAGGAGCGCACCCGACGCTCGTTCGACGAGCCGAAGATTTTGCGCGCAAGTCCACCAAGACTGACCATATCGATGGTCCTTTCTGACCTTCGTCATATCGTTGACGTACCTTCCGGACCACCATTAGCGCGGTCGAATAGGCACAATGCGTCCCGAAACTACTCTGGACGCGAGGTTGCGTGACAGATAAGAGGGGGGTCGAATGATGTCAACGGCGCAGGCTGGTGCCAAATCCCCTCGGTCGCCGGGCATCTGACAATCTTTTGCCCGATTCGAACGGTCTTCAAACGGTTCACCATCCGAAAGGTCTTTCATGCTTCGCCTCAACAAAATCGTGCTTGCCGCCTGCGTTTCCATCTCGGCCCTGACCGGCGCGGCCTTTGCTCAGGACGCCACGGTCGTCGCCAAGGTCGGTGACCTGGAGATCACCCAGTCGGAACTGGATCTGGCGATCGCCAACCTCGATCCGCAGCTGGCCCAGCTTCCTGACGAACAGAAGAAGGTTGCCGCTCTCTCGGGCGCGATCGACGTGAAGCTGCTCGCCGCCAACGCGACCGCTGCCGGCCTGCAGGACGACCCGGAATACAAGCGCCGCATGGCCTTCATCGCCGAGCGCGAGCTGCACAATGCGTTCTTCAAGAAGAACGTCGTCGACGCCGTGACCGAGGACGAGGTCAAGGCTCGTTACGAAAAGGAAATCGCAGCGCTTCCGAAGCAGGAAGAGGTTCGCGCCCGCCACATCCTGGTCAAGACCGAGGAAGAGGCCAAGCAGATCATCGCCGATCTCGATGCCGGCAAGGACTTCATCGAAATCGCCAAGGAAAAGTCGACGGATCCGAACAAGACCGAAGGCGGCGATCTCGGCTACTTCACCAAGGGCCGCATGGTACCGGAATTCGAACAGGCTGCCTTTGCGCTTGAAAAGGGTGCCTATACGAAGACCCCGGTCCAGACCCAGTTCGGCTTCCACGTCATTCTGCTCGAAGACAAGCGCGATGCGCCGCCGCCGGCTTTCGAAGCCGTTGAGCAGCAGGTGCGCCAGCTGGTGATGCGCGACAAGTATCTCGCGCTCATCGAAAAGGCGAAGAGCGAGCAGAAGATCGAGATCACCGACGAAGCCCTGCGCAAGGGCTATGAAGAGGCGAACAAGGCCGAGCAGCAGTAAGCTTCGCCGCATCATTGTTTTTCTCAAGGCCCGCAGTTTGCGGGCCTTCCATTACGGGCCGCGCCATGTCTTCCAGCATTTCTCCCCTCGCTCCGAAAACCTATGCCGAGATGCCTGAAATCCGCGGTGTGCGGATGGCAACCGCCGCAGCGGGCATCAAGTACAAGAACCGCACCGACGTGCTGCTGATGGCCTTCGACCAGCCGGCTGCCGTCGCGGGTGTGTTCACCAAGTCGAAGTGCCCGTCGGCGCCGGTCGATTTCTGCCGGCAGAACCTGCCGCATGGCGTGGCGCGTGGCGTTGTCGTCAATTCCGGCAATGCCAATGCCTTTACCGGCGTGAAGGGCAAGGCTGCGACGGAGCTTACCGCGAAATCGGCGGCTGCAGCACTCGGCTGTGGCGAGAACGAAATCTATCTCGCCTCGACCGGCGTCATCGGCGAGCCGTTGGATGCGACGAAGTTTGCCGGTGTCCTGGACCAGATGGCCAAGGACGCGACGGGTGATTTCTGGTTCGAGGCAGCCAAGGCGATCATGACCACGGATACGTACCCGAAGGTCGCGACCCGCAGTGCCAAGATTGACGGTGTGACCGTGACCATCAACGGGATCGCCAAGGGTGCGGGCATGATCGCACCCGACATGGCGACGATGCTGTCCTTCGTGGTGACGGATGCGGATATCGCGCCGGCCGCCCTGCAGGGACTTCTTTCTGCTGGCGTCGAGCCGAGCTTCAATTCGATCACCGTGGACAGCGATACCTCGACCTCGGACACGCTGATGCTGTTTGCAACGGGCGCTGCGCGTGCCGATGGGCAGGCGGAGGTGAGCGACGCGGGCGATGCCCGGCTCGGCGAATTCAAGACGGCACTCAACGATCTTCTGAAGGATCTCGCGCTGCAGGTCGTCCGCGATGGCGAAGGGGCTCGCAAGATGGTGGAGATCACCGTCAAGGGCGCCGAGAGCGATCTGGCGGCGAAGAAGATCGCGCTCTCGATCGCCAACTCGCCGCTGGTCAAGACGGCCGTTGCCGGCGAAGATGCCAATTGGGGCCGCATCGTCATGGCGGTGGGCAAGTCGGGCGAAATGGCCGATCGCGATCGTCTGGCGATCTGGTTCGGCGATGTTCGTGTTGCCGTCAACGGCGAGCGCGATCCTGGTTATTCGGAAGAGGCGACAACCGCCGTGATGGAGCGGGAGGACATCCCGGTGACCGTCGATATCGGTCTCGGTTCCGGCACCGCAACCGTCTGGACCTGCGACCTCACCAAGGAATATGTCGCCATCAATGGCGACTATCGGAGCTGACGTCTGAATGCATGCAATGGTAAGCGATCCTAACCTGCCGCTCGTCCGGCGTCTCGAGGCGGTCGGCTTCCGGGCCTGGCCGGCGAGCAACGTCGTCTATGACGGCAGCTGGCAGGTGCGGCTGACCGGCGGGCATCCGGGCAAGCGGCTGAACTGCATCGTGCCGCTCGATCCCTCGGACAGCCGCGACATCGCGATCCGCATCGAGAAGGCTGGCAAGCGCTTCGAAGCGCACGGGCGTCCGCTCCTGGTGCGCCAGACGCCGCTGTCACCGAAGCCGCTCATCGATTTCCTGGCCGCTGACGGCTGGGAGAGCTTCGAGGAAGTGGTGACGATGACCGCAGATCTCGCGAGCATGACTTTTCCCGACACGCTCGACCATCTGCCGACGCAGGATGTCGGGCGCTATGTGGACGCGGATATTGCGGTGCATGGCAGCGATCCCACGCTGAAGCCGGCGCTCGCGGAGATCATCACCGGCATCAAGCCGCCATCGGGTCTTTTCGTTATCGAAGATGCGGCCGAAGGGCCGCTTGCGGCCGCACTCTGCGTGCAGGACAACGACCTTGCGGGCATCCTGTCGCTTGCGGTCAGGGCGGATCGTCGCCGACAGGGGCTTGGCGTCGAGATCCTGAGTTCGGCGCTGCGCTGGGCGCGGATGCGCGGTGCCCGCACCGCCTGGCTGCAGGTCGTCGCCGACAATGCCGAAGCGCTGGCGCTTTATCGCAAGATGGGTTTCGCGGAAGCCTATCGTTACGTCTACTGGCGAAAGGCTGCCGCATGACCGAGGGGAAGAAGCCGATCCTGCTGGTCGCGGCCTGCGCGCTTGTTGATACCGACAACCGGATCCTGCTCGCGCAACGCCCCGAGGGCAAATCGCTGGCAGGGCTCTGGGAATTCCCGGGCGGCAAGGTGGAAGCCGGCGAGACGCCGGAGGAGACGCTGGTGCGGGAACTCGAGGAAGAGCTCGGCATCAAGACCAAGGTCGCCTGCCTCGCGCCGCTGACCTTTGCCAGCCATACCTACGAGACGTTTCATCTGCTGATGCCGCTTTACATCTGCCGGCGCTACGAGGGTATTCCGCAGGGCCGCGAGGGGCAGGCGATCAAGTGGGTGAAGGCCAAGGCTCTTCGCGACTATCCAATGCCGCCGGCGGACGAACCGCTCATTCCCGTTCTGCAGGACCTTCTGTAAGAAGTCTCTGTTTGTATCGCTGTCGTTAATCAAAAGTTTATAACCCTGACCGCAATATACGCTCTGTTCATGCGTCGGATACGTGTGTGGAGCGTAATATGGTAAACGAGGATTTCTGGAAGGCCGCACGGTCCCGAGAGCGGTCTTCGATCAAGACTGGTAGGACCGGGGTCCTGAACATCGCCCTGCTTTTCGGCACGGCCGCGATCGCTTTGTCGTTGGTCCTGACGCCGATGCTTGCTTCCAAGACCGACCGCAAAACTCTGGCCTTTCAGCCGGATGAATTCGACATGATCACCACCGGGTCCATCCCGAAGGACGACAGCGGCAAGCGGTACACGATCCGCCGCAGCGTGCTTCAGGAAACGCCCGGCTCCGTCTGCATCATCGACGGCTACGGCTCCGGCCCCGGCTGCTAACCCAACATGGCCGGGGGCGGGGGGCAACCATCTCGGGTCCAGATCATCAGGAGCCAGAATGCATCTCTTCCGTCAGTTGATGTCCGACCTGCGCGGGGCAACCGCCGTCGAATACGGCCTGATTGCAGCCATCATCAGTGTGGCGTTGCTGTCCGGCTATAGCGCCTTCACGGGATCGCTGCTGAACACGTTCAACACCGTCGAAACCCACTTTGCAGACGCCAACGACTGATCCTTCCTTCAGGGCTCGATGATGCGCTTCGTAGGATCGAGCGCGTCGGCGAGGCGCATTTTTGCCGAACCGGGCTTGAGCGGCTTTTGCTGGCTCTCGTGCGGCGCCCAGCCCGATACGAAGACGATCGAGAAGGTGGCGCGGATACGGCCATCCGGATCTGAGAAGCGCTCCGCATAGAGTTCGGCTGCACGCAGGAAGAACTTGCGCGAGACAGGACGGCGGCTGCGGCCTTTCAAGGGGTTTGCCATGCCCATGGCCTTCAGGTCCCGCATCAGCGCGAAGATGTGATCATAACGGACGGTGAAGCTTTCTTCGTCGATGACGGGCAAGGCGAAGCCTGCGCGCTGCAGGAGCGCGCCGATGTCTCTGATATCGGCAAAGGGCACGACGCGGGGGCTTGCGCCGCCGTAGATCTCGGTTTCCGCTGCAAGCAGCACTTCGCGCAGTTCCGCCAGAGTGCCGGCACCCGGGATCGCCGCGAGAAGCAGGCCATCCGGCTTCAGGGCGCGACGCATCTGGATCAGCATGCCCGGCGTGTCATTGGTGAGGTGTAGCGACAGCGGCGACAGGATCAGGTTGACCGACTGAGGCTCGAGGGGCACGCTCTCGAAATTCGAGGCGCGAACCTCATGGTCCTCGTCGCCGAAGCTCGCGCTGGTCTCGATCCGCCGCAGCTGGCCGATCTTGCCCGTGGCGAGCGCTGCTTTGGCAGTGAGGCCCGTACCACCGAAGAGTTCGACGGCATCATCGAAGTGGCGCTGGACGATGGCCAGCCGGTCAGCCAGTTCGCGGGCGGTGAGTTCCAGCAAAAAATCCGATCCGGCGCCGTTGCGGGCAAGCGCCCGCTCGCGGTTGCGGGCGATCAGCGCCTCGTCGAAAAGCTCGTTCATGGCAGGTATCCCGGGATTTCGGCATGGTTTCGGGCATTGGCCGGACGCCGCATGCGGCGTAAAGTCGATGCATGTGGGCTCATTTAGTGCAGAAAAGCGCATCCGTCAGCCGGCATCATGCCGGAACGGTTCTGCGCGGGCTCTTTCATCTCGTCTATCCACCTGCCTGTGCGCATTGCCATGGCCGTGTCGCCAGCCATCACGCGCTCTGCCCGGCCTGCTGGGGGGAGATGCGGCTGATCGAAAAACCATACTGCCCCGTGCTCGGCCTGCCCTTTGCGCATGATCCCGGCGAGGGCATGGTATCACCGCAGGCAATCGCACAGCCGCCGGTCTTCGATCGGCTCCGCTCGGTTGCCCTGCATGAGGGGGTGGCGCGCCATCTGGTGCATGATCTGAAATACCGGGACCGGGTGGATCTCGCCCCGATGATGGCAGGCTGGATGGTTCGGGCGGCCTCGCTGGAAGTCGCAGAGGCCGATGCGATCCTGGCGGTGCCCTTGCATCGCATGCGGATGTTTCGGCGGATGTTCAACCAGTCGGCCGAGCTTGCGCGGCATGTGGCGCGCCAATCGGGCAAGCCTTTTCTGGCGGAAGCCCTGGTGCGACGCAAGCGGACCCAGCAACAGGTGGGGCTGACGGCCAACCAACGATCGCTCAATGTGCGCGGTGCTTTCGAGGTGCCGGAGGGACGGGCGGATCTCATCTTCGGAAAACGGCTGGTGCTGATCGACGATGTCTACACGACAGGGGCGACGGTGAGTGCGGCGACGACTGCCCTGAAAAAGGCAGGGGCTGCGGATGTCACTGTTTTGACCTTTGCAAGGGCGCTCGCCGGGCCTATATGAAGGGTCCAATCCCTTGTCCCTCCGATGCTTTCCGGTGGAGAATTCCATGGCTGACGTGACGATCTATACACGGCAATTCTGCGGCTACTGCGCCAGCGCAAAAGCGCTGCTCGACAAGAAGGGCGTCGCCTATACGGAGCATGACGCCACCGGCAAGCCCGACCTGCGCGAGGAAATGATCGCAAAGTCCGGCCGCAACACCTTCCCGCAGATCTTCATCGGCAGCCGGCATGTCGGCGGCTGCGACGACCTGCATGCACTCGACCGGGCCGGCAAGCTCGATCCGCTTCTTGCTCAGTAAGGATTAAACCGATCATGGTGTTCAAGGCTGCTGCCGTCCAGATGTGCTCCGGGGTCGATCCGGAGAAGAATGCCGAGGCCATGGCGCGCCTCGTGCGCGAGGCCGCGCGGCGCGGGGCGATCTATGTGCAGACGCCGGAAATGACCGGTGCCGTGCAGAAGGATCGCGCCGGTCTTGCGGCCGTGCTGCGCGACGAGGAGACGGACCTTATCGTCAAGAAGGCTTCGGAGCTTGCCAAGGAGCTCGGCATTCATCTGCATGTCGGGTCGACCGCCATCAAGCTCGCCGATGGCAAGATTGCCAACCGGGCCTTCCTGTTCGGTCCCGACGGCAAGAAGATCACTTCCTACGACAAGATCCACATGTTCGACGTCGATCTCGACAATGGCGAGAGCTGGCGCGAGAGCGCGGTTTACCGCCCGGGCGAACGGGCGGTGGTGGCGGACTTGCCCTTTGCCAAACTCGGCTTCGGCGTTTGCTACGACGTGCGCTTCCCGCATCTCTTCCGGGCCGAGGCCATGGCGGGTGCGGAGATCCTGACGACGCCGGCCGCCTTCACCAAGCAGACCGGCGAAGCGCATTGGGAGATCCTGCTGCGCGCGCGTGCCATCGAAAACGGCGCCTATGTCATCTCGGCTGCGCAGGCGGGCGTGCATGAGGACGGTCGCGAGACCTTCGGCCACTCGATGATTGTCGGGCCCTGGGGCAAGGTGCTGGCGTCGGCCGGCGGGACCGGTGAGGACGTCATTGTTGCCGAGATCGATCTCGAGGCGGTCAAGGCCTGCCGGGCGAAGATCCCGAACCTCAAGAATGGTCGCGACTTCGCGCTCGACATCGCCCCCGTGCTGGCCAAGGGAGGCGTCACGGTTTGATCCGCTATTCCCTGTGCTGCGAAAAAGCGCATGAATTCGAGGGCTGGTTTTCCGAAAGTGCCGATTTCGACCGTCAGAAGGCATCGGGCTATCTGACCTGTCCCGTGTGCGGTTCGCCGGAGGTGTCGAAGGTGCTGATGGCACCGGCAGTCTCGACGGCGCGTCAGAAGGAAGAGACCCAGGCGCTGGCGGTCTCGGAAGTACAGAAACAGGCCTTTGTGAAGCTCAAGGAAGCGATCCGCGAGATCCGTGCGAGCAGCGAGGATGTCGGCGAGAAGTTTCCCGAGGAAGCGCGCAAGATCCACTACGGCGAGGCGGAAGCGCGCGGCATCATTGGTCAGGCTTCGCCCGTCGAGGTCAAGTCGCTGATCGAGGAAGGCATCGAGATCGCGCCGCTGCCGGTCCTGCCGGACGACGTCAATTGACGGCGGGCGCCTACCATCTGGCGATTTACAATTTCGGCATCCATGTCGATGCCTCCGACAGTGCGGCCGTTCGCGGCTTCGTCCTACGGGAGCCGATGAACTTTGCGGCGGCGGAACGGGCTGCAGGTTTTGTCGCAAGATCCGGATACAAGGGTGTTCCTGGACCACGCAGCTGGGGTCCTCTCGTCTTTCCCCGCTTTCTCGCCCAGCATGGCGATGGTGCCGGCGTGTCGTCGCTCTCGCTCTGGCAGGACATCGAGAGTCTGATGGCCTTTACCTATACCGGCGTGCATGCGGACGCCCTCAAGCATGCGCGCAACTGGAATATGGTGCAGGAATGGCCGCCGCTGGTGCTCTTCTGGGTGCCTGCCGGCAGGAGACCGGACTGGGAGGAGGCCGTCAAGCGGTTCGAGATGCTCGCCGATCGCGGCCCCACGCCCGAGGCCTTCAGCTTCAAGTCCGCCTTCGGCCCCGATGGAAGCGCGCTCACCATCGACCGGGCCCGGGTGAAGACGCTTGCGGCGGAAAACGCGAGCGGGCAGGCCGACCTGCTCGAGCGTGTCGAGACCCTGCCCGTCTGAGCCCGTTCAGCCCTTGAAACCATCGTTGTCGAGATAGGCCTGTTCTTCTGCCGTCGTCTGGCGGCCGAGGGCTGCATTGCGATGCGGGAAGCGGCCGAAGCGTTCGATCAGTTCGAGATGGACGATCGCCCATTTCAGGGGCTCGGCATCGCCGGTCTCGTCGCGATGCTTCTCAAACAACGAGACGCTGAACTTCTGATCTTCCACCTCTTCCGAATGCTCGAAAGGCAGGTAGAAGAAGGGCCGCAGGACGGGTTCGACGCGCTTGTCGAAGCCCTTGGCGAGCGCACGATGCGCCGTCGTGCGTGCCAGCGGATCCGTTGCATAGGAATGGGCGCTGCAGCGAAAGAGATTGCGCGGGAATTGATCGAGAAGCAGGAGCAGGGCGAGCGTGCCTTCCGGCGTTTCTTCCCAATCCGACAATTCGCAGCGTGACGCCTTGAAGTGCAGGTCTGCGTAGTCCGCCTCGATTTCGGCATCGAGTGCTTCGTTGCGGGAGAACCAGGCTTCAGGGCCGTGGCGGAGCCAGCATTCGATGACGTCGTGCGGGGAACTCATGCCGTCTGACCCGGGCGGGCGGCGAGCATCATGTAATTCACATCGATATCGGCCGAGAGGTTCCACTGGTTCTGCAGGGGATTGAAGAAGACGCCCTTGGTTTCCAGGACATGCATGCCGTTGGCAGACAGGGGGCGCTCGATTTCTTCCGGACGGACGAGCTTTTCATACTGATGCGTGCCACGCGGCAGCCAGCGCAGGACGTATTCGGCGCCGACGATGGCGAGTGCTGCGGCCTTCAGCGTGCGATTGATCGTGGAGACCAGCATCAAGCCGCCGGGGCGAACCATGGAGGCGCAGGTCGACAGGAAGAAATCGACATCGGCGACGTGTTCGACGACTTCCATGTTGAGCACGATGTCGAAGGTCTCACCCTGGGCGGCCAGCGCTTCCGCCGTGACCGCTCGGTAGTCGACCTCGACGCCGCTCTGGGCGGAGTGGGTCATGGCGATCTTGATGTTCTTCTCGGATGCATCCGCGCCAAGCACGCTCGCGCCCATACGGGCGACAGGTTCGGAGAGAAGGCCACCGCCGCAGCCGATGTCGAGCACGCGAAGACCTTCGAGCGGGCGCGCGCTTTTCGGGTCGCGGCCGTAATGCTCGATGACCTTCTCCCGGATATAGGCCAAGCGCACCGGATTGATCTTGTGCAGCGGCTTGAACTTGCCGGTCGGATCCCACCACTCGGCCGCCATGGCGGAAAAGCGGTGGACCTCGGATTGATCGATGGTGGTGCGTGCTTCTGCACTCATGATGGAACCTCCTGCGGCAATTGGCCATGAAGTCGTCCCGATGGCCTGCAAAGTCAAGGGCGCGGTCGTCGCAGGCGCATCGCCTGCAGAGGAACCGGATGAGCCGGCGAAACGTTGTCGGCTCAAACGGGTGAGGTTCGCCTTGTCCCGGGCTACAGGAGAAGAAGCTATGAAAACAACCTGGTTTATCGCAGCGCTGGCCATGTCCGCCGGTGCCTTGCCCGCGGTTGCCGAGGCCGCCACGGCCTTTTCGACGGCCAACGTGAACATGCGGTCGGGACCCAGCACGCGCTATCCTGCCGTGCTCGTGGTCCCCTCGGGAAGCCGCGTCAACATTCAGGGATGCCTCTCCAGCGCCAATTGGTGCGACGTCTCCTATGCCGGCTATCGCGGTTGGGTCTCGGGATCCTACCTGCAGACCACCTATTCGCAGCGCCGGGTCTATGTCGGGCCGCAATATTATCGCCCGCTCGGTATCCCGACCGTGACCTTCAGCATCGGACGTTACTGGGACGACCACTATCGCGGACGGTCATTCTACCGCGATCGTGACCGTTGGCGCGACAACGATCGCCGCGACAGCGATTGGCGCGACCGCGACTGGCGTGATGATCGGCGCGACCGCGATCGTGACCGTCGTGCGGACAACGACCGGAGAGGACGAGAGGAAGAACGTCGCAGGCCCAGAAATTCGGCTAGTTCCGACGATCGAGACCGTTTCCCGCTGCGCCGCATGATGCAGGAGCATTGTGAACGCGATCCGAGTGCCTGCCGCTAAGCAGTTTTATCGGATGGTCGAAGATCACGAAGGGGGCTTTCGAGCCCCCTTTTCGCGTGCCGGTGCCTGGGAGGGATAGCCCAGCCTTGCCGGCTACCTGCTTGAAAAAGGCCGGATGTGGCGTACCGTTTGGGGGGCAAGTGGCCGTTGCGCCCCGGGAACATATAGACTAAAAGCCCCGCAACCTGAGGCTTTCTGCTCAGGCTTGTGATTTTTGTGCCGGGGTTTCCGGCGTCTTTCTAGGGCATATGGTTCAAGTCTATGGCTCGCATCGTCATGAAGTTCGGCGGGACGTCCGTCGCCAATCTGGAACGCATCTATAACGTCGCGCGCCATGTGAAACGCGAAGTGGATGCGGGTCACGAAGTGGCCGTCGTCGTCTCGGCCATGTCCGGCAAGACGAACGAGCTGGTCGACTGGGTGCAGAACATGCCCAAGGTGGCCGGTGCCGACTCGCCGTTCTACGATGCGCGCGAATATGATGCCGTCGTGGCTTCCGGCGAACAGGTAACGTCAGGTCTGCTGGCGATCGCTCTCCAGTCGATGGGCATCAATGCCCGCTCCTGGCAGGGCTGGCAGATCCCGATCAAGACGGACAATGCCCATGGCGCGGCCCGTATCCAGGAGATCGATGGGGCCGACATCATTCGCCGCATGGGCGAGGGCCAGGTTGCCGTCGTCGCCGGCTTCCAGGGCATAGGCCCCGACAACCGGATCGCGACGCTCGGTCGTGGCGGCTCGGATACCTCGGCCGTGGCGATTGCGGCCGGCGTGAAGGCCGACCGCTGCGACATCTATACCGACGTCGACGGCGTCTACACGACCGACCCGCGCATCGAGCCCAAGGCGCGTCGCCTGAAGAAGATCGCCTTCGAGGAAATGCTCGAAATGGCCTCGCTCGGCGCCAAGGTGCTGCAGGTCCGCTCCGTCGAACTCGCCATGGTGCACAAGGTCCGCACCTTCGTGCGCTCCAGCTTTGAAGATCCCGATGCGCCGGGCATGGGCGATCTGATGAACCCGCCCGGTACGTTGATTTGCGATGAGGAAGAGATCGTGGAACAGGAAGTCGTCACCGGTATTGCCTATGCCAAGGATGAAGCCCAGATTTCGCTGCGCCGCCTGGCCGACCGGCCGGGTGTGTCTGCCGCGATCTTCGGACCGCTCGCCGAGTCCCACATCAATGTCGACATGATCGTCCAGAACATCTCGGAAGACGGTTCGAAGACCGACATGACCTTCACCGTGCCCTCGGGCGACGTGGACAAGGCGCTCGCCGTTCTCGGCTCCAACAAGGAGAAGATCGGCTTCGACGTCGTCCAGAGCGAGAAGGGTCTCGTCAAGGTTTCCGTCATCGGTATCGGCATGCGCAGCCATGCGGGCGTTGCCGCGACCGCCTTCAAGGCGCTGGCCGACAAGGGCATCAACATCAAGGCGATCACGACCTCGGAGATCAAGATCTCCATCCTGATCGACGGTCCCTATGCCGAGCTTGCGGTTCGGACTTTGCATTCCTGCTACGGTCTGGATAAGAATTGATTCCTGAGAGCGGACAGGCGTGACCCGACCCCTGAAAAGGTAAGGGTAACAATCCGCTGACCAATGGGAAGTGGAGCACAAACGCGATGAGAGACCTTTCTGCGGGTCCCCGCGTCCTCCTCAAGCGGCTGCGCGAACTGATGGCGGAGCCGCTCGAGCCGCAGGAGCGACTGGATCGGATCGTTCGCCAGATCGCGAACAACATGGTCGCAGAGGTGTGCTCCGTCTATGTGCTGCGCTCTGACGGCGTTCTCGAACTCTACGCGACCGAAGGTCTGAACAAGGACGCGGTCCACCTGGCCCAGCTGAAGATGGGCCAGGGTCTCGTCGGCACGATCGCCGCCTCTGCCCAGTCCCTCAATCTTTCGGATGCCCAGGCGCATCCGGCCTTCCGCTACCTGCCGGAAACCGGCGAAGAGATCTACCATTCCTTCCTCGGGGTGCCGATCCTGCGCGCGGGGCGAAGCCTTGGCGTTCTCGTCGTGCAGAACAAGGCGCAGCGCAATTATCGCGAGGACGAGCTCGAAGCACTCGAGACGACCGCTATGGTCATCGCAGAGATGATTGCGACGGGCGAACTCAAGAAGATCACGCGACCGGGCCTCGAACTCGATCTGACGCGTCCCGTGACGATCGAGGGCGACAGCTATTCCGAAGGCATCGGCCTCGGTTATGTCGTGCTGCACGAGCCGCGCATCGTCGTCACCAACCTGCTCAACGAAGACAGCGAGACTGAAATCCGCCGGCTTGCGACCGCGCTCGGATCGCTCAGGATCTCGATCGACGACATGCTGTCGCGGCGCGAGATTTCCATGGAAGGCGAGCACCGCGACGTGCTCGAGACCTACCGCATGTTTGCCCATGACCAGGGTTGGGTGCGCCGCATGGAAGAGGCGATCCATAATGGCCTGACGGCGGAAGCCGCGGTCGAGAAGGTGCAGAGCGATACCAAGGCGCGCATGATGCGCCTGACCGATCCCTATCTGCGCGAGCGGATGCATGATTTCGACGATCTTGCGAACCGCTTGCTGCGCCAGCTCACCGGCTTTTCGCCGCACAGTGCGGCCGAGGGCTTCCCGAACGATGCGATCGTCTTTGCGCGCGCCATGGGAGCCGCCGAGCTTCTCGACTATCCGCGCGCCAATCTGCGCGGTCTCGTGCTCGAAGAAGGCGCCGTCACCAGCCATGTGGTGATTGTGGCCCGCGCCATGGGTATTGCCGTCGTTGGTCAGGCGGCCGGTGCGGTGGCGCTCGCGGAAAACGGGGACCCTGTCATCATCGACGGTGATGATGGAAAGGTGCATGTGCGCCCGGTCGGCGACCTGCAGAAGGCCTATGAGGAGAAGGTGCGGCTGCGCGCCCGTCGGCAGGAACAGTTTCGCGCCCTGCGCGATGTCGAGCCGGTGACCAAGGACGGGCATCGGATCAAGCTGCAGATGAATGCCGGCCTGCTGGTCGACCTGCCGCAGCTGGCCGATTCCGGCGCCGATGGCATCGGGCTCTTCCGGACCGAGCTGCAGTTCATGATCTCCTCGACCATGCCGAAGGGCGAGGAGCAGGAGAGCTTCTACCGGAATGTGCTGAAGCAGGCCGATGGGCGCCCGGTCACGTTCCGCACGCTCGATATCGGCGGGGACAAGGTCGTTCCTTATTTCCGCAGTCAGGAAGAGGAAAACCCGGCCCTGGGCTGGCGGGCGATCCGCCTGTCGCTCGACAGGCCGGGCCTGCTGCGCACCCAGTTGCGCGCGCTGTTGAAAGCCGCCTCCGGTGCCGAGCTCAAGATGATGCTGCCCATGGTGACCGAGGTTTCGGAGATCCGGCAGGTGCGCGAGCTGATGCAGAAGGAGATCCAGCATATCTCCAAATTCGGCCATCAGCTGCCGAAGAAGCTGCAGTTCGGCGCCATGCTCGAAGTGCCGGCGCTGCTCTGGCAGCTCGACGAGTTGATGGACGAGGTGGATTTCGTTTCGGTCGGCTCGAACGACCTGTTCCAGTTCGCCATGGCGGTCGATCGCGGCAATGCCCGCGTGTCGGATCGCTTCGATGTGCTGGGTCGTCCGTTCCTCCGGATCCTGCGCGATATCGTGCGTGCCTCCGAACGCAACAAGACGCCGGTCACGCTTTGCGGGGAAATGGCGTCGAAGCCGCTTTCCGCCATGGCGCTGCTCGGGATCGGCTTCCGCTCGATCTCGATGTCACCGACGGCGATCGGCCCGGTCAAGGCCATGCTGCTCGGGCTGGATGTCGGCCGCTTGTCGGAGGTTCTGACGGCTGCGCTTGACGACGACACCCCGGGCGTGTCAGTGCGCGACCTGCTTGTCCGCCATGCGGAAGAGCACAATATCCCCGTCTGATTTTTGGCGACTGACCTTGGAGTAAAGGGTGGCGAAGCTTCCTGTCGAGAAAATGCGCGAGCTTGAGCGCCGGTTCGGCGAGATCGAGGCGCGAATGTCGGCAGGACCGGCAGCCGATGTCTATGTGAAGCTCGCTTCCGAGTATTCCGAGCTTGAGCCCGTGGTGAAGAAGATCCGCGCCTACGAAGCGGCGACCGGCGAAGCGGCCGACCTGCGCGCCATGCTTGCCGACAAGGCGACCGACCGGGAGATGCGCGATCTCGCGGATATGGAGCTGCCGGAGGTTGAGAGCCGGATCGAGACGCTCGAAGGCGAGATCCAGATCCTGCTCCTGCCGAAGGATGCCGCCGACGAAAAAAGCGCGATCCTCGAAATCCGCGCCGGCACGGGCGGATCCGAAGCTGCCCTCTTCGCCGGTGACCTTTTCCGCATGTATGAGCGCTTTGCCTCGACCAAGGGCTGGAAGGTGGAGGTCCTTTCCGCCAGCGAAGGAGAAGCGGGTGGTTTCAAGGAAATCATCGCGACGATCAGCGGGCGGGGCGTCTTCTCCAGGCTGAAATTCGAATCCGGCGTTCACCGGGTTCAGCGCGTGCCGGAGACGGAAGCGAGCGGGCGTATTCATACGTCTGCGGCAACCGTTGCGGTTTTGCCGGAGGCCGAAGAGATCGATATCGAAATCCGGCCCGAAGACATCCGGATCGATACGATGCGATCGTCGGGCGCCGGTGGCCAGCACGTCAATACGACCGACTCGGCCGTGCGCATCACGCACCTGCCGACCGGGCTGATCGTGACCTCGTCGGAAAAGTCGCAGCACCAGAACCGCGCAAAGGCTATGCAGGTGCTGCGGTCGAGGCTCTACGACATCGAACGGCAGAAGATGGACAGCGAGCGTTCCGCCAACCGCAAGAGCCAGGTCGGCTCGGGCGACCGGTCGGAGCGCATCCGGACCTATAACTTCCCGCAGGGCCGTGTGACGGATCACCGGATCAACCTGACGCTCTACAAGCTCGACAAGATGATCGAGGGCGACCTCGACGAAATGCTCGATGCTCTGATCTCCGACTACCAGGCGGGCCAGCTCGCTCAGCTCGGCGAGACGCAATGAGTGCCGGGGCGCCCTCGGCGAAGTCTCTCATCGCGGAGGCCCGCCGTCGGTTTGCCGAGGCCGGCTTGGTGGATGCGGCGACTGATGCACGGATCCTGGTTTGCGGTCTGCTGAACCTCGATGCTACCGCGCTGCTGCTGCACGGGGACGAGCCGGTGTCGCGCGAGATGGTAGACCAAGTCGAGCAGGCGATCCTGCGAAGGCTCGCGCGGGAACCGGTTCACCGGATCCTGGGGCGCCGCGACTTTTACGGGCTCGATCTGACCCTATCCGCCGGAACGCTTGAACCGCGACCCGATACCGAAATCCTCGTTGACGTGATCTTGCCACATCTCCGGTCTATGGTGCGTCAAGGTCGTCGACCGAAGTTCGTCGATCTTGGAACGGGAACCGGAGCCATTGCGCTCGCGTTGTTATCGGAATGCCCAGAGGCCGAGGCCATCGGGGTCGATATTTCCCAAGACGCATTGACGACTGCCCAAGACAATGCAGAGCGCAACGGATTGTCCGCGCGCTTTGCGACGAGACCCGGTCCCTGGTTTGACCAGACGCCGGAACGCTTCGACATCATCGTTTCCAACCCACCTTACATCCGCAGCGCAGTGGTTGCTGGCCTGGAGCCCGAGGTGGTGAAGTATGATCCGATGGCAGCACTCGACGGAGGGTCTGATGGTCTCGACGCCTATCGCGCGATTGCCGAAGCCGCGCCTGGACACCTCGAGAGGCATGGCGTGGTCGGGCTCGAAATTGGTTTCGATCAACGGAATGAGGTCGTTCAAATCTTTGAACTAGCAGGCTTTTCTCTTCTGGAGGAGCGCCGGGACTACGGCGCCAACGACCGTGTCCTCGTGTTTGCGCTTAACCTTGATTAGCGGCTTTGCTGCGTCTGCTAAGGATAATTTCGGGAAACCGAGAAAAAGGCTTGGTTTTCCGAATGAAGCGTAATAGTTTGCGGGCACGCAACGGGCGGCGGGGAAAGAACGAAGATTCGTTCGCGACTGGGCCGGCTTCGAAAAAGGTTCGCTGTCGAACTCGGCGAAGCACGACAGGACTGTTGCGTAACTCAGTAAACTCGACTTTCACCAGCGGCGAGCAAGGCGAGAGCGCGGTCTGTCGGCGGCGCGTGGATCCTTGGTCCGGTTCAACCAGAGCCAATGGCATTGCCCTTTATCAGCACAACAAAGACATTCAGGTGAAGCATCTATGAGGCCAGGACAGCAGAACAAGCGTGGTCGGGGGCGTAACAACAATGGCGGCGGCGGCGGTGGAAACAACAATTTCAACCGCAAGGGCCAGAACCCGCTTACCCGGACCTATGACAGCTCCGGCCCTGACATAAAGATCCGCGGCACTGCCCAGCATATCGCAGAGAAGTACGCCACGCTCGCACGCGACGCCCAGAGCGCCGGCGACCGCGTCATGGCGGAAAACTACCTGCAGCATGCCGAGCACTACAACCGCATCATCGCGGCCGCCCAGGCGCAGATGCAGGAACGCTTCCAGCGTGACGATCGCGACGATCAGAACGACCGCCAGGATTACAGCGAGCGCGACGGCGAGGATTTCGACGGTTCGGACGACAATGGCGCCCAGGCCAGCGATCGCGGCAATCAGCAGCAGCCCCAGCCGCAGCAGCAGAACCGCGGACAGCAGCATGAGCGCCGGCAGCGCGAGCCGCAGCCGCAGCCCCAGCCGGAAATTGCCGGATCGGGTCCGCAGCCGGTGATCGAGGACATGCCGGCGGAAGCCGCAGCCGCAGCCGCCGAAAGTGCCGCCGAAGCGGGCGGCGAGCGCCAGCCGCGTCGCCGCAACGCCGGAAACCGTCCGCGTCGCCAGCCCCGTCGCAGCGCTGCTGCAGACGAAGGCGGCGAGGGCGCGAACGGCGAGGGAGGCGACGCCCCGGCGCTGGCCGAGGCCGCTTCCGAATGAGCTTTTCCGGCTCGAATTGACGATTGCAAAGCTCCGGGCCTCGGCCCGGAGTTTTTCGTTTGTCTGCCTCTTTAAAGGGCAAAATTCCGCTCCCATATCTCGGTCAAGAGAGCGGTTTCCGCTCCGGGGTCCGCCGCTTCCGGGGGCCTCATCCAAACCATCCGACTTGTGCCGATTGCGGGCAGGGCGGGGAAACGGAGAGTGACGATGAATATCGAGAAATATTCCGAACGCGTGCGCGGTTTTCTGCAGTCCGCGCAAACCTATGCCCTGTCGGAGGGGCACCAGCAATTCACGCCCGAACATGTGCTGAAAGTTCTGCTCGACGACGAGCAGGGCATGGCTTCGTCGCTGATCAGCCGAGCCGGCGGTGACTCGAAAGAAGTGCGCATCGCCAATGATGCCGCCCTTGCCAAGCTTCCGAAGGTTTCGGGCGGCAATGGGCAGGTCTATCTGGCGCAGCCCCTGGCCAAGGTCTTTTCGACCGCCGAAGATGCGGCGAAAAAGGCCGGCGACAGCTTTGTCACCGTCGAGCGCTTGCTGCTGGCGCTCGCGATCGAATCCTCTGCATCGACGTCGGCGTCGCTGAAAAAGGGTGGCGTGACGGCGAATGCCCTCAATCAGGTGATCAACGAGGTCCGCAAGGGCCGCACCGCCGATGGCGCCAATGCCGAGGCCGGTTTCGACGCGCTGAAGAAATATGCCCGTGATCTGACGGCAGAGGCCCGCGAAGGCAAGCTCGACCCGGTGATCGGCCGTGACGACGAGATCCGCCGGACGATCCAGGTTCTGTCCCGCCGCACCAAGAACAATCCAGTGCTGATCGGCGAACCCGGCGTCGGCAAGACGGCGATCGCCGAAGGGCTTGCCCTGCGCATCGTCAACGGTGACGTGCCGGAAAGCCTGAAAGACAAGAAGCTGATGGCGCTCGACATGGGTGCCTTGATTGCTGGCGCCAAGTATCGCGGCGAATTCGAGGAACGGCTCAAGGCCGTGCTCAATGAAGTGCAGGCGGAGAACGGCGAGATCATCCTGTTCATCGACGAGATGCACACGCTTGTCGGTGCCGGCAAGGCCGATGGCGCGATGGATGCTTCGAACCTGCTGAAGCCCGCTCTGGCGCGCGGCGAGCTGCATTGCGTGGGTGCCACGACGCTCGATGAATACCGCAAGCATGTCGAGAAGGATCCGGCTCTTGCCCGGCGTTTCCAGCCGGTCATGGTCGACGAGCCGACGGTGGAAGACACGATCTCGATCCTGCGTGGCCTGAAGGAGAAATACGAGCAGCACCACAAGGTGCGGATCTCGGATTCGGCTCTCGTGGCGGCGGCGACCTTGTCGAACCGCTATATCACCGACCGCTTCCTGCCCGACAAGGCGATCGACCTGATGGACGAGGCCGCCTCGCGGCTTCGCATGCAGGTGGATTCCAAGCCCGAAGAGCTCGACGAACTCGATCGCCGCATCATCCAGCTGAAGATCGAGCGCGAGGCCCTGAAGAAGGAGACCGATGCGGCCTCGGCCGACCGGCTGACCCGTCTCGAAAGCGAGCTTACCTCGCTCGAAGAAGAGGCGGATGCGCTGACGGCCCGCTGGCAGGCGGAAAAGCAGAAGCTGGGCCTGGCTGCCGACCTCAAGCGCCAGCTCGACGAAGCGCGCAACGAACTTGCCATTGCACAGCGTCAGGGCGAGTTCCAGCGTGCGGGCGAGCTTGCCTATGGGGTGATCCCGAAGCTCGAGAAGGAGCTGGTGGATGCGGAAGCCCAGGACGGCTCGGCTGCCGGCAACATGGTGCAGGAAGTCGTCACCCCCGATGGCATCGCCCATGTCGTGTCGCGCTGGACCGGGATCCCGGTCGACAAGATGCTGGAAGGCGAGCGCGACAAGCTGCTTCGCATGGAAGACGAGCTTGCCAAATCCGTCGTCGGACAAGGGGATGCGGTCCAGGCCGTGTCGCGTGCCGTCCGTCGCGCCCGTGCCGGTCTTCAGGATCCGAACCGGCCGATCGGCTCGTTTATCTTCCTCGGCCCCACCGGTGTGGGCAAGACCGAGCTCACCAAGTCGCTTGCGCGCTTCCTGTTCGACGACGAGAC
Organism: Rhizobium rosettiformans W3; assembly: GCF_004912135.1. Taxonomy (GTDB): domain Bacteria; phylum Pseudomonadota; class Alphaproteobacteria; order Rhizobiales; family Rhizobiaceae; genus Allorhizobium; species Allorhizobium rosettiformans. The sequence continues at coordinate 467,785 of NZ_STGU01000003.1, forward strand.
CGCGATGGTTCGGCTCGACATGTCGGAATATATGGAGAAACACTCCGTTGCCCGACTGATCGGGGCGCCTCCCGGCTATGTCGGCTACGAAGAAGGCGGGGCGCTGACGGAAGCGGTTCGGCGCAAGCCCTACCAGGTCGTGCTGTTCGACGAGATCGAGAAGGCGCATCCTGACGTCTTCAACGTGCTCCTGCAGGTGCTCGATGACGGACGTCTGACGGATGGACAGGGTCGGACCGTCGACTTCAAGAACACGATCATCATCATGACCTCGAATCTCGGGGCCGATTATCTGACCTCGCTCGGCGAGGACCAGGATGTCGATCAGGTTCGCGACCAGGTGATGGAAGTGGTGAAAGCCTCGTTCCGGCCGGAATTCCTGAACCGTGTCGACGAGATCATCCTCTTCCACCGGCTGCGCCGGACGGAGATGGGCGCGATCGTCGACATCCAGATGAAGCGGCTCCTGTCGCTGCTCGCCGAACGCAAGATCATCATCGATCTCGCCCCGGACGCCCGGGCCTGGCTTGCGGACAAGGGGTACGATCCAGTCTATGGCGCACGGCCGCTGAAGCGGGTGATCCAGAAATACCTGCAGGATCCGCTCGCCGAGCAGATCCTTTCGGGCCAGGTGCTGGATGGATCCGAGGTGACGATCGAGGCCGGCAGCGATCGGCTGCTGATCGCGCCCAAGGGTGCGGTGAGTGCTGCGGCCTAACTGGCGGCACATCTTCTGAAACAAAAACGGCGGTCCTTGCGGGCCGCCGTTTGCATATGGACGCTGATACTACGGCTTATCGGCTTGCGACCTGAGCCGGACGCCCGCCCGTCTGCAGCAGGGTATCGATGCGCTGGCGCTCCTGCTGGAAGGCGGCAAGGGCCGGCCCCTCCAGGGCCTTGCCGCCGGGCAGGCGCACCTTCATGGCATCGACCTTGGTGCCGTTGACGATCAGCTCGTAATGCAGGTGCGAGCCGGTGGACAAACCGGTGGATCCGACGAAACCGATCACCTGGCCCTGCTTGACCTTGGCGCCGGGCACGATGCCCTTGGCGATGCCGCTCTGGTGGTTGTAGGAGGTGACATAGCCATTGGCATGGCGGATCAGGGTCTGATTGCCGTAGCCGGAGGCCCAGCCCGCCTTTTCCACGACACCATTGCCCGACGCGATGATCGGCGTGCCGCGCGGGGCTGCCCAGTCGACGCCGGTATGCATGCGCGAATAACCGAGGATCGGATGCCGGCGCATGCCAAAGCCCGAGGTGAAACGACCGTTCGGCACGGGGTTCCTGAGCAGGAACTGGCGGATCGACTTGCCGTTCTCGTCGAAATAATCGATCGAGCCGTCTGCCGGATCCTGGAAGCGATAGAACTGGGTGATCGTGTCGCCGAAGCGGGCGCGCACATAAAGAAGCTCGCTGTCGTCGGTCGCCTTGCCTTCGTCATCGGTGACAGAGAAGACGGCTTCCAGCATGTCCGTCGGCTTGAGCTGTGCCTGGAAATCGACATTGGCCGCGAGCAGCCGGATGACCTGCGCGGTCAGATCCTGGTTCATGCCGTAGGACAGTGCCGCACGGTAGATCCCGTCATAGACCCGCGGCAGATCACGCCCTGACATCATGGTCGGCTGTGAGCTGTCGAAAGCGCCGGCGATCGCGTCTATGACCGGCGGTTCCGACCCCTCGACAAGGCGGCCCGCGTCGTTGACGGCAAGCGTCGCGATGTGTTCGGTCCGGTTGTAGAGCGAAAAGCGCACGAGCCGCACTTCGTCGCCGCGCTGCAAGAGGCCGACCCGAATGATGTCGCCTTCGACCAGTTCCGGATTGCGCATGAAGGGGGCCAGCGCCTCGCCGACATCCTCGGCCTTGGCGGCGGGATAGCCGGCGGCCGTCATCAGGGCGGCGACCGATTGCGGCCGGCGCGCGGGCAGGATGTCATCGGCATATTCCGGGGTCATCGGCGTGATGATCTCGGGCTCGGCGATGCTCATGTTTTCCTCGACGATACGCGCCGTCATGCCGACGGCGAGATCGAGGCCGGTGTCCTCCGTGTCGAAGCGGCGTGGATCGATATAATAGAGCGCGGCGACCTGGGTATTGCCATCGGTCAGCACCGATCCGTTGGAGCGGACGTTTTCTTCCACTTCGTCGAAGGTCATCTCGCCGGCGAGCGGCTTGTCCGGTACGGCCGGGAAGGGGCTCGACTTCAGGATGACTTCGGATTCGACATCCGAGCCGTAGAGCGAGCCGGTGCGGCTTGCGACCTGCGGGGGCGTATCGTCGGTCGCGAAAATGGCGAGCGGGTCGAATTTGGGATAGCGTTCCTGATTGGCGTAATCGGCGGCGAGTGCCATCTTCACATGGGCGAAGGGCAGCTTGCGCACGACCTCGCGCTCGCCATCCTTGAAGATGGTGGGCACGTCGAGGATCGCCTTGTCGACGGGGCGGGCAGCGATCTTCGGTCCGAAGATCCGGTCGCCGCGCATGGTTTCTTCGGCGGGTATTTCCGCGCCGTCGGGTGGTGTCACGGCATAGGCTTCGGCAGGGATGGCCAGCTGCTGCCGGCCGTCGAGTGCTGCAAAGAGAGCAACGCCCATCAGGATGCAGGAGGTGATGCCGGTCAGAAAGGTGCCGGAGAGCCAGCGCAGCGAAATCTCGCGGCGATCGGGCGCGCGCAGGCCATCCGCGAGGATCGGAGGCTCGCCGCCGAGCGTACGGATCAGGTCACGGTCTGTCGTCATGCCATCTTCGTGTCTGCGGCCGAAGTCATAAGCGTCGGCCTGTTTGTCGCCTGGATCACGGCTGTTGTGTCTCATGTTTTGGCCGGCGCCGTCAAATCAGCGCCCGAACCGGGCCTTCTTTGAGCAGCCAAATATGGAATTTGCGCGGCATGCGCACGCGCATGGACGTGCACACGTGTACGCATCTGAGAGCCAAGCGCGAAAACGGACCGATCGGCCTTGCAAGAGGAGCCAATGGGGGGCATCCGACGGCGGAAAAACGGGATTGTCTGCAGCGTATCGAAATAAATCTCAATATTTCAATGCTCTAGCGATTTTTCGACATTTTTCCGAACAAGGCTGTTGACTGCTCGGAGAAGCGAATCTATACATCCGCTCACTGACGAGGGCGGCGGCGCTGCTGGCGACGAAGTCCTTCGCTCTAGAGAAATCCTTG
>NZ_STGU01000030.1 GCF_004912135.1 Rhizobium rosettiformans W3
ATGAAGCGCAGGAGGATGACGGCGCGGTTGACGGTTCCTGGCGCATAGCGCTTGTTCTTCATGGACTGGACGAAGGCGGCGATGTGTTCGGTCGTGATGGTGTCCATCGGCCTGGAGCCGAGGGCGGGCAGGATGTGGACCCGGAGCATGGTCTCGTCGGTCTGCCAGCTGCGCTTGGTCTCCTTCGCATGGGGAAGGTAGCGGTCGCGGACGAAAGCGGAAAGCGTCGGAATGGCCAGCTTCTCCCGACGGCGGGCCTGCGGGTTCTCGCCCAAATGCACCTGGGCGATGATAGCCTTGGCCTTCTGCCGGGCCTGGTCGAGGGTAAGGGCGTCGGCTGGACCGATCCGGATGCGGTGCTTCTGGCCGTGGTCGTCGGTGTAGCGCTGACGATAGGTCTTGGTGCCGGTGTGCAGCACTTCGAGATAAAAGCCGCGCTGTTTGGCATCGGTGTATTCGATCTTCGGCTTGTCGGCAGGACAGGTGGCGGTGCGGACGGTGTTCTGGGTGAGGTTGATGACGGGCATGGATTCTCCACCGATTGGGAGGGCCGACGCTGGTTCAAGCGTGGCCGTCCCGGTTGCTTCGGCGGCGATATGGAGAAGTTCACCTGCTGAAGATCACAGACTGAAAGTCAGATGCCGGAGCGTTTCGGTCGGAAGAGGGTCGGAAGAAATGGCGCGGATGCTTGCGGTCAGCCAAGCGGCGCGCTGCCCTTCGGATAAAGGTAGATGTTGACCGGGAATGGCCAGGCGGTCTCGGCGTGACGGATCGCCTGGGAAACGGTCGTGTCGTAGAGGGCGGTGACGTGGAAATAGTCGGCATGGGCGGTGACGGTCTCGTAGGACCAGTCACCGGCGACATGCGGATCGTCATGAATGCTCGGCTCGAAGACGGCGTCGCAATCCTCGGCGGCTGGATCGGGACGGTGATCAGTGATGTGGCCAAGCATGGGTGGCTCCTTACTGCAGCGGAACGGGCGAGAGTTCGGAGATGATGTGCAGTAGTAACTGCACCGTCTCTTCGTCACTCACCGTCTCGCGGTTATATGCCATGCTGTCGATGCCGACTGCGGGTCCCTCAAAGGTGCCGATCACGCGACCATTCTGAATGGTTCTAGGCTGTTAAAAGTTAGCGGGAGATTGGTCCTGCGCTTGGTTTATCGATTGCGTTGAGTTAAGCGGTTTTGATGAAAGCAAACGCCTCTTTCACGAAGCGGGACCTACCGGCCCTCACGGGACTTCGGTTTTTTGCCGCCATTGCGATCGTACTTCACCATATGCGGGGGACGTTTGGATTCCCGAACGATGTCTTGACGCAGGTGCCCCTTGGTAACGGGGTGTCATTCTTTTACGTGCTGTCAGGTTTCATTCTGACCTATGTCTACCATGATGCCGGCGGTTCAACTGCGCGGGGAAAATTCCTTCTCGCAAGGTTTGCCAGGGTCTGGCCACTCCATCTGGTGACATTTGTGTTGATCTGTTTGGTCATCAGCCCGGTGTCTCAGGTGGGAACTGAAGACGGGTTGTTGGCAGCCTTTCTGAATCTGACGCTTCTGCATGCGTGGATGCCTGATTATCGGTACTTTTTCAGCTTCAACTCAGTGAGCTGGAGCCTCTCAGTTGAGGCGTTTTTCTATCTGATTTTCCCGCTCGTGCTGCTCCGACCTGCTCGTTGGCTCATGGTTTCCGCCGTGGTCGTAATCAGCATGATGACGCTCGCGACGTGGCTGGGTGTGGGGCCGTACACGCCGGGTGACAGTTCGCCCTCGATCACCTCGATGATGTATATTAATCCAGCTACTCGATCGTTTGAGTTCGTTCTCGGAGTGGTGACGGCGGTCATATGGCTCAGGATCGGGCACAGGTGCGCAGGAGCTGCGCCGCTGTTGCAAGCCGCTGCTGTTGCGCTTGTTATTGCCTCGTGGTCAGCAGTTCCTGAGGTCGCGTCGAGAGTGACTAACCTCGCGGCGAGGGAATGGCTGTATCACGGCGGCTTGACGTGCATGTCGTCCGCCTTTTTGATTTTCAGCTTTGCACAGCAGGATGGGCTGGCGCGAGCCTTCTCCTTCAAGCCTCTGGTTTACTTAGGGAAAATATCGTTCGCCCTGTACCTAGTCCATCAAATACCGATCCACGCTTACAACCTTGGCATCCCGCCTTTCGACCAGTTGACTTGGCCGGTCTACCTTCTAGCTGTCCTGGCGGCATCGGCGGCCCTCCACCACCTTGTTGAGAACCCTGCAAGGTTGTTGATTCTCGACGCATCAAGGCGGCTGTCCCAGCGTGGAAGAAGAGATCCAGCGCGGCCAACGGCTTAGTTCGGCAGGAAAACTGCGTGGTCGTTATCCTGCGCTTTGGTGAAGTGCAGGTTAGCAGCTCGCTTCAGTTGGCCGACCACCGACTCAGTTGACCGGGAATGGCCAGGTGGTCTCCAGTGATGTGGCCAAGCACGGGGGGCTCCTTACTGCAGCGGAACGGGAGAGAGTTCGGAGATGATGTGCAGCAGGAACTGCACCGTCTCTTCGTCACTCACCGTCTCGCGGTTATAGGCCATGCTGTCGATGCCGACAGCCGGTCCCTCGAAGGTGCCGATTACACGTCCGTCCTGGACGGGGCCGTCAAGCACAATGAACTGGATGGCGTATTCCTCGGACTGGCGGGTCAAGACGTCGTCGCCGATGGCCCGCATGACGAAGGCGTTCACATCGACGACCTCCCAGGTGATCTCGTAGTTGAGGCGTGCCATGTATCTGGCAAGCTGGCCAAGGGTGATCCGGGCACTGACATAGGGACGGGCGGCGGCAATCTGTCGGTTCAGCATGTCTTGGCTCGGCTGGCCTCCGGGCAGGAGGCGGGCCATGCGGCTTTCGGCAATCCGGGTGGCGGGATCGGGACCGAAGACGGCCTTGTAGGCGGTCATGCCGAGGGTGACGATGGCGGCGATCAGCAAAGCGCCGCGCCAGGACTGGAGAAACTGAAGGTTCATGCGCGTATCCTTTGATGGGTGAGGGGGCATGCGGGTGGTGGGGTCAGCCCTGCTGCAGGGCGGTCAACAGACTTTGTCGCTCCTCATCCGTCACGGTCTGGAGCCGAAGACGAAGCCTGGTGCAGAGACGGTTGAGGAGATCAAGGTCGGAACCGGTCGGCTCACCTTCACCCATGTGGCGGTAACGGCGATGTTCGAAGAAGAGGCAGCACCAGAGCTGAAGCGCTGTGCCTGACCAGTGGCCGGTCTCCTGCGCCTCATCGAAGCGGGCATTGGCGAAGTGACCAAGGGACCCAAGCCCGGCCTCCTGGCTGAGCCTGTAACCGTCGATCAGGTGGGCGAAGTCGTGACTGATGTCCCAAGTGAAGGGATCGGGCATGGCCTCGAAGTGCCCGGATCGGACGAAACGCAACCAGTCGGGTGGAGAGTGGCTTGGGTCAGTCATGCGGCGATCCTGCCGGATTGGCGGGCGCGCTGGAGATGAACAGACAGCGGCTCGGACGTCCTGAACCAGCGGTCCCGCTCGACCGGGAGCCCGAGACGGCCCCGGATGCTGGCAAGTTCGGTAAGGGACACATAGCCGAGTTCCGGTGAGCCCAGGCCAAGATCGCAGAGACCGAAGGCGAGGTCGGGATTGTCGGGGTTGAGTTCGGTGAGGAGCCAGGTGGCACTGGCGTCGGGGGTGAACAGCTTGACGACGGGAACCGGATCAAAGTCCGGCTGGCTGCGGCTCTTGTGACCGTTAAGGAGAAGCTGGCGACGAAGGGCGGCGGTCAGCAGTGTTGGACGTGGCATGGCGATGCTCCGGGAAATGGGGCGAGAATGGGGCGATGAAAGATGGGGAGGTGGAGCCGGATGGGCGCCACCGATCTTGGTCAGGCGGCAGCCATGGCCTCGGCTTCGCTCCGGGCCGAAACAGCATCCGGCGTGGTCAGCAGTTCGATCCCGGCCTGATCCTCGGCGTCGAGATAGGCGTCGATCAGCTGATCGATCCGGGCGAAATCACAGTATCGTCGGTAGAGGCTTCGGGCGTAATCAGGCTCTCCGGCGGTTCCGATGGCTTCAATGAAGCGTTCGAGGAAGATGTTGGTGAAGGCGGGCTGGCCGGGTTCGGGCTTCTTGAGATGGCGGGCATAGGCCGCGATCCCGTTCTGGGCATGCCAGTTCAGGCGCGGGGCTATGACGATGAAGTGGCCCTCGTCATAATTGCCGCGCTGGATCATGCTGGCGGCAAGCAAGTGCTCCCGCCATAGCTGCTGGCAGGGGCTGGATCGCAGACTGGGAGCATGAGGGTCCTTGAACAGGCCGGATTGCTCGGACAGCCGGTCGAGATGGGGCCGGGTCGGCTGGGTCGTTTCCTGTAGGGTTTCCGTATACTTCTGCTCAACGAAGACGAACCCGCGTCGGCCATCCTCGGTGCGGTAGCGGACCAGGGCGTCGGCTGCGGTGTAGTCGGCGGAAAAGGCCGGGTTGCCGCGTCCGGGGCTGTGCTCGAAGAGGATCTTGGTCACGGTTCCGGTGAAGCCCGGCAGGACGAGCCGCATGACACGGGTCGCAAGGTCAAGATCGCGTTTGAGTGGGCCGAAGAGATTGAAGACCAGCGGCATGGATGAAAGCAGGTTGCGGAAGAGCCGGTCGGCGTCGATCAATGCTCCGATCTCGCGATAGACCAGTTCACGACGAACCAGCGAAGCGATAGCCGGATCGAGGAAGTTGGCACCGGCGCGGCCTGCCGACATGGTGAGGCGTGAACCGATCTGGCGGGTTTCCCCTGACGGACTGCGGTGGCGACCAACTGGCAGGTTCTGGTCCTGCCGCCAGAGGGATTGCAGCAGCCGAGCGGCGGCGGTGAACCTTGAGGCATCGGGCTCCAGGCAGTGATGCTGGCGCAAGATGTCCTCGGGGATGAGGGGGATGGTTTCGTTGACGTCGTCTTCGATGACAGGGGCGGGCTTGGCAGTGGCCTTGGTCATGGCGGGAAAATCCTCGATCTCGGAAATGAACGAGGATGATTCAGGCTAAGTCACTGGAAATTCGTACGAAACGTGAGTAAATGGCGGAGGTTGAGCCTGTTGCCTATCTGCAACAGCGAAGCTTTTATCTCTAATGATGTGCGAGAATTGGGTCGAAAACTCTATATGGTAGGCGGTCGGTGCTGCGGGAATACCATCAGCAACCGTGACCGCGATCAATTTGGAGATGACAGATGTCACATAATGATCGCTCGCCTGTCAATGAACATGCAGAATTTGAGGTTTTCATTTGGAGCGCTCCTGCGGAAGCCTCTGGGATCGCCGCTGTCGATTCCGATCCTCGTGATCGCAAACCTATCGATTCGCTCGAAGAGTTCGACGTTCTGATTTGTAGCTACCCCTCCGAGCCTGGGGCCGAGGTCAACTCTGTCGAGGGAGATGCAAATGATGAACGCTAATCCATTTCGCCCCGGTGAACATTGGGGAGGTGGTAGGCTGGACCGCTCGGTATTGCCGGGTGGCCAGCTGACGATCAGCCCGGATTGGGAGGTGGATGGTCCCAAAGTGGTGGTGATGAAGCCGGTTACGCCTGAATCGGAACGCGTCTATTTGCCGATGCCCGTGGTGCTGCCGTGCCGGATGAAGGTGAAGCAGTATGTGGATGGTCGGGTTCACCGGGAAGGTCTCGGGGACGAAGCCCGGAAGCTGTACAACGCGATGTCGTTCAAGGTGCTCCGGGATGGCCGGGGCTTCAACACCTTCGTTACGGTGACAGCCTGGTATCTGGGGGTGACAAGCCATGCGGAGTTCGGGGAACTGATTTCCGTGATGAACAAAGCCATTGCGGGTTGGCTCAAGGCTCGTCCGAAGCGGACGGCCCGGTTCCATCTGACGGAAGAGGTGGAGCATAGCTACATCTATGTTCTGGAACGTAGCGGCTACGAACACGGCCTGCATTTTCATCTGCTGTGCTCGATCCCGCCGTCGGTGCGGAAGGAGTTTCGGACCTTCCTGGCTAACTGGTGGGAGGCTCAGGCTGGGCTCGACGTGCCGACAAACGCGGTCCAAGTCCAGGGCTTTGATAGTGGTGGGCCGGTGGGACATTACGTACGCCAGTCCATCAAATTCCGGTACATGATGAAGACCATCCGGCCTGGTGTGGTCTGCTTCGACCAGGAGGGTCGCCAGCGCTATGCAGTCGAGTTCATGAAGCCTTGGTTTCGGCGCGGGGTGCGGCCCGATCTGCTACCGATCCGGACCCGGCAGCTTTACGGGATTTCTCGGGACTTGGACGTTCAGGCCCGCAAGGTCTGGGGTGAGCAGGTCGGCTGGACGTATCATTCCAAGGTGGATCAGGGCCGCTTCGATGAACTGTACAATGGTTCAGAGGTAGCGGCCTGGCAAGCACGGTTTATTGATGAACCGGACTGGTGGAAGCGGTACTGACCAGAAATTCCGGAGCGCCACTAATGAAGCTCCGGAGCTTCAGGGCAGAAATGTGCTGCCGAAGCAGGCACTTGGAGAGTGGGGCGGAGCCTCGCCCCCTCTCTGGCCTCTTGGCCTGGTTCAATAAGTCTCGAAGCCGGGCTCTTGCGGCGGGCGCTGTACGATGAAGGCGGCGGGGTCATCAACAAGATCGAGGGGCTGGGCGGTTGCCAGTCCAGCCTCGTTCAGCTGACGGATGAAGACGGCGAGACCGAGGGGTTGGGCTGGCTTGTGGTCGTCGTCGTGACGAACATTCCCGGTCGTGGGCCAGAAATTGAAGGCCTGGACCTTCAGATGAAAATCGGAGGGGCGCTTGAACTTGGCCCCGGCGCGGGTCAGGGCGGCTTCCGCCTCGGCCATGGCCTGGGAGGGGTCGGTGCGGCGTTTGGCGGGCATGGCTGGGTCTCCTGGCTTTAATCTTGCCGATCCCATTTCCTGGGTATTGGAAGGGGGTATGGGCAAGGGAAGGGGATTAGGGGTTAGGGATTGGATGGATTGATCGATGGGATCGATCGGAAGAGGTTTTGATAATAAAGTGAGGAGCGACCAGTTCTGCCAGCCGAATATCGCGGCACACCCAGAGCGTTTCGGGGGTGGGTGAAGGAAGCTTCGGAGAGAGACGGTGCGGGCCGTCTTTTATTGCGCCTGAACAGCATCAAGGCTTCCGGGCGGCGTCGCCTTTAGTCAGTTCGGCTGTTCCGCTTGGTCTGCTTTTCTTCTTCTATGAGCCGGTCCAGCTCTGGAACGATCAGCGCCACCAACTCGGGCGGCGCTTCGTTCGGCCCATAGACCTTGCGCGGGTCGATCATACGGTTCGGTTTCAACGGGTCTTTCCTTGATGTACAGCGTCGAGGACACCTCGATTGCTGCAAAGTGATCGAGGTAAGGCTAATGCACTTCGAGTCGACAGCCAACCTGGATTGGCCTGGTTTTCTCCTCGTTCGTCATGTTGGTGATGGGGAGACGTATTCAGATATAGAATTAATACCGCTCTTCTTCGCGTATGCGGCGGATGAACTCGCCTGCGGACTGCAACTGAGGCGGCATGGACGAGGTCAGCTTGCAGAGTGCAGTGAGGTCAATCGGGCGTCTTGGCGAAGCCACGCCGGTCAGCTTTGCGACGGGCTTGCCATGTTTGATTATCTGTACCGTTTCGCCAGCGGCGGCCTTGTTGACGAGTTCGCTGAAACGTGCCCTGGCATCTGCCAAATTCACATCGACCATGGAAGGCTCCTGACCAACTAGTTAATCAAGATGCCATGACCCGAGCCTGCTCACAATGGGAACAAGGTGGAGGGGCATATGCATCGCTTAGCCCCCTCGGATAGTCGTTCTTAGGGGCTTTGTTTCTGCGACATACACACTGGAGATGTGATACCAAATGCGGTATCATCCATGCGATGAGAGTCGTGGTTGACACCAATGTCTTTGTTGGAGCCTGTATCGGAAACGGCGCAAGCGCTTCGGTGCTGCGTTCCTGTATTTCTCTCCAGGCTACCGCCATCCTCGGAACCTCGCTCATTCTAGAGTATCGTGATGTCCTTGGTCGATCTGAACTGTTCCGATCTTCACGGCTGAACGAGGAGGAACGTTTTGAACTCCTGCGCCTTTTTATTGGTCGCTGTGATCTCGTGACTGTATACTACCGTTGGCGGCCTAACCTCCGCGACGAAGGCGACAACCACTTGGTGGAGCTGGCCATAGCCGGAGGGGCGGAAGCTATCATCACGCATAATTTGCGTGACTTGAAAGCGATGGAACTCAAGTTTCCGGCTCTCGCAGTTTTGACACCTTTAGAATGGTTGGAGAAGCAGGAATGACATCAGCATTAACACTGCGTCTGCCAGAAGAGACGCATCAACGTTTGAAGGCGCTGTCGAAAGAGAGGGGAGTTAGCATCAATGCTCTCGTCAACGAAGCAGCGGTGAAGCTGGTAATGGAGCAGGATGCACTGAGCTTCTATCGTCAGTGCGTCGACTATGCACAGGGGCGTGAGCAACGAGCGCTGGAGCTGCTGGCCAAGGCAACCGGCTCTTCGGCGGAATGAGGAGGCGGCATGCTCGATGTCGACCTAGGCAATGCATGGTTTTACCTCGGCATCAATAATGTGCTGGTAGTGATCACGAGCCAGTTCCAGCTCATAGGTTGCCTGCATACCGATCCAGAATTCAGCTGTGGTGCCGAAATAGCGCGATAGCCGGAGGGCGGTTTCAGCTGATATGGCTCGTCTTCCGTTGACGACATCGCTGATATGCGTTTGCGAAATGCAGAGGGCCTTGGCAAGCACCTTCTGGCTCAAGCCCAACGGCTTGAGGAAATCGCCGATAAGGACTTCGCCTGGATGTACTGGAGGGAAGTCGGACATCGTGTTCTCATTTCCTGCAGGGTCAAGTTTTCTGGGCGGCGATCTTGATGGCGTCAATGATCCACTCATTTAGGCTTTTGGCTTCTGCGGCAGCAGCCATCACAGCTGCCGCATGAAGCTCGGGATCGATACGGACGTTGAAGCGACCTGAGAACTTGCGGGAGGGTTCGACGCCCTTTTTCTGGCAAAGCTCCAGATAGGTCTGAAGTGACTTTCGACCTTCCTCGTACAGGGCTTCCACGCTACTCGCATAGAAATCTGCTCCTCCTGAGAGATGGGCGAACTCACCGCGCAGCATACCAATATCCGGGTCAAGGGAGATTACTGCCTTGTGGCCTTCTATTTCGAGAACATTCTTCATCGTGTTTGCTCGTATCTCCGTCTTTAAATGGTACTAAAAAACGGTACTGTTATCAAGTTGTTCGGTTCCCGACCGAAGGAGATAAGCCTGGGTTATTGTTCGGTGGACGGTCGGTGAAGCCGGGAGCGTCAAGCCATTGGACTCACTGGGAGTCGGGCGGACCGATGCAGGATGTTTTGATGTCGAACGGGTCGTAAAGGAGTCGGTGAGTGGCCGACTATTTATCCGAGGTGGAGCTAAAATGGTCTCCAGGACTTTCTAAGCTATTGATTTATATTATGGAAATCGGTTGTTCTTGATGGGTGCCATATCCCGCCAATAGTACGCTCACTACTGGCGTGGATAACTATGTAGGTACCGTTAACAACGACACCATTCAGGGCGTTGCTGATGGTGTTGCAGCTACAAACACCTTCACCGCTCTTGATTCTATTGATGGTGGCGCGGGTAAGGACACGCTCGTCTTGACCAACTCAGCCGGCACGATGTCAGTGACCACAAGCGCAGCTGTGAAGAATGTTGAGAATCTAGTCCTGCGCTCCTCTCAGAATGCCGTAGCAGCCGACGTTCAGGCATCTGCCGCAATGGAGACCGTCACGGTTGAACAAGTCGGTACAAAAGCAGGTATCACTGTAGATTCCAAGGGCAACGTGAAGTCTGTAACCGTAACTGGTGGTACGACAGTTGCAATTGATGACAAAGCCGCAGCCGGTTCTGATAAGCTGACGACTGTGTCGTTGAACGGCAATACTGGCGCCGCTACCATCGCTTCGGATGCAATCACAACACTCTCGGTCGCCAATACAAATCAGAATGCCACTGTAACTGCTGCTGCAGCTACGCGTGCGCTTGATCTTACACTGAATACTGTAACCGGCGGCACTATAGCTGATGCAGAAGCAACCTCGCTTAAAGTTTCAGCTCTTGGCGGCGCGTCCACCGGCGTTACACTGACCGCTGGCAAGGCAACCAAAATTGACTTCGTTGGAGACAAGTCTGTTTCCGTTGCTCTCGGCGCCCAGGCAGCCGGTCTCGCCATCACGAGCACCAATGCAGCAGGCACGACGATTACGTCTGCTCTGAACAACGACGTCGCGTTTACCGGTGGCGACGGAAAGGATGTCGTAACCGTCGGTGCGACAACCAAAGCCATTACAATGGGCAAGGGCGACGACACTGTAACAGTCAATGCAGCAGCAGTCGGTGCTGGTGGTTCGGTCACTGGTGGCGAAGGAACTGATACTTTGTCTCTGTCTGCAGCTGACGCTTACACAGCTTCTGCTGCAACGACGTTTGCCAATGCGGTCAAGGGCTTCGAAGTACTGCAGATCGGAGCTACAGCTGGTGCTGGTGAAATCAAGGTCAATAACCTGAATAACGCCAGCAACAATGCGATTACCAAAGTTGTCGCAAATGGTGCGGTAGGCCACGCCGTTACGATTTCTGGTCTGACTTCCGGAAACACGATTGAGTTCAAGGCTGGCAATACTGCTGCGACGACTGCAACGGTAACGAACGCCGCAACAGGTACAGCAGACGTGTTGAACGTTGGTATTTCCAACAACGCTGGTATCAATGTTAACACAGTTAATGCTGCTGACATCGAGACCGTAAACTTCCTCACAGACGATACAGCGACCGTACCAACAGCCATTGCTCATACGGCTGCACTGAGTGCAGCGGCAGCTAAGAGCATCACTGTTGCCGGTGACGCCGGTCTGGCATTGACGTTTACCGGCACGGCACTGACTTCGTTTGACGCTTCCGGCGTGACGAAGGGTGCCGTGAGCCTCACGACTGGTGCACTTGCGAACGCAGCCACCCTCAAGGGCGGTGCTGGCAACGACACGATCGATGCTTCTGCTGCCACGAAGGCTGTCACTCTTGAAGGTGGTGCTGGTAACGACACCCTGACCGGTTCGTCGGCTGAAACCAACACCATCAACGGTGGTGACGGCAACGACACGATCGTTGGCGGTGCAAAGGCCGATACGATCAACGCTGGTGCAGGCAACGACACGATTACCTCTGGTAAGGGTCTTGACATCATCGACTTCGGTACCGGCGATGATACCTTTGTGCTGACTGCCAACGACAACGGTAACATCTACGCGTCAATCTCCAACGCCGGTAAGGGGGACAAGATTGACTTCCTCGCTGGCGGCGGAGCCGCAACATTTACCGCTGCAAAGATTTCTTTGGCTGAAACGGCAGCTTTTGCTGACTATCTGCAGGCAGCAGCAGCGGGCGGCGCTGATCGTGTCGTCTGGTTCCAGTTTGGTGGCAACACGTTCGCTGTTCAGGATGTTAGCGCAGGCGCAACTTTCACCAACGGTGCAGATCAGGTTGTCAAACTGGTTGGTCTGGTGGACCTTTCCACCGCAACCATCGATGGAGCTGCTACCAACGTTCTGACGCTGGGCTAAATGTTAGTTTCCTTTGATCATTGTTGCTTACAGTGATGATTGAAACAGTAGGAAACCCCCGGAGCAATTCGGGGGTTTCTCTTTAAGAAGAAGGATAAGACCATGAACGACCAGCCCAAGATCACCATTGACGGCAAGGACTATGCTGTCGACAGCCTCAGCCAGGACGCGCTGAACCAGCTGTCCAGCATCAACATCGTGGACCGCAAGATTGCCGACCTGCAGCAGGACATCGCGATTCTCCAGACGGCCCGCAACGCCTATGCGGCAGCCCTTGCTGCGGCCCTGCCGAAGAACTGAATTCGAGTTTAGCTCCAGTCAGGCCGAGATCGGCTTGATCCCAAACCCCGTCGTGCTCGCGAAGAGTTCGGCGGGATTTTTCGTTGCGGGCGGCGGTGATGGTGGAGATGAAGGGCGTCGTCGTCGGCCTCCGGAGTTCTCCAGCGCAGTATTCGGGAGTGCTGCTCCTGGAAACTCTGGAGGTCCGGGACCGGATTATCAAACGAAACCAGATGGGTCGTGACTGCCGCCCCGCCTGCGCCGATGTTCCCCGATGGAGAGACAGGATACTGAACGCATAAGCCCCCGATTTGGGAAACTGGGCGTCAGGAACGCTGCCAGATCAAAGGGCTCCGGGGTGTCTGGTAGCTGCTGTTCGGGATAGGACGAAGAGGCCACCTCGGGTCTCTTTTTCTCAGTCCCAACCTTCCGGTTTCATCCCTTCCGGGTCGGATAAGGGTCGGACGCGGTCGGAAGAGGGCCGGAGAAATGTGTGCTCCGACCCTTGCTGCTGTACCCCGGTTCAGGCCTCGGCCCCGAAGGCAGGAACGGCCATGGTTTCGATGACCTTGCCGGCCAAGCCGGCAGCACCGCTCAGCGTCTCGTTGTCGAGATGGGCGTAGCGCTGGGTCGTGCGGACCTGGGTATGACCGAGCAGGTTCTGCACGACATAAAGCGAGACCCCGCTGTTGACGAGGAAGCTGGCAAAGGAGTGGCGGAGATCATGCAGGCGCATGTCCTTCAATCCGGCCCGGTCGCGGATGCGAACCCAGGGGTAGAAGAGGCTGGGCGAAGGCCGACCCGTCACGGGGCTGGGGAAGATGTAGCGATTGCCGAGCAGGCGCTTGATGGAGCGCAGAAGACCAAGCGCCTGGTCGTTGAGATTGATGAAGCGCTCCTTGCCGGATTTGGAGATGGGAACGCGGAGTGTGGTATTCTCCCAATCGACCAGATCCCAGGTCGCATGGGTGACTTCGTTGCGCCGGGCTCCGGTGAGGAGAAGGAGCAGGATCGCCTGGGCGGCAATCTGGTTCTCGTCTTCCTTGATGGAGACGAGGAGGGCGCGCAGCTCGTCGCGGGAGAGGAAGCGCTGGCGGTGCCGGGTCGGCAGGAGGGTGAGATCAGCGGTCGGGTTCTCGGTGATGCCGGTGATTTTCCAGCGTCGGGCGAGATTGAAGATGAAACGCAGGAGGATGACGGCGCGGTTGATGGTGCCTGGCGCATAGCGCTTGTTCTTCATGGACTGGACGAAGGCGGCGATGTGCTCGGTCTATGGTGTTGGATAACGGTTTATCGGTCATCTCTGAAGACTATGGCCGGATTTGTGAACCTGCCTTCATTGCGCTGGGAGTTCCGCCAATCTACTCGGGTCATTTGCCAAGAGGCGCAGGGCAGTATCGGCAGCTTTGCTGATGAGAACGTCCCCTGCCTCATATTTCTGGAAGGCGTTTGGCCCGCCGCCAATAAGAGCGCCTGCCTGCTTTTGGCTCAGGCGAAGTTTTTGCCGAACGCTGCGAATAGCAGGCGGCTCCAGCAAGCCATTTGCGCGAGCCTTCAAAGCATTCAGCGCGCGATCTGAAGCCTTGGTATCCTTTACATCGTGTAGGCCATTCTCGCCTTCTTTGTCGTTTGTGGCGTACCAACCAGGCATATCGAACGTCGCACTCAAACCCTTGTAGGTAATGGTCATCGGTCGGACACCACGCACAAGTTCTTGCCCTGTCTCAGGATGAATACGGATTGAAAGATCGTTCATATTCCTACCGCTCCTTGAACGACGTGCAGGTAAACTCAGTGATTACATCCTGCACGAACTTGATGTAAATCTCATAGCCGTCCGCAGAACCATGATACACATCCATCCAAACACGGTGATCCTGGAAGGTCGCCATCGACTTGTAAAAATCGCGATGGGATAGGCTCTTGATCACCGCCTCCATGTCCGTTCGCGTCATTCCCATCTCAGCTGCGCCCTTCAGAGCGGAGCGCGTCATGGTCATTGTGGACGCTGCGTCCTGAATGGATTTCAAGTCATAGGTCGGCTTTTTCTTCTCAGTCATATAACACCATTATGGTGTTTTGCAAGTTGCACAAGTGCTACCCCTGGTCATTTACATGCCGACGGTACCGTTGGAGTTGCCCCTTAAAGACCGGACAGGATCAGGTTTCTGTTTGACGGTTTAAGAACTCACGAGGCGAGCGATACCCTAAA
>NZ_STGU01000031.1 GCF_004912135.1 Rhizobium rosettiformans W3
GACGATCTGATCGACAAGGTGAAAGGGCCTCGCTGGAAACAGCGGGGCCTTTTCGCGTCTAGGGTTCGCAGTGTATGGGTGCCGTGCGCGTAAGGGCGGCCCTCCGGCTCGCGCTTATCAAGCCCGCTCGAGGGACTGCTCTTCCGCCAGCCGCAGCAGATCGGTCACCAGATAGCCATTGATCGTCATGCCGCTGAGGTCGCATTCGGCAATCGAGGTGTCGGCGAGGCTCGCAAAGCGGATCGTGCTGCCATTGAAGTCGACATGGGTGACGCTGGCCCCATGCATGACGACATTCTCCATCACCACCGCATTCATCGCGACATTGCGCACGATCATCTGCTCGGCATTGGCGTCGGTCACGAGCGCGCGGCCGAGATCGACATTGCTGAACACGGCCTCTTTCAGAGAGACATCGCTGAAGCGGGATTCGGTCAGGTCGCTGTCGTCGAACTCGGAACCGGGCAGGGCGGCATTGCTGATACGGATCATGTCTGTCCTCCGCGTGGCGCCTTGAGAGTATCAGTCAAACTCGAAAAACAGGCAAGCTGGCTGCAAAGTCCGGCTATGTCACGCGCCATGTCGGGAAATCCCTGACGCATGAGCTGCATGCCACCCATGCAAAGGCTTGCGTTCTAACGCCGCCGCTACGGGGTTACCTTTGAAACTATCCTGATTCGGTTGGCGCGGATATCCGCTGGAAAACATCGGACGAGCGATGATGTCTCTGAGCAGAACTGGCATCCGGCGTGTGGCGCTGTCGGCGTGGTTGCTCTCGCAGGTAACGGTGGCGTCTGCGGGCGAGGGGCCCTTCCTCTGGGTCGCCAGCGGATCCCCCGATGATCTTGCGATTCGCACCGGCCTCGCACTCGACTTGCCTGGTCGCCCGCGCTTCGGGACCGAATCGACGATCAAGGTGTCCACGCCATCTGCAGCCGGAACGGTGAGCCCGCCTTTGCGCATGTGGGGCGAATACGATCTCCTGAAGGGCGGTGGAGCCGCAACCACGCTGGCCCTGCTCGCCAATCCGGCGACCGGCGCTGCCCGTGCCGCGCTGCGCCAGTCGGGAGCGCTTCTCGACAATGATATGGGGAGCGTGTCCGCGACACGGACGATCGAGGCCGGCCGCCGCACCGATGGTGAGCCCGCCTATATCGCCCGACAGGACTTGAGTATGGCCTTCCGCGCCTTCAACGCGACACTCACGGGCGGAGTGATCATGAATAACAAGGCGCCGTTGAGCGCCGAACTGCGGCTGGAGAAGCGTCTTCCGCTCGGCATCAGCCTGAAGGCCACGCTTTCCGATCTCGCCCAGGAGCCCAATGCCCGACTGGATGCCCGCATCAATCGCCGCTGGTGAACGATCCCTTTGGTCGCTTTGGTGAAAAGCAGAAAAAAGACACTTGCCATTCCGGCCCGCCCGTCTTAAAGGGAGCGCCATGCCTCGGACGGGAGCGTTTCTGTCGGAGGCGAGGCTTAGGGGTATAGCTCAGTTGGTAGAGCGGCGGTCTCCAAAACCGCAGGTCGGGGGTTCGAGCCCCTCTGCCCCTGCCATGTCCGCACGGCGCGCCTGAGGGCTGCGACGAGCAAAAAGCACTGGCAAAGCCGAAAAGTTGCAGAAGAGCTTTTCCCTCTTGTGAAAAGGGGAAGGGGTCTTTATGTAGGGTTCAAACAGACACGCGGTGCGTGGGGCTGACCAAGGTCGGCTTTACGCGCCGTAAATGCGTGGGCAATAAATGGCATCCAAGGGTAATCCATTCGCGTTTCTGCAGCAGGTACGCTCCGAGACGTCCAAGGTGACGTGGCCCTCGCGTCGCGAGACCACGATTTCGACGCTCATGGTCCTGGCGATGGTGTTTTTCGCAGCGCTGTTCTTCTTCGGCGCGGACCAGCTGATCAGCTGGTTGCTCGGCCTCGTGCTGAGCGTTGGCAATTAATCGGGCGGAGACGAACATGGCGGCACGTTGGTACATCGTCCACGCGTATTCTAATTTTGAAAAGAAGGTCGCGGAAGACATCGAGCACAAGGCGCGTCAGAAGGGCCTTGAGCACCTCTTCGAAAAGATCCTCGTTCCGACCGAAAAGGTCGTCGAGGTTCGTCGCGGTCGTAAGGTGGACAGCGAACGCAAGTTCTTCCCCGGCTACGTGCTGGTGCGGGCGAACCTGACGGACGAAGCCTACCACCTGATCAAGAATACCCCGAAGGTCACGGGTTTCCTCGGTTCCGACAACAAACCGGTTCCGATCCCGGATTTCGAGGCGGAGCGCATCCTGGGCCAGGTCCAGGAAGGCGTCGAGCGTCCGAAGTCCTCCGTCTCCTTCGAAATCGGCGAACAGGTTCGCGTCTCCGACGGTCCTTTCGCCTCCTTCAACGGGATCGTCCAGGACGTGGACGAAGAGCGCTCGCGCCTCAAGGTCGAGGTCTCGATCTTCGGTCGCGCGACCCCCGTGGAACTCGAATACGGTCAGGTCGAAAAGGTCTGATCGGAGAAAGGGAGGTAACTCCCCGACCCGCGTGGGAGGATGGCGGTCTCTTAAGCCGGACCGTTCAGACGTACCACGCAACCGCAGCCGCCAGCTTCAGGCTGGCATACTGGATCGGGCAACCGGTCTGAAATGAAAGGCAGAGAGTAATGGCTAAGAAAGTTGCAGGCCAGCTCAAGCTCCAGGTCAAGGCAGGATCGGCGAACCCGTCCCCGCCAATCGGCCCGGCCCTTGGTCAGCGTGGCATTAACATCATGGAATTCTGCAAGGCGTTCAATGCCGCCACGCAGGAAATGGAAAAGGGTATGCCGATCCCGGTCGTCATCACCTATTACCAGGACAAGTCCTTCACCTTCGCAATGAAGCAGCCGCCGGTCACCTACTGGCTGAAGAAGGAAGCAAAGATCACCTCTGGCTCGAAGACTCCGGGCAAGGGTGCGAAGGTCGGTACGATCACGAAGGCACAGGTCCGTGCAATTGCCGAAGGCAAGATGAAGGATCTGAACGCCGCCGACATCGAAGGCGCAATGCTGATGGTTGAGGGCTCTGCCCGCTCCATGGGCCTGGAAGTGGTAGGTTGATCATGGCCAAGGTAGCAAAGCGTATTCAGAAGATCCGCGAAGGCGTTGACCCGACCAAGCTGGTCGCCCTGTCCGACGCCATCTCGATGGTCAAGGAACGTGCCGTCGCCAAGTTCGACGAAACGATCGAAATCGCCATGAACCTCGGCGTCGACCCACGTCACGCAGACCAGATGGTCCGCGGCGTGGTCAACCTGCCGAACGGCACGGGCCGTGACGTTCGCGTTGCCGTCTTCGCACGCGGCGCCAAGGCTGACGAAGCCAAGGCTGCTGGTGCAGACATCGTCGGCGCAGAAGACCTGCTGGAAATCGTCCAGGGCGGCAAGATCGACTTCGATCGCTGCATCGCCACCCCGGACATGATGCCGCTCGTCGGTCGCCTCGGTAAGGTTCTCGGCCCGCGTGGCATGATGCCGAACCCGAAGGTCGGTACGGTCACCATGGACGTCACGGGCGCCGTCAAGGCTTCCAAGGGCGGTGCCGTCGAGTTCCGCGTCGAAAAGGCTGGTATCATCCACGCCGGCATCGGCAAGGCCTCCTTCAACGCCAAGGCGCTCGAAGAAAACATCAAGGCTTTCGCTGACGCCGTCGTCAAGGCAAAGCCGGCTGGCGCCAAGGGCAACTACGTCAAGCGCGTAGCGATCTCCTCGACCATGGGCCCGGGCGTCAAGATCGACCCGGCCACCGTCACGGTCGCCTGATCATGAATTCGGCCGGAGCCTCGCGCTCCGGTCCATCAAGTTTCCGGCCTTTCGGGGCCGGAAATGTCTGGTTTTAAACCCAGACACTCCTGTCCGAGATTGTGGGTGGCCCCCGGGCCTTAATGTTCGCCCTCATGAGACGGGTAAGATCCGTATTTAAACGTCTGATGACGTCTTGAAGTTCGGTTCGAGCCTTATTCGCCTTGTGCCTGGAGCGTGCTCCAAGCAGAGGGGACAGGATCCTCAAGCGTCGCTCGGGGTCCGACATGTTTGGATCCCTTGAGGCAAAGGCAAACCCGGTGGGGCCTGCAGGATTGCGGTCCCATCAACTGGAGACAGACAGTGGAAAGAGCGGAAAAGCGCGAATTTGTCACGGAGCTGAACGAAGTCTTCAAGGCTTCCGGTTCGGTTGTCGTGGCCCACTATGCTGGTGTCACAGTCGCACAGATGAACGATTTTCGTTCGAAGATGCGCGCTGCTGGCGGCACCGTCAAAGTCGCGAAGAACCGTCTGGCCAAGATCGCTCTTCAGGGCACGGAGTCCGAAGGGATGAGCAATCTCTTCAAGGGTCAGACGCTGATCGCATACAGCGAAGACCCGATCGTGGCTCCCAAGGTCGTCATGGATTTCGCCAAGACCAACGACAAGATCGTTGTTCTCGGTGGTGCCATGGGCGCGACCACGCTGAACGCTGAAGCAGTCAAGTCGCTTGCGACCCTGCCTTCGCTGGACGAACTGCGTGCAAAGCTGCTGGGTATGATTCAGACCCCGGCAACCCGCATCGCAGGCGTTGTACAGGCCCCGGCTTCGCAGCTGGCGCGCGTTTTTGCGGCCTACGCAAAGAAGGACGAAGCCGCGTAAGGCGGTTTTTCGCTGTTCAATAATCAAACCAGTTCGAACCGAACTCTAAAGGACTAGTAAAATGGCTGATCTCGCTAAGATCGTAGAAGACCTCTCCTCGCTGACCGTTCTGGAAGCTGCTGAGCTTTCCAAGATGCTCGAAGAAAAGTGGGGCGTTTCGGCTGCTGCTCCCGTAGCTGTTGCTGCTGCTGGCGGCGCTGCCGGCGGTGCTGCTGCTGCTGCTGAAGAAGAAAAGACCGAATTCGACGTTATCCTCGTTGACGCTGGCGCCAACAAGATCAACGTCATCAAGGAAGTTCGTGGCATCACCGGCCTCGGCCTCAAGGAAGCCAAGGACCTCGTCGAAGGCGCTCCGAAGCCGGTCAAGGAAGCCGTTTCCAAGGGCGAAGCTGCTGACCTCAAGAAGAAGCTTGAAGAAGCCGGCGCTAAGGTCGAAGTCAAGTAATATCGGAATGTGGCGGGGGAAGTTCCTTCTCCCGCCCGTTTCCTCCGAACATATTACCCAGGAACCGTCTGAAAACGGTTCCTGGGTAATGGGTTCTCAAGAGGATGGTCTTGACCCGCGCGCCCGGCAAACCGGCCGGCCGTCCGGATCTCGAGACGAGATTGAGTGATCCATTTTTTGACGGAGCCGCCTGGCCAGCGGTCACCGTCTGTTGCAGGCCCGGGTGCAAACTGACAAGGAGCGACGATGGCTCAGACCCTTACCTTTAACGGTCGCAGGCGCGTACGCAAGTTTTTCGGAAAAATTCCAGAAGTCGCAGAAATGCCGAACCTCATCGAGGTTCAGAAGGCATCTTATGACCAGTTCCTCATGGTCGACGAGCCGCAGGGCGGCCGTCCCGACGAGGGGCTCAACGCTGTTTTCAAGTCCGTATTCCCGATCACCGATTTCTCCGGTGCATCGATGCTGGAATTCGTCTCCTACGAATTCGAGCCGCCGAAGTTCGACGTCGACGAATGCCGCCAGCGCGATCTGACCTATGCCGCACCGCTCAAGGTCACTCTGCGCCTGATCGTGTTCGATATTGACGAGGATACAGGAGCACGTTCGATCAAGGACATCAAGGAACAGTCCGTCTACATGGGCGACATGCCGCTCATGACGAACAATGGTACCTTCATCGTCAACGGCACCGAGCGCGTCATCGTTTCCCAGATGCACCGTTCGCCGGGCGTGTTCTTCGATCACGACAAGGGCAAGTCCCATTCGTCGGGCAAGCTGCTGTTTGCTGCCCGCGTCATCCCCTATCGCGGTTCCTGGCTCGACATCGAATTCGACGCCAAGGACATCGTGCATGCCCGTATCGACCGTCGTCGCAAGATCCCCGTGACCTCGCTCTTGATGGCGCTTGGCATGGACGGCGAAGAAATCCTGTCGACCTTCTACTCGAAGTCCGTCTACGAGCGTGATGGCAAGGGCTGGCGTTTCCCGTTCAACCCGGAAACGCTCAAGGGCGCCAAGGCGATCTCCGACCTCGTTGACGCCGACAGCGGCGAAGTCGTCGTCGAAGGTGGCAAGAAGCTCACCCCGCGTCTGCTGCGTCAGCTGACCGAGAAGGGCGTGAAGTTCCTCAAGGCTTCCGACGAAGACCTGTTCGGCAATTACCTCGCCGAAGACCTGGTCAACATGTCGACCGGTGAAATCTACATGGAAGCTGGTGCGGAAATCGACGAGAAGTCGCTGCCGCAGATCCTGGAAGCCGGCTTCGACGAAATCCCGATCCTCGGCATCGACCACATCAATGTCGGCGCCTACATCCGCAACACGCTCTCGGCCGACAAGAACGAGAACCGTCAGGACGCTCTGTTCGACATCTACCGCGTCATGCGTCCGGGTGAACCGCCGACCATGGAATCGGCTGAAGCCATGTTCCAGTCGCTGTTCTTCGACGCCGAGCGTTACGACCTCTCGGCCGTTGGTCGCGTAAAGATGAACATGCGTCTCGACCTCGACTGCCCGGATACCGTTCGCGTTCTGCGCAAGGACGACATCCTGGCCGTGGTCAAGATGCTGGTCGAACTGCGTGACGGCAAGGGCGAGATCGACGACATCGACAACCTCGGCAACCGTCGTGTTCGCTCCGTCGGCGAACTGATGGAAAACCAGTACCGTCTCGGCCTGCTCCGCATGGAGCGCGCGATCAAGGAACGCATGTCGTCGATCGAAATCGACACCGTCATGCCGCAGGACCTGATCAACGCCAAGCCGGCTGCTGCTGCCGTCCGCGAATTCTTCGGCTCCTCGCAGCTGTCGCAGTTCATGGACCAGGTGAACCCGCTTTCGGAAATCACCCACAAGCGCCGTCTGTCTGCTCTTGGACCGGGTGGTCTGACCCGCGAGCGCGCAGGCTTCGAAGTCCGCGACGTTCACCCGACCCACTACGGCCGTATTTGCCCGATCGAAACGCCGGAAGGCCCGAACATCGGTCTGATCAACTCGCTCGCAACCTTCGCCCGCGTCAACAAGTACGGCTTCATCGAAAGCCCGTACCGCAAGATCGTGGACGGCAAGGTCACGACCGAGGTCGTCTATCTCTCGGCAATGGAAGAAGCCAAGTACTACGTGGCCCAGGCCAACTCTGAACTGACGGCCGATGGCCAGTTCGTTGAAGAGTTCGTCGTCTGCCGTCACGCTGGCGAAGTCATGCTGTCCCCGCGCGACACCATCAACCTGATGGACGTTTCGCCGAAGCAGCTGGTTTCGGTCGCGGCCGCTCTCATTCCGTTCCTGGAAAACGACGACGCCAACCGCGCGCTCATGGGCTCGAACATGCAGCGTCAGGCCGTGCCACTTCTGCGTGCCGAAGCGCCGTTCGTCGGGACCGGCATGGAGCCGATCGTTGCCCGTGACTCCGGCGCTGCCATCGGCGCCCGTCGCGGCGGCGTGGTCGACCAGGTCGACGCGACGCGTATCGTTATCCGCGCAACGGAAGATCTCGATCCGGGCAAGTCCGGCGTCGACATCTACCGCCTGCAGAAGTTCCAGCGTTCGAACCAGAACACCTGCGTCAACCAGCGCCCGCTGGTGACGGTTGGCGATATCGTCAACAAGGGTGATATCATCGCGGACGGTCCGTCGACCGACCTCGGCGATCTGGCGCTGGGCCGCAACGCGCTCGTCGCGTTCATGCCCTGGAACGGCTACAACTATGAGGACTCGATCCTCATGTCGGAGCGCATCGTCTCGGAAGACGTCTTCACCTCGATCCACATCGAGGAATTCGAAGTCATGGCCCGCGACACCAAGCTTGGTCCGGAAGAAATCACGCGTGACATTCCGAACGTTTCGGAAGAAGCGCTGAAGAACCTCGACGAAGCCGGTATCGTCTACATCGGTGCCGAAGTTCAGCCGGGCGACATCCTGGTCGGCAAGATCACCCCGAAGGGCGAAAGCCCGATGACGCCGGAAGAGAAGCTTCTGCGCGCCATCTTCGGTGAGAAGGCCTCAGACGTTCGCGACACCTCGATGCGTATGCCTCCGGGCACCTTCGGTACCGTCGTTGAAGTTCGTGTCTTCAACCGCCACGGCGTTGAGAAGGACGAGCGCGCGATGGCCATCGAGCGCGAGGAAATCGAACGCCTCGCCAAGGACCGCGACGACGAACAGGCGATCCTCGACCGTAACGTCTACGGCCGTTTGCTCGACATGTTGCGTGGCCAGATCTCGATTGCCGGCCCGAAGGGTTTCAAGAAGGGCGTCGAGCTCACCAACGCCGTCGTCTCCGAATACCCCCGCTCGCAGTGGTGGATGTTCGCAGTCGAAGACGAAAAGGTGCAGGGCGAACTCGAAGCGCTCCGTGGCCAGTACGACGAATCCAAGTCGCGCCTTGAACAGCGCTTCATGGACAAGGTCGAGAAGGTCCAGCGCGGCGATGAAATGCCTCCGGGCGTCATGAAGATGGTCAAGGTCTTCGTCGCTGTGAAGCGCAAGATCCAGCCAGGCGACAAGATGGCCGGCCGTCACGGCAACAAGGGTGTTGTCTCGCGCATCGTACCGGTCGAGGACATGCCGTTCCTCGAAGACGGCACGCATGTCGACATCGTCTTGAACCCGCTCGGCGTTCCCTCGCGCATGAACGTCGGTCAGATCCTCGAAACCCACCTTGCCTGGGCTTGCGCCGGCATGGGCAAGAAGATCGGCCAGATGCTCGAGGACTATCGCAAGCACCTCGACATCACCGATCTGCGCAAGGAACTGACGGAGATCTACGAGTCGGAAGCCCATGACGAAGTGAAGCACTTCGACGACGAAGCGCTGGTCAAGCTCGCCGAAGAAGCCAAGCGTGGCGTATCCATCGCCACCCCAGTCTTCGACGGTGCGCATGAGAGCGACGTCTCGGCGATGCTGAAGCGTGCGGGCCTCAACCCCTCGGGTCAGTCGACCTTGTACGACGGTCGTACCGGTGAAGCCTTCGACCGTCAGGTCACCGTCGGCTACATGTACATGATCAAGCTGAACCACCTGGTCGACGACAAGATCCACGCCCGTTCGATCGGCCCGTACTCGCTCGTCACCCAGCAGCCGCTCGGTGGTAAGGCGCAGTTCGGCGGTCAGCGCTTCGGGGAAATGGAAGTCTGGGCTCTGGAAGCTTACGGCGCCGCCTACACCCTGCAGGAAATGCTGACGGTGAAGTCGGACGACGTGGCCGGCCGTACCAAGGTCTACGAAGCGATCGTCCGTGGCGACGACACCTTCGAGGCCGGTATTCCGGAAAGCTTCAACGTTCTCGTCAAGGAAATGCGCTCTCTGGGCCTTTCCGTCGAGCTCGAGAACTCGAAGATCCTGCCGGAAGAGGGCCAGCTGCCCGACGCAGCCGAGTAAGTTTGACAAAGGCGTGCGTGGTTTTCACCGCGCACGCCATCCCCGGAGTGTCCCGCGGCCAAAATCGGGACGAGAAGGGGAGTTTCGCCGCATTTCGCGGTTATTGTCATTTTGAAGGTCTGGGGCGGCATCCCGGGAATCCGCCGCCACCAAGACCTGATCGAGGGCTCCTAGCCCCAAAAGGAGACAGGCATGAACCAAGAGGTCATGAACCTTTTCAACCCGTCGGTGCCGGCTCAGCACTTCGACAGCATCCGGATCTCGATCGCGAGCCCGGAAAAGATCCTGTCGTGGTCCTATGGCGAGATCAAGAAGCCGGAAACCATCAACTACCGCACGTTCAAGCCCGAGCGTGACGGCCTTTTCTGCGCGCGTATCTTCGGACCGATCAAGGACTACGAGTGCCTGTGCGGCAAGTACAAGCGCATGAAGTACAAGGGCATCATCTGCGAAAAGTGCGGCGTCGAAGTCACGCTTTCGCGCGTTCGCCGCGAGCGCATGGGCCACATCGAACTCGCAGCCCCGGTCGCCCACATCTGGTTCCTGAAGTCGCTTCCCTCGCGCATCTCCACGCTTCTGGACATGACGCTGAAGGATGTCGAGCGCGTTCTCTATTTCGAGAACTACATCGTGACCGAGCCGGGCCTGACCTCGCTCAAGGAAAACCAGCTTCTCTCTGAAGAAGAGTACATGATGGCCGTCGACGAGTTCGGCGAAGATCAGTTCACCGCTATGATCGGTGCTGAAGCCATCTATGAAATGCTGGCCTCGATGAACCTCGAAAAGATCGCTGGCGATCTGCGTTCCGAGCTTGCCGACACCACGTCGGATCTCAAGCAGAAGAAGCTGATGAAGCGCCTGAAGATCGTCGAGAACTTCATGGAGTCGGGCAACCGTCCGGAATGGATGATCATGAAGGTCGTTCCGGTCATCCCGCCGGACCTGCGCCCGCTGGTTCCGCTCGATGGCGGCCGCTTCGCGACCTCTGACCTGAACGATCTCTATCGTCGCGTCATCAACCGTAACAATCGTCTGAAGCGCCTGATCGAACTGCGCGCTCCGGGCATCATCATCCGCAACGAAAAGCGCATGCTGCAGGAATCTGTAGACGCGCTCTTCGACAACGGCCGTCGTGGCCGCGTCATCACCGGCGCCAACAAGCGTCCGCTGAAGTCGCTCTCCGACATGCTCAAGGGCAAG
Organism: Rhizobium rosettiformans W3; assembly: GCF_004912135.1. Lineage (GTDB taxonomy): Bacteria > Pseudomonadota > Alphaproteobacteria > Rhizobiales > Rhizobiaceae > Allorhizobium > Allorhizobium rosettiformans. The sequence continues at coordinate 10,653 of NZ_STGU01000031.1, forward strand.
CAGGGCCGCTTCCGTCAGAACCTGCTCGGCAAGCGCGTCGACTATTCCGGCCGTTCGGTCATCGTGACCGGTCCGGAACTCAAGCTGCACCAGTGCGGCCTGCCGAAGAAGATGGCGCTCGAGCTGTTCAAGCCGTTCATCTACGCCCGCCTCGACGCCAAGGGTTACTCCTCGACCGTCAAGCAGGCCAAGAAGCTGGTTGAAAAGGAAAAGCCGGAAGTCTGGGATATCCTCGACGAGGTCATCCGCGAGCATCCGGTTCTCCTGAACCGCGCACCGACGCTGCACCGCCTGGGCATCCAGGCCTTCGAACCGACCCTGGTTGAAGGCAAGGCCATCCAGCTGCACCCGCTCGTCTGCACGGCCTTCAACGCCGACTTCGACGGTGACCAGATGGCCGTTCACGTGCCGCTGTCGCTCGAAGCGCAGCTCGAAGCCCGCGTCCTGATGATGTCGACGAACAACATCCTGCACCCGGCCAACGGTGCACCGATCATCGTTCCGTCGCAGGACATGGTTCTCGGCCTCTACTATCTGTCGATCCAGAACCAGAACGAGCCGGGCGAAGGCATGGCCTTCTCCGACATGGGCGAACTGCACCATGCTCTGGAAAACAAGGTCGTCACGCTGCACGCCAAGATCAAGGGCCGCTTCAAGACTGTCGACGCCGAGGGTAACCCGGTTTCGAAGATCTATGAAACCACGCCTGGCCGCATGATCATCGGCGAACTGCTGCCGAAGAACGTCAACGTGCCGTTCGACATCTGCAACCAGGAAATGACCAAGAAGAACATCTCCAAGATGATCGACACGGTCTACCGCCATTGCGGCCAGAAGGACACGGTCATCTTCTGCGACCGCATAATGCAGCTGGGCTTCACCCACGCCTGCAAGGCGGGCATCTCCTTCGGCAAGGACGACATGGTCATCCCGGAAACGAAGGCGAAGATCGTCGGTGACACCGAAACGCTGGTCAAGGAATATGAGCAGCAGTACAACGACGGCCTGATCACCCAGGGCGAGAAGTACAACAAGGTCGTCGACGCCTGGGGCAAGGCAACCGAAAAGGTCGCAGAGGACATGATGGCCCGCATTAAGGCTGTCGAGTTCGATCCTGAGACCAACCGCCAGAAGCCGATGAACGCCATCTACATGATGTCGCACTCGGGTGCCCGTGGTTCACCGAACCAGATGCGTCAGCTGGGCGGCATGCGCGGCCTCATGGCCAAGCCGTCGGGTGAAATCATCGAGACGCCGATCATCTCGAACTTCAAGGAAGGTCTGACCGTTAACGAGTACTTCAACTCGACCCACGGTGCCCGTAAGGGTCTCGCAGACACCGCTCTGAAGACCGCGAACTCCGGTTACCTGACCCGTCGTCTCGTCGACGTGGCGCAGGATTGCATCGTCAACCTCGTGGATTGCGGCACCGACAAGGGCCTCACCATGACGGCGATCGTCGACGCCGGTCAGGTCGTTGCCTCCATCGGCGCCCGCGTTCTCGGTCGTACCGCGCTGGATGATATCGATCATCCGGTCACGGGTGAGCGCATCGTTGATGCCGGTCAGATGATCCTTGAGCCGCATGTCGTGGAAATCGAAAAGGCTGGCATCCAGTCGATCCGCATCCGCTCTGCTCTGACCTGCGAAGTTCAGACGGGCGTCTGCTCGATCTGCTACGGCCGCGACCTGGCCCGTGGTACGCCTGTCAACATGGGCGAAGCCGTCGGCGTCATCGCCGCACAGTCGATCGGTGAGCCGGGTACCCAGCTGACCATGCGTACCTTCCACTTGGGTGGCACGGCGACCGTGGTTGACCAGTCGTTCCTCGAAGCCTCGTACGAAGGTACGGTGCAGATCAAGAACCGCAACATCCTGCGCAATTCCGAAGGCAATCTGATTGCCATGGGCCGCAGCATGGCGATCACGATCCTCGACGAGCGCGGCATCGAGCGCTCTTCGCAGCGTGTCGCCTACGGTTCGAAGGTCTTCGTGGATGACGGTGACAAGGTGAAGCGCGGCCAGCGTCTGGCCGAGTGGGATCCGTACACCCGCCCGATGATGACGGAAGTCGAGGGTATCGTGCACTTCGAGGACGTCGTCGACGGTCTCTCCGTGCTCGAAGCCACCGACGAGTCGACCGGCATCACCAAGCGTCAGGTCATCGACTGGCGTTCGACCCCGCGCGGTTCGGACCTCAAGCCGGCGATCGTCATCAAGGACGCAAGCGGCAACGTGCTCAAGCTCGCCCGTGGCGGCGAAGCACGCTTCCAGCTCTCGGTCGACGCGATCCTGTCGGTCGAGCCTGGTCAGAAGGTGTCTCAGGGTGACGTTCTCGCACGTTCGCCGCTGGAAAGCGCCAAGACCAAGGACATCACCGGTGGTCTGCCGCGTGTTGCCGAACTGTTCGAAGCCCGTCGTCCGAAGGACCACGCCATCATCGCTGAGATCGATGGTACGATCCGCCTCGGCCGCGACTACAAGAACAAGCGTCGCGTCATCATTGAGCCGGCAGAAGACGGTGTCGAGCCTGTCGAATACCTGATCCCGAAGGGCAAGCCCTTCCACCTTCAGGAAGGCGACTACATCGAAAAGGGTGACTACATCCTCGACGGTAATCCGGCTCCGCACGACATCCTGGCGATCAAGGGCGTCGAGGCACTCGCCTCGTACCTGGTCAACGAAATCCAGGAAGTCTACCGACTGCAGGGCGTTGTGATCAACGACAAGCACATCGAGGTGATCGTTCGCCAGATGCTGCAGAAGGTCGAGATCACCGACAGTGGCGACAGCCAGTACATCGTGGGCGACAATGTCGACCGCATCGAACTGGACGACGCGAACGAGCGCCTGATCGAGGAAGGCAAGAAGCCGGCATACGGCGAACCGGTCCTCCTCGGCATCACCAAGGCCTCGCTGCAGACGCCGTCGTTCATCTCGGCCGCATCCTTCCAGGAAACCACCAAGGTTCTCACGGAAGCTGCGATCGCCGGCAAGACCGACACGCTGCAGGG
>NZ_STGU01000032.1 GCF_004912135.1 Rhizobium rosettiformans W3
CCTCGTCGACCCATCGCCTAATCCGGGGCAATCCTAGGAGTAGTTGACCGGCAGCCAGTCATAATTGGTGCTGTCTGTACGCACATGACCGATTCCGGGAAACGCAATATGCGCCCCTGCCACAAGATATTTGCCTTCCACCGCCTCCTTGAAGGCGAGGTCACGGGCAGCAACGGCAGCCTTCTGATCGATATCGAATTCTATGGCGACGCCGGGTTCATCGAACTGCAGGATCTCGCCATGGGTGATGTCGCCCCAGAAGACGATCTTCTGGCCTTCGCTTTCCAGCGTAATGGCGCTGTGACCCGGCGTGTGTCCCGCATAAAGAATGGAGCCCAGACCGGGAACGGGTGCTTGGCTGTCTCCAAAGATTTCGAATTTTCTGGCTTCCACATAGGGCGCCACACACTGGTCCGCCTCACTGAAATGCTGTTTGACGATGCCCGTCGCCGCCTCGGCGTTCTCCCGGCTAAGCCAGAATTTTGCCTCCCGCTCATTGACCCGCAATGTAGCGTTTGGAAAAGTGCGTTTGCCATTGCTCATCAGCCCGCCGGAATGATCGGTATGAATATGGGTGAGGACGACATCGTCAATGTCACCTACCTTGTAGCCGGAGGCCTCGATGTTGGACACGAGCTTGCCGAGCGACGGACCCAGATAGCCCCCGGTGCCCGCGTCGATCAGCACCAGTCGCTCCCCAGTATTGACCAGAAATGCATTGACGGAGGTCGGGACGGTTTCCGGCAAAAAGGCATCATTCAAGGCGCTCTGCGCGTGTTGTTCGCTGGTGTTGGTGTAGAGCTTAGCCAGCGGCAGAGGGATGGTGCCATCCGACAGGGCCGTAACCTCGGCGGAACCGATCTTCAGCCGGTAGAACCCAGGCGACTGAACAGCGGCATAGGGTGCCTTGGCCAAAGCAATTTGTGGTTTGACGAAGGGTGCTGTGATCAGACCGGTCAGTACGCCTTTGAGAATGGAACGACGGGATGGCATAGGGTTTGCTCCTTGGGTGAGTTGGGAACGGCTTGCAAGTTCCTGCTCATCAGCTAAGGATGCCGCCGTCAGCAATAAAATCGATACCAGTCATGCAAGTCATCGATCATTTCAATCTTCGTTCCTTCGACCTCAATCTTCTCGTTGCCTTCGATGCGATGATGGAAGAGATGAGCGTCACCCGTGCGGCGCGGCGCTTGAAGATCCAGCAGCCTGCCATGAGCCACAACATCTCGACCTTGCGCACGCTGTTTCAGGACGAGCTATTCATCCGCGTAGGACAGGTGATGAAGCCCACGACGCGGGCGCTGAATTTGTCCGGCCCGGTGCGGCAGGCTCTGCGACAGGCACAGGCAGCCGTGCTGATTGCAGACGCATTCGATCCGGCCACTGAGCGACGTACATTCAGGCTGGGGCTTTCCAGCGAGGTCGAACTATTGTTGCTGCCCGACCTGACCGCTCGGTTGCGCGATATTGCGCCGGGCATTCGTATTCTGGCTCGCGGCGGCGATGCACGGGAGATCGAGGCGATGCTGGATTCAGGTGTCGTCGACCTGTCTGTGGGATGCAGCTATCTCCCTGATTCACGACACCATTGCGAGCCGCTTTATCAGTCCAGCATACTGTGCTGTTTCAATCCGCAACTGCTGAAGCTTTCCGGTCCCGTGAGCCTTGATGCTTATATGGCAGCACAGCACGCCGTAATTTCGCAGACTGACAGTCTCCATGGCTGCGTCAAGGATGCGCTGGAACACGCGGGAGCAGAACTGGACGTGGTGGCTGCCGCGCCAGATTTCATGTCGATATTGGCAACAGCACGCTCATCAGCGGTGATTGCCACCGTATCTTCACGCATTGCGCTTCGTTACGGCCCTCTGCTGGGACTTGAGGTCAGCCCTGTACCACTGGCGCTGTCTTTCCCCCCGGTGGCAATGGTGTGGCCGCTTCAGATGGACAGCGATCTCGGTTGCGCCTGGTTGCGACAGCAGATCCGTGACGCGATGATCAGGAAGGACGAGAGCGACCTGGCGGATATCGAAGTGTGACGGGCAGCAGGGGATAGGTGTCAGTTGGTCGGTGTTTTCGCCTTGAACAGAGGCGAACCTATGACCGGTCCAAAAATGGGGGTGAAGACAACATTTCCTGCTGTCTCGCAACCGCCAATATCCACTTGTGAAAACGTTGCCCGTTAGGCTTTTCCAAAGCGGTCCTGTCCCAGGCGAGAAAGTAGCTTTCAGACAGTTTGAGCCGAATATCGAAAGGAACGACGAGTGTACCAGCCGCGATTTCTTCTTGGACCATCGAAAGCTGTGCCAACACAAAGCCTCTCCCGTTGACGGCAGCATCAATGGCGCTGCTCGAAAGCGTGAAGGAGAGACCGGAAAATGGCTGACTGTGATTGGCATTGACCAGCTTTGCCCAGTCACGCCATTGCGGCGAGGCCTTGTAATCGGATTCCCACTCCACGTTGAGAAGCGGAAAGGTCAAAACGTCCTCGGGTGATTGCGGTGGCCGGGCGGCGAGCAGCGCCGGTGAACAGGTAGGAACAACCCAGTCCGTAAACAGGTGAGCCACGTGCTCGTGCACGTATGACCGTCGACCGTATGTGATGCGAAAATCGACCTCTTCTGCCCCTAGGCGCGGCTCCTGATCCTGCCCGAAAATGCGCAATTGCGCGGTGGGACAGAGCTCCTGCCAGTCGAAAATCTTGCGACTTATCCACCGGCTGGCGACGGATGACAGCGCGCTTACCACGATACCGCCTTCGTTGCTTGCGCGCTTCAGGACGTTTGTCGCGAGCGCAAGCTGCTGAAAACCCTTGGAAACTTCTCGATAATAGAGCCGCCCCCAGGAGGACAGCTCGACGCGGCGACCTCGGCGCTCCAGGAGAGTCAATCCCAGGGCGTGTTCCAGATTGCGCACAAGCTGACTGATAGCACCTGGCGAAACGCCCAGATCTTCAGCGGCAGCGGTGATCGAACCGCAGCGACCGATCGCGTCGAAAGCCTGCAACGCACGAAGTGACAGGTTCTTCAAAGCGGCTCCTTTAGAATTCTCCCCAATTTAGATTTTCTAAAATAGAAAGCAGCCGCTTGCAACTTGTTGGCACCAGCAAAACGGCAAACACTCGGCCTGACAAAACGCAAGGAGAGCGAAATGTTTCTCAAGAACACTTGGTATGTTGCCGCCTGGGATCATGAGGTCGGGAGGGAGCTGAAGCCCGTGACTATCCTGGGTGAGAACATCGTTCTTTACCGCAAACAGGACGGCCAGGCCGCCGCACTCGAAGATGCCTGTCCCCATAGAAAGCTGCCGCTTTCCATGGGCCGCATCAAGGGCGACGATGTGGAATGCGGCTATCATGGCTTGACATTTGACTGTTCGGGCGCCTGCACCCGCGTGCCCGGTGCAGAGCGTATTCCGCATGTCGCCAAGGTTCGTTCCTATCCGGTCCACGAGCGCTACGGTCTTTTGTGGATCTGGATGGGCGGTGCGGAAAAAGCCAATCCGGACGAGATTTTCGAAGTCGAGCATTTCGGCGATCCAGCCTGGGGCATCAATCGTGGCGAGTCGATGATGCTGAACTGCAACTATCTTTACATGACGGACAATCTGCTCGACCCGTCGCACGTCGCATGGGTTCATCAGTCATCCTTCGCCAGCTCGGCTTGCGAGGAAACGCCGCTTGAAACGACCGTCAAGGAGGATGGTGTGACCGTCTGGCGCTGGATGATCGATTCCGAGCCCGCACCATTCTATGCGCCCTTCCTGCAATTCGAAGGCAATACCGACCGTAAGCAGCATTACGAAGTGCGCTATCCAAGCAATGCGATCATCAAGGCGATCTTCGCCCCGGCCTTCACCGGCGGCGAAGGCAAGCCCCTGCCCGACAACACCTTCCTGATGGACAGCTACAACTTCATGACGCCGGTCGATGAGAACAGGACGAAGTATTATTGGTTCCAGATGCGCAACTTCGCGCCTGACGACCCGGCGGTGTCCGCAAGCTTCGCCAAATCCGTGCGCGGCGCTTTCGAGGAAGACAGGATTGTTCTCGAAGCTGTTCAACACGGCATGGCCAACAAGCAGACGCCCAATCTCGATCTCAAGATCGATGTCGGCCCCTTGCGTTTCCGCCGCAAGCTGGCGCAGCTCATCGCCGAAGAAGCGGCAAGCCAGACGGCCAACCAGGCTGCGGAATAGGATTGCGCGGAATGCAACAGCCCGCATCCTCACGCTTCCAACCGTTCGAAGTGATCGCCAAGACCCGCGAAAGCGAGACGATTACCTCCTTCACGCTGGCGCCCCGCAACAAGGACCATTGGCGATCCTTTGAAGCAGGGCAGTTCCTCACCATCCGCATTCCGGATGGCGCGGATGGCCATGTGCTCCGAAACTATACGGTCTCGTCATCGCCCAGAGAAAGCGGGATTTATCGCATCAGCGTGAAACGTGAGGCCGCGCCGTCCGCTCAGCTGCCGCAGGGCTTTGGTTCCTGCTGGCTGCATGATGCAGTCGAACCCGGCATGGTGCTGGACATCGACACGCCGCGCGGCGCCTTCAGACTCGATACGGAAAGCACACGGCCTGTCGTGCTCCTGTCCGGCGGCGTTGGCCTGACGCCCACCGTCTCCATGCTTCATGTGCTTGCGCATGAAACGGATCGGCCCGTCTGGTTCATTCATGCCTGTGACAGCATGGCAGTCCATGCCCTGCGCAATGAGGTGGAAGGGCTCGCAGCGGCTCGCAGCGGCATCACGGTGCATTTCTGCCATCGTTTTGCCGGGGACGACGACATGCAGGCGGGTCGCTGCCATTCGACCGGCTTTCTCGGCCGCGAGGTGCTGCAAAAGTTGCTGCCGCTCGATGACTACGAGTTTTACATGTGTGGTCCGCCACCCTTCATGAAGGCGCTCTTCGGCATTCTGACCTGCCTTGGCGTGCGCAAGGAGCGGATTGCCTATGAATTCTTCGGTCCGGCCAGCCTGCTGTCCGAGCCGGAGCTGCAAACTGCCAAGCCGACTGCGCCGAATGCAGGCGATGGGACCGGCGCAACCGCGACTGTCAGCAATGATGGCATGCGGATCGTGTTGCAAAAGTCCGGACGGGAACTGGCCTGGACAGAATCTTGCAGCTCGCTTCTCGACTGTCTCGAAGCCAATGGCATCGAGCCAGAATTTTCCTGCCGCGCCGGGATTTGCGGCACCTGTGAACAGGGCTTTGTCTCCGGAGAGGTCGACTACTTCGAAGAGCCGCTCGATGAGGTGCCGCAAGGACGGGTGCTCCTGTGCTGCACCAAGCCGAAATCCTCAGTCGTTCTCGACCTTTGACCCGAGCCACCGGCATAGCCGAGCACACACTTTAGGGATACCGAAATGGATATGCCGCGAAAAGATATCACGCTCAATCCGCATGTAGCGGCTCTGCCGCCCTACAATGCCGGAATGAACATTGCTGCCGCACGCAAGCTCAGCGGTCGCGACGATATCGCAGCGCTTGCCAGCAATGAAAACCCGGATGGCTGTTCCCCCAAGGTGATGGCAGCGCTGGCAGGCGTGAATCCGTCGCGTTACTCCGATCCAGCCTGCACGACCTTGCGCGGCGCTCTGAGCACGAAGGTTGGCGTTGCAAGTGATCGGATCGTCATCGGCAACGGCTCGGAGGACATGATCGCAGCCATATGTCGCGCGGTACTCTGTCCTGGCGCACCGGTCGCCACGGTCTCACCCGGCTTCGGTCTGCACGAGATCGAAGCGTTGGCAAATGGCGCGACAGTCGACAAGGTGCCGATGCGCGCGGATCTCGACTTCGATGTGCCGGCAATTGTCGCTGCTCTTTCAAAGGCGCCGGCAATCTTCTTCCTCTCCTCACCGTCGAACCCGGTTGGCCCTGCCCTCAACACAGCCAGCCTCGAACAAATTCTCGCGGCAGTTTCTCACCAAACACTTCTCGTTCTGGACGAAGCCTATTTCGAATATGCCGACGACGAGACCCCAGACGGTCTGGAGCTCCTTTCCGGTTCAGGATTGAATTATGTGGTGCTGCGCACCTTTTCGAAGGCCTACGGACTTGCAGGACTTCGGGTTGGCTATGCGGTTTTCTCCGATGACCGTCTTGCCCGCGCCGTCAGCTCTTCGAAGACGCCCTTCAACGTCAACAGCGTGGCACAGATCGCTGCCGTTGCCGCACTCGATGACGATGCGTGGATGAAGTCATCCGTCGCATCGATGACGGGCGAACGCGCCCGGGTAGCAGAAGCACTGGTATCGATGGGATTGCGGGCTGCAAAATCGCAAACGAATTTTCTCTTCATCGATGTCGGCCTCGATAGCCAAAAGGCATTCGGTCACCTGCTATCGCACGGCATCATCGTCAAGCCATGGAAGGAGAAGGGTTATGAGACCTTCATCCGCATGACGATCGGAACACCGGCGGAAAACGACCGCTTCATTGCCGCGCTGCACATGCTTATCGCCAGATAAGGACGCCAGCGCGGCAACAAAAAAACAAAAAGCGGGCAACGACCCGCGGGAACGAACTGCGCGCGAAAGCGCATCACGATCAGAAGAACCGGGAGCTTTGTCGCATGGCATCTTCACCGCAGTCTGGCCTTTTCGCCGGGGACTTTTCGGCCTTGCGCGCGCGTTTTATCGCGGCCGCCCGCACCGCTGGCGCCAGTCTGTCAGAATATCCGCATCCTCTGCGCGGTCCGTCCGGTGAGCCGCTCGCAACCGATGTTGCCTATCTTGGACGGAGAGATGCGGCAAAGCTGATGGTGCTGATTTCCGGCACCCATGGGGTCGAGGGCCCCTTCGGTTCCGCTTGCCAGACCGCGTGGTTCTCACAGAACTCCCCCTGGCACCTGCCGGACGACACTGCTGTTCTCGCCATCCATCTGATCAATCCCTGGGGCACTGCCTGGTCGCGCCGGGTAAACGAAGACAATGTCGATCTCAACCGCAATTTCATCGACTGGAACAATATGCCGCCGAAGAATGAGCGCTATTGTGACCTGCACCCGCTTCTGCTCTGTCCCTCCTGGGATGGCCCCGAGCGCGATCAGATGGACGCAGCCTACGAAGCGGCCAAAGCGAAAGCCGGCGGCTATCAGGGCCTTGCACCCATCATAGAGGCCGGCCAATACGAGTATCCTGATGGCCTGTTCTATGGCGGCGACAGCCCAGTCTGGTCGAACCTGACTCTCCTCGAAATCCTGTCGACATTTGCCCGTCACCTCAAGGACGTTATCGTATTCGATCTCCACACGGGTGCCGGCCCCTACGCCTATCCCGCGCTTCTTTCCGTTGCCGAAAGCGAGCATTCCGGTCTGGACTGGGGGCGGGAGATGTTCGGCCCCGCCCTTTCGGTGGTGATGACGGGAAGACATGCCGCAACAGGCAGCGGCATTGCTGCGACGGCGACCGGCTATGTCTCGGCCGCTATTCGTCAGGCCATGCCAGCGGCGCGTGTTCTGCCACTCGTCATCGAATGCGGCACGCTGGAAGGCGAAACCGTATCGAACGCGGTCAAGGCGGATAACTGGCTGCATCTCTATGGCAAGTTGGATACGCCGCTTGGCGAGAGCATCAAAAATCAGATCCGCACCGCCTTCATTCCCGACGATGCCGACTGGCGCAAAGCCTGCCTTTCCACATCGCTGCGCCACTTCGACCGTGCCTTCGCACAATTGAAGACGCTCGGTGGGGCTGGTGTCGAGAAGGTCGTTCCAGCTGCCGCATCGGTCACGGTGCTCGCCAATCCGCATCACGACAAGCCGAAAACGGCCGAAAAGCCCGCTGTCGCAGTTCATGGCATTCACAAGCGCTTCGGGCCCTTGAGCGTGCTGAACGGCGTCGATGTCTTGGCAAAACGGGGTGAAGTGGTGTCAATGATCGGCTCGTCGGGTTCAGGCAAAAGCACCTTTCTGCGCTGCATCAATCTGCTGGAGCAGCCGGATCAGGGCCAGATCGTCATCGATGGCGAAGAAATCCAGATGAAGCGCGCCGCCAATGGGCGCGCAACCCCTGCCGATCGCCGACAAGTCGAGCGGATGCGCTCCCGCGTCGGAATGGTGTTCCAGAACTTCAATCTCTGGCCGCACATGACCGTGCTGGAGAACATCATCGAAGCGCCGGTACAGGTGCTGAAGGAGCACAAGGCCGAGGCCATCGACCATGCGCATGCGCTACTGAGGAAAGTCGGCCTTTCGGACAAGCATGCGCATTATCCGGGTCAACTCTCCGGCGGGCAGCAGCAGCGCGCCGCCATCGCCCGCACGCTTGCCATGCGCCCGAAGCTCATTCTTCTCGATGAGCCGACATCGGCGCTCGACCCGGAACTCGTCGGCGAGGTTCTGCGGGTCATCCGGCAACTGGCCGAAGAAGGCAACACGATGATCCTCGTGACTCACGAAATGCAGTTCGCGCGTGAGGTCTCACACAAGATTCTCTTCCTCCATCAAGGAAAAGTGGAGGAAGAGGGTGCTCCGGTAGACATGTTCAATGCACCGAGATCCGAACGGCTTCGCCAGTTCCTGTCTCGCACCCGATGACGCGTCCGCTGAAGAAACACGATCGATGACAATATCCACAAAAGGGGAATATCGACATGAATTTCAAAGCTCTGTCACTCGCTCTGCTCCTTGCTGGCGCAAGCACGGTTCAGGCCGCAGAGGGCCAGCTCTCCATCGGCACCGAAGGCGCCTATCCGCCATGGAGCATGGCCGATGCAGCCGGCAACGTCACGGGCTTCGATGCCGATGTCGGCAATCTGCTCTGTGAAAAGCTTGCGATGAAATGCAAATTCGTCGTTCAAGCCTTTGACGGCCTGATCCCGGCGCTAAAAGCCAATCGTTTCGACGTCATCATCTCCGGCATGTCGATCACGCAGGATCGCAAGAAGGAAATCGATTTCTCGGTCGGCTATGCCGAACTCGCAAACATGTTCGTGGTGCCGAAAAGCTCCGATCTGGCCGGCATCAAGGATATCGATGCGCTGCTGAAGGGCCTCGAAGGCAAGTCCATCGGCGTGCAGACCGGTACGACGCATGCCCACTTCGTCGAGAAGCGCATTCCGTCCGCCAATCTGAAGACCTATGACACGCTGGAAAACATGCAGATCGACCTCACGAGCGGTCGTATCGACGCGGCCTTCGCCGATGCGTCTGCCTTGCAGGACTTCCTGTCCAAGCCGGACGGCAAGGATTTCCAGTTCGTGGATGTGAAGGTTCAGAGCAAGTTCGACTCCACCCTCGGTGAGGGTATCGGCGTCGGCATTTCCAAGGACAATCCCGAACTGAAAGCCAAGATCGACGAGGCGCTCTGCACACTCGTCGCCGATGGCTCGATCGGTAAAGCCAGCCAGAAATGGTTCAAGATGGACATTTCGCGTCCCTGCAACTGATAACGCCGCCCCGCACGTGCAGACGTGCGGGGCGTCCCTACCCGATGAACTGTCGCGACTGATCCGGATGGTAGAGACACCAGGATCCAAGTCATGAATGAAGCCAATTGCCGAGGCGCAGCGCATGGAAAACAGTCTGATACTTGTCTGGGAAGGTGGATGGATCGGCGCGATCCTGCGCGGCACCGCGATCACCATCGCCGTCGGTCTCACCAGTATCGTCCTTGGCGCGATCATCGGCATGCTTTTCGGCCTCGTCAAATGGGCCAGGATCTTTCCGCTGACCATCGCAGTAACCGCCTACACGTCCCTGATCCGCGGCGTACCCGAACTGCTGATCATCTATCTTCTGTTCTTTTCCTCGGTCGAATTCGTCACCAAGGTCGCCACAGCCTTCGGCTACGCCGCTCTCGCCGATAATGGCTACGCTTTCATCATTGCCGTCATTGCCGTCGGTGCAATCTCCGGGGCCTATTCCACCGAAGTCATCCGCGGCGCGTTGGCCTCCATCCCGACCGGCCATATCGAGGCCGCACGCGCGCTGGGTCTTTCTCGCTATCGGATTTTTCGCCGGATCATCTTCCCACAAATGCTGCGCATCGCGCTCCCCGGCATGAACAATGTCTGGCAAGCGACGATCAAGGACACGGCGCTCGTCTCCGTCGTCGGCTTGCAGGAACTGATGCGCACGGCAAGCGTGGGGGCCGGAAGCACCCGCAATCCGCTGATCTTCTTCCTGATCGCCGCCATCGTCTACTTCATCATCACGATCATAAGCCAGGCCGGCTTCGATCGCGTCGAGCGTCTTGTCAGGCTAAGATCAAGGAGCTGATGCCATGGATATGGATTTTCTGTCGACGTCGATCCCCGTTCTTTTGCAAGGGCTGTCCAAAACTCTGATCCTGACCATTTTGTCGGTCGCAATCGGCTTTCATCTTGGGCTCGCGCTCGCCGTGGTGCGGATGTCCGAGCAGCGTTTTCTTGCAAACATCGCCAAATATTACAGCATGGTCTTCAGAGGTACGCCGCTCCTCGTGCAACTCTTCCTGTTCTATTACGGGCTGGCGCAAATCCCGTTCATCAAGGGGAACGCCGTGACATGGTGGCTCGTCAGCGACGGAACACGCTGTGCCGTCATGGCGATTGCGTTGAACACCGCCGCCTATACGTCAGAAATCCTGCGCGGCGGCCTGCTGTCGATCCCATCTGGACTCAAGGAAGCGGCGAAAGCATCCGGCATGTCACGCTTCACCTGTTTTCGCCGGATCGAGTTTCCGTTGGCCATCCGCCAGGCGCTGCCTGCCTATGGCAATGAGTTGATCCTCGTCGTCAAGGGCACGAGCCTTGCGTCCACGATCACGGTTCTGGAGATCACCGGCTATGCCAAACGCCTGATGAGCCAGACTTTCGCAATCTTCGAGGTCTTCACGCTGGCAGGTATCATCTACCTCATAATCAATCTGGTACTGGTGATGATGATCCGGCTGCTTGAAGGCCACCTGATGCGCCACGAGCCACGTTGACCCGCCCGTCTCGAACGAGCGCACCGCTTCTCACCCAAGGAAAACACATGTCCTGCCTGACCTCCGGCTTCAAGGCCGAGATCGCGACGATTGTCGGACGCGATTATGTGAAAGAAAACGATGCCGTATCGGCAATCGACTACGGCATTTTGCCTGAAAACCTCGGCGCCGGCATCGTCGTCCTGCCGGGCAGCACGGAGGAGCTGGCCGCCGTCGTCCGGTGTTGCCATGCAAGCAGTGTCGCCATCGTGACGCATGGCGGGCGAACCGGTCTTGTCGGCGGCGGCATTTCGCGACCCGGCGAAATCATCATTTCCACCGCCCGTCTCAACCGTATCACGTTTCTATCGCCCGTCGAAAATGTCGCCATTGTCGAGGCCGGGGTCACGCTTCAGGCGCTTCAGGAGGCAGCGGGCGAGTATGGGCTCGAACCCGGTATCGATCTGCCCTCCCGGGGCTCGGCAACGATCGGCGGCATGGCATCCACCAATGCCGGCGGAATTGCCGCATTCCGATACGGCGTGATGCGCCATCGTATCCTCGGACTAGAAGCGGTTCTCGCGGATGGGTCGATCTATTCCGATCTGACGCGCGTGGTGAAAAACACTGCGGGCTATGACCTCTCACACCTGTTCATCGGCAGCGAAGGGACACTCGGCATCATCACCAGGATTGCCATCAAGCTCGAACCTCGGCCCTCTTTCACCGCCACCACGCTGTTCGGCCTGCCCTCGACCCAAGCAGCCCTGAGCGCCATGCAGCGCGGCCTGAAGGCGCGGCATGGTCAGCTTCGCGCGGCAGAAGCGATCTGGCCGCATTATTTTTACCTGACATCGACCCATCACAACTGGTCAGCCGCCGACTATCGGGCAGACCACCCCATCAATCTTTTGCTCTGCATTGGCGGAAACGACGACGCAGATGTTCAGAGCGAGATTGAAAACATCTACGAGGACGTCGCCACGGACTACCCCGATATCTCCGCCGTCATCGCCTCATCAAAGGCGCAGGAGAAGGCCATCTGGGCTCTGCGAGAAGACACGGACCTGATCTACCGCAAATATCCTGGCGCACCGTCATATGACGTGTCGGTACCGCTTTCCGAAGTGGAAGCCTATCTCGACCGGTGCATGGCGAAGCTGAAGACGCTCGACCCGGAACTGAGCCCTTACGTCTTCGGGCATCTTGGGGACGGCAATCTGCATGTTGTCTTAAATACTGCTCATGATGCAATGGACGGCGAGAAAATCAGGGCGATTGAAGAGATATTCTATACCGGACTGAATGCCCTAGGCGGCACCTTTTCCGCCGAACATGGCATCGGCAGCAAGAGGGCGCAAACTTTGATTGCACAAATTAATCATGGCAAGTGGATGTTGATGAGGCAGTTGAAATGGAGCCTTGATCCGACGAATACGCTGAACCCAGGCAAAGTTTTGACTGAATAGCTGACCACAAAAACCGCCACTGGATGCACGGATTATTCGCCGGAAGAATTGAGATCATGACCTGTGCCCCGTTCTCACTCCAATTTTCATGGCTCAGGTCAACAGGTCAAAGCTCAGCCAGCCTTCGGTTTCTGGCGTGCAGAAACGCCAAAAGCCCCACGGATGGGGCTTTGATGGCATCGGAGTGATGGTTGGTTGCGGGGGCAGGATTTGAACCTGCGGCCTTCAGGTTATGAGCCTGACGAGCTACCGGGCTGCTCCACCCCGCGTTACCAGGTATTTGCTTTAGCAAATACCGACAGAGCAAACTCTTGAGTTTGCGTCTCAATCCGGTTTTTGCCGCAGGCAAAATACCGTAGGAGTTATCTGCATTCCAAACAGCAAAAGGGCCGCTTGATTAGCGGCCCTAAGATTTCGGCAGGGCCGACTGAGTGACGAGAAGATTGTGGCTTTGCGTTCGCAAAACCCGACAACATTGCCTTTAGCAGACCTGGCAGCGACCTACTCTCCCGCGTCTTGAGACGAAGTACCATTGGCGCTGGGGCGTTTCACGGCCGTGTTCGGAATGGGAACGGGTGCAGCCACCCCGCCATGACCACCAGGTCGGCTAAGGGCAATGTTGTTGAGAAGCTGGTAACTAGGACTTAGCCAATAGGCAGTAGCCAATAGTTTTTTTAACACGTCGTGGAATTGGCATGAGGCTATTGCCTACTGCCTAATTCCTACTGGCTGCTCACAGCGGACGAATGCGTTGCATTCGCCGCGAGATGAGCACAAGCAATGAGAACGATCAAGCCAATCGGGCTATTAGTAACGGTAAGCTTCACTCATTACTGAGCTTCCACACCCGTCCTATCAACGTGGTCGTCTTCCACGGCCCTGATAGGGAATACTCGTTTTCAGGTGGGTTTCCCGCTTAGATGCCTTCAGCGGTTATCCCTTCCATATATAGCTACCCTGCTATGCCGTTGGCAC
>NZ_STGU01000033.1 GCF_004912135.1 Rhizobium rosettiformans W3
GTTCCAGTATAAGTTATTGACCGCCCCGGTATGACCGAGGCGGTTTTTGCGTTTAGAACGCTCCATCAACTCCTCAAGTTAACATCTCACATTGAGATAGTTCGTGACCTGCTCCCCTTATTGTCCGCATTTATGAGTTAGCTCTGTTCATGTTCTGGTCCTGTCGGGACCGGATTACAAACTCCCAAGGGGTCAAGCCGATGAGGCTCGTGTGGGGACGGTTCGTGGTCTAGTCGTTTCTCCAGTCTTCGATAATCTGCCCCGCATGGCGGTAGCTCGTGAAGAGGTGCTCGTTGAGGCGTTCATCACGCAGACGTCCATTGAAGCTTTCCACGAAGCCATTTTGCATCGGCTTGCGCAGCGCGATGTAATGCCACTCGATCGCGTGATCGGATGGCATTCGACGTCAGCTCGGTTCCCTCGTCCGAGACGACCATGCGGGATAGCCCGTCCTAAACGCGATCTTGTTCAACTCGCGACCGACCCGCTCGCCGCACAGCGAATTGTCGACCACGGTCGCAAGACACTCTCGGCTGAAGTCGTCGAGAACACAGAGAATCCGGAAGCGTCTGCCGTCGACCAGAGCATCCGAGACGAAGTCCAGGCTCCAGCGCTGGTTCGGCCCTTGTGGGATCGTCATCGGCGCTCGGGTTCCCAAGGCTCGCTTGCGGCCGCCACGCTTGCGCACGGTCAGCCGCTCCTCCCTGTATAGCTGATAGAGCCTCTTCCAGTTGATCTCGACGCCTTCCCGCTTCAACAGGATATGCAAGCGATGATAGCCGAAGCGACGCCTCTGGTTGGCGAGTTCTTTGAGCTTCGCGCGGATCGCGACATCATCTCCCCGCGTCGACCGATAGCGGAACACACGCGGATCGATGTCGACCAGGCTGCAAGCTCGGCGTTGCGAGTAGCCTTTTTCTTCCATTGCCAAGGTCACGGCGTCCCTCCTTGAGCCTGGCTTCAGAAATTTTTTGCGAGCATCTCCTTCAACGTCGACACATCGAGCATCGCGTCGGCCAGGAGGCGCTTCAGTCTGCCATTCTCATCTTCCAGAGCCTTCAGCCGTTTGGCCTCAGCTATTTCTATGCCGCCATACTTCGGACGCCACTTATAGAAGGTCGCATCGTTGACGCCGTATTCGCGGCACAGCTCAACAGCCGAGACCCCGGCCTGATGCTCCTTCAAAATACCGATGATCTGCGCGTCGCTGAAACGGGAACGCTTCCATTCTCTGTCTCCTTCTCCGGAGAACAGACTAACCTCAAACCGAGGACATTCCAGGGGAGCAGGTCATCTTCATGGTCTGACGAAAGGCCCGATGCATGCAACCCTGCAAATGCTCTGTTGATTGGCCTCAGGGATCACACGACCAATCGCATAGAGGTTTTGCTCATTCGGCATTTACGACCAGTCTGCTGTCGCCTAGGTGGAGCTCTTTTCCGAGTGACAACGGCACAAATTCCCGAGCCCCAATGCGTTGTCCGGCCACGTAAGTGCCATTACTGGAGGGGCTGGTCGAGTTCGCGCCATCGGCAACATATACCTGGCCCGACTTGTACTTCAAGCGGCAATGCCTCTGTGAAACCTTGTTGTCTAGGGACAAAGCCAGATCACCCCACCCAGCGAGGCGGCCAATTCTGAATACTCCGTCCACAGCAAATGTAGAAGCATCGGTAAGGCGCAGTGCCGTTCCCATGTGCGGCCCTGCCACAACACGAACAACCAGCCGCCCGCCTGTCGATGTCGTGACAGATGCAGACTTCTCGGGCGCGCGCACGGAGACTTTGCTTTGTGTGGACTTCGACCGCGTCGGAGCGACCCCGGCAAGATCAGAACGGAAAATGATCCATTCGGAGCAATTGTGAGACGGAAGCCTGTTTGGGTTCAGCGAACGCAATCCGAACCCAGATACAATCGCCAAAAAGCGTCTAATTCGCTGGCCGAACGATAGTCTCTCTCCACCTCCACAGGGTGCGACGGACAATCCAAGGCACACGCGTCCAATCGACCGACCGTTGAACAGCACCTCGAACAGGAATACGTAAAGCGCGCAGACAGCCAAGAACAAGACGATTCCGGTCAGCGCAACGGATTGGAGTACGATATCTCCTGCAGTTGCCCGCAGAGACTGCCATACGGACACACAGATCAGCAAGTCCAGGAACATTGCAGCAAGCGAGAGCTTCGCCAGGGATTTTTCCTGATAGCTCATTGACCAGCCTTCGATGCGATCACGTCCGCGAGAGAAACCAGAGTAACTCCGACGGCGGCCAGCGTGAATAGAACAAGAGTTGTGGCTCGCTGTTCGATGACGTCCAGCGCACTTTCATGGGTGAGTCGATACTTGGTCTTGGCGACGAGAGTTGCAGCGCAAATGCAGAACGTGACCAGGATTAGTGTCATGTCGATCTGAAGCCCGACGCGGTTAATATCCGTCTTGAGCAGGAAACTCGTAGACCAGGCACTCACGAACGCACCAGAAAAGATCGCCAGCGCCACCGCAACAACGGTGGATCCATCATTTTTGCGACTGGTCAGCCATGACGAGACGACAGCGCAAGTCCATCCAATCGAACACGAAAAGACTAGACTTGTCAGTACCTTCATGGGAACAGAAGCCGAAAGCAGGGCTTCGATCCCGTCAAGCATGCTTCCGCCTCCCGAAGACCTGGGAGCGGAATCCTTGGTCAACATCTCGATGATGGATGTAATACTGGCCAAGAACGCAACAAAACCCACGATAGCCTGGATTGGTGTCTCGACGAGATGACGCCAATATCGGCCGATGTCTCCTGCTACGTTTTCCATGAGGGTGCGGAAACGACCTTCCGGAATATGGAATTTCGCGCCGGCGCCCGACCTCGAAACCGCCGCCCTTCTTTTGCGTTGCGTCATGACTTCACTGCGCCTGTTCGCCCGTTCGATCCCTTATCATCGGATCGGTTCAGTAGCATTGAAGGGTGGCTGAACCATTTGGATCGTCCAGGTTCACTTCACACTGTCCCGCAAGGCTCGCCAGTTCGAACGTGCCTTCATGAACCGACGATTCCCACTTCTTCTGCTTTTCATCATGCGTAACGACAACATATTTGTAGCCGTACTGACCCTGTACGCAATTGCCGGTGAAGTATGCGGTGGCGTCGCCATTGTCCATCATCAAGGTCCCTTCCGGAGGGATGATGTTGTAGTGGTTGATCGACTTGTCCCCTTCTGGAAAATTGAAAGAGACATATACGTCACTGCCACACTGGGCTGGGATCGACTTGGCTTGAGCATTGACCTCTGACGTTGCAACCGCCACTTTCGTAGTATCGCCGGCAGGCTGAGCTTGCTGATCTGCCGCTGTGGGGATCGATGGCGTTTTGACATCCACCGCGGTATTTGGCGCTCCCGGATCAACTTTAGCCATTTCTACATTCGGCATCTGTGGAGGCTTTTCTGCTTCGACGACCATTGTTGCGGCCGGAGCAGTTTCATCCTGTCCCACAAGCTTTTTCAGCAGGTCCAGCTTCCTCAATGCCCCGTCGAGCCATGTTGCCGCTTCAGCGGCAGATCCGAAACTATCCACTGTGTTCAGCACTGCTTGCTCTTCGGAACCAGCATTGGCCATCAGGATCTGTATCCAGCTCTCCGACAGGTCATGCTTCTTGAGTTCAATCGATCCGACGGGGTTGGAAAGGACAGCCCCGGTGTCCATGACAACTTCCACTTTTCCGTCTGGCAGCAGGCGCGCTCCCTTAACCGCAGTGAGACTGCCAAATTGAAGGGCGTCTTTGGCAAACTGATTGAATTGAGATTCAGCGAGTTTGAATTCCTTGATGGTGGCGACCGCCGGAGCCAAAGCCAGATTCTGCAGTGAGCCAGAGGAAACCGGCAGAGCCGGATTCGGCGCCGAGGCCACCACCGGCATCAGCGCAGCCTTGGCGACGCCTGACGTTGGCTCATACCCCTTTTCACGCGCGAGGACGAAAAGCTCCCGACGCTGTGCCGCAGTTAGTTTCCCTGTCGGTTGGTCAAAAAGAGATTGTTGAAAGAGCGAGACCGCCTTTCGAGTTCCGGGACCATAGTCGCCATCAATCTTCTTGTCATAATAGCCAAGCTGCGCCAACCCACCTTGAATGTCACGGACATCGTCCTTGATACGCGCGGTGATCGCTGCCTGCTCGGCGCTCGTCACAGAGGCACCAGGACGCACTAAGAGCCGCTTCTGGTTACAACTCACACAACCGGCCCAACCCTGATCGCGACCGTATTTCCTCTCCATATCTTTCTGGAAAACTACGGGGGCTGCAACCAGAATCGAACCTACAATCATAGGTCCCGCTTCACCCTTGACAATGCCTCCGGCAACCAGCCCCATGCCAACGCCCTGGAGTACCGTGTCCAGGCCGATATTCGGCGTGTTGCTCTTCTTTCGTTTTTTGTTCTTGTTGTTGTTGAGCCCAAGGTTCTTTTCGACTTGCTTGAAAAATCCATCGAGGCCCTGAGCCTGGGCGGTCCCGGCTAATGAATGTGCCCCTGTTCCGAGCTGAACTCCTGGAGATGCCACGAGCATCGCCAAAGACAGTGCTACAGAAACGGAACCGAGCCCGAGTTTGTTTGCCATATTGCCCCCCAAAATTACCCGCCCCCTTAGGACGCTAGAGATAGTGATGCAGATATTCCGCCGAATTGCAATTTCTGACCCGGCACAACCCGCACGAATCCTGAAGCAACTTTGCGACCGTTAACAAAAGTGCCGTTCGCTGACTGCAGATCTTCAAGAAAGACTTGTCCATTTCGCATGACAAGCTGAGCGTGGCGCCGAGAAACGGAGGTATCATTAATGGCGACATCGTTCTCGTCAGAGCGCCCGATACGCACCAGAACAAAAGACATCTCGGAGATAGGCATCGGTCCCGAAACGGAAAACTCATGCTGGAACAGGTGGCCCTGTGCATCGAACCCGGACAGCAGCCAGAAATTGGGAGGCGATTTTTGAGACCTGCTGTTAGTATAGACTGTGAATCGGCTGGCCCCGAGCGCGATTTGGGAACCGTTTCGGATTGGACGTGATTGTTCGCCTGCCGCCACGGCACCATCAACAAGCGTACCATTGGTCGATCCCAGATCGCTGATCACGAGTCCGCCATTGGGGTGTCTTCGCAAAATTGCGTGCCTGCGCGAGACAGCCGGGTCATCCAACAGGATATCGGCGTCACCTCCTCGGCGGCCGATGGTAAAACCTCGTTCTTCGAACGCCGCGCCAACCGTCGACACCACATAGGGTGCGGACGTGCCCTCGGGAACGAATTCAACGAATTCGGCCCATTCCTCGGAAGCAATTTCAGTTTGCGAACTCGGTTCATCGGCGGCAGCCAGATCGGAAGGCAGAGCGGATTGACGAAGCCGCGGCCCTTCCCGCGCTGCTATCGCCGAAAACCCGGCCAATGCCAATCCGGCGAGAGAGAGCGCAGACGAAATGCCAATCCCAGTCATTTCCCAACGATCAATTCCAAAGTAGCAGCGTCCGGACGAAAGTATCGGGGTAATCTCTGTATTGCGGATGCCGTTGATGATCTCCCGAATGTGCACCGCACTCTCCAAAGCGCCAGGTGTTTGAAAACTTACGATACCTGTCTCGAGGGCGCGGACCACATCACCGGTCCGCATCGTCGCGGTCATGCTCAACGTATTCACACCGATAACCCGCTGGCACGCGTCAAGCAGAGGGCCGCCACTGTTTCCGGGGTTAACGTTCGCACTATGCTGAATCGTAAGGCGGACAGCACTCGCCACTTGGCGCTGAACCGTTCCTGTCGAAACAGTTGCATCGAGGTAACTTGCCTCAGCGACATCCGAAACCGAGGAAATCCTTGCGAGATCGTCAGCGGCACCCGGAAATCCAACCGCTTCGACATCATCTCTCTTTAAAAGATCGCCTTCGCTGATGTCAGCCAAGGTCAGTACCGCACCCGGTAATGCATCCTGAGAAGACAGAACTGCCAAGTCACGGTCTCTATCGAACCAGACGACCTTTGCTGGCATAGCTTTTATTGCACCGCCTACCCCATGAAGGATCCGGAGCGATGCCGCGCCAGCGATCACGTGGTAGTTCGTCACAATGGCGCCAGGTGCCGCAATTTTGAAGCCGGTGCCAAAGCTCTGCGGTCCAGACCCGGGTCCGCCCATGTTCAGAATGCGAAACACACCGCTTTCGACGTCCTTGTCCCGCTGGGCGGCAACAAAGAGTATGATACCCAGCAAGAAACTCAGGAAGGCCCCCAGCAGAAAACATGCTGGTCTGATTGCCGCAGATCTCTGCCAGATATTTTGCGCCAAGATGCCCCCCTGACGTCATTAAGACGGTTTTCAGCCACAACGCCCCCGCGCAGCATCCAATTTATGCTTTAAAACGCGGTACCGACACAACAAGGTTTCATCTGCCATCCTTGATTTCTTTGCCGGCGTGCTTCTATCATTTGTTGCGGGTCGTCTGGGTTGGGATCGATGGAATACAAAAATGCACTGCCAGCAAACACCATGCTGCGGCAGTACCGGATCGAGAAGGTGTTAGGCCAAGGGGGCTTCGGCATCACCTATCTGGCATATGATGTCGAGTTGCAGCGCCAGGTCGCCATCAAGGAGTGCTATCCCCGCGATTTCGTTATGCGCGAGGGGACGGCCGTGACCTCGGCTACCCCTCAAAACGAAGTCGATTATAAGTGGGCACTGGGCAAGTTCATGGACGAAGCGACCACTCTCGCCAAGTTCCGACATCCCGGCATCGTCCAGGTCCTGCAGATCCTCAAGGAAGAGAATAACACCGCTTACATGGTGCTTGAGTTTGTCAGAGGCCAGTCTCTTGATAACTGGCTGAAGACGCTTCCCGGTCCGCCGAGCCAGGCACAACTCGACTCTATCCTCCAGCCCATTCTCGACGCTCTTTCATCGGTACATCGAGAGAACATTGCCCATCGTGATATAGCGCCGGACAACATCTACATCCGGCCTTCAGGCGAAGCTCTCCTTTTGGATTTCGGTGCCGCGCGCCTGACACTTGGACAACACAGCAAGACTCTCAATCTTGTGGTCAAGGACGGCTATTCGGCGCCGGAACAATACTACTCGGAGGGGCGCCAAGGCCCTTGGACCGATATCTACGCGCTCTCTGCCACGTTGTATCGCTGCATTGCCGGCAAGAAGCCACCTGATGCGATGGCGCGGCTGGACGCGATAAACAACGGTGAGCCCGATCCAATGACGTCGCTTGAGGCGATGGGTGTCGAAGGCTACAGCAGTGAATATCTTGCCGCCATCCAGAAGGGCCTCGCCCCCCAGACAAAGTCTCGCCCGCAAAGTATTCAGGCGTGGCGCAAGGATCTGGTGGGGGATGCTATCTCCGCCGCGCCGGCCATCTCGCATGTTGTGACCTCGACGCAAACAAAACCGGATCGAGGTGGCCTTTCAAAGTCAAAGCCAGCAAAGCCCCAGGGCTCACACTTGGTCGCATACGTTTCGGCCGCGGTTTTGATGATTGCTGCGGGGGCGGGATACTGGCTCTATCAGGGGCACTTGCAAGCGGAGGAAGCGCAGGCGTGGGCTACCGCCTCGGAGCTAGACAATGAAAGCACCTATGCCTCGTTTATCAGGGACTACCCTGACAGTCCGAAGGTTGATCAGGCGCGCCAAAACGTGGCCGCATTGTCTTCCGCTTGGGATGTGACCCTCGGAGACGGTCGCAAGGGTGAAGCGCTGGCATCTGCAACGCGGGACAATCTCATCACCGTGGCAGGCTACGAAGTTTTCGATACGCCGCTCAAGCAGCAGGCGGTCGTGTATCGCCTGTCCAGAAGCGGCAAAATTGTCTGGACAGCGGCATTTGGTGAGGCCGGTGAGGATGTCTTCCACGCTGTCACACAACTGGCGGACGGAAGCGTGATCGCGGTAGGCGAAGCAACCACATCAGGGGATACAAGATCTGATGCGATCGTCGCGCGTTTCACGCCAAAGGGTGAGGTCGCATGGGCCCGCCGTTTCGGTGGGCCTGGTTCAGACCGTCTATTGTCTGTCGTACAACGTGCATCCGGAAACTTTGTCAGCGTCGGCACGACGACCAAGAACATCAACAGCCTGGCCCAAGGATGGATGCTTGAGATATCCCCACAGGGAGAACTCATCGACGATCGCAATTTTGACCACCCCGACGGTGGGATGTTCACGAGTGTGGTCGAGACCGTAGGGGGAGGTTTGGTGGCCGCGGGCCAGACCGGGGATCTGGCCGGTTCTGATCCCGATTTCTGGATCATACGACTTTCGTCAGACGGAGCTGTACTTCTCGACCGCCAGCCGGGCGGGAGCGGTGTCGATCGCATCAATGGAATGACGGTGGGGGCGAATGGCGACATTTTGCTCGCGGGCGAAACCACAAGCTTTGGCACAAGCACGGCAGATGGCATCATCCTGCGCCTGACTCCAGACAACAAGATGCCGCCGAAAGTGCTGGCCAAACAAGGCCAAGACCGCCTCGCAAGCATTGCCACCGACTCAGGTGGCTATGTTTATGCTGCCGGATCAAGCGATTCTGCGGGAACTGAGTATTCCTCCGCTTGGATCGTCAAGCTCTCTCCAGACCTCAGAACCACCGTGTGGGAGAGTACCGGCACCGACAGTTCGGAAACTATGTCTCGGACCCTCTCACTGATGGACGACGGGTCCATTATTGTTGCCGGAAGAACGACAGATCTTGACACCAATCGGCCGAGTTTTCGAATTCACCGCATGTTTCCGGATCGTGACGAAAGCGGAAGCTGAATATTGCCCTTTCCTCTTCCTTTACACCACGGGTTGATACCTCTAGTGTTTTCGCGGGGTAAGAAGCGGAATAATTCGGGTATGGGGGCCCTTGTATGCGTCTAAGCTTGTCTGTATTTGCTGCCGCGTTCATCTTGTCGGGCGTCGCCTATGGCGCTGATCAAGGCGTTGTTTCGACGTGTATGGTCACGGGAGAAAAAACGGATCCCAGAGCGAGTTGCGACGTTCGCCTCCTCAACCCGGTACAGGTGAAAAAAGCGACAATCCTGGCCGGTGACAAGCCGCTGGCTGGCTCAACCTTCAACTCCTTTGAAGATGGTGACGGGAAGGCAGCTTGGTTCTTCCTGATCGACAGGTCCAATCCTGCCCGTTCCGCCACAGTGAAGCGCAGTATCGCCCTCGTCAAAAGCCTCTATGCACAGGCCAATGCACGGAACATTATGGCAGTGGGAACATTTGCCGAAGATCTCCGCGTCATCATATCGCCAGGAGATCCCTATGCGGATTTTGACAGCCGTTTTGCAAGCGTGAAGGCTGACGGCGCGGCGACGGCCTTTTATTTCACCGCGATAAAGGCAATTGATATTCTCAAAAAGGTCCCAGCCGAACGGCGTGCACTTGTGTTGATTTCCGACGGCAAGGCGGAAGACACAGCCTACAGCCGCGAAGATGTCGTCAAGCATGCGAAAGAGGTGGGCGTTGTCATCTATGGAGTAGGCATCGCTGAGAAACGCTCCGAGACCGTATATCTTCAAGAGGTTGAACGACTTGCATCCGAAACAGACGGCCCGTTTGTTTCCAGCGTCGGAAACCAGGACCTTCCGGTTGAATTCATCGCCAATTTCACTCGACATCTGACGAACGGCGGCCAAATCACGGCACCTCTCGGTACTCTATCCGGCGAAATGACGATTGCGCCCCGTTTGGTCCTTGTGGATGGAACGACCATCGAGGGAGAAAAAGCGAATGCCTTCGTTGCGCCACAGCCAGCCCCAGAGCCGGCGCCGATAAAGGCTGCGCCAGTTCCGCCTCCACCCGAACCGCGTCCTCTCATCGCCGAAATATATGCTGCCTTTGACCCGATCTTGCCCGGAAGTCGTGATTGGGCTGCGGACAATGAGACTTTTGCGTGGATCCTGTTGCTGGGCATTCCGCTTGTTATCGTCGGAATCTCGGCTCTCCTGGTGCTCCGCAATGCCAAACAGGCTGCCAAGCCGGATATTGCTGTGGTCGGAGATGGAGCCGACAACCATGAAACTCTCTACACCCAGCCGATGCGAGCGGATGAAAATCCCAGCCCGTTGCTCGCGTCCGGCGAACCTTTCGGCTTTTTTGAATCGATGGACGGCAGTGATTTGCGATTCGAGATCCGAGAGCGAAACATCACCATTGGACGGCATTCCGAGAATGATTTTCAACTTGAAGATGACAGCGTACACCGCCACCACGCGGTGTTTCACATACTCCCCGGTCAGCCTCCCGTCATCACCGATCTGGATACGGTGAATGGCGTTGTTGTGAATGGTCAAAGAGTTGCGAAGGCCGAGTTGCTCTCCGGCGACGTGATCAGCCTGGGAGAAACAAGCTTTCGGTTTGTTGCAATCGAAAATTGAAATGACTGTCGAACCAGATATTCGAAAGAAGGCCTGCCATGAGCGATGACGAGCGCACACGCCTCCTGAAACCTGTATCCAAACCAAATGAAGCTGAAGAGGCTACGCGGGTCATAAGCGGTTCAAGTCACGCAGCGGACCGACCACGCCCTCAAGAATCCAATGACGCCGTAACCCGTCTGGCATCGTCATCGCCGCGCCCCCGGACGCCGAGCGGTCCGGAACAAGAGCACGAGTTGGTTGCCGGTTGGCTGGTTGTCGTTTCCGGCCCGGGCAGAGGTCATTCGCTGGAAATCTACTTCGGCATGAACAGTCTCGGCCGCGCGACTAACCAGCGTATCCCTCTCGATTTTGGCGATGAGAGCATTTCGCGCGAGGCGCATGCTTTTGTCGTGTTCGACGACATGCAGCAAGACTTCTACATTCAGCATGGTGGCAAGACGAACCTAGTTCGTCTGAATGGCAAACCGGTCCTGGCACCAATGGAACTAGCCCACGGGGATATGATCGACATTGGCTCGACACGGCTCATGTTCGTTCCGCTGTGCTCGGAAAACTTCAACTGGTCCAGTTTAGAAGACAAATGACGGTAGAGTGGGAGTTTGCAGCAAGCCAGATTTTAGGTCGCCGTGAAGAGCAAGAGGATTACTGCGAAGTCCATGGTAACGATGGTCAATTCCTGTGCGTGCTGGCAGATGGCATGGGAGGGCATGCTGCCGGGGCGACGGCCGCTAAACTCGCTGTGACCAAATTCATACAGACGGCCACTGGAACATCTGGACCAGCCTCAGACGAATTTCTGCCGGCACTCAACGCAGCAAATGAAGCCATTGCTCGACACGTCTCCGACAACCCGCACGATCAAGGAATGGGATGTACGCTTATAGCCGTGGAACTCGGTCATAGAGGCTTTAGATGGCTGAGCGTCGGCGATTCCATAGTGCTTCTGAAGACGCAGTCTGAACTTTCCCGCATCAACGCGGATCATTCAATGGCGGGACGATTGGCCATTGCGGTCAAGAATGGCGAGATAAGCGCCGAGGAAGCGCGCAAAAGTCCATCACGTCATCTCCTTCTCTCAGCCGTGACAGGTGATCCGATCCACAGATTGGACTACAGTCCAACGGGTAGGAGCGTGGCCGTAGGAGATATCCTGATCATTGCGAGCGACGGCCTGGACAGCCTGGATAATCAAGAGATCGACGAAATCCTGAAGGCGCAAAGCGGTGTTGAGATCGGTGCACTCAGCCAATATCTGCTGGAGGCTGTGGCAGCAAAGGACCACCCCCGTCAGGACAACGCGACCGTTATAGTTGCACGGGCCGTAAAATTGCCCGATACTGGAAATCGAGCGCGGTGATATCGGCGGTCAACGCCGCTTCGGGAAGCTGAGTCTTAGTGATCTTGCGCTGCCTGGAACGATGCTGCTCCCGTGTCAGAGCAATGCCGTTGAAGCGGATAGTTCAGTAATTCTGCTTTACCCGACAAACGGTGGGGTTCAGTGCTCTAGACCCGGGTTTTGTACAAGTCTCCGCGCAATCAGGCCCCCGCAACCAACGTGACTTGAATCTGCTGCCACTCAAGTCGTTTCCTTGAAAGCTCCTCAGCGTAACCCGCGAGGAGCTTTTTCTTTTTGGCTTCCGTGTCGGTCTCGCCAGATGCCATACGCGACATCAGGTCGTTCTGAGCGGCTGCGATGAACTGCTGCTGCAGGACATCGAGCACGTCCATGGATGCCATGATGTGGGCGATGTCGTCATGCACCTGCAGGCTTGCCGGCTGGTGCATGGCGTCTTGCCGATGACAACGGTCTGGATGAGGTCCCGTACGATCGGCGTCAGCCGCTGTTTGACCGCTTCGTCGGCGTTGTCGCGAGCGAGGAAGATCAGCTTGCGGATCCCAATCTCGATGTTTGCCGGGTTAAACTGCGCCTTCAGCTTCTCGATCTTCCCCTGAAAATCCTCTGCCGGCTCTTCGACTGTCGCCAGGTCTCGGGCGAGCAGACGTCGCTAGCCGCTATCTTATCCGCTTGGTCCAGTTTTTCACCACACATTGCTGTTTAGCAGGGTTGCTGCGGGCCAACTTCAGCCTCTTGCGGACAAGGCGGATTGCTGTCGGGGGAGCAACGAAGCCTTTTGCTAAACGCTGCGGTGAAGGCGCTAGCAGATTCGTAACCAATCTTATCCGCTATCCGGTCAAGCGAGTGTCCACCGCTCAGCAAGGACTGTTTAGTGATTGCAAAACGCCCAGCGAGCCAAATGTTCAAATGACGCGCACCTGATAATATCGTTGGAACGTGCAGCGAAACCGAATCTCGATAATCGAGCTATTCTGGCAAGATCGGCTACCGCCCACCTCGTGTGGGCGTCTCCGTG
>NZ_STGU01000034.1 GCF_004912135.1 Rhizobium rosettiformans W3
AGATAAATGACTCTGCGGAAATCTGAGACCTTGCGTCGCTCACCTAATACCCCTTGGGCTGCGGATGCCCTCCGCTATCGCTGATTCTGTGTAGCTCAACTCAACCACACAGAACAGCGAGTAGAAGCTACAACAGTCCCGAAGCCGGCAGTCTCTCCGCCGGCGGGTGGTGCTTCCGAATTCTCGGGTGGAATGTTCTCCAATCGGGTGCGAGCCACCCTCGTTTCGAAGGGCAAAATGCACCCATTGTCTAAGACGGCATCGTGACCAACCTCCTCGATCGATATCCGATCGAGGAGGTTGGCCTGAAACGACTACCCCTCGCTGTCTGAGGGGGCAGCATACTGCGCATATGCCTCTAGTAACATTTGCAGGTATTTGGTGGTACTTGAGGTCTGCTCACCCAAAGCTGGCCAGTGAAAAGGAATCTTCGACCACATGGTCTCCAACTCAATTTCGATGCCGAGCTGTGCTGCAACCTTGATCGCCTGAGTTGGCTCCTTATCATCCGGCCACAAATCCTCTTCGAGCGAGATCCAGACGTCGTTGTCTTCATCGACGGTGATTTCGGCCAAGAGCGCCCCCAGTCGTTCGCTCACGTTCGTCGCGTCATCTAAGAGTGCGCTTCTCATGAGAAGAACGATGTTGCGTTCGTTCAACTCAAGTTTTGGACGG
The DNA here is from genome assembly GCF_004912135.1 of Rhizobium rosettiformans W3. Taxonomy (GTDB): domain Bacteria; phylum Pseudomonadota; class Alphaproteobacteria; order Rhizobiales; family Rhizobiaceae; genus Allorhizobium; species Allorhizobium rosettiformans. Next base: position 676 of record NZ_STGU01000034.1, read on the forward strand.
TCATCGACTACCTGGAATTCAGGTTTGCCGGTGTGCGATTTCGCTTTGGCGCCGATCGGCGGTAGCGACTTGCCTTCATCTTCGCACCAGAACGCACTATCGAATATGTCGACTGGGGAGGCGCCGCATGCGGGGCAATGCCACAGATTTTGTGCAATCTGTATACCAGTTATTTTCCCGTTACAATGTAAGCAAAACCAGATGTCGGAGTCGCGGTCCCACAGTGGGTGGCGAGATCGACCCTTTCCATCAGGCTTCGTCGATCTCCTTGGCCAGTCGGTCGAGATTTTGCCGCGGACTTGCGCCATCCGATGATTGGCCAAGCTCAGTGCTTCTTCGAGGAAATCCGGATCGAACACAGGGGACTGGTCGTCTACTTCGGCACTCGTTCGCACCGTGGCGCGCGCACTCGGATCCTCCGGAACCGTGATGCTCCAGCCCTCTCCTGCGATGATGACGTCATCTAGGGCCACTTGCAGGCGATAGGCGTGGCCCCTTATCTGGCCTTGTTCTGCTTGTTTAAGATACTCCCAGCGACACGCACTGGCGTCGGCACCTACCGTCGTGAAATCCGCCGGTGAAACGTGGTTCGCGACCATCGCTTCGATGCTCGCCACCTGTTCGGGGCTTGGTACCCACCCACTCTTGTTGGCGGAAACCAGTTGTGTCCAATTCGCAAAGCCGAGGTGGACGGCAATCAAGTTCAGCGCTTCACGTAGCGCCACCCTGGTGGCTCGGGCGTGACGCTTTGCAATAAGCTTGAGGCGGCTAATTTCTGTTGCTTCGGTCATATTCAGTTCCTGAATTGATCCGACCATGTGCCCGCTAATGGCCAGACCGTGCCTGTTGGCACAGTGTGACAATTCAGAGATGAAACGCTGACATAGCTTTGCGTGGCGGGCACACCGGCCTGCGTGTAAGGCCACCTTATGTATGACAAGCGGCCCGCCTTCGGTCAAGTGAACACCGTGGCAGACCATTTAGTGAACCGCGTTTTGAGGCCCGTTACGATCTGAAAACATCACGAATCCAATCCAGTGGGAAAGTTCGCTTAAGGGTCGCAGGTTCGACTCCTTTCAATGCGAGAGCCCAGCCACATAAGCGAAGCATCTTCTTCCGGGCAGTCCTTCTGGTGCATCCTCTCCGGACACAGCAACAACGCGACTATTGCGACGTGAAGCATCCCTGCGTAACAGCCGGCCCTCGGCGGCTCACGGGCGGCGCAATATCTTGACGAAAAACTCATATTTAGGGTTTTTGATGCGTAACTGGATATTGAGGGGTTTTCGATGTTTTTCACAGGGAAGAAGCTGGCGATCACCGTCGCGTTGGTTGCGGTTCAACCCAACGCCATGATTGCGGAGCCGATTACGATCACCGACCATGAAAATCGCGCAGTAACGCCGGCGAAACTGGTCGAGCGGATCGCCTCGTGGCGATGCGCTGATTGGGACGTGACCGGACCGACGGGCGAGACGCACCGGGCGATCCTGCCGGCCTTCGCCGAAATAGAGGCCGCATGGGCACGATCTATCTGAAATCGGCCTTTGAGGCCCCCTCGGAAGCCGTAAGGGCGGCGGAGGGCGCAGGTTTGCTGACGATCGTGGAGCAGCCGGACCTAACTGCGGAGATGCTTCTCGCCCACAGGGGCCTGATCACCGGCAACCAGCTCGACCAGAACGCCATGGTCCTGATGCGCGAGGCGCTGGCGGCCTTCCTCGACGCCGGCGGTCGCTGGTTCTTCAACGGCCACATGGTGCGGCCGCTGGTCGATGGCATGAACCAGTACCGGCCGATCAACGCCCCAAAGCGCTCCGATTTCGACCTTTCCCCAGTCAACGCCCATCCGCTGTTTTCGGGCATCGATCTTTCAAAGCTCGAGACCAACAGAGGCGTGGCGGGCTTTTACGGCCGGGGTTGCAATCCGCTGCCGGATGGGGCCGTCGCAATCAACGGCCTGGGGCCGGCCAAAGTGCCGGTCGACTGGGTCTGGGCACGTCCCCACGGCGGGCGGATCTTTTCCCATTCAGGCAATGATCTCGGCTCGGTCGGACTCGAATGGAACCTCTCGAGCGAGCTGACGCGGCGCATGATTGACTGGACCCTTGGCGGCGCCTGCCTCGACCCTTGGCCGACCGCGTCGTCATCGTCGGCGGCCCACCAATTGCTTGCCGAGCCCGAAGCCTACGGCGGCATGCGCATGTCGACCCGGACCGGACGGCGGCGCATCGTCGCGCCATCCTCCGGCACCTACTATCATATCCGCTGCCTTGAGGGGTCGCGCTACACCGGGATATTCGACGTCATCTGCTCGCCGGAACAGCTCGGCGACATCCTGCGCCCCGACGACATTCTCTGGGTCCCTTGCCGCACACCGGCGCAGCGCATGATCGCGCAGAAGGCGGTGCTCGCCCGTCACCTCGATGCCGGCGGCACGGTGGTGGCGCTCGGCGAGAGCTGTTCCGACCTCTGGCTGCCGCATGTTGATTTCACCGGCACGCCAACGAACTGGTGGTGGTGGCTCGACCCCACAGCCGATCTCGGGGTGCGGGTGACGGAGGCTGCGGCCAGCCATCCGTTGATGGCTGGTATCGGCGACAAGCAGGCAACCTGGCACCTGCATGGCTGGTTCCTTCCGCCGGATGGAGCAGCGGTTCTGGTCCGCGATGGCGAAGGCCGGGCAATCCTCTACGAGGACACGGTCTCGACCAGGGGCACCACGGTCATCTCATCGCTCGACCCGATGTTCCACCACGGTTCGCATTTCATGCCGGCCACGACTGGCTTCCTCGACCGTTTCGTTCCCAACCTGAAAGCCCTCGCAGATGTCTAATGCCATTACAGTGCTCGACAACGGCCACCCGATCAGCTTCACCTTCGACGCCACCAACGCCTATCACGGCGGCGGTTCTCCCGGCGGTGTGACGCATGCGCTGAAGGCCATGCGGGCGGCGTTTCGGCTGCTGTCCGACACGCCGCTGGAACGGCGCGAGGTGACGATTGTGACCGCCTTTCCGGACCCGGAGGACGCGACGCGCTGGAAATGGTGACCCGGGAGCTGACCGGGGGGGCCGACCGTCAACAAGTCGATCGGCGGCAAGGACATCATCACAGACCCGCCCGGCCCTAAGTCAAGGCGTTCGCCAAATGGGCGCCGGCGAGGAGGCTTTGCTCGCTCGATGAACAAACGTGCCTATAATAGAGTTGTTTACGGTCGATATTGCGTGTCTGGATGGCTTCACATGGGCTCGAATTGGTTCAAGACCTTACGGATCGCTGGCCTTCCTTTAGAAGGATGGCAAGCTCCTTGGCGAAATTCTCAAGATCTACCGGATATGGTGAACTACGCCGCCAAAGAGCGAAGATTTGTCTACGAACGGGCTCTCCCTTGATTTCTGCCCACGCAAATTGCGTACCGCTGATGGATTGCCCACACGCGATAGACGGAATTAAGCACGAGTATCCCTGCTCCCTGACGAGGTGTACTCGGGTTTCGATGCTAAGCCCGTAAGAGCGCAAGATCGGTCCATTCGAGCGGTCGGCAAACCTTAGAGTGGAATCCTCCATGCTCATGGGAAAGTCGTCTTCGCTCAAGGGCAATAGATCGAGTTTGGCGAGATCAGCTGGTTCGATCTGATCACGTTGGATGACCGGATTTTCCACGCTTGTGAGGAGGTGAAACGGCTCGTTGAGGAGCTCGACCTGATGGAACGCCTCATCGAGTACAGGGCACGCCGTGATCACGAGATCGAGCTCCCCTTCTCTAAGTCGCCTGCTGAGGCCTTCGTGCTTCCCCTCCATGAAAGCGAGTTCAAGACGCGGATAGTGTTTGTGAACGAACCCAACCGTTTGAGGAATGAGGAATGGGCCGACAGTAGAGATCATCCCGACGCGGAGGCGCCCGCCGAATGCCCCCGCCCTTCGGCTGGTCTCATGGCCCAGCGCTGCAACTTGCTGGAGCAGCATGCCGATACGCCTAAGGATGTCGCCACCGGCGTCAGTCGGAGTGACCTTGCGGGCGCCGCGCTCGAATACAGTTGTGCCCAACACTGTTTCGGCTTTGCGAACCTGATGCGACAGCCCCGAGGCGCTGATACCCATCTCCTCGGCCGCCGCGCGAAAACCTCCGCACCGATGGACGGCCAAAACCAACATCAGATCACGGATGGAAAGGGAGGCAAGTCTGTTCGAAATTTCTTCCCGCATTGTCCGATTTGTTCGACTTGATAAGACGCTTCTCCATATATACGAAAAACGTGAATGCAATACTCATATTATGAGGTGCCTGGTGTTTTCGAAGTTTCTTCTCTCCTCCGCAGCAATTATCCTAGCTTTGGCGCCGGCGCCTTTGCTTGCGGAACCCATCACGTTCAAGGATGTGACTGGCGCTGAAGTCACTCTTCCGAAGCCTGCGACGCGCATCGTCACCTTGCCACAGCCGGGTGCTGCAACGGTGATCGCGGTTGATGGGACGTCGGAACATCTCGTCGGCATGAACCCCGGTTCACGCAAAGCATTCGAAACCGGCCTACTCAAGAAGATGTTTCCAGAGGCCGCGTCCATTGAAAGCGGTATCGTGGCGGAGGGCGGCAATGGCTGGATGCCGAATGTCGAAGCAATCGCGGCGCTCAGGCCCGATCTCGTCATCCAATGGGGCGGTCGAGGAGACGAACTCGTGGCGCCACTGCGTAACGCCGGTATTCCGGTCGCGCTGATGGTCGGAGGCGGCAATGGCGGTACGGAAGAGCTCGCCCGCGAAAACATCAGCCTCGTGGCAAATATTCTTGGCAAACCGGAAAAGGCGAGGGATCTGTTTGCGTGGCGTGACGAAGTCATTGCAGACGTCAAATCTACGCTTGCGGCACACCCGGCGGAACGCAAGCCGAAAATCCTTCACCTGCGCTCCTCCAAAGGCAAATTTACTGCGACGGGGGAAAAGAGCTACCAGAACTTCTTCATCACGCTCGTTGGCGGCGACAATGTTGGCAAGGGCCTGGGTGTCCAGGCAGAAGTCAACGCAGAGCAAATTGCGGCGTGGAACCCCGACCTTATCATGCTGACAGCTGCGGAAACTGACGCCGGACGCGAAACGATATTCGAGAACGAAGTTTTGTCGCAGACCACTGCCGCCAAGACCGGGCGTGTCTACAAGACACCGAATGGTGGATATGTATGGGATAGCGCCAGCCACGAAAGCCCGTTTACCTGGATGTGGCTTGCAAACCTTGCTCATCCGAACCTCTTCCATTTCGATCTGCGCGCCGAGGTGAAAAAGGGATTTGAACGGCTCTACAACTATTCTCCTACGGAAGACGAAATCGACGCTGTCTTGAAGCTCGATCTCAACGCCAGCGCTTCGAACTATCAACAGTTCGCTCGCAAATGACACTGGCCCCTGCCGGAACCAATCATCCGGATCAGTCGACCGCACGCGCGGTCATACATTGGTCGGCATTGCTCTTGCTTCTTGTAGTGGCGATCGTTGTCTCGGCATCAGTTGGCCGGTTCAGCATACCGCTTGCTGATGTCCTGAACATCGCGGCTCGTTGGCTTTCTGGCGCGCTTGCGCCAGAAACTATGGAGGAGCGCATTCTCATCAACGTTCGTGTGCCACGCATCTTGCTGGCGGCGATCGTTGGTGCAGGACTTGCTCTATGCGGTGCAGCACTTCAGGCTCTGTTCCGCAATCCACTCGTGTCGCCGCGTGTGCTAGGTGTTTCATCGGGGGCGGCGCTCGGTGGGGCGCTGACGCTGCTGGTCGGCGGTGGCGCTACCGTGTTGTTTGCCGCTACCTTCAGCTCGGCTCTTTTCGCGCTTGTGCTGGTTGCGGTCATCTCACGTGTAGCAGGGCGCACGATCCTTTCGATCGTGCTGGCAGGTATCGTCATTGATGCGTTGTTTTCAGCTATGATCTCGCTGACGCAATACGTGGCCGATCCGGAAACTTCGCTTCCTGCGATCGTCTTCTGGCTGATGGGCAGTTTCTCATCGGCAAGTTGGAAGAAGGTCGGCGAACATGGCCCGGTGATCCTGCTTGCCATCATCATTCTTTATCGTTTGCGCTTTCGCATTGCGGTCCTGTCGATGGGGGAAGAAGAGGCGCGTTCTTTCGGTGTGAATGTCGGTTTTTCGCGTTGGCTCGTCTTCTCGGTCATCTCGGTGATCATTGGCGGTTGCGTGGCCGTATCCGGTGTCGTCGGCTGGGTAGGGCTCGTCATTCCGCACGCGGCGCGCCTCCTTGTCGGAGAAGGACATCGCCGCTTTCATGGCACGGCCGCGTTGCTCGGGGCGAGTTTTATGGTGTTGATCGACACACTCGCACGAGCAATCATCAGCGCCGAACTGCCGCTTGGTATTCTTACGGCTGTCATTGGTGCACCGGTCTTCATCTACCTCCTCTGCACAAGGCAGGCGCGGATTGGGGCGACCCAATGATCGCACTCTCAAATGCAGGAATGAGGCGGGGTCAGCGCTGGATTTTTCGCGATGTCAGCTTTGATCTGCCGCATGGTGAGGTGTTGGCGATCCTGGGCTGTAATGGCCGCGGTAAAACCACGCTTCTGCGCACCTTGCTAGGATCCCTGGAGCTGAGTGAAGGCACCCGAACGATGCCTGCCGTTGTCGGTTATGTACCGCAGTCACAAGGTGGCGGAGATCAGCATCGTTGCCTTGACATCGTGATGATGGGGCGAGCCGGGCGCCTGGGGCTCTTCGGGCTGCCGGGAAAGGCTGACGAGATCGCTGCCTTGTCCGCGTTGGCCACAGTAGGCGCCTCTCAATTTGCAGAACGCTCTTTCGGTCACCTTTCCGGCGGCGAGCGGCAGATCGTCCTGCTTGCGCGGGCATTGGCGACAGAGGCCAAAGTTCTCGTGCTCGATGAACCCGCAGCTTCCCTTGATCTTGCCAATCAAAACCTGCTGCTCGGTGTCCTGATGCGGCTGAGGCAGGCTCGCAGCCACACGATCGTTTTCACCACCCATCATCCACAGCATGGTTTGATCCTCGCCGATCGGGCTTTGATGATGCATGCCGGAGACGAGGTTCTCTATGGCCCCACGGCCGACATGATGACGGATGGCGAGCTCGCCCGCCTCTACGGGGTGCCTTTCATGCGGAATACCGGGGCTGTTGGCCGACCTGATATCGTTTCCCCAATCTTTGGGGCAACCGTCTCTTCATCCTAAACCAAGAACAGGAGCCTACATTGGACACGATTACCTATCTTGAGAATGGCGAAGCCTTCACCGTGAGCTTTGCCGAACTCCTCAAATACCATGGTCCCGGTTTTCCCGGTGGCGTTGCGCACGGCCTCAAGGTCATGCAGCGGGCGTTTCCGCTACTGGATGAAGGACGTCCCGTCGAACGGCGTGAAATCCGTATCGATACGGCGTTTCCGGGTCCTGGTGGACGTGATGCCTTCGAATTTGTTACCAGAGGGCTGACCGACGGTCGGTACGTGGTCGACCGTTCGCTGGGTTGGGACGGCATCGAGGAAAGCCCGAAGGGACGGTATTATTTCCGTTTTACATACCGCGGTACGGTAGTCGAGGTTACGATCCGCCCAGGTCATGTGCGGCCCGAATTCCTTGAGCTAGCTCGCAAGGAAAATCGCACCGCCGACGATGAAGTGCGCCTTGCCGCACTGAAGCGCGAGATGGGCGATCGCCTCGTTCCGCTCGCTCCGGAAGATGTCTATGACGCCAAAGTCAGCCGCGCCTGATACCGATTGCATCCAGAGCGAGCGTCGCCACTGGATGGGCGTGCTCGCTCGCGCGCCCATTGATCTGCTGCGGGCATCTTTCGAAGACTGTCCGCAGTGTGCTGACGCGCGTCGGCTTGTGGGGCCGGAGATCGGCCTGATCCAGCTGCGTGCCAAAGCACCGGTGACGGAAACCGCGTTTCATCTCGGCGAAGCGACTATGACGCGCTGCGTGGTAGAACTGGCCGGTCGGCATGGTTATGGCGTGGTCCTGGGCAGCGATCTTGAAAGGGCTGAGCTTGTGGCGGTTTTCGATGCGCTGCTCCAGGATCCTCAGATGTATGGCGAACTCAGGCCGAAATTGCTGCAGCCGGCCGAGTCCGCCATCTCGGTGAGCCGGCAGCGCCGGGCAAATACGGCTCAAGCGACAGCGGCACATTTTTTCACCGCCGCGCGAGGGGGTAAAACGCCGTGAAAATTGCGATCGATCAGCGTGGACCCCAGAACGCTTACGAAGACCGAAAGGCCTATCGAAACCTCCTTCAGGCATTCGCCTATCCTGGTAAGATGATGACTTTGCGCGCAGGACAGCTCGCTCATTCCGTTGTCCTCGAAACGCTCGCGGATGAGACGACGCCGGTCTGGATTGATGAAGGCTTCGCCGAAATCAAGGCGAATGCGACCAAGGCACAGTTGCCGAGTGCGAGTCGGGTAAACTGTGTTTTCGCACTCTGTAGCGGAGAACGCTTTAACGGGTTCGATGGCTTTCCCGTCGGAACGCTTGTCGACCCGCACCTTTCCACGACCATGCTCATAGAAGTCGTTTCACTCACCGGTGGTGAGCCATGGCGGCTTGCCGGCCCGGGAGTAGGGCCAAACGGCGCTAGCCTGGCGCCGATTGGATTGCCGAAAATGTTTCCTGCCGCATGGGCGCAGAATAACGCGCTCTACCCGCTCGGAATCGATGTGATCTTTACGGCCGGTGAACTGTGCGCATGTCTCCCCCGAAGCGTCAGATTGGAGATCGCCGATGTATGTACCGGTTAAGGGGGGAGAAGTTGCCATTGCCAGGAGCCTCGAAGCCTTGGCGCGTGCCCGGCGTGGCGATCCCGATGTGCCGGAATTGACCGTCGCCCAAATAAGGGAGCAGATGCGGGGTGCAGTGGACCGGGTGATGACGGAAGGCGCCCTTTACGATCGAGACCTCGCGGCTCTCGCTCTGAAGCAGGCGCAAGGGGATCTGTCGGAGGCGACCTTCCTATTGCGGGCCCACCGCGCAACGCTTCGGCGCATGAGCCATTGCGAGCCGATAGAATTCACGGATATTCACCTCGATCGGCATATCTCCGCGACCACGAAAGAGCTCGCCGGCGGCCAGATCCTTGGAGCGACCTACGACTACACCCACCGGCTTCTCGATTTTTCCTTGATGGGGGCGCGCCCCTGCGCTGGTCGCTCGGTGGTTGACGAGGAGCTGCAGGTTGAAAGCGGTTTCGACCAAGAACCCGCCGTGCTAAGACCGCATACATCCTCCTATCACGATTTGCTTGTTCCCCCAGACTGCGAGCCGAGTGGGAACCGGGATCATGAACCAGTTGACATCACGCGGGTCCCGATCCGCCCGCCTTACGGACCATCTGAGACACTCGGCCATTTGGTTCGTGGAGAAGAGGGGTTTCTGACTGGTATTGCATATACGCGGCTGCGCACTGCCGGCGCGTCCCATCCCTATGTGGAGGAGCTGTCGGCAGGTCAGGTTGAGATCATGGTCGAGCTTGAGGATCTGGGCCTTACCATTCCGATAGGTGATATCGACATCGTCATCTGCCGTATGGTGGCGCCGGTTCTGGACGGCGAACAATCCCATCTCGCGCCGGGCTTCGGTGTTGCGTTCGGGACAAACGAGAGAAAAGCTGTCGCTATGGCCACCGTGGATCAGGCGCTGAAAGCAGGACTTGATCCTGAGCTGGTGCTGTCCCACAGCGACGGCGTCGAAGCAGCCGGTTATGTATCGCACCTCAAATTGCCTCACTATTCCGACTTTCAATCGGACCTTGAACTGATCCGGCGTGCGAGGTCTGAGCATGAATGAAACGTTCGGCTACCTCGATGAGGACAGCAAGAGATCTGTGCGACGAACGATCCTGAAGGCCTTGGCCATCCCAGGCTATCAGGTGCCATTCATCGCACCAGAAATGCCGATAGCTTACGGTTGGGGGGTAGGGGGCATGGTGGTCACGGCAAGCCTGATCAATGAGGAGGACTTGCTAAAGGTTACCGACCATGGCTCAGACGACACGGTGAATGCGGTAAACATTCGCTCCTTTTTCACAAGGACGGCCTTCGTAAGCACCACGACCCGCACGCCTGAGGCAACACTGATACAGGTCCGCCAGCGTGTCCCCGAGGCAAAGCTCCAGGAGGGGCAGATCGTCGTTTATCAGGTGCCGAGACCAGACCCTTTGCGCGCCTTCGTCAACTCGGCCAAGGAGGCCTCGCGCATGCACGCACACGCGGATTACGGCCGTGTGTACGCTCGGCTGTTCGAGGAAAGAACCGGTAGTCGTGGTGCAGTCCAGCCAGGGTATGACTACCCGGTTATGGTCGAAGGGCGATATTTGATGTCTCCGTCACCGATACCGAAGCGAGATAACGCTAGTCTCCACCGTTCGCCGGCAATTCAGATATTCGGCGCGGCGCGAGAGCGTCGGCTCTATGCATTGCCACCCTACACCCATGTCGAAAGCCTTGCATTCGACGATATACCTTTTGACCCCGGCTATCCTGATGACGGACGGCAGTGTGTCATTTGCGGATGCGCAACCAGTCATCTCGACCACCTTCTCCAGAAGGATGATGGGACAAGCGAATGGGTATGCTCCGATACCGAATGTTGCGAACAAAGATCAAAGGAGGTTGCCGGTGCTTAGGCTACCTTCTCCCGTCCTGACGCTTGGTCGCGTTTCATATGATAGGCGGATTGCGCCGGACACGTCGTTCGTCCTCTATCCTGGAGAGGTGCTTTGTCTCGTCGGGAAATCCGGAGCGGGAAAGTCGACGCTGCTGCGTATGGCGGGCGGGCTTTTGCGTCCGCACGAGGGGAGGGTGCTACACCAATCCGCCGATGGCCCGATCTCGATCTATGAGCTTCCCGAGCAGGCTTTGGTTTCACAGCGACGTCGGAACGTCGGGATAGTCGCTCAGAATGCTCGTGACACCCTCGATATGGCACAAAGTGCCGCCGCGAACATCGTTCAGCCTCTGTTCGACAATGGCGAGCGCAATTTTGGCCGAGCGATGGCGTCAGCGCAGCACTGGTTCGCTGCACTCGATCTCGATGTCGCAAGGATGGGCGACCTGCCGAGTTTGTTTTCCGGTGGCATGCAGCAGCGCTTGCAGATTGCGCGAGCGCTGGTCCACGGACCGAAGGTTCTCTGTCTGGACGAGCCGACGACTGGTTTGGATACCTCGGTGCAGGTCCGTCTTCTTTCATTGCTTTCGGGGCTTCAGCGCCAAACGGGCGTCGCGATGTTACTTGTGACACATGATCTCCGGATTGCCCGGCTGATCGCCCACCGCGTGATCGTGCTCGACGAAGGCAGGATCGTCGAGGAGGCTCCACCAGACCGGCTCATCGCTGATCCTTGTCATCCTGCGGCCCGCGACCTCGTCGCGGCAATGATTTGAGGACGGCTATGGACATCTTGCGTGTCGAGAACCTGGAAAAGGACTACGAAGCACGAGCCGTCGGTCCGGTGAGCTTTAGATTGAGGGCCGGTGAAATAGGATTGATCGTCGGCGGTTCAGGGTCGGGCAAATCAACG
>NZ_STGU01000035.1 GCF_004912135.1 Rhizobium rosettiformans W3
ACGCCAGATTGACCAAGAAGTGGTATAACATCGCTAGTATTACTAAGCGAGTGGTTGGCTTCCATGATCATGGCTGTTGGGGCCGATTGCATGGGAAGAAGAACAAATTCAGTGGTCCAAGCATGCCGCAACGCCATGATGGCCATGTCCTCATTGTCAATAAAGGTTGCTGCACAAGTATGGCCCGATCGCACCGTCCCGTTGATGTCACGGCGTAAGTTTCCAGGTCGGCTATCGCGCGGGGCGATGACCTGCCAGGTAGTAGCAACCGTGAGCGCTACGGCGCAAGCGCGAATCAAGGGCTTGAGCAGCAAGCGTCCGGCGAGGACCGTGCCTTCCAGCCCTGCTTGTTCGTCGTCCTTTGCGCAGACCGCAAGACCGAAGAAGCGGGGCAGCAGACCGGGCTCGGTTCGAAACCGGTGGATCCAGCCCTGCCAAGTCGGTCCCATTTGCTCGCGAATATCGGCTGCCGCGACAAATGACACCAGGTGGCCGGGGTCCTCCGCATGACTGATGTACCGTTTTAGGTGGCGGTCGACCGCCTCGAGCAGCCAACTGTCGAGTCTCCTGTTGATGTCTGCAGCCAGATCGTTTGGCGCGCAAACTATCGAATTGAGAATGGATGGGTCGCCACCCAGCGCCCGCAGACTAGGCAGCCGCAGGTCAGCTGCGCTGGGTGACGCGCTTGAGAGCGTTGTCAGGAATGGCTGCCAGCGCGCGACATCCACGAGAAAGCTCGCGCGTGGCGAATGAATGGCGAGACGCGCAACAGCATGAGCAAGTGCGGGTCCGAGGTGGTCGGGCGGATCTATGACGGTGAGTTCGCGCTGGGTACTATCGTCAGACCAAAATGTAGCAATATCGGCGAGTGGTGTATCCCCGCTCCAGCGCGCCTGGTTATCGACAAGCCAGAGCTTGCTGCTCCGCGGAACCGCGGCAAGTATTGCGTCGAGGTGGTAACGCGGCGGAGGTAATCGGGCTTGACGAGATAAGCGTAAAAAGTGATCTCGTGTTGCGGTATTGAGCTTGGGAGCAATACTGTCTACAGGAAAGGCCGTTACCCATTGGGCATGTTCGGAGTCATAACCGGCGAGCAGGTTTTCGAATGGTTGGCGGATCGCATCACGTCCTGGTCCGCGCCGGGCAATTACCCAGTCGGCCACGACCGTCGTCGTCCCACACAAGAATCGCCTCGACCCAATACGGTCACCCGGCTGAGACGCCAGTTGCTGTACGTCATTACAGGTGACATGCGAGAATCTTTCAGCGCCCGGCCGTTCGCAGGCCTTCTTCAAGAGGAAGACAGCGAGACGATTTAAGCGGGATGTTCTGATCGATAGAAGTTCGTTCTCGCGCGTTTGAAAAAAACAGCTGCACACCTACGCGCATCTGCCCGCGCATCTGGTCTACAAGTCCAAGATTTTCGACTTCGACGCCAATTGCATTTTCATACGCGGTAACGAAATCGAAACCTTGCCCCATTGACTCGGCGGCGAGCGCCTGAGCGTCGATTGCTAACAAAGGGCCACGCAAGGCCTGCACGCCTTGCCGCTGGGCGATGCCTCGGACGATGTCATCGTGCCGGAACGTCGAACTTGCAGCCGCAATGAGATCGATCAGGCCGCCGTCGCCATTACCGCTGACGAGAAATGTTGGCCGAGCGTTCCCTGCAATCTCGGCTCCTGGCACACCCGCGTCGCGCCAGTAGCTAGGGGTGTCTGTCCCGGGCAGGGCGAAGGGGTTTTCGATGCCGAAGCCAATGGCTAGCACGACGATATCGAACTCTTGGCTAGCAACCTCGCGCGCGCCCCCATCGGCCTCTCGCTCAAAAGAAACGATGAAGCGGCCGGCCTGGGGTGTAATGGCTGTAATCAAATGCCTCGTGCGCACAGATAAACGATCTTCAGCCGCCATTTGAATTTCGCTGAACTCCCGCAGCACGGCCCTGCGGACGTCGATCGCCGATCCGGAACGCCAATCAAGCAATGGCAATTCTGCTCTTTCGTGGTCAGCATCGGGATTTGGCCAATCGTAGATATGCGGATCTAGGCGTCGACGCTGCGAATCTCCCTGCAAAGGCAACAGATGATGTGCCTTCTCGAATAGTTGGACGCCTACGCCGCCCTGCAAGGCGAGGGCTGCAGCAAGCGTTAGTCCGGCTGCGCCGCCGCCGATGACAGCAACCCGCGCATTGGCTGGGAGCCTGTGCTCGTGAAAGAGCGCATGTGCGAGCTCGAGAGCTCTGACTTGCTGCGAGTAGAAGGTGATACGCGTATCGTAGCATCCGAGGACGTAAACCCCCGGGTGGGCATTGATACTGGAACCAGCGATAGTATCTGTAGCATTTAGCATGGAGCTGGAGCGTCCGCCTCAGCCGTGTCCTCGAGTTTCCGCGAGCCGGATTGATCGAAACTGATCGGCATGGTGTATAAGATAGTTGGAGACTTACGTATTACGTGTGTTCGTGGTTGACCAGGCGTCGCTCGCCGAGCAGTCCGTACAGACGTTTCTTCCCGTCATAAGCCTCCCCCTATGCGATCTGTGACGAAACATTTGATCGCACATCGGCGCGCGTATTTCTAGATGCGAATAAAGGTATGGTTGCGATCGGCGTTCAGCCAACGGCTGAAGACGAACATCGCTTATGCGACCTCCAGGTGTTTCAAAAGGGAATACGACAATAGCGACTAGGCCCCTTCCGCACTCTCGCCCCTAACGTTTGCCACGCTTCTTATTCTGGGTGTGGATGAGAAATGGGACAACGGCTCACCCGAATTCACGATGTTTGATCATTGTCGCCAATGAATCCGATAAATCCTGACCTGAGACCCGACTTTCATCCGAATTTAGGGAGAGTCTTGGGTTTTCTTGCTCTGGGACCAAACTTGGGACCGGCCGAAAACTCTAATTCCCGGCGGTCCAAAACTTGGTCCGAGAGCAGTCGCGCACGCCGTCTTCAACAACAAGCGTATACTGGTGGTTCTCGACAAACGGGTTAGATGGCTTGGAGACGCGAATCTGGCCAACGGGCATGCGCCGCCGCCGGAAAGTTAGGCCCCAGCTCTCGTTGGCAAAGTTTCGCTGTACCATTTGTGGAACGTAATGGTGGCGATGCGGCCCCTTGCGCGACATAAGGTAAACCCGATGCTGTTGCGTTACAGAATCTCTTTCGAGTGCCGATGGCGGGGAGGGTCCTCTGTCGCGTTGCAAACAGTTTTCTTACTCCCGTCCGAGCCAGTGTAGGCTGAAGAAGCCTTGCATGCCATAATCGCAACGGTCGCTCATCCGGGTTTTGCCCAGCTTGATCCCTGGAGCCTCGCTGAACAGCGCTTGGCTACTCGTCTGACGCCGCCCCACGCTCAAACAGATGGTGATCGCTGTAGAGAATGAGATAGACTTGGGTGAACTAACGGGGCAGACACTCGTGTGCCTCTCAACAACCGGTGGTCATGTTTCGATTTATCCATTCCAGCGATCTTCATCTCGGAAAGCGTTTCGGCAACTTCGAGGGTGACTTGCCCAGCCGTTTGCGGGAAGCAAGACACACTATTATCACGCGGCTGGCTGCACATGCCCGCGAGCAAAACGCGACAACGGTGCTACTCGCAGGAGACACATTCGATACCGAGACGCCTGCAGCGCAGGTGCGACGCCAGGCTTTTGCCGAGATGGCGGATGATCCCGCGATCAGGTGGGTGATCCTGCCGGGCAATCACGATTCCCTGCAGGCCTCCCAGCTCTGGACCACGTTAAGGGCAGAAGCACCCGAAAACGTCGTACTCGCGGTCGAGCCCCGGCCGATCGAATTGGCGAGCGGTGTCGTCCTATTGCCCGCACCCTGCACCACCCGTCGCCCCGGCCGAGACCTGACGGAATGGATGGATGGTCAAGCCTCACCCGATGGGACGCTGCGTATTGGGCTTGCCCATGGTGCCATTCGCAGCTTTTCAGAAGAGGGAGGCGCTTCCGAGGTGATTGCGCCGGACCGGGCAAGACGCGCGGGGCTTGATTATCTTGCGCTTGGCGATTGGCACGGCATGGTGAGTGTAGACGCGAGAACCCATTATTGCGGGACACCAGAGCCGGACCGTTTCAAGCATGACGCGCCGGGTACGGCTCTTCTGGTCACGATTGCCGGTAACTCGATGCTGCCCGCAATCCAGGCCTTGCCCACGGCAACGTTCGCCTGGCAGAGCCTCGATCTTCATCTGCTCGAAAGCGACGCTCCAGAGCCTGCACTCAATTCCCTGCTCCCGGCTTTGCGGGAACGCAGAAACTCGCTGATCCGGGTGGTGGCATCAGGGCGCACTCGCCTCGCAGCGCGCACGGAGCTCTCCGCCGCCGTTGAAAAGGCTGCTCCGGATTTCGCTTTTCTGAAGCTACACCAGGATGGATTGGTCACGGAATGCGAGCTGGAAGACCTGGACCAGATCGATCGCGGTGGCGCCCTGCGTGAAGCTGCCAATGCTCTCCTTGCCGAGTCTACGGATGAACGTCGACCCTTGTCTGAGCGTGAGATTGCGCGAGCGGCCTTGATGCGTCTCTACTCCTACACACAGGCGATCACGCCATGAAGATCTCAGCCCTGCGCCTTTTCAACGTCAAACGGTTTGGCGGCCGTGGTGTTGCCATCGAAGGTATCGGCGACGGCGTGAACGTGCTTTGCGCCGCCAACGAGTTCGGCAAGTCGACGAGCTTTGAAGCTCTGCATGCCCTTTTCTTCCAACCTCATTCCGGCACGCCGGGCGATGTTCAGAGACTGCGCCCCTATAGTGGGGGGAACCCGTTGGTCGAGGCCGATATTACCACTGGCGAGGGCAGCTTCCGAATTACCAAGCAGTATTATGGTGGGCGGTCAGCCCGTGTTGTGGATCTTGGATCCGGCCGTCTCGTCGCCCAGGCTGATGAGGCAGAAAACTTCATCACCAGCCTGATCAGGGGAGGGACCTCCGGACCTGCGGGTCTCCTCTGGGTGCGCCAGGGTATCACCGGCATGGAGAAGCGAAGCCGGACCGAGGAGGAGGGGGAAAAGCAGGTCCGCCAAAGCCTGCTCGAATCCGTCCAGGGAGAGGTGGAGGCAGTAACCGGCGGACGCCGGATGGCCGACATCATGGCGGCCGCGAAAGAAGCCCTGTCGGACATCGTCACGGCCACCGGCAGACCGAAGGCTGGCGGTCGCTACGCAGCTGCGATCGAGGAACGGGATAGGCTCGCCGCGGATGAGGTGCGGCTGGCAGCCGAGGTAACCCGATTGCGCCAAGCGCTGGACCAACGCGCGAACGCAGCAGCGAGACTTGTCGAACTCGACAGTCCTGCAGAAAGAGAAGAGCGCAGGGCGGCGATTCAGACAGCCCAGAGCAGGTTCGATGCCGCCAAGGCGCAGAACGAGAAACTGAAAACGGCAGAAGCGGAACTGAAGCTTGTCCGCGAGAGGCGAAACGCGGCAGAGCGGGAATTCAAGGCGTTTACCGAAGCTCGGGAGAAAGCAGTCCTTCTGCAAGAAGATGTAGCTTCTGCAGAGAACAATAGGGCTGAAGCGATAAAGCGGCGCCGGCAGGTGGCCGATGCGATCGAAAAGGCACGTGAGAACGTGGATCTCGCGGAGGCTGAGGAGCAGGGGCTCCGCGAGCGGCTAGCCCGCTTCGACGCGGCAACGAAAGCACACGAGGCGCACAAGCGCTTGGCTGACTTGAAGCAGCGATTGGCCGAGGCGGAGAAGCTACGTCAGAGCATTGAAGAGGGTGAGGCTCAACTCGCACTTCTGCAAATACCGACAAAGTCCGTCGAAGAACTGCAAGCATGCGAAGTCGAAATTGCGAAGCTGCGTGCCATCGATGAGGCGGCTCGCCCGTCAGTCTCAGTCCACTACGAAGCCGATACAGCCGGAACGGTGACCCTCGACGGCCAGCCCTTGGTAGATGGCGAAGACCGTACCTACGACGGACATGCTCGGCTTGAAGTCGCAGGAATTGGGACAATTACCTTGCGTTCCTACCGCCCCGGTCGGAGCGACAACCAACTGGTGAAGGCAGAAGCGGCAAGAACCGCCCTTCTTGCGTCCATGGTCGTCGATAGCCTTTCTGCAGCGCGAGACAGGCAGGCAAGGGCACAGCTGGCCGATGCTGACTTGCGGGGATTGAGAGACCGGCTGTCCTTCATTGCTCCAGAGGGCCTGGCGAAACTCAGAGAGGAAGTCGAAGCAGGTAACACAACCAGCCTCGAGGGTCTCGACCTGGATGAGGATCCGGCGCTGCTTCGCACCGCGCTGGGACAAGCCGAAGAACGCCGCAAGCAGGCGCGTCTCGCCCTCCGTGAGGTAGAGCCAGACCAGTCTCGTGCCAATGACGCCTTCGTCGCCGCGGAGACGCGATTGGCGTCTCTGACTTCCGATCAGGCACAGTTAGCTGTGATCCTCGGGCCGGAAGAAGTGCGTGCAGAGCGCGAGCACACATTGTCTGCCAAGCTAAGCGATCTGGATAAATCGCTTTTTGAGGCGGAGGCCCATGTCCTCAAACTGGGTGAAGATGCCGGTGATCTCGCGTCGATCGAGGCGGCGCTGACCCGTGCTCGCTCGATCGAAGCGGCAGCCGACAAGGAAATCAATACACTACGGGAGACCATGGCCGGCCTGAACGCAGAGATCCGCGCACAATCCGACGAAGCCGTGGAAGAGAAGTGGCGGGAGACTTCGGAGGCACTCACTGCGGCGATTGCGCGGGTGGCGGCATTTGAGAAGGAGGTGGCTGTCCTCCAGCGTGTGACCACCGCCCTGGAAAATGCCAGGTCTGAGGCTCGTGAACTCTACCTCAAACCTGTCATGGCTGAGCTCGGACCGCTGCTGAGACTGCTCTTCGACGATGTTTCGATCACCTTCGATGACAAGACGCTTCTACCCCAGACCATCCTGCGCAATGGGCAGGAAGAGGATGTCGACCGCCTGAGCGGGGGAATGCGGGAGCAGTTGTCCGTCCTGACGCGGCTGGCGTTTGCACGGCTTCTCGCGCGTGACGGCCGGCCGGCCCCTGTTATCCTGGATGATGCTCTGGTCTATTCGGACGACGACCGCATCGAGAAGATGTTCGACGCACTCCACAGGCAGTCTCGAGACCAGCAGATTATCGTGTTCTCCTGTCGCCAGCGGGCGTTTCAGAAGCTAGGAGGAAATGTGCTGCAGATGAAAGATTGGCAGCCTTAGAGCTGCTGCTTCCGATATACGCGTGCAGCTTCATCTGCCTGCACGAACTGTTGATACCCGCAAAACCTGCTACTGACGCGACCCTCATCTCTTTCGCAAAGGAGAACCCGGTTATTGGCAGCTGATGTCACACCTAATCGGTCGCCTCGATGACTGTTTCTGACAGCGCCTCCGAGGCATCACGCCACGCTACGCCAGCTGAACGATTTGCCTTCTCTTGTTGAGACCAACCCCATCCGAACCAGGGACGAGAGAACGGCATTCACTGCGGGCAAGCACTTTCGTCCTTGGCGGAAGGACAGCGCAATCGTAAGCGCGTCGACGCCGCCTTCGGCTGCGATAAGTTGGTGCAAAACGGCAGGCGTCTGGTCGCGTTCGTCGGCGGGGAAGGCAGGCTTCTGGCCGGAGACGGCCTCCAGGATCGCCTCGCCGAGATCGGCCTCCAGCTGCTCAGCCTTTTCCTTGTCCGAGCCGAACCGCGGGATCTGATAGTCGGGGCGCAGCCAGCGCACCAGCCCGCGCTTTTCTTCCTTGGCGCGCTCCTTGTTCAGCACAACGAGCCGGGCCAGCACCTCTTCTTCCGCCAAATCGACCGGCCAGCCATAGGCTTCCGCCACGGCAAGATCGAGCTTGTCGTGCAGTTCCTTCAAGATCAGCACGAGGCCATCGTCGAAGATGCGGCGCTCCTTGGCGTCCAGATCGTCAGGTTTCGCGCCTGCCTTCAGCCGCTCCAGCACGTTGTAGAGGCCGGTTAGCGTCAGATGCGGATGTTCTGAGAGTACCCGCTTGCGATGGGCATCGAGTTCTTCGGCAACAGCGCCGATGGCGGATTTCTGGGTGTCGGAGGCATCGGGGAAGGGGAAGGGGTCGAAACAACGGGATTTGACGTAGACTGAGTCATTGCCGACGCCAAGCCAGCCCCCGGTGCGCATCGCCCATGGGACATGGAAGCGGGAGGACAGAACCCCAAGCCAATAGCCGTCGCTCAGGCCAATGGCTACTAACTTGTTGTCGGGCAGGATCGAGGCGTCGAGGAACTGAAAGATGCGGTGCTTGGCAGTCTCGACAGTTGCGATATAGCGCGGAAGCTCGACAAGAGCCGGTCGTAGATCCCGACGGGGTTCACCGAAGATCCACCAATTGTCGCGATAGGTCGCCCGATTGTTGACATCCCGCTCCGGTTTCACTGTCGTAAGCACATGCTGATAGACCGCCGGATAACGAACACGGACGTCTTCCGCCGTAAGGCCAAAGAGATCGATGACCATCACACCACGTGGACGGTCGGTCAGGTCACGGCCGTTGCGATAGAGGCGGATATGGCGCTCCAAGCCAGGGCTTCGTCCGAGGCCGAGATGTTCGGCATCTTCTGGCTTCACAATGAAGCCAGAGCCGTGCAGCGACATGCCGCGCGACGACAGTCCTTCATTGGATCTCATGGGGATCACCGATGCTAGATCTACCCCCACCGTCAAATCTGCGTTGATCCGCCCAATTTTCTCCTCGAACAGGATTACCGGACTGTCAGTCTCGACCCCTTCCTCTGCCGTCACCTCCATCAGCCTCCCGTCATGTTTTCCGGCCTGCGCTACTGTCATAGCAATTCGCACGGCCGCACTGTCCCGTGTCACCTTGGTCCACGGATGATCGGCAATCGCCATTGTCAGCGACAGCGGCTTCTTGGCGTTGAGATAAGGCTCCATCACCCGGCGTTGAAACACCTGGCTGATCGAATTGGTGGTGACGTAACCGAAGCGTTTTAAGCGACTCTTGGGTTTCAGCAGAATGTCGGCGGAGCGATCCCACCAATACATAACGAAATCGGCGCTGTCATTCATGTGGCTGTGCGCCTTCCACAGCGCCTCGGCGTAGGCGCTCCCCATGCGGGCGCGGATGTCTTTGCCGCCGACAAAGGGTGGGTTGCCGACGATGTAATCGGCATCAGGCCATTTCGGCCGGCGCGCATTGGGGTAGGTGTCCACACCGTCCTTCACCTGGGGCAGCGGATAGCCGTCCCAAAGCAACACCGCGTCGCGGTTCTCGATGTTGTGGAAGGCTTTGAGGATCGGCTCTGATGGCGCGGCGCCTCGGTTCTTGAAATGCCATTGCAGATGACCGATCCATAGGACCAGCTCGGCAATGGCCGCCGCGCGTGGATTGACCTCAAGCCCTAGGAACTGGTGCGGATCGACCGTGTGGCTTTCAAGCGCCAGCCCCTCCTGGCCGCCGAGATTGGCAAGCGCTTCCAGCACTTCGCCTTCGAGCTTCTTCATCAGCTCAAGCGAGACGTAAAGGAAGTTGCCAGTACCACAAGCAGGGTCGAGCACTTTGGTATCGCAGAGCCTGTCGTGGAAGGCTTGCACTGTCCTGATAGCCGCATCCGCCTTTCCCTCGGCCTTCTGCCGGTCGGCGGTGGAGCGCGCGGCGTCCCACTCTGATCGCAAGGGATCGATGACGGTCGCGATCACCAGTCGTTCGACATAGGCGCGCGGAGTATAATGGGCGCCGAGCTTACGGCGGTCGTACGGATCGAGAGCCTGTTCGAGAAAGGTGCCAAAAATGGCAGGCTCGACATCTTTCCAGTCATAGCGGGCAGCAGCCGCAAGCTCGCCAATCTCTTCCCTGGCGAGCGGCATGGCGCGGCGGTTCTTGAAAAACTCACCGTTGAAACGCTTCACCTTCTCGCGGATCGTCGCGGTGAAGCCGCCTTCGTCCATCGCCTTCCACAGATCCTGCATCATGCCGGGGAATATCTCGGGCTTCTCCGTGCAGTCGGCGAGAAGGTCCTTGAAGCTGTCCTTTGGCAGAAGCTCGACATCCTCAGCAAACATTGTGAAGAGCGTGCGCATCAGGAACATCGCGACCTCCTCAGTCGGATGCCCCTGTTCCTCCAGCGCCTTAGAAACTTTGGCGATGCGTGTCGCGATTTCGCGCGTCACCTTGGCCGCGTGGCGGGTCGGATCGAGTGAGAGAGGATCGGTCCAGATTGCCTTCAGCCGGGCGCGCACCGTTTCGTCGCGCAGCTCCTCCAGATAGATGCGGAAGGAGCGGCGATCTGGGAACTGGTCATAGGCCTTCCCGTCACGACGGAAATTCGCATAGACCTCGATCGCGTGGCCGACATCGCAGACCAGCACGAAAGGCGGCGGCTCATCGGAGGTCGGCAGTAGCCGGACGTAGTTTTCGGCTTGCGCGCGGGCGTTCATCATCAGGACGTCCC
Source organism: Rhizobium rosettiformans W3 (assembly GCF_004912135.1). Lineage (GTDB taxonomy): Bacteria > Pseudomonadota > Alphaproteobacteria > Rhizobiales > Rhizobiaceae > Allorhizobium > Allorhizobium rosettiformans. The sequence goes on from NZ_STGU01000035.1 coordinate 10,416, forward strand.
AGGAGCGATTAGCGCTTGCTCTCCGGCCACGTGGTGTGGACTCAATGCCCGAAGATTGCAGTCCTCCGGATACCTGCTTTTCTCCAGAGAGCCTGCTTTGCTTGGCCTCGAGTACGAAGCAGTCCTTTTTGTAGAGGTCAATACGCTTCAAGGAGCTGCTGCCGTCTCTAGTCACCTCTCTGACAACGCGCTCGAAGACATAGCCATTATTCTCCGTGGTAGCAGACGCGGGATCTGGATGAGGAACCTCAAGGAGGTCGCACAGCTCTACCAGAAACAGACCATAATTAGCTCGTTCTTGCCCACCTTCTTGATCCTGCCACCGTCGGATAAAT
>NZ_STGU01000036.1 GCF_004912135.1 Rhizobium rosettiformans W3
CCATCGCCGATACCACGAAAGCCTCGACAATCTCACTCCGGCCGACGTCTACTTCGGACGCGGCCAGACTATCCTGCTCGAACGCGAAAGGATCAAACGCGACACCATCAGACAGCGCCGCTTGAACCACCAGGCCAAAGCAGCTTAAATCAATCCGCAAACCGAGCCGGAAACTCCATTCTTCCAGAGCCCCAAAAGTCTCAAATTATTCGACGACGGACAGATGGCCAGGTGATGCATGCTTCCTCGTCTGCTTTCCCCAATGCCGACTAGCAATCAGTCTAATTGATCCTTATTGGCGCTGCTAGTGGAGCGAAACACGACAGGGGCCGCACATAGCTCGCCCGTCACCGTCGCGCCACAGCTCGACGAGTTGCTATCGAGCTGGCTGCACCGGCTTGCCTATGCCAACGGGGTAGCCCCTCGCTCCTTCGCGCGTGTGCTCGGGCTTAATCCCGGCATGTGGTCGGCAGCCCTCGATCTCAGGCTGCCGGCCGACATCGGAACGCTGCTGTATGCCAAAACCGGCGTCGCGCCCGATCAGCTCGCGGCGATGACCGTGTCGCAGGATCTGCCGAAACAGCTCTTGCTGCCGTTGCGTAATAACGGACATCGCGACAGTTCATCATGGCTGCAGTTCTGCTGCCGCTGCCTGGCCGAAGACGCACAACCCTATTTTCGGCGTCGATGGCGGCTGGCGACACGAGTTTCTTGCACAGAGCATGGCTGTCGTTTGCGCGACCGATGTCCGTCCTGCCTCGACCGCATTACGGTCTTCGACCAAGGCGAACTCGTGCCGCAACATTATTGTGTCGCATGCGGCTATGACTTGCGCCGCGCACCGATTCCTTACCTCAGTCCCGCGACCAGAACGCTCGACCGATGCATCGACGATATCTGCAGCCTGGAAGCAATCGCCCGCTCCCCCTCCGGCCCTGTGCTTATTCGCCGGCTCTTGAGCATACCCCGTTTTGCTGGTGGCTACTACTCGACGATGCTCCTCGCCAATCTGTCGGCGGGGGCACGGGCCTACTCTGCCGAACTTCTCAATTGCCCGAGTGAATGCCAGGAGGACAATACGACGGATGACGAAAAGGACTGCAGAGAGCGCCGTCTGCACGGCTGATTCCTCCGACGACTGACCACCGCGCCTGGATCGAGCTGCTTGGAAACGCTCTCGGCCGAACAAGAGGACGGCCGACTGCCTCTGAGGACAACGAACCGAGAATAAAGCTTCCAGACTTGCTCCGCGCCTATGCCAGAATGAGCCCAAGCCCCGGCTGTCGCCTTCCACCGGAGCTGATTGGAACGTAAAGAAGACCGCGAGACCTAGTCAGTCATCCCTCCAGAACGTCGCTCTCAGACTCAGCGATCGCAGTTTCCTCGAGCGCCTGCCGGCTGAGCAGCCCGGCATCCTCGAGCCGCTCGAGATCGGGGAGTTCGCGCAGGGTTTCCAAGCCGAACACCGACAGGAAATGCCTGGTCGTCACATAGGTGTAGGGCGCGCCGGGCGTCGGGCTGCGCGGGCCGGAGCCGAGAAAGCCGGCGTCGCGCAAACTGGCAATCGTGTCACGGCTCACCTCCCTGCCGAACATTTTTGATAGCTCGCCGCGGGTCACCGGCTGCAAATAGGCGATCGCCGCCAGCACTGCGGCCTCGTTCTCGGATAGCGATGCGGCCATGCTGCGCGTCGGAGCCTGCGACGTACGGATCGCCGAACCATAAGCCGTGCGGGTGCGGTGCTGCCAGCCGCCGGCGACCGCGACGATATCATAGGGGCGGGACCGCAGTTCCTCCCTGAGGTCGTCGATCAAAAGCTCGATGCTGCAGGATTGACCGACCACGCGCGCCAAGACCTCGCGGCTGACCGGTTCGCTGGCAGCGAAGATCACGGCTTCCGCCCTGAGCATCCATTCGCGCCAACGCAGATCCGGCGGCAGATCCTCGAGCTCGCGATCAAACAGGACAGCCTCCTCGGACTTCCTCGCGCTCTTTCTTCCTTCCTTTGTTGCGCTCCCTCCGGCCATGGTCACAGCCCAAATATTCGGAACGAGGTGCGCCCGGAGAGTTCGCGCACAGCGCCAAAACTGGTCAGCCGCTCAAACAGCCGCGTTGAGGCCCAGCGGGAGAGATGGCTGCCGGGGGCGGAAGCCGCCACGGCATCCTCGTCGAGCAGCTTTTCGATGACGACGCCGGCGCCCTTGGTCCTCAGCTTCGGCGCCACCGCCAGCAATGTCTCGGCGCGCCGGCCGATGTCGTTGGCGTGCCGCAGCGCCTCGGTCGTGGCCGCGACCAGCGCCAGGCACACCGCCCGCGGGAAAGCGGGCTCGCCGGACCGCACCCGTCCCCGGCCGCCGATCGTCTTGAACGCCGCGCCGTAGCGTTCGCCCATCAGCAGTGGCACGCCACACGCCCAGCCGAGCTTTTCCGCCAGCAGCCGGTCGGCCAGCCACCAGGCGAGAATTTCGGCGTCGGACCGGGCAGCGCAGATTTTGGCGACCAGATCAGCAACGGCGAACGGGACGGCGCGCGGCGACTGCAGCGCGGCATCGAACAGATCGGCGATTTCGTCGAAGCCGTCGCGGCGCAACCCGATCAGTGCCGCCAGGTCCTCCAAAAACCTGCTGCCGATTGGCCGCTTCTTCGCCGCCAGCCTTTGGAAGGCCAAAACCATTGCGCCGGCCGGTCCCGGATCGTCGCCGGCGGCAGTGAGCAAAAGCGCATCACGCAACGCGTGTTCGCCCTCGTTGCGACCGACCAGCTGCGCGGCGGCTTGCGCGCATTTCAGCGCCAGCCGCTGGCGCCAGCAGCCGGCCCAGGCGGGTCCGGCGCGCACCAGATCGTCCAGCGATTTCAGGGCGATGCCGGCGGCAAAGGCGGCATCCGCCTCGCTCATATCATGGTGGCGCGCGGTCGCCCAGGCCGGCAGAAGAGGCACGGCCGCCGGCGCGATCGGAGTGGCAAGCGGGGAGCGGTGGCGCAAATTCATGCACCAGAGCATAATCGAGATGCGCGGTTTGTGCTATCGATTTCCCGCCAAGCCGCACAGCTTGTCGCTCGTGCTTTATGTCCGATAATCTTGCATTATCGGACGTTTTGTACTTCATATGGAGAATGGTCCAGAAAGTCGCACAAACCAGTGAATATTCCGTCAACGACACCTCAGCGCCGTCTCTCAGCACTGCGCCTGGGCGTGATGTTTGCGCGCCGGAAGTCTCGGGCGAAAGCCCTTTCCCCTCTCTCGCTGGTCAGGACCAGCCGCCCGCCCATCTTGCAAGCCTTGCTGATCGCGCCCGGGGTTATGTTGAAGCCGCCAGTTCCGCCAATACGCGCAAAGCCTACGCCGCCGACTGGAAGCATTTTTCAGCTTGGTGCCGGCGGTCGAACCTCAGTCCCCTGCCCCCGCATCCGCAAACCGTTGGGCTTTACATTACCGCCTGCGCTTCCGGCACGGCTGAACGGGGTGTAACCGCGAACTCAGTCTCGACCATCGAACGACGCCTCTCCTCGCTCTCTTGGAACTATGCCCAGCGTGGCCTCTTGCTCGATCGCAAGGACCGGCATATCGCCACCGTGATGGCCGGCATTCGCAACAGCCACGCCAAGCCACCGGTCCAGAAGGAAGCGGTGATGGCTGAAGACATCGTCGCCATGGTCGAGACACTTGATCGCGGCTCTCTGCGTGGCCTGCGGGATCGGGCGATGTTGCTCATCGGCTTTGCTGGAGGTCTTCGGCGCTCCGAGATCGTCGGCCTCGATCTGAAGTCCGACCAGACTGAGGACGGTCGCGGTTGGATTGAGATCGTCGACAAGGGCATGCTTATTACGCTTCGCGGTAAAGCCGGATGGCGAGAGGTCGAGGTCGGCCGCGGCTCGGCAGATGCGACCTGCCCGGTTGCTGCAATCGAGACCTGGATCAAGTTCGCTAGGCTTGCTTATGGCCCCCTTTTTCGGCGGGTGACGGGGCAAGGGAAGGCTGTCGGGTCGGAGCGGCTGAACGACAAGGAGGTCGCTCGGCTTGTGAAAAGGGCCGCAATGGCCGCAGGCGTTCGCGGTGATCTGAGCGAAAGTGAACGCGCCTTCAAGTTCTCCGGCCATTCCCTCCGCGCGGGCTTGGCCTCCTCCGCTGAAGTCGACGAGCGCTATGTACAGAAGCAGCTTGGGCACGCATCAGCAGAGATGACACGCAGATATCAACGGCGACGTGATCGCTTCCGGGTCAATTTGACCAAGGCATCCGGGCTTTAGCTATCTCTTCCCCTGCCGTTCAGGTGCTTGCAGAAAACCCGCTATCGCACTATAGTCACCATAGTCATTTTGGTTACAGGTGAAGCGATGCAGACATCAACACACGACGATAAAAGCTGGACGGTCGCTGGCGCGAAGGCGAAGCTCTCGGAGGTCATGGAGCGCGCGCAATTGGCACCTCAGACGATTACACGCAATGGAAAGCCAAGCGTGGTCGTCGTTTCTGCGGATGAGTGGCAGAAGAAGACTGGGCGCAGGGGATCGCTTGCGGAATTTCTGCTGGCATCGCCTATGCGTGGAGCGGATCTTGATCTTCAACGTCAACATGACGAGCCGCGTGACTTGTCGTTATGAGACTGCTGCTCGATACGAATGTGCTGTCGGAAGTTACAAAACCTAGCCCAGATGAAGGTGTTCTGAGATGGATTCACGGGTTGGACGAAGACCGCACCTTCATCAGCATCGTTTCGATTGCTGAAATTAGACGCGGCGTCGCATTGATGGATAGCGGACGAAAACGCGATGCCTTGGGCGAGTGGCTCGCGCATGATCTGCCTCAGCGCTTCGAAAATCGGATTATTCCAGTGGAAGGACCAGTTGCCCTGGCCTGGGGCGATCTCATGGCGCTTGCCAAGCGAAGCGGTCGTGGGCTTACCTCAATGGACGGGCTGATTGCAGCCACTGCCGTCGCTCACCAATTGACGCTTGCGACACGCAACACCAAGGATTTTGAAGGCTTCGGAGTTGATATAATCAATCCATGGGCGGCTTGATCAACCCTATGTTTGTCGGTGGAAAGGGCTAGGCTGCATGCTCTCCTACAGCTTGCTCAAAAACCACGCTGGCATCCTGCTCGTCGGAGACCACACGTCCCTGACCTGGCTGCACGAGGTCGTCCACGAGGTGAATGACCGCTCACCGGTTATTATCGACAAGGAAGGCTCGTTTCTGGGCCTAGCCTACGATGTGCGCAAAGCCCTTGAGCGGCAACGTGAGATTATCGAGCCGCCTCAGCATTTTGAAGAAATCGGTGTTCGATACGGTGTCCAGATCCTCTGGCCAGTTCTTCTGCTGCAGCAGAGGCTGTTGAGACAATCCCTCGCGTTTCTCAGCCATACCGCCAAGACCCAAGCGATCACCTACGCCCTGGAGGCCGTCATCGAAGATGCGCTACGCGACGATTTTGGCGCACAGTCCGAGAACATCATTGGTCTCTGGCAGCGCCTTGATCCAGCGCAGCCGGCAGTCATCGACATGATGAACAGCCGCGGGGGGCTTTACTGCTCATGGACGAAAGCACAAAGAAAAGCAGGCTTCGCCCAGTTACTTTCCAGCTTTGATCCCATGTACGACCGCCTCTTCGCCATGCGACTGAAGAACGGTGAGAAGAACCTGATTTCACCAACAGAGTTCGCAACTTGGGAAAACGCGGAATGGCCCGATCCTCGGTGGTAAATCACTGGCACACCGATAGTGATATCAACCGGATGAGTTCCCTTTCCCCACCCTCCGTTGAAACCGCAAGCCCAAAGCTGAAGACAAAGTTTTTCGCTTAGCGCTTCAATTGAAATCGGGAGCTAAAAGCCACACGACCGCTGCCTCGGAGATCGGCCGCAGCAGTACCTGGAGCAAATCCGGTGGCATGAGGGATTCCTGTTTGCGGTAATTCATGAGATTCTTCCTTCATGACGAAGCGCCGCCTGCCCATGGCCGAGCATGCCGACACGCTGTCGCTGAAGGCGCTGCGAGAGCTCGTGACCGGTCTGGTGGAGCGGGCTGATCGGGCAGACGCCCGGATTGAGAAGCTCGAAGCTGAAAACCAAAGGCTTGGCGATGAGAACGATCTGCTCAGGCTTGAGAACACCCGGCTGAAGATCGACAACCAGCTTCTGCGCGACGAGATTGCGCGGCTGAAGAACCTGCCGCCGCGCCCACCCTTCAGACCATCGGGGATGGAAAAGGCAACGAATGACAAGGCGCTCTCGGCCAAGAATCCGGCGCCCCGGCCGCGAGGGCTGAAGAACGACACGAAGCGGGTGACGCGTGAAGAGGTGCTGCCTGCCAGTGTACCGCCCGGATCGCGCTTCAAGGGCTACAAGGACTGCTTCGTCCGGGATCTGGTTCTGCAGGTCGAGGTGGTTCGTTACCGGCGGGAGTGCTGGGTGACGCCGAACGGAGACACCATCACAGCACAGCTGCCTGTGGGAATACAAGGAGGCTTTGGGCCCAATCTGCGGCGGTTTTGTCTGATGTTGCATGCGCATGGGCAGGTCACGACGCAGCGGATGACGACGTTGCTCAACGACGTCGGTGTCGAGATCTCCAAACGCCAGGTGGTGCGGTTCCTGACAGAGCGGCTGGATAGTTTCCACGCCGAGGATGCCGCCGTCCTGCATGCCGGCCTCGTGTCTGCGCCCTATGTCACGGTCGACGATACCGGTGCCCGTCACGCCAACCGCAATTTCCATACGACACATATCGGTGGCGAGCATTTCACCGCCTTTCGCACGGCGTCTTCGAAGTCGCGTCTGAACTTCCTCGCTTTGCTGCGCGGCGACTATCAGGACTATGTTCTCAAAGACGCCGCTTTCGCGCTGCTGGAAGACCGGCAGGTCGACCCTGCCCTTGTGGCTAGGTTGAACACCCATGAACCGCTGAGGTTTGCCAACCGGGTGCCCTTCCTCCAGCATCTCGCCGAACATGGTATCGACATCTTCGACACGGAGACGCTTCGGCCGTTCGCCGAGGCCGGCATATGGGGCGCCATCCGCCATCATGGCCTGGTTGGAAACGCGGTAATCGTCTCCGACGATGCCGGGCAGTTTCGGGTCGGCACCCATGCGCTGTGTTGGGTCCATGCGGAACGGCTGCTGCAAAAGCTGATGCCGGCCACGCCCGGCCAGGTGAAGCACGTTGAGACCCTGCGCGAGCTCATCTGGCACTTCTACGAGGCTCTCAAAGCCTATCGACGAAGGCCTGACGCAGCTATGGCCAAGGGCCTGCAGGCTCGCTTCGATCGGATTTTCTCGATCCGCACCGGCTACAGCGATCTCGACAAACTGCTGTTTCGCCTCAGGCGCCGCAAGCCGGAACTGCTCAGGGTTCTGGAGCGGCCGGAGATCCCGCTCCACACCAATGCGTCGGAGCGCGATCTGCGTGGCTTTGTCATCAAGCGGAAGATCTCCGGGGGCACCGTCAGTCGCAACGGCCGTCAGGCGCGCGACAGCATGCTGGGCCTTTCGAAGACCTGCCAGAAGCTCGGCCTGTCGTTCTGGAACTACCTCGGCGATCGGCTGGGGATCGGCACATCGCACCCAGCCATTGCCCCACTGGCCACGATGATCGTTGCCAGGTCCTGAGCGCATCACCGACGTTCTGGCTTTGGGAAGGACACGACCTTGCCGTCGTCCGACTGGATCTGATCCGCCGTGTCGAGCACGTGGACGCCGGTGGGTTTCAGCAGGGTCGGCGATACATTCCATTGACGGTTATCATCGGCATGCACCGTCACCGTCTTCTTGTTGCGGCGGATGACGACACCACGAACCAGAACACCGCCAGGGCCTTCAAACTCCACGCCGCTTCCGACCCTGATTTCTTGAAGGGCCGCTGTGGTTCGCTGGTGATGCAAATACTGCAGACGCTCGACGATGCGCGCGTTGAGTTCGATGAGGGTTGCTTCGTCCAGACTATCGATATCGATCTGCCGCATTTGCTCCACCCCACTCTCCTGTTGATCGTCAACGCCACCATGCCAATCGCCACTTCGGCAGACAACCAGATGCCAACGGATCGGCTTGTTTTCGGGCACTGCCACCGGATTAGCCCCGCTTACCCTCAGCAGGCTCTGGATGGGCAACTTCGCGAGATCGTAAGACATTGAAATTATGGTAAATGATTCGTTACGCGAAAGCTATATGCAGCTTAAGGTTCCGTACTTCTCATAAAAGAGCCCGGGGTCGCTGACCTCCGATAAGTAACCCTTATCGGGGGTGATAAGTACATAGCAGTTGTACATCATCTGTTCCGGTGGTAGTCTACGGTCAACGCGCAGAATCGGAGCGACCAATGCCCCAGACGCACTACAAGATCAGCGAGGCGCGCAAGAACTTCGCCGAGGTTCTCGATCGCGCCAATCAGGGCGAAGAGATCATCATCATGCGCGGCAATGAGATCTATGCCCGTATTGGTCCGGCTGATCCCGCCGGTAAGAGACCTTTCGGACTGCTGGCGCGGCGGGGTCTGCCGGACGACCTGTTTGACGAGCATGATCCTGAACAGACCGAAATCGACGCCGGCGATTGGAACGACGACGTCGGAATCTTCCAAGGTGAAGCGGTCAACGGGGACAAGCGCTCGTGAAGCTTCTTCTTGATAGCCATGCGGTCTATTGGTGGATGATCGGTAGTGCGCGACTTTCACCACATGCACGATCCCTGATAGAGGACAAGAGCAACGCCGTTCTCGTCAGCGCCGTCTCCTTCTATGAACTCGACAATAAGATGCGGCTTAAGAAGCTCGATCTCAAGCCACAGGAATTGCGCGCCGCCATCACTTCCAGCGGCTTCCAGACACTCGCCATCAGTGATTTGCATGCGGAACTTGCAGCCGCCTTCGACTGGGAGCACCGGGATCCCTGGGACCGGATCCTCGCAGCGCAAACACGGCTTGAGCATTGTGCACTGATCTCGATGGACGTGGTGTTCGATGCCGTTCTCCAGGAGAGGGTCTGGTGAGGAGAAAGCTGTGAGAATTCTCGTTGACGTAACGGAAGCGGCAGCGCGGCTCGAGGAGTTGATTGAGCTCGCATTCCCTGGCGATGAGATCGTGATCTGTCGAGACGAGAGACCGGTCGGGTTGCTCACGCCAATCGCGCGGAAGATCGCCTCTTTTGAGGGTTTTCTTGCCCTGGCGGAGGAGGGTCGCAAAAACGTGCCGCCTGGCACAACTTTCGGCCATTCCGATTTTTGCGACGAACACGGCTTGCACAAATGAGTGCGGTTGACCGCCGCGTCCTAGATCTCGACACCATCGCCGCAGTTCTGCCGATAGAGCGGCGTGATGAGCTGGCCGAGCTTTTGACGGATCAAGATGTCGAGACGCTTCGGCATCTGGTCAACCAGGGCATGGGTGAAAACACCCTTAGAGCAATGACCTCCGATCTCGCCTATCTGCAGGCCTGGTCACTGGCTACCACCGGCCGCTCCCTTCCCTGGCCAGCACCGGAAGCCATGCTCCTCAAATTCGTCGCGCATCATCTCTGGGACGCAGAGAGGCGTCTGACGGATCCGGAACACGGGATGCCAGCAGATGTAGACGACAAGCTCCGGATCCAGGGATTTCTGAGGACGGTCGGACCGCATGCACCCGATACCGTGCGCCGGCGGCTCGCTATCTGGTCTACGCTGACGAAATGGCGTGGGCATGTCGGTGCTTTTTCCTCCCCTGCCCTGAAGTCTGCCATCCGGCTGGCAGTGCGCGCAACACCACGCCCCAAAAGACGCAAGAGCGCCAAGTCGGTGACAGGCGATGTCCTTTCGAAGCTGATTGGCACATGCCGAAGCGACAACCTGCGCGATGTCAGGGACAAGGCGATCCTGATGGTCGCTTTCGCTTCAGGCGGCCGGCGCCGCAGCGAAATCGCAAGCCTCAGGATCGAACAGCTGCAGCCGGAAGAGCCGATCCAGATTGACGGAGCTCCTCCCCTGCCCTCTCTTTCCATTCATCTCGGCCGTACCAAGACCAGCGGCGCGCAAAACGATGAAGTTGTCTACCTCACTGGTCGACCGGTTGAGGCGCTGAATGCTTGGCTAACGGCTGCAAAAATCGAAAAGGGCTGTATCTTCAGGGCGATTGATCGATGGGGTAATGTTTCGCGCCGGCCGCTAGACCCCAAGGCGATCAATGACATTGTCAAACATCGAGCCGGATTGGCAGGGCTCGATCCTGTGGAGTTTTCCGCCCACGGGCTTCGCTCAGGCTATCTGACAGAAGCCGCCAACCGTGGCATTCCTCTTCCCGAGGCCATGGAGCAGTCCAGACATCGATCTGTCCAGCAAGCATCGCAATACTACAACAGCGAGCAGAGGCGCAGCGGACGAGGAGCGCGCCTTCTGGCGTAGCCGATTGAGATCATCGGCTCTGCCAGCCCCCCCCCCGCTTTGTCCCTTCGAGACCTTCAGAAACTTCTCATTAATGATCGGCTAAGAAAGTTGCGAGTGAAACGACGTCAGTCCACACAGTGGAAGCGTAATATGCTGAAAGTTAAAGGGTTGGTGT
>NZ_STGU01000037.1 GCF_004912135.1 Rhizobium rosettiformans W3
CCAACCAGCTACACCACGCGCCGGGACACGATCTTGGCACTCCTCACCAACAAAAAAATGACCCGCCACAAGTGGCGGGCCAAAGCCGCTCCTGGGAGTGCCAAGCGGCAAAGATCGATTTAATGTCTGCCTGTCACTCGTTCAAGGTGCTGGTTGTTCCAAAGGCTGCCAAGACTAGACCTTTAGAACAAGCGCGTCGCCTGTACAAACGTCACATCGTGGATCGCCGACGAGGACCGCTCTGGCAGAGATGTCGAAAACAGGTTGTAAGTACTGGACGGGCGCCCCCAATCAGATCGCACCAACATCCTATCAATGGCCTTGCACTACTAAACGCTCATCATCCGCAGCCTCTCAGGTCTGACAATTTCAAGGCTGCGGGCGCTGTGCAGCCGGATGATCCCCGCTGCACGCAGCTTTGAGATCGTACGAGATACTGTCTCAATGGTGAGGCCGAGATAGTCGCCGATATCTGCCCGGCTCATCGGCAGGTCAATAACGGCTTCGCATTCTTGGCGCTTGGCGAGGTCGAGCAGGAACACCGCGATTTTTTCAAGTGCGCTTTGGCGCCCGACGACAAGTAGGTGCTCCTGGGCGCGGATCATCGCTCGCAGCGCGATTTCCACCAATTCGTGAGGTAGTGTTCCGGCCGAGCAACGTTCCACCGCTGTTAAACCTGTGTTAACCATCGCTTCTGCGTAGAAGCCGTGGACGGCGCCGATTTCAAAGCCAAAGGTCTCACCCGTCAGATAGAAAGCGACAATCTGGCGTCGTCCGTCTGCCAGAAGCCGGGACACGCGAACGGCCCCGTACTGTATGCGATAAAGCAACCGGGCATCATCGCCCTGCGCGTAAATCACAGATTCTGGCGCGTGGAAGGTGACCGGGCGAAGGTGTGGCGCCCCTGCACTGCTGGCCGAGGTCGGTCTATATGCATCGTGATTGTGTGCTGCGGCGGCTGGCATTGATGAGCCCCTTCTGATGGGGTTATCATGCCCAACAAGGGGTAATGTCGCTATTAGGTCCTTCCACTACGGGTTCTTACGTAGGGTCGATACAGCGTTGGCAATGTCAGGCCCGTTGAGGGGTTTTGACAGCACGCAGATGTCTTCCCTGTTCCCGCCGCCGTAGTCCCTATCGTCCTCCGCCAGAACGACGAGCTTTATGCCGCGGTCGGCCAGACCGAGGCCGGCCGTCAGATCGGCAGGCGGCAGGCAGGTGTCGAGGATGACGCATTCCGCCCGACTGATCGCCTCCGTTGCCATGGTCCAGTCGTTAAACTGTTCCACCGGCTGGCCATGCGTGTTGAGCGCAAAGCTGATTGACCGCAGCAAAGCCGGGTCTTTGACAACAGCAACAATGGCAGACAGCGTGGACAATGGGATCCCAGGAGCTCGGTCGTGATCTTTCACCAAGCTTGCAGATCGCATCTTGGCCGACGCGCCACCTTGTCATGGATCAAGCGTATTGTCGGATTGCGCGGAGATTCGGCTAGATGCTGACGGTCAGTGACATGCGCACCAGTTCGGGAAGGCTGCGCGCCCTCATCTTCGTCATGACATTTGCGCGATGGACTTCGACGGTTCGCGGGCTGATGTCGAGATTGAAGGCGATGGCCTTGTTCGGCTGGCCGGCGACGACGGCCGCCAGAATTTGTCGCTCGCGTTCGCTCAGGCTGCCAATGCGCGAGCGGATGTCATCGACGCTGAGCGTACCCGCCGACGAGTCCGCCAGCCTCTCGGCCGCGCGCCGCACCGCTTCGATGATGACGGCCTCTTCAAACGGCTTCTCGATAAAGTCCACGGCACCCGCCTTCATCGCTTCGACGGCCATGGGAATATCGCCATGCCCGGTGACGATGATCGAGGGTATCGGCGGCGATATGCTCGAGATTTTGCGCACCAGATCGAGGCCGCTCATGTCCGGCATGCGCATGTCGGTGACTAGCACGGCGTTGCGAAGGCTTGGGGCGATTTCCGAAAAGGCGGTTGCGGAGACATGAAGCCTCACGCCGAAACCGTTCACCGTGAGCATGAAGCCCAGCGATTTGCGAAGTGCCTCTTCGTCGTCAACGATATGGACGGTGAAGTCATCAGGCTGCATTCTGGTCCTCGTCGTGCTGGATAAGGGTGAAACAGAAGGAGGCACCGCCGAGTTCACTCTTGGAGACTGTCATCTCGCCGCCATGGGCCTCGACGATGCGCCTAGAAATCGACAACCCGATCCCCATGCCTCCTGCCTTTGTCGTCGTGAACGGCTTGAAGATATCCTGGGCAACTTCTGGAGCAATTCCGGGACCGGAATCCTCGACCGTCACCGTCAAAAGTCCCGTCTTGTCGGCACAGACGCTGACCCGGATTTCCTTTTTCTCGGTTTGCTTCATCGCCTCGATCGCATTGCGCATGAGGTTGGTCAGCACCTGCTGAATCTGGATCCGGTCGACGAAGACCTGGTCGTTGTCCGGGGTGAAGTCGAACACGGTGCGCACGCCCTTTTCCCGCGAGCCGACGAGAGCGAGCGCTCCGGCCTCTTCGACGAGTTGACGCAGGCTCTCCGTCCGCTTTTCCGTCTCGCCTTTAGTGACGAACTCGCGCAGGTGTCGAATGATCTGCCCGGCGCGAATGCTCTGTTCGCCCGCTTCCAGCAATGCGTCACGAACCTGGATGTCGCGATCGCCAACCGCGTTCCGCAGCAGGCGCGCGCAGCCGTGTACGTAATTGGCGATGGCCGACAATGGCTGGTTCAACTCGTGCGCCAGCGTCGACGCCATCTCTCCCATTTCGTTCAATCGGCCGAGCCTTGCGAGTTCGGACTGGATCTCCTGCAGGCGGGCAGCGGATTCTTCTCGCTCCGTGAGGTCGCGAACGAACCCGGTGAAGAAGCGCTTCCCGCCACGTTTGATCTCGCCAACCGCGAGCTTCATCGGAAAGGTAGAGCCATCCTTACGTTGGCCGACCACGACGCGGTCGACGCCGATGATCCTCTTTTCGCCCGTCGCCATGTAGCGACGCATGTAGCCATCGTGCTCGACGCGGTAGGGCTGAGGCATCAGCAGCTTCAGGTTCTGACCGATGGCTTCGGCTTCCGAATAGCCGAACTGGCGGACGGCTGCGGAGTTGAACGAGATGATGATTCCGTTTTCGTCACTGACGATGGTGGCATCGAGAACCGTGTCGAGGATGGACCCCATCCGGGCCTCGCGATCATCCAGCGCTTCCCTGAGCTCTGCCAGGGTTTCCCGATCCTGGTCTCTTCGTTTGGCAGACCAGACGATCAACGCCGCCAGGACGGCAAGTGCGACTGCTTGGGCAATTACGATTTCCGAGACGGATGAATGCGTGCTGAGAAGCCAAAGGGCGAGGCCGAAGACCGCCGCGAGTAAAGCCGGACCCGCACCCCCGATCAGCGCTGTGGCGATGACCGGAATTGGTACGAGCAGGGAGAGCGCTTGCGAAGCGGCGCCGCCCATGAGGAAGAGCGGCACGCCGACGATCGCGACCGTTCCCAGAACCGCAACGACATAACCCCAGGAATTGGGGAGCAATCGTCTTTTATTTCGTTGCGTGTTGGCCATTTCGCCCCTGATTTCACACCCAATCAGCCAAAACAATGCAGAAGGTGCAATGATCCGCGCCAATTCCGCTCGATTCGACATACCACGCGGCAAGCTAGCCCTTGTGTCCAATTGATAGAAGTCAAAATGCCCCGCGGGGGAGTTTGTCTCCACAGATGGTCCGTTTCTTCGCCTCAGCTCGCCCGCGCTGTCATGCCGGCTGGGGGTGAATCGGCCTTGCTTGACTTCCGTGTCCGAGCCGGCCATGTTTTGATCATGTTGATCGAACGCTTCCATAACATCCGCACACGGATGTGCCTCATCGCAGGCACCTGACCCCCGGCCCAATCGCGTCGCGATACGGTCGTGGGGTATGGGTAGCGGTCCCCGCCAGGGGACAATAGACGACGAAGCGACACTCAATCCCAGTTTTTGTTTCAGAGCGGTGCGCCGGATGCGCGACCGCGCGTCTTGTACAGGAGGCCCGAGCATGGCTCTCGAAAAGAAACGGCAGCGCAAGCCGGCAATCATTCTCACGCGGACCGATCATGAAAGGCTCTACCGTCTTGCTGAGGCCCATGCCGGCCGGAATCCCGATGTGTTTCGGCGTGCAAAATTGACCCCATTATGGAGTGAACCCTTCGGGCTGGACCAGCGAGGCGCTTCAAACTAAGCCGCCTGCTGGGCGAGTTGAGTTTCGAATTCTGCTGGCGACAAATAACCAAGGGCTGAGTGCAGCCGCTTGGCATTGTAAATCTCCTCAATGAACCTGGGCAAGCGTTCGGCCACATCCGCGAATGTCTCGTAGCCGGCGATGTAGACGTCCTCGACTTTCAGGGTCTTCATGAAGCTCTCTGCCTGCGCATTGTGATAAGGGTTGCCGACGGCGCTCATGGAACCCTGTAGACCAGCCGCATCGAGCGCTCGTCGATAAGTCTCACTCGCGTATTGGCATCCGCGGTCCGTGTGGTGGATGCAGCCGGGTGGAGGCTTTCTGTTCTGAAGCGCCAAACGCAACGCGGCCAATGCCAGCGGCGTATCCAGGCGTTTTGACAGACCGTAGCCAACGACTTTTCGGCCGCAAGCGTCAAGAATGACGGCGAGATAGCAAAAGCCGACGGCTATGCGGATGTATGTGAAGTCAGCCACCCAAACCATGTCAGGCCGCGACGGGATCACATTGCGATAAAGGTTCGGGTAGATTGGTGAATCGTGGTTGCTATCCGTCGTGCGAACATACCGCTTACGAGGCTTGATCCCGAGGCCGTTGACCCGCATGACGCGGGCGACACGCTTGTGGTTGACCAAGTGGCCGCGCCGCTGAAGCTCGTGCGTTACGCGTCGGTATCCGTAGCAGGGCAGTTCGTCCTGGATGTCTTCGATGATTGCAACGAGTTCCGCATCGCCAAGCTTCGAGGCTCTCGCCGTTGACCGGTAATAGTAAGTGCTTCTCGGGAGATCGATCATTTTGCACCCCCGTCTGACAGAGCAGGACGCGGGCCGGTGATGATGGAGGAGTTCCCGCTGTCGCCGGCGATCGGCTGGCGCGGAGTTTTTTTCACCAGGTCCAGCTCCATCGTGAGCTGGCCGACCTTGCGTTCAAGCGCCGCAATGTGTGCCTCGTACTCGGCAATAACGCTAGCCTCTGCTTCCTCGTCGTTCAGTTCGCCACGATCGAACTGCGTCAGCCACAACTGGATGAGGTTGGCCGAAACGCCGTATGTCCGCTGTGCGTCGCGCCGTCCCATCACGCCGTTTCGGATATCCTGGCAAAGCTGCAACTTGAACGGCGTCGAATGCCGGCGATATGGACCTCTGGACTTCATGAGCCTTCTCCGATTGAGGCCCGCAGAGTGTATCAGTTTTTCCAGGTCTCGTGGTCCAGCCCGAGGGGTTCACTCCACCCGAGGGGTTCACTCCATAGCCGGCTCAGTTCTGCGTGGAAACCAACAAAGAAGGCCAGGACGAGCGGTTACCGGGCAACGATCCAGGAGCGACAGCGACCAAGCCTGCCAGACGTCCAAAGAAGAAGTGACGCAGTGATGCGGGTGACGAGGGTGGTCCTTGTCCACTCAGCCTGCGGGGGGCGGAGGGCCTACATTGCAAGAGAGGAGCGTAGGAGCTCTTTGTTGGGCACATATTGAACGTTTGGAGACGGACTAGATACGTTTCATCTCGTTCTTGAGAATACACGTTGGCCGCAGCGTCGTAAGCGGCTGCCACCGCAAAAAGCCTGAATAGCCGCCAGATTCTATGGCTGATCCCAGCATCGAGCAGCGATGTGTTTAGCAAGGGCTTCAGGTCCGCGGCGAGTGTTTGGCAGATATCTCGCAGCTCGTATTCGACCAAGGGATCAGCGGCGACGGTCTGCAGCCACCGGCATAACTCCCGGATAGTCCGGACGTCTCTCGCGGTTTCCATATGTGCATTATTTGGTAGCGGTGGGCTCATACGAGGAAACATAGCGCGCCACTGCTGAACGTCTTCTGGCGACGGGAGGCATGGTTAAAAATCAGTGCCACCGACCTCCCGGCGCTGCTCTTTGCTGTACAGCGGTTGTGCTTTCGCCCCAAACTGGGCGTTCAGCCGCAGCCGTCGAGGAGCAGTGAGCTGCGAACATGACGGCATTCAGTTCGTCAGCCTCGTGGATGCCTCCACCGCCTTGTCGCTGATCTCCTTGAAAGCTGAGACCAGCTGAGCTGCGTTCTGAGCATCATAGTAATGCGACTTGCTGGTAGCACAGTATTCCAGCAGCGCTCGCCCCTTCTTCGGCGCCATGAAAGCGACCGTGAAAATCTGCACGCCTTCGGCCTTTGCTTTGTCGCAGGTGGCTTTGGTTTTCGTATCAGAGCTTGAATTGTTGTTGTCTCCATCCGTCATGAAGAGAATGAAGCGTGTCGGGATTTGTCCGTTCTGGTTTTTATGTGCGGTGTCTTCTGTCGACTTCGTAACGTCAGAATGGGCGCGCGCCATGGCGGTTGAGGATTCTGTGCCCCCTGTCGCGGTCAAAGCCTGTACGTATGAAACCGAATGTGCACTGCCCCAATTGAAGGACACCGGCGACTGCATAGACGAATTGTATGAGACCGCGGCGGTGCGGATCAGTTTCTTTTCTTTGTCGGCGGCGTTGAACTGATCGGCGAGGCTGGCGACAGCAAGTTTCAGAGCGTCCATTTTTTTGATGTAATTGTTGACGCGATAGCTGCATTTGGAATCACCGCACTTGGTTGGCTGAGCGGGGTTTATGGTCGACGTATCCTCTCCCATGGATCCTGACCTGTCCAAGACCATGTACATCGAGAAGGCGTTTTTGCGCTCGCTGGTCGCCTCAGCCGCAGCCTGGACACTGACCTTGATGTCTTTGAAGCCAAGAAGAGCCGTCATGCCGTTGGTCGGGAGTGCATATGTCGCATGGATCGTAACGCCAAACGACTTGCCAGCACTGCTCGCTTTTCGTTCGATATTGCCGACCTGCGTCGCCAGTGGATCTTGCGCAACTTCCTCTTGAGCGCCCTCGTTATCGGCTCGATCGGCGCCGACGACGTTGAAGAATTGCTCCTTCATAAACCTTCGGGCGAGCTCTGCAGCTGCTCCATCTGTAAGAGCATTGTTTTTGGCCAGCGCGTTGGCTGTCGATAAGACGGCTGCGTCCGCGGACGATTGAAGTGCCTGCTTGAGCTGGATGGCTCGAGCGAAGTCGAGCGAGACTCCCGCCGTTGCAGCCACAACGGGGAAGATCAACGCGGTCATCAAGCCGAAATTGCCTGATTGATCGCCAAGTAGCTGCACCACACCGGTTCTCATATTCGACCTGTCCCATATCTGTTCGTGAAGTGTTTATTAGCTCAGAACTATTTAGGGACGTTTACAGAATGTAGTTAAATATCAATGTTGACATGAAACCTGGCTTCCGCGCGCGATTAATCGCGTGAACATTGAGTGGCGGAGTAAACACATGGGTTCCTGCGAAGCTTGGTGGTGACAGATCAAGTCTGCATCCAATAACTGTGTTGGATCAGCATCGCGCCGAGCTACCGGTGTCTGCAACGTTGTCTGAGGAGTTAACCGCGATTTCATCAGCAATCGCTTATGGTGCCATATGCAGGGTCATCTGCTATGAAGACCGATGAGGATATAAGTGTCCGACAGTGCAGCCATATCTGACAACGACCAGGGCAAAGGGGCGGCCACCGAACTGGAACGTTTAAGGGACGAAGTGGCTCGTCTGCAGCGCCTGGAGGAAGGATGGCGACGAGCGCTCGACGGCTCAAATCAGGCAGCCTGGTCATTCGATGTGGTGAGTGAGGAGTTCCTATGTTGCAGCAATTGGCGACGGATCCGCGGGATTCCGGATAGCGAAGTGTTGCAGATGGAGACGATTCATTGGATCGAGACCGTACATCCCGAAGACCGCCGCCATGTGCTTCAAGCCCTCGACGACCAGAACTCAGGCCGCAAAGCCTTTAGCGTCTTTCAATACCGTGAAATGCATCGTAGCGGTCGCTGGATCTGGATTGAGAGTCGCGGGTCGATCATGGAGTGGCAGCCGGATGGAAAGGCGGCGCGCGTTGTCGGTACCGATGCAGACATCACCGACCGCAAACACTCCGAGCAGAAGCTAGAGGATCTCTCCCGGAAGCTTAATCTCGCAATGGAGGTCGCGGAGATCGGACTGTTCGAAGCAGATCTCATCAATGGTCACGTCGTGAGAGACCGCCGCCTCCTTGAGATGTATGGCGCGAGCGAAAATGAGCCTCTCTTGGATGCCGATGGTACCCTCCAGAGGAGGCATTTGCATCTTGATGATCGCGACAACTGCATGGCTCGCATTGCGGACGGCATAGCCAGCGGCATGCCCTTTGGAAACCAATTTCGCGTTGTCACGACGGGTGGTGAGATACGCCACATTAGATCTCGTTCGGTAGCGTTCAAGGATCAGGATGGCCGCCAGAAGCTATTGGGTGTGAATTGGAATGTAACTGGTGACGTGAAGGCTCAAGAAGAACTGCAACGCGCCGTCGCCGAAGCCGAAGCTCGGGCGATCGCGCTGGGACAGGCAAGAGAAACCATCCGGCAGATAGCTGTGCGAGATGAGTTGACTGGATTGCTAAACCGTCGCGGCCTGAATGACCAGCTGGAAGCTTGGGACCAGAGGGCGGTAAACTTCAGCGCGGTTCTTCATCTCGATCTGGACTATTTCAAGGAGATCAATGACGAATTCGGCCATTATGCTGGCGACCTTGTCCTGCAAGAAGCTGCGCGCCGGCTCCAAAGCGTGACAACCGAAAGCGATGTACTGGCACGGTGGGGCGGGGATGAATTTGTCATCCTCACCGCCCCTGGCGCTACCCGAACCGCGGTCATGGAGATGGCGCAAGCTGCCGTCAGTTCTTTTCATGAGCCCGTCGAAATCGGTGAGGCGAAACGCATGATTGGAGTGAGCGTGGGGACAGCCTTTGCCAAGATCAATGACAGCCCGGCGCAGCTGTTGGTGGAGGCTGACCAGGCTCTTTATCGAGCCAAAGCGCGTGGGCGAGGGCGGGCTGAGATAGGCAAGAGGATGGACGCGAAGGCGTCGGGTTAAGCTTGACGGCCACTGGTCCTGAATGGTCTCTGCACGAATGCTGTCAAGTATGGCGACCTGCGCTGGCGTGACGGCAATGTCACACAAATCGCGGAAGCAACACATTGCTGAATCAACCGCACTTGCGGTTTAGCCAGGCGATGCTGGTGCAAATGACCGCCCAGGCAGGATCCTGTCGTACAGCTCTTGGCTCAAAGTATGTGTTGCCCAGGCGGGCACCGCTTTATAGTCTCGAGCGGTTCGCCGGATCTTCGTGCCAGCGAGTTTCTCGTCAGCGGTGGCTAATGCACGTCGGGCCTGAAATGACACTGATCCGGAAGCAAGCTTCACTAAGTTGCATGACAGTCCAGCGCAGATGAACGTATAGGCCCCAGCCAACGGTTCCCCAGGATATCTCGCTCATGCGAGATGGCAAAGGCTCAGCCTTTGCCCTTTCCGTTGCCATTGCCGTTCCCGCCGCCGTTGCCATTGCCGTTCCCGCCGCC
>NZ_STGU01000038.1 GCF_004912135.1 Rhizobium rosettiformans W3
ATTGGGGTATCGCTCGCCTCGTGAGTTCTTAAACCGTCAAACAGAAACCTGATCCTGTCCGGTTTTTAAGGGGCAACTCCACGATTTGAGCAAGAAACATAGACATAGGCGCGACTCCTGTTAGCGCGAGAACGTGAAGGACGTACGGTCGACGGTGGCAACGAACGAGTCGCGGATTACCTTTTCCTTGCGGTCGAGCGTGACCATTGCCCAGCGGCGATCTGTGATCTCTGCCTTAGGGGCTGGCTTGCGGAAGAAAGGAAGGAAGTTGAACATTGCGGCGACTCCTTTGTTTGCCGTTTCAATATGATCTATATAATGCATATTGAGCGGGCAGGCAACAGGGGATGTCAGAATTTCTGACCTCCCCAAACCTAAGGTTAACAGCCCGTTAACGGCGCTCGGCGTCCCTGCTGCAGGTGCAAGGCCACGCGATGCAGGTTTGTGATGCTGCGGCCATAGGCGCGGATGGTGGCGAAATAGCCCCGGATTCCGCCGCTCTTGCCCTTCCATGCGCGGGCATTGCCCAGCCATGCGACCACGTCCGTTCTTCCATTGGTGCCGTACCAACGGCCCAGATTGGAGCGATCCCCGGCATAAACCCATTGTCCGATTTGCAGGCGTTGCCGCGCCTGTTGATCGATTGCCCAGATGTCGACTGCAGCTTGAAATTTAGCCATTGCTTTTATTCCTTTCCTGCCTGCATCTCGGCATGATCCAAGCCCATACGCTCGGCGACATAGTCGAAACTTCCTTTGGTGCCCGCTTGCACCTGGTCGCGGCTTGGTACGTGATTCCCCCAATAGTCATAGTGGTCTGAGTGTCCCAGCATGCAGACACCCGATTCGATTGCCGCCATGCATTGGCGACCGATTGAGCCTTCCAGCTTCCAAGCGAGTCCGGAATTAATGAGGGTTTGCGCGTCGAATTCTTCCATGGGTGGCGACTCCTGTTGAGTGTTGCCGGGGCTTAAAGCCCCAGCGTGTCCTGGTGGATCATCAAACGGTAATTGCCGTTGACAACGACCAGAAAGGTCAGTTGACCGCGATAGAAGCGGGACCAGCAGATGCGATACTCAGTGGAAGCGTTCATTGGCTTGTTCCTTGTTTGCCGTTTCAATATGATCTATATAATGCACATTGCCGGGATTTGGCAACAGGGAAAGTCAGTATTTCTGACCTCCCCTGTCACAAGGTTAATTAAGTGTATAATGGACTCCATCGACCTTAATTTGAGTCAAAGTGTCCAGATTGATCGTCCTCGGCCCTCCCGCGATCTCGTCCCAGACGTTCAACAGGTGCGGATTTGCCGCCTTGCGCGTTGCAGCCCCACGAACATGAGACTCGGACTTGTCGAAAGTCTCAGAACGTACCACGGCGCCCAGCCTTGCCGGGTTTACAAGCATCTTGCGCAGCTCGCCGGACTTTTTCACGAATTCGACGCTGATAAAGCGCGATCCTGCAGTTTCGATCAATGCGCGGATTTGAGCGGGTTTTGCGTTCAACATGACGACTCCATTGCGTTGTTAATATGATCCATATGATGCATATTAAAGGAGCGGTCAACAGCGAGAGTCAGAATGTTTGACCTCTTGAATCCTATGGTTAACGAATATGGTTAACGCGGAGCCGCGCAGCGGGTCGCGGGCGTTAACCTTAATTAGTAGGGTTAATGAAACGTTAAGACGAGGGCGGAAGGCGTTAACCTTAACTTTTAACCACCCCGCGTTAACCTTAATTCTTTACCTTAACAGGTATGGTTAATAGGGTGCATTTACATCAAATTTGAATCAATCTTATTTCAAATCTATTTCGAATTTGATTCAAATTGATCTCGCATTTGATTTAAATACTTAATCTGCCTCGATCTGTACCGAAACACGCCCTGGTGAAAAAATCAAGCTCCTTGATAAAAAATCGGGCGCTCTTGATAGAAAAAATGGCGCGTCTTGATAAAAAATCGGCGCGGCTCGATGAGTAAAAATGGCTCAGCTCGATAAAAACCGCTCAGCTCGATAAAAACCGCCCTGCTCGATGAGTGTTGCGCCGGTCGCCTGGACGAGTGTCAGGGCGCCTGGTGGGCGTGTTGAGTGTCCAGGCCTGGTGCTCGGCGCCGGGAGTGTCAGGCGCCCTTCCCTGGGCTATCCAATGAAAAAATATTCATGAGTGCTGAGGTGTTCCCATGCACCCTAAGGGAGAGTTTCCTCGGAGTCGTGATATGTCCTGGTGAATAGGACTTGCAGCACTATTCAGGACAGGTGATGAGCATCGAAACCGGGGCTGTAATCGCACCGATAGCTTGTAGTTGTGCCCGTATAATTAGTGAACCATGAGTTCACAGGCATTGCACGGCCCAGCGATTGGTGAGTATATGCCGGATTAAGTCTGAGGCCTTAACCGGCTTTGGGCTGGGGCGGTGGACTGGCGACTCCTAATCAACATCCACCGCCCTGCTTCCTTCATCTGCACAACTTGAAGCTGGACGCTCCCTGGTTGCACTAGCCAGGGACAACGGCTTTCTGTGCCTAATGGGTCCGATCTCACCCTCAAAGAGGCGTGATGCCCGCTCGATCAGCAAGCGCTATCCGGTCAAGAGCATCTTCTTCAACCAGGCTGATCCGGTGGACCTGAAGCCCCTCCCAAAATCAATAGCGATCTCAGGAATCGTTATAATTCAAACAGAATGATGTATTTTAGTCAATTGGCATGGATTCTACGGATGCCAGAATCCTTAGAATTGTATTCCGACCCCACCCCAGTCGCGAATCCTCCAGGGTCCCTGCCCGGTCAAGAAAATCGCAGGGTCCCCGGTCTCTGAAATCAAGGGGTCCCAGGACAGATTCTTGACCATTTCAGGCAAGCCCTTGTGCCATAAGGCGTCCTCAAACTGTAAGAAAAAGCACATACTCTTACACAATCCGAATTTCGCAATGATTCCAGAGTGTTATCTCTTACAGAAATCGGCTGTCTTTTTCTTACAGTACGTTTTCTTACAGTTTTCTGCTTCACAGTTTCAGAATTTTGTCAAGCATTAATTCAGAATTAAAATTTTCTAAATTTTTGAATTTAATTTCTGCCCGCTGCGGCCAGTGCTTGAGCCAATGGGTCCATCTTCGCCCTTTTAGAAATTTCTTCCAACTGAGCCTCAATTTCAGCGATCACTGAATTTCTGTGGCCCTTCCCTTTGGACTTACCCTGGAGCTTCACGTTGCCTCTTTTAGTGCTGACACGTGCCCAGGTGAGGTACTGCGAAGTAACGTCGACCTGGTCGTCATACTTGGCGTTGGGGAAACCCAGCAGCTCGGCGGTATAGTCAGGAAGCCACTCGGCACGTTTGGGTAGCAATACCTTGCCAGCCTGGAAGAGCGGAGCAACACCGTCCAGACGGAACTCCTTAGAGTTGTTATTTGGCGATAGAGGGATGACCGGGCACGGCGCCTTGTTGGCGCGTGTCTGAACGTACTGGGTGCCGGAGCCTTTGTCTTCGATGAGAATGGTATCGGCGCCCCAGGTGACGGCGATGTTCTCGATCAGCGTGACCAGCTGGGGAAATTCCACTCGGGCACGGTGCATGTAAGCAAGATGGTGGAATCCATCGAAGTCCTCGATCCAGACGCCGATGGCGCTGAAGTCAGCTCGCTGGTTTGCCTTGATAGCGGAGTCGACCGAGACCACGGTGCGCTTGCGGCTGTTGTGCCCTGGTAGCATGTCGTAGGTCTTGAGCCATTCACCGATGATGACGCCGCCTTCCTCGTCCACGGGCTTGCCCATGTACAGCGAATTCCAGTCACGCGGTGGAAGCGTGGCCTTCAGGTTCATCAGGTGGTCATGAGTGTAGAAGTCAGGCCAGAGAGGTTCGCCGTGTGATCGCCCCATTGCATCGGTCTCTGGGTCCTCACAGATCGCCGAGAGATTGATGATCTCCCAGGGAAGACCCTTGCCCTGCCGGTTCATGTCTTCGATGCGACCGCAAAGGTCATCCGAGTGCCAGCGGGTGGCAACGACGAACATCGGAGAGTTTGGCAGCAGGCGCGTGGTGAAGTCAGCAGAGAACCAGTCGAAGACCTTGTCGCGGATCGTCTGAGACTCCGCGTCTTCACGAGAGGCAAACGGGTCGTCAACTCCGGCGCAGTGAGCACGGAAGCCTGAGATACCCTGACCGACGCCACGGGTGAGATATTGCCCACCGGTACCGGCGAGTGACCAGTTACCCGCAGCCTTGGAGTCGACCGCGAGGAAGATGTCTGGGAAGACGTCGCGGAAGACTTCAGTGTCGATCAGCGCCTTAGTCTTCTTCCCGAACTCGCTTTCGCAGAAGCTGGTGGTGTGACCGGCCTGGATGTACTTGTGCTTGACGTTGCGCCCCATGTACCAGGCGGGGAACAGGCGAGAGGAATAGGTCGACTTCGCATGTCCTGGCGGCATCGAGATCAACATGCGGAGGATTTCGCGGCTCTCCATCTCCATGAGACGGTCGCACATCCACACATGGTGAGGCGCCGGGGGTTCATCCGGGTTCATGTACTCGGCAAAGGCCGTCAGGTCATTGCGGGCGAGCGCTCTCAGCTCGGCGAAATATGCCGCCTGATACTGATCATGGAACATGTTGATCGCATTGAGCAGCGCGTTCGGTTCGGTGACGTTGAGGAAGCCGCAGTATTTCAGCGTGTCGGTAGGGATCGGCATCCCGCGAGCCAGGCAGCGCTCGACCTTGTTGCGGTGCTTGTCCAGGGTGGAGAGGATTTCTCGGATCGCACGGCGCTTGGAATGTGGGCGGATGTCAAATTCCATCAGCCATCATCCTCGGGGGTGACGTCCTTCATGGGCATCTGCTCCAGGGCGGCAGCGTGCTGCTTCAAGCCCTCGGTGAGCGACAGGATGTTGAAGGTGTTGCCACTGCCCAGGTTGCTGCCAGGCTTGCCCTCGTCACCGGATGGCGCCTTCTTGTCGCTGAACGACAGACCGAGGTGGTGCCCCAGCATTTCGAGGGCCTTGTTTGCAGCGCTATGGTTGCCGGTGGACTGAGCAGAAACGACGTTCGCCGCCAGGCGCTCGATCACCCATTCCATGGTGACTTCGACCAGGGGTTCGCCGTTGTCGGTGTCTGCGTCCTCGTCAAAGACCGTGGGGCCGGAGAGGATGCGCTCGCGCTCAGTTCTCAGCTCCTCGACCCGCTGAAGGATCACAGGGTTGTTGGCAAGCGCTGACGCTGCCTGCTTCGACCGGGTGAAACCTGCGTCTTCATAGGCGTCTGCCTGGGTCATGCCCTTGGCGAGGTTGCGGGCGTAGTTCTCCCAACGGATTTTATCGAGAGCTGGCATCAGTTCGACCCTCCGATCAATGTGAGCGGGCGGGCGAATTCAAATCCGAGGGAGAAGCAGCCGTAGAGCGCGATCATTGCGGACTCGGCTCGACCGTCGTCCTTCACTCGTTTGAAGAGGTCCTTGGCTGCAGGGAATAGCTCAACGGCTCGCTGGCGCGACAGGGTCTTGTCCCTGGGCGCTCGCATGTTCTTCTTCCAGACGTTCGGAAGGACGCGGACCAGCTCGATGTCGTAGGCGAGCAGAACGGTCTTGGCGGTGCCGTAGCTGTCACCGAAATTGAAGGCGCCCACGTTACCGTCGCCGGTACGAGACCAGACCTCTTCAATGAAGCCATGCTTGATGTTGCGGGGGTCGCAGATGTCGAACAGCGCCTTGGCGTCGACTTCGGAGCGCTTGGAATCGTCCTTCAGCTGCCGCACGGGCATGTCGAAGATTTCGAGCGTGTGCTCTTCTGGATCGATGAATGTGATCGCGCCGGTCTTGCCGGGGTCAATTCCTGCTACTGTAAACGACATATGGGCACCAAGGTTAATTTTGGCGCCCATTATGTCACATTAACTATCCTTGGTCAAAATTCTTGACCTTGTGGCTCACTTGTGCCTAGCAGGCGAGGATGACGTAAGCCAGCATTCCGAAGGCGCTAACCGTCAGCGCGATGTACATTCGCACCAGACTTGGCGGCGAGCTGTTCCTTCGGGGTGATCCGCATTCCGGACTTCTTCTCAAGCATCTTTCCTTTCTCATAGGCGAGGTTCAGCATCGAGCTGAGCACCAGGGTGTTGGCTTCCAGGTGCTTGGACCAGGCTTTGGCTTTGCGGGCTTCCCGCTCAAAACGGACGTTGGCTTCGAGCAGTTCCTGGACGCGAGCCTTGAGGCGCTCGATCTCCTCGGTCAGCTCGTTCTCCTTCTCCCAGGCTTCAAGCTGGAATTGGTCGCTGGCAGCGATCAACTCGTCGCGCCGGATGTCTTCGAGGAACGTCAGTTCACCATTGGGCGCCCGTTGAGCGATCATGCGCCCCTCGAAATGGATCACGGTGCCGGGATCATCCCGCTCCGGCGAGACCCTCTCGGTAAAGGTCTCCTGGTGGGGTTCGACGCCCAGGGAAGTGCCCAGGCGGGCGATGGCTGCGCTGAAGCGCTTCAAGGTCTCGGTCATCGGGCAGAACTCCAATCGTAGGAAAGAAAGACGTGGTTGGCGTGGAAGTGGACGAATTCGGATTTCTCGTCCGGCGCCGGGTTGTCGACCGCCTCATAGCTGCCGCCGCTGCCCTGGGTGCCAGTGTGCTTGGCGAGGGTGGCGGTACCGTCCGGATTGAGCCACGAGTGCTTGTAGAAGGTCATGTCGATCATGCCGTCGAAGCCCTGACCGGAGAAGCCGTCGAGGAGACCGATGATCTCGTCCCAGCGCTCCGGGTTGTCGCTGCGCTCGAAGTCGACCTTGACGTCGATGGAGGAACCACCGGCATAGCGATGCGAGTGAACCTTGGCCTTCACCTCAGGGAAGCGCTTCTTCATCAGGGCGCGGATAAGCTTGGCGGTCTCGGGGGTCGAGATCGAGCGGTAGTTGCTGGTGGGCACTGCGGACATGATGACTCCTCTCATGTGGTTGACAGCATTTCTGTCTTCCTTGTCGCATTCTCTATCCCACATGTCAACTAAATTCACACTCCCGCCGCAATTTCTGACACTGAACGCCGCATTCTGCCCCCACACTCAACACTCAAAGCGGCTAAAATCAAACAAAATCAATCGCTTATCGCCGGTCTCGGTGGGGTGCCCATTCCTGCCACACTCGATGCGAGGTGGGTGACTCTTTAGGAGCGGGGGGTCGAGTAGGGTAATAGGTGGGTAAATTTGGGGTTCTTAAACACTCAATAAATTCAATAATTACAATGACATATTAAAGATAGTAGGGGGTAAAGGTGGGTAGTTGGGTTATATCTCTTTTATAGAGATTATAAATTTTTATGCTGATAAATCAGTGCTTTTATAAGAGTGTCGGGCCGCACAAGGCACAAGCAGCATGCACATAAACGTTCTATACGTATGGAGCAGGGACCCCCTAGCCCTCACCCCCTCTTTACCCCTCATTTCTCCCGCATCTTATTGAAACTAAACGACATTCATCGAAATTAACGAAAATCTACCCCAACTGGTTACCCCCCTATTTTCGCTCGATGACTGCCATTTCAGGTGGGGTAAGCATCAAACAGGCGTCCATCAAGCATCAACGTGTGGACATTCCGCCTAAGTGATCGTCCGACACCCAGAACGAAAAAGAGCGCCCGAAGGCGCCCTTTGAGTGTTATGCGGTTTCTAGCTGTCGCTCATCCTGGGTGCTCTTCTCCAGGCGGGCCTCCATCTTGGTCTTGTTCGCCATCTTGTCGGTCACCCTTTTGCCCATTTCTGCGAACCGATAGCGCACCGATCCTCCGGTGATGCCGGTCGCTTCAAGCTTCACGTTCTTGCCTCCGATCTCGTAAATCTTGCCCTTGCGGTATCCGAGATACTTGCCGAACTGGGTCTTGAGCGTGTGCTTGTCGCGCCCACGGATCGGGACATCGACGTCGAAGTTACCGGTGGCCTCATCATAGATGCCGTCGAACAGCTCACCTGCCTTGAAGTGCTTGTCGATACCGATCTCCTTGATCAGCCCAGCCATGACCTCGATGTCGTCCTGGTTGGAGGACGTCGACAGGCTGCGCCAGCTCGCGAGGTTCTCCAGGAAGCCACCAATGCCAGCCGCCTCAAGGATGCCGCCCGTCACACGCGCCCAATCCTCGAACGAGCCGAGCTTCTTCGAGCCGTCCGGCATGCCCTTGGCAACCCAATTGCGGATGAGGACGCACAGCGACCAGATCAGCTCTGAGCGATACTCTCGAGTCCAGCCCACGAGGTCGGCATGATAGAAGTCGGTGCGCAGCTCCGGCCTGGCTACCTCCGGCATGATGTAGATCGGGATCATGCGGCGAGCCAATTCGTCAGACGGGTCGATG
>NZ_STGU01000039.1 GCF_004912135.1 Rhizobium rosettiformans W3
GCGGGATCGCCGATGGTCGACACATCATTAACTGCGTGAGGTTTCTCAAATGCGGCGCCAAAATCCCAAGTTCCAAACAACGGCATAGCCTGAGGGAATGGGGCTTGCACTTCGGTTTCCACTGAGCCACGGACCAACTGGAGGTGGCCGAGATAGCCAAAGACGCGATTTCCAACCAACGATATCGTCATACAGTTATCTCCCTATCATTTTCCTATAACGCTCAAAGATAGGCCCACGAAGAAGATCGTAAGACCCGCGAATGTCCCAGCAGCTGGAAGGAGGCTTGGCGTAGTTGAATAGCGCCTCCTCATACAGAAAAAGACGACAATGGGACCAACGACGTTGGTCACCAGGTGTAAAGCTAGAAAATAGCTGAATTTAGTTTGAATCTGCGATAGCAGTTGTATAGAAACCCAAAGCCAACAGCCCAAAATTACTGCACCACTCAACCAACATACTAACGCTAAGGGACAACCGTATTTTCTTTTAACACGCCAGCTTTCGGGCAGAAGAACTATCAGGCCCGTTATCGCGCTCAACGTGAATGCCATAAGGTGCTCCGCGTCTTGGCCGACAGATGCTCAACAACTCCATTAAGGCGCAGGAGGCGGACTATTGCAACCCAAAATTTACGAACCAGCAAGTTGCCTGAAAGGCACAAGGTGCATTTTGCGGAAGATTGGAGCGACAGATCGAACGAGGGCAGTAATTCTCGCAGCGGTAGTATCGCTTGCGCCGCTATCTGCGATCGCCTTCGCCCAAGAGCCGGCACATTCCCAAGGAAAGGGAGCGGTCCTATGTGTATGGTTGATGTATTCCAGCGCACTCCATACAGGGGAAAAATGCTTTCGGATAGACGATGCTGATTTCTTAAGTGTCCTCAGATCGGGGTTAAAAGGTATCGAAGCGTTTATATTTCGAAATTCAAATGTAACGGCTAAAGATCTTGCAGAATACAACAGCCGGCGGCCTGCATTCGTCGCTCTTCAGTGCTCTCCAGACAATGAGATTGTCAGGCTTTATCATAGCGTCAAACAGCAGGGTATCCGACAGCTTCAGCAAAACATCGACGCTCTTTTGGCAGAGGAACGCCCCGCCCTTTCGAACCCTTGTCTCTGATCGCGCGTCATCTGTGGGCGACACTGAAAGTGTAGACCGTTGAGCACAATACCGGTCTTTCGTGGGGATATGGCATGTCTTTCGCCTTGATGGGACACGAACCTACGACCATTCCGCGAGCTGACACCAAGGTGCTAATTATATGTGTTAATGTCCTTTATCACACATAGGAGGGCGCTATGGAATTCTTCAATAAACAGATCGAGGGCACATTGACCCTGGAGCAGGACCTCGATTTCCATGGAATGATCAACGGCAACCTGACCGTTCCTAGCGGCCGAATCTTGATGATGCATGGAATGATCAATGGTGACCTTGTCGTGGATAGCGGTGGCCGAGCCCATGTTGCCGGCACCGTCAACGGCACCGTCATCAACCACGGCGGCGAAGTCACCGTTGAAGGCACTGTCTACGCGGTCCGGGATTTGGATCTGACGCACCCGACCCTGATTGCCGCGAATGCCGTTGTGCGGCCGCGATGAGCGAGCTGACGATTATCGCTGACCGTTTGCCGGCTATGCTGCAGGCGACCGGCGAGCCTGCCCGAATCCGATTCCTCGAATTCTTCACGGCTAACATCCGCAATCCCAATACCCGCAAGGCTTATGCCCGCGCGGCCTGTGAATTCCTGACCTGGTGCGAGGCACGGGGCGTCACTGCCCTTCCCGTCATCCAGCCGATGCACGTTGCCGCCTGGATCGAGGAGCTGGGCCAGAGCTACTCTGTGCCAACGGTTAAACTACGCCTTGCCGCCATCCGGCACCTGTTCGACTGGATGGTAACAGGACAAGTTATGCCCACCAATCCCGCCCATGCGGTTCGGGGGCCGTCGTACTCCACGAAGAAGGGAAAAACTCCCGTGCTTGCGCCAGAGGAGGCGCGGCAGCTCCTGAACAGCATTCCAGCCGATACCGTGGCGGGCAAGCGAGATCGCGCGTTGATCGGCCTTATGACTTATTCTTTTGCGCGGATCGGCGCGGCGTTGGCGATGGAAGTCCGGGATGTGTATGTACAGAGCCGCCGCCTATGGGTTCGGTTGCATGAGAAGGGCGGTAAGCTGCATGAGATGCCCTGTCACCATACGCTCGAGGCGTATCTGGACGAGTATATCGAGGTCGGAGGCCTCAAGGATCATCCGCGCAGTCCGTTGTTCCGGACGATCGGGCGTGGCACCGGCATACTCACCGAGACCCCCCTCCCCCAGGCTAACGCCTATGCCATGATCCAGCGCCGCGCTGAGGCGGCCGGAATAGATACGGCTGTGTGTTGCCATACCTTCCGCGCCACCGGCATCACCGCCTATCTGAAGAACGGCGGCACGTTGGAAAAGGCCGCGCACATGGCCAATCACAGTTCGACCAGGACAACGCAGCTCTATGATCGACGCAGCGATGAGGTGAGCTTGGACGAGGTGGAGCGGATATTAATCTGAAGGACAGCAACAATCGCTATCCGCCATAGAAATATTTTCCTATAGCTATTGACTTACCATTAAAAGTGGTTTAACATAGAAGAATAGACGTCTGCCAACAGGCAGCATCGTTAAAAGCGGCGACATGCGCCCATGCAAGTTAATTCCTAAGCAGTCTCTAACTTGCATATTGAGGCGATGTTGTCAATCGAAATGTCAACATTTAGGAGACGACATATGGAAGTACGTAATGCCCAGTAATGCCCTCACGGTTGAGTGGGGTGAAGATGCCCTGAATGACATCAATAAGATGGTTGATTTCATTAGTGAATCTAATCCACAGGCTGCTAGGAGGCTGGTGGATCAGATCGAGCAACACGTCGAGCGCCTGCCGGCTTTCCCGTTGAGCTATCGGACCGGTCGTGTTGCCGGCACCCGCGAGATGACGGTCGGAAAGCACATTGTGGTCTATACCGTTGGTGAGACCGAAATCCTTATTTTCCGGGTTCTGCACTCTGCTCAGCAGTGGCCCTGAAAGGTGATGCTCTGGTGCGTTCACACGCACCCGAGCATTTTTATTTCGTCTTTGCGTCGAGGTTCGCTCTGATCGCTGCCATAGCTTTGGCATGGGGTATTCTCGGGCGCGTATCCTCCATGGCTTCTTTGACTTTGGCGCGAAACCACTCATCATAGGCTTCGGGATCTGTCGTTAAGCCGACAGGAAGCGCACCCTCCTTTTCAATTCTGGTGAGAAGAATTCTTACCGCGTCAGAGATTGTTAGGCCAAAGTTTGCCAGGATCTCTGAGGCGTTTTGCTTCAGTTGGTCGTCGATACGAACGTGAAGCATCGAAGATTGAGTGCTCATTTGGATCTCCTTGGTGAGACGTTTGTATCTCAATTGAGATACAAACGCAAGGAAAATGTGAGAAATGCCTGAAGGTTCCCACCTAGCCCTTGCGCGATGGGAAGGGCAAAATCGTCGATGCGTCACCGGTGGTGCGATCCGAAACGGATTCGCGCAGTTTCAGCCCTATGACTTCCGCATTTCTCGAAAACCATCCTGGCGGCAAGGCGGTAAGGTTTTCGATGTCTCCGGCCTTCATGGTAAATTCTACGCTCAGGAGGTCGGATTTGCTACGCACGCCCGAATCGACGATCAGCTGCAGGGCGTTGGCAAGAACTGTCGGCTCCGAGATTGGCCAGTTCTTGTCCAAGGGCTCTTCCCGGCTCCATCCCTTGGCCGAATACAGCTTATACAGTGACGTCGCATGGTCAGCAGGGATGATGTCCAGATCCGAAAGGCGCCGTATCTGCGCTTTTACCGAAACCCGCCAGCGCTCCTTTAGGGACAGCAGAGACGCAAGGGAAGCGCTCTTTACCTCATAGGAATATGTCGTTGCGGGCATCAGGAATGCGCTCGCAAACCGAAACGCCTGGCGCTCGATCTCCTTGAGATCCTTCTTCAGCTCTTCCTCGGTAACGTGGCGATGCAGGATTGCATGACCGAGTTCGTGCGCGGCATCCATCTGCCGGCGCGGGAACGACATCTTGTCCGTCGACAGCAAAATATGCGGCCGATTGCCTCCTTGAGCCCAGCTGCAAAGACCATCTAGTTTTGAAGTCCCCATTTCAATGGAGCCGACAATGCATCCAACGCGTTCAAGCAGGGGCATCATATCGATGCACGGGCCATCACCGACGCTCCAATGGGCACGGAGGTCCGAGGCAATCTGTTCAATGTCTTCGTCACGGAGCTGCTTATAGGACGCGCCCTGCAATACGTCCGGAATATCGACCTCCGGGAAATCCACGTAGTGCTCCACGATGCTGCTGATTTCCTGCAGCCAGTGCATCTGGGATTCCTGGTAGTTCAGATCTTTCACCAAGGTCGATGCCAAGGTGCGGTAAAACAGAGGCCGGTCGCTGTTGGCGACCGGTCTAAGAAAAAACTCTCTGCGAACGTGAAGGTGAGCCGCCAACTCGGCTAAGGCATCGGCATCAGGGGCGCTGGTCCCGTCCTCCCAGCGGGTAACGGTGCTGGGGTTAACGCTAATCAGAGTAGCCAATGCCTTCTTGCTTAAAATTCGCCGTGCTGCTCTCGCCTCTATCAATCTTTCAGGGACGAATCCCGGAGTTCCTACACGCATGCAATTCCTTCCCCGGCTTTGTCAGCACGGGTCACTTCGTATCTCGGTCGTTGTCGTTGTCGCCATCAGGCTTCTCTGGAGGTACAAACGGTTTGATCGTCTTTTTCAAGCTGATGATCGGTGTTTTCGCCCCAGTACCAGACGACGGCGCGGTTACCGGCTCATCGGCATAACCTTCAAGGTATTTGTCGAGCGGCTCGTAGAAAAGATATTGCTCATAGGCCGCGTCGATAACACCGATGGCAAATTCGCTGATCTTTCCGCCCCTCTCACGGTCACGAGCGACAAGGAACAACACAAAAATGTCGCCGATCTTGGGCCCTGTTCCATCAAGGTCAAGGCGCGGGGAAAGGTAGTAGTTGAGCGTTACGCCAGCCTTGCGCGACACGTTTTTGACGGGCAGCGCTTTCGGCTCCGGCATTGCTGCAAGACCAAAGATGATCCCCTGCCCATTCACCTCAAACCGCATGAAAGGCTGGAAGATCTTCAAATCGGTGAGAGGTATGATGCCGTTTTCGAGCAACTTGCCACCGTGAAGTTCACAGGTTTCCCGAAACGCCTTCTCCATCATGCGAAACCGGGCATGCCCCTCCAGCTCTCGGCTTGGCTTGGGGTCGAGGCCAGCGTGGTCGCGTACCATCGTGAACGCCTTGAGTGCGGAAGCGCTCAGCCGGTCTTCCAGGTCTAGGTAGAGATTCTTGAACAAGGCCGGCGGGAACCGTCTTTTGATATAGTGCTCCACAGTGCGCTCCGCATCGAATTGCAAAATACAGGATTTATATATTAAAAAATTGCGTAAAGAGCAAGCGGATTGAATGACCTTCAATTTGGCATCCCTGAAGAACTTGTGGGCACGTCTCTCCGTGACCAGGCTCTATTCCGCCGCGGCTGTGCCGCAGCTCCACGGAACCCCGTTCCGGGTTTCCGCCGACAAGCGGTGACGATCCTTCGTGCATACGGCATTCTTGCCGGGAAATGACGCGCGATTGCGCGAGTTCGTTTGTCTGATGGGGGAACCGAGGGCCTTGCCCTTCTCGCCCCCAAAATAGCCTTCCGCCCAGCTTCCTGCGCGCCCGCCTGGCGGTCGCTCCGTGCAGCCGGTTCCCCGCGAAGGCTATTTTCCCCCTCCATCCCACCGCTCGCGCGGCCCCGGGAAGCAGGACGAGGTCCTGCTTCGCAGTCCAAGGAAAGAAAGGACAAGGGAATGTGCGAACCTACTTTCGAGGAATGGTTTTTCAGCTTCGCGGGCGAGCTTGCCCGGCTCAGCGGTGAACTGCCGGATTTCGATGCCGCCTATGACCGGTATTTCCCAGCTTATGAGAACGGCATTTGCGGCGGTACATGCGCCCGTCAGGTCGCCGGGATCGGCTCGGCCGCCGTCTATGCCGACGAATGGGAGGATGCCGAATGATGCGTTTTGCCCCCTCACGCGATTTCTATATCCCGAAAGACTCCGTGAAGATCGCCGACAAGGCGGGTGACGGCCTTGTTTACATATACACCAGCGCCAAGGGCAGACCCGCCGCCATCGCCTTCCACGGCAAGGCCGCAAAGCCCGATTGGCACCACAGCTTTGCCAGCGCCGATGCCCGCGAACGCAAGATCAGGGAGCATTTCGAAGGGCGGCGGCGCTGGGCCGAATGGAAACAGGAACGCTGCGACGAGCGCAAGAAGCCCCATGGTTTCGAAGTCGGCCACGTTCTCTACGCCTCATGGGGCTACGAGCAGACCAATATCGACTTCTATCAGGTGACCAAGATCATCGGCGCCTACATGGTTGAGGTTTGCGCCGTCAGCCAGATTTCCGCCGACAAGGGCGATGAGCCGTGGATGACCGGCAAGGTCGTTCCCCACCTCGACGCCTTCACCGGCAAGCCCATGCGTCGCCGTGTCAACGGACGCTCCAAATCCGTACGCATCGACAATGTGCGAACTGCCTTCCTCTGGGATGGACGCCCCATCAACTGGACCGGCTACGCCTGACGGCCGCTCCCCTCCCCCACTGACATTTTCCGATTACATCAACATGAGGACCACTCCCATGAACGCTATCACTGTATCCGAAACCGCCGCTGAAGCCGTCGCCGCCGAGATCGAGGACAACGCCCCCGGCATCACCTATCTGTCATCGGACGCCAAGGAAATTCCGCTTTCCCGCCTTGTTCCAAGCCCTGCCAACGTTCGGCGCTTCAATGCCGCCGTCAATGTTGGGGAACTGGCTGACAGCATCGAGGCGCATGGCCTGATCCAGAACCTCACTGTCCGGAAGGCGAAGCGCGGCAACAAATACGAGGTCGTCGCCGGTTCGCGCCGCCTTGCCGCCCTCACCCTTCTGGTCAAGGAAGGCCGACTGGACAAGAGCATGCTCATCACCTGCAACATTCGTTCCGGTGACGACAGCGACACCGAGATTTCCCTTGCCGAGAACACGCAGCGCGAGGCCATGCACATCGTGGATGAGATTCTGGCCTATCGCCAGCTTGTCGAGGACGGCATGACCCCGGAAAGCATTGCCGCCCGGTTCGGCCAATCCGTCGCCACCGTGCGCCAGAGGCTCAAGCTCGCCAATCTCTCCCCGCGCATCCTCGACGAGCTGCGCGAGGATAAAATCCGCATCGATCAGGCCAAGGCGCTGGCGATCTGTGACGACCACGCCGCGCAGGATCGGGCATGGTTCGAAACGCAATCATGGAACCGCGACCCCTATTCACTCCGTGCCATGCTGACCCGCGATCATGTCCGCAGCACCGACAAGCTCGCCTTGTTCGTCGGGATCGAGGCTTACGAGGCCGCCGGCGGTGCGATCATGCGCGATCTGTTTGCCGAGGCCGACACCACGTTCCTGACGGATCGCGCTCTTTTGGTGACGCTAGCGAACAGACAGCTTGAACAGGAGGCCGATACCCTCAAAATCAAGGGGTGGAAATGGGTGGATGCAGGACTCGAGGCTTCAGCCATCCACAATGGCGGTTTCGCCCGTATCTTCCCCAAGGACAACGTTCCGACCAAGGTCGAACAGTCCGAGCTTTCCACCTTGGGCGAGCGTTTCGATGAGATTGCGGGCCGCATCGAGGACTATGCCGAAGGCGATCCGGCAATTGATGCCGACGAGGCCGAGCTTGCGGAGATTGAAAGCCGCATGGACGCAATTCGCAGCGCTGCCAAGGTCTACGATACCGGGGAGAGGGCGCTGGCCGGATGCATCGTAACCATTGGCAATGGTGGAACCCTGCGGATCGAGCAGGGGCTTGTCCGGCCTGACGATCTGGCGGCGCTGCGTTGCTTGCGTAATCCGCAGTCCGCAGAGCAGGCCGAGGAGGTCACAGAGAGCGGCGAAGCCGCCAGCGCCGGGAACATCCATGGCCTTACCGCTGGTCATGGTGATGACGATGGCGAGGCAGAGCAGGCAGTGACCTATTCGGCGGCGCTCATTGAGGAGTTGACCGCGATCCGCACCGCCGCCATGCGCAACGAGCTGGTGACGCGTCCGAACCTCGCCCTTGCCGTCATGCTCTACCCCTTGG
>NZ_STGU01000004.1 GCF_004912135.1 Rhizobium rosettiformans W3
TCAGTTGTCGCAACTGAGTCCATGTGTAGCGCCGTGCTTCCTTGGCAATAGCAGGATCGATCGCTTTGGATATCTCCTCGGAATATCTCCAAGACCATAGCAACCTGTCGGAGACGCCAGCAACGCAGAGGAAGATCGTAGCGGTTAATGTCGTCCCGATCGCTGCATAGCGCAATTGTGCACGTTCGGGGGCATATCTGAAATACTTCTCGATCAGCTGGTACTGAAACGCGGCAAGCGCTGAGATTGTGATTATGACGGGCCCAACGAGATAGCTCGGAAGCCCGTCTGCACGCCCGTACGAGAAGAACACTATAACTGGCCAATGAACTAAGTAGATCGAATAACTAGCTCGCCCCAACGCCGCCATCGACCAATGCCCCAGCACGCGAGCCGCCAACGTGTGCCGGGATGCGTAGATCAGAAATGCGGCGCCGGAACCGGGGAGAAGCGCTGCAAAACCTGGAAAAGGTATTGCTGAATTATACAAAATAGCCGGCACCAACACCGCGAACGCGCCTGTGATGGTCATATAGTTCAGGAGCGACGAGCGTTGAGGTTCTGCATGTCTCACTCGTACAAGCAAGGCCCCAATCGTAAACTCGAAAATCCGGGCTGGAAGCAAAAAATAGGCCCCAGCTGGATCGAAATGCGCCCATATTTCCGAAAGCATCACAAGCGCAAGACAGCCGAGGACGAGTAACGAGATAGATGTCCGTCCAATGATGGGTAAAGCGCCTACCAAGATAACAGGCCAGAGGAAATAAAACTGCACTTCAACCGACAAAGACCAAGTATGAAGCAGTGGCTTCAAGATTGCGTCCGCATTAAAATAATCTGTTTGTGACCAATATAAGAAGTTTGACCACGCTAGAGCGCTAGCTGCTGAAGCTTGCGCTGCAGCGACAGTGTGCTCGGGGCTAAAAATGAGAGCAGAGTAGACGGCAGAGACGAAGACGGTAGTGATAAGCGCAGGGAAAAGTCTCCAAAAGCGGCGCTTCAGAAAGTCAACATATGAGAAGTAACTTGAGCGGCTCTTCTCAACAATTTGGCTGGTAATTATGTAGCCGCTTATGACGAAGAAAATGTCTACGCCGATAAAGCCACCTGAGAAGGTCTCAAACCCCAAGTGGTAGAAAACCACCAGCAGCACAGCAACGGCGCGAAGACCATCAACTTCCGGGCGATATGTGTTTTTTTCGACCATAGCCGCAAATAGCTTGAAACTGATCGCCCGTAAATCTCCTACATTGCCAGTCGATCATGGCGTAGGAAGGGTATTCTGGGTAATAGTTCAGCGCTCGGCACTCCGGGGAATAACCCTAGTCACTCCTGCAGCTCGCGCCGGGCTTCGAGATACCATTCGACGAAGGCCTTCACGCCTTCTTCGAGCCTGGTGCTCGGGGTATATCCGGTCAGCGCCTGCAGGAGATCCGGTGCGGCATAGGTGCGCGGGACGTCGCCCTTCTGCATCGGCAACATCTTGCGGATCGCCGGCTGACCGAGCGCCTTCTCCACCAGTTCGACGAAGTCCATCAGGTTTTCCGGCTGGCCGCCGCCGATATTGACCAAGCGGAACGGGGCCTGGCGCGATAGCGTCTCGATTTTATCATCGGCGACGCGATTCGATTCGTCCGGAATGACATGCGAGATCCTGATGATCGCCTCGACGAGATCGTCGATATAGGTGAAGTCGCGGCTCATCTGGCCCTCACCATAGATCTCGATCGGCTGGTCATTCAGCATCAAATCGACGAACTTGAAGAGCGCCATGTCCGGCCGGCCCCAGGGGCCGTAGACGGTAAAAAAGCGGAAAGCCGTGGTTGGCGTCTTGTAGAGATGGGCATGGGCATGGGCCATCAGCTCCATCGACTTCTTCGTCGCGGCATAGATGGTGAGCGGCTCGTCGGCGCGGTCCGTCTCGCGGAAGGGCACCGTCGGATTGGCGCCATAGATCGAGGAGGTGGAGGGGAGCATCAGGTGCTTGACCTTGTGACGCTCGGCAAGCTCGATGATGTTATAGGAGCCGGTGACGTTGGACGTCAGGTAGGATTGGGGGTTTTCCAGGCTGTAGCGCACACCCGCCTGGGCCGCCAGATGGATCACGACATCCGGCTTGGCAGCCGCCATGGCGTCTTCCACCGTAGCGCGATCCTCCAGCATGGCGATCACAGGCGTGAACGCCGGATACTGGGCGAGCGCCGCATGGCGCATCTGCTTGAGCTTGACGTTGTAATAGGGCGTCATGCCGTCGAAGCCGGTCACCTGATGCCCGTCGGCGAGCAGCCGGCGGGCAAGGTGGAAGCCGATGAAGCCGGCGGTGCCGGTGATGAAGTAATGCATGCTCAGGCCTTTGCCATGCGCTTGCCGATCGGGAAGTGGCTGAAGCCGTATTTCTCCATCTCCTCCGGCTTGTAGATGTTGCGCAGGTCGACGATGACGGGCGCCTTCATCTCCTGCTTCAGACGGCGGAAATCGAGCGCGCGGAATTCGTCCCATTCGGTGACGACGACGAGTGCTTTCCCGAAAACTCTCAGCAGAAGATTGAGATGTATGGCGGAGAGGGTGGGATTCGAACCCACGATACCCTTGCGAGTATGCCGCATTTCGAGTGCGGTGCTTTCGACCACTCAGCCACCTCTCCGGTCACATTGGTCGGCGCGTTTGAAGCGCGGGCTGTCTCATAGCGGCAACTCACGCACCGTGCAAGAGCGAATATGACTGTTTTCCGTTTGCTGTAAGGGAAATAGCATATCTGTCGTAGAGGCTGACAGACACTAAACAACCACTGGGTCTCTCGTAAACCGATCGTCTCACATAACAAGGATCAAAGGGGTGCTTCTGCCAGATCCGGTTCAGACATGTAGTACATCGAAGCATTGAGCACAGCGATGACCTGGCGGGGCTACCGTGCCAAGTCCTATTGCCGCGATAAACCTTCTCCCAGAACCCCTTTCTTGCGGAAATTTGTCGATACCGCTCCAAAGTTCAGCGGGTCGAACATCGAGTATTCAACGCCGGCCGACAGCGACACGTTTGCGAGGAGGGTGGCCTTGGCCTCTTGGATTGCGGCAGATCCATAGCGTGAATGTTCGTCAAGCCCGACAGCACGGTCCGAGCGTCGATTTCGCACACCCGAAGCAGTTCGATGCAATCGCCCAACGAATGGAGAACCTCGCCCCGGCCTGGGAGAACCCCGGCTTCGGCGAATAGGCGCTGCGTGTATGGAGAAGCAGTTTTCGAAGGATCTTGCATAAGATCGGGAAACAGACACCGATCCTTCCAAATAACTGCCCATTCAGCAAATCCGATCTCGTGACGAAAACGATGCAATAAGATAAACCGCCTGCTTTCATCCGTTTTGAGAGGAATGCGCCGCCACTCACCGTTGATCTCCACAAAGTCACTGGGCTGAGCAATCCAGATACCCGGATATGCCGCTTCTGACCAAGCGCGAGCGGCAGCGCTCGGATCGGGGGCAATTATTGCTTGGAATAGCGACCGCGCCTCAGCCGCCAGATCGGCAGCTAAACGATGGGCCTTGTCGCGCGGTATTTTGCCGAGACTGATCCTGATTAGGGGGCGTTGCTTGCCAAATACGGCAGGAACTCTGATTTGAAACTAATAGGTATAGCCTGAGCATCCCAGGTATCGACCAGGCGCTGTTTTGCGTCCTATCTTCGGGCGATCTGGCACGAGGCTCACTGCAATCCAAGCCTAGCCGCGCCTGACCCCGCCAATATCAGGGACGAACTACACGCCGCCGATTGCGCACCGAAAACGCTCGGCGCCATAGATGATGTGATCCAGGATCGTTTCGACCGCCCAGTGGCGTTCCGCAATGTCGTGTGGCACGGCACGGCTGTGCACATTTGTGAAGGTGCCGATGCGACGGTGGTAGCGTTTGGCGAGCTTGGGATAGCCGAGGCTTTCCGACATGGCGGAGAGCACGAGGAAGGTGTCGAGCTCGGCGGCGAGTTCCGGATGGGCTTCGCCGTGATCGTAGAGCCAGCGATAAAGGTCCGGATGGAAGTTGTTCATCACCCCGGAAAAGCCGTGGCCACCGGCCTGCAGGAAGGGCCAGGCGATCGCCGCATTGGCGTTGTTGATCGCAAGTGGCGTGTTCTCGACCAGAGCAAGACGGCGGCGGATGTGATCCAGATCGCAGGAGACATCCTTGAGGAAGGCAAAGCGGCCACTGTGGGCGCACCAGCGCACCTCGTCGTCGCTCAGCAAGCGCCGATAGGGGGCGGGGCATTCGTAGAGCCCGAGCGTCATGTCGGCCGGAAGCGCGCCGATCAGGTCCTGCAGCCGCGAGCGAAAGATGGATGTATCTTCGTCGGCCGCCGCCAGACGGTTGGTCACGAGCACGACGGCATCGACGCCGGTTTCCGCCATGGCCCGCAGCTCTGCCTTCTGGTCGTCCATGCGCTCCGATATATGCCCGGAAGCGACGACAGGCACGCGGCCCTTGACCTGGTCGACCGTGAAGGCCGCAAGTTGAGTGCGCTCCTCAAGCGTCAGAAACAGCATTTCCGATGACTGGCACACGGCGAAGAGACCATGTGAGCCGTTCTCGATGTACCACTCGATCAGCCTGGCATAGCCGTCCCAGTCGATCCGGTTGTTGTTGTCGAAGGGCGTGATCATCACCGGGACGATCCCGTGGAAGTTATGCGTCATGGAGAAGGTCCTCGAAACAGGGGCATTGCGATCAGCCGGCATAGCCGAGGGCTCTCGGCAGCATCAGGGTGATGTCTGGAACGAGGATCAGCATCAGCAGCGCAACCATGAGGGCCGCAAGGAAAAGCCAGATCTCTCGGATGATTTCGGCAAGCGGGATCCGCGTCACGGCATTGATGACGAAGAGCAGGATGCCGTAGGGCGGCGTGATCAGCCCGATCATGCAATTGACCACGGCCACCACCCCGAAATGCACGAGGTCGATGCCGAGCGCCCGACAGGTGGGAATGAACAGCGGAATGATGACCAAGATGATCGTGGACGCATCGAGGAAACAGCCGAGAACGAGCAGCAGCAGGTTCACGACAAGCAGGAAAACCAGCGGATGCACGTCGAGGCCAACAAGTGCGTCGGCGACGACGGTCGGGATGTTTTCGGACGCGACGATGTAGTTGAGAATGAGTGCGCCGCCGATGATCAGGCCCACCGCCGCCGACGAGCGCGCGCTCGACACCAGGATCTCGTAAAAATGCCGGAAGCTGAGCGACCTGTAAAAGATCGTCGCGAGAATCAGCGCATAGAAGGCCGCCACAGCCGCTGCTTCCGTTGGCGTCGTCACGCCGCCATAGATGCCGTAGAGCAGGATCGCCGGCATCATGAGGGCCGGACCCGCATTGATCGTCAGGCGCGGGAAGTCGCGCAGCGGCACGGGTTCATGCTTGGCGAAGCCGCGCCTGTGCGAGATCCAGGCATTCATTGCCATGAGCACGGCCCCCATCAACAGGCCGGGCACGATGCCGCCGAGAAAGAGGTAGCCGATGGAGGTGTTGGACACGAGCGCGTAAAGCACCATCGGGATTGACGGCGGGATGATCGGGCCGATCGTGGCCGAAGCCGCCGTGATCGCGGCGGCATAACCGCGGGTGTAGTGGCCCGACTTCACCATCATGTCGATGATCATCTTGCCGATTCCGGCCGCATCGGCGATCGCCGATCCCGACATGCCGGAAAAGACCAGCGAAGAAAGAATGTTGACGTGGCCGAGCCCCCCGCGGAACCGGCCGACTAGGGCGACGCAGAATTGCAGCAGGCGATCGGAAACCGACCCGGCATTCATGATGTTGGCGGCGATGATGAAGAGCGGCACGGCGAGAAGGATGAAGCTCTGATAGAGCCCGTCGAGCAGGATCTTGCCGCTGATGCCGATGCTCTGCCCGGTGGCAGCGAGATAGGCGAAGGAGGCCACCAGGATCGCATAGGCGATCGGTGTTCCCATCACGGCGAGGCCGAGCAGGATGACGATACAGAGAAGAAAGGCGATGCTCATGCCGGGCCACCCGAATGGCCGGTTTCGTCAGAACCGGCGAGACTCTCGCGCAGCGCGTTCCAGACCTGCCAGAGATAGCGGCCTGCAACAGCGACGAGGAAGACGATGTAGATCACGTAGATGTCCCGCATCCGGATCCAGTCGCCGAAGAGCTCGCCGAGCGTCGCTGTCTTCTTCAGGCGAAGGATGGCCAGGCGGTCCCAGGTCGGCGCCACGGACAGAAGCAGCGCGATGGCGACGGCAAGGCCGGTGATGACGGTAAAGATGCGCCGGACGCGTGGAGAGACGGAGACATAGAGCACGTCGAAGGTGACGTGATCCTCGACCCTGACGACGAAACTGTTGCCCCAGAAGATCAGCCAGACCCAGATGGCAAGGCAGAATTCCAGCGTCCATCCGAAGTT
This sequence comes from Rhizobium rosettiformans W3, assembly GCF_004912135.1. Taxonomy (GTDB): domain Bacteria; phylum Pseudomonadota; class Alphaproteobacteria; order Rhizobiales; family Rhizobiaceae; genus Allorhizobium; species Allorhizobium rosettiformans. The sequence continues at coordinate 6,415 of NZ_STGU01000004.1, forward strand.
TGCCGGCTGGAGAAAGGGCATGTTTTCGGCAACCCAGGGCAGGCGCGCCGTGTAGCGAATGACGACCTGCAGGATGAAGGTCGCAAACATCGCGGCCATCAGCGCGGCAGCCACGGCCTCCGCCGAGGTCCGAAACAGTCTGGTTAAAGAAGACACACCATCACCTTCGACAGGACATCATGTTCGACGAGGGGCCGGAGATCTCTCTCCGGCCCGGTTCAGGTCGGATTGGGCTCAGTCCGCCAGCGCGTTGATCTTGTCGAGCACGCCTTCCGGCCAGGCCTTGGCGAATTCGGAGCCGACATACTGTGCCTGGACATGGGTGCGGAAGGCGTTGAGATCGGGTTCATAGACCTCGAGACCCTGCTCCTTCAGGAAGGCGACCAGCTCGTCCTCTTTCTTCAGCTGGCCTTCACGGCCGGACTGCGCCGCGTCTTCGGCGGCCTTCTGGACGGTTGCCTGCTGCTCGGGGGTGAGCTTGTCCCAGACCGCCTTGGAGAAGGCGACATAGTTCAGGTCGACCAGATGGGCGGTCAGGCTCACCTGCTTGGTAACTTCGTAGAACTTGGCGTCGACGACGGTCGGCAGCGGATTGTCCTGACCATCGACCGAGCCCGTCTGCAGGGCCGTATAGATCTCGGTGAAGGCCATCGGCGTCGGGTTGGCGCCAAGGGCACGGCCGAGGAACTGCCAGGCGTCGCTGCCGGGCATGCGCAGGTTGACGCCAGCGAGATCGGCCGGGGCCATCACGTTCTTTTCAGAACGCGGGAAGCGCAGGTTCACGTGGCGCTTGCCGAGATACATGACCGCGAGAAGCTTCACGCCGAGTTCGCTTTCGACCTTCTCCTTGAACGGGTCCATCAGCGGGTCTTTGAAGACGTTGACCTGATGCTGCGCGCTGCGGTGAACATAGCCGGTGGCGAAAATCGAGAACTCCGGCAGGAAGTTTGCAAGCTCCTGAGCCGAGGTGATCGACATTTCCAAGTCGCCGGAGGCAATCGCCTCGAGCTCCGAGCCCTGCGGCACCAGGGAGGCGTTGTAATGCGGCTGATAGGTGGCGAATTCGCCGATCGCCGGACCGAATACGGTCGCGAGCGCAACGGAGCGCTGATCGGTCTCCGAGGCCGGCGTGGACATGCGGATGACCGGCTTGTCCTGGGCGACCACGGTCGCAAGCGGTCCGCTGGCAGTGATGGCCGTCATGGCGATGGCCGAGGCCATCAGGAAGCGGCGGGTCAGTTTGTATTGCATTGGTAGTCTCCTCCCGTTTGACTGTGGATTGGTGGGTGTTTTTCCACCTCAACCCGCTTCCGGTCCTCCAAACCTGTGAAAACGTGGTTGCGGCAGCAATCCTGCCTTACTGATATCGAACTAACATGTTAGTGTGCGGTTATCAATCCCGAAAGCGGACAGTGTGACCTGATGAGAGACAAACCGAGCGCCCGGCAGGCAGTGACGTCGACGACAGGCGAAAGCTCGCTCAGGCAGCTCGCCTATAGTCGAATTGAAGAACTTCTGAATTGGGGTCGGCTGAAGCCCGGCCAGCTGATCTCCCAGCGCGAGCTCGTGGAGACGACCGGCCTGACCTTGAGCGCCGTACGAGAAGCGATCCCGCGGCTGGAGGCGGAAGGGCTTTTGCAGACGCTCCCGCAACGCGGCCTGATGGTGCCGAGCCTTGATGTCACCTTTGTGCGGGAAGCCTATCAGATGCGCCGCGTCATCGAGCTCAGCGCCATTCCCGACATGATCCAGCGGCTCGACCGCGATGTCATCGCGACCTGGCTGGATTGGCATATCGCGGCGCGCGAAAGGTTGAGCAGCGACGATACGGTCGATCTTCCGGCCTTCCTTCGAGAGCTTCAGGTCTATGACTGGCAGATGCATGCCGACATGGTCGAGGCCATGGAGAACAGCCTGATTTCCAACGTCTACCGCGTCACGGCAATCAAGATCCGCATGACCGCCCAGACCAGGGTACGCGTGACGCGCGACAATGCCACCCGCGTGATCGCGGAGCACATGGCCTTTCTCACTCCGCTGAGGGACGGAGCGCCGGAAGCTGCTGCTGCTGCGCTCTCGCGGCATATCGATCAGTCCCTGACGATTGCGCTGGGTGGCACGGTGGCCAACTGAGCGGCCGCGCCCGGCGATGTCTAGGATCCAGGCGCTCATCTCGGCATCCCCTTCGGACGCAGGTGACGCTTGAGCGCGGCGATACGAAAGATCGCATTCGGCGCCCCGTAACCCCGATACCCGCGCCGCTCGACGATTTCGAAGAAGAAGCCCTCGCCATAGGTCGGTGAATAGAGCTGGAAATACTCGCCGGCATCATCGCGGTCATAGAGAATGTTAGCCGACTTCATTCGCTCGACGAGCGTGGGGTCGAGCCCGAAGCGGGCTTCTATGTCGTCGTAATAATTCGGCGAGATCACCAGGGACTGGAACCCTTTGTCGGCAAGCACAGCGGCCGTGGCGAAGATGTCTTCTGTCTCGAAGGCGATGTGCTGGATGCCCGAGCCAAAGGTCTCGGCGATGAAGCGGCCGGCCAGCGTGTTGCGGTTTTCAGCGCCGTTCAAGGTGATGCGCAGGCGCCCGTCCGGCGATTCGATCACCTGGCTTCGAACGAGCCCGGCCGGATCGATGATGTCGACCATCGGCGTCTTCTGGGCATCGAGCTGCGATGTGTAGAAAAGCAGCCAGGTCAGCATTTCCTCGTAGCGGGTCGTCTGGGCGATGTGGTCAATCCGGGTCAGGCCGATATCGACGGCCTTCTCCGGTCTCTCGTCGAGAGGCGTGAACTCTACGTCGAATATCCGCGCGAGCTCGCTCTTGCGGTCGAGGAAGTAGACGAGCCCTCCGCCGACCCCGCGGATCGCCGGGACCTGCATTTCGCCCGGACCGACAGGCTGGTGAAAATCTTCCGCACCGAGTGCGAGCGCACGCCTATGGGCCTCTACCGCGTCATCGACCATGAGCCCGAAGGCATAGGCATTGGCGCCATGGACGAGATAGGAGGCGTTGGCAAAGCCCTTCTCTTCCCTATTGATGACGAGGTTGATGTTCCCCTGCCGATAGAGGGTCACGGCTTTGGAGCGATGGCGGGCGATGGGCGCGAAGCCGAGAAGTGTGAAAAGGGCCTCGAGTTCTCGCTCCTCGTCCTCCCCCGCCGCAAACTCGATGAAGGCAATGTCGGAGACCTTGGCACGCTCAGGCATCGCCGGCACGGGTATGCTGATCTTCGGCTCGGCCCGCGCCACCTGATCCATGAGGTTGACGAGAGAGCGACGCCCATCGCGCGAGATCGCATCGGGTGAGCCGCCGCGAAATTGGTCGTTGAAGATTTCAAGCGACAGATAGCCGTTGTATCCGGTGGCCGCGATGGCCTGCATGAAGGCGGTGACGGCCAGGTCGCCTTCGCCCGGCATGTTGCGGAAATGGCGCGACCAATAGAGGAGATCCATCTCGATCAGCGGCGCGTCCGCAAGCTGCACGATGAAGATGCGATCGCCGGGGATCGAGCGGATCGAGTTCAGCTCGATTTTCCGAGACAGGGTGTGGAAGCTGTCGAGGATCAGGCCGATGCTGGGGTGGTCGGCTCGCCGCACAATCTCCCAGGCGTCGCGATGATCACTGATATGCCGGCCCCAGGCGAGCGCCTCGTAGCCCACCCGCAAACCGCGGCGGGCCGCACGTTCGCCAAGTGCATGGAAATCCTCGGCAGCGCGGTCGATCCCGCCCAGTGCGACCGGAGAGGTGTTCGAGCAGATCAGCATCAGATCCGTGCCGAGCTCGGCCATCAGATCGAACTTGCGCTCTGCCCGGTCGAAATTGCGAGACCGGAACGGCTCCGGCATGCCTTCGAAATCGCGAAACGGCTGGAACAGGGATACGGCCAGCCCGTGATCGCGAACCATCTGTCCGACCTCTGCAGGAGAGCGGTCGAATGTCAGGAAATCGTTTTCGAAGATCTCGACGGCATCAAAGCCGGCACGCGCGATGGCGCAGAGCTTTTCCTCGAATTCACCGCTGATGGAAACGGTCGCAATCGACGTCTTCATGCGCACCTCCGCAGAGGAAGGCAGATGCGCCGCAGCTGGAATGTTCTGCGCTGCCTGCGAAGAGGTAGGCCGGAAAGCGGCGATCCTTCGCGTGCTGCCCGGGAGCGCAGGATGTCGATACGGCCGAACATGTCTTTCTCCTCCCTGCCGCGACGGGCTACCAGTTCCAGTCATCACGGGCATCGAGTTCAATGTCCGCGAATCTCAAATGCACGTTCCTCGCCTCAAGCCGTTTCAGGCAGCCGCAGGGGACCTGGTTGTGTCAGGTCTGCGAAATGGCGAAGCATGCGGTGAACATCGGGCTCAAGGCCCGTAAACAGCGAAAAGGCGCCGACGGCCTGGAAGACGGCCATGCCTCCTCCGTTTGCCACACGGCATCCGCGCTGGCGCGCGGCCTGCAGCAGCGCTGTCTCCAAGGGGAAGTAGACCACCTCGGCGACCCAGAGACCCGGATGCAACAGCTCGGCCGGCAATGGCATGCCGGGATGCTTGTCCATGCCCATTGGCGTGGCGTGGACGAGGCCTGTCGCGCCGTTGAGCACAGCCTGCAGATCGGTCGCGACGGTGACCGACGCTTCCGGAAAATTCCGCGCCATCAGCGAGGCGAGGTCCGAAGCTTTGGCCGGATCGATATCGAAAACAGCAAGCGAACGCGCGCCCATTGCGAGCACGGCATAGGCTGTCGCTGCACCGGCGCCGCCTGCACCGATCTGTACCACCGCGGACAGGTCCGCATCGGGAAGCTGTCGCTTGAAACCCTCGGCAAAGCCCCACCAGTCGGTGTTGTGGCCCATGCGTCTTCCGTTGCGCAGAACCACGGTGTTGACCGCGCCCAGCTTGCGGGCATCCTCCGAGATCTCGGTGAGCAGGGGCAGGATTTTCTGTTTGCAGGGATAGGTGATGTTGAGACCGCAGAACCCTTGCGCCTCCGCCTCGGCGACAAGCATCTCAAGGTCATCGGGCCCGAGCTTGCGTTCATTGAGATCGATGAGGTCGTAGCGATAGTCGACTCCCTGGGCCTCGCCCTCGCGCATATGCATGGCAGGTGTCAGCGAGCGCTGAATGCCGAACCCGATCAGTCCGGCGCGCAGGATGTCGCGCGTCTGCGTCATGTCACCTCCCGTTATCGAAGCCCCGGCATTCGCAGGGCCTCAGGCCTCCCAACCTGAACAAGACGATAATGTACTAACTAGTTAGTGTCAATGGTAGCTAGCTTGAAGCGCGATGGCGAGACCACTATGAACGGAGAGCGCGCCGCGTCGATGAGACCTGCAGCCGCGATCGGGGATGGAGCAGATGGCAAAAACGGCGAGGGAAACGCGTAGGAACGACCCTGAGCGCACGCGTGAAGACATCCTGGATGTCGCAACCGAGGAGTTTTCTGAACTCGGCCTGTCGGGCGCCCGCGTCGACCAGATCGCGGAAAAGACCCGCACCTCCAAGCGCATGATCTATTACTACTACGGCAGCAAGGAGGGGCTGTATCTGGCTGTGCTGGAGAAGGCCTACCGCAAGATCCGATCGCTCGAAGCCGATCTTCAACTGGCCGAATTGCCGCCGGAAGAAGCGCTGCGCCGGCTGATCAGCACGACCTTCGACCACGACGAGCAGAACCCGGACTTCGTCCGGCTGGTCAGCATCGAAAACATCCACCACGCGATGCATATGAAGCGATCGAGCGAGATTGCCGACCTCAATATCTCCGTCATCCGCACCATCCAGGACATCATCGATCGCGGACTTCAGACGGGCGCCTTCAAGCGCCGCGCCGACGCGATCGATGTGCATATGCTCATCAGCGCGTTTTGCTTTTTTCGCGTGTCCAACCGCTACACCTTCGGCACGATTTTCAAGCGCGACCTCTCGGAGCCGCCCCTCTATTCGCGCCACAAGTCGATGATCACGGAAGCCGTGCTCGGTTATCTCCGCTGCGTTGAGGAATGAAGCACGGCAGACACCCCCGTCAGAGCGGTCATTCGAACGCCAGATCGACGAGATGATCCCAGGGGCCACCGCGATAGGCCCAAAGCTGCAAGCCCGTGATTGCAATCGAGTAAATTTGGAAACCGGCACTGAGGCGCGCATGAAGCGCGTCGGCCGCTGCCCTTGAAGCCTTGTTTTGAATGGTGACATGCGGCCGCCATGGCTGCATGTCCTGCGACCCGAGCCAGGCCACGAACCGCGCCCGAAGCTCTCCACGCACGGCCTGCAATTCCTGACTCGAGATGGAGAAAGCGACGCCAGCGCCAAGATGGCGAAGCCCGCTGACCTCCGCATCAATTCTTGGTGTTTGTCCTGCCACTTGCGCCAGATCGCTGCGGATTTGAGCTTCATACTCTCCAGGCAGTCGGTGAAACATCGTCAGATGCGCCGAGAGGAAGTTTCGATCGGCGGGAAAATGCTCTGCCCGCAACAGGTTGAAAGGCGCAAGGTCGCCTGCCGCAACCTGCGCCGTCAGAATGAGCGGTTTGTCGGTCTTCACTCCCGCTCCTTCCCCTTCTCATCGGTCTCGATTTGAGCGAACCAGTCGGCATAGGGCGTGTTTTTCGCCATGTGCCGGTTGAAGTCCGGTTGACCATCATACCACCAGACGGGCCCTCGCTCACCCAGAGCGATCTTGGCGTCGTTCACCTCTTGGCGTGCGACAGCGGTCGCCTGAGGATCGCCTTTCGCCTGGCGGACCGCATTGCGCGCCGCCATCAGCGTCTTCGCCAGACGCTGTCTGAGATCGCTGGCCAGAGCCGGATTGCTCTTGCGCCAGAGGCGACCGCGGACGACGAAATAACGGCCATCGGGCGTTTCAGGATAGGGCGGATGCTTGGAGTGCTCAGTCATCGCAACTGCCGTTGTGCGGGCTCCAGGTCCTCGCGCTCCTGCCGTTCATCGCGCCTTGCCAGTTCCGTCCTCGCACTGAATCTGATGTCGGCGTCCCGGTCCTGAAGATAGGCGGTGAGCGCTTCGCTGCTCAAACGCTCCCAGCTTTTTCCGCGATCCGGGCCGGCAGGCACGCGGGGAAGAAGCCCGGGCTCCGCACTCCAGGCCAGAAGCTCTTCGAGCGACGCCGCGTTGAGCTGGTCGCGAAGGTGGTGCGCCGTGACATAGGCATCCGGCATGGCCCGGTGCGCCGGCAGTCCGATCTCATGCACCAGCCCTTCGGGCATACGCTGATAGCGCAGCATCTGGTTGGAGAACCGGGGCAAGTCCGGCCAGACCCGCAAGGCACATTTCCAGGTGCAGATCCACGGAAGCCCACCGGTGAGGCGAGGGGTGCAATACCGCTGCTCGAAGGCGGCACGATGGGCGGCGAGCGCGACAATCTCCTCGTCGGGCCGCAGGATCTCCGGCGCCAGATCCTTCCAATAGGGTGCGTCTTTCACATGCGCATCGAGGATATGGTGGATCGCCATGGTCTCCGGTGAGATGGGTCGTCCAGGGTTGACGAACCGCGCACCGCGCTGCTCGCTAAGCATCCAGCGTCCGTCACGCAGAATCACATCCTGCCAGCCGATCTCGCAGACATCGTTCGCACCGTTCCCGGCGGTTTCCAGATCAATGACGCGGATGCGTTTCTCAGACACCAGTCGGTTTTCTCCTCGCCTGTCCGGGCCAGGGTTCGAAGCCGCGCTCGTGTGGCGATGGCGGCTGCTTCCATCAGGCGGGAAGGGTATCCCGGACAGTCCCTTCAAGGATGGCGTTGTTGGCGGCAAAGGCAAGGGCGTGGCTGTGTCCGCCCGCAGAGAGCTCTCGCCATTGTCTCAAGAGCCCTCATGCGAGGCGGGACCCTGTAGCCCGGGTGGCGGCGTCCCTTCATCCGGATCCCGGCCTCGGCTCTTGTCGAGGAGCCGCATGATCGGGGTAACGGTCAGGCCGTGCAGAAGAATGGACAACAGCACCACGAGCCCGACGATTGCCCATAATCGTTCGGCACCTTCGACAGGCATGTGGTTGAGGCCATAGGCGAGATAATAGAAGGAACCCACACCCCGGATGCCGAAGAAGGCGAGCGTGAGCTTTTCGCTCGTGGAGGCTTTCAGGCCGAAGAGACCGATCAGACCCGCGATCGGCCGCACCACAAGCAGGATCGCCACGGCGATGCCCACATCGATCAATCCAAGCGGAGCCAGAAGGCCGCTGACAAGCGCGCCACCGAACAGCACCAGCAGGATCATCATGGCGAGCCGTTCCATCTGCTCGGTGACATCATGCATTTCCCGGTGAAAGTCGTGCTGCCGGTGGGCGTGCCGCAAGGTCAATGCTGTGACGAAGACCGCCAGGAACCCATAGCATTCGATGAGCTCTGTAAGGCCGTAGGAGACGAAGGTCGCGGCGATGGCGATCAGCCCGTCGCCGGTCTGTGCAAGCTTCGTGTCTGCCGGCATTTGAAAAGTCAGCCAGCCGAACAACCTGCCGATCAGCCATCCACCCAGTGTGCCTGCACCAACTTCCCAGAGAACGCTGTGAAAGACCCATTTTCCCAGCCAGGGGTCACCATTGGCGACGGAAAGGCTGAGAAGAATTGCGAGGTTCACGAAGGGAAAGGCCAACCCGTCATTCAGGCCGGCCTCGGAGGTCAGCCCGAACCTGACCTCGTCCTCCTGTCCCGATTTCGGCGGTCCCACCTGAACGTCTGCCGCAAGAACCGGATCTGTCGGCGCCAGACTGGCAGCCAGTAACAATGCGATCGGCAGCGAGAAGCCCAACCCCCAGATCCCAAGAACCGTAATCGCGCCAATGCTGAGAGGCATGGTGATGGCCAGAAGTCGCCACGTCACGTTCCAACGCCGCCAGCTGAACACCCGGTCGAGTTTCAGCCCTGCTCCCATCAGCGCGATGATGACCACGAATTCGGTGAAGCGTTCTGTGATATGCGGATAGCTTAGAGGCAGCGGCTGGTCGGACACCTGCGGGACCAGGAAGAGTGCGGCGCCAAGGCAGACGCAAACGATGGGCAGGGAGAGCGGTAGGCGCCGCAGCGCCAATGGCAGCCAGGCGACAAGCGCGATCAGAAAGCCGAACCCGGTGAGAACCAGGATGTAAGGGTCGGGCGACCACTCCGTGAGATCCATCATCTCGGCTCAACGGGAAGAAGCGGCTTTTGATCCCATGCGCTTCGCGCATGCGGCCCGTGACCACGCAAAAAACAAAGCCCCGGAGCAGTTGTCCGGGGCTTTGGTCACTTCCTTGGCAGTTGTTTGTCTCGCCGCCTTCTCAGTCCTGGCCCTTCGGCTGCAGCGCGATCTGGCGCGCAAGCGCGAGCGAAATCAGCGTGCAGACAGCGCCGGACAGGAGGTAGAGTCCGGCCGCAAAGAGACCGAACCAGGTCGACAGCAGAAGTGCCGCGAGAGGCGCAAATCCCGCACCGAACATCCACGACAGAGCAGACACCATGGCCGATGCGGTATAGCGGTTGCGCCGGTCGAAGAGTGAGGCGATGGTGCCTGACGACTGGGCAAAGTTGAAGCCCAGCACGATGAAGCCGACCATCATGTAGATAACGACACCGGTCTCGCCCCCGTTGAGCAACAGGGGGGCCGTCAGCGCGAAGGCGCCGATCGCCCAGGCTCCCCAGACGAGGATCTTTTCGCGGCCGATCCGGTCGGACAGCCAACCGGAAAAGAGCATGGCAAGCACACCCACGGCAGCGCCGGCCGCTTCGATCAGAAGGAAGGTGCCAGGCGCCTCATCCGTGTAGAGGAAGATCCAGGACAGGGGGAAAACGGTGACCATGTGGAACATGGCAAAGCTCGCCAGCGGCACGAAGACGCCGAGCAGCACCGTGCGTCCGTCCTGCGACAAGGTGGCGCGCAGGCTCGTAGGTGTCAGCTCATTCGTCTCGAACAGTTCCTTGAACTCCGGCGTGTCGACGATGCGAAGCCGCGCAAAAAGCGCCACCACATTGATCGCGAAGGCAACAAAGAAGGGATAGCGCCAGCCCCAGTCGAGGAAGTCGGCTGCCGACAGCGTCATGACCAGATAGGCGAAGAGCACGGCCGCGACCGCCAGTCCGACGACGGCACCGAGCTGCGGGACCATGGCGTAGAAGCCACGGCTGTCTTTGGACGCCGTGATCGCGAGCAGCGGTGCGAGACCGTCCCACGTGCCGCCCAGGGCCAGACCCTGTCCGATGCGCAGAAGGGCCAGCATCGCGATCGCCCACCATCCCGCGGTCTCGTAGGAGGGCACGAGGCCCATCGCAACCGTCGATGTCCCGAGCAGGAACAGCGCCACGGTCAGCTTCGTCACGCGACCATGGCGGCGGTCGAGCATGGTAAACAGCACTGTTCCCAATGGGCGCGCCACGAAGGCGAGTGCCACGAGCACAAAGGACCACAGTGTGCCGGTCAGCGGATCGAGAAACGGGAAGATGCGCGCCGGGAAGACGATGACCGAGGCGATGGCGAAGACGAAGAAATCGAAGAATTCGGACGTGCGGCCAATGATGACGCCGACAGCGATATCGGAAGGGGAAACGTGATGATCGTCTTCAGACGTCGTGCGCCCCTTCTGGGCGGTGGGAGATGTAGAACCGGTCAGGCTCGCCATAACGCGTGCTCACTTTCTGGCTTGAACGGGGCGAACCTGCATGGGGGGAATGCACTCCGCGCCTCAGTCTAACATGGCGCAAAGCGATGCCGCAGCTGCGGCCAAATTGACAGGTGACAAATTGTCGTATGTGCTGCACCGCAAAACCCAACTAACTACCTTGACGAATATCAATGGTCGTCGAGTAGCGTTCGGGGGGACCCCTGCTCTGTGACCCGTCAGTGTATCAGGGTAAGAGATGCAGAAGCTTCGCCTCCCGAAAATACTGGCCGCCCTCGGGGCGGTCCTGTTCCTGTCCGCCTGCAAGGCCGAAGTCCTTGCTCCCACCGGCGATATCGCCGCCCAGCAGCGTGATCTGCTCGTCATCTCGACGCTGCTGATGCTGGTCATCATCATTCCGGTGATGGTGATGACCTGCTGGTTCGCCTGGCACTATCGTGCGGCCAACAAGGACGCGATCTACAAGCCGAACTGGTCCCACTCCACCAAACTCGAGCTGATCATCTGGGCGATCCCTCTGATGATCATCATCTGCCTGGGTGCGCTGACCTGGGTCGGAACCCATCTCCTCGATCCCTACCGCCCGCTGGCACGCGTCTCCGAAGAGCAGCCGCTCGATCCGCAGCAGGAGCCGCTGGACGTTCAGGTGGTCGCACTCGACTGGAAGTGGCTCTTCATCTACCCGCAATACGGCGTTGCCGCCGTCAACGAACTGCCGGTTCCGACCGATCGTCCAATCCGCTTCTCGTTGACCTCGTCCTCCGTGATGAACGCCTTCTACATCCCGCATATGGCCGGCATGATCTATGCGATGCCCGGCATGCAGACGACCCTGCACGGGGTGTTCAATCAGGAGGGCACCTTCCAGGGCCTCGCTTCGCACTACTCGGGCGCAGGCTTCTCCGGCATGCGTTTCAAGGCAAAGGCAACGGATGCCGCAGCCTTCGAGGCCTGGGTCGAAGAGGCGCGCGCCGGCAGCGAAAAGCTGGACCGCGCAAAGTATCTTGAACTTGAGCGCCCCAGCGAGAACGTCACGCCCGTGACATTCGCCAGCGTCGATCCGCAGCTCTTCCCCCGCGTCGTCAACATGTGCGTCGAAGAGGGCAAGATCTGCATGGCCGAGATGATGGCGCTCGACGCCCAAGGCGGCACGGGCATCGCCGGCACGGTCAACATGAGCGCGCTGATCTACGACAAGCATGAGCGTCGTGGCACGCGCGAGCCGGTCTTCGGCTGGGAGCCTTTCAAGGTTCTGGGCTTCTGCTCGGTCGAAGAGCTGGAACAGATGCTGGCCGCAAAGCCCGCCTCGTTCAACGACAAGCCCGTCATCTCGGGTCCCCTGATGGGACACAACATGACGCAGCCGGCATCGCCCTTTGGCGGTGAGGCCGAACGTTTCCTCACGCTCGTCCGGCAGGCATCCGGCAATGCGCCGCAACTCTGACAGGAATTCGGCATGGCCACTGCAATAGACCATTCCACCACGTTTCTTCTCGGCCGCCTCAACTGGAGTGCGATCCCGACCGATCCGATTGTTCTCTCGACCTTCGTGGTCGTCGCGATTGGCGGCGCTGCAACGGTTGCCGCGCTGACCTACTATCGCCTCTGGGGCTATCTTTGGCGCGAATGGCTGACCTCGGTCGACCACAAGAAGATCGGCATCATGTACATCATACTGGCGCTGGTCATGCTGGTGCGCGGCTTTGCCGACGCCATTATGATGCGCCTGCAGCAGGTGCTCGCCTTCAATGGCTCAGAGGGCTATCTCAACGCTCACCACTACGACCAGATCTTCACCGCCCATGGCGTGATCATGATCTTCTTCGTGGCGATGCCCTTCGTCACCGGTCTGATGAACTATGTCGTGCCGCTGCAGATCGGCGCGCGTGACGTCTCCTTCCCCTTCCTCAACAACTTCTCCTTCTGGATGACGGTTGGTGGTGCCGTTTTGGTGATGGCCTCGCTCTTCGTCGGCGAATTCGCCCAGACGGGGTGGCTCGCCTTCCCGCCGCTGTCGGGCATCGGCTACAGTCCATGGGTCGGGGTGGACTATTATATCTGGGGTCTGCAGATTGCCGGCGTCGGAACGACATTGTCAGGCATCAACCTGCTGGTCACCATCGTCAAGATGCGGGCACCGGGCATGACCCTGATGCGCATGCCGGTCTTCACCTGGACAGCACTCTGCACCAACATCCTCATCGTGGCCTCCTTCCCGGTGTTGACGATGACGCTGATCCTTCTGACGCTAGATCGCTATGTGGGAACGAACTTCTTCACGAACGATCTCGGCGGCAATCCGATGATGTACATCAACCTCATCTGGATCTGGGGTCATCCGGAAGTCTACATCCTCATCCTGCCGCTCTTCGGCGTCTTCTCTGAGATCACCTCGACCTTCTCGGGCAAGCGCCTCTTCGGCTACAGCTCGATGGTCTATGCCACCGTCTGCATCACCATCCTCAGCTACATCGTCTGGCTGCACCACTTCTTCACCATGGGTTCGGGTGCCTCGGTGAACGCCTTCTTCGGCATCACCACCATGATCATCTCGGTGCCGACGGGTGCCAAGATCTTCAACTGGCTCTTCACCATGTACAAGGGAAGGGTGCGCTTCGATCTGCCGATGATGTGGACGGTCGCCTTCATGCTGACCTTCACAATCGGCGGCATGACGGGCGTTCTTCTGGCGGTTCCGCCGGCAGACTTCGTCCTGCACAACTCGCTCTTCCTGGTGGCACACTTCCACAATGTCATCATCGGCGGCGTCCTCTTCGGCTGCTTTGCCGCGATCGCCTACTGGTGGCCCAAGGCCTTCGGCTTCAAGCTCAACGTCTTCTGGGGCAAGGTCTCTTTCTGGAGCTGGGTCAGCGGTTTCTGGCTCGCCTTCATGCCGCTCTATGTGCTCGGCCTGATGGGCGTCACCCGCCGCATGCGCGTCTTCGATGATCCCGATCTCAGGATCTGGTTCATCCTGGCAGCCCTCGGTGCCTTCCTGATTGCCATCGGCATCGCCGCCTTCTTCATCCAGATCGCCGTCTCGATCTGGCAGCGCAAGGACAACATGGACGTGACCGGCGACCCCTGGGATGGCCGCACGCTGGAATGGGCGACCTCTTCTCCCCCGCCGTCCTACAACTTCGCCTTCACGCCTGTCGTCCATGACCTCGACGCCTGGCATGACATGAAGCAGGTCGGGCAGACGCGTCCGAAGGCGCCGTATATCCCGATCCACATGCCGCGTTACACCGGCACGGGTGTGATCATCTCAGGCCTGGCCACGATCTGCGGCTTCGCTCTGGTCTGGTACATCTGGTGGCTGGCGGCCCTGTCTTTCCTCGCGATCATTGCCGTCTCGATCGCCCACACCTTTAACTACGACCGGGACTACTACGTCCCCGTCGACGAGGTCGAGCGTGTCGAAAAGGCCCGTGACCGCGAACTGGCAAGCGTAGGAGCGTAACGACCGTGAGTACCGTCACCCAAACCGATACGCCTGCTGTCTATTGGGAAACCGAGCCGCATCATCATCCGGAAGGCGCGTCCACGCGGCTCGGCTTCTGGATCTACCTGATGAGCGACTGCCTGATGTTCGCAGTCCTCTTCGCCGTCTTCGGCGTGGTCGGTCAGAGCTATGCGGCCGGCCCGGGCCCGAAGGCGCTTTTCGAACTGGAGCTGATCGCCATCAACACCGGCTTCCTGCTGGTCTCCTCGATCACCTTCGGCTTTGCCATGCTGTCGATGTATGAGGGTCGCCAGGCCCGCATGCAGGCATGGCTGGCGGTGACCCTGCTGCTCGGCCTCGCCTTCCTGGCGCTGGAACTCTACGAGTTCCACCACCTGATCGAACTCGGCGCCGGTCCGCAGCGTTCGGCCTTCCTGTCGGCCTTTTTCGCACTCGTCGGCACGCACGGTCTGCACGTCCTGTTCGGCTGCATCTGGCTCGTGACCCTGATGGTCCAGGTCAACCAGAAGGGTTTGATCCCGGCCAACACCCGACGCATGGAATGCCTCAGCATGTTCTGGCACTTCCTCGATGTCATCTGGATCGGTGTCTTCACCTTCGTCTATCTCCTGGGGATGATCTGATGTCCAAACCTTCCATCCAGCCCCATGGCCATCACGAGCACGGCCACGACAACAGCGGCCACGATCATGGCAGCTACCGCTCCTATCTGACCGGCTTTGTGCTGGCCGCGATCCTGACGATCATACCCTTTGCCATCGTCATGAGCGGCGGCTTCGACAGCCGCGTCCTGACCGCGGTGACGGTGATCGGCTTCGCCGTCGTCCAGATACTCGTCCATATGGTCTACTTCCTGCACATGAACACACGCTCGGACGAAGGCTGGACCATGTTGTCGATGATCTTCACCATCATCGTGGTGGTGATCATGATCGCCGGCTCGGTCTGGGTCATGTACAACCTCAACACCAACATGATGCCATCGATGGATCACGAGAGCTTCCAGGGCTTCGGCTCCTGAGCGAACAGGTGAGGCAATGACGCGGACGCGCAGACCGTGGTGGTTCATCGGGCTGGGCATCCTTGCCATCGGCCTGCTCGTCGGCCTCGGAGTCTGGCAGGTCCAGCGCTTGCAATGGAAAACGGCGCTGATCGAACGCGTCGAGGCGGGGCTCACCGCCCCGCCTTCGGCCTCGCCTGGCCCAGGTGATTGGCCGGCACTCACCTTCGACACGGCGGAATATCGTCGCGTCGAGGTGAGCGGCAGCTACCTTCAGGGCGACGATATCCTCGTCAAGGCCGTGACGACGCGCGGATCCGGCTTCTGGGTCATGTCGCCCTTTCAGTCGAGTGACGGATGGCGCCTCTTCATCAACCGGGGCTTCGTGCCGGACGATACCCAATCAGCCGACGATCGTCCCCTCCCGCAGGGTGAGCAGACCGTCACAGGCCTCCTGCGTCTCACCCAGCCGGGCGGCGCCTTTCTGCGAGACAATGATCCCGCGGGCAATCGATGGTTTTCCCGCGACACGATCGCCATGGCCGAGGTCCTGGAGCTCGGGGAGGTTGCTCCCTATTTCATCGATGCCGATCAGAGCGGCGAGGGCCTGCCGATCGGCGGCCTGACGGTGGTGACCTTCCCCAACAATCATCTTGGCTACGCCTTCACCTGGTTCGGTCTGGCTGCTGTCTTTGCCTTTCTGCTCTATCGCGCGACCCGACCGGAGGCCTCTGAGCACTAGCACTCTTCGTGCTCACGACACCTCGTATCGATTGGCCAAGGTCGTCGACAATTGGGCCGCGAACCGGGCTGCTGCGACCGGAAGCGTCCGCCCGCGCAACTGCCCCATATAGAGTACACCCGCCGGCACATCGCGTTTGTCGAGCGGTCGCGTGATCATCTCCCCGGTCATCGTATGGTCCGAAAGCCCGATCGGGATTTGGAAGGTGATGATGTTCTCCGCGACCGCATGATTGCGCAGGAACTCGAAACTGTCCGATTCGATCACCGGCTCCAGCCGATAGGATGATTTCTGCGCCGCCATGTCCATCAGGTGCCGGACGCCGAAGGGGACTGTCGGCAGGGAATAGGGATAGGCTAGGCAGTCGCTCAGCCGGATGGTGTCCTTGGCTGCCAGAGGATGGTGCGGCGCCATCACCACATGCACCGGCTGATGCACCCGGATCAGCGTCATGAAATCGGCCATCCTGACCGGCTCGAAGACGATCGCCAGATCCGCCGAGTGATCGACCAGCGACTGCTCCGCCGCCTGGCGGTCGCGCAGATGCACGCCGAAGGTCACCGCCGGATGGTCCTTTCGATAGTGCGCGATCTGATGCGGCAGGAAATAGGGCAGGAGCGCCTGGCTGCAGGCAATCGACACATGACCGCGACGAACGCCTGAAAGGTCCGCGATCTGTGAGCGCACCCGCTCCATGTCGGAGATCTGGTTGCGGATGTGATGGATCAGGATCTCGCCGGCACTCGACAGCCGCACCCCATGGGGCAGCCGCTCGAAGACCGGCACGCCCAACTCCTCCTCCAGCGCCAGAATACGCCGATTGAGCGCCGTGGACGTGATGGCCAGCGATTCCGCGGCCCCACGGATGGAGCCGGCCTTGGCGACGGCATCGATGTAACGCAGCGAAGTCAGGTGCCGCATGTGAAATCTCCGATGGTGATGCAAAGTTTGCAGCAGCTCGCGCAAAACTTAGCACAAGACAGAAGCGGCGCCATATGGGTTACTCAAAGGTGAACGCGGAGCGCCATAGAAAATCAGGGGAACCAGCGCCCGCCCGAGCTTCACTGTTCATCCTGATCTGGGAGATCCTTTATGAGCCAGTTTCTTATGCCGAGCCGCCGCCAGTTTTTGCGCCAGTCAGCCGGCCTCGCAGGCCTTGCCGCCGCAAGCAGCGTGCTTCCTTTCAATATCGCCCGCGCCGCAGGTCTGACCGTCGGCTTCATCTATGTCGGCCCGAAGGATGACTTTGGCTACAACCAGGCTCACGCCGAAGGCGCTGCCGCGATCAAGGCGATTGAAGGCGTGACCGTGGTCGAAGAAGAGCAGGTGCCGGAAACGGTCGACGTCCAGAAGACCATGGAGAGCATGATCAACTTCGACGGCGCCACGCTGCTCTTCCCGACCTCCTTCGGCTATTTCGACCCCCATATCCTGACCATGGCGCCGAAATATCCCGATGTCCGCTTCGAGCATTGCGGCGGCCTCTGGACCCCGGACAAGCCCGCCAATACCGGTTCCTATTTCGGCTATATCGGCATGGGCCAGTATCTGAACGGCATCGTTGCCGGTCACATGACCAAGACCAAGAAGATCGGCTTCGTGGCTGCCAAGCCCATTCCGCAGGTCCTGCTCAACATCAACTCCTTCCTGCTCGGTGCCCGCGCCGTCGATCCCACGATCACCTGCCAGGTCATCTTCACGGGTGAATGGTCGCTCGCCGTCAAGGAAGCGGAAGCCACAAACGCACTCGCCGACCAGGGCGTCGACGTCGTCACCTGCCATGTTGATGGCCCGAAAGTCGTCATGGAAACCGGTGCCGGTCGCGGCATGTTCCTCTGCGGCTACCACGCCAACCAGAGCCCGCTGGCGCCTGAGAAATATCTGACCGGCGCCGAGTGGAACTGGTCCAAGGTCTATACCGACATGGTCAACACGACGCTGTCAGGCGGCACCATCGACAACTTCGTCCGTGGCGGCCTTGCGGAAGGCTTCGTCAAGATGAGCCCCCTCGGACCGGCCGTCACCGAGCCGGCACGCAAGCAGTTCGACGCGACGCTTGCCGAAATCATGAAGGGCGGCTTCTCGGTCATCAAGGGACCGCTGAAGGACAACAAGGGCAATGTCATCGCCACCGAAGGCCAGGCCTTCGCCGAGACCGATGTTGCGCTCGAGAGCATGAGCTACCTTGTCGAGGGCGTCGTCGGATCGACCTCGTAAAGAGCCGGGAGGGGCATGCCATGAGTGCACCGGCGGATTTCGCAAGCCAGCAGGGTCTGGCCAGACGCAGTGTTTCGCTCGAGACGATCCTGCGCTGGCTCGACCCGCTCTTCCTGCCACTGGCAGCGCTGCTCGCCGGCATGCTCCTCTTTGCCGTCTTTCTGCTTCTGATCGGCACGTCGCCCATCGAGTTCTACACCCTCGTCTACAAGGCGGGCTTCGGCACCTCCTTTTCCTGGACCAACACGCTCGCCCGCGCGGCACCGCTTCTTCTCGCCGCCCTCTGCGTCGCGCTGCCGGCCCGGCTGGGCCTCGTGGTGATCGGCGGAGAGGGTGCGATCGTGCTGGGGGGGGTCGGCGCCGGTGCGGTTGCCATGCTGGCGCCGGGCATGCCGGGTCCGGTCGGGATCCTCGCCATGATGATCGCGGGTGCATTGGTTGGTGCCATATGGATCGGCGGCATCGGGGCTCTCAGGCATTTCCGTGGGGTCAACGAGACAATCTCCAGCCTGCTGCTGGCCTATATCGCGATCGCTCTTATGAACCATCTGGTGGAAGGACCGCTCCGCGATCCCGCCAGCCTCAACAAACCCTCCACGGCACCCCTGCCGGAACTCTACCGAATTGGCGAAATCCCGGGAATCGGCGTGCATTGGGGGCTCGCAGCCGGCATCATCGCCTGCATCCTCTGCTGGGTGCTGATCGAAAAGACGACCTTCGGATTTGCAGCCCGCATTGTCGGCGGCAACATCAGGGCCGCCCAGGTCCAGGGTCTGCCGGCCGGCCTGCTGATGATCGGCTTCACGGCACTTGGCGGCTCTCTCGCTGGCCTCGCAGGTGCCTTCGAAGTGGCGGCCGTCCATGGCTCGGCCAATGCCTCGCTCGCCGGCGGCTACGGCTATACCGGAATCCTCATCGCCTTCCTTGCCCGTCACAACTGCCTGGCGATCATTCCGGCCACCCTGCTCTTCGCCGGCTTCGAGGCGTCGAGTGGCCTCGTTCAGCGCAGGCTCGACCTGCCGGATGCCACCATCGTGGTCTTCCAGGGCATGATCTTCATCGCCATCCTCCTGTCCGACGCGTTCCGTGATCGCATCACGCTGGATGGCCTTCTGCTGAAGGGGAAGCGCGCATGACGGATATCGGTCTCTGGGGCGTGCCCCTTGCCATCCTCGGCGGGGCCATCCGCGTCTCCACACCTTTCATCTTCGTCAGCATCGGTGAATGCCTGACGGAACGCTCCGGCCGCATCAATCTCGGCCTCGAAGGCACGCTCGTCTTCGGCGCGATGAGCGGCTATGCCGTCGCCTATCATACCGGCTCCGCCTGGGCGGGTACGCTCGCGGCTGCTGTCTCCGGTCTCCTCTTCGGTCTTCTGCACGGCTGGATCTGCAAGTTCCCCAAGGTCAACGACATTGCGATCGGCATCGCCCTGATGATCTTCGGCTCGGGCCTCGCCTTCTTCTTCGGCAAGCCCTACGTCCAGCCCGTCGCGCCTGATCTGCCGTCGATCCCGCTGGGCTTCTGGTCGGATATCCCGCAGGTCCAGGCGGCCCTCAACGTCAACGTCCTCTTCCTCGTCGGCATCGCACTCGCTTTCCTTGCCGCCTGGGCTCTGAAAAACACCCGTGTCGGCCTCACCATCCGGGTCGCCGGCGACAGCGCCGATGCGGCGCGTGCGCTCGGCATCAATGTCAATCGTGTGCGGCTCTGGTCTACAGCGGTCGGCGGTGCGCTGGCTGGCGTCGGCGGCGCCTATCTCTCGCTTTACTATCCCGGCAGTTGGAACGAAGGCATTTCCTCAGGCCAGGGCCTGATGGCGGTGGCCCTCGTCATCTTCGCTCGCTGGAACCCGGTCCATTGCCTCTATGCCTCGCTGCTCTTCGGCGGCGCAGGGGCGCTCGGGCCAGCGCTTCAATCGGTCGGCGTCACCCAGGGCTACTACCTCTTCTATGCCGCACCCTATGTGCTCACCCTTGGCCTCCTGATCGCGATCAGTTCGCGCACCAGGGCCATGGTCTCGGCCCCCGGCGAACTCAGCATCACCAAATAGGAGCAGGATCCATGAACGGACTTGGCGGTCTCAACAAGTCGCCCGAGGGCGTGGTCATCGGCCTCGTGCAGCTGCAATTGCCGAACACGGTCACCCGGGCCGATCTCGCGGCCCAGACAGATAAGGTCGTCGGCATGGTCGCAAAGGCGCGGCGCAACATCGCCGGCATGGATCTCGTCGTCTTCCCTGAATATGCCCTGCATGGCCTGTCGATGGATACGAACCCGGAGATCATGTGCCGGATGGACGGCCCGGAAGTCGCAGCCTTCAGAGAGGCCTGCCGCGACAACCGCATCTGGGGTTGCTTTTCGATCATGGAATACAATCCCGGCGGCAATCCGTGGAATACCGGTCTTATCATAGACGACCAGGGCGAGATCAGGCTCTATTACCGCAAGCTCCACCCTTGGGTACCGGTCGAACCCTGGGAACCCGGCGATCTCGGCATTCCCGTCATCGAAGGCCCCAAAGGCTGCAAGCTCTCGCTGATCATCTGCCACGACGGCATGTTCCCGGAAATGGCACGTGAGGCAGCCTATAAGGGTGCCGAAATCATGCTGCGCACGGCGGGTTACACCGCCCCGATGCGCGAGGCCTGGCGCTTCACCAACCAGTCCAATTCCTTCTGCAACTTGATGGTGACCGCCAATGTCTGCATGTGCGGATCGGACGGTACCTTCGATTCCATGGGCGAGGGGATGATCGTCAATTTCGACGGCAGCATCATCGCCCATGGCACATCCGGTCGCCCGGACGAGATCATCACGGCGGAAGTCCGCCCCGATCTCGTGCGCGAGGCGCGGCGCGTCTGGGGCGTCGAAAACAACATCTACCAACTCGGTCATCGTGGCTTTTCGGCCGTTGCCGGCGGTGCGGGCGATTGCCCCTACACCTTCATGCAGGACCTGGTGGCCGGAGAGTACAAGCTCCCCTGGGAAGACGAGGTCCAGGTGACCGACGGCACATCCTGCGGCTTCCCGAAACCCGTGCGCCGCTACGGCGAGACCAACAAGGAGGCGGCGGAATGACGACCATTAAGGCAGATCCCTATCTCTGGCCCTATAACGGCGATCTCCGTCCCGAAAACACCGCGCTGATCATCATCGACATGCAGACCGATTTCTGCGGCGTCGGTGGTTATGTCGACAAGATGGGCTACGACCTCTCGCTCACCCGCGCGCCGATCGAGCCGATCAAGAAGGTGCTCTCCGCCATGCGCGCCAAGGGCTATCACATCATCCACACCCGCGAGGGCCATCGCCCTGATCTCTCCGACCTGCCGCCGAACAAGCGCTGGCGCTCGCAGCAGATCGGCGCCGGCATCGGCGATGCCGGTCCTTGCGGTCGTATTCTCGTGCGTGGCGAACCGGGCTGGGAAATCATCGACGAACTGGCGCCGCTGCCGGGCGAAGCGATCATCGACAAGCCGGGCAAGGGCTCCTTCTGCGCCACCGATCTCGAACTCATCCTGCGCACCCGCGGCATCGAGAACATCATCCTGACCGGCATTACCACCGATGTCTGCGTGCACACGACCATGCGCGAGGCGAATGACCGCGGCTTCGAATGCGTCATTCTGGAGGACTGCTGCGGCGCCACCGACCCCGGCAACCACGCCGCGGCCATCAAGATGGTCAAGATGCAGGGTGGCGTCTTCGGCTCCGTCTCCGACAGCGAAAAGCTTGTGGACGCCCTGCCATGAGGGTCCCGGCGCAAGAGTTCAAGGCACCCGATCATGCCATGTCGGTGGAGACCGTCGGCATGACCATGCGCTTCGGCAGTTTCACGGCGCTCAACGACGTCTCGATGCGTATCGCCGCCGGCTCCTTCCATGTGCTGCTCGGCGAAAACGGCGCCGGAAAGTCGACCCTCGTCAAATGCATGATGGGCTTCTACAAGCCGACCTCGGGTCAGATGATGGTCGAGGGCCTTGAGGTCGAGATCCCCGATCCCCGTGCTGCCCATGACCTCGGGCTCGGCATGGTCTACCAGCATTTCACCCTCGTTCCCTCGCTGACCGCCGCCGAAAACCTCGTCATCAGCCGGGCGGACGCACCGGCGCTGATCGACTGGAAGAAGGAGCGTCAGGCGCTGTCCGCCTTCATGGACCGCATGCCCTTCTCCGTGCCGCTCGACATCCCCGTCGGCCGGCTCGCCGCCGGTGAAAAGCAGAAGCTGGAACTCCTGAAGCAGCTCTATCTCGGCCGCCGTTTCCTGATCCTCGACGAGCCGACCTCGGTGCTGACACCGGCGGAAGCCGACGAATTGCTCGGCATGGTCCGTGGTTTGACGAGTGCGGGGGAACTCACCTGCCTGATGATCAGCCACAAGTTCCGCGAAGTGACGGCCTTTGCCGACGAAGTCTCGGTCCTGCGGCGCGGCGAATATGTCGGCGGCGGCAAGGTCTCCGACCTCTCGACCTCCGACATGGCGGCGATGATGATCGGTGAAAAGGAGCTGGTGAAGCCGGCCGCCCGCGTCGCCTATCAGGGCGTCCCCGTCCTTTCCGTCTCCGGCGTCAGGGCCCCGGATCGCTCCGGCCTGAAGACCATCGACATCGCCGATCTCACCGTGAAATCCGGCGAGATCGTCGGCATTGCCGGTATCTCCGGCAATGGCCAGATGGAGCTGATGGAGATCCTGACGGGCCAGCGGCCGCTGGAAAAGGGCGAGATCCGCGTGAAGGCGGAGCCCTATCACGCACGCCGCGGCGAAGCCCGCAAACTCAATGTACGCTATCTGCCCGAGGAGCCCTTGAAGAACGCCTGCGCGCCGCGCATGACGGTAGCCGAGAACATCTTCTTCCGTGATTTCGACTTCACCGCAGGGAGCAGCCAGTTATGGCTCGATGGCAGCCGCATGCTCGAGCAGGCGGGCCATCTGGTCAGCGAGTACAAGGTCAAGACGGCCTCGCTCCAGTCCCCGATCGCCTCGCTCTCAGGCGGCAATGTGCAGCGCGCGGTTCTTGCCCGCGAACTGACCGGCGACGTCGATCTCCTCATCATCACCAATCCCTGCTTCGGCCTCGATTTCTCCGCCGTTGCCGAAATCCGCGCCCGTATCATGGCCGCAAGAAACGCAGGCGCCGCCGTTCTCCTGATTTCTGAAGACCTCGACGAAATCCTGGAGCTCTCCGACCGGATCCTCGTGATGTCGGACGGGCATATCGCTTACGAGACCCCTGCCGCCAACGCCGATATCGGCGAGATCGGCCGGCACATGGCAGGACATCACTGATGGCAATCATCAAGGCGCGTCCCTTCGACTTCGACCTCGATCGGGACCATGCGGCCCTCATCATCATCGACATGCAGCGCGACTTCGTCGAGCCCGGTGGCTTCGGCGAAACTCTGGGCAACAAGGTCGCTCTTCTGCAGGCGATCATTCCGGCAACCGCGCGCCTTCTTGCTGCCTTCCGCGCTGCCGGACTGCCTGTCATCCACACCCGCGAATGCCATCGCCCGGATCTTTCCGATTGCCCGCCCGCCAAGCGCGAACGTGGCAAGCCGTCTCTGCGCATCGGCGATCCCGGTCCCATGGGCCGCATCCTCATCTCCGGCGAACCTGGCGCCGACATCATTCCGGAGCTCTATCCGGTGGAGGGCGAGATCGTGCTCGACAAACCCGGCAAGGGTGCCTTCTACGCGACGCCGCTCGGAGAGATCCTGGCCGAGCGGAAGATCCGCCAACTCGTCTTCGCCGGTGTGACCACTGAGGTTTGCGTGCAAACCACCATGCGCGAGGCGAATGACCGAGGCTTCGAATGCCTGCTCGCGACCGATGCCACCGAAAGCTATTTCCCCGAATTCAAGAAGGCAGCCATCGACATGATCACCGCGCAGGGCGCCATCGTCGGCTGGGCGGCAAGCGTCGATCAGATCGTGGAGGCGCTCGATGTCTGAAGCCTTGAGTTTTCCCGATTTCCTGCGCGGAGGCTGGCAGCACTGCCAGTTCGAATACTTCCGCGACGGTGTGGAGATCTGCCGGCTTGTCACGGGTGAACCGGAAGTGGCGCTCCTGCGCTACGCGCCCGGTGCCTCCGTGCCGCGCCATTTGCACCAGGGACTGGAGACCATCCTGGTGCTCGAAGGCTCACAGAGCGACGAATTCGGCCATTATCCCGCGGGCTCGCTGGTGGCGAACCCGGAGGGCACCTGCCATTCCGTGGCCTCATCGGAAGGCTGCGTCGTGCTGATCCAATGGACGAAGCCGGTCAAAATCCTCTGATTTATGTTGCCGGCTAACATTTACTCGTTCCTGAGCTCAGTAGGAGCTCTCCAGGCTGTACCGACTGCCGGGATAGAGAAGCCGCACCGACGTCACCAGCCGGTCACCTGACCAAGTCCGTCGCCGGACCTGGAGGCAGGGTTCCGATTTGGCAATGGCCAGCAACCGGCATTCCCATGGCTGCGGCAACACCGCCTCGACGAATTGTTCGGCGCGCGAGATGGGCGCGATAGCGCTCAGATAGGCGTTGGGCGTGATCGCCCGAAAATCCTGATCGAGATAGGCGGGCGCAAGTTCGACATGGACGAAGCGATCTTCCAGCTGGATCGGTAGATCGTCTTCCTTGTGCACCATGACTGAGTGAAAGGCGGATGTGCCGGCCTTCACTTCCAGCCGGTCCGCCAGATCGTGATCGCAGACTTCCGCCTGCATCAGCACGATCTCGACGGAATGCTGGCCGCCACGCTCGGCAATTTCCTCGGCGATGTTGCGCACGTCGCTGACATTGGCCCGGCGCTTCTTCGGTGCAACGAAGGAGCCGCGCCCCTGGACGCGGATGATCACGCCTTCGCTGGCGAGTTCTCTCAGCGCCCGATGCGCCGTCATCCGGCTCACTCCCAGCATATCCACGAGCTCATTTTCGGAGGGGATGCGGAAATTGATCGGCCATTCGCCGCGTTCGATGCGCGCCTTGATCTCGGACTTCATCTGCTCGTAGAGCGGCGTATCCTGACCTTCGTCGGGAAGCGCAAAGCCTGGTTGATCATCGGACATGCTGGTCGATCCTGCTGGTGGCGAAGCGAATGTGGTGTCGCGGCGCGGCGGTCATTCCCTTATCGCTTGAGGCCTTCACGAGGCAACCTGTTCAGGGGCTGCCGCCATGTCCAAATCGGAAGCAATCTCGATGGCATAGAGGGCGCAATCCGCTCCGACGGGCGTAACGGTGAGTTCGAACGGCATCGGCTCGCAGATCAGGACATCCCCGAGCCCGACATCCGTTCGCACGCTATCCATCGTAACCGTCGCATCGCCACGAAAGACGATCGCAACGGTGTCCTTGGACATCGAAAGCCTCTGCGCAGCTCTGACGTCGATCCTCGTCATGCGATGGACGACAACCCCGCGCCGGCTCATGACGTTGAGATCGAGCGTTTCTTCACCCAGACAATCCGCCTGAACCTCGGCATTGCCGGAGAACGCGAAGGGCGGCGAGTCCACGAGAAGCGGCGGCTCCCGCCGCCCATCGACCGTCAACTGCATGCCGTCGCCCTCCAAAACGGCGATCGTCCTGTCGATCCCGGGAAAGACCGAGAACGGACCGGAGGCACCGACGGTGGCCAGGCTGATCCGCCAGTCGAACCCGCCGGATCCATCCGAAGCCGGCCGGGAGATCACCTCGCGGGTGATCCCCAGCCCGTTCTTCCAGGGCATCTTCAGGTGCTCGCCAAAGCGCTGGATGCGGATGGACATGGGCGTTTCTTGTCCCCTCAATTGCCGAGGATGCCGGGCAGGCGCAGGCCCTTTTCCTTGGCGCAATCGAGCGCGATGTCGTAGCCCGCATCGGCATGGCGCATGACGCCGGTTGCCGGGTCGTTCCACAGCACCCGTTCCAGCCGCCGTGCGGCATCATCAGTGCCATCGGCGCAGATGACCATGCCCGAATGCTGGGAAAAGCCCATGCCGACACCGCCACCATGATGCAGCGAAACCCAGGTCGCTCCCGAGGCGCAGTTCAGAAGCGCGTTGAGAAGCGGCCAGTCGGACACGGCGTCGGAGCCGTCCTTCATCGCTTCCGTCTCGCGGTTCGGCGAAGCGACAGAGCCGCTATCCAGATGGTCAC
This sequence comes from Rhizobium rosettiformans W3, assembly GCF_004912135.1. Classification (GTDB taxonomy): domain Bacteria; phylum Pseudomonadota; class Alphaproteobacteria; order Rhizobiales; family Rhizobiaceae; genus Allorhizobium; species Allorhizobium rosettiformans. The sequence goes on from NZ_STGU01000004.1 coordinate 32,561, forward strand.
GGCCAATCACGACCGGGGCCTTGAGCTCGCCATTGCGCACCATCTCGTTGAATGCAAGGCCCAGCTTGTGGCGATCGCCGAGGCCGACCCAGCAGATGCGCGCCGGCAGGCCCTGGAAGGCGATGCGTTCGCGGGCCATGTCCAGCCAGTTGTGCAGATGCTTGTTGTCGGGAAGCAGCTCCTTCACCTTGGCATCCGTCTTGTAGATATCCTCCGGATCGCCCGAAAGTGCGGCCCAGCGGAAGGGGCCGATGCCGCGGCAAAACAGTGGGCGGATATAGGCCGGCACGAAGCCTGGGAAGGCGAAGGCATTCTCGAAGCCTTCTTCCTTGGCGACCTGGCGAATGTTGTTGCCATAGTCGAGCGTCGGAATGCCCCTGTTCCAGAAGTCGACCATCGCCTGCACATGGGTCTTCATCGAGGCGCGGGCGGCAACTTCCACCGCCTTCGGATCGCTCTCCTGCTTCGCCCGCCATTCGGCGACCGTCCAGCCGACCGGCAGATAGCCGTGGATCGGATCATGGGCCGAGGTCTGGTCTGTCACGATGTCGGGGCGCACGCCACGGCGCACAAGCTCCGGGAAGATTTCGGCGGCATTGCCGAGCAAGCCGACGGATTTCGCTTCGCCCGCCTTGGTCCATTGGTCGATTAGGGCAAGCGCCTCGTCCAGCGTATGCGCCTTGGCATCGACATAACGGGTGCGCAGGCGGAAATCGATGCGGGTCTCGTCACATTCGACGGCAAGGCAGCAGGCGCCGGCCATGACGGCGGCGAGCGGCTGCGCGCCACCCATGCCGCCGAGGCCACCGGTCAGGATCCACTTGCCCTTGAGATTGCCGCTGTAGTGCTGACGCCCGGCCTCCACGAAGGTCTCGTAGGTGCCCTGCACGATGCCTTGCGTGCCGATATAGATCCACGAGCCGGCGGTCATCTGGCCGTACATGGCGAGACCCTTTTTATCCAGCTCGTTGAAATGATCCCAGGTCGCCCAATGCGGCACGAGATTGGAATTGGCGATCAGCACGCGCGGTGCATCCTTGTGGGTGCGAAATACGCCGACCGGCTTGCCCGACTGGACGATCAGCGTCTCTTCTTCCGTGAGCGTCTTCAGCGTCTCGACGATCCGGTCGAAATCATCCCAGGTACGGGCCGCCCGGCCGATGCCGCCATAGACAACCAGCTCGTGCGGCCGCTCGGCAACGTCAGGATCGAGATTGTTCATCAGCATGCGCAGCGGCGCTTCCGTCATCCAGCTCTTGGCATTGAGTTCCGGACCGCGGGGTGCGCGAACGTCGCGGATATTGTGTCTGGGATTGCTCATGGTCCTCGCTCCTCAGCGTTTCAGTTCGAGCGCGATGGCTTCGATGGATGTCAAAATGTCCTTGAGATGTCGTCGCAGCGCCTCGGCCTTCCCGGCGTCATAGGCGAAGGGTGGTGCTTCGGTGGCCAGATGCGTGATCTGCGCCAGTTCCATCTGAATGGCGTGCACCCCGGTGTCGGGCTGCCCGTAATGCCGGGTCGTCCAGCCACCCTTGAAGCGGCCGTTGACCACAGACGTGTAACCTTGAGCCCGACCGGCGATCTCGGCGGCGGCTTTCTCGATCGCCGCATCGCAGGTGCGGCCCATATCCGTGCCGATATTGAAATCCGGCAGGGGCCCTTCAAACAGGAAGGGGATGAGCGAGCGGATCGAATGGCAGTCGTAGAGCACCGCCACGCCATGGACCGCCTTCACGCGCTCGATCTCGGTTTTTAGTGCCGCATGATAGGGCTGATGGAAGCCTGCCAGCCGATCGGCAATGTCCTCGCTCGTTGGTTCCTCGCCGTTTTTCCAGATGGCGACCCCGTCGAAATCCGTTTCCGGCACAAGTCCGGTGGTGTTCTGCCCCGGATACAGGCTCACCCCATCAGGATCGCGGTTTGCATCGATCACGTAGCGATGGAAGGTCGCCCTGACCGTCGTCGCATCCGACAGCAGCCCGGCATAGAGGTCGTGGATATGCCAGTCGGTATCCGCAAGCAGCTGTCCGTTCTCGTTGAGGCGATCCCAGATCGCAGGCGGCACGTCCGTGCCCGTATGCGGGAAGGCGAGAATGACGGGTGAGGTGCCTTGCTTGACTTCGAAGACGGCCATGTCACCCCTCCAGCTCCGGCAACAACCCGGCGGAAACGGCCGAAACCAGCGTCCCGTCCGCCACCAGGCGACCGGCGGCCTCGAGATCGGGTGCCATGTAACGGTCCTCCTCCAGGGTAGCGACATGGACACGCAAGGTGGCGATCACTCGTCGCAGTTCCGGGCTCGTCGTCAGGGGCTCGCGGAATTCCACGCCCTGGGCGGCCGTCAGTGCCTCGATGCCGATGATCGAGAAGAGATTGTCGGTCATCTGCAGCAGGCGCCGCGCGCCATGGCAGGCCATCGAGACATGGTCTTCCTGATTGGCCGAGGTCGGAGTCGAATCGACCGAGGCCGGATGCGCCATCTGCTTGTTTTCGCTCATCAGTGCCGCCGACGTAACTTCGGCGATCATCAGGCCGGAGTTCAGCCCCGGCTTCTTGGCGAGGAAGGCCGGCAGACCGTAAGAGAGAGCCGGATCGACCAACAAGGCGATACGCCGTTGTGCGATGGCGCCGATTTCGCAAACGGCAATCGCGATCTGGTCGGCGGCGAAGGCCACGGGCTCCGCATGGAAGTTGCCGCCAGAGACGACGCTCATGTCGGAGAGCACGAGTGGATTGTCGGTGACGGCATTCGCTTCGATTTCGAGCGTGCGGCCTGCCATGCGCAACAGATCGAGGCAGGCACCGTCGACCTGCGGCTGGCAGCGGATGCAATAGGGATCCTGCACGCGCTCGTCGCCTTCCAGATGACTTTCCCGGATGACGGAGCCTGCAAGCAGTCCGCGCAGGGCCGCTGCCGTATCAATCTGACCCTTGTGACCCCGCAGCGTGTGAATGTCGGCGGTGAACGGCGCCGACGAGCCCATGGCCGCATCGGTCGAGAGCGCGCCGGTGATCAGTGCGGCCTGTGCGGCCCGATGGGCGCGGAACAGGCCGGCCAGGGCCAGTGCGGTCGAGGCCTGCGTGCCGTTGATCAGCGCCAGACCTTCCTTCGCCGCCAGCACGACGGGCGTGAGCCCCGCCCGCTTCAGCGCCTCGGCGCCGGGAAGCCGTTCCCCCTCAAAGAAGGCCTCGGCCTCGCCCATCATCACGGCCGCCATATGCGCGAGCGGTGCAAGATCACCGGAGGCGCCGACGGAGCCTTTCTCCGGAATGAGCGGGATGACACCCTTGTCCAGCATGCCCTCGATCAGGCGTACCAGCTCTAGGCGGACACCGGAGGCGCCACGCCCGAGCGAAATCAGCTTAAGCGCCATGATCAGGCGCACGATATTGTTCGCCAGCGGCTGGCCCACGCCGCAGCAATGCGACAGGATCAGATTGCGCTGCAGAGTTTCCGTGTCGGCCGCATCGATCTTGATCGAGGCGAGTTTGCCGAAGCCGGTATTGATGCCGTAGACCGGCTCGTTGCCTGCCGCGATTTCGGCAATGCGTGCGGCGGCCTTCTCAATACCGGTATCGAAGCTGCGGTCGAGCACGGCGCTTTCGCCGCTCCAGTAGATCTGCGCGAGTTCGGCGAGAGAGACGCGGCCGGGGTGAAGCGTAATGGTCACGACAGAATTCCTTTGGTGATGTGGCCGTTCCAGATGCGCTGATGCAGCGGATTGAAACCGATGCGGTAGACCAGCTCCGCCGGGCTCTCGACCGACCAGATGGCAAGGTCGGCCTGCTTGCCGACTTCGATGGTCCCGACCGTGTCGAGACGCCCGAGCGCGCGGGCGGCATTGCGGGTGACGCCGACAAGGCATTCCTCGACCGTCATGTGAAACAGCGTGGCCGCCATGTTCATGGTGAGCAGCAGCGAGGTCAGCGGCGAGGTGCCCGGATTGCAGTCCGTGGCAAGCGCCATGGCCGTACCGTGTTTGCGGAACAGATCGATCGGTGGCTTTTTCGTCTCGCGGATGAAGTAGTAGGCGCCCGGCAGCAGCACCGCGACGGTTCCAGCCCGGGTCATCGCGGAAGCGCCGTCTTCATCGGTGTATTCCAGATGGTCTGCCGACAGCGCCTGATATTCGGCTGCCAGCGCCGCCCCATGCAGGTTCGACAGCTGATCCGCATGCAGCTTCACCGGCAGTCCAAGTGACCGCGCCGCATCGAAGACGAGCCGCATCTCGTCGGGCGAAAAGGCGATGCCTTCGCAAAAGCCGTCCACCGCATCGACCAGCTCTTCTGCATGGGCAGCCTTCAAGCCCGGCAGGACGATCTCCTCGATGAAGTCGCGGTTGCGTCCCTTGTAGTCGGCAGGCGTTGCGTGCGCCCCGAGATAGGTCGTGGTAATGGCGACCGGACGCTTGTCGGCGAGCTGTCGGGCCGCACGCAGCATTTTGAGCTCGTCTTCGACGCTCAGCCCATAGCCGGATTTGACCTCGACGGTCGTGACACCCTCGGCGATCAATGCATCGAGCCGGGGGAGCGTTTGCGAGACAAGCTCCGCCTCGCTTGCCTCGCGCACCTGGCGCACGGACGAGACGATGCCGCCGCCAGCGCGTGCGATTTCTTCATAGGACGCGCCGGCAAGACGCATCTCGAATTCACGGGCCCGGTTGCCGGCATGCACCAGATGCGTATGGCAATCGATGAGGCCAGGCGTCACCCACCGACCCTCGCAGTCGATCACCTCGGCGCCAGCAGGGCTCGCAATCTCGTTTGCCGCACCGACGGCGACGATCCGCCCGCCGTCGATCACAACCCGGCCATTCTCGATCACGCCGAGCCCTGGCCGGTCGGGCGACATGGTTGCCAGTCGTGCATTGGTGAGGATGGTCGTCATGCGCCCTCGCTCTCCGACCAGGCTGCCGTCGTCTTCAGGAGTGTCCGGATCTGCTGGATGTCGCGGTTCAGGGGCCGATCGTCCCGGTAGAAGGGCACCGTCTGGCGGATCCGCTCAAAGATCCCTTGCGTCATCGCAGCCTTGGCCGCCTTGGAAGACTGCAGGTCATGGGCCTGTGCGGCGGCGGTCAGTTCGATGGCAAGCACCGTTTCGAGATTGTCGAGGATGGCGAGCGCCTTGGCCGCAGCCGGCGTCGCATGGGTCAGGATGTCTTCCTGCAGGCCGGAGGTGATGCCACCGTCGAGGCTTGCCGGCATCGCCAGCCGGCGGTTTTCCGCCACCAGCGCTGCCGCCGTGTACTGGATGATCATGAAGCCGGATTCAACGCCGCTACCCGAGGCAAGGAACGCGGGCAGGCCGCTCACCAGCGGGTTGACCAGCCGGTCGATCCGACGCTCGGAAATGGCGGCGAGTTCGGCCGCCGCCGTTGCCAGGTGATCCATGGCAAGCCCAAGGGCTGCCCCGACAGCATGCGCCTGCGAATGCACTTTCGGGTCTTGAGGTGATCCGCTCACGGCGGGATTGTCGGTGACGCTCGCAAGCTCCCGATCCACCACCGCACGCGCTTCCGCGAGCGTATCGCGCACCGCGCCATGCACATGCGGCACGGCTCGAAGGCTGAGCGGATCCTGCGTCCGCTTGCCGGCAGATTTCGCCAGGAGCGCGCTCCCTGCCAGCAATGTCCGCAAGTTCTTTCCGACCTGCTGCAGGCCATCGGACTTCCGCAGGGAAAGCGGCAGTTCCGCAAATGGGTCTGTCTGCGCGCCGAGGTTCTCATAACTCATCGCGGCGGAGGCATCTGCCCAGTCGACGAGATGCGCCAGCCGGGAGACGGCAAGAGATGCCAGACCGGTGGCGCAAGGTGTGCCGTTGATCAGGCTCAAACCTTCCTTCGCCTGGAGCACCAGCGGCTTCAGACCGAGCACTGCCAGCGCCTGTGCGCCCGATAATTGCTTGCCGTCATGAAGGCATTCCCCGGATCCAATCAGCACCAGCCCGATGGCTGCGCCATGCGTCAGGTAACCGACCGAACCCCTTGAAGGAATCACCGGAAGCATGTCGCTGTTCAGAAGCGCAACGAGCGTCTCGACGACTTCAAGCCGGATACCCGAATAGCCATGGGCAAAATTGGCGATCTGGGCTGCCATGATCGCGCGTGTTTCCACCCGCCCGAGCGGTTCACCGACGCCACAGGAATGGCTGAACAGCAGATTGCGGGAGAGTGACGCCTGCTCTTCCCGGTCGATGACCACGTCGCAGAGCGCCCCGACACCGGTATTGATACCATAGCCACGGATACCGCGGTCGACGAGTGCGTCCACGATCGCGCGGGCATCGCGAATCCGCTGCCGCGCCGTGTCGCTCAGGGCCAGCTGCGCGCCTTCCGCAATCGCAGCGATCGCCTCAGATGTCAGAACAGTATCGAGAGTGATCATCTGCCCCATCAAGCGCTCCGTCCGCTGAAAGATATTCGGCGGCTAATGAAATTCATTGCAGGATCCTCTTCAGCGCAAGAGTGAAGTCTCTGTCGATACGCTCTTCGTCTCGGTGGCGACCCTCCTGAACCACGAACTCTCCGCGAACCATGACGTCGCGCACAGCCTCGCTGCCGACTGCAAAGATCCAGCGATCGAGAATCTGGTCGTCCGTGGCCGTGGCGATGAAGGGGTTTGTACCGTCGAGGACGACGAGATCGGCACGCGCGCCAATGCGAATGCCGCTGACGTCGAGACCTGCCGCCTGCGCCCCGCCGGACAGGCTGGCCTCGATCAGCGTACGACCGACCGAGGCTCCGGCACCGGACACAAGCCGGTTGCGGCGCCGGTCGCGCAGTCGCTGTCCGTATTCGAGCACGCGCAGTTCCTCCGCCACGGAGGTCGCGATGTGGCTGTCCGTGCCGATACCGAACCGCCCGCCCTGGGCCAGGAACTCCGTTGCAGGATAGATCCCGTCGCCGAGATTGGCTTCGGTAGCCGGGCAGAGCCCTGTGACCGCACCCGACTTTGCCAGCCGCACCGTTTCCTCCGTGGTCATGTGCGTGGCATGGATCAGGCACCAGCGCTCATCGACTGCAAACTCGTCGAGCAGGTAGCTGACGGGTCGGCGCCCACTCCAGGCGAGACAATCCTCCACCTCCCGCTCCTGTTCGGCGACATGGATATGGATCGGTCCGCCGGTCTTCTCTGCCGAGAGTACCGCGCGCATTTCCTCTGGCGTCGCCGCCCGCAGCGAGTGGATGGCCATACCAAGGCGCGCATCGGCAGAAGCACATGCAGGCGCCAGCCGATCGAGCAGGGCAAGAAAGCTGTCGACGTCATGCAGAAACGGTCTTTGCCCGTCATTCGGAGCCTGCCCGCCAAAGCCGGAATGGGCATAGAAGACCGGCAAATGCGTAAGGCCTATTCCGGACGTCTCGGCCGAGCGCAGGATACGGCTCGACATTTCGAAGCCGTCTGACCTGCCCGCCTCGGCAAGGGCATGGTGAAAATAGTGAAATTCGGCGACATGGCCGAAGCCGCCTTTCAGGAGTTCACTATACAACTTCGTCGCCACGGCTTCGACATCATCAGGGGACATCTGCCCGACCAGTCGATACATCGTGTCGCGCCATGTCCAGAAGCTGTCATCGGTCGAGCCCGCGATCTCGGCGAGACCTGCCATGGCGCGCTGAAAGGCATGAGAATGCAGGTTTTGCAGGGCCGGAACGACCGGGCCGGACATCCTGACCAACTCGGGGCCAGGGGTCGCGCCGCGCTCGACCGAAACGATTGAGCCCGACTGATCGATCCCGATCGCCACGTCGCTCGCCCAACCCTCAGGGAGGAGCGCATGTTCGCAAAAGAGACTTTGGGAAGCTCGCATCTCGAAACCTTCGCAAGTTGTATATGCAACATGGCAGGTTCAGAGTGAGGACGCAAGGGGCAGTCAGGAAAAGGCGTCGCTGTCTGCCGTTCCGAGCAGGAATTCAGCCAGCCATCGAAACAGCGCTGGCGGGCGCCGCCGAGGGGCGCGCAAGGGAGGCCAGTTCGTCCCGATGCCGCATCATGGCTTTGAGCAGCGCGTGATCGCGCGCCAGTGCGGCCTGACGCGCCGGGGAGGGAGCAAAATGGGCCATGGCAAACCGCATCTCGGCTCCAGCAGTAGCGGCATCTTCAAAGGCGCCGGCAGCGACGCCCGCATGCAGTGCGCAGCCGAGCAGCACGGCATCGCAGTCAACGGGCACATGCACATCACAGCCTGTCGCATCCGCATAGAGCTGGGCAAGCAGCGGATGATCCGCCAGTCCCCCCGCCAGCAGTAGCTGCCTGGGGACACCGGCGCGGCTCGGCTGATGTGCGATGATGTGGCTGATGCTGCAGGCGAGCGCGACACAGCTGCGCCAGTAAAGCTTCAGCAACGAGAGCTCGCTCCGATCAAGATCGAGACCCGCAACGATACCCGTCAGCAGAGGATCGGAGACAGGCGACCGGGTGCCGTGAAGATCCGGGAGCACGCTGATCGGCAGGCCGAAGTCGGGTCCTTCGGCCTCGAGCCGCACGGCAATCGCGTCGAGGATCGACCTGTGTCTTGCCTTGGTCGGCGTTCCGCCGGCCGGATGCAGCGTGACGATATGATCGAGAAAAGCGCCGGAAGCGGATTGTCCGGCTTCGGTCAGCCAAAGTCCCGCTACGGCAGCATCGCGAAACCCGCCCCAGCATCCGGGTCCGGACACCGGCTCCTGAGACAGGCGGACAATGCAGCTCGACGTCCCCGCGATCAGCACCGCCTCGGCCGTCAGTGGCCGCTCCAGGCGTTGGCCAGCGGCGTAAAGGCCGACGGTGCCGGCATAAGCATCGATCAGGCCGGGGGCTACGAGGCACTGGATGTCCAGTCCAAGTTCCGCCGCGCTTTCGGGACCGAGCGTACCGATCGTCGTACCAGGTGGCTGGGATCGTTCGGGCAGTCCTGCGCGCTCCAGCACATCCCCGAGCCCGATTTTCCGGTAATAGTCCATCGGCGGAGAACCCGGCGCTTCCGGGGTGTAGCCCCATTTGGAAGCAAGGGGCGAGTGGCTGCGTGCGGATGACCCCGTCGCCCGCCAGGTCAGATAATCGCAGAGATCGAAGATCTGCCCGCAGGCCGCCCAGAGGTCGGGCTTGTGAGTCTTCAGCCAGAGCAGCTTCGGGATCTGCATCTCGACCGAAAGCCGCCCGCCGAAGCGGTCCAGCAGGGGATCGGTGATGGAATTGCAGATCTCCGTCTCTTGGATCGCCCGGTGATCCATCCAGAGGATCGTATCGAGCCCCGGCGAACCGGTGTCGGAGACGGACAATGGCATCCCGTCCTTGTCCCTCACCACCAGGGAACAGGTGGCGTCGAACCCTATGGCGAGAACGCTGTCCGGAGAGACACCGCTTTCGGCAAGCGCTGCCTTTACCGACGCGCAGGCGGCAGACCAGATCTCTTCGCTGTTCTGCTCCATGTGTTTGGGAAGGGAATGATAGACGCTGATCGGCACGACACATCGGGCCAGCTGACGACCGCTGAGATCGAACACACCCGCCCGTGCACTGCCTGTGCCAACATCCACGGCCAGAAGGTGGTTACGCATTCGTCAGATCTTCCGGTCTCCTCACTCCGAGGACAAAGTGGAGCAAATTCTCCATGGCGTCAAACTGCGCGTCCGGCTGAAGCTGTGCCAATGTCTGCCGGTAGCTCGCATGACGGGTGTGGGACCCGCCGGTAAAGGCAAACACGCGCATCCCGGCCGCCTGAGCCGCGCTGATGCCGGCCGGACTATCCTCGATCACCAAACAGTCTTCGGGGGCAAAGCCCATCTCCGACGCCGCATGCAGAAACAGATCCGGTGCCGGCTTGCCGTTTTCAACCATCGTCGCGCTGAAGATATGGGGTGCGAGCTTGGGCAGGAGTCCGGTGACGGAGAGCGAAAGTTCGATCCGTTCCCGCTGGCTGGAGGAAGCGACGCAACAGGCGACATCGGACGCCTTCAGGGCATCGATCAAGCCCGCGACACCCGGAAGCGGCTTCAGTTCGGCGCGAAAGCGCCCATAGAGCGCTTCCCGCATGCCGGCGAGAAAGGCGGCGTCGATCTCCACGGCAAATTCGGTCAGAACAGCTTCTGCCAGAGATCCAAGACTGCGTCCGAGAAAGCGCTCAGCGGCTCCGTCGACCGTCAGCGGAATACCTTTCTCGGCCAGGGCCGTGACCAGAACCTGCAGCGCGATCCCTTCGCTGTCGACGAGAACCCCGTCACAGTCGAAGATCACAAGGCGGATCGGCTGCGGGTCCATGATCACTCAGCTGGCAAGGGTTCCGTCGATATAGCGCTGGAGCGTAGCGGCGGTCCCGTTGCTCCGCAAGCTGTCGATCGCTTCGCGATACCGCTTCTGGAAGCGGGCATCGGTTCCCACGGCGCCGAAGATGTCGGTCATGCCGATGAAGGCCTGAGGGTCGGTGCGGGACGCAAGAGCGGCGGCATGCAGCCGATCGGCACTCGGATCATTGAAGACGATTGTCTTGCCGCCATCGCTCGTGCCCTCGAAATAGCGGCACCAAAGCGCCGAGACCAGCGCCAGGCCCTGCACATCCAGTCCCTTGGCCAGCCGGTCGGCCGTCGACGGCAGGATGAATTTCGGTTGCCGGTTCGAGCCATCCTGCGCCAGGCGCGGGATCGTGTCTCCGATCTTCGGATTGGAGAAGCGGTTTTCGATCAGGGCGAAATAGTCCTGCAGGCTGGTGTTGGGCACGGGCGGGACGACTGGAATGATGTCCTCGTTCTCGAGCTTGGAGAGAAAAGCCCGGATCAGCGGGTTCTCCATGGATTCGTGCACGAAGTGGATGTCCATCAACGCGGCCGGATAGGCGATCGCGGCATGTCCGCCGTTCAGGATCCGGAGCTTCATCAGCTCGTATGGCGCGACATCGGGCACGAACGTCACGCCCACGTCTTCGAGCGCCGGACGCCCGAGCGGAAACTTGTCTTCCAGCACCCACTGCTTGAAGCCCTCGCAGAAGACCGGCCAGCCGTCCTCGATGCCGTAGTTCTCCCGGGTCATGTCGATCTCGCGCTGGCCCGTGGCAGGCGTGATACGGTCAACCATCGAATTCGGGAAGGCGACGTTGTGGTGGATCCAGTCGGCGAAGTCCGGATCGGACAGACGTGCGAGACCGCAGATCGTCGCTTCGGTGACCTCGCCATTGCCCGGGATGTTGTCGCAGCACATCACCGTGAAGGCAGGAATACCAGCCTCCCGGCGCGCCCTCAGCCCGGCGATGATCAGGCCGAAAACGGTCTTGGGATGTGCCGGATCCTGGGCGTCGGCAACGATCGCAGGATGTGTCGGATCGAACTTGCCGGTGGCGGGATCGATGAAATAGCCGCCTTCCGTGATCGTCAGCGAAACGATGCGGATATCCGGCGAGGCGAGTGTCTCGATGATGCGGTCGAAATCCGGTGCCGTGATCACGTCGAGCATCGGCCCGGTGATGGTCGCCGCCGAACGGTCGATGTCCTGCTCCACGACCGTGGTGAGGAAGTCTTGCGCCTTCAACGTGTCGCGCATGCGTTGGTCCGACGCCATCACGCCGGCACCGATGATCCCCCAGTCGAGATCGCGGCCCTTGTTGAAGAGCTCGTGCAGGTAGATCGCCATATGCGCCCGGTGAAAATTGCCGACGCCGAAATGCAGGATCCCGGGACGGATCTGCTCGCGACGATAGGAGGGCAGGGATGCCCGGTCACCGATGTCATCAAGAGTTGCAAGCGAGAGTTTGGTCGTCATGGGTGCATTCCTTGGCTTGGGGCCGCAAGAGCCGTCAGCTCATCCAGTTTCCGCCGTCGACATTGTAGGTCTGGGCAACGATGTAATCGGCTTCCGCCGAGGCGAGGAAAATCGCCATGCCTGTCAGGTCTTCTGCCCGGCCCATCCGGCCGAACGGGACAGCTTCGCCAACGAGCTTCTTCTTCTCTCCGCGCGGCCGGTTTTCATATTTGGCAAACAGCGCATCGACGCCGTCCCAGTGCTCGCCGTCAACGACGCCGGGTGCGATGGCGTTGACGTTGATGCCGTGCTTGATGAGATCGAGACCCGCCGACTGCGTGAGCGAGATGATGGCGGCCTTGGTGGCACAATAAACGGCCACCAAGGCCTCGCCCCGCCGCCCCGCCTGGCTCGCCATGTTGATGATCTTGCCGCCCTTGCCGCGGGCAATCATGGACTTGGCCGCGGCCTGCATCATGAAAAGCGAGCCGGCGACATTGATGGAAAACAGCTTGTCATAGCTGGCGCGGCTGATCTCCACGATCGGGGCGAGATCGAAGAGTGCAGCATTGTTGATCAGGATGTCGAGGCCACCGGTTCGCGCTTCGACGGCCGCGACGGCCGCTTCGATCGAGGCCTGATCCGTCACATCGAGCGCGATCGCATAAGCTTGCGGACCGATCTCGGCAGCAGTTTTTTCTGCGCGCGCCAGATCGATGTCGGCGATGGCAACGGTCGCACCTTCACGCACATAGGATTCGGCGAAGGCGCGGCCAATGCCTCTGGCAGAACCCGTAATGAGGGCGGATTTTCCCGACAAACGCATCGTCATTGCGCCAGACCCTCGGCATTGAACTTGTGCATGCGGTTTTCGTCCGGTGTCGCGTAGACCGTATCGCCATGGCGGACTGGCATCTCGCCGCTGCAGCGCGCGGTGATGGTGCCGACGCCCTCGGTCGCGATATGCAGGAACGTGTCGGAGCCGAGATGCTCGGCCACGGTGACTGTTCCCTTCCATGCGCCTTCCGTTGTTGAAAGCGTCATGTGTTCAGGCCTGATGCCGATCGTATGGGCGCCCTTTTCGACGGCCTTGGGACCGGAAATGAAGTTCATCTTCGGCGATCCGATGAAGCCGGCGACAAACAGGTTGCGCGGGCTGCGATAAAGCTCGAGCGGCGAGCCCACCTGCTCGATTCGACCCTTGTTCAGGACGACGATCTTGTCCGCCATGGTCATGGCCTCGACCTGGTCGTGCGTGACATAGATCGATGTCGCCTTCAGCTTCTGGTGCAGTTCGGAGATTTCCAGACGCATGTTGACGCGCAGCGCCGCATCCAGGTTGGACAGCGGTTCGTCGAACAGGAAGCATTCAGGCGAACGGACGATCGCGCGACCAATGGCGACACGCTGGCGCTGGCCACCGGAAAGATTGCGCGGCTTGCGATCGAGGTAGTCGGTGAGGTTCAGGATCTTGGCCGCTTCCTCGACCTTTCGGTTGATCTCGGCCGGATCGACCTTTGCCATCTTCAGCGGGAAGCCGATATTCGAGCGCACGCTCATATGCGGGTAAAGGGCGTAAGACTGGAACACCATCGCGAGGCCGCGCTGAGAGGGTGCCTTGTCGGTCGCATCCTTGCCGTCGATCAGGATCTTGCCGCCCGAGACATCTTCGAGGCCGGCGATCAGGCGCAGCAGGGTCGACTTGCCGCAACCGGAGGGGCCGACAAAGACCGCGAATTCGCCATTGTTGATCTCGAGATCGATCGAGGGGATGACCGTAACTTCGCCGAAGGTCTTCGACACGTTCTGAAGTGTGATGCTACCCATCTTCTTGTTCCTTACTTCACAGCGCCAAAGGTGAGGCCGCGGACGAGTTGTTTTTGGCTGAACCAGCCGAGGATGACGATCGGAGCGATGGCAAGCGTCGAGGCTGCCGAGAGCTTCGCCCAGAACAGTCCCTGCGGGCTGGAGAAGGAGGCGATGAAGGCCGTGAGCGGCGCTGCATTGGTGGTGGTCAGACGGATCGTCCAGAAGGCTTCGTTCCAGGCCAGGATCACGTTGAGCAGCATGGTGGAGGCAATGCCGGGCACAGCCATCGGGGTCAGCACGTAGACGATCTCGTTGAGCAGCGATGCACCGTCCATCCGCGCCGCTTCCAGGATCTCGCCGGGGATTTCGCGGAAATAGGTGTAGAGCATCCAGACTACGATCGGCAGATTGATCATCATCAGCATGACCGTCAGGCCGATCCGCGTGTCGAGCAGGTCGAAGTCGCGGAAGATGAGATAGATCGGCACGAGAACGGCGACCGCCGGCATCATCTTGGTGGAAAGCATCCACATCAGGACGTCCTTGGTCCGCTTGGTCGGCGAAAACGCCATGGCCCAGGCGGCCGGAATGGCGATCAAAAGGGCCAGCACGGTCGAGCCCACCGAAATCACGACGGAATTCATGAAGGGCTTGAAATAATCCCGCTGCGTCTGGACGGTGACGTAGTTTTCCAGCGTGAAGGACGGCAGCAGGTCGAAGCCCTGGATTGCCTCCGTCTCTGTCTTGAGCGACGTGATGATGGTGTAGAGGATCGGGAAGAAGATCACCAAGGCGATCAGCCAGGCGAATACGGTGAAGGCGATCTTCTTTTGCGTGGATGCAGCGCGAGCCATGTCTGGTCTCCTCAGCGGTCGAGGTTCTTGCCGACCGCACGCATCAGGAAGAATGCGACGATGTTGGCGAGGATTATGGCGATGATCCCGCCGGCCGAGGCTCCGCCGACGTCATAGCCGAGAAGCGCGGTGCGGTAGATTAGGAAGACCAGGTTGGTCGAGGCATATCCCGGACCGCCATTGGTCGTGACCAGGATTTCCGCATAGACACCCAGCAGGAAGATGGTCTGGATCAGCACGACGACCGTGATGGCGCGGGCCAGATGCGGCAGGGTCAGATAGATGAACTGGTTGATGAAACCGGCACCATCCATCTCGGCCGCTTCCTTCTGCTCGCCATCGAGGGACTGGAGCGCAGTCAGCAGGATGAGCGTCGCAAAGGGCAGCCATTGCCAGGCCACGATGACGATGATCGAAAACAGCGGATATTGCGCGAACCAGTCGACCGGCTGGAATCCGAAGAACCGGTTGATGTCGGCAAGCACCCCATAGCCCGGATGCATGATCATGTTCTTCCAGACCAGCGCTGCGACCGGCGGCATGACGAAGAAGGGCGAGATGATCATGATGCGCACGAGACCCTGGCCAAACATCGGCTGGTCCAGGAGAAGCGCGATGGCGATGCCGCCGACGACGGTGATGAAGAGCACGCCGCCAACCAGCACCAGCGTGTTCCAGATCGACTGGAAGAAGGCCGGGTCGCTGTAGAAGAAGCGGTAGTTGAACAGGCCTGCGAAGCTCACATTGGCCGGGTTCAGGAGATTGTAGTTCTGGAATGAGAACCAGAGCGTCATTGCGAGCGGCACGATCATCCAGATGAGGAGAAGGCCGACGGAAGGCGCCATCATCAGACGGGCAAGCGTCCGGGTGTTTTGCGTAGCCATGGGTTTTGATCTCTTGCTAGAGGCCAGCGCTCCGACATGGGGCGCACGGGCTCACTCTCCAGACGAAGGCTTAATCCGGCAAGGCCGGGCGGGGCCATCGCACCCGCATCAAGGGCTTATGGGCGCCGCCCGGACCAGAGGGCCCGGACGGCATCTTCGGGAGGATATTACTTGATGTAACCACCGCGGGTCATTTCGCGGACCGAGGCCTGCTGGGCCTGGGCCAAAGCGTCATCGACCGACATCTGGCCAGCGAGCGCTGCCGAGAAGAGCTGACCGACGGTGGTGCCAAGGCCCTGGAATTCCGGGATGGCGACGAACTGGACGCCGACATACGGGACCGGCTTGACGGTCGGGTTCTTCGGGTCAGCCGCATTGATCGAGTCAAGCGTCATCTTCGCGAAAGGCGCTGCCTTCTGGTATTCCGGGTTCTCATAGAGAGAGGTCCGCGTACCCGGAGGAACGTTGGCCCAGCCTTCCTTGGAGGCAACGAGCTCGGCATACTGCTTGCTGGTTGCCCAGGCGATGAACTTCTCGGCCGATGCAGACTTCTGCGAACCGGCCGGAATGGCGAGGTTCCAGGCCCAGAGCCAGTTGCCGCGCTTGCCGAGACCCGTATCGGGAGCAAGGGCGAAACCGACCTTGTCGGCAACGGTGGAGTCAGCCGGGTTGGTCACGAAGGATGCAGCCACCGTGGCGTCGATCCACATGCCGCACTTGCCCTGCTGGAACAGCGCCAGGTTTTCGTTGAAGCCGTTCGACGATGCGCCCTGCGGACCAGCGTCGTTCATCAGCTTGACGTAGAAGTCGAGCGTGTTCTTCCATTCGGGCTGGTCGAACTGCGGCTGCCAGTTCTCGTCGAACCAGCGTGCGCCAAAGGCGTTGGACGTGGCCGTCAGGAAGGCCATGTTCTCACCCCAGCCGGCCTTGCCGCGAAGGCAGATGCCGTTGATGTCGTTGGCGCGGTCCGTCATCTTGCGGGCAGCGTCAGCCACGAATTCCCAGGTCGGGGCGTCGGGCATGGTCAGGCCAGCCTTCTCCATCAGGTCCTTGCGGTACATGATGAAAGAGGATTCGCCGTAGAACGGAGCGGCATAGAGCTTGCCGTCTTCGCCCGTCAGACCCGAGCGGATAGCCGGCAGCAGGTCGTCGACGTCATAGTCGGCGCCAAGATTGTCGAGCGGCAGAAGCCAGCCCTGCTTGGCCCAGATCGGAACCTCGTAGGTGCCGATGGTCATGATGTCGTACTGGCCACCCTTGGTGGCGATGTCCGTCGTGACGCGTTCGCGCAGGACGTTTTCTTCCAACGTGACCCACTCAACCTGGATGTCGGGGTTAGCCGAGGTGAATTCCGACGTCAGACCCTGCATGCGGATCATGTCGCCATTGTTCACGGTAGCGATGGTGAGGGTTTCAGCCGAGGCCATGCCGGCGAGAGCCAGCGCTGAGCAGGCGCCCAGCAGAATCGTCTTGAAGTTCATGTCTTCCTCCCAGAAGAAAAAATGAGCATTCGCTTTGCTCATGGGCAATTACTCACTTGATGCGCGCAAATTGTCAATCGGGATTCCATGCTGCAGCGCCGCATAGTCCAGCTAAATGCCTGAAAGGGCGAATTAAAATTTGATTGGCATCAGGACGCGAGCAGGTGTCGCGCCGCCTCTTCGTCGGTAATCAGGCCGTTGATATGCCCACCCCGCACCGCAGCCAGGATAGCCGGATGCTTGCGCTTGCCTCTCGCCAGCCCGACCACAGTCGAGGCGGCCCGAGACGGTATCTCCAGGCTGGCGACCCGGTCGTTGACCGGATGCGAAAGGAGCTCTCCGCTCTCTCCGAAGATCCAGCCGCAGATCTCCCCGACCGCGCCCGCCTGAAGCAGATCCTCCATCTCGTCCGACTTTAGAAAGCCGTCGACGAGCAATGGTGCACTCATGTTCATTTCGCCGATGCCGACGAAGGCGACATCCGATTTGTGCGCGAGCTCGATGGTCGGAGCAACGAGTGGCTGCTGGTGCAGAAGCTGCTTCTCCGCCGGTGAAGACACGATGACCGGAAGCGGCATTGGGAAGTGCGGAGCCTTGATGGCATCCGCCATCGAGAAAATGACGTTGAAATAGGCCGCCGAGCCATCCGGGCTGATATTGCCGGTCAGGGAGACGATCTTGTGCTGCGGGCACTCCATCGGCGAGAGCTGGTCGATCATCGCACGCAGCGTACGGCCGGTCCCCATGGCGATGACCAGGGGATCGCTCTGGCGCAACCAGCGTTCAAGCTGGGCCGCACCCGCTTCCGCCACACCGACGCTTGCTGATTCGGCGGCAGGGTCGGTCGGAACGATCTCGACGTCCTTCAGCCCGAATTTGCGCTTCAGGGCTTCTGCAAGTTCAAGGCAAGCCGCGATGGGATGGTCAAGCCGCACCTTGATCAGCTTCTCGGCCACCGAAAGCGAAACGAGGCGCTGCGCGCTCTGCCGCGAAATTCCCATGGATGTCGCGATCTCGTCCTGGGTACGGCCCGCCACATAATATAGCCAGCCTGCCCGCGCCGCATCATCCAGTCTCGTCTGACCCTCACCACGCCGTGCCATGCAGTCTCCTCTCCGTGTGGAACAGTGCTGCCAATTTTGCCCGACGCTGTCAAATCGCCGGACTGCGGGGAGCGCAGATCTGGAACGGTTCCGGGGCTGACGGGTTGGACCTTAAACCCTCAGTTCAAGGAGATCGACCATGATCCGCCTCACGACCATCGCCGCCGCAACGGCACTGAGCTTTGCGCCGACCGCGCACGCTCAGGACACAACGCCGGTCCAGCAACTGCCGACGCCACAGGCCTCCGAGGAGACGAAAGCTCTCGATCCCGCCGGCTTCGCCCAACAGGCGGCCGCATCGAACGAATTCGAGATCTTGTCGGCCGAACTCGCTTTGCGGCGAAGCCAGGATGCCGAAGTCCGGAAATTTGCGGAGACCATGCTCGATGACCATCGCCGTGCCCAGCAGCAGCTGCAGACCGCGGCCGAGGCTGATTCGGTCGCGATGGTGACCGAGCTGTCCATGGAGCAGAAGCAAACCCTGACCGCCCTTGAGCAGGCCGAGGAGAGCCAGTTCGACAGCGCCTACATGTCCGCACAGATGAAGGCACATGATCAGGCTATCCGGCTCTTGGGCGCCTATGCCGATAACGGTGCAGCCGGCAGTCTGAAGACCTATGCGGTTGCCAACTATCCCCTGGTGCGAACCCATAAGGTCCGCGCGCAATCCCAGACAAGCCCATAAGGGAGGTCTTCATGAGCAAGAAATGGCAGCTCGCGGCACTCCTGGGTGCCGTTCTGATCGCCGGGGTAATGTTGCTCGCGGCAGAGTTCCAGCAGGAAGTGGCAGACACTGCCCCGGTCGCCGCGCCGACCCGGCATGAGCCAGTGCCTGATGTTCCGCCCAGCGCGACCGGCGACATCGACACGCCCTGACCGGTCCATCACGTGCCGAGCACCATGTAGGCTGGCATTCCACTTCCAAATCGCAGGAGTTTTGCGATGTCCACTCCCTTCCGCTTTCTCGCGCTCGCAGTCCTGATCCTTGTTCTTGCCGGTGCCTTCTTCGCGATCGGCAACGGAGACAACGAGGATAACAAGGACTATCCGCCGCACAGCGTTCAGCAGTGATTTCTCTTCCCCCAGGACGATCGGCAGGAAGGCCCGCCAACAGGGGCCACCGATCGACCCGTTCCAGAACAGTCGTGATAACAAAAAAGAACCCCGCCAGAGGCGGGGTCCAGGTGGGCGCCCTCAGGGGCGGCCGGGGGAGGTTGGAGGAGGAGGGAACAATGTGCTGTCAGCAGATCAACTGCCTTGAGGCATCGTTGTTCCACCCCTGGAACAAAGATTCTTTTGGGCATCTTGTCCCGGTGTCAGAGCTGTTCCTTCTGGGCGCCGCTGTTCGGCTTGGCAGGCCCAAGGTTGGGCTCGGGGCCCAGCGGTTGCATCGGCTGCGACACGAACTGACCCTTGCCGTCGATCGACTGGCCTTCCGACCAGCGGCCGGGTGCGGGCGCGCTGCCGTCCTGCTGGAAACCGAGATAGGCGTAGCTGAATTCCTGCTTTTCCTGCTCCTGCGGGAAGCTGTTGGGAATAGGGAACGCGCCGGTTGCGCCACCCAGCTCTTCGAGAGCCGCCATCCACTGGTTCTGGTGCATCGTGTCGCGCGCGATCAGATAGGACAGCATGTCCTTCATGCCGGGATCGTTCGTCATGTTGTAGAGCCGCGTTGCCAGAATTCGGCCGGTTGATTCGGCGGTCACGTTGGCGCTCATGTCGGCCGCGATATTGCCGCTGGCATAGATATGCGACATGTCGAACGGCACGCCGTCGGAATCCACCGGCATTGCCGAAAGGCCGGCTGACAGCAGGTTTTTCAGGTTGATTCCACCCAGCACTGCGCCGCCAACTGGGTCATTGGCCACTTCTTCCTTCAGCGAAAGAGGCGCACCCTCGAGGTTCATCGCGACTGCCGTGGCCAGCATCTCGATATGGCCCAGCTCTTCGGCAGCAGTGTTCATCAGCAGGTCGCGGAACTTGGGATTGCCGCGGGCGCCGCAGGCCTGGAAAAAGTACTGCATGGCAACGCGTATTTCGCCTTCGACACCGCCGATCGCCTGCTGAAGGGCACGGGCGAACAGCGGGTCCGGCTTCTCGACGCGAACGGGATATTGAAGCTTGTTGTCGGTATAGAACATGGCATTCTCTCCTCGTTTTGACCGCCGCCTAACAACAACTCTCCTGGCTTGTTCCGGAAATTACTGCCATCCTTGGTAGAGTTATTTTTCGTCCCGGGTTTTGAGCGAATCACCGAGGTCGCCCTTCTCCGGGTCCTGCAGGTTTTCGCCGACGGCATCTCGGTCGACATCCGGATCGTCCTTGGCAGGCAGATAGCCGCTCGGTCGGTTTTCCTGTGGCCCCTCCCAGCGCGGGGACTGATCGGTGGTGCCCGGCTTGCCGGTTTTCGGGGAATTCATGCCCATGATGCGATCTCCTGTCTGGCTGTTCTTGCCTGACCAACTGCCGGTCTGCCGAACCGTTCCGCAGGAACATTTGCAAATAACCCCTGTTTGTCCTTGCATCAGAACAGCGAGGTCATGATGGAAAGTGTAGAGAAGCAGACGAAGAGGCCTCACGTGGTCATCGTCGGTGCCGGCTTTGGAGGGCTTGCTTGTGCCCAGGCGCTGGGCAAGTCCGAGATCGACGTGACGGTCATCGATCGGCGCAACCACAACCTCTTCCAGCCTCTGCTCTATCAGGTCGCGACAGCCGCCCTTTCGCCGGCGGATATCTCCGAACCGATCCGTCGGACCCTCGGCCGCTATCCCAACATCAAGGTGGTGATGGGTGAGGTCACCACTGTCGATCAGTCCCGTCGGACAGTCGGCTTGAAGGATGGCGTCAGCATTCCCTACGACCGGCTCGTCCTGGCGACGGGGTCGGACTACAACTATTTCGGCCATGAGGACTGGCAGAAACACGCGCCGGGCCTGAAATCCATCCACGAGGCGCGCCAGATCCGCCACAGCCTTCTGCTCGCCTTCGAGAAGGCCGAGCGCAGTGAGGATGAGGCGGAGAAGCGACGGCTTCTGACCAGTGTCATCATCGGAGGCGGGCCGACCGGCGTGGAAATGGCAGGCGCCATTTCTGAGCTTGGCCGTTTCATGATCGCCCGCGATTTTCGCAGTCTGAGGCCGGATCAGCTGCAGGTGCTGTTGATCGAGGCCGGCCCGCGGATCCTCGCCAGTTTTCCGGAATCCCTGTCGCAATATGCCGTCGATTACCTGACGCGGATCGGCGTGGACATCCGCTTGAATACGCCTGTGGAGGATGTGACGCCCGACGGCGTGGCGGTCGGCGGAGCGCTGATCCCGGCAAGCTGCATGGTCTGGGGTGCCGGCGTTAAGGCCTCTCCCGCGGCCGCCTGGCTCGGCGTTCCGCCAGGCCCCGGAGGGCGTCTACAGGTCGCCTCGGATCTGTCTGTCGAAGGAAAATCGGAGATTTATGCTCTGGGCGACACCGCTCTGTCGACCGGGGAGGATGGCAAGCCGCTGCCGGCGCTCGCGCAGGTCGCCAAGCAGCAGGGCACCTTCCTCGGCAAGGCGCTGAAGGTCAATCTTCTGCGGGGCGAACCCGTGCCGACCTTCCGCTTTCACAACCGCGGCAATACGGCCGTGATCGGCAGGAACGCTGCGGTTTTCGATTTCGGTTCCTGGCAGCTCAAGGGACGACTGGCATGGCTGCTTTGGGCGATCGTGCACGTCTACCTGCTCGTCAACTTTGAAAAGCGGCTGCTGGTCAGCATTCAATGGATTTGGCGATACGCCACCCGCCAACGGGGTGCTCGGATCATCGACGAGAATGCCGTTGCGGTGGACCGCCCGGCCGCCGATGGCCAGATCTCGAACTGATTTTCCGAACGCTAGGCGCTGGACAAGCTCGTGCGCAAGCTATAGGCGTAATGATATTACATTACGGAAGAGATCAAGGCTTGACCGCCGGGGCCCGCAGGCCCTATGCAAACAGATGACGGTTCCCCGCCGGATGACTCCGAGGGGATTAATAGGGAACACGGTGAGGACGACCCAATAGGGACCAATACCGTGGCTGCCCCCGCAACTGTAAGCGGATTGCTGTCCATTCTCGCGGCGCAACAAGCGCCGGGCCACTGCGGGAGACCGTGGGAAGGCAAATGGAACGGCGCATATCCGCGAGCCAGGAGACCTGCCGTCAAGAGTTGAAACCGAAGCGGACGGGGTGTTCCGATGGATACGAACTGGCTTTTGCGCTGCGCCGTCAGGCGCGCTGATCACATGCCATTTTGCCTCCGGAGAAATCCTGCGGAGGACGGGCATGCATCTACTGAAAACTTCTGAGCCGTCGAAACGGTCGTCTGGCCGCGGCCTGAGCGCTGGCGCCACCCTGTCCTCCCGCGCGGAGGCACGGCAATGAGCTGCAGCAGCAAGGGCTGCCCGATCCGCGTCAACGACGTCGGTTGGGGGCCGAAGCCAACGCAATATCTGGTTCGCGACGTCTCCTTTTCCCTGGACTCGGGCGATCGTCTGGCAATTGTCGGTCCGAATGGTGCTGGCAAGACGACGCTGCTGCGCTGCCTCTATCGCGGTGTCACGCCGCTGGAAGGCCGGGTTGAAATCGACGGCCAGGACATCTGGCAGATGAGCGCCCGTCAGGTTGCCCGGCGGATCGCCGTCGTGCTCCAGGAAATGCCGGGAGACTTTCCCTTTACCGTGCGGGACGTCGTCATGATGGGCCGGGTACCCTGGCGCGAAGGCCTGTCCGGCTGGAGCGATCAGGACCGCGCCGAAGCCGAGCATGCACTTGATCATCTCGATCTCCTGCGGCTGGCCAACAGGCAGTTCTCGACCCTGTCGGGTGGCGAGAAGCAGCGTGTGCTGGTGGCCCGCGCGCTCGCCCAGAAGCCTGAGATCCTGATCCTCGACGAGCCGACGAACCATCTCGACATCCGCCACCAGCTGGAAATCCTCGATCTCCTCGGCGGGTTGAACCTGACGATCATCACGACGCTGCACGACATCAATCTCGCGGCCGAATTCGCAAGTCATGTCGCTTTGATGCAGGGCGGCCGGATGCGTGCTTTCGGTACGCCGGACGCTGTCCTGACGGAGCAGGCCCTGTCAGGGACCTTTGGCGTTCTCGCCGCCCGCCAGCAGGTCGACGACCGTCGCGCGCATCGCTTTTCCTTTTCCCTCGCTCTCAATTGATTTTGAAAGGACTCGCCACAATGGCCGCCCGCCTTCTTTTGTCCGCCACCCTGTTTGCTTCGGTTTTCGCAGCCTCCTCGGCTTTCGCCTATCCGGTCACCGTCAAGAGCTGCGATCGCGAGGTCACCTTCGAGCAAGCGCCCGCCCGCGCCATTTCCAACGACGTGAACCTGACCGAGATGATGCTGGCTTTGAAGCTTCAGGATCACATGGTGGGCTACACCGGCATCTCCGGCTGGAAGACGTTGGATGAAAGCCTGCGCGAAGGCGTCCAGGAGCTGCCGGAGCTTTCGCCGAAATATCCGACCAAGGAAGTGCTGCTGAACGCGGATGCCGACTTCTACTTCGCCGGCTGGAACTACGGCATGAAGGTCGGCGGCGAGGTGACGCCGGAAACGCTCGAGCCCTTCAAGATCAAGGTCTACGAACTCACCGAATCCTGCATCCACATCATGGCGAAGAACAAGCCGACGATGGATGACATGTTCGTCGACCTCCTGAACCTCGGTAAGATCTTCGGTGTCGAGGATCGCGCCGAGACCCTGGTCGCCGGCTACCGCAAGCAGCTCGACGAAATCACCACCCGCATCGGCGCAATCGAGAAGCCCGTTCGCGTCTTCGTCTACGATTCGGGCACCGAAAAGCCCTTTACCTCGGGCCGTTTTGGCATCCCGACGGCGATGATCGAAGCCGCCGGTGGCATCAACATCATGGACGATGTCGAAAAGAGCTGGACGGAGGTTTCCTGGGAACCTGTCATTGAGCGCAACCCGGAAGTCGTTGTGATCGTCAACTACGGTGACGTCACCGCCGAGCAGAAGATCGCCTTCATGAAGGAGAACCCGGCCTTCAAGAACCTCGATGCCGTGAAGCAGGACCGCTTCGTGGTGCTGGAATATGTGGAGGCCACGCCGGGCCCACGCAATGTCCAGGCGATCGATCGTCTGGCCAAGGCCTTCCACCCCCGCAACATGTAAAAGGTCTCAAGGCGGGGCCGCATACCGGTCCCGCCCGACAGGAATACGCAAGGCAGCATGATGCAGGGTCGATTGTTTATCTGGGTGGGTCTGGCGCTCCTGCTGCTTGCCCTGTGTCTGACGGCTGGCGTGTCCCTGGGCTCGGCCGCCATTCCCGCGGAGACCGTCTGGTCGATCCTTGTCAACAAGCTGGCGCCGGGCACCTTCGAGCCGACCTGGTCGCCGGGCCGGAAAAGCATCGTCTGGGATGTGCGATTTCCCCGTGTCATCCTTGCCGGCCTCGTCGGGGCCGGCCTCGCCACCGTCGGCGCGGTCCTCCAGTCGGTCACCCGCAATCCGCTGGCCGATCCGCATCTTCTCGGCGTCTCCTCGGGCGGTGCCTTAGGCGCGATCATCGCGCTGCTCCACACCGGGCTGATCTTCGGCCTCGTCACCGTGCCGCTCTTTGCCTTCGCCGGCTCGCTTCTGGCAACGCTTGCGGTAGTCGCCGTGACCCGCTTCACAGGCGCCGGTGCTGATCGTCTCGTGCTGTCAGGCGTCGCCATCGCCTTTGTTGCCACCTCGCTTGGCAATCTCGCGATCTTCCTCGGCGATCCGCGCGCGGCCCATACAGTTGTTTTCTGGATGCTGGGCGGCCTTGGCCTTGCCCAATGGTCACACCTTCTCTATCCGGCGATCGTTCTGGTCGGCTGCCTGACTTTCCTCACCATCCGGGCGCGCGAGATCAACGCCATGGCAATGGGTGACGAAACGGCGGCGACGCTCGGCGTTCCCGTGGCCCGCTTCCGCGCCGAGCTTTTCGTGGTCACCGCCCTCCTCACGGGCGTCATGGTCGCCTTCTCCGGTGCCATCGGCTTTGTCGGACTGCTCGTCCCCCATTTCGTTCGTCTGACGGCGGGCAGCGACAACATCCGTGTTATCCCCCTGTCTGCGCTGACGGGCGCGGTGATCCTCATTCTCGCCGACATTGTCTCGCGTACCATCATGGCGCCCGAGGACATGCCGATCGGCGTCATCACCGGGCTTGCCGGTGGCCTCGCCTTCATTTGCCTCCTGCGCCGGCGCTAGTGCGTCAGGGGGTATTGCTCCTGTTTCGTTTTCGCCTAGACTGAAGAAAAACGAAAAGGGGAGGGGCTGACATGATGTTTTCGGCGAGACAGGCGGAGATCATGGCTCTTGCCAGGGAGCAGGGGCGTGTTCTGGTGGACGAACTCGCGGCACGCTTCGCCGTGACCCCGCAGACAATCCGCAAGGATCTCAACGACCTCTGTGATGCCCGCGCCCTCAACCGAATTCATGGCGGCGCCGTTTATCCGAGCGGAAACGAAAACGTCAAATACGAAGCGCGCCGTTCAATGGCCGCTACGGAGAAACAGGCGATCGGCCGCGCGGCCGCAAACCTGATCCCGGACAATTCATCCCTCTTCATCAATATCGGCACGACGACCGAAGCCGTGGGTGAGGCGCTGATCGACCACCGGGAATTGATGGTCATCACCAACAACATCAATGTTGCCAATCGTTTGCGCGTCTATCCCTCGATCGAGGTGGTGATTGCCGGCGGTGTCGTCCGCGGCTCGGATGGTGGCATCGTGGGCGAGGCGGCGGTCGATTTCATTCGCCAGTTCAAGGTGGATTTTGCCGTCATTGGCGTTTCCGCCATCGACGAAGATGGTGCGCTGCTCGATTTCGATTTTCGCGAAGTGAAAGTCGCCCAGGCCATCATCGCCAATGCCCGTCACGTCATCCTCGTCTCGGACGCATCGAAATTCGAGCGCACCGCGCCGGTTCGCATCGGACATATCTCGCAGGTTCAGACCTTTATCACCGACCACTGTCCCTCGAGCAGCATCAGGGACATCTGCGCGGAACAGGACGTGCGCATCATCGAAACGGCGCCCGAAGCCTCGGATGCAGCTGCAGAATAACTTTCGTTTGACATTCGTTTAAATTTCGAAAAATATATCCATACTTTCGCAATAGCAGCAAATGCTGCAAGTGCGAACATGCGGAGGAACAATGTCAGGGCAGCCAATCTACGATCTCTTTGTGATCGGCGGCGGGATCAACGGATGCGGGATCGCGCGTGACGCGGCCGGCCGTGGCTATTCGGTCGCCTTGGCTGAAATGAACGACTTCGCCTCGGGCACCTCGTCCGGTGCCACCAAACTCATTCATGGCGGCCTGCGCTATCTCGAGCATTACGAATTCCGCCTCGTGCGCGAGGCGCTGATGGAACGCGAAGTGCTATGGGCCATGGCCCCCCACGTCATCTGGCCGCTGCGTTTCGTCCTGCCCTTCCAGAAGGGCGGCATCCGTCCGGCCTGGCTGATCCGCCTGGGCCTCTTCCTCTACGACAATCTGGGTGGCCGCAAGCTGTTGCCGCCGACGAAGACGCTCGACCTGCGTCGCGATCCGGCCGGCAAGCCCCTGAAGCCCGTTTTCTCGAAAGCCTTCGAATACTCCGACGGCTGGGTCGATGATGCCCGCATGGTGGTCTTGAATGCCCGCGATGCGCAGATCCGGGGCGCCACCATCCTGAGCCGCGCGCGCGTCATCTCGGCCCACCGCGAACAAGGGCATTGGGTCGTCACCACCAAATCGCAGCGCGATGGCTCCGTGACCACCCACAAGGCCCGCATGCTCGTCAATGCCGCCGGCCCCTGGGTCGACCAGGTTCTGGCAGGCGCCTTCGGCCGAAACAACGTGCACAATGTGCGCCTCGTCCAGGGCAGCCATATCGTGGTGCGCAAGAAGTTCACCGACCCGCGCGCCTATTTCTTCCAAAACCCCGATAACCGCATCATCTTCGCCATTCCCTATGAAGGCGAGTTCACGCTGATCGGCACGACGGATCGGGATTTCACCGAAGACCCGAAGGATGTGCGCATCAGCCCCGAAGAGGTGAACTACCTCTGCGATGCCGCGAGCGAATACTTCCAGGAGCCGATCCGCCCCGACGATATCGTCTGGAGCTATTCCGCCGTCCGACCGCTCTTCGATGACGGCGCCTCCAAGGCGCAGGAAGCCACACGCGACTACGTGCTGAAGATCGAGGGCAACAGTGGCGATGCCCCGCTTCTCAACGTCTTCGGCGGCAAGCTCACGACCTACAGACGACTGGCAGAACATGCTCTCGAGAAGATCGGCGAGGCAATCGGCGAAAAAGGCACGCCCTGGACGGCAGGCAGTCATCTGCCCGGCGGCGATTTTGCCGCAACCGCATTCGAGCCGACGGTCGCGGACCTGCTGAAGGCCTATCCCTTCCTGGAGCGGGGACATGCCGAGCGCCTGATCCGCTGCTACGGAACGGATTCGAAATCGATCCTGGGCAAGGCCCGGTCGACGGCGGATCTGGGTCGTCACTTCGGCGGCACGCTTTACGAGGCAGAGGTTCGCTGGCTGGTGGAAATGGAATGGGCGCTGACAGCCGAGGATGTGCTGTGGCGTCGAACGAAACAGGGTCTTTTCCTGACGCCGGAGGAGGCGAAGGGGCTGGATGCCTATCTGGGGATGCTGGCGGCGGCCTGATCGCCCATCTCATGGATAAAGACCGACGGTTTGGAGGAGGCCCGAGGACATATGTTGGAACTGCGTAAAGTCTCGAAAATGGCGGGAGGTGGATACCATATTCACCCGACCGACCTGACGTTGCAGCGGGGAACGCTCAACGTCCTGCTCGGCCCCACGCTTTCGGGAAAGACTTCCCTGATGCGTTTGATGGCCGGCCTCGACAAGCCGACATCCGGCACCGTGCATTTCGACGGGCAGGACGTCACCGGCATGCCGGTCCAGAAGCGCAACGTCGCGATGGTCTACCAGCAGTTCATCAATTATCCCGCGCTGACGGTCTACGAAAACATCGCCTCGCCGATGCGCGTCGCCGGCAAGGATGCGGCCACCATCGACCGCGAAGTGCGCAAGGCTGCCGATCTCCTGCGCCTGACACCCTATCTCGATCGCACCCCGCTCAATCTCTCGGGCGGCCAGCAGCAGCGCACGGCGCTCGCCCGCGCCATCGTCAAGAACGCGACCCTTGTCCTCCTCGACGAGCCGCTCGCCAACCTCGATTACAAGCTGCGCGAAGAATTGCGCGAAGAACTGCCGAAGATCTTTGCCGAATCCGGCGCGATCTTCGTCTATGCGACAACCGAACCCTCCGAAGCCCTGCTGCTCGGCGGCAATACCGCAACCTTGAGCGAAGGCCGTATCACCCAGTTCGGCGAGACGATCGACGTCTATCGTCGACCTGCCGATCTGCTCACTGCGAAGACCTTCGCCGACCCGCCGCTCAACACGATCGCGCTTGTCAAGCGGGGCGGAAGCTTCGAGCTGGACGGCCATTCGGTCCTCACTGTCCCCACTCATCTGGCAGGCATTCCTGATGGCGCAGTCACGGTGGCTTTCCACCCGCACCACCTGTCGCTTTCGTCTCTGCCCGCGGCCCTGCCGATGCGCGCGCGCACCCTGGTGTCGGAAATCGCGGGATCCGAGAGCTTCATCCACGTCGAATACGGCGCTGCCCGCTGGGTCTGCCTGGCGCATGGCATCCACGACATCGATCCCGACCGCGAGATCGATGTCTTCATCGACACCCGTCACCTGATGGCGTTCGGCGCCGACGGCAAGGCGCTCGGCGCGCCGGCCGAACTGGCCGCGTGAGGAGCAACGTCATGGCACGCATCAACCTCGATCATATCCGCCACGCCTACTCACCCGCCGCCCGTGCGGCGGGAGATTACGCCCTCAAGGAAGTACACCACGAATGGGATGACGGCGGCGCCTATGCGCTGCTCGGTCCGTCTGGCTGCGGCAAGACCACGCTGCTCAACATCATCTCGGGCTTGCTGCATCCGTCCGATGGCCGCATTGAGTTCGATGGCGTCGACGTCACGAACCTGCCGACGGCAGCCCGCAACATTGCCCAAGTCTTCCAGTTCCCGGTCGTCTACGACACGATGACGGTCTACGACAATCTGGCCTTCCCCCTGCGCAACCGCAATGTGCCGGAAGACCAGGTCAACAAGCGGGTCAACGAGATCCTCGACATGATCGACCTGCAGCCCATGGCGCGCAATCGCGCCCAGGGCCTGACGGCAGACCAAAAGCAGAAGATCTCGCTCGGCCGCGGTCTCGTCCGCTCCGACGTCAATGCCATCCTCTTTGACGAGCCGCTGACCGTGATCGACCCGCACATGAAGTGGGTCCTGCGCTCACAGTTGAAACGCCTGCACCGCCAGTCGGGCTTCACCATGGTCTATGTCACCCATGACCAGACCGAAGCGCTGACCTTCGCTGACAAGGTCGTGGTCATGTATGACGGCCAGATCGTCCAGATCGGCACGCCCGCCGAGCTCTTCGAGCGTCCGAGCCACACCTTCGTCGGTTATTTCATCGGTTCGCCGGGCATGAATGTGATGCCGGCAAAGGTGACCGGTGCGACCGCGACGATCGGGGATCAGACCGTCAATTTGCCCGGCGCACCGAAGCTCTCGGGCCAGGGCAAGATCGAACTCGGCGTCCGGCCGGAATTCGTCCGGCTCGGTCGCGAGGGCATGCCTGTGTCTGTCGCCAAGGTCGAGGACATCGGCCGCCAGAAGATCGTGCGCGCCCAGTTCGCTGGCCAGCCTCTGTCGATCGTCGTCTCGGAAGATGCCGAGATACCGGCGGATCCCCGCATCACATTCGTTCCTGAAGGCGTCGGTATCTATGCCGATTCCTGGCGCGTAGGCATGGAGGGCTGATCGATGGAAAAGACCTGGAATAACAAGGCCTGGTTCATGGTCATTCCGGTGCTGCTGCTGGTGGCCTTCTCGGCGGTCATCCCGCTGATGACCGTGGTGAACTATTCGGTTCAGGATACCTTCGGAAACAACCAGTTCTTCTGGGCCGGCACCGACTGGTTCGCCGACATCCTCTCGTCCGACCGCTTCTGGGATGCGCTCTTCCGCAACCTCGCCTTCTCGATGATCATCCTGGCCATCGAGGTTCCGCTTGGGATCCTGATCGCGCTCAACATGCCGAAGAAGGGCCTCGGCGTGCCGGTCTGCCTCGTCCTCATGGCGCTGCCGCTCCTCATTCCGTGGAACGTCGTCGGTACGATCTGGCAGGTCTTCGGCCGCGTCGACATCGGCCTTCTCGGCCATACCCTGAATGCGATGGGCGTGGACTACAACTTCACGCAGGATCCGGTCGATGCCTGGGTCACTGTTATCGTCATGGATGTCTGGCACTGGACGAGCCTCGTCGTGCTCCTCTGCTATGCCGGTCTCGTGTCGATCCCCGATGCCTATTACCAGGCCGCGAAGATCGATGGCGCCTCGCGCTTCTCCGTCTTCCGCTACATCCAGCTGCCGAAGATGAAGCGCGTGCTGCTGATTGCCGTCCTCTTGCGCTTCATGGACAGCTTCATGATCTACACCGAACCCTTTGTTGTCACCGGCGGTGGTCCGGGCAACTCGACGACCTTCCTGTCCATCGACCTCGTCAAGATGGCGGTCGGGCAGTTCGACCTCGGGCCGGCGGCTGCCATGTCCATCATCTACTTCCTGATCATCCTGCTGCTGTCATGGGTCTTCTACACCGTCATGACCGTCAGCGATGCCAAGAGCCAGTGAGGAGGAGACCGATGAGCGCTTCCGACACCCGTTCCCGCTTCGGCTTCCTGATCCCGACGATCTACATCGTCTTCCTGATCCTGCCGATCTACTGGCTCGTCAACATGAGCTTCAAGACCAACAGCGAGATCCTCGGGGACTTCTCGCTGTGGCCGACCAATCCGACGATCGCCAACTACGCCGTGATCTTCACCGATCCGTCCTGGTACAATGGCTATATCAACTCGATCATCTATGTCGTGTTGAACACCGTGATCTCGGTCGCGGCGGCATTGCCGGCAGCCTATGCCTTCTCGCGCTATCGCTTCCTCGGCGACAAGCATCTGTTCTTCTGGCTCCTGACCAACCGGATGGCGCCGCCCGCCGTCTTCGCGCTGCCCTTCTTCCAGCTCTACTCCGCCTTCGGCCTGATCGACACGCATATCGCGGTCGCCATCGCGCACTGCCTGTTCAACGTTCCGCTCGCCGTCTGGATCCTGGAAGGCTTCATGTCTGGCGTGCCGAAGGAGATCGACGAGACCGCTTACATCGATGGCTATTCATTCCCGAAGTTCTTCGTGAAGATCTTCATGCCGCTGATCGCCTCCGGCATCGGTGTCGCCGCCTTCTTCTGCTTCATGTTCTCCTGGGTCGAGCTGCTGATTGCCCGCACGCTCACCACGACGGATGCAAAGCCGATCGCGGCGACCATGACCCGCACGGTGTCGGCCTCGGGCATGGACTGGGGCGTGCTCGCCGCAGCCGGCGTCTTGACCATCATCCCGGGGGCGCTCGTGATCTATTTCGTCCGCAACTACATCGCCAAGGGCTTTGCCCTGGGCCGCGTCTGAGGAGGTTTCGATGGACTTTTCATGGATGGCCTGGACGACGCCGACCGCGATCTTTTTCCTCGTGATCTTCGGCCTCATCCTTTCGATGGCAGTCTGGGAATATGTTTCCCCCGGCGGCAATCCCCGCACCGGCATCCTGCGCTTCGAAACCACCCGCGGCGACCGTCTCTTCGTGTCGCTGCTCGGATCGGCTTTCATCAATCTCGCTTGGCTCGGTCTCGTGGGACCGAACCTGTGGTGGGCTCTCGCCCTGTCCGTGGTCTACGCCATCGGCGTCTTCCGCTACGTCTAGGGCAAGAAAAGACGGCTGGCGGCGGGAGGTCGCCATCCTCGAGACTGAACGTGAATGCAATCGCAACCTTAGGGAGGACATAATGCGAAAGCACCTTTTGACGACGACGGCTGCCATGCTTCTTGCCATGACGGGCGTCGCCTTTGCCGACATGGAAGCGGCAAAGCAGTTCCTGGATGCCGAAATCGGCGATATGTCGTCGCTGGATCGCGCCGGCCAGGAAGCCGAGATGCAGTGGTTCATCGACGCTGCAAAGCCGTTCCAGGGCATGGAGATCAAGGTCGTTTCTGAGACCATCACCACGCATGAATATGAATCGAAGGTCCTCGCTCCGGCCTTCACCGCAATCACCGGCATCAAGATCACCCACGATCTAATCGGTGAAGGCGACGTCGTCGAAAAGCTGCAGACACAGATGCAGTCGGGCGAGAACATCTACGACGCCTATATCAACGATAGCGACCTGATCGGCACCCACTGGCGCTACCAACAGGTCCGCAACCTGACCGACTGGATGGCGAACGAAGGCAAGGACGTCACCAGCCCGACCCTCGACATCGATGACTTCATCGGCAAGTCGTTTACAACAGCTCCGGACGGCAAGCTCTATCAGCTGCCGACCCAGCAGTTCGCCAACCTCTACTTCTTCCGTTACGACTGGTTCAACGACGAGAAGAACAAGGCCGATTTCAAGGCCAAGTACGGCTACGACCTCGGCGTTCCGGTCAACTGGTCGGCTTACGAGGACATCGCTGAATTCTTCACCGGTCGCGAAATCGACGGCAAGAAGGTCTTCGGCCACATGGACTACGGCAAGAAGGACCCGTCGCTTGGCTGGCGCTTCACCGATGCCTGGCTCTCCATGGCCGGCAACGGCGACAAGGGCATCCCGAACGGCCTTCCGGTCGACGAATGGGGCATCAAGGTCGACGAAAATTCCCGTCCGGTCGGCTCCTGCGTTGCCCGCGGTGGTGACACCAACGGCCCTGCTTCCGTTTACGCCATCGAGAAGTATCTCGAGTGGATGAAGAAGTATGCCCCTCCGGCTGCCCAGGGCATGACCTTCTCCGAATCCGGCCCGGTGCCGTCGCAGGGTGAAATCGCGCAGCAGATGTTCACCTACACCGCCTTCACGGCCGACTTCGTCAAGGAAGGCCTGCCGGTCGTGAACGAGGACGGTACGCCGAAGTGGCGTTTCGCCCCGAGCCCGCATGGCGTCTACTGGAAGGACGGCATGAAGCTCGGCTATCAGGACGCCGGTTCCTGGACGCTGATGAAGTCCACCCCGGAAGACCGTGCAAAGGCCGCCTGGCTCTACGCACAGTTCGTCACCTCCAAGACCGTCGACGTAAAGAAGAGCCATGTCGGTCTGACCTTCATCCGTCAGTCTACCCTCGATCACCAGTCCTTCACCGATCGCGCACCGAAGCTCGGCGGTCTCGTCGAGTTCTACCGCTCGCCGGCTCGCCTGCAGTGGTCGCCGACCGGCACCAACGTTCCGGACTATCCGAAGCTGGCGCAGCTCTGGTGGCAGGCCATCGGTGACGCGTCCTCCGGCGCAAAGACCGCCCAGGAAGCCATGGACTCGCTCTGCGCTGAGCAGGAAAAGGTCCTCGAGCGTCTCGAACGCGCTGGCGTTCAGGGCGACATCGGTCCGAAACTCGCCGAGGAAAAGACCCTCGAAGAGTGGAATGCCGATGCCGTTGCCAAGGGCAATCTCGCTCCGCAGCTGAAGATCGAGAACGAGAAGGAACAGCCGATGACCGTCAACTACGACGAACTGGTCAAGAGCTGGCAGAAGTGATCCGGATCATCCTCTGATCATTGACAACCGCCGGGGCGAAATCTACGCCCCGGCTTCTTCACATAAGGAGTTTGCGCCTGATGAGCGGTTACATTCTGGCCATCGACCAAGGAACGACCTCGACGCGCTCGATGATCTTCGATCACGAGATGCATATCGTCGGCGTCGCCCAGCAGGAGTTCACCCAGCATTTTCCGGATTCCGGATGGGTCGAGCATGATGCGGACGAGATCTGGCAGAGTGTTCTGGCAACCATCGAAAAGGCGCTCTCTGCCGCCAGGATCAAGATTGGCGACGTCACCGCCATCGGCATCACCAACCAGCGCGAAACCGTGGTGGTCTGGGATCGCCAGAGCGGCAAACCCGTCCACCGCGCCATCGTCTGGCAGGACCGTCGCACCGCCCGCTTCTGCGATGAACTCAAGCAGAAGGGCCTGGAGCCGCTCTTCACGCAAAAGACCGGGCTGCTGCTCGACCCCTATTTCTCCGGCACCAAGCTCTCATGGCTCCTGAAGAATGTCGACGGCCTGAAACCGCGCGCCGAAAATGGCGAGATCTGCTTCGGCACGGTCGATAGCTGGCTCATCTACAAGCTGACCGGCGGCAAGGTTCATGCGACCGACGCGACCAATGCCTCGCGCACCCTAATCTATGACATCGGCGAAAACCGCTTCGACGACGAACTCCTATCGATCCTCGAGATCCCGCGCGTCATGCTGCCGGAGGTCAAGGATTGCGCCGACGATTTCGGCATCACGGATGCGGCGGTGCTGGGCGCCGAAATCCCGATCCTCGGCGTCGCCGGTGATCAGCAGGCAGCCGTGATCGGCAATGCGTGCTTCGAGCCGGGCATGATGAAGTCGACCTATGGCACCGGCTGCTTCGCGCTTCTGAACACCGGCCCCGATCGCGTCGCCTCGTCCAACCGCCTGCTGACGACGATCGCCTACCGCATGAATGGCGAGACGACCTATGCGCTCGAAGGCTCAATTTTCATCGCCGGCGCCGCCGTCCAGTGGCTCCGCGACCAGATGGGCTTCGTGAAGGTCGCCTCGGAAACGGATGCGCTCGCCAGCAAGGCCGATCCCCATCAGCGTGTCTATCTCGTGCCTGCCTTCACCGGCCTTGGCGCACCCCATTGGGATGCAGACGCGCGTGGCGCGATCTTCGGCCTGACCCGTGGCACCGGCCCTGCCGAGTTCGCCCGCGCCGTACTCGAAAGCGTCGCCTACCAGACCCATGACCTGCTGGAGGCGATGAAGAAGGACTGGAACGGCAGCGCCTCGAAGACGGTGCTTCGCGTCGACGGCGGCATGGTTGCGTCCGATTGGACGATGCAGCGCCTCGCCGACATTCTGGCGGCCCCGGTGGATCGTCCCGTCGTGCTGGAAACCACCGTCCTCGGTGCAGCCTGGCTTGCCGGCTCCCGCGCCGGCCTCTGGCCCGACCAGAAGGGCTTTGCCGCCACCTGGAAGCGCGACCGCCGTTTCGAACCCGGCATGGACGCCGGCGAGCGCGATGCGGCGATCGCCGGCTGGCAGGACAGCGTTTCCCGCTGCCTGACGACGCGCTAAGCGCTCAGTCGATCAGCGAGACCAGCGTCTCCAGCCGGTCGGCATCCTTGGGCAGCTTGTCCTGACGCAGGCGCGCGATGCGGGGAAACCGCATCGCGACTCCGGACTTGTGCCGGGTCGACCGCGCAATTCCCTCGAAAGCCACCTCCACGACGAAGCCGTGCTCCGGCTCCGCGCGTAGGGCCCGCACCGGGCCATAACGGTCCACCGTGTTGTTGCGCACGAAGCGGTCGAGCACTTCCAGCTCCTCGTCGGTAAAGCCGAAATAGGCCTTGCCGACCGGTACCAGAACATCCCCTTCGCCGGGAATGGCCGTCCAGACCCCAAAGGTGAAGTCGGAATAGTAGCTGGAGCGTTTGCCATGCCCGCGCTGCGCATACATCAGCACGGCGTCAGCATTCATCGGGTCGCGTTTCCACTTGAACCACGGTCCCTTGGCGCGTCCGGCCTGATAGCTGCTGTCCAGCCGCTTCAGCATAACGCCTTCGATCACCGGGTCGGGTGGGGCGGCGCGAAGCTTCTCGAGCTCCTCCCAGGTCGAAAAGGGCACGAGCGGCGAAAGATCGAAACGGCGCGGTTCCAGCTGATCGACGAGAGCGCTGAGCCGCTTGCGTCTCGCCAAAAAGGTTTCCGGTCGCACATCCAGATCGCCATCGAACAGAATGTCGTAGGCGCGGATGAAGACCGGATCGTCATCCAGCATCTTCGCCGTAACCGTCTTGCGATTGAGCCGCTGCTGGAGGTCGGAAAAGGTGCGCGTCGGTGCATTCGTCCGCGACGTGCCACCCACCAGAAGCTCGCCGTCGATCACGCCATCGAACTGCGCGGCCTCGATTACATCGGGGAAGGCTTCCGAGATCTCGTCGCCCGAGCGGGAATAAAGCCGGCTTTTTCCCCCGGAGCAGGAGAGCTGTACGCGGATTCCGTCCCACTTCCATTCCGCAGCGAAGTCTTGCGGATCGAGATTGGGAAGATCCTTATCCTCGATCGGCGTCGAGAGCATCACCGAATGGAAGATCGCCGGCGTCGACAGGACAGGCTTGTCGACCTTGTCCTCCAGCCAGGCGAACAGCTCGGTATAAGGCGGCTTCAACCCGTGCCAGAGCCCCTCGATGTCGACGACATCCTTGTCGCCATAAAGGGCGAGCGCCTGCTTGGCGAGGCGCGCCGAGACCCCGATCCTCAATCCCCCGGTCACGAGCTTGATCAGCGCAAACCGCTCCGACGTGTCGAGGCGATCGAAGAGATCGCGCATGACCGCGCGCGTCTCGTTTCGACCGAGGCGTTGCAGCCGCTCAACGATCTTGGAAAGGCTTTCGAGATCCTGATCGCTCTCCGCCTCCGG
This sequence comes from Rhizobium rosettiformans W3, assembly GCF_004912135.1. Taxonomy (GTDB): domain Bacteria; phylum Pseudomonadota; class Alphaproteobacteria; order Rhizobiales; family Rhizobiaceae; genus Allorhizobium; species Allorhizobium rosettiformans. Next base: position 69,026 of record NZ_STGU01000004.1, read on the forward strand.
CGCCTGCGGCTCCCAGACCAGCGAGATCGTCTCAGCAAGATCACCGACATAGTCATAGGAATACTGGAACAGGACCGGATCCATCCGCTCCAGCACCAGCTCCTTCAGGAGCGCCGGCTTTACGCCCTTGATGTCCAGCCCGTCGGTAAGGGCTGCCAGCGCATAACCGCGGTCCGGGTCGGCGGTATCGCGGAAGTAGTCGACGAGCAGTGTCAGCTTGCCATTGCGGCTGGGCGTCAGAACGAGGCGGTCGAGCAGGCGGGCAAAGGCCTTCATCTCAGTCGCCCTCGTCTTCGTAGCCGACCAGATGCAGCGGCCGCGCCTTGATGCCTGTAAGTTCGCACCAGCGCACGAGGGCTTCCTCGCGCCCATGCGTCACCCAGACCTCCTGAGGCCCGACTTCGCGGATCGTGTCGAGAAGCTCCGGCCAGTCGCAATGGTCGGAAATGACGAGCGGCAGTTCGACCCCCCGCTGCTTCGCCCGCTGACGCACCATCATCCACCCCGAGGCAAAGATCGCCAGCGGATCCTCGAAGCGCCGCGCCCAGCGATCATTGAAGGCCGAAGGCGGCCCGATGATCACGGCCCCTTTCAGCGCGCCGGACTTCTTGTCCTCGGTGGTTGCGGGTCTCAGCTCACCCAGCTCAACGCCCTGTTCACTATAATAGTCGCAGAGCCGCGCCATGGAGCCGTGAATATAGATCGGCTTCTCGTAACCGCCACGCCGGATCAGCGAGATCACCCGCTGCGCCTTCCCCAGCGCATAGGCGCCGATGAGGTGGCTGCGCTCGGGAAACTGCTGGAGTGATCTCAGAAGCTTTTCGATCTCGCGCCGTGGCTCCGGATGATGAAAGACGGGCAGCCCGAAGGTGGCCTCTGTGATGAAGACGTCGCAAGGCACGGGCTCGAAACTCGCGCAGGTCGGATCCGCCCCGCGCTTATAGTCGCCGGAGACGACGATACGCGTCCCTTGCGCCTCGATCTCGATCTGGGCGGACCCCAGCACATGGCCCGCCGGATGAAACCGGACCGTAACGCCATTGACGGAGATGGTTTGCCCGAAGTCCGCACTTTGCGATGTACCGCAGAAGTCTTCGCCATAGCGGATCGCCATGATGTCGAGCGTCTGCCGGGTGGCGAGCACATGGGCATGGCCCGAGCGCGCATGGTCGGAATGGCCATGGGTGATCAGTGCACGGTCGACCGGCCGGACCGGATCAACAAAAAAATCACCCAGCGGGCAATAGAGCCCACCGGGTGTCGGATGGAGAAGAAGGTCCGGCTTGATCATGCCGAAAACATAGGGCGGTCAGGTCGTGCCTTCCAGCACTCACTGTGCAAAGCGCGAAACGGCCAGATAGCCCGCAGCCGCGGCGGTCGCCGTGAGGAACGCGCCCCAGGCCATGTCGACCAGGCTCATCTGCAGCGACCACCCCTTCAGCGTGGCGAGGTTCGTCATGTCATAGGTGCCATAGGCGAGAAGTCCGAGCAGGGCACCATTGATAAGTGCGGTCACCAGACTGCCTGCCGAGACCGCCGGCATCACCGCGAAATACACCACGCCGACCACGTAGAAGAGATAGAAGACCCCGGCGGCGGTAAAGTTCGGCGACGCCAGCATGAGGCTGCCGATCTGCTCGCGGTAGAACCCGATCGCGATCCGGGTGAGCCAGAGATAGTCGAGGGCAAAGAAGACGACAGCCGTCGAGATGTAGGCGATCACGTAAGGCATATGTCTTCCCCCACGGCCGGGCACACGCCCGGCCTTCAATCAGATACCGAGAACCGGCTGGACCAGACGGACCAGGAGGCTCTTGAACTTCAAAGGCGCATCGGTCACTGCAAGACAGATGCAATCCTCCTCCGGCGTCGCGACCGGCTGGTGCGTCAGCGTTTCATCCGCTTCTTCGAGGTCGCCGCGCTTGAACACGGTTTCACCATCGGTGAAGGCGCCTTTGAGCACCAGGGTGAGCTCGCGCCCGCCATGCGAATGCTCGGGCACCGGCTTGCCGGCCGGGATCTTCAACAGGCGAACCTGACTTTCGGCATCACCCGTCTTGATCGGAATGTGATAGGCACCACGGCCGAGCGACTTCCACTTCAAGGCCTCGACGTCGCCGCCGACATAGGAGCGCAAAGGCTCGGGCAGGACCGGTACGTCCGCCGGCGTTGCGACAGGCTTCGCCGTGGCCGTAGGTGACGAGCCTTGCGCCTTCAGCTTCGCCTTCATCGCCGACCAGCTGTCGGCAGATGAGGTCTCTTCGGCCACCACTTCGGTCGCCTCGAGGATCTGTCCGCCGGTGTGCTCCATGAAGGAGAGCCGGTCGCGGCAGGCCGGGCAAAGCGCCAGATGCGTGGCAACGGCAATGCTCCAGCCTTCGGCAAGATTGCCGGTGGCGTAATCGAGCAGCAGTTCGTCGCTGATATGGTGTTGAACATGGAGCGTCATGCCCGCTCCTCCAACGCTGCGCGCAGCTTTGCGAAAGCGAGGCGGATGCGCGACTTGACGGTTCCCATGGGCAGACCGAGTTCGGCTGCAATCGTGCTATGGGATGCTTCTCTGTAGAATGACATTTTGAGGAGTTCGAGCTGTTCGGGTGGTAAGGTTTCCATGGCGCGGCGAAGACGGTCTGCCTCCTGCCTGCCTTCGAATTCGACATCGGCCGGCGGCACGTCGTCTGGCACGAATGCCGGGTCGGACGGGTCGAAGGCCGGGCGCCTTTCGCGACGAAACGCGTCGATGCGCTGATTGCGAGCGATGGTGAAGATCCAGCTGGAGACATTCCCGCGCGTCGGGTCGAATTGCTCCGCCTTGTTCCAGACGGCGAGCATGGTCTCCTGCATCAACTCTTCGGCCGCCTGCCCATCGCGGGCGAGCTTGGCCATGTATGCACGCACCTTGGGGCCGTAGTATTTGAAGAGCTCTTCGAAGGCTTCGATATCGCGATCACGGCCGACGGCGGCCAGCAATTGCGAGAGATTTCGCTGGTCCAGTTCTTTCACAGACTCGGTCATCGATACGCTTTTTTTCCCTCGTTTGAGCGGCGCAACGACCTGTTGCCGCGCTATCCGCCCGGGGTCATTCTGGCACGCATCTGCCGAGATGTGTATCGCGTTCATCATGAAGCCGTTTACGCCGCCTCACTTCTGCTGGATCACTGCACGTGAATTTATTCGTGCTGATCGATCCATTGCGAAAAACCGTGCGTAATCATGGCATATGCATCAGCGACACGATTGGCAAAGGGCGGGTAATGAGCACTGGTATCACGAAGGCCGCATCCGGCGGTAAACGCAGGATCGCGGTCATCGGTTCGGGAATTTCGGGTCTGTCCTGCGCCTGGCTCCTGTCGAAGAGCACCGATGTCGTTCTCTACGAAACCGAGAACCGGCCCGGCGGTCATTCCAACACCGTGCTCGCGCCGGGTGCGAAGAAGCACATTCCGGTCGACACCGGGTTCATCGTCTATAACGACCGCAACTACCCCAATCTGGTGAAGCTGTTCGAACATCTCGATGTGCCGACGCTTGCCTCGAACATGTCCTTTGCCGCGTCACTGGGGTCAGGGGCCTTTGAATACTCCGGCTCCGGTCTTTCCGGGCTCCTAGGCCAGAGGTCGAACATTTTGCGTCCGCGCTTCTGGCGAATGGTGAAAGACATCCTTCGCTTCTACAAGGAAGCTCCCGGTCTGCTCGAGCGCCCGGAACTAGAAGGCGTCTCCCTCGGCGACTATCTGGCATCGGCCGACTATGCGCCATCCTTCGTGGACGATCATCTGCTTCCGATGGGCGCTGCCATCTGGTCGACGACCGCCTCGGAAATGCGGCTTTATCCCCTGCACGCTTTCATTCGGTTTTTCGCCAATCACGGGTTGCTGGTCCTGAAGAACCGCCCGCAGTGGCGAACGGTCAAGGGCGGCAGCCGCGAATATGTCGCGCGGATTCTCGCGGATTTCACCGGAGAAGTTCGTCTTGGCACCGCGGTGACGGGTGTTCGCCGTGGCATTGCAGGCGTCGAAGTCACCGATATTCATGGCGCCGTGGAAGCCTTCGACGATGTCGTTCTCGCCACGCATGCGAACCAGAGCATCGATCTCCTGGAGGATGCTGATCAGGACGAGATCGACGTGCTGGAATCCTTCCAGTACACGCCCAATCTGGCCGTCTTACACTCCGACGAAAATCTCATGCCGAAGCGCAAGGCTGTCTGGTCGAGCTGGAATTACGTCGCTGAAAAGCAGGGCGATGCCAGTGAAACCCTTTGCGTCACCTACTGGATGAACAAGCTGCAGTCGCTGGATCCGGCGACCCCTCTTTTCGTCACGCTCAATCCGTGCCGTCCGATCGATCCCGCAAAGATCATCCAGACCTTCAACTACGAACATCCGCTCTTCGACGTTGCGGCCATCCGCGCCCAGCGCCGCATCTGGCGGCTTCAGGGCCGCCGCAACACGTGGTATTGCGGCGCCTATTTCGGCAGTGGCTTCCACGAGGATGGGCTGCAGGCGGGCCTTGCCGTAGCCGAAGCCCTGGGCGGCGTGCGCCGTCCCTGGTCGGTCGAAAACGAGTCCGGTCGCATCGTCATCAGCCGCCAACTCGAGGCGGCGGAATGACATTGCGCTCCGCCATCTATGCCGGGCATGTGCTGCATGTCCGCAGCCGACCCAAGAAACACAGCCTCCGCTACAGTGTCTTCTCGCTGCTGATCGATCTCGACGAGATCGAAGAGCTGAACGAACGCATGCGCCTCTTCGGCTATAACAAGGGCGCTCTCTACTCGGTCCACGACGCAGACCATGGGAACGGTCGTAAAGGGGACCTGCGCAACTGGGTCCACGACCGTTTGAGCGCCGCAGGTCTGGAGGGTGACGGCTGGAAGATCCGCATGCTCTGCTATCCCAGGATCTTCGGCTATGTTTTCAACCCGCTCACCGTCTACTTCTGCTACCGCGCCGAGGGTGGTCTCGCGGCGGTTCTCTACGAAGTGTGCAATACGTTCAACGAGCGCCACACCTACGTTATCCCGGTCGAAGGAGAGACGGCGGGCGAGATCCTGCGCCATCGCTGCGCCAAGGAAATGTATGTCTCGCCCTTCATGCCGATGAACTGCGAATACAATTTCCGCATCAGCCCGCCGGATGAAAACGTCGCCATCAACATCGGCGAAAGCGACCCCGACGGGCCGCTCCTCTTCGCCAGCTTTTCGGGCGCACGGCGCCCGTTGTCGGATACCGGCCTATTGATCATGCTGCTGAAATATCCCTTGATGACGCTCAAGGTGATGGGGGGCATTCACTGGGAGGCGCTGAAGCTCTGGTGGAAGGGCGTGCCTGTCTATCGACACAAGCCCGCAGCATCGAAAATTGCGTCCACGATCGTTGTGCAGAATGGGATGAACAAGTCATGAGTCATGCTGAACAGGAAATGCACCCTGTCGTTAGCCCTCTCACATTCTGGCAGCGTATGATGTGCCGCTGGGCCGATCGCATTGCCGTCGGTCGCCTGACCCTGCAGTTCGAAGGCTATGGCGAACACGTGGCGATCGGAGCCACACCCGGTCCCAATGCCGTCCTTTGCGTTCGCAATGCGAGCCCGGTTGTGCGCATCCTCACAAGCGGCACCCTTGGCTTCGCCTCGTCGTTTATCGATGGCGATCTGGATTCTCCCGATATCGGCGCGGTGCTGGAGCTTGCGCTGGCAAACGAGCCCCAGCTCGGTCGGGTGCTGGCATCCTCGTCGATCTTCAAGACGCTGGCCCGCCTGCGGCACAAGTTACGCCGCAACTCGAAAAAGGGCAGCCGCCGGAATATCGCCTATCACTACGACCTCGGTAATGCCTTCTATGGCCTCTGGCTCGACCAGACGATGACCTATTCTTCCGCGCTCTACAGCGCGCCGGGCATGACGCTTGCCGATGCGCAGGAGGCAAAATATGCCCGCATCGTCGAGGAGTTGCAGATCGGCCCGGACGATCATGTCCTGGAGATCGGCTGCGGCTGGGGTGGCTTTGCCGAGCACGCGATCCGCAAGACCGGTTGCCGGGTCACTGGCCTCACACTCTCCACCGAACAGGCGAAATTCGCGCGCGACCGCCTCGAGAAGGCAGGCTTCGCCGACCGGGTGGATATCCGCCTGGAGGATTATCGTGACTGCCGCGGGCACTACGACAAGATCGTCTCGATCGAGATGTTCGAGGCTGTGGGTGAGGAAAACTGGCCGATCTACTTCAAGGCCGTTCAGGAGCGGCTGGTAAAGGGCGGCAAGGCGCTGATCCAGACGATCACCATCGACGAGAGCCGCTTCGATTATTATCGCCGCAGCGCGGATTTCATCCAGACCTATATTTTCCCGGGTGGCATGCTACCGTCCGTCACGGTCTTCGAACGGGACGCGAAAGCTGCCGGTCTGGAGATCGGCGACCGTTTCCGCTTCGGCCGCGATTATGATCGCACCCTGATCGCCTGGGACCACGCCTTCACTGCCAACTGGCAGAAGATCGAGCCCTTGGGCTTTGACCGCCGCTTCTACCGCATGTGGCGGCTCTATCTGCACTACTGCGCGGTCGGCTTCCGTTTCGGACGCATCGACGTCGTACAGTTCAGGCTGGACAAGCCAGCCTGAACAATTCTCTCATTTCAGGAATGCGCCACGGGCCGATGAACGGTCAGCGGAGCATCTTGCGCGTGAGAGCGAAGCGGAGCGAGTGGGGCAGGGCGTGCAGAAGCCGGATGGCAACCGCCATCTTCCAAGGGAAGATGATCTCGAATTTGCCCTTCGCCAGCCCCTTGGCGATCGTGTCTGCCGCTTCTTCCGACGAGACGAGGAAAGGCATCGGGAAGTCGTTCTTCTTGGTCAACGGCGTGTCGACGAAGCCTGGATTGATGATGGTGATCTTCACCCCGGACCGTTCGAGCTCCGGATAAAGCGCTTCGCACATCACGTTGAGAGCGGCCTTGGTCGCTCCATAGGTTGCCGCGCCGGGAAGGCCAACATAGCCGGAGACCGAGGCCACCACCGCAATATGGCCGCTGCGCCGCGCCGTCATCGCGGGCATGACGGTTTCGAGGCATGACGCCGTGCCGAGCACGTTGAGCTCGAACATCTGCCGGGTGCGTGCGCTGTCGAAATCCTTCGCGTAGTCGCGCGTATAGGACCCGGCTGCGAAAACGGCGAGATCCACCGGTCCCATGTCGCTTTCGACCGCGGCGAAGACCTGCTTCACGGCCGCGGGGTCCGTCACGTCGAGAGGATAGACACCGATCTTGCCGGGATGGCTCGAAGCGAGTTCGGCAAGGGCATCTGCGCTCCGCGCACTGACCGCGACCCGGTATCCATCTCGCAGCAGACGCTCTGCCAATGCTTTCCCGATGCCGGAGCTTGCCCCGGTAATCCATGCGATTTTGGTCATGATATCCTCTTGTTTTCTATCATGACCAATACGCTGCCAAATCAGACCCGGTTTATGCGGACCACGCGCGCAGGAGGGAAAGCCCCTGTTTCAGAAGCGATTCGGCCTTGTCCTTGTCGGCCGCTTCGACATAGCAGCGCATCTCCGGCGCATTGCCGGAGGGGCGGAAATGGATGACACGGCCATCGCTCAACGTCACCCTCAGCCCGTCGATCTCGCTGACGCTTTGCACTGTCCCGAGCGGGGCAAGGAAGCCATCCAGCGCCTCGCGCGATCCATTGAGTTCGGCCATCAGCGCCGTGCTGCGCTCGCTTGCATAGTTTTCCAGGCGGTCGCTGAGCGCCATGGGCAGACTGAAGTCATCAACGAGCGCCGAAAGCGACACGCCTCTCTGCGCTGCCGTCCCAAGTGCGGCAAGTGCCGGCAGAAAACTGTCTCGCGTCGGAAGCGCGGCAATTTTCTTGCCGGAAATCTCGAGGTCCGATCCCAGCATCAGGCCGCCGTTTGCCTCGAAACCGATCACGCCCTGTTTCCCATCGGTTAGCGCTTCCTCCATCGCCGCGATGACGAAGGGTGAGCCAACACGGGTGCGATGAACGGTGAAACTGCCGTCCTGCTCGAGCCCCGAATTCGAAGTCACGGGTGTCGCAACCACGCCGGCCTTGAGGAACCGGGCGGCGATGAGACCGAGGAGGTCGCCGCGCAGCGGCGTCCCCCGTTCATCGGCCACCAGCGGTCGGTCGCCATCGCCATCGGTGGAAAGAAGGGCATCCAGCGCCAGTTTGTCCGCCCAGCGGGCGAGCTGCGAAACGGTATCCGGCGAGACGGCTTCGGTATCCACGGGGATGAACTGCTCAGAACGTCCGAGCGGAAAGACGGTCGCACCGCAATGCTCGAAGACCGTGACCAGCATGTCCCGGGCGACGGAGCTGTGCTGGTAGATGCCGATCCGTTTACCTTTGAGAGCGTCGGCCGGAAGGATGCCGAAATTGCGGTCCACGAAAAGTTTGGTCGCCTCGGCTTCGCGGTTTTCCGCTGACCCAGCCTCGACCCTGTTGGCTTCGGCATCGTCGGCAAGTTCGCGCGCGAGGCGCGTGATGGCCTCTTCGTCGCTCTTGTTGACTTCGCCGTCGGGGCGATAGAACTTGATGCCGTTGCGGTCTGCAGGGATATGCGATCCCGTCACCATGATACCCGCCGCGCCGATCGACGCACCATAAAGGGCAAGAGCAGGCGTCGGGATCGTGCCGCAATCGATCGGCTGAAGGCCGAGGCGCTTGATCGCAGCCATGATGGTGCCGGCAATCTCCGGGCTGGATGGGCGGAAGTCGCGGGCAATGACCACAGGCGATCCGGGCTGCAGAGCGCCGCTGTCCAGCATGTGGCGGGCGAAGGCGGTAGAGTACAGCGCAGATACGGAGCCGACCAGATCCGTCGACAATCCTCTCAAGCCACTCGTTCCAAACTTCACCGACATGCAAGCCTCCTGATTATCCTTGATCAAAGGGCCTTATATGGGCCGACGTCCGCCTGCATCAAGCAGAAGCGTTCGTGGGGGAGTCGAGGATAAAGGGGGCTAAAAATGCAAAGAGCCTGGCGCGGGAGGAGGATGCGCCAGGCTCTTAAACTTGATCGGCAATTGGGAGGAGGAGGAGTATTGCCGATCCTACCGAGCGGCACTGGGAGGAGGAGTGCGCCGCTTCGATGCTTTTGTTATATTCATATCGCTTTGACCTGCCAATCATTGTTGTTGCAACGCAGCAGTGCGTTTGACGCATGGCTCGTTCGCTTTCGTGCCTTCGCGCTTTCCAATGAACCGAAAACATCCGCCTAAAGCCTTCGTTTTCGCGCGTTTCGGCGGGCCCCGAAGCGCGTTTGATCAGCATTTAATCAACTTGAGCCGCTGCCCGCGTTCTTTGCATGCATCCATCACAGGGCTGTGATCTCTGGCACCAGAAAGGGATAGTCGTTGCGGTTCCGCGGTCGCAGGTGGTCTTGCTGAAATCATTCGGCTATAGGGGCAGGAACGATCAGAGAGTGCCGGAGGCCGAGATGAGCAAGATTCGCTACCACGAAGAAGATATCTCCGCCGAGGGCGCCGCCCGTTATACGGATGCAATCGCAATCGATACGGAAACGCTGGGTCTCGTCCCGCGCCGCGACCGGCTATGCGTGGTTCAGCTCTCGCCGGGCGACGGCACGGCAGATGTCATTCGCATCCGCGCCGGCCAGACCGAAGCCCCCAACCTTAGCGCCATGCTCGCTGACGCCGGGCGGACGAAGATCTTTCATTATGGTCGCTTCGACATCGCCGTTCTCTTCCAGACCTTCGGCGTCACGACGGCGAACGTCTTCTGCACCAAGATCGCATCGCGATTGACGCGGACTTATACCGACAGACACGGGCTGAAGGACAATCTGAAGGAGATGCTGGAGATCGATATCTCCAAGGCGCAGCAGTCTTCAGATTGGGCCGCCGAGACCTTGAGCCAGGCGCAGCTCGAATACGCAGCTTCCGATGTGCTTTACCTGCATGCCCTGCGCGACAAGCTCATGCATCGTCTCGTGCGGGATGGACGGCTGGAGTACGCCGAGGCCTGCTTCCAGTTCCTGCCCACCCGCGCGAAGCTGGATTTGCTGGGCTGGGAAGAGACCGACATCTTCGCCCATAGCTGAGCCGGCGACGCCGCCACTCCTCTTATCAACTGTGACATGAGTTGACGCTCTAGTCCTTGCTCTTCCTCGTGATGCCGACACGCGCCATCACCTCTTTCGGAATCTGATACCGGCGGACCATGTCCGTCTGATTGCGCAGCCCGCAAAGCTCGCGCTGGATCGTCAGCCCGAAGACGGCATCGGCGGCAGCATCGATAAGGGGATCGCGTAAAACTCCGTCTTTATCGCGTGCCGCCTCCAGGCGAAGGAGAGCCTCCTCGAGCTTTCGCCCCGCCCGCGCCAGGGCATCGGCCTTTTCCCCGGCAAGCTCGATTTCGAGCGGGCTCATCATGTCTTTCGCAGACGGAGACAGCAGTGAAGCCGGAGGTCTGAAACTCATCCCTACATCTCATCGATGAGAATTGGTGAACACGACGCGACATCTGCCAAGGTTTCATTAACCGAGACTTCGCATCATCGCTCCCAGAAAAATCGGTAGCGAAACGGGCTTTTCAAGTCACCCGTTTTCATAAAGGCGTTGATCAGGCGACCATGACGGAAGCAACCAGGAACCTCCTTGACTCGGTATCGCGTAATTCATCCACCTATGACCTCGACCTGATCGAAATCCCTGTCGATACAGACGAAAGCGAAGAGGAAGGCCCGCGTTATGCGCCGGCCAACTGGTTGGACGCCTTCATCGTCGATGAACGCAGCCGTTCTGACGAGGCATTCGGCGAGCGCGTTCCGGTGCCCTCGGATGAGGCCGGCCTCTACCCGCGTTTCATGCGCCTCGTCGATTGATCAGCGCGGCTGGCTGGCCGCCGTCGCTCTGTCGCGGATCTCGTCCAGGCTCCAGTCCACCAGCAATTCTCCATCCTGCCAGACGGGCCGCAGCAGGTTCTCGCGGCTGCCCAGGTCTTCCAGGGGCACCGTCACGATATCATAGCCGTCGGCGATGGCCGCCACACGACCGGCCATGGGCGTCTTCTCCTGCGGATTGCTGGGACGCCGTGCAACGGGGCGCCACGCTCCTTGCGCATCCTGCACGGCGCTCGTGCGCATCGTGAACGACATGGTGTCGCGATTGATCTTGTGCAGCAGGCCCGACCCCATGCCGAAGGCGATGTTCTCGGCGGAAAAGCCCATGCCCTCGAGCCGGCCGAGGATCATCTGGATGTCCTGGATCGAAACGCCATCGGCCTGCAGGACGCGGACATTGCCGTCGAGGACCTTGAAGCCCTTGCCATTGAGCCGCGTGCCGAAAGCGTAAGCCAGCTGCGCCACGACCTGGACGGGGGTGTCGATCGGATCACCGCTGTCGGGGCGCACGACGAGAACGCCGCCCGCGGCGCGAACCTTGGTCTGCAGCTTCTTGCCCCAGATTTCTGTGACGGCATTGTGCAGATCGAAGCTGTCGGAGACGACCGAATAGCCGCCGGCCTCTGCGAAGTTGTCGATCATGTTGGAATAGGCTTCGACTTCCTGCGTCTGCCCCCAGGCAAGAATCGTCCCATGCTCGGCCGCCGGGATGGAGAGGGCTGGCATGGAGCTCTTGTAGACACGTCGCGCCTGCAAGATGGCCGGCAGCGAGTCCGACGTCTGGAAATGCACGAGATGGGCTGCGCCCCCAAGCGCCGCCTGCTCGACGCTCGATGTGCTGCGGCAGCCGTAATCGCTGATTCGGCTCGGCTGCAGTCCCACGGGATCGTCGGTCGTCCGGTCGAGGAAAGGCTGGATCGCCAGCCGCAGGCGCCAGGCCGTGGTGGCGACAGTCGAGGGATACCAGACAGCCCGCAAAAGTGCGGTTTCCATGTAGGACGTCAGCCACGGCACCAGCGGATCCGTATTGACCACCTGCATCACCGGCACGCCACGGCGGATCGCCGTGCCCTCGGCAAGGGCTTCGATCCGAAGTGGCAGGAAGCCGCCATGCGCCTTCAGGATGTGCTCCCAGCCTGCGCGGTCGAAGGGCTGGCCATGGGCCGCGGCAATGTCCTCGGCCTCGTCGATGTCGCCCCGTGTAATTGGAGAGGAGAGATAGTCCTTCAGGAACATCTGCAGCCCGAAGAACATCACCTCGGGACGGAAGGAATTGCCACGCGTGGTGACGAAGGCGCTGACGGCGCGGGTGTCCTTCGGATACTGCAGAAAGACGCCGAGCTTGTAGCTGTCCGTGTTCAGGAGAAGATTGCGTGTCATGCCTGCGCCTGTCGTTTTTCCATCCGGCGACGGTCTGCCGCCTTCTCCATGATGCACGCCAATCTATGCGCGAGGCTGGTGTCTCTTCGCTTCCGGTCGCGATTAGCAATTGATTAACCATATCGAGCGACGATAGCCGATCGGTGCCGGCTGCGAGGTTTGATCCTGGCAAAGCCTCGCCGTCGTCGTGAGTTTGTCCCAGCGTCATAACAAGAGGCACCAGAACCGGAGAGGTCGCCCATGCTTCCTCCAGTCCTTGCGTCAACGAATTCATATCCCGCAACGACCGATGCGCGTGCGCGCCCGGATCAGTCGGCTGCGCCCCGTGCAACAGCCACGGCAACGCCGCAAGCACCGGTCCTTGCTCAAGAAGCTGCCGTTGCCAGTCAGCTCAACATCATGCTGCTGTCCGGTCCCGAACGCATGTCGCAGAACCTGGCGACCCTGGCGGAGGTCTTGGGCTCGGCGCTCAAGATCGAGCGACGGACGAACGAAACCCTTTCGGATTACATGGGCCGGTTGATCGAAGGGATCGCGGCCCTTCCGGCCGCCGATCGGCTAAAACTGCAAAGACTTCTGGCGCAGTCTTTCGCCGGTCTGCAGCTCAGAACATTACTGGAAGCCATGGCGAGTCCATCCGGGCCGGAACGCGCCACCCTGACGCTTTATCTGGAGCTCTACCGGCAAACCGATCGCGACGGCGCCATGCGCTCCGTGATCTCGTCCTATCGCGAACTTGCCGGCGAAAGCCGTGCCACTGATCCGGCCGTAGCGCGGCGCATCGCAGCGAATGATGGCGGCCGACCAACGTTGCCGGGCAGTCCCGCCTCCGATCAAAAGCTGGCCCAGGTCTCGCAGGCAGCGCCGCTGACTGAGGCTCGAACGCTTGGCGGCGGAAACGCCGATGCCGATTCGCCGGATGCGCCCCTTGAACGAGCGCTTCCCCCAGATGCTGCCCGCCCGCGAACGGCTGCGATGTACCCGTCTCAGTCGCCTGCCGGCCAAGAGCAGCCCGGTCGAAATTCAAGAACCGCGGCAGACCCTGCGTCCGCTGCAGCGCGCGAGAGCGCCAGAATGAGCGGCGACGGTGTTTCCAGACAAGCACTGTCCGACGCCCCGGCGCGTCCAGAGGCGCCCGCTGCCAATGCCAAGCTGGACACAGCCCCGGCAGCCCCGCGCAGTGCCGTAGCCGACGTTCCCCTTGAGACGGATGCCGATGGTTCTCTGGTGCCCGAGCGCCGCACAGTGACTGTACCCGTTCCAGTCACCATCCCCGCGCCGGGACAAGCATCGCAGACGCTGCCGGCCTCCTGGCTTGCGGAGCTGCTGGATACCGATTTCGTCCGGGCGCTCCTGCAACTGAAGACGCTGCCCGCTGATACAAGGCAGGGGACACCGGCAGGCAGTCTTCCGGGTTCTCCGGAACAGGCGATGGCCGCCCCTGGCACTGAGACAGAAGCTGCGGCCGTGCGCGCCGTAACGGCGGACGATGGCTCTCAGCCATTCGATCCCGCGTCTCGCGAGGCCGTTGAAGAACGCAGTACACCATTACCTGTGGCGCTGCCGGAGCAGGCCGCGATCCGCCCGACCCTGTCGCGCGAGGGCCTCCCGCTGCCCTTTATCTCCTACCTGATCGACGACGATTTCGAGATCGGCGAAGTCGAAGAGGAGGAGGAAAGACCGGGTCAGGATCAGGACAGTGACGAGGACAATGAGGCGCAAGACCTCGCGCCCTTCGAAGAGCCCGCCGACGAAGAGGGCGAGGGGAGTGATGAAGTCGAAGCGGCACTTGCCGTGGCCACCGACCCTCTGATCGCCACCGAAGAGCGCGCAGAAGGCGCCACCGCGCAAGCCGCCCTGCCGTCGCCGACCGACCGCCCCTTCGGCCTCCAGACCGAACCCGCGCATCAGCTCTATCTCCGGATGGCCGGTCTCACCTGATCCCATTGGTTCAAAAGAAAAAACCGCCGGAATTGCTCCCGGCGGGTTCTTTCATTCACTCAACAGCGAGGATTAGTCGTTGTTGCGGTTCTTCAGGGCTGCACCCAGGATGTCGCCGAGCGAAGCGCCCGAGTCGGACGAACCGAACTGAGCAACGGCTTCCTTCTCTTCTGCGATCTCGAGAGCCTTGATCGACAGCATGACCTTGCGGTCCTTCTTGGAGAAGTTGGTGACGCGGGCGTCGACAACCTGACCGACCGAGAAACGCTCCGGACGCTGATCGTCACGATCGCGTGCCAGGTCGTTGCGGCGGATGAAGGACGTGATGTCCTCGTGGTTGACCAGCTTCACTTCGATGCCGCCATCGTTGATGCCGATGACTTCGCACGAAACGACGGCGTTCTTGCGCAGGTCGCCGGAAGCGGCGGCATCGCCGACCGAGTCCTTGCCGAGCTGCTTGATGCCGAGCGAGATGCGTTCCTTCTCGACGTCGACGTCGAGAACGACAGCCTTGACCACGTCACCCTTGTTGTACTCTTCGATGACCTGTTCGCCCGGACGGTTCCAGTCGAGATCCGACAGGTGAACCATGCCGTCAACGTCGCCTTCGAGGCCGATGAACAGGCCGAACTCGGTCTTGTTCTTGACTTCGCCTTCGACTTCAGTGCCGGCCGGGTGGCTGAAGGCAAATGCCTGCCACGGGTTCTCGAGGGTCTGCTTGAGACCGAGCGAGATACGGCGCTTCGACGGATCGACTTCGAGAACGACGACGTCGACGTCCTGCGTGGTCGAAAGGATCTTGCCGGGATGAACGTTCTTCTTCGTCCAGGACATCTCCGAGATATGGATCAGGCCTTCGATGCCCGGCTCCAGCTCGACGAATGCACCGTAGTCGGTGATGTTCGTGACGGTACCGGAAATCTTCTTGCCAACCGGGTACTTGGCAGCGATGCCATCCCACGGATCCGACTCGAGCTGCTTCATGCCGAGCGAGATGCGGTGGGTTTCCTGGTTGATGCGGATGATCTGAACCTTGACCGACTGGCCGATGGACAGGATTTCCGAAGGATGGTTGACGCGGCGCCATGCCATGTCGGTGACGTGCAGCAGGCCGTCGATGCCGCCGAGGTCAACGAACGCACCGTAATCGGTGATGTTCTTGACGACGCCGTCAACAACCTGGCCTTCTTCGAGGTTCTGAACGATTTCAGAACGCTGCTCGGCACGGCTTTCTTCGAGAACCGTACGACGCGAAACAACGATGTTGCCGCGACGCTTGTCCATCTTGAGGATTTCGAAGGGCTGCGGGTTGTGCATCAGCGGGGTGACGTCGCGGATCGGACGGATGTCGACCTGCGAACGCGGAAGGAAGGCAACGGCGCCGTCGAGGTCAACCGTGAAGCCGCCCTTGACCTGGTTGAAGATAACGCCTTCAACGCGCTCGCCAGCTTCGAACTTGGCTTCGAGCTTGATCCAGCTTTCTTCGCGACGCGCCTTTTCGCGCGACAGAACAGCTTCGCCGAGAGCGTTTTCGATGCGCTCGACGTAAACTTCAACTTCGTCGCCAACCTTGAGCGTGCCGTCCTTGGCACGGGCGCCGAATTCCTTCAGCGCGATGCGGCCTTCGACCTTGAGGCCGACGTCAACGATCGCGACGTCCTTCTCGATAGCCGTGACGATGCCCTTGGCAACATAGCCTTCGGCCAGGTCGGTCTTGGCAAAGGATTCCTCGAGGAGGGCTGCAAAGTCCTCGCGCGACGGGGTAGAAACAGACATGAAATCTCCTAGTCGCATCCATCTGGATGCGTGAGCGCCGGGGGTTGGTGTTGATCTTGGCCGGCAACCGATCCGCTCTTCTTGAAGAGCAATTCCGGCGCGGGGACTGGATGTCGGCCCTCAGGCTCCGGCTTTGCCGGGTCCTGGTCACTTCATTTCGTCAGGGCAGCGTCGATGAGTGCCTTCGCCGCGAAGAATGCGGCCTCTATACTCATTTCGGAAGTATCTAGCAAGTGCGCGTCATCCGCTGGTTTCAAGGGGCTGTCGGCCCGTCCCATGTCGCGCTCGTCCCGCTTCTTCACATCGGCGAAAATCGCGTCGAAGTCGGCGCTCTCGCCCTTGCCCAGGATCTCGTCATATCGGCGCTTCGCCCGCACTTCCGGAGAAGCGGTCACATAGAGCTTCACAGGAGCCTCGGGGCAGACGACGGTGCCGATGTCGCGACCGTCGAGGACGGTGCCGGGTGCACGCTTCGAAAACGCCCGTTGTGCCTCAACCAGCGCCCGGCGCACGGAGGGCATGACCGCGATCTTCGAGGCCGCCTCGCCGATGGCATGGGCAGACAGCACGTCACGGTCGAGGCCGGCGAGCTCCACGGCGAGCGCCATGCGCTCGGCAACCGCCTCGTTGTCGAGCGGCAGCCCGGCATCGAGAAGGGCCTTGGCCGTTGCGCGATAGGTGAGGCCGGTATCGAGGTGGTGATAGCCATAGGTCTCGGCAATCCGTCGCGACAGCGTTCCCTTGCCGGCCGCGGCCGGCCCGTCGATGGCAATGATCATGAAGCTCTCTTTGCGTTGCGTGCGGTGACAGTCTGATACAAAGCTTGGCCCCGCTTGCCAAGCAAGCTCCAAGAAGCTGAAGCCGAACCCCTGACGGCACCATCCGGCATGCTCGGCGAGGTGGCGCAACATCAACCCCTTTTCTGTCGCAGTTTGCCTTTGACAGACGCTGTGCCAGCGATTAAGGGGACCGACTACAGTTTGGCCGGCCTCGCGCCGGGCGCTAGGCGTATGCCCTTATTCTTCACGACTTCATGAGGCTTTGACAGTGGCAAAGGCAGAACTTGGAACGAAACGCACTTGCCCCGACACCGGCAAGAAATTCTACGACCTGAACAAGGACCCGATCGTGTCGCCGTACACGGGCAAGTCCTGGCCGCTTTCCTATTTCGAGGAAACCTCGGTCGCAGCCATCATGGAAAAGGCTGAGGAAGAGGATGTCGCGGAAGTCGATACCGAAAACACCGATGTCGAGCTCGTCTCGCTCGAGGACGCCGACGATTCCTCCAGCGGTGACGACATTCCGGACATGGGCGATGACGACGTCGAAATCGACGGCGACGACGACGATACCTTCCTGGAAGCCGACGAAGATGATGACGACGACGACATGTCCGGTCTCATCGGCGTGACCGGCGACGACGACGAAGTCTGATATTTCAAGGATTTCGAGCCCGGGCCTAAAAAAATGCCCGGGCTTTCATTTTTCGGCTTGCCATCTCCGATTACCGGAAGTATCAAGCCGCCACCCCGACGGAAGCAGCGCTTTCAAGGGGTTCCCGGAGCCGGAAGTAACCCGGTACCCTGATGGGGCTATAGCTCAGCTGGGAGAGCGCTTGCATGGCATGCAAGAGGTCAGCGGTTCGATCCCGCTTAGCTCCACCAAATCCTCCCTGAACGTGAACTTAAGTTTCTGCAGCAATAGGCTGGTCTCAGAGAGCCGTCGATTGGCTTCCGTTGTTTCGAAGCTCTTAGATGACGGCTTGAACCCTCACCGCTGAAACAACTCCACCCGCTCGCCGCTTTCCGACAGATCGATCTGGAACCAGTCGATGATCTTGCGGATGTCGAGCTTCACCTCGCCGTCGCGCAGCTTCAGATGCAGCTTGTCTTCGCTGACATGGAGCGGAGTGCCGATGTAAAGGCGGTCGTTGCCGGAGTCGTCCACGGTATCGATGGCAAATCGCATGGGTTTCCTCCCGAAAAATTCACAAGGCAAAGGATGACAGTGGCACGAGGGTTTAGTAACGCCTCCTTGAGCGAAGCTGGTCTCCTCTCGCTGAGGCCGGCATGAGAGATGGCCCGGGAGAACCGGGCAGGGAGAATGCCCGTTGTTCGTTGTTTCCAAGGTGTTCTGGAACCTGGTCCAGCCGCTGTCGCTGGTGTTCCTGTTCGCGGCTTTGGCCCTTCTGCTGATTGGCCTCAAGCACCTCCGCCTGGCGGCCGCAGCCCTGTCCTTCGCCCTCGTCGTTCTCTTTCTCACGCTCTACACAACGCTCGGGTCTTTTCTCCTCCAGACGCTGGAAGCTCGTTTTCCACGGCCCGCGGGAGACCCGCCTGAGCTTGCCTGCATGATCGTGCTCGGTGGCGCCTTCGAGACGGAAGTCACCACGGCACGGGGAGGGATGGATCTCAATCAGGCAGGGGACCGATTCGTCGAGGCACTGCGTCTCGCCATCCGATATCCTGAGGCAAGGATTCTGGTGTCCGGCGGGGACGGCTCCCTGAGCGGCATCTATGAAGGCGATGCGGCAGCCTCGATCCGCTTCTTCGAGGCCTTCGGAATCTCGCGCGACCGGCTGATCGCCGAGACGACATCGAGAAACACGGACGAGAATGCGCAAAACAGCCGTGAGCTGCTCGCCTCGAACGGTCTTGGCCAATGCCTGCTGATCACCTCCGCCTTCCACATGCCGCGTTCCGTCGGGCTGTTTCGCAAGGCAAACGTCGAGGTCACGCCCTGGCCGGTCGATTACCGCACGGCGGGCAACATCTCCTTTGCACTCGATTTCACCCAGCCGACGCTGAATTCCCAGCAGATGTCGACCGCAGTTCGCGAATGGGTCGGATTGGTGGCCTACAAATTGATGGGCCGCATCGCTGCGGTCTTCCCGGCGCCGTAGGCGGGGTCACTTCTTCGAGATCGTCAGGAATTTCGTGCCGCGCACGCGCACCGTCATCGCACAGGGCTCCTGGCCTTCTTCCCGCTCGCAATAGCGCGGGTGCATCTTGAGCACGAAGACCATGTTGCCGAAGCGCTTGATGAAGTCATAGGAGTACATCTGCGCCGTGGCGATCATGAAGTAGCCGCCTTCCTTCACCTGGAGGTAGAAGTTGAAAGGGCAGCCTTCCGCCGTGCAGTCCGGGCCGCGTACGCCGTCGCAGACGATCTCGCTGCTGTTGGTCACCGCGTCCTTGATGCCGTCATTGTTGATGTCGATGCGGTCGATGAAGCCGCTGCCATATTGCACGGTGTCGCAGCGCTCTGCGTAGTGGTTCTTCTCGTAAATTTCGGGGTCGCTCAGCAATTCCTGCTGGGCAACGGCAGGCGCGGTCGCCAGGCCGGTCGCAACGACGAGGAAGAGGCGCAAGAAGAAAGTCACGGGGATGGACTCCAGATCGCATTCTGTGCTGAACGAGGCGTAAGTCTAGCGCCAGCGTCTTGCCTCACCCTTAACGACATGCTGCAAATCTGGCCGGCACCAAGCCTGCAACGAGGGAAGAAGTCATGTCGCTCCTGTCATATCTCGACTATGCGGGGATCGCCCTGTTTGCCGCGACCGGCGCGCTGGCGGCCTCGCGCAAGCAGCTGGACATGATCGGCTTTCTGTTCTTCGCCGTCGTCACGGGTCTCGGTGGCGGAACGGTCCGCGACATCGTTCTCGGAAGGGTGCCGGTTTTCTGGGTCCTGAACCCGGATTACATCCTGGTCTGCTGCGCGATCGGCGTTCTCGTCTTCTTCACCGCCCATCTGGTCGAATCGCGCTATCGCCTGCTGATCTGGCTCGATGCGATCGGCCTCTCCGCCTATTGTGTCATGGGGGCGGCCAAGGGGCTGGCCGCAACCGGCTCCCCGACGATCGCCATCGTCACCGGCACGTTGACCGCAAGCCTGGGCGGCGTCTTACGCGATCTTCTCGCCAATGAACCCTCGGTGCTGTTGCGCCCGGAAATCTACATCACGGCCTGCCTTGTCGGCGCTGCCGTCTTCACGGCGGCCAATGAATTTGGCGCGCCGCTCTATGCGGCCTCGGCCATCGGCGCTTTGGCAGCCTTTGTCATCCGCGGCGGCGCTCTGCATTTCGGCTGGACGTTCCCGACCTACAAGCACAAGCCAGGTCGGCATCCGGACGAAGTCATGTAAGGGAAGGTGGAGCCTCAGCCCTGCTTGGGGCGTAGACGGATCACCACATCGACATGGGCGATTTCCATGCCTTCCGGCGCGGGTGGCAGGTTGTCGATGCTGATATTGTTCACCGGAATGTCGAGCACCTTGTTCTCACCCTCAACGAAGAAGTGATGGTGGTCGGAGACATTGGTGTCGAAATAGGTCTTCGAGCTTTCAACCGCGAGAACGCGGATGAGGCCGGCTTCGGTGAACTGGTGCAGCGTGTTGTAGACGGTCGCGAGCGAAACCGGGAAATCGGCGGCCATCGCCTCTTCGTGCAGCTCTTCCACGGTCAGGTGGCGGTCACCCTTGGCGAACAGAAGGCCGGCCAGCGCAATGCGCTGCTTCGTCGGGCGAAGGCCCGAGCGGCGCAGTTTCAGTTCGATACCCGTTTGGCAGGTTGCCATCGTCAAAGACGCACTCCAGTCATTGCGTGTCATGCAGGCGCATCCACAAGTGTCGATATAACTGCAAAATCAGGCGGATTCAATAGTTGCGGTGGGCAGAAGCCCTCAGCCGCCTGCTGTTCGGCGGTTTTTGACGCCGCGGGTCTGGTGATGCTCTTTTCCTTCCTGTATGCGACGATGCTATGAGGATGAGGCCGATCAGGCCTCAGGGAACCGGCGGATCGCCTGTGGGGCTTCAATTTGCCACCGTCTTGCTCTATTGGGTCCCGGATAAGTGAAGCAGAGGGGGGAAGAAGAAGAACAATGGTTACGAGACAATCCAGCTACAATTACGACGAAATCCTCGCTTGCGGCCGCGGTGAACTCTTCGGCGAGGGCAATGCGCAGCTCCCCCTGCCGCCGATGCTGATGGTACACCGCATCACCGACATTTCCGAAACCGGCGGCGCCTTCGACAAGGGCTATATCCGCGCGGAATACGACGTTCGTCCCGATGACTGGTATTTCCCCTGCCATTTCCAGGGCAACCCCATCATGCCGGGCTGCCTCGGCCTCGACGGCATGTGGCAGTTGACCGGCTTCTTCCTCGGCTGGCTCGGCGAGCCGGGCCGCGGCATGGCGCTCTCCACGGGCGAAGTGAAGTTCAAGGGCATGGTGCGTCCCGAGACCAAGCTTCTCGAATATGGCATCGACTTCAAGCGCGTCATGCGCGGTCGCCTCGTACTTGGTACGGCAGACGGCTGGCTGAAGGCCGATGGCGAAACTATCTATCAGGCAACCGACCTGCGCGTCGGTCTGTCGAAGGACAAAACGGCCTGAACCGGCCCGGTCCGCACCTGAAGTTCATATAGAAGGTCTGAGAGATGAGACGGGTTGTAGTAACAGGTCTTGGCATCGTGTCCTCCATCGGTGCCGATGCCGCCGAAGTCACGGCGTCGCTGCGCGATGCCAAGTCGGGCATCACCTTTTCTCCCGATTTCGCCGAACACGGCTTCAAGTGCCAGGTCTGGGGCAAGCCCAACCTGGACCCGACCGATCTGGTCGACCGCCGTGCCATGCGCTTCCTGTCCCAGGGTGGCGCTTGGAACCATGTGGCGATGAAGCAGGCGATCGCAGACGCTGGCCTCGAAGAAGGCGACTACCAGCAGAATGAGCGCGTCGGCATCATCATGGGCTCCGGTGGTCCGTCTACCCGTCAGATCGTCGAAGCCGCCGACATCGTCCGCCAGAACAACAGCCCGAAGCGCATCGGCCCGTTTGCCGTGCCGAAGGCCATGTCGTCGACGGCCTCTGCCACGCTTGCCACCTGGTTCAAGCTGCACGGCGTCAACTACTCGATCTCGTCGGCCTGCTCGACCTCGGCGCATTGCATCGGCAATGCCTATGAGATGATCCAGTGGGGCAAGCAGGACATGGTCTTTGCCGGCGGCCACGAGGATCTCGACTGGTCGATGTCGAGCCTCTTCGATGCCATGGGCGCCATGTCGTCGAAATACAACGACACGCCCGCAACGGCCTCGCGCGCCTATGACGTGTCGCGTGACGGTTTCGTCATTGCCGGTGGTGCCGGCGTTCTGGTTCTGGAAGAGCTGGAGCATGCCAAGGCCCGCGGCGCAAAGATCTATGCTGAAGTCGTCGGCTACGGCGCGACCTCCGACGGCTACGACATGGTGGCTCCCTCGGGCGAAGGTGCGATCCGCTGCATGCGCCAGGCTCTCTCCACCGTCACCGGCGAAGTCGACTACATCAACACCCACGGCACTTCGACGCCGGTGGGTGACTCGAAGGAAATCGGCGCGATCCGCGAAGTCTTCGGCGACAAGATCCCCCACATCCAGTCGACCAAGTCGCTCACCGGCCACTCGCTCGGCGCGGCAGGCGTGCAGGAATCGATATACGGCCTGCTGATGATGCAGGAAAAGTTCATCGGCGAGAGCGCTCACATCACCGAGCTCGATCCGGAGTTCGAAGGCGTGCCGGTCGTGCGCAAGCGCATCGACAACGCCAAGATCGATACCGTGCTGTCCAATTCCTTCGGCTTCGGCGGCACCAACGCCACGCTCGTCTTCCAGCGCCACAACGGCTGATCGGCAGACGCTTGAAACAAAAAAGCCTGGCGCGTCGCCGCGCCAGGCATTCATCCGAAGTGGTCCGCCAGCCGTGGGAGTACGGCTTACTTCGGTTGATGGGGGTCGGTGTGATCGATAACGCCGATCAGCATGGCGAGGCTCACCGCATGCATCAGGTTGCTGGCTTCCAGCTTTTCCTGGGCACTCACAAGCGCCTGGTTCACCTCTTCGCGCGACAACACCAGAACATTCGCTGCTTCTTCTGACCGCTTGCCTTCAGCGACGAGCTGGAGACAGCGGATTTCACGATCTGTAAGCGCGGAGAAACTCGGCTCTTGTCCGATTGCCCGCATGGTATCGGTTTTCATGATGATCTTTGCCGCAAGGAGAAAAGCGTCATGGCCTCGCCATGTCGTCAGGCGGCGCTGATACCATTGAGGATATCGGAAGGTCGTTCACCGCGGGCGACAAAGTTTTATCCGCAGGCGCTAAAACAGCGGCAGCGACAACGTGCGGGGCGATTGGATAGGAGCATTAGGAACGATCATCCGCTCCCTGTCAACCTCACCAAAGTCTCAAGCCGATTTCCGCTCGCGCACCTCGGTCGGTGTCGAACCGAACCAGCGCGTCACGGATCGGGTGAAGGCGCTCGGGGCGGAATAGCCGAGCCGGTAGCAGATTTCGGAGATCGGCAGCTCGCTCTCGGTCAGGAGGTTAAAGCTCACCTCCTTGCGGATCCCGTCGCGCAATTCGTTGAGGCTGGTCCCCTGAGCGGCCAACCGCCGCTGGAATGTCCGCTCGGACATGCCGAAATGCGGTGCGATGGCCGAGAGCGGAAACTCTTCGTCGGAGACATGCAGCAGCAGATACCGCCGCACCTGGTCCATGAAGTCGGCAGCCTTTTCCGGCAGCGCCGGCCGCAGACTGCGGCACTGCAGATCCATGAGTTCGAACAGCCGGCGGTCGCCCGTCGGGTTCTGTGCTTCGAGGAAGCCGCGTGGAAAATGGACCGAATTCATCCGCGCCCCAAACCGCAGCCGACGCGCCAACAATTGCCGGAAGGGGTGGGGATTTCGCGGGGCGGGGCGCTCCAGTTCGATCTCGACCCCTTCCGCGCCTGCAAAGACCTTGGCCCGCTGCATGACCAGTCCGACGGACATATCGACATACTGGTCCCGCTTCACGATGACAGGCGCAAACGTCCAGGCGAGATGGGCACCGTTCTCGTCGAGTGTCAGCCGCGAATAGCTGGTATGGGTCGCATACTGGATGTGGTCGTCGAGGAAGCGCACGAAGTCGAGGCCGGTCGGCGCGGCCATCAGGCCATAGCCGAAGGGGCCGGTCGATCCTGCCTCGTATCTTGGCACGCTGGTAAGTGCAAAGGCTTCATCGTCGGCCAGCAGCGCGCAGGCCTCCAGAAGCCGGCACAGGCGGTCCAGACTGATCCGGGCGGTCAGGCTCTGGAAAACGTCGGGATTGATCTCCAGCGCCTTGCAGATGGGTTTTATGTCGATGCCATAGGATTGGGCATGCTCGACCACCGCCGAGGCGAGGCCGGCCACGGTGGTCAATTCATCGGTGAGATTCCGAGGAGGCATGAGACCGCTGGCGCCAGAAGTGAAGCTGATGGCGTCAGATGCTAAGTCAATGGCGTCCCAGAGTCGAGGCCGCAATAAGGCAAGCCTCGGCCTCGCCGTTCACGATCGCGCGCGTCAGCGCTTGGCCCAAAGCACCTTGAAGCGGGCATTGCGGCAGACTTCGCCATGCTGCTTGAAATGCTGTGCGAGCACCGGCTCGTAGGGCAGGCCGCGGTTTGCGACCATCAACAGATCGCCACCACCACGCAAGGATTCGGCCGCCGCCTTGATCATGGCAGCGCCGATGGACGGTTCTGCAGCATGTCCCTCGTGGAACGGCGGGTTCATGATGACGAGATCGTATTTTTCCTTCGGTGGCTCGGTGGTGAGATCCTGCCAGAAGAAACGCGCCGTCAGGTCGGGGCAGTTCTTCGCGAGGTTGCGCTTGGCGTGCTCCAGCGCCTCGTGGCTCGCTTCGAACAGGTCGATGCGGTTGGTGCGCGGCGCAGCCTCGGCCAGCATGACCGAGAGATAGCCCCAGCCTGCGCCGAAATCCGCGGCATTGCCGTCGAAATTCGTCGGCAACCGGCTGGCGAGCAGCTCGGAACCCTCGTCGGCATGGGCGTGAGAGAAGAGGCCGGAGCGCGTTTCAAAGCGACCGTCGACCATCACGGGCTTCGCTGCCAGCACCGAAAGCAGCGAAGCGACCTCCGAAGGCACGGTGAACCAGACGGCGACACCGTGGTATTTCGGCGTGGATTGAGGCTCGAGACCAAGGCGATCGAGCTGCTTGCGCACGGAAACGATCCCGTCTTCCTTCGCGCCGGCGATTAAGACGATCCCGCCTGCCTTCACGCGCTGAAGCGCCTCGGCAACGCGATCCTCGTTGACCCCCTTGTGCTTGCCGCACAGGATCAGCGCGCCGTCATACCCATCGCCGTCCACCGTTGGAACCGGCTGCAGATGGCTTGCCTCGAGACGCCGGAATTCCGGGCGGAAATCCTGCACCACGGTGAGCTCGGCGGCAAAGCCCTCGGGTTTCGCAAAGCCGGCTTCCGCACCGAGGAAGAGATAGCGGCTTCCGGTTTCCGGCAGGGCGACAGCTTCCGTCACGAAGGGGTGGAACAGGGTCTTCAGGGTCTCGCGGCTCATGGCTCGGTCTTCTCTCTCGGCGAACAAAAAAGGCGCGGGAATTCTCCCGCGCCTCGGATCGGGTACGACGACCGCTTATTCAGCGGCTTCGCCGTCTTCCTTCTTCTTCTCGGCAACGATTTCCTGGCCGGTGGTCTGGTCGACGACCTTCATCGACAGGCGAACCTTGCCGCGCTCGTCGAAGCCCATCAGCTTGACCCAGACCTTGTCGCCTTCCTTGACGACGTCGGAGGTCTTGGCAACGCGCTCGGAAGCGAGCTGCGAGATGTGCACGAGGCCGTCACGCGAACCGAAGAAGTTGACGAAGGCGCCGAAGTCGGCGGTCTTCACAACGGTCCCTTCGTAGATCACGCCGACTTCCGGCTCAGCCACGATCGAGTGGATCCACTTGCGGGCCGCTTCGATTTCCTTGCCGGAGGACGAGGCGATCTTCACGGTGCCGTCGTCTTCGATGTTGATCTTGGCGCCGGTCTTTTCGACGATTTCGCGGATGACCTTGCCGCCCGAACCGATGACTTCACGGATCTTGTCGACCGGGATGTTCATCACTTCGATGCGCGGAGCAAATTCGCCAAGCTGGCCACGGCTTTCCGAAAGGGCGTTCGCCATTTCGCCGAGGATGTGCTTGCGGCCGCCCTGGGCCTGGGCAAGCGCGACCTTCATGATCTCTTCGGTGATACCGGCGATCTTGATGTCCATCTGCAGCGAGGTGATGCCGTCGGCAGTACCCGCGACCTTGAAGTCCATGTCGCCGAGGTGGTCTTCGTCACCGAGGATGTCGGAGAGAACGGCATAACGTTCGCCTTCCAGGATCAGGCCCATGGCGATACCGGCAACCGGCTTGGCCAGCGGAACGCCGGCGTCCATCAGAGCGAGCGAGGTGCCGCAAACGGTGGCCATCGAGGACGAGCCGTTCGACTCGGTGATCTCGGAGACAACGCGCAGCGTGTAGGGGAACTGTTCAGCCGACGGCAGCATCGGACGGATGGCGCGCCAGGCGAGCTTGCCGTGACCGATTTCGCGACGGCCCGGAGAACCCATGCGACCCGTTTCACCGACCGAGTAGGGCGGGAAGTTATAGTGCAGCAGGAAGCGTTCCTTGTACATGCCGGTCAGGCTGTCGACATACTGCTCGTCTTCGCCGGTGCCGAGCGTGGCGACAACGATCGCCTGGGTCTCGCCGCGGGTGAAGAGGGCCGAACCGTGCGTGCGCGGCAGGATTCCGACTTCCGATACGATCGGGCGAACCGTCGACAGGTCACGACCGTCGATGCGGCTCTTGGTGTCGAGGATGTTCCAGCGAACGATCTTGGCCTGCAGGTGCTTGAAGACGGCACCAACGACTTCGTTCGTGTACTTCGGCTCTTCGCCTTCCGGGAAGAAGTGTGCCTTCACCTTGGCCTTGACGGCGTCGACTGCGGCGTAACGATCGGCCTTCTGGGTGATCTTGTAAGCTGCGCGCAGTTCGGTTTCGGCGATCGAGAGCATTTCGGCTTCGAGAGCGGAATGATCTTCCGGTTCGAATTCGCGCGGCTCCTTGGCAGCCACTTCGGCGAGCTTGATGATCGCGTCGATGACAGGCTGGAAGCCCTTGTGGCCGAACATGACGGCGCCGAGCATGATGTCTTCGTTGAGTTCCTTGGCTTCGGACTCAACCATCAGAACGGCGTCCTGCGTGCCGGCAACGACGAGGTCGAGAACCGACTCGTCCATCTCGTCGAGATGCGGGTTCAGCACGTATTCGCCGTTGATGTAGCCGACGCGGGCGCCACCGACCGGGCCCATGAACGGAACACCAGAAAGCGTGAGCGCGGCCGAGGTGGCAACCATCGACAGGATATCGGGGTTGTTCTCGAGGTCATGCTGAATGACGGTGACGACGACCTGAGTGTCGTTCTTGTAGCCTTCCGGGAAGAGCGGGCGGATCGGACGGTCGATCAGGCGCGAAACCAGCGTTTCGTTTTCCGACGGACGGCCTTCGCGCTTGAAATAGCCACCCGGGATCTTGCCGGCGGCATAGGTCTTTTCCTGGTAGTTGACGGTGAGCGGGAAGAAGTCTTGACCCGGCTTCGGCGCCTTGGCCGAAACGACGGTGGCGAGAACCACGGTCTCACCATAGGTCGCGAGAACGGCACCATCTGCCTGGCGGGCGATCTTGCCGGTTTCCAGCTTCAGCGGGCGGCCTGCCCACTCGATTTCGACGCTGTGCGTGTCAAACATATCTTGTCCTTCATATGCGGACGTTCCTCCTGCCGATGAGGCAGGGTCGGTCGGTCTGCAATGTGCTGACGCATCACGGGCAAGACAGTGGGAGGCTTCTGGTGCGGCGCCTGCCGCAATTGCATCCTCAAGGATGCGGAAGCGTCCAACAATCCTGCCCCATGACAGGTCATCGGTTGTCGTCGACAGATCCGGCCCATCCGGCCTGTCGTTCGTCCCGGGCGAATATCGCGCGGAACCGGTCGCGGGTCTTCATGCCTGACCCGGAAAGGCAACCGGCGGACCTTCGTCGAGGAAGGTCCGCCGGGAAGTCCTTAGCGGCGGATGCCGAGGCTGGCGATCAGCTTCGTGTAACGGCCTTCGTCCTTCTTCTTCAGGTAGTCGAGAAGCGAACGGCGGCTCGAAACCATGGTCAGAAGGCCACGACGCGAGTGGTTGTCCTTCTTGTGACCCTTGAAGTGTTCGGTCAGGTTGTTGATCCGCTCGGTGAGGATAGCAACCTGGACTTCCGGCGAACCGGTGTCGCCTTCGGCAGTTGCGTATTCCTTGATGAGGGCAGCCTTGCGCTCTGCAGTGATCGACATCGGAAATCCTTTCTGGATAACGGGAAACAAAAGACGCCAAACGCCGGGATGTCGTCCAGCATTGGCCGTGAATGCGGGCACCCGAAGGGCCAGCTGCCGCCGCCTATACTCTATTCCCTGAAGAAAGGAAAGAGTAGGCGGCGGGATGGGTCAGGCGAAGACGCGGCGCGGATGAAATTCGCCGCCGGCGATCTCGCCGATGGCAATCAGCTTGCCGCCGGCAAGCGCCACGGCTTCCGGTTCGGCGACCGGTGCATCGCGCCCACGCAGGATGATCGGATTGCCCATCCGCAGGCGATGCGCCTGGTCGTCGGTGATCCTGAGCTGCGGCAGGGAAGACAGCGCCTCGGCCGTGTCGACCAGGAAGGCGTCGAGCGCCTCGAGCCGCGCATCCCGGTCTTCGATCGCCTCGAGGGCGACGAGCTCGGCGAGCGGCACCATCATTTCCTCGGCGAAGGGGGCCACGAAGGTGCGGCGGAGCGACGAGATATGGCCATAGCAGCCCAGCTCGCGGCCGAAGTCCCGCGCCAGCGAGCGCACATAGGTGCCCTTGCCGCATTCCACTTCGAAATGCGCCTTGTCCGCTTCGCAATTGAGCAGCGTCAGGCGGTGAATTTCGACTTCGCGCGAGGGGATTTCAACCGTCTCGCCGTCACGGGCAAGGTCGTAGGCCCGTTCGCCGGCAATCTTGATCGCCGAGAACTGCGGCGGGATCTGGCTGATGATACCGGTGTAATTCGGCAAAAGCGCGCGGATCGCCTCTTCGCTCGGGCGCTTGTCCGAGCTCTGCGTGACCTCGCCTTCCAGATCGTCCGTCGAACGCTCCTCGCCCCAGGTCACCGTGAATTCGTAGATCTTGCGACCGTCCATGACGTAAGGGACGGTCTTTGTCGCATCGCCGAGCGCGATCGGCAGCATGCCGGAGGCGAGCGGATCGAGCGTGCCGGCATGGCCGGCCTTCTGGGCATTGAACAGCCACTTGATCTTGCCGACGGCTTCGGTCGAACCGAAATCGACCGGCTTGTCGAGGATCAGCCAGCCCGAGATCGGGCGGCCCTTCGGCTTGCGGGGTTTGGACATCTGGGATCTTTTCTTCAGTCTTGATCGTCATCGGAGCCGAGGTCGCGCTGGACCTCCGGCGAGCGCAGCAGCGCATCGATCTTCTGGTAGTTGTCGAAGCTCGTATCGTCGCGGAAACGCACTTCCGGCATATATTTCATCTGGCGCAGCTGATTGCCCAGCCGTCCGCGGATGAACTTGGCGTTCTTGTTCAGCGCGGCGATCACGCTGTCATGGTCCTTGACGCCGAGCGGCGTCACATAGGCGGTCGCGATCTTCAGGTCCGGCGACATGCGGACTTCGGAGATCGAAATCACCGTCTTTTCGATCAGGTCGTCGCGGACTTCGCCGCGCTGCAGGACCTGAGTGATGGCGGCGCGCACCTGCTCGCCGACGCGCAGCATGCGCTGCGAAGGTGCCGATGAGGTTGCTTTGGTCATGGTCTCGTTGCCTTTCGCATGCGGCGGCCAGAGATCTGTCCGTCCAGGTCATGCTTTGTGTTCTGGGTTCGGTTGGTGCCGAAGATCGCGATCTCCATAAACAGCGAGCGCCGGAAAATCCGGCGCCCGAAGAGATCTTGGGTTCGAAACGCCTGAGATCAGAGCGTACGCGTGATGTGCTCCACGCGGAAGCACTCGATCGTGTCGCCGGCGCGGATGTCTTCGTAGTTTTCGAAGGCCATACCGCATTCCTGACCCATCGGCACTTCCGAGACTTCGTCCTTGAAGCGCTTGAGCGTCTTGAGCTTGCCTTCGTGGATGACGACGTTGTCGCGCACCAGGCGCACGCCTGCACCACGTTCCACCTTGCCTTCGACGACGCGGCAACCGGCGACCTTGCCGACCTTCGTGATGTTGAACACCTCGAGGATCTCGGCATTGCCGAGGAAGGTTTCGCGACGCTCCGGAGAGAGCAGGCCCGACATCGCCGACTTCACGTCATCCACCAGATCGTAGATGATGTTGTAGTAGCGGATCTCGATGCCGGCACGCTCGGACGCGGTGCGCGCCTGAGCATTGGCACGGACGTTGAAGCCGATGATCGCGGCGTTGGAGGCCTCGGCGAGCGAGATATCAGACTCCGTGATCGCGCCTGCACCCGAATGAACGATGCGAGCCCGAACTTCGTCGGTGCCAAGCTTTTCGAGGGCTGCAACGATCGCTTCGACAGAACCCTGCACGTCGGCCTTGATGACCAGCGGGAATTCCTTGAAGCCGGTATCCTGCAGCTTGCTCATCATCTGCTCGAGCGAACCGCGCTGACCCGACTGGCGGGCAGCTGCCTTGTCGCGGGCGAGACGCTGACGATACTCGGAGATCTCGCGAGCACGGCTCTCGTTCTCGACCACGGCGAACTTGTCGCCGGCAGCAGGCGTACCCGACAGGCCGAGGATCTCGACCGGCATGGCAGGACCCGCTTCCTTGACGTGTTCGCCCTTGTCATTGACGAGCGCGCGGACACGGCCCCACTGATCGCCGGCCACGATGATCTGGCCGGGCTTTAGCGTGCCCTTCTGAACGAGGACGGTCGCGACAGCACCACGGCCGCGGTCGAGCTGCGCTTCGATGACGGTACCTTCGGCAGTACGCTTCGGGTCGGCCTTCAGGTCGAGAATTTCAGCCTGCAGAAGCACGGCCTCGAGCAGCTTGTCGAGGTTGAGCTTGTTCTTCGCCGAAACCTCGACGTCGAGCACTTCACCACCCATGGATTCGACGAAGACTTCGTGCTGCAGAAGCTGCTGGCGAACCTTGTCCGGGTTTGCCTCATGCTTGTCGATCTTGTTGATCGCCACGATGATCGGCACGTTGGCCGCCTTGGCGTGGTTGATCGATTCGATCGTCTGCGGCATCACGCTGTCGTCGGCCGCCACCACGAGGATCGCGATGTCGGTCGCCTGGGCGCCGCGGGCACGCATCGCGGTAAACGCGGCGTGGCCGGGGGTGTCGATGAAGGTGATCTTCTGGCCGTTCTGTTCGACCTGATAGGCACCGATATGCTGCGTGATGCCACCGGCTTCACCGGCTACGACATTCGCCTTGCGGATGGCGTCGAGCAGCGAGGTCTTGCCGTGGTCGACGTGACCCATGATGGTCACGACCGGCGGACGGGTGACCAGTTCGCCTTCGTCGTCCTTGACGTTGAAGATGCCTTCTTCGACGTCGGATTCCGAAACGCGCTTCACGGTATGGCCGAACTCGGTTGCGATGATTTCAGCGAGGTCGGCGTCGATGACGTCGCCCGGCTTCATCATCTGGCCTTCCTTCATCAGGTACTTGATGACGTCGACGGCGCGTTCGGACATGCGCTGCGACAGTTCCTGAATAGTGATCGTTTCCGGCAGGATGACCTCGCGCATGACCTTTTCGCGCGTTTCCTGCATCTGGCTGCGGCGGAACTTCTCCTGGCGACGGCGCATGGAGGCGAGCGAACGGCCGCGCGATGCGCCACCTTCGTCGTCGACGGCAGCGCTGGTGACCGTCAGCTTGCCGCGACGGCGATCTTCCTCGGCCTTCGGACGGGCAGGGACCTTCGCCGGAGCCGGGGCCGCGACCTTGCCACGGCCCGGAAGGCCGCGCGGCGGGCCGCGATCGTCGTCCTCGTCGTCTGCCTTGCGGCCACGGGCAAAGCCCGGAGAAGCCGGAGCCGACGGTGCTGCAGGAGCGGCCGGACGCGCAGGCGCTGCCGGAGCAGCCGCCACCGGAGCCGGCTCGGGTTCAGCCGGAGCCTCGACCTTCGGTTCCAGTGCGCGGCGAGCAGCCTCTTCGGCGGCCAGACGGGCAGCTTCCGCGGCTTCTGCCTTGCGGCGTTCTTCATCGATGGCGCGCTGCTTGGCTTCTTCGACTTCGCGGGCCTGAGCTTCGATCAGGGCGCGACGACGGGCTTCCATTTCACCGGCCGACAGGTCGTGCAGAACGGCGCCACGCGGACGCTCGGGCTGACGCGGCGGCTGCGGACGCTGCGGCTGCGGAGCCGGCTGATGAACGCGTGCGGCCGGAGCCGACGGCTGTGCCGGAGCCGGACGCTGTGCCTGCGGAGCAGGGGCTTCCGGAGCACGGGCGGCCGGTGCTGCGATGGGGGTAATGGGCTTTTCGTCGAGTGGGCGGGTCGGGCGGCGCTTTACCGTCTCGACAACGACCGACTTCGTACGGCCGCGCCCCATGTCCTGGCGCACGGTACCCTGGCTCATCCCCGAGGGCTTCAGGGTGAGAGTCTTTTTCACGCCGATTGTCTTGTCGTCTTTGTTGTCGGTCATTCCGTTCCCGTTCCTTCGAGCGGGGCCGGATGCCGAGCATCAGGCCACGCCGTTCACATACTGTCCTAAACCACGGAGGCCGACCTGTGCCGGTGACCGCGTCATTGTGATTTCGGGCCAGCGCCCGATACCTGCGGCTGAAGGCCGCGATAGGTTTCGAGCAGAGTTGCGCGCTTCACTACACCCTCACCTGCCTGCCCTGCAAGCACGCAAGCATGGATAAAAGCATTCTGGCCCATCTGCTCTTCCAATTCCGCCCCGGTCAGAAGGTGAAAGGCGGGAACCTCCGCCTCTGCCCCCGTTCCGAGGTGCCAGGCCTTGCGGGCCTGGTCGATCTTTCTCACGCCATCTGGTGCAGCATCCAGAGAATGGAAGACTGCAATGGCTTCGCCGCTCCGCACGGCCGCCTCGACCTTCGCAGCACCGCTGATGAACTGGCCGGCCTTGCGCGCCATGTTCATCATGCCGATCAGCTGCGCGACCAGGAGGCGGTCGACCACGGACCCAAGGTCCGGATCCGCCTTCACATCCCGTTTCAGCGCCCGGGCGAAGAGCTTCTTCGCCACGGCTTTGTCGACGGCCTCGCGGCTGGGGCTGACCCAGCAGCCCCGACCCGGAAGCGCCCGCTTCAAATCCGGGACGATCGTCCCGTCGGGTGCCGCCACGAAACGCAGAAGCGTCTCCGGCGATCCGCTCTCGCGGGTGACGATGCACATCCGTCCATTCACGCCGGAGAGGTCGAAGTCGTCTTCGGCCCCCGTCGCGTCGGGCGTCTGCGCGGCCATCACGTGGCCTGCTCGGCTTCTTCGCCTTCGAGTTCGGCTTCAGCTGCTTCGGCTTCGGCCGCGAGGTCTTCCTCGGTGATCCAGCCCGCTGCGAGGCGCGCCTGAACGACCATGGCTTCGGCTTCGGCACGCGAGATGTCGAACTTCGAGAACAGCCCCTCGAACTTCTTCGTCTCGCCGTCCTTGCGCTCGCTCCAGCCGACGAGATCGTCCGCGGCGCAGCCAGCGAAGTCCTCGATCGTCTTGATGCCGTCTTCGCCGAGCGCGACCATCATCTGCGAGGTCATGCCGTCGATCTGGCGCAATTCGTCGGCCACGCCGAGTTCGCGGCGCTTGGCATCCATTTCGGCCTCGATCTTCTCGAGGTATTCGCGAGCGCGGGTCTGGATTTCCTGCGCCGTGTCTTCGTCGAAGCCGTCGATCGAAGCGATTTCGTCGAGATCGACGTAAGCCACTTCCTCGACCTGGGCGAAGCCTTCCGATGCCAGCACCTGGCCGACCATCTCGTCGACGTCGAGCGCGTCCATGAACAGGTTCGTGCGCTCGTTGAATTCCTTCTGACGGCGTTCCGATTCCTCGGCTTCCGTCATGATGTCGATGTCCCAGCCGGTCAGCTGCGAAGCCAGGCGGACGTTCTGACCGCGGCGGCCGATGGCCAGCGACAGCTGCTCGTCCGGAACCACGACTTCGATCCGCTCTGCATCTTCGTCGAGAACGACCTTGGCGACTTCTGCCGGCTGCAGGGCGTTGACGATGAAGGAAGCCGGATCCTGGCTCCACGGAATGATGTCGATCTTCTCGCCCTGAAGCTCGCCGACAACGGCCTGAACGCGCGAACCGCGCATACCGACGCAAGCGCCGACCGGATCGATCGAGCTATCGTTCGAGATGACGGCGATCTTGGCGCGCGAACCCGGATCACGGGCCACCGACTTGATCTGGATGATGCCGTCGTAGATCTCCGGCACTTCCATGGTGAAGAGCTTCACCATGAACTGCGGATGGGTGCGCGAGAGGAAAATCTGCGGACCACGCTGCTCACGACGGACATCATATACGTATGCACGGACGCGATCGCCATAGCGGAAGGCTTCCCGCGGGATCATTTCGTCACGGCGGATGATGCCTTCGCCACGGCCGAGGTCGACGATGACGTTGCCGTATTCGACGCGCTTGACGGTGCCGTTGACGATTTCGCCGACGCGGTCCTTGAATTCGTCGAACTGGCGGTCACGCTCGGCTTCGCGCACCTTCTGCACGATGACCTGCTTGGCCGACTGGGCAGCGATACGGCCAAAGTCCATCGGCGGCAGCGGGTCGGCAATGAAGTCGCCGAGCTTGGCGTCGACATTGCGGTCACGAGCCAGTTCAAGCGCGATCTGCGTCGAATAGTCCTCGACCTTCTCGACCACTTCCAGGAGGCGCTGCAGGCGGATTTCGCCGGTCTTCGAGTTGATGTCGGCGCGGATGTTCGTTTCCGTGCCGTAACGCGAACGGGCAGCCTTCTGGATCGCGTCGGCCATGGCGGCGAGCACGATTTCGCGGTCGATCACCTTTTCACGGGCAACGGCATCTGCGATCTGCAAGAGCTCGAGCCGGTTAGCACTGACTGCCATGTTTAGGTCTCCGTCTTCACCCCCGGGCGCCTGGCCGCGAGGTCTTGGGTCAAACGTTATTCTTCGCTGTCGTCTTCGTCGTTCTGGTTCGCGGCCTGCGCCTTGGCGAGCTTGTCGGCGCGCAGCGCATCCCGGATCAGATCGTCCGTCAGAATGAGTTTGGCTTCAGCGAGCGTGTTGAAGGGAATCGTCACCTTCGGCTCCTCGCCATAGGCCACCTGATCGCGTTCCAGTGTGAACCCGTCCTGGGTCACATCGGTGATCTTGCCGCGGAAGCGCTTGCGATTGTCGACCAGAATCGAGGTTTCGCACTTCACCAGATGTCCCTGCCAGCGGCTGAAATCCGACTTGCGAACCATCGGGCGATCGATGCCCGGCGACGACACTTCCAGATGATAGGCCTTGTCGACCGGATCCTCGACGTCGAGAACCGGCGAAATCGCCATCGATACGGCTTCGCAATCTTCGACGGTCATCGTGCCGTCGGTGCGTTCTGCCATGATCTGCAGCGTCATTCCGTTCTGGTTCATCATGCGTACGCGAACCAGCTTGAAATCCATCGCGACGAGCACGGGCTCGATAATTTCGGCGATCCGACGGTCAAGGCCCGTCTCGATGATGATCCGTGCTTCGCCGGGTTCCGGCTTCGGCATGTCTTCGGACAATCGTTCTACTCCCGATTGGCTGCGATCGCCAATAAAAAAGAGCGGGTCCTTCCGGGCCCACCCTTCATCTGTCGATCAAGAATTTGAAGCTGATATAGCCGACCACCCCGACTTTTGCAAGCTTTTCGGGAAGGGTCGAAAACAAACTTGCCATTCAGGCGTTGCGCAAGGCAAGCTCTCACCCACCGCAGACGTGACCGGATCCGGTTGCGGACAGAAAAGTTTCAGACATGTCTCCGAACGAACGTCGCTCGCCCCTCCTGCCACTCCGCAACGAGGCTTACCGCCGGATCTGGCTTGCCAGCATCTCGTCCAATCTCGGCGGACTGATCCAGGGCGTCGGTGCCGCCTGGATGATGGCGTCGATCTCGACCTCGGAAAACATGGTCGCGCTGGTCCAGGCCTCCAACACCGGCCCGATTATGCTGCTTTCGCTGATTGCCGGTGCCATTGCCGACAGTTTCGATCGCCGCCGGGTGATGATTGCCGCTCAGCTCTTCATGATCCTGGTCTCGGCGCTGTTGACGCTCTTCGCCCTCCTGGATCTGATCACGCCCTGGGCGCTTCTTGCCTTCACCTTCCTGATCGGCTGCGGCACGGCGCTCAACAATCCGTCCTGGCAG
This sequence comes from Rhizobium rosettiformans W3, assembly GCF_004912135.1. Lineage (GTDB taxonomy): Bacteria > Pseudomonadota > Alphaproteobacteria > Rhizobiales > Rhizobiaceae > Allorhizobium > Allorhizobium rosettiformans. Next base: position 105,185 of record NZ_STGU01000004.1, read on the forward strand.
GCCTCGGTCGGCGACATCGTCCCGCGCGGTGATCTGCCCGCAGCCGTCTCGCTGAACAGCATGGGCTTCAACATCACCCGCAGCGTCGGGCCGGCGATCGGCGGTATGATCGTGGCAGCCGCCGGTGCCGCGGCAGCCTTCGCCGTCAACACGCTCTCTTACTTCGCCATCATCTACGCGCTCATCCGCTGGCGTCCGAACATTCCGAAAAACCCCTTGCCACGCGAGCAGCTCGGCTCGGCGATTGCCGCCGGTCTGCGCTACGTCGCGATGTCGCCCAATCTCGGCAAGGTTCTCTTCCGCGGCTTCGTCTTCGGTCTCACGGCCACGGCAATCCTCTCGCTGCTCCCCATCGTTGCGCGCGACCAGCTGATCGGCGGTCCGCTGACCTTCGGCGGTCTGCTCGGCGCTTTTGGTCTCGGCGCCATCTTCGGCGCCTTCGCCAACCAGCGTGCCCGCGAACTTCTCTCGAGTGAGGATATCGTCCGCGCCGCTTTCGCCGGCTTCGCGGTTGCCGCCGGCGTCACCGGCATCAGCACCTCGATCTGGATCACAGCACTCGCGTTGATGGTCGCCGGCGCCTGCTGGGTGCTCGCGCTTTCGCTCTTCAACACGGTCGTGCAGCTCTCGACCCCCCGCTGGGTCGTCGGCCGTGCCCTGTCGCTCTACCAGACAGCCACCTTCGGCGGCATGGCGACCGGCAGCTGGCTGTGGGGCAGTGTCGCCGAGAATTACGGTTCGGGTCAGGCTCTGGTCGCGTCCAGCCTCTTGATGATGGTCGGCGTCTTCATCGGCCTCTTCCTGCCCATGCCGGCCTTCGCCACGCTGGACCTCGATCCCTTGAACCGGTTCAACGAACCATCCCTCAGGCTCGACATCCGCCCCCGCAGCGGTCCGATCGTCATCCATGTCGATTTCGAGATCGCCGACGAGGACGTGCCGGAATTCTTGCGCGTCATGGTCGAGCGCCGCCGCATCCGGCTGCGCGATGGCGCCCGCAACTGGGCGCTGATGCGGGATCTCGAAAATCCCGACATCTGGACGGAAACCTATCACGTGCCGACCTGGGTCGATTACGTCCGCCATAATCAGCGGCGCACCAAGGCCGATGCCGAGATCACCGACCGCCTGCTCGAACTCCATCGCGGCGATCGGCCGCCCAAGGTGCACCGAATGATCGAGCGCCAGGCCATCCCGCCGGCCGATGACGTCTTCCATCAGCCGCATATCGACCATCACTGAGACGGAGGCTCAGCGCAGCTTCGCCTTGAGATCCGCGCTTGGATAGCAGGTGGGCTTCATCCCGTTCTTCGCTTGCCATTCGCCGAGCGAGCGGCGCGTCTTGAAGCCGGGCAGGCCATCGACCTTGCCGACGTCATAGCCCTGTGCCACCAGGGCCTTCTGCATGGCGAGCACGTCCGAGCGCAGCATCTTGCCGACATCGCCCCAGGATGCCTTGAAGGCACCGCCGCCATAGGCGATCCGGTCGGCGAGATTGCCGATGAACAGCGCATAGAGATCGGAATTGTTGTATTCCTTGAGCACGTAGAAATTCGGCGTCACGAGGAATTCCGGGCCATAGGTCCCGGCCGGCACCAGCATCATCGCCGGCTGCGAGCTTTCCGACGAGGGAAATGCGCGGCCGGAAATGCGCGTGAGGCCGCCGTCTGCCCAGGCAGAGACGGGCTTTGCCCTGTCCGGCCCTTCCTGCGCACAGGAAACGCCATCAGGAATGGTGATCTCGTAGCCCCACTCCCGGCCCCTTTGCCAGCCGCTCTTCACCAGATAGTTGGCGATCGATGCCAGCGTGTCCGGCACCGAGTTCCAGATATCGCGCTTGCCGTCGCCATCGAAGTCCACGGCATATTTGAGGTAGCTGCCCGGCATGAATTGCGGCTGCCCCAGTGCGCCGGCCCAGGAACCCATCAGCCGGTCGGCACTCACATCCCCGCTTTCGACGATATGCAGCGCCGAGATCAGCTCCTGCTGGAACATCGGCTTGCGCGTCGACATGAAGGCTTTGGTCGCCAGAACGTCGATGGCCGAATGGGGAAGCTTCGCCCGCCCATAGCCGGACTCGCGTCCCCAGATCGCGACGATGATCGAGCCTGGAACGCCATAGGTCGCCTCGACCTTGCGCAGCGTCGACGCATGCTGACTGGCGAGGTTTCGGCCGGTTGCGGCCAGTCCCTGCAGGCGCTTCTCGTTGAAATAGGAGGCCGGTGAGCTGAACTCCGCCTGGCTTTGCGTCCGCTCCTTCGGCGGCTCGGTGCCGGGCGGCACGAGATCCGGAAGGTCCCAATCGAGCTTTACGCCCCGAAGGGTCCTGTCGAACACTTGCCTGCTGATCCCGCCTTCCTGGGCGGCACGCCAGAGATCGCTGGCAATCCATTGCCGGAATTGCGCCTCGACAGCGCTGCGCGAGACGGCTGCGGCCGGTGAAGCGAGGCCTCCTGCCAGAACGAGTGAAACGGTGGTCAGCAGCCAGCGCAGTGGCTTTCGAAGTCGTGCCATCGATCTTTCCTCCCGGAATACTGTCAGATCGCCGTCCGCGCCCTCAGCGCCGCAGACAATGTGCCCTCGTCCAGATAATCGAGCTCGCCACCGACAGGCACGCCATGGGCGAGCCGTGTGATCTTCACGTCGAGCCCCGTCAGGTGGTCGGTTATATAGTGTGCTGTGGTTTGTCCCTCGACGGTCGCGTTGACCGCGATGATGATCTCGCGGATCCCGCCCTTCGACACCCGGTCGATCAACCCCTTGATGTTGAGATCATCGGGTCCGATCCCGTCGAGCGGCGACAGCGTGCCGCCCAGCACGTGGTAAGCGGCATTCATCGCGCCAGCCCGCTCCAGCGCCCAGAGATCGGAGACATCCTCGACTACGATGATCACGGACTGGTCGCGCTGCACATCGGTGCAGACCGTGCAGGGATCGACCGTGTCGACATTGCCGCAGCAGGAGCAGATCTTCACCTTGTCATAGGCTTCGCCCATGGCGTGACCCAGGGGTCCTAGGAGCTGGTCCTTCTTCTTGATGAGATGCAGCGCCGCACGCCGTGCAGAGCGGGGTCCAAGCCCCGGCACCTTCGCCAGAAGTTGGATGAGTTTCTCGATTTCGGGTCCGGTGACTCGTTTTGCCATGGCGGCGTTTCTAGCCCATATAGACGGCGAACGGAATCGCCGAAGGGTGCGTCACATGAAAATCCTCGCCGTCTGCCTCGGTCGACCCGAAATCCTGCCGGGGAAGAAATACAAGACGGGCATCAACAAGCTCGCCATCCAGGGTCCTGTTATGGTCGATGCCGAAGGGCTCGTCGGCGACGCGATCCTCAACCGCAAGCATCATGGCGGCGTCGACCAGGCCGTCTATATCGAGGGCTCCATCGATCTCGACTGGTGGCAGACCGAGCTCGGTCGGGATTTGCCCTTCGGCACCTTCGGCGAGAACCTTGTCATCGAGGGCCTGGAAAGCGCCATGCTGGCCGCCGGCGACAGGCTGGCGATCGGCGAGGTCCTGCTCGAGATCACCTCTGCCCGCATCCCCTGCGCCACCTTCGCCGCGAAGATGGGCGAGCCGACCTTCGTCAAGCGCTATACCCGCGCCGCCAGGCCGGGCGCCTATGCGCGCGTGCTGCAGGGTGGCATGGTCGAGGCTGGCCAATCCGTCGAGTTCAAGCCCTGGAGCGGCGACCGCGTCACCATGCGCGAGATGATGGCAACCTTCGGCCGCAGGCTGAGCGACACCGATCGCGCCCGTTATCTGGCGGCTCCGGTCCACTACAAGGTGAAGGACGCGATCCGCGCCGGCGAGATGTGAGCCTCCGCCGAAGGTGGTAAAGCGGCCGGCTTTACCAGGCCGAGCCATCTCGCCATCATGCCGCCCGCCTGGAGGAATGATGGAGCCAAGACAGATAGAACTGACGGCCGCCGACGGTGTCCGGCTGACGGGCCACTGGTGGCGTTCGGAGGGAGTGACGCCGACCGGGACCGTCATCGTCAACCCGGCCACCGGCGTCCACGCCCGCTATTATCACCGCTACGCTGCTTACCTTGCTGCGAACGGCTTTTCGGTGCTGACCCATGATTATCGTGGCATCGGGCTCTCTCGCCCGACAAGCTTGCAGGGCTCGACCTTCACCTGGCGACAATGGGGAGAGCAGGATTTCGACGCTGCCCTGCGACACGCCCTGCAGGAAGACGAGACGGGACGGGTCCTTGTCGTCGGCCACAGCATCGGCGGTTTCCTGCCTGGCTATTCGCAAAGCATGGACAGGGTCACGGCCATGCTCTCCGTCGGGGGGCAATATGGCTATTGGGGTGATTATCTGCCGGCGCGGCGCCTGCCGCTTGTCCTCAAATGGCATGTCGCCATGCCCGCGATCACCCTCGCCATCGGGCATTTCCCGGGAAAGCGCCTGGGCTGGCTCGAGGATCTGCCGAAAGGGGTCGCCTATGGCTGGGGGCTGCAGCAGGGCAGGGCGGAGCAGGGGCTCTCAAGCGACGCTGCCGAAGCCATGCGCGAGCGCTTCGCCAGCGTCACGTGCCCGATCCTCAGCGTCACCATGTCGGATGATGAATTCGCGACCCCGAAGGCTGTCAATCGGGCCATGCGCTATTACCGCCGCGCCGCGGTGACCAAGGTGCTTCTCGCACCACAAGACCTCGGCTTCGGCCGGGTCGGCCACTTCGATCTCTTTCACGCCCGCCATCAGGATCGCTTCTGGCGCCAGAGCCTCAACTTCCTGCGCGACGGAGAAAATCCGTGGGGCAATCGGGTCTATCTCTGACAGACCCGATCACCCTCCTTGGTAAAGAACTGTTTGATCAGAACGGGAACTTCATGCCCGGCGGCAGCGGGATGCCGGCCGTCAGCGCCGCCATCTTTTCCTGCGCCTGGGCTTCGCCCTTGTCCTTGGCGTCCTTGTGGGCGGCGACGATCAGATCTTCGAGGATTTCCACTTCGTCTTCCTTGAAGAGCGACGGATCGATCTTGAGGCTGCGCATCTCGCCCTTGCCGGTCAGCACCACGGTGACCAGGCCGCCGCCGGACTTGCCCTCGATTTCGAGCGAGGCGATTTCCGCCTGCATCTTCTCCATCTTCGACTGCATTTCCTTGACCTTGCCCATCATGCCCATGATGTCGCGCATAACCGTCTCCTTGGATTGTTGTCTTATTTCGTGGAAGGGCGCTGAGCCCTAGAATTCGATGTCATCGCCCGGCAGGATGTCGCCCTCGGCGGATTCGGCCGCTGCCGGCGGGGCCGCGACGATGTCGTCATCCTCGATCGCCGCCGCCTTGATCCGGACGTCGGTCACCTTGGCGCCGGGGAAGCGGGCGAGGATTGCGGCCACATCCGGATCCTGCCGTGCATCGACGAGACGCGCCTCGCGCGTCGACTTCTCGACTTCGACCAGCGTCGGCGCACCGGCCTCGTTGGACAGCGTCACCCACCAGTTGATGCCCGTCCATTCGCTGAGCTTCATCTTCAGCTCGTTGACAATCGTCGGCGGGCATTGCGATTCCAGCCGGATTTCCAGTCGGCCCGGTTCGATCTTCACCAGATGCACGAACTGGCGCAGCTGCGCCCTGAGTACGGGTGCGCGGTTCTTGGTGCAGAGATCAGCGATATCATCAAGCGTCTCGACCCGAACGCCGGGGATCGGTGCTTCCTCGACCTTGGGCTCTCGCCGCTCCAGGGCTTGAGGCAGCGCATCGCCCGCCGGCACGCTCTGCAGATGGGCAACCGGCTGGCTCATCGCCGGACGCGCGCCGCTGTCTTGCGCGGGCTGTCCCACGGCCTGCACCCGCATCGCCATCGAGGCACCGCCACCGCCGCCGTTCGGACGGGGTGAGGATGGCCCACGCTCTGCTCCGCCATCGCCATTGGAGAGCTCGAGCAGGCGTCGCGCGGCATCTTCGGGTGAGGGGAGATGCGCGGCATGCGCCAGCCGGATCAGCACCATTTCGGCAGCCCCTGCCGGTCGCGACGAGGCCTCGGCTTCCGGAATGCCCTTGAGCAGCATCTGCCACATGCGCGACAAGGTGGTCACGGCCACGCTGTCGGCGAGTTCTGCACCGCGCACGCGCTCGACCTCGGACAGCGAGGGATCCTGGGCTGCGGAAGGGATGTATTTGAGCCGCGTCACCAGATGGGTGAAGTCGGCAAGATCGGTCAGCACCACCGTCGGGTTGGCACCCGCCTCGTACTGACTGCCGAATTCGGAAAGCGCTGCCGTCACGTCACCACGCACGATGTGTTCGAAGAGGTCGACGATACGGGCGCGGTCGGCAAGACCCAGCATGGCGCGCACGGCATCGGCATGCACCATGCCGCCACCATGGGCGATGGCCTGGTCGAGCAGCGAGAGGCCGTCACGCGCCGAGCCTTCGGCCGCACGCGCGATCATCGCCAGCGCCTCTTCCTCCGCCTCGATGCCTTCTTTCGATGCGATCGTCGAGAACAGCCCGACGAGATCGCCGGCGCTGATCCGGCGCAGGTCGAAGCGCTGGCAGCGAGAAAGCACGGTGATCGGAACCTTGCGGATTTCGGTGGTTGCGAAGATGAACTTCACATGCTCCGGCGGCTCTTCGAGCGTCTTCAGCAAGCCGTTGAAGGCTGCCGTGGAGAGCATGTGCACTTCGTCGATGATATAGACCTTGTAGCGCGCCGACACCGGGCGATAGCGGACCTGCTCGATGATCTCGCGGATGTCATCGATACCCGTATGCGAGGCGGCGTCCATCTCGATCACGTCGACATGCCGGCCTTCCATGATCGCCTGGCAGTGTTCGCCGGGGATGCGAAGGTCGATCGTCGGCTTGTCGATCTCTGGTGTCTTGTAGTTCAGCGCACGCGCCAGAATGCGGGCCGTGGTGGTCTTGCCCACCCCGCGCACGCCGGTCAGCATATAGGCCTGCGCAATGCGGCCGGTTTCGAACGCATTGGTCAGCGTCCGCACCATCGGCTCCTGGCCGACCATCAGGTCCGTGAAATCCTTGGGGCGATATTTGCGGGCAAGAACGCGGTAGCCGCCGGGGGCGGGCTTGGCCTCTGCAGTCGGCTCGAAATCGCTCATCGCGTTGCCAGCTTCCCCGTCGCCCGCAGCCGGGCATGGCACGGCCCGTGTTGGAAACAAAGGCCGGAAATGAAGATGAGGTGGGAGGCTGGCACGATGACCCGTGCCGCGCTCGTTAGGGCTGCTTCCTTCCGGACCTGACCCGGTTGGCGAGTGGCTCGTCCACCACCAACCTCCCGAGGAGACATATCGGCAATAACGTCGCCAAATGCAAGCCAAGCGCCAAAAAAACTGCTAGCCTTTGGTCAAAGCATTTCGGAGAGAAACACCGTGCAGCCCTTCATCCTGGATGAGCGTCTTGGCCGAGACAGCGAGTCGATCCTCAAACTCGGCCTCTGTGACCTCAGATTGGCAAGGGATAGCCGCTGGCCCTGGCTGATCCTCGTGCCGCAGCGGCCTGATGTCTCGGAGATCTTCGATCTGACTCCGCTCGATCAGGCCGTCCTGACTTTCGAGCAGGTGACGGTGGGGGCGGCACTCAAGAAGGCGACGGGCGCGGAGAAGATCAATATCGCCGCGATTGGCAACATCGTGCGTCAGCTCCACGTCCATGTCGTGGCACGCTTCGAGAACGACCCGAACTGGCCCGGCCCGATCTGGGGCTTCGAGAAGCCGATTCCCTATCAGGAAGAGACCTTTCAGGCGATGAAGAACAGGATCCTTGAAGCATTCCAATGAAGAATTCCATTTTCCTCAATCGTGCTCCCCATCTCGAACCCAGCGAACTCACGGCCTTCTCCGGCAACAAGCTCGACCGTGACAGCGAGCATCGCGACGAGACCACGCTCGAAACGGCGCTGAAGGTCGAGGGCACCCATATCCTTGCCTTCTCCGGCACCCAGCTCGTCCTCAAACACGACGGCCAGGTTCTGGACCCGCTCTTCGCCCCTTACGAACTGGTCGATCTTCAGCCGAAATTCGACGACGCCATCCTGCTCGGCCATCAGGCCTCGGGCGAGCCGCGTCTCGCCGTGCCTGTCAATGTGGCACCGGAAGCACTTGCCGCTCATTACAAGCCGGCCGATCCCCGCGCGCTGTTTCGCGACGCCCTCGTCGGGGACGAATTGCTGGGCGAAGTCGCCCAGGCGCTCAGCCTCCTGCGCTGGAATGCCGACAACAAGTTCTGCGGCCGTTGTGGCGGCACGATGGAAACCCTGATCGGCGGCTACAAGCGCAGATGCACCGCCTGCAGCCACGAGATTTTTCCGCGCACCGATCCGGTCGCGATCATGCTGGTCGTCGATGAGAAGCAGGATCGCTGCCTTATGGGCAGAAGCCCGCGCTTTCCGGCCGGCATGTATTCCTCGCTCGCCGGCTTCGTCGAGCCGGGGGAGACGATCGAAAACGCCGTCCGCCGCGAAACACGCGAGGAATCGGGCATCACCGTCGGCCGCGTCCGCTATCACGCCTCGCAACCCTGGCCGATGCCGCATCAGCTGATGATCGGCTGCTATGGCGAGGCGACCACCGTCGATATCACTTTCGACACGACGGAACTGGAGGATTGCCGCTGGTTCACCCGCGAGGAAATCGGCGCCATGTTGTCGGAAGGCTCATACGACGGGCGGTCGCTACCGATCCAGGGCACCATCGCCCGCAGGCTGATCGAGGACTGGTTCGAATGGCGGCACTGAGCCGTCTCCCACCTATGCAGTTCAGAGCTTGCCGCGCATTTCATGCGCCTTGTAGACGCCGAGGATGCGGACCTTTTCCGAGAAGAAGCGCAGTTCTTCCAGTGCCCGCTTCACCGGCGCGTCCTCCGGATGTCCCTCGATATCGGCATAGAACTGGGTCGCGATGAACTTGCCGCCGATCTGGTAGCTCTCGAGCTTGGTCATGTTGACGCCATTGGTGGCAAATCCGCCCATCGCCTTGTAGAGCGCTGCCGGGATGTTGCGGACATTGAACACGAACGTGGTGATGAAACGCTCGTCGTCACTCACCCGTTTCGGCTCGTCCTCGTCACGCGAGAGCACGACGAAGCGCGTCACGTTGTTCTCGGAATCCTCGACATTCTCGGCCAGGATATCGAGCCCGTAGAGCGACGCTGCAAGCCGCGGCGCAAGGGCGGCCATCGTCCGGTCGCCCTTCTCCGAGACGAGCTTGGCAGCGCCGGCGGTGTCGCCGGCGACGACCGCCTTCCAGCCATGGCTGCGGATGATCTTGCGGCACTGACCAAGCGCATGGATGTGGCTGTGCACGGTGCGGATCTCGTCGAGCTTCACGCCCGGCAGCACCATCAGCTGGAAGCGGATCGGCATGAAATATTCGCCGACGATGTGCAGACGCGACAGCGGCAGCAGATAGTGGATGTCGGCAACGCGACCGGCCAGCGTGTTCTCGATCGGGATCATCGCGAGATCCACCTCGCCCGTCTCCAGCGCCACGAAGGCATCCTCGAAGGTCGGGCAGGGCAGTGGCTCCATGTTGGGGAACATGTCGCGGCAGGCCATGTCAGAATTGGCGCCGTAGTCGCCCTGGAAGGAAATCTTGTTCGTCGGTGCCAAGGGATCAGTGTCCTGCGTTGGAGGATGCGGAAAGGATGCGGCGCGCCTTTTCGAGATCGTCGGGTGTGTCGACGCCGAGCGGCACGGTCTTCACCACCTCGGCATCGATGCGCATGCCGGCCTCGAGCGCGCGAAGCTGCTCCAGCGACTCGCGTCTTTCGAGCGTCGACGGCGAGAGCGAGACGAAGCGTTCGAGCGCTGCGCGGCGATAGGCGTAAAGCCCGATATGGTGATAAAGCGGCCCGGCACCGTAAGGAGCGGTGGCGCGGGTAAAGTAGAGCGCCCGGAGCCTGTCGCCGGAAATCGGCGATCCCACGACCTTCACGACATTCGGATTGGTCTTTTCCTGCTCGTCCTCGATCTCCACCGTCAGCGTCGCGATGTCGACGGCTGGGTCTTGAAGCGGCCTCAGTGCGGCACGGATCGTTTGCGGATCGATGGTCGGCAGGTCGCCCTGCACATTGATGACGATTTCAGCCTGACCATCTGGGTCGACCTTGCTCAGCGCTTCGAAGATACGGTCGGAACCCGACTGGTGGTCCGCCCGTGTCATGACCACCTCGAAGCCCGCGGCTTCCACGGCGTCGAACACTTCGCTGTCGTCGGTGGCCACGATGATTCGCCCGACCTCGGCTTCCTGAGCCCGTTTCGCGACCTGCACGATCATCGGCAGACCGGCGATATCGGCAAGTGGCTTGCCCGGAAGTCGAGTGGATGCCATGCGGGCCGGGATCAGGACCAGGGTTTTGGCAGTTCCGCCTTCATTCATGTCCATAACCCCTTCAAATCACCGAACAGAAGTGTCAAAAAGTCCCAGTTGCGGGACCATAATCGTGTTGCAAGTGTTATGCAAAAGACATAGGTTCCGCGCGATTTCAAGATCGTCCGGTTGCTCATCGGCCGGCTGCACGGGGAGCTTTGCAGATGAACTCTTATACCAACATGGGCGTGGGTGCCTTTCTCGGCACCGTCTTCGTCCTGATGTCTGTGTCGATCGCTTCGGAAGGCATTTTCCACTCGGAAGCACCCGAGCAGGAAGGCTTCGCCATTGTTGCCGAAGAAGCGGGTCCGGCAGAGGCTGCACCCGAGGTCGCCGCAACGCCGATCGCCGTGCTTCTCGCCAGCGCTGATGCGGGCGCAGGTGAAGCCGTGTTCAAGAAGTGCGCGAGCTGTCACACCGTCGACAAGGGTGGCGCCAACAAGGTTGGCCCGAACCTCTATGGCCTTGTCGACCGCCCGATCGCTTCGCATGAAGGCTTCAGCTACTCCGCTGCCATGACCGAATTCTCCCAGGGCGGCTCCGTCCTTTGGACCTGGGAACACCTCAATGAATTCCTGCTGGCGCCGAAGCAGCACATCCCGGGCACCGCCATGGGCTTTGCCGGCATCAAGAAGGATGACGAGCGCGCCAACCTGATCATGTATCTGCACACGATGGCAGACAGCCCGGTTCCGCTCCCGACCCCGGAGGCTGCACCGGCAGACGCCGCAGCAGCCCCTGCAGACGCAGCGCCGGCTGATGCCGCTGCCGCCCCGGCAGATGCGGCCCCGGCGGAGGCTCCGGCCGAAGCTGCTCCGGCTGCTCCGGCAGAGGCCGCTCCGGAAGCACCGGCGGACGCAGCGCCCGCGGCCCCCGCAGAACCGGCTCCGGCCGAGCCTGCTCCGGCACAGACGACGACGCCGTAATTCGGTCGTTTCGATTTCTTCGCACTCTGCGCCCGGCCCTTGCGGCCGGGCGTTTGCGTTTCAGAGCAGAAGCAAGGCCCAGAGCGATACGGTCACCACCCCAGCCGCTGTCGATAGCGTGATGACAGAGGCTGCCAGCCCCTGACCGACGCCGAAGCGGCTGGCAATCAGCCAGGCATTGATGCCTGTCGGAACCGACGAGGTGAGCACCAGTGCCGCAGTCCATTGCGGTGAAAGGCCAAGTAGCGTCGAAGCGAGCCACACCACCGCAGGCATCAGGGCAAGCTTCAGGAGCGAAATGCTGGCAGCGATCCGGACATTGCCTGCCAGGCCATATTTGTTCAGCGTCATGCCGAGCGAAATCAGCGCTGCCGGCGCCGCCATGCCGGCGACCTGTGCGACGATGCCGTCGATCAGCGCGGGGACAGGTGTGCCCACGACCTGCAGGAGGATGCCGCCGGCAAGGCCAATGATCAGCGGGTTGCGGATGAGGTTGCCGCCCACCTGTTTCGAAACGGCAAGGATGCCGGCGGCCTGCCGGCCACCGCTTTTCTGCTCCGCCCGTTCCATCGCGAGAACCCCCGCGATCATCATCAACGGCAGATGCACGGCAAGCAGGATCGACATCGCGACAATCCCATCCGGACCGACCGTGCGCTCGACGAGTGGAAGACCGATGAAGACATTGTTGGCAAAGGCGGAGGAGACACCGGCGAGAACGCCGAGCTTCTCGTCTCGACCGAAGAGGCGCGTCGCAACCAGATGGCCGATCGTCCAGGTGACGAGAACGCCGGCGAAATAGGCGATCCAGAGTCGGAAGGGCGATGCGCCATGGAAATCGGCATTGGCGATCGTGCGCAAGAGCAGCAGTGGCACCGCCACCTTGAAGACGAAGTCTCCAAGCCCGTCGCCGATCTCCGTCGCGAGGATCTTGAGGCGGACCAGCGCCCAACCGAATAGTATAAGAATGAAAATAGGAAGGACGTCTTGGGCAACAGCAGTCATGAAACGACTCAAGGGGAGGGCAAGGACAAAAGCCTTCTTAGGCCGCCCGCCGCTCACCGCCAATCCGCCAGAAACGACAAAAGCAGGCCACTGCCTGCTTTCACGCCGGCCTCATGCCGGTCGAGATAGGCCGCCAGTACATCCGTGGTCGGCTTTCCCGTAACGGACCGGTTATGGTCCACTTGGACGCCCAGGGGAGATGGACGTCTTGATAATGATTTATAAGCTTTCGATGTAACGGCAAGATGACGTTGATCGGCTTGCCCCTTCCCATCGCTGCAAAAATCACTATGACCGTGGGGCACGCAAATGGAGCCCCGGACCTTATGAGCCAGTTCGATGTCCTGACGATCGGCAATGCCATCGTCGACATTATTTCCCGCTGCGACGACCAGTTTCTGATCGACAACGCCATCACCAAAAGCGCAATGAACCTGATCGACGCCGAGCGCGCCGAGCGGCTCTACGGTCTCATGGGCCCCGCCGTGGAAGCTTCCGGCGGCAGCGCCGGCAACACGGCAGCCGGCATCGCCAATTTCGGCGGCAAGGCCGCCTATTTCGGCAAGGTGGCCGAGGACCAGCTGGGCGAGATCTTCATCCACGATATCCGTGCCCAAGGCGTGCATTTCCAGACCCGCCCGCTGGGCAGCCAGCCGCCGACGGCCCGCAGCATGATCTTCGTCACCGAAGACGGCGAGCGCTCGATGAACACCTATCTCGGCGCCTGCGTCGAATTCGGCCCCGAGGATGTCGAGCCGGAGGTGGTGGCGAAATCCAAGGTCACCTATTTCGAAGGTTATCTCTGGGATCCGCCGCGCGCCAAGCAGGCGATCCTCGATTGCGCCCGCATCGCCCATGACGCAGGCCAAGAAATGTCGATGACGCTGTCCGACAGCTTCTGCGTCGGCCGCTACCGGTCGGAGTTTCTCGACCTCATGCGCTCCGGCACGGTCGACATCGTCTTCGCCAACGAGCAGGAGGCCCTCTCGCTCTACGAGACGGATGATTTCGCCCAGGCGCTCGATCTCATTTCGAAGGATTGCAAGCTCGCGGCCGTCACCATGGGTGACCAGGGTGCCGTGATCGTCAAGGATGGCGCCCGCATTCGCGTGCCCGCGACCAAGGTGCAGACAGTGGTCGATACGACCGGCGCCGGCGATCTCTTCGCCGCAGGCTTCCTCTTCGGCTACACCAACGGTCGAAGCCTCAAGGATTGCGGCCATCTTGGCTGCTATGCCGCAGGTGTCGTCATCCAGCAGATTGGGCCACGCCCGATGATGTCCCTGAAGAACGGAGCTGCGGCGACAGGCCTTATTTGAAGGCCTCGCCGGGATAGGCACCCCAGATCTCGGCCTGCGACACCCAGCCACTGACCCCGCCGGCTTCGGCCTGGCACCAGTTGCCGTTGCATTCGCTGAGCTTCAGCAGGACGCCGGGTTCGAGCTTGGCGATGACAGCTGCCGAGGAGTTCGAATCCCGGCGCATCATCACATAGACATTCTCACCCTTGCCGCGCATCCAGGGCGCGGCAACGGCGGTGCGCTCGCCGGTCAGCAGGGTCTGGTTGACCCAGCCCTCGGTGCCGTCGGCATCACGAATCTGTCGCCAGTTCTCGTATTCGCGGATGATTTCCACCGGCAGACCAGACTTCATGTAGCGCCAGGAAACAGCGTAGTCGGTGCTGGGGCCGATCCGCAGATTGACCTTCTCGGCCTTGAGGCTGACGAAGCGCGGAAGCGGCAGACCGCTCGAGCCCTTGGTCGTGGATTGTGCATGACCGGCGATCGGGCCGGCCACGAGAGACAGCGCGAGGACGCTGAAGGCTAGGCTGACGCGGCACAGGTTATGAAACATGGTCATTCCGGGCTAAGCTATGGAAATGAAGTGCTTTCTGACCGCCCCGGACCGCTTCGCGCATGTCCGGGACAAATCCGCCGCGACCCGACGAGTTTTGTTTGTCTTCGCCGACGGGTTTGGTAGAAATTGCCTTCCTAAGGAGCGAAGTATCCCGCGACTTGGTTAACGAGTTCTGAAGAAGGCATCGATCCGGCCCATGACGAACAGGAAAAGACCAACGGTCTATATCACGCGGAAACTGCCCGATGCCGTGGAAACGCGCATGCGCGAGCTGTTCGATGCCGAGCTCAATGTCGACGACAAGCCGCGCACGCGCGAAGAATTGATCGCAGCCGTCAAGACGGCGGATGTGCTCGTACCCACGGTCACCGACCGAATCGATGCGGCTCTCATCGCGGAGGCCGGACCGCAGCTGAAGCTGATCGCAAGCTTCTCCAACGGCACCGATCACATCGACATCGATGCGGCTGCGAAAAAGGGCATCACCGTCACCAACACGCCGAATGTCCTGACCGAAGACACGGCCGACATGACCATGGCGCTGATCCTCGCCGTCCCCCGCCGCCTCGTCCAGGGCGCGCGCGTGCTGATGGACAAGCCGGGCGAATGGGAAGGCTGGTCGCCCACCTGGATGCTCGGGCGCCGCATCTGGGGCAAGCGCATCGGCATCATCGGCATGGGCCGCATCGGCACGGCCGTTGCCCGCCGTGCAAAGGCCTTCGGTCTCTCGATCCATTACCACAACCGCAAGCGCGCCAATCCGGCCACCGAAGAAGAGCTCGAGGCAACCTATTGGGACAGCCTCGACCAGATGCTCGCCCGCGTCGATATCGTCTCGGTCAACTGCCCGTCGACGCCGGCAACCTTCCACCTGCTTTCGGCACGGCGTCTCGCCCTGCTGCAGCCGACCAGCTACGTGGTGAACACCGCCCGCGGCGACATCATCGATGAGGATGCGCTGGTGCAGGCGCTGCGCGCCGGCAAGATCGCCGGTGCGGGCCTCGATGTGTTCGAGAACGAGCCTGCGGTCAATCCGAAGCTGGTGAAGCTCGCCAATGAAGGCAAGGTCGTGCTGTTGCCGCATACGGGCTCGGCGACGATCGAAGGCCGTATCGATATGGGCGACAAGGTGATCATCAATATCAGGACCTATTTCGACGGTCACCGTCCGCCGAACCGCGTTCTGCCGAGCCGAAGCTGAGCTTCAGCTCAGCCGCTTCTGCATCTCGATGTAGGTCGGGCGCTCGTAGCCGGCATGGCTCTTCTCCGCCGTGCGGACAAAGCCCCAGGCACCGAAGCGCCGGTGATTGCCCGTGAGCTCGATCCGCGTCTCCAGCCGCAGCGCAGGCTTGCCGAGCTCGTGAGCAATGGCTTCCGCTTCAGCCAGAAACCGGCCGCCGATCCCCGACCCCTGCGTTTCGGGCGCCACCGCCAGCTTGCCGACATAGAGGAAGTCAGGCTCAGGCCGCAGAAAGGCACAGCCGACGAGCCGCCCTTCGACCTCTGCCATCAGACCGATCTCGTCCCTGGCCTTGTCCTTGAGCGAGGCAAGCGTCAATCGATGCGCCGACGAAGGCGGGTCGATCACGCCATCCATATAGGCAAACGATCCCATGATGAGCGCCAGGAGTTCCTCATAGCGCGAAAAGCTTTCGTCGATCCGGCTGATCGTCACATCCATCGTCATGCCCGTCTTTTGTAGCGCACCGTATCGAAGCGCGCTGCCAGTCCATCATACATCAGCAACCGCCCGACCAGCGGCTCGCCGATCCCCGTGATTACCTTGATCGCCTCCATTGCCATCAGCGTGCCGATCACACCGGTCAGCGCGCCGATCACGCCCGCTTCCGCACAGGCCGGTATCAGGCCCTCCGGCGGCGGCTCGGGAAAGAGATCGGTATAGCGGGGGTAAGGCTGTCCATCGGGGCCGCTTTCATACGGCTTTAATACCGTCACCGTCCCGTCGAAGCGCCCGACAGCGCCGGTCACCAACGGCACGCGCGCAAGCTCCGCCGCATCCGCCGCCGCATAGCGCGTGGAAAAATTGTCGGAGCCGTCGATCAGCAATGTGTAGCGCGGCAGATGATCCCGCGCGAAACCGGGATCGAACCGATCCTCGTACCTTACGACACGGCAATGCGGGTTGAGCCGCGCGATGGCCTTTACCGCACTCTTGGTCTTCTTCTCGCCAAGCGTTCCGGTATCGTGAATGACCTGCCGCTGCAGATTGGAAAGCGACACCCCGTCGTCATCGACGATCCCGAGCGTGCCGACGCCAGCAGCCGCCAAATACTGCAACACAGGCGACCCAAGCCCGCCGGCCCCGATAACCAGCACGCGTGCGGCCTTCAGCAATTGCTGCCCATGACCACCCACTTCGGGCAACAGGATGTGGCGGTGATAACGGGAGAGTTCGTCTGGGGACAGCGGATCCATGGCGCCTACCTTGCCACCAGGCGGTTTGGAAAGAAAGCGCGGTCAGCCATCGATCTGCCCGTCCCTGACCGTCACGAACTGCGCCCGATCACCCAGCGCCGAAAACATCGCCTTGTCGGTCCCTGTCATGAAGGCCTGCCCGCCCAGCGCATCGATGCGCGCAAAAAGCGCCGCCCGCCGCCCTTCGTCGAGATGTGCCGCGATTTCGTCCAGCAGCAGGATCGGCGCGTAACCGGTCATGGTCGCGACCAGCCGTGCATGTGCGAGCACGAGACCGATCAGGAGCGCCTTCTGCTCGCCTGTCGAGCAGCGTTCGGCATCCATGTCCTTCTCGATATGCCGCACGATCAGATCTGCCCGGTGCGGTCCATCCAGCGTCCGTCCAGCCGCCGCGTCCCGATGGCGCGATTGTGCGAGGATGTCGATATAGCGCTCTTCGAATTCGAAGGCCGGCAGATCGGCGAGCTCGTCGAGGAAACCCGTGAGCGCAAGCGAGGCGGAGGGGAATGCCGAGGTGTCCCGATCCGCCTCGATCAATCCGGAAAGCAACCCGAGCATTTCCCGCCGTGCCGCCGCCATGGCCACGCCGAGCGCTGCCATCTGCTGCTCGATCCCGGAAAGCCAGGTCGGATCGAAGCGGCCTTCCGAGAGAAGCTTGTTGCGGCTGCGCATGGCCCGCTCGAAGTCGCTGGCCCGCCGGCCATGTGCCGGATCGAGCGACAGGACCAGCCGGTCGAGGAAGCGGCGTCGATCGGCCGAAGGGCCTGTAAACAACCCGTCCATCGCCGGGGTCAGCCACAGAATGCGCAAGTGATCCGTCAGTTCGTCCACCGACTTGGCCGGCGCGCCATTGATCCGCAGTCGGCGGACGAGATTGTCCTCTTCCGTCGTTTCCGTACCGGTGCCGATATCGGCCTCGCCCACCATGCCGTCGATCGCCGCAAAAATCGTGAAGCTTCCCGAGGCGCCGAGCCGCGGAATGTCCGAAAGAACGGCCCGGCGCAGCCCCCGTCCCGGCGACAGGAAGGAGATCGCCTCCATGAAATTGGTTTTGCCCGCCCCGTTGTCGCCGACCAGCACAACATGCCGCCCGTCCAGCGCAAGGCCTGCCTGCGCATAGTTGCGGAAGTCCGTCAGTTTCAGTCGGTGGATCTGTGTCTTCTGGGTCATGAGCCGGAATCGTTGTCGCCTTGAGCTAGGCCGATTGGTTGGTGAAGGCAAGGCACAAGCGTGCTTTCGGCTATATCTCTGAGCCTGCGGCGCTTGGCGGCATGGAACTGTTTCCAAGCCGCGCTAGTTTGATGACATCGCCGCCGATCTGGAGCCAGGCCATGCCCTTGCATTCCGATGATCTAACCCCCGAAGAAGCCCGCCGTGACCATTGGGACATGCTGGGCTTTCTCGCGCTGAACGCAACGCTCGGTGCCGCCCTCGGCTTTGCGGTTGCCTTCGGCATTGTCTGGTTCGATCTCGGCGGCGTCGGCAC
This sequence comes from Rhizobium rosettiformans W3, assembly GCF_004912135.1. Taxonomy (GTDB): domain Bacteria; phylum Pseudomonadota; class Alphaproteobacteria; order Rhizobiales; family Rhizobiaceae; genus Allorhizobium; species Allorhizobium rosettiformans. The sequence goes on from NZ_STGU01000004.1 coordinate 123,241, forward strand.
CTCGCTCTCCCGCTCGAGCCACCCGGTTCTCCCGACAGTCATGATGGCCGTTCCCCTGGCCTTGACCTTCGCCGCGGCCGTGACCGCCTCCGCCGTCATGACCATGCCCTACCGCAAGAAGAAGCAGCGATGACTTGGCCTCAAGTCCATGTTTGACCGCGCCTTCGTCTTGCGGCATCTAGGCCGCTTGAGAGACGATGGAGAAGACCCATGGACACGCAGGAAGAGCGCATCACGCGTCTGGAAGAGACCGTCGCCCATCAGACGCGCGTCATCGAAGAGCTGTCGGACCAGCTGGCCGAGCAATGGAAGGTGGTCGAGCAGACCCGCGCGAAGCTCGATCGCCTGACCGAACGCTTCCTGTCGCTGGAAGAGCAGGCGCTGGAAGCCCCGGCCGTCACCCGCCCACCGCATTATTGAGCGCCGCCACGCTCCGTTGCAAATCCGGTCAGCACTGCATCGACCAGATGCGTGATCTGGTCGCGGGATGGGTCGAGCCGGCCGGTCAGCAGCCGCTGCCAGCAGAAGCTTGAGAACAACTCCATGATCAGCGGAATGTCGAGCGTGCCCCGGATCTCGCCGCGCGCCACACCCCGCTCAAGGATCACGCCGCTCGCCCGACAGCGCGTCACGGCATAGTCGCGCAGCGCTTCGAGCGCTGCCGGATCGCTCTGCGCCTCGGCGACGATCGAGCGAAAGACTTCGCCCCCGCTCGTTTTCCAGAAGCCGAGCAGCGCCTCGAGAAAAGCGATCAGATCCCCGCGCGTGGCGCCCGTATCGGGATAGAAGGTCTCGCCCTTCTGGCGATGATAGACGTCAAGGAGAAGTGCTGCCTTGGAGGGCCACCAGCGATAGATCGTCGGCTTGCCGGCCTTTGCCCGCCGCGCGACCGCCTCGATCGAGAAGGCGGAAAGTCCCCCTTCGGTGAGGATCTCGGCTGCGGCCGTCAGGATGGCATCCTCGCTGGCGGGATTGCGTTGCGCGCCGATCGATGTGCGCTTTGTGATATCGCGTGCAGTGTTCGTCACAGTCGATGCTCCTTCGCTCGAGTTCTAGCAGAAAAAACTATTGAACGAAACGGCCCGTTTCAATATAAACGAAACGTACCGTTCTTATGGAGCCTCCCATGTCCGATCTCTCGACAACCCGACCCATCCCGTCGAAGCACCGCCTCGCCATGATCATGCTGCTCGTAATCTATCCCTTCGTCACCGGCATTCTCTATGTCCTGATGCCGCTGACAGAGGGCTGGCCGATCTGGGCCCGCACGGCACTGCTTGCGCCCATCATGGTGATCTCGATCGTTTACGGCATCGCGCCGGCGATCCAGAAACACTTCGCGTGGTTCATCCTGCGCCAGCCCAGACTGCTCGCTTGAGCCCATGCAAAAGGGGCGGCCCTTCAGGACCGCCCCTTGCATAATCACCCCGGCTTCGCCGCCCGTCAGTCGCTGAGCGTGTCGAAGAAATCCTTCATCCGGGCAAAGAAGCCCGTCGATTCCGGATTGTTCTCCTTCGACGACAGCTGTTCGAACTCCTGGAGGAGTTCGCGCTGACGCTTCGTCAGCTTCTGCGGCGTCTCGATCTGAATCTGGATGTAGAGGTCGCCGACCTGCGTCGAGCGCAGCACCGGCATGCCCTTGCCCTTCAGGCGGAACTGCTTGCCGGCCTGCGTGCCTTCCGGAACCGTCACCCGCGACTTCGTGCCATCGAGCGTCACCACATCGAAGGTCCCGCCGAGTGCCGCCGTCGTCATGGAGATCGGCACGGAGCAATAGAGATCCGCGCCGTCACGCTGGAAGAACTCGTGCGGCTTCACTGACAAGAAGATATAGAGGTCTCCAGCCGGCCCGCCGCGCAGTCCTGCCTCGCCTTCGCCCTGCAGGCGAATGCGCGTGCCGTCCTCGATCCCGGTCGGGATGCTTACGGACAGCGAGCGTTCTTCCGTGACGCGGCCCTGGCCGTGGCACTTGGTGCAGGGATCGGAAATCGTCTGGCCGCGACCGTGACAGGTGGGGCAGGTCCGCTCGATCGAGAAGAAGCCCTGGGCGGCGCGCACGCGGCCCGAGCCCTGACAGGTCGTGCAGGTCTTCGGCTGGGTGCCGGGCTTGGCGCCCGAACCGGTGCAGACATCGCAGGTGATCGAGGTCGGAACCCGGATCTGCGCCGTCTTGCCGGTGAAGGCCTCTTCGAGGCTGATTTCCATGTTGTAGCGCAGGTCTGCCCCGCGCTCGCGGCCGCCCGTCGAGCGGGCACGACCGCCACGGCCGCCGCCCATCATCTCGCCGAAAATGTCCTCGAAGATGTCGGAGAAGCCGCCGCCGGCAAAACCGCCGCCGCCACCGAAACCGCCGCCGCCCATGCCGCCCTGTTCGAAGGCGGCATGGCCGAAGCGGTCATAGGCCGCGCGCTTCTGGGGATCCTTCAAGGTCTCATAGGCCTCGTTGATCTCCTTGAACTTCTTCTCGGCTTCGCTGTCATCCGGATTCTTGTCCGGGTGATATTTCATGGCCAGCTTGCGGAAGGCGCTCTTCAGCTCCTTCTCGTCCGCCGTCCGGCCAACCCCGAGGGTCTCGTAGAAATCTGCTTTTGCCATGGTCTTACAAAGCTCTCAAAGCTTTCCCAACGCTCGTGTGGCTGCCCGTCGCCTTGCCGGCCTGCTTGTCGCAAGCCTGCATGTCTTTCTGGAAATCGGACGCGGCGGAGATTGCATCCTGCATCAGAAGCTTGCGCGCTTCGCCTTTGCTGATGAGGCCGTCGGCAGAGGTCACGGCAGCAAAAGCCAGGGAATGCGCAGCCATGTCACAGGAAGAGACTTCGCCACCGTTCTCGCGCCGCTGAAGCGCTGCTTCGATGATCCTGCCGAGCTCATTGCCAATGCGGGAAAGGGAATTGCTGTCCTTCGCGGAAATCGCCTTGGCCACTCTGGCCTCGGCGGCGCTCACCTGACGGTGAACTGCGCTGACCTGCCCCCTGTCCTGTGCCATGGCACCGGTCGTCAGGATCAACGAAAGTGCGGCTGGCCCGAAGGCCAGCCAGATCTTGGAACGGCGTCCGAAGTGGCCCTGCATCAGGCCGACTTCTTCGCGTCTTCGTCCTTCACTTCTTCATAGTCGGCGTCGACGACGTTGTCGTCCTTGCCACCATCCGTGTCGCCTGCACCGCCTTCGGCCTGCTGGGCTTCATAGATGGCCTGGCCCAGCTTCATGGAAACTTCCATGAGCGTCTGGGTCTTGGCCTGGATGTCGTCGGCATCAGGCTCGGAGGCTTCGATCGAACCCTTCAGGGCAGCGATTGCATCCTCGATCGCCTTGCGGTCGGTTTCCGAAACCTTGTCGCCATATTCCTTGACCGACTTCTCGGTGGAGTGAACGAGGCTTTCGGCCTGGTTCTTGGCTTCGACCACGGCACGACGCTTCTTGTCGGCCTCGGCATTGGCTTCGGCGTCCTTCACCATCTTCTCGATGTCGGCGTCGGAGAGACCACCGGAGGCCTGGATGCGGATCTGCTGTTCCTTGCCCGTGCCCTTGTCCTTGGCCGAAACCTGAACGATGCCGTTCGCGTCGATGTCGAAGGTGACTTCGATCTGCGGAACGCCACGCGGTGCCGGCGGCAGGCCAACGAGGTCGAACTGACCGAGCAGCTTGTTGTCTGCAGCCATTTCGCGCTCGCCCTGGCTGACGCGGATGGTCACGGCCTGCTGGTTGTCTTCAGCGGTCGAGAAGGTCTGGCTCTTCTTCGTCGGGATCGTCGTGTTGCGGTCGATCAGACGGGTGAAGACGCCACCGAGGGTCTCGATGCCGAGCGACAGCGGGGTCACGTCGAGCAGCAGAACGTCCTTGACGTCCCCCTGCAGAACACCGGCCTGGATCGCTGCACCGAGGGCAACGACTTCATCCGGGTTCACACCCTTGTGCGGCTCCTTGCCGAACAGCTGCTTCACGACTTCCTGGACCTTCGGCATGCGGCTCATGCCGCCGACCAGAACCACTTCGTCGATATCGGCTGCGGAAACGCCGGCATCCTTGAGGGCTGCCTTGCACGGTGCGATCGTGCGCTGGACGAGATCGTCGACCAGGCTTTCGAACTTCGCGCGAGTCAGCTTCATCGTCAGGTGCTTCGGACCGGAAGCGTCCGCCGTGATGAACGGCAGGTTGATTTCGGTCTGCTGCGAAGAAGACAGCTCGATCTTGGCCTTTTCGGCGGCTTCCTTCAGGCGCTGCAGGGCCAGCTTGTCGCCCTTCAGGTCGATGCCCTGGTCCTTCTTGAACTCGGCTGCGAGATATTCGACGAGACGCATGTCGAAGTCTTCACCGCCAAGGAAGGTGTCGCCGTTGGTCGACTTCACTTCGAAGACGCCGTCGCCGATCTCCAGAACCGAGATATCGAAGGTACCACCGCCAAGGTCGTAAACGGCGATCGTCTTGCCGTCCTTCTTGTCGAGGCCGTAAGCGAGGGCAGCAGCCGTCGGCTCGTTGATGATGCGCAGAACTTCAAGACCGGCGATGCGGCCGGCATCCTTGGTTGCCTGGCGCTGCGCGTCGTTGAAGTAGGCGGGAACGGTGATGACGGCCTTTTCGACCTTTTCGCCGAGATAGGCTTCAGCCGTTTCCTTCATCTTCTGAAGAATCATGGCCGAGATCTGCGAAGGCGAATAGCCCTTGTTCTGGGCTTCGACCCAGGCGTCACCATTGTCGCCCTTGATGATCGGGAAGGGAACGAGGCCCTTGTCCTTCTCAACGGTCGGATCTTCGTAGCGGCGGCCGATCAGGCGCTTGACGGCGAAGAGCGTGTTGGTCGGGTTGGTGACGGCCTGGCGCTTGGCCGGCTGACCGACGAGGCGTTCGCCGTCGTCCGAAAATGCCACCATGGACGGCGTGGTGCGTGCGCCTTCCGAATTCTCGATGACCTTCGCATCCTTGCCGTCCATGACGGCGACGCAGGAATTGGTCGTTCCAAGGTCGATACCGATTACTTTTGCCATGTCATATTCTCCTTGAAGCAGGCCATCGGAACCCCAATCAGGCATTCCTGACAGCCCCTCGACGTGGATGGTCTGGGATACACTGCAGCGCCGCTGCGGTTATGTCGCGTATATAAGAAGCGGTTTTTCCGACTGCAAGGCTGGAATTCCGCCGAAAACCGGTAAAAAAGAACAGATTGGCGCCACAGCTTCACGTGCTTCGCGGCACCTCTCAGTCCTTGTCGACCGGCCATGCTAAAGCGCCGGCCTTGCGTCAGGCCGACGATGATCAGCTGCCCTCATGTGGGCGTTATTGCCCGAGGATCAAGTCAAGAAGTGTGGTGCGCCGCGTGCCCTGTCCGCCTCCGACCTCGCCCGGCGGGACTGGACCGGCCGAGCCTGTCACATCGCCGGGTGGCGCGGGCTCTGCAGGATAGTCTTCGGCATAGACAGGGTCGCCGGAATAACGCTCTTCGCCACCACCCTGGAACACGTCGGAGATGATGGTGCCGATGGTCGCCGGCTCCTCGACCGGCGCCGGCTCGATGAAGTCGCCGCCGGGCAGCGGAGCAGGCGCCAGACCCTGATGAGCGGCCGTCATGAAATCGTGCCAGGCCTTGGCCGGCAGGCCGCCGCCTGTCACCTTCTTCATCGACTGGCCATCGTCATTGCCGAACCAGATGCCGGTGGTGAGGTTGCTGGTATAGCCGACGAAGAGCGCGTCGCGGAAAGATTGGGTCGTGCCCGTCTTGCCCGCAGCCTCCCAACCTTTCAGCTGCGCCTTCTTGCCGGTCCCGTGATCGATGACGCTGCGCATCATCAGGTTCATCGCCGCAACGACATTGTCGTTCAGGACCTTCGGGGGCTCCAGGTAATTGTTCTCGTAGAGCAGTGTCCCGTCGGACTTGGAGATCCGCCGCACGATATGCGGTGTCGCCTTGTAGCCGCCATTCATGAAGGGCGCATAGGCCGCCGTCAGCTCGAGCAGCGACACCTCGGATGTCCCGAGCGCGATCGAGGCATTGTTCTGCAGCTCCGACTCGATCCCCATGCGATGGGCCACCTTGATCACCTGATCGGGGCCGACTTCCATCACAAGCTGGGCGGCAATCGTGTTCAGCGATTCAGCCAGCGCCTGCGTCGCCGTCACCTGTCCGCGATACTTCTGGTCGTAATTCTCCGGCGTCCAGGAGCCGATACGGATGGGGGCGTCGTTGCGCAAGGAAGTCGGGCGAAGCCCGTTCTCGACAGCTGCCGCATAAACGAAGGGCTTGAAGGCCGAGCCAGGCTGGCGCTTCGCCTTGACCGCACGGTTGAACTGGCTTTCGGCATAGTCACGCCCGCCGACCAGCGCCCGGATTGCGCCCGTGCCGTCGATCGAAACGAGCGCGGCCTGCGAGGCATTGACCTTGTCGCCTTCGGTAGCCAGCGATTCCGTCAGGGCGGCCTCCGCCTTCTTCTCCAGCGTCATGTCGATCGTCGTCTCGACCACGATGTCCTCGGTCACCTTGCCGATCAGCATGGTCACCTCGTCGCGCACGAGATCGGCGACATATTGCCCCGCACCGCTCCAGTAGCGCTTCGCCTTGGTTGGCGGCTGCGACATCGCCGTCTTGATCTCGTCGGCGGTGATATAGCCCTCTTCGAGCATCGCCTGCAGCACGACCTGGGCCCGCGCTTCCGCGGCTTCCGGATCGCGCGCCGGCGACAGGCGTGACGGGGCTTTCAAAAGGCCTGCGAGCAGGGCCGCTTCGCCGAGGTTCACGTCCCGCGCCGACTTGTTGAAGTAGCGCCGCGCTGCCGCCTCCACGCCATAGGCATTCGAACCGAAGAACACCCGATTCAGATACATCGCCATGATCTGATCCTTGGTGTATTTCTGCTCCAGCCAGAACGCGAGCAGCACTTCCTGCACCTTGCGCTCGATCGTGCGCTCGGGCGAGAGGAAGAGGTTCTTCGCGAGCTGCTGCGTGAGCGTCGAGCCGCCCTGCACGGCGCGGCCGCTCGTCAGGTTGGTGACGATGGCGCGCGCCAGACCAAGCGGGTCGACGCCGAAATGCGAATAGAAGCGCCGATCCTCGATCGCCATGACGGCCTGCGGGATGAAGGGCGACATTTCTTCGAGCGGCAGAGCCTCGCCGCCGGTCGCGCCGCGATTGGCAATGACGGTGCCCTCGACCGACACGATCTTCATGTTCGGCGGGCGCTCGGGGATGGACCAGCTGCTGGCGCTCGGCATCTGCGAGCCGTAATAGGCGATGAGACCGACAAGGCCGATCCCGCACCAGATCGACAGCACGAAGCCCCAATAGATCAGACGGCCGAGGCCGAACCCGCCGCCGCGGCTCTTGGCTTTGCTTTTCTTCTGGCCGCCGGACTTGCCGCGCTTGGCCGAAGATGCCGCCTTCTTGGCCCCGGCGCGCACCGGCCGACCGCCCACGACACGATCATCCGCATCCAGCCGGAAATCCTCGTCCTCGCGCTCGTCGTCGAAGCTCGGCTCTATACGATCGCGGGATTTTCCTCGGCTCACCATTGCCGTGATCTTGCTCCAGATAGTCGTTGTGCGCAGCCGACAGACGGCAGGCGCAAAAATGGCTTCAAGAAATTCGGTCGATCAGACCGGCGCCCGGGTGGATGACCGCGCAATTGCACAGTAAATGCGGCGATTTAAGGGGTGGTTAAAGCCCGGTAAACAAGCTCTGAACCCTGCGTGACCTCATTGGCAGAGATCGGCCCATTCCGCACCGACGAGACTTCTCATCCGCTCCGGCGCGATCTTCACGGCGGCATTCGTCGCGCCGGCCGCAGGCACCACCTCGTCATAAGCCTGAAGCGACAGATCACAATAGATCGTGAGCGGCGAGGGCAGGCCGAAGGGGCACACACCACCCACCGGATGGCTGGTCGCCTCGACCACGGCATCAGCATCGAGCATGCGCGGCTTGACCCCGAAGCGATCCTTGAACTTGCGATTGTCGAGCCGCTTCGTGCCCGCCGTCACCACGAGCACGACATCATCTCCGATCCTGAGGCAGATCGTCTTGGCGATCTGGTCCGGCTCCACGCCATGCGCTTCGGCAGCAAGCGCAACGGTAGCCGAGCTCGCTTCGGTCACGATGACGGAGATGTCGGGTGCATTTTCTGAGAAGAACTGGCGAACGGATTGAAGGCTCATGGACGAAGTCTAAACGGTGCATCGTGCGCATTTCAAGCGCCTGCCTCTTGAAAGCCGGAGGGAGACATCCCATCTCTCGCTTAGCATGCGACGAAGCGTTTCAGGTGAGCCTGTTTCAGGAACTTCAAAACGCTTAACCGGTTGTTAAGCATCCAGCGCGATCATCAAGGTCCGGGATGCGGTTCGCGAAGGTGAACCAACATCCGAGAAATCGCATGGCACGTTTCCGTCACTGACCACGGATGTACTGGCAGGAAGTCGTCGAAACGTAAAGGAAAGGCCGGTTTTTGACCGGCCTTTTTGCTTTTCTGGTCTTAAGTATTCGCCAGCGCGTCCATGATGCGGATCCAAGAGCGAATGCCCTTGTGGAACGAGTTGAGGTCATACTTCTCGTTCGGGGAATGGATGCGGTCGTCGGTCAGGCCAAAGCCGACCAGCAGCGAATCCATGCCGAGCATCTTCTGGAAATCGCCGACGATCGGAATCGAGCCGCCCATGCCGATGATCACGGCGGGCTTCGGCCACTCGTCCGACAGCGCATTCTTCGCCTTGGTCAGTTCCGGCGAATCATAGGAGAGCTGGATCGCCGGCGAGCCGCCGTGCTCGTGGAATTCCACCTTGCAGTCGGCGGGAATGCGCGCCTGAACGAAGGCGCGGAAGCTCTCGCGCACCTTGGCCGGGTCCTGCGTGCCAACGAGGCGGAAGGAGATCTTCGCCGAAGCCTTGGCCGCAATCACCGTCTTGAAGCCTTCGCCGGTATAGCCCCCGATGATGCCGTTCACTTCCGCCGTCGGACGCGCCCAGGTGAGCTCCAGCACGGAACGGCCCTTTTCACCAGCGGGGACCGACAGGCCCACTTCGCCGAGGAAGCTTTCCGCCGTCCGCCCCAGGCTATCCCAGGAAGCCTTGATGTTGGCAGGCGTCTCTTCGACACCGTCATAAAAGCCGGGCAGCGTGACCTTGCCTGTCTCGTCATGCAGGTCGGCCAGGATCTTCGTCAGGATGTGCACGGGATTGGCCGCCGCGCCGCCGAAGAGGCCCGAATGCAGGTCGCGGTCAGCCGCAATGACAGTGACTTCTTCGCCGACCAGGCCACGCAGCGCTGCAGCGATAGCCGGCGTCTCCCGATCCCACATGCTGGTATCGCAGACCAGCGCGAAGTCGGCCTTCAGTTCGTCGGCATTTTCAGCAAGGAAAGGCTTGAGCGACGGCGAACCGGATTCTTCCTCCCCTTCGAAGAGGATGGTGATCTTGACCGGCAGTGAACCCTTCACCGCCTTGTAGGCGCGGCAGGCCTCGACGAAGGTCAGAAGCTGGCCCTTGTCGTCGGACGTGCCGCGACCGGTGATCACCTTGCGGCCGTCCTTCTCCTTGATGGCCGGCGCGAAGGGATCGTCTTCCCAGAGATCCAGCGGATCGACCGGCTGCACGTCGTAATGGCCATAGAAAAGCACATGCGGTGCGTCGGCCTTCTCGGCCGCGTGATGCGCCACCACCATCGGATGGCCGGGCGTGTCCCTAAGCGAAGCATCGAAACCCAGTTCGGTCAGCGCCGAAACCAGCCATTCGCCGGCCTTGCGGCAGTCGGCCTTGTAGGCCGGGTCGGTCGAGATCGAGGGGATGCGCACGAGATCGAACAGGCGCTCGAGGCTCTGCGGCAGGGCCTCGTCGGCCTTGGCGAGAATGGGGGAAAGATCGGTCATGGTCATGTCCTGCAAATTTGAAAGTGCGGCGGACGATAGACCAAAGCTCCTGACGTTTCGAGGCTGTGAGACCGCGAATTTTTCTCAAACCTGCATCAATTTCCGCTCACAGCTTGCGCGCATTCGCGATCGCCCAGCGGATATATTCCTTCAGCAATTCCTTCTCGAAGCGACGGAACCCATGAAACACGGCCTGCTCGGCCTCGTCAGCCGCCGCAAGCGCCTCCTCGCGCATGCCGCGGGCCTTGTCTGTCAGGAAAATCTGCTGTGCGCGCTTGTCGCGGGGATGCACGCGCCGCTCGATCAGACCGTCGCGTTCCATGCGGGCGAGGGTATTGGCAATCGTCGCCTGCTCCACATCGACGCGGTCGAGCAACTGCCGCTGCGTCAGTCCCTCTTCTTCCCAAAGCTCGAGCAGGATCGGAAACTGACCGGGTGAGAAACCGAGTTTCGCCGCGCGCGCCTGCAGCGCCCGTGTGAACCCGCGCGCCAGTTGGCTCGCCAGCCATGTGGCGGATTCGGAGCGATCAGGGGTCGTGCGGTCATGGGCCATGGCACTCGACGCGTCGTCGTGGATTCGTCAGAGGGGAATGATCGCATGCGATCCATTTCCGAGGCTGACTAATTTTGGGTTCTGATGAGAAGGGGGTGGAGGCCGTCGTGGCTTGAGGCGGGGACTGCCACGACGGCTCCGAATATGGGGACAAAGGCCCGGAGAGGGGGATAAGGCCTTTGCCCGAGTCTGAAGCGGCGGGGGACGAGCCTCTTTCAGACTACGGCGTGATCAGTCGCCGATGACTGAGATTTGTGATCCGGAATGTGGTTTTTCAAGGGAAGCCGGGATTACAAATCGGTAAGCTTTTCGTGATGTTTGGCGGCTGATCCAATTGACGATCATGGCCATCGCTTCGCCGGTGATTTTGCCGCCTTCTGGCCAAACCGTCATGGACGTTTCAGCCGCCCCGCGCTATCCATGCCGACATGAAAAAAGGCGATCACCTCTTCCTCGTCGACGGCTCGGGTTTCATCTTCCGCGCCTTCCACGCCATCCCGGCCCTGAACCGCAAGTCGGACGGCCTGCCCGTCAACGCGGTCTCCGGCTTCTGCAACATGCTGTGGAAGCTGTTGCGCGATGCCCGCAACACCGATGTAGGTGTGACGCCGACCCATCTGGCGGTCATCTTCGACTACTCGTCGACGACTTTCCGCAAGGAAATCTATCCGCTCTACAAGGCGAACCGCTCGGCCCCGCCGGAAGACCTGATCCCGCAATTCGGCCTGATCCGCCATGCGACCCGCGCCTTCAATCTCCCCTGCATCGAGACCGAAGGTTTCGAGGCCGACGACATCATCGCCACCTATGCCCGCCAGGCAGAGGCCGTCGGCGCCGATGTCACCATCGTCTCCTCCGACAAGGACCTGATGCAACTCGTCACCGCGAACGTGCATATGTACGACGCGATGAAGGACAAGCAGATCGGCATTCCCGACGTCATCGAGAAATGGGGCGTGCCGCCGGAAAAGATGATCGACCTCCAGGCCATGACCGGCGATTCGACCGACAACGTGCCGGGCATTCCCGGTATCGGCCCGAAGACCGCCGCCCAGCTTTTGGAAGAGTTCGGCGATCTGGAGACGCTGCTCGCCCGTGCCGATGAGATCAAACAGGTCAAGCGCCGCGAAAACATCGTGGCCAATGCCGAGCTTGCCCGCGTCTCGCGCCAGCTCGTCGAACTTCGCACCGATGTGCCGCTCGACATGAAGCTCGAGGACCTAGTGCTCGAACCGCAGAATGGTCCGAAGCTCATCGCCTTCCTTAAGGCCATGGAATTTACCACGCTGACGCGCCGCGTGGCAGAAGTCTGCGACTGTGATGCGGCCGCCATCGAGCCTGCCACCGTGCCGGTTGAATGGGGTGATGCCGCCCGCGGTCCCGATCTCGATGCCGGCGATGCACCTGCATCGTCCGCAACCTCGGCAGCAGCCGCCACGACATCCACGGCACCGGCAGCCACCCCCAATGGCAAAACCCCCGGCGATCTTGCGGCAAGCCGCGCCAACGCCTTTGCCGGCAAGCCGCTCGACACCGGCAGCTATGTCACGATCCGCGATATCGAGACGCTTGAGCTCTGGATTTCGGCCGCCCGCGAAACCGGCCTCGTTGCCTTCGACACCGAGACCACGTCGCTCGACCCGATGCAGGCCGAACTCGTCGGCGTCTCGCTCGCGATCCAGGACAATGTGCTCTCACCCGGCTCGACCGATATCCGCGCCGCCTATATCCCGCTGACCCACAAGACGGGCGTGGGTGATCTCCTCGGCGGCGGTCATGCCGAGGGCCAGATCCCGATGAAGGAGGCACTGGCCGCCCTGAAGGGCCTGCTCGAAGATCCTTCCGTCCTGAAGGTCGCGCAGAATCTGAAATACGATTACCTGGTGATGAAGCGCCACGGGATCACGCTTCAGTCCTTCGACGACACCATGCTGATGTCCTACGTGCTCGACGCCGGCAAGGGCAATCACGGCATGGACGGCCTCTCGGAGAAGTGGCTCGGCCACACCCCGATCCCGTACAAGGATGTCGCCGGCTCCGGCAAATCCTCCGTCACCTTCGATCTCGTCGACATCGATCGCGCAACCGCTTATGCCGCCGAGGACGCAGATGTGACGCTCCGCCTCTGGCTGGTGCTGAAACCGCGCCTAGCCGCCGAGGGTCTGACGCGCATCTATGAGCGGCTGGAACGCCCGCTGGTACCGGTGCTTGCCCATATGGAAGAGCGCGGCATCACCGTCGATCGCCAGATCCTCTCCCGCCTCTCGGGCGAACTTGCCCAGAAGGCCGCTGCCGCCGAGGACGAGGTCTACGAACTCGCCGGCGAGCGTTTCAACATCGGCTCGCCCAAGCAGCTCGGCGATATCCTCTTCGGTCGTATGGGCCTGCCAGGCGGGTCCAAGACCAAGACCGGCCAGTGGTCCACCTCCGCCCAGGTGCTGGAAGACCTTGCTGCCGAGGGTGCCCCCCTGCCGCGCAAGATCGTCGACTGGCGCCAACTGACCAAGCTCAAGTCCACTTATACCGACGCGCTGCCCGGCTATATCCACCCTGAGACCAAGCGCGTCCACACGGGCTATTCGCTCGCCTCGACGACCACGGGCCGCCTGTCTTCATCCGAGCCGAACCTGCAGAACATCCCGGTCCGTACCGCCGAAGGCCGCAAGATCCGCACGGCCTTCATCTCGACACCCGGCCACAAGCTGCTCTCGGCCGACTACAGCCAAATCGAACTGCGCGTGCTCGCCCATGTCGCCGAGATCCCGCAGCTGCGTCAGGCCTTCGCCGACGGCGTCGACATCCATGCCATGACGGCGTCGGAAATGTTCGGCGTCCCGGTCGAGGGCATGCCGTCCGACGTCCGCCGCCGCGCCAAGGCGATCAACTTCGGCATCATCTACGGCATCTCGGCCTTCGGACTTGCCAACCAGCTCGGCATCGAGCGCTCGGAAGCGGGGGAATACATCAAGAAGTATTTCGAGCGCTTCCCCGGCATCAAGGACTACATGGAGAGCACCAAGGCCTTCGCCCGTGACAAGGGTTATGTGGAAACCATCTTCGGCCGCCGCGCGCATTACCCGGAAATCAGATCGTCCAACCCCTCGATGCGCGCCTTCAACGAGCGCGCCGCGATCAACGCGCCGATCCAGGGCTCGGCCGCCGACATCATCCGCCGCGCCATGATCCAGATCGAGCCGGCGCTTGCAGCAGCGGGTCTGTCTGAGCGTGTCCGCATGCTGCTGCAGGTGCATGACGAACTGATCTTCGAAGTCGAGGACGAGGCCGTCGATGTCGCGATGCCTGTCATCGTCGACATCATGGAAAACGCGGCCATGCCGGCCGTCTCCATGCGCGTGCCGCTCAAGGTCGACGCCCGCGCCGCCCACAACTGGGACGAGGCGCACTGAGAATTCCCGGCCTTGCCGGTTAGCGAAACACGGGGGCTGTTCAGCCCGCAGGAGTACAAGATTTGGCCTTCAAGACCATCAACGGCAATGTCGTCCACTACGAGCTGATCGGCGAGGCGAAAGCCAAGAACCTGATCGTCTTCTCCAACGGGCTCGGCACCGACTTCCGCATCTGGCTGCCGCTCTTCGATGAGCTCGGTGACGATGTCTCGGTGCTGCTTTATGACAGCCGCGGTCACGGCCTCTCCGGCGGCGCCGACAAGCCCTTCGGCATGGCCGATCTCGTTTCGGATCTCGCCAGCCTCTGCGACGAACTCGGCATCCGCAAGGCGACCTTCTGCGGCCTTTCCGTTGGCGGTCTCGTCTGCCAGGGCCTCTGGAAGGAGCGGCCGGACCTCTTCCGCAAGCTCATCCTCTGCGACACCGCCCCCCGCATCGGGTCTGCCGAGATCTGGGCCGAGCGCATCGCCGGCATCGAAAAGGGCGGCCTGGAAAGTGCGGCCGACAGTGCCATGGCGCGCTGGTTCACCCCGGCCTTCCACGAAGACCGCCCTGACGAACTCGCCGGCTACCGCCTGATGATGACGCGCCAGTCCATCGCAGGCTATCTGTCGACCTGTGCTGCCCTGCGCGACACGGATTTCTCCGATGTCCTGCCGACCATCACGGTCCCCACGCTCTTCGTCGTCGGCGACCAGGACGGCTCGACGCCGCCCGCCACGGTCCAGGCCGGTGCCGATCTCGTGCCGGGCGCTCGTTTCGAGGAAATCGCCGATTGCGCCCATATCCCTTCAGTCGAGCAGCCGGAAGCGCTCGCCGAGCTGATCCAGGGTTTCATGCGCAAGCAAGCAAACTGAGAACAGTTTCTGGAAATGCAGAAGCCGCCTCATGGGCGGCTTCTTTCATTTCGGGAAGGGTAGTTTGCGCTCAGTGCGCGCCGGACATGTCGCCCAGCACTTCCTTGGAAGCCACCGTCGAATCCGCGTTCAGCTTGTAGACCATGGGAACGCCGGTCGCGAGGTTAACCCCGAGGATCTGCTCCTTGGTCAGCTTGTCGAGAACCATGACCAGCGAGCGCAGCGAATTGCCATGCGCTGCCACCAGCACCTTTTCGCCACGCAGCACGCGCGGCAGGATTTCGGTCAGGTAATAGGGCCAGACGCGCGCACCGGTATCACGCAGGCTTTCGCCCCCCGGCGGCGGGACGTCGTAGGAGCGGCGCCAGATATGCACCTGCTCCTCGCCCCACTTGGCGCGCGCATCGTCCTTGTTGAGGCCGGAGAGATCGCCGTAGTCGCGCTCGTTCAGCGCCTGATCCTTGATCGTCTCGAGACCGGTCTGGCCGACATTCTCGAGGATGATGTTGCAGGTCTTCTGAGCACGCGTCAGCACGGACGTGAAAGCGATATCGAACTTGATGCCGTAATCGGCAAGCGCCTTGCCGCCGGCATTGGCTTCCTGCACGCCGAGTTCGGTCAGGTCCGGATCACGCCAGCCGGTAAACAGGTTCTTCAGGTTCCAGTCGCTCTGGCCATGGCGCACGAGCACGAGGGTACCGGTCATCGACAATTCCTCTCTTGACGATCAGGGGGTGGAGTTGAGCCCGAGCACGTCGAGCATGGTATAGCGTCCGGGCTTCTTGTCCCGGGCCCAGGTGGCAGCCTTCAGCGCGCCGCGGGCAAAGAGCGAGCGATCGGTCGCGCTGTGAGACAGCGTGATCAACTCGCCTTCGCTGGCAAACAGCACCTGATGCTCGCCGATGACCGAGCCGCCGCGCAGTGTGGCAAAGCCGATCGAGCCTTGCTCGCGCGGTCCGGTATGGCCGTCGCGCACGCGGACCGAATGATCGGCCAGCGAAATGCCCCGGCCCTCGGCCGCCGCTTCACCGAGCAGAAGGGCGGTGCCAGACGGCGCGTCCACCTTGTGCTTGTGGTGCATTTCGAGCACCTCGATATCCCAGCCGGCGGCATCGAGCGCGCGCGCCGCCTGCTTGATGAGAACCGAGAGCAGATTGACGCCAAGGCTCATATTGCCCGACTTCACCACCCGCGCATGCCGTGCTGCCGCGTCGATCTTCGCCTCATGCTCCGGCAGGCAGCCCGTGGTGCCGATCACATGCACGATGCGCGCCTGGGCGGCGAGGGCTGCGAATTCTACGGTTGACGCCGGCGTGGTGAAGTCGATGACGCCATCGGCATGCAGGAAGGCCGCCAGCGGATCGTCGGTCACGGCAACGCCAAGCTTGGGCACACCAGCCAGTTCGCCCGCATCCTGGCCCAGCGCGGCAGAGCCCGCCCGTTCGACCGCCGCATGCAGCACAAGGCCCTCGGTCTCGCTGATCAGTTTGATCAGCGTCTTGCCCATGCGACCGGCGGCACCAACGACGACGAGCTTCATGGGCGTATCCATGCGAGATTATTCCTGGCTGCTGAGCAGGCCGTTGGGGGCGGCCTGAAGGTTGTTGAGGCGAGCGTAAAGACCACCCGGCTGCTGCGCAAGGCTCTCATGCGTGCCTTCCTCGACCGCCTGGCCTGCATGCATCACGATGATCTTGTCGGCATTGACAACCGTCGACAGGCGGTGCGCGATGACAATCACCGTGCGTCCGGCCATGGCCGCGTCCAGCGCCTGCTGCACGGCCGCTTCCGATTCCGTGTCGAGCGCAGAGGTCGCCTCGTCGAGCAGCAGGATCGGCGCATTGCGCACCAGCGCACGCGCGATCGACAGCCGCTGCCGCTGACCACCGGACAGTGTCGCCCCGTTCTCGCCGACCGGCGTGTCGTAACCCTGCGGCTGCGCCAGAATGAAGTCATGCGCATTCGCAAGCCGTGCTGCATCCTCGATCTCCGCATCGGTCGCATCGGGGCGCCCGTAGCGGATATTGTCGCGGATCGTGCCTTCGAAGAGATACGGCTGCTGCGACACGTAGGCGAGATGCTGGCGCAGTGACGACTTCGTCACATCGGCGATATTGTGCCCGTCGATCAGGATCTCACCGTTCCCCGGGTCATAGAAGCGCGGCACGAGCGTAATCACGGTCGACTTGCCGGCTCCGGACGGGCCAACCAGGGCCGTCGTCTTGCCACCTTCGGCGACGAAGCTCAGATTGCGAAGCACGGGCGGATTGTCGCCATAGGCGAAGCTCACATTGCGGAATTCGATCCGCGCGTTGGTGACCTCGAGCGCGCCGGCACCCGGCTTGTCGCGCTGATGCGGCTGCATGTCGAGGATCTCGTAGATCATCCGCGCATTGACCGCCGCGCGCTCCATCTGCACCTGCAGCTTCGCCAGGCGTTTCGCCGGTTCATAGGCGAGAAGCAGAGCGGTGACGAAGGAGAAGAAGGCACCCGGCAGCACGCCGCCATAGATCGACTGATAGGCGGCATAGGCCATGACGCCGGCGATCGAGAAGCCGGCCACCGTCTCGGTCATCGGGCCGTTGCGCTCGCTGAGCTGCGCGATCTTGTTTGCCCGCCGCTCCGCCTGGTCGATACTCGACTGGATCCTGCCCTGAAGCTCCCTCTCCATCGTGAAGGCCTTGACGATGGCAATGCCCTGCACGGCTTCCTGCATTGAGCCCAGGACATGGGAGTTGAGGATGATGCTGTCCTTGGTGGCGCTGCGAAGGCGCTTGGAAAGATAGCGCAGGCCAAGCAGCAGCGGCGGCGCCACGGTGAACACGATCAGCGTCAGCACCAGATCCTGGTAGAGCATGACGCCGAGAAGAGCGACCAGCGTCACGAGATCGCGTGCGAGCGATGTCACGGTGAGGTTGAGCACATCCCGCACGCCATTGATGTTCTGGTTGATCTGGGCCGCAAGCCGCGCCGAGCGCGCCTCGTTGAAATAGCCGACCGATAGCGTCATCAGATGGGCAAACAGGCGCTTCTGATAGCGCGCCACGATGTTGTTGCCGATCTTGGAAAGGGTCACCGCCTGGCCGTAACCGGCGAAACCGCGCAGCACGAAGGCGACAAAGATCGAGCCGCAGATGATCCAGACGAGGTCGGCGCGCCTGTTGGCGAAGGCCTCATTGATGACCGACTCCATGATCCAGGCGGTAAAGGCGGTGGTTCCGGCGACGATCAACAGGCAGACGATCGCAAAAGCGTAGCCCTTGACGTGCTCACGGCCGTTCTCGGCCACGACCCGCCGGAGGACGGCGGTGACGCTCTCGATATCCGCTGCCTTGCGGCTTTCGTTGTCTTTGGCGTCCAAGAAGAAAGTCCTGTGCGATTGCTGTCTCACGCCTCGCAGAGGCGCCGCCGCTCTATAGCCAGTCGCAGCGTCTTTGGCCATAGCCGCAGGTGCGCAGGGAGCTCAGCGCCAGTGACGCCCCTCGGTCGCTAGCCCGAAATCGGCAGGCGCCGTCGCAAAGGCGGCGAGCCCGTGCAGGGCAGCCTGCGGATGGGTGACGACAAAGGTCGGGATGCCATGCATCACGCCCTGATGTGGTGCCTTGTCTTCGAAGGCGGCCCGGAATTCGCCGCTCTGCAATGCCGGCAGGATTTTTGGCGAAATGCCACCGGCGAGGAAAACTCCGCCCTTTGCCATGAAGATCAGCGCCAGATCGCCGGCAACCCGTCCGAGATAGGTCGCAAACAGGCTGAGCGCCTCACCGGCCAGGCTGTCCGCGCCGGAAATGCCCGCGGCCGAAACCTGGGCCGGCTCTTCGTATCGGGGCGTCAGATTGCCATCGGCCTTGCAGAGCGCCCGATAGATGTTCATAAGCCCGCGCCCGGAGAGAAGCTCTTCCGCCGAAATGCGGCCAAGGGCGGCGTTAGGATCGCGGACCGGCGTCAGATGCGGCCAGATCTGGTAGTCACGCGCGGTGCGCGGACCGACATCCACATGCCCGCCTTCGCCCGGAACCGGGAACCACATGTCACGCGCGCGCACAAGGCCGGCAACGCCAAGTCCTGTGCCGGGTCCCAGCACGACGCGCGAGCCGAGCGGGGCTTCGCTGAGCGAGCCCAGATGCTGTCGGTCATCAACGTCAAGCGTGGCTGCCGCCAGCGCCTGCGCTTCGAAGTCATTAAGCAAGAGCACTTCGGAGAAGCCGAGATCGGCCATCAGCACCTTGGGGCGCACCACCCAGGGGCAGTTCGTCAGCGGCACCTCGTCGCCCTTGATCGGCCCTGCCAGCGCGAGGATCAGGGAGCGCGGCTTGTGGCTCGTCGTTTCCAGCACGCTCACGCGGATGGCCTCGTCGATCGTTGCGAAATCCTTGTTCACCACGTTCGGAAAGCTGATCTGTTCGCCGCTCTCGTCAAGCAGGATCGAGAAGCGGGCATTGGTGCCGCCGATATCGCCGATCAGGATTGGGAAGGGCAGGGTGTCGTCGCGCTGTGTCTTGGCCATGGTGTGTCCGGTCTTGGGCCCCGCTGCCTCAGGCAGTCAGGGTCTGCATCAGAATGTCGGCGGTCGCGAGGTTCAACGCCATCGGAATGTCGTAGACGGTCGCAAGCCGCATCAGCGCCTTGACATCCACATCATGGGGCATCGGAGTCAAGGGGTCGACGAAGAAGACGAGCATGTCGACTTCCCCCGTCGAGATCAACGCACCGATCTGCTGGTCGCCTCCGAGAGGCCCGCTTTTCAGCCGCGTCACGTCGAGTTCCGGAACAGCATCCTTGATCCGCCCGCCCGTCGTGCCCGTCGCCACGATCTTCCAGCTTTGCAGCTTGGCTTGGTGACGTCGGGCGAAGTCCGCCATGTCGTCCTTTTTCTGGTCATGCGCGATCAGGGCGATGCAACGGGTGCGGCTCACGACAGGTCCCCAGCTCATTTAAATCGATTTGATAAACCCATCTAGCGCAGCCGGCATCCGTTGAAAAGGCACCCGAAGGGACCTTGTGTCACCAGCCCGAAGGCCGTGCCGGCGGAACGGGAACGACGGCGGGCAGCTCGAAGCCCTGCGGCGAGGAGGCCATCGGTGCTGCAAAGGCCGATGCGGCACTGCTTGGTAGTGCGCCACCGCTCGCCTGATAGGTCACCTCATATTCGTTGGCCGGGCCACGAGCCTGCAGAACCGTGCTGCAGGCTTTCGGCAAGTCCGAGACCTGCATCGCGCGCGGCTTTGGCGCCGGCTTCGCGTTCGGGTCCTTTTTCGGTGCTGCCCACGGCTCCTTGGTGAACCACCAAGCCAGCGATTTGTCGCAGCCGTCGCCCGGTGGCACGGCAGCCTGCGGCTTGCAGCCGCTTGCACCCTCGGGGCAGCGCATGCGGATATGGAAATGCGCGTCGTGACCGTAGATGGGGCGGATCTTGCCCAGCACGGAGCGGTCGCCGGTCCAGGTGTCGCAGAGTTTCTTTTTGATCGCCGGATTGACGAAGATGCGTTCGACCTGCGGATAACTCGCCGCCTGTACGACCACACGCGCATGGGTGTCGGTCCACAGGCGCTTGTCGACGGTCAGGAACTTGTCCTTCACCAGCATCGAGGTGAATGGCATGTCTTCGCGCTGCTGCGGCGACAGGGGCTGAGCCGGCTTCGGCGTGAACCATATATCGGCATCGAGCCCGATCTGATGCGAGGCATGGCCTGACAGCATCGGGCCGCCGCGCGGCTGCGAGATGTCGCCGATCAGGATGCCCGAACCCCAGCCAAGCTGCACCGCATCCTTCGAAAAGCGCTCGAGCAGCGCGATCATTTGCGGATGACCCCAGCGACGATTGCGCGAAAGCCGCATCGCCTGCCAGGTCGGCCCATCCGTTGGAATGGCAACGGCGCCGGCAATGCAGCCCTTGGCATAGGAGCCATAGGGCGAAGGCGCAGCCTTTGCCGGCAAGGTCATGCCCCCGAACAGTTCTTTCGCCGGACGTCCTTCGGCAAGGGCGCCCTCGCCGGTGGCACCAACAAAGGCTGCCGTGAGCATCAGGGCGGTGGTAATCGGGCGGGTGCCCCAGGTCTTCTTCATCGTCTGCATGTGTCCCCGGTCTCTCCGGATCCACCCGACGTCTCCGCCGGGGTGAATCATCTGTCAGTCTAACCTGAAACCGAAATGGGGTGAATCTGCGGAGCGGTAGATGCTCACTTCTCCGTCACCCGTCTGTATTTTGCCGCCATTTGTCCTATTCTGCTCCACAACCATCAAGAAACAGGGGATCTCGGCCGATGGGTCTAAGCAGAAACAGCGTCGTCTTTTTGGGTGTCATCGTCGGTCTGGGCCTCAATTTCGGTCCGGCCGCCGCGCAGGAGCCGTCTGAACCCTTTCGCCACGGCGTCTCGATCCTCGGCGATGTGAAATATGCGCCGGGCTTTCCCCACTTCGATTACGTAAATCCGGACGCGCCGAAGGGCGGTACCTTGCGCATGTCCTCCACCGGGACATTCGACAGTTTCAATCCGATTCTGGACAAAGGCGAAGCCGCGCCCGGCCTCGCGATCGTCTTCGATACCCTGCTCAAGGATACGAGTGACGAGATCTCGACGGGTTATGGTCTGCTCGCCGAAGGCGTCTCTTTCCCCGAGGATATCTCAAGCGCCACATTCCGGCTCCGCGCCGAAGCCCGCTTCGCCGACGGTGAACCCGTCAAGCCTGAGGATGTCATCTTCAGTTTCGAGAAGCTGAAGGAGCTGAACCCCCTCTACATGAGCTACTACAGCCATGTGATCTCGGCCGAAAAGACGGGGGAGCGGGATATCACCTTCCGCTTCGACCAGAAGAACAACCGCGAGCTGCCGATGATCCTCGGCCAATTCCCCGTTGTCGCCAAACACTGGTGGGAGGCGAACGGCCCAGATGGCCAGCCGCGCGACATTTCCCGCACCACGCTCGAACCGGTCATGGGATCGGGGCCTTACGAGATCGCCGAATTCAAGCCGGGCGCAACCATCCGCTACCAGCTGCGTGACGATTATTGGGGCAAGGATATCAACGTCAACGTCGGCTACAACAACTTCGCCAACATCACCTACACGATGTTCGGCGACCGTGACGTCGAGTTCGAAGCCTTCCGCTCTGGTGTGACGGACTTCTGGCAGGAAACGCGTGCCGCACGCTGGGCAACCGGCTTCGACTTCCCCGCGGCTCAGGACGGCCGCGTCACGAAGGAGGAGTACGAGAACCCCTTCCGGGCAACCGGTGTCATGCAGGCGCTGGTGCCCAATATGCGGCGCGACATGTTCAAGGATCAGCGCGTTCGCAGGGCTCTTAACTACGCGCTCGACTTCGAGGAATTGAACCGGACAGTCTTCTATAACGCCTACGAGCGGGTCGACAGCTTCTTCAATGGCACCGAGCTCGAATCGACCGGCCTGCCGGAAGGCAAGGAACTGGAACTGCTGACCGCCTTGAAAGACAAGGTCCCGCCCTCGGTCTTCGATACGCCTTATGAAAACCCTGTGGGCGGCTCACCGCAGGCCTCCCGCGACAATCTGCGCAAGGCGGTCGAGCTCTTCAAGCAGGCCGGCTATGAGCTGCGTGGCAATGCGATGGTCAATGCGCAGACCGGCCAGCCCTTCCGCTTCGAACTCCTGCTTTCCAATCCGCAGCTCGAGGTCCTCGCCGTTCCCTACCAACAACAACTGCGCAAGATCGGCATCGAGATGTCCGTGCGCACGGTCGACCCGTCGCAATACACGAACCGTACCCGCAGCTTCGATTACGACATGACCTGGATCGTCTGGGCCCAGACGCTGAACCCGGGAAATGAGCAGCGCGACTATTGGGGTTCCGCATCGGTCAATCGCGAAGGCTCGCAGAACTATGCCGGCATTTCCGATCCGGCGGTCGACGCCTTGATCGAGAAGATCATTTTCCCGGCCGATCGCGATGAACAGGTCGCCGCGACCAAGGCCATGGACCGCGTATTGCTCGCCCATGATTACGTCATCCCGCTCTATTATGGCGGAACGGCGCGCTATGCCTTCTGGGACAAGTTCGAGCATCCGGCCGAACTCCCCACGTACAGCACCGGCTTTCCCTCCATCTGGTGGGCGAAAAATCCGTGATCTCTGCTCGGGGCTTGCGCCGCTTGCGTGAGACTCTAGGAATGGTGGGGGCGAATCGCTGGACAACGGAGCAGCTGAGATTGGCGGACGAAAGAAGCTTGGACATCATGGTGAGACCCGACCCTGAAGCGGGACATCGCGCATGACCGCCTACATCCTCCGCCGCCTTCTGCTGATGATCCCGACCATGATCGGCATCATGGGCATCTCCTTCATTGTCATCCAGTTCGCCCCCGGCGGCCCCGTCGAGCAGGTCATAGCCCAGCTGAGCGGCCAGGGTGACAGCGCCGATGCGCGCCTCTCCGGCGGCGGCGACATGCTGGGACAGTCCACCGGTACGGAGGAGGGAAGCTCCCGCTATCGCGGCGCTCAAGGTCTCGATCCGGAACTGATCGCCAAGCTCGAAAAACAGTTCGGCTTCGACAAGCCGCCGCTCGAGCGCTTCCTCGAGATGATGTGGAACTACATCCGCTTCGACTTCGGCGAGAGCTTCTTCCGCAACACTTCGGTGATCGATCTGATCATCGAGAAGATGCCCGTTTCGATTTCGCTCGGTCTGTGGGTGCTCCTGATTTCCTATGCCATTTCGATCCCGCTCGGAATCCGAAAGGCCGTTTCCGACGGCTCGCGCTTCGATGTCTGGACATCCGGCATCATCGTGATTGGCTATGCCGTCCCGGGCTTCCTCTTCGGCATTCTTCTGATCGTGCTCTTCGCCGGCGGGTCCTTCTTCGACTGGTTTCCGCTGCGCGGCCTGACCTCGGACAATTTCGACCAGCTCTCCTGGTGGCAGAAGATCCTCGATTACTTCTGGCATCTGGCATTGCCGCTGACCGCGCTCCTGCTTTCCGCCTTTGCCACGACGACGTTGCTCACGAAGAATTCCTTCATCGACGAGATCAAGAAACAGTATGTCGTGACCGCCCGCGCCAAGGGGCTCGGCGAGCGCCAGGTGCTTTACGGCCACGTCTTCCGCAACGCCATGCTGATCGTCATCGCCGGCCTCCCCGGTGCCTTCATCTCGGCCTTCTTCACCGGATCGCTTTTGATCGAAAACATCTTCTCGCTCGATGGCCTCGGCCGCCTCGGTTACCTCGCAATCGTCAACCGCGACTATCCGATCGTTTTCGCGACTCTGTACATCTTCTCGCTGATGGGCCTTGTCGTCGGTCTGATCTCCGACCTGATCTACACCTGGATCGACCCGCGCATCGATTTCGACCGGAGGGACGTCTGATGTCCGCCGTAGAGACCACGCCCATCGCGCCGCCGAGGAAGGACTGGCTCAAGCCCACCAATCGTCGACGCCTGGAAAACTTCAAGGCGAACCGGCGCGGCCTCTGGTCTTTCTGGATCTTCATGGTGCTCTTCGTCCTGAGCATGTTCGCCGAATTCATCGCCAACGACAGACCGATCATCGCGTCCTACAAGGGCGAGATCCTCTTCCCCGTCGTGGTTGACTATCCCGAGGAGAAGTTCGGCGGCTTCCTGGCAATCACGGACTATCGCTCGCCCTTCATCTCCGACGAGATCAACGCCAACGGCTGGATGATCTGGCCACCGATCCGCTACTCCTACCGCACGGTGAATTCCGAGGTGCCGCATTCCGCACCGACGCCGCCCTTCTGGCTGATGGACAAGGAAACCCGTTGTGCGGCCTACCCCCTCGGGGCGGAGGATCCGAATTGCGTGCTCGGCAACATGAACTGGCTCGGCACCGACGACCAGGCCCGCGACGTCATGGCCCGCATGATCTACGGCTTCCGGATCTCGATCCTCTTCGGTCTGGCGCTCACCCTCGCCTCGGCCGTCATCGGGGTAACGGCCGGTGCCGTGCAAGGCTATTTCGGCGGCTGGACCGACCTTCTGATGCAGCGCTTCATCGAGATCTGGTCCTCGATGCCGGTGCTTTACATACTGCTGATCATAGCAGCCATCCTGCCGCCCGGCTTCTTCGTCCTGCTCGGCATCATGCTGCTCTTCTCCTGGGTCGGTTTTGTCGGCATCGTGCGCGCCGAGTTCCTGCGCGCCCGAAACTTCGAATATGTGAACGCCGCCCGCGCCCTCGGCGTCGGCAACGGCACGATCATGTTCCGCCACCTGCTGCCCAACGCCATGGTCGCCACCCTGACCTTCCTGCCCTTTATCCTCTCGGGCTCGATTACCACGCTCACCTCGCTCGACTTCCTCGGCTTCGGCATGCCCCCCGGCTCGCCTTCGCTCGGCGAACTCATCGCCCAGGGCAAGCGCAATCTCCAGGCCCCCTGGCTCGGCCTCACCGCCTTCTTCACCATGTCGATCATGCTCTCGCTGCTGATCTTCATCGGCGAAGCGGTACGCGATGCTTTCGATCCCAGAAAGACCTTCCGATGAGCGCGGGTTCGTCAATTGCGCGCATTTGTGGCATGATGGGCCAAGACCTGATCAGGAGCGCGATGCGATGAACAAGATCGTCAGAGAGCATTACCCGGTTGAGAATTTGCCGGCAGATCTCCGCGAGGGGTTGGAAGCGGGCAGCACAGTACGCGTCGTGGTGGAGATGGAAGGCGACGCTCCGAACCCGGCCAAAGCGAGCTTTGAAGATTTCATGAAAAAGGTAGAGGCCTATCGTAGCCAAGACGATCGCCGCGTTACAACCGCTGAAGCTGTGGCGCGTATTCGCGAACTTCGCGACGAATGGGACGACTGATGCCGCATCGGCACCAAATCTACCTCGACACGAATGCCGCAATCTTGCTGATCGAAGGCGAAGGCCTTCTACGTGACTTGATGCGAGACCTGGCCAGCAAGGCATCATCTCAACCGAGCACGATTTTGTGCACGAGCGCGCTCACCATCTCGGAACTGCTGGTGAAGCCTTTGCGCGACGGCGATCAGAAGCTCGTTGAAGTCTACAGGGCCTGGGGTTCAGGTCTGCCGTGGCTGCAGATCATTCCCGTGGAGAGCCTCATTCTGGATATGGCCGCACAATTGCGGGCGCGCCGGAACAGCCTGAAGCTTCCTGATGCCATCCACGTCGCCTCAGCGTTCGCTGTCGCGGCGACGCATTTCTTGACTGACGATCACGGCATCTCGCCTCCGCTCGAAAACCCGGCTGTGCAAGCGGGCCCCTATTTCGAAGTCTGTCGCCTGAACGAACTGACGCTCACCTCCCTCATCGAAAGCTTGTCCGCATGACCGAACCTCTCCTGTCCGTGCGCGATCTCTCCGTCGTCTTCCATCAGAGCGGTCGCGAGAGCCTGGCAGTAGACCGTGTCTCCTTCGAGATTGGTCGTGGAGAGATCGTCGCTCTGGTTGGCGAATCCGGCTCCGGCAAGTCGGTCTCCGCCGCCTCGATCCTGAAGCTTCTGCCCTATCCGGCCGCCAGCCATCCCTCGGGACAAATCCTGTTTGACGGTCGAGACCTGATGACCGCCAGCGAGCCGGATCTTCGTGCCGTACGCGGCAACGAGATCACCATGATCTTTCAGGAGCCGATGACCTCGCTCAATCCGCTTCACACGATCGAGCGGCAGATCGGCGAAATCCTGTCCCTGCATCAGGGGCTCGAAGGCACGGCTGCCCGCGCGCGTGTCCTGGAACTCCTGCATCAGGTCGGCATCCGCGAGCCGGAAAAGCGGCTCAGCGCCTATCCGCACGAACTTTCCGGTGGCCAGCGTCAGCGCGTGATGATCGCCATGGCGCTCGCCAACCGTCCGAAGCTCCTGATCGCCGACGAACCGACGACCGCGCTCGATGTCACCGTACAGGCGCAGATCCTGGAGCTTCTCGGACGCCTCAAGACGGAGCATGGCATGTCCATGCTCTTCATCACCCATGATCTCGGCATTGTCCGCAAGTTCGCCGACCGCGTCTGCGTCATGACCAAGGGCAAGATCGTCGAGGCAGGCTCCGTCGAGGACATCTTCGAGCGCCCCCAGCATCCCTACACGAAGAAGCTCCTCGCCTCCGAACCGCGGGGCGAGCCGCCTGTCCTCGATGAGCAGAAGCCTGTTGTCATGCAGGGCGAGGACATTCGCGTCTGGTTCCCCATCAAGGCCGGTTTCCTCCGCCGCACTGTCGACCATGTGAAGGCCGTTGATGGCGTCGACCTCACGCTTCGTGCTGGCCAGACGCTGGGCGTTGTCGGCGAATCCGGCTCCGGCAAGACCACGCTTGGCCTTGCCCTTTCGCGCCTGATTTCGTCGAAGGGCCGCATCAGTTTCATCGGCAAGGACATCGACGCCTTCTCCTATCGCGAGATGCGGCCGTTGCGCGATCGCCTGCAGATCGTCTTCCAGGATCCCTTCGGTTCCCTCAGTCCCCGAATGTCCGTCGGCGAAATCATCGCCGAGGGCCTGAAGGTTCACGAAAGACAGCTATCGGCGGAAGAGCGCGACGCCCGTGTGGCCTGGGCGCTCGAGGAAGTTGGGCTGGATCCCGCCACCCGTTGGCGCTACCCGCACGAATTCTCCGGCGGCCAGCGTCAGCGCATCGCAATTGCCCGTGCCATGGTGCTGAAACCCCGTTTCGTCATGCTCGACGAGCCGACCTCGGCCCTCGACATGACCGTCCAGGCCCAGGTCGTGGACCTCTTGCGCGATCTGCAGGCCAAGCATGATCTCGCCTACCTCTTCATCAGCCATGATCTGAAGGTCGTGAAGGCGCTGGCCAACGAACTGATCGTCATGCGCGGTGGCAAGGTGGTGGAGAAGGGCCCTGCAGCGGAAGTCTTCGCCGCGCCCAAGGCCGAATACACCCGCGCCTTGATGGCCGCCGCTTTCGATCTCGAAGCCGTCGAGGATGGCGGCATCCGCCAATAATGTGAGTTCTCCCATGTCTGGAAAACGTCCCGTCGTCATCGACCTCCGCTTCGCACGCGAAAGCGTGGTCTCAGCCTTGCGGTCCGCCTTCCCGGATCGTCCGGTCATCGATATGGGCGATGCGGCCAATGCAGAGCGCGATCTGACCGATGCCGAATTTGCCGTCGTCTGGAAGCCAGACCCCGCGCTTTTCCGTCGCGCCACGGGGCTCAGGGCCATCTTCTCCGGCGGAGCCGGCGTCGATCACATCCTCTCGGCCTATGAGCTGCCTGATCTCCCCATCGTCCGCTTCGTCGATCGCAGCCTCACGGACCGCATGAGCGAATGGGTTATCTGGCAGTGCCTGCATCATCTGCGCAACGGCATCGCCTATGCCAGCCAGCAGCGGGAACGCGTGTGGCATGAAATCGCCGAGCAACCCGAAGCACGCGACGTGACCGTGGGCGTGATGGGCCTTGGCGTCCTCGGCGCCGATGCGGTCAGAAAGCTCAAGGTCATGGGCTTTGATGTCATCGGCTGGTCGCGGCGTGCGAAGTCCATCGAGGGTCTGGAGACCTTCGACGCCGCAAATCTTGAGGCCTTCCTCGGCCGGACGGACATCCTGGTCGGCCTGCTGCCGCTGACCGACGATACCCGCGGCATTTACGACCGCGCGCTTTACTCCAGGCTGCGTCGCACTGGTCCGCTCGGCGGGCCGATCTTCCTCAATGCCGGTCGTGGTGGCAGCCAGAACGAGACCGAGCTGATTGCCTGCCTCGCCGATGGCACGTTAAAAGCCGCATCACTCGACGTCTTCGAAAAGGAGCCGCTGGACCCTGAAAGCCCGCTCTGGTCGATGCCGAATGTGATCGTCACACCCCACGCCGCCGCTGCCTCCGATGTCCGGGCGCTCTTCCGCCATGTCGAAGCGCAGATTGCCCGCCTTGAATCGGGCCTGCCGCTGGAATTCGTGGTCGACCGCGTCTCCGGTTACTGAGCATAGTCTAATTGGCGGAACAAACCCGCCAAGCTTCCGTTGTCCCAGGGAAAGACGCTTCGAGCGTTCCGAAACAACGGGAGTAACGACATGAACAGCCGAACCGACATGCCCGATACCACTGATCGCCGGACGCGTGGTCTGAAGCCCGAGCCGGTGACGGCGACCGAAGCCCGTCAGGGCTTCCGCGGCAAGCCCGTCCTGATCGTGCTTCTGGCCGGCCTGATCCTCGCAATGCTCGTCTGGATCCCGGCCGAGTGGTGGGGTAACGCCATTGCCCCGTCCGATCCGGCAAACCAGCCGGTCGAACAGACCGCACCCGCACCGAGCGAAAATGGCGGCCAAGTGGTTCCGGAATCCAGCCCCACCCCAACCCAGTAATGGGTCGCGCAGTGAGTGCACGTCGCTCACTGGACAATCCGACATCGATTGCCGATAACTGCAGCGGAAGCGGCCGAAACGTTCCGGCCGTCCGCTGCAGTTCCGGCTGCGGATCATAAGGCAGTCGATCATGACCAAGACAGATATTGCGACCAGGGTCTATAACCACACCTGGAAGCTCGATCCCATCATCCGCAGCCTGATCGACACCGACTTCTACAAGCTCCTGATGCTCCAGATGATCTGGAAGCTCTACCCGGAGGTGAACGCCACCTTCACCCTGATCAACCGAACCACATCGGTGCGCCTTGCCGAGGAAATCGACGAACAGGAACTCCGCGAACAGCTCGATCACGTCCGCTCGCTGCGTCTCACCAAGAAGGAGATGATCTGGCTCGCCGGTAACAGCTTCTATGGCCGCGCCCAGATCTTCGAACCCGAATTTCTCGCCTGGCTCGGCAATCTGCAATTGCCCGAATACGAACTCGCCAAGCGCGACGGTCAGTATGAACTGACCTTCCACGGCACCTGGATGGAGACGACACTTTGGGAGATCCCGGCGCTCGCGATCATCAACGAGCTGCGTTCGCGCGCCGCCATGCGCTCCCTCGGCTATTTCACGCTTGATGTGCTCTATGCGCGCGCCAAGGCCAAGATGTGGGCCAAGGTCGAGCGCCTGCGGGAGCTGCCGGGCCTTCGCATTTCCGATTTCGGCACCCGCCGCCGCCACAGCTTTCTCTGGCAGCGCTGGTGCGTCGAAGCCTTGAAGGAAGGCATCGGCCCGGCCTTCACCGGCACCAGCAACGTCCTCCTCGCCATGGATAGCGATCTGGAAGCCGTCGGCACCAACGCACACGAATTGCCGATGGTCGTCGCCGCGCTCGCCAAGACCGATGAGCAGCTGGCGGCCGCGCCCTACCAGGTTCTGAAAGACTGGAACCAGCTGTATGGCGGCAATCTCCTGATCGTCCTCCCGGATGCCTACGGGACCACCTCCTTCCTCGAGCACGCACCGGAATGGGTTGCCGACTGGACAGGCTTCCGCCCCGACAGCGCGCCGCCCATCGAAGGTGGTGAAAAGATCATCGAGTGGTGGAAGAAAATGGGCCGCGATCCGCGCAAGAAGCTGCTGATCTTTTCCGATGGCCTCGATGTCGATGCGATCATCGACACCTACCGCCATTTTGCCGGCCGCGTCCGCATGTCCTTCGGTTGGGGCACGAACCTCACCAACGACTTTGCCGGTTGCGCGCCGCGCGAGATTGCCGGCCTGAAGCCGATCTCCATCGTCTGCAAGGTCTCCGAGGCCAATGGCCGCCCGGCCGTGAAGCTCTCCGACAATCCGCGCAAGGCAACGGGCGATCCGGCCGAGGTCGAGCGCTACATCAGGTTCTTCGGCTCGAAGGACCGCGTCGAGCAGGCTGTTCTCGTCTGACTTCACCCATCTCCTGCTTTAGCAGTCTTGCATCTGTCGCGTCAGCCATGCAGTCTTGATGGCTGCGGGAGGGAGCCCGCGATCTGCAAGGGAGGAATGCCGGATGGACATGCAAGGCAGCGAGCGCATCGAGGCGCCGGTGGAGACCGTTTGGCAGGCGCTCAACGATCCGGAAATCCTCCGTCAGTCGATCCCCGGCTGCGAGAGCCTGGAAAAGACCTCGGATACCCACATGAATGCGAAGGTCGTGCTGAAGATCGGTCCGATCAAGGCCAAGTTCGAAGGCGCGGTCGAGCTGCAGAACCTCAACCCGCCGCACTCCTACACCATCTCGGGCGAAGGCAAGGGCGGTCTGGCGGGTTTTGCGAAGGGTGGCGCCGATGTGACTCTCACTCCAGAGGAAGACGGCGCCACGCTTCTCACCTACACCGTAAAGGCCGAAGTTGGCGGCAAGATCGCCCAACTCGGCAGCCGCCTGATCGAATCGACGTCGAAGAAACTCGCCGGCGAGTTCTTCTCGAACTTCAGCGCGGCCGTCACGTCGGGCGGCGTGAAAGCCGAGGCTTGACCTTGCAGGCCCGATAGGCTGAAAGCTCGGCGCAAGGAAAGATCATCATCGTGGAACCAGCCGAGATGATTCGGCCTTAAGGGGACATGACGATGAACGAAGGACCTGATCAGTATTTCGAGCAGCAGGACATGGCGGTCAAGCTGATGCTTCTCGAGAACAAATCCGACGAACTCACGGACATCCTGGTCGAAGCGCTGCAGGATGCGCTGAAGCTTCTCGAAGAAGAGCTCGCGACCGTTCACTGACCTTGCGCGACCGCTGGCTCAGAACCGGTCGGACACCTGGATCCCGGCGGGGCCCAAGATAACGGCGATCAGCACGGGCAGGAAGAACAGGATCATCGGAACGGTGAGCTTGGGCGGCAGTGCCGCTGCCTTCTTCTCCGCCTCGTTCATGCGCTCGTCACGCCCTTCCTGCGCCAGAACGCGCAAGGCCTGCGCCACCGGGGTACCATAACGGTCTGCCTGAATGAGGGCCTGCACGACGTTCTTCACGCCATCGAGCTGCGTGCGCGTGCCGAGATTTTCCAGCGCCTGTCGACGATCCGGCAGGAACGAAAGCTCTGCTGTCGTCAAAACCATTTCCTCGGCCAGTTCAGGCGATTGCTCGCCGATCTCTTCCGAGACGCGACGCATGGCGGCTTCGAGCGAAATGCCTGATTCGACGCAGATCAGCATCAGGTCCAGCGCATCCGGCCAGGCACGGCGGATCGACTGCTGACGCTTGGTGATTCTGTTCGAGATGTAGATGTTCGGCAGGTAGAAGCCGATATAGCCGCCGACAATGGTGGCGAAGAGCCGCATGGGCAGAGGCTTTTCCGCCAGATTGCCCATCACGAAAATCCAGAAAGCGGTCAGTGCCAGCGTCGCGAACGGCAAGAGGAAGCGCGCGACGAGAAACATGTTGAGCGCGTTCTGCGACCGCAGACCTGCCGCCTTCAGCTTGTCGACCGTCGTATCGTCCACCAGCGCCTTGCGCAGATTGAAGCGCTCGACAATGTCTCGGACGGATTTGTTGTTGGTCGTTCTGAGCGATGCGCGGCTTTGAGCCGCTTCGGCATTCAGCTTCGCCCGTTCCCGGGCGCGGATCAGGTCACGCTCCGTGGAGACCGCACGCATGCGCTTGTTCAGGTCGCCGCGCTCGAAGTAGGGCATGGCGATCGTGTAGAAGGTGGCGAACACGGCAAGCGCCACGAGAATGGCTATCACCAGCGCCGGATCGGTGAAACGTGCTGCCCAGTCTTCCGTCATCGCCGCCGCTCCTCAGATCTCGAAATTGATCATGTTACGCATGACCAGCAGCCCGATGCTCATCCACACCGCAGAACAACCGAGGATGAGATGCCCGCGCGAGTCCGTGAACAGGATGGTGATGTAGCCCGGTGACGTCAGGTAGACCAGGAAAGCGACGATGAAGGGCAGGGCGCCGATAATGGCAGCCGAAGCCTTCGCCTCCATCGACAAGGCGTTGACCTTCGCCTTCATCTTCTTGCGGTCACGGAGGACACGCGACAGGTTGGCCAGCGCTTCCGAGAGGTTGCCGCCCGCCTGGCCCTGGATCGCGATCACGATGGCGAAGAAGCTGACCTCGTTGAGCGGCATGGTCTGGTGCATGCGGGCAACCGCATCGGAGACGCTCAAGCCCAGCTGCTGGGATTCGACGATCCGACGGAACTCGGTCTTGACCGGCTCCTGACCGTCGGCGGCGATCATCCGGATCGCATCGTTGAGCGGCAGGCCAGACCGGATCGAACGCACCATGACGTCGAGCGAGTTCGGAAACTCCTCGAGAAACTTCTTCTGCCGCCGTTTGACGAGGAAGCCGACGACCCAGCGCGGAAGGCCGAGGCCGGCGACGAAGGCACCGCCGACCATCACGAGCGGCGGCATGCCCGCGAGGAAAGTCATGGCCAGAACGACGACGCCGAGCACGGCGCTCAGCAGGTAGAACTGGGTGACCGACACGGACAGGCCGGATTGCACCAGTTTCGCCTTGAGGCTTGCCGCATTTGCCTTCCTGGACTTTTCCTGCTGCTGCTTCTTTTCCAGCTCCTTCAGGGAGTCCTGCACGGACTTGCGGCGTTTGGAAATCTCCTGCACGCGGTCGCGTGCGGCCTTCATCTGCGTGGTATCCGTTTCGGCAGCCCGCACGCGGTTGATGCGGCTCGCCGTCTTCTTGTCGGTCTCGATCCGGGAATAGAGGACACCATAGGCCACCGCACCGGTCGAGACGGCGACCAGGAGCACGATGGCGAGAATGGTGGGATCGATGCCGAACATGCGTGTCAGATCCCCTTCGACTTCTGTTCCATGTTGTCGAGCGCGGCGGCGAGACGACGATCTTCGTTGTAGTAGCGGGCACGGTCCCAGAAATGCGGCTTGCCGATGCCGGTCGACATGTGCCGGCCGATGATCTTGCCGTTGGCGTCTTCGCCCTCGATCTCGTAGCGCATCAGATCCTGGGTGATGATGACGTCACCTTCCATCCCGATGACTTCGGTGATGTGGGTGATGCGGCGCGAACCATCGCGCAGGCGGGCAGCCTGGATGATGACGTCGATCGAGCCGGATATGATCTCGCGCACGGTCTTGGCCGGCAGCGAGAAGCCGCCCATGGCGATCATCGATTCCATACGGCTCAGGCATTCGCGCGGCGTATTGGCGTGGATGGTGCCCATCGAGCCGTCGTGACCGGTGTTCATCGCCTGCAACAGGTCGAAAACCTCCGGTCCACGCACTTCACCGACGATGATGCGTTCGGGGCGCATACGGAGGCAGTTCTTCACGAGATCGCGCATGGTGATCTCGCCTTCGCCTTCGATGTTCGGCGGACGCGTTTCAAGACGCACGACATGCGGCTGCTGCAGCTGAAGTTCGGCCGTATCTTCGCAGGTGATGATGCGCTCGTCCTGGTCGATGAAGCCGGTCAGGCAGTTGAGAAGCGTCGTCTTACCCGAGCCGGTCCCGCCTGAAATGACGACGTTGCAACGCACGCGGCCGATGATCTGCAGGACCTCGGCACCTTCGGGCGTGATCGCACCGAACTTGACGAGCTGCGCCAGGTTCAGCTTGTCCTTCTTGAACTTACGAATGGTGAGTGCCGGCCCGTCGATCGCAAGCGGCGGAGCAATGACGTTGACACGCGAACCGTCGGGAAGGCGTGCGTCGCAGATCGGGCTCGATTCGTCCACACGGCGGCCGACCTGGCTGACGATGCGCTGGCAGATCGACAGAAGCTGCGAATTGTCGCGGAAGCGGATTTCCGACTCGATGGTTTTGCCGCCCACTTCGATGAAGGTCTGGCCGGCGCCGTTGACCATGATATCGGCGATGTCGTCACGCGCGAGCAGCGGCTCGAGCGGACCATAACCCAGAACGTCGTTGCAGATGTCTTCGAGCAGTTCTTCCTGCTCGGAAATCGACATCGCGAAATTCTTGATGGTGATGATGTCATTGACGATGTCGCGGATTTCTTCGCGCGCGCTTTCGCCGTCGAGCTTCGCCAGCTGCGACAGATCGATCGTATCGATGAGTGCCGAGAAAACCTGGCTCTTGGTGTCGTAATAGTCTTCCGTCCGCGGCGGCTTCTTGCGGCTCGGCGTTTGCATCGACGGCGGCGTCACCTGCTGTCGGTTGCTGACCTCGGGACTGCCGGGTTCGATGAGCGTGCTGGTGCGTGCCGCAGGCGCGGCAGCAGCCGGCTGTGCCGGGATCGTGCCGACGCCCGCCCCGCCTTTGCCGAAACCGTCGTTTCCGCGTTTGCCAAACATGAGCTCTACCTGTTCCTGTTACCGGTCACTTCTTGCGCAGTTTCTCGATGAACGAGCCGAGGCCCGCCTTCTTTGGCTTCTTGATCGTCGCGCGGCCCGTCACGAGATGGGCAAGCTGCGAAAATGTCTCCGCCGTCGGCGACTTCCCGTCCATCTCGCTGATCATCCGGCCGCTATTGGCAGCAGTGCCGAAAAGCTGGGCGTCGAACGGAATGATGGCGACGGGTTCGAGTTCGAGCGGCTCGAAGAAGTCGGAAGGCGCGATTTCCGGGCGCTTCGGCATACCCACCTGGTTGAGGATGAGATGCGGCGGCTTGTCCTGCGGCCTCAGCTTCTTCAGCGCATCGATCATGTTCTTCATGTTGCGCAGATTGGCGAGATCGGGTGCGCAGGTGATGACGATGTCGTCGACATCGGAAAGCACGGCGCGCGTCCAGTCCGCCCAGGTATGCGGCAGATCGAGGACGGTGATGGGCGCCGTCCGCTGCAGCACATCCAGAATCGGCTGGAAAGCGCCGCGTTCATAGTCGTAACCGCGGTCGAGCATGGAGGGTGCCGCGAGCAGCGAAAGGTTCTGGCCACACTTCGTCAGAAGGCGATCGAGGAAGACCTCGTCGAGGCGCTCCGGGGAAAACACCGCTTCCGCCATGCCCTGCGCCGGATCCTGGTCGAAATCGATATTGGCCGTCCCGAAGGG
Source organism: Rhizobium rosettiformans W3 (assembly GCF_004912135.1). Classification (GTDB taxonomy): domain Bacteria; phylum Pseudomonadota; class Alphaproteobacteria; order Rhizobiales; family Rhizobiaceae; genus Allorhizobium; species Allorhizobium rosettiformans. Next base: position 158,631 of record NZ_STGU01000004.1, read on the forward strand.
CAGGTCGAGATCGGCCAGAACCGTCTCCGTTGAGAAGAGCGACGAAATGCCGAAGGCGCAGTTATGGGCGATCGTCGAGGACCCGACGCCGCCCTTGGCGCCGATGAAGGCGATGGTCCGGCCGAGAGGTTCGGCTTCTGGGTCGACGAAGATCGAGGCGATCGAGCCCATCATGTCCGCCATCGTGAACGGCGCCACGATATATTCCGAAATGCCGTTGCGGATCAGTTCGCGGTAGAGCGCGATATCGTTGTGGCGGCCGACGACAATGACCCGCGAACTCGGATCGCAGACCTCGGCAAGCGGCGCCAGTTCCGCCATCAGATCACGGGGGCCGGCATCGGTTTCCAGGATGATGAGGTTCGGCGTCGGCGTCGACGAGAACATGTTGGCCGCTGCGGCAATGTTGCCGTGCGTGACGCGCATGCTGACCCGGGCCATGCGCCGGTCGCCCGCGCACTGCTCCATGGTCCGATGAACGGTGTCGCTGATGCAGAAGGCATGGATGGAGATGCGCGGCAGGGGGCGGAGGTTGTCGACCTCGCCCGCAACGACGGTATCAGTATCCGCGCGATATCCGCCATTGGGTTCGCCGATGTCATAATCGATCGCGTTCATGCTCTCATCCCGTCCTGTTGGACTGCTGCATCAGTTCGTTGAGGTATCGCTGCCCTTGCGATAGAGGCCGATGACGGTCGACCGTCGGGTCGCATCGATCGGCGCCATGTCGCGCGGGGTCACGAGATCCATCGGATTGGCAATCTGAGCGGCGAGATTGCTCTGCGTCGCGCAGCCGAAATTATGGTAGTTCTTGTTGCTGAAAGTGTTGTCCTGCAGATCTTCAGGCCACTCGCCGCAAGGATTGGTCATGGCCGTGATGGCCACATAGCTGATCCGCACGGGTGCGGCATTGCTGTTCGGGTCCGCCTGATAGGAGGTCTCGATGATCCGGTTCGAAGGCACGCCGCGTGCGGTCAGCACCTGGCGGATCTGCTTGCGCATGTCCGATGCAGCCCCCGAATTCGGCGCGCCGTGAGGCACCATGATCTGGATCGTGCCGGTCGAGGCCGAAAGGTAGTCCGCCGCAAAGCCTGCGATCGAATCCTGAACGCTCACCGTCAGCCTGCGGTCGCCGGACGCGATCGGCACATCGAGCGTGTGCTCCACTTCGCTCAGCATGATCGGATGGCGCGTGCGATAATCGTCCGGAATTGCCGAGGTGGACATCTGGTCCTTCATGCTGCCGCAGCCGGAAAGCACGGCAACGGTCCCAAGAACGATGCCGGACAGGACGAGACGCTGGAATGACTGACGTGCGGATGCCATGGCTGGCCGACTTTCCCTGACTTGACGTGCCGAGTGTTTCATCACGATCCTCGCGCCGTTTACTTGTAGATGAAGCCTACCGCGCCATGGTACTGGCCGGTCGGTTCGCTGTTTTCGCGGCGGCCATAGACCTTGTTCACCTTGTTCAGGAAGAAGGTCGCGCCGTCGTTCTCGGGGTTGAAATTGTCATCCGGCCTGGAGAGGGCACCGCGCGCCACCGGCCGCACCAGATAGGGCGTTGCGATGATGACGAGTTCGGTCTCGTTGCGCTGGAAGTCCTTGCTGCGGAACAGGGTACCCAAGACCGGCACCTTGGAGAGACCCGGCAGGCCGGACATCGCCTGGCGGATATTGTCCTGCACGAGACCCGCGATGACGATCGAACCACCGGAGGGCAGCTCGACCGTGGTCGAGGCTTCGCGCTTGCGGATGGACATGAAGGTCGATCCCGGAATCTGATTCAGGATGTTGCCTGTCACCTGCGAGTTTTCCCAGGTCGGTTCGGAGACATTCGTCTCGATCTGCAGGCTGATGCGGCCCGGTGCCAGAACGACGGGGCGGAAATTCAGCTCGATGCCATAGTCAACGCTCTGTGTCGTGCGCTGGATGGATGTGCTTTCTTCGTCACTTGTGACCTCCTGAGGCCCGGCAAGACGGAACTCGCCACCCACATAGAATTTGGCGGGCTCGCCGGAAATTGCGGTCAGGCTGGGCTCGGCCAGGGTGCGCATGACACCGGCCTGTTCCATTGCATTGATATAGGTGTTGATACCCAGACCACCGATGCCTGCCGAAAGCGTGGCCGTTCCGGTGGGATCGATCGCATTGCCGAGATTGGACGGATTGGCATAGCTGATGCCGGTGGAACCATCCGAAATGCTGCCCGAGAAGCCGAGCTGCTTCAGCACCTGCCGGCTGACTTCAGCAACGGTGACCTTGAGCGTAACCTGATCTTCGCCTTCGATGGTCAAAAGATTGACGATCTGGGACGTCTGCCGCTCTTCGGCGTATATGGCGACGTCGCCGCCGTTGTCCCCGCCTGAAGCGGTCGTGTTGCGCGTCGTCGCTTCACCGCCCTTTAGGAACGCCTCGGCAAGGTTTTCGGCGCGCGCCGCATCCTGTGGCGTCCGGACGGTGCCCGTCAGCACAATGTTGTCCGAGACGATCTCGATCTTGATATCCGATTGTGGAATGAAGCGACGCAGGTTCGCTTCAAGTCCTGCAATATCCCGCTCAATCTCGATGTCGAGGCTGACGATCTCCTGGCCGTCTGAGCCAAAGATGAAGATGTTGGTCTGTCCGACGGTTTTGCCGAAGAGATAGATCCGGCGCGAAGAGCGGGTAACCGCATCTGCCATGGAAGGATCGGCGACAAGAATATCGTGTGCGTCAGCGGGCAGATCAACGACGAGAGCCTTGTTAAGACCAAGCTTCACCGTTCGACGCGCGCCAGGTCCGGAATTGGTGATCCGCATGACCGTTTCCTGTGCTGCTTGAGCAGCCGGCATCACGGACCCGTGCTTTGAAAGCGTGATCGGGGCTCCGCTCATCACCATGGCGAAGGCGATGCCGCCGGTCAGGGAAACTCGAAGTTTATGCGTCAGGCTGGCCACGGTGCGTCCCCACTCACTGCATGGAATTGGCGGTCGAGGAATTCGATTTGACGACCTCGCCGGACTTGATGACCTGGATGGTCGGCTGACCGTCTCCGCCGCTCAGCAAATGATCGGCAGCTGAGGTGTCTTCCTCCTGGGCGTCCGCAACCGAACGAAGGGCAAGAGACAGACGATCGGCCATCTGCTGTGCGACGGTGATCACCTTGGTCTGCTCCGGCGTCAGTTCCAGCGTCGCGGTCGTGCCGATCACGGATTTGGAGCCGTCGGGCGCTTCCTCGATCTGCTGGTCGATCGCCAGAACACGGACATTGGACAGGACGGTCTCGGTCAGAAAATTGTCTTCGTCGCCCTTGCGGACCATGATCACGTCGACACGATCGTTCGGCAGGATGAAGCCGCCGGCGCCGGTTGCAACCGAGATCTCGGTCGACACGGCACGCTTGCCCGATGGCAGCAGCGCCGAAAGGATGCGGGACGAGGAATCGGCGATCTTTTCGCGCCGCAGCGGCTCACCTTCAAAAACAGGCAGGCGCACGACGACGCCGGTGAGCTCGGTCAGTGCATCGGGTCGCGTTGAGGATGTAATGAAGCCATCGACGATGCTGCCTTCCGGCCAGGGCATCCAGCGCATGGAGGTTTCATCGAGCCGGGCACCAACCGGCAGGTTCTTGGCAGAGACCAAAACGTCGACGGTCGGGGCCTTCTCGATCACGGCATCCTGGACGACGACGGTCTTGTTGCCGCTCAGCCGCATGGCGAGGAGACCGGCCATACCGGCAGCCACGACGGCGACAGCGAGTATGATGAGACGGGCGGGTTTCATGATCGATCCTCGGGCGACGCAATAGGTTCTGCCGGAAAGATTGATCAGGAATTGGTGTACTTATGGTTAATGAGCCGCTTACAATCGTAGTTAACGTAAGGTTTCTTTGCGCTTCTAGTTGCTGCTCTGAATAGCTGCGACCACAAGCGGGGAGCTGGGATAGGCGATCAACCCGGCAGCGCCGATAGCGATTGCGTAAGGAATCTTCTTGGCGACCATCAGGGTCTGCGGCAGCCTGACACCCACCGTGGCGAGCTTGTCCCAATTGGCGCGCAAAAGAAGGACCAGGATGGTCAAGGCGCCGCCGAGGTAACCCGTGAACACGAGAAACGTAAACAGCGAAGGGTTGAAGCCGAACCAGAGCGCGGCAGCAGTCAGCAGCTTGGCATCACCGCCGCCCATGACGTTCAGCGCGAAAAGACCGAAACACCCGATGAACACCAGCATGGCGGCCGCCAAGTGCCAGCCAAGCGCGATGGCCGACATGCCGCTGAAGGGAGTAATGACGACGAAAGCGCCGACCAGCAGGAGGCAGATCCAGTTCGGGATCGTCATCTCCAAGAAGTCTGTGAGAGCTGCCATGACGAGGCAGGCTGGAAGAACAAGAAAGACGATCGCTGAATACATGGCTGCTACTCCTCGTCAGCCTGCATACTGAATTTGTGTTGAGATTCCGGAAACAAACCTTGGTTCAGGGGCACGCTGTGCATGCATGCAGAAAGGCCGCCCGGTTAAGAGCGGCCTCCAGTGCGGCGGTTTCGGCGCCACGCCTGCAAATCTTATTAGTTGCCAGCGTTAGCGGCTGCAGTGCCTGCACCGTTCATTTCGGTACCAATGCTTTGGAAGGTGTTGTTCAGAGCGCCACCCAGCGTCGTCGCGCCGGTGATGAGGGCGACCGAGATGAGGGCGGCGATCAGGCCGTATTCGATGGCGGTTGCGCCGGACTCGTCCTTGATGAAACGTGCGAAAAGCTTGGTCATGTTATTTCTCCTACTCCGCGAGGTTGATCAGCACTGCCGGCAACTGTTTGCCGTTGCTCGGATGTCGCCAACCTACGTGCCGGCCTATTGCCATCGGCTTAAGAAAAACGGTTAGCAGATCGTGAAACCGCGTTAGCCCGCGATGTGGTAAACGAATGCTGGATACAGTCCGTAAAAACCGAGCCTATGCCCCAGAATTTCAGGCTTTTCCCGCGCGCGCCAGTCTACTCGGCCAGGCATCGACATCGCCTGAATGCCGAAGGCCGGCGCGAGTTAACAATTCCGCCGGTATTTCCGTATCGATATGGCACGCGCAGACCCTTCAAGGCCCGCAACGCTAGGCGGAGATTGGGTGCAGGTGTGACCGGCTCCTATCGCTTAAGTGATGCCCTAATCGGCTTAACGCTTCATTCACCAAAAGCCGGCATCCTCTCGGCACCTCTTCACGCGCGTATATCAAAGGCACGTCCATGTCCGACCGTCGTTTCGCCGCCGCTGCCGCCCTGAGCCTGGCCTTCGCCATGGTCTCGCCTGCGCCCGCAGCCCATGCGGAAGAAGACGGCATCCTGCGTGTCTATATGAATAGCGCGCGCGTACTGAAGCTTGATCGCCCGGTCAGCAAGGTCATCGTTGGCAATGCCGAAGTCGCAGACGCCACAGTCGCGGATTCGAAGACGATTGTTCTGACCGGTCGCGCTTACGGCACCACCAACCTTGTCCTGCTTGATGCAGACGGCAATGCGATCGTTGATGAACGCATCCTCGTTTCGATCGATGAATCCAGCACTGTCCGCGTCTTCAAGTCCACGGCGCGAACCGTTCTGTCCTGCACGCCGAACTGCGAAGAGCACGCCAAGACGGGTGGGTCTCCGTAAGAGTGTGACCATAGACTTCAGCCGGATCGACAAACTGTAAAGATTCGGGAAACGGAATATCAATATTTCGTCCGTAGCTTCTCCTCATCTTTGGGGATGGATAAGGCTATGACCAGCCAGACGAATGATCGCAACCACCGCAACGAGCGTGTCCGCGGACCGCGCTTCCGTCTTTGGCGGAAACTTGTGCGGTCCAGCGATGGCGCCGCCGCCATCGAGTTCGCGATCCTCGCAGTGCCCTATTTCTTGATCGTCTTCGCGATCATTGAGACCTTCGTCGCCTTTGCAGCCGAGCAATTGGTCACCAATGCCGTCAATACGCTCGGCCGAGAGCTGCGCACAGGCCAGATCACCTACAACCTCAACCGTTCGACGACGGACATGGACATCACCAAGTTTCGCAGGGCGTTCTGCGGAGAGGTGAACATTATGATCCAGTGCTCGGAAGAGGAAATCGCGACGCCGAACAAGCTGTACATCGACGCACGAACCTTCACGAGTTTCGCCGCGATCCCGAAGACGATCCCGCGCAAGTCGACGGCAGCCTATTCGGACATCGACCCGACGAGCTTCAAGTTCACGCCCGGCGGACCGTCCTCGATCAACATGCTGCGCGCCTATTATCGTTGGCAGGTGATCACCGACCTCGTGCGTCCCTTCATCACGACGATCAGGCCCGCCGACGGCTCCATGCCGTCTGACTTCCTTATCGTTGCGACAACAGCCTTCCAGAACGAGAACTATCCATGAGCGCCCGGGGTGGAGATATGTCCGTGCTGACCCAGAGCCTGGCCCGTTTCAAGCAGGGCGCAACCGCAGCCCGCCGCACGTTGAAGCGTCTTGTGCACGACCGGCAGGGCGTGGGCGGCGTCGAATTTGCCATCGTCGCGCCGATGCTGATCGTTATCTATCTCATGGCCTTCGAGCTGACGATGGGTCTGAGCGTTGCCAAGAAGACCTCGATGGCGAGCAGCACGATCGCCGATCTCGTCGCCCGCCAGGAGAATGTCAACAAGACTTTCCTGGCGACGATGTCCGACGTTACGGGGGCGATTTTCGTTCCCTATGCGTCCAATAATCTGCTCATCAATGTGAGCGCGATCCGGATCGACTCCTCCAAATCGGCCAAGGTCGCTTGGTCCTGGTCCACCACGGGGCTTGCACCCTATGCGGTTGGCAGCGATGCGCCGGTCCCCGCCGACATGCTGGTGGCCGACACCTTCCTCATCCGCAGCGAACTCAGCGTCACGCATGAACTGATGATGTACCTGCCGGGCATGACTGGTTCGGAAGCCAAGAGCCTGACGATTGGCCGCGAATTCTATTTCCGCCAGCGCCTCGGCACCGAGGTCACCTGCTCGGATTGCTGAGCAGGTTTGCCAAGGCATCGGACAGGCGCTAAGGATGCTGGCGAAGGCCGGCACAAGAACAAACCAGACCCGGCCGTGGGTTCCACATGGCACGCGCTTTCCTCTTCGTTCTTGATTCCTTCGGCATCGGCGGTGCGCCCGACGCACCGTCCTATGGTGATGACGGTTCGGATACCCTCGGCCACATCGCCGAATTCTGTTCGGCTGGCGCGGGAGACCGCAAGGGCCTGCGCCAGGGACCGCTTGCCCTGCCCAACATGTCCGCCCTTGGCCTTCTGGCCGCAGCCAAACTCGCGACCGGCAAGGTTCCCGATGGCATGCCGATCCCGGAGCGGGTCTTCGGACTGCATGGCGCCGCAAGCGAAGTCTCGCACGGCAAGGACACGCCCTCAGGCCATTGGGAAATTGCCGGCACGCCCGTCATGTTCGACTGGGGCTATTTCCCGGAGGGTGACGAGGCTTTTCCAGCCGATCTGGTCGAAGCAATCTGTCGGGAAGCGAACCTTCCGGGCATTCTCGGCAACTGCCACGCCTCAGGCACCGAGGTGATCGCCCGCTTCGGCGAAGAACACATCCGTACGGGCAAACCGATCTGCTACACGTCGAGCGACTCCGTCTTCCAGATCGCAGCCCATGAAACCCATTTCGGTCTCGAACGCCTGCTCGAACTCTGCCAGATCGTCCGCAAGCTTCTGGACCCGCTCAACATCGGCCGGGTCATTGCCCGCCCCTTCATCGGCGAAACGGTCCAGACCTTCGAGCGCACCGGCAATCGCCGCGACTACTCTGTGCTGCCGCCGGAGCCGACCCTGCTCGATCGCCTGGTCGAGGCTGGCCGCAAGGTCCATGCCGTGGGTAAGATCGGCGACATCTTTGCCCACCAGGGTGTCTCCCGCGTCATCAAGGCCAATGGCAATATGGCGCTGATGGATGCGACCCTGAAGGTCATGGACGAGGCGGAGGACGGCGATCTCGTCTTCACCAATTTCGTCGATTTCGACATGCTCTTCGGCCACCGTCGCGACGTACCGGGCTATGCCGCCGCCCTGGAGGCCTTCGATCGCCGACTTCCCGAAGTGCATCGCAAGCTGAAGCAGGGCGACATGGTCCTGATGACCGCGGATCACGGCTGCGATCCCACCTGGCGCGGCACTGACCACACCCGCGAACGCGTGCCGATCATGTGCTTCGGCCCAGGTGTGCGCTCCCGCAACATCGGTGTGCGCAACACCTATGCCGATATCGGCGAAACCATCGCGGCGCATTTGGGCATCGAACCCGGCCGCCACGGACGGAGCTTCCTGTGACGAAAAGACTGAAGAAGGCCGAACTGCACTGTCATCTCGAGGGTGCGGCATCGCCGGCGCTGGCCCTTGCGCAGGCTCAGAAATACGGCGTCGATCCCGCGACCTTCATGCGCGACGGCACCTATGCCTGGAACGACTTTGCCGAATTCATCAAGGCTTATGACCGCGTCGCCGCACTCTTTTGCACGGAAGAGGATTACGCGCTGCTGACCGAAACCTATCTCCGTGAACTCGCCGCCGTCGACACGATCTACAGCGAAATCATCGTCTCTCCCGATCACGGCGACCGGATCGGACTTGGCGCCGATACCTACCTCGCCGGCATCACCGCCGGCATCGAGGCTGCGAAAGCCGCAACCGGCATCGAGACGCGCATCATCGTGACGGGTGAACGCCATTTCGGTCCCGAGAGCGTCATTGCCGCCGCCGAATATGCCGCCCGCAGCGACAATCCGCTCATCACTGGCTTCAACATGGCCGGCGAGGAGCGCATGGGGCGTGTGGCCGATTATGCCCGCGCCTTCGATATTGCGCGTGATGCAGGCCTTGGCCTCACCATCCATGCCGGCGAAGTCTGTGGCGCCTTCAGCGTCGCCGATGCGCTTGATCTCGTGAAGCCGTCGCGCATCGGCCACGGCGTCCGCACCATCGAAGACCCCGACCTCGTGCGCCGCCTCGTTGACCTCGGCACGGTGCTCGAAGTCTGCCCCGGCTCCAACATCGCGCTCAAGGTCTTTCCGGATCTCGCAAGCCACCCGCTGCGGAAGTTCCACGATGCTGGCGTAAAGGTCTGCATCAATTCCGACGATCCGCCCTTCTTCGGCACGTCGCTCGCGCAGGAATACGACTGGGCATCGAGCGCGTTCGGCTTCACGGATGAAGAAATCAACGGCATGACGCGCACCGCGATCGAGGCCGCCTTCGTCGATGAGGAGACGAGGGCCCGGCTTCTCGCCGCCCTGTGACGCCGCAACTGTTGAAGACCGGTCAAAAACCGGCATCGCTCTTGCGGCATCTTCAGAGAACGTGAAAATAGAAGCACCTCAGAAAACAAGAAAAGAAGGCTCGACCATGGACGGCGTAACAGTCATCGATCACCCCCTCGTGCAGCACAAGCTGACGATCATGCGCCGCAAGGAAACATCGACCTCGAGCTTCCGTCGGCTCCTGCGCGAAATCTCGACGCTCCTCTGCTATGAGGTCACCCGCGATCTCGAGTTGACCATGGAGACGATCGAGACGCCGCTGACCGAAATGCAGTCGCCGATCCTCGAAGGCAAGAAGCTGGTCTTCGCTTCCATCCTGCGTGCCGGCAATGGTCTGCTCGAAGGCATGCTCGAGCTGGTTCCGGCCGCCCGCGTCGCCCATGTCGGCGTCTATCGCGATCATGAAACCCTGCAGGCCGTCGAATACTACTTCAAGGCACCGGAAGCCCTGTCCGAGCGCTTGATCATTGTCGTCGACCCCATGCTTGCCACCGGCAATTCCTCGATCGCGGCCATCGAGAAGCTCAAGGAACGCGGCGCAAAGAACATCCGCTTCCTCTGCCTTCTCGCCGCACCGGAGGGCATCAAGAATTTCCACGCCGCCCATCCGGACGTGCCGATCTTCACCGCATCGATCGACAGCCATCTCAACGAGAAGGGCTATATCATGCCCGGCCTCGGCGATGCCGGCGACCGCATGTACGGAACGAAGTGATTTCTTAACCAGATCGCAAGCTTTGGCGGCCCGAAATCCCGGTTTCGGGCCGTTTTGCGTGATGCGTTATCCAAATTCCGGATCGCGGCTGCTAGCATCCCTCCCCATCGCTCACGGAGATGACGGATGTTCGCTCGCACGCTGTTCACGGTCCTGATGCTCGCCCTGTCGGCCAGCCAGTGGCCGACGATCGCCGAGAAGGTTCAGGTGATGCTGGACGAGCGCGAGACAGCCGGTCCGCAAGAGGTTGCCGCCAAGCCCGTCGCCGCGACGCCTTCAGGCCAGACGGTGCTGACCATGGCGCCCAATGGCCACTATACCGGTACCTTCAGGATCAACGGCAAGCCCATCGAGGCCATGGTTGATACCGGCGCCTCCCTGGTCGCGATCAACGTCTCCACCGCCCGCCGCCTTGGCTTCAGCCCGGCAGCGCTCGATTTCCAACACCAGGTGAGGACGGCGAACGGATCGACGAAAGCCGCCCATGTGGTTCTCGACCGCATCGAGATCGGCAGCATCCGGGTGCGAAACGTCGATGCGGTGGTTCTCGGCGACGAGGCACTATCTTCCACGCTCGTCGGCATGAGCTTCATGCAGAAGCTAAAGTCCTACACCGCCGAGAAGCGCATCCTGCGGATGATCCAGTAAACCCCTTGGCTTTCACTCTGCGCCGATGCGCAGACCGATGACCGGCGTCGCACCCGGCTTTGCAGCAGAAATGCTGTAGCATTCCGCCACTGTCTTCGCGGCTTCAGCCGCAGCAGCCTCGTCATTGGCCTGAACAAAGGCGATCGGTTCACCCTTTTCGACCTTCGTGCCCAGCGGCCTGAAGCCGGAGAGGCCCACGCCATGATCGATCGCGTCGCTCGGACGCTGCCGGCCACCGCCAAGGGACACCACTGCCAGCCCGAGGCGACGTGTGTCGCAGGCGCTGAGATAACCGTCCTGCTCGGCAAGAACCGGGACGTCGACCTTGCCGCGCGGCAAATAGCTTGACGCCTTCTCCATGAAGTCTGAGGGGCCACCGAGTTCGCGCACCATCTGGCCGAAGAGCTCTGCCGCCTGACCGGAGGCCAGAGCGTCCCGGCAACTGGCCAGCGCCGCTGCCCGGTCGCTTTCGACCCCGGCATTCACCAGCATCTCGGCGCCCAGCGCCAGCGTCACCTCTTCAAGCCGCGTGCCGCTCTTGCCGCCCTTCAGGAAGTCGACCGCATTCTGCACTTCGATCGCGTTGCCCGCGCAGTCGGCCAGCGGCTCGTTCATGTCGGTCAGAAGTGCCGTGGTCTTCACCCCGGCGCCGTTCGCCACCCGCACCAGCGAGCGCGCCAGGGCTTCGGCATCCTCGGCTTTCGCCATGAAGGCGCCATTGCCGACCTTCACGTCGAGAACTAGGCTCTCAAGCCCGGCTGCGAGCTTCTTCGAGAGGATGGAAGCGGTGATCAGCGGAATGGACTCCACCGTCGCCGTCACGTCGCGGATCGCATAGAGCCGCTTGTCGGCCGGTGCGAGATCCCCCGTCTGGCCGATGATCGCGCAGCCGGCGCGATCGACCGTCCGGCGGAAGGTGACATTATCAGGCATCACGTCATAGCCGGGGATCGACTGCAGCTTGTCGAGCGTGCCGCCGGTATGACCGAGCCCTCGACCGGAGATCATCGGCACCGCCAGCCCGCAGGCTGCAACGATGGGTGCGAGCATCAGCGAGACATTGTCGCCCACGCCACCGGTCGAATGCTTGTCGGCCACGGGCTTGCCCACACCAGCCCAGGAGAGCACATCGCCGGAATCGCGCATCGCAAGCGTCAGCGCCACGATCTCGTCCGGGCTCATGCCCTGAAAGAAGACGGCCATGGCGAAGGCCGCGACCTGTCCCTCGGAGATCGTTTCGCTGGAAAGGCCCTCGATGAAGCTGGCGATTTCCTGCCCGCTGAGAGCCTTGCCGTCACGCTTGCGCCGGATGATCTCCTGAGGAAGCATGGTTCAATATCCCGATGCCGCAGCCGTGGATCGTTCGCCGGACAAGACGGCGATGATGTCGTCGAGGAGGCCGGAAGCACCGAAGCGGAAGGTCGAGGGGATCACCCAGTCGTCGCCCATGATGGTATCGGCAAGCCTCAGATAGTGACCGGCATCGGCAACGGTCGAAATGCCACCGGCGGGTTTGAAGCCCACCTTCTTGCGGCTGTCGCGGATCGCCTGCAGCATAATGTCGGCGGCTTCCAGCGTCGCATTGACGCCGACCTTGCCGGTCGAGGTCTTGATGAAGTCGGCCCCTGCGGCAATCGAGAGATCCGAAGCACGGCGGATCAGAGCAATGTCCTTCAACTCCCCGGTCTCGAGGATCGTCTTCAGGATCGCCGGGCCGCATGCGCCCTTCACCGCCGTCACCATATCGGTCACGGCCTTCTCGTCGCCCTTGGCAAGCGCACGATAGGGAATGACCAGGTCGATCTCGTCGGCGCCGTCGGCCACCGCATCGCGCGTCTCGGCCAGCACGTCCTCGGTCTTCATCTCGCCAGAGGGGAAGTTGACCACGGTGGCGATCCGGATCGGGCTATCGGGACCAAGCAGCGTGCGCGCCTGCATCACGAAGCGCGGCCAGATGCAGATCGCAGCCGTCGGCCCGAAGGGGCTCTGAGCCCTCTCGCAAAGCGTGACGATCTGGTCGGGGGTGCAATCGTCCTTCAGATTGGTAAGATCGAGGAGTGCAAGTGCCCGTGAAGCCACGGCACGCAGTTCTGGATTATTCAATGTCGTTTCCTCCGCCGAGCATCCTCTTGAGGATGCTGGCCAGACGTTTGCCGCCGATCGGCGCCATGTCTTTTGTTTCTTCGTGGCTGAGTTCGCCACCGGTCATGCCAGCTCCATAATTGGTGATCACGGAGGCGGCTGCAACCCTCAGGCCAAAGAAGCGGGCGAGAATGACTTCCGGCACGGTCGACATGCCGACCGCGTCTGCCCCGAGGATACGGGCCATCCGGATCTCCGCCGGCGTCTCGAAGCTCGGTCCGGAAAACCACATATAGACGCCCTGCGAGAGCGGCACGCCTTCGGCTTCCGCGGCTGCCCGCATGGATGCCTGCAGCTCGGCGTCATAGGCCGAGGTCATGCCGACAAAACGCCCGTCGCTCGGCTCGCCGATCAGCGGGTTCTTGCCCGAGAAGTTGATGTGGTCGGTAATCTGCATCACCGAGCCCGGTGCCATGTCCTCACGCAGCGAGCCGGCCGCATTGGTGAGGATCAGCGACTTGACGCCAATCCCCATCAGCACTTCGATCGGCTTGCGCATCGCATTGGCATCGCCGTGTTCGTAGTAATGCATGCGCCCGGCCAGCATGATGACGGGGGTGCGCCCGAGATAGCCGGCAACGATTTCCCCGGCATGGCCGGAAACACCGCTCAACGGAAAACCCGGCAGATCGGAGTAGGGGATGCGGACGGCGTCACGAACCTCGTTGACGAGCGAGCCGAGGCCCGAGCCGAGAACGATCCCGTGGCGGGGCATGAGGCCGTTCAGGCGCTCGACGAGAAGATCGACCGCTGCCTTCATCCCAGGATATCCGTCTTGAAGCTGAGCGGCAGCAACTCGTCCATGGTCATGGTCTTCTGCACGCCGACCTCGTCGCAAAGATAGATCTTGGTACTCGCCGAAGCGAATTCCGAGATCTTCTGCCGACAACCGCCGCAGGGCGGGCAGAGCGCCAGCTTCTCGGCAATCACGGCCATCTCGATGATCTTCTTGCCGCCGCCCATGATCATGCAGCCGATCGCCGTCGGCTCCGCACACCATCCTTGCGGGAACGAGAGGTTCTCGATGTTCGCGCCGGTATAGATCTTGCCATCATCCGCACGGATGGCTGCACCCACGGGGAACTTGGAATAGGGCGCGTGCGCGAATTGCATCGCGTCGCGCGCGGCTTCGAAGAGGTCGTGAGCCATCGATCAGCGCTCCTTGGTATAGGCGACGCCACCGGCCTTAGGCGGGTTGGCAGCGCCGATGAAGCCCGCAAGCAGAATGCAGGTCAGGATATAGGGCAGGGCCTGGAAGAGCTGGACCGGCACTTCGCCGATGACCGGGATCTCCTTGCCCTGCATGAAGTTTGCGAGCGCATCGAGGAAGCCGAACAGGAGGCAGGCGAACATGACCGGCACCGGCTTCCACTTGGCGAAGATCAGCGCTGCAAGCGCGATGAAGCCCTTGCCCGCCGACATGTCCTTGATGAAGGCCGCCGACTGGGCGATCGCGAGATAAGTCCCGGCAATGCCACACAACAGCCCGGCCATTAGCACGGCGCGGTAGCGCAGGAAGGTGACCGAAATACCCGCCGTATCGACGGCACCGGGGTTTTCGCCAACAGCGCGCAGGCGAAGGCCAAAGCGCGTGCGATAAAGCACCCACCAGGAGATCGGCACGGCGAGGAAGGCCATATAGGTCAGGATGTTGTTGCCGGAGATGACGTTCGAATAGAGCGGCCCGATGAACGGGACGTCGCGCATCACGTCCGCACCCGGCAGCATGATCGGCGAGAAACGGCCTTCTCCGGAGACCTGCGGCGTGCGTCCGCCCTGGCCGAACCAGGCTTGCCCGAGCACCACGGTCAGACCCGCTGCGACGAAGTTCAGGGCCACGCCCGAGACGATCTGGTTGCCGCGATTGGTGATCGAAGCAAAGCCATGGATCAGCGAGAAGACGAGCGAAACGGCGATGCCGGAGAAGAGCCCGAGCCAGGCCGAGCCGGTGAGATAGGCAACACAGGCAGCAGCAAAGGCGGCTGCCAACATCTTGCCCTCGAGACCGATATCGAAGACCCCGGCGCGTTCGGAATAAAGACCGGCAAGGGCAGCGAGGATCAGCGGGATCGACAGACGGATCGTCGAGCCGAGGATGCTGATGAGCATGTCAAAGGATTCCATGGTCTCGTCCTCAGGCCTTGGTCAGTGTCTGGTAGATGCGCACGATCATCGGCCGGCACATGTATTCGAGCGCGCCGGCAAACAGGATCACGAGACCCTGGATGACGACGATCATCTCGCGAGTGATGTTCGGCATGTCGAAGGAGAGCCAGGCTCCGCCCTGATAGAGGATGCCGAACAGGATGGCGGCGAGCACGATGCCGAGCGGATGGTTGCGTCCCATCAGCGAGACGGCAATGCCGACGAAGCCGGCCCCCGCGACGAATTCCACCTGCAGTCGGGCAGAGGCGCCGAGCACCGGGTTCAACGCCATCATGCCGGCAAGGCCGCCGGAGATCAGCATGGTGATCATGACGATCTTCACATAGGGAATACCGGCATAGGCGGCGGCCGAGCGGCTGATACCGAGGGTCCGCATCTCGAAGCCGAGCTTGGTCCGCCAGATCAGCACCCAGACCAGCACGCACATGACGAGCGCGATCAGGAAGGAGACGTTGAACGGGGCCGGGCCAAGCGTGCCGCCGAACATCGAGATCAGCCAGTCGAGCTTCGGCAACTGTCCACCCTCGAGGAAGGTGCGGGTTTCCGGCGCCATCTTGCCCGGCACAATCAGCACGTTGACGAGCAGATAGACCATCAGCGCTGCGCCGATGAAGTTGAACATGATCGTGGTGATGACGATATGGCTGCCGCGCTTTGCCTGAAGCCAGGCCGGGATGAAGGCCCAAGCAGCACCAAAGAGCGCTGCGGCCATGATCGCAAACGGCATGGTCACATACCACGGCACGTAATGATCTAGCGCCAGTGCCGCGAGCGCCGCACCGAGACCACCGAGATAGGCCTGGCCTTCGGAGCCGATGTTGAACAGTCCGGCATGATAGGCGACAGCCACCGAAAGCCCGGTGAAAATGAAGTTCGTCGCATAAAACAGCGTGAAACCGATGCCTTCGCCGCTGCCGAGAGCGCCTTCGAGCATCAGCTTCAGGGCGTCCCACGGGTTTTCGCCGATGATCCAGACGACAAGGCCCGAAACCAGGAAGGCGAGCAGGAGGTTGATCAGCGGCAGCAGCGCATAGTTGATCCAGTTCGGAAGGGGTACGGATGCAGTGCTCATCAAATCCTCAAGCGGCAATGCCGGCCATCATCAGGCCGAGTGTCTGTTCGCCGGTGTCAGGCGTTTTCTCGCCGACGACCTTGCCGGCGAACATCACCAGAATGCGGTCGGAAAGCGAGCGGATCTCGTCGAGTTCGACGGAAACGAGCAGCACGGCCTTGCCGGCATCGCGCGTCTCGACGATCCGCTTGTGAATGAATTCGATCGCGCCGATGTCGACGCCGCGGGTCGGCTGGCCGACGATCAAGAGCTTCGGATCGCGCTCGATCTCGCGGGCAACGACGATCTTCTGCTGGTTGCCGCCGGAGAAATTGGCGGTCTTCAGCCGCGGGTTCGGCGGGCGGATGTCGTATTTCTCGATCTCCTCGACGGCCGCCTTGCGGATCAGGTCCGGGCTTAAGAACATGCCCTTGCCGTAGCGTTCGTCGCGGTGATAGCCGAGGATCGCGTTCTGGCTCTCCTCGAAGGGCAGCACCAGGCCCATGTGATGGCGATCTTCCGGAATATGGGCGACCCCGATGCCGCGCAGTTCCGCCGGATCAAGCCCGGCCACGTTCTGGCCATTGATCCAGATCTCGCCGGCCACCGGCTTGCGAATGCCCGTGATCGCCTCGAGCAGCTCGCTCTGGCCATTGCCGGCCACACCGGCAATGCCGACGATCTCGCCGGCGCGGACGTCGAAGGAGACATTGTCCACCATCACGACGCCGCGATTGTCCTTGACCGTCAGATTGCGCACGGAGAGGAAGATCTCGCCCGGATTGGCCGGCTTCTTCTCCACATGCAGGAGCACGCGGCGGCCGACCATCAGCTCGGCCAGCTCTTCGACCGTCGTCTCGGCGGTCTTGCGGGTGGCCACCATCTCGCCACGGCGCATGACGGAGACCGTGTCGGTGATCGCCATGATCTCGCGCAGCTTGTGGGTGATCAGGATGACCGTCTTGCCCTGGTCGCGCAGCACGCCGAGGATCTTGAACAGGTGGTCGGCTTCCGCCGGTGTGAGAACGCCCGTCGGCTCGTCGAGGATCAGGATCTCGGCGCCGCGATAAAGCGCTTTCAGGATTTCGACGCGCTGCTGCAGACCGACCGGCAGTTCCTCGACAACAGCGTCGGGATCAACATCCAGTTCATAGTCCTCTTCCAGCTTCTTCAGCGCCGCACGCGCAGCATCCGTGCCCTTGCCGAGCAGCGCGCCGCCTTCGGCGCCGAGCATCAGGTTTTCGAGCACGGTAAAATTCTCGACCAGCATGAAGTGCTGGTGCACCATTCCGATCCCAGAATTGATGGCGGTCTGACTGTCCTTGATGATGATTGGCTTGCCGTCGATCTGGATGGATCCGTGATCGGCCTGGTAGAAGCCGTAAAGGATCGACATCAGCGTCGATTTGCCGGCGCCGTTTTCACCGATGATGCCGTGGATGGAGCCCTTGGCGACCGTCAGATTGATGTTCTTGTTGGCATGCACCGCACCGAATTTCTTGTCGATGCCGATCAGTTCGATCGCGGGTGCCTGGTTGGCTGCACTCATTCCGGTCCCCCAGACATACAATAAGGGCGCAAGACGACAAGAGAGCCGTCCTGCGCCCGGATTTCAAATCACTTCGGGCAGGAATTGTCCGACATGTAGTCGTGGACCTTGACCGTGCCGGCGACGATATCGGCCTTGGCCTTCTCGACGGCAGCCTTCATGTCTTCGGTGATCAGCTTGGCATTGTTGTCGTCGAGCGCATAGGCAACGCCGTCCTGAGCCACGCCGAGAACCTGGAGGCCGGGGGTGAACTTGTCGTTCTTGGCGTCCGAATAGGCGTTGTAGACGGCGAGGTCGACGCGCTTGACCATCGAGGTCAGAACCGAGCCCGGATGCAGGTGGTTCTGGTTGGAATCGACGCCGATCGACATCTTGCCGTTGTCGGCCGCGGTCTGAAGAACGCCGAGACCGGTCGCACCGGCTGCCGCGTAGATCACGTCTGCACCCTGGTCGATCTGGTTCTTGGTGAGCTCACCGCCGCGAACCGGGTCGTTCCAGGCAGCACCCGTGGTGCCGGTCATGTTCTGGAACACTTCGATGTCAGCCTTGGCAGCGCGTGCGCCCTGCTCGTAGCCGCAGGCGAACTTGCGGATCAGCGGAATGTCCATGCCGCCGACGAAGCCGACCTTGCCGGTCTGCGAAGCCATGCCGGCGAGCAGGCCGACGAGGTAAGAGCCTTCCTCTTCCTTGTAGACGACCGAACGGACATTCGGCTTGTCGACGACAGAGTCAACGATCACGAACTGGGTGTCCGGGAATTCAGCGGCAACCTTTTCGATGGCCGAGGTCCAGGCGAAGGAGACGGCGACAACCGGGTTGAAGCCGCGCGAAGCGAAGTTGCGGATGGCCTGTTCGCCCTGCGTGTCGCTGGTCGGCTCGAAATCGCGGTAGTCGATGCCGGTCTCGGCCTTGAACTTCTCGGCGCCGCCGTAAGCGGCTTCGTTGAAGGATTTGTCGAACTTGCCGCCCGTGCCGTAGACCAGCGCCGGCTTGACATCGGCCGCAAGCGCGGTCGCCGACATCGCGGCCAAGGCAAAGAGACTGAGGAGGGTTTTCTTCATTGTGCAGCCCTGTTGTTGCTATTGATCTTGTTGGGTCCTCCCGCAAGCCTTTCCTCATGAGAAAGACATGTCTGCGGAACCGCCGCCTCCTTATTGGAGGTCCTGGCTGGCTTTCATCCTTGCATGGCTCGCTTCAAAATTCACCAGATTTTTTTCATCTGGTAAAGATTCACAAGCCTACTGATTTTTCAGCGCTCGGCGCTGAAAAATCAGTCAGATCAATAGGATTTTCTGCTGCTGCTTTGGGCAACTGCTCTCAGGCGGCAGGCGAGATCGGGCAGGACACGCCTGTACCACGCAAGCCACAATAGCCGTTTGGATTCTTCGCCAGATACTGCTGGTGATAGTCCTCAGCATAGTAGAACGGACCGGCATGGGCGATTTCGGTGGTGATCCGGCTGTTGCGGCCGGCCTGCACCAGCGCTTCCTGGAACCGGTCGCGAACCTTCACGGCGAGTGTCATGTCGTCTTCGTCCTCGACATAGATCGCCGAGCGATAGGTCGTGCCGATATCATTGCCCTGGCGCATGCCCTGGGTCGGATCATGGGCCTCGAAGAAGATCTTGAGCAGGGCCTCGAGCGAAATCTTGGCCGGGTCGTAGACCACCTTCACCACTTCCGTATGGCCCGTCAGTCCGGTCACCGTTTCCTGATAGGTTGGGTTCGGCGTGATCCCGCCCTGGTAGCCGGCAGCGGTGAGATAGACCCCCGGTGTCTGCCAAAGCAGCCGCTCGGCACCCCAGAAGCAGCCCATGCCGAGATAGACGGCCTTCATGCCCTCGGGGAGGGGACCCTTCAGCGGCAGGCCGGAAATGAAATGCGTCGCGGCCGTCGGGATCGGCTCGGCGCGTCCGGGCAGGGCGTTCTCCGCCGTCGGCATCACGGTCTTCTTGTTGAACATGTCGATCAGGAACATTCTATACCTCCTGAGGCCATCTGAGGGCCTGTCACGTCGTTGGGAGTGCAGCCTTGGGCGGATCGGCAATTTCTGCTTCCGCCGGGCTTCATTGTCTTAAGTCTTATGTCGTGGCGACCGCCTGAAACTTACACTCGGGTGCGTCAAACACGCGTCTCCACCCAGAAAGCTTCAGGCGGCTCAGGCCGCAAAACGACCGGCCGGCGAAGGCTTCTTGTAGCCGATCATCCAGAACAGCAGCGACAGAACGAAAAAGGCGCCGGATGCCGGCTGCGGCAGGATCACGTCGCGCAGCGCAAGCCAGGCACCATCGCCAAGCCGCGTCTCGACCAGGCCTTCCAGCGCCATCAGCGAACCGGGATGGGCATCGATCCAGGCTTCCGAGAGCGGCGTCATGATCACCTGCGAGGCCGAAACCGAAGCGATCGAATCGACGACGCCGAACACGACACCGACGCAAAGCGCAAGCAAACTCAAGACCCTGAACAGGAACCGCACCACCAATGTCTCCGGCTGAAGCCCGCCACGGCCTGCAATCCGCCGCGCGTGAGCCTATAGATAGGGAATTGTCGGCCGATGTCAAAATTCTGATAGATTTCGGTTGATCCGCCGAAATTCATCGGTATATATCGCGCCCGACCAACCGCGGTGATTTTCCCGCGTTCCCCCTGGACAGGTGGCCGAGTGGTTTAAGGCGCACGCCTGGAACGCGTGTGTGCGTGAAAGCGTACCGTGGGTTCGAATCCCACCCTGTCCGCCATCTATCCCAGCACATCCTCCCCGTCCTGGCCGCATCTCCGTCAGCGCGCGCATCAAGCTCTTTGCCCTCCGCCGAGCCGCGCCCCGGAACCGGATCCCGGCTGCGCCGTTCTCCTGCGAGACCACGGGCGCCGCATCACGCATTGTCGAGCGGACGCCATCGCCCGCCATTCATGCCGGAGGAAGCCGAGATGTCCGATACGTTCAAGCCGACCGCAGCTGTGGCCAAGCAGGCGGCGCGGGGGCTGGAATTGCGCCAGAAGTTCAACCGCGGCGGAACCCAGGTCGGCGTCGCCCGGGCGCGCGATCTCAAGAACCAGCGAAATCTGAGCGAAGACACGATGAAGCGCATGAAGAGCTATTTCGCGCGTCACAAGGTCGACAAGCGGGCGAAGAATTTCGGTGACGACGACAACCCCTCCGCCGGCTACATCGCCTGGCTCCTCTGGGGCGGCGATGCCGGGCGCGACTGGGTGAAGGAACAGCTTCAGTAAATGCAGCATGCGCTGCAAGCCAAGCCATCAAATGGGAGATCCGAACATGACGAAGAACCTGCACAAGGGCGACAAGGTCGAGTGGAAAACCAGCCAGGGCAAGACGGAAGGCAAGGTCGTCAAAAAGCAGACCTCGCCAACCAAGATCAAGGATCACGAGGTGAACGCGTCGAAATCGGACCCGCAATACATCGTCGAGAGCAGCAAGACGGGAAAGCGCGCCGCCCACAAGCCCGAGGCTCTGGCCAAGGCTTGAAAGCACCGGCCGGAAAGACCAGGAGATCCATCCGGCCCTGAAGCGAATGGCCCCGTGGCTGTTGACCCCGGCGGCAGCGGCTGCCAAAAAGCCAGGATGCAGACACCGATCGATATCGACCCGGATTATCTCCGGTCCCGGCTGAAAGCACTGCTTGCCATCCCGAGCCCCACCGGTTTCACCGATGAATCCGTCCGCTACACGGCGCGCGAACTCGAGCGCCTCGGGCTTGAAGTGAAGCTCACCCGCCGTGGCGCGATCCGCGCCCGCCGCGCCGGCGCCCATGAGCGGCCGGCCCGCGCCATCGTCTCCCACCTCGATACCCTCGGCGCCCAGGTTAAGGCCCTGAAGGACAATGGCCGCCTCGAACTCGTGTCGATCGGCCATTGGTCGGCGCGCTTTGCTGAGGGCGCGCGCGCCTCGATCTTCTCGTCCAAGGGCATCTATCGCGGCTCGATCCTGCCGCTCAAGGCCTCCGGCCACACCTTCAACGATGAGGTGGACACCCAGCCCACGGGCTGGCGCCATGTCGAATTACGCATCGATGCGCTCGCGCGCGATCGCAAGGACATCGTCCAGCTCGGCATCGACATCGGCGATATCATCGCCATCGATCCGCAGCCGGAATTCCTCGACAATGGCTACATCGTCTCGCGGCATCTGGACGACAAGGCCGGCGTCGCGATCATGCTGGCGGCGCTGGAGGCCATGCAGCGCGAGAATGTCGAGACACCGGTCGATACCTATTGGCTCTTCACCATCGGTGAAGAAGTGGGCGTCGGGGCCTCCGCAGCCCTGGTGCCCGAGATCGCCTCCCTCGTGGCCGTCGACAATGGCACCACGGCGCCCGGGCAGAATTCCGATGAGTTCGGCGTGACGCTGGCCATGGCCGACCAGACCGGCCCCTTCGACTACCATCTGTCGAAGAAGCTTTACGAACTCTGCGGCGAACATGGCATTCGCGTGCAGAAGGATGTCTTCCGCTATTACCGCTCCGATGCCGCCTCGGCGGTGGAGGCCGGTCATGACGTGCGCACGGCGCTCCTCGCTTTTGGGGTGGATGCGTCGCACGGCTACGAGCGCATCCACCTCCATGCCCTGCTGTCGGTCGCAAAGCTCGTCATCTATTATGCCGCAAGCGAAGTGCAGATCGAGCGCGATTCGGAGGAAGTCTCAGGCCTGCGCGGCTTCACCCGCCAGAAGGTTGTCCCCGCCCATCAGGACCTCAAGGCGAACGAACCCGACGAGTCGTGATTGCAGCGACATCGGTCCGCTGATAGCGTGGAGGATGGCGATTTCGCCGGAATTCGGAGACCAGGGCAATGTCGGGTGACGAGGCAACGAAGAGGCCGCGGCTGAAGATCGGTTTCGTGCTGTCGCGATCCTTCACGCTGTCGGCCTTTGCGCTGTTCATCGATACGATCCGGCTCGCGAGCGACGAATACGACCGGTCCGGCCGCGTGCTCGCAGACTGGCAGGTCATCGGCAGCACCCGCCATCTCATCAGCTCCAGCTGCGGCGTCCAGGTCGCGCCGACAAGCGATTTCGTCGACCCGAGCCGTTTCGATTACATCGTCGTGGTCGGTGGTCTGCTCGGCCGCCAGCCGGCGGTCGATGACCAGACCATCGCCTTCCTGAAGAAGGCGGATGCCCAGAAGGTCCCGCTGATCGGGCTCTGCACCGGCACCTTCATTCTCGCCGAAGCCGGCCTCATGAAGAACCACCAGACCTGTGTCAGCTGGCTGCATTATCAGGAGTTCCGGGATCGCTTTCCCGGCCATGATGTCCGCTCCGACCGCCTCTTCAATCTCGATCGTCGTCGCGGTTCCTGCGCCGGCGGCAGCTCGTCGGCCGATCTTGCGGCCTTCATCGTTCGCCAGTATCTCGGCCATGATGCCGAACGCAATGCGCTGGAAGTCCTGCAGATCGAAAAGGCCCGCACCAACAAGGACATCCAGGTCCGCCGGCCGCTCACCATCGAATGTGATGACCCCCGCGTGAAGGCGGTGCTGATCCTGATGGAACAGAGCCTGGAAAACGAGCTGACGATCGACCAGCTCGCCCGCTCCGTCGGTCTCTCGCGCCGCCAGCTGGAGAGACTCTTCGCCCAGAAGATCGATGTCTCGCCGGCCCGCATCTATACGAAGCTGCGGATGGAGCGCGCCAAGATGCTGGTCACCCAGACCAATGCCTCGCTGATCGACATCGCGCTGCAGGTCGGTTTCCAGAACACCTCCCATTTCACCCGTGTCTTCAAGGGCACCTATGGCAGGACACCCGGCCAGATGCGCAGCCATCCGGCGGCCTAAGCTCACCTCCGAAAGCCATTGCTGTATGTGCAGGAGACCCTGCGACGAGATGGAAGCGGGCTCCGGCTTGTGAGCGGCGCGAGGCGGTGCTATCCACGCTTGATCTGTCGGGGGGATAGAATGGCCGAACGGGGCTTGCCGATGAGTTTTGACCGGGCGATACGCATGATCTGCGTCGTCGCGCTGGTTCTGCTCGGCCTTGCGCATCGCCCGGTCGTGTCCTCCGTGCCGCAGCTTTCTCCTCAAGAGATCGCAGCGCTCACTCTTCCTGATGGCACGCTGCCGGAACTCTGCCTGCCATCCGAAGACGGCAAGAGCAAACCACATGCCGGCACCTCGACCTGCGAAGCCTGCCGGATTGCCGCAACCGCCCTTCTGCCGACACCATCCGATGCCGTTGGCGCCCGTATGCCGTTCGTGGCAGCGATTGTCCTGCCGCTGCCGGCGGAAGCACATTACCGCCAGCTTTTCCCGCCCGCGAGCCATCCTCGCGCACCACCCGTCACCGTCTGATCGAACCTCGTGGCCGGCGCATCGCGTCGGGCGGTCGTATCGTCAGACCGGTGGGCCTGCAGTTTTCGCAGCTCCGGTCGCAATCGGATGTCTGTCATGCTGCAAATGCTCGCCAATCCCGCGGCACCGCCCGCGTTTCCGCGTGTTTCTCCAACGGCGCCGGACTTGCGCAGCGCCTCTCTGTCCGGACCGCTTCTGCCGCCGCGCACCGTGGTCTTTCTCGAAGGGCTTGCCCGCTCCCCGCAATACCGTGTCGTCGATGGCTGTATCGCGACCGCCCAGACCCTCTCGGATGGCAGGCGGCAGATCATCGATCTGGTCGGACCCGGCCGTCTGATCGGCTTGGGTTTCGGTGATCAGAACCGCTATTCCGCGGAAACCTTAGGTTTCACCCGGCTGGAACTCGTCCCCGACAGCCTGACTCCGGGCGAGCGCGATCAGGCGCTCAGCGAAATGCTCGCCCGCTCGCAAAGCCTTGTCATGCTGCTCGGCCGCAAGACCGCGCCGGAACGCGTCGCCTCCGCGCTGATCGATCTTGCCCTCCAATTCGGTCGTCCGGCGCGTGACCGCAAGCGCGGAGCCGAGACCTTCCATCTGTATCCCACCCGCGGCGATCTCGCCGATTGGCTCGGTCTGACCATCGAGACGGTCAGCCGCTGCCTCACTCGCCTGAAGAAGGCGGGTCTCATCGACATCAGACATGGCGATCTCGTCACCGTGCTCGATCAGCGTGAACTCGCCGGCGTGGCCGCCGGTGACCGCGCACTCTCCAACTGAACCTTTCCCCCCAACAACAGAGATCCTGGATGACAACCGTTTCCGACCTCCACCCCGTCCAAGCCACAGGCAAGGACCTGTCGCGCCGCTTCTACATCACCGCCTGGCGCTGGCATTTCTATGCCGGCCTCTATGTGGCGCCCTTCATGATCATGCTCGCCGTCACCGGCCTGATGATGCTGTGGACCGCAACCCTCTTCGGCCGGGACGGGGAAAAAACCTACGTGGTCGAACCGCAGGCCACCGTCGCTGCCGTCTCCCTGCAGTCGGAAGCCGCCGTCAAGGAGATCCCCGGCCAGATCGTGCAGTATATCGCGCCGCGCACCCCCGAGCAGGCGTCGCTCTTCCGCGTCAATCAAGGCGAAGCGTCCTACATGGTCGCCGTTGATCCATATAGGGCCGAAGCGCTCGGCCATTGGGAACGCCAGGCGGGCCTCTATGACCTCGCCAGCGACATCCACGGCACACTGTTGATCGGCACGCTCGGCGACCGCCTGATCGAGATTGCCGCCGGCTTCGGCATCATTCTGGCGATCACCGGCCTCTATCTCTGGTGGCCACGCGATGGCCAGGGTTTCGGTTCCGTGCTTCTCCCGCGCCTCTCGGCCAAGGGGCGTCAGCTGTGGAAATCTCTGCATCTGACGATCGGCTTCTATGCCTCGCTCTTCCTCGTGGTCTTCCTCATTTCGGGCCTGACCTGGGCCGGCATCTGGGGCGAGAAGATGACCCAGGCCTGGAGCACCTTCCCGGCCGAGAAGTGGGACAATGTCCCCCTCTCCGACAAGACGCATGCCAGCATGAACCATGGCGGCGTCAAGGAAGTGCCGTGGACGCTCGAGCAGACCCCGATGCCCGCCTCCGGGTCTGAAGCCGTTGTCACCGGCACGGCGCAAGGCCAGCCCGTGACGCTCGACGCCATCGTCACGCTCGCCCGCACGCTCGGCTTCGACCAGCGCTTCCAGCTCGCTTTCCCGGGCGACGAGACAGCCGTTTGGACCATCTCGCGCGACACGATGAGCAATGACAGTGCCAATCCGCTTGACGATCGCACCGTGCATGTCGACCAGTATACCGGCCGCATCCTCGCCGATGTCGGCTTTAGTGATTATGGCGCAGCCGGCAAGGCCATGGCCGCCGGCATCGCCTTCCACGAGGGCGACATGGGTCTCTGGAATCTGGTGCTGGTCAACCTCTTCTGTCTGTCGATCATCTTCCTTTCGGTCAGCGGCTTCGTGATGTGGTGGAAGCGCCGCCCCAAGGGTGCCGCCCGCCTCGTCGCACCGACGGTCGGCGAGCACGGACCGCTCTGGAAGACCGGAGCCCTGGTCATGCTGGGAACCGCTCTGCTCTTCCCGCTCTCCGGCGCCGTCCTCCTGGCGGTCCTCCTCCTCGACCTCCTCGTCCTGCGCCACATCACGCCGCTGAAGAAGGTGCTCAGCTGATCGTGAAACAGGGCGCGCCGGACCGGAGAAAAGAGGCGCCCTTTCCGCCTTCCGAAAAAAATATGGAACAATGGAACCTCTCGGCCATTTGCAAAATATGTGTCCGGTAAACCGAGGAGCGGTTTGCCGGCACCTTTTCGTTTGGTCTTTCAACGGAGGTTTCAGCCCGGTTCATGTGTGGCATTTGCGGAGAAGTTAGGTTTGATGGCGCGTCGCCGTCGGTGGCGGCAGTTTCGGTCATGGCGGATGTTCTGGCCCCTCGAGGGCCGGATTCAGCCGGCGTGATGGTCAGGGGCAATGTCGGGCTCGGTCATCGACGATTGCGCATTCTCGACCTCTCCGACAAGTCGCAGCAGCCCATGGTCGATCCGGACCTCGGCCTGTCCATGGTCTTCAACGGCTGCATCTACAATTTCCGCGAGCTGCGGGGCGAACTTGAAGCCAAGGGCTATCGTTTCTTTTCCGATGGCGACACGGAAGTCATCCTGAAGGCCTGGCATGCCTGGGGTCCCGATTGCGTGGCCCGCTTCCACGGCATGTTCGCCTTCGTCATCCACGAGCGCGACACCGGTCGCGTCGTCATGGCCCGCGATCGTTTCGGCATCAAGCCGCTCTATCTCGCGGAGGTTTCCGGTGCTGTCCGTTTTGCCTCTTCCCTCCCGGCCATCGTCAAGGCCGGCGGCGTCGACACCTCGATCGATCTCGACGCCCTGCACAACTACATGACCTTCCACGCCGTCGTGCCGCCCCCGCGCACGATCCTGAAGGGTGTGCGCAAGCTGCCGCCGGCAACACTTCGCGTCTACGAAGCCGATGGCCGGTTTTCCGATCGCCGCTATTTCGACCCTTCGTATCTGCGTCGTCCGGAAGATGCCGCCGTGTCTCGCGAGGAGTGGCAGGAGCGCCTGCTCGAATCCCTGCGTCTTGCGGTCAAGCGCCGGATGATCGCCGACGTGCCGGTCGGCGTTCTCCTCTCCGGTGGCGTCGATTCGAGCCTAATCGTTGGCCTGCTGGCCGAAGCGGGACAGACGGGCCTGATGAGCTTCTCCGTCGGCTTCGAGGAGGCCAATGGCGAGAAGGGCGACGAGTTCGTCTATTCGGACCTGATCGCCGAGCGCTTCGGCACGGATCACCACAAGATCTTTGTCCCCTCGGCCGATCTCATGGGCGCTCTGCCCGGCACCATTTCCGCGATGTCGGAGCCCATGGTCTCCTACGACAATGTCGGCTTCTACCTTCTGTCCAAGGAAGTCTCCAAACACATCAAGGTCGTTCAGTCGGGGCAGGGTGCCGACGAGGTCTTCGGCGGTTATCACTGGTATCCGCCGCTGGTCGGCTCCAACGATGTTGTGGCCGATTACGGCCGGGCCTTCCGTGACCGCTCCCATGAGGTTCTGAAAACCCAGCTCGAATCTCGCTGGATGGCGGAGAGCGATGTGAGCGGCGAGCTCCTGCGCGACCATCTCCTCCGCTCGGGCGCGGAAACGCCCGTCGATCAGGCCCTTCGCCTGGACAGCTCCGTCATGCTGGTGGACGACCCGGTGAAGCGCGTCGACAACATGACCATGGCCTGGGGTCTGGAGGCCCGCGTTCCCTTCCTTGACCATGAACTGGTCGAACTCGCCGCCCGCATTCCCCCGGAAGAAAAGCTGCGCGACGGCGGCAAGGGCATCCTGAAGGACGTGGCCCGCAAGGTCATTCCGTCCGAGGTCATCGACCGCAAGAAGGGTTACTTCCCGGTCCCGCAGCTCAAATACATCGCCGGCCCCTATCTCGACATGCTGCGCGACACGCTCTCGTCGAGTGCGGCCCGCGAGCGCGGGCTCTTCCGTCAGTCCTATCTCGATGCGCTGATTGCAGCGCCTTCCGAACATATCACGCCGCTCCAGGGCTCCGAGCTCTGGCAGGCTGGCCTGCTCGAAATGTGGCTTCAGGCCCACGAGGTATGACCATGAAGAAACTCGAAAAGGGGTCTGCCGCCGCGCGTAAGCCGCGCAGCACCAAGGCCGTTTCTCATCGGCTGAGCCGGCTGCGCGCACCAGGCACCTCTGGCCACACCGCACGGGCGGCCAGAGGCGGTGGCGCCGAGACCAAGGGCAATGTCGTGCTCGATTGCGGCTGGGGCCGTCTTCTCTTCGCCAGCACCTTTTCCGATGATGAGGTGCTGCTCGATGCGCTGAAGGAAGAGGCCCCCGACAGCCGCGACATCGCCTTTTATGTCGGCGATCCGCATGTGCTTCTTTCCCGCGCGCCGCAGGAAATCTTCCTCGATCCCTCCCACACCTTCCGGCTGGATCTCTCGACCTATCGTGCGGGCGGCCGCCGCCCGCGTGGCATCACCATCCGCCGCTTGGGCTCGGAAGGGGATGCGGCTGGCATCAACGCCGTCTATGCCGCCTGCGGCATGGTGCAGGTGCGCGAGGACTTCTTCGCCGGCGAGCGCGACAATCGCCCGGTCACCTATTTCGTCGCCCAGGACGACGCGACCGGCGAGATCGTCGGTACGGTCACCGGCATCGACCACCAGCGTCTCTTCGATGATCCCGAGCGCGGCGCTTCGCTCTGGTGCCTCGCGGTTCACCCTCAGGCCCGTCAGCCGGGCATCGGCGAGGGGCTGGTCCGCATCCTGGCAGAGCATTTCCAGGCCCGGGGCCTCGCCTATCTCGACCTTTCCGTCCTGCATGACAACGATAAGGCCATCCGCCTCTACGAG
Source organism: Rhizobium rosettiformans W3 (assembly GCF_004912135.1). Lineage (GTDB taxonomy): Bacteria > Pseudomonadota > Alphaproteobacteria > Rhizobiales > Rhizobiaceae > Allorhizobium > Allorhizobium rosettiformans. The sequence goes on from NZ_STGU01000004.1 coordinate 187,425, forward strand.
AAGCTCGGCTTTCGCCGCGTGCCGCTGTTTGCGGTCAAGCGCAAGAACGCCATCAACGAGAAGTTCTTCGCCCAGCCGGTCGAGGGCTATGAAGAGCTCAACCCCTATGCCCGTCTGATCGTCGACGAGGCGCTCCGCCGCGGCATCCATGTCGAGGTCACCGATGCGGCCGGCGGCTTCTTCCGCCTGATCCATGGTGGCCGCACCATCCATTGCCGCGAAAGCCTGTCCGATCTCACCTCTTCCGTCGCCATGTCGATCTGCGACGACAAGGCGGTCACGCGTCGCTTCGCCGAAACCGCCGGCCTCAACGTGCCCGAACAGCTTTCCGCGGATGCGTCGGACGATGACAAGCGGGACTTTCTCGAGAAGCACGGCAAGCTGGTGGTCAAGCCGGCGCGTGGCGAGCAGGGGCGGGGCATCTCGGTCGGCATCTCCTCGATGGAAGCGCTGCAGGCGGGCATCCGCCAAGCCCGCCAAGTCTGCGACCGCGTTCTTCTCGAAGCCTGCTTCGAGGGTGAGGATCTGCGCCTCGTCGTCATCGACTACAAGCTGGTGGCCGCTGCCATGCGCCGGCCGCCACGCGTCGTCGGGGACGGCCAGACACCCATCCGCAAGCTGATCGAGCAGCAATCGCGCCGCCGCGCTGCGGCCACTGGTGGCGAAAGCCGCATTCCGGTTGATGCCGAGACCAAGCGATGCCTCGCCGAACAGGATCTCGATCTCGACAGCGTGCTGGACGAAGAACGCGAGATCACCGTCCGCAAGGCCGCCAATCTGCACACCGGCGGCACGATCCATGACGTCACGGCCCAGGTCCATCCCGATCTCGTCGACGCCGCCTGCCGCATCGCCAAGGCCATCAAGATCCCGGTCGTCGGCATCGATTTCATGATCCGCGATCCGTCCAGGCCGGACTACGTCTTCATCGAAGCGAATGAACGCCCGGGCCTTGCCAATCACGAGCCGCAGCCGACGGCCGCGCGCTTCATCGAACTTCTGTTCCCGGGAAGTCGCGAGGTCGCGGCCTCAAACGCCTCGGGATAAGATCAGGAATGGGCCTTGCCCAGCGTATCGGCCATCCGGGCCCCCCGCTCGCCCATCGGCTTGCCGGGCCCGGTGGTCGAATCGCGCGCGGTCTGATGCTCGAGCTCGGCATTGATGATGGCGCCCACGATCAGGATCACCGTTGAGATCCAGGTCCAGAGCATGAAGCCGATGAAGGTTCCGAGCGTGCCATAGGTGGCATTGAGATCGGCGAAGTTCTCCAGATAGTAGGAATAGCCAAGCGAGGCGATCAGCCAGGCCACTGTGCTGAACAGGGTGCCCGGCCCCAGCCAGCGCAGCTTCGCGTCGGCCCGGCTCGGACCATAGCGATAGACGAGCACGGTCCCGCCCCAGATCAGCGCCAGCAGGATCGGCCAGCGCAGGACCTTCATCAGAAGCTCCACGCGGTCAGGCACGAAGATCACCGCCATCACGGCGGGCAGGATCGCAAGGGCCGTCGCAAGGATGACCGCCATCACCATACCCGCCAGCGTGAAGGCGGTGCTGATGAGGGTGATATGCAAGAAACTCCGCTTTTCCTTTTCCGCATAGGCAAGGTTCATCGCCTCGAACAATGCGGTCACCCCGTTATGCGCACTCCAGAGCGCAATCCCGAGACCGATCAGGAAGCCGATGCTGAGCGTGCTGTTCGCCTGCTGCGCAAAGGCTTGGAACTGGTCGAGAATGAGGTCGAGCGCGCCAGACGGCAGGACCCCCGAAAGGAACTGCATCTGCCCGGCAATGGTCGAGGGATCGGAAATCAGGCCGTAGAGCGAAACGAGCGCGCCGAGACCGGGAAAGAGCGCAAGCAGCAGATAGAAGGCCACACCCGCAGCAATCAGCGTCACCCGTTCCCGGGTCAGCCGACCGTAGATCCGGATCACCACATCGCGCAGCCCGCGGCGGGGGATCTTGGTGGGCGACGTCGCCTCGCGTCCGCGCGCCTCATCGTCCGGACGCGTGTTTTCCTTTGTTGCCGATGTCTGTGTCATGAGCCTGTCCCCTTTCAACGGGAACACATCTTCTCCGCCATTGTTCCGTCGAAGGCGAAGACCAACCGGAACTGCAACCGTCACCGGGACGTTGGATGAGCGCCGTCACAGGGAGACACACATGGACAGAGACAGACAGGATGCCCCCGCCTGGGAGGACAAGCCGGATGAAAAACTCACCACCCGGCCCTTGGAGGAGGCTGCGCGCCGTCATGATGCTGCAGCCGCGGCAGGAACGGAGGGTGCGAGCCGGTATCCGGAACAGGTCAACCTCTACCGCCTCGTGCCGACAGCCGAAGCCGACGACCCGCGCTGGGAAAACTCGCCCTATCAGGGCGAGGTGATCGTGGCTGCCCGCTCCACAGGCGATGCGCGTATCGTCGCCGCGGCGAGCGAACTGGATTACATGGAAATCGATGCCAAGCCGGCAGAAGACGTGACCACCAGCATGGCCAGCGCCTTCCGCTCGGAAAAGCTCTACACGGTCATCGAGATCGATCGGGACCGCACCGATCTCAGCCGCGGCGTTATCGAAGGCAATATCGCCATCGATACCATCCGACCGGTACAGGACTGATCAGAACGGGTTCGACGGATGCGGGCTGTCCTCATAGGCGCCCCAGATCGACTGGTCGAAATTGATCGTCGCCCCGGTCATCAGGCCGGACTCCGCCGAGGAGAGGTAAGCGCAGGCGCGCGCCACTTCGGCGGGGTCGACCAGCCGTCCGAAGGGCTGCTTCGCCGCAGCCTCTTTCAGCCAGTCCTCGGAGGCGCCGTGGAATTCACGCTGGATACGGTCTTCGCCGTCGCTCGCCATCCAGCCGATATTGAGCCCGTTCACCCGGATCCGGTTTTTGAGCAGGGCAAAGGCCGTATTGCGTGTCAGCGTGTCGAGCGCTCCCTTGGAGGCACAATAGGCCGCAATGAAAGGCTGGCCTGCCATCGCCGACATCGAGGAAATGTTGACGATCGTGCCTTCCGTCTTCGTCTCCAGCATCAGCTTGATCGCCTCCTGCATCAGGAAGAAGGGCGCCCGGGTATTGATCGCAAACATCCGGTCGAAGAGGGCAGGATCCGTATCGAGGATCGTGCCGCGATCGGTGATCGCAGCGACATTCACCAGCGCATCCACCCGCCCGAAGGCCGCGCGCGCTTTCGCGATGACCTTGCGGCAGTCTTCGACCTCCGCCAGATCTGCCGAGACGAAATGCACCGTCGTGCCATAGGCCTCGCTGATGGATCTGGCACGCGCCTCACCCTTGTCCGTGCTGCGCCCGCAGATCACCAGCCCCTCGGCCCCGCGTTCGGCAAAGAGCCGCGCAACCTCCGCGCCCAGCCCCTGCGTTCCTCCGGTCACGACCGCGATCTTGCCATCCAGACGACTCATGCTCTACCTCCTGCCATGCGCCACAATGCGTGACACCGGGCGCAATCTGAACCGGAGCCGTGGGAGCGCACAAGCCCTCCGAGGCTTGTCGAAGCATGAGTTTTTTCAATGGGTCGGGCCCGAGGCGATCATTGGCTGAGCCACCGGATCACGGCAGGGCGTAGATCGAAACAAGCGCTCCGATCCCGATCACGGCCATGAGGGCGATCCCAAAGAAATAGAGCCAGAACGGCCCCTGCTGCGCACGGTTTCCCGAAAAGCGCGGGCGCATCGCCGTGCCGCTGTCGCCGGAGACATCGCGCGGTCGTCCCTCGCGCTGCTCTCGCCGCGCCGTCTGGATCTCGGCTTGCGAAAGCGGGGCGCCGCCCGCTTCCGCATCGGTCTCGAGCGGCGCCATGGCCGGGTCGAAGCCCGGGCGCTTGTCGCCCGTCAGCCCCGCCTGGATATCGCCGCGCACCTGTGCGGGGTTGGCGCCCCTGCGGTTCGGTTCTTCGGCCATGGCTCGCCCTCGCGTGGTATGTCAGACCTTGGCGCTCTCGCCGGCCTCGCGCCGCGTGACGAATTCGGCCGTCACTTCGCGCAGGTTTTCGCTGAGCCAGCGCGCCATGTTTTCCTCTTCCGAGAGGTTCTCGCGCAGCGCCGCCATAGCGCTCTGGAAGCCGCCCATCTCGGCCATGATCAGCAGCGAATTATAGGCCGCGATCTCGTAGTTCTCGAAGGCGAAGTTCGCGATCGAATTCTTCAGGATCTCGTCGTCGGCCATCGAATGGCCGATCGCGGCCATGCTGCCGCCGGCAGAGAGCATCCAGTCCTTCATCGCGGAATGGTCTTCGTCGAGGCTTCCGAGAATATCCTCGATCCGCTTCATCTGGTTTTCCGTTTCTTGGAGATGCTGCTCCAGGCGACGTGCCACCTGCGGATAGTTTTCGATCCGCTTCAACTGCGGCTTGATGATGGAAACGGCCTGGTTCTCCATCGCATGTGCGTTCTTGAGGCCGGTGACGAACAGCGAACGTCGGTCTTCTACCATGTCAATTTCTCCCGTGTCGGTTTGCCCTGTTCGAACTGCCGCCCTTGCCGACGGTTCCCTGGCTTGACCGTCCTTGGTGCGGACTGCACCCTGCAGGCCCGATCGGCGGGAGGAGAGGCGACATGAAATCCATCATCATTACAGGCGCTTCCGAGGGGATCGGCCGCGAACTGGCCCGGCAGATTGCAGCGCGGGAGAAGGGGTCTGCCGCCCTCGTGCTCGCCGCCCGCAACGCGGCGCGTCTGGAAGAACTCGCCACAGAACTGCGCCCTCACGGCAGCCGCGTCGAGGTCATGCCCACCGACGTGACGGATCGTGAAGCCTGCCGCCGCCTGATCGCCGAAACCATGACCCGCCTCGGCCGCATCGATGTCCTCGTCAACAATGCGGGTATGTCAGCTCACGCCAACTTCTCTGAATTCACCGATGCGGATTTTGACTGGTCGGAAAAGCTGATGGTGATGAACTACTGGTCCGTCGTCTGGCTCACCCGAGCAGCGCTGCCGCATCTCCTGGCTTCAAAGGGGCTGGTCGTCGGCGTCAGCTCCGTCGCCGGCCTCGTCGGCGTGCCTGGCCGCACCGCCTATTGCGCCACGAAATTCGCCATGAACGGTTTTCTTGAGGCGCTGCGGGCCGAACTCGCCCACAAGGGCCTGCGCGTGATGATCGCCTATCCCGGCACGATCGACACCGATCTGCGCAAGCGCGGCTTCGGCCCCGGCGGTTCACCGGCCGGCGTCTCGATGATCCGCGATGACCGCGCCATGCCGGTCGAGACCTGCGCAAGGCTCATCCGTGAAGGCATGGAAAAGGGGCGCCGTGAGGTTCTCATGACGCCCCGTATGAAGCTTGGTCGTTGGCTCAGGCTGCTCGCGCCTCAGATCGTCGATCGCATGGCGATGAAGGAGGTCAAGGCCGAGTTCCGGCCCTGACGATCGGCGAGCAATTCCAGGAAAAGTGTCTGCGGTTTTCCGTCCGGAATTGCGTTAAGTTCTAAGCCTCAGCCTTCGAAGTCACCTTCGCCGCTCACCTCGCGTCCGCCGACGATGATCGCCCGCTTGCCGACATGGTTGGCAGCCCCCACGATGCCCTCCTGCTCCATGCGCTCCACCAGCGAGGCGGCCTTGTTGTAGCCGATCGACAGGCGCCGCTGGATGTAGGAGGTCGAGCACTTCTTGTCGCGCAGCACCACCTTGACGGCCTTGTCGTAGAGGTCGTTGCCGTCCTCTTCGCCCATGGCGCCCTTGTCGAAGACGGCGGTATCTTCTTCCGGCTCTTCTTCGACCTCGTCGGCATCCTCGGTAACCGTACCCAGATATTCCGGACGGCCCTGCAGCTTCAAATGCGCGACCACCTTCTCGACTTCCTCGTCGGAAACGAAGGGACCATGCACGCGGGCAATGCGCCCGCCGCCGACCATATGCAGCATGTCGCCCTGGCCGAGCAGATGCTCGGCGCCCGGCTCACCCAGAATGGTGCGGCTGTCGATCTTCGAGGTCACCTGGAAGGAAACGCGCGTCGGGAAGTTCGCCTTGATCGTGCCGGTAATGACATCGACCGAAGGCCGCTGCGTCGCCATGATCAGGTGAATGCCGGCCGCACGCGCCATCTGCGCCAGCCGCTGGATCGCTCCTTCGATCTCCTTGCCGGCCACCATCATCAGGTCGGCCATCTCGTCGACCACTACGACGATGTAAGGCATCGGCGAGAGGTCGAGTTCCTGCTCCTCGTAGACGATCTCGCCGCTCTGCCGGTCGAAGCCGGTCTGGACGGAAACAGTGATCGTCTCGCCCTTCTCGCGCGCCTGGGCCGCACGGGCATTGTAGCCGTCGATATTGCGCACGCCGAGGCGGCTCATCTTGCGATAGCGATCCTCCATCTCGCGCACCGCCCATTTCAAAGCCATCACGGCCTTCTTCGGGTCGGTAACAACGGGGGTCAGAAGATGCGGAATGCCGTCATAGACGGAAAGCTCCAGCATCTTCGGATCGACCATGATCAAGCGGCACTCGTCCGGTCGGAACCGGTAGAGAAGCGACAGGATCATCGTGTTGATTGCGACCGACTTGCCCGAGCCGGTGGTGCCAGCCACCAGCAGATGCGGCATCTTCGCGAGTTCCGCGATCACGGGCTCGCCACCGATGGTCTTGCCGAGGCAGACCGGCAGCTTGTAACGCGTCTCGGCATAATCGGGCGTCTCGATCAGCTCGCGCAGATAGACCGTCTCACGCACCGGGTTCGGCAGCTCGATGCCGATGACGTTGCGGCCGGGCACGACGGCGACACGGGCAGACAGCGCGGACATCGACCGGGCGATATCGTCGGAGAGGCCGATGACGCGCGAGGATTTGACCCCCGGGGCCGGCTCGAATTCGTAGAGCGTCACGACCGGGCCCGGGCGCACGTCGATCACTTCGCCCTTGATGCCGAAATCTTCCAGCACGCTTTCGAGTAGCCCGGCGCTCTGCTCGAGCGCCTCGGCCGACATCGTCGTGCCCGTCTGGGCCGGCGGCTCCTGCAGGAAGTCGAGATAGGGCAGCTCGTATTCGCCTTCGCCCAGCGCTTCCTGCGCCTTGAACAGCGGCTGGCGCGCCTGGATGGCCGGAGAGGGAAGGGCGGGCGACTGAACCGCCGGAACCGGTGCGGCAACAGCCACCTCGAGCGGCGCCACCGTCTCGGCCGCCATCGGCATCTGCGAAAGCCCAACAGCCGGTGCCGTCACGTCCCGGCTCGCGACCTGGCGATAAAGCGCCACCACGGATCCGGGCGTTGCCTCGAAGACAGGCTTGCGCGGCAGATGCGCCACGGGCTGGACGGCACTCGCAAGGCCCTCCGGACGATAGCGGACCACTTCCGCACGCATGGCAGCAGGTGCCTGCGCGGCCGGTGCCGGAATGGTGCGCACAGCCTGAGCCGCGGCACGCTGCATCGCCGGGGCCGCCAGCGGATGATGTTCGGCACGGATCGGCTGCGCCGTAACGGGCCGCACCATTTCGATCTCGGACGGCGCATCGAGCGGCTCGATCATCGCCTCGAAGAAGATGTGGTCGGAGAGAAGCGAGGCGATCGGCAGCCGCGCGGCCTGTGCTTCGGCCGGGACTTCCGTTTGCGTCACCACAGGCGCGGCGGTAGCCGCAGCCTGCGGAATGCCTGGCGCAGGATGGGTCATCTGGGCCCAGGCTGCGAAGCCCGACGGGACGGAAGTGTTGACGGCAGGGGCGTTTGCCACCGGCTGCGCGGGGGTCGCGACAGGTGCCGCAACCGGCTCGGGGGCCGCTGGCAGAGGCGGCGTGCGAAGGAAGGCGTTGCGCACCATCGGTGGACGCACCGTCGGCATGGCCTGCTGGGCCGCCAACCGTGCCGCTTCCGCCTGCTGGGCGAGCGAACGCTGCAGATGCGGCGGCACTTGATTGTCGGTCACCGGGCGAGCGGCCGCGCCGACGGTCGCGGCCTGTGTGCTCGCCAGCACGCTGCGCATGCCCTGGACCAGCGGGGCCGGCTGCACGGGCTGCGGCGCAGTGCCGATGTCTCGCGATGTGGCGCCCTCCGCCATCGATGCTTCCCAGGCAGCCTGTTCGGCCTGCTGGCGTGCCAGTTCCCGGCGGAGTTTGTAGGTGAGCGCCCGCGCACCCACGGCATCCGGCGGCTGCGGCAACGTCACCGAGGCCGGCATGCGCGGCGCTTCGGGCTTGGGCGCTGCGGCAGGGGTGCCCGTGCGCGGCAGACCGGCAAAGGGAACGCTGCTCGTCGGCGTCGAGGTCTGTCGGGGCTGCGTAACCGGTGCACGCTGGACCGGCGGCGCATAGGCCTGCCGCGGCGCCTCTGGTCGAATGGTCTGCTCCGAGGCTGTGGTCCGGGCGACCGGTGCACTCGGCGGCGCTACCGGGGCCGGCATGGTTTCGGGCTTGGCCGGCGTGCGGTCGGGTGTACGGGTAAAGCGCACATTCGGGCCCAGCACGAAGGCCTTCTGCCAGACCGGCGTCTCCTCGCGCCCTTCGATCTGGTCGGCTGCCGACTGATCGGCGCCTTCCCCCTTGATCTCCCCTAACTGATTGACCTGATACGCGGAATTTGAACGGGGAGGATGCATCGGAAACCTGAACGCTGGCGGGATACAAGAACGCGAAAACGGAGCTATCTGAGTAGAAAATAAAGGTTAACGACCGCTTTCCGTCCGGCAGGAATTTCTAATGAAACAGCCGCCGGAAAAGGGTCATCCCGACCCCGATGCCGCTGTTGCCAAAGCCGAATTTCGCCCCCCGTCGGAAGATGCGAAGCTTCAAGTTTTTTTCTCGCGCCAACTCGCCGCACGGGCTAAGGACGGGGGCGAACAGAAAGCCGGTCATGTCGAAGAAAGAGAAGCCCAGCCCCTTGAAGAAGCTCCTGAAGGCCTGGTCCGCGGCCGGTGCCGAGGATCGCCAGGCCTTCCTGGATCTGGTCTCGGCCGAAGTGCGCGCACGCAAGCCAGCGCCGGCCACACCCGCCCTGGAGCCGGTGCCCGAGGATGCGGCAAACCTGATCGCCAATGGCCGCTATCTGCTGCCCTCGACCATCGAGCGGGTCGAGGCGGTCATGCGCGCGCGAAAACTCTCGCCCTCCGGCGTCATGGCCGAGCTCGGTTTTTCCAGCCGCGATGCCTCGCTCACCCGCGCGCTTGCCATGAAGGCGGCCTTGCGCCTTTCGGTGATCGCAGCGCTCGCCGACTGGCTTACCGCCCACGAAGCGGAAGGCTGAGGTTTAGGCCATGTCCTTCACCCTCCTTGCCCCGTCGATTTCGTTCAGGACATCAAGAAGAGCCGCTTCATCGGCCAGGCCGCGCCGATATCCGGCGAGGAAGACGCCAAGGCCTTCCTGGCAAAGGTCTCAGATCCCGCCGCCAATCACAATTGCTGGGCCTGGCGCATCGGTCAGGCCTATCGTTTTTCGGATGATGGCGAACCCTCGGGTACGGCCGGAAAGCCCATCCTCCAGGCGATCGACGGCCAGGATCTCGATGGTGTCATGGTGGTGGTCACCCGCTTCTTCGGCGGCATCCTGCTCGGCAGTGGCGGGCTTGTGCGCGCCTATGGCGGAACCGCAGCCCAGATGCTCCGTGCAGCCGAAAAGCAGGAGATTATTCCGATGGTGGCGGGCGAATGCGCCTTGAGCTTTTCGGACCTCGCGCTGGTCAAGGCGCGCCTGACCGCCATCCCGCATCTTTCCCTCGCCGAGACGTTTACGGCCGAAGGCGTGGATCTCGTGGTGACCCTCCGTGAGGGCGATGAGGACCAGGCGATCAGCCTCGTCCGCGACCTCACCAGCGGCCGGTCGCATCTGACTTTTCCGGATTGAGGCGGCTTAGCCGTTTTTCTTCTTCGGCATGTCCTGGCTGGACAGCTGCTTCCAGGAATTCTGCTGCGCCAGCATGCCGCGCAGATATTGCAGGTTGGCCGCAGCCTGCTGCGGGTCGAGCTCCTGCGCCGCCAGCTGCTCGGCTTCCTGGAAGCGTCCCTGCAGGCCGACCACCAGCGCCAGGTTCTGTCGCACGCGGCTGTCGGCACCCGGCTGTTGCGATGCCTGGCGCAGATAGTCTTCCGCCGTCTTCAGATCACCGGAAAGCACGAAGGACATGCCCATATTGGACAGCACGCTCGGGTCGTTCGGCTGCATCTGCAGCGCCATGCGGTAGCGCGAGCGCGCTTCGCTCGAGCGGCCGAGCTGGTCGAGCACGGCGCCTTCGGCCGAATAGAGCCGCCAGTCGGGCCGGTCGGGTGTCTGTGCTCGCTGAATGGTGCCGAGCGCCTTCTCCAGCTGCCCGGCGGCGGCCTGCGCCTTGCCGAGAGCCGCCAGCACTTCGCGGTCGCTGGGATGGGCGATGGCCACCTGTTGCATCACGGCAAGCGCCTGCGTGTTGCGCCCGGTCATCATCAGGCCGTTGGCATAGGAGAGGCCGACATTGCGATCCCGCGGATTGCGCTCATAGGCCTGGCCAATGCCTTCCACGGCGCGGGAAAGCTGCGGTCCGCTCAGCTGGTCAAGCTGCCGGTTGACCTTCGGGATCGAGCCGGTCGTCAGCTCCTTCTTCGAGGATGCGCAGCCCGAAAGCGTCAGCGCCGCCAGCACGAGGCCGGTCGTGGCCATGAACTGCAAACGGTTTGCCAAGCCTGGATTTCGCATGCGCATGGTGATCGTCCCGAGTTAAATCGTCCTCACCGCCTCTTCAGTCCAGGGCGGCGCAATCTCCACTCAAGCAATAATCTGTTAACCCTAACGGAGTGTTAATCGGACACTCCCGCGATTCTTCCGCTCGTTTCCCAGAAAGCGTCCACCATGGCTCCGTTCCAGTATATCGAAAGACCGTCCCCCTTCAGCAGCAAGGGCGGAAAGACGCTTCCGGTCTTCGCCGTCACCCCGGCCCATGTCGAAACCGGCACGCTGGAGCCACTGGCGCTCGATTGGGCCAAAAAGGCGGGCTTCAAGGCTGATCCTGGCTCGGTGCTGTTGATCCCGACAGCCGAGGGCCATGTTGGCGGAGCTCTCTTCGGCCTCGGCTCCAACCCCTCGGAAAACCCCTACCTGACGGGCAAGCTGGCGCGCGCGCTGCCGGCCGGCGAATGGCATATCGAAACCGCGCCGCTCACCGCCAATCGTCTCCTCCTCGGCTATGGTCTCGGCGCCTACAGCTTCGACCGCTACCGCTCCGAACGCGTCACCGAACCGCGCCTGCTGATCCCGCAGGATGCCGACGCCGCCGACATCAAGCGCCAGATATCAGGCGTCTATCTCGCCCGTGACCTGATCAACACGCCCGCCAATGACATGAGCCCGGCCGACATCGAATCAGCCGTCCGCCGTCTGGCCGAGCACTACAAGGCCGAGGTCTCCGTCATCACGGGCGACGAACTCCTCGACAAGAACTTCCCCCTCGTCCATGCCGTCGGTCGCGCCTCCACGGTCGCCCCGCGTCTCATCGAGATGCGTTGGGGCAAGAAGGGCCACCGCAAGGTCACCCTCGTGGGCAAGGGCGTGAGCTTCGACACCGGCGGCCTCGACATCAAGCCGGCCTCCTCTATGCTGCTGATGAAGAAGGACATGGGCGGTGCAGCCAATGTCCTCGGTCTCGCCTTGATGATCATGGATGCCAAGCTCAAGGTCGATCTCCATGTCGTCATCCCCGCTGTCGAAAACGCCATCGCCGGCAATGCCTTCCGTCCGGGCGACGTCTACAAAAGCCGCAAGGGCCTGACCGTCCAGATCGACAACACCGATGCCGAGGGACGTCTGATCCTCGCCGACGCGCTGGCCTATGCCGATGCCGAGGACCCGGAACTGCTGATCGACATGGCGACGCTGACAGGTGCCGCCCGCGTGGCGCTGGGTCCCGATCTGCCGCCCTTCTTCACGGATGACGAAGACCTTGCCCATGGCATCGCCGATGCAAGCCTCGAGGTCGATGATCCGCTCTGGCGCATGCCACTGCACAAGGGTTACGAGCGCATGCTCAAAGCCCAGATTGCCGATCTGACGAATGCCCCCTCGGGCGGCATGGCGGGTGCCATCACCGCGGCCCTGTTTTTGAAGCGCTTCGTCTCGCCCGGTCGTCGCTGGGCGCATTTCGATATCTTCGGCTGGTCGCCGACGGAGCGTGCTCATTCGCCCGTTGGCGGCGAGGCTCAGGCGATCCGGGCGATCTACCGCTACCTCCAGTCCGGCGCCGACTGAGTCGGAAGATTGGCTGCCCTTGCCATATCGTTCCTTTGCCGGAATGATATGGACGAGGGCCCTATGCCCTAACCGCGACAAGGGGGAGGGGCATGGGCCTCGATATGACGGCAACCCAGGCACTAGGCCTCTGGCACAAGGTGACGCTGGAACAGGTGCAGAGGCAGGGCCCGGATCTTACCATGCGACAGCTGGCCGTCTTGCTCGAGATCTATCTCGTGCCGCCGCCGCATACCGTCCGCGGCCTTGCCGCGACCCTCAACGTCACCAAGCCGGTGATTACCCGCGCGCTGGATACGCTCGGCGAAATGGGTCTCGTCGACCGCGTTCGCGACGAGCTCGATCGTCGCAGCGTTATCGTCAAGCGCACCGTCGGCGGCGCGCTGTTTCTGGAAAAATTCGGCGATACCATCATCGCCAGGGGCCGCTCGCTCGGCTGACGGAGAGTTGAAATGCTTGACCGGCGTCTGCACGCCTTCCGCCCCGATCTTGCCGATCTCGCCCTGAAGGGACAGGTCGAGGCCGATCGTTTCGTATCCCCTCAACCGGCCATCATCAACCGGCCGGTCGTGGCGCTTCGCCCGAAACCGGATCTGACCATTGGCATCGATACCGAACTGCTGATGGGCGAGGAGGTCCGGGTTTTCGAGCGAAACAATGGCTGGGCCTGGGTGCAGGCCCTCGATGACGATTATGTCGGTTATCTGCCCGAGGATGCCCTCGCTCCGGTCGTCGCATCGACCCATGTCGTCACAGCGCCCCGCACCTTCGTCTATTCCGGCGCCGATCTGCGCTTCCCCACGCGCATGGCGCTGTCGATGGGAAGCCGGCTAATGATCACAGGTGAGGCGGAGACCCGTGGCACACGCTATCTGCTTCTTGCCGACGGAGGCGCACTCGTCGCCCGACATCTCCGACCGCTGTCGGAGCCCGTTGTTGCCGACTATGTCTCCGTTGCCGGTCTCTTCCTGGAAACGCCCTATCTCTGGGGCGGCAAGTCGGGCTTCGGCATCGATTGCTCAGGCCTCGTGCAGCTTTCCATGCGCATGGCAGGCCATAAGGCCCCACGCGACAGCGACATGCAGGCAGTGGGCCTTGGCACACCGATCGAACGGCAGGACCTCAAGCGCGGCGATCTCGTCTTCTGGAAAGGGCATGTCGCCATCATGGAAGACGAAACCAGGATGATCCATGCCAACGGCAACACCATGTCCGTAGCGCGGGAAACGTTGGAAGCGGCCATCGAACGTATCGGCTGGCTGTACGGCACCCCGACCGGTTACCGGCGCCCCGTCGCCGAAACGTGAAGAGTTCGGCCTTGGTGCCGCCACGCCGAATGCTTATATCGGCTGCAGATTTGCTGACGAGAAGATTGCCCATGCTCCCGGCCCGCCGAAAGATTGAGATGCCTGTCACGACCGGCCGCAGATGTGCGCCGCTCGCTCTGGCGGTTCTGATGGCATTCGCGGCCGCGCCGGTCCCCGCAGCCGAAGGCATCGCCTGGGGTGCCGCCGGGCAGGAAAGCTTCAAGGATTTGCCGGGCGTGAAGCCGCAGGATCCGGCCAATCAGTTCGGCGAAGACATGACCTGTGAGACCCGCACGGTCTCTCCCCGTCCGGGCATCGGCGGCAGGCGCGAACTGCGCGACGTCCTTCCCTATACGGTCTATCGCTGTGAGAAGAACGGCATCGTCTATCAGGGGACCCAGCCACCGCGCACCGGCCGCCAGTGGTATCCCGGCGTCAATCCGCGCGTCATCGACTGAGCACGCGGCAAGAATCAAAACACGGGATTAGGACTTAGGCCTGATCGTCCTGGCCGAGCAGTCCGTCGAACACTTCAAGCAGCGCTTCGCTGATCGCGCCGCCGAGCTTGTGTCCCGCATCCCGCAAGCCTTCTTCGTCCATGTCGCGGGCCGCAAGGGCAAGGGCCGTGCCCTCCTGCGCGACGATTTCCTTGGCGCGTTCGATTGCCCAGAGCGCGAATTCACTACGGCTTTCGATGGCGACGGTCTCGTCCATGGTCGGTCCTTTTCGGCTGTGCGCGGCCGCTTCTGGAGGGGTCGCTGGGATCGGTCGAAAATGGCTTTACGGCAGGGTTCAAACCCTGTCTGCAGACAAGAAAAAAGCCCGGCAAGCCGGGCTTTTTTAAGTGTTTGAGTATCAGCATAAACCGCTGATCTCAAATCGGAATTTGGTGCCCAGAAGAGGACTCGAACCTCCACACCCTTTCGAGTACCAGCACCTGAAGCTGGCGCGTCTACCAATTCCGCCATCTGGGCGACGAGGAGCCGTGTAAAGGGACTGCTTCGGCCTGTCAACCGCCATTTTGAAGTTTTCGTGTCAGTCCGCCGAAAGCGCTTCGAAAGTGCCGCCGACTTGTTGATCGTCGCTCGTCCCGCCGTGTCCCGATCCCTCCTCCCTGTGCGCTAGAGGCGCCGATGACGGTGTCGTGAAAAAGCCGTGATCCATCCGCTCTAATCTTCCCGTCGGCGCGCCCGGATGCAGGCCCCGCCGGGATCGAGACAGGACGAAACGATGAAGACACGCCCCGCTTTCATGGCCTTGGCCCTTGCCGCTGCAGCGCTTTTCACTCCGACGGCCGAGGCGGCCACGCCCCGACCGGCTCAGCCCTTCGCCGAGCGGCCAGCCGACGTCCAATCCGTCGACCTCGTTTGCGACTTTTCCGGCTGCTACGAGACCTGGGATCGTCCGCCACCGCCGCGCTACCGGCCACGTCCGCTGCCGCCGCAATATTATCCGCCGTCCGTCTATGACGAACCGCCGGTCTATCGTCCGCGTCCGCGCCCACCCGTCTATGTCGAGCCGGGTTACCGCCCGCGGCCCCGTCCGCCGGTTTATGCCGATCCGGGCTACCGTCCGCCGGGTCGCGCCTGGGCACGCCATGTGGATTGGTGCCTCGATCGCTACCGGTCCTACAATCCCCGCACCAACCAGTTCCTCTCGACGAGCGGATACTACAAGGTCTGCCGTTCGCCCTTCTATTGATCGAATCTACCGGGGTAAGGCGGCCGCCCGGCCGCCTGTCTCGCTTCAAGTGTCTAGACCTTCCTGACGATTCGTTCGATCGACATGGCCCAGATCCCGCTCGGGATCGATTGCATCCCGCACCCTCTGCTTGAGCTCCTTCGGCCCCGGAAAGCCGCCGTCGCGCTTGCGCTCCCAGATGACGTCGCCATTCAGATGGATCTCGAAGATCCCGCCCGTGCCGGGGATCAGCGCCACCTCGCCCAGATCATCGGCAAAGGTATGCAGAAGTTCCTGCGCCATCCAGCCGGAGCGCAGAAGCCAGTTGCACTGGGTGCAATAGGTGATCGAGATACGGGGCTTTTGCATCAGTCATCCTCACTTCACGGATAAGTTAACCCGTTTAATCAACTTTTCTTGGCGCGTCCAATTGCCACGGCGCAGCAGTTCCGCCAAGAGGCTCGGGTATCGTCTTTGTGGAGTTTGTTCATGTCCATTGAACCCAACCGTCTTTTCGTTCCCGCTCTCGCGCCTGTCTACCGCTCGGCCCATGACGGAGTGGAAACCCTCCTGCGTCTGGTGGCCGGTGGCTTCCTCGTCATCCACGGCGCGGGCAAGATCGTCGATCCCTTCGGCGCCGTCCAGATGGTCGAGGGCCTCGGCTTCTATCCCGGTGTCTTCTGGTCGCCGCTGCTCGCCATCACCGAATTCTTCGGCGGCATCCTGCTCGCGATCGGCCTCTTCACCCGTCCGGCCGCCTTTGCCGCCACCATCGTGCTGCTCGTCACGGTCTATTTCCACTGGATCCAGCTCGACCAGGGCTTCTCCGGCGCGGAAAAATCACTGCTCTGGGCCGCCATGACCGCCTTCTTTGTCATTCGCGGCGGCAACAGCCAGTCGGTGGATGCGCGCCTGTCGAAAACCTTCTGATCAAGGGGGAGGGGCCGGTACCGGCACCCTCCCGTCTTGCCGACAAGACGGCCGCATGCTTTCTCTGGCAAATCCACCGTGAGAGCCGATTCCCCATGCGCGTTGCCATCGTTGAAAACACCAAAGTGACTGAAGCCGGACAGGTCGGCATTGCTCTTGCCGAGGCAGGTGCAACCCCTGCGACCTTCAGGGCCTTTGCCGGTGAGCCCTTGCCGGACTTCGATGCGTTTGATGCGCTCGTCGTCTTCGGCGGCGAGCAGAATGCCCGCGACGACGAGAAACATCCCTATCTTCCTGATCTCGCGCAGTTGATGCGCCGCTTCGGAGACAGCGGCAAGGCGGTGCTCGGCATCTGTCTCGGCAGCCAGCTGCTGGCGCGGGCCTATGGCGGCGAAAACCTGATCGGTTCGGCCCCGGAATTCGGCTGGCGCGGCATCGACCGCACGGACGCCGGCAAGGCCGATCCGGTGCTCTCTGCCATGCCTGACAGCTTCCTGTCCTTCCAGTGGCACGACGACACCTTCACCCTTCCGGAAGGTGCAGCCCATCTCGCGGAAAACGAAGCGGCCCGCCATCAGGCCTTCCGCATCGGCCGCGCGGCCTATGGCTTTCAGTTCCACTTCGAGGCCAACCGGCATGTCGTCCGCAACTGGATGACCCACTTTCCCGATCTCATCGAGCGCAAGGCGCCCGGCTGGCTTGGCCGCCATCCGGAGCTGGAACCGACCGATGGCGCCCTTTCCGACGAAGCGGGTCTGGAGATCGCCCGCGCCTGGGTCCGGCAGATCAAGCCGACCTGAGAGGCGTCCGGGGGGATGGCCTCATCGGCCGGAATTGATCCGGCGTCATCTGCCGCCCTCTTGCGAGGCGCCCGGCCCCGTGCTTAATCGACATTCAATCGATTGAGATCGCTTCAGAAACCTGTGGGAGGGGGACATGAAAGCAGTCGGGACGCGCCTGATGGCGCTCTGCTTCATCATCGTGGCACTGGCTATGCAGCCGGTCCAGGCAGCCCCTGTCGGCGCCGATAAGGTCATGCGCGACTGGTATCGCCTGATCCTCGAACTCGTCCGCCACACCCCGACCTATTCGCCCCCGGTCGCGAGCCGCGCCTTCGCCTATCTCGGCGTCACCGGCTATGAGGCGCTTGCCTCGGGCGATACGACAATGACTTCGCTCTCCGGCCAGTTGAACGGTCTGACCCCCGTGCCCCAGCGAGAAGGGGGCATGGCCTATGACGAGGCCGTAGTCATGCAGGCGGCACTCTCCTCGGCCGCCCGCGAATTCTTTGGCAATACCGGCCCGACCGGTCAGCGTGCGCTGAAGCGCATGACCGAAAAGCTCTCCTCCGAAGTCTCCTCCGGTCTCGCGCCCGAGCTCGTCGCCCGCAGCCAGGCCTATGGCGAAAGTATCACGGCGCATATCCTCGCCTGGTCGCTGAATGACGGCGGCGCCAAGGTCGAGAACATGGGCTTCCCGCTCGAATACAAGCTCACCGAAGGCCCCGAGCACTGGGTGCCGACGAACCTGATCAACCAGCAGCAGATGCCGCTTCTGCCGAAATGGGGTGAAAACCGCCCCTTCGCCATGGAGATCGGCAATGCCTGCCCCCTGCCGCCGCCGCCGGCCTATAGCGAGGAAAAGGGCTCGGACTTCTACAACGAGGCGCTCGAGGTCTATGAGGCGGTGAACAATCTCACGCCCGAGCAGCGCGCCATCGCCCGCTTCTGGTCGGACGACCCCATGCTCTCGCCCACACCACCCGGCCACTGGATGTCGATTGCGCTGAAACTGCTCGACGAGCGCCAGGCGAGTGCCGCCGAACATGCCGATCTTCTCGCGCGGCTCGGCATCTCGCTGGCCGACGCCTTTATCGGCTGCTGGCACTCCAAATTCGAATTCGACCTCGTCCGCCCGGTCACCTACATCAAGCGCGTCATCGATCCCAAATGGGAGCCGATCCTGATCACGCCGCCCTTCCCGGAATATCCTTCCGGCCACTCCACCCAGTCCGGCGCCGCCGCAACGGTGCTGACCGCCTTCTTCGGCGAGAACTTCGCCTTCACCGACAACACCCATGAGAAGGACAAGCTTCCCAACCGCTCGTTCAACAGCTTCTGGGATGCGGCGAACGAAGCCGGCATCTCCCGCCTCTATGGCGGCATCCACTTCCGCGCCGCAATCGATCGCGGCCTCGACCAGGGGCGCTGCATCGGCGAGAAGGCGGTGGCCTTGAGGACGCGCGGATGAAGCCTGTCGCTCGCGCATATCCTCTGAACAAAACCGCAACCGCCGTGGCGCTTCTCCTCGGTCTCCAGGCCGGCACGGCGCTTGCCGATGGCGGCCCGCTCGTTCCCCGCTTTGCCGATGAAACCGCGTCAAGCGGCATCACCAGCACCTATCGCGGCGATTGGGAATTCATGGTCGGCGGCGGGGCTGGCAGCTTCGACTGCAATGCCGACGGCTTCCCCGATCTCGTGCTGGCCGGCGGCGAGGACAAGGCGAAGTTCTATCTCAACCGCAGCGAGGCCGGCGGTGCGCTGAAATTCGAGGAAAAGCCCTCTGGCCTCGAACTCGATAAGGTTGTCGGCGCCTATCCGCTCGATGTCGACGGTGACGGCTTGCAGGACGTCGTGCTCCTGCGCTCCGGCGAAAATGTCGTCATGCGTGGCCTTGGCGAGTGCCGTTTCGAGCGTGCCAACGAAGCCTGGGGCTTCGATGGCGGCGATGCCTGGTCGACCGCCTTTTCCGCCACCTGGGAAATGGGCAATGCCTGGCCGACCCTTGCCATCGGCAACTACATCGACCGCTTCGAGGACTTCGAGCCCTGGGGCTCCTGCACCGACAACTGGCTGCACCGGCCGGCCGGCCCCGGAGAACGCCGATTCGCCCCGCCGCTTGCGCTCACCCCCTCCTATTGCCCGCTCTCGATCCTCTTCACCGACTGGAACCGGTCGGGCACGCCCTCGCTGCGCGTCTCCAATGACCGCGAATATTACAAGGGCGGCCAGGAGCAGATGTGGCATGTCGAGCCGGGTCAGCCGCCGCGCCTCTTCACCCAGGAGGAAGGCTGGAAATACCTGCGCATCTGGGGCATGGGCATCGCCTCCCACGACCTCGATTTCGACGGCTATCCGGAATATTTCCTGACCAGCATGGCCGACAACAAGCTGCAGAAGCTCGGGGAAATCCCCACCGACGGCAAGCCCAAGCCATCCTATGCCGACGTCGCCTTCGCCAAGGGCGCGACCGCCCACCGGCCCTATACCGGCGGCGAAATCCGCCCCTCCACGGCTTGGCACACGGATTTCGAGGACGTCAACAATGACGGCCGCGCCGACCTCTTCATTGCCAAGGGCAATGTCGCGAAGATGCCCGACTTTGCCGAGAAGGACCCAAACAACCTGCTGGTCCAGGGCGAAGACGGCAAGTTTACCGAAATGGGCGACAAGGCCGGCGTGGCGAGCATGGCGACCGGCCGCGGCGGCGCGCTTTCCGATTTCAACCTCGACGGCAAGATCGACCTGCTCGTCGTCAACCAGGGCTCGCCCGTCGAGATCTGGCGCAACACGACGGAAACGCCCGGCCATTACCTGCAAGTCGCGCTGCGCCAGCAGGGCCCGAACCGCGACGCGATCGGCGCCTGGATCGAGGTGAAGACAGGCGACCACGTCCAGCGCCGCGAAATCACCCTCGGCGGCGGCCATGCCAGCGGCAAGACTGGCTGGTGGCATTTTGGTCTAAGCGACCAGGCAGAGACCGAGATCCGTATCTTGTGGCCCGACGGCGAGGCGGGGGACTGGCAGAAGGTTGCGGCGGACGGGTTTTATGTCGTCGAGCGCGGGGCGCCGCCGAGGGCCTGGAAGCCGGGCGAGGGGATGTGAGGGCACCACCCATCTCCCCTCGGTGGGGGAGACTTCGGAGCGATGGCCGAAGGCCAGAAATCGATCCAGTGAATCGATTTCAGCGAACGGAGGCCTGAGCGCGACGCCGCGCGAAGGCTCAGAGATGAATTAGGCGAGCGCAAGCCGCCTAAACATCAGAAATCGCAAGAGAGGGGGCTCGTTCATGGTGCCCGCAGCACGGATCCCCTCACCAGCAAAAATCTGAAGTTTAGTCGGCTTGCGCTCGCCTAAGCCTTCGATTTTGCAACCTCTCCCACAAGGGGAGAGGCGGGCGCGGTGGCTTCCGCGCGCCCTCATGCTGAGGTGTCCACCATCACCCAAGTGCGGAACGAATCCTCGGCAGATCCTCGGGACGAAGCCCGAGGATGACGGCATCCGGGGTGGGCCCGGTGCCTCTTCTGCGGCTTCGGAGTGTTGCGACGCTTGTGGAGGATACCCTTCCTCTCCGCGATTCGTCATCCTCGGGCTTCGTCCCGAGGATCTGCCAGCGAGTCGGCAAACTCGCGGTGCGAGGCAGCTCGGCAAGTGCAGACTTTCAAAAACCCCAAGCGTCGCCGCCGGTCGGATCTTCATCCTCCGGTTCGGTCATGCTTGTCTCGGACGAGGCGCCAGAAGCAACCTGTCTAAGTAAATATGTGGCTCCTTCCGGCGCCTCGTTCGGCGTCTATTCCCGCTGCATGCGTCTCTCTGGCAAGGCGGCGACGGTCCTCTGTCCTCGTCCTCGGGTTAAACCCGAGGATGACCCGAGGACCGAGGATGACCGGGCGCGGGTCCGGCTTTGGCATCACCGTGAGATGACGCGTCAGCCTGGCCGGTGGCCCGGGAGGTTCCCGCCGGATGGTGCACCATACCGACCGGGACCCTCGCCCGGGGGATGCGGCCTTCGGTCATTTTCGACCTCGGCCCACCATCCCCGCCGTTTTTGTCGCCCCTCCGGCTGGTGATGTTCGCGACGGCGTGGGCGCCTTGTCTGTGTGCCTCTGAGGCACGTCCTTCCGATCGGGGTATCCGGTGTGGGGCATCCGACCCCGTCACCTTCGTTACCAGCCCCTCGTCCGGAGGGAGACCGTTGCAGCGGGCCGGGGTTTCAGGCTGCGACAACCCTCCATCCCGGCGCCGGCCCCGCCTCGCCTGACATCGCATCGTCAGGTGTATCCGAGGGCGGGACGGGGACTAGGGTAACTGTGTGGAAATGGGCGGGGATGAAAAAATGTGTGGCTGTTTGATTTCGTTGAGGAATCGCCGCGAGGCGTCCCCCTTTTTTCGGGAAATGGGACGCGACTTGCTGGTTTCAGAGCCGCAGGACGCCGCGTTTGGGGCCTTTGCCCCTCACCCTACCCTCTCCCCGCTCGCGGGGAGAAGGTGCCGGCAGGCGGATGAGGGGCTGATGTGATTGAGTTTGAGGGGCGAAGGTCGAAAACACGGCGGCAATCTCCGCCCTTGGAGGGGAGACTGCGGCCACCGCTCCGAAGCCTCTCCCACAAGGGAAGAGGCAGAATCGACCTTCACTCCGCCTCGTCCACCGCAGCCTCGGCCGCGCGCTTCTGAATCGAGGCGATGCAGCTCTTGGCGCTCGACTTCGACTTATACGTTTCCGAGCGCACCATGATCTCGCCATTGGCGGCGCGGAAGCGGACGAAGGTTTCGCCGTTTTTTGCCTGGTCGATCTCGAAACGATAACCGCTGCCGGTTTCCTCCTTGGTGAGATCGACGACGGGGGCGGCGGGGGCATTCTTCTTTAGGGACTCGACGCAGTTCTTTGCGCTTGCCTTCGAGGCGTAGTTCTCCGACCAGACCATGACCTCGGCATTGTAGACGAACTGGACGCGGAACTCGCCCTTTTCGGTCTTCAGGATCTTGAATTTGTGCATGCCCGTCTCTCCCCTCATCCGTTCATCGGCTTATGATTGCATTCAAATGCTAGCGCGACTGGGGCAGGGGGGCAAGAAGGGTTGAAATGCCCTGGAAGAGGAAGTCGGTGGCGCCGGTGATCTCGGCGGCACGGGAGGAAAGGTCGGCGATGGCGGGGCCGACGACGGAGATCGGGACCGTGGTGATGAATTGGGTGAGCATTGCGAAAGTCTCGCCGTCGATCGTCAGGCGGGATTGAGGCGCGGGATGAGGTTTTCGACCTCCCCGATGGGAACCAAGGGGACCACCACGCGGGTCGTCAGAGCATCCAGAAGGTTGGATTGCAGGTCGAGGGCAAGGCTTCCATCGTTCCCGATCCGGTGAACGTGGAAGCGGGTCATGATCAGAAGGTCCGATATTTCGCGAGCGGCAGACCATGCTTGGCGACATAGTCGTTCGACGCCTTGATGGCATCGGCATTTTCGATCTTCCAGCGTCGTTCTTTTTCCGCCTTGATGGCGCGGGCAATGCCCTGTTCGGCAGCACTCGTGATGTCGAGGCCAAGCTCCGCCGCCTCGGCGACGAGGGCTTCGCTGACGGTCAGGTCCTGTGGCTTGCGGGCTTCAATCGACATGGATGGCGCTCCGAGGATGCGCCAGTATAGCGAGAAAGGGGCCCTGTGGGGAGGGCCCCACCCCTCACTCGTCGCTCATCTTGAGCGCGGCGATAAACGCTTCCTGCGGGATCTCGACCTTGCCGAACTGGCGCATGCGCTTCTTGCCGGCCTTCTGCTTGTCGAGAAGCTTGCGCTTGCGGGTCGCGTCGCCGCCGTAGCACTTGGCGGTCACGTCCTTGCGGAGCGCCGAGATCGTTTCACGGGCGATCACGTTGCCGCCGATGGCGGCCTGGATCGGGATCTTGAACATGTGCTTCGGGATCAGGTCCTTGAGCTTTTCGCACATGTCCCGGCCGCGCTTTTCCGCTGCCATGCGGTGCACCATCATCGACAGCGCATCGACCGGCTCGCCATTGACGAGGATCGACATCTTCACGAGGTTGCCCTCGCGATGGCCGTCGAGGTGATAGTCGAAGGAGGCGTAGCCCTTGGAGATCGACTTCAGGCGGTCGTAGAAATCGAAGACCACCTCGTTGAGCGGCAGCTCATAGGTGATCATCGCGCGCTTGCCGACGTAAGTGAGTTCGGTCTGGATGCCGCGCCGGTCCTGGCAAAGTTTCAGGATGCCACCGAGATAATCGTCGGGGGTCAGGATCGTCGCCTTGATCCACGGCTCGTGGATTTCGTCGATCTTGACCACGTCGGGCATGTCCGCCGGATTGTGCAGCTCGCGCTCCGTGCCGTCGGTCATGTAGAGCTTGTAGACAACGGACGGCGCGGTCGCGATCAGGTCGAGATCGAATTCGCGCTCGAGGCGCTCCTGGATGATTTCAAGGTGCAGCAGGCCTAGGAAGCCGCAGCGGAAGCCGAAGCCGAGCGCGGCGGAGCTCTCCATTTCGAACGAGAACGAGGCGTCGTTGAGGCGCAGCTTGCCCATGGCCGCGCGCAGGTCTTCGAAGTCTGCGGCATCGACCGGGAAGAGACCGCAGAAGACGACCGGCTGGGCCGGCTTGAAGCCCGGCAGCATCTTTTCGGTCGGACGCTTGTCCTCGGTGATGGTATCGCCGACGCGGGTGTCGGCCACTTCCTTGATCGAGGCGGTGAAGAAGCCGATTTCGCCCGGCCCGAGCGAATCGACATTGACCATTTTCGGCGTCAGAACGCCGACGCGCTCGATCGTGTATTTGGCATCCGTGCCCATCATGCGGATGGTCTGGCCCTTGGTCAGAACGCCGTCGAGCACGCGCACGAGAACCATGACGCCGAGATAGGTGTCGTACCAGCTGTCGACGAGCAGCGCCTTGAGCGGGGCCTTTTCGCCGCCCTCGCTCTTCGGCGCCGGCAGCTTGTGCACGATGGCTTCGAGAACATCGGGAATGCCCAAGCCCGTCTTGGCCGAAATCAGCACGGCTTCGGATGCATCGATGCCGATGACTTCCTCGATCTGCTCCTTGATGCGCTCGGGTTCGGCGGCCGGCAGGTCGACCTTGTTGAGCACGGTGACGAGCTCGTGGTCGTTGTCGATCGCCTGGTAGACATTGGCAAGCGTCTGCGCTTCGACGCCTTGGGAGGCGTCGACGACGAGCAGCGAGCCTTCGCAGGCGCTGAGCGAGCGCGAGACTTCATAGGCGAAGTCGACATGGCCGGGCGTGTCGATCAGGTTCAGCACATAGGTTTCGCCGTCATTGGCCTTGTAGTGCAGACGCACGGTCTGGGCCTTGATGGTGATGCCGCGTTCCTTCTCGATCTCCATGTTGTCGAGAACCTGCTCCGACATCTCGCGGTCGGCGAGGCCACCGGTCATCTGGATCAGACGGTCGGCCAGCGTCGATTTGCCATGGTCGATATGTGCGACGATGGAAAAGTTGCGGATATGGTCGAGAGGGGTGCGGGACGATGTGCTCATGGCACGCGCATATAGCAGCGGCCCCTTCTCTCGCAAAGCGGAAAGATCGGGTTTTCCGGGCGATCACGGCGGTTTTGACGTCGCAGCCGGGCCTGCGCTTCGCGTGACGCCCGCCATTGTCACGGACCGGGCTGTCGCCGATAGTGGAGGGGGCCTTAAAAATTCTTGCCGCGTTGTCGAATCCGCTGTCGCAGCCGCGTCTCTTGCTCGACGGGATCGATCGACGATGCCGCAAAGGGCCCGCAGGAGGGGCAACGACCATGCAATACATGCTGCTGATCTATGAAAACGAGGAAATCTTCGGCGGACCCGACAAGACCGGGCCGATCATGGCCGATCTCGGACCGCGCCATTTCGCCTTCAGCCACGAACTGGGCGAGAAGATGCGCGCCGGCGCCGGGCTGAAGGGCACGGAGGCTGCGACCACGGTGCGCACCACTGCCGGCAAGCAGACCATCCATGACGGTCCCTTCGCCGAGACGCGCGAACAGCTCGGCGGCTTCTATCTCGTGGAAGCCGAGGATCTGGATGCGGCGATCGCGATCGCCAGAAAGGTGCCGCTCGGCAAGGACGGGGCCATCGAGGTCCGGCCGGTGCTGCCCATGCCGCCGGATCTTGCGACGAAGCGCTGACGGGCGATGCGGGACACGGTTCTCGACGAGACCTTCCGGGTGGCAGGCGGGCGCATTCGTGCGGCCCTTGCCGCCCGCTACCGCGATCTCGACCTTGCGGAGGAAGCCTTTGCCGAAAGCTGTCTGAAGGCGGTGAAGGCCTGGGGCGCGGAGGCGAGCGACCTGCCGCGCGATCCGGCCGCCTGGCTCTACCGGGTGGCCGAGCGCGCAGCGCTCGACATCCTGAGGCGAAGGCGGACGAGGGCGGCAAACCGTCCCGACGAGCCGGAGCCCGAACCGACCGCCGAGGATCGGCTGACAAGCGACGACGCCGTCATTCCCGACGAACGGCTGAAGCTGATCTTCGTCTGCTGCCATCCGGCGGTTGCCGCCGACAGCCGGGCGGCGCTGACGTTGAAACTCGTCTGCGGCCTCTCGACGGAAGAGGTGGCGCGGGCTTTCCTCGTGTCGGAGACGACGCTCGCCCAACGGCTAGTCCGCGCCAAGCGCAAGATTGCCGAAGCCGGCGTCAGCTTCGAGGTGCCGGGGCCGCAGCACTGGGCCGAGCGGCTGGCGGCCGTCCTGTCGACGCTGGAAGTCGCCTATGCCAAGGCGCATGAGGATGCGGCGGGGTCGAGCCGGCATGCGGGCTTTGCCCGTGAAATGCTGGAGGTGACGGCGCTTCTGGCCGAGATGCTGCCACAGGAAGCCGAGGTGTTGGCGCTGGCTGCCACGATCCGCTTTGCCGAGTCCCGTCGGCCGGCGAGGATGGACGCGGACGGCGTCATGGTGCCGCTGGCCGAGCAGGACCCAGTGCTCTGGTCGAAGCCTCTGATCGAGGATGCCCGGCGCTATTGCGGACGGGCGCTCGGTCTGTCGGGCCCGGGTCCGCGCATCCTGCAGATGATGATCCACGCGCTCTGGTGCGGGCGAAAGACGCTGGCCGATCCGCCGCCCTGGAAAGCGGTGCTCGCGGCCTATGACATCCTCGTCGAACTGCGCGACGACCCGGTCATCCGCATCAACAGGGCCGTGGCCCTGGCCGAAGTGGCGGGGGCCAAGGAGGCGCTGGCGGAACTGGACGGGCTGAATGCTGAGGCCTTGTCCGATTTCCTGCCCTTTCATGCCGCCCGCGCAGATCTGCTGGCACGCCTCGGCCGCGTCGCCGAGGCAATCGCCGCCTATGATCGCGCGCTTGCGCTGTCGCCGGGCGAGGCGGAGCGGCGGTTTCTGGAAAAGCGACGGGAGGCGTTGGGCACGGCTTCTGGATGATGCTATCGGCGAGAAGCCTTGAGCGTCAGCTATCGCTCGGCCAACTGCCTTGCGGCCAGTTGCGGGCGGTATGGATGATACGCAGGATCAGGATGCGTTCGCCCTCCTTTTGATCGTCGATGGCGTAGCAGAGGATCCAGGGAAGCGGGGCGAGGGATTTTTCAAATGTGCCCGCTACACGTCCGGGGCGGCCGGTCGGAATGTCACTCAGGCGATTGCCAGCCGCCTCGATCGCGTCGACGATACGCTCGGCCGCCTCGGGATCGTCTTCGGCGATATGGCGCAGGATCGCCATGGTGTCACGGGTGGCGTCGGCCGCCCAGACGACCGGGCGCTTCATCCCCGGGTGGCCCGTTCGCGGCGGACCGCTGCGATCATCGCACGCATGTCGGCGATGGCGTCATCATGGCTGACCACGTTGCCGGAACGCCCATCGGCAAGGCTCTCTTCGATCGACTGCCGTAAGGCAAGCTCCTCCTCGACGAAGGCGGTTACCGCTTCCTCGGCAAGGTGCTGGCTGCTCCGGTCCCCGCCCGATGCGAGCGCATCGAGCTGGTCCTTCACCTCCTGACAGATTTCGATCGTCATCGTGGTGCGAGAAGACATAGGCGCTGCTCTTCTGGTTGCCCGATCATCATAGCGCGGGAGTCGAGGATGCACCAGATCAAGCGCGGATCAGCACTCACACCCCGAACTGCTCCGGCCAGTCTCGGCGGGTGGCGACCTGGCCTTCGGTTCGGAGGCGGCGGACCATGTCGAGGTCGATCTCGGTGATCAACCAGTGGCTTTCTTCGACAGTGTCGCTCTCGCTTTCGGCATAGATGCCATTGGGCGGCATGCCGTAGTCGGAGGGAACGTAGAGGGCGGCGCGGCCGCGGTTTTCGTCGAGGGCCGGGGACCAGGGCGCGGTGCCCGCGGTGGGGGAGGCGAGCACGGCAATCTGGTTTTCCAGTGCCCGGGCCTGAGCACCGATGCGCACGCGATAGGCGCCAGCCAGCGTATCGGTGCAGGACGGGGCGAGGATGAGGTCGACGCCTTGTTCGGCGAGGCCATGCGCCAGCATCGGGAATTCGTTGTCGTAGCAGATGAGGATGCCGAGCTTGCCGAGTGGCGTGTCGAAGGCGGTGAGGCCGTCGCGTCCGGCGGCGATACCCCATTGCTCGCGCTCGAAGCGGGTCATGATGATCTTGTCCTGATGACCGATCAGACCGTCGGGGCCGAACAGAAAGGCGCGGTTGCGGTATTGGCCATCGGGATCGAGCACCGGTGCGGAGCCGGGCTGGAAGACGATGGGATGCGTGCGGGCAAGCTCCTCGCAGAGCTTGACCCAGGCCGGAATCAGCGGCTGGATGCCGGCGATCGAGCCATGCAGGTCCGAGCGGGTTTGAGGATCGAGCTGGCCGGCGAGCACCAGACCGGCATATTCCGGCAGCAGAACGAGCTTTGCGCCCCGCTCGACGGCCTGATGCACCAGGCCCGTCAGGTGGAGGACGTAATCCTCCCATGTCTCGATGAGGTCGATCTTGTATTGGCAGGCGGCGAGCGTGAGGGTTGTCATGCTGTGAGATCCCGGATCCAGAAGGAAAGTGGCTTCGGGCTCTCGACGGTCTCGTCGAGGTCGCGCCAGGTGAAGGTCGTGCGAAGCTCGGGGTGATGGGTATAGCCGCGCTTGGCCCAGAAGACGTCGAGTGGCTGGTAATCGGCGGGCCTGCGCGGATGATCGGCAGGGCGTTCGACGGCGCAGAAGGTGGCGTAGCGCAGGCCGAGCCTCTTTGCTTGCGCCTCGCGGCCCTCGAAGAATTTCACGCCGATGCCTTGGCCGCGATACTGCGGCAGAAGCACGCTTTCGCCGAAATAGAAATAGTCGGCCGGATCGCGGCCAGCGGCGATGAAGGGTGCCTGGACCTCGTCTGTCTCCGAAATCATCGGTGTGCCCGTCGAGGCACCGACGACTTTGCCATCGTCGATGGCGAGGACAAAGATCGAGCCTTCCGACCGCGCATAGGTCTCCATGTACTGGCGCTCATAGTCGCTGTCGCCATGATAGAGATAGGGAAAGTCGCGGAAGACCGCGATCCGAAGCCTTGCAAGGTCGTCGAAATAGGGCGTCGCGTCGCTGCCGGAAAAGGATTGGATCGTGAGCGTCATAGAGTGTTTTCAGTCCGTTGCGGAGTGGTTATACCCATCCAGGACGACCTGAGAAAGCAATTCCACGACGAGGAGTGACCGATGACCGCCGCCGCCACCATCCGTGCCTATTACGATGCCTTCAATGCCGGCGACATGGACCGCTTCCTTTCGCTCCTCACCGACGATGTCGCCCATGACATCAACCAGGGTGCCCGCCAGACGGGCAAGGACGCTTTCGCCAAGTTCATGGACCACATGAACCGCTGCTACAAGGAAGAGCTCACCGACATGGTGATCATGGTGAACGAGGACGGTACGCGCGGTGCGGCCGAGTTCATCGTCAACGGCACCTATCTCGCGACCGACGAAGGTCTGCCGGAAGCCAACGGCCAGACCTATCGTCTGCCAGCCGGCGCCTTCTTCGAGATCCGCGACGGCAAGGTCGCGCGCATCTCCAACTATTACAGCCTCCCCGACTGGATCGCCCAGGTCGGCGGCTGAACGGCCGCCGCGGCTTCGCAGTCAGGGCTGAACTGAGGCCTCGGCCGTGCACAGACGCCGGGCATCGAGCAGGCCCCAGCCGAAGACCTGGTCCTTGCCGGGGCTGCCGATATCCTGCGCCAGTCCGGAGAGCGCCTCGGCCATCTGTGCTGGTGTGAGCTCCGGCCGCTCTGCGAGAAGGACGGCGGCCGCGGCGCTGACGAAGGGGGCGGCAAAGGATGTGCCGCTCTTCGGACGGGCGCCGCTGATCGAGGCGGCGGTCCAGACATTGACACCAGGGGCGGCGATATCGACATGCGCGCCCTGGTTCGCGCGGCGATAGGCATTGCGGCCCTTGTCGACAGCCGTCACGGCGATCACCCCGTCATAGCCGGCGGGATAGAGTGGTTTCGCCCTGGGTCCGGCATTGCCGACCGCTGCGACCAGGATCACGCGACGCTCGATCATGGCGTCCACGGTTGTCTTCAGCAATGCATTGTCCGGACCGGCGAGGCTGAGATTGATCACTCGCACATTGCGACCCGCCAGCGCATCGAGCGCCCTGACCAGATCGAAGGTGGAGGCGACATCGGCCGATCCGCCAAGCCTTCGGAAGGCATCGACGGCGACCACCTTGGATGAGGGCAGAAGGCCGGGCGCCCGGCTGCCGGCCGCACCCACGAGAAGAGCCGCAACCGCCGTCCCATGCTGGCGCCCGGATTGCGGCAGCGCATCGTCGGTGATCCGGATAACTTCGAGCCGCGCATCGCCGAGTGATGGATGATCCGGGTTGATGGCGGTGTCGATCAGGCCGATCGTCGGCAGGCTTCCACAGCGCTGCACAAGTCCTGCGGGATCAATGGGCCAGCCGATGATCTCGCGCACCAGCGCACAACTCTGGCCGCCGCAATAGGGGGCGGTTTCCGTCTGCTCGGGCCGGTAATAGTGATTGAAGTCGACCTGAGCGACCGGGGCAAGGGATGTGACCCTCTCGCGCGCCGCCTCCAGCCCGGTGCCACGCGGCACGACGAGACGCACGATCTCGGTGGCGGGGCCGGCGGTCACCAGGCCGAGGCTCTGGCGCTCGGCAACGGCATAACCTTCTTCGGTCAACTGGGTGATGGCGGCCTCGGGCAGACCGACGGCAATGATTTCGTTCGGCACGCGATCGGGAATGGCTGTGGCTGCGCGACGAACGGGTGCTGGACGTTGGGGCTGCAGGAAAGGAAACAGCGTGAAGCCGGATGGCCTCGAAGAGGGGCGGTCCCCTGATCGACCGGAGCCGCCTTCGCTGCGCCGACCCCCGCCATCGTCACCATCATCATCATCATCATCGTCCCCACCACCGTCATCGTCGTCATCCGCAAATGCGGACGAAACCAACGGCAGTGTCGGGTAGAGGGGGAGGGAGACGGGTGGAGGTAGGACCATCGCGAGTCCCAGCAATCCGCCGAGCAACCTTGCAAAGACCCGATCCATGTTCCATCTCTCCCTTGTCGCCGCCGGGATTTTGCGCCGGTCGGCGGCCGTCCTGCAGGGATATACGCGCGAGCCGCCGGTTTATTCCGGAGACACGGAAGTTTTTATGGTTGAACCGATCGATATCGTCGGAGAGCGCCTTGTCTCCTTCCTGCCGAACCTCAGGCGTTTTGCGATTTCGCTCTGCCGCGCACGTGACGTCGCCGACGATCTCGTTCAGCAGACTTGCGAGCGGGCCTTGGCCGCGGCTTCGAGCTTCGACCCAAATACGCGCTTCGATGCTTGGGTATTTCGTATCCTGCGCAATCTCTGGCTCGACCAGCTGCGTCGACAGAAGACGGCAGGGCCAGCGGTTGATATCGACGAGATGCACGATCTCTCCGTCGGCTCCGGCGAAGCGCAGAGCGAGGCGCGGCTGGCGCTTGAACGGGTACAGGTCGCATTGCAGGAATTGCCCCCTGAGCAGCGCGAGGTTCTGGTGCTGGTCTGCATCGAGGAGCTGAGCTACCGCGATGCCGCTGATGTGCTGGAAATCCCGGTAGGCACGGTGATGAGCCGGCTCGCCCGCGCCCGAAAGGCACTTTCCGAATTGACGGGAATAAATCCCGAAGCCAGACGTTCTTCGCCATGAGAAAGGCGGACACTCCATGACACGCGCGATTTCCGACGAAATGCTGATGGCCTTTGCCGATGGCGAACTCGCTCCCGCCGAACAGGAGGAGATCGAGGCAGCACTTGCCGAGGACGAGGCTCTGGCCGAGCGCCTCGCCGTATTCATGGACACGAGACATGAGCTCTCGGCGACTATGAAGCCGCTGATCAATGAGCCGGTGCCGGCAGCACTTCAGGCCTCCCTCGCCGCTGCGATCGCGACAGCCCGGCAGACACAGGGTGCCCAGCCGCAAACAACCGAGACTGTCGTGCCGCTCAGGCCGCGTGCGTCATCCACGTCTGCCGCTCGGTCCACGGGATCGGCGATTTCGTCGCCCTGGGGGATGGCACTCGCTGCCTCCTTCGTCGGGATCGTCGTTGGTCTCGGCGGTTTCCTGCTTGGCCAATCGACCGGTGTTGCGCCGGATGGCGCAAACCTGGCGCTGAACGAGGCGCTGGAAACCCTGCCCTCGGGCGGGGACCGCGCGCTCTCTGAATCCGAAAGCCTGCATATGATCGCGAGCTTTCGCGATGCCGAAGGGCATCTCTGCCGCGAATACGAGCGCAAGGCGGCAGATGCCGTGACCACGGCGGTGGCCTGCCATGGACCGGCGGGCTGGCAGACGCGATTTGCTCTGACCAACCCGGTCGCGGAAGGCTACGTGCCGGCCTCGACCACGGACACGCTGGATGCCTTCCTTTCCGGCATCGGCGCTGGTGCGCCGTTGTCGCCCCAGGAAGAAATCGCCGATATCGAAGCCCTTCGCAGCCGCTGAAACGAAAAAAATGACGCGGACGGGAATAACCTCCCGCCCCATCCGTTCTCCAGAGCAGACTAGGATCTGGAGAAAGCCGATGAAGCTGTCGCTGCTGAAACGTCCGACACCCCGCATCACCTTCACCTGCCGTCCCGAGGACGAAGGTGTGATCACGCCGCCGGTTCGGGCCAAAACCGTGTTGCCCGAATGGTTCCGGAAGCTGCCGGCAGTGACTGAGGCCAAGGTCTCGCCGACCGATAGCGGCCTGACGGTGAAACGCTGCATGCCCTTCCTCGACGCGATGATGGCAGGCTGGGTAATCGGCCTGCCGGCAACCGTACGCATGGAAATTTCCGATGGCGGCCGCACGGTGAATTGCGGTTGGGATTTCGATCGCACGCTTGTCAGCAACCATGCCACCCACCAGGTGGCCGGCAATCCGCGTGACCCGCTGCCGCCCTGCAAGTTTCACAACTACTGGACCATTCGCACGCCGCCCGGCTGGAGCTGTCTTTTCGTATCGCCGCTCAACCGTCCAAACGGGCTCTTTGAGGTCGCTGCGGGCGTCGTTGATACCGATACCTATCAGTCGGAAATCCATTTTCCCTTTTTCGCAACCGGGCCGGATGGTTTGCATGTGCTCGAACGCGGCACGCCGATCGTCCAGGTGATCCCCTTCCGGCGCGAGACCTCGGATCTCGAAGGCGACATCCGCACCGAGACGGAAGAAGAGCAGACGACACGCAGGACGATCTTCCGCAAGACGATCGCCTCCGAAGGCTGGTACCGGAAGTTCGCCCGCGCCCAGCGCTGAGAAGACCAGCATCATCCTGTCGTTGACCACCCGGAACGCCGTTTCGGGTGGTGCTTCCGGTTTTGCCGCAATTGAGATTTAAATATCTGAAAATAAATGAGTTTTGTCGGAATAAACCTCGAGGCGGTCCGTTCTTCCCATGCAGCCGACGTGCTGCCGTGAAAGAAACCAAGGAGACTGACCATGAAGAAATTCATCGCCATCCTGAGCTCGGTGCTCGCCATCGGCACCACCGCCCCGGCCCCTGCTCTGGCCGACGATCCGCTGACCCGCTTCCTCGACCGGGCGACGGGTGAGGGCCGCTCCTATGCGCGCTCTGGCGGCCGCAACGACGATCGCCGCGGTTGGAGTTCGAACAGCAACTCGAACGGTTCGTCGAACTCCTCGAGCAATTCGAATTCCAACAGCAATTCGAACTCGTCCTCGAACAGCAGCTCCAATTCGTCCAACAATTCGAGTTCGAATTCCTCGTCGAACTCGTCCTCCAACTCTTCGTCGAACTCGTCGTCCAACTCGTCCGACGACGACGATTGATCCCTGCATCGGATCGAAACGAAAAAGGCCGCGGCATTGCCGCGGCCTCCTTATAGGGAACTGATGGGGATCAGTTGACCGACCAGTCACGCTTGACGGCATCGGCATCCTTCGAGAGATGCACGTGCTGATCGACGTGGTCGACCCAGTCGAGCGGGATGTAGTGGTGCTGGCCGTCAGCGGAATCGTTCTTGGTCAGCTTGATGCGGCTTGCGCCATCCATGTGGTCGACGGTGCCGACATGGGCGCCGTCCTGGGCCAGAACTTCCATGTGTTCGCGGATCTGATCTGCAGAAATCATCGGTCATCTTCCTTCGGGTGTTGCGATGGCTGGGAAAGGCGCGACGAGGGGAATTTGTTCCGGGGCCATTCGCCGCAGGGCGCGACAGGCCCGTTGCGGAACATCCTCCGCTCACGTGCATTGAATGTCACGCGCGCGAGATCCTTCGCCGCCAGCGAGTACACATATGTTCCCGAGAATTGCGATCATCGGCACCGGTCCCACCGGCCTCTACACGTTCAAACAACTGATCGGCTCGACCGTTCCCTTGTCGATCACCCTTTACGAAGCGGAAGGTGAGCCCGGAAAGGGAACGCCCTACCACCCCGACATGAACGATCCGGCGATGCTCTCCAACATCCCGAGCATCGAACTGCCGGCCTTCACCGAGACCCTGGTCGACTGGTTGCGGCGGCAGGATGACGAGGCGCTGATGCGTCATGGCATTCGCCGCGAGACGATCGACGAGCGGGAGTTCTACCCGCGCCTCGTGCTGGGCGATTACATGCAGGCGCAGTTCGAGCGGATGTTGGCCATTGCCGCCGATCACGGCCACGAGATTTATGTGCGGGCGCGCCACAAGGTGGTGGACATCGAAATCCAGCCGGAAGCGATCCGTCTGCGCGTCGCGCATTCCGAGGGCGAGGAGGATGCGAGCTTCGATCACGTCGTGATGGCAACGGGCCACAACTGGCCGGACAGCACGGAAATCCGCCCCGGCTATTTCGTCTCGCCCTGGCCGGCGACCGTGCTGACGTCGATCCGCAACGAGGCCGTTGGCATTCTCGGCACATCCTTGAGCGGCATCGACGCCCTGATGACGGTGGCGACCGCGCATGGCATGTTCTACAGCGATGCGGCGGGCGACCTGCAATACCAGCCGGCAGCCGATACCGAAGGCTTCACCGCAACGCTGATGTCGCGCAAGGGCATCCTCCCTGAAGCGGACTTCTATTGTCCGCTGCCCTATGTGACGCCGCTGATCTGCACCGAGCAAGCCGTCGACGCGCTGATCGCGACAGGTCGTCACGACCTGCTCGATGACGTCTTCGATCTCTTCCGCGGTGAAATCGTTGCCCGCGATCCGGATTATGCCGCGCGCATCGGCCTGTCGCAGCTGACGGTCGAAACCTTCGCGGCGGCCTATTATGCCGATCGCACAGAAAACGATCCCTTTGTCTGGGCCGCGAAGAACCTGGCCGAGACCGAGGAGAACCGCGCGAAGCGCTATACCGTGCCGTGGCGCTACGCGATCCTGATCACGCATGAGATCGTGGCGCGCGTCATTCCCCATCTCGACGAAAACGACCTGAAGCGCTTCCACCGGCACTTCAAGGGCATCTTCATCGACGACTATGCAACGGTCCCGCTGATGTCGATCCGCCGATTGCTGGCGCTCTCGCGGGCCGGCAAGCTCTCGATCCTGAGGCTCGGCGAAGACTACAAGATCCGCACCGCCGAGGACGGCCTGGATCATGGCGCCGAGGTCGTGGTGGGCGAGACGACCCATCGCTTCGGCGCCTTCATCGATGCGACCGGTCAGGAGACGCTGTCGGCTACGGATCTGCCATTTCCGACCCTTGTCGCTCAGGGCGGGGTGCGGGAATCGGCGACGCCGAAACCAGGCGCATTCCAGTTGCCCGACCGAGACCCCGCTATGGTGCGCACCGGGGGCATCGACGTCGATGAGTTTTATCGTCCGCGGCTCGGCCTGCCTTCGACGGCCCGGCTCTATTGCGCGGCGATCGCCTTCCTGTTGCACAAGGAGCCCTTCGTGCAGGGGATCACCAGCGCGCGGGACATCGGGGAAACCGTCGGCAAGGCGATCCTGGCGGATGTCGTAAAGTCCGACGAACCGCTCTTTCAGATATCCGCGTAGACCGGGTCGCCGACTGAGATCCTCACCGGTGCTGTGGGCGCGGCATAGACGCCGAGATTGCGCTTGTTGTGGCGCATGATGCCGCGCAGGACGTCGGGCTCTTCGGAGAGGCCGGGCTGCGCGACCAGTGTCATGCCACAGCGGCGCGAGGCCTCGGTGACCTGGATCTCGGCCTCGCCGATGCGGATGGACTGGCCGACCCAGTCGTTTTCCATGAAGCCCTGGCCGTCCTGGGTCTCGATGAAGACCGAGGGCCGAAAGCGTCTGGTGTCGATGGAGGATAGCCCCGCTGCCGCCGCGAGTGCCGCAACCGAGGCCGTCGTAACGAGATGCAGCGGCGCTGGCGTATAGCGGTTGGAGACGACGGGCAGGCGGATATCGCCGGATCCGGCAAGCCCGATCCCGACGGGAAACCCGAAATGTTCGGCGAGACGGTCTGGAAGGTCGGGATCGTCGAGGCCATGTTGCGCGCCGTCGGCGAAGTGCAGCACCGGGAGGCCCGAGGCTGGCTGCGAAGCCGTGATGAAGAGCGCGGGCCGCCAGCGGGTTTCGCGTTCAGGGGCAGCAGCAAGACCGGTCTCCGGATCGAAGAGGGCAAAGCGCCTGTCGCCCGGTATGCCCTCCGGCGCGACGGTGATCGAGGACAAGGCTTCGCCGCCCACGGAACTGACCGGATAACGCCAGACTTCCTGCACTCGACCGATTTTCCGCATGATGGCTTCCCGTTTCAGACCACCACCATACGCCGTTCAGCCGTTCAATGTTCCAGCAAAAACGCTTCGACCAGGTTTCCGGTCAGGTCCAGTCGAGCACGATCTTGCTCGCCTTGCCGGCTGAGGCCAGTTCGAAGGCTTCAGCGTAGTCATCCACCTTCATCCGGTGGGTGATGACCTTGCGCACGTCCAGCCCGCTTTCGAGCATGGCGAGCATCTTATGCCAGGTGTCGAACATTTCGCGGCCGTAGATGCCCTTGAGCGTCACCATGCGGAAGACGACCTTGGAGAGATCGAAATGGAAGGGACGGGCGGGGACGCCCAAGAGTGCGATGCGTCCGCCCATCACGAGATGGTCGATCATCTGATCGAGGGCAGCGGGAGAGCCGCTCATTTCGAGCCCGACATCGAAGCCTTCCTTCATCTTCAGCTTCGCCATGACGTCGCGCAGGTCTTCCTTCGCCACGTTGACCGGATGCACGTCGGCAACTTCGGCTGCAAGCGCGAGGCGCTCCGGGTTGACGTCGGTGATGACGACATGACGCGCGCCGACATGGCGGGCGATGGCAGCACCCATGATGCCGATCGGACCGGCGCCGGTGATGATGACGTCCTCGCCGACCAGATCAAAGGCAAGCGCGGTGTGCACGGCATTGCCGAGCGGATCGAGGATCGCGCCGATCTCGTCGTCGATCGTGTCGGGGAGCGGGATGATGTTGAAGGCCGGGATCTTGGCGAATTCGGCAAACGTGCCCTGGACGTTGACGCCAATGCCCTTCGTCTCCGGGTCGAGATGATACTTGCCGGCGCGGGAGGCGCGGCTGTTCATGCCGACGAGATGGCCTTCGCCGGACACGCGTTGGCCGATCTGGAGGTTGCGCACGTTCGCGCCGACGGCGACGATCTCGCCGGCATATTCATGGCCTGTGATCATCGGCACGGGGATCGTCTTCCGCGCCCACTCGTCCCATTTGTAGATGTGCACGTCGGTGCCGCAGATGCCTGTTTTATTGATTTTGACCAGCACGTCGTCGGGACCAATCTCCGGGACTGGCGCGTCGATCATCCAGATGCCGGCTTCGGATCTCTGTTTGGAAAGCGCCTTCATGGTCAGATCATCCCGATGGTCTTGCCAGCATCGATGAATGCGGCGATGGCGGTGTCGATATCGGCCTCGGAAAGCGCTGCCGACATCTGGGTGCGGATGCGGGCCTGGCCCTTGGGCACGACGGGGAAGAAGAAGCCGGCGACATAGACGCCTCGGGCGTCGAGTTCGGCGGCAAGCTTCTGGGCGAGCACGGCGTCGTGGGTCATGACCGGTATGATCGGCGTTTCACCGGGAAGCAGTTCAAAGCCCGCCTCGGTCAGGCCCTGGCGGAAACGTGTGGTGTGACCGGAGAGCTTGGCGCGCAGGTCGTCGGCACTTTCGGCGATCTCGATTGCCTTCAGCGAGCCGGCCGCAACGGCAGGCGCCAGGCTGTTGGAGAAGAGATAGGGCCGTGCCCGCTGTCGGAGCAGGTCGATGGCGGCTTTCGGACCAGCGATGAAACCGCCCATGGCGCCACCCAGCGTCTTGCCGAAGGTCCCGGTGATGATGTCGACGCGGGTGCCGACGCCGGTCAGCGTCGGCGTGCCCTTGCCCTTGGCGCCCAGATGGCCGGTGGCATGGCATTCGTCGATCATCACCATGGCGCCGTATTTCTCGGCGAGCGCGCAGATCTCCGGGAGCTTGGCGACAAAGCCGTCCATCGAGAAGACGCCGTCCGTGACGATCAGGCGGAAGCGCGTGCCGTCGGCGATCGCCTGTTTCAGCTCGTCTTCCAGCGCATCCATGTCCGAATTGGCATACCGATAGCGCTTCGCCTTGGAGAGGCGCACGCCGTCGATGATCGAGGCATGGTTGAGGCTGTCGGAAATGATTGCGTCTTCCGGGCCGAGCAGCGTCTCGAAGATCCCGCCATTGGCGTCGAAGCAGGCGGCAAACAGGATCGCGTCGTCCTTGTCGAGATAGCGGGCGATCGCCTGCTCGAGCTGACGATGGATGTCCTGCGCACCGCAGATGAAGCGGACCGAGGCCATGCCGAAGCCGTGGCTGTCGATCGCGGCCTTCGCGGCCTTTTCGATTTCGGGATGGTTGGCAAGGCCGAGATAATTGTTGGCGCAGAGATTGATCATCTCGCGCGTGCCCTTGGCGTCGCGCACCTGGATGCGGCCCGATTGCGGGCTGACGATTTCGCGTTCGCGTTTCAGAAGCCCATCGGCTTCGATGCCCTGGAGGATGTCGGAGATGTGGTCGAGAAAGCCGGTCTGCATGGGAAATCCCTCGATGCTGAATAATTCCAGCATATCGGAATTTTGCCCTGCGGCAATCGATATTTTGGAATTGCCTTTTCGCCTACCTGTGTAGCACGACCAGCAGGCCCTTGCCGAGTGCGGCCCCGGCATTGCGGATCGCATGCGGAACATCGGCCCGGTAACGGGCGGTTTCGCCGGCCCTGATGACCGTCTTGCTGCCGCCGCTGGAAATCTCGAAACCGTCGGTAAAGGCGGTGAAATGTTCGAAGGCGCCGATCGAATGCGGCTGGCTGACGAGCGCACCGCCCGGGTCCATTTCGAGATCGTACCATTCCGTCTGGCCGGCGAGCCGCGGCGAACTCAGGATCTTCAGCCGGCAGGAGCCGTCGGCGCTGCGGATGACCGGCGTGTGCATGACCGAGGTCACCTCGATCTCCTCGCGCCCGGCAACCGACGTGCCGTTGCCGATGAGGTCGGACAACTCGATCTCCATCGCCTGGGTCAGGCTCCAGAGCACGGCAAAGGTCGGATTGGCCTCGCTGCGCTCGATCTGGCTCAGCATCGATTTCGAAACGCCCGACAGCGTGCCGAGCTGTTCGAGCGTCAGCTTGCGCGCCTTGCGCTCGCGCTTGATGGCTGGGCCGATCTCGGGAGTGTGCTGCATGGGGTCATGTCCTGCGGTTTTGTCGGCGGTGACCGATGGATCCTTTTACGCCGAGCCTGCGGCAGAGTGAAAGAGGCAAGCGTCCACCGCTTGACTCCAATATCCGCGAATGAAATTCTTAGATAATGGAATCGAGCGATCACTTCGAGAAACATGTGGCCGAACGGCTGAAGCGCCTGCGCCTCGAGCGCGGCCTGACGCTCGATCAGCTGGCGGATCTCTCCGGCGTGAGCCGGGCGATGATCTCGCGCATCGAACGCTCGGAGGCAAGCCCAACGGCGGCGCTCCTGGCGCGGCTCTGCTCGGCGCTCGGCGTCTCCCTCTCGGTCTTCTTCGCAAGCGCTGAGGCCGAGCCATCGCCGCTGGCGCGTCGTGCTGACCAGCCGGTCTGGCGCGATCCGGAAAGCGGATATGTGCGCCGTGCGGTCTCGCCACCGGGCACGGGCAGCGGCACCGATATCGTCGAGGTCGAGTTTCCGGCCGGTGCCGAAGTGCGGTTTCCCGGACGTCCCACGGGCCGCAGCCAGACCCAGCATGTCTGGGTCTTCGACGGCGCGATCGAACTGACCGTCGGTGACGCCGTGCACCGGCTGGAGGCCGGGGACTGCCTGTTCATGAATGTCGGCGACGTCCATGGCTACCGCAATCCGACCGACAGACCCGCCCGCTATGCCGTCGTCATTTCCCTCGGCCCCACGACCCTCTGACACCACAGGACCGCCCACATGACTGCCACGACCACGACCGAAATCCGCCTACTCTCGAAAGACGATGCGTTGGCTGCCTTGCCCGACCTCTGCGAGACACTGGCCGATTGCATCGAGGGTGGCGCCTCGCTCGGTTTCATGTCGCCTTTCGCGCCTGAGGATGGTGAGGCCTTCTGGCGCGGCGTGGCCGAGGCGGTTGGACGGGGTGAGGTCCTGCTTTACGGTGCCTTTCTCGGCGAACGGCTCGTGGGCACGGTGCAGGTCGGATTTGCGCTGAAGCCCAATCAGCCACACCGCGGCGATCTGATGAAGCTGCTCGTGCATCGCGACGCCCGTGGCCTCGGTCTGTCGAAGGCGCTGATGGCAGCGGCAGAGCAGGGCGCGGCCCGGGCCGGACGCACGCTGCTGGTGCTCGATACGGCGGCCGGCGAGCTGGCGGAAGGCCTCTACGAAAAGCTCGGCTGGCAGCGTTCGGGCATCATTCCGAACTACGCGCTTTTCCCCGACGGGCGCTATTGCGACACGGTGATCTTCTGGAAAACTGTTGCCTGATCGCATCGCTCGCAAGCGATAGCGAGTTAACCCAAAAAACGTCCGCGCCTGGCTCTTCTCAGCCGCATGAGCATCTGCTTATGGTCCCGCAGTTTCATGGCTTTAGGGGAGCAAGGGGAACAGTATGGTTGCAAGAGCAACTTTGAAATGGATGGGTGTGGCATTGGCGGTGGCCGTTGCCGCGCCGGCCTTGGCAGCGGACGTGACCTTCGTGATGCGCAACGACCATCCGAACGCCGTCGAGGTCGAACTCTACAGCCAGGACCGCGATTATGTCTGGCCGGGCAACAACCAGGTCTTCTATCTGGATGACGGCGAGACCAAGCAGATCCCGCTGTCCTGCGAGGAAGGCGAGACGATTTGCTACGGCGCCTGGATTTCCGGCGACAAGCAGAGCTATTGGGGCACCGGCCCCGACAATGCGGAAAATTGCGACAACTGCTGCTACACCTGCGAAGGCGGAGAGACGGAGCAGATCAATCTGACCGAGTAAGATCGGTTCGGCGGGGGCCGAGGGGCGGGGCGGTTTTTCGGGTCTGTGGATCCGGAGAACCGCCCCTTTGCTTTGATGGGACAGTATTGCCTGAGGCGCTCAGCGCTTGCGCTTCTCCGTCAGGAAGACGAGCAGCGCAGCCGTGGGCAGGGCGGCTCCGACGAGCGCGGCCGCCATCCAGCCGCCATGGGCATAGCTATAGGCACCAACCGCGGAGCCGATCGCGCCACCGGTGAAGAAGATCGCCATGAACAGGCCGTTCAACCGGCTGCGCAGCTCGGCACCGAGGCCGAAGATGGCGCGCTGGCCCGTGACCAGCGTCGTCGTCACGCCGAAATCGAGAAGAATGGCGGCGAGGGTCAAAAGGGTAAGCGCGATCCAGGATCCCTCCGGAACGACAAGGGTCATGAGAAAGGCGGCCAATACGCTCGACAGACCGAAGGCGGTGGCGGGGCCTGAGAAGCCGCGGTCCGCGAGGCGACCGGCAATCGGCGAGGCGATGGCACCCGCGACACCGGCCAGGGCAAAAAGGGCGATACCTGTTTGGGTCAGGCCGAAGGCAGGGCTCGCGAGATAAAGCGGCGTGACCGTCCAGAACAGGCTGAAGGCGGAGAACTGGAAGGCTTGATAGGCCGCGCGCCGTTGCAGAACCTTCTGCGTGGTGAGCAGGCGACCCATCGATCCGATCAGCGCGAGATAGCCGAGATGCGTCTTGGGAACGCGCCGCGGCAGGTTTCTGGCAAGGACCGCAGCCAGAGCCACCATGACGGCGGCGGAGAGGAAGAAGATCGTGTGCCAGGATCCGAAACGCGCCACGAGGCTCGAGATCGGGCGCGCCAGCATGATGCCGACCATCAGCCCGCTCATCACATTGCCGACCACCTTGCCGCGCGCGTGATCCGGGGCAAGCCCCGCGGCGAAGGGCACGATCATCTGGACGGCGACGGCCCCAAGCCCGATCGAGAGGGACGCCGCGAGGAAGGGAAGCGGTGTCGTGGCAAGCCCGGCGGCAACAAGGGCTGCTGTGACCACACCCATCATGATCAGGATCAGCTTGCGGTTCTCGACGAGATCGCCGAGCGGCACGAGGAAGAACAACCCCAATCCGTAACCGATCTGGGTCAGCGTGACGATCAGGCCGCTGGCATGCAGCGGCAGCCCGATGGCTTCCGCGATCGGGCCGGCGAGCGGCTGGGCATAGTAGAGATTGGCGGCGATCAGGCCGCAGGCGGCGGCCATGATGAAGGTGAGGCCGGCGGAAAGGCCGGGCGCGCGGGCTGCGTCGCCGGCGCTTGGAACGGGATCGGCAGTGGAGGATGTGGAGGTCATGACACGGTTTCCGGGGGAGGAGGGGGAGGATCGAGGGAGGTTGAACGGTCAGTCGAGCAATATCAGGAGCGCATCGGCCGCCGCGCGCGTGCGGCCGGGGTCTTGGCCGGATTTTCCGGCAATGCGGATGCCCTGAAGGAAGGAAAAGATGGAAAGCGCCGTGCTGGGCGCGTCAATCGCGCTGGAGACGGAGCCGTCTTTCTGGCCGTTCAGGAGGAAGCCTTCGATTTGGGCAAGGGTAAAGGCATGCGCCCGCGCCACCCGCTCGGCGACGTCAGCGTCAAAGAGCGCGAGTTCGACGGCCGCCCCGATGGCAAGGCAGCCCCGTCGCCCGGTCTCGCCGCAGGCGGCCTCGGCATAGAAATGCAGGATCGCCTGGACCTGCTCGCGGCCGGTCGAAGCGCCTTCAAGCTTTTCTGCAAGGAGCGCTGCCCGCACCTGCTTGTAGCGGTCGAAGGCGGCGAGGAAGATCGCCTTCTTGTCCTTGAATGCCTTGTAAATGCTGCCAGCCGTCAGGCCCATGGCCGCCTTGAGGTCGGTGATCGACGTGCCGTGATAGCCGCGCTCGGTAAAGACGGTGATGGCCGCATCGAGGGCGGTGTCGATTTCGAACTCGCGCGGCCGGCCGGCGCTGCGGCTGGCAATGGTGACATCGGACATCATGGTTTCACGCAATTAGGAAACGATCGTTTCCAAATAGGCGCAATGGTTCAATTCGTCAAGCGCCTGCGCTGTCCGATCCGATTTTGGTCGAATGACCGGGAAAATTGAGGCCGATGCTCTTGTGGCTGAGGCGGCGGCGAGGCAAGTTTTGCGCAAAACGACCAGAGGGAAAACTCAAGATATGCGCGTATTCTATTCCGAAAAACACAAGCTGCGGGACGCCAAGACCGAACTGCATGGCGGCCTGCTGGTGAAGCCCTTCGAGGGGCCGTTCCGCGCAGAATGGGTGCTGGCGGGCGTCAAGGAAGCGGGCTTCACCGATGTACGCACCCCGGCCGAACACGGGCTTGAAACCGCACTTAAGGTGCATGACGCCGGTTATCTCGAATTCCTGCGAACCTGCTGGGATCGCTGGCAGGCGCATGGATTCGAAGGCGAGGCGATCGCAACTTCTTTCCCCTGCCGTCGCAGCCAGACGGGTCGCGTGCCGAAGAACATCGACGGCGCTGTCGGCTATTACACCAACTCGGCGGAAACCTCGATTTCCAAGGGGACCTATGAAGCGGCGATCGCCTCGATGGATGTCGCCTTGTCGGGTGCCGACTGGCTGAACGAAGGCAACCGCTTCGCCTTCTCGCTCTGCCGCCCGCCTGGCCACCATGCCGGCATCGATCTCTTCGGCGGCTATTGCTTCATCAACAACGCCGCCGTCGCAGCCCAGCGTCTCATCGACCATGGCGCAAAGAAAGTCGCGATCCTCGACGTCGACTTCCACCACGGCAACGGCACCCAGGACATCACCTATCGACGCGGCGACATCTTCTTCGCCTCGCTGCATGGCGAGCCGGAAGACGCCTTCCCCTTCTTCCTCGGTTACGCCGACGAGACGGGTGAGGGCGAGGGCGAGGGCCTGAATGCCAACTACCCGATGCCCTCAGGCACGCCCTTCGAGATCTGGTCGGCAGCACTCGAGGACAGCCTCAAGAAGATCAAGGCCTACGGGGCCGAAGCCATCGTCGTTTCGCTCGGCGTCGACACCTTCGAGAAGGACCCGATCAGCTTCTTTAAGCTGAAGAGCCCGGATTACATCCGCATGGGCGAGATGATCGCGGCGAGTGGTGTGCCGGTGCTGACCCTGATGGAGGGCGGCTACGGCGTCCCGGAAATCGGGCTGAACGTGGCAAACGTCTTGAAGGGGCTGGAGGGCTGACGGCGCCTCAATAGGTCTTCGCGACTTCGGTGAAATGGCGCTTCAGCCGCGCCACGTCCGCCGGATCGATTTCAATACCGGTCACGGCGATCCAGGGATCGATATGATGCTGCGGCGCATAGACATGGCCGTAACCGACTGGGCTTGTCGTCGCGATCATCATGTCGAACAGCAGTTGCAGCATGGTGAGCACGG
Organism: Rhizobium rosettiformans W3; assembly: GCF_004912135.1. Classification (GTDB taxonomy): domain Bacteria; phylum Pseudomonadota; class Alphaproteobacteria; order Rhizobiales; family Rhizobiaceae; genus Allorhizobium; species Allorhizobium rosettiformans. Next base: position 231,486 of record NZ_STGU01000004.1, read on the forward strand.
GATACCAGGTAAGCTCGGGGGACACATCCGGACCCCGCGTGTCCGAGAGCCAGGCGGGTGCGCGGTAGGCCGAACGTGGCTCGAAGAAGACCACGGGATCGCTGGCATATTGCAAATAGACGATCCGCAGTGGCCCCCATGCGGCATAGGATGAATTGAGGTCGGCTTGCTGGTTGGTGAAGCGCACGATCGAGCCGTCGCCGTAGCGGGGCAGCCAGGCGGGCGAGTTCTCCTCCCGAGCCGCGGTGAGCTCGCTCCACATCCGGCTCTGGAACGGCGGTCCGACCCACAATGCGCCAAAGAAGGGATCGGCGACGATTTCGAGAAGGTCAACTGAGCTTTGTGAGTTGAGGGCTCCAAGGCTCAGGCCATAGAGCACCAGCCGAGGGCGTTCATTGGCCGGCAACTGCTTCCAGTGACGATAGACGGCGCGAAACAGCGCCTTTGCCGACTCCGAGCCATATTCCGGCTCGACCAGCAGCGAGAGCCAGCTGGTCAGATAGGAGTATTGCAGGGCGACGCTTGCGACATCGCCGCGTAGCAGAAAGTCGAGCGTGTCTGCCGCCGCAGGGTCGATCCAGCCAGTGCCGGTGGGAGCCATGATCACCAGCGTCGAACGCTCGAAACCGCCCTGCCGGATCAGTTCCTCGAGCGCCAGTGCCACGCGCGTCTCGATGTCCTCTCCGTTGTTGAGCCCGGCATAGACGCGGATCGGCTCGAGCGCCGGCTCCTCCCAGAAGCGCTCGATATCTTCTCGCGTCGGGCCGGAGGCGATGTAGTGTCGCCCCTGACGACCCAGGCCATGCCAGGCGAGACGTGAACCAGGTCCGCCGGTTTTCGCCGATGAGGTTGGCGCGGCGAACTCGTCTTCCATCAGGTCGTCCAATTGCTGGAAGGAGGAATCCGCCAGCCTGAGAGCCCCGCGCAAGACGATGTTTTCTCCGATCGACCAGAAGATGAAGGCGGCAATGATGAAGCCGATGGCGGTGGCGACGCGTGCCGGAAAGATGGTTGCCATACGGGCCGCCAGCCTCTTGAACAGCATCATGAACAGGCGGCCAATCCAGAGCAGGCCGAGGAACAAGGCTGCGGCAACCAGCACCGCCTCCATATACGATGCGTCGAGAGGGGCCATCTGCCAGAGCGCGCGTGCCGATTCCTGCCAGACCGCAGAGCGCCAGAGCGCGACGGCCATTGCGGGCACGCCGAACGCAGCTATCCAGAAAAGCGCCTTGTCTCGGCGCAGGCTGGGCTCCGGCAACTCGAAAAACCGCCAGAGAAAGCTTAGGAGAACGCCGAAGAAATAGCCGACGGCCGCAGCAACGCCGGACAGCGCGCCCTGAACCAGAGCGTCGCGCGGCATGAGGCTGGGCGTCAGTGAAGCACAGAAGAAGGCGGTCGCGAGAACGACGCCCGACAGGGAAAGCTTGCCGATCAAGACCCTGACGATGACCGACAGTGTACGTCTCCCGCTTCAAGCCGTTGGAGCCATCGCGGCTCCTGTTCTGTTCGAACCCGCAGACTAATCGACTTGTTTAGCCTTTTGAAGGGCAGAAGCGCCGTAAGGCAAAAGCGGACAAACCCGGCATGGGAGCCGGGTTTGTGGTTTGCAAACGATGTTGCCTTGCTCAGAGCGTGCCCTGGCGCTGCTGGATCATCTGATAGGTGTCGAAGCTGTATTCGGCGATCTGCGCCCAGAGATAGGCGTCCTGCTTGAAGGCCTGCTGGCTGTCGAAGAGCTTCTTGAACCACTCGTTCTTCGCCGCGAGATCCGCATAGGTTTCCTTCGCGGCCTTGTGGCAGGTGTCGAGGATGTCGGACGAGAAGGCACGCAGCTGCGCACCGCCGGCAACGAGTTCGCGCAGTGCCTGGGCATTGGACGCGTCGTAGCGGGCGAGCATGCGGGCGTTTGCGGCCGCGCAGGCATCGGTCAGGATGCGCTTGTAGTTTTCCGGTAGGGCGTTGAACTTGTCGAGGTTGAAGAAGGCATGCACGACAGGGCCGCCTTCCCACCAGGCCGGGTAGTAGTAGTAAGGCGCTACCTTGTAGAAGCCGAGCTTCAGGTCGTCATAGGGACCGACGAATTCGGTGGCGTCGATCGTGCCCTTTTCCAGCGCCGGATAGACGTCGGAGCCGGCGATCTGCTGCGGGGTCACGCCAACCTTGGCCATGATCTCGCCAGCGAGGCCGGCAATGCGCATCTTCAGACCCTTGAGGTCGTCGATGGTCTTGATTTCCTTGCGGTACCAGCCGCCCATCTGGGCACCGGTGTTGCCGGCCGGAAGCGCATAGAGGCTGTGCGAGGCGAGGAATTCGTTGAGCAGCTCGTTGCCGCCGCCTGCCGTGAACCAGGCATTGGTCATGCGGGCATTGAGGCCGAAGGGGATGGCCGTGCCGAGCGCGAAAGCCGGATCCTTGCCGATGTAGTAGTAGCAGCAGGTATGGCCCATCTCGATCGTGTCGGCGGTCACGGCATCGGCGACCTGCAGCGGCGGCACGATTTCGCCGGCGGCAAAGACCTGGATCTCGAACTGGCCGTCCGTCGCCTTCGACACGCTTTCAGCGATGTCTGTCGCAGCCCCGAAGATGATGTCGAGGCTCTTGGGGAAGGACGAAGCGAGGCGCCAGGTGATCTTCGGATTTTCCTGGGCGATGGCGGGCGCGGCGAGTGCGGCAGCCCCGACGCCGGCAACGCCGGCCTGTTTGAAGAATTGACGGCGGTTCATGATCTCTTGCCTTTGAATTTGATGCGCTCCTCCAGCTCCCGCGGCGGGTCTAGTCGGGCACAGAAGGGAGCGCAAGGGCAAAAGCTCAGGAAATTGTCTGATGACCGGACCAAATTTGCGTTTTCTTTCGCGCGAAAGCAGTTGCACGAAAGGAACCGTCAGGGAGCGCTGCGCAGCCGCGGGTCGTCGAGGGCCGGATTATAGAAGAGTGAGAGCACAAGGCTCTTTGCGATCCGTTCGGCACTCGCCATGAACCAGCGATGCGCCTCTTCCGACGCGCCGATCTCGACCAGCGTGTCGGAGAAGAGCTGCAGCCATTGCAGAAAGAGGTGTTCGGCCATGCCGTCGACGCCCTGATGGGCCATGACCGGTTTGCCGCCATAGGCGCCGGTCTTGAAGGCGACCGATCCCCAGAAGGCCTTCATCTTGACCATGTGTTCCGGCCACCGACCGGAAAGGCGCCCGTCGAAGACAGGGCCGAGATCCGGATGGCGCCGGATATGGCCGTAAAAGGTCTCAACCAGCAGGTCGATGAAGGCGGCATCGACCCCCATCGCCGCCATTTCGGCGGCCGCTCGGGCGGTGATCTCGGCGCGGTGGGCGGCGCGGCCCGAAAGTTCGCTCGTCATGGCTCTTCTCTCGATCTTCCTGTCAAACCCCTGATGCACCCCTGAAAGCAAATGGTCCATGCGGCATCTTGATACAATCCGCAATCTGCCCTAAGTTTAGAATTATTCTAATCTAGGTGATAGTGCTCATGTTCAGTTTCTCGTTCCAGGGCGGCAAGCGCCCCTTCGACAGCCTATCCGAGCAGGAGATCCTGGCGCTGGCCATTTCCTCCGAGGAAGACGACGCCCGCATCTATCTGGCCTATGCCGATCAGCTCAGGGCGGATTATCCGCAATCGGCCAAGGTCTTCGAGGACATGGCGGAGGTGGAGCATAGCCATCGCAACATGCTGATCGAGATGCATCGGGACCGTTTCGGCGAGCGGATTCCGCTGATCCGCCGCGAACATGTGCGGGGCTTCTACGAACGCAAACCCGACTGGCTGCGCAAGAACCAGACGCTGGACCAGATCCGGGACGAAGCGATGCGCATAGAAGAGGGCGCCTATCGCTTCTATCACGAGGCCGCCCAGCGGACCTCGGATGCGACGATCCGCAAGCTGCTCGGCGACCTCGCCATGGCCGAACAGGGCCATGAGGAAATCGCGACCATGCTCGGCGACCGGCATCTGCCGGAGGATGCACGCGAGGCAGAGGACGAGACGAAGAAGCGGCAGTTCATTCTGACCTATGTGCAGCCAGGTCTCGCAGGCCTGATGGACGGCTCGGTCTCGACGCTTGCGCCGATCTTTGCGGCCGCCTTTGCGACCGGCGACACCTGGTCGACCTTTCTGATCGGACTTTCAGCCTCGGTCGGCGCCGGGATCTCCATGGGCTTCACCGAAGCCGCCCATGACGACGGCAAGCTCTCGGGCCGGGGCTCACCCGTCAAGCGCGGCCTCGCCTCCGGCATCATGACGACGCTCGGCGGCCTCGGCCACGCGCTACCCTATCTCATACCGCATTTCTGGACGGCGACGATCACGGCGATCATCATCGTCTTCTTCGAACTCTGGGCGATCGCCTTCATCCAGAACCGCTACATGGAGACGCCCTTCTGGCGCGCCGCCATGCAGGTGGTCCTCGGCGGCTCGCTGGTGCTCGCCGCCGGGGTCTTGATCGGGCAGGGATGATGGCAATGGACGCGGCAGCTGCGGCCGCCTCAGGCGACAGCCTTCTTCTGCCGCGGCATATCCTCGGTCTGGTACATGGACAGCGTATGGCCGTCTGGATCGGCAAATTCGGATGACCAGCCACCGGGCGCATGGCTTACGGGTGTCACGATTGTGACCCCCTGTTCCGCCAGTCCCGCCACCATGTCGTCGATGCCGCCATCTTCAAGGTCAAAGACGATGATCGGCGAATTACCGGGCTTCGTCTCCATCTGAAAGAACAGGAGATCGATCCCATTGGCGGTCGATGCAATGAGCCAGTCGGGTTCGCCCGGCTCGTTTGCCATGCGCTGCAGGTCGAGCCCCAGTGTCTCGCCGTAAAATCGGGCGGTGCGGTCGATATCGGCAACGTAGTAGCAGATATTGGTGAGTTTCTTGGTTTTCAGCATGGAGAACTCCGGTGTTGGAATGCGAACGCGATCATGTTGCCGCCGGGCGCGATTTTGTGAGGTCGCGGCCGAAACAAATCAGATGACCGTCCGGATCATGGGTCGCAAGCGTTGCGCCGGTATGCCTGACCATCGGCCGCAACGCCTGGCGAATGGATCCGAAGGCCATCCGCTCCGAGAGGCGTTCGGCGGGCGAACCGGTAAGCCCGGCGGCGCGAAGCCGTTTGCGGATCTCGCAGATGCGCTGCCGGAGCGTGACCTCGTTCACCGACAACAGATGCCGAATTTCGGTTTGCGTCTGGCCGTTGACGGCAAGCAAAAATGTCGTTCGGAGTGCCGGCGGCAGTAATTGCAAATGGTGCGTGAGTTCCTGCGGCAGGATCGGTTCGTTCGACGGTAGCTGCTCGATCATGAAGGCGCTTTCCCGTCGCCGTCGGCGCATGGCCGAGCGCGCCAGAAACGCGCTGCGATGACGCAGAACACCGCGGATCCAGCGCATGTTTTCCGGCAGCGAAAGATCCGTCCGGCCGGCGGCCAGTGCCGCGGCAAGCGCATCCTGAAGTAGATCCTCTGCCTCTTCAGCGCGTCGGCTATGCCGCCTCGCCTCCTTCAGAAGTTGTATGAACTGTCCGCTCTGCACCGTCTCCCCCATCCTCGCCGAAGGTGGCAGACGGCGGTGAAGGCGGCAAGCGTGCCGTTTTCAGATTGGTGAATTTTGCCTATTGCGTCAGGATGACAGTCACATACCTGCAATCATCCCTCGTTATGGCGCATCCATGAAAGCCTCTCCCGCGACCATTGGTCTGGGCGTCACCATGACCATCGGTTACGGCACGCTCTATTACTCCTTCTCTGTCCTTGCGCCCGAAATCGCCCGCGAATTCGGCTGGGGGCAGAGCTTTGTCTTCGGGGTCTTCTCCTTCGGCCTTCTCGCCGGCGCGGTCGCCGCGCCCGTGCTCGGGCGGTTCGTCGACCGTTATGGTGCGCGGCTGGTTCTCTGCCTCGGCTCCGTGGCGGCGGCCCTCTCGCTTGCTCTTTTCGCGGTGATGCAGAATGCCTGGCAGTTCGCGTTGATCACGCTGGCTGCCGAATTCATTTCGCTCGCCGTCCAGTATGACGCGGGGTTTGCCGCGCTCGCCCAGGCCCATGGCCGCGAGGCGCGTGCGCATATCACGCTGGTCACTCTGATTGCGGGCTTTGCCTCGACGGTCTTCTGGCCGCTGCTGCAATGGCTGCTGACCTTCATGACCTGGCGGGACATCTATCTGGTGATGGCGGCGATGAACCTGATGATCGCGCTGCCGATCCATCTCGCTTTGCCGCGCACCAGACTGACTGAAAAGCCGGCTTCAACCGCCGAAGTTGAGAGTGCTGGGGTTGACGGGGACGGGGAGCGCAGGCGCCGGATGGTCCTGATGGCAACCGCCTTCGCCGCCGGTGGTTTCGTCATTTCGGCCGTGGGGTCCACGCTGCTCGTTCTGATGCGCGACCTCGGTTACGCGACAGCCATGGCGACGCTGGCGGGCAGCCTGATCGGTCCGAGCCAGGTGGCGGCGCGGCTGGTCGAATATGTCAGACGCAATCTGTTCTCGCCACCACTGACGGCAATCTTGGCCGCGGCGGCCATGGCGCTGGGCTTGTCCATGCTCGCAGGCGCGCTTTTGGCCCCGTTCGCCGGTTTCGCGCTCGCCTTTGCCGTCTTCTATGGGTCAGGACAGGGGCTGACCTCGATCGTCCGGGGCGTGCTGCCGCTGCATTACTTCGGTGCGACCGGATATGGCAAAACCATGGGCACGCTTGCGTCGGCACGGATCATCGCCTCTGCGATTGCACCGGTCTCGGTCATCTGGCTGAGCGAGGTAATCGGACCATCCGCCGGACTGGGTGCGCTGGTCGCCGCATCCCTCCTCGCGGTGGGTGCGACGCTGGCGCTCACGCGGCGCTGACGGCCAGAGCTTACTGCAGGGCGCCGACCAGAACGTCGGCCGTACCGTTCTCGATGGTGACCCAGCGGCCGCTATCGGTCGAGGACTGGCGCTTGAGGAAGGAATAGCGCGTTTCGCTCCAGAGCTTCACCTCGTCATTGAGGTTGTCGAGCACGAAATCGCCGGACTGGGTGCGAACGGTCAGCACGGCATGACCCTCGCCATCCGGCTTGCGCACCACGGTCATCAGGAGGTCACCGGCCGAGAATCCGGCTTCCATCAGCTTCTTGCGCTTCAGGAGCACGAAGTCTTCGCAGTCACCGACATCGACGGGATAGGCCCAGACTTCTTCGCGGCCGTAGATCTGCGCATCGGTCATCGGGACGATGGCGTGGTTGACGCTGGCATTGACGTCGCGGATCACGGTCCAGCCGTGATCGGTAACCTTTGCGGGCATCATGGGACGGCCGCGCACGTCGCATTCCTGCGGCAGCGCCTTGCAGAATTCGTAATGGCCGATGGGCTGAGACGTCACGCTTCCCGTGATCATCGAGCGAAGCGACTGCGGCGCCGAGAAACCGGCATGGGCAGGTGCGAAAACCGCAGCTGCAATGATCAGCGCCTTGATGACGCGTGAGCCGTTCGTCATGAACACGTCCCCTGTATCCTTAACAAAAAGTTAAGATTGCCAGAGGACGCAAGTCAACGGCGCGGGCGTCGCCGCCCACGCAATTCATCGACTATGGTTAAAATGCGACAGTTCGAACGCCCGAAAAGAGAATCGGTTCCCAAAGAATGAGGACATATAAAAAGACCGAAATACTCAGATCATTGAGAGTATCGCGTTTTTCATCTTCAAAATGTCTTCGGGGCGCGAAAGGCGGTGGTCGCCATCGCGAATCAGGGTCAGCACGACATCGTCGAGCGGCAGGAATTCCATGAGCTTCAGGGCGTGTTGATATGGCACGTCGGGATCTTTCATGCCTTGCAGGATATGGACCGGGCAGCCGGTTTCGATCAGCCCCGTCAGCACCCGGTTCTTCTCCCCGTCCTCCATCAGCGCGCGCGTGAAGATATTGGGTTCGGGACTGTATTCGGACGGCTCCTCGAAGTAACCGCGCTCGGCCAGGGACTGGCGCTCCGCATCCGTCAGGCTCGGCTCGATCAGCTCGGCGGTGAAGTCAGGGGCGGGTGCGATCAGCACGAGGCCTTTCACCGAAAAGGAGAGGCCGAGACGGCGGGCTTCCTGGATGACGCGCAGGGCAATCCAGCCGCCCATTGATGATCCGATCAGCACGACCTTCTTGACGCCGGACGCAGCGATGACGGCCAGAGCCTCCTCGGTCCAGCGCGAAATGGTGCCCAGCCGGAAATCACCACCGGACACGCCGTGGCCGGAATAGTCGAAGCGGATGGCGGTAAGCCCCTGGGCGCCGGCCAGTGCATCCATCTCGATCGCCTTGGTTCCGGCCATGTCGGAGCGGTAGCCGCCGAGCCAGACAAGGGCTGGCTTATCCGTGTCGGGACCGAGGCGGGTGATGACGGCGATCTCGCGTGCCGCATCACCGGAGCCGACAGTGAGTGTGGTCTGTTGGAGAATGTTGGCTGCGTCGGTCATGGGGTGCTCCTTTTATCGAATGGCTGTAAAACACATCCGGGAAGTGACCGACAACAGGTGATTTTCTTTCGCAAGCATGCTATTGACACTGTCGTCGCAGATATCACATAGGCCTTTGACGCGGATGCGCGCGGGTTTTCGCTGCGACATCCCGAAATTTTTTGAGGAGAATACGACCATTCGCAGACCGTTCAAAGCCGATGCCCCCGTCAAGGAAGGGCCGCGCTCCAACCGTGAAATCCGCATTCCGAAAGTCCAGCTGATCAACGAAGAAGGCCAGAACCTCGGCGTCGTGCCGACGGATCAGGCGCTGCGTATGGCGGAAGAAGCCGGACTCGATCTGGTCGAGATTTCGCCGAATGCCGAGCCACCGGTCTGCAAGATCCTCGACCTGGGCAAGCTGAAATACGCCAACCAGAAGAAGGCGGCCGAAGCGCGCAAGAAGCAGAAGATCGTCGAAGTCAAAGAAATCAAGATGCGCCCGAACATCGACACCCATGACTATGAGGTGAAGATGAAGGCGATGAACCGCTTCTTTGAAGAGGGTGACAAGGTCAAGGTGACCCTGAAGTTCCGTGGCCGCGAAATGGCCCACCAGGAACTCGGCATGAAGCTTCTGCTGCAGGTCAAGGAAGACACGCTCGCCATCGCCAAGGTCGAAGCCGAGCCGAAGCTCGAAGGCCGCCAGATGATGATGGTGCTCGCACCGAAGTGATGCGCCGTCCGCATGAGTTCGAAGAAGCCGCCCCTCGGGCGGCTTTTTTCGTTCCGGGGCGAGCCTGTCGTCGACAGAACCGTCATGCGGCTGACAGTTTGCTGACAAGTTCAGCCACCGGTCTGTCAGTGAGCCTCATGCATAGTCCTCCTATCGAAACACTTCGAGACTTACTGGAGGACATCCGATGACCAAGCTCATGCGCCGGGCCCTGCTCGTTTCCAGCACGGCACTGATCGCAATCACCTTCATTCCGACCCTGGGCGCGATTGCTCCCACGCCCCTTGCGGCGCTGATTGCCAGCGAGGCCCAGGCCCGCGGTGGCGACGATGACGACGACGGCGGCAGCGAGAGTGACGACAGCGGTCGCGACAGTGACAGCGATCGCGACGACAGCGACGATGACAGCTCTGGCCGTGACCGTGACCGTGACCGTGACCGTGATCGCGATCGCGATCGTGGTGGAGACGATGACGACAGCGACGACGATGATGATGATGATGATGACCGTCGTGGCGACGACGACGACGATGATGATGACGACAACCGTCGTGGCCGTGGTGGGGATCGCGACGAGATCCGCCTGATCGTCAATGACAACCAGCTGTCCGGTCTGCTCAATGGCTCGATGATCCCGGTCGACCAGAACGGCAAGCGCCTGCGCTTTGAGGTCGAGGAAGAGCATGGCCAGACGGAAATCAAGCTTCGGGCACCGCGTGGCACGCTGACGGGCGTCACCGTCATCCCCGCACCCTGATCAAACCGGAACGGCGAAGCCCGAGCCGCCGCGGGTAACTTCGATCCGTTTCGCCCCGTCCGGCCCCCACCGGACGGGGATAGCTTTTCTTCTGTTGGCTGCGAAGGCCGGCCACGCTACTCTCTCTTCAACACTGATCGAGCCACGATGAACCGTCGCCTTTTCTTGATTGCACTTCTAGGCCTGCTGAGCCCCGGCTTTTTGCCGGCGGGTAGCGCTTGGGCAAAGAATGGCGGCGACGACGATAGCGATGATGATGACGGTGGCGACGACAACAGCGGCTCTGGCGGCGGCGGTTCCGACCGCGACCGCGATGATGACGACGACGATGACGATGATGACGACGACGACAGCGGTCGCGATCGTGACGACGATGATGACGATGACGACGACGGTAGTGACCGGCGCAACGGCCGCGGCTCCGGCAAGAAAAGCGACCATCTGAAGGCGCGCGATGCGGTCGAGCAGGGACGCATTCTGCCGCTTCGCGAAATTCTCAAGCGCGTCGATGATCTGGGAGGCGGACGAGTGATCTCCGTTGACCTGAACCTCAAGGCGCGATCCCCCTATTACACCCTGAAGGTTCAGAGCGGCTCGAGGGTCAAGACGATGAAGCTGGAAGCCGCAACCGGGCGCAAGCTCAATATATTCGGATGGTGAGACATGCGCATTCTGCTCGCGGAGGACGATCAGACCATTGCCGACCATACCCGGGCCAGGCTCGAGATCGAGGGCTTTCTCGTCGATCATCGCGCCACGGGGCCTGATGTCTGGGCCGAAGGCGAAACGGGCGACTACAGTGCCATCATCCTCGACCTCGGTCTGCCGGGCATGGACGGGCTTTCGATCCTGAAACGCTGGCGTGCCGCCGGGGTCGACACACCCATCATGGTCCTGACCGCCCGGGGGTCCTGGATGGAGCGCGTCGATGGGTTCGATGCCGGTGCCGATGACTACCTGCCCAAGCCCTTCCGCAGCGAGGAACTGGTCGCACGCCTGAAGGCGCTTCTGCGGCGCGCCGGCGGGCGGGCCAAGACAAAGGCCTCCGCCGGAGGCTTCGTCCTCGACGAGGCATCCCGCCGGGTTACCTATGATGAACGTCCCATCGAGCTTACCCCGCTGGAATACCGATTGCTGGCATTGCTGATCGCCGAGCCGCAGCGGGTTTTTGACCCGATCGAGATCGCGCGACAGGTGCAGGGCAGGGAGGACGACGCGAGCAAGAATGCGGTTGAGGCCATGATTGCCCGCATCCGACGCAAGACCCATCCCTCGGCCATCGCCACCCGCCGCGGCTTTGGTTACACCTTGGCCGGCGAGGAGGCATGATCCAGTCCCTGCGCCTGCGCCTCCTGGGTGGAGCCGTTCTGGCGATCGCCTTCATCCTTCTGCTGGTTGCCTCGGGACTGAGCCGCATTTTCTCCAACTATGTCGCTGACCGCTATCAGGCGGACATGTCGGCGATCATCGATCAGCTCGCAGCCGGCGTGGAATTCGACGGCCCTCAAGCCCGGATGACCGCTGAGCCGGGCGATCCGCGCTTCGAGCTCCCCGGCAGTGGCCTCTACTGGCAGGTGATCGGCGAGAACGGCCTTGTTTTCCGCTCCCGTTCCTTATGGGACGTGGAGCTTTCGACCGATGCGCTACAGGCGGGCCCCTACGGTTTTCGTCAGGCGCAGGGTCCCGACGGGGCTCCGCTTCTGGTGCAACTGCGCGATCTCGTCGTCGAAACGCCTGACGGCAATCATCCGCTCACTTTGCTCGCCGCCTTCGACCGCAATGTCATGGACAATGCGATCTCCGAATATCATGGCGCGATGACGATCATGCTGGTGTTGACGGCTGCCGTTCTGCTCGCGGCCGCCTTTCTTCAGGTGGGCGTGGGCCTCGCGCCCTTGTCGCGTCTGCAAAACGAATTGGCACTGGTCCGCTCGGGTCGGACGGACCAGTTGCCGGATGCCGGTCCGACGGAGCTGCGGCCCCTGGTTGGCGAATTGAATGGCCTTTTGAAGGAGCGCGAGACGGCCGTCGAGCGCGCGCGCGCCCGGGCGAGCGACCTGGCGCACGGGCTGAAAACCCCGCTCACGGTCCTGTTGCAGCTTGCCGACAATCTGCCGAAGCGCGAGCAGACCCTGATCCGCCAGCAGGTTGACCTCATTCGCCAGCGTGCCGACCGGCAGCTACAATCGGCGCGGCTGGGGGTAGAGCAGATGGCACAAACCGGTCTTGCCTCCCTGACCGGCAAGCTGATCTCAGTTCTGGCGCCGGTGACCGCCGCCCGAGGGGTGAAGTGGAAGGTCGAGATCGATGAAGCGATGACTGCGGACATAGACCCCGCCGACCTCGCCGAAGCCTTGGGCAATGTGTTGGACAATGCCACCCGCTATGCGGAAAAGACCATCTCGATATCCGCCGAGCGCGAGGGCGCTTTCCTTCGCCTGGACGTCGAGGATGATGGCCCGGGCGTGAACGACGAAGACCTCGTCGCGATCTCGCAGCGCGGCGTGCATCTCGCCGAAGATGAGGGAACGGGTCTTGGTCTTGCGATCAGCTCCGACGTCCTGACCGCCTATGGCGGCCGCATCACCTTCGCCCGGTCCGACATCGGGGGATTGAAGGCCTCGCTCTATCTCCCGGGACAGGCGTGAGGCAGCGCCTGCGGCTCAAGAAGATTCATGGCTTCACCCGTTGCGCATTTTAAGGTCTGCGGTTATAAGCGCGCGTCCGAACGGTCCGGCAGGGCATGCCGTGGCCGTTCTTTATGCTTGAAAACGGGCATTCGTCAGCCTGTTTCGATACAAGAACAATGGAGTAGCAAAATGCCCAAGATGAAGACGAAATCCTCCGCCAAGAAGCGGTTCAAGATCACGGCTTCCGGCAAGGTCCTCGCGGCTGCTGCTGGCAAGCGTCACGGCATGATCAAGCGTTCCAACAAGTTCATCCGCGATGCCCGCGGCACGATGGTTCTGGCTGAACCTGACGGCAAGAAGGTCATCAAGAACTACCTGCCGAACGGTCTCTGAGACCCGCTCGCTGTTGGACAATTAAGGAGATCATGACATGGCACGCGTAAAACGTGGCGTAACTTCCCGCGCCAAGCACAACAAGGTATTCAAGCAGGCCAAGGGCTTCTACGGCCGCCGCAAGAACACGATCCGCGCAGCAAAGGCTGCCGTTGATCGTTCCAAGCAGTTTGCTTACCGCGACCGCAAGAACAACAAGCGCAACTTCCGCGCTCTGTGGATCCAGCGTATCAACGCTGCTGTCCGCGAATTCGGCCTGAGCTACGGCCGCTTCATCGACGGCCTGAACAAGGCTGGCATCGAAGTCGACCGTAAGGTCCTCTCCGACCTCGCCATCCATGAGCCGGCTGCTTTTGCGAAGCTCGTAGACGCTTCCAAGAAGGCACTCGCCTACCTCAAGGATGCCGGCACGACGAACGAGTTTGAAAGCGTGGTCAAGTAAACCAGCGCTCCCAAGCTTTTTTTGATTTTGATTGGGAAACCCGCGCTGGACATCCGGCGCGGGTTTTTCGTTTGCCGCAGCTGCTGTAGCGGTGGGGATTGGACATGGCTTATCTGGGGGATGGGTCCGGGGCGCCGAATGGCGAGATCGAACTCACGCAAGATGAAATCGCGGATGTCTTGAAGGCGCTGGTGCAAAGCGACGGCCGGGTGCAGCGGCTCGACCTGCCGAACCGCCGGCTCTGGATCAAGCGACAGGGCGTCAAGGTGCTGCCCCGCTTCGTCTCCCTGCAGGGGCTGGCGGCCGCCCTGCTGCGCGTCCCGCACCTGCGGCCGTCGCCGCAGCTTTCCCCGGCGGCCATGCAGGCACGCGAGATCGCCCGCATGCGCGCCTTCGCGGGTGCGGGTTTTCCGGTGCCGTTGATCGCCTACCAGTCAAAGACGGCGATGGTGATGACGGATGCGGGCGAAACGCTGGCGCAGCGGCTGAAGGGCCTGCGCAAGACGGATCCGGACGCTCATGAGGCGCTGCTGGTGCGGGCGGCCGAGGCCCTTGGACGCGTCCATGCCGCCGGATTGAGCCATGGCCGACCGCATGTGCGGGACTTCTTCCTGCGAGACGGCGATGTCGGCTTCATGGATTTCGAGGAGGATCCGGCTTCGGTCATGCCACTCGAGATGGCGCAGGCCCGCGACGTCTTCCTGTATTTTCTCGTCGTCGCTTCCGCGTCGATCCGGCCGGACGAAACCTGTCCGGCGGCGCTCGCGGCGTGGTCGCGGCACGCCTCTGTGGCGGCCCGGCATGAATTGCAGGTGCTCACCGCTCTCGCAGGCCGAATTTTGCCGCTGATACGGTTGATCGGCCGCGTGCACATGGGTAGTGATCTGCGACGCTTCATCATGGCTACGGAATTTCTGAGGCAGGCTCCGCTCCCAGAGGCGGAAAACCTGAACACCGCCAAGGCAGGACATTATGGTTGAACTAGACGCATTGAAGGCACAGCTTCTGGCGGAGATCGCCGCAGCCGGCGACGAGCAGGCGATCGAGGCCGTGCGCGTGGCAGCCCTCGGCAAGAAGGGTTCGGTCTCCGAACTTCTGAAGACGCTCGGCACCATGACGCCGGAAGAGCGCCAGACGCGCGGTGCCGCGATCAACGCGCTGAAGAACGAGATCACCGAAGAAATCGGAACCCGCAAGACGGCTCTGAAGGATGCGGCGATTAATGCGCGCCTGAAGGCCGAGACGCTGGACGTGTCGCTTCCCGTGCGGTCCTCGCCGGCCGAGCGCGGCCGCATTCACCCGATCAGCCAGATCGTCGACGAGATCACCGCGATCTTCGCCGACATGGGCTTCTCGATCGCCGAAGGTCCGGATATCGAGACCGACTATTATAATTTCACGGCTCTGAACTTCCCGGAAGGTCACCCGGCCCGCGAGATGCACGACACCTTCTTCCTCCAGCCGGATGAGAATGGTGAGCGCAAGGTGCTGCGTACGCATACCTCGCCGGTGCAGGTGCGCACCATGGAAGCGCAGAAGCCGCCGATCCGCATCGTTATCCCCGGCAAGACCTATCGCCAGGACAGTGACGCGACGCATTCGCCGATGTTCCACCAGGTCGAAGGCCTCGTCATCGACAAGACCGCGAATGTCGGCCACATGCGCTGGATCCTGGAAGAATTCTGCAAGGCCTTTTTCGAGGTCGACAGCGTCACCATGCGCTTCCGCCCGTCCTTCTTCCCCTTCACGGAGCCGAGTTTCGAGGTCGACATCCAGTGTGATCGTTCCTCGGGCCCGATCGTCAAGTTCGGCGAAGGCAAGGATTGGATGGAAATCCTCGGCTGCGGCATGGTGCACCCGAACGTGCTGCGCGCCGGCGGCCTCGATCCGGACGAGTACCAGGGCTTCGCCTGGGGCATGGGCCTCGATCGCATCGCCATGCTGAAATACGGCATGCCGGACCTACGCGACTTCTTCAACGCCGATGTCCGCTGGATGAGCCACTACGGCTTCCGCCCGCTGGATGTTCCGACGCTGTTTGGGGGCTTGAGCAGCTGATCTGGGCTTGAGTGGCCGCAGTGACGGCCAGATGGAGGGGGCGGTTAAAGGCTGCCCCATCCCTGTGAATGAGGCAATGCGACGTGATTGAACATCTCGACAACATGCGCCCGGTCGATCTGCTTTGCGATGACGACCTCTTGCATGTGGAACTGACGGACGGTCGTATCGTCAGCGTTCCGGTCTGGTGGTACCCGCCCCTTCAGGAGGCGATGCCGGTGGAGCGGAACAATGTGGAATTCATGCCGTCGAGCATCCACTGGCCCGACATCGATCTCGATGTGACGGTGGTCAGTATGCTCCTCGGAAGGCAGGCGTCAGGCGCGCAACCGCTGGACGGCTCGGGCAAGATGCAGATGGGAACGAGACAGTAGGATTAGGCCCTTCAGTTGAAGGATATTGTGGACGGGGTGAGGTAATGCCGACGGTCCTTCGCAAGTATGGGTTCCGCTTCCATTTCTATGGGTTCGATATGGGTGAACCTCGGCATATCCATGTCAGCGGGCACGGCGGCACTGCGAAAATCTGGCTCGAACCAATCGAATTGGTCGAGGCCAAGGGGTTTAATACCGCAGATCTGAGACGTATTATGGATGTCGTCGAGGATCACCACGGGCAGTTTGTGGAGGCATGGAATGAATTCGCCAAGTCTGTATCCTGAAAACGAACGGCCGGTTGAGGCGTGGTGCGACCTTCACAATGTTCACGTGCGGCTCGCGGATGGGCGTGAGGTGATCACCCCTTTATGGTGGTATCCCAGCCTTTACGCAGCGACGCCCGCCCAGCGAAACAACATCGAACTTATGCTGGCAGGTGTGCATTGGCCGGATGTCGATGAGGATCTGTCCATCCGGGGCATGCTGGCTGGCTGGAAATATCCGCAGGCCAAAGCGCCGGAGAAGGCGGCGTGACGGAATTTGAAACCGAGGAAATGCGTCCGGTAAAAGCATGGTGCACAAAAGACGAGGTGCATGTGACGCTTGCCGATGAGCGCACGATCTCCGCACCTCTCTGGTGGTACCCGTTTTTGTCTGGCCTCGATGAGCAGGGCTTGAACGAGATCGAGCTGATGTACGAAGGCATCTGGTGGACGAAGGTCGATGAGGGATCTCGGTTAAAAGTATGTTTCTAGGTGTTAAGGCTCCAGGGGCCAAGGCGCCCGACAAGGCGGCCTGATAGACGCGCAGACGATCGAAGACATCGCGACGGAATTTGGAATTTGCGCGGCTGGCGCATTGAGGAAGACGAGAAAGTCCAATGAAATTCACACTCTCCTGGCTGAAGGATCACCTGGAAACCGAGGCCTCGCTCGAGGAAATCTGCGAGCGGCTGACCGCGATCGGTCTCGAGGTCGAGGACGTCGATGACAAGGCGGCCTACAAGCCCTTCGTCATCGCCAAGATCCTGACGGCGGAAAAGCATCCGGAAGCCGATCGCCTCAAGGTCCTCACCGTCGACGCCGGTGACGGCAAGCCGGTGCAGATCGTCTGCGGTGCGCCGAATGCCCGCGCGGGCATGATCGGCGCGCTCGCGCGTCCGGGCACCTATGTGCCTGGCATTGATGTGACGCTCTCCGTCGGCAAGATCCGCGGTGTCGAAAGTCATGGCATGATGTGCTCGGAAAAGGAGCTGAACATTTCCGAGGATCATAACGGCATCATCGACCTGCCCGAGGATGCGCCCGTTGGTACGTCTTTCGCCTCTTACGCCGGCCTCGACGATCCGGTCATCGAAATCAACCTGACGCCGAACCGTCCGGACTGCACGTCAGTCTTCGGCATCGCCCGTGATCTCGCCGCCTCCGGCCTCGGCACGCTCAAGGCCCCAAAGGCCCCCGCCTTCAAGGTTGAGGGCGAGACGCCCCATCAGGTGAAGCTTGAGCTCGACGACCACCTCTGCCCCGGCTTCGCCTATCGTCTCGTGCGCGGCGTGAAGAACGGCCCGAGCCCGAAGTGGATGCAGCAGCGTCTGCTGTCGATCGGCCTGCGTCCGATCTCGGCACTGGTTGACGTCACCAACTACATGACCTTTGACCAGGGCCGTCCGATGCACGTCTTCGATGCCGACAAGGTCAAGGGCGCGCTCGTCGTCCGTCGGGCGAAGGAGGGCGAGGAGATCCTCGCGCTCGACACGCGCACCTACAAGCTGAACCCGGCAAACGTCATCATCGCTGACGACAACGGTCCGGAATCCATCGGCGGCATCATGGGCGGCGAGCATTCGGGCTGTGACGAGAACACCGTCAACGTGTTGATCGAATCCGCGCTCTGGGACCCCATCAATATCGCCAAGACCGGCCGCGCCCATGGCATCATCACCGATGCACGCTACCGCTTCGAGCGCGGCGTCGATCCGGAATACATGGTCCCGGGTCTGGAGCGCACCACGGAGCTGGTGCTCGAAATGTGCGGTGGCACCGCAGCAGCAGCCAAGGTCGAGGGCTACAAGGGTCACCAGAAGAAGGTCGTCGATTTCCCCTATTCGGAAGTCAAGCGCCTGACGGGTCTGACCGTTTCCAACGCGGAGTCGCGCCAGATCCTGACGGCACTCGGCTTCGAGATCCTCTCGGGCGACGAGACGTCTGCCAAGGTTTCCGTTCCCTCCTGGCGTCCGGATGTCGACGGCAAGGCTGACCTCGTCGAAGAGGTCATGCGCATGTTCGGCGTCGACAAGATCAAGCCGGAACCCCTGCCGCCGACCGGTTCGGTCAACGGCAAGATCCTGACGACGCTGCAGATCCGCACGCGCTCGGCCCGCCGGGCGCTCGCCTCGCGCGGCATGCTAGAGGCGGTCACCTGGTCCTTCATCTCGGCCGAGCATGCCAAGCTCTTCGGCGGTGGCAGCGAGAAGCTGAAACTCGTCAACCCGATTGCAGCTGATATGTCCGACATGCGGCCGTCCCTGCTGCCGGGTCTGCTGACGGCTGCCCAGCGCAATGCCGACCGCGGTTATGGCGACGTGGCGATCTTCGAAGTTTCCGGCACCTATGAAGGCGACACGCCCGACACGCAGCGCCGCGTCGCCGGTGGCGTGCGCCGTGGCACGGCCTCGATCGCCGGTGCCGGCCGCATGTGGTCGAACCAGGCCAAGGGCGGCGGCAAGCCGGTCGATGTCTTCGACGCCAAGGCCGATGCGCTCGCCGTGCTCGAAGCCTGCGGCATTCCGATGAGCAATGTCCAGATCGAGCAGGGTGGCCCCGAATGGTATCACCCGGGCCGTTCCGGCACGATCAAGGCGGGCCCCAAGGTCGTGCTCGGCACCTTCGGTGAATTCCACCCGAAGACGCTGGAAGCGCTCGACGTCTCCGGTGCGCTCTGCGGCTTCGAGATCTATGTCGATGCCTTGCCGGAACCGAAGAAGAAGGCGACCCGCACCAAGCCGGCGCTTGAACTCTCGCCCTTCCAGGTGGTGAAGCGCGACTTTGCCTTCGTCGTCGAAAAGACGATCGAGGCCGGCGCGATCATCAAGGCGGCGACAAGCGCCGATCGCAAGCTGATCTCGGGCGTCAATGTCTTCGACGTCTTCGAAGGCGCATCGGTGGGCGAAGGAAAGAAGTCGGTAGCGATCGAGGTTCTGATCCAGCCGTCTGACAAGACGCTGACGGACGAGGATTTCGACGCCCTGACGAAGAAGATCGTCGGCAATGTCGAAAAGTCCACGGGCGGTAGCTTGCGCGCCTGATCCGGCTTAGCTCCCGCCTGAGGGGGTGACCTCTCAACACAGAAAAGCCCTTTCCCTGCATGCCAGGGAAAGGGCTTTTGCTTGTCGAAACATCGGTGGTGCCACGCGATCAGAGGCTGACGCGGCGTCCTTCCTTGTCGGCGGCCTTGCGGTCGTCGCCGTGCTTGGCAAGGATCGCCTTCGCATCCTCGACGGAAATGCGATGCTTCTTGGCGAAGGGAATGGGCTCATAACCCTTGGGCGCTGCGGGCGCGGGCTTGTTGGTGTCGTCTGCCATGCTGGTCTCCAATTCGAAATCGCCCCGGCAGAATGCGGGAGCTCGATGTGTCGCAGTGAAGGGGAAGAAAAGCTCGTCTTGGGATTGCGAGCGGAGGCGACGTCTGCGAAGGACGTCGTCGATAGACCCTATATGGGGACCGCAGGAGGAAAGCTCAAGCCTGCTTTCGGGAAGCGCCCCATCGGTTTATGGAGCGCTCCGAGGGGAGCGCATGTGCAAATGGGCCTGTCCGGCTCATGCCTTGAGATCAAGTTGAGCGCCTGCAGCGAGGTCGCGTCGGCGCGGCAGCTTGGCAAACATCACCGCATTGCTGGCGAGCGTGAGCGCAAGGCCAAGCATCGCAAGTGGCGTGAAGTGATAGTCCTCGTAAAGGCTCGACAGCGTGAGCGCGACGACCGGGAAGAGCACAGTGGCATAGGCCGCCTTTTGCGACCCGATGCGCGAGACCAGCATCAGATAGGTGGTGAAGCCGACGACGGAGCCGATGACAGCGAGATAGACGAGGGCTGCGAGATAGGTCTGGTTCGGTGGCAACACGATGGGCGTGCCGGTAATGCCGATCAGGGCAAGAAGAGCGATCGAGCC
Source organism: Rhizobium rosettiformans W3 (assembly GCF_004912135.1). Lineage (GTDB taxonomy): Bacteria > Pseudomonadota > Alphaproteobacteria > Rhizobiales > Rhizobiaceae > Allorhizobium > Allorhizobium rosettiformans. The sequence continues at coordinate 251,462 of NZ_STGU01000004.1, forward strand.
ATAGCTCATGCCCCAGGCATTGGCGGTGATGGGCGCAATGCCTTCCGCGCTGTTGCGGCGGGACGCCATGTTGCCGAAGGAAAAGAACAGTGTGCCGAGCGCGGAAAGCCCGATGCCCTTCCAGCTGTCCGGATTGACGGCGACGAAGATCTCTGGACCGAAGAGGAGCGCAAGCCCGGTGGCGCCGAGACCCGCGGCGACCAGCGTGCGTGGCTTGATCTTGTCACCGAAGAAGATCCGGGCATTGACGGAGTTATAGACCGTGGCGAGCGAGAAGACGACGGAGATGAGCCCCGAGGGCACGTAGCTTGCCGCGTGGTAGAAGCAGAGGAAGTTGCAGCAGAAGAGCGACAGCGCCTGTATGAGGATGAAGGGCTGCTGCTTCAGCGTCGGCACCTTGAGGCGACCTGTCAGCGCCAGCACGCCGACGAGCACGAGGGCGGCGAGCGCGAAGCGGTAGAAGACCGAGACCAGCACGGGCACCGGCCCGATCTGCAGGGCAATGGCGATCCAGGTCGTGCCCCAGATCAGCACGGTCGATGAGAAGAGAAGAAGATTGGTCATGGATTGCGCCTCGCTTTCGCAAGGCAGGTAACGCTGAGCGGTCTTTTCGTGCTTGCACGATCTTGCGGTGAACTGCGCCGAGAGGGGTGGGCGGCGGTGATTGCCGATGGCGCAGCGCACAAAGCGCGCTAGAATGCGGGCGATCTTGTAAAGAGCGAACCATGCTGCACACCGCCACCGTCTTCAGCTCCCTGTCCGCCTCGTCCCGCGCCGAGCGTGGGGAGACGCTCGACCTTGGCGAGGGCAGGGGAAGTGCGATCTGGCGCAACAGCCATGACCGCATGCGCTACGAGCGGACCGACGGCCACACCTTCAGCTGCTATCTGCGCGGCGGCGACGGCACGCGAAGGATCGATGCCGGCAGCATTGCCGGCTGGCCGGGTGCGCTCTGCATCATGCCGCAGGGGGCCTCCTCCGAATGGGAGATCACCGACAATTTCAAGTTCGTGCATCTCTATGTCGCCGATGACGAGCTGCGCCGCCTGTTCGCGGAGACCTTTGACCGCGATGCCCGGCTGATGCTTCTGCCGGAGGCGACTTTCGCAGAGGCGCCGAGACTGGCGGAAATCCTGGTGCATCTGGCGACCGCCACGCAGGGTGGCAACCGGCTGCTCGCCGAACAGGCGATCGTCTCCGCCGTCGAGCAGTTGTTTGCCGACCCGCGTTATGGCGGCGAGCGGCGTCCGGTGCTGCGGGGCGGCCTGGCGCCCGTTTTGCGGCGGCGCCTTGTCGAGCATATCGAGGCGAGCCTCGATCAGACGATCACGCTCAAGGATCTGGCGAAGCTCGCCGATTTGAGCGAATTCCATCTGCAGCGGATGTTTCGGGCAAGCTGCGGCGTCTCCCCGCATGACTTTATCCTGAACCGCCGCATCGACCGCGCCCGGCATATGCTGAAAGGCAGCGAGCCGATCGCTCAGATCGCTTCTGCCTGCGGTTTCAGCAGCCAGAGCCATCTGACGCGCATCTTCAAGGCCGTGACCGGCACAACGCCGTCAGCCTATCGCCGCGCCGTCAGCGGCTGATTATCCCATCGTCTTCAGTGCACGCTCCAGCACCCTGAAGGGCCTGATATCGCCCATATGCGAGACGTTGAAGCGCATGAAGCCGTCTGCCGAGAGCGAGGGGCTGAAGACATTGCCGGGCGCCAGCACAACGCCCTGGGGCAGGGCGGCCTGGGCAAGCGCGGTGGAACTGACGCCATCGGGCATGCGGCACCAGAGATAGGGGCCGCCACGCGGCATGAGCACGGGATGGATGCCGAGATCCCCGAGCCGGGTGGCGGTCGCGCGCCGCTCGGTGTCGAGCCGCCGATGCAATTGCTCGAGATATTTCCGATAGCCGCCGCTCGACAGCACGCTCTGGATCGCCTCGGTTGCCACCTGGCTCGGGCCGCCGAACTGGATCGCGACCTGCAGGTCGGTGAGGAGCCGGATACGCTCGGGATCGGCGGCGATGAAGCCGGTGCGCAGCGAGGCTGAGATCGTCTTGGAAAAACTGCCGATGCGGATGACACGGGAGAGGCCGTCGAGGGTGGCGAGCGTGATCGCCGGCTCCGGCTCGAAGTCTGAAAAGATGTCGTCCTCGACGACCAGCATGTCCGAACGGGCGACGATGCCGAGCAGTTGGAAGGCGACCTGCGGCGAGAGCGTTGCGCCGGTCGGATTGTGCAGGCCGGAATTCGTGAGATAGAGGCGCGGCGTCTCGCGGGCGACGGCGGCTTCGAAGGCGGCGATATCAGGGCCGTTTTCCGTGTAGGGCACGGGGATTGCGATGGCCTGATGGGCCCGCAGCAGCGTCTGGAAATTGAAATAGCAGGGATCGTCGACAATGACCCGGTCGCCGGGACGGAGCAAAAGCCGGCAGGCGAGATCGAGCGCCTGGGTGGCTGAGCCCGCAAGCAGAACCTGATCTTCGGATAGCGTAATCGACTGCTGACGCAGCCGCGTTTCGACGAAACGCCGGAGGCCAGCGCTGCCCCGCGAGGGACCGTAATCGGTGGTGAGGCTGGTCGCCTGGCGCAGCACATTGCGCATGCCGGCATGCAGGAGGGCTGTCGGCATCCAGTCCGGCGGCAGCCAGCCGCAGCCGGGCTTGGATGTGCCGGGATCGGCGTCCAGCGCCTGGCGTGCGACCCAGAAGGGATCGACCTCTGGCGCCCGGGGAGGATCGAGCCGGACGAGCGGTGCAGGCGTGCGCCCGGCCTCGGTGACGAAGAAGCCGGAACCGGGACGCGGGCGGATCAGACCTTCCGCCGACAACCGATCATAGGCCTCGACGACGGTGGATGGCGACACCGAAAGCTCGACGGCAAGGCGCCGGATCGAGGGCAGCCGGTCGTTGGGCGCGAGCCGGCCCGCGCCGATGCGGCCGCGAATATCGGCCATCACTTGCGCCGTCCGCGAGGCCGGCAACTCCGGGGGTTGAACCCGCTCGTTCATCTGTATGGCCTTTGTCATCAATACAGTTTGGCCAGATTGTATCGCTCCGTCTCTGGATGCACCAGCCCCTTCGCGCGATAAGGGAGGGCAGAAAAGAAGGAGACGAGAATGACGACCTCTTGGAAAGCCTGGGCCAGTGGATTCATCGGCGTGCTGATCTTCAGCGGTTCGCTGCCGGCAACGCGGGTGGGGCTCGCCGATTTCGCCCCGCTGTTCCTGACATCGGCGCGCGCCGTGATCGCGGCGGTCCTTGGTGCCGCACTGCTGGTTGTTCTCCGTGAGAAACGGCCCGCGCGCAGTGACCTCCTTCCGTTGGCGGTCGTCGCCCTCGGTGTCGTCGTCGGATTTCCCCTGCTGACGGCGCTGGCGCTCCAGAGCATCACGTCGGCCCAGTCGATCGTCTTCATCGGCCTGCTGCCGCTCTGCACGGCGCTCTTCGGCGTGTTGCGGGCGGGCGAGCGGCCCTCGGTCGTCTTCTGGATGTTCTCCGTGACGGGCGCAGCCCTCGTCGCTGGCTTTGCGCTCTCGACCACAGCGGAGATGTCGGTGGCCGGAGCCGGGCTGATGATCGCCGCGGTGCTGGCCTGCGGCCTGGGCTATGCCGAGGGCGCGCGTCTGTCGCGTCGGCTGGGTGGCTGGCAGGTGATCAGCTGGGCGCTGGTGCTGTCGCTGCCGGTCATGCTGCCGCTCGCGCTCTGGACCATGCCGGAAGATCTGGCCGCCGTTTCGTCCTCCGGCTGGTTCGCTCTCGCTTACGTTTCGCTCTTGAGCATGATGATCGGCTTCATCTTCTGGTATCGCGGCTTGGCACTGGGCGGCATCGCCTCGGTAGGCCAGCTGCAGCTGCTGCAGCCCTTTCTCGGCTTCGTTCTGGCGGCAGGGCTGCTGCATGAAAAAGTAAGCCTTCCCATGCTGACAACAGCCCTGCTCGTGGTGCTTTGCGTGGCGGGCAGCCGACGCTTTGCCTGAAAGAGCATGTCCAGCAAAAGTGCGTCAGCGGTTTTGCGTCCGGACTGCGTCGAAACAAGGCAGGTCGAGTACTTCCGGCTCCTGGCGGAAGTACTCTAGCGACCTTATCGGCCTGCCATCTTGGACATGGCTTCGTTGTAACGAGCGCCCGCCACCTTGTCGGGCGAGACCACGGTCGAGAGCGTGGCCAGATCCTCGGCCGAGAGCGTGATCCCGGTCGCATCGATATTGCTGTCGAGATTGGCGATCTTGGTGGTGCCCGGGATCGGCACGATGAAGTCGCCCTGGGCGAGAACCCAGGCGAGCGCCAGCTGGCCGGGCGTCACACCCTTATCCGCCGCCATGGTTTCGAGCGCCGTGACCAGCGCCAGGTTGGCATCGAAATTCTCCTGGTCGAAGCGCGGCAGACCGCGGCGGAAGTCGTCCTTGCCGAGCTTGGAAAGGTCCTTGAGCGCGCCGGTCAGCATGCCGCGACCAAGCGGCGAGAAGGGCACAAAACCGATGCCGAGTTCGCGGCAGGTGTCGAGCACGCCGTTCGTTTCCGGGTCGCGGGTCCAGAGGGAGTATTCGCTCTGGATGGCGGAGATCGGATGAACGGCATGCGCCCGCCGCAGCGTCGCGGCACTTGCCTCCGAGAGACCGAGCGCCTTGACCTTGCCCTCTTTCACGAGGTCTGCCATGGCGCCGACGGTCTCTTCGATCGCGACATCGGGGTCGACGCGGTGCTGGTAGAAGAGGTCGATGACCTCGACGCCGAGCCGCTTCAGCGAAGCTTCGGCCACAGCGCGGACATGCTCCGGCCGGCTGTCGAGGCCGGAGGGACGCGCGGCCTTGGCCTCGTCGCCGATGGTGAAGCCGAATTTGGTGGCGATCACGACCTTGTCGCGATGCTTTCGCAAGCCCTTGCCGACCAGTTCCTCATTGGTGAAGGGGCCGTAGACCTCTGCCGTGTCGAAGAAGGTCACGCCGCGTTCCACCGCATGATCGAAGAGTTTCTGCGCCGTCGCCTCGTCGATATTGGTGCCATAGGCATGGCTCATGCCCATGCAGCCGAGGCCGATGGCGGATGTCGTGAGTGTGCCGAGTGTGCGGGTCTTCATCAGGCCTCTCCTTCAAAATCTGTAGGCAGCCGGAAGCGGCCGCGGAGGTCTATCTAGCGCGTCATGATCTTTCAGAAAATCCATGCATCCCGGATCAGCTTGTTCTATCATTTCGAACAATGAACCGGACCCAGCTTTCCCAACTCGCCGTGCTTGCCACGGTGGCCCATCACGGCAGCTTCCGCAAGGCAGCCGCCGAACTCGGCATCGCGCCCTCGGCGGTGAGCCATGCGATCTCGTCGCTGGAGGAGAGCCTGAACCTCCGTCTGATAGCTAGGACGACACGGAGCGCCGCGCCGACGGCGGAAGGTCGCCAGCTCCTCGAGACCCTCCAGCCGGCCCTGGCCGATATCGCTTCTGCGATCGAAGCGCTCTCGGACAGCAGCGGCCGCCCGGCCGGGGCACTGCGCATCACCATGCCGATGCTGGCAGCGCAGAGCCTGATCGCCCCACGGCTCGGCGCCTTTGCCGCCGCTTATCCGGAGATCGAGCTGGAGATCCTCACCGACGACCGTTTCGAGGATATCGTCGAGAAGGGCTATGACGCGGGCCTGCGTTTGGGCGAACATCTCGATGCCGATATGATTGCCGTCAGGATGAGCGGCCCCTGGCGCGGTTCGGTCGTCGGCTCGCCGGATTACTTCTCGCGGCATCCGATCCCCAGGGAGCCGCGTGACGTGACCGAGCATGCCTGCATCCGCCGGCGTTTCCAGAGCGGCACGATCTATCGCTGGGAGTTCGAAAAGGGCGGTCGCGCATTGTCCATCAATGTCCGGGGACCCCTGATCCTCTCCGATCAGGGCCTGATGCGGCAGGCTGCGATCGATAGCGCGGGCCTTGCCTATCTCTTCGACACCGGCGTCGAGGCGGATATTGGCGAGGGGCGACTGATCCGCGTGCTCGACGACTGGTGCCCGCCTTTCGACGGTTTCTCGCTCTACTATTCCAGCCGCCGCCAGATGCGCCCGGCGCTTCGCGCCTTCATCGATTTCTTCCGCTGGCGGGGCTGACGCCCGCTTAACCGAGCCTCAGCCGATAGCGGACATGGCCGTCTTCCGGCGCGTAGGTGTCGTAGAGCTTCCGGGCGGTGGCATTGTCCCGGTCGGTATGCCAGTAGAGCCGGGACCAACCTTTTGCCTTCGTGATCGCGATCAGATCGTCGATCAGCGCCCGGCCAATGCCCTGACCGCGATAGGTCGCGTTGAGGAAGAGGTCTTCCAGATAGCAATCCGGCGTCTTCACCCAGGTCGAATCGTGGAAATGGTGGATGGCAAAACCGGCGAGCATTCCGTCGACCTCCGCCACACGCATGGCGACTCGCGACGACGGATCGAGAATGCGCGCCCAGGTATGGGCCGTGACATCCTCGGCGAGGTTTACCTTGTAGAAGGCGAGATATTGATTCCAGAGGCCCCGCCAGGCGGCTTCATCCGCCGCCGTGGCGTCCCGAATGACGAGAGGCCGGCTCATGCGCTGGCCGCATTGAGCGCGTCGATCTGCGCCTTCGTCAGTTCAAGCTTACCGGCGGCAATCAGGCTATCGAGCTGGCGCAGGCTCGTGGCGGACGCGATCGGTGCGGTGATCCCCGGCTGAGCCGCCACCCAAGCGATGGCCACGGTGGCGGGGCTGGTCCTGGTCTCAGCAGCCACCTGGTCGAGGGCGCCGAGAATGTGGAAGCCACGCGTGTTGAGATAGGGCTCCATATCCTCGCCGCGCGCCTTGCCCTCGGTATCGGCCGCGCTGCGATACTTGCCGGTGAGGAAGCCGGAGGCCAGCGCGTAGTAGGTGATCACGCCAATCTCTTCGCGCTGGCAGAGGTTCGCCAGATCCCCCTCGAATTTGGAGCGGGTGTAGAGATTGTATTCCGGCTGGATGACGTCGTAGCGCCCGACGCCGGCCTTGGCTGCCGCGTCGAAGGTCGTCTGAAGTTGCTCAGCATCGAGGTTGGAGCAGCCGATCGCGCGCACCTTGCCCTCGTCCTTGAGCTTGGCAAAGGCGGCAAGGCTCTCCTCATCATCCGTTTCCGCATCCGGCCAATGGGCGAGATAGAGGTCGATATAGTCGGTCTGCAGACGCCGCAGCGAATCCTCCACCGCTTCCGCAATGCGGCGGGCGCTGAGGCCGCGCTTCTTGCCGCCGAGATCGGCACCCACCTTAGTAACGATAACGGCATCCTCACGTTTCACGCCACCGCGCTTCAGCCAGTTGCCGATGATCGTCTCGCTCTCGCCTCCGACATTGCCGTCAGCCCAGAGCGAATACATGTCGGCCGTATCGATCGTGTTGAAGCCGGCGTCGAAGAAGCGGTCGAGAACCTCTAATGAGGTCTTCTCGTCGGCGGTCCAGCCGAAGACATTGCCGCCGAGCACGACGGGGGCGATCGAAAGGCCGGTGCGGCCGAGAGCACGTTTCTGCATGGGAAGCCTCGGATAGATGGGGAAAGGAAGGATTGGAGCGACGCTATCAAGCGTAAGTCGACGGCACCATTGAAAAGCATTGATGGGTTCTGAAGCGGGTTTGTCCTATCGCCCGCTCATGGCCTCGATATGGGTCTCGCATTGCGGCTTTCCAGTGTCGCACGGGCTTTCAGTCTCCAGTCTTGCGAAACGCGCTGGGTGACAGGCCGTGATGCTGGGCAAAGACGCGCCGCATATGCCGGGACGAGGCAAAGCCGGAACGCAGTGCGAGGCTTTCCATGTCGAGCCGCGATTGCTTGAGAAGTTCCTGGGCGAGCGTCACCCGCATCAGGTTGACGTAATCGACGACCGACTGCCCGACATGCTCGCGGAAGAGGCGCGAGAGATGCCGCTCGCTCAAATGCGCGATGCCGGCGAGGCCCGGCAGAGACCAGTCTCGCGCCGGATCGGCCATGATCGCATCCTGCGCCCGGTGGATGGCCGGATGGATATGGTTGCGCCCCGAAAGCCAGGGCGACAGCTGCGGGTCCTGGCCGCTGCGACGCAGGTAGATGACCATCTTGCGGGCAGCGGCGAGAGCGGCCTGCGGCGAGGCGAAGCGGCTGACGAGATGCAGCATGAGGTCGATGCCGGTGGAGATGCCAGCGCTCGAAAAGCGGTTGCCGTCCTCGACATAGAGGCGGTTTTCGAGAACGCTTGCCGTGGGTGCTAGTGATCTCAGTTCGTCCAGGCACTCGGCATGCGTGGTGCACTGATAGCCCTCCATCAGCCCGGCGGCAGCCGCCAGCAGCGCGCCGGAGCAGATGGTCACGAGACGCGTGTCGGGTCTGACCGTGCGGGCAAGCCAGCGCTTGAGTTCCTTCAGTTCAGCGTCGCGCGCAATCTCGTCGATGCCGACGGTGAGACTGCCGGAGATAACGAGGATCGCCTGCTCCGGCAGGGTCTCGGGCAGCGGATCGAGCCCGTCGAGCACGAGCCGGATCGACGTCTGCTGCCGCGGCTTGGCGGAGATGTAGCGATAGTCGAAGCGAACCCGGTCCTGCTCGCCGTTTGCATAGCGCAACACTTCCAGCGGACCGGCGATGTCGATCAGCAGCGTGTCGGGCGGAACGAGGATGAAGACCGGGATCACGTCCATGATGATTGCCCTTAGGCGGCGGCAGAAAGCGGCGCGAGCGCCTGTTCTACCGTCACGATCCGGGCAAAGCGGCCGGCAAGCACGAGTTCGGTCCTGACGCGGATATCCTCGGCCGAGAAGACTTTGCCCGAGGCATGCGTCATCGCGAAGGTCAGCGTTGCCTCGGTGACGAAATCGACCTCGAAGCCAAGATCGGAGGCGTGGCGGGTCGTGGTCTCGCAGCACTGTTCCGTGCGGATGCCGGAGACGATGACGCGGCGGATACCGTTTGCGCGCAGCCAGGCCTCGAGGCCGGTATCGACGAGAGCCGAATGCACACCCTTGTGGAAGGTGATGGTCGGCTCGATCGTAATCTCCCAGAGCGTGCGGACAAGGCCGCTTTCCAGCCGGAAGGCTTCGTCCGTGTCGACATGGAAGATCTGCACGATCGGCATGCCGGCGGTCTTGGCCCCATCGATCAGCGCCTGCTGGCGGGCGATGTAGGCCGGCAGTTCCGACGCGTCCCAGTAAGGCGCCTGGCGGAAACTCTCCTGAACGTCGACCACGATGAGGGTAGTGTCTTGAGCGGACATGTTCGTCTCCTGTCTTTGCGATGAAGACTAGCATAGATCCTTGGTTTATAGTCACCATGCGCCTGCCGGACGAAGAGCGGACATTTTCGGCCAAGCATCTCTTTCTCGCGGCAAGCTGATTGTCTGACAACCGGTTGCGCCCTGCCGGAGCTTCGCCTAATGTCCGCCCCGACATTTTGAGGAGGACAAAAGATGCTGCGTTTCGGAATTCTGTCGACGGCCAAGATCGGTCGCGAGCTTGTGGTGCCGGCGATCCAGGATGCCGAAAACGCTGTTGTGACGGCAGTCGCCAGCCGTGATCTCGCCAAGGCCCGCGAGATGGCCGACCGTTTCTCGGTTCCCCATGCCTTTGGCTCCTACGAGGAAATGCTCGCCTCCGACGTCATCGATGCCGTCTACATCCCGCTGCCGACCTCGCAGCATGTCGAGTGGTCGATCAAGGCGGCCGATGCCGGCAAACATGTACTCTGCGAAAAGCCAATTGCACTGAAGGCGGAAGAGATCGACGGGATCATTGCGGCCCGCGAACGCAACAAGGTGCTGATCACGGAAGCCTATATGGTGACCTATGCACCGGTCTGGCTGAAGGTCCGCGAACTGCTGGCCGAAGGCGCCATCGGCACTCTGAAGATGGTGCAGGGCTCCTTTACCTATTTCAACCGCGACCCCGGCAACATGCGCAACATCCCCGAACTCGGCGGCGGCGCGCTGCCGGATATCGGCGTTTACCCGACGATCACCACCCGTTTTGTCACCGGCAAGGAGCCAGTCCGGGTGCAGTCGACCATCGAGCGCGATCCGGAATTCGGCACCGACATCTATTCGAGCGTGAAGGCCGATTTCGGTGACTTCGAGCTGAATTTCTATGTCTCGACCCAGATGGCGAACCGCCAGCTGATGGTCTTCCACGGCACGGACGGCTTCATCGAGGTCAAGTCACCCTTCAATGCCGACCGCTGGGGCGCCGAGGAAGTCGAACTCACCAATCGCGGCCACAACGTCTCCCAGATCTTCCGCTTCCCCGACAGCCGCCAGTACAAGCTGGAGGCAGAAGCCTTCGCGCGGGCCGTGGCCGGCACGAAGGGCGAGGTCGTGACCCTGGAGAATTCCAAGGCGAACCAGAAGCTGATCGACGCGATCTACCGCGCGGCAGAGAAGGACGGCTGGGAGGCGGTGTAATCCGCCTCTTGCCGCCTAGCGGCGAAAGACGTAGCGCGAATAGCCGAAGAAGCTGAACAGCATCGCCGCGATGGACGCAAAGACCAGCGCGGCGTAGGGGCTGAGCAGCGGCGCGCCGATCAGAAGCAGGGCATAGACCCCGTAATTGATCAGCGACGTGACGGCGCCGATGAAGCCGTAGCGAAAGCCTTCGCTGACAACAGAGCGCTTCGAGGCGCCGAAAGTGAAGTGGCGGTTGAGCAGCCATGTCATCGTCATGGCAAACGCGATCGCGACGATACGGGCGGCAAGCGGCCCGATCGGCGTGAAGGTGAGGAACAGCCAGAGCACGCCGGCATCGACGAGAAAGCCGGTGGCGCCGACGACGACGAAGCGCAGGAACTTCTTCATGCAGCGCGGGACGAGCCGCCCTTGCTCGTTAGCTTGGGCGAGCGCTCACGCTTCGGTTTCTCCGGTGCAGTCTGTGCTTCGGTGGCGAGCCTGGACGTGTTGAGCGCCGGAAGCGTGAGATAGTGGATCCTCAGCTGCTCGGCGCGAGACCGCGCGACGGAATCGAGGATGAGCGCTGCCGTGAACGACAGGAAGGACATCATGGTCAGCGCCATGGCGGCGATCCAGGTCGGCATGCGCGAGACGAGGCCGGTGGTGAAGAACTCGTAGAGGACGGGCGCCATGAAACCGATGCTTGCCCCCATCAGGCCGGCGGCGATCAGCCCGAAAAAGGCGAAGGGCCGCGTTTCCTTCATCAGCATGGCGAACATCCAGAGGATCTTGAAGCCATCCTTGAAGGTCGAGAGCTTGGAATGGGAGCCTTCCGGCCGGCGGCCGTAATCGAGCTCGATCTCGCAGACCGGCAGCTTCAGCCGCGAGGCATGCACCGACATTTCCGTCTCGATCTCGAAGCCGGCGGAGACGGCCGGGAAGCTCTTCACATAGCGGCGGGAGAAGGCGCGGTAGCCTGAGAGAATGTCGGTGAAGTCATTGCCGAACAGCATGCGGTAGAGCTGGTTGAACAGCCGGTTGCCGAAGGCATGGCCGTTGCGGCCGGCATCGTCATGCACGCCGCGGCGCGTGCCGACCACCATGTCGGCGCGTTCGGTGATCAGCGTGCGGATCAGTTCCTCGGCGTCGGCGGGTCCATAGGTCCCGTCGCCATCGGCCATGATGTAGATGTCGGCGTCGATGTCGCAGAACATGCGGCGCACCACATGACCCTTGCCCTGGCGGCGTTCGCGCACGACGGTCGCGCCGGCGAGCATGGCCTTCAGGGCCGTGCCATCCGTCGAATTGTTGTCGTAGACATAAATCTTCGCCTCCGGCAGGGCCGCGCGAAAATCGCTGACCACCTGGCCGATCGTGGCGGCTTCGTTGTAGCACGGCAGAAGAACGGCAATGTCGAGGGAGGGAATGGCCGCACGGCTCATGGGGACCTGCTCAAAGCGCTGGGGTTCGGGCAGCCCTTGGCCACCATTGGTTTTACTATTTCTTGAGAAGGTTAAGGCTAGGTTTCGGGCAAGATCAGTCTTTGAAATATGGTCCGTCGCTTGTTCCCGATGGGAGGCAGTTCGGATGGACAGGGAGATTTGAGCCAGCATGGCCGACATGACCTTGCCGGATACGTCGAGAGCCTCGCCCGCGCGCCCGCTTCTGGTCTGGACGCTGGTCTACGGCATCGTCACCATGGCGGTGATCGCCCTGTTGAACCTGCCCATGGCGGTCGATTATGTCGGCGCGGACAATGATGACGTCATGCGCCTCGTTCAGGTGCGCGATCTCCTGGCCGGCCAGTCCTGGTTCGACCTGACGCAATATCGTCTGGGGCTCGAAGTCGGCACGCTGATGCACTGGTCGCGCCTCATCGACCTGCCGATCGCCCTGCTGATTGGTGCCTTCGCCCACTTCGTGCCGATGGAGCAGGCCGAGGCACTCGCGCTGCTCGTCTGGCCCTTCCTGCTGATCCTGCCGCTGATGGCAGCCATCGGCGTGGCGGCCCGGCGTATGGGCGACGATGTCACCATGCATATCGCGCTGCTCCTGACATCCGTTTTCGTCATCACCGCCAATCGCTTCCTGCCCGGCTCGATCGACCACCACAATGTCCAGCTCGTTCTGGTCGCAGCGATCGCCGCCGGCCTGCTCGATCCAGCAAGAGGCACGGCGGGTCATGCGCTGGCAGGTCTCGCCGCTGCCGCAGCCATCGCGATCGGTGCGGAGACGACGCCGCTCATTGCCGCCGCTTGCGCCATCGTCGGCGTCCTCTGGGCTCTGGAAGGGGCAGCATACGCAAAGACCGCACGAACCTTCTCGCTCACCCTCCTCGTCAGCCTCTCGGCCTTCTTCTTCGCCACGGTCCCCCCGGCGCAGTATGCGACCGTGACCTGCGACAGCCTCTCGGTCGGCTTCTATGCGGTGGTCGGGATAGGTGCAGCCGCGCTTTTCATCGCCACCCAACTGCCTGGCATGCAGGATATCCGTCTGCGCATCGCAGCCATCGGCGTCACGGGCCTGCTCGTGGGCCTCGGCGCTCTCACGATCGCCCCGCAATGCCTGCAGAACCCCCTCAACGAGCTGGATCCCCTGCTGCATTCGCTGTGGCTGTCGGGCGTGATTGAAGCGCAATCCTTCCTCGACCAGTTCGACAAGGAGCCCTCGGCCTTTGGCGGCTTTTATGCCGTTGGCTTCTTCGCCATCTGTGTCTGCGGCTTCCGGATCCTGAACGGCGATCGCATCCGGTCGCACGCCATCATCCTCGCCCTGATCGCGGTCTGCTGGTTGATTGCGCTTGTCCAGGTGCGCGGCGCCATCTTTGCAAACCTGCTCGCGATCCCGCCACTCGCGCTCCTCATCGGCGAACTGCGCCGCAAGACCCGGGAGGAACCCGACCAGTTGGGCACGGGCCTGCTCTTCGCGCTGGCCGCCTTCTTGTCGGTGCCGGGAGCCTGGGCCCTGTTCGGCGTTCTTTTTGTCGAGGGCACGGCCGGCGTGACCAACCGCATGAAAGGGCTGGCACCGGCGACCGCGGCTCAGGCGGCAGAAAGACCGGCCTGCGATGCACCGGCGGGCTTTGCAGCGCTCAACCAGCTGCCGACAGGTGTCGTCGTTGCGGCCTCCGACATGGGGCCGGAGATCCTGCGCTTCACCCGCCACCGTGTCCTCTCCGGTCCCTATCACCGCAACCAGGGTGGCATGCTCACCGAACTGCATGTGGGTCTCGCCGAGCCCGAAGAAGCCGCCGCCTTCCTGCGGGGTGCTGGCGCGACGATCCTGGTCTTCTGCCCAGACTTCCCGCAGACGGAAAAGATCGCTGAGACCAAGGCCGATGGTCTCTATGCCGGCATGAGGAAGGGCGAGGTGCCCGGCTATCTCAAGCCCGTGCCCGTGGACGGCCCTTCGGGCATGCAGATCTACCGCGTCGAACTGCCCTGAGGGAAAGCAAGGGATCGCCTGCGCTGCGGGCTGATCTTGCCGGCGTTTTCCGCTAGGGAAGGGGCATGAGCAATTTCTTCGACAACGATTCGCCGACGAACCTCACCGAGTTCTCCGTTTCGGAACTCTCGGGCTCGATCAAGCGCACCATCGAGACCTCTTTCGATCACGTGCGGGTGCGCGGCGAAATCTCCGGCTATCGCGGGCCCCATTCCTCGGGCCATGCCTATTTCAGCCTGAAGGACGACAAGGCGCGCATCGATGCCGTGATCTGGAAGGGCTCCTTTTCCCGGCTCAAATACCGCCCGGAAGAGGGCATGGAGGTGATCGCCACCGGCAAGGTCACGACCTTCCCCGGCTCGTCGAAATACCAGATCGTCATCGAGCAGATGGAGCCGGCGGGCGCCGGCGCGCTGATGGCCCTGATCGAGGAGCGTAAGCGCCGCTTTACGGCGGAGGGTCTGTTCGATCCCGCCCGCAAGCAGCTCTTGCCCTTCCTGCCCAAGGTGATCGGCGTCGTCACCTCGCCGACAGGTGCGGTCATCCGCGATATCCTGCACCGCATTTCCGACCGGTTTCCCGTCCATGTGCTGGTCTGGCCAGTCAAGGTGCAGGGCGAAGGTTCTGGCGACGAGGTGGCCAATGCCATTCATGGCTTCAATGCGCTGGAGCGTGGCGGCCCCATCCCGCGGCCAGACGTGTTGATCGTCGCGCGCGGCGGTGGCAGCCTCGAGGACCTCTGGAGCTTCAACGACGAGGCGGTAGTGCGTGCGGCAGCTGCCAGCGCGATTCCCCTCATCTCCGCCGTCGGCCATGAAACTGACTGGACCCTGATCGACTACGCCGCCGATGTGCGCGCCCCGACGCCGACGGGCGCGGCGGAAATGGCCGTTCCCGTGAAGGCCGACCTCGAGGCGCAGGTGGCGACGCTGTCCGCTCGTCTCTCTGGCGCAATGGTCAGGCAGATGGACAATCGTCGCCAGAACCTGCGCAGCCTCGTGCGGGCACTGCCTTCGCTCGACCAGTTGCTCGCCTTGCCCCGCCGTCGCTTCGACGAAGCGGCTGCCGGTCTCGGTCGCAGTCTCGAGCTCAACACCATGAACAAGCGCCGCAGCTTCGAGCGCGTGGCCGCCAAGCTCTCGCCCGAAATGCTGGCGCGCCGCCTGGTAGAGCGTAAGCAGAAGCTGTCGGAAAGTGGTGTCCGCGCCGAACGCGTCATCGAGCGGCTGATCGAGCGCAACAAGGCGCGGCTCGGGCGTTTCGATGCGACGCTGACGGCGGTCCCGGCGCGGCTGACGGCGATGACGGAACGCTCGAAGGACAGGCTGGAAAGCCTGGGTCGCCGGGCCGACAGTGCCGTGATGAACGATCTGCGCCGCGCCCGCCAGGCGCTGGTGGCGCAGGACCGCGTGCTCCAATCGCTCTCTTACAAGAACGTGCTGGCGCGCGGTTATGCCGTGATCCGCGACGAGGATGACCGGCCTGTCTCGCGGGCCGACGGCCTCACGCATGGCCAGACGATTGCGATCGAGTTTGCCGATGGCCGCGTTAGGGCCGTCGCCGGCGAAGGTGTATCCCCGCCGGAACCGTCAGCGCCACAGCCGGCGCGGATCGCGCCTGCGCCGAAGCCTCCACGCAAGAGCGAGCCACCGGCCGGGCAGGGGAGCCTCTTCTGATGGCACGCCGCTTCCTGGTCGTGCTCGCCCATCCGCTTCCGGAGAGCTTCGCGGCCTCTGCGGCTAGAACGGTGGTCGAGACGCTGGAAGGACGAGGCCACACGGTCGATCTGCTCGATCTCTACGTCGAGGATTTTGATCCGCGTCTTACGGCCGCCGAGCGCGCCGCTTATATGGAGCCCGGTTATGAGCCGCCGGAAGACGTCTCGGGCATCGTCACACGGCTCAAGGCGGCCGATGGCCTGGTGCTCGTCTTTCCGCAATGGTGGTTCAATCTGCCGGCGATCATGAAGGGGTTCATCGACCGCATCTTCGTGCCCGGCGTCGCCTTCGAGCACGACAAGGCCGGCGGGCGCATCGTGCCGCTGATGACCCACATCGAGAGCTTCTGGGTCGTGACCTCGACCGGTTCGCCCTGGTGGGTCGTGCATCTCTACATGGCCAACCCGGTCAAGCGGATCCTGAAGCGCGGCGTGGCTGCCTTCTGTGCCAAAGGCGTGGACTTTCGCATGTTCGCGCTGCACGACATGGACCGGGCGACGGAGGAGAAGCGCAAGGGATTTCTCGACAGGGTCAGGTCCGCTTTCGCCAGCCTTTGACCGGGCGCGGTTGCATCTTCGAAAATTACACTTTTGATTGAAGATGAAGCGTGGTCAAAAACCGATGGTTGACTTTCATTAGGAAGACCTCTATCTATCGGTCATCGATGTTTGCTTGCTAAGCTTTGGTTACCGCGCGGGACAGCCCGCGCCCTGTCGAACCTTCCTCTCAAAAATCGTTCTCTCCGCAGCGCATCCGCGCTGGGTCACTCTATGCGCTATGAAAGGGTTCAACATGACCACTGGCACAGTAAAATGGTTCAATTCCACCAAGGGCTTCGGCTTCATTCAGCCTGACAACGGCGGCCCGGACGCCTTCGTTCACATCTCCGCCGTCGAACGGTCGGGCATGCGCGAAATCGTCGAAGGCCAGAAGCTGGCTTACGACATGGAGCGCGACAACAAGTCGGGCAAGATGTCGGCCTGCAACCTGCAGGCAGCCTGATAGATCCGGGATCCGCTTTCCTTTGACCACGGATGTACTGGCACTGTTGAAGGCACGATCCCTCGGAAAGGTCAGGCGGTTCGCCTGGCCTTTTTTTATTGCCTGAACAAGGCAGCCTCCTGAAAGGAGACCCCATGACCGAACACCTCACCAAATCCAGACAAACGGCCGAGATCGCCTTCGCGAAGACGCAGTCGCAGTTTCTGGCCCGCAGTCGCGCCGTCGACGAGCAGGATGCCATCGCCTCCGCGCGCGACGAAAAGACCATCCGTCTGCGCGAGGCACGTCTCGCCCGCGAGCGTGAAGCCCGCGAAAGCGCCACGGCGGCTCTGGTCGCCAAACGGGCGCGCACCTGAAACCTGACATCCAAGAGATCGGAGACAAGATGAAATTCAGCAGAGATCATGGCCTTGCCGAGCGCCGCACAACAGCCACTGAGGCCAAGGCGGCCCTGCTGCAGGCCTATAAGGCGGCACACGCCGCGGCAGATCCCGAGCGCGAGGCCCGCATGGCACAACGTGCGATCCGCGCCGAAGAACGTGCCAAGCGCCATGCCGAGCGCGACCGGTTGAAGGCCGAAGAAGAGGCCCGAGCCGAGCAGGAAGCCCGCGAGCGCGAAGAAGCGGCGATCGCCGCAGCACGCGCCGAACAGGATGCCCGCGAGCAGGCCGAAGCATCGCGCATCAGCCGCGTGGTCGAAGACGAAGCCGCCCGCAAGGCCGAGCGTGACCGTCGCTACGCTGCCCGCAAGGCCCGCCAGAAGTAACCGGGCGGAGCTCCCTCGTCACGCCGCTGTCCGTTTTCGCTGCCTGACGAGGCGGGTGCGAGCATGGTGAACACTGCGTGTGCAAAATGAGTTGCGCGCAATCGATCAAGCTCATGTGATTATACTAGACAACCATCTTCCTGATCGCCACTTGTGGCCTCGAAGCCGGATGGTCTCCCAAGCGTCCGGCGAAAGGAGCATGATCATGATGAAGAAACTCGTTCTGGCTGCAGCCGTTGCTGCAGCATCCCTTGCCACCCTACCCGCCAGCGCCGCGACTTATGTCGAGGCGGGCGGCTGGACGCCGCGCGAAATTCTCTTCGGCAAGCAGTATAATGGCAATGTCACCGCGATCCGCGTGGACCGCGGCAGCTTCGAGCGGCACACCTATCCGCAGCAGGCCATCTATCCGACAGGCAACAGCCTGGCGCTTGCCCAGGCCGTGGTCGCGGAAGACCCGAGCCTCTCGGCAGCCCTCAAGGTGCGCGGCATCGCCCCGCACAATGTGCTGTGGGTGCAGACGGCCTATAATGGCGGCAAGATCGTCTACTATCGCTGACGACCGGAGTGTTTGCGCGCTTGTCGCGTGAGGCAGATTGTTTCTCGCGACATGCGCGCATCACAAATCTCTGGTATCATCCCGTCCCAGTTCGAGAGCCTGGGAGGGAGCAATGCGCCTTGCAGTCTACAACGTCGAGAACCTGTTCGATCGCGCCAAGGCGATGAACCTCGAAACCTGGGAGGACGGACGCCCCGTCCTCGAAAAGTTCGCCGAGTTGAACAGTCTGCTCGGCGAAATCTCCTACACGCCCGCGGCGCGCAAGAAGATGGCCGACCTGATCATCGCGCTCGGCATGGAAAAGAGCGACACCGGCCCCTTTGTCATTCTGCGCCGCAATCGCGGCGGCCTGTTGAAACGCCCTCAGTCGGGCGGCGTCGAGATCACGGCTTCGGGCCGCAGCGACTGGGTCGGCTCGCTCGAGTTGCGCGACGAACCGATCAACGAACACGCCATGCGCAACACGGCCCGCGTGATCCGCGACCTGGAGGCCGACGTGCTGGGCGTGGTCGAGGCCGAAAGCCGGCCGGTGCTGAAGGCCTTCAACGACGAGATCGTTGCCGCCGTCGACGGCACGCCGTTTCGTCACGTGATGCTGATCGATGGCAATGACGAACGCGGCATCGATGTCGGACTGATGTCCGGACCGCAGTTTCCGATCGGCCGGATGCGCAGCCATGTCGACGACCGGCTGCCGGATGGCAGCGACCGCATTATCTTTTCCCGCGACTGCCCGGAATTCGAAGTGACGACCGCAAGCGGCAACAGGCTGCTGGTGATGGTCAACCATTTCAAGAGCAAGGGGTTTGGCGGCAAGGCCGAGTCGGACCGCCGCCGGAAGGCCCAGGCGACCCGTGTTGCCGAGATCGTGGAGGAGCGGCTGGCCGAAGGCTGGGAGTATATCGCGGTGATCGGCGACTTGAACGACACACCCGAGAGCGATCCCTTGAGCCCGCTTCTGCAGGACGCCGAGCTGACCGATGCCTTCGAGCATCCGAGCTTCGACAATGGCGGCTTCGAGGGCACCTATGGCCTGTCCAATCCCGGCAACAAGATCGATTACCTGCTGCTCTCGCCGAAACTGTTCGACAAGGTGGAGAAAGGCGGGGTCATCCGCACCGGCATGTGGTCGGGGGTAAGGCCGAAACGCTGGGAGACCTATGAGGAGCTGAAGAGGCCGCAGGATGCGGCCTCCGATCACGCAGCGCTCTGGGTCGACCTCGACATTTGAGGTCTGGACCTCAGGCCCATTCCCCCTTCCGCATGACCGGCACCTTCGAGCCGTCGGCGCGAAGGCCGTCGATATCGACCTTGTCTGAGCCGACCATCCAGTCGATGTGGATCAGCGAGGAATTGCCGCCTTGCGCCTTGATCTGCTCCTGGCTGAGCGAGGCGCCGTTGAGGAAGCACTTCGAATAGCACTGGCCGAGCGCGATGTGGCAGGAGGCGTTTTCGTCGAAGAGTGTGTTGTAGAAGAGAACGCCCGAGGCCGAGATCGGCGAGGAATGCGGCACCAGCGCCACTTCGCCGAGACGGCGTGCGCCTTCGTCCGTGTCGAGCACCTTGTTGAGCACGGCCTCGCCCTTGGAGGCCTTGGCCTCGACGATCCGCCCGCCTTCGAAGCGCACCTGGATATTGTCGATCAGCGTGCCCTGATGGGAAAGTGGCTTGGTCGAGGAGACATGGCCCTCCACCTTCAGCGCATGCGGCGTGGTGAAGACTTCTTCCGTCGGGATGTTGGGATTGCAGGTCACGCCATTCTTCGCCGTCGAGGCGCCGCCATGCCATTCATGGCCGTCTGCAAGGCCGACGGTCAGGTCCGTGCCGGGGCCGGTGAAGTGCAGGGCGGCAAATCGCTCGCCGTTCAGCCAGGTGGAGCGCTTCTTGAGTTCCGCATTGTGCTCGGCCCAGGCCGCGACCGGATCGTCGCGATCGACGCGCGAGGCAGCGAAGATGGCGTCCGCCAGCTTGCGCACGGCCTCTTCGATCGGCATGTCGGGGAAGACGAGCTTCGCCCAGGAGGGGTTGGGATAGGAGCAGATGTTCCAGTTGATGTCGAAATTGGAGATATGCTCCAGCGCCGGCTTGTAGGCAATCGAGGTCGCCTTGTTGGCACGGCCGACCTTCGTCGGATCTTCCTGCGCCAGCAGCATCGGATTGTCGCCGGCAATGGCGAGACGGGCAGCGCCATTCTCGTAAGCCTTGGCCATGCCGTCATAGAGCCAGTTCGGCGCGCGGTCGAAGCTGTCGTCGTGACCATGACGATAGCGTGCCAGTGTCGTCTCCTCGTCGGAATAGAAGGTCGTCACCGTCGCCGCACCCGCTTGGTAAGCATGCGCCGTGATCAGCCGCACCAGCGGCACAGCGACGAGCGGCGCGGTCAGCACCAGATCCTGACCCTTTTGCAGCTGCAGCCCGACCTTGATCGCCACCTCGGCGAGCTTGTCGAGCTTGTGCGGATCGATGGAGGCGGAGAGATCGGGGAGGGTCATGGGGCATTCCTGTTTTTGTCTGTATGCCAGACTTAAGGGTAAAGATGGCGAAGTCCAGACCATGCACGCCGAAGCATGGATCTGTTCAGGCAGTGAGCGGTGCCGCAATGGCGCCCAGCGCCTTGAGCGCATCCTGCGGGGACACCCGCACCTGCAAGCCGCGCTGCCCGCCATTCATGTAGACGAGCGGCTCGTCCATGGCCGAGATCTCGATGGCCGTAGGCACCTGTTTCTTCTGGCCGAAGGGGCTGATGCCGCCGACCACGAAACCTGTGAGCTTTTCGGCATTGGCCGGTTTCATCATCGCCGCCGATTTGCCGCCGAAAGCGCTCGCCAGCTTCTTCATCGACACCTCCTTGTCGGAGGGCACGACAACACAGACCGGCTTGCCGTCAAGCTCGGCCATCAGCGTCTTCAACACCCGCGACGGATGCTCACCGATCGCTTCCGCCGCCTGCAGCCCGATGCGCTCGGCATTCGGGTCGTAATCATAGGTCGCGGTGGTATAGGCGACACCGGCCTTGTCGAGGAACTGCGTGGCGCGGGTGGTCTTGGCCATGGCTCAGGCCTGGAAGATCTGCTGATAGGTCTCGGGCTTAAAACCGACCGTGAGCTTGCCGTCGACATCGAGCACCGGCCGCTTGATCATCGACGGCTGCGCCAGCATCAGCGCCTTGGCGCGTGCCGCATCGAGGTTCTCTTTCTGCGCCTCGTCGAGTTTCTTGAAGGTCGTGCCGGCCTTGTTGAGCAGCACCTCCCAGCCAACCTGGCCGATCCAGCTGTCAAGGGTCGAGGCATCGATGCCCTTGGCCTTGTAGTCGTGGAAGTCGTGCGCCACGTCTTGGCTTTCGAGCCAGGTGCGCGCCTTCTTCATCGTGTCGCAGTTCTTGATGCCGTAGATGGTGATGCTCATGCGCCGCCGGTCTCCTGTTCATTCTCGACGGATAGCAAGACGATCCCACGGCTGGCAAGCCGAGCGGGTGGCCTTGGGGCCGGGAGCCGGAAAGTCTGTATAGGCCCGGCATGAAACGGGTTGCTCGATCGCCCGGAGCACGTCACCCTGTGGCAGCATGAGGGATGCAGACCGATGACGAGCAACCAGGCTTATACGCTGTTTGAAACACAGAGCGGCACCTGCGCCATCGCCTGGAGCGATGAGGGCGTTTCCGGCTTTCGCCTTCCGGGCGACGATCCGGAACAGACGGAGCGCGCCATGCGCCGACGGTTCCCGGGCGCCGAGCCTGCGGCGCCGATCGCAGAGATTGCCGCGGCTATCGATCGTGTCCGGGCGTATTTTGCCGGTGAGCGCAGCGACTTCTCCGACCTGCCCCTCGACCTCTCGGCCCAGACGGATCTCTTTCGCCAGATCTACCTCGCCACCCGGCGTCTTGGCTGGGGAAGCACCACGACCTATGGCGCGCTGGCGGGGGAGCTGGAGCTGGGACCTGCGGGTGCCTGGACGATCGGTCAGGCCATGGCGAAGAACCCGATCCCGCTGATCATCCCGTGTCACCGGGTCTTGGCGGCAGGACGCAAGATCGGCGGCTTTTCGGCGCCGGGCGGATCGGACTCCAAGCTGCGCATGCTGGAGCTGGAAGGCGTCGAACTGCCCGACACGTCCCCGGCGCAGCAATCGTTCGTCTTCTGAAGGGGCATACGAAAAAACGGAGGGCGAGGCCCTCCGTTTCAGAAATTTCATATTGGCAGAGGCGTTCGCCTTACTCCCACTCAATCGTCCCCGGCGGCTTCGACGTCACGTCGTAGACGACGCGGTTGATGCCGCGGACCTCGTTGATGATGCGGGTGGCCGCCCGTCCGAGGAATTCCATGTCGTAGTGATAGAAGTCGGCGGTCATGCCGTCGACCGAGGTGACGGCGCGCAGCGCACAGACGAATTCATAGGTACGGCCATCGCCCATGACGCCGACGGTCTGGACCGGGAGCAGCACGGCAAAGGCCTGCCAGATCGCGTCGTAGAGGCCGGCCTTGCGGATCTCGTCGAGATAGATGGCATCGGCTTCGCGCAGGATGTCGAGCTTTTCGCGGGTCACACCGCCCGGGCAGCGGATGGCAAGGCCCGGACCCGGGAAGGGGTGGCGGCCGATGAAGCTATCGGGCAGGCCGAGTTCCTTGCCGAGCACGCGCACTTCGTCCTTGAAGAGTTCGCGCAAGGGCTCGACGAGCTGCATGTTCATGCGCTCGGGCAGACCGCCGACATTGTGGTGCGACTTGATCGTGACCGAAGGACCGCCGGTGAAGGACACGCTTTCGATGACGTCGGGATAGAGCGTGCCCTGGCCAAGGAAATCCGCGCCGCCGAGCTTCTTGGCTTCTTCCTCGAAGGTCTCGATGAACAGGCGGCCGATGATCTTGCGCTTGGTTTCCGGGTCGCTCACACCTTCCAGCTCGCCGACGAACTTGTCGACGGCATCAACATGGATGAGGTGCAGGTTGTAATGCTCCTTGAACATGGCAACGACATCGGCTGCCTCGTTCTTGCGCATCAGGCCGTGGTCGACGAGGATGCAGGTCAACTGGTCGCCGACGGCCTCGTGGATCAGCAGCGCTGCGACCGACGAATCGACGCCGCCGGACAGCGCGCAGATGACGCGCTTATCGCCGACTTGAGCGCGGATCTGCTCGACCGCCTTCTGGCGATAGGCATGCATGGTCCAGTCGCCCTTGATGCCCGCGACCTTCTGGACGAAGTTCTGGATCAGCTTGGCGCCGTCGGGCGTGTGCACGACCTCGGGGTGGAACTGCACGGCGTAGTATTTGCGCGCTTCGTCGGCAATGAAGGCGAAGGGCGCGTTGGAGGACGTGGCCAGAACCTTGAAGCCCGGCGGGATCGCGGTCACGCGGTCGCCATGGGACATCCAGACCTGATGGCGCGAGCCGGTCGACCAGAGGCCGTTGAACAGTTCGCAATCCTGCTCGACATCGAGGAAGGCGCGGCCGAATTCGCGGTGATGGCCGCCTTCGACCTTGCCGCCAAGCTGGGCGCACATGGTCTGCTGCCCATAGCAGATGCCGAAGATCGGAAGACCGCTGTCGAACAGCACCTGCGGCGCCCGGGGGCTGCCTTCATCCAGCGTGGAAGCGGGGCTTCCCGACAGGATGATCGCCTTGGGCTTCAACCGGTGGAAGCCTTCTTCGGCGGACTGGAAGGGGACGATTTCGCAATAGACGCCGGATTCGCGGACGCGGCGTGCGATCAGCTGCGTTACCTGGCTGCCGAAATCGACGATGAGAACACTGTCGGGATGTGCTGTCTGGGTCATGGCGAGCCTTTAAAGAAATCGCGGCCATCTTTCAATGGCAGATCGCCCGCAAAACCTGGAATTTTTGTGCGCCTGCTCAGAACCAGAAGACGCCGTCTTCCAGCGCCGTCTGCAGGCCATCGACGGCAAGCGCCAGCTTCTTGTCGATGACGTGCAGATACTGCGTCCAGTCGTCGATGTGATTGACGTCGTGCCGGCCGTCGGAAATGCCGCGCAACCCGATCAGGGGGATGTTGAAACCTTGGCAGGCGCGCAGAATGGCGAAGGTTTCCATGTCCACCATGTCGGCGTCGATCGACTTGTAGGCGGCGCCCGAGACGACATTCGCCCCAGTGGATAGCGTCGCCGTCTGTATCCCTGGGATCCGGAGCGGCAGTTCGACGGAAACGGGCAGGTCGAGAAACGGCGTCTTGCCCTTCTCAAAACCGAAGGCGGAGGCGTCCATGTCGCGATAGGAGACGGCCGAAACCTGGTAGATCTCGGCCTGTTCGAGCGTCGCCGACCCCGCCGAGCCGAGCGAGACGACGAGATCCGGCAGGTCGTCGTGGCTGGCAAGACGGGCGAGCTCCCGGGTCAGAGCGATGGCCGCTTCGACGGGCCCGACGCCGGTCATCAGCGGAGAAATGCGGGTGCGCAGGAAGACGCCGTATTCGGCATCGGCGGCCATGACGAAGAGCACGTTCTTGCCGGCGACCGGCTTCATTTCATAGGTCATCCGGAAATCCCCTCACGGCCGCGGATGACCATCATCGTGCTGGTCATCGAGGCAATCAGCTTGGCCGGGCCGTCGGTCAGCGCATAGCCGCGACCGTCGGCGACGATGATATTGGAGCCGGGCTTGGTGATTTCGCCGCGAAACAGGAAGCGCTCGCCGCGCCCTGGCGACATCAGGTTCACCTTGAACTCGATGGTGAGCAGGGACACCTCCGGAGTGGTCACCGTATAGGCGGCATAGCTGCAGGCTGTGTCCAGCGCGGCGGAAATGACGCCGGCATGCAGGAAACCGTGCTGCTGGGTGAGCTTGGGATCGTAGGAGAGTTCAATTTCGACGACACCGGGGCTGACGCTCGAAAGCTCGGCCCCAAGCGTTTCCATCGCCCCCTGCCGCGCGAAGCTCTGCCGGATCCGTGTTTCAACGGTCTCCTGATCGTAGTCCACCATGGCTCATATCCCCTTCGGCGGCGAAATTGGCATGGCCGTTCCAGGCAGGCAAGGCGGCGAAACGGAAATTCAGTTCAGCCAGGCAATCGAGAGATTGAGCACGCTCGCAAAGGCGACCCAGGCAAGATAGGGCACGAAGAGCAGGGTCGAAATCCCGTCGATCGGCTTGGCCTTCACCATGAAGGCCACGATCGTCACCAGCATGCCGGCAATGACGGCAAGTGCGAGTTCGGGGTTCTGCAGGCCGAAGAAGGCGGGCGACCACATGAGATTGAAGGCCATCTGGGCGAACCAGAGCTGCATGGCCGCCGACTTCGGCGCACGCTGCCAGATCCGGGCACCGGCCACACCGATCATCACATAGAGCGTGGTCCATACCGGACCAAAGATCCAGGAGGGCGGGTTGAAGAACGGCTTTTCGAGGGTCTGGTACCACTCGCCCGGCATGTTGGTGACACCGGCAATGAGACCCGCGCCGACGACGAAACCGATGAAGAGGATGTAGCTTACGATCTTGGACATGGCAGGCATCTAGGGCGCTCCTTTCGGTTCGACCAGCGTTCTAGATCCGGATGATGTGCTGATCCCAGGCGACAGGGCTTTGGCGGGCGAGGAAATCGCCGCGATAGGAGGAGACCGCGAAGCTTTTCGGCGAGGGGGCGATGCCCGAAGCATCGGCCAGCACGGTCTCCGAAATCAAGCGTCCGTCCTTACCGTCGAGCACGGCCCAGAGCCCGTTTTTAGGCGAGGCGATGCCGACGAGACCCTGAGCCCGGTTGACGGCGATGGCGCCGACATAATTGCCGAGCCGGTCGGTCGTCTCGTCGGGAAGCTGGACATAGGAGACGGGAACGCCCTTGGCAAAATGCCCGACCAGCGGCGGCCGATCCGTGCGCGGCCCCTCATACTGGCAGGCAAACCAGATCCGCCCATCGGCGGCGACATCGAGATGCCGGGTGGAGAGTTGGCTGAGCTCCGGCGGCAGCGTGTGCTTCTCGATCAGCGCGCCGGTCTTGGCATCGGCCAGAACGAGTGACGGCTCCATATGGTCGAGATTGAGCTTGGTGCGGCCGAAATCCGGATGCGTCTCGATCCCGCCATTGGCGATGACCAGGAGACCATCTGCCGTGACGGTGATGTCATGCGTGCCGATGCCATGAGCCGGCACCTCGCCCACGCGCTCGAAGCCGGAGATGCAGTCGTAGATCCCGATCACCCCAGCATTGGCATCGAAGTCGTTTTCGCTGGCATAGAAGAGCCGGCCATCGGGCGAGAAGGCGCCATGGCCAAAATAGTGGCGTCCTTCCGAAGCGGCGATGATGCGCGGCTCAACAGCCTTCTTGGCATCGAAGATGACGGCAAAGGTCCCGGGACGCCTGGCAAAGGCAACCGATAGCCCATTTGCAGCACTGTGGCAGAGCCCGTGGATGCGGCCCGGCAGCGCGATCTCGTCGATCAGTGTGCCGGCCTCGCTGACCAGTCCGATGGCGAAGCTACCGTCGGGACGCTTGAGGCCACTGGCATAGACCGCATCCGTGCGCTCGAGCGCAAAGGCCGACCGGGCGCCAAGCCCCGCGACAAAGGCGAGGCCTGCGGAGCGCAGGAAGGCTCGGCGATCGATGAGCGGCGTTGCGATCATCTCAGTCGCCGTCGGAGAAGGAGAAGCCGGCCGCAAGGCCGATACCGCCACCTAGATCATTGTTGAGCCTCAGGGTCAGGTCGCGGCTGTTCAAGAGCAGGAAGTCGAGCTTTGCGATCTGGGCCGGGTCTTCGACAACGGCGGCCACATCGGGCTTGATGTCGCCGGAGACGCGCGACAGCGAACGGGCCACGAAATCGGTCGACGAGACGACCGAGCGATTGTCTTCGGCCAGAAGCTCCACCATGCCGGAGGTAGCAAGCAGATCGCGCAGGCCTTCGATATTCGCGGTGATCGAGCGGAAGGTATTGCCTGAACGCCAGTAGATCGCCTGACGTGGCAGGGCCTTTTTCGCGTCACCCTTGTAGAACTGCTCGATGCGCTGGTCGCGGATCGTCTCGGCCGCGTGCACGAGCACGCCGAGCAGCTCCTTGGCAGCCTCGGCTTCGTCGCGGAAGATCGGGTTGTCGGGACCGGGCGTTTTCCAGGCGGCCGCCACGCCATCGGGCGCATCCCAGGCTTCGGTCAACTCGCTCCCCAACCGCTTCAGATTGGCCGCGATCGCCGTGCCATATTGGCAGCGATAGGCGCCTTCTGCCGATTGCAGGCTCTCAGAACCCGTGCCGAAGAGAACGAATTCCAGCGCGCCCAGCCCCTGCATGGCCACGCTCTTTTCCTTCAGCGTGTCGACCGACGTCACGCTCGGATCAGGCTTGGCGAGGGCCGCCTGCACCTGCTTCAGCCCAGTGCCTTTGCGATCGGGAAAGAACAGGATGCGCTCGAACCGATTGCCTTCGAGAACTGGCCCGACCCGGACGATCTCGATGCGCGACCAGGCTTCGACAACGTCGCCGAATGTCGATTGCGCGTTCATGAGGCTTTCGGACGAGGGCGAGCCGCAGAGTTCGACCATGGATTCTTCCATGGTATCGGCTTCTTCTTCGAACCGGCGATAGCCGGGCCGGATGAAGTCATCGACGGCGCGGGCCATGACGGAGGGCACCTTGGCCGTGTCGAGCACGCCGACGGTCAGGCTCGATTCCTGCGCCAGCGCCGGAAGGGGCAGCAACATCGTGGAGAGGAGGGCAAGGCGCGTCAGTAACCGCATCAGAGAGACTCCAGGAATGTGATCAGGGCCTTGCGGTCCTCGAGGTTGGCGGCGGCGAAGGCATTGCGGGCGGCTTCCGCCTCCCCGCCATGCCAGAGGATCGCTTCGGTCAGGTTTCGCGCCCGGCCGTCATGCAGGAAGAAGCTGTGGCCGCTGACGACCTGGGTGAGACCGATACCCCAGAGCGGCGGCGTGCGCCACTCCCGCCCGGTGGCATCTCCGACGGCCTGGCCATCGGCCAAACCTTCGCCCATGTCATGCAGCAGGAAATCGGAATAGGGCCAGATCAGCTGAAAGGCCTGTGCCTTGTTGTCAGCTCTGCGGCTGGTCACGAATTTCGGCCGGTGACAAGCCGTACAGCCGCTCTGGTAGAAGATCTCCTTGCCGCGCAGAACCTCCGCATCGTCCACGTTTCGGCGCTTCGGCACGGCAAGGTTCTTCGCATAGAAGGTGACCAGTTCAAGAACGGGGTCGGGGCCTTCGGTATCGCCGAGCCGCGGCTGCACACCGGTGGCGGCTTCAAGGCAGGCGGTCTGCTTCTCCGTGCAGTCACCGAAATGCCTGGGATCATCTGGCGTCGAAATGCCGATATCGCCGGCAAAGGCGCTGGAGCTCTGATCGCGCACCGAGGCATTCTGCGCCTTCCAGCCGAAGCGGCCGAGCTTGATCTCGCCGGTCCGGTGATCGCGGGCGCGGGCGACGCGGCCGGAAATGCCGTCACCATCAAGGTCATCGGGATCGGCCAGCGCCCGAATATCCTCCGCTGGGATCGCCTCGATCAGACCGAGACCGATCATCGGATTGGCGATGCGGGGCGAGAGAACGGTCGTCGGGTCGAGTGGGCCGTAATTCAGGTCACTGACGGAATAGCTGGGGCGTCGCAGCATCACCGTCTCGCCGCCGGAGAGTGTCACCGGCTCCTCGGTATAGGTGACGACCATGCGCCCTTCGGCGGAGATGCCCGGCACCGCCTGTTCCTGCAATTGGCCGCCATAGACGGGATCGGGCAGGGAGGCGATCTCGAGCCGGTCAAGCTTCGCCTGCTCGTCTTCCGTCGCGGCGGGACGCGCCAGTCGGAAAAACATGGACGTGTGATCGCGGTCGCCTTCCGGCGGATGGCCGCGACCATCCTTCAGGTGACAGCTCTGGCAGGCCCGCGCATTGAAGAGGGGACCGAGACCATCGGACGCCTGGGTGGACGAGGGGGAGGAGACCCAGAGCTTGCGGAACAGCGCGTTGCCGAGCTTGAAATCCTGCTCTTCGGCGAAGGTGATATTGGCGGAAAAGTCGGAAAAGGAGTCCGCGCTCACTCCGCGCGGGGAGGTTCCGGCGCCGCCCTGCATCAGCTCGAAGGCCTCGGCCTTGGAAAAATCATCCGTCGGTCGGGTGACGGCGACAACGCGCGCCCTGTCCTTGGGCGTCAGGTCCGCTCGCTCGACGGGCTCGCCGGCCGTGCCAGCCGAGACAAGAATGCCGGTTGTCATCAAGGCGCCGAGGCCGGCGGAGAGAACCCTGCGAGATGTCATGGAAGAGATCGGGTCGCCCGGCTTTCGGACGACCCGCCTTTGCTGCTTACTGGAAGACGGCCCCAGGATTATCAAGGCTGTCGGAGCCTTCAAGCTCGATCGTGCCGAGATCCAGCGACGCAATGACGCGCTGGATGGACTGGGTCTGGTCGATCAACCCGTCGATGGCCGCCTGAACGGTGGCGTTGCCCTCGGCATTGCCTTCGCCGATCATCTGGTCATAGGCCTCGGTCGTCTTGGCGCGCTCTGCCATGGCATTCATCGCAGCAAGCGTCTTATCGAGCTTGGCCTTCATTTCCTGATCGAGCGCCTGATCCTTGGCGGCGACGAGTTCGGAGAGCGACGGGCCGGTCATCTTCGTGCCGTCGACGCGGGTGTATTCGCCGGTATAGGCGGATGCAATGCCGACGGCGTCGTTCAGGTGCGAAGCATGGGTGTTGTCGGAGAAGCAATCATGCTCCTCTTCCGGATCATGCAGCAGCACGCCGAGCTTCATGCGCTCGCCGGCAAGTTCGCCATAGGAGAGCGAGCCCATGCCGGTGAGGATGATGGAGATGCCCTTGTTTTCATCGGCAAGCACGTTCTTCGTGGCTTCGCCCTCGGGTGCCCAGGCGGCAACCATCTCTTCGAGATCCTGGACCAGGAGGGTGGAGGCGGCCTTCAGATAGGCGGCGCGGCGATCGCAATTGCCATTGGTGCAATTGGCCGTGTCGTAATCGGTATAGGAACGGTTGCCGGCGCCCGGGCCGGTGCCGTTCAGATCCTGGCCCCAGAGCAGGAATTCGATGGCATGATAGCCCGTCGCGACATTGGCCTCGACTTCGCCGGCTTCATGCAGCGTTTCGGCCAGGAACTCCGGCGTGATCTTGGAGGCATCAACCTCTTCGCCGTTGATCTTGATCTTCGGGTTGGCAATCACATTCGCCACATAGAGCGAATTGCCATCGCTTTCGGTGCCGTAGCCGGCATCGACATAGTCGATCAGGCCTTCGTCCAGCGGCCAGGCATTCACCTTGCCTTCCCAATCGTCAACGATCGGGTTGCCGAAGCGGTAGACTTCCGTCTGCTGGTAAGGGACGCGGGCGGCGATCCAGGCTTCGCGGGCCGCCTTCAGCGTCTCGTCGCTCGGCTTGGCAATGAGGGCGTCGATGGCGGCATCGAGCGCCTTGGCAGTCGACAGCGAGTCCTCGAACTTCGCATGGGCGAGCTCTGCGTAATGCGTCAGCACGTCCTTGGGCGCTGGTGCGGCGACGGCCGGGCCAGCAAAGATGGCAGCCGATGTGACGAGCAGCGCGATGGACGCGCCGATGACGGATTTCCTGATCATGGTGTCTCCCTCCGACGCCGATAGGCGCCTCGATTTAACGGACGGCCTTCTCTTCGCGCAAAAAGAAACTGGTGTCAAACAGTCGACTATAAGAAACAACGGTTGGATTTGACGATCGTCAAATCAGCTCGACCGCCGACGCATGCGGCAGAAGAAGAAGCCGTCGGTATCCATGCTGGCGGGGCTGAGCGTGACGGTCTTGCCATCGGCCGAACGCGGCTTCGGGGCTGAACCGCCGAAAAGATGCGTCCAGTCGTCCATCACGGAGACGATCTCGAAGCTCGGATTGGCTTCGCAGAAGGCCTGGACCTGACGGTCGTTTTCCTCCGGCAACACGGAACAGGTGACGTAGAGAAGCGCGCCGCCAGGCCTGACGAAGGCCGAGGCCTCGGTCAGCGCTTCCTGCTGCTGGGTGATGCGCTCCTGGAGGTTCCGATCAGTCAGGCGCCACTTCGTATCCGGACGCCGACGCCAGGTGCCGGTTCCGGTGCAGGGGGCGTCGACCAGAACCTCGTCGCAGCGGTCGCGCAGGTTGGAGAGGCCCTTCGCGCTGTCATGCACCTGCACATTGTGGGTGCCCGCGCGCTTCAGGCGTTCGATGATCGGCGCAAGCCGCTTGCGGTCCGCGTCATAGGCATGCACCTGACCCTTGTTGTTCATGGCAGCTGCCATGGCGAGCGTCTTGCCGCCACCGCCGGCGCAGAAGTCGAGCACCTGATCGCCCTCGCGCGGCGTAACGAGATCGGCAACGATCTGCGAACCTTCGTCCTGCACCTCGAACCAGCCCTTCTGGAAGCTGAGTTCGGCTGTGACGTTGGGCAGACGCGACGGGCCTTCGCCGGCCGGCACGCGCATGCCGAAGCGGGCAATCGGCGAAGCCTGGGCGCCGGAGCGGTCGAGCGCCTTCAGCACCTTGTCGCGATTGGCCTTCAGCGTGTTGACGCGCAGGTCGAGCGTCGGGCGGGTGGCAAGCGCCTGGGCCTCGGCGAGCCAGTCGTCACCGAAGGCCTGTTCGAAGGAAGGCTGCACCCAGTCGGGGATGTCGCCCTGCACATGCAAGGGCGCGTCCGAAAGGTTGCGGCTGGTAAAGGCCTGAATCTGGCTTTCGGAGAGGGGGGCGGGGGCGAAATTGTCGCCTTCGAGATCGGCCTGCAGCGACTCGAGGCTCATGCCCCACTGGCGCAGCAACACGGCCCAGCCGAGGCTATGAGCCCTGTCGTCATCCATCAGCCACGCATGGGATAGCTTCATGCGCAGGGCATCATAGACGATATTGCCGATGGCCGCACGGTCGCCGGAACCGGCGAAACGATGCGAAAGGCCCCAATCCTTGAGGGCATCGGCAACGGGACGGCGACGGGTCTCGATATCATCCAAGACTTCGATCGCACCGGCAAGACGGCCGCCCAAGCGCATGGTCATTCTCCTCTGAAAGAAGAGAGCGTGGTAACGGCGATCACCGGCAAGAGCAAGCGTCTAAAGCCGGACGAATGGATCGCCGCCTCCTGGAGGACGGGTCTTAGCCGAGGATCTCGTAGCAGACCTTGGCATGGCCGGCGCGGACCATGCCGATGTTCTGGGCTGCAGCCTTGGACAGATCGAGCACACGGCCGCGAATGAAAGGGCCGCGATCGTTGATGCGCACGACGACGCTCTTGCCGCTTCGCGAGTTGGTGACCTTGACCTTGGTGCCGAAGGGCAGGCTCTTGTGAGCGGCGGTCAGCTTGGCCGGGTTCATACGTTCGCCGGAAGCCGTCTTCGACGTCAGGGCGTACCAGGAGGCACCACCGCAGGAAGACTTGGCATTTGCACTCTGAGGCGCGAAAGCACAGAGAGCTGCAATAGTTGCAGCGGCGAAAATAGAGCGTCGGTTGATCGTCAAGTTATACGTCCCTAGTCGTTGACACGAGCGGTTTTTTGCGTGCCGACGCCTAGGCAGGGTCAAAAATGGCAAAAACGTGCCACAATGCCATCACGAAAAGTTACAAACTGTAACATTCGTGATGATGCAAACAGGAATCTTTACCTTAATGAAGCATGAAGAATGGAGAAAAATCGTTTGAATCCAGGAGTCTTTGCGGAATGAAAAACTCGCGCGCCGCGTATTCAGCACGATCACGGAATCTGCGAAGAAAAATTTTGCTTTCCCGCCATATTTCCTGCCCGAATTATGGTGCCTTCGAGGCTGAGACGCTTGGAATGCCGGACTTCCTGCACCCTGGACGCAAAGTTTGACCTCGTGAAACGCCTGTTCAGGCCTTCTGGTTCCAGCTGCCGGAACCAAGTAGATCCTCCAGAGACATCATGTAATTCGGGTACTGGAAGTTGAATCCGAGACGCTTGATCTTGGCGTTGGAGACGCGCTTGTTTTCGCCATAGAAGGAGCGTGCCATCGGCGTCAGATCGGCCGTCTCGAAGGGCTGCTCGGGCGGCGCCTCCATGTCCATCAGTCGGGCTGCTTCCGTGACCACGTCCTGCGGCGGCGAGGGCATGTCGTCGGTCACGTTGAAGATCCCGGCAGTCTTGGGGCCAGCGAGGAAGGCGGTGGCAGCAGCGATGTCCTCGACCCGGATGCGGTTGAACACCTGATCCTTCTTCACCAGCCTCCGTGCCGTGCCATTGGCAAGGTTCATGAAAGTGTTGCGGCCCGGCCCGTAAATGCCGGAGAGACGCAGGATCGCAAGCGGCAGATCATCCCGCGCCGCAACCACCTGCCAGGCCTGCTCGGCCTCGACGCGCTCCACCGAACGGACGGAGACGGGCTTCAACTCCGTTTCCTCGTTGACCCAGGCACCGTTGTGGTCGCCATAGACCCCGACGGTCGAGAGATAGGCGATCCATTCGAGCTTCGGCATGATGGCCCTGATTCCCGCCTTACCGCAGAGCCGGATCAGTGGGTCGCCCTCACTGCCGGGCGCAATCGACTGGACGAGGTGGGTGGTTTCGGAGAGTTCGCCGAGCAGCTCTTCGGTGAGACTCGCGCCATCGAAGACGAAGGGGCGGATGCCCACCGCTTCCAGCGCCTTGCCCTTCTCGGCGCTGCGCGTGGTGCCGGCAACGGATGCGCCCTGGTCGCTAAGCAGCCGGCCGATCGCCTTGCCTGAATATCCCGCTCCGAAAATCATCACCCGCATGCGTCAGCTCCCCGTCATCCATTCCTGTCGGACCGTTTCGTCCATTTCTCCTGGCATGTGCTCCGCCCGGAGCCTCATGAAGTCGTCGCCGCGCAAGAGCCGCGACAGCGCCCAGGCCGCCATGCCGCGCACATCGGCCGAGGCATCGCTCAGCAAGGCCTGGCAGGCTGGTGCCAGCTCCACCGAACCGGAATTGCCGGCCGCGATCAAGACATTGCGCACGAACCGATCCCGTCCGATCCGCTTGACCGGCGAGCCGCTGAAATAGGTCCGGAAGGTCGGATCGTCCAGCGTCAGGAAGTAGGCGATGTCGGGCGCCTTCAGGTCCTCGCGGGCCACGAGTTTCATTTCGCGCGCCGACGCCGCGAACTTGTTCCAGGGACAGGCCGCCAGACAGTCGTCGCAGCCATAGATGCGGTTGCCGAAGGCGGGGCGCAGTGCCCGGTCGATCGGCCCCTTGTGCTCGATCGTGAGGTAGGAAATGCAACGCCGCGCATCGATCTGGTACGGCGCCGGAAAAGCGTTCGTCGGGCAGGCGTCGAGACAGGCGCGGCAGGAGCCGCAATGGTCCCGTTCGGCTTCATCGATCTCCAGGTCGGCCGTGGTGAACAGGCTGCCGAGAAAGAGCCAGGAACCGTATTCGCGGCTGACGAGATTGGTGTGTTTGCCCTGCCAGCCGAGCCCGGCAGCGGCGGCGAGCGGCTTTTCCATGACGGGGGCCGTATCGACGAAAACCTTCACGTCCTCGCCCGCACGCGCGGCAAAGCGCGTCGCCACTTCCTTGAGCCGTCCCTTGATGACGTCGTGATAATCGCGATTGCGGGCATAGACCGAGATGGCCGCCTTCTCGGGTTGAGCCTGCAGCAGGCGAGGATCCTCGTCAGGACCGTAATTCATCCCGAACATCACGATGGAGCTCACGTCCGACCAGAGCACACGCGGATCGCTTCTGCGCTCCTTGGTCTCCTCCATCCAGGCCATCGTGCCGTGGCGGCCGTCCTCGAGGAAGCTCTCAAGACGCGCAGGCGCTTCGGGGATGGCATCCGGCAAAGTGATCCGACAGAGATCGAAGCCCTGGGCTTCCGCCTCCTGGCGCAGGAAGCGGGTGAGGTCTGCCCGCAGCTTCCGGATCTTGGGATCGATCTGCGGCTCGTCCATGGCGCTTGCTGTCAGAAGTCGAGGTCGGCGTAGTGCGACACCGGCGTGATCCCGCGCACGCGCTCGGTGAGCAGTGGCCGGAAAGAGGGTCGCGACTTGATCCGCTGGTACCATTCCTTGGCGACCGGAAACTCGTTCCAATCGATCTCGCCGAGATAGTCGAGCACGGAGACGGCCGCTGCCGCCGAGAGGTCGGCATAGCTCAGCCGTTCGCCGGCGATCCACTGGCGTGAGCCAGAAAGCCAGGTCAGGTATTTCATGTGGTGGCGGATATTGGAGCGGGCCGTGCGCAGGACCTTGGAATCGGGCGCACCACCGCCAAGGCCATTCGGAATGATCAGCTTGTGCACGCGTTCGCGCACCAGCGGCTTGGTCACATCCTGCTCCATCTTCTGCAGGAACCATTCCGTCAGCCGACGGATTTCGGCGCGCTGGAACGGATCTTCGGCAAAGAGGCGCCGGTCGCGCTTCAGTACGCCGTGCGTCTCGTCGATGAATTCCGAAATGACGAAGGGGCCGCACAGCGCCCGCATGCTGTCATCGACATAGACGGGCAGCGTGCCGGCGGGATTGAAGGCGAGGAACTCCTTGCGCTTCTCCCAGGTCTGCTCCTCCACCAGATCCGTCTGGAAGCCGTATTCGGACAGCACCAGTCGAATGAAACGGGACGCAGTGGACATCGTGTGATGGTACAGGGTCGGCATCGGAACTCGGAGTCTCGGATTTTTCAGTGGCCGCGACACAGGCGGTGGAAGCGGCTGGTCATCAGCGCGGCTTCCAAGCTATAGGGTTTCGGCCCCGGCAATACAAGCAAATCACTTTGCCTTCCCCTTGAAGGAGACCTCATGGAAGATCAATCCATTATCAGCGCGCTCGTGCTCGGCCTGATTGAAGGCCTGACCGAGTTCGTGCCGGTATCGTCAACCGCACACGTGCTGCTCGCCGGCCATTTCCTTGGCTTTGAATCGCCGGGCAACACCTTTGCCGTGCTGATCCAGCTGGGCGCCATCCTTGCGATCCTCAGCGTCTACTTCGCCAAGCTCCTGAACATCGCCCTGTCGCTGCCGACAAGCGCCGAGAGCCGACGTTTCGTTGGCGCGGTTCTCCTCGGCTTCCTGCCGGCCGCCGTCATCGGCTTCCTCGCCCACGATTTCATCAAGACCGTGCTCTTCGAGACGCCGATGCTGATCTGCGTGGTGCTGATCCTGGGTGGCCTCGTCCTGCTCTGGATCGACCGGATGCCGCTAAAGCCCAGATATCACGACGTCACCGAATATCCGCTGTCGCTCGCGCTCAAGATCGGCTTCTGCCAGTGCGTGGCGATGATCCCCGGCACTTCGCGCTCGGGAGCGACGATCGTCGGCGCGCTGCTGCTCGGCGCCGACAAGCGCTCGGCGGCGGAGTTCTCCTTCTTCCTCGCCATGCCGACCATGCTCGGCGCCTTCACGCTCGATCTCTACAAGAACCGCAACGCGTTGACCGCCGACGACACCACGATCATCGCGATCGGCTTCGTGGCAGCCTTCGTCTCGGCGCTGTTCGTGGTGCGGGGGCTTTTGAATTTTGTCTCGAAACGGGGCTATGCGCCCTTCGCCTGGTGGCGGATCGCCGTCGGCACGGCCGGCATTCTCGGACTGCTGATGTTCGGCTGAGGCCGGCAGGTCCGAGACAAGAAAAAAGGCTGTCCCGAGGGGCAGCCTCTTTGATTTTGGGAAATCAGTTGGTCGACGGGATGGAAGCCGTCGAGCAGGGGTCGATGCCATAGGCAGGCGAGCAATTGTCCTTGCGGGCCGCCACGGTGGTCGGCGCGACGAAGGAGCCAGCGATGATAACCAGTGCCGCACATGCGAAGAACAGTGCGATGGACTTGCCCATGGAAATGCCTCTTGAGACTGTCTGAAATGAAGGGCCGGCAACCGCTGCCGGCCGGCCGTTGGGGGCCAGTCTTTACGCATTGCCACGACCGCCATCAATAGGCGAACTTGCTTTATCCGCGGTTAACGCAGGTCTTGGTTAAGCTGCGTCTTTTGTGCAACGGCGGGACGCTCGAAAGGCGGGTGAGGGCAGCCTCAGGCTGCCTTGCCGGAGCCCGTATACTGGCCATGCACGCGATACTGCACGAGATAGGTCGGCAGGATGGCGGCCATGGTGACAGGCTGGATGCCGAGGCCTTCGAGCGTGCGCCCTTCCGCCTTGGCGGCAGGGGACACGACATTGTCCTTTTTCAGAAGCTTGACCTGGTCGCTGGTGAGCGGCGGCGTGATCAGCGGCACGGCAGACGCGATGCTGCCGATCAGCGAGGCAATGCCGAAGGGCAGGTTGACGAGCGCACGCTTGCGGCCAACGACGTCGAGCATCATCTCGAGACACTGCTTGAAGCTCGCGACATCCTGGCCACCGAGCTCATAGATCTTGCCGCGGGCAATTGTGCCGTCGACGGCGCGTGCCACCACTTCGGCGACATCGCCGACATAGACGGGCTGGAACTTGGTCTTGCCACCGCCGACCAGCGGCAGGGCAGGGGCGATGCGAGCCATGGAGGCGAACTTGTTGAAGAAGCCGTCTTCAGGGCCGAAAACGATCGACGGGCGCAGGATGGTCGCGTCCGGCAGGATCGACTGCACGGCAGCTTCCGCACGACCCTTGGTCGCGGCATAGACCGAATCCGACTTCGCATCGGCGCCGATCGCCGAGATATGGGTCAGCGTCGCGCCGACGGAGCGGGCAGCTTCGGCAACGGCGCGGGCGCCGAAATCCTGGACGGCATCAAAGCCGTTGCGGCCGCTCTCGAACAGAATGCCGACGCAGTTGACGACGTGATCGGCACCCTGGACGGCCGCATCGACCGACGAGCGGTAGCGCAGGTTTGCCTGAACGAAGGAGATCTGGCCGACATTGCCGAGTGGCTGCAGGAAGCCCGCGAGATCAGGGCGGCGCACGGCGACACGGATACGATAGCCGCGCTTGGCGAGCGCGCGCACCACATGCCGTCCCACGAAGCCCGAGCCCCCGAAGACGGTGACGAGCGGCGGAAGGTTGGACAAGGTCATGGACGGCTCCCCTGAACTATATGGGCGCACACGATATGCGCGATCTGGCCTCTCTTAGCCGAATCGTCTGGCGGGGGAAAGGCCCGTCAAGGCCTCATCCGCGGGACATTCGGCCTCAGGGGAGGAACGGCTCAAACGCCTTCGACGACAACCATCTCGGCATCCGCGACTTCCTGGCGGATCTTGGCGGCGATCTGATATTCCGGGCAATTGTAGCAGTCGACGGCAGCCTGATGCGAGGGGAACTCGATCACCACGTTGCGGGCACGAACCTGACCTTCGAGCTTCGTATACTCGCCTCCGCGCGCGAGGAACACTGCGCCGTACTTCTCAAACGCAGGCTTTGCCGCCGCGACATAGTCCTTGTAACGCTCAGGGTCACGGATATCGACGCGTGCGATCCAGTAGCCTTTGGCCATGTCTTCCTCCCGGTTGTCTTTCGTTACGCCTGCTTTGCGAGCGCGTCGTCCATCTCGGCGAGAATGGCGAGTGCGGCTGCCTTCGGATCCTCCGCCTTGACGATCGGGCGCGCCACGACGAGGTGGCTGGAGCCCGCGGCAATTGCGTCCGATGGCGTCATGACGCGCTTCTGGTCGCCCTTGTCGGCGCCGGCCGGCCGGATGCCGGGGGTGACTATCGCCATCTTCGGGCCGACGATCCCGCGCACGGCGGAGGCTTCTTCGGCCGAGCAGACAATGCCGCCCATGCCGGCGGCACGGGCCTGTTCGGCGCGCTTCAGCACCAGCGTATGCCGGTCGTATTCATAACCGGCATCGGTCAGGTCCTGCTCGTCCATCGAGGTGAGTACGGTGACGCCGAGCAGGCAGAGGCCGGAGCCTTCGGCGGCCTTGACCGCAGCCGCCATGGCCTTCGGATAGGCATGCAGTGTCAGCATGGTCATGCCCATGCGCGCGATATTCTCGACAGCGGAAGCAACCGTGTTGTCGATGTCGAGCAGCTTCATGTCGAGAAAGACCTGCTTGCCCTCCCGCGCGAGATCACGGGCGAATTCCAGGCCGCCGGCAAAGGCGAGCTGATAGCCGATCTTGTAGAA
This sequence comes from Rhizobium rosettiformans W3, assembly GCF_004912135.1. Classification (GTDB taxonomy): domain Bacteria; phylum Pseudomonadota; class Alphaproteobacteria; order Rhizobiales; family Rhizobiaceae; genus Allorhizobium; species Allorhizobium rosettiformans. The sequence continues at coordinate 290,243 of NZ_STGU01000004.1, forward strand.
GGAGATGCTGTCGCCGAGCGTTAAGACGACCCGCTCCGCTTCCTGGACAGTCGGAACATCCAGTCCGACGATGAGACGGTGACGTGCGCTCAAGACAAAGACTCCTGCCAGATCTCCATGGCCGTCCAGTCGCATGAGATGCGCCGGTCTGCAAGGGAGAAGCAGAAAAGATTGCCGCCACCCCCAGCTTGATCCTGGTTTCGCGCGATCGGCTGGCCCGCAAGATGACATTTCAGAAGCGTGCCGACGCCGCCATGGCCGACGAAGGCGATCGGCTGACGGATGTCGTGCGCGGCGAGGATCTTGTCGACGGCGCGGACGATGCGCGCCTGGGCGTCCACGGCGCGCTCCCAACCTCGATAGCTTTCCTCGGGATGGGCGAAGAACCAGTCGGCCGCCGCCTCGAAATCCGACGGGGCGAGGAAGCCGGTGGCCGATCGGTCGTTTTCGTGCATCTCGAGTTGGATTTCGACATCCTCACCCGTGGCCGAGGCGAGGATCTCGGCGGTCTCGATCGCCTTGCGCTCTCCGCTGCTGACGATGCGCGAGAGTTCCCGCACCCAGGGCCGGGTGACGCATGCGTCCGCACGGGCTCGGCCAAGCGCGGAGAGACCCCAGTTAGGGACCGGCACGGCAGGATCGATCTGGACCTGCGGATGGGTGATGTAGAGACCGAACATCAGAGGCCGCTCAGGCCCTGCGGTAGATCCAGAGCTGCGCCGGCGGGATGTTGCGCACGACGAAGTCGAAATGCTGGATGTGGTAACGATCGGGCTTCGCGATGATCGGAGACACCGGACCATAGGTGATCTGCACCACAGGACGGCCTTCCGGGATACGGGACAGAAGGTCCTCGAGCAGTTGGATGCGGGCTTCCATCGGGAAGCTCAGCATTGGTACGGCCGAGATCACGCAATCGAAGGTCTGATCGGCGAAGGCGCCGAGCGATGTCTTCAGATCAAAGGCGTCGCCGTGGATGAAATTGACGCCGGCATAATCCTCGACCAGGCGGCGGTAGAAATCCTCGGAATACTCGACGGAAACAATCTTTTCGGCGGGAACGCCGCGCGCCAGGATCTGCTTGGTGATGACGCCGGTTCCGGGACCGAGTTCGAGCACGGGCAGACCCGACTTCGGTTCGATTACACTCGCCATGCGCCTGGCGGTGACGGAAGAGGTCGGCACGATCGCGCCGACCGTCTTGGGACCTTGCATCATGCCCTTGAAGAAACGGATCTCCTCGTCGAATTTCTTCTCGAACCGTTCCTTCAGTCGGATGGCCATGATCGTCCCTCTCTCGTTGTTGCTCGATTGTTGCGAGCCTATTGCGACAATTTTGGGTCGTTTTGTCGCAATTGCAAGAGAGAATGCCGCATGTGGGCCATAAGCCTGCCGCAGACGGGCAGCTTAGACGCGCATCGGCATCAGGACGTAGAGCGCGTCAGCACCGGCCGTGTCGCGAATAAGCGTCGGAGAACCGGCATCCGCGAGCATGAAGATGGCATCGTCGCCGGAGAGCTGGGCGGTGATGTCGAGCAGATATTTCGCATTGAAGCCGATCTCCATCGCGTCGCTTTCATAGCCGACGGCGACCTCTTCCGTCGCACTGCCCGAATCCGGATTGTTGACGGTGAGCATCAACTGGCCGTCGGCCAGAGCGAGCTTCACGGCGCGGCCACGCTCTGAGGAAATGGTCGACACGCGGTCCACGGCGCGGGCGAAGGTCTGGCAATCGACACGCATTTCCTTGTCGTTTGCCTGCGGAATGACGCGCTGATAATCCGGGAAGGTGCCGTCGATCAGCTTGGAGGTCAGGACCACGGAGCCGATGGAGAGACGGATCTTGGAATCCGAGATCTCGATGCCGATGGTCAGATCCGGATTGTCGATCAGCTTCTGCAGCTCGCCGACTGTCTTGCGCGGGATGATGATGCCCGGCATGCCTTCCGAGCCCGAGGGGGCGTCGACATCGGCGCGGGCAAGGCGGTGACCGTCGGTTGCGACGGCGCGCAGCTTCAGCGCGCCACCGGCCTCGATCGTGTGCAGAAAGATGCCGTTGAGGTAATAGCGGGTTTCCTCCGTCGAGATCGCAAACTGCGTGCGATCGATCAGCATCTTGAAGTCGGATGCCTTGATCTTGAAGGAATGGGTGAAGGTCCCGGCGGTCAGGTCCGGGAAGTCCGACTGCGGCAGGCACTGCAGCGAGAATTTCGAGCGGCCGGATGCCACCGTCATCGAGCCACCATCCGGATTGGTCGCCAGCAGTACTTCCGAGCCATCGGGCAGCTTGCGCACGATTTCATAGAGCAGATGCGCCGGCACGGTGGTGGCACCTGCCTGCTCGACCATGGCCGCGGTGCTTTCGGTGATCTCGAGATCGAGGTCCGTCGCCTTCATGTCGAGTGCCGCGCCTTCGGCCTTCAAGAGCACGTTGGACAGGATCGGGATCGTGTTGCGACGCTCCACCACGCGGTGCACGTGGTTCAGAGACTTGAGGAGATTGGACCGTTCAAGAGTTATACGCATGGGATGCTACCGCTTTCGACGTGTCGTCTTCCGGAGTTCCGGATCGGAATAAGGGGGCCGGGCAGTCCCCGGGCCGGACGATGTGGACGGGCAAAATGGCAGCAAAAGTGCGGGAAAAGCAAGAGGCTCCAAGGTTTTCCACGCCCGTCCCACCGCAAGGTTATCGGAATGGTTTATGGGCCGGCCGCCCTTGCCGTGAGAGTGGGGGTGGAGGATAAAGGCCGCATGACAACAGAAGACAAAAATGCGTTGGCTACCCCGGCCTCGAAGCGCTATCGCCTGAACGACACAGCAGTCGCCTCACGACCGCTGGAGCCCGCGCTTTATCTGGTCGCAACGCCGATCGGCAATCTCGGCGACATCACCATCCGTGCACTCGAAACCTTGGCCGGTGCCGATGTGCTCGCCTGCGAGGATACGCGGGTGACGCGCGTGCTTCTCGACCGCTACGGCATCGAGAACCGGCCTTACGCCTATCACGAGCACAATGCCGACGAGGCAGGCGCTCGCCTGCTGGCAGCCCTCGAAGCCGGCAAGTCTGTCGCTCTGGTCTCCGATGCCGGTACGCCGCTCGTTTCCGATCCGGGTTACCGTCTCGGCCAGCTGGCGATCGAGGCGGGCCACCGCGTCGTGCCGATCCCCGGCGCCTCTGCCCCGCTCGCGGCTCTGGTCGGCTCCGGCCTGCCGAATGACGCCTTCCTCTTTGCCGGATTCCTGCCGACCAAGGACAAGGCAAAGCGCGACCGACTGCGCGAGCTCGCCAAGGTGCCGGCGACACTGATCTTCTTCGAGTCTCCCCATCGCATCGGCGATACGCTGGCCGCCGCCGCCGACGAACTCGGCGTCGAGCGATTGGCCTCTGTCTGCCGCGAGCTGACAAAAGCCTTCGAGGAGTTTCGCCGCGGGCCGTTGGGCGATCTCGCTCAAGACTATGCGGAAAAGACGGTCAAGGGCGAGATCGTGCTCGTCATCGGTCCGCCGGCCCCCGATGCTGCGCCCGACGCGGCCGATGTCGACCGTTTGCTGACCGAGCTTGCCACCACCCTGCCGACGGCCAAGGCCGCGACGGAAGCCGCCAAGCTGACAGGCCTTCCGCGCAAGGATCTCTATCAGCGTCTTCTGGAACTCAAGGGGACCGCATGAAGCCCAGGAGCGCGGATCGAAAACGCATCCGCGCCGAGAGGCTGGGCCGCTGGTCGGAATACCGCGCGGCGCTCGCGCTGCTCCTCAAGGGCTACCGCATCGTTGCATTACGCTACAAGACGAAGGCCGGCGAAGTGGACATCATCGCGCGGCGCGGCAATCTCGTCATTTTCGTCGAAGTGAAAGCCAGAAGAGACCTCCGCGCCGGCGTCGATGCGGTGAGCTACACCGCCGAGAAGCGCATCGAAAATGCCGCAGATCATTGGCTGCGCAAGCAATCCGATGCAACACGACTGTCACTTCGCCATGATATCATCGTGGTGCGGCCCTGGCGTTGGCCCACCCATTTCGAGGGCGCATTTTAGCTTCGTTTCACTTTCGATCAGTGAATCTCGAAAGCTTCGTTTTGTGACAGCTCTGACATAAAACGTTCAAGTCGCTGTCATGGAGCGCGCCTAATGGAGCCCTCACCGCAACAACCGGTGGAGAGGATCTATTCCATGATCAAGAAGATTTCCCTGGCCGCTCTGGCCCTGACCATGACCGCATCGACGACGCTTGCCGCGACCAACATTACGTGGTGGCACGGCATGGGCGGCCGCAATGGCGAAGTGATCAACGAGATCGCTCAGAAGTTCAACGCTGCCCAGACCGAATGCGTTCTGACGCCCGTTTCCAAGGGCTCGTACGAAGAAGCCCTGTCGGCCGGCATCGCCGCCTTCCGTTCGGGCGAGCAGCCGAACATCCTGCAGGTCTTCGACGCAGGCGCCGCGACCATCATCAACGCCAAGGGCGCGACCATTCCGGCCGAAGACCTCCTGAAGGACAACGGCTTCGAATTCAACCGCGAAGCCTTCATCGAAGGCGTGCGTTACTTCTACGCTGACTCCGATGGCAAGTTCGTCGGCATGCCGTTCAATTCCTCGGCGCCGATCATGTACATCAACGACGAAGCCCTGAAGAAGGCTGGCGTCGAAGCCCCGAAGACCTGGGAAGAGTTCGAAGCCATCGCGCCGAAGCTGAAGGAAGCCGGTTACATCCCGCTCGTTCAGTCGCAGCTCACCTGGCAGTTCACCGAGAACTTCTTCTCGCGCAACAACATCCAGTTCGCCTCGAACAACAACGGTTACGACAGCATCGTCGACACGACGATCAACGTCACCGACGAAAACCATGTCATGATGTATGACAAGCTGAAGGCCTGGTACGACCAGGGCCTGTTCGGCTACTACGGTGCCGCCTGGAACGATAACCAGAAGGTCTTCGAAGAAGGCAAGGCTGCTCTCTGGATCGGCTCCTCGGGCTCCTTCGGCGGCCTGCAGAAGACCGCCACCATGCCCTTCTCGGCGACCTTCCTGCCTTACTGGAACTCGATCGAAGGCGCTGGCGTCCACTCCTTCATCGGTGGCGCTGCTCTCTTCGCAATGGCTGGTAAGTCGGCTGAAGAAAACAAGTGCTCGGGCTCCTTCTTCAACTTCCTGACCTCGACCGAAGTCCAGAAGTTCTACCACCAGGCCACCGGCTATGTCGCCATCACCAACGCTGCTTACGAGCTGTCGAAGTCTGAAGGCTACTACAACGAAAAGCCGGCTGCCGAAGTTGGCATCCAGCAGCTCCAGCTGCCGTCTGCCGAGTGGAACAAGGGCTATCGCCTTGGCTTCTACCCGCAGATCCGCGTGATCATGGAGCGCGAATACAACCGTCTCTTCGCCGGTGAAACCACTGCCAAGGACGCCATGGAAACGATCAAGAAGGAAGCCGACGAGCTTCTCGCCCGCTTCGCCAAGACGGCCGGCTGATCACCATACCCTGAGCGACTGAGAAACCCGGGGGCGACAAGCCCCCGGGACTTGCATTGAGAGGGCCCCATGAAGCGCGTCCAGTTCAACTCGCGATATCTGCCATATCTATTCCTGCTACCGCAGTTCGCGATCATCTCCATTTTCTTCTACTGGCCCTCGATGCAGGCGATCACCTCGTCCTTCTATATCGAGGATCCCTTCGGCTTCGGCTCGACCTTCGTCGGCGCTTCCAACTATACCGATGCGCTTACCTCGCCCGAGTATCAGAAAATCGCCCGCTTCACGATCGGCTACAGCCTGATCGTCACCTTCCTGGCGCTCTCCCTCGGCCTGCTGCTCGCCCTGAAGGCGGATGCGGTGATCCGTGGCAAGTCCGCCTACAAGACGCTGCTGATCGTCGTCTATGCCATTGCGCCGCCGGTTGCGGGCCTGATCGGCATGATGCTCTTCGACCAGCATATCGGCCCCTTCGTCAAATTCGCCGCTCTGTTCGGCTGGGAGATGAAGGTGGGGCTGAACTACTTCGACACGGCCTTCGCCATGGTGATGGTCGCCGTCTGGAACCAGATCCCCTACAATTTCATCTTTTTCCTCTCGGGCCTTCAGGGCATCCCGGCCTCGATCCGTGAAGCCGCCGCCATCGACTGCAAGTCCGGCACGCGCCGTTTCTGGACCGTGATCCTGCCGCTGCTCACCCCGACGGCCTTCTTCCTTCTGGTCATCAACATGACCTATTCGCTCTTCGACACCTTCGGCGTCATCGACGTCATCGTGAAAGACAAGCCGGCCAACAACCCGATCACCCTGGTCTACAAGGTCTATCTCGACGGCTTCCGCGGCAATGACCTCGGCTCGTCCTCCGCCCAGTCGGTCATCCTGATGCTGGTCGTTCTGGTGCTGACCATGATCCAGTTCCGCTTCATCGAACGCCGCGTCCATTACGGTTGAGGAGAGCGCCATGTATCGCACCAAATTCTTCGACCACCTGATCCTGATCGCAGGCGTCATCTTCATGCTCGGGCCGCTGGTGGTCGCCTTCACGACGTCCACCCATTCGGCCGCCGAGATCCATACCAACGGCCTGATGCTGTCGATTGGCGACGACTTCACCTCGACCTATGACAAGGTCCTCTTCAAGTCAGGCGGTTTCACCGGCCAGGTGACCGGCCTGACCATGGCGATGAACTCGTTGATCCTCGGCTTAGGCTTTGCCGTCGGCAAGATCGTGCTCTCGATGCTGGCGGCCTATGCCATCGTCTACTTCCGCTTCCGTTTCGCCACCCTCGCCTTCTGGCTGATCTTCACCACGCTGCTTTTGCCGCTCGAAGTGCGCATCATGCCGACCTACAAGGTGATGAGCGATCTCTCGCTGCTCAACAGCTATCAGGGTCTGATCCTGCCGCTTCTGGCATCCGCCACCGGCACCTTCTTCTTCCGGCAGTTCTTCAAGTCCGTGCCCGACGAGCTGCTGGAGGCTGCCCGCATCGACGGCGCCGGCCCCTTCAAGTTCTTCATCGACGTGCTGGTACCGCTGTCGCGCACCATGATCGCCGCCGTCTTCATCATCATGTTTGTCTATGGCTGGAACCAGTATCTCTGGCCCATGCTGATGACGACAGATGAGGGCTTCTACACTCTGATGCGCGGCATCAAGCAGATCCTGCAGGTCTGGGTCGGCTCGCAGATCCCCGATTACAACGAAGCCTTTGCCATGGCCGTGCTCGCACTGCTGCCGCCCGTCATCGTGGTGGTGGTGTTCCAGAGCTGGTTCATCAAGGGCCTGACCGAATCCGACAAGTAAGAGGAGTACGCTCCATGGCGTCCATCGACATCAACGAGGTCTCCAAGATCTACGACAAGGGCGGCGCAAAGGCCGTCGACAGCGTCGACATCCAGATCGAGGATGGCGAATTCATCGTGCTCGTCGGCCCCTCCGGCTGCGGCAAGTCCACGCTGCTGCGCATGGTGGCCGGTCTCGAAGCCATCTCGCAGGGCACGATCTCGATCGGCGACCGCGTCGTCAACGAGGTCGAGCCGGCAGACCGCGACATCGCCATGGTCTTCCAGAACTACGCGCTTTATCCGCACATGACCGTTTTCGACAATCTCGCCTACGGCCTGAAGAACCGCGGCACCCCGAAGGCCGAAATCGCTGCCCGCGTGGCGGAAGCCGCCAGGATGCTGGAGATCGAGAAATATCTCGACCGCAAGCCGCGCGCGTTGTCCGGCGGACAACGCCAGCGCGTCGCCATGGGTCGTGCCATCGTCCGCAAGCCCGCCGTCTTCCTCTTCGACGAGCCGTTGTCGAACCTCGACGCCAAGCTGCGCGTCACCATGCGTGGCGAAATCCGCAAGCTGCAGAAGCGCCTGAAGACCACGGCGATCTACGTCACCCACGACCAGCTGGAAGCCATGACGCTGGCCGATCGCCTGGTGGTGCTGAACGGTGGCCGCATCGAGCAGATCGGTACGCCGCTCGAGGTCTATAACCGACCGGCCTCCACCTTCGTCGCGAGCTTCATCGGCTCGCCGGCCATGAACCTCGTCAACGGCCGGATCGAGGGCCATGAGCTTTCCATCGGCGACGCCCGCATTCCCCTGTCCGAGACCTGGCCGCAGGGCGAGGTGCGCGTCGGCATCCGGGCAGAAGACCTGGCGCTGGCAGGCGAAGGTCAGGTGATGTTCGATCTCGCGATCGATTACGTCGAGGAACTGGGCGCCCAGCGTCTGGTGCATGGCCTAATCGGCGATCAGCCACTGACGGCCGTTCTCGGCTCCAATGTGCCGCTCGGCGACCGTCTGCCGCTGCACATCGCCCCGAGCCGCCTGCACTTCTTCGCGCTCGACACCGGTCGGCGTCTCGAGCCTTACGCGCGGCAGGGTATGTCGGATGCCGTTGTTGCGGATCGGAGCGCCGTGCTGGCCTGATCGATCGTTTGCATTTTAACGATCGGGAACACGTCACTTTAGGAGCTTGTGGATAGGGTGCCCTCTGGATTGTGAGGGGGTACTCATGCCGTTAAAACTTTTTTTGGCCGGAATGGCCAGCATGGCGCTGACGGTGCCGAACCGTCGTGCGGATGGTCAGCCGCCGGTCATTGCCGCCAATGCGGATCATCTGGCGCTGAAAGCCGCGCCGATCAATCCGGACTGGATCGTCAGGGGAACGCCGCTCGCCCGCATCGGCGAGCATTCCCAGAGCGCCGACGAGGCGAGCCTGACCGCGGTCTGGGATTGCACCGCTGGTGAGTTCCGCTGGTATTTCGGCTGGGACGAGACGGTGGTCATCCAGGAAGGCGAAGTGCATGTCACGGCCGAGGATGGAACCCAGCGCATACTGAGAACGGGCGACATCGCCTATTTCCGCCAGGGCACCTGGTCGACCTGGCGTGTCGACACTTACGTCCGCAAGGTTGCCTTCCTGCGCAAGCAGTTCCCGGAGCCGCTGGCGACGCTCTACCGGATCCGCAACGCGCTGCGGCGCGGGAAATACTCCGCACTTTGACCTGAAACGATCTTCAGCAAATTTGAGGCTGTGCGGCGTTGCCATCCCCTGCCGCACGGCCTACATCTCCGGTGCTTTTCAACGGGGACAAACCACATGGCGAAGATCACCAATGTCGCGGTCCAGATGGACCACGTATCCACGATCAACATCGCGGGTGATTCCACCTTCGCCATGAGCCTGGAGGCTCAGAACCGGGGCTACAAGCTGTTTCACTACACGCCCGACCAGCTCTCCATGCGTGACGGCCGTGTCTACGCAACCGTCGAGCCGATGGAGCTGCGGGACGTCAAGGGCGACCACTTCACGCTGGGTGCGCCGGAACGCATCGATCTCTCGACCATGGACGTCGTACTGCTCCGCCAGGATCCGCCCTTCGACATGAGCTACATCACCTCGACGCATTTCCTTGAACGCATCCATCCAAAGACCCTGGTCGTCAATGATCCGGCCTGGGTGCGCAACTCGCCGGAGAAGATCTTCGTCACCGAATTCGCCGACCTGATGCCGCCGACGCTGATCACCAAGGATCCGGCCGAGATCGCCCGCTTCCGCGAAGAGCAGGGCGATATCATCCTGAAGCCGCTCTATGGCAATGGCGGCGCCGGCGTCTTCCACTCCACCCGCGACGACCGCAACTTCACCTCGCTGATGGAAATGTTCGCGCAGATGTTCCGCGAGCCCTTCATCGCGCAGGGCTACCTTCCGGCGGTGCGCAAGGGCGACAAGCGCATCATCCTGGTCGATGGCGAACCGGTCGGCGCAATCAACCGCGTACCCGCCGAACACGACAGCCGCTCCAACATGCATGTCGGCGGCCGCGCCGAGGCGACCGAGCTGACCGCGCGCGAGCGCGAGATTTGCGTGCGCATCGGCCCAGCACTTCGCGAACGTGGCTTCCTGCTCGTCGGCATCGACGTCATCGGCGACTACATGACGGAGATCAACGTCACTTCGCCGACCGGGATTCGTGAGGTGAAGAAGTTCGGCGGCGCGGATATCGCCGCACTGCTCTGGGACGCGATCGAACGCAAGCGCGCTTAACCGCCTGATTTCGATATCGAAGTTCCCCCTGTGTTCCCGCTGCACAACCGGGCACAACTGAAGCCCTATCGGTAGATGCAGATGTTCCGCAAATGTTCTTGCGGAACGGCTCGTCTTATGCGAGATTGTTCCCGTCGCTACACGCAATATGAAGTTGCATCGGCGACTATAGGTCGATCGGCGAGGGCGGGCGATGGTAGCGCGTATCAGTACGGTTGCATTTCAGGGCATCGAAGGCGTGCCCGTCGAGGTTCAGGTCATGGTGGCGCCCGGCAAGACGGGCATGCAGATTGTCGGCCTGCCCGACAAGGCGGTGGCCGAGAGCCGCGAGCGCGTTCAGGCCGCGCTCCATGCCTCGGGGCTGGCGCTTCCAGCAAAACGGGTGACCGTCAATCTGGCGCCGGCCGATCTGCCCAAGGAAGGCTCGCATTTCGATCTGCCGATTGCGCTCGGTCTGATGGCAACACTCGGGGCAATCCCCGGCGATGCGCTGCAGGGCTTTCTTGTTATCGGCGAGCTCAACCTGGATGGCACCATCGCACCGATCGCAGGCGCGCTTCCGGCGGCGATCAGCGCCAACGCTCTGGACAAGGGGCTCATCTGCCCGGCCGACAGCGGCGCGGAAGCCGCCTGGGCCGGCAGCGAGATCGACATCCTGGCACCCCGCAGCCTGATTGCGCTCGCCAATCATTTTCGCGGTACCCAGGTCCTGTCGAGGCCGGAGCCCTCGGTCAGAGCGCTTCCCGCCAATCTGCCTGACCTTGCCGACATCAAGGGCCAGGAAAGCGCCAAGCGCGCGCTGGAGGTCGCTGCGGCCGGCGGACACAATCTCCTGTTTGTCGGCCCGCCGGGGTCGGGCAAATCCATGCTGGCGGCTCGCCTGCCGTCGATCCTGCCGCCGCTGTCAGCGCCCGAACTGCTCGAAGTCTCGATGATCCATTCGATCGCCGGCCAGCTCTCCGGTGGCAAGCTCTCCGATCGGCGGCCCTTTCGCACGCCCCATCATTCCGCCACCATGGCAGCGCTCGTGGGCGGGGGGCTCAGGGCCAAGCCGGGTGAGGCCTCGCTTGCCCATCACGGCATCCTGTTTCTCGACGAACTGCCGGAATTTGCGCCGCCCGTGCTCGATGCGCTTCGACAGCCGCTGGAGACCGGCGAATGCATCATTGCCCGTGCGAACCATCGGGTCTCCTACCCCTCCGATTTTCAGCTCGTTGCCGCCATGAACCCCTGCCGTTGCGGCATGGCAGGAGAGCCTGGGCATGTCTGTGCCCGCGGGATCCGCTGCCAGACGGAATATCAGGGGCGCATCTCGGGCCCCCTGATGGATCGCATCGACATTAGGATCGACGTACCCGCGGTGTCGGCGACCGATCTGATCAAGCCTCGCGCAGCCGAAAGCAGCGCGGATGTCGCAAAACGCGTGGCAGCCGCCCGTGCCCGCCAGCGCGATCGCTTCGAGCGCCTCGGCCTGCCCTTCAGCACCAATGCGCGCTGCTCCACCGCGCTGATCGAGACGCTGGCGGAGCCGGATGCCTCGGGCCTGCAGCTCCTGCTAGACGCGGCGGAGAAATTCCGCTTCTCGGCACGGGGATATCACCGGGTGCTGAAGGTCGCCCGCACGCTCGCAGATCTCGACGGCACGGAGACCCTGGGGCGCATTCATCTCGCCGAGGCGATCTCCTATCGCATCGCGTCCGAGCGCCTTGCGGCGGCGGCATGAGGGGAGGGAAGGTGAGCGGCGGTGAAGCTCAGTTGTCGGCGGCTGCTTCGCTGGTCGGCCGCAGCATGTCGACCGGCAGCAGCAGGCGGACGACGGCCCCGTCCTGCGGATAGCTGATCTCGGTCTGGCCGCGGACGCCGGCAATGACGCGCTTCATCAGCGTCGAGCCGAAGCCACCCGCGCCCGCCACCGGTGGCGTCGGCGCGGGGCCGCCGTTTTCGCGCCAGGTGATGACGAGCTGCTCGTCATTGTCGGCGGTGCTCTCGATCAACCAGTCGAGGTCCACACGACCACCCTGGACGCTGAGCGCACCATATTTCGCGGCATTGGTCCCGAGCTCGTGCAGGATGAGGCTGAGCACAACCACGGTCTGTCCGCCGATCGGCACCTTGGGGCCGTTGGCGGTGAAACGTGCGGTGCCGACGATGGCGAAGGGCTCCAGCGCCTGGAAGATCACGCTCTGTAGGGAGGCATCTTCCCCCTTGCGCAGGCCGCGAAGCAACAGATTGGAGCGCCCGAGCGCCGCCAGTCGGTCCCGCAACCGGGCTGCGAGTTCGTCGGCACTCGAAGCATTCTTGAGCGAAAGGCTGATGATGGCGTTGATTGTGGCGAAGATGTTCTTCAGGCGGTGGTCGAGTTCCAGCGCCATCACCTCCTGCTGTTCGGCCAGTCGCTGGATTTCCTCGCGCGCGGTCATTTCCTTGCGATAGGCCTGGGTGACGAGGTAAATCAGCGTCAGCTCGGTGGTCACCACGAAAATGTAGAGCGCCATGGCGAGCAGCGTGCCCACGGAGAAGTCGAAGCGTCCGGGGCTGATGAAGAAATACCAGGCAGAGAGCCCCGAGAGCGCGGCCACCATCACGCCCTGGCGCAGGCCGAAGACGAAGCCGCAGATGATCACGGCGGGGAAGAAGGTGAGGAAGGGAAACCCGGCCGGCAGGACGGGATCGAACCATGCCCTGATGGCCAGCGCCACCGCAAAGACGATGAGGCTTGCCACATAGGTCGCGATCAGGCCGCCACCGGAGAGCGGGTCTTGAACGGAGGCGAAGGCAGGCAGGCGATGAAGAAGTGCGCGCATGGACCCCCGGGAAATGCACTGAAGCAGACAGTCAATTTGTCGTGAACCAATCTAGCCGGGGAACGGTACGCCCGCAATGGAGGAAGCGCCGGGACCGGCGCTTCCGTTCGACGACTTACTCGCCGAGGCCGGCAAAGAGCGCGGTCGAGAGATAGCGTTCGGCAAAGGAAGGAATGATGACGACGATCGTCTTGCCGGCATTTTCCTCCCGCTGGCCAAGCTTGATGGCCGCGGTCAACGCAGCACCCGAGGAAATGCCAACCGGCACACCTTCAAGCCGCGCAACGAGACGGGCATGCTCGAAAGCCTCGTCATTGCTGACGGTGATCACCTCGTCATAGACATGGGTGTCGAGAATAGCGGGGGCAAAGCCCGCGCCGATGCCCTGGATCTTGTGTGGACCGGGATTGCCGCCGGACAGAACCGGGCTGTCGGTCGGCTCGACGGCCACGACCTTGATGTCGGGCTTGCGGCTTTTCAGCACCTGCCCGGTGCCGGTGATCGTACCGCCCGTGCCGATGCCGGAAACGAAGATATCGATCTGGCCGTCCGTGTCGTTCCAAATTTCCTCGGCCGTCGTCTTGCGGTGAATTTCCGGATTGGCGGGGTTTTCGAACTGCTGCGGAATGATCGCATCCGGCGTCGTCTCGGCCAGTTCCTGCGCCTTGGCGATGGCGCCCTTCATGCCCTTGGCGCCCTCGGTCAGAACGAGTTCGGCGCCGAGCAGGGCCAGCATCTTGCGGCGCTCGATCGACATGGTTTCGGGCATGGTCAGGATCAGCTTGTAACCCTTGGCGGCGGCGGCGAAGGCGAGCGCGATGCCGGTATTGCCGGAGGTCGGCTCGATCAGCGTGGTCTTGCCGGGGGTGATCTTGCCCTGGGCTTCCAGGCTTTCGATCATGGCCACACCGATGCGGTCCTTGACGGAGGCGATTGGGTTGAAGAATTCGAGCTTGGCGAGCAGATGCGCCTTCACGCCCTTTTCCTTGGCCAGCTTGTCGAGACGCACGATGGGCGTATCGCCGATCGTCTCGGTGATCGAGCCGTAAACGCGTCCGCGGCCGGGTTTCTTCTGCTCAGTCATGTATCTCTCCCTGATGATGTGTTTGGCGCGAGCTTACGCTTGGCCTGCGCGCCATGCCAGCATAGCCATGCCGCGCCGAGCGCGATCCTTGGAAAAATCTGCTCCCAGGCCGTTGTCCCGAGCGCCAATGGAGAAAAGCGCTTCAGAGCCGGATTGTTGCAGTGAACGGAGAGATCAGGCAGCCCGCGCCGCGATATAGGCCGCCGTGCCGGCGAGAATGCCAGCCGCACTCCGGTTCAACACCTTCAGCGCTTCCGGCCGCTTCAGGAGCCCACGCGCCTGAGCCGCCAGCAGAATATAGGGCAACAGCACGGCCATCAGCACCACGAATGTCAGCCCGACCAGCAGGAGATAGTCGGCAAGCCCGATCGCCTCGAGCGGGATGAGCGTCGGCACCAGCGCGACGTAAAACAGCATGGTCTTCGGATTGCCGAGCGTCACCAACAGGCCGGACAGAAAGGACATGGAGGGACGCATGGCACGCTCCGCCTTGATATCCTGCGGCAGGAGACCGGATGTCCAGAGCTTCCAGGCGACATAGACGAGATAGGCCGCACCCAGGAATTTCAGGATCAGGAAAGGCGTGACGAAAGTCTTGGCCAGAACCGAAAGCCCGAGGATCACGGCCGTCAGATAGACGAGATCGCCGAGAATGAGCCCGAGCCCCATGAAGAAGGTCGGACGGAAGCCGGAGCCCAGAGCCCGCGCCACGATCGCGGTCATGCCGGGTCCCGGAATGGCGGCCGCAATGAACAGCGCGCCGCAATAGGCGATGATCGTCGTCAGTGTCATGGATGGTCTCCTGCGCCGCCATTTCTAGTCCTGGAGCGAAAGACTTGCAACGGTGACACGATCGCGATTGCGCCTTCCACCGCTCTGCAGCTAGGAGGCGCAAACCCCTGTGAGAAACGCCCTCATGCCGAGCCTCTCTGCCTTCCTCGCTTTCAGCCTGATCTGCCTTGGCATGGTGCTGACACCGGGCCCGAACATGATCTATCTCGTTTCCCGGTCGATCTGCCAGGGGCCGATGGCCGGCCTTGTTTCGCTCGGGGGCGTGGCACTCGGTTTCGTCGTCTACATGCTGTTGACCGCGCTCGGGATCACCGTGCTGCTGCTCGCCGTGCCATTCGCCTACGACCTTTTGAAATTCTGCGGCGCGCTCTATCTCGGCTGGCTCGCCTGGCAGGCACTGCGCCCCGGCGGGCGCTCGCCCTTCCAGGTGCGCGATCTGCCCGTCGACAGCCCGCGCAAGCTCTTCGTCATGGGCTTCGTCACCAGCCTGCTCAATCCGAAGGTCGCCATCCTCTACGTTTCGCTCCTTCCGCAATTCATCGATCCCGCACGCGGCAGCGTCTTGCTCCAGTCGCTAAGCCTCGGATCCGCCCAGATCGTCATCAGCGTTACGGTCAATGGCCTGATCGCGCTTTCGGCCGGCGCCATCGCCCTCTTCCTGGCCGGCCGCCCCTTCTGGATGGTGGTGCAGCGCTGGCTGATGGGCACGGTGCTGGCCGGTCTGGCGGTGCGGATGGTGACGGAGGCCCATCGATAGCAGAGTGAAAAAATGCGTCGCGGCCCTCAAACCCCCGTCGATCCGAACCCGCTGGCGCCGCGCGCCGTGTCGCTCGTCTCGGTCACCTCGGTGACCCGCACCTGCGTCACCGGTGCGATCACCATCTGGGCGATCCGCATGCCACGGGTGATGATGAAATCTTCCTGGCCGAGATTGATCAGCAGCACCTTCACCTCGCCGCGATAGTCGCTGTCGATGGTGCCGGGTGTATTGAGGCAGGTGACGCCGTTCTTGAAGGCGAGGCCCGAGCGTGGGCGTATCTGAGCTTCGAAGCCCTCAGGGATTTCCATGATGAAGCCGGTGGGCACCAGCGCCCTCGCACCCGGCGCAAGCGTCATCGGTTCCCCGTCGGTGACCGCGGCTCTGAGATCCATCCCGGCCGCCCCTGCCGTCTCGTAGGCGGGAAGCTCAAGCCCTTCGCCATGCTGCAGGCGCTTGAGGTTGAGCACGGGGCCGAGGACGTCGGAACGGATGGCGGACATGGGCAGAAATCCTTTGTTGCCCGCGCTCAATTGCATATTGGCCGTCGAAACGCTAGATAACCGCCCGACCACAAGGAATTCCAGAGATATGGCTGAAACGCTCGCCGAGGCGGTCTCCCGCCGCCGCACCTTTGCTATTATCGCCCACCCGGACGCGGGTAAGACGACGCTGACCGAAAAGCTGCTGCTGTTCGGCGGCGCCATCCAGCTTGCCGGTGAAGTTAAGGCGAAGAAGGATCGCATCCAGACCCGGTCGGACTGGATGAAGATCGAGCGCGAGCGTGGCATCTCGGTCGTGACGTCCGTGATGACCTTCGAATATGAAGGCAATGTCTTCAACATTCTCGACACGCCCGGCCACGAAGACTTCGCCGACGACACTTATCGCACGCTGACCGCCGTCGACGCGGCCGTCATGGTGATCGACGCCGCCAAGGGTATCGAGCCGCGCACGCTGAAGCTCTTCGAAGTCTGCCGCATGCGCGACATCCCGATCATCACCTTCGTCAACAAGATGGACCGCGAAAGCCGCGATCCGTTCGAGATCCTCGACGAAGTGGAAGAAAAGCTCGCGCTCGACACGGCGCCGATCACCTGGCCGGTCGGTCGCTCCAAGACCTTCTGCGGCTCCTACCATCTCGCCAACAACACCTATCGCGGCGGCGATGCCCAGGTCGAACCCTTGAAGGTCAACGGCCCGCAAAGCGTGGCCGAGAACTTGCCTGAAAACGAACGCCAGGCTTTCATCGACGAGCTGGAACTCGCCCGCGAAGCCTGCCGCCCCTTCGACCGCCAGAGCTTCCTCGAAGGTCATCTGACGCCGGTCTTCTTCGGCTCTGCACTGCGCAACTTCGGTGTGCGCGACCTCATCAACGCGCTCGGTGCCTATGCGCCGCCGCCGCGCGACCAGGTGGCCGATACCCGCACCGTGCATGCGGCGGAAGAAAAGATGACGGCCTTCGTCTTCAAGATCCAGGCCAACATGGACCCCAACCACCGCGACCGCATCGCCTTTGCCCGCATCTGCTCCGGCAAGCTGGAGCGCGGCATGAAGGCGCGCCTTGCCCGCACCGGCAAGCAGATGGGCCTCACGGCGCCTCAGTTCTTCTTCGCCTCGCAGCGCCAGCTGGCGGACACGGCCTTTGCCGGCGATGTCGTCGGCATTCCGAACCACGGGACGCTCAGGATCGGCGACACGCTGACCGAAGGCGAAAACCTCGTCTTCCAGGGCGTACCGAACTTCTCGCCGGAAATCCTCCGCCGCGTGCGTCTCGAAGATGCGATGAAGGCGAAGAAGCTGAAGGAAGCCCTGCAGCAGATGGCGGAAGAAGGCGTCGTGCAGCTGTTCTCGCCGGAAGACGGCTCGCCCGCCATCGTCGGCGTCGTCGGCGCGCTGCAGCTCGATGTCTTGAAGGAGCGGCTCTCGGCCGAATACGGCCTGCCGGTCTCCTTCGAAATGTCGCGCTTCTCCGTCTGCCGCTGGATTTCCGCCGATAACAGGGATGATCTGGAAAAGTTCATGACCCAGCGCCGTGGCGACATCTGCCGCGATCTAGACGGCGATCCGGTCTTCATGGCGCAGGACCAGTTCTCGCTGCGCTACGAAGCCGAGCGTTATCCGGCAATCAAGATGGCCGCCATCAAGGAATATCACGTCGCCAAGGCGGCGTGATTGTTCTTTGATCTGCCCAGAACTGGTCCGAATACCTGCGTTTTTTGACCGGATAGTGACCTTTGATCTCAGCCTCGGCGTGATACTGTCCGCACAACTGTTAATCTTGTGTGGGCGGTCGTTGCGACCGGGGCGTTTTGTTCAAGGCATTTTCTCGTGAAACCCGCTTGCGGGCACTTTTGAAGTCGGTCAGCATCCTGCCACTGCTGGCGGGTCCCGCTCAGGCCGGCTCGGTCAATTGGACCGGCGCCACCTCGAGCGACTGGTTCACGGACAGCAACTGGGAATGGGGCTCCGGTGCCCCGACGGCCTCCGATGATGCGCGCATCAGTCAGACCGGTGTGGTGCTCGATGGCGAAGATGGCGCAGCTGCCGATCTTTTCGTCGGAACCGGCAGCGGAACGGATGGCGGCCTGACCGTCTGGCGTGAACTCTCGACCACAAATGCGACTGTCGCCTACAGCGATGGGTCGATCGGCATGATCACGGTCACCGGCAACCTCGGGAAATGGACGAACACCAGTTCGACCTATATCGGCAATGATGGCGACGGCACCGTCAACGTGCTGACGCAGGGCGAATTTCTTGGCGGCGTGGTTTATCTCGGCGCTGGAACGACAGGCGAGGGCACGCTGAACGTCTCGAACCAGAGCCGCTTCGAGGCCGATGCATTCTATATCGGATACGGCGGCAGTGGCTCGTTCACGCTGGAGCAGGACGCAACCGCAATCACCGGGCGAACCATCATTGCAGACGGGATCGGATCGTCCGGCAGCGCCACGGTCGCAACGGTCTCGCAGTGGACGCTGTCTGATGCACTGACCATCGGCGGGGGTGGCGTCGGTACCTTGCTGATCAAGGAAGGCGCGGATGTCTCCGGAACGGCAGCCTATATCGGCAATGGCGCAGGTTCCTCCGGCAGCAGCGTCACGGTCACCGGGTCTGGGACAAGCTGGGTCAACACGGGCGAGCTTTTCGTCGGCTCGTTTGGCGATTCGACGCTGGAAATCGGCGAGTCTGCGACGGTGTCGAACGGCAATGCGGTCATCGGTCGCCATTCCACTTCATCGGTCACGGTCAGTGGCAGCGGTTCGACCTGGACCACCGGCGCCTTGCTCATCGGCGGCGACCGCTCCGACATGTCGAGTTCGCTCGCAGGCAACGGAACCCTGGATATCCTCGCCGGCGCGATCGTCAGCGGCACATCAGCAGTCCTGGGCGACAGCACAGGGTCTGAGGGTACGGTCAATGTCGACGGGACAGGCTCGCTCTGGGACCTCTCCGACCGCGTCAGTGTTGGCGGGCTGGGTGAAGGCACGGTCATCATCACCAATGGCGGCAAGATCAGTTCGGCTGGCGGCCTTGTCGGGCACGAAGCCTCCGGATCCGGTCTCGTGACGATCTCCGGCGATGGCAGTCTCTGGGAAAACACTGGTGTCTTCTACGTCGGCAACCTCGGCGACGGAACGCTCCAGCTTCTCGCAGGCGGCGATCTGACCAGCACCGACGGCTATGTCGGCACGGAAAATGGCTCGGACGCCGAGGCCACCGTCAACGGTACCGGCTCGAGCTGGATCATGAGCGGCGACTTCCTCGTCGGGCATAACGCTGGCGCTGAAGGCTCCGTAACGATTTCCGCAGGCGGTCTGATTGAGAACCTACAGGGCATTCTCGGCAATCTGGCAGGAGCGGATGGCGAGATGCTCGTCACCGGCGACGGCTCTCTCTGGGACGTTTCCAGCGACCTGAATGTTGGCCGTTTCGGAGATGGCGCGCTGACCATCGCCCTTGGCGGCGATGTGACCGCAGCGCGCAGTCTCATCGGCAATGAAGCCGGATCGATAGGCACCGCCACGGTGTCCGGCAATGGTTCGACCTGGATCACGACCGGCGGCCTCTATGTCGGCAACGAAGGAACGGGCACACTCATCGTCACGGGTGGCGGCTACGTCTCTGCTGACGAAATCACCATTGCCAACGAGGCGGATTCCATCGGCACGTTCATCATCGGCGCAGCCCTCGGTCAGACCGCGGGCGGGAGCGCCGGCTTCGATGCGGAAGAGATCCATTTTGGGGATGGCGATGGCACCCTCGTCTTCAACTTCGGAGGAAGCGACGTCACCTTCGATTCGCTGATTGACGGTTCAGGTGAGATCGCCGTGGCCAATGGCCGGGTGGTCTACGCAGGCAATGGCAGCGCGTTCACGGGAACCACCAGCATCACCGGCGGAACGCTTCATCTGGACAACGCCACGCTTGGCGGCATCCTCACCGTCTCCGGCTGGGGAACGCTAAGCGGGAAGGGAACGGTCGGGGCGACCACCCTCTCCAGCGGTTCCACTGTAACCCCCGGCGGTTCCGGCGTTGGGACCCTGACGGTCGACGGCAATCTGGTTTTTGACGCGGGCGCGACCTACGAGGTCGACGTCAACACCACGACCGGTGCGAGCGATCTCCTGCATGCCACAGGCACGGCAACCCTCAACGGCGGCACGGTGCTGCATGTCGGCCCCTCCAGCGGTTACGCGGCCAACCAGTCCTATGTCATCCTCACCGCCGATGGTGGCCTCACGGGGACCTTCGACACGGTCGATACGGATTACAGCTTTCTTGATGCCGCGCTGAGCTACGACACCAATGATGCGACGTTGACGTTGACCCGCAACGCGACCGATTTTGCGGATGTTGCGCAGTCCACGAACCAGTCGGCCACGGCAGGCGCGGTCGAAAGCCTCGGCTCCGGCAATGCGGTCTACGACGCGATCGTTGTCCTCGACGATGAGATGGCCGCAACAGCCTTCCAGCAGCTCTCCGGTGAAGTCTATGGCCAGAGCATGAGCGCCAGCCTCGAGAATTCCGGGCTGATCCGGAGCCTGGGTGGCAATCGCATGCGCTCGGCCTTCGGCTCTGTCGGGGCCGGCCAGAGCAATGTCGTCTCCCTCGGGAGCGGCAGTTCGAGCGCGCTGGCTTACGGCGAGGAGAAGGCGAAGACGCCGGCCGAACTGGCGGCAGAATCGATCCTCGCGACGCCTGAAAACAACGGCCCCGTCGCCTGGGCGGAAGCCTATGGCGGCTGGGGCAAGAGCTTCGGAGAAAATGGCGATGCCGATCTCTCCAATTCGATCGGTGGCATCGCCTTCGGCATCGATACGACACTGGGAGATACGAGCTGGAGGCTGGGTGTTCTCGGCGGTTACGGCGCCGCCTCGTTCGAGCTGAGCGACGGTCTTTCCAGCGGGGATAGTGACGATTTCGATATCGGCATCTATGGCGGCAATCAGTGGGGGCCGCTCGCCCTGCGCTTCGGCGCGCTCTACAAGCATCAGCAGGTCTCGACGGAACGTACGGTCGATTTCGGCGGCTTCTCCGATCAGCTTTCGGCCGATTACGGTACCAACACGGTGCAGGCCTTCGCGGAACTCGGCTATGAGATCAAGATCCGGGACGTGCGGCTGGAGCCCTTCGTCAACCTGGCGCAGGTCCATATGCACACGCCGGCCTTTACGGAAGAGGGAGGTGCGGCCTCCCTGTCACGCCAGGCAAGTGACATGAACCTCACCTTCACCAATCTCGGCCTCAGAGCAGCGACAGAACTGGCGCTTGCCGGGGTGAGCGCGACCGTTCGTGGGGCGGCCGGATGGCAGCATGCCTTCGGCGATACGGAGACAGCATCGACCCTGTCCTTTGCCGGGGGCAGCGATTTCGTCACCTCCAGCAAGACGGCTGCCGAAAACAGCCTCGTCCTGCAAGCCGGGATCGACATGCCGATCGGCACCATGGCGACCGTGGGTATCGGTTTCGATGGCAATTACAGCAATCGCGGCAATGCCCAGTCACTCAAGTTGAACTTCCAGAAGCAGTTCTGACAGGGCTGTGGCGCCAGGCGGCCTGACGAGCCGCGCTTCGTCACGTCAACCTGCGGCAGAGATCCGCAACCCCTGCGATGGAGCGAACGTCACTGTCAGGCGCTCATAGGTCGCGATGGTCGGATGCGATGTCTCGAGCGGATGGGCGTGGGTCGCCGTGATAACCGCGACATCGGCGCCGGCGGCTTCGCCGGCCTGCACACCGGCAAGCACATCCTCGAACACCAGACAGCGCGAGGGGGCAAAGCCGAGCCGTTCAGCGCCGAGGCGGTAGCCGGCGGGGTCGGGCTTGCCGATCTTCACGTCTTCCGCCGTCACGATCTGCCGTGGCTGGGGCAGGCCGGCTGCGCCGATGCGGGCGCGCGCCAGAGCCGTCGGGGCCGAGGTGACGATGGCCCAGCGGTCTGCGGGCAGGCTTTCGAGAAAGGCGATGGCCCCTGGGATCGGCACGATGCCGTCCAGGTCCTCGATCTCGCCGCGTTCGACTTCAAGCGCCTCTTTTACCACGTCGATACCGGGAAGGTTCAGCGCGCTGATCGTGTCGATCCCGCGCTTGCCATGCATGGTCGGAAGAAAGGTTTCAAGATCGAGCCCGTGTTTCAGCGCCCAGCGGCTCCAGACCCGCTCGGCGGCAGCGATGGAGTTGAGAAGTGTGCCGTCCATGTCGAAGAGGAAACCGTCATAGAAGCGGTCGAAAAGCCGGTCGGGGGAGTGATGCAAGGGAGGGGTCCTGTGATCGATCTGGCAATAGGCTCCCGTACCCGCTCCGGAGAGCGGCGGCAAACACTTAATCCGGGCAATGCAGGTGACAGGCTCCGCGCGGTCGAATAATCTCCCGACGAAGAGACAGGGGCGTCCGGCGGAAGCCGGGCTGAGAAGCACCCTTTGAACCTGAACCAGATCATGCTGGCGGAGGGAGTCGCTCAGGTGCTGCGTCGGGCTTTCCGCGTCTCACCCGTCGCTTCTCCGCCATCGGGGAGAAGCAGAGATGACATCATCGACAATCCGCAACGTACTTAGCATTGCCGGCTCCGATCCCTCAGGAGGGGCGGGCATTCAGGCCGATCTCAAGGCCTTCTCGGCGCGTGGATGTTACGGCATGGCAGCCTTGACCGCGCTCACGGCGCAAAACACGCAAGGTGTCTCTGCCGTCGTGCCGCTCGAACCGGACTTCGTCGTCGAGCAGATCCGCATGGTCTTTGCCGATGTCAGGGTGGATGCGGTGAAGATCGGCATGATCGCCAATGCCGGCATTGCGTCTGCGGTGGCGGAGGCGTTGGAGCCGCATCGCGGCATTCCCGTGGTTCTCGATCCCGTGATGATCGCCAAGGGCGGAGCACCGCTGCTCGATCCGGCTGCGGTCGAGGCGCTGAAGAGCAAACTGCTCCCACTCGCCACCCTTCTGACCCCCAACCTGCCTGAAGCGGCGGCTCTGCTCGGCGAGCCTGAGGCCTGCGAGCGCACGGTCATGGAAGCGCAGGCCATCCGGCTCTCAGCGCTCGGGCCGAAGGCGGTGCTGGTGAAGGGGGGGCACCTTCCGGGTGCCGAAAGCCCCGATGTGCTGGTGTCGGAAGGAGAGGTGCGCTGGTTCGAGGCCGCCCGCTTTCAAACACGCAACACCCACGGGACCGGTTGTTCTTTGTCGAGCGCGCTGGCGGCAGAACTTGCAAAGGGGCGGAGCCTCCAGGATGCCGTCCGTCAGGCCAAGACCTGGCTGGCAGAGGCGGTTGCGGCTTCCGGCCGTCTCTCGGTCGGATCTGGACACGGGCCTGTGCACCATCTCCACGCACTATGGTCAGACGAGAACAGGCGCTGAGGGCTCAGCTGCCTTCGTGACGTTCGAGGTCGCGGATATCGAGGAAGGAGGGCAGGGCGGAGCCCAGCCAGGACTGGTGGTGCGGCTTCAGTTCGCGTCGCTGGTCGATGGTGCCCAGCCGGATGCCGATCTCTCCGTCCGAACTTTCGCGCCAGAGCGGCGAGCCGCAGTCGCCGCAGAAGAATTGGTCGCTCGGCTGTCCGCTGTCGCCAATCTTCCGGTAGCGACGCGGGACACCTGAGGTGAACTGGAAACTGTTGGAAATTGCCGGGGCGGTCACGCGATAGGCCGAACCAGTCAGCCTCTGGCAATCGGTGCAGTGGCAGATGCCGACGGCCTGTGGATCGACCTCGGCTTCATAGCGGATGGCGCCGCACTGGCATGCCCCTGTGACCCGCATCGCACCCTCTGGAAAAAGAAAACCCGGCGGTGGAGTGCCGCCGGGCAAGGTGAACTTGACTGCAGGGGTTAATGATCGGCCTTGATAAAGGTTCCGTTCTGCAGCTCTTTCATCGCCTGCATCAGTTCCTCGCGGGTGTTCATGACGATCGGCCCGTGCCAGGCGACCGGCTCCTTGATCGGCTTGCCGGTGACCAGCAGGAAGCGGATGCCCTGTTCGCCGGCCTGCACGGTAATCTCGTCGCCGGTGTCGAAAACGACCAGCGTGCGGTTGCCGGATAGGTCGCGGATATTGAGCTCCTCACCCATATACTCCTTCTCCACCTTCACGCCGAAGGGCTTGGAGGCATCGCGGAACGAGCCGGAGCCGGCGAAGATATAGGCGAAGGCCAAGCGATAGGTGTCGACCGGGAAGGTCTTGCGCTTGCCCGGCGGCACGGAAATGTCGAGATAGACGGGTTCGGCGGCAATGCCGTCCACCGGTCCGCTCTTGCCCCAGAAGTCGCCACAGATGACCCGCACCGAGGTGCCGTCATCGTCGATGACGACGGGGATGTCGCCGGACTTGATGTCCTGGTAGCGGGGTTTGGTCATCTTCAGCGAGGAGGGCAGGTTGGCCCAGAGCTGGAAGCCGTGCATCCGACCGGCGAAATCGCCCTTCGGCATTTCCTGGTGAAGGATGCCGCTGCCGGCCGTCATCCATTGCAGGTCGCCGGCACCCAGCATGCCCTGATTGCCCAGGCTGTCGCCATGCTCGACAGTTCCGGCCAGCACATAGGTGATGGTCTCGATGCCGCGATGCGGATGCCAGGGAAAACCGCGTACATAGTCGCTCGGCGTGTCGTTGCGGAAATCGTCCATCATCAGGAAGGGGTCGGTCATCGAGGGATCGCCGAAGCCGAAGACGCGGTGCAGTTTGACGCCGGCCCCCTCCATGGTCGGCGTGGCGCGGCTTTCATGCTTGACGGGACGAATGGACATCGATGCATCTCCTCGGAGAATGATGGCTGAATTGTCCGGCAATATATGCGAGCGCCGCCTTCGGCGCAGGTATGCCCGTCAGAACGCAGTGTTCACTTTTGCGCCATTCGACAGCAGGAAGCATGTTGCGCTGCACGACAAAAATTTGTCATGAATGGCGGCATGTTTGCAAATCATTAGTCTATCGCGCCAAGAGTGGACGGCATGCGCAGTCGGTTCGATGGACCTGGGGCAGAATTCAAATGTGTCGTTGGGCGGCTTATCGTGGTGTTCCTATCTTCCTCGAGGAGCTCGTCACCTCTCCTGCGCATTCCCTGATCGAACAATCCCATTGCGCCACCCGCGCCAAGACGGCCACCAACGGTGACGGCTTCGGCCTAGCTTGGTACGGCGATCGCCCCGAACCCGGCCGCTTCCGCGACGTGCTCCCCGCCTGGTCGGACTGCAATCTGAAGAGCCTTGCAAGCCAGATCCGCTCGCCTCTCTTCCTCGCGCATGTCCGCGCCGCGACCCATGGCGCGACCCGTCGCGACAACTGCCATCCCTTCGTGCAGGGCACCTGGTCCTTCATGCACAATGGCCAGATCGACAATTTCGACCGCATCCGCCGGCCGATGGAAGGCATGCTGGACGACGAGCATTTCCATGCGCGTGTCGGCACGACCGACAGCGAACTGCTTTTCCTCCTCGCGCTTCAGTTCGGCCTGAGGGACCGTCCGATTGCGGCGATGAGCGAGGCCGTGGGCTTCGTGGAGCAGATCAGCCTGCATCTGACGGGCACCGCCCGCATCCGCATGACCGCGGCCTTCTCCGACGGCAAGACGCTCTACGCGGTCCGCTATTCCACCGACGAGCATGCCCCGACGCTGTTTGCAGCACCCATGGGCCCGAAGGGCAGCTTCTGTCTCGTGTCGGAACCGTTGAATGACGAGACGGATACCTGGGTGGAGATCCCCGCCGGCAGTGCCGTGATCCTAAGCGAGAACGGGCTGGATGCTGTCGAATTCAAGCCCGAGGCCGAACGCACCCGGGTCGACCAGGCCCGCCGGCCGGCGCTGGCGACGGCTTGACCCTCAAGCCTCAGTCGACGATGCCGAGTTCGCTGCGCAGCTTGCGCGTCAGCGATGCGCTGACTGTGCGGTAGGATCGGGTGAGATAGTTGCGGAGCTCCGCATCGCTGAGCTCGCTCCCGGGCTCAACCGTCACCCATTTGCGTTTGGCAAAATAGGGTGCCTGCGAGATGCCTTCCAATGCGGTCAGGATCTCGAAGCTCTCCTCGCTGACCTTGAAGGCAAGGCGGTTCTCGCCGTCGGTTAGAAGCGCGAAGACCTTTTCTCCGACCTTGGCGACGCGGCTCTCCCATTGGTCGACCAAGCTGGTGCCGGCGAGGGCGTGAACGAAGGTTTCGAAACCCGAACGGGAAAACAGGCTCATGCCCCGGTCCCGCCGATCTGGGTCGCGATCCAGAGTGCCAGCCGTTCTGCGACCTCGTCCTTGGAAAGATCCGGCCAGCCTTCCACACCGTCGCGGGAGATGAGTTTCACGCGATTGCGGTCGCCACCCATGATCCCGGTTTCCGGCGAGACGTCATTGGCGACGATCAGGTCGGCGCCCTTGCGCTCGAGTTTGGAGCGGCCGTTCTCCTCGACATTCTGTGTTTCTGCAGCAAAGCCGACAACGAGACGCGGACGCTGCGCATGGTGTCCGACGGTCTTCAGGATGTCGGGGTTCTCGGCAAGCTCGAGCGGCGGCGGAGCCTCGCCCGGCTGCTTCTTGATCTTCTGACCGGCAGAGGATGCCACACGCCAGTCGGCGACGGCCGCGACCATCACGGCGATATCGGCGGGGAGGGCGCCAAGCACGGCATCGCGCATCTCCTCGGCTCGCTCCACATGCAGTGTCCGAACTCCTGCAGGATCGGGGATCGTGACGGGCCCGGAAACCAGCGTCACCTCCGCGCCGAGGCGGGCAAGGGCTGCGGCGATCGCATGACCCTGCTTGCCCGACGAGCGGTTGGCGATGTAGCGCACGGGATCGATCGGTTCATGGGTCGGGCCCGATGTCACGACGGCCGTCATGCCCGCGAGCGGCTTCGGCCCGGACAACAGGTCTTCGACACCGGCGACGATATCCAGCGGCTCGGCCATGCGTCCGCGGCCGCGTTCGCCGCTTTCGGCCATCTCGCCCTCCATCGGGCCGATCATCTGGATCCCGTCGCCCTGAAGCACGGCAACATTCCGCTGGGTGGCCGGATGCGCCCACATCTTCGGGTTCATGGCGGGCGTGACCAGCACGGGCCGGTCGGTCGCCAGCAGCACGGTCGACGCAAGATCGTCGGCCAGCCCGTTTGCCATCTTGGCCATCAGGTCCGCGGTTGCGGGGGCAACGAGCACGAGATCGCATTCGCGCGCCAGCCGGATATGGCCGACATCCTGCTCGTCTTCCCGCGAGAAGAGTTCGGTATAGACATGGGAGGCGGAGAGAGCACCGACGGCGAGCGGCGTGATGAATTCCTGCGCGCCGCGGGTCATGATCGGACGCACGCTCGCACCGCGTTCCCGGAGCCTGCGGATCAGGTCCAGGCTCTTGTAGGCGGCAATACCACCCGCGATCACAAGCAAAATGCGCTTTCCGGCCAAGGTCATGACGGCAAACCCTTCATCTCTGTCGGGGCGACCCTAGCGCAAATCCGGCACAGGGCAACACCTTGGCCGCCGGAGTGGTAAATGTGCGTCAGCCTGCGCTGCTGTCGAGCTTGAGGGGCACCTCGGCGACGGTCCCGTCGGTGCCTTCCAGATAGCGCAGACCATCACCGAGCGTCGAGGCCATGGATTTGACGATGCGACTGCCAAGACCCGTGCCCTTCGGGGCACTGTCTGGATCGATGCCGATCCCGTCATCTTCGACCCGCAACAGGGCTGCGTCATCGCCGACCATTTTCAACTGCACACGGATGTCGCCGGCTTGTCCCGGGGAATAGGCGTATTTGAAGGCATTGGTCACGAGTTCGGTGACGATCATGCCGACGGACACCGCCTTGTCTGCGCTGAGCGAGATCGGATCGGCATCGAGCAACAGGCGGATCGGCTTTTCTACGCTGTGCAGCGAGCTGTAGAGTTCAGCCGTCAGGCGGCCGAGATAGCGGTCGAGTTCCACCTTCGAGACGTCGTCGGAGGTGTAGAGGCTGCGATGCATGCCGGCAATTGCCGTGATGCGCGCCTGGGTCTCGGCCAGTTCCGCCTTGACCTCCTCGCTCCGCGCGCTGGAGATCTGCAGCCGGAGCAGGCTTGCGACGAGCGCCAGAGAATTGGCAACACGATGGTTCACTTCGGCGAGCAGAGCTTCGGCCCGCTCCTTGCCGAGACGGATCTCTTCGTCCGCCCGTGCCTTGGCGGCTCTCAGTTGGGCATTGGCCACTGTCTGCTCGACCGCGCTCGACAGCAGCGACAGGAAGTCGTCGCTGACCGTCTTGATCACGTAGTCGGCAGCCCCCGCCTTGATCGCTTCGATCGCGACCTGGGCCTCGTTGGAACCGGTGACGTAGACGACGGGCACGTCGATCGCCGCCTCGCGCATGCGTGCGAGCACGTCGTGGCCGGTGGTTTGGCGCAGATAGTGGTCGAGGACGACAACGTCGAACGGGCGCGCGCGCAACAAGGCGAGCGCATCGTCCTCGGTTTCGGAATGGGCTACCTCGTGACCGAGGCGACCCATATACCGCTGCACCAGCCGGGCGATGGCCGCATCGTCGTCGATGTAGAGGACGTTGAAGCGCATCGCCGGGCCATCCTCAGGGGATTTGCATGACGGAGAAGAACAATCCGAGTTGTCGAATGGCGTTGGCGAAGTTGTCGTAGTCGACAGGCTTGGTGATATAAACATTGGCCCCGAGGTCATAGCACCGCTGGATTTCGCGCTCGTCATCTGTCGTCGTCAAGATGACGACCGGGAGCCGCCGCGTATGCGAATTGGATTTAATTTGATCAAGAATATCCGTGCCCGACATGTCGGGCAGATTGAGATCGAGCAGGATCAGCAGATACCGGTCTTCTGAAACCTTACCGCTACGGTCCTTGCCGAGAACATAGTCCAGCGCGTCCGTTCCGTTGGTGAACGGAATGATCTCGTTGTGCACGCCGGCACGACGCACGTTCTTCTCGATGAGACGAGCATGACCTTCGTCATCCTCGACCATGATGATGGTGACTTCCTTACCCACGGCTTTCATTATTCAACTCCGTACCAAGCGTGACAGGTCAGATGGCAGTCGCAGTACGAAGGTCGATCCTTCCCCTAAACGGGACTGAACGGTTATCTCCCCCCCAAGGTTCCGCGCAAGGGAGCGGACATGGGCAAGACCAATTCCGTCGCCGGACTGATCCTGTTGGCCGGAACGGCGAAAGAGTTCGAAAATGCGTTCGTGATCGTGTTCTGCAATGCCACGGCCGTTGTCCTCCACCTCGATCCGAACCATGTGTCGCCCTTCGGGCGCAGTTCGGACAGCGAGGGCCAAGGGCCGATCCGGATGTTTATATTTGATAGCATTATCGAAAAGGTTACCAAGGATTTGTTCGACCGACAGGCGGTCGGTGTTGAGGCGCGGAGCCTTGATTTCAAGCTTGATGCTGCCGTCGCTTTCGCTGATCTGGTGATAGACGCTGTCTGTGATGGTCTCGAGCATCGGCTGCAGTTCGACGATCTCAGGCTTCAGCTGGCGTCGACCATCGCGCGAGATTTTCAGGATGGCATTGATCAGGCCGTCCATCTTCTTCGTCGATGAGCGGATGAAGCCGATCGCCTCCGGCAGGTCTTCTGCTGCGGCCAGTCGAGCCTCGTGGATCTGATCTTCCGAAACGGTCTTGCCGTCGTTCAAGACATAGGCCTGCAGCGACTTCAGCGACGCGTCGAGTTCGGCCGTAAAGCCCATGATGTTGACGAGGGGCGCGCGCAGATCATGCGTGACGATATAGGCGAAACGCTGGATTTCCTGGTTCGCCCGCATCAGGTCTTCCGTGCGCTCGGCCACACGGGCCTCCAGGCCCTGGTTCAGAACTTCGACCTCCTGGCGCGATGCCGCAAGCGCGCGGACATGCTGGGCCACGACCAGCAGCGCGCCACCCATGACGGCGACGATGGCAATGCCGCCGCCCAGCGTGATCCACTGGAGCTGCTGCGTCGCGGCGATCTGTTCTTGGGTTCCCGTTTCGACATTGGCGTCGGAAAGGTCCTTGAACTCGTCGAGCATCTGGCGGATCTCGTCCATCAGCTCTCGACCGACGTCACCGCGGACCAATTCAATGGCTTCGTCCTGTTCGCCGCTGCGTACGAGGTTGATCGCCTGACCCATCTCGGTGAGCTTGCCGCGGATCTTCTCGCGCAATGTGTCCATCCGCTCGGCCTTGATCGGCCGGTCTTTGACGGCTTCCGCCAGCGCTTCCACATTTTCGCGAATTTCCGAGACAGCACCTTCATAGGGCTGCAGAAACTGCTCCTCACCGGTGATGACGAAACCGCGCTGCCCTGTTTCGGCGTCGGTGAGCTTCTGCATCAGATCCGCTGCCATACGGCGGATGTTGCGCTCCTGCAGGATATAGTCGAAGGTCGAGCGCGTGCGCTCCACGAGCCCGAGGGTCGCGACGATGATCCCGATGAGAATAGCGGTGCCGATCAGGAGGAAGAGGAGCGTGGACCGTACGAAACCGGCTTGGGTGGCGGACATGTAACTCCCAGAGGAACAAAAGCTGCGCAATGACGTTTAAACACGGCTCTCGCGACTTTGTTCCATCGAAAGATCGAGAAAATCCGTTTTCTTTTGAAGGGGACGATCGCCCTAAGAAACCTGGAAGGCGATCACCGCAGCCGAGATTGCGATAACCCAGAGCGCCAGTCTTCCGAGCCGCGTGTGCCGCGCTTCAGCGCGACCGATGCGTTCTGCCGTTTCCGCATCAAACCGCAAGCCATCCTCGCTCATGCGAACGATGTCACTATGCAGCTTCTCGGTCTTCGCTGCAATCTCGGGCAGGGCCTCCGCCAGCCTGAGAGCCGCCTTCGCCCCGTCCCGCAGATCCGTCGCAATGCGCTTGGGCCCGAGATTGTCGCGGATCCAGTGCGAGACCACCGGCTCGGCGGCCTTCCACATGTTGAAGCGCGGGTTGAGAATGCGCGACACGCCTTCGACTACGACCATCGTCTTCTGCAGCATGACGAGCTCGGGGCGCGTCTGCATGTCGAAGAGTTCGGTGACCTCGAAAAGCAGGGTCAGCAGCTTGGCCATGGAGATCGTTTCGGCCGGCTGCCCGTGGATCGGCTCGCCGATCGCCCGGATCGCCTGGGCAAAGCTTGCGACATTATGGTGCGACGGCACATAGCCGGCCTCGAAATGCACCTCGGCAACACGCATGTAATCGCGCGTGATGAAGCCGTAGAGGATCTCGGCAAGGAAACGGCGCTCCTTCTTCCCGAGACGGCCGGCAATGCCCATGTCGACGGCCACGATCATGCCCGTGGGATCGACGAAGAGATTGCCCGGATGCATGTCGGCATGGAAGAAGCCGTCGCGCAGCGTGTGGCGAAGGAAGGACTGGATCAACGTGTCGGCAAGCGCGTTGAGATCATGGCCGGCTGCTCTCAAGCCCTCGACATCCGACATCTTGACGCCGTCGATCCATTCCATGGTGACGACATCGCGGCCGGTCCGCTCCCAGTCGACCTTGGGGACCCGGAAACCCGGATCGTCCTTGGTGTTTTCGGCGATCTCCGAAAGCGCGGCAGCCTCGAGGCGGAGATCCATCTCCACCTTGGTGGTCTGCTCCAGCGTCTTGGTGACCTCGACTGGGCGCAGTCGGCGGGTATGCGGCAAGAAGCGTTCCTGCATATGCGAAACGAGGTACATGGCCTCGAGATCGGCGGCAAAGCGCTTGCGCACGCCGGGCCGGATCACCTTGACCGCCACCTTGCGTTTGCCCTCGGGCGTTTCCACCTCGGCCGGATGCACCTGGGCGATCGACGCCGCAGCGATGGGTTCGCCGAAATGGGCGTAGAGATCGTCGATGGAGCGGCCGAGCGACTCCCGGATCGTCGCCTTTGAAGCCTCCGTCGGGAAGAAGGCCATGCGGTCCTGCAGCCCGGCCAGATCTTCTGCGAATTCGGCGCCGACCACATCCGGCCGCGTGGCCAGAAACTGGCCGATTTTCACATAGGAGGGGCCGAGCCGCGCAACGGCCCGCGCCAGCCGGTCGGAGCGCTCAGCAGATTTTGCCCGATTGCGGGCCAGGGGCGCGACGGCGGCTTTGGCAATGCCCACCATCGGCGGCAGGCCCTCCGATGGCAGGGCGGCAATCACGCCTTCCCGCACCAGCACCCAGCCCACCCGCGCCAGGCGGAAATATGCCCCGATCGTGCTCATACGGCTTAGATCTTCCAGCCGGAATGCAGCGCGGCGATGCCGCCGGAATAGTTGGTGAACTTGACGTTGGAGAAACCGGCACGTTCTATCATGCGCGCAAAATCGGGCTGGTTGGGGAACTTGCGGATCGATTCCACGAGGTACTGGTAGGGCTCCGCGTCACCCGTGATCATCTTGCCGAAGCGCGGGATCGCGTTGAACGACCAGGCATCATAGACCTTGTCGAGAAGCGGCATCTCGACCTCGGAGAATTCGAGGACCAGAAGACGACCGCCACGCTTCAGGACGCGGAAGGCTTCCGAAAGTGCGACATCGATATGCGGCACGTTGCGGATGCCGAAGGCGATCGTATAGGCGTCGAAGCTCTTGTCTTCAAACGGCAGGCTCTCGGCATTGGCCTCGACGAAAGTGAGGTTGGGCGAAAGCCCCTTCTTCTCGGCACGCTCGGCGCCGACGCCGAGCATCGAGCCGTTGATGTCGAGCACGGTCGCATGGGCCATCCGGTTGGAGGCTTCCACGATGCGGAACGCAATGTCGCCGGTGCCGCCGGCGACGTCGAGCACCTTGTAATTGGGATCCTTGCGCGGATTGAGCGCCGCCACCATCGAATCTTTCCAGACGCGGTGCAGGCCAGCCGACATCACGTCGTTCATGATGTCGTAGCGCTTGGCCACCTTGTGGAAGACCTCGTTGACCAGCCCCTGCTTTTCCTGCTCGTCGACCTGGCGAAACCCGTAGGAGGTTTCCATGCCGCCATCGGCGGAAATGCGGCTTGCAGTCATCGGTTCACTCCACATATCGGAACGGTCGGCGGACCATAGCGAAAAGGCTCGTCACGCGCTATCTGCGCAGGAGAAGCCAAAGGCTGGCTGGTCTATAGACCTTTAAAGAAGCGGTTCAAACAGAAAGATGGGCTTAAATGCCGGAATTGCCAGAGGTTGAGACGGTAAGACGCGGCCTCGCCCCCGCGATGGAAGGAGCGAGAGTGCAGCGCCTGGAGCTGCGGCGCGCGGATCTGCGCTTTCCGCTGCCGCGCGATTTTGCCGCAAGGGTTGCGGGACGCCGCATCCAGGCGCTGTCACGCAGGGCGAAATACCTGCTTGTCGATTTTGAAGAGGACCTGACGCTCATCGCCCATCTCGGCATGTCCGGCTCCTTCCGCATCGAGGCAGACGAGGGCGCCAACCTGCCCGGCGTCTTCCACCACGAACGCAGCAAGGATGAAAAGCACGACCACGTCATCTTTCACCTGGAGCGTCCGGAGGGCGCCGTTCGCATCGTCTATAATGACCCGCGCCGCTTCGGCTTCATGGACCTGATGGCGCGCTCGGAACTCGATACCTATCCGGCCTTTCGCGAGCTCGGTCCCGAACCCGTGGGCAACATGCTCTCGGCGGATTATCTCGCCACCCGGTTCGCCGGACGCGCCCAGCCGTTGAAGAGCGCCCTTCTGGATCAGAAGGTGATCGCCGGCCTCGGCAATATCTATGTCTGCGAGGCGCTCTGGCGGTCGCATCTGTCGCCGACCCGCAAGGTTGCGACCCTGGTCACGAAGACCGGCAAGCCGAAACCGCAGCTGACGCTGCTTGCCAGTTCCATCCGCGAGGTGATTGCGGACGCGATCGAAGCTGGCGGCTCGTCGCTGCGCGACCATATCCAGGCGGACGGCACGCTCGGCTACTTCCAGCATTTCTTCCGCGCCTATGATCGCGAGGGAAGGGAATGCCTCACGGATGGTTGTGGCGGTACCGTCGAAAGGATAGTTCAATCCGGCCGCTCGACATTCTATTGTCGCGCCTGCCAGAAATGAGGCCTGAAGGCCGCGAAGGGAGGAAGCCATGTCATTTGAAACCCTGCTGATCGAACGGCGCGATCGTGTTGCGCTGGTGACGCTCAATCGCCCGCAGGCGCTGAATGCGCTGAACTCGACCGTCATGCGCGAACTCAGCCAGCTCCTGGCCGAACTGCAGGCGGACGCTGATATCGCGGCCGTTGTGCTGACGGGGTCGGAAAAGGCCTTCGCCGCCGGAGCGGATATCAAGGAGATGCAGTCGCTCGACTTCGTCGACAGCTATATCGGCGACTTCATCGGCGGCTGGGACCAGGTCGCGGGCTTCCGCAAGCCGATCATCGCCGCGGTCTCCGGCTTCGCCCTCGGCGGCGGCTGCGAACTCGCCATGATGTGCGACTTCATCATTGCCTCGAAGACCGCGAAGTTCGGCCAGCCCGAGATCACGCTCGGCATCATCCCCGGCATGGGAGGCTCCCAGCGGCTGACCCGCGCCGTCGGCAAGGCCAAGGCCATGGATCTCTGCCTGACTGGCCGGATGATGGATGCAGCGGAAGCAGAAAGCGCGGGCCTTGTGGCCCGCGTCGTCGAACCCGAGCGGCTTCTGGACGAGGCGCTGGAAGCGGCAGCCAAGATTGCCTCGCTGTCTCTGCCCTCCGTGATGATGGCCAAGGAGGCGGTCAACCGCGCCTTCGAGCAGACCTTGAGCGAAGGCTTGCGTTTCGAGCGTCGCCTGTTCCATTCGCTGTTCGCGACCGAAGACCAGAAGGAGGGAATGGCTGCCTTCGTGGAGAAACGGAAGCCGAGCTTCAAGAACAGATAAGCGCAAGGGAAGGCGCGTTATCTGCAGAATCCGCGTTGACGCAACCGCGCTTTCCCGCTATATGCCCGCCCACGGTTGGGAAAGCCGATGCGCTTTCCCCATGAAACAGCTCCCCAAGTGCTGGTATGGCAGGTCGCAACGACCCGACGCGGCGATGGTGGGCTTTGGTTTGAATTCGAGAGAGGCATTATGGCCAACACAACTTCGGCGAAGAAGGCGACCCGCAAGATCGCTGCCCGTACTGCAGTCAACAAGGCTCGTCGTTCGCGGGTCCGTGGTTTCATCCGCAAGGTCGAAGAAGCCATCGCTTCGGGTGACGCAACTGTCGCCAAGGATGCTCTGAAGGCTGCTCAGCCGGAGATCCAGCGCGCTGCCACCAAGGGCGTCGTTCATGCCAACACTGCATCGCGCAAGATCTCGCGTCTTGCTGCTCGTGTGAAGGCACTGGCTGTCTAATTTTAGACACCTTTTTGACAAATTGTGAAGAGCCTGGCGTTTCGCCGGGCTCTTTGTCGTTGGTGCTGCGTTTTACTGTAAATTGATGTTTTAGGATTTTCTGTTGCAGTGCAGCTTGTCATTCCGATGACATAAAAAATCGAATGTTTCCAATGGCTTCAAGGAGGTGGCTCGCGTAAGGCCCCCTCCGGGCTGGGGGAAGTTACCCCTCCTGGCCGTCAAGGAAAATTTTATTTTTTGGCTTTGCGACAACCCCGTTTTGTGCCCGTTTGGGAATCTCCTTGATTCAAAAGCGATTCTTTTTCGCCCGAATGTGACGCAAAAATGAAGTACCAAGAGTCAATGGCCTGAGGCTCCGCTACCGTAAAAATCGGTGTTGATCTTCACATTTGATCCTGCCTTAATGTTTCTCAGCAAAGGGCGAGGGACTAGCCCGAAACGACGGTCTGAACGGCAGGAATGCTCTCAAGATAGTCGCCTTTGCCGGAGCGGAGTGTGTCCATTCCGTTTTCTCATAAAGTGATCGGCGTTGCATCGGAAACTTGGCTGTTTCCGGGTGATGACGATTTGTGCCTTGAAAGGGCCCTGCGGCTCTGAAGGGATGAACGATCGGCATGACGAGGATGCCGTTCGCTGTGAAAGGACATCCGTCGGCGTGAGGGGGCGACGGAAGCTGTGTCGGGCTTTTGGCTGAAGCGCG
This sequence comes from Rhizobium rosettiformans W3, assembly GCF_004912135.1. Taxonomy (GTDB): domain Bacteria; phylum Pseudomonadota; class Alphaproteobacteria; order Rhizobiales; family Rhizobiaceae; genus Allorhizobium; species Allorhizobium rosettiformans. Next base: position 326,110 of record NZ_STGU01000004.1, read on the forward strand.
ACGAGTGTTCGGGGACTGTCGATCTCTAAGGGATCGACGTGAGATGAAGCGGCTGTCGGACGGCGAGAGAAACGCCCGACACCTGGAATGAATTGGAAGGCGGCAAAATGCAGATGAACTCTATGACGGCCGGTGCATTGGCGAACGGGGACAATGCACATTCGGCGCTTGGCGCCGCGTGCTCCGACGGAGCAGGAGAGAATGCCGATATGAAGCATAACGATCTCTTTGACCGCTTCAGCAAGCGACTGAAGGCTCAGGTCGGGGTCGACGTCTACCAAAGCTGGTTTGGACGCCTGAAGCTCCATTCCGCATCGAAGAGCGTGGTCCGTCTGACGGTCCCCACCACTTTCCTGAAGTCGTGGATCAACAACCGCTATCTCGATCTCATCACCTCCATCTTCCAGGCCGAAGATCCCTCGATCCTCAAGGTCGAGATCATGGTGCGCAGCGCAAGCCGCAGCACCCGCGGTCCCCAGGTGGAAGAGCGCGCCGCCGGCAGCGAAGCCGCCCAGCCTGCTGCCGCTCGCAAGTCCGGTCCCCAGTCGATCGGCCAGATCGCGCAGCCGCAGACCCCGTCCAATGGGACGGCTCCGCGCAGCCAGAGCGGTCCGCTCTTCGGTTCGCCGCTCGACAGCCGCTACACCTTTGACGGCTTTGTCGAAGGCGCCTCCAACCGCGTGGCCCTCGCTGCCGCCAAGACGATTGCCGAAGCCGGTGCCGGCGCCGTGCGCTTCAACCCGCTCTTCATCCATTCCTCGGTTGGCCTCGGCAAGACGCATCTCCTGCAGGCGATTGCCAATGCGGCTATCCAGAGCCCGCGCCAGCCGCGCGTCGTCTATCTGACGGCCGAATATTTCATGTGGCGCTTCGCCACCGCGATCCGCGACAACGATGCCCTGACGCTGAAGGACTCGCTGCGCAACATCGACCTCCTGATCATCGACGACATGCAGTTCCTGCAGGGCAAGATGATCCAGCACGAATTCTGCCATCTCTTGAACATGCTGCTCGACAGCGCCAAGCAGGTCGTCGTCGCCGCCGACCGCGCACCCTGGGAACTGGAATCGCTCGATCCGCGCGTTCGCTCGCGCCTTCAGGGTGGCGTTGCCATCGAGATGGAAGCGCCCGACTACGAAATGCGCCTCGACATGATGAAGTCGCGCCTGGAAGTCGCCCGCAAGGACGACCCCTCGCTCGACATTCCCGCAGACATTCTCGAACACGTCGCCCGCAACATCACCAGCAGCGGCCGTGATCTGGAAGGCGCCTTCAACCAGTTGCTCTTCCGTCGCTCCTTCGAGCCGAACCTGTCGATCGAACGCGTCGACGAACTGCTTGCTCATCTCGTTGGTGCCGGCGACCAGAAGCGCGTGCGCATCGAAGACATCCAGCGCGTCGTTGCCCGTCATTACAACGTCTCGCGTCAGGAACTCGTCTCGAACCGCCGCACCCGCGTCATCGTCAAGCCGCGCCAGATCGCGATGTATCTGTCGAAGACGCTCACCCCGCGCTCCTTCCCGGAGATCGGCCGTCGCTTCGGCGGACGCGACCACACGACCGTCCTGCATGCCGTTCGCAAGATCGAAGAACTGATCTCGGCCGACCAGAAGCTGTCGCAGGAAATCGAGCTGCTGCGCCGCCTGATCAACGAATAAGCGAGCCGTTGTCTGCAGAATAAGGAAGCCCGCCGGTTCGTCGCCGGCGGGCTTCTTTCGTTCAATCGAGCGCCTCGGTGCGAGACCTCATCAGCAACTCGGGATCGATAACGAAGCTCAGCAGGCGAGATCGGCGACGACGGCGTCGAGGATCAGCATGCCCGGCGGTGTGCAGCGCAGCCGCGAATTGCCGAGGCGCTCGATGAAGCCCTGGTCCAAGAGGAACTGCTCCTTGTCCGGATCGGGATCGCGGCCGGAAAGCTGTTGCCAGCGGGCGAGGTCGACACCCTCTCGCAGGCGAAGCCCCATCAGCAGCAATTCGTCCGCCTGCGCCTCGTGATCCAGCTCCTCGCGGTCGACGATGCCATGGCCATTCTGCTCGACGGCGGAAAGCCAGGTCTCGGGATGTCGTTCGGCCACCGTTGCGATCTTGCTCCGCCCCTGCGTCAGCCGTCCATGCGCGCCGGGGCCGATCCCGGCATAATCGCCGTAGCGCCAATAGGTGAGGTTGTGCCGACTTTCGGCTCCCGGGCGGGCATGGTTGGAAACCTCATAGGCCGGCAAACCTTCGCGCGCCGTGATCTCCTGCGTCGCCTCGTAAAGGGTTGCGGCATGCTCGTCGTCGGGCACGATCAGCTTGCCGGCCTTGTGCAGGCCGTAAAAGGCGGTGCCTTCCTCGATGGTCAACTGGTAGAGCGAGAGGTGATCGACCGCATAGGAGATCGCCTCCTTCAACTCCTTCTCCCAGGCCTCGACCGTCTGGTTGGGGCGGGCATAGATGAGATCGAAGGACATGCGCGGAAAGATCTCGCGCGCCAGCCGGATCGCCTTCAGCGCATCCGCCACGTCATGCAGTCGTCCGAGAAATCTAAGATCCGGATCATTCAGCGCCTGCACGCCGAGCGACACCCGGTTCACACCCGCGGCCCTGTAGCCGCGGAAACGGGTCGCCTCGACGCTCGAAGGGTTGGCCTCCATCGTGATCTCGATGCCGTCGGGCATGTACCAGTTGGCGGCGATCCCGTCGAGGATCGCGCCGACCGTCGAAGGATCCATCAGCGAAGGCGTGCCGCCACCCATGAAGACGCTGGTCACCGTCTTCGGCCCCGACAACGCCCGCACGGCCTTCAGCTCGGTGAGGAACGCCTGAACGAAGCGCGCCTGATCGACCGGCTGATGCCGCACATGGCTGTTGAAGTCGCAGTAAGGGCACTTGGCCGCGCAGAAGGGCCAATGCACGTAAACGCCGAAGCCGGGCTCTCCGGTGTCGGGCAGCAGCGTGAAGGACCGGTCGGTCAACGCTTCAGGCCTCCAGGCAGGTTTCGACGAAGAGCTTGAAGGCGCGGGCGCGGTGCGACAGTGCCGCCGCATCTCCCGGCTTCCAGCCATGCTTCTCGTCCGCCGTCATCTCGCCGAAGGTGCGTTCATGCCCCTCAGGCTGGAAGATCGGGTCGTAACCGAAGCCGGCGGACCCACGCGGCGGCCAGGCAATGGTGCCTTCGACCTCGCCGCGGAAGAATTCGGTGTGACCGTCCGGCCAGGCGAGACAGAGCACGCTGACGAAGCGGCAGGTGCGTTGCGAAGGCTCGGTCGCGCCCCGCTCGGCAAGCGCCTTTTCGACCTTCTCCATCGCCCAGGGGAAATCACGCGTACCGTCTTCCCGCTCGGCCCAGTTGGCAGTGTAGACGCCGGGCGCGCCATCGAGCGCATCGATCACCAGCCCGCTGTCATCCGACAGCGCCGGCAGACCGGACGCCTTGGCCGAGGCCAATGCCTTGATGGCCGCATTTTCCTCGAACGTCGTGCCCGTCTCGTCGGGCTCGACGAAAGCAAGGTCCTTGGCCGATTTGGCCGAGAAGCCGAAGGGGCCGATCAGATCAGCGATCTCGGCGATCTTGCCGGCATTGTGGCTGGCCACGACGATCGTGCGGGTGTCGAGCTTGCGCATGGGGTCCTCAGAGATTCCAGAGTTTGGGTTCGGCGCATTCCAGGCTGTTGCCGGCCGGGTCGCGGAAATAGATCGAGCGGGCGCCGGTCGGCCAGCGGAAATCGGCCTCGATCGCCACTCCGGCGGCTGTCAGCTTCGCGACCATGTCGTCCAGCCTGTCTCCCGAAACGCGAAAACAGAGGTGTCCCGCACCTGTGGCGCCATGAGGCGGCACGGGCAGCGCTCCGGGAGACGCAGTCTTTACCGTCTCGTCGGCGTTGAAGATCAGCACCACGGTCTGACCGCAGCGGAAGAAGATGTGCCGGTCATCGTGGCGGGCGATGCGCTCGAGGCCGAGTACGGTGCCGTAGAAGTGCTCGGCGGTATCGAGATCGGACGCATAGAGCGCGGCCTCCAGAACACCTTCGATCTCCTGTGCCATCGACCCGGCCCTCAAGTTTAGCCAATCGCCTGCTTCTGCAGGGCCACCAGTTCATCGATACCGTTGCGGGCAAGGCCAAGCAGCGTCAGGAACTCGTCCTGGGTAAACGGCTTGCCTTCGGCCGTGCCCTGGATCTCGACGATGCCGCCGGAGCCGGTCATGACGAAGTTGGCATCGGTCTCGGCTGCCGAGTCTTCCAGGTAATCCAGATCGATCACCGGCTGGCTTGCAAAGATCCCGCAGGAGATCGCTGCGATATGGTCCTTCAGAACCTTCTCGACCTTCACCATGCTGCGCGCTTCCATCCATTTCAGGCAGTCGTGCAGGGCGATCCAAGAGCCGGTGATTGCCGCCGTGCGCGTGCCGCCATCCGCCTGGATGACGTCGCAGTCGATCGAGATCTGCCGCTCGCCGAGCGCTTCGAGGTCGACGATGGCGCGCAGCGACCGGCCGATGAGCCGCTGGATTTCCTGAGTGCGGCCGCTCTGCTTGCCGGAGGAGGCTTCGCGGCGCATGCGCTCGCCGGTCGCGCGCGGCAGCATGCCGTATTCGGCCGTCACCCAGCCCTTGCCGGAATTGCGCAGCCACGGCGGCGTCTTGTCCTCAAGGCTTGCGGTGCACAGCACATGCGTGTCGCCGAACTTCACCAGGCAGGAGCCTTCCGCATGCTTGGAGAAATTGCGCTCGAACGAGACCTTGCGCATTTGGTCGGTTTTTCTGCCGGATGGCCGCATTGCAATCTCCTGAGTTGTTCGTTGCCTTCTAAGGAGGGAGCCACCCATTTGCAAAGAAAAACCATGCCGCAACGCCGCAGGAGGCGTGTCGAAGCCTCAAATACCCCTTGGTCATCGAACAAGCAGTGATTATATTTGCGCCATGAAACCTCTGAGATCCTGTCCGCTGCGCCAATGGCATCACTGAAGACGACTGTCGCAGACGTTTCCGCGTCGCTGGACGAACGCTCACGGGAAGTGTTTCGCCGCATCGTCGAGACCTATCTCGATTCCGGTGACCCGCTGGGCTCGCGCAACCTGTCGCGCCTGCTGCCGATGTCGCTGTCCCCGGCCTCGGTGCGCAATGTCATGAGCGATCTCGAAGATCTCGGCCTCATCTATGCACCCCATGTCAGCGCCGGCAGGTTGCCGACACAGGCGGGACTGCGCTTCTTTGTCGACGCCTTCATGCAGGTGGGCGATCTCTCGGAAGGCGAGCGCGACGAGATCGAGCGGCAGATCCGCCCGACCAGCGCCGATCAGCCGATGGAGGCGATGCTGACTGAAGCAAGCCGCATGCTCTCCGGGTTGTCGCGCGGCGCAGGCCTCGTCATATCGTCGAAGAACGATCCCGTACTGAAGCATGTCGAATTCATCCGGCTCGAGCCGACCAAGGCCCTTGCCGTCCTCGTCGGCGAGCACAATCAGGTCGAGAACCGGATTATCGAGCTACCGGCCGGCGTCACCGCTTCGCAGCTGACGGAAGCGGCGAACTTTCTGAACGCCAATCTTGCCGGCCAGACGCTGCGCGAATTGCGCGGGCAGATTGAGAAGCTGAAGACCCAGGTCGCAAGTGAACTCGACACGCTCTCGCAGGATCTGGTCGAGCGCGGTCTCGCCGTCTGGTCGGGCGAAGTCGCAGGAAAGCAGCCGGCCCGCCTGATCGTGCGTGGCCGCGCCAACCTGCTCGAAGGCCTTGCCGGCTCGGAGGATATCGATCGGCTGAGGCTGCTCTTCGATGACCTCGAGCGCAAGGAAAGCCTGATCGAGATCCTCGACCTTGCCGAAAGTGGCCCAGGCGTGCGCATCTTCATCGGCTCCGAGAACAAGCTCTTCTCGCTGTCGGGTTCCTCGCTGATCGTGGCACCCTACCGCGATGGCGAAGACCGCATCGTCGGTGCCGTCGGCGTCATCGGGCCGACGCGCCTGAATTACTCGCGGATCGTGCCGATGGTCGACTACACCGCGCAGCTGATGGCCCGGCTGTCACGCAGCGGGCGTTAGGCGGATTTCCCGCCAACCCTTGATTTTTTCACCCCAAACCCTGATATCGGGCACGAATTCGACACCGAGAGTTCGGACACCAAAACCATTCGGAGAACGTCATGACCGAAGAAACCAACAAGAACGGACCTGACGCGGCGGCCCACGAGGCGCACGCAACCGAAGCGGCTGAACAGCAGGCTGCGGGCGCAGACGAGGGCGCGACGGAGGCTCAGCTGGACCCTGTGGAAGCCCTCCAGGCCGAGAACGCCGACCTGCGCGACCGCTTCCTGCGCCTCGCCGCTGAGATGGACAATCTGCGTCGCCGCACCGACCGCGAGATCAAGGACGCGAAGTCCTATGCCGTCACGAGCTTCGCCCGCGACATGCTCTCCGTTTCGGACAATCTTCGTCGCGCCATCGAGACGCTGCCGGAAGAGGCGCGCGCCGCCGCCGACGCCACGCTGACGGCACTGATCGAAGGCGTGGAAATGACCGAGCGCGGCATGCTCGCAACGCTGGAACGCCACGGTGTGCGCAAGATCGACGCCGAGGGCCAGAAGTTCGATCCGAATTTCCATCAGGCGATGTTCGAGGTCCCGAACCCGAATGTTCCCAACAACACGGTGGTTCAGGTCGTCCAGGCTGGCTATGCGATCGGCGAACGCGTCCTGCGCCCGGCCATGGTCGGTGTCGCCAAGGGTGGTCCGAAGGCGGACGCCGTTGCCGAGGACGCCGCCAAGGCTTGAGCACTCAAGTCAGAGACCGCATGAAAAAAAGCGCCCGCTGGGCGCTTTTCTATTGAGCTCATCTGACGCTGCAGATCAGGCCGCGTTTGAGGCCTGTTCTTCGTTCAGGAAAGTGTAGATCGCCGAAGCGGATTCGGTCGCGCGGAGCTTGGCCACCAGATCCTGGTCGCGCAGCACGCGGGCAATCCGTGACAGGGCCTTGAGATGATCCGCACCGGCACCTTCGGGTGCGAGGAGCAGGAAAACGAGGTCGACCGGCTGGTCGTCCAGGGCCTCGAAATCCACGGGCGTTTCCAGGCGCGCAAAGACGCCGGTGATCTTGGTGATCTTGTTGAGCTTGCCATGCGGGATCGCGATCCCGTTGCCCACGCCCGTCGAACCCAGACGCTCGCGCTGCAGGATCACGTCGAAGATTTCCCGTTCCGGAATGTCGGTGAGCTTGGAGGCTTTGGCCGCAAGTTCCTGAAGCAGCTGCTTCTTGGAGTTCACCCGGAGGGCCGGTACGACAGCATCCTGCTGCAGCAAATCTGCCAATGCCATATCAATGTCCTTCATGCCTCGGATCGACGAGCGGGCGGCCGCCTCGTGCAGCCGCCCAAGCCGATCCTCAGCCTTTGATGTTGGCGGAATCGATCCACCCGATATTACCGTCATTCCGACGATAAACGATATTCAATTGTTCACTTCCCGGGTTTCTGAACAGAAGAACCGGTTCATCCGTCATGTCGAGAGCCATAACGGCCGTAGCGACCGACATGGTCCGCAGTTTCTTTGTGCTCTCGGCCACGATCGTCGGCGCGTAGTCTTCCGGCAGTTCCTCGTGATCCTCGTCCACGGAGTCCATGACCGTATAGGCCACCTCGATCGGCGGGTTCTGAGCCTCGCCGGCGTGATGATCCTTCAGCTTGCGCTTGTAGCGGCGCAGGCGCTTTTCGACGCGTTCGAACGCCGTGTCGAACGCCACTTGCGGATCATTGGCCTCGCCTGCGGCATGCAGGTTCGCGCCGGTATCGAGATGCACCAGGCAATCGGCCGCGAAGCGCGACTGCGACTTCGTGACGACCACTTGCCCGGAATACCCTCCGTCGAAGTACTTGGTAACCGCATCCTGGATTCGGTCTTCGATCCGCTGGCGGAAAGTTTCACCGATTTCCATCTGCTTGCCGGATACACGCACACTCATGGAGTTTCCCTTCTTATGATTGGTTGCGTATCCATTTTACGCCAAGCGACGTCCGCGTCCAAGCTTTTCGAGCGGTTCGGTCAGTCTCTGCCTTCGTTTGTCGGGCGTGGTCGAGGGGACTTTTCCCTCGGCGACAGTGTGCGCTGTCGATTGCGGCGCGCTTCTAGCCGCCATCGGCCGCAGAGTCAATCTCCTGTTAATCTTTGCGGTGATTTGGGCCGGTCAGACCGCGGAAACCTTGGCCATGGCGCGCTTTTCACGGCGTCTTTGCACCGAGGAGGCGATGTTCATCGACTCCCGGTATTTCGCCACGGTGCGCCGCGCCAGCTCCACGCCGCTCGCCTTCAGCTGATCGACGATGTCGTCATCGGAGAGCACGGCATCGGGGCTTTCCTGGGCGATGAGCGCGCGGATCCGGTGGCGAACCGCTTCCGCCGAATGGCTGTCTCCGCCCTCGGCCGACGCGATGGACACGCTGAAGAAGTATTTGAGCTCGAACAGCCCGCGCGGCGTCATCATGTATTTGTTCGTGGTGACGCGGCTGACGGTCGATTCGTGCATTTTGATCGCGTCGGCAATCGTCTTCAAATTGAGCGGACGCAGATGATCGACGCCGTGATCGAGGAAGGCCGATTGTTGCCGGACAATCTCTGCCGCGACCTTGGTGATGGTCTTTGCCCGCTGGTCGAGGCTGCGGGTCAGCCAGTTGGCGTTCTGAAGGCATTCCGACATGAAGGCCTGGTCGGGCGCATCCTTGGCCATACCGGGGCGCACGGCCGCCATGTAGCTGTGATTGACCAGCACGCGGGGCAGGGCGTCCGGGTTGAGCTCCACCCGCCATCCGCCGTTTCCATCGGCCCGGACCACGATGTCGGGCGTGACAGACTCGCTGACGGCGTGTTCGAAGCTGCTGCCCGGCTTGGGGTTGAGCTTGCGGATTTCCGACAGCATGTCGATGAGGTCTTCCTCGTCGACGCCGCAGATTTTCTTCAGCGTCGCGAAATCGCGCTTTGCCAGGAGCTCGAGATTGTCGACCAGCACCGCCATGGCAGGATCATAGCGGTCCCGCTGGCGCAGCTGGATCGCCAGGCATTCACTGAGCGAGCGGGCAAACACACCCGCGGGTTCCAGCGTCTGCAGGGTGGTGAGAACCTCTTCCACGGCATCGCGCGACAGGCCGAGGCGGCTGGATATCTCGGCGAGATCGGCCCGCAGATGGCCGGCTTCGTCGAGATGGTCGACGAGCACGGAGGCGAGCAGCTGATCGGAGGCGGTACTGAGCGCAAACGGGATCTGCTGATTGAGGTGGTCGCGCAGGCTGATCTGGCCGGCGACGAAATCGTCGAGGTCGAAACCTTCGCTGCCATCGCCCGATTGCCCAGGCATCGATTTCCACTGGCCGAGCAGCTCCGGCGCATCGGGGCGTTGCGCCGAGCCTTCATCGGCGAAGGCCGTATCGTAATTGGTGTCGAGGCGGTCGTTCAGACGGTCGCTGGCGTCGTTTTCGTACCAATCGCTGTCTAGAGCGGGCGGTGCTGCGAAATCATCGCCATTGACCTGATTGTCCTGCTGAGATCCGGTGCCGTGGCGATCGGCAGTCTCGGAAGGGTCTCCGCTCAAATCTCCGTCATCTGCCGCGATTTCGAGCAGCGGATTGCGCTCCACTTCCTGCGCGATGAACTGCATCAGTTCGAGGTGAGTCATCTGTAACAGCTGAATCGATTGCATCAGCTGCGGAGTCATCACCAGAGACTGGCTCTGTCGCAGGAACAGGTTGGCGGATAAGGCCATGGCGGACGTTCGACTCCCCTACATTCCCCCGTATTCCCGCCCTTGATGGCGGGAAAAATCCACTTGGCCCAAAAATTGCTTTTTATTTTACTTTGGTCAAGCCGCAGGAGGGGGAGGGGTGGCGTTTTCTTCGCCGAACCCTAGAGGCTGAACTGTTCGCCGAGATAGAGACGACGGACATCGGCATTGTTGACGATGTCGTTGGCGCGGCCGTGGGTCAGCACCTCGCCGGCATGGATGATATAGGCGCGGTCGATCAGGCCGAGCGTTTCGCGCACATTGTGGTCGGTGATCAAGACGCCGATACCGCGGGCCGTCAGGTGACGGACCAGATTCTGGATGTCAGAAACAGAGATGGGATCGACGCCGGCGAACGGCTCATCGAGCAGCATGAAGGTCGGGTCCGTCGCCAACGCGCGGGCGATTTCGAGACGGCGTCGCTCACCACCGGACAGCGCCACCGCCGGCGACTTGCGCAGCTTCTCGATGTGGAATTCCGCCAGCAGTTCGTCGAGCTTGGCTTCGCGCTTGCGTTTGTCGGAAATGTGCACTTCGAGCACGGCACGGATGTTTTCTTCGACCGTCAGCCCACGGAAGATCGAGGCTTCCTGCGGCAGATAGCCGACGCCGAGGCGGGCGCGCCGATACATCGGCATCGACGTCACGTCATTGCCGTTGATCGAGATCGTGCCGGCATCGACCGGCACCAGCCCGGTGATCATGTAGAAACAGGTGGTCTTGCCAGCCCCGTTCGGTCCGAGCAGGCCAACGGCCTCGCCTCGGCGCACCACGAGCGAGGCGCCGTTGACCACACGACGGGAATTATAGGTCTTGGTCAGTCCATGGGCGATCAGCGTGCCTTCGTAGCGCGCCTTGTCGCCCGGCAGGCCGGCCGGGGCAGCCGCCTTCTTGGCCTGCTTTGTCCTGGAGAAAAAAGGAATGTGCACGTTCACGCGGACCCGTCAGTTGCTCTGCTGGGACTTGGGATCCAGCTGGATCTGGACGCGCCGGCCACAGCTGTCGAGCTTCGCCCGTCCCGTTTCCATCTGAACGGTCAGCTTGCAGCCGACAAAGACATTCTGTCCCTCAGACAGCACCACGCGCTCGCCTTCGAGCACGAAAAGCTGCTGGGCCATGTCAAAATAGCCCTTGTCGGCGGTTGCCTGCTGCGTGCCGGAGGAGAGGAACACCTTCTGCGCGACGTCGATCTTCTCGATGTCGGCATTGCCCTGTGTGACCGTCTGGCCTTCGCCGCGATAATGCACCACCATCGACCCAGCCTGCAGCGTCGTCGTGCCCTGAACCACCTTCACATTGCCGGAGAAGAAAGCCTTCTTCTCCTGCTCGCGGATTTCCAGCGCGTCGCTTTCGATCTGGATGGGCTGGTCGTTCGACAGCTTCAGGCCGTCCATCTGGCTGTTGGTCGTCTGGGCTGCAGCGGCCGATGCCAGGATGCTCGCCGAAACGAACAGGAAGCCAGCGACAACAGACGTGGTAGAGGGGCGATTCATCATGGCTGGGCGGCTTCCATAGACCGATTGCTGCGAAGGGCGGACGGCTCGATATTCAACTTGACGCTGCCCGAAAAAATCATGGTTCGCCCCTTATCCTTCATCTCGAGCGAGTTCGCAACAATCGAGGCGCCTTTGGTCTGGATCGCCACCGGATCGTCCGTCTTCATGGTGCCGCCGGAGATATCGAGATGCGCGGAGCCGAACTGTGCATCGATGCCGCTGCTGAGGTTCAGGGTGAAGGGCTTGTCGAGATCGAGGATATTGGCGCCGCGGTCGAAGATGCCGCTGGTCGCCACGACATTGGCGACAACCTTGTCATTGACGGGCACCGCCGCAGCGATCGTCTCGAGCGTGATCATGTTGGGGTTCTTGATATCCTGCAGCGCGCGCTCGGCCCGCATCGAATACCGCACGCCGTCGGAATTGCGCCCGGCGATTGCAGGCTTCTCCATCACGACCTTGCCGTCTTCGATCTTGGCCGATTCAATCTGCAGCTCCTCGGGCATCAAGCCGCGGACAAAGGAGACGGCCACGAAGGCAAGCGTGATCCCGAGCGCAGCGACCGGCAGCAGAAAGCGCAGGCGACGCACACGGCGTGAATGGTTCACGGCCCGTCGATAGGCTTCAGCGCCGGATCCGCTGTCGGCGGTCGGCAGGCCGTCATGTGTCGTTTGCAGCATTAACAGGAACCCGTTCTCATGGCGCTTGGCCGAAACCTGTGCGCCTACTTTCGTCGTTTCGCATGTCCACCGGTCCTTGCCAATATGGATTGTGGCGGCCCGGTTACAAGAACTGCGCCAGAGGGAGCGTCGACGGGCCGGGTGGATAAAGTGAGGCGACGCCGATCACGATTTAGCGTGTGATGCACGTCATATCGCTCGCAAAGCCACCAATTTATGGTTAAGTTGTTCCTTGACTGAGCTTTTTTGCTTTGGCAACTTTGTCGCCGCTCACGTCACAAGAGAAATTTCAGGGGGTCCGCGTGATAAAGTCGGAATTGGTGCAGATCGTCGCGGCCCGCAATCCGCATCTCTACCATCGCGATGTCGAAAACATTGTGAACGCGGTACTCGACGAAATTACCGATGCGCTCGCAGCGGGCAACCGTGTGGAACTGCGCGGCTTCGGCGCCTTCTCCGTCAAGAACCGCCCGTCGCGTTCCGGCCGAAATCCCCGCACGGGCGAAACCGTCTTCGTTGAAGAGAAGTGGGTGCCCTTCTTCAAGACCGGCAAGGAATTGCGCGAGCGCCTCAACCCCGGCATGGGCGACGAGGACGACGAATAAGACGCTTTTCGCGTTGAAAATTCCGCCTCTGTCCTTACCTTGAACCACTGAGAGGTCCCGGTTGCGGGATCGGGCAGAAATGGGAGTTGTCGAGATGGTGCGCAAAGTGGTGAGCCTCGTGGTATTCGTTCCGCTCGGTGTGCTCCTCGTCATTCTGGCAGTTGCCAACCGCGCGCCGGTCAATCTCGCCCTGAACCCCTTCAATCCGGCCGACCAAGCGCTCTCGGTTTCAGCACCCCTCTTCGTGCTGCTGATCCTTGCCGTCATGCTCGGCGTGCTGCTGGGTGCGATCGTCACCTGGTTCACCCAGGGCAAGCACCGCAAGAAGGCGCGCAACCAGTCGCGCATGGCCCAGCAGTGGCAGGCCGAGGCGGATCGTCAGAAGACGCGCGCCGAAGAGATTGCCGGCTCGACCCTTCCCCAGATCGGCGCGCGCTGACCACGCCGGCGGCGCAAGCCACGCGTGCTCGCGCCAAATTTCCTTTTCGCGCCGGGCCGGCAATGCTAAGGGCAGGCCGAGACGAACACCGACCCACGGATATCAGACGTGAAGAACAAGGAACGTCGCCCCGGCAAGCCATTCCCGGGAGCGAAGGCGAAAGGCAATGGCTCGGACCGGCCGGGCTCGGCAAAGCCCGCGTCTGCAAAGGGCAGGGACGACCGTTCTAGCCGCCCGCCACGCCGCGATGCCGATGCGCCCAAAAGCCGCCCGCAGCCGCAAGCCGTTGACACCGCGGCCGAGCCCTCTCGGCCCTTGACGGTGCGCTCCGGCGAGCGCCCGGCCGAGCGCGTGCCGCTGATCCTGGAATCCACGGGGGCCGGCGATTTCCACCTGATCGATAGCGGCGAGGGCCTGAAGCTCGAGCAATACGGTCCCTATCGCATCGTCCGCCCCGAAGCTCAGGCCCTCTGGCCAAAGGCACTGCCCACCCATGTCTGGGACAAGGCAGACGCCGTCTTCACCGGCGACACGGATGAAGATGGCATGGGCCGCTGGCGTTTTCCCCGCGAGGCGCTCGGCGAGACCTGGCCGCTTTCGCTCCTCGGCGTCGATTTCCATGGCCGTTTCACGGCTTTCCGTCATGTCGGTGTCTTCCCGGAGCAGATCGCCCACTGGAGCTGGATGAAGGAGAAGATCGAAGCTGCCGATCGGCCGCTGAAGGTTTTGAACCTCTTCGGCTATACCGGCGTTGCCTCGCTGGTTGCCGCTGCTGCCGGTGCCGAAGTCACCCATGTCGACGCCTCCAAGAAGGCCATTGGCTGGGCCCGCGAAAACCAGTCCTTGAGCCGCCTGGACAAGGCGCCGATCCGCTGGATCTGCGAAGACGCGATGAAGTTCATCTTGCGCGAGGAGCGCCGCGGCAATCGTTACGACATCATCTTGACCGATCCGCCGAAATTCGGCCGCGGCCCGAATGGCGAAGTCTGGCAGCTTTTCGACCATTTGCCGCTGATGCTCGACATCTGCCGCGAGCTCCTGGCACCCAAGGCGGTGGGTCTGGTGCTGACCGCCTATTCGATCCGCGCGAGCTTCTATTCGATCCACGAACTGATGCGCGAAACCATGCGTGGCAAGGGCGGGCTGGTCGAGTCGGGCGAGCTCGTGATCCGTGAGGCTGGTCTCGACGGCAAGACGCCGGGGCGTGCCCTCTCCACCTCTCTTTTCAGCCGCTGGGTGCCGAAATGACCGATGATTTTCGCCACGAGGGACCGCGCCGGGTCGGCCAGGTCAAGGAAGTCACCAGCCTCGCCAATCCGATCATCAAGGACATCAAGGCGCTGTCCCTGAAGAAGGCGCGCGACGAGAGCAAGACATTCCTCGCCGAAGGCCTGAAGCTCGTCATCGACGCGCTCGATCGCGGCTGGACCATCCGCACCCTCGTCTATGCCAAGGCCGGCAAGGGCAAGCCGCTGGTCGAGAAGGTGGCCGCCCGCACCGTCGCCGCCGGCGGACTGGTGCTGGAAGTCAGCGAAAAGGTCATGTCCTCGATCACCCGGCGGGAAAATCCGCAGATGGTGGCCGCCGTCTTCGAACAGCGTTGGACACCGCTCAAGGACATCCAGCCGAAGGGCTCGGAAACCTGGATTGCGCTCGACCGCGTTCGCGACCCCGGCAATCTCGGCACCATCATCCGCACGGCAGATGCCACCGGCGCCTCGGGCGTCATCCTCGTCGGCGACTGCACCGACCCCTTCTCGATGGAAACGGTGCGCGCCACCATGGGCTCGATGTTCGCTTTGCCCCTGGTGAAGACATCGCCCGCTGATTTCCTCAAGTGGAAGAAGTCGGTCGATGCCCGCCTCGTGGCCACGCATCTCGCCGGCGCCGTCGACTACCGCACCATCGACTACAAGTCGAAGCCGGTCATCCTGATGATGGGCAATGAGCAGTCGGGCCTGCCAGATGAGCTGGCTCAGGCGGCTGACAAGCTCGCCCGCATCCCCCAGGTCGGCATGGCCGATAGCCTCAACCTTGCGGTCGCCACCGGTGTCATGCTCTTCGAGGTTCGTCGCCACCTGCTCACGCTCGATGGAGCCAAGTGATCATGCTCGCAGCCTTCAACCGGCCAGGCCCGGTTCTCACCTTCATCGCGATTGCCCTGATCCTCGACCAGGCGATCAAATATGCGGTGGAAGTCACTCTGCCGATGCATGAGCTGATCCCGGTTCTGCCGTTCTGGGCGCTCTACCGCACCCACAACCTCGGTGTCGCCTTTTCCATGCTGTCCCATCTCGACAGCTGGTTCATCATCGGCCTGCGTCTCGTCATTGTCGGCTTCGTTCTGTGGCTGTGGCGCAAGACCGGCCCGGAGCAGCATTTTGCCCATCTCGGCTTTTCGATGATCATCGCCGGCGCGCTCGGCAACATCATCGATCGGCTGACCTATGGTTACGTCGTCGACTACATCCTGTTCTACACGGACACCTGGTCCTTTGCGGTCTTCAATCTGGCTGACAGCTTCATCACCATCGGTGCGATCTGCATCGTGATCGACGAGATCATTCAGCACCGCAAACCGAAGCCGCCGGAGGCTTGACAGGCGTCATAAGCCTCCGAAGTTTTGTCACTTTCCTGTAGCAGTGTCGTGTTTAAAGGCCCGTGACTTCAACGCTGGATAGATCCGATGAGCGTGGAACTGATCGAACGAGACCTTCTTCTGGAAAGCCCGGCAGCCTTGCCGCTGGGACTTGCGTCCTCCCGTGATCTCCTGGGCCGCATTGGCAGCCTCGAGACGCGCCTTGCCCGCACCGAACGCGAGATCGACGCCGCGCAGGCAGTGCGTTACCGCGTCTTCGTCGAGGAGATGAAGGCCCAGGTCGATCCCGATTGCGCCCGCCGCGGCCGCGATGTCGACAGCTGGGACGGCCTTTGCGATCACTTGCTGGTTCTCGACCGCGCCATCGAAGGCGACACGGAAGATCAGATCGTCGGCACCTATCGCCTGCTGCGCCACGACGTGGCGATCGCCCATGGCGGCTTCTACTCAGGTTCGGAATTCGGCGTCGATTCTCTGGTCGCCCGCCACCCGGGCAAGCGCTTCATGGAGCTCGGCCGCTCCTGCGTGCTGCCGCAATACCGCACCAAGCGCACCGTCGAACTGCTCTGGCAGGGTTGCTGGGCCTATGCCCTGCAGCACCGCATCGACGCCATGTTCGGCTGCGGTTCCTTCCCCGGCACGCAGCCGGAAGAACACGCCCTTGCGCTTTCCTTCCTGCATCACAATGCTGTCGCGCGCGGCGAATGGGCCGTGGATGCGCTGCCGCATCTCTACCGCGAGATGGACCTGATGCCGTCGGAAGCCGTCAATGCCCGCCGCGCTCTCTTTGCCATGCCGCCGCTGATCAAGGGTTATCTTCGCCTCGGCGCCATGGTCGGCAATGGCGCGGTCGTCGACCAGGCGTTCAACACGACCGACGTGTTGATCATCCTGCCGATCTCCAGCATCTCCGGCCGCTACGTGAACTATTACGGCGCGGACGCCGGCCGCTTCGCCAGCGCCAGCTGAAGATACATGCTTTCCCCCGCGGGGGAGAGAAGCTTGCCGGCCAGGCGAGAGGCTTTCGCAGGGTGCTGGACCCCGTTTCTGTCGATCATCGTGGCAATGCGCATGCCGCTGCGTGCATCCGGCCGACACTCTGCCTGCCACCGCATGCCTGTCTCTCGACCGTCCTTGCCGGCTTCGGGACCTCTGCCACCATCGGCAGGTCCGCGAGCTCCCGAAGGCTCATGTCTCGCACGGTCGGGTGGCCCATGGGGTCATGCCTCCAGTCATGAGGCGCTGGCGTCGAATGTGTAGTCGGTTTCCAGAGAAACTTGAACATGGCTCGACCCTTCTCTGCTCCGGTTGGAAGATCTTGCTGCTGTTTGTGAGGCCATGTTCAGGCTCCCGGCACCGAAATTCAATTGAGTTTTGCCCCGATCGAATATAGCTTTTCTATATGAAGAACCTCAGTCAGGTGCATCTAAACGGCCTGCGCGCTGTTGAAGCTGTTGGTCGCCTCGGCTCCCTGCAGGCGGCGGCTGATGAACTCGGGGTTTCGATCGGCGCCGTCAGCCAGCAGGTCATCAAGACCGAGCAGCAGCTTGGTCGGCTGCTCTTCGAACGGACAAGCCGTGGCATGGTGCCGGCCGAGACGGCGGTCGACCTGCTGGCCCGCCTGTCCGATGGTTTCCGACATCTCTCGAGCGCCGTGGATCTTGCGAAGCGGAGCGATGACAGCGTGCTGACCATCTCGGTCGCCCCGGTCTTCGCCGCCCGCTGGCTGGTGCATCGCATCCCTGCCTTTTCCGAGCGCTTTCCCGAGATCGGCCTGCGGATCGATGCCAATGATCGTCTGACCGATGCCAGCCACACCGATGTCGACCTCCGGATCCGTGTCGGCCGCGGCCATTGGCCAGGCTTCAAGGCGGAGCTGATCCTCGATCAACGCGTGGTGCCGGTCTGCACACCTTCGATGGCGGAGCGCTTGAAGCAGCCAGCGGACATTTTGGATCTGCCGAAGATCATCGACGGTCGGGCCATGTTCGACTGGGATCTGTGGCTCGCGGCTGTGGGGCTCGCTGGCGCCGAGATCAAGGCCCGCCACAGCTTCAGCGAAGCCTCCCTCTGCCTTGATGCGGCGATTGCCGGGCAGGGGGTGATGCTGGCCTGGCAGACCATTGCCTCCCATCAGCTGCGGCATGGCCAGCTGGTCGCGCCCTTCGGTCCGGCGGTAAGGACCGGCTTCGGCCACTACTTCGTGACCGCAGAAAATGCGCGGTGGTCGGAGAAGGTGGAAAAGTTCAAGCGCTGGCTGAAGCGGGAGATCGAGGACGACATGGAGCGGCTCGCAAAAGCCGCTCCGGTCTTCGCTTAAACCGCCGCGTTGTATGCAGCAATCGCTGCCATGTTGACGATGTCGCTGTCCTTGGCGCCCATCTGCGCAATCTGCACGGACTTTTCGAGGCCGATGAGCAGCGGCCCCATGACGGTCAGCCCGCCCAGTTCCTGCAGCATCCTGGTCGAGATCGCCGCCGAATGGATCGCCGGCATGACCAAGACGTTCGCCGTCCCCGACAGGCGGCAGAACGGATACTGCTCCATCCGATGGCTGTTCAGTGCCACATCTGCTCCCATCTCACCGTCATATTCGAAGGAGACCCCGCGCCGGTCGAGGATCTTCACAGCCTCACGCACGCGCTCGGAGCGCTCGCCGGTCGGATGGCCGAAGGTCGAATAGGCCAGCAGAGCGACGCGCGGCTCAAGCCCGAGCCGATGCGCGACGCCGGCAGCCTCTTCTGCGATGTCGGCGAGTTCGTCCGCTGTCGGCATGTCGTGCACGGCGGTGTCCGCCACCACGATCGTCCGCCCGCGGGCGAGCGCCAGCGACACGCCGATAACGCGATGCCCCGGCGCCGTGTCGATGCAGCGGCGCACGTCTTCGAGCGCCGTCGAATAGTTGCGCGTCGTGCCCGTTACCATGGCATCGGCATCGCCGAGCGCCACCATGCAGGCGGCGAAGTGGTTGCGATCCGTGTTGATCAGCCGCTGCGCATCGCGGTGCAGGTAACCCTTCCGCTGCAGGCGGGCATAGAGATATTCGGTATAGGCCTCCACCCGGGTCGAAACGCGCGCATTGACCACTTCGATGCCCGGCCGGTCGAGATCGATCCCCGCCCGTTCGGCGGTCGCCTTGAGCGGCTCGTCGCGGCCGAGCAGGATGGCGGTGCCGAGCCCCTGGTTAGCGAAGGAAATCGCCGCGCGCATGACCTGCTCTTCCTCGCCTTCGGCAAAGACGACGCGCTTCGGATGGCTGCGCACATGTTCGTAGATCCGCTGCGTGGCCGCTGCGATCGGGTCGCGGCGGGCGGAGAGTTCATGGGCATAGGAGCCGAGATCCTCGATTGCCTTGCGCGCCACACCGCTATCCATCGCAGCCTTCGCCACCGCAACGGGGATTGCCGAGATGAGGCGCGGATCGAAAGGCACGGGGATGATGTATTGCGGTCCGAAGCGCGGGCGCTGGCCCTGATAAGCCGCCGCCACGTCATCTGGAACGTCTTCGCGCGCCAGATTGGCAAGCGCTTCCGCTGCCGCGATCTTCATCGCGTCGTTGATCTGGCTGGCGCGCACATCGAGCGCGCCGCGAAAGATGTAGGGGAAGCCGAGAACATTGTTCACCTGGTTCGGATAGTCCGAGCGGCCGGTCGCCATGATCGCATCCGAGCGGATTTCGGCCACTTCCTCCGGCGTAATCTCCGGGTCCGGATTGGCCATCGCGAAGATGATCGGGTTCGGCGCCATCGAAGCGATCATGTCCGCGGCAAAGGCGCCTTTCTGCGACAGGCCGAACACGACGTCCGCCCCGACCATCGCCTCCCTCAGGCTGCGCCGGTCGGTCTTCACGGCATGGGCGCTCTTCCACTGGTTCATCCCCTCGGTACGGCCTTGATAGATCACGCCCTTGGTGTCGCAGAGAATGATGTTCTCGCCGTTGAAGCCCATGGCCTTGATCAGCTCGATGCAAGCGATCGCCGCAGCGCCCGCACCGTTGCAGACGAGTTTTGTCGTCTTGAAGTCGCGTCCGGTCAATTCCAGCGCGTTGATCAGACCCGCCGCCGCGATGATCGCGGTCCCGTGCTGGTCGTCATGGAAGACCGGGATGTCCATCAGCTCGCGCAACCGGCTCTCGATGATGAAGCAGTCAGGCGCCTTGATGTCTTCGAGATTGATGCCGCCGAAGGAGGGGCCGAGGTAACGCACGCAGTTGATGAACTCGTCGACATTCTCGGTATCGACCTCGATGTCGATCGAATCGACGTCCGCGAACCGCTTGAAGAGAACCGACTTGCCTTCCATCACCGGCTTGGAGGCCAATGCCCCGAGATTGCCCAGGCCCAGGATCGCGGTGCCGTTGGAGATGACGGCCACCATGTTGCCGCGAGTGGTATAGTCGTAAGCCGTGGCCGGATCGGCCGCGATCGCCTTGACCGGAACCGCAACGCCGGGGGAATAGGCAAGCGACAGATCGCGCTGCGTGGCCATGGCCTTGGTCGGAGTGATCTCGAGCTTGCCGGGGCGCCCCTGGGAGTGGAAGTCCAGCGCTTCCTGTTCCGTGACCGAGACTTTCGTCCGGCCGGTCGTCTTCTCGCTTGCCATGCTTCCCCTCACCTTGTTGTGGGCAGCGGGCGAACGCCGGCCCATCCTGGTTGTTTTTCCTCGCCTTAAGTCGTTAGTGTTGCACGACTTCCTTTTCAAGAAAACATTGAGCCCGTGACGCTATACCAAGCCACCCCGAGTGATGTCCTGAATGTCGCCGAGCTGACCTCGGAGGAAAGCCGCGCGACGGCGACCCCGATGATGGAGCAGTATATCGAGATCAAGGCCGCCAACCCGGGCAGCCTGCTCTTCTATCGCATGGGCGATTTCTACGAGCTCTTCTTCGAGGATGCGGTCGATGCCTCGCGGGCGCTGGGCATCACGCTGACGCGCCGTGGCCAGCATCTCGGCCAGGACATTCCGATGTGCGGCGTGCCGGTGCACGCGGCCGACGATTACCTGCAGAAGCTGATCACGCTCGGCTTCCGCGTCGCCGTCTGCGAACAGGTCGAAGACCCGGCCGAGGCGAAGAAGCGCGGCTCAAAGTCGGTGGTCAAGCGCGACGTCGTGCGCCTCGTGACGCCCGGCACGCTGACCGAGGAAAAGCTGCTCTCGCCTTTCGAATCCAACTATCTGATGGCGCTGGCCCGCATTCGCGGCGGCTCCGCCCCGCAGCTGGCGCTCGCCTGGATCGACATTTCCACCGGCATCTTCCGCCTCGCCGAAACGACGGAAACGCGCCTGCTCGCCGATATCCTGCGCATCGAGCCGCGCGAACTGATCGTGCCGGATACGCTCTTCCACGACGAGGAGCTGAAGCCCGCCTTCGACGTGCTCGGTCGCGTCGTCGTGCCTCAGCCTGCCGTGCTCTTCGACAGCGCCAGTGCCGAAGGTCGCATCGCCCGCTACTTCGGCGTGACCACGCTGGACGGTTTCGGCGCCTTCTCCCGTGCCGAGATCGCCGCCGCCGCCGCAGCCGTCGCCTATGTCGAGAAGACCCAGATTTCCGAGCGCCCGCCGCTCGGCCTGCCCGAGCGCCAGAACGCCGCCTCGACCCTCTTCATCGATCCGGCAACCCGCGCCAATCTCGAACTGGTCAAGACGCTCTCGGGCGAGCGCAACGGCTCGCTCCTGAAAGCGATCGACCGCACCGTGACAGGTGGCGGCGCGCGTCTGCTGGCTGAGCGCCTGATGTCGCCGCTGACGGATCCCGAAGCCATTGCAGAGCGTCAGGATTCCATCGCCTTCCTGCTTGCCGACGGCCTGCTCGTCGATCGCCTGCGCGATGCCCTGAAGCGCGTGCCGGACATGCCGCGTGCGCTGTCGCGTCTGGCGCTCGATCGGGGCGGCCCGCGTGATCTCGGTTCCATCGTCGGCGGCCTTGCCGCCTCAGCCGAAGTCGGCCGCCTGCTGGATCCCTCGAGCCTCCCGAAGGAACTCTCCGAGGCGCTTTCCGATCTCGCAGCCCTTCCCGCCGATTTGGGCCCGAGCCTCGCATCGATGCTGGCCGACGAACTGCCGCTTCTGAAGCGCGACGGCGGCTTCCTGCGCGATGGTGCAATTCCGGAGCTCGACGAACTCCGGGCCCTGCGCGACCAGTCCCGCCGGGTCATCGCCGGTCTGCAGCTGCAATATGCCGAGGAAACCGGCATCAAGTCGCTGAAGATCAAGCACAACAACGTGCTTGGCTATTTCATCGAGGTGACCGCCGGCAATGCAGGGCCGATGACCGACACGGACGAGGCGAAGTCCCGCTTCATCCATCGCCAGACCATGGCCAACGCCATGCGCTTCACGACGACAGAACTCGCCGACCTCGAAAGCCGGATTGCAAACGCAGCCGGTCAGGCGCTGTCGCTCGAACTGGCAGCCTTCGACCGGATGGTGGCGCAGGTGATTGCCGCCGCCGAGCCGATCAAGGCCGCCGCTCGCGCGCTCGCTGTGATCGATGTCGCCGCCGGCCTTGCCGCCCTCTCCGAAGAGCAGGGCTACTGCCGCCCGCTGGTTGACGATAGCAGGATGTTCAAGATCACCGCCGGCCGCCATCCGGTGGTCGAGCAAGCGCTGCGCCGCCAGGCCGCGAGCCCCTTCATTGCGAACGATTGCGATCTCTCGCCGCATGACACCAAAGGCCCCGGTGCCATCTGGCTGCTGACCGGTCCCAACATGGGCGGTAAGTCGACCTTCCTGCGCCAGAATGCGTTGATCGCCATCCTCGCCCAGATGGGCTCCTTCGTGCCCGCCGGTGCCGCCCATATCGGCGTGGTCGATCGCCTCTTTTCCCGTGTCGGCGCCTCGGACGATCTGGCGCGCGGCCGCTCCACCTTCATGGTCGAAATGGTGGAAACGGCGGCCATCCTCAACCAGGCAACCGACCGCTCGCTGGTCATTTTGGACGAAATCGGCCGCGGCACGGCGACCTTCGACGGCCTTTCCATCGCCTGGGCTGCCGTCGAACATCTGCACGAGGCAAACCGCTGCCGCTCGCTCTTCGCCACCCACTTCCATGAGCTCACTGCGCTGTCGGAAAAGCTTGCCCGCATGTCGAACGTGACGATGCGCGTCAAGGAATGGGATGGCGACGTCATCTTCCTGCATGAGGTTGGCCCGGGAGCTGCCGACCGCTCCTATGGCATCCAGGTCGCCCGGCTTGCCGGTCTGCCGGCGGCCGTCGTCGCGCGCGCCCGAGATGTTCTGACCCGTCTGGAAGACAGCGACCGCAAGAACCCGGCCGCCCAGCTGATCGACGATCTGCCGCTGTTCCAGGTCGCTGTCCGGCGTGAGGAGATCCAGAAATCCGGCCCGTCGAAGGTCGAAGAGGCGCTGCGCTCACTCGATCTTGACGACCTCACGCCTCGCCAGGCGCTCGAGGCGCTCTATGATCTCAAGAAACAACTTGGCAAGCCTTGACCGGTAGAGTGCCTGTCAATCGCGCCCGAAAAGCGCTATAGCGCCACCAATCCCGGCCGATTCCCGGGTTCCCAAGAGATGATGCCGCCCCCATGGCCAATGCAGTCCTCGCCTTCGACGATCTCCTCGACATCGACGTGCTTCGTGCGTCCTGCAAGACCATCGCCGAGGCCGGTTGCGGCAACATGCTGGAGACCCGCTCGAAGCTTCTGCCGATCCTGAAGAAGGCGTCGGCCGATGCCCGCGAACAGGCGCGCTTGAAGCTATTCGAGGATGGCAGCGGCATGAACTGCGCCAACCGCATCTCCTGGATCCAGGATCAGCTGATTTCGGTGATCTTCGATTTCGCCCGCACCCACGTCTATCCGAAGGATGCGAACGGTCTCGCCGTTGCCGCCGTCGGCGGCTATGGCCGCGGCACGCTGGCACCCGGCTCCGACATCGATCTGCTCTTCCTGCTGCCGCCCAAGGCTGGCCCCGCCATGCACAAGGCGGTGGAATTCGTGCTCTACCTCCTCTGGGATGTCGGCTTCAAGGTTGGCCATGCCACCCGTACGGTCGAGGAATGCATAAGGCTGTCGAAGGCCGACATGACCATCCGCACGGCGATCCTCGAGACCCGCCACATCTGCGGAGAAGAGGCCCTCGTCACCGAACTGCAGCAGCGCTTCGACCAGGAAGTCACGACCGGCACCGCACCCGAATTCATCGCCGCCAAGCTCGCCGAGCGCGACGAGCGCCACCGCAAGGCGGGCGACAGCCGCTATCTCGTGGAGCCGAACGTCAAGGAGGGCAAGGGCGGCCTGCGCGATCTTCAAACGCTCTTCTGGATTGCCAAATACAATTACCACGTCCGCGATACCGACGAGCTCGTGCGTCTCGGCGTGCTCTCGCGCCACGAATGGCGCCTGTTCCAGAAGGCGGATGACTTCCTCTGGGCGGTCCGCTGCCACATGCACTATCTGACCGGGAAGCCGGAAGAGCGGCTCTATTTCGACATCCAGCCGGAAATTGCCAAGAACCTCGATTATCAGTCGCGTCCGGGCCTCTCGGCGGTCGAGCGCTTCATGAAGCATTACTTCCTGGTGGCGAAGGACGTCGGCGATCTCACGCGCATCTTTGCAGCAGCGCTGGAAGACCAGCAGGCCAAGGCGGCACCCGGCATCGGCGGCATGATCGGCCGCTTCGCCAACCGTCCCCGCAAGATCCCGGGCGCCAGCGAATTCATCGACGATCGCGGCCGCATCGCGCTTGCCGATCCCGGCATCTTCAAGAAAGATCCGATGTCCATCATGCGGCTCTTTCATGTGGCCGATCTGAACGGGCTGGAATTCCATCCCGATGCCCTGAAGGCCGTGACGCGGTCGCTCTCGCTGATCAAGAACGATTTCCGCGAGAGCGAGGAGGCAAACCGCCTCTTCCTCTCCATCCTGACCTCGCGCAAGGATCCGGGCTTCATCCTGCGGCGCATGAACGAGGCCGGCGTGCTCGGCCGCTTCATGCCGGAATTCGGCAAGATCGTCTCGATGATGCAGTTCAACATGTATCATCACTACACTGTCGACGAGCATCTCATCCGCACGGTCGAGGTTCTCTCCGAGATCGACAAGGGCAATGCGGAGGAGATCCATCCGCTCGCCAATAAGATCATGCCCGAGATCGAGGACCGTCAGACGCTCTATGTCGCCGTGCTCCTGCACGACATCGCCAAGGGCCGCCAGGAGGATCACTCGGTGGCCGGCGCCAAGGTGGCGCGCAAGCTCTGCCCGCGTCTCGGACTGACCCCGAAGCAGACCGAAATGGTCGCCTGGCTGATCGACCAGCATCTCCTGATGTCGATGGTTGCCCAGACCCGTGACCTGCATGATCGCAAGACCATCACCGACTTCGCCGAGAAGGTGCAGTCGCTCGATCGCCTGAAAATGCTTCTGGTGCTGACGGTCTGCGACATCCGCGCGGTCGGTCCCGGCGTCTGGAATGGCTGGAAGGGCCAGCTTCTGCGCACGCTCTACTACGAGACCGAGCTTCTGCTCTCGGGCGGCTTCTCTCAGGTTTCCCGGAAGGAGCGCGCCAAGCACGCGGCCGAACAGCTCACCCAAGCGCTCGACGGCTGGAGCCAGAAGGATCAGCGCACCTATACCAAGCTGCACTACGAGCCCTACCTGCTCTCGGTCGATCTGGAGGACCAGGTCCGCCACGCCCATTTCATCCGCCAGGCGGACAAGTCGGGCCAGGCGCTCGCCACCATGGTGCGCACCCACCAGTTCCACGCGATCACCGAGATCACCGTGCTCTCGCCGGACCACCCGCGCCTCTTGTCGATCATCGCCGGCGCCTGTGCCGCGGCCGGCGCCAACATCGCCGACGCGCAGATCTTCACGACCTCGGACGGCCGCGCGCTCGACACCATCCTGATCAACCGCGAATTCCCGATTGACGAGGACGAGATGCGCCGTGCGGCCACGATCGGCAAGATGATCGAAGACGTGCTCTCGGGCCGCAAGCGCCTGCCGGAAGTCATCGCCACGCGCTCCAAAGGCAAGAAGAAGAACAAGACCTTCCCGGTCCAGCCGGATGTGCGCATCTCCAATGCGCTGTCCAACAAGTTCACCGTCATCGAGGTTGAATGCCTCGACCGCATCGGTCTGCTTGCCGAAATCACCGCCGTTCTCTCGGATCTTTCGCTCGACATCCATTCGGCCCGCATCACCACCTTCGGTGAAAAGGTCATCGATACCTTCTATGTCACCGATCTGGTCGGCCAGAAGGTCACCAACGAAAACCGCCAGGCCAACATCGCCAACAGGCTTAAGGCCGTCATGGTTGACCAGCCGGATGAACTTCGCGACAACATGCCGTCCGGCATCATCGCGCCGCCGCCACGCGCTGCGCCGGTGCCCAAGAAGGCACGGGCCTGAGGAATGAGCCTCGTCAAGAAATTCATGACCGTCGGTGGGGCGACGCTCGGCAGCCGCATCTTCGGCTTCGCGCGCGAAACCCTCATGGCCGCAGCACTGGGGACCGGTCCGGTCGCCGACGTCTTCTATGCCGCCTTCCGATTTCCCAATCTCTTCCGGCGTCTTTTTGCCGAAGGCGCGTTCAATGCCGCCTTCGTGCCGCTCTTCGCCAAGGAGATCGAAGCGAATGGCATCGACGGCGCCAAGCGCTTCTCCGAAGAAGTCTTCGGCGTCCTGTTCTCTGTTCTTTTGATCCTGACCATCGGCATGCAGCTTTCGATGCCGCTGCTGGTTCAGTGGATCATTGCGCCGGGCTTTGCCGACGATCAGGAGAAATTCAACCTGACGGTGCGCCTCGCGATCGTCATGTTCCCCTATCTCATGTGCATGTCGCTGACAGCCATGCTGAGCGGCATGCTGAACTCGCTGCACCACTTCTTTGCCGCCGCGATCGCGCCGGTCTTTCTCAATGTCCTGATGATTGGCGCGTTGGCCTGGGCGCTCTGGACCGGCGCCGATCCCTCGGTCACGGCCTGGGCCCTCTCCTGGTCGGTGCTCGGCGCGGGCCTCTTGCAGATGGCCGTCGTTTATCTCGGTGTGCGCCATGCCGGCATCCGCATCGGCTTCAAGCGCCCGCGCTTCACGCCGAACGTCAAGCGCCTGCTGGTGCTCGCAGTCCCGGCCGCCATCACCGGCGGCATCACCCAGATCAACCAGCTGATCGGCCAGGCCATCGCCTCGACCAAGGAAGGGGCGATCGCCGCCCTGCAATATGCCGACCGCATCTATCAGCTGCCGCTCGGCGTGGTCGGTGTCGCGGTCGCCGTGGTGCTGCTGCCAGAACTCGCCCGCGCGCTGAAGGGCGGGCACATGAAGGAGGCGGGCAACCTCCAGAACCGCTCGATCGAATTCGTACTGTTTCTCACCCTGCCGGCCGCTGCCGCAATCTGGGTGCTCTCGGACGAAATCATCCGGGTGCTCTACGAGCGCGGCGCCTTTTCCGAGCAGAATACCGCGGTTGTCGCCTCGATCCTCGCCATTTACGGCATCGGCCTCCCGGGCTTCGTGCTGATCAAGGCGCTTCAGCCGGGCTACTACGCCCGCGAGGACACCAAGACGCCGATGCGCTTCACCATGGTTTCGGTGGCGCTGAACACCGGCCTTGCCATCACGCTCTTCCCGATCTTCGAGGAAAGCGGCATCGCGATCGCTGAAGCCGCTGCCGGCTGGACCAACACCATTCTGTTGTTCTCGGTGCTGGTCTGGCGTGGCCATATCGTCTTCGAGTGGTCGCTGGTCACGCGCACGCTGCGGCTGATGATCGCCTCGGCAATCATGGCGGGCCTGCTCGTCTACCTGTCCGATCGGTGGTCCGCCTGGCTGCAGCCATCAAGCCCGCTCTTCGATCAGGTCCTGGCGCTGGGCGGTCTGGTTGTCGTGGCCATGCCCGTCTATTTCGGAATCGCCTTCCTGATCGGCGGCGCGGATATCGGCACGATCCGCCGCAGTCTGAAGCGCAGGAAAAAGGCCGCTGACGAACCCGCCGCGGCCTCCGCTGATCCCGATCAGCAATAAGTCCAGGTGCGCTTCGGCCCGATATCGACATGCACGATACCGTTGCAGTAGCGGCCGATCCCGCCGATGCCGGGGGCCGTACGCGCCGCCGCGACGATCTTCTTTTCCTGCACGCCGGGAACGCGAATGTCAGCGGCGAAACAGTGGCTGTGCTGGGACTTGCCCGAGCGCGGACGGTGGCCTGAGGTCACCACCGGCTTCTTGCCGGTCTTCTTGGCGATATGAGCAAGGATCGCCTTCAGCTCGTCGGGAAAACAGTTGGCTTTGACGCTGACGCGCTGCAGCGTGTAGGCGACGGCCGTATCGTGCTTCATGAAGAAATGGCGCTTCTTCTTCTCCACGGCCTCGACGGGGGAAAGGAGACAGAGTGAAAGAACGCAGCCGAGCGCGACGCGAAACAATGTGCGCATGAGTGACCTTCTGGAATGAGATTGTTGTTTTCAGCGATCCAGATCGCTTGCTGCGGTTTTTTATTCCCGCAAATGTGTCAAATTTGGTGCGCTTTGCTCGATTTGAGATTTGCACGCATTTTTGGCTTGCGAATCAGTTCGTTTGAAGGGCGCCAATTCATTCCTTAAACCCCTCGAATCCGGGAGGAAATTTGCCTATGCGTGATGTCGGCGTCCTTTCCGTCACATCTCAAACCGAAAGCCCCATCATGAGCGCAAACAGCCTCTTTCTCGTCAGCCTCGTCGTCGACAGCTATGATCGTGCGAAGACCTTCTACTGCGACGCCCTTGGCTTCGACTGCGTGGAAGACACGGCAATGCCGGACGGAAAGCGCTGGCTCGTGGTTCGCCCGAAGGGAGGCGAGGGCGCTTCGCTCCTGCTCGCGGAGGCATCGGACGACACCCAGCGCGCGGCTATCGGCAACCAGACCGGCGGCCGCGTCGGCTTCTTCCTGAAGACCGATGACTTCGCCAGTGACCACCGCCGTTTCACGGAAGCCGGCGTCATCTTCCAGGAGGAGCCGCGACACGAGCCCTATGGCACGGTCGCGGTCTTCGAGGATCTCTATGGCAACCTCTGGGACTTGATCGAGCCGGCACGTCGCTGAGGCCCTTCACCGAAGTGAGCGCTTGATTGCGCCCCGCGCGCCGTGCATAAGCCCTGTCCGACGCGATCAGAAGATCGGGCCCTCCACCAGCCTGTTGAGGACAACAATGACTGAGTTCAAGCCGCTGGTATTCTCCGGCGTTCAGCCCACCGGCAATCTCCATCTCGGCAATTATCTCGGCGCCATCAGAAAGTTTGTCGCGCTGCAGGAAAACAACGACTGCATTTACTGCGTCGTCGACCTGCATGCGCTGACGGCCCAGCTGGTCCATGAGGACATGGCGACGCAGATCCGCTCGATCACCGCGGCCTTTCTCGCCGCCGGCATCGACCCGAAGAAGCACATCGTCTTCAACCAGTCTCAGGTGCCGCAGCATGCGGAGCTTGCCTGGATCTTCAACTGCGTGGCCCGCATCGGCTGGATGAACCGCATGACGCAGTTCAAGGACAAGGCCGGCAAGGATCGCGAGCAGGCCTCGCTCGGCCTTTACGCCTATCCGAGCCTGATGGCTGCCGACATCCTCGTCTACCGCGCGACCCATGTGCCGGTCGGCGAAGACCAGAAGCAGCACCTGGAACTCGCCCGAGACATCGCCATGAAGTTCAACATGGACTTTGCCGACAAGATCCGCCCGACGGGTCTCGGCATCGACATCAAGGTCGGCGACGAGCCGGTGCATGCCTATTTCCCGATGGTCGAGCCGCTGATCGATGGCCCGGCGCCGCGCGTCATGAGCCTGAAGGACGGCACCAAGAAGATGTCGAAGTCGGATCCCTCCGATCTCTCGCGCATCAACCTGATGGACGACCAGGACGCGATCTCCAAGAAGATCCGCAAGGCGAAGACCGATCCCGACGCGCTTCCGAGCGAAACGGAAGGCCTCAAAGGCCGTCCCGAAGCCGATAACCTCGTCGGCATCTTCGCGGCGCTCGCCGACAAATCGAAGGCTGATGTGCTCGCCGAATTCGGCGGCCAGCAATTTTCCGTCTTCAAGCCGGCACTCATCGAGCTTGCCGTCGACGTGCTCGCCCCGATCAATGCCGAGATGCGCCGTCTGATGGAAGACCCGGCTCACATCGACGCGGTGCTGCGCGACGGTGGCGAGCGGGCGCGGGCGCGTGCCGAAAAGACCATGAACGAAGTCCGCGACATCATCGGTTTCGTGCGATAAGGTCGCGGTCGCGGGCGGGTCCCACCGGAGCCCCGCTCGCGCCACATGTCATCGTCCGGCGGCGGGGTATTCTATGGTTTCAACGCGTCTGTCACGTCTTGAAGGTCACCGCCGCAAGTTCATGGCGGTCATCGACAATACCCCGGAATGCTTTCGCGCGGTGCATTATGCCGGCCGCCGTGCCAAGAATTCCAATGGCGGACTGGTCCTGACCTACGTGATCCCCGACGGCGACTTTCAGCAATGGCTGGGTGTCGAGGAGATCATGCGGGCCGAGGCCCGTGAAGAGGCGGAAGCCATCATGGCCAAGGCCGCCCAGACCGTGCGGGACACGATCGGCATCGAGCCGGAGATCGTCATCCGGGAAGGCAGCTCCTTCGCCGAGATCAACGGCCTGATCGAGGAAGACCGCGATATCGCGATCCTCGTTCTCGCGGCCGGATCGACCAAGGAAGGCCCGGGTCCGCTCGTCTCGATGATCGCCGGTCGTGGCGCCGCTTTCCCGATTCCGGTCACGGTTCTGCCGGACACGCTGACCAATGAGGAAATCGACGCGCTCTGCTGATTTCGCCATCCCGGCTTTCACGTCTTGAAGATGCGGTCCGCAACGTCTATTTTGGAAGTATTCTAATCTTTAGCGGTGCGCTCACCGCCCGGAGGCCATAATGTTCATCCAGACCGAAGCCACGCCGAACCCGGCGACCCTGAAATTCCTGCCCGGCAAGGTGGTCATGGAAACCGGCACGGCCGAATTCCGCGACGCCGAAAGCGCTGCTGCCTCGCCGCTCGCCTCCCGCATCTTCGGGATCCCGGGCGTCACCGGCGTCTTCTTCGGCTATGATTTCGTCACCGTCTCCAAGGACGGCCCCGAATGGCAGCATCTGAAGCCGGCGATCCTCGGCACGATCATGGAGCATTTCATGAGCGGCGCGCCCGTCATGGGCTCGGCTTCCGGCTCCGTCGAAGCCGAAGGCGACGATGAATTCTTCGATGCCGGCGACGAAACCATCGTGGCAACCATCAAGGAACTCCTCGAAACCCGCGTCCGCCCGGCGGTTGCCCAGGACGGCGGCGACATCACCTTCCGGGGTTTCAAGGACGGCAAGGTCTTCTTGAACATGAAGGGCTCCTGCGCCGGTTGCCCCTCCTCGACGGCGACCCTGAAGCATGGCGTACAGAACCTGCTCCGCCACTTCGTTCCGGAAGTGCAGGAAGTCGAAGCGGTCTGATCCGACCGGACGGGAGACGAGATGATCGTTCTTGCGATCGATACGGCGGGTGTGGACTGCGCAGCCGCCGTTTTTGATTCTGATGCCGGCGCTATCCTCGGTCGCGTCAGCGAGACCATTGGTCGTGGCCATGCCGAACGGCTCATGGCGATGATCGACGAGGCATTGGCCGAGGCAAAGCTCTCGCTGACGGATGTCGGGCGTATCGGCGTGACCATTGGCCCCGGCTCCTTCACCGGCATCCGTGTCGGCGTCGCGGCCGCCCGGGGGCTGGCACTGGCCCTGGATGTGGAATGCGTCGGCGTCTCGACGCTTGAAGTCTTGAGCCAGACAAGTCCGGAAAAGCAGGGGCTGATCCTCGCCGCCATCAACGCCCATCGCGACGAAGTCTATGCGCAGGGCTTTGAGGGCGGCGTACCACAGGGCGAGCCGCTTCTGCTCGAACTCGATGATTATCTGGCCCGTGCAGCCGTTCCCGGCACCGTTCTTGTCGGCTCTGCCTCGGCCCTGGTTTCGGACCGCCAGGCAGAAACGGGGCCGGATCATTACCCGATCGAGATCGTCGCGCGTATCGCTTCATTAGCGAAAGCTCAGGGCAAGCCGAAGCCGCTCTATCTCAGGGGACCCGATGCGAAACCGCAGACCGGATTTGCCGTATCGAGAGCCTGACATGCGCGACAGCCTGTTCTACCGCCAGCCCCAATTCGAGATCGTCCCGATGACCTCCGAGCACTGCCGCGCGGTGTCGGAGCTGCATGGCCAGCGCTTCCCACGCGCCTGGGGCGACGGCGAGTTCCTAAGCCTCCTTCTCCAGCCCAACACTTTCGGTTTCGCTGCTTGGCAGACCAATACGCTGATCTTCAAGGCACCACTCGCCGGTTTCGTGCTCGCCCGCGAAGTGGCTGGCGAGGCGGAGATCCTGACGATTGCCGTCAGCGACAAGGTCGCGCGCTTCGGCCTTGGCTGGCGACTGATGCAGGCAGCGCTCCGCGAGGCGAAGGGCAGGGGCGGGGAATCCATGTTTTTGGAAGTCGATGACGGCAATCAGGCCGCACTCGGCCTCTATCGCAAGCTCGGCTTCGAGAAAGCCGGTGAACGCCCCGCCTATTACACCGATGAAAACGGCCGCCGGTCCTCCGCGCTTGTCATGCGCCGCGATCTTCGCTAACCCGGCGGTTGGACGAACCGACCATCTGCGGATATGCTGACATTATGAATGACGCCCTGAAATCGCTCGAAACGCTGTGTGCCGAACGGGGCATGCGCATGACCGAGCAGCGTCGCGTTATTGCCCGCATTCTAGAAGAATCGGATGATCATCCCGATGTCGAGGAGCTCTACCGTCGCTCATCGAAGGTGGATGCGAAGATCTCGATTTCCACGGTTTACCGGACGGTCAAACTCTTCGAAGACGCGGGCATCATCGAGCGCCACGATTTCCGCGATGGCCGCTCGCGCTACGAGACCGTTCCGGAAGAGCACCACGATCACCTGATCGACTTGAAGACCGGTACCGTCGTCGAATTCCATTCGCCGGAAATCGAAGCGCTTCAGGAGCGCATTGCGCGCGAACATGGCTTTCGCCTCGTTGGCCACCGGCTCGAACTTTACGGCATCCCCCTGTCGAAGGACGAGAAATAAGCCGATGCCCGCCATGCCAGTGAGGCCCGCGTGATCAACTGGCTGAGGGTCGGCCTTTTTCTCGTCGTGCTGCTGGTCATCTCGGGCCTGATGATCCCGGTCCAGTTGCTGGCACTGCGCTTCGATTGGCCGCTCCGGCGCCGGCTGCCGCGCTACTGGCACCGCATGGCGCTCTGGTTCCTCGGCATTCGCGTGCATGTGCATGGCAGGCTCGAGACACGCCGGCCGCTGATGATCGCCGCCAACCATGCCTCCTGGAAGGATATCCTCGTCCTCGGCTCGATCGCCGATGTTGCCTTCATCGCCAAGACCGAGGTCGCCTCCTGGCCGGTCTTCGGTTTCCTCGCCAAATTGCAGAAGACGATTTTCGTCGTACGCGAGGAAAAGCGCCGCACGGGGGACCAGGTCAACGAGATTGCCGCCCGCATGGCCGACGGCGAAATCGTCGTGCTCTTCCCCGAAGGCACGACGTCGGACGGCAACCGGATCCTCGGCATCAAGTCGTCGCTCTTTGGCGCTGCGGCAGCAGCCCTGCCGAAAGACGACGAGAACGGCATCGTCAATGTCCAGCCGACGGCCATTGCCTACACCCGCGTCCAGGGCATGCCCATGGGCCGCTACCACCGCCCGATCGCCGGCTGGCCGGGAGATACGGGGCTGATGGAGCATCTGATCGGTGTCCTGCGGGCCGGCGCGCTGGATGTCGACGTGACCTTCGGCGAGACGGTCGAGTTTCGCAAAGGCGACAGCCGCAAGACGCTCGCGCTGCGCATCGAAGAGCAGTTGCGCGCGATGCTGCTCGCCCATCTCAGAGGTCGCTACAGGCGCTGATATGCTGCGCTCATTTTTCGGTTTAATCGTGGGCCGAAAACCACTAAATAGCGCGCCATGACCCAGGAAACCGCAAGCCTTCCCGAGACCCCGGCGCCGGGCGCCAACACGCGCAAGGTCTTCATCAAGACCTATGGCTGCCAGATGAACGTCTATGACAGCGGCCGCATGGCCGATGCCCTGGCGGCCGATGGTTATGCGCCGACCGAGGTCATGGAAGAGGCTGATCTTGTCCTGCTCAACACCTGCCACATCCGCGAAAAGGCGGCCGAAAAGGTCTATTCCGCGCTCGGCCGTCTGCGCGAGCACAAGAAGACGCGTGCGGCGGAAGGCAAGGAATTCATGATCGGCGTCGCCGGTTGTGTCGCCCAGGCCGAAGGCGAGGAGATTTCCCGCCGCGAGCCAGCTGTCGACGTGGTGCTCGGCCCGCAGACCTATCACCGTCTGCCGCAGGCCCTGCAGAAGGCCCGCGCCGGCGAGCGTGTGGTCGATACGGAATACGCGCTCGAGGACAAGTTCGAGCATCTGCCGGATCCGACCAAGGTCATCGGCAAGCCCCGCTCGGTCACGGCCTTTCTCACCGTTCAGGAAGGCTGCGACAAGTTCTGCACCTTCTGCGTGGTGCCCTATACGCGCGGGTCAGAAGTCTCCCGCCCGCTCTCGCAGCTCCTCACCGAAGCCCGCAAGCTGGTGGACAGCGGCGTGCGCGAACTGACGCTGCTCGGCCAGAACGTCAACGCCTGGCATGGTGAGGATGAGCAGGGCAGGGCGATTGGCCTCGGCGATCTGCTCTATAGGCTCGCCGAAATCCCCGGTCTCGCGCGCCTGCGCTACACCACCAGCCATCCGCGCGACATGGACGACCGGTTGATTGAGGCGCATCGGGATCTGCGCATGCTGATGCCCTATCTGCATCTACCGGTGCAGTCAGGTTCCGACCGGATCCTGAAAGCGATGAACCGCCGCCACAAGGCATCGGAATACGTCGCTCTCATCGATCGCATCCGCTCCGTCCGCCCCGATATTGCGCTTTCGGGTGACTTCATCGTCGGCTTCCCCGGCGAGACGGATCAGGACTTCGAAGACACGATGAATCTCGTGCGCGAAGTGAACTACGCGCAGGCTTATTCGTTTAAGTATTCGACACGTCCCGGCACGCCTGGCGCCGATTTGCCCGACCACGTGGCCGAGGATGTAAAGACCGAACGCCTGGCACGGCTCCAGGCGCTGTTGCTGGACCAGCAGCAGGCCTTCATGCAGTCGATGATCGGCAAGACCATCGACCTGCTTCTGGAGAAGCCGGGCCGCATGCCGGGACAGCTCATCGGACGCTCGCCCTGGCTGCAGTCGGTGAATGTTGATGCAAAGTCATCGCAAATCGGTGACATTATACAGGTACGAATCACCGCAGCCGGCCCAAACAGCTTGTTTGCCGAGGTGGCAGAGGGTTAGAGTGAGGGCCTGAACCTGATCACAGCAGGAGCCTGATCGCTTGAACGCAACAGAAGTGGTTTCTTCACCCTCGCGCAATGTCCGCACCTCTGCGACCGACGCCAATCACTTCATCTTGACGTTCGAGAACAACAGGCTTGCCAGCGAGCTATTCGGCCAGTTCGACCAGCATTTGAAATTGCTTGAGCAGCGCCTCCAGATCGAGGCCCGCGCCCGCGGCAACTCGGTGGCCATTACCGGCGAACTCCAGGCGACCAACCAGGCTCGACGCGCGCTCGACTTCCTCTATGCCCGCCTGCAGAGCGGCGGCTCGGTGGAAGCCTCCGACGTCGAAGGTGCCATCCGCATGGCGGTTGCCGCAGACGACCAGCTGTCGCTGCCGACGCTGGAGCGTAAGGCCAAGCTGTCGATGGCGCAGATCTCCACCCGAAAGAAGACGATTGCGGCCCGCACGCCGACGCAGGACGCCTATATGCGGGCGCTCGAGCGTTCGGAAATGGTTTTCGGCGTCGGCCCTGCCGGTACCGGCAAGACCTATCTTGCCGTCGCCCATGCCGCACAGCTTCTCGAGCGCGGCGTCGTCGATCGCATCGTGCTGACGCGCCCTGCGGTCGAAGCCGGCGAGCGCCTCGGCTTCCTGCCGGGCGACATGAAGGACAAGGTCGATCCCTATCTGCGCCCGCTCTACGATGCGCTCTATGACATGATCCCCGGCGACAAGGTCGAGCGCGCCATTACCGCCGGCGTCATCGAGATCGCCCCGCTCGCCTTCATGCGCGGGCGGACGCTCGCCAATGCGGCGATCATTCTCGACGAAGCGCAGAACACGACCTCGATGCAGATGAAGATGTTCCTGACGCGTCTTGGCGAAAACGGTCGCATGATCATCACCGGTGACCCGAGCCAGGTTGACCTGCCGCGCGGCGTCACTTCCGGTCTGGTCGAGGCCCTGAACGTGCTGAAGGGTGTCGAAGGCATTTCCGTCGTCCGCTTCAAGGATACGGACGTGGTTCGCCACCCGCTGGTCGGCCGCATCGTGCAGGCCTATGACGCCAAGTACAAGGTACAGGACGAGAGCGAGCAGAGCGAGCACTAAGCCCGCTTCGCCACCAAACGATGAGCCAGTTGGACATACAGATTGCCGTCGAAGCCGACGGTTGGGAAGACGAGACGGCGCTGGAGGCTTTAGCCACCCGCGTGCTCGGCGCAGCGGAAACCCATCTAGCGACTCGCGAGGGCCAGCCCTTTCCGCAGCAGGGCACGGAAGTGTCCCTCGTCTTTGCCGATGACGAGATGATCCGCGAGATCAACGCGGAATGGCGCGACAAGGACAAGCCGACCAACGTCCTGTCCTTCCCCGCGTTTCCGGTGACGCCCGGCAAGATGCCGGGGCCGATGCTCGGCGACATCATCATCGCCCGCGAGACGGTCGAGCGCGAAGCCGTCGAATTGGACAAGACTTTCGAGGATCATCTGACCCATTTGATGGTTCATGGATTCCTGCATCTTTTCGGCTACGACCACATGGAAGTGAACGACGCCGAGAAAATGGAAGCGCTGGAGACTCGCATTCTGGCGGAACTTGGCCTATCTGACCCCTATGCGGGGCAGGACCCGATCTGATAGTTTGGAACAATGACCGATTTTGCGACGAAAACGGCCCCCGAGGCCAAAGAGAGTAACGAGGGTTCCTCTTCCGAAGAGGGCAGTAGTCCCCCCCGAGCGGAAAGCTCGGCCCGACAATCCCCGTCTTTCTGGGCCCGCCTGGGCCGTATCCTGAAGCCCTCTTCCTCCACGAGCCTGCGCGAGGACTTGACCGTCGCGCTGAAAGCCGATGCGACCTTGGGCGAGGCCTTCACGCCCGAAGAACGGGCGATGCTGCACAACATCCTGCGGTTCCGCGAAGTCCGCGTTGAGGACATCATGGTCCCGCGCGTCGACATCGAGGCGGTCGACCAGAGCGTCACCATCGGCGAGTTGATGACGATCTTCGATGTCTCCGGTCGCTCGCGCATGCCGGTTTATGCCGAAACGCTGGATGACCCGCGCGGCATGGTTCATATCCGCGACCTCCTCTCTTACGTCACCAAGCAGGCTCGCAGCCGCAGGCGCGTGGCCAAGGCCGCGGCACCCGCTAATGGCGCGGAGAAGGTGGAGAAGGTCGAAAAGGCACCGGCCAAGCCGAAGATCGATTTCGATCTCGCGCGCATCGACTTGAGCAAGACGGTGGCTGAAGCCGGCATCATCCGCTCCATCCTATTCGTGCCGCCGTCGATGCTAGCATCCGACCTGATGACCCGCATGCAGGCCGCCCGCACGCAGATGGCTCTCGTCATCGATGAATACGGCGGTACCGATGGTCTCGTCAGCCACGAGGACATCGTGGAAATGGTCATCGGCGACATCGACGATGAACACGATGACGAAGAGGTCATGTTCAGCCGGGTCGCCGACGACGTGATCGTCGCCGATGCCCGCGTCGAACTGGAAGAGATCGCGGAAGCGATCGGCCCCGACTTCGACATCAAGGATCGTCTGGAAGACGTCGACACCCTGGGTGGCCTTATCTTCTCGGCGCTTGGCCGGATCCCGGCACGGGGCGAAGTGGTGCAGGCC
Source organism: Rhizobium rosettiformans W3 (assembly GCF_004912135.1). Lineage (GTDB taxonomy): Bacteria > Pseudomonadota > Alphaproteobacteria > Rhizobiales > Rhizobiaceae > Allorhizobium > Allorhizobium rosettiformans. Next base: position 363,654 of record NZ_STGU01000004.1, read on the forward strand.
TTGCCGGGCTTCGAGTTCCACATTCTCGATGCCGACCCGCGCCGCATCAAGCGCGTTCGCGTCGCCCGCAAGCGCGCAGGCGCTCGTCGCCGGTCAACGACGAAGGGTGATGTCGATACCCGCGCCGATGGTGACATCGACGCAAAGGCAGCCAAGGCCGCGAAAGCCGATAACTCTCTGCAGGGGGAAGGCGCGACCAAGGCGCGCGCCAAGGCTCCGGCAAAACCCCGCGCGCCCAAGGCTTCAGTGAAGCCGGCCGAGCCTGCCGCCGAGCCGGACGTCCAGCCTCTTGCTGAGCCGGTCGCCGAGGCCGGTCAGCCGCCTCTGGAGAATGCCGACCGCGCGTAGACGGTAGCGGTTGGCACCGCCCGCGCCGAAAACCGCGACATCCCTCCGGTTTTTTGGAAGACTGCCCGCGATTGATTCGCAAGCACGAGGGGTGGATATGCAGACTTTGGCAGCGAGGATTCTGCTGCTGTGGGGGGTAAGGCGCGCTGGTCTTGCCATTCTCGCAGGAGCGATCGGGGCGCTGGCCCTTCCGCCCTTTGATTCCTTTGCCGCGATGTTCGTGTCGTTCACGCTGCTCGTGTGGCTGCTCGACGGCGCGACGGGCAATGCCGAGACGGGGAGGGCGGGGCTGTCGTCCTCCTTCTGGATCGGCTGGCTCTTCGGCCTCGGCTACTTCGTCTCTGGCCTCTGGTGGCTTGGCAATGCACTGCTTCTGGAGGCCGAGGAATTCGCCTGGGCGTTCCCTCTGGCCGTCCTGGGCCTGCCCGCCGTGCTTGCCATCTTCTATGGTCTTGCCACCATGCTGGCCCGCCTTCTCTGGTCGGACGGCATGGGGCGCATTGCAGCGCTTGCCGCCGCCTTCGGTCTCCTCGAATGGCTCCGCAGCTTTGTGGCGACCGGCTTTCCCTGGAATGCCATCGGTTATGCAGCAATGCCGGTGCCTTTGATGATGCAGTCGAGCCACGTCCTCGGCATCCTCGCCATCACCCCGCTCGCCGTCTTTGTCTTCGCCTCTCCGGCTCTTCTTGGAACCCGCAAAGGGGCATGGCCGGGGCTTCTTCTCGCCAGTGCGCTCCTCGTCGCGCATTTCGGCTACGGCGCGTTCCGCCTCTATGTCGAGCCCCCGGTCGAGACGGACAAGACAATGGTCGTGCGTCTCGTCCAGCCCTCTATCGATCAGTCACAGAAGCTGGAAAACACCGATCGCATCGGCATCTTCGAAAAGCATCTGGCCCTGACCGCCGCGCCACCGGAGGAAGGCAAGCCGCGACCTGACGTGATTGTCTGGCCGGAAACCTCCGTACCCTTCATCCTGACGGAGAACCCGGACGCCCTCGTGCGCATCGGCGATGTGCTGCAGGACGGGCAGATCCTGTTGACGGGGGCCGTGCGGGCCGAGGAGCGCGGCGCCGGTCTGCCGCCGCTCTACTACAACTCGGTCTACATGATCGATGACAAGGGACAGATCCTTGGCGCAAGCGACAAGGTCCATTTGACGCCCTTCGGAGAATACGTGCCCTTCGAGGATCTGCTGCGCCAGTTCGGCATCGAGGAACTGATCAGCCTTCCCGGCGGGTTCACGGCCGCTGCCAGCCGCACGCCGCTTACGCTTCCTTCCGGCATCGGGCTCTATCCCCTGATCTGCTACGAGGCCATCTTTCCGGGTGAGGTTGCATCGGATCTCGCCGGTACAAGTGCAATCTTGAACGTCACCAACGACGCCTGGTTCGGCGCGAGCCCCGGTCCCTATCAGCACTTCCTCCAGGCGCGGCTGCGGGCCGTGGAAACCGGTGTGCCCTTGATTCGCGTGGCAAACAGCGGGATTTCGGCCGTCATCGACCCCTATGGGCGTATCGTTCAGGGACTGTCCCTTGACGCTGCCGGCGCGGTGGATGCAACTCTCAGTGTTAAATCTGTCCCGGTCCGGCACAGCCACAACCACGCCTTAAACCTTTGGTTGGTGGTGGGAATGATGACCTTGATGGCGGCCATTTCTAGTCTGGGTTTTATTAGGCGGGCGAATTGACCAAAAACCCCTAAAATTGCATAGTGGCTCAGACCGGTAATCTACAAGTATGCTGAAAGATCATCGACGGCGAGCACAACGTCTCGTTATGGTTGGGCGGGCATCGGGTGAGGGTCGCAACGCCAACAACTTTGTCAGGACGACATTAATGATCGAGAACAAGAAGAAGCCGAACCCAATTGACATTCACGTCGGGAGCCGGATTCGCCTTCGTCGCACGATGCTTGGCATGAGCCAGGAGAAGCTTGGTGAAAGCCTCGGGATCACCTTCCAGCAGATTCAGAAGTATGAAAAAGGCACCAACCGCGTGGGCGCCAGCCGCCTGCAGAACATCTCCAACATTCTGACGGTTCCGGTTTCCTTCTTCTTCGAAGACGCACCCGGCGAGCAGCCCGCGAACTCCACCGGCATGGCGGAAGCGTCGAGCTCGAACTATGTCGTAGACTTCCTGTCCTCGTCTGAAGGCCTTCAGCTGAACCGCGCTTTCGTCAAGATCGCCGACCCCAAGGTTCGTCGCAAGATCGTCGACCTGGTCAAGGCTCTGGCCGCTGAAGCCGACAGCGAATAAGCCCAATCATCCCCCGATAAAGAGAGCGGCCGCAGGGCCGCTTTTTTTGTGTCCTTGGAAGGAAAAGTTTACTCACATAAAGATATATTTATGTGGTTGTGTCCTTGTCATCGCCGCTCGAACTGAGTAACGATGCCGCCATCCATACTTTGAGGGGAATCCCGATGCGCGCAAACTATCTCTTCACCAGCGAATCCGTTTCCGAAGGTCACCCGGACAAGGTCTGTGACCGCATCTCCGACGAAATCGTCGATCTCGTTTACCGGGAAGCGGCCAAGACCGGCGTCGATCCCTGGACCGTGCGCATCGCCTGCGAAACCCTTGCCACCACGAACCGCGTCGTCATCGCCGGCGAAGTTCGCCTGCCGCCGAGCCTGATGAAGACAGACAAGAACGGCAACGAGGTCATCAATCCCTCGAAGTTCAAGTCTGCCGCCCGCAAAGCGATCCGCGATATCGGCTACGAGCAGGACGGCTTCCACTGGAAGACCGCCAAGATCGACGTGCTTCTGCACTCCCAGTCCGCCCACATCGCTCAGGGCGTCGACAAGGCTGCCGACAGCTCCAACAGCGAAGGCGCCGGCGACCAGGGCATCATGTTCGGCTACGCCTGCAAGGAAACGCCGGACCTGATGCCGGCCCCGATCTATTACTCGCACAAGATCCTGCAGACGCTCTCCACCGCCCGCAAGAAGGGCGAGGGCGATGTCGGCAAGCTCGGCCCCGATGCCAAGAGCCAGGTCACCGTCCGTTATGTCGATGGCAAGCCGGCCGAGGCCACCTCGATCGTGCTGTCCACCCAGCATCTCGACGAGAACTGGGATTCGAAGAAGGTTCGCCAGGTTGTCGAGCCCTATATCAAGGAAGCCCTTGGCGACCTGAAGATCGCCGACGACTGCGCCTGGTACATCAACCCCACGGGCAAATTCGTCATCGGTGGTCCGGATGGTGATGCTGGCCTCACCGGCCGCAAGATCATCGTCGACACCTATGGCGGTGCGGCCCCCCATGGTGGCGGCGCCTTCTCCGGCAAGGACACCACCAAGGTCGACCGTTCGGCCGCCTATGCCGCGCGTTATCTCGCCAAGAACGTCGTTGCCGCCGGTCTCGCCGACAAGTGCACCATCCAGATTTCCTACGCGATTGGCATCGCTCAGCCGCTGTCGATCTATGTCGACCTGCATGGCACCGGCAAGGTGACCGAGGACGAAGTCGAAGCCGCGATTCGCAAGGTCATGGACTTGTCCCCGTCCGGCATCCGCCGCCATCTTGACCTGAACAAGCCGATCTATGCTAAGACGGCGGCCTACGGCCATTTCGGCCGCAAGGCTGGCCGTGATGGTTCCTTCTCCTGGGAGAAGCTGGACCTGGTCAAGCCGCTCAAGGATGCGATCAAGGCTTGATCTGAATGACGGAACAGGAACGCAGGACACGGTCGACCGAGGCATTCTTCGGTCGGCGCAAGGGTAAGCCGTTGCGCGACCAGCAGGTCGAGCGGATGGAAACCGTCCTGCCGGAATTGAAGGTCGACCTCGCCGCGCCCGTGCCGGCCGATCTGAAATCCCTGTTCCCCGTTCCCGTCGACAAGCTCCGCCTCGAGATCGGCTTCGGTGGCGGTGAGCATCTCGTTCATCGCGCCCGCACCAACCCCACGACCGGTTTCATCGGGGTCGAGCCCTTCGTCAATTCCATGGCGAAGCTGCTCGCGGTGGTCGAGGCCGAGGGGCTGAAGAACATCCGCGTCTATGACGATGACGCGACCCAATTGCTGGACTGGCTGCCGGAGGGTCAGATCGACCAGATCGATCTGCTCTACGCCGATCCCTGGCCGAAGAAGAAGCACTGGAAGCGGCGTTTCGTCTCACAGGTAAACCTGGAGCGCTTTCACAAGGTGCTGAAGCCGGAAGGCATCTTCTGCTTCGCCTCCGACATCGACACCTATGTCAACTGGACGCTGCAGCATTGCCGCGATCATGGCGGGTTCGAGTGGACGGCCCGCAATGCGAGCGACTGGCTGACGCCCTACGAGGGCTGGCCGGGCACGCGCTATGAGAACAAGGCCCGCCGCGAAGGGCGTTCATCGGCCTATCTCACATTCCGCAAGCGCTGATTCGCAGCGCCGGAGGCTGCGATGTCTCGCTGCACCACTCAGTGCAGCGAAACGGTCTTCAGGTCGTCTTCCGCAGCCTTGAAGAAGGTGCTGGATCGGTTGTCGGTGAGCAGGATCGGCGTGCCGTCAGCGGCAAACAGCGCCCACAGATCCAATGTCGGGTCGATTTCCGGGGCTTCCGGGAAGCAGCGGGACACTTCGTCCGACTTCATCTTGCGGATATAGCCGACTTCGCCAGCGCCGAGATGCGCCAGTTCGGATTTCGTCAGGCGGGATGAGGCTTCTTTCAGTAACATTCCGATCCTCCGCGAATGAGGGAGAGGCGGCACAGCATTGCCGCAACCTTCATTCTGCGGTGGAGATGTTAATTTTCCTTACCAGATGCACGGGATCATGCCGGATGATCTCGATCGCCAGAAGCCCGTTTCGCAGCGAAGCCCCGGTGATTTCCATGCCGTCTTCGATCGCGAACACCCGCTGGAACTGGCGGGAGGCAATGCCGCGAAACAGGTAGTCCGCTTCGTCGCGCTCGGCCTGTTTGCCGCGAATCACCAGCTGATTGGCTTCTACGCTGACGTCGAGCTCGTTCTCCGCAAAACCGGCCACAGCAAGCGTCACCCGAAGCCGCTCCGCGCCCTTCTGCGGCGGCAGTCTCTCGATGTCATAGGGCGGATAGCCGTCGCTTCCTCTCGGCCGCCGAAAGGCGCTGCCGTCGCCTGTGTCGAAGGTGATGATGAAAGCTTCCGTTGGCAGTCTGTTGCGCGTCATTTCCTGTTCCTGTGTGGCGGACCTGGACCTCCGCCCCAGCCGAATATGGGAAATCTGGAGGGCCCCGACAAGCACTCTCTTGCTTGACAAATAGCACCCCGCGTTCCAAGCCTCCGCCTTTAGACTTTAGGATCGACCCATGACAGAACCCCGCAAGATCATCATCGACACCGACCCTGGTCAGGACGATGCCGCAGCCCTCATGCTCGCCTTCGCCAGCCCCGACGAACTCGAACTGCTCGGCATCACCACAGTCGCCGGTAACGTGCCGCTGACGATGACCAGCCGCAACGCCCGCATCGTTTGCGAGCTCTGCGGCGAAACGGACCGCAAGGTGTTCGAAGGGGCCGATCGTCCCATGGTGCGCCCGCTCGTCACTGCCGAACACGTGCACGGCAAGACCGGCCTCGATGGCGCCGTGCTCCCCGAGCCGACGATGAAGGTTCAGGAACAGCATGCTGTCGACTTCATCATCGACACGATCCGCAACGAGCCGACCGGCACCGTAACCCTCTGCACGCTCGGACCGCTGACCAATATCGGCCTCGCGCTTCAGAAGGCCCCGGACATCGCGCCCCGCGTCAAGGAACTCGTCATGATGGGTGGCGGCTTCTTCGAGGGTGGCAACATCACCCCAGCTGCCGAATTCAACATCTATGTCGATCCGGATGCCGCCGCAGCCGTCTTCGGCTCCGGCATCCGCATCACCATGATGCCGCTCGATGTGACGCATCAGCTGATGACGACGAAGGCGCGCGTCGCCCGCATCGCCGAAATCGGCACCAAGCCGGCCAAGGTCATGGTCGAATGGCTGGAATTCTTCGAGCGCTTCGATGAAGAGAAATACGGTTCGGATGGCGGTCCGCTGCACGACCCGACCGTCATTGCCTACCTGCTGAAGCCCGAGCTCTTCAGCGGCCGCTTGTGCAATGTCGAGATCGAGCTGCAATCCGAACTGACCGTCGGCATGACGGTCGTCGATTGGTGGCGTGTCTCCGGCCGCACGACCAATGCCACGGTCATGCGCAATGTCGACGCCGACGGTTTCTTCGATCTTCTGACAGAGCGTTTCGCGCGTCTCTGATGCCAAAAGAAAAGGGGCGCCGCCAGGCAGCGCCCCTTTGTCATTCACGGCAAGCCTTCGGCTCAGAACTCTTCCCAGTTGTCGGCGCTCGCCGCAGCGCCGCCGGCAGCCGCAACCTTCCGCGGTGCGGGTGAGTAGGCGGGAGCCCTTGGGCTCTGAGCCGCCGGGCCTGCAGGGCTTCGCATCGTTTCCGCCGTAGCGCGCAGAGCCTGAACCGGTGCGCCTGCACCCGTCACCTGGAACTTTGCCACCAGCCCGCGCAGCGTGTCGGATTCATTGCGTAGCGCCATGCTGGCTGCGGTCGTCTCTTCCACCATGGCCGCGTTCTGCTGGGTCACCTGGTCCATCTGGTTGACGGCAGCATTGACCTCCTTCAGGCCGGATGCCTGCTCGCTGGCCGAGGCGGAGATCTGGCGGATGAGACCGTTGATCTGCATGACCTGCTGGGCGATCTTTTCGAGCGTCTGCCCGGCCTCGCCGACGAGTTCGACGCCGTCCTTGACCTGGGCGGCCGAGGCATTGATCAGCGCCTTGATCTCCTTCGCGGCCGTGGCCGAGCGCTGAGCGAGCTCGCGCACTTCCTGGGCGACAACTGCAAAGCCCTTGCCGGCTTCGCCCGCACGAGCCGCTTCGACGCCGGCGTTCAGCGCCAGAAGGTTCGTCTGGAAGGCGATTTCATCGATGACGCCGATGATGCGGGAGATCTCCTGCGAGGACTGCTCGATGCCATGCATGGAGGCGACCGCCTTCTGCACGACCTCGCCGGACTTTTCGGCATCCTTGACCGCGACCGAAACCGTGTTGGCAGCCGTGCCGGCATTGTCCGCGCTGGAATTGACCTGTTCGGTCAATTCGTTCAGCGCCGCAGCCGTTTCTTCGAGGCTCGCCGCCTGCTGCTCGGTGCGCTTGGACAGGTCGGCAGCGCTTTCCGAGATCTCGCTCGTGCCGGCCGCGATGTTCACCACGCTGCCGTTGACGGAGGCGATCGCCTGCTCGAGGCTTGCCACCGCATCGTTGAAGTCGCGCTTCAGGGCGGCGTATTCGCCCGGGAACTCGTCTGCGATGCGATAGGTCAGGTTACCCTGCGAGAGCTGTGCGAGACCACTGCCGAGAGCGGTCACGACATGCTGCTGCACCGAGGCGGAGGCGTTGCGCTCCTCTTCGTTGCGACGACGCTCGCCTTCGGCCGCCTTGCGCTGTGCATCGGCTTCGGCGGCAAGCATGTTGCTTTCGGCGAGCTTGTGACGGAAGCCATCGAGCGCCTTGGCAACGAGGCCGATCTCATCCTGGCGGTCCTGATTCGAGACGTCGCTGGCATAGTCGCCCCTGGTCATGCGCTCAACGTCGCCGACGAGACCATGCAACGGGCGCTGAGCGATCGAACGAACCGCAAGGAAGAGCGCCAGCATGACGGCACCGAGCACGATCAGGCCGCCGACGATCATCATCAGCGTCTGCGCCTCGACCGGCGCGTTGATCGCTGCATGCGGGATGTCGATGATAACAGCCCAGGTCGTGTTAACGCCCGGAACGGCAAAGGGGTAAAGCAACCGGTCAAAGCCTTCGCCATTAGCGTCTGCCAGATTGGACACGAGGCTTCCGCTACCGGTCAAGAGCGCCGTCTTCAACGCCTCTGCCCCGGCTTCCTCATACGGCTTCATCAAGAGTTCGTCCGTGGGAGCCACCAGCCATTGCTGGCCCTGTGCCACCAGTAGCACGCGGCCAGTCTCAAACGGCTTGAGAGCCTTGAGCTTGTCCGACAGAGACAGAAGCGAGATGTCGACACCGCTGACGCCGATCATCTTGCCGCCGGAAAAGACCGGATAGGCGATGGAGCTCATTGTCGTCGGCACATCGGTGCCTTCAGCCAGATAGGGAGCCGTGATCGCGCCTTTGCCGCTCTTGGCTGCAAGCGCATACCATTCTGCGTCATACTTGGCACCGAAGGTCGAAAACTGGATTGCGCCGTTGCGGTCCTTGGACCAGTATGGGGTGTAGATCCCATCGTCATTGGCGCCGAGATCGGCTTGCCCCTTGACCTCATCCTTACGTCCGTCGATCGCACCTGGCTCTTCCGCCATCCAGCTTCCGAAGGCGAACGGATTCTGCTCTAGGTTGGCCTTGAGGATGTTGGTAATCCCTTGGCGGTCGAAGGATTGCCCCTCATGGCCGCGGCCAATAACGCCGGCCATCGTGCGAGCCGCACTCGCCAACTCGCCGATGTCGCCGGCGATTTCGCGGGCGATCGATTTGGCCTCTGCATTGGCCTGTTCCATGGTCAGCGCGTGAACGCGATCACGGGTTTGGAAAATGAGAACCAGATTGGAAAGGATGAGAACCAGACCGATGGCAAGGCCGGTGACGGCCAGCAGTTTGGCGGCGATCGAACGGGCAAAAAAGGCGAACATAGGAGCCTCGAAGATTGAGGTTCAGGACGCAGGGACATTCGTTCCACACCCTCATGGCGCGGCCGGGCGCGCTTCCACGCACCCCGATCGCTGCCGATGCTATGTTCCATTGTTTAAAGTTGAATAAATCAGACTTGTGGCTTCTGATAGCGTCTTAGAGGGCTGCGGCGACCTCTGATGCCACCGGGATCGATGGCTGTGCGCCGGCCTTGAGGCAGGCGAGCGAACCGGCAACCGCCGCCCGACGAAGCGCCTCATCGAAGCCGAGGCCGGCATCGAGGCTGGCGGCGAGATAGCCGCAGAAAGTGTCGCCGGCACCCACGGTATCGACGGGCTCAATCTTCAGCCCCTTGGTCCGATGCAGCGCACCGCCTTCGGCTGCGATCACGCCGTCGCCGCCGAGCGTAACGATCAAGATCTGCCCGGTCTTTCCGTGCATCTCGATCAGGATCTGCTCCCGTTCGCTGGCCGTCAGATTGTCGCGACCGACAAGCCGCTCGAATTCCGTCTCATTGGCGATCACGATGTCGGCCAAGGCTGCGAGCTCCGTCGTCTCTGCAATGAGAGGTGCGATGTTGAGCACGGTGCGAACGCCCTTGGCCTTGGCGGCGTTGAGCGCTGCCTTGACGGAGGTTGCCGGCACTTCGTGCTGCAGCATCAGGATGTCGCCACTCTTCATGTCTCCGACAGCCTTTTCGGCCTGCTCCGCGCTGACCGTGCCATTGGCGGCAGGCACCACGGCGATCATGTTCTCGCCGTCGCCACCCACCAGAATGAGGGCCGTGCCCGTGGGGCCATCGACGCGTGCGACCGCGGCGAGATCCGTGCCCGCTTTGTCGAGAAGATCCAGTGCCGGGCCTGCAAACTCGTCTTGGCCAACCGCACCCACCATGCGCACATCAGCCCCTGCACGCCGAGCCGCGAGCGCCTGATTGGCACCCTTGCCGCCCGCGGCCGTCGCAAATCCGGTGCCGGGGACCGTCTCGCCCGGCTTCGGCAGACGTGGCGTGGTCGCGACGAGGTCCATGTTGATGGAGCCGAAGACGGTGATCATGAGCGCGGTGCCTCCCTGAATGCTCTAGGCTGTCGCGCTCTTTTGGACCGGGTCTCAGTCCTCGTCAACAACCCTCAGCTTGAGCAGGCCCGTGCGGCTCTCGACGCTGCGGGGCTGCACATCGTCGGCATCACCACCGCCCGGAGCCTCGAATTCCATCGCCTCGATCTTGGCACCCCGTTTCGCCAGCTTGTCCGAGGAGGTGATGATCATCTCCACGTCCTTCTGGGCGGCGAGGAAGTGGCTCTGCAGCTTCCGGGTCCGGTCGTCCAGGCGGCCGAGGTCTTCCATCAGGCGAATGACCTCGCCCTGGATGAGATGCGCCTGTTCGCGCATGCGCTGATCCTTCAGCACGGCCTGGATCACCTGGATCGACAGCATCAGCAGCGAAGGCGAGACGATCACCACCTTCTGCCGATGCGCCTTCTGGACGATGCCTTCGAAATTCTCGTGAATTTCTGCGAAGATCGATTCCGAAGGCACGAAGAGGAACGCCATGTCCTGTGTCTCGCCCGGGATCAGGTACTTCTCCGAGATATCTCGGATATGCACCTCCATGTCCCGCCGGAACTGCTGTGAGGCTGCCTTCTTCTGTTCCGGGTTTTCGGTGTCGCGAATGCTGTTCCAGGCCTCGAGCGGGAACTTGGCATCGACCACCAGCGGCGGTGAATTGTTCGGCATGCGGATGGTGCAGTCGGGCCGCGAGCCGTTGGAGAGTGTCGTTTGAAACGCATAGGCGCCCATCGGCAGGCCATCGGCGACGATGGTCTCCATGCGTGATTGCCCGAAGGCGCCGCGGGTCTGCTTGTTGGACAGGATGGCCTGCAAGCCCACCACATCCTTGGCCAGCGACTGGATGTTGTTCTGCGCGGCATCGATGACCGCAAGCCGCTCCTGCAAGGTTCGCAGGTTGTCATGCGTCGACTTCGTCTGTTCCGTAATCGTGGTGCCCAGTCGGTGCGTCATCCCGTCGAGCCTCTGGCTGATCGACTGATTGAGTTCCGCCTGCCGGCTGCCGAACACCTCTGCCATGGTGGCAAGCCGCCCCTGCATCTCGGCTTGCGCCTTCAGCAGTTCCGCAAGCCGCGCCTCCGCCGCCTCGTCGCGCCGCGCCGTCTCCTCCATCAGCCTGGCCCTGGCTGCGGCCCCACGCAGTGACACGACGATTAGCGCCACGACAGGGAGAAGCAGGATCACCGCGGCAATCGCCACGAGGAAGAGGGGTGAAAGGGTGACTGAGCCGATGGTCACCGCCGGAATGTCCTGAATGTTCATGCGGCGACCATAGCTGATTCGCCGATGCCATGCAGATCAAAGAGTGAACAAGGAGCTCGACCGTTGTTTGCGCTTTGCCAATTGTGAAAAAATTTTGAGGCCAGATTTGACGAAACGCAAGTGGCCGAGCCGGGTGGCCGGAAATCCCCAAGGTGAGGCGAAAAGCTGCCTTTGGCGAGCAACCAAAGATTTACCATTTTAGCGCTCCCTTGGATATGTAAATCAGCACCTGCTGATATTTCCTGTGGTTGTAGAAAGACGCGTTACCCATGTCCCACCTCGACAATTCCGACCTGAACAATCGCCTTCGCTTTCTGGGGCTCGACGACAAGGGACGCGAAACGCTGAAGCGGCTCGGACCGCTGATCCGCAAGAATATCGGCGGCGCGCTCGACATCTTCTACGACAAGGTCCGCAAGGTCCCGGAAACTGCTGCTTTCTTCCGCAATGACGACCACATGAAGGGCGCCAAGAAGCGTCAGGAGGAACATTGGGGCATCGTCGGCACGGCGGAATACACGCATAGCTACGTCGAAGGCGTCACCAAGGTCGGCAAGGCCCATGCCCGCATCGGGCTCGAGCCGCGCTGGTATATCGGTGGCTACGCGCTCGTGCTCGAGCAACTCGTCCATGCCGTCGCCCGCGAGCGCTGGCCAAGCCGCTTCGGTCGGCAGAAGTCGGAGGCCCTCGCCGAAGAGATCTCGGTAATCGTCAAGGCAGCCCTTCTCGACATGGATTATTCGATCTCGGTCTATCTCGCGATCCTCGCCGAACAGCGACAGGCGGCGGAGGATGCGCGGCTGAAGGCCGAGGCCGAGCAGGCAACCGCGCTGGCCGCCCTGCGCGGCGTGCTTGCCAAGCTCTCCGCAGGCGACCTGGATGCCCGGCTGCCGAACGATCTGCCGGCCAACTTCGTCCAGATGGCCAACGACTATAACGCCTCGGTCGAAGCCCTGCGCTCGACCATCGTGACCGTGCGCCAGTCCGCCGATGAAATCTTCAAGTCCACAGCCGCCATCTCGGATGCCACCGACGATCTCGCCCAGCGCACCGAGCAGCAGGCCGCCGGGCTGGAGGAAAGCACGGCCGCCCTGCATGAACTCACGCAAAACGTCACCCTGACCGCCGACGGTGCCAAGGAGGCCTCCGATGTCGTGGGCGTGGCGCTCACCGAAGCACGCGTCTCGGAAGAGGTCGTCTCCCGTGCCGTAGATGCCATGGGCGCGATCGAGAAATCCTCTGACGAGATCTCCAAGATCATCGGCGTGATCGACGAGATCGCCTTCCAGACCAATCTTCTGGCCCTGAATGCCGGCGTCGAGGCGGCCCGTGCAGGCGAGGCCGGACGCGGGTTTGCGGTTGTGGCGCAGGAAGTGCGCGAACTGGCCCAGCGCTGCGCCAATGCCGCCCGCGAGATCAAGAACCTGATTTCCCAAAGCTCCAGCCAGGTCGAAGCGGGCGTCGGCCTCGTCAACAACGCCGGCGACGCGCTCGGCAAGATCATCGTGCGCATCGGCGAGATCAACGAGATCGTCGGCAAGATCGCCCTCGCTGCCGCCGACCAGTCCGGCGGGCTTCGCGAGGTAAACACCTCTGTCGCCTCGATGGATCAGATCACCCAGCGCAATGCCGCCATGGTCGAGGAAAGCTCGGCCCAGACGGCAACGCTGCGGGAGGAGGCAGGTCGCCTCGTCCAGGCTCTCCAGGGCTTCAAGACCACCGGGTCGGCGACGCATCACGCAGCACGCGCCGGCTATCGGATGGCAAGCTGATCCACCAACCACGACCCTGCACGGCGGCCTGATTTGTCGCCGTGCGTTTAGAAACTGTTCAGCAAACCGTGACAGTTCTGAATGACAATCGTCATCCTGAGAGTGCGCATCGCATCATGACCAACAAAGCCCAGAACGACCTTTCCGAACGCCTCGAGTTTCTCGAAATCGATCAGAAAACCCGCACGACGCTTGCCGAGCTGCGACCGTCGATCAAGGACGTCCTGGGCGGTGCGCTCGACAAGTTCTACGGCAAGGTTTCCAAGACCGGGAGGATCGCCTCGCACTTCCGCGACGGCGCGCATATGAACGGGGCGAAGAACGCGCAGATCGGTCATTGGGATAAGGTCGCGAGCGGCAATTTCGACGAGACCTACGTTCGCGGGGTGACGGCCGTCGGCAAGGCCCATGCCCGCATCGGGCTTGAGCCGCGCTGGTATATCGGCGGCTATTCGATGCTGGTCGGCGAACTCCTGGCCGGCGTGCTCGTCAAGCATTGGCCTTTCCCCTTCGGCAAGCAGCATGCGGTCTCGCTCGGCGAGAAGCTTCGTGCCGTGGTGAAAGCTGCCATGCTCGACATGGACTATTCGATCTCGGTCTACCTCGACGAACTGGAAAGCAAGCGGCAGGCGCTGGAAGATGAGCGCGCCCGCTTCGCTGCCGATCAGGCGATTGCTATGGAGCATCTGCGCCGGGGTCTGGAGGCGCTCGCCCAGGGCGATTTCGAAGCCCGCATGACGACGGACCTGCCTGACAATTTCAAGGAAATGGCCGGCCACTACAATGAGACCGTCGATCGCCTGAATGTCTCCTTCGCCGCCATTCGCCGCGCCTCGGAAGGCATCCTGACCGGCACCGATGCAATTGCCCACGCCTCCGGCGAACTCGCGAGCCGCACCACCCGCCAGGCAAGCGGTGTGCAGGAAAGCTCGACGGCCCTGCAGCAGCTCTCCGTCAGCGTCAGCCAGACGGCGGCCAATGCGGAGCGTGCCTCTCAGGAAGTGCGCGACACGCAGTGCCAGGCCAAGACCTCCGGCACGGTCGTCTCCAAGGCCGTTTCCGCCATGGATGCGATCGAGAAGTCCTCGACCGAGATCTCCAAGATCATCGGCGTCATCGATGAGATCGCCTTCCAGACCAACCTTCTGGCCCTCAATGCCGGTGTCGAGGCCGCCCGCGCCGGCGATGCAGGCAAGGGCTTCGCGGTGGTCGCTCAGGAAGTTCGCCAGCTCGCCCAGCGCTCAGCCGATGCCGCCAAGGAGATCAAGCAGCTCATCTCTCAGAGCTCCGATCAGGTGAAGGAAGGCGTCGGCCTCGTCACCAGCACCGGCGAGGCGCTGAACGACATCATCACCCGCATCGATGCGATCGACACCTTCGTCTCCGATATCGCCGCCGCCGCCAAGGATCAGGCGATCGGCCTCAACGAGGTCAACCAGGCGACCCGCAACATGGATGTCCTGACCCACGAAAACAGCGATATGGTCGAGCGGACCTCGGACGAGACACACCGCCTGCGCAGCGAAGTCGCGGCCCTTGTCGAACAGCTCTCGCAGATCCGCACGCGCAGCGATCGGCAGGACTATGTGCCCGGCAGAGCCATGGAGCGCCGCGTCGCCTGACCGGCGGCGCAGGTGAGAAGCCACGCACTTTTTCCGTTTCCTCCCAAGGGAACTTGCGCTAAGGGAGGCCATGACCATCAAGCCTCTCATCATCCTGCCCGATCCCCTGCTGCGTCAGGTATCCGCGCCTGTCGAGCGCGTCGATGCCGAACTCGAGCAGTTCATCGACGACATGCTCGAGACCATGTACGAGGCGCCCGGCATCGGGCTTGCCGCGATCCAGGTGGGCGTGCCGCGCCGCCTTCTCGTCATCGACCTCGCCAAGGAAGGCGAAGAGCCGGCACCGCTGGTCTTCATCAATCCGGAGATCCTCAAATCCTCCGACGAGCGCTCGGTTTATGAGGAAGGTTGCCTCTCGATCCCGGACTACTACGCCGAGGTGGAACGCCCGGCGGCGATCACGGTGAAGTCGCTCGGCCGCGACGGCAAGGAGCAGCTGACGGAGGCCGACGGCCTGCTCGCCACTTGCCTTCAGCACGAGATCGACCATTTGAACGGTGTGCTCTTCATCGACCACATTTCTCGCCTGAAGCGCGAGATGGTGATCAAGAGGTTTACCAAGGCCGCCCGTCAGAAGATCTGATCCCGGCGTCTATCCATTCGCGCGTTGAGGCAGATTAGATGGCACTTCGCATCATCTTCATGGGCACGCCGGACTTTTCCGTCGCCACCCTGAAAGCGCTGCATGCGGCGGGCCACGAAATCGTCGCCGCCTATTCGCAGCCGCCGCGCCCCGGCGGCCGTCGTGGCCTCGACCTGCAGAAGTCGCCCGTTCACCAGACGGCCGAAGAACTCGGGATCGAGGTTCGCCACCCTCTGAATTTCCGCGATCAGGCCGATCGAGATGCCTTCGGCGCGCTGAACGCCGACGTTGCCGTCGTCGTTGCCTATGGCCTGCTGCTGCCCGAGGCGATCCTGAACGGCACGCGACTGGGCGCCTATAACGGCCATGCCTCGCTCCTGCCGCGCTGGCGTGGTGCAGCCCCGATTCAGCGCGCCATCATGGCCGGCGATGCCGAAACCGGCATGATGGTGATGAAGATGGACAAGGGCCTCGACACCGGCCCCGTCGCGCTCACCCGCAAGGTCACGATCAGCCCCGACATGACCGCCGGCGAACTACACGATGCTCTGAGCATCGTCGGCGCCGAAGCCATGGTGGAAGCGATGGCGAAGCTCGAAGCCGGCACGCTGCAGACCGTCGTACAGCCTGAAGAGGGCGTGCTCTACGCCGCGAAAATCGACAAGGCGGAGACCCGGGTCGATTTCTCGTGCCCGGCCACCGAGGTCCACAATCACATCCGCGGCCTCTCGCCCTTCCCCGGTGCCTGGACGGAGATCGAGGTCAACGGCAAGCCGGAGCGGGTGAAACTCCTCGCCTCACACTTGGCTGAAGCGGAGGGAGCGCTGGCCGCTCCCGGCACGGCTCTCGACGATCGCCTGACGATTGCCTGTGGCACAGGCGCCGTCAGCCTGGTCCGTCTCCAGAAGGCCGGCGGCAAGGCCATGAACGCCGAAGATTTCCTTCGTGGTACGCCGCTTCCCAAGGGCACGGTGATCGCCTGATGCCGCGCTTCCGGATGACCGTCGAATATGATGGCTCGGCCTATGTCGGCTGGCAGCGCCAGGAAAACGGCCACTCCATTCAGGCTGCCCTCGAACAGGCGATCCTGTCGCTCACCAGCGAGACCGTCGTCATCCGGGGCGCCGGTCGCACCGATTCCGGCGTGCACGCCATGGGCCAGGTCATCCATGCCGATCTCTCCCGTGCCTGGGAGCCGCACAAGCTGCGCAACGCGCTGAACGCGCATCTGGCCATGGCGTCCGAACAGGTCGCCGTGCTTGACGTGCGCGCCGTGTCGGATGAGTTCGACGCCCGCTTCTCGGCGCTTCGCCGCCACTATCTCTACCGCATCATCACCCGCCCGGCCCGTCTGGCGCTGGAGGACAAGCGCGCCTGGTGGGTGCCGAAGCCGCTGGACCATGAGGCGATGCACGCGGCCGCTCAGCAGCTGGTCGGCCATCACGACTTCACCACCTTTCGCTCCGCCCATTGCCAGGCGGCAAGCCCGGTGCGCACGCTCGATCGGTTGGATGTGACCCGCCGCGATGGGCTCATCGAAATTCGCGCAACGGCGCAGAGCTTCCTGCACAACCAGATCCGCTCATTCGCCGGTACGCTGAAGCTCGCAGGCGAGGGCAAGATGACGCCGTCGGATGTGCGCGCTGCACTCGAAGCCCGCGACCGTGCCGCCTGCGGTCCCGTGGCACCGCCGGAAGGCCTCTATTTCATGGCCGTGGATTATCCCGGTGACGAGCCGTTCAGCGGCTGAGAGCCTCAGCCCGGGTAGACGCCGAGGTATTGCTCCAGAACCTCGGCAATGATCATCGACGGCACAAGCAGCACCATCACGATGGTCGAGACCATCAGCAACTGGTCGCCGACTATCATCCGAACGATGCGAAAGAGCGCGGCAATCAGGGTGATCATCAGCAGCAGCCAGAGGAAGGCCACGATACCGGCCAGTGCGGGCACGAACATCATGAGCAGCACGAGCAGGCCATAGGAATAGGAGACGGGCAGGGCGAGCCAATTGGTGACGACCACCATGGCTGCAAATTTCTCCCCTACCCCGATCAGCCAGCAGAGAATGCCGAGCAGCACGAGCGGAAACACCCAGTTCGACGCCTCGACAAGCGCAAGGCGGAAGAAGAAGAGGGCACCCGTCGCCGTGCCGTCAGGCAGGCCCTGGAGATAGAGGAGCCTCCACCAGGCAAACGAGACGAGGATCGCCGGCAGCGCCCAGAGGATCGACCAGAAGGAGCGCAAAGCCCCGCGGTCGGTCAGATCGAGATAGGAAAAGCCTGCCGGATCCTGCTTGAACAGCAGCCACAGGCCCCGGAGATAGAACTCGACCTCCTTAAGCGTCGGCATGGGCGAACCACTGTTCGATGAAGGTCTGGTAGATCACGGTGAGCGTTTCGAGATCCGAGACCGCAACCCGTTCGTCGACCATGTGCATGGTCTGGCCAACCAGGCCGAATTCTACGACCGGGCAATAATCCTTGATGAAGCGCGCATCGGACGTGCCGCCGGTGGTCGAGAGCTTCGGCACCTTGCCGGTGACGGTCTCGATTGCGCCGGAGAGCGAAGCGATCAGTGCGTTGTTGCGCGTCAGGAACACATGGCTCGGCCGCTCCGACCAGGTGATGTCGTAACCGATCGCTGCACGATCCGGCCGAAGTTCGGGATCGACGGCAGCTGCATCAAGTCGGCGCACGATTTCCGCCTTCACGCTGTCTGCGGTCCAGAGGTCGTTGAAGCGGATGTTGAACTTGAAGCGCGCAGAAGCCGGAATGACATTCGTCGCGGCATTGCCGACATCGATCGTGGTCACCTCGAGGTTCGACGGCTGGAAGCTTTCCGTACCCTCGTCGAACACCGGGAACATCAGGCTCTTGGCAAGCGACAGCGCGCCGCGCACCGGATTGTCGGCCAGATGCGGATAGGCGGCATGGCCCTGCACGCCCTTGACCGTGACGGTGCCTGAAACCGAGCCGCGCCGGCCGATCTTGATCATGTCGCCGAGCGTATCGGGATTGGTCGGTTCGCCCACCACGCAGGCATCCCACTTTTCGCCGCGCGCGGCTGCCCATTCGAGCAGCTTGATCGTGCCATTGACGGCGGGGCCTTCCTCGTCGCCGGTGATGAGAAGCGAGACGGAGCCTTTCGGCGCCTTGCCGGCTTCGACCAGTCGCGCATAGGCCGCAATGAAGCAGGCGATCCCGCCCTTCATGTCGACCGCGCCCCGGCCATAGAGCATGCCGTCGCGGATATCACCGGAGAACGGGCCTGCACTCCAATCGCTTTCCGCGCCGACGGGCACCACGTCGCTATGCCCGGCAAACATCAGATGCGGACCGTCAGAGCCGGCCCGGGCATAGAGGTTTTCGATGTCGGGCGTACCCTCGTCTGTCGCCACCATCCGGTCCACCTTGAAGCCGAGCGGCGAGAGAAAGCCCTCCAGAACGTCGAGCGCCCCGCCTTCGGCAGGCGTGACGGAAGGGCAGCGGATGAGGGCCTGGAGGACGTCGACGGGATTTGTAACGGTCATGGACACTTTTACGGGATTGACCGCGCGCCGGTTCAGGCCGGCAATCGGTCTCTGGGAGGATTTGGAAGACTTAGCTGATCCGCCATGACCTGTCACCCACCGCTCACGACGAACGCATGTCGGTTCCCGGCCCGTAACGGTTGTCGTCCTCAGCCGGTGGCCATACGCACAGCACGAAGAAAAGGATCAGCGAGAAGGCCGGCATCAAAAGCAGGATGGAGACCATTCCCGGCATGCCGATGTCGTGCAGCCGCTTGGTGCCCAGCATCAGCAGGGAAAGCAGCGAAAGGCTGGCCGAGGTGAGGAAGAGTGAAAAGCCGCCGGGCGAGACCTCGTCCGACCCTGTAACGAACGCGATCACCGCCGCGTTCGTCATCATCCAGAACAGGGTGCCGAGGATGAAGATGCGGCGGCCAATGCGCCCGTCCCAGAGGAAGAGCGCCCAGCCGACCGTCGTCTCGCGCCCCGGCCCGGACATCTGGTTTTAGTCGCGCAGAAGTTCGTTGATGCCGGTCTTCGAGCGGGTCTTCTCATCGACGCGCTTCACGATGACGGCGCAGTAGAGATGCGGTGCAGCCAGGCCGTTCGCCATGACGGCATTGCCCGACGGCATCGAGCCGGCAACGACGACGGAGTAGGGCGGGACTTCGCCATACATGACTTCGCCGGTGGCGCGGTCGACGATCTTGGTCGACTTGCCGATATAGACGCCCATGCCGAGCACGGAGCCTTCGCGGATGATGCAGCCTTCGACGACTTCCGAACGGGCGCCGATGAAGCAGTTGTCTTCGATGATGGTCGGGCCGGCCTGCAGCGGCTCCAGAACGCCGCCGATGCCCACACCGCCGGAGAGGTGGACATTGGCACCGATCTGGGCGCAGGAGCCGACGGTGGCCCAGGTGTCGACCATGGTGTTTTCACCGACATAGGCGCCGAGATTGACGAAGGACGGCATCAGGACCACGCCCTTGGAAACGTAAGCCGAGCGGCGGACGACGGCATTGGGAACGGCGCGGAAGCCGGCTGAGCGAAATTCGCTCTCGCCCCAGCCTTCGAACTTCGACGGCACCTTGTCCCACCAGGTGGAAGCACCCGGGCCGCCCTTGACGACTTCCATGTCGTTCAGACGGAAGGACAAGAGCACGGCCTTCTTCAGCCACTGATGCACGACCCAGGTACCGTCTTCGCCACGGGCGGCGACACGGGCTTTGCCGCTGTCGAGCAGGTTGAGTGCCGTTTCGACCGCATCACGGATCTCGCCCTTGGTCGCCGTCGTAACGGTATCGCGGTTTTCGAATGCCGCTTCGATGACGTGTTCGAGCTGGGCGAGATCGGTGGCGCTCATCTGAATTCCTTAAACTTCGTTGTCTACCGTGGGATTGGAAACGATCAGGATCTGATCGAAAAGTCGCGCAAAGCTCTAGCGCATTCAGGACGGGATGAAAACAGGCGCAGCAGCACTGCGTTTGTGAAAGGAAAAGGCATGGCACGGTGGAAAAACGGCAAGCACAGGCGCAAGGATGGATCCTGGGATCCGCTGAAGGATAGCTCCACCGACAAGCAGACGGCACAAGTCATTCCGCGCACCCCGCAATCGGCATCTTCCTCTTATACGCTTGCCTATGTCGATGAGGAATTTCTCTGCCGCGAGGAGCTGCGGCCGGTCCGCCTGCAGCTTGAATTGCTCAAGACGGAGATGATCCTCTCCGAGCGGAACATCAAATCGACGGTCGTCATGTTCGGCGGCGCCCGCATTCCCGCTCCCGGTCAGGCCGCCTGGGCCGCGAAGAACGATATTCAGAAGAAGAACCTGGAGAATGCCTCGGTCTATTACGAGGAAGCGCGCAAATTCGCCCAGCTCTGCTCGGCCCAGGCGAAGAAGATGGACTACCACGAATATGTCGTGGTCACCGGCGGCGGTCCGGGCGTGATGGAAGCGGGCAACCGCGGGGCGGAAGAGGTCGGTGCCCCCTCAATCGGGCTCAATATCGTGCTTCCGCATGAACAGGCGCCGAACCCCTATGTGACGCCGGACCTCAGCTTCAACTTCCACTATTTCGCCATTCGCAAGATGCATTTCCTGATGCGCGCCAAGGCGATTACCATCTTCCCGGGTGGCTTCGGGACGCTCGACGAGTTCTTCGAGACGATCACGCTCATTCAGACCAAGCGCATGGCGCCGATCCCGCTGATCCTCTTCTCCCGGGCTTTCTGGGAGGACATCATCAATTTCGAGGCGCTTGCCGCCTTCGGCACGATCGCGCCCGAGGATCTCGATCTCTTCCAATTCGCCGAGACGGCCGACGAAGCCTGGAAGATCATTGAAGACTTCTATGACCTGGACGACGAAACGGCCCCGTGAGGGGCCGCTCGCATTTTCGATTTTGGGCGCTGATCCGCTGGTTAGCGGAACATCACCGGCCGCTTCGGCATGTCGTCGGCGGTGATGAAGCCGTCCTTGTTGCGGTCCATACGGGTGAAGATCTTGTCGGCCATGGCTGTTGCTTCTGCCTGGCTGATCTGACCGTTTTCGTCAGTATCGGCCACTCGCATCATGCGACCGGGGCCGCGCATGCCATCAGGCCCACCACGGTTTTCGGCACGTTCGTTGTGCCAGCCGTGTCGCTTGCCTTCATGGCGCTTGCCTTCGTGACGCTTGCCATGCATGCCTTCGCCGCGCTGGCCGTCATCGTTCATTGCCTGCTCCTGAGGACCTTCGCCGGGCGGCGGCGTGGGAGCATCGGCCTCGGCGGTGTCGCGGGCGGCCTGACGTTCGGCGCGCATGGCTTCGCGCTGAGCCTTCCGCTCTTCACGCATCGCCTCGCGATGCTGGCGCATCTCGCCAGGTGTCAGGACACCATCCTTGTCGGCGTCGACGGCCGCGAACATGGCCGTGCTTGCGGCTGTCGCTTCTTCCTTGCTGATCTTGCCGTCCTTGTTCGTGTCATGCTGCTGCAGCATCTGGACGAACATCACTTCCGGACCACCACGGCCGGGGCCACGGCGCTCGCCGCGGTCCTGCGCGAACGCGCCACCGGCGGTGGTACCGACGAGGAGGGAGGCTGCCACGGCGGCCAGCGTCAGGGTCTTGCCGTTCATTCGGGTATCCTTTCGAGTGCTTCGTTTCGATGGGATGACCGTAGCGGCGGGAAGACCCTGAACCTACTTAACTCTCTGTAAGCTGCATGAAACTTTCGTAAGCTTCCGCTCACGCCTCGTCGGCGAGCAGCCTTTGCAGGAAGGTCGTGAGATCGTCGGTGAGATAATCGACGACATCGGCATCGAGATGCTCCACCCGCTCCCAGGTTTCGAGGATCGCCGTGTCGAGATTGCGGGGTACGAGCAGCACGGTCTTCATGCCCAAAGACTTCGGCACCATCAGATTGCGCGGCAGATCCTCGAACATCGCGGCGTTCTTGGTGTCGATGCGGTTGAGGCTCGCGAACTTGTCATAGGTTGCGCCGGCCGGCTTCGGCACGTAGTCGGCAGCGACGATGTCGAAGATGTCGTCGAAATGATCGAGGATGCCGAGTGCCCGCGCGGCCGCTTCCGCATGCGCCACCGTGCCGTTGGTGAAGATGAACTTGCGCCCCGGCAGCCGCTTGATTGCCGAGCCCAGGGCCTCGTCCGGGATCAGGGCCGAATAGTCGATGGCATGGGCACGTTCGAGAAAGGCGTTCGGATCGACCTTGTGATGCAGCATCAGCCCGGCCAGGGTGGTTCCGTGTTCGTGATAGTAGCGCTTCTGCAAGAGCTTCGCTTCTGCCGGCTCCATCTGCAGCAGCTCGGCGACAAAACCGGTCATGTTCGTGTCGATCTGTGCGAAGAGGTTGATGTGATGCGGGTAGAGCGTGTTGTCGAGGTCGAAGACCCAGTCGCGCACATGAGCGAAATCGGCGGGCGAGGGGATCTTGGCTGGGCTGTTCATCAGGTCCTCTTGGGCATTGCAGACTGCCTGGCGACGCCGGGCGCGTTGCCTCTAATTAGCATTGGTCGCCGCTTCGGGAAGTGCTATCTGGAAAAGATGGGAAAGAAGATGGCGATTTCGGCGATGAAACGGCTGGTGGTCCTGCAGGATCGCAAGCGCCTGCCGTCGCGATTCCATCCGGTGAGTTCGGGCACCATTCGTCACCGTCAGGTCTGAGCCACCCGGCCCGCGTGTCAAGCGTCTGAGGCCTATCCGCCCTGCCTTCCCATCTTCGCCGCAAGCTGCCGAGACGCGCTGCGGCTCTTCTGGACATCATCCCATGGAACTCTGGGCCATCATCACCATTGGCAGCGCCTTCCTGCAGAACCTGCGCTCAGCGCTGCAGAAACACCTCAAAGGCCGCATGGGCACGACAGGGGCGACCTTCGTGCGCTTCGGCTTCGGCCTGCCTTTCGCCTTTCTGTACCTCGCCATTCTGCATCTCGGCCTGAACCGGTCGCTGCCCGTCCCGGGTCTGACCTTCGCGATCTGGGCGCTGATCGGCGCCTTTGCCCAGATCGCCGCGACCTTTCTGCTCGTGCACCTTTTCTCCTTCCGCAACTTCGCCGTCGGCACCGCCTATTCGCGCACCGAGCCAGCCCAGGCAGCACTGCTGGCGCTGGTTCTCTTCGGCGAAACGATCGGGCTCGGGACGGTCGCTGCCATCCTGGTGTCGATCCTTGGTGTGATGCTGATCTCGGTCGCACGCACGGCATTTACGCCTTTGAGCCTCGTGACGTCGGTCGCCAGCCGGACGGCGTTGATCGGCCTGACCTCGGGCTTCTTCTTCGGCATATCCGCGATTGCCTATCGCACCGCGTCGCTGTCGCTCGCCCCGAGCCTTCCCGCACCCGATGCCGTGGTGCAGGCCGGCTACACGCTCTGCGTGGTCATCACGGTCCAGACCGTCTCAATGCTGCTCTGGATGATCTGGCGCGATCGTGCCGAACTGACCCGCGTGCGCGCCGCCTGGAAGGTCAGCGCTCTTGTCGGCTTCGTCGGCGCCACCGCCTCCTTCGGCTGGTTCACGGCGATGACCCTGCAGCAGGCAGCCGTCGTCAAGGCACTGGCCCAGGTCGAGATGCTCTTCACCTTCGCCTCCGCGGTGCTCATCTTCAAGGAGAAGATCAACCGGCTGGAGATCGCCGGATGTGTGTTGATCGTCTTGGGCGTGCTGCTGCTGGTTCTCGTGTGAGGGTGGCGATACCCCCCCGTTGCGAGCCATCCGGCTGCGCGATACACCGGACGGAGCAGCGCGCCGAGGGCGGGAGAGACATGATGGACGCCAAGACACCCGCGATACCACCGACCAGCGTCGACGCCACGCACCCTTACCCGAAGCGCTGGACGGCGCTGATGGTGATGATGCTCGCCAACTTCATGAACCTGCTCGACGTCACCATCGTCAATGTCGCGCTGCCGAGCCTGCAGTCCGAACTGGGTGCGACCTCGAGCCAGATCGAATGGGTGGTGGCGGGCTACGTGCTGGTTTTTGCGCTCGGCCTCTTGCCCTTCGGCCGCCTGGGCGATGTGCGCGGCAAGAAGCAGGTCTTCATCGCGGGCGTTGCGGCCTTCAGCCTTGCCTCCCTGCTGTGTGGTCTGGCGCCCGATATCGGCTGGCTTGTGGTCGCGCGGCTCCTGCAGGGTATGGGCGCGGCGGTGATGACACCGCAGGTGCTGGCGATTGCCCAGATGATGTTTCCGCCGAAGGAGCGGGCGGCGGCATTCTCGCTCTTCGGCTTGAGCGCCGGCCTCGCCTCGGTTTCAGGCCCCATCCTCGGCGGCTGGCTGATCGCGCTCAACCTCTTCGATCTCGGCTGGCGACCGATCTTCCTGATCAACATCCCCGTCGGCATCATCACCATTCTACTCGGATGGCGGTTGATCCCCGCGCTCGCGCCCAAGCCCGGCCTGAAGAACGACTTTGGCGGCATAGCACTCGCCGCGTTGACGATCTTCTGCGTCATCTTTCCGCTGATCGAGGGCCGAGGCTTCGGCTGGCCTCTCTGGTGTTTCGTCATGCTCGCCATGGCCTTGCCCCTCGGCATCGCCTTCGGCTTCTGGGAGCGTCGACAGCATGACCGGAAGGCACCCGAACTTCTGCCCGTGGCGCTGATGAAGAACCGCAACTATGTCATCGGCTCGCTGATGACCGCGACCTTCTTCTCGACGCTGCCGGGCTTCTTCCTGATCTTCGCGATGTTTCTGCAGCAGGGTTACGGCCTGACGCCGCTGCAATCGGGTTTGACGACGGTGCCCTTTTCGGTAGGCATCTTCGTCGCCTCGCTCATCTCCGGCCGTCTCGGCAGCATTGCTCCACGTGTCCGCGTGATCGTCGGCGTGGTGATGGTGGTCATCGGCATGGGCCTGTTGCGGATGGAAATCCAGACGGTCGGTGAAAACATCGACCGCATGGCGCTCCTGCCGTGGTTCCTGCTGAGCGGCCTTGGCATGGGCATCGCGATCGCCCCGATGTTCCAGCTGGTGCTGGCGGGCGTGCCGCCGCAGGATGCGGGCGGTGGATCTGGTGCGCTTCAGGCGATCCAGCAGGTGGGAAGTGCACTAGGAATTGCCATTGTCAGTGAGATCTTCTTCTCCGATCTCGCACGCAATGCGGCAGCAGGCATGACAGGGAAACAGGTCTATGCCGAAGGCCTGAGCCTCGGCCTCATCTACAACTTCGTCGCCTATGCCGTCGTGCTGATCGCTGTCCTGTCGATGCGCACCGTGACCCCGGGAAGCGAGAAACTGGAGCGTCCGCTGCCGATCGAGTGACCGGCAGCAGGCCTGGTCGTCATATCAGGGGACGAGGAGCGTACCGGCGCCGGTCTCGGTGAAGAGCTCGAGCAGCACGGAATGGGCCGTCTTGCCATTGAGGATGACGACGCCCTGAACGCCGGCACGGATCGCCTCGATGCAGGTCTCGACCTTGGGGATCATCCCGCCGGAGATTGTGCCGTCCTTGATCAGAGCATGCGCTTCGGCAACCGAGAGCTCCTTGATCAGCTGGCCGTTCTTGTCGAGAACGCCGGGCACATCGGTGAGGAAGAGCAGGCGCGAGGCATTGAGCGCGCCGGCGATCGCGCCGGCAAAGGTGTCGGCATTGATGTTGTAGGTATGGCCGTCACGGCCCGGTGCGACCGGTGCGATGACCGGGATCATTTCCGAGCGGGCGAGCAAGTCGAGCAGCGTGCGGTCGACCTCGACCACTTCGCCGACGAAACCGAGATCGAGCACGCGTTCGATATTGCTGTCGGGATCGCGGACCTTCTTCTGCGCCTTTTCGGCAAATACCATGTTGCCGTCCTTGCCGCAGAGCCCGATCGCCCATTCGCCGGTCTGGTTGATCAGCGCGACGATTTCCTTGTTGATCGAGCCAGCGAGAACCATCTCGACGATCTCGACCGTCTTCTGGTCGGTGACGCGAAGGCCGTTTTCGAAGCGCGATTCGATGCCCATCTTGGCGAGCATGGCGCCGATCTGCGGGCCGCCGCCATGGACGACGATCGGGTTGACGCCGGACTGCTTCAGAAGCGCGATATCGGCGGCAAACGCCTTGCCCAGCTCGGGATTGCCCATGGCATGCCCGCCGTATTTGACCACGATGGTCTTGTTTTCATAGCGTTGCATGAAGGGCAGGGCCTGGGCGAGAAGCCGAGCCTGCGTTTCGCTTTCGGAAGCTGACATGGGAAACCTCACATTGGATCGCGGCCTTTTAGCGCATCGCCGCGAAGGAGGGAATAATTGCGCGACAATATAAGCGTCACGTGACATGCTTCTTCTTCTCGTCGCATTGTCCACCGAAGATGCCGCGCTATATCCTGGCCACTGCGTGAGGGGGCTCCATGGAACGCGACCACATCGGCAATCTGCTGGCGCGGGTAGCGCTGAAGGACCGTGCCGCCTTTTCCTTGCTCTACAGTCGCATTTCGGCGAAACTTTTCGCCATCTGCCTGCGTATGCTGAAAGACAGGGGCGAGGCCGAAGAGGCGCTCCAGGATGTGTTCGTCAAGATCTGGCACAAGGCCGGCAGCTACACGGGCGAGGGCGACAACGCCTATCCGTGGCTTTGCGCGATTGTGCGCTACCACTGTATCGACAGGCTGAGAGCCCGCCGACCGCAGGGGGAGGATATCGAGGCCGCGGTCGACATCGCCGATCTCGCGCCGGACCCGGAAGAGCATGCGGTGCTCAGATCGGAAGGCGGCCGCATTGACACTTGCCTGGAGGCATTGGATCCTGACAGGGCGCTCGCGGTTCGCCAGGCCTATGTGGAAGGACTGTCCTATCAGGAACTGGCGGATCATTTCGCGGTTCCGCTGAATACGATGCGCACATGGCTGCGACGCAGCCTGCTGAAACTGAGAGAGTGCATGGATGAGCACGCCTGACCAGAGCAAGGGAGACCGGTCGCGGGACGAAGTCCTCGCGGGAGAATATGTCCTCGGTGTCCTGAGCGGAGCCGATCGGCAGAAGGTCGACGCACGCCTGCGCCACGACCGGCAATTTGCCGCCATGGTCAAGCGCTGGGAAGAAAACCTCACCCAGTTCAACGACGATTACGCCGAGGCGCCGCCGCCGGATCATTTGTTCTCCAAGATCGAGGATCGTCTCTTCATCTCGCCGGCTGCCGTGGCAGCAGCCAAGGGAAGCCTGTGGAACTCGCTGGTGCTCTGGCGCGGCTTGAGCTTCGCGTCGATTGCGGCACTCGGACTTGTCGTCGGGTTCGATTATGCCGAACGCATTCGTCCGAAACCGCAGGCAGCGCTGACGGCCGAACTTGCCGGTGAGAACCAGGCGATCGCCTTGCATGCCCGTTACGACGGGACTTCGGGCCGCCTTTCCGTCACGCCGGTGGCGAGTGGCGGAGCCGATCAGAAATCGCTCGAACTCTGGCTGGTGGAGGGCGACCAGGCGCCGATCTCGCTCGGCGTGCTGCCGCAGACAGGGCAGGGCGAACTGGACGTGCCACAGGATCTGAGGGATCGCCTGGCGAGCGGCGTGGTGCTGGCCGTCAGCCTCGAACCCTTCGGAGGTTCGCCGACCGGGCAAGCCACCGGGCCCGTGATCGCACTCGGTGAAGTGCGTCCCTGACGAAGAAATTACGTTTTAATATCAGTCGATTGATGATCAGGCGGCCGAATTTTTCGCGCCGCCTGAAACTTGTTTCGAAGACGCTCCGTCCTTGAAGGCGTTCCGCTGAGGAACCACCGATGTCCCGCCCGAAACCGAGGGACACGGATCGCGAACACAAAGGACAGAGGAAACCTAAAATGTTCAAGACCGCTCTTCGCCCGCTCGCATTCTCTGCTGCCATCCTGGCCGGCGCTGCCGCAGCCTATGCCGCCAATCCGATGGTCGGCGGTGGTGAAATGCTCGAAACCAAGAACATCGTCGAAAACGCCGTCAACTCGAAGGATCACACGACGCTGGTTGCTGCCGTTCAGGCCGCAGGTCTCGTCGAAACCCTCTCGGGTGCCGGCCCCTTCACCGTCTTCGCGCCGACCAACGATGCCTTCGCCAAGCTGCCGGCCGGCACGGTCGATACGCTTCTGAAGCCGGAAAACAAGGAACAGCTGACGAAGGTGCTGACCTGCCATGTGGTGGCAGCCGATGTCATGTCGGAAGCCCTCGTCAAGATGATCGCAGATGATGGCGGCGAACACGACGTCACCACCGTGGGCGGTTGCGTGCTGAAGGCCAAGGCCATGGACGGCAAGGTGACGCTGACCGACGAGAACGGCGGCGTCTCTACCGTCACCATCGCCGACGTCAAGCAGTCGAACGGTGTCATTCACGTCGTCGACGCGGTGATCCTGCCGAAGATGTAAGACATGCGGTTCGGCCCGGTCTCCGCCTGACAGGGCCGACCTGATCGGAGCCTGAGCGTCAAAGGCCCCGACCGACGGCCTCGCTGATTGCCCCGCGCAATTGGTCGAGGCCGTCACCTTTTTCGGACGAGGTGGACAGGACGACCGGGAAGGCGGCAGGCCGCTTCCGGATCTTTTCCTGTGTCTCTGCAATCAGCTTCGGCACGGCCGGCGCCTTGATCTTGTCGGTCTTGGTCAAAACGATCTGATAGGAGACGGCCGCCTTGTCGAGCAGCGACAGGACTTCATCGTCGTTCTTCTTCAGACCGTGACGGCTGTCGATCAGCACATAGACGCGCTTCAGCGTCGCACGACCCCGCAGATAATCGAAGACGAGTTTCGTCCA
The DNA here is from genome assembly GCF_004912135.1 of Rhizobium rosettiformans W3. Taxonomy (GTDB): domain Bacteria; phylum Pseudomonadota; class Alphaproteobacteria; order Rhizobiales; family Rhizobiaceae; genus Allorhizobium; species Allorhizobium rosettiformans. Next base: position 392,648 of record NZ_STGU01000004.1, read on the forward strand.
GGCATCGACATGCTCCTTCGGTGCCTGCGCATAGCCGTATCCCGGCATGTCGACCAGTGCCATCGGCGGCAGGTCGTCGCCCTGGCCCGAATAGCCGTCCGGCACGAAGTAGTTCAGTTCCTGGGTGCGGCCGGGCGTATTGGAGGTCCGCGCCAATCCCTTCTGGCCGACCAGCGCATTGATCAGCGACGACTTGCCCACATTCGAGCGACCGGCAAATGCCACTTCGAGCGGTCCTTCCGGCGGCAGGAATTTCATCGACGGCACGCCGCGGATGAAGATCCAGGGCCGGCCGAAAAGCGGCAGGTCGTTCTTGTCGAGTGCATCGGTCATGGGTCTGGCCTTTCGTAAGCCGGACAGATCCGGGTTTTGACCGGGAAAGTCAAGCAGCCGCGGTCGGCAAGGGCCGCCGAGACTGCCGCGCGTGGCTGATCAGATAGGTGAAGAGGGCAGCCATGACGAGCGCACCGCCGATGATGGTGCGGGCCGACGGGATCTCGTTGTGCAGCAGCACCATCCAGATCGGAGCAAGGATCATTTCGCCGGTGCCGAGAAGGGCTGCGAGCGCCGAGGGGATCATCCGGGCTCCCGTGACATAGAGCGCCATGCCGAGGCCGAGATTGAGCGCACCGAAGCAGAAGAGCAGCGCCAGGTCCTGCAGCCCGACAGCGAAGGCACCCGCCTGGGTCGCGGCAATCAGGCAGGCAATGAAGGACCCGCCACAGGCAGCTGGTGTCATGCGAATGCCGGGATAGCGGCGGGTAACGACGGTCATGCAGGCGAAGATCGCGGGGATCGCGGCGGCGAGCGCCAGTCCAAGCGGCGAGCCGCCTTCGCCGATAGAGGAGGACACCATGATGCCGACCCCAAGGATGACGGCACCGATCGCCCCCCAGGTGACCGGTGTGATCGGCTCGCCGAGCACGATGCGCGCCAGCAGAGCCGCAAACAGCGGAATGGAGGCCATGAAGAGCACGACATTGGCGACAGGGGTCATGGTGACGGCCAGCACGAACAGCGTGGAGACCGATGCGAAACCTGCGGCAATGAATGCCCCTGGCCAGCCTAGCGCCCGGAAGAGGCGGATCGTGCCGGCGAGGCCGTCCCGGATCAGCATGAAAGCGAGCAGAAAGAGGCCCGCGAACAGGCAGCGCCAGAACACGATCGTCCAGCCATCCTCCACGCCGATGAAGCGCTGAATCGCGCCTCCATAGCTCCAGGCCACGGCGGAGCCGGCGACAAGCGCGATGCCGAGCCAGGAACGTTGTGTGGAGGAGGAGTCTGACATGGGATTAGGTCTCGATCACCATAGAAAAAGCCCCGGCATGGCCGGGGCTTTGCGCGTCACTTGGTCTGGGCCGGTTTTCGCCGGAACATGTTGCCGATGTTCTTGAACAACTCGATCTCGACGCCGTGCCGCTTCATGATGACTGCCTGCTGCAGGATCGACAAGGTGTTGTTCCAGGCCCAGTAGATGACCAGACCCGCCGGGAACGAGCCGAGCATGAAGGTGAAGATCACTGGCATCCAGTTGAACAGCATCGCCTGGGTCGGGTCCGGCGGCGTCGGGTTCATGCGCATCTGCAGCCACATGGTGATGCCCATGATGATCGGCCAGATGCCGAGATGCAGGAAGGTCGGCGCGTCGAACGGCAGGAGACCGAACAGGTTGAGGAAGGTCGTCGGATCCGGAGCCGAGAGGTCCTGGATCCAGCCAAAGAAGGGCGCGTGGCGCATTTCGATGGTGACGTAGATGACCTTATAGAGGGCGAAGAAGACCGGGATCTGCAGGAGCACCGGCCAGCAGCCGGCAACCGGATTGATCTTCTCTTCCTTGTAGAGCGCCATCATCGCCTGCTGCAGGCCCATGCGGTCGTCGGCATACTTTGCCTTCAACTCTTCGAGCTTCGGCTGCACGCGCTTCATGTTGGCCATGGACGCATACTGCTTGTTGGCAAGCGGGAAGAACAGGAGCTTGACGACGATGGTGGTCAGCAGGATGGCCACGCCGAAATTGCCGACCAGATGGAAGAAGTAGTCCATCAGGTGGAACATCGGCTTGGTGATGAAGTAGAACCAGCCCCAGTCGATCATCAGGTCGAACTTCGGAATGCCGAGGTTTTCCTGGTAGCTGTCGATGACCGGCACCTGCTTTGCGCCAGCGAAGACGAGCGTCTTCACCGAGGTGCTCTGGCCGGCCGGGATGCTCAGGGCGTCATTCTTGTAGTCGGCCTGATAGCGGGACTGGCCATCGGTGAAATAGGAGAAGCGTGCTTCGTAAGGCAGGGTCTGCTGCGGGATCAGCGATGCCGCCCAGTACTTGTCGGTGATGCCGAGCCAGCCGCCGGTCGCCTTCGGGTTGCTGATGGCGGCTTCTTCGACGTCAGTGTAATCATGCTCGACAAGGCTGCCTTCGGTGCCCAACACGCCGAGGAAGCCCTCGTGCAGAACGAAGATGGAAGGCGTGGTCGGCTTGTTGTAGCGGGTCACGCGGCCGTAGGGCGCAAGGCTCGCCGCTGCGGTGCCGTTGTTCACGATCGTGTCTTCAACGGTGAACATGTAGTGCTCGTCGACCGAGATCGTGCGGTTGAACGTCAGGCCCGATTCGTTGGTATAGGTCAGCGTGACCGGCGTCGTCTCGGTCAGCGTTGCGCCTTCGGGCGCGGTCCAGACGGTGTTCGGGCCCGGAACCGATCCGGCATTTTCACCGGCGATGAAGCCGAGTTCGGCAAAATAGGCGTCGCGGGTTTCAGCCGGATTGAAGAGTGTCACGATCGGGCTCGTCGGATCGACGGTCTCGCGATACTGCTTGAGCTTCAGGTCATCGAGGCGGGCGCCGGTCAGGTTGATCGAACCTTCGAGGTCTTGAGTCTCGATCGCAACGCGCGCCGTCTTGGCAACCGCAGCTTCACGGCTGGCTTCCGCATTCGCGGCACCACCGGCCGGCAGGTTGCCGTCGACGGTGGCGGCCGGCGTCGTCGCCTGCTGCTCGGTCTGCGCCTGCTGCTGGGCGATCTGGGCTTCCTGCGCCTGACGCTGGGCCTCGATGCGCGGGTTCATGTAGAAGAACTGCCAGGCGAGGACGATCACCACCGATAAGGCAATCGCGATGAAATAGTTGCGGTTGTTCTGCATCACTCTTTCCTGGGAGCGGTCTTGTTCGACCGGGAGTTATTCGTCTGGCGGTTCTCGATGCGCTGGATCAACTGACGGGACAACTGATCGAAAGGCACATCCAGGACCTCGCGCCGGGCGACAATGACATAGTCGTGTCCCGGCTGCATTGCAAACGCCGCATTCAGTCGCACGGCTTCTTTCAGCCTGCGCCGCATGCGGTTGCGTTCCACTGCATTGCCGTGTTTCTTGGTGACCGTAAAGCCCACGCGGGGCGGCGCTTCATCTTTGCGGTCCAGCACTTCCAGAAGGAAGGTGCGACCTTTGCGCGCTTCGCCGTGCCTGACGGCGAGAAACTGGGGCCGGCTTTTCAGCCGGCCGACAGGATTTTTGGAGTCCGTGGACGTCATGGGCCCGTCAATCTCGTCGGGCTCATACGGCCCTTAGGCCGAGAGCTTGGCGCGACCGCGTGCGCGGCGTGCGTTGAGGACCTGGCGGCCGCCCTTGGTGGCCATACGCGCACGGAAGCCGTGGCGGCGCTTGCGAACAAGCTTGGAAGGTTGGAAAGTACGCTTCGACATTTATTTAATACCGCGGTGTGCGGCCCTTCTTGGATGTGCAAATTGCAACAGCGTTTTGGTTCGTCGCACGGGTGAGCGCCGCCGGGCGCCTATATCCGAACGTGCGCGGCTTATAGTGTCAGGGGGCACAGGAGTCAATGATGCCGAGTTTTAAGGCCTGATCCGGCAAATAAAGGCGAAATTCCTCTTCTCGCCACACATCCGCCACGCCCTTTGCGTCGTTAACATGAACAAACTTTCATGTTTATTCGCTGCTTGCGCATGATAGGCATGAGAGACAGCATTGAACCGGAGACCGGGTGCCCCTTAGGCATGGCTCGCCTCCGGCCGTTGTGGATCGGGACGACAGGAATGAGGGCCTAATGCTCGACCGGCAGGATCATGATCTGCAGGCCGACCTCTCCGGAGGCTACGCCATGCCGTCCCGCATCCGCGGGCTTTCCGGCAAGCTCCTGTGGCTGACCATTGCCTTCGTCATGCTGGCTGAAATCCTGATATTCGCCCCCTCGATCGCCACCATGCGCCAGAGATGGCTCCAGGATCGGCTGAACACCGCGGCCGCCGCGGGCGTCGTCATCGACGGGCTTCAGCCGCTGGAACTGCCGCGCGGGGTCCAGGAAGACACGCTGGCGACGACGGGCACCAAGGCCATCGTCCTGCGCAAGGACGGCACATCGCGTCTTCTCGCCGTCACTGAAATGCCGAACGAGGTCGATGCCGCCTTCGACCTTTCCGATTATTCCGAGCTCGGATCGATCCGGGACGCCTTCTATACCCTGCTTCTCGGGGGCGACCGGTTGCTGCGCATTTACGGTCCCATTGCCGAAGGCAGCGACGTGACGGTGGAGATCGTCATCGACGAGGGACCGCTGCACAAGGCCATGCTGGGCTATGCCCGCAACATCCTTTTCGTTTCACTGATCATCTCGGTGATAACAGCGGTCCTGATGTTCCTCGCCATCAACCGCGTCATGATCATGCCCGTGCGCCGTCTTGCGCGCAGCATGCAGGCCTTTGCCGAGAACCCGGAGGACCCGTCGCGCATCCTGCCGGCGACGCACGGCAAGGATGAGATCGCCGTTGCCGGTCGGCATCTCTCGCGCATGCAGGACCAGTTGCAGAAGACGCTGCGCCAGCAGAAGACGCTGGCCGATCTCGGCCTCGCCGTCTCCAAGATCAATCACGACATGCGCAACATCCTAGCCTCGGCCCAACTGATGTCGGACCGTCTGGTCGATGTCGAGGATCCCCTGGTGAAGAGCTTCGCTCCGAAGCTGCTGCGCACCATCGACCGGGCTGTCGGTTATACCAGCGAGGTCCTCTCTTACGGACAGACCTCCGAGGCCGAGCCACGCCGCCGGCGTTTCCTGCTTTCCGAAGTGTGTCAGGAAGTGCGGGATCTCCTGCATCTCAGCCACGATTCCGGCATCGAATTCGTTGACACGATCGCCCCCGACATCGAGGTGGACGCAGACAGCGAACAGCTCTTTCGCGTCATTCACAACATCTGCCGCAACGCCGTGCAGGCGCTCGCCTCTTTCACGCCGGAAGAACCGGATCACGTGCGCCGCATCACGGTATCGGCCCAGCGCATGGGTTCGGTCGTCGCCATCGTCATCGACGACACGGGCCCTGGTATGCCGCGCAAGGCGCGCGAAAACCTCTTTGCCGCCTTTCGCGGTTCGGCACGTTCAGGCGGAACGGGCCTCGGTCTCGCCATTGCTCGCGAACTCGTGCTCGCTCATGGCGGAACGATCGCCCTTGTGGAAAAACCAGGCCCCGGCACCATGTTCCGGGTCGAAATCCCCGACAGGCCAGTGGCTCTCGACGACTGGCGCGCCCGCGCCTGAGCGGACGTTCCGCGTCGCATGAAAGGAAAATGACTCTTTTTTGAAATGGGCGCTTGCATTCCTGAGCGACCCGCTTTAGAGGATCGCCACACGCCGACGGACAGTCGGCCGGCACGCACCCGTAGCTCAGCTGGATAGAGCACCAGACTACGAATCTGGGGGTCAGGAGTTCGAATCTCTTCGGGTGCGCCATTTCTTTTCCCTAAGTAAATCAATGACTTAGAAGCAAAAGGCTCCGGAAACGGGGCCTTTTCTATGCCTTATATGCATCAATTAATTTCTGACATTGGGCCTTTTTCGGCCCTGTAGAGCCTAATTCAGCCTAGCAAAATGCACGATTGCACGGATTCTGCACGAGAAATGCACGAGCTGGGGATTGGTGCCGGTTGGGTTTGACAGAATATCTGACATGGGTTAGATATTAATGCAGATGATTAATTGAGTGATTCACCCATGCCTATCCAGCTTTGGACACCCGCACAGACCGTCGAGTTCTTCCACGCCCGTGGGCTGACCGACATCAATGAGAAGTGGGTGAAGAACCGCTGCGATAATGGCGACCTCCCATACACCCTGGTCGGACGTAAGCGGCGCATCCGTAGCGACGTCGCCGAGCGGCTGTATGACAATTGGGTCAAGGAAGCGATCTGAGGTGCAGGCAAAATAAAAGGCGGTACTAAGACCGCCCTTTTGTATATGAAAAATGTCTCAAGTAATAAGAATGCTATTATAACGCGGCGCCGATCCGGCCCTTGATCCTACCAAGCACGATGAGCTTGGCAGCTTCTACAGTGTTGCCAGCTTCGCCTGCCCGATCCGTGGTTCGGACGACGACGGTACCCGGCTCTGCGTAGTTCGCCTGGATGTTGACGACCTGTGCCGACAGACCGTTCCAGATGAGGTACATGCCTTCGCCGGTCGCCTTCGTCACACTCCCGTCGACCACCAGGTGATCACGAGGCTGGAAGCGCGGTGCGAACGTCTCAGACTCGATGTGGTAGATGAAGAGCTTGTCCAGCTCAGTCGCCCGCAGAGTGTCCTTGACGAACTCTGTGGATAGATAGTGGGTACCAACCACCCGGCGCTCATTTGCATCCGTGCCGAAGTCAACAATGTCGACCTTGACCGAATCGGTAGGCACACGATACTCGACCGGAGTGGTCACACCAAAAGCGATCCACTCAGGGCGAACGTAGAGTAGTTTCGCCATTTCCATGGTCTTTTCGTAAGACGGAAAGGTCAGGCCCGCTTCCCACTGAGTAATAGCGGTGCGGCTGATCGAGAGATGCTTTGCCAAGGCGCTCTGCGTCAGCTGCTGCTTCTCGCGAGCTTCTTTGATGCGGTCTTTAATTCCGGCTACTATCGGATTCTGTTCATTGCTCATGTTCGACTCCTTTTCCCTATGCCCTCCATCGGGGTGTTTAACGAAGTCCCAATTCCCCTTGGCAGCGCCATACAACGCGACTAAAGACAGAATTCATGACCTCGCGCAAGTGAACGAAGGCCGAACACAACTGAAAATAGCGCCGATGAGACAGAAAATGTGTCACCGGACGCTAAATATGGTTAAGATGTGAGTTGGTTGTGAGCGGTTGTCGTCAGGTTTACTGACCGGTAGACCCGAAGCCCGCGTCTCCACGATTGGTGTCGGGAAGCTCAGCCACCTCAATGGGGTCGTCCAATTTAATTTGCTCCAGAATGAGTTGAGCAATTCTGTCGCCGCGACGGAAGACGTGGGTGATGCGATCCGTATTCAAAAGCAAGACCTTGATCTCACCCCGATAGTCGGAATCGATGACACCAGCGAGTACGTCGATGCCCTGCTTGGCAGAAAGCCCAGACCTGGGTGCCACGCGCCCATAGTATCCCTCAGGGATCGCGACAGCGATGCCGGTGCTCGCTGCCTCCCGGCGACCGGAGTGAAGGATCAGCTCATCCTGGTCCAGGTAGAGATCGAGACCCGCCGCCTGGGCGGAACCTCGGGTGGGGATTGTCGCGGTCGGCGACAGCTTCTTAACTGGCAGCGTCAAGGAGTTTTCCTTTCAGGAATGCTTTGAGATGATCATACCCACCGATGTGGGTCTTGCCGATCCAGATTTGCGGGACGGTTTCATGATGCTTCTTGAACGCCTCTTTCTCAGCAGGCGTCTTCAGAACGGTTTTGTCCACCTCCACACCAAGTTTGGTGAGGAGGTCGACTGCCAGCTCGCAGAAGGGGCAAGCTGGCTGTGTGATGATCCGGACGGATGCCATCAGCGCACCGGGCAAGCGCCGATGCACTCTTCCCCTGCATTCTCGACTGCAAGCTCGGTCTCAGTGCCGGTCCAGTCGATGGGGAGAAGCTGAGCTTCGTACTCGCGGTACGTCTGCTCATCAACGACAGCCTGCGGAAGATACGCATAACCCAGGTCTTCCGCAGTCTTCGATGGGGCGTTCCGGTAAAGGAAGGACACGCCGACGAAACTATCCCAGTTATTCATGAACCAATCGATAATGGCGGGCACTTCCGATGGGTCATAAGAAACCGTGATCGAGCAGTTGTGGTCGACGTAGTTCTCCATGACGAGCTTGTAGCGGTTGAGCTGGTCGACGGCGCTCTCAAGGTTCACCTCAACTTCGACCTGTTCCTCGTACTCGCGGACTTCGAAATCGCCATGGCCGGTGTAGACGTTCTCCTGGCGCTTCAGAGTGCGGGTGACCTTCGAGAACTCGATGTTCGAATACTCGACCGGAATCTGGACCAGGACACTCGACGGATCGTTCGGCTTCGGGAAGACGTGATAGTTCGCCTTCTTCAGCATCGGGACGAGAGGATCGTGCGCCGACATGCCGACGTTGTTGAAGATGAAGCGACCGAGCGGCGAGTGAATGCCCTCCGGCACTTCCTGACCCTGCAGGCTGAGTGTCTTCGACTGTGTGCCGGACGGCTTGATGGTCGTCACAGCCTTGGCACGAGGCATACCCAGCTCGTCAGCCTGGGCATGGGCACCGGTCTGGGCTGCGTCACGCAGGTCACGCCAGGCCTGTGCGTCCTTCTGCAGGTCCCAGGACACGACGCCGGTCACACCAACGCCGCACAGGCGCAGGAATTCGTTCAACTCATGCCAGCCGCGCTGAAGGATGCCGTCATCGAGCCACACGCAGGTCTGGCGATAGTTCGCACGGGCGACCAGGTAGTGAGCACGGAGAAGACCGGCGAGGTCTCCATTGAAGCGGAAGAGGACAGTTTCAACCAGGTTGCAGAATGAGCGGTCGCCCAGCAGAATTTCGTAGCAGGGGTTACCACCCTTGAACCAAGGAGCGCGGCGCAGAGCTTCGACAGCGTTCGAGAACCCAGGCTCAGAGCCACCGGCCTTGACCATCATGTCGAAGATGTTGCGGACTTCCCAGTAGTCAGGGCGATGGTAGAACATCAGAGTGTTGTTGGACTGCTGACGCTGGGCGCGGTCGAAATAGCCAACGCTTTCCGCCATCCGCTTGATGATCGGCTTGTCTGTGGCGCTGAAGATGTTGAGTCCTTCCGGAACTTCGAACTTCTCGCCCTCGGCGTTATAGAAGTCCCACCACTCGCTCTTGGCGGCGGCAAACTGCTCCCACTCAGGCTCACCCACAGCCATCAGGCAGATTTCGGCAGAACGGCGCGAGGAAAGAACGGTGCCGAGCCAGTTGACGATGTCGAGGATTTCAATGCGGGTCAGGAGGCGACCGGCAGCATTGGACATGATGCGGGCGATGGCTTCGAAGGCAATCGCGATCTGTTCGTCGCCGGAGCTGATCCAGCCGTAACCCTTCAGGCGCTCACCGGCAGGGCGGATTTCGGAGAAGTCGAGCACGAGCTTCTTGGCGGGCTTCTTACCGGCGAGGAGCTTGCCGATGGACTTCGCCCAGGCCTCGGCGCTGTCGCCGACCTTGATCGTCCAGGTGCCGGTCTTCTTGTTGAACGTCTCCTTGTTCTTTTCGCGCCCACCCTTCGAGGTGCGGGTCGAGCGAACGATCTCGACGTTCTCGATCTTGTTGTTGAAGCCGTTCAGGACGCCGACAATCGGACGGAAGCCAACGCCGCAGCCCTGGAGCAACAGCCAGAGGACGTCGACCACGTCATAGACGGAGCGGACTTCCAGGAAGGAGCAGTTGAACATGGAGGACTCGCGGCTCTTGGCGACGTCCGTGCCGCCCAGCCAGCGGGTGCGACCGGCGAGTGTGACCTTGCGCTGCAGGAGAAGGAGGCGCAGTTCTTCCAGCTCTTCTTCCTGCTTGGCATCGAGCGCTTCCAGGTCCCAGATATCGGTCTTCGGGTCCTTGTGCATGCCAGCCTTGGCACGTTCCCAGAGCCAGCGCTGATGGTCGATCATGCGGTCGACCGACTGCTCGAAGGTCTCAAATGTGGTCCCATCCTCATTGAGCGGACGGAGGTAGGTGCGGCGCTCCACGATCTGAGAGCGGATAGAGCCTTTCGCGGCTTCCAGGACGTTATTCATTTCAAGTTCTTTCGATTGAGCGCAGAAATCCATCGCCCGCTGGTGGCGGGACGCCGGTCTCTGCAGATTGTTCTTATTGGCCCTCAATGGGCGACGAGGTTGAGAGGATAGCAAATGCGTCCAAAGTGGTCAAAGATTTTGACACTTTGGCTCGCAACTATATTTTTGCTATCCCCTCTTGACTGGCCTCAGTCGCGCCGCATCGATAATCCGTTCAGTGTTTGCAGGGCGCCCATCCAACAGATAGCCGCGATGCTTATCTTCAGTCAGGCGTCGACCCAGAGCGAGCTTAGCCCGTTCCATCAGAGTCATGCCCGTGTGAAAAGGTAGATCGGTGATGGGCAGGTCAACCGGCTCTGGTGCAAGCTTGCGATCCGGTTTCGTAAACCCATACTGTCGTAGCCACCTCTTCACTCGGGATAGGGTCACACCGTATTGTTCGGCGATCTCCTCCCTGGTGAAGCCGGACTCTCGCAGCTCCATCAGCTTTTCCCGAGTTGGCATCGTTTTGGAATCAGTCACCGGTCTTTTCGCCCCCGGCTTCCTGTTTCTGGGAGGCGATGAACTCGGTCGTCAGCTCCAAGAGCTTGCCGGTCACGAACAGGTCGTAGACGCAGGCAGCGGTCCACATGGCGGGTGTCGGTTCGGACATACCTTCGACACTCTCGACGGACTTCATATCCATCGCAACGACGGGGACGTCCTTGCCTTCGACCTGGGCAACGTTGTCCGAGATTTTCATGAGAATTTGCATGTTGTTTCCTTCTGATCAGCCTGCAGCGAATTCGTTCGGCAGGGTTTTGCGGTATTGGACCCAGCCGACGAAGTTGCCGTGCAGGTGGGGTTGCGAGTAGGAGCTACGGAGGTTGGGTGCTTCAGCAACCTGCAGCTTGTCCGGAGTAGCCTGATGCTCGGCTGGGGAGGCGTGGAGAGGTTCCGATCCGACCAGGCGCTCGTAGAGCTTGATGTCCTGGGCAAGCTGCGGTTCCTTCTTGTCGTGCGTCAGGTACGAAACACGCGCACAGCGGGCGACCGAGATTTTGATCTTGTCGTCCAGGTCGAGGTGACGCTCAGCGTTGCGCAGGAATGGAAGGTGCCACTGACCAGGCATAAGACGATCTGGTGTGCTCTTTTCCCTCGCATTCCACATCTTGGATGCCAGTTCGCGAATTTCGGGCTGAGCATCCTCGTGAAGGCGCAGGTTGAACCAGTTCTGATATTCGGTCGCGGTAACGAGGACCGTGATATGTGCCCAAGGCTCGCAGATGCGATTAGCGATCTGCTTGTGAAGGCCGATCTTGTAGGCAATGAAGGCAGCAGCCACGGCAGGGTACCTGGCGAGCCGCCAGACGCGAATTGCGAGATGGCGCTTCCACCCGGTCAGTTCTGTCTTTGCCTGCATCCCTGACTGATTGGCGCCCCAATACACAGGCATCGCCGGATCGAGGATGATTTCCTTCAGCATCGTCATGACCGGGATGGCTCGGCTGCTCGAAGCGTTGCGCGAGAACACTCGGTGCGTCATCAGCTCGGCATGAATGAAGCGAGGGTAACGCAGCGCGAAGGTCGTGATGCGGGTGCCCATCGTCATCTGACTACGGAAGAACTGGGGAGCGATGGAGTCGGCTACGACTGTTGCCGTGATCCCTGTTGGCGTGGGGAGGTTGAGGACGAAGTTGAAGAATGTGCGGAGGAAGGAGAGGAATCCCATTAGAGGACCCTCCCTTCAATCTCGAACTCGCCGGACATGATGTAGTCGGCCCACGGAGTGCTGTCGACCGAACGCGCCAGGTGCAGCTCATCTTCGAGCATCTTCGCAGGAGACGGGTTCTTACCGGTCTCATGGTAGGTGTCGAACTGATGCGGATGCGACGGCATGTCGATGGTGATCTGATAGCGGATGGTGATTGCTTCCATCGCTGCCATCAGTTCGGCATGATCGATGGGGCCGAGGAAGCGCAGGATCATCTCCTGGTTCAGCTCATCGATTGTGCCCTGGTTGTCGATCACCGCCTTCACCGGCAGGGTCGGGATGTACTTTTCCGACTCGTGCAGCGAGAAGGTGTTGACGTCGGTGTCCCGCTCGATCCGGTAAAGCTCACCACCGGCATCCGCCAGCGCCTGGGCTTCATTCGGGAAGCGGATGTCGGTCGTCACGACGTTTTCGAGTGTCGCGGTGCGGCGCTTCCAAGCGTCGACCCAGAGGTCGTCGTTGATTAGCTTGCGACCGAACTCGGTACCGAGCAGCTGCATGAATTCTCGCGGGGATTTGCCGCCAAGGAATTCGGTTGGGACTTCCTTGAGGTCGCCCTCAATCATCCGCTCGACATCCAGGCTTTCGACACCCTGGTAATAGAGGAAGGCGCGGATCATGCGCTTCAGGCCTTCCGCCATCTTCACTTCTTCAAAACCTGCGGCCTTGAGGACCTTGGCGGCTGTATCCTTGCCGCTGCCCTTCAAACCGGTGAGGCCGACGATATTTGTCATTTTCACTGTCTCCGATGTTAGAAATTCTGTCACTGCTGGGCGAACAAAGTCGCGACAGCTTCGTCCCAAACGTCGATACACTTGGGCGAAATGGCGATGCGATGCTTGTCGAACAGCGGGCGAAGCTGTTCGGGGTTCGTGATCAGGACGGGGTCAAAGCGCACCTCGACCTGATAGAGGTCATCCGGATTGTCGACTTCGAATTCCAGACGGATGATGATCTCCTTCCGATCATCAGACTCGCGGGTCTCGACACCAACAAGGCGGGTGAGAATGGGGTAGACTTTCTGTTCCATGATCCCTCAAACAACTACGGTTAGTTCGTCGGCGGCACGGGTGACGGCGGTGTAAAGCCACTTGTCAGCGTCATCCCGGAACTTGCCGCTCTCATCGTGGACAACGACATTGTCCCACTGCGATCCCTGACTCTTGTGGGTCGTGATGACCCAGCCGAAGTCCAGGATTTCGTCCATGCGCTTTGCATCGAACGCCTGAAACTTCGGCGCCGTGTGAGCATCGCGCTGGCGCTTCTGGTGCTCTTCGAAGGTGCCCTGATAGACCTGCATCTGATAGTCGATGCCGGTCTCGTCGCGGACCTTCATGGTGAAGGATGCATCGCCCTCATAGAGGTCTTCCGGAGGCGTGATGCACTCGACAAAGGACCCATTGACCAGGGTCGGAATCTTCTTCGAGTTTTTGCAGACCAGCAGCGGCTCACCTTCCTGGGGCGCGGCGCCTTCGTAGCCACACATGTTCCGGATGCGCTTGGTCAGAATCCAGCGGGTCTTGTGGGTGCCGCAAAGGACCTGGGCGTCATAGTCTGGGTTCTCCGTCCAATGGTCATCGCGACCGCGCACGATGCGGACCTTGTCGCCCATCTTCGTGCCGGGTGTCAGACGCTTGCCTTCGCGGATGTCCATCGATAGGCGGATGATCGGATTGTCTGCCGCCTGGCGGTGGATTTCCGACAGGAAGAAGTCCGGATTGCCGATTGCCAGGCCTGGGTTGTCACCCACGGGCGGCAGCTGCGCCGGATCGCCAATCGCCAGGATCGGAACTCCGAAGGCGAACAGGTCATCGGTCAGGCTTTCGCCCACCATGGATGCTTCATCGACCACGATCAGCTTCGACTTGGCGACCGGGCTTTCCGGGTTCAAGACGAAGGAGGGGCCGTTCTTCTGGGCGAGGCGGTTGGCATCGTCAAAGTCAGTCTTGAGCTGACGCAGCTCGCCTTCCATCTGAGACACGCGGTTCTGGAACTCAGCCGGATCGAACGCGCCGCTCGTTTCCTGTGCCCGGTTCAAGTCCTTGATGGACTTCTCCAGGGACAGAATATCGTCGCGCAGTTTCTCGACCTTGGCCCTAAGCGGAACGTAAATCTGGGAATGGATCGTTTTAGCAACGACGGTCTTGTCATTGTACATGCCCTGCAGCTTACCGGTGAGGACCTTCGCCGCCTTACCGGTGGGGGCGCAGAAGGTCACATCCTGCCAGTTCAGGCCGCAGTGATCGATGAGATAGGGCAAGATGGATGTCTTGCCGGAACCGGCATAACCGGCGAGGTAGAACTTTTCGAAATCGCCATGCACGGCGCCTCGGTACCAGCTTTTGACCTGGCCTGCGGCTTTCGTCTGCATGTCGGAAAGGACAATATCTGCCACGGTCGACTCCTATCGGGGAGGAGGGAGGACCCCCAGAAGTTGGGGGTCCCGGCGAGAGTGGTGGGCTTAGCCCTGGCGACCACGGCGACCGCGAGCGGAGGCACGGCGGGAAGTGATTTCTTCCTGCACCTCGTCTTCATCCTGCGGTTCGGCATGAACGACGCGGGCGCGGCGCGAGGACTGGGCGGGTTCGTCCTGGTCCTTCACTTCCTCGAATTCGGCGTCTTCGACGTCCTGGTCCTTGGCAGGAGCACGGCGGCTGCGCGGGGCTTCCTCTTCCTTGACAGCACGGGTCGGGCGCTTGTCTTCAACCTGGGCCGGAGCGGCGCGGGTGCGGGGAGCTTCCTGCTCGTAGTTGCCTTCGTCCTCGGCGCCGGAGTCGTCGTCACCGTCACCTTCGAAGATGTCGGCGAATGCAGACAGCTCTTCGAAGTCCACGATCTTGAAGACCGGGGCATACTTGGTGCCAGCCTTCGGGTTGTCCTTCAGGGTGAAGCTGTTCGAACCCAGCTCGATGACCGGGAGCATCGGCAGACCGTCCTTGCCGAGCTTGCCAACGCCCTTCTTGCCGAAGGCGCTGATGAGCTGGCGACCGGCGCGGAGCTTCGAACCGCCAGCGAGCTTGACGGTGAAGGCCTGGTCCAGCTCCGGCGAATAGAGCTGCAGAACGATCTGCTCGACCCAGCCGTCTTCCGAGCCGTCCGGGTACTTCTTGTACGGGCCGTAGTCCGGCAAGGTGTCGATGGACGGCAGCTTCGGACGCTCCATGACGAGGTAGTTGATCTCGTCCTTGGGCGAGCCTTCGACCCAGCAGATGTGACCATGCTGGACACCGATCAGGTTGGCGATCAGCTCATGACCGTCATCAAGGAATTCTTCCTCGTCCTTCTTGCCGAAGCTGTACTTGCCGTCGTTGCCCGAGAACTTGAGGATCGCGCCGAAGAACGAGTTTTCAGCACCGGCTTCCAGCCAGGGGTTGGTATCGGTCTCCGTGATTGCCTTGAACTTTGCGCCGAGCGCTGCGAGTGCGGTACCCATGGATATCTCCTGTTGTTGGGTGTTAGAATTAATTCCCTGCGATGTCAGAAATTCTATCCTGACTAAGCAGAGTCCGAGTCCGTGATGGCGATCACCATCTTCTCGAACCCGTTTCCTTTCTTCTTGAAGGGTGACAGGTCGATGCCAGCGGCTTCCATCGCCTTGGTGTCGACAGTCTCTCGACCATCCTGCCACGCCCAAGAAATCTTAAATCGCTCATCACCGGCCTTCTTGGTCTGGGCACGTGCGAGCATTTCCTTCATGTCGGCCCGAAGATCGTCCTTGCGCTCCTTCATGGCTTTCATCTCGGCGTCGATCTTGCGCTCTTCGCGAGCCAGCTCCGCCAATTCGTTCAACTGCACCTCGGTGAAGGCGTTCTTCTTCTCCTTGGTCGGAACCGCCGCCTTGTTGACCATGGCGCAGGCGTTCTTCCATTTGCAGTATTCGCAGGCATCCATGATGATGCCTTCGGCATAGATATCCTTGGCGTCCGCTGCCGCGTTCAGCTGCTTGGCGCGGATGCGAGCCGAGCGCCAATAGTCCTCATCGAACCGAACGACGAAGACGGTGATCTCGTCGTAGAAGGACGCATTGATGTAGAGGATCACGCCATACATCGGCTTGTGGTCCGTCATCGCCCGGATGATGCCTAGCTGCTGCTGAACCTGCCCATGGTGGATCGCCTTTTCCTCGTCCAGCTTGGAACGCGGATCGATGGACTTGATCTCGACCAGGAAGCAATCCGACTCGATGTCCTCGATTCCATAAAGGGAAAGCGCATCCGGCGAACAGCCGGTGTAGAGGCCGTCCGGCGTGGCAGAGTTATTACCGTAGACGTAGGTGACCTGGTCTTCGCCTGATCCGAAGTGGAAGCGGGTGCCTTCCGGGTTCCGTGTTTCGAGGACCGGGACTACCCAGTGCTCTTCCATCGTGTTGCCACGTTCGGCAGCACCCCAGCCCTGCACAAAATCCTCATCCTGCTCATAGCCATTGGCTTCACCTTTCTTGTCGAACCACGCCTTGCGGAGGCAACCGAATGCCTCCGAGGCGCCGAGGGTGGAGGACCGGTCATGGTCCCAGACCTTCTGGTTCGCATCGACGTGGGATTGGAACATCCCCTTGAAATCGAAGATGGTTTGATTGTCCGTCATGTCTATCCTCGATGTCAGTTTTTCTGTCCATCCATCGCAAGGATCGCGAAGTAGATCGCGGCACATGCGTTGGAGTCTGCCGTGGCATCATGGGCACCTTCAAAGCCGCGCCCGAAGATGTACTGGTGGGCCTCGATCAGCTTCGGGTTCTTCCAGTCGCCATAGACCTTCGGGGTCATCCGCATGATGGGCTTCAGATACTCCATCGTGCAAAAATGTTCCTTCTCGTCCACCTGCGCCGGGTCCAGATTTTCTGAGGCAAACAGGTGTTTGACCATCCGGGTATCGAAGGTGATGTTATGGCAGACGAAGCGGTCGGCGACGTCCATCACGTCCGAGATCAGGTGCGCCAGGTTGTCCGGCGCAATGCCGATCTGGTTCGCTCTTTCCTTAGTGATCCCATGGACGGCGACCGCCTGCTTGTGCGGGTCCTTGTCCGTCAGAACCAGGAAGTTGAACGACACGATGGGCTGAAGATCGAGGAACAGTTGAGTGCTCCCATCCTCCACCTTCCGCTCGACCAGATAGTTCTTGTCGAGGTCGTGTTCATACAGCCCGCCGTAGAACTGCATGATCTTGTCGTTGCCCTGGTCGAACGGGTCTTTCTTCGCGGCAGCGCCGGTCGTCTCGGTGTCGAATACGAATGACAACATCAGTTCAGCGAGCCTTCCAGGTGGGAGGCATCCTGAAAGGAGACCGGGACGAAGTCGCTGTCGATTTCCATCTCGACGGCATCGACAACCTTCTCCATCTCTTCCGAGACGATCTTGCGGACCATCTCCTGCAAGAGATTCAGATGCACGATGTAGGCGAGGGGACCGACGATCCAGGCAAGGCTGATCGCAATCACACCGAAGAGCCAGAGAGCGCCGCCGATAACCGCCCAGGTGATCGCAGAGATCATCAGCGTGGGCAGGCGCATGGCCTGAGACTCATTTGTTCCGGGGGTTACGTTGGGTGTTTGCATTTCTTTCTCCGTTGGTTAATTTGATAGCAAATGTTGCGGGGGTGGTCAACAATTCTTTCTAGGAATGTCAAAAAATCTATCCCCTTAGTGCGTTTGTGCCCAGTTGATCCCATGTTTCGCTTCAGCTGCGACCTCCATGCCGAAGTTGAAGAATTCGCCAGATTCCCTAGCTGAGGCGATCAGGTTCTGTTTGGCAAAGTCGACCAAGTCGTCGCGGACGGCGACCTGAAGTTCGTCATGGATAAACCCAAGGAACGCATAGTCACCGTCCCAGCCGTGACGCAGGCCTTCTTCCTGGAAGTGGTCATCCGACAATAGCATCCATTTCTTAGCAATCACGGCACCATCAGATTGAAGGCGGAGGTTCAATGCAGCATGTTGGGCGCGGACGATGAGGCGGCGACCGTCAAGGCCCTCAACGAAGCCCTTGCGAGCCTGTTTCTGGATGAATTTAACCGCCTGTCCCAGTCCCGGCATCTTCAAGAAGAACTGCTCCCTCAGGCGCTTGCCGATTGCCCGCTGCTCTTCGACACTTGCGAGGGGATCGACAATCCATCCAAGCTTCACATCGCCACCGCCGTAGACAAGAGCGTAAATGAAGGTCTTGGCTTTCTCGCGAGTAGGGAGACCGGCAGCTTCCATGTTGGCGGTGTGAATGTCGCCGACAAGAATCTGATCAACCAGGAACCCATCGTCATATGGCTTTGCCAAGGATGCCAAGCAGCGGAACTCGATGCCCGACAAGTCGCAGCCGACGAGTGTCCAGCCCTTCGGGACATAGAACAGTCGGCGGCAATCCCAACCGTGCCGTCCCAAGCGACCCTTGAGAGCTACCTCCTTCTTGAGTGTGCCATCAGCATTGAAGCAGTCGGAGATTGGTTCGCCATCCGGACCCAGCACCTTCTTGTTGAAGCTGCCGTCCTTATCCAACACCTTGACTGCGATGACTTTTGGTACCTGCGCGATATTCGGATTCGAGTGGGCGCAGCGTCCCGAGATCGTGCCGCCCACGTTCAGACGGTGATGGATCGCTCCATCTGCCTCGACCTTGTTCAGCCAGGAGTTGGCACCTGTCTTGATCTGACCGAGACGCTTGGCGAGGTAGAAGACTTCCGCCAGCTCTTCCGCCATCGGGATGCGTCCGATCAGGCTGCGCAACACCGAGTCTGAGACCTTGACGCCGCCCTTGTCGGTGAATTCGACTGGTTCCCAGTCGTATACGGTGGTGAAGCGGTCGATGATGTGCTGGCGGGAAGACGGCTTGAATTCCTTCTTCTCGATGGCACAGAAAGGCGCACCCTCATCCACGTTGTTGTTCATGGAGCGCTCGCCGGTTCTCGGGTTCACGCGCCAGATTTCCTTGAACTTGCGGGTCGCCTTAGGGACGGTGACCTCGCCCCAGATCGCACGTGAGTCGTCCTCGCCAAACTCAGGGCGCGGCGCCTTGTAGGTCTTCTTCTTGTTGATGCCTTCCGGATCGTCCCAGAGGTAGCGGACCTGGTGCTTCTTCGCTGGACCAAACCACCAGCCAAAGTGTTCCGTCGCCAAAGCTTCCAGCTCTACGCTTTCAGCTTCAATCTCATCTGCGAGGGCCTGTGCCCGCTTGATGTCGAAGGGCCAGCCGTTCTCCTCGATCATGATCGCCATGGAGTGAGCGTCATGTTCGAAGTCGATGGGGAATTCCGGATAGTCGAGGAGGTCGATCTGCTTGTAGAGCGCGGTGTTCACGTCAACGTCGAGATCGCAATACTCCTCCATCTCGATGCTCCAGGTGCCCCAGACGAACTTGCGGATTTCCTCCTTGTCCGTGATGCCCTGTTCCTTGGCACGAGCTTCCATCTCCTGGGCGTAGTCGCCCTTCTGGAGACCCAGGCGGTAGCCCCAGGCTTCAAGCTTGTCGGTACCGATGAGCTGACCGGGCAGCTTGCCCTTGCGCCACAGGCGGAAGTCCTTGTCCTTCTGGTCGGTGAAGATCAGGCGCGAGGAGACAAGAGTGTCGTGGATGACGCAGTCGGGGTGCAGTTCGAAGTCAGGCCACAGGATGCGGATGGCTTCCAAGTCGAACTGCATGATGTTGTGCCCGACGACCGACCGGCAGTCTTCGAGCATGGCAATTCCGTCTTCGAGGGTATCTTCCTCGGCGTTGCGGCGGAATGTCCAGCGCTCGCCGGTCTCGAACTCGCGGATCGAGAGGACGTGCATGGTGGTCAGCTGGTGAAGAAGGCCGTCAGTTTCGACGTCGAAGATCAGGGTGCCGTATGCCGGTTCCTGAATCCAACCGCTCTTCTTGATTTTGACTCCCTCGGGACGGAGCTTCATGGCGTTACCTCAACGAGTGAATTTGCTTGTCCTCGGCGAGGCTGCGGAGCTTCTCCCACCAGCGTCTCTGTCCCCTGCTGGGCACGACGGCGGTGTAGACGCGGGTCAGCGGGTTCATGTTGAACAGCTGCCCCTCGACCAGGAGCTTCACGAGTGGTCCGAGGTGTTGGCGGTCGTCGGCCTCCTTGTGACCGACGACCAGGGCGATGGCTTTTCTTTCTGTCGGCATGGCAGAATTTCTGACCTCAGGCGGCGACAGAGAGAGCTGCCAGGTCCATCACTGCGGCGCAGTAGAGACCGTCGTCGTGCATAGTGACCAAGGTGCGCTTGCCGCTCGGATAGGTCACGATGTGGGTGACACTCCAGCTGGACAGACCGACGTTGTAGCCCATGTCGAGGCTTGCCGAGACGCCCGCACAATAGTTGCCGTCGAAGATCGAGGCACTGTGAGTGTGTGCCGTGTTCGACCGCTTACCCATGCGCGAAAATGCCATCGGCGAGGCCTTGGCACCGTTGGCGCCGACATGCCCGTGCATTGCACACTCGATGTCACCGGCAATGGTGAAGCTGTCGTCCTGGGACAGGAAGATGACGTCGTCCAGGTCCTCATACTGGCGCAGCACCCACGGGAAGACCTGGTACTGCTCATCGCCACGCATGATTGCCTGGTACGTCTGCAGCTGAAGGCGCAGGAAGAACTCAGCATTGATCGGGTCATCTCGATAGTCGGCAGTCTTGAGCCATTTGGTCAGCGCCAGGTCATGGTTCGATTCAACGACCACGGTGAGTGTGCCATCACGCTCGATGTCCTTGAGGAAGATGGCAGCGCCCTTCATCGAGTCTTCGACCGAGTCCGTGTTGCGCATATGCATCTTGAACCGGAAGTGCGGGTCCTTGATGTTGTGGTGGTTGCGGTACTCGAAATCGGTCAGGTCGTGGATGAACTGATATGACGGCTTGAGGTAGTCGAGCATCGCCGGGAAGGAGCGCACCACGCCCGGTGCCGGGAGGTCCCAGCAGGCAGAGGTGATGACCGGGTTGCGCTTCTCCCAGTGAACGTCACCCCAGGTGATCCCTTCGATTGTGCCGTCCGATGATACCTTTCCGGCGCTTACGACGTTCAGAAGGTCCTGGAACGAGCCATCGTCTTCCGCCAACAGGTGACGGACGAAGAACTTGCCGTTCGGCAGCAGCTCGATGATCACGGCGCCCACCTCATGGTGGTGCTCGGCCTTGATACCTGCCTTCTTCTGCACGTAGTTCGGCAGGGTCACAGAGCCGGTGGTCAGGATGATCTTCGCCGGGTCGCCCTTGGCGGTCGGGATCGACTTCAGGTGGACCTTGGGATGTGGGAAGACGCCCCAGCGATCACCCGTGTAGGTATCGAAGCCAGACAGGGGATGCACGGCGGTCGGCAGCGTGTTCATCTCGCAGCAAATCGTCAGACCGTCACCGATCAGCACCTGGTTGAATTCCATGTGCGGAAGCACCTCCGGCATGAAGCTGGAGGCGATAACCGTATGGTCCTCGAACAGGCTCTTGTTGTAGGTGAAGCCGGAGACGATGATCTCGGCGCCCAAGTGATCGGCATAGGCGTTCAGGTTGTCCCAGAAGCCGGTATGGATCAGGGTGTTGTCCTGTGCCGAGGTCACGATGAAATACTGCACCTTGTCGGTGACCGGGATGCGGCGAGCTTCCTTCTGACGACGGGACACAAAGCGTTCCGACTTCAGCTCCTTCAGATGGTTCTGTAGCGTCGAGCGCGGGATGCCCAAGGCCTCCGCCATCTTGCGCTGAGACCCGTGCTCCATCTGGAGCGCGACAATCTGTTCGTAGGAGAGCTTGAGCACCTCCGGATGTTTGGGCTTGCCCATGGAGACCTCAGTTCTTGTTGAAATAGAAGATGCGAGGCTCCTGATCGGTCGAACGCCAATCCCAGAGGTACCAAGCATAGTTGTGACGGGGAGAGCCGGTGCTGCCCTCGATCCAGCGGGGCCGGGTCGTTGCAACGGCCTTGCCGAAGTAGGCAGGGTGATCGCCGAACCACTTCATGCGCTTCTTCGAGCAATCGTACTCATTGCGCATGAGCATGATGACCGATCCGTCGACCGGCTTCATGAGGTTCAGCGCATGCTGAATGAACAGCTCGGCGGTGTCGCCGTAGGGCGGGTTGGTGAAGATCATCTGGACGCCCTTGGGAGCTTCCTTCTGCTTCAGGAAGTCACAACCGCCCTTGCCGTAACCGCGATAGATCAGATCGGTCGCATAGCAGGTGCCGGTCGACCGCGCCTTGATGACCTCGGCAATGTGTCCCTCTCCGCAGGCGGGTTCCCACCAGTCCTTGTCGAGATGGATGGGGCTGTCCGGATGATCCTCGAAGAGATCAGCCAGGTTCTCGGTCATCCATTCCGGAGTCGGATAGTAGTCATGGGCAATTCGGGCATATCCCGAGTTTCCCATCGCGGGGTCGGTCACATTG
Source organism: Rhizobium rosettiformans W3 (assembly GCF_004912135.1). Taxonomy (GTDB): domain Bacteria; phylum Pseudomonadota; class Alphaproteobacteria; order Rhizobiales; family Rhizobiaceae; genus Allorhizobium; species Allorhizobium rosettiformans. The sequence continues at coordinate 414,773 of NZ_STGU01000004.1, forward strand.
ATTGTCATGAGGTAAGAATTTCTGTCACGATAGAGTTGAATTCGGCGATGAAGAGGCGCTTGGAATCGGCGCAGCCCATGATCGGCATGTCGAAGACCTCGGTGAACTTCCGGTCGGTCTGCATGTGGGTCCAGCAGCGCTCGAACTCGTTGGCCTCATATTCGAGGCACAGACGGTCGGCGGTAGCGAGAGCGCGATCCATCTCCGGCGTGATGCTCAGATCGAAGTGGGTATAGATGACCGCCTGTACGTGATCTTCGACCGCCACGAAGTCAGGCATCTCTCGCTTCATTGGCGTGATCAGATCGACCATCACACCTTCGGATGCATCATGGAGCAGGCCCATCAGGCGATATTCAGGACGCGGACCCATCAGGCGCGAGACGCCGACAGAGTGCTGAGCCACAGAGAAGATTTCGTCGCCAGGGATTTGTCCGTTCCAACGGCACTTCTTCGAGAGGCCCGTGGCAATGTCGTGGAGGTTGACCATCCAAGGCTGGAAGTTGAAGACGTCATACAGAGCGCCGGTCACGCCCTGGATCAGGCGGCGATCCTTCTCCTCCGGCGTGGCGTCCTGATACTTCTTCAGATTTTCGGGGAGTTGCATCGGGTATGTCTCCTTGTTAACCTTGCTTGTAAGATATTCTGCCCATGATGTCAAATATTTTGACACTGCATGTCACGCTTTTGGCAGACCTCGAGTCTCTTCGAAGGCGTTCATGAGCATCATGACGATCTGCTGCATGGCATAAGCCTCCAGCTCCATGCTGGCACCATCGTGCTCGCCGATGTCCAACAGGATGCGCTGCCAGACGTGCATCGCCTCATGGACGATCAAGCCGATGATTTCGGAGAGGGAGTGTTCCTTCTCGCACCCATCCTGGATGGTCACCAGGCAGACGGTCTTCGATCCCTTGTAGTCGAACGTTGTCATCCGCCCTGCCGTCGTCGGGTAGGGTTCGGGCGGCGTGATGCCCAGGCGTTTCATCTCTCGATCCCACGCCTTCTGGCTTGGGCAGAATCCGATGAAGACAGGTTGCCAGCCCTGGTCAAGCCAGCGCACCTTGTCCGCATTCTTCTTACGCTGCTTGCGTTTTGTCTCTGACATGTCGGGCATCCAATGCTTGTGAGATTGTTTCCATGCGGTCGATGATGACCTCGATCAGGCGGGCGTCGAGCGATCCGTCGACCACCAGGTGCTGCACGAGAACCCAATGATCCTGACCGATGCGCCATGCCCGGTCCTCCGCCTGCTCCAGCTCCGAAGGGACCCAGGACAGTTCGGCGAAGACGACGAAGTGTGACGCAGTGAGTGTGAAGCCGACGCCCGCTGCCGCGATGTTGCCGATGAAGACCCGGCAGTCGGGGTCCTCCTGGAACATGTCGACCTGGGCCTGGCGCTTGGCTGACGGGGTCGAGCCGGTGACGAAGGCGCACTGGTTGTCGTAGTATTTCTTGAAATACTGGGCGACTTCCTTGTGGTAGCAGAACAGGATCACCTTCTCGCCCGCTTCCAGCAGCCGGTCGACGTGCTCCTTGACCATGGGTGCCTTGGCGATGGCGAGCGCCTTGCGGTACTCAGACATCTCTTCGAAGGCGACCTGCATCTCATTGGTCAACATCATGCCGACCTCTTCGAAGCTCTTCTCCTCGATCTGTTCCGGGAAGAGCTTGTTCAGTCCGTTCAGGACCAGGCGCGGGTCTTCGATCCCCAGGATGTCCTCATACTTGGACAGCATGGCACGGACGCGGGATAGTTCCTGCTCGACCTGCTTGGCGATGCCGTCGCTCGGCAGCAGCACGATCTCGCGGCGCTTGGGCGGCAGCTCGGTCAGAACCTCGGTCTTCTCGCGCCGGACCATGAAGGCCTGGCGGAGCTTGCGGTTCAGCTCCAGGAGGTTCGATGCACCATCGGTGACGATCCGCGTCTTCGGCGATCCGTCCTGATTGCGCCCGACCGTTTCCTCATAGGCGCCGCAGTAGGTGTAGACGTAGTCTTCCCAGCTCTTGCCTAAGCCATCGGGGTCCATCGCTTTGACAAAGGGCCAAAGGTTGATGGGCTTGGTGGTGATCGGTGTGCCGGTGAGGAAAATGCGCTTGCGCCCTCGGATCGGCTGGACACGATTTCGACCAAAGCCATAGCCCCAGATATGTTGGGATGACTTGGCCTTTGGGTTACAGAAAGCATGGGCTTCATCGATGATAATGAAGTCCCACAGCTCATTTTTGAGCGCGTCGAGATGTCGTTCAAACAGCTCTTTGTTGATAATGACGATGTCGGTGTCGGGCCATACGTCAACCGTATGCTTGAGCTTGGGTCCCTTCCGCTTCCCATCAGGAGAAGGTCCACGCAATGGTTCGCCGCGAGCATCGAGACGATCCTCGACTCGAGTCGTGACAAGTCCGCATGTAAGGCCCAGCGTCGACCATCGTCCGATTTCTCGCTGCCAGTTGACTTTGAGTGAGGCGGGGCAAATGACCAGTCCTCGTCGGGGACGAGAAAGCTTGTTCGTCGTCCCGATAGCCTGGATGGTCTTTCCAAGTCCCGGAGGGTCGGCGATAAGGCAGTCCTTCTTTGCGATAGCGTAAGCAACGCCAGCTCGCTGGAATGGAAGATACTCTTTCCCGACCGGGGAGGGGATTTCGATATCTGAGTCCGTTGCCCAAGAAGCCTCAAGAACAGCTCCGGCACCGCCTCGGTAGGCGTCGATTTGCTTGCGGGCATTTCCACTGGCGAACTCCCAAAAGTCAGCAGCCTTATGAACGTCCTTGGTCGTCCACTTCTTCAGGCGCGGGTGAAAACTCCACCCGGCCTTCTTGAAGATGTCGCGCTGCGCGAATGTGATCTTGGCGACGAACAGATCGCCCTCAGAGACAATTTCCATAGTTACTCTGCCCCTGAAGGGCGCTCAGTTGTTGGGAGGATCAGAAGCGGTCGAAGCGGTAGCCCTTGGTGGGATGGATGCGCAGGTGACCGGTGACCGGGTTCGCCATGCGCTGCCCACGGCTGTCCTTCAGCTTGTTCGCGTCGATGATCTTGTCCCACTCGTCACGCTCGATCAGCGCCTCTTCGAGGAGCTTAGCGTTCAGCCGGTTGAGGTAGGTCGAGTGCGGGCGGATCGGGTTGTTGCGACCGCGAGTGAAGGCCTTCGGGGAGTGGATCGTCTGCATGTCGTTTTTCCTTTCTTAGATGTCAGATTTTCTGACCGGTTGCGGCAAGCCGAACAGAGCGGCATTCGGTCTTCAGCTTGACCTTGCCATCAGAGGTGTGGGCGAAGACGTCGGCAGTGACCGACTTCTCAGCGAGGCGGCAGACCGCGTAGGTCATGACCGGCTTCTCGACGCGGCGGATTTCTTCACCCTGGGCGTTGAGAAGGATTGCGACCAGAAGTGCGCTCATCAGAGGTTCTCCAGGTATTCGAGCCGCTCTTCGAGATAGTTGAAGATGATCGGCGAGGTTTGCGGGAGACGGGACAGTCCGGTGCCGAGGCCGTCTGCAGGGATGACCACGGTGCCGCCCTGGCGAAGGTGGTCGATGACCGGATCGAGGTCTTCATCGATCATGCCGAAAACCTGCTCGGCATCGCGGTCGCGGAAGAAGGCGCCAGGGTTGTTGGAGGGCGACCACTTGGTGCGGACACCGACCGCGTTCTCCTCATCGCGCATTTCCTTGGCCTGACCACCATAGCCAGACCTGTCGTCATTATCCCCGAACAAGTAGAGTGTTTCAGGGTTCGCCTGCAGGTCTTCGCGGCGAATGAATTTCTGTCGAATTACGGGCATTTGCTCCTCGGGTGCTGGGGGTGTGGGGAAGGCTTGCGCCTTACCCCTTGATGATGGAGAGCCAGGACTGGAGCGTCGTGCGTGGGATGCCTGTCTTCTTGCTCGTCCCGCGCTGACCGTTCTCTTCGATCAGCTTCAGGATTTTCTTGGGCGAATAAGTCACGTCGTTATGCGTGAACGTCACCTTGCCCTTGCCCTTCTTGGCGGGTTTGGTCTTCGCCTTGACCACCGGCTTCTCGACCGGGGCGGGAGGTGCAACGACCGGCTCAAGGTCTTCCGGATCGATCTCGGTCGGCGAGACGCTGTCGTATTCGCCTTCGTCCTCGACCAGGTCCTCCTCGTGCTCTTCCTCGACGCCCTGATCGTCGTCTTCCGGCTCGGGCGGGCGTTCGAAGTTGTCGACCGTCACCTGCGCATTGAGCAGTTCGTCATCGCCCTGGGCGACCTCACCGAAGCGGAATTCCTTGAAGGAGCGGACCACCAGGCGACCGCGCAGGATGTCGTGAACCTGGTCCTGCGGCAGCTCACCGACGACGGTGTAGGCGCAGCAGCGGCCCTTCTGGGCACCATAGTCAGGCGGGATCGCCGTGACGTTGGACGGATGCACCTTGACGATGATGATGCGGCGGTTGGTGTTATAGTGCCCCAGGTATTTGAAGGAGCAGAAGTGCAGACCGGTCGAGCACGACGAGCGGGACAGGTCGCACTCGGAGCGCGGCATTGTCACGAATTCGCCCAGGCCGTGGAAGACCTTACCGTTGGCGCCGGAGTGAGCGGAGTAGTAGTCGTCCTGGACGTACTTGTAAGCCAGGAAGCAGCCGTCTTCCGTGAAGGGCATGTCGCCAGCCTCGACCCACTTGAAGAGGTCCTCGCGGACGTACTGCGTGGGATTGTCCATCAGGTTGTCGAGGAAGCGGGCGTAAGGGCCGATGTCGAGACCGGCATGCAGGTGCTTGAGGATGCGCTCCGCCATGTAGCCAGTCTGCGGCAGGCCGTTGAAGATGACCTCGCCCTCGGTGACTTCGACGCGCCCGAACGTCGCCTTTTTGATAAAGGTGGGGATGTCGATCAGGTCGCGGACTTCGTCTTCAGTCGCGGTGCCAGAGCGCAGGAGATCAACGATGGTGTCGAAGTTGACAGCCTGGTTTGTGATAGTGCGAAAGCGACCATCAACGAGAACTGAAAGGGACCGGCCAGAGATACGATGCGGTAGCAATTTCTGCCTCCTTGTTTGAATTTCTATCCTTTGATGTCAGGATTAGCTGCCGATGTCAAATAAAATGACACCGGCAGGCACGAAAAATCACGCGGCCTTGAGAGTGCTCGCGCCCTTGGCATCGAGCGTCAGGCGCTGCTGGGTCTTGAGCCAGGCGTAGAAGGGGAGGACTGCCAGACGGCGCTCCTTTGCCTCTTCGAAGGAGATCACGCGGTCCTGGAACCGGAACGTCGGGATCGTCAGGTGCTTGAGGAGCAGGAAGTCCTTGGCGACACGATCAGAGGCTTCCTCATAGGCCTCCACGATCTTGCCCGCCGCTTCGATAGCCTCATCCTGCGCCGGGATCGAGCCTTCGCGGAACTTCTGGATCAGGCGGATGACTTCCATCGGATTCTTGGACGACTCATTCATCACGATGACCAGATCGTCCAGGGCGTTCAGCATCGCGGGGATGCTCGTGCCTTCAACGAGCGGGTTGAACAGCTTCTCGCCAAGGAGGTCCTGCAGCTTCACCACCTTCTTGTGGGTGTCGCTTGGGCGGTACTGCTGGTTGACATAGTATGCGGTCAGCTCCTGCACATCGAGAACCTCCGGCAGTACGTCACGTGCTCGCGGCAGCAGCTCGACCCAGGCAGGGTTCTTCTTGATCTGGCTGCGGCGCGTCTTCGGTACACCGATCACCGGCAGATCAGGCTCACCGATCTGGACCATCAGGTCACGAATCCGGACCAGCTCGCTCGTGGACAAGCTGTAGCCCTCGACCTCATTCTTATAGAGCGGGACGTAATAGGCCGCTGCCGGTGCCACGTCGCCCTCTTCCGGGGAGGACCAGCCGTTGCGGATGATCTTGTAGTCGTCCGGAACGTAGACGCTGTCGCTGCTGTCGCTGCTGTCGCTCCAGCGCACCGGGGCATAGGGAACGTCCTTCAAGTGAACGATCTCGACCTCGGCGCGACCGACGCATGCACGGAAGCGCTTGATGGCAAACTCGGGGTCAGCCGTGTGGCGCACCCAGAAGCAGGCGACGTTCTTGCTTCTCCAGGTCCCCTGAACCCTCAGGATATCCAGGCGCTGCTGTGTGTAGCGCGGGCGGATGTTCTGGTCCTCGACAATCAGGACGATCTTGTCGACGGTCGCCGGGACGCGCAGGCGGTCGTAATAGTCGGACTGGTCCTTGAAGCGGCGCAGGGTGCCATAAGAGGTCGTCAGGTATCCGGTGATGTTGTCAAACTCCAGGTCGCCGAAACGAGGTTCGCGGCGCTGCGAGGGGACGATCTTCTTCTCGCCGTCGAGTGTGGTGACCTCGACCTCACAGGCAACCTTCTTGTCGCCGATGCGCAGGATGTACTCATCGACCGGCTTCTTGCCCTGGAAGGTCTCATTGCCGAGTGCGAGGAGGGTCCACAGGTGCCCGGTGTAACGCTTCTTCAGCTCGGCAAATCGAGTGTTGAACTGGTGGTAGGTCTCCGCCGCCGCGAGGTAAGCGACCGAGTTGGAGCGCAGATCGTCACGCACCGCTTCCAGTCCACGGATGATGTTCTTCGAGGTGTCCTCATCATAGGAGAGGGCTTCACGCGAGGTGACGACGTCCAGTTCGCCGATGGGGAATTCCAGGTGCAGGGTCAGCTCGAACAGGGGATGCAGCTCGTGCGGGCAGTCGATGACAGCATTCTTGTTGAGCGGATAGAGGACCGTGCCCTGCTTGGCCTCGGCGCGACCGGTGGCGGTTGAATCGAGGAGCTTCCAGCGTTCGCCCTGGCGGATGATATTGCGCTGGGGAATGTGTGGCTTGCGACCGAGGAAGTTTGGAAGCACCGGCAGGCCTTCGCAGGCCCGAACGATAGCGCGTTCGAAGTCGGGGCAATCCTTGGGATCGACCGGGAAGGTAATCATGATACCATTCTCTTCGTCGGTTTCCTGCACCAGGAAGAGCGACGTCTGCGGCTCGCCACCATTGAAGGAGATGTCGTAGTAGCGGGCCTCGCCGTCGAGGAAGGCCGTCAGCTGGAAGGCATCGGTATAGGAGAAGGGCGACTTCGAACCGAGGCCGAACTTTCCGACGAACTTGTTCGACTCGTCGGAGTTGGGATCGTCCTTGGTGGAGCGGAAGAGGGTCGAGTAAAGCTCGAACACCGTGTCGTCCGTCATCGAGACACCATAGTCGCGGATCACGTACTCAGGCTCCAGGTGCGTTGGTACCTTGATGTCGAACGGGCGATCCGGCGTCCCGGCCTGAACGTGGCTGTCCACGCAGTTCGCCATGGTTTCGCGGGCAATGGCATAGGCCTTATCCGAATAGATACCGGAGATCAGTTCCTTGAACGCCTTGCCATTGGCTTCAATGGTCAGCTTGCGGGAACGGACGGCGCCAACATAATCGTGACGGGTGGTGTCAAGGTTGCTTTTCATCAGATGACTCCTCTTCTGAGTGAATTTCGTTGACCCACTGATAGATATTCTGACCGTTGCCGTCAACCGAAAAACGATCATATGAGGCATGTTTGCCTACTTACGTCATTATTATTGACAATCACTGAGGCAGGCGGTAAGAAAATACGACAGCAAGGATCAAAGAATGTCAACTGAATGCACATGCCGCAATCGTGCGACCAACAGGATCGGGGAGATCATTGCACCCAATGGCACCATACTGGTTCGGTTCGCGCTTGACTGCCCAGCCCACGGAATCGTCGTACATGAGGGAGGCGAAATTGGTGACCGAGACCCACAGCCTGCAGAAGACGAGGGAGAAGATTCAGATCGCCCTCGACCGCGATCCAAGCGGCAAGGTGACCGTCAGCAATAAGACGGCTCGCTCGATCATTGAGCACCTCTGGCGACTGGCAGAATTGGATAAGTGATGCCCGACATTTCAATGTGCGTTCAGCGCTGCCCCAAGGCGCCGAACTGCTACCGACACCCGCTCTCAGGTACGCTTCCCTCCGGCTTACGCCAGGCGTATATGAACTACAAACCCGCCGACTGCCGCAGCTATGTGCCGCGCAACAATGAGGAGATGAACATGGATACAGCCCTCTGGAATTTCCTGGTCTCCATCGAAGCTCAGCGTCATGTGCCCACCCGGCGTAAGGGCGACTGGGAAGCGGCCTACAATGAAACCGCCCAGGGACTTGCCCAGCAGCTGCGTCAGATCGCCCAGCTGGAAGGTGCCGATCATGAGCTGGTGGTCGCCCTGAACGAAGTCGCCGAATTCTATGAGCAGCCGGTCGAGGACCCAGAGATGGGCACCTTCGATATGGGCGTCTCTGCCGCGATGCAGGCCTTCGGTGTTGCCGTGGTGAGTGTGATGCAGGAGCGCCGCGCCGACGAGCGCTGGGACCTTCTGCTCAAGGATTTCGTCGCCGATTAACCATTTTGACTCGTTGAGTCAGAATATTTGACATTCGGTGATTGTCAGCAGTCAATATGATCTATATAAGACACGTTAGGAAATGAAGTGAAGCATCTACTGATCGGGAAGCCCAAGCACCTGCCATCTGAAGTCGGCGAGTTCAAGGTCTTCAAATACGACGACAAAGACGAACTGATCGAGGCATCTTCCTTGATCTTCCCGCTGCGCGGCCTCGCCGAGCAATTTATGCGGGACCACGTCGATCCGTCTACCGATCCGTTCGTTGCTCCCATGAGGCAAAAGGAGTCGACAAATGGCAATCAGGAAGGCAAAGACGCTGACCCCGGAGCAGTTTAAGCATCTGCTCGATTACGTCTCCACGCTGAAGACCAGCTACCGCGATACGGCGATGTTGATGCTCTCCTACAAGTGCGGTCTACGCGCCTGTGAGATTGCTCGTCTGACGTGGCGTGATGTGGTCGATGCCCAGGGCGTAGTGCTCCCAACCGGTGCTATGATCGAACTAGGTCACCACATTACCAAGGGAAAAAGGCCTGACACGAAAGTCTACATGCACAGCCAGCTTCGTGATGCTTTGGTGCGTCTGAAGAAGGTCGTTGGCCCGATGCCGGAAGACCGTCTGATGTATGCGACCGAGCGGGGCGTTCGCTTCATGAGTGTCAACAACGTCACGGTCTATCTCTATCGCCTTTACGTTCGTGCAGGCCTCTTTGGATGCTCTTCCCACTCTGGGCGAAGGACCTTCATCACGAACATGGCTCGAACCTGTAACAACCATGGCGCATCGATCAAGGATGTACAGAACCTGGCTCGGCACCGCGATATGCGGACGACCGAGAAGTACATTGATCTTTCGCCGAGCGCGATCAATCTCGCGCTTCACGCATAAAGGAGTCGCATATGACGAAGGAATTCACCGATCTGCAGGGCCTGGCTGTTGGTCAGGTCTGGCAGCACAAGAATGGCAACTGCTACGAGATTTACGACTTCACGAATCTGGAAGCTGGGCGCCAGGACGAGTACCCGACGACTGTCAGCTATCGCAACATCCACACGGGTGCTCCCTACAGCCGCAAGGTGTCGCGCTGGGCAGGCAGCTTCACACGCCGTGAAGACCTGGAGAAGAACAACGAGCTGACGATCCTGGTTAGCGCCCTGGTCGGTGGCGAAACGGTCACCCGCTCGTACCAACTGAAGGGTCTGCGAGCTGCCTGCATCGACCAGGCCAAGGCGAAGTTTGCCGAAGAGCTGGGCGAGGTGGATCGTTGGGTGTTCATCAACACCACCGGCAAGACGGTCCACAAGATCGAGAAGGTCGTCTCTAATGGCTGACTTCTGCAAGCAATGCTCAATCGAGACGTTCGGCGAGGATATGGAAGACCTCGCCGGACTGTCCAAACCCGAAGATACCACCAACGGTCTGTTCGCCGTCGTCCTGTGTGAGGGCTGTGGGCCGACCCAGGTGGATCATACAGGCAAGTGTGTCGCACCCGACTGCATGGAGAAGCACGGCACGGCGGCGTAAAATTTTCTGCCCCGTGGAATTATTTATTGACTCACGGGACTCATTTGCTATCCTGATGTCATCAAATCTGACGGGGCGTCTGTCAGATATCAAACATTGGAGGTGCTCCAAGTGTCGAAAGAATTCGACTACCTGATCTTCATCGGAAGATTTCAACCGCTTCACGTCGGTCACCAGTTCGTCATCGAGCAGGCGCTCGAACGCGCTGAAAACGTCATTGTCCTCGTTGGCTCTGCCACGTCGGCCCGCTCGCCGCGCAATCCCTTCACCTATGAAGAGCGCCGCGAGGTTATCGACAGCACATTCCGGTCGCATGCTTTTCCCAATCGCCTCCACATCCGCCCGATCAGCGACACGTCCTCGGACAACCGCTGGAAGGAGCAGGTCCAGCGTCAAGTCTACTCGGTACTCGAGTCTGATACGGACATCCGGCTCAATGGCATCGGCAAGCGCCGCATCGGTCTGATCGGCTATGCCAAGGACGGCTCTTCCTACTATCTCAAGATGTTCCCTCAGTGGGAATCGGTGAACGTCCAGCCGGACAGCGGTCCCTTTAATGCGACCGACATCCGCGAGCGCTACTTCACCCCACTGCCGGAAATCTCCGAGCGCTGGTTGTCACCTGCGACGGTCGACTTCCTGTCGAGCTTCGTCCGGACCCAGGAGTTCAAGGACATCCTGCGGGATGCCGCTTACATCTCCGCTTACCGGCAGAGCTGGAACCTCGCGCCCTTCAAGCCGACTTTTGTCACCGTCGACAATGTCTGCGTTCAGTCGGGACACGTTCTCCTGGTCAAGCGCGGCGACTATCCCGGCAAGGGTCTCTGGGCGCTGCCCGGTGGCTTCATCAACCACGATGAGCCGCTGAAGGAATCGGCGATCCGCGAGCTGCGGGAGGAGACCCTCATCGCCGACCACCTGGGACGTATCCCACCGGCAAAGCTCGCCGGGTTCATCCAGGAAGACCGCACCAAGGTGTTCGATGATCCGAACCGCTCGTCACGCGGGCGCACGATCACCCATGCCTTCTATTACGAATTCCCTGACCAGGTGGAAATGTTCCAGGTCCAGGGCGCCGATGACGCCGAGGCTGCTGCCTGGGTTCCGTTCGGCGAGCTGCAGCAATCTCAGATGTTCGAAGACCACTACCTCATCCTCGAAGACATGCTGAACCTGAAAGGAGCATTCTGATGGACAATATCATTCTCGCCACCGACAGCTACAAGACCTCCCACTTCAAGCAGTATCCGCCTGGCACCACGAAGGTCACCAGCTACATCGAAGCCCGCCCAGGCGGCACCTGGGACCGCGTCGTCTTCTTCGGCCTGCAGGCCTTCCTCCGTCAGTATCTGACGAAGGCGATCACGCTTGCCGACGTCCTGGAAGCTGAGACGATCTTCAAGGCGCATGGCGTCCCTTTCAACAAGGCGGGCTGGCTTCACATCATCAAGAAGCATCATGGTCTGCTGCCGGTGGGGATCGAGGCGCTGCCGGAAGGCTCCGTCGTTCCCGTGGGCACCCCGCTGGTGCAAATCTGGAACACCGATCCTGAGTGCTTCTGGCTGACCAGCTACCTGGAGACAGCTCTCCTCCGTGCGATCTGGTACCCGTCGACGGTGGCAACGCTTTCCTGGCATGCCCGTCAGAGCCTGGCGCACTTCGTCCATGCGACCACGGACGGTGACGCCGATTCGATCCTGTCCTTCATGCTGCATGACTTCGGAGCACGTGGAGTGTCGAGCCAGGAATCGGCGATGCTCGGCGGTGCAGCTCACCTGATCAACTTCTCCGGCACAGACACCGTCGAGGGCCTGGTCGCAGTGATGCGCTACTATGATGCGGAAGCGGTCCCGGCGTTCTCGGTACCCGCGTCCGAGCATTCGACCATGACGGCCTGGGGACAGGACCAGGAAGCCGATGCCTATGCGAACATGATGCAGGAGTTTCCGACCGGGATCGTCTCCATCGTTGCCGACAGCTACGACTATGTGAACGCTGTCCGCAACATCTTCTGCATCGACCTGAAGGACCTCGTCCAGGTCCGCGCAGGGCAGGGGCGTGTGGTTATCCGTCCGGACAGTGGTGAGCCGGTGCCGACCGTCTTGTTCACACTGGAGAAGCTCGGCGGCGCCTTCGGCTTCACGATCAACAGCAAGGGCTACAAGGTCCTGCCGGATCATGTCCGCATCCTCTGGGGCGACGGCATCGCTGTTCCGCAGATGGAAGGTCTCTTGGCGACCATGCAGCAGCAGGGCTGGGCAGCTGAGAACATCGTCTTCGGTATGGGCGGTGCCCTTCTTCAGAAGGTCAATCGTGACAGCCTCCGCTTCGCCATGAAGGCCAACGAGATCGAGGTCGGGGGCGAGGTGCGCGAGATCGCCAAGCAGCCCAAGACTGATCCGTCGAAGGCGTCCAAGGCAGGTGCCCAGGCTGTTGTCTATGACGGCATGAGCAACATCCGCGTCATTCCGCAGAAGCAGCTCAACGCCTGGTCCGGCAACCTGTTGGAGCAGCGCTTCATCCGGGGCGCCCTGGTAAATGAGAGCACCTTCGACCAAGTACGCGAGCGGGCGAAGAAGCCCTTCACAAATGCCCAGGTGAAAAAAGTAGCCTGACCCTGCATTTTTTCGTTGACATCATGGATAGAATTTCTTACCATGCTGTCAGAATTAAAGGCACCCCTTCTGGGGGTGTCTTCTCATTGGCGGGATAGAGCAGCCAGGTAGCTCGTCAGGTTCATGTCCTGAAGGCCGGAGGTTCAAATCCTTCTCCCGCAACCAACACTGTACCGAAAGACCGACTGAAATGTTGAAGTGCGCAAAACAAAATTCGAAGAGCTTCGTGGCCTCCGCCGCGTTTGCGCTTTCGTGCGCCCTGTCGGTCAATTCGCAGGTAGCAAACTCCTAAGTCTCTGGTGCCCAGCCCCTGATTGGCATTGCACCGCAGAGACAAAGCGGTGCAGTGATAAGAGACTCATTCTCCCTCGATACATCACCAAAGCACCGCTGATGCTTCAGTAGCTCAGCCTGGTAGAGCACCTGTTTGAAGAGCAGGGTGTCGGTGGTTCGAATCCATCCTGTTGCACCATTACCGTTCGGGAAGATCACGCCCGGTCGCCTGCAAACATTCCCGCTCGGGATGTTTTGGCTCCTAAGCAGGCTCGATCTGCGGCGATCTTCCCGAACGGGATCATAGAATTTTGGCAGGTGAGCCGAATGGTAAGGCAGCGGGCTGTTAACCCGTGGCGAAAGCACCTGTGGGTTCGAGTCCCACCCTGTCAGCCAAGTTTGGGTTAGTTCAGTGGTAGAACGCTGCGCTCTGAACGCAGATGTCCGAGGTTCGAATCCTTGACCCAAAACCATATGCGTCCTTCGCCAAGTGGGAAGGCTGGGGTTTTACATACCTCGATTGACCTGGTTCGATTCCAGGAGGACGCACCAAGACTACGCGACCGAAAGGGCGCAGGAAATGGGGATATAGCTCAACTGGGAGAGCAACTGCCTTGCAAGCAGAAGACCGGGGTTCAAGTCCCCGTTTCTCCACCAAACATGCCCGTGTGATGGAATGGCAGACATAGCAGGCTCAGACCCTGTGGCCTCACGGCGTGGGAGTTCAAGTCTCTCCACGGGTACCAAATTCAGATTGGAGGGTTCCGCTAGGAAGGCTGGCAACTGGTCTTGAAAACCAGGGGAACCGAAAGGTTAGGGGTTCGACTCCTCAACCCTCCGCCAATTCACCAGAGCTACAGGGGAGGCGGGTCGCCTGCCAGGTAGCCAAACTGCAGATCGGCGTTCTTCGCGCCACAGGTTGAACACCTCAGCCTCAAGGCCAATTCGGAAATCCGCAGCATATTGTTGGTGGGTGTCCGGACCAGCTTCTCAGGGACTAGCCGGACTGCGCCGCATGACCGGCAGGTTGCCAGGGCATCGTTGTGGCGAGGGATCGTGCTGATCGTGGTGTCATGCCACTCCTGAGGGACGAAGCGGTCGCCATTCGGAAGGACGATCCTGGTCACGGCTTGGACCGGCGAAGATTGCGAAGCGTCTCGTCAACGACGGCATTCTCGTGCTTGGCAAGCATATGGTTGTCGCCGAGCATGATGACCGCCAGAACCGCTTCATCTTCGCCCCAACCGGCAGAGATGGCGTCCTCGATCAAAGCCTGGAAGCGCGGCTCTAACGCCTGCTGGCAGTCCAGGAAGCGGTCGGGATGATCGGACGGTCTGATGGGTGGGTCTATCGCCATCCGCTGAATTTAGCGCCCTGTGTGGCGTAGGCAAGAACAATACGGTGCATAGCTCAGAGGCAGAGCAGCTGGCTCTTAACCAGCGGGACGGGATTTCGAAATTCCCTGCATCGACCAACACACCTCGTTAGCTCAGAGGCAGAGCGTCCGGCTTTTAACCGGAGGGCCGGGATGTCGGAATTCCCACGGGGTACCAACACGACCTGATGCCGGAATGGCTCAACGGCCTCGATTGCAACCCGAGTGTTTACAGGTTCGATTCCTGTTCAGGTCTCCAATCAGGAGCGTAAACCAGCCAGGCGGCTGGCGGCGGTTGCTACCCAACCGGGGCCTGCAAAGGTCTGGGGTTCGAGACCTCTGCGCTCCTCCATCCATCAAATGTTTGATCGAGCCGCAGGACATATTTCTTGACATAGAGGGCAGATATTCTATCATGAACCCTTCAATCAAGAAGGTGTCCAATGCCCACATCTGCTCATATCGTCCCTGGCGACCAGTGGACAGTCATCAATGAAGGCGCTTCCAACCAGCTCATTCAGATGCGGTCGGAAGGGCGTGTTCTTGTCTACCTTGGCGCTGCGGCACCCGCAGAAGATGCTAATGATGGCATCATCCTGTCGCAGCAAAAGCTCCCCGAGCTAGGCATCTCCGTGATCCCGGCTGGCGAGTCTGTCTATTGTAAGGCGCTCGACAGCACCGAGCAGTCGATCCAGGTGATCTACTCATGAAGTTCTTCCTCGGACATCTCCGAGGGATGACGACATTTCTTCTCGGCGAAAACTCCCCGATCCCATTCATTCGACGCTACGTGGCGAAGAGCTACGTCGCGTCCGGTTACCTAGAGGAGAAGGAATCGTGACCATTACTTTGCGGAGCGAAAGCGCAAGCGAGCTGACCTTCGAACAGATGGATAGCAACCTGCTTGAAGTCCGCAACTACGACCTCTCGTTCACTGCAACAGGTGGTTCTAATGCAGATGAGGTCCTGTGGGCCTATATCGCCGCCCGCCCGCTGAAGCTGCCGGTCGCCCTGGATAGCTCACTGATGACTGTCATCGGGGCAACGGCTGCGCTCACCCTCGTCTTCAAGAAGAACGACATCGAGGTTGGCTCGGTCACTTTCGATGCAGGCGCTGCCACTTTTGACTTCCCGTCCGAAGAAACCCTGAACCCTGGTGACGTCCTGACGATCACCAGCTCCGGCGACTACGAGTTCGTCACACTTGCGCTGACTGTGCGCTCCCTGATCAACTAAAGGAAACGATCATGCCCTCCATCACTCCCACCCTCGCTCTCTCCATCCTCGACACGATCACATCCAAGGTTGACGAAGGTTCTGCAGGTGACGCTGTTCTGCGCATCTACAGCGCCGGTACGACACCGCCAACGAACGTGAACGATGCCCTGACCGACCAGGTCCTTCTGATCGAGTTTGTTCTTCCGAACCCGGCGTTCAATGCTGCCACGGATGCTGACCCGACCTACGTGGAAGCAATCGCCGCTGCTATCGCCAACATCCCCGCCGCCGCGACCGGAGATGCTGCCTTCGCCCGCGTCTTCAACCGTGATGGTGAAGCGCTCTGGCAGTCGAGTGTCGGTGAAACAGGTGGCACCGAAGAGGTTCTCCTATCTTCTAAGAGCGTCACGAAGGACGTTGAAACTACGGTCATCAACGCGAACGCCCGCTACCCGAAGGATGCGTAAGCATGACCCTTCACGCGCTCATCGCTTCATCATCACCTAGCAAGTTTTTTGGCTTCAAAAGTCGAGAAGATGGGAACCCTGGATTCCAAGGTCTCCCAGAGGTCGACTATACAACACCGGAGGGTCAGAACCTTCCGCCTGCCAACGCTATGGCAATCTCAGGAGACAGTCAGTGGTTGGTCGTGGGTTCCACTACTACCTCGACAACGCTGCTGCCTTATAGGTTGATGTTGTTCCGCCGCCGTGGTGACGTCTATAAGTTTGTCACCGCCATCAATCCTGGAACACTCACTGATGTCACGATCAACTACAATGGCACAATTATCGGTGTGTCTGGTGGTTCTTCCAGCACCTACAGGATCATCCGTCGTAATGGTCTGACCCTTGAGCCGATCCTGGCCAGTCGTGCTACCGGGAGTAACGTCTATGTATCGCCGAACGGAAAGTGGTACGGCATCCTCAATGGGACGGCTTGCAATATTCGGAAGATCGATGCGTCAGACGCCCTACCGGAGACCGTACTGCCCGGTATTGCAACATCGGCGATCAACGGGGGGATGACATTCTCGCCGGACGGTCGATACGTCGCAATCCAGCACAACACGGATCGCAAAACCCGAATCTATGAACTGTTCGAAGGAACCTCGGTGCTTGTCGCTGAGTTGCAAGTTTCAGCAACTCATACCTTCCAGTGGTATCAGTGGAACGAAGAAGGTCTCTGGGTTAGCGGCTTCACAGCTGCAGGTACGTCCACGGCATCGGCGATGCTCTCGAAGCTATCGTTCGAGAACAATACCCTATCCTTGGTAGCTCAAGGCGAGTTTGATATGTCCTCCTCGCTCTGGCTGCGCACGAGTTTCATGGTTTCGCATGATGGTTCCTTCTGCATCGCACCTATGCGATCCAATCCGGCTGCGCGATATTATTCGACATCGTTCCGGCGCAGCTGCGCGTGATCGTGGTGCGCCGGCCCAAATACGCCTGCCGCGCCTGCGACGATGTGGTCGTTCAGGCTCCGGCTCCCGGCCGGCTGATCGAAGGCGGCCTGCCGACCGATGCGACCGTCGCCCAGGTGCTGGTCTCCAAATACGCCGATCACCTGCCGCTCTATCGCCAGGCGCAGATCTACGCCCGGCAGGGCATCAATCTCGACCGCTCGACGCTCGCCGACTGGGTCGGCCGCGCCGCCTGGCACCTGCGTCCGGTGCACGAGCGACTGCTGGCGAAGTTGAAGGCTTCGCCAAAACTGTTCGCCGACGAGACGACGGCGCCGGTGCTCGATCCCGGCCGTGGCAAGACCAGGACCGGGCAACTCTGGGCCTATGCCCGCGATGATCGGCCGTGGCAAGGAGCCGACCCGCCGGGCGTCGCCTATGTCTATGCGCCGGACCGAAAGGCCGAACGTCCGATCACTCATCTGGCGGGCTTTACTGGCATCCTGCAGGTCGACGGCTATGGTGGCTATCGCGTGCTCGCCGACAAGAGCGGTGCCACGCTCGCCTTCTGCTGGGCACATGTGCGCCGCCGCTTCTACGAACTTGCCGCAGCCGGTCCCGCGCCGATCGCCAGCGAGGCGCTCCGGCGGATCGCGGAGCTCTACAGAATCGAAGATGACATTCGTGGACGATCGGCGGAGCAGCGTCGTGCCGTGCGCCAGGAAAAGAGCCTCCCGATCGTCGCCGATCTCGTACCCTGGCTGCGCGAGAAGCTCGAGCTGATCAGCCAGAAGACAAAGCTCGCCGAGGCGATCCGCTACACGCTCTCGCGCCGGGATGGCCTCTCGCGCTTCCTCGACGACGGTCGCATCGAGATCGACAGCAACACCGTCGAACGCTCGATCCGCCCGATCGCGCTGAACCGCAAGAATGCACTCTTCGCTGGATCGGATGGCGGCGCCGAGCACTGGGCCGTCGTCGCTTCGCTGATCGAAACCTGCAAGCTCAACGGCGTCGAGCCGCTCGGCTACCTCGCCGACGTGCTCACCAGGATCGTCAACGGCCACCCCAACAGCCAGATCGACGATCTCCTCCCCTGGGCCTACATTCAGGCTCCCGAGTTCAGGGCCGTGGCCTGACAACAGCGCTTACGAATAAGAACCGTACCGAGGGTTAGCAATCGATCAGGCGGACGGTTGAGGTCGCTAGAGAATCGTAGTCATCGCCCGGATAGTCCGGTTGACTATAGTAGCTCACGCAGCGTTCCGTTTCGGCAGCCTCGTCGGAAAGGCAGACCTGGTATCCATCCTCGTCAAGATAGAGACTCACGCATACCTCTCCCCGACCGCCATCCGGCGTGATGCAAAAAAATTCCAACGGCTCTTCCTCGAATTCGCTGCCGTCCATTCCGGCAAGTGCCAGTTCAAACGGACCAGCACCAGCCAGAAACAACGTCAATAAAAGCAGCGTCCATCGCACGCGGTGAGACGACATGGGCAGTCTCCTTTACCAACGGAAATGCCCTGCGCCGCTTCGCGTGCCGCCATTCGGACCGACGGCGCGATAGCCGCCGACACAACCATAGGGACCGCATCTACGGGCGCCCTGGACACTACCCCCATTGGGGCCGATGATTGTGCCAGCGCCAGCACAGCCGCGGGGACCGCATCCACGGGCTCCGGAGGCGGTGCCGCCATAGGGGCCTGTTACCGTGCCGGAGCAGCCGTTTGGTCCGCAGCTGCGAGCCGCCTGGCCGTAATAGGCGGGGCCGCGATAGTACCAGGGATAGCTGGCGTAGTGGTTGTCCCAATAGGCCTTGTTGAAGGCAACAACGGCGACCCCGACACTTGCGGCAACGGCCGGCGACAGGACGACCGGGGCACCATTGTAGACCACCTGAACATAGCGTGCCGACACCCAGCCCCGGTAGCTGCCGAAACCGATATCGCACCAGGTGTAGCCCGGCAGACAGCCATGGGTGACGATGCGTGCGCCGACCGGAACGACGACAACGACAGGATATCCCGTCGAGGGTCCGGCCCTTAGATTGACGTTGCCGGTGGCAACTGCAACGGTCGCCGCCGCAGCCATGGATGCCATGGCAAATACCATGACGATCGCGATGCATAATCTCTTGATCATATCCCTATCCCTTATGATCCGACATTCCCCAAGTGGCCTGCCGCTTGACTTCAAGATCGCCTGATTTTGCTCGCTGGGCAAGCGTTTTTCGCCCCGAGCGGTGTCTGTCGTCGCGCAAACGGCCGAAGTCGGGTGGATCAAGCCTCGAACCCGCAGCATTCTGGCCCGGCAGAGCCGCTTTTCCGCGCGGCAGACGGACCTGTCCTGCCGCTTTCGTTCAGCTTGGGCATGGATCGTGGTCATGCGCATGACGGAGGCGTTCGAAGACGGCGGATGGCGGCAAGGACGGCCCGCACCATCGGGCCGGTGACGGCGACCTCGGCCAACTGGAAGGTAATGGCGCGGGCGTGGCGGACGACGCGGGCGCCGATCTTGATCAGCTTGAGTTGCAGGCTGGTCAACGACCAGTCCGCCATGGCCTCGGGCAGTTCGATGCAGCGCAGGAAGGTTGCCAGGTTGTAGGCCAGCGCGTGCAGTTGCAGCCGCACCTCGTTGTGCCGGAACTTCCGGCATGACAGCCGCGTCCAGCGAAAGGCATATTTGCCTTCCTTGATGTGCTGCTCTGCGGTGCCGCGCTGGTTGTAGAACCTCACCACCCAGTCTGGCTCCATCGGCAGGTTGGTGACGATGAAGCCGACTTTGGGGAACAGCTCGCCCGGATGCCATTCGATCTTGGCGATGACGCGGCGCGGCTTGTCCCAGGACGCCGCCTGATACTCGAAGTCCTCGAAGAACCGTTTGACCTTGGTCAGCGAAGGCCGTCCCACGGGCCGTGTCAGCCGATGCGCGATCTTCTCGCGCAAGACGGCGTTGGCGGGCAGACGGATGGCGTAGAAGAACCTGGCTTCTTCCAGCCGCATATAGATCGCGGGGATCGCGTAGGCAGCGTCGGCCCGGAAGAAGCGTCCACCAAGGTCGCGGCCAGCATATCGGGCAATGACGGGATCAAGGACATCCCGCCAGCCATCGGCGCTGTGGACATTGCCGTTACGCAGGGCGCAGCGCTCCAGCATGCCAAACTGGTTGAACAAGAAGATGGGGTGATAGCAGGTGCAGTCGAAATGCCCGTTCCAGGCAGCACCTTCCTGATCGCCGTGGGTGGGGCTGACCGAGCTGTCCATGTCCAGCACGATGTATTTCAACCCGTTGCGGTCATGAAACCGGTCGATCCATTGGCCGTTCAGATCGGCCAGCGCCGCCCGGTTCGCGGCCAGAGCCAGCGTCTCGGTCTCGAACCGTCCCATCTGCGATGCCGAAGCAGCTTGCGCCTCGACGGCCCTGCCGCCAACGACCTGACGCATCACGGGATCGAGGGCCAAGCGGTCGGCATCGTTCACATCCTCGTATCCGGCCAGTCGTCCGAACACCGATTGCCGGAACAATCCGTCAAGCCGATGGAGCGTGTTCTTCCCGGTGCGGCTGTCTCGCAGCGCCTCCGACGCCAGATTGGACAGGCCGAGCACGTCATCAAGCTCGCGCATCACCAGCAGGCCACCGTCTGAACTGATCTGCGCACCACGGAACTCCAGACGCACACGGCGGTCGAAATCAACCCGATCTCCCCGCGCCAAGCCCGCACCCTCCAGGTGATCCATGAAACGCGCCCCTCGCAGCCGTCAACGCCATGATTTATATGCGAAATATCACGATTACGACAGCGAAATCAGCGACTTACTTGGAGAATGTGGGATTATGCTCTTGTCGATCAAGGAAATGGTGCCCTCACCATTACCCGAAATGAGGCGCTTGAGCCTTATGTTCAGTTCAGCCCTCAGCCTCCCGCCATCGCGCTTTCCAATCCGATCATTGAAGCACGTGCATCCATCTATCCGGAGGGATTGAAGGCGATCATGCTTGGCAACATGCCGTTGTCCTCGCTGTACGTGGCCTTGCTGGATACTGCGCCAAACGTGTTCGCTCCGGCAGCGCTGACCCTCACCGAAGCCGTGTCGATGGGTGGTGGTGCCTTGGCATCGAGCGCGGACTGGCCTGCCAATGGTGTGGCGCTGACGAGTGTCGGCTACGCCGATA
>NZ_STGU01000040.1 GCF_004912135.1 Rhizobium rosettiformans W3
GCCTGGGCGGGCTCGCCATTGATCTCATGGCGCATGGAGTCATCCTGAGACAAGGCTTGCAGATACTGAGCGCTGTGAGCGTAGCGGCGAAGCGCATTGCGCAATTCTTTCAGCTCGGCGTCGGGTCGCAGAAGCATTCTGATGTCCTCGCCGATGTCGAGGCGGAACGGACGGATGATGTCGCCCTCCTTCTGCGGAAGGACGGCGATCGGCACCGTCAGCTATGCGTTGATGGCTCTGGCGGCGGTGAGCGAATAGCGATCGACCTTGATTGGCCCCTGCCTGCAATCCCGGTCAGCGGCAGCTTCATCGGCCCCGGCCGGTTCGGCTGAAGTTAGCTCGTTCATTGCTGCGTCTCCGGCGCCGGCACCGTGACGGTGCATTTTTGGTCCTTGCCCGTCTCTTCCGCCTTTGCCAAGCACTTGGCGACCGCCTCACCACCGGCATCGTAGAACCGTGCACCCCATGACATCTTCTGGAGGGTGAAGGGATCAGCTGACGAGATCATGTCACGACCGGCTTCGATGCGACTTTTGCCCATGACGAGAGCTGCAACGTGTGCATCGGCGGAGAAGGGCAAGAAGCGCGGCAAGGCGACGAGAATGAACGCCCCGACGATCACGCCGGTAACACCTGCCACCCACATCCTAAAATCCTGATCCTTGCGATGGAAGACTTGAGCATTGTGAGAGGCAAGCACAGTGCTGATGCGCTCGAGGTCGGACGCCTGGCGCTCGAGCGCTTGCACCGCATCGCGCACCAGCCCCTCGCCACTGCGCTCGAAGATACGGGCCTGGTGCTCAGCGCTTTGCCGCAGAAGCGGCGACTGTTCGACGGCGTGAAGACGCTCGGTCATGAGCGCGAGCCCTTGTGTCAGGTGACCGAGATCAGCGCTGTAGTCGATCGGCGCTCCCTGGCGCTCGAACTGATCGAGGGCTGTCTCCACACCCCTGCGGATGGTCGTCATTTCCCGGGTGAGATCAGCGGCGAGATTTTCAACGGTTTCGCGCAGGGCTTCAAAAGCCACCGCCGGATCGCCGGCATCATCCAGAGCGGACATGTCGGGCTCCATGCCTTGATGATGCTCAATGGCTTCGGCTTTTCCGCGCCTCTCGCTGCTACGTTCGAACGGCTCGTTTTCTTTTGGCGTCATGCCATCTCCTTCTATCGCTCCAGGCCCTGTGACCGGCTACGGCTTTGCGTGAGCTGGCGCTCCATCTCCTGGGCGAGGCTCTGCTCCCGGCCGAGATGGCTGACCCCAAGCTCCTGTGCCCGACTGCGAAGGGTGAACTGCAGCTCCGGATCACGCCCCAGGCTTTGGCTCATGCTACGCATCTCGCCTTCCACCTTGCCGCGTGCCTCATCATGCAGCTGGGGCCCTTGCAGCTCCTGTCGCTCGGCCTGCAGTTCGCTCCAGCGCTCGATAAAGCGTTCAACACGCACATTCGGATCGGCTTGGCTTGCACGTTCTTTGTCCATGCCGGCCATGAGCTGGCCAACACGCTCGCGACCGGACCGCTCCGTCATCGCCTCCGCGGTCTTTGGATCATACTGCATGGCCGACTTAATCAGCGCATGCGATCCCGGTCGCATCTGATCGAGCTCTTGAGCAGCGAGCCGATAAGCCTGCATCTGCCCCTCAAGGATCGGCAGCTTCTGCTGCAGCTGCCTGTCCATTCTGCTGTAGGCCTCGGCATAGCGATCGACAGCTTTTTCGAACGCCGACATCGCCCGCACCCGCTCCGACAAACGATTGCTGGAGGATCGCTCAGGTACCTGACGCTCGCCTTTCCTAGACGGTCGCTCTGACCCAGCACCGCGGCCGGCATTCAGCTTCAGCCCGTCAAACATGCTGCGCTTCGGCCGCTGCTTCTCGGTGGAGTCCGGGCCGCTCTGTTCGCTCAGACCTGGCGAAAGCAGCGCGGCAGCCCTCTCATTGCTCGGTCGTAGCTCGGCGCGCTCTGTCGGGATTTCTATTCTGATCTCGCTGCGGACGCCGATCGCCTCCGCAATCCCCCGTCGCTCTGCAAACTGGCGCTCCGCAAGGTCCTTGGTATAATCGAGCGTCGTCTCTTTGGCCCCCGATCGCGACAGACGCTCTGCAAGCTGGCCATAGGCAAGCTCACTGGCATCCTGGACCCGCCACGCGTTGCGGTGTGTCTCAGTCCCGTCTGGAAGCGTGACCGAGACTGAACCCTCATGCCTGAGAGCAATAGTGGCTCCGATCTCAGCACCCGCGTCGTTCATCGCTGCCTGCAGCCCCACACCCCATGTCGTTTGCCGCTCACCCTGTGCAGTCTCAAGCGTCACAAAATAGCTGTCACGATTGCCCGCCTTGTGCTCGAACGGTGCCACACCATGCTCCACCAGCTTGCCGGTGGTCAGGCTCTGCCCAGACTTGCCACCGGCAAACTCCTCATGGCCTGCATAAAGTTTTGCGCCATCGCGATGCCGCGTCATGGCAACATAGGTCAGATGCCGATCCATTGTGCCCGACGCCATGACAAAGGCGCGATCAACCGTCGCCCCCTGGTTCTTATGAATGGTCGTCGCATAGCCGTGATCGAATGCCCGGTAGCTGTCGGTCGGGATGCTGACACTTTCCCCGCCCCGTCCATCAAGCTTGGCGATGATCCTGTTTTCTGCGACCCGCTCGACAGTGCCAAGCATGCCGTTCTTGACCCCGAGCTCGCGGTCATTCTCCAGGAAGACGATGCGATCACCTTCGGCGAAGTCGCGTTTCCCGTCATTGGTCTGATAGGTGAAGGCTGGGCGCTGATCGCGGTCATCGCGCTCGTTGTGAGGACCGAGATCTCCTGCCTCCCCTTTTGTCTTCCCTCCCCCGATCTCGGAGGCCGGCGTGACCGTAGCCAGCTCACCCCGCGCCTGCAGCTCGGCCCGGATCCCCTCATTGATCGCCCGCACATCGACACGACGATGCGCCATCGCAACCCGCGTGCCATCAGGACGATCATCACGATCAGTAAGATAATCCCGCACGATCTCGGACAGCACCTCCTCGCGTGTTGCTGCAAACCTGACATCGCCACGATCGCGATAGGCAGCCAATCCCTCTGCCGTCTTGTGGGTAGCGAAGGACACCGATGCCTCTCGTTGCCAGTCCTCACGCTGACGCCTGATATCGGAAAGCTCGGCATAACCGATCTGCTCAGCAATCGCCCTGAACGGCGCACCAGCGCCGATCGCCTGAAGCTGCTCATGGTCGCCAACAAGAACGAGCTTTGCGCCACGCTGCTCGACTTCATTGACGAAGTGCGCGAGCTGACGGCTTCCCACCATGCCCGCCTCGTCGATGACGAAGACATCACCACGGCCAATCTGGTTCCTGTCCCGCTCCCAACTGTGAGCCCAGGACGCGAGCGTCCGGCTCTCAATGCCGGAGCTTTCCTCCAACCCCTCAGCCGCCTTACCCGACAAGGCCGCACCATGCACGCGGTACCCTTCAGCCTCCCAAGCCTCGCGCGCAGCCGCCAGCATCGTCGACTTGCCAGCGCCTGCAAAGCCGACGACCGCAGCCACCCGCTCCGGCCCCGTGATGTGTTCAATTGCTCGTCGCTGTTCATCAGAAAGCCGTGCAGAACTGTCTCCCAAGTTTGTGCTGAGAGCAGCGTCCTGCTTTGCTATTGCTCGATCGACATATTGACGATCAACGCCATGGCTCCGCGCCTGCCGCAACAGATCCGCGCGATCAGCCATGGCCCTTTCGATCTCGACCATTTCCCGCGTCGAGTACTTCGCAAGCTCAACTTCACCTGTCTGCTCATCCACCCGCTCAGCTTGCAACTGCGTCAGCGCCGGCGACGCCATGACGGCTGCGAAGGCATTCTGGAAGGCTTGCGCATCGTCATTGATGTAGCGGTGAAGCGTGCGCGCCACATCCAGCCGATCAAACACGCTTTTCTCCGCCGTGATCAGCGTCAACACCTGTTCAGGCTTTTCTCGGATCAGATCAGCATTCTTGGACGCCGCTTCCGCATCCAGCCGCGCCCGATCAACGACAGCCCCTCGCCGATCTATCTGTGTGGCATGGACACCCATATGTGCCGTCGGCGAAAGCTCCAGCCCCCGCTCGTCATGTGAGCGATGATCAATCCTGATATCGAGACCCTCGCGGGCAAGCGCATGGTTGGCGATGCCCTCCCACACCTGTCGGATGTCGCGAAGCTGCATGTCGGTCGTCGCCATGCCATTGGCCAAAAGCCGCGCATTCTTATGCTCAAGATAGGTCTTGGTCCCAAGACCCTCCTCACTCACCTGCCGCGTGGTCATCATCACATGCGCATGCCAGTTCCGGATGTCACCGTCTCGATGCGGCGCATGGACTGCAAAATCGACCGCCGCGCCGTAGCGATTGGCAAGCTCCTGGGCAAACTCCCGCACCACCCCAACACGCCCATCCATTGAAAGCTCATGCGGAAGAGCAATCTCGAACTCGCGCGCAACACGGGCATCCTTCCGTTTCTCGGCAAGCTCCGCCGCGTTCCACAGTGCTGAGCGATCAAAGGCCCAATCAGCCTTAACTCCGTCCGGCAGCACAATCTCAGTATGCTCCACTCCCTGTTTGCGGGTGAAGTCATGCACCAACCCATCGCGCTCATTCGTCAGTCGCTCGGCACAACGGTAAGCTGCCGCTGCGACAGCGCTGCGGCCAGAGGCCCTAGAGATCGGCTTTGCGCTCAAGTGGTAGATGGCCAAACGATATCCTCAAGATCGCAATGAGGGTATCGAGCACTGAATTGCACCGCAAGTCGTAAGTGCGCCATTATGAACAAATCCGCTCCGCTTCTTCGCCCAAATGTGTCGCCCAAGACGCCAGCCCATCCCTAAGCCTCCCATCGTGGAAAATGACGATCAGAGGTTGCGCTTTAGTCGTAAATAGGTACGCTCGGACCATATCCAAGGTTGCGACGGAGCAGGATCTATGACGAAGACACCAAACCAGCCAGCGACACAGACTGCCATCGATCGATTGCGTCAGCAGGTCAAAGCTCGCAGGCCCTGGCAACTCCTCATGGTTAGCATGGGCGCGGAGAACAAAGCGACCGTTTCTGCGGAAACAACCCATGCCCTGACGCGGCTGTTCGAGTATCTGCCGGGACTGCCAGGCGTGACGCTGCAAACCGCACATGGCGATCTTCACGTAAGCCGGGACTTTCCATCAGGCGAGATGCAGATCATCGACAGCTTGATCGCGTCCGTTTTCCAAAACGATCCGCACGTCACCGGCATTGCGTTTCCCGCCACGAATGGCAAAGCCGCACATGTCGCGACAGCCGACAAACCGCATTTCCTGGCCAACGATGCTCAACGGTCCGCGGCGGCGCGCCACACTTGAGCAGGTCACGTAGCCTTCGCTCAGTTTCAATTCAGGAGACGCCGATGTCCGACCAACACGATGAGCTCAAGCGCCAAGCCGCAGCACTTCAAGAGATCATGAACAAGCCTTGTCAGCCTAGCAGCTACGAGCGCAAGCCGAAGGGCAATAGCGGTAAACACAAACGCGAGCTGAATTACAACCATCAACTAGCCGATCAGCATGATGAATGAGAGCGTTTCTGCCGAACCTCCTCTTTCATCGAGAAGGCGCGTTGAAGTGCTGCGGCGCAACCATTTATCGGCTTCGCTGCACCACAAGTTAAGGAAAATCACGTGAAGATTTCGGCTCTCACCTTCATGGCGCTCTACATCAATAGGGCTCTAGACAGCTGCAAATACGTAGGCGTTTCGATTGACACCGTTTGGGAGGGATCCAGCGACGTGAGTGGAACAGCCTGAAATGATCGTTCCACCGTTTCTCAGCTATGTCCGCGCTGCCTTCATCTTCATTAAGGGTAATGGCGGTGCACTCATCCGCATATATGCGACCTTGCTCGTCATTGTTTTCGTCGCAGAATTTACCGCAGCAACGCTGCTGACACTGTCTCGTCTCCAAAACAACCAGACCGCCTGGCTGCTGGCACAAGCCTGGGTGATTGTCGTCTCTATAGCGTTCTGTGTGTGGTCGATTAGTCGCCTTTTTCGGCGCAGCTGACCGCACTGCGACAGACCCCAATTTCTAAACACAGCTATTGTCCAAGCAGCCAGAAGAGCGTCCACGGCGAACTCGAAAAAGCAGCTCCCCAAAGTAAAGAAAAGGATCAATCGTGGCTCGTAAATCCATCGAACAACGCCTCGCAGAACTCGAGGCGCAACGCACCGCACTCAAGGCCCGTCTCGGCAAGCAGGAGCGTGCCAACGATACTAGGCGTAAAGTTCTGCTCGGTGCACTCGTTCTCCACCGCCTCGAGACCGGTCACGACGCATTCTCTAGGAACCTTGTTGGCTGGTTGCGTCGTGAACTGCCAGGCTTTCTGACCCGCAGCAACGACAAGGCACTTTTCGACGATCTGCTCAAGCAGAAGACCGTTGATGCGACCGAGAATAGCAACGGCGCCGAGGCCAGCTCATGAGCCAGGCATCAC
>NZ_STGU01000041.1 GCF_004912135.1 Rhizobium rosettiformans W3
ATCACGTGCATGGGCAGCGGCGAAGAACATGATACGGCGCGCTGCCCGCGATCCCATCTGGGCCCTCGTTGCCTTGATCATGGCACCCTTCCGTGGCTTCAAGACCGTTCTTGGAAGCATCACACTTCTAGGCATCACTGGTGTGGTCATTGCCATCATCGGCGATCTGCTTCTGGCACCACTGGAGCTTCCCAAAGAAGTCGTCAGGGCGATCATCACCGTCGTTCTGATCGTCATCCTTATACCGCTTGCATTCCGGCTGATGACCGACCCTCTGATCATGCATTTCGGGGATATGGCTGAGGACACGCACGGTTCGGCGCGTTTTGCCACCAATCAGGAAGTGGTGCCATTATCAGCCACGCCTTCTGGCTTGCTGATCGGCCGCAACACCAAGTCAGGTGAGCTCCTCCGCTACCAAGGTTCATCTCATCTTCTGACCATGGCACCAACCCGCACCGGTAAGGGTGTCGGCACCATCATTCCTAATCTGTTGACCGCGGACCGATCGGTGATCTGCATCGATCCCAAAGGCGAGAATGCCAGCATTACCAGCCGTGCTCGCCGACAGTTTGGCCCGGTTCACATTCTCGACCCCTTCGGCGTCACAGGTCTCCCCTCCTCCGCATACAATCCGCTGAGCTCCCTAGAGCCGAATGGACTTGATGTTGCAGAAGATGCAAGCACACTGGCCGACGCGCTTGTATTCGACGAACCGGGCATGGCTGGTGAAGCCCATTGGAATGAGGAGGCAAAAGCGCTGATCTCAGGGCTAATCCTGGAGATCGTCGCGCGTGAGACAAGCAGCCGGCGCAATCTTGGCACGTTGCGCGAATATCTCACGCTAGCACCGGAGCACTTTACCGCCCTCCTCAAACGCATGCAGGAGAGCGATGATGCGGGCGGGCTTATCGCGCGGGCCGCCAATCGCCACCTCGGCAAATCCGATCGGGAAGCTGCCGGCGTTCTATCCGCCGCACAGCGCCACACCCATTTTCTCGACAGTCCGCGCATGACCACTGTCCTTTCACGCTCGGACTTCCACTTTGCCGATCTCAAGCGCCGCAATGTCTCGGTCTTTCTAGTTCTGCCCCCGGATCGCCTGTCGACCTATTCGCGCTGGTTGCGCCTGATTGTCAGCCAGAGTCTTACCGATATGGCACGGGATCCGACGAAACCGGCAAACCCTGTGCTCTATCTCCTGGACGAGTTTGCAGCACTTGGTCACCTCGCCCCGGTGGAGCGTGCCATGGGCCTCATGGCAGGCTACGGCGTTCAGCTCTGGCCGATCCTCCAGGACGTGCACCAACTGCGCGCGACCTACGGCAAGCGCGCTGGCACCTTCCTCTCCAATGCTGGCGTTCTCCAGGTCTTTGGCGTCAACGATCATGACAGCGCTCGTCTCGTCTCCGATCTCCTCGGACAGGAAACTGTGGTCTTCCAGACCATGGCGCGCGCGATCGATGCCGAACAGTCAGGCATTACATATAGCCAGCACCACGCAGCCCGCGCACTGCTGACCCCAGACGAGGTGCGCAACATGTCAACACGCCTGCAACTGCTGTTCATCGCGGGGCAAAGGCCAATCGTTGCCGCAAAGCTTGCGTACTATGCAGATCAAGAATTTGAAGGGATGTTTGAAGCGGCATGACGAAAGATCACGAGGACGACGGAGGCCATGAATGGCCCCATCCCGCTGACAAGGCCTATGCGGTCGATCAGGCAAGACGGCTTCACGACCGGGCTAGAAAGGGCGGCCTAAAATTTGAGGTCTATCTTCCGCCTTCGCTTGCCCTGTGGTTGCTTGATCGCATCGAGCAGGGTCACTTCCTTGATCCCTCCGAGGCCACCTTCGTTCTTCTGGGCGAGGCGCAGGATACAGAGCTTCATGTCGATCTACGAAACGAGTTGCTGAAGTGCAGCATGCAGTCGGCGATCAACGATCCGCGGCCGGGGATCTCAGGAGAAGACATGTTCGAGAGAATGCGAGAGAAATCCAAGAGCCCACTGCCCGAGCCCGCTCAATGGAAAAAGCAGTCCCGTCGCTGAGCTCCGGGGCATTGTCACTGGACGCACCTCTGGTCACTTCGGCGCTATGGAGAAGCGCGTCCCCTTCGGGGCGAGCGCGGCTCACGCCGCACAATCAAGCAATCGCCTGTAAGCCCTTGTTGCGAACAACCGTCAACAAGCGGAGTGCGGGGCCGCTCGGCCTCTTAACCCCACGCTCCCAATCCGAAACCAGCCCCTTGCTGACGTTGAGATAGCGGGCAAAAACAGGCTGAGAAATGCTTTCGCGCTCACGGATAGTGCGAATTTCTTCCGGAGTCAGGGGGGCCACGGTTGTCAGGCAGCCTTCATCAAATTCGCGCATCGTCTTTTTGTCGATCGCTCCGGACTCGTAGAAACCTTCCATCATCTCGTGGACGGCTGCCAATGCCTCACTCTTGTAGGTCTTACTCATCGCATTTCACCTCTAACATACGCCCCGCAGCGATTTCCGCGTCCATCTGTTCATCTGTAAATCCTAGAACCAGCTTCGCGGCCTTTTTCAGATAAGCCTCATCGGCATCATCAAGATTGGCCATGTCGCTCTTGGAAAAGCCAAATGCAAAAACAGCCCTCTGCTGCGTTCGGAAGAAAACCAACGTCCGGAATCCACCCGACTTTCCCGCACCTGGCCGGGCAAGCCTCTGCTTGATGAGACCAGACCCCAGATCGGCATCGATCTGACCGCGTTCGGCGCGCGCAACAGCCTCACAAAGCATGGTGTCGGAGATTTCCTCCTTTCGAGCAAATTTCTGAAACCAGCCGTTTTTGAAAACTCTCACGCCGGTTCCTTACCCTCAAATATATAACGCTGAGCGTTACCCTTCAAGAGCTTCATTCCGCCCCTCTTTTGAGAGCTTCAACTGCTCGCTCAATGGTTTCTGCCAGCGTGATCTCGTGCTGATCCGCATAATTGTAAATCGCTTCGATAGTTTCTGCGCGAAGGCGAGTCGCGAATTGCTCTGTACGTCCCGTTTTCCGACGCGTCCTGCGCATGGTCCGAATGGACGGGGCAGCCTCAGAACTGGCAGCTTTGGGTGTTTCTCTAAACCCCGCGGCCCTGGTCGCGGCCTTAACGGCATTGTTATCGACTGGCGGCGCTGGCGTGTTGTCCAGACCCCCGAAATCGAGGGTTGCGCGCTTCTTATCGTCAGTGCTCATGCTCCCTCTCCTCTCAAAGCGTTGATAACAGCCTGGGCAAAATCACGGCTATTTTCCTTGGCACCCTGCAATCCCGAAACGTCGGACGTTTCCAGATCGTGGAGTATTCCACCGAGAGAAAACAGTGCACGGTAAGCAGCGCGGTCGACCAGAGTTGCAGGCAAGACCGGTATTGCCGCGTCGGAAAACTGTCGATCGATGTCGCGAGCGGTCCGCTCGCGAATAGCGGGTGGGACGCGTGTAAAGAACACCCTGTAAGGAATATCGCGGTTGGCGACCTTCCGCATTTGGTGAACCAGCTTTACGGACTTAGCGGCCTCCGATGCATCGAGCACAGAGCTTTGGAGCGGGATTAAAACGAGATCCGAGCGGGCAATCGCAAAACCAATTCGGTCGGTCGCCGTGCCTTCCAGGTCGACGATGACAAAATCAGCATTTGCCCGAGCCTCTTCAATGGTATCGATGATGGTCTCAGCGGAATCATCGATCATAAGCTGCACGGTGTCCGGCGTGCCCTTCAGGCGCGCCCAGGCTTCAAGCGGGCGGTTGGGGTCGGCGTCGATCAGGACCACCTTGCGGCCGGCCGCAGCGAACGCGCCGGCGAGCACGACGGCAGACGTTGTTTTGCCGACTCCGCCTTTGCTCGACACGAATGAAATGACTGGCATCGCGCATCTCCAAATCTGCTAATTAGCTGAAAGCTAGCAGCTTTGTATTTATAAACAATTTACATACAGCTTTCTATCAGAAAATAAAAAGCTAGAAGCTTACGAGCTGCTAAATTATTTTGCACCCAATTTTTCCTCTTCTCTTTTTCAAGAGCCATAGGACATTGGCCGCAGGTGCGAAGCTGCGTTGTTTGATGCTGCAGATGCCGAGCCGGCCCGCAATAAGCGCGGGCCGGAACCGTCGCAGGACCTCGCAAGAGGTCCGAACGGCGACGTCCGCTTATTCTTTTCTATTATTTATAGAACCAGACAAGGATTCAGTCTGTCTGACGGACTCACGTAGCTTGATTGCCTTTCCAAGGCGAGCAAGCGCTTGGCCCAACGGATTATCGCCAACATCGAACAGGGTTCGGGCTTCAATATCGAGCGATACCCGATGCGCCTCGATGTCAGCGGCGCGTTCTGCTTCGGCCTGAACATGATCGTCTGGAAGCGGAGGGGCCACACCCCAACGTCCGAGGAGCTGCCGCGCACGATCTGGCAGGGACATGCGATAGGCATTGCTGGTTTGCTGGACCTGGGGGCCGCGCCCCTCGTTGCCTGTCGGCTGATAGCGCCGCAGCCAGTCGAGGAAGCCATGGGCACGCAGGTTCTTCAACGCCCTCACGATCGCGTCACGCGAGCGCCTGAGCTTAAGCATGAGCGTGTCGATCGACGGCTCCAGCCGACCAGTACGGAAATCAACGAGATTGGCAAACAGCTCCAGCAGCTCGATCGCCACGCCTCCCAAGGGTCCATTGCGAGCACCAGGTTGCCGGCCTGCCAATTCATAGCGTCGTGCCGCCAGCACGATCGTGCGCACGTCCTGTCGGTTGGTCCGTCGCCAGAAGACACCTTCGCATCGGCCGCGCGCACGGCTCTGCCGCCGAACGGGTGTGCGTTCCCGCTCGGCTGGTGCTCTTTCGAGCACCGCCCCAATCTGTTCAAACATGGCCTTTTCCGCCTCCTTTTTCAGGCGGGCACGACTGTGGACAGCGGACAAAGATTCATCGTTCCGACAAGAGACACCTCTTGCAGGTTCTTGAACACTCGACTATCTTGAGGACTAGATTGAGAGGCCTCAAAAGCCGATGTCGTAACTGACCGAAAACCCCTAGCCGTTACCAGCGGCGAGGGGTTTTTTCGTTATGCCCTCATTTCATTTTCGACAAACGCCTTTAAAGCTAATTCAAACACCTGAGCCCGCGATGCCAGTCCGCGTTCTGCCTTGATCTTATCAAGACAGTCCACCAAGTCCGCAGGGAGATCGGTGTTGACATAGATCCGCCCCGCATCACGCAAACGCTGGCGATGGGCCGCCACTTTTTCTCTGACTGGTTTCGCTGTGCTCATCGTTACAAGAAACTGCGATTCGGACTGATTCTGCAAGGTGCAAATCTGCAGTGGTGGCCTTTAGCAGTCGCTCACTCAAAAAGGGAAGAGTGGGGGAGCGTTTGAGAGGCGGGGCGCGGGCGCCTCTCAACTGGTTTGGGCCGGGTCGATCCCGGCTTGAACCAGCTCGCGCGGCCTGTATATTGCTTATAAACAGATTATAATTTGCTATCTTTTTGTTTGCAGAAACCCGACGCAAGCGCCGGGTTCTATTTGTTTGTGAGAAACGGGCTGCATTTCCCACCTACAACTACCCAGCAGCCATAGCCTGCTGGCCGTCCTGGTTCTGCTGTTCATCAACAACGTTCGAGCGCAGCGGACCGGGGAGCCATGCCTTTCCGGCAAGGGCCTTTTCCGCCAGCGCCACGGCCTCGGCTTTCGGGGCCTTGGCCGCCGCCTTGATCGCGGCTTTCCCGCAATCGGCATCCTCCATGACTTCGGCAATCTGAGCTTTGGACAGCCGGGACAGGAACGGAGCCTGCGCCTCCCAATGGCTGTTCATGTCGAGTTTCAGGGCAGCGGCCAGTTGATCGGCATGGGCGAGGCGGTCGCGGTCGTGATCGTGCTTGGCCTCGACGGCATTGATATTGGCGGCGGTGACGACGGCCAGAAGTTCCAGAAGCTCATGCGGTGGCTGTTCCAGCAGCCATTCCCACAGGTCACCGGGATCGCCGGGGAGCTTGTAGCCCCATGTCTCGTGAATGCGGGTCCATTCGGTCAGCGCTGCGCACGCCTCCGGCTCCTTGATCGACGGGGCCAGGTCCTTGAACTGGCCGGTGATCTCAATGGCTGCATCAACTCGCCAATAGCCGTTCCCGGTCAGGAAGGTTTTCAGGACCA
>NZ_STGU01000042.1 GCF_004912135.1 Rhizobium rosettiformans W3
CCGCAAGCGAAGCCGGGGTCCGCACGAAAGACTTGGGTTCACGATCATCGTGGCCCCGTTTTCGTTTCAGGGTTCCGTCCCGCCTCTGACGTCACTCACACTCGTGGTTCGGCTACCAGACTCTGCCGCGAATGCCGGGACCATAACCACGACCGGTTCCAGGCTGCTCAATTGTGAGGACTACGCGTTTCCACCGATTGCGCCCACCGCGCCACTTAGCATATCACACCGCCGAGGCAGGAAACGCTGCTGGATGAACGCCCAGAACAGGTAATCATCACGCAAAAGACACTGCGGTGGGCAAGTGGTGAAAGGATCAACGCCAATTTGAGATAGCCCTCGAATATTGTCGGCAGCAAGTTGCAAATTATTGAGCCTGACTTGCGATTGGAAAATTCTCTGAATTCTGTTTCTGTAGAAGCTGTCGTGCATCCTCAGCGCTCATCGGCCGGCCATAGAGGTATCCTTGAACGAGATCCGGTTTGAGGGCCGCAAGCACAGCCATCTCCTCCCGGGTCTCGACGCCTTCGAGCACGCAGCGCAAGTTAAGCTTGGAGCATAGGGCAATGATCGCAGCGACGATTTCGCGTGATGTGAGGCTGTGGCCGACCTTGCGGATGAAGCTCCTGTCGATCTTGACCTTGTCGAGCGGAAGCTGATCGAGATACTGGAAGCTCGAATAGCCAGAACCGAAATCATCGAGTGCGACCCTGCAGCCGCTGCTTCTCAACCTGTCGAGAACGGTGCTGGATGTTGTGAGATCAGACATCACCGCTGTTTCGGTGATCTCGAATTCCAGACGGCTCGGCGAAACGTCTTCCTTCATGATCTGACCGAGCAGCGAGAGCACAAAGGCCTGGTCCGAAATGTCCCGTGCTGACAGGTTGAAGGACAGACTGATGTCGTTGGGCCATGTCTTCAGCTCCGCGAGGCCCTTGCGGAACAGGATGGCGGTGACTTTCTGAATGAAGCCGGAGCGTTCGGCGACACGGATGAAATCGTTAGGACGGACAAGCCCGAGCCTGGGATTTTGCCATCGAGCCAATGCTTCGAAGCTGACGACACGCTGCCTGCTGGGCGAGTATTGCGGCTGAAACAGCAGGAACAGCTCCTCCTCGAGGTTGCCTTCGCGCAATTCCCGTTCGATAGCGATGGCGTTCTCCATCTCCTTGCTGTCTGTGGTGTCGAAGACGATACACTGTCCGCGGAACCGGGCCTTGGCCTTGTAGAGAGCGAAGTCGGCCTGCTCGTAGAGCTGTGTGCTCGCCGTTCCCATGTCCGGATAATGCGAGAAACCCGCGGAAGCTCCGACCGAGAGTTCCTGGTTGTCAATGATATAGGGGGCGGTGATCGCCTTCAGCCAGCTCCCTGCAAGCGCCCTGACCTGTGGTTCCGTGACGTTGCCGGTCAGAACGACGGCAAACTCGTCACCACCGATGCGGCCAATCATTGCCCCCTCAAAATGCAGCTCCGTGGCCCGCGCGACGGAGGCGCGCAACAGGCGGTCGCCCATCGTGTGACCGTACACGTCGTTGATGCCCTTGAAGCCGTCGAGATCGAATATTCCCAGCCAGAATGGCGTACGCTGCTCGATCAGCCGGTCGATCTTCTCGAAGATGGCGCGCCTGTTCGGGATCCCGGTCAGCATATCGGCATCAGCAAGGGCCCTCGCCTTGACCGTCAGCTCATCGGCCAGCAGGCGTGCGTCGATCTGACGAATGATCGCATGCCTGAGCAACCCCGTCATGCTCACCGAAGCGAAGGCAGTCGCAACGACAATGGAGACATACTCAGCGTAGAGGTCCTCAGGGAGAGACGTGGAGAACCAGTAAAGGGTCGCCAATGTCAGTGGAACGCTGATCATGACCGTGCGCGTCGTGGCGCCGGTGATTGCAAAAATGAAGGCTAGCAAGACGAAGTATATGTAACGCGTCTCGACATTGTAGACGAGAAGGTAGCTCAACAGGTTGAGGTACATGAACAGATGCATAGCCAGGTTATGCAATTCGAGCTTGGCCAGGGACATTGTCCGGTTGTTTGCTAGAAGCTTGTTAAACAGGTAGAAGCCGAGAGCCGTCGTCGTACTGATGAGGGAGAACGCGACCAGAACAGGGCCGGTCTGCGTCTGCCAGTGCTCCCAGGTGACGAAGAGATAGTAGCAGCAGGCGGGCACCAGGACTGATCGCAGGATGGGGATGTAGGCATCCACCATTGCCTGCTGTCGTGCCGGGTCGATGGATATCCCGAGCTGATTGAGGAGACTGGCGATTTTCATCGAGAGAATTTGTTTTCGCCCGATCCGGAAAGTTGACGCTTTGATGGAGATGAACGCATAGATTTGTCCCGTTTCTTGTCTGCCGTCAAAGCGCACACTCGCAGTATGGGCCGACTTCTTGTGATTATCGGGGTATATATCAGTGAGATTTAAAACAGGTTTACGGCATGCCAGTGTGGAGCAGCGCTAAATTTTCCCACGCCAATGCATCCTAGGCCCTGTTGACAAAGTGGATTCCCAAATCAGCGGAAGCGTGATTCAAGACTGCTTTTTAGGAGACGGTTTTGGCACGCGGCGACCTGACGGATATGGAATGGCGGATCATCGAGGGGCTGTTGCCCACCGAACGCGGTAGGAAGTCTCGGCCCTCGCACGATAATCGGCAATATCTGAACGGGATGCTGCATGTTCTGCGGGTTGGATGCCCTTTTCGCGACATGCATGAGCGCTACGGAAAGTGGAATTCGGTCTATGTGCGTTTCCGGCGTTGGGCCGAACAAGGCGTTTGGGACGCTCTGCTTGAGACCCTCGTTGAACTGGGGCTGACGGATGACTGGCAGCACATGATCGACAGCACCACAGTTCGCGGCCACTCTCAGGCTGCAGGCGCTAAAGGGGGACTTATCAGGAGGCTTTTGGTCGATCACGCGGCGGCTTTACGACGAAAATCCACGCCAGAGCAGACGGTCAGGGACGCCCTCTTGGCTTCGTCCTGACAGGCGGCGAGGCTTCGGACTACAACGCCGTTGCTGACTTGCTGGCGATACCGGTCGGCAAGCCGAGGCTGTTCCTCGCCGACAAAGGGTACGACGGTGACTTCCTGCGTGAAGAGCTCCTGATACACGGTATCAGGCCGGTCATTCCGCCAAAAGCTAACCGAAAGAACCCGCCTGCCTGCGACTTTCGGGTTTACAAGGATCGAAACCGCATCGAGCGGATGTTCAACCGTCTCAAGCAGTTCCGGCGCGTCGCGACCCGATACGACAAGACCCGAAAATCCTTCTCAGCATTTCTTGCCCTGGCCGCAGCAAAGATATGGCTGCCATACTTTGTCAACAGGACCTAAGCTGCTTTTCACATGCATGATCATCGCCATTACAATTTAGTTCCATAATTTAACGTTACGCTACAGCCCGCGCTCCGATTGCATGAAGCCATTGGATTTCAATCGCTTAGCAGACTAACTCGCGGATCTACGGTTCTGATCCCATCAAGGCGTTCGATGCCAACAGCCGTCCATGCTTATCTGTTCTATCCCGGCAGACGGCAGAACTCGCCAGCCTTCAAGGTTATTGTCGAGGCGTTGAAGATTTGATGTGCCGATCAGCCGGTTGAGCTGCAAATGGCGAGCCTGATCCTCAGTTGAGCCACGCAAGCAGCCCAACCACGCCGACGGCCTGTCTTTGTGCGACTGCGTCTGGTACCGAGATTGCGTGAGTTTCTCCTCGAAGGCCGTGCTCCTCAATGTCCAGTTCCAACAACAATGACGGGCCGCTTAAAACACTGGCCGACGCTTTGCGACAGTCGGCTGCGCGACACCGAGACGCTGGGCAACATCCACTTGCCGGGCCTCGTCCGCCGGAACTGTCGGTTGAAGTCTGCCAACACAGTTTTGATGTCAGCCTCAGGGTCTTCCTCCCGCCATGGCGTCGATGATCCGGCAATCGGCCACCTGACCGAGACGGCATTCGGCTATCATCCGCCGCAGTTCCGTTTTCAGGTTCGTAAGACGGGCGATACGATCTTCCACGGCGTCGAGTTGGCTTTGGGCGATGCGGCTTGCATCCTCACACGATGCTTCCGGTTGTTCCTGGAGAGCCAGAAGAACGCGCACCGATGCCAGATCGAAACCAGGTTCCCGGGCATTCCGGATAAAGCACAGTCGTTGCGCGTCTGCTTCGCCATAGGTGCGACGGCCGTTGGACATCCTGGCTGGGATTGGGAGGACCCCGATGCGCTCGTAATAGCGAATAGTCTCTATGTTCACGCCCGATTTCTCGGATAAGTCGCCGATCTGCATTTTTCGTCTTGCTCCTGTAGTCACTACAGGTAGTACCATGGTCGAATTCGAATATCGAGGACCGACGAAATGGCAGCAGCTGCAACCGACACGATCCGCTATCAGGTGACGGGGATGGATTGTTCCTCCTGCGCCGCCAAGATCGAGGGGGCCGCGCGCAAGGTCGAAGGCGTGGCCGACGTGAAGGTATCGATCGCATCGCAGATTATGACACTGCAAGTTGACGAGCCGGCGAACCGCCTGCCTCTGCTGGAAAGCGCCATCACGGGTCTGGGTTATCAGCTTGACCGCATCGGCCCATCCAGCGACACGGCAGACGGCGATGACGACGACAGGATTCCGGACCTGTCGCATGTCACCCCGGCATATAAGAGGGCGCTCTGGATCGTCGTGCTGCTGAACGTTGGCTACGGAGTCGTTGAGATCGTCGGAAGCTTCCTCGCCGGCTCCCAGGCGCTACAGGCGGACGCCCTCGACTTCCTGGGGGACGGCATGATCTCATTCCTGGGGCTGGTCGCGGTCGGATGGGGCCTCGCCGCTCGCGCCAAGGCGGCTCTTCTACAGGGTGTTTTCCTCGGCCTGCTCGGACTTGGCGTCGTCGCGTCCACCATCTACAGGGTGTTTATCGAGCATCAGCCGGAATCCGTGCTCATGGGCGGCTTCGCGCTTGTCGCCTTCGTCGTCAACGTTCTGGCGGCCGTGGTGCTCATCCCGCACCGCAAGGGCGACGCGAACATGCGGGCGGTGTGGTTGTTTTCGCGAAACGACGCGATCGGCAATCTCGCGGTCGTGGCCGCCGCGGGCTTGGTCTGGTGGACGGGAACACAATGGCCTGACCTCGTGGTCGCGTTCGCAGTTGCAGGCCTCTTCCTTCAATCGGCGTGGTCGATCATCCGGGACGCAAGACAGGACCTCTCTGCGGCGAGGGACAGATGAGGGCGGTTGCTTCAATTGCCGTGGTCCTGGTCGGCGCGGCACTTGACCTGGGAGCGAAGGCGTGGGCGCGGGCGAGCCTTGAACCTTACGGCCCCCCCACGGACTTTCTGCCTTTGGTACCGTTGCGACTGACCTTCAACAAAGGCGTGTCGTTCAGCATGTTCGCTGTCGACGGCGAAATCGGCAAAGCAGTCCTGATCGGGGTTACGGGCATTATAACACTTGTCATCGCTATATGGGCGTATCGTTCGCGCGGCTGGCAACGGGCAGCCCTGTCGATGATCCTGGCTGGCGCGCTCGGAAACCTGATCGACCGCAGCATGAGGGGCGCCGTGACTGACTTCCTGAGCCTCCGCTTTGGTGAATGGGAGCCGTTCGTGTTCAATCCGGCCGATGTCTGGATTTCTTCAGGCGTGGCCCTTCTGTTGGTCCTGCAGACCACGCAAAGCGGAACCGCCGAGGTGGGCGACGGTACGTCAGCACGGTAACGGGGCCTAAGGGCCATTCCTGTCATTGCGGCGAGAGTGGCAGGGCGCGCTTGTGGGCCGTCGCGACGTGCGTCGCGAGGATGCGCTGAAACGCGGGTTCTCCGATCGGCTTTCCTTCCAGGAAGTCGTCGATGTCATCATACGTGACCCCGTAGACGTCTTCATCGGGCCGCAGCGGAGCGTCGGACTCCAGATCGGCGGTCGGCACCTTGAACACCAGGTCCCTCGGCGCTCCGAGATGTTCGGCGAGCCCCCGCACGCGCCGCTTGGTCAGTCCGGAAAGCGGCAGGACGTCCGCAGCGCCGTCGCCGAATTTCGTGA
>NZ_STGU01000043.1 GCF_004912135.1 Rhizobium rosettiformans W3
GACTGGTACTTCATGTCCCATCGCCTCGCATTGGCGCTGGCGGCACGAGATGCCGGGTATGACGTCGTCGTTGCCACACGCGTATCCACTCATCGGACAGCCATGGAGGCTCTCGGGCTGAGGGTGGTGCCTCTCGCCAAGATGAAGCGGTCTAGTGCCAACATCTGGAACGAAATTAAATGCCTCTCGGAAATCTTGGGCATCATTCGACTAGAGCATCCGTCCGTCGTACATGCAGTTGCAATCAAGCCTGTCATCTACGCAGCGATCGGTAGCCATGTCTCGAAGGTGCCGCGGTTCGTGGCCGCATTGGGCGGGCTCGGTTCAATATTCTCAGGTAGCGGTCTGAAGGCACGACTGCTGAGACCTCTGGTCAAGGGACTGTTTCGCGTGTTGCTCAACAGAGACAATACGCGGGTCATTCTTCAGAACGCGAACGACCTCGATGTGATGACGCGCGGCTGCGGATTGCTAGAAGCGAATTCTGTCCTTGTGCGCGGCGCAGGGGTCGACACGGAGCAGTATGCCGCAAGACCGATCCCGCACGGGGTTCCAATTGTGATGCTGGCCTCAAGGATGATCTGGCCGAAAGGCGTACAGGAATTCGTGAATGCGGCGATCAAGGTCAAGGAAAAGATGGATGTCCGTTTCGTGCTGGTCGGCCGGCCCGATCGAGAAAATGCGGCTTCCGTACCCGAAGCGCTGTTGAAAAGATGGAATGACGAAGGCGCCATCGAATGGTGGGGCCATAGAAGCGACATGGTCGACACGCTGGCCGAAGCCACCCTCGTTTGTCTTCCGACCTATTACGGCGAGGGCGTTCCAAAGATCCTTCTCGAGGCCATGTCTGTCGGTCGGCCTATCATCACGACTGACATGCCCGGATGCCGTGAACTGGTCGAAAGCGGTAGAACAGGTGTTCTGGTCGAACGAAAGAACGCGGATTCGTTGGCGAGAGCCATCGAGGGCCTCCTCTCAAAGCCGGACCGTCTGGCGGTCGCAGGCCAGGAAGCCCGCAAACTGGTGATCGCCGAATACTCTGTGGAGCAGGTCATAGACCAGACATTGCGGATCTATAGGCCAATACATTGAGTATGCTTTCAGGCCTACCGTTAAGGAAACAGCGTCAGTCGTGTGTCGGTCGGAAGGTGCTCTGGCGGACGAATGGCAGCGGGTTCCAATTCAGCAGAGTGCGTGCTTTTTCAACGTCCACTTCAAGATTGCTCAAAAGCCTGTTTCGTGTCGAACGTGGTACGGCCAAAGCAGCGAGAAATGTGCACGCGAAAACGAAGTCGAGAATCCTCGGGGGACGCTTCCATCCAAGGTCCAACAGCAGTTCGTGGGTCGAGATATGGGTGCCGTCCGCGACCAGGAAGATCTGGTCGACAGCTCTGGGCTCTCTCCGGGCGGCAATGATCGCACTTGATAAATTTGAGAGGTGGACCAGCGAGCGACGATTCTGGATGGCTCCGAATGGCGAAGGCAGCTGGAAGGCTGCCCATTTCTTCAACGTCGCCAGATTTCCCTTTACGCCCGGGCCGTAAACTAGCGTTGCTCGCAGTATGACGACTTCAAGATCGGTTTGTCTGCCCAGTTCGAGCAGCGCGATTTCAGCTTCCGCCTTCGATACGGCATAGGGCCCCTCAGGTTTTCGGGGATCGTCAGATCTAAACGGGTGGCCTGGTCGGGTCGTCTCGCCATTCACCTTGATGGTGCTAACAAAGATGAACCTCCGGACACCCGCCTTTATCGCAGCACGGGCTAGGTGAAGAGTCGCATCCACATTTGCGCGCCGGAATTCGGAGAGTGGATCAGAGGCACGGTCCTTCATCACGTGTACGCGTGCGGCGAGATGAACGATCGTATCGACCTTTTCGAGGACCGGTCCCCAGTCCATCTCCTCGCCGTAGCTCTGGATCTTCAGCAGACCAGCCTTGTCAGTACGGGAGACCCCTATCGTCGGGATGCCATGACGTTGAAGTTCCGTCATGAGGAAACTTCCCACGAAGCCTGACGCACCGGTTACCAAAGTCGACTTCATCTAGTCTCCAAATGCCCGTCATACCGTTCCGATCGCTCACTGAAGATTAACGTCATTGCCATCGATCAGGGAAAACAAAACGGTTCTTGCATCCTGTTCATTCTCTCGCGCTACGGCGTCTTCCAGTGCTGCCAGCGCGCCTTTGAGGTCTTGATGACAAATCGTCGAGGCATCCGCCCGCATGATCTTCGGATGGGCTGTTAGACGGGCATGGTCGCGGTTGTAGAAGAGCTCTTCGAAGGGCTTCTCGCCTGGGCGCTTGCCGATCACCTTCACGGCAATGCCGCCGTCGGGGTTCTCGGCGTTCCTGACCTTGAAGCCGGCAAGCCGGATCATGTTTTCCGCAAGATCGCCGATGCGCACGGGTTCGCCCATGTCCAGCAGGAAGACGTCGCCGCCTTCTGACATCGCGCCAGCCTGCACGATCAGTTCGGCTGCTTCCGGGATGGACATGAAATACCGCGTCATGTCTGGATCGGTGACGGTGACCGGACCACCCTTTGCAATCTGTTCCTTGAAGAGCGGCACAACCGAGCCATTTGAGCCGATGACATTGCCGAAGCGGACGGCGCAAAAGGTCTGCTTGCTGCCGCTGCTGCGGGCCTGGATTGCAAGCTGACGCACGATGAGCTCGGCCCAGCGCTTGGTTGCTCCCATGACGTTGGTCGGGCGGACGGC
Organism: Rhizobium rosettiformans W3; assembly: GCF_004912135.1. GTDB lineage: Bacteria > Pseudomonadota > Alphaproteobacteria > Rhizobiales > Rhizobiaceae > Allorhizobium > Allorhizobium rosettiformans. The sequence continues at coordinate 2,720 of NZ_STGU01000043.1, forward strand.
TTTGTCGGAGGAGATCAGGACAAAGTTCTGGACGTTTTCTGCAGCGGCAGTCTGGGCAAGTGTGAGCGTGCCGAAGACGTTGTTGCGAATGCCTTCCAGAACATTGGCTTCGACCAATGGGACATGTTTGTGGGCCGCAGCGTGATAGAGAACCTCGATTCGATGCGCCCGGATCGTCCGCCGCACCAGTTGCTCATCCGTGACCGAGCCGAGAACGGGCAAGATCTCAGGGCCGCCTTTTGTCGTCAGCTCCTGTTCGATGCGGTAGAGGGCATACTCGCTCGCTTCCAGAAGCACCAGCTTTTGCGGTTTCCAGGTGGCAATCAGCCGACAGAGTTCTGAGCCGATGGATCCGCCTGCACCTGTTACCATCACCGTCTTGCCGCTCAGGGCCCTCGCCAGCAGGTCCTTGTCCGGTGGGACGAAGGAGCGTCCCAAAAGTTCATCAATTTCGATTTCGCGGATCTGGTTGACGATATAGCGGCCGTCGACGATGTCGGAGATGTCGGGCACGCTGCGGATCTTGATCCCGAGCCCCGACACACGGGCAATGACCGCCTGGCGCGCTTCAGCCGGGATTGACGACATGGAGAGCACGATCTCCTTGATGCCATAGCGTTCGACCAGCTTTGGCAGGTCGCGCGGCGGGAAGACCCGGTAACCGCCCACATCATGGCCGTGATTGGCAGGGTCGTCATCGATCAGACCCATGACGTATCTGTTTCCATGCCCCCGCAGCGCACGTGCCAGCTGAGCAGCTGTCGGGCCAGCGCCATAGATGAAGATGGGTTCTTCGTCGCGGCGCATGCCGGTGCCTGCATTCAGGATCCATTTGGCTGCAAAGCGCGTGCTGCCAATCAGCAAGGTCCCGAGCGCGAAGTAAAGAACCGGCACCGAACGCGGCACGATCCCCCGGCCAGTCATCTCGGTCAGGAAGATGATGATGACCCAGCACATCGTTGCGATCATCATCGCGCGCAGGATGGTCCAGATTGCGGCTTCCGGCAGGTAGCGGATGACCGACCGGTATAGTCCGAGCCGGATGAAGATTGGAATTGCCACGGCGACGGCAAAGAATGCCAGGGTTATACGTTCAGGTGTTATCGCCGGCGACCAGTTGGAAAGGCGCAAGGCATAGGAAGCCCATATCGCCACCAGGAGCAGAACGGCGTCCATCAGAATCATCACCACCCGCTTCCAGGGGCGCGGTGTGCGGATGATCCGTTCACGTATCACGCGTATGAAAGGGTGTTGAACGAGGTCGGCTCTTGTCATGGGCTTATCGCCGATACTTTCTGACGGGTTGTCCGCTCTAGTGGGATACGCCTCTGGCTCCGGCGACCTTGAGTGCCGTCAGGATCAATATCCGCAGGTCGAACATGAAACTCTGACGTCGGAGATACTCGGCGTCATAGGCAACTTTCAAGGGAATTTCCAGTTCATCCCGCCCATTTACCTGGGCCCAGCCTGTCAGCCCAGGCTTGAGGGCGTGGACGCCTGCTTCTGTCCGGGCTGCAATCAGGTCATCCTGGTTGAAAAGAGCAGGGCGCGGGCCGACGAGGCTCATCTCACCTTTGAGGATGCACCAGAGCTGCGGAAGTTCGTCCAGACTGCTCTTTCGCAAGAAGCCGCCAATCGGTGTAAGATGTCTGGAGGGATCGGTCAGGAGATGGGTGGCGACAACGGGGGTGTCGGTGCGCATGGTGCGGAACTTCGGCATCAGAAAGATGCTGTTGTCCTTACCGACGCGTCGGGACCAATAAATTGCGGGTCCGGGAGAGGTCAAACGAACGGCAAGGGCGACGATGACCATCGGGATTGCCAGGATGACGCAACCGCACAACGAAACAAAAACATCGACCGCTCGCTTCATTACCACAATGCCACACACCTCAGAAACAGCTTCTGACGGTTCTTATGACAGTTCAGAAGGTATCGCTAGCCTGTTGGTTGGAAAGCATCCGCGAACTCGATGCGGTTCACTTTAGCCGATAGCGAAGCGGCTCAGTGCATTTGCTAATTTGCGAGAAACCGAGCCGCGTCAAGCTGTACGACTTCGCACCGAGCAACTAGCTCAACACCACATACCGACCGGACTAGCTGCTGTGCGGCATGCTCCAATGCGCTGAGTACGGCGGACCCTACACCATCTCAGGCAAGGATTACCATAGTTGCACCAACCGCAAGAAGCGCCTGCCGATCGATGAGCTTGACGGGGAATGCTGCACCAACGGCAAGACGATCACCCGCCATGAACTCGAACAGCTCGCCCGAGAACTGGCGACAGCCGACGAGCCGGCAGAAGATTTTCAGGGGAAGATCGAGAAGCTGAAGGCGCAGTTCAACCCGTCAAACATCGAGATTGGGATCCGCAAGCTGATCTTCCTCGCACGCAACAACGCCAACGAAGCGGTCAAACAGCGGCTGATGCCAATCGTGCGTGACCTTATTCATTCCGTCGTCATCGGCAAGACCACTGGCCACCAGCCAGCGAGCCTGCAGGTGCATGGCGACATCGCCCACATCATGGCTTCCATTGACGCGATCGATGTCATGCAGCAGCAGTTCTTCGCTGCTGCCGAGAACGACCTGATGACGCGTATGGCTTCGGGAGAGATCGACACGGAGGGCAAAAAACAAAAGCTCCTCGCGGGTTACGCAGAGGAGCTTTCAAGGAAACGACTTGAATGGCAGCAGATTCAAGTCTCAT
>NZ_STGU01000044.1 GCF_004912135.1 Rhizobium rosettiformans W3
CCTCAAGGAAAACGTCATCGTCGGCCGCCTCATCCCGGCTGGTACCGGCGGTACCATGACGCAGATCCGCCGCATCGCCACGTCTCGCGACGACCTCATCCTCGAGGAACGCAAGAAGGGCTCGGGCGCCGACCTGGCAACCCCGATGCTGCAGAACCTGGCAGGCGAAAGCGCACCGGCTGCCGAGTAATCGGACGTCGAACCGTTTTGAATGAACAAGGACCGCCCGGAACAATCCGGGCGGTCTTTTCATGTTTGGCGGAGGGGGAGGGGTTTGCGCCGGCGGACAGAGGCAGGGAAGGCCTTTGCCCGCCGTGATGATCCAGGGGGCAAACAACGAAAAAGGCCGGTCGCAAGACCGGCCTGAGCTCTCAGACTGTAACGGTATCGTCTCACGCGAAGCGGATGATCGCCACTTCGCCTTCCAGCGCGCCCTGATAGGCCGAAGCATGCGGCTCTTCGTCGGGCTGCCCGTTGATCATGCCGATCTGGTCGAGATCGGCTTCGATGAAACCTTCCTCGGAAAGTGCATTGAGCGTCAGCCGCACGGCGCTGTCGTCGTCCGGTGCGGTCAGCAGCACATGCAGATCGATCGGCTCGCCGCCTTCGGTCTCATAGGCCTTGGCGATCACGATGAAGACCATCGGTTCGTCGCGCGTGTTGTCGTTGTCGGGGCTGGTGATCATGGCGTCCGCTCTTCTTGCTGGAGGAAACGATTCTCTGGTTCCGGCCGATTCGACCAGACGGGCAGGGCGGTTGACCCTTCTTCTTCTCTTATCTAGAAGTTTCCCTCGTCAAGCCAAGCCAAAACATGGCCGGGCCCGCATTTTCCCGCGTCAAATGGGCGGGCGCCCTGTCTGAGCAGGGCCTGAATCCATTAATTCTCGTTTGAGACTTGACGCAAAGAGGGGAAAACAGTAGTACCCCGGCCATCGGAGCCTATGTGAGGCCGGGTTTTTCGGGACGCCATGTCCTGAAGTTCGTCTCAAACAAGTCTCCAAACGCACGTTGACGACAAGAATGCTGCACGCACGACGCGTCTGACCGGATGCGTCCTCTGTCTTTTGTGGTCCATCCGCGAAAAACGGGTCGGGCCACATTTTGCGCATGAAGAAAACTGTGCGGCCGCCGCCGGAAACGGCAAACCAAAGGGCCTGAGAGGGCTTGAGACTAGATTTTGCAAGGGATGGGTATATGCCTACCGTAAACCAGCTGATCCGCAAGCCGCGTCAGGCACAGGTAAAGCGCAACAAGGTTCCTGCTCTGCAGGAAAATCCGCAGAAGCGCGGCGTTTGCACCCGCGTGTACACGACGACCCCGAAGAAGCCGAACTCGGCTCTGCGTAAGGTCGCCAAGATCCGCCTGACGAATGGCTTCGAAGTCATCGGCTACATTCCGGGCGAAGGCCACAACCTGCAGGAACACTCTGTCGTCATGATCCGTGGCGGCCGCGTAAAGGACTTGCCGGGCGTGCGTTACCACATCATCCGCGGCGTTCTCGATACCCAGGGTGTCAAGAACCGCAAGCAGCGCCGCTCCAAGTACGGTGCGAAGCGTCCGAAGTAATTCGGCCATTACCCGATATCCGGCGCTGCGCGAGGTTCTCCGCGTGATAAAGCGTCCCTAACCGTTGAGAGACAAATAGTATGTCCCGTCGCCATAGTGCAGAAAAGCGCGAAATCAATCCGGACCCGAAGTTCGGCGATCTCGTCGTCACCAAGTTCATGAACGCCATCATGCTTCACGGCAAGAAGTCCGTCGCTGAAAGCATCGTCTACGGTGCGTTCGATGTGGTCCAGGCCAAGGCCAAGGCTGAGCCGATCGCGATCTTCCATCAGGCGCTCGACAATGTCGCGCCGCATGTTGAAGTCCGTTCGCGCCGCGTTGGTGGTGCAACCTACCAGGTCCCGGTCGATGTTCGTCCGGAGCGCCGCCAGGCCCTCGCCATCCGTTGGCTGATCACTGCTGCGCGCAAGCGCAACGAAACCACTATGGTTGACCGTCTGTCCGGCGAGCTGCTCGATGCCGCCAACAACCGCGGTAGCGCCGTCAAGAAGCGCGAAGACACCCACAAGATGGCCGATGCAAACCGCGCCTTCTCGCATTACCGCTGGTAATCCACCGATCGAATATTGAAAGGCAGTCCGTTATGGCTCGCGAATATAAAATCGAAGACTACCGCAACTTCGGTATCATGGCGCACATCGACGCCGGCAAGACCACGACCACCGAACGCATCCTCTACTACACCGGTAAGTCTCATAAGATCGGCGAAGTCCATGACGGCGCTGCAACCATGGACTGGATGGAGCAGGAGCAGGAACGCGGCATCACAATCACCTCTGCTGCGACCACGACCTTCTGGAAGGGTCGCGACGGCAAGATGCGCCGCTTCAACATCATCGACACCCCCGGCCACGTCGACTTCACCATCGAAGTCGAGCGTTCGCTGCGCGTTCTCGACGGTGCCGTTGCTCTCCTCGACGCCAATGCCGGCGTAGAGCCGCAGACCGAAACCGTATGGCGTCAGGCTGAAAAGTACCACGTCCCGCGGATGATCTTCTGCAACAAGATGGACAAGACCGGTGCTGACTTCTACCGCTCGGTAGAAATGATCAAGACCCGTCTCGGCGCCACCGCTGTTGTCATGCAGCTCCCGATCGGTGCAGAAACCGAATTCAAGGGCGTTGTCGACCTGATCGAGATGAACGCGCTCGTATGGCGCGATGAGTCGCTGGGCGCTGCCTGGGACGTTGTCGAGATCCCGGACGACCTGAAGGACAAGGCCGAAGAATATCGCGAAAAGCTGATCGAGACCGTTGTCGAGATCGACGAACAGGCGATGGAAGACTACCTGAACGGCATCATGCCGGACAATGAAAAGATCCGTGCCCTGGTTCGCCGCGGCACCATCGACGTCAAGTTCCACCCGATGTTCTGCGGCACCGCCTTCAAGAACAAGGGCGTTCAGCCGCTGCTCGACGCCGTCGTCGACTACCTGCCGTCGCCGCTCGACATCCCGGCGATCAAGGGCATCGACTTCAAGACCGAAGCCGAAATCGAGCGTCACGCTGACGACGCCGAGCCGCTCGCCATGCTCGCGTTCAAGATCATGAACGACCCCTTCGTCGGTTCGCTCACCTTCGCACGCATCTATTCGGGCAAGCTCGAAAAGGGCGTGTCGGTTCTGAACACGGTCAAGGACAAGCGCGAGCGCGTCGGCCGCATGCTGCAGATGCACTCGAACAGCCGTGAAGACATCGAAGAAGCCTTCGCAGGCGACATCGTTGCTCTCGCTGGCCTCAAGGAAACCACCACGGGTGACACGCTCTGCGATCCCCTGAAGCCGGTCATCCTCGAGCGCATGGAATTCCCCGAGCCGGTCATCCAGATCGCGATCGAGCCGAAGTCCAAGGGCGACCAGGAAAAGATGGGCCTCGCGCTCAATCGCCTCGCTGCCGAAGACCCGTCCTTCCGCGTCAAGACCGACCAGGAATCCGGCCAGACCATCATCGCTGGCATGGGCGAACTTCACCTCGACATTCTCGTCGACCGCATGCGCCGCGAGTTCAAGGTTGAAGCCACCGTCGGTGCTCCGCAGGTTGCTTACCGCGAAACCATCACGCGTCAGCACGAAGAAGACTACACGCACAAGAAGCAGTCCGGTGGTACCGGTCAGTTCGCGCGCGTCAAGCTCATCTTCGAACCGAACCCGGAAGGCGACGACTTCAAGTTCGAATCCAAGATCGTCGGCGGTGCTGTTCCCAAGGAATACATCCCGGGCGTTCAGAAGGGTATCGAAAGCGTTCTGTCGTCTGGTCCGCTCGCTGGCTTCCCGATGCTGGGCGTCAAGGCGACCCTCGTTGACGGTGCCTTCCACGATGTCGACTCGTCGGTTCTCGCCTTCGAAATCGCCTCGCGTGCCTGCTTCCGTGAAGCAGCCAAGAAGGCTGGCGCACAGCTGCTCGAGCCGATGATGAAGGTCGAAGTCGTAACGCCGGAAGACTATGTCGGCGACGTTATCGGCGACCTGAACTCGCGTCGTGGCCAGATCCAGGGCCAGGAACAGCGCGGCATTGCGATCGTGATCAACGCTCACGTCCCGCTCGCCAACATGTTCAAGTACGTCGACAACCTGCGCTCGATGTCGCAGGGCCGTGCACAGTACTCGATGACCTTCGATCACTACGCACCGGTCCCGTCGAATGTTGCTGCTGAAATCCAGGCAAAGTATTCCGGTCAGAAGTGACCGGGATACCCCGCCCATCCTGTTGAAGATTGAATTTCCCCGGACGGGGACCAGAAAATGGAGAGCCGAAAATGGCAAAGAGTAAGTTTGAGCGCACAAAGCCGCACGTCAACATTGGGACGATCGGCCACGTCGACCACGGCAAGACGTCTCTGACGGCAGCGATCACCAAGTATTTCGGTGAGTTCAAGGCCTATGACCAGATCGACGCTGCTCCGGAAGAAAAGGCACGCGGCATCACCATCTCGACGGCCCACGTCGAGTATGAGACGGCAAACCGCCACTACGCGCACGTCGACTGCCCCGGCCACGCCGACTACGTCAAGAACATGATCACCGGTGCAGCGCAGATGGACGGCGCGATCCTGGTTTGCTCGGCTGCCGACGGCCCGATGCCGCAGACCCGCGAGCACATCCTGCTCGCCCGTCAGGTTGGCGTTCCCGCGATCGTCGTGTTCCTGAACAAGGTTGACCAGGTTGACGACGCAGAACTTCTGGAACTCGTCGAACTCGAAGTTCGCGAACTCCTGTCGTCCTACGACTTCCCCGGCGACGACATCCCGTTCGTCAAGGGTTCGGCTCTGGCTGCCCTGAACGACAGCGACAAGAAGATCGGCGAAGACGCCGTTCGCGAGCTGATGGCTGCCGTTGACGCCTACATCCCGACGCCTGAGCGTCCGGTTGACCAGCCCTTCCTGATGCCGATCGAAGACGTGTTCTCGATCTCGGGTCGTGGTACGGTTGTCACGGGCCGCGTTGAGCGTGGTATCGTCAAGGTTGGCGAAGAAGTCGAATTCGTCGGCATCCGCGACACCAAGAAGACCACCGTTACCGGCGTTGAAATGTTCCGCAAGCTGCTCGACCAGGGCCAGGCCGGCGACAACATCGGTGCGCTCGTCCGTGGTATCCAGCGCGACGACGTCGAGCGTGGCCAGGTTCTCTGCAAGCCGGGTTCGGTCAAGCCGCACAAGAAGTTCATGGCAGAAGCCTACATCCTGACGAAGGAAGAAGGCGGCCGTCATACGCCGTTCTTCACCAACTATCGTCCGCAGTTCTA
>NZ_STGU01000045.1 GCF_004912135.1 Rhizobium rosettiformans W3
CGCAGGCAGATCGTCGCCTTTCATCTCGTCGGCGAGACCTTCGGTTTCGAGATCAACGAGACCCACAGTTTCTATGCCGAGGCCATGGTGAATACCGGCCTGACTACTGTCGAACGCACGGCGGGCGGCCTGCTCAACGAGCGTCTGGTTGGTGTTGCCTTGAAGGCAATGATACGCGCCCAAGAGCACCTGCTCGTCGTCGGCCGCCAAAGTTCACTGGAAAAGATAGCCGTTTTCCTGGTCGATCTGGCTGATCGCCAAGGTGGCACTGACTTAATCGACCTGCCCATGAGCCGTATCGACATCGGCGATTATCTCGGCCTCACCATCGAAACAGTCTCGCGCACGATTTCGAAACTGAGGGAGATGGGCATCATCACGCTTCGCAATGCACGCTGTATCGAGATCATAAAGCCGGAAAAGCTGCGCATGCTGAGCAATTGAGCGGGGCAAACGATTGGACGAATGGAGACTTTGAGCACGGCTTTTTTCAATACTCTTCATCGGCTTGTTGCCTCCGGCGACACCGAGGCGCCCGACGGCTTACACAACCATTGCGATATCACGAAACATTACTTTGATTGACAAACCTGTGATGTTCCGTACCATTCCCCGCGAGGAAGAAGGAGGAGCGCCCGTGCATCACAGCACCGAGAACACCACCACACTGTCTGCCTCCGACCGCCGCATACGGCGTCGATCCGAGTTAGTGACATTTTTCGTTCTCGCCTTTGGCATCTGGCCGATCCTTGCGGTAGCGGCCGTCGGAGGCTTCGGCTTCATGGTCTGGATGTATCAGATCATCGCCGGTCCGCCCGGTCCTCCGGCTTAAGCGAGGAGGCGACAGTGACCTTACTTTCACGGCGAGCCCTCCTTCGAGGACAAATCAAGCAGAAGGTCCACACCCTGCCACCAGGCCTCATACGTCCCTTGGCAGAGATCTGCGAGCAATGCAGGGCATGCGTCGATCACTGTCCGACATCGATCATCTCGATGCAATCCGGCATCCCAACGCTCGATTTTTCCTTCGACGGCTGTAATTTCTGCGGCCGGTGTCGCGAGATCTGTCCGCATGCGGATGTCTTCTTCGATGACGATCTCGCCTTTTCCCACAAGGCACAGGTGCAGTCGCATTGTCTGGCGCTCAACAGTGTCGAGTGTCAGTTATGCCGTGACCATTGTCCAACCGACGCAATCCGGTTTCGTCCACGCGCCGGCGGACCATGGCATCCTTCAGTTGTTGAGGACAGCTGCACCGGCTGCGGCCTCTGCATCGGCCACTGTCCGACGAACGCAATTTCCATATCGGTAAGGAGTGGCTCGCATGTCGATGCGCAACCCTGAACGTTACCATGTTTCCAGTGCAGTCGTCCTGACCTCACCGGCAGCCGCGAATGGTGTCATTGCAGAATTATCCGAGATCCCGAACGTCGAAGTGCATGCCGCAGATCGCGGCAAAATCATCATCGTGATTGAAGGCAGGTCCAGCGGCGAGATGGGAGCGACACTCGCCGCCATTTCAGGCCTTCCGGATGTCATGGCGGCAAATATGGTTTTCGAGCATGCAGAGAATTTGGAGGAGGGTTTAATCAATGGACACAGACCTGACGCGGCGTAGTCTGCTCAAGGCCCATGCTGCCGCGATTGCGGCAGCGACCGCCGGCATCAGCTTGCCGGCCCATGCCCAGACCGTTCCCGGTGGCGTCGAAGCGCTGGAGATCAAATGGTCGAAGGCACCCTGCCGGTTCTGCGGCACTGGCTGTGGCGTCATGGTTGGCGTCAAGGAAGGGCATGTTGTCGCCACACACGGTGACATGCAGGCTGAAGTGAACCGGGGCCTCAACTGCATCAAGGGCTATTTCCTCTCAAAGATCATGTATGGCGAGGATCGCCTGAGCACACCGCTCCTGCGCAAGCGCAATGGCCAATATGCCAAGGACGGCGAGTTCGAGCCGGTAAGCTGGGACGAAGCTTTTGATATCATGGCCGAGCAGTGCAAGAAGGTTCTGCGGGAAAAAGGACCGACAGCGGTCGGCATGTTCGGCTCCGGCCAGTGGACGATTTTCGAGGGTTATGCCGCAACCAAGCTGATGCGTGCTGGCTTCCGCTCCAACAATCTCGACCCCAATGCCCGCCATTGCATGGCGTCCGCGGCTTACGCCTTCATGCGCACCTTCGGCATGGATGAACCCATGGGCTGCTACGATGACTTCGAGCACGCCGATGCTTTCGTGCTGTGGGGGTCGAACATGGCCGAGATGCACCCGATCCTGTGGACACGCCTTGCAGACCGGCGCCTGGGCCACGAGCATGTCAAAGTAGCAGTGCTCTCGACATTCACCCATCGCAGCATGGATCTGGCCGACGTTCCGATCATCTTCAAGCCGAGCACGGATCTGGCGATCATGAACTATATCGCCAATCACATCATCTCGACCGGCCGGGTGAACGAGGATTTCGTTCGCGCGCATACGACCTTCATGAAAGGCGTGGACGATATCGGCTATGGTCTGCGCGCCGAGGATCCGCTCGAGATGAAGGCGAAGAACGCCGGCGACCCGACCAAGATGGAGCCGATCGATTTCGACAGCTTCAAGGCCTTTGTCGCAGATTACACCTTGGAAAAAGTCGCTGAACTGACGGGGTCCGATCCGGGCTTTCTAGAGCAGCTCGCTGAGCTCTATGCCAACCCCGACACCAAGGTCATGTCTCTTTGGACCATGGGTTTCAACCAGCACACGCGCGGTGTCTGGGCAAACCACATGATCTACAATCTGCATTTGCTGACGGGGAAGATCTCTGAGCCGGGCAACGGCCCCTTCTCGCTGACCGGCCAACCATCGGCCTGTGGAACGGCCCGCGAAGTCGGCACCTTCGCACATCGCCTGCCTGCCGACATGGTCGTAACCAATCCAGAGCATCGGCATCACGCCGAGGAAATCTGGAAACTTCCGGACGGTCTTCTTCCAGACAAACCGGGATTCCACGCCGTCGAACAGGACAGGATGCTGAAGGACGGCAAGCTGAACTTCTACTGGGTCCAGGTCAACAACAACGTCCAGGCGGCGCCCAATACCAGCAACGAGACCTATCTCGGCTACCGGAACCCGGACAACTTCATTGTCGTCTCCGACGCCTACCCGACAGTGACGGCCATGTCTGCCGACCTCATTCTTCCGGCCGCCATGTGGGTCGAGAAGGAAGGCGCTTACGGCAATGCGGAGCGCCGGACACATGTCTGGCATCAACTGGTCAATGCGCCGGGCGAAGCGCGCTCGGACCTCTGGCAGCTGGTTGAGTTTTCCAAACGCTTCACGACGGATGAGGTCTGGACCGAGGAGATCTTGGCGCAGAACCCTGATTACCGCGGCAAGACACTGTTCGAGGTGCTGTTCGCCAACGGCAAAGTGGACCGATACCCTCTCTCCGAGGTGGACGCCGACTATGCCAATCGCGAAGCCGAAGCATTTGGCTTTTATCTCCAGAAGGGCCTCTTTGAGGAATATGCCGAGTTTGGGCGCGGACATGGCCATGATCTGGCGCCCTATGACGTTTATCATCAGGAACGGGGGCTTCGTTGGCCGGTCGTCGAGGGCAAGGAAACCAAATGGCGCTACCGGGAGGGCTACGACCCCTATGTCAAGCCTGGCGAAGGGGTTCGTTTTTACGGCAAACCCGACGGACGTGCGGTCATTCTGGCAGTGCCCTATGAACCGCCGGCCGAATCGCCGGACGAGGAATATGATTTCTGGCTGGTAACAGGCCGCGTGCTGGAGCACTGGCATTCCGGTTCGATGACGATGAGAGTACCCGAGCTCTACAAGGCTTTCCCCGGCGCCCGTTGCTTCATGAACGCCGACGACGCACGAAAGCGCGGGATCAATCAGGGGGCAGAGATCACCATTGTCTCGCGTCGCGGCGAGATGCGGACACGCGTCGAGACCCGCGGCCGCAACCGCATGCCGCCCGGCGTGATCTTCGTTCCATGGTTCGACGCCAGCCAATTGATCAACAAGGTGACGCTTGACGCCACCGATCCGATCTCCAAACAAACGGATTTCAAAAAATGCGCAGTCAAGATCGTTCCCGTGGCCTGACAAAAGGCCGACTTGGTATTGTTGCCCTTTTTGTAGCCTGTCTCATCGGTGGCGGCGTGGTCGCACAATCGGTTCCGCAATTGTCCGGCCCGCCCCAGCAGATGAAAAGCATCCCGGCAAAGCCCCTGCCGAAATGGAATGTCGATGACGTGCGCAAGATGCGCGCCTATCCGGACCAGCCTCCGGTCATTCCGCATTCCACCGAAGGCTACCAGCTGTCGGTCAACACCAACCGATGCCTCTCCTGCCACAAGCGTGAGTTCACGGAAGGGTCCGGGGCACCGATGATCAGCGTCACCCACTACATCACGCGGGAAGGGCAGATGCTGGCAGATGTTTCGCCGAGACGATACTTCTGTACCGCCTGTCACGTACCGCAGGCGGAGATCAATCCGCTGGTCGGCAATACCTTCCGCGACATGAGCGACATGGGGGTCAAGCTGATGGGCGAGGAGCACTAAATGATGCAGTGGCTCCGTAACCTGTTTGCATGGACATGGCGTGTTCTGACGACGCCAGCGGCGACGCTCAGCCTTGCCTTCCTGACGCTCGGCGGCTTTGTCGGCGGCGTGATGTTCTGGGGCGCGTTCAACACGGCGCTTGAACTCACGAATACGGAAGAGTTCTGCGTCAGCTGTCACGAAATGAAGACCAACGTCTACGAGGAGATGACCAGGACCATCCACTTTTCGAACCG
>NZ_STGU01000046.1 GCF_004912135.1 Rhizobium rosettiformans W3
CCGCCCGTTCCTCAGCACTGAAAGCATGGCAAGAAGCCGGCATGTCTGAGGACCCCTCCTCACAGGCTATTGAGGCGCGAATATCGGCTTTGGGTGACCGCGCAGTTGACCTCGCTCGATATTTCGATGAGACGGGAGCGCTTTCTCGAGGCTACGAGGCATGGCTTGGGCAAAATGAGCTCCACGAGCTGAGGGGCCTTATGGAGCGACTTGGTGGGAGTGGGGCCGCGGACAATCCGCTCGCTCGTGAGCAGACCCTTCAGGCAGGACTTGCGGCCGCACGCACCGCGCTCCAGCTGACCAACGAGACCCGTGACGCCGTCACGGCCTACGGCGAGACGCTCAAGGAGGAAGCTGATAGTTTCTCGGCAAAATTCCTATTGCCTCTCAATGACCTGATCGATGCTTTCAACCGGGCGCTGTTAAGCACTCCGGGTGAAACCGTACAATTCACGGCCGAGCACACTGTCGAACGAACCTCGCTTTCCATGGCGCTGCGCTATACCGATCCGATCGAAAATGCCCAATATAGGACATCCCTCCCGCCGCAGCTGGTTTTGAGTGAGGGGCAGATGGCAGCCAACGGCTTCAGCATCCTATGCGCCGCAAGCACTGCCTATCGCTGGTCACGGTGGCGCGCGCTCTTGCTCGATGATCCCCTCCAACACAATGACATAATCCATGCGGCGGCTTTCGTTGACGTGATGCGCAATCTGGTGGAACTCGAGGGGTATCAGCTGCTGATGTCTAGCCATAAGCGCGACGAAGGTGAATTCATTGCACGCAAATTCGATGCGGCAGGCCTGCCTTGCACGGTCGTTGAGTTGGTCGGCGCGTCCAAAGATGGTGTCCGAACCGAGCCGCCGCGTCACAACGCCGCCGCCCGCCGTTTGCTTTCGGAGCCTATGGCGAAGCTCGCTTGAGCACCGATCTACACAATTCAATGGACCCATCTTATCGCTCTACATGCAGAGGGCGCTGTCGCTTCGCGACAGCATTGAACCGAATCATCCAAACGTCGCATCACCGCTTGCAAATCTTGCCGGCCTCAGGACCCGGCAAGACAAACCTGAGGAAGCTCGGCTACTCCTCCAAATAGCTTCAAAGGTACGAAGGAAAGCTCTTGGCGACGATCATTCCTCACATTGAGGATCAGGTTTGCATTCAAGATTCACGATCGATGAGATACGCGTCTGAGGCTGAACGGAACCGGTCACCAAGACGACTCCTTATTCTCTACAAGACGGTGTCGTAGGCGAATTACAGGATGCTCCACGCGCGAAACCTCCCCCTGCCCGTCATCTCCCTCAACCCCAGTTCCTGCACGATCCGCCGCGCACCTTGCGGCGTGACCTCAAGCGTCTTCGCCACCATGCCGGCCGAGATCAACGGCCGCGATATGACGAGCTCCACTACCTCCGGCAGCCTGGATGACGTTCGCCGCCCCTCCAGTTTGCGCATCATCATCTGCCGCGCCAGCACCAGCCGGTCATGCTCCTTCAGCCCCGTCTCGGCGGCAACCGTCAGCGCCCTTACGATCGCCAGCAACCGCGTCTCGCGATCACGATGCCGGCGCCTATCGACGGGAATGGCTTTGAGCCCAAGATTGATCGCCGCGAGATGGGTGCCGGTGGTGACGCCACCTTCCCGCAGGATCGAGGCGGCCAGCAGCCTGCCTAGCCAGGGCGCATGCTGAAGCACGGCAATCTCGTTCCAGGCATCGAGCGCCACGATGGCCTGCAGGACCGGCGGCAGATCCTGGGCGCGAGCCAGCACGGCCTGCCACTCCGCCAGCCGCTCGTCCTCATCCCAGTCAAGGTCGTAAACGAACGGATCCTTTTCCGGAGCGCTTCTGGCGCGCGCCGGCTTCTTCGCCTCTTCAATCGCGGCCTCGGTGCGGGCGAGCACCGCATCGATCGCGGCAAACGCATCACTCAGGCCGTCGGCATCAGGATCTTCGGCCTCCCCTACCCCAGCCCCAGTGCCGCCCACCTGAACATTGCCATGAGACACCCCCTCCCCGTCTCCTACCGATGATGCCGCGGGCCACGCCCGCCCGCGCAGGGAGGCGAGGCCGGGGCTTGAGAGCGCCCAACCAGCTGGATGGGCGGCGATGCGGCGTCGGGTTTTCAAAATGTCGCGGGCGATCGTCAGTTCGTGGGTGGGGGCACGAATGTCGCGAAGCGCATCATGGAGGACGAGGTCCTCGAGATGAACGAGTTCACCGTCGACCCAGAGCGAGGCATGCGCGTCGAGGAAATGCGAGCGCTCGAGAAAGCCCTCACCGACGGGAGAACGGGCGATGCGCTCGTCGAGACGGGTGAGCGCAACTGCTGCCTCGGAGATCGGCCTCAGGAGGCTCTGGATAGGCAATTTCGTGAGATCGTAAGACATTGAATTTATGGTAAATGATTCGTTAAACGAAAGCTATATGCACATCACGGTTCCGTACATCATATAAATGAGCCCGGGGTCGCTGACCCCCGATAAGTAACCCTTATCGGATACCAACCTGACAATTCATTTTTTATTTTGGCCGACAAAAATAATGCGATACACTTTTTCCAGTGTAAAAGTTTAATATTTGGATAGGCCAAAAATATGACAGAATACTATAACGATGACAATAATTACAGTGTACCCTTCGTCTCACCGAATGGTAGCCAAATCATAGGGACCGCCGAGATCCTGCTCGCAACTGCCCGGATCTCGTGGATTGATCCGGATACGGGCGAGCCAGAATACGAGGGTGGCACTGATATCCATTGGAACAGCCAAGAGACCGCACAGCGCGACGGGAAATTGCTGTACGTTTGCGCGGAAGGGAAGGAATGGACTTTCGATGAGTTGAAGCCTGTCTGAGCGCCAGCAGGGAGTGAATCGTAGCGGTTATCTTGATAACGAGCACCTACCCAATGCGAGCCAATCCGTCCTCGGCATGCCTCTTCGATCCGCTATGAATCCGTAGTCCCGGAATACAAAATGTTTCCGCCCCCAATAGGTGATGCACCTATTGGGGGACGTGATTGCAACACGGAGTCGAGCGGAGCAGAAAGCCTCCGCTCAGCACTTGCACCCGCCGCTGCATTGGTGGCCAGCCCTGTCGCTCATGTGCCACCGATGTCGGATAAACGATCCAGGGCGCCTTTCAGGAATTCGTTGCATCATGCTTGTCGCAAATATGCCGCGCAACACGGATCAGCGCTTCGACTGTCTCGCGCCCATCATAGTCACGATAGGCGAGATTGATGGCATCGATTTCATCTACCTCTTCTTCATCGATCAGCCTCTGTGCGTACTCCTCTGTCGTCGGAAGATTTGCGATCTGCGATACGAATTGGATGGCATCTGAGGCTAGCCCCGCTTTCGAACCTGTTTCTTGCATGCTTTTCATTCCTTCACGGCGCGATGCCGCTGTTTGATTGACCTTCCTTTAATTGTCCGTGGAGATTTTGATCGGCGTCAATAGCCGACGGCGAGCGGCAGTATGACGAGGAGCAATCGATAGAGCCAAGCTATCATTTCACAGGAGCAAGGCTGGGTCCGGACACTTACCGCAGGAAGCAATCGCTGAAGTCTTGAGTTTTTTTGCGATCGCAGGCCGGTCGAAGCTATTGCCGCCGACGGATTTTGCAGTGAGCCTAAGAGCAGGATCAACGCGGAATACCACGATGTGGATTGATTTAGACGAAACGGAAATAGCTCACTTATCACAAGACACCGTACCGGCCTCGGTTTTGAAGAAGCTGCAAGCTATCCCGCACCGGGACGCAACCCTGTTCCGAAAGGTTGCTGTCGGATGGAGCGACTACTTGCATGTGCATGACGACGCTCCCGTAGAGCGCACTCGCAACGGTGCCTATGTGCTCTCATGGCTGTGGGTGTACAACGAGCAAGTTGGCCTTCCGAAGTGCAACGACTTTAACGACTATGACCTAAGCTTGGAATGCCTCGACCTTCTGCAGCAGATCCAGGATTTCGACGTGATCGATCTGGATATAGACGCTAAGCAACATCTTGGAACGGGACACCTCAAAGGGCAGCAGTGGAGTCTGCTGCACAACAGCGGGCTGCTGACACTCATCTTGCTCCCCAGCGAGGGCTGCCCGCTATGGGTCTACTCCGAGACACCAGTGATCGCAGGGGGCACGACAGGGGATGGCCTTACCGACGAGCGGTGCATGCGTTTTCTGCTGGAGGCAATAAACACGCTTAAAACTCACGGAGCGCTTCCATCCGAGGAACAACAGCTCACGCTGCTATGACCCGCTTGCTCGCAACAGAATAGCAGCCAGATGCTGACTAGATCAGACCTGCATTTGGGTCGATCACCC
>NZ_STGU01000047.1 GCF_004912135.1 Rhizobium rosettiformans W3
CCGGCTCTCCATTATCTGGTCCCCGTCCGGGGAAATTCACTTATTCAATTGGTGGGGCGGGGTATCCCGGTCACTTCTGACCGGAATACTTTGCCTGGATTTCAGCAGCAACGTTCGACGGAACCGGTGCGTAGTGATCGAAGACCATCGAGTACTGTGCACGGCCCTGCGACATGGAGCGCAGGTTGTCGACGTACTTGAACATGTTGGCGAGCGGGACGTGAGCGTTGATCACGATCGCAATGCCGCGCTGTTCCTGGCCCTGGATCTGGCCACGACGGGAGTTCAGGTCGCCGATAACGTCGCCGACGTAATCTTCCGGGGTGACGACTTCGACACGCATCATCGGCTCGAGCAGCTGAGCGCCGGCCTTCTTGGCAGCTTCACGGAAGCATGCACGCGATGCGATTTCGAAGGCGAGAACCGAGGAGTCGACGTCGTGGAAGGCACCGTCGATGAGGGTGGCCTTGACGCCGAGCATCGGGAAGCCTGCGAGCGGACCCGAAGACAGAACGCTTTCGATACCCTTCTGAACGCCCGGGATGTATTCCTTCGGAACAGCACCGCCGACGATCTTGGACTCGAACTTGAAGTCGTCGCCTTCCGGGTTCGGTTCGAAGACGAGCTTGACGCGCGCGAACTGACCGGTACCACCGGACTGCTTCTTGTGCGTGTAGTCTTCTTCGTGGAGCTTCGTGATCGTCTCACGGTAAGCAACCTGCGGAGCACCGACGTTGGCTTCAACCTTGAACTCGCGACGCATGCGGTCGACGATGATGTCGAGGTGAAGTTCGCCCATACCAGCGATGATGGTCTGGCCGGATTCCTGGTCGGTCTTGACGCGGAAGGACGGGTCTTCGGCAGCCAGGCGGTTGAGCGCGAGGCCCATCTTTTCCTGGTCGCCCTTGGACTTCGGCTCGATCGCGATCTGGATGACCGGCTCGGGGAATTCCATGCGCTCGAGGATAACCGGCTTCAGGGGATCGCAGAGCGTGTCACCCGTGGTGGTTTCCTTCAGGCCAGCGAGAGCAACGATGTCACCTGCGAAGGCTTCTTCGATGTCTTCACGGGAGTTCGAGTGCATCTGAAGCATACGGCCGACGCGCTCGCGCTTGTCCTTGACCGTGTTGAGAACAGACGAACCCTTTTCGAGCTTGCCGGAATAGATGCGGGCGAAGGTGAGCGAACCAACGAAGGGGTCGTTCATGATCTTGAATGCCAGCATCGAGAGCGGCTCGGCGTCATCAGCGTGACGTTCGATTTCGGCTTCGGTCTTGAAGTCGATGCCCTTGATCGCGGGGATGTCGAGCGGCGACGGCAGGTAGTCGACAACGGCGTCAAGCAGCGGCTGAACGCCCTTGTTCTTGAAGGCGGTGCCGCAGAACATCGGGTGGAACTTGACGTCGATCGTGCCGCGACGAACGAGTTCGCGGATCTTGTCGTTGTCCGGCATGTCGCCGTTCAGGTAGGCTTCCATCGCTTCTTCGTCGATCTCGACAACAGTCTCGATCAGCTTTTCGCGATATTCTTCAGCCTTTTCCTTCAGGTCAGCCGGGATCTCGACGACATCCCAGGCAGCGCCGAGGGACTCATCGCGCCAGACCAGAGCGTTCATCTCGATCAGGTCGACAACGCCCTTGAAGTCGCTTTCAGCGCCGATCGGCAGCTGCATGACAACAGCGGTGGCGCCGAGACGGGTCTTGATCATTTCTACCGAGCGGTAGAAGTCAGCACCGGTCTTGTCCATCTTGTTGCAGAAGATCATCCGCGGGACGTTGTACTTTTCAGCCTGACGCCAAACGGTTTCGGTCTGCGGCTCAACACCGGCATTGGCGTCGAGAAGGGCGATGGCACCGTCGAGAACGCGCAGCGAACGTTCGACTTCGATGGTGAAGTCAACGTGGCCGGGGGTGTCGATGATGTTGAAGCGGCGCATCTTGCCGTCGCGACCCTTCCAGAAGGTCGTCGTGGCAGCGGAGGTGATCGTGATGCCACGCTCCTGCTCCTGCTCCATCCAGTCCATGGTGGCTGCGCCGTCATGAACTTCGCCGATCTTGTGAGACTTACCGGTGTAGTAGAGGATACGCTCGGTGGTCGTGGTCTTGCCGGCGTCGATATGCGCCATGATACCGAAGTTGCGGTAGTCTTCGATTTTATATTCGCGAGCCATAACGGACTGCCTTTCAATATTTAATCGGTGGATTACCAGCGGTAATGCGAGAAGGCGCGGTTTGCATCGGCCATCTTGTGGGTGTCTTCGCGCTTCTTGACGGCGCTACCGCGGTTGTTCGCTGCGTCGAGCAGCTCGCCGGAGAGGCGGTCGACCATAGTGGTCTCGTTGCGCTTGCGGGCAGCGGTGATCAGCCAGCGGATCGCGAGAGCCTGGCGGCGCTCCGGACGAACATCGACCGGGACCTGATAGGTCGCACCACCAACGCGGCGCGAACGGACTTCAACATGCGGCGCGACGTTGTCGAGCGCCTGATGGAAGACAGCAATCGGTTCCTGCTTGGACTTGTTCTGAACGACGTCGAAGGCACCGTAGACGATGCTTTCAGCGACCGACTTCTTGCCGTGAAGCATGATGGCGTTCATGAACTTGGTGACGACGAGATCGCCGAACTTCGGGTCCGGGTTGATCTCACGCTTTTCTGCACTGTGGCGACGGGACATACTATTTGTCTCTCAACGGTTAGGGACGCTTTATCACGCGGAGAACCTCGCGCAGCGCCGGTATCTGATGAATGAAGAGCCGAAGCTTACTTCGGACGCTTCGCACCGTACTTCGAACGGCGCTGCTTGCGGTTCTTGACGCCCTGGGTGTCGAGAACGCCGCGGATGATGTGGTAACGAACACCCGGCAAGTCCTTGACGCGGCCGCCACGGATCATGACGACAGAGTGTTCCTGCAGGTTGTGACCTTCACCCGGAATGTAGCCGATGACTTCGAAGCCATTGGTCAGGCGGATCTTGGCGACCTTACGCAGAGCCGAGTTCGGCTTCTTCGGGGTCGTGGTGTAGACGCGGGTGCAAACGCCGCGCTTCTGCGGGTTTTCCTGCAGAGCAGGAACCTTATTGCGCTTTACCTGTGCCTGACGCGGCTTGCGGATCAGCTGGTTTACGGTAGGCATATACCCATCCCTTGCAAAATCTAGTCTCAAGCCCTTTCAGGCCCTGGTGGTTGCCGTTTCCGGCGGCGGCCGCACAGTTTTCTTCATGCGCAAAATGTGGCCCGACCCGTTTTCGCGGATGGACCACAAAAGACAGAGGACGCACTGCAAGAGTGCGTCGTGCGAGCAGCATTCGTGTCGTCAACGTGCGTTTGGAGACCTGTTTGAGATGAACTTCAGGACGTGGCGTCCCGAAAAAGCCTACCTCACATGGGCTCCGATGGCCGGGGTACTACTGTTTTCCCCCCTTAACGTCAAGTCACATCTGACAATTAATGGCCCAAGCCCCTGCCCGACCGAGAGTCTGGCCGTTTCGGCACGGGAAAACCTGATGTCCGAGACGATTTGGCTTGGATTGCAACGGGAAACTTCTAGATAGGTACTGAGAGCGGGTCAACCACCCTGCCCCGTGTGGTCGAATCGGCCGCCAACTGAAGAATCGATCCGCCACAACAGGAAGACCGGCACCATGATCAACAGCGACAACGACAACAACCGCGACGAGCCCATGGTGTTCATCGTCATCGCCAAGGCCTACGAGACCGAAGGTGGCGAGCCCGTCGACCTGCACGTCCTCCTGACCGCCCCTGACGACGACACGGCCGTTCGCCTGACGCTCAATGCTCTCTCCGAGGAAGGCTTCCTGGAAGCCGATCTCGACCAGATCGGCATGATCACCGGCGCCCCGGACGAAGAGCCGCATGCCTCGGCCTATCAGGGCGCGCTGGAAGGCGAAGTCGCGATCATCCGCTTCGCCTGACCCCAACACCCATTTTCAGCTATCGAAGGCCGGTCGCTTGCGATCGGCCTTTTTCGTTGCGTGCGAACCTGTCGCGCGGCCCCGGTCCCAAATGAAAAAAGCCGCCCGGATGGCTCCGGACGGCCTTTGATCTTCTAACCCCGGTACCGATTACTCTGCGGCAGGCGCGTTTTCGCCAGCGAGGTTCTGCAGCATCGGGGTTGCAACATCTGCACCCGTGCCCTTCTTGCGCTCCTCGAGGATGAGGTCGTCGCGCGAAGAGGCGATGCGGCGGATCTGCGTCATGGTACCACCGGTACCGGCCGGGATCAGACGGCCGACGATGACGTTTTCCTTCAGA
>NZ_STGU01000048.1 GCF_004912135.1 Rhizobium rosettiformans W3
TGGCGTCACGACACGGAAGTGGTGAATCTGTCCGACTTTTGAGAACGTATCCAGAACTCAAGTTGGTTTAACCGCAGATGTCGTTGCTTTTTCAGCCCTGAGAGCTTCGTAAAGGGCGGTTTTGCCTATTTTGACGCGGGCCGCGGCCTCCCGGACGTTCAAACCGGCCGCCAGATGCTGGCGGGCTTTGGCTAGTTTCTCCGGGGTTACGACGACTTGTCGGCCACCGCGTCGGCCGCGTTCTTCTGCGGCTTGTAGACCGGCACGTGTTCGTTCCCTGATCAGATCGCGCTCGAACTGTGCCAGCGCGCCGAACAGGTGGAATACCAGTCGACCGCCCGATGTCGTCGTGTCGATGTTTTCGGTGATGGATCGGAAGCCGACGCCTTTGGCCTCCAGTTCGGTGATGATCTCAATGAGGTGCTTCATCGACCTACCGAGGCGGTCGAGCTTCCAGACTGTGAGCGTGTCGCCGTCGCGAACGTAGCGGATCGCCTCCGCCAGTCCGGGCCGGTCAGTCTTCACGCCGGATGCCTTATCCTCGAACAGTCTTTCACAGCCCGCGTTGCGCAAAGCGTCGAGTTGCAGGGCGGTGTCCTGGTCGCCGGTGGAGACCCTTGCATAGCCGATAGAGGTCATGAGACGTGGTTTGTCCGTTTTCTCGTTGAACTCGGACAATGTCCGATTTGCCGTTCAAGCACAAGGTTTGCGGACAAAAACTGTGGATGCCGCGAAACGGTCGTTTGTCGGACATGTGTTTTCCAGTTCGCTGCGGTTTCCGCAACGAAACTGGAAGCCGAGACAATGGCCAGAAGAGCATTGCTGAGCGAGATATGGTGGCAACAGGCGACAACCATCCCGCAGGACGAAAGAGAGATCGCCAAACATTACACGCTGGACCGGCCGGATCTCGACCTGATCATGCGGCAGAACAAGGCCTCGAACAGGTTGGGCCTTGCCTGTGTCATAGCCTTGCTGCGATATCCCGGCCGGCCGCTTGCGGATGGCGAGGTCTTGCCGTTTGGCGTTTTGCGGTTTCTGGCAGGGCAGATTGGCGTCGATCACCGCGAGATCGATCCTTATTTCGAGCGCCCGCAGACCCGGCGTGAGCATCTCGCCCTGCTTTTCGACAGGATGAAGATGCGTCCTTTTGTGCCCGCGGACGTGAAAGCGCTTACCGGCTGGCTGACGCCTGCCGCGCAAACGCTGCGCCAGGCCGATGCTCTAGCGGATATGGTGGTGGAGGAATTGCGGCGCCGGCGAATTCTTCTTCCGGCGCGCGCGGCGCTCGAAGCCATCCTTCATTTGGCAATCCGGCGCGGGATTCGCATAGCCCATCGGGCGCTGGCGAGCGGCTTGTCGGAGGCTCACAAGCTCGATTTGGACAAACTTCTCGACGCGCGTGACGGGACAAGCGTCACCGTCCTCGCTTGGGCCAGGACACCGGCATTGTCGCCAGCCGCCGTCAACCTCGACAGGATAGCCGAGCGCATTCGCTTTCTTCGGTCCCTGAACCTACCGGCGACGTTGATGGAGCGCATTCCGGCCAAGGTCTTTGATGAATTGGCCGCAGAGGGGATGCGAATGAGCGCGCAGCATCTACGCGATCTCAACCCCGAACGCCGGCATGCCGTGTTGGCCGCGACGGTACTGCACCTTTCCCGCCATCTGACCGACGGCGCCATCGACATGTTTAAGAAACTCATGGGCGTCCTGACGCGACGGGCCGACAATCAGGCAACCGCCCGCATCACTCGTTCCGTGCGGGAGGTTCAGAAACAGCTGAGGGACGTTTCGAGAGTTTGCCACGCGATCATTGACGCCAAGGAGAAAGGCCAGGATGTTGCCAAGGCGCTCGAACAGGCCGTTCAATGGCCGGTCTTCGCGACCAGTGTCCAGGCGGTCGATACGCTGATCGAGCCGGATGTCATCGACGGTAAAATCGAAATGCTCCAGCGCTATCCGACGATCCGGAAACTGGCGCCGCAATTCCTGTCGACCCTCGTGTTCCGCGGTCACGCCGTGGCGGCGAATCTCTTGCGCGCGCTCTCCGTGATTGCCGATCTCTACCGCACAGGGAAACGGGCAATACCGGACAACGCTCCCACATCCTTCGCACCGAAAGGCTGGATGCCGCTCCTCCTTCAGGATGGCAAGATTGATCGCCGGGCTTACGAACTCTGCCTGTTTAGCGAGTTGAAGCGCCGGCTTGATGCGGGCGATGTCTGGGTGGAGGGGGCGAAGCGCTTCCAGTCATTCGAAAGCTTTCTCATTCCCACGCCGACATTTGAGCTGATGCGCGAGGAAGGTCCACTTCCGGTCGCCGTCGATACCGACGTGGAAACCTATCTCAGCCAGCAGCGCAAGATTCTGAATGAGGGATTGGCTGACCTCTCCCGTCTTGCAGCCGTCGGCGAACTCGATGATGTCGAACTGACCGAGGCTGGATTCAGCGTCACGCCGCACAAGGCGATGTTTCCAGACATCGCCAAGTCGCTGAAGCGACAAGTGGAAAGCCGTTTGCCCGCAATCCGCATCACCGATCTTTTGCTCGAGGTGGATGCTCGCACGGGATTTTCCAACGCTTTCACACATCTACGCACCGGTCGGTGGGCCGACGACAAGCTCGCTTTGCTCACCGCAATCCTGGCGGACGGTATCAATCTTGGCCTGACGAGAATGGCCGATGTTTCACCCGGGTTGACGATGCGTCAGCTCGCCTGGGCGCATGACTGGCACATTCGCGAGGAAGGCTACAACGCCGCTCACGCCATCCTCGTCAACGCCCAGAAGCAATTGCCTCTCACGAAGCTGTGGGGCGATGGAACAACATCATCCTCAGACGGACAATATTTTCCGGCGGGAGGCCATGCCGAGGCGATTGGCGATCTCAACGCGCGGTACGGCCCCAACCCCGGCGCCAAATTTTACCGCTTTACGTCTGACCAGTACGGCGCTTTCCACATCATCGCCATGAACGCCAATGCGAGCGAGGCCATCTATGTTCTCGACGGACTGCTCTATCACGGCAGCGATCTCGCCATCGAAACGCACTATGTCGATACCGGCGGGGTCAGCGACATAAGTTTTGCGCTTTGCCACCTTGTTGGTTTCCAGCTTGTACCTCGGCTGCGCGGCCTCAAGGATCGCAAGCTTTATCTCTTCCCGGGCGATACGCCGCCCGAAAATCTTGCATCGCTCGTTGGCGAGCCCATCAACATCGAGCGGATCAAGGCAAATTGGAACGATATCCTCCGCCTCGTCACGACGATCCGTTCCGGCCAGGTCCGGCCTTCGACCTTGCTGGCGAAGCTGTCCGCCTTTCCGCGTCAAAACGGACTGGCGCTCGCACTTCGCGATATCGGACGCATCAACAGATCCATCTTCCTGCCGCAATGGTGGCAGAACCCAGAAATGCGCCGGAACGCTACCGCCGGCCTCAACAAGAGCGAAGCGCAGAACACCCTGGCCCGCGCGCTGTTCTTCAATCGCCTGGGAGAACTGCGGGACAGGACCTTCGAGAGCCAGTTCTACCGGGCGTCCGGACTGAACCTACTCATCAATGCCATCGTCTACTGGAATACGCTCTATCTCGAACCGACTTTCGCCCAGCTCAATCGTGAAGGCATCGCCACGCCTCCTGATGTGATCAAACATATCACCCCGCTCGGTTGGCAGCATATCAGTCTGACCGGAGATTACATCTGGACCCCGACGGACAGCCCCGATCTCAGGCCGCTGCGGCGGGAAACCTCCTTCCTCGCTGCGTGATCACCATATGTTCTCAAATGTCGGACAGATTCACCACTTTCGTGTCGTGACGCC
>NZ_STGU01000005.1 GCF_004912135.1 Rhizobium rosettiformans W3
AAGGACTCCAGCCCACGGGGGCGGACCACGTTATCGGCTCTCGATTTTTGGTCGCTTGATATGGTCAAGTTGATTGGTGACAGCACAAAGTGACGCGTCTTCCGCGGCGCTCCAGCGAGGCCTCAAAGGGATCGGGTTGATTTGAACAAACTCCGACCCACACCTCCTCACTCCCCCTTCAACCCCTGAAACGCCGAGAGCGCCGCGTCCCTTGCCTTGCTATGATCGACAATCGGCATTGGGTAGGTCTTGCCGAGGCTGACGCCGGCATCCTTCAGCACCGCATGCGGGGCTTCGAAGGGTTTGTGGATGAACTTGGCCGGCATGTCCTTGAGTTCGAGCACGAAGCGGCGGACGTAAGCGCCTTCCGGATCGAATTTCTCGCCCTGGGTGATCGGGTTGAAGATGCGAAAGAAGGGGGCGGCATCGGCGCCGGAGCCGGCGACCCATTGCCAGCTGGCGGCATTCGATGCCGGGTCGGCATCGACGAGCGTATCGCGGAACCAGCGCTCGCCTTCGCGCCAGTCGATGAGCAGGTCCTTGATCAGGAAGGAAGCGACGATCATGCGCACGCGGTTGTGCATGAAGCCTGTCTGCCAGAGCTGGCGCATGCCGGCATCGACGATCGGATAGCCGGTCTGGCCGCGCTGCCATTTTTCCAGCAGATCCGGGGCGTCATGCCAGGGAAAACCGTCGAACTTGCCGTTCCAGTTGGCGACGGAAAGATCCGGAAAGTGGAAGAGGAGATGATAGGAGAAGTCGCGCCAGACCAGTTCCTTGCGGAAGTGAATGACGTCTTCGGAGGAGTAGCTGTCGTCCAGGCCGCGGGTGGCGTTCCAGACAAAGGCGGGAGAGATTTCGCCATGGGCAAGATGGGGCGAAAGCATCGAGACATGCGGTTCGGCCGGAAAATCGCGCCGGTTCCGATAGCCCTTGAGGCCGGTCTCGACGAAGTCGGAGAGGCGCTTTTTTGCACCCGCTTCCCCCGGCGTCCACACGGGCTCAAATCCCTTCGCCCAGTTCGGCCGGGTCGGTAGAAGGTGCCAGTCCCCAAGCGCCTCGCTTTGCGGCCAATTCTGAGGTGTCGCAACCGATGTCGGTGCCGGGATCGGCTCGGGCGGTTCGCCGGAGCCATCAAGCGCCTTCCAGAAGGGCGTATAGACGCGGAAATGTCCGCCGGCGCCTGTCTTCAGCTTGGTTGGCTCGTGCAGGATCTGGCCGGCGAATGTCCGGACCTCTATCCCATCGGCGATCAGTTTCGCCTTCAGCGCCTTGTCGATCGCAATGCCCGGCGGATCATAGCGCCGGTTCCAGAATACGGCCGAAGCGCCAGTCTCGGCGATTAGCTCGCTCAGCACGCGCTCGGCCGGACCACTGCGCAAGGTGAGGCGCGATCCGAGCGCTTCCAGCGACTTGCCGAAAGCAGACAGCGAATGATTGAGCCACCAGGCCTGGGCCGCGCCCAGTGGACCCGTGCCGGCCTCTTCCGGTTCGCGGATATAAAGAGGCAGGATGCGAAAGCCTTCGTCGGCCGCGGTGGCAAGGGCCGCGTGATCGGAAAGCCTGAGATCCTTGCGGAACCAGAGGATGAGCGTCTTGGCGGAGGTCTGGGGCATGCACTGTCTTCTACGTTGGCTTTATGGGCCATACGAAGGACAACCGCGAAGGGATCACGTCGTGTTCACGATTTCGCGGTGAAGGGCAACTTGCTCGGGGTCCGCCTTAGGCGGCGGAGCGACCGGGGGCGGCGCGGCGGGTCTGCTCGGCCCGGATCATGCCCATGATCTGCTGCGCATTTTCGCGCACATAGAGCCGGTGCAGCTTCTCGGCGACGGGAGCGGTCGTCAGCAGGCAGGTATAGCCTTCGCGCTCATACCAGCGGAAGTCCACCACATTGTCCATGTTGACGTAGAAGGGAAATCCGTCCCCATCGTGAAGCTCGAGCCACATCGGCCGTCCTCCTTGCATGCCTGTTCGTTGCAAGAGGAGATAGCAGGCAAAGGTGAAGAGGGGGTTTCGACGTCGCTACCCGATCTATCAGTGACGGATGTGCGTGGCTGAAAAAGCAAAAGGCCCGCGGCTGTGTTCAGCGCGGGCCTTGGAATGAGATGGCTCCCCGGGCCGGATTCGAACCGGCGACCTGTCGATTAACAGTCGAATGCTCTACCGCTGAGCTACCAGGGAACAGCCGCTTGCCGCGGTGTGAGCGGGGTAATACTGATGCTCGCTCCGTTTGCCAAGCGGTTTTTCAAAAAAAATGTCATCACCTTGTTTTTAAGTGTGGGCTCACCATCTGGAGAAGCGCTGACAGGGGTGGGAAATCCCCTGAATTTCGTGGAGTTTCAAGATGCCCGACCGCCGTTATCGCCTCGATCATGCGCGCGGGCGGCTCGTGCTGGGCGGGCTCGAAATCCCGGTGCCACGCTCGAGAACCGGTCGAATCGTGACCGGTTCAGCCCTTGTGGGCGGCGGTATCCTCGGCTTCCTGCCGATCCTCGGCTTCTGGATGATCCCGCTTGGGCTCATCGTCCTCTCGCATGATCTGCCCGCCGTTCGCCGGCGCCGCCGGCGCATGACCGTCTGGTGGAGCCGCCGCCAGGCCGCAAAGCGCAACGAGCGCCAGGATTAAGAGCCAGCGGCCGCCAAATGGTCGGCACATGTCATAGTGAAATGACCCGCCGCCCACCTTCCCATAGTCTGGACAGACTGAGTCGCGATCAACAACGAACCAGGGGGCGTTACGTTCCCGGAAAGGCGACACAAAATGATCCAACCGGTCCAGGCGGAGAGTTCCTGGATTCTGACGCCGAAAGACTTCCTCATCATCGACCTTGCCATGCAGGCAGCAGAGCCGAACAGGATCGGCCGGCCCGACGATGGCCATAGAGAAGCCGTGGGCAAGGCCGTCATCCGGCTTTATACCGCCGGCATGACCGATCCCACCCGCCTTGCCGATGCCGCCAGCACCATGGCTGCAACGCGCCTCCTCGACCGCCGACGTGGACAGCACGCAGGCTGACGAGGGGCTGCGGCGAGGGGTGTTTCGGCATCTACAGCGGCGCCGTGAAATTCGATGAATTTCCCCTTGCGCTCACTCTCGATCCGTTCTAAATGCCGCCCACCACACGCACTTTTATACCCGGATGGCCTCGTGGCGGAGTGGTGACGCAGAGGACTGCAAATCCTTGTACCCCGGTTCAATTCCGGGCGAGGCCTCCATCCGAACCTCCCCATATCCTGACATTATCCATTTGCCGGCGTTCAGGCCTTGGCGCTCACCGGTGTCCATCGGCCATCTTTGCGCCGATCCCGCGGCTTTGGTCGTTCCGCCCGATCTTGGCCGATGCCGGTGATTGCGCGGAAAGTTGCGCGCTCGCATGAGCAGGTCTCCCACAACAGGAGCACGCCCATGCGCAACGCAGTCTCTCTTCTAATGGCTGGCCTGATCGGTCTCGCCGCATCCTCCGCTTATGCCGACAATCTCTCGTTTACGCTCGAGAACCAGACGCCCAACATGATCGTGCAGTTTTATGCGACGCCGGCCGACGGTGGCACACGGTCCGAGCTTCTGAACAAGAAGGGGCTTTACGGCGGGAAGTCGCGCCAGCTGACGATTGCCGATGGCAGCGATGCCTGCGTCTACAAGATCCGCGCCGTCTTCGAGAATGACAGTTTCTATGACGTTCGGGACGAGGTCGATTTCTGCGAGAACGACACCTATACGCTGGCAGACTGACGCGACCTGCAGCGCGGCTGCGTCACTTCGCAGCCGCGAGATTCTCGTGTGCGAGGCTTCGAGCGGCTTGAAAGCGCATCTGGCTGCAATTAAAGACGGGTGTGAATAGCCGCTATGGCCGGTCGATACGGGGCGCGAACGAAATGATGGATTACGCAGCAGCACGCACCAAGATGGTGGACAATCAGATCAGGACGACGGACGTCACGTCCCATTCCGTTCTGAATGCCTTTCTGTCGGTGCCGCGCGAGGCTTTCGTTTCGGCGGAGATGAAGCCGCTCGCCTATATCGACGAGGACATGCTGATCGCGCCGGCCGCAAACGGCAATCCGCCCCGCTACATCATGGAGCCGTCGCCGCTGGCCAAGCTGCTGCAGCTTGCGGCGATCACCAAGGACGACCTGGTGCTGGAAATCGGCTGCGGCGCCGGATATTCGGCAGCCCTGCTTTCGCTGCTCGCCGGTTCGGTCGTTGCGACCGAGAGCGACGAGGCGCTGGTGACGAAGTCCACCGAGACCCTTTCGGAACTGGGTTACGATAATGTCGCGGTAGTCTCCGCAAAGCTTGAAGACGGTTATGCCGCCGAAGCACCCTACGACGTGATCTTCGTCAACGGTGCCGTCGAGGCGCTGCCGGAGACAATCCTGTCGCAGCTGCGCGAAGGTGGCCGCCTCGTTGCCGTTGTCGGTTACGGCAACTCGGCGCGCGCCCGTCTTTATGTCAAGAACGGCGGCATCACCTCCTATACCGAGTATTTCAACGCGGCAGTGAAGCCGCTGCCGGGCTTCCGCAAGGCGGCCGAATTCGTCTTCTGAGCGCAAGCGCCATCGGAATGGTGAGGGCCCGCTTCGTGCGGGCCTTTTCGTATCTGCACAACAAAGCTGTGCATCACGGCAATTCCTTAGGAAGGCGTGATTTTTTTCGGCAACCGCGTATCCTAGGGTGAGCGCGAATCGGCCCGGCAAGATTGCCGCCGGTCGACAGTTCTGAGGACAACGGGGATTAGTATGGCTCAGCCAAGCGTAGCGCGTGAACCGTCCATGGAAGAGATCCTGGCATCCATTCGCCGGATCATCGAAAGCAACGATCCGGTAAATGGCGCAAGCCAGCCGCAGGATCTGTCTCAGCTTTCCGACGACGACGGTGAAGCAGACCGAGGCTATGACGGCGGTGATTTCGTGGCCGCCAACGATGCCGCACCGTCTTTCCCCGTCTTCCAGCGTGAGATGCCGCAGGTGGAAGCCACGCCGCGCCGCGAGATGCCGCAGGCTGAGGCCGAGGACATGCCGAAGAGCGTCTCGCTTGCGGACCTCGCCGCCCGTGTCCGGTCGGCCTCCGAGCGCATGGAGCGTCCGGTCCAGACCCCGATGCCGCAGGACGCCGCGCCGATCGAGCGTCGCGAACCCGTGTCCGAGACCCGGGCCCCGGAAGCCCCCTCGATGAGCGCCCGCCTCGCGGAATTCCGCCAGCCGGAATTGCGCGCCGCGCAGCCCGCCGAAGCCCAGATGCCACCATCGCTGCGCCCTTCTGTCGATGCACCGCGCCCACTCTTCGCCGAGCCCGAAGCGCCTCTAGCGCGCATCGCCTCCGTCGAGGTTCGCGTCGAGCCGAAAGCCCCGACCGTCGAGATGAGTGCCGATGAGCCGATGGAGACGGAAGATTTCCAGATGAATGATGAAGACAATACCGGTGGTCGCGACCTGACGGCCCTGGTTTCCGCCGCAACGGTGGAGCAGGTCTCGCGCTCCTTCTCCGAACTCGCCGCCGCCTTCGACGGCACCGAGCGCCGTTCGCTCGACGAGATGGCCGAAGAGATGCTGCGTCCGATGCTCAAGGACTGGCTCGACGACAATCTGCCGACGCTGGTGGAGCGCCTCGTGCGGGAGGAAATCGAACGCGTCGCCCGCGGCCCGCGACGCTGACAGAACGCCCTTTGGGGATCACGGGCCGCTCGCAAGAGCGGCCTTTTTTATTGACTCGTCTTGGGCTGTCCTATTTACAACCCAACATCCAGAACTCGAAAATCCGGTCGGAAAATGCTCGAAAAGACCTATGATTCAGCCGCCGTCGAACCGAAGATCGCGAAAGCCTGGGAGGAGGCGGATGCCTTCCGCGCCGGCGCCAATGCGAAGCCGGGCGAGGACACCTTCACCATCGTGATCCCGCCGCCGAACGTGACCGGTTCGCTGCATATGGGCCATGCGCTGAACAACACGCTGCAGGACATCATGGTCCGCTTCGAGCGCATGCGCGGCAAGGACGTGCTGTGGCAGCCGGGCATGGACCATGCCGGCATTGCCACCCAGATGGTCGTCGAGCGCAAGCTGGCCGAAAACGGCCAGAACCTCTCGCGCCGCGACATGGGCCGCGAAGCCTTCATCGACAAGGTCTGGGAGTGGAAGGAGGAATCGGGCGGCCTGATCTTCAACCAGCTGAAGCGCCTCGGCGCCTCCTGCGACTGGTCGCGCGAACGCTTCACCATGGATGAGGGCCTGTCCAAGGCCGTGCTTGAAGTCTTCGTCACGCTCTACAAGGAAGGCCTGATCTATCGCGGCAAGCGTCTGGTCAACTGGGATCCGAAGTTCGAAACGGCGATTTCCGATCTTGAGGTCGAGAACAAGGAAGTTGAAGGCCACATGTGGCACTTCAAATATCCGCTCGCGGGTGGGGAGACCTACACCTATGTCGAGAAGGATGAGGACGGCAACGTCACCTTCCAGGAAGAGCGGAACTACATCTCGATTGCGACGACACGTCCGGAAACCATGCTCGGCGACGGTGCGGTGGCGGTCCATCCCTCGGACGAGCGTTATGCACCGATCGTCGGCAGGCTCTGTGAGATCCCGGTCGGGCCGAAGGAGCATCGCCGCCTGATTCCGATCATCACCGACGAATATCCGGATCCGAAGTTCGGCTCTGGCGCGGTCAAGATCACCGGCGCGCATGATTTCAACGACTACCAGGTCGCCCGCCGCAACAAGATCCCGCTTTATCGCCTCATGGATACCCAGGCGAAGATGCGTGACGACGGCGAGGATTATGCCGTTTACGCCGCGCGCGCTCTGGAGATTGCCAAGACCGGCCATCTGCCGAACGAAGCCGAGGTCGACGACATCAACCTCGTTCCCGACGAGTATCGTGGTCTCGACCGCTATGAGGCCCGCAAGCGCATCATCGACGCGATCAATGCCGAAGGCCTTGCCGTCACGGTAAAGGACGCGGAAGGCAATGATGTGCCCTTCGTCGAGAACAAGAAGATCATGCAGCCCTTTGGCGATCGCTCCGGCGTTGTCATCGAGCCGATGCTGACCGACCAGTGGTTTGCGGACGCAAAGACGTTGGCCGAACCGGCAATCGCGTCGGTTCGCGAAGGCCGCACCAACTTCGTCCCGAAGAACTGGGAAAAGACCTATTTCGAATGGATGGAAAACATCGAGCCCTGGTGCATCTCGCGCCAGCTCTGGTGGGGTCACCAGATCCCGGCCTGGTATGGTCCGGATGGTCAGGTCTTCGTCGAAAAGACCGAGGAAGAGGCGCTCGACGCTGCCGTCCAGCACTATCTTGCCCATGAGGGACCGTGGAAGGCCTGGGTTCAGGAGAAGCTCGAGAACTTCGCACCCGGCGAGATCCTGACCCGCGACGAGGACGTGCTCGACACGTGGTTCTCCTCGGCGCTCTGGCCCTTTTCGACGCTCGGCTGGCCGGACAACACGCCGGAACTGGCGAAGTATTACCAGACCGACGTTCTCGTCACCGGCTTCGACATCATCTTCTTCTGGGTTGCCCGCATGATGATGATGGGCCTGCACTTCATGAAGGACGAAGACGGTAATCCCGTCGAGCCCTTCCACACGGTCTATGTCCACGCCCTGGTTCGCGACAAGAACGGCCAGAAAATGTCGAAGTCGAAGGGCAACGTCATCGATCCGCTGGAGCTGATCGACGAGTATGGCGCCGACGCGCTGCGTTTCACGCTGGCGATCATGGCCGCCCAGGGCCGCGATGTGAAGCTCGACCCGGCCCGCATCGCCGGCTACCGCAACTTCGGCACCAAGCTGTGGAACGCCACGCGTTTTGCCGAGATGAATGGCGTGAAGGCCGATCCCGGTTTCCTGCCGGAGACAACGTCGCTTGCGATCAACCGCTGGATCCTGACCGAACTCGCCCGCACGGAAGCCGAGGTGACGGAAGCGATCGAAGGCTATCGCTTCAATGACGCTGCGGGCAGCCTCTATCGCTTCGTCTGGAACCAGTTCTGCGACTGGTATCTCGAGCTGTTGAAGCCCGTCTTCATGGGCGAGGACGAGGCGGCCAAAAAGGAAGCGCAGGCCTGTGCGGCCTTTGTGCTGGAGCAGATCTACAAGCTGCTCCATCCCTTCATGCCGTTCATGACGGAAGAGCTCTGGGCGCATACGGCAGGCGAGGGCGCTTCACGCGATACCCTGCTCTGCCATGCGGACTGGCCGGCTCCGGAATTCTCCGACGAGAATTCTGCCGCCGACATCAACTGGCTGATCGACCTCGTGACCGGCATCCGGTCGGCCCGTTCAGAAATGAACGTGCCGCCCGGCGCAACGGCCCCGCTGGTCGTGGTTGGGGCCAATGGCGTGACCCAGGAGCGGCTGATCCGCCACGATGCCGCGATCAAGCGCCTGGCGCGCGTCGAAGCGATCTCGGTTGCCGACGTCGCGCCGAAGGGTGCCGCCCAGATCGTCGTCGGCGAGGCAACTGCCTGCCTGCCCTTGGGCGCGCTGATCGATCTCTCGGCTGAAAAGGCGCGTATCGAAAAGGCGATCGCCAAGGTAGACCAGGAAATGGCGCGCATCGCAGGCAAGCTGAACAACGAGAAGTTCGTTGCCAACGCGAACCCGGAGGTGGTCGCTGCCGAGCGAGAGCGTTACCAGGAGCTCGAGGTGCAGAAGGCGAGCCTTGAAAAGGCGTTGAAGCGGGTTCTGGAGGCCGGCTGAGCGCTGATTGCCTGAGAAATGATTTTCTAAGGGCCGGATCCGAGATCTGGCCCTTTGTTATTGCGCCGCAGCATGGTCGATGCCGCTGCTCAGGGGAGCGTTGTAACGATTCCGGGCGATATCTAACCAATGCGTAGGCAGGCGGCGTCGACAACACCCTGAAGTGGTGAAAAATCAACCATGTCGCCGGATGGTCATGGCTGTGGCATGCGCGCAACGCATGGCTGAAGTGCGATAAGAATATTCTAACAACGTTGCTATATGTCGCCAAATGTTAGGATATTCATCCAACCGCTGCGGATATCTGAAGCTGCGCTAAAATCGTTACGTAAAAATTTCAGCGATGGAACAAGGCTGTGACGGAGATCACCCGATTGCCATCCTGTCGCACATGTCTAGTATGCCAAATCACAGTTTTGCCTGAATTGGGGAGAGACATGGCGAACCACTTGATGAAGACAACCGCCCTCGGGCTGATCGCAGCATGCGCATTCGTGGGAGGCGCGCAGGCAGGCGGTCTTGAACGTGGCGGTTATAACATCGATCTTCTGTTCGATCCGGGCCAGTACACGTTTGAGTCGGGCGTCACTTACGTCGCGCCGCAGCGGAAGCTGGAAAACGTGCAGGACACGGATGCCTCGGACGGCCCGCTCAATGCGTTGGGTTACGAGGGGTCAACTGACGAGACGGAGAGCTATTTTGTCCCGCGCGTCGGGTTCAAGGCTCAACTGGTCGATGGTCTTGACTGCATGGTGGATTATTCGCAGCCTTGGGGTGCCCATACAAAGCCGGGTTCCACGTGGGCAGGCGCAAATCACAACATTGAAACGAAAGTCAACAGCGACAACTATGGCCTAACCTGCTCCTATAAGTTCGACGCTGGGCCGGGCCAAGTCCGCATTATTGGCGGCGGTTTCTACCAGCAAGTCGATGGCTTTAAGGACCGTCTGGTTGTGGCGCCGGAAGTTCTTCCTGCATTTGGACTAACTGGCACGGGCTTGGGCAGACTCGACCTCGAGGGAGATGGATGGGGTTGGCGTATAGGGGCTGCTTACGAAATCCCAGAATATGCTTTTCGCGCTAGTCTCGTCTACAATAGCGAAGTGAAGCTTGACGACATCACCGGTACGCTTGATCTCACAGGCGTGCCCTCAGGTCTGCCGGGTGGAGGCGGGCTGTTCGGTAATGTCACGGACGTCTACGGTGCCACAGCGATGCCAGATTCGATTGAGCTGAAGGTGCAGTCCGGCATAGCGCCAGATTGGCTCGCATTCGGTTCTGTCAAGTGGACAGACTGGAGCCAGTTGCAGAGCATACCTTTCTGCCCGGTGTCGACGCGAGGTGTGGTCGCATGCGCCACGGGTTCGCCTGCTGGAGTTGATGTCACGTCTCTCGACCTGATATATCGAGACGGCTGGACAATTTCTGGCGGTATCGGGCACAAAGTTAATGAGCAGTGGAGTGTGGCGGGCTCGGTAACTTGGGATAGGGGCACGTCACAGGGCTTCGGTAGTCAGACGGATACTTGGACTTTCGGTACTGGGGTTTCCTATGCACCGAACCAGAACGTCGAGCTGAGGCTTGCAGGTGCGATCAGCTTGCTGACCTCGGGCGAATCCGGAGTTGTGACCGCCAATGGCGAAACCTATGGCGATGACGTTTCCTACGACTTCGGCACCGATATCGCGGCTGCCGTATCAACGTCTCTTAAGGTTCGTTTCTGATCTTTCCCAATATTATTGAGTGGAAGCCCGGCTTGTCCGGGCTTCTTCCGTTTCAGGCATACCCCGCATTTTTCAGCATTCCGGAATGTGACGATTCTGCAACATCGGACCTATCCTTCTTCACCAGCCCCGCCGGCGTCCAATTTGTCCATTTCCCGCCACAAACGGGGAGCACCGGTGGGATGCGAGACGGCAGGCGCCGTTTCCGGCGGGTGGTGTAACGAGTTTCACATGAGCCTCTGGGGCGTAAATAGGGTGCAAATTGCAATGACTTCGGTCGCTTTTGGGGAGCGGTCGGCGGGTCTGGTGGACAAAATCGGATGGGGGCAAAAAATCGCCCCGGTCTTGCCGGAAATCCAGACTAGTCTCTCGATCATGCAGACGAAACATAAAGGGAGCCATGACGGCTGCTCCGACCGCAGGTCCGGTCATGAACCGTCTATTCATTGGTTGAGTGTATTCTTGAAAAAGGGCGCAGATGAACTCGCCGCAATTGCGGCGCGGAGGATCTGATGTCCATGATGACTTGGAAATTGTGCGGACCCATGCGTCTAGGTGACTGGAAGTCTTCGGCGGTGCTTCTGACGGCAGCTCTTCTGCTGTCTTCGAGCCCATCGGCGCGTGCATTCGACATGAATGCCGGCGTCAGCAAGGAATCCGGTCCCTTCGATCTCTTCAAGTTCGGCTTCAACGCCTACAAGAAGGGCCAGAAGGAAGAGGCGGTCGAAGCCTATCGCTACGCTGCCGAGAAGGGGCATACCGGTTCGCGCTGGGCACTCGCCAACATGTATGCTGCCGGCGATGGCGTCGTCGAAAACGACTTCGAAGCCTTCAAGATCTATGCCGAGATCGCCAACCAGGGTGTCGAGCCCGGCTCCGAGGACACCGGTTTCTTCGTCAACGCGCTCCTCTCGCTTGCCCGGTATTATCGCCAGGGCATTCCGGACAGCCCCGTCAAGGCGGACCTTGCCCAGGCGCGCCAGATCTATTTCCAGGTGGCATCCACCTTTGGCGTGCCGGAAGCGCAGTTTCAGCTGGCGCGGATGATCCTGGCCGGCGAGGGCGGCGGTGTGAACGTCCAGCAGGCAAAGAAGTGGCTAAACATGGCGCGCAAGAGCGGCCATGCTGGCGCCATGTCCATCTTCGGCAATGTGCTCTTCGAAGAGGGCCAGACTGTGCGCGGCCTAGCTTTCCTGACGGCGGCGCTCGATCGCTGCAATCCGAAGGATTGTCCTTGGATGCAGGACCTGCAGGAGCGGGCCTTCTCGCTCGCCACAGAAGACGACCGCCGCGTTGCGGTGGCGCTTGCGCCCCAGGTTTACCAGCAGGGCGACTGACGCGGCTTCTGAGCGTTGGATCGAAACGAAAATGGGCGCCTCGGCGCCCATTGGTGTTTATGCGATGTCGTTCCGCTTCAGAAGGCGAAGTGACCGACGACCGGCACGTGGTCGGATGGCTTCTCCCAGGCGCGCACATGTTTCTCGATCTCCGCGGACCGCAGCCGGTCGGACGCTTCCGGCGAGAGCATCAGATGGTCGATGCGGATGCCGTTGTTCTTTTGCCAGGCGCCGGCCTGGTAATCCCAGAAGGAAAAGAGTGGCGCCTCGTCCGTGGACGCCCTGACAGCATCGACGAAGCCGAGATTTTCAAGGCGCCGGAAGGCGGCACGCGTCTGAGGCAGGAAGAGCGCGTCGGTGACCCACTGGCTCGGATCCTTGGCGTCGTGCGGCTCGGGGATGATATTGTAGTCGCCGGCGAGGATCAGCGGCTCCTCCAGCGCCATGCGGTCCCGCGCAAAGGCTTCGAGCCGCGCCATCCAGGCGAGCTTGTAGGGGTATTTGATCGGGTCGTCGGAGGGGTTGCCGTTCGGCAGATAAAGCGAACAGACGCGCACCACGCCACCCTCGACGGAAAACACGCCCTCGATAAAACGGGCCTGCTCATCGGTGTCATCGCCGGGCAGTCCGCGGTTGACTTCGTCAGGCTTCACCTTGGAAAGCAGTGCGACGCCGTTGAAGCCCTTCTGGCCATGGGTCTCGACGTGATAGCCGAGCGCCTCGATCTCGGCCCGCGGAAAGCCTTCATCGACCGATTTGATTTCCTGCAAGCAGGCAATGTCGGGTTGTGAATCCTTCAGCCACTGGCACAGGTTTTCGATGCGTGCCTTCACGCCATTGATGTTCCAGGTGGCTATTTTCATCATCACTCACACGGAGAAGCTGGTGCCGCAGCCGCAGCTCGCCACCGCATTGGGGTTCTTGATCTGGAAAGACTGGCCGAGCAGGTTGTCGACGAAGTCGATCTCGGAACCGGCCATGTAGATGAGTGACATCGGGTCGATGAGCACGGTGGCGCCATCGCGCTTAATGACGATGTCGTCGCCGGCCGGCTGGCCGTCGAGGTCGAACTTGTAGGAAAAGCCGGAACAGCCGCCGCCTTCGACGGAGACGCGCAGCGCCTGCTTGTCGGCTTCGGCGGCAACGATGGCTGCGATTCGCTTTGCGGCGGCTTCGGAAAGCGTGACGGTCTCGGTGCTCATTTGGCCTCCTGCCGGGTTCAAGGCCCGGTGAAAACGGTCTCATTCTCAGCAAATCACCGCATTGTAATGCAATTGGGCGATTTTTGCACCGGCGAGGCGGGCCAAAGACGCTTCGAGACCCGCATCGCCTTGCGGCTTTGTTGGCTATAGGTATGAAGGCACAAGAGTTGCGTCAATGGGGAGCAAGCGGCACAGGCATGACGATTGATGAAGCAGCACTGGGTTTCGGAACCGGGGAGCGGGCAGTTTTCGCCACCAATCCCTGGAAGAGCCGTGGTCGCCTTTTCGAAGAAGGGGGCAGCCTGACGCGTTCTGATTTCCAGCGCGACCGTGACCGCATTGTCCACACGACGGCCTTTCGGCGTCTGAAGCACAAGACGCAGGTCTTCATCGGGCCGGATGGCGATCATTACCGGACGCGCCTGACGCATACGATCGAAGTCGCGCAGATCGCCCGTGCGCTCGCCCGCGCCCTGAAGCTCGACGAGGATCTCGCGGAAGGCGTGGCCCTCGTGCATGATTTCGGCCACACCCCCTTTGGTCATACCGGCGAAGATGCACTGCACGAAGTGCTGAAACCCTATGGCGGCTTCGACCACAATGCCCAGTCGCTGCGCATCGTGACCAAGCTCGAGCGTCGCTACGCCGATTTCGACGGGTTGAATCTGACCTGGGAATCGCTCGAGGGGCTGGTGAAGCACAACGGTCCGTTGCTGACGAAAGACGGGCAGGGGACGCGCGGACCCGTTCCGCAGCCGATCCTCGACTATTGCGAGATCCATGATCTCGAGCTTTCGAGCTTTGCCGGGCTGGAGGCGCAGGTCGCGGCTATCGCCGACGACATCGCCTACAATACCCATGACATCGATGACGGGCTGCGCTCGGGTTACCTCACCTTCGAGATGCTCGAGGATGTGCCCTTCCTCGCCGGGCTGATGAAGGATGTGCGGGACCGTTATCCGCATCTCGATCCCGATCGCTTCACCCACGAGATCATGCGCCGGCAGATCACCAGGATGGTCGAGGATGTGATCGGTGTTGCCCAGGATCGGCTGAAGACAATCGAGCCGCAGAGCGTGGAGGATGTCCGCGCCGCCCCGATGACCATCGCGACCTTCTCCGGCGAGATGGCCGAGACCGACAAGGCGATCAAGAAACTCCTGTTCAGCCGGATCTACCGCCACCCGGACATCATGCGGATCCGTGCCGCGGCCGCCGAGATCGTCACCGATCTCTTCAATGCCTATATGGCCGACCCCAAGCTGATGAAGAGCCACTTCTGGGTCAACCATATCTCCGGTCTCAATGACGGTCAGAAAGCCCGGCATGTGGGTGACTATCTCGCCGGCATGACCGACACCTATGCGGTGCGCACGCACCGGGAGCTGTTTGACCGGACTCCGGAATTGCGATAGGCAGCCGACAAATTCTGAACGGACGCGGGGATTTTACCCGCGCGCAGGGACACGCCATGAACCTTTTCGCCGATTTCGAAACCCGGATCAAAGCAGCGCTCGATGAGATCGAGGCGGTGCGCGAGAAGCGCGACAGCCTCGACTTCAGCCGTATCGTCGTCGAACCGCCGCGTGATCCGAGCCATGGCGATGCCGCGACCAATGCCGCCATGGTGCTGGCCAAGGGCATGGGTATGAACCCGCGCGCGCTGGCTGACCTCATCGGCGAGAAGCTGAAGCAGGATCCTGATATTGCCGAGGTCGGCGTGGCCGGCCCCGGTTTCATCAACATCCGCCTTTCCGTCGCCTACTGGCAGCAGCTGCTTGCGACCATGATCCGGCAGGGCACGGATTTCGGCCGCTCGACCGTGGGCGCCGGCCACAAGGTCAATGTCGAATATGTCTCGGCCAACCCGACCGGCCCCATGCATGTCGGCCATTGCCGTGGCGCCGTTGTCGGCGACACGCTGGCCAATCTGCTGGGCTTTGCCGGCTACGAGGTGACCAAGGAATACTACATCAACGATGCCGGCGCGCAGATCGACGTGCTCGCGCGCTCCGCCTTCCTGCGCTACCGCGAGGCACTCGGTGAAGATATCGGCGAGATCCCGGCCGGCCTTTATCCGGGCGATTATCTGGTCCCGGTGGGCAAGGCGCTGGCCGACGAGTATGGCACCAAGCTCCTGACGATGCCGGAAGAGGAGATGCTGGCGATCGTCAAGGACAAGGCGATCGATGCCATGATGGCGATGATCCGCGACGATCTGGCGACGCTGAATGTGCATCACGACATCTTCTTCTCTGAGCGCACGCTGCATGCCGGCAATGCCGCCAAGATCCGCACGGCGATCAATGACCTGACCTTCAAGGGCCATGTCTATCGTGGCACGCTGCCGCCGCCGAAGGGCCAGCTGCCGGAAGACTGGGAAGACCGCGAACAGACCCTATTCCGTTCGACCGAAGTCGGTGACGACATCGACCGGCCGCTGATGAAGTCGGACGGCTCCTACACCTATTTCGCCGCCGACGTTGCCTACTTCAAGGACAAGTTCGATCGCGGCTTCTCCGAGATGATCTATGTGCTCGGCGCCGACCACGGCGGTTATGTGAAGCGGCTTGAGGCCGTCAACCGGGCCGTTTCCGAGGGCAAGTCGAAGCTCACCGTTCTGCTCTGCCAGCTCGTCAAGCTCTACCGCGACGGCGAGCCGGTAAAGATGTCAAAACGCTCTGGTGATTTCGTCACGCTGCGCGAAGTGGTCGAGGAAGTCGGCCGCGATTCGGTGCGCTTCATGATGCTCTACCGGAAGAATTCCGAGCCGCTCGACTTCGATTTTGCCAAGGTGACGGAGCAGTCGAAGGACAATCCGGTCTTCTACGTGCAGTATGCCCATGCTCGCTGCATGTCGATCCTGCGCCAGGCGAAGGAAGCCTTCCCGGATCTGGAGATCGAGAAGCTCGATCTGGCGGGTGCCGTAATGGGACAGATCGAAGATCCGACGGAACTGTCGCTGGTGGCGAAGCTTGCGGAATATCCAAGGATTATCGAGGCGGCGGCACTGTCGCAGGAGCCGCATCGACTTGCATTTTACCTGCATGATCTGGCAAGCTCGCTCCATGCTCACTGGAACAAGGGCAAGGATTCGCCCGAATTACGCTTTGTTAACGATAAACATAGAGAATTAACCATCGCCAGGCTTGGGCTGGTGCATGCTGTCGCCTCCGTGTTGAAGTCGGGACTGGCCATTACTGGCACCGAAGCTCCGGTCGAAATGCGATAGTATCGTCACCAATTCCCCACAATGCGCTGGCAGGCGTTGAGTCGCGTGAGTGAGTGGAACAGGGTATGGTACAGAAGCAGGCTGCAAACAGCATTCGATCGCAGGGCGATGGTTTCGCAGATGACGATCCGTTGGCGGAACTGGCTCGCATCGTCGGGTTTGACCAGCCCCTGAAGCGCGAGCCCGTTGTCACGCTTCCGCACGTTGCCGAGGTCGGGTCTCCGAACTTCAATCTTGAAGACGAATTGATGCGCGAGTTCGAGGGCTACGAAGCAGCGCCCGCGCCGTCGCCCTATGCGCCGCCGCTGGCCGCACCTGAGCCTGTGGCGCCGCGCCCGGTGGCCGTCGAGAGCTATCCGGCGCCGCAGTATCGTGAAGAGCCACGCTTCGAGGCTGAGCCTTCCTACTACGAAGCGCCTGAGCCGGCCTATCAGCCTGAGCCCGCTTATGAGGCCGAGCCTGCTTATGAGCCTGAGCCGGTCGCTTATGCCGCGCCTGAGGTGTCCCATGAGGAGCCCTATGCGGCTGCATTCGAGCAGTCTGAGCCTGAGTTGGGCGACTTCTCAGCGCGCGAGGAGGCTCAGGTCGCATATCCGGTGGAGCCGGAGATCTCTCTCGATCTGGCCGATGAGCTTGAATTCGCCGTCGCTGATGCGGATCTCCGTCCCGAGCCTGTTGCCGAGCCGATCAAGCCCGTCCAGCCCGAGCCGCCGCGCCTGCGTCTGCCGCTCGCCAATTTTTCCGCGCAGCCCGTTCGCCGTGCAGAGCCGCAGCTTGCGCCCGAGCCTCCGAAGGCGGAGACGTCGCTTGGCCTGGGCGCCTTCGACGTTCCGGTGGCTGCACCAGCCCCGATCCCGGCTCCTGCCGCACCGCAGCCGGTTTCGACCCCACTCGACTTCGGCAAGGCAACCTTCGACTGGGCCTCCGGTCCCGTCGAGCCGATCCCGACCGTGTCGGCTGCGCCGAAATTCGATGTGTCACCTGTTGGTCCTGCCGCCGCTTCCGTTCCGGATTTTGGCAGCTTTGCCGTCGCCTCCGAGCCGCGTGAGATCACCGCAGCGCCGGTGCAGACGGTGAGCCGCGCCGAGCGGGAAGAGCCCGACTTCAGCTTCGATTTCCTCGACGAACTCGCCGTCGAAGACGAGCCGAAGGCCGTGTCGGCCGCGCCGCAAGTCGTTCAGGAACGCGCAGCGCCGACTGCGGCGGATGATGAATTCGACCCGTTCTCCGATGACGAATTCGATCTGCAGCTCGACGATATCGAACTGGATCTCTCGGACCTCGACAGCGCTCCGCAGAAGCCGCAGGCGGCACCGACGCCTGCCGTTGCTGCCACCCCTGCAACGCCTGCGCCCGTCTTCGCGGCTGCATCCGCTCCGGCACCGGCACCGGCACCGAGCCGCGTCGAGCCTGCGCTTGCCACAGCATTCGTCGGCACTGTGTCTGCCAATGCAGCCTATGCCCAACCGGCACCCGTTGCAGCGCCTGCCTATGCTGCTCCGGTGAGCCGTCCGGCGGCCGAGACCTACGCGCCGGCTCCTGCCCAGCCTGCGGCACCCGTCCGTCCTGCAGTGCCGGCCGAAGAGAGCTTCGGCTTCGATCCTTCGGAGATTTCCGAGCAGGACGACACGCTGGAAACCTTGAGCGGGATGGATGTGCCGGACGTGCCGGTGACGGAAACCCGGCCGGTCCAGCCCGCGCAGCCGGATTATGACTTCGACATCGATGCCGAACTGGCCACTCTGTTTGAGGAGCCGGTTGCGCCGCCGCAGACGAAGCCGGTCGCAGCGAGCCGCTATGCCCAGGCGCCCGTAGCCGAAGCGCCCGTGGCCCGTGTCGCTGCCGCCAAGCCGCCGCTCGATGATTTCGACGCTTTCGAAAAGGCGCTGGAAGAAGACCTGCGCAGCAGCATGTCCTCTGCCTCGGCCCTGGAGCCGGAAAGCCGCGGTCACATCACCATCGCCGGCGAAGGTCAGGGCTTCCGCTTCCGCCACATCAAGCCTTACCTGATGGCCGGTACGGCCGTCGTGATGCTGCTCGCCGGCGCGGGCGGGCTTTACGCCTGGCTCGGCAGTGGCACCGTGGGCACGCTGACAAGCGGCGAGCCGCAGGTGATCGCCGCCGACAAGTCGCCGGTCAAGATCGTGCCGGAGGATCCGGGTGGCAAGTCCGTGCCCAACCAGGACAAGGCGGTTTATGACCGCGTGGCCGGCAATGGCGTTGAAGATCCGAAACAGCCGAGCCTGATCTCCTCTGAAGAAGAACCCGTCGACGTCGTTCAGCGCACGCTGATCCCGGAAACGCTTCCGCTCGAGGGCGAAAACGAGGCCATGGGCACGCCGGTCGGCGAGACCGAAGATCCGCGTCTTCTGCCCGACAGCCAGCCGCAGCAGGCTGAAGCCGAAGACCCGGCGACCATCACGCCGCGCAAGGTGCGCACCATGATCGTCCGTCCGGATGGCACGCTGGTTGCGCAGGAAGTGCCGGCAGAGCCGACGCCGGCACCGGTTGAGACCGCGGCCGCAACGCCGTCGCAGGCTGCCGCCGATACGCCGGTCCTGGCGCCGCCGAGCGTGCCGAACACCAACACCAACGACACGGTCCGGACCGTTGATACGCGCGTCGTGACACCGGGTGGCGAGACCGAAGCTGCTGCGACACCGGTGTCTGTGCCCGCCGCATCGGCATCTGCCGCGACCGAAGTTGCGACTGCAACGCCAGTTGCTCCCGACACGCAGCCCCTGGCGGACGCAACCGCACCGGCGGCCGACCCGACCTCGGCCCGCGCCCCGATCCCGACGACGCGTCCGGCCGATCAGCCGGTGAACGTCGTAGGCACCGTGACCGATCAGGGCAATGTCCGCCCGGCGCAGCCGGCGGCGACGGCCCCGGCGGAAGTGGCCGCTGCCTCTCCGGCAGCAGAGACCGCGGCACCGGCAACGGCAGCCCCAGCTGGCAGCTTCGGCATCCAGATCGCCTCGCTGCCGTCGGAAGCCGA
Organism: Rhizobium rosettiformans W3; assembly: GCF_004912135.1. Classification (GTDB taxonomy): domain Bacteria; phylum Pseudomonadota; class Alphaproteobacteria; order Rhizobiales; family Rhizobiaceae; genus Allorhizobium; species Allorhizobium rosettiformans. Next base: position 19,197 of record NZ_STGU01000005.1, read on the forward strand.
TGCGCAGAAGAGCTATCGCAACCTCTCGTCCAAGTTTGCGGGCGTCCTCGGTGGCAAGCCCTGGGAAATCCGTCAGGCGGATATCCCCGGCAAGGGCACCTTCTACCGTGTTCGCATCGTGGCCGGCTCCAAGGACGACGCCGTGGCACTCTGCGAGCAGTATCGCGCCGCAGGCGGCAGCTGCCTCGTCTCGCGCTGATCACTGCGAAACCCAACGAAAAGAAGAGGCGGGACCCCGGGTTCCGCCTCTTTTCTTGTGCATGACGGCAAGGGCGCCTGCCCGGCCGCTTCGGCTTTTCACCTCCCATCGATATGGTTTCCTCATGATCGCACATACCCGTCCCGCCAAAGCCATGATCCTCGGTTGCCTCGGCCAGCGTCTGACCGCTGACGAGAAGGCCTTCTATCGCGACGAGCAGCCCTGGGGCTTCATCCTCTTCGGCCGCAATATCGGCGAGGCCGAACAGGTGAAGGATCTCGTCGCCGAAATGCGCGAGACGGTCGGTGGGGCAGCCCATGTGCCGGTTCTGATCGACCAGGAAGGCGGTCGCGTGCAGCGCATCCGCGAGCCGATCGCACCGCGTTATCCTTCGGGCGCTGACCTGGGCGCGCTTTACGATCGTGATGCCGAAAAGGGTCTACGCGCCGCCTGGTTGATGTCGCGCCTGCATGCCTTCGATCTCTATCGCCTCGGCATCAATGTCGACTGCCTTCCGGTGCTCGATGTGCCGATCGAAGGGGCTTCGAACGTGATCGGCAATCGGGCTTATTCGAACGACCCATACGTCGTCGCGAAGATGGGGCAGGCGGCCGCGGACGGTTTGAAGGCCGGCGGCGTCTTGCCGGTCATGAAGCATATGCCGGGCCACGGGCGCGGCATGGCGGACAGCCACCACGAACTGCCGGTCGTCACCGTGCCCCGCGTCGAACTGGAGGCCCATGATTTCGTCCCGTTCAAGGCGCTGGCCCATGAGCTGATGGGCATGAGCTGCCATGTCGTGTATACCGACATCGACCCTGATCACCCGGCCTCGACCTCAACGATTGTCACCGAGGAGATCGTGCGCAAGGCGATCGGCTTCGAGGGGCTGCTAATGTCCGACGATATTTCGATGAACGCGTTGAAGGGCACGATCGGCGAGCGCGCCGTGCGCATTGCTGCAGCCCTCGACGTCGTGCTGCATTGTCATGGCCATATGGACGAGATGAAAGCGGTGGCAGCAGCCGTATCCGAACTTTCCGGCAAAGCCCGTGAACGCGCCGATGCGGTCGAGGCAGCCTTTACCGCACCCGATGACGCGGACGAGCAGGCGCTCCGCGACGAATTCGCCAACCTGATGGCGGTCGCCTGATGGTGCGCGGCCCTGTCCAGCCGACGGTGGTGAACCGGCCCTCTCAGGGAGAGACGCCGGCGCCGACCCCGATGGACAGCCTGTGGCAGGACAATGCCGCAGAGCGTGCCGCCAGCGATCCGGCTTTGCTGATCGACGTCGCAGGTTTCGAAGGGCCGCTCGATCTTCTGCTGTTTCTCGCTCGCAACCAGAAGGTCGATCTCGCGCGGATCTCCGTTCTGGCGCTCGCCGAGCAGTATCTGCAGTTCATCGAGAGTGCCCGGCGCATCCGCATCGAGCTGGCCGCCGACTATCTCGTGATGGCGGCCTGGCTCGCCTATCTCAAGTCGCGCCTCCTGATCCCGCAGCAGCCGAAGGACGATGGCCCCTCGGGCGAGGAAATGGCAGCGACGCTTGCCTTCCGCCTGAAGCGTCTCGAAGCCATGCGCGAGGCGGCAACCCGCCTGATCAACCGCAACCGGCTCGGTCGTGACGTGCATGCGCGCGGTGCGCCCGAGCATGTCCCGTCGCGCGCCACAAGTGCCTTCGAGGCCTCGCTCTACGATCTTCTGACGGCCTACGCCGCCCTGCGCCAGCGCCAGGCGATCACCCAGGTCACCATCGAAAAGCGCCGCGTCTGGTCGCTTTCCGATGCACGCGGCATCCTGACCCGCATGATCGGCGAGATTGCCGACTGGACGGCGCTCGATCATTTCCTGCTGCGCTATCTGCCGAGCCCCGAAGAACGGGTGACGGCCATCGCAAGTGCCTTTGCCGCTTCGCTCGAACTGGTGCGCGAGGGCCGGTTGGAAATTCGCCAGGAAGGTGCCTTCCAGCCGATCTATATGCGCAGCGGCCCGAAGGCCGAAGCCCTGAAAGCGGTGGAGTGAGCCGTGGCCGATGTTGACGATCTCGAGCCGGAAGACGGCGCGGAGGCGGAGGAGGGCGGCCATAGCGCTTCGCTCCGGGCCGAACTCGATCGCCGCGAGGCGCTGAGGATCGCCGAAGCCCTCGTCTTTGCCTCGGCGCAGCCGGTTTCGACGGCGTTCATCGAGGAACGCCTGCCGCGCGGCATTTCGGCGTCGGAGATCCTGCATCAGCTCAAGGAGGAATATGCCAGCCGTGGCGTGAACCTCGTTCAGGTCGAAGATCACTGGGCGTTCCGCACGGCAGCCGACCTCTCCTTCGCCATCCGCAGCGATGAGACCGAGGTGAGGAAGCTGTCGCGGGCAGCACTCGAAGTGCTCGCCATCATTGCCTATCACCAGCCGGTCACGCGCGCCGAGATCGAGGACATCAGGGGCGTGCAGACCTCGAAAGGGACACTGGACGTGCTGATGGAGGCCGGCTGGGTCCGTTTTCGCGGCCGCCGCCGCTCCCCGGGGCGCCCGGTGACGCTCGGCACGACCCGCGATTTCCTCGATCATTTCGGCCTCGAAGAGCTGCGCGATCTTCCTGGTCTTGAAGAACTGAAGGGGGCAGGGCTCCTTTCGGGACGCATCCCCGCCAACTTCAATATCCCGCTTCCCATGGCCCATGACGACCTGACGGATGAGGAAGATCCGATCACGCAGCTTGATCTCGAGGAACTCGGCCTCTTGACTCCGGGCGGTGAAGCAGAGGAATAGGGTCAGCTTTTTCAATGGTGACCGGTGATGCCGGCTTGTCTGCGATGATGACATCGCGGCGATCCGGCCTAAGCCGCGCGGACGGCAGAATGAACTCAGCGAAGATCCAGCACGCAAACGGCCAGCGCACGGCGGGCGTGACCTTTGCCGCGCGTCTGACGTTTGAGGACATTCACCACCGCTATCACGGCAAGGAGACCATCCGCGGTGTTACGCTGACCGCGGAGCCGGGCGAGGTGCTCTGCCTTCTCGGCCCTTCCGGTTCCGGCAAGACAACGCTGCTCAGAATTGCTGCCGGGATCGAGGCGCAGGCATCGGGCCGTGTCGTGATCAACGATCGCGAGGTGGCCGGTCCGACGACATTCCTGCCGCCGGAAAAACGTGGCATCGGCCTGATGTTCCAGGACTTCGCGCTGTTTCCCCATATGTGCGTGCTGGACAATGTGCGCTTCGGCCTGACCGCGCTGCCGCGAAAAGACGCGGTTTCGGAAGCCATGGCCGCACTGGAGCGGGTAGGGCTTGCCCATTACGCCGAGAAGTTTCCCCATGCCCTGTCGGGCGGCGAGCAGCAACGTGTGGCGCTCGCAAGGGCGCTCGCGCCGCGCCCCAGCGTCCTCTTGATGGACGAGCCGTTCTCCGGCCTCGATTCGCGCCTCAAGGACACGGTGCGGGCTGACACGCTCGCAATTCTTCGTGAGACCCGCGCGACCGCCGTCGTTGTCACCCACGATGCCGAAGAGGCCATGCGCATGGCCGACCGGATTGCGCTCTTGAAAAATGGACGCCTTGTCCAGGTCGGCACATCGGATGATCTCTATTGCCGGCCGAAGGACATCTTCGCCGCCGCATTTTTCTCCGAGATCAACGAATTCTCAGGCCGTGTGAGCGGCGGGCGGGTGGAGACGCCGCTCGGCGCGGCCGATTCCGGCGGGATCGCCGAGGGCGCGGAGGTGGAAGTAGCGGTCCGGCTTTCCGGTCTCTCCGTGCGTGAGAGCGGAGGCAACATTCCCGCCCGCATCATTGCGCGCCGTTTCCTCGGCGTCGTCGAACTGCTCGATCTCGCAGTCCCCGGCACCGAGCGGCCGGTTCGCGCCCGGATCAGGGCGGATATCTTGTCGCCGGGTGTGCGTGACGTCACGATTACGGTTGAGCCCAAGGACATTTTGGTGTTTGAAAAGACACCGCAAAGCCCCTACATCGGGGAAACGCAAATCTAAGGAGTGGCAGGCATGGGTTCGTTTAGCATTTGGCACTGGATCATCGTTTTGGCGATCGTCCTGCTTCTCTTCGGCCGCGGCAAGATCCCTGAACTGATGGGCGACGTGGCCAAGGGCATCAAGAGCTTCAAGAAGGGCATGAGCGACGAGGACGAGAACCAGACCGCCTCGAACGGCCAGCCGACCACGACGAAGACCGTCGACCACAAGGCCGACGAGGTGAAGTGATCGGCTCACGCTGATCGGACGGGCGGCTCCTCGGGCTGCCCGTTCTTCGTTGAAGTGTTGGAAGACCGGCGCCGGATTTGAGGCGCCATGGCGTGGCATCAGGAGCCCGTTTTTATGCTGGATATTGGCTGGACCGAGCTTTTGGTGGTCGCGGTGATCCTGATCGTCGTCGTCGGTCCGAAGGACCTGCCGCCGATGATCCGGGCCTTCGGCAAGATGACGAAGCGGCTGCGCCAGACGGCCGGCGAATTCCGCGCCCAGTTCGACGAGGCCCTGCGCGAGGCCGAACTCGACGACCTCAAGAACTCCGTCAACGACATCCGTTCGCTCAATCCGGCGAATACCATCCGCGAGACGCTCAACCCGCTGCGCCAGATGGGCCAGGAGATCAAATCCGATCTCGAGCGCTCGACCCGACCGGACGCAAAGCCCGCGCCGCTCGATGACGGCTACGAAGACAATTCGATCCTGCCCGACCTGCCGCTCGGTCTCGGCGAGCCGCCGCAAGAATTGAGGCCAGTTGCTCAGCAACCTGCACAGCCAGCCCCTGCGTCTCAGCCGGCAGCCCCGGCGGCCAACCCGTCACAGCCGGTTGCGGCATCGACCGGGCCTGCGACCTCAACGCCGGTGACCCCGGCCCCTGCGGTTCAGAAGAAGACCGCGAGCCGCAAGCCATCCACGAAGACTGCCCCGACGGCAAAAGCCGCTCCGAAGGCGGCCAAGGCTCAGCCCACCACGATGGCGGCTTCGCCGGTGCCTGCGGCTCCCAAGGCCAAGGCAACGATGTCGGCTACTGCCAAGGCGCCGGCAGCCAAGGCCGTTCCGGCTGCAGATACCCCTGCGAAGGCCGCTCCCAGGCCGCGCAAGACCAAGAGTGAGGACCGCGCATGAGCGGCGACATCGACGACAAGCCCCAGCCGCTGATAGAACACCTAATCGAGTTGCGTTCGCGCCTGATCTGGGCGCTCGGCTCCTTCTTCGTCGCCTTCATCGTCTGCTTCTATTTCGCCAAGCCGCTGTTCAACATGCTGGTCGTCCCCTATCGCTGGGCGGTCAGCTGGGCGGGTCTTGATCCGACCAAGGCGGAGCTGATCTACACGGCGCCACAGGAATTCTTCTTCACCCAGGTGAAGGTTGCCGCCTTCGGCGCCATGGTCATCGCCTTTCCGGTGATCGCTTCCCAGATCTATAAGTTCGTCGCGCCCGGCCTCTACAAGAACGAGCGCGCCGCCTTCCTGCCGTTCCTGGTCGCGTCTCCGCTGCTGTTCCTGCTGGGTGCGTCGCTCGTCTACTTCTTCTTCACGCCGATGGTGATGTGGTTCTTCCTCGCCATGCAGCAGAGCCCGGGCGAGGGCGAGGTGGCAATTTCGCTGCTGCCGAAGGTCTCGGAATATCTGAGCCTGATCATGACGCTGGTCTTCTCCTTCGGTCTGGTCTTCCAGCTGCCGGTGATCACCACGCTCCTGGCGCGTGTCGGCATTCTGGAAAGCCAGTGGCTGGCGGACAAGCGCAAGTATTTCATCGTGGTGGCCTTCGTGGTCGCGGCCGTGCTGACCCCGCCGGATCCGCTCTCCCAGATCGGTCTTGCGCTGCCGACCATCCTTCTCTACGAGGTGGCTATCTATGCGGCGCGACTCGTGGAAAAGAGCCGTGCCAAGTCAGCAGACGGGACCGCGCTCGCCGAGGCTTCGTCGGTCGACGAGACCTGAGACGGCGACAGCCCGTCTCGCCGATGCCACAACCCATCAAGACATGGGGCCGGACCTGGCCGCCGGCCAATCCGCTCCCGGTCGAAGAACAAGACCTGGAACGACGATGCTCGATATCAAGTGGATCCGTGAAAACCCCGAGGCCCTCGACGCCGCACTCGCCAAGCGCGGTGCAGAGCCGCTGTCTGCCTCGCTGATCGCGCTCGACCAGAAGCGTCGCGCCGTCGCCCAGTCGATGCAGGACATGCAGTCGCGCCGCAACAGCGCGTCCAAGGAAATCGGCGCCGCCATGGCAAGTAAGAACATGGAACTGGCCGAAAAGCTGAAGGCGGAAGTCGCTTCGCTGAAGGACACGCTGCCGGCCGCCGAAGAAGAAGAGCGCCAGAACACCGCCGAACTCAATGATGCGCTCTCGCGCATCCCGAACGTTCCGCTGGATGACGTTCCCGTCGGCAAGGACGAACACGATAATGTCGTCGCCCGTGTCGTTGGCGAGAAGCCGACATGGAATCACAAGCCGTTTGAGCATTACGAGATCGGTGAAAACCTCGGCTACATGGATTTCGAGCGCGCCGCCAAACTGTCGGGCGCCCGCTTCACGGTTTTGACGAGCCAGCTGGCGCGCCTGGAGCGTGCGCTCGGCCAGTTCATGCTGGATCTGCACACGAGCGAACATGGCTATACGGAAGTGTCCTCGCCGCTGATGGTGCGCGATGATGCCATGTATGGCACCGGCCAGCTGCCGAAGTTCGCCGAAGACCTGTTCAAGACGACGGATGGCCGCTGGCTGATCCCGACGGCGGAGGTCACGCTGACCAACCTGGTGGCCGGTGAAATCCTCGACCAGGAGAAGCTGCCGCTGCGCTTTACAGCGCTTACCCCGTCCTTCCGCTCGGAAGCGGGTTCTGCCGGCCGCGACACGCGCGGCATGCTGCGTCAGCACCAGTTCTGGAAGTGCGAGCTCGTGTCCATCACGGATGCCGAGAGTTCGATCGAAGAGCATGAGCGCATGACCGCCTGCGCCGAAGAAGTGTTGAAGCGTCTCGGCCTGCATTTCCGCACCATGACGCTCTGCACCGGCGACATGGGCTTCGGTGCCCGCAAGACCTATGACCTCGAGGTTTGGCTGCCGGGCCAGAACACCTATCGCGAGATCTCGTCCTGCTCGGTCTGCGGTGATTTCCAGGCACGCCGCATGAATGCCCGCTACCGAAACAAGGACGGCAAGGGCACGACCTTCGTGCACACGCTGAACGGCTCGGGCACGGCCGTCGGTCGCTGCCTCATCGCGGTGATGGAGAACTATCTCAACGAAGACGGCTCCATCACTGTGCCTGATGTCCTGCTGCCCTACATGGGCGGTCTGAAGAAGATCGAGAAGGCGGCCTGATCACGCCGCAACCGGAGTGGCCATGCGCATCCTGCTGACGAACGACGACGGTATCCACGCTCCCGGGATCGCTTCCCTGGAGCGGATCGCCCGCGGCCTGTCCGACGATGTCTGGATCGTGGCGCCGGAAACCGACCAGAGCGGCCTTGCCCATTCGCTGACGCTGTCCGAGCCCCTGCGTCTGCGCGAGATCGAGGACAAGAAGTTCGCGCTGCGCGGCACGCCGACCGATTGCGTGATTATGGCAATCCGCAAGGTTCTCGACCGCAAGCCCGATCTCGTTCTCTCAGGCGTGAACGCCGGTGCAAACCTCGCCGATGACGTCACCTATTCCGGTACTGTCGCTGGCGCGATCGAGGGGACCGTGCACGGCGTGCGCTCCTTCGCCTTGAGCCAGGCTTATAGCTACGAAGCCGGCGCGCCGATCCCGTGGCACGTCGCCGAGACGCTGGCACCCGACCTGCTGCGCAAGCTTTCCAAGGTCGATCTGCCGCCGGGCACCTTCCTGAACCTCAATTTCCCGAATTGCGAGCCATCCGAGGTGCAGGGCATCGAGGTCACGGCGCAGGGCAAGCTGGAATTCGGCCTGTCGGTCGAAGAGCGGCAGGATGGAAGAGGCCTGCCTTACTTCTGGCTGCGCTTCGGTGACCGCAAGGGCAATCTCCGCGCCGGCACCGACATCCACGCGCTGCGCGAGAAGAAGATCTCGGTGACGCCGCTGAAGCTCGACATGACCGATTACGCAGTCCAGGACCTCGTCGCTGAGGCGCTTGGAAATGGAGACGCAGCGTGAGAACGGCGCTTCTCGAGCGGGAAGGCTTCGCAGCGCTCGTTCTGCGTCTGCGCGCGGAAGGCATCACCAATCTCGATCTGCTGACGGCGGTTGAACAGACGCCGCGCTCCGCCTTCGTGCCGCCGGAATATGCCCAAAATGCCTATTCGAGCCGCTCGATCCCGATCGACTGTGGACAGTTCATGGAAGGCGCGGATCTCGCCGTTCGCCTTCTTTCGCATCTGCAGGTGAAGCCGGGCCACCGGGTGCTGGAGGTCGGAACCGGAAGCGGCTTCGTCACCGCGATCCTGGGAAGGCTTGCCGAGCGGGTCATCTCGATTGAGCGGTACAAGACGCTCATCGCCAATGCCCAGCGCCGGCTCGAACAGCTCGCGATTCGCAACGTGATCCTCCGCCAGATGGACGGGATGAACGGTCTGCCGGGTGAGGGGACTTTCGACCGCATCTTTGCAACGGCTGCCTATCCCGTCATGCCGCGCTTCTTTGCCGAGCAGCTGGTCTCCGGCGGCATGCTGCTCGCGCCGCTGATGGTCGAGGAGGAGCGCTGCATCATGGTCCGGCTGACGAAGACCGGCAGCCGGTTCGAGCGGGAAGATCTGTTCGAAGTCCCGTTTCTTCCCTTGCAGCCGAAGATCGCGCAGCATCTCTGACGCTGCCTGCCAGGGCGCTCGTAACTGCCGCTGACACGGGCGATCCGGCCACCGCCAAAGCCTTGAATCCGACAGTCGCACCAGCAACGGTTACATGCGTATCGTCGAATTCGTTCACAATGATTCCGCGGGGTTAACCCACCGGTAATACTAACGCGCTTTAATGATCCCACATCAAGTTGTGTCATATGTGGGTCGAGTCATGCGTAAAAGTGTATCGCCGAAAGCTGGATTGCCGTTTGCTCGTTTGTGCGGCGCGCTCCTTCTGGCCGGTACGGCAGCCGGGTGCAGTTCAGATGCCTCCCGCTTCAGCTCGGTCTTCTCAACCGACAGCCTGACAACGGCGTCCATTCCGCGTCAGTCGGGCATGCGCGGCCAGCCGCCGGTCCCCTCCGAAAACATCGGTGGCGGTGCAGCGGTGTATGGCCAGAGCCAGGCCATGGCGCAGCCGATGCCGGCCGCACCCGCTTATGAGGCGCCGGTTTCGGCACGCGCCGCGAGCACCCCGGCCTCCGTCCAGCGCGCGGAACTGGCTGCCCCCTCGGGTGCCGCCCAGGCGCCCGTCTCCAACAATTCCGAACGTGCGGCTGCTCTCGCGCAGCCCTTCCCCTCGGCGCCGCAGCAGACCGGTCAGGTCGCTTCCGTCAATCCGGGTCAGGTTCTCGCTGAGCCGCGCAGCACCGGCTCGACGCCGAAGCAGGGCGGGTGGTCGACGGCCGGCGCTGCCCGTGTCACGCTGCGTCCTGGCGAAACCATGGCGACGCTCGCGGACCGCTATGGCGTACCGCAGAAGGAACTTCTGAAGGCGAACGGCCTGTCGCAGGCAAGCGATGCCGCACCGGGTCAGCTGGTCATCATCCCGACCTTCGGTGGTCCGAATGCTGCTCGCGCCGCCGCAGACGCTTCGGGTCTTCCGAGCGATGGCCGCAAGCCGGTTCTGCCGGGCGATCAGCAGCAGAATGTCGCCGTCCTGCCGACCGCTCCGAACTCCCGTGAAAAGCAGCAGGTCTCGGCCTCTGCGGCAACTGGCAAGTCGGATGCTGGCGCAGGCGCCGGCATGGGCTCCTACATCGTAAAGCCGGGTGACTCGCTCGTGCGGATTGCCAAGGCCAATGGCGTCAGCGTCGACGACCTGAAGAAGGCGAACAGCCTGACCACGGGCAATATCCGGATCGGCCAGGCGCTCGCCATCCCCGCAAAGTCGGCGCAGCCTGCCGTTGCCGTGAAGGCCACGGCCGCTCCGGCTGCCGACCCGGTCCAGACCGCATCCGTGCCGGCCAATGGCCAGCCGGCCGAATATCAGGCACCGGCCGCCACCAAGTCGGTCACCGAAGTCGCCTCGGTAAAGCCGGAAACGGCAGCACCTGAAATGACCGGCATCGGCAAGTATCGCTGGCCGGCCCGTGGCGCCGTCATCGCCAACTTCGGCTCGAACATCGATGGCAAGCGCAGCGATGGCATCGCGATTTCCGTGCCGCAGGGCACGCCCGTCAAGGCCGCCGAAAACGGCGTCGTCATCTATGCGGGCAATGGCCTGAAGGAACTGGGCAACACGGTTCTGATCCGCCATGACGACGGCAAGGTCACCGTCTACGGCCATGCCGACAGCCTGTCGGTCCAGCGCGGCCAGAAGGTTCAGCGCGGCCAGACGATCGCCACCTCCGGCATGACCGGCAACGTCAAGCGTCCGATGCTGCATTTCGAAGTCCGCAAGGACGCCGCACCGGTCAATCCGATCACTTACCTGGAATAGTGTATTGCGTATCAGGTCAGTGAAAAGGCCCGGGGCTCGCGCTCCGGGCCTTTCTGCATGGTGAGATGTGTAGTCTCAGTCGCGATCGGTCGAGATCCTGAGCCGCCCCGCGAGGTCCTGGATATACTGCCAGGCAACGCGGCCGGAGCGTCCGCCGCGCGTCGTTGCCCATTCGAGCGCTTCGTGGTGCAATTGCTCGCGCGGCAGGGGCAGGGCGAAATGCGCGGCATAACCGTCTATCATCGTCAGATAGTCGTCCTGGCTGCATTTGTGGAAGCCGAGCCAGAGACCGAAACGGTCTGACAGCGAGACTTTCTCCTCGACCGCTTCGGACGGGTTGATCGCCGTCGACTGCTCGTTCTCCATCATGTGGCGCGGCAAGAGGTGTCGGCGGTTGGACGTGGCGTAGAAGAGCACGTTGTCCGGGCGACCCTCGACACCGCCGTCGAGCGCAGCCTTGAGCGATTTATAGGCCGTGTCGTCATGGTCGAAGGAGAGGTCGTCGCAGAAGACGACGATTCGATGCGGTGCATCCTTGATGATCTCGAGCAGCGCGGGCAGGGTCGAGATGTCTTCGCGATGCACTTCAACGAGCTTGAGCGCAATGCCGTTGGTCTTGATGATGTCGGCATGCACCGCCTTGACGAGCGAGGACTTGCCCATGCCGCGGGCGCCCCAGAGCAGCACATTGTTGGCCGCAAAGCCTTCCGCGAACCGCAGCGTGTTCTCGTGCAGGATGTCGCGCACATGGTCGACGCCGCGGATGAGGCCGAGCGCGACCCGGTTCGGACGCTTGACCGGCTGCAGATGCAGTCGGGCAGGCGCCCAGACGAAACAGTCGGCGGCCTCCCAGTCATTGACGGCGGGGGGAGGGCCGGCCAGCCGCTCGACGGCGTCCGCCAGTCGCTTAACCTCGGTCAGAAGCGCCGCCACGGTCTGATCGTTCATCGTCATCCTCCCTGTCGAGTTGTAGCCTTGGGTGCTTGATCTCGGGCGGTATCACGCAGAATTGCGGGCATAAAGGCTGAGGGTTCCGAAAATGGTACGCTTGAACGCTGTTTCTGTTGCATTCACGGGCTCTCTCACTATATTCCGGCGACCTGACGAGGGGGCCGCGCGGCTCTAATAGAACGCATTAATAGGGAGTCTTTCATGTTTATCACTGAGGCCTTTGCCCAGGACGCGGCTGCTGCTCCGAGCGCCATGGGGTCCGGACTGGAGATGCTGCTGCTCTTCGCACCGCTGATGGTGGTCTGGTACTTCTTCCTGATCCGTCCGCAGCGCCAGCAGATGAAGAAGCGTGAGGAGACCCTCTCCGCAATCCGTCGTGGCGACCAGGTCATCATGGGCGGCGGCATCGTTGCCAAGGTGACCAAGGTGGTCGACGACAAGGAACTCGAACTGGAAATCGCCGATGGCGTGAAGGTTCGTGCGATGCGCCAGTATGTGGCGGAAGTCCGCGTCAAGGGCGAGCCGGTCAAGACCGAAACCGCCGCCTGATCCCGCTGGGCCGGCCTCGAGCCGGCCTTAGCCGTTTTTCCGATGCCTTAATCCGAGAGTTCCATGCTTTACATTTCCCGCTGGAAGACATTGTTCATCTGGTTGACTGTCGCGCTCGGCGTCCTTGTCGCCTTGCCCAATGCCTTCACGGACGAGGAACTGGAAGCTTTCCCCTCGTGGTTCCCGACACACAAGATCACGCTGGGCCTCGACCTCCAGGGCGGCTCGCATATCATGCTGAAGCTGGAGCGCCAGGACATCGTCAAGGAGCGTCTGGAGACGATCGTTGGCGACGTCCGCACCCAGCTGCGTGAAGCCGGCATCCGCTACACGGGCCTTTCCGGCGTCGGTCAGCAGATCCAGGTCCGCATCACCGATGTCGCCAAGGTGCCGGAGGCACTCGAAGCCCTGCGCACGCTGACCGATCCGGTTAGCATCGGCGGCCTGACCGGCGGCTCCGTTACGGAAGTCACGCTCGAACAGGCAGAAGAAGGCCTGCTGCGCCTGACGCTGACCGATGAGGGCATCGATTACCGGGTTTCTTCGGCACTCACCCAGTCCATGGAAGTCGTTCGTCGCCGCGTCGACGAACTCGGCACGACCGAGCCGCTGATCCAGCGCCAAGGCGAGGACCGCATCATCGTGCAGGTTCCGGGCCTGACGGATCCGCAGCGCCTCAAGGCCCTGCTGAACCAGACCGCGAAACTGTCCTTCCACATGGTCGACGTGTCCATGCCGGTCACGGAAGCGATCAACACGCGTCCGCCGGCACAGTCGGAAGTCCTCTATTCGACCGACGATCCGGCCGTTCCCTACCTGATCGAGCGCCGCGCGCTGATCTCGGGTGAGAACCTCGTCGACGCACAGGCCTCCTTCGACCAGCGCACCAATGAGCCGGTCGTCAGCTTCCGCTTCGACAGCCGCGGTGCCCAGCGTTTCGCCCAGGCGACGCAGGAAAATGTCGGCAGGCCGTTCGCCATCGTTCTCGACCAGCAGGTCATTTCGGCGCCGGTCATCCGCGAACCGATCCTCGGCGGCTCCGGCCAGATCTCCGGCAATTTCTCGGTCGAAGGCGCAAACGACCTCGCCGTGCTGCTGCGCGCCGGTGCTCTGCCGGCGACGCTGACGGTGGTCGAAGAGCGCACGGTCGGTCCGGGCCTTGGCCAGGATTCGATCAATGCCGGCGTGACCGCCAGCATCATCGGCGGCATCGCGGTCGTTGTCTTCATGCTTGCGCTCTACGGCACCTTCGGTGTGATGGCGAACATCGCGCTTGCAGCCAACATCGCCCTGATCCTTGCCGCACTCTCGCTGATCGGCTCGACGCTGACCTTGCCGGGTATCGCGGGTATCGTGCTGACCATGGGTATGGCGGTCGACTCTAACGTTCTGATCTACGAGCGTATCCGAGAGGAGGCGCGAAACGGCAGGCCGTTGATCCAGGCGATCGATATCGGCTTCAAGAAGGCGTTTGCGACCATCGTCGACGCCAACCTGACGACCCTGATCGCCGCCGTCGTTCTGTTCTTCCTCGGATCCGGCCCGGTTCGCGGCTTTGCCGTGACGCTGTCGATCGGTATCGTCACGACCGTCTTCACCGCCTTCACGCTGACCTTCTGGCTGATGGCCTTCTGGTATCGCTGGAAGCGCCCGAAGCACATGCCGAAGAGCGTGCGCACCGGCTTCTTCGACAATCGCAACATCCGTTTCATGGCCGCCCGCAAGCTGAACTTCGGCGCTGCCATGCTGATCTCGATCGCCTCGCTGGTTGGCTTTGCAACCGTCGGCATGAATCTCGGCATCGACTTCAAGGGCGGCTCGATCATCGAAGTCCAGGCGCGCGACGGCAGTGCGGACCTGTCCGATATCCGCGAGCGTCTGAGCCAGTTGAACCTCGGCGAGGTCCAGGCCCAGGGCTTCGGCGACGACTCGAGCGCCCTGATCCGCCTGCAGGCGCAGGACGGTGGCGAGAATGCCGAGCAATCGGCGCTCACCAAGGTGCGGGGCGAGCTGGAAGCCGAATACGACTTCCGCCGCGTCGAGGTGGTCGGACCGTCGGTTTCGAGCGACCTGACCTATTCCGCAACCATCGGCGTTGCCGCCGCTCTGTTCGGGATCCTGATCTACATCTGGTTCCGCTTCGAATGGCAGTTCGCGCTCGGCGCGATCATCGCCACGCTGCACGACGTGATCTTCACGCTCGGCCTCTTCGTCCTGACCGGCATCGAGTTCAACCTGACCAGTATCGCGGCGATCCTGACGATCATCGGTTACTCGCTGAACGACACGGTCGTCGTCTATGACCGCATGCGCGAAAACTTGCGGCGCTACAAGAAGATGCCGCTCGAGGTGCTGATCGACGAATCGATCAACCAGACCCTCTCGCGTACGGTCTTGACGGCGGGCAGTACGATCCTCGCCCTCGGCGCACTCTATCTGTTCGGTGGCGAAGTCATCGCCTCCTTCACCTTCGCTATGCTGGCGGGCGTTCTCATCGGCACCTTCTCGTCGATCTACATCGCCGGCCCGGTTCTGATCGCCTTCAAGCTGCGTCCGGAAAGCTTCCAGCAGGACGACTCCGAGGGCGAGAAGGTGCCCGCCAAGGCAGGGGCCTGATCGGATGGTCTTCGGCTTCGGCGACAAGGGCATCACCATCCGTGATGCCCATTTCCCGGGGCGGCCCGGCATCGACAGTTACGGCAATGGGGGCTTCCGCTTTGCCGATATGTCGCATCGCGGCTCGCTGCTGCTGCTCCCATCCGGCGTCTATGGCTGGGAGCAGACCGAGGATGAGCCGATCACGCAGGCGTCTCTCGCGCGCGTCTTCGCCGAAACCGGCATAGAGTTCCTGATCCTCGGGACCGGGCGCCAGTTGCGACTGGTCGACCCCGACTTGCGCGCCGCCTTGAAAGCCAAGGGCATCGCGACCGACCCGATGGGAACCGGTGCGGCGATCCGCACGTATAACATCATGCTGGCCGAGCAGCGTCCGGTCGCGGCCGCATTGATTGCAGTCTGACGCCGACCCCCGAAAGGTGCATTGTGAGCGAGACCCCGTCGTCGAATGAGGCACTGTGCCTGCGGACACTGCAGGAGACGGACCGTGATCGTTATCTCGCAAGCCTCCTGACGCCGGCCTACCGCCGCGCTGCGGTCGTTGCGCTCTACGCCTACAATGCAGAGCTCGCCCGGGTTCGTTACCTCGTCCGTGAGCCCCTTCCGGGTGAGGTACGCCTGCAATACTGGCGTGATCTGCTCGAAGGCTCGGCCCATGGCGAAACCGCTGCCAATCCGGTGGCTGCCGAACTGTTGCGGGCAGTGGAGGCCTTTCGTCTTCCGGTCGCGCCTCTGGTCTCGATGGCCGATGCAAGGATCTTCGACCTCTATGACGATCCGATGGAGACGACCGGCATGTTTGAGGGCTATGCCGGCGAGACGGCGGCTGCACTGATCCAGCTCGTTTCCCTGGTTCTCGATGCGGCTGCTGCCGAGATGGCGACGGAGATTGCCGGGCACGCCGGTGTGGCGCTGGCGGTTGCCGGCGCGCTTCTCCTGATGCCGATCCATCGGGCAAGGGGGCAGGTCTATCTGCCGACACAGATCCTGGCCTCCGTGGGCCTTGATCGGGACGGCTTTCTCGCGAGCGGCAATGACGACCGCAAAGCCGCCGCCATCCAGGCCTTTGCAGGTTTCGGTCTCGATCATCTGGCCAAGGCAAGGGCTGCGGGCCGCCTGCCGAAGAGCCTCATCCCCGCCTATCTGCCGGTAACACTCGCCGAGCCTGTCCTGCGTCGGGCCGCCAAGGCCGGCGCATCGGTCCTTTCGGAAGATATCCGTCCGCCGCAATGGCGCAGACAGATCGCGATGATGCGGCTTTTGATAACGGGTCGCCTCTGACGTCTGGCGCCCGGCTCGGTCACGTTCGCGCAAGGCTCGCCTGCTAGCAGCCATTGCGATAGTATGCGTGGCGAAGGAGGCGAGAGCGGATCATGGTGACTTGGGGTATCGTCTTTGCGCTCATTCTGGCGCTTGCCTATTTTTCCTCGCGCATGGTGCGCCAGGAAGAAGAAGGCTTTCAGGACGCGGGCCTCGCCATCATGGAATTCGGCCGCGCCTTTCCCCAGGAAGCAATCCGCAACCTGCATGCGACCGCCGACGGCAAGGCGGTGTTCGTCCGGCTTCACGACAACAAGGCCGGCTTCATGCGCAGCCTGCGCAACCATTTCGCCTGCCATCTGATCGAGCCGGGGACGGTGCGCGTGCGTGCCCTGCCGAGCGGCAAGGGCATCGCGGTCGAGTTTCTCGACGCCCCCTCTCACAACGGCGAGTTCACCTTCTCAAACCCGGCGGTTGCCGCTGAAGTGTCGCTCTGGCTGCTTGGAAACTATGTCGGCCATGCAGACCGCGAGCCGGATGCCGCGTCGGGCACGACCGGCTGAGGCTGCCGTCAGGCCGCACCCAGCCAGGTCCTGCAGTGGTCGAGCGCGCGCGCTGCGATCAGCTGCCGCTTCATGATCGTCTTGTCCTTGCCGCGAAAGCGCTTGACGCCCTCCGGCTTGACGATCGAACCCGGCTCTAGCTCCGGGAAAAGCCCGAAATTGATGTTCATCGGCTGGAAGGACCGCTTGCCCGGCTCCTCATCGGAGACGATGTGACCGCCGGTGATATGGTTCAGCAGGGAGCCGAGAGCCGTCGTCGCCGGCGGAATGCTGGGTGTTTCGCCCTTGCGCTGCGCGGCAGCGAACCGTCCCGCAAGCAGGCCGATCGAGGCGCTTTCGACATAGCCCTCACAGCCGGTGATCTGGCCGGCAAAGCGCAGACCCGGACGGGCCTTCAGCTGCAGACTGTGATCGAGCAGGGTTGGGGAATGAATGTAGGTGTTCCGGTGCAGGCCGCCGAGACGGGCAAATTCGGCATTCTCCAAGCCCGGGATCATCCGGAAGATCTCGGCCTGTGCGCCGTAGCGCAGCTTGGTCTGAAAACCGACCATGTTGTAGAGCGTGCCGAGCGCATTGTCCTGGCGCAGCTGCACGACGGCATAGGGCTTGACGGTCGGGTTATGCGCATTGGTGAGCCCCATGGGCTTCATTGGCCCGTGGCGCAGGGTCTCACGGCCACGCTCGGCCATGACCTCGATCGGCAGGCAGCCGTCGAAATAGGGCGTGCCCTCCCATTCCTTGAAGCCGACGGCGTCGCCGGCGATCAGGGCGTCGACGAAAGCGTTGTACTGCGCCTCATCGAGGGGGCAGTTGATATAGTCCTTGCCGGTCCCGCCAGGCCCCACCTTGTCGTAGCGCGACTGATACCAGCAAATATCCATGTTGATGCTGTCGGTATGCACGATCGGCGCGATGGCATCAAAGAAGGCGAGCGCATCCTTGCCGGTCTTCTCGCGGATCGCCTCGGCCAGCGCCGCAGACGTGAGAGGGCCGGTCGCGATGATGGCGAGATCCCAGTCCTCCGGCGGCAGGCCGGTGATTTCTTCGCGCACCACCGAGATCAGCGGGTGCTGCTGGATGGCAGCGGTGACCGCGTCCGAAAAACCATCGCGATCGACGGCGAGCGCACCGCCGGCCGGCACCTGATGCTTGTCGGCACAGGCCATGATCAGGGAATTCGCGAGCCGCATCTCGGCGTGGATCACGCCGACGGCATTGGAGGTCGCGTCGTCCGAGCGGAAGGAATTGGAGCAGACCAGTTCGGCCAGGCCGTCAGTCTTGTGCGCATCGGTGCCGCGTACGCCACGCATCTCGTGCAGGATGACCGGGACGCCGGCCTGAGCGACCTGCCAGGCGGCTTCGGAGCCTGCGAGGCCGCCGCCGATGATGTGAATGGGGGAGAAGGAACTGTTCGTCATGGGCGGCTCCATATCACGGCTCGCCGCACAAGGTCCATCCGGTGCGACGTCATGCCAGCGACCGGATCATCACATTCCAGAAGCACGAATCAAAAACGGCACCAGGCGGTGCCGTTTGACAGGCTGCTTCGCAGAAGATCCGATTAACGGAAAGAGCGCGAAGCGATATTGCGGATTTCGTAGCGGGTGATGCCGATGTCGTTCAGTGTCTGTGCAGACAGGTTGCCCAGTTCGTTCATCGTGCGGCGGTAGCTGATCCAGTTCTTTGCAATGCGGATCGGGTTCATGGTCGTTTCCTCGTCGAATGTTCGCCGATCCTGCGGTCTTTCCCGCATCGGCGATTGACGTTCTTATACGCCCGTAAAACAAGATTGTGCAGTGCAAATAATGTGCGACTGCTATGCGTTTGTGCATGAGGTTGCTGTGATATTCGGCAGCTTGGCCGTGCTGACCAAAAAGGCGTCATGGGTTAACGGCTCTTCACAAACGCAGAAAAGCCCGCAGATGCGGGCTTTTTGATGCTTATGATCATGCCGGATTGGCGATCAGACGGGCTTGATCAGAATGTGCTTCTTCTTGCCCAGCGAAAGCTTGATCACGCCGTCGCCGGTGAGCTGTGCACTGTCGACAGACATGCGCTCATCCGAGACGCCTGCATCGTTGATCTTGACTGCACCGCCCTGAACATGGCGACGGGCTTCGCCGTTGGAGGCGGCAAGGCCGGCCTTCACGATCAGCGCCAGCAGGCCGACGCCGGCTTCGAGCTCGGCCGAGGCGATTTCGACGGTCGGCAGATTGGCCGAAAGCGCACCCTCTTCAAAGGTCTTGCGCGCCGTCTCCGCAGCTTCTTCGGCTGCCGCACGGCCGTGCAGGATCGCGGTGATCTCGGTGGCGAGGATCTTCTTCGCTTCGTTGACTTCAGAGCCGCCGAGCGCCGCAAGACGCTTGATCTCATCCATCGGCATGGTCGTGTAGAGCTTCAGGAAGCGCTCGACATCGGCGTCTTCCGTGTTGCGCCAGTACTGCCAGAAGTCATAGGCCGACAGCATGTCGGCGTTCAGCCACACGGCACCATTGACCGATTTGCCCATCTTGGCACCCGACGACGTCGTGAGCAGCGGCGAGGTCAGCGCGTAGAGCTGCGGCGTGCCCATGCGGTGGCCGAGATCGATGCCGTTGATGATGTTGCCCCACTGGTCGGAGCCGCCCATCTGCAGGCGGCAATCGTAGCGCTGGTTAAGCTCCACAAAGTCGTAGGCCTGGAGGATCATGTAGTTGAATTCCAGGAAGGACAGCGACTGCTCGCGGTCAAGACGCGTCTTCACGCTGTCGAAGGACAGCATGCGGTTCACCGAGAAGTGCCGGCCGACATCGCGAAGGAACTCGAGGTAGTTCAGGCCACGCAGCCATTCGGCATTGTTGATCATCAGCGCGCCGCCCTTGGGGCCGGCTTCGTAGTTCAGGTAGTTCGAGAAGCAGCGCTTGATCGAGGCAATGTTCTCCTCGATCGTATCCACGGTCATCAGCTTGCGGGCTTCTTCCTTGAAGGAGGGGTCACCCACCATGCCCGTGCCGCCGCCCATCAGCGAGATCGGCTGGTGGCCGGTCGCCTGGAACCAGTGCAGCATCATGATCTGAATGAGACCGCCGGCATGCAGCGAAGGCGCCGTCGGATCGAAGCCGATATAGGCCGTCACGCTTTCCTTGGCGAGCAGGTCGTCGAGGCCGGTTTCATCGGAAATCTGATGAATGAAGCCGCGCTCGTGCATGGTGCGGAGGAAATCGGACTTGAACTTCGTCATGACGCTATTGCTTTCGGGTTCTCTGGTCTTTCGGTGGTATTCTTGGAAATCCGCGCGGGCTTTAGCATTGTTTTTTGAATTGTGCACCCGTCTCGGTCATGAATGTCCTGCATGACAGGCGTTCGAATCGGGTGGCACATGGCGGATATCAAGACGGCGATCGGGCTGATGAGCGGCACTTCGATGGACGGTATCGATGTCGCGCTGGTCCGCACCGATGGCGAGGCCATCGTCGAGCGTGGAGCCTTCCTGTCGGTACCCTATGAGCCAGCCTTCCGCGATCGACTGAAGCAGGCGCTGGAGGATGCCAGGGCCATCCGGCACCGCGACGAGCGGCCGGGTGCTCTCTCACGCATGGAGAGGGACCTGACTCTACGTCATGCAGACGCTGTGCGCCTGTTTCTGGAGCGGCAGAACCAGAAACCTGGCGATATCGACCTCATCGGTTTTCATGGTCAGACCGTCTTGCATAGACCGGATGAAGCGCTGACCGTCCAACTCGGTGACGGAACTTTGCTGGCAGCCGAAACCGGCATCGACGTCGTCTATGACATGCGCGCCAACGACATGGTCCATGGCGGGCAGGGCGCCCCACTGGTCCCAGTCTATCACCAAGCATTGGCGCATCAGATCTCCGCGGAGGACTGGCCGGTCTGTTTCGTCAACATCGGCGGCATCTCCAACCTGACCTTCCTCGACCGCGACGGCACAATCATCGGCTTCGACAGCGGACCGGGCAACACGCTGATCGATCAATGGGTCGAGGCCCATGCCGGCATTCCCTATGACGACGGCGGTCGCATCGCGTCTGAAGGTTCGGTCGTCATGGCACTCGCCGAGCGCTATCTCGCCAATTCCTTCTTCACCGCAGAGACCCGCCGCTCGCTCGATCGCAACGATTTTCGTCCGCCCGAGGGACATGAAGCCGAGCTCTCCGACGGCGCCCGCACGCTCGCCTTCGTCTCCGCGGCGGCGATCCTCAAATCTGCGGGCCATTTGCCGAGCTTGCCAAAGACCTATGTGATTTGCGGCGGTGGCCGGTTGAACCGGACGATCATGGCCGATCTGGTGCGCCTCGCGGGTGAAAAGGGCGCAACAGTATTGACCGCCGAGCAGGCCGGCTTTGATGGCGACGCCATGGAGGCGGAAGCCTGGGCCTATCTCGCGGTACGCTCTGCGAGGGGGCTCGCTTTGACATTTCCAGGAACGACCGAAGTCTTGGAGCCGGTCAGCGGCGGAGTGCTGGCGCCATCCGTGATTCTGCGGACGCCGCGCCTTGTCCTAACAAGGTGGTCGGATGGTGACGAAGAGCGTCTTGTCGAATTGCACGGCACGCCGGAGACCAGCGCCTATGTCGGACACGGCAAGCCTTGGGATCGGCACTACGCACGAGAGCGACTGGCCGGGTGGCGGACAGGCTTTCACCGCCATGGCTGCTCCACCTTGAAGCTGATAACGGCCAGTGGTTCGCAATTCGTCGGGCGCGCCGGCATCAGCTGGTATGAGGACGCGCAGGTCCATCAACTTGCCTATTCGATTGTCCAGTCCAACTGGGGCAAGGGTTACGCGAGCGAGATCGCCAGTGCCCTGGTGGGGTGGTTTTTCGAGGCCGAGATCGGACAACGGCTGGAGGCTATGGCGCACGTCGACAACGCAGCCTCGTTGCATATCCTCAAAAAGATAGGCTTCCGGGAAATCGACACCCGCTCCGTGCGAGGGGAACCCTGCCGCTTCTTTGAGATGACCCGTGCCGGTTATGCGGACTTCGCAAAAGAGAGGCCGTCCCGCAACCCCACTTCATAGGCATGCCGGATACCGGCCGCGTCGCCGACGGCAAACTTGCTGACAGGGATGTCTTCGCTTGGGCCGACAATGACGCGGTTCGGTGCATCGGGCGGCTTGCGGCCAAAACGCGTGGAGAGAAGCAGCGTGCGCCACCCCTTGTTTTCGACTTCTGTAAGCTTCATCAGCGGTGGATTGTCAACGAGCCCGCCATCAAGATAGGCGCGGCCACGGACGCGCCCGACCGGCATGAAAGGCGGCACGGAGGAGGTCGCCATCAGCGCATCGACCAGTTCGCCCGGGTAGTCGACATTGTGCGTCGAGATCCAGGTGGGCCGCAACTTCATCCGCAGGCCTGCCTTGGAATGGGCGCCATCGGTCAGGAGTTTCTCGATCTGGTAAGCGCCGATGGAGCCGAGAGCCCCGATCGCGCCGGGCATCCAGTCTGGCACGCCGGAGAGTTGGATGAGCATGGGCGGGGCCGCCTTCAGGGCCGCAAGCTCGCTGTCTTTGAACTCGCTGGCAAGCAGTTGCCGAAACAGGTTTCCGACCACGAGAGGCGATTCCCGCCGACGCAGTGCTCGCCAATCGAGGCCGCGCTCGCCCTTCTCGGCGAAGGCGAAGGCCGAGGCTCGCACGCGATCGCCGACACCGGCCAGGAACATCGCTCCGTGATAGGCGCCGGCTGAGACGGCAACGTAGAAGCGCGGATTGAGCGGCTGATGCTCGCTGAAGGCTTTCAAGAAACCGCTTTGCCAGTAGCAGCGGTTGCCACCGCCTGCGAGACCGACGGCATCAAAGGTCATGGGTGAGGTCATGAAAAAAATCGCAGTCTGAAATCGAAAACGGAAACTAATCGCGGCGGAGCAACGCGAGGGCTTCCGCTGCGCGTCCCCTGCCGCGCCCCGCGCGCTCGTAGAACTGTTTGCGCGCTTCTTCCTGCATGATGATGTCCTTGCTGACTTCCACCAGGAAATCACTGAGCGTCAGCCCGTTTTCGCGCGCCAGCTGCTCCATCTGTGCATTCAGCGGCTCGGGTAGGTTGATCGTGACTGCTCTCATCGGGTGAGCTCCTCAATCAGGCGGGCAGGATCCACGACTTCGATATGGTCAAACCGAAGCTCGCCTCCTCGAAAATCCCTGACATTGCCGGTGACAAGATAGCGGGCATTGGCAGCAACCGCCAGATCAATCAGGTGGTTGTCCGCCTCGTCGCGCAAGTTTGGTCGCCAGCGATAGCTGACGTCAACGAGCGCGGCATTCGCAAGTATCGCATCGAGAACTTGATTGCGTTCGACCATGTTCAGTCTTGCCCTTCGAAAGAGGGCCTCTCGATTCACGACATCTTCGTATTCGAGATAAAGCGCCAGCTGAGCATTGGCTTCAATTGCCCGGACAAACACGCCTCGATCACTTTCGAGGCTGGGCCGCGGCCGATACAAGCGCTGACGAGAACGTTGTATCGGCCACGATCCGGATCATCTTACCGGATCCGCTTGGCGGCGGGTTCCGGGACCAGTTCGCCGTCGAGGCGGCGGTCGAGATAGTCTTCGCATTCGGCCATCAGCGTTTCCACCTGGCCGTTGAAGAAGTGGTTGGCGCCCGGCACCGTCTTGTGGGTGATCAGGATGCCCTTCTGGGTCTTCAGCTTGTCGACCAGGCCGATCACATCTTTCTCGGGGGCCACCTTGTCGCTGTCGCCATTGATGATCAGGCCGGACGACGGGCAGGGGGCGAGGAAGGAGAAGTCGTAGATGTTTGGCTGCGGCGCGATCGACATGAAGCCTTCGATTTCCGGGCGGCGCATCAGGAGCTGCATGCCGATCCAGGAGCCGAAGGAATAGCCGGCAACCCAGCAGCTCTTCGAATCCGGATGCAGGCTCTGCACCCAGTCAAGCGCGGAAGCGGCATCCGACAATTCGCCTGCACCATGGTCGAACTCGCCCTGGCTGCGGCCGATGCCGCGGAAGTTGAAGCGGAGCGTGGTGAAGCCGCGCTTCTGGAACATGTAGAACAGCTGGTAGACGATCTGGTTGTTCATCGTTCCGCCGAACTGCGGATGCGGATGAAGGATGATCGCGATGGGGGCGCTTTTTTCCTTGGAGGGCTGATAACGGCCTTCGAGACGACCCGCGGGGCCGTTGAAAATCACTTCGGGCATTAGGTTCCGGTCCCTGACATTTTTGCGGTTCGTCAACACCAAATTAGAAAGCTGACTTGACGACGTCAGTCAGCTTTTCTAAAACGAAGTTTAGAACCGTTCGAAACTGGATGGCGTCGCATCCGGGGTGAAGGTGTCATAAGGCAAGCCCGGCGGAAATTTCAAGGAAAATGCGCCGCCGCATGTTAGGGAGCCAAAAGCCAGGATGGCCGTTGAGCGCATCTATCTCGACTGGAACGCCACCGCGCCCCTGATGGGCGCGGCGCGCGATGCCATGCTCGAGGCGCTCGCCATGCCCGGTAATCCCTCTTCCGTGCATGCGGAAGGAAGAGCCGCACGCGCCGTCGTCGAAAAGGCGAGGCGCGAGGTTGCAGGTCTCGTCGGTGCCGAACCGGCGCATGTGACCTTTACGGCCAGCGCGACCGAGGCTGCCAATCATGTTTTGTCGCCGGCCTATCGCATGGGCAAGTCGCGTGTCTCGCTCGGTCGTCTCTATGTCTCTGCCATCGAGCACCCGGCCGTCAGGGCTGGCGGGCGCTTTGCCGCAGACAAGGTGACGGAACTGCCGGTGACGCCATCGGGCATCCTCGATCTCGAAGCGCTTTCCGCGCATCTCGCTGCACACGCCGCCGCGGACGGCCTGCCTCTGGTCGCCGTCATGCTGGTCAACAACGAAACCGGCATCATTCAGCCAATCCAGGCGCTCTCTGCCATCGTAAAGAAGTTTGGTGGACTCTTGGTCGTGGATGCAGTCCAGGCCGCAGGTCGCATACCCTTGTCGATCGCAGGCCTCGGTGCTGATTTCCTGATCCTCTCGGCTCATAAGCTGGGTGGCCCCAAAGGTGTCGGTGCGCTGGTGTCGCGCGGCGAGACCTTGATGCCGGAACCTTTGGTCCGCGGCGGCGGTCAGGAAAAGGGCCACAGGGCGGGCACGGAAAACCTTGCCGCGATCGCGGGCTTCGGTGCGGCTGCGCGCGAGATGGCATCGGAGCTCGCCGCGCGGAATGCGCGGCTGACTGCGCTTCGCGATCGAGCGGAAGAGGCGATGTTGTCGGCGGCACCCGACACCGTGATCTATGGACGCAGCGAGGCGCGCGTCGGCAATACGAGCTTCTTCCATCTGCCGGGGCTCAAGGCGGAGACCGGGCAGATCGCCTTCGATCTTGAAGGCGTCGCACTGTCGGCTGGTGCGGCCTGCTCGTCGGGCAAGGTGGGCGCGAGCCACGTGCTGACCGCCATGGGCGAGGATGCAGCGACGGGAGCGCTGCGTCTCTCGATCGGCCCTGCCACGACAGAGAGCGATATCGATCGCTTCGTCGCGGCCTTTGCAAAGATTGCTGCTCGGCGAAAGCCGACGGGGCAGGCCGCATAAAGCGGCAAAAAATCGGTCCGGGTCGCGTTTTTCCCTTGCCAAGAGGGGTGAAATGATGGTCCGGGGACCTTAGATATGGCGGGTCACCGCCCAACGTTAACAAGCTGCCGGAATTTGGCCCGGCAAGATTGGAGAACGACCATGGCTGCTGTGCAGGAAACGATCGATCAGGTCCGCCAGATCGACGTCGACCAGTACAAATACGGCTTCGAGACCATGATTGAAGTCGACAAGGCCCCGAAGGGTCTGTCGGAAGACATCGTGCGGTTTATCTCGGCCAAGAAGAACGAACCCGAGTGGATGCTGGAATGGCGCCTCGACGCCTATCGTCGCTGGCTGACGATGGTCGAGCCCACCTGGGCGCGCGTCGACTATCCGAAGATCGACTTCAACGACATCCACTACTATGCAGCGCCGAAGACGGCTGCCGGGCCGAAGTCGCTCGACGAAGTCGATCCGGAGCTCCTGAAGGTCTATGAAAAGCTCGGCATCCCGCTGAAAGAGCAGGAAATGCTGGCCGGCGTTCAGTCCTCGAAGATCGCCGTCGACGCGGTTTTCGACTCGGTTTCGGTCGTCACGACCTTCAAGGAAGAGCTGAAAAAGGCCGGCGTGATCTTCATGTCGATCTCGGAAGCCGTTCGCGAGCATCCGGAACTGGTGAAGAAGTATCTCGGCTCGGTCGTTCCGGTCACCGACAACTATTATGCGACGCTGAATTCGGCCGTCTTCACCGACGGTTCCTTCGTCTTCATCCCGAAGGGCGTTCGCTGCCCGATGGAGCTGTCGACCTATTTCCGCATCAACGAGAAGAACACCGGCCAGTTCGAGCGCACGCTGATCGTTGCCGAAGAGGGCGCCTACGTCTCCTATCTCGAAGGCTGCACGGCACCCCAGCGCGACGAAAACCAGCTGCACGCGGCCGTCGTCGAGCTCGTGGCGCTCGATGATGCCGAGATCAAGTATTCGACCGTCCAGAACTGGTATCCCGGCGACAAGGATGGCAAGGGCGGCATCTACAACTTCGTGACCAAGCGCGGCGATTGCCGTGGTGCGCGCTCGAAGATCTCCTGGACCCAGGTCGAAACCGGCTCGGCGATCACCTGGAAATATCCGTCCTGCATTCTGCGCGGCGACGACAGCCAGGGCGAGTTTTACTCGATCGCTGTCTCCAACGGCCACCAGCAGGTCGATAGCGGCACCAAGATGATCCATCTCGGCAAGAACACCAAGAGTCGGATCATCTCCAAGGGCATCTCTGCCGGCGTGTCGCAGAACACCTATCGCGGCCAGGTCTCGATGCACCGCAAGGCGGAAAACGCCCGCAACTTCACCAATTGCGATTCGCTCCTGATCGGTGACACCTGCGGCGCGCATACCGTGCCTTACATCGAGGTAAAGAACTCGACGGCCAAGGTGGAGCACGAGGCGACGACCTCGAAGATCTCCGAGGACCAGAAGTTCTACGCCATGCAGCGCGGCATCCCGGAAGAAGAGGCGATCGCGCTCATCGTCAACGGCTTCGTCCGCGACGTCATCCAGCAGCTGCCGATGGAATTCGCGGTCGAAGCGCAGAAGCTGATCAACATCTCGCTTGAGGGATCAGTCGGCTGATGAAGCGGCGCTATCAGCCACGTGCGGTCGTCATCCTCGGGCTTGTCCCGAGGATCTACTGCCGGCGAGGCTGATGCGCGATGTCCGGCTTCGTTTACATGATGTCGGACAAGCCACGTGGCGTGATTTACACCGGTGTGACCAGCGACCTTCAGGGGCGCATTTGGGAGCATCGGAATGAAGAGAGGAAAGGTTTTACGTCCAGATACAATGCAAAGCTTTTGGTGTGGTTCGAGCAGCATCCGAACATCGTCCTCGCGATCCGACGAGAGAAGTCTCTGAAGCGCTATCTGCGGGACTGGAAGATCAAACTAATCGAAGGGTTAAACCCGACATGGCTCGATCTTTACGACCGGATCTACGAGATCGAAAACGTCTACTCACCGCATCCGAGCTCACCGCAATGGTCGGACTATAACTGAAACGGCAGTAGATCCTCGGGACAAGCCCGAGGATGACGGAATTGAACAGGCGCCCCGGGCGCGACAGGAAACGACAGGCGGCCCTTGAACCGCCCGATGGACAGGAAGACAGACATGCTTGAAATCAGAAACCTCCATGCCCGCATCGCCGAAGACGGCACCGAAATCATCAAGGGCCTGAACCTCACCGTGAAGGCCGGCGAAGTGGCTGCCATCATGGGCCCGAACGGCTCCGGCAAGTCGACGCTGTCCTACATCCTGTCGGGCCGCGAAGACTATGAAGTGACCGAAGGCGATATCCTCTACAATGGCGAGAGCATCCTTGAACTTGACCCGGCCGAGCGTGCCGCCAAGGGCATCTTCCTCGCCTTCCAGTACCCGGTCGAAATCCCGGGCGTCGCCACGATGCAGTTCCTGAAGGTTGCGATGAACTCGCAGCGCAAGGCACGTGGCGAGGACGAGCTGACGACGCCGGACTTCATGCGCCGCGTCAAGGAAGCCGCTGCCGAGCTGAAGATCAATCCTGATATGCTGAAGCGCCCGCTCAATGTCGGCTTCTCCGGCGGTGAAAAGAAGCGCGCTGAAATCCTGCAGATGGCGCTGCTCGAGCCGAAGCTCTGCATCCTCGACGAGACCGATTCCGGCCTCGACATCGACGCGCTGAAGATCGTCGCCGACGGCGTGAACGCGCTCAAGCGCCCGGACCGTGCCACCGTCGTCATCACCCACTACCAGCGCCTGCTCGACTACATCGTGCCGGACAGCGTGCACGTCCTTTACAAGGGCCAGATAATCAAGTCGGGCGACAAGTCGCTGGCGCTCGATCTGGAAGCGAACGGCTATGCCGACATCACGGGGCAGGCTGCCTGAGTTCGGGCCGAGAATGAAGGAGTTGCAACGATGACATTGCAAGCGGCCAACCGGCTCACCGCAGCCGAGACCCAGATCATCGACGCCTATACCAACCAGATCGGCAGCCTTCCCGGCGATGGCGCCGTGCTTCTGAAGCGCGACGGCCTTTTCGACGCGCTCAAGCGCCAGGGTCTGCCGACGCGCCGCGTCGAGACCTTCCACTACACCGACCTCAAGGCGCTGCTGCGTGCCCTTCCGGCCGAAGAGCCCCAGGCTGTCGCCAAGGCGGTCAATCCGCTGGTGTCGGGCGCGACCGTGCTCAACGTGCTACAGGGCGTGGCCCAGGCGCCGGCGTCGCTGCCGGAAGGTCTTGCCGTCTCGCTCTATCGTGACGCGCTCTCGAACGGTGACGCCGCTGAAGGCCTGACTGCTTTCAACACTGACGACACGATCGGCCGCCTCAACGGCGCTTTCGTGCGCGACGGTTTCACGCTCGCCGTGGCCGAAGACGCCGAGATCGAAGCCCCGATCGAACTGCAGTCGGTGCATGCCGCCGGTCAGCTGCATCTGCGCTTCCCGGCGACCTTCGGCAAGGGGTCCAAGGCCACCATCATCGAGCGCCATGTCGGCCAGAGCGGTTCGGCCGCACTCGCCTCCGTTGTCGCCGACCTGAAGCTCGGCGAGGGCGCGGAGATCACCTGGGTGATCCTGCAGGGCGAAGGCGATGCCGACACCCATCTCGGCCAGATCCGCGCCGAACTCGGCACAGACGCCAAGTTCCGCCTCTTCATCGTCAATGCCGGCGGCAAGCTGGTGCGCCAGGAAGTGCATGTAAAGACGGCAGGCGAAGGCTCCGACTTCATGCTGCGCGGCGTCAACCTGCTCGGCGGTGACACCCATACCGACGTCACCATGACGCTCGGCCATGACGTGCCGAACACGACCTCGACGGAAATCATCCGCAACGTCGTCTTCGATCGCGCCCGTGGCGTCTTCCAGGGCATGATCCGGGTTGCGCCTGATGCCCAGAAGACCGATGCGCGCATGGCCTGCAACACGCTGCTGATGTCCGATGATTGCGAGTTCTCGGTGAAGCCGGAGCTTGAGATCTTTGCCGATGACGTGCAGTGCGCCCATGGCGCGACGGTTGCCGACATCGTCAAGAGCCATCTCTACTACCTGATGTCGCGTGGCATTCCGGAGAAGAAGGCGCGTGCGCTGCTGATCAACGGCTTCGTCGCCGAAACCGTCGAGGAGCTCGAAAACGAGCCGCTCGTCGAGGCCCTGGAAGAGATCATCACCGATTGGCTGGAGCATCATGGCTGACACGATCGCGGCACGGACAGGGTACGACGTCGAGGCCGTGCGCCGGGATTTCCCGATCCTGTCGCGTGAGGTCTATGGCAAGAAGCTGGTCTATCTCGACAATGCGGCCTCGGCGCAAAAGCCGAGCCAGGTGATCGACGCGATCGCCCATGCCTATTCTAACGAATATGCCAATGTGCATCGTGGCCTGCATTTCCTGTCCAACGCCGCGACGGACGCCTATGAAGCGGCGCGCGAGAAGGTGCGCCGGTTCCTGAATGCCCCTTCGATCGACGAGGTGATCTTCACCAAGTCCTCGACCGAAGCGATCAACACGGTCGCCTATGGCTGGGGGATGAAGCATATCGGCGAGGGCGACGAGATCGTGCTCTCGATCATGGAGCACCACTCCAACATCGTGCCCTGGCATTTCCTCAGGGAACGCAAGGGCGCCAAACTGGTCTGGGCTCCGGTCACCGACGAAGGCGCCTTCGACATGGAAGCCTTCGAAAAGTGCCTGACCGAGCGCACCAAGCTGATCGCCATCACCCATATGTCCAACGCGCTGGGCACCGTCGTGCCGATCAAGGAGGTCTGCCGCATTGCCCGTGAGCGCGGCATCGCCGTCATGGTCGATGGCAGCCAAGGCGCCGTTCACATGCCCGTCGACGTCCAGGATCTGGGTTGCGACTGGTATGCCGTGACGGGTCACAAGCTCTACGGTCCCTCGGGCATCGGCGTGCTCTGGGGCAAGATGGATCGCCTGTGGGACATGGACCCCTTCATGGGCGGCGGTGAGATGATCATCGAGGTCTCAGAAGACCGCGTCACCTATAACGAGCCGCCGCATCGCTTCGAGGCGGGCACGCCGCCCATCGTCCAGGCGATCGGTCTGGGCTATGCGCTCGACTATATGGAGAAGCTCGGCCGCGAGAACATCGCAGCCCATGAGGAAAGCCTGCGCGCCTATGCCCATGAGCGCCTCTCGGCGATCAATTCGCTGCGCACCATCGGCAACGCACCGGGCAAGGGAGCGATCTTCTCCTTCGAACTCGCCGGCATCCACGCCCATGACGTCTCGACGATGATCGACCGTCGCGGCGTGGCCGTGCGCGCAGGCACGCACTGCGCCCAGCCGCTTCTGGCACGTTTCGGCGTGACCTCCACTTGCCGGGCCTCGTTCGGCCTTTATAACACACGGGAAGAAGTCGATGCGCTGGCGGACGCTCTGGATTACGCCCGCAGCTTCTTCGCCTGAGGAATGAACACCATGAGTGACACGGAAACCAAGCCCGACGTCCGCGAAGGCATCATCAACACGGCGATCCCGCCGGAAGAGGTGGCCCGCCTCTCCGACGATATCATCTCCGCGCTGAAGACCGTTTACGACCCGGAAATCCCGGCCGACATCTTCGAACTCGGGCTGATCTACAAGATCGACATCGAGGACGATCGCACGGTGAAGATCGTCATGACGCTGACAGCGCCGGGTTGCCCGGTCGCCGGCGAAATGCCGGGCTGGGTCGAAAATGCCGTCGGTTCGGTCGAGGGTGTGTCGGGCGTCGAAGTCGAAATGAGCTTCGATCCGCCGTGGACGCCGGACCGCATGTCCGAAGAGGCGCAGGTCGCCGTCGGCTGGTACTGAGGAAATTAGGCAATCAACGAAACGGCCCGCCTCGTGCGGGCCGTTTTGCGTTTGTGTACAGTGATTTAGACGGTGCGATAGCCCCGGTCGAAATAGACAAGCGCCTCGCCGTCCTCGCGGGTGGTGACGTCGAGAACCTCGCAGAACAGAACATCATGGGTGCTCCCGTCATGCACTTCCGTGATCCGGCATTCAAAGGAAACGAGCGCATCGACGAGGCGCGGCGTGCCCGACGGCGTCGTCTCCCAGGTGGCGGCTGCAAAGCGCTCCTCGACCGGCGTTTTGCCACCGAAGAGCCGGCTGACGGGCTCGTGTTCTGCCGAGAGCGCGTTAACCGTGACAAACCCGTTGGCGCTGACGGCAGGATAGGCGGACGAACCCTTGTTGAGGCAGACGAGCAGCGTCGGCGGATTGTCCGAAACGCTGGTGACGGCAGTTGCCGCAAAGCCGGCGCGACCGCCGGGGCCGTCGGTGGTGACGATGGTCACGGCTGCGGCAAGCCGAGCCATGCCGTTGCGATAGGTCGCACTCTTTTCCGGCGAGGTTGCTTCCGGAGTGGCTGCGACGGGTGCGATGGTCTTCGTGGCCAGCATGGCAGGTCCTTTCACGCGCGCTCTACGCCCGACAGGAAGTCGAGGACCGCGCTGTTGAATGTTTGCGGATAGGTGACGTTGACGGCATGTCCACCGGCGACGGTGAGCACAAGATTTGCGTTGGGCAGCCCTTCTGCGAGGCGCAGCGACCGCGAATAGGGGACGAGAAGGTCGTCGCGCGTGGCAATGACAAGCGTCGGCGTCTGGATCTCGCCGAGGCGGTCGTCGATATCAAAGGCGCGCAGTGCCGCGATGCGTCGCAGGATGTTGTCGCGCCCCTGGAAATGGGCGAGCGCATGCGCCTCTTCTGCCGCCATCTTCTCGGAGTTTTCCGCCATGTAGATGGCCGGATAGAGGAAGAGCGGCTGTGCCTTGACGAAGGCCTCGACACCGGCGTTTTCGAGGAGCGCGATGCGCACGTCGAAGCAGCGCCCGGAATGCGGATCGGCCTTGCTCCAGGCATTGATCAGCACGAGGCTCTCGATCAGTTCCGGCCGGCGCAGCGCCAGATCGAGCCCGATCAGGCCGCCCAGTGCATGGCCCATGAAATGGAATTTTTCGAGCTTCAGCGTCTCCACGATCTCGAGCACATCGTCGGCCATGGCGGAAATGCCGCCGACTTCAGGCACCGAGCCACCCGTCTTGCCGCAGCCGCGATGGTCATAGGTGATGACGCGGAAACGCTCCGAGAGGGCAGGGAGCTGCGGTGCCCAATAGCCGCCGGAGCCGCCGAGCCCTGACGAAAGGAGGATGGTCGGCGCATCGGGGGAGGTCAGGCCGTGGATGTCGTAATGCATGCGTGTTTGCTCTGGCTTTGCCCCTCACCCTGACCCTCTCCCCGCAGGCGGGGAGAGGGGA
This sequence comes from Rhizobium rosettiformans W3, assembly GCF_004912135.1. Taxonomy (GTDB): domain Bacteria; phylum Pseudomonadota; class Alphaproteobacteria; order Rhizobiales; family Rhizobiaceae; genus Allorhizobium; species Allorhizobium rosettiformans. The sequence goes on from NZ_STGU01000005.1 coordinate 51,656, forward strand.
TGGCCGCCCCTTGTGCAGGGGAAACCCAGGTGCAGGCGATTGCGTAAAGGTCTCTTCTCCCCGCTTGCGGGGAGAAGGTGCCGCCCTTCGACAGGCTCAGGAGGCGGATGAGGGGCAATCCTCGCGCCTCACTTTTTCCCGATATGCGCGACCGTCGCGATTTCGACCAGCGCATCCGGCTTCACCAACCCGCATTGCACGCAGTAGCGCGCCGGCTTGTCGCCCGGGAAGTATTCGGCATAGACCTTGTTGACGGCCTGGTAGTTGGCCCAGTCGGTGACGAAGATGTGGTTCATGGTCACGTCGTCCATGGTGCCGCCGGCGGTCTCGATGACGGACTTGATGGTTTCCAGCACATGGCGCGTCTGGGCGGCTGCGTCGCCGACATGCACGACGTCGTTGTTCTTGTCGAAGGGAAGGGTTCCCGAGACATAGAGGATGCCGTCGGCAAGGGCGCCGGGCGAATAGGGGGCGATCGGCTTCTGGGTGCCTTCCGGAACGACGATGGTCTTGGGCATTCTCACACTCTCCTGGTTCGATGTGGTGATGTTGGAATGGGTGATCATCCGGCAGCGTCGGCAGGCGCCGCCTGACCGATCGCACCGCAGAAGTCGTTGACGGTCGCCACCCAGCCGAAGAATTTTTCGACATTGTAGACGGTCGCCTGCTGGATGAAGTCGGGGCCGAGGTGATGGGTCGCGTCCTCGAGCATCACGCCGAAATATTCGAGGTGGAAGGCATCGCGCAGCGAGCTTTCGACGCAGACATTGGTGGCAATGCCGACGAAGACGAGGTTGCGGATGCCGCGCGCCCGCAGCACGCTGTCCATATTGGTGTTGAAGAAGCCGGAATAGCGGCTCTTCGGCACCAGGATGTCACCGGGCTTCGGCTGCAGCTCGTCAACGATTGCATAGTCCCAGGTGCCCTTGGCAAGCAGCTGACCCTGCAGTTCGGGCCGCTTGCGCATGGTTTTCAGCGCATTGGACTTGTGCCAGTTGGGCGAGCCGGGACCGCCCGCCTCGACATAGTCAGGATCCCAGCCGTTCTGGAAATAGACTACCAGAACGCCCGCTTCGCGTGCTGCATCGAGCGTCTTCTTGATATTGGCAATCGTGCCCTTGGCGCCCGAAATGTCGAAGCCTGCGAGATCGACGTAACCGCCCTCCGTCGAATAGGCATTCTGCATGTCGACGACGACGACCGCCGTTTCCGATGGCTTGAGCGTGATCGGCTCGGGACGGGCCGGCAGCGTGACGCTCTTCGTCAGTTCCGGGCGCGGCTGATAGCCTGCAACAACGACCTCGCTCATTCGGCGGCCTCCAGCATCTGGGTGACATGGGCGCGGCTCTGCATCAGCGGCTGCACGTATTTGCCGAACTTTTCGATGCCTTCGAGGAAGTCGTCGAAAGTCAGCATCACGCCACCGGTGCCGGGGACTTCACTCATCTCGTCGAGCATGGCGGCAACCTCGGCATAGGAGCCGATCAGCGTGCCCATGTTGATGTTGACGGCAGACACCGGGTTCGCCATGTGGCGGACATTGGTGTCGGAACCGGACTTGGTGTCGGCAGCACTCTGCAGGCCAAGCCACTTGATGGCTTCCTCGTCGGCGCCCGCCTTGTAGTGCTCCCACTTGGCGAAGGCTTCTTCGGTGGTTTCTTCGGCCAGAACCATGGTGAGCACGAAGGAACGCACCTCGCGGCCGGTCTTTGCGGTTGCGGCGAGCAGCCGTTCATTGGTCGGCGCGAAAGCCTTCGGCGTATTGACGCCGACGCCGAAGCAGAAGCTGTAGTCGGCGAACTTCGCGGAAAACTCCATGCCGGCATTGGAGGAGCCGGCGCAGATCAGCTTCACGTCACCTTCCGGGATCGGCTTCATCCGGCAGTCGTCCATCTGGAAATGCTTGCCCTTGAGGTCGGACTGTCCTGTCGTCAGCAGGTCTTTTAGGACGGTCGTGTATTCGCTGAGATATTCGTAGCGGTCGGAGAAATAGTCGTCGCCTGGCCAGAGGCCCATCTGGCTGTATTCCGGCCGCTGCCAGCCGGTCACCAGGTTGACGCCGAAGCGCCCACCGGAAATCGAATCGATCGTGGTGGCCATGCGTGCGACGATCGCCGGCGGCATGATGAGCGTCGCAGCCGTGCCGAAGAGCTTGATCTTCGACGTGACGGCGGCAAGGCCAGCCATCAGCGTGAAGCTCTCGAGGTTATAGTCCCAGAACTCCGTCTTGCCGCCGAAACCGCGCAGCTTGATCATCGAAAGCGCAAAGTCGAAGCCGTATTCCTCGGCTTTCAGTGTGATTGCCTTGTTGAGCTCGAAACTCGGCTTGTATTGCGGGGCATTCTCCGAAAGGAGCCAGCCATTGTTGCCGATCGGGATAAAGACGCCGATTTCCATTTTTCGTTCTCCGCTTCTGGAGGCGCGCTCAGCGCCATTTTTTGTTCGCAGAGAGTCAAGCAATCGGCGTGCCAATTAATAAAAGTGAGCAAATACAGAAGCTTGTAGTGGTGCGAATCGAATATTTTACCGGATGGTCAAAATTTTCGGGTTTTGCGCCGAGCTTTGCTCGTCTTTGCGCCCGTTTCGGAAAATCGCTGCGCGATTTTTGATCGCCATGCGTTCCCGAGAGACTTGAAGCCAGCGGTGAAGTTTCTGAAAAGGATCGGGTTTTTGGTCGCCCGGTTGCGCTGCTTACAGATTGATCATCATCAAGCCCAGGCCGGGCTGACATGCACGTCCCGCGTCCCAGAGATGCGCCTAACCTATTGAACCATAGGGGCGCGTCCCTTACATTGCGCATGAGAAACGCCGGACCTTGAACCCGGTTGTTGATGGAGACTGTGCCGATGGGTTTTCAGGTAATGACCATGAGCGATGCGGCGGCCGCACGCGTCAGGGCGATCGTCGAGAATTCCGGTCCCGATGCCAAGGGTATCAGGGTGGGGATCAAGAGGGGCGGCTGCGCCGGGATGGAATACACCATCGATTTGGTGACGGAGCCCAACGCCAAGGACGATCGGATCGAGAAGGACGGCGCCACGGTCTGGATCGACCCGGCGGCTGTTCTTTATTTGCTCGGCACGGAAATGGGCTTTGAGACCACGACGCTGCGCTCCGGTTTCACCTTCCACAACCCCAATCAGACCTCAGCCTGCGGCTGCGGTGAATCGGTCGAGCTCCAGGCCGCCGATCTCGCGGAACTTGCCCGTCAGCGCCAGACGGCAACCGCCTGAACGATAGCACTGGCACATCACCCGTGGGTGCCTGAAATGATGTCTCGAAGAATCGAGGCATCATTTTTTGTCGGATTGCGAAAAAATATCTTGCGGAAACTGTTCATCGATAAATAAACTGCGGTCATGGATACAAGTGACCGCAAGATTATCGATCTTCTGGCTGAAGACGCACGTCGATCGCTCGCCAGCATCGGGGATGTCGTAGGACTTTCGCCGTCGGCCGTCAATGAGCGCATCCGCCGCCTGGTGGCATCGGGCGCCATCAAGCGCTTCACGCTGGAGGTGGATCCGGTTGCGCTCGGTCTGCCGATCACGGCCTTCATGCTGGTCACGCTGCCACAGGATACTGAGCAGGCTGCCTTTCGCGATTACGCCGAAGCGCACCCTTCCGTGCTCGAATGTCACCATGTCACCGGTGGCTGGTCCTATATGCTGAAGATCCGAACCGCTGACCTCACGGGCATCGAAACCTTCCTGGCCGATTTGAAGGGCGAGCGCCTGATCGCCCGCAGTGAGACCATGATTGCGCTGTCGACCGCGAGCGAGCGTGGTTTCGTGATCGGCGCCGACTGACGGCCTCCGATCGGCCGCGCTTACCAAGGCCGATGCCAATGCACCCGCTATACCAAAGAATTCCCTTTGGAAATCCAATCTTCACCCGCCCGGTTTCCATCCGGTCATGCTAAATCTGCCTGTGTGGGGCAGCATTCGGGGTGAGGGGCTCAATGTCAGATAGGCAGGCTACTGCCAACGCGATGTTCGATTTCATCACCGAATCATCGCAGGCGCGTGACGACAATGCGGTCCTGGCAAGCCTCGACAAGGCGGCGAAATCCTTTGGTATGGATTGTTACGCCATCTCCGGCATCCCGCTGCCCAATGAGCGGATCGATCCCTATTTCATGCTGAACGCCTGGCCGGACGGCTGGTTCGAGCGCTATGTGCAGGAAAACTATGTCCATGTAGACCCGGTGATTTACCGGACGAAGATGTCGAATGAGGCCTTCGTCTGGTCGGAGGCCCTTGCCGACAAGCCTCTCAGCCGATCTGCCAAGCGGGTTATGAACGAGGCGACCGAGTTCGGCATGATGGACGGCTATAGCGTTCCGCTGCACTCGGTCGGCGGCTTCCAGGCAATCGTCACCTTCGGCGCCCACAAGGTGGATCTCTCCAGCGAACAGCGCGGCGCGCTGCACATCATTTCAATCTATGCGCACAACCGGTTTCGCGCCTTCATGACTGACAACTCCGAGCGCATGGCCGCGGCGGCGGCGAAAGTGACGCCGCGCGAGCGCGAGGTGATCCTCTGGTGCGCCGCTGGCAAGACCAATTGGGAAATTGGGCAAATCCTTGGAATCTCCGAAAAAACCGTCCAGCACGAGATTGCGTCGGCCTGCCGCAAGTTGAATTCCGTCAACCGGGCGCAACTGATCGCCGAATCGATCCGGCTGGGTTTAATCAGATAAATAGGCAGAACGGCCTATATTGAATTTGGCCCCCTTGGCTCAGTGTCGACCCCGGGTTTTTGGGGGTCTACATGCTGGCGACGATCCTGGGCGCAGCGACGCATGATTACGCTGACATCATGGAAAAGGTCTGGCGCTTCCGCCATCGGCAGTTCGTCGAACGGCTGGGCTGGGAGGCCTGCCGTCGCCCCGATGGGCGGGAGATCGACCAGTTCGACGGAGACGAGGCTGTCCATCTCCCACTGATCGTCGGCGGCGAAGTGGTCGGCTACAGCCGTCTTCTGCCGACACTGCGGCCGCATCTCCTGTCGGATGTCTATCCGCATCTGATGGACGGCGGCGAGTGGCCGCGGGGCGAACGCATCTTCGAATGGACGCGCTGCATCGCCGAGATCTCTAACGAGAGGATCGCCGGCGTCCCGATCTCACACGTGCTGATGACCGGCGTGATGGAATATTGCCTCGTTGCAGGCATCAGGTCGCTGATTGTCGAGACCCATCCGAAGCTGGTCAATCTGCTTCTGTCCACAGGTTGGGATGTCATGCCGCTGGCCGCACCCAGCATGCTGGACGGCGCCCTGATCCTCCCAATCGTGGCGAAGCCCTCGACGGCGGGCCTTCTCAAGCATCACGAACTCTACGGCATCACGGGGAGTGTGCTCGATTTCGCATTCGCACCGGGCAACCCCTTCGGCACGGCACCTTTGGTGCCGCTTATGTTCGCCCAGGAACCTCACGGAACCCATCAATATCCCAGAATGGCAGGAGAATGACATGACGGATGGCCCTATTCCATCCTCCGATACCTACGTGCGCTCGATCGTTGAAGAGCAGGTGCGTAGCCTCAGAGAAATCATCAAGGGCGTCTCGCAGAAGGCGCCCTTGAGCGACGATGCGCTGTTTCTCGACCATCTCCTGCAGATGGTGTCTCTGGCCGCGGCAGATGGACTGGAGCGCCGCCGTGGCGGAAGCGGCCGAAAGCGGTCGTCGTCAGAAGCCGACAGCGACCTTGCGAGCATCCACCTCGACGTCGCAAAGATGGAGTTCGTCTCGCAGGGCCTCGATCGCACCCAGTAGATAGGTGCGGACACTGGAGCTCTCGGCCGCGTTCGTGCAGAACAGGCTAAGCGCCTCTTCGATCTGGAAGAGACAGTCCTCGACATAGTCGGTGGAAACGACGCAAGCCAGCGCGCGCTCCAGATGTTGGTCGAACAAGGATTTGAGGTGCACGCGATCCTCGCTGGGTGCAGCGAGGATATCAGCCTTCAGATCATTGAGCGCATCGTTATACATGAATTCCTCTTTGCAACCTATTGCAACTCAAGACTGTGGCGAGAAGTTGCGCATTTTGCAATCAAAGAATTGCATTTTTGCTATGCGTGAGCACGTTGATTGTGACGCAGCCCAAAAATGCTCGCACCAGGCTGTCGCGCGATTGCGGTGATGAGCGACCCCGACATACGCTCTTTGACGGATCAGGCACTGAAGGGGAGTTTGATGGATGGATCGCGAATCAATCGCGTTTGATGCTCATCAGCACGTCCCAGATCTCTGCCCCCGTCTCCCAGACCGAGGCATTCGCCTTGAAGCCGATCTCGCTCTCGGCGGCCGACAGCATTTCCGAGGCGAGGTCGACATTGGACGTATCGGCGTAGGTCTCGTCTCCCGATGGCGCGACGGATGCTGTGACACCGCTAGGCTCGGTGCTGGCAAAACTGGTTTCCAGTCTGTCGTAAGCGGGCGTCATGGCGTTGGCGACATTGTTTGCCGAGGCGGCAAGCCGCGTCTGCAGCGCCTGCATCCCGGACAAGGAAACACTCATCATTGCAGAAAGGCTCATGACTTGACCTGCCGTTCGCGGATATCGACAGCACCACCATAGCGGCTACGGGTTAGGAGATTCGGAATCCGCACGGTTTGCAGACCGTTGCCGGCGGATGAGGCTTTGAGCCATTCTGACACGCGCCGCACGAGTAAGGGACGCTGCGATGCTAGACCTCTTGGAATGCAAAGAACCCGGCGCCGGGCACCGGGTTCTGAAACTTTCATTCGAGATAGATCATTCGATGATCTGGATGATCTGGCGCGTTTGCGGATCGACGATCACGCGGCGCTCGTTGACGACGGTGTAGGAATAGTTGTCGTAGCCGTCGACCGGGTAGAGTTCGACCGGATCCTCGATGACGCGGCCGACCAGCACATCGCCTTCATACGGGACGGAGCGCACTTCGCGCTGCATGACATAGGTTTCGACCGGGGCCGGCACGACAATCGTCGACTGGGTGGCGACCGGCGCCTGCTGGATGATGACAGTCTCCTGCGCATGGGCCGACGCCGCGAGCGTCATGAGGGCCGCTGCACCGGCGAGGATAAGAGTATTGCGCATATCTGTTCTCCTGTGTTGAGCAGCAGAAGAACGGGGAATGCTGCATTCCGTTCCATCACAGGCTTTTTCGGCATGTCACCACAAATGAAGAACGCCGCCTCAAGGGCGGCGTTCCTGTGTCGAGACTTAGGCCGTTACTCGGCGGCTTCCGCGTAGGCTTCCATCGGCGGGCAGGTGCAGACGAGGTTTCGGTCGCCATAGACATTGTCCACGCGGTTGACCGACGACCAGTACTTGTCCACGCGGAAGGCGCCCGGCGGGTAGCAGGCCTGTTCGCGGCTATAGGGGCGATCCCACTGGCCGACCAGGTCTTCCACCGTATGCGGTGCGTTCTTCAGTGGATTATTGGCCTTGTCCATCCGGCCTTCCTCGATGTCGCGAGCTTCCTCGCGGATCGCCAGCATCGCATCGCAGAAGCGGTCGATCTCGGCCTTGGTCTCCGATTCCGTCGGCTCGATCATCAGCGTACCCGCCACCGGCCAGCTCATGGTCGGCGCGTGGAAGCCGCAGTCGATCAGACGCTTGGCCACATCGTCGACGGTCACGCCGGCTGACGCCTGCAGCGGACGGGTGTCGATGATGCATTCATGCGCCACGCGACCCGAGGCAGACGTGTAAAGCACGTCATAGGCGCCCTTCAGCCGTGCCGCGATGTAGTTGGCGTTGAGGATCGCGACCTTCGTCGCCTGGGTCAGGCCTTCGCCACCCATCATCAGGCAGTAGGACCAGCTGATCGGCAGGATCGACGGCGAGCCATAGGGGCCGGCCGAGACGGCACCCGGACGGCCGTCGGTGGAGACGTGACCGGGCAGGAACGGTGCCAGATGCGCCTTGACGCCGATGGGTCCCATGCCCGGACCGCCGCCACCATGCGGGATGCAGAAGGTCTTGTGCAGGTTCAAGTGGGAGACGTCGGAGCCGATATCACCCGGACGGGCAACGCCGACCATGGCGTTCATGTTGGCCCCGTCGAGATAGACCTGGCCACCATGCTGATGGGTGATCTCGCAGATCTCGCGCACCGTCTCCTCGAACACGCCATGCGTCGAGGGATAGGTGATCATGCAGCAGGAGAGATTGTCTGCATGCTGTTCCGCCTTGGCGCGGAAGTCGTCGAGGTCGACATCGCCGTTCTCCTTCGACTTGACCGGCACAACGGTCATTCCAACCATCTGGGCAGACGCCGGATTGGTGCCATGGGCCGAGGTCGGGATCAGGCAGACGGTGCGATGTGTATCGCCACGCGACAGGTGATAGGCGCGGATCGTGAGCAACCCCGCATACTCGCCCTGTGCGCCCGAATTCGGCTGCATCGAGATCGCATCGTAACCGGTGACGGCGCAGAGCTTTTCCGAGAGATCGTCGATCATCTCCTTGTAGCCCAGTGCCTGATCTTGAGGCGCAAAGGGATGGATGTCGGAGAATTCCGGCCAGGTGATCGGCAGCATTTCCGCCGTGGCGTTCAGCTTCATCGTGCACGAGCCGAGCGGGATCATCGCCCTGTCGAGCGCGAGGTCGCGGTCCGAGAGCCGGCGGATATAGCGGGTCATCTCGCTTTCCGCGCGGTTCATGTGGAAGATCGGATGTGTCAGATACTCGCTGGTGCGCAGGAGATCCTTGGGCAGGCGGTAATCGGCTTCGAATTCCGAAACCTGGAACTTGCCGCCAAAGGCACGCCAGACGGCTTCGAGTGTCGCAGGGCGGGTCCGCTCGTCGAGGGCGATGCCGACCTTGGTCTCGCCGACCTTGCGCAGGTTCACACCTTCCGCGACAGCCGCCCGCATGACGAGGCCCTGCATATGGCCGACCTCGACGGTGATCGTGTCGAAGAAGGTCTCCGGCTCGATCGTGTAGCCAAGCTTTTCCAGGCCCTTGGCGAGCAGCACCGTCTTGCGGTGCACCTGCTGGGCAATTGCCTTCAGGCCCTGGGGGCCGTGGAAGACCGCATACATCGAGGCCATGACGGCGAGCAGAACCTGCGCGGTGCAGATGTTCGACGTCGCCTTTTCGCGGCGGATATGCTGTTCGCGGGTCTGCAGCGACAGGCGATAGGCGCGGTTGCCGCGGGCGTCGACGGAGACGCCGACGAGACGGCCGGGCATGGAGCGCTTGATCGCGTCCTTGACCGCCATGTAAGCCGCATGCGGGCCGCCATAACCGACCGGCACGCCGAAACGCTGGGTCGAGCCGATGGCGATGTCAGCGCCCATTTCGCCGGGTGATTTCAACAGCAGCAGGGCGAGAATGTCGGCGGCAACGGCGGCGAGCGCGCCGGTCTGGTGCAGGCGGGCGATCAGGCCGGAGAAGTCACGGACATGGCCGTCCGTGCCCGGATACTGGAAAATCGCGCCGAAGACTTCGGTCGGGTCGAGATCGGTGAAGGGATCGCCGACGGTGACGGTCCAGCCCAGCGGCTCGGCGCGGGTCTGGATGACGGCGATGGTCTGCGGATGGCAGTCCTTGTCGACGAAGAAGCCGGTCGCCTTGGTCTTGGCGCTGCGCTGGCAGAGCGCCATGGCTTCTGCGGCGGCAGTGGCCTCATCGAGGAGCGAGGCATTGGCAACGTCGAGACCGGTGAGATCCGTCACCATGGTCTGGAAGTTGAGAAGCGCCTCCAGACGGCCTTGAGAGATTTCCGGCTGGTAGGGCGTATAGGCCGTGTACCAGGCCGGGTTTTCCAGGATGTTGCGCTGGATGACCGGCGGCGTGATGGTGCCGTAATAGCCCTGGCCGATCAGCGAGGTCAGGACCTTGTTCTTGTTCGCCGTCTCGCGCAGCTTGTCGAGCGCCTCGCGCTCGGTCATCGCGGCACCCCAGGTGAGCGGCACCTTCTGGCGGATCGAGCCGGGGACGGTGGCATCGATCAGCTCGTCGAGCGAGTGATAGCCGATCACCTTCAGCATATCCGTCATTTCGGCGGGCGAGGGGCCGATATGGCGTCGATTGGCGAAGTCGTAAGGGTCGTAGTCCGTGAACTGGAATTCTGTCGTCATCAGGCGATCAGCTCCTTGTAGGCGGCTTCATCGAGCAGAGCGTCGGCGTCTGCGGGATTGGCAAGTTTCAGCTTGAAGAACCAGGCGGCACCTTCCGGATCGGAATTGACCAGAGACGGATCGTCGACGATCGCCTGGTTGATCTCGACCACTTCGCCATCGAGCGGGCAGTAGACGTCCGAGGCGGCCTTGACGCTTTCAACCGTCGCGGCAACGGCGTCCTTCTTGAAGCTAGTGCCTTCATCCGGCAGTTCGACGAAGACGAGATCGCCGAGCTGGCCGGCGGCATGGGTGGTGATGCCGACGGTGGCGATATCGCCTTCGATCTTCAGCCATTCGTGTTCGGGGGTGAATTTCAGCATGGTTCTCTCCGGAGATTTTTTAGCGTTTGTAAGTGGGGGTAATGAAGGGAAGGGCGGTGACGGTCAGGGCCAAGAACTTGCCACGCACCTCCGCAAAGACCTGGGTGCCGGGTTCAGCCATGGCGGTCGGCACGTAACCCATGGCAACAGGGCTCTCGACGCTCGGACCGAAGCCGCCTGAGGACACGTGACCGATCTCGGTCTTGCCCTCGGCATCGGCAAACAGCTTGGCGGGCGCACGCACCGGAGCCTTGCCTTCGGGCTTCAAACCGACGCGGCGGCGGGAAACGCCGTTCTCGAGTTCGCCGAGGATGCGGCTCGCACCCGGAAAGCCGCCCTCGCGGGCGCCGCCTGAGCGGCGGACCTTCTGGATGCCCCACTCGATCGAGGCTTCGACCGGCGATGTCTTGGTGTTGATGTCGTTGCCATAGAGGCAGAGCCCGGCTTCGAGGCGCAGCGAATCGCGGGCGCCAAGCCCAATCGGCAGGCAGTCGGGCTGGTCGAGCAGGGCCTTGGCGAGATCGGTGGCACGCTCAGCCGGCACCGAGATTTCATAGCCGTCCTCGCCTGAATAGCCCGTGCGAGACACGAGGGCTGGGATGTCGCCGAGGGCAAGCTCACGCACATCCATGAACTTCATGCCTGTGACATCGGAGTTGAGTGTCGCAAGAACCGCTTCCGCCTTCGGCCCCTGCAGGGCGAGCAGCGCGCGATCGTCATGCACGAGAACCTCGACGCCGGCGGGAAGCTTTGCCCGCATGTGGGCGATATCGGTGTCCTTGCAGCCGGCATTGACGACGACCAGCAACCGTTCGCCAAGCCGCGAGATCATCAGATCGTCGAGGATGCCGCCATTGTCGTCGGTGAAGAAGCCATAGCGCTGGCGACCGTCTTTCAGGCCGAGAATATCCACGGGGACGAGTGATTCCAGGGCCTTGGCGGCGTCATCATAAGAGCCGGAAGTGGCGACAAGTTCGACCTGGCCCATGTGGGAGACGTCGAAGAGGCCGGCGGCAGAACGGGTGTGCAGGTGTTCCTTCAACACGCCGGCCGGATACTGCACCGGCATGTCGTAACCGGCAAAGGGCACCATCTTGGCGCCAAGCGACACGTGGAAATTGTAAAGGGGGGTGCGTTTCAGTTGGGTCTGTTCGTCCAAGACGTCGCCTCCGGGTTTCGCGCTCGCGCGCTTGCTCAAGTCTGGGCACGGTTGTGCCGGTTCATGAGCCCCCTCTGTCCTTGTGCCTGAGATTGTTATCCCTTCGGCTTGGTCCGCTTTGGAAACGGGCCTCTCTCCAGAGTGCAGTCGACGCCTTGTGGTCCTTTTGCCTGAGAGTTTCCGGGGCGGTTGCTCCTTCGGCACCGGATTGAACCGGCTTCTCCCAACAAGGTCATGAAACGCATTATCTGGCACGGCGGCGCCTTGGCAAGAGGCAGCGTCGCTCCCGAACAAATAATTGTCGCTGGAGCGTCGTGTTTGCGGCATCGCAAGGATCTCGGTAATTGGCCGCCCGCCGCGGCATCTCGCCACTTGGCTTGATCGGGCCATCGCGATAAAGGAGCGGGTGAACGGGGGAAATGATGAAGCCGAAACCCAAGACAGCGACGATGATCCTGCGCATCCTGTGCGCCATGGTCTTCCTGTCCGTCGGTTTTGCGCACCGGACCCCGGCAGCGATTGCCAATGACGTCCAGTCGTCCGCCTATGTTCTGCCTGACGGCACATTCGCCGAACTCTGCGTCGCCGATCAGGGGCAAAAGCGCATCAAGCCCATGGCCGATTGCGAGGCCTGCCGTCTTGCGGGCGCGATCCTCCTGCCGGAACCCTCGGCGCAGTCCTGGCTTCTCAGCCAGTTTGCGAGCCTTGGCGAAGTCGCACCCGTCGAAACGGCCATCCGTTCCGACCATCTCCTCGATCGTCCGCGTCTGCGCGGTCCGCCGCTCTCCGTCTGATTCCATTCAACATCCGATCAGACCGCTAGATGCCGACGGCCAAAAGGGACCGCGGCCAGGAGAGACACCCATGACGAGCAGACTTATTCTCGCGACCGCCGTCGCCACGCTCGCTTCGACCACGGCCGTGTTGGCCCATGCGACCTTTGCCAACCAGCCGGCGACCGTCGGCTCCTATGTCGCCGCCACCCTGCAGATCCCCCATGGCTGTGACGGCAAGGCGACCAATGAGGTCCAGATCAAGCTGCCGGAAGGCTTCATCTCCGCCAAGCCGATGCCGAAGGCCGGCTGGGAAATCGAAATCATCGAAGGCGACTATCAGAACAGCTACGACAACCACGGCAAGGCCGTGAAATCGGGTCCCGTCGAGATCCGCTTCAAGAACGGCGAACTGCCGGACAATTTCTACGACACCTTCACCGTCTACGGGAAAATCGCAGCCGGGGATCCGGCGGTCGGTCTTGCCTTCCCGACCGTGCAGCTCTGCGGCGCGGACGGCAAGGTCGCCTGGGATCAGATCGCGGCCCCTGGCCAGGATCCCCATGATCTCGATGGTCCCGCACCGGTCCTCAAGCTCGTTGCCGCCGCGGGCGATGCCCATGCTGGCCATGGTGCCCACGGCGCCCATGCCGGTCACGGTGCTCCCGCCGATCAGGCCGCTGCCGACAGTCACGGCGCGCATGGTGCTCATGGTGATCATGCCGGCCACGGCGATCACATGGCGGCCAACAATCCGGGCGGCTTCGAGACTGTCTCGGCGGGCGAACTGGAGCTGACGGCCGGCTTTACTAAGGCGATGCTGCCCGGCCAGCCTGTCGGTGGCGGTTTCATCACCATCACCAACAAGGGCGGTGAAGACGACAAGCTCGTGTCCGCAACGTCCGACAAGGCCGGTGAAGTGCAGCTGCACGAGATGGCAATGGAAGGCGACGTGATGAAGATGCGTCAGCTGACTGATGGCATCGCGATCCCGGCCGGCGAGACGGTCGAGCTGAAGCCCGGCGGTCTGCACCTGATGTTCTTCAAGGTGTCGGAGCCCTTCAAGGAAGGCGAGACCGTCAATGTCACGCTGACCTTCGAGAAGGCCGGTGCCGTCGATGTTGCGCTTCCGGTCGGTTCGGCCCGCGGCAACTGAGGCCGAGCGCCATTCCCGGAAAAACACGAAACCGCGGCCGTCACCGGTCGCGGTTTTTCAATGCCTGCTTTGATGCCGAGTGTTCAGGCGACCGAGTTCTTGTAGGCCTCGATCGTTTCCTTCAGCGTGGCCTGCTCGAACTGTTGCTGCGTCGAGGTCAGGAAGTAGAGCGCCAGGGCCGGCGGCTGCACGACATTGACCAGCGCTCGCAAACGCAGGTCTTCGCTCTGCGCCGCCTGTTGTGCCAGCACACGCGTGTGCTCTTCCACATAGGTGGCTCGAGAGACGCGCTGCGGCGGCTTGACCGGTTCCATCGCATAGGCGGCGGTATGGGCAGAGACTGTGACAACCTGTGTCATGAGCGTTTTCCAGATATTACATAACGACATTAGCATAAACTACGGTTATCTATGCATCTTTAAGTCGAATGAGCGGATTTGAATAAAAACCTTCGGGTTTGTCATCTGCCTGACATCGCCCGCTTTTGCGCCAGATCAAGGCGTCCCTTTCGCCTGGCCGGCATCCTGTCCCTGGCATCAGGAAAGGGAGTGCGGACATGATCATTCTGGTTGGCTATGCCACGGTTGAGGGACAGACACGCAAGATCGCGGACGCGGTCGCCGCCGCAATCGAGAAGGCCGGACACCGGGCATTGCTGCTCGACGTCACCTCCGGCGGCGAATATGCCGTCGCCCATCCCGAAGCTGCGATCCTCTGCGCACCGGTTCATGCAGCACGCTATCCCGCAGCCTTCGCGTCCTTTGTTGGACAGGAGGTATCCTGGCTGAACAGCGTGCCATCCGCCTTCGTCTCTGTGTCCTTGCTCATTCGCAGCGAGTTTGAGGAAGAGCAGGAGGAAGCAAGGCAGTATCCTGACGCATTGCTCGCCGAGAGCGGCTGGCGGCCTGGCCTCGTCCATCATGCCGCCGGAGCGCTGCGTTACACCGAATATGACTTCTTCAAGCGCTGGATCATTCGTCGCATGGCGGAATACGAGAACGCACCGACGGATGTGAGCCGCGACCACGAATTCACCGACTGGCAGGCGCTCTCTGCTTTCGTGCAGGCCTTTCTGGACGAGGCCAAGGCTTGACGCAGCCGCCTTCAGCGGTTTGAACGGGACGACCCAATGCGTTCGAGCCGGAGGCCGTCATGTTTCACATTCTTCTGGTGGCCATCGGTGGCGCGACCGGCTCCGTCGCCCGCTACCTGACCGGCCTTGCCATGACACGGCTTCTAGGCCCCACGTTCCCCTGGGGCACGATCACGGTCAACATTGTCGGCTCGTTTGCGATCGGGTTGTTGGCCGAGCTCGTGGCACGCAAGGTGTCCGCGCCCGTCGAGATGCGGCTGTTGCTGGTGGTGGGTTTCCTCGGCGGTTTCACCACCTTCTCCTCGTTCTCGCTGGACACGCTTGCTCTCGTCGAACGGGGGGCTGCCCTTTCCGCCTTCGTCTATGTCGGCGCAAGCCTCGTCCTGTCCCTCGGGGCGGCATTCGGCGGTCTCGCCCTCGGCCGCAGCCTCTTCTGACGCGCTTCTCCGCATTTCCGCTTTCCCTTTCGGGCCGAAATCTACTAAAGGCACGGGACAAGTGGGTGGAGAACCCGAGCAGAAAGTATCCTCATGGCAGGCATCGAACATATCACCGTGGAAGCCGACGAGGCCGGCATGCGGCTCGACCGCTGGTTCAAGATCCACTATCCGGGTCTCGGCTTCGGCGCGCTGCAGAAGCTCCTGCGCTCCGGCCAGGTGCGCGTTGACGGCGGTCGCGTGAAGACCGACGCCCGCGTCCAGCCGGGCCAGGTGGTGCGCATTCCGCCCATGGATGTCGACGCGAAGAAGACCGGCCCTATCGCGAGCCACGATCTGAAGCACGGCGACGACCACGAGCTCCTGTCGCGCATGCTCCTGCATGAAGACGAGAAGGTCTTTGTCTTGAACAAGCCCGCCGGCCTTGCCGTGCAGGGTGGCTCAGGCCTCACGCGCCATATCGACAAGATGCTGGAAGCCTGGACCAGCCGGAAGGGCGAAAAGCCCCGTCTCGTGCACCGTCTCGACCGCGACACCTCCGGCGTGCTCGTCGTGGCCCGCACGCGCGGCGCCGCCCAGAAGCTGACGGCGGCCTTCCGCGAGCGCGACACCAAGAAGATCTACTGGTCTCTGGTGAAGGGCGTTCCGCGCAAGCATGAGGACAAGATCTCGACCTGGCTCACCAAGGACCAGACCGACGAAGGCGACCGCATGCGCGTCTGCAAGCATGGCGAGGAGGGGGCGGACCATGCCGTGTCCTACTACCGCGTCATTGATACGGCAGCCCAGAACCTCGCCTGGCTGGAGATGGAGCCCTATACGGGCCGGACCCACCAGCTGCGCGTCCATGCGCTCCACATCGGGCACCCGATCATCGGCGACCCCAAATACTTCATCGATGACCACAACTGGGATTTCCCTGGCGGCATCCAGAAGCGGCTGCATCTGCATGCCCGCCATATCGACCTGCCGCATCCGAACGGCGGACGCCTCAAGGTGACCGCACCGCTGTCGCCGCACATGGTCCAGAGCTGGAACCTGCTGGGCTTTGACCAGGCGGATGGTGACAGGGACGGCGAATGAAGCTGGTTCTCTTTGACTGCGACGGCACGCTGGTCGACAGCGTCGGCCTGATCCACGAGGTCATGCGCCACACTTTCCCGGCCTTTGGAAAGCCTGAGCCGAAGATCGAAACCACGAAGTCGATCATCGGGTTGACCCTCGACATCGCGATCGCCCGCATGGACGGCAAGCCGCATGCCGATGACGAGGCGGTGGCCATGGCCGCGCATTACAAGACGATTTTTTCGGATATCCGCCGGACCTCCGGCTTTGCCGAGACCATGTTCGATGGCATCCGCGAGGTTCTCGACGCGCTGATTGCCCGCGAGGATGTCTGGCTTGGCGCCGTCACCGGCAAGTCACGCCGCGGGCTGGACATCATCCTTGAAGCCCATGGCCTGAAACCCCATTTTCTGTTCTGCCGGACGGCCGACGATTGCCCCTCCAAGCCGCATCCGGCCATGGTGACGGAATGCTGTGACGAGGCCGGCATCGCGCCCCGTGAGACCATCGTCATCGGTGATGCAATCTATGACATGCAGATGGCCAAGGCCGCCAGTGCAACCGCGATCGGCGTGTCCTGGGGCTACGCCAAGGCGGACGATCTCTGGAAGGCAGGCGCCGATGCCGTGGTCGAACGTCCGGCGGACCTTCTGGCCTATATTCACTAGGAGCTCATGATGCGCGACGAACTCAGCCAGGACATTTTCGGGACCTTCATTCCGGAACCGAGCCATGAGGATCCGGTGCGCCGTGCGCAGATCCAGATGAAGCGTCCGCTGCCGAAGCGGTTCTACGAGGCGGTCGGCGTCGAGGCGCGCGATGATGGCTATTCGATCACGCTTGACGGCAAGCCTGTGAAGACGCCTGCCAAGAACCTGCTGACGCTGCCGACGCGCGAGGCAGCCGAGCTCGTGGTGGCGGAATGGGCCGGGCAGGGCGAGTTCATCGATCCCGCCACCATGCCGATCACGAAGCTCGCCAACACGGCGATCGATGCCGTGGCAAACAGTCTCGACGAGGTCTTCGACGAGATCGTCCGTTTCGCAGGCACCGACCTGCTCTGCTACCGCGCCGACGGCCCGCGAGAGCTGATCGACCGGCAGTCGGCGCGCTGGGATGCCGTCTTGACCTGGGCCGCCACCGCCCATGGCGCGCGCTTCATTCTGGTCGAAGGCGTGATGCATCAGGAGCAGCCGAAGGAAGCTGTCGCGGCCTATGCCGCAGCCCTGCAGCGCTACCGCGACCCATTCCAGATCTCGTGCCTCAATGTCGTGACCACGCTGACGGGGTCGGCCGTGTTGGCGCTCGCCTTTGCCGAAGGTGCCTTCGATCTCGACGAAGTCTGGTCGCTGGCGCATCTCGATGAGGACTGGACGATCGAGCACTGGGGCTCCGATGCCGAGGCAGAGGCGCGTCGTGAGGCGCGCTACGGCGAATTCGCCTCTGCGGCGTCACTCTTCTCCGCGCTCCAGAGCGCGGATTAACCCTCCACTAACCATAAATGGCGAATTCTCAGGCTGGTCCAGAATCATCAGCCCGGGGTCACCATGTCAGCTCGCAGTTTCCGCATTGCCGCCGCCATCGGCCTTGTCCTGCTGCTGGCATCCTGCTCGCTCATCTATGGGCGCAGCATCGATCGGCCCCTGGTCTACTACGTCCGCAACGTCACGGTGATGGCCGACCTGAAGGTACCGCTCGACCTCATCGAAAGCGTCGACCGACGGGTCTCGGCGGCAATCGCCGCGACACGCGCGCCGCAAGGGGCCGAACGCGTGGTCCTGCTGGTGAAGATCGATCGGTTGGGCTACGGCGAGGGCGCGCGGCGGAGTCTCGCCCAGGCGAGGTTCACCGTCACCGCGACCTCCGTCGAGACCGGAGAACCGGTGGCGCAGGGTGTCTTCACCGTCAACAGCCCGACCAATGATCCGCGCTGGGCCCGTCAGGCCCTGGCAGAAGAAATCGCCGCCCGTATCCGCTTCGCCTTCTCGCTGACCACGCCCCGGATCCGGAAAGCCGTTGCGCCTCGCTCAATCTCAACCCGACTGAAGACCGATCCGGCACCGGTGATCGCGCCGTCCGCCGCGCCCGTGAAGGCTCAGGCTACAGTCGTGGAGCCGACTGTTGTTGCGCCGCCGCCGGTTGTGGTCACGACGCCAGTCAATCCTGCAGCGCCAGAGCCGGCGGAGATGGCGGCCCCGCCGGTGCGCGCGGCTGCTCCCGCCCAACCTGCACGCCGCGCGGCCGATATCGCAAAGGGCACGCCCGTGGAGCAGGGCGCCGTCGGCAAGATCCGCCTGCGACCGGACTGCGATCCGGCCGTCACCGCAAACTGCGCGGCAGCACCCTGACCAGGGTCCAGGAGCAATGACGCATCCACGCGCCGCAGCCGTGATTGACTCGGGCCTGACCTCGGCCTAATCCTCATTGTGGATGGTTTCCGGACGGCAGAGATGTTGTGCGGAGAGCAAAAGGGAATGCGAAGGCGTGGACCCCAACCGGGCGCGCGGAACGCAGCCGACCCCGCGACTGTATTGCAGCGAGGGTTCTCCATCCGCTCGGCCGTTTCAGGTGGTGACGGGTCGCAGGGTGCGACCGGCCTCTTACAAATGGCAGGACGGAAAAGCCACTGGGGTGGCAACACGATCAGCCGGGGCTGGACGCCTCTTTCTCTACGAATCGTCCGCTCTTTCGTGTTGCCGTCAACTCTGGGAAGGCGAGGAGAACCCGACGGTCCTTTCAAGGATCACGACCTGCGAGCCAGGAGACCTGCCATCCACGGGCATGGTGCCCACACTGGGGAGGTTTCCCCGTTGCCAGCACGGAGGTTGTCGTGGCGACGTCTTGCATCCGCGGGTCCTTGTCGACCCGACGGTGCCGATCCGTCTTCGCGGATCGTGCATCCAAATGTTGTTCGCGCGTGTTTGAAACAGGCGCTGCAGGTCACCTGCGTGCGGTCTGGGGTTATGGCGCGCCATGACCGCTTCCCATTCCCGATCCATCCTGGTTCTCGGTGGTGCTCGCTCGGGCAAGTCGCGCTTTGCCGAGGGATTGGCGCGCGACACTGGCCTCGACAGGTTTTACCTGGCGACGGGCCGCGCTTGGGACGACGAGATGCGGGTCCGCATCGAAACCCACAAGGCCGACCGAGCCAATGACGGCTGGACGACCCATGAGGAGCCGCTCGATCTCGCCGGCGCGCTGAAGGCGCTGGACCAGCCCGGCCGCGTCATCCTCGTCGACTGCCTGACGCTTTGGGTCACCAATCTGATGATGGAAGAGGGCCGTGCCGTCGACGCCGACGGCGCCGCACTCGCCGCTAGTCTGGGGGAACTCCAGGCCACCGTCATCTTCGTTTCCAATGAGGTCGGCCTCGGCATCGTGCCCGAGAACAAGATGGCCCGCGCCTTCCGCGACCATGCCGGCCGTCTCCACCAAGCCATCGCCGCCGAAGCGGCAGTCGTCTATTTCGTTGCGGCCGGATTGCCGCTGAAAATGAAGGGTTGAACCATGTTGCAGCAAAAGATCCCCGCCACCGTCATCACCGGCTTCCTCGGTGCGGGCAAGACCACCATCATCCGCAACATGCTAACCAATGCCGGCGGCAAGAAGATCGCGCTGATCATCAACGAATTCGGCGATCTCGGCGTCGATGGCGACGTGCTGAAGGGTTGCGGTGCCGAAAACTGCACCGAGGACGACATCATCGAGCTCACCAATGGCTGCATCTGCTGCACAGTGGCCGACGATTTCGTCCCGACCATGCAGAAGCTGCTCGACCGCGACGTGAAGCCTGACCACATCGTCATCGAAACCTCGGGTCTCGCCTTGCCGCAGCCGCTGGTCGCCGCCTTCAACTGGCCTGACATCCGCACCCGCGTGACCGTCGATGGTGTGGTCACTGTTGTCGATAGCGCAGCCGTCGCCGCCGGTCGCTTCGCCGACGACCACGACGCGGTCGCTGCCCAGCGCGCCGAAGACGACAATCTGGACCATGAGAGCCCGATCGAGGAATTGTTCGAGGATCAGCTGACCTGCGCCGACCTCATCGTCTTGAACAAGACCGACCTGCTTGACGCAGAAGGCATCGCCGCCGTGCGCGCGGAAGTGACCGGCCGCACCAACCGCAAGCCCTCGATGATCGAAGCTAAGAACGGCGAAGTGCCTTCGCTCGTCCTGCTCGGCATAGGTGCTGGCACCGAAGACGACATCGAAAACCGCAAGTCGCATCACGAGCTGGAGCACGAGGCGCTGCATGCCTCGGGCGAGGACCACGACCACCATCACGATCACGACGAGTTCGAAAGCTTTGTTTTGAAGCTCGGCGCGATCAAGGACCCGGCAGACTTCATCGATCGCCTGAAGCCGGTCATCGAAAAGCATGACATCCTGCGCCTGAAGGGTTTCATCGACGTGCCGGGCAAGCCGATGCGCCTCGTCATCCAGGCCGTCGGCACCCGCATCGACACCTATTTCGACCGTCCCTGGACATCGGGCGAGAAGCGCGAAACGCGGCTTGTCGTGATCGGCCTGCATGAATGGGATTTCGGCACCGTGATCGAGGACGTCCAGGCGGCGGCTGGCTGATCCATGCATCTGCTCCTCGCCCAGAAGGGATCGATCAGCGACGGCGACGAAGCGATCGATCTTGGCCAGACGCCGGGGGACGTGCTGTTTCTCTCGGCGGCGGACACGGAGCTTGCGGCAATCGCCGCAGCCGTTGAGGCGAGGGGCAAGCAAGCGCTGCGCTGGCGGCTGGCCAGCCTGATGACGCTGAAGCACCCGATGTCGGTCGATACCTATATCGAGCGGACAGCGCGTCATGCGCGGCTGATCGTGGTCAGGGCGCTGGGCGGGGCGAGCTACTTCCACTATGCGCTGGAGGCACTGCATGCCTCAGCCCGCCGCAGCGGCGCGGCCATCGTCGTGCTACCCGGCGACGACAAGCCGGATGATGGGCTTTCTCCATTTCAGGCCTGCGCGGACGACGACCGCCAAGCGCTCTGGACCTATCTGACCGAAGGCGGCGCCGGGAATGCCGAGGCCTTCGTCGCCTATGCCGAGGCGATGCTGCGCGGGGACGAACGTCCGGACCCGGCGCGTCCATTGCTGAAAGCCGGCATCTGGTGGCCGGGCAGGGGCGTGATCGGGGTCGAGGAATGGGAGAAGCTAGCGTTTGCCAGAAGGGCGGATGAGGGGCAAACGATACCACGCGGTCTCTCCCCCCTTGTGGGGGAGATGGCCGGCAGGCCAGAGGGGGAAAGCCTCTCCCCAACCCCTCCCCACAAGGGGGAGGGGCTTCACGCCATCACCCCCCTCTGCTTCTACCGCGCCCTCGTCCAGAGCGGCGAAACGGCACCCGTCGAGGCCATGGTCGAGGCCTTGAAGGCTGAGGGACTGATCCCCCTGCCGGTCTTCGTGTCGAGCCTCAAGGATCAGGTCTCGGTCGACACGCTGCGCGCCATCTTCAACCGCTTCCCGCCCTCGGTGGTCATCAACACGACCGGTTTCGCCGTCTCGACACCGGGGGCGGAAGCGCCGTCGACCGTGCTCGACGAGGCCGGCGCCGTGGTGCTGCAGGCGATCTTCTCCTCTTCGCCGCGCGCGACTTGGGAGAGTTCGAGCCAGGGCCTCAGCGCCCGCGATCTCGCGATGGGCGTCGCCCTGCCGGAGGTCGATGGCCGGGTTCTGACGCGCGCCGTCTCCTTCAAATCGAAAGCGCGCTTTGACGAGCGGGTCGAGGCCAATCTGGTCAGCCACGAGCCGGATGCCGGCCGCGTGCGCTTCGTCGCCGAACTCGCCGCCAACTGGGCGAAGCTCCGCGCAACCGAACCCGCTGACCGCCGCGTGGCGCTTGTCATGGCCAATTACCCGAACCGCGACGGGCGCCTCGGCAACGGAGTCGGACTGGACACACCGACCGGCACGGTCGAAGTTA
This sequence comes from Rhizobium rosettiformans W3, assembly GCF_004912135.1. Classification (GTDB taxonomy): domain Bacteria; phylum Pseudomonadota; class Alphaproteobacteria; order Rhizobiales; family Rhizobiaceae; genus Allorhizobium; species Allorhizobium rosettiformans. The sequence goes on from NZ_STGU01000005.1 coordinate 73,717, forward strand.
TGCGCGCGATGCGCGACGCCGGTTATGACCTCGCGGATATGGTTGCCGACGGCGACGCGTTGATGCAGGCGCTGATGGCCGGACCGACCAATGCGGCTCATGATGGTCGAATCATCCGCGAGCGGATTTACCTCAGCGATTACAGAACGTTCTTCGCTGATCTTCCCAAAGAGGTTCAGGAGCGCGTCACCGCGCGCTGGGGTGCTCCGGAGACCGATCCTTTCTATCTCGACGACGCCTTTGCGCTACCGCTGATGCGCTTCGGCAAGCTCATGATCGGCATCCAGCCAGCCCGTGGCTACAACATCGACCCCAAGGAGACCTATCATTCTCCGGACCTCGTGCCGCCGCATGGCTATCTCGCCTTGTACGCTTTTCTGAGAAAGGAATTCGGCGCGCAGGCCATCATCCACATGGGCAAACACGGCAACCTTGAATGGCTGCCGGGCAAGGCGCTGGCGCTGTCGGAGACCTGTTTCCCGGAGGCGGTGTTCGGACCGCTGCCGCATCTCTATCCCTTCATCGTCAACGATCCCGGCGAGGGCACCCAGGCCAAGCGCCGCAGCTCCGCCGTCATCATCGACCACCTGACGCCGCCTTTGACCCGGGCCGAAAGCTATGGCCCCCTGAAGGACCTGGAGGCCCTGGTCGACGAATATTACGAAGCCTCCGGCGGCGATCCGCGCCGGCTGGTGCTGCTGAAGAAGCAGATCATGGAGCTGATCGAAGACATCGGCCTCGATCAGGACGCCGGCATCGTCAAGGGCGAGGCGGAAGATCAGGCGCTGGAAAAGCTCGACGCCTATCTCTGCGATCTCAAGGAAATGCAGATCCGTGATGGCCTGCACATATTCGGGAAGGCGCCGGAAGGTCGGTTGCTGACGGATCTTGTCGTCGCGCTGGCGCGTGTGCCGCGCGGCCAGGGCGAGGGTGGAGATGCCAGCCTGCAGCGGGCGATCGCGGGGGATGTCTTGGGCTATGGCCCCTCATCCGGCCTGCCGGCCACCTTCTCCCCGTTGAACGGGGAGAAGGACGAAGCGGCCGGCGGCGTGCCCCCTTCTCCCCGCGGCCAAGGAGAAGGTGCCCGAAGGGCGGATGAGGGGCTCCCCTTCGATCCCCTCGACTGCGTTATGTCCGCTCTCTGGGCAGGCGCGAAACCTGCAATTCTTGCCGATCTCACCGACGCTCCCTGGCGCACCCATGGCGATGCTGTCGAGCGCATCGAACTCCTCGCTGCCAAGCTCGTCTCCGGGGATGTCCAATGCCCGGAGGATTGGAGGCGAACCAAAGCCGTTCTCGCCGAGATCGAAACCCGTCTGAAACCCGCCGTCGTCAAATCCGGTGCTGCCGAAATCGACGGCCTTCTCAAGGGGCTCTCCGGCCAATTCGTGCCTCCAGGTCCCTCGGGCGCCCCGACGCGCGGGCGGCCGGACGTGTTGCCGACGGGACGAAACTTCTACTCCGTCGATAGCCGCGCGGTACCAACACCGGCGGCTTACGAACTCGGCAAGAAATCCGCCGAGCTGTTGATCCAGCGTTATGTGCAGGATCACGGCGAATGGCCCGTTTCCTTCGGCATCACCGCCTGGGGCACGTCGAACATGCGCACCGGCGGCGATGATATCGCGCAGGCCCTGGCGCTGATCGGCGTCAAGCCGCTCTGGGACATGGCCTCGCGCCGGGTCACCGGCTTCGAGGTGATCCCGATGGCGGTCCTCGGCCGCCCGCGCGTTGACGTGACGCTGCGCATCTCCGGATTCTTCCGCGATGCTTTTCCCGAACAGATCGCGCTCTTCGACAAGGCGGTGCGCGCCGTGTCCGCCCTTGAAGAAGATGAGGGGGACAATCCGATTGCGGCCCGTGTGCGGGCCGAAACCGAAAAGCTGAGAGGCGAAGGACTGGACGAGAAACAGGCCGCCCGCCGCGCGGGCTACCGCGTCTTCGGCTCCAAGCCCGGCGCCTATGGGGCTGGCCTGCAGGCGCTGATCGACGAAAAAGGCTGGAGCGAGCGCGCCGATCTCGCCGAGAGTTATCTCGTCTGGGGCGGTTATGCCTATGGCGCGGGTGAGGAAGGCAAGGCGGAACGTGGTCTGTTCGAGGAGCGACTGCGCTCGGTCCAGGCCGTGGTGCAGAACCAGGACAATCGTGAGCACGACTTGCTCGACAGCGACGACTACTACCAGTTCGAGGGCGGCATGACGGCGGCGGTCGAACATGTCGCGGGTGCGCGGCCTAAGGTCTATCACAACGATCATTCGCGGCCGGAAAAGCCTGTGATCCGTAGTCTCGAGGAGGAGATCGGTCGCGTGGTGCGTGCCCGCGTGGTCAACCCGAAATGGATCGAAGGCGTCATGCGCCACGGCTACAAGGGCGCCTTCGAGATCACCGCGACCGTGGATTACATGTTCGCCTTCGCCGCGACGACGGGCGCGGTCCGCGATCACCATTTCGAGGCGGTTTATCAGGCCTTCATTCTCGATGAGCGCGTGCGCGACTTCATGGCCGAGAAGAATGCCTCGGCGCAAAAGGAACTCGCCGAGCGCCTGATCGAGGCCATTGACCGGGGCTTGTGGACGCCGAAGAGCAATTCGGCCAAGTTCACCCTTGTCGAGATGGCAGAGGGAGGAGAGCATGTCTGAGGTTGAGGTCGGAAAACCGATGGCCTTGAGCGGCCATTGCCTCTGCGGCGGGGTGCGCTTTCGCACGCCCGGTCCCGTCCGAAGTTCCGGGCACTGCCACTGCGAAAGCTGCCGGCGCGCGGCCTCGTCACCGATCACCACATTCATGACCGTGGCACGCGACAGCGCCACGCTGGAGGGCGAAAGCTTGCGCTTCTATGCCTCTTCGCCGGGTGTGCGACGCGGCTTTTGCGGAAATTGCGGATCGCCGATGTCCTTCGAGACCGATCGCCGACCTGACGACATCGACTTTTACGTCGCAAGCCTCGATGAAGGACTGTCCATCCCCATTCGCGAGCACTGGCATTGGGACGAACGGGTGGACTGGCTGCAGGTTGTTGACGACCTGCCGAAAAGCGAAGGCGGCGTCTCGTGACCGCCGGTCCAGGGAACGATTGCCACATCGGCGTTTGACTGTGCGGCTGGTTCGCAGCCTGAAACAAGAGCATCTGGGAGTACGACATGACCGAGGAAACGACGAGCAATCCGGAAGCCGATCTCGCCCGTCACGCTGAGAAGATGGCCAAGAAGAAGGCTGCCCGCGACAAGATCATGGCGACGAAAACAGGCGAGAAAGGTCTGATCATCGTCCATACCGGCAAGGGCAAGGGCAAGTCGTCCGCCGCCTTCGGCATGATCTTCCGCCACATCGCCCATGGCAAGAATTGCGCCGTGGTTCAGTTCATAAAGGGCGCGATGTCCACCGGCGAGCGCGACCTGATCCTCAAGCATTTCTCGGATCTCTGCGAATTTCACACCATGGGCGAGGGCTTTACCTGGGAGACCCAGGACAAGGCCCGCGATATCGCCATGGCGAAAGCCGCCTGGGAGAAAGCGAAGGACCTGATCCGCGATCCCTCAAATTCCATGGTGCTGCTCGATGAGGTCAACATCGCGATCCGCTATGACTACATCGATCTGGCCGAAGTCCTGGAATTCCTCGCGACCGAGAAGCCCCCGATGACCCATGTCGTGCTGACCGGCCGCAACGCCAAGGACGAACTGATCGAGCTTGCTGACCTCGTGACCGAGATGGAGCTGGTGAAGCATCCGTTCCGCTCCGGCATCAAGGCGCAGATCGGGGTGGAGTTCTAGACCGCTTCGGTCTCGCTCTAGTCCTAGGCTTTCAGCGCTTCAGGAAATCCGGAAGCGACCTGTTGTGGATCACCGCCAGGATTTCGATGTCGGCCGAACGTATCGCGTAAAAGATCATGTGTTCGCCTTGGGGATAGGAATAGCAGTTTTCTCGTAGTTCCGGCCTTTCGCGGCCAAGGCGAGGGTGATCGGCAAGCCACCGGAAACGCTGCCTCATCTCGCCAAGATACTTGCGGCGTTGCTCATTGCCCCATATCCGTGCGGTGTAGTCATTGATCGCCTTAAGGTCGTCTGCAGCCTTCAGAGTAAGGCGATAGCGGCCACTCAACGGTTGCTATCCTCGACTTCCGCTTCGATGAGACGGTCAAGAAAGTCGTCGTCTGTGAATTGTCCATTTTCCGCCTGCTGCCGCCCCTCGTCGATATGCTGCAGCACGTCTGCAAGCTTGCGATCCTGATCCTGTAGGCCTTTTAAGGCGTCTCGCACGACGTCATCGGCAGACGCATAGCGACCGCTTTTGACCTGGTCGTCAATGAAGCGTTCCCAATGGTCTCCGAGATCAAGGGCCGTTTTCGCCATGGCGTTTCGCTCTACCTATTCTGAGAGCCGATAACATAGCGCCTAGGAGGGTTGTGCGCAAAGTCGGGGTGTATCACACCCCCATCCACACACGGATCGGGTTGGTCGGGTCGGCAAGCAGGCGAATCGCAAGCGCCACGCAGGTGATGACCAGCAGCGGCTTGATCAGGCGAGCGCCGTTCTTCATCGCAAGCCGCGATCCGGTTTGGGCGCCGAGGAACTGGCCGATGCCCATCAGAAAGCCGATCTTCCAGAGCACGACGCCGCCGGCGACGAAGACGAGGAAGGCGCCGACATTCGAGCCGAAGTTCAAGAGCTTGGTATGCGCCGTGGCCTTCAGCATGCCGAAGCCGCCGAGTGAGACGAAGGCGAGCATGAAGAAGGAGCCGGTGCCGGGGCCGAAGACGCCGTCATAGAAGCCGATCATCGGCACGAAGGTGAGGCCGAAGGCAAAGGGTGTCAGGCGCTGGTGGCTGTCGATGTCTGAGAGGTTCGGCTTCAGCGCGAAATATAGCGCGATTGCGACCAGCAGAAAGGGCATGAAGGCCCGCAGCACGTCGCCGGGGACAAAGCTTGCGACCAAGGCGCCGAGCGCGCCGCCGATTACGGCCATTGCGGCCATCGGCAACTGCTTCTTCAGGTCGACATGGCCCTTGCGGGCATAGGCGATGGTGGCAGACCCCGCGCCGAACATCGACTGCAGTTTGTTGGTGCCGAGCGTTTCGAGTGGTGGGATGCCGGCAATCAGCATGGCGGGAATGGTGATCAGCCCGCCGCCACCGGCAATCGAATCGATGAAACCGGCGATGAAGGCGGCAATGAACAGCAGCAGCAAGGCTTGGAAAGCGAGATCGACCACGGCGAGACTCAAGGGTTTGGGAGGCGGGCAGGGAAGGTGTCGTCCTTGTGAACCAAAGCCCGAGCGCGCGCAACCGTGCTGCATGTCGGTCGGGTCGCAGAGGGGACATTCTGTGGACTGGCGTTTCCGTCACACAAAGCGCCGCAAACCGGTTTGACGGTCGGGTGACGCTTCGCTAAAGCTCAAGGTAATGTGCGACGGCGCCTGTTCGACAGGCTGGAAATAGTCCGGTGCGGCTGACCCAATCAGGGAGCCAATTCCGGAGCTGTCCCAAAGGCCATGGACCACGCCTGAACGGGCGATTGGTTCGGCGCTTCGTACAGGCAGATAAAACGAAGCAGGGAGGCCTTTATCTCATGGCAGAAAAACTCGGAATCATGGTCTGCGGCCACGGCAGCCGCAATCAGAACGCGGCGAAGGAATTCGCCGTGATCGCGGAAGCGCTGCGCGCCCGCAACCCGGACATGCCGGTCGAATACGGCTATCTCGAATTCTGCAATCCGGTGATCGCAGCCGGCCTCGACAGCCTGCGTGACCAGGGTGTGACCCGCGTTCTGGCAGTACCGGGCATGCTCTTTGCCGCCGGCCACGCGAAGAACGACATCCCCTCAGTGCTCAACACCTACCAGGCCCAGAACCCGGGCATGGTGATCAATTACGGCCGCGAACTCGGCATCGATCTGAAGATGATCCGAGCCGCCGGTGACCGCATTCAGGCGGCCGTCGACGAGGCCAACGAAACGCTCGGCTTTGTTGAAAAGCACGAGACGCTGCTGATGGTCGTTGGTCGTGGCTCGTCCGATCCGGACGCCAATTCCAACGCCACAAAAGTCATGCGTATGCTCTGGGAAGGCATGGGCTTCGGCTGGGGTGAAACCTGTTATTCCGGCGTGACCTTCCCGCTGGTCGAGCCGGGCCTGACCCATGCCGCCAAGCTTGGCTACAAGCGCATCGTCGTCTTCCCATATTTCCTGTTCACAGGCGTCCTGGTGAAGCGCATCTACAGCTATACCGACGAGGTCGCGGCACGTTTCCCGGAGATCCAGTTCGTCAAGGCGAGCTATCTCAACGACCACCCGCTGGTGCTCGATGCCTTCCAGGATCGCGTCAAGGAGATCCTCGAGGGCGCGGCGGTGATGAACTGCCAGATGTGCAAGTATCGCGAACAGGTGCTCGGCTTCGAAGCCGATGTCGGCCAGCCGCAGGAAAGCCACCACCACCATGTCGAGGGTATCGGCGGCGGCCTTGAAAACTGTCCCTGCAAGGGCGATTGTGATGCCTCGTGCCGCGATCCCGATTTCTGTCGCGAGCATGGTCTGCCCTGGACGCCGGTGCACAGCCATGCCGATCCGGCGCCGCTGAAGCCCGTGCCGGTCGCCGATGCCTTCGACTATGCAGCCTCCTTCACGCTCGGCGGCAAATATGCTGCTCTCAAGGACAAGACCCCGGATGCAGAACTGCAGGCCGTGATGGACGCCCCGTCCTCCGGCAAGGCAGTGCATCACGAGCATGGACCGAATTGCGGATGTGGTCACCACGACCACCATCATGGACATGACCACAACCATGCCCATGGGCACGACCATGGCCACCATCACCACCATGATGGCCATGATGACGGCCACCATCATCATGGTCACGGCCACGGCCACGGCCACGGCCATGATCACCATCACCACCACGCGCCTTATCCTCATGCCGACCATCCGCTGGGGCCGAAGTCGATGCAGAAGAAAAAGTAATGCCGCTCTTCGATCGCATCCTGATCGTCGACTGGTCCGGTGCCGGACAAACGGTGACGGGCAAGAACTCGCTCTGGGCGTGCCTCGCCCGGCGCGAGGGCGATCGGGTTGTGATCGACTGGAACGAGAATTTTGCGACCCGTCATGCCTTCATGCAGCGGCTTGATGTCGTGGTCGGCGCAGCGGTCGCCGAGGGGCAACGCCTCCTCTGCGGCTTCGATTTCGCCTTCGGCTATCCGGCGGGTACCGCCGAGCGACTAACGGGGAAGGCCGACTGGCGTGCTCTATGGCGCAAGATCGCCGATGAGATCGAGGATGCGCCTGACAACCGCAACAATCGCTTCGATCTCGCCTCGCGCTGGAACGCCACCTATTTTGCCGGCGAGCCGCGCTTCTGGGGCAGGCCGCATCAGCATGCTTATGCCGATCTCTCGGACAAGAAGCCGCCCGCGCCCACAAACGCCCCGCTCGCCTTCCGCCGCTCGGAGTTGGTCGCGAAAACGGCAAAATCTGTTTGGCAGTTGTCGGGAGCAGGAGTCGTCGGCAGCCAGACGTTGCTAGGGATTAACAGGCTTTCACGCTTCCTCGACGACAGCGGCTACGGTGAACACATCGCCGTCTGGCCCTTCGAGACGGGCTTTGCCACCACGTTTGAAAAGCCCGTCGTCTTCGCTGAGATCTATCCCTCGCTCTTCACGCTGGCCGCACAGGACGAGGTGAAGGACCAGGCGCAGGTTCGCACCGTCGCCGAGGCTTTCGCCCGGTTCGATGCGGATGGGCGGCTTGGCAGCCTGCTGGATCGTCCGCCCATGCTGGCAGACGAGGAGGTTGCGACATCGCTCGCCGAGGAGGGCTGGGTGCTCGGCATCGGGCACGAGGAGTTGCCCTTGGGTAAGGTAGATCCCGCTACGGCAGGTGAGCCTCCATTACCTCTCGACTACATCCGCGACCCCGCCGAAATCTATCGGCAGTCCTTCGCCACCATCCGCGAGGAAGCGTCCCTCGACCGTTTCCCGCCGGTCCTCCAGCCACTGGTCATCCGTCTCATTCATGCCTGCGGCATGGTCGATCTCGCCGATGATGTCAGCTGGTCCGATGGCGCCTTCGAAGCCGGCGCCGCAGCCCTGGAAAAGGGGGCGCCAGTCCTCGTCGATGTTGAGATGGTCCGTCACGGCGTGATCCGCCGCCTGCTCCCGGTCGATAACGAGATCCTCTGCCTGCTCAACGACGAGCGCGTGCGCCCGAAGGCGGACGAAATCGGCAATACCCGCTCCGCCGCCCAGGTGGACCTCTGGGATGAACACCTCGCCGGCGCTGTGGTCGCCATCGGCAATGCGCCGACGGCGCTCTTCCGCCTGCTGGAACGCATCGACGCCGGCGCGCCGAAGCCGGCGATCATCCTCGGTTTCCCCGTCGGCTTCGTGGGGGCCGCCGAAAGCAAGGACGAATTGATCGCGAATTCCAGGGGCATTCCCTATATCGCGGTCCGCGGTCGCCGGGGCGGCTCGGCCATGGCCTCTGCCGCCGTCAATGCCTTGGCGGGAGGGCTCGGCACCAATGTCTGATGCAACCCACACGCCCTGGCTCACCATCATCGGCATTGGCGACAATGGGCTTGAAAGCCTGACGCCAGAGGCCCAGGCGATCGTCTGGCAGGCGGAAACGCTCGTCATCGGCGAGCGGCTGGATGCGGTCATCGACGGATCGAGCCTGCCGGATCTGAAACGCATTCTGACCTGGGGGGCGGGCTTCCGCGAGACGCTTTCTGAAATCCTGAAACTGCGCGGCACGCCGGTCACGGTGCTCGCGACCGGTGACCCCATGCATTTCGGCATCGGCGCGACGCTTCGACGCTATGTCGCAGCAGAAGAAATGTTCGTGCTGCCGAGCCCGTCGGCTTTTTCGCTCGCCGCTTCCCGGCTTGGCTGGCCGCTGCAATCGGTGACGCAGATCTCACTGCATGGCCGCCCGCTCGCCTTTCTCAATCGGCATGTGATGCCGCGCGCCCGTATCCTGGCCCTGACATCGGATGCATCGACCGTGCAGGCCGCTGCCGTGCTGCTCGCCGAGCGCGGCTTTGGCGCCTCCGTTCTGCATGTGCTCGAACATATGGGCGGCGCACAGGAGCGGATCCTGCGCATGACGGCGCTGGAAATGGCCGAGACCTGCCCTCATATCTCGGATTTCAACACGCTCGCCATCGATTGCGCCTGGGACGGGCCGCTCTTGGCGCCGGTGCCCGGTCTGCCCGACGAGGCCTTCCGCCATGACGGGCAGCTCACCAAACGCGAGATCCGTGCGGCAACGCTCGCCCAGCTCGCGCCGTTTCCGAATGCCCGTCTCTGGGATGTCGGCGCCGGCTGCGGCTCGATTGCGATCGAATGGATGCGCTCAGGCATGGGCACCAAGGCGATCGCGATCGAGGCCAAGCCCGAACGGCTGGCAATGATCCGTGAGAATGCCGAAATCCTCGGCGTGCCCGATCTCGACATTGTCGAAGGCGAGGCTCCGGCGGTGCTTGGCGGTCTGAAGACCCCGGATGTGATCTTCATCGGCGGCGGGATCAGCGGCGAGGGACTGTTCGAGGCCTGCTGGGCAGCGCTTCCGCCCGGCGGGCGGCTGGTCGCGAACGCCGTGACGATCGAAGGCGAGGCCAAGCTTGTCGAGCTTCGCAGCCGCCACGGTGGTGATCTCTCCCGCATTCAGGTGGCGCGCGCCGCCCCGGTCGGCCGCTATTGCGGCTGGAAGTCGCTGATGCCGGTAACGATGTGGACGGTCGTGAAGGGGGAGGGCGGATGACATTGCGACTTGGCCCCTCATCCCCCTGCCGGGACCTTCTCCCCGTGAACGGGGAGAAGGAGGCAAAACGCTGGCCGCACCGGCCTTCTCCCCGCCTGCGGGGAGAAGGTGCCCGAAGGGCGGATGAGGGGCAATTGGCAATTCAGGAGCAGTCCACATGACCGGTAAACTCTATGGCCTCGGTCTCGGCCCCGGCGATCCGGAACTGCTGACGTTGAAGGCCCATCGCATCCTGACGAGCTGCACGGTCGTGGCCTATCCGGCGCCCGATACCGGCCCGAGTTTTGCCCGCCAGATCGCCGCTCCCTATCTGACCGCCGCGCAGCTGGAGGTGCCGATCATCGTGCCGATGCGGGTCGAACGCTTTCCGGCCCAGGACATCTACACAAAGGCTGCCGAGACGCTGTCGCATCATCTCGATGCCGGCTCCGATGTTGCCGTACTCTGTGAGGGCGACCCCTTCTTCTACGGCTCCTTCATGTATCTCTTCGAGCGTCTTGCCGACCGGTATCCGACCGAAGTCGTGCCGGGCGTCTCCTCGATGATGGCGGCCGCTGCTGGCCTCGGTCGTCCGCTTGCGGCCCGCAACGACGTGCTGACGGTACTGCCGGGACCTCTCTCGGATGACGAACTCGCCGCACGGATCGAGGCCTCCGGCGCCGTTGCTATCATCAAGCTCGGCCGGCATTTTTCCCGGATCCGCGCACTGATCGAAAGCCTCGGGCTGACCGCGCAGGCCGGTTATGCGGAGCGGGTCAGCCTTGCCGAACAGAAGCTCACGCCGCTTGCCGAGGTGGCGGAGGACACCGCGCCCTATTTCTCGATGATCCTGATCTACAAGGGTGACGAGCGCTGGCATCCGGCTCTCGCCAAGACGCTGGGAAGCGGGGCCTGATGACGGGTATCGTGGCATCTCCGGTGAAACCGGCCGTCGTCATCCTCAGTGAGGCAGCCGCTTCCCTTGGCCGCCGCATTGCGGGAGACATCGGTGGTGAGCTGCACGGCCCCGCCTCGCGCGTGACGGGTGCTGATATCCGGTTTTCCTCTGCCAAGGACCATGTCCAGGCGCTGTTTTCTGCCGGTCGGCCGATCGTGGCCGTGATGGCCTCAGGCGCTCTGATCCGGCTGCTCGCGCCGCTGCTGGCAGATAAACACGCCGAACCCCCGGTGCTCGCCGTCGCCGAGGATGGCTCCTCCGTCGTGCCGCTACTTGGGGGACACCACGGCGCCAATGATCTCGCGCGGCAGATCGCCTTCGCCCTCGGTGCCCATGCCGCGATTACCACGGCCGGCGATCTCAAGTTTGGCGTGGCACTCGATCAGCCGCCTGATGGTTATGTGCTTGCCAATCCGCAGAATGCCAAGGCCGTCATGGCAGAGCTCGTCGCGGGGGCGGGTGTGCGGCTCGTCGTTGATAGCGTCGCGGTAACCCCCCTCTGGCCTGCCGGCCATCTCCCCCACAAGGGGGGAGAGCAAAACGCGGCCGACGTCAGCGGTGAGGCCGGCGGCGAAACGGGGGCCCACTCTCCCCCCTTGTGGGGGAGATGTCACGAAGTGACAGAGGGGGGTGCCGCTCCGCCAACCGCCGCCTGGCTCACCCAATCAAGACTTCCATTCCAACAAGAGGCCCGCGTGACGCTCTCCGTGACCGAAAAACAGAAGACCGCAGGCGAGCTGGAACTCGTCTATCACCCGAAGACGCTAGTGCTCGGCATGGGCTGCGAGCGGCACGCAAAGCCGGAGGAAGCCATCGCACTCGCCGAGGAAGCGCTCGCCAAGGGTGGTTTCGCGAGAGAAAGCCTGGCAGCCGTCTGCTCGATCGACCTCAAGGCCGATGAGACGGCGATCCATGCGGTGGCCGCCCATTTCGGCGTGCCGGCCCGCTTCTTCACCGCAGCCACGCTCGAAGCGGAAGCGCCGCGTCTGAAGAACCCGTCCGAGGTGGTCTTCGCCGAAGTCGGCTGCCATGGGGTGGCCGAAGGCGCAGCGCTTGCGGCTGTCGGCGCGTCGGGCGAACTCGTTGTCGAAAAGATCAAGTCCAAGGGCGCAACAGCCGCGATCGCAAGGGCGGCCGACATTGTTGAGCCTGATACCATTGGCCGTGCCCGCGGCACGCTTTTCGTCGTCGGCATCGGCCCTGGCTCGGATGGCTGGCGCTCGCCCGAGGTCTCGCGCATGGTCGCCGCCTCCACCGATCTCGTCGGCTACTCGCTCTATCTCGACTTGCTTGGGCCGCTTGCCGACGGCAAGACCCGCCATGACTTCGACCTCGGCAAGGAAGAGGCGCGCGTCGTGCATGCCATGGAATTGGCCGGGCAGGGGAAGACGGTGGCGCTGGTCTGCTCTGGCGATGCCGGCATCTATGCCATGGCAACGCTGGTGTTCGAACTTTTCGACAAGGGCGGTATCACCGTTGCCGCAAGCCGCATCGAAGTGCAGGTTTCACCGGGCATCTCCGCACTCCAGGCCGCCGCGGCCCGCATCGGTGCGCCGCTCGGCCACGACTTCTGCACAATCTCCCTCTCGGACCTCTTGACCCCCTGGGAACACATCCAGCGCCGGGTGAAGGCAGCAGGCGAGGGCGATTTCGTCATCGCCTTCTACAATCCCGTCTCGATGAAGCGCCGCACGCAGCTGGCTTACGCCCGCGACGAATTGCTGAAATATCGCCCGGCCTCGACCCCGGTGATCCTCGCCACCAATCTTGGCCGCGAGGGCGAAAACGTCCGTACCGTGCCTCTGGGCGAGTTGAACGTCGACGATGTCGACATGCTGACCGTCGTGGTGGTCGGCTCGTCCGAGAGCCGGACTGTGACGACTGGCGACGGCAAGACTTGGGTTTACACGCCTCGTGGTTATTCGGGGAAGGCAGACAGTGGCATGAAGGGAAGTGAAGCATGACCGTCTATTTCATCGGCGCCGGCCCGGGAGCCCCCGACCTCATCACCGTGCGCGGCCTGCGCCTCATCGAGCGCTGCCCGGTCTGCCTCTATGCCGGCTCGCTGGTGCCGGAGGAAATCGTCAGGGCGGCTCCTGAAGATGCCCTCGTCAAGGATACCGCTCCCATGCATCTCGACGAGATCATCGCCGAGATCGAGGCGGCGCATGCGCGGGGCGAGGACGTCGCCCGCGTCCATTCCGGCGACCCGTCGATCTACGGCGCGATCGCCGAACAGATGCGCCGGCTCGATGCGCTCGGCATCCCCTATGACGTCGTACCCGGCGTGCCGGCCTTTGCCGCGACGGCTGCCCGGCTGAAGACCGAGCTGACGCTTCCCGAGATTGCCCAGACGGTCATCGTCACGCGCACCGAGATGAAGGCATCCTCGATGCCGGAATTCGAGACGCTGGAAATCCTCGGCAAGTCGCGGGCGACGCTTGCGATCCACCTGTCGATCCGCAATCTCACTCATATCCGCGATACCCTGACGCCCTATTATGGCGAGGATTGCCCTGTGGTGATTGCCTATCGCTCCACCTGGCCGGACGAGCTCTTCATTCGCACGACTCTGAAGGACATGGCGGAAGAGGTGCGCAAGGCGAAGATCACCCGCACCGCCCTGATCATGGTCGGCAAGGTCTTCGGCCATGTCGAGTTCCGAGACAGCGACCTCTACAATTCCGATTTCAGCCACGTCCTGCGCAACGTGGGCAAGAAGAAGGCCCGTAGCTGACGCGCGGTCTGGGCAACAGGTCAGGTCGGCTGCTTACCGTTACGCGGTCTTCCTCCTCGCCCTTCTGGCCGGTTGCATCGTCACAGGCGTGATGTCGTTCGTTTATCTCTCGACATACTTCTCGCAGGGGCCGCTGCGGGATGTCAGGGGTTATCTCGGCTACAACGTGATCGACAGCGGCAGCCCCTGGCAATGGACCTTCAACATTTTGCTGTGGGGGCTCCCGGCCCTGCCTCTCTGCCGTCTAATTCTCGGGTGGATGAATGGCGTTCGGCCGGCATGGTGGCGAATGGGTGTCGGTTATCTGTTTCTCGGCCTCGTCATCTATGCCTTTGGCACGCTTGCCTACTCGACCGAGATCGATCGCATCGTCCTGCTTGTCGCCGGCATGAGCGTGATCCTGACCGCCGGCTATGGTTTCACTCGTCGCTGGATCGCCGTCTGCTGACGGTGCCAGGGTTGTGCTTGAGAACAGACAGCAAGGGAGCGTGTTGATCGATGACGGCAACAGACACTGTGATGCAGGGTGGCTGCCGGTGCGGCCAGGTCACGATGAAGGTGAAGGGCCGGCCGCTGATGACCATGGTCTGCCATTGCAAGGGATGTCAGCGCATGACCGCCAGCGCCTTCTCGCTGAGCGCCCTTTTTCCAGATCAGACCGTCGAGATTGCTGGCCTCGAGCCGGTGATCGGCGGCATGCATGGCGAATTGCGCCATCACTTTTGCCCGCATTGCCTCAGCTGGATCTTCACGCGCGCCGAGATGCTCGGGCCGCTCATCAACATCCGTGCAACCATGCTGGACGGCGCCGCCGATCTGCCGCCCTTCATCGAGACCTGCGTGTCGGAGAAGCTGCCCTGGGTCTCGCTGCCGGCAATGCACAGTTTCGAGAAATTCCCTGCGATGGAAGACTTCCCGAAGCTGATCGCCGAATTCGCCGAAACCGCGCCGTGACTGCTTCCTTGTTCCCGAGGATTGCGATATGGAACCCGCTTCCTCAGACAGGACGTCAACCTCATGCATAAAGTCATTTTCGATACGGATCCGGGCGTCGATGACGCAATGGCGCTGCTCTTCCTGCACCATCATCCCGACATCGACCTTCTCGGCATCACCACCGTCTTCGGCAATGCCGAGATCGATATCACGACGCGCAACGCGCTGTTCCTGAAGCGGGAATGGAAGATCGACGCGCCCGTGGCACGCGGCGCCGGCGAGACATTCATCCCGCATCGCGTCAGCCATGAGCCGCCGAAATTCATCCATGGCGATGATGGCCTCGGGAATATCGGCGTGCCCGAGGTGACGGATGTTGAGCCCGATCCGCGTCCGGCCCATCGCTTCCTCGTCGAGACCATCCGCGCCAATCCGGGCGAGGTGACGATTGTTGCCGTCGGCCGCATGACCAACCTCGCCAACGCGCTGAAGGAAGACCCGGAGATTGTCGATCTCGTCAAGGAGATCGTCATCATGGGCGGCGCCTTCGACGTCAACGGTAACGTGACGCCGGCGGCCGAAGCCAACATTCATGGCGATCCGGAAGCCGCGGACGTGGTGATGACGGCGAAATGGCCGGTCGTCGTGGTCGGTCTCGATGTCACCATGCAGACGGTGATGACGCGGTCTCAGCTCGCCGATATCCGCGATGCCGCAGGCACCAGCCGCGCGCGTCTGCTTTTCGATCTCTCGCAGTTCTACATCGATTTCTACGAAGGCCTGGTCGACGACGGCATGGTCGTGCATGACAGCTGCGCCTGCGTATACATCGTGGCGCCGGAACTCTTCAAGACCCGCAGCGGCGTCATCCGCGTGGTCTGCGGCGGTATCGCCGACGGCCAGACCATCCAGAAGCCCGACGGTCGCGGCTTCGGCCCCTCCGATTGGGATGGCGATCTGCCGAGCCAGAAGATCTGCACGGAGATCGATGCAACGGCCGTGCTGAAGCTGATCCACGACGTCATCGTCTCGGTCCGAGAAGACTGATCGCCCTTCTGCAGGCAAAGAAAAACCCCGGATCTCAGAGGAGATCCGGGGTTTTTTATTCGTAGTCCGGACGGTGCCGGAAAGGATCAGCCGTTGACGGCGTGACGGGCAACGCGACGGATGTCTTCGCGGCCGATGCCGAGGTCACGGAGTTCGCGGTCCGACATGCGGCCGAGTTCGGTGATCGTCTGACGGTACTTGCGCCAATTGTTGAGCGAGCGAGCGATGTTCATTTGGGTCTACCTCTTTGGTGGTTTGGACCCATCCGTGGGCCCCTTCGAATTTGTTGATCCGAATATATGCTGCGATGCGAAATCATTGAAGACATAAAGCGGTAAAGCACCTATGCGCCGGACGCATACCAATCGATTTAACGCTTTGTTAATTGACGCTTTTTTGAGCGTTTGCCTGCCTCAGGACAGCGACTGCCAAACAGGCGCGATTCGACCTAACAATCATTCGAGATGGTGGGTGAGGAGAGTGAGGACAAAAAAATAACGCTCACCGGGGGAGGAGGTCCGGTGAGCGTCATTTTTACAGGCCAACGACTGGGAGGAGGAGTGTCGTCGGCCAATCGATCCCGCTTTGGGAGGAGGAGTAAGCGGGTCGAAGAAGAAGCGCCAGAAGTTCCGTCGCTCTGTTGATGATGAATATAAGCGAGACTTACGACTTTGTGCAGTGCAAAAAGAGCATGGAAGGCATGCGGATCTTGCATGGAGATGCAAGGCTCGCCGTGCGACGGTTCCGGCCGCCTTGTCTTTCCGTCTGTGCCGCTGCAGATTGCCACCACGGCAAGGGGGAATGTGCATGTATAGAGGCAGGTTGAAGCGCGACCTCGACGACTGGGTCAAGCGAGGGCTGATCGATGGCGCCACTGCGGGCAGATTGCTCGAGGATGTGGATCGCCGCGGTCCAAGCTTCAGCATCGGCTCCATCCTGTCGATGTTTGCGGCGGTCCTGATTGCGGCGTCCCTGCTGATGCTGATCGCGGCCAATTGGGAACTGATCCCCCGCCTGACAAAGGTGGCAGGTATCATCGGGCTGATCTGGATCTTCCATATTGCAGCTCTTGTGGCGAGGGCGCAGGGTGCGGACCGCATGGCGGCCGCCTCCCTCGTCCTCGGCGCGGCCGCCTTCGGTGGCGCCATTGCACTGATCGGCCAGCTTTATCACCTCTCAGGCGATACCTTCTCGGCCATGTTCCTGTGGTTCTCCGTCACCATTGTGTCTGCAGCCCTTTTCCGGTCAGGGGCGCTGACCGTCACTGCCGGCGCACTGGCGCTCGCGACCTTTGCGGGCAGCTTCGAAAGCTTCGGCTGGGATGTCGGCAGCCATGGGCTCTGGGCCTGGTGGCCGCCCGTCGGAGCGGCCGCCATTTTCGGATTGGCGCGGTGGACAGGTGCGGATCGAGCAAAACATTTCGGCTATATCCTGCTCCTGGTCTGGGTCTGGTGGATGGTGATCCTCGAAGGTGGAGAGCTTCACGCGCTCACTGTGGCCATTGTCGCGACCGTGGCCTTCCTGGCACTCGCAGCCCCGGGTTCGCCGCTTGCCGCCCTGCACCGCCGGCTGGGTGCCTCTGCGAGCTTCTACTTCCTGGTCATGGCTCTGAGCGGTTTCGCCTATGTTCAGGGAAGCGCCATGGATGCGGCGTCGATCGCGGTTCTCGGCATTCTCATCCTCGGGCTTTCGATCGCAGCCATTGCTCTGGAAGGGCGGGACAATGGTGCCGTCCGGTTTCTCGCTTACGGCGCCTTCGCGGCGGAGATCCTCTACCTCTCGTACGAGACGATCGACAGCATTCTCGGCACCTCGGCCTTCTTCCTCCTGTCCGGCCTTGTGGTCGCCGTTCTGGCCTTCGTCGTCATCCGCCTGGAGAAACGTTTTTCCCGTCCCGTACCTGAGGTGAAGTCATGATCGCCGCAAGACCCTTTGCCGCCGTCGCGCTCGCCATGGCTCTGCTGCAGACCGCCATCCTCGGCTACATGATTGAGGGGCGGGCGGGCATATTGCGGTCCGGAACGGAAGTCCTCTTGAAGACGGCACCTGTCGATCCGCGCGATCTGCTGCGCGGCGACTATGTGATCCTGACCTATGATGTCTCGACCATCTCGACGACCTCGATCATCGGGCAGAAACCCGAAACCGGCGATGCCGCGCGATTGCATGTCCGTCTCAAGCCGGGAGCCGATGGCTTCTGGACCGTGTCTGAGGCATCCTTCGACCCGCTTCCCGTCGATGACGGCAGCGTGGTCCTGCTCTCGCAACCCGTGACGATCTACGATTGGGAGTGGCAGAACGCCGGAAACCTCACGGTTTCCTACGGCATAGAGCGCTTCTACGTACCGGAAGGCGAGGGCAGGCCGATCGAAGACGGCCGAAACGAGGGCCGGGTCTCTGTCGCAGCACGTGTCTCCGACGATGGCCAGGCACAGATTCGCGCATTGATGCTGGATGGCGAGCCGCTTTACGAAGAGCCGCTCTACTGACGACTGCCATTCGCCCTCTGCAAAGCCTGTGAAGCCTGCTCGGCGGGCCCTGCAATCCTGTCATTTTTCCTTTGCGTGCGGGAAAACGGGTGTTATAGAGACGCGCGCTCCGGAGGGGCCATGCGCGAATGCGGCATGCGCTTTTGGACGCGGGTATGGTGAAATTGGTAGACACGCCAGATTTAGGTTCTGGTGCCGCAAGGCGTGGGAGTTCAAGTCTCTCTACCCGCACCAACTAAGCCGCGCGGGATCGATGAGAGAAGCACCGAGGTGTGGCTCCCGTCAGTCCGGCGCCGTTTTGCTTGGCAGATTGTTGACGATTGCGACGCAGCCACGTCCGGAAAAATCAATTCCGGCGTCGTGCTCAGGGAAAACACCGGCTGTCCGAGCACGGCCGCCACGACATGAAGGTAAGAACATGCAGGTTACAGAAACGCTCGCTGAAGGGCTGAAGCGCGAAATCAAGGTCGTCGTTCCGGCCAAGGACATGGAACAGCGCATGAACGAGCGTCTGGCCGAAGTGAAGGACAAGGTCCGCATCAACGGCTTCCGCCCGGGCAAGGTGCCGGTTGCACATGTCAAGAAGATGTACGGCAAGTCGATCATGGCTGAGCTGGTCAACGAGATCATTCGTGACAAGCCGTCGGCGATCCTGTCGGAGCGCGGCGAAAAGTCGGCGACCCAGCCGGAAATCGTCATGACCGAAGACGAGAAGGAAGCGGAAAAGATCCTGTCGGCTCAGGCAGATCTGGAGTTCACGCTCTCCTACGAAATCATCCCGGCGATCGAACTGAAGTCGGTTGACGGCATCAAGGTCACCCGCGAAGTGGTCGATGTCTCGGATGAGGAAATCAACGAGCAGATCGAGAAGATCGCCGAAAGCGCCCGCACCTTCGAGACCAAGAAGGGCAAGGCTGCTGAAGGCGACCGCGTCACCATGGACTACCTCGGCAAGGTCGACGGCGAAGCTTTCGACGGCGGCAAGGACGAAGACGCGGAGCTCGTTATCGGCTCGAACCGCTTCATCCCGGGCTTTGAAGACCAGCTCGTCGGCGTCAAGGCTGGCGATGAAAAGGTCATCACCGTAACCTTCCCGGCCGACTATCCGGCAGCCAACCTCGCTGGCAAGGAAGCCACCTTCGACATCACCGTCAAGGAAGTCGCAAGCCCGGCCAAGACCGAAATCAACGACGAACTGGCCACCAAGCTCGGCGTCGAATCGGTTGAGAAGCTGAAGGAAATCGTGCGTGGCCAGATCGAGAGCCAGTACGGCAACGTCACCCGCCAGAAGGTCAAGCGTCAGATCCTCGACCAGCTCGACGCGCTCTACAAGTTCGAGTCGCCCTCGAAGCTCGTCGACGCCGAGTTCGAAAACATCTGGCGCCAGATCAACACCGATCTCGCTCAGTCCGGCAAGACCTTCGCTGACGAAGACACGACGGAAGAAGCCGCCCGCGAAGAATACCGCGCGCTTGCAGAGCGTCGCGTTCGCCTCGGCCTCGTTCTCTCCGAAATCGGCGAAAAGGCCGGCATCGAAGTGACCGAAGAAGAAATGCAGCGTTCGCTCTTTGCCCAGCTGCAGCAGTTCCCGGGCCAGGAAAAGCAGATCCTCGACTTCTTCCGCAACACGCCCGGCGCGGCCGCTTCGCTGCGCGCGCCGATCTTCGAAGAAAAGGTCATCGACAAGCTGCTCGCTGAAGTCTCCGTCACCGACAAGAAGGTGACGAAGGAAGAGCTGCTGGCCGACGACGCCGAAGAAGGCGACAAGCCGTCCAAGAAGGCTGCTCCGAAGAAGAAGGCTGCGGCCAAGGCTGACGACGCTGCTGAAGGCGAAGAAGCCGCTCCGAAGAAGAAGGCCGCTCCGAAGAAGAAGGCCGCCGAAGGCGACGCCGAGTAATCTTCGTTCGATGATGAGTTGAGAGAAAGCCGTCCCTTGGGGCGGCTTTTTCGTTTTCGGCACGGAAGGCAGAACGCATGCAGATCACGCTCATTCGCAATGCCACCCTGATCGTCGACTTGGCCGGCCTCCGGCTTCTGATCGATCCCTGGCTTGCCGGCAAAGGTGAGGGGATGAACTATTCCGGAAGGGGGCCGTCACCGCTCGTGGACCTGCCGATGCCGATCGAGGACATTCTGCGCGGCATTGACGCGGTGCTCGTCTCCCACCTGCATTCCGACCACTTTGATGAGGCGGCACAGGCCTTGATCGGAAGGGACGTACCCATCCTTTGTCATGCGCGCGATTTAGCCGCCATTCTCACCATGGGCTTCCAGGACGTCCGTACCATCGGCGACGGGATCGCGATGGGCCAAGTCCGCATCCGCACCACCGACGGCCGTCATGGACCGCCCGAGGTGCTCGACGACATGGGGGAGGTCTCGGGGTTCCTCATTGAAGCCACCGGAGAGCCAAGGCTTTACTGGGCGGGCGACACCATTTTGTGTCCGGAAGTGGAGGCGGTGCTGACGCAGGAGCGGCCGGATATCGTGCTGGTGCACGGCTGCGGCGCCCTGTGGAACGGCAAGGGGCCACTGGTGATGGATGTGGAGATGATTGCGCTCACGCTCGACCTTGCGCCCTTCGCGCAAGTCATCGTCACGCATCTCGATGCCGTCGACCATGCGACCGTCTCGCGGAAGGATCTCCGTCGCCTCATCTCGGTCGGCGCAACTGGCGCCGACCGTCTCGTCATACCGGATGACGGGGAGATCCTGACGTTCTGAGGGTCAACGCCAGCCGAGAGCCGGCGCGACATGGGTCAGGATAGACTCGATCACATGGCCGTTGTACTCGACGCCGAGCTGGTTCGGCACCGTGAGGAGGAGCGTATCGGCCTCCGCAATGGCTTCATCACGCCTTAACTCCTCGATGAGTTGATCCGGTTCCGCGGCATAGGAACGCCCGAAGATGGCGCGGGTGTTTTCGTCGATATAGCCGATCGAATCCTGATCCTTGCTGCGGCCGAAATAGGCGCGGTCCATGTCGTTGACGATGGCGAAGATGGAGCGGCTGACCGACACCCGCGGTGTGCGGCTATGGCCGGCTTGCGTCCAGGCGTCGCGATATGCACGGATCTGTTTCGCCTGCTGGATGTGGAAGGGCTCGCCGGTCTCGTCGTCCTTCAGTGTCGAACTCTGCAGGTTCATGCCGAGCTTTGCTGCCCAGACGGCGGTCGCATTGGACCCGGCACCCCACCAGATTCGATCGCGCAGGCCTTCCGAATGCGGCTCGATGCGCAGAAGTCCTGGCGGGTTGGGGAACATGGGGCGTGGATTTGGCTGCGCGAAGCCTTCGCCCTTCAAAACGTCGAGAAAGACTTCGGCATGGCGGCGCCCCATATCGGCATCGGTCTGGCCTTCTTCAGGCTGGTAGCCGAAGTAGCGCCAGCCTTCGATCACCTGCTCTGGCGATCCGCGCGAGATCCCAAGTTGCAGGCGTCCGCGCGAGATCAGGTCGGCAGACCCGGCGTCCTCTGCCATGTAGAGAGGGTTTTCGTAGCGCATGTCGATAACGCCGGTGCCAATCTCGATCTTGGATGTGCGTGCGCCAACGGCGGCCAGCAGCGGGAAGGGAGAGGCGAGTTGGCGTGCGAAATGGTGAACGCGGAAATAGGCGCCATCCGCCCCGAGCTCTTCGGCCGCGACGGCAAGGTCGATCGACTGCAGGAGGGTATCCTGCGCCGAGCGCGTGCCGGACTGAGGCGAGGGCGACCAATGGCCGAAGGAGAGGAAACCGATTTTCTTCATGATGTCATGCCTTTGTGACGGGTGTTGTCCCCTAGATGGCATCGAGAATGGCCTTCACCAAAGAGAGCTGGTGGTGACAGACTGTTTCAAGCGGGAAGACGGGCCATTAAAAACACCCTCTTATCCGTAGGCCGAGTGTGGATTTCACGACTGCCGTCGCTCCACGAGGAGCAGTCCGCTGACCCCCATCACGGCGAGCGCCAGTCCCAGCCAGGCGGTGCCCTGGTAACCGAAATAGTGGGAGCCGGCCGCAAAAGTTCCGGCACTGACGGCATTTCCCAGGAAAGAGTTGATGGGCATAAAGGCGGTGCCGAGCCCCGGCTTGGTCGGAAAAAGGTCCTGGAAATAGGTGATCGGCAGCGACAGAAGTGCGGCCGCCGCCGCCGCGCCGGGGAGCGCGAGCATGTAGAAGTGCCAGGGTTCTGTCGCGAAGGCATAGCCCACCATATGCAGGCCGTAGAGGAGCGAGGCCCCGACGATCAGCGTCAGCAGGTTGACCGTCTTCAACAGCGATGCCGCGAGCAGCATGAACGGGATTTCGATGAATGCGATGAGCGCTGCGATGAAGCCGACATCGCGCGTCGAGCCGCCGAGTTCGAGGGTGAGAATGAGCGGCCAGATCATCGTCGCAAGCCGGGTGGTTCCCGTCACCGCCGCCATTGCGATCATGCGCACCAGCATGTCAGCCCGCACCAGTTCCCGAAGTGCCGCAAAGAACGCCGTGCCGCCATTGGCTGTCTTCTCACGAGACGGCTTTGGTGCTGCGAGGAGAAGAAGCGCGCTGACGGATACGATGAGGGTGCAGCCGGCAGCCGCGCCCCAGGCGCCGAGCATGTTGGGCGAGCGGGCCAGAACGATCCCGAGCACCGCCGGCATCACGACCCAGGACGCGGACATGAACGAGCGCACGGTCGTGTTGACGGCGGCGGTGTCGCGGGGCGAAAGCGTGGCTGTCTCAATTCTTGCGGAGGCAAAAAGCAGCGAATGCACGGCCTGGGCGAAGGGAATGATGAGGGTGGTGGCGACGACGAAAACCGGGATCGACGGAAAGAGGAAGATTGCGCCGTAACCGAAGGTGCCGGCGAGCGCCAGTATGGCAATCATCCGGCGCTTGTCGCCCATCCCGTCTGACAGGATCCCGAGCGACACGCTGATCGCCACCGTCATGACAGAAGCAACGACGGTCAGTGCCGAAAAGGCCTGGTCGCTCATGCCGAGCGCGCCAATGGCGGTGACGCCCAGATAGGGCAGGGTGGAGCCATAGGCGCAACCCTGGACGAAGATCATGATGGATAGGACGACCAATTGCGGACGTGCCGCAATTTGGCGGAGCGAGGAGGACATTGGCGACTCGGGGGAGTGACGAGAAGAGGCGCATGCTTAGCAGGCGCCAGCCGTCGCGTCTCCTGCGAGATCTGACCTTTCGTCCGGTTGCCCTACTCCGCCGCCCGCCGCTCGATCTTCTCCGCCTTCAGCTCGCCCATGCGGTTCCAGGCATCAAGCCCGGCGATCTTGTAGGCTTCGGCGAGCGTCGGGTAATTGAAGGTATTCTCGACGAAATATTCAACCGTGCCTTTAAGATTGAGCACGGCCTGGCCGATATGCACGAGTTCGGTCGCGCCTTCGCCGACGATATGGACGCCGAGCAGGCGGCGGGTCTTCAGCGAGAAGATCATTTTCAGCATGCCGCTGTCGAGGCCCATGATGTGGCCGCGCGACGTTTCGCGGAAATGCGCGATCCCGGTCTCGTAAGGGATCCCGCGCTGAATGACCTCTTCTTCCGTAAGGCCGCAGGTCGAGATCTCCGGAACGGCATAGATGCCATAGGGGAAGTATTGCGGCGGATCATGCGCCGGTGCCCCGACGGCATGGCGGGCGGCGATGCGGCCCTGCTCCATCGAGGTGGAGGCGAGTGAGGGGAAGCCCACGACATCGCCGGCGGCATAGATGTTCGGAACGGAAGTCTGGAACGTGTCCGGGTTCACCTTCAGGCGGCCGCGATTATCGGCTTCGAGCCCGGCGGCTGAGAGGTTGAGCGTATCGGTTGCCCCGACGCGACCGGCTGCGAAGAGCACCATCTCGGCTGTCAGGACGCGTCCGTTCTTCAGCGTTACCCGGCATTTGCCATCGACCTTTTCGACGCCTTCGACCGTCTGGCCGAAGATCAGCTTCATGTTGCGGTCGCGCAGCTGGTAGGTGAAGTCCTCGACGATCTCCTTGTCGATGAAATCGAGCATCGTGTCGCGTGGCTCGACCACGGTGACGACGGTATCGAGGGCAGAGAAGATCGTTGCATATTCGATGCCGATGACGCCGGCGCCGATGACGATCATCGAACGCGGCAGTTCCTTGATCTCCAGGATCTCGTCACTGTCGATGATGCTGACACCGTCGAAGGGGATATGCGACGGCTTGAATGGCCGGGTGCCGACGGCAAGCAGGACCGAGCCGGCCTGCACATGCACCACTTCGCCGTCTTCCTTCACCACTTCCAGCGTATGGGCGTCGATGAAATGGGCGGTGCCGCGCATCTGATGCACGCGGTTGCGCGAAAACTGGTGTTCGAGAACCTCGACTTCGTGGTCGAGCGTGATCAGCAGACGCCGGCGCAGGTCGTCGGCGCTGATTTCCTGCTTCACGCGGTAGCTGCGACCGTAGAAGCCGCGCTCACGCCAGCCGGTGAGGTTGAGCGCGGTCTCGCGCAACGTCTTGGAGGGGATCGTGCCCGTATGCACCGAGACGCCGCCGACGCGTGTCCCTTTCTCGATGACGAGAACCTTCTTTTCCAGCTTGGCAGCCTGGATCGCCGCCCGGCGCCCGGCCGGTCCGCTGCCAATCACGACGAAGTCATACTGGTTCATGAGGTGCCTCTGATTCGGCTGCCGGAATGCTGCAGCGCACATTATCAATAAGCACTATGACAGGGCAACGTCACCGTTTCGTTATCGTGGCTCCCGGGCCGCGCGATCCCGATCCCCCCGATCTGGGGATGGCAAGCCTTTCGGATCAGATCAGTCGCAAACCCTTGAGGCTGGCGTGGCCGTCCTTGCCGATGATGATGTGGTCGTGGACGGTGATGCCGAGCGGCTTTGCCGTCTCCACAATCGTCCGGGTCATGTCGATGTCGGCGCGTGACGGTGTCGGGTCACCACTGGGATGATTGTGGACCAGGATCAATGCGGTGGCAGAGAGCTCCAGGGCACGCTTGACCACTTCGCGCGGATAGACGGGGGTATGGTCGACCGTACCCCGTCCCTGGATTTCGTCGGCAATCAGCACATTGCGTTTGTCCAGAAAGAGGATACGGAACTGTTCCGTCGTCTCGTAAGCCATGGCGGCATGGCAGTAGTCGATGACCGAGGACCAGGAGGACAGCACCTGTTTCTCCCGAAGCTCGCTCTTCAGCATGCGCTGGGCGACATTGGCGATCAGCTTGAGGTCCAGGGCCACGGTTTCGCCGACGCCTTTCACCTCCTGCAACAGCGCCGGCGGCGCGCCCAGCACGCCGGCGAGTGTCTGGAAGCGGGCGAGCAGCGCCTTGGCGATGGGCTTGGTGTCCCGCCGCGGGATCAGGCGAAAGAGCAGCAGTTCGAGGATCTCGTAATCGGCAAGCGCCACATCCCCACCGTCTCGAAAGCGGCTTCGCAGGCGCTCCCGATGCCCGAGATAATGCGCCTCCGGCTGCATGACCGGCCGCGTGGACCGCGCCTTCGCCAGAGCTCCGTCTCGCGCCGGTTGCTCGGCAAAGAAGCTGCGTTCGTCGATTTCGTCGTCTGGCGGAAGCCGGCCGGCACCGAAGAGATCGGTGGACTGTTGCGGGGCGACGCCTTCAGGGCGCGGGAACTCACCTGAGAACGGAAACTTGCTCGTCATGCCACCCAATCCTGACCCTCATGGTCGAACGGCAGAACCGCCGCACGGATATAGTGACACGACTGCCGCCGTGCGCAAGTTCAAGTTGCGAAAGGTGGTGCTGAGGCTTGCCGCTCAGCCGAGGCCGGGTCGGTCAAGCCCTGCGGGCGAGAGCGTGAAGATCTCGCAGCCGGTCGCCGTCACGCCGACGGTGTGCTCGTATTGGGCCGTCAGCGACCGGTCCCGGGTGACCGCAGTCCAGCCGTCGGACAGCACCTTCACATGCGGCTTGCCGAGATTGATCATCGGCTCGATGGTGAAGATCATGCCTTCGCGCAGTTCCGGGCCTTCGTTCGCCTTGCCGTAATGCAGGATGTTCGGGCTGTCATGGAACAGGCGCCCGACGCCGTGGCCACAGAAGTCGCGCACCACCGAGCAACGCTCGGCTTCGGCATAAGTCTGGATCGCTTCGCCGATAGCACCGGTGCGCGCGCCGGGACGCACGGCGGCGATGCCGCGCATCAGGCACTCATGCGTGACTTCCATCAGGCGTTCCGCTGCCCGCTTGATGTTTCCGACCGGATACATGCGGCTCGAATCGCCATGCCAGCCATCGAGCAGGAAGGTGACGTCGATATTGACGATGTCGCCATCACGCAGCGGCTTGTCGTCGGGCATGCCGTGACAGACCACATGGTTGATCGAGGTGCAGACGGAATACTTGTAGCCGCGATAATTGAGTGTCGCGGGGATCGCACCGTGATCGGCGCCGAACTCGAAGACGAAATTGTCGATCGCCGCCGTCGTGACGCCGGGCTTCACCATCGGCACCAGCGCATCGAGACAGCGGGCCGTGAGCTGGCAGGCCCGACGCATGCCTTCGAAATCGTCGGCACCATAAAGACGAATTGCGCCAGTGTTCTTCAGAGGCGCCGTGGCCGCATCGATATAGGTGACCATGGGGGTCCCTTTCGGATTTTCTAATCAGAGCTTTGGCCGTTCATAAAGCACGCAGGCCGTCTTCGTCTATCCGGATGAGCCTTTCCGGCTCGATTTTGCCAGGATCGATCCGGCACCTGACGGCATAGGCCTAGACGCCGCGTGCGATCGCACGGGCGAATGCGCGGCCATAGCCAGGGTCGAGATCGGCACAGATCCTCAGCTGATCGCAGTCGGAGCGCTGAATGATGAAAAGCATCGCCGCCCGTTTGCCGGCGTCCACGAGATCACCCATTTCGTCCAGATGTTTGGCGCCCCGCGTCGTGACGCTGTCGGGAAACTCCGCAAGTCCCGGCTCGCGGATGAAGTGCACATTCTTCACCTCGACATGAACGCTGCCTTTGCTCTCGTCCTCAAGCAAGATGTCGATGCGCGAGTTGCGGCCATAGCGCTGCTCGCGTTTCAAGGAGGAGAACCCCGCAAGCCGCGGCACCAGACCACTCAAGATCGCCTCTTCGGCAAGGCGGTTGGGAAGCGCCGTGTTGACCCCAACCACGGTGCCATCGGCTTCGACGAGTTCCAGGGCATGGGCGTATTTCCGGCTGGTCACGTCGTGTCGCGACAGCCAGATCCGGGACCCCGGCGCGGTCAGTCCCCGCATGGAGCCGGTGTTGGGGCAAAAGCCGGTGATCTCGCGGCCGTCTTCCAGGATGGCGTCGAACAGGAACCGTTTGTAGCGGCGCAGAAGCCGTGCTGGCACCAGAGGTGGAGAGAAGATCATGGGTCGGGTGAGGGCGCGGGATCGGTGTCGGGCTTGTTGATGGCCCATGTCAGCAGCGCGTCCAAAGCAGGGCAAAGCGCCTGGCCCCATTCCGTCAGACAATATTCCACCTTGGGCGGCACCTGGTGATGCACGATACGCCTGACGATCCCGTCAGCCTCCATCTGGCGCAGTTGCTGAATCAGCATCTTCTGCGAAATCCCGGGGATCGAGCGCTCCAGCTCGGAGAAGCGCAGCACCGCCCCGCCGAAGAGGTGGAAAAGGATCACGAGCTTCCAGCGTCCCTCGAGGATACGCAAGGCGTTTTCCACGCCCTCGGCCCCATCGGCAGGCGTCAGGAAGGCATCCTTACTTTTTAGTGGGTACCTTACTTTTTCGTCGGTTCTTGTCATTTTTTGAGCGTATCGCCATCTTCGGCATCGAGCAAGCGCGCCGCTCTTTCGCAACCAGAAACGAAAGAACTGATCCCATGTCCACCAAGATGACTGGGCCTGTCGAGGCCTATTTCGAGGGCAGGAATGCGCGCGATCTCGCGCGCGCCCTGTCCGGCTTTTCCGAAACCGCCGTCGTTCACGACGAGAGCCGAACCCATCGCGGCCGAGCCGAAATCAGTGCCTGGATGCAGAACACGATCGAGGCGTATGACGATCATTCGAGGCTGTTGGGCGTAGAGGCAGATGGAGCTGATCTCATCGCCACAGCGGAGGTCTCTGGCAATTTTCCTGGCAGTCCCATCACGCTTCGCTATCGCTTCGTCACCGATGGCGGCATGATCTCTAGCCTGGAGATCGCCCCGTGAGTGTGCAGTTCAAAGCCGACCCGACGGAATTTGCAGGCAAGAACGTCGTCGTAACCGGCGGTACCATGGGCGCAGGCGAGGCCATCGTGAAGCGCTTCCTGCGTGCTGGCGCCAAAGTCGCCACAGCCGCTCGTAACATACCGCAAGAACCGGAGCTCGGTGTCACGTTCATCCCGGCAGACCTCTCGACCCCGGAGGGAATTGATGTGCTCGCAAAGGAGGCACTGTCTGAACTTGGGGCGATCGACATTCTTGTCCACTCCCTTGGCGGCTCATCCACGCCCGGCGGTGGCTTCAAGGCTGCCACGGAAGAGTTCTGGCAGCAGGAATTGGCGCTGAACCTCTTGGCCGCCGTTCGCCTCGACCGTCTGCTTGTGCCGGGAATGCTGGAGCGGGGAGAGGGTGTCGTCATCCATCTGGCATCGATCCAGCATCGTTTGCCGTTACACGAGTCGACGATTCCCTACGCAGCCGCCAAGGCAGCTTTGGCTAACTACAGCAAGTCGCTGTCGAAGGAGGTCGGCCCCGCCGGTGTCCGCGTGAACACGGTTTCCCCTGGCTGGATCCGGACGTCTGCGGCAGACCGCATGGTGCAACGTCTGGCCGAGAGCGGCGGGATTGACGAGGATCAGGCCCGGCAGGGAATCATGGATGCCCTGGGCGGCATACCCATCGGCAGGCCGGCCTGGCCTGAGGAGATCGCCGAACTCGTCGCTTTCCTCGCCTCCGAACGCGCCGCATCGATCCATGGCGCGGATTACGTCATTGATGGAGGAACGGTGCCAACGCAGTGAAGCGGCAAAGCCGGTCACACCCCGTGGCGTGACCGGCTCTAGACCCGCGCCAACACGTAGCGCCCGGGCGCATCCGCGATGGCATTCAGCGCATCACCGCCCGGCTTGCGGGCAGGCACACGGTCGTCATCGAGTTTCTCGATCCAGCTTTGCCAGTGCGGCCACCAGGAGCCTGCAGTCTCCTTGGCATTCGCCATCCATTCCTCGTAAGTGCCGGCTGCGGGGCCGTTGGTCCAGAACTGATACTTCTGCTTGTCCGGCGGATTGACGACACCGGCGATATGGCCGGAGCCGGATACGACATAATCGACGGGGCCGCCGAACAGGCTGCTGCCGATGAAGACCGATTTCGCCGGCGCGATATGGTCTTCCTTGGTGGCCAGATTATAGATCGGGATCGTCACGTCCTTCAGCGACAGCGTCTTGCCGGCCAGCTGCATCTTGCCCTGGCTTAGCGTGTTGTTGAGGTAGCAATTGCGCAGATAGAAGGAGTGGTTCGCCGCCGCCATGCGGGTCGAATCGGAATTCCAGTACAAGAGGTCGAAGGGCATCGGATCCTGGCCCTTCAGGTAGTTGTTGACGAAATAGGGCCAGATCAGCTCGGAGGCGCGCAGCATGTTGAAGGCCGCCGCCATCTTGGAGCCGTCGAGAAAGCCGGATTCATGCATCCGCTGTTCGAGGCTCGCCAGCTGGCCTTCATCGACAAAGACCTTGAGATCGCCGGCGAAGGTGAAGTCCACCTGCGTGGTGAAGAGCGTGGCGCTGGCGATCCGCTTGTTGTTTTCCTGCGCATGCAGGGCAAGGGCTGCCGCAAGCAGCGTGCCGCCGACGCAGTAGCCGATCGCGTTGACTTGTTTTTCGCCGGTCGCCTTCTCCACCGTATCGAGGGCGAAATCGACGCCCTCGCGGATATAGGCCTCCCAATCCTTAGAGGCATGCCGCTCATCCGGGTTTACCCAGGAAATGACGAAGACCGTGTGGCCCTGGTCGACGCACCACTTGATGAAGCTCTTCTGCGGATTGAGATCGAGAATGTAGAACTTGTTGATCCAGGGCGGGCAGATGAGGAGAGGGCGCTTCAGCACGGTGTCGGTCGTTGCCTCGTACTGAATGACCTCGCAGACATCGCTCTGGGCAATCACCTTGCCCGGCGTGATCGCCATGTTCTCACCGACGGCAAACTTGCTGGTGTCGGTCTGGCGGATCCTGAGATCCCCGCCACCGGCGGCAATATCCTCCGCCAGCATCTGCATGCCCTTGACCAGATTGGCCCCGCTGCTTTGCACAGTTTCCTTGTAGAGCTGCGGATTGGTGGCGACGAAATTGGCCGGCGACAGCGCAGCCGTGATCTGGCGCATGTAGAAATTGGCCTTGTGCCGCGTGTGCTCGTCGAGGCCACCGGCATCATTGACCATCTTCTCGGCCCATTGCGTCAGCACGAGATAGGTCTGGCGAAGGAAGTCGAAGAAGGGATTGCGCTCCCAGTCCTCGTCGGAGAAGCGCTTGTCTTTCGGCAGGGGATCACCGATCGCCTGGTCCGGCGAGGCGAATCGCGCCAGCGAACGGCTCCAGACGCCGAAGACGGCATTGAGGAGATGGGTCTGGGCTTCGAGCGTGCGCTTGGGATCGGACATCCAATATTCCGCGACCTTGCCCATGGTTTTGACCATTTCGGCAACGGGCTCGGCGACAGGATCGACGATTTCCCCCGTCTCGCGCGGCTTCAACCAGACCGAAGCCGCCTTGCCGAGGTTTTCCAGCGCCTTGGCGGCATTGATGGTGAGCGCCTGCGGATCCTTGATGATGTAAGGTTCAAGCAGTTTCGGGTCGAACGCGGCATTCGCTTCGGCTTCTTCGCGCGTCCTGTCCATGCCGTCCTCCCCAGGATTGTTCTGGCGTCTTTTGTGTTTGCCTATCCTGCATGAAAACGACTACAAGTTCCAGCGATTGGCGCATAGTCTTTCGAAGGTGATCGATGGTTGCGCCCTTGAGGAATGTCAGTTTTCCGCGCAGACGCGGGCGGTCGGGGCCATGGTGCACAGCAAATTCAGTCTTTCAGGTCTCTCGATCCATGCGCTTGCCGTCGCAGCCATCGCGCTGATGGCAGGCACCGGCTGCCAGTCGTCCGCGCCACCTGCTCCGGTCGAGACCACGGCTGCACCGGCAGGCCTGCAGGTGACTGTCGAAGATCCCGACAATCCGGAAGCGCCTCAGCAGCGTCCGACCTATCCGGATGGATACCCGAACTTCGCGGGCTCCCTGAGTGCCGCCAGCGTCCAGATGAGCAACGAAGAAGCCGCGGCCCTTCAGTCGCAGCTCACCTCACTCGGCGCGGCCCGCAAAGCCGGCACCATCAGCGAAGCCGAGTATCAGGCCCGACTTGCCGAACTGCGGCGTATCGCGGCCGAGCACGGAGCCGAGACGCAGGCCCAGATCGCCAATTAAGGCTTGCGTTCGGGGCGATTTTTTCGCAAAGCAACCGAGGCGTTTTTGACATAAAATTTCGTCGGCGATTCAGGGCGTGCAGCCGGATTTGCGACAAAATTTCCTGCCAGCGCTTGGATTGGGATATCATCACGCGCATTCGGTTTTGCGGTTCGTTGCGGAGCGTGTGGTCACTGGGACAACGAGCGCGCCTGCCGCGGTAATCATCCGCGCGGTTTCAGGGGTTGAAGATGGAAGAGTTTCACAAAGTCCGGCGTTTGCCGCCCTACGTTTTCGAACAGGTCAACCGTTTGAAGGCGAGCGCGCGAGCCGGTGGGGCCGACATCATCGACCTCGGCATGGGCAATCCCGATCTTCCGACTCCGCAGGCGATTGTCGACAAGCTTTGCGAAGTCGTCCAGGACCCGCGCACCCATCGTTATTCCTCATCCAAGGGCATTCCGGGCCTGCGCCGCGCCCAGGCGGCCTATTACGCCCGCCGCTTCAACGTGAAGCTCAATCCCGACACGCAGGTCGTGGCGACGCTGGGCTCCAAGGAAGGCTTCGCCAATATGGCGCAGGCGATCACCGCACCCGGTGACGTCATCCTCTGCCCGAACCCGACCTATCCGATCCATGCCTTCGGCTTCCTGATGACCGGCGGCGTCATCCGCTCGATTTCGATCGAGCCGGACGAAACCTTCTTCCCGCCGCTCGAGCGCGCCGTGAAGCACTCGATCCCGAAGCCGCTGGCGCTGATCATCAACTACCCGTCGAACCCGACGGCCCGCGTGGCAAGCCTCGACTTCTACAAGGATGTCGTCGCATTCGCGAAGAAGCACGACATCATCGTGCTCTCCGATCTCGCTTATTCGGAGATCTACTTCGACGGCAATCCGCCTCCATCAGTGCTCGAAGTGCCAGGCGCCATGGACTGCACCGTCGAGTTCACCTCGATGTCCAAGACCTTCTCCATGCCCGGCTGGCGCATGGGCTTTGCCGTCGGCAACGAGCGCCTGATCTCGGCGCTGACGCGCGTAAAATCCTATCTCGATTACGGTGCCTTCACGCCGATCCAGGTGGCCGCCACCCATGCCCTGAATGGCGACGGCTCCGACATCGCGGAAGTGCGCAATGTCTACAAGCGCCGCCGTGATGTCATGGTCGAAAGCTTCGGCAAGGCCGGCTTCGAAGTGCCGCCGCCGGCCGCCACCATGTTCGCCTGGGCGAAGATCCCGGAGAAATTCCGCCATCTCGGCAGCCTCGAATTCTCCAAGCTGCTGGTCGAGAAGGCTGACGTCGCCGTCGCTCCGGGCATCGGCTTCGGTGAAATGGGCGACGAATATGTCCGTCTCGCGCTGGTCGAAAACGAGCACCGCATCCGCCAAGCCGCGCGCAACATCAAGAAGTTCCTCTCGACGGCCGACGAGACGATGCACAACGTGATTTCGCTCAACGCCCACCGTTGAGTTCACGTTGATCCAAGGCGGTCCCGTCAGGACCGCCTCACTTTCTATATCATGACGTCAGGAATGCCTCATGGCGAATGCCCTTAAAATCGGCGTGGCAGGTCTCGGGACCGTCGGTGCCTCGCTTGTCCGTATCCTCCAGAGCCGCGCCAATGCGCTCACCGTCGCCTGCGGTCGTCCCATCACCGTAACGGCCGTCTCGGCCCGCGACGCCTCGAAGGATCGTGGCATTCTGATGGATGGCATTGCCTGGTATGCGGATCCGGTTGAACTGGCGAATTCCGCCGACATCGATGTCTTCGTCGAACTGGTCGGCGGCGCGGAAGGGGCAGCCGAGATGTCCGTGCGCGCTGCGCTCGCACGCGGCCTGCATGTCGTCACCGCCAACAAGGCGCTTCTGTCGCGCCATGGCGTCGAGCTTGCCAAGCTCGCCGAGGAAAAGGGACGCCTCTTGAACTACGAGGCCGCAGTCGCTGGCGGCATCCCGGTCATCAAGACGCTGCGTGAGTCGTTGACCGGCAACAATTTCTCCCGCATCTACGGGATCATGAACGGCACCTGCAATTACATCCTGACCCGGATGGAGCGGGAAGGCCTGTCCTTCGCGGACTGCCTCAAGGAAGCGCAGCGCCTCGGTTATGCCGAAGCCGATCCGAGCTTCGACATCGAGGGCAACGACACGGCCCACAAGCTTTCGATCCTGACGACGCTGGCTTTCGGCTGTGAAATCTCGGCCGACAAGATCTACCTCGAGGGCATCACCAACATCTCGACCGAGGACATCCACGCGGCCGCCGATCTCGGCTACCGTATCAAGCTTCTCGGCGTCGCCCAGAAGACCGAAAGCGGCATCGAGCAGCGCGTGCATCCGACCATGGTGCCGCTCGACAGCGTCATCGCGCAGGTCGATGGTGTGACGAACGCCGTCGCGCTTGAATCCGACATTCTCGGCGAACTCTTGATGGTGGGCCCCGGCGCCGGCGGCAATGCCACGGCCTCCGCCGTCCTCGGCGACATCACCGACATTGCAAAGAGCCGTCCGGGTGCCCAGGAAGTGCCGGTGCTCGGCCGTCCCGCGCATCTGCTCGAGCCCTATCGTCAGGCCGAGATGCAGAGCCATGAGGGCGGCTATTTCATCCGCCTGACCGTGCAGGACCGCACCGGCGTCTTCGCCAGCATCGCGACGAAGATGGCCGAAAACGCGATCTCGCTCGAATCCATCGTCCAGCATTCGAAGCAACCCGCCACGCCTGATCGTCCGCAGACGATCATTCTGGTGACGCACGCGACGATGGAAAGCGCCGTCCGCAAAGCCGTCGGTGCGATCAAGGGCGAAGGCTATCTGATCGGTGAGCCGCAGGTGATTCGCATCGAGCGGCCCAAGACCTGATCGTCTTTTGGCTCCTGAGAGCACTCACCGGCACCTCTTGCAGGCCGCAATCCTGGACGAATCCCCATTAATCTGACGATTTGCGGCGCGTCTGGCTCTGCCTCTATCGCCAAAAGTCTAATGCGGGCGTATTCTGCAGCGACTGTCGGGGCCTTGGGGAGGAGTTCATCGATGGGAGCCGGTCATCACGGCGCGTCCTGGGGCGAAATGGCCGAGGGCGTGCTGAACAAGGACGACGAGACATCCGTCGAGCGGGAAAGCGACCAGGACAAGACCGCCGTGTCGCTGGAGACCCAGTGGGACTGGATGCGGCTTCTCGCTTTTACGCTGATCATGGCCATTCCGTTCGCTCTTGTCGCGTGGCTGATGTCTTGAGGAAGAGAATCGCATCCGCGCAGCGCTCTGCTGCCTCTGGTGATTTTCTACGATCGGTATAGAACGGGGGAGGCGGTCCGGCCGCCATTGGTCCTGTCGCGCCGGTCTTCGGCCTGCGCACCCGTAAAGAGCAGTAATGTCGACTGAACCGGTAGATCCCGTCATCCGCGCCTTTCTCGGCGTCGAGCAGTCCGCCAGCGGCCAGCGCTGGATGTCGCGCACAGACCAGGCCGGTCAGAACCGGGCGCTGGCGATCAGTCAGCTGCATGGCATTCCCGAGCTCGTCGCCCGTGTCCTCGCAGGACGTGGTGTAGGCGTGGACGAGGCGCCGGCCTTTCTCGATCCGACAATCCGCAATCTCATGCCGGACCCCTCGAAGCTCACGGATTGCGATGCCGCCGCTGCCCGCATCGTCGAGGCGATCGAGCGCCAGCAACGGGTTGCGATCTTCGGCGACTACGACGTTGACGGCGCGGCCTCGTCGGCGCTGATGGCGCGGTTCCTCCACCATTTCGGCGTGGAGGCCGAGATCTACATTCCCGACCGCATTTTCGAGGGCTATGGTCCGAATGCCGCCGCCATCGACCAGCTGATCGAGCGCGGCGCCAATCTCCTGATCACCGTCGACTGCGGATCGACCAGCATCGAGGCGCTGGGGGCCGCCGAGCGCCGAGGCGTCGACGTTGTCGTCATCGACCACCACCAGATGGGGCATGAAATGCCCGTCTGCCATGCACTGGTGAACCCGAACCGCGAGGACGATTTGTCGGGGCAGGGGCATCTTTGTGCCGCCGGCGTCGTCTTCATGGTGCTGGTCGCCACGCTGCGGGTTCTGCGGGAGCAGGGCCATCCGCATGCGCGATCGCTCGATCTGCTCGCCTGGCTCGATCTGGTGGCGCTTGCCACCGTCTGCGATGTGGTGCCGCTGAAAGGCCTCAACCGGGCCTATGTCACCAAGGGCCTGATCGCAGCGCGCCACCAGAACAATGCCGGTCTTGCTGCCCTTCTTCGGATCGCCGGCGTGGGCGGTCCCGTTACGCCCTATCATTTCGGATTTCTGCTCGGCCCCAGAATCAATGCCGGTGGCCGCATTGGTGATGCCGCACTCGGAAGCCGCCTGCTGACGCTCGACGACGCCAGCCAGGCCGATGAGATTGCCGCAAAGCTCGATGAACTGAACCGCGAGCGCCAGGCCATGGAAGCCGTGATGCTGGCCGAAGCCGAGGCCGAGGCCATGGCGGAATATGGCACGGGCGAGAGGGCCTCTGTCATCGTGACGGCGAAGGAAAACTGGCATCCGGGGATTGTCGGTCTGCTCGCAGCGCGGCTGAAGGAAAAATTCAAGCGGCCTGCCTTTGCAATCGCCTTCGATTCGCTTGGCAAGGGAACGGGATCCGGGCGCTCGATCAATGGCTTCGACATGGGCAAGATGGTCCGGGCAGCCGTCGACGAGGGGCTTCTGGTAAAGGGTGGCGGTCATGCCATGGCGGCTGGACTAACGGTCGAGCGCGCCAATCTCGGGCGTCTGCGCAGTTTCTTCGAGGAGCAGGCCTCGGCGCAGGTCTCGGCGCTGGCTGCCAACCAGACATTGAAGATCGACGGCGCCATCGGCGCATCGGGCGCGACGCTTGCCCTTGTCGACCAGCTGGAGGCCGCGGGCCCCTATGGCTCCGGTCATCCGCAGCCGATCTTTGCCGTTCCGCTGCATCGCCTGAAGGATGCCCGTCCCGTCGGCACCACGCATATCAAGATCACGCTGGAAGGCATGGACGGGAAGCGCCTGGACGGCATCGCCTTCCGCGCGGCAGAGACGGACCTTGGCCATTTCCTGATGAACAATCGCGGCAACCAGGTGCATGTCGCCGGTACCTTGAGCGCCGACCATTGGCAGGGCAACAGGCGCGTACAGTTCCGCGTTCTGGACGCCGCAAAGGCACCCTGACGTATCAGAACTCTGATGATTTTCAGGAGGATCGAAGTGGCACGCCCTAGGGGAGTCGAACCCCTCTTCCCAGAATGAAAATCTGGTGTCCTAACCGATAGACGAAGGGCGCGTGCGCTTCGGTGGCGCCCTTATGGCTGGAACTTTGGGTGAGCGCAAGCCCTCTTTCGGCTCCTGCGACGATTTTTTCCACAGGCTTGAACTGGGGCGATATCATCAGCGCAAACAAGCACTTGAGCCGCCGTCGTC
Organism: Rhizobium rosettiformans W3; assembly: GCF_004912135.1. GTDB lineage: Bacteria > Pseudomonadota > Alphaproteobacteria > Rhizobiales > Rhizobiaceae > Allorhizobium > Allorhizobium rosettiformans. The sequence goes on from NZ_STGU01000005.1 coordinate 110,376, forward strand.
AACAGGTTTTTAGAATGTCGGGGGAGATCGAAGTGGCACGCCCTAGGGGAGTCGAACCCCTCTTCCCAGAATGAAAATCTGGTGTCCTAACCGATAGACGAAGGGCGCGTGCGCTTCGGTGGCGCCCTTATAGTCAGGCACTGGGGTGACCGCAAGCGGAAACTTGGTCTGATAAGACAGAAATTTGACGGAAGGCACGCATGCATACGCGTCGCCAAACAACGCCGACATGCGAAAGAAATTCGATGGAATTAAGGGGAGGGAGGAGAAACGAAGTGGCACGCCCTAGGGGAGTCGAACCCCTCTTCCCAGAATGAAAATCTGGTGTCCTAACCGATAGACGAAGGGCGCGTCTGCTTCGTGGCGCCCTTATAGTCAGGCTGTTTGCGGACCGCAAGCGGCTTTTTTCGTCTTTCATGCAAAAAATATGACAGCCGCTCCGATGCCTATCTCCGAGGCTCCTATCCGCATAGATTACAACGGCTTAAAGGGCCATCGGATTGGAACGGTCAGTCCGATGCGCCGGCCGTTTCCTGTTTCTTGCCGCCCTTGAGCAGATCCGAGAGCGACGGCAGCCATTTCTTCTTCTTGGTCGGCGCCTCGGCATCGGCCACGGTCTGCTCACCGGCCGGCAGCGGTTCCGCCGGGTCATATTCCGGCACGGCGCCCATGGCCTGCAGCTGATCGGGGGTCAGCTGAACGCGTTCAGGGACCGTGGCGGTCGGCTCGCGGAGCGCCAGGATCTTGCGCTTGGGCCGCGGGTCGGAGAGTTTCTTCAGGACGGGAGGCTCGTCTCCGGACACGGCTGCCGCCTCGGTGAGCGGCAGGCCCTCGGGTGTGGGCGCGGCTGCCTGCTCCTGCAATGCCTGCTGCTGCATCAGGGCCTGCTGTTGCGGCGAAGGGCTGAAAAGGCTCTTGCGCACCGCGTTGACGCCGAGCGTCGGCATCTCGGCCGGAACGAGGCTCGGACTTGCTGCGGCGCCCGCCTCGGCCACAGCCGTGGCCGCAGGGCCGGCGTCCGGTGCGACGGCCTGTGCATTGGCCCGGCCGGCGGCAAACAGGCTGTTGCTTCCGGCATTCACCGCTGTTGGCTGCATGGTGAGCTCACCGAGATCGGCCGGTGCGGCTTGGGACCGTGAATCAGATGCTTGGGCCCGGCCTTGCATCGCCTGCTGCTGCAGGGCCAGCACTTCCGGAGGCGGCTCCGCAATGTCGGCAAAGGCGGCCGCCATGGGGACCGGCTGGCGCTTCAGGCGCGCCGGTTCCGTTTCATTCTGGGCCAATGCTTGTTCCGCACTTCCTGGCTGTCCCGAAACGGTAACCACGTAAGGGTCCCGGAAGGCCTTGCCCACCGGCACGGTGGCAGCCATGTCCTCCGATGGCGCAGAATCGCCGATCGAAAGAACCTCGTCGGCGCTTGTCTGGCATGAGGCCAGCTGCACTGCTGAAAGCAGCGTCAGCAGTGCGATTGCGGGTCTGCGGAAAGGGGATGAACTGGTCATGTCGGTCTCCGTCGCCACCTTCACCATGGAAGGGTAAGGGCCGCTGCAGCGGCCCTCGTTTGATCCGGAGACTAGGCGCGCAAACTTGCGCGAGGCGGTGGTCTTACCAGGCGCCTGTATTGGGCATGGAGGCCCAGGGTTCTGCCGGAGCGAGATTCTCGCCCTTCTGCAGGATTTCGATGGAAATGCCGTCCGGCGAGCGGACGAAGGCCATGTGGCCATCGCGCGGCGGGCGGTTGATGGTCACGCCATTGTCCATCAGCTTCTGGCAGATGGCATAGATGTCATCCACTTCGTAGGCCAGATGGCCGAAATTGCGGCCGCCGGTATAGTCCTCGGTGTCCCAGTTGTAGGTGAGTTCGAGGCAGGGCGCCATTTCTTCACGGGCGCGGCCGAGATCCTTCTCGGCACTCAGGAAGACCAGCGTGAAGCGGCCTTTTTCGTTCTCGTAGCGGCGGATCTCCGTCAGCCCGAAGAGCTCGCAATAGAAGTGCAGGGAGGCCTCGAGATCTTTCACTCGGACCATGGTGTGTAGGTAACGCATGGGTGTTCTCCTTTGACATGCAGCATATGGAACAGTCGTCAGCTTCGAGCAAGGCTGCGGCTGCAAAAGCAATTGGTGAAATGTAAAACTAGGGCTTGCGCAGATCCGTTGACCAAATGTTAATCTGAATCTCAAGAATCAGTTAACTAAGCAATGTGACGCGTTTTCGAGGGGCTTGGGGAAATGGCGGACAGGATTTCATCGAAGGGGCTCGGCGAGTTCGAAGAGCTGTCCGGAGAAGCCGTCGACCTGTTGGAGATAACCGGCGTCGTCAAATGGTTTGATGTGGCCAAGGGCTTCGGCTTCATCGTCCCCGACAACGGCATGCAGGATGTCCTTCTGCATGTGACCTGCCTCAGACGCGACGGTTACCAGACCATCCTCGAAGGCACGCGCATCGTCGCACTCATCCAGAAGCGCGAGCGTGGCTATCAGGCCTTCCGCATCCTCTCCATGGACCAGTCGACCGCCGTGCATCCCTCGCAGATGCCGCCGGTGCGCACCCATGTGCAGGTGACGCCGACCAGTGGCCTCGAGCGGGCGCTGGTCAAGTGGTTCAACCGCACCAAGGGCTTCGGCTTCCTGACGCGGGGCGAGGGCACGGAAGATATCTTCGTTCACATGGAAACGCTGCGCCGCTTCGGCCTGACCGAATTGCGCCCCGGCCAGACTGTGCTCGTGCGCTTCGGACCTGGCGACAAGGGCCTGATGGCCGCTGAGATCCACCCGGACAATCCTGGTCCGGCCGCGCGTGCGCACTGAGCCGATGAGCATTGTTCGCGACATCCTGAGAAGCGCCATCACGGCGCTTTTTGCGTTTCTGCTGCTGGCCGGCGCCGTGCTTGCGGAGGTCAACTTCGAACGCGGCCAACTGGCTTTCGAGACGGCATCCGGAGACCGCATCACCTTTGATGTGGAATGGGCGCTGACTTCCGAGCAACGGGCGAGGGGCCTGATGGAGCGGCCGGCACTGCCGGATCGCACGGGCATGCTGTTCGATTTCGGCGAAACCCGTATGGTCACCATGTGGATGGCGAACACGCCTGCGTCGCTCGACATGATCTTCATCGACGAGACCGGCCGGATCGTCCGGATTGCCGAGCGCACCACGCCGATGTCCGAATCGATCGTCTCCTCGGGTGAACCCGTCCGCTACGCGCTGGAAATCCGCGGTGGACACGCGGCCGAACTCGGCCTTGAGCCATCCGCCCGGCTCGTCCTCCCCCTCGATCTGCCAAAGTGACGGCGCTCAGCCCTCTGTTTCACCTGTAGAAACTGCGAGACCGGACACGCTTTTGCTGTTGCGGCCTGGAGGTGAACCGTGTATTCGGGCTGCATTGCTGGAACGGAGTGTAGCGCAGTCTGGTAGCGCATCTGGTTTGGGACCAGAGGGTCGGGAGTTCGAATCTCTCCACTCCGACCATGCAATGAGCCGAGGACGCCGAAATGGCGGTCACTTGCGGTCTGAATGACCAACTCTCCCCCAGCTCTGACGACAAGCGGTCAAACCGACGACGCTGTTTGATGACACCGCTCTTTCCAAGACCTTCCCGTGCAAGCGGGCGCTGCATTCCCTCTTCTCCGCAATTATACCTTGCTCGCGCGATGCGCGCCCACTATTCCTTATGGTTGTATCCAGGGGTGGGGACGATCATGCTGCGAAAATTCTTGGCGCTCGCGGGCATCACCGCGTTGGTCACGGGCTGTCAGACGGTCAAGCCGGCAGCCACGCCCATGGAAGCCTATCTCAATCGCCATGCCGCCGCAGAGGCCATCGCGCGCAATTGCCCGGCCTATGGCGGCTATGGCGCCGTGACCGCGATGCGGTCGGATGCCGAAAGCAATCTCGCCAAGGCTCGCGCCCTCGGGGCAACGGAGACGGATATTCAGATGGCGCGCGAGCGAATGAACGGCACGCTCATGAATGCCGTGATGCTGGTCGGACCGCTGGAGGCCTGCAACAGCTTCGTCAATCAACTCGCCTGGGCCGGCACCTCAACCGCTGTCATCGGCACGAAGAAAGCGCAATGAGCGGCGACTGGCGATGTGGTCCCATGAGATGACGACGGGCTTTCGAGCCGCCATACGGTCGCCCCTTTGCCGTCTACCGATCTCCCTGCGCTGCGTCGATTTTCCCACGGGCAATTCACTGATCATGCAGTTGCGAAGGAACCGCAACGAGGATATACGAATTCTCGAACGAAGTCGGTTGAGACGGCGGTTCTTCTTCTGCGCCAAGCAGAAATGCCCATTGTTATCAATGGTCCGCAGGAAGAGAATCGTTTAGCGCCGATGAAAGGTGTAAGGTCTGCCGTGACCGGCGGGCCGGGTGTCAGTCGGCAACGGCGCTTGCCGCGAAGTCTTGGAGACGGATAAGGCCATGTCTGCGAAGATCTACCGCCCCGCGAAAACCGCCATGCAGTCCGGCAAGGCGAAAACCCATCTTTGGGTGCTGGAATTCGACCAGTCCGCGCCGCGCAAGATCGATCCGATGATGGGCTACACCACGTCCGGTGACACGCGCCAGCAGGTCAAGCTGACCTTCGAGACGCTGGAGCAGGCCGAAGCCTATGCCAAGCGCGAAGGCATCGAATACCGCGTCATCCTGCCGAAGGAAGCCAAGCGCCAGGTCGTGTCCTACACGGACAACTTCCGCTACAACCGTCCGCAGCCCTGGACGCATTGATCCGATCCCGCCGCCTCGTCGGCGCCAGACGGTCCCTTAGCTCAGCTGGATAGAGCAAGTGCCTTCTAAGCACTAGGTCGTAGGTTCGAGCCCTACAGGGATCGCCATCTTCTTGATGTTCCATTCGTATTAGTGCCGGTTAAAGCAGTTGCAGCAGGAACCAACCGGCTGCTCACGTGTTGAGTGCTCCGTGAAGACACCGCTATCACAGGGAGTGAGACACATGATGAAGATGCTTGCCGCAGCCGCCATGCTTTCCTTGAGCCTGACCGGCGTATCGCTTGCCCAGAGCTCGTCCGACGGTTCGGGCGGCAGCACCGGTGGCAGCCAGCAGAGCGATACTGCGAACGACGCCAACGGCACCACCGAAGATGGCGCCACCACCGGCTCCGACAATCCCGGCGACACCAGCGCCGGCGACGAACCGCAGTGCCCTCCGGGCCAGAAGAGCGCCGACGCGTCGGCCACCAAGGCAGACCCGAAATGCGTGGCTGAATAAGCTCCGTTCTGATCGAGTTAAGAGGCCGGGTCAGCCCGGCCTTTTGCATGGTTTTCTGATGCCGTCACCGCTGCAGCCGGTGGAAATCGTGCCGGCGCCAACCTTTCGGAAACCCTTCGGAGCGATGATGGCGCTCACGAGAGGTTAACCATGTCCAGTCGCACCGCTTCTTCCCGCCGCACGCCGTCGAAACGCCGAAAGTCCGCACGCTCCTCCGCTGGCCATGGCATGACATCCTGGCTCGTCGCACTGGCTGTCGTCGCCGGCGGCATCGCGCTCTACGACAACAGGGACACGGTGCTGAAGGAAATGGCGCCGCTTCTGTCGACGGAAAAGCGGGTCGCCAGTTCGCCGGCCAAGAGCGAACCACGGGGCGAAAAGCCTGCGTCTGAACGCGCAGCTGCAAAGGGGACGAAGGGCCCGGTGCCGCCGGCGAATGTCGGCGTTGTGAAGGCCGCCGTCCCGGCAGCGCGACCGGCCGTGACCACGGCAACCGCGGGGCCTCTGACCGGCGAAAACTTCTCCGGCAAGTTCTACTTCTGCGGCGTATCCGGCCTCGACAACTGTGTCATGACCGGCGACACCTTCTGGTACAAAAAGACCAAGATCGTTCTGGCCGATATCGCAGCACCTCGAACCGATGGCGCAGCCTGCCAGCAGGAGCGCGACCGCGGCTTCGCGGCCGAGGTTCGGCTCAAGGATCTCCTGAGTTCGGGCCGGTTCGACCTCGAAACCCTGAAGGCGCAGGCTGCGGGTGAGGCTTCCGGCGTCATGCGCGTGGCGACGCGCAATGGTCGCTCGCTCGGCTCGATCCTCGTTTCGGAAGGCCTGGCCAAACCCCGCATGGCCCGCCAGCAGAGCTGGTGCCCCTGACCGCTCGCTCCGTCTCAAATGCAAAAAAGCCCGCCGTGATCGACACGGCGGGCTTTTGTCTTTGCGATAGGGTCTCGTCGCTCAGTGCAGGATCTGGCTGAGGAAGAGTTGGGTGCGCTCATGCTGCGGGTTGTCGAAGAACTCGGCCGGCGAATTCTGCTCGACGATCTGGCCCTGGTCCATGAAGATCACGCGGTCGGCTACCTGACGGGCGAAGCCCATTTCGTGGGTCACGCAGATCATGGTCATGCCTTCTTCGGCAAGACCCACCATCGTGTCGAGAACTTCCTTGACCATTTCCGGGTCGAGCGCCGAGGTCGGCTCGTCGAAGAGCATGATCTTCGGCTTCATGCAGAGTGCACGGGCAATGGCCACGCGCTGCTGCTGGCCGCCGGAGAGCTGGCCCGGATACTTGTTGGCCTGTTCCGGGATCTTGACGCGCTTGAGGAAGTGCATCGCGATCTCCTCGGCATCCTTCTTCGGCATCTTGCGGACCCAGATCGGGGCCAGCGTGCAGTTTTCGAGGATGGTGAGATGCGGGAAGAGATTGAAGTGCTGGAACACCATGCCGACTTCCCGGCGCACTTCGTCGATCTTCTTCAGGTCGTTGGTCAGTTCAATGCCGTCGACGACGATATTGCCCGTCTGGTGTTCTTCCAGACGGTTGATGCAGCGGATCATCGTGGACTTGCCGGAGCCCGAGGGACCGGCGACGACGATGCGTTCGCCCTTCATGACCTTAAGGTTGATGTCCCGCAGCACGTGGAATTCACCATACCACTTGTTCATGTTGATCAGTTCGACCGCCACGTCGTTGCCCGACGCGGTCTTCTTAGCGGAGTTGGCTTCAGCCATGGTTTTTCCCCTTGTTCTTAACGCTTGTGACCGGTGTCGAGGTGCCGCTCCATGAAGGCGGAGTAGCGCGACATGCCGAAGCAGAAGATCCAGAATACGAAGCCGGCGAAGATCAGACCGGTGAGCGGTGTCACAGGCGTGGCCCAGGTGGCATCGGTGAAGTTGAGACGGACGATGCCAAGCAGGTCGAACATGCCGATGATCGACACGAGCGAGGTATCCTTGAACAGTCCGATGAAGGTGTTGACGATGCCCGGAATGACCAGCTTGATCGCCTGCGGCAGGATGATCAGACGGGTTTTCTGCCAGTAGGAAAGGCCGAGAGAATCGGCGCCTTCATATTGGCCCTTCGGGATCGCCTGCAGGCCGCCGCGCACCACTTCGGCCATATAGGCCGAGGCAAAGAGCGACACGCCGACCAGCGCACGCAGGAAGTTGTCGATCGTCCAGCCCGTGGGCATGAAGAGCGGCAGCATCACATTGGCCATGAAGAGGACCGTGATCAGCGGCACGCCACGCACCACTTCGATGAAGATGACGCAGATCATCTTGATCACAGGCATGTCCGAGCGGCGCCCGAGTGCCAGCAGAATGCCGAGCGGCAGGGAGACGGCGATCCCGACGAAAGACAGGATCAACGTGACCATCAGGCCGCCCCAGAGCGGGGTTTCCACTTCCGGAAGGCCAAAGCCGCCATGCAGCAGGAAGAAGGCGACGATCGGGAAGACGATGAAGAGCAGGAGTGCGTTGAGCCCCTTGCGCGGTGCCTTCGGGATGAGCATCGGCGCCAGAAGTGCGATGAACATCACGCCGACAAGGATCACGCGCCAGCGTTCTTCGAGCGGATAGCGCCCGAAGATGAACTGCGAGAAGCGGCTCTCGACAAAGGCCCAGCAAGCGCCTTTCCAGCCGTCCGGCTGGGTGCCACCCTGGGCAATCGTCGCGCAGACGGCGCGGTCGGCGCCGAACCAGGCGGCATCGAGAAAGAGGAAGTTGATCGCCCCGGGCAGGATGAGGGCCAGGACCGCGAGACCGATGATCGTGAGCACCGTGTCTTTCGGTGTCGCAAGCAGGTTGGCGCGGATCCAGCCGATGACGCTGCCATCGGAGGTCGGGGCGGGAAGGGGTGCCAGCATTTCCTGGCGCACATAAGAAAGTTCGTGTGCCATGATCAACGCTCCACCAGAGCCATGCGCGCGTTGAACCAGTTCATGAAGAGCGAGGTTACAATGCTGATGGACAGATAAACGACGAGCCAGATGGAGACGATTTCGATCGCCTGACCGGTCTGGTTGAGCGTCGTCCCGCCGGTCGAGACCAGTTCGGGGAAGCCGACGGCAACACCCAGCGACGAGTTCTTCGTCAGGTTGAGATACTGGCTGGTCAGCGGCGGGATGATGATGCGCATCGCCTGCGGCACGATCACGAGACGCGTCGTGGTCGAGGGCTGCAGCCCAAGGGCCGAAGCGGCTTCCGTCTGGCCCTTCGAGACACCCTTGATACCGGCGCGGATGATTTCCGCGATGAAGGCTGCGGTGTAGAAGGAGAGTGCCAGATAGAGAGCCACGAATTCAGGCGCAATGACCGCTCCGCCCGTCATGTTGAAGCGGCTGGCGACCGGATAGTCGAAGGTCAGCGGCGCACCAGCGGCGAGGAAGGCAATGATCGGCAGGCCGATGATCAGGGCGAGCGAGACCCAGCCCGTCGGGAAGGGTTGGCCGGTGCGCATCTGGCGTGCCTTTGCCCAGCGTGCAACGACGATGGCCGCGATGATGCCGACTACGATCGCGATCGGGATCATGCTCGCGCCATCACCCCAGATCGGCTTAGGGAAGGCCAGACCACGATTGTTGAGGAAGGTCGAGAACGGCAGCTCGAGCGAGTCGCGCGGCTGCGGCAGCGTCGACAGAACGCCCGAATACCAGAAGAAGATGACGAGCAGCGGCGGCAGATTGCGGAACGCTTCGACATAGACCGTGCAAAGCTTGGCGATCAGCCAGTTCTTCGACAGACGGCCGATACCGATCACGAAGCCGATGATCGTGGCGGTGATGATGCCCGTTACGGCCACGAGGATCGTGTTGAGCAGACCGACCAGGATGGCGCGGCCATAGGTCGAGTCCGACGAATAGGAGATCAGCGTCTGGCCGATGTCGAAGCCGGCGCGGCCGTTCAAGAAGTCGTAGCCCGTCGCGGTATTGCTGCGGGCGAGGTTTTCGATGGTGTTGTTCGCGATGGTCCAGACGATAAACGTCATGATGGCGATCGTAGCGACCTGAAAGAAGATGGATCTTGCTTTCGGATCGTAGATCAGCGAGCCCACGCTCTGCCCACCGGCAGGTAAACTGGTGGCGTGATCTGTCATGCTGTGCCAAATCCCCGAGGCTTCTTTGAGCCCTAAACTGTTATTGTCTTTCGAGACAGCCGGCTCTTGTGAGTGTCGCTGCTGACCGCAACGCGGGGGCCGGTCTGATCACGTGGTCTTAATATGCGCGAGGCGGCTTTCGCCGCCTCGCCAAGGTCGTCCGATCTTAGCGGATCGGCGGGGCGTACTGCAGGCCGCCCTTGGTCCACAGAGCGTTTACGCCGCGCTCGATCTTGAGCGGGGTGCTGGCGCCGATGTTGCGTTCAAAGACTTCGCCGTAGTTACCGACGCCCTTGATGATGTTGTAAGCCCAGTCGTTGGTGAGGCCGAGATCGGTACCGATCTTGGTGTCGGCTTCCGTACCGAGGAAGCGCATGATGTCTGGGTTGGTCGTGGTCGACTTGATTTCATCGACGTTTGCCTGGGTGATGCCGAATTCTTCGGCCTGGACCAGAGCGTAGTGCGTCCACGAAACGATGTCGAACCACTGGTCGTCACCCTGACGGACGGCCGGGCCAAGCGGCTCCTTCGAGATGATTTCCGGAAGGATGACGTGGTCGTCGGGGTTGGTCAGCGTCAGACGCAGCGAATACAGGCCCGACTGGTCGGTCGTGTAAACGTCGCAACGGCCAGCCTGATAGGCAGCGTTGACTTCTTCGAGCTTTTCGAAAACGACCGGCTTGTATTCGAGGTTGTTGGCCTTGAAGTAGTCGGCGAGGTTGAGTTCGGTCGTGGTGCCGGACTGTACGCAGACGGCGGCGCCGGAGAGCTCGAGAGCCGATTTGACGTTCAGGCCCTTGGTGACCATGAAGCCCTGACCGTCGTAGTAGTTGACGGCGCGGAAGTTGAAGCCGAGTGCGGTGTCGCGGCTGATCGTCCAGGTGGTGTTACGAGCAAGCATGTCGACTTCGCCCGACTGCAGCGCGGTGAAGCGGCTCTGGGCGGTGGTCGGCGTGTACTTCACCTTGGTCGCATCGCCGAAGATGGCAGCTGCGACGGCCTTGCAGTAGTCAACGTCGAAACCGGTCCAGTTGCCGGCTGCGTCCGGCGAAGCGAAGCCGGCGAGACCCGTGTTCACGCCGCACTGGACGAAACCCTTGGCCTTTACGTCGTCAAGCGTCGCGGCCGAAGCTGCGGACGCGCCAAAACCCAGGACCGCAGCGCCAATGGCGGCTGACAGGAACTTGTTGTTCATTTTTCCCAACCTTTTTTCTCTTGTTGTATGCCAGCGACGGCCTGCTGCTGAAACCAGCAGCGCACGTCGGCTCGCGGGCCTCCCGGTGCGAGCCTTCATATCTCAGTCGTAAAAGCAGGCAGGGTCAAGTCTTTATGCCGCGAATTGGCCACAAAAGCGCGAATTTGCCAAAAACGCACTCGAAATAGGCAAAAATGTGTGGTTTTTGCCCTGAAGTGATGAAAATTGCGCCCATTTCACTGTTCTGCTCTGCTTCTGCTGCAAGACTTGCGCCTGGCCTCACGGAATTGTGCAACTTGACCGGACATGGCGGAGGCGCGAAAACCACGGCACAGAAGCGTGAGGAATCGTGAAATCCATGAGCAAATCCAAAGACTGGCTGGCCGACGCCGGCACCGATACGAAGCTGTGCCACATCGGCCATGATCCTGCAGACTATCATGGCTTCGTGAACCCGCCGGTCGTCCATGCGTCGACGGTTCTCTTTCCCAATGCCAGGGCCATGGAGACGCGCAATCAGCCTTACACCTATGGTACCCGCGGAACACCGACCACGGACGCGCTTTGCCGCGCCATCGACGCGCTGGAAGGGTCAGCGGGCACGATCCTCGTGCCATCGGGTCTGGCGGCCATCACGGTCCCGTTCCTGGCGTTTCTTTCCGCCGGCGATCACGCGCTCATCGTGGATTCGGTCTATTCGCCCTGCCGCCATTTCTGCGACACCATGCTGACGCGCCTCGGGGTCGAGGTCGAATACTACGATCCTGAGATCGGTGCGGACATCGAGCGGCTGATCAGGCCGAACACGAAGCTGGTGCACACCGAGGCGCCAGGCTCGAACACCATGGAGATGCAGGATATCCGCGCGATTTCCGAGGCAGCCCACAAGCATGACTGCGTGGTCACGCTCGACAATACCTGGGCAACGCCGCTCTATTTCAAGGCGCTCGATTTCGGTGTCGACGTGACCATCCATGCTGCAACCAAATATCCCTCCGGGCACTCGGACATCCTGATGGGCACTGTCTCGGCCAATGCAAAGCACTGGCCGGTCCTGAAGGAAGCCAACATCACGCTCGGCATCTGCGGCGCACCCGATGACAGCTATCAGATCCTCCGTGGCCTGCGCACAATGGGGCTGCGCCTCGACCATCACTACAAGAGCGCGCTTTCGGTGGCGCGCTGGCTTGAAGCCCGCAGCGATGTCGCACGTGTGCTGCATCCGGCGCTGCAGAGTTTTCCCGGTCACGCAATCTGGAAGCGGGACTTCAAGGGAGCAAGCGGCGTCTTCTCCTTCGTCTTGCCGGCATCGGTGCCCGAGAAGATCAAGCCGAAAGCCCATGCCTTCCTTGATGCGCTGCAGCTCTTCGGTCTTGGCTGGTCCTGGGGCGGCTATGAAAGCCTCGCGGTCCTGGTCAATCTGGAGGATCGCAAGATCAGGAAGGGCCCGACCGATGGCGCCGTGATCCGTCTTCAGATCGGTCTCGAGAATGTCGAGGACATCCTGACCGATCTCGAGCGGGGCTTCGCCGCAGCCGCGGAGGTTTAGAAAACGCGCTATACGTCAGCCGTCCATCCGGTGGCCGTAAAGCCAGTCCAGATCGGCGGCAAGACGTTCCGGCGGGCGCAATGACAGCACGATATCGCGCCCGATCCGAAACGGACCGCGGGCGTGATAGGCAAAGCGGTTGAAGTCGCCACGAGCTTTGACCCGCGCTGCCCGTGCCTTGCGCTCGCTGGAAAAGGCGGCGAGCGCCGAGGGCAGGGGCGCCTTCGCCATATGCATGGCGAGAGAATAAGCGTCCTCGATCGCCATCGCCGCCCCCTGCGCCGAAAACGGCATCATGGCATGCGCGGCATCTCCGATCAGCACCGTGTCGCGACCGTTATGCCAATTGCCTTCAGATGCCTGGTAGAGAGGCCAGAAGGTAGGCTTTTCCGCACCGGCAAGCACGGTTCGGATATCGCGATGCCAGCCCGAGAACTGCTCGAGCAACATGGCGCGCCGCGCGGCATCGGCATCGATCGCCCAGCTCTCGTCGCTCTTCGTCCCCGCCGCGATTGCAACGAGATTGAAGCCGTCGATCTCCTTGAGAGGATAGCTGACCAGATGTGCCTTTGGTCCAAGATAGGCGGCGACACCGGTGCGGGAGAGGAAGGAGGGCGCAACAGCCTGATTGATGGTGAAGCGCCAGGCGATGTTGCCCGAAAAGCTGACCGTCGGGCTGCCTGCGATGGCATCGCGCGCGACCGACCAGGCGCCATCCGCGCCGACGACCAGATCCGCTTTCCGGGCCGTGATGGCAGCGAGTGCCTCTGCCCCGATCCCCTGCACACGATGGCCGAGATGCAGGCGGCAGAGCGGCTGATTGAGAACGGCCCTGAGAAGAGCCTGTTGCAGCGTAGAGCGGTGCAGGACGCCGTAGGGCTGTCCCCAACGCTTCCTTGCGAAGTCACCCGCGGGCACGGAGGCGAGCGGGCGCAAATCCATCCCGGATATGAGGCTGATTGCGGCAGGTTCGAGCCAATGGCGCTCCAGTTCGCTAAGCACGCCCAGCGCATCAAGGACGCGCGTCGCATTCGGCGAGAGTTGCAGGCCGGCCCCGACTTCGCCGAGTTGCGGCGCCTGCTCGATAATGTCGGAGGAGATGCCCCTAGCAGCAAGCGCCAGGGCAGACGTCAGCCCCGCCACCCCGGCTCCGACGATGGCAGCGTGCTTGATGGACATGAAGAAATGCCGATCGTGACGCTGCGGTCACGCCGCCTTGACGTGGAAGACGCAGCCCGGCGGGTTGGTCTGTTCGGCCTTGAGGCTCGGATTGTAGCGGTAAAGCGTCGAGCAGTAGGAGCAGACCTTTTCGTTGTCATGTCCCATGTCGATGAAGATATGCGGATGGTCGTAAGGCACGGAGGCGCCGGTGCACATGAATTCCTTGACGCCGACTTCGATCACGCGATGACCGCCGTCGTTCTGGAAATGGGGAATGGTGTGACCGGCCATGATGTGCTCCGAAAATGCTGTGCGAATTGGCGCGGACATTAGCGCCGTCCTTCGCAAAAGTGTAGAGCCGGAGCCGAGCAAAAGTCACAGAAAATCCGCCTGCGGCAATTGATGTCAGGAAGGCGTTGGCTATGGTTGCCGCCTCAAGGCCACAAGGACCAGTTCATGAATCTCGACGCGCCGCCGTTTTCCAGCTTTCACAACGAAGGGCTTGAGCTTGCCTATTTCGATGATGGTGATCCGGCTGGCGATCCGATCCTGCTGATCCACGGTTTTGCCTCGTCGGCCAATGTGAACTGGGTTTATCCCGGCTGGCTGCGCACCCTGGGCGATGCGGGCTACAGGGTGATTGCAATCGACAATCGTGGCCATGGCGCAAGCGCCAAGCCGCATGATCCGGAAGCCTACCACCCGAGCGCAATGGCCGGCGACGCCGCAGCGCTGCTGACGCATCTCGGCATCGCCGAGGCCCATGTCATGGGTTACTCCATGGGTGCGCGCATCTCTGCCTTTCTCGCAATCGAGCATCCCCATCGTGTCCGGTCGCTGGTCTTCGGTGGGTTGGGTATCGGCATGTGTGACGGCGTCGGCGACTGGGACCCGATCGCCGATGCTCTGCTTGCGCCCTCGCTGGACGAGGTCACCCATGAGCGCGGCCGCATGTTCCGCGCCTTTGCCGAGCAGACCAAATCCGACCGCCTGGCGCTTGCGGCCTGTATTCGCACCTCTCGCGATCTCGTCAGCCGTCAGGATATTGCCAAGGTCGACATCCCGACCCTGATCGGTGTGGGCACGAAGGATGACATTGCCGGCTCGCCGCATGAACTCGCCGAACTGATGCCCCGCGCGCTGGCGCTCGATATCCCGAACCGCGACCACATGCTGGCTGTCGGCGACCGTGTGTTCAAGAAGGCAGCGCTCGACTTCTATTCCGAGCTCGAAGGGCGTTGATCCTCACCGGCCGGTGAAGACCGGCCTGCGGCGCTCGGCAAAGGCCGTGCGGCCCTCGCGGTAATCCTCGCTTTCGAAGGTCGAGGCGCCGATGATCTCCGCCTCGCGCAGCATGTCGACGTCGGCCTCTTCGACCGCCCGCAGGGCAAGTTTCGATGCGCGCAGCGACAGCGGCGCATTGGCCGCGATCGTGTCGGCAAGGATCTGCGCCCGTTGCTCGAGCTGGTCCGGCTCCGTCATCTCCGACAGAAAACCGCAGGCGAGTAGTTCCGCAGCCTTCATCGCTGCTCCGGTGAAAAGAGCGCGTCTCGCCATCTGGCTGCCGAGGCCACGAACGAAATCCTGGACCGCATCCGCGGGATAGGCGAGGCCGAGGCGAGCCGCTGGCACGGCAAACATGGCATCCGACGAGGCCAGCCGGAGATCCGCCGCTGCCGCCAATCCGAAGCCGCCGCCGTAACAGACGCCTCTGACAGCCGCGATCACCGGCACCGGGGCCTCCCGCACGGCCGCAAAGGCTCGGCTGTTCGACGCCTCGTAGATGCGGGCTGTCGCAGCATCATTACGTAATTCGGTAAATTCCGAAATGTCTGCTCCGGCGCTGAAGTCGACCGTTCCTCCGCCCGTGAGGACGATGACGCGGGCGCCAGCTTCGGCATGCAGCCAATGGATGGCCTCCGGTATCGCGCGCCACATGGCGGCCGTGACGGCGTTCTTTCGTTGTGGATTGTCGATCACCAGAAGCCCGGTACCGGCTTCGCAGAAAGCCTTGATAAAGCCTGTGGCAAAGGTGTTCGACTGTTTCATGCGGCCCCCATTTGAGTTCGATCTGTCTTCGACTATATAATGCCATTCCTAGACGAACGAGGAGACCGGCAATGGTCGCACACAACGACGTCCTCAAGACCGAAGCCATCAAGTCCATGGATCCGATTTGGGACAGCCTGCGGCACGAAGCCCGCGTGGCCGCCGATCGCGATCCCATGCTCGCTGCTTTCTTTCATTCGACGGTGCTGAGCCACGCGTCGCTGGAAGATTGTGTGATCTACCGCATCTGCGAGCGGCTGGATCACTCGGATGTTCCGGCGATTGTTCTGCGCCAGGCCTTCGAGGCGATGATGCGCGACTGGCCGGAATGGTCCACGATCCTGCGCGTCGATATTCAGGCCGTCTACGATCGTGATCCGGCCTGCACGCGGTTCCTGGAGCCCGTCCTCTACTTCAAGGGTTTCCATGCGATCCAGACCCATCGTCTGGCCCACTGGCTCTGGAACCACGGCCGCCGCGACTTCGCGCTGTACCTGCAGAGCCGCTCGTCCAACATGTTCCAGACGGATATCAACCCGGCCGCGCATATCGGCAAAGGCATCTTTCTTGATCACGCGACCGGCCTCGTCGTGGGTGAGACTGCACGGATCGGCGACAACGTTTCGATCCTGCACGGTGTCACCCTGGGCGGTACCGGCAAGGAGGGGGCCGACCGGCATCCGAAGATCGGCGATGGCGTGATGATCGGGGCAGGGGCCAAGGTGCTGGGCAACATCGAGGTCGGCAGCTGCTCGCGCATTGCGGCAGGCTCGGTCGTGTTGAAGCCTGTTCCCAGATGCACCACGGTCGCCGGCGTTCCGGCGCGCGTTGTTGGCGAGGCCGGTTGTGCCGAGCCGAGCCGGTCGATGGACCAGATGATCGCTTCCGACGACTGAGCGCGCCGGAAAGATTGTCCATTCGGAAAACGGCCCCGCCAGCCTGGGCAAACTTTGCATTGCGTCTTTACATCGGCGGAAAGGCCGTGCGACAAGCGCGCAACTCGAAACCCTCCCCGAAAACAGTCCATGGAGACACAGTGTGAAGCCGGAAGAACTGAAGAAACTCGACGCGTATTTCAAGCGCACTTTCAACCCGACGATGAGCGTCAAGGCTCGTCCGCGCAAGGACGACTCCGCTGAAGTCTACGTGGGTGACGAGTTTCTCGGCGTCGTCTTCAAGGACGACGAAGACGGCGATCTCTCCTACAATTTCTCGATGGCGATCCTCGACGTCGACCTGTAATCCCGGCCGCTGCTTGCCGCGGCACCGAGAAAAACTGAGACGGGGCTGCGGCACGATCGCGGCCCTTTTTCATTATCCGGCTTACAATTGACGATTGTTGTGCGATGCACAAATTCTCTTGACCGCTTTTGTGCGACTGCTATGTTCGGGTCATCTGATATTCCGGACAGAAGGAGGAGCACTCGCATGTTCAATATCGACGACGCCAGCAAGAAGAGCAAGGAAGCCATGGACACCATGCTGAAGAACTATTCAGAGGTGACGAAGGGCTTTCAGGCCATCGCAGCCGAAGCGACCGACTACTCGAAGAAGTCTTTCCAGGACCTGACGTCCTTCATGGAAGCCATGACATCCGTGAAGAGCGTCGAGGCCGCCTTCGAGCTCCAGACGTCCTTCATGAAGTCCTCTTACGAGAGCTTCGTGGCCGAGGCGACCAAAATGGGCGAGATGTATGCCGATCTCGCGAAGCTCGCCTACAAGCCCTACGAATCCAGCATGGCCAAGACGATGGCGCCGGTATCGGCTGCTGCCTGATTGAAGCTTGCGTGTAACCTGCAAGACCGGCCGTGCACCGCGCGGCCGGTCTTGTCATTTGTGGCCGCTGGTATAACCTATCCGTTCAAATTCCTCGCTTTTCCGGGCTTCGTGACAAATTGTCGTCACCTTGACCTGGGGGGCTTAAAATCACCGCATAATGAACTACCTTACTGTGCTGAGTGTTCGTCCGCACCGATGTGTAACGGCAAACCGGCCGGACAACGGAGAATGAACTGAAATGACTGCCAAGCCGGTCTTCATGCAAAGCCAGGGTGACGGGGATAATGCCAATCGCGGCACCTCGGTCATCACGCGCACCAAGCCGAAGACGAAGAAGCCGAATCTGTATCGCGTCCTGCTTCTGAACGACGACTACACCCCGATGGAATTCGTGATCCACATCCTGGAGCGCTTCTTCCAGAAGGACAGGGAAGCCGCCACCCGCATCATGTTGCACGTCCACAATCATGGGGTCGGGGAATGTGGTGTCTTCACCTACGAAGTCGCTGAAACCAAAGTCTCACAGGTGATGGATTTCGCCCGGCAACATGAACATCCGCTTCAATGCGTCATGGAAAAGAAGTGAGGATCAGACGTGCCAACATTTTCACCCAGCCTCGAAAAAGCGCTGCATCAGGCCCTGACCTACGCAAACGAGCGTCACCATGAATATGCGACGCTGGAGCACCTGCTGCTCGCTCTGATCGACGACGCTGATGCCGCCGCCGTGATGGGGGCTTGCAACGTCAACCTCGACGCCCTGCGCAAGACCGTGACGGATTTTGTCGACAACGATCTCGCCAATCTGATCACCGGCTACGATGAGGACTCCAAGCCCACGTCGAGCTTCCAGCGCGTCATCCAGCGCGCCGTGATCCATGTCCAGTCCTCGGGTCGCGAGGAAGTCACCGGCGCCAATGTGCTCGTTGCGATCTTTGCGGAGCGCGAGAGCAATGCCGCCTATTTCCTGCAGGAACAGGAAATGACCCGCTACGACGCGGTGAACTACATCTCCCATGGCATCGGCAAGCGCCCGGGTGCCTCGCAGGTCCGCAGCCCACGCGGGGCGGAAGAGGGCGAGCCCGATGCAAAGCAGGGCGGCCGCGAGCCGGAGGAAGGTTCGGCCAAGGGCAAGCAGGAGGCTCTGAAGGCCTACTGCGTCAACCTGAACGAAAAGGCCAAGACCGGCCGCATCGATCCACTGATCGGTCGTCACGACGAGGTCAACCGCACGATCCAAGTGCTGTGCCGTCGTTCGAAGAACAACCCGCTCTATGTCGGTGATCCCGGCGTTGGCAAGACGGCGATCGCCGAAGGCCTTGCCAAGCGCATCGTCGAAGGCAAGGTGCCGGAAGCGCTGGCAGACGCCACGATCTTCTCGCTCGACATGGGCACGCTGCTCGCTGGCACCCGCTATCGCGGTGACTTCGAAGAGCGTCTGAAGCAGGTCGTGAAGGAGCTCGAGGATTATCCGGGCGCCGTGCTCTTCATCGACGAGATCCATACCGTGATCGGTGCCGGCGCCACCTCGGGCGGCGCCATGGATGCGTCGAACCTGTTGAAGCCGGCGCTCTCCTCGGGTGCGATCCGCTGCATCGGCTCGACCACCTACAAGGAATACCGCCAGTTCTTCGAGAAGGACCGCGCTCTGGTTCGCCGCTTCCAGAAGATCGACGTCAACGAGCCGTCGATCGACGATGCGATCGAGATCATGAAGGGCCTGAAGCCTTACTTCGAGGACTATCACAAGCTCCGCTACACCAACGACGCGATCAAGTCGGCGGTCGAGCTGTCGGCGCGCTACATCTCCGACCGCAAGTTGCCCGACAAGGCGATCGATGTGATCGACGAGACGGGTGCGGCCCAGATGCTGCTGCCGGCGTCCCGTCGCCGCAAGCTGATCACCGAGAAGGAGATCGAGGCAACCATCGCGACCATGGCCCGCATTCCCCCGAAGACTGTGTCCAAGGACGACGAGATGGTGCTCGCCAATCTCGAAAAGGAACTGCGCTCCGTCGTTTACGGGCAGGACAAGGCGATCGAGGCGCTCTCGACCTCGATCAAGCTGGCCCGTGCCGGCCTGCGCGAGCCGAACAAGCCGATCGGCGCTTATGTCTTCTCCGGCCCGACCGGCGTCGGCAAGACCGAGGTGGCCAAGCAGCTGGCATCGTCGCTCGGCGTCGAACTCCTGCGCTTCGACATGTCGGAGTACATGGAGCGGCACACGGTCTCGCGTCTGCTCGGTGCACCTCCCGGCTATGTCGGCTTCGACCAGGGCGGTCTTTTGACCGATGGCGTCGACCAGCATCCGCATTCGGTCGTGCTGCTCGATGAAATCGAAAAGGCGCATCCGGATATCTACAACATCCTGCTGCAGGTCATGGACCACGGTCAGCTGACGGACCACAACGGGAAGAAGATCGACTTCCGCAACGTCATTCTGATCATGACGACAAATGCGGGCGCATCGGAAATGGCGAAGTCAGCGATCGGCTTCGGCTCCTCCAAGCGCACCGGCGAAGACGAAGAGGCGCTCAACCGCCTGTTCACGCCGGAATTCCGCAACCGTCTCGACGCAACGATCCCGTTTGCGCCGCTGCCGACGGAAGTCATTCATCAGGTCGTGCAGAAGTTCGTCATGCAGCTGGAAGCGCAGCTTTCGGAACGCAACGTCACCTTCGACCTGTCGGAGCCCGCGATCGCCTGGCTGGCGAAGAACGGCTACGACGAGAAGATGGGGGCCCGCCCGCTGGCCCGCGTCATCCAGGAGCACATCAAGAAGCCGCTGGCCAACGAGATCCTCTTCGGCAAGCTGAAGAAGGGCGGCGTGGTCAAGGTCGGTACCAAGACCGACGAGAACGGTGCAGAGGTTCTGGATCTCGATGCGATCGCCGAGGTGGCGCCTGTCAAGCCGAAGCCCGAGGCCGAAGTCGCTTCCGCCAAGCCTGTCAAGGCGAAGCGCAAGGCTACGCCCAAGGCTTCGGCCGTCGAGGACGATGGCGAGGTCGCTGTCATCGACGAGGCGCCGAAGCCGGCCAAGCGCTCGGCGGTGCCGAAGGTGCCGAAGAAGAAGTAA
Organism: Rhizobium rosettiformans W3; assembly: GCF_004912135.1. Classification (GTDB taxonomy): domain Bacteria; phylum Pseudomonadota; class Alphaproteobacteria; order Rhizobiales; family Rhizobiaceae; genus Allorhizobium; species Allorhizobium rosettiformans. The sequence goes on from NZ_STGU01000005.1 coordinate 130,509, forward strand.
GCACCAGTCGATCAGAAAACCTGTGCCGGGCAGTCAGCCCGGCACTTTCTTTTTGCCGATCCGGAATTTTGAATGACTTCGGCTTCCAGTGATATTTCAAAGACACGGTGGTTTTTCGCCGGCATGCGGGGGCTCTTTAGCCTGCCTGCGATCATCCTGATGATCTCCTTCGTCGGCTTTTCGGCTTTCGCGCTCGAATCGGGTGTCAGCCGGGCCGAGGCCATGTTCATGACGGCCGCAGTCTGGGCTCTGCCGGCCAAGATGATCCTGATCGGCACCATGACCAGCGGCGCCAATCTTCTGGCGATTTTCCTGGCCGTCTCGCTGTCGTCGATCCGCATGATGCCCATGGTCGCGTCACTCGTGCCGGAGATGCGCATGGGAAAAACGCCCACCTGGGTTCTGCTTTTCCTGTCTCACTTCGTGGCGATCACGGCCTGGGTCTTCGCCATGGGCACGTTCAAGGATGTGCCGAGGGAAGGGCGCGTCGCCTATTTCGCAGGCTTCGGCATCACGCTGGTGACGATCAACACGATCCTGGTCGGCATCTGCTATGGCCTCGTTGCCCAGTTCCCGCCGATCGTCGCGGCTCTCCTGTTCTTCCTCACGCCTGTCTATTTCATCGCCTCGATCTGGGCGACGGGCCGCCAGTCCGTGGTGAAGGTGGCATTCGTCGTCGGCGTCGTGGCCGGGCCAGTGCTGGCGGTGCTCGTCCCGGGCTTCGATATCCTGATCGCGGGTCTGGGCGGCGGTACGCTCGCTTATTTCTTTGATCGCTACGTCATTCGTCGGGGCAGGCGTTCCGCGAGTGCCGAGGAGCAGAAGATGGCTCCGCAGGCGGAGGAGGTGGTCTGATGCAGGACTACTGGCCCTATATCGTCATCATCATCGCCGGTTGGCTTGCGACGGATCTGTGGCGTTGGCTCGGCGTTCTCGCTGGCAATCGGCTTCAGGAGGGGTCGGAAGCGCTCAACTGGGTGAGGGCGGTTGCGACCGCACTCGTCATGGCGGTGACCGCCAAACTCGTCGTCTTCCCGACTGGCACACTGGAAGCCTCGCCGCTCTGGCTAAGGCTTGCAGCCGCCGGCCTTGGCTTTGCAGCCTTCCTTCTGGCAGGCCAGCGCGTGCTCGTGGGCGTCGCCGTTCCCCTGGCGATCCTGGGGGCAGGGCTGCTCTGGCTCTGAGATCAGGCGCGTTCACAGACACGTGTGATCGCTGGAATTGCCACATTTCGCTTCCCAAGTCGGGTATCCGATCAACAGGAGGAAAGCGAAATGTCCAAGGTTGTACGCTTCCGAAAGCTGAAACACGGTGATCCGCCCCGCTTCAAGGTGCTGCCGGAAGACTTGAGCGACAGCTCGTCAAAACTGGGCGGCTGGGATTCGACCGGATCCTTCCCGATCATGGTGCTGGTCTTGATTGCCATCGCAGCATTGGTGGTTGTGGGCGGCTTCGTCGCCTGAGCCTGTTCTTCGACCCTTCATGACCCTCGGGTGGCGGCGCTTCAGAGCGCCGCCTTGATCTTCTCCGCCTGCGCCTGCAGCATCTCGACATCGGCCATGCCACCGGCATGCGGCTTCAACGGCTGGCCTTCATGCCGCGGAATGACGTGAAAATGCAGGTGGAAGACGGTCTGCCCGGCCGCCGGCTCGTTGAACTGCGCGACATAGACACCGTCGGCATCGAAGGCTTCCTTCGCAGCTTTGGCAAGTTTCTGCACGACTGGCATGAGCTTGGCGAGGACGGCCGGATCGGCATCGAGCAGGTTGCGTGAGCCAGCCTTCGGGATGACCAGCAGGTGTCCGGGCGCCTGGGGCATCACGTCCATGAAAGCCAGCGTATCCTCGTCCTCATAAAGCTTCACAGACGGGATCGTGCCCGCGATGATCTTGGCGAAGATATTGTCGGACTCATAGGCTGTCATGGTCGTCTCCTTAGCTGTTCGCGCCACTTAACGGCATGGCCGGCAAGGCTTCAAGTGCGCAAGGCGGCTCTCAACCGTCGAATTCCTCGCCCTCGCGCAGCTGCCGCTCACCTTTGCGGAACGGCGTGTGCTCGCCCAGATATTCGCCGGCCTGGGCCACCTCGCGGCGCTCGTGTTCGAGATAATCGGCGACAGCCCGCCGCAGCCCCGGATGGACGATGAAATGGGCAGAATGCGTGGTGACCGGCTCGTAGCCACGCGCAAGCTTGTGCTCGCCCTGTGCGCCCGCTTCCACGCGTGACAGACCCTTTTCGAGGGCAAAGTCGATCGCCTGATGATAGCAGACTTCGAAATGCAGGAAGGGATGATCCTCGACGCAGCCCCAATGGCGGCCATAGAGCGCATCTGCGCCGATGAAGTTAATTGCGCCGGCCACATAACGGCCTTCGCGTTTAGCCATCACCAGAAGAATATCGTCCGGCATCCGCTCACCGACCAGGGAGTAGAAAAGGCGCGTCAGATACGGCCGCCCCCATTTGCGGCTTCCGGTGTCCATGTAGAAACGGAAGAACTGGTCCCAGATGTCTTCCGTCAGATCACGGCCCGTCAGCCAGTCGATGGATAGGCCGTTTTCCAGCGCATTGCGCCGTTCCTTGCGCAGGTTCTTGCGCTTCGACGACGAAAGTTCGGCGAGGAACGCCTCGTGATTGGCATAGCCGCAGTTGATGAAATGGAACTGCTGGTCCGTTCGATGCAGAAAGCCGGCTTCCGTAAGGGAAGAAAGCTCCCCTTGCGGCAGGAAGGTTACATGCGCCGAGGACGTGCCGAGTTCGCGTGCGACCTGTTGCAGCCCCTGCGCCAGCAGATCCTGGACTTGCGCGACATCTTCACCCTGCCGCACGAGCAGTCGCGGTCCGGTCGCGGGGGTGAAGGGAATGGAGGCCTGAAGCTTGGGATAATAGCGGCCGCCGGCCCGCTGGAAGGCATCGGCCCAGCCGTAGTCGAAGACATATTCGCCCTGGCTGTGGCTCTTCAGATAACACGGAATGGCGCCGAGAAGGCGCCCTTCCTGTTCGAGCAGCAGATGATGGCCCATCCAGCCCGTCTCGGCCGTGGCCGAACCGGAGTCTTCGAGAGCCGAAAGAAAGGCATGCGAGATGAAGGGATTATAGCCGGGCCCGGAACGGGAGGCTCCACTGAGGAGATCCCATTCGGCGGGTTTGATTTCCGAAAACGAACGGACTACGCGGATCGTCACCTCGTCTGCCATGGATCTCCCGTCAGGCGATGGCCGGCGACTGGCGCGGGTCGAAGCCTTCGAATGTCATTTGATCTGCATATTTATAGGTCTGTGCCCGCATGATTTCATCCCTGACGGTCCAGGTAATTACAGGCGCGCCCTTTTCACGCAGACCCGTGACGAAATCATTGGGCAGATGCGCCACGCAGTAGGAAGTGAAGTCCAGGCCGAGATCCATGGCCTCACGATGAGCGGCAAGAGTGTCCGGCTTGACGCCTTCGGCCGTGAGACCAACTGGCCACGGGCATTCGGCAACTTTCAGCGCGCGCAGGAGGTGGAAGTCGAAGCTCATCAGCGCGACCTTGCCCTCGTATCCCTCGAGCACTTCGAGAACGGCTTCCACGAAGCCATCATCCTGTTCGGCGTCGATGCCCTTGAGTTCGATGACCAGTGGCACCTGGCCCTTGACCAGATCGAGCATCTGGCGAAGCGTCGGGATCTTGTCGGAGGTGCCGCCGATCGAAAGCATGCGCAATTCGGCAGCCGTGCGCTCGCGTACCTCGCCGGCAATGCCGCAGAGACGCTGCAGGTCGTGGTCGTGGAAAACCATCGGCACGCTGTCGGCCGACAGCTGGATGTCGCATTCGATCGCGAACCCTGCCTCTATGGCGCGGCTGAAAGCCGAGAGGGTGTTCTCCCAAATCTGCTTGTTCATGTCGTGGTAGCCGCGATGGGCGACCGGCACGTCCTTGATCCAATCGATATGGCTCACTGGGTGATCTCCAGGATCGCGTCGATCTCCACGGCCGCATTAAGCGGCAGCGATGCCATGCCGACCGCAGCGCGCGCATGTTTGCCCGCCTCGCCGAGCACGTTGGCGATCAGGTTCGAGGCACCATTGATGACGAGATGCTGCTCGACGAAGCCCGGCGCCGATGCCACGAAACCATTGAGCTTGACGACACGGCTGATGCGCGAGAGGTCGCCGGAAAGGGCGGCCTTCGCCTGGGCGAGGATGTTGATGGCGCAGAGTTCCGCGGCGCGCTGCGCTTCCGGGAGCGCGACATCCCCGCCGACGAGACCGATCACTGCCACTTTTCCGCCTTCAATCGGCAACTGGCCGGAGAGAAACAGCAGGTTCCCGCTGATCACATAGGGCACGTAATTGGCGGCGGGGGCTGCGGCTTCCGGCAGGCTGATGCCCAGTGCTGCAAGGCGGCCGTCGATTGTGTCGGACATGGTCGATTCCCGGTCTGTTGATAAAAGTTGAGAAAGTTGTGGCGACGAAAAGCATGTCTCGCTTTTGCCGGATGTGTTCTTATAACATCGCTGACGAGTCCAACAGGAGGGTGTCGATGTTTCCTTTGCGAATGGCGGTCCGTGCGTCCGTGGCCCTGGCTGCCGTGGGCGCGACCGGGCAGGCGGCCTTAGCGGCAACCGTCGGCCTCGTGCCGCACCGCGCCGTCTATGACATCGTGCTGAAGGAAGCATCCGATCGCTCCGGCATCGAATCCGTCCGCGGTCGCATGGTCTACGAATTCAGCGGTTCGACCTGCAAAGGCTTCAACACCCAGTTCCGTTTCGTCACTCGCATTGACGTGGGCGAGGGCGTGCGCATGACCGACCAGCGCTCCTCTACGTTCGAAGACGTCGCGGCCGGCAAGTTCCGCTTCGAGAACAAGTCCTTTACCGACGACCAGCTCGACAAGGACGTGAAGGGGGCGGCCGCCGAAGCCGACGGCAAGGTGAAGATCGAGCTGACCGGGCCCGACAAGCGCGATATCGAGCTGGCCGATAGCCGTTTTCCCGCCGAACATATGCTGGAAGTCATTGCCCGCGCCCGCAAGGGCGAGCGCGTCTTCGAATCGCGCATCTTCGATGGCTCCGAGGACGGCGACCAGACATTCCTCACCACGACCATCGTCGGCGGGCCGAAGAAGTCGGCCCAGACGGATCCGGAAGCCAAGGCTGTCGCCTCTCTCGGACCGCAGGATTACTGGCCCGTATCGATCGCCTATTTCGACGAAAAGACGAAGGATGATCAGGAGCCGATCTACAGCCAGTCCTTCAAGCTCTATGAAAACGGTGTCACCCGGGATCTGACGCTCGACTACGGTGATTTCGTCCTGGCGGGTAAGTTGACGAAGCTGGAAGTTCTCGGCAAGCCCGACAGTGACTGCCAGTAAAGGCTCCGAATTGCTGGAAATTCGGCGCTTTCGCTATTGATTTTTGACCGGCGCACCTGTATGGCCGGCGTCATTCCACACGCGAGACTTGGGATCGACAGGGAGAAATCCTGCCGCTTCCGCCCGGTGGTGGGCCGAAAGGTCTGCTGTTTGTCTCGCGGGGGTTAAACCGGAAAAGGAGAAAAAGGCATGGCATTGCCTGATTTTAGCATGCGTCAGCTTCTGGAAGCTGGCGTTCACTTCGGTCACCAGACGCACCGCTGGAACCCGAAGATGAAGCCGTACATCTTCGGCGATCGTAACAACATCCACATCATCGACCTGGCTCAGACCGTTCCGATGCTGTCGCGCGCCCTTCAGGTCGTGTCCGACACCGTTGCTCGCGGCGGCCGCGTTCTGTTCGTCGGCACCAAGCGCCAGGCTTCGGAAATCATTGCTGACAGCGCCAAGCGTTCGGCCCAGTACTACGTCAACTCCCGCTGGCTCGGCGGCATGATGACCAACTGGAAGACCATTTCGAACTCGATCGCCCGTCTGCGCAAGCTCGACGAGATCCTGGCTTCGGAAGCCTCCGGCTACTCCAAGAAGGAGCGCCTGAACCTCGAGCGCGAACGCGAGAAGCTTGAAAAGGCTCTCGGCGGTATCCGCGACATGGGCGGCACCCCGGACCTGATGTTCATCATCGACACCAACAAGGAAAAGATTGCGATCGACGAAGCCAAGCGCCTCGGCATCCCGGTTGTTGCAGTCATCGATTCGAACTGCGATCCGGACCTGATCGACTACCCGATCCCGGGCAACGACGACGCTTCGCGCGCCATCTCGCTCTACTGCGACCTGATCTCGCGCGCTGCCATCGACGGCATCGCTCGCCAGCAGGGCGCTTCGGGTCGTGACATCGGCGCCTCTGCCGAAGCTCCGATCGAGCCGGCTCTCGAGACCGAAGCAGACGCGTAATCGCGTCTCTGCGGCGGGTTTCCGCCGCATATCCCGTCAAGGGAACGGCCGCCTGTGTGCTCGCCCGAGCGACAGGCGGCCTCCGTTCTTCCGGATGCCTTTCGCCTCGGGCGAGACACCGTCGAAGACGGCCGATTGTTTCCGTGGTGACCCGCTTCATCACGTTGTCATACATCCGGGTACATTTCGTCCCCAACACAGCGGCCCTCCGTCGCCTTGAGGTTACGGATCGACCGCCTGAACAGACAAGAGGCACACAATGGCTGAAATCACTGCAGCACTGGTAAAAGAACTGCGCGAAAAGTCCGGCGCAGGCATGATGGATTGCAAGAAGGCTCTGACCGAAAACAACGGTGACATCGAAGCCGCCATCGACTGGCTGCGCGCCAAGGGTATCGCCAAGGCTGACAAGAAGTCCGGCCGTACGGCTGCTGAAGGCCTGGTCGGCATCAACGGCGCCGGCACCTCGGCCGTTGTCGTCGAAGTCAACTCCGAAACCGACTTCGTTGCCCGCAACGACGCCTTCCAGGACCTCGTTCGTGGCGTGGCTTCGGTTGCCATCGGCACCGACGGTTCTGTAGACGCGATCGGCGCTGCCACCTATCCGGCCAGCGGCAAGACCGTCACCGACACGATCAAGGACGCAATCGCTCACATCGGCGAAAACATGACGCTGCGCCGCGCCGTCAAGCTTTCCGTCGAAGATGGCGTTGTCGCCACCTACATCCACAACGCCGTTGCTGACGGCCTCGGCAAGCTCGGCGTTCTCGTCGCGCTGAAGTCGACCGGCAACAAGGACGTTCTGTCTGCCATCGGCCGCCAGGTTGCCATGCACATTGCTGCGACCAACCCGCTCGCCATCCGTGCGGAAGAAGTTGACGCTGCTGTCGCCGAGCGCGAGCGCAACGTCTTCATCGAGCAGTCCCGCGCCTCCGGCAAGCCGGACGCCATCATCGAGAAGATGGTTGAAGGCCGCATGCGCAAGTTCTTCGAGGAAGTTGCTCTTCTCTCGCAGGCTTTCGTCATCAACCCGGACCAGACCGTCGGCGACGCCATCAAGGCTGCCGAGAAGGAAGCTGGCGCTCCGATCGAAGTCACCGGCATGGCACGTCTGCTGCTCGGCGAAGGCATCGAGAAGGAAGAGTCCGACTTCGCTGCCGAAGTCGCAGCTGCTGCCAAGGGCTGATTGCCGTTACCCTTCTTCGAGGGAAAACATCGGGCATCGCGTGACAACGCGGTGCCCTTCGTGTATCCGGCACAGAATTGATTTCGGGAGCTTTCATGTCAGCCAAGCCATTGTTCAAACGCGTCCTCCTCAAGGCTTCCGGCGAAGCCCTCATGGGTAGCCAGGGATTCGGGATTGATGTGGCAGTGGCCGACCGGATTGCCGGCGACATCGCCGAAGCCCGTCGCATGGGCGTCGAAGTCGGCGTCGTTGTCGGCGGCGGCAACATCTTCCGTGGTGTCGCTGTCGCGTCCAAGGGCGGCGACCGGGTGACCGGCGACCACATGGGCATGCTGGCGACCGTCATCAACGCGCTGGCGCTCGCCACCTCGCTGCGCAAGCTCGACATCGATACGGTCGTCCTCTCGGCCATCGCCATGCCGGAAATCTGCGAAAGCTTCTCGCAGCGCGGCGCTCTGCATCATCTGGCGCAGGGCAGGGTGGTGATCTTCGCCGGCGGCACCGGCAACCCGTTCTTCACGACCGATTCCGCCGCGGCGCTGCGTGCGGCCGAAATCGGTGCACAGGCGATCTTCAAGGGCACCCAGGTGGACGGCATCTATTCCGCCGACCCGAAGAAGGATCCGACGGCGACCCGCTTCGACAGCCTGACCCATGACGAAGTCCTGCAGAAGGGCCTCGCGGTGATGGATGTCGCAGCCGTGGCGCTCGCCCGCGAAAACCATATTCCGATCATCGTCTTCTCGATCCACGAGAAGGGCGGGTTCGGCGAGATTCTGTCCGGCGCCGGACGCATGACGATCGTTACCGACAACTGATCACTTTACGGGTGGCGCTATTAAGCCGCCGAGCAATAGAGCAATGGGAGAACCATGATGACCGCAGGGGTTGATCTCAACGACATCAAGCGCCGCATGGACGGTGCCATCAACGCATTCAAGAACGACATCGCATCGCTGCGCACGGGCCGGGCTTCGGCAAACGTGCTGGATCCGGTGGTGGTGGAAGCCTATGGTTCGCGCGTACCGCTGAACCAGGTTGCCAACGTCACGGTTCCTGAACCCCGCATGCTCGGTGTCTCGATCTGGGACAAGTCCATGGTCGGCGCCGTCGATCGTGCGATCCGCGAAGCCAATCTCGGCCTGAACCCGATCGTGGATGGCCAGAACCTGCGCATTCCGCTGCCCGAGCTCAACGAAGAGCGCCGTAAGTCGCTGGTCAAGGTGGCACATGATTATGCCGAAAAGGCCAAGGTCGCGATCCGTCACGTCCGTCGTGACGGCATGGACAGCCTGAAGAAGGCCGAGAAGGATGGCGACATCAGCCAGGACGATAGCCGTTCGCTCGCCGACAAGGTCCAGAAAATGACAGACGAGACGATTGTCGACGTCGACCGCTTGCTCGCGGACAAGGAAAAGGAAATCATGCAGGTTTAAGGCAGAGTCGTTCTTCGCCGTACTCTCCAAGCCGCCTGGATCCTCGCCAATGTCGACAGTTCAACATCGCCTCGTTCCGCAGCATGTTGCGATCATCATGGATGGCAATGGCCGATGGGCGAATGCGCGCGGTCTGCCGCGCACCTTCGGCCATCGAAAGGGTGTGGAGACGGTCCGTGAGACGGTGAAGGCGGCTGGCGAGGCCGGCGTTGGCTTCCTGACGCTCTTCGCTTTTTCTTCTGAGAACTGGCGCCGTCCGGAATCGGAGGTGAACGAGCTCTTCGGTCTGCTGAAGGCCTTCATCCGGCGTGACCTCGCCGACCTGCATCAGGCCGGCGTTCGGATCCGCATCATCGGTGACCGCGTGAACCTGCGCGAGGACATTCGCTCGCTGCTGCTCGAGGCGGAAGAGACGACCGCGGCCAATACCGGCATGACTCTGGTCATCGCCTTCAACTACGGCTCCCGCGACGAGATCGCCCGCGCGGCTGCCCGTCTGGCTTCTGATGTTCAGGCGGGCAAGCTTGATGCCTCCGAGATCGATGCGCAGAAGCTGAACGATTATCTCGATACGGCCGGGATCCCCGATCCTGATCTCGTCATTCGCACGAGTGGCGAAGAGCGGCTCTCGAACTTCCTGCTCTGGCAGGCGGCCTATGCCGAACTGATGTTCGTCCCGGACTTCTGGCCGGATTTCACGCCTGCACTCTTCGACAGCATCCTGGAGCGCTATGCGGCGCGCGACCGGCGCTTTGGCGGTCTTTCGACCAAAGCCGTGGCGGTCGGCTCATGACTTTGACGATGTCGCGAGAGCTCCAGCTCAGAATCGTTTCTGCCATCGTCATGATCCTCGTGGTACTCGCTGCCACCTGGATGGGCGGTCTGGCTTTCAAGACCGTCGCCGTCGCAATCGGCCTGCTCGTGTATTACGAATGGTCGACTATCACCCGCCTTGCGGATGGCAGCCTCAGAGCCCATGCCTTTGGCTGGTTCTCGATGGCCCTGATCAGTCTCAACATGTTCTTCGGTCATGCCGATCTGACAGTGCCCCTGTTTGCCGGTCTCGTGATCACCTGCGCAATTCCGGCTATGCTGCGGCGGGTGAGCTGGTGGCAGCCGGGTGGCCTGTTATATGCGGGCCTCAGCGCCATTTCGCTCTCGGCCATCCGTGGCGACGATTCGCTCGGCTTCATCGCCATGCTCTTCGTCTTCGTCGTCGTCTGGGCAACGGACATCCTGGCTTATTTCGTCGGGCGGGCGATCGGTGGCCCGAAGCTTGCGCCGCGCATTTCGCCCGGAAAGACCTGGTCCGGCGCAATCGGCGGCACGGTCGCAGGTGTTGTCGGCGGCCTGCTGGTGGCCATGAGCCACTTCCAGGACCTCGGCCTCTGGGTCGGGATCGTTGCCTTCACGCTGTCGGTCTCGAGCCAGATCGGCGATCTCTTCGAATCCTTCATCAAGCGCCGCTTCGGCGTGAAGGACTCCAGCAAGTTGATCCCAGGCCATGGCGGCGTCATGGACCGCGTTGACGGCCTTGTATTTGCCAGTTTTGCCGCGTTTTTCTTGGCCGTCGGCAGCTCTGCCGGCAGTGCCAATGCCGTCGTCTCCATGGGAGCCTTCCTTTTCGGTCTCTAATTGATCGGGTGGGCTAGGCCAACGACGGCGTCAACCTTCGCCATGAGCGAGATCGGGATACGGACAGATGGACTACATCAGCGCAGTTTTCAGTTTTCTCGGCGGCTATATCCTGCCCTACATCCTGATTCTGTCCCTCTTGGTCTTCATCCATGAGATGGGGCATTACCTGGCTGGCCGATGGTCCGGTATCCGGATCCTGGCCTTCTCCGTCGGCTTCGGCCCGGAGCTCGTCGGTTACACGGACAGTCATGGAACCCGTTGGAAAATCTCGGCAATCCCTCTGGGCGGCTATGTCCGCTTCTTTGGTGACGCCGATGCGGCGAGCCGTCCCGATGGGTCGATGGCCGAGGAACTGACCGAGGAAGAGCGGGCCCAGACACTGAACGGCGCCAAGCTTTGGAAGCGCGCCGTCACCGTCGCCGCCGGGCCTCTCGCCAACTTCCTGCTGGCGATCGTCATCTTCGCCGGCATGTTCGCGACCATGGGCAAGCCGGTCTCCGACCCCGTCGTCGCCGACATCAAGGCAGGCAGTGCCGCCGAAGCCGCCGGCATCGCCCGGGGCGACGTTCTGGTGGCGCTGGACGGCCGCACGATCGAAACCTTCGATGATGTCGTCCGCTATATAACCATGCGCCCCGAAATTCCGGTTGAGGTGACGGTTCGTCGTGATGGCCAGGAGATGGATTTCGACCTGGTGCCGAAGCGCGCCATCACAACGGACCGTTTCGGTAACGAGATGGAGGTCGGCCAGATCGGAATCATCACTGATCAGCAGGCCGGCAATTTCCGCATTGTTCAGCTTTCGCCGCTTGAGGCGGTCTGGGAAGGCGTTCGCCAGACCGGTCATATCGTCACGGGCACCTTCGACTATCTCGGCAACATGATTGTCGGACGCATGAACGCCGATCAGCTCGGAGGCCCTGTCCGCGTGGTGCAGGCGTCGGGCGAAATGGCGACACTCGGCGTTATCGCCCTGTTAAATCTGGCGGCAGTTCTTTCCGTTTCCCTGGGGCTTTTGAATTTGTTCCCAGTTCCGGTTCTTGACGGCGGCCATCTCGTTCTCTACGCGATTGAAGCAGTGCGGGGGAGGCCGATGGGTCAGGGCGCACAAGAGATCGCTTTCCGCATCGGTATGGCGATGATCTTGTCCCTGATGGTTTTTGCCACCTGGAACGATATCAGCCGTTTGATTGGCTAACGGGGAGCTTGTGTCGCGCGAAAGGATTTGTTTACGCTGTTTCAAATTGATAGTGGCGATTGGGCCACGCGTTGAAATGAAGTAAACAGAAATTAACTCGCACACTTGCTTGTAGGGTAAAACCCGTTAAAACCACACACGGGCCGGAGTCGGGTGCCGACTTTGGGGCAATGGAAGAAGGTAAAGTATACACATGAAGGCTGGTTCAAAGTTTTTGAACGCAGTATCGGCGGTCGCGCTGTCTGCTGGTGTCGTGTCTTCGGGCGCAGGTATTGCCGTTCTCGCATCGGCGGTTGCTGCCGAAGCCGCAGTGGTTCAGCGGATCGACGTACGCGGAGCTCAGCGTGTCGGTGCCGAGGCTGTACGCTCCAACCTTTCGATCCAGCCGGGTCGGACTTTCTCCAATGCCGACATCGATGAATCGGTGAAGCGTCTGTACGCCACCGGCTTCTTCTCCGATGTGCAGATCTCCGTTTCGGGCGGCACGCTCGTGGTGACGGTCGCTGAAAACCAGCTGATCAACCAGGTGGTCTTCAACGGCAATCGCAAGATCAAGGACGACAAGCTGCAGGGCATCGTCCAGACCCAGGCTCAGGGTCCGTATAGCGACAGCCTGATCAGCGCCGACATTCAGCGCATCCGTGAAGCCTATGGCGCGATCGGCCGCAGCGACGTCGAAGTCACGACGCAGGTCGTTCCGGTTGCCGAAGGTCGCGTGAACCTTGCTTTCGTGATCAACGAAGGCGAGCGCACCAAGATCAGCTCGATCAATTTCGTTGGTAACAACGCCTATTCTGACGGCCGTCTGGCCGCCGTTCTGCAGACTAAGGAATCGGGCATCCTGTCCTTCCTGACCCGCAAGGACGTCTACAACGAGGACAAGCTGCGCGCCGACGAAGAGGCGCTGCGCCAGTTCTACTACAACCACGGCTATGCCGACTTCCGCGTCATTTCGTCCGAGGCCGTCCTCAACGAAGCTGGCAACGAATACACGATCAACATCACGGTCGACGAAGGCCAGCGCTACAAGTTTGGCGCCGTATCCGTTGAATCGACTGTTGACGGTATCGACGGTTCTGAGCTTCAGGGTCTGCTCGAAACCCGCGAAGGCGACACCTACAGCGCCCGCGACATTCAGAAGTCGATGGAAGCCATTTCCCGCCGCGTATCCTCGGCCGGTTATCCCTTCGCACGCGTGGTTCCGCGTGGTGACCGCAACTTCGAAACCAATACCATTGGCGTGACCTATCTGGTCGACCAGGGTGAGCGGGCCTATGTCGAGCGCATCGAAGTCCGCGGCAACACCCGTACCCGCGACTACGTCATCCGCCGCGAATTCGATATCTCTGAAGGCGACGCCTTCAACCAGGAGACCATCTCGCGCGCCAAGCGTCGCCTCGAGGCTCTCGGCTTCTTCTCCTCCGTCAACATCTCGACCCAGGCTGGCAGCTCGCCGGACCGCGTCGTCGTGATCGTGGATGTGCAGGACCAGCCGACCGGTTCGTTCGGCATCGGTGCCGGTTACTCGGTCGGCGACGGCGGTCTCGTCCTTGAAGCGTCGGTGGAAGAAAAGAACTTCCTCGGTCGCGGTCAGTTCATTCGTCTCGCTGCCGGTGGTGGCTTCGACGACACGCAGACCTACAACTTCTCCTTCACCGAGCCTTATTTCCTCGGTTACCGTCTGGCCGCCGGCTTCGACCTCTTCAAGAGCTCGACCAGCAGCAACACCTATTACGACTACGAAGAGCAGGGCGGCACGATCCGCGTGACGGCGCCGATCACCGAAGATCTGGCGACTACCCTTCGTTATACGTACAAGGAAATCGACTACATCAACGATGGTGCCAACACCGGCAACACGGCGCAGCCTTATCTCGATGTAATCGAGCAGGGCTCCTGGACGCAGTCGATCTTCGGTCACTCGGTTGTTTACAACACCGTTGACGATCGTCAGAACCCGCATGAAGGCATCTACGCGAGCTTCACGCACGAGTATGCCGGTCTCGGTGGCGACTCCGAATACTACAAGGCCTATATCCGCGCCCGCATGTTCTACACCCTGTCGGATGAGTTCGACATCGTTGGCTCCCTCGCCGGCTCGGCAGGTCATGTTGTAGCCTTGGGTGACAACCTGAACGTCTTCGATCAGTTCAAGATCGGCGGCAAGGAAGTCCGCGGCTTCGACAACAGCGGTATCGGTCCTCGCATGGGTGACGACTCGATCGGCGGTACGACCTACTTCACGGCGTCTGCCGAGGCGACCTTCCCGCTTCCGCTGGTTCCGCAGGATCTCGGTTTCCGTGGCGCCGTCTTTGCTGACGCCGGTACGCTCTTCGGTAGCGATCTGCGGAGCGACGCAGGCGCAGAAGGAACCGATATGTCTATCCGCGCTTCGGTTGGTGCTGGTCTCGTCTGGAACTCGCCCTTCGGTGCGCTCCGCGTCGACTACGCCGTTCCGGTGGCCAAGGAAGACTTCGACGATACCCAGGAATTCCGCTTCAGCATGGCGAACCAGTTCTAAGACTGGCCGTCCAGAACTGCTGACAGTTTGACGTTCTGGAGCGTTTGCTGATGGAGCATAATCATTTCTTTCCGCCCCATTCGGGGGTGACCTTGGCTGCGCTTGCGCAGCACGCGGGGGCGGAATTGCAGGACGAGAGCCACGGCGACCGGATTGTTCGATCCGTTTCGCCGGTGGCGCGCGCCAAGGATGGGGATGTCTGCTACATCCTCTCTCGCCGCAGCCGGGAGGACCTGTCGACCTGCCAGGCGACCGCGATCTTCTGCGAAAAGCCGCTGCTATCCCTGATCCCCTCGCATATACCCGTTCTTCTTGCCAAAAGTGCCCATACCGCTTTTGCGCTCGCGGGTGCTCTCCTGCATCCGCAGGGCTTGCAGCCCGTCCGCATGACATCTGGAACCGCAAAGGTGTCGCCGGCTGCCTTCGTTGACCCAACGGCGCGCCTCGAAGACGGCGTCGAGATCGAGCCGATGGCTGTGATCGGTGCCGACGTCGAGATTGGCAGCGGCACGCGGATCGGTCCAGGCGCAGTGATTGGACCCGGGGTCCGGATCGGTCGGGACTGCGTGATCGCAGGCGGCGCGACGGTTCAGGTCGCCTTGATCGGCAACAATGTCATCATCCACAATGGTGCCCGAATCGGTCAGGATGGCTTCGGCTACGCGCCAGGCCCGCGTGGAATGCTGAAGATCGTTCAGGTCGGTCGCGTCATCATCCAGGACCACGTCGAGATTGGCGCAAACACCACTATCGACCGTGGCACGATGGACGACACGGTGATCGGCGAGGGCACCAAGATCGACAACCTCGTTCAGGTCGGCCACAACGTCCGCATCGGCCGTCACTGCGGCATCGTGAGCCAGGTTGGCATTGCCGGCAGCACCGTCATTGGTGACGGCGTCATGATCGGCGGCGCCGCGGGCGTCAATGGCCACATCAAGATCGGCGATGGCGCCCAGATCGCCGCGATGAGCGGCGTCCTGGCTGATGTGCCGCCCGGTGAAAAATACGGCGGTGTTCCGGCCCGCCCGCTGAAGGATTATCTGCGCGAGGTGGCCGACACCTTGAGCCGCTATGACGGCCGCGCCAAAGACAAGGGAGCCAGCAATGACTGACACCTCAAAGAGCGAATTGGGATCGGCTGATATCCTCGAGATCATGAAGCTTCTGCCCCACCGCTATCCCTTCCTGCTGGTGGACAAGATCATCGAGATCGACGCGGACAATTCGGCCATCGGCATCAAGAATGTGACCGCGAACGAGCCTCATTTCACCGGGCACTTCCCAGAGAGCCCGATCATGCCTGGCGTATTGCTGATCGAGGGCATGGCGCAGACCGCCGGTGCCATCTGCGCACGCAACCAGGGTGAGGGCGGCAACCTCGTCTATTTCATGACCATCGACAATGCCCGCTTCCGCAAGCCGGTCGTACCGGGCGATCGCGTCGAGTTCCATGTCGTGAAGCAGAAGCAGCGCGGCAACATCTGGAAGTTCCATTGCGATGCCAAGGTGGATGGCGTTCTCGCCGCAGAGGCCGATATCGGTGCCATGATCATGCGCAAGGATCAGAAATGAGCCTCATCGCCGAAAGCGCCGTCATCCACCCGATGGCCGTGGTCGAAGACGGCGCGGTGATCGGCGAAAATGTCAAGATCGGCCCCTTCTGCCGTGTCGGTCCTCGCGTGACGCTGAAAGCCGGCGTCGAACTCGTTTCGAATGCGGTTGTGACCGGATTAACGGAAATCGGCGCCGGTTCGGTCGTTCATCCGATGGCCGTTATCGGTGGCGTGTCCCAGAGCCTGCACGAGGCAGGGGAAGATTCGAAACTCGTCGTCGGTGCAAACTGCACCATGCGCGAAGGCGTGACGATGAACTGCGGCACGGTCGGCGGCGGCGGCATCACCAAGGTCGGTGACAACTGCCTGTTTCTCGCAAATTCGCACGTTGCCCATGACTGCATCCTCGGCAGCGACATCATCCTGTCGAACAATGTGATGCTCGCTGGCCATGTCCGCGTCGAGGACAAGGCGATCCTCAGCGGCGGTTGCGCCGTGCACCAGTTCACCCGTATCGGCCGGCAGGCCTTTATCGGCGGCCTCTCTGCGGTGGCCTATGATGTCATCCCCTACGGCATGCTGAACGGAAACCCGGGCATTCTAGGCGGCTTGAACGTGGTCGGCATGACTCGTGCCGGCATCGAGCGCTCGGTCATTCATCAGGTTCGCCGGGCCTTCAAGCAGATCTTCGAAAGCGAAGGATCCGCACGTGCCAATGCGGCGGCGATCCGTGACGAATACCTTGATTGCGCACCCGTGATCGAAATCCTCGATTTCATCGCGGCGGAAAGTGATCGCGCGCTGTCGTCCCCCAACCGGGGCAAGAACTGACCGATGACGGCGGCCGCTGAAAGAGACGGCCTGCCGCGCAACGGTCGCCTTGCGATCATCGCCGGCAGCGGAAAGCTGCCGCTCTTCCTCGCCGAAGCGGTGCGCGAAGCCGGCGAAGATCCGTTTATCCTCCGACTGAAGAACGAAGCCGACGATCTCTGGCAGGGTTTCGACAATGCCGTCATAGGCGTCGGCGATATGGCCGGTCTCTCGGCACTCTTTCGCAAGCATGAGATCACGCGCGTCGTCATGTCCGGTGCGGTCAAGCGCCGGCCCGCTTTCGGCGAGATCCGCGTCAACCTGAAATCACTGCTGAAACTGCCGATGGCCCTGAAGACGCTGCTCGCCGGCGGCGACGACGCGGTTCTGCGCATGGTGATTTCCCTGATCGAGGCGCAGGGCTGCGAGGTTCTCGGGGCGCACGAAATCCTGCCGGGACTGCTCGCAACCGTCGGGCCGCTCGGATCCGTCTCTCCGGATGCCGATGCGCTCAAGGACATCGAGCGGGCTGCCGATGCGGCCGAAACTCTGGGAAGGCTTGACGTGGGGCAGGGTGCCGTGGCCATCGGTGGCCGCATCGTCGCGCTCGAAGGCGTCGAAGGTACCGACGCCATGCTCGCCCGCGTGGCAAGTCTGCGCGCCGAGGGACGGATCTCGAAACGGCGCAAAGGTGTTCTGGTTAAGCTGTGCAAGCCGCAGCAGGATCTCAGGGCCGATCTGCCGACAATCGGCGTATCGACCGTTACAAACGCGCAGGCCGCCGGGCTTGCCGGTATCGCGGTGGAGGCGGGACGGGCGCTCGTGGTGGAACGGGAAGCCGTCATGGCGGCCGCCGATGCGGCCGGCCTTTTCGTCGTCGGCATAGACCGATCAGCCGGGGAGCGAGATTGATGAGTGACAGACCGCTGAAGATTGCCGTGATAGCCGGCGAAGTCTCCGGAGACCTGCTCGGTGCCGATCTCATCGCGCAGCTGAAGGTCATGCACAACGGCCCGATCGAGCTCGTCGGCGTCGGTGGTGACGCCCTGGAATCACAAGGCTTGAAGTCGCTCTTCGACTTCTTCGAGCTTTCCATAATGGGGTTTACCCAGGTCCTGTCCAAACTCCCGCGCCTCATCAACCTGATCTCGATCACTGCCGATGCGATCGTGAAGGCAGAGCCCGACTTGCTGCTGGTCGTCGACAGCCCGGACTTTACCCATCGGGTCGCGAAGAAGGTACGCAGCAAGCGTCCGGATCTCCCTGTGATCAATTATGTTTGCCCGAGCGTCTGGGCCTGGAAGGAATATCGCGCCAAGGCCATGCTCGGCTATGTCGATGCCGTCTTGGCGGTTCTGCCGTTCGAGCCGGCGGTGATGCAGCGTCTGGGTGGTCCGGAAACGCATTTCGTCGGCCATCGCCTGTCGAGCCACCCGGACATCCGACGTGTACGACAAGCGCGCCGGGCGAGGGGCCCGCGACCCCTCGGCAGCAAGCGCACGATCCTGCTGTTGCCGGGCTCCCGTGGCGGCGAG
This sequence comes from Rhizobium rosettiformans W3, assembly GCF_004912135.1. Taxonomy (GTDB): domain Bacteria; phylum Pseudomonadota; class Alphaproteobacteria; order Rhizobiales; family Rhizobiaceae; genus Allorhizobium; species Allorhizobium rosettiformans. Next base: position 148,696 of record NZ_STGU01000005.1, read on the forward strand.
ATTGCGCAGCTGCTTCCCATCTTCGGCCAAGCGATGCAGGAGTTCGTGACGCGCAATGGCGAAACGCGGTTCATCCTGCCCACTGTGGCCCGCCAGGAAGCGCGTGTGCGCGAGATGACGCGCGACTGGCCCACAAAGCCGGAAATCGTGGTCGGCGACGCGGCCAAATGGCAGGCCTTCGAAGAGGCTGACGCGGCGATTGCGGCGTCCGGCACGGTTATCCTCGAGCTGGCGCTCGCCTATGTGCCGGTCGTATCGACCTACAAGGGTGACTGGATCATCCGGATGCTGAGCCACCGCATCAAGATCTGGACAGGCGCCTTGCCAAACCTGATCGCCGACTACGCGGTCGTTCCCGAATACTTCAACGATGTCCTCAGGCCGGCAAGCCTTGTCCGCTGGGCTGAACGTCTTTCTCTCGATACGCCGCAGCGGACTGCCATGCTGAGTGGATACGACGAGGTCTGGCGCAAGCTGGAGACGGAACGGCCGGCCGGTGAGGCCGGCGCGGCCGTGGTTCTATCGGTACTCGAAAAACGCGGGAAGCTCTGAGCGTCAGCTCCAGCGGGCGAAAGGATCGGCGAGCCCTTCCCATGCAGTGGGCGTGAAGCGCTCGGCCTGCACCAGGCAATCATCAAGCTGCGCGGTGATTTCGTCTCGGTCCATGGGATCTGCGCCGATAAAGACGATCTCCTGTCGCCTGTCTCCCCATTCCTGATCCATATAAGGGGCCATCGCATTGATGAAGCCTTCATCGTCGGGCCAGCGCGACTTTGGCACCGAAGCCCACCAGAGCCCCATCTTCGTCGTGCGCACCAGCGGTCCGGCCTGGCTGAGTTCTCCGACATGGTGGGGACGGGTGGCGAGCCAGAAGAAACCCTTGGCGCGGATCACGCCCGGCCATGACCGGTCGAGGAAGGCCCGGAAGCGTGTCGGGTCGAATGGCGCGCGAGCGCGATATACGAAGGAGCGGATGCCGTATTCTTCCGTTTCCGGAACATGGTCCCGGAAGCCGTGCAGCTCCTGGAACCAGAGCGGATGCGTTTCGGCCTTGGCGAGATCGAAAAGCCCCGTTCCCAGGATGTCCTTCGGCGCCACTTCGGCAAAATCGGTTTCGATCACGCGCGCATCAGCGTTCAGCCCCGCGATGATCTTTCTGGCGGCATCGAGCTGGTCGGCTGACGCCGTCCCCACCTTGTTGAGAATGATGACGTCGGCGAACTCGATCTGCTCGACCAGAAGATCGACGAGCGTGCGATTGTCGTTGTCGCCTGCCGTTTCGCCGCGATCGGAGAGGAAGTCACTGGAGGAATAGTCGCCGATCAGATTGGCGGCATCGACCACGGTGACCATGGTGTCGAGCTGCGCGATGTCGGAGAGACTACGCCCGTCTTCGTCGCGAAAGTCGAACGTGGTCGCGATCGGCAAGGGTTCGGCAATGCCCGTCGCCTCGATCAGCAGATAATCGAACCGACCCTGCTCGGCGAGCCCTCGCACCTCGTTCAGGAGATCGTCGCGCAGGGTGCAACAGATGCAGCCATTGCTCATCTCGACCAGCTGTTCCTGCGTCCGCGACAGAGCCGCATCGCCGCCACGCACGAGTGCGGCATCGATATTCACCTCGCTCATGTCGTTGACGATCACCGCGACGCGCAATCCGTCGCGATTGGCCAGCACGTGGTTGAGCAGCGTGGTCTTCCCGGCGCCGAGAAATCCTGAGAGGACGGTAACAGGCAGCTTCTGCATCATGAACTCCGTATTTATGTAATAACATTACATTCGCCCATCTGAAAAAGGCGGAACCGAGGTCCCGCCTTCTTCGCCCGGGGGAGGGATTTGGTTATTGCGACAGGCAGGTGCTCATCGAAGTCGCCAGATTGCGCATCAGTTGACCATAGAGATCCGGACCGGCATCGAGTGCCCCGCCTTCCGGGTCGAGCACGCCGGACTTCGCCTCGGTACCCTCGGTCACGACGCCGATCAGCTTCGGCTCGAACTGCGGCTCGGCGAAGACGCAGGCTGCGCCGAGTTCCTCGATCTTCGCGTGAATATCCGACAGACGTTCGGCACCCGGCATTGTTTCCGGGCTAACCGTCACCGAACCGGCGACACGTACGCCGTAGCGCTTCTCGAAATACTGATAGGCGTCATGGAAGACGATGAAGGGCTTTTCGAGCACTGGTTTCAGCTGAGCTGCGATTTCCGCGTCAAGTGCGTCGATCTGCGCATTCACGGCGCTGAGATTGGTCTCGTAGGCGGTCTTGTTGGCAGGATCGACTTCGGCAAGGCTGCGGGTGATTTCGGCTGCCATGGCCTTGGCATTGGTGGGATCGAGCCACAGATGCATGTCGAAGCTGCCATGCTCGTGGTCATGGTCGCCATGATCATGACCCGCTTCTTCGTGTTCGTGGGCCTCGTGGGAATGCCCGGCCTCCTCGCTGGCATGGTCATGGCCCTCTTCATGCGCATGATCATGACCGGCTTCGGCTGCGTCCGCCTTGGCATGATCTTCGTGCTCATGCGCGTGTTCGCCTTCGGCATCGTCTTCGTGTTCGCCATGGTCATGCGCCTCGAAGGCGCCACCCTCGCGGAACGGCAGCTTTGTCAGTCCCGGAGCATCCTCGAGCTCCACCACCTTGGCTTTCTTCGGCAGAGCTTCAAGCGGCTTGTCCAGGAAGGCTTCCAGCCCCGGGCCGACCCAGAAGACGACATCAGCGTTTTCGAGTGCCTGCGCATTGGACGGCTTCAACGTGTAAGTATGCGGGGAGGCGGCGCCTTCGACGATCAGGCTGGGCTCGCCGACACCCTTCATGATCGAGGCGACGAGGGAGTGGATCGGCTTGATCGAGACCACGACATCCGGAGCCGCCGCCATGGCGAAGGCGGGCGACAGGAATACGAACGCCGTCGAGGCAGCCAGTCTGAGGCGATAGCGGGTCATGCAATGCTCCTGAGGATAGTTATGTAATACTATTACCTAAGTTGCGTTATGCTATAACGTGTGGCATAGGAGGTGGCAACATCAAAATCTCGAGAATTCCATGAATGCGATGAAATCACGGGAGGCAGCCCCCTTGGTGTCTCTCACCGGTGCTGGCGTCTACCGCAACGGGCGCTGGCTGGTCCGCGGCGTTGATTTTTCCGTGCGGCCAGGTGAAATCGTGACGCTGATCGGCCCCAACGGCTCCGGCAAGTCGACGAGCGCCAAGATGGCCATCGGTGTCATCAAGGCGGATGAAGGTCGGGTCGAGCGGAAGGCCGGGCTGCGCGTCGGCTACGTGCCCCAGCGGCTCTCCGTTGACTGGACCATGCCGCTCACCGTCCGCCGTCTGATGACGTTGACGGCCCCGTTGTCCGCGCAGGAGGTAACTGCAGCGCTCGAGGCCGTCGGGATCGCCCACTTGGCGGGCGCGGAGGTGCAGCATCTCTCCGGCGGCGAATTTCAACGCGCGCTGCTTGCCCGTGCCATGGCGCGCAAGCCCGATATCCTGGTGCTCGACGAACCCGTCCAGGGCGTCGACTTCAGTGGCGAGATCGCGCTCTACGACCTCATCACCTCGATCCGGAATTCGACGGGCTGTGGCATCCTGTTGATCTCCCACGACCTGCATGTGGTCATGGCGGAAACCGACACGGTCATTTGCCTGAACGGCCATGTCTGTTGCCGCGGAACGCCGGCAGCAGTCAGCCAAAGCCCGGAATATATGCGGCTCTTCGGCGCCAAGGCTGCCCAGACGCTTGCTGTCTACGGCCACCATCATGACCACACGCATCTGCCGGATGGTCGCGTACAGCATGCCGATGGCAGTGTCACCGATCACTGTCATCCGGATGACGGTCATCATCACCACGACCATCACGACCATCATGACCATGAGCTCGACCACCACGACCACGCTCATCACCACCATGACCATGATCACGCCGCAGAGATGAACGTGAAGGGCAGGGAGCACGGCCATGCTGGATGATTTCTTCACTCGCGCCATCCTGGCCGGCATCGGCCTTGCCCTGACGACGGGCCCGCTCGGCTGCTTTGTCATCTGGCGGCGCATGGCCTATTTCGGCGACACCATGGCCCACTCGGCCTTGCTCGGCGTGGCGCTGTCGCTGTTCTTCTCATTGAACCTGATGGTCAGCGTCTTCGTCGTCGCCGCGCTCGTCTCGCTGATCCTGATCGTCCTGCAGAAGCGCCAGGGACTGTCAGCCGACGCACTGCTCGGCATTTTGAGCCATGCCACGCTGGCGATCGGCCTTGTCATGGTCGCCTTCATGACCTGGGTGCGCTTCGACCTCATCGCCTTCCTCTTCGGCGACATTCTGGCCGTCACGCCGACGGATGTCGCGATCGTCTGGATCGGCGGGATCATCGTCGTGGGCATCATCGCCTGGCTCTGGCGGCCGCTGCTGGCCGGCACCGTCAATGTCGAGCTTGCGGAAGCCGAGGGCATGCAGCCTGAGCGGGCACGCCTGATCTTCATGTTGCTGATGGCGCTGGTGATTGCGATCGCCATGAAGATCGTGGGCATCATGCTGATCACGTCGCTGCTGATCATCCCGGCCGCGGCCGCCCGCCGCTTTGCCTCGACACCCGAGCTGATGGCCGTGTTGGCCTCGGTGATCGGTGCGGCCGCCGTCGTCATCGGGCTCTTCGGATCGCTGACCTACGACACGCCGTCAGGACCGTCGATCGTCGTGGCGGCGCTCCTGCTCTTCATTGTAAGCCTGCTGCCCCGACCGGGGGCCAGGACCACGGATATTCGATCAAGGGCCTGAACCATGACCAAGACCGACCTGACGCGCAATCAGTCCCTCGTCTTCGACGCTCTGGTCGACAGCGACGGCCCGCTCTCGGCCTATACGCTGTTGGACAGGCTGCGGGAGCACGGCTTTCGCGCCCCGCTGCAGGTTTACCGGGCGCTCGACAAGCTGGTCGAATTCGGCATGGTTCACCGGCTGGAAAGCTTGAACGCCTTCGTGGCCTGCGCGCATCCCCACGAGGGCTGCTCCGGTCACGGCACCGTCGCCTTCATGATCTGCAACAAGTGTGGCCACGTGACGGAATTCCACGACCACGAGGTGGATCATCGCTTGGAGACGATCACCCGCGGCCGCAACTTCAAGCCGGAAAAGACGACCATCGAGATCAGAGGTCTCTGCTCAAGCTGCGTCGAGGTGGCCGCTTGAGGCAATCGGGCTAGAGCGGCTTGAGGTCTCTGGCGAAGCGCTGCCAGTTGCGGACATAGTTGTCGGCAGAGAGCCTGAGCCCCGCGATCGCGGTTTCGTCCAGTGTCCGGACGACCCGGGCAGGGGATCCGACGATCAGCGAATTGTCGGGAAAGGTCTTGCCTTCGGTCACGAGCGCATTGGCCCCGACAAGGCAGTTGTTGCCGATGCGGGCACCGTTGAGGATGGTGGCACCCATGCCGATCAGCGCGTTCGAACCGATCGTGCAGCCGTGGATGATGGCATGGTGGCCGATCGTGCAGCCCTCTCCGATCGAGACACCCATGCCAGGATCGGTGTGCACCATGACCCCATCCTGGATATTGCTGCGAGCCCCGATGATGATCGGGTCATTGTCGCCACGCAACACGGCTCCGAACCAGATGCCGACGTCCTCGCCGAGGCGCACGTCTCCGATGATCTGCGCATCAGGCGCTGCCCAGAAGCGGTCTCCAGCTGGCAGCTGCGGAACCCGGTCACCCAGTCGGTAGATCGGCATCTGCAATCAGCTTTCAGCGCAGACGCAGGATGACCGGAAAGCGGCCGGCCTGGGCAGACACATGCAGATGGATATTTGCCTCAGGCTGCGAATAGCGCCAGGCGCGAGCGCCATGGCTGAGGAGAAGCCCGATCAGGTCCTTGGTCTTGGACTTCTTCTCCCGCAGCCCGATGTCGGCAAGGCGATAGGCAGCCTCGTGCAATGGATGAAGGATTGCCGAAGCAGAGCTCTGGCCGCCATTGTCCTGCCCTTCGGCGGGACCATACCTGTAGTCTTTCGATGCCATTCCGTGATCCTCGTAAACAGTACAAATCGAGGGGCGGGCAATCGTCTTACTGGGCAGAGGCCCAGCAACCGATCCCCTTCTTCTTCAGGGCCTTGCACGCGTTGACCGCGTCTTTCTGATCATCGAAACCGCCGAAGCGAGCGCGATAGATCTGTTGTGCGCCATCGCCATAGGCGACGGTAAAGGGGGTGGCGGAACGCAATACCTGTCCGCCGCGCTCCTGCGCGCTGCGCAGAAGATCCATAGCCATGTCCTTGTCCGGCGACGTGCCGATCTGGACCACCCAGCCGGCGGCGGGTGCAGTCGAGGCCGTGGTCATGCTGTCGACGTCAGGCGGCGTGGCGGAAGCTGCCGCGACCGATTGTGTCGGCTGCGACGGCGCCACGGCGGCACCCTGGTCGGGAAGATAGGCTGGCGCCGGCTGCGGAACCGGAACGGCTGCGGACGGCGCGGCCGGGCGAAGCGTGTCCAGCGCAGCACTTGCGGCATTGCCGACCTGCGGCGCGGCATAGGCCTGGGCAACGCCCGTGTAACGCGGATCCGGCATCGGACCGGTATGCGGCAGGTTCGGCATGCCGGAGGCGACCGAAGCCGAAGCGCTGGCGCCTGCCGGCGCAACGGATGTGTCGTTCTTGGCAATAAGGTTGCCGCCGCGGCCGTTCGATGCGTTCGGCAGATAACGCTGCACCAGGCTCGTCATCTGCGCATTGCGACGCGCGCCGGACGTCGCGCCGAGCACGACGGCGACGATCGAACGCCCGCCGACTTCGGCCGAGGTTGCAAGGTTGTAGCCGGCGGCACGAGTGTAACCGGTCTTGATGCCGTCGACACCGCGGACTTGGCCGAGCAGGCGATTGTGGTTGCCGATCGTCTGCTTGCCGAAGCGGAAGCTGCGGGTGGAGAAGTAGCCGTAATACTGAGGGAAGTGCTGACGAAGCGCGATGCCGAGGCGCGCCTGGTCGCGGGCCGTCGTCATCTGCGCGGTGTTGGGCAGGCCATGCGCGTTGCGATAGGTGGTCTTGGTCATGCCGAGGCTGCGTGCCTTGGCGGTCATCATCTGGGCGAACCGCTGCTCAGACCCACCGAGATATTCACCGAGTGCCGTGGCGACGTCATTCGCCGAGCGGGTGACGAGCGCGAGGATCGCCTGTTCGACAGTGATGCTGCGGCCCGTGCCGACGCCCAGCTTGGACGGCGGCTCCTTGGCGGCACGGGCGGAGAAGGGCACCTTGCTGTTGAGCGAGATCTTGCCCGCTTCCAGAGCCTCGAAGACCATGTACAGCGTCATCATCTTGGTGAGCGATGCCGGATAGCGCAGGCTGTCGGCGTTTTCACTGTAGAGGACCTTGCCGGTCTTGGCATCGATGACGATGCCCGCATATTTCGGATTGGCCTGAGCTGCGCTCAAAGCGGCAGCACTCGCCAAGAGGACCGCAAACAGCGTGAGGACAAGCCGACGAAAGGCGGCTGCGACGTTGAAGCTTCCCAGAAATTTATGCACCACGATACTCTTTGAATCTCATCATTGACGACCGGACGCTGTCCCCGTTCGCGACCATCTCGGCGGAGCCTACGGAATTAGCCTTACCAAGAGGTTTATGATGAACGGCCGGTTGACGCTTTGAGTTGATTTTTAAGTGTCGCGGCGGCGGGGACTGCGTGGGCGCGGTTGCCGACATAGCTGCGGACTGCCGCATCGATCGCGGCCCAGTCCTTCAGCATATCGCTGGAGAAACGGTAGAGAACGGTCAGATCCTCTCCGACATGGATGTCGCGCTGGCAATCGCTGCCCGAGGCCTTTGACTGCGATGCGGTGAGGAGGCATCGGATTGCATAGGTGGCGCCGTCCGGCAGCGTGCCGGTGAGCAGTGTTTCGCCTTCATAACCCGTCGCGTCCTTGAACTGGAAAGCGCTCAGGTCGGCAGGGCCAGGCGTACTTTCCCGCTCGAGCAGGTGCCGGTAGATCGGCTCCACACGGCCGGACATGTCCCGGGACATGGTGCTCTGGGATATCTGCAGAAAGATCAGCGAGTTCGACAGGCTGAGATCGTCGAAGCGGCGGCGCTGGTCCGGCGAATAACCGGTCATTTCCGGCCAGAGAAGGTAGAGGTCGACGCGTTCGGCAAGCCCGCCCTGCCGCTGCTCTTCGAAACGGATCACGTTTTCGGGGAGGGCGAGTTGGTCTCGCCCGACCGTGATGTTGACGATATCGGTGCTCTGGCTGTGACCGGCGAGCGAAAGCTGCTCCCCGTAGGATCGACCGAACCAGCTGATCGCAACGGACGCGGCTGCAAGAACGAGCACGCACATCGTGGCGATCACGAGAAACCGGTTGGAGATCAGCGGTCTCTGCTCGTGATCGACGCTCACTGTGTTTGCTTCGCCCCGCATCTCGCCGTCATCCCCTCGGTGCAGTCGCTCTCGGCTGCTGGAGAAGACTTCGGCGAACATGGTTAAGGTCGAGTTAATTTAAGGGGCCTTGCCGCTGTCAGGCAAAAAGAGAGCCGGTCCCGGTTGGACGGGACCGGCTCATTGGCTCCGGTCGGGGGACGGGTAGGCGGGGACAGACCGGGCCAGAAGTCGGATCGGTAGCGTCAGTTCGAGACGCTGCCGACGATGCTTGCGCGGCCGTCCTGGAGCTTTACCCAGCGGGCCGAATTGGTCGAAGACTGACGCTTCAGATAGGTGTACTCCGTGTCGGACCACAGCAGCACTCTGTTGCGCATGTTATCCAGAATGAAGTCGCCATGGTCGGTGCGGACCGTAAGGACGGCGTGGCCTTCCCCATTCGGCTGCAAAACGACGGTCATCAGAAGGTCCGACGGGTCGAAGCCGCGGTCGGTCAGCATCTTGCGCTTCAGGAGGGCGAAGTCCTCGCAATCGCCGACGCTGCGGGGATAGGTCCAGCGTTCTTCGACGCCGTAGATCTCCATGTCCGTCAGGGGCGTGATTGAGCTGTTGACGGTGTAGTTGACCTCGAGCATCGCCTTCCAGAGGTCCTCGGTCAGGATCATCGGTCCGGCGTCGTGCTGATTGCCGCTGCATTCGCCGGCATAGGTCTGACAGAATTCGTAGTGGCCGATCGGCGGATTGGCCTTTCCGACCACCTGCATATTCGCCGGCATGGCCGAGACCTGAAAGGCAAGTACGCCTGCGATTGCGGCGGCCAGAGTTCCAATACCCAGAATTTTCTTTGTTGTCATTGGTTGTCTCCCGGTAATGGAGATAGCAATGACAGATAGATTTTGATCGACCGCGAAGAATAGCGGTAAGATACGAGGCGAAGTCTATGAAAATCATAGCCTATATTTATCTGTATTTATTCTATATTTGAGTATGTTTTGAAAAAAATTTAGTTCAAATTGCATCTATTTCGGCTCACCGGCATCGCGATTCTGATCCAAGGTTTGGAAATTGCGCGTGATATCAGATGCTTGGTAGCTCGTATCGAGCGATTGACGACCGTGCAACGATCGTTCCCGCGTCGTCCGGTGTGGATCGATACCCGATAGGCGGAACCCGCCCGGAGGCGTCAGCGGCGCTTTCTTGACCCTTGGAAGCCGACTTTGAGCTAAAATTTTTTCTGAAAAAAACTGTGCCGCCCTGGCACATTCCCGCGCTGGGACAGAAAAAAGGCGCCTCACGGGATCCGCGGGCGCCTATTTGGGTGACCTTTCCAGCGATTAGAGGAACTCGGTCAGAGCTTCCCTCGACTGCAGCGTCAGGAATTCGATCGCCACACCTTCCATGAAGTGGCGCACGACCCGGCCGCGCATATTGCCAAGCCGGACGGCCGAGCCGATCGGCGGGCGAATGTCGATGTCGACCGCAGCGCCCGAGAGCGAAAGGTCCATCAGGCGGCAAGGATAGGTCTTGCCGTCTTCCAGTGTCAGTTCCGTGCGCGTCTGGCGTGGCGTCAGTCGATCGTGGCGGCGGTCTTCGGGGAGGCCGAGCTCATGCTTGTTGGCAATCCAGGTCAGCTGGGCCGCGAGCTTCTCGCGTTTGCGCACGGTCGCGGTGATCGAGATGACGAAGCCGTCTTCCGTCAACTTCACCACGGTGCCTTCGATGCGGCCGAGGTGGTCGATATAGGCGATGATCCGTTCGCCCGGGCGCGGCATCCCGGCACAGGCAAACCGCACATCGCCCGGCGACATGTCGATGACCTTGCAGACATACTCTTCATAGTTGGCAAGCATGAGTCGGCCTTGCAGGCTGACGGCAACGCGTTGGAAGGCGCGTTGCTGTCCCGGCGAGGCGATCGTGTTGCTTTGGCTTGCCTGCGTCGAGTACATCATGGAGAGTCTGTCTGTTCCTCTGTCGCTTAACATTAGGCGGCCAGCCGTTAATATAGTGTTTGCTTTTGGGCGCGCTTTTTCGAGACGGAACGATATTCCCGCAGGAATTAAGGTTAAAAGAGTGTTTCGATTGTCCTTTTAGCTGTCGCGTGGCATCTGTCGGCCACCAAACGCGAAGGGCAGCCTTCGGCACCAACTCCAGTCGGCGCGACGATCCTTAGAGCGCCAGCAAGGCCACTCGGTTCTCCGGGCGGCCTTTTCTTTATGTCCCGCCTGCATTACCTGAAGGGTGCCAGATAGAAGGAAGCGCAGATGCAGGATGAGGCAGGACCTCGGGGCGAGGGACGCCCGAACGAAGAGTGGAATGCCGCAGCCGCAGAGCCTACGCCCTCCCGTGAGCCGCCGATCTTCAATCTGCCGACCGGGGTCCTGGTGGCTCTCGCCCTCATCTGCGGCATCTACCTGCTGCAGCGGTTTGTTCTTTCGGGAGCAGCCAATCAACTGTTCGCCGTCGAACTGGGCTTCTCACCCGTTCGCTATATCTATCCTTTGTCCGAGCAATCCTTGGCCTGGGCGTGGTCGCCCGTCACCTACTCGCTCCTGCATGGAAGCTTCGAGCATCTGGCTTTCAACAGCCTCTGGCTCGCAGCCTTCGGTACGCCGGTCTGCCGGCGTTTAGGCGAGGTCCGCTTCGTCCTGTTCTGGATCGTTTCCTCGATCGCCGCAGCACTCCTTCACCTCGTGGTCAACTGGGGTGAGCCGTCGCTGATGATCGGCGCATCAGGCGTCATCTCGGCGCTCATGGGGGCCGCCTGCCGATTCGCCTTCGGTGAAAGGCAGCGCAATTTCACCCGCATGACCGGGCTCGAGCCACCGCTGCTCTCCGTCGGGCAGGCGCTGGCCGACCGGACGGTCAGGGTCTTCATCGCGGTCTGGTTCTTCGGCAATATCGCGATCGCGGTTGGTCTGCCCCTCTTCGGTGCCGGTTCTGAGTCTATTGCCTGGGACGCTCATATCGGCGGTTTCCTCCTGGGGTTCTTCTGCTTCTCCTTCTTCGATCCTTACAGCCGGCGGGCCACAAGGGCGTGATTTTGCGCTTATTGCATTCTGCTTGAATAAAGGGCACCATTTTCATCAGCAGCCTCAGGAGGGTTGGGCTGCTGATCGAGTGTTCTACGCGAGGAGGAACGCATGCCTGCATCAGCCAGAAGCATACTCGACCAAAAGGGCCGGAACGTCATTACGATCAGCCCGACGGTGACACTGGGCGAAGCCGCCCATGTGCTGGAAGAGCATAAAATCGGTGCCGTTGTCGTCGTTGGTATGGAGAGCCGCATCGTCGGCATCTTCACCGAGCGCGACGTGGTGCGCGCGATCGGCACGGAAGGCAAGGCCGCCTTCGATCAGCCGGTCTCGGCCTTCATGACGGCCAATGTCTATCGCTGCCGCGAGGATACGAGCGTCAACGAACTGATGGAAATGATGTCGAGCCGCCGCTTCCGCCACGTGCCCGTGGAGGATAATGGCAAGCTTTCGGGCATCATCTCGATCGGTGACGTGGTGAAGTCTCGCATCCGCGAGATCGAGCAGGAGGCCGAGCACATCAAGGCCTATATCGCCGGCTGAGATATCAGATCGACCAATGGACCGACGGAGGGCGGCGGCGACGCCGCCCTGACTTACCGCAGCACGGCTTCCTGCATGCGCCGGATCTCTGTGACCCGGGCCTTGGCTTCCTCGTAGCCGCGTTCGATGGCTTCTCCAGCGCGGTGGAACTCCGACAGGCCGATGTCGTTGAGGCGTGGATGCAGCGCGAGATCCGGCGGATCGCCGGCAAGACGTGCGCGTGAAATGCGGTCCTGGATGATGTTGAAGGCCTGGACCATGACACCGGTCAGGCCGACCTTGTTCGGTGCTCGCGCGGTTTCAGCACTGGCCTGGTCTGGTGTCGACGCCTTGTGCTTGACGACGGCAGACCGGCCGAAGACGTCGTAATGCAGGTTCACGGCCATGACGAGCGGCTGCTCATAGGCGCGGCAGACCGAAACGGGCACGGGATTGACGAGCGCGCCATCGATCAGCGTTCTGTTGTTGCAGTGGATAGGTTCGAAGATGCCGGGCAGGGCATAGGACGCCCTGAGCGCCGTGATCAGGCTGCCGCCATCGATCCAGACCTCGTGGCCGCTGTTGAGTTCTGAGGCAACGGCGACAAAGGGCTTCGGCAGGTCCTCGACCTTCAGTCCCTCGAGATGTTCCTGCATGCGCTTGGTGAGCCGCATCCCGCCCAGCAGCCCACCGCCGCCGATCGTCAGGTCGAGAAGCGAGGCAATCCGGCGCATCGTCAGCGAGCGGGCGAAAGTCTCGAGCTCATCCAGTTTTCCCGCCAGATAACAGCCGCCGACTAGGGCTCCGATCGACGTCCCGGCAATCATGCCGACTTCGATGCCTTCTTCATCAAGCGCCCGCAAGACCCCGATATGCGCCCATCCCCGCGCCGCGCCGCCACCAAGGGCAAGCGCTACCTTGGCCTTGGGCTTCTTTTCAGGAACGAGAGGTCCGCCCGAGGGCGCGCCGCCGTCTTTGACCGGCTGAGAAGCCGCCGCGCCGCCACCCTGTGAAATCATGCTCCAGTTCAGCATCTCCGCTACCCCATTCGCTGAACACTCCGGTGTTCATTAGGACATCGTCTGCTTACGATTTCGTTATGCTGAGCGGGAGCGTCAATGCCCGTAGACGTGATCCGGATCGAAATGCTTGTGATCGTCGGCGATCGTCAGCGACGGCTTGCCGTCGACGGTCTGCGCCGTGCGGTAGAAGCAGGAGCGGCGGCCGGTATGGCAGGTCGCATCGTGACCGGCGACCTCGACCTTCAGCCAGATGGCGTCCTGGTCGCAGTCGACCCGGATTTCCTTCACCGTCTGCAGATTTCCGGAGCTTTCGCCCTTCTTCCAGATCTTGCCGCGGGACCGGCTGAAATAGTGCCCGATCCCCGTTTCCAGCGTGAGCCCCAGCGCCTCGGCATTCATATGGGCGACCATCAGCAATTCGCCGTCGCGCGCATCCGTGACCACTGCCGTGACGAGACCGTGATCATCGAACTTCGGCGTGAACGCGACGCCTTCTTCGAGGATCTTCTTGTCGGCGGAGGGAGCGTCGAATTCGAATGCGGACATGGAAACTCGCGATATTAGCGGCTGCGGACCATGGACATGAAGCGCGCCTGTTCGGCCGGATTGTCCTTGAAGGCGCCGGTAAAGGTTGTGGTGAGCGTCGTCGATCCCGTCTTCTGGATCCCGCGCATGGCCATGCACATATGCTCGGCCTCGAGGAAAACGGCAACCCCGCGCGGCTGCAGCGTTTCATCGATCGCATGTGCAATCTGTGCCGTCATGTTCTCCTGCGTCTGCAGGCGCTTGGCGAAGACGTCGACTACACGGGCGATCTTCGACAGACCCAGAACGCGACCCTTCGGCAGATAGGCCACATGGGCCTTGCCGATCACCGGCAGCATATGATGTTCGCAATGCGAAAAGAAGGAGATGTCGCGCACGAGAACCATGTCCTCGTAGCCGCCGACTTCCTCGAATGTGCGTCCGAGCACATCTTCGATATCGGCCTCATAGCCGGAGAAGAGCTCGCCATAGGCCTTGGCGACTCGTGCCGGCGTGTCGAGCAGGCCTTCCCGTTCCGGGTCGTCACCGGCCCAGAGCAGCAGCGTGCGGACAGCCTGTTCGGCTTCCTCGCGCGTCGGTCGCGGCGATTGCGCGGTTAATTTCGTGACGATGGCGTCCATGGCCTTGGTCTCCCGGTCCCGCGCAAGGCGGGCCGCTGGTTTGGCTTTGCCGGATTGTAAAGGCGTAATGCGGCTCATAATGCAAGTCCGTTGTCGCGTTTGCGATGAGAAGATCAAAGCCCGGGGGCCGGCCTGCGTTTGTCCTGTGCCTGTCCCTTGGATATAATGATCGCCGAGATGGATAAAAAGACGGCGGCTGCGACATGTTGGCGGCGGTAATGTCTCAGACACTCCCTATATACGGGAGAGGCCTCACAGCGGATTGACCATGGACGACATCTACAACACCAAGATTCTCGAATTTGCCGGCAATATCGGTCGCATTGGGGTGCTCGATGGCGCCGATGCCGTGTCGGAGAAGCATTCGAAACTGTGCGGGTCCAAGGTCAAGGTCTACCTGAAACTTGATAATGGCGTGGTGACGGATTTTACGCATGAGGTGAAAGCCTGTGCACTGGGGCAGGCCTCCTCCGGCATCATGGCTCGCCACGTGGTCGGAGCAAGCGCCGAGGAACTGCGTCAGGCGCGGCGCGACATGCTGGCCATGCTGAAGGAGGACGGGGAGGGCCCCGTGGGCCGCTTCGAAGACATGCGATTCCTCAAGCCCGTCCGCGACTACAAGGCGCGTCACGCCTCCACGATGCTGACATTTGACGCTGTGGTCGACTGTCTCGACCAGATCGAGGCCCCGGCTGCGGCCGCCGAGGCAAGCTGAGCATGTGCAACAGCCCCGACTGCGGGCATGAGCCAGGAGCCACTGGCCGCAAGAGCCGAAACTGGCAGGGGCCGTTTCGCAAGACGCCCGGCAGACTTTTCGGCATGGGCTTCATCCGGCTTTACCAACTGACCTTCTCCAGCATCGTCGGCAGCTCCTGTCGGCATATGCCGACCTGTTCGGAATATGGCTACGAGGCCGTCGCTCGGCATGGACTATGGTCCGGTGGCTGGCTGACCCTTTTCAGGGTCGTGCGCTGTGGTCCCGGCGGCACCTGGGGTCCGGATCCCGTGCCCGAGGTTCTGGATAAATCCTATCCCTGGTATGCTCCCTGGCGGGTCTGGATCTTCGGCCGCAAGACGGGCGGCTGACCGCTGTCAAGGATCGCGGCACACTCCAGCGATCGATTCGTTCGTGGGGATGAACGCATGCCGATGCCGCTCGAATATTGCCAGGCTTCCGCCGACTTCGATGCCTTCATGAAGGATCTGGTCGCAACATCGATGATCCAGACCTCGCACCAGGCCTACACCATGTTGCTGGCGGTGCTGCAGGTCTTTCGACACCGGCTGACGGTCGCGCAGGCGATTGCCTTCGCCAATGTCCTGCCGCCCGTCCTGCGCGCCATCTTCGTCAGCGATTGGGATGTCGAAGCGCCAGTAAAGCCCTTCGTCGACCGCGATGCTCTGATGAAGGAAGTGCGAGCCTTCCGTCATGACCACAATCTCTCGACGGACACGGCTTTGGAGGACGTAACTGTGGTTCTTCGCCGACACGTGGATCAGGCTGCCTTCGAAAGGGCCCTCAGCCAGCTGCCGCAAGAAGCCCGTGGCTTCTGGCTCATCGGTCAGGCCTAGCAAGATCCTTTACTCAGCAGCGCTTTCGGCCTATCAAGCGCCGGTTCATGACGGGGCGCTTGACCCCGCAATTTTCACCACCCGCATTCGTTGGCGGGACTGGATCAGGAGACTTCAATGTCCGCTTCCGTATCTCTCACTTTCCCCGATGGCTCAATCCGCGACTACGCTGCCGGCACGACCGGCGCTGAGGTTGCCGAATCCATTTCCAAGTCGCTCGCCAAGAAGGCTGTCGCCATTGCGCTCGACGGCACGCTGCGCGACCTGTCCGACCCCGTCGTTGAGGGCAAGATCGAGATCGTCACTCGCACCGATCCGCGTGCGCTGGAACTCATTCGCCACGATGCCGCCCACGTCATGGCCGAGGCCGTGCAGGAACTGTGGCCCGGCACCCAGGTCACCATCGGTCCGGTGATCGAAAACGGCTTCTATTACGACTTCGCCAAGGACGAGCCCTTCACGCCGGACGATCTGCCGAAGATCGAAAAGAAGATGAAGGAGATCATCCAGCGCAACAAGCCGTTCACCAAGGAAGTCTGGTCACGCGACAAGGCCAAGGAAGTCTTCGCTTCCAAGGGCGAGAAGTACAAGGTCGAGTTGGTCGACGCGATCCCGGAAGATCAGGATCTGAAGATCTACTATCAGGGCGACTGGTTCGACCTCTGCCGTGGGCCGCATATGGCGTCCACCGGGCAGATCGGCATGGCCTTCAAGCTGATGAAGGTCGCCGGCGCCTACTGGCGTGGTGACAGCAACAACGCCATGCTGAGCCGCATTTACGGCACGGCCTTCGCCGAGCAGGAAGATCTGGATCGTTACCTGCACATCCTCGCCGAAGCCGAGAAGCGCGACCACCGCAAGCTCGGCCGCGAAATGGATCTCTTCCATTTCCAGGAAGAGGGCCCGGGCGTCGTCTTCTGGCACGGCAAGGGCTGGCGCATGTTCCAGACGCTGACCTCCTATATGCGCCGTCGTCTCGAAGGCACCTATCAGGAAGTCAACGCGCCGCAGGTGCTCGACAAGTCGCTCTGGGAGACCTCCGGCCACTGGGGCTGGTATCAGGAGAACATGTTCGCGGTGAAATCCGCGCATGCCTTCACCCATCCCGACGATGAGGAAGCCGACCAGAAGATCTTCGCGCTGAAGCCGATGAATTGCCCGGGTCACGTTCAGATCTTCAAGCATGGCCTGAAATCCTATCGCGAGCTTCCGGTCCGTCTTGCCGAATTCGGCAACGTCCACCGCTACGAGGCCTCCGGCGCACTGCACGGCCTGATGCGCGTGCGTGGCTTCACCCAGGACGACGCCCATGTCTTCTGCACGGAAGAGCAGATGGCAGCGGAGTGCCTGCGCATCAACGATCTGATTCTCTCCGTCTACGAGGATTTCGGCTTCAACGAGATCGTCGTGAAGCTGTCGACTCGCCCGGAAAAGCGCGTTGGCTCGGACGACCTCTGGGATCGCGCCGAGGCCGTGATGATGGAGGTTCTAAAGCAGATCGAGGAACAGTCGGGTGGCCGCATCAAGACCGGCATTCTGCCGGGCGAGGGCGCCTTCTACGGTCCGAAGTTCGAATACACGCTCCGCGATGCCATCGGCCGTGAATGGCAGTGCGGCACGACCCAGGTCGACTTCAACCTGCCCGAACGCTTCGGCGCCTTCTACATCGACGACAAGTCGGAGAAGAAGCAGCCGGTCATGATCCACCGCGCCATCTGCGGCTCGATGGAGCGTTTCCTCGGCATTCTGATCGAGAACTTCGCCGGCCACATGCCGCTGTGGTTCGCACCGCTGCAGGTCGTCGTCGCGACGATCACGTCCGATGCCGATGATTACGGTCGCGAAGTGGCCGACGCGCTTCGCGATGTGGGCCTTCAGGTTGAGACCGACTTCCGCAACGAGAAGATCAACTACAAGGTCCGTGAGCACTCGGTCACGAAGGTGCCGGTGATCATCGTCTGCGGCAAGCGCGAGGCGGAAGAAAAGACGGTCAACATCCGCCGCCTGGGTTCGCAGGAGCAGGTCTCTATGCCGCTCGTCGAGGCCGTTGCCGTCCTCGCCGGCGAAGCGACGCCGCCGGACGTCAAGCGCAAGCTTGCCAGCCGCAAGGTCTGAGTGAAAAGTCTGGCAGGGCGTCACCGCCCTGTCAGACATCTGTCATCGAACTGGCATATGACGGGATGATGATCTTCCGTCCACCTGGAGCGCCAGCGTGAAATTCAAAGAACTGTCTTATGCCAACGAGCGCGACCCGAAGCTGAAGCGCTGGTTCATCCGCTCCATCGAAGGCCTGTCCGGGCGAGACCGTTTCACCCGCCTCTATGAAATCTGGCGCAACGACATCGTCGGCAAGACAGATCGCGTCTTCGGCAAGATGCTGGACCTGATCGATGTGGATCTGAAGGTCGAAGGCACATGGCCTCCGGCCAATATTCCCGAAGGTCCGATCGTCATCGTCGCCAACCATCCCTTTGGCATCGGCGACGGGATTGCCGTGCTGGCACTGGCCGAGCAGCTTGGCCGACCGTTCCGTGTGCTCATCAACAACGAGCTTCTGAAGGTGCCGGAAATGGCGCCTTACTCGCTGCCCGTCTCCTTCGAGGAAACCAAGGAAGCGATGGCCATCAACATGCAGACCCGTCACGAGGCGCTGCGTCTCTTGAAGGAAGGCGTTACGGTCGTGATCTTTCCCGCCGGTGGCGTGGCGACGGCGAAGAAGGGCTTCGGGCGTGCCGAAGATCTGCCTTGGAAGATGTTCCCGGCGAAGCTTATCCAGGCCGCGAAGGCCAATGTCGTGCCTGTCTTCTTCGAAGGACAGAACGGCCGTCTCTTCCATCTCGCCAGCAAGATCTCGCTGACGCTGCGGGTTTCGCTGCTGATCCGCGAATTCCGCCGCCTGTCGGGGTCGACGATCCGCGCCCGCGTCGGTGTAATGATTCCCTGGGAAGAGCTGAGCACCCATGCCGACCGCAAGGATCTCCTGGCGCGGTTGTTCGGAGCGGTCTTCAGCATGGCGCCGGTGGAGCGCCGCAAGTTCAGGCGCGCTGCTTGAGCTTCAGGATTGGTCGAGAAGCAGTTCGACGTCCATATTGGCGCCGGCCTTCACCTCGAAGTCCTTCTGGAAGATCTCGTCCTTGTTGCGCGCCACGGCCGTATACTGGCCTTCGGCCAGGACCATGACCGGGAAAGCGCTGACACTTTCGGCAACGATATCGCCACCCGAGGTCAGGACGGACCAGGCGGTATCGGCAATCGCTTCACCGCCTTCTTCCGAGACGAGCTTGAAGCCGACTTGGGAAGCACGGTGCTGGATCGTGGCTTCCGTTAACTCGCCGGCCTCGACAGAAATATCGGCACGGACGACGGCATTGATCGAGCCGTATTCCGAAACGACATGATAGGTTCCGGCATTCAGCCGAACGATCGTGTTCGGCTTGACGTCGGCAAGTACAAGACCGCGTTCGCCGTCTTCCCGCACTTCAGAGGAATAGATGTCGAAGCTCAGCTGCTTGTCGGGAATATGCGTGTCGGCACCCGAGATCGCATTGAGGGACATGCCACCGGCATCGAGCACCAGGACCTGATCGGCGACATCGCCCTCGACCGGCACGTTGAGCTTCTTGGTTGCGCCTGCGCGCCCGAAAGAGACATTGACGAAATAGTCGCCGGGCGCGAGTTGGAAGGCGGCCGAACCACCCTCGGCGCTGGCCAGCAATGGCAGCTTGCCGTCGGCGCCCGGGATCGGGCTGAACACCCGCCAGGACAGCCCGTGCTGCATGGGCTGGCCTTCGTTGGTCAGCTTGGCGTCGAGCTTGACGCTACGCCCCTGGGTCACATTGGCAATGGCGCCGAGACCCGGCGCCGAAAACGCCTTCAGCTTCGGCATCTTGGTGGAGCCGTTGAGCTGCTTGAAGGTTTCGAACGCTTCCTGAGCGGCTGCGGGCGCTGTCGCGGCGACGGCCACGAGGAGCCCAAGCAGCAGGCCAATGAAACCAGGTTGAGGGAGCATACGATGCACTGTGTGTTGACTTCCTTCCCAATGCCGGCCACTTCAAACCGAACCGCATGGCAATTTCAAGACTGCCGAACCTGCCAAGGCCTATGAAGGTATCAAGAAAATGAAAAAAGATATCAAACTGCTCGATTATCTCGCAGTTCGTCGTTCCACGCCTGCTTTCCAGATGTGCGAGCCGGGGCCGGACAGGGCAGAGATCGAAGCGATTCTCTCGCTGGCCGTGCGTGTTCCCGATCATGGCAAGCTCGCGCCCTGGCGCTTTGTCGTCTATCGCGGCAATGAACGGGTCCGCATTGGCGAGGAACTGCTGAAGATGGCGCTCGAGAAGAACCCGGCGCTTTCCGACGAGATGATCCAGGTCGAGCGCACCCGCTTTACCCGGGCGCCCGTTGTCATCGCCGTCATTTCAACCGCTGCCCCCCATGCGAAGATCCCGGAATGGG
Organism: Rhizobium rosettiformans W3; assembly: GCF_004912135.1. Lineage (GTDB taxonomy): Bacteria > Pseudomonadota > Alphaproteobacteria > Rhizobiales > Rhizobiaceae > Allorhizobium > Allorhizobium rosettiformans. The sequence continues at coordinate 168,828 of NZ_STGU01000005.1, forward strand.
AGCAGGTGATGTCCGCCGGTGCCGTCTGCCTCAATCTTCTGATGGCCGCCAACGCGCACGGCTATGTCTCGAACTGGCTGTCCGAGTGGTTTGCCTTCGATGAGCGCGCCTATCCGCTGCTCGGCGTGAAGCCCGGCGAGAAGGTTGCCGGTTTCATCCATATCGGCTCGACAGAGTTCCCCATCGTCGAGCGCCCGCGTCCGGCACTTGCGGATGTGGTAACCTGGCAGGGTGGCGAGGATTGATGTTCTACGATACCGAATCGAATGCCCATGGCATGGCGCACGACCCGTTCAAGGCGATCGTTGCGCCCCGGCCGATCGGCTGGATCGGCACGAAGGGCAGGGACGGCAGCCGCAACCTCTCTCCCTATTCCTTCTTCAATGCCGTCGGCGACAAGCCGAAGATGGTGATGTTCTCGTCGAGTGGTCGCAAAGACAGTCTGCGAAATGTGCAAGAGACAGGCGTCTTTACCGCAAGCTTCGTCAGCCGCTCGCTTCTCGATCAGATGAATGCCTCGTCTGCCGCTGTCTCCTATGAGACGGACGAATTCACCCTGGCCGGTTTGACCGCTGCCGCCGGCAAACTGGTCGACGCGCCCTATGTCGGCGAGGCGGTCGCCGCGCTCGAGTGCTGCGTGACAAAGGTTCTCACTCTGCCAGATATGGACGGCAATGAAACCGACAGCCACGCCGTGTTCGGCCAGGTGGTCGGTATACACATAGCGGACGCCATGATCCGCGGCGGCCGATTCGATCTCGCTTCGGCGGACCCCATCATGCGCCTGGGTTACATGGATTACGCCGGCATGGGCCCCGTATTCGAGCTGAAACGCCCGAGCCAGCGCGGCTGATCATCCGATTTATGAACGCTGTAATCATCCGGCGGTATTGCGGAGGGGTGGTTAATGAACGTGGTGAACGTTTCTTAAACACTTTGAACCTACTGTCCGAGACACCGAATTCTTCGGGTGTATACGGGTGGCGAGTGGGTTCGACTTTGATCGTTGCAGCTTTTCTCAAATGGGTCGAAACGGCGAAATCGCAGGAGCGGGCGCGCGCAGCGAATGCGCTCGCACGGGCTTATCTGAAATCAGACATGGCGCCGGAAGAACGACAGGCCGCGCAGATGGCAATGACCTATCTGCTCGATGATCCGGCGCCGCAGGTGCGCATGGCTCTTGCAGAGGTTCTGGCCCGCGAAGCCGGCGCTCCGCGTGCAATCATGGTCTCGCTCGCGGAAGACCAGCCCGAAATTGCCTCCATCGTCATTCTCTATTCGCCGGTGCTGGCGGACGCCGATCTCGTCGATATCGCCGGTCGTGGAACCGTGGAGACGCGGGCGCTGATCGCCGCCCGCAGCGAGGTCAGCATCGGCGTAGCAGCAGCCCTTGCCGAGATCGGCGACGCCGCCGAACTGGAGGTCCTGCTCGAGAACCCCCGCGCGCGCCTGACGACCTTCACGCTGCGCCGTATCGCAGAGCGACACGGCCATTGCGAACGCATCCGGTCATTGCTCTTGGATCGGGACGACCTGACCAGCGGCATCCGTCAGCTTCTGGTCCAGTTCGTGGCTGACGCGCTTGCGGGCTCCGAACTGGTCATCGGCGCGGTTGGCAGCAGACGGATCGAGCGGATTGCCCGTGAAGCCGGCGACTGCGCGACGATTGCTCTTCTCGCCGACGTGCATGGCGAGGAACTGGCGCGCTTGACCGACCAGCTGCGCCTTGCCGGACGTCTGAGCCCGGCCTTCCTCATGCATGCGTTGTGTGCCGGCCGCACGGACTTCTTCTCGTCGGCCATCGTTGCGATTTCGGGTCTCGACGAGCGGCGGGTCCGTTCGATCCTGGCAACCGGGCGCTTCCACGCGGTCCGCGCGCTTCTGGAATCGGCAGGGCTCGCCCGCGACCTGAGCCCGATCTTCGTCGACGCCGTCATGCTGTGGCGCAACCTCATCCAGTCTGCCGAGGGCTTCGAGCTCGACCACATCGCCCACCGGCTGGTCGCCCGCTATCGCGGCGACAACGATCTGAGCGATTCGGCGCGGGTGCTGATCGACATGGTCGAGCGGATGGCGATTGCCGAGGAACGGCGCCTGGCCCGCGATTACGCCAGCGGCTTCGCCCTGGCCGCGGCCTGATCGTCAGGGCGTGATCTTCTTCGCCACCCAGGAATAGCTTTCCGAGACCACGTGGATCGGCTTCTCGAAGATCATCTTGATCGCGGCCTTGCCGGGAAGGACTTCGCGCACGGCATCGATCGCTCTGTCCTTGAGCGTTCTTTCCTGCTCTTCCGTCGGCTTGATGACGGCGTCTTCGCCCGGCTGCGCCGGTGACTGGGTCGCGAGCGCCTCGGTGATGTCGGGCGGCGGCATCTGGCAGACGGCGACGGCGGTCGGATAGCCGATATGCGTGTAGCGGCCGAGCACGTTTTCCGAAGCGGCGTTGCAAAGCTCGATGGAGACGAAGCGTTCCGGCGCGGTCTCCACGAACGCGCACTGGCTGACGCTATCGTCACAGCCGAGGATCGTCATCATGATCAGGGCAGTCTTCATCGGGCGGCTCCGCAGGTGATCTTCTGCGTCTAGAGCAAACAGAGGATTGGAGCCAAAGCAAGGCGCTCCGGTTGCGGGGAGCTGCAATCCGCAGGCAACCTGAAGGAGGCTCTCGGGCGGTTCTCTACCCCGCAGACACTCTTCTGCTTTCGACCTCCGGCTCCGCCACGAAATCGAGTTCGCCCTGCTCTCCGTCAGCCATGGCGTCATCGGCGAGTTCCACTTCGCGGATCCACTCGCGCCAGATGGAGACGAGCAGTGCCATCAGAACCGGGCCGATGAAGAGACCGAGGAAACCCATAGTCTTCACCCCGCCGACGAGACCGAAGAAGGTGGGCAGGAATGGCAGCTTGATCGGGCCGCCGACGAGGCGCGGGCGCACCGTCTTGTCGACGATGAAAAGCTCGACCGATCCCCAGATGAACAGGGCGACGCCTTCGATCATGGCGCCACTGGCGACGAGGTAGATCGATACCAGCGTGAACGACAAAGGCGCGCCGCCGGGGATCAGAGCCATGACGCCCGTGATGACGCCAAGCGTGACGGGCGAGGGGACACCAGCCAGCCAGTAGGCGATCCCGAGCACGATGCCTTCACCGATCGCAATCAGCGTCATGCCGGTGACAGTCGAGCTGATCGTTGCCGGCACGACGCGCGAGATCCGCTCCCAGCGGTTGGGCAGAATGCGCTCACCGAGCAGGTCCAGCTGGCGGGCGAAGTTTGCGCCGTCGCGATAGACGAAGAAGAGCGCGATCAGCATGAAGAGCAGGGTCAGGAGCAGATGGAAGAGACCATCGCCCGCCGCAATCACGGCACGATAGATATTGCCGATATTGGCACCGCTGACGATCTGGATCAGTTCACCGATCGCGCCCGGCTGGCCGATATGCTCGGTCCACTTCGCCCCCAGCCACTCGCCGACCCGTGGCAGAGCCAGGATCCAGCCGGGTGGCGGCGCACCCGTCGTATCGGCTTCCACGGCCCAGCTGATCCACTGCCGGATTTCTTCGACGGCATAGGAGATCGCAATGCCAATCGGGATGATGAGAAATGCCAGGATGAAGAGCAGCGCGAAGGTCGCACCAAGCGTCGTGTTGCCGCCGATGCGATCAAGGAGGCGCCGGTAGAGCGGCCAGCTCGCAAAGGCGATGACGAGGGCCGCAAGCACCGGCACCAGGAAGCCATGGAAGAAGTAGATGGCCGCGATGCCGATCAGCACCAGCAGCCAGCGTGCCACCGAGATCGGCGTGATCAGGGCGATGCGGTTGGCCGTCGCCTGGCCAAGCCAACGTGGCCCTTTCGACGAGGTCGGAATATCAGCCTGGCTCACAATCTGAAGTGTCCCGTTTAAACTGCCCTGCATATGGAGCATTCTCAAGCGGGAAACAAGCGGTCGGCCGATGCGTCGCGGCCGATCCGCCTCAGATGTCGAGGTTCTCCGCGAAGGCGGCGCGATCCTGGATGAAGCGGAAGCGGGCTTCGGGTTTGGTGCCCATCAGGGCATCGACCGCATCGCGCGTGCCCTCGAAGTCGACCTCGTCGATCTCGACCTTCAGAAGCGTGCGCTTGGCGGGATCCATGGTTGTCTCCTTGAGCTGCGCCGGCATCATTTCACCGAGGCCTTTGAAGCGGCCGATCTCGACCTTCTTGCCCTTGAAGACGGTTTCCATGAGCTCGGCCCGGTGCGCATCGTCTCGCGCATAGACCGTCTTTGCCCCCTGGCGGATGACGTAAAGCGGCGGCACGGCGAGATAGAGATGGTTGCCGCGGATCAGCTCGGGCATTTCCTGGTAGAAGAAGGTGATGAGAAGCGACGCGATATGCGCACCGTCGACGTCGGCATCGGTCATGACGATGATGCGTTCGTAGCGAAGGTCTTCCTCGCGATACTTCGTCCGGGTGCCGCAGCCGAGCGCCTGGATGAGATCGGCGATCTGCTGGTTGGCCATCAGCTTCTCGCGGCTCGCAGATCCAACGTTCAGGATCTTGCCGCGCAGAGGCAGGATCGCCTGATTGGCGCGGTTGCGGGCCTGCTTGGCCGAGCCGCCCGCCGAGTCCCCTTCGACGATGAAGAGTTCGGCACCCTCTGCGGTGTTCTGCGAGCAGTCGGCGAGCTTGCCAGGAAGGCGCAGCTTGCGCACGGCAGACTTGCGGTTGACTTCCTTTTCCTTGCGACGGCGGAGGCGCTCTTCTGCACGCTCGATCACCCAGTCGAGCAGCTTTGCCGCTTCGTTCGGGTTGCCGGCCAGGTAATGGTCGAAGGGATCGCGGAGCGCGTTTTCGACGATGCGCTGGGCCTCGACGGTCGCAAGTTTATCTTTGGTCTGGCCGACGAATTCCGGCTCACGGATGAAGACCGAGAGCATGCCGACCGCCGAGATCATTACGTCATCCGTGGTGATCTGCTGGGCCCGCTTGTTCTGCGTCAGCTCGGCGTAGTTCTTGAGGCCCTTGGTCAGCGCAATGCGAAGGCCGGCCTCATGCGTGCCGCCTTCGGGCGTCGGGATCGTGTTACAATAGGAGTGCACCTGCGGATCGCCGCCATACCAGGTGATCGCCCATTCCAATGCGCCGTGGCCACCGGTCTTCTCCGTCTTGCCGGCGAAGATTTCGCGCGTGACCGTGAAATCCTTGCCGAGGGTCGCGGCGAGATAGTCCTTTAGGCCACCGGGGAAGTGGAAGACGGCCTTTTCCGGAATATCGCCGCCCTCGGGCACCATGCCGGGATCGCAGGACCAGCGGATTTCGACGCCGCCGAAGAGATATGCCTTCGACCGCGCCATGCGGAAGATCCGGCCGGGATCGAATTTCGCATGATCCCCGAAGATCTGCGGATCCGGATGGAAACGAACGCGCGTGCCGCGGCGGTTGTGCACTTCGCCCAGCTCTTCGAGACCGCCCTGCGGGATGCCGCGCGAGAAGGTCTGACGATAGAGCTTGCGATTGCGCGCGACCTCGACCTCGAGCAGGTCCGAGAGCGCGTTGACGACGGAAACGCCGACACCGTGCAGACCGCCGGAGGTCTCATAAGCCTTGCCGTCGAATTTGCCGCCGGCATGCAGCTTGGTCATGATGACTTCGAGCGTCGACTTGCCCGGCACCTGTGGATGCAGCTCGACGGGAATACCGCGGCCATTGTCGGTGACAGTCAGGAAGCCTTGGGCATCCAGGTGCACGTCGATGAAATTGGCGTGACCGGCCACCGCCTCGTCCATCGAGTTATCGATGACTTCGGCAAAGAGGTGGTGCAGCGCCTTCTCGTCGGTGCCGCCGATATACATGCCCGGGCGCATGCGCACAGGCTCGAGGCCCTCCAGCACGCGGATCGAGGAGGCACCGTAATCGTCCCCGCCTGTCGAGGCGGGCGCAGCCGGTGCCGCCCGTGGCGCTGGTTGCGCGACCGGTGCTGGCGTCGGCTCGGCCTCGACCTTCTGGGAAAGCGGCATGCCGGAAAAGAGATCGTTGTCGTCCATGGCGTCGTTCGATACTCTGTTGCTGTTCGATGCCGGCTTCGCGGCACCTTCATAATGCCGCCGCATCAGGCCCGTCGCATCTGCGAATCGGTCGGATTGTGCCAGAAAGGCTGGGCAGGCGCGAAGGGCCATAGAGCCGGCGCATGTTGAATTCGGGCCAGCTTTGCGTGGCGCATTTCGCGAAGGCAAGCGCGAGCCGAGAGGAAACCCATCTTCCATGCAGATGTCCACAGCTCATTTCCGCATTGCGGCGATTTCCTGCGTTCTCTTTCCGTTTCTGTTGCCGGCAAGTGCCAGTGCCGATGTGGTAGGCCCCTTCAAGGATGACCTTTTTTCGGCGCAGACCGTGCTGGAAAGCCGGGACGGCGGCGACTTCACGGTGGTGGACTATGATGAAATGCGCGACATCAACGGTCGTGACAGCATTCCGGAAAGGCGGGTGAAGGACCGTTATGTCTCCCTGAAGGTCCGCCGCGTCCAGGAGAACCAGACGCTGCCGCTCCCGACAGGGCCGCTGGAGGTTGGACGTGTGGGGCAGGATCAGGGCCAGGCCTTTACCGTCATCTTCATCCACGGCAGGGGCGGGGACCGGCGCCTGGGGCTCAACGACATCAGCTTCGGCGGCAACTTCAATCGCCTGAAGAACCTCGTGGCCGAATCTGGCGGCACCTATTACGCCCCTTCGGTCAGAAGTTTCGACGAGAAGGGCGTGGCCGACATCGCCGCCCTCATTGCGCATGCCTCGGCGCAGTCCGGCGACAGGCCTGTGGTGCTCGCCTGCGCCTCCATGGGCAGTTTCATCTGCTCGGGCATTTCCCGTGATGCCGAGGCGGTATCGAAGCTCGCAGGAATGGCCATCCTCGGCGGAGCGCCGGATCCAGCCCTACCGAAGAGCGCTGCGGCCAAGGCCAGACTGCCGATCTGGTTCACCCATGGGAGCCGCGACAGCGTCTATGCCGCAGAGGACCAGATCGCGATCTACGGCAAGCTGAGAAATGCAGGCCAACCGGTGCGCTTCACGCTGTTCGAAACCGGCTCCCATGGCACACCCGTTCGCATGACGGACTGGCGGTCGGTGCTGAACTGGCTGATCCGCTGAGTGCCGAGCTTCCTGCCGGTATTCCGGGCGCCGAAGGTTCACATTTTCACCATGTCGCCCGATAAACAGGCCAATACGATAGCGCAATCTTTCCTTCCGGGCTCAGATTTGCTACTTCGCAGAAGCGAAATAGGGGTAGAGACGACATGACACCGGATGTACGTCCGCTTGTTGCGGGCAATTGGAAGATGAACGGCACACGGGCTTCGCTCGATCAGATCAAGGCGATCGCCGAAGGTGTGCAGGGGCCTCTCTCCGAAAAGGTGGAAAGCCTGATTTGCCCGCCGGCAACGCTGCTTTACGTCGCGACCGCGCTTTGCACGGACAGCCCCCTGCAGATCGGCGCGCAGGATTGCCATCAGAACGCCTCCGGCGCCCATACCGGCGACCTTGCAGCCGAGATGATCGCCGACTGCTTCGGCACCCATGTCATCGTCGGCCATTCGGAGCGTCGCACCGACCACGCCGAGACCGACCATCTGGTGCGTGCCAAGGCCGAAGCCGCTTATGCTGCCGATCTGACCGCCGTCATCTGCATCGGCGAGACCGCAGACGAGCGCAAGTCCGGACAGACACTCGATATCCTCAAGCGCCAGTTGGCGGGCTCCGTTCCCGATGGCGCCACGGCCGAACGCACGGTCATTGCCTATGAACCTGTCTGGGCAATCGGCACGGGTCTGACACCGACCGTTGCCGATGTGGCGGAAGCCCACGCCTTCCTGCGTGCCGAACTCGTGAAGCGCTTCGGCGATGCGGGCAAGAAGATGCGCATTCTCTATGGCGGTTCCGTCAAGCCGTCCAACGCCAGGGAATTGATGGCCGTCGAGAATGTGGACGGTGCGCTGATCGGTGGCGCGAGCTTGAAGGCTCAGGATTTCCTCGCCATATACCGGGTCTATGAGGAACTGACCGCCTGAGCGCGAATGCGCGCAAAAGCGGGAGAGGGGCTTTCAATGCCCGTTCCTCTCATGTAAAGAGCCGCCAACCTCATTGATTTTGCCCCCATTGGGCAGGATGGACATTCCATGCAGACCGTATTGCTCGTTATCTACCTCATGGTCGTCGTCGCCCTGATCGGCGTCGTCCTCATCCAGCGCTCGGAAGGCGGTGGCCTCGGGATCGGCGGTGGATCGGGCTTCATGTCGGCGCGCGGCACGGCGAATGCCCTGACCCGCACCACGGCCATCCTGGCAACACTGTTCTTCGTGATCTCGCTCGCACTCGGCATCCTCGCCCGTTACGAGTCCCGTCCGACCGACATCCTCGACCGGATCCCGGCAGGCAACGGCACGACGCAAGGCAGCGGCGGCAGCGTTCTCGACCAGCTTCCGGGCGCAGCTCCGGCTCAGCCGTCGACCTCTGCACCGGCCGCGTCCACGCCGGCCGCACCGGCAGAGACACCTGCAGCCCCGGCCACGCCGGCTCCGGCAGCAGACCCCAACGCCGTTCCGAACAACTGATCGGAACGACTTTCATCACTCCGGCGGGCTCCAGGGTCCGCCGGTTTTCTTTTGTCCATATTCCGCCGAGCTCACGAAAAATGTGGGACAAGCCCGATTTGGGCTGGCGGAATCGAATCTGAAACGGTATCCGGTGAAGCCCATGGCGCGATATGTATTCATCACTGGCGGCGTGGTTTCCTCTCTTGGCAAAGGAATTGCGGCCGCGGCACTCGGAGCATTGTTGCAGGCGCGGGGTTACCGCGTTCGTCTGCGCAAGCTGGACCCCTACTTGAACGTTGACCCGGGCACCATGAGCCCGACGCAACACGGCGAAGTCTTCGTCACCGATGACGGCGCCGAGACCGACCTCGATCTCGGTCACTACGAACGCTTCACGGGGCGTTCGGCCACCAAGACCGACAACATCACCACCGGTCGCATCTACAAGAACATCATCGACAAGGAACGTCGAGGCGACTATCTCGGCGCGACCGTCCAGGTCATTCCGCATGTCACCAACGAGATCAAGGATTTCGTGGTCGAAGGCAATGACGACTACGACTTCGTCATCTGCGAGATCGGCGGCACCGTCGGCGACATCGAAGCCATGCCCTTCATGGAAGCGATCCGCCAACTCGGCAACGACCTGCCGCGCGGCACCGCCGTTTATGTCCACCTCACCCTGATGCCCTACATTCCGGCAGCCGGCGAGCTGAAGACCAAGCCGACGCAGCATTCCGTCAAGGAACTGCAGGCTCTGGGCATCCATCCCGACATCCTGCTGGTCCGTGCTGACCGCGAGATCCCGCAGGCTGAACGCCGCAAGCTCTCGCTGTTCTGCAACGTGCGTGAAAGCGCTGTGATCCAGGCTCTCGACGTCGCCAATATCTACGACGTGCCGATGGCCTATCACAAGGAAGGGCTCGACAACGAAGTGCTCGCCGCCTTCGGTATCGAGCCGGCACCGAAGCCGCGCCTGGATGCCTGGGAAGAGGTCTGCAACCGCATCCGCACGCCGGAAGGCGAAGTCACGATCGCAATCGTCGGCAAGTATACGGGCCTCAAGGACGCCTACAAGTCGCTGATCGAAGCCCTCTATCACGGTGGCATCGCCAACCGGGTCAAGGTCAAGCTCGAATGGATCGAGTCGGAGATCTTCGAAAAGGAAGATCCGTCGCCATGGCTTGAAAAGGTCAACGGTATCCTGGTGCCCGGCGGTTTCGGCGAGCGTGGATCGGAAGGCAAGATTCTCGCCGCTCAGTTCGCCCGCGAGCGCAAGGTGCCTTACTTCGGCATCTGCTTCGGCATGCAGATGGCGGTCGTCGAAGCCGCGCGTCATCTGGCCGGCATCGAGAACGCGTCGTCGACGGAATTCGGCAAGACCGAAGAGCCTGTCGTCGGCCTCATGACCGAATGGATGAAGGGCAACGAGCTCGAGAAGCGCTCCGCAGCCGGAGATCTCGGCGGCACCATGCGCCTCGGCGCCTACAAGGCCTCGCTGAAGAAGGGCACCAAGATCTCCGAGATCTATGGCTCCCAGGATATCTCCGAGCGCCACCGCCATCGTTACGAGGTCAATGTCGACTACAAGGACCGCCTCGAATCCTGCGGTCTGGTCTTCTCCGGCATGTCGCCGGACGGCCTGCTGCCGGAAACGGTCGAGTATCCTGACCATCCGTGGTTCATCGGTGTTCAGTACCATCCGGAACTGAAGTCGCGTCCACTCGATCCGCACCCGCTTTTTGCGAGCTTCATCGGTGCGGCGCTGGAGCAAAGCCGCCTCGTCTGATCGGAACGACCATCGACAGTCTCAAGACCCGGCCTCGCGCCGGGTCTTTTCGTTCCAGCCCTGCGCAAGTGCTGCGATCTAATCCGAGGACAACAAGGAGGTGATCATGCGCATCGGTGAAAACCCGTACTATGTGCCGACCTACGCAGCTCGGGAGAAGCAGGCGACGACCGCTGCGCCCGACTTTGCAGCCGGGGAAGCCAGTTCAACCGCGCGGGCCCCGGAGAGTGACCAATCCGCAACCGGCCTCAAGACCTCGCTCCGGCAGATGCAGGCCGGTGTCTATTTCGACAAGAACGCCGAAGAGGTGGCCCTGAAGCGGGATGCTTGAGGTCTGAGTTCCAGGAAGAAAGCCGCAAGTCGCTCGCCGAGCGCATCAGGGACCAGTATCTTGAGGACAACGGCCTGGCGGAGGAAGCGCTCGCCGAAATGCCGAAGGAAGATCGCGAGGCGATCGAAGACGAGATCGCAGCGCTGATCAAACGCCAATACGGACTGGAAGACTCCGCCTCCGACGCTGATAGCGCCGCCTCCACGCTCTGATCTTCTCAACCGTTACCGATCGAGCAGCATCACCGGCACGAGTTCGCCGGCGTCCGCCGCTGGCGCATGCGGCGGGCGCACGATCAGGCAGTCGGACTGCGAGAAGATCCGCATCATCGAGGAATCCTGCTTGCCGAAGCTCTCGACCCGCCGAATGCCGTCATTGGCGTCAGAGAGCCGCGCACGCACATAGTCCTGCCGCTTGTCGTTGACGGGCAGGGCATTGACCAGACGCGCAGTGGTCATGCGCTCCCGGACCTTCTGGCGCCCGAGATGCGCGAGAAGTGGTTCCAGGAACAGCAGGCCGCAGACGAGGCTCGAGATCGGATTGCCGGGAAGGCCGAGCACCTGCATGCCGTCCAGCCGCCCGACCATCAGCGGCTTGCCAGGTCGCATGGCGATCCGCCAGAAATCGAGCTGCATGCCGGCGGCGACGAGTGTCGACTGCACGAGATCATGATCGCCGACCGAAGCGCCACCCAGCGTCACCAGCACGTCGACGCCGCTGGACCGCGCGCGCTCTATCGCCTGATGCAGAAGTTCACGGTCATCGGGGACGATCCCGAGATCGAGCACCTCTGCTTGATTGTCACGCGCAAGAGCGGCAATGCCGAATGTGTTCGAACCGATGATCTGGCTCGGGCCGGGTTGGCTGCCGGGCGGCACCAGCTCGTCTCCGGTCGCGAGGATCGCGACACGCGGCCGCCGATAGACGGAGAGCGTCGCGTGGTTCATGGCTGCCGAAAGCGTCAGATGCCGATAGTCGAGCTGGACACCGGCGGAGAGTGCGGCATCGCCCTCAGCGAAGTCCTGCCCCCGCGGCCTGATATGTCGTCCGGCACTAACCGCAAAGGTCGTGCGGATGCGTCCATCGTCGAGTTTTTCTGCATCTTCCTGCAGGAGAATGCTGTCGGCACCCGAGGGAACGGGGGCCCCGGTGAAGATGCGGACGGCCTGTCCGGGTCCCACTTCGCCGGCATAGCCATGCCCCGCCGCCGATTCTCCGATGACCGTCAGGATCGATCCGATCCCCGCCGCGTCGGACGCGCGAAGGGCATAACCGTCCATGGCGGAGGCATCAAAGGGAGGCTGGGTCAGGCGCGACTTGAGGTCTGCTGCAAGCACTCGTCCGTTGGCCTCGTGCAGCGGAACCTCTTGCCTGTCGCTGATCGGAACGGCGGCAGCCAAAAGCCGTGCCAATGCATCTTCGACCGGCAGAAGCGACATCAGACCCGCTCCGGATGGCGGAAGTCACCGGATTTGCCGCCGCTCTTTTCCAAGACCCGGATACCGCCGATTTCCATGGTCTTGTCGACGGCTTTTGCCATGTCATAGATCGTCAGGCAGGTAACGGAGACAGCTGTCAGCGCCTCCATCTCGACGCCGGTCTTGCCGGTGAGCTTGACCGTGGCCTCCACCCGCAGGCCGGGCAAATCAGGTTCCTCGACGATATCGAGGGTCACTTTCGAGAGCATCAGCGGATGACACAGTGGGATCAGATTGGACGTCTGCTTGGCGGCCATGATGCCGGCGATCCGGGCGGTGCCGATGACATCGCCCTTCTTGGCATTGCCGTCGCGAATGACCGCAAGGGTCTCCGGCTTCATCCTGACAAAGCCTTCGGCCACGGCCACACGAACCGTGTCATCCTTGGCCGACACATCGACCATATGCGCCTCGCCAGACGCGCCGATATGTGTCAGGCCTTTTGCCTCGCCATTCATTCCGCCGCCAATGCGCCGGGCTTGCCGGTCAGCAGCATGCGCGTGGCCTGGGCGACGTCGTCCTTGCGCATCAGGCTTTCGCCGACGAGGAAGGTCGTGATGCCGGAGGCCTGCAGGCGCTGGCAGTCTTCATAGGTGAAGATGCCGCTTTCACCGACGAGCAGGCGATCCGCCGGCACCATCGGCGCCAGTTCTTCGCTGACGGTGAGGCTGACGTCGAAGGTGCGAAGGTTGCGATTGTTGATGCCGACCAGCGGCGACTTGAGCTTAAGGGCCCGCTCCATCTCTTCGGCGTCATGCACTTCAACGAGCACATCCATGCCGAGCTCGAAAGCAACGCCTTCGAGTTCAGCGGCTTCATCGTCAGAGAGCGACGCCATGATCAGCAGGATGCAATCGCCGCCCCAGGCGCGTGCCTCGTAAACCTGATAGGCATCGAACATGAAGTCCTTGCGCAGCGCGGGGAGCGCACAGGCCTGGCGGGCCGCAGTGAGAAATTCCGGCGCACCCTGAAAGCTCGGCTTGTCGGTTAGGACAGACAGGCAGGCGGCACCACCGGCCTCATAGGCGGCGGCGAGGGACGGTGGATCGAAATCGGGGCGGATCAGCCCTTTCGAAGGGCTCGCCTTCTTGATCTCGGCGATCAGTCCGAAGCGACCCTCATCGCGGGCACGAACCAGCGCACGGTGAAAACCGCGTGGCGCCTCCTGGGCGTCGATCCGGTCCTTGAGTTCGGACAAAGACACGGCCGCCTTCGCGGCAGCGATTTCTTCCCGCTTGTAGGTTTCGATGCGCTTCAGGATGTCGGTCATGGTCTGAACTTACCCCTGCGCGGCCGAATTGGAAATGGTGATCAGCGTCTCGAGTGCACGCGCGGCACTGCCCGTGTCGAGCGACTGGCTGGCGAGATGCATGCCCTCGGTCACGTCCTTGGCCTTGCCGGCAACGATCAGCGATGCGGCTGCATTGCAGAGGGCGACATCCCGATAGGGCGTTTTGGCCCCGCCAAGAACGTCGCGAAGGGCTGCTGCGTTCACAGCGCCGTCGCCACCGCGAATGGCATCGAGCGAGACGGTCTCGACGCCGAAATCATCGGGTGTGAGTTCGAAGCTGCGAATTTCGCCGTCCTTCAGCTCAGCGACCTGGCTCGGTCCCGTGGTGGTGATCTCGTCGAGACCACTGCCATGCACGACCCAGGCGCTGGTCAGGCCCAGATCCCTGAGGGCCTCGGCACCGGGGATCAGCCACTCGGGCGAGTAGACGCCGAAGAGCTGCTTTTTCACGCGGGCAGGGCTCGAAAGCGGGCCGACAATGTTGAAGATGGTGCGTGCACCGAGTTCCACGCGAGCAGGGCCGACATGGCGCATCGCCGGATGATGCAGCTGCGCAAACATGAAGCCGATCCCGGCCTCGCGGATGCAGCGCGAGATCATGTCCGGCTCGATGTCGAGCTTGACGCCGAGTTGCGACAGTGCATCCGCCGTCCCCGATTTCGAGCTCAGGGCGCGATTGCCGTGCTTGGCAACGGGCACGCCGGCGCCGGCAACGATCAGCGCAGCCAGCGTCGAGATGTTGTAGGTATTGGTGCCATCGCCACCGGTGCCCACAATGTCGATTGCATCGTCCGGTGCATCCACCGGCACCATCTTCTGCCGCATGATAGACACGGCGCCGGCGATCTCGTCGACGGTCTCGCCGCGCACGCGCAGGCCCATCAGGAAGCCGCCGACCTGGGCCATGCTGGCTTCGCCCGACATCAGGATCTCGAAAGCGTCGCTCGCCTCCTGCCGCGTGAGCGGCTGGCGGGTGGCGATCTTGGCGATGAAGGGCTTCAACCCGGACATTCTACAGCTCCCCCTCTGGCCGGACTTATCGGACGATCGCCTGCTGGGCCAGCGCCTGATTGATGGTCACGCCGTATTCCGACTGCAACTGCCCCACCATCTGGTCGAGGATGTCGTCACCGGCCGCATTGGCAACCTGGGCGATCTGCGCATCGTCCGTGAGCGGCACGCCGCCCGTGGGCTGATCACGCACGGCAGTCACCGTGAGCAGGATCTGCGTGGAGGGATCCGCGCCGGATGCCGTGGCAACCGTGCCCTGCGGGCCGGAGAAAGCCGCCGTGACCGCGGTCGGGCCGAGCACCGCGTCCTCGCTGCGGCGGGTAATGCCCGCTTTGCTTTCGACGGCGAGGCCGAGTTCGGTCGCGATATCCTCGAGCTTTTCGCCGTCGGCGATGCGCTTGCGCAGGCTCTCCGCCTTGGCGCCGAGCGCTATGCGCTGCTGCTCGGCAGTCCAGTCGGCGACAGCCTTCTCGCGCACTTCCGCGAGTTCCCGGTCACGCTCCGGCTTGATATCGGTGACTTCGAACCAGATGAAGCCGTTGCTGCCCATGTTGACCGGCAGCGCCTCGACGCCGATCTCCGTGCGGAACACCTCCGTCAGCAGCTTGTCACGCTCCGGAATGCCGGCGACCTCTGTCTCGCGGTTGTCGAGGCCGCGGCGATCGATGTCCGTAACCGTCGATGTCGTCAGCTTCAGCTGGTCGGCGGCTTCCTTGAGCGTCGAGCCACCGGCACGCAGGTCTTCGAACTGGTCATGGACGGCGGTGAGGTCCGCGATCGCGGCAGATTCGGCAAGCGCTTCGCGGATCTGTTCCTTGACCTCTTCGAGCGGCTGCGTGCGGCCTTCCTTGATGTTGGTGATCCGCAGGATGACGGGCCCAAGAGCACCTTCGACCACCGGCGTCGTGCCGCCCTCGGTCGTCACGGCAAAGGCTGCTTCGGCGAGAGCCGGGTCGGGGAGGCGGTCTCGGGTGAAATCACCCAGCAGCACGTCGCCGGCCGTCTTGCCCTGGTCTGCGACCAGCTGGTCGAAGCTGGTGCCGTTCTGCAGTTCCTGCAGGGCGGCTTCCGCCATTTCGCGGCTTTCGAACGAGAGCTGCTCGATCGTACGGGTGCCGGCAATCTCATAGGAGGACTTGCGGCGCTCATAGTCTTCCCGGATCTGCTCCTCGGTGATGGCAGCCGTATCGGCGATGTCGGAAGGCTCGAGCTTCACATAGTTGAAGCTGCGATATTCCGGCGCGCGATAGCCGGACTTGGTGGTCTCGAACCAGGCGGCGAGCGTTGCGTCGTCGGGTGCCTTGACCGGCTCGATATTGGCGTTGGTCAGCAGCAGATAGTTGATGTCGCGGTTTTCGTAACGATAGGTCTTGAGCGCATCGACCAGCACCTTCGGTGCGACGAAACCGTCAGCCGTGGCGTCGACGATCTGGCTCCTGATGGCGACCTTCGAACGCTCTTCGATATAGTCGTCCTCGCGCAGACCTGCGCTCCGCAGGCGAGACGAGAAGAGGGCGCGATCGAAATTGCCGGCCGCGTTCTTGAAAGCCGGATCGTCGGCAATCAGCTGAGCGAGGCGGTCCTGGGACAGGCCGAGATTCATGTCGGCCGCGAGCTGGTCAAGAGCCGCGCCGGCGGCAAGCTGCGAGAACACCTGCGCCTCGATGCCGAAGGCACGTGCCTGTTCGGTGGTGAGCTGCATCCCGAACCGGCTGCTCATGTCCGCGACCTGCCGCTGATAGGCGAAAGCGAAGTCGTTGGACGAGACGGTCTGGTCACCCACGGCAACCACGGTATCCGACGTATTGCTGAACAGCGAGGCAGAGACGCCCCAGACGCCGAAGGATACGACGAGCAGCAAGAGCAAGATCTTGGCGAACAGGGTTTGGGAAGCTTTTCTCAAGAAGACGAGCATCGGGACGCATAAACCTCATTGTAAATCTTCGTCCGGGACGAAGCAGGTTGACTTCCTTAGAACAAAGCTTTCGGGAATTGAAGGCGTGGAGCGGTGAAATGCGGATCCATCACGGGGAGTTTGACCGGCTTGAGCCCGAAAAGGATCTGTTCGAGCCCCGAAACGAAAGAAGGCCGGGCAGAGCCGGCCTTCTCGATGTGTCAGAATGTGGGATGGACTCAGCGGTCCGAGAGCGGCTTGTAGTCGCGCTTCGGGGCGCCGGTGTAGAGCTGGCGCGGACGACCGATACGCTGCTGCGGATCTTCGATCATTTCGTTCCACTGCGCGATCCAGCCGACGGTGCGGGCGAGCGCGAAGAGAACGGTGAACATGGTCGTGGGGAAGCCGAGCGCACGCAGCGTGATGCCGGAGTAGAAGTCGACGTTCGGGTAGAGCTTCTTCTCGATGAAGTAGGGGTCGTTGAGCGCGATCTTCTCGAGCTCGAGCGCCACCTTCATCAGCGGGTCGTCGCCGTGACCGGTCGCTTCCAGAACCTCATACATCGTCTTCTGCATGATCTTGGCGCGCGGGTCATAGTTCTTGTAGACCCGGTGGCCGAAGCCCATCAGGCGGAACGGATCGTTCTTGTCCTTGGCCTTGGCGATATATTCCGGGATGCGGTCGACCGAGCCGATTTCCATCAGCATGTTGAGAGCCGCCTCGTTCGCACCACCATGGGCAGGACCCCAGAGGCAGGCGATGCCGGCTGCGATGCAGGCGAACGGGTTCGCACCCGACGAACCGGCGAGGCGCA
This sequence comes from Rhizobium rosettiformans W3, assembly GCF_004912135.1. Lineage (GTDB taxonomy): Bacteria > Pseudomonadota > Alphaproteobacteria > Rhizobiales > Rhizobiaceae > Allorhizobium > Allorhizobium rosettiformans. Next base: position 186,003 of record NZ_STGU01000005.1, read on the forward strand.
CCGTCGAGGTCGATGCATTCTGCTCGTGATCGGCATGCAGGATGAAGATGCGGTCCATGGCGCGCGCCAGAACCGGGTTCACCTTGTATTCTTCGCAAGGCACGGCGAAGCACATGCGCAGGAAGTTGGAGGCGTAGTCGAGGTCGTTCTTCGGGTAAACGAATGGCTGGCCGACGTGATACTTGTAGGCCATCGCGGCGATCGTCGGCATCTTGGCGATCATGCGCAGCGAGGCGACCATGCGCTGATGCGGATCGGTGATGTCGGTCGAGTCGTGGTAGAAGGCGGAGAGCGCGCCGACGGTGCCGACCATGACAGCCATCGGATGGGCGTCACGACGATAACCGGAGAAGAACTTGGTCATCTGCTCGTGCACCATGGTGTGGTGCGTGACGCGATAGTCGAAGTCCTTCTTCTGCGCTGCCGTCGGCAGTTCGCCGTAGAGCAGGAGGTAGCAGACTTCCAGGAAGTCGCCCTTTTCGGCAAGCTGCTCGATCGGATAGCCGCGGTGCAGAAGCGTGCCTTCGTCGCCGTCGATATAGGTGATCTTGGACTCGCAGGATGCCGTGGACGTAAAGCCCGGATCGTAGGTAAACGTACCCGTGTGCTTGTAAAGGGCGCCGATGTCGATGACGTCAGGGCCGATCGTGCCGGCCTTGACGCTCAGGTCGACCGTCTTGTCCCCGAGTTTCAAAGAAGCGCTTTTGTCCGTCATGCTGATCCTCCGGTATTGGCGGGAAGGCGTCTTGAAAAAGCCGCCATCGGTTAAGCGTGTGATGTAGCTATATGATACCGAAGTTAATGCCAAGCTATCCAAAGGGCAAATTGTGCGTCGCGAAAACGGCAACAATCGAACCGATCGGTTCTAATCGTTTGAAGCCCGGATAGGCGGCAGAATCGCTCCGCTCTACACGCTTTGATTGCTTTTGGTTTTGGCCTATCCTGGATGCGGATGGGGCGTGTCCGGCCGGGCAAACCATATGGTGGACGTGGCAGAAAGGCAGGGGGGCGGAGAGCTCGTGCCGGCGGAGAGGCTGGCGCGAACGGATAGCCTGCGCCCGCTTGATCCGCGACCACCACAACACCTCACCGGAGCCGGTCTGGTTGTAAAGGTCCGCGACCGTTTGGCGCGCCTGCACCTCGCCGTGAGACGGTCGGTGAGCGAGGAGGTGCACCATGGACATCTTTTCCTCTTCGTGCCCGTCTGCCTTGGTGCCGGTGCTGCACTCTGGTTCAGCATCGAGAGCCCGCCCGCGGCAATCGTCCTCGGCTCGGCCCTTGCACTTCTGGCGATCGCGTTTCTGCTTGCAGCCCGCGACACGGTTGTCCACGCGGCCGTTGGAGGTGCCTGTCTGCTTGTCGCGGGCATGCTATGCGCCGAATGGGAGACGCGACGGCTCGCGACCGTCATCCTCGATCAGCCACTGGTGACCACGGTATCGGGCGTCGTCGAGCGGAGAGAGCAGGGTGCAGCCGGGGAATGGCGTTACACGCTGAGGATCACGTCAACGGTGGATCCGACGGTGCGACGTCCCCCCTTGCGGGCAAACCTCTTGGCTCGCAGCAGACATGTCCCTGCCACCATCGGCGACCGCCTGACCGGGCGGGCACGCCTGTCACCCCCATCGGGCCCCGCGCTTCCTGGCCTCAACGACTTCGCGTTTCAAAGCTATTTTTCCGGCATCGGCGCCGTCGGTTTCTTCCTGGGCCCGCCCAGGCGAGAGCCGGCAGACGCGGCCGTCGAGCCAAGTCTCTTCATCCGATTCGATGCTACACTTTTCTCGCTCAGAGACCGGATATCGAACCGCATTCGAAGCATCCTGCCCGGTGATCCCGGCGCCTTCGCAGCGTCGATCATCACGGGCGAACGCCGGTCCATGTCCGAGGAGGCGACGGAGGCTTTGCGGGTCTCCGGTCTCGCTCATATCACGGCGATCTCGGGCCTGAACATGGCGCTTGCGGCCGGGATTTTCTTCGTTGGACTTCGCGGGCTGCTCAGTCTGGCGCCGGTGCTCGCGGCGCGTTACCCAAACAAGAAAATCGCGGCTGTCGGAGCGCTTCTTGCAACAACAGGATACGTGTTGATCTCCGGCTATCAGGTCTCGGCCCTGCGAGCCTATCTGATGACAGCAATCATGCTGGTTGCCGTGCTCTTCGACAGACCCGCGATCAGCCTGCGCAATCTTGCGCTGGCGGCAACCGCGATCCTTTGCCTGCAGCCGTCGACGGTCATGGGACCCAGTTTCCAGATGTCGTTTGCAGCGACCGCGGGGCTTATCGCAGGCTATGCCGGCTGGCGCGCCCGACCGCGGGCGATCCTGCCGCCGGCCCGCGGCCTCGGCTGGCGCGTGGCAGCCGGAGGTGCTGCTTTCGTCGGTGGAACGCTCGCGACCTCGCTGATCGGTGGGCTTGCCACCGCAGTCTTTGCCATCACCCATTTCCACCGACTGTCGACCCACGGCCTGGAGGCCAATCTCGCCGCAATGCCGCTGATCTCGCTGGTCGTGATGCCGGCGGGCTTCATCGCCATGCTGCTGATGCCATTCGGTCTCGACGCGCCCTTCTTCTGGATCATGGGGCAGGGGCTCGAATTGGTGCTGAAGGTCGCGCATACGGTGGCAGGCTGGGGCGGCGGCTATGTCTTTCCGCGTCTGCCCCTCTGGTTTCTGCCTGGCACTGTTGTCGGGATGTTGCTGCTGACCTTGCTGCGCACGCGCCTGAAACATGCCGGCACCGCGTTGATCGCCGTCACGGTGGCGGCCGCATGGCTCGCCGCACCGAGGCCGAATGGCGAGCTGCTGATCAGCGAGGACGCCCGTCTCGTCGGCGTCTGGACCGGCACAGGGGAAACATCAGGCTTCGCGACCAACAGACTACGCCCGCCGGCCTTTGTCTTCGATCAATGGAAGCCGGTGCTCGGGCTTGAAGCTGCGACCGCACCTCGCATGCTCACGGAAACTCTGCCGCCGGCACCGGACTGGCGCATCGGCGAGGAGTGGACGGATGTGCAGACCAGAGAGGCGGAGGCCGCTTTCGACCGTCTCACATCGGCAGCCCAGGCGACCCGGTTTGTCTGCATCAAGCAGGCTTGTGTCTTGAAGCTCTCGACCGGGAAACGGCTGATCACCATCGATCGCCCGGATCTTGCAGGCCTCGCCTGCGACCGAGCAAGCATCGTTGTGCTCGCCGGACGAACCCGCATGACAGCCTGCCGATCGGGCGCTACCTTGTTTTCTCAGACAAGCCTCAGAGCATCAGGTGCAGTGGAGGTCTTCGGCCTAGATGAAAATCCTGATGAACTGACGGTCATGCCATCTTTCGACGGCGCGCCGAGACCATGGACGGCGCACCGGCTCTACGACTGGCGAACGGCTTCGACTGCCTCCCGGCACGGCAACCCATCACGAGGGCAGGGACCAACCGAACCGGCGCCTCCGACCTCCGCCGCTGATCTCAGTGATAGCGGCGAATGAGGCCGACCAGCTTGCCCTGGATCTTGACGCGGTCCGGCGGGAAGATACGGGTCTCGTAGGCGGGGTTCGCTGCCTCCAGTGCAATCGATGCACCCCGACGACGGAACCGCTTCAGCGTTGCCTCTTCGTCGTCGACAAGGGCCACGATGATGTCGCCGGGATTGGCATTGGACGCATTGCGGATGATGACCGTATCGCCGTCGAGAATGCCGGCCTCGATCATCGAATCGCCCTTGACCTCGAGCGCATAGTGATCCCCGGAGCCGATCATCTCGGCGGGCACCGTGATGTCATGCGTGTTGTTCTGGATCGCCGAGATTGGCACACCAGCGGCAATCCGCCCCATGACCGGTACCGAAATGGACGAGCTGTTGTCCTCGACCGGCGGTTTGCTCAGTGTGGGTGCCGGCGGGGTCTTGCCGAGGCTGCCTTCGATCACGCTCGGAGCAAAGCCGCGGCGGGGCTGAATGCTCGGCGAATAGGCCTCCGGAAGCTTGATCACTTCGAGTGCTCGGGCGCGGTTCGGCAAACGGCGGATGAAGCCGCGTTCCTCGAGTGCCGTGATCAGGCGATGGATGCCGGATTTCGATGCGAGGTCCAGCGCATCCTTCATCTCGTCGAAGGAAGGCGGGACGCCCGATTCTTTCATCCGCTCATGGATGAAAAGAAGCAGTTCCTGTTGCTTGCGCGTCAGCATATGCGGTGCCCCTAGGGTGAAACAAATCCAGAACAGACACTATCTGTTCCATTTGTGTTCCGCAAGGGGATAAATTTCCGTGAAGAGCCGGTGAGAAAATGCGATAGGCGGCAGAAATAGAACTGACACGAGCCGATTTCGCCGCAGTCGAGCGGCAACAAGGCGGGTGGCGGCTCTCTCCACGCGCAAGGACGCATCGGCATGCTGAAGGATATCGAAAAGCTTCTACTGGGTAAGTCTGCGGCGGATCTGTCCTCGGCGGAGAAAAAGGTCTTGAAACGCGCGCGGGAGCGCCGGACGGTCTCGACCAATGCCGGCGAGGATTTTCTCGCGCATGCCACTTTCGGTCAGCGCCTAGCGGACGGCATCGCCCGGATCGGCGGCTCCTGGGGCTTCATCATCGGCTTCCTGGTCTTCCTCGCGGCCTGGGTCATCCTGAACACGGTGATTCTCGCGACTCGCTCGCTCGATCCCTATCCCTTCATCTTCCTCAACCTGCTCCTGTCCATGTTGGCCGCCATTCAGGCGCCGATCATCATGATGAGCCAGAACCGACAGGCCGAGCGTGATCGCTTCATGGCGGCGAAGGATTACGAGATCAACCTGAAGGCCGAGATCGAAGTCCTGGCGCTGCATCACAAGATCGACGAGCAGGTGCTGACGGAGTTGCGCGAAACCCGCCAGGAAATCGACGCACTTCGACAGGCGGTCGCTGCCCTTTCAAGCCCGTCGCGCAGTTCGTAAATCTTGTCCGAAAACAGGAAACCATCATGTCCAATTCCATGTCCGGCCCGCGGGCGATCGACCATCTCGTCCTGCCCGTTACCGATCTTGAGACCAGCCGGGAGAGACTGAGCCTGCTGGGCTTCACCGTCGCTGCCGATGCGCGCCATCCCTTCGGCACGGAAAATGCCTGCGTGTTCTTCGCCGACGATACCTATCTGGAGCCGCTGGCTGTCGGCAGCCGCGAAGATTGTCTCGAAGCAGCGCGCACGGGCAATGTGTTCGTGGCGCGCGACCAGGCTTTTCGCTTCCGGCACGGCGAGGGCCTGTCGGCCCTCATCGTCAAGTCGGATGATGCGGCAGCCGATGACCAGCTCTACCGCGACGAGGGGATGAGCGCCGGTTCCATCCTCTCTTTCTCGCGGCAGTTCCGCTTTCCGGACGGGCGAACGGCGGAAGGTTCGTTCCGGCTCGCCTTCGCGGCAGATCTCCGGGCACCGGACTTCTTCGCCTTCAGCTGCCAGCGCGTGAACCCGATCCCTGCCGATCGCGGCGCGCTTCTGGTCCATGTCAATGGCGCGGCGGGCCTCGCGCGCATCGTTCTGGTGGAGGAAAATCCGAGCGACTTCCAGTATTTCCTGGAAACAGTTCTCGACCAGCGGGATGTGACCGCCCATTCCTTCGGCATGTCCCTGAATGCCACGAACGCGATGGTTGATGTTCTGACGCCTGAAGGGTTCTTGGCCCACTATGGTGTAGCGCTCGGCCAGACTGAACGCGGTCTCCGCGGCGCGGCGGTGGTGGTGGCGGCAACCGATCTCGGCGTGACAGAAGCAGCCCTCGCTGCTAATGGCGTCGGTTATCAGAAGATTGGCGCGCGCCTCGTTGTCGCGCCGGAAAAAGGACAAGGCGTCACCTTCGCCTTCGAGGAGTTGAAATGAGCGTTTCTCCCAATTCGGAAGTCGTGGTCGGTGAAGGTTCGGCCAAGGCGGTTTTCTCCCAGAAGGGCCGCTTTGCCCTGATCGCCGGTCCCTGCCAGATGGAAAGCCGTGATCATGCCTTCATGATCGCCGGACAGCTTGTCGAACTCTGCAAGGAGCTCGGTCTCGGCCTCGTCTACAAGTCGTCCTTCGACAAGGCGAACCGGACCTCGCTGTCGGCCGAGCGCGGCATCGGCCTCGAAAAGGCAATGGAAGTCTTCGCCGACATCAAGAAGGAGTTCGGCGTTCCCGTCCTCACCGACATCCACACGGAAGAGCAATGTGCCGCGGTCGCTCCGACCGTTGACGTCCTGCAGATCCCGGCCTTCCTCTGCCGCCAGACGGATCTTCTTGTGGCGGCGGCCAAGACCGGTCGTGCGATCAACGTCAAGAAGGGCCAGTTCCTCGCGCCGTGGGACATGAAGAACGTTCTGAACAAGATCACCGGCACCGGCAATCCGAATGTACTGCTCTGCGAACGCGGCGCGTCTTTCGGTTACAACACGCTCGTCTCCGACATGCGCTCGCTGCCGATCATGGCGGCCATGGGTGCGCCTGTCGTCTTCGATGCCACCCATTCGGTCCAGCAGCCGGGCGGGCAGGGCGGCTCCTCGGGCGGTCAGCGCGAATTTGTCGAGACGCTGGCCCGCGCGGCTGTTGCCGTCGGCGTGGGCGGCCTCTTCATCGAGACGCATCAGGATCCGGACAACGCGCCGTCCGACGGCCCGAACATGGTAAAGATTACCGACATGCGCCGCCTGCTCGAAAAACTGATTGCCTTCGACGACATCGCCAAGGCTGCCTGACCCTCAATGGCGGTGCTTCAATCGGTTGAACCGGAAGCGCCGCCGTCAGTTGTGGTTTAAATCGATTAGATTTCGTTCATTTCGCTCCTGATCCGTCATTGTATTTTCCCGATCATCGGATAAGAGAAGATGACTCAACGGGCGGGTCCAGCGCTGCAAGCGCGGTGATCGGCCTTCCGAGCCTTGTCCAATTTCCGTCACCAGGGAGCGAACATGACCGCCATCACCGACATCATCGGCCGCGAAATTCTCGACAGCCGCGGCAACCCGACCGTCGAAGTCGACGTCTATCTCGAAGATGGCAGCATGGGCCGCGCCGCGGTTCCCTCGGGCGCCTCGACCGGCGCGCACGAAGCCGTCGAACTGCGCGACGGTGGCTCGCGTTACCTCGGCAAGGGCGTCGAAAAGGCTGTCGAAGCCGTCAACGGCGAGATCTATGATGCGATTGGCGGTCATGACGCCGAGAACCAGATCCAGATCGACAACCTGATGATCCAGCTCGACGGCACGCCGAACAAGTCGCGCCTCGGTGCCAATGCCATCCTCGGTGTCTCGCTCGCCGTCGCCAAGGCAGCCGCACAGTCCTCCGGCCTGCCGCTCTACCGTTATGTCGGTGGCCCGAACGCTCATGTTCTGCCGGTCCCTATGATGAACATCATCAATGGCGGCGCCCATGCCGACAACCCGATCGACTTCCAGGAATTCATGATCGTGCCGGTGGGCGCCGAGACCATCCGCGACGCCGTGCGCATGGGTTCGGAAGTCTTCCACACGCTCAAGAAGCAGCTCGCAGCCGACGGCCACAACACGAACGTCGGTGACGAAGGCGGTTTTGCACCTGGTCTCGCTTCGGCTCCGGCCGCTCTCGACTTCATCATGAAGTCGATCGAAAAGGCCGGCTACCGTCCGGGCGAAGACATGCACATCGCGCTTGACTGCGCCTCGACCGAGTTCTTCAAGGACGGCAAATACGTTCTCGAAGGCGAAGGCCGTACGCTCGAGCCGGAAGCCATGGCTGAGTACCTCGCCGAGCTCGCCGCCAAGTACCCGATCTTCTCGATCGAAGACGGCATGGCAGAAGACGATTGGGACGGCTGGAAGGCGCTGACCGACAAGATCGGCAAGAAGGTTCAGCTCGTGGGCGACGATCTCTTCGTCACCAACTCGGCCCGTCTGCGCGACGGCATCAAGATGGGTGTTGCCAACTCGATCCTCGTCAAGGTCAACCAGATCGGTTCGCTCTCCGAAACCCTCGACGCCGTCTCGACCGCGCACCGCGCAGCCTATACCGCCGTGATGTCGCACCGTTCGGGCGAGACCGAGGATTCGACAATTGCCGATCTCGCAGTGGCCACCAACTGCGGTCAGATCAAGACCGGTTCGCTCGCCCGTTCCGACCGCACCGCCAAGTACAACCAGCTGATCCGCATCGAGGAAGAGCTGGGTCCGCAGGCCGTCTACGCAGGCACGTCCATCCTGCGCGGCTGATCGCGTAAAGAGCCATTTTGAAAGCCCGCGCCGTTTCCCCGTCGCGGGCTTTTTCTTTTTCGCCCCTCGTTAAGGTCAACGGTCGGTTAAGACATGGGCGCTAGTGTCGACCCCAGTTTCGCGTTTCAGGACATTTGTCGGCATGTGGACCAGACATCACAAGAAAAAGAAGTACGGTCGTCTTATTCTCCCCGCAGTGACAATCGCCTTCCTGTCCTACTTCGGCTATCATTCCATCCATGGTGATTATGGTTTGCGCGCAGGCCAGGAATTCGAGCGGATTCGCAAGGAGCGGGCCGCAGAACTGGACAAGCTCGTGGCGCATCGCACGGCGCTCGAGAAGGAGGTGGGTCTGCTGAGTGACGGCTCTCTCGATGAGGATATCATCGATGAAAAGGCGCGTTATCAGCTCAACATGTCGCGCCCGGATGAAATCGTCATCTTCAACACCTATTTCTGATTAACCTGAAACAAGTTAATCGTAAATTTTTCAGTCATTACAGTTGCTTGCGGCGAATGTGAGCCATGCATTTATGGCATTGCCGCCGCCGCCTTTCTTCCCTATTCTGTGTCCAACTTTGGACCATAATAACCCATGGGAGGGATGCATGGCGCCTCGCAAGCCTGCGACTGCGACCGGTCGGAAGCCTTCGGCCAAGCCTGCCAAAAAAGAATTCACCCAGGGAGCCATCGTCGAGTTCGACAAGGCTCAGGAGCTTGCAGCCTATCGCGAGATGCTCCTCATCCGCCGTTTCGAAGAAAAGGCCGGCCAGCTCTATGGCATGGGCTTCATCGGCGGCTTCTGTCACCTTTACATCGGCCAGGAAGCTGTCGTTGTCGGCATGCAGATGGCGCTGAAGGACGGTGATCAGGTCATCACCGGTTATCGTGATCACGGCCACATGCTGGCCTGCGGCATGAGCGCCCGTGGCGTCATGGCCGAGCTGACCGGGCGTCGCGGCGGCCTTTCGAAGGGTAAGGGCGGCTCGATGCACATGTTCTCCAAGGAGAAGAACTTCTACGGCGGACACGGCATCGTCGGTGCGCAGGTTTCGCTTGGAACCGGCCTTGCCTTCGCCAATCGCTACCGTGGCAACGACAATGTGTCGCTTGCCTATTTCGGCGATGGTGCTGCCAACCAGGGTCAGGTCTACGAGAGCTTCAACATGGCTCGCCTGTGGAACCTGCCGGTTATCTACATCATCGAAAACAACCGTTACGCCATGGGTACCTCGGTTTCGCGCGCCTCCGCCCAGACCGACTTCTCGCAGCGCGGCGTCTCCTTCAACATCCCCGGCATTCAGGTGGATGGCATGGATGTGCGCGCCGTCAAGGCCGCTGCCGATCAGGCGGTCGAGCACTGCCGCGCCGGCAAGGGTCCGATCATTCTGGAAATGCTGACCTACCGCTATCGTGGTCACTCCATGTCCGACCCGGCCAAGTATCGCTCCAAGGAAGAAGTGCAGAAGATGCGCTCCGAGCAGGATCCGATCGAGCAGGTCCGCGCCCGTCTCCTCGAAAAGGGCTGGGCATCCGAGGATGAGCTGAAGGCAATCGACAAGGAGGTTCGCGACATCGTGGCCGACTCGGCCGATTTCGCCCAGGCCGATCCGGAGCCGGATGTGTCCGAGCTCTACACCGACATCCTGCTGTAATCGGGGAGGGAACCTATGCCGATCGAAATTTTGATGCCCGCCCTCTCTCCGACCATGGAAGAAGGCACGCTGTCCAAGTGGATCAAGAACGAAGGCGACACCGTGAAGTCCGGTGACGTCATCGCCGAAATCGAGACCGACAAGGCGACCATGGAAGTCGAAGCCGTCGATGAAGGCGTGCTCGGCAAGATCCTGATCGCGGCCGGTACCGAGAACGTCAAGGTGAACACCGCGATCGCAGTCCTCCTGGAGGAAGGCGAAAGCGCCGACGCCGTGGCGGCCCCGAAGAAGGCCGATGCGGATACGCCGCCTGCGGCTGCTGGCGATGCCGGCGGCAAGGCTCGCGCGGCTGCTGACGAACCGGCATCCTCTGCCGACAACAAGGTCCCGGCTGCGCCGAAGATCGACGTTGCCGCCGACCCGGCAATTCCTGCCGGCACCGAAATGGTGACGATGACGGTTCGTGAAGCCCTTCGCGAAGCCATGGCCGAGGAAATGCGCGCCAATCCCGACGTCTTCATCATGGGTGAAGAAGTTGCGGAATATCAGGGCGCATACAAGATCACTCAAGGGTTGCTGCAGGAATTCGGTGCGCAGCGCGTTGTCGACACCCCGATCACCGAGCACGGCTTTGCCGGTATCGCTGTCGGCGCCGCCATGGCAGGTCTGCGCCCGATCGTCGAGTTCATGACCTTCAACTTCGCCATGCAGGCGATCGACCAGATCATCAACTCGGCCGCCAAGACGCTCTACATGTCCGGTGGCCAGATGGGCGCGCCCATGGTCTTCCGCGGTCCGAACGGTGCAGCAGCTCGCGTGGCCGCCCAGCACAGCCAGGACTATGCCGCCTGGTACAGCCATATCCCTGGTCTGAAGGTCATTCAGCCCTATTCGGCGGCTGACGCCAAGGGCCTCCTGAAGGCTGCGATCCGCGACCCGAACCCGGTCATCTTCCTCGAAAACGAAATTCTCTACGGTCACTCCTTCGAAGTGCCGAAGATGGACGATTTCGTCCTGCCGATCGGCAAGGCGCGCCTGCACAAGGCCGGCAAGGACGCGACCATGGTGTCCTGGGGCATCGGCATGACCTATGCGGTCAAGGCTGTCGATGAACTGGCCAAGGAAGGCATCGATGTCGAGCTGATCGACCTGCGCACCATCCGTCCGATGGACCTGCCGGCGATCATCGAATCGGTCAAGAAGACCGGCCGCCTCGTGACCGTCGAGGAAGGCTTCCCGCAGTCCTCCGTCGGCGACTTCATCTCCAACACCGTCCAGCGCGAAGCTTTCGACTATCTCGATGCCCCGGTCATCACGATCGCCGGCAAGGATGTGCCGATGCCTTACGCGGCAAACCTCGAAAAGCTCGCTCTGCCGAACGTCGGTGAAGTGATCCAGGCGGTCAAAGCCGTCTGCTACAAGTAAGGGGAGGCGAGGCTTATGCCGATCAACATCACAATGCCGGCACTCTCTCCGACGATGGAAGAGGGCAATCTGGCCAAGTGGCTGGTCAAGGAAGGCGACAAGGTCAAGTCTGGCGATGTCATCGCCGAGATCGAGACCGACAAGGCGACCATGGAAGTGGAAGCCGTCGATGAAGGCACGGTTGCGAAGCTCGTCGTTCCCGCCGGCACCGAGGCCGTCAAGGTCAACGCCCTGATCGCGATCCTCGCCGAAGACGGTGAAGACGTCGCTGCCGCGGCCTCTTCCGGCGGTTCGTCCGCGCCGAAGGCCGAGGCTGCTCCGGCGCCCAAGGCTGAAGCAGCGCCGGCCGCGGCTGCAGCACCGGCTCCTTCGGCAACGCCTGCACCGGCAGCCGCCTCGGCAGCGCCCGCAGCCTCGACCGGCGAACGCGTCTTCGCATCGCCGCTGGCCCGTCGTCTCGCCAAGGAGGCTGGTCTCGATCTCAAGGCCCTCTCCGGCACCGGTCCAAAGGGCCGCGTCGTCAAGAGTGACATTGAGAAGGCCGTGAGCACTGGTGGTGCGAAGGCTGCGCCTGCCCCTGCGGCAGCCGCTTCCGGCGCCGCGCCCCAGCCGGCTCTCGCCAAGGGTCCGTCGGACGAGGCCGTTCTCAAAAACTTCGCTGAAGGCTCCTACGAGCTCGTGCCGCATGACGGCATGCGCAAGACCATTGCCAAGCGCCTGCAGGAATCGAAGCAGACCATTCCGCATTTCTACGTGTCCGTGGACTGCGAACTGGATGCGCTTCTGGCACTGCGCGCGCAGCTCAACGCTGCCGCCCCTGAAAAGGACGGCAAGCCGGGCTACAAGCTCTCGGTCAACGACATGGTGATCAAGGCCCTGGCCCTCGCGCTGCGCGATGTGCCGGACGCCAACGTCTCCTGGACCGACAGCGCCATGGTCAAGCACAAGCATGCCGATGTCGGCGTGGCGGTCTCGATCCCCGGCGGCCTGATCACCCCGATCATCCGCAAGGCCGAGGAAAAGAGCCTGTCCACCATCTCCAACGAGATGAAGGACTTGGGCAAGCGCGCCAAGGACCGCAAGCTGAAGCCTGAAGAATATCAGGGCGGCACGACTGCCGTGTCCAACATGGGCATGATGGGCGTGAAGAGCTTCTCGGCCGTGGTCAACCCGCCGCATGCAACGATCCTTGCGGTCGGCGCCGGCGAAGAACGGGTCGTGGTCAAAAACGGCGAGATGAAGATCGCGAACGTGATGACCGTAACGCTGTCCACCGACCACCGTTGCGTCGATGGCGCGCTGGGAGCCGAACTGCTCGGCGCTTTCAAGCGCTACATCGAAAATCCGATGGGCATGCTGGTCTGATCGAGAGGGCGGTGCAATGAAGACCGTTCTTGCCTACGGCGACAGCCTGACATGGGGATACGATCCGGTGAACCTGGGTCGGCATGCCCACGAGGATCGCTGGACGAGCGTCTTGAAAAAGGCGCTCGGCCATGGGGTCCGGGTGATCGCCGAAGGCCTGAACGGCCGCACCACCGCCTATGACGACCATCTCGCAGATTGCGAGCGCAACGGCGTGAAGCTGCTGCCGAGCATTCTGGAGACGCACAAGCCGATCGATCTCGTGATCTTCCTGCTCGGCACCAATGACATGAAGCGCGGGATCGGCGGTTCGGCGATTGCCGCCACCAAGGGTGTGGATCGACTGATTAAACTCGTGCGCCATCATGACTGGGGCTTCGGCTACGAAGGGCCGGACATCCTGCTCGTTTCGCCGCCACCGATCTGCGACACGGCCAATGTCCATTTCGCGGCCATGTTCAAGGGTGGGATGGACGAAGCGGCCATGCTGGCGAGCTATTACAGCGATCTCGCAGACGAGACCGGCTGCGGCTTCTTCGATGCGGGCTCCGTCGCGAAGACCACGCCGCTGGATGGCATCCATCTGGACGCTGAAAACACCCGAGCCATTGGACGCGGCCTTGAGCCGATCGTCCGGATGATGCTCGGTCTTTGAAGAAAAACCGCGGCCTGAACTCTCCGTCAGGGCGCGTTGATCAAAATCAAGGAGGTCTTGTGCGCTGCGTCTAACCTGAACCCATCAACCCCCGAAAGAGGAGATGGGATCATGTCGAACACACCGCACGAACTGGCAGTGGAATTCCCGGAACACGTCGCGCTGATGCGTCATCTGAAGGAAACGGATGGTCACTTCGCGAGATTGTTCGATGCCTATCACGATGTGAACCGGGCCATCCACCGCGCCGAAACTGATATCGAGCCTGCAGACGACTTCCATATCGTGGAAATGCGCAAGAAGCGGATGCAGCTCAAGGATGAAATCTACGGGATGCTGGTTCGTCACGAACCGGAGGCCGAGACACCCGCAGCCTGAGGGTCTCGCTTCCAGTCCCGAAACGGGCCTCCGCTTGGAGCGGGGGCTCGCAGGAAACCGAGGAGTGGAAGCGCCCATGTCGAATGCTTACGACGTCATCATCATCGGCTCCGGCCCCGGCGGTTACGTCACCGCCATCCGTGCCGCCCAGCTCGGCCTGAAGACCGCGATCGTCGAACGCGAACATCTGGGCGGCATCTGCCTCAACTGGGGTTGCATCCCGACCAAGGCATTGCTGCGCTCGGCCGAGATCCTCGACCACGCCAACCACGCCAAGGCCTATGGCCTGACGCTGAACGGCACGATGACCGCCGACGTCAAGGACGTGGTCGCCCGGTCCCGTGGCGTCTCGGCTCGCCTGAACGGCGGCGTCGCCTTCCTGATGAAGAAGAACAAGATCGACGTCATCTGGGGCGAAGCCAAGCTTTCCAAGCCCGGCGAGATCGTCGTCGGCAAGATGTCGAAGCCCGTCATTGAGCCGCAGAACCCGGTTCCGAAGGGCGTGCTGGGCGAGGGCACCTATACCGCCAAGCACATCATCGTGGCCACCGGCGCCCGTCCGCGGGCGCTTCCCGGCATCGAACCGGATGGCAAGTTGATCTGGACCTATTTCGAAGCGATGAAGCCGGAGTTCATGCCGAAGTCGCTGGTTGTCATGGGCTCGGGCGCGATCGGCATCGAATTCGCCTCCTTCTACCGCTCCATGGGCGTGGATGTGACCGTCGTCGAACTGATGCCGAACATCATGCCGGTCGAAGATGTCGAGATCTCCACCTTCGCCCGCAAGCAGCTGGAAAAGCGCGGCCTGAAGATCATCACCGAAGCCAAGGTCTCGAAGGTCGAGAAGGGCGCAAACTCCATCACCGCCCATGTCGAGACCAAGGATGGCAAGGTCCAGACGATCACCGCTGACCGCCTGATCTCCGCCGTCGGCGTGCAGGGTAATATCGAAAACCTCGGCCTCGAAGCGCTCGGCGTGAAGACCGATCGCGGCTGCATCGTCATCGACGGTTATGGCAAGACCAATGTGCCGGGCCTCTATGCGATCGGCGACGTCGCCGGCCCGCCGATGCTTGCCCACAAGGCTGAGCACGAGGGTGTCATCTGCATCGAGAAGATCGCCGGCGTGCCGGGCGTCCACCCGATGGACAAGGGCAAGATCCCGGGCTGCACCTATTGCAACCCGCAGGTGGCCTCGGTCGGTCTGACGGAAGCCAAGGCGAAAGAACAGGGCCGCGACATCCGCGTCGGCCGCTATTCCTTCGCCGCAAACGGCAAGGCGATCGCGCTCGGCGAAGACCAGGGCATGATCAAGACGATCTTCGACAAGAAGACCGGCGAACTGCTCGGTGCCCACATGGTCGGCGCGGAAGTGACCGAACTCATTCAGGGCTTCGTCGTTGCGATGAACCTCGAGACGACGGAAGAAGAACTGATGCACACGATCTTCCCGCATCCGACGCTCTCGGAAATGATGAAGGAAAGCGTGCTCGACGCCTATGGTCGGGTATTGAACGCCTAAAGTCCGGTTGTGAAAGGCCACCTTGCCGCCTATATGGGCGGCAGGGTCAAAACAGATGCTCGAAAGGATAACGCCGTGGCAGGTTTTGAAGTCGGTATCATCGCGACGATCTTCTTCGGCGGTCTTGCGGGCTGGCTGGCCGGCAAGCTCATGGACATGCGCTTCGGCGTCTTCATGAACATCGTCATCGGCATCGTCGGTGCGGCGATCGCCGCCGCCATTTTCCGCCGCCTCGGCATTTTCGTCGAGGGCGACTGGCTCGGCTACCTGATCACCAGTTTTGTCGGCGCAAGCCTGCTTCTCTTCATCGCCCGCCTCGTCCGGCGATAACCACAAAGGCCGCGTCTGCGGCACAAGGGGTCTACCTATGGTCACCATCCTCGACAGGATCAATCTTGCTCCGGCTGCGGCCGAGGAGAAGCGCGTCCGTCACCCGGAAAAGGCGCACAAGCCCGATACCGAGGTGATGCGGAAGCCCGAATGGATCCGCGTCAAGGCGCCGACGTCGAAGGGCTACCACGAGACCCGGGACCTCGTGCGCTCGCACAAGCTGGTGACCGTCTGCGAGGAGGCCGGCTGCCCCAATATCGGCGAGTGCTGGGACAAGAAACACGCGACCTTCATGATCATGGGTGAGATCTGCACCCGCGCCTGCGCCTTCTGCAACGTCGCGACCGGCAAGCCCAACGCGCTCGATCGTGACGAGCCCGCCAATGTGGCCAAGGCGGTCCGTCAGATGGGCTTGAACCACGTCGTCATCACCTCCGTCGACCGTGACGACCTCGCCGATGGCGGCGCGGAACATTTCGAGCAGGTGATCTGGGCCATCCGCGAGGCCTCGCCGGAAACGACGATCGAGATCTTGACCCCCGACTTCCTGAAGAAGCCGGGCGCTTTGGAGCGTGTCGTCGCGGCCAAGCCCGATGTCTTCAACCACAACATGGAAACCGTGCCCGGCAATTATCTGACGGTCCGTCCGGGTGCGCGTTATTTCCACTCCGTCCGCCTGCTGCAGCGGGTGAAGGAACTCGACCCGACCATGTTCACCAAGTCCGGCATCATGGTCGGCCTTGGCGAGGAGCGCAACGAAGTGCTGCAGCTGATGGACGACCTGCGCACGGCGGATGTCGACTTCCTGACCATCGGCCAGTATCTCCAGCCGACCCGCAAGCACCACAAGGTCGAGCGCTTCGTCACGCCGGAAGAGTTCAAGTCCTACGAGGACATCGCCTATACCAAGGGTTTCCTGATGGTATCCTCAAGCCCGCTGACCCGCTCGTCACACCATGCCGGCGATGACTTCGCGCGGCTGAAGGCGGCGCGAGAGAAGCTGGTCGCCAAGGCCTGACTAGTTACCCGAGCGTGTCCTGCCAATCCTCGCGCGCGTTCGGGACCGCTATAATCAGGACGTCTCCGCTTGGCTTGATGCTATAGATGACGAGATGTGGTCCTGTGGGATGAACGCGCACAGGCGGCGTGATCTGCATGCGCTCTCTCTCCATGCGAGGGTTTTCGGCAATCAGAGCGAAAACGTGTTCGAGATGAGTATGGGAGGCCTCAGCCTGCGTCTCGCCAAAAGTCTCCACGCCGTGCCGATAGATCTTGCGGACATCCTCAGCTGCTCGACGGGTGAGCCGGTAGCTCAAGCAGATTTGTTCCGCTGATCCTTCAGGGAGTGGAGGATATCCAGCATGCTCTCGTCGCTTTCGCCACTGGCGATCCCCGCGTCGACAATTGCCTGGATACGGGCAACTTCTTTTTGGCGTTCTTGGTCCTGGTTGATCAGGTCTTGGATATAGGCCGCCTCGTCGGCGAACTGACCCTCTTGAGTCTGGTCGTCGACGAATTGCTTCATCTTGTCGGGCAGCCGAATGCTGAGCTTGGCCATAGATCTGTCTCCTGTGACCAGATGTTGCTCGCGTCAGAATAAAAAGTCAAAGCTCAGCACACTGAACGAGAGCGAGGCGAATCGAGTGCGTGACCTTCCGATATCCGAAGAAGCCGCGAACCACCTGCGCAAGGCGCGGCGCATTTGCGTCATCGGATCCTCCGGCGGCGGAAAAAGCACTCTGTCGCAGAAGCTCGCAAGCGGTCTCGGTCTCCAGTACGTCTCCATCGACAGGGACGTGCGCTGGTTGCCCGGGTGGCAGGAGCGGGGCAGGGAGGAGCAACGTGGACGATTGAGCGCCTTCGTTGCCGGCGAGGCTTGGGTGATTGATGGCAGTGGCTCGTCGTCCTTCGACATCAGGCTGCCGCGCACGGATCTCATCATCTGGTTGCGGCTTCCCCGATGGAAATGTCTGCTCGGCATTGCAAAGAGGGTCTATCGTTTCAGGGGGACGGTGCGGCCGGATATGGCAGAAGGATGCCCCGAGCCTTTGCCCGATCGCGATTTCCTCTCCTACATCTGGAACTTCGAGCGCCGCTATGCCCCGCGCATCATCCAGGAAATCGAGCGCCACGGACCGAACGTGCCGGTAATCACGCTGAAATCCCATGGCGAAATGGCGCACCTGCTTGATCTCGCCGGGCTTCCTCATTAAGTCGCTGATATGCCTCAGTTCGAAACCCGCCGCCTCGTCAAGCACTCGCCCGACCGCATGTACGCTCTTGTTGCCGACATCGAGCGTTACCCGGAGTTTTTGCCGCTCTGCGAGGCACTCAGCATCCGCTCGCGCCGCGAACGCGACGGCAAGGAGCTTCTGCTCGCGGACATGACGGTGGGCTACAAGGCCATCCGGGAGACCTTCACGACCCAGGTACTGCTGACGCCGGCCGAGCGTGCCATTGACGTCAAGTATATCGAGGGTCCGTTCCGCTATCTCGACAATCGCTGGCGCTTCGAAGAGACCGCCGACGGCGGCTGCTCGGTTCACTTCTTCATCGACTACGAGTTCAAGAACCGCATTCTTGGCGCGCTGATGGGTTCGATGTTCGACCGCGCCTTCCGCATGTTTTCCGAAGCCTTCGAGACGCGCGCCGACAAGATCTATGCCAGCGTCTGAGCCGCAGCCGAGAGCATCTCAAGCGCTGTCCTGATGGTCGCAAGGCGCACTTCCGAACGCCCGATATCGCCGTAGCGCATTTCCTTGTGATCGATGAGACCTGAGCGGGTCTTCAAAGCGAGATGCACGAGGCCAACCGGCTTCTCGGCCGATCCGCCGCCCGGACCGGCAATACCGGTAACGGCCACCGCCACGAAAGCATCGGAACGCATCAGCGCTCCATGCGCCATTTGCAACGCCGTCTCCCTGGACACGGCGCCGTAGACCTCCAGAACTTTCGCCGAAACCCCGATCAGGTCCATTTTTGCCTGATTGGTATAGGTGACGAAGCCCCGGTCGACCACGGCGGAAGAGCCTGCGATCTCGGTCAGTGCTCCCGCGATCAATCCGCCGGTGCAGGATTCAGCAGTCGCGATCATCCAGTCTCGCGTGCGATAAGTCGACACGATGGCGGCCGCCTGCGCTTCGATCTCTGCCGGATAAAGCCCCATGGCTACGCTCCCCGATAGACAACCGTCGCCGTGGCGATCGCCGCAATCCCCTCGCGCCGGCCGACAAATCCGATCGTCTCGTTCGTCGTTGCTTTCACCGAGCAGCGGTCGAGAGAGATGTCGAGGATTTCGGCGAGCTTCTCGCGCATGGCCTGACGATGCGGCCCGATCTTCGGCGCTTCGGCAATTAACGAAATATCTGCATTCATGATCGTGCCGCCGGCTGCCTGAACGATCCTCGCAGCATGCTCCAGGAAGATGCGCGATGGCGCGCCTTTCCAGCGCATGTCGGAGGGCGGAAAGTGATCGCCGATATCGCCAGCGCCGCAGGTGGCGAGCAGGGCGTCCGTCAGCGCATGCAGCGCCACATCGGCATCGGAATGTCCCTTCAGCTTCTGGTCATGCGGAATGAAGATGCCGCAAAGGGTTACGCCATCGCCCGCCTCGAGCTGGTGCACGTCATAGCCGTTTCCGGTCCGGACATCGGGAAGCGCGAGGCCTTTCAGTTTCTCGTCCGCCATGGCGATATCCCTCTGAACGGTCAGTTTGACGTTGTCGATCGAGCCTTCGACGAGATGAACCGGAATGCCGGCCCACTCTGCAATCGAGGCGTCGTCTGTGAAGGCCATGGCCTTTTCTTCGGCCGCCCGCTCGTGCGCGCCGAGGATGGTGTCATAGAAGAAGCTCTGCGGCGTCTGGGCGGCATGGAGGTCGTGGCGCGGAACGGTGGCGGTGATCACTCCGGAGGCGTCTGCGCGTTTGATCGTGTCGGAGACCGGAACGGCCGGCAGGATGGCGACGTGACCCGCAGCAAGGCCGGCGGCGACCCGCTCCAGAAGGTCCCCGTTAACGAAGGGGCGAACGCCGTCCTGAATCATCACGTAATTGACACCGTGTCCCTGCAGCGCCCGCAAGCCGTTCAGCACGGAGGCTTGCCGGGTTGCGCCGCCCGTCACGATGATGAGCTCTTCCCGTGCCGGCAGGTCCGCAACGGCCTGATCCAGCAAGGCGCGGTCATCCGGATGAATGACCACCGCGATCGGACCACTTTTGGGCCAGTCGAGGAAGGCCTTGAGCGTGTGCCAGATGACCGGCCTGCCGCCGATCCGGCGGTATTGCTTGGGCCCCTCGACAGAAGCGCCGGCGCGTTCTCCGCGTCCTGCAGCCACCACGACGACCCCGATTGTTCCGCTCAGCCCTTGCTCCATTGCCCCGCCTGGTCCATGACACATTTTCTTCGCACCCGTGCTCTATCGGCTCGGCATCAGCTTTTCCAGCATTTGCACGATTTTTTATCGCTGCGCGAGCTTTGCCTCTTGGCAAGCCAAGAGTGACTGTCTAAAAATAATGCAAATGCGTCCTTTGCCTGAAAGATAATCATTTGTTTTCCGTCGCGTTGGATACGCCCTTCAGCATTGGCTCGGTTCCCGTCCGGAACCGAGTGGTGCTTGCGCCCATGTCCGGCGTCACCGATTTGCCCTTCCGCCAGCTCGCATTCCGCTTCGGCGCCGGTCTCGTCGTCACGGAGATGGTGGCAAGCCGCGAGCTGGTTTTCAATGCGGCCGAAAGCTGGTCGCGGTTGAAGGGGGCGGGCCTGACGCCCCACATGGTCCAGCTTGCGGGACGTGAAGCCAGATGGCTCGCCCAGGCGGCCGTGATCGCCGAGGCGAATGGCGCCGATATCATCGACATCAACATGGGCTGCCCGGCCAAAAAGGTCATCGGCGGTTATGCCGGTTCGGCCCTGATGCGGGAGCCCGATCATGCTCTGTCGTTGATTGAGGCGACCGTCAAGGCCGTCAAGATACCGGTCACGGTGAAGATGCGTCTGGGCTGGGACGAGACCTCGATCAATGCACCGGAGATCGCTGCGCGCGCCGAAGCGGCGGGTGTGCAACTGATTACCGTCCACGGCCGCACACGCATGCAATTCTACGAGGGTCGCGCCGACTGGGATGCGATCGCCGCGGTACGTGCCGCCATCCGCATTCCACTCATTGCGAATGGTGATGTCGAGACCGTCGAGGACGCACATGAAATCCTGCGCCGCTCCGGCGCTGACGCCGTGATGGTCGGGCGCTCTTGCCAGGGCAGGCCATGGCATGCCGGCGTCCTTGCGGGCCACCCTGGTCCTCAGGCGGACGCGATCCCGGATCTTGTCATCGACCACTACCAGATGATGCTGGAGCACTATGGCGCCGATGTCGGGATCCGGCATGCCCGCAAGCATCTTGGTTGGTATCTCGATCGCCATGCGCCCGAGCTCGCGGCGCAGGCGAAGGCTGCAATCATGACATCGAAAGACGCTGGCTTTGTTGCTGACGCGCTGAGGCGCGCGCTCAATGATCCGCAGGCGAAAGCCAGACAGGAGGCTGCATGACGGCGAACGACAAGGGCAATGGCCTTGCCATGGCCGTGCTCAACGCCATCCAGAACCCGGTGGTGATGGTGGATGCCAATGGGCACATCGCCTTCGCCAACTGGGAGGCGGAAGCTTTCTTCGGGGCCAGTGCCACCCATCTCGCGCGCTACCGCATCTCCACCTTCATCCCCTTTGGCAGTCCGCTCCTGTCGCTGATCGAGCAAGTGCGCGAGCGTCGTGCGCCCGTCAACGAATACCGTGTCGATCTGAGCTCGCCGCGCCTTGGCCAGGAGAAACTGGTCGATCTCTATGTCGCGCCGGTGCTGAGCCAGCCAGGCAATGTCGTGGTGGTCTTCCAGGAACGCTCCATGGCCGACAAGATCGATCGCCAGCTGACCCATCGCGCCGCCGCCCGTTCCGTCACTGGTCTTGCTTCGATGCTCGCGCACGAGATCAAGAACCCGCTTTCCGGCATCCGCGGTGCGGCCCAATTGCTGGAGACAGCGGTAACCGACGAAGACCGGGCGCTCACCCGGCTGATCTGCGACGAGACGGATCGCATCGTATCCCTGGTCGACCGCATGGAGGTTTTCTCCGACGAGCGTCCGGTCGATCGCCAGTCGATCAACATCCATTCGGTGCTCGATCAGGTGAAGGCGGTCGCAAAGGCGGGCTTTGGCCGAAATATCCGCATTACCGAGAATTACGACCCTTCGCTGCCTCCGGTCTTTGCCAATCGCGACCAGCTGGTGCAGGTATTCCTCAACCTCGTCAAAAATGCCGCCGAAGCAATCGGCGAGCGCTCGGATGGCGAGATCCAGCTCACCACGGCCTACCGCCCCGGCATCCGTCTGTCGGTTGCCGGATCGCGGGAGAAGATCTCGCTGCCGCTGGAATTCTGCGTCCATGACAATGGTCCGGGCGTGCCGTCCGACCTCCTGCCGCACCTTTTCGATCCTTTCATCACCACGAAAACCAATGGCTCAGGCCTCGGTCTGGCGCTGGTCGCCAAGATCATCGGTGCCCATGGCGGGATCGTCGAATGCGACAGCCAGGCGAGCCGCACCACATTCCGGGTCCTGATGCCCATGTCGAAAGAGACGGCGCTGGAAGACGCGCCCCTTGCCAAATCCACGGGAACGAACTGATGACGGCCACGATCCTTGTTGCAGATGACGATGCTGCGATCCGCACGGTGCTGAACCAGGCTTTGAGCCGCGCGGGCTATGATGTCAGGATCACCTCCAATGCGGCCACTCTCTGGCGCTGGATTTCGGCAGGCGAGGGCGATCTCGTGGTGACAGATGTGGTCATGCCGGATGAAAACGCCTTCGACCTTCTGCCGCGCATCAAGAAGGCACGGCCTGACCTGCCGGTCCTCGTCATGAGTGCCCAGAACACCTTCATGACCGCCATCAAGGCGTCGGAGAAGGGGGCCTACGACTACCTGCCCAAGCCCTTCGATCTGACCGAACTTATCGCCATTATCGGCCGCGCGCTGTCTGAGCCGAAGAAGCGGCCGGCCCGTCTCGACGACGACATGCAGGATGGCATGCCGCTGGTCGGCCGCTCGGCCGCCATGCAGGAAATCTATCGCGTGCTCGCCCGCCTGATGCAGACGGACCTGACGCTGATGATCACCGGCGAGTCCGGCACGGGCAAGGAGCTGGTCGCCAAGGCGCTGCATGACTACGGAAAGCGCCGCAACGGGCCTTTCGTCGCCATCAACATGGCGGCCATCCCGCGTGACCTGATCGAATCGGAACTCTTCGGTCACGAGAAGGGCGCCTTCACCGGCGCGCAGACGCGCTCCACCGGTCGTTTCGAACAGGCCGAAGGCGGCACGCTCTTCCTTGATGAGATCGGCGACATGCCCATGGATGCGCAGACGCGTCTGCTGCGCGTCTTGCAGCAGGGCGAATACACCACGGTTGGCGGCCGCACACCGATCCGCACCGACGTCCGGATCGTCGCCGCAACGAACAAGGACCTGAAGCAGTCGATCAATCAGGGCCTCTTCCGCGAAGACCTCTATTACCGCCTGAACGTTGTGCCACTGCGCCTGCCGCCGCTGCGCGACCGTGCCGAGGACATTCCGGACCTAGTCCGCCATTTCATCCAGCAGGGTGAAAAGGAAGGCCTCGATTCGAAACGCTTCGATCACGAGGCACTCGAAGTGATGAAGTCCTATCCTTGGCCGGGCAATGTGCGCGAACTGGAGAATGTGGTGCGCCGTCTGATGGCGCTTTATCCACAGGATGTGATCGCGCGCGAGATTGTCGAGCAGGAACTGCGCGCCGACGTCGCCGACAGCCCGATCGCCAAGGTCGGCATGCCCTCAGGCTCCATGACGATCTCCCAGGCGGTCGAGGAAAACATGCGCACCTATTTCGCCTCGTTTGGCGATGCGCTGCCTCCTTCGGGTCTCTACGACCGCGTCCTGACGGAGATGGAATATCCCCTGATCCTCGCCGCCCTGACGGCCACCCGCGGAAACCAGATCAAGGCGGCCGATCTGCTCGGTCTCAACCGCAATACCTTGCGCAAGAAGATCCGGGAGCTTGGCGTCTCCGTCTACCGGAGTTCCCGCTCCGCTTGACAATAGCGGAACAGCCGTTGCAATTTCGCCACATTGCGTTGCTCAAAAGTCACGATGTTTCGTGATGGTACGCTGCTGCGCCGAAAGGCGTGAGCGTCGGGCGCGATGATAACTGGTCGGCTGCCGCAGGGCCGCCGCGTCAATGAGATCCGATTGCGCGGATCCGGGGGAAATGATGGCACGCGTGAGGAAGACCTCCGCTTCCGACGTCGATACAGCGCTGGCGCATGACCGCCGGGCGTCGTTTGCGTTGCCCGGTCTGCTGCTGGCGGGCGGCGCGCTGCTCTGCGCATCCTTGACGCTGCCGATTCTGCTCGGGCTGACGCCGATCGAGCCGACCTCGCGGGTGCTGATTGCCTCTGCCGTCATCAATTCGATGTTCATTGTCGGCCTGATGTTCCTGATCGGTCGGGAGGTCATGCGGCTCTTCAAGGCGCGTAATCGCGGTCGCGCCGCAGCGCGCCTGCATGTTCGGATTGTCGCGCTTTTCTCCGTCATCGCCATCACGCCGGCGATCCTCGTTGCGATCTTTGCCTCAATCACGCTGAATGTCGGTCTCGACCGCTGGTTCTCGCTGCGCACCCAGTCCATCGTCTCGTCGTCGATGAATGTCGCGCAGGCCTATATGCTGGAGAACGCCAGCTACCTGCAGGGCCAGACGATCTCGATGGCCAACGACCTGGAGCGCAATCGAGCTCTCTTTTATCTCGACCGCAAGGGTTTCGTGGAACTGATGACCCGTCAGGCGCGGGGACGCGGCATGCTCGGTGCCTTCCTGGTGCGGGAAGACGGGTCCGCGATCACCCAGGCGGATATCGACACCGAAAAGCCGCTTCCGGCCATTCCGCGCGATGCGCTTGCGAGTGCCGCCGCCGGCCAGCCGACGCTCATTCCTCCGGGTGTCACCAACCTGGTCGGCGCAATCATCAAGCTGGAAAGCATTTCCGGCACCTTCCTCTACACCATCCGCGCCGTTGACCCGAAGGTCATGCAGGCGATGCGTCAGATGGAAGAAAACACCGCCGAATATCAGGCAATGGAAGACGGCCGCACCACGCTGCAGATCGCCTTCGCCATCCTTTATCTCGGCTTTGCGCTGATCGTGCTGCTCGCTGCCATCTGGACCGCGATCGCGGTGGCCGACCGGATCGTGAGGCCGATCCGGCTGCTCATCGGGGCAGCCGACAGCATTGCGTCGGGTAACCTGAATGTCCTGGTGCCGGTTCGCGCTGCCGATGGCGACGTCGGCAGTCTGTCTCGCACCTTCAACAAGATGGTCTCGCAGATCCGCTCGCAGCGCGACGAAATTCTGGAGGCCAAGGACGAGGTCGACGACCGCCGTCGCTTTATCGAAGCCGTGCTTTCTGGCGTCACGGCCGCGGTCATCGGCGTCGAGGACGATGGCATCATCACCATCGTCAATCCATCGGCGGAATACTTCCTTGGCCTCGCTGGCGAGCAGTTGATGGGCCAGAAGCTCGCCCTCGTGGCGCCGGAAGTCGACGGCGTTCTCGCCGAAGCGGCCGTCCGTCATCGCGGTGAATACCGCCAGCAGATCAACATGATCCGCGGCGGCAAGGAGCGGACCCTGAATGTCCAGGTGACCCGCGAAGAGACGCGTGGCTCGGTCGATTCCTACGTCATCACGCTCGACGACATCACCGACCTGGTCGTTGCCCAGCGCTCGACGGCCTGGGCCGATGTGGCGCGCCGCATCGCGCACGAGATCAAGAACCCGCTGACCCCGATCCAGCTGTCGGCAGAGCGCCTGAAGCGTCGCTACGGCAAGCAGATCGCCGAAGACGACAAGGCCGTCTTCAACCAGTGCACGGATACGATCGTGCGCCAGGTCGAGGATATCGGCCGCATGGTCGACGAGTTCTCCGCCTTCGCGCGCATGCCGAAGCCGACGAAGCAGCGCTCGGATCTGCGTGAAATCCTGACCGATGCCGTCTTCCTGCGGGAAATCGGCAGCGCCGAGATCGAGTTTCAGCGCAGCTTCGGCGAGGAACCGCTGGAGGGCAGCTTCGACGCGCGCATGCTGGCCCAGGCGGTCGGTAACATCGTCAAGAATGCGGTGGAATCCATCGAAGCCGTACCGAAGGAAGAACTCGGGGGGCAGGGCAAGATCCTCGTCCGCTCCAGTTTCGATCCCGAGCTTGACCGGTTCACGGTGGATGTCATCGACAACGGCCGCGGTTTGCCGACGGAGAACCGGCACCGCATCCTCGAACCCTATATGACGATGCGGGAGAAAGGGACCGGGCTTGGTCTCGCCATCGTCAAGAAGATCATTGAAGAGCATGGCGGGCAGCTCGAGCTGCACGACGCGCCGGCCGATTTCGACCGGGGCAGGGGTGCGATGATCCGCATCATCCTGCCGCGCTCAGACGCCCCCGCCATGCTCACGGAAAGCGATAAGGAAGTAGTCCATGGCCTCTGACATTCTTGTAGTCGACGACGAAGAGGACATCCGCGAGATAGTATCTGGCATTCTGAGCGACGAAGGCCATGAGACCCGCACCGCCCACGACGCAGACAGCGCGCTCGCAGCCATTTCCGACCGCGTGCCGCGCCTCGTCTTTCTCGATATCTGGATGCAGGGCAGCCGTCTCGACGGCCTCTCCCTGCTCGACGAGATCAAGGCCCGCCATCCGGACCTGCCTGTGGTGATGATTTCTGGTCACGGCAACATCGAGACCGCCGTCTCGGCGATCAAGCGCGGTGCCTTTGATTTCATCGAGAAGCCTTTCAAGGCCGACCGGCTCATCCTGATTGCCGAGCGCGCGCTGGAAAACTCCAAGCTCAAGCGCGAGGTGTCGGAACTCAAGCGCCGCACCGGTGACGCAATCGAGCTGATCGGAACCTCCGTCGCCGTCTCGCAGCTGCGCCAGACGATCGAAAAGGTTGCGCCGACCAACAGCCGCATCATGATCTTTGGCCCCTCCGGCTCCGGCAAGGAGCTGGTGGCGCGCATGATCCACAAGCGGTCCTCGCGCTCGGCCGGCCCGTTTGTCTCGCTGAATGCTGCGGCCATTACCCCGGACCGCATGGAGATGGCGTTGTTCGGCACCGAGGGTACGCCCGGTCAGCCCCGCCGCATCGGTGCGCTGGAAGAAGCCCATCGCGGCATTCTCTACCTCGACGAGATCGGCGAAATGCCGCGCGAAACGCAGAACAAGATCCTCCGCGTGCTCGTCGAACAGCAGTTCGAACGCGTGGGTGGCTCCAAGCGCGTGAAGGTCGATGTCCGCATCATCTCCTCCAGCGCCTACAATCTCGAAAGCCTGATCGCCGAAGGCCGCTTCCGGGAGGATCTTTTCCATCGCCTCGCAGTGGTCCCGGTCAAGGTGCCGGCGCTGGCCGAACGCCGCGAGGATATCCCCTTCCTCGTCGACATGTTCATGCGCCAGGTCTCCGAGCAGGCCGGCATCCGCCAGCGCAAGATCGGCGAAGATGCCATGGCAGTCCTCCAGGCCAATGACTGGCCTGGCAACATCCGCCAGCTGCGCAACAATATCGAGCGCCTGATGATCCTCGCCCAGGGCGACAGCCCCGAAGCGCCGATCACGGCCGAGATGCTGCCGCAGGATCTCTCCGACATGCTGCCGAAGGTCTCCGCTCGCAACGACACGCATATCATGACGCTGCCGCTGCGCGAGGCGCGTGAAATGTTTGAGCGGGACTATCTCATCGCCCAGATCAACCGCTTCGGAGGCAACATCTCGCGCACCGCGGAATTCGTCGGCATGGAGCGCTCCGCCCTCCATCGCAAACTGAAGTCGCTTGGCGTATAAGCGGTCGAAGCGAGTCCGGTAGAACCGATCCTGGGGCAGGAAGCATAGCATGAAAGTCATCATCTGCGGCGCGGGTCAGGTCGGTTACGGTATTGCCGAGCGGCTCTCCCAGGAGGGCAACGACGTCTCGGTCATCGATACCTCGGCCTCCCTTGTCTCGCACATCACCGAGACGCTGGATGTCAGCGGTTATGTCGGCCATGGCGCCCATCCCGACGTGCTGGCCCGGGCTGGCGCCGACCAGGCGGAAATGCTGATCGCCGTCACGCTCTATGACGAGATCAACATGACCGCCTGCCAGGTGGCGCATTCGCTCTTCAACGTGCCGACAAAGATCGCCCGCATTCGTTCGCAGAACTATCTGCGACCGGAATATTCCGACCTCTTCAGCCGCGACAATCTGCCGATCGACGTCACCATCTCGCCCGAAATCGAGGTCGGCAAGATGGTGCTGCGTCGCATCTCCTTCCCCGGTGCGACCGACATCGTGCGCTTCGCCGATGATCACATCGCCATGCTCGCGATCGAATGCATGGAGGACTGCCCGGTCGTCGACACGCCGCTGAATCAGTTGAGCGAGCTGTTCCCCGACCTGATGGCAACCGTCTGCGCGATCTATCGCAACGGCCGGCTGAACGTCGCCCGCTCACAGGATCACCTGCAGGTCGGCGATCTCGCTTACGTCATCTGCCAGCGCGATCACGCCCGCCGTACCCTCGGCCTCTTTGGCCATGAGGAGCAGGAAGCCGGGCGCATCATCATCGCCGGTGGGGGCAATATCGGCTATTACGTCGCGCGCGCCATCGAGGAGATGCAGCCGAAGACCCGGCTGAAGATCATCGAGAACGATCGGGAACGGGCGCTTGCCGTCTCCGATCAGTTGAAAGACGGCATCGTGCTGCATGGCTCGGCGCTCGACCAGAACATCCTTCAGCAAGCCGACATCCAGGATGCGGATCTGATGGTGACGCTCACCAACAACGACCAGACCAACATCCTGAGTGCCGCCATGGCCAAGCGCCTCGGCTGCAAGTCGGGCATGGCGCTGATCAACAGCCCGTCCTTCCACGAACTTGCAACCTCGATCGGCATCGACGCGCATATCAACCCGCGCGCCGTGACCATTTCCCGCGTCTTGCAGCATGTCCGCAAGGGCCGCATCCGCGCGGTCTATGCCGTGCAGAAGGGCAAGGCTGAGGTGATCGAGGCAGAAGCGCTCGAAACCTCGCCGCTCGTCGGCAAGCCTTTCCGCGAACTCGAGCTGCCTCCGGGCCTGCGCATCGGCGCCATCCTGCGCGACAAGACCGTGATCCGCCCCTATGGCGACACCAAGATCAAGGCCAAGGATCGCGTCGTCCTCTTCGCAGCAGCAGATGCCGTCCGCCATGTCGAGCAGCTTTTCCGCGTCTCGATCCAGTATTTCTGAAGGTTTTCATCTCCATGCCCCGCATCGCCTATGTCAACGGTCGTTACCTGCCGCACTCTCAGGCTGCGGTGCATATCGAGGATCGCGGCTATCAGTTCGCCGACGGGGTCTATGAGGTCTGCGAGATCCGCCATGGCGTGATCGTCGACCTGACGCGGCATCTCGACCGCCTCGACCGCTCTCTGTCGGAACTGGCGATGAAACAGCCGATGAGCCGCGCCGCACTCACGCAGGTGATCCGCGAGGTGGCTCGCCGCAACCGCGTCAGGAATGGCCTTTTCTACCTGCAGGTAACCCGGGGCGTCGCGCGCCGGGATCACGTCTTCCCCTCGGACGACACGCCGCCGAGCCTGGTGATCACGGCAAAGATCACCGACCCTGCGATCATTGCGAAGAAGAACGAGACCGGATTGAAGGCAATCACCCTGCCGGACAATCGCTGGGATCGGGTCGACATCAAGACGGTCGGCCTCCTGCCGAACGCCATGGCGCGCCAGGCCGCAAAGGAGAAGGGCGCTCAGGAAGCGATCTATGTGGATGCGCGGGGCATGGTCACCGAAGGTGCCGCCACCAATGTGTGGATTGTCGACAAGGACGGCATGCTTGTCACCCGGCCCGCGGAA
The DNA here is from genome assembly GCF_004912135.1 of Rhizobium rosettiformans W3. GTDB lineage: Bacteria > Pseudomonadota > Alphaproteobacteria > Rhizobiales > Rhizobiaceae > Allorhizobium > Allorhizobium rosettiformans. The sequence goes on from NZ_STGU01000005.1 coordinate 215,473, forward strand.
CACGGCATTCTTCGCGGAATCACCCGCACCGGTTTGATGGATGTTGCGGCCAAACTTGGGATCACTATCGAGGAGCGGGAGTTCTCCCGCGAGGAGATGCTGGCCGCACGGGAAGTCTTCATCACAGCTGCAACCAGCATTTGCTTCCCGATCGTGGAAATCGACGGGCTTCCGATCGCAAACGGTCATCCCGGCGCCATGGCTGAACGCATCCGTTCGACCTTTTTCGACGTTGCGGAAAAGACGGTGATTTGATACCACGTTTTTTCGGCAGGGGGGCGAGGGGCCATTTGCCTAAGCTGATCAGCTGTCAAACAATAATCATACCGGTCGAAAAGGACCGGCAAAAAAGAAAGAAGCGGCGCCATGGCGGAACGTTCTCAGAATCTGCAGGATCTTTTCCTCAACACAGTCAGAAAGCAGAAGATTTCGCTGACGATCTTCCTGATCAACGGCGTTAAGCTGACCGGTGTTGTGACATCCTTCGACAATTTCTGTGTTCTCCTGCGTCGCGACGGCCATTCCCAGCTGGTCTACAAGCACGCCATCTCGACCATCATGCCCGGCCAGCCGATGACGATGTTCGAGAGCGAAGACACCGCTTCCGGACAGGACTGACATCATCACCAGCCGCGATACAAAGAACGAATCGATCATCCCGGAGGACGAAAAGCGCCGGGATGACATGCGGGCGCTTGTGCTCGTGCCGGTGCTGAAGCAGACGAAGCCCCAGCCTCTTCCTGAAGGCGCGCCGCCGGCTCCCAGCCGGTCGAACGAAGCACGTCTCGAAGAGGCGATTGGCTTGGCGCGCGCGATCGATCTGACCATCGTGCAGGGGCTCATCGTCCAGGTGAACCAGCCGCGTCCGGCAACGCTGATGGGCTCCGGCAAGATCGCGGAAGTGAAGGCACTGCTCGACGAACATGATGCGGGTCTCGTCATCGTCGACCATCCGCTGACGCCGGTTCAGCAACGCAATCTGGAGAAGGAATGGGGCGCCAAGGTCATCGATCGCACGGGCCTCATCCTGGAAATCTTCGGCCGTCGCGCCTCGACCAAGGAAGGCACGCTGCAGGTCGATCTCGCGCATCTGAACTACCAGAAGGGCCGTCTGGTCCGCTCCTGGACCCACCTTGAACGCCAGCGCGGCGGTGCGGGCTTCATGGGTGGCCCGGGTGAAACGCAGATCGAAGCCGACCGCCGGCTCCTGCAGGACAAGATCGTCAAGCTCGAGCGCGAGCTGGAACAGGTGGTCCGCACCCGCCAGCTTCACCGCGCCAAGCGCCGCAAGGTGCCGCATCCGATCGTGGCACTGGTTGGCTATACCAATGCCGGCAAGTCGACGCTCTTCAACCGCATCACCGGTGCGGGCGTGCTGGCCGAAGACATGCTGTTCGCCACGCTTGATCCGACGCTGCGTCGGATGAAGCTGCCGCATGGACGCACGGTGATCATGTCGGACACTGTCGGCTTCATCTCCGACCTGCCCACCCACCTCGTCGCCGCCTTCCGCGCGACGCTGGAAGAGGTTCTCGAAGCGGACCTGATCCTGCATGTGCGTGACATGTCGGACCCGGACAACGGCGCCCAGTCGGCAGATGTCCTGCGCATCCTCGATGACCTCGGCATCCACGAGAAGGAACGCGCGGAGCGCATTCTCGAGGTCTGGAACAAGATCGACCGGCTGGATCCCGAAACCCATGACGGCATCCTCCAGAAGGCCGCGGGTCGCGAAAACGTCTTGCCGGTTTCGGCCATCAGCGGCGAGGGCGTGGACACCCTCCTGGACGTCATCTCGCAGCGTCTTTCAGGCGTGCTGACCGAGGCGACGATCACCATCCCTGCCGACAAGCAGTCGGTCATTTCCTGGCTCTACGAGAACGGCATCGTCGATGATCGCGAAGATCACGAGGATGGCTCCGTCAGCCTCGACGTTCGCCTGACCGACCGCCAGGCCAATGAGCTCGAACGCAAGCTTGGCGGACCGAAGCCCCTGCCGAAGGAAGACTGGGAGCGGTAGATGCCCCTCCAGGCAAGTGTGCGATGAGCGATGAAGATGTTGGACCGATTCAATTAGAAGATGACGGTCCCGCACTCGAGCTGCATCGCAGTCAGCGCGTCGAAGCGATCCTATTGACTTTGACCCTTATGGTCTTGGGCTGGTTCGCAGGCCGCAGCTTAGCCCATTGGCTCTCGTTCACTCTTGCTGGCGACATCGCATTCGCTGGCCTCTGCTTGGGTCTCGGCATCCTTGTTGCTCTGCTAGCGAAACGGCTGGGCTGGTTTGTGGCAAGTGACAGTCTGATCCTCAGGGTGTCCGCCAACGGGCTTGTGTTGGGCTATCCAACCTGCGTGACGCTTCCATGGGATGAAGTCGAACAGGTGAGGTTGATCCGGTCTGCAGGCGGAAAGCTTCCCGTACATCATCTCCAAGTGACCAGGAGGCAATCAAACACTCCTACCGTTACGCGTCCTGAGATCATCCATCGTCTAGGTGTGTTGTGGGACCGCCGATCTCACGAGTTGCGCGACGCTCTTGTCACGTTCAGACCCCGATGCCTGACGTCAAATGACGGTCAGAAAGATTACAATTCCGCGAGCTGGACTGGGCTCAGCGACCCGTAACGCTTGACGTTCATCAAACGCTGTTGATCCAAGTCAACGGATCGCTTTACCACCTGTGTCAACTTTAGTTTACACACATGGGAGGTGGTCATGCGCGTCGTCTTCATCCATCCGAACTATCATTCCGGCGGCGCCGAGATTGCCGGCAACTGGCCGCCTGCCTGGGTCGCCTATCTTGCCGGCGCACTGAAGCAGGCGGGTTATACCGACCTCCATTTCGTCGATGCCATGACCAACGATCTCACGGAAGACGCACTCCGCGATCGTTTGCGCGAACTCCAGCCTGATGTCATCGGCTGCACGGCGATCACGCCCTCGATCTACATGGCCGAACGGTGCCTGGAGATCGCGAAGGAGGTTTGCCCTCAGGCGCTGCGCGTGCTTGGCGGCGTGCATGCGACCTTCATGTATCAGCAGGTTCTGACCGAAGCCCCGTACATCGATGTGATTGCGCGGGGCGAGGGCGAGGAGATTATCGTCGAACTGGTCAGGGCCTATGCTGCAGGCAACTGGAAGGAGGCGAGGGCGGGCATCAAGGGCCTCGCCTACATCACCGACGACGGCAAGATCATCGCGACACCTGCGGCTCCCACCGTCAAGAATTTCGATGCCGTCGAGCCGGATTGGACGCTGCTCGAATGGGAGAAATACATCTACGTGCCGCTCGGTGTCCGGGTCGCGATCCCCAACATGGCCCGCGGCTGCCCCTTCACCTGCTCGTTTTGCTCGCAATGGAAGTTCTGGCGCGACTATCGCATTCGCGATCCGAAAAAGGTGGTCGACGAGATCGAGAAGCTGGTCAACGACCACCAGGTCGGCTTCTTCATCCTGGCCGATGAGGAGCCCACCATCAACCGCAAGAAGTTCATCGCCTTCTGCGAGGAACTGATCGCCCGTGGTCTGCCGGACAAGGTGAAATGGGGCATCAACACCCGGGTCACCGATATCATCCGCGACGAGGAGTATCTGGCCCTCTATCGCAAGGCCGGCCTCGTGCATGTGTCGCTTGGCACGGAAGCCGCCGCCCAGCTGAAGCTCGACCGCTTCAACAAGGAAACCAAGGTCGCCGAGAACAAGAAGGCGATCCGTCTGCTCCGCGAAGCCGACATCTTCACCGAGGCGCAGTTTATCGTCGGGCTGGAAAACGAGACGGCGGAGACGCTGGAGGAAACCTATCGCATGGCGCGCGACTGGAACCCGGATCTCGCCAACTGGGCCATGTACACGCCCTGGCCCTTCTCGCCGCTCTTCCAGGAACTGGGCGACAAGGTCGAGATCTTCGATTTCTCGAAATACAATTTCGTGACCCCAATCATGAAGCCGGATGCCATGGACCGCGCCGAACTGCTCGACCGCGTCATGAACAACTACCGCCGCTTCTACATGATCAAGGCGCTCTTCCATTATCCCTGGCGTGGCAAGGGCTTTCGCCGTCGTTACCTTCTCGGCTGCCTCAAGGCCTTCTTGAAGGCCGGCTTCGAGCGCAAGTTCTACGATCTCGGCAAGCACAATTACTGGGGCCCGCAATCGAAGGAAAAGGTGAATTTCGGCTTCGACATGACCCGCAAGATCGCGCCCGCCCAGATGGCCGACTGGCAGGCGGCCTCCGATCGCGCGAGCCAGCTGCGTGCCCGCAAGGCCGGTGAGGCGGAAGAGGCCCGCACCCCCGTCATGGCCTGCGGTGGCGGGCCGGCGAGCCACGATGCCCATGTCTAATCAGGGCATCGGCAGGATCCTCGGGCACGGAAGCGCCGGGGATGCGGTAGCGTCACCATCGCCGGCGCGCATCGGACCGAACGCCGTCATCCAGACGGGGCAGGCGCTGTCGGCACTTTACGGCGTGGGAGCCGCGCGGCTGATCTTCGAATCCGCCGGTCTTGGACGTCACCTTGAGGCGCCACCGACGTCGATGGTCGATGAGCACGAGCCCGTCGCCCTGTTTGCCGCGATCCGGGCGATGTTGCCGCCGGCCGAGGCCGATCGTGTGCTGGCCGAGGCCGGATATCGGACCGCCCACTACATCCTCGATCACCGCATTCCGCCGCTCGCACGAAAGATCTTGCCGAAGCTCCATCCGGCAATCGCCTCGCGCCTTCTCGTCTCGGCCATTGCCCGCCATGCCTGGACCTTTGCCGGCAGCGGCGTCTTCCGCGGCAGGGTGATGGATTGGACAAAACCGCGCGTCAGGCTCGAGATCGTCGGCAATCCCTTGGCGACGCCCGGCTGCCCCTGGCACGGAGCAGTTTTCCAGCGACTGTTCGGGACACTCTGCGGATCCGCTGCAACCGCCAGGCATCTGGAGTGCTGCGCCTCTGGCCAGAACCGATGTGTGACGGAACTGCTTTGCACAGGCACGTGAACAAGTTCCGGGTGCGCCCGCTCACCCGCCTTTGAGGTGCGGTAATGGATTGAGAGGGCCGCAAGACTGGCAGCGAAGTTCGGTGCCGAGGCCGCGAGACTTAGCCCTTGCCCTTCGCCGCCTGCCAGAGCTCTTCCATCCGCTCCAGTGAAGCTCCCAGCAAGGTCTCACCTGACGCTTCAAGAGACGTCTCTATATAACTGAATCGATTCCGGAACTTGGTGTTCGTCCCGCGCAGGGCCTGCTCCGGTTCTGCCCCCACATGCCGGCCGATATTGACCAGTGCAAAGATCAGGTCCCCGAGTTCGTCCTTCACCTTCTCCGGCTTATTCTCGGCCAGTGCCTCGCGCAATTCGCCGATCTCCTCCTCGATCTTGTCGAGGATGGGGGCCGCCTCCGACCAGTCGAAGCCGACCTTGGCCGCACGCTCCTGCAGCTTCAGGGCTTCTGTGAGTGCCGGGAAGGAGCGCTGCACTGAGCCGAGATAGCCGATGTCGGGATCAGCCGCCGAGCCCCGTGCGGCGCGGCGTGCGAGACGCTCGGCCTTTTCCTGCTGCTTGATCTTGTCCCACTGGGCCTTCACCGCCTCCGGCGTGTCGGCATCGGAGCGGGCAAAGACATGCGGGTGACGGCGGATCATTTTGCGGGTGATTGCCTCGACCACGTCGCCGAACGTGAAGAGGCCTTCTTCTTCGGCGATGCGGGCATGGAAAACCACCTGCAGCAAGAGATCCCCCAGTTCCTCGCAGAGATCGTCCGGATCCTTGCGCTCGATCGCGTCGGCCACCTCATAGGCCTCCTCGATCGTATAGGGCTTGATCGTCTCGAAGGTCTGGACGATGTCCCAGGGGCAACCGGTCTCGGGTTGACGCAGCGCCGCCATGATCTCGAGCAGGCGGTTGATATCGGTCGAGGCTTCCATGCTGATCTCGTCTGCTGCTCAGTTGAGCGGAATGTCGTTGTCGCCCTTGGACGACTGATAGGTCTCCGAAAGGCGGTCATATTCCGCCTTGATCCGGCTGACCTGCTCGAAGAGGGCGGGCCGTTCGGCATCGTCTGCCGAGGCGACCATTTCGATCATCGCATGGCTCAGCCAGAATGCGTTCTGCCGACGATAGCCGCCAGGCTCCAGACCGAAGACCTCCTTCAGGATCTTCAGGTCATGTGGGATGGCGAAAGCGTCGCGGCTGTCTTCATGGCTGAAGAAATAGTAGAAATTGTCGAAGCCCGCCCAGGTGATCGCCGACATGCACATGGTGCAGGGTTCATGCGTCGACAGGAAGATCAGATCCCGGGTGTTGGGGCGCTCGCCCTGTTCGTAAAACCGCTTCAGCGTGTGCACTTCGCCATGCCAGAGCGGGTTTTCCAGCTCGTTATTGGTCTCGGCCAGAACGAGAGACAGATCCGATTTCCGCAGGATTGCCGCGCCGAACACCTTGTTGCCGGCAGCCACGCCCTTGGCCGTCAGCGGCAGAATGTCGTGTTCGATCACGTCGAGCAATCGACGGGTGAGTTCGGGTGTGGTCAAGGTGAGCGCTCCGGCCTATGTGTGCACCGCAATCCTAGGCTTGCCGACTTGCGCCCGAAAGTGAAATGATGGTCTGTCTCCAACTTTTTGCAGCGCCAGCGGTTTCGGGAAGCAAAGCGATGCGAATGGCAATCGGTGACTTTTGCTCGCATCGGCGAGGGGACTAGGACAGAAATACGCAAGGTGCGGAGCGAAGGGATTCCTGTTTCTTCAATTTTTAGGCCCGTGACGCGATGATGCCGTCAACTGGCAACGGATGATTCATGACACAGCAAGACAAGCAGCTTTCGGTCTTTCCGGCCTTCTTCAAGGTCGAGAACGAGGTCGCCGCCGTTTTCGGAAACGGTGACGAGGCCTATGCCAAGGCGCGCCTGCTCAAGAACACCGAGGCCCGCATTGTCGCGTATGCCGATGCCCCGGAAGCCGATTACGCCGCCTTCCTCGCAGCGAACGCCATCGAGCAGATTGCCGAGCCGTTCGAGCCGTCACAGGTTCACGGGGCAAAGCTGGTCTTTGCCGCTACGGGCGAGGGCGCTCTCGACCGCGAGATCGTCGCGGCCGCTCGCGCCGCCCGGATCCCAGCCAATGCCGTGGACCAGCCGGATTATTGCGATTTCTACACGCCGGCCCTTGTCAACCGTGCGCCTATCGCCGTTGCCATCGGGACCGAAGGCGTTGGCCCTGTCCTCGCCCAGATGATCCGCGCCGATATCGACCGCCTGCTGCCGCGCTCGCTCGGCAAGCTCGGGCGCCTCGCCAATTCCTATCGTCGTGCCGTTGATCGTCTCGTGCCCCGTGGCGCACCGCGCCGCCTGTTCTGGCGCGACTTCTTCAAGGGCAAGGTCGCCGACCACGTCGAGGTGGATGAAATCAGCCTTGCCCGCCGCGAAGCCACCCGTCTCCTGAAGGGCGTCGCTGCCGATCGTGTCGAAGGCCGCGTTTTTCTCGTCGGCGCCGGGCCGGGCGCCGAAGATCTGCTCACCCTGCGTGCCCATCGTCTGATGATGGAATGCGACGTCATCGTCTACGACGCCCTTGTCCCGCGCGAGGTGGTCGATATGGGACGCCGCGATGCCGAGCGCATTCCCGTCGGCAAGCGCAAGGGCTGTCATTCGAAGTCTCAAGACCAGATCAATGCGCTGCTCGTCGAGCTCGGCCATGCCGGCAAACGTGTCGTCCGTCTGAAGTCGGGCGATCCCTTGGTCTTCGGCCGCGCCGGGGAAGAGATGGCCGCCCTTCGTGATGCGGGCATTGCTTACGAGATCGTCCCCGGCGTGACCTCGGCACTCGCCGCCGCCGCGGATTTCGAGCTGCCACTGACGCTGCGTGGCGTGTCCTCGTCGCTGGTCTTCACGACCGGTCACGATTTGCAGGGTAATGTTCTGCCGGATTGGGCGCGGCTCGCGCTGTCGGGCGCAACCGTTGCCGTCTATATGGGCCGTACGGTCGCCGCCTCCGTCGCCGAGCGGCTGATGGCGGGCGGCCTCGCCGAAGACACGACGGTTGCCGTTGTCGAGAATGCCGGGCGCCGTGACAGCCGTCTGCTGCACGGCACGCTCAAGGAATTGCCGGGACTGGAGGCTCGCACGGAGCTGACCGGCCCGGTCATGGTCATCATCGGCGACGCTGTCGCCGGCGCCGATTTCAGCCGCTCCGAACCGCTCGGTGCGCATGTCTCGGCTGAACTGGAAACTGCAAGGATTTGACGATGGTAGACAAGGTTCTCACAGCAAACCGCCTGACTGACGGCATCGCCGTCTGGCTGGACGCCAATGGCCAGTGGACCGAGCGTCTGCAGGAAGCCTTCGTCGCCCGCCATGCCGAGGCGGTCGAAGCCCTGGAAGCCGCCGGCAAGCAGGCCTTCGCCAGCAACCTCGTCGTTGACGTCAATGTCATCGAGATCGAGGAAAAGGATGGCAAGCTGCGCCCCTTGCGCCTGCGCGAGCGCATTCGTGCGGAAGGCCCGACCATTGCATATGCCGAGGGTCACGGCTATGCCGACCCGGCATTCATCGCCGCTTGAGGCTTGAGGTAAGACATGTATCGTTATGACGAATTCGACCACGCCTTCGTATCGGCGCGCGTAGAGCAGTTTCGCGACCAGGTGGCCCGCCGCCTCTCCGGTGAACTTGCCGAAGACGCCTTCAAGCCGCTGCGCCTGATGAACGGCGTCTATCTCCAGCTCCACGCCTATATGCTGCGCGTCGCCATTCCCTATGGCACGCTGAATTCGAAGCAGATGCGCATGCTGGCCCATATCGCCCGCAAATACGACCGTGGTTATGGACACTTCACCACCCGCCAGAACATCCAGTACAACTGGCCGAAGCTTTCGGACACGCCCGACATCCTGACCGATCTCGCAAGCGTCGAGATGCATGCCATCCAGACCTCGGGCAACTGCATCCGCAACGTTACCGCCGACCATTTCGCCGGGGCTGCCGCCGATGAAGTCGCCGATCCGCGTCCCTATGCCGAAATCCTGCGCCAGTGGTCCTCGCTGCATCCGGAATTCTCCTTCCTGCCGCGCAAGTTCAAGATCGCCGTTACCGGCGCCGAGAAGGACCGTGCCGCGATCCAGGTGCATGACATCGGTCTGCATCTTAAGAAGAATGAAGCTGGCGAACTCGGCTTTGCTGTCTATGTCGGCGGTGGCCAGGGCCGCACGCCGCTGATCGCCAAGAAGATCCGCGACTTCCTGCCCGAAGCCGATCTCCTGACCTACATCACCGCGATCGTGCGCGTGTACAATCTGCATGGCCGTCGCGACAACAAGTACAAGGCCCGCATCAAGATCCTGGTGCATGAAACCGGCGTCGAGGAGCTGACTCGTCAGGTCGAGGCCGAGTTTGACCAGATCCGCGACAGCGAGCTGAAGCTGCCGGAAGGCGATATCCGCGCCATCGAGACCTATTTCGCTCCGCCGGCACTCGCTGCCCGCGCCGATGGTTGGGATGCCCTTGCCCGCGCGCAGAAGGCAGATGCCGCCTTCGCCGCCTGGGTGCGCCACAATGTCCAGGAACATCGCCACCCGGATTATGCCATGGTGACGATGTCGCTGAAGCCGATCGGCGGTACGCCGGGCGATGCCTCGGACGCCCAGATGGATCTGGTGGCCGACCTTGCCGAAACCTATGCCTTCGACGAGATCCGCGTCAGCCACGAGCAGAACCTGATCCTGCCACATGTCGCCAAGGGTGATCTCTATCCGCTCTATCAGGCGCTGGAGAAGGCCGGCCTCGCGACGGCCAATTCCAACCTCATCACCGACATGATCGCCTGTCCCGGCTTGGACTACTGCGCGCTTGCCAACGCGCGCTCGATTCCGGTCGCCCAGGCGATCTCCGAGCGCTTTGGCTCCCAGGCCCGCCAGGAAGAGATCGGCCAGCTCAAGATCAAGATCTCCGGCTGCATCAATGCCTGCGGGCACCACCATGTCGGCCATATCGGCCTGCTCGGCGTCGAGAAGAAGGGTGCCGAACTCTACCAGATCACGCTGGGCGGGTCCGGCGACGAAAACTCCTCGATCGGCGAAATCATCGGTCGCGGCTTCGAACCGGAAAAGGTAACCGATGCGGTCGAGACGATCGTCGATACCTATCTCGGCCTGCGCCTCGACCCGAAGGAAACCTTCCTCGAAGCCTATCGGCGCGTCGGCCCCAAGCCGTTCAAGGAGGCGCTTTATGGCAACGCTTCTGTCGAAGCCGCGTGAGACTGGAAAAAGTATGACCAAGATCTGGAAAGAAACCGGTTTCGTCGATGGCGACATCTGGGTAACCGAAACGGAAGAGCGTAAGGCAGGCGAGGGCGAAAAGGCCCTGCTGCCACTTGAGGCCTTCCTGGAAGCGGTCGCTGAAACCAATGACGTCGGCCTCGGCGTTTTGGTCGCGCCCGCTGATGACGTGAAGAAGCTGGAGCCGCATCTCGACCGCATCGCGTTGATCGCCGTGGCTTTCCCGGCCTTCAATGATGGCCGTGGCTTCAGCCATGCCACGCTGTTGCGCGAGCGCCTCGGCTATGCCGGCGAACTGCGCGCCGTCGGCGACGTGCTGATCGACCAGGTGCCGCTGATGCTGCGCACCGGCTTCGACAGCTTTGCCGTAACCAACCCGGTGGCCCAGCGGCGGCTTGCAGAAAACTGTCTCATGGGCGTTGCCCAGCGCTACCAGCCGACGGCTCGAGATTCGCAAGCCGTCGGTGGTTTCAGCTGGCGTCGCCTCGGCTCCACTGGCGCCTGAGACATATAAAAACCGCTATTGAAGGGCGGCGAATTGACCTCGGTCAAGGTTGCCGCCTTCGCTTTAACGGATATCTTGGCTGCGAAATGCGCATGCCGGCTGAATTGTGGAATGGGACGGTCTGGATTATAGGCTTGGTCCCAATCGACTGAACGATGGGACCGACAGCCTATGAATGCTCCTGTGAAGACCGACAACGCCGAACTGATCGTGCCCGAGGGCGTCTATGCCGAAACGGTTCTGAGCGTCACGCACTATACCGACCGCCTGTTCCGCTTCCGCATGACCCGTCCCGCCGGCTTTCGCTTCCGCTCCGGCGAGTTCGCGATGATCGGTCTGATGGTCGAGGGTAAGCCGATCTACCGCGCCTATTCGATCGCGAGCCCCTCCTGGGACGAGGAGCTCGAATTCTTCTCGATCAAGGTTCCGGACGGCCCCCTGACCCAGCACCTGCAGCGCATCCAGCCGGGTGACACGGTGCTGATGCGCAAGAAGCCGACCGGCACGCTGGTGCTGGATGCTCTGACCCCGGGCAAGCGCCTCTACATGTTCTCGACCGGCACCGGCATCGCACCCTTCGCGAGCCTGATCCGTGACCCGGAAACCTATGAGAAGTTCGAGGAAGTTATCCTCACCCATACCTGCCGCGACGTCGCCGAACTGAAATACGGCTTCGATCTGGTCGAGGAAATCAAGAACCACGAATTCCTCGCCGAACTTGTTGGCGACAAGCTCAAGCACTATGCGACGGTCACCCGCGAAGACTTCCCCTTCAAGGGCCGCATCACGGACCTGATCGCAAACGGCAAGATGTTCACCGACCTTGGCGTCCCCCCGCTCGACCCGGCGATCGACCGCGGCATGATTTGCGGTTCGACGGCAATGCTGAAGGACACCAAGGAACTGCTGGAAAAGGCAGGACTGACCGAAGGCGCCAACAACAAGCCGGCGGAATTCGTCATCGAGCGCGCCTTTGTCGGCTGATACAACAGCAAATCACTGAAACGGAAAGGGCGCCCTGCGGCGCCCTTTTTCATTTCAGTGGATTGGTCTTGCCTCAGTTGCCGCGACGACGGCTGCGGCGGCCGCCTTCCTGTGCGCCGCTCTCGTCGGCGGTCTTGTTGCGCAGCGGTCCGATCCGCTCAACGATGACCTCGAGCGTCGGGCGCGGACCCGGGGTGTAGTCATCGAGTGCCTGGCGCATCGCAGCCAGATGGCCACAGGATGTGCCGCAGCAGCCGCCGATGATCTTGGCGCCGGCGTCGCGCGCGAGCCGGGCATAATCGGCCATCAGCGGCGGCGTGCCGGAATAGAAGATCTCCGAGCCACGGAATTCCGGAATGCCGCAATTGCCCTTGACGATGACCGTGGCATCCGGATTGGCGCTCGTCATGTCGAGCAGGCTCTGCAGGATGTCGGAGGCGCCCACGCCGCAATTGGCACCAACGGCCAACGGGCCTGAGCCAATGTCCGCAGCCACACCGTGAATGTCCTTCGGATGCAGACCCATCATCGTCTTTCCGGCCGTGTCGAACGAACCGGTGAACGTGTAGGGTAAGCCAACCTTGACGGCGGCTTCGGCCGCAGCACGGATTTCCTCCGGCGACGACATGGTTTCGATCCAGGCCACGTCGGCACCACCGGCCTTCAGGCCTTCCATCTGCTCGACAAAGGCTGCGACCGCATCCTCGTAGGAGAGGGCGCCAAGCGGGATAAGCAACTCGCCGGTCGGGCCGACGGAACCGGCGACGATCACCTTGCGCGGCGCCTTGTCGGCGACCGAACGGGCAATCTCGGCTGCCTTCTTGTTCAGCTCATGAACCCGGTTCTCGGCATGGTGCAGCTTCAGACGATGGCGCGTGCCACCGAAGGAATTCGTGAGGATGATGTCGGCACCGGCATCGACGAAATCCTGGTGCAGCTTGACGATCTTTTCCGGCTGCGCCTCGTTCCAGAGCTCCGGCGCCTCGCCGGCCTCAAGGCCCTGAGCGAAGAGATTAGTCCCGGTCGCGCCGTCGGCGAGCAGCACGCCTTTTTCGGCCAGAAGTTCGGAAAGCGGATTGGACGGACTTGCCATGGAGGTTCCTCTGATTGTCATGCTGATCATATAAAGAAGTCTTTATATGGTTTCAATCACCAAAACGATAGCGGCCCCGCTGAGGGCGGGGCCGCATGGGAGTAGGGACCGCAAGTCAGCCGCCGTCAGGCCGCCGCCATCTGCGTGTCTTCATGCGACTTGGGCTTGACCATCGCCGCGATGATCTGCTGCAGGTCGACGCGACCGATCGGAGCGCCAGCATCATCGGTGACGAGAACGCTCGACTGATGCGCGTCGGTCATGATGCGTGCGGCGGCCTCGAGCACCGTGGCACCCGGCAGCGAGAGACCCTCGCTCTGACCGGAAACCGGTCCCATGATCGTATCCAGCCGGATGACGCGGCCGCGGTTCACTTCCTTGACGAAGGCCGAGATGTAGTCGTCGGCCGGCTGCAGCACGATCTCCTGACCCGAGCCCTGCTGGATGACTTCGCCATCCCTCAGGATCGCGATCTTGTCGCCGAGACGCAGTGCTTCGTCGAGGTCGTGGGTGATGAAGACCACGGTCTTCTTCAACTCCTGCTGCAGATCCAGCAGAACCGTCTGCATGTCGACGCGGATCAGCGGGTCGAGTGCTGAATAAGCTTCGTCCATCAGGAGGATGTCGGCGTCGTTAGAGAGTGCTCTGGCAAGCCCGACACGCTGCTGCATGCCGCCCGAAAGCTGGTTCGGATAATGGCCTTCGAAGCCGGAGAGACCAACACGATCGATCCAGCGACGGCCGATGTCCTCGCTCTTCGAGCGCGGGATTCCCTGTATATCCAGACCATAGACGGTGTTTTCGAGCACGGTCCGGTGCGGGAGCAGGGCGAACTTCTGGAAGACCATCGCTGTCTTGTGACGACGGAATTCGCGAAGCTCCGTGGGGTTCATCCGACAGACATCGACGCCGTCATAGAGCACTTCGCCGGAAGTCGGCTCGATCAGCCGGTTGATATGCCGGATGAGCGTGGACTTGCCGGAGCCGGAAAGACCCATGACAACGGTGATGCCGCCACCGGGCATCTGGATGTTGATGTCCTTCAGACCCAGAACGTGGCCATGGGTCTCGTTCAGTTCCGCCTTCGACATGCCGGCCTTCACCTGGTCGATGAAGGCAGACCCATCAGGTCCGAAGATCTTGTAAAGATTGCGGATCTCGATGTCGTGACTAGCCATGGACCACCTCCGTATGGCGCTGAAGGCGCTTGCCATAAGCCTGGCTGGCGCGGTCGAAGATGATGGCAATGGCAACCAATGCAAAGCCGTTGAGGAACCCAATGGTCAAGAACTGGTTGGAGATAGCCTGGAGAACATTCTTGCCGAGACCACCGACACCGATCATCGAGGCAACGACGACCATGGCGAGCGACATCATGATGGTCTGGTTGATGCCGGCCATGACGGTTGGCAGGGCGAGCGGGATCTGCACGTTGAACAGCTTCTGGCGCGGAGAGGAGCCGAAGGCGTCGGCCGCTTCCAGAACTTCACGGTCGACGAGCCGGATGCCGAGATTGGTCAGGCGGATCATCGGCGGGACGGCATAGATGACGACGGCGATGACGCCCGGCACCTTGCCAATGCCGAAGATCATGACGACGGGGATCAGGTAGACGAAGCTCGGCATCGTCTGCATGACGTCGAGGATCGGGTTGACCACCGACTGCGCTCGATCCGAACGGGCCATCAGAATGCCGATCGGGATACCGATGGCGATCGCAAGCAAGGTGGAGACGGTCACAATGGCGAGGGTCACCATCGTATCCTCCCACAGGCCGACAAAGCCGATGAACAGCATGCCGATGATCGTCAGGGCGACGATCCGCATATTGCGGCTGGTCAGATAGACGATCAGCACCATCGCCGCGAGGATAATGAACCATGGGGTATTGACGAACAGGGCTTCGAGCCAGTTCAGAAAAAGCTGGAGTGGATTGGTGACGGCGTCGATCACGTTGCCATAGGCGCGGACGAAGCCCTTGAAACTGTCGTCGACACTTTTGCGCACTCCGCGCATGACTGAGTCGTCGATCTCCGGAAACCTGCAGAGCAGTTCCGGCAAATAATTGCATAGACTAGAAGCCATCTCTTTCCCCTTTTCGACCCCCGCTTGTTTGGCGTTTCCAACGCTGCAGTGAGCCCTGACGGCGGTGCCGTGTTCCCGAGAAGAGAGGCTAGTCGAGTTCCGGAAGGGAATTCATGCCGTCTGCGACGTCGGGAGTCGTTCAATGGCGTGATGCGGCATGCCGCTTCGCAGAAAGCGCGGCGGGCTTTTGAGCCCGCCGCATTGTCAACTCAAGTAAGGCTCAGAGAGCTGCCTTGACCTTCTCGGCGACCTCAGGAGCGACCCAAGTGGTCCACATTTCCGGATAGGTTTCGAGGAAGTGCTTGGCGCCGTCTTCGTTGGTGCCCTGGTTTTCTTCCATCCAGGCGAGAACCTTGCCGACGGTCGCGTTGTCCCACTTGCGGGTCTTTACGTAGTCCATGGCAACGCCGGCCTTTTCGGAGAAGCCCTTGGTCACGACGGTATAGACGTCGGAAACCGGATAAGCATTGACCTTCGGGTCGGCGCAATCCGGAACGGCGGTGCAGGCATCCCAGCTCGCCTTGTCGTGCTCGACGCCGAAGGACAGCTTCACCATCTCGTACTTGCCGAGGATAGCGGTCGGAGCCCAGTAGTAGCCGAGCCAGCCCTTCTTGTTTTCAAACGCGTTGGCGATCGAGCCGTCGAGACCGGCAGCCGAGCCGGTGTCAACCAGTTCGAAGCCCTTATCCTGTGCGCCGAGGGCCCGATAGAGGTTGGCGGTCGAGACCTGGCAGTTCCAGCCGGACGGGCAGTTGGTGACGGCACCCTTGGACGGATCTTCCGGAGCCGGGAAGAGATCCGGGCGGGCCAGGGCATCCTGCACCGTCTTGATTTCCGGATGTTCGTCGGCCAGGAACTTCGGGATCCACCAGCCTTCGACACCGCCGTCAGACAAAAGCGGTGCAGCCTGGATCAGGCGGCCTTCAGCGATGGCCTCGTCGAGCGCGGTGCGCACGGCGTTGACCCAGAACTCCGGCGCCATGTCCGGCTGTCCTTTTTCGTTCATGGAGGCGAAGGTCGGCATGGTGTCGCCGGTCACGACGGTCACATTGCAGCCATAGCCGTTTTCCAGAATGATCTTGTCGACGTAAGCGGCGACGCCGGCCGAGGCCCAGTTCATTTCTGCGATGGAAACATCGCCGCACTCGGCAGCCTGGGCAGAGCCCGCAACTGCGTAGAGACCCGCGGCGAGAATGGTGGAAGCGATCAGCTTCTTCATGGAGTAAGACCTCCCAGTCTTATCTTGCAGCGTTCATCGGGACGGGCAGAAACGGCTACTGCGGACCGTTCTGCCAATTTGCACTGGCTTCGGATGTCGGTCGGGGCGCGTCACGCCGACCCGCATCCTTGCAACCGGGCCTTGTCGTAAGAGGCTGAGCGCCTGTCGACCGCATGTTACGTCCTTAAGCCTACGTCTTTGGTTTTGAAAATCAACCTCTCGCCGCGGCCGGTGGGCATGTCGTGCCCGGAACCAAGCTGTTGTTGCGACTGAATTTGCCGCATTTTCGATGTCTGGCGAGGTCAACCCGCTCAAGAGACGGGCAGTTGCTCACGACGGAGCAGAAGCTTCGAAAACTCGCCCTCTCACCTGAGACTTAGGGTATCTCAGCTGCGTCAATATGACGAGAGGGCGCCTGCTTTCACGCAGGCACAAAAAAAATTGAAAAAAAGCTTAGGAAGGATGGCTGCTAACGGTCCGGTAACATCTAGAGCGATAGATGGAGGGGCCGGCGCGTTACTGTCGGTTGCGCCCCGGATCGAGTATCGCGTACCGGGGCGTTTGTATTTTTGGCACACGAAACAGCGTGTCGAAGGCTGCCGTGGTCGCGGCGGGAAGTCCCCGGATCAGCGCTTCTTAAACGAGAACGGCACACGCGCTTCCCAGCGCGCGACGGTGCGGTGCTGCGGCGCACGACCATTCCAGGCGATGGCGAGACTATTGCGGTTCTGCAGGATGTAGAGCATGGGTGTTTCCTAAGGTGTCACGCCTCTTCGGGCGCTGATTTCGAGCGGCAGATAATCATTTCACGAACGCCGCGCCAGAGCGCAAACCGTCATGGCGCGTCGCAAATGACAAAGTCTGACTAAAACATCTGCGACAGGCTGCCGCAGTGTCGCATTCGCGGTAATGTCCAAGGCAAAATCGCGGCAAAAGCATGAAAAACCGGCGATCTCCGGCGGGGCGGAAACAGGACAGAATGCGATGGCAAGAACGATCATGTTGCAGGGAACAGGGTCGGATGTCGGAAAGACGATATTGGTCGCGGGGCTCTGCCGACTGGCCTCCAATCGCGGGCTGAAGGTCGCGCCGTTCAAGCCGCAGAACATGTCGAACAATGCCGCCGTTTCCGATGATGGCGGGGAGATCGGCCGCGCCCAGTGGCTGCAGGCGCTCGCCGCCCGCACGCCCTCATCCGTGCACATGAACCCGGTGCTGCTGAAGCCTCAAAGCGAAACCGGCAGCCAGATCATCGTGCAGGGCAAGGTCTTCGGTCAGGCCAAGGGCCGCGACTATCAACGCTTGAAGCCGCAACTGCTCGGCGCGGTCCTCGACAGCTTCGCAAGGGTCAGCGAAGGCGCAGACCTCGTGATCGTCGAAGGCGCGGGCTCGCCGGCTGAAATCAATCTGCGCGCCGGGGACATCGCCAATATGGGCTTTGCCACACGAGCCAATGTGCCGGTGGTTCTCGTCGGCGACATCGACCGGGGAGGGGTCATCGCCTCGTTGGTCGGTACGCACACGATCCTGCCGGACGAGGACCGGGCGCAGATATCGGGCTATATCATCAACAAGTTCCGCGGCGACGTCACCCTGTTTGACGAGGGGATTTCTGCAATCGGAGCCTTTACCGGCTGGCCCTGTTTCGGCGTCGTTCCCTGGCTGAAGGCGGCCGGACGACTGCCGGCAGAAGATTCGGTTGTTCTGGAACGGCTGGTCAAAGGCAATGGCGGCGCGCTCAAGGTCGCCGTTCCGGTCCTGTCCCGCATCGCCAATTTCGATGACCTCGACCCGCTGGCCGCCGAGCCGGACGTCGATCTGGTCTATGTCCGCGCCGGTGAACGGCTGCCTGCCGACGCCGGTCTGGTGGTCCTACCGGGATCGAAGTCCACCATCGCCGATCTGGAGGAGTTCCGCTCCCATGGCTGGGACCGCGATCTTGGCATGCATGTCCGCCGCGGCGGGCGCGTGATCGGCATTTGCGGCGGCTACCAGATGCTGGGTCGCAGCGTCGCCGATCCGCTCGGACTGGAAGGACGCCCGCGTAC
Source organism: Rhizobium rosettiformans W3 (assembly GCF_004912135.1). Classification (GTDB taxonomy): domain Bacteria; phylum Pseudomonadota; class Alphaproteobacteria; order Rhizobiales; family Rhizobiaceae; genus Allorhizobium; species Allorhizobium rosettiformans. The sequence goes on from NZ_STGU01000005.1 coordinate 233,652, forward strand.
GGTGGACGGTCTTGGCCTGCTTGATGTCGAGACGGTGATGGCTGCGGAAAAGACGGTGAGGAACAGCAAGGCCCATTCGCTGGAACACGACGTGCCGCTGTCAGGCTATGAGATCCATCTCGGCGTCACCGAAGGTCCCGATACGCTCCGCGCGCCCATCTCCATCGATGGCCGCAGGGACGGCGCCGGCTCGGCCGACGGCAAGGTGATCGGCACCTATCTGCACGGGCTGTTTTCGAGCGACCTCTATCGCCAACGTCTGCTGGCTGATTTCGGGATCGAAGGGGGAGGGCGCAGCTACCGCGCGATGGTAGATGAGGCGCTCGATGATCTCGCGGCCGAACTCGAACAGCGCCTGTCTTCGCAATGGCTCGACGGATTGATGGCCTGAGGCCAGCTCAGCGGACCGAACGGATACGAGCGCTCACTGCGCTTCCGTCACATCCATGGGCGAGGCCATGAGTTCTCCGCCACCCAACGAGTTGTTGGAATATTTGAAAGCGAGAATGCTGAGCACCGAGGCGACCAGCAGGATGAAGATGTATCGCATTGCTTTTGCTCCTGCTTGACGACCTTCAACGAGATTGTGGCAGAAGCGGTTCCGCGGTCGCCGCTGGCACTGCGCCGCAAGGCATCTTGGCAGGTTCCTGTTGCCGTTCAGCAACAAATCAGGCGGTGATTCCGCTCAGCCGGTTGCCACTTCAGCCGGCGAGGCCGTCAGCCGCTGTGTGCCGAGCGAATTGTCGGAATATTTGATCGCCAGAATGCTGAACACTGTTGCGATCATGAGAATGACCATCACGCGCATGAGCTACCCCTAGCCTTGAGCATGCGTCAGAATAGAACAGCGCTCCTGTGAGATCGGCTAAACCAATCGTTAGAATGTGAGCGATCTCGCGTTTTCTACGAGGCAGCCATCGGCGCCCGGACAGCAAAGGTCGGTCTGGCCCGGATGCCCGGGCCAGACACAAGCCCACCCTCAACGCGAGGCACTGAGCCGCAGCAGGCGGCAGAGTTCGACGAGCGCCGGATCATAGGCGGACGAGGTCACACTGCTGCAGCGCTTCAAGAGCCGCTGGCGCTCCCCCGGCGACATGTCCCGCAGAGCCTGGCGCTGCGGTGCGGTCAGGCCTCCGGGGCCGGAGCCGTCCGGTCCGGAACCATCGCCGCCGTCTCCACCGGGTTTTCGTCCGATCCCGGCATCGATGTCGATCCCGGTGCGACTGCCGCCGAGCTCCGCCCCGACGGACGCATTCAGGCCGCCTTCGCCGCCCACACTTGCATCGACATCCGCAGAGAGGCCGCCCCGTCCGCCGACATTGGCCGAAGCGTTCACGCCCCGCCCACCTCCGACGGAGGCGTCGACATCGGCGACGTCGCGGCTTCCGCCGACGCTGGCTTTCGCATTGACGCCACTCCGCCCGCCGACCGAGGCGCCGACTCCGACACCGTCGGACGTATCGACATCAACGGAGATGCCCCGCGATCCACCGATGCTGATTCCCTCCGCCGCAGCGGGCAGGGACACGGATATCGCCAGAGCGCCTGACAGCACCGCCATTCCCAGAGTTTTATACATGGATACTCCTCCTCTGAAACACCGGGCAAAGGCGCCCGGCATCAAGCCCAACCGGGAGGAGCGGAGGCGGTTGCGAAAGACGTTCTGCGCAGCACAATCTTGCCAAACAGGGATTGAACAGCAGCATGGCAACCGTGCCGGAATGACACAGGAAGAGGAATCGGGCCACAGACTGGGAGGAGGGAGAGTGGTGAGAGCGCAGGGATTCGAACCCTGGACCTACTGATTAAAAGTCAGTTGCTCTACCGGCTGAGCTACGCTCTCCCGTGCGGTTTTTGCGCCGCCTCAAGAGGTGCGCGGAACATATGCAGGTGACCCCGGCCGGTCAACCGCAAAAATGCAGTTTCGTCACCAAAATGCAGCCCTGTTGTCGCAGCCTACGCAATGGTGATTGGCAAGCAGGGTATCGGGGCATTAGGTAGGGCCCGTTCGGGTTCCGGAGTTCACCGTGTCGATTGCCGATATTTCCTTCTTCAGCGCGCTTCTGGCCGGAGCCCTGTCGTTTCTGTCTCCCTGCGTCCTGCCGCTGGTACCGCCCTATCTCTGTTACATGGCCGGCATTTCCGTCGACCAGTTCCGCGCGGGCGAACAGGCTGAAAATGCGGCGGCCCGGCGCACGGTGCTCTTGACCTCGCTGGTGTTCACCCTTGGGTTCGCCACCGTCTTCGTGTCACTCGGCGCCGGTGCGTCGACGATTGGCGGCTTGCTGCGCCAGCACATGGATCTTCTGTCCAAGATCGGTGGCGTGATCATCATCATCATGGGCCTGAATTTCCTCGGCCTCTTCCGCCTCGGCTTTCTCTCGTCCGAATACCGATTTGCAGGCGGCGGAAAGCCCGCAACCCTGTCCGGCGCCTATGTCATGGGGCTTGCCTTTGCCTTTGGCTGGACGCCGTGCATCGGCCCAGTTCTCGGGGCCATCCTTGGCGTGGCGGCATCGAAGGAGACGGTGGGGGACGGCGCGCTTCTGCTCGCCATCTATTCGCTCGGCCTTGCCGTGCCCTTCTGGATCGCCGCGGGCTTCTCCGGCGCCTTCATGCGCTTCCTCACCCGCTTCCGCCGCCATCTTGGCCTGGTGGAGAAGGCCATGGGGGGCCTCCTCGTGCTGACAGGCCTTGCTTTCATCTTCGGTTATGTCTCCGACATGGCAATCTGGTTCCAGCAGACCTTTCCAATCCTCTCCCAAATCGGCTAAGCCCGATCAGGACGCAGTTTCGCGTCCAGGAGGAGACAAGACGTGGCGGATATCGTTGCGCTGGTATTGCCGTTCTTCGGCCTGATCCTGATCGGCTACATCTCGGGCCGTCTGGGTGACCACTCCGCGCAGGCGCTCGGCTGGCTCAACTTCTTCGTCATCTACGTCTCGCTGCCGGCACTCTTTTTCAAGCTTGTGTCGCGCACGCCGATCGAGCAGCTGACGCGCATCGACTTCATCGCCGCCTGCCTTGCGGCAACCTACACGATCTTCGCGCTGGTCTTTGTCATCGGCCGCTATGTTCGCGGTAACAACATCGCCGAATCGACCGTCCAGGCGCTGGCCGGCGCCTATGGCAATATCGGTTACATGGGCCCCGGCCTTGCGCTACTGGCCTTCGGTGAAAAGGCGGCCGTTCCGGTTGCACTCGTCTTCTGCTTCGAAAACGCTGCCCATTTCATCGCAGCACCCGCGCTGATGGCCTTCGCAGGCGGCGACAAAAGACCCCCAGCGCAGCTCGCGCTCGATGTCGCGCGCAAGATCCTGACGCATCCCTTCATCATCGCCACACTTGTCGGCTTTCTCGCCGCAGCCCTCGCCTTCGAGCCGCCGCTCGCGCTGCAGCGCCTGATCGACTATCTCGCACAGGCTGCAGCGCCTTGCGCGCTCTTTGCCATGGGCGTGACGCTCGCTCTGCGCCCCTTGAAGCGCATCCCGGCCGAGATCGGCTACATCGTGCCGATCAAGCTCGTGCTGCATCCGATCCTGGTCTATGTCGTGCTGAGCCTCGTCGGCAATTTCGATCCGCTGTGGGTCTACACCGCGATCCTGCTCGCTTCACTGCCGACGGCAACCAACGTCTTTGTCATCGGCCAGCAATACGGCGTCTGGCAGGAACGGGCCTCGGCCACGATCCTGATCACGACGGTGATCTCGGTATTCTCGGTCTCGGCGCTGCTTTTTGCGATCACCCAGGGCGTCTTACCGCCGGACCTTTTCCCGTAAAAGTGACGGCAGGTTTCTCAGGCCGCGACCCGGCGCGACACCCTCTTGCATCACGAGGTTGCGCAAGGGTGGAACGCTGGCGAGCACCTGAAGGCCGGCCGCGCGGAGCATCTGGACCGGTAACAGGCCTGAGAGAAGCGAGCGGTTGAGCAGGTCGACGCTGGCTGTGCGGCTTGCAATGTCCAGACGCCGCTTCCTGTCGAAGCGATCGCCACTGTCCGCGGGAATGGGCGTAGAGCCTCGATCGATGAGGATATCCTCCAGCGCTGCGATGTCCCGCAGGCTGAGATTAAGCCCTTGTGCACCGATCGGCGGGAAGGCGTGGCCGGCCTCGCCGATGAAGGCGGAGCGACCTTTGCCATATTGCCGTGCCGTCATGCCGGAGAGCGGCCAGGCCTGGACGCCGTCTTCGACCGTCACCTTGCCGAGCATCGACTGCATGCGCGCTTCGACCTCACCGGACAGCTGCTCGGTCGAGAGCGAAGTGAGGCGCTCCGCTTCCTGGGGTGTGACCACCCAGACCAGGCTAGAACGCAGGCCGGGCAGGGGAACCTGGGTGAAGGGGCCCGATTCGGTGTGGAACTCCGTCGAGATGTTCTGGTGCGGCAGGGTGTGCGCGAAGTTCATCACCACCGCGGTCTGCGGGTAGGACCAGGTCTTGACGCCGACGCCCGCACTGTCCCGTGTCTTCGACCGCCGACCGTCGGCACCGATCGCAAACGCTGCCGTCAGGACCTCGCCGCCGTCGAACCCAATGGTGACGGCATCCGTACCGATATGGATGGTTTCCGCAGCGACCGCCTTTCGGGTGATCAGCGGCTCGGCAGCAACGGCGGCGGCCAGGGCCGAAACCAGAGCGGCGTTGGGAATGTTGTAGCCAAAGGCATCAAGCGAGATCTCGGCGCTGCGGAAGGCTACGGTCGGCCCCCGCAGGAGTCGCTTCGTCCCGTCGATGATCTGCATGACGGCAAGCGGTGCCGCCTGTGCCTTCAGATCCTGCCACAGGCCCAGCCGCTCCATCATCGCAAGCGACTGATCCATCAGTGCCGTCGTGCGGCGATCCGAGCCATCGGGTTCCGGCCCAACCAGCACCACACGCCGGCCGCCGCGGGCCATCGCGATCGCGGCGATCTGCCCCGCCGGTCCCGCACCGATCACGGCAATGTCGAATTCGTGGCTCATTGTCAACTTCCCGATTGGCGATTTCACGATGATATCTAGAACCCCATCCTCACAAAATCCATGGGCCCAAATGGCGCAGCCAGTGGAAAGAGCGCAGGCGAAATCCGGGCAAAGACGGCCACTTGTGTTGCAAACCGCGTCGTTTCGTCCGATACCGTTTCCTTCGAAATGCCGCCGACTGGAGCAGGGATGAAGATCTTCAATTACAAGCGGGTGCCCTATGCGGAAATCCGCGCCTTCTCGGTCCATATCCTGACCGCTTCCGGATCCTTCCTGGCATTCCTTGGGGTCGTTGCCGCGGCCGAGCGTCGCTTCGTCGATATGTTTTGGTGGCTGGGGCTCGCCCTCCTGGTCGACGGCATCGACGGCCCGATCGCCCGCAAGGTCCGCGTCAAGGAAGTCCTGCCCAACTGGTCCGGCGATACGCTCGATAACATCATCGACTATGTCACCTATGTGCTTTTGCCCGCTTTCGCGCTCTATCAGAGTGGCATGATCGGCGAGCCCTGGTCCTTCGTTGCCGCCGGATTGATCGTCGTCTCGAGCGCCATCTATTATGCCGACATGGGCATGAAGACGGATGAATACTTTTTCTCCGGTTTCCCCGTCGTCTGGAACATGCTGATCTTCACGCTCTTCGTCATCGATGCGAGCGCCACCACGGCCCTGATCGCGGTTCTCGTCTCTGTCGTCCTGACCTTCCTGCCGATCTTCTTCCTGCATCCCGTGCGCGTGAAACGGCTCCGCAATCTGAACATGGCCGTCTTCCTTCTCTGGTGTGCCTTCGGCGGATATGCGCTCCTCCTGCATTTCCAGTCGCCTCCCTGGGTCGTTTGGGGCATGATCCTGACGGGCATCTATCTGTATGTGATCGGCGGCGTGTTGCAGTTTTTCCCGAGCCTTGGACGGCGAGGCTGATCCGACGGGTGATGGCTGGGCAAAACCAAAAAAAACTTTTGCCTATATATTGTGCGCCGCCGCAAACCGGTTATGAATTGAGCGATGGACCGGGCGCAAGACCCGGCCGACGCGCATGAGAGTGCAAGGGGGACCTGTGCCGCAACGACCGCCCGAGGGCGAAAAGCCGCTTTTGACCGTGCGCGGCCTGACGAAGCTGTTCGGCAGTTTCAAGGCCTGCGATGGCATCGATCTCGACATTGGCCACGGCGAGATCCACGCGCTGCTCGGCGAAAACGGCGCAGGCAAATCGACCCTCGTCAAGATGTTGTTCGGCATCCTGGCGCCGTCCGCCGGTACCATCGGATGGGAAGGTGAGGAACGCGTCATCCCCAATCCGGCTGCCGCACGCCGCCTTGGCATCGGCATGGTTTTTCAGCATTTTTCCCTTTTCGAGGCGCTGACGGTCGCAGAAAACATAGCACTGTCGCTGGACGAGAAGATCTCCATCTCCGAACTCTCGAAGAAGGCGGCCGAGCTCTCCGTTGCCTATGGTCTGCCGCTCGATCCGAATGCGCACGTGGCCGATCTCTCGGTGGGTGAGCGCCAGCGGATCGAAATCGTCCGCGCGCTTTTGCAGAATCCCAAGCTGATCATCCTAGACGAACCGACCTCGGTCCTGACGCCGCAGGAAGCCGACAAGCTGTTCGAGACCCTGTTCAAACTGAAGGCCGAGGGACGCTCGGTCCTCTATATCAGCCACCGCCTGGAAGAAGTGCAGCGCATCTGTGACCGCGCCACCGTGCTGCGCCATGGCAAGGTCACGGGCGCCTGCGATCCGCGCCAGGAAACACCGGCGTCGCTCGCCCGCATGATGGTCGGTGCGGATGTGGCGGGTGTCGAAAAGGCAGAGCCGCCGTCGGACGGTGCGGTGCAGCTCCAGGTGAGCAACCTGTCGGTCAGCCCGCGCACACCTTTCGCCATGCCGCTCAAGAATATCTCGATGACGGTCAAGGCGGGCGAGATCCTCGCGATTGCCGGTGTTGCCGGCAATGGCCAGAGCGAACTCTTCGATGCCCTTTCCGGCGAATACCCGGTCCAGACCCCGGAGGCCATCCAACTGCGTGGCAAACCTGTTGGTCGCCTGGGGATCAACGAGCGCCGTCTGCTCGGCGCGGGTTTCGTGCCCGAGGAGCGTCACGGCCATGCCGCGATCCCCGCGATGAGCCTTTCCGAAAATCTCTTCCTCTCGCGCAACGCGTCTGATCGCAGCGCTTACCTCTCCGGTGGCAAGATCGGGCTCATCCGTCACGGCTTGGTGCAACAGGCCGCCCGCCGCATCTCCGAGATGATGGACGTGCGCAAGAGCGGTGAAGACCCGGCAGCCGGCTCGCTCTCGGGCGGCAATCTGCAGAAATTCATCGTCGGTCGTGAACTCGACCGCCAGCCCTCGGTGCTCGTCGTCAACCAGCCGACCTGGGGCGTCGATGCGGGCGCTGCGAGCCGTATCCGCCAGGCGCTCGTCGATCTCGCCAAGGCCGGCTCTGCGGTCGTCGTCATCAGCCAGGACCTCGACGAAATTTTTGAAGTCGCCACCTCGATTGCCGCCATCTCGGAAGGCAAGCTGTCCGACGCCTATCCCGCCTCGACCATGACCCGCGAACGCATCGGCATCCTGATGGGCGGCGTTCATGGTCTTCAGACTGCCCCGGAGGCAGCCCATGCGCATTGAACTCGAACGCCGTTCCCGTCAGTCGAGCCTGTTTGCCATCGTCTCGCCTTTGCTCGCGCTGGCGCTGACCGTCTTCTTCGGCGGCATCATGTTCGCGCTGCTCGGCAAGGACCCGGTCTCGGCGCTTTACAGCTTCTTCATCGAACCGCTGCTCGAGGTCTGGTCGCTGCATGAATTGGCGGTCAAGGCGGCACCCCTGATCCTGATCGGCGTCGGCCTTTCGGTCTGTTATCGCTCGAACAATTGGAACATCGGTGCCGAGGGCCAGTTCATCGTCGGCGCCATTGTCGGCTCGATCTTGCCGATCACCTTTTACGAATGGACTTCACCGCTGCTTCTTCCACTGATGCTGGTCATGGGCGCGGTCGGTGGTGCGGCCTATGCGGCAATCCCGGCTCTGTTGAAGACGCGTTTCAACACAAACGAGATCCTGACCAGCCTGATGCTGGTCTATATCGCGCAGCTGCTTCTCGATTGGCTGACGCGTGGCATCTGGAAGGACCCGGCCGGCTATAATTTTCCGCAGTCGCGCTCCTTCGTGTCAGAAGCCGTGCTGCCGGAAATCCTGTCGTCGGGCCGCGCCCATCTCGGCATCGTCTTCGCCCTGATCGCAGCTGTCGCGGTCTGGTTCATGATGCGCTACACGCTGAAGGGCTTCCAGGTCGTCGTTCTCGGCCAGTCGGAGCGGGCAGGGCGCTTTGCCGGCTTCTCGTCCCGCAAGATGGTCTGGTTCTCGATGATGTTTTCCGGCGCGCTTGCAGGCCTTGCCGGTATTTCTGAAGTCTCCGGCTCCATCGGCCATTTGCAGCCGACGATCTCGCCGGGCTATGGCTTCACCGCCATCATCGTTGCTTTCCTGGGCCGCCTCAATCCGCTGGGCATCATCGCATCCGGTTTCGTGCTGGCGCTGACCTATCTGGGCGGCGAGGGTGCGCAATTGTCGATCGGCGTCTCCGACAAGGTGACCCGCGTCTTCCAGGGCCTGCTGCTCTTCTTCGTGCTCTCCTGCGACACGCTCATTCTCTACAAGGTGCGCGTGGTGTTTGACCGCGCCCGTAATGCCGCGACGAAGGGTGCGTAACGATGTTTGAAGCCATCCTTCTGACCATCATCACGGCATCCACGCCTCTGGTGATCGCGGCCATGGGCGAACTGGTCGCCGAACGGTCTGGCGTACTGAACCTCGGCGTCGAAGGCATGATGATCATCGGCGCGGTCTGTGCCTTCATCGCGACCAACATGACCGGTTCGCCCTATCTCGGCGTTCTCGCCGGCATCGCGACTGGCGCGCTCTTCTCGCTGCTATTCGGCTTCCTGACGCTGACACTGGTGGCCAATCAAGTGGCGACCGGCCTCGCTTTGACCATTCTCGGCCTTGGCGTTTCCGGCATGGTCGGCGAGAGCGTCGTGGGCGTCCCGGGCGTCAAGATGCAGCCAATCGTCATTCCGCTCCTGTCGGACATCCCGGTCCTCGGAACCATCCTCTTTGCCCAGGACATCTTCTTCTACCTGTCGATTGCCCTCGTCATCGGGGTCAACTGGTATCTCTTCAAGAGCCGCTCGGGCCTGAAGCTGCGCGCGATCGGCGACAGCCATGGTTCGGCGCATACGCTCGGCCTCCCGGTCATCCGCACCCGTTATCTCGCCGTGATGTTCGGCGGCGCCTGTGCCGGTCTCGCCGGGGCGCAGCTGTCGCTCGTCTACACGCCGCAATGGGTGGAAAACATGTCCGCCGGCCGCGGCTGGATCGCGCTGGCGCTGGTTGTCTTTGCGGCCTGGCGGCCGTGGCGGGTTCTCGCCGGCGGTTATCTCTTCGGCGCCGTCACCATCGGCCAGCTGCATGCCCAGGCACTTGGCATCGGCCTGCCGTCCCAGTTTCTGTCCGCGCTTCCCTATGCGGCGACCATTGTCGTCCTGATCATCATCTCGCATAATCGCCGCACGACGCTGATCAACACGCCGGCCTGCCTCGGCAAGCCGTTCGTGCCGGATAGATAATCAAAACAAGAGCTTCAACCTAACCAGACAGGGGTAATCCATGAAGAACTTCCTCCTCGCGCTTGCCGCCTCGGCAGCCGCCATCGTCGGCGTCGCGGCACCCGCCGCCGCCCAGGACAAGACGAAGGTCTGCTTCGTCCATGTCGGCTCCAAGACCGACGGTGGCTGGACGCAGGCCCACGACATCGGCCGCCAGCAGCTGCAGGAACATTTCGGTGACAAGATCGAAACGCCTTACCTCGAAAACGTTCCGGAAGGCCCGGATGCCGAGCGCGCCATCGAGCGCATGGCCCGTTCCGGCTGCGCGATCGTCTTCACGACCTCCTTCGGCTTCATGGATGCGACCCTGAAGGTCGCCGAAAAGTTCCCGGACGTGAAGTTCGAGCACGCGACCGGCTACAAGACCGCCGCCAACGTCGCCACCTACAACTCGCGCTTTTATGAAGGCCGCTTCATCAACGGTCAGATCGCCGGCAAGATGTCGAAGACCGGCGTCGCCGGCTACATCGCCTCCTTCCCGATCCCGGAAGTCGTCGCCGGTATCAACGCCTTCCTGCACGGTGCCCGCACCGTCAATCCGGACTTCAAGCTGAAGGTCATCTGGGTCAACACCTGGTTCGACCCGGGCAAGGAAGCCGACGCCGCCAAGGCTCTGTTCGACCAGGGCGTCGACATCCTGACCCAGCACACCGACACGACCGCGCCAATGCAGGTTGCCGAAGAGCGTGGCATGAAGGCCTTCGGCCAGGCTTCCGACATGATTGCAGCCGGCCCGACGGCACAGCTGAGCTCGATCGTCGACACCTGGGCACCTTACTACATCAAGCGCACCCAGGCTGTTCTCGACGGCACCTGGACCTCGGTCCAGACCTTCGACGGCCTGAAGGACGGCATCCTCTCCATGGCGCCCTATACCAACATGCCTGACGACGTGAAGGCCATGGCCATGGACACCGAAGCCAAGATCAAGTCCGGCGAACTGAAGCCCTTCACCGGCCCGATCAACAAGCAGGACGGCTCTGCCTGGCTGAAGGAAGGCGAGTCGGCTGATGACGGCACCATCCTCGGCATGAACTTCTACATCGAAGGCGTAGACGACAAGCTGCCGCAGTAATCGGCAGACGATCGGAAAAGGGAAAGGGCGCGTTTTCGCGCCCTTTCTTGTTGAGGCGGTGTAAAAATACGAAGTTCGAGAGATAACGACTTCACCAATTTTAGCCTTTCGTATAATTAACCGAGCAGTACAGTCGGTAGTGAGAGGCGGCATGCGCAGGGAAGAAGTTGGGGAACTGAAAGTCGTTTCCAATCTTCGTACGAGCCATGCCAAGGTGGTCGAGCAACTCGGCCTTTCGATTGTCGGCGGCCGATTCGGGATCGGCGAGCCCTTGCCCGGCGACACCGAGCTCGAAGCCCAATACGGCGTCTCCCGCTCCGTCCTGCGCGAAGCGATGAAGACCCTGGCTGCCAAGGGTCTGGTGATCGCCAAATCACGTGTCGGCACGCGCGTCACCGACCGCTGTCATTGGAACCTGATCGACGAAGACGTGCTGCGCTGGCATTTCCGCACGGGCGTCACCCGGGAATTCATCGACCATCTCTATGATGTCCGTCTGGTCCTGGAGCCGGCTTCTGCAGCCTTTGCGGCCATGCGGGCGACGGCAGAGGATTGCGAGCAGTTGAGAGGCTACGCCAACCTGCTCGGCTCGAACGATCTCGATTGGCCAAGCCAGGTGGAGGCGGACCTGCGCTTCCACGTGCTTCTCACGATCGTCGGTGGCAATCCGTTTCTCGAAAGCATGATCGGCTTCATCAAGGCCTCGCTCGACGGCGCCTTCACCATGGCGTTCGACCCGCAGCTGGCCGGTCGCGGCGAAGCCATTACCGAGCTTCACCTCGCAATCGTCGAGGCAATCGAGAAACGCGACCCGGATGGCGCCCGTCGCGCCACGGAAAAGGCGATCGAACAGGGACGCGCAGCCGCTCTGAAGGCCGTCGACAGCTCCAACAAGAGAACCTGACGGCGCGACACCCTTGCGGCTGGCGCCGGCTGGCATTAGTCAGGAGCGCCATCGTCATCCTTTGGAGCCACCATGACCCGCACCTGCCTTGCCATCGTCCTTGCTGCCGGCGACAGCACCCGGATGAAGTCGTCGATGTCCAAGGTGCTGCATCCGGTCGGCGGCCGCCCCATGATCGCCCACGTGATGGCGTCGATCGCTGCGTCCGGCGTGTCGGATGTCGCGCTGGTTCTGGGCCGCGATGCCGAAAAGGTGGAGAGGGCCGCCAGCATCGAGGGCCTCGCCGTCGAAAGCGTGCTGCAGACCGAACGCCTCGGCACTGGCCACGCGGTCCTGATGGCGAAAGACGCCATCAGCCGCGGCTATGACGAAATCCTCGTCGCCTATGGCGATGTACCGCTGATCACCGCAGCCCCGCTGAAAGCGGCACGCGAAGCGCTAGCCGGCGGCGCGGATGTCGCTGTCATCGGTTTTCATACGCAAAACCCCACGGGTTATGGCCGCCTGCTCGTCGAGAATGGCGAACTGATCGCCATACGCGAGGAGAAGGATGCGACCGAAGCCGAGCGCGCCGTCACCTGGTGCAACAGCGGCCTGATGGCAATCGACGGCAAGAAGGCGCTCGATCTTCTGTCGCGCATCGGCAACCAGAACGCCAAGGGCGAATATTACCTCACCGATCTCGTCGAGATCGCCCGATCACTCGGCGGCAAGGCAGTCGCAGTCGATGCGCCCGAGAGCGAGCTGACCGGCTGCAACAACCGCGCCGAACTCGCCGTCATCGAACGCCTCTGGCAGGAGCGCCGCCGCCACGAACTGATGGTGTCGGGTGTGACGATGATCGCGCCGGAGACGGTGTTCTTGAGTCATGACACGGTCATTGGCCAAGATGCGTTCATCGAACCCAATGTCGTCTTCGGTCCGGGCGTCACCGTCGAGGGCGGCGCGGTCGTCCATGCCTTCTCGCATCTCGAAGGCGCCCATGTCGCGGCCGGCGCAATAGTTGGGCCCTTTGCCCGCCTGCGCCCCGGTGCCAACCTCGCGGAAGGTTCCAAGGTCGGCAATTTCTGCGAAGTGAAGAAGGCCGAGATCGGCAAGGGCGCCAAGGTCAACCACCTGACCTATATCGGCGATGCTGTCGTCGGCGCGGACACGAACATCGGCGCCGGCACCATCACCTGCAATTATGACGGCGTGAACAAGCACGAGACGAAGATCGGGGCAGGGGCCTTCATCGGCTCCAACTCGTCCCTCGTTGCCCCGGTCACGATCGGAGACGGCGCCTTGATTGCCTCCGGCAGCGTCATCACCGAAGACGTTCCCGCCGATGCGCTCGCCTTTGGCCGCGCCCGCCAGGAGATGAAGCCGGGACGCGCCGCCGTCATCCGCGAGCGGAACCTCGCGATCAAGGCGGCCAAGAAGGCCGGCAAGTAACCGCGCAAAACCGAACTTCACCGCTTGTTATGCTGCGTTGCATTACGAGACGAAACGCAATTTGACCTGGCGCATGATTGCCTCTTGGCGTGGAACCGCTAGGAACAGTGCGCGTGAGATGAACAAGATACGGAGAAGTGCATGTGCGGCATCGTCGGCATCGTCGGTAACAAGCCCGTGGCGGAGCGTCTGGTCGACGCCTTGAAGCGGCTGGAATACCGTGGCTACGATTCGGCCGGGGTCGCCACCATCAATGATGGCAAGCTCGATCGCCGCCGCGCCGAAGGCAAGCTCTTCAATCTCGAGACCAAGCTCGCCGGCGAGCCGCTGCCCGGCACTATCGGCATTGCGCACACCCGCTGGGCAACCCATGGCGTGCCAAACGAAACCAACGCCCATCCGCATTTCGTCGATGGCGTGGCGGTCGTCCACAACGGCATCATCGAGAACTTCGCCGAGATCAAGGAAGAGCTCGCCGCCGAGGGGGCGACATTCACCACCCAGACCGACACGGAAGTCGTCGCCCAGCTGCTCGCCAAGTATCGCCGCCAGGGCCTTGGCCGCCGCGAGGCCATGCACGAGATGCTGCGCCATGTGACCGGCGCCTATGCGCTCGCTGTCATCTTTAATGACGACCCCTCGACGATCATGGCGGCCCGCTCCGGCCCGCCGCTTGCGATCGGCTTCGGCGATGGCGAGATGTTCTTAGGGTCAGATGCCATCGCGCTCTCGCCCTTCACCAACCGCATCGCCTATCTGCATGACGGCGACTGGGCGGTCATCGGCAAGCAGGGCGCTCATATCTTCGACCTCGACGGCAACCCGGTCGACCGCCCGGTGCAGATCTCCTCGGCTTCCGCCTACATGATCGACAAGGGCAATCATCGCCACTTCATGGAAAAGGAGATCTACGAGCAGCCGGAAGTGATCTCCCACGCGCTGTCGCACTATGTCGACTTCGCCGAACACAACGTGCGCGACATGGCGGCCGAGATCGATTTCGCCAACCTGCGCGGTCTTGCCATCTCCGCCTGCGGCACGGCCTATCTCGCCGGCATGGTCGGCAAATACTGGTTCGAGCGTTATGCCCGCCTGCCGGTCGAGATTGATGTCGCCTCGGAATTCCGCTACCGCGAAATGCCGCTGTCGAAGGATCAGGCTGCCCTCTTCATCTCGCAATCAGGCGAAACAGCCGACACGCTGGCGTCGCTGCGCTACTGCCGCGACAATGGTCTGAAGATCGGCGCCGTCGTCAACGTTAAGGAATCGACCATCGCCCGCGAATCGGACGCGGTCTTCCCGATCCTTGCCGGCCCGGAAATCGGAGTCGCCTCGACCAAGGCCTTCACCTGCCAGCTCGCAGTCCTCGCCTCCCTGGCGCTCGCCGCCGGACGTGCGCGCGCCACCATCTCGGAAGTGGAAGAAAAGCAGCTGGTGAAGAGCCTGGCTGAAATGCCACGCATCATGAGCCAGGTGCTGAACGCGGTGCAGCCGCAGATCGAGGCGCTATCGCGCGATCTCTCCAAGTTCAAGGACGTGCTCTATCTCGGCCGTGGCACCAGCTACCCGCTGGCGCTTGAAGGCGCGCTGAAGCTCAAGGAAATCTCCTATATCCACGCGGAAGGTTATGCCGCCGGCGAGCTGAAGCATGGCCCGATCGCCCTGATCGACGAGAACATGCCCGTGATCGTCATTGCGCCCTTCGACCGATTCTTCGAGAAGACCGTGTCGAACATGCAGGAAGTCGCAGCCCGCGGCGGACGAATCATCTTCATCACCGACGAGAAGGGTGCCGCCGCCTCGAAGCTCGAGACCATGGCGACCATCGTGCTGCCGGTCGTCGCTGAGATCGTCTCGCCGATGATCTATTCGATCCCCATCCAGCTGCTCGCCTATCACACGGCCGTCTTCATGGGCACAGACGTCGATCAGCCGCGCAACCTCGCGAAGTCCGTCACGGTCGAGTGAGGATCGGCGGGTGGATCCCGCCGCCCCAATTCTAGCTCTTGCGCCATCTGTCACCCTCCGGCATTGTCCGCTGCGTTACGGCGCTGCACAATGACGGTGGGCATGACCGAAGGTTCAGACAGAATTTCGCTGGCGACCCGGCTCAGGAACAACTTCCTGACCGGCCTGATCATCTGCGCGCCCATGGCGATAACCATCTACCTGACCTGGACCTTCATCCATTGGGCAGACAGCTGGGTGAAGCCCTATCTGCCGGACCGCTACAATCCGGAAGCCTATCTGAAGTTTGCCGTCCCCGGCACCGGCCTGCTGATCGCCGTGGTCTTCATCACGCTGGTCGGCTTCCTCGGGCGCAATCTGATCGGTCGCTCGATCGTCTCCTACAGCGAAAACATCCTGAACCGGATGCCGCTGGTGCGCACCGTCTACAAGAGCACCAAGCAGATCTTCGAGACGGTGCTGAAGGAGCAGGGCAACTCGTTCAAGAAAGTCGGCCTCATCGAATTCCCGCGCGCCGGCACCTGGGCGCTGGTCTTCGTTTCCACCGATGCCAAGGGCGAGATTGCCGCAAAGCTCAACGAGAGTGGCGAGGAAATGGTCGCCGTCTTCCTGGCGCCGACGCCCGTGCCGACCGCAGGCTTCCTGATGTTCGTGCCGCGCAGCAAACTGATGCTGCTCGACATGACGCCGGAGGAGGGTGTGAAGCTGCTGATTTCAGCGGGTCTCGTTACGCCGGACTACAAGCCGACAGCGGCAGACGCCATGGCTGCCTTCGCGAACCTCCCGGATGAAGAGGCTGCCGAGCCGCCCAAGCGCGCCGGCCGCTACTGAGCCGATCGGGCGTCACCCCGCATGCAGGAAGCGGATCGCCTCGTCGCGGCGATGGAGATAGAGAAGCGTCCTCACCGCCTCGCCACGCGCAGACGTCAGCTCCGGATCCCGCTCCAGCAGATAGGCCGCATCCTTGCGGGCGATCTCCAAGAGGTCGCCGTGATGCTCCAGGCTGGCGATCTTGAAGCCCGGCGTGCCCGACTGCCGTGTCCCGAGAAGCTCGCCTTCACCCCGAAGCTTCAGATCCTCCTCGGCGATCAGGAAGCCGTCTTCCGAATCGCGCAGGATCGACAGCCGCGCCTTGCCGGTCTCGCCCAGCGGACCCTTGTAGAGCAGGATGCAGCTTGACGCCTCGTCGCCACGACCGACGCGACCGCGCAGCTGGTGCAGCTGGGCAAGGCCGAAGCGTTCGGCATGTTCGATCACCATGATCGTCGCGTCGGGTACATCGACGCCGACCTCGACCACGGTGGTGGCAACCAGCAGCCGCGTCTCGCCATTCTTGAAGGCAAGCATGGCGGCATCCTTCTCCGGCCCGCTCATCCGCCCATGCACCAGCCCGATCGGCGCCTTGATGAACTGCGCCAGCACCGACTGCCGCTCCTCGGCCGACATCAACTCGCTTTCTTCCGTCTCCTCGACGAGCGGGCAGATCCAGTAGGTCTTCTTGCCTTCTGCAATCGCAGCCCTCAGGCGCTCGATGACATCGGGCACGCGTTCCGTCGGCACCGTCACCGTCTGGATCGGCTTGCGGCCCGCCGGCTTCTCGGTGAGTTTGGAGACATCCATGTCGCCGAAGGCGGCCAGCACCAGCGTGCGCGGGATCGGCGTTGCCGTCATGACCAGCATATGCGGGGAAATGCCTTTGGAGGTGAGCCGCAGACGTTGGTGCACGCCGAAGCGATGCTGCTCGTCGACCACGGCGAGCGTCAGGTTCCTGTAGTTGACGGCATCCTGGAAGAGGGCATGCGTGCCGATGACGATCTGCGCTTCGCCAGACGCAATCCGCTCAAGGATCGCCTCGCGCTCCTTGCCTTTGGTGCGGCCGGTCAGTACCTCGATCTTGAGGCCCGCTGGTGCACCGAGCTTGGCAAGCGTGGCATGATGCTGCCGCGCCAGGATTTCCGTCGGCGCCATCAGCACCGCCTGTCCGCCGGCCTCGACGGCAGCGGCCATCGCAAACAGCGCCACCAGCGTCTTGCCGGCGCCGACATCGCCCTGGATGAGCCGCAGCATGCGCTGGTCGGAGGCCATATCCTTGAGGATATCGTCGATCGCCGCCAGCTGGCTGTTGGTCGGCGTGAAGGGCAGGGTGGCGCGGATCTTCCCGCTGATCTCACCCGTCGGCTTGACGGGCACGCCCGGCACCCGCCGAAGCTTCTGCCGCACCAGCGCCAGAGACACCTGACCTGCCAGAAACTCGTCATAAGCGAGCCTGCGACGGGCCGGTGCCTGCGGATCGATGTCCTTCTCGTCGCGCGGATTGTGGAGTGCTTGCAGGCTCTCGCGCACCGTCGCAAAACCCTGTTTCGTCACAAGCGGCGCATCCGCCCATTCCGGCAGCTCCGGCATGCGCTCGACGGCAGCCTCCACCGCCTTGCGCAGCACCTTGGGTCCGAGCCCCGCCGTCAGCGGATAAACCGGCTCGACCAGCGGCAGGTTCTCCGCCTCGCTCGCCTTCACCATCAGATCGGGATGCACCATCGAGGCGCGGCCGTTGAACCAGTCGACCTTGCCGGAGACCATCACGGTCTCATCGATGGGCAGCGCCTTTTCCAGCCAGTTGCCCTTGACCCGGAAGAAGGTGAGCGCCAGTTCCCCCGTCTCGTCATGCAGCATCACGCGATAGGGCAGGTTGCTCTTGCCCTTGGGCGGCGGCAGATGGCGGTCGACGCGGCCGGTGATCGTCACCAGCGAACCTTGCTGCGCATAGGCGATGCCCGGCTGATGCCGCCGGTCGATCAGCCTGTGGGGTGCCAGGAAGAGCAGATCGACGACCCGCGCATCCTCGGCATCCTCGCGCCCGAGCAGCGTGGCGAGAAGCTGGGCGAGCTTGGGGCCCACTCCGCTGAGCGAGGCCACGGAGGCGAACAGGGGATCGAGAAGTTGGGGACGCATGATGGCCGCAAAATGCATTGCAAATTGCCCCTTTGGCAAGCTGACATTTGCCGGTCGCTGCTCTATAGAGGCGCAAGATTGAAGAGGATCCCGACATGACAGGACTGGTGAGAAGCAGTGCCGACCTCGATCCGCGCCGCCGGCGCATCCTGTTCCGCTGCTGGCATCGTGGTATCCGCGAGATGGATTTGATGCTCGGCCAGTTCTGCGAGGCCCACATCGCCGAGCTTTCTGACGAAGATCTGGACGAGCTCGAGCGCATCATGGCCGAGGAAGACAACGACCTCGTCAAATACATCACCGGCGCCGAACCCGTTCCCGCCCACCTTCAGACGCCACTCTTCGAACGCATAGCCGCTCTCCGGCCGGATTTTTCGCCGGTCACGGGCGAAGAAACCGCTGCAAAGTAATTGATGATGTCCCTGATCGATGTGAAGCGGATTGTCGGCGCACAATCCGCGCTGACGCTCTCCCATGTGCCCGACGGCATGGATGCCTTTATCCTCGCCGAGTTGGCGCGCGAGGGTAAACCGGTCGCCTATGTGGTCTCGGACGGGCAGCGCCTGCAGAACATCGAACAGACGCTGAGCTTTGCCGCGCCCGACATCCCGGTGCTCACGCTTCCGGCCTGGGACTGCCTGCCTTATGACCGCGTCTCACCCTCGGCCGACGTCTCTGCACGCCGCCTTGCAGCACTTTCGGGCCTCATCTCGCTCTACCTGAAGCCGCATCCGGCGATCGTGCTGGTGACCGTCAATGCCATGCTGCAGAAGGTGGCGCCAGCTGACGTGATCGACAGCCTCGGATTTTCTGCAAAACCCGGCAACCAAGTCCGCATGGACGACATTGCCGCACGCCTGGAGCGCAACGGCTTCGACCGCGTGGCCACAGTGCGCGAGGTCGGCGAATTCGCCGTGCGAGGCGGCATCCTTGATGTTTTCGTGCCGGGTTCGGAAGAGCCCGTGCGCCTCGATTTCTTCGGCGATACGCTCGAAAGCATCCGCTCCTTTGATCCGGCAAGCCAGCGCACCATCGGCCAGGTCCGCTCGCTTGACCTCAATCCAATGAGCGAGGTGACGCTGACACCGGAAAACATCAGCCGCTTCCGCAAGAACTATCTCTCGCTCTTTGGCGCTGCCAACCGCGACGACGCGCTTTACGCCGCCGTCTCGGAAGGCCGTCGCTATGCCGGCATGGAGCATTGGCTGCCGCTGTTCTACGATCAGCTCGAAACGACCTTCGACTATCTGCGCGGCTTCCGTATGGTCACAGACCATACCGTGCGTGAGGCAGCCGAAGAGCGCGCCAAGC
Organism: Rhizobium rosettiformans W3; assembly: GCF_004912135.1. GTDB lineage: Bacteria > Pseudomonadota > Alphaproteobacteria > Rhizobiales > Rhizobiaceae > Allorhizobium > Allorhizobium rosettiformans. The sequence continues at coordinate 252,920 of NZ_STGU01000005.1, forward strand.
TGATCCGCGACTATTACGAGGCCCGCCTCAACTCGGCGACGCCCGGCAAGGGCCATCTTGCCCAGGGCACGCCCTACAAGCCGGTCCCGCCGGAGCGGCTCTATCTCGGCGCCGGTGAATTCGGCCGAGCCCTCGACGCCTTCGACCCGATCCGCATCACCCCCTTTGCCGAACATGGCGGCGAAAGCCGTCTTGTCATCGAAGTCGATGCGCGCCCGACGCCGCGCTGGGCCAAGACGGCGAATGAGGCAACGGAAGAAGGCAACCGCACCAACGTCTTCGGCCAGGCCGTCACCTATATCGCCGACAAGCGCGCAGCCGGTGCGAAGGTCGTCGTCTCCGGCTGGTCGGAAGGCTCGCTGGATCGCCTGCTGCAGGTGCTGAACGAACATGGGCTGGAAAAGCTCGTTCCCGTCGCAGCCCTCAAGGATGTCGACAAGCTGAAGAAGGGCGAGGCGGGCACCGCAGTCCTCAGCCTCGAAGGTGGCTTCGAGGCCGGCAACCTCATCATCGTCGGCGAGCAGGACATCCTCGGCGACCGCATGGTCCGCCGCTCCAAGCGCCGCAAGCGCGCCGCCGATTTTATCTCCGAAGTCGCTGGCCTCGACGAGGGCTCGATCGTCGTCCATGCCGAACACGGTATCGGCCGCTTCATTGGCCTGCGCACGATCGAGGCCGCCGGCGCGCCGCATGCCTGCCTCGAGCTGCAATATGCCGACGAGGCAAAACTCTTCCTGCCGGTCGAAAACATCGATCTCCTCTCTCGCTATGGTGGGGAGGCGACCGAGGTCCAGCTCGACAAGCTGGGTGGCGGCGCCTGGCAGATGCGCAAGGCCAAGCTCAAGAAGCGCCTGCTCGATATGGCTGGCGCCCTGATCCGCATTGCCGCCGAGCGCATGACCCGTTCCGCGCCTGTGCTGACGACGCAGGAAGGCCTCTACGACGAGTTTGCCGCCCGCTTCCCCTATGACGAGACGGAAGACCAGGAAAACGCCATCGAGGCCGTCCGCTCCGACCTGGGCCAGGGCCGTCCGATGGACCGCCTCGTCTGTGGCGATGTCGGCTTCGGCAAGACGGAAGTGGCACTGCGCGCCGCCTTCATCGCGGCGATGAACGGCATCCAGGTCGCCGTCGTCGTGCCGACCACGCTGCTCGCCCGCCAGCACTTCAAGACCTTTTCCGAACGCTTCCGGGGACTGCCGATCCGCGTCCAGCAGGCCTCGCGCCTCGTGGGCACCAAGGAGCTGAACCTCGTCAAGAAGGAAGTGGCAGAGGGCAAGACGGATATCGTCGTTGGAACCCATGCTTTGCTCGGCTCCGGCATCACTTTCGCCAACCTCGGCCTTCTCATCATCGACGAGGAGCAGCATTTCGGCGTCAAGCACAAGGAGCGCCTGAAGGAACTGAAGTCCGACGTTCACGTCCTGACGCTCTCGGCCACGCCGATCCCGCGTACCCTGCAGCTCGCCATGACCGGCGTGCGCGAACTCTCGCTCATCACCACGCCGCCGGTCGACCGCATGGCGGTGCGCACCTTCATCTCGCCCTTCGATCCACTGGTCATTCGCGAAACCCTGATGCGCGAGCATTATCGCGGCGGCCAGAGTTTCTATGTCTGTCCGCGTCTCGCCGATCTCGCCGATATCAAGGCCTTCCTCGACGAGAACGTGCCGGAACTGAAGGTCGCCGTGGCACATGGTCAGATGGCGGCTGGCGAGCTTGAGGACATCATGAACGCCTTCTACGAAGGCCGCTACGACGTTCTGCTCTCGACCACGATCGTCGAATCCGGCCTTGATGTTCCCACAGCCAATACGCTGATCGTCCATCGCGCCGACATGTTCGGTCTCGCCCAGCTCTACCAGATCCGCGGTCGCGTCGGCCGCTCCAAGGTCCGCGCCTTTGCGCTCCTGACGCTGCCGGTCAACAAGGTGCTGACGGCGGGCGCCGAACGTCGCCTCAAGGTCCTGCAATCGCTCGACACGCTCGGCGCCGGCTTCCAGCTTGCCAGCCACGACCTCGACATCCGCGGCGCCGGCAATCTGCTCGGCGAGGAACAGTCCGGCCATATCAAGGAGGTCGGCTTCGAACTCTACCAGCAGATGCTGGAAGAGGCCGTTGCGGAAGTGAAGGGCGTCGACGAAGTCGTCGACACCGGCTGGTCGCCGCAGATACAGGTCGGCACCTCGGTGATGATCCCGGAAAACTATGTGCCGGATCTGCATCTGCGCATGGCGCTCTATCGCCGCCTCGGCGAATTGGACGACTTGCGCGAGATCGACGGCTTCGGCGCCGAGCTCATCGACCGCTTCGGCCCGCTGCCGATCGAGGTCCAGCACCTGCTGAAGGTCGTCTACATCAAGGCGCTTTGCCGCAAGGCGAATGTCGAGAAGCTGGAAGCCGGTCCCAAGGGCGTCGTGGTCCAGTTCCGCGGCAAGCAGTTCCCGAATCCGGCAGCGCTGGTCGGTTACATCGCCAAGCAAGGCACCATGGCCAAGATCCGGCCGGACCACTCGGTGTTCCTGACCCGCGATCTGCCGACGCCGGAAAAGCGGCTGGCAGGCGCGGCGGTGGTCATGACGCAACTGGCGGAACTGGCGAAGGCGAGCTGAGAGGCTGCTTCTCTGCGTTAGACGCCGGGCTCTTCCGGTTTGATCGCCAGTGCTGCATCTGTCTTGCCGGCCACCGGTGGCGGAAGCGGCGTGTCGCGCTTGCGCTCGCGGATCAGCGTCAAAAGACCCGAGCCTACGATCAGCGCTATGCCGATCCCCATCGGCCAGTCGACCTTGTCGCCGAAGACGAGATAGCCGAGCAGGATGGCCCAGAGCATCTGGCTGTACTGGATCGGACCGACGATCGCGGCCGGCGCATAGAAGGAGGCGAGCATCATGAAGATGTTGCCGACCGCACCGAGAATGCCGAAGGCTGCGAGCAGACCGAGATCATAGGCACTCGGAGCGTGGAAGTCCGGCAGGGAAAGCACACCGCAGAGGATGACATTGCCGAGCAGGCCTGCGCCATAGAGCGAGATGTTCTTCTCCTGCGGTCCGATGGCGCGGTAGATGACGATCGACACGCCGCCGGCAAAACCCGAGATCAGCGCTGCAAGATGTCCGATCTCGAGCTCTCGGAAGCCGGGCCGCAACACGACGAGAACTCCGAGGAAGCCGATGATCACGGCTGCCCAGCGCTTCATGCCCACCTGTTCCTTGAGAAAAAGCACCGACATGATCGTGGCGAAGCTCGGCAGAAGGAAAATCAGGCAGAAGGCCTCCGCCATCGATAGCCGGGTAAAGGCCACGATACTGCCGACGGTCCCCACCGTCGCGCAGACGAAGCGCAGCCACCAGAGCGGCCAGTTGGTGCTGCGTACCAGATCGGTATAGCGATCTTCGCGCTTCATCAGGAAGGGAATGGCAAGGAAGCCGAAGAGGCTGCCGATAAAGCCCGCCTCGAAGGCGGGCACACGCCCCTCGACCAGCTTCACCGAAGCATCACTGAAGGAATAGGCGGCAAAACAGATGAAGGCGAGCAGAATGCCCTTGAAGGTGGTGTCGGCGGACAAGATGATGATCCCGGGGAGGAGGTGACCTCACCGGGATACGGGTGTTCGGTAAAACCGTCAATTGAGATTACGGATCGCCTCAGCCTTTGCCTTGGCGATTTCACGCAGCGCGTTTGCCAGTTCCGCCGGCGGCTGGGCACCGCTGACTGCATATTGCTGGTCGAAGATGAAGAAGGGCACACCGTTCACACCCATCTGCTTGGCGGCATCCACTTCCGAAAGAACATGCGTGACGTCGGCATCGCCCGAGAGAAGCGATTCGATCACCGGCCGCGACAAGCCGGCTTCGGTCGCGATATCGAGCAGCACTGCCGGGTCGCCGATATTGCGGCCCTGTTCGAAATTCGCCTTGAACAGGAGATCGACGACGCGCCCCTGTGTCTCGCGGCTTTCCTGACCGGCCCAGTGGATCAGGCGATGCGCATCGAGCGTGTTCGGCCCGACCTTGATCGCCGCGAAATCGAAGTTGATCCCGACTTCCGCGCCGAGCTCCTTCAAATGGGCATGCGCCCGGTCCATGTTGTCCTTGCCGCCGAGCTTCTTGGCGAGCTCGACCTGCTGGTCTACACCCTCCGGCGGATAGTCCGGATTGAGCTGATAGGGGCGCCAGTTGATGTCGACGCTCACCTCGTCCTGCACCTCGGCAATCGCGAGCTCCAGCCGGGCCTTGCCGAGATAACACCAGGGGCAGACCACGTCTGAAACGAGGTCGATGGTGATGCGGTCCATGATGTGTCCTTCCTGCGGCAGGGCGTGTTCTGTCATCCGTCACTTAAATCAAAACGGGCCGGAGGCAAGCTCCGGCCCGAAAACACAGCGTCAAACGGTTCGTTCTTATTGCACCCGCGCGTCGAACCAGGTTGGCCGCTGGTAACCGTAGAGCGGGTTTGCGTCCGGCCGGCCGATATGCTTCCAGCGTGCAACCCACTGTTCGCCGATATGGTAGAGCGGCACGACATAGTGACCGGCCACCAGAAGGCGGTCATAGGCGCGCACCGCCGCTTGAAAATCGGCCGGGTCGCGGGCCTGCAGCAGCGCTTCCATCACCCGATCGATATCCGGATCGGCAACGCCAGCATAGTTGAAGCTGCCCTGCGCGTCCTTCGACTCCGAGCCCCAACGATTGACCTGCTCGGCGCCCGGCGAGAGCGACGAGGTGTAGGACTTGATGATCATGTCGTAGTCGAAGCTGTTGGAGCGCGCCTGATACTGCGCATCGTCCACAGTCCGGATCGCCATGTCGATGCCGATCAGCTTCAGCGTCCGCTGAAAGGCGAGCGCCATCTTCTCCTGGCCCTCGTTCTGGGTCATCACCTCGAAGGCGAGCGGCTTGCCCGAGGCATCGACCATCTTGCCACCCTGGATCTTGTAGCCGGCCTCGCCGAAGAGCTTCACGGCCTTGCCCAGCGCCTTGCGGTCACCGCCTGAGCCGTCGGTCGCAGACTGCGTGTACGTGCCGGCAAGGATCTCCGGCGAGAGCTTGTCCTTCGCGGGGCCGAGCAGGGCGAGTTCCTTCTCGTCGGCCGCATTGCCGTAGGCGCCGAGCGCCGAGTTCTGCCAGTAGCTCTGTGTGCGCGTGAAGGCATTGCCATAGAGCGTCTTGTTCAGCCATTCGAAGTCGAAGGCCGTGCTGATCGCCTCGCGCACCTTCACGTCGCCGAAGATCGGGCGTCTGGTGTTGAAAACGAAGCCCAGCATGCCGGAAGGCAGCCCCGGCTTGAAGCTTTCCTTGATGACGTCACCGTTCTGCGCTGCCGGGAAGTCGTAGGCCCTTTGCCAGTGATTGGCGTCGCCTTCCGGATAGATATCGATCTCACCCTTCTTGAAGGCCTCGAACAGCGTCGCTTCCTGCAGGAAATAGGTGACGCTGATCTCGTCGTAATTGTCGAAGCCGATCTTCGAAGGCAGGTCCTTGCCCCAGTAATCGGGGTCTCGCGCCCACGTCACCTTCTCGCCGGGCCGCAACTCCTTGATCTTGTAGGGGCCGGAGCCGACGGGAATGTCCAGCCCGCCCTGGTCGAAGGTCTCGGGATTGATCGCATGTTTCGGCAGGATCGGGGTCGAGGACGCGAAGATCAACGGCGTCTCGCGGTTGGCCTTGTCGTTGAAGGTGAACTTCACGCCATGCTCGCCCACCTTCTCCATCTTCTCGACCGCGCTGAGTCGGCCGTTGAACGGCGGGCGCCCCTTGTCCCGCAGGAGTTCGAAGGTGAAGATCACATCCTCGGGCGTCACTGGCTTGCCGTCATGCCACCGGGCCTTGGGATTGAGGTTGAACTGCACATAGGTCCGGTCCGCATCCCATTCCACGGTTTCAGCCAGCAGGCCATACAGCGTGAAGGGCTCGTCGGCGGAGCGCGTCATCAGCGGTTCGTAGAGCAGGTTTCCGAATTCCGGGTCCCAGACGCCACGGGCCGTCGTGCGCATGCCCTTGAGGACGAAGGGGTTCAACGCGTCGAAAGTCCCGACTACGCCGTAATTGACCTTGCCACCCTTTTTCACATCCGGCTTCACATAGGGAAAATGGGTATAATCCGCCGACAATGCGGGTTCACCATGCATCGCGATCCCGTGAACGGGTTCCGCCTGGGCGACGGTCGCGAAAGGCAGGAGACAAAGGCTGAAGAAGAGACGGCGCAAGATTGAGGTCCTCTCGGCATGTGAATCTGTAATGTGCGCGAAGGCTAGCACAATCACCATAAAACCAACACAAGCGGGTGGGATTTAGGCGGAGTGAGTCGATCCGGCGTCAAAGAAACGCTGGATATTCCGGCCGCCACAATGTAACAGGTGAGCCAGATCGCCGGGTCATGTATTTGCCTCATTTGAACGACAGGTGAGGGCACACACGACTGGTGAATGACGCGGCAACGAAGTCCGCGCGACAGGGGTTTTCAGGAGACGGAATACGTATGATGTTCAAACTTAGCAACGCAACGCGGACGGCTGTGTCTGCACTCGCACTGTCCTTCGCTGCCAGCGCCATGCCGGTTGTCGCGCAGGCTCAGGAAGCCGCTGCTGCACCGAACTCGGCCAAGTGGTTCAAGACCTGCGCCAAGCAGGAAGAATCCGATGTCTGCGTCGTTCAGAACCAGCTCGTGGCTGCCAATGGCCAGCTGATCACCGCTGTCGGACTGATCACAGTTGAAGGCAAGGTCAATCGCAAGCTGCTGCAGGTCACGGTTCCCTCGGCCCGTCTGATCCCGCCGGGCGTGATGATGCAGATCGACGGCGGCAAGGGCACCAAGCTCGATTACGCTGTCTGCTTGCCGGATCGCTGCACCGCCGAGATCCCGCTGACCGATGCGATCATCGACAGCCTGAAGAAGGGTGGCGAGGTCGTGTTTACCTCGATCAACTTCCGCCGCGCGCCGAACCCGATCAAGATCCCGCTAACCGGCTTCACCGGCGCCTTCGATGGTGAGGCCATGTCGCAGTCGCAGGCCGAAGAGCGCCAGCGTCTCCTGCAGGAAGCCATGCAGAAGAAGCAGGAAGAGCGCAACAAGGCGATCACCGACGCCCAGAACGCTGCCAAGCAGGGCAATTAAGCTCCGCCAGGCCACTGAAATGCAAGAAGCCCGCGTCGCAAGACGCGGGCTTCTTCGTATCTGGTATCTGCAAGATCGTCAGTGCGCGAAGTTCATCTTCGGCTTGTAGCGGCCGGTCTGCTGCGGTTCGAAGATCTGCTGGATCTGCGGATTGCGCAGCGGCTCCTGGCTCTGGTCGCGTTCGAGGTTCTGCTCGGACACATAGGCCACATATTCCGTCTCGGAATTCTCGGCGAGCAAGTGATAGAAGGGCTGATCCTTGTGCGGCCGCACCTCGGCCGGGATCGCGTTCCACCACTCCTCGGAATTCGCGAACTCCGGGTCAACATCGAAGATCACGCCGCGGAACGGAAAGAACTTATGCCGTACGACGTCCCCGATACCAAATTTAGCGCTTCGTTGTTTCATGGCTTGACTTCCTTTCCCTGTCATATTTGGGAAGAAAGCCCGGCAAAATCAAGGGATGGTGTGTGACACCGTGGCAGCCTGCCACACCTAGCCACTCTTCCGCCCCGGTGCGGTCGCGAGTATCAAGCCGCCGGTCACCAGAACGATGCCAACTGCGTGGTAACGCTCGAAGTGCTCGCCGAGAAAGACGACGGCCATGAGGATCGACATCGGCGGCATCAGATAGAGCGTCATGCCGGCAATTCCGGGTCCAAAGACCTGGACGGCATGCTGGAAGCAGTAGAAGGCGGCAAGTGACGCGAAGAGGATGATGCCTGCAAGCTTGGCGAATTCCGTCATCGTGTCCGGCAGAAGGCCACCGGACGCCATCTCGACCACGCCCGCTGGGATGAGCACGATCGCACCTGACAGAGCCAGCAGCGCAAAAAGAGGCAGAGGCGGCATCGCCCGCACCGAGGGACGCCGCAAGAGCAGCGAATAGGCCGCAAACGCAATCGCGGCCACCAGGATCGCGAGGTCGCCGATGTTGAAACTCAGCGAAAGCAAAGCCTCGGGGTGTCCCTTAAGCACGATCGCCACGACGCCTGAGAAGGCGATCACCATCCCCAGCAGCTCGAGCCTCGTGATCGCCCGCTTCTGAAAAAGCCACTGGAACAGGATGATGAAGAGCGACGAGGTCGTGTAGATCAAGGTTGCGTTCGATGCCGTGGTCAGCGTCAGCGCCCAGTAGACGACACCGCCACAGATCCCCATGCCAAGTATGCCGAGCGTGAGCCAAAGGGCCGTGTGCTGGCGCACGAAGGATAGGCAAGCCCGCCGTTCCTGCCAGATGAAGGGCGACATCAAGAGCGCTGCCCCCAGCCAGCGCAGCAGTGCCGTCGTGAACGGGCCAACTTCGCCGGTGATGCCGCGGCCGAAGATGAGGTTCGACGAAAAGAACAGGGGCGCCAGGAGAAACAGGATCCAGTCGAACAGGCGCGGGGAGGAGATATTCTGGGAGGCTGCCATCGGAACCGTGACATGAGAAGAAGACGCCACACTGCTAACCCGACCCTGGGGGGCGAGAAAGCGCTATTCGCGTCGGAGCTTGTCTTCGACCAACAAAAAAACGCCGGCGGATCTCTCCGCCGGCGCCTGGATCGAAACCTGATGGATCAGGCCGAGTAGTACATGTCGAATTCGACCGGATGCGGGGTCATTTCGAAACGCATGACTTCCTGCATCTTCAGTTCGATGAAGGCATCGATCTGGTCGTCGTCGAAGACGCCGCCGGCGGTCAGGAACTTGCGATCCTTGTCGAGGCTTTCCAGCGCTTCACGCAGCGAACCGCAGACGGTCGGGATCTTCTTCAGTTCCTTCGGCGGCAGGTCGTAGAGATCCTTGTCCATGGCCTTGCCCGGATGGATCTTGTTCTTGATGCCGTCGAGGCCGGCCATCAGCATGGCGGCAAAGGCGAGGTAGGGGTTCGCCATCGGGTCCGGGAAGCGGACTTCGACGCGCTTGGCCTTCGGGTTGGTGCCGAAGGGGATACGGCACGAAGCCGAGCGGTTGCGCGCGGAATAGGCGAGCAGAACCGGTGCTTCGTAACCCGGGACCAGACGCTTGTAAGAGTTGGTCGACGGGTTGGTGAAGGCGTTGATCGCCTTGGCATGCTTGATGATGCCGCCGATGTAGTAGAGGCAGCTTTCCGACAGGCCGGCATATTCATCGCCAGCAAAGGTCGGCTTGCCGTCCTTCCAGATCGACTGGTGCACGTGCATGCCCGAGCCGTTATCGCCGAAGATCGGCTTCGGCATGAAGGTGGCCGTCTTGCCATAGGCATTGGCGACCTGATGCACGACATACTTGTAGATCTGCATCTTGTCGGCGTTGCGCACCAGCGTGTCGAACTTGATGCCGAGCTCGTGCTGCGCAGCTGCCACTTCGTGGTGATGCTTTTCGACGACGACGCCCATTTCACCGAGAACCGTCAGCATTTCGGAGCGCATGTCCTGCAGGCTGTCGATCGGCGGAACCGGGAAGTAGCCGCCCTTGACGCGCGGACGGTGACCGAGGTTGCCGGTCTCGTAGTCGGTGTCGTCGTTCGACGGCAGTTCGGTCGAATCGAGCTTGAAGCCGGTGTTATAAGGGTCGGCCTTGTACTTTACGTCGTCGAAGACGAAGAACTCGGCTTCCGGACCGACGAAGACGGTGTCGCCAATGCCCGATGCCTTCAGATAGGCTTCGGCCTTCTTGGCGGTGCCGCGCGGGTCGCGGTTATAGGCTTCGCCCGAGACCGGATCGAGAATGTCGCAGAGGATGACCATCGTCGACTGGGCGAAGAAGGGATCCATGTGGACGGTTGCCGGATCCGGCATCAGCACCATGTCGGACTCATTGATGGCCTTCCAGCCGGCGATCGAGGAGCCGTCGAACATGACGCCGTCGGCGAACATGTCTTCGTCCACACAGGTCACGTCCATCGTCACGTGCTGCAGCTTGCCCTTGGGATCGGTAAAGCGCAGGTCGACGAACTTGATGTCGTTGTCCTTGATCTGTTTCAGGATATCGTTTGCGGTCGTCATATTTTTTATGTCCTCGCGTGAGCTGACGATTTAAACCCGACCTCCCTTGATGTCGGGTCCGATTAGATGGCGTCGATACCGGTTTCGCCGGTACGAATGCGGACGACTTCTTCGACGTTCGAAACGAAGATTTTGCCGTCGCCGATACGGCCCGTCTGGGCAGCATTGCGGATGGCGTCGATGACGGCCTCCACGTTTTCGTCGGCCAGTACCACTTCGACCTTCACCTTGGGCAGGAAGTCCACGACATATTCGGCGCCACGATAGAGCTCGGTATGGCCCTTCTGACGACCGAAGCCCTTGGCTTCCGTCACGGTGATACCCTGCAAACCGACTTCCTGAAGGGCTTCCTTCACTTCGTCGAGCTTGAAGGGCTTGATGATCGCTTCGATCTTTTTCATGAGAAAATTTCTCTCCGCTTCCTCATTAAAGCAGGATGAGCCCCGCCCGCCGGGCTGGATGCATGGAATGTGCCAATCTTTCGCGAAAATCGTGCGAAATCCAGCGCCTCCTCCGTCCGACCGGGCAAATCTCCAGCAAAATGGCCGGAAAAGCCAGCCCGTTTCGATCAAAATAACGCTTTTGGCCAATCTTTTTTATGCCGGCGACTGCACCGTAAGCCCTTGTGGTCTCTGCGTTATCTCGAATGAAGAGGGCTAATTATAGGGCAAATGCACACGAAATGGGCATGTGTGGCTGCCTAAAATCGTGCATCTTTGCGCACGGGATGGTTTGTGGTCTAACCTCGACCCATGAACCGATCGAACACCAAATTCCTTTTGACACCCCAGGCGATGGGCCGCGTCGATGCCGCTGCCGCGCGCTCGGGCATCGATAGCTACGGCCTGATGCGAAGGGCAGGAGAGGCCATCGCAGCCTCGGCCCTGCGCCACTACCCGCAGGCCCTGCGTTTCGTGGTCCTCTGCGGTCCGGGCAACAATGGCGGTGACGGTTACGTCGCCGGCGCTGCTCTGGCCCGGAGCGGCGCGCAGGTTGCCCTTTTCAGTCTGGTGGACGTAACCCTTCTGAAGGGAGATGCCGCGCAGGCAGAGGCGGAATGTGATCTTCCGGTGGCCCCGCTTGAACGTTATGATCCAAGCCCCGGAGACGTGGTAATCGACGGTCTCTTCGGTGCCGGCTTGGCAAGGGACATCCCCGATGGAGCGAAAGCCGTTGTCGACGCGGTCGGGAAAGCGGGTCTGCCCGTCCTGGCGATCGATCTTCCCTCGGGCATTGACGGTGCGACGGGCGCCGTCCGGGGTGCAGCCTTTAAGGCACGCCATACCGTGACCTTCATGACGCGCAAGCCCGGACACCTGCTGCTTCCCGGTCGCCTCCATTGCGGCGAGGTCGAGGTGTTCGACATCGGTATCCCCTGGCGCATTGTCGAGCGCGAGGCGGGAGGGCTCTGGGTCAACGGTCCCGCAATTTGGGCCGGACACGACAGGGCCGTCTCCGCGACGGATCACAAATATCGCCGCGGCCATCTGACCGTCTTTTCCGGCCCCGAAACCGCAACGGGTGCCGCGCGCCTCACGGCTGCTGCGGGGTTAAAGGCGGGGGCAGGCCTGGTCACGCTGGCATCCCCCGCCTCGGCCTTGTCCATCAATGCCGGACATCTGACGGCGGTGATGCTGACGCGGCTGGATACGGCTCAGGAGCTCTCCTCATGGCTCGAAGACAGCCGCCGCTCCACCTTCGTGCTCGGACCGGGTTTTGGCGATCTCGATCGTGCGCGTCGCTTCGCGCTCACGCTGGGAGACGCCGGCCGGAGCCTCGTCCTCGATGCCGATGGCATTTCGGCATTCAAGGACATGGCCGGCGAACTTTCGGCCGCCTTTTCCGGTGGAGAGCCCCGGTTGGTCGTGACCCCGCATGAGGGTGAATTCGCAAGGCTCTTTCCAGACATCGCGTCCGAGGCTGATCCGGGAAAGGTCGAGAAGGCGATCGCTGCCGCGCGGGCGATCGGTGGCATCGTTGTCTACAAGGGCGCCGACACGGTCATTGCCGCGCCTGATGGCCGGGCCGCGATCGAAGAGGAGGCTCCGCCCTCCCTGGCGACGGCGGGGTCCGGCGATGTCCTGGCGGGGATCATCGGTGCCAGGATCGCAAACAGCATGCCCGCCTTCGAGGCTGCCTGCGCCGGTGTCCACTTACATGGCCAGACAGCCTCAAGGGCAGGGCAGGGCATGACGGCAGAAGATCTCGTGGCTCATGTCAGGCCAGACTGACAGAACGGCTTATAATTCCGCAGGCTGGACCAGACGGCTCCGCCGCAGCAGGCCTTCACCCTCAAGCAGCGGATAGGCGATCGAGACAAAGAGCGAGTTGATCTCCTTGAGGTCACGCATCGTGTCGATATGCAGCGAGCTCGACTCGAAGCTTGCCGCATTGCCCTGCCGCAGACGCTGCAGATGGCTCTCCTCGCTGGTCTTCACCAGCATCCGGATCGCTTCCTTGCGCGCCACGAGCTGGCGGGCATGCTGGAGATCCCGGGTCACCAGAAGATTGAAGGCGAGATGCGCATTCTGCAGCACCTCGTTATGCATGGCGCAAAGTTCCGCCCAGCCCTCCGCCGAAAAGGCCACGTTGCGCTCGTTCTTCTTGCGCGCCCGGGTCAGCATGTTCTGCGAGATGATGTCGGCGGCCTGCTCGATCTTGATCGTCGCCCCCAGGAGGTTCTGGCACTGCGCGGCAGAGGCCTGATCCAGCGCGGTTTCCGAGATGCGGGCGAGGTAGAACTTGATGTCCCGGTGGATCGTGTCGATCTGGTCGTCCAGCGTCTCGATGCGCTGCGTCTTCTTCGGATCCCAGCGCTCGAACAGATCGAAGATCCCGTTCAGCATCACCTCCGTCTTGTCACAGACGGCCAGCACTTCTCGCGTCGCGTTGGAAATCGCCTGCTGCGGGTTCGCCAGATCGGCAATGTTCAGCGCAGAAAGCCGGTCGTCATTGGCCGCGCGATCATCTGTTCGCGCAAGAAGCCGCTCGAGAGCCGCAGCGACGAGGCCCGCAAAGGGCAGCCCCAGAACCAGAACCGCCCCGTTCAGTGCCAGATGGGCAAGCACGACGGAATCGCCGGGTTGCGTCGAGAAGACAGTTGGGCTCAGCGCAAAGCCGAACTGAGCTGCAAGCGCGATCAGTGTCATCAGGCCACGGATGACGACATTGCCGAGCGGCACGATCCGCGCATTGGCCTCGGCATTCTTGGTCAGCAGTGCTGCGATGATCGCCGCGCCGAAATTGATGCCGAGCACCAGCGGAATGATCAGCGCATCCGGCAGCAGGTGTTTGTCTGCCAGCGAGGCCACGAGCAACACGGCCGCCACACTGGAATGGAAAGCCCAGGCAAGAAGGGCAGCGAGCGCAAAAGCCGAAATCCAGTCGCTGGCGAGATAATTGAAGAGCACCGGCAGGATACGGCTCTCTCGAAGAGGCTCTGATGCCTCGCCGATCAGACGCAGCGACAGGAGAAGCAGCCCGAGCCCGAAGAGGATCCGGCCCAGCTGCCGCCAGCCGCGCGCTTCCGACGCGCGAAAGGCAACCGTGCCCGCCAGCAGCAGCACCGGGACCAGCAGGGAGAGATCGTAGCGCAGAATACGAACGACGAAGGCGGAGCCGAAATCGGCCCCGAGCAGCGTCGCCACGCCGATTGCCGGCAGCACATAACCGGCCGCCGAGAAGGAGGCCACGATCAGGGCGACCGCCGTCGCACTCTGCAGCGCCACGGCAAAGAGAAAGCCGGCAAAGGCCGCGGAGAACCGGTTGCCCACCGCATGGCGCAGCTTGTCCTTCAACACGCCGCCATAGGCCCGCTCGATCCCGGTGCGAACCATGCGGGTCGCCCAGAGGAGCAGCGCGACGGCGCCAGCCAGATGAATGAAAACGGCGATGCCCGACATGGAAGTGCCCCGAACTCTTGAACTCTGGACGCGCACGTCCAAAGAGGGAAGCATGCCGGTCCAGAATGCGGTCGCGACCGCGACTCTGCGACCGAGCCTAGTCCAGTTTCGCCAATGTCACAAATTGGTGACCGTCAGCGCCAAGCAGATCAGCCGATGCGTTGCTGCAACTCGACAGCGCCTCGCGGCGCATTGACCTTGCCGCCCGAGATGAAGAAGGCGAAGACGTCGCGCGGTTTCTGCTCGGCCGGGTTTTCCTTCGTTATCAGCGGCAGATCGTCAGGAACACCGCCGGCTGCATAGGTTTTCAGCCGCTTCGCCCATGCATCGATCTCCTTCGGCGGATAGCAGGTCGGCGTTTCGTCGTCGCCCTTTTGCAGGCGGGCATAGACGAAGTCTGCCGTCGGGTCGGCAAACATCGGATAGTCGTGATGATCGGCACAGACGGCTGCCACACCATGCCGGCGCAGCATGTCGAAGAAGTCCGGCACCTGGAAGCTCTCATGCCGGGGCTCGACCACATGTCGAAGCGGCAGCCCGTTCAACGTCTTGGGCAGGAGCTTGAGGAAGGCCTCGAAGTCCTGCGGCTCGAACTTCTTCGTCCCCATGAACTGCCAGAGGATCGGCCCCAGATGCTGCCCGAGCTCCTCGATACCCTGATGCACGAACTTCTCGATCGAAGGCCCGGCCTCCGCCAGGATCTTGCGGTTGGTGCAAAACCGGCTGGCTTTGAGCGAGAAGACGAAATTCTCCGGCACGTCCGATGCCCATTTCGCAAAGGTCGCCGGCTTCTGGCTGGAATAATAGGTGCCGTTCACTTCAATCGCCGTCAGCTGCCGGCTCGCATATTCCAACTGGCGCTTCTTCGGCAGGTCGGACGGATAGAAACTGTCGTCCCACGGATCGAAGGTCCAGCCGCCGATGCCCGTGCGGATCGTGCCTGATTTGGTCATGGTTGCCATACATCCTGTTCGGTTTCGCCAAATCCAGCCGCCTGGTCGACATCTTGCAGAACCAGTCGATAGACACGGCCCTCGCGTGCAGCCGCTGGTAGATCCCCCCGTCGCAGCGCGTCTCTCGCTCGGTCCAATTTGCGGATTTCGTCCAGCCCTGCGCTGGTTCCCCACGATCCCGCGGCGTCATCCATGGCGACGGACACCTCGACCGCGAGATCGCCTTCCCGAACCATGTGCAATGATGTGATCATCCAGCATTCCTCCTGGAATAATTGTCCGTCCAGCGGTCCGGATCGGGCCGATAGACCGTCACGAGCACTGCAGGCTCTAGCGCACCTGCCGGGAGCCCCCAGACCAGATGAATTGGCTCTCCAGCCTCATCGAACTGCAAAACCAACACGGCGGGTCCCTTGAAATAGTCCGGATAATCCTCAACCAGGACGGCGCCCGATATTCCATCGATCAGGGGCTCAATAGGGAGACGGTAGCCTAGCAGCCTCTCCAGCGCATGAGCGGAAACCCGCAGCTTCTTGTCACCAACCAGCTGGACAATGCGCTGCAGGGTGTCGCTCACCAAAGTCACTCCGCCGCCTGCACCTTCTTCACTGGTCGCCGCTCCAATAGCTCCTTAAGGAACTGCCCCGTGTACGACGCCTCGACCTTCACCACCTCTTCCGGCGTACCCTGGGCGACGATCTGGCCGCCGCCATCGCCGCCTTCGGGGCCGAAGTCGAGGATGTAGTCGGCGGTCTTGATGACCTCGAGATTGTGCTCGATGACCACGACGCTGTTGCCCTGATTGACCAGTTCCTGCAGCATTTCCAGAAGCTTGGCAACATCGTGGAAATGCAGGCCGGTGGTCGGCTCATCCAGAATGTAGAGTGTGCGGCCCGTCGAGCGCTTCGACAGCTCCTTGGCGAGCTTGACGCGCTGCGCTTCGCCACCCGACAGCGTATTGGCCTGCTGGCCGACCTTGATATAGCCGAGACCGACGTCATAGAGCGCCTGCAGCTTGTCGCGCACCGCCGGCACCGCCTGGAAGAACTCCACACCTTCCTCGACCGTCATGTCGAGCACGTCGGCGATCGACTTGCCCTTGAAGGTGACGTCCAGCGTCTCGCGGTTGTAGCGTTTGCCGTGGCAGACGTCGCAGGTGACATAGACGTCAGGCAGGAAGTGCATCTCGATCTTGATCACGCCATCGCCCTGGCAGGCTTCGCAACGGCCGCCCTTGACGTTGAAAGAGAAGCGCCCGGCCTGATAGCCGCGTGCCTTCGCCTCCGGCAGTCCGGTGAACCAGTCGCGGATCGGCGTGAAGGCGCCGGTATAGGTCGCCGGGTTGGAGCGCGGCGTGCGGCCGATCGGCGACTGGTCGATGTCGATCACCTTGTCGATGAATTCGAAGCCGTCGATGCGCTCGTGTTCGGCCGGATTTTCACGCGCGCCCATGACACGCCGCGCCGCCGCCTTGTAGAGCGTTTCGATTAGGAAGGTCGACTTGCCGCCACCCGAGACTCCTGTCACCGCTGTGAACACGCCGAGCGGGATCGAGGCGGTCACGTTCTTCAGATTGTTGCCCTTGGCGCCGACCACCTTGATCTGCTGGCCCTTCTTCGGCTTGCGTCGCTGCGCGGGAACGATGACACCCAGTTCGCCGGTCAGATATTTGCCCGTCAGCGACTTCGGATTGGCCATGATGTCCTGCGGCGACCCTTGCGCGATGACCTGACCGCCATGAATGCCGGCCGCCGGTCCGATGTCGACGACATAATCGGCCGTCAGGATCGCATCCTCGTCATGCTCGACGACGATCACGGTATTGCCGATATCGCGCAGATGCTTCAGCGTATCGAGAAGCCGGGCGTTGTCGCGCTGATGCAGGCCGATTGACGGCTCGTCCAAGACGTAGAGTACGCCCGTCAGACCCGAACCGATCTGCGATGCCAGACGAATGCGCTGGCTCTCGCCGCCCGACAGCGTGCCCGAATTCCGCGACATCGAGAGATAGTCGAGACCGACATCGTTGAGGAAGCGCAGGCGTTCCCGGATCTCCTTCAAGATGCGGACCGCGATCTCGTTCTGTTTGTCGGTGAGCGTGGCCGGCAGATCCTCGAACCAGGCACCCGCATTGCGGATCGCCATGTCGGTCACCTGGCCGATATGCAAGCCATTGATCTTCACCGCCAGCGCCTCCGGCTTCAGGCGGAAGCCGTTGCACGCCGGGCAGGGGGCCGCCGACATGAAGCGCTCGATCTCCTCGCGCGCCCAGGCACTATCGGTCTCCTTCCAACGCCGCTCGAGGTTCGGCACGATCCCCTCGAAGGTCTTGGTCGTCGTATAGGAGCGCGCACCGTCGGCATAATGGAAGTCGATCTTCTCTTCGGTCCCGTGCAGGATCGCCTTCTGCGCCGCCTCGGAGAGATCCGACCATTTCGAGGTCAGCTTGAAGCCGAAGGCCTTGCCGAGTGCTTCGAGCGTCTGGTTGTAGTAGGGCGAGCTCGACTTGGCCCAGGGCGCAATCGCGCCGTCATTCAGCTTGCGGTTGGCTTCGGGCACGATCAGTGCCTCGTCGATCTTCTGCTGGCTGCCGAGGCCGTCGCAGGTCGGGCAGGCGCCGAAGGGGTTGTTGAAGGAGAAGAGCCGCGGCTCGATTTCCGGAATGGTGAAGCCGGAGACAGGGCAGGCGAACTTTTCCGAAAACAGCACGCGTTCATGCGTTTCGTTCAAGGACTTGTTGGCCGAGCCGCCGGCAGCGGTTTCCTCTGGCGGCAGCGGCTTGTCGGCATATTCGGCAACGGCCAGACCGTCGGCGAGCCGCAGGCAGGTTTCCAGACTGTCGGCCAGGCGGCTTGCAATGTCAGGGCGCACCACCACGCGGTCGACCACCACATCGATGTCGTGCTTGTACTTCTTGTCGAGCGTCGGCGCCTCGGCGATTTCGTAGAACTGCCCGTCGATCTTGACGCGCTGAAACCCCTTCTTCATCAGCTCGGCGAGTTCTTTCTTGTACTCGCCCTTGCGACCGCGGATCATCGGCGCGAGGATATAGAGGCGCGTTCCTTCCTCCAGGGCCAGGATCCGGTCGACCATCTGGCTGACCGTCTGGCTCTCGATCGGCAGGCCCGTCGCCGGCGAATAGGGAATGCCGACGCGTGCAAACAGGAGACGCATATAGTCGTAGATCTCGGTGACCGTGCCAACCGTCGAGCGCGGATTGCGCGAGGTCGTCTTCTGCTCGATCGAGATCGCAGGCGACAGACCCTCGATCTGGTCAACGTCCGGCTTCTGCATCATCTCGAGGAACTGGCGGGCA
The DNA here is from genome assembly GCF_004912135.1 of Rhizobium rosettiformans W3. Lineage (GTDB taxonomy): Bacteria > Pseudomonadota > Alphaproteobacteria > Rhizobiales > Rhizobiaceae > Allorhizobium > Allorhizobium rosettiformans. The sequence goes on from NZ_STGU01000005.1 coordinate 271,176, forward strand.
TAGGCCGAAAGGCTTTCGACGTAACGCCGCTGACCCTCGGCATAGATCGTGTCGAAGGCGAGCGACGACTTGCCCGAGCCGGAAAGCCCGGTCATCACGATGAGGCTGTTGCGCGGCAGATCGAGGTCGATACCCTTGAGATTGTGCTCGCGCGCGCCACGGATGGAAATGGTCTTGAGTTCGCTCATGTCAGGCTCTGATCGGCAAAGGGAAGGGGACGGTTCCTGGGAGAACTGTCCTTATGTAGTGAACGCAGCCCTTGAGTCGAGGCACAAGGCGCAACCGTTGTGGAATTTCGATTCTGTTGACAGGATCATAGAGAAATACTAGAACAAATAAAGAACATTTTCGCTGTGGATTTAAGCCGGTCATCGCCCAATCGCTGCAGCGGATGGGATAAGGTGGCATTTGATTGGAATTTGAACGCCGCGGCGGCGCGGCAGTAAGGTGAGTGTCATGGCTGGTAGCGTCAACAAGGTCATTCTGATCGGCAATCTCGGAGCCGATCCCGAAATCCGCCGGACCCAGGACGGCCGACCGATCGCCAACCTGCGCATCGCGACATCCGAAAGCTGGCGCGACAAGAACAGCGGCGAGCGCAAGGAAAAGACCGAGTGGCATCAGGTCGTCATCTTCAACGAAGGCCTCTGCAAGGTCGCCGAACAGTATCTGAAGAAGGGCTCGACTGTTTATGTCGAGGGCCAGCTGCAGACCCGCAAGTGGCAGGACCAGAACGGCAATGACCGTTACTCCACCGAAGTTGTGCTGCAGGGCTTCAACGGCAATCTGACCATGCTCGGCGGTCGCGGTGATGGCGGCGGCGCCTCGCGCGGCGGCAACGACTTCGGTGGAGACAGCTACGGCGGCGGCGGTTACGACGGCGGCTACGGCTCGCCGGCCCCCTCGCGCGGCGGCTCCTCCGGTGGCGCCAGCCGCGGCGGCAGCGCCCCCTCCGGCGGCTTCTCGCGCGATCTCGACGACGACATCCCGTTCTGAGAAGCCGGAAACCACCACACAAGCAAACGGCGGCCGATTGGCCGCCGTTCTTTTTTGTCGATCTGGGAGGATGCGATTACGGGGTCGTGCTTTCTGTCGAGCCGCTCTCGGAAGAGCTGGAACCCGAAGTCCCGGATCCCGACTGGCCGCTCATGCCCGAACCACGCATCGGCGGGTCGATGACCATGAGGACCGTATTGCCCTCTTCGGTCTGTGCCTGCACCAGATAGGATGCATCCAGGATCTGGACATTGCTGAAGCCCGCGCCTTCGAGCTGGCTCTGGAGCTTCTGCTGCGTGACGGCCGACGGCTGGCCGGACTGCGATGACGTGGTGGTCGTGGTATCGGTCGAAGAACTGTCCTGTGCATCGGTGCTGGACTGGGCATGTGCCGGTGCGGCAAACAGGCCGAGGGCGAGGGCGGTAGCAACATATTTCATGGTGTTTTCCTTCCTGCTTTTGGGGTGTGAGGTTATGACTGCCATCATGCTGCGGCAGCCGATGTCGCTCCTTGGCGGAGCGGAGATGCCGGCCCGGCATGGTCATGCCGGCCCGGCATGGTCATGCCGGGCGGTCATTCCGACGGTCAGCCGGAATTGAGCGTCAGCCCTCGTTGATCCGATCGTAATCGAAGGGTGTGAGGGTGACGGAGTCGTCACGGGAATAAGGCAGGTCGTAGTAGCGGCTGCCCGGAGCCCAACCGTAGCCATAGCCGTAGAACGGGTAGGCATAGCGGCCTCGCGTGCCGTAACCGGCGTCCCGGTTGACGATCGCCGCGGCGACCTTGTCGTTCTGGAAGACGATATCCTCGACATAGCCGTAGCCGAGGCGGCTTCCGGGAGCCATGGTTTTGCGACCCTGAGCGTCACCAGTCTTGGCGGCTGCCTGTTCGTTTTGCGTTGTTGCAGCGGCATTGTTCTGGGCGTCACCGGTTTCCATGCCGGCCTGCGCGCCGCGGATGCGTGCGATGTCACCGATCAGTTCAGACGCGCGCCAGACGCGCGGTCCAAGTTCCTCGTCATCGAGCCCGCTGGCCACATTCTCGGACAGGCTGCCCGTCGTCAACTCGTTGATGACGCTGAAATCATCGGCATTGTCTTCGGTCACGGGGATCGTGACGGTCCGGTCCTCGCGGAAGGACACCTGGTCCCAGGGAACGCTCACATGCGTGTCGCCGATGTCCCAGAGACCGCCGACTTCGGCCACGAGCGCCACGAGATCACCATTGGCACCGATGATCAGGTCCTCGACGTCACCGATCTCTTCGCCACCCGATCCGTAGACCGTGCGTCCGAACAGGGCCTCGGCCGTCCAGCCGTTGTCATAGAGCGTGTCCGTGTCCCAGTCCCGCAGCGGGATGATCTCGCCGACTCGAAGCTCGCCGTCGTTCTGGGCGCGATTGCTAGCGGATGCCTGCTGCTGGCCGGTTTGCGTGGTCGTGTTGTCGACAGTGTCCCGCTGCGTCGAAGCGGTTTCCGTCTGATCGGGCGCCACGACGGCGATCACGGAGACGACGGCGTCGACTTCGGCCTGATCGAGCGATCCATCGCGGTTCCTGTCGCCGACGGTGTTCACCCCGGCCTGGAACTCCTCTCGCGTCAGATAACCATCCTCGGCGCCCTGCCAGTTTCCGCGCAGGTCCGTGTCGGACAGCGCTGCCCGAAGCTCGGTTTCAGAGATGCGGTCATCCGAGTCTTCATCGATTTCCGAGAACTCCGGGCGTTCGCTGCTGAACCAGTTGCCCCAGTTGTTTTCGAACGCTGCCTGATCGAGTTCACCGGATTCGCCGCTCCAATTCTGGTGCAGGCCCTGTGAAAACTCGCCGTCATCCAGGCGGTCATTGTTGTTGGCATCCCAGCGGGAAAATGCCGATGCGCTCAGTTGGTCGACCTTACCGGTCTGGGCGGATGCGTTCTGCGATGCTTGATCGCCGACCTGCGATGCCTGAGTGTCCGGTGCAGTCGAGTTGGCCATTGCCGGCGCGCCGGCGGCCAGGATAAGCGCGAGTGCCGTGTGCGAGGTCTTCATGGAGAACTCCTTTCAGGTTGGTGGCGAGCACGGATGTGCGGCAGCCAGGCGCCTCTCGAGCTCCCGTCCTCGCCGAATGAAATGGTTCGTTCCTGGTGGCTCGACGTCGCCGCAAAATGCGGCGTCGCATGTGGGGCTACACTTGAGCGCAGCCCGGAGCTTTCGATGATCCGTGTCGGAAGTCTTCGACAGTGCCGTCATCACGGAACACCGGGCTAACCCGAGAGCGCCGCCACTGTTCCGTAGAAATGTCGATTTTGCGGCAAAAAAGTGAGCTTCTTCAACAGCTTCTACTGCAGCAACGGGCGGCCGAGCAAGGCGCGACTGCGCTCCCAGTCCAACAATGTTTGCTGCGATCAGTTGTTTCCGGGGTCGCCGCGCAAACGCTGGAGATCGGCGTCGCTCAGCGCCTTCTCGGCCCGCGAGAGGGCCAGCGCCGAGTGGTGAGCGGCAGCAGCGCGAAAATCGGCGTCGCCCAGACGCGCGAGAGCGGCCAGACTTTTCTGCAGGCGCAGCTGGACCTCCACCTGCTGCGCCCCGTCGCGCGCCACCGTCATGAACGCGTCCTCGAAAAGATCCTCCGCGGTCAATGCAGGAACATAGACGCGGGAAAACTGCGGATCCTGATCCTTGATCGGCTCCGCCCAGCGCGTGAGCAGCCGCGTGGCGCGGCCGATGATGTCGATGGCCGTGCCCGGGTCGTTGACGGCAGGCGACAGCGCACGCTGGCCGGTCTCGCTCAAGACAACCAGGCCGAAGCGGGGGTCCTGGTCGAAATTGCGCTCAGGCCCGATGGTGACCGCGCCCCGCAGCGTGTCCTCGGGCGAGGGCATGTCCTCGTTCTTCTCGACGGGCGGCGCATCGATATAGGCGATTACGCTGTCCCGATAAACGAAGGCGCCGGGGTTGATTACCATGTAGATCTCGCCATCGATCCGGTCGGCAAGCGCCGATAGCGCTTGCATGTCGAGATGCTGCACATATCCGATGGTATTGGCCTCGACAGGCGTCATGCCGTCGAACCGCGTGCGCGCACTCTTCACCAGCGGCCGTCCGCCGAGGTAGGGATTGTTGCGCCGTGCCTCGATCGCGCGCTCTGCCGCGTGCTCGATCCGGCTCGCCGTCTCGCCGACGCGCCCGAGTTTCGTCAGGTGATCGATCCAGCGCAGCAACTGAAAGACGATGAGCGCGATGACGCCAATCGTCACAACGAAAAGGATGACGCGCCCCTGATCGCCATAGGCGCCGGTCTGAAGCACCACGATGCCGACGATCCCGTAGAGAAAGGAACCGACGAAGGTCGACAGCACATTCTGGGTCAGTGGGTCTTCAATAAGCAGCTTCGTTGCCCGCGGTGTCACATTGCTGGTTGCCGAACCATAGGCCGAGGTCATGGCGCTCAGCGAAAACGTGGTGACCGCCAGCATGCTGGAAGCGATGATGTTGAGGATGGTGTCGACCGAATCCGCCTTCATCGTGCCAGGGATATCGAAGGGCACGAAGCGCTCGGCAACGGTCGCGAGAACGGCAGCTAGAACGCCGATCGCGCCGATCGCACTCGCCCGGACCCACAGCCGTCGACTGAATTGCCTGAGAATGAATCGCCAGCGGCTGAAAACGGCGTCTTGTGACATCGGTGGCTCCTCAGCCCGCGAAGGCGGACTTCACACCATCAACGACGAACTGGACCGAAAGTGCCGCAAGAAGCACGCCGAGCAGGCGCGTCAGCAGCGCCCTGCCGGTCACGCCCAGGAAACGGTTAAGCCTTTCGGCAAGGTAGAGCGACGCAAAGACGAGGCCCAGTACGATGGCAATCACGGCGATCAGCTGCAGCTTACCGACCCAGCCGTCCATCGTGCCGGAAATCAGCACCGTCGCCGAAATCGCGCCGGGACCGGCAATCAACGGGATGGCAAGCGGGAAGACCGCGAGGTTGTGGATGTGGTCCTTGGTGATCGCGTCGCCCGTCGTCTTTTCCTTACGCTCATTGCGTTTCTCGAAGATCATCTCGAAGGCGATGGCAAACAGCATCAACCCGCCGGCAATGCGGAAGGCGCCCATGGAAATGCCGAGCGCGCCGAGAATGCTGGCGCCGAACAGCGCAAAGACGGTGAGGATTGCAAAGCCCATCACCGAGCCGCGCACGGCCACCTGCTGGCGCTGCGCCCGTGTCATGCCCTGGGTCAGGCCGAGAAAGAGCGGCGCAAGCCCGGGCGGGTCGACGGTGACCAGCAGGGTGGTGAAGGCGCTGATCATCGTATCGGACATGGCCATGGCGTCGTTTTCTCCTGTGCAGGCGCCCATAAAGCCGAAGCGCTGGTGGCCTTGCAAGCTTTTGCCCCAAGATATTGAGGAAAATGCCTTTCCGCAGCCGCAAAAGCCTGTTTATAACCGGGTGCAAAATTGGCGCTCCCGCGCCTGTTCCGCTATAAATTCCGCAGTGATTCCGAACAGAGATCGTGACCTGATTTGACTGAGCAAAGCACTCCCGGCGGCGGCAAGTTTCCGTCCGACATCGAGCCGATTTCCATCATGGAGGAAATGCAGCGGTCGTATCTCGATTACGCCATGAGCGTGATCGTGAGCCGCGCGCTGCCTGACGTGCGCGACGGCCTGAAGCCGGTGCATCGCCGCATCCTCTACGGCATGAACGAGCTGGGGCTCGACTGGAACAAGAAATACGTCAAGAGCGCCCGCGTCACCGGTGACGTCATGGGTAAGTATCACCCCCATGGTGATGCCGCGATCTATGACGCGCTGGCGCGTATGGCGCAGCCCTGGTCGCTGCGCATGCCGCTCATCGACGGTCAGGGCAATTTCGGTTCCGTCGACGGTGACCCGCCGGCAGCCCAGCGTTACACGGAATGCCGTCTCCAGAAGGTCTCGCACGCGCTGCTCGACGACCTCGACAAGGAAACGGTGGACTTCCGCGACAACTACGACGGCACCATGTCGGAGCCGGTCGTCGTTCCCGCCAAGTTCCCGAACCTGCTGGTCAACGGCGCTGGCGGCATCGCCGTCGGTATGGCGACCAACATTCCGCCGCACAACTTGACCGAAGTTCTCGACGGCTGCACCGCGCTCATCGACAACCCGGCCATCGAACTGCCGGAACTGATGCAGATCATCCCGGGTCCGGACTTCCCGACCGGCGCCATGATCCTCGGCCGCTCCGGCATCAAGTCGGCCTATGAGACGGGCAGGGGTTCGGTTGTCATGCGTGGCGTGGCCCGCGTCGAGCCGATGCGCGGCGACCGCGAGCAGATCATCATCACCGAAATCCCCTATCAGGTGAACAAGGCGACGATGATCGAGAAGATGGCCGAACTCGTGCGCGAAAAGCGCATCGAAGGCATCTCCGATCTGCGTGACGAATCCGACCGCGACGGCTACCGCGTCGTGATCGAGCTGAAGCGAGACGCCAATGCCGACGTCATCCTGAACCAGCTCTATCGTTACACGCCTCTGCAGACCTCCTTCGGCTGCAACATGGTGGCGCTGAACGGTGGCAAGCCCGAACAGCTGACGCTGCTCGACATGCTCAGGGCCTTCGTCGCCTTCCGCGAGGACGTCGTCAGCCGCCGTACCAAGTATCTGCTGCGCAAGGCGCGCGAGCGCGCGCATGTCTTGGTCGGTCTGGCGATTGCCGTCGCCAATATCGACGAAGTCATCCAGCTCATCCGCAATGCGCCGGACCCGGCCACCGCCCGCGAGCAGTTGATGACGCGCCGCTGGCCGGCCAAGGACGTCGAAGCGCTGATCCGCCTGATCGACGATCCGCGTCACCGCATCAACGACGACCTGACCTACAACCTGTCGGAAGAGCAGGCGCGCGCGATCCTCGAACTGCGCCTCGCCCGCTTGACGGCCCTCGGTCGCGATGAAATTGACGAGGAACTGAACAAGATCGGTGCCGAAATCGCCGATTACCTCGACATCCTCTCGTCGCGCGTCCGCATTCAGACGATCGTCAAGGACGAGTTCGCCGCGATCCGCGACGAATTCGGCACCCCGCGCCGCACCCAGATCGTCGACGGCGGTCCTGACATGGACGACGAGGACCTGATCGCCCGCGAAGAAATGGTCGTGACCGTTTCCCATGCCGGCTATATCAAGCGCGTGCCGCTGACGACCTATCGTGCCCAGCGTCGTGGCGGCAAGGGCCGCTCCGGCATGGCGATGAAGGACGAGGATTTCGCAACCCGTCTCTTCGTTGCCAACACGCACACGCCGGTTCTGTTCTTCTCCTCGCGCGGCATCGTCTACAAGGAAAAGGTCTGGCGTCTGCCGATCGGCACCCCGACCTCGCGCGGCAAGGCCATGATCAACATGTTCCCGCTGGAACCCGGCGAGCGCATCACCTCGATCATGCCGCTGCCTGAGGACGAGACGAGCTGGGAAAACCTCGACGTCATGTTCTCGACGACCCGTGGTACGGTCCGCCGCAACAAGCTGTCGGACTTCATCCAGGTCAATCGCAACGGCAAGATCGCGATGAAGCTCGAGGAAGAGGGCGACCAGATCCTCGGCGTCGAGACCTGCACGGATCGCGACGACGTGCTCCTGACGACGGCACTTGGCCAGGCCATCCGCTTCCCGGTCGATGAAGTGCGCGTCTTTGCCGGCCGCAACTCGATCGGCGTGCGTGGCATGACCATGGCCGAGGGCGACCGCCTGATCTCCATGACGATCCTGGCCCATGTCGATGCCGAGCCGTGGCAGCGCGCCGCCTATCTCAAGCGCTCGGCCGCCGAACGTCGCGCCATGGGTGTCGATGAGGAAGACATCGCTCTGGTCGGCGAAGATGTGGGTGCGGAAGGCGAGCTGCCGGAAGACCTGTATCAGGAGCTGAAGGCCCGCGAACAGTTCGTCCTCACCGTCTCGGAAAAGGGCTTCGGCAAGCGCTCCTCGTCCTACGACTTCCGCACATCGGGCCGTGGCGGCAAGGGCATTCGCGCCACCGACACCTCGAAGACCGCAGAGATCGGCGAACTCGTCGCTGCCTTCCCGGTCGAGGACAAGGACCAGCTGATGCTGGTGTCCGACGGTGGTCAGCTCATCCGCGTTCCCGTCGACGGTATCCGTATCGCGAGCCGCGCGACGAAGGGCGTGACGATCTTCTCGACGGCCAAGGACGAAAAGGTCGTGTCCGTCGAACGCATCAGCGAGCCTGAAAACGATGAGGAAGTGGTGGAAGCCGTCGAAGGCGCAGAAGGTGAGGGGGCTGCATCCCCGGCACCCGAGGCCGATGGCGACGCTGCAACGGAATGATCTGGGGCTGCCTCAGAGGCTGCCTCAAACATCGAGTGATCCAAACGAAAAGCCCGCCGGACATTGTCCGCGCGGGCTTTTTGCTGGAGGTCTGCATCAAGTTCGATGTGGTCTTGTCGTGGCGGTCTTGATTGGGGCCGGCGTGTGGATCCACCGACTGTGACCGCCTTTAAAAGGGGTCTCAGAATGCCTTGCGGCGTTCCATCATGGCCCGGAAATCGTCGTTTTCGCGCTTGAGCGCCGTGATCGTCGAAGCGACCGAGGCAACGAACATGCCGCTGATGAGAGCAGCCAGAACCGACAGGGTGATAAACATGGCTTTTCCTTTCTTTCTCAGCGTTGTGTTGCGTTTCCAGCGGCGAATTCCGAAGTCCGATCAGTGACTGAAGCTGTGATAGCGGGCGGTCATCGGGGGGCCGTAGAAAGCAGCGTCACCGCTGTCTTTGATGTAAAAGGTTGCGGAGGTGGCAACCATGGCAGTCATCATCATCATCCATACGAGGTTGATCAGGGTAACCTTGTCATGCATTGCTTTAGTCCTTTGCGTGCCGGCATTCGCAGCCGTAAAATGCTTGCATGCGGAAATAGTTCCCGCACAGTGTAGGAAGATGTTTACCAAGCACCGCCTGAAGTCCTCTTGAACGCTCCGTTCATCTGGCGTTCATCTTCGCGAAGGAAGTGCTGCTCCTCCATCTGGTCCCGCACGACCATCAATCCGAGCTCGATCAAGAGCGAGGCAGCGATGGCAATTGCGATGAGGAGAACCAGCATGGAACGACCTTTTGGATTGGCGGGTTGTGCAACGATTAAAGGTTTAGGTCTCTCCGGCTGAAGCAGCCTTGAATAGGCCGTTCATCTGCGGTTCAGCGCAAAAGCGCGGCGGAGAACCGGCGAAATGGTGACTGTGCCGCGGCAGTTGCACGCTTGCGATATCCGGCTGTCCATGACAAAAGGCGGTCGAAACCTCAGAACGGGCTCTCATGGCGACGGCTTTTTATCCTGGCTCCTTCGATCCGATGACAAATGGTCATCTCGATGTGCTCGTGCAGGCGATGAACATCGTCGATCGCCTCGTCGTCGCAATCGGCACGCATCCCGGAAAGACGCCGCTCTTCTCCTATGAGCAGCGGGCCGACCTGATCAGGGCCTGCCTCAAGGAAGTGCTGCCGGAGCGGGCAGGGGATCTCGAGGTCGTGTCCTTTGCCGATCTCGCCGTCGACGCCGCCCGCCGCCATGGCGCCCGCATCATGCTGCGCGGCCTGCGCGACGGCACGGATCTCGATTACGAGATGCAGATGGCCGGCATGAATGCCACCATGGCGCCCGAGGTGCAGACCGTCTTCCTGCCGGCCGCGACCGCCTCCCGGCCCATAACCGCCACATTGGTCCGCCAGATCGCGGCCATGGGCGGCGATGTCAGCGCCTTCGTACCGGCGCCGGTGCTGGCCGCCCTCAATTCCAGATACGGCCGCTGAGCCGCAGATCTCAAAAAACGGGAGTGATCATGAAGCTCGTCCAACTCGCAACCGCTTTGCTGCTGGCCATCGCCGGCTTCGGCACTGCCCAGGCTCAGTCCAACGAGGACTTCCTGACCATCCAGCTGAAGGATGGCCCGGTCGTGATCCAGCTGATGCCGGATGTCGCGCCCAAGCACGTTGCCCAGATCAAGGATCTCGCTGCCAAGGGCGAATACGACAATGTCGCCTTCCACCGCGTCATCGAGGGCTTCATGGCCCAGACCGGCGACGTCGAGTTCGGCGACATGGAAAACGGCTTTGACCCGCAGCGCGCCGGCACCGGCGGCTCGAGCCTGCCGGATCTTCCGGCCGAATTCTCGAGCGTCCCCTTCGAGCGCGGCACGGTCGGCATGGCGCGCAGCCAGGATCCGAACTCTGCCAATTCGCAGTTCTTCATCATGTTCGCCGAAGGCGGCTTCCTGAACGGCCAGTACACGGTCGTCGGCAAGGTCGTGTCGGGCATGGAATATGTCGACAAGATCAAGCGCGGCGAAGGCGGCAACGGCGAAGTCAGCGACCCCGACCGCATGGTCAAGGTCACCGTCGGTCGCAACTGATATCTACCGGGCGACAAGCCCCAACCAAGGAGAAACACCATGGCCGAGATCAAGGATCCGGAAAACACCATCCTGATGGAAACCACCAAGGGTAAGGTCGTCATCGCGCTCTTCCCGGATCTGGCCCCCGGCCATGTCGCACGCATCAAGGAACTGTCGCGTGAAGGCGCCTATGACGGCGTCGTCTTCCACCGCGTCATCGCAGACTTCATGGCCCAGACCGGCGACGTGAAGTTCGGCAAGAAGGGCGGCGACAGCTTCAACCCCGGCCGTGCCGGCATGGGCGGCTCCGACAAGCCGGATCTGAAGGCTGAATTCTCGGCCACCCCGCATGTCCGCGGCACCTGCTCCATGGCCCGCTCGCAGAGCCCGAACTCGGCCAACAGCCAGTTCTTCATCTGCTTCACCGACGCGCCGTGGCTGAACAAGCAGTACTCCGTCTGGGGCCAGGTCATCGAAGGCATGGACGTCATCGACCAGATCAAGAAGGGCGAGCCCGTGGCGGATCCCGATTCGATCGTCTCGATGAAGGTTGCCGCCGACGCCTGATCGGCTTAAAGCCACACCACAAGCCCGCCTCGGTGCCTGGCACCCGGGCGGGTTTTCGCGTTTAGTCCCTCGCCACAACAGATCCGATTTCCATGCGTGTAGATCTCTTCGACTTCGACCTGCCGGATGAAAACATCGCGCTGAGGCCCGCAAGCCCGCGCGACCATGCCCGTTTTCTGGTGGTACGCCCCGATGCCGATCCCGTGCTCGAAGACCATCATGTCTTTGATCTGCCGTCCTTCCTGAGGCCCGGCGACGCGCTCGTCTTCAACGACACCAAGGTTATCCCGGCCCAGCTCGAAGGCATCCGCCACCGCGAAGGTGCGGAAGAGATCGCCGTCTCCTGCACGCTGCACATGCGCGTCGGCGCCTCCAGATGGAAGGCCTTCGCCAAGCCCGGCAAGCGCATCAAGACCGGCGACCGCATCGATTTCGGCGCGGGGCAGGGGCACAGCGCTGCCTGCCTGATGGGCTCCCTCGCCGCGACCGTCGCCGAAAAGGGGGAAGCTGGCGAGATCGAGCTCGCCTTCGACCTCTCGGGCCCTGATCTCGATCAGGCGATTGCCACGGTCGGCCATATCCCGCTTCCGCCCTATATCGCCGCCAAGCGGCCGGAAGACGAAAAGGACCGCGCCGACTACCAGACCATCTATGCCCGCGAGGAGGGCGCCGTCGCCGCGCCGACCGCAGGTCTGCATTTCACCTCCGATCTCTTTGCGAAACTCGACGCCGCCGGTGTCGAGCGCCATTTCGTGACGCTGCATGTCGGTGCCGGCACCTTCCTGCCGGTCAAGGCGGATGATACCGCCGAGCACAAGATGCACGAGGAGATCGGCTATATCTCGCCCTCGACCGCAGCCGCTCTCAACGCTGTTCGTGCGCGGGGCAACCGGATCATCGCCGTCGGCACCACCTCGCTGCGCCTGCTGGAAAGTGCCGCCGAGGAGACTGGCCACATCCCTGCCTGGTCGGGGGCCACCGGCATCTTCATCACGCCCGGCTACCGCTTCAAGGCGGTCGACATGCTGATGACCAATTTCCACCTGCCCAAATCCACGCTCTTCATGCTGGTGTCCGCCTTTGCCGGCCTCGACACGATGCGGAACGCTTACGCCCACGCCATCGAAACCGGCTACCGCTTCTATTCCTACGGTGATTCCAGCCTGCTCTTCCGGAAAGACGACTGACCGATGTCCGAGAATTTCACATTCAATCTGAAGGCCACCAGCGGCAAGGCCCGCCTCGGCGAGATCACCATGCCGCGCGGCACGGTCCGCACGCCCGCCTTCATGCCTGTTGGCACCGTCGGCACGGTTAAGGCCATGTATCTCGACCAGGTCAAGGAAGGCGGCGCCGATATCATCCTCGGCAACACCTATCACCTGATGCTGCGCCCCGGCCCGGAACGGGTCGCCCGCCTCGGCGGTCTGCATGAACTCATCCGCTGGCCCGGCCCGATCCTGACCGATTCGGGCGGCTTCCAGGTCATGTCGCTGTCCGGCCTGCGCAAGCTCGACGAGCAGGGCGTCACCTTCAAGAGCCACGTTGATGGCTCCCTCCACCACATGTCGCCGGAACGCTCGATCGAGATCCAGGGACTGCTCGACAGCGACATCCAGATGCAGCTCGACGAATGCGTGGCGCTGCCCGCGGAGCCGCGCGAAATCGAACGCGCCATGGAGCTGTCGCTCCGCTGGGCCGAGCGCTGCCGCGTCGCCTTCGGCAACCAGCCCGGCAAGGCCATGTTCGGCATCGTCCAGGGCGGCGACCAGCCCAATCTGCGCATCCGCTCGGCGGAAGGCCTGAAGCAGCTGGACCTCAAGGGTTACGCCGTAGGCGGTCTCGCCGTCGGCGAGCCGCAGGCCGTCATGCTCGACATGCTGCGCATCACGCTGCCGGTGCTACCGACCGAGAAGCCGCGTTACCTGATGGGCGTCGGCACGCCCGATGACATCCTAAAGTCGGTCGCCGAAGGCATCGACATGTTCGACTGCGTCATGCCGACCCGCTCCGGTCGACATGGCCTGGCATTCACCCGGCGCGGCAAGGTCAATATCCGCAACGCCCGCCATGCCGAAGACATGCGCCCGCTCGACGAACAGTCGAATTGCCCGGCGACGCGAGACTATTCCCGCGCCTATCTGCACCATCTCGTGCGTTCAAACGAAGCACTCGGCGGCATGCTGCTCTCCTGGAACAATCTCAGCTATTATCAGGAACTGATGCAGGGCATCCGCCAGGCGATCGCGGAAAACCGCTTCGAGGATTTCAAGGCGGAAACCATCGAGATGTGGAACCGCGGCGACATCGACCCGGTCTGATTTCAAGTCTTGAGGGGCAGGGCGCTTCAAGCATCCTGCCCTTTCGATTAGATGCCCTGGCTGTTGGTCTCGCGCATCATGCGCACGCCGTTGATGGCAAATTGCCCGTCACGCTGGCGCTTCAGCTCGTAATAGACGGCCCAATCCTTGCCGTCAGGCGCCGAGATCAGCACCTCCTGATAGGCAACGGTGCCATCGGGCGAGACCTGATTGCGCCCGAAGGCATAATTGCCGGGCCGATAGACCGGGCCATAGCTCTTCTTGACCATCTCGAAGAAGCGCTCGGCATTGGGAAACACCGACTTGATCTCCGGCGACGCGAAGGAATAGGCGGTCGTCGCATCGTCGTTGAGGAAGGCCGTGATCTGCTGCTCGATCACATCCTTGGCGAGACCTGCGGCCTCGGCCTTTACATCCTGTTGAGCAAGTGCCGGCGCAGCGAAGAGGCCGACCATGAGTGACAGGGCAATTGCAATCCGCATGCGCATCATCCCCTTGTTTCAGGAAGTCGAAATAGAAGGATAGGCCGATTCGGCGCGGCGGAAAGACCCCATGACGGTTTCATGTCACTGATCGCGATATCGTGAGTGAAAGCGCCATCACGCCCCAGCCCTGGGCTGGACAAGGCATGGGTGAAGCCGCTTAAAAGCAGATATCAAAAGTTGGCCACTGCCTTGCCGCGCGACGATGCCCGGACTGATGCGACGGCCGGATGAGGAGCCCTGCCTATGATCGATGACCTGCTCGACCGAATGACACTCGAGGAGCAGGTGAGCCTGCTCGCCGGCGCGGATTTCTGGACGACGGTGGCGGTCGAGCGGCTCGGCATTCCCGAGATCAAGGTGACCGACGGTCCGAATGGCGCGCGCGGCGGTGGATCGCTGGTCGGCGGCGTGAGATCGGCCTGCTTCCCGGCAGCAATCGGCCTCGGTGCGAGCTGGAACCCGGATCTCGTCCGTGAGATGGGCGTGGCCCTGGCCGAGGAGGCGAAGACGAAGAGTGCGCGCGTGCTCCTGGCGCCGACGGTCAACATCCACCGCTCCGGTCTTAACGGACGCAATTTCGAATGCTATTCCGAAGACCCGATGCTCACCTCCGCTCTCGCGGTCGCGTATATCGACGGCGTCCAGTCTCAGGGCATCGCCGCCACCATCAAGCATTTCGTGGCGAACGATAGCGAGGTCGAACGGCAGACCATGTCCTCGGATCTCGACGAGCGCACGCTGCGCGAGATCTACCTGCCGCCCTTCGAGGCAGCGGTGAAGAAGGCTGGCGTTTTTGCGATCATGTCCTCCTACAACCGGCTGAACGGTATCTGGACCAGCGAGCACCACTGGCTGCTGACGAAACTGCTGCGCGAGGAATGGGGCTATGACGGCATCGTCATGTCGGATTGGTTCGGCTCGCACACCACGGAAGCCTCGGTGACAGGCGGTCTTGATCTCGAAATGCCAGGTCCCACGCGTGACCGGGGCGAGAAGCTCGTCGCAGCCGTCCGCGAGGGCAGGGTGCCCGCAGAAACCGTCAAGGCCGCGGCCCGCCGCATCCTGTTGCTGCTGGAGCGTGTCGGCGCCTTCGTCGACGCCACCATGGAAGACGAGAAGGCCGCCGATCGCCCCGAGCACCGCGCGCTCATCCGCAAGCTCGGCGCAGACGGCATGGTACTTCTGAAGAATGACGGCATCCTGCCGCTCGACAAGTCGGCCCTCGACCGCATCGCTGTCCTCGGCCCCAATGCCGCCGAACCGCGGGTAATGGGCGGCGGCAGTGCCCAGATCAACGCCCATTACAAGGTGAGCCCGCTCGAAGGCATCCAGAACGCGCTGTCGGGCACCAACCGCGTCGTGCATCTGAAGGCCTGCCGCAACAACCGCCTGACCCAGATGATCCGCGGCGACGTCGAGGTCGAATTCTTCCATGGCCGCGATTGGTCCGGCCCTGTCGTGCAGCGCGCCTCGGCTGAAGAAAGCCAGTTCTTCTGGCTCGACATGCCGGACGCCTCGCTCGACCCTCGTAACTTCTCCGCCCGCATCAGCACCCGTTTGCGCGCCGAGGAAACAGGCTCCCACGTCTTCGGCCTCACCAATGCAGGTTTCGCCATGCTCTATGTCGACGACGAACTGCTGGTCGACGGCGAAACCGGCTGGGCGAAGGGGGACAATTTCTTCGGTCTCGGCAACACGGAAGTCCGGGTGGAAAAGCCCCTCGAAGCCGGCCGGACCTACGATATCCGCGTCGACTACCGCGCCATGTCGGAAAGCTATGAGGGCATCGAGATCCGTGCCGTGCGCTTTGGCGCAGAGTTTCCGACCACGGATGCGGCCATTGCCGAGGCCGTGGAGCAGGCCCGGACCTGCGACGTCGCCATCCTTGTTGTCGGCCGGGAAGGGGAGTGGGACACGGAAGGCCTCGACCTGCCCGACATGCGCCTGCCCGGTCGCCAGGAAGAGCTGATCGAGAAGGTCGCCGCGGTGAACCCACGCACCGTCGTCGTCCTGCAGACAGGCGGCCCGGTCGAAATGCCCTGGCTCGACAAGGTCTCGGCCGTCATCCAGGCCTGGTATCCGGGCCAGGAGGCCGGCAATGCCATCGCCGATGTGCTGTTCGGCGACGCAGAACCCGGCGGCCGCCTGCCGCAGACCTTCCCGCAGCGCCTGACCGACAACGCCGCCATCACGGGCGACCCGAAGACCTATCCCGGTCAGGACGGCCATGTGGTCTACGCGGAAGGTCTCGCCGTCGGCTACCGCCACCATGATGCTGACGGCGCCAAGCCGCTCTTTCCCTTCGGCTATGGCCTTTCCTATACCCGTTTTGAGTGGTCGGCGCCGCGTGCCTCCAGCCTCGACATGGGCAAAGATGGCGTTGCGATCGAGATCGACGTGACGAACACGGGCGACCGGGCAGGGGCCGAACTCGTCCAGCTCTACGTGAAGCCGAAGTCTTCCCGTCTGCCGCGGCCGGTCAAGGAGCTCAAGGCTTTCGCCAAGCTCGCAATCCCGGCCGGCGAGACATCAACGGCAAGGCTTTCCATCACCATCCGGGATCTCGCTTACTTTGACCCGCAAGCCCGCGCCTGGATCGCCGAACCGGGTGACTACGAGCTGGTAATTGCTGCCAATGCCGAGGATATCCGTGCCACGCTGCCGCTCAGGCTTGCCGAGGAGTGGCGGGAAGGGGTCTCGGCCCCGCCTCTGCCCGCCGTGGTCAGCTGAGGCAGTTCGGCGGAGGCACCCGGCCTCCGCTTCTCTTGCCGTGACGTGAAAATGCAGTAGAAGGCTCTGATGTCTTCAAAACCCGAGCGGATCCCCTGAGTATGCGTCTCTTTCTCGGATCCGATTTCCACGTCGACTACCGGCAGAACCTCGACTGGCTTCGAGCGCTGTCGCGCGCAGACTTCACTGATGATGTCCTGATCGTCGCCGGTGATCTCTCCGACGAAGTCGATCTGGTGAAAACCTGTTTCGACGAGCTTGTGCCGCGCTATAGCAAGCTTCTCTTCCTGCCCGGCAACCACGACCTCTGGACGTCGAGAAGCGGGAAGGGACCCTCCTTCGAGAAATTCGAGACGCTGAACGCGCTCTGCCGCGACTATGGCATTGAGACCGGCCCCGTCGCCTTCGGCAAGACGCTGATCGTCCCGCTGCTCGCCTGGTATGATTATTCCTTTGGCGAACCCAATTCGACCATCCGCCGCGGCTGGATGGATTTCTACAAATGCAATTGGGAAGGCCTGACACCGGCTGAAGTCGCCGAACGCTTCGACGCCATGAACGTGCTTCCGGACACATCGGACTACGGCGCTGTCTTCAGCGTCTCGCACTTCGTCCCGCGCATCGACCTGATGCCGGCGCGTTATCCGGAGAAGCACAAGGCGCTGTTTCCGGTTCTCGGCACAGACCGTCTCGAGCGCCGCATCCGCACGCTGGGCGCCTCCAGGCATTTCTACGGCCACAGCCATCTGAACCGGAACAAGGAGATCGACGGCGTGACTTACATCAACAACGCTTTCGGTTATCCCTCGGAGACCGAAATCTCGGCCAAGACGATCCTGCACGTCGCCGACCTCTGAGGCATCAGGGACAGTCCGAAACGCTCCTGCAGGCCAACACGCAAAGATCGCATAAGATAGATTATGGAACCTGGAGATAGGTAGGGAGTACCGCAGCTGCGGGCTTTGAGGCTTTGCTGAACCTGGCATCAGGCCTCGTTTATCCGTCTAAGAGACCGTCTCATGCGCCAGGCTTTGCGCCACGGTAGCCAGAAGATCCGTCTGCGAAACCACGCCTTGCACGTGACCTTCCTCGTCCGTGACAATGACGATATGGCTGAGCCCATCCGTCAGTCGCGGCAGAAGCGTCATGACAGGATCGGCCGCCTTCGCCGTGATCGCTGCGGCCACCGGCAAGCGCTTGGCGTCTGCAGGTGCCGCCGCAAGCTCCCGCAGGCCGACCTGGCCGACCAGCCGCCCGTCGGCTCCGAGAACCGGCAGCGTCCGGATATTGTGCTGTAGCAGAAGCCGCCGGGCTTCCTCGGGCGTCTCCCGGGTCGTCACCGTGATCACGTCGCGCGACATGACGTCTGCGCAGCGCAGCGCGCCGTGCTGGCGCACCAAGGCTTCATGCTCGACCTCGCGCAACAGAGCGTCGAGATCGTCGCGGCTGATATCGAGCGTCTCGTTGAACTTCTCGACCGCCGCGTCGATATCGGCGCTGGTAAAGCCGACACGCAAACCCGGCGGCGGATCCCGTGTCTCGTGCACATTGACCGGCGCCGGTGCCTGACGATGCGGATAGCGACGGCCGGCCAGTCGGTGGAAGACGACGCCGAGACCAACCAGGATCAGGGCATTGATCGCGACCGGCACAAGCGGAAACCAGAAACCCGCGCGCGCCACGGCGGCACCGCCGATGACCGCGGTCAGTGCAGCGGCACCGCCCGGCGGATGTAGTGAGCGCGTCAGCGACATGGCCAGGATCGCCAGGGATACGGCAAGTCCCACCGCCAGCAGCGGATCACTGATTATATGCGCCACGGCCACCCCGACCAGCGCCGAGATCGTGTTGCCGCCGACGATCGGCCAGGGCTGTGCCAGCGGGCTC
>NZ_STGU01000049.1 GCF_004912135.1 Rhizobium rosettiformans W3
AGGGGCTCTGTGGTCATTTCTACATTAATACACGCTAAGGGCATTTTGCAGGTGACGGGAAACACATGATTTCCGCTCACCGTGATCGCGGGGCAAACTGGCCACGCAATAGGGCCATTTTTTGCGCGACAAACCCTGTCGGAATGTTAGGCTGTGCGGCAACACCTGATTTGAGGTTTGTCGCACATGTTGATCGGTTACATGCGGGTATCGAGTAGTGACGAGCGCCAGTCGGTTGCCTTGCAGCGCGATGCCCTGCTCGCGGCCGGGGTCGATGAGCGCCATCTCCATCAGGATCGCGCTTCCGGAGCGCGTGATGACCGGCCGGGTCTGAAGGCATGCCTCGGCGAATTGCGCGAAGGCGATGTCCTGGTCGTCTGGAAGATAGATCGGTTAGGCCGGTCACTCTCCCACTTGATCCGTATCGTCGAGGATTTGAAGGAACGTGGTGTCGCCTTCCGATCTCTCACGGAGGCGATCGACACCACGAATTCGCACGGCGCGTTTCTGTTCAACCTGTTCGGCTCGCTTGCAGAATACGAGAGAGTGCTGATCACCGAGCGGGTCAATGCCGGCCTGGCGGCGGCTCGCCGACGTGGCCGTAAGGGCGGGAGACCTCCAACGATCGATGCGGAAAAGGTCGAGCAGGTTCTAGCTGCTTTGGAAGCTGGCGCCAGCAAGGCGTCCGTGTGCCGGACGTTCAAGGTGGCGCGCTCGACCTTGATCGACACGTTGAAGCGGACTGGATGGACAGGCCCCGGCAAGACCGGCACGCCCGAAACCGTAGTTTGACGAGTGACCGTGGCTGATGGCGTTTCTCGATGAGCAATCGCGTGCCGTTTTATTCGAACCACCCGAAGCTTATGAAGATGCGCAAGCGCGCTATGCACTGACTTCCGAGGATATTGTCTTCGTCAAGGAACATCGCCGATCGCATAATCGGCTTGGCTTTGCGATCCAACTCGCACTGGTGCGTGATCTGGGCCGTCTGCTGCGAATAGGCGAAGTTCCACCTCAGGCGGTTGTCTCTGTTGTCGCCGACCAGCTGGGCATCGACCCTGCAGTGTTCGAGTTCTACGCCCAGCGCGACGAAACGCGCCGGGAACACGCGCGCGAGATCGTCTCTGCACTGGAGCTTCAGCCTGTCCGGACGAGTGACTATCGCGAGTTGATAACGGCGGCGGCACGCGAGGCGGCGGCCACTGAACAAGGTGCGCCGATCGCCAAGGCCGTGATCGAAGCCTTGAAGGAACGAAAGTTGCTCGTTCCTATGCCGGAGCTGCTGATCCGTCTGGCACTGGCCGGCCGGGCGGCGGCGCGTCGACAAGCCTATCGCGAATTGATCCGGGATCTGGAGCAGCCTTCGATCGAGGCGCTTGATCAGCTCCTCGCTGAGCGGGCCGGCGATCGGAGCCACCTTGGCTGGATTGCGGAAGCACCTGAAGGGGCGAAGCTGAAGAACCTCAAAGGCTTGATCGCCCGCCTCGAGGTATTGCGCTCAGCCGCCATTCCCGACGACCGTCGCAAGACGATCCATGCCAATCGCTACGGCATCATCGCCAGGGATGCACGCATTCTGCATGCCCGGGAGATACGACGCCTGACATCCGAACGTCGCTACGCCACGCTGGCCGCCTTCGTCATCGAGAGACAGGCGTCGATCACCGACCTGACGATCGACATGTTCTGCAAAATGATTGGGAGCAACCGCCGCAAGGCCGAGATCAGCCGCACGGAACGCCGGCTAAAAGAGGCCGAGGTTCTTGATGGGGTGGCGCTTGAGCATCTCAAGCTCGGCGAGGCGCTTCTGGCCGCTCGTGCGAGCAAAACCGATCTTGCATCGGCGATCGCAGCCTCCCTCGGCTGGGACGGATTGGTCGCCAGCATGGCGGCAGCCAGATCTGTCGTCCACCCTGATCGCAGTAACGAATTCGACGAGCTCATCAAGCGGCACAAATCGTTGCGCAAGCTGGGCAGACTGATGTTCCGCACGTTCTCGTTCCGGTCGTTTCGTGCTGATGATCCGATCCTTGTAGCAGTGGACCATCTGCGCGCGCTCTATGGCGGCCGGAAATTGCCGGCGCAGGTGCCGCTCGCCTTTCTGACCCGCAAATGGCGACGCTGCGTGCGCCCGAACAGTGCCGATATCGACCTGCGCGCCTGGGAAGTGGCGGTCCTCGTTCACCTGCGAGAGCGTCTGAGGGCCGGTGACATCTGGGTCGAAGGCAGCCGGGCATGGCGCAGTTTCGAGGATTATCTTCTGCCTCGGCCGATCTTCGAGCTGATGCGCGCCGAGGGGCGGCTCGGGCTCGCACTCCCCGACAGCTTTGCCGAATGGCGAGCAGAACGGACCGCCACGCTCGATGCGAAGCTGAAAGAGCTGGCAAAGGCGGCGGCTGCCAATGCTATTCCGGATGCAGCGATTTCCGACAAGGGCCTGTCGATCTCGCCGATCCGCGAGGAGGAGCGCGACAGCATCGTCGCGCTCAGCCGCCGACTATATGTTCTGGTGCCACGGATCAGGATCACCAGCCTGCTTGCCGAGGTGCAAAGCTGGACCAAATTCCTCGACAGCTTCACGCATTATCGTACCGGTGAGACGGCAAACGACGAGGCAGCGCTGATGGCAGCGATCCTTGCCGACGCCACCAATGCCGGAGCCGAACGTATGGCGGAAAGCTCACGCGGCGTCACGATCCACCAGATGATGCTGATGGTGGACAGGCATATGCGATCGGAAACCTACGCCACGGCGACCGCCGTGCTGGTCGATGCGCAGCAGGCCCATCCCTTTGCCGCGATCTGGGGTGACGGCCATATCTCCTCCTCGGACGGACAGTTCTTTCCGGCTGGCGGGCGTGGCGAAGCCAGCCTCGACTACAATGCAAAATACGGCAAGCGACCGGGGGCGTCGATCTATGGCTTCCTGTCCAACCGTTTTGCTTCCTTCTTCTCCCGCATGATCCAGGCATCCGAGGGCGAAGCCCCCTACGTTCTCGACGGCCTCCTTCACAACGAAAGCTCCGTCGAAATCTATGAGCACGCAACCGATACCGCTGGCGCCACCGAAACGACGTTCTCCATGTTCCACGCCTTTGGCTACAGGCTCATTCCCCGTATCCGCAATCTCGGCAATCGCAGGCTCTTTGTCATTGATCGCGATCCGGCTTACGAACCGCTCGACGCGCTGATCGCTGGAACCGTCAACATGGATGTCGTCGAGCACCACTGGGATGAGGTCTTGCGGCTGAAGGCTTCGATCGCTGCAGGTTTGGTGCCGCCTTCCGTCATCCTCAAGAAGCTGGCAGCGTCGCCGCGACAAAACCGGCTGAACCAGGCCCTGCGCCAAATGGGCCGGATAGAACGCTCGATCTTCATCTGCGACTGGCTGCTCGATACGAAACTGCGCCGCAGATCGCATGCGATCCTCAACAAGGGTGAAAGCCGTCATGCTCTCGCACGCGCCATCTTCCTCCACCAGCTCGGCGAATTGCGCAACCGCGTCGCCGAAACCATGGCTTACCGCGCGTCCGGTCTTAACCTCGTCGTCAACGCCATCATCCTGTGGAACACTGTCTATCTCAGCCGTGCTGTCGATTATATCAGCAGTCAGGGTATTATCATTCCGGACGAGCTGCTCTCCCAGGTCGCACCACTACCATGGGCGCATATCGCGCTCACCGGCGACTACCTCTGGAACGAAATTGACCGACCCCTCGAACGCTTCAGGCCAATCCGGGCTAACCGCTTCAATCCAAACAACTTCAAATTCCCTTAGCGTGTATTAATGTAGAAATGCCCACGGAGCCCCA
>NZ_STGU01000050.1 GCF_004912135.1 Rhizobium rosettiformans W3
AAACTAGATCGGTCCGGACTGTTGACGTCGATTTCGGACCGGACTCAGACGGAGTTCGGTACCGGAGGCGCACGCGGTGCGGTGTTCGGGGCAAAAAGACGGCGATAGCCCTTGTCGCTTAGCGAAGGCACCGACATGTCGAGCGCAATGACTATGCGGCGACCGACAACATCTACCGGAGTCGGGAGCATGGCCGATGATGCAATCAAGCAGGCTTCACAGATGGTAGCCGCACCGTGGTGGGGAACCTCACCATCGTCGGTCGAAACGCACAATTCGGGCAACGTGCCATCGGGCAGTACATAGGCGGCCACGTCGAGCGTCGCCATATCACCAACGCCTGGCGGGGGCTGGTGTGACAGCCCGACCATGACGAGCAGAAATGCGAGGATGATCCTGACTGTTCTATGCACGACGCCAGTGGCCCGATTTGCGTTACACTCTGGCGAAGTATCTAGCATGGCAAAAGCTGGTCGTGATTGATTTGGAACAAGCTGCTACCGCGATGTGAAACTGAGATCTCGGGTAGAGGCATTCCATTCATCGAGCCCAGAGACGAATCTGCGCGAGCAGAGCCTCGGGGACGGAATGAAAGCGGAAACAAACCTAGATCCATGGTCTTCGGGAATCCACGGAACCGGTTTGTCCGACCCAAGCCCCGCAGTCTGCAGTCAACGCCGTGCTAACGGCGTGTTACCCAATAGCGCTGGAATTCGGTAGCTACGCTGCATCAGGACGGCCATGTTGCAACCCGAGGCAACCTGTTGCCTTGAGGTCGTGGAGAATACTTGTGATGGCCACTATTTGACTTCTATCAACCGGGGGCAACGGCTACGTTCCCGACCATGAAGCCGAATCGATTGGGTAGAGTAAGTTCAAGATCATGGTCGAAATGGTGAGCTCGAAAAGAAAGAAAAACCGATCGTTCCCCAACGCCAGAGGGTATGTCGTCGCGGTTTTCGGAACGGTCGCAGCTATTGGTGGCGCGCTATTTGCTATGCGCCATGCCGCTTCAGAAACGCTCTCCCTACTCGTACCGATTTCGGTCGTCGCCACAGCTTTGATCGGGGGAGCGGGCCCGGCCTTGCTGGCAGCCGTCTTCGGCTTAGCTCTTTGGCTTCTTTCCGGTCATTTTCTTCTATTTGAAACAGCTAGCGTGCAAACACTCGCACTTGCCGTGTTGTCAGCGCTGATTGTTTGGTTTGCCAGGCGAGCAGACAAAAATCGAGAGATGCTGGCGGAACTCAGGGAAGCGCTTGACGATCGCGAAGCCCGAATGGGGTCTATCCTCGACACGGTTCTTGATGCCACCATCGTGAGCGACGAGAACGGAGTCATAATCTCCTTCAACTCCGCAGCCGTCCGCCAGTTCGGCTACTCGGAAGCTGAAGCGCTTGGGCAAAATCTGAAGCTGCTCATGCCTCAGCCTTACAAGGTTGAACACGACCGATACATGCGCCGCTACATGGAAACGGGCGAAAAGAGGATCATCGGCGTCGACCGCGTCGTGGTCGGCCAGCGTAAGGATGGGTCTACATTTCCGATGAAGCTCGCGGTTGGCGAGATCAAACGTGGCGGGAAGCGCTTTTTCACCGGCTTCGTCCGCGACCTCACGGAGCGAGAAGAATCCGCTGCCCGCCTGCAGGAGATCCAGACCGAGCTCGCAAGGCTCGGCCGATTGAACGAGATGGGAGAGATGGCGTCGACGCTGGCGCACGAGTTGAACCAGCCTTTGTCGGCCATCGCCAACTACGTGCATGGTTGCGCTCGCCTGCTGCAGAACGCGGTCGGCGATCGCGACATCCAGGTTCGTGACGCATTGCTGGAAGCGGGCGAACAGAGCATTCGCGCCGGGCAGATCATTCGACACCTGCGCGAGTTCGTCACCAAAGGCGAGACGGAAAAGCGCACGGAGAGCCTGCGTCAACTCGTCGAAGAGGCCGGAGCGCTCGCTCTTGTCGGCTCGCGGGAAAAGGGCGTGCGCACCGTGTTCGATTTCACCTCGGACAACGATCAGGTCTTCGTCGACCGAATCCAAATCCAGCAGGTGCTGACCAACCTCATGCGTAATGCGATCGAGGCGATGAAGCAAACCGAGAACAAGGAAATCCGAGTCAGCGTCTGTTCCGACAAGATGGGACTTTTGACGGTGACGGTCGAGGATTCCGGTCCCGGAATTTCTCCGGAGGTCGCCGAGGATATCTTCGAGCCGTTCACGACGACAAAGGCAGGAGGCATGGGGATCGGGTTGTCGATTTCCAGGCGCATCATCGAGGCCCATGGCGGCGAGATGACCGTTTCCAAGAGTGAGCTTGGCGGAGCCTCCTTCTGTTTCACCCTTATCCAGCACGACGAGGACCAGAATGCAGCCTGATGACTTCACCGTCCATATCGTTGACGACGAAGAGGCACTTCGCAAATCGCTGGGCTTCATGCTCACAGTGAACGGTTTCGGCGTGAGGCTTCATGTCTCCGCAACCGCCTTTTCGGAAATCGCCCCGAGCCTTCGCAACGCCGTGCTGGTCACCGATATGCGCATGCCGGACATGAGCGGCCTCGATCTGGTGCGCAAAATTTCGAGCATATCTCCCCCGATACCCTCGATCATCGTCACCGGGCATGGCGATATTCCCATGGCCGTCGAAGCGATGAAGGCGGGTGCCGTGGACTTTATCGAGAAGCCGTTTGAAGAGGCCGTCATCATCGAGGCGGTGCGGCGCGCGGCCGAGAGGCTCGCAAACTTGGCGGCGGGCACACTCAGCGTCGATGACATCCGCTCGCGCATAGGCAGCCTGAGCGAACGCGAGCGGCAAATTCTGGCGGCCGTCGTTGCCGGCCAGCCAAACAAGGCCATAGCCTTCAATCTCGACATCAGCCCGCGAACCGTCGAAGTCCATCGCGCAAATGTCATGACGAAGATGAGGGCGCGCAGCCTGCCCGAACTGGTGCGTATGTCACTGACCGTCAGCATCTAGCCGAATCCCCGCGCAATCCGACAATACGCTTGATCCATGACAAGGTGGCGCGTCGACCAAGATGCGATCTGCAAGCTTGGTGAAAGATCACGACCGAGCTTCTGGGATCCCATTGTCCACGCTGTCTGCAATTGTTGCTGTTGTCAAAGACCCGGCTTTGCTGCGGTCGATCAGCTTTGCGCTCAACACGCATGGCCAGCCGGTGGAACAGTTCAACGACTGGACCATGGCAACGGAGGCGATCAGTCGTGCGGAATGCGTCATCCTCGACACCTGCCTGCCGCCCGCCGATCTGACGGCCGGCCTCAGCCTGGCAGACCGCGGCATAAAGCTCGTCGTCCTGGCGGAGGACGACAAGGACTACGGCAGCGGAAACAGGCAAGACATCTGCGTGCTGTCGAAACCCCTCAACGGGCCTGACATTGCCAATGCAGTATCGACCCTACGTAAGAACCCGTAGTGGAAGAACTCAATAGCGGCGAAGCCCCCGATCCAACATGATCCCTTCAACCAGAGGGAACATGCCGATGCAAACCGCCGCTTCCATCACACTCAATTCGCGCCTTCTCACATCGCCACGCGCACGGTGCCAGGCGCATATCAGGCCGGTAACCTTCCATGCGCCGGATTGCGTGATCTACGCGCAGGGCGAGCGCACGCGATCGCTCTACCAGATAGAATATGGCGCAGTGCGCATTTACCGTCTCCTCGCTGATGGC
>NZ_STGU01000051.1 GCF_004912135.1 Rhizobium rosettiformans W3
AGCTAAGGCAACTTGCCATGCACGATCCCCTCACGGGACTTGCAAACAGGACGACGTTCCATCGTACCCTTGTGCAGCATCTCGAACGCGCTGGCACCGAAAACGGCGTTGCGGTCATGTTTGTGGATCTGGATCACTTCAAGGAGGTCAACGACACCTTCGGCCACCCGGTGGGAGACGCGCTCATCAAGGAGGTTGCGAACCGCTTGCTGGAAATCGCACCATCGGCGCTTGTGTCTCGCCTGGGGGGAGATGAGTTCACAATCCTTCAAGAGGTAGAGGATCTTGTCGAAGTCGAATTACTCGCCGGGCGGATCATCGAAAAACTGCGTCTCCCGTTCCAAATCGAGGGCAATCTAATTACGGTTGGAGCGAGCATCGGCATTTCGCTTGCAGTACCGGGATTGGAAGCGACTGAGATGACAAAACGCGCCGATATTGCGCTGTATCACGCCAAGGCTGCTGGTCGGAATACGTTCGCAGTCTTCGGCAGCCACATGGAAGAAGTGCTAAGGCGTAGACGAGTGCTGGAAACCGATTTGGAGTCCGCGCTTGAAACCCGGACGCAGCTCGCGGTGCACTTCCAACCCGTTTACTCAGCCAAGGATGGGCGCATGTCCTCCATAGAAGCTCTCTGTCGTTGGAGACATCCGACTTTTGGGACAATATCGCCAGACGTGTTTGTTCCGATTGCCGAGGAATGTGGACTGATTCAAGCACTCGGTCTCTATGTTATGGAAGAGGCCTGCAGCCTGCTTGCGGACGTTCCCGATTGCGGCGTGGGGGTGTCCGTCAATGCCTCAGCGATCGAATTAATGTCGCCTGGCTACTCGCTTCGAGTGCTGTCGATACTATCAAAGTTCGGCATACACCCTTCACGGCTGGAAATCGAAATTACGGAAAGGATGGCGACGGATGCCGACGGTAAAGCTGCGGCCGCAATCAAAGCTTTGCGGGATGCAGGTGTGAGATTTGCTGTCGATGACTTTGGGAAGGGCACCTCGTCGTTCGGGCAGCTTCTTAACCTCGACGTTGATCGCATCAAGATAGACAAGATGTTTGTTGATCAGCTTCACCACGGCGGAGGTTTGCCGCTGGTCGAGGCGATCGTGCAGATGGCCCGACACAAGGGGCTGCAGACCACTGCGGAGGGTGTCGAGACGGCCGATCAGCGAGAAACACTGACGTCGTTGGGCTGTGACAGCCTTCAAGGCTTCCAACTTTCAAAGCCATTGAACCGGCATGATACGATGCATTTGCTCTCGCAGCACGAAAGCAGAATGAACAGCGCCAGGTTTTCGGGAGACCGTTCAGACCAAGTAACGCGGCCATAGAAGGCGTTTTCAGCCCGGCGTAACATCGTACTGCGGCCTGAGCGGGCGCCATCTTCGGATGGCCCCCTAATCCGGCGGGTGTTAGACTAGACGACCCAATCGAGCGTGGCGAACTCCAGGGGTGCCTGCGTGAACGAGTAGCGCTCAGGCCGTTTTCTGGTGGGGCTTAAGCCGGATTTCGGGCTGTGGCGTGAGATAGCCCGAACAAAAAAATGCCACGGCAATTGCCGTGGCTAAGAAGCGACTGACGCGCCGCTGGGGATGCCTTCAACTGGGAGGTCTTGGCCCACAATGTGAGCCTAGAGGTATGCGTCACGAATAGCAACCTCAGCAATCGAACTAGAAAGCTGCCGCGCCACCTGCTGCTTGGCTCGACTCAGCGGATAGCGACTATTTGTCTGCTTCCGAGGCGAACTGATGGCGTTGCTTGACTTCGCAATCCGTTGCGCCCATTTTAGAGACATGCTGAATGAACGTTACCATACCATCCGTACACGGATGTGCCTGATCGCAGGCAGGTAACCCCCGGCCCGGTTGCGTCACGACCAGGTCGTGGGGCATAGGTCGCGTCCCGCATAGCGGGAGCAGGCGTCAAAGCATAATTCATCAATAATCTAAATTACGGCTGTGCGGCAAACGCCCGGCTGCGCTTGTTTACAGGAAACAAGACTATGGTCACTGACACGAAGCGTCATCGCAAGCCTGCGATCGTCCTGACGAAAACAGACTATGAGAGGCTTTTGCGGCTCGCAGAAGCTCATGCTTTGCGCAATCCAGAAGTCTCCGAGGAGCTTATGGTCGAGCTCGATCGTGCGCGCGTCGTGCAAAATTACAAGATTGCCTCCAATGTCGTGCGTATGGGATCGACTGTCCGCTTTACCAGTGATCTTGGCGAGGATCGTACGGTGACACTCGTGTTTCCTGGAGAAGCCGATATTGCCGCTGGCAGGATTTCCATCCTCACACCAATTGGCGCTGCGCTCATTGGTCTCTCTGCCGGCCAGTCCATCGACTGGGTCGCACGCGACGGCCGTGTGCATCGTCTTCATGTCGAGCACGTGGAGAAGCTTGCAGCAAGCAAGGTGGCATGATGGCTCACGCGCTCCGTCGTCTCTCCATCAATGGAGGCTCCCTAATCGCAGGATAGTCACCCCTGCGCGGAATGCGCGCAGGGGATCTCCCATTCTTGTCGATGTATTCGCTCAAAGGTGAGCGACGGAGAACTGCGAAATGTCGAACGACAATATCATCCTGACGACCAAGGATTTCACCATCCTGGAGGTCCTGCGTGACCGCCACCATGACCAAACTGGCCTGCTGATGCCCCTGATCCGGAACAAGATGGAGAAGGCCATCGTCGTATTCCGAGAAGACCTGCCGGGTAACATTGCAAGCATCAACAGCCGGGTACGCTTCCGCGTCGCAGCTGGCGAGAGTGATACGCGTGTTATCTCAACCGGACAGACTCATGGGCCGGTGGGCATGTTCCTGCCCATCACGACGCTTCGTGGTCTGGCGCTTCTTGGACTGCGCGAAGGTCAGGCGATGTCATTGGTCAATATGAACGGCGTCACGGAGAAGATTGTGCTCGAAAAGGTAGAGTATCAGCCAGAAGCGTCGCGGCGTGAACGAGAGGCGCTAGGTCAAGAAGAGCTTACGGCTGGGCGAAAACCGATGCTGCGCGTCATATCTGGCGGACTTGATGGGCATCGCTGCATGAGTTCCTTTGTGGCCGGCGGATTTGATGATCCGGGACCATCAGCAGCCTGACGTCTAGCCGTAAGGTTCTCCCGGATGCGCGCCGAGATCGAGGTGCGCATCCGATGGTGTGTCGGTAACTCGCCCATCCGCAAGATCGCTTACAGCGGTTGTTTCTCGTTGACCGGAAGCATCATCCAAACAATCTGCCCCATGCTACTTGCACTTTGCGCCGATTGCGTCCTCCAGCGGACCGCCGTGTTGTCAATCGCTCTATGGTCCCTGACAACTATCTTGTCGTCGTCAGCAATGTGCCAAGATCGACAATGGCTGACTGGAAGCCGTCTGGTAGACGAGCGTTTTAGGCCGACATCCCCGGAAAAATGAAGGCGCTCTTCCTTCAGTTAATGCTATTTTAGAGATGTATATGGTTTAGCTTATGTTCTGAGACATGCTGCGGAGAGCGCTGCCTTAACGCTCGACCGGCGAACCTACGTAGGCACCATGAAGTCACTCATTCCCGCTGTCTACTTCTCGCTCGCGGTCGCCGTTGTCGCTGTCATAGCGGCAAGGCCGTCCGGCCCCTTCGTCCTCGTCGTAACCTCACCTGCAGCACATGCGGCG
>NZ_STGU01000052.1 GCF_004912135.1 Rhizobium rosettiformans W3
TCCGGTCGACCAGCTACGAAATGCAATTGACCGCGCGCATAGCGGCCTTCTGGCTGACGGTGGGATCTAACACGAGTGACCCCCGATCATTGAAGGGGTCTGCAAACTGCCGACGCCGCCGGGGATCCACACCCCGACGGCGTCAGCCGTGCCATCTGTGATCGGTGCACGGGTCTTGTTACTGGGCTGCAGCGACGGCAGCATCAATGCGTTCGCGGGCCTTTTTCGGCAACTTGGCTGCGTTGAAGGCGTCGAGATTGGCGGCCGGCGCATCACCGACGAGGATGGCGGCGACCATGCCCATGCCGAGATGCGGCGCGCATTTGATGCCGTAGAGACCCGGCACGTCGAAAGTCACCTTGATCTCCTCGTTCATCTTACCCTTGAACTCGGCCGCACCCTCCGGGACCATGCCCTTGATGGCTTCGGCATTGTGGCCCTTGTCGGTGGCGACGAAGGTGACGGTATCGCCGGGAGCGATCTTCAGGCCGGCCGGTTCGAAGACCATGGCGCCTTCGGCCCCCTTGTTGAGCATCTTGACTTCGAAATCCGCAGCCATCGAAAAAGCGGGAACCGAGAGCAAAAGAGCAGCCGCCAGGGTGACACTACGCAGTTTCATTTTCATCTCCTTAAACAGGAACACCTCGTTCCCTTGGAGACAGAGATAGGACAGGACGGCCCATCCCTCTTTGCGCAATATCAAGTATGGGAGCGGTTTTCGAGCCTTTAACGGCGCTCTGGAAGAGCATCTGCTACGGATTCCAGTTGGGCCAGATCGCGGACCAGGAGTTTCTGCCGGCCCCCTTCAATAAGCCCCCTGCTCTCCCAGGCACTGAAGATACGCGACACGGTATGCACCGTCGTCCCAGTCATCTCGGCGATGTCTTGCCTTGAAATCGGGAAATCGATCCGGATGCCCGCAGCCTCGGCGCGACCCGCTTTTTGAGCCAGTCGCAGAACCGTGTGGGCGACCCGCTTTTCGACTTCTTGTGTCGACATCTCACGAATTCGAACATGGGCTTCTTCGAGCCGCTGCCCAATCGTCTCCATCGCACTGACGGCCAGCCTCGGATTGCGTTCGACGAAGCGCGGCCAGAGCTCTGTCGGCCAAGACAGAACAATGCTTTCTGCGGCCGCCAGGGCTGTTCCGGGATAATCGTTTCGTTGCAGGGCCTTTGCGAAGCCGAACAGGTCGCCCGGATGCACCACCCGCACGATGATCTGTTGGCCGGCGCTGGTCACCTGGGTCACCTTCAGACGACCATGCAAGAGCAAGAAGAAATAGGAAGCGGGCTGGCCCTGTTCAAATACAGATTCCCCAATCGGCAGCCGCCTCGTTTGCGCGGGAACGAGAAGCGCATCCAACTCTTCGTCGCTCATCTTGTCGAATAATGACAAAGACTTGATGATCGTCCGGTCAAGCTTCAAAAAATGCCCTCTCCTGCCGCCAGCGCGTCACTGCCCGACGCGAGGATAAGCCCATGAAGGCCAAAGCTGGCGAGTGCGGTGCTACGCGTATCCTCTAGTTACAGGATACCGGTCGAGTATAGCAAGGGCGCGTACCAGCTGTCATCCCTGACGAGGCGGAAACCGACATGGTCCGGGGGCACGCCGACGGCACAACCACCACTCTTTGGGTCGCGAATGAATGAGCTGAGCGGCGCACGATGCTTTCCGGCCGCGATATAGACGCCGCAGCTTTCCACGGTGCTTGCCTTGCCGGTCGAGCTCAGGTCGACGCGTCGATTGCAGGTCGATGTCCATTCCCAGACATTGCCGGCGAAATCGGCAAGGCCATGACGGTTTTCGCCAAAGCTGCCATAGGGCAAGGGTTCGGGATCACGCGAACGCTTGCGGGCTGCCTCGCGCTCGTAATCGGCAAGCCAGCGCAGCGCCGGATTGCCGCTGTCAGAATCGACCCCGAGCGCATCGTCTGGAAAGTCCTCGGCTGCGGCAAAGGCAAGTTCGCGATCGTCCGGCAAGCGCCAAAGCGAGCCGGTCTTGTCTGAGAGCCACTTTGCATAGACGGTCGCATCGTCGTGGCTGATTCCAGTCGCCGGAAGGTCGGCACGCGAGGGGCTCGCCGTTTCGCGCGCAGCACAGACATTCTCCGCCACACAGGCATCATAATCGCGCGTGCTTACCTGATACTTCATGATGGTAAGCGCATGGCTGACCGTCTCTTCGGCCTTGGGACCATCGACCGCAAAGCCCGAACGATAGAATTCACCCGGCTGACGGTAGGCGAATGACCCCGGCTCAACGGTGATCACTGCCGGTCCAGGTAAAGAGGGCGAACCGAAGGAGAAGACACCTGCCTGAAGAGCGACAGCGGCGGTCAGGACTGCAATCAACCCTAAGGGAAGTGCCAGTGAACCAAAAGCCTTCTGGGGCAGTGGTGCGGATATCGAGGCAGGCATGGAACCGGTCCTTCGCGAGAGCGGGATGCGCAAAAGGGCGCCTTTGCCGGGCGCCCTTTTGCCGTTCTATCAGCTTTCCGGCTTGACCACGGCGGTCATCAGATCGTCGTTCCAGTCACCGGTGACCTTGAAGTGGGCAGCCGCGCCCTTCTCGAAGGCTTCGATCAGGTTGTGGTTCACATAGGCGTAGATGCCCGGCTGCTGGAAGGTATAATAG
This sequence comes from Rhizobium rosettiformans W3, assembly GCF_004912135.1. GTDB lineage: Bacteria > Pseudomonadota > Alphaproteobacteria > Rhizobiales > Rhizobiaceae > Allorhizobium > Allorhizobium rosettiformans. The sequence goes on from NZ_STGU01000052.1 coordinate 2,638, forward strand.
GCAGCACCCGCAGCACCGCCGGGGATGAACCAGGTTTCCTGGTCGAGTTCCGGCGGGTTGGCGAACTTTCCGGTCGCCCAGACATAGTCGCCATGGCCACCGATCAGGTGCGGACGCGTGTCACGATTGGCCTGCGAATGCAGGATCAGCACCCGGTCGCCGACTTCCGCCGTCATCGCATGGTCGCCGGTCAAGGCGCCGACGGCTCCGTTGAAGACAATATGGCTCGGGGTGAGCGTATTCATGACTTCGAGCACGTCGGCATAGGCATCACCGGCACTCTCATATTTCTTGTAGTTTCCGTCTTCGTCCTTGGGCACATAGAAGTCCTGTTCGCCGACATAATAGGCCTTGTCATAGACGAGGTCGTTGCCCTTGTGGTCCTTCAGGCCCTCCCGCGGCAGAACCGTGATCGCACCGTTCATGCCGGCGGTCACGTGCCACGGGACCATGCCGGGAGGTGCACAGTGGTAAACGAAGACGCCGGCCTTGGTCGCCTTGAAGCGCAGAACCGCACTTTCTCCGGGATTGACCAGGGTCAGCGCGCCGCCGCCCAGAGCACCGGTTGCCGAGTGGAAATCGATGTTGTGCTGCAGGCTGTTGGTGGCCGGATTGATCAGGGTCACCTCGACATAGTCACCTTCATGGACGACCATCATCGGGCCGGGAACCGAGCCGTTGAAGGTCATGGCATGAACCTCAGTGCCAGCATCATCAACGATGATCTTCTTCTCTTCGATGGTCAGCGTGAATTCGACGACCTTCGGTCCGCCTTCGGCCTTTTGGCTATGCGCATGGATGAAGGGCGGCGCGACCAGATCGACCTTCACGCGCTCAAGCTTGGCGATGTCAGCTTCAACGGCTGCGGCATTGGTTTTGATGTCGCCGCCCTCGGCGTGAACCGCGGTTGCGGTGATCATCGGCATGAGAGCAGTTGCCAGTGTCCGACATCAGCGCCCATGAGACAGAACTGGCTTAATTGAGAAGAGAGGATTTTCGGCTCATCGTAGCTCATTC
>NZ_STGU01000053.1 GCF_004912135.1 Rhizobium rosettiformans W3
GTACCCCTCCGGCGTGGGCCGCCTTGCGCTGTTTCGCTGGAACCATGATTTTGCGCTCTTGAGAGTGGATTTAAGAGCGCATTGAGGATCGATGGCACAGGCAATGTTGCTGACGGGGCGGGAACGGCGTCGCCGTTGGTCGTCAGATGAACGATGGGAGATCCTGGAGGCAGCATTTGCTCCGGGATCAAATGTCTCGGAAGTTGCGCGTCGCTTCGACGTTTCGACGGGACTGATCTACACGTGGCGTCGCCAGGCGCTGGTGGTTGAGGAGGGTCCAGCTTTTGTGCCGGCGACGGTTGTGGATTTCTCGGGCAATGCCGTTGGCGGGACGGCGGCCGTCTGTGTGGAATTTGCTAATGGCACGAAGGTGAAGATTGCGTCTTGTGCACCTCGCGACCTTGCTGCTGCCGTGCTACGGGCACTCAAATGATCCCGATCAGTTCGAGCGTGCGGGTATGGATTGCGAGCGGCCATTGCGATATGCGCAAGGGGATGCAGGGCCTGGCCCTGATCGTGCAGGAGGGGCTCGGTCGTGATCCCTTCAAGGGTGACGTTTTTGTCTTCCGCGGGAAAAGTGGGCGGCTGATCAAGGCTCTTTGGCATGACGGAATTGGCCTGTCTTTATATGCAAAGCGGCTCGAGCGCGGCCGTTTTATCTGGCCGGCGACGGAGGGTGGGGCGATTGCGCTGACGGCTGGCCAGATGTCCTATTTGCTTGAGGGAATTGACTGGCGAAACCCGCAACAAACATGGCGTCCGACGAGCGCTGGATAGTGTATTTGGGTGTGATTTTTAAGAGGCAGCGCCAGGAAAACCTATGCAAATCAGGGGTTTTGTGGTTCACTTCAAGCATGGAACCCGGCTTCGAAAATCACCGTGATCATGCCGCTGCTCTTGAAGCAGAATTGGCGGTGGCGCGGGCTGAACGGGCCGCTGCTGTGGCTGAATTGGCTGTTGCCAAGGCCAAGGAGGCCGACGATCAGGCCATCATTCTTCGCCAGAAAGTCTATATCGAAAAGCTGCAACGGGAACTGCGCGGTCAGAAGTCGGAACGGACGGCACGGCTAATTGCGCAGTTAGAGCTGATGCTTGAGGACGCCGAAGCGACGGCGACCGCAGATGAGCTTGCCGCCGAAATGGCCGTTGCTGCGGCGGCTGCGATTGCGGTCACCGGCTTTACGCGCAAGCGGCCTGTCAAAAAACCGTTTCCCGAACATTTGCCGCGTGAGCGTGTCGTTGTGCCCGGTCCGGTTGCCTGTAGCTGCTGTGGTGGTGAACGGCTCCGCAAGCTCGGCGAAGACATCACCGAAACAATGGAGAGCGTACCGCGGAGCTGGAAGGTCATTCAGACGGTGCGGGAAAAGTTCACCTGCCGTGACTGCGAGAAGATCAGCCAGGCACCTGCGCCCTTCCATGTCATCCCGAGAGGGTGGGCTGGTCCGAGCCTTTTGGCGATGATGCTCTGCGACAAGTTCGGCCAGCACATTCCCCTCAATCGCCAGATCGAACGTTTTGCCCTGGAAGGTGTGCCAATCAGTCTGTCGACAGCAGCAGACGCGATTGGCGCGTGCTGCCAGGTCCTTGAGCCGCTGGTGCGGCGGATTGAAAGCCATACGTTCGCGTCTGAACGGATCCATGGTGATGACACGACCGTGCCGGTTCTCGCTCTCGGCAAGACCGTCACCGGTCGGATTTGGAGCTACGTCAAGGACGATGCTCCGTTTGGCGGAACGGCGCCTCCGTCGGTGATGTTCTATTACTCGCGGGACCGTGCCGGCGAACATCCACAGGCGCACCTTGCCAATTATAGCGGCATCCTTCAGGCGGATGCCTATAAGGGCTATGGCCAGCTCTATCTTCCCGATCGAAGTCCGGGCCCGATTTATGAGGCGGCGTGTTGGGCGCATGCCAGGCGACCATTCTTTGCGCAAGCCGATCTGGAGACCAATGCGCGCCGAAAAGCGCAGGGTAAAAGTGCCGCCGTTATCTCACCAGTTGCCTTGAACATGGTGCAGAGGATCGACGCGCTGTTTGAGATCGAACGCCAAATCAATGGCCACACTGCCGATGAGCGGAAGGCAATCCGCCAGCGACTATCAAAGCCGCTGATCGACGAGATGGAAGCATGGATGCGGGAACACCGCGCCGGGTTGTCGCGTAACACTGACTTGGCAAAGGCGTTTGACTACATGCTGAACCGATGGGAAGCCTTTACCCGTTTCCTCGACGACGGCCGTATCTGCTTGTCGAACAATTGCGCGGAGCGATCTCTGCGGGGCGTGGCGCTCGGGCGAAAGGCTTGGCTATTTGCCGGTTCCGATCGCGGAGGACAAAGGGCGGCAGCCATGTACAGCCTGATCGTCACCGCGAAAATGAACCGCATTGACCCACAGGCTTGGCTTGCCGATGTTCTCGCCCGCATCGCCGATCATCCAGCTAGCCGGCTCGATGAGCTTCTCCCCTGGAATTGGCAGAACTCCGCAATACCATCTCTGCCGCAGGCGGCCTGATGGCAGGTCCTCTCGTTCGCTTGAAGGTTACGCTCGACGATGTCGACCCCTTGGTGATGCGGCGTGTTGTCGTGCCATTCCGTATTCGGCTCGACCGGCTTCATGATGTTCTTCAGGAATCCTTCGGCTGGACCAACAGCCATCTCTATGAGTTCAGGATCCGTGACAGCGGGTTCGGTCTGCCTGATGATGGCTTTGGTGGTCCCATCGATGCACGCAAGGAAACGCTTCTTGCTGCCATCGAAGATATTGGCGCGAAGTCATTCAAGTATCTCTATGACTTCGGCGACGGTTGGACGCACACCGTGAAAATCGAAAAGATCTTTCCAGCGACTGCCGGCTTCGACGATCCATTCCTTCTCGAGGTTGTCGGACGGTGTCCGCCAGAGGATGTCGGCGGTCCCTGGGGCTATCAAGAGTTCCGCGAAGCCATTGCGGACACCAATCATGAGCGTCACCACGAACTTGTCGAATGGTGGGGAAGCTCTGACTATGACCCTGGCGAGGTCGATGCCAGAAAGCTAGGCAAAAACGTCGAGGCATTGGCTGCGAAATGGAAACGCCGAACGCGGAAGAAGGACTGAAACTGCGGCCTTCGCCGAATGCTTAC
>NZ_STGU01000054.1 GCF_004912135.1 Rhizobium rosettiformans W3
GAATGGCACATGCGGCAAAGACGTGATCGGTGAAGCCGCCCGTGTCGGTGAACTGCTCGCGGATATGGCGTCCAGCATCGTTCATCAGCAGGCCATCGAGGATGTAAGGCGCTTCGCTTGCCGTTGCAGGAATCACCTGGGTTGCGAACGGCGCATATTGGTCGGAGACGTGGCTATAGGCTTTCAGGCCCGGGGTATTGCCATATTTCGCGTTGACCAGGTTCATGGCCTCACCTTGCTCTGTAGCGACGAAGAACTGTCCGTCGCTCGAAGCCGACGTGCCCATGCCCCAGAACCGGGCCATGGGTAACGCTGCCTGTGCCTCGACCACCATGGCCAGCGCCCGGTCATAGGCTTCGCCCTCGACATGCCACCGTCCAATGCGGATCAATTCCCAGAAGGTGTGGGTGTTTGTCGCATCCGCCATTTTGCGCAAGCCGAGGTTGATCCCTTCCGCCAAGATAACGTTCATTAGCCCGATCCGGTCAGCGCAGGGTGCTCCTGTGCGCAGATGGGTGAACGCTTCGGTGAAGCCGGTCGCCGCATCCACCTCCAGCAGGAGATCGGTGATGCGCGTGGGCGGGATCTGCTTGTAGAGATCGAGCACCAGATCTTCGGCGCCTGTCGGCGCGGCGGCTTCGAGTTTCTCGATATGCAGAACGCCGTTTTCAATCGACCCGCCCGGGATCGTGCCTGCGCGAGCGGCACGGCCAAGCTCGCGCAACCGCATGTCGAGGCGAGCTTGCCGGTCTGCCAGCCATTCCTCCGGCCGCAATGGCACAGCGAGACGACCGCCTTCCGCGATGGATTGTGCCGGAACGAGTGCGTGTTTCAGATCGCCATAGCGCCGGGACCTAGTAAGCCAGACATCTCCGGAGCGGAACGCATCGCGCAGATGGAACAGCACCGCGATCTCCCATAGGCGAGCGTCGCCAGCCCTCTGGGCCCGAAGGTGGCGATGCCATTTCGAGCTGGGCCGCAAGAAGCTGGTCATCGCGGCATCGTTCAAACCGGTACGAAGGGCCGTCACCGCTTCCAGAAGCGGCAGTGCAACGGGCGCAGCTCGCAGATCGAGCAGGCGCAACATGCGTGGAGCGTATCGGCGGAAGCGGTGATAACCGTCGAGCACATGATTGAGCGGATCGTCGGCCATGGTGGCGGTCAGCCTGGTTGCCATTGCAACAAGGGTTTTTAAGCCGTCCCACCCTGACCCACTCGCGATGACATCGCCCAGCGGCTGGCCATCATCCTGTGCATCGACCAGGGCGCCCCCGATCTCGGCGAAGGATTTCAGGGTGTCACGCACCACCCCCGCTTCGTCTGCGACCTTTGCATGGCAAATACGCTCCGAAGCACGGTAGAGACGGCCGACGATCCGGTCGTGGGTTTCGACCACTGCGTCGGCCAACATCGCCTGCCATTCCGAGACGCAAACAGCCAAGATCGCAAGCCGCCTGTCCTCCGGGAGATCGCGCATGCCGTCGGCATAATACCGTTCACCCTGCCTGCGCAGACGAGTCACCCGATGGGCAGGAACGCCGGCAAGCAGATCCTCGGGGAGATCGATGCGTTGCAGATATTCGAGCCGGTCGAGCAGCCGGTTGGCCGACGAAGAGTTCGAGCCAGGCTCGAACTGGCGCAGCCACACAAAACGGGTCACCCGATCATCAGCCGTCTCCTCGAGCAATGCCAGCAACTGTTCTCGGATCGACATAGGCAGCCGACTGGCGATCCTCGTCTCGATGCGTCGCTCGGCATCGACGAGAGCCGCGGCACAAAGCCGCTCGATCGTGGATGTCGCGGGAAGGACAGTGCGGGTGCGTCGGCACTCGGCTACGAAGCGACGGGCGATATCCTCGTTCGACACCGCCATCTCGGCTTCTCGGAACAACCATTCCTTCAGCTCGCTCGCACCACGTCCGGAGAAGGTGCGGAAGCCGTAGAGCCCCCGTAACTCGGCAAGATGCTCGTGCCGTGTTTCCTCGCGGGCAGCATAGTCTACGAGATCGTCGGCACCCAGGCCAAGCTGCGCTCCGATAAATTCGATGACCTCTGCAGGGATCAGTTCGCCTGGAGCCAGCACCCGGCCGGGATAGCGCAGGACACACAATTGCAGGGCGAAGCCGAACCTGTTGTGAGCGCGCCGACGCAGCCTGATATGCCCAAGGTCTTCATCACTCAGCGTATAGTGCTTGAGCAAATCCGTCTGTGAAGTCGGCAAGCGCAACAGCGCGTCTTTCTGCCGATCGGTTAGAGTGACGCGACGCGGCATACATGTTCCTTTTTCAAAATCTGATAGCGTTCAAGACGCTTTGTTTATGAAGCTGGTTGAGATACATTTCCAGAGGTCAATGCAATCGTGGCCGAAGCGCCGCCTCAAACCAACGTTTGTGATACATGCTGATCGGATATGCCCGCGTCTCCAAAGCCGATGGCTCGCAGTCTCTCGACCTGCAGCACGACGCCTTGCGCGCCGCAGGTGTCGAACGGGACAATATCTATGATGATCTTGCTTCCGGCGGTCGTGATGATCGCCCTGGCTTGACTGCCTGCCTCAAGTCATTGCGTGACGGCGATGTGCTGGTGGTCTGGAAGCTCGATCGCCTCGGACGATCGCTTGCCCATCTGGTCAACACGGTGAAGGAGCTGTCAGACCGCAAGATCGGCCTGCGGGTTCTGACTGGAAAGGGCGCTCAGATCGACACCACGACTGCGTCCGGTCGCATGGTGTTCGGAATCTTCGCCACCTTGGCCGAGTTCGAGCGGGATCTGATCCGAGAGCGCACCATGGCGGGTCTCGCCTCCGCGAGAGCGCGCGGTCGCAAGGGCGGACGAAAAT
>NZ_STGU01000055.1 GCF_004912135.1 Rhizobium rosettiformans W3
CTCCCGAAAGACCTGAAGGCCGTCGAAGATCGTGACCTGCCGCAGCTGGCGCGCGAGGTCCGCGACGAGATGATCGACGCGGTGTCGAAGACGGGTGGTCATCTGGGTGCCGGTCTCGGGGTCGTGGAATTGACGATCGCGATCCACAAGGTGTTCAACACGCCTGACGACCGGCTGATCTTCGACGTCGGCCACCAGTGCTATCCGCACAAGATCCTGACCGGCCGCCGCGAGCGCATTCGCACGCTGCGCCAGGAAGACGGCCTCTCCGGCTTCACCAAGCGCGCCGAGAGCGAATACGATCCCTTCGGTGCTGCCCACTCGTCCACCTCGATTTCCGCCGGCCTCGGCATGGCGGTTGCCGCCGAGCTGTCGAAGACCGACCGCAAGGTGATCGCCGTGATCGGCGATGGCGCCATGTCGGCCGGCATGGCCTATGAGGCGCTGAACAATGCCGGTGCGCTCGATGCCCGCCTGATCGTCATCCTCAACGACAACGACATGTCGATTGCACCGCCGACGGGCGCGATGAGCGCCTATCTTGCGCGCCTTGCCTCCGGCCGGACCTATATGGGCTTCCGCGACTTCGGCAAGAAACTGACCGCCTATCTCGGCAAGACCGTCGACCGCGCGATCACCCGCGCCGTCGAACATGCCCGTGGCTATGTCACCGGCGGCACCATGTTCGAGGAGCTCGGTTTCTACCACATCGGCCCGATCGACGGCCATTCCTTCGAGCATCTGCTGCCGGTGCTGCGCAATGTCCGCGACAATGCCAAGGGCCCGGTTCTGATTCATGTCGTGACCCAGAAGGGCAAGGGCTATCCGCCGGCCGAAGCGGCAGCCGACAAGTATCATGGCGTCAACAAGTTCGACGTCATCACCGGCACCCAGGCCAAGGCCAAGCCGAATGCGCCGGCCTATACCGCCGTCTTCGCCGATGCGCTGGTCGAGGAAGCCCGCCACGACGAGAAGATCGTCGGCATCACCGCCGCCATGCCGTCTGGCACCGGCCTCGACAAGCTGCATGCGCTCTTTCCGGAACGCACCTTTGATGTCGGCATCGCCGAGCAGCACGCCGTGACCTTCGCAGCCGGTCTCGCCGCTGAAGGCTACAAGCCCTTCTGCGCCCTTTATTCGACCTTCCTGCAGCGTGGTTACGACCAGGTCGTGCACGATGTCGGCATCCAGAAGCTGCCGGTGCGCTTCCCGATCGACCGGGCCGGTTTCGTCGGCGCCGACGGCCCGACCCATGCGGGTTCCTTCGACACCGGTTTTCTCGCGGCGCTGCCCGGCTTCGTGGTCATGGCCGCTGCCGACGAGGCGGAGCTGAAGCACATGGTGCGCACTGCGGCTGCCTATGACGAGGGTCCGATCTCCTTCCGCTATCCGCGCGGCGAAGGTGTGGGCGTTCCGATGCCCGAACGCGGCGAGATCCTCGAAATCGGCCGTGGCCGCATCGTCAAGCAGGGCTCGAAGGTCGCACTCCTCTCCTTCGGCACGCGCCTCGCCGACTGTCTGCTTGCCGCCGAAGACCTCGATGCCGCTGGCCTTTCAACCACTGTCGCCGACGCTCGCTTCGCCAAGCCCTTGGATCATGACCTGATCCGCCAACTCGCCCGCCACCACCAGGTGGTCGTCACCGTCGAGGAAGGCGCCGTCGGAGGCTTCGGCAGCCAGGTGGTGCATTTCCTCGTCAACGAGGGCTTGCTCGACAACGGCCTGAAGGTCCGCTCGCTCGTGCTGCCCGATGTCTGGATGGACCAGGCCAAACCCGAAACCATGTATGCCAAGGCAGGCCTCGATGCGGCCGGTATTCTGAAGACGGTGTTTGCGGCGCTGGGTCAGGACGTGCCGGGTGTGATTGCGGCGGGGTAAGCGCTCCAGCCCACCTCTCTCTGGACTTCCCCCGCTCCCCCCGCTAGACCGGGCCTTCAATCGACAGGCGCTGAAACGCGCTTTGGAGGCTCCATGCAGACGGCAGGCACCACGGATATTGCACCCGATTTCGCGCCAGACTGGGCGGCGATCGCAGTCGTCATTCTCGGTGTCACGGCCTTTGCCGTCGGCCAGGGGCTGACGTATCCCCTGATTTCGCTGATCCTGGAAAGTCGTGGCGTCTCGTCCAGCATGGCGGGGCTCAATGCGTCGGTTTTCGCGCTGGGGCTCGCCTCCTCGACACTGATGATCGGCCAGCTGACACAGGCGATGCGTGGCGACCGCCTGATCGTGGCGTCGCTGCTCGGCGTTTCGATCTCGCTTGCGACCTTGGCGGCCTTCGACCAGCTCTGGGTCTGGTTCGTCGCCCGCTTCCTGCTCGGCTTCTGCACCAGCATCATCTACACGGTGAGCGAGGCCTGGCTGAACACCGCTTGTCCCGATCGCCTGCGCGGCCGCGTGTCCGGCGCCTATAGCGCTGGCATGTGCGCAGGCTTTGCCGCCGGCCCGCTCGCCATTCCGCTTGTCGGCATTGAGGACGGCTTTGCCTTTGCGCTGACGGCGGCTTACGTGGCGCTCGTCGCCTTTGCCTCGGTCATGCTGGGTCGCTACGCCAAGACGAAGCCTGAGGCCTCCGAAGCGGGCGGGCTTGTCACCTTCGTCAAGCTTGCACCGGTGCTC
>NZ_STGU01000056.1 GCF_004912135.1 Rhizobium rosettiformans W3
ATCTTCAGCTGCGGTGCGAGGTTGCCCTTGGCGACTGCATCCTTGTTCCAGTATTCGAGATCATGCTCTTCGGCGAGCTTCGGACCGATGTCACCCTGGACGCCTGCGCGTTCGAGACGCTGCAGGACCTTTTCCTGCTCGGCGCAAAGCGAGTCCATGGCTTCCTGGGCGGTCTTTGCACCCGAGGATGCATCACCGATCGCCTGCCACCACAGCTGTGCCAGCTTCGGATAGTCAGGGATGTTCGTACCCGTCGGCGACCACTGGACGCGGGCCGGCGAACGGTAGAACTCGATCAGACCCCCGAGCTTCGGCGCACGGTCGGTGAACGACTTGTGCTGGATCGTCGATTCGCGGATGAGCGTCAGGCCGACATGGCTCTTCTTCACGTCCACGGTCTTCGAGGTGACGAACTGCGCATAGAGCCAGGCGGCCTTGGCGCGGTCATCGGGGGTCGACTTCATCAGCGTCCAGGAACCGACGTCCTGATAACCGAGCTTCATGCCGTCCTTCCAGTAGACGCCGTGCGGGCTCGGCGCGAAACGCCACTTCGGGGTACCGTCCTCGTTGACGACGGCGAGGCCTTCCTTGACGAAGTCGGCGGTGAAGGCCGTGTAGGTGAACATCTGCTGGGCGACATTGCCCTGGGCAGGCACCGGACCGGCTTCACCGAAGGTCATGCCCTGGGCTTCCGGCGGTGCATAGGCCTTCAACCAGTCGAGATATTTCTGGATGGCATAGACCGAGGCTGGGCCGTTGGTATCACCGCCACGGGCGACGCAAGAGCCAACCGGCTGGGACTTCTCGTTGACCTTGATGCCCCATTCGTCGACCGGCAGACCGTTCGGCAGGCCCTTGTCGCCATTGCCGGCCATGGAGAGCCAGGCATCGGTGAAGCGCCAGCCGAGCGACGGGTCTTTCTTGCCGTAGTCCATGTGGCCGAAGACCTTCTTGCCGTCGACTTCGCGACCGGTGAAGAACTCGGCGATGTCTTCGTAAGCAGACCAGTTGACGGGAACGCCGAGGTCGTAGCCGTACTTGGCCTTGAAGTCGGCCTTGTTCTTCTCGTCGTTGAACCAATCGTAGCGGAACCAGTAGAGGTTCGCGAACTGCTGGTCGGGCAGCTGGTAGAGGTCGCCGTCCGGAGCGGTGGTGAACTTGGTGCCGATGAAGTCATCAAGGTCGAGATTGGGATTGGTGACGTCCTTGCCTTCGTTGGCCATCCACTTGGTCAGCGAACGGGCCTGCTGGTAGCGCCAGTGGGTGCCGATCAGGTCCGAGTCGTTGACATAGGCGTCGTAGATGTTTTCGCCGGACTGCATCTGCGTCTGCAGCTTCTCGACGACGTCGCCTTCGCCGATCAGGTCGTGGGTGATCTTGATGCCGGTAATGGCCTCGAACGCCGGTGCGAGCACCTTGGATTCGTATTCATGCGTGGCGATGGTTTCGGAGACGACCTTGATCTCCATGCCGGCAAAGGGCTTTGCCGCATCGATGAACCACTGCAGTTCGGCTTCCTGGGCCGCACGGTCGAGGCTCGACATGTCGCCGATCTCGGTGTCCAGGAATTTCTTTGCCGCGTCCATGTCGGCGAATGCCACGCCGGTCATGGCGAGCAGCATGGCCGCCGTCGTCGTCAAAAGGTGCTTTCGCATTTTTCGTCCTCCCTAAGGTTGCGATTGCAGAGTTTCCAGTCCGTCAGGATGGCGACCTCCCGCCGCCATCCGCCGTTGTCCGGCTCTATACGTAGCGAAATACGCCGATGGCGTAGACCACGGACAGAGCGAGAGCCCACCACAGGTTCGGCCCAACAAGACCGAGCCAAGCGAGATGAATGAAGGCGGAACCGAGCAGCGACACGAAGAGCCGGTCGCCGCGCGTGGTCTCAAAGCGCAGCACGCCGACACGCGGATTGCCGCCGGGTGAAAAATACTCCCAGACCGCCATCGAGACGATCAGCGTCAGGATCGCGATGAAGAAGAGCGCCGTCGGCAGCGTCCAGGCCATCCATGTGAAGTTCATCGACGCCTCCTCAGACGCGGCCCAGGGCAAAGCCCTTGGCGATGTAGTTGCGAACGAAATAGATGACGAGCGCGCCCGGGATGATGGTGAGCACACCGGCGGCTGCCAGCACGCCCCAGTCCATGCCCGAGGCCGAGACCGTGCGCGTCATGATGGCGGCGATCGGCTTGGCGTCGGTGGTGGTCAGCGTACGGGCAATCAGAAGCTCGACCCAGGAGAACATGAAGCAGAAGAAGGCGGCGACACCGATGCCCGATGCGATCAGCGGAATGTAGATCTTCACGAAGAAGCGCGGGAAGGAATAGCCGTCGATATAGGCAGTCTCGTCGATTTCCTTCGGCACGCCGGACATGAAGCCTTCGAGGATCCAGACCGCCAGCGGCACGTTGAACAGGCAGTGGGCGAGTGCCACCGCGATATGCGTGTCGATCAGACCGAAAGCCGAATAGAGCTGGAAGAAGGGCAGCGCGAAGACGGCCGGCGGCGCCATGCGGTTGGTCAAGAGCCAGAAGAACAGGTGCTTGTCGCCGAGGAACCGGTAGCGCGAGAAGGCGTAAGCGGCAGGAAGAGCTGCGGCAACCGAGATCACCGTGTT
>NZ_STGU01000057.1 GCF_004912135.1 Rhizobium rosettiformans W3
GTAAGCGCTAATTTCGGCGCACCTTTTACCAGCGAGGTCTCTGCCGCATGAAGTGTCCACTTAAAATAGGTGGACGCCAAATATGAGTGACGAAGAGCAGAAACTGCGAGTGCGGCTTGTGGGGCGTGATGGGCGCCGCCGCTATGATCCATCGTCAAAGGCCCGGCTTGTAGCGGCCTGCCTTGAGCCAGGGGTTTCGATATCGGGCCTGGCGCTTGCCCATGGGGTCAACGCGAACGTTCTGCGCAAGTGGGTCAAAGATGCCAGGGAATCCGGGTTGCCGACGGTATCATCACGATCGACGTTTATCCCGGTCATCGCCGCCGACTGTGGCCGGCCTGATGAGACCCGCTCGCTGGATGTGGAGGTCGCACGATGTAAAAGCCAGCCGGCATCACTGGGGCGGACAGCAGGACCTTGTGGTTCTTCCAAGATCAGGGCTTTGTTGCCGAACGGCGTGAAGCTTTCGCTGGAATGTGGGGATGTGGATGCGTTGACGGCAATCATCGGAGCGCTTTGCCATGTTCAGACTAGGCGCTGATCTCAAGGTCTACTTGCATCGCGAGCCCATCGACTTCCGCGCCGGCATCAACAGCCTTGCTGTCCTGGTGCAGGAGACGATGGAGCTCGACCCTTTTGCGCCTGCGGTCTTTGCCTTTTGCAATCGTCGTCGCGACCGGATGAAGCTGTTGTTCTTCGATCGCTCCGGTTTTGTGATGGTCCTGAAACGATTGACCGAGGACAGATTCCGATGGCCACACCGAGAAACTGCGGTGGTGTCGCTTTCGACTGAGCAATTGCACTGGATTCTCGACGGCATCGATATTGATGCGATGGTCCGTCATCCGGTTCGGCAATACCAGATCGCCGGGTGACGGCTGCCGACTTCTTCTGTTGACGCGTCGGCGCGGCTCAGATTCAAGAATCTGATGATCCGACCCGGCGAACCCAGCATTGCGGAACTGATGGCGCAATTGGCAGCGAATGCTGCCGAAATCGCCGCGCTGAAAGCCGAGAAGGAAGCGCTCAGCGCCCGCGTGGTCAAGCTCGAGGAAGAGTTGGCACTGGCGCGGCTCCATCGGTTTGCACCGAAGAGCGAAAAGCACGTCGATCGGCTCTTTGATGAAGCCGAGCAGGTTGCCGATGAGGAGGACGCTGGCGACGACGACGGCGATCTCGTCGACCTGCCGGACACGGGTTTGGCGTCAACCGAGAAACTGCAAGGCAAGAAGCGCGGCCGCAAACCCCTGCCAGCACATCTGCCGCGCGAGCGCGTCGAATATGACCTGACCGACGATGAGAAGGCCTGTCCGTGCTGCCATCACCAGATGCATCGCATGGGTGAGGCCGTCTCGGAGCAACTCCATATCGAGGTAAAGGCCAAGGTCCTGCAGAATGTTCGGTTCAAATATGCCTGCCGTCATTGCGACCGGACCGGCATCAACACGCCTGTTGTCCTCGCACCGATGCCCGCGCAGCCCTTGCCGGGCAGCATCGCCACGGCCTCGACGCTGGCCTTCGCGCTCGTCCACAAATATGTCGACGGCACGCCGCTTTACCGTCTGTCCCAGGCCTTCGAGCGCGCCGGCGTTCCCATCAGCCGCGGCGCTCTCGGGCATTGGGTCATCGGATCGAGCGAGAGGCATCTCTCTCGCATCTACGATGCGCTGAAGCTCCGGCTTCGGGCCCAACCGCTCGTCCACGGCGACGAAACGACGGTCCAGGTTCTGAAGGAAAAGGACAGGGAGGCCACCAGCACATCCTATATGTGGGCGTATCGGAGCGGTGAGGACAGCAATGAACCGATCGTGCTTCTCGACTACCAACCCGGCCGCGGCCAGATTTATCCGCAGGCCTTCCTCGGCGACTACCGCGGCATACTGATGAGCGATGGCTACACCGCCTGGCGAACGTTGGAAGGGGCAACGCATTTGGGATGCATGGCCCATTCCAGGCGTCGCTTCGTCGATGCCCTGAAGACAAGGAAGAAAGGTGGCGGACCACCGGAGCAGGCGCTGAAGTTCTTCGAGCAGCTCTACCGGATCGAAAGCCAAGCCAGAGTAGAAAAGGCGGAAGCTGGAGAAATGCAAGCCGAATGCATTCGCCGTTTCCGCCGGCAGCACAGCGTCCCCATCCTGAACGCTCTCAAGGCATGGCTCGATGACATCGCGCCAAAGGTCCTGCCCGACAGCAAGATCGGCGATGCCGTATCCTACACCCTGAACCAGTGGGAATACCTGACGCGCTACACCCAAGACGGCAGGATGCCGATCGACAACAACCTGCTGGAACGTGATATCAGGATTTTTGCCACTGGAAGAAAATCCTGGCTGTTCAGCGATACTGCGGACGGAGCCAAGGCCAGTGCCGTCGTCTACAGCATCATGCTGACCTGCCGCGCCTGCGGTATCGAACCATTGGCTTACTTGCGCCACATCCTCAGCGAATTGCCACAACGCGCATCGGATGCCGACATCTCCGACCTGCTGCCATTCAACTTCGCCAGGACCGCTACTGCTTGATCACAGACGAACGCGTGACACCCACGACGGTCAAACGACACGTGGCAACGTGCAGGGAAATGAGCGCTTAC
>NZ_STGU01000058.1 GCF_004912135.1 Rhizobium rosettiformans W3
CTTTCAGGTCATTTTCTTCTATTTGAAACAGCTAGCGTGCAAACACTCGCGCTTGCCGTCTTGTCAGCGCTGATTGTTTGGTTTGCAAGGCGAGCAGACAAAAATCGAGAGATGTTGGCGGAACTCAGGGAAGCGCTTGACGACCGCGAGGCCCGAATGGGGTCTATCCTCGACACGGTCCTTGATGCCACCATCGTCAGCGACGAGAACGGGATCATAATCTCGTTCAACTCCGCGGCCGTCCGCCAGTTCGGCTACTCGGAAGCTGAAGCGCTTGGGCAAAACCTGAAGCTGCTCATGCCTCAGCCTTACAAGGTCGAACACGACGGATACATGCGCCGCTACATGGAAACGGGCGAAAAGAGGATCATCGGCGTCGACCGCGTCGTGGTCGGCCAGCGTAAGGATGGCTCTACTTTTCCGATGAAGCTCGCGGTCGGCGAGATCAAACGTGGCGGAAAGCGGTTCTTCACTGGGTTCGTTCGCGACCTCACGGAGCGAGAGGAATCCGCCGCCCGCCTGCAGGAGTACCAGACCGAGCTCGCAAGGCTCGGCCGATTAAACGAAATGGGAGAGATGGCGTCGACGCTGGCGCACGAGTTGAACCAGCCATTGTCGGCCATCGCCAACTACGTGCATGGCTGCGCGCGCCTGCTACAGCACGCGGTTGGGGATCGCGACATCCAGGTTCGTGACGCATTGCTGGAAGCGGGCGAACAGAGCATTCGCGCCGGACAGATCATTCGACACCTGCGCGAGTTCGTAACCAAAGGCGAGACGGAAAAGCGGACGGAGAGCCTGCGTCAACTCATCGAAGAGGCCGGAGCGCTCGCTCTCGTCGGCTCGCGGGAAAAGGGCGTGCGCACAGTGTTCGATTTCACCGCGGACAACGACCAGGTCTTCGTCGACCGGATTCAGATTCAGCAGGTCCTCACCAACCTGATGCGGAATGCGATCGAGGCGATGAAGCAAACCGAGAAAAAGGAAATCCGCGTCAGTGTCTGTTCCGACAAGATGGGACTTTTGACGGTGACGGTCGAGGATTCCGGTCCCGGGATTTCTCCGGAAGTCGCCCAGGATATCTTCAAGCCGTTTACCACGACAAAGGCAGGGGGCATGGGGATCGGGTTGTCGATCTCCAGGCGCATCATCGAGGCCCATGGCGGAGACATGACCGTCTCCAAAAGTGAACTCGGCGGCGCCTCCTTCAGTTTTACCTTGATCCAGTACGACGAGGACCAGAATGCAGCCTGATGACTTCACCGTCCATATCGTTGACGACGAGGAGGCACTTCGCAAATCGCTGGGGTTCATGCTCACCGTGAACGGTTTTGCCGTGCGGCTTCATCCATCCGCAACAACCTTTTCAGAAATTGCCTCAAGCCTTCGCAACGCGATCCTGATCACGGACATGCGAATGCCTGACATGAGTGGGCTTGACCTGGTACGCAAGATCTCAAGCATTTCGCCCCCCATTCCGTCCATAATCGTGACAGGGCATGGCGACATTCCCATGGCCGTTGAAGCGATGAAAGCCGGTGCTGAAGATTTCATCGAGAAGCCGTTTGAAGAGTCGGTCATCATCGAGGCGGTGCGGCGGGCGGCCGAGAAACTGGCAGATTCATCCGCGGGTACGCTGAGCGTGGATGACATCCGCTCGCGCATCGGCAGCCTGAGTGAACGGGAGCGGCAAATCCTGTCGGCCGTTGTAGCCGGCCAGCCGAACAAGGCTATCGCGTTCAATCTTGATATCAGCCCGCGAACGGTCGAAGTCCATCGCGCCAATGTCATGACGAAGATGAGAGCACGCAGCCTTCCCGAACTGGTGCGCATGTCATTGGCCGTCAGCGTCTAGCCAATATGTCGCGCAATCCGACGTAAAGCTTGATCCATGACAAGGTGGCGCGTCGGCCAAGATGCGATCTTAAAGCTTGGTGAGAGATCACGACCGAGCTTCTGGGATCCCATTGTCCACGCTGTCTGCAATTGTTGCTGTTGTCAAAGACCCGGCTTTGCTGCGGTCGATCAGCTTTGCGCTCAACACGCATGGCCAGCCGGTAGAACAGTTCAACGACTGGAAGATGGCAACGGAGGCGATCAGTCGTGCGGAATGCGTCATCCTCGACACCTGCCTGCCGCCTGCCGATCTGACGGCCGGCCTCAGTCTGGCCAACCGCGGCATAAAGCTCGTCATCCTGGCGGAGGACGACAGGGACTACGGTAGCGGGAACAGGAAAGCCATATGCGTGCTGTCAAAACCCCTCAACGGGCCTGATATTGCTAACGCGGTATCAGCCCTACGTAGAAATCCGTAGTGGAAGAACTCAATGGCGGCCAAGCTCCCAATTCAACATGATCCCTTCAACCAAAGGGGACATGCCGATGCAAACCGCAGCTTCCATCGCACAGAATTCGCATCTCTCGCCCCCGCCGCGTGCACGCAGCCAGACGCATATCAGGCCGGTGACCTTTCATGCGCCCGACTGCGTGATCTATGCGCAGGGCGAGCGCACGCGATCGCTCTACCAGATCGAATACGGGGCGGTGCGCATTTACCGTCTTCTCGCTGATGGT
>NZ_STGU01000006.1 GCF_004912135.1 Rhizobium rosettiformans W3
GAATGTCCCCGCAGTCCACAATACACCGTTGAAAAGTCGTTTCTCTGAAATGGATGACATCAGTATTCTTTCGTCAGCCGGGTTTCCGGGAGCGGGACTAAAAGAGGAAGCGGATGGTCCTTGGTGGGAAGGAAGTGTTTTGATCAGCGAACGGCAGCTTCGAAGTTTCGGTGCAGTGCTTCTGCAAGATCACGTATATCATGCATGAGCGCGACACGCTGTTGGCCAGCAAGTCCCATCTTGAGCAGGTCTTCCGGTGAGGCAAGAAGCGCCGAGCGCATGGCAGCGACAAGCTCATCGTGGTTACCGGGGGAAACGAGCCAGCCGCAACTCGGATCAACCAGTTCGGGAATGGCGGTGATTTTGGTCGTGATAACCGGACGAGCCAGAGCCAAAGCCTCCATCAAGACGATCGGCAAGCCTTCATGGTAGCTCGGCAGCAAAAGGGCGCGGCTTTCACTGATCAAGCGTCTCACGTCCGCATTCGCCGCCCATCCCAGGAAGACAACGGAATTACCTCCGTCCAGCCCGTAGCGTGCGACTTCTACCTCGATCTCATGGCGACTTTCGCCGTCTCCAACGAGCAGGACCCGCAGATCAGGAAACTCGCCCTTGAGCGCAGCCACGGCCGCAGGGATGTGGACCTGCCCCTTCTGTGGACAAAGCCGTCCCACACAGACCAGAGTTTGATTGTTTGGCGCCGTTGGCTGGGATGCTTGAAACTCATCGAGATTGAGACCGCAGCGTGCGATGACGATCTTGCCATGATCGCGCGGGGCCAAGCATCGGTCTGCCAACAAGGTCCGGCAGTACTCTGATATGGCAACGGCGAAGCTTGCATTCTGGATCTTCAGCCCGAAATTAGCGGCGGTTTCGTTCAAGAACTCGTCGGGACCGTGCGCCGTGAAGCTGTATCGCGGCCCACCCATCAGATGCGACAGCATCACGACGGTCGCCGGGTTCGTTCCGTAATGGGCGTGAAAATGCTCGATCTTGGCATTGCGTGCTTCTTCAAGAAGAGCGGCCGCTTGCATGAGATAAGCCGCGTGTCGCACAATCCCCGTCTTCCCCTGTCGAAGAAGTTTGAGCGATGCAATGAGCGCACGCCCGACCCCTCGCGGATTCCGGAAAGCCACGCGGCAAAAAGCCTTGAGGAGCTCAAGTTTGCCTCGTTGCAGGAGGTAGACTGTTCTCGAAGCTTCCAGGATGTCTCTGTCATCGACTAGGACGTTCGCGAAACTTCGTGCCGCAAACCGGAACACGACCTGTCCACGGGCTTCGATCGCCTCGATTTCACGCCTGATGAAAGTCGCACTCGGCACCGGATAGGTGTTGAGGAAGTAACCAATATTCACCACAGCCCTCGCCAAGTACCGGCATTACGACACCACCAAATCGACGGTGCTGATCGGATCATTCCAGCAGACTGACGGCGAAACACTGCCGCGCCTCCCTAGAACAGATGACTACGCTCGACCCGGTGAGTAAAGGACGGCTTCACCAAATAATACATGCCTTAAAATGGATCATGCAGAGGTCTTAGAAGACCATGGTTGCAGATCTGCAGTTAACAATTGATTTAACAGCCATTTTCGGTCAGGTTGTTGCTTGCACCTCTATTTCCGGTAGCAGCCACCGGGGCGATGCTGATGCTATAGAGATGGAAGGGGCATGCGTAGGTATAGGCGTGTCCGAGTGACGGACGATAGGCAGGAGAGAGTTCTGGATGTTTAAATGCCTGTTGATCGGCAATGAATCCCTCCTAATCCAATGCGGACAACTCATACTCGACCGAAAACACGTGATTGCTGCGGTCATTACGTCAAACGACGCGGTCAGAAGCTGGGCTTTGTCGCACAAGATACGAACGATGAAGTGGGACGAGAGTCTCGAGGCGGAAGTAGAGTCGATAGACTACGATTATCTGTTCAGCATTGCGAACCTTCGGATGATCCCTTCAACAATATGGCGAAAGGCCCGTATTGGAGCGATCAATTTCCATGACGGCCCCCTGCCCCGTTATGCCGGCCTGAACGCGCCGGCCTGGGCAGTCATGGAGGGCCAAAAGCGTTTCGGCGTAACGTGGCACGAAATCAGCGAGGGCGTCGACGAGGGCCGCATCCTGATGCAGGCCCATTTCGATATTGACGCTGACGATACGAGCTTGAGTGTCAATACGAAGTGCTTTGCGGCCGGCATGGAGTCTTTCTCGGCGCTGCTTGAAGCGATCGACGGAAATTCCCTGCGACGCATCAATCAGGATCTGTCAGAACGCACCTACTACGCAAAGAACCAACGGCCAGCTGCTGCCGGCACGGTTCTTCTTGATCGCCCGGCAGAGCAACTCTCTAATCTGTTTCGCGGCCTTCATTTCGGGACGGGCTACACCAACCGCCTTGTCTGCCCAAAGATACGGCACGAGGATGCAGTCTTTGTCGTCCGCAGCCTTACGATTTGCGACTCCGAAGAGGCTTCCGCGGAGCCCGGCCTTGTCCTGGCGGTTGACGCCGATGGTGTGAGACTTGCTACCGGTCGGGGCTGCATTCTTGTTGATGCCGTAAAGCATGGGCGGCAAACGGATCAGAAGCTCTCAGACCGTGTGCGTCCGGGAGACCGCATTGCGCTTCTTTCCGAAGGGGAAATCGAAAACCTGACGGCAGCTGTCGGCAAATGGGTCAGGCATGAGGATTATTTTGTCGAGAGTTTGTCGGCGGTCGAAGACGTCAACCTGTTTGATGTCGTGGATCGACCGTCGAGTGAAGCGCGACTCAAGACGATCCCGATTGCATTCCCGTCCGATATTCCGCATGACAAGCGAATTGCTGCCATAGTGGCTTTCCTGGCGCGTATGTCGGGACAGGACCGGTTCGATATCGCCTATGCTGGACCCGAAATCGCAGAGCTGACAAGCAGATTCCCGGGTTATTTTGCAGACGCCGTTCCGCTGCTTATCCAGCTGGCTCCAGCTGACACAGCAGCGACGACACAGCAGAAAGTGGCAGAGAGCATTGCGAAGCTTCGAGATCGAGGGAGTTACCTTGCGGACCTTTATCTCAGGCATCCCGGTCTCAAGCACGCTGACTTAAGCGTTGGGCTCATTGACGGCAAGCATCCGGTCGACGGCAAAGGCCTGGAAGGATGCGCCATGACCTTTGTCATCGATGAGACCGATGGGAGTATCTCCCTGGTGATCGATGAGGCCAGGCTCGCTCCGGATCTGGCCACTGACTATGGTCGGCGCATCAAATTGGTCGCCAATGCTTTTGCAATCGATGACACTCCAGTCGCCGAAGTGGCGCTGATGGCGGACGATGAGTTGGATGTCGTTCAGAATGTCTGGAACGACAGCGAAAGGCCATTCGATCCAGAGATATGCATGCATACGCTGTTCGAACAGCAGGCCGCGGCAACGCCGGATGCAATCGCAATCGCGTGGCGCGACGAGCAGATCAGCTACCGCGAATTGGACGAGCGTGCCAACCGCGTTGCCCAAGCCCTTGTGAAAATGGGCGTCCGGCGCGATATGATCGTCGGGCTCAACGTTCCGCGCTGCACAAATCTCGTGGTGGCTGCCCTGGCCATTCAGAAGGCGGGCGGGGCCTATCTTCCGCTTGATCCAAACTTTCCCGCCGACCGCCTGTCCTTCATGGTCAAGGATAGCCTTTCACAGATCATACTATCCAGTCGAATGACCGCCGAAGCCCTTTATGAGGCCGGTGCGCAAACCGTTTTCGTCGAAGACTTGCTCGCGCCAGCCCATGACGCGGTCAAGCCAGTCGTGGAGGTTTCGGGTGAGAACCTTGCTTACGTAATCTACACGTCCGGCTCCACGGGCCGCCCGAAGGGCGTGATGGTTGAGCACAGAAACGTGGCAAATTTCTTCGTCGGCATGGACGAGCGCATCAACTATGATCGCAATAGCCAACCGGTCTGGCTTGCTGTCACCAGCCTGTCGTTCGACATCTCGGTGCTTGAGTTGTTCTGGACTCTGGCACGAGGTTTCAAGGTCGTCATACACTCCACACAAAACAAGCCCAATCAGACAGCGGCAGGCGCAAGCCGTTCGCCAGGCTCAAGGCCTATGGACTTCGGCCTTTTTTATTGGGGCAATGACGACGGCGCAGGACCCGCCAAGTATCATTTGCTTCTGGAGGGAGCCAAATTCGCCGACAACAACGGCTTTCAATCCATCTGGACACCGGAACGACACTTCCACGCGTTTGGCGGGCCCTACCCGAACCCGGCCATAACCGGAGCCGCCGTCGCGACGGTTACCAAGAACCTGTCGATCAGAGCGGGCAGCTGCGTCCTTCCACTTCATCATCCGATCCGGATTGCGGAAGAATGGGCCGTAATCGACAATCTGAGCAATGGTCGGGTTGCCCTCGCATTTGCATCGGGGTGGATGCCGGAGGACTTCGTTCTCCGCCCGGAAAATGTCCCGCCGAACAACAAAATGGCGCTGATGCAAGGCATTGAAACAGTCCGCCAACTCTGGAGGGGCGAGCGGATAGAGTTTGATCTGGGCAATGGCAAGGTCGGTGTCACAACACAGCCGCGGCCGCTGCAGGCGGAACTACCTGTCTGGCTGACGACGGCCGGCAATCCCGAAACCTATCGGGAAGCCGCAAGGGCCGGTACGCATGTGCTAACCCACCTGCTTGGCCAGTCGATTGACGAACTGGCTTCAAAAATCAAGATTTACCGGGACACGCTGGTCGAATGCGGCCGCTCGCCGAGCGACTACAAGGTGACACTCATGCTGCACACCCTCCTCGGCGACAACCGGGAGGAAGTAAGAGAAGCGGCCCGCGGGCCGATGAAGGCTTACCTGCAGAGTGCCGCCGCACTGATCAAACAATACGCTTGGGCGTTCCCAGCCTTCAAGAAGCCGGTGGGCGCGACGGCTGCCCACGACATCGATCTTCAGACACTCGACGCTGATGAGTTGGACAGCATCCTGGAGTTCGCGTTTCTGCGTTACTTCGAGGACAGTGGGCTCTTCGGCACGCCCGATGATGCCATGGCTCGCATCAGCCAGCTCATAGATATCGGCGTAGACGAGATTGCCTGCCTCATCGATTTCGGCGTTCCCTCCGCGCTGGTCTTGGAGCGCCTCAAGCCGCTAGCCGGAGTTGTGGCACAAGCGCGTGCGGCGTCACGTCCTATCGCTGAGACCGAACCCGAGGCTCTGAGTTTTCACGAAGACGTACTTCGTCATGGTGTGACGCATCTTCAATGCACGCCGTCCATGATCCGCATGTTTCTGGTCAACGACGCCGACAGGGCAGCTTTGTCCCGGATTTATCACCTCTTCGTCGGCGGAGAGGCGCTGACTGGCTCGCTCCTGCAGGAGATCAGGTCGGTCACCGCCGCGACCGTCACCAACATGTATGGCCCGACGGAGACAACCATCTGGTCGTCAACCATGACTGCCGACATGTCGCACAGCGTCGTGCCGCTCGGTGAGCCGATCGCCAACACGCAGCTTTATGTGCTGGACCAATATGGCCGTCTGACGGCACCTGGCCAGCCCGGTGAACTCTATATCGGCGGGCACGGGGTGACCCGCGGCTATCTGCATCGCGAGGATCTAACTCGCGAGCGGTTCCTGCCAAACCCGTTTGCTCCCGGGCGCATGTACCGCACCGGCGATCTGACATGCCGTAGCCAGAACGGAACCCTCAAATTCCTGGGTCGTGCCGACCACCAGGTGAAGGTCCGAGGCTATCGGATCGAGCTTGGCGAGATCGAGACCCTGATCTCGACCTTCCCCGGCGTGGCTGAATGTGTCGTTGTCGCGAGAGAAGATCGTGCGGACGACGTCCGGATCGTCGCATATCTGCGCGTGAGCCAGTCGGGGGTCGATGAAGAAGGTCTGCGTCGACACCTATCGGAGAAGCTTCCGGATTACATGGTACCGGCCCACTTCGTGGTGCTGGACGCATTCCCGATGACGCCGAACGCCAAAGTCGACCGAAAGGCGCTTCCGAAGCCCGAGGAGGCGAGGAAACCTGTACCAAGCGAAGTCTTCGTTGCGCCGGAAAACACGCTGGAGCGAGACCTTGCAGAAGCCTATCGCCGCACGCTCGGCCTTGATCGGGTCGGCTTGAACGACAACTTCTTTGCGCTTGGCGGCCATTCTCTCCTCGCTGTGCAATTGCACCGGGATCTGAAGGCGAGCATCGCACCGGACCTCACGATCACGGACGTGTTTCGCTTCCCAACGGTCGGAGCGCTGGCAGCCCATCTTGCCGACCGCGGAAAGGCGGACGAACGGCTGAACCAAGTCGCAGACAGAGCCGCAGCGCGTCGCGCGGCATTGGGTGACAGACGGGCGGCGCTCGCCAGATTGCGGACATGATAGCCGAGAACGACACTCTGGTGCAGTTTCTCGGTCCGGGCGTGGCGCTGGCCTATACGGACCCGCGCTCAGCAAGCATCAGGGCGCACCCCCAGGAACTGAGATACGTGGAACGCGCGGTCGAAAGCCGCAAGCGCGAATTCCACGCAGCTCGGGCCTGTGCGAGGCAAGCCATGGAAATGCTGGATGAACCGTCGGTCGCAATACCGGCAGCTTCAGATCGATCACCCATCTGGCCAGCCCATCTAATCGGAAGCATCAGCCATTGCAGTTCGTTTTGCATCGCTGCGGTCGCTCGCAAAGGAGAGACCTGTGATGCGATCGGCGTGGACGTCGAACCCGCCGAGGATCTGCCGTCTGATCTTCTCGATACAATCTGCTCACCCCGTGAGCGAGCAGCACTGGAAGACCAACCAGCTGACCAGTACCTTCTAGCGGCTCGTATCCTGTTCAGTGCCAAAGAAGCCGTTTACAAATGCCAGTATCCCCTGACGGGGGAGATGCTGGAGTTTCTGGACATCGAGATCACACTATCCGAACGGTGCTTTCAGGCGAGTTTTCAGCGCGATGTCGGGCCATTCAGCAGAGGATCTATCCTTGAAGGGCGCATAGCCTTCGCCCATGGCTGCATTGTCACCGGTGTGACCGTACCAGTGGCAGAGGGCCCGCATGCATAGAGCGGATGACAACAGCATCGTTCCACCGCAGGGCTCAATCCTGGCTCCTAAACGCGGCAGATGCGTTGACGGCGTGTTTCTTTCAACGGACAGCCAGATCGAGCACATCGCCTTCGCCATGGAGAAATCGATGACCAGACGTCAGTTCAGCCGGCGCTGTGAGGGATTGCTGGGGAAATGAGAGTGATTACGTTTCGCAGCCGCCTCGTGCTCGCAGGCGTCGGCATGGTGGCGTTCGCGGCTGGCCTGATGTTCGTGACATGGCTTTCCATAGCCCCGACAGAAGAGAGAACTCGCATGTACGCGACCTTGCCCGATCCGAGAGAAATGGCCGGCAAGCAGAGGATATTCGTTTCCGGTCACAGTCTCACGTCACGCACGATGCTGAACGACCTTCAGGAGATAGCAGCGGCCTCCGGATTGGCGACTTCGTGGGAGGGGCAGCTTGCTGACGGCTCCTCGATCAGGGACCGCTCCCTTGGCCAGGACCCATCAAGGCGGTGGTCCGGCTTTGAACACGGTCAACGCGCCGACGGCAGCCCAGCGGATGTCCAAGCAATCTTGAAATCGGCTGTCGAGAACGGAGACCGGTTTGAAGCTCTGTTGATTACCGAGCAGCATCGCGTCCTGGACTCCCTCGTCTGGCAGGGGACGAAGCAATATCTAAGAGCGTATCGGGATGCCTTCACCACGCTCAATCCTCAGGCAGACGTCTTGTTTTTCACTCCCTGGATCGACCTTTCAGATAAAGACGACCCTACGGAATGGATCGCTTACGAGCGCGCGGCATGGCCGGTGTGGAAATGCATTGTCGCCGATGTAAATCAGGGCATTGAGGTCGGTGGAAACCGAGCAATACGGATGATCCCGGCGTCCTTGGCGCTCGCGGAATTGGTAGAACACCTCAAAGATAACCCGGACCAGCCTGGATTTGAGGGACGGAGAGGAAGCGATCTCACCGATACACTGTTTTCTGACAGGGTCCATCTTACGCCACTCGGCTCTCGCTTCGTGGCTGCCGTGACAGCTGCCGTACTCTATGGCGGCCTGCCATCAGAGCAACCTCCGGACAACGTCCCGGCTGATCAAGCTAGGACGGTACAGAAGTTTGCAGCCAACTTCGTAGATGAGATCCGTCGTAAGGAACCAACCTTCGGCGCAGAGTGCGGCCGGACCGTCGGCTGGGCCTTCGCGTCCCACTACACGGGCTATATCGAAAAAACCTACAATCGCTCCGAGATGGGTTTCGTTCGCGCCAAACTCCGGCGTATGATCGACTTTCTCCGTTTCGCCCAGGCATCTTAGACCACGATATTGCGTGGCGGCCCGCATAATCGTTCGGAGCTTGTGGGTAAAACAAGAACCGGGCGGACCTGAAATAGTCCGCCCCAGCCGCTCAAGAACCACGACGCTCGTAACGTGACGCCTCCGCTTATGCCACCTCCGGCAAACCGCCGATCAGCTTGTCCAGCGTGACCGGATAATCGCGCACCCGCACGCCGGTCGCGTTGTAGATCGCGTTTGCAATGGCCGCCGGCACGCCGCAGAGGCCAAGTTCGCCAACGCCCTTCGCCTTCATCGGCGACGACATGGGATCGGTCTCGTCGAGGAAGATGACCTCCTGGTGCGGGATGTCGGCATGAACCGCGACCTCATAGCCGGCAAGATCATGATTGACGAAGAAGCCGCGCTTGGTATCGACGGCCAGTTCCTCCGAAAGCGCCGCGCCCACCCCCATGGTCATGGCGCCGATGACCTGGCTGCGCGCCGTGATCGGGTTGAGGATACGGCCAGCGGCACAGACCGCCAGCATGCGGCGCACCCGGGTTTCGCCGGTGTAGACGTCGACACCGACTTCGACGAAATGCGCCCCGAACGTCGACTGCTGGTAGGTCTTGGAAAGGTCGCCCCATTCCATCGTGTCTTCACCCACCAATTCCTCGGCAGCGGCCGCCTCCGACAGAGCGACCGAGCGATTGCCCGCCCGCACCTTGCCGTCTTCAAAGACCACCTCGTCGGAATTGAAGCCGAGCGTCTGCGCGACCGCTTCGCGCAGCTTCACGCAAGCCGCATAGACGCCGGCTGTCGAGCAATTAGCACCGAACTGACCGCCGGAACCGGCGGAAATCGGAAAGCGGGAATCGCCCAAGCGGACATCGACATCGTCGACACTCAACCCCATCATCTCTGCCGCTGTCTGCGCAATGATGGTGTAGCTGCCCGTGCCGATATCGGTCATGTCGGTCTCGACGGTCACGCGGCCATCCTTTTCGAGGCGCACGCGTGCCCCGGAGGGTACCAGCAGGTTGTTGCGAAATGCGGCGGCGACGCCGGTTCCGATCAGCCAGTTTCCTTCACGCCGTGTCGCAGGCGCGCCGCGATCGCCCCAGCCGAAGCGCTCGGCGCCGAGCCTCAGACAGCCGACTAGATCGCGATGGGAAAAGGGCCGCTCGGGATGCTCGGGATCGACCTGCGTGTCGTTGATGATCCGGAATTCCACCGGGTCGATACCGACCTTCTCTGCCATCTCGTCGACAGCGATTTCGAGCGCCATCATGCCCGGAGCCTCGCCGGGCGCGCGCATGGCATTGCCTTCCGCAAGGTTAAGGGTTGCAAGACGCATGGCTGTCATCCGGTGCTCACCGGCATAGAGGAGACGGGTCTGGTTCACCGCCGTTTCCGGCTTGCCACCGGGCAAGTCGCCCGACCAGCTTTCATGTGCGATGGCCTGGATCTTGCCGGCTGCAGTGGTGCCGATCCGGATCCGCTGGATCGTCGCCGGGCGGTGCGTCGTGTTGTTCATGATCAGCGGCCGCGGCAGCGCCACCTTGACGGCGCATCCCGCCGCCTTCGCGCCGAGTGCGGCGAGAACCGCATCGGCCCGCAGGAAGAGTTTGCCGCCGAAGCCGCCACCGATATAGGGCGACATCAGGTGGATCTTTTCCTTGTCCATGTCGAGGAAGGTCGCGAGATCCCCGCGCCACCAGTCGATCATCTGGCTCGAGGTCCAGATCTTGAGCTGATCGCCCTCCCAAAGACCGATCGAGGCATGCGGCTCCATGGCCGCATGCGACTGGTCAGGTGTGGTATAGTAGGCGTCGATCGTCACCTCGGCCTCGGAAAAACCCTTGTCGAAGTCGCCATGGCCACTGTCCGGCTCATCGTCTTCGCTTGGCTTCTCAGCGGTTTTCATCCCCTCGGTCAGATCATAGGCGCCGGCCTGCTCCTCATACTCGACCTTAACGAGTGCTGCAGCGGCCCTCGCCTGCTCGAAGGTCTCGGCCACTACAAGCGCAATCGCCTGATGGTAATGCTGGACCTCCGCTCCGCCGAAGAGCTTTGCGGTGTTGTATTCGCCCTTCTCGCGGTCGCCGACGTCGAGCATCGTCACGACGGCCATGACGCCGGGCGCGCTCTTTGCCTCATCGACATTCATGGAGGCAATGAGCCCCTTGGAGATCGCCGCGCCGACGGGATAACCGTAAGCATAGCGCAGGGACGGCTCGTAATGTTCATAGGCATAGGTCGCTCGGCCGCTCGTCTTCAGCGCGCCGTCGATGCGATGCGTCGGTCGGCCAACGACCTTGAGCGTGTCGATCGGATTGGTGGATGCGGGTTTGTCGAACTTCATGGCCTTATCCCCTTGCCTCGGCGATCACGGCGCCAAGAGTGCGCTCCACCAGATCGAGTTTGTATCGGTTCTGCTCCGTCGGTCGTGCCTCTGCCAGCAACACAGACGCCGTGGCGCGAGCCCCTTCAGGCAGATGGGCTTCCGCCTCCTCCACCCTCCAAGGCTTGTGCGCCACGCCACCGAGAGCCACCCGGCCGGTGCCGTCGGGCAGGATGACGGCTGCGACGGATACGAGCGCGAAGGCATAGGACGCGCGATCGCGCACCTTGCGGTAGATCTGCCGGCCGCCGATGGGAGGCGGGAGGATCACTGCGGTGATGATCTCGCCCTTTCTCAGCACGGTCTCGATCTGCGGCGTATCACCCGGCAGAAGATGAAACTCTTCGATCGGGATCATGCGGCGGTCGCCATCGGCCGTCATGGTTTCGACGACCGCATCGAGAGCCCGCATGGCAACCGCCATATCGCTCGGATGGGTGGCAATGCAGGCATCACTCACACCAATCACAGCATGTTGTCGGCTAAAGCCGCCGATCGCGGAACAGCCGCTTCCCGGCTGACGCTTGTTGCAGGGCTGGTTCGTGTCGTAAAAATAGGGACAGCGGGTCCGCTGCAAGAGGTTGCCGGCCGTGGTCGCCTTGTTGCGCAACTGCCCGGAGGCGCCAGCCAGGAGCGCGCGTGCGAGCAGCGGATAATTAAGGCGCACCGCCTCATGGGCGGCGAGATCCGTATTGCGCACCATGGCGCCGATCCGCAGACCGCCCTCCTCCGTCTGTTCGATCTCGGCAAGACCGAGATCGTTGACGTCGATCAGATGCGTCGGTGTCTCGATCTCGAGCTTCA
Source organism: Rhizobium rosettiformans W3 (assembly GCF_004912135.1). Classification (GTDB taxonomy): domain Bacteria; phylum Pseudomonadota; class Alphaproteobacteria; order Rhizobiales; family Rhizobiaceae; genus Allorhizobium; species Allorhizobium rosettiformans. The sequence continues at coordinate 11,516 of NZ_STGU01000006.1, forward strand.
TCAGGTCGAGAAGATTGGTGCCACCGGCAATGAATTTGGCATCCGGATTGGACGCAGCGACGCGTGCGGCCGCCTCGATCGAGGTGGCGCGTTCAAAGGTAAAGGCTTTCATGCGCGTGTTCCCGCCACTTCGGTGATGGCATCGATGATGTTGGAATAGGCACCGCAACGACAGATATTGCCGCTCATGCGTTCACGGATTTCGTCGACGGTGAGCGCCGCCTTTGCGGTCAGATCGTCCGTCACGTGGCTTGGAATGTCGGCCGCGATCTCCTCGAGCACGGCGACGGAGGAACAGATCTGCCCCGGGGTGCAGTAACCGCACTGGAAGCCGTCATGCTTGACGAAGGCCGCCTGCATCGGGTGAAGGTCGCCAGGCTCTCCCAGTCCCTCGATCGTCGTCACCTTGTCGCCGTCATGCATCACCGCCAGTGTCAGGCAGGAATTGACGCGCCGGCCGTCGACGATAACGGTACAGGCACCGCATTGACCGTGATCGCAGCCTTTTTTCGTGCCGGTGAGATGAAGATGCTCGCGCAGCAGGTCGAGCAGGCTCGTCCTGTTGTCAACGTCGAAGTCGTGGGACTGACCGTTGACCGTCAGGGAAAGCTTGGTTGTGTAACTCATGGGATGTCCTGGTGTCTGAGGGGCCGGCTGGGACGGAAGGCTATGGAGAATGGGATGGTCGTAAGCGCGAAAGCCAGTCTGACCGGGACTTGGCGACTGTCAAATCGTGGATCGGCTTTTCTTCCAGGTGAGATAAGGGGCAAGCAATTGACCGGGAAAGCGCCGATCGAGCTCCTCCTCGACAAGGGCAATCCGCGACAGGATCTCGTCCGTGTCGCCCTGCCCCGCTTCGCTGCGGTCCTCGAGTTGCTTCATGACGGCGAAAACCTCGTCATCGGTCATCGGCTCGAGCCGTGAGACGAACTCGGCCACATCTTCTTTGACAATATCGCTACCTAGCATTCATGCGCCTCCCGATGTCGGGAAAGGGCAGAAGGCACGAGATTGTTCCGAGAGAATGAGCAGTCCGCGTCCGGCGGGCAGTTAGCCGCGTCGGAAGGCCACGCTCTCCTCGGAGCGTGACATTGAAACTGGGTTTGAAACAAACGCCAGGGTTCAATAGGTGGCGGGCTGGCCAAGGTAAGCGGAGGCCTGCCCGCCACGTATCAATCAGGCATCGACCGTCTCACGAACATCGTCGAGCAGGAAATGGGCCACGACATAACGCGTCGAATAAGCCCTGCCGCTGTCCGAGACGTTGTCGACCGTACCGCCGTCGGCCGGGTGCCAGGGGCCATAATGGGGATTGTTCACGATCAGGGTGATGGCCTTGCCGGCGAACCGGCCCTGCAGCCGGTACCGCGCCTCGGCGAGCGGCCAGACGCGCTCGAAATCGGCCTGCGTCATCCGCACCTTCAACGCCTGCCGACGGATGGCTTCACTATGGGTGCCGTCGTCGCGCTGTCGCCCAGGGCTTTCCAGCGTGACCTCTTCCGCATCATCGAGAATTGCGCTCAGTTCCTCCGGCCACATGCGTCTCATAGAATTGCTCCTCCCCGAGCGTGTTCATACTGACAGGTGGGAGTGTAGCGCGTTGCGCGGCGGAAACAACGCATATGCGCCGAGACTGATGGAATTGACGTCCGGCGGGAGCAACTGTGCGTGACGGAGACGTCAAGTTTCCGGCGTCGACAACGCAAAAAGGTGCCGCCCGCCTTGGAGAAAGCGTGGCAGCACCTTTCAAGGTGGACTGAAACGGGCTGAAGCGGTCGGCGCGCTTATTCCGTGCAGCCGGTGTCCTTCAGGGCCTGCGCGTGAAAGCGGCGCAGGGCAGCCTCGATATCGGCCCTGCTGAAATTGTGACCGGCGGTGGCAAGATCGCGCGAAAGGCGCGAGATGACGTCACTGTCTCCGCTGACCACGTGATCGACCATGTGCAGGTCGCGCGCATAGCGGCCCAGGTCGTCGCCGGCAAAACCAATCAGCGAGCCGGCCCAGTATCCGGCAAGCAGGTTGCGGCGGGCGCGGATACTGCCGAGTCCGTCTTCCTCATGCGGATGGACGGCGCTGGCGGTGGTGGCAACACTCAAGGGCATGGACTGGATCTCCTCCTCAATCATCAATCAGGCTTCCGCTTCGGCAGACAAAAGATAGCTCGCAACCGGGGCGCAAGTGGGGTTTCCTGCATCGAGCAACTCGGCCGGGCTCGTAAAGCCGGTCGCGAGAGACACCACCGTGGTGCCCGCCCACCAGAGATCGCCCGTCGCGCGTTCGATCAGCAAGGGGCCGGTCGTGCGCAGACAGTCTCCTGCCTGCGTGACCACCTCGACGGGCGCCCGCATCTCTTCCAGCCGCTGACGGATATCGGCCTCGATCGGATCGACGACGAAGAGGGCAAAGATTGATGCAATCCAGTCGGCGATCATCGGATGCCCTCCGGACGCATGGCAAGCGTGACCATGTCACGCGGCGTCTGCAGGCGCGGTTTCGGCTGCCCCGGGCGCACACAGGCGTCATCGAGCGCAGGAAAGCGCCCCGGAGAAATCTGGATGGAATGGTGGCGTCTCATGGACTGGTCCCTGGACCGGCAGCGGTGTCGAAACGGTCCGACATCGCAAAAGCGCCGGTAGCTTTTGCCAGAGGGGCCCGGACCAGCGGGTTGACCGCGATATGGCGATCGATTCGGGCGTCTTCAAGGCATTAGGGAATGCCGATATAAAAAAGATCGGGCCATGCTAGCGGGGTCTTGATTGCCCCTTCTTGCATGGCCCGGGCGACGGGCGATCAAGGCTCAAGCCTTCGGGCAAAGCCGGTCAGCGCCGCAGCCATCTCGTCAGTAGCGGATGACCGGGCAGCCGCGGACATTTGCAAACACCATGCGGTCACGGCCGCCATGGCGCACACCGGCGACGACAACCCGGCGCGGCGTTACATCTGCCACGAAGGCACGACGCAGGCCATTCCAGCGCGCCTTTTCGACCGCGTGGTGCGGACGGCATTCTCCCCGACGCGGACGATCCCAGCCGGGACGATCCCAACCCGGGCGGTGACCGGGGCGATCCCAGCCATGGCCGCCATGACGCGGACCTTCGATATAGACGCCCCAGCCGAAACCATCGGCAGACGCCGTGGACGCGAGGCCTGTCGTCGCCACCACCGAGACCAGAGCAGCAAGACCGATTTTGCGAAGCATGCCGAACATTTTCTCTCTCCTTGAAGGGCGCATCCCAGCGCCGTCGTTTCCCATCCCGCCGTTTCGAGCGATTAATGTGAGGATAGGAGGGACCGTCTGAATGCAGACCGAATCCGGCATTCAGGAAGCATTCACTTTGGCGTCGGAGGTAGAGAGCCGTCAGACATGGAAAACGACCTCGCGGCGATGCGGACTGTCGCGATGTTCGAAGAGATAGATGCCCTGCCAGGTTCCGAGCAGCAGCCGACCTTCGGCAAAGGGAATGGACAAGGAAACGGGCAACAGCGAAGCCTTGATATGGGCCGGCATGTCGTCAGGCCCCTCGTCGCGGTGGATGATCCAGTCCATCGCCGGATCCGTGGTCGGCGGCACCAGGCGTCGGAAGAAGGCCTTGAGGTCCGTCTGCACCGAAGGATCGGCATTCTCCTGGATCAGCAGCGAGCAGGAGGTATGGCGAACGAAGACCGTCATGACGCCCTCGTCCACGCCGCTGCCCCGCAGGAAGTCGCGTGCCGCGTCGGTGAACTCATAGAGCCCCTGTCCCCGGGTGGATATCGCCAATCGCAGCATTGCCATGTCTTGAAACCCTTCAAAGCTTGTCCGGGAGAACCACTCTCTGCCCTAGCCAGTCACCACTCACCTCTATAGTCTCGCCGCAACAAGGGAGGACGATTGACCAATGAGCCTGATCGAAACCATCGAGAAGCAGGAAAGCCTGCTCGTTTTCAAGAGCTTCGACGAAATGGTGGCGCTCGAGATCGGCCGGCGGCTGGTCGATCTGGCACTGTCCGACAAGGCCCCTCTCGTCATCGACATCCGCACCCCGGACCGGACCCTGTTCCATGCAGCCCTCCCCGGCGCTTCACCCGACAATGACCACTGGGCGCGTCGCAAGAGCAATGTGACGCTGCGCATGCACAAGGCATCCCTGCGCGTCGGAGAACTCAACCGCAGTCGCGGCCGGACACTCTCTGCCGAAATCGGACTTGATCCGCTGGACTATGCCGATCACGGCGGAAGCTTCCCGGTTCGCGTCGCAGGCACGGGCGTCGTCGCCGCCATCACCGTTTCGGGCCTCAAATCCGAAGAGGATCACGCCATGATCGTCACGGTGCTGGAAGCCTATCTCGGGACAAAATGACCGCGTCTTCCGTCAGGGCCGTGTCCCGGCATAGAGGCTGAGGCGGGAAAAGCGCTCGCCCTCCCGCTCCAGCACCATCACCGCCGGCAGGGCATAGGGTCCCGCCTCGCCGTTTTCGCCAGCGTCGATATCCCGCCGGTCCGAGCCGTTCAGGGTACACTCGACGGCGACGCGGAACCCGGCGCCGTCGGCCATGATCACGTGGTCGGACAAGGTGATGTCATGCCGTAGGACATAGGCCGCCAGCGTGTCCCGGAAGGACGAATGCCCGATCACACGAATGCCATCCGGCAGATCGAGCACGGCCTCTTCTTCAAACGCGCCAAGCAGCGCGTCGAAATCGTGGCGATTGAGGGCATCGATAACGGTCAGTACCTGCTCGTCCAGTGGCATGGGCTTCTCCTTCTTTGTCTTCAACATAGGCCCGGCGCGACCTGCGGCAAGATGCGCACAACCGCCCTCGAACGTCACCCGATCGGACGCAGAACAGCCGATGCAGCGCGGATCACCGACGCCGTCAGCGGCTTGAGCGCTGCCGAGATTGAACGACTCACATGCCAGTAGAGCGGTACATCGAGCGGCTGCCCGGGCACGAGCTCACACAGGCGTCCGTCGGCTAGCGCGTGTGAAACCAGGGGTTCGGGGTTCATGCCCCAGCCAAGACCGGCAATCGCGGCGTCGACGAAGGCATGGCTCGACGGCAGCCAGTGGGAGGGCCCGGTCACCGTCGTACCGAGCGCCATCTCGGCCCAGCGCGTCTGCAGACGATCCTTGGCATTGAAGGTGATGACAGGGGCGACCCTTACCTCGGCAGGGGCGACCTTGCCGTCCCCGAACCAGCGCTCGATGTAGGCGGGGCTTGCTGTCGCGAGATAGCGCAGCGCACCCAGCGGTCGGCAGTCGCATCCCTGGACAGCCCTAGGCGAACCGCTGATTGCTGCCCGCACCTCGCCGCGCTGCAGCCACTCGGCACTGTGGTCCTGGTCATCGATGACAAGATCAAAGAGGACGCCCTCGACTGCAGCCATGGCCGGCACGAACCAGGTCGCCAGACTGTCGGCATTCACCGCGAGTCGAAGCGTTGGCCATGTCTGCGTCTCATTCTCGCTTTGCCCTGCCAGCCCGAGATCGCGGCGCACGCCCTGCTCCAGAAGCTGCAGCTCTTCCGCGTGACGAAATAGGCGTTCCCCAGCCTCTGTCGCGCGGCAGGGCTGGGAGCGGATGATGAGCGGCGTGCCCACCTGCTCTTCGAGCTGGCGCACCCGCTGGGAAATCGCCGACTGGGTGACATGCAGCATCTGCGCCGCACGCTCGAAGCTGCCGCTGCGCAGCACGGCAGCCAGAGCCGAAAGCTGGGCCGGATCGAACATTAGAAGTCCTTATCTAGGATAAGATATATGATCTTTTCTAATGTCTCTCCTGAAGTTAGTCAAAGCGGCACACGACAGGAGACTACTATGATCGCTGCCGCCACCGCCGGCTTTTTCCTCGGCCTGAGCCTTATCCTCGCGATCGGCGCCCAGAATGCCTTCATTCTGCGCCAGGGTCTTCGGCGCGAACACGTTCTTCCTCTCGTCCTGACCTGCGCGATCTCCGACGCCATTCTGATCGCCGCGGGCGTCGCAGGCTTTGCCACAGTTCTATCCCGCCTCGCTTGGCTGGAGCCGGCCCTGCGCTACGGCGGCGCGGCCTTCTTGCTCACCTACGCCCTTCGCAGCGCCCACTCCGCCTGGACCGGCGGCAACAGCATGCGCGCCGGGGAAGCATATGAAACGAGCCTGCGGACGGCGTTTCTGACCTGCCTTGCCTTCACCTGGCTCAACCCTCATGTCTATCTCGATACCGTGGTGCTGCTGGGCTCCATTTCGACCCGCTATGCAGGACACGAAGTGGCTTTTGCCCTCGGTGCGATGACGGCCTCTTTCTGTTTCTTCTTCACCCTGGGTTTCGGCGCCCGCCTGCTGGCACCCCTCTTCGCGAAACCGATGGCCTGGCGGGTCCTGGACGCAGTCATCGCACTGGTCATGGCATCGATCGCCATCAAGCTGCTGAATTGAGATTGTCCTGATAACCCTTGGGCGAGGTGGCGAATTTCGATAAACCGGGTGGCGGACCAGAGGAGGAGAAACGCATGTTCCTGACCAACCGAGACGCCATCGAACTGCAGGCTTTCCGGCATGAGCTCCACCGCCACCCAGAAGTCTCTGGCGAGGAACGTGAGACGGCGCGACGCGTCGCCGAAGCGCTTCGTCCTCTCGCCCCCTCGAAGATCCTGACCGGTCTCGGCGGCCATGGCGTGGCGAGCATCTTCGACAGTGGTGTTCCGGGCCCCACCCTCCTCTTTCGCGCGGAACTCGATGCCTTGCCGATCGAGGAGAAGTCCGACGCCGCCCACCGCTCGACGGTCCCGGGCAAGGGCCATCTCTGCGGCCATGACGGCCACTCGACCATTCTGCTTGCGCTTGCGCGCGGCCTTTCTCGCCAGCCGGTCGCTCGCGGCCGTGTCGTGCTGCTCTGGCAGCCGGCGGAGGAAGACGGCAGCGGTGCCGCCGCCGTGCTTGCCGATGTCAACTTCTCCGAGATGAAGCCGGACTTTGCCTACTCGCTGCACAACATGCCAGGCCTTGCCTTCGGTCAGGTGGCGCTGAAGGCCGGTCCGGTCAACTGTGCCTCGCGCGGCATGAAGATCACGCTATCAGGCAAAACGGCCCATGCGTCCCAGCCGGAGACAGGCCTCTCGCCGATGGCGGCCATCTCCAGCCTGATGCCGGCCCTGACGGCGCTGTCTCATGGCGCACCGCCCGCGACGGACTTCACCCTCGCAACAGTCACCCACGCGACACTGGGTGAGAAGGCCTTCGGCATTGCGCCGGGTGACGCCGAGATCTGGGTGACATTGCGCACGCTCATCGACGATCGCATGGCAGAGCTTTGCGAAAAGGCCGAACACCTGGTGGTCACGGCAGCGCAGGAGGCAGGCCTCGATTATGCCATCAGCTACCACGACATCTTCTTCCACTGCGAAAACGCACCGGAGGCCGTGGCCGATCTCGAAAAGGCATTGACGACAGAAGGCGTGTCCTTCGACGAAGGCAATCTCCCCATGCGCGCTTCGGAGGATTTTGGCCGGCTACGCGCCGTCTGCCCCTCAGCCATGTTCTTCCTGGGTGCCGGTGAAAACCACCCTGCCCTGCACAATCCCGACTATGACTATCCGGACGACCTGACCGCAATCGGTGCACGGGTGTTCATGGCCGTCATCAGAGACAGGCTCGGCTAGTCAGCCCAGGGATCAGCTGTCGGGAAACCCGCGTTCGGCCCATTCGGACCGCGGGACGGTCTTGCCGACCGACAGGGAGAAGCTGACGACCTCGGTCGCGTTGTCATTGACCTCGCACCGGACCGCAATGTTGATCCAGGCGCCGTTGACCTCGCGGAAAGCCGCCAGCGGCACGTCGATGACATTGCCCTCCTGCAGGCGCAGGATCGGCAGGAAATACGGGATATAGGCGGGCGAGCCGTTGCGCAGCTGCTGGCTGAGCTCGGTGCCGCATAACTGATCGCCGCGCTCCTGCCGGGTCAGTCCCGCCATGGCGGTCATCGCGGCCCGATCACCCGAAATTGCCGTGGAGAAGAGTTCGGTTACCTCCCGCGGCTCAAGCTGCGCTTCCTGCACGGCGGCCTCCGAAGGGCGGTCACTTGCCTCCTCATCGGCCGTTGCCTCCGCCTCGCCGGTGCTCTCACTTGTAACCTCAGCCGCTTCTGCGAGCGCAGCTTCGGCAGGAGGAGCCTCAGGCAAGGCGATCTCCGGCTGCGCCACCGTCGGCGCGGCCTCTGCCGTTTCCGCCTCCTCTGCCGGCGACGTCTCCTCCGGCGCCGCGACTTCGGCTTCGGTGCCTCGGGAGAGTTCGGGACCGCGATCTTCCTCACCGAACCGAACCACGGGCCTCAAGACCGGGATCGGAACCTCCGCCACATCCGGCACCTCCGCCTCCGGCGCCTGAGCTTCAGGCTCCGGCTCTGGTTGTGGTTCCGGCTCCGGTTGCGGTTCGGGCGCAGGTGGAGGCGCGGCTTCAGGCTCGGCCGCCTCCTCCGGCGTTTCAGCCTCGGGCTCGGGCTCAGGCTCTGGTTGCGGCTCCGGCTCTTCCGGCTCGGGCGGCGCCACAAGCGTCACGTCGATCGCCTGTTCCTCCTGAGAGAAATCTTCAGGGCTGTCGAAACTCAACAGGAAGGCTGCCACTGCAAGGCCATGCAGCAGCAGCGAAAGGGCAAGCCCTCCCCCGAAGCGCTGCCAGCCTGTCTTCCTGGTTTCCGTCATGGCATGATCCATAGCGACGATTGCGGCGAAAAGGGAGGTGGCGCGAGGCCGTTACGCATTCCAAATTTCAACCAGATCTTTTCTGGCACCCGAGATAGGGTTACCATGACCATATTTCTAGTCATAAGCCTCAAGTCGGAGATGCAGCCATGACAACTGTCAATATCGCGACCGCCAAGGCGCATCTGAGTGAACTCGTCGGCAAGGCAGAAAAGGGCGAGACGATCGAGATCGAGCGCCACGGAAAACCTGTGGCGAGACTTGGACCTGCAGAGCACCCGCGTGAGCCTGTCGACGTTGACTGGCTTAAAACTATCCTTGATCAACTGCCCGAGACTGCTGCCGAGACAACGCGTCATCTGCGGGAGGAAGGCCGCTACTGATGACCTATCTCGACACGTCCGTCCTTGTGGCACTTCTGACGCGCGAACCGGCCACGGATCGGATAGCAGCCTGGCTGCGACAACAACAGGCAGGATCGCTCTATATAAGCGGCTGGACCATCACCGAGTTTTCCTCGGCTCTCTCCTTGAAACATCGGACTTCGCAACTCGACATCTCGCAGAAGGCGCTCGTCCTGGCCGCCTTCAACCGCCTGGTCTCGCGCTCACTGCTGACCTTGCCAGTGGCGCCGTCCGACTACCAGGCGGCTGCACGGCTCTGCGACCGGGCGGAACTCGGCCTTCGCGCCGGTGATAGCTTGCACATCGCCGTGGCAGTCACCAACGGGTTACCGATCGCAACATTGGATAAGGTCATGGAAGCGGCCTGCGGATTCATCGCGCATCCCACCACACCGATTTGATGGAAAACAAAAAACCCGCCGGATCGCTCCGGCGGGTTATCTTCTTGAATTCCATAGCTCGCATCAGCTGTCGAGGAACGACCGAAGCTTCCTCGAACGGCTCGGATGCTTCAGCTTCCTGAGCGCCTTGGCCTCGATCTGACGGATACGTTCGCGGGTAACCGAGAACTGCTGACCGACTTCTTCGAGCGTATGGTCCGTGTTCATGCCGATGCCGAAGCGCATGCGGAGCACGCGCTCTTCGCGCGGGGTGAGCGAAGCGAGAACGCGAGTCGTCGTTTCGCGCAGGTTCGCCTGAATCGCGGCGTCGATCGGCAGAAGCGCGTTCTTGTCCTCGATGAAATCGCCGAGGTGACTATCTTCTTCGTCACCCACGGGGGTTTCGAGCGAGATCGGCTCCTTGGCGATCTTCAGGACCTTGCGGACCTTTTCGAGCGGCATGGCCAGCTTTTCAGCCAGTTCTTCCGGCGTTGGCTCGCGACCAATCTCGTGCAGCATCTGGCGCGATGTGCGGACGATCTTGTTGATCGTCTCGATCATGTGCACCGGAATACGGATCGTGCGGGCCTGGTCGGCGATCGAGCGGGTGATCGCCTGACGGATCCACCAGGTCGCATAGGTCGAGAACTTGTAGCCGCGGCGATACTCGAACTTGTCGACCGCCTTCATCAGGCCGATATTGCCTTCCTGAATGAGGTCGAGGAACTGCAGGCCGCGGTTCGTGTACTTCTTGGCGATCGAGATGACGAGACGCAGGTTCGCCTCGACCATTTCCTTCTTGGCGATACGCGCTTCGCGTTCGCCCTTCTGGACCATTGACACGATGCGTCGGAATTCAGCGATCGAGATACCGGTTTCGGTGGCAAGATTCTGGATCTCGCCGCGGATGTCGCGGATCGTCTGGTATTCTTCCTTCGCAAATTCCTTCCAGCCACGACCGGAAAGGTTGGCGATCGACTTCATCCAGTTCGGATCAAGCTCGGCGCCCTGATACTGCTCGAGGAAGGCTTCGCGCTTGACGCCATAGCTTTCGGCGAGACGCAGCAGGCGACCCTCGTTCTGCATCAGACGCTTGGAGATGTCGTAGAGCTGCTCGACAAGGCTGTCGATGCGGTTCTGGTTCAGCGACAGCGACTTGACCGCCGTGATCAGCTGATCCTTGAGCTCCTTGTAACGACGCTCCTGACCGGACGACAGCGTACCGGCGCAGGCAAGACGAGCCTCCACTTGCTGGTCCTGCAGCTTGCGCAGCTTCTTGTAGGTGTCGGCGATGAGGTCGAGGGTCTCCATGACCTGCGGACGCAGTTCCGATTCCATCGCAGCCAGCGACAGGTTCGATTCGTCCTCGTCCTCTTCCTCTTCTTCCGGCGGCATGCCTTCGCCACCGATGGCGGTGATGTCGTCATCGTCACCGGAGGCGGCCTGCGGGCGACGCTTGGCGCGCTCCTTTTCCTTCTCTTCGGCAGCCTTGCGGTCTGCTTCGATCTTTTCCGGGCTCTGGAACTGCGGCGCAGCCTTGGCTTCCGGACCGGAATAGGTGGTTTCGAGATCGATGATCTCGCGCAGCAGCGTCGTACCTTCGTTTAGCTCGTCGCGCCAGATGATCAGCGCCTGGAAGGTCAGCGGGCTCTCGCAGAGGCCCGAGATCATTGTTTCGCGGCCGGCCTCGATGCGCTTGGCGATCGCGATTTCGCCTTCACGCGACAGGAGCTCGACGGAACCCATTTCGCGCAGATACATGCGTACCGGGTCGTCGGTACGATCGGTCGGCTCTTTCTTCTTGGCAGTGGCAACGGCAGTGCCGGCGGTCGGAGCAAGCTCCCCGCCTTCGCTTTCGCTCTCTTCTTCCGAATCGTCGTCGCCGGCCTGGGCCTCGTCGACGTCTTCGTCTTCGATGACATTGATGCCCATGTCGGAAAGCATCGCCATGGTGTCTTCGATCTGCTCCGAGGTCACTTCCTCGGACGGCAGAACCGAATTCAGCTCATCCATGGTCACGTAGCCGCGCTTCTTGGCGGCCTTGATCATCTTCTTGACCGCGTCATCGGAAAGATCGAGAAGCGGACCGTCCGGCGCGCCGTCGCGTTCGCTGTCGGCTTCTTCGTTTTCTTTGACTTTCGATGCCATTTATCTAGTCGCTTTCCCTGACGTCTGATCATGCTGCTGGTCGCCGGAGGAATGGGAGACGAACCACTCACCCGGGCGGATAGCTGTCACTGACCTAACGGAGTGTTGCTTAATTCCTGATTAACTATGGGCATTGCGGTCGCAGCCTTGAAACCTCGATTGTCTGCATGACCGGTCATCATACCAGAGATCCGTCCGAACCCACTTCACCCTTGTGTGCTTGGATTGGTGATTCCCACAATTTTTCCTGGCGTCAAGCCTTTCCGCAGGCTGGATCGGGAAAATCAACAAAACAAGCCGTATTACGGCGCCTTTATCACCGATCTTCGCAGATGTAGGACGTCACGCCGGAGAAACAAGGGGTAGCAGCGGCAGGAACAGCCTCAGGCTCCGACGACAGCATCCTGCCTGACGCCGGTCAGGAACCAGACGCGCATGGCGCCCTTCCCCTTGACATCGATATCGCCGCGCAACTCGAACTCGAAGCGGTCCTCAAGCCTCTGTTTCAGGCAGTCGGCAACCTGAATGCGGCTTGCCACCCCATGTGATTCCATATGCGCGGCCGTGTTCACCGTGTCGCCCCAGACATCGTAGAGCAGCTTGTTCGGCCCGATAACGCCGGCAACCACCGGCCCCGTATCAAGCCCGATCCGCACTTCGACGGGTTCCCCCACCTGCTCCGAGATCCGTCGGCAGCATGCGAGAAGATCGAGCGCCATCAGCGCCACGGCAGCCTCGTGATCCGGCTTGGCTTCTGGCAGTCCGCCCGCCACCATATAGGCATCCCCGATCGTCTTGATCTTTTCGAGCCCATGCGCGCTGGCGATCGCGTCGAACTGGCTGAAGACCCGGCTCAAGAAGGCGATCACCTGCTGTGGCTCCCACCGCGCGGCCCGGGGCGTGAAGTCGACAATATCGGCAAACAGGATCGTCGCGGACGGGATCTGGTCCGCAACCAACTGGGTTCGGTGATCCCTCAGCCGTGTCGCCACGGCTTGCGGCAGGATGTTCTGCAGCAGCCGTTCGGAGAATTCATGCTCGGATTCGAGCGCCATCTCCGCCTGCGACGCCTCCTTGAAGGCAAAGTAAGAGGTCGTGAAGATCAAGAGGAAGGCGAAGGACACCGTCAGGTAATAGAGCGTGTTGAGAAACACCGGCTCCACGCGGATGAAATCGAGCGGCGCCACGAACATGACCTCCGTAATCAGGAAGGCAATGATCGCCACGATCGTCACGCAGGCCGATAGAATGAGACGCTCCGGCCCGAACACCAGCATCGACGCAGCAGCCCCGGGCAGGAAATAGAAATGCAGGCCCGACTCCCGCCCGAAGAACATGCAATAGCCGATCCCGAAGATCAGCCAGATGGTGCAGAGATAAAGAGCTGCCGACGTCTGGCCAAAGCGGTGAAAGAAAGGCGTAACGGCATAGAGCGCGATCTGTGGCGAGAAGGCGATGATCGCAGGCAACAGCCCGTACCAGTCATAGAGCGCGTAGATCACGATATAAGGGATGGTCATGAGGCTGACCATCGCGGCAATGATGTTGGTCACCGCAAGCCTGCGCCTGACGCGTGGCGGATAGCCGGCCGTCCCAATTCTCGCCACCCACCAGACTGCATTCGGCAAACGCCAGAACGAGCGGAGTTTGCGCCCGTTCCGGGCTATGAAGTCGAACTCGTTCTGCGCCACTCTTGTTTCCGGCTACAATGGAACAGGATCTGAATCCCCCATTTGCCGCCGCAGTGCAACAGATTTATGCAAACGATTACATCAGCCGTGACCGGTCGCTGGTCCCTTCACACGGCCGGACATCACACCGAAGCCGTCGATGATCGCTTCCTGGTTCTCCATCCGCGCCACCTCGAGCTGAACTTCGTGCAGCGCGCTGATCACCTGCTCGATGCGGCCGGCATCGTCCGTCTCGGTTGCCTCGGCAATTTCCCGCTCGAGTTCCTGCCGCTGACGCTTCAGAGCCCTCGCCCGCTTGTAGAGCGCGAGCGCCTGCCGGTAGCCCTCGCGGGCGTCTTCTGCCGCGGCAATCTCCGTCGCAATCCAGAGCCTTGCATTGCGGATCTGCTGATCGAGACCACGCAGCAAGGTGCCATGTCCATGCGCCTCCAGCTTCTGGATCAGGATTTCGCGCGTCAGGGATGACCCCGCTTCCGCAACGGCCGTCAGCAGCGACGACCAGAGCTTTTGCAATCCACCATGCTCGTAGTCGATAGCGGCAATCTCGTCATACTCGTCTTCGAGCAGCTGCGGATGATTGACGATGGTGAGCGCCAGCACGCTTTCGCGCAGCGTCGGCTGATCGAGCGCACCGCGCACCAGGCCTGAGCGCGCCAAACGGTCGGAGATCGTGCCGCGACTGGAGGCGACAGGTCCCGGCGGACGTCCGCCATTGCGGCCGCCCTGCCCCTGCCCGCGGCCGCCACCTTGAAAACTGCCACGCTCGCCACGCCCGGGCTGGCTGCCCTGGAAGAAGGCGTAGAGCCGGTCACGCACATCTTGCTGGTAGTGGCGACGGACATTCTCGTCGGCGATGACATTGACGACCTGCTTGAGCTTCGCCTCGAGCTCGGCGCGCTTTTCCGGCGTATCGAAACCACCGGCCTGCGTCTCGCGCATCCAGACCATTTCGGCAAGCGGGCGGGCTTCAGATAGAACGCGGTCGAAAGGCTGACGGCCGTCCTGCTTGACGAGGTCGTCCGGATCCTTGCCATCGGGCAGCATGGCGAAGCGCAACGACTGACCAGGCTTGATATGCGGCAGCGCGAGATCGACCGCGCGAAACGCCGCCCTCTGCCCAGCGCCATCACCATCGAAGCAGAGCACCGGCACCGGCGTCGTCTTCCACATCAGCTGCAGCTGGTTTTCGGTGAGCGCCGTTCCAAGCGGCGCGACGGCGTTTTCGACCCCTGCCTGATAGAGGGCGATCACGTCCATATAGCCTTCCACCGCGATCAGCGTATCGGCTCCGCCAGCACCCTGCATCGCCCGTCTGGCACGGGAGAAGTTGTAGAGCACATTGCCCTTGTGGAAGAGCTCGGTCTCGTTGGAATTCAGATATTTTGCCATGGCATCCGGCGCCATGGCGCGTCCGCCAAAGGCGATGACCTTGTCGCGCGACGACAGGATCGGGAACATAATGCGATCGCGGAAACGGTCATAGGAGACTGGGATATCGGGGCCATGCACGACTAGGCCGCAGGCCTCGATCTGTTCCTTCGGCACACCCTTTCCGGCGAGATACTCCTTCAGCGCATTGCGGCTTTCAGGCGCGTATCCCAGGCGAAACGTCTCGATCGTCCGCCCCGACAGGCCGCGCTCGCGCAAGTAAGCTCTCGCCCGCGCACCGCTCGCCGTCTGCAATTGATCCTGGAAGAACTGCGTCGCCATCTCCATGACGTCCTGCAGCGTGGTCCGTTCCCGCTCCCGGCGCTCCGCCTGCGGGTCCGGCTGCGGCATCGCGATGCCCGCCATGTCGGCGACCTGCTGCACGGCTTCGACGAAGCTCAGGCCCTCGAGATCGGTCAGGAAACGGAAATGGTCGCCGGAAACGCCACAGCCGAAGCAATGATAGCGGCCCTTGCGATCTTCGCAGTGAAAGCTCGGGCTCTTCTCGCCATGAAACGGGCAGCAGGCCCAGTAATCCTGGCGCGACACGTTGGTCTTCTTGCGATCCCAGGTCACACGGCGACCGACCACGGCCGAAATCGGCACGCGGTCACGGATCTCGTCGAGGAAGTCGCTGGAAAAACGCATGGGTATCCCTGGGAAGCTGATCCTCCATATAGGCGTCGCGGCAGCGCAGCGCCAAGGCTTTCGCGCGGAGTGCCCGTTATTCACAGAGGGACGAGTTGATCATACGGAAATACATATGTATATACACCTTAGGCGCAGGCTAGATTTCTGGCATGTACCGGATCAATCGCGGTCAACATGGGAGATTTGAAATGAGTGGACATACATACACACATGCGAGGGTTACCCGAGATGGCAAGCGAATTGGGACTGAAGGAATTTGAGTGGGACGAGAACAAGCGCAGACTTAATGTTCAAAATCACGGGATCGACTTTATCGATGCTGCCAATGCACTCCGTACGGGGCCGCGGCTCGATATCGAGTCCTATAGGAATGGCGAGTTGAGAACGCTCTCGATTTGTCCCGACACGTTGAAACTCATTGCGGTCGTCTTCACCATGCGTGGTGACCTATGCCGCATCATCTCCGCAAGGACGGCACGGAAAGATGAGCAAAGAAAATATCGTCAGATATACAATTGAAGAAATTGAAGCCATGCGTGCCAGGGGTGAAAGCCTGACAGACTGGGCTCGTGTCGATGCCATGACTGACGAGGATATCGAACGCGCCATGCGCGACGATCCCGACTGGAAGGACCACATGGACATCGACTGGTCCAAGGCGAGGATGGTGTTTCCGGACAAGAAGAAGGCGATCTCGATCCGCCTCGACCCCGACATCATCGACTTCTTCCAGGCGACCGGTAAAGGTTACCAGACCCGCATCAACGCGGTACTGCGTCATTTCGTCGACGAACAGAAGCGATCGAAATCCTGAAACGCAAGACGCCGCCCGAAGGCGGCGTCCATTCAATTCAATCCAGTGGCAGGCTCTTACTTCAACAGGTCCTTGACCACGCCGGACGCCTTGCCGAAGTCCATCTGGCCTGGATAGCGTTCCTTCAGCGTGTTGATGCACTTACCCATGTCGCGCAGGCCCTGGGCACCGGTCTCGCTGATGACGGCCGCGCACAGTTCGCGCACCTTTTCCTCGGGCAGTTGCTCGGGCATGAAGGACTTGATGATGACGATTTCCTCGCGCTCCTGCGCGGCAAGCTCCGGCCGATCGTTCTCGGCATAGATCTTCGCGGATTCATCCCGCTGCTTGATCATCTTCATCAGGATCTGCATGATCTCGTCATCGCTGACCGGATCCTTGCCGGTGCCGCGATTGGCGATGTCGCGATCCTTGATCGCCGTCTGGATCAGACGAACGGTCGAGGTCCGCCTGATATCCTTGGCCTTCAGGGCCTCTTTCAGTGAGTTGGCGAGCGTGTCGCGTATCATTTTCTTCTCCGGGGAAGAGCCTGCCCCGCCGTTAGCGATTGTGGCTTTTCCGTGTTCGTTGAGTGGTTCTCATAGCCAGACATCTGCTGCAGTGCAAACGAATTGAGCAAACCATTGAAATGGCTTGGGAGAAATCCGCCGCTTAAGCGCATCCGGAATTGACCTCGCCACGCGATCCGTCTATTGCTCGGCACCTGCACGCAAATTGTCATCAGGGCTGAAAACGCGCGACCTCGCGCGCCCTCGATCTGCAACATAAATGGTCCTGCGAAACCGCTCCGACAAGGGGCCGGCACGCGGGCGAACAAGGAACGACCATGACCGCGACAGCCCCCTGGACGACCCGCAAGCCAACCGCCCTCCTCGTTCTCGCCGACGGCACCGTCATCGAAGGCCATGGCATCGGCGCGACCGGCAAGGTCCAGGCCGAGGTCTGCTTCAACACGGCGCTGACAGGGTACGAGGAAATCCTTACCGATCCCTCCTATCTCGGCCAGATCGTCACCTTCACCTTCCCCCATATCGGCAATGTCGGCACCAATGACGAAGACATCGAGGACCTGACGCCGGCAGCCCGCCACGGCGCAGTCGGCACGATCTTCAAGGCCGACATCACCGACCCTTCAAATTATCGTGCCGCAAGCCATCTCGACGCATGGCTGAAGAGCCGCGGCATCATCGGCCTCTCCGGCATCGACACCCGCGCGCTCACCGCCTGGATCCGCGAAAACGGTGCCCCGAATGCCGTCATCGCCCATGACCCGAACGGCGTCTTCGACATCGAAGCCCTGAAGGCAGAGGCTCGGGAATGGAGCGGCCTCGTTGGCCTCGACCTCGCCAAGGTTGCAACCTCGGGCCAGTCTTCCGTCTGGAGCGAGAAGGACTGGAACTGGACGGAGGGTCACACCACGCTCGGCCCGGAGGATGCCAAGTACCATATCGTCTGCGTCGACTTCGGCGTGAAGCGCAATATCCTGCGCCTTTTCGCCGGTCTCGACTGCAAGGTGACCGTGGTTCCTGCCACGACATCGGCCGAAGACATCATGGCGCTCAACCCGGACGGCGTCTTCCTGTCGAACGGCCCGGGAGACCCGGCCGCAACCGGCGAATATGCCGTTCCGGTCATCCAGAACCTGGTTCAGACCGACAAGCCTGTCTTCGGCATCTGCCTCGGCCACCAGATGCTGGGCCTTGCGCTCGGCGGCAAGACCGAGAAGATGCACCAGGGTCACCACGGCGCAAACCACCCGGTGAAGGACTTCACGACGGGTAAGGTCGAAATCGTCTCGATGAACCACGGCTTCGCGGTCGACTCGAAGTCGCTGCCGGAAAGCGTTGAAGAGACTCACATTTCGTTGTTTGACGGCACCAATTGCGGCCTCCGTCTCAAGGGCAAGCCGGTGTTCTCGGTGCAGCATCACCCGGAAGCCTCGCCCGGCCCACAGGACAGCCACTACCTCTTCCGCCGCTTCATCAACATGGTGCGCGAGACGAGGGGCGAACCGGCACTGGCCGAACGCTGAGCTTAATCTACAGGACTGGAATTTGGCGGCCCGGGTTCAGACCCGGGCCGTTTGCATTTCATGCCGGACTTTGAGGTAAAAGCGCAGGCTCAGCATGAAGGCAGCGCTCGCAAGCCCCAGGCAGAAACCATACCAGATGCCGATGCCGCCGATCCCAAGCGGAAAGGCCATGAGCCAGGCGAGGAAGAAGCCGACCGGCCAATAGGCGACAAGCGCCAGAATCATCGGCACCCGAGCGTCCTTCAACCCGCGAAGCAGTCCCGCGGCAATCGCCTGCAGCCCGTCAACCAGTTGGAATAGTCCGGCGACCATGACGAGCGGCCCGGCGAAAGCCAGCACATCGGCTGCAGCCGGCGCATTCTCGTTGATGAAGGCGGCAGAGAGTTGCTGCGGCACGGCAAGGAAAAGGATGCCACCCGACAGCGAAAGGATCGCGGCGATGCCAAGAACCGTGATGGCGGCCCGCACCAGTTCCGGGTAATTGCCGCGTCCATGCGCAAGTCCCACCCGAACGGTCGCGGCTTGGGCGAGACCAAGCGGGATCATGAAGGCGATGGAGGCCAGCTGCAGGGCGATGCCATGGGCCGCAAGTTCGATCGTCCCGATCCGCCCCATCAGCAAGGAGGCGGCACTGAACAGGCTGACTTCGGCAAGCACGGTGACGCTGATCGGCAGCCCCAGGAACAGAACTTCACGGAAGGCTTGCCAGTCGGGACGCCAGAAGCGCACGAATAATTCGTAGCGCCGGGTCTCGTCGCGGGTCTGGATATAGAGGACCATCGCCGCAAAACTCACCCACTGAACGATGACGGCGACGATTGCCGCACCGGTCATGCCAAGCGCCGGCAGGCCGAAATGTCCGAGCACGAGCGCATAAGCCAGGATCGCATTGAGGATCAGGATGCCGACCGTGACCCAGAGCACGATGCGTGCCCGCCCCGTGGCGCTGACCAGCGAACGTAGGACGGCAAACAGCAACGCCGGCAGAAGCCCGAGCTGGCTGATGAAGACGTAGTTGGCTGCAAGTGCGGCCACTTCCGGCTTTTGCCCCAGAGCGAGCAGGATCCTCTCGGCATTGAAGAACAGAGGCGTCATGACCACGACGTAAAGGATGGACACCCACATGCCCATGCGGATCGAGCGCCGAACGGAGACCACGTCTCCCCGTCCATAGGCCTGCGCCACCATCGGCATGACCGCCATGGAGAAGCCCGAACCGAAGACGAAGATCGTGAAGAAGAACTGGCCGGCCAATACCATGGCGGCGAGCGGCACGGCGCCGAGCTGACCGACGATCACGACGTCCGTCGTATGAATGCCAAGCTGTGCCAGCTGCGCGCCGATCAGCGGGATGCCGAGGGCGAGGGTGGCGCGAATATGCGACATCCAGCTACCGGCTCCCACGGGAGTGGCGCTTGGGGTTTCGAGCGTGACGACATCGGTGTGCATGGCTTAGGTCTCAACGAAAAAAGCCGCTTCCAGAGCATACTGGTGAGCGGCATGTCGCAGAGGGATAAGCGCGCGCAGGCACGGCGGCAAGCCGGAATCATGATGCTGCAGAATTATTGCGCGATACATCAGCAAGTTTGATGAAAAATCAGGCAGTCCACGGCTATTCGGAATGAGCAGCCGACAGGATTGGTCTTGAATGACACCAGTTGACCTTGGCGCTGACGAAGAATCGCGTGTAAGCCTTCAGCGGTGCAACGGGAGCAAATGACAACGGCATGATGGATCTGATCTGGCGCGGCACACTCATCGGCATCGGCGCGACGCTTGCCATGGATCTCTGGGCTCTCATCCTGACGACGGTTTTTCGCCAGCCGAGTGCGAATTGGGCCCCGGTCGGACGCTGGTTCTATCACCTGACTTCGGGTCGGGTCTTTCACGACAGTATCGCGGATGCAGAGCCCCACGACCGCGAACTGGCCCTCGGCTGGATCGCCCATTACGCTGTCGGCATCGCCTATGGCATCATGCTAGCCTTGCTTGTCGGGCCGGCCTGGTTTGCAGACCCAACGCTGCTGCCAGCCTTCATCTGGGGGATCGTCACGGTCGCTGCCGGCTGGTTCCTGCTGCAGCCCGGCCTCGGTCTCGGCTGGGCGGCGGCAAAGACGCCGAACCCGAACAAGGTCCGGGCTCTCAATCTGGCCGCACACACCGTTTTCGGCCTCGGCCTGTGGCTGACGGCGCTTGCAATCCGCTAGCTGCTCCGGCCCGTCAGATGGGGCCCGAGAAGGTGTCGCAGGCGCTCACATTGCCGCTGTCGTAACCGCGCTTGAACCACTTCATCCGCTGTGCGGAGGTGCCGTGGTTGAAGGCATCCGGCACGACATACCCCTGACTGCGCTTCTGCAGCGTATCGTCGCCGATCTGCTGTGCGGCATTCAGCGCCTCCTCCAGATCGCCGTCGGACAGGATGCCTTCCTTGTCGGCCGACTTCGCCCAGATCCCCGCATAACAATCCGCCTGCAGCTCGACGCGCACTGACATCTGGTTCGCTTCGCGCTGGCCCATCGACCGGCGCTGGCGGTTGAATTCCGGGAGAACGCCCGTGAGGTTCTGCACGTGATGCCCGACTTCATGGGCAATCACATAGGCCTGGGCGAAATCGCCGGCGGCATCGAACTGCCGCTCGAGTTGATCGAAGAACTCGGTGTCCAGATAGACCTTGCTGTCGGCGGGACAATAGAAGGGACCGGTGGCAGACGATGCCTGACCGCAGGCGGAAGCTGTGGCCCCGCTGAACAGGACCAGCGTCGGCTCGCGATATTGCTCGCCGGATGCCGAGAAGATCGCATTCCAGGTGGTTTCCGTTTCCGCCAGAACGGTGCGGACAAAGGCGGTGGTGTCGTCGCTCGATTGCCCTGCCGGCCGCTGCCCGATCGATTGCTCGTATCCGGAGCCTGCCCCCCCGATATTGCCTTCGCCCAGAACCTGCAGCATGTCGATGCCCATGGCCTTCAGCACGAAGTAGATGACGACGAGGAAGATGATCGTTCCGAAGCTCAGTCCGCCACCGCGTCGCCCGCCCATCGGGATCTGGATGCCCGAACGACCAAAGGGATTGCGACCAAACCCGCCCCGCGAGGACTGCCCACGCCGATCCTCGATATTGTCCGACTGCCGACGGCCTCGCCATTCCATGGTGCTGTCCCTCTCTTATCTGCCCCAGACAATGAGAAGATAGCCCAACTGTTCCCTAACACCAGTGACGATGAACGGTCGTTAGCCAGTCAGGCTTTATGACCCGCCGCGTCTCGCCTCAGCCACCACTGGAAGAAAAGCACCAGGATCAAGAGCAGGCCGATGGCAACCAGATGCGCTTGCCTTTGGCCCTCCCCGAAGATCAGCTTATGCATCAATCGTCCTGGAAGGAGCGTGAAAGCCCCAGCCGTCAGCAAAGCGAAGCTGTAGAGGTTGCCAACATGCCGGCGGTGTTCGGCGATCCGGCCTGCCCGCGCTGCCGTGATCGCCTGGAAACTGCCAACCAGAGTGAAGACGGAAAGAATGTGGATCGGACTGAAGCCGAAATAGAGACGCAGAGAGGAGATGAAGAAACTCGACATGGCCGTGATGACCATCACACCGATCCAGATCCGGCCGAGGATACGGTGGACATTGGTTCCCTTGCGGCCAAGCAAGAGCCCCGCGCCGAGGATCAAGGCGAGCAATGCAGAGACGACGTGGATTTGGATGGCGACAGGGGTCTGTAAGAGAAGAGAAAGCGACATGGGACTTGCCTTGAGCGGGTTCGCGGTTTCAATGTTTGGCTTCCCGCTGATCGCGCCTTTGCGCCGGCGCCACCAATGCTTTGCCGTGAATGTCGAGAGAAATGCGTGAATAGCTCCGTCTTGCAGTCTGCGCTTCGTGAATGGACGAGACTGGGCCGTTCGCCCCGTCTCTGGGCGACTTTTGCGATCGTGGTCTCCATCTTCATCGCCATAGGTCCTTCCGGCACGATCGAAGACATGGGCCTTGTCGAGCGTGCTGCTTTCTGGACACTGCTGCACGGAGCGGCATGGACCGTCGCGATCCTCGTCATTACCCTCGCTGATCATTGGCTGGCCCAATATCTGCGCAGCCAAGCATTGCTGCTGGCAGCGACCGCCTTAGTGGCCGCACCCTTCGTTGCCGCGGTGGTGGAGCTGATGCGCTGGTCCTGGGCCGGAACCGAACCGAGTCTTGCCTCCTATGGGCGACAGCTCCTCGTCTGCTTGCCGTTGTCGGTGCTGTTCAGTCTGCTGTCACATCTGACGATGTCGAACGCTCCGTCGGCGAGCGTCAGCAGCAGGGCGTCTGAGGACCCGGAGCCAAAACCGACGGAAGACGAGCCACCTCCGCTTCTCGCGCGGCTCAAGCCGGCGCTGCGGGCACCCTTGGTCCATCTGACGGTCGAGGATCACTACACGGTTGTGACGACGACAAAGGGCCGGCAGCTGGTCCTGATGCGATTTTCCGATGCCTTGCGGGAGGTCGACTCGATCCCCGGTGTGCAGACCCACCGCT
The DNA here is from genome assembly GCF_004912135.1 of Rhizobium rosettiformans W3. Lineage (GTDB taxonomy): Bacteria > Pseudomonadota > Alphaproteobacteria > Rhizobiales > Rhizobiaceae > Allorhizobium > Allorhizobium rosettiformans. Next base: position 34,231 of record NZ_STGU01000006.1, read on the forward strand.
CCCACTGGGTCGCAGTCGATCATGTGGCTGGGCTGAAGAACAGCGGCAGCCGGTTGCACGTGGTCTTGAAATCAGGTGCCGAGGTACCGGTCAGCCGCAGTTTTGCGGCTCACGTCCGCGATCGCATCGGCGAGAGCTGATCCTCTTCAGCTCTTGGCGTAGCCGTATTCCCCGCCCCTGCTCAGTGCGCGCTGATAGGCCGGTCTTGCGCGGATCCGTTCGATCCAGCCCTTAAGCGCGCTCACATCCTTGCCCTCGGCGATCCGGGTGAGGCCCGCCTCGACGGGAAAGCTCATGGCGATATCCGCGGCCGAGAACTGCTTGCCGGCGAACCAGCCGTCCTTGCCGATTTCGGCGATCCAGAGATCGAGATGGTCCGAGAGCTGCGGATCGATCAGCTTGCCTGCCACGCCCTGGCTGATCATCTTCGCCACAGGGCGGATGAAGAAGGGCACCTGCCCGGGAATGCGCGAGAAGATGAGCTTCATGACCAGAAGCGGCATGGCCGAACCCTCGGCATAATGCATCCAGTACCGGTATCGCAGCCGCTCATCGGTACCGGCAGCGGGACGCAGATCCTCGCCCCCATAGGTCTCGATCAGATATTCCATGATCGCGCCGCTCTCGGCCACCACGCGTCCATTGTCCTCGATCACGGGCGACTTGCCGAGCGGATGCACGGCCTTGAGTTCCTTTGGCGCCAGATAGTCCTTCGTCCTGTGATAGACCTTCACCTGATAGTCGAGACCGAGCTCCTCGAGCAGCCAGAGAATGCGATGGGCGCGCGAGTTGTCGAGGTAATGCACGGTGATCATCAGAGATGTCCCTTTGATTGTCGTTGCTTGGACTATCTAGAAGCAGACCCCGGCGCCGTCGAGACGCCCGTCGAAACTTTCTCCAGAGTGGCCAGAAAGTCAGCCGGTGATGACCGCTTGGCAGGCATCACCGGGCGTGCCAGTCTTGCCGAAAGACTGCACTTTGGGAGGAGTGACACATGAAGGCGATGCGACTGGAGGCGACAGGCCAATTGTTCACGCGGGAGGTGAAGAAGCCCGAAGCTGGCCCGGATGAACTCCTCGTCCGCGTCGAAGCCTGCGGCGTCTGCGGGACCGACAGGCACCTGTTCCACGGCGAATTTCCCTGCACGCCGCCCGTAACCCTCGGCCATGAATTCTCCGGCATCATCGAACAGGTCGGCAGCGCAGTCTCAGGGTTTCATGTGGGCGACCGCGTCACCGGCGACCCGAACATTGCCTGCGGCCGTTGCAGCCACTGCGTCGACGGCCGGGTCAACCTCTGCCGAAACCTGACAGCCATCGGCATCCACCGCGACGGCGGCTTCGCGGATTATGTTGTCATTCCCCATAAGCAGGCCTTCCTGCTCCCAGGAGATCTCGATCCGATGCATGGCGCCTTCTGCGAGCCGCTGGCCTGCTGCCTGCATGGCATCGACATTGCCGGGATCAAGGCCGGTTCCTCGGTCGTGGTGTTGGGCGGCGGCGTCATCGGCCTCCTGACGGTTCAGCTCGCCCGGCTGGCTGGCGCAACGACGGTCATCCTCGTCACGCGCCAGGCGAGCCGCCGCAGCCTTGCCGAGGAACTCGGCGCGACAGCAAGTGTCGATCCGAAAGCGGGCGATGTGATCGCCCAGATTGCGGGCGAACATGGCCTCGTTCCCGGCGGCGTGGATGTCGTGCTGGAATGCGCCGGCGTCGCAGAAACCGTGGTCCAGGCGACGAAGCTGGTACGGCCGGGCGGCACCGCCGTGATCCTCGGTGTCATGGCGCAGGGCGAAAAGGTCGAGATCGAGCCATTCGACCTGCTCTTCCGCGAGGTCAAGCTCGTCACCTCTTTCCTCAACCCCTTCACCCACCGCCGCGCCGCCGACCTCATCGCCTCCGGCCGGATCGAGGTCGAGAAGCTCATCTCGCGCAAGGTCTCGCTCGACGAGGCGCCGGAGGTCGTTAGCCAACCGCCGCAACCGGGCGAGGTGAAGGTGCTCGTCGTACCGGGGCTCTGATCAAAGGGGCGGACGGCGGTCCTTCCACGGCTTCGCCGCTTCCAACTGTCCGGCCAGCGAAAACAGCGTATCCTCGTCGGCAAAACGCCCGACGAATTGCATGCCGATCGGCAGCCCCTCCGGCGACCAGCTTATCGGAACCGACATGGCCGGCTGGCCGGTCACGTTGAAGATCGGAGTCCACGAAATGAACTCGAAGGTTTGTGCGGCCAGCTGTTCGGCAATCCCGAGCTTCTTCAATAGCCGTCCGCCGCCGATGTAACCCAGCACCGTCAGGAGCTTCTTTTCCAAGGCACTCGGCTGCAGCGCACCGATCTTCACCGGCAAGGTGGAGAGCACCGGCGTCATCAACACGTCGACATCCTCGAAAAAGCCGAGGACCGAGCGCGCGGCAAGCCCAAGATAGCGGTGGGCGGCGATGAGATCGCCGGCAGTGAACCCCTCCCCCAGCAAGCCCATGCCAAAGGACGAGGCATCATAGTCGCCGGGCCTGATCCTCACGCCGAAGGTCTTCGCCGTGAATTCGATATCGGCGCGCAGCTCACCGGCCAGCGCCGTCAGAAAGGCCATGGAGAATGCCTCCCGCTCCACAGGCGGCGCTGCCTCGATCACCTCGTGACCGAGGTCGGCAAGCAGCTTCACTGTGTCATCGAAAGCGGAGATCACCTCAGGGGCCACCGCCTTGCCGAGCATCGGTTCGCGCGAGACAGCGATCTTCAGTCTGCCGGGTGACCGCTGCGACGCTTCCAGGAAAGTCCCCGCATGAACCGGCAGCGGATGCGGCGAGCCACGATCCGCTCCATGGGTGACGTCAAGCACCGCGGCGCTGTCACGCACCGTTCGCGTCAGCACATGCTCGACCGCAAAACCCGACCATGCCTCGCCGATGAACGGACCCGCCGGTGTTCGGCCCCGCGTCGGCTTCATGCCGAAGACGCCGCAAGCGGAGGCCGGAATGCGGATCGATCCGCCGCCGTCCCCACCGGACGCGATCGGCACCATGCCCGAGGCGACCGCAGCTCCCGAGCCACCGGACGAGCCGCCGGATGTTCGGCCGAGGTCCCACGGATTGCGCGTCGAGCCGTTGGCGCAAGGCTCCGTATAGGGTGTCAGTCCGAATTCCGGCGTGTTGGTCCGCCCGGCGATGACAAGCCCTGCGCGTTCCCAGCGCGTCACCAGCTCGCTGTCGCCCTCTTTAACCCGGGTCGCCCAGAGCCGATTGCCATTGCCGGTCGGCACGCCGTCGATCTGCGCCAGGAGATCCTTGACCAGGAAGGGCACACCGCAGAATGGCCCGTCCGGCAGTCCGGCGGCCACTCTTTGGCGCGCCCGGTCGAAGAGCGGACGAATGACCGCGTTCAGTTGCGGATTGAACGCCTCGATCCGGGCGATGGCGGCTTCGAGCACCTCTTTCGCCGTGACCTCGCCGCGTCGGATCAGGTCGGCCAGCGCCAATCCGTCATGGTCCACATACTCCTTGAACATCGTCGCTCCCCCGGCCCGACTCGCATGATTGGCAATGAGCTTCCGGTCGATTTTCCCATCGATCAAGGGCCGCACGGCATAACGGCTTCGCCGAATATAAATATCTACTTAACCATGGGCGGCTAAAGTCTGCCCCAAAGGCCGGTGCGACACCGGCGCAGCGGCGCTTGTCCGCTGCCTTGCAGTCATAGGCTAATGAGGGAACGGCCCATGTTATTCAAATCCGCCACCAGCCGGAACATCTTCTCGACCGTCGGCCTGGGTGTTGTCACCACGATCGGCGTCGCAGCCACGCTGGTGGGCTTGAGCTACGGCACCATTCGCGGCGCCGGCATCGACAAGATGCAGACTGCAGCGTCCGAAGCTGCGGCCGAAGTCAATCAGACCCTGAGTGTCGCCCATGAGATGGTGGCTGGCCTCGACTATTCCGTCTCCGCCCTTCGCGAAAAGGGGATTGCTGACCGCGACGTGGTCATGGCCGTCCTGACGAAGACGCTCGAGGGCTTTCCGGGTGCCATCGGCCTCTCCACGGGTTGGGAACCCAATGCCTTCGACGGCAAGGATGCAGACTTCGTTGGCAAACCCGCACACGATCAGACCGGGCGTTTTGTGCCCTACATCTATCGCGCCGGTGGGACCATCAAGACGGACGTCCTCGTTGACTACGACAAACCCGGTGCGGGCGACTATTATCAATTGCCGGTCAGGACCGGCAAGACCGTCCTGCTTGAACCTTACGTCTATCCTGTCGACGGCAAAGACGTCCTGATGACCACCATTTCCGTGCCGGTCATGGAAAACGGCAAGGCGATCGGCTATGTCGGCGCCGACATCGATCTCGACAAGACCGCTGCCGATCTCGCCGCCAAACGGCCGCTGGGTGACGGTTATGTCGCCCTTCTCTCCTCTGCCAACGCCTTCGTCAGTCACCCCGACAAGGCGGCCATGGGCAAGGCCTTGAAGGACAGCGGCCTTGATGCCTCCGCCTGGGAAAGCCTGCTGAAATCCCCCGGCTCCGTGGGCACGATGGTCGACAAGGACGGCGTCGAGCGCATGGCGATCGCCGTGCCGATCGAGCCCTTCCCCGGCGCGGTCTGGAATGTCGTCGTTGCCGTTCCGAGTGCCACTGTCCTCGGGGCCCTGTCGCAGACCATCTGGACCTCCGGCCTCATCATCGCCGGCGCCACACTCATCCTGATCGTCGTCGGCTGGCTGCTCGCCCGTCGCTTCATCGGCCGCATCAACCGCGTCATCGGCCAGACAACCGAAATCGCCGCTGGCCGGCTGGATGTCGAACTGACGGACAAGGACCGCGCCGACGAACTCGGTGACCTCTCCCGCTCGCTCGCCGTCCTTCTCGAAAGCAATCGCAAAAAGGTCGAGCTCGAAAAGGCCGCTGAAGCCCGTTATGAGCAGGAGGAGATCGAACGGGTCGAGCGCTCCAAGGGACACAAGGCGCGCGAGGAAGAAATCCGCTTCGTCGTCGACGAGTTGCGCACCGGTCTTGCCCGACTGTCCGATGGCGACATGACGGTCCGCCTCGAAAAACCCTTCTCGCCCGCACTCGACGAGATCCGCGGCAACTTCAACGACTCCATCGAAAAGCTGCGCGCCGCGATGATCTCCTTCCGCGACAACGCGACCACGATCGAAAACGGCTCGAACGAAATCCGCTCCGCAGCCGATGATCTCGCCCGCCGCACCGAGCAGCAGGCAGCCTCCGTGGAAGAGACCTCCGCGGCCCTTTCGCAGATCACCCGCTCGGTCAAGGAATCGACCCAGCGCGCGGAAGAAGCCGGCGAGCAGGTCAGCCGCACCAAGGAAAGCGCCGAACGGTCCGGCGAAGTGGTGCGCTCGGCCATCGACGCCATGAGTGCCATCGAGCAGTCTTCGCAGTCGATTTCCAACATCATCGGCGTGATCGACGAGATCGCCTTCCAGACCAATTTGCTGGCGCTGAATGCCGGCGTCGAGGCCGCACGCGCCGGTGACGCCGGCAAGGGTTTTGCCGTCGTCGCCCAGGAAGTTCGCGAACTTGCCCAGCGGTCTGCTAATGCGGCCAAGGAAATTAAGACGCTGATCACCGCCTCGGGCGATCAGGTCAAGCATGGCGTCTCCCTTGTCGACCAGACTGGCGAAGCCTTGTCGGCCATCGTGGCGGAGGTGCAGCAGATCAACACCAATGTGCATGCGATTGTCGAAGCCGCCCGCGAGCAGTCGACCGGTTTGCACGAAATCAATGCCGCCGTGAACGTGATGGACCAGGGCACCCAGAAGAACGCCGCCATGGTCGAGGAGACCAATGCTGCGTCCCATACGCTGGTCTCGGAAGTCCAGGCACTCTCGGCGCGCCTGGCCCAGTTCAATCTCGGCTCGGCCCCGCGGCAGCAGACGGCACCGGCGCCGGTCGCCCGGACTTTTGCCGCAGCTCAGCAAAGTGCGGCTCGCCCTGCCCCTGCCCCGGCCCCGGCCCCTGCCAACGAAACAACGCGCGCCGTTGCCTCGCCGGCCCGCGCATTGGCCAGCAAGATCGCTTCCGCCATGGGCGCAAAACCTGCGCCGAGCGGTGCGGAATGGGAAGAGTTCTGAGCTTGATCTGAGAGCACTTCGATAATGATCTGGCGGGCTCTGGCCCGCCATTTTCTTTTTCAAGCCACTCAGGCCGGATCGAAGACCATCAGTTCCTCGAAATGGTTCATGTCGTCGAAGACACAAAAAGCAGGCGCGCGAAGCTCGAGCACAGGCGCGCGCCTGCGGATCTCCTCCGTCACCTCCTGCAGAAACGGCACCCAGGCGGCCATGGTCGCGTCGTCGAAGCGCTCGATCATATAGGCAAAGGTGATGTGGAAGCTGTATGTCTCGTGGTCCGGATGACGGTAACCGAGCAGATCCGCCAGCCGATCGCGCCAGTCCTTCAGAATGGATCGGTCACGATCGCTGACGCCGCGCAAGGTCAGTCCGAGCGGGGTTGCATGCATCACTTCGACGGCAAAGGCTTCACCCGGCTCGAAGCCGGCGAGCCGGTCCAGGAAGATCGCCGTCATGTCATCGACCGGCGTTTCCACGGGCACGTCTTCGGGCCAGTAAGGCAGCGCGCGGCGCGTCTCGATGATCCCCTGGAACAGCGTCATGTGCAAACTGGATGCCGCCGTGAAGGCGAGCTTGTCCGCCCCCGGCATGGTCATGTACCGCGCCCGCGCCTCGAGCAAAACCGCAGCCGTCTCCGACCCCTCGGCCAGATGGCAGACCACGGTATTGCCGCGCTCGGTCAGAAACCGGCCGGATGTGTCGTACCGCTGCCCGAGATGGGGGATCGCGCCGGGATTATGGCTCGATGATGCGAAAAGAAGATGGGACGGAAGCGACTGCTTAAGTGAAACTGCCATGGAAACCTCGGATCAAATACGAGGTTGTCTTCTAGCCACGGACTACGAACGGGGCATGACGGCCAATCAAATCACCTGTGTCTGATTTCGTGGGCGCGTGACAATCAGCAGCAATGCGCAACTCAAGACAAGCGGTGCGACCGGTACGTGGCTGAGCCCCAAGAAAGCAAAGTGAATGAGCGGCAACAAGGCCACCAGGATGAAGGTTGGCCGCCACCAAGTCGATTGCTCGTCGCTTCGCTGTTCGAACGCGGCAATCGCGGCGACGGCTGACAGTGCGCCCAGGTCGTAGACGAGGGAATATGGCGCCACGAGAAAGCTTGCCAACAGCAGTACGAGGCTCCGCTCAAATAGGCTGCGAGCGCGGACCAGCCCCACCAGAAATCCGGCGAAGCCGGCAATCGCCAGGACGCTGTGAATGATCATCGCCTGAGACGAAGGCATTTCCATAAATCGCAAAGTCCCGAACAAGGATGGCATCATGCGCAGGAAAATGCCGCCCATGTCTGTCATGACATAGCTCTGATAGGGAACATTGTGGCGGATGTAACCGGCCCATGTCTCCCACCCAAGAAGCGTGCCGGAGGCCGCGACCAAAGCGAGGCTGCTCAAACCGGCGGCGACAATCACCGTCCATCTTCTCTCGTAGAGAAGCAAAAGCGGCACAAGGAGCCCAAGCTGCGGCTTCACCGTCAGAAGGCCAAAGGCGATCCCTGCCACAATAGGATTTCGGTCACGGAGCGAGAGGCCGTAGAGCATCAGGGCCGCCGTCAGGAACCCGTTTTGCGCGGTGACCGTGTTGCAAATGAGAAATGCAATGAGCAGGGCCGCCGCACCGGGTGTGATGTCGCGCTGAACCGTGGAGACCGCATGCAGAAAAAACAGTCCCGTCACGAGTTGAAATATCACGAGTGAACTCGCGAGTTGGGCGAAGCCCAGGGGCCACATCAGCAGCACGTAGGACGGCGGATAGCTCCAGTTGCGCCAGGGATAGTCCGGACCGAAGATCGCCTGCAAATTGGCAAAATAGGTCTCCTGCCCGCTGAAGAGGTCCATGACCCGCCCCTTAAGCAACAGCGTGGACGCCGTCCAATAGTTTGAGAAATCGGTGTTGGACCAGGCGATGGTGTTCACCTCGACCGGCCTGCTCCAGATGAAGCCGATCGCGACACAGGCCACCAGCACACAGCCAGCTGCGAGCCAGTGCAGCGGCGAAAAGCGCTTGGGCCGATTTTCCGTCATGTTTCCTCTACCTTGCTGCGAGCGACGGCGTTTTGGACCCTGACACCTTACCCACAGGCGGTAAATCAACACCTAGCGAGGAACGCGATTTGACGCCGACCACGTCGCAGCGTCTGTGCGCTGAGAGCTCGTCTGGATCAGCCGCGAAAAAACTGTCGGAGCACTTCGATTCAGGGTTCCTTCCGCCGGTACATTTCCCTATAAGCCGCTTCTAGCCTGAAAAGACCATCTTCCTGCGCCCGGCCGGTGACCTCCCTCACCCAGGCCGGTTTTTCGCGCAGGCGCAAGAACGGATAGAGCCATGCCCAAGCGCCAAGATATCAAGTCCATCCTCATCATCGGCGCGGGGCCGATCGTCATCGGTCAGGCATGTGAGTTCGACTATTCAGGCACCCAGGCCTGCAAGGCGCTGAAGGAAGAAGGCTACCGGGTCATTCTGGTCAATTCCAATCCGGCGACCATCATGACCGATCCGGGTCTCGCTGATGCCACTTATGTCGAGCCGATCACGCCGGAAGTCGTCGCCAAGATTATCGCCAAGGAGCGCCCCGATGCGCTCTTGCCGACCATGGGCGGCCAGACGGCGCTGAACACCGCGCTCTCTCTGAAGCGCATGGGCGTCCTCGAACGCTACAATGTCGAGATGATCGGCGCCAAGCCCGCAGCCATCGACATGGCCGAAGACCGCGCCCTTTTCCGCGAAGCCATGGCCCGCATCGGCCTTGAAACCCCGAAGTCGATGCTCGCCAACGCCACCGAAATCAAGGACGCCGACCGCAAGACGCACGAGGCCGCCCGCGCGGAACTGCGCGCCAAGCTCTCCGGCGACGCGCTCGACAAGGCCCTCGACGAGCTGGAAAACCAGTGGAACCTCGGCGAGACCGACCGCAAGCAGCGCTACATGGCGCATGCCATGGCGATTGCCGCCCAGGCCCTCGATCATGTCGGCCTGCCCGCCATCATCCGCCCGTCCTTCACGCTCGGCGGCACCGGCGGCGGCATTGCCTACAACCGCTCGGAATTCTACGAAATCGTCAATTCCGGTCTCGACGCCTCTCCGACCACCGAAGTCCTGATCGAAGAATCGGTCCTCGGCTGGAAGGAGTATGAAATGGAGGTCGTCCGCGACAAGGCGGACAACTGCATCATCGTCTGCTCGATCGAAAACATCGATCCGATGGGCGTGCACACCGGCGACTCGATCACCGTTGCCCCGGCGCTGACGCTGACGGACAAGGAATACCAGATCATGCGCAACGCCTCGATCGCGGTTCTGCGCGAGATCGGCGTTGAGACCGGCGGCTCGAACGTCCAGTTCGCCGTCAATCCGAAGGACGGCCGCCTTGTCGTCATCGAAATGAACCCGCGCGTCTCGCGCTCTTCCGCTCTGGCATCGAAGGCCACCGGCTTCCCGATCGCCAAGATCGCCGCCAAGCTCGCCATCGGCTACACGCTGGACGAACTCGAAAACGACATCACCGGCGGCGCGACCCCGGCCTCGTTCGAGCCGTCGATCGACTACGTCGTCACCAAGATCCCGCGCTTTGCCTTTGAAAAGTTCCCCGGCGCCGAGCCGACGCTGACCACCGCCATGAAGTCGGTCGGCGAAGTCATGGCGATCGGCCGCACCTTTGCAGAATCGCTGCAGAAGGCTCTGCGTGGTCTCGAAACCGGCCTCACCGGCCTCGACGAAATCGAGATCCCCGGCCTCGGCCAAGGCGACGACAAGAACGCCATCCGCGCCGCCATCGGCACGCCGACCCCGGACCGCCTTCGCATGGTCGCCCAAGCGCTGCGCCTCGGCATGTCGCCGGAAGAAGTCCACGAAGGCTGCAAGATCGATCCGTGGTTCATCGCCCAGTTCAAGGCGATCATCGATATGGAAGCCCGCATTCGCGAGCATGGCCTGCCGGAAGACGCAGAAAACCTGCGCATGCTGAAGGCCATGGGCTTCTCCGACGCCCGCCTCGCCTCGCTCTCGGGCAAGCGCCCGAAGGAAGTCGCCGAACTGCGCAACGGTTTGGGCGTGCGCCCGGTCTTCAAGCGCATCGACACCTGTGCCGCCGAATTCGCCTCGCCGACGGCTTACATGTACTCCACCTATGAGACGCCCTTCGTCGGCGCGCTGCGCTCGGAAGCCCAGGTCTCCGACCGCAAGAAGGTCGTGATCCTCGGCGGCGGCCCGAACCGCATCGGCCAGGGCATCGAGTTCGACTATTGCTGCTGCCATGCCGCCTTCGCGCTGAAGGATGCCGGCTTCGAAGCGATCATGGTCAACTGCAACCCGGAAACCGTCTCGACCGACTATGACACCTCCGACCGCCTCTATTTCGAGCCGCTGACGGCCGAAGACGTGATCGAAATCCTGCGCGCGGAGCAGGAAAAGGGTGAAGTCGTCGGCGTTATCGTCCAGTTCGGCGGCCAGACCCCGCTGAAGCTTGCCGAAGCGCTCGAAAAGAACGGCATCCCGATCCTCGGCACCGCGCCCGACATGATCGACCTCGCCGAAGACCGCGACCGCTTCCAGAAGCTGCTGATGAAGCTCGACCTGACGCAGCCGAACAATGGCATCGCCTATTCGGTTGAGCAGGCGCGTCTCGTTGCCGGCGAAATCGGCTTCCCGCTGGTCGTGCGCCCGTCTTACGTGCTCGGTGGCCGCGCCATGCAGATCATCCACAACGAGGGCATGCTGCAGACCTACCTGCTCGACACGGTTCCGGAACTCGTGCCGGAAGACATCAAGCAGCGCTACCCGAACGACAAGACCGGCCAGATCAACACGCTGCTCGGCAAGAACCCGCTTCTCTTCGACAGCTACCTGACAAATGCCATCGAAGTTGACGTCGACGCTCTTTGCGACGGCGAAAACGTCTTCGTCTCCGGCATCATGGAGCATATCGAGGAAGCCGGCATTCACTCCGGTGACTCGGCCTGCTCGCTGCCGACCCGTTCGCTCTCCAAGGACATCGTCGACGAACTGGAGCGCCAGACGACGGCGCTTGCCAAGGCGCTCAATGTCGGCGGCCTGATGAACGTCCAGTATGCGATCAAGGACGACGTGATCTACGTGCTCGAAGTAAACCCGCGCGCCTCGCGCACGGTGCCCTTCGTCGCCAAAACCATCGGCGCCCCCATCGCCAAGATCGCCGCCCGCGTCATGACCGGCGAAAAGCTCGACCAGGCCATTTCCGCCTATGGCAAGAAGCCCGACCCGCGCAACCTGACCCACATCGCGGTCAAGGAAGCCGTCTTCCCGTTTGCCCGCTTCCCCGGCGTCGACACGCTGCTCGGTCCGGAAATGCGCTCCACCGGCGAAGTCATCGGCCTCGACACCGACTTTGCGCTGGCCTTTGCCAAGAGCCAGCTCGGCGCTGGCGTCGAACTGCCGCGTGAGGGAACGGTCTTCGTGTCCGTCCGGGACGAGGACAAGGCCCGGGTCCTGCCGGCGATCCTGATCCTTACTCAGATCGGCTTCAAGGTTCTGGCGACCGGCGGCACCCAGCGCTTCCTCGCCGAAAACGACATTCCGGCCGTGAAGATCAACAAGGTTCTGGAAGGCCGTCCGCATATCGAGGATGCGATCCGCAACCGTCAGGTGCAGCTGGTCATCAACACGACCGACGGCAACAAGGCGATCTCGGACTCGAAGTCGCTGCGCCGAGCCGCCCTGATGCAGAAGGTGCCCTACTACACCACCATGGCCGGCGCGCTCGCTGCCGCCGAAGCCATCCGGGCGCTGAAGGGCGGCCAGCTCGAGGTTCGCCCGCTGCAGAGCTACTTCTGAGGCGACACGCTTCAGCTGGCTTGCGGGCCGTCTGATACAGCATGAATACGATACGATCGCCGCACCCTCGGGTGCGGCGATTCTGTTTTATGGGCGGCGCGGCGCTCGTTACCATGACGCACTGGAACTCTGTGCTTCATGCCTATGTTAGGGGCGAGAGCACTCCCGAACGGCAGACGAGACAGGTCACGCAATGTTTCTCGATCTCAACAACTTCACGCCACCGCCAGAGCCGCCGGCCGAACCGGACCGCCCTTCCCTGACGCCGCGCCAGCAAAAGGCACTCGCCTGGATCGCCGGCTTGAACATCGTCCTCCTCTTCATCGCGCCGATCGGCGGCGCGACGGTCATCTCGGGGCTGATCGAACTCTTCGGCTGACGAAGCTGCTCCCGCTCCTTCCGCTCAGAACGAGCTGCTGCTTGGGGAGCCCCTCAACTTGACACGCTGTCGTATCGCCTGTATTTAACCAATAAGTTAATTAACCGATCGGCTAAAGATGAGCGGCGATCCACTTTCTCTGACTTTGGCGGCTTTGGCCGACCCGACACGTAGGGCCATTCTGGCCCGGTTGGCCATGGGCGAAGCGACGGTCAACGAACTGGCCGAACCCTTCGACATCAGCCTTCCGGCCGTCTCCAAGCATCTGAAGGTCTTGGAGCGCGCAAAGCTCATCTCACGCGGGCGCAGCGCGCAGTGGCGTCCCTGCCGGCTCGAAGCCGAACCTTTGCAAGCCGTCGATGGCTGGCTCGCCGATTACCGGAAGCTCTGGGAGCACCGGCTGGATCGCCTGGAAGACTATCTCGCCGCCATTCAAAGAGACCCCGAAGGCAGGAAGGACCATCAGAAATGACCGACAAACTGGAAATCCTGAACGAGCGGATCTTTACGGCATCCAGAGCCGCAGTCTTCGATGCCTTCGCCGATCCGGCCAAGCTTGCGACGTGGTGGGGACCGCATGGCTTCACCAACCGTATCGACGAATTCGACTTTCGCGTCGGCGGAGACTGGCGCGTCATCATGACCTCGTCCGACGGCACCGACTTCGCCAACCGCTGGACCTTCCAAGAGATCGAACCGGCAAGGCGTATGGTCGCCCTTCACCATGAGCCGATGCATGTCTTCACTCTGGAGATGACCTTTGAGGAGGACGCATCGGGCACGCGCCTGACTTGGCGGATGTTGTTCGAACCGACAGACGAAAACCGCGAACTGCAGAAATTCATCCGCGCGGCCAACGAGCAGAATTTCGACCGCCTCGAGCAGGTCCTCGCCACGGGAGCCATTCTGACATGACAGCCGAACTGGACCCAGCCCGCATCCTGCAAGTCGCCCGCCTCGTCCGCGCTCCGATCGGCCTCGTCTTCGAAATGTTCTCCGATGCCCGCCACCTTGACGCCTGGTGGGGGCCGGACGGTTTTCAGAACGAAACCCATGAGATGGACTTCTCCGTCGGCGGTCTGTGGCGCTACACGATGCATGGACCCGACGGCAAGGATTGGCCGAACTGGATCCGCTACCGGGAGATCAGCCGGCCGACCCGCATCTCCTATGAGCATGGCGGCGAGATGGGAGAGCCCGCGCATTTCGACGGCATCATCACCTTCGAAAGCGAAGGAGATCAGACCCGCATCACCATGATCCTGATCTTCCCGACGCAAGAAGCACGAGACGCGACCTTCAAATTCGGCGCAGTCGAAGGTGGAAAGCAGACCCTGGCACGGCTGGACGCCTATGTCAGCGCGCTTCACACCTCAAGCTGAGGCCAGAAGCAGAACCACCAGATCAGGCCTGCCGCTTCTGCTTGGCGAGGATGGCAAGCGCGATCCCGCCGATCACGCAGGAAGCGGCAATGACGAAATGCAGCGTCAGCTGCTCATTAAGAAGCACGATCGCGCCAAGAGCCGCGATAACCGGCACCGAGAGCTGGATCAGCGCGGCGCGAAATGTCGTAAGTTCCCGCAGCGCCGTGTACCAGATCGCATAGCCAAGACCGGATGCGACGATGCCGGATCCAAGCGCGAGCAGAACGCCAGATGTCGACGTCGTCTCATAGATGACAGCGAAGATGGCGAGCGGCAGGCAGAAAACCGAGGCCCGAACGAAATTGCCCGCAGTCTGGCCGATCGGATCCTGCGATCCGCGGCCGCGCAGCGTATAGACCGCCCAGGCAACTCCGGAGGCGATCATCAGGACGCAGCCGACCGGATCGGGACGCCCGACACCGGGCAGAATGAGATAGACGAAAGCGGCAAAGGCGATCGCAAAGCCCACGACCTCCTGCAGGCTGGGACGGTCGCCCTTGACCAGACCGAAGGTGACCATGCTCGCCTGCACGGAGGAAAACAGGATCAAGGCACCCGTTGCGGCACCAAGCGAGAGATAGGCCGCCGAAAACGCGATGGCGTAGACGAAGAGAGCTGCAGCAGCCGGCCAGTCCCCCGGCAAGGACGGTCCCGATGCCTGGGAAACGCCTTGCCGGCGCATCAACCCGTATAGCACCAAAGCTCCCGACATGATCCGGACGGCTGTATAGCCGGCAGCTTCGATCGATAGCGTACCCAGTGCTTCGCGGGCGAGAAGCGAGTTCGCCGCAAAAGCGAGCATGGCGACTGCGGTCAAAACGATCGTCGATTGCAAAACGGCATCTCCCCCAGAGATCCCGCCATTATCTTATCTCCTGCAGGATCCGGACCCGTGATAGCGCGAGCAGACATGCCTGCACAAGCCGACGAGACACTAGCCTCATCGTCGAGCCTCCCGGAGGCCCGGGCCAACACCAGCCTATTCAATCGATCAGTTTCCGCGACGCGTTCCATCAAAATTTGACGTTTGTCGAATGCACGGCCCTGCGGCACTCTGCACCCGTTTTGAAGTGTGAGATTTTCCCATGTCCGTGACTGTTGACGCTGTTGCCGGCAAGGCCACCCGCCGTGAGTGGATCGGCCTCCTGATCCTGTCGATTGCCTGTCTGATTTATTCCATGGACCTCTCGGTCCTGTTCCTCGCCATGCCTGCCATCGTGGCCGACCTGGATCCCTCGGCCACCCAGCTTTTGTGGATCAACGACATCTATGGCTTCATGGTCGCGGGCTTCCTCGTCACGATGGGCACGCTCGGCGACCGGATCGGCCGCCGCAAGGTGCTCCTGATCGGCGCATTCTTCTTCGGTGCTGCTTCCGTCTTCGCCGCCTTCGCCAGCACTGCGTCGATGCTGATCGTCGCGCGCGCCCTGCTCGGCATCGCCGGCGCGACCATCGCGCCTTCCACCCTCTCGCTCGTCGTCAACCTCTTCCGCGACGAAGGTGAACGCAACCGCGCAATCAGCATCTGGGGCACGGCCTTCGCTCTCGGTGGCTTGATCGGCCCGCTGATCGGCGGTCTGCTCTTGCAGTATTTCCACTGGGGCTCGGTCTTCCTGATCAACGTGCCCATCATGGCAGCCCTGCTTGCCAGCGCCCCATTTCTCCTGCCGGAATACAAGGACGAGAATGCCGGTCGCCTTGATCTCGCAAGCGTTGCCCTCTCCCTGCTCACCGTCCTGCCCATCGTCTACGGTTTCAAGAAGATGGCCGCCGAAGGCTTCGAACCGATCCAGCTTGCACCGATCCTCTTCGGCCTCGTCGTGGGCGTAATCTTCGTCAAGCGCCAGAAGCAGCTCGAACATCCGATGATCGATCTCGCTCTGTTCAGGATCCCGGCCTTCACCGCATCTCTGATGGTCAATCTCGCAGGCGTCTTCTTCATCTTCGGCATCTTCCTCTTCCAGAACCTCTTCCTGCAGCTGGTCATCGGACTGACACCGCTGAAGGCTGCCCTCTGGTCCGTCCCCTCCTCGCTCGTCTTCACTGTCATGTCCTTCCAGGCCTGGCGCGTGACCAACCGGCTCGGCCCGGTCAGAACCGTCCTGCTCGGCCTGGTCGTCAACGCGCTTGGCACCGGCTTGATGGCAATTGCCGCCTGGCATTCGAGCCTGGTCGGCGTGCTTGGCGCGAGCATGATCATGGGCCTCGGCTTCGTGCCCGTCATTCTGACCACGACAGGTCTGATCGTCGGCACCGCCCCGCCGGAGCGCGCGGGCTCCGCTTCTGCCATTTCCGAAACGAGTGCGGAATTCGGTGGCGCGCTCGGCGTCGCCATCCTCGGCAGCATCGGCACGCTGTTCTACCGCTTCGCTATGCAGGACGCAGATCTGACCGCGCTCTCCGCCAGCGACCGGAATTCCGTCACCGCAGCCTTGGGCACGGCGCTCGAAGTCGCCCGTTCCACCGGCAATGAAGCCGCCCCCTGGATTGAAATGGCGAAGGCAAGTTACGCCGGCGGCTTTGCGCTCTGTTGTGCGCTGGCCACCGTCACCTTGCTGCTGCTTGCCGCGATCGCATCGCAGGTCTATGCCCGCACCGAGCTCGACGAAAGCCGGATCGGCGGCCACTGAGCGGCAAGGTCAGCCTGCCGACAGCGTATCGAAGAGCCGCCGGACACCGGCCATGTCCGAGCGGAAGGCCTCGAGGCTGCGCACCTTCAGATCCTCGTCAGGCATTCTCAAAATGGCGGCCGGATGCGTGGTCACGAGCAGCATCCGGTCTTCCTGCATTGGGATCGGCATGCCCCGCACCTCCGCGATGGGGCGGCTCTCACCGGTCAGAGACAGATAGGCCGTCGCGCCCAGCGCCACCACGATGCGCGGGCGGATGATTTCGATTTCCTTGGCGACCCACCAGCGGCAATGCGCCACCTCGCCGGCATCCGGGCGCATGTGGATCCGCCGCTTGCCACGCCGCTCGTATTTGAAGTGCTTGACCGCATTGGTGACATAGATCTGCCGCCGGTCGATCCCGGCTGCAGCCGCAGCCTCGTCGAACACCTTGCCCGCAGGCCCGATGAAGGGCCGCCCTGCCAGATCCTCGACATCGCCCGGCTGTTCCCCGACGAACATGATTTGAGAGTCCGCCGGTCCCTCGCCGAACACCGTCTGCGTGGCGTGGCAATGCAGCGGACAGCGTGTGCAGCGGGCGGCCTCCTCGTGCAATCGCTTGAGCGGCGGCAGATCCGACAAGGCATCCTCTTCCTCCTTGCCGCGCCACTGCGCCTGCAACCGCTCGTGAAAGGCCGGCGGCTGGCTCGCCTCGCGTGCCGCCATCTCCTGCACCCGCCGCTCAGCCCCGGCAATCAGGTCCGGAATGAGCGAAGCCTCCGGCATGTTCTTCCAGTATTTCTTCGGCATCTCCGACTGCATGGCCCGGATCTTCACCCGTGCCGGATTGAAGATATTGGCAAAATAGGTCCGCCACAGCTCGTCGGTCTCATCCTCCGCTTCCGGCCGCAAGGCAGGCTCGCGCGAGGTCCTGAGTTCGTCGCCGTTCCAGGCGGCCGAGCCCTTCGGCGTGGCGATCAGCCAATCCATGTCGGTGAAACGGCGCTGAAAGAAGCCCGCGGTGCGCGCCACGATGAAATGCTCCGGCTCGAACCAGGCGACGAAGCGCCGCCGCCCGGCCTGTACGGCCTCGACCTCGCGAAACCGCACGAATGCCTTCATCTTGTGGCTGTCACGCCGGACGTTCTTCACCAGCCGAACCAGCTGTGCCACATCGCCATCGGACGCGACCTGCAACAGATTGCGCTCCGCCTGCATGCGCCAGAGGATCCGGTAGAGCAGCGAGAAACGATCGGGATCGGAATGGCAGATTGCCGCCTCTGCCGTCTCCATGAAACTCTTGGGAACGACGACGTCGCGTGCCTCGCCGGGCCCGATTTCCGGGGCGGCAGCGCCGCCGAACAGGTCCGCTCCGTCACCGGCAAGCTGCCAGCGCACGGACGCCGGCTCCACCCGGTCCAGCAGCAGACCACGCGCGGCCTCCCGCCATTCGGCAAACTCACCTCGCCCCTCGAGCGTGACCGTCCGCATCAAAACAGCGACAACTGTTCGGCCGGCGGCGCGAAGACGGCCCTGAGATCCGAGCGGTCCAGACTGCGATGCGGCGACCAGCCCTCGGCCACGATGAAGGAGCGCACCTTCTTCAGGGAGACACCAAGCCGTGCCAGGTCCTCCAGACGCACCCGCCGATGGCGACGGGCAGACAAAAGCCCCTTGACCGTCTTGGTGCCGAAACCGGGCACGCGCAATAGCGTCTCGCGATCGGCAGTGTTCACATCGACCGGAAAGCGGTCGCGATTGGCAAGCGCCCAGGCAAGCTTCGGATCGAGCTCCAGATCGAGCATGCCGTCCTGTCCGATCGAGGCAATTTCATCGACCGAAAATCCGTAGAAGCGATAGAGCCAGTCCGCCTGGTAAAGCCGATGCTCCCGCATCAACGGCGGCTTGATCAGCGGCAGGTTCTGGGAACTGTCGGGGATCGGGCTGAAGGCCGAATAATAGACACGCTTCAGGCCATAGGAGCTGTAGAGCCGCGCGCTCGATCCGATGATCGTTGCGTCATTGGCCCCATCAGCCCCAACGATCATCTGCGTACTCTGCCCGCCCGGCACGAATTTCTTCCGCCGGCCGGAAAGCGTCGGCTCGCGCGCCTCGTCGATCTTGAGCCTCAAGTCCGCCATCGAACGGCGGATGTTGACCGGCCGCTTTTCCGGCGCATAGCGCTCAAGCCCGTGGTCGGTCGGCAGCTCGATGTTGATCGACAGACGGTCGGCATAAAGCCCCGCCTCCTCCACCAGATGCGCGGAGGCCTCGGGGATCGTCTTCAGGTGGATATAGCCGCGGAAGTCATGCTTGGTCCTCAAGTCGCGGGCGACCTTCACCATCTCCGCCATCGTGTCGTCCGAGGATCGGATAATGCCAGAGGACAGAAACAGGCCCTCGATGTAGTTGCGGCGATAGAATTCGATCGTCAGCCACACCACCTCGTCGGGCGTAAAGCGGGCGCGCTCGACATTGCTCGAGGAGCGATTGATGCAATAGGCGCAGTCATAGATGCAGAAATTGGTGAGCAGGATCTTCAACAGCGAGATGCAGCGGCCGTCGGGTGCATAGGCATGACAGATGCCCGATCCCTCCGTCGAACCGAGCCCGCCGGAGGCCGCGGAGTCGCGTTTCGTCGTCCCGCTTGAAGCGCAGGACGCATCATATTTGGCCGCGTCGGAGAGGATGGCGAGACGTTCTTTGAGCGACTTCTTCATAAGTATGTTCTCTATACGTTCTCATGACGATCGTCAAGAAACAAGGCTGCGACATACCGTCTGTGCACAGCGTCAGCGTTTGATTTCGCTCGACTATTCCGTGCGAGACGTATGCCTCGGCATGCCCTGTCGAAAAATCTGGAAATGTCGCGCGGCATTCTGCTATAGTCCTCGTCAACCTGATTTGTGACACGGTTCCGAAGCTTTGCTCCGGAACCTGTTTTCTTTTGTGTCCGCGCTCGCGGCCACGAAGACGAAGGAAGAGGAAATGGTAGACAAGGTACCGATGACGCAGAACGGTTTTGACAAGCTCAACGAAGAGTTGCGCTGGCGTCAACAGGAAGAGCGTCCGCGCATCATCGAGGCGATCGCCGAAGCGCGCGCCCATGGCGACCTTTCCGAAAATGCGGAATATCACGCCGCCAAGGAAGCCCAGAGCCACAACGAGGGTCGCGTCGGCGAACTCGAGGACCTGATCGCGCGGGCAGAGGTCATCGACCTCTCCAAGATGTCCGGCTCGAAGATCAAGTTCGGCGCCACCGTTAAGCTGGTCGACGAAGACACCGACGAAGAGAAGACCTACCAGATCGTCGGCGACCAGGAAGCCGATGTGAAGGCGGGCCGCATCTCGATCTCCTCGCCGATCGCTCGCGCCCTGATCGGCAAGGAAGTCGGAGACAACATCGAAGTCGTCGCGCCCGGCGGCTCCAAGGCCTACGAGATCCTCGCGGTCAAGTGGGGCTGATGCAGTCGGAAGGGCGTTCTCGTGACGCAATCGCTTGACGAGATCACGGTCGTCGCGCCGCATTTCAAGCGTCGCCTGTCCGGTGTGACATCGACCGTGATCCAGCTCGTTCCCGAGCAGCGTCGCCAGGGGCTGGGCATTCTGACCCTCGGCCCCGGCCTGCCCGACCATCTCCCGAAAATGCGCTGGAAGCAGCTCCCCGGCCTTTGGAAAAAGCCGAGGACCGGCACGGGTCGCGTCTGGCATGCCCGCCGCAACAACGAGATGCTCGCGGGCCTGGTCCTGCGGGACGTCTTGCGCATGCCGCTGAAGCTGCTCTTCACTTCCGCCGCCCAGAGACACCACAGCCGCTACACCCGCTGGCTCATTTCCAAGATGGACGGCGTGGTCGCAACGAATGCGAAGTCCGGGTCTTTCCTCAAGGTGCCGCATACCGTCATCCGCCACGGCGTCGATACCGATCTCTTCCGCCCGGCGATGGAGACGGACGCGGATCCGGCGACCATTTTGCCGGAAGCGATGCGAGACAAGCATCTGATCGGCTGCTTCGGTCGCGTCCGCCATCAGAAAGGCACCGACCTCTTCGTCGACGCCATGATCGCCCTGCTCCCCGACCATCAAGACTGGGCAGCCATCATCTCCGGGCGCGTCACAGCCGAGCACACGGCATTCGCCGATCAGCTGAAGTCGAAGATCGCCAAGGTCGGCCTTTCCGATCGCATCCATTTTCTCGGTGAAGTCGACGACATCAAACCCTGGTATCGCCGCCTGACCCTCTACGTCGCCCCCTCCCGCAACGAAGGCTTCGGCCTCACCCCGCTTGAAGCCATGGCGTCAGGCACCCCGGTGGTCGCCAGCGATGCCGGCGCCTATGCCGAGATGATCGTCGAGGACGAAACCGGCAAGGTCGTCCCGGCCGGCAATGGCGAGGCGCTGACGGCGGCAACACAGTCCTTCATTGACAATCCAGCGCGCTGCGCTGAAGCCGGCCAGAAGGCCCGCCGCCATGTCGTCGAAAACTTCGCCCTCGAAGGCGAGGCCCGGGCGCTTGCAGATGTTTACGCCGGCCTGCGAGCCAATCGAAAGGTCGCCTGACATGGCTCCGGTCGAGTTTATCGTCCACACAAAGCACCTCGTCGGGTTTCGCCGGGCCGCCAAGGGGCGGATCCTTGAGGTCCCCCGCAAGTTTGGCAGAGTTCTAAGAGAGCTGCTGAAAAGGCACGGCTTCCTTCATATGCTCTCGATCCTGACATCGAGATCTGACCTCTACGGTTTGCAGGGGCTCGTTGAGCGCAATTTGCAGCGGCGTAAAATCCGGCTTCCAGGCCTGTACGGGAATGTCCTGGTCGGCTGGATCTATCAGCGCATTGCGCTGCTGCGTGCGCGCCTCTTTGCGGCGCTGATTGCCGATTATTTTGCCGACCATCCCCGGGCACATGCTCTCGTGTTCAACGGCTTCCTGATGCCGGACGCCCTGACGCTTGCCGTCGCCAATCACCTGCAGCGCAGTCGCTTGGTCGCCGAACTCGGCTTCTTCCCAGACACGCTGCAATACGATGTCCGGGGGATCAATTTCGGCAGTTCCCTCCCCCGCGATCCCCATTTCTATCGCCCGCTGGCCGATCGCCTGCCGCTGGAAAAGCCCCAGGACCTGGTGAGGCGCAAGCCGAAGCAAAAGGGACACTCAACGGATACCCTGCCGTCGAACTACATCTTCGTGCCGATGCAGGTGCCAAGTGACATGCAGATCCTGGTCCATTCGCCCTGGATCAGGAACATGGTCCATTTGTACGAGACGTTGTTGGCTCTGGCAGAGCGGCATCCCGAACGCCATTTCGTCGTGAAGGAACATCCGAGCTTCCCCTTGTCGATCAGAAGCCACATTGTGCCGCATCAACGAATTCGCTTCGCCAATCACAACGATACGCGAGAACTCATCGAGGGTGCCGAGGCCGTCATCACCGTCAACTCGACCGTCGGTTTGGAGGCAATACTTCTGGGCAAGAAGGTCATCACGCTGGGCGATGCACCCTACAATGTTGAGGGGCTGGTCCTGCACGCCCGAGGCCTCGGGGAGCTCAGCAAGAACCTGTCCAGTCTGCCCAGTTGGGAACCTGACGACACGCTTCGAGACCTGTTCCTGCGCTATGTCTACAACGTATTTCTCCTGCGTGGAGACCGGCACAATCCAACGGAAGAGATGATGGAGGCAATCCGGCTGAGAGCTGAACAGGCTGATTTGCATCACCGGTATCTCTCCGAATTTGCCGCCAATCGCGCGCCATCCGAAAACAGCCTTGAAGGCAAACTGACGATATGACCTCCACGAACTCCGGCCCGCTCGCCCCCGTCAATATCATCTGCATCAAATGGGGCACGCTGTATGGCCCTGAATATGTCAACAATCTCAGGCGAGGCGTTGCGCGGCACCTCAAGCGGCCACATCGCTTTGTGTGCTTCACGGACGATGCGAGTGGACTGGATGAAGCGGTGGAAGTTCGCCCTTTGCCGGAACTCGAATTGCCGGAAGGCCACGGCGACCGGCGCTGGAGGAAGCTCGCGCTTTTCCGGCGCGACCTGTCGGACATCAAGGGCACAACGCTCTTCCTCGACCTTGATCTGGTGGTCGTCGACGATCTCGAGCCCTTCTTCACCATCCCAGGGACATTTCTCATCATCCGCGATGATGATCTTTTCCGCAGCAAACCGCTGCGCAAGATCAACCCCGCCCGCGACCGCTTTCTTGCCTCGGTAGGCAACAGTTCGGTCTTTCGTTTCGAGGCGGGCGAACACGCATACATCCTCGACGCCTATATTGCCGATCCTGAAGGCGCCACGTCGACCTATGAAATCTCGCAGCAGTTTCAAAGTGCACAACTCGCCAAGCACGGTCACCTCCAGTACTGGCCGAGGGAATGGTGTGTGAGCTTCAAGAATGCCTGTGTACCGCGCTATGTCCGAAGCTATTTCGAGGACCCCGCCTTGCCCGAGGGCGCCCGCATTGTCGTCTTCGCAGGAAACCCGAAGATGAGTGAAGTCCTGGAGGGCGGCGGCCAAAAGTGGTACCGACGCATCGGCCGGATCGATTGGCTTCGTCAGGCATGGAGGGGAGCATGAAACTGCAAGCGTCGATACCGGAATTCGATGACACCTCGCCTTGGGGAACCTATCGCCTGCGTGGCCTAACCGCCGCAATGCTCAAGCTTTCGCATGTCTTGCCGGAACCCCTTCGTTGGCTGACGAAGACACTGCGCAAACCGGTCAAGTACAAGCACCGTGGTCCGATCGACATTCAGGTCTGGGAGCATCGACTTCGAATACTGCCGCGCGGCAACATGTCTGAACAGAAACTGTATACCGCGCCGCAATTTTTCGATGTCGAAGAAAGAGCAATCCTGGCACGCGTCCTCCAGCCCGGAAGCGTCTTCGTTGACATCGGCGCCAACGCGGGAATTTACAGCTTCTGGGCGAACAAATGCATGAAGGGCAGCGGCCGAATTCTTGCCGTGGAGCCGGATCCCGAAATGGCGCGCCGGATCCGTTTCAATGTCCGGACCAATGCAATCCAGCAGCTTGTTCTCGAATGCGTTGCCTTGAGCGACCAGGAGGGAACCGCCCAACTGCACATCAATCCCAGCCAGCGCGGCACCAACACCCTCGTAACCGAGGAAATCGGCAAGTCCCGAGGTGAGCGTGTCCCGACGACGGTGCAGTTGACCACATTGACGGCTTTATGCTCGCGGCACGCTATCACGAAGATCGATGCACTGAAGATCGACATAGAAGGGCATGAGATACCGGTTCTCACACATTTCCTGATGACGGCACCTGAAACCCTATGGCCTCAGGTGATCATCAGCGAGTTCAAGGATCAGACCGCCAAGGAAATCCTGGAGTTGCTGAGCGCACGCGGATACCAGCGCACTTACCAGTCGAAGCTCAATTACATCTTCGAACGTCGCTAACGCTCATATCTCCACCAGCCCCACCTTCTTCACCTGCTTAATCGTCAGCATGGTCCTCACCGTATCGACATGCTCGTTCGCAGTCAGCACTTCGATGACGAAGTCCTGGAAGCGGGTGAGGTTCTCGGCGACGCAATGCAGCAGGAAATCGCTGTCGCCGTTGACCATCCACGCCTGGCGCACGATCGGCCAGCTGTCGGTGGCGGCGGCGAAGGCTTTGAGGTTGGCCTCCGACTGGTGCTTGAGGCCGACCATGCAGAAGGCGACGAGGTCGTAGCCGAGGCGGCTGGCATTGAGGACGGCGTGATAGCTTTCGATCACGCCGGCCTCTTCCAGCTTGCGGACGCGCCGCAGGCAGGGCGGCGCGGAAATGCCGACGCGTTCGGAGAGTTCCACATTGGTCATCCGCCCGTCCCGCTGCAATTCCTTGAGAATGCGCAGGTCGATGGCGTCGAGTTCTAGCTTGAGCACGGTCGCTCCTTTTGAAGATGTGTCCGTTATCTACTCCAACGGATAAAATTGGCAAGAATCCTCCGCGATCACGCACAATTATTGCGCGTCGAAGCAAAGCTCTGTTGCTAATGCAGGCCCATGCCTTGATCTGGGCTCCGCTTCGATCCTAAATGGTCGCCAGTTGCGCGACCAAAGGGTGAGCCCCATATCGAGGCCCCGGTCGAAGACAAGGACCGCGCGTTGAAAGGAAGCGTCATGACTGCCCGCCACACGAAGGTATTGATCATCGGCTCCGGCCCCGCCGGTTACACCGCTGCCATCTATGCCGCCCGCGCCATGCTGAAGCCGGTCCTGATCGCCGGCATGGAACAGGGCGGACAGCTGATGATCACCACGGATGTGGAGAACTACCCGGGCTTCGCCGATCCGATCCAGGGCCCCTGGCTGATGGAGCAGATGCTGAACCAGGCCATCCATGTCGGCACGGAGATCGTCAGCGATCTCGTGACGGAAGTCGACACCAGACATCGTCCCTTCACGGTGAAGACCGACAGCGGTCAGGTCTGGACGGCGGACACGCTGATCATCTGCACCGGCGCCAAGGCGAAATGGCTCGGCATCGAAAGCGAGCAGCATTTCCAGGGCTTCGGCGTCTCGGCCTGCGCCACCTGCGATGGCTTCTTCTATCGCAACAAGGATGTCATCGTTGTCGGCGGTGGCAATTCCGCCGTCGAGGAAGCGCTCTATCTCTCGCATATCTGCAAGTCCGTCACCGTCGTTCATCGCCGTGACAGTTTCCGCTCGGAAAAGATCCTGCAGGAGCGCCTCTTCGCCAAGGAGAACATCCGCGTCCTGTGGAACACCACGGTCGAGGAAATCACCGGCACACCGGCCAAGCCCCCGATGCCGCCATCGGTCTCGGGCGTGAAGCTGAAGGACGCATTGACAGGCGCCGTCACGGAGATGCCGATCGATGGCGTCTTCGTCGCGATCGGCCACGCGCCGGCCGTCGAGCTCTTCAAGGACAAGCTGAAGCTGAAGTCCAACGGCTATCTCTGGACTGCGCCGGATTCCACCGCCACGGACGTGCCCGGCATCTTCGCGGCCGGTGACGTCACCGACGATGTCTATCGCCAGGCGATCACCGCTGCCGGCATGGGCTGCATGGCAGCACTCGAGGCCGAGCGCTTCCTGTCCGCCCTGCCCGTCGAGACACAGCAAGCCGCGGAGTAAGCGCCATGAGGGGGGCCGGCATGCCGCTGGACTGGGACAAACTGCGCATTTTTCATGCGGCTGCAGAAGCTGGGTCCTTTACCCATGCCGCCGACAAGCTGCACCTGTCCCAGTCGGCCATCAGCCGCCAGGTCTCCTCGCTGGAGCAGGACATCGGCGTCAAGCTCTTCCACCGCCATGCCCGCGGCCTGATCCTGACCGAACAGGGCGAACTGCTCTATCGCACCGCCCACGACGTTCTTCTGAAGTTGCAGACCGTCAAGATGCAGCTGACGGAAACGACGGAAAAGCCTTCCGGCAAGCTGCGCGTCACCACGACCGTCGGCCTTGGCCAGGGCTGGCTCACCGACAAGGTGCAGGAATTCCTGCAGCTCTATCCCGACATGTCGATCCAGCTGATCCTCGACAACGAGGAGCTGGACGTGAACATGCGCCATGCCGATTGCGCCATCCGCCTGCGCCAGCCGCAGCAGTCGGACCTGATCCAGCGCAAGCTGTTCACGGTGCATATGCATGTCTATGCGGCACCGTCCTACATCAACCGCTATGGCGAACCCCAGTCGATCGAAGATCTCGACAACCACAAGATCATCACCTTCGGCGAGCCGGCGCCCAACTACCTGCTCGATGTGAACTGGCTGGAAGTCGCAGGACGCTCCTCCGACAATCCGCGCGTCCCGCACCTGCAGATCAACAGCCTGACCTCGATCAAACGCGCCTGCCTTCTCGGCATCGGCATCGCAATGCTGCCCGATTACATCGTCGGCCGCGATCCCGGCCTGCTGCAGCTCGTCACCAGCGCCGACGTCCCCTCCTTCGACACCTATTTCTGCTATCCCGACGAGATCAAGAATGCCGCGAAGCTCAAGGCATTCAGGGACTTCATCGTCGCCAAGGCCCGCAACTGGAATTTCTGAAGGCAGCCTCGCGCTGCCTTTTTTGTCTGTGCCGCACACAGACCTGCGGCCTGCGCATGCCTGACATGCATAAAAAAGCATTGTTCACTGCACAAAAAACCACCATATCGCACACAGCTGATGCACATGGTGGCTTTTTCCTCCCAGTTCCACCGCAGCAGCTGTTCCCCTCTGGAGGTTTTTGACCTTCACAATTCAAAGGGCCCTGGTTTTCCGGTGGCCCTCTTTTTTTGTTATTTCGTTGGAACAATACCTCCCGCCTGGCGTTCCAGTGGCTGGCGGAACTGAAGCCGTGCGCTCACGAGCATGGTGACAGGGATCGATCGGCTTATTTGGATTCGCAGTTCATATTGGAGGGGACATGTTCCTGGAGGACGTGATGAAGGCGCTGGCACACCCGGCACGCATGGAAATGCTGATCTGGCTCAAAAACCCCATGGAGTTTTTCGGGGTCCCGAAGGAAGAGGCAGTCGAAGGCATCAGTGCGGGTCAGTTCGAGCGCTCCGGTCTGTCCCAGTCTGCCGTCTCCGCCCATCTCGCCACCCTGCAGCGCGCCGGCCTCATCAGCTCCAAGCGAGTCGGCCAGCGTGTGCTCTATCGCCGCAACGAAGATGCCATTGCAGAGTTCGTGAAGACCTTGAACGGAACACTCTGAAGCCCCACATCGGAGTTCCCAATGAACCTTCCCATCATTGGAAACTCCCGAGAGGTTTCATGTCCAAGCTTTTTGAACCGACATCCGTCGGCAGCATCTCCCTTTCCAACCGTATCGCCATGGCGCCCCTGACGCGCAACCGCTCTCCGGGCGCCGTGCCGAACGATCTCAATGTCGAGTACTATCGCCAGCGCGCGACGGCCGGCCTGATCATCAGCGAAGGCACGGCCATCACGCATCAGGCGCAGGGTTATGCCGACGTTCCCGGTCTCTACAAATCCGAAGCTATCGACGGCTGGAAGAAGGTCACGGATGCCGTCCACGCAGCCGGCGGCAAGATCGTGACCCAGCTCTGGCATGTCGGCCGCATCTCGCATACGAGCCTGCAGCCTGAGGGTGGCGCACCCGTCGCTCCCTCCGCAATCGCGGCGAAGTCCAAGACCTATGTGCTGAATGCAGATGGCTCCGGCGGCTTCGTCGAGACGTCGGAACCGCGCGCCCTTGAAACCGCAGAAATCCCCGCTCTGCTGGAAGACTATCGCAAGGCTGCCCGTGCCGCGGTGGATGCCGGTTTCGACGGCGTCGAGATCCACGCAGCCAATGGCTATTTGCTTGAGCAGTTCATGCGCTCGAACAGCAATCAGCGCACGGATGAGTATGGCGGCTCGATCGAAAACCGCATCCGCCTGACGCTGGAAGTCGTCGAGGCCGTCACCAAGGAAATCGGCGCCGAAAAGACCGGCATCCGCATCTCCCCGACCACGCCGGCAAATGATGTCTCCGATCCGGATCCGAAGGCCATCTATACCGCTCTCGTCGAAGCGCTGGCGAAATACGACCTGGCCTTCGTGCACGTCATCGAAGGCGCAACCGGCGGCCCGCGTGACGTCCTGCCCTTCGACTGGAAGGCGCTGAAGGCGGCCTACCGCGATGCCGGCGGCAAGGGTGCATGGATTGCCAATAACGGCTACAACCGCGCATCCGCGATCGAGGCCGTCGAGAGCGGCTATGCCGATCTCGTCGCTTTCGGCCGCCCCTTCATCGCCAACCCCGACCTCGTCCGTCGCTTGAAGGAAGATGCAGCCCTCAATCCGCTCGACCAGGCCACGCTTTATGGCGGCGGTGCGGAAGGCTACACGACCTATCCGGCCCTGGCCTGATACATCCTGATACCATCAAGGGCTCCCGGAAACGGGGGCCCTTTTCTTCGTCCGCCTCGCAACTCACCCCCAGGCGCGAGCAAGCCGGCTGGCGAGCAGGAACGCCACGGTAGCCATGGCAAGGCCGTTCACCGGATGCAGAGCCCCGAGCAAGGGCAGCGCGTCTGCAAGAGCCGCCAGCATCACCTGCAGCAGATATCCCGCCAGCAACAAGGACGCGAACCGGCGATAGGGCAGAAGCGCGCCCTGGAAGGAGATGGCGAAGGCGAGCAGGATCGGCAGCGCAAGGGCTCCGCCCGTGGCAGCATGCGCCTCCCAGCCGACGCCCCCGCCGAAAACGATCAGCCCCGCCAAAAAGAACTGCAGCGCGATACCGCTGATGATGAGCCACACCAGCCCCCTGAACAGGACCAGCCAACCTCTTGTGGCAACCACAGTATTGTTCATCGGCTGACTCCTTGCGAAAGCGGGACGGGCTCCGCAGCGGCAGCCGAATGGCCCGACAGGCAACCAAGGCTTCTCAGTGTCGTCTGTACCGCAATATCGATTGGGGTATGCGGTTCCTCCCCGAGAAACGCCACGAGGCGGCTATTGTCGAGCCGGATTGTCTCCCGCCACAGATAGCGCATCTCATGCAACTCCTTGAGAAACGGCACGAAGGGGCGCGCAAGACCGGCAAGCGTCCAGGGAAAGCCGAGCGTAAAGATCTCAGGGCGTCCGACTGCCCGGCCGATGCCCTCAGCCATCCGGACGCCATCATGGTCGAAGAAGCCGTTCATGTGAAAGCGCGCAAAGCGTGGCAAGGCGTGCGCAGTGTCGAGCAGACGCATGAAGGTCTCGGCCACATCGGGTAGATAGGCCCAGGCATGACCGACGCCCCGTCGCCCGGGATTGAGGACAAAACGCACAGGCTTGCCGGGTTGCACCATGGCCTGGGCGAACCAGTTGTTGCCGGCATCGGGCCCGAAAAAGTCCCCTGCCCTCAGGATAATGACGGGCACACCCTCGTCGGCTGCCTGCTCCAGCCGGTGCTCGAGTTCGACGCGGATCCGCCCCTTGACCGTCTGCGGCCGCTGCGGGCTGTCCTCCGAAAGCAGCGGGAAAGTCTCTGGGCCGAAATTGTAGATCGTGCCCGGCATCAGGATGCGCGCACCGACGACTTTCGCGGCAGCGATCGTGTTGTCGATCATCGGCAGCACAAGCTCGCCCCAGTTCTGGTAGCCGGGCGGATTGACGGCATGCACGATGACGCTCGCGCCTTGAGCCGCAGCAAGAACGTCCGCGGCGCACATGGCATCACCACCCACCCATTCATACGCGGGATGCGTGGATGACTGCGGCTTGGGGCGACGGTGTATGGCCCGCACGCGGTAGCCGCGCTTGAGCAAAGCCTTGGCGAGTGCGCCGCCCACGCCGCCGGTGGCACCCAAAACCAGCGCGAGGGGTGGCTGTAACGAGATCTGCGAAATGTCTGTCATGGTCGTCTCCAATCTGTGAACTGGAAACAGCTTCCCACGGACCTCAAGCATGCGAAATTGCCAGAAGGTGCAGAATAGATATACATAAATGTATGACCATCGATCAGATCAGCTGGGACCACTACAGAACCTTCCTCGCCGTCCTCGAAACGGGCTCTCTGTCTGCGGCTGCTCGCGACCTCGGGCTGACGCAGCCGACGGCCGGCCGGCATGTAGAAGCACTGGAGCGGGCCTTCGGCGCGCCGCTTTTCCTGCGCACGCCCCAGGGGCTGCTTCCAACCGAGAAGGCGCTCGCGATGAAAGGACATGTGCGGAGCATGTCCGCGATGTCGGCAGCGCTTGAACGCATTGCCTCGGGCGACATGGAAGATGTGCGTGGCACCGTGCGGATTAGCGCCAGCGAGGTGATCGCGGTCGAGGTCCTTCCGCCCATCCTGGCGGGGCTGCAGGAGGAGCATCCGGGGCTTGAGATCGAACTCTCGGCCTCGGACGCTGTCGAGGACCTCCTGCAGCAGGAGGCCGACATCGCGATCCGCATGGTGGCGCCGAGCCAGTCTGCGCTGGTCAGCCGACGCATCGGGAAAATCACCCTCGGCTTCCACGCCCACCGCAGCTACCTCGCCCGCCACGGCACGCCTGGCTCCCTGGGAGAATTGGCCGACCACCGGCTGATCGGCTTCGACCGGCAACTTGCCTATATCAGGGAGATCTTGAAGCGCCGGCCCGATCTCAAAGGCATCGGCTTTGATTTTCGCGCCGACAGCAATCTGGTGCAGCTCGCCGCCATCCGCTCTGGCATCGGCATCGGAATGTGTCAGCATGCCTTCGCAGCACGCGACCCGGATCTGATCGAAGTCCTTCCCGGCTCGCTGGATATCGCGCTCGAGACCTTCGTCGTCTTCCACGAGACCTTGAAAACCGTCCCCCGCTTTCGCGCAACCTTTGATGCCCTGGTGACTGGCCTGAGCGAATGGGTGCGGCTTCCCTCGGCGACAAGACCGCAGCGCGACACGCTGGAATCAGAACGTGAAGACGCGCCGACAACCGACTCTGCGGATTGAGTTTTTTGCCGGCCTCAAGCTTGGGGCCTGTCATCATCTGCGAAGCTGTCGATGATCTCGACCTCCGGCCGATCGCCGCCGTCGCTATACTCCTCGCGCCAGCGGCCGCTTTCGTCCTGATAGCTGATGGTCACCGGCTCGTCGCCGACCTGTTGCTCCTGCATCACGATACGCGCGGCTTCCAGGGCCTGGTCATGGGTCGGGAACGCCTCCGAATAGACGCCGCCGAGCCGATAGGCCCAACCGCCATCATGAGGAACAATCTCGTAGATGATCTTCACCATGGCCTTCTCCTCCTAGGCTGCTGCGAGTATTCCATCAAAAGCGGCGGGGTGCAAACCTGCAAGGGTCGCGATGGAACAGCACTGCCCTCCCTGCCGTTACGAAAATCTGGTCAGAACAAGGAGAAGCAGGTGTCCCGTATCAGGCAAGAGAGACTTCTTCTCATTCCGATCATTGCAGCCATCCTGGCCCTCGGCCTGGAACACATGGTTCTGGAGGCTGGGCAGATCGCTTCGCTGATCGGGGCTGCCGGCCTGATCGCGGCCATCGTTGTCGGCTCCATGCGCGTTGCCCATCACGCCGAACTCCTCGCCCACAAGGTCGGCGATCCCTATGGCACCATGATCCTGACCCTCTCGGCAGTCGCGGTCGAGGTGCTGATCCTCGCGATCATGATGAACAATGGCGCTTCCCCCACCCTGGTGCGGGACACGATCTATTCGGCCGTCATGCTCGACATCAACGGCATCCTCGGTCTCGCGGCACTGCTCGGCGGACTGAAGCATGGCGAACAGCCCTATAACGACGACAGCGGCAAGACCTATGGCGTGATGATCCTGACCGCCATGGGGATCTCGATGATCGTGCCCGAATTCATCCCCCGCGACCGGTGGCAGTACTACTCCGTCTTCACGATCGGAGCGATGATCGCCCTCTACGCCCTTTTCCTGCGCATGCAGGTGGGCACGCACAGCTACTTCTTCTCCTATAGCTATCCCAGCCGCCTGCCGGACCAGTCCGCACAGAAGGCACCGCAATCTGTGCCGACGGCTGAGCCGCAGGCGAAAGCCGAGAAGCACGGGAACGATTCCACGCTCTTCTCGATCGGCGTCATTCTGTTCGGCGTCGTGCTCATTGGCGTGCTGGCCGAGGTCATGTCGGTTCTGATGGACGCAGGGCTTGAAGGAACGGGTGCCCCGGTGGCCTTGACCGCCATCCTGGTCGCCAGCATCTCTGCGGCGCCGGAAATCCTGACTGCCTTGCGCGCCGCGCTCAGGAACCGCATGCAGGCCGTGGTCAACATCGCCATGGGCGCATCGCTTTCGACGGTCATTCTGACCGTGCCCGTCATGGAAGCGATCGCCCTCTATACGGGCCAGCCCTTCGTCATGGCGATGACCCCGGTCCAGACGACCATGGTTGCCATCACCTTGGTCGCCGCCGCGATCAATTTGAACGACGGCGAGACCAATGCCATCGAAGGCATGACCCATTTCGTGCTCTTCGCCACCTTCATCATGCTCGCCTTTCTCGGTCTCTAGCCGTCCGCGACTCGCGGCCGCCTGCGACATTGACGCACGCAGCCGTGAGCATGGGGTCGCGGAACTTTTGAGGAAAACCTCCGTTCCTCCCGCACGGATCGGCCCCCATTGGGCCTCCCGCCGCATTCTCAACATGATGCGGATGATGATCGCCGCCGCGGGTCACCGGGGGGCCAACTCGGGAGTCGAACGTGAAGAGATTAGATGTGATCGACGGCATGCGAGGCTATTTCCTCGTCTTCATGCTGATCAACCACCTGGTGTTCACGGGGGGCCTTTGGCTCGTTGAAATCAACCACCGCAACCTCGCCTTCGTCGAGGACGCGCAAGGCTTCGTCTTCCTTTCCGGCCTGCTGACGGGCATGGTCTACAGCCGCAAGATGATGAAGGACGGCTATGCCGTTGGCCGTGACCGCATCTGGTCGCGCGCGCTCGAACTCTACCGCTATGCCATGGCCATCGTTCTGGTGGTCCTGGTGCTGCAGCTCATCCTGCCGGGCGCAGTCGCCGGCTGGAAGAACTGGCTGGGTGATGTCAGCCTGCTCGATCCAAGCTCGCTCGCACCTATCGCGACCTTCCTTGTCCAGCCGACCTTCATGGATATCCTGCCGCAATACATCGCCTACATGGTGTTTGCCCCGGTCGTCATCTGGCTCTGCCTGCGCGGCCAGTGGCTTGGTGTTGCCATCGGCTCGCTGCTGATCTGGCTCGCCGCCCAGCTTGGCCTGCACCGCATCATCACCTATCCCGTCGATGCCTGGCTCGCCGGCGCTCCGGATCAGGAAGGGCTGCGCGTCTCCTTCAATCTGCTGGGCTGGCAGATCGTCTTCTTCTCAGGCATCATTGCGGGGACCTTGACCTCGATGAAGAAGATCGAGTGGCAGAAGGTCTTCGACCCGAAGCGCACGACGCTTGCCTGGACCGCGCTCGCCGTCACCCTCTTCTTCCTGCCGCTGCGCGTCGCAACCGCCCATGGCTTCATGCCGGGCTTCGTGCTGGAGAAATTCGGTCTGATGGAAGTTCGTGCCGATTTCGGCCCCGTCTACCTGATCAATTTCGCAGCTGTCGCCTATGGCCTCGCCTGGATCCTGATTGCCGGTCCACGGCATGAAAGCCCTGTCATCCAGAAGATCGCCTCGACCCTGACCAGCCTCTTCACGCTGAACTTCCTGCAGCTGCTGGGCCGCCATTCGCTGCAGATCTATGTCTGGCACGTGCTGATCGTCTACATGGTCTACTACCTCGACGCCCGCACGCCGGAACTGTCGCAGCTGACCAAGACCATCATCACCATCGGCGCTCTCGGCCTCCTTGCAGTGCCGGCTCTGTGGCGAGACCGCGAAAAGATCTTCGCCAACACGCCCTATCTGGGGAGCTGGGTGAAGTCACCGGCTTGAGAATAAACGAAGGGGAGCGGGCTTATTGGCCCGCTCTTCTGCTTGGGATCCTCCGACTCCTCACTGACGGATAAAGCAATCTTGATCGCGCAGACACTGCCGATGCGGGAGCTTTGAACCACATCACGCGTTGATCGGGTCCAACCATTAGACCAGGAGGAATTGATGAACCGCTTGCCCCACATTCTCGCCGGCACCATGCTGAGCGTCACGCTCGCCGGCCTGCCCGCCTTCGCTCAGGACGCTGGCAACCCGGTAGAGACGCAGGCCCCCAATGCGCCCAGCCAGGAGCCGGCCTTTGCTGGCCAGACCCGGGCGCCGCAGCCGGCCGAACCCGTGGAGATCAAGACAGAGGTCGTTGCAGAGGGCCTGCCGCATCTCTGGTCGATGGAGTTCCTGCCCGATGGCCGCATGCTGGTCACGGCCAAGCAGGGCGCCATGCATATCATCGGCACGGATGGTGAAGCAGGCCCCGAGATCGCCAATGTCCCCGAAGTCTTCAGCAACGGCCAGGGCGGTCTTCTCGACGTGGCGCTCGCGCCCGATTACGAGAGCTCGGGCCGGATCTTCTTCTCCTTCGCCGAGCCGCGTGACGACGGCAACGGCACATCCGTTGCCAGCGCACGCCTTGTCATCGACGATCAGGGCGGCGGCTCCCTCGAAGACGTCAGTGTGATCTTCCGGCAGATGCCGACCTATGACGGCAACAAGCACTTCGGCTCCCGCCTCGCCTTCGGCCCGGAAGGCGAGCTTTACGTGACTGTCGGCGAGCGCTCCGACGCCGAACCGCGCGTTCAGGCACAGGACCTGCAGAGCGGCCTTGGCAAGATCTTCCGCATCAGCCAGACGGGCGAAGCCCTGGAAGGCAACCCGTTCGCCGGTGAAGACGGTGCCCAGCCGGAGATCTGGTCGCTCGGCCACCGCAACCTCCAGTCCGCCACCATCGACGGCCAGGGCCGTCTATGGACGGTCGAACATGGCCCCAAGGGCGGTGACGAGTTGAACCTGCCGCAGGCGGGCAAGAACTACGGCTGGCCGGAAGTCACCTATGGTGTCGAATATAGCGGTGAGGAAGTCGGCGACGGCATCACCCAGATGGCCGACACGGAGCAGCCCGTCTATTACTGGGACCCCGTGATTGCCCCCTCCGGCATGGCCTATTACGACGCCGATGCCATCCCTGAATGGCAGGGCGCCTTCCTCGTCGGCGGTCTGGTCAGCCAGGGCGTCGTCGTCCTTCACATGGAAAACGACCGCGTCAAGTTCGAGGAACGCATCAACCTCGATGCACGGATCCGCGACGTGAAGGTCGGTCCCGATGGCGCAGTCTACGCCGTCACCGAGCAGCGCGGCGGCGGCAATTCGACGATCATCAAGCTGACCAAGGCTTGATCACCACATCCCGCCCCTGGCTCGTTCAGTCAGGGGCGGAATGCCAGGGGATGATCGACCAGGGCACGATCCACCGTGACGAGCTTCAGCCCTTCCACATGACATTGCGCGAGCAGAAGTCGATCAAACGGATCGCGCGTGGGTGGCTCGGGATGGAGGCTATGCAGGACGTGCGCGACCTGAATATCCAGGATCTCAAGGCCACCCGACCTGACGTTGGCTGGCATATCCGACAGCGACACACCGACCTCCAGCTTACCTAGCCTGCTTTTGATTGCAATTTCCCAAAGCGTGGCGACGCTTACGAACCCAGCAAATTCACCGAGGCGGAAGTAATTGCTAATAGCCGGGTACTGGAGCTCGAAATCGCGCCTTAATAGGGCGAGCAGAATATGAGTATCCAGCAGCAGACGCGGCACTAGGGAAGCGGCCTGAGGAGAAAGTCTTCAGGAAGAGGATCATCGAAGTCCTCTGCAATATAGGGGACGGCGTCCTCGATACCGATCGACCGGAGGTGGGCCTGCATGGCCTCCCAATCGACCCCACCCTTCTTCTGCTTCTCTCCCTCGCCCGCCCCCGCATGCGGCACCAGATCCAGAACCGGCTTGCCGTCGCGCGTCACAGTCACGACCTCACCCTGCTCGACCGCACGGGCGAGGGCATCCAGATCGCGTGTGGCTTCCTGCAGACTGACAGTCTTCATGCAGGGAAAGATAACACGGCGGCGCATCGGTCTCAACAAATCCGAAAATGCGAAAAGGGCCCGCCGTTCGGCGAGCCCTTCCGAGAACCTTAAAAGCTCGGGGCTTACTTCAGCGATGCGCAGAAGCGCTGGATACGGCTGCAGGCCTCTTCCAGCTTGGCGTTGGACGTTGCGTAGGACACGCGGAAGTTCGGACCGAGACCGAAGGACGAGCCGTGAACGGTGGCGACACCTTCGGTCGCCAGCAGTTCCATAACGAAATCTTCGTCCGTCTCAATGACCTTGCCCGACGGCGCGGTCTTGCCGATCAGGGCAGCGCAGGAGGGATAGACGTAGAAGGCACCTTCCGGCTTCGGGCAGACAATGCCGGAAGCCTGGTTCAGCATTGAGACCACGAGGTCGCGACGTTCTTCGAAGGCCTTCTTCGATTCCGCGATGAAGTCCTGCGGACCATTCAGCGCCTCGACAGCGGCCCACTGGGCAACAGAGCACGCGCCCGAAGTCTGCTGGCCCTGGATCATGTCCATGGCCTTGATCAGCGGCAGCGGGCCGGCGGCATAGCCGATACGCCATCCGGTCATCGCATAGGCCTTGGAGACGCCGTTCATGGTCAGTGTGCGGTCATAGAGCTTCGGCTCGACCTGCGCCGGCGTGTAATAGACGAAGTCGCCGAAGACGAGATGCTCGTACATGTCGTCGGTCAGCACCCAGACATGCGGATGCTTCAAGAGTACGTCGGTCAGCGCCTTCAGCTCTTCCTTGCTATAGGCGGCACCCGACGGGTTGGACGGCGAGTTGAACATGAACCACTTGGTCTTCGGCGTGATCGCCTTGTCCAGCTGCTCGGCCGTCAGCTTGAAATTGTTCTCGATCGTGGTTTCGACGAAGACTGGCGTGCCACCGCAGAGCGCGATCATTTCCGGATAGGAAACCCAGAATGGAGCCGGGATGACGACTTCATCTCCCGGGTTGATCGTCGCCATGAAGGCGTTGAAAAGAATCTGCTTTCCGCCGGTGCCGACAATCACCTGCTCGGGCTTGTAGTCGAGCCCGTTCTCGCGCTTGAACTTGTCGGCGATCGCCTTGCGCAGCTCGGGAATGCCGGCAACGGGCGTGTATTTCGTCTCGCCACGGGCAATCGCGGCGACGGCTGCATCCTTGATATTCTGCGGCGTGTCGAAATCGGGTTCGCCGACGGAGAGCGAAATGACGTCTTTCCCCTGCGCTTTGAGCTCCCGGGCCATCTGCGTGACGGCAATGGTCGCGGAAGGCTTGATGCGGGAAAGGGCGTCGGCAAGGAAAGCCATTGTGCAGGTCCTGAGCTGATTGAACATCGACCCCGCTCCGGGGGCCTCAGGTCCAAGCTCTATGGCGAAAGAGGCTCCGCCTTTCAAGCAGAAAGCACCGTGCATTCGAGAGTTTTGCGTCACCATACCAATGCGGCAGAAGGCGATAATTCCGGCCAACCGTCGAAATCACAATTCGGCACAGGCACTGCCACATTTTCGTCGCTCTGCGGACGCGATCGCAGGGTTTCATGCGGTGCAGTCAACAAGACCTGGGTGACTCAAGTGGATTATGATTTTGATGATTTTCCGCCCCCTTCCCGTCGGAACCGCTCGCTCGCATGGATGGGCGCGGTCAGCGGCTTAGCTTTGGCGCTCTTCATGTTCGGCAGCCCCGGTGCCGCCTCGTCCTCTGCTCCGCAAATTGTAGCGGCCAGCACGGTCACCCCAATGGCTCAGGCGGATCAGCTGACGACCTCGAGCATCGTGCCTGCCTCCCCCGCGCGGATCGTCGACGTAACGGCAGCACAGGTGCAGAACTTCCCGCTGCCGCAGAGCGAGCGTCACCTTTTGATCGTCCTTCTCTTCGTCTGCTTCACGGTCATGGCCATCGGCGGCTTCGCGCTGTGGAAGCGCAATTGGCAGGAAGTCGTGCAGCGCGCACGACCGCATAACGACCTATAAAATAGTATAGTTGATATCTACGTATTTTCGTAGATAATGCCTCCCAGATGATGGGAGGAACCGTTATGAAACGCATTGCAGTCCTGGGTGCCGGCCTCGGCGGCACGATCATGGCCTATGAATTGAGAGATCGCCTCGGCCGCGACGTCGAGATCCATCTCCTGAGCAAGGGAGCGACCTACTCTTTCGTGCCGTCCAACCCCTGGGTGGCCGTCGGCTGGCGGGGACGCGAAGAGATCGAGGTCGATCTGAGACCCGCCTGCGCCAAACGAAACGTCACCCTGCACAGCCAAGGCGCCACACGCGTGCATCCGGGTGAAAACCGGGTCGAGATGACCGATGGCAGTTCCCTCGACTACGACTACCTCGTCATCGCCACGGGGCCCGATCTCGCCTTCGACGAAATCGAAGGTTTCGGCCCGCATCACCACACCCAGTCCGTTTGCCACATAGATCATGCGCTCGCGGCAAAGGAAGCCTTCGACAGGCTCGTCGCCAAACCTGGTCCCGTGGTGATCGGTGCCGTCCAGGGCGCCTCCTGCTTCGGGCCGGCCTATGAATTCGCCTTCATCCTCGACAAGGCTCTCCGAGATGCGAGGATCCGCGACCGCGTCCCGATGACCTTCGTCACGTCTGAACCCTATATCGGCCATCTGGGGCTAGACGGTGTCGGCGACACCAAGGGCCTGCTCGAAAGTGCGCTCCGCTCCAAACATATCAAATGGGTGACGAATGCCCGCGTGAACCGCTTCGAAGCAGACAAGGTCGTCGCCGAAGAGATCAACGAGGACGGCAGCGTCAAGACAACCCACGAGATCCCCTCCGCCTACACGATGATGCTGCCCGCCTTTCGCGGCGTCGAGGCCATCAAGGGGATCGATGGCCTGACCAACCCGCGAGGCTTCGTGATCGTCGACAAGCACCAGCAGAACCCGACATTCCCCAATATCTTCTCCGTCGGTGTCTGCGTTGCGATCCCGCCGATGGGCAAGACGCCGGTCCCGGTCGGCGTTCCCAAGACAGGCTTCATGATTGAATCCATGGTGACCGCCACCGCCCACAACATCGCCAATTTGATCGCCGGTAAAGAAGCCAATGCCCAGGGCACCTGGAATGCGGTCTGCCTCGCCGACTTCGGCGATGGCGGGATTGCCTTCGTGGCCCAGCCGCAGCTGCCGCCACGCAATGTCAATTGGTCGTCTCAGGGCAAATGGGTCCACGCCGCCAAGATCGGCTTCGAAAAATACTTTCTCTACAAGGTCAAACTCGGCAAGTCCGAGCCCTTTTACGAGAAGCTCGCGCTGCAGGCGCTCGGCATCGACAAGCTGAAGGCGGTCAACTTCGACAGCTGAAGAACGGCGGCGCTTCTTCAAAATTTCGTCAAGAAGCGCCGTCTTGCCTCGCTTCGCCTTGCCGCCGACGCATCCGCTCCCATTTTTGAGCGCGGACAACGTGATGGAGCGAGGAAAGCCGATGCCGAACCTGTCGATCAAGACTGCATGGGTCACCACGCCCCTCCTCGCGCTATCGCTCGCCTGGCCGGTCTCAGCACAACAGACGGACGAACACCGCGCTGGTGACGTCACGCTGAATGTCACCACCATCGCCGAGGGTCTCGAACACCCCTGGTCGGTCGAGGTCCTGCCCGATGGCGGCTATATCGTCACCGAGCGCCCCGGGCGCATGCGCATCATCCGCGAAGGCGTGGTCGGACGTCCCCTGGGCGGCCTGCCCCGGATTGCAGCCGTCGGCCAGGGCGGTCTGCTCGACATCGCGCTCGCACCCGATTTCGCCGAGACGCGCCGGCTCTATTTCACCGCAGCAGTGCCCGGCCAGGGCGGACAAGGGACCGCTGTCTTCTCCGCACGCCTCAGCCAGAACGAACGACGCCTGGAAGACGTCAAGCGGATCTTTCTCATGAACAAGCTGACGCCGGCCGGTCAACATTTCGGTTCGCGCATCGCGATCGCCGCCGACGGCAGCCTCTTCTTCGGCATCGGCGACCGGGGTGATGGCGACCGGGCGCAGGACCCGGCTGATCACGCGGGCAAGATCATGCGCATCAATACAGACGGCACGCCGTCAGCGAAGAACCCTCCAGGCCAGCCATTGCCGGAGGTCTGGTCGAGCGGTCACCGCAATCCGCAGGGCATCGCGATCGACCCTGCCGACAACCGGCTTTTCACGGTTGAACACGGTGCCCGCGGCGGTGACGAGATCAACGCGCCCGAAGCCGGCGCCAATTACGGTTGGCCGGTCATTTCCTATGGCAAGCACTATTCCGGCGCCGAGATCGGCATCGGCCAGACCGCCGATGGCTATGAACAACCTCTCCACTACTGGGATCCATCGATCGCACCGGGAGCCCTTGCCATCTACCGCGGCGCCATGTTCCCCGAATGGGATGGTGATTTCTTCGTCGCGGCCCTGAAGTATCAACTCGTCGCGCGTATCGAGCGCGGCGAAGACGGGACCATCGGTACCGAGGAGCGAATGCTGCAGGGTGAGTATGGCCGCATCCGCGACGTGAAGGTCGCGCCTGACGGATCGATCCTGCTCGTGACCGATGAGGAAGACGGGCAGTTGCTGCGCATCACGCGAGGCGGCGAGAGCTGAAGCACCGAACCGACGCCTGCAGTTGACGCGGACCCTGCGCTTTTTGAGGGGTAAAGACTGAGGCCACGTGCCTATCGGGCAGATAATCGCGCGGCCCAACACGAAAAATTTTCATCCGCAATTTTCCGTGTAGACAGCGGCAATTGACCCAATCTCCATCGCAAGCGATGCAAATTTTCGCCAAAATGGCGCCAAGAGACCTTGCGCCGGGTGCGAATCAGCCTGCGCGCACTGAAAACAAAGGACTCTCGCCTCCGAGAGTGTTAAAACTTTCGCTTGCCAATTTCCGACAAACCAAGCACTCTTCCGGTGTTCGGGCAATTTTGCGAGCATGGGAAGACCTATAAAGTAGTGCGCGCCGGGGACGCTATAACAACCCCGGGCAGTCAGACTTGAGGGGATGGTAACATCGTCTGGAGTTAGTCTGCGGTAACAGGGCCCCTTTCCTCCAATATCGACAAATGCCTGTCGCTCACCCGCTTGCGGGTACATTGCAATGCTGCCCCGCCGAATACGGGCAGAGAGAAAAGGACCTGACGCATGGCCGAGACTGGCACTGTAAAATTCTTCAATACCGACAAGGGCTTTGGCTTCATCAAGCCCGACAATGGCGGCGCGGACATCTTCGTCCACATCTCCGCCGTTCAGGCATCGGGCCTGTCGGGTCTGACCGAAAACCAGAAGGTCAGCTTCGAC
Source organism: Rhizobium rosettiformans W3 (assembly GCF_004912135.1). GTDB lineage: Bacteria > Pseudomonadota > Alphaproteobacteria > Rhizobiales > Rhizobiaceae > Allorhizobium > Allorhizobium rosettiformans. The sequence continues at coordinate 75,265 of NZ_STGU01000006.1, forward strand.
ACCGAACCCGATCGCCGTGGCAAGGGCCCTAAGGCCGTAAACCTGCAGATCTCCGGCTGATATCAATCGGATTTCTACGAATTGCGGCCCGGCATTCATGCCGGGTTTTTTCGTTCAGCCTGCGTTCAGGCACGGCCTTATAGATTGCCATCATCGCCGGTGGCCCGAACCGCCAGCACCGGCTCCTGAATTCGGCAAGGTCGAGGAACGACGTCATGATGAAATTCGCGCAACACGCTCTTCTCGCGGCAGCAGTCACCCTGACGCCGATGGCCGCAGCAACGCAGGCTGAAGCCGGCGACCGCTATTATCGCCATCACCACCGTGGTGACGACGCCCTGGCGCTCGGCGTGATCGGGCTTGCGACCGGCGTCATCGTCGGTTCCGCACTCGCGAGCCCGCCGCCGCAGCGCCGCGTCTACGTCGATCGGCCGGTTTCGGTCTATGACGAGCCCGGCTATTACGTGGACGACTACCCGCCGCCGCCCCCGCGCCACACCTATCGTCCGCGCCCGGTCTACCAGCAGCCCCGCCCCGTGGTTCAGTCCTACGGCATCGAGCCTTGGACCGGCGCCTGGTATGACTACTGCGCTGAGCGCTATCGCAGCTTCAATCCGCGCACCGGCACCTTCGTCGGTTACGACGGCCGCACCCATTTCTGCACCGCGGGCTGATCGCGACTGTAAGACCGCAACGAAAAAAAGCGCCGGTTCCTCGGCGCTTTTTTTGTTCAGAGACCCTGGATGAAGGGGTTGCTCCGGCGCTCGTCGCCGATCCGGCTGCCGGGCCCGTGGCCGCAGATGAAGCCGACATCATCCCCAAGCGGCAGCACCTTGTCGCGGATCGAATTCATCAGGGTCTGATGATCGCCGCCCGGCAGGTCGGTGCGTCCGACCGAGCCGGCAAACAGGACGTCGCCGAGGTGGGCGAACTTCTGGCCGCGATGGAAATAGATGACGTGACCCGGCGCATGGCCCGGGCAGTGATAGACTTCGAAAACGTGGTCACCGAAACTGACCTTGTCGCCGTCTTCCAGCCACTGGTCGGGCTCGACGCTGCGCAAACCGCTGATGCCGTAGCTCGCGGCCTGTGTCTCGATCCTTTGCAGAAGCGGCAGATCGTCCTTGTGCGGCCCGATGATCGTAAGACCCGTCTTTTCCTTGAGCTCGGCCGCGCCACCCGCATGATCGAGATGACCATGGGTCAGCCAGATCGCCTTCAGCGTCAGCTTGTTCTCCGCAATCACCTGCAGGATGACGTCGACGTCGCCGCCCGGATCGACGATCACGCCTTCGCGCGTCTCGTCATCGAACAGGATCGTGCAATTCTGCTGGAACGGGGTAACGGGGATGATGCCCGCTTGTATCTGGCCCATCGGCTGGCTTCCTTCTGTCGTTCACGACCAGCGCCTTACCACGGCGCGGCTGGCAGAGGAAAGCCGAAGGCCGATGTTGGAAGATGTCAGCGGGAGAGACCATAGACCTGCGAGACCGGCGATGCCGGCAGCAGCGAGGCCTGGGCGACGAGAAAGCTCGCGACCATCACCTTGGCGGTAAACACCAGGATGGCGACAGGGCGCAGGCTGGATGGTTCAGAAATCTGTGCAGCGCTATTGCGGTCCGACATGGCACGAATCCTCTCTCCTTCGGCGAGCCTCACCGAAGCGGCTTGTCCGGGGCTTGTGTTTGATCATCGGTGAGGTAACGACGATCCTGGAAAGAGGTTTCCTCATGACCGCCTAACCTGTGCGATTTGCGTAAATTTGTTGGAAATTTGCTACACTTGCGCATAGTTTTGCCGGCATGTCCCGCCACTGAGGCGAGGATCAACGGCAGCCCGCAGAGCGGACCGCCCTTGGGGGAAGCATTGGCCCTCAGAGATGAGTGAAGGAACCGGCGGCGGCAGATGAGACGCTCGCTTGCGCCGGAGGAAAGGAATGACGAGCGTGGCCCGACAGTCTGCGACGAAGACTGCCAAGAAGACCTTGCCGGACCTGCCGGTGGTCGATGACAAGTCGATCGATTTCGAAACCATCGAAAGCCTCTTCTTCGCCTATCGTGATTTCGTATCCGATCCCGACGCCATCCTCGCCAAGCTCGGCTATGGCCGCGCCCATCATCGGGTCGTGCATTTTGTCAGCCGACGCCCCGGCATGACGGTCGCCGATCTCCTCTCGATCCTGCAGATCACCAAGCAGAGCCTCGCCCGCGTTTTGAAGGAATTGATCGACAGCGGCTATATCCGGCAGATGGCCGGCCCCGCCGATCGCCGCCAGCGCCGCCTCTATCCGACACTAGCCGGCCGGGAGTTGTCGCTCGCCCTCTCCGAACCGCAGTCCCGCCGGATCGCGCATGCCATGGACGGCATGACATCGGACGAGCGCGCAACGGTCCGACGTTTCCTCGAAGGCATGCAGAAGCAGACCGTGACGCAGCCCCTTGAGACGGATGGAGTGGACTGACGTGTCGAAGAAGATCGAACTCACCGATGACGCCCCGCACCTCCTCGTGGTCGATGACGACACCCGCATCCGCGACCTCCTGCACCGCTTCCTGACGGAAAAGGGTTTCCGCGTCACGGTCGCGGCGGACGCTGCCGAAGCGCGCCGCAAGCTGGAGGGCCTGAGCTTCGACCTCCTCGTCCTCGATGTGATGATGCCGGGTGAATCAGGGCTGTCGCTCACCCAGAGCCTCTCCGACGAGAAGCGTGTGCCGATCATCTTGCTGACGGCACGCTCGGAAGCCGACAGCCGTATCGCGGGCCTCGAAGCCGGCGCCGATGACTATCTCGCAAAACCCTTCGACCCGCGCGAACTGGTGCTGAGGATCAACAACATCCTGAAGCGCAACATGAACCCGGACGCGCCGAAGATCGAGCAGGTCATGTTCGGTCCCTACACCTTCTCCGTCCTGCGCAAGGAGCTGCGAAAGGGCGCCGAAGTGATCCGCCTCACCGACCGCGAACAGGACATCATGTATCTCTTCGCCACCCGCGCCGGCGATACGATCCCGCGTCATGAACTCGTCGGCAACGACGCCGAGGTCGGAGAGCGCACCATCGACGTTCAGATCAACCGTTTGCGGCGCAAGATCGAGGACGATCCGGCCAATCCCGTCTGGCTTCAGACCGTGCGCGGCATCGGCTATCGTCTGAGCATGGACTGAAAGCTTCGGCAACGGCGCGGCATGCGTCGAGGAAGATGACATGACGCTGTTCGATCAGATCCGCCGGGATCAGGACCGCAGTCCGGCCACCGGGCTGAAGGGGTTGTCGCGCTGGCTGCGCCATCGCCTGCCGACGGGCCTTTACGCGCGCTCGCTGCTCATCATCCTCCTGCCGATGCTGATCCTCCAGACGGTCGTCGCCTTTGTCTTCATGGAGCGCCACTGGCAGTTGGTCACCGAGCGCCTGTCGGAAGCCGTCACCCGCGACATCGCCGCTGTCATCGAACTTCTGGAGCGCTATCCGGCCGAGGAAGACTTCGCCAACATCGTCGACATCGCAGCCAACCAGCTGAACCTGATCGTCTCGCTGGAACCCGGCACCGAACTTCCGAGACCCCGCCCCCGTCCCTTCTTCTCCATCCTCGACCAGATCCTCTCGGACGAGATCGCCACACGGATCCGGCGCCCATTCTGGATCGATGCGGTCGGCGAATCCCGTCTCGTCGAGGTCCGGATCGTGGTTGGTGACCAGACCCTCAGGATCTTTGCTCCCCGCAACGCGGCCTACGCCTCCAACACGCACATCTTCCTGGTCTGGATGGTCTCCACCGCTCTCGTTCTGATCGTTATCTCGATCCTCTTCCTGCGCGGCCAGATCCGACCGATCCTCGCTCTCGCCAATGCTGCAGAGAGTTTCGGCAAGGGCCAGCGTCCACCGGAAGGCTTTTCCCCGCGCGGTGCCGACGAGGTCCGCCGCGCCGGCCTCGCCTTCATTCTGATGCGAGAGCGCATCGAGCGCCAGATCGAGCAGAGGACGGCGATGCTGGCGGGCGTCAGCCACGACCTGCGCACCATCCTGACGCGCTTCCGGCTCCAGCTCGCCCTTGCCGGTGACGGACCGGAAATCGACAGCCTCAATCAGGACGTCGACGACATGCAGAGCATGCTGGAAGGCTATCTCGACTTCGCCAAGGGTGAGGTCGAGGAAGATGTCGGCAAGCTCGATCTCGCAGACCTTCTGGAGCGGGTCAAAGTGGATTTCACCCTGCATGACCGCACCCTCAACTGGACGCTCGACGGGGATCCGCTCGTCTCCGTCCGGCCGAATGCCTTCACGCGCCTGGTGACGAACCTCGCCTCGAATGCGCGACGCTATGCCCATCGGCTCGACGTCGATGTCCGCCATGGCGCCAAATGGCTGCTGATCACCTTCGATGACGATGGCCCGGGCATCCCGAAGGAATCGCGCGACGACGTCTTCAAGCCCTTCTACCGACTGGACGAGGCCCGAAATCTCGACGCATCCGGAACCGGCTTGGGCCTTGCGATTGCCCGCGACATTGCCCGCAGCCACGGCGGAAACGTCACCCTGGAAGACAGCCCGCTGGGCGGTCTGCGCGCGACCATTCGTGTGCCGGTCTAGCGCAAGCCTTGAAAAGAATAAGGGACCCGAAGGCCCCTTGGGTCACATCAGCTTCTTGCCGTTCGGCACCGGCTGCTCCACCGCCGCCAGTACGATCGCGCCGTTCTCGTCCTCGAAACCGAGGGTCAGCACCTCGGAGCGAAACGGCCCGATCTGGCGCGCCGGAAAGTTCACCACGCCCAGGACTTGCCGGCCGACAAGCGTCTCGGGCGTGTAATGAACGGTGATCTGGGCGGAGGATTTCTTGATCCCGATCTCGGGCCCGAAGTCGATCTTCAGTTTGAAGGCGGGCTTGCGGGCTTCCGGAAAGGTCTCGACCTCGATAATCGTGCCGACACGGATGTCGACCTTCTCGAAATCGGCAAAGGTGATTTCCCCGCCGCTCACTGAGCCAGTTCCTCGGCCCGTTTGCGCGCCGCCTCGATCGCCTGATCGAAGAGCGGCTGCATCGCATCCTCCGCCATCAGCACCGACAGCGCTGCCGCCGTGGTCCCGCCCGGCGAGGTCACGTTCTTGCGCAGGGTCGATGCCGGGTCGGGGGACTGGTGCAACAATTCACCAGCCCCCGCGACCGTTTCCCGCGCGAGACGCATGGCGAGGTCCGCCGGCAGGCCCGCTTTGCGGCCTGCCTCTGCCATGCACTCGACGAGATAAAAGACATAGGCCGGACCGCTGCCCGAAAGGGCGGTCACGGCATTTATGTCGGCTTCGCTCGCCACCCACTCGACGGGTCCGGAGACCTGGAGCAGGCGGTGAACAATCTCACGTTGACTGTCGGTAACGGCAGAGTTTGCAAATGCGCCGGTGACGCCACGACCAACCATGGCAGGCGTGTTCGGCATGGCGCGCACCATGGCGGCCTGACCGAGATGGCCTTCCATCGAAGCGATGGTCTTGCCGGCTGCGACCGAAACGACGGTTGTCTCAGGACCGACGAGCGACTTCAAACCGGGAAGCACCGCGTCCATGACCTGCGGCTTCAAGGCGAGGAAGAGAATATCGGCAACAAGGCCTTCCGGCGGCGTGACCGAATGGCGGGCGCCGGCCTCGGCGATGGCCGCCATCATCTTGTCGGAGGGTCCGGGATCGAGCACCGTGACCGAAGCTCCCGGCACGCCACTCTTCAACCAGCCGGCCAGCATCGCGCCGCCCATGTTTCCGGCTCCGACGAGGACGATCTGTCCGAATGCGGCATGCGTCATGCTCAGGCTTCTCCGACCGTCTCGAACAGGACCGCATCCATGGCGCTCTTGGCGTCCATGCCGGACCACACGACGAACTGAAAGGCCTGGTAATAGGCTTCGCAGGCATCGACTGCAGACGAAAGAAGGACCTCGACCTGACGATTGGTCGGCTCGGCACCGCCGGCGAGCAGCAGCGACTGACGGAAGATCACGACATCCTCGTTCCGCCAGAGATCGAAATGGCCCATCAGGACCTGACCGTTCACGTAGGAGAGAAGCTTGATGACTTCGTTCAGGCGGCTTTCGGGGATCTTGAGATCGAAGGCCGAAGCGAGATGCAGCGCCTCGAATTCCTCCATCCAGGAGAAGGACACATGATAGTCGGCCCACCGGCCCTCGACTGTCATTGCGATTTCGTCTTCACCCGAACGCTCGAACGACCAGTCATTGGTCGCCGCAACGAACTCGATCATGTCGACCGGGTTGGATTGGCGTTCGACTTCGATTTCCATGAGGCTCATGCATCACCTTCTTGACCGGAATGATTACGGGCGCCCGGCAAATCGCCGGGCCACTCGGACACCTGAACCGGAAACTACTGAAAACGATTCCGAAGGACCCCAGGGTAGAACACGCACCCTGTCCGAAACTTACGCGGCCCCCGCTCAGAATCATCGTTGAAAATCAGTGTATAATCGTGACGAGCCAGCACCAGCCCCCCTCGTCACATTTGGGCCAGCGGCCTGTGGATGGCGCTTTCAGAATCGCCTTTGCATCACCCCATAAGCGACTCTGGCGATTGGCTTTTTGGGAGATGTCCACAAGCGCCAATTTTTTCGTCGCGCATTACCTCCGCAACCATCGTCAAGGCGCTGAAAATGCAAAAAGACCCAAAGCCACAGGCAATGGGTCTTCGATAAGTCAGATATCGCGATTGACGGTGTCCCGAAACGGGACGGCGGCCTTACTTGGCCTGCGCCGAAAGCTGCGCCTCCAGGGTCTCGAGGCGCGTCTTCAGCGCCTCGTTCTCCTCGAGCGCCTTCAGCGCCATCTCGCGCACCACATCGAACTCTTCGCGCTTGACGAGGTCCATGCTGTTCAGCCAGCGCTCGGCCTGCGCGTGAAAGGCGGTTTCCACCTCTTTGCGCACACCCTGCGCGGCGCCTGCGGCGTCCGTCATCAACTTGGCAAAATCATCGAAAATACGGTTGGGGCCGGTCGACATGGAATAACTCCTCTCAAGCAGACAGCGGACGGAAAAACGATCCTTGAAGATGAGGTAGGACCAGACAGGCCGGCACGCAAGACGGCAAGCACAGATAAAGGTGGTTGACGGTGCCGCAGCCGCCCCGATTCCATCTTGACCGTGCCAATTCGCAACGCCATTTTCCAGCAGCATTAACGAAAGTACTCCATTGTTGTCAGTCCTGGACCTTTTCGCCGCCGTCTCCTTTCCCGCGATCGACCCGGTCGCCTTTTCGCTTGGTCCGCTGGCGGTCCATTGGTATGGGCTTGCTTATGTCGCCGGCATTCTCCTGGGCTGGTTGATCGCCCGTGACCTCCTGAAGCGCCCGCATCTGTGGCCGAACGGCCAGTCGCCCGCCACCCTGCAGCAGATCGACGACTTCGTCCTGTGGGCCGCGATCGGTGTCGTGGCCGGCGGACGCCTCGGCTACATCTTCTTTTATGATTTCGCCTCGGTCGCGGCCAATCCGATGCGCGCCATTGAGGTCTGGAACGGCGGCATGTCCTTTCATGGCGGCTTCATCGGCGCGACGCTCGCCATGGTGTTCTTCGCCCGCCGCCATCAGATCCGACTGTGGAGCCTGTTCGACCTCATCGCGAGCGTCGTGCCGCTCGGCCTGTTCTTCGGCCGCATTGCCAACTTCATCAATGGTGAACTCTGGGGCCGCCCGGCCGACGTGCCGTGGGCCATGGCCTTCCCGACCGGAGGCCCCTTCCCTCGCCATCCGAGCCAGCTCTATGAAGCGGCTCTCGAAGGCCTCGTGCTCCTGATCGTGCTCCAGGTGCTCGCCCGCCTCTTCGGCGCCCTGCGCGCACCCGGCAGGATCACCGGCATCTTTGTCGCCGGCTATGCCGCCGCCCGCATCTTCGTCGAGTTCTTCCGCGAGCCGGACGTGCAGATCGGCTATCTCTACGGCGGCTGGCTGACCATGGGCATGGTGCTGTCTCTGCCCATGGTCCTGATCGGCATTTGGATTTTCGTGCGATCGGGGCGCGCGGCCCCCGCGACACAAGGCTGAGGAGCGCCGATGGCCACACCGCTCGCCGAAAAGATCAAGTCGCTGATTTCAGCCAACGGCCCGATCAGCGTCACCGATTATTTCGCCCTCTGCCTCGCAGATCCCGAACATGGCTACTACCGCACCCGCCATCCCTTCGGGCGCGCCGGCGATTTCGTCACGGCACCGGAAGTCAGCCAGCTCTTCGGCGAAATGCTCGGCGTCTTCATGATCAACACATGGCAGCGCCATGGCGAACCGCGGGATGTGCGCCTCGTCGAAATCGGCCCCGGCCGCGGCACCATGATGTCCGACATGCTGAGAGTGATCTCGCGCGCGGCACCGGAGCTCTATGAAACCGCAACGGTCCATCTCGTCGAGACAAGCGCGCTTCTGAAGCTCACCCAGATGGAGACCCTTTCGGCCCATGGCGACAAGGTCTCCTGGCACGAAAGCTTCGATGGCGTGCCGCAAGGCTTCACCCTGCTTGCCGCCAATGAACTCTTCGATGCCATTCCGATCCGCCAGTTCGTCAAGACGCCGAACGGGTTCCGCGAGCGCATGGTCGGGCTTGATGATCAGGACGAGCTCTGCTTCACCCTCGGTGTGGCGACCCTCGATCCCTCCATGCTGCCGCAGGGTCTGAGCACGCCCGCCGATGGCGAAATCTTTGAAGTGGCCCCTGCCCGCCAGTCGGTGATGGTGACCATCTGCGAGCGCCTGATCGCAAGCCACGGCACGGCGCTGATCATCGACTACGGGCACATGGTCAGCAACTTCGGCGACACGCTGCAAGCCGTGCGTGCCCATGAATATGATCCGCCCCTTGCCCATCCGGGTCTTGCCGATCTCACCAGCCATGTCGACTTCGAAAACCTCGCCCGGACAGCCGTTGCTGCCGGCGTGCATCTGAACGGCTGCATGCATCAGGGTGACTTCCTTGTCGGCCTCGGCATCGAGCAGCGCGCCGCGTCCCTCGGCCGGGACAAGGACGAGAAGACACAAGGCGAGATCATCGAGGCCGTACACCGCCTCGCAGGGTCCGGACGTGGCTACATGGGCGAACTGTTCAAGGTCATGGCAGTCTCCTCGCCCGCCGTGCAATTGCTGCCTTTCAAGTCCAAGCATTGACAGGATGGGGTGCGATCTGCACGATCGCGCCAGAACCGAACGGCTCAAAATCGAAGAAAGCCGATTGAATTCAAAAGCTTCTCAGGAACACCGCCACATCCTTGCAATGCCAGGCTCAGGAGAGACAATCATGAGCACAGCCGATCAACCGCGCCCTGTCACGGCCGCAAGCCTGGACGACATGGGTGCAGCCGGCATCCGCCACGGCTTTTTTACCAGGGACGGCGGCGTGTCCGAGGGCATCTATCGCGGACTGAATGTCGGCCTCGGCTCCAATGACGACCCGGAGAAGGTGCGCGAAAACCGCCGCCGTGTCAGCGCCTGGTTCGGCCAGCCGCTCGACCGGCTTGCAACGGCGCACCAGATCCACTCACCCGACGTCGTCGTAGTCGGCGCAGACTATGACGGCAGCCGCCCGCAGGCCGATGCTCAGGTCACGGCCAGCCCGGGCGTCATCCTCGGCGTCCTGACGGCCGATTGCGGCCCGATCCTGTTTGCCGACCCGCACAACCGTGTCGTTGGCGCAGCCCATGCCGGCTGGAAGGGTGCACTCGGCGGCGTTCTCGAAAACACCATTGATGCCATGGTCGCGCTGGGCGCAGATCGCAACCGCATCCACGCGACGCTTGGCCCGTCGATCTCGCAGGCCAATTACGAGGTCGGTCCGGAATTCGTCGACCGCTTCCTTGCCGCCGACAAGAGGTATGAGGCCTTCTTCACCCCGTCCGCCAAGCCCGGTCACGCCATGTTCGACCTTCCGGGCCTGACCGTCATGCGGCTGTCCGAAGCTGGGGTGAAGGCAGACAGCATTGGCCTTTGCACCTATGCCGCGCCTGAAGCGTTCTTTTCCTACCGCCGAACCACCCATGCGGGTGAACCCGATTACGGGCGGCAGATTTCGGCGATTGCGATCAAGGAGGACTGAGATGGCCCTGCACTTTTCAGAAAGCGAGTTTTCCGCCCGCCGTGCCCGCCTGATGGCGCGCATGGCCGAGGAAAAGCTCGATGCCCTGCTGCTCTTCGCTCAGGAAAGCATGTATTGGCTCACCGGCTACGACACGTTCGGCTACTGCTTCTTCCAGACGCTGGTCGTCAAGGCCGATGGAACGATGACGCTTCTGACGCGCACGCCCGACCTCCGTCAGGCCAAGCAGACCTCGACGATCGACAACATCGTCGTCTGGGTCGACCGGATGAATGCCGACCCGGCCGTCGATCTGCGCAATCTGCTCAGCGATCTCGACCTGCTCGGCATGCGCGTCGGTGTCGAATACGACACTCATGGCCTGACCGGTCGTGCCGCGCGCCTTGTCGACAACCAACTCAACAATTTCTGCGAAACGGTCGACGCGTCCTACATCGTCAGCAATCTGCGCCTCGTCAAATCGGCCGCGGAAATCGCGAAGGTCACGGAAGCTGCAGAACTCGCAGACCTCGCCTTCGATGCAGCTTTGCCCCTCATCCGCGCAGATGCCGACGAGGCTGAAATCCTGGCGGCGATGCAATCGGCCGTGCTTGCCGGCGGCGGCGATTATCCGGCCAATCCTTTTGTCATCGGCTCGGCTGCGGATGCGCTGCTCTGCCGCTACAAGTCCGGCCGACGCCGCCTGTCAGAGACCGATCAGCTGACGCTGGAATGGGCCGGTGTCTCCAGCCACTACCACGCGCCGATGTTGCGCACCGTTCTCATCGGCGAGCCAACCTCGCGGCATCGCGAACTCTATGCGGCAGCGCTTGAAGGCATGCGCGCCATCGAACATGTGCTTCGTCCGGGCCACACCTTCGGCGAAGTCTTCGATGCGCATGCCAAGGTGATGGACGATCGCGGCCTGACCCGCCAGCGCTTCAACACCTGCGGTTACTCGGTTGGCGCACGCTTTGCGCCCTCATGGATGGAGCACCAGATGTTCCATGCCGGCAACCCGCAGGAAATTGCCGCCGACATGACGCTGTTCGTCCACATGATCATCATGGACAGCGATCGGGAAACGGCGATGACCGTTGGCCATACCTATCTCACGACGGAGACGGCACCGCGCGCCCTGTCACGGCATCCGCTGGATCTGATCAGCGCGTAAGTGCGCAAACTGGGGCACGGCCGCGGCAATCACGCGGTTTTGCCTGTTCGTTCAGGGAATTGACAGGCAGAGGATGCTAGTCACATTAATTGTGACGGAAGTGATTGGGAGGGACCCGCCGCGGTGACATGTTCCCGGACAATGCCAACGAGACTGGCCGCCGCGATCGGTGTGCTCATCCTTCTGGCCGGCTGCAACAGCACGGATGTGCTGACGCCGCCCGCGGACGTCGGCAACGGCAGCCTGCCACCCGCCTACACCCAGGAACTGGCTGCACCGGCAGCAGGCACCCAGCCGGTCCAGAGCGCACCGCTCAGCCAGCCCGGCTACGCCGAGCCGGTCCGCGGACCGCAGAACTCGCTTGAGGCCCAGGCAGCCGCTCTGGCCCAAGGCGGTCGCAACCCGGTGGCATCCGCCCCTCTGGAGGGTCAGGTCTCCCAGGCGTTCCCCAGTGCCCCGCAGCAGCAGGCAGCACCTAGCCAGCCGTCGCAAGCCGCCCAGCCAGCGCAACAGGCCTCGCTGCCACCTGCGGCACAGGCGACGGGCAGCATCCGCTTCCTGCCGATCATCGGCGCCCCAGTCCAGGCCGTCACACCGCTCTCGCGTCAGCTCGGCGCTGAAGCCCGCGCCCGCGGGCTGACCATCAAAAGCGCAAGCGACGCCTCGAGCGAACACATCCTGAAGGGTTATTTCTCGGCCTTCTCCGACGGCGGCAATGTCACGATCACCTATGTCTGGGATATCCTGGACGGCAGCGGCGGACGCCTGCATCGCATCCAGGGTCAGGAGATTGTCCCGTCCGGCGCGCAGGACCCCTGGGCCGGTGTTCCGGCCTCTGTCATGCAACAGATCGCAACCAAGAGCATGGCCGAATATGTCTCATGGCGAAACAGCCGCGCAGGCTGAGGCCCGACGCAAATCGGCCACGCAAACTGCAAATCCTGCGCCCGATTTGGCGCATCAACCGAAAATATGGGCCTGACCGTCCAAACCTCTTGCATTCAAGTCGAAGGGCGCTAAAAAGCGCGCATCTCAGCATGGTAACAGGCGGGCCAAGATGAAGGTTTTCGCAGGTAATTCGAACCGGCAACTGGCCGAAGCGATCTGCTCCTATCTCAATGTACCACTCGGCAAGGCCAGCGTCCGCCGTTTCGCAGACCAGGAAATCTTCGTAGAGATCCAGGAAAATGTGCGTGGTGAAGACGTCTTCGTCGTTCAGTCGACGTCCTTCCCGACAAACGACCACCTAATGGAACTGCTGATCATGATCGACGCCTTCCGTCGATCCTCGGCACGCCGCATCACGGCCGTCCTTCCCTATTTCGGCTATGCCCGCCAGGACCGCAAACCCGGTCCGCGCACGCCGATCTCGGCCAAGCTCGTCGCCAATCTGATCACCGAAGCCGGTGCCGACCGCGTTCTGACGCTCGACCTGCATGCCGGCCAGATCCAGGGTTTCTTCGATATCCCGACCGACAACCTCTATGCCGTGCCGCTTCTCGCGCGCGACATCAAGGACAAGTATGACACCAACAATGTCATGGTCGTCTCGCCGGATGTCGGCGGCGTTGTCCGCGCCCGCTCGCTTGCCAAGCGCCTCGACTGTCTGCTCGCGATCGTCGACAAGCGTCGTGATCGCCCAGGTGAGTCCGAAGTCATGAACGTCATCGGTGACGTCACCGGCAAGGACTGTATCCTGATCGACGACATCGTCGATTCCGGCGGCACGCTCTGCAATGCAGCCGAAGCGCTGTTGAAGAACGGTGCCACCAGTGTCACCGCTTACATCACGCATGGCGTTCTCTCCGGCGGCGCCGTCACGCGCGTCGCCTCTTCGAAGCTGCGCGAACTCGTGATCACCGACTCGATCCAGCCGACCACGGCCGTCCTGTCGGCCCCGAACATCCGTGTGCTCTCGACCGCGACGCTGCTTGGCGAAGCCATCAACCGCACCAGCCAGGAAGAGTCGGTCTCCAGCCTCTTCGACTGATCTGACCCAAGATTTGCGGGTTAACCCTGTAGAATAGAATGCAGTGTCAGCGGTGTCACAGCCACTTGCGCTGCGTCTACGCTTTGCATACAGCTTCCGGCGCACTGTTCCCCTTCGGGACGGGCGCGAAGACTACACCCCTTCTTGCGTGATATGATGTCACTCTCGGTCGAAAAGCTGCTTGCCAACCCGGATTTGCACGAGGCGATCAGGGACCAGTCGCGAGCTCTGCTGCAAGTCAATGAAGAAACCCCTCGCCTTGCTGCCGTTTTCGGCACCCAGCAGCGCTGGCTGCTCGGCCATCTGGCCATGGGCCTCTATTTCAGCGAAGTCGCGCGCGGCAACCCCGACCCCGTCATCCTGATGGCCCGTTATCTCGAGCAGGTGAAGACCCTCGATATATCCTCGGTCAACACCGCCGACGCCTTCATCAAGGAAATGCTGGTCTATGGGATCGCCTTGAACGGCCAGACTTCAGACCGGCGCAATCGCCCGTTCGTGCCCGCCCCGCAAACCATCGCCGCCACGCGTCGCTGGGTCCTCATTCATCTTGCAACGCTAGACCGGCTGGATGGCGGCAGGCGGAGCGAACTGCTAGAGACCGACGACCGTTACCTCGCCCGCCTTCATCCGCAGATCGCCACGCGGGCCATGTCCTCGTCTCCCTTGCGCACGCCGACCCAGACCTGGTCCCTCTTCACCTGGCTGAACAATGGGGGGATCGTGATGGACTGGATGATGCTGGGCATAGAGCAGGCCGATGCCGAGCTGGAGCGTGTCCCGACGCGCGTGCGCTCCGTTCCGGAACTGGCCGAGACCTTCCGCCTGTCGAGAACCCATCTGACCCGCAAGCTGCGCGAAGCCGAAGCGATCGGCAGTGTCGGCTGGGAAGGCAGTCGCGGGCGCTCCACCCTCTGGGTCTCGCGCGCCTTCCTGCACGAGTATCATACGACGCAGGCAGTCAAGCTCGCCGTGGTCGACGCCGCCTGCGAGGCCGTCGGGCTCTGCTGACGGACGAGCTTATCCGCGAGCCAGAGGCAGCGGACAGGCCTCGCCGCCGTCGAACAGCCGCGACCGTGTAAGAAAACGGCGTTCCCGACCGTTGTCGAGGGAGAACATCCCGCCCCTGCCCGGCACGACATCGATGATCAGCTGCGTATGCGCCCAGACGGCATACTGGCTGCCGCTGATATAGAACGGCACGCCGCCGATCTCGCCAAGCTTCACATCCGTCTCCCCGACCCGATATTCGCTAGCCGGATAACACATCGGCGTCGACCCGTCACAGCAACCGCCGGATTGGTGAAAGAGGATGTCGGGGTGATCCTCGCGAATCTCGGCGAGGAATGCGAGCGCGGCATCCGTTGCGATGACACGGGGCTGGTCTGGGGTGGGGCTGTTGGTCACGGTAGTTCCTTCCGAGCGGGGTGCAACGGTTAGACCCTCCCCTTGAGGGGGAGGGTCGGCACGCAGTGCCGGGGTGGGGTGACCCATGGATACCGAACCATCACCCCCACCCGCAGCTTCGCTGCGACCTCCCCCCTCAAGGGGAGGTGTGGAGCCTCAGAAGAAACCCAAAGCCTTCGGGCTGTAGGAGACCAGCATGTTCTTCGTCTGCTGGTAGTGATCGAGCATCATCTTGTGGGTCTCGCGACCGATGCCCGACTGCTTGTAGCCGCCGAAGGCCGCATGGGCCGGATAGGCGTGGTAGCAGTTGGTCCAAACGCGACCGGCCTGGATGTTGCGGCCGAAGTGGTAGCAGGTGTTGGCATCGCGGCTCCACACGCCGGCACCGAGGCCGTAGAGCGTATCGTTGGCGATTTCGAGCGCCTCTGCCTCGTCCTTGAAGGTCGTGACCGAAACGACAGGTCCGAAGATCTCTTCCTGGAAGATGCGCATCTTGTTGTGCCCGCGGAAGACCGTCGGCTTGACATAGTAGCCGCCCGAAAGCTCGCCCGGCAATTCGTTGCGATAGCCGCCGGTCAGCACTTCGGCGCCTTCCTGCTTGCCGATATCGATATAGGACAGGATCTTTTCGAGCTGCTCGGAAGAGGCCTGCGCGCCGATCATCGTCGACATGGCCAGCGGGTCGCCCTGGATGACGGCCTCGACGCGCTTGACCGCCTTTTCCATGAAGCGGTCATAGATCTTCTCATGCACCAGCGCACGGCTTGGGCAGGTGCAGACCTCGCCCTGATTGAGCGCGAACATCGCGAAACCTTCGAGCGCCTTGTCGAGATAGTCGTCGTCCTCGCGCATCACGTCTTCGAAGAAGATGTTCGGCGACTTGCCACCGAGCTCCAGCGTCACCGGGATAAGGTTCTGGCTGGCATACTGCATGATCAGACGGCCGGTCGAGGTTTCGCCGGTGAAGGCGATCTTGGCAACACGCTGGCTGGTCGCAAGGGGCTTGCCGGCTTCGAGGCCAAAACCGTTGACGACATTCAAGACGCCCGGCGGCAGGAGATCGGCGATCAGCTCCACCAGCACCAGGATCGAGGCCGGCGTCTGCTCGGCAGGCTTCAGCACCACGCAGTTCCCGGCAGCCAGCGCCGGGGCCACTTTCCAGGCGGCCATCAGGATCGGGAAGTTCCAGGGAATGATCTGGCCGACGACGCCGAGCGGCTCATGGAAGTGATAGGCGATGGTGTCATGATCGACTTCACCGATCGTGCCTTCCTGAGAACGGACGCAGGCGGCAAAATAACGGAAGTGGTCGATGGCAAGGGGAATGTCGGCAGCCATGGTCTCGCGCAGCGGCTTGCCGTTGTCCCAGGTTTCGGCGCGCGCCAGAAGCTCCAGATTGGCCTCCATGCGGTCGGCGATCTTGTTGAGGATGTTGGCGCGCTCGGTCGTCGAGGTGCGGCCCCATTTGTCCTTGGCGGCGTGTGCGGCATCGAGCGCCAGATTGACGTCGGCCTCGTCCGAACGGGCGATGTCGCAGAGCTTGCCGCCGGTGACCGGCGTCGTGTTCTCAAAGTAGCGGCCGTTTACCGGCTCACGGAATTCACCGCCGATGAAGTTGCCGTATTTCAGCTTGAACGGCGAAGCCGCAATCGTCTGCACCTGAATGTTCATCTGTCATCCTCCCTGTAAAGGGACCCCTCCTCGGGTCCCGATGGCAGGAGGATTGCCGCGATCCGGTGCAAGGAACAGTGTCGCAAAACAGTGCTGCAGCGCACAGTGTTTCAGGAATGCGACACATAACGCGCAGTCAGTGGAGCTGGAAGCGCTTCATCTTCCGGTGCAGCGTGGCCCGGCTGATGCCGAGCATCTGGGCGGCCTGCGAGACATTGCCATTCGCCCGCGACAGGACACGGCGCAGAGCGGCCCGCTCGGCATCGTCGAGATCGCTGATCGCCTCACCGCGTGTTTCCTTCAGCGCATCCGCGGCCGGCAGGCCTTGTGCAATCAGGCCGTCATCGAGCTTGAGTGCGATGCGCGCGGCTTTCGTGGCGCCCAGGATGAGATCGTCGCCATCGACGGCGATCAAGGCCGACATCGAATTTGCCTGTGGCACCATGACGATGCGGGCGCCGGCAAAGGCCTGGCGGAAAAGATTGCTTTCCACGCGCGCCGCAGCATCCCGCACCGCCTGGGACAGAACCGCAAGCGTCAGATCCGAGACGTCGTCGCGGCAGGTGGAGACGTCGAGCGCGGCCGTCACCCGACCGAGATGGTCCCGGATCGGTGCCGTCGCGCAGGAGAGACCGATATTGGCGCTCATGAAATGCTGGTCGCGATGAATGACAACGGCCCGCTCGTCGGCCAGCGCCGTGCCGATGCCATTGGTGCCGACGCTCGCCTCGCTCCACAGCGTCTGCTCCCAGAGCCCGAGAGACCGAAACTCGACATCATCGCCCGGCGCACCACGCCGGTCGACCACGATCCCGTTCTGGTCTGCAAGGATGATGCAGCAACCGGAGCGACCGACCATCTGATAGAGCCGATCCACTTCGTCGGTCGAGCTGCCGATCAAGCGCTCCATGCGCTCGCGTGCCTCGCGAAAGGTCACTTCGTCGACATGGATCGGCTTGCGCGCCTCTTCCGGCTGCAGACGATAGAGGTTGAGACAACGGCTCCAGGACGCCGCCACCGGCGAGGTCACGGCCGCCGACGCTTTCTGCGCCGTCGAGTAGACGAGATCGGAATGACGGATTTCCTGGCGCATCGGCTCCTCCCAAAGCACGGGCGACAGTATGCGCCTTCCGCCTGAAGAGGCAATCGCTCATCATTGCGGCAGATGACCGCTTCACGCTCCACGCCGGAAACTGGCGCAATTCTGCGACAGTCGCGCGCATGAAATGGAGATCAGGCTGCGAGACTGCCCTTGCCGGTCTCTCCAGCCTCTGGCGCTGGCTGTTCCTGTGAAGCCGGCGGATTGACGATCGCCTGGAGTTCGGAAAGCGGCTGCGGCTTGCCGTAGAGATAGCCCTGCACCTGCTCGCAGCCCTCATCCTGCAGGAAACGCAGGTGTTCAGCATTCTCCACACCCTCGGCGAGAACCGGAATATTCAGGCTCTGGGCAAGAATGAGGGTCGAGCGGACGATGGCCGCCGACTGTCGGTTTTCCACCACGCTGTCGATGAAGCCGCGATCGATCTTGATCTTGTCGAACGGGAAAAGCTGCAGAGTCGAGAGCGACGAATAGCCGGTACCGTAATCGTCCATCGCGATCTTCACGCCGATCGCCTTCAGCTGCCGGATGATCGACAGTGCATTCTGCTGGTCGGCGATGATGCCGGATTCGGTGATCTCAAGCTCGAGTCGCTCCGGCGCGAGACCGGTTTCCTTCAGGATGTCCCGCACATGCTGCGGAAAATTGGCGTTGGCGAGCTGCTTGGGGGCGACATTGACGGCGATGCGCAGAGGATTGCCCCACTTCACCGCCTCCTGACACGACCTACGCAGGACCCAGTCCCCGAGCTCCATGATGAAACCGGTGCGCTCCGCGATCGGAATGAACTCGACCGGCGACACCAGCCCACGCTTGGGATGCAGCCAGCGCAGGAGAACCTCGAAACCGACGACTTCACCGGTCTGTGTGTTGTTCTGCTGCTGGAAGTAAAGCATGAACTCGCCGCGCTCGAGCCCGGCGCGCATGTCCATGGCGAGCGCACTGCGTTCGCGCGCGGCCTGATCCATCGACTTGTCGTAGAAACAGATCTGGTTGGAGCCGATCGACTTGGCGCGATACATGGCGGTATCGGCCTGGGCAAGCAGGTCGTCGATCGTCTCGGCATTGTCAGGGAAGACCGAGATGCCGATGCTGGTGCCGATGGCAAGCGTCATATCCTCCCAGCCGATCGGCTCGCAGAGATCGCGGATGATGCGCGCAGCCATCTGCTCCGCCTCGGCATGGGTGAAGAGGCGCGAGGTCACCGCGATGAACTCGTCTCCACCGATGCGCGCCACGAACTCGCCATCGCGAAGGCGGCGACCCAGACGCTCGGCTGCGATCCGCAGCACGTGGTCGCCGGCCGCATGGCCGTGTACGTCGTTGATTTCCTTGAAACGGTCGAGGTCGAAGGACAGGATGTAGATCCGATCCGCCCTCGCCGCCGGCGCCTCCATCATGTGGCCGAGCCGCTCGACGAAGGCGCTGCGGTTCGGAAGCCCGGTCAGCGCGTCATGCAAGGACAGCTGGCGATACCGTTCGACGGCGGATTTGCTGGACTGGCGGTCGATCACATAGGTCATGGATCCGATCGAAAGGATCAGAACCGTCACCAGCATCAGCACGACGGTCAGAACGCTTTCCGGCAGCATGTTGGCAGGCAAAGCCGCCGAGGCATCCGGCACGACCGTGACGGCCGTCATGCCAATGAAATGTGTCGATGCGATCGCCAGCACCAGCGCCACGCCACCGCCATACCGGCAAAAGCGGGTGACCGGTCGGGCAACGCGGCTGGTGGCGAGCGCGCCAAACACGGCACCGGCAATCAGCGAAGCAACGACATAGGTTTGGTTCCACTCGAGATGGCCCTGGACCTGATAGCCGGACATGCCGACATAATGCATCGCGGCGATCCCACCGCCGACGAGCGCACCACCCGCCTCGATCAGCAGGCTGCGCTGGGTTGCTGCGGCAATGGCAAAGCCGATGCCGGTGATGGCAATGGCGAGCACGAGCGAGGTCAAGGTCGCCGTCGGTTCGTAACCGGCCAGAACATCGGCCTCATACCCCATCATGGCGACGAAATGGGTCGTCCAGATCCCGGCGCCGCCGATCACACTCGTCAACGAAATCCAGCTCGCGCGCGTTACGCCGCGTGTGTTGCGCACCCGACCGAAGAGCCGCATCGTCAGAAGCGATCCGAAAAGGCAGACGGAGACGGCAGCGATCAGGGACAAGGGATCGTGTTCGACAGCGATGCAGGTGAGAACTTCGAGCATGGAAATCGGACCAGGTGATTAAGACCGGACTCATTTAACACCCGTCAATTTCGAACTGCTCAACCGAAATGGTTAGCAAATCGACATCGAAGCCCTTATTGCCTTCTGGCTGATCACAAACGCGTAATCCGCGGCAATGCCCGGGATTACCTTGCTATTGCGCATCATCTGGTCTATAGGCGCGCGATCCACACAGACACCCTTGGAGGCAATGTGGATGGGACCGGCAACGGTCTCCCGTTCTGGTATGACCAAAATGCGTCGCCAGGGCTCTCCAGTAACTTGAAAGGTAAAGCCATGAGCCACGCTTCTTACGAGCTCAAGGCCGTAGCACGCGAACGGGTAGGTAAGGGGTCCTCCCGCGAACTTCGCCGCAACGGTTTCATCCCGGCTGTCATCTATGGTGACAAGCAGGCCCCGATTTCGATCTCGATCAACACGAACGAGATCACCAAGCGCATCCACTCCGGCGGTTTCATGACCACCGTTGCCATCATCGATCTCGATGGCGAGAAGATCCGCGTTCTGCCGAAGGACTACCAGCTCGACCGCGTTCGTGACTTCACGATGCATGTCGACTTCCTGCGCGTCTCGGCCAACAGCCAGGTATCGGTTCAGGTTCCGGTTCACTTCATCAACGAAGAGAAGTCCGGCATCAAGACCGGCGGCGTTCTCAACATCGTTCGCCACGAAGTTGAACTGCACTGCCCGGCATCGGACATCCCGGAAGCCATCACGGTTGACCTCGCTGGCCTCAAGGTCGGCGACGCGATCCACATCTCGGCCGTCAAGCTGCCGAAGGGCGTGACCCCTGTTATCGCTGACCGCGACTTCACGATTGCAACGATCGTTGCTCCGGCCGCTGGCGTCACGGAAGAAGAAGAAGAAGGTTCGGCAGAAGCCTGATCTTTCTGATCTACATGATCGACGAGCCCACCCTTCGCGGGGTGGGCTTTTTTAATACAATCACTGCTCGCAGACTCTGGAATCCGACTATTTCTCTTTAGTCAGATTTAAAGTATTTCGTGAAAGCCTCCGTCTCTCAATTATTGCGTGAGGGGAGCTTTGAGGGTTATGTTGCATCATCCCGCGCCGCATCTGGCGGTTCGCTGATGACACGTTCGGTCGAGAGCCGATTCCTCGCCATCGTAGGGATCACGATCTTCATTCTGGTCGTGCCGCTCTTCGCGCTTTTCCTGTCGCTGGCGACGGAACGCGCCGCAAACGAACTGCAGCAGAACCTCGACATCCTGCTCGCCGCCAATGCGCAGGCGCTTGCCAAGCCGCTTTGGGACTTCGACCAGGAAAGCGTCGAACAGATCACCGCAACGATCGTCTCCAATGGGCCCGTCAGCCGCGTGAACGTCAGGGACGTCTCCGGCGGCATCTCGGTCTCCATGCCAGCGCTACCCAAATGGCCGAAGAACGGCCTGGAATCGATCACGCGCGAGATCTTCTACCGCGCGGTCGAAGGCCCGAAGCTCGTCGGCACCATCACCATCTACTATAGCCGGATCGACATCTTCTCCTCGCTGCGCCAGGCCGAGGTGATGCTGATCGGCATCTTCATGCTGGCGGTCGTCGGCGTTGTCGGCGCGGCCGTCGTCGGCAACCGCCTGATGGTCATGAAGCCGCTGCTGAAGCTGACCGCCGCCATTGAAGCCACCCGCCGGCTCGGCTCCCGCCACCATGTGGACTGGCAGTCGAACGACGAGATCGGCCGTCTGGCCCGCAGCTTCAACGCCATGCAGATCAAGCTCGAGCAGGAAGAAGGTGAGCTGCGCCTCGCCCATCGCCGCTCGACGGACATCTACAACACGACGCCGGCCATGCTGTTCTCGCTCGACGAGGAAGACCGCATCACCAGCGTCAGCGACTACTGGCTGCTCGCCACCGGCTATCAGCGCCACCAGGTCGTCGGCCGCCGGTTCGTCGAACTCGTGCCGCAAGAAGCCCGCGCCGCCTATCAGGAGCGCAAGAAGACCCGCTCGATCGCCGACGTTCTGGAAGCCACGACCCAGTTCGTCTGTGCCGATGGCACGGTCATGGATGTGCTGATCGCCGAAGCAAGCCGGAAGATCGAGGGCGCCAAGGAAGACCTCTCCCTCTCCGTCATGACCGACGTGACCGCGCTGAAGCAGTCGGAAGAGCGAAATCACCGCCAGGCGATCACCGACCACCTGACCGGTCTGCGAAACCGCCAGGGCTTCGAAACCGCTCTCGACAGCGAGATCGCAGCAACCGACGCCGCCGGCGAAGAACTCGCCTGCATTTTCGTCGACCTCGACCGCTTCAAATGGATCAACGACAATCTCGGCCACCAGGCCGGCGACCTCGTTCTCTGCCGCTTCGTCGAGAGCATGAACGACCGCCTCCCCCGCGGCGCAATAGCCGCGCGTCTGGGCGGTGACGAGTTTGCCGTCCTGCTCCGCGGCCCGGCCATCGAGCCGGTCGCGAGCGACCTCAGCCGCGCGCTTTGCGATATCTTCGTCGATCCGATGAACATCGAAGGCTCGACAGTCCGCCTCAGCGCCAGCATCGGCATCGCGCTCTACCCCAATCACGCCGCCAATGCCGCCGAACTTCTGCAGAAGTCGGACATGGCAATGTACAGCAAGAAGCGCGACGGCAAGAACGGCGCGGCCCTCTACAACTCCGAGATCCAGGATCACACCCGCCGCCGCGCCGAGATCGAGCACGACATCGAGGAAGGCCTGTCGGAAGACTGGTTCGATGCCTTCTTCCAGCCGATCGTGGAGGTCGAGAGCGGCCGCACCGTCGGCTATGAGGCCCTGATGCGCCTTGTGCATCCGGAGCGCGGCATCATCCCTCCGGCCGAACTCATCTGCGTCGCCGAAGAGACCGGTGCGATCAGCCGGCTGGGCGGCCAGGTCTTGGAAAAGGCGCTCGCCAATCTCGCCCGCCTCAGCGCCATCACCGGCAACCACGACGCCTATCTCGCCATCAACTTCTCGCCGCTGCAGTTCGATCCGTCTCTGCCGGTCCGGCTTGCCGCACTGAGCGCGCATTTCGACATCGCTCCGCAGCGCATCGTCATCGAAATCACCGAAGCGACCCTGCTGCACGACAACCCGCAGATCCGCACGATCCTCGACGAGTTCAACCGCTATGGTTATCGCCTCGCCCTCGACGACTTCGGCACCGGGTATTCGTCCCTGAGCTACCTCAACCGCTTCCCCGTCGACATCGTCAAGATCGATCAGTCCTTCATCCGCTCGCTGACCGCCGACGAGCCGGAATTGCGCCACAAGAGCCGCATGCTAGTCGAAGGCATCACCGCGATTTCCCACAAGATGGAATGCACCGTGGTCGCCGAGGGCATCGAGACCGAGGAACAGCGGCGCATCCTGGAAGAGTTCGGCGTCGATTATGGCCAGGGCTACCACTTCGCCCATCCGCAGGCGCTTTCCGCACTGATCGAGCAATCCACCAGCCAGCCGGCCCGCCTGCCGAAGGTCTCAGCCGGCTGACAGCAACTGTAAGAGGGAACCGCAATGAAAGTTTTAGGCATCATGCTTTCACTTGCGGCGGCCCCGGTCGCCGCCGCAGACATCGTCCATTTCACCACGGAAGACTATCCGCCCTATAACTTCCGCGTCGGATCCGAGATCCGCGGCGCTGGGTATGACCAGGTTCTCCTGATGATGGAGGACATCAAGGTGCCCTACACCATCGAGATGATGCCTTGGGCGCGCGCCATCGCGCTGGCGGAAACCGAGAAGATGCACTGCGTCTTCACCACCGCCCATATTCCGGAACGCGACAAGAAGTTCAAATGGGTCGAGCCCGTGGCCGTCGGCCGCAACTTCATGGTTGCCCACAAGGGATCGGGCATCAAGGTTGCCAATATCGAGGAAGCCAGGAACCACATCGTCGGCACGCAGCGCAATGACTACACCCAGACGCTGCTGGAGAACGAGGGCTTCCCCAAGATCGATCTCGCGACCGACCTGAAGCTGACGCTGAAGAAGCTGCAGAGCAAGCGCATCGACCTGATGCCGATTTCCGAGCAGCACTATATCGAGCTGCAGGAAAAGGGCGAGGAACTCGAAGCGCAATTCGTCTTCTCCGAGCAGAAATTCGCCATCGCCTGCAATGCCGATTTCCCGGAAGAACTCCTCGCCCGCATGCAGGGCGCGCTCGACAAGCTGATCGAGAACGGCACGCAGGCCGAGATCTTCGAGACTTACAATCTGCGCTACTCGAACTTCGGTCTCGTCGCCGCCAATCCGTGACGATCCGACATCCGTCTTGACATTCGGGCCGTTTCCCTGTGGGGAAAGGCAAAGAACCTCAAGACGGATCTCGGGCAATGATCATCCTGGCCGGCCTCGGCAATCCCGGTGCGCAATATCAGAAGAACCGGCACAATATCGGCTTCATGGCCGTCGACGCGATCCAGCGCCGCCACGCTTTCTCGCCTTGGGCGAAGAAGTTCAAGGGCGAGATCTCGGAAGGTACGCTGGCCGGCGAGAAGGTCATGCTGATCAAGCCGCAGACCTTCATGAACCTCTCGGGCGAAAGCGTCGGCGAGGCCATGCGTTTCTACAAGCTCGGCCCTGAGGACATCGTCGCCATCTATGACGAACTGGACCTGATGCCCGGCAAGGCCCGCATCAAGGCCGGTGGCGGTCACGGCGGCCACAACGGCATCAAGTCACTGGACGCCCATTGCGGCCTCAACTACCGGCGGCTCCGCCTCGGCATCGGCCATCCCGGCGACAAGTCCAAGGTGCACAACCATGTGCTCGGCGATTTTGCCAAGTCAGACGCCGAATGGCTGGATCCGCTGCTCGAGGCCTTGGCCGACAATGCCGACATGCTGGTGCGCGGAGAGGATTCGCAGCTGATGAACAAGCTGGCCCTGGCGACCGGGGCGAAGGCCGAGGACGAAAAGCCCGCCAAGGCACAAAAGGCCGCTCCATCAGGCCAATCACACATCCGCCAGGCCCGCAACTTCAACCAGCCGAAGAAGCTTCCAGAGACCGGCCCCATGGCCGAGATGCTGAAAAAGATGTTCGGCCCCAAGGGCGACTGACACCGCCGAGGCAGCAACTCCCCTGCCCGCAAACCGATCCCGCGCAAACGACCGGAAGACGACCATGAGCCACGATATCACCACCGACCTCGTCACCCTGCGCGACTACTGGCGTTACGCCATCTCCCGCTTCAATGCCGCAGAACTGAGCTACGGCCACGGCACCCATAACGCCGTCGACGACGCAGCCTTCCTCGTGCTCGACAGCCTCGACCTGCCGATCGACACGCTCGACCCGTTCCTCGACGCCAAGCTGCTGCCGTCAGAGCGTCATCTGCTCGCTGAGCGCATCGAAACGCGCGTCGCGACCCGCAAGCCCTCGGCCTATCTCACCGGCCGCTCCTATATCCAGGGCATGCGCTTCTTCGTCGACGAGCGCGTGATCGTGCCGCGCTCGCATATCGGCGAGATACTGTTCAATGAATATGGCGGCGAGTTCGGCTCGACCTTCCTGCCCGATCCCTTCGCGGTCGAAAGCGTCGTGGACATCTGCACCGGCTCCGGCTGCCTCGCGATCCTGGCTGCAAAGTTCTTCCCGCTGGCATCCGTCGATGCCGTCGATCTTTCCGCCGATGCGCTCGAAGTCGCCGAAAAGAACCGCCAGGCCTACGGCCTCGAAGACCAGTTGACGCTGCATCAGGGCGATCTCTTTGGGCCGCTGTCAGGCCGCAAGTTCGACCTCATCATCACCAACCCGCCCTATGTCGATCACGAGGCGATGGATGAATTCCCGGCCGAATACCGCGCCGAACCGGCCATGGCCCATGACGGTGGCGAAGACGGCCTCGATCTCGTGCGCACGCTGCTCGCCGAAGCGCCGAAGCACCTGAACCCGGGCGGCGGCATGCTCTGCGAAATTGGCCGCGGCCGCGACATCCTCGAAGCCGAATTCCCCGACCTCGACTTCCTCTGGGTCGAGACGACGGAAGAAGAAGACGCTGTCTTCTGGATCACGGCAGAAGCGCTGGGCGTTAAGGCGAAGAAGGGCAAGTGAAGGATAAGCCTCACCACTCGAAGGTTTCGACGCGGTACCAGAAGAGATCGACGAGCGCGACGATCGCGCTGTCGATAAAGTAAGCGCACAGCTTCGAGACGTCAGGACCGACCATCAGGACCACAAAGCCGCTGAGCATGGTCCAGCCAACGGCAAGCCGCAGATTGTGCAGACTGTCGAGACGGTAGTAGCCGGCCTCGTCGTATTCCGTCTTTAAGATCATATCGTGCCAGCTGTAGCCGTCGCTCATGATGAGATCCATCATGGGCCGATCTGACAGACGATCCGGCAGGATATTGAAAACCGCGCGCACGACGTGGCCGAGCGCGCCCAGGAGGGCAAGAGCCACGAGCGCGACGACATAGTGCCAGGTGGCCGCTTCTGGAAGGGTCTGAGGATCCGGAACCATGCGCCGAGACTAGCGCGTGGCGGTAAGCAATTGGTTTGCGCCTCAATGCGGCGGCTTATGCGGGCGCCTTGGCGAGCAGTCCCTCGACCAGCACCCGGAACGCCTCCTGCGCTTTCGGCAACACGCGCTCCGGCTCCGCACTCGCCGCAATCCACATGGCGGCATTGAGCGCTGCGCCGCTGATCAGCCGGGCCGCAGCTTCCGCATCCACCGGCTTCAACACGCCCTCGCCCATCAGGCCTTGGATCGCCTCGCGGGTCACCTGCAGGCAGGAATTCTGGCTCGGCCACAACGAGGGATCGCCCAGCACCGCCGGACCGTCGAGCAGCACGATGCGCTGCACCTCGGGATCGAGCGCCATCTCGATATAGGCCGCACCCTCGGCGAGCAGTGCATCCCAACCCGCACCGGCTGCTGCACCCCGCGCCTTCGCGCGCTCGGCCATCTCCGTGTCGATCTCGTCGACCACAGCGGCGAAGAGCCCGCGCTTGTCGCCGAAATTGTGGTAAAGCGCGCCGCGCGTCAGACCGACCTCGGCGGTCAGCACATCCATGGACGCGTCCGCATAGCCCTTCTCCGCAAAGGCCTTGCGCGCAGCCGCGATCAGCTTCCTGCGGTTTTCCGCCATGCTTTCCGACCGCGTCCGTTTCAAGAGAGCCTCCATAGTTCGCATACGCACCGTATGCGAATTTGACATACGGCGCGTATACGGCTAAACCAACATACGCATCGTATATGAAATCTATGCACCACAGCCAAGCGGCATTTTGCCGACCCGGTCAGCCGGGCGGAACAATGCCGCATGCTCGAAAGGACCACCATGACCAAGCCTGAACCCGTTTTCCCCGCAAACCGCCATGCGCTTTACGAACAACACGGCTATTCCGCCGCCATCCGCAGCGGTGACCTCCTCTTCGTCTCCGGTCAGGTCGGCAGCCGCGAGGACGGCACGCCCGAGCCGGACTTCGAAACCCAGGTGCGCCGCGCTTTCGCCAATCTCGAAGCGACCCTCGCCGCAGCGGGCGCCAGCTTTGCCGATCTGGTCGATGTCACCAGCTTTCACACCGATCCCGAGAACCAATTCGAGACGATCATGAAGGTCAAGGCAGAGGTCTTCCCCGCCCCACCCTATCCGAACTGGACCGCGATCGGCGTGAACTGGCTCGCCGGCTTCGATTTCGAGATCAAGGTGATCGCCCGCGTTCCGCAGGCAACCTGACAAAGCGCCGACGGCACTCTGAGGCTAGCGTCTCAAGGAGAGCCCCGCTCTCCCCCCTTGTGGGGGAGATGTCACGCAGTGACAGAGGGGGGTATTCCGACATGAAGCCTGTCAACCCGACAGGAGGAAAAGTTGCCCCCCGTCCTCACTCTTCCGGTTCCGCCGTGAAGAGCAGTGGCATGCCCGCTTCCTTGGCGAGATCCATCGCCTCCGTGACCTTGGTCTCCGCAATCTCGCGCGTACAGACCACGACCACCGCCGAGCCGAACTTGTGCGCCGTCATCATTACCCGGTAGCCCGTCTCCTCGCTCATCCGGAACACGACCTTCAGGACGATCGTGACGAATTCGCGCGGCGTGTAATCGTCATTGTGCAGGAGCACCTTGTAGAGCCGTGGCTTCTCGACCTTCGGCTTGGTCACCGTCTTCGGCGTCAGTACCGTATCCTTCGCCATGGGTTCCTTCCGGATCTAGAGGCCGCAAAGGGCCGCAACACTTGACCATGCCCCTCCTATACCCCATAGGCGTGGGCAACGAAAATCCATCCCGAGCAGGTATATAGAGCCATGGGCTTCAAATGCGGTATCGTCGGGCTGCCGAATGTCGGCAAGTCCACTCTTTTCAACGCGCTGACCAAGACGGCAGCCGCCCAGGCGGCGAACTATCCCTTCTGCACGATCGAGCCGAACACCGGTGAAGTCGCTGTTCCCGATCCGCGCATGAAGAAGCTGGCCGACATCGCCGGCTCCAAGGAAATCATTCCGACCCGCATTTCCTTCGTCGACATCGCCGGCCTCGTTCGCGGCGCCTCGAAGGGCGAAGGCCTCGGCAACAAGTTCTTGGCCAACATCCGCGAAGTCGACGCCGTCGTCCACGTTCTGCGCTGCTTCGAAGACGATGACATCACCCATGTCGAAGGCAAGATCGACCCGGTCGGTGATGCCGACACGATCGAGACCGAGCTGATGCTCGCCGACCTCGAAAGCCTCGAACGCCGC
The DNA here is from genome assembly GCF_004912135.1 of Rhizobium rosettiformans W3. Lineage (GTDB taxonomy): Bacteria > Pseudomonadota > Alphaproteobacteria > Rhizobiales > Rhizobiaceae > Allorhizobium > Allorhizobium rosettiformans. Next base: position 103,552 of record NZ_STGU01000006.1, read on the forward strand.
GTCGAACAGGCCCGCAAGCGCGCGACCGGCAAGGACAAGGAAGCCGCCGCCCAGCTGCCGGTGATGGAAGCCGTCATCAAGCTGCTGAACGAAGGCAAGCCGGCCCGCGTTCTCCTGAAGACGCTTGCTGCCGACGAGATCGAAGTCCTGAAGGGCCTCAACCTCCTGACCTCGCATCCGGTCCTCTATGTCTGCAACGTCGCCGAGGGCGATGCTGCAACCGGCAACAAGCACACCGAAGCCGTCGCCAAGATGGCCGCCGAACAGGGCGCCGAATGCGTCGTGATCTCGGCTGCGATCGAAGCCGAAGTCGCCCAGCTGCCGGAAGAGGAAGCCACCGAGTTCCTCTCGGCCCTCGGCCTCGATGAAGCCGGTCTCGACCGCCTGATCCGCGCCGGTTATCACCTGCTGGACCTGATAACCTACTTCACCGTTGGCCCGAAGGAATGCCGCGCCTGGACCATCGTCCGCGGCACCAAGGCGCCCCAGGCCGCCGGCGTCATTCACACCGATTTCGAACGCGGCTTCATCCGCGCCTTCACCATCTCCTATGACGACTACATCGCCTACAAGGGCGAAGTCGGCGCCAAGGAAGCCGGCAAGGGCCGCGACGAAGGCAAGGAATATGTCGTGCAGGACGGCGACGTCATCCACTTCCGCTTCAACACCTGAAGCGAAACGACCGGAACGACGAAAGGCCGCGATCCCCTCGCGGCCTTTTTTGTTGGATTAGGCAGGCGACCGTCAGGCCCGCTTTACCGGGCAGGTCGAAAGCCCCATGATCGAATAAAGTGGGCAGGTCGACATCAGGCCGGTCAGGAGCGGCACAACGCCGATCAGCGTGTAGTAGCGCCACCACGCGCCCGGATAGATGAAGAAGAGCGACAAGAGCACGAGTCCGGCAACGATGCGCAGGACGCGGTCGAGACCGCCGACATTCTTGGCAAACATTGTTTTTTTCCCTCCGTTCGATTGACGATGGGATGAGACTAGCGCCGCCCCTCGAACCCGTCGGTGACTAAGTCACGCAATTGGGCAAGTCTCAAAGCTCGCCGGCCCTCGCCATGCGGGCGAGTTCACCTTTCTCGATGATACGGATCTGCCCACGCTCGCTTGCCACCACGCCCTTGGAGGCGAGCGCCTCGAGCCGCCGCGACACGACCTCCCGTGCCGTACCGATGACGACCGCGAGCTCCTGATGCGTCAGCGTCACGCGGCCCTCGTCGTCGGCCCGCTCGAGCAGTGCATGCGCCAGCCGCTGTTCGACCTTCACGAAAGCCACCTGTTCGAGCACGAACATCAGGTCGCCCAGCCGGTCGGCAAATGCCTTGAAGACGAAGGCGCGGAAGGCCGGAGAACTGGCCATTAGGCGCTCGAAGACGGCAGGCGGCACCATCACCGCCACCAGATCGTTTTCCGCCACCGCCTCGCCCGTATAGGGCGCTCCGCCGAGCACGCCGAGCGTGGTCTGCACGCAGGTCTCGCCGGGGGTGACGGAATAGAGAAGAAGCTCCCGCCCGTTGCGCCCGGTGAGATAAACGCCGATGCGCCCGGAAAGCAGGATGACGAAGCTTTGAGCCGCATCCCCCGGGCGGAACAGGGTGGCCCGCGCCGGGACATGCATCGGCTTCAGCGCCTCGAGCGCCCGTCGCGCCTCGTCATCGATGTCAGCGAGAAAGCCCGCCTGATCCGCCCAACCCACCATGGACCACCTCACGATTCCCGCTTATGACCATAGCGACTGGCAGTGCATTGGAGAACATGTTGCATGCAGGATGACAGGCTTCACTACGAGGACTTCACCGAGGGCCGAAGCTTCGCGCTCGGTCCGCGTCTGGTAACCGCCGAGGAGATCATCAAATTCGCCCGCGAATTCGACCCGCAGCCCATGCATCTCTCTGAGGACGCCGGCAAGGCGAGCATCCTCGGCGGCCTCTCCGCCTCCGGCTGGCACACCTCCAGCCTCTTCATGCGCCTGATGATCGACGCCTATGTGCTGAAAGCCGCCTCCGAAGGCGCGCCCGGCATCGAATTCATGCAGTGGCGCAAGCCCGTGCTCGCAGGCGACACGCTCTCGGGCCAGTCGGTGGTCGAGGAAAACCGCGTCATGCGCTCGCGACCGCATCTCGGCATCGTCACCTTCGGTCATGAATTGAAGAACCAGCGCGGCGAAACCGTGCTGAAGGCCCGCAACGCCGTCATGGTCCGCCGCCGCGAAGCCGTGGAGGTGTCGGCATGAAACTGCTGGACCTCTACCCCCCCGGCACCCGGCTCGAACTGGGCTCGGTCACCTTCACCGCAGACGACATCATCCGCTTTGCCGAGAAATTCGATCCCCAGCCCTTCCATGTCGACGCAGAGGCGGCGAAAACTTACGTCTTCGGCGCGCTCTGCGCCTCCGGCTGGCACACCTGCGCCAATTGGATGAAGAGCTTCATCGGCTTCATCACGCGCGAGATAACGCGGCTGAAGACCGAGGGCATCGCCCCGCCGAAGCTCGGCCCGTCCCCCGGCTTTGCCGAGCTGCAATGGCTGAAACCGGTCTATGCCGGCGACACGATCACCTTCTTCATGACCCCGATCGACAGCCGCACGGTCAAGGGTCGCCATCGCTACATCCTGAACTCCGCTCTCTCCGAGGGCGTCAACCAGAACGGCGAGACGGTCTTGCGCTTCAAGAGCAATCTGATTGAATTCTTCCCCGACGAGGAGCCGATGCCGTGACCGTACACGACTTCACCATGACCACCATCGACGGCTCCGAACGCAGCCTGAGCGACTACGCCGGCAAGGTGCTGCTCATCGTCAACACCGCGAGCGCCTGCGGCCTGACCCCGCAATATGAAGGCCTGGAAGCGCTGTACAAGGCGCACCCGGATCTCGTCGTCCTCGGCTTCCCCTGCAACCAGTTCGGCGCCCAGGAGCCCGGCACGGAGAAGGAGATCGCCCTCTTCTGCGAGACCCAGTTCGCCGTCACCTTTCCGCTCTTTTCGAAGATCGAGGTCAACGGGTCGGGCACGCACCCGCTCTACGCCTATCTGAAGGCGGAAACACCGGGTGTCGAACAGGGCCAGGAGATCGGCTGGAACTTCGCGAAATTCCTCATCGGCCGCGACGGCAAGCCGATCGCCCGCTATTCGCCACGCACGGCACCCGCCGACCTTGAGGCGGATATCACCGCCGCCCTCGCCGGCTGAACGCCATGGCCGACTTCCGCTTCCACCCGACACCCCTTGCCGGCCTGGAAGCGGTCTCGGCCACGAGCGCCCATGTCTTTGCCAAACACACCCATGACACCTATGGCATCGGCTTTTTGACGGCGGGCGGCCAGATCTCGGCCTCCGGTCGCGGCCAGGTCGAGGCGGAAGCGGGCCAGCTGATCACGGTCAATCCCGGCGAGGTGCATGACGGCGCACCGCTCGGGAGGAAAGCCCGCAGCTGGCACATGCTCTATCTGACGCCCGATCTCGTCGCCGAGAGCGTTGAAGATCACGTCTCGACACGCTCCGATCTCGAATTCAAATTTCCGGTTTTCACGGATCCGGCGATCCGCGGCCTTCTCACCACGCTCCATGCGCAGCTTGGAAGCTCAGACAGACAAGCCGACGCGAACGCCTTCCGGGAGACGCTCGTCCTTCTGCTCGGCAAGGCTCTGATCCGCCAGGCGCAGACCCCCGCCCCCCTGCCCGCATCTCTGCAGCAGATCCGCCAGCGCCTCGACGAAGAGCCGGCACAGAGTGCGGATCTTCAAACACTCGCGAGGGAAGCCGGTCTCAGCCGCTTCCAACTCATCCGCGCCTTCCTGCGCCACACGGGGCTGACGCCGCATGCCTATCACATGCAGCGCCGCGCGCTCCTCAGCCGACGCCTGCTGGCGGAAGGCATGGCCCCGGCAGAGGTCGCGGCCGCCTGCGGCTATGTCGACCAGAGCCACATGCACCGCGAGTTCCGCCGCCGCTTCGGCCTCACACCCGGCGCCTACCGCAGCGCCTGGCTGAGCTGCAATCCTGTACAAGACCGCACGCTTTGAGCAGCACACAGTCTCTTTCGCAAACCGCAGGAGACACTGCATGACCCTCGACTTCCTTCTGACCACCTTGATCATCGTCGCGACGCCGGGCACGGGCGCGCTCTACACGCTGGCGGCAGCCCTCGGCGGCGGGCGCCGCAGCGCGATCATCGCCGCCTTTGGCTGCACGCTCGGCATCATCCCGCACATGCTGGCCGCCGCCCTTGGCCTTGCCGCCCTCGTCGCCGCCGAGCCCCGCCTCTTCGAGGCCATCCGCTATGCCGGCATCGCCTATCTCGTCTGGATGGCGATCGGGCTGTGGCGCAGCGGCCTTGCGGCCGATCCCGCCGCTGAGCCGCGCCAGGAGGCCTGGCGGATCATCCGCAAGGCGGTACTGATCAACCTCCTGAACCCGAAGCTATCGCTGTTCTTCCTCGCCTTCCTGCCGCAATTCGTGACGCCAGCGGATACGGCACCCCTTGTCACGATGGCGTTTCTGAGCCTCGTCTTCATGGCCGTGACCTTCGTCGTCTTCGCCCTTTACGGTGTCGCAGCATCAGCCATGCGACAGGGGCTCGTCACACGCCCCCGCAGGATGCGCGTCGTCAACCGCCTTCTGTCCGGCGGATTTCTCGTGATGGCGGGAAAGCTGGCCCTAGCGCAACGCTAGACGAGCACGGAGAACACCGGCCAAGGGGTGGCCGGTCCGTCGAGGGGCTCAGTGCCCCTCGAATTCGACGAGCGTGCGTACTTCAACGCCAAGCGCTTCGAGCTTCTTGCGCCCGCCGAGCTCCGGCAGATCAATGACGAAACAGGCCGAAACGACATCGGCGCCGATCTGGCGCAGCAACTGCACGGCGCCGACGGCCGTGCCGCCGGTCGCGATCAGGTCGTCGACCAGGATCACCTTCTCGCCGGGCTTCACCGCATCCATATGGATTTCCATCTCGTCGACGCCGTATTCCAGGCTGTAAGCGATCCGCACCGTTTCATGTGGCAACTTGCCCTTCTTGCGGATCGGCACGAAGCCGGCCGACAACTGATGCGCGACAGCGCCCCCGAGAATGAAGCCGCGCGCTTCCATGCCGGCAATCTTGTCGACCTTCAGCCCTGCATAGGGCTGCACCAGCTCATCGACGGCCCGCCGAAACGCCCGCGCATCGCCGAGCAGCGTGGTGATGTCCCGAAAGATGATCCCGGGCTTCGGGTAGTCGGGAATGGAGCGAATGGCGTTGGTCAGGTAGGTCTGGGTGTCGGGCGTCATGGTAATCCAGCAAAGAAAAAATGTTGCGCGCAAGGTGACGCCTGTCTGCGCCCTTGTCCATCCCTCTCCCAATCAAAAGAACGCCTCGGAAGCAAGGGCATTGACCGCTCCGGATACCTCGGTCAACATGAACGCTGAAGTTGACCGAAATGGTTGGGAGAACGACCATGATGCCACGGGTCAGGATTTCCGACGTCGCGATCTGGTTCAAGCACGTGGAAAGCCCCGAACTGAGGCGACGGCTGCTCGCCCTTCGGGAAGAAGAGGCCATCCACCTCGAAACAGACGGTGTCATAGGCCGATGGGTTCGCATGAAAACAGGCCGAGACGGTCGCCTCACCGACGCCATCCGTCCTGAAGGTGGGATGAAAGATCTCTGGGCGTCCTGGTACAAGACACGCCGCGGCGAAGAGATCGTGCTTCGTGAGGTACTCCTCACGGACGCCGAGTTCGCGAAACCCGCCATGCAGTTCCCGGAATGGGCTAGTCAAGAAGACGAAGAGGCCTTCCGTGATCTGTGAGCGCTACGACACGATCGTAGTGCCATTCCCCTTCGCGGACATCCCGATCCTGAAACGTCGCCCCGCGGCGGTCATCTCAGCTGGCGGCTTCAACCGGGCAAACGATGCGACTGTGGTTGCGATGATAACGACGGCCAAGGCCTCCAACTGGCCGAGCGACGTCGCGATCACCGATCTCGACGCGGCCGGATTGCGTGTCCCCTGCCTAATCCGTTGGCGCATGGCGACAATACCAAACGACCTTGTGCTGCGCCGCCTGGGTGAACTCAATCCGTTGGACCGCCTGGAATGTGAGCGCCAGCTGGCAAACATCCTCCGTTAGGCAGGAAACAAAAAAGGCGGCCCGAGGACCGCCTTTTCCGTGAAACGTGATCCTCGATCGGATCAGTGTTCCTTGTTCGCGTAGACCGACTTTTTCGTCAGGTAGATCAGCGCGGTGAAGATCGCGAGGAACACCATGACCATGAAGCCCATGCGCTTGCGGTCTTCGAGATGCGGCTCGGCGGCCCACATCAGGAAGGCGGAGACGTCGAGCGAATACTGCTCCAGCGTTTCCGGCGAGCCGTCATCATAGGTCACCTGTCCGTCCGAGATCGGCTGTGCCATGGCCAGCGACTGACCGGCGATGAAATACGGGTTGAAGTAGGTGCCTTCAGCAACCTCAACGCCTTCCGGCGGATCCTGGTAACCGGTCAGCAGCGCATGGATATAGTCCGGGCCGCCTTGCTGGTACTGGGTGAAGATGTCGAAGACGAAGGTCGGGAAGCCGCGGGTGACGCCGCGTGCCTTGGCGATCAGCGAGAAGTCCGGCGGAGCCGCACCGTTGTTCGCAGCAGCCGCCGCTTCCTTGTTCGGGAACGGAGAGGGGAAATGGTCGGATGCAACAGCCGTACGGGTGAACATCTCACCATCGGCATTCGGACCATCGGTCACTTCGTAATTGGCCGCGAAAGCCTTCACCTGCGCTTCGGAATAACCGAGGTCTTCCAGCGTGCGGAAGGCGACAAGCTCCATCGAGTGACAGGCGGCGCAGACTTCGGTGTAGACCTTGAGGCCACGCTGCAGCTGGGCCTTGTCATACTTGCCGAAGGGACCGGCAAAGGACCAGTCCATCTGCTCGGGCTTCAGGATCGGGTAATGACCGGTCTGCGCGGCGTGATGCGTCATCTCGGCCAGATCGCCACCTTCCGCTGCGAGGGCCTGGCCGGAAAATCCGGCCATGGCGGCGATCAGCGCGATGCTCGTGACAAGCTTTTTCATTGTTATCGTCCTCTCACGTGCTCAGGCTTGTGCGGCAGCGGACTTGCCGCTCTTTTCGAGAACCGCTTCGGTGATCGAGTTCGGGATGCGCCTTGGCGTCTCGAACAGGCCGAGCAGCGGCATGATCACGAGGAAGAAGCCGAAGTAGTAGGCGGTACCGGCCTGCGACAGGACAACATAGATGCCTTCCGCCGGCATGGCGCCGAGCCAGCCAAGCAGGATCGAGTTGGCAACGAAGATCCAGAAGAACAGCTTGTACCACGGACGGTAGACGGCCGAGCGGACCTTCGAGGTGTCAAGCCAGGGCAGGAAGAACAGGACGATGATCGCACCGAACATCACCAGAACGCCGCCGAGCTTCGAGTCGATCGGACCGAGATTGAAGGTGATCGCACGCAGCATGGCGTAGAACGGCAGGAAGTACCATTCCGGAACGATGTGCGCGGGCGTCTTCAGCGAGTCAGCCGGGATGTAGTTGTCCGGATGGCCGAGATAGTTCGGCATATAGAAGATGAAGTAGGCGAAGACCAGGAGGAAGACCGAGAGGCCGAGTGCATCCTTCAGCGTCGCATAGGGCGTGAAGGGAACGGTATCGGTCTTGGACTTCACTTCGACGCCTGTCGGGTTGGTCTGGCCGGTGACGTGCAGCGCCCAGACGTGCAGGATGACGACGCCGGCGATCATGAACGGCAGCAGGTAATGCAGCGCGAAGAAGCGGTTCAGCGTCGGGTTGTCGACTGCAAAGCCGCCGAGCAGGAACTGCTGGATCCACTCACCGACAAACGGGAAGGCGGTGAAGAAGCCGGTGATAACCGTCGCACCCCAGAAGGACATCTGGCCCCAGGGCAGGACGTAGCCCATGAAGGCGGTCGCCATCATCAGCAGGAAGATCACAACGCCGAGGATCCAGAGGATTTCGCGCGGTGCCTTGTAGGAACCGTAGTAGAGACCACGGGCAATATGCAGATAGACGGCGATGAAGAAGAAGGATGCGCCGTTGGCATGCATGTAGCGCAGAAGCCAACCATTGTTGACGTCGCGCATGATCTTTTCGACCGAGTTGAAGGCGACGGTCGTTTCGGCGGCATAGTGCATGGCCAGCACGACGCCGGTCAAAATCTGCACGAGCAGCATGACGGTCAGCATGCCACCGAAGGTGTACGCATAGTTCAGGTTGCGGGGAACCGGATAGGCGACAAAGCTATCATACATCAGACGCGGCAGCGGCAGGCGCGCATCGATCCACTTTTCGACGCCGGTGGACGGCTGGTAACTCGAATGGCCACTCATTGTGTCTTAATCCCCTCAGCCGATCGTGATGACAGTGTCGGATGTGAATGCGAAGGTCGGCACCGGAAGGTTCGTCGGCGCGGGACCCTTGCGGATACGGCCCGCCGTATCATAGTGCGAGCCGTGGCAGGGACAGAACCATCCGCCGAAATCACCCGCCTGGCCGAGCGGCACGCAGCCCAGATGGGTGCACGAACCGATCATGACGATCCAGTTTTCCTTGCCTTCGCCGGCCGAGCGCGCCAGGTCGGTCGCTTCAGCGGTAGCATCGACGTTTGCGTTGCGGGCAATCGGATCCTTCAATTCAGCAAGGGCAACCGCCTTGGCCTCTTCGACTTCCTGCTCCGTACGGTTACGGATAAACACCGGCTTGCCGCGCCACTTGACGGTGAGCGACATGCCAGGCTCGAGCGCCGAGACGTCCACTTCGATCGAAGCGAGCGCGAGCGTCGATGCATCCGGACGCATCTGGTCGATGAACGGCCAAGCGAACGAAGCCGCACCAACCGCACCGGCCATACCGGTCACCATGTAGAGAAAGTCGCGGCGCGTAGGCTCGGCCGCATGTTCTGTCGTTGTCTCGTGTTCGCTCACGGTCACTTTTTCCTCTCGCAATCCTGCGACATACCGCATTTGCCCCCGCAGCGGGAATCACAGTTCGGCCACTGTCCAGCCACAGATTCCCCGCCAGATTGGCGCGTTCTAAGCCCGATAATCTATTCTGTCCAGTCTCCCGCAGGCAACGAGCCACGTTGTCGCGGATTTCCTGGATACCATCCCCAATTGCTTGATTTAACGCAAGTGTGAGAGGCAGTTCATCAAGCAATGCAGCCAGTTAAAAAGTCGTGGCGTCTGTGTCACGCGCCTCAGGCCGGAGCGAGTTCACTTCTCGTATCGAGGAAACCGCCCGACTGGCGGGCCCAGAGCTCCGAATAGAGCCCGCCCAGATCGACAAGCTCCTGATGCGTGCCCTGCTCGATGATGCGGCCCTTGTCCATGACCACGAGACGGTCGAGAGCAGCGATCGTCGAGAGCCGGTGCGCGATCGCCAGAACCGTCTTGCCCTGCATCAGGCGATCCAGATTGGACTGGATTGCCGCCTCGACTTCCGAGTCGAGCGCCGAGGTTGCTTCGTCCAGCACCAGGATCGGCGCATCCTTCAGCATGACGCGAGCAATCGCAATGCGCTGCCGCTGGCCGCCGGAAAGCTTGACCCCGCGCTCGCCGACATGCGCATCGAAACCCTTGCGGCCCCGCTGATCCTCGAGCCGCTGGATGAAGTCGAGCGCTTCCGCCCGTTCGGCGGCCTTCAGCAGCATGTCCTCGCTCGCGTCTTCGCGGCCAAAAAGGATGTTGTCCCGGATCGATCGGTGAAGAAGGGCCGTGTCCTGCGTGACCATGCCGATCTGCGAGCGCAGGCTTTCCTGCGTCACCGTCGAGATGTCCTGGCCGTCGATCAGGATCTTGCCCCCCTCCAAGTCGTAGAAACGTAGCATCAGGTTGACGAGCGTCGACTTGCCCGCTCCGGAACGCCCGACGATCCCGACTTTCTCGCCCGGCTCGACGGTCAGCGAAAGATGATCGATCGCCCCGCTCTTGCGGCCATAATGGAAGGTGACGTTTTCGAACCGGATCTCGGGTGACTTCACCTGCAGCTTGGCGGCATCGGGTTTGTCGGTGAGCCCGATCGGCTTTGCCACCAGCTCCGCCGAATTCTGGATCGTGCCGATATTGCGCATGATGCCGTTGAGCTGCGTCATCATCCGCCCGAGCAGCATGTTGAGGCGTAGCACGAGGCCGAGCGTGAAGGCCACGCCACCGGCCGTCACGGCGCCGGCGAACCACAGATCGACCGAGAGCAGCGCCACCATCAGGATCATGAAGCCGGACAGGATGGCAAGCGAGGAGCGCACGCCCGTCAGAAGACGCGCGAAAGGCCGAAGCGTATCCTGGAAGCGATCGAAACCGGCCCGGATGTAGTGATCGTTCTGGCGCTCGCGGGCAAAGAGCTTCAAGGTCTGGATATTGGAATAGCTGTCGACCAGACGGCCGTTCAGCATCGAAGCCGCCTCCGCCGTCTCCTTCGCGTGGTGACGGATCTTCGGCACGAAATAGCGTGCGAGCATCAGGAAGATTGCGACCCAAGCCCCGATGATCGCGGCCAGCCGCCAGTCGAGCTGGGCCACAAGCGCCATGGTCGAAACGGTGTAGATGACCATGAACCAGACGACCTGCAGAAGCGAGGTCAGGAGATCGCCGGTGGATTGCCCAGCCGACCAGACCTTCGTGACGATGCGGCCGGCGAAATCATTCTGGAAAAAGGAGAGCGATTGACGCGCCACATGCGCATGCGCCTGCCAGCGCACGAGATTGAAGAAGTTCAGGACGATCACCTGTTCTTCGACCAGCGCACCGATCGTCACGACGATGAAGCGCCCGATCAGCACGATCAGCGCCATGGCAAGCAGTTCGAGCCCATGGGCGGCGATCAGCCCGTCCCACCCGGCCTCCTTCGGCACCGTATCGAGAAGATCGACCAGCCGTCCAACGAACCAGAAGAGCCCCGCCTCCAGCATCGCGACAGCTCCCCCGAAGACGGCCATGAGCAAGAAGGCGAACTTGGCCTGGCTGACATAGAACCAGACGAAGGCCCAGGTCTTCTGCGGCGGACGCAGATTGTCCGTGCGGGCGAAGGGATCGAGCCAGTTTTCGAAGAGGCGGGCGACAGCTTGAAACATGGCAAGCGATATAGGCCGATTGCCGCAGACGGCAAAGCCTGAAACGCGGCGCGCGGGATTACAATTTGGTCAGGTCGCGCGGCCGAACCGCAGCCGCGTCACCTTCCGCAACGCCGCAACGGGTCCATTACCGCGTATAGCGGGTCAGGTAGATGCCCGTGAGGATCAAGGCCACGCCCGCCAGCTGACCGGGATGAAACTGCGCCGTCCCGCGTGCCAGATCGATCAGCAGGCCGGTGATCATCTGGCCGCCGATGATCAGAAGCCCCGAGCGGGCCGCTCCGATGCGCGGAAAGACATAGGAGCTGATCACCACGAAGCAGGCCCCGATGACCCCGCCGACAAAAAAGAAGAACGGCACGTCGGAAAGCAGGGGCAGACCAACCCGGTGGAAGAGCAGCACATAGACCGTCAGCAGCAGAAAGCCGATCCAGTGGTTCCAGGCGGAGGCCGTGAAGGCCCCGCGATCCATGGTGAGCCGCCCATTGATCGAGCGGCTCATGCCGACGGCGGCCCCGCCGATCAGGGCGATGAAGACGGCACCCAGCATCTTACGCCCCCTTCGAGAAGATCAGCAGCGCGCTGCCGCCGATCACGCAAAGCGTCGCCAGCAGATCGAAGCGGTTCAGGCTTCGCTTCGGCGTGCCGAACAGGCCGAACTGGTCCGAGACCAGGCCGAAAAGGATCTGTCCGACGAGAAGAAGCGACAGGCCGCCGGCGAGCGCCAGCTCGGAATTGACCGCAATCGAGCTCAACGCCACCGCAAAGGCACCCGGCGCGCCGCCGAGATAGGACCAAAGCGGCGCCTTGCCGCTCGCCGGCAGACGTCCGGCCCGCCGGGCCACCGCCCCGTTTGCAATCAGGAGGAAGAAGGCTGCGACACCACCCACGCCATGCACCACCCAGGAAGCAGTGAAGGGTGTCGTCAGCGCCGCCAGTCCGCTGTTGATGGTCACCATGACAGCGAGCAGCGCGCCGGCAAGCACCGCCCAGATCCAGTCGACATATTTCAGCATGGCACTCCTGAGCGGGCCTCGGGACCTTAGCCGGTCCGGCTCCGCGGTTTTCAAAGCGACCGCATAGCCGCCGCGCCATCAAGGCGACAAGCCAATTCGGCGAATGAACCGATCAGCGCTGTGAATGTCGGACGTTGACCGAAAGCAAAACGGGGCATCCCTGCCCCGTTTCGTCGACCTGCAAATGAGTTGGTGGAAATCAGAATTCCGACCACTCCTGCGCCACCGCCGCATTGCCCTTGAAGGCATTGGCGATCTTGCGGCCAAGCGCCCGGGCCGGAGAGGCCTGCGGCTGACTGCTGGCCTGAGCCGGGGCCACCCGCGGGGCAACCGGTCGCTCCGCCTCGGTGCCCAGGCGGAACTGACCAAGCAGCTGCATCAGCTCCGACGCCTGCTGCGCCAGGCCATGGCTTGCCGCCGTCGATTGCTCGACCATGGCTGCGTTCTTCTGCGTGCCCTGGTCCATCTGGTTGACGGCCATGTTGATTTCCGCAAGCCCCGTCGACTGCTCGCGCGCAGACGTGACGATCGCCGCCACGTTCTGGTTGATCTCCTGGACCTCCCGAACGATGGCTTCGAGAGCCTGACCGGTCTCGCCGACCAACGCCACGCCATTGCGCACCTGCTCGCCCGATGTGTTGATCAGCCCCTTGATCTCCTTGGCAGCGCTTGCCGAGCGTTGGGCGAGTTCACGGACTTCCTGGGCAACGACCGCAAAGCCCTTGCCGGCTTCACCGGCGCGCGCTGCCTCGACGCCTGCATTGAGCGCGAGGAGGTTGGTCTGGAAGGCGATTTCGTCGATGACCCCGATGATGTTGGAGATCTCGCTCGACGACTTCTCGATCGCATGCATGGCATCCACGGCACGACGCACCACTTCGCCGGACCGCTCGGCACCGACCCGTGTGCGGGAGACCAGAGCTCCGGCCTCCTCGGCGCGTACGGCGCTGTCCTTGACGGCCGTCGTCACCTCTTCAAGCGCAGCAGCGGTTTCCTCGACGGAGGCCGCCTGCTGTTCGGTGCGCTTCGAAAGATCATCCGCAGCCGCCAGCATCTCACTCGCACCGGCATCGATTGCCCGGGCGTTTTCGCCGACCGCCTGCATGGCGTCGCGCAGGCGCTCGACGGAATGATTGAAGTTGACCCGCAGCGGATCGAGATGCTCGGCAAAGCGCTCACCCAGCTCGACGGCCAGATCCCCGTCGGACAGCCTCTGCAGGCCACCAGCCAGCCGGTCGACGGCAAACTGCACATCTGCCGCCTCGCGGGCCTTCTGCTCCTCGCGCTGCAGACGTTCCGTTTCGCTGAGCGACCGGTTTTGCTCGGCCTGGCGTTCCAGAGCAACACGTTCGATCGCATTGTCGCGGAAGACGGAAACGGCCGCGGCCATGTCACCGACTTCGTCGTGACGATCGGCATGGGGGATCGCCGCATCCGTATCGCCAGCCGCAAGCCGGCGCATGGAAGCGGTGATCGCCGAGATCGGACGGGCAATGCGCGTGACCGACACGAAGGCCGCGCCGATCGCAAGCAGAGCCGCGATGATCACGGCCGCAATCGAAAGCTGCATGGCAAGCGACGAGGAGGCGCGCGCCTCTTCTCCGACGGCTTCACCGACGCGGCGGTTGATGTCGGTGATGTCGTTCAGGCTCGCATCCATGGTGTCGCCAATGGGCGCCATCTGGGCGATCGTGTCCTTGGCCTGATAGATCTTCGAGGCAAGCGCCTGCTCGACCAGGGTCTGGCCCAAAGCCTGATATTCGCTGTTGGCCGCCTTGAAGGCGTCGAAGCGCTCACGCACCTCGGCAAGCGTGATCCGACCGTCGAAACTTGTGATCGACGCATTCAGCCGCGCGCGCATGGCCGTGACCTGTTCAGCCAGTGCCTTCTTCTCCGCCGACGTCCCTGCACTGAGGATCATCAGGTTCAGCCGCCGCACCTCGCCAAGTTCGGCGGCCACGCTCGAAATCATCATCGAGCGATCGAGACGCTCGTCGAAGGCCTCCAGTTGCCCCGTCATGTCCGAGACCGAGCGCAACGCAATCGCGCCTTGGCCGAGCGAGACGATGACCATGAGGCCGAAAAGCAGCGGCAGAAGTATTCTGATTTTGAGATTTTTCACGTCTGAAATCCAGGATTGAAACGGGACGGGACTGCCGGAATATGCCGACGGTCCTCCATGCCAATCTGAATTCTAACAAAGCCTTACGCCCCGAAGGACATTTCTCGCCTCGTCCACAGCGCGCAAGGTCTTGCACAATCGAAAAAGGGGGCATCGCTGCCCCCTTCCCCATGTCTTCCCGTGCGCCGCGTCAGAATTCCGACCACTCGGCTGCGACCGCCGTGTTGCCCTTGAACGCATTGGCAATCTTGCGACCGAGCGCCCGGGCAGGCGAAGGCTGTGGCTGGGCGGCCGGCGCCGCTGGGGCCACCCGAGGCGATGCCTGGTGGCCGCCTTCGTCCGTCTTGAACTGCGCCATCAGCTGCATCAACTGGCCAGCCTGCTGCGCCAGGCCATGACTTGCCGCCGTTGACTGCTCGACCATGGCCGCATTCTTTTGCGTGCCCTGGTCCATCTGGTTGACGGCCATGCTGATCTCCTGAAGGCCCGTCGATTGTTCGCGGGTGGAGGTCACGATCGCCAGAACATTCTGGTTGATCTCCTGCACTTCGCGCACGATCGTCTCAAGGGCCCGACCGGTTTCGTCGACCAGGTTGACGCCATCGCGAACCTGCTCGCCCGACGTGGTGATCAGAGCCTTGATCTCCTTTGCCGCATTGGCCGAGCGCTGCGCCAATTCACGCACTTCCTGGGCAACGACTGCGAAGCCCTTACCCGCTTCTCCGGCGCGCGCCGCTTCCACACCGGCATTCAGCGCCAGAAGGTTGGTCTGGAAGGCGATGTCGTCGATCACGCCGATGATGTTCGAGATCTCGGAGGACGATTTCTCGATCTGCTGCATCGCGGCCACGGCCCGGCGCACCACTTCGCCCGAATGCTCGGCGCCTTCCCGTGTACGCGTGACCAGCTGGCCCGCCTCATCGGCACGAACAGCGCTGTCCTTGACGGCGGTCGTTACCTGCTCGAGCGCTGCAGCCGTTTCCTCGACGGACGCCGCCTGCTGCTCTGTCCGCTTCGACAGATCGTCGGCTGCAGCCAGCATCTCGTTGGCACCGGCATCGATCGACCGGGCGTTTTCGCTCACGGCGCGCATGGCCTCCTTCAGGCGGGAGACGGACTGGTTGAAGTTGACGCGCAGCGGATCAAGATGATCGGCAAACCGCTCGTTGATATGCACCACGAGATCACCATCCGACAGACGCTGCAGACCCGAAGCCAGTTGGTCGACGGCAAACTGAACTTCGGCCGCTTCGCGTGCCTTCTGCGCTTCGCGGGCCTGACGCTCGGTTTCGCTGAGCGACCGGGTCTCCTCGGCCTGACGCTCCAATGCAGCACGCTCGATGGCGTTGTCGCGGAAGACAGACACGGCCGCCGCCATTTCACCGATTTCGTCCTGACGACCGGCAAACGGGATTTCCGTCTGCGTGTCGCCGGCAGCCAGACCACGCATGGAGCCTGTGATCGACGAGATTGGACGGACAATTCGGGCAAAGCTGAAGAAGGCGGCACCCGCGGCAATCAGGCCACTGATGACAACGGAGAGAATGGTTGTGTAGATGGCAGAGCCAGAAACCTCGTCGGCGGTGGCAATCGCAGCATCACTGAGTGCCGTATTTGCCTGTATCGTCTCGTTCATGATCTCAACGAGCGTGCGAGCATTCTCGGCCATCGCACCGGTGAAAAGTGCCTTTGCAGCCACCTCGTCGCCCGCGCGCTTGAACTCGACCATTTGCTCGGCCAGACGGTCATATTCGGCAAGTGCCGTCTTCATGCCGTCGAAGCGGGCACGCGTATCGGGACGGGTGATCATGGGTTCGTAAGCGGCAAACGCCGCATCGCGATCGGCAAGCGCCGTCTTGGTTGCCGCATAGACGGCGTCCAGTTCGCCAGGCTCGGCGTTCAACAGCATCGCGTAATCACGACGAACCTCTGCAAAAGTTGAATTCATCCGCGCAACAGCCAGCGTTCTGGGCAGGCGCTCTCGGCCAATGACGTCGACTTGTTCTTTGACGTTTCCAATGAAATTTATCGCCAGGATGCCCTGGCCGATGCCAAAGGTCAGCACGACTGCGAAAAGCAGCGGCAGCACTACTTTAATCTTGAGATTGGACATGAATGTCTCCGGGGAGGAAAAATGCATTCCCAACCGGGCGTCGGATGTCGCCAGGGGAAAGGACAAGACATTGTCCGAATAGGTCGGGATGAAACTGTTCTAGAATGTAAACAATGAATAATTTACTTAAAAGACACGCAACCTTTGATAGCGCAAAAATAGGGGATACGCGAAATGCCTGCCGCTCAACCGGCGGCGGATTACTCCGCCGCCTCCTCTGACGACTCTTCCAGCGCCTTGGCCTCCTCTTCGGCGCGGCGCTTCTTTTCCTGTTCCTGCTCGGGATCTGTCTGGTCCGGGAGGAAACCGCCGGACTGGCGGTTCCACAGGTCGGCATAGATCCCGCCGGTCTGCACCAGTTCCTGATGCGTTCCCTCTTCCACGATCCGGCCCTTGTCGAGCACGATCAGCCGGTCCATCTGTGTCAGCGTCGAGAGCCGGTGGGCAATGGCAATCACCGTCTTGTCCTCGATCAGCTTGAACAGGCTTTCCTGGATCGCCGCCTCGACTTCCGAATCGAGCGCCGAAGTCGCCTCGTCGAGGATCAGGATCGGCGCATCCTTCAGGAAGACGCGGGCGATCGCGATGCGCTGCCGCTGGCCGCCCGAGAGCTTGACGCCGCGCTCGCCGACATGCGCGTCGAGCCCCACCCGGCCCTGCATGTCGGAGAGCCCCTGGATGAACTCCCAGGCATTCGCCCGCTTCGCCGCCTCGATGACATCGGCATCGGTGGCGTCCGGCCGGCCATAGGCGATGTTTTCGCGGATCGACCGGTGCAGCAGCGACGTGTCCTGGGTGACCACACCGACAAGCGCGCGAAGACTGTCCTGGCTGACCTGGGAGATATCCTGACCGTCGACCAGGATCTTGCCCTTCTCCAGATCGTAAAAGCGCAGGAGCAGGTTCATCAGCGTCGTCTTGCCCGCACCCGAGCGACCGACGAGACCGACCTTTTCGCCGGCCTTGATGGTGAGCGAGAAGTCCTCGATGACGCCCTTCTGCTTGCCATAGTGGAAGCGCACGCCGTCATAGACGATTTCACCCTTCGACGCGGCGAGCACCTTCGCTTCCGGCTTGTCGACGATGTCATGCGTCTTCGTCATCATGCCCATGCCGTCATAGACCGTGCCGATGTTTTCGAAGAGCGCTGCCACTTCCCACATGATCCACTGCGACATGCCGTTGATGCGCATGGAAAGACCGATCGCAACCGCAATCGCGCCGACGGTTACCGTGCCGTTCAGCCAGAACCAGATGCCGAGGGCGGCAACGAAGAACTGGACGATCGCATTGTTGATGTCGACGCAGATGTTGAGGAGCGAAATCTGCCGCATCTGCCGGTGCACGGTGCCGAGGAAGGCATCCATACCCTCCCGCGCATAGACCTCTTCGCGGCCTGCATGGGAGAAGAGTTTCACCGTCGCGATATTGGTGTAGCTGTCGACGATCCGGCCCGTCATCAGCGAGCGGGCATCCGCCTGCTCGCTCGATGACTTGCGCAGCTTCGGGATGAAGTAACGCAGGATCAGCGCATAGATGACCAGCCACAAGACCAGCGGCACGCCGAGCCGCCAGTCGACGGAGGCGACGAGCGCCAGCATCGAGACGAAGAAGGTCACGGCATAGATGAAGACGTCGATGATCTTCATCACGCTTTCACGGATGGACAGCGCGGTCTGCATCACCTTGGTCGAGACTCGGCCGGCGAACTCGTTGGCGAAGAAGGTCATCGAGTGCCTGAGCAGGAAGCGGTGCATCTGCCAGCGCGCGATCATCGGGAAATTGCCGGCCAGCACCTGATGCATGGTGATCGTATGCATCACGCCGAGCACCGGCAGACCGATCAGCAGCAGGCCTGCCATCCAGGCGAGCGTGCCGCCCTCCGTCTGCAGGAAGGTCGCGCGATCGGCGGTCGACAGCCAGTCCACGATATTGCCGAGGAACTGATAGAGAAAGACTTCGGCAATCGCGATCAGACCCGAGCAGAGGCCGAGCAGCACCAGCCACCAGCCCGCGGGTTTCGTGTAATGCCAGCAGAAGGCGACCAGGCCTTTCGGCGGCAGGGTCGGCTCACCGGCCGGATAGGGATTCAGGCGGCTTTCGAACCACGAGAACATGGATAGTCTCCAGAAATGGCGCGGGAACGGCACCGGACAAAGGTGGCGCCAGCACGCGAATATTCAATGATTGAGGCCACTTGTGGCCGCAGGATGAAACAGTTTGGAAAAAGACGCGGAGGTGACGCGCTCAGGCGGCAACAGCCATAAATCGGGACTGGCGCGAAATACCGAATAGATCCATCGATGGCCCTCCCGTCTGCGTGTTGAAGAAGAGCCTCGTTCTAACGGTCACCTGTCGAATTTTCCAGCCGGCTTTCGCGGGCGATGAGACATTGTGCCGCAACTGTTGCAGACCGACCACAGAGCGATCCTCCGGCCAGCGCTCGTCTTGAGCCCTCTCACCGGATCGCCTAAGAGGCTCGCATGTCCGACCTGCGCATCGCCCTTTACCAGCCCGATATTCCCGGCAATACCGGCACCATCCTGAGGCTTGCCGCATGCCTCGGGCTGAAGGTCGACATCATCGAACCCGCAGGCTTCGTGCTCTCCGACAAAAACCTGAAGCGGGCCGGCATGGACTATCTCGCAAGTGTCGCCATGACCCGCCATGTCAATTGGGAGCGCTTCGACGCGTGGCGCCTGTCGGAAGGTCGCCGCCTGGTGCTCGCCTCCACCAAGGCCGCCCTGCCCTACACCACCTTCGATTTCGCGGGGAACGACATTCTGCTCTTCGGCCGTGAAAGCGCGGGCGTCCCCGATCACGTCCATGACCGCGCCGATCACCGGGTGATCATTCCGATGGTTGAAGGTCAGCGCTCGATCAATGTCGCGATGTCCGCCGCCATGATCACGGGCGAAGCGCTCCGCCAGACTGGCTTCTAAAGTCGAGCATCCAACAGACAGACGTCAAGGCAATCGGTCCGCTCCTGTTCTAGGATGACGGGACCGCTTGGCGCGCCTTGATCCAACGGCAATTGCTAATTCATCCGGAACGCGATATGCTGCATTGCAGCAAAATGGGAGATGAAGTCATGTTCGAGACAGCATTCGCCCTGGGCCTCACCCAGTTCGCCCGATCCTTGAGCTTCCCCGAGCGCGTGAGGCATCGCACGATGCGCAATGCCGCTCTCGAGCCCTGGCGGCTTCGCAACACCGGCATCGATGCGCTCTATTATGACGTCAAGGCGCTGACGGCAGACGAGACCTTCTACATCAGCGACTGCATCGCCTCTCAGGGCCTGATCATGATCGTGCCACCCACCGGCGGTGGCATGCTGACGCTGTGCGACAGCGTCGAGGAATTCCGTTTGCGCGGTGGCCGCAACGTGCGCGCCATGGCCGTTGCCGGTATCGGTGGTTCGGCCATCGGCGCGGCCGCCTTCGCCCGCAATGTCGCGGATGCGATCGATGCGCCGGTGGCAGCCGTCGTCTCTGGTTACGGCCTCGGCGACATCGTCAACGAAGCGATCGGTGGCGCCTTCCTGTTCGGCTGGCTCGGCCATATCAGAAACAACCTCGAAGTGATCGACGACGTCGTCGGCCGCCCCAAGCTCGGCGCCTATGGCAAGCGGGATCAGGAGACCGACGGCGAGCGGAAGACCGGCCTCGATGCGGACACCGTCTCGACCCTTCTCTCCGACCCGACGCTCTCCTTCACCTTGATCGCCGGTCATTCACGCGGCAACCGTGTCATCGCCGATGCGCTTTACGCCCTGAAGGCCTCGGATCCAGGCCGTCTGGAAACACTTGCCAACACCGCCCGCGTGGTCACCTTCGGCGGTCGTATCAAGATGCCGGAGGCCTTCACCGAAGTCATCGACGTCGTCGGTGAACTCGACTGGTTCGGCGAACTGAACTCCAGGCCGCAAATCCCGACCGACATCAAGGTCCCCTTCTGCGGCCATTCGACCAACACAGACCTGCCGGCCTCGCTCCAGGTCACCAGGATCCTCGGCGAAATCCTGCACGGAACGGCGGCGCCCGCGGAAAGCCCCTCGGCGAACGTTGCCACAGAAGCAAAGACGCCTGAGCCTCTGACAGAAGCAGCGGCAGAAACGGCCAAGCCCGAAGCGGAACCGAGCGAACCCGTGGCGCTGCCGATGATCGTTGAAGCAGCACCCCTGCCGGCACTCGTAGAAGCCGAGCCGGAGGCCCGACCATCGCCGCCCGCGGAACCCGAAATAGCACCTATCGCCGAAGTGGAGCCTCCCCCCGTCAAGGCTGCAGCCGCCGCAAAGGCACCACCTCCTGCGACGAAAGCCGAGCCGGAACCGAAGGCATCGACGCCGATCATGGTCCCGCTGGCCCGCGGCAAGACGAAGCGCCCAAGGGCGAAGAGATAGCAGCCACCGGACGCCAAAAAGGCCCGCGCGATGCGGGCCTTTTTCGATTCTGGTTCAGCGTGTTGCGCTCAGAGCTTCAACCAGGAGGTCATCGAGACATTGGCCATGTTCAGCGAAGACGACTGCAACTGATCCTGCACCTTCTCCGCCGTCAGCCGCACGCTCTGCTCGTTGAGTTCGGTATCGACAAGCCGGCTGACGCCAAGCTCGGTAGCGCCCCGCAAGCCCTGCACCAGCACGTCGCCGCTGGTCACCTGATTGCGTGTCGCGCTCACCTCGGCGCTCGCGCCCACCATGTCGATGAGCACGCGGTTCAACGACGAGATCATGCCGTCGATCTCGTCACCGCTTGTGCTGCTGCCGATCCTGATCTCGCGCGCACCGGCTTCGTTCGGCTCGCGGGCCCCGGCGTCCATCAGGTAGTAGTTATAGGGAACGCCGCCGAGCGTCGTGCCGGCATAGGCCCGCGTCAGCATCCCGTCCTTCGCCTCATGGCGGGAGATGAGCGTCGACTTGGCGGTATCGAAATCCACCATGTTGATCGACAGGCCACCATCCTCGCCCGTCGTCACCGAGGCAAGCAGGGAGGCGACCTTCGGCCGACCGCCTGCCTCGACGGCAAGCCAGTTGTCGCCATTGAAGCTGCTCTCGGAGACGACAGCGGCGAGGTCGGTCTTCATCTCCTGGATATCGGCATTGATCGCTTCGCGATCGGCGCCCACGGCCTTGGCCAGCACCAGCTTCTGCTGGATGCGCGCAACGATGTCGGTCGCCTGTTCGAGGCCGAGTGCGGCCGTGTCCGTGACCGCGGCCGCGATCTCGTTTGCCTCCTGCACGCTGCCGGCAGAGAGACTGCCGGGCCGCATGGTGGTCGAGATGGACCAGTAACTGGAAGCATCAGCCGGCGTTTCGGCGACAGGCGCCTTGGCAGATGGCTTTGCCACCCGGTCGAGCGCAGACGCGCTCGCCATCGAAGCCGCATTGGCCAGAGACGGGTTGAGCCAGACTGAACTCATGAGAAAACCTTGTGTCGCCTATCATGTCGATCGGAAGCCGGCATCATTCCGGCTGTGTTTGCCAACACTAGCGGTGAGGTTTTGTTTTTGGCTTTCTGCGAATGTTAGAATTTTACCGAGTGGGCGCTTTCATCCGCAGATGGGTTGCGGCCACAGCCGGATCAGTCTGCAGAAGGCAGCCGCCGCATGGTGAATTCGATTTGGTCGCCATCGAGCTGGCGCCAGCTTTCCACCTCGGTCCAATAGGCAGCCTTCGGGAAGGCGTCGAACCACTCGCGTGCCTTGGCGCGCGCTTCTTCCCGCGTCAGGCAATAGGTCTCGCGCACGAATTGCCCGCCCATGCGTCCGGCAGTCCCGGCACGATGGTCGGCAATGCGCTTCTTCAGGCCGTTGAACGACGGTGGGCCAGGTATCTTCGTCATGAAATCCCTCGCATGGCCCAAGATTAATCCAGGCAAAACCGGAAGGCGAGTCGAATTTCCGGGGACACCTCCGCCCTGATATGGCCGCCCGCGGTTTCACCTGATATTCGTTTGCTCTGAAAGAGTTGCCTGACGACGTTGAGGGGGACGAGATGGAGCGACCGCTACTGCCGAAAGGCCTGCCCGAGGACATCGAGGACAAGAAGGCGGCCGCCCGTGCCTGGTTCGAAAGCCTGCGCGACACGATCTGCGCCTCCTTCGAAACCTTGGAGGACGAGGTCACCGGTCCCATGGCCGATCGCGAGCCGGGTCGCTTCACCGCCAAGGACTGGCTGCGTGAAGAGGGTCAGGGCGGCGGCGGCCGCATGTCGATGATGTATGGCCGTGTCTTCGAAAAGGTCGGCGTGCATACATCGACGGTCCATGGCGAGTTCTCTCCCGAATTCAGAAAGCAGATGCCCGGCGCTGAGGAAGATCCACGCTTCTGGGCTTCCGGCATCTCGCTGATCGCCCATCCGGTGAACCCCCATGTGCCGACGGTGCACATGAACACCCGCATGGTCGTGACCTCCAGCCAGTGGTTCGGCGGCGGCGCAGACCTCACCCCGGTGCTCGATCGCCGGCGCACGCAGGACGACCCGGACACCCGCCTCTTCCATCGGGCCATGGAAGTCACCTGCGAGCGCCATCCCGCCGTCGCAGATTACGCCGCCTACAAGAAGTGGTGCGACGAATACTTCTACCTGCCCCACCGCAACGAGGCGCGCGGCATCGGCGGCATCTTCTTCGACTGGCTGACCATCGATGAGGACAAGGGCGGCTGGGACGCCAATTTCGCCTTCGTCCAGGATGTCGGCCGTGCCTTCAACCTCGTCTATCCGAAGATCGTCCGGTCCAACTTCAACACGGCCTGGACGGATCAGGACCGAGAAGAACAGCTCGTCCGACGCGGCCGCTATGTCGAGTTCAACCTGCTCTACGACCGCGGCACGATCTTCGGCCTGAAGACCGGCGGGAATGTCGAATCAATCCTGTCTTCGCTGCCCCCGCTCGTGCGTTATCCGTAATCCACAGGGCGTTACCGCTGACATGTGGATAACCTTTTTCGTTCACGAAAAAGAATGAGCGGTGATTCCCGCCGCTTACGACATTGTGTGTCGTTAACTTGACAGTTTGCATTGCGCTCCGTGCTGACACGTCCCATTCTGCGGCCTCACGCAGTATCGAGGAGGAGATTGCGATGACCCCATCCAGCTCAGTATCCGTGTCCCGCGTCAAAGAACCGGCCGACCGCGCGCTCGAAGCACCTGCCCTCATCGACCGCCTGGCCGAGCAGATGCGTCAGTCGAGCGACGTCGACCTGCCCCATTCCTATTTCGTCGAGCAGGTTCGCCTCGGTCTGGCGGGCAAGGATCTCGCCGACCGGCTTGCCGCCAATGACATCGAGACCGGCGCGCATCGCGGCAAACGCCAGCCCGCCCGCTCCGTCTTCCATGCCTGGGCCATGCCCGACTAGTTTCTCCAATCCACCGCGTCGGTTGTCCCTTGCCCGCACTTCGGTGCGGGCATTTTTTTTGCACCTCCGGCCGAACAAAAGCCGGGAATCCGGTGTTTGCTTAGACGGTCATCACACGGGAGGAGACGATCATGAAGCGCTTCGAATGTGGAACCCTGGTCCCCGGTTGCGATTGGCACACGCGTGCCGACGAGGAGGCCGAAGTCGTCAGACGCGCTGTCGAGCATCTGCGCGTCACCCATGGCGAGGAGATTATCCGGCCCTCGATGGTCGACCACATCAAGGAACGCATCCGCGACGACAACAAGACGACGGCCTGACGAGCCCGAAGCGGAGCCTGAGCGACAGGCTCCGCATAGTCTCGGTCGATTAGCTGCTCGGCAGCATGACCTTGTCGATCACATGAATGACGCCATTGTCCGTGCGGATATCGGCGCTCACGACGTTCGCGCCGTCGACCGTGACACCCGCGCCGGATTTCGTCACCGCAAGCGTCCGGTCACCGCCGCTCTTGATGGTGCGGACATGGATTGTCCGGCCCGGAAGCATGGTCGATGTCAACTCTCGGCCCACCACGTGGTAGCTGAGGATTGCCGCAAGCTGGTCCTTGTTTTCCGGCTTCAGCAGGTTCTCGACGGTGCCGGCCGGCAACGCCGAAAATGCTTCGTCGGTGGGCGCAAAGACAGTCAGCGGTCCGCCGCCCGACAACGCGTCGACGAGACCGGCCGCTTCAGCGGCAGCAAGCAGCGTCTTGAAGCTGCCGGCCTGCTGGGCAGTCTCGACGATATTGTTGGCAGACGCCGAGGAAGCGGCGACCGTCATGCCGGCGGCAAGAAATGCAAATGCGATGCGTTTCATGGAAGTCCCTCCTCTGAAAGGCCAGACCGACATCATGTCGATCATCTGAAGCCGACAGAGATACGGGAGGCAGACGCACCTTAGATTGCGTCACTCTGGACACTCTTTGTTGAGCCGGAACGCGAGATCCAAAGCAGGTCTCGGACGTATTGGCTCATTCTGTTTTCATGAAATTCAGGACTTCGCGAGGGTCTCCAGCCGCGCCAGGAGATCCTCACGCGTCAGGTTGAACTGCGACGCGATCCAGCCCTCTTCGAGCTTGCCCAAGATTTCTCCCACCTTAGGGCCCGCGACGATTCCCGCCGCCAGCACATCGCTGCCCTTGATAGGCAGCACCGGCCGCACGAAACCCTCGGCCCGCTTGAGCAGGGCAAACAGTCGCGCACTGCGCGCCATGGCCTTCTGGTCATGCTCGGCATTGACGCGGGCCGAGGCGAGTTCGAGCTTCAGCATCGAGATCATCCCGTCCTTGCCGAAGCGATAGAGATCGCGGTCGAAGGCAACGTCGGTCACGGTCTCCTGCGGCTTCGGCGCCCGGGCAAACCGGTCGAGCGCCAGCGCTTCGGCATTGGAGAGCCTCAGCCGCTCCGAAAGCGTCACCAGCCGGGCCGCATCCTTCGGCACGATGGCGCAAAGGCGCAGCAGCGGATCCGGCGCCCAGCCCAGCGCCTGTTCGGCGGCGATCAGCCCGGGGATCGCATCGATCCCCCATTTTTCCGTCTCCGGCAGGACCTCGGTGAGCACGCCCGACTGCCGCATCCACAAAAGCGCCCGGCCCGGATCGCGCGCCGACAAGAGCTTCTTCATCTCCGCCCAGACCCGCTCGGCCGAAAGCGTCTTGAGCTGCGCCCGCGCGCGGGCCGAGGCTTTCAGGCCTTCCGCATCAGGGCGGCCACTGCCGTAATGGGCAAAGAAGCGGAAGAAGCGCAGCACACGCAAGTAATCCTCCGCGATCCGCTGCTCGGCATTGCCAATAAAGCGCACCGTCTTCGTTTCGATATCGGCCAAGCCTCCGACGAGATCGACCACCTCGCCATCGACGCCGACATAAAGCGCGTTCATTGTCAGGTCGCGCCGGTCGGCATCCTCCTGCCACGTCGCCCCGAAGGCGACCTGGGCATGCCGGCCATTGGTCTCGACATCCCGGCGAAGCGTCGTCACCTCATAACCCTTGCCATCGATGACCAGCGTCACCGTCCCATGCTCGATCCCCGTCGGCACCGCCTTGATGCCCTTGGCGGCCGCCCTGCCGCTCACCTCTTCCGGCAGAAGCGTGGTCGCCAGATCGATATCGCCGACCGGCAGTCCCATCAGACTGTTGCGCACCGCCCCGCCAACCACGCGCGTCTCCGCGCCGCCGCTGTTGAGCAGCGCCATCAGCGTCTTCAGCGCCGGATCCTGGAACCAGTCGCGGTCAGCCAGATTGGTCATGCGTAGAGCCTTTCATAGAGCGTCCGGATGATGCCGGCGGTAATGCCCCAGATATGCCGTTCCCGATAGGGCATCACATAGAAGTGTCGCACCGCCCCCTGCCACATCCGGCTGTCCTGCCGATGATTGGCCGGGTCCATCAGGAAGGAAAGCGGCACCTCGAACACGCTGTCCACCTCATGCGGGTTGAGCGTCAGCGAAAACCCGGGCTGCACGACCGAAAGCACCGGCTGGATGCGAAAGCCGGTTCCCGACAGATATTGCGGCAACCGCCCCACCGTCTCGACGAACCGGCGGTCGAGACCGATCTCTTCCTCCGCCTCGCGCAGGGCTGCCTCTTCCGGCGAGGCATCGGTCGCATCGATCCCGCCACCCGGAAAGGCGATCTGGCCGGCATGTTTGCGAAGCTTGCTCGTTCGCTGGGTCAGGATGATGCGAGCATCGTAACAGTCGTCGATGACGCCGATCAGCACGGCGGCGTCCTTCAGCTTGAGCTGCTCGTACTGGATGATGGTATCGCGGTTCAGCACATGGTCGCCGTGGTCGCGCCAGGCATGTTCGAGCGGCGCCCCCACCTGCTCCAGCGCCCGGCGACGGAAATCATCGGCAGTGAAGGTTTTAAGGCTCATCGCGACAGACGATCGAGTTCGTCGGCAGGCATCACCGGAAAGACGACGCCGCGCGAGCGCACGGCAAACATTGCCTTGCCATCGATCTCGACGATCTCCCCCCGCTCGACCAGATCATACATCACCGCCCGTGACACCAGCGCCTCAAGCCGGCCGCGCACGGCCAGATAGGGCTTGAGCTCATGGTTCTCGCCGACGATCTCGAACCGCAGCGGATGGTCCGGCCCCGCCTCGACGACGTCGCCGACATTGGTGCGGAACGTCAGCACCGACTCACCCGCCTCCCCCGTCACGCTCATCTCCACGGCGACGAAATGCGCATCCTGGACACGGATCCCGACCTTTTCCACAGGCGTGACGAGATAGGTTTTTCCGTCCTCATCCTTGCGCAGAACGGTCGAAAAGAGCCTGACAAGCGGCTCCCGACCGATGGGTGTCCCCATATAGAACCAGGTGCCGTCGGCCCGGATTTCCATGTCGAGATCGCCGCAAAAGGGTGGTTCCCAGCGGTCCACCGGCGGCAGTGATGCCTTTCCGCCCGATGTTTGCGCTGACGCGCGCGAAATCAGCGCGGCCAGCCCCGCCGCATCTGTTGTCGCCTTCAGCGTCTCACCTGCCATCTTTGCGTCCCGGTTTTGTCTTTAGCCTATAACAGTCACGAGATAGTCATTCGAAACGTCCTTGTCAGCCGTCCTCTGGCCAATAAGTTAGTTTCAGTAACATGCACCTTACGCGTCCGCTCGATTCGCAGGACACGGCCAGAACCAATTGGAGCAGACCATGGGCATGATGCCAAATCCCGATGCCGCATTGGATGAAAAGGCGATCATCGCCGAGGCCGAAAAGGCGCTGGCCGATATTGCGAACATCCGCCAGGAAGTCGCCAAGGTGATCTTCGGCCAGGAAAAGGTCGTCGAAAATACGCTTCTCGCGATCCTTTCCGGCGGCCATGCCCTGCTCGTCGGTGTGCCCGGCCTCGCCAAGACCAAGCTGGTCACAACCCTTGGCACGGTTCTCGGCCTCGACGCCAACCGCATCCAGTTCACGCCGGACCTGATGCCCTCGGACATCCTCGGCACCGAGGTCATGGACCAGGACGACACCGGCCGCCGCTCCTTCCGCTTCGTCAAGGGTCCGGTCTTCGCCCAACTCCTGATGGCCGACGAGATCAACCGCGCAAGCCCGCGCACCCAGTCGGCCCTGCTGCAGTCGATGCAGGAATATCACGTCACCATCGCCGGCCAGCCCTACCAGCTGCCCGCCCCCTTCCACGTGCTCGCGACCCAGAACCCGCTCGAGCAGGAAGGCACCTATCCGCTGCCCGAAGCCCAGCTCGACCGCTTCCTGCTGCAGGTCGACGTGCTCTATCCGGAACTGGCTGCCGAGCGGCAGATCCTGCTCGAAACCACCGGCGTCGGTGACAAGCGCGCCAATGCCGTGATCGGTGCGGAACGCCTGATGGAGATCCAGAAACTGATCCGTCAGATGCCGGTCTCGGACACCGTGGTGGACGCGATCCTCTCGCTCGTCCGCTCCGCCCGCCCTGGCCATGGCAACGACACCACCGACAAGAACGTCGCCTGGGGCCCGGGCCCGCGCGCCGGCCAGGCCCTGATGCTCTGCGCCCGCGCCCGCGCCCTCTACGAAGGCCGCCTCGCCCCCTCGATCGATGACGTGCACGCGCTCGCCGAACCGGTGCTCGAACACCGAATGGCACTGACCTTTGCGGCACGCGCCGAGGGGATGACCGTCCGCGACGTCATCGCGGGTCTCGTTTCCGACCTGCGCAAGTAAGGGAGGCCGTATCCGCGTGGCATCGATCGGCCAGATCGTCGAGCAGACAGCCGGAAGCGAGGTGCTCAAGCGCGCCCGCCAGCGCGCCGTGCTGGTGCCTGACTGCATGGTCGAGGCCAAGCGCATCGCCAACACCGTGATCGCCGGCTGGCATGGCCGCCGCAAGCGCGGCATCGGCGAAAACTTCTGGCAGTTCCGCCCCTATGCTGATGGCGAAAGCTTCTCGCGCATCGACTGGCGCCGCTCGGCCCGCGACGACCACATGTATATCCGCGACCGCGAATGGGAGGCCGCCCATACCGTCTGGCTCTGGGCGGACATGTCGCCGTCGATGATGTACAAGTCGACGCTCGCGTCGGTATCCAAGGAAAGCCGCGCCCTCGTCCTGATGCTGGCGCTCGCCGAAATCCTCGCCCGTTCCGGCGAGCGCATCGGCTGCCCCGGCATCATGGAACCCGTCTCCGCCCGCAACGCCGCCGAACGTCTGGCGGCAGCCATCATGCATGCACCGCTGACCGAAGGCCTGCCCGATACCCGCATGATCCGCGGTGCAAGCGACATCGTGTTGATTGGCGATTTCCTCGACGATGCCGACCGCGTCATGCAGCGCATCACGCCACTTGCCCGCCGCGGCCTGCGCGGCCATGTCGTTGAAGTGGCCGATCCCGCGGAAGAAACCTTTCCCTATACCGGCCGCACCGAATTCACCGATCCGGAAACCGGCGAAAAGCTGACATCCGGCCGCGCCGAGACCCTGCGCGAGGACTATCAGCAGGCCTATCTCGCCCGCCGCGACACGATGTCGGATCAACTCCGTCGCATGGGCTGGAGCTTCACCCACAACCGCACCGACAGACTGGCCTCCGAGGCCCTCGTCGCCGTCCACATGCACCTGTCGGGCATGCCGCCCGCTGCCATCAGGAGTGCGGGCTGATGTTTGGTATTCCGCTGGCCTTCGGCGCTCCCGCGATCCTCGGTGCACTCCTCGCTCTGCCGCTGATCTGGTGGCTGCTGAAGCTCACCCCGCCGCGCCCAAAGGCCGAAGTCTTCCCGCCGCTGAAAATCCTGGCCGGCGTGTTGAAGCGTGAGGAAACGCCTTCGAAAAGCCCCTGGTGGCTCACCCTTCTGCGCATGCTGATGGCCGCGATCGTCATCTTCGCGCTCGCCGACCCCGTGATGAACCCGCGCAACGCCACCCTCTCCGGCGATGGTCCACTGCTGCTCGTCGTCGACAACGGCTGGGCAACCGTCGGCGACTGGGACCGCCGCGTCGAGACCGCGACCGCCCTCATCGGCGATGCCGCCGACCGCAGCCTGCCTGTCTCGATCGTCTTCACCGCCGATCCGACCCATGACGCGATCCCTGGCACGCCAGCGGTTGCGCTGGAAAAGCTTGCCGCCGCCACACCGCGGCCCCTGCGTCCGGATCGTGCAAGAACCATCGAGGCCCTCCGCACCACGTTCTCCGCCCAGACACCGGGGACGCTCGCCTATGTCTCCGATGGCATCGCCCGCGACGCAGACGACCCCTTCCTCTCCGATCTCGCCAGCCTGTCGCCCGCCGAATTCCGCATCGTTGAAGGGGATGGCGCAGCGAGTGTGGCGATTACCGGTGCTAACAACGGCTCGGATGCGCTGACCGTCACCCTCTCGCGTCTCAATGCCTCCGAACCCCGCAGCCTGATCGTTGACGCCCAGGATCGCCAGGGCCGTGTCATCGCCTCCGGCCAAGTGGATTTTGCCGCCGGCAGCACGGAAGCCTCGGGCGAGATCGCGGCGCCCTTCGAGCTGCGCAACGATTTCGCCCGCCTCTCGGTTGCCGGCATCGCCTCGGCTGGCGCAACCCATCTGCTCGACGATGGCTTCCGCCGCCGCAAGGTCGCCCTGATCTCCGGCGACAGCGGCGACGGCTTCCAGCCGCTGCTTTCGCCGCTCTATTACATCGAACGCGCGCTCGGCCCCTATGCCGATGTGGTCAAGCCCGGCCAAACGGATCTCGCGGTCGCCATCCCCGAGATCCTCAACCAGAACCCGTCTGCGCTGGTCTTGGCCGATGTCGGGCGTCTGCCAGCCGACGTCTATGATCCGCTACAGGCCTGGATCAACCGCGGCGGCACGCTGATCCGTTTTGCCGGCCCGCGTCTCGCGGCTGCCCCGGCCGATGATCCGCTGGTCCCAGTCATCCTGCGCCAGGGCGAACGTGCACTCGGCGGCGCTCTCTCGTGGGCCGAGCCGCAGCCGCTCGCCGACTTCCCGACCTTCGGGCCCTTTGCCGGCATGCCACGCCCCGAAGGCATTCTCGTCAAGCGCCAGGTTCTCGCAGAACCGACACCAGATCTCGCCGCCCGCACCTGGGCAAGCCTTGCCGACGGCACGCCGCTGGTCACCGTCGAGGAGACCGGCGCCGGCCGCATCGTGCTTTTCCATGTCAGCGCCGAGGCCACCTGGTCGGATCTTCCGATCTCCGGCACCTTTGTCGAAATGCTCCGCCGCATCGTGCAACTCACCCGCGTCGGTGCAGCCGAAGCCCAGGCTGGCCAGGCGACGGCACCGTCGCTGCCGCCCTTCCGCCTGCTGACCGAGCGTGGCGCCCTCACGGCCGAAGCCGGCGCGGCCAAGCCGCTATCCCTCGGGCCCGATCGTCCTGAGGCAGCCACCTTCGACAATCCGCCCGGCCTCTATGGCACGGAAGACGGTTTCACGGCGCTGAACCTCTTGCCCGCGGATGCCACGCTGCGTCCACTGCCCTCGCCGGCCGGCCTCACCGTCACCCGGGACCCGATGGCCGGTACCGCCGCCACGCCGCTGAAGCCCGGCCTGCTGACCCTCGCCTTCCTGCTTCTGGTGATCGACAGCCTCATCGTGCTCTTCATGGGCGGCGCCTTCTCCCGCATGCCGAAGCGCGCACCGGCTGCGGCCGCATCCATCCTGACGCTCGCCGTCGCGCTCGCGGCTGTTGCCCCATCTGGCCAGGCGCTCGCCCAGTCGAGCGATGCCAAGCCCGGCGACGAACAGATCCTAGAGCGCCTCGACAACACCCATCTTGCCTATGTCATCACGGGCGAAGCCGAGGTCGATCGTCTGTCCGAACAGGGGCTCGCCGGCCTTACCGATTTCCTCACCTACCGGACGACGCTTGAACCCGCGCCGCCGGTTGGTGTCGACATCTCCAAGGACGAGCTTTCCTTCTACCCGATCATCTTCTGGCCGATCTCGGCCACCGCGCCCATGCCATCGGCCTCCGCCATCAGCCGCATCGACGCCTATATGCGCGCCGGCGGCACGGTGCTATTCGATACGCGCGACCAGGGCTCGATGCTCGGGACGGATACGGGAACCTCGCCGAACGGCGAACGTCTGCAGGCAATCCTCGCCAATATCGACATCCCGCCGCTCGAACCCGTCCCTTCCGATCACGTGCTGACCCGGGCCTTCTATCTGCTTCAAGGTTTTCCCGGCCGCTACAGCGGAAGCCCCCTCTGGGTCGAATCCCGCCAAGAGGCCCAGTCGAGCAACAGTGCGGTCGCTTCATCCGGCGATGGCGTTACCCCGATCATGATCACCGGTAACGACTTGATGGGCGCCTGGGCGATTGATGCCAACGGTGCAAGCGTACTGCCCGTCGTGCCCGCCGACGAGATGCAGCGCGAAATGTCCTTCCGCTCCGGCGTCAACATCATGATGTATATGCTGACCGGCAACTACAAGGCGGATCAGGTCCACGTGCCGGCTTTGCTCGAACGACTGGGGCAATGAGACCATGACGCTCGAATTCGCCCCCTTCATTCCCTGGATCGCGATCGGACTGCTGGCCGTGCTGGCCGTCGTCCTCTCCGTCCTCGGCTTCCTGCGCGGCGTACGCGGCACGGCCATCCGTCTCGCCGCCTCCATCGCCGTGCTGGCGGCGCTGGCCAACCCGCTGCTGCTGCAGGAAGAGCGCGATCCGCTGACCACCGTCGTGCCCGTGATCGTCGACCGCAGCCAGAGCCAGCAGATTGCCGGTCGCGCTGACGAAACCGATCAGGCGCTGCAGGGAATCCGCGACCGCCTCGGCCGTTTCGCCAATATCGAGCCGCGCATTGTCGAAGTGACCGACCCCGGCGACAGCGACGCCCCCTCGACCAAACTGTTCGAAGCCCTGGCCGCGGCAACGACCGACGTGCCCCCGGCCCGCGTCGGCGGTGCGATCTTTGTCACCGACGGCCAGGTGCATGACATTCCGGCTGAGAACCAGCCGCTCCCCTTCGACGCCCCGGTGCATTCTCTGATCACCGGCAAGGCGGACGAGTTCGACCGCCGCATCGAGATCTTGCGCGCCCCGCGTTTCGGCATTGTTGACGAGGAACAGGAGCTGACCTTCCGCGTCTTCGACGACGGCGAGGCCTCCAACCAGCCGGCCGATGTCTCGGTGAAGATGAACGGCGAAGATCTCGGCATCGTCCCCGCCGTGCCCGGCGCCGAGACGTCCTTTGCATTCCGCGTTCCCCGTGGCGGCAACAATGTGCTCGAATTTTCCGTCGCCGCCACACCGGGTGAAGTGACCGATGTCAACAACCGCGCCATCCACCTGATCGAGGGCATCCGCCAGAACCTGCGCGTGCTGCTCGTCTCGGGCGAGCCGCATGCCGGCGAACGCGCCTGGCGCAACCTCTTGAAATCGGACGCCTCTGTCGACCTCGTGCATTTCACCATCCTGCGCCCGCCGGAAAAACAGGACGGCACGCCGATCAACGAACTGTCGCTGATCGCCTTCCCCACCCGCGAGTTGTTCGTCGAGAAGATCAATGATTTCGATCTGATCATCTTCGACCGCTACCAGCATCGCGGCGTGCTGCCGATCCTCTACTACGACTACATCGCCGAATATGTGAGAAACGGCGGCGCGCTGCTGATTGCCGCCGGCCCCGAACATGCCGGCCAGGATTCGATCGCGCTCACCCCGCTCTCTTCCGTGCTTCCGGCAACGCCGACCGGCGACGTGCACCAGGCCGGCTTCTATCCGCGCCTCTCGGACCAGGGCAAACGCCATCCCGTCACCCGTGGCCTCGATGGCTCGGCCGTCGAACCGCCGCAATGGGGTCGCTGGTTCCGCAGCGTCGATGTCGGCCGTACCGACGGCGAGACGGTCATGACCGGCGACGGCGACCGCCCGCTGCTCGTCTTGAACCGCGCCAATGAAGGCCGCGTCGCCATGCTGCTCTCCGACCAGGGCTGGCTCTGGGCGCGCGGTTTCGAAGGCGGCGGCCCGCATGTCTCGCTCTATCGCCGCATCGCCCACTGGCTGATGAAGGAGCCCGAACTCGAGGAAGAGGCGCTGAAGGCCCGCGCCACCGGCCGTACGCTGGAAGTCACCCGACAGACCATCGGCGACGCCCCTGGCCCCGCAACGATCACCACGCCCTCGGGCGAAACGATTGCGCTGAACCTCAACGAGATCCAGCCCGGCCTCTATCGCGGCGAACGCCGCATGACGGAAACCGGCCTCTTCACCGTGACCAATGGCGACTTCTCGACCCTCGTCCATGTCGGCGCGGTCGACGCCCCGGAATTCCGCGCGATGATCTCGACGACAGACACGCTGTCGCCGATCAGCGAGGAAACCCGCGGCCTAACCACCCGTCTCGACGATGGCGACGCCTCCGTCCGCATCCCCGACATCCTCCCGGTGCGCGGCGAAGTCCGCGTTGCCGACGATCGCCGGATGCTGATTAAGCTGACCGACGAAACCGTGCTCAAGGGCGTCAATACGCTGCCGCTGTTTGCAGGATTTGCCGGCTTGGGGATCTTGCTGCTGGCCGTCTCGGCCATGTGGTGGCGCGAGGGACGCTGAAGCCACGCCGTCGCCTTCGCCATTGCACCGATCAGCAGACCGGTTGCTCAATAGTGACGGTAAACCAGATCGCCCGGTGACGGCCGCTCGGCCTTCGGGTCCAGCTCGGCGCCGAGCCGCAAGGCAAGCCCCGCCGATCGCGCGTTGGCGGGATCGACATAGCTGACAAGGCTCGGCAACTGCCGAACCTCTTTCGCCCAGCTGAGCATCGCTTCCGCAGCCTCACGGGCATAGCCTCTGCCCTCGAATTCCGGATACACGAACCATCCCAGTTCGAACTCGGGAAACAGCGGTCCAGCATTGATCCCCACCTGCCCCACGCAGGCACCGGTCACGGTCTCGTCGATCATCAGAGCGCTGCAGCCGAACAGGTCCCACTGCGCATGGTCGCTGCAGAACATGCCCCAGGCAGCGGCATCGGAAAATGGACCACCCATGTACTGGGCGCGCTCCGAACCCATCAGCCAGCGATAGGCGGCCCAGTCCTCGGAGCGCATGGGACGCAGGGTGAGACGTGCGGTGGTCAGGGTTGGAACGGAAAACATGTTTGTCCTGAGGCGATGGTCTCCAGCGTCTCTCTTTAACAATGAAACCGTAGCACTAGCCAGCCTCTCCGTAACAGCGAGCCACTCACCCCATCAGCGCCTTCGCCTTTTCCTTCGCCAGCCCGCGAGAGGCCGACACCCCCTTCGGGAAGCCGCTCCTGTCGCCGAAGTCCTTGACCTCGCCGCGGCGCATGTGTCGGCCGGTGGCAGCACCCGCGGCGATGAAGTCGAGCAGCGTCACACCCGCCACCATGAAAAGCGCGATCGCCACATTGTCCTGCTTCGGATTGTCGGGATGCATGGCCGATCCCAGCGCGACGATGTCGAGGCCGTCGCCGGCGATGCGGCTGGCAAGCCCCACCTCCTTGTCGACCGAAAGCGTCATCATGCCCGAGCCGATCTCGCGAAGCCCATAGGATCGGACCATGACTTCCTGCCCCTCCATGCCGAGCGCGCGGGTGATGCGGTGCGCGC
Organism: Rhizobium rosettiformans W3; assembly: GCF_004912135.1. Classification (GTDB taxonomy): domain Bacteria; phylum Pseudomonadota; class Alphaproteobacteria; order Rhizobiales; family Rhizobiaceae; genus Allorhizobium; species Allorhizobium rosettiformans. Next base: position 138,802 of record NZ_STGU01000006.1, read on the forward strand.
CGAACAGTTCGACGAGGCCGAGCCCGATGCTGAACCAGCCGAGATTGCGGGCAAGCCGGTCCGAAGAGGAAAAGGAGCTCGGCCCCTTCTCGAGAACCTTCGGATCACTCTTGGAACGTTTGAGTGTGCTGAGCAAATTCATGGCGATACCTCCGGTTACGGCTTCAGGACGACTTTGATGCAGCTGTCCTGCTTGTCGCGGAACACCTTGTACATCTCGGGCCCCTCTTCGAGGCCGACGGTGTGGGTGATGACGAAGGACGGGTCGATCTGCCCCTCCTCGATCCGGCGCACCAGATCGTCCGTCCAGCGCTTCACATGCGTCTGCCCCATGCGGAAGGTCAGCCCCTTGTTCATCGCCATGCCCATCGGCACCTTGTCGATGAGGCCGCTATAGACGCCCGGAATGGAGATGATGCCGCCCGGCCGGCAGACGTAGATCATTTCACGCAGCACATGCGGCCGATCGTTTTCCATCAGCATCATCTGCTTGGCGCGGTCCATCAGCGTGTCGGGATGGCTCATCGAGACATGGCTTTCCATGCCGACGGCATCGATACACTTCTCCGGCCCCTTGCCCTTGGTCAGTTCATCGAGCCGCTCGATGACGCTCTCTTCCTTGAAGTTGATGGTAATTGCGCCGCCGGCCTCGGCCATGGAGAGACGCTCGGGAAGGTAATCGATCGCTACGACCTGCGCCGCACCGAGCAGCACGGCACTGCGGATCGCCATCTGCCCGACGGGACCACAGCCCCAGACGACGACGGTGTCGCTCGGCTCGATCTCGCATTGGACTGCCGCCTGCCAGCCGGTCGGCAGGATATCGCTCAAGAACAGCGCCTGCTCGTCGCTCATACTGTCGGGCACCTTGATATGCGTGCTGTCGGCATAGGGCACCCGCAGATACTCCGCCTGCCCGCCCGGATAGCCGCCCGTCAAATGGGTGTAGCCGAAGAGACCGCCGGTCGTATGACCGAAGACCTTCTCGGACAGTTCCTTCTTGCGGTTGGTCGTCTCGCAGACGGAGTAGTTGCCGCGGCGGCACTGCTCGCATTCACCGCAGGTGATCGTGAAGGGAATGACGACCCGGTCACCTTTCTTCAGTGTGCCGTTCAGACCGGAACCGGTCTCGACGACCTCGCCCATGGTTTCGTGGCCCATGATGTCGCCCGGCATCATCGCCGGCACGAAATTGTGGAAGAGATGCAGGTCCGAGCCGCAGATCGCGCAGCTCGTCACCTTGATGATCGCATCCCGTGGATCCTCGATCTCCGGATCCGATACCCGATCACATCGAATATCCTCCTTGCCGTGCCATACCAATGCGCGCATCCGGGTCTCCTCGCTGTCTTCCCTGTTCAGGTTGATACCTGCCCAACAAGAACTGCGCCGAACGGTTCCGACAAAGTTTGAGAGCCACCCTCGACAGGGCCACGCCGAGCAGCGAAACTGCAGGCATGACGACACCGCTCACCCTGACAGACACTGTTCCCGAAGCCGCCCGCGAGAAGATCCTCGCCGGCATCCGCGCGCACAACGACACCCTGCTCGGCCCGACAGACCGCAGGGAGCTCTTCATCCCGATCACGGCGGAGAACGGGAGCGTCGATGGTGGCCTGATCGGCTATACCGGTCGAGGTTGGCTATACGTGGAACTGCTTTTCGTCCCCGAACGTCTGCGCGGAGAGGGCATGGCCGGCAAACTTCTGGCGCTCGCCGAAGAGGAAGCGCGGGCGCGCGGCTGCATCGGTGCCAATATCGACACGATCAATCCGGTGGCACGTCGCGCTTACGAACGCGCCGGATACAGCGTCTTCGGCCGCATCGAGAATTTTGCGCAGGGCCACGATATCTGCTGGCTGCTCAAGCGGTTCTGAAGTTTTTCTCGCGCAGCCTTGCATTTCCGTTGCTCCGCCTCGCTGCAAAGCCAAATCGTCCAATCGCGGAACATCACGCCAGCGCAGTTGTTCCACTTGTGCGACCACGGCGGCCGACCGCCGGCCATCGACGCGAACAAGGGGCGATCAAATGACACGACAGGACATGGCACCGCACCAGCGTGTGGAGCGGGAAAGAGGCTGGTCGAGACCTTCGATCTCGCTTGTGGTGCTGGCAGCGGCGTTGATCCTGTTCCTCGTCCTGCTGCCGGGAACCGTGCTGATGATCTTTGCCGGCATGCTGCTCGCGGTCTTCTTCCGCGCTGGCGGCGTCTGGCTCGCCCGTCACCTTTCGCTGCGCCCTGTCTGGGGTGTTGCTCTGTTTCTGCTGGCGATCCTGCTCGGCCTCGCGCTCGCCGGCACCGCGGCCGCGCCGGCCATTTCGACGCAGTTCGATGAACTGTGGCGCCAGATCCCGGACGCGGCCGAGAGCCTCACCTCCCGCCTCGAGCAATACGCCTGGGGTCGAGAAATCCTCGATCGCATGGGGGAAGCCGACATCTGGTCGGGTGCCTTCGGCGGGGCGGCAACCCAGGCGCTCGGCTCCGCCTTCGGCTATCTCGGCAACACCGTGCTTCTGCTGTTCATCGCCCTTTACGGCGCCTTCGACCCGGGCACCTATCGCCGTGGCTTCATCAAGCTCTTCGCGCCCTCGCTGCGCCCCGAAGCAGGCGAAGTGCTGAACGAGAGTGTTGCGACGCTGCAGAGCTGGCTCTCCGCACAGCTGATCTCGATGTCGGTCGTCGGGATCCTCACCGGCCTGGGCCTCTGGCTCATCGGCATTCCGCTTGCTCTGGTGCTGGGACTGATCGCCGGCCTGCTCGCCTTCATCCCGAATGTCGGGCCGATCCTCGCCGCAATACCCGGCCTCCTGCTCGCCGTTCCCGACGGCACGAACGCGGTGCTGATGGTGCTCGCCGTCTATCTCTCCGTGCAGACGCTGGAGAGTTACGTGGTCACACCTCTTGTACAGAAGGAAAAGGTCTCGCTGCCGCCCGTCCTGGTCATCTCTTCGCAGCTGATCTTCGGAACGCTCTTCGGGCTGATCGGCCTTGCAATGGCAACCCCGCTCACGGCGCTCGGAATGCAGCTGATCTACCGCGTCTATGTCGGGGCATGGCTGGAACGGGAGCGTCCGTCGTCGGAAATCATCACGGAGGCTTCAGCGAATACGAAGCCGGAGACGAGCGGCAAGGCCGCCCGCCTAAGCTCCTAGACATCAGGTCTTAGAAAATCAGCATCAGGAACAGGATCACCACGATCAGCCCGATGAGAAAGATGGCTCCGACTGTTCCACCGATGAACTTAAGCATGTCAGCGTCTCCTCTCTGGTTCAGCGCATGATCGACCGACAAGTGGCCGATATCTGCGGGGACAAGACAGGGGAACAGCTCAGTTCAGCCTTGGTTCCACTTGAGGCACCGGAACACCGGGAATGGTGGAGGATCAGCCTGCCGCGTAGACCTTGGCGGATGTGAAGGCGCCCAGGGCTTCCACCTGAAAAGCTTCAGGATCGTGCCACGCGATCACGCCCTTCAGCCGCGCATGCACATCATCCGCCAAGGGCACGACCAGCACGCGGTTCGGATCGACCGGCCCCGGGAACTCCAGCGCCTTGTAGGCGACCTTCTCGAAACCGAGCGGCATGTAATAGGGCGGGTCCCCGATCAGGATGACGCCTTCCGAGCCCTTGCGCCGGGCCGCTTCGATGGCGATCCGCACCAATTCGCGACCAATGCCCCGGTTCTTGTGGGATGGCCGCACGGCAAGCGGCCCGAGCAGATGTCCCTTCACGCCACCGGCGAGAACCGGCGTCATGCGCACGGAGGCAATCGTCTCGCCATTGTCGGCACAGATGAAGGAGAGCGACCGGTCATGCGGCCCCTGCTCGCGAATGCGCGCGGCAGCACGCGTGTGCCGACCGGGACCAAAGGCTTCTTCGTTGATGACTTCAATAACCGCGTCGTGCGACGCATCCTCGGTGAGGTAGACAAGGCCGGAGTGAAACATGGATGACCGAAACCAGTAGACAGACAGCAATTAGGTTCAATCGCACGGGGCTCGTGCGTTCGAGAGCTTCAGCGTCGTCGTGGGTTCCGTGCGATGGTCATAGGGGCCTTCTAGGTTTTGAGTTTGGTTCCGATAGCAGCAAAATTTATTCCCGTCCAACGGAAAACGCAGTGTTCAACCCATCGCCCCTCGCAATCGCGGCCAACCGCCGTATCTTCCGGGTCAAGTTGAAACGACAAGGAACCGATCATGGGCAGGCTGGTAGATGGCGTCTGGCAGGACGTCTGGTACGACACGAAATCGACATCCGGGCATTTCAAGCGCGCCGATTCGAGCTTCCGCAACTGGGTGACGGCGGATGGTTCGGCCGGTCCCTCCGGTGAAGGCGGCTTCAAGGCAGAGGCCGGGCGCTATCACCTCTATGTCTCCTATGCCTGTCCCTGGGCCCACCGGACGCTGATCTTCCGCAAGCTGAAGGGTCTCGAAGACCTGATCTCGGTCTCGGTCGTCGATCCCCTGATGCTGGAAAACGGTTGGGAATTTCATGAGCGCGACGGCGCGACTGCCGACCAACTCTTCGGCTCCGACTATCTCTGGCAGGTCTATGTCAAGGCCGACCCGAATTTCTCGGGCCGCGTGACCGTCCCCGTCCTCTGGGACAAGCAGAAAGGTACGATCGTCTCCAACGAGTCGGCCGAAATCATCCGCATGTTCAATTCGGCCTTCGACCACCTGACGGGCTCGACCCTCGACATGCATCCTGAGGCTCTGCATGCCGAAATCGACGAAGTGAACAAACGCGTCTACGACACCGTCAACAACGGCGTCTACAAGGCCGGTTTCGCCACGACCCAGGAAGCTTATGAAAGTGCGGTCTTCCCGCTCTTCGAAACGCTCGATTGGCTGGAAGATCGCCTGAAGACCCAGCGCTATCTCTTCGATAACAGCATGACGGAGGCCGACTGGCGGCTCTTCACCACGCTCGTGCGTTTCGACCCCGTCTATGTCGGCCACTTCAAGTGCAATATCCGCCGTATCGCGGATTACCCGGCACTATCCGCCTATCTGCGCGATCTCTACCAGACGCCGGGTGTGGCCGAGACGGTCGAGATGCGCCACATCAAGCATCACTATTACCGCAGCCACACCATGATCAACCCGACCGGCGTCGTTCCCGTTGGCCCGGACGAGGAACTGACCGCCCCGCACGGCCGTGAGACGCTTGGCGCCTGATCTTCACCAGTAATGCGCGGGGGAGGTTTCCCCGCGCAGCTCCGCGATGCGAAGCCGCGTTGCCTCGGTCGTGCCTTCCGGCAGGGCGTCGAGCGGGAAGAAGCCGGCTTCCGCGATCTCCCGGTCGGCAGGTCGCTCGGCCGTCTGCCGCACGTCGACGCGGTAGAGAAGAACATGGTCACGCCCGCTGATCCGCGCGTTGAAATAGACGTGGAAGAGCGCCGGGACGCTGATCGCCTCCAGATTGCCCTCCTCCCGCATCTCCTTGATCAGCGCATCCATCGCCGTCTCGCCGCGCTCCACGCCGCCACCCGGCAGATGCCAGCCGGGAACATAGGTATGGCGCACGAGAAAGATCCGGCCGGCCTCGTCGAAACAGGCGGCCCGTACGCCGAGCGTCATGCCGCGGCTCAGCGCGAAATAGACATGCAGCACGCGAACAAGGAACCTCTTCGGCCATCCGAGCCTTTCGCTATCGGAGCCGGTTCCGGCACCACCTGCTGGCCTCATTTTCCTTGCCCCTCGGTGTCAGCGCCGTTAAGAGAAGCGCCATGTTCAAGCTCGCCCACATCTCCGACGTGCATCTCGGCCCGCTGCCGAACCTGACGATCCGGGAATTGGCGTCGAAGCGAATTACCGGCTATGTGAACTGGCATCGCAACCGCCGCAAGCATCTTTTCCCCAATGCACTGGAAATGGTCCTCGACGCCCTGCGCGCCGAAAACCCCGACCACCTCGCCATCACCGGCGACCTCGTCAACCTCGCCTCCAAGCTCGAGGTCAAGCTCGTCTCGGAATGGCTGAAGGAAGCGGGCGCCCCGCTCGACACCTCCGTCGTGCCGGGCAATCACGACGCCTATGTACCCGGCGCCCATGAACGCGTGGTCCAGGCCTGGTACGACTACATGCGCGGCGACGACGATCCGTTGATCTTCCAGGACGACCACAAGCTCTTCCCCTATATCCGACGCCGCGGGCCCGTCGCCCTGGTTGGCTGTTCCACCTCGATCGCCACGCCACCCTTTTCCGCGCAGGGTTATTTCAGCGGCCGCCAGGCGCGAGAGACCGCAGCCCTGCTTAAGGCCGCCGGCGAAGAGGGCCTGTTCCGCGTGGTGATGATCCACCATCCGCCGATCCGCGGTGCCGCCCCTCAGCACAAGCGCATGCTCGGCATCCGTCGCTTTGCCGCGGCCATCCGCAAGGGCGGCGCCGAACTCGTGCTGCATGGCCATACGCATCTGAACACGCTCTATTGGCTGGCAGATCGCGAGAAGAAGGTGCCCGTCGTCGGCATCGCTTCAGCAAGCCAAGGCCCCGGCGCCAAGAAGCCGGCCGCCGGCTACAATCTCTTCTCGATTACCGGTGAAGCGGGCAATTGGCAGCTCGACTGGCAGCGCTACAAGATCGAAAGCGAAGACGCGCCACTCAAGCTCGACCACAGCGAGCGCCTGATGGGGGAAGCGGTTCAGTCCGCCTGAACCGCTGCCGCAATCGCTGATGCCACCGCCTCCGGCGCCTCCTCGATCAACATATGCCCCACACCGTCGATGAGCCTCACCTCAGCACTTGGCCAGACATGACCGGCTTGCGCGACTGGAAGGATCGGATCTTCCGTCCCCCACAAGAGCCGCGTCGGGATGCCAAGCGCCTCGAAGCGAGCAAGTGGCAAGGTCCCCTGCCCGATCCGGCCGCCTAGCTCCACGAGAAAGGAGTGCAAGATCTCCATCAGGCGCTCGGTCGCGCCGGGAAGCCGACGCGCATCCGCGAGCTGATCGATGCCTGAGGCATCCGGCCGGACATCCGGCGCGAACATCGCGGCCAACCCAGCCGCCAGCGCATCATGCGCCACGGCTGAGCCATAGCGCCGCAACGCATCATGATTGATCTCGAAGCCGAAGCCACCCGGCGAGAGCAGCGTCAGTGATCGGACGCGATCCGTAGCCTTCAGCGCGATCAGCGCGGCAATCGCCCCGCCCATGGAATGGCCGCAGAGATGGAAGGAGGACAGGCCTCGCCGGTCGAGATCCTCGAGAATGGCCCTGGCCATCACGCCGGCATGCCCGACGCCCTCTGCATCGAGCGAGGCCCCATGCCCGGGAAGGTCGTAGATGACAAGCGGCAGATCCGGATCGAGCCGCGCGACAACCGGCGCCCAGAGCGCGCCGATCCCGCCAAATCCGTGCAGCAGCACAAGCGGGACCTTCGCCGAGGACGCATGTCGGACCTCGGCGAAGAGTGTCATGACATCAGGCCTTCTTCTGCTCGTCCAGCACTCGGTTGGCGGCCGAGACGATGGCTTCCAGAGAGGCCGTCACGATATTGGTGTTGATGCCAGCCCCGAACAGCTTGCCGCCGGCATGCGCCATCTCGACATAGGCGATCGCAGCCGCATTCGAGCCATGCTGCAGCGAATGCTCGGAGTAATCCTGCACGGTGAGCTCAATCCCGAGGTAGGTCGAGAGCGCGTTGACGAACCCGTCGATCGGCCCCGTGCCCTTGCCCTCGATCCGCCTCGTCTCGCCGTTATCGGTGATCTCGGCAGCCACGACACGGATCCCCTTCTGGTCGGAGCCGGCCGGATAGGTGTGGTGATCGACGAACTTGATGCGGGCGCCGGTCTGGTCGACATAGCGCTCGATGAAGCGTTCGTAGATCGCCTTCGACGGCAGTTCCTTGCCACCCTCGTCGGTGATCCGCTGGATATCCTCGCGGAACTCGATCTGCAGGTTGCGCGGCAGGTTGATGCCGTAATCCTCCTGCAGGATATAGGCGATGCCACCCTTGCCCGACTGCGAATTGATGCGGATGATCGCCTCGTAGGTGCGGCCCACATCCTGCGGGTCGATCGGCAGGTAAGGCACCTCCCAGACTGGCGAATTCGCCTGGCGGATCGCCTTCATGCCCTTGTTGATCGCATCCTGGTGCGAGCCCGAGAAGGCTGTGTAGACCAGTTCGCCGACATAGGGGTGACGCTCCGGAATGACCATCTCGTTGGAATATTCGTAGACCGCCTTGATCCGCTCGATGTCGGAGCAGTCGAGCTCCGGGTCCACGCCCTGGGTATACATGTTGAGCGCCAGCGTGACGATGTCGACATTGCCGGTGCGCTCGCCATTGCCAAACAGCGTGCCCTCGACGCGATCGGCACCGGCCATCAGACCGAGTTCGGTTGCCGCGATCCCGGTGCCGCGGTCGTTATGCGGATGCAGCGAGATCAGCACGTTTTCGCGGTTGTCGATGTTGCGGCACATCCATTCGATCTGGTCGGCATATATATTCGGCGTGGACATCTCCACGGTCGACGGCAGGTTCAGGATCAGCTTGTTCTCCGCCGTCGGCTTCACCTCGGCGATCACGGCATTGCAGATCTCCAGCGCGACTTCCAGCTCGGTGCCGGTAAAGCTTTCCGGCGAGTATTCGAAACGATAGCCGCCGCCGGCCTTGGCCGCCATGTCCATGATCATCTTGGCGGCATCGACAGCGATCTGCTTGATGCCGGCGACATCCTTGCCGAACACCACGCGGCGCTGCAGCTCGGAGGTCGAATTGTAGAAGTGGATGATCGGCTTGGTCGCGCCTTCCAGCGCCTCGAAGGTGCGCGTGATGAGTTCAGGCCGGCACTGCACCAGAACCTGGAGCGAGACATCGGCCGGAACGCCGCCCTCTTCCACGCACCAGCGGGCAAAGTCGAAATCGGTCTGCGAGGCCGACGGGAAGCCGATCTCGATTTCCTTGAAGCCCATGTCGAGCAGGAGCTGGAACATGCGGGCCTTGCGGTCATGGCCCATCGGGTTGACCAGCGACTGGTTACCGTCGCGCAGGTCCACCGAGCACCAGATCGGCGCCTTGTCGATCACCTTGGACGGCCAGGTGCGGTCTGAAATGTCGATTTGCGGATAGGGGCGATACTTCTGCGAAGCGTCCGGCATGCCCTGCTTGACGGTATGGGTCTTCAAAATCATCGTCTTCGTCTCTTCTCGTCCTCGTCGGCGTGAGCAGCTGATAGCAAATCAGTCTGGCTTTGACACGTCCGGACAGGCCCTTTTCAAGGGATGGATTGCATTACAAAGGGGGATTTCGAGGAGCAATCGCCAAACGGCTGACCCGGCCGCCGGGCGCTCCTCAATGGACCCGGCAACCGCGGATAAGGCCGAGAAGAAGAAGCGAGTTTGGCACCGACGCGACGAAGCCGGCCGCAGAGCGGGCCGTCATGTCAGTCGCAGAAATGGTCGTGCCGTTGATCTTCATGGGATGAGGAATACCGCGACGAATTGAATCGCGCAAGAGTGTTATTCGGCTGCTGATGGTCGCGCCGCGTCCAGTTTCTCGCGCAGCCACTCTTCAAGTAGGGAATCGACGGAGACACCGAGCTGCTTCGCCTGACGCTCAAGCCTGAGCTTCGTTCCGCGCATGATGGTAACTGTCAGCTCAACCGGTTCGAGATTGGGACGTGTCGCCGTGCTCCAGTCGACGTATTCGCTGATATCTTCGCCAGCATCGAACTTGCGGTCGAACTCTTCAGCGCTGATTGTCTTCATAGCCACGCCTCTCCTGAATTCTTGCTCGGCGGACCGATATGATCCGAACGCGCCCGTTCCGCAGAACATACACACCCGTCCATAAAACGCCGGAGATCCGACCTACACGAATCCGCCTCGGTTCCTCTGTATGTCCGGCATCCGCATCGACAGCGTAGAGATCATACCACAACTCCTGCGCTGCGACGAAATCGATTCCGTGCTTCACCGTGGTTGCTTCGCTCTTGGCAGGATCGAACTCGAACTCCATGCCTAAAACCTAGCGCAACCATAACGATTGCGCCAGATGAGGCACACGCCGATCAGCGCCGCCCGAATTGAGCGATGAGAGCCGCCGCCGCGAAGCCGAGTGCAACCACGCCCCAGACCATTCCGCCATCGGTGACATTGCTGCCGTCGGGCGTCAGGCAGCTCGATTGCGAGGCCGCGATGCAGTCTCGCCAGATCCAGTAGCGCGTGTAGAAGACGTAGCCGAAGAAGCCGGCTGCAAGTGCAAAGACGATCGCCCGAATGCGAAGCCTCATCAGCCCCGGGCTCTCGCAAGTTTCACCAGACCCAGCATTGCCACGCCCGCAATCAGCCCCCAGAACGCCCCGGAGATCCCGAGGATCGAAATCCCGGACGCCGTCACCAGGAATGTCACGGCCGCCGCTTCGCGCGTCTCCGGCGCCTGAAAGGCCGCGACAGAGGATCCGGAAAAAGCGCTGATCAATGCCAGCCCTGCGACGGACTGGATCAGGATCGGCGGCGCGAGCGACACGAACCCGGTCACGGCACCGGCCGCAAGCCCCAGCAGCACATAGCCGATCCCGGCAATGATCGCCGCCCAGTACCGCCTGCCCGGATCGGCATGCGCATCCTCGCCCGCGCACATCGCCGCCGTGATCGCCGCGAGATTGACGGCGTGGCCGCCAAAGGGCGCAGAGAGCGCCGAGAACAGGCCGGTCACGGCAAACATCGGTCCCGGGTTCGGCTCGTATTTGTTGACCTTGAGGATCGCGATGCCGGGAATATTCTGCGACGCCATGGTGACGATGAAGAGCGGCAGCGCGATCGAAACGAGGGCCGGCAACGTGAAGACCGGCATCACGAATTCCACCGGCGGCGCAAGCGACGCCGCCCAGCTCGCCATGGCACCTTGCGGCAGGTCGACGCCGAAGACGAGCACCACCACAAAGGCGACAAGGGCCGCCGGCACCGCATAAAGTCGCTTGAAGGCCGCCACCACGGCCCAGACGACGAGGATCGGCAGACCGAGTGCCGCATCGAAGGCCACCGCCTTGAACGGCGCAAAACAGAGATTGAGGATCACGCCCGCCAGCATGGCATTGGCGATCGGTGCAGGGATTGCGGCCACCGCCCGCCCGAACGGCCGGATCAGCCCGGCGAGCACAATGAACGCCGCACAGACAAGAAAGGCGCCGACGGCCGCCGAAAAGCCGCCAAGCGGAATGCCCGCGGTCGCCATCAATGCCGCTCCCGGCGTCGACCAGGCGACCGAGACAGGCAGCTTCGTCCACACGCTCAAGACGATGCCGCAGATGCCCATGGCGACCGATAGCGCCATCAGCCCCGATGCCGCCTCGTAATCCGTGGCGCCGACGCCCTTCAGCCCCTGCAGCACGACGGCAAAGGAACTGGCGAAACCGACAAAGGCAACGAGCAGGCCCATGAAGGCGGCCTGAGGGGAAAAGTCTTTCAGCATGATGGACTCGCCAGAGAAAGAGGAATGACGCAAGGCCAATCAAATTCTGCCGGTGCTGGCAAGCCGCAGGCCGGGCCCAAAGGTTCCGCCCGGGCTCAAGCGAAGCTCTCGGTCAGCATAATCCGGTCGAACGCGGCAGCGCCTTCAACGGCCGCGGCATCGAGACGCGCCTCGACCACCCGGTTGCGCCCGCTACGCTTGGCGGCATAAAGCGCCTCGTCGGCCCGCGCGATCAACTGCGTCACGGACATCGGCAGCGGCGCTGTCGCGACACCCGCACTCAGTGTCACCGGGATCGTCGTGCCCTCATGTGCGATGCTGAGGCTCGCAATCCTTGTTCGCAAATGCTCGGCGGCTTGGAGGGCGGACACCTCCGACGTATCCGGCAGATAAAGACCGAACTCCTCGCCCCCCATGCGGGCCAGGATCGCCTCTTCGCCGAGCAGGTCCGTCATCGCCTGCGCCACCGCGGTGAGCACCGCATCCCCGGCCAGATGCCCGTATTGGTCGTTCACCTGCTTGAAGTGATCGATGTCGATGATGACATATGCGCTGCCGGAGGCCGCCTGGCGCGGCAGGCGATCCATCATCCAGTGACGATTGCGGATTCCGGTCAGGCTGTCGGTTTCGGTGAGCGCGATGAGCCGCTGCTCGGCCCGCTCCTGGACCAGGATCAGCACGAACATGGCAATCGCGAACTGACAGAGGATGAGAACGAGAAACGCACCCGCAGGCGTCACCTGAAACACGTCGGGCCTGAGCAGGGCACCGAATGTCGCCATGGCGGTCAGCGCCTTGAAGCCGAAGGCGGCGGCAAGCCCGTAGCGGCTCGTCAGCGTCTGGCATTTCGGATCCGCCAGCACGAGCGCGCCACACGCTGCCGAGAAGCCCCCCATGCAGGTGAGAAACACCGCCCCGCGATACTCCCGTACCAGCGGAAACTCGGTTAGGAACGCCGCAATCGTGATGAGCGCCGGCACGGCCAGCAGCCACCAGACCCGCCCTGCCCGATCTTCCGTCACCACATTGGTGAGCCCCGCCAGCATCAGCACATAGGCGATCGGCGTGACGATCGATGTCGTATAGGTCCAGGTCGCATAGGCGAGCACCCCCTGCTCCGATGCTCCCGCAAGCACGGAGGCTGCCGCCAGCACCAGAGACGCGATCGCCATCTTGCCAAGCCCGCGGCTGCGGCGCGAGCGAAAGCGCAGATAGAGGAAGCACAGCGCACCGACTGTCAGCGACAACGGATGCAGGATGAGAATGGTGGCGAGGTCGAGATGCATGAGGCGTCCAGGCGGTACCGATACAACCAGGCTTAGCAACGCAAAGATTGCCGATTGCTGAACGCAGCCAGCCGCCCCGTGCATGGCTGCATCCCCCTCAACGCAGAGCGGCAACACGAAGCGCCACCATCCGCCCGTCATCGGCATTTCACTCTCGTCCGGCAAACAGGATGAGGACGTGGAATCCCCGACCTTCCGCTTGCCTTTTGACCCCCTTTTGCCTATGGGACCCCCCGACGCATTCGGGGCGTCCCGTTCACTTCCGCCAGACATGGCTGGGTTCACGAAGGATAGAGCCTTGATCCAGACTCCCTATTACCTGATCGATAAATCCAAGCTGCTCCAGAACATGGAAAAGATCGCGACCTTACGCGAACTCTCCGGCGCAAAGGCGCTTCTGGCGCTGAAATGCTTCGCCACCTGGTCGGTCTTCGATTTCATGCGCGACTACATGGACGGCACGACCTCGTCGTCGCTCAATGAAGTCCGCCTCGGCCATGAGCGTTTCGGCAAGGAAACCCATGCCTATTCGGTCGCTTACGCCGATTACGAGATCGACGAAGTCGTCAGCCATGCCGACAAGATCATCTTCAACTCGATCGGCCAGCTGACCCGCTTCGAGAAGCAATCCTCCGGCATCATCCGCGGCCTGCGGCTGAACCCCGGCATCTCCTCCTCGAGCTTCGATCTGGCGGACCCCGCCCGCCCCTTTTCGCGGCTGGGCGAATGGGACCTGAAAAAGGTCGAGCCGGTCATGGACCTGATCTCCGGCTTCATGATCCACAACAACTGCGAGAACGGCGATTTCGACCTCTTCGACCGCATGCTCGGCGACATCGAACAGAAGTTCGGCCCGCTCCTGAAGAAGGCCGACTGGGTTTCGCTCGGTGGTGGCATCCATTTCACCGGCGAGGATTATCCGCTCGAAAAATTCGCAGAGCGCCTCAAGCGCTTTTCCGGCGAATTCGGCGTCCAGGTCTATCTGGAACCCGGCGAAGCCTCGATCACCAAGTCGACCACGCTCGAAGTCACCGTGCTCGACAAGCTTTACAACGGCAAGGATCTTGTCGTGGTGGATTCCTCCATCGAAGCGCATCTCCTCGATCTCCTGATCTACCGGGAAAGCGCGAAGGTCCACCCCAACCAGGGACCGCACCGGTACCAGGTCTGCGGCAAGTCCTGCCTCGCGGGCGATATCTTCGGCGAGTTCAATTTCGAACAGGAATTGAACATCGGCGACCGCATCTCGCTGCAGGACACCGCCGGCTACACGATGGTCAAGAAAAACTGGTTTAACGGCGTGCAAATGCCGGCAATCGCCATCCGCGAACTGGATGGCAGCCTCAGGACGGTCCGTGAGTTCGACTACACGGACTACGAAACAAGCCTGTCCTGAACTCCCTCAGGAACAGGTTCTGACGATTGGACATAGGAGTTGGTCCCATTATGAAGAAGAACGTGCTCATCATCGGCGCCGGCGGCGTCGCCCAGGTGGTCGCCCACAAGTGTGCGCAGAACAATGACGTGCTCGGCGACATCCATATCGCCTCGCGCACCAAGGCGAAGTGCGACGCCATCATCGCTTCCGTGCACGAGAAGAAGGCGATGAAGCAGGAAGGCGTTCTCGAAGCCCATGCGCTCGACGCTCTCGACATCGAAGCCACCAAGGCGCTGATCAAGAAGCTCGGCACCGAGATCGTCATCAATGTCGGCACCGCCTTCCTCAACATGTCGGTGCTGCGCGCCTGCATGGACACCGGCGTCGCCTATATCGACACCGCGATCCATGAAGAGCCGAACAAGATCTGCGAAACCCCGCCGTGGTACGGAAACTACGAGTGGAAGCGTGCCGCCGAATGCGAGGAAAAGGGCATCACCGCCATCCTCGGCGCCGGCTTCGATCCGGGCGTGGTCAACGCCTATGCGCGTCTCGCCAAGGACGAATATCTCGACAAGGTGACCGACGTCGACATCGTCGACATCAATGCCGGCAGCCATGGAAAATACTTCGCCACCAACTTCGACCCGGAAATCAATTTCCGCGAATTCACCGGCGTCGTCTATTCCTGGCAGGGCGGCGAATGGAAGGTCAACAAGATGTTCGAGATCGGCAAGGACTACGACCTGCCGGTCGTCGGCACCCGCCGCGCCTATCTCTGCGGCCATGACGAAGTACATTCGCTGGCCAAGAACATGGACGGCGCCGACGTGCGCTTCTGGATGGGCTTTGGCGATCACTACATCAACGTCTTCACCGTATTGAAGTCGATCGGCCTCCTCTCCGAACAGCCGGTCAAGCTCGCCGACGGTTCGGAAGTCGTGCCGCTCAAGGTCGTCAAGGCCTGCCTGCCCGACCCGGCATCGCTTGCCCCCAACTACGAAGGCAAGACCTGCATCGGCGACTACGTGAAGGGCTTCAAGGACGGCAAGGAAAAGACCGTCTTCCTCTACAACGTCGCCGACCACAAGGAAGCCTATAACGAAGTGGGAAGCCAGGGCATCTCCTACACCGCCGGCGTCCCCCCGGTCGCAGCCGCGATGCTGGTCGCGACAGGCGAATGGGACGTCAAGAAGATGGCCAACGTCGAAGAACTGCCGCCCAAGCCGTTTATCAATCTGCTGAACAAGATCGGTTTGCCGACTCGCATTCAGGACGAGGATGGCGATCGGGCTGTCGAGTTCTAAGAGCGCGGGCAAGCGCTTGAGGAGTAAGGGAATACGGACCCCGCCGGAGAAATTCGGCGGGGTTTTTCGTTGACCCCAAAGCCTCAACGGGCGTCATCCTCGGGCGAAGTCCCGAGGATCTACTGCCGCCAGCGGCAGACGGCACGGTCGAGAGTGCGGACGCCGCGGCAGATGCTCGGCACAAGGCCGAGCATGACGACTGCACCCTTGGCACCCCACTCCGTCACATGTCTGTCGTGCCAAGCCCATAACGATCAGCGACATGAAACCGTGCCTCCTGATCATCGACCTCCAGAACGACTTCCTCGCGTCGCTGGATACCAGCGTCGTCACCTCCCTGGTCGCGAACACGAACCACCTCGTCCGCACCTTTCGCGCAGAGACTCTGCCCATTGTCTGGATACGGCAGGAATTCCGCGCCGACCTGAGCGACGCCTTTCTGGAAATGCGGGACAAGAACATTGCCGGCGTGATCGAGGGAACAGAGGGCGCACAACTTCATCCAGACCTCGAAGCCTCTGAAAACGACGTGACCATCATCAAGAAGCGCTACAGCGCCTTCTTCGGCACCACGCTCGATCAGTACCTGCAGGAGCAGAAGGTCGATCATCTCGTCCTCTGCGGTATCAACACCCACGCCTGCATTCGAACCGCCGCCATCGACGCCTATCAACGAGACTACCGCGTTCTGCTGCCGAGGGAATGCATCGGTTCTTATGATGACGAACACGCGCGCGTGACCCTGCTTTATCTGGATCGGAAGATCGGGCGCGTTGTGGTTGTCGAGGATGTGGTGGAGATGGTTCGGGACAATGAGTGCCCAACCCGATTTCAGGAAGTGGACCTTGATCGGGCCATGGAGCTCTGAGAGCGCGGTTTAGCGTGTGAGGATTGAGGGAGACCAGGACCCCGCCGGACAGATCTGGCGGGGTCTTCTATTGGGTTACACAGACTGTTTATGCCTCAGAAGGCGACCCGCAGACCCGCCTTCACCGAATGCAGGCTGTCGCCCTCACCGAGCCTTGCGTCGTAGCTGAGGCTGAAATCCGCACCGGCGGCGATCTCGGTGGATATGCCGAACTTCAGCACGCCGGCATTTTGCGCGGCCCCCTTGCCCTCCACCCGGAAGTTGTCGCTCCCGTCGAACGCAAGTACGGCCGCCGAACGATCCCCATAGAGAAGATGCTGCATGCCAAGTTGGCCATGCAGGCGGACCTTTCGCTCGCCAAGCATCAACTCGTGCCGCAGACGAAGCCCGACCATGCCGTAGGCGCTGAACTGGTCCTCGGCCGCGCCGGAAAGAGCGGCTGCGCCACCCGTCTCGGAAAACTCAGACTGTCGGCCATAAACCAGCGCCCCTCCCAGATAGGGCTCGAGCACGGTCTCGCCTATCTCTACCGCATAACTCGCTTCGGCAAACCCCTGCACGGTCGAGCCGCGATAGTCCGCTGTCAATCTTTCGTCGAGACTGGAAAAGTCGACATCACGCTCACTGTCGATGGCATGCCATGAATAGAGACCGCCGAAGCGCAGCGCTGTCGGGCCATAATCCAAAAGCCCATAAGTGCCGAGGCTGACGCTGTCGACAGACGCCTCGGATTGCCGGTCGGGGAGTGTCATGCCGAGATGGTCGTAGCCGGCCATGATGCCGAGCGCCAAGCCCTCGCCGTAAAGGATATCACCGCCAAACAGGACACCACCGCCCGACATACGGCCCTCGCTCGAGACAGTGTCGGCCTCGAAATGGCTGTGTAGACCCTGTGCAATGCTCCAGTAGCGACCGCGTTGAGGTGCCGCGAGCTCGGAGAGGATCCCATTACGAAGCACGCCCACAGAATCCACCAGCCCCTGGCCAATCGAGGCATGGATCTCGCCCGAAAGGTCCCGCAACGCATCGGCACGCTCATCGTCCGTTACCCCGAGCAGCGCATCCGTCACCGGCCCGCTCGGCAGGCTGTCGATCGCCTCACCCACGGCCCCCTCATTGTCATTGCCCGGGTCGGTGGGGAAGGAGAGCCTGGTCAGCGTCAGGTAGATATTATTGGCATCGTAGGAGAGTGAGGAATCGAGAAAGGCGAAGCTGTCGGCAACTGACCCAAAGGTTCCGCTTACACCACCCGCGGCTGTCGCAATCGTGTAGGTGAGCGGCGAGGCATAATCGATGCCGGTATCGGTGCCGTTTTCCGGTCCGACACTCACCGTGGCATCGCTCGATACGGTGAGCACACCGCCGACATCGATCAAGTCTGCATTGCCAAGCCCATCGACCTCGACATCATACACGGAGCCGGCGGCAAAATCCGCATCGCCGGCCACGGTGAGCGTGCCAATGGAATTGCCAGGCGCGATGGTCGCGCCCGACAGCGCATCGAAGGCACCAACCGTTCCGGAGCCACCGAGCGCCGCCCCGTCATCGACCGTCACCAATCCGGAGAGGTTTCCGTTAACGGAGAGGAGCCCCTCCTCCACCTCGGTCCCGCCGGAGAATGTGCCTGTTCCAGTCCAGTTGAGGCTGCCGGCACCGGTTTTGACCAGCGCCCCCGTTCCAGACATGGTCGAGGCATAGGTGCCGGCGGAAAGTTCGTCGAATGTAACCGTGGCATTGTTGACGACATCGCCCTGAAGCCCGAGCCCATTGGTCAGCAAACCTCCGCCAAACACTTCAAATGTGCCGGAAAGCGTGTTGCTACCGGAAAGCGTCAGGATGCCTGTGCCGAGTTTGGTAAAGGTTCCGCTGCCGGAGAGTGCACCACCATAGGTGTCGTCGGCCGCCCCCAGATCGAAGACAACTGACGCATTGTTCTCGATGTCCCCCGCCGCATCCAATGTCGCGATGACGAGGGAACCCTCATCAACCCGGACATCCGCGTCGAGGCTTGAGGTTTGCCCAAGCGTGAGCGTTCCGGCCCCGGTCTTGACAAGCCGGCTTCTATTGGAACCCTCGATAAAACCATCAAATTGGCTGCTTGCACCGCCGACCCCGACGATCAGGTCTACGGCAGCACGTATGTGCCCATCACCGGTGATCGCGCCGAGGCTCCAGTCGCCAAACGTGGCCAAGACGCCGTTGATCTCCACTGGGATGCCGTCGCCCGTCATAGGAATATTGCCCCCAAAAGTCAGGCTTGCGCCATCCTCCACAATGACACTGCGTGCCGAAATGAAGTTACCGAGCCACCGGGATGTGCCTGTAAAGATTACGTCTTGTGCACTCTCTAAGGTGCCGTCGAACGAGCCTCCATTGATCGTCAGGTCTCCAATTCCTCGTACCACTCCGAGTCCCGAAAGATTGTTGAGCGTCAGATCGAAGAGCCCGAATTGCAGCTGGCTACCGTCTCCGACAGAAACGGAGGAGAGATTCCCGACCGCCTCCGCAATCGTGTTGACCACACCGGACTGGTTCAGTGTGAGGATCGACCCGTCCGCGACGGCCAGCCGATTGACATTGACCAGTGTCCCTTCGAGCGATCCGCCACCGGCAGTTAGGGTGTCGACATTCCTGATTTCGCCGAAGAAATTGGGCTCGATCAGGTATAGATCGTCTCCGGATGCATCCAAGCGCCCCGATCCCTTGAGCCGATATACGTCACTTGGGCCATCCAGGACCAGAGTGGCACCCTCGTCCACGGTCGTCCCGCCTGCCATCGCGACCACGAAGCGGGCATTGTCGAACACAACGGCCGTTCCACCTGCAACACGAAAACTATTCGCTCCCGAGAGCCCACCACCCCCCACACGAGTAATTTCGACGGTACCAGTATCCACGACCGAACCGAGGGTAAGCTCGTGACCGGCAGCGAAAACCGATATCTGAAAAGTCAGGGTCGACGAATCCGTGGCGGAAATCGTACTCGACGCGTTCGCAACCAGGTTGATGGGCGAAGTCAAGGTGGCGGATGTTCCGACCGTACCGTAGCGGAGACGACTGCTGAGATCGATGACCGCGCCGCCGTATTCGTCTCCCGTATAGATAGTCGTAGGCGTCGTGATGTCGACGGCCCGAACTGCATGGCACGGCAAGAATGTCGCGCAGGCGAACGCAGCCAGAGACAACTTGGAAGCCATGATCTGAAATTTCCGATTGTAGTTTGCGGGCGAACTCGAAGTTACAGCTGCAACCGAGATAGAGCATGTCCAAAAGCTGCAGACATATGACTCGGCCAGCGGCGAGTGTGACGCTGCGCACTTGGGATGCGCATCGCCTTCACCCCCATATCCACCCCGCTCCCACCATGCTACGAGGCCGCACCACACACACGTCGAGACATTCAATTGATGCCCCCTGCCCTCCACACCGACCTCACCGCCGCCCTCCGCCCCCTGCTTGCCGAACTCCACCAGTCCCCCGAGCTCTTCCAGACCTGGAACGCCCATCTGGAGCTTGTCGCGGCCGGCGGGCTCGTGGTGGTGAAGTCGAAGCGTGCGAAGGGGCTGGTCGACAGCCTGTTTTGGGGCCGCGCGCCGGGATCGTCCGAGAACAAGCAGCTGCCCGAGGCGACCGCCTTTGCCGCCATCGACCGTTTCCTCGGCCTCGGCGCCCATCTCGCCCTGTCGGATGCTTTGCCCGAAGGGGCGGTGCTGGACGAAGCCTTTCCGCATTGCGCGGTGAAGCTTGTCTATCGCAAGAAGGGCGCGCCGAAGGCGAAGGTCCTGTCGATGATCTTCATCGGCTTCAACGACGAGGCGGATGCGATCGCCTATGCGGAGCGCGCAGAGGGCAAGTTGCCGCTGGTCATGACCCGGCCTCTGATGGCTGACCGGCTGCACGAGTGGCGCTGAAACCATTCTCATCTGCCTGAGACGACGGAACTTTCGGGCTTCCTGCGGCTTCTTCCGCCACGACAGTCAAGGAGACCCCGATCATGTCCGCCAAATTGTTGCGTGCAGCCCTCGTCACCACGCTTGCCTTTGTCAGCGTTCCGCTGGCCGCCCCGTTCGCCGCGCCGGCCTCCGCCCAGGATGTCGAGCTGCGCATCGGCCCCGATGGCGTTCGCCCGATTATCCGCGATCGCGATCGCGACCGCCGCGACCGTGGCTGCAGCCCGCGTGAAGCCCAGCGCGCCGCGCGCGAGGAAGGCCTGCGCCGCGCCGAAGTCGCTCGCGTCACCGACCGCAGCGTGACCGTGCGCGGCTTCACCCGCCGCGGCCCCGAACAGCTGCGTTTCGCCAATCGCCGCGGTTGCCCGCTCATCTGATCGGCAAAGACCGCAAGCCATGAAAAAAGCCGCCGGATCGCTCCGGCGGCTTTTCTGTATCGTCATGCAAGAAGCAATCAGCCGATGTCGGCGTGGCTCTCGATGATCCGGCCGACGAGACCGTAGGAAACGGCGTCTTCGGCAGACAGCCAGTAGTCGCGGTCGATATCCTTGGCGATCTTCTCTTCCGACTGGCCGGTGGCCTTGGCGTAGATCTTGATCAGGCGCTGGTTCATCTTGATGATTTCGCGCGCCTGGATCTCGATGTCGGAGGCCATGCCGCGGGTGCCGCCGGACGGCTGGTGCATCAGGAAGCGGGTGTTCGGCAGCGCCAGGCGGCGCTCCTTCGGCACGGACACGAAGATCAGCGAACCCGCAGACGCGGCCCAGCCGGTCGCGATGATCCACACCTTCGGCTTGATGAAACGGATCATGTCATGGATCGCGTCACCGGCCTCGACATGGCCGCCCGGCGAGCAGACGAACACGCGGATGTCTTCGTCCGATGCGGCAGCGAGCGCGACGAGCTGCGTGCAGACCTTCTGCGCCAGCTCCATGGTGATCCCGCCATAGATGAAGATCGAACGCGACTTGAAGAGGTTCGCTTCCGTTTCCTTGCCGATCGGCAGTTCCTTGCTCTTGTCGTCTTCGTCTTCGTTCATCACAGGGGACAGTCCTCGTTGGTTTGGCTTATCCGCACATAGTGCGTCTCATGGCTTAAGACAATGCGGGAAAAAGACAAGCACGGAAGCGATGAACAGGAGGTTGACGCGAGCGCTATGGCAAGCTCCGTCCAATACGGCTTCTTAAGACAAAGCTTCTAAGCTCCCGTCTGAAGGAGCGTCCATGACCCAGACCATCAGGCTTGCCGAACTGATCGAAGCGCTCAGCCACGCGCTGGACATGACGGAGGGTCAGCCGCCCGGCCATTGCGTCCGCTGCTGCTTCATCGGCACGCGCATCGGCCAGGCGCTTGGCCTTGGCGAAGAGGAATTGCGCGATCTCTATTACACGTTGCTCCTCAAGGATCTCGGCTGCTCGTCGAATGCCGCACGCATTTGCGAGCTCTATCTCGCCGACGACTTGAAGTTCAAACACGACTTCAAGCTGGTCGATGGCTCCTTCCCGCAGATCCTCAAATTCGTGCTCTCCCATACCGGCATGCAAGCAGGCCTCGCCGAGCGCTTCCGCGGCATCCTCAATGTCTTCAAGAATGGCGGAGAGTTCACCACGAGCCTCATCCAGACCCGCTGCCAGCGCGGCGCCGAGATCGCCCGCCAGATGCGCTTTTCCGAGGAGGTCGCCCGCGGCATTCTCGATCTCGACGAACATGTCGATGGCGGCGGCCAGCCGCAGGGACTGAAGGGAACGGAGATCCATCTTTTCGCCCGCATCGCCCTGATGGCCCAGGTCATTGATGTCTTCTTCGTCCATCAGGGCTCGCAGGCAGCCCTGGCGGAGGTGAGAAAGCGGGCCGGCAGCTGGTTTGATCCCACGCTCGTCCAGGTCTTCGAACAACTCGCCACCCCCGTCTTCTTCGCCGAACTCGGCGCGGACAATCTGGAAGCCTATGTGCTGGCGCTCGAACCCGGCCGCCAGGCAGTCATGGCCGACGAGGATTATCTCGACGACATCGCGGCAGGCTTTGCCCGCGTCATCGATGCCAAGAGCCCCTACACGTCAGGCCACAGCGACCGCGTCGCCCTCTTCACCGACATGATCGCCGAAGAGCTCGGCATGCCCTTGGCCGAGCGCCGCCGCCTGAAGCGTGCCGCCCTGTTGCACGATATCGGCAAGCTCGGCGTCTCCAACAGCGTGCTCGACAAGCCGGGCCGCCTTGAAGGCGAGGAATGGGAGCAGATGAAACGGCATTCGGAATTTTCCGAAACAATTCTCTCGCGCATCGCCGCCTTTTCCGACCTCGCCCTGATCGGCGGCGCGCATCACGAAAAGCTCGATGGCTCCGGCTATCCGCGCGGCCTGAAAGGGGACGAGATCTCCTTCGAGACCCGGATCGTTGCAACCGCCGATGTCTTCGATGCCCTGACCGCCGACCGCCCCTACCGCGCCGCCATGCCGGTCGCCAAGGCGCTCTCGATCCTCTGGGAAGGTGCCGGTCGCCATCACGACGAGATCTGCATTGCAGCCTTGGAGCGGGCGCTCGACAAGGCGGAGCTCGCCGCAGCCTGAGTGTAGTTCGCTTAGGGAATTACCGATATGCCTGGCGCCACTCTTTCAGGCAGCAGTTCATTGCCCATCTGCAGGGTAAAGATGTCGGTGCCCTTTTCCGGCTCCTCGCTGCTCAGCCCGATTGCGACGATGGTGGAAAACTGCTCCCACGCCGCATGGATTTCGAGGCGCCCCTCGTCGGTGGGCCGGATCTCACCGCGCCACTCCGTCTGCCTCGGACAGTCGGCCACCCCGTTTCGCCAGGTGACGTGGAAGGCGATCATGCCATCGACAATGCGACCGTCGAGGGCATAGGGAATGCCGCGGCATCCCTTGCCCGGGGCATTGTTGACGAAATAGCCCTGCAACAGCCCATCCTGCCCGCGGTCCAGAACCAGCACGGATCCGTTGCGGTTGATCCAGGTCGAAGTCCCCGGCGCAATCTCGAGCGCTACGCCTTTCTCGACGGCAGGCGTCGCAAGAAGCCCCGTCGGCCAGAGTACCGATGCAAGCAGAAGTGCAACCACTCTCATCCCAACCCCCAGAACGATTTGGCGCACAATAACAACATATGGTTGATTAAGGGTTTACAGATACACGAGCTCTCGAGCGATCACCGCGCAATGCGGGTCGAGAGAATGATGGAGGACAAGGTTCTCTCCACGCCCGATAATTCGCCGATCCGGTCGATCAGCCGATCGAGCTCGGAAATGGACGGCGCAGCCACGATGGCGATCAGATCATACGGCCCATTGACCGAATAAAGGGCTGATACCTCGCGGATCGCGTTCAATTCTCCCGTCACCGCCGACAGCGCCTTCGGTGCGATCGTGATCATCACATGCGCCCGGATCAGCCCGCTCTGATAGGCGTCCGACAGCCGCACCTGATAGCCGGCAATCACGCCCTGCGCTTCCAGCCGTTCGAGCCTCGCCTGGACGGTGGTGCGGGAAAGAGCGAGCTTGCGGGCAAGCTCCGCCACAGGCAATCGCGCGTTCTCCGAGAGAAGCGCCAGCAGCTCCCTGTCCTTGTCCGTCAGCTGCATATCGCCCATCCTCTTCGTCGATTTGCCAAGAACAATACCGCAAACCGCACAGATCGTCACTTGGAATCGGCATGCATCACCGCCACACTGGTTCGATCACAGACAACGAACCCGGGCAGCCGGGCGACATGCATATGAGGGGCAATGCCATGAAAAACGTCACCATTATCGGAGCCGGAAAGATCGGCGGCGCCATCGCCCGCATGCTGGCCGAAACCGGCGAGTACCATGTTACCGTGGCCGACCGCAGCGCCGAGCAACTGGCAAAGCTCGATAGCCACCCCGCCGTGAAGACCCTTGAACTCGACATCACGGATGCGGCAGCCCTCGACGCGGCGCTTTCCGGCCAGTTCGCCGTGCTCTCGGCAGCCCCCTTCCACCTCACAGGCGCCATCGCCGAAAGCGCCGCCCGCACCGCGACCCATTATCTCGACCTGACGGAAGATGTCGCTACAACCCGCAAGGTCGAAGAACTTGCCCGCGGCGCCCGTTCCGCCTTCATCCCCCAATGCGGCCTCGCCCCCGGCTTCATCTCGATTGTAGCCAACGACCTGACCAAGCATTTCGACACGCTGGACACGGTCCGCATGCGCGTCGGGGCGCTTCCGCAATATCCGTCGAATGCGCTGAACTATAATCTCACCTGGTCGACCGACGGCCTGATCAACGAATATATCGAGCCCTGCGAAGCCATCGTCGAAGGCAAGCTGACGGTGGTGCCGGCCATGGAAGAGCGCGAGGAATTCTCGCTCGACGGCGTCACCTACGAGGCCTTCAACACGTCGGGCGGTCTCGGCACGCTGGCCAAGACGCTCGAAGGCCGGGTGCGCACGATGAACTATCGCACGATCCGCTATCCCGGCCACCAGGCGATCATCAAGGCGCTGCTCAACGACTTCAACCTGAAGAACCGCCGCGATGTGCTGAAGGATCTCTTCGAAAACGCCCTGCCCGCCACCATGCAGGATGTCGTCGTGATCTTCGTCACCGTCTGCGGCTGGAAGGACGGGCGCTATCTGCAGGAAACCTATGCCAACAAGGTCTATGCCGGCGTGGTTGCTGCTAAGAAGATGAGCGCCATCCAGATCACCACGGCCGCCGGCATCTGCACCGTGCTCGACCTGCTCGCCGACGGCACGCTGCCGCAGGCCGGTTTCGTGCGCCAGGAAGAAATTGGTCTCGACGCCTTCCTTGCCAATCGCTTCGGTCGGGTTTACGACCCTGAAGTCATGAAGGTCGCGAAGGCCGGCTGAGAGTTCTCCGGGGGGAGGAAGGACCAGAAGGTCCGGAGGGGCGGTTCGCCACTGGCAGAACCGCCCCAACCCCGCCGAGAAGCGTTGATCTGCAGCGCCCGATCGTTGCAAATGCAATTATCACGATACACCGTTTCTTTAGCCTCCTAAGTTAGAGTATCCTGATCTGAGCCTCCCGCATGTCTGCCGGGAATGCACCATCCGTGGCCCTGAGGGGAAGATCGGGCAGGATATGATCGGCAAGGGCAGTGAAGAGCACAAAGCGGCTCGCATGATCCGCATTTATCAGGCCGTGTCGCTGACGGTGGCAGCCTTCGCCCTGTTGTGGACGGTCGTCTTCTTCGTCGACGGCCAGTACCTGATGGCGGCCGCCGAATTCTTCCCCGTCATCGCCGGTCTCGTCTGCTTTGCGCTCGTCACCAAGGGGCGGCTCGATCTCTTCCTGCTGGTCGCGCAGATGAGCTTCCTGATTTTCATCATCGGCTTTTCGCTGATGTTCGACGTGCCGCAAAATGGTGCGCCGCGCGTCACGCATCTCTTCCTGCCGGTCCTCGGCATGCTCGCCTACCTCAATTATCTCCGGCGCCCCGCCCGGCTGCAGCTCGCCATCATCGCGGCCAGCCTCGTGACCTTCGTCGTCCTGCATGCAGCAGACCTGCGCCTCCCCTTTGCCCAGCCGGTCCCGCCGGAGCTCCATGCCATCGGTGTCTGGCTCAATCCGACCATGGCGGCCCTGGTCTTCTGCGGCACGATCTATGCCCTGCAGCAGCGCCTTTCCGCCCCGCGCGGCATTGCGCGTGATCTCCTGGCTGCTCTGCGTCAGGGCCAGCTCTCGCTCGCCTATCAGCCGCAGACCGACCGAGATGGCCGCGTGCTCGGCGCCGAAGCGCTCCTGCGCTGGAACCACCCAACCCGTGGGCCGATCCCGCCTTCGAGCTTCATTCCCGCCGCCGAGGAAATGGGCCTGATGCCCATCGTCGGCGGTTTCGTGCTGGAAGAGGCGCTCACGACCCTCGTCCGCTGGAAAGAGGATCCGCGCCTCTCGGCGCTCACGCTTTCGGTCAATGTCAGCGCCAGCCAGTTCAACGAAGGCGATTTCGAGACGACGCTGCGCCAATTGCTCGAACGCCACCCGATCGACCCGACCCGGCTGCGCCTCGAACTCACCGAAAGCGTTCTGATTGCCGGGCTCGAGCCCGTGGCGAACAAGATGACCGCGCTGAAGCGGCTGGGCCTCACCTTCTCGCTCGACGATTTCGGCACCGGGTTCTCCTCGCTCGCCTATCTGCGCCGCCTGCCGGTGAGCGAGCTGAAGATCGATCGCAGCTTTGTCGTCGCGGCCGCCGAGCACGATCGCGATGCCGCAATCCTCCGCTCGATCAGGGCGATCGCCACCGATCTCGGCGTCGAAACCGTCGCCGAGGGGGTCGAAACACCAGCGCAGCTCGCCTTCCTCGAGACGACCGGCTGCCGGATCTTCCAGGGCTATCTCTTCGGCCGACCCATGCCGCTTGCCGATTTCGAGCTGTCCGTCATCGCACCCCAGCCGAGGGCGATGCCTGCAGCGCCTGAGCTGCGCCCGGCACCCCGCATGGCCGCCGGCTGACCGGCGACGCGCCTTGCAGTCATCCGAAGCGGCCAAGGAGTTTGAGCATCCAGTCGGAGAAGCGCCCATAGGGAGGATAGAGCAGCTTGACCGCCGACAGGCGAGACTGCTTCAGCACCGGCTTTTCCTTGGAAAGCGCGAGGAACCCCGCTTCACCGTGATAGGCGCCGTAGCCGGAGGCTCCGACACCGCCGAAGGGCAGATCGTCCTGGGCGAGATGCAGGATCGTATCGTTGACGGTGACGCCGCCGGCGATCGTGCCCGACAGCACCCGCTCCTGCGCGCCCTTGTCCTCGCCGAACCAGTAGAGCGCCAGCGGGCGGTCGCGATGGTTGATATAGGCAATCGCCTCCTCCAGCATGTCATAGGGCACAATCGGGAGGATCGGCCCAAAAATCTCTTCCGACATCACGGCGGTCTCATCGGGAGCACCGATGACTGCCACCGGCGAAAAGACGCGGGCGTCGGGATCATGCGGACCGGCCAGCTCGACCACCTCGGCGCCCGTCTCACGCGCTTCCTCGACAAGCCGGGTGAGCCGAGAGAAATGCCTGGGGCTGATGATCGAGGTGTAATCGGGGTTGGCCGGCAGGCCGGGATATTGCCTGTCCACCTCGGCCTTAACCGCGGCGAGGAAGTCCTGGACCCGATCGCGCGGTACCAGCGCATAATCGGGCGCCACGCAGGTCTGGCCGGAATTCAGGAGCTTGCCCCAGACGAGGCGCGGCACGGCCTTGTCGAACTGCACGGAGGCGTCGAGGATGGCAGGCGACTTGCCGCCGAGTTCGAGTGTGACAGGCGTGAGATTCTTCGCCGCCGCTTCCGCCACCTTGCGGCCAACGGCGGTCGAGCCGGTGAAGATCAGATGGTCGAAGGGAGCGGATGTAAAGGCGGTCGCCACCTCGGGCCCGCCGGTCACGACGGCGACTTCGTCCTCGGTAAAGGTCTCGGCCACGGCTTTCGCCAGGGCTTCGGAAAAGGCGGGCGCCAGCTCGGAGGGTTTCAGCATCGCCCTGTTGCCGGCAGCAAGGGCGCCTGTCAGCGGTGACAGCATCAGGTTGAGCGGATAATTCCAGGGCGCGACAATCCCGACCACGCCGAGCGGCTGGCGCAGGATGACGGCCGAAGCCGGCTGCCCGGTCCAGGCAAGCGACACGCGCCGCGGCCGCATCCAGCGTTTGAGATGCCTGCGCGCATGGCGGATTGCGGCGCGCAGCGGCACGATATCGGTCAGCGTCGTGACAACGGCCGGCCGATTGCCGAAATCCTCCGAAATCGCGGCGCAGAACCGCTCCTGCCAGTCCACGACCATCCGGTCGAGCCGCTTGAGGCGATCGTCACGGGTGGCATGATCAGGCGTCACGTCCTTCGCCCAGCCGGCCTTCTGCGCGTCGAGCAGGGACGCGATCCGCGCGCCGGGATCGGCCATGTCCACTTTCGGCAACACCTGTCCATCCACGCCTTTATCCTCCGGCTTCTTCTCCCTCAAGATGGGCAGTTTACGCCCATTTGTTCAAGGGAGAACAAATGATTTTTGGTGGGGGCCATCTTCCCCCTTGCGGGAGAGAACGGAAAATCGAAGGCTTGAGGTCGAGCCTGTGGCTTTGCCCCTCACCCTACCCTCTCCCCGCAGGCGGGGAGAGGGGGCACGCGCGGTGGCCGTTTCGGCCTTCTCCCCGCTTGCGGGGAGAAGGTGCCCGCCCTTCGACAGGCTCAGGGGGCGGATGAGGGGCTGAGGTGATTGGGACGAGGGCGGTCGGTCTTGCGCGGCGCTCATCTCCCCCTTGGTGGGGGAGACTTCGGAGCGATGGCCGAAGGCCAGAAATCGATCCAGTGAATCGATTTCAGCGAACGGAGGCCTGAGCGCGACGCCGCGCGCAGGCTGCGAGAGGAATTAAGCGAGCGTAAGCCGCCTAAACATCAGAAATCGCAAGTGAGGGGGCCCGTTCGTCGTGCCACCATCACAGATCCCCTCACCAACAAAATCTGAGGTTTAGCCCTGATCGGGCTAAGCCTTCGATTTTGCAACCTCTCCCACAAGGGGGAGAGGTAAAAAAACCCGCCGGCCTCTCGACCGACGGGTCCATAACTCGGTGTGCGAACCGCCCTCAGCTGCGCGGCTTCAAGTTCTCTGGGTCATACAGCGGTTTATACCCCACCGCTGCAACCTCGACCGGGAAGCTTTCGGCGAAGTATTCCACGTTCAGCTTGCGACCCACCTCACAATACTCCGCCGGCAGATAGGCGAGCGCGATGTTCTTGCCGATGGTCGGGCCGAAGGCGACCGACGTCGTGTAGGAGCGGCGGCCGAGGCTGTCGATCAGGACGTCGCCTGACGCGGGGTCGACGACCGGCATGGAGCCGACGGGGTAGCGCGCGACGCCCTTACTGTCGACATTGTCGGTCATGACGAGCGTGCAGAGCATGGCCGGCTGCTTGTCACGCGCCTTGTATTCGAGATGCTTGGCCTTGCCGCGGAAATCGGCTTCCTTGACCTTCGGGCGGGCAAGATCGGCCTCGATCAGGTTGTACTGGGTCAAGAGATCGGCGTTCTGCAGGCGCAGGCTCTTTTCCATGCGGCGCGAGTTGGCATAGGTCTCGACGCCGAAGGCCATCACACCCGTTGCGCGCAGCGCATCCCAGACGGCGAGGCCGTCTTCGTATTTCATGTGCAGTTCCCAGCCCTGCTCGCCGACATAGGAAATGCGGAAGGCGGTGACATGCTTGCCGGCAATCTCGATCGGCTTGATCGCGGCGAAGGGGAAATTGTCAGGATCGAGACCGGCGGGATCGGCCACGGCCTTTTTCAGCGTGGCGCGGGCATTCGGGCCCCAGATGCCGATGGTGATATACTTCTCCGAGGTGTCGGTGATGGTGACGTTGAGGCCACGATCTTCCGCCACGCGCTTCATATAATAGAGGTCGCGCGGGCCGGCATCGGCGCCGTTCACCAGGCGGCAGCGGTCGGCCATGCGGAAGACGGTGAAGTCGGCGCGCACCATGCCCTCGTCGTCGAGGAAGTGGGTATAGATGCCCTTGCCGATATTCGCGTCGCCGCCGATTTTGGCGGCGCAGAGCCATTCGAGCAGTTCGACATGGTCAGGACCTTCGATGTCGACCATGTGGAAGTGGCTGAGGTTGACGATGCCGCAATCCTCGCTCATCGCCAGATGTTCGGCATTGGAAACGCGCCAGAAGTGTCTGTTATCCCATTCGTTTTCACGAACCGGAACGCGATCGCCATACTTTTCCAGCAGGTGCTCGTTGGCGGCGTAACCATGCGCACGCTCCCAGCCGCCGAGTTCCATGAAATAGCCGCCGAGCTCGACTTCGCGCTCATACATCGGCGAGCGCTTGACATTGCGGCCCGAGGCATAGGGCTCGCGGGTGTGCACGGCCGGGAAATAGATCTTCTGGGCGGCCTCGTAGCAGCGGCCCTCGATGAACTTCTCTTCCAGCTGATGCGGATAGAAACGGGCGTAATCGATCGAGGAATGGTCGATTTCCGTGCGGCCGTCGGTCATCCAGTCGGCAATCAGCTTGCCGTAGCCGGGGCCGTCCTTGACCCAGATGGCGACGCAATACCAGAGGCCGCGGACCTTCTGGCTTTCGCCGCAGGACGGGCCGCCGGCAGCGGACACCTGCAGCAGGCCGTTGAATGAATGGCTTTCGTTATAACCGAGTTCCCCGAGGATCGGGGTGAGCTCCATGGCGCGCTCGAGCGGCTCGAGGATCTGCTCCATGTCGAGATCGCGCTGCGAGGGCGAAAGGCGCGCCTCGTGCTTTTCGAGCAGGTCGCGCGGATGGCACATGCGCGGATTGTGCTGCTCGTAATAGCCCCATTCGATCTGGCCGCCCTCAGTGGTCTTCGGGTCGCCGGTGTCGCGCATATAGGCGGAATTGCCCTGGTCGCGCAGCAGCGGATAGCCGATTTCCTTGCCGGTGCCTTCGAACTCGTTATAAGGACCGAAGAAGGTCAGCGGATGGTCGACGGGCATGACCGGCAGGTCTTCGCCGACCATTTCGGCGATCAGGCGGCCCCACAGACCGGCGCAGACGATGACGTGATCGGCCATGATCGTGCCGCGATGGGTGACGACGCCCTTGATGCGGCCGCCCTCGACGATGAGGGACTTGGCCGGCGTATTGCCGAACATCCTGAGCTTGCCGGACTTTTCAGCGGCATCGACGAGCTTGCCGGCAACGGTCTGGGAGCGCGGGATAACAAGGCCGGCGTCGGGATCGAACATTCCGCCCATGACCTGGTCTTCCTCGATCAGCGGGAAGAGCTGCTTGATTTCGGCGGGCGAGACGTAATGGGCGCGGGTGCCGAAGGCGCGGGCAGAGGAGAGCTTGCGCTTGATCTCTTCCATCCAGGTGTCGTCGCCGGTGCGGGCGACTTCCAACCCGCCGATACGGGCGTAGTGGCCCATCTTCTCGTAGAAATCGATCGAATACTGGGTGGTCCAGACCGAGAGATAGTCGTGGGACGTGGTGTAGCAGAAGTCAGACGCATGCGCCGTGGAGCCGATGTCGGTCGGGATGCCCGACTTGTCGATGCCGACGATGTCGTCCCAGCCGCGCTCGATCAAATGATGGGCGATGGAGGCGCCGACGATGCCGCCGAGCCCGATGATGACGACTTTTGCCTTGGACGGAAACTCTGCCATGGTCTTCTCGATACCCCGATGTCTGGGAGTGGATGATGTGGCGCCGATCTTAAAAGCCCGGCGTGGGCATTTGCAGCCTGTCTGCGACATTCTGCAAGAGACCCACGACCACTGTCCACGCCCCGATCCGCCCGATCGCGCCGGGAGCCTGGGTGGAAGTGTCGCATCGAGAACGAGAAAGGGCGCCGGCAATGGCCGACGCCCTGATCTGTCAACGGTTGCGCGTCTCAGTCAGACGCGGATGACGCCGTTATCCTCGCCGTCCCAATACTGGATGGTGTCGGCATGGACCTTGATCAGCACGATGCCGGGCGTGTCGATGCCCTCGGGGAACCAGCGATCGAGATCCTTGGTCCAGTGGGCCTCGAAAACGGATTTGTCGGCAATCAGGCTGGCCCGACCTTCAACGGCGACGAAGATGCCCGGCTTGCCGAGTAGGCTGGGCGGTGCGGTGAAGGTGAGCGACACGGTCGGGTCGGCGGTCAGCTCGCGGACCTTGCGGGTGTCGGTATATGAGAAGAAGTAGCTGTCGCCGTCGTAGTCGACCTCGCCATTGTTGCTCATCGGGCGGCTGGCAATGGCGCCGAATTCCGATTTGGTGATCATCATGCAGAAATCGATCTTCTGCATTTTCTTGGCGAATTCGGGAAGCGTGAGTGTCATGGGAGGTCTCCGGCTGGGGTGTCCGAGACAAGCGCCGGGGCTCGGATTTGTTCCGGGCGATGGAGAGGCTCGGCGTGGCATTGGCGCGACGGGGCGGATGAAGCGGTGGATCGCCATTTTGCCGCCTATCTTCAGCCTCAGTTGGATCAATCTTTGCCGATAGGCGTTGTTCCATGCTGCCTGAGAAGCCGAAAACGGCCATCCCGCACCTGGCAGCCGAACATGGAAGGAGAATCGCCATGAAAAAACTGCTCACTCTGAGCCTCGCCGCCCTGCCCGTTCTGACCTCGGCCGGCATCACCGCCGCCGCCGACATGACCGCCGCAGCGCCTGCTCCCGCCGTGATCGAAAGTGACCGCGTTGGCGGTGTCCGCATCGGTTATCTGGATTGCCAGATCGGCGGTGGCTTCGGCTACGTCCTCGGCTCTGCCAAGACGGCCGACTGCGCCTTTACCTCCGTCATCGACGGTGAGCCGCTCGACACCTATTCCGGCTCGATCAAGAAGTTCGGCGTCGACCTCGGCTTCACGACCCGTAGCCGCGTGATCTGGGCCGTATTTGCCCCGACCGCCGGTTACCACAAGGGCTCGCTCGGCGGCCTTTATGGTGGCGCAACCGCAGAAGCGACCGTCGGCGCCGGCGTTGGTGCCAATGTCCTCTTCGGCGGCACCTCCGGTTCGATCCATCTGCAGCCGGTCAGCGTGTCCGGCCAGATCGGCCTGAACATCGCGGCAACCGGCACGTCGATGACGCTGCAGCCGTCGATCTGATCGGAAAGACTTGATCGAATAAGAAAAGGCGCCTCGCAAGGGGCGCCTTTTTCTGTTGCACCATCAGGCGCTTTCCAGCACCCGCTGGCGGATCTGTTCGGCCACGGCGGGATCGACCGGTGTATAGATTATCAGGTTCAGATCGACGCGGCCATCGACGGCGAAGGAGGAAAACTCCAAATCGATGGTGCCGAAGACCGGATGCACCAGCCGCTTTTGCCCCTCGCCCGGCACGCTGATCTCGTTGTCGTTCCAGATCCGGCGGAAATCCGCGCTTGTTTCGCTGAGCTCCTCCACCAGGGCACCGATCTGCGACACCGCCCCGGCACGCGCGGCATCGGCCCGGAAGGCGGCGATGGAAAAGCGGGCGATCGTCTCCCAGTCATGCTGCTTGGCGCGCACCTCCGGATTGCAGAAGACGAAGCGCAGCATGTTGCGCTCGCCGGGCGGCAGCTTGCCATAGTCGGAGAGGACGAGCGTGGCAGCCCGGTTCCAGGCAACCACCTCCCAGGTGGCGGTCTTGATGACGGCAGGACAGGTCTCCAGCCGGTCGATGAAGCGCTGTAACCGCGGGCTGACACCATCGACCGAGGTGTAGCGCGCCTCGGGCGGACGGCCGAGCCCCAGCATGAACATGTGCTCCCGCTCGGCCTCGGTCAGCAGCATGGCACGCGCGATGCGGTTCAGCACGTCGGCGGAGGGCGCACCGCCGCGGCCCTGTTCGAGCCAGGTATACCAGGTCGGGCTGATATTGGCGCGCTGCGCCACCTCCTCGCGCCGAAGCCCGGGCGTGCGCCGCCGGCCGGCAAGGCCGAAGGTGGCGGGGTCAAGGCGCGTGCGGCGATCTCTGAGGAAGGTGGCGAGTGTGGTGGTGGCCATGAGCGGGTCGCGATCCGGGAAGCAATTATACCATGATAAAGTCACTTCTTTAACAGGATAACAGATCTGGCATTGCTTGTCGCGACACAACTGCAAAGGACAAGCACATGCGTATCTTCGTCACCGGCGCGACCGGCTTCATCGGCTCGGCCGTCATCCCCGAACTCCAGGCCGCCGGCCATCAGGTTATCGGCCTCACCCGTTCTGCCGAGGGTGCCGACAAACTCAGAGCCCAAGGGGTCGAAGTGCATCACGGCACGCTCGAGGACCCCGAGACCCTGACGCGCGGCGCGGAAAAGGCCGATGCTGTCATCCACCTCGCCTTCGACCATGACTTCTCGGATTTCCCCGACAATTGCCGGAAGGATGCGGTAGCGATCGCGGCGCTCGGCGCAGCGCTGAAGGGATCCGACCGCCCGCTTCTGATCACCTCGGCCGTGGGAATGGGCACCCCTGCCCCCGGCGAGATGGCCCGGGAAGATGTGCTGAACCTCGAGCAGCGCAATCCGCGCACGGCCTCCGAGCGCGCCGGACAGGATCTGCTGCATGAGGGCGTCAACGTCACGGCGATCCGCCTGTCGCAGATCCATGACACGCGGCGCCAGGGCCTCGTCAGCTACCTCATCGACATCGCCCGCGCCAAGGGAGAGGCCGTCTATGTCGGCGACGGAGAGGCTCGCTGGTCGGCCTGCCATATCGACGATGCCGCCCGCCTCTATCGCCTGGCGGCGGAGAAGGCGACGCCCGGCGCGCGCTATAATGCGGTGGATGAAGAAGGCATCCGCATCCGCGACATCACCCAAGCCATCGGCGAGAGCCTCAAGCTGCCGGTGAGATCCATCGCGGCCGCTGCGGCCGGCGAAGAACTCGGGGCGATGGCGCATTTCGCTGTTCTCGACATGAAGGCATCATCGGCATGGACACGCGCAGAGCTGGGCTGGACCGCATCGGGGCCTTCGCTGCTCGACGACCTCGCGGCCATGCGCCACAGCTGACCCCTCATGCGGCGCTTACGTGCCGCAAAAGGTCCGCGTGACCCGCTGATCCGGCGTCGGCGGGACACGCAGATCTGCCGTCTCGGGATCCTCGACATAAGGCGTGGCAAGCGCGTCTACGAGGCGATGGAAAAAGGAGTAGTCGCCGTAGATTGCTGCGGCGATGGCCTCTTCGATCCTGTGGTTGCGGGCGATCAGTGCCGGATTGACCGCTTCCATCGCAGCCTGCCGCTCGGCGGGTGTCCGATCGTCGCCGATACGGGCACGCCAGCGAGTGAGCCAGTCGGACAGACCGGGCGGCGGCACCTGGAAGAGATCGATCAGTGTCTCGACCGCAGCACCGCCGGCAACCTTGGAGAGGGTGCGGAAGGTGAGGGTAAAATCCGCCTCGCCCTGATGCATGAGCTCCAGAAAATCGCTCACCAACTGCCGGTCGTCGGCGCCCTCCCCGCTGACGCCGAGCTTGGCCTTGAAGAGATCGAGCCAGGCCTCCTGGAAGACATCGCCGAAGGCCTTCAGCACGCCGTTGGCCGCTTCGATCGCCTTTT
Source organism: Rhizobium rosettiformans W3 (assembly GCF_004912135.1). Lineage (GTDB taxonomy): Bacteria > Pseudomonadota > Alphaproteobacteria > Rhizobiales > Rhizobiaceae > Allorhizobium > Allorhizobium rosettiformans. The sequence goes on from NZ_STGU01000006.1 coordinate 173,989, forward strand.
CTTCCGCCTCGTCGAGCAGCGGCAGCAGGCATTCCGCAAGCCGCGCGATATTCCACTGACCGATGCCGGGCTGGTTGGCATAGGCATAGCGGCCGCGCTGGTCGATCGATGAGAAGACCTTGCGCGGATCATATTCATCGAGGAAGGCGCAGGGGCCGAAATCAATGGTTTCGCCTGAGATCGCCATGTTGTCGGTGTTCATCACGCCATGGATGAAGCCGATCGAGAGCCAGCGGGCAATCAGCCGCGCCTGCCGTTCGGCAACCGCTGTGAGCATGGCGAGATAAGGGTTCGTCGCGTTGCGGGCCTCCGGGTAGTGCCGGTCGATGACATGATCGGCAAGTGTCTTCACCGCCTCTTCGTCGCCCTGGGCGGCAAAGAATTGAAATGTGCCGACACGGATATGGCTCGACGCGACACGGGTGAAGACGGCACCCGGCAGCATGGTCTCGCGCACCACCTGTTCACCGGTCTCGACGGCCGCGAGCGCCCGCGTCGCCGGCACGCCGAGCGCGGCGAAGGCTTCAGAGACGATATATTCGCGCAGAACCGGCCCAAGGGCCGCCATGCCATCGCCATTGCGGGAGAAGGCTGTCGGGCCGGAGCCTTTGAGCTGGATGTCCCGGCGCCGCCCCTCCCGATCGATGACCTCCCCGAGCAGAAGCGCACGGCCATCGCCGAGCTGCGGATTGAAATGTCCGAACTGGTGGCCGGCATAGGCCTGCGCCAAGGGTTCGGCACCGACCGGGATCACCTGTCCACCGAAGACCTGGGCGAGCCGCGCCTCATCCGCATCGGCCACATCAAGGCCGAGCTCATCGGCCAGGTCCTTGTTGAAGCGGATCAGCTTCGGCGCGGAGGCGGCAGCGGGTCTCGCCGGCCGGTGGAAGGTCTGCGGCAGGCGGGCATAGCTATTGTCGAAGGAAAACAAGATGGCACTCCTGGTCCGCGGCGGGGCGGACATGTCTTGGGCTTTTCTCTGATATGGGACCCACCCGGTCACGAGACAAGCCGAACCTGGGTTCAGACCGGCGGTTCCGCCGCTGCCTTTTCCTGTCGCTCCGCGGCGCTTGCGACCTTAGGCAGGTCGGGCGCATCGAGACCGCTGAACGGATCTCCCCAGCCGCGCAATGCCTCCAGCTGACGATACCACGCGGCAACAGCGGGGTAGTCGCCAAGCGGCAGGCCGGCCACGTCGTTATAGGGCAGAAAGCTCGCCATGCGGAAATCGGCATAGGAGAGGCCGCTCTCGAGCAGGAAGGGCCGGCCCGACAGCTCCTTCTCCAGGATGGCAGCCGACTGCCGGAAGGCCCCAAGCCCCTCTATGACCTTCGCCTGATCGACAGGTCCGATGCCGTACCGTTGCTTGGTGCCGAATTCGAAATGCACCATGTCGCAGGCGCTGACGAAATTCGCCTTGCCCCAGCTCAGCCAGCGGATCATGTCCGGCTCGTCCTCGTCGTCTGTCCGCCAGAAATTCTCACCGGAGAGCCGCGAAAGGCGGCAGGCGATGGCATCCGCCTCCCAAAGGCTGCGCCGCCCCTGCTCTTCCAGGATCGGGATGGAGAGGCTCGGATTGAGGTGCCGGTAGCGCTCCGTCTCGCTTGGCGAAAAAGGCGCGGCGAAGACGAAGTCGACCGGTGATCCCAGGTGGCGCGCCACGGCCACGGCAAGCCGGGGATTGGGATTGCGACTGTAATGCAGCTTCATGACGACCCTCCCACGTCCGCCTGCCGGAAACAGGGCGACGACGCTGGCAGAGCCTAGCAGATGTGCGCCCCTTCAATCCACGCTCCCCGCATCCAAGGAAAGCGCAGAGTAACTGTCACGCATCTTCGGATCGAAGCAAACGATTGTCACCGCGGCTCCCTCTCTTCTCCATGGCGATGGTCCGCGCGGCGGGCGCGGATCGCCGCGGCGATGAAGTTGCGCGACAGGCCATGATAGAGCGGTTCTGGCGACAGGAGGCGGGAGGTGACGTATCCGATCATTGAAACCGCCATGATCGGCAGGATGGCATGGTCGTTGCCGGTCATTTCGATGATGATGACGAAGGCCGTCATCGGGGCCTGCACGACACCGGCGAAATAGCCGGCCATGCCGAGTACGGCGCCGAGCGCGACGCTGGTGCCCATGACCTGCCCGATGGTGCTGCCGAAGCCTGCTCCGATCGACAGCGACGGCGCGAAGATGCCACCGGGAATGCCCGAAATCATCGACAGGAAGCTGGCGAGGAATTTCTCGATGAAGAAGATCATGGAGGTGGGCTCGCCGGCCAGCGCCCCGCGCGCCTGCTCATAGCTGGTGCCGAAGGTCGTGCCGCCGGAGATGACGCCGATGAAGGCCACGCCGAGCCCGCAGGCGCCGGCAAACAGCACCATGCGCTTGACCGGCGCCGGCTGTGCCCAGCGGCGGATCCGTATGCCGAGATGCAGCGCCAAACCGCTGAACACCGCCCCCAACGCGCCGCCCCCGATGCCGCAGACCGGCACGAGCGCCCAGTCGCGCACCGAGACGGGAATGGCGGATGTGGAGCCGAAATAATGATAGCTGCCGGCAAGGCCGAGCGCGGCCAGCCCCGACAGGATGACGGCCGTCAGCACGATGCCGTTGGCGCGGCTTTCATAGGCGCGGCTCATTTCCTCGATGGCAAAGACGATGCCGGCAAGCGGCGTGTTGAAGGCAGCCGCAATGCCCGCAGCCGAGCCCGCAAGGATCAGCCCCCGCGCCTGCGCCATGCCGCCGAAGCGCGCAGCCGCCAGCATGAAGGAGGCGCCGACCTGCACCGTCGGCCCCTCGCGCCCGATGGAGGCGCCAGTAAACAGGCCAAGCGTGGTGAGCGCGATCTTGCCGAAGGCGACCTTGAGCGACAAAAGCCGCGACCGGTCCTCGTTGTCGTTCAGGTGACGGGCGGCAATCGCCTGGGGTATGCCGCTGCCTTGGGAGTTCGGAAAATAGGTGATGGCGAGCCAGGCGCAGGCAATGAAGCCGAGCGGCGTGACCAGGAGAGGCAGCAGGAATGTCCACTCGCCGGCCATGGTCGCGTGATGAAAGGTCTCCTGCGCGAAATCGGCCATCCAGGCAAAGCCGACGCTGGTGACGCCAATGGCGAGCGCCCCGGTCCAGAACACCAGCCGCGGGCGCCAGAGCCCGAGCGAACCCCGAAAGACCCGCGACCGCCGGACGAGCTTCGACTTGCTGTAGGATTTTTGCATTCTCTCCACCGGTGCCAATCCGATTGCGGCGGGTTATCGACCCCGAGACTTCGAGAATCAAGTCGCAAGCCGTGCTTTTGCCCGAGACCGGCCCTGCGGCCCGGTGATCACGAGCACAGTTTTGGACGGAGGAATTGCGCTGAAGACACGCGTGGCCTGCTTGCGAGAGCGCCGCACGGCAGTCTAGGATCAATCACCAAATTTCCGAGGAAAGCCATGCGAATTCAAAGCGCCCTCACCGCCGTCCTGATCCTTGGCGGCAGCCTTCTTGCCGGCTGCACGACGACCGAAGACGCCAATCGGGCGCTGCAGTCCCGCTGGATCGGACAGCCGGTGGAACGCTTTTTTGCCGCCTATGGACCACCGATCAGCGAATATCCGCTGTCGACGGGCAAGATCTACACCTGGCGCGGCGGCGACAAGACCCGCTACATTCCGCCGACCTATTCGAGCCCCGAGCCGGCGCGCACGATCGTTCGCACGCAAACCAGGACCGATGGCGCCGGCAAGACGGTGGTGACCCAGACCCGCGTGGTGACCCGCGATCCCTTCTGGGAACCCGAGATGATCAGCCCGCCGCAATACCAGCAGCTCTTCTGCGAGCTGCAGATCAACACCGACACAGCCGGTGTCATCGCAACAATCAGGGCGAGCAACGACACCGACGGCGACGGCTTCAGCCTGTCACGCTGCGCGGAAGTGCTGGGTGTGGAGAAATAGGGCTACGGTCATAGCGTCAATAAGGAATGATGGACGCTTGAGGCGTTGAGGGCCGGCGGGAAATGGTCTCCCCCGCCGCGTAAATGCCGGCGCAAATCTGTGCCCTGAGAGCCTCAATTGACGGAAGCGACCTCGGCGACCGGTGCGCGGTCATCCTGGGAAGCCTGCGGCAGAAGGGCGTCACAGGAGCCCTTGTGGCCGGTCAATTCCTTGACGAGATCATAGGTCGCATCCGCCAGCGTCCAGCGCACGGCAGCCTGCAGACCTTCCTGCGACTTGCTGCCGATCTTGATGTCGAACAGCTCGTCGGAGAAGAAGCGGAACACCGACGCGAAGACCTCGCGCCCGACCGCCTGCTTCGAATAGGACTTGGCCATGAGAATGCGCGTGGACTTCGTGTCGGTGACGCGGATGTCGACGGCCGCCGTGACGGCGAACCGACGGGCACCGCCGCCGCCGCCACCCACGGTTGCTTCGAGACCACCGGAATAGGTGTTGAAATCGAGCTGGGTGATCACACCATCGATGACATAATCGGAGCCGCGCAAGGCACCCTTGACGAGCGGGCGGAATGGCAGACTTTCATCGCCGACGACGACATTGCCGCCGTCGCCCAGGATCTGCTCACGGGCACGGGCAATTTCCCATTCCGGAACGGCTGTATTCGACCGATTGACCTGCTTCACACCGGCCTTTTGCAGAAGCGAAACCATCATGCCGGCGCTGTCACGCGGCAGATAATTGCCTGTTTCCTCAGAGGAATAGCGGCCGGTCTGGTCCGTGATGACATGAACTGCAAACATCCGCGGATAGCGCTGAACTTCAGGTTGCTTGCTCAGGCATTCCAGCGCGGCATCAACCGGCGTGCGCGTTGCGATGGGAACCGGTCCCAGGAACGGCTCCTTCGGAGCCTTCTCGGCGGTCTGCGATTGGCAGGCGGCGAGCAACAACACGGGAGCGAGCAGCAGGCTGCGGAATTTTCCAGATGTCATGCCTCAGACCTCAATTGTTCAAGATCGAGTTGTTGCTGTCTGTCTGGGTGATCGTCTGCGCACCCGAATTGGTCTGGGTGACCGTGACCGTGTTGCCGGAGCCATTAATGTTGATCGTCGTTGCGTTACCGGTCTGCTGCGTGCCCAGTCCAGAGCCGGATCCGACGCCGGTGGCCGGGAATTCGCCCTGCAGTTCCAGCCGGGTCCGCTCGAGATTGAGCAGCACCTGACGCTCGTTGGCGGACCGGAACTGATAGGGGCGATCTTCACCGAGACCATTTGCAAAAGCGACTGAAGGGAACACCCCGGCCATCATGACGATGCAGATGAAGTTTCGAGCAACGATCATAATACCCCCTCAAAATCCATGAGCTTTTGGCGCATTTTCCACCCTTAGATGACCATGGGATAGCACTAAAGCCCACCTGGCACAGCGGAAATCTACTGTAAAAACAAACGAAGCGAGAAGACGCGCAGAGCTCGTTGCCGAAAGACAACACCTATACACAACAACGGCGATACAAATCGCGAGACTGGACAATAGAGAAGGGATGACGCAAGAATCCGGGAACGACAAGTGAATGTATAGGCTCATTACATGCGCGGATTTCTATCTTTGACACTTGCCATAAGCCTGGGCGCATCGGCGGCATACGCAGAGACGAACACGGTCGAAGACTTCGTGCGGGCCATGGTCGAACTGAAGCGGGCCGGCGCAACCTGCGAGACATTTGTCCAGGGCTCGCCGCTGACGGTCATGTCCGGAATCGACGCTTATTTCCTGGCGCTGAAACAGCCTGTTCCCAACAGCATCGACCAACGGGCGAAGGACAGCATCGGCAAACTGATCAAGCAGCATGCCGCCTATATCTGCTCGACGAAACTCGTGAAGGCGCAGAACAATTACATCCGGGCGGCGGCCACTTATATGGAAAGCAAGCCGGCAGAATGGCCGGACGCGCCGTGGATCGACTTCCCGCAATGGTGTCAGGATCCGGCCTGCGCGGAATACTGAAACTGAAATCTGTATGAGACTGGAAACGCGAGCTCGCCCGCTGTGCGGGCATGTGCTCACCGATCGATGACGACAGCGTTGCCGGTCTGCGAGACAGTGCCGGCATTGGCACCCTGGACCGTCTGTCCGTAATCGGTGGCCTGAAGCACGTCGACGATCTTGGTCGACCCGTCATCGGCTGGCGCCTTCAACACGATCATGTTGACGAAGTTGTTCGAGTTCTGCGTGATGTTCGGCGAGGTGATCTCGGTCAGGCCTTCGAGCGTCACCACCTGCACCTTGTTGTTGACGATCTGCTCCCCATTGCTGGAGGTCTGCTTCAGATAGCCGATGTTCTCAGCCTCGATATAGTTGGCGATGTTCGTGCCGTTCTGGCTGATCGAACCCCAGCGCGCACCGTCCTTCAAGGTCACCACATTGTTGATGATCTGATCGCCGGAGAAGTCACGGACGACCTCGTCGACGTCGCGGGCGACAATGATATTGCCGAGATTGGTGCCCTCCTGCACGATCGCCCCCTCGCCACCGGCCCCGGTCACCACGACACGGTTGTCGATCAACTGCTTGGCCTGCTTAGTGAAGTTCTGCGAGCTCAGGGCCACCGACTGCTCGGAATAGACGAGGTTCATCGTATTGGCGCCGGTCTGACGCAGCGTGCCCGGCAGATCGGGCAGGACAAGATTGTTCTTGGCATGTTGCACGGAGCCGTCGGCGAAATACTGCTCGACATTGCCGATGTCGCCGCCGATGACCGCGTTACCGGTATTCGCGGCGTCCTGCTCGATGCTCTCGAGCGCCGAGACGGCATTCAGCACGATATCGTTGATGGAGAACTGCTTGCCGTCGAAATCCTGCCGCACGCTGTCCAGAGAGCGGTCGTCGACATCGACGACATTGCCGGCATTGGCCGCGTTCTGCCGCGCGGACTTGGCGACGGACACATTCTTCCAGCCGAGCGACTGAACGGCGTCCTGTCGACCATTGAGAATCTGTACGATCTGGGCCGAGTCGAGGACCTCATGCGACGGCGTCAGGTCAAGCGACTCCGCGGTCGAAAAACCGGGGGAGACGACCAGAACCGCGCATGTGACGGCCAAGGAGACTCGATAACTCCGGGGCATAAGACATCTAACCGTGGCTCGTCATGAGCCAGGCCTCCCAACATTCAGCAAAAGAGAGAAGAGGCCAGGCTGATGAAACAGCCTGGCCAAGCTCCAGTTAGTTCAGGTCGCCGACGGAGTTGGCAACGTTGGTTGCGCTCTGGACCACCTTGTCAACCATGCCGTTGGCATCGATCAGGTTGGATGCGTTCTGCGAGACATACGCCACCTGGTCGAGTTCCAGATCTCCACCGATGGTGCCGATCGAGACCAGGTTGGCAGCGTTGACGGCCGTCTGGTTGAGGTCCCAGACCTCGGAGTAACCGCTGACGGAATCCGCTACGTTCTCTGCTTTCTGGTCGACGTCGGAGTACTGGGACAGGGTCTTGCTGATGACTGCAGCGGAGACGCTGTTGATGACGTTTGTCGCGTCCTGCGTTGCCGGGATCAAAACGCCTGCCAGTGTCGTGGCATTGCCGTCGATCTTGTATTTGAACTTGATCGTGTTGAGCGCATCCTGGTCGCCGTATGCGACCTGGTAGACCTCACCCAGACCGACTTTTTCGGACGAGATGAGGTTTGCGGCATTCACAGCCTCCTGGGAACATCCTCAACAATGTTGCCGACCTCGATCTTGTTCTCGGCATACTGGTCGACACGAACTTCCTGTTCAACATCGTCGAGCATCTTGTTGATGTTGCTGGCAACATCCTCAACGTCGATTTCGCCGAGCGAAATGGAGTTTGCCACGTTGGTCGCGCTCTGCTTGACCGTGTGCAGATCAGCCGTGTCAAACCATCCGGTGTAGATCTTGTTCAGCGCGGTCTGATCACCCTTCGACTTCTGCGAGATGTCATCGATCACGCCGCCGTCGACTTCAAGCGTCACCAGATTGGCGGCGTTCACTGCCGTCTGACCGATGTTCTTGCCGAAATCGAGCTCCTCGATCTTGTTCATCGAGAACTGGTCGCCGTAAGAGCGCTGCTTGATCTTTTCCAGCTGCTCAGCTTCACCCAGTGCGGCACCATCCGTGACTTCGCCGATGGAAATCGAGTTTGCGACGTTGGTCGCATCCTGCGTGACGTCTTCGACGGTCAGACTATAGTATTTGTAGGATTGAATTTTGTTTTCTGCCGTCTGACCGACCTTCGAGGTCTGATAGACGGCTGTCAGATCGCCGGCATTGACCTTGGATACGAGGTTGGCCGCATTGACGGCCTCCTGGCCGGTGATGGTGACCTTCTTGGCATCATCGATCTTGTTCAAGGCCTCCTGGACGCCCATGGCGAACTGACCGATGTCCGCGTCGATGCTTGTCGCATACGCCGAAGCGGACGTCATCAGCGCCAATACTGATGCTGCGATAACGCTTTTCATGTTCTCTCTCCTCTGTATTACCCATCGCCCCGATTTCAATCCGTACTCAACCACCTCAGACAGAGATTAGGCCGTACAAGACAACAGAGCTTCCCTATTCGCCAGACTATTCTGGAGAATTCTTGCATAACCAAGTATGTCAGATCAGACGTAGGCCCTCCCCACGCCGAAGCACAGCCAGCATCAACTGACTGCGCGAATCTCTTACGGTTGCAATCGCCAGAACACGAAACAATACATCTATTTATTTATATAGACGCATCGCAATACTAACGAGATGCACACACTTCGACCTGATGAATACAAACACCCCGCACTTGCTTCGTCAATACTGAATTAACAGAAAATTAGTGATGATTAATGACAGGATTTTTACGATAGATTTCCGTTGCGAATCAGCGATTTGGGCATCGGTCGTTGCACCGGCGACTGAATGTTCCGCTAAAACTCCCCAAATTTGGCCTGGCGAGCTTCGCTGGAATCGACTTTTCGGCGCTCTCCAGCGGTTCGCGCCGCAACCGGTCGTGAAGTATTCCGCGGCTTTACTGTCGGTCCTGCGCAAGCCCCTGACGCAGACGCCAACATCTCATCCCCGGCATTCGACATAGGTTCGGGCATCCTTTGTCGTGGACATCCGCGAATGGGTTACGCTAGGCTGAGCAATGGTTTAAGGGGACGATCGGCGGGACCGAATTCCGGCCGCCATGAGTCGACCAAATAGAGGGACGAAAAAGACATGTTGAAGCGCCTTTCATTCACTGCTGCCTTGATGACGCTGGCCGCAAGCCCGGCCTTTGCCCATCTCGATCCGGAAACCCATGGCTCCCTGATGGCCGGCATCTCCCACCCGCTTTTCGGCGCCGACCACATCCTGGCCATGGTCGCCGTGGGTATCTGGGCAAGCCAGATCGGTGGCCGCGCCCTGTGGGCCGTTCCGGCTGCCTTTGTCACGATGATGGCCGTGGGCTTTGGCCTCGCCGTCGCAGGTGTCGAGCTGCCCTTCGTCGAGCCGGCAATCCTTGCTTCCGTCATCGGTCTCGGCCTGCTGGTGGCGGCTGCCGTCCGTCTTCCGGTTGCCGCGTCTGCTGCTGTCGTTGGTCTCTTCGCCCTGTTCCACGGCCACGCCCATGGCGGTGAGCTCGGTGCGGCCGGCGCCCTCCAGTTCGGCCTCGGCTTCCTGATCGCAACAGCAGCCCTGCATGGCGCAGGCGTTGCCCTCGGCCTCGGCGTCACCCGCCTTGGTCCGGCCGTCGCCCGCATTCTCGGCCTTGCCACCGTCGTCGGTGGCGCCGCGATCGCCTTCGGCTGATCGCAAACACCGGACGGCGCAACCGCCATAATCATGAGCCGCCGCGAGGCCCGGTTATAACCGGAACCCTCGCGGCGGCTTTGTCGTTTCAGGTCGTCAGCAGAACAGCGTTCGGGAAGGTGGCGTGGGGTGAATTGAGTAATTTTTTCTCAACTGCCCAAATTTTTCGCGTTTTTCTCTCACTCCAACTCTCTCGTGATCTGCGATGAAGACGCTCCCAAGACGAGGCCCGCCCCTGGGCCGACCGCATGAAAGGAATACCCATGAGCTGGCTCAAGACACTGGCTGCCGCTGCAGCCCTCCAGACGCTCGTTCTCGCCCCCGCAATCGCCGGTGAAAACCTCGACCAGATCAAGTCCGCCGGCGTCATCAAAATCGGCACCGAAGGCACCTATGCCCCCTTCACCTATCATGATGCCGACAACAAGCTCGTCGGCTTCGATGTCGAGATCGGTCAGGCCGTGGCCGAGAAGCTCGGCGTCAAGGCAGAGTTCGTCGAAGGCAAATGGGACGGCCTGATCGCCGGCCTCGATGCCAACCGCTACGATGCCGTGATCAACCAGGTCGGCATCACCGAGGCGCGCAAGCAAAAGTATGACTTCTCCGATCCTTACATCGTGTCCAAGGCGGTTCTGGTGGTCAAGGACGGCAATGAGGACATCAAGAGCTTCGAGGATCTGAAGGGCAAGAAGTCGGCCCAGTCGCTCTCCAGCAACTTCGGCAAGATCGCCGAGGAAGCAGGCGCAGAACTCGTCGGTACCGACGGCTTCGACCAGTCGATCCAGCTCGTCCTCACCGGCCGCGCCGATGCGACGATCAACGACAGCCTTTCCTTCCTCGACTTCAAGAAGCAGAAGCCCGATGCCCCGGTGAAGATCGCCGCTGAAAAGGCCGAGGCCGACGCCTCGGGCATTATCGTGCGCAAGGGCGATCCGGAGCTGGTCGCGGCCATCAACCAGGCGCTTGCCGACATCAAGGCTGACGGCACCTACCAGACGATCGCCGACAAGTATTTCGGCCAGGACGTTTCGAAGTAACAGACAAAAACACCCCTCCCCAACCCCTCCCCACGAGGGGGAGGGGCTTTCCGCGAATGCCTCGCCTAGTGATAGTGTGAGGCTCTGCCGCGTGCAGTCTCCCCCCTTGTGGGGGAGATGGCCGGCAGGCCAGAGGGGGTCTTTGTCACCCACCTGCAAGTGAGAGAACATCCCAATGCCGCACTGGCTCGACCTGATGCTGACTTCGCTGCCGACGCTCCTCTGGGCCGGCGTGAAGTTCACCATTCCGCTGACTCTTCTCTCCTTCGCCTTCGGGCTTGCGCTTGGCCTGATCACGGCGGTGACGCGGCTGTTCGGGCCAACCCCGCTGGTTCTGATTGCCCGCTTCTATGTCTGGGTGATCCGCGGCACGCCGCTTCTCGTGCAGCTCTTTGTCATCTTCTACGGCCTGCCGAGCATCGGCATCCTGCTTGACGCCTTCCCGGCCGCCCTGATCGGCTTCACGCTGAACATCGGCGCCTACTCCTCCGAGATCGTGCGTGCGGCCATTGCCTCGGTGCCCAAGGGCCAGTGGGAGGCCGCCTATTCGACCGGCATGACCTGGGGCCAGGCCATGCGCCGGACGATCCTGCCGCAGGCGGCTCGGGTGGCAGTCCCGCCTTTGTCGAACACCTTCATCTCGCTGGTGAAGGACACGTCGCTCGCGGCAGCCATCACGGTGCCGGAGCTCTTCCAGTCGGCCCAGCGCATCGTCGCCACAACCTATGAGCCGCTGATCCTTTATATCGAAGCCGCCCTGATCTATCTCGCTCTGAGTTCGGTGCTTTCCAATCTGCAGGCCCGGCTCGAGCTGCGTTTCAGCCGCTATGGCGGCATGCTGGAGGCCAACCGATGATTACGCTGTCCAACATCGTCAAGCGCTTCGGCGAGGCGACGATCCTCAACGACATCTCGCTGAGCTTCCCGGAAGGCAGCGTCACCGCACTCGTCGGCCCCTCGGGCGGCGGCAAGAGCACGCTTCTGCGCTCGATCAACCTGCTGGAACTGCCGAACTCGGGCGCAGTCCAGATCGGCGACACCAGGGTGGAGTTCTCCCCCGGCCGCAAGGTGCCCTTCTCTGAGGTCCAGAAGATCCGCTGCCAGACCGGCATGGTCTTCCAGAACTTTCAGCTCTTTCCCCATCGCACGGCGATCGAGAATGTCATGGAAGGCCTGATCACCGTGCAGAAGTGGTCGCGCGATAAGGCCAGAGCCCGTGCCGCAGAACTGCTCGACAAGGTCGGCATGGCACACAAGGAAGATGCCTGGCCGGCAAACCTCTCCGGCGGTCAGCAGCAGCGCGTGGCAATTGCACGCGCGCTCGCGCCCTCGCCCAAGGTTCTGCTCTGCGACGAGCCGACATCGGCGCTCGATCCGGAGCTTGCGGGCGAAGTGGTCGATGTGCTCGGCCAGCTTGCCTCGGAAGGCACGACCATGGTGATGGCCACGCATGACCTGCGTCTCGCCTCGAAGATCGCCAATCAGGTGGTCTTTCTGGAAGCCGGCCAGGTGGTGGAGACCGGCAGCGCCGACGAGATCTTCCGCACGCCGCAGCGCGATCGCACCCGGCGTTTCGTCTCCTCGATCAGTGCCGCACAGACGGTTTAGTGGCGCCAGCGGCGAGCAGCGCGGCTCACGGAACCTGCAGCAGTTCCTAAAGGTCGGGATCGGTCACGAAGGGCATGATGTCGACGCCGTCTCCGGGAAAGACGGTGATATGCGGGTGATCCTGGAACAGCCGGGCGGCAGCCTCTGCCGTCGGCGCTTCCACGATGAGATAGCCGCAGATCGGATTGGACGCGGCGGCGATACCGTCACGCGTCACCCGCGTGGTCTTGCCCACCATGCCGCCGCGATTGAGGATATGCGCGGCATTGCGCTCCTCCCATTCGACCCATTTCGGAATACCTTCGGCATCGATGGCATCCTGCTCGGCCTTGGACAGGTTGCGAAAGCGCGCGAAATCCTCGGCTTTCATCGTGTAGACGGCGAGAAACTTCGGCATGCAGCACCCCTGGTTGTTGTTGATCATCTGGGAAACTAGGGCAGCGGAGGAGCGAAGTCACCCGCGGCCGGGTCATTACCCGCGGCCGCGATAGGTTGCCACCCCCTGATCCGGCAGCCAGACGCCCTTTGGCGGCTCGCCGGTCTGCCAGAAGACGTCGATCGGGATGCCGCCCCGCGGATACCAATAGGCACCGATCCTGAGCCATTTGGGATCGAGCAGCTCGACGATCCGCTTGGCGATATAGACCGAGCAATCCTCGTGGAAGGCGCCGTGATTGCGGAAGGAAAAGAGGAAGAGCTTCAAGGACTTCGATTCCACCAGCCAGTCGCCCGGAATGTAGTCGATGACGATATGGGCGAAATCCGGCTGGCCGGTCATCGGGCAGAGCGAGGTGAATTCGGGCGCGGTGAAACGCACGACATAGTCCGTGCCGGCATTGCCGTTCGGCACACGCTCCATCACGGCGGTTTCCGGGCTGGTGGGGGCTTCCACGCTCTGGCCGAGCTGGGTGAGCCCGGAGGTATCGGTCTTGCTCATGATCTGTTCCTTAGAGTTCAACGGCCAAGCTCGACGCCGGCGCCATGCGCCATCTCGTTTTCGGGCTCGACATGGATGGTGACGCGGGTGCCGGGCACTGCCTTGTGCACGGCCATTTCCAGCCGGTCGCAGATGACATGGGCGTCCCTGACGGTCATCTTGGAGGGAACCACCAGATCGAAAGCTACGAAGGTGGCGGCCCCGGCGCGCCGCGAGCGCAGATAATGCACGCCGAGCGAGCCTTCGGAGTTTTCCTTGATCGCTTCGCGGATGGCCTCCGCCTCGTCCGGCGAGACCGCGACATCCATCAGGCCGGCGACCGACTGGGCGATCACCTTCCAGCCCTGCCAGATGATGTTGAGCGCCACGAGGATGGCGAGGATCGGATCGAGGATCGCATAGCCGGTGGCGAGCACCAGAACGAGGCCGATGATCACGCCGACGGAGGTCACCACGTCGGACATGATGTGCTGGCCATCGGCCGAGAGCGCCGGCGAGCGATGGCTGCGCCCGACGCGGATCAGGAGCGTTGCCCAGGCGGCATTGATCACCGCGGCGGCGCCATTGATCGCCAGCCCGAGGAAAGGCGCATCCGGCAGCGTCGGGGCCTGCAGCGCCGGGATCGCCTCGCGGATGATCAGGAGCGCCGCGACCACGATCAGCACACCTTCGAGAACGGCGGAAAGATACTCCGCCTTGTGGTGGCCGTAAGGATGGTCGTCATCGGCCGGCTTCTGTGCATAGCGAATCACGAAATAGGCAAGGAAGGCGGCGATCACGTTGACGGTCGATTCCAGGCCGTCGGAGAGCAGCGCGACGGAGCCGGTGACCCACCAGGCAAGCAGTTTCAGCCCCATGACCCCGAAGGCAAGCGGTATGCCCCAGAACGCGATGCGCCGGACGAGCGTATTGTCTTCAGCCACCATGGCCTCTTCCCTGCAGATGCGAGTGAATTGCAGACGCAATTCCAAAAACGACAAAACCGCCCGGCAAGAGCGGGCGGTTCGGTTGGATGGGAGGGTAATGCCGAAGGGTTGAGGAAAGGTCAAGGCTGGAGGTGGGGGATGCACAGCGGGCTGCGTTGCCTTTTATAACGCGACGCGTTATACCTAGCCATGATCCAGAGTTTCGCAGATGCCGAAACCGAGCGCATCTGGTCCGGCCAGCGAAGCCGAAAGCTTCCGCCGGATATACAGGCTGTGGCACTCAGGAAGCTTCGCTTGATGAACAGTGCTCGCCAGCTGACTGACCTGCGCGTACCGCCTGGAAATCGGCTGGAAGCTTTGAAGGGTAATGGGCTCGGGCAGCACAGTATCCGGATCAACGACCAGTGGCGCATCTGCTTTACCTGGAATGATGGAGGACCAAGCGATGTCGGGATCGTCGACTACCATGACTGACCTCATACCCAATCCCCATCCGGGCGACATCCTGCTCGAAGATTTTCTGAAGCCGATGGGACTGAGCCAGAATGCTCTGGCTCGGGCGCTCCATGTCCCGCCCCGCAGGATCAATGAGATCGTGCTCGGCAAGCGGTCGCTGACCGCCGATACCGACCTGCGTCTCTCACGCTACTTCGGCGTGTCGGAGGGCTTTTTTCTCGGCCTGCAGGCTGATTACGATCTGATGCAGCGGCGGCGGGAGATCGAGGACGAGTTGAAGCGGATTGAGCCTAGGGCGGCGTGAATGCCACACTAAATAATGCGGCACGAGAACCTCAAAATATCAGATAGTGGAACACTGTGCCGTTCTGACGGATACCGGCATATTTCCCGGATTCGCGATCGCGCAGAGTCCCAGTCTCATCCACATAGGTATTTGCTTCCAGAAACTCGTCTAGCCCCCGCGTATCGAACCGATCAATGCTGCCACGCTCGGACCCATCCTGATTGTACATGACCGTGCGCGTCAGTGTGGAAGTAACACCTCGTCTTGAAAGGTCAACCGTTTGCAGAGTGCCTTGGTTGATTGCCTCCAGATAGGCTCTAGCTCGAACCCCCTCAATCCCCGGTTCCCGGGCCTTTTCCATGGTGGCTTCAAGGTCTCGGCGCGCATAATCGGATTCAGAGATCGTGCGGCCTTCACCAACCTTCGTATATGAGTAGGTGCCATCCGCATTGTCGGTCCTGACTGCACCGTCCATGGTAAACATGCCAATCGAGGAACTCATGCTGCTGGCGATTTCGATAATCTTGCCAATGGCGTCGCCAGCCTTGAAGACATCGTCGGTATAGCCAGTCGCAGTCGTCGCTCCAGGATTTGCAGATGCCGGGACTTCCGCCACCCCGCCCTGAGATCTGAACAGCACGGCAATCGAGCTGGCACTGAGCGAAGACACGGGAGTAAACATAAGGTGCACCCATAAATCGCGAAACCGCCGGCATGGCGCTTCATTGTATTCCGGCCTCATGCCTACAAAACAGTAGGATTAAGAAACTAATAATTCGTTATTTTGAAATCCATAGTAGATATTCGCGATTTGCCGCAACCAAGAGCAGGTTCGGTATTCAAATCGCAAATCAGGTAAGCGCGGCCATGTTCAGCCGCGCCCCCTATCCATTTCCTCAAGCCGCCTTCACCTTCGCGCGTTTCGCCAGATGCGCCACCACGTTCTCGATCATCCGCATGCCAGCGTCGCCGCCGAGCGTCATGATCGATTCCGGGTGGAACTGGACGGCAGCGACCGGTTCCTTGGCGTGTTCGATGCCCATGATCGTGCCGTCTTCGCTTTCGGCCGTGATCATGAACTCGCGCGGCAGCGACGAGGGATCGGCGAAGATCGAGTGGTAGCGGCCGACGGTGACTTCGCGGCCCAGCCCCGAGAAGACAAGGCCCGGTTCGAGCACGCGGATGCGCGACGGCTTGCCATGCATGGGAACGGCGAGCTGGCGCAGTTCCCCGCCATAGGCTTCGGCCAGCGCCTGCAGGCCGAGGCAGACGCCGAAGATCGGCAGTTCGCGCGCGCGCGCCTTCTTGATCGTCGCCTTGCAGTCGAAATCCGTCGGCGAGCCCGGACCGGGCGACAGGACGACGAGGTCGGGATTGAGGCGATCGAAGATCTCTTCCGGCACCGGCGTGCGAACCGTGTTCACGGTGGCACCCGTCTGGCGGAAATAGTTGGCGAGCGTGTGGACGAAACTGTCCTCATGGTCGACGAGCAGGATGTTGACCCCCTCGCCCACGCGCGCCACACCGCGCTTGGAAGACGCATCATTGCCGCTCTTGGCATCACGGATCGCTGCAATCATGGCGGAGGCCTTCAGTTCGGTTTCGGCTTCTTCTTCCTGCGGGTCGCTGTCATTCAGAAGCGTCGCACCGGCGCGCACTTCCGCAATGCCGTCCTTGATACGGACTGTGCGAAGCGTCAAACCGGTGTTCATGTCGCCGTTGAAGCCGACCATGCCGATGGCGCCGCCATACCAGGCGCGCGGGCTCTTCTCATGCGCCTCGATGAAACGCATGGCCCAGAGTTTCGGTGCGCCTGTCACGGTGACCGCCCATGCATGGCTGAGGAAGCCGTCGAAGGCGTCCATGCCGTCACGCAGGCGACCTTCGATGTGGTCGACGGTGTGGATGAGGCGCGAATACATCTCGATCTGACGGCGGCCGATGACCTTGACGGAGCCCGGCTCGCAGACGCGGCTCTTGTCGTTGCGGTCGACGTCGGAGCACATGGTGAGCTCGCTCTCGTCCTTTTTGGAGTTGAGGAGCTTCAGAATCTGGGCCGAATCCTCGATCGGATCGGCACCGCGGCGGATCGTGCCGGAGATCGGGCAGGTCTCGATGCGCCGGCCATTGACCCGCACGAACATCTCCGGCGATGCGCCGACGAGATATTCCTGGTTGCCGAGATTGATGAAGAAGGAATAGGGCGAGGGATTGATTTCCTTCAGCCGCTTGGAGATCTGCGACGGCTTCGAATCGCAGCGCTCCATGAACTTCTGCCCCGGCACGACTTCGAAAAGATCACCCTTGCGGAAGCTCTCCTTGGCCTTGGTGACGAGTTCGGCATATTCGCCCGGGCGATGATCGCCGCGCGGCGGGATGGTGTCCGTATGCTGGAAGGGTTCGGGCGCAATCTCTTCCGCCTGACCGATCGTGGTCAGGTCACCCTTGGTGAAGTCGTAACGGTCGATCCAGGCCTTGGCGGAATAGTGGTCGACGACGAGGATCTCGTCCGGCAGGAAGAGCACCATGTCACGCTGATCGTCGGGGCGGACAAGCTTCAGATCGATCGCGTCGAACTGGAAGGCGAGATCATAGCCGAAGGCGCCGAAAAGGCCGATGGCGCTGTCTTCCTCGGAGTAGAAGAGCTCGGTGACGGCACGCAGCACGGTAAACACCGTCGGCATCTTGGAGCGTTCTTCCTCGGTGAAGACGCGCGACGGCGGCTTGACGTCGAGATCGAGCCGGGTGGCCGTGCGGGCGCCGAGCGCCAGATCCTCGACGGTCGCAAGCTTGTTCGCGATCATCGACAGCAGCGCTTCTCCGCGGCCGTTATAGGCCTCGATCCAGACCTTGCGGCCGAAGGAGGATATGCCAAGCGGCGGATCGACGATGGCCGTGTCCCAGCGGGTATAGCGGCCCGGATATTCGTAGTTCGACGAGAAGACCGCGCCGCGCCGTTCGTCGAGCTTGTCGACATAGGTGGAGATGGCATCGCCATAAGGCGTCGGCCGGCGCTTGCGCGTGACGGTCACACCGCCGCGCGTCTGATAGGCTTCCGAGCCGTCTTCCTGCAAAATCGTCGACATATCTGTCCTTCTCCACTCTTCAGGGCCCGTCTCCTGCAGGCCTTGAATACGAAAAAGCCGCCTCAGGAGTGTTTCCGGGCGGCTTTGGGGTCAATCGTCTAAAGACATGACTGGTCAAGGCCGCGTCAGCGTGCCCACCACCAAGCAATGTTCTTCGAAACGATCTTCATGGCGACAGGAATACCGTGGAGCCCGCGCCTTAGCAAGGGCGTTTTGCAGTGCTCGTATCATGAACTTTTCGGCGGCTCGCGCCTTATCGACCCGGTGGCTGGGGAGACGGAGACGAGATGACGAAGACCAAACTGCCGGCCCGGTTCGGCTTGCTGCCCGCCTTGCTGTTCGCCTTGCCGATCGCAACGGGGCTGACGCTTCCCGCCCGCGGCCCGCAACCGGCCCCTCGCCCCGAAGCGGCGGCCCCTGCTCCAGACACCGGCGCGGACGCGGCAAGCGACGAGGCCAAACCCGCTGACAAGGCGACGGTGCCGACACCGGATCCCAAGCCGGCACCGCCTGTGGCAGACGAGACGAAGGCCGACGGCAAAACACAGGCTTCGGAGAAAACCAGGAACGAAGAGCCACAAGCCGGCAATCCATCCGAGGCAGCGGACGAGACGCCGAACACGGAGAAGACGGAAGGCACAGGCACATCCGGGGCGGAGCCGGAGGAAAAGGCAGAACCTGCAGACCCGCCGCCAGCAGCCGAAGACCCGAAGGCGCTGGCCGCCTGCCTGGCCGATCTCCGGGCGATTGGTGCCCGTTTCGAACCCGCCTCCCCCATCTACGACGACGGCGGCTGCGGTATCGCAGCCCCGGTCACGCTCACGAAGATCCTGCCCGATGTGGCGCTCGAGCCGGAGGCTACACTTCGCTGCGAAACGGCGCTGCAGCTTGCAAGAATGACCCGCGACATGCTGAAGCCCGCGGCCCAAGCCGCCTTCCCTGACAAGCCAAAGCTTACCGCCATCCGCCAGGCATCCGGCTATGTCTGCCGCAACCGCAACAGCGCCGAAAATGGCAAGGTATCGGAGCATGCCTATGGCAATGCGATCGACATCGCCGCCTTGCGTTTCGGAGAGAGGCAAGAGCCGGTGATGATCGCGAAGCAGGATGACGGCACGGCCGAGGCCGCCTTCCAGCGCGCCTTCAACGCCATCGCCTGCCTCTACTTCACCACGGTGCTATCCCCCGGCAGCGACCCGACACACCAGGATCACATGCATCTCGACGTGATCGAGCGGAAGAGCGGGTACCGGTATTGCCGGTAAAGCGGAACGCGAAAGGCGGCGCATCTCTGCGCCGCCTGCCGCAATCGTGTTGCTCCACTCAGAACTTCTGGGTGAGCGAGATTTTGAAGGTCCGGCCGGGTTCGGAGTAATACTCGATCGGCTGATTGGTGTTGCTATTCGCCGGCACGGTGGTGGGATTGAAGTCCTTCATTTCCACCGCGTCGTAATAGGTCTTGTTGAACACATTGTAGACGCCGGCCTGAATGCGCAGGCCCTTGAACTGCTCTGGCTCCCACCATGCTGCCAGGTCGACGATGCCATAACCGGGCGCATCGAAAGTGGTGTCAAGGCCATCGTCCCGCATTCCGGATGCGCCGATCAGGCTCAGGTCTGCGCCCCAATTGACCTGCTCGTATCCGATACCGACCACGCCCTTGAACGGCAGGACGGAGCGGAGATATTCACCGGTCTCCTTGTCCTCGCCATAGGCATAGGCGCCGCCCCCATGGACGAAGAAGCCGTTGGCGAAGTCCTTGCGCAGGCTGAACTCGAAACCGGAAATATGGACGCGGTCAAGATTCTCGTATTGCGTTAGGAAACCGTAGACCGGATCGGTGGTGCTTGTCTGATCGATGAAGTTCTTGTACCGGCTGTGATAGGCGGCAACGCGGCCGCTGATGTCGTCGAATTCAAAGTTGGCCCCAACTTCAAACGAATTCGAGGTTTCGGCCTCCAGGTCAGGATTGCCACGCACGGCATAGCCAGTGTTGACGAAATCGAGGTAGAGTTCGTTGACGCTCGGGGCACGATAGGCCATCGACCACTGGGCGAAGAGCTGGATCTCTGGCGTGAGCTGGTATTCCGCAAGCAGCTTCGGGCTGAAGCGATTGCCGTCACTCGCCTCAGGCAGTCCCCCGACCGTATAGGCATTGCTCTCCATGAAGCCGTCAGTGAGGACAGGTTCGTATTCATACCAGTCGAAGCGGACGCCCGGCGTGACTGACAGAGCGCTGTTCTCCATCGTGATCTTGTCCTCAATATAGATGCCAAAGCGCTTTCCATCGACATCCGGCATGTCGGACTGGTTGGACTTGAGGTTTCCGCAAAGGGCGGCATTCGTGACGGTACCCAGCGTACACGCATCAATGCCAGTAACGTACTGGCTGGTATCGGAGATCGACCCGTCGATCCCGACTGTCACCTCATGATTGAGCGGTCCTGTGGAGAACTCGCTCACTACATTGCCCGTTACGCCATACGAGCCTTCGGACAGCTCGTTGTCGCGCAACCAAGGGCCGGCGAATGTGCCGACGCGGCGACCCGTCGCCCCCGCATTCTTGACGGTTTTCTGCCAGTAGAGCGACAGACGTGCCGACTGGATGACCTCGTTTTCGGCTGGATTGAGGAAGGAGTAGTCGACCGAGACACGATCGCGTGCCGTGTCGTCAAATCCGTCATACTCCCCAACGGCCCAGATGCGGCTAGAGCCGGAAGTCGCTCCCTGCAGTGTCTTGAGATCGGTATCAGTGTTGCGGCGGAAGCGCTCCGCCGTCAGCCCGACCGTATGCCCCCCCTCAAGCTGCTGGCGCAGTTTGAAGAGGAGGTTGTACTGGTCGTATTCGGACGGATTGGCCTCTGTACGGGTCGGCCCAATGGCGTCAACATCACCCTGCGTAGCCGTCTCCTGGCCCTTTTTGTAGGTGCCCTGCAATAGTACGGAGGTGTTCTCGACCTTCTTGGCCACGGCAGCTGAGCCGCTCACGCTCTTGTCTTCACTGTCATAGCTAGTCTTGGCAATGCCACCCCAATCCTTGCCTTCGCCGATCAGGTCTTCCGGCTCCAGGGTGCGTAAGGCGATACCGCCGGCCAGTGCGCCGGACCCCAGCCGGGACGAATCCGCGCCGCGAAGGACATCCAGGGTCGAGATGGCACTGAAATCGACGCTATCGCTGCCACCGTTGGCATTGGTGGTGCTAGACGGCCCTCCGCGCCGGGCGAAATTGTCCAGATAGGGAAGCGGGATCCCGTCGATCGTCGTCACCACACGCGGCCCACCGAGACCACGAATGGTCACGCCACCGAGCGACTTGCTGAAATCGACGCCGGGCTCAAGAACACGCCCAAGATCCTGGAAACTGTCGACATCCCTCTCCCGCAAATCCTCCGCCGTCGTCTCGGTCGCCAGTGGCGTATCGGCCACGGATCCCGCCGACACGCGTTTGCCCTTCACCACGATCGTCTGCAATTGCGTTTCGCCTTCGGCCGTTGTGGTCGCCGTGCTGGCGTCCTGGGCCTGGGCGGGGAGGATGGCGGAGACGGCCACCAGTGCGGTGCATGCGAGCAAAAGGGGGCGGAGAGGCCGGGAGCCCATGCGGATGTCCTTTCGAAAGGCCAGCAGATAACGGTCCCGCACCCCGTGTCTGCGGGGGCAGGCTGGCCGAATGTGATTGCGTCAAAACCTTGGCGGCGTCTGAATTTTCGCCGCAATCACGCCCTATAAAACATGATTATCGGAGTCAACATATAAAACATGATTCTTTTTATCATGATTTGTGATCGCCATCACCGTGACGAAAATATCACGCGATGGCGATAGGTATTGGGACTTAGAACAGCCCTTCGATGGCACCGGAGCGGTCGAGGCGGATCTTCTCCGAGGACGGCACGCGCGGCAGTCCCGGCATGGTCATGATCTCGCCGGTGATCGCGACGACAAAGCCGGCGCCCGCAGACAGGCGCACCTCCCGGACATGCACGGTGTGGCCCTCCGGCGCGCCTCTCAGCGTGGGGTCGGTGGAGAAGGAATACTGCGTCTTCGCCATGCAGACCGGGAGATGGCCATAGCCCTGGCGTTCCCACTCGAGGAGCTGGTCCCGCACCGCCTTTTCTGCCGTAACCTCCCCTGCCCGGTAGATCTCGGCAGCGACGCGCTCGATCTTGGAAAAGAGCGGCATGGCATCAGGATAAAGCGGACGGAATTCAGAGGGGGTATCGGCAAGCCTGACCACCGCCTCGGCGAGTTCGGTGATCCCAGCCGAGCCATCGGCCCAGTGGCGGCAGAGCACGGCTTCTGCCCCCAGTCCTCTGGCCACCGCCTTGACGGCTGAAACTTCAGCCTCGGTGTCCGTGGTGAAATGGTTGATGGCAACGACCGCCGGCACGCCGAACTTGGCGAGGTTTTCGAGATGCCGGGCAAGATTGACGGCACCCCGCTCGACGGCGGCCACATCCTCGCGGGAGAGATCCTCCTTGGCCACCCCGCCATTCATCTTGAGCGCCCGGACCGTTGCGACGATCACGACGGCGGAGGGGGCAAGCCCCGCCTTGCGGCACTTGATGTCGAAGAATTTCTCCGCACCCAGATCGGCCCCGAAACCCGCTTCCGTCACCACGTAATCACCAAGCTTCAGCGCCGTCTTCGTCGCCACGACAGAATTGCAGCCATGGGCAATGTTGGCGAAGGGGCCGCCATGAACGAGCGCGGGATTGTTTTCGAGCGTCTGCACGAGGTTCGGCTGCATCGCTTCCTTGAGCAGCACGGCCATGGCACCGTCGGCATTGAGGTCGCGGGCATAGACGGGGCTCTTGTCGCGGCGATAGCCGATGATGATCGCGCCGAGGCGCTTTTCGAGGTCTTCGAGATCGGTGGCGAGGCAGAGGATCGCCATGACCTCGGAGGCCACCGTGATGTCAAAGCCGGCCTCGCGCGGAAAGCCGTTGGAGGCGCCGCCGAGCGAGGTCACGATCTGGCGCAGGGCCCGGTCGTTCATATCCATCACCCGCCGCCAGGTGATGCGGCGCGTGTCGATACCGAGTTCGTTGCCCCAGTAGATGTGATTGTCGATCAGCGCCGAAAGCAGGTTATGGGCCGAGGTGATCGCGTGGAAATCGCCGGTGAAATGGAGGTTGATGTCCTCCATCGGCACGACCTGCGCATGACCACCGCCGGCCGCACCGCCCTTCACCCCGAAACAGGGCCCGAGCGAAGGCTCGCGGATGCAGATCACGGCCTTCTTGCCGATCCGGTTCAAGCCGTCACCGAGCCCGACGGTCGTCGTCGTCTTGCCCTCGCCTGCCGGTGTCGGATTGATCGCGGTTACCAGGATCAGCTTGCCATCGGAGCGGTCGGCAAGCCCCTTGATGAAGGAGGCCGAGATCTTCGCCTTGTCGTGGCCATAGGGGATCAGGCTTTCGGAGGGAATGCCGAGCTTGCAGCCGATCTCCTGGATGGGCCGCTTGGACGCCGCGCGGGCGATATCGATGTCGGATGCCACGGTCATGTTTCCCCCTTGTTTTCCATTGACCGGAGGATCTGACGGCGCGGCCCAGGGTGCAAGCCGGTGACAGGACTTTTTTCACAGCGAAGTTAAGCGGCCTGAGAGGGACATGACACCCTCTCCTCGAGGGGAGGGTCGGAGCGCAGCTTCGGGGTGGGGTGGCGGCAGCTACGCTCGCCCAGCAACGTGGGCCTAACTCGCGGCGTTGTTCACCCCCACCCGCCGCGTTGCGGCGACCTCCCCCCTCAAGGGGGAGGTGGGTGCTCACCCTTCCCCGATCGCAATCAGGCTGGCATTGCCGCCGGCGGCGGCCGTGTTGACCGAGATCACCTGCTCCAGTGCAAAGCGGCTGAGGTAAGCCGGGCCGCCCGCCTTGAAGCCGGTGCCGGACATGCCGGAGCCACCGAAGGGCTGGGTGCCGACAACAGCACCGATCATGTTGCGGTTGACGTAGATGTTCCCGGTGTCGAGCGCTTCGGTGACGGTGCGGATCGTCGCCTCGATGCGGCTGTGCACGCCAAGCGTCAACCCGTAGCCGGTGGCGGCGATCGAGTTGATCACCTGGTGCAGCGACTTCGCCTTCCAGCGCACGACATGCAGCACGGGACCGAAGATCTCCTTGGTCAGCGCCTCGGGACGGTCGAGCTCGATGATATGCGGAGCAAAGAAGTTGCCGGTCGCGGGCACCTGACCGGCATAACGCAGCTTCTGGGTCCGCTTCATCTCGGCGACATGGCCCTCCAGCATCGCCCTCTGCTTCTCGTCGATGACGGGGCCGATATCGGTGGTGATCTCGAGCGGATTGCCGAGGTTCAGCTCGCGGGCCGCCCCCTCGATCATCTCCAGCATGCCGTCGGCGATGTCCTCCTGCAGATAAAGAATGCGGAGCGCCGAGCAGCGCTGGCCGGCCGAGCGGAAGGCGGACATGACGACATCGTCGGCCACCTGTTCGGCAAGCGCGGTCGCATCGACGATCATGGCATTCATGCCGCCGGTCTCGGCAATCAGCGGCACGATCGGGCCGTTCTTGGCGGCAAGCGTGCGGTTGATCGCCTGGGCCGTCGCGGTGGAGCCGGTAAACGCGATGCCGGCAAGCTGCGGATGGGCGGCGATCGCCGCACCAACGTCGCCGGCGCCCGGCAGCAGCATCAACACGTCTTCCGGCACGCCGGCCTTGTGGAAGAGTTTGACTGCTTCGAAGGCGATCAGCGGCGTCTGGGGTGCCGGCTTGGCTATGACGGCATTGCCGGCAACCAGGGCGGCCGAGACCTGGCCGAGGAAGATCGCCAGCGGGAAATTCCAGGGAGAGATACAGGCAAAGACACCGCGCCCACGCCAGGACAAGCGGTTGAGCTCGCCGGTCGGGCCGGGCATGACCTCGGCCTCGCCGAACTGCTTGCGCGCCTGAACGGCATAGTAGCGGCAGAAATCGACGGCCTCGCGGATTTCGGCAACGCCGTCATCTAGCGTCTTGCCGGCTTCGAGCGCGAGCAGGGTCAGGAGACGGTCACGATCGGCTTCCAGAAGGTCTGCGAGCTTCTCCAGCGTTACCGCACGCTCCTCAACGGAGACGCGCGACCAGCGGGCAAAGCCCTGGCGTCCCGCAGCAAAGGCGCGGTCGACATCCGCCGGGGTTGCGTTGCGCACGGTGCCGACCTTGTGGGCGCGGTCCGCCGGCGACAGCACGGCCTCGTCACTCGTCGCACCCGTTGCACCCGGCACCAGCGGACGGGCGGCGATCTCGCCGAGCGACTGCGAAATGCGCACCATCAGCCGCTCCAGATTGTCGCGATGGCCGAATTCGAAGCCGGCGCTGTTTTTCCGGTCGCCATAGAGGCCAAGCGGCATTGGAATCTGGCTGTGGCGGGCGCTCTGGCCATTGCCGATGCCGAGCTTTTCGGAGGGGCGCTCAAGCAGCGCCTTGACCGGGATATTCTTGTCGCCGGCAACGGCGACGAAGGAGGAGTTCGCGCCGTTTTCGAGCAGGCGGCGAACGAGATAGGCGAGCAGGTCGCGATAGCCGCCGACGGGCGCATAGATGCGGCAGGCGATGCGGTCATTGCCCGAGAGCAGCGTGTCGTAGAGCGCCTCGCCCATGCCATGCAGGCGCTGGAATTCAAAGCCGGAGCGATCGGCACCGGCAAGCTCGATGATCGTCGAGACGGTGAGCGCATTGTGGGTGGCAAACTGCGGGAAGATGCGAGCGCGCTTTTCCATGAGTTTGGCCGCGCAATGCAGATAGGAAAGGTCGGTTGCCGGCTTGCGGGTCCAGACCGGGTAGTCGTCGAGCCCGCGCTCCTGGGCGCGCTTCACTTCGGTGTCCCAGTAAGCGCCCTTGACGAGACGCACCATCATCCGGCGGCCATACTGCTGGCAGAGGTTGTCGATATAGTCGATCACCTGCGGCGCGCGCTTCTGATAGGCCTGGATGGCAAGGCCAAAACCGTCCCAGCCAGCCAGCGACGAATCGGCAAAGACGGCAGCGATCACGTCGAGCGAGAGCTCGAGACGATCGGCCTCTTCGGCATCGACGGTGAAGTTCAGCTGATGGGCCTTGGCCATCTGGGCGAGCTTCAGGAGATCCGGCACCAGTTCGCGCATAACGCGGTCACGATGGGTCGCGAGATAACGCGGATGGAGCGCCGAGAGCTTGACCGAAATGCCCATGCGGTTCGGCAGCTGCTGGCTCTTGCCATGCTTGGCCATGAAGGCGCCGATCGCCTCGATGGCGCTCGCATAGGACTGGAAGTAGCGCTTGGCATCCTCGGCCGTGCGGGCGCCCTCGCCCAGCATGTCGAAGGAATGGCGATAGCCGCGCTCCTCGCTCTTGGCCGCACGCGAGAGCGCGTCCTTGATGGTTTCGCCGAGCACGAAGTGATGGCCGAGGAAACGCATGGCCTGTTTGGTGGCGGAGCGGACGGTCGGCAGGCCCAGCCGCTTGACGAGACCGCGCATGACACCTTCGGGCGTTTCGCCCGGACGGATGACACGGGCCGAGAGGCCGAGCGCCCAGGCTGACGCCGAGACGAACCAGCTCTCGCCATGCGCCTCGTGTTCGCTCCAGCCGCCCTCTTTCAGCTTGTCCTCGATCAGGCGGTCCTGGGTAAGTGCATCCGGCACGCGCAAGAGCGCTTCGGCGAGCACCATCAGCGCCAGACCTTCGCGGGTCGACAGACCATATTCGCGCAGGAAGTCTTCGACGCCGCCGACCGAACCGGAATTGCTGCGGATCGCCTCGATATAGGTCGTGGCGCGCCGGTCGATGGCCCCGTTCTGGCTTTCCGACAGGGAAAGGCGCGAAGCGAAATGGCGGATGAGCTGGTCGTCATCGCCCGCATAGGGGGCTTCGAAACGCGGGAAATCGGTCGTGGCTGGCTTGATCATGATCACCTCCGTGGTATCGCATACATATCTGCGGATTTGCCGCGTTTCCCACTATTCTTAAGCCACATATCTGCGATATTCTCTACAAAAGTGACGAAAGGTAGAGAATGAGCAAAGAACTGGATCGTCTCGATCGAAAGATCCTCCGCGCGCTGCAGGCGGAGGGTCGATTGACCAACATCGAACTTGCCGAACGGGTCAATCTGTCGCCGACCGCGACGGCGGAGCGGGTACGTCGCTTGACGCGTGAAGGCTACATCACCGGCTACATGGCGATGCTGTCACCGCAGAAGCTCGGACGCAACCTGCTGGTCTTCATCGAGGTAAAACTCGACCGGACGACGGCGGATGTCTTCGACACCTTTGCAGCGGCCGTAAAACGATCGGACGACGTCATGGAATGTCATATGGTCGCAGGCGGGTTCGACTATCTCGTCAAGGCGCGCGTGGCCGGCATGGAAGCCTACCGGCAATTCCTGTCGGAGGTGATTCTGCCTCTGCCCGGCGTCAGGGAAACACACACCTACGCGGTCATGGAAGAGGTGAAGGCAGGGTCGGCCTTGCCCGTATGAAGGTCACGCTAACAGGCGAATGCCATTTTGATCGCCAGCGGTCAGACATTAGTCATATTAATAGTGACAACCCCTGAAAAACTGCTAGCTTTTCGACCGGACTGATATATTGATCATAAACTTCAGAATGATTGTCAACTTTCGAAATTGATAAAATGTTGTCAGAACGCCAGACGCTCTTGAGCCAGGACATCGGGGGCTGTCAGAACCGCGCCGAGTTGATGGATTGCTGGTCACGGGCGACGCGTGAATACGGCCTGGACTATGTGAGCCTCGCCGCGGCCCCGACTTCGCATGACAGACTGGTCGCTCCCCTTGTTCGGGAGACGACTTTGCCGCTGGAATATTGCCGCGAATTTGACCGCCTGGAATTTTTGAAACATTGCCCGACCGTGCCGCATGTCAGCCGGTCGATCATGCACAATCAATGGACGATCGGCCCTGACGGCAGGGACCCGACCTTCGACTGCCCGCCGGAATTTGTCGCCCTGATGCTGAGATTCCGGCTGATCACCGGCATCATCTTCTCCGTGCACTCCGTCGACGGCAGCCGCTATGTCGTTCGCTACGACGGCGACCGCGGACCGCTTGCCATGCCGGAAATCAACGAACTGTCCATGTTGAGCATCCAGGCTTTCGACGTCTTCGACCGGCTGCGTCGGACGGCCAGCAACACCAACGTGCTCTCGGCCCGCGAACTGGAAGTCGTCCGCTGGACAGCACAAGGCAAGACATCGCTGGAGATCGGCCAGATCCTCTCGCTCTCCGATCACACGGTGAACGCCTACATGACCAATGCGATCCGCAAGCTGGACTGCGTCAACCGCACCCAGCTGGTCGCCAAGGCCATCCGGATGAAGATCATCAGCTAAGGCTTCGACACTCAGTAGAGTGTCTGGCGATAGGCGGTCTCGAGATCGTCGTCCATCTTCCTCATCACGGCCTGATCAGAGGGCGCGCCGGTCGTATCGTCAAGGATCATCTTGACCAGAGACGGCATCTCGCTCCTGTCCTGCCGATGGGCGGGATCCCAGAGATGCGAGCGGCGGAATGCCTTCGCACAATGCAGGAAGACCTCATCGATCTCCACGACGATTGCGAGCCTCGGGCGTCGGCCGTCCACGGCCATGCTCTCGAGGAGGTCCGGCTGCGTGCTGAGCCTTGCACGACCGTTGACGCGCAGGGTCTCGTCGTAACCCGGGATCATGAACAGCAGGCCGACCACCGGATTGGCCATGATATTCTCGAGCGTATCGAGCCGGTTGTTGCCGGGTCGGTCGGGGATCGCCAGAGTGCCGGCATCGAGGATCTGCACGAAACCCTGCGCATCGCCCCGCGGGCTGACATCGGCCCTGCCCTCCGCCCCCTGCGTCCCGATACACAGAAACGGCGACCGCCGGATGAAGGTTTCGGCATGGGGGCCGAGCGTCTGGCGCTGCTTCGTTACCGCAAGCGCATGTACCGGCTCATAGAGGCGCCGCAATGCGGCCACGTCCTGCACCATGAATTCCGGCTTCACTCCAACACTGCTCATCGTCTGGCCCTCCCTTGCACAACGAATCTGAGGTACGTACCTCATTTCCGACCATACGACATCTCGGGAGTATGAACAAGCAGAGATGCGCTGAGGTATCAGTGCGCAAAAAGGCGGCCCGCACAACCGCGAACCGCCTCCCGATAATGCGATTGCCCGGATGTCAGCGATCAAGGATCGACTGGATCTCCACCATGTTGGAGCGCACACGCAGGATGTAGAAGCCCATGGTGGCGAGATGCGTCGGCATGATCCAGCCATCCTCGCTGCCGTTCGAAATGATCGCCGGCTGGATTCTGAGCGCGGCCTGCAGCTGACGCTCCATCTCCGTCCAGATGGTCGTCAGGTTGCGCTCGCGGATAACGCCGCTGAAGTCTGCACGGGTTGCCTGCAGCAGGGCATACTGCGCATAGAGCTGGCCATAGGCGAACCAGAATCGGTCATCGGCACGGGTGTCGAACCAGCCGGCATTGAATTCCTCCGAGCGGCGGCGAAGGATGTCAGACGTGTTGCCGAGATCGCTCGCCATGCCGTCGAGGACCTGCAGCAGGTTGTCGGAGCGCGTATCGAAGACGGCGTCGCAGCTGACGAGAGAGGTATTGAACTTGTTCCAGCTTTCGACCGCGGCGCGGTAGTAGCTCGGTGTCGGCGTCTTGAAGCCGAAGGGATCGGTGCCGAAATACCAGGTGCTTTCGTCGAACTGGATATTGCCGCGCGCATTCT
Organism: Rhizobium rosettiformans W3; assembly: GCF_004912135.1. Taxonomy (GTDB): domain Bacteria; phylum Pseudomonadota; class Alphaproteobacteria; order Rhizobiales; family Rhizobiaceae; genus Allorhizobium; species Allorhizobium rosettiformans. The sequence continues at coordinate 203,769 of NZ_STGU01000006.1, forward strand.
GCAGGTCATTGTTGATGCCGGACGTTCCGCGGACGCGGCCGAGATTGTCGGCGAGCTGGATGGCGGTCCGGCGCACGACCTGGTTCACGCCGCGCTGGAACGAGGCCTTGTTGTCCATGAAGGGCGTGTTGTCCCAATCGAGACCGAAAAGCCCGAGCTTGTAGAGAAGGGTCGATGAGACCCAGGCGTTCTGGTTGACATTCTGGTCCGTCAGCGCCGCGCTGATCGCGACGACGGCGGAATCCTGGCAGCGATTGGCCTCGCCGGGCAGCGGATTGCCGGCCGGGACCGTGCGCTCATCGAACTTGTAGGCCTGGACGAAGGCGGGATCGAAGCCATGCCAGAGCTGGGTCCGATAGATGAACTGGCCGTAGAAGATCACGAGCAGGACGAGGATGGCGAGGATCGGGCCGCGGATGATCCAGCTGCGCTCGCGATACCAGCCATGGGCGGCAAGGAACGGCCAGAGCAGCCACGCGACCACCATGCCGATGCCGCGACCGATCGCGGCAAAGACGCGCTGGAAAAACGCGATGATCGGGTCAAGCATGGTCATCTCCTAGTCCGTAGAGGCGTTTGCGAAAGGCAGCCTTGTCTTTCAGATAAGTGTCGGACAGGCGGGATACAACATAATCACGATAGGCTTCTGGGTAGCGGTCATAGGCGCGGTAGAAGCCCTGCTTGTCAAAGACGAAACGCGAGACGAAGTCCTCCGGCGTCAGATGCGAAATGAGCCGGTTCGTCAGCCACTGGTCGGGATGGCGGGGCTCGGCGCGCACCAGCCAGAGCCTGAGCTTCGGATCGATATCGGCCATGCGCAGATTGCCCGTGCGCGACAGCGTCCGCAGCGCCTCCTGCAGCAGCGGATAGACACCCCGCTCGTTGATCGCCTTGGCGTGGCGATGCAGGAAGGTCTGCATCCATACGGCGTCGATGCGGGTGAGATCGGGCACCGGATCAAGCGTGGCGGCAACCGAGAGCAGCGCCATTTCCAGCCGATGGGCGAAAAGGCCCGAGCTTTCCACCCAGCTCGCCCGCGGCAATTCCAGCCGGCCGGTGCGCGCGAGGAAATCGCCGACCTGTGCCCTGTCCTCGATCGAGATGTAGCTGACCTGCCAGGGCCGCGACCGCCGGAAGCCCGGCGCCTGCGGATCACAGATGACCGTTGTGATCTTCTCGTCGACGAAGACGAAGACACCGCCGAAGTGATCGGCCCAGAAGGCATCATGGCGGAAGACGAGTTTATCAGGCACCAGGGTGTTTTGGCGGATGTCGCCGGTCTCCTTGGCGAGCGCCACCATCTGCTCCAGCATGGCGTTGTCGCGCCAGGCATCCGGGCTCGTCACCAGCGCGTCGCAGAGCTGGCGCAACTGCCCTGCCTTGCCGAGCAGGTCCTCTGCCGACAAGACCTTGAACTTCACCTCGTTGATGGACAGCAGATCCTCGAGCGTCTTGACCTCGGAGACACTGTCCTCGATCTCGCCATAGAGCGTGTCCTTCAGCGTGATCGCGTGGATCGCCCGCGCATTGGCGGCGAAGAACTCGTGCATTAGGCCGGCGGTGTTGGAGAAGCTCGTATGCACCACCGGCAGGCTGTCCTGCTCCGGCGTCAGGATGATGAAGCGCCTGTTGACCTTCAGCGGGTCGAGATAATCAGGGTCCCCAATTTCCTCCGCCACCTGCGGCGAAAAGCCGGTGATGTCGATGTCGAAGGCGGCAAGCTTCGTTTCGGGCAGGCCGAAGGCGACGAGCGCCTTGTTGTAGCGGGCAATCAGATGCGGCTCACGGATGGGCAGGAGACGGCCATAGATGAGCTCGGCTTGGAGGAGGCGGTTCATGCGTTGTCTGCGACCTTCCTGTCCTCTTGGCGCCAATAGAGGTCGTCGAGGTCGATCTTGAGGGCGTCGGCAATGGCTTTCAGCGTGGCAATGCTACCGTCCTTCTTGCCAGTCTCGATTTCTGACAAGAAGGCAGTGCTGATCCCGGCAGCAGCGGCAAGATCCTTGGCCGACATGCCCCGAAAATCGCGCCACACGCGGATCGGGCTTTCACCTTCGCTCATCCGGTTGACATATTCGGCAGGGACCAGTTCCTCCTCGCCGGCAGCAAGCTTGCGCTCGAAATCCGCAATCGAGAGGCTGTCTTCCAGATCCTCGATGCGCTGGATCAGCGTCTCATAGTCCTTGCGGCTCAGAACGATCATCTCTTCGCCGTTTGGCGTCGTGAATGATGATGCAATCGTCATCAGAGCTCTCCCTCATAGGCTTCTCCGCGTGCTGCCACGCGTATCACATCAACGACGGTTCCATCTTCCCCGAAGATCACGCGCCAATCGCCAATTCGGAGACGGTGGTAACGGCTGTCCTTTCAACTTCTTGACATTGTTAGCCAAGGATGCCGGATCCTCGGCATATTGAAGGACCTTCGACCGGATGCGCCGAGCCTCGTTGGCCGGCATCCGGTTAAGTGTCCGGATCGCATGTTTGCTATACACGACCTCCCGCACATCCTAGCCCTCGACACCTGAACAGACAAGAAAATTCGCTGATAGCGAATTCACCACATCCCCTCCCCCTTCATCTTCTCGATCTCACCGATTGCGCGCTCGCGCTGCCGCTCCCTTCGAATGATCTCGCTGACCGCTGCATCATCAGACTTGTCGGCATAGCGGAATTCGCTGTCAGCGTAGCGATTGATCTCTTGGCAGATCATCTCCATCGTCACCGGACCGCGCAGTTCCGAAATCATCGCCTTCTTCTCGTCATAGCTCTTGTGGACGAAAGCCTCGGGGCTTTCGAACCAGGCGTCGGGCAGCTCGACATCCATCGCCCGCATCTTGATCGCATCGGTGATGTTCTTGATGGCGCGGCCGGTGAAGCGCGGTTCGGCGAGCTTGATCGCATGCAGATAGGCGCCGACATCGGCGAGCGTCTCGATTTTACCCTCACTCTTCTCGAAGCGTTCCCAGACGGCCACGAGCCCATCTTCCTTGGGTCGGTCATGCTCGCCATAGGAGCGGCTGACGGCCTTCTGGATCTCCTGGCCGGCAAACAGCTGGTGGTCGCCGAGCGGGATCTGATGGTTCTTGCCGACGAGCAGCGAGAAGATGTCGATATAGTCCTCGCGCGTCTGCGGCCCGTCGACCAGCCAGCGGGCACCGGCGCGCTGGCGCAGCGCATCGTCAACATTCTCAGGGTAGTTGGAGAACATGCCGAAGGTGGCATTGCCCCGCACCACGGTCGAGGCGCCGGCGAAACTCTCCATCAAGACGGCGGTCACCTCGTGCTGGCCGGCCGAGGCCCGGTCGTCGGAGCGCTTGGCGGTGACCTGGTCGATATCGTCGATCGTGCCGAAGCCGATGACGCGCGGGTTGAGCACGTTGTTGACGAAGGCTTTGCAGTTCTGGCCCGACTTGCCCTGATAGGACGAGATCTGGTCGACGCCGAAATTCTCGTAATGGAACGCGTAGCCCGCCATCTTGCAGTAGTCGTTCAGGAGACCCGCCAGCATCTGGATCAGGATCGTCTTGCCCGTGCCCGGCATGCCATCGCCGATGAAGGTGAAGAGGAAGCCGCCGAGCTCGACGAAGGGGTTCATCTGCCGGTCGAAATCATAGGCCATCAGCATCTTGGCGAGCTTCAGCGCCTGGTACTTGGCGATGTGGTTGCCGATGATCTCTTCCGGCTTCTTGAAGGTCATCGTGAGCGGCTTCGACTTGGCGCCCGGCACGCCATCGAAACCATCGAGTGTGAAATCGTCCTGATCGACGCGGATATGGGCGTTTTCGAAGATGCCGAGATGTTCGAAACGTGCCTTGCGGGCGAGAAGCCCGTCGAGCGCGAGATCGGCGAGACCACGCACACGCCCGATCAGCGTCGCATCGTCGCCGGCACCCTGCACGGCGGTATCAATACCGGCGACCATGCTCTTCAAGGCATCCTGGGCCGTATCGAACAGGAAGTCGGGCTCACGGATACCGTCGAGCTGCTCGCCCTCTCCCGCCACGGTGGACTTGAGGTAGGCAGCAAAGGCAAAGGCCGCGACATAGGCCTGGGAGGCAAGCAAGGCCTTGAAGCGGGCGGCCTCCTCGCCCTGAAGGGGTGCCGAGATGTTGCGCGCCTGCAGCGGCTCAAGTTCGCTCTGCCGGGCAAAGACGTCCGCTATGGCAAGCGCTACCTGCGCGCCACGCCGGACACGGTAGAGCACGGTGTGCTGGGCCGGTGTCAGCAGCGGATCGGCCGTGCCGGTCGACTGGATGGTCTTGGCAAGCTCGATCTCGCGCGTGCGGCGAACCGAAGCTGTCGAAACCGTCGAGACGAAGCGCCGTCCCGTGCCGGCAATCGGCGCACCCGAGGTGCCCTCGCCTTGGTCAAGCACCACGACCCGCGTCACCAGCCCCTGGGCGACCGCGAGATGTTTGGCGATATCGTCTTCGCGAAGTGTGGTCAGTCCCGCCGTCAATTCGCTCATGCTTAGACCTCACTCACAATCTGATGTCCTGAAATCACATGCACCTTGAAATTGCCGAAGATCGCCTTGACCTCGTTGGCCGCGTAGAGGGCCTGATAGGCGTCATGCGGCACCAGCGCGTGTTTCTCGTACGTCGAAACACCCATGCGCGCCGCTTCCAGATCATGCGTCTCGATATGGAATTCCTGGGAGGCCGGGGTCGAGGAGAAGAAGCCTTTCACCGCCGGCTGCTCGCGCTTGGAGAAGACCTCCTGCACCGTCCAGGTCATAACCCAGGCATTTTCCGGCTTGCGCACCCGATCGAGGATCTCGGTGACCCGGCCGGAATTCTCGGTGAGCCCCGTCGAGTAGAGCGGGCCGAGCACGACGCGCCGCACCGATTTCGGATGAAGATTCGGGAAATCGCGGTCCATATTGGTCGCGATCGTTGCCGGCGTCAGAGAATAGGCGGAATTCTTCGCGCAGAAATCATCGAAGCTGCGGGCAAGCTCCGGATTGAGCAGACCGCCGACCGGCAGCGGGATCTCGACTTCCTCGTTCAGCCTGCCGTCCTCGGTCACGAGGATCTTCGTGACGTTTTCAGAGGAATCCTCGACCGTCGCCAGATAGATCATCGGCAGCGTGCTGACGCCGTCGAAGGCGGCCCAGCTCACGAGATATGACGGACGGCGCGACTGCGGGTTGACCGTTACGGCAACGGTGGTCGGCAGGACGAAGGGCGAGAAGATCTCGCCAGCGCCGACCTGTTCGAGATAAAGCCGTTCGGCGATCTGTTGCTGCAGGGCTGCCGGAAACTCCTTCTGCCGCAGGATGAAATCGACTATCTCTTCCCGCAGCTTGTCAACCGCTGGAATGGTCGAGAGCCGCGTCTGCGCCCCCGCCCGGTCGTTTTCGAGTTCCAGCACGTTCTGAAAGATCGGAAAGCCGCTTTCCGCCTGGGCGATCTTGAACTGGCCCGTGAAGCCGATCCGGTTCTGCCAGGATGTGAAGGAATTCCGCAGCCGGTCCAGATAGGGCAGCATATGCAGCGTCGGCGGGCCCTTCTCGCCAAAGCGGCGATCGGTCTGCCCGAAGAACTGTTCGAGACCGGCCAGTGCCGCAGCCATGGTAGCAAAGTAGTGCGACACAGCACTGTTGCGATCGACGACGTTCATGCCCCTCCCCCGCTCAAACAGTCTGTCCATCCGGGAAGCGGCACGCGGCTAAATCGCCGCGCCCACATTTCCAGCATGATCAGGGCTTCACGTAGTTGGCAGCGTCATGCTTGTCGAGAACCGCCTGGAAGCGCCGGGCGAAAGCCTCGTCGGCGAGCTTCTTGCGGCGCTGGATATCCTGCGTCGAGAGCATGTTCTTCTCGTGCAGCTCCAGCAGATCGCCGATATGCCGCTGGGCGGCCGCACCGATGCCGGCCATGGTTTCCTCCGCCGCCGTATCGACCTGGCTGCCGAGCGTGTTGATCCGGTGCGCCACATCCTGCTGGGCGGCGGTCTTCAACGAGTCCTCGAGCGCCTTGTAGAGAACGATGCGCTGTTCGGTGTCGATCGTCAGCTTGTTGATCAGCGTGTTCTGCGCGGCGATCTGGTTGTTCAGGCTGTCGACGAAGGTCTGGAACATCGAGGTGTAGCGTTCCAGCGTCTGGCTCTCGGCGAGCAGCTCCTGTTCGCGCGCCTGGGCCTGATTGTAGTCGGTCGCAAGCTTCGAACGCTCGGCTTCCAGCGCCGTGCGCTCCGAGGTGTCGGTGGAAGCTGCAATCTTGTTTTCGATGTCGAGCAGCGCCGGGTTCAGCGTCTCGATCTTCTTCTGGGTCTCTTCGAGATTGGCAATCGTCTGCTTGCGGCGCTCGATGACCTGCACGAGGCTCGCCTCGGAGGTCTTGTAACGCTCTTCGAGAACCGTCTTCTGCTCCTTCAGGATGCCGACGATGCTGTCGGACTTCGCGAGCAGCTCCTGCAGATTGCCGGCAAGCGACATGTTGCGCACGCGCTCGGTGCGCATGCGCTGCGCCTTCTGCTTGGAGAAGATGCCGACGAACTTTTCCATGCCGGAAAAGCTCTTCATGCTTTCGAACTCGGCGCCGAACACATTGGTTGCGTCTTCGAGCCCGATGATCAGGTCGGCGATGTTCGATTCCATCACCTTCTGCTGCTTCAGGACGTCTTCGATCCGCGCGTTCTCGATGTCGAAGTCCTGCCCCGTCAGCTTGGAATCGCTCTTGGCGAGCGTATCCAGAACCACGCCGGACTGTTCGATCTTGCCGCGCATTTCGGAGACGATCTTGCGCGTTTTCTCGATCTCGCTGTCGAAGGATTGCAAAGTCGCCATGTTCTCTCCCTGTCGCCACTCCGGCGGCGCGCCGGATTCGTGTGATGCCACCATAGCGCGTTTCCGGGCGCGGGAAAGTACCGCAGCGCACAGGACAGAACGCCCCTCATCGATATGGATGGTCGAAGCCCCCACACAAGAGGCGCTAGCAGAGAAATGCGACAGCCGCGAAACAGCTGTCGCATCCAGGACGCATGCAGGGGTTGAGAGGAATCACTGGCCGCCGGCGGCGGGATCCTTGAGATAGGCGATGATATTGGCCAGATCCTCGTCCTTCTTGACGCCGGCATAGGCCATCTTGGTGCCCTTCACGACCGCCTTCGGCGCCTTCAGATATTCCGACAGAAGCGCTTCGTCCCAGACCTTGCCGGCCCCGAATTCCGTCATCGCAGGCGAATACTTGTAGTCGGCAATCGAAGCGACCGGGCGCCCGACAACGCCCTGCAGATGCGGCCCGACCTTGTTCTTCGCTTCGGTCGCGATGTGACAGGCCTGGCAGGCTTTGAAGGCCTTGGCACCGGCAACGGGATCACCGTCGGCGAATGCGGGAAGCGGCGCTGCGGCCAGGGCAAGCAGCACGATCAGGGAAGACGTCTTCATCGAAACTCCTATCTCCAAACAATGGGCGCCGAAGCGCTGCAACCATCGCATCACCTGTTGGCACGAGACTCAAGGCGGCGCTTTGACGCCCATCAAGATCCCGAACTTTTTTTTGCAGCGCCACATTTCCCGGCTCAAAGGGGATGAAGGTCGCAAACAGCGCCGGTCGAGCGACGCAAACGCGCGGGCATCCTTGCATTTCTCCGGTATTGAATGTTGACTTGGGAACATCAATAAAAAAACCGGGAGCCTGACAATGCCGTATCTTTCCACCCATCGCCGCACCCTCGTGGCCGCCGTTTCGCTCTTCGCCGTCATGGCGACGCCACTTGCTGCACAGGAAGCCGAGAGCTGCTCCACCGTGCGCTTCTCGGATGTCGGCTGGACCGACATCACTGCGACCACCGCCACTGCCTCCGTCATCCTGAAGGCGCTGGGCTATGAGCCGACGACCACAGTTCTTTCCGTGCCGGTTACCTATTCGTCGCTGAAGAACAAGGACATCGACGTCTTCCTCGGCAACTGGATGCCGACCATGGAAGCCGACATCGCGCCGTATCGCGAAGACAAGTCGGTCGAAATCTTCGGACCGAACCTCGAAGGCGCGAAATACACGCTTGCAACCAATGCCAAGGGCGCCGAGCTCGGCATCAAGGACTTCGCCGACATCGCCAAGAACAAGGACGCGCTGGACGGCAAGATCTACGGCATCGAGCCGGGCAATGACGGCAACCGCCTGATCCTCGACATGATCGACGGCAACAAGTTCGAACTCGGCGACTTCGAAGTGGTCGAATCCTCCGAACAGGGCATGCTGGCGCAGGTTGCCCGCGCTGAGAAGGATGGCACGCCGGTTGTCTTCCTCGGCTGGGAACCGCATCCGATGAATGCCAACTTCAAGCTGACCTATCTGTCGGGCGGCGATGACGTCTTCGGCCCGAACTTCGGCGGCGCGACGATCTACACCAACACCCGCGCCGGTTATACGACCGAGTGCCCGAATGTCGGCAAGTTCGTCACCAACCTCAAGTTCTCGCTCCAGATGGAGAACGAGATCATGGGCAAGATCCTCAACGACGGCCAGGACGCCGAAGCGGCCGCTTCCGACTGGCTGAAGGCCAATCCGACGGCGATCGAGCCCTGGCTCGCCGGCGTCACCACCAAGGACGGTGGCGAAGGCCTTGCAGCAGTGAAGACGGCACTGGGCCTCTGAGCCCTGTCCATCGATCGTGGAACCGCGCGACCGGAAGGGGGATCCGGCCGCGCGGCCTCCCAGGCATTGAACCTGTGGCCAATCGGGGACGAACATGGAATTTCTGACAGACAACAAACTGCCCATCGGGCCCTGGTCGAAGAGTGTCGTCGACTGGCTGACCGATAACGTCGACTTTGTCTTCGACTTCATTGCAAACATCTTGAGCGCGTCGATCGACGCCCTGCTATTCGTTTTGCAGGCACCCTTTCTCGACAACACCCCGGCTGAAAGCTTCTATCCGCTTTTCATAATCCTGCTGTTCTCGGTGATCGCCTGGGTGATGCGCCGCTCGCTCGGTGTCACCGCCTTTACCTTTCTCGGCCTGCTGCTGATCTATAACCAGGGCTACTGGGAAGAGACGATGGAGACGCTGGCGCTTGTGCTGGCCGCGACCTGCGTCTGTATGGTCATCGGCGTGCCGATCGGCATCGCCTGCGCCCGGCGCCCCTGGCTATACGCCGCGGTACGACCGGTGCTCGATCTGATGCAGACGATCCCGACCTTCGTGTATCTCATTCCGGCGCTCATTCTCTTCGGCCTTGGTATGGTCCCCGGCCTGATCGCGACCGTGATCTTCGCCATCGCCGCACCGATCCGGCTCACGCGTCTCGGCATCATCTCGACGCCGCCGTCGCTGGTCGAGGCTGCGGTCGCCTTCGGCGCGACACCTATGCAGGTGCTGCGCAAGGTCGAGCTGCCCTTCGCCATGCCGCAGATCATGGCCGGCCTCACCCAGACCATCATGCTGTCCTTGTCGATGGTCGTCATCGCAGCGCTGGTCGGCGCGAGCGGTCTCGGGGTTCCGGTTGTGCGCGCGCTGAACACCGTCAACATCGCCCGGGGTTTCGAGGCAGGCCTCTGCATCGTCATCCTCGCCATCATCCTGGACCGGATCTTCCGCATGCCTGGAGAAGACGCATGACCGACGCAGTGATCTTCGAGAATGTCGACATCGTCTTTGGCGACAACCCTGAACGCGCCCTGGAAATGGTCGACCAGGGCAAGACCCGCGACCAGATCGGGGCCGAGACCGGCCTGGTTCTCGGCGTCGCCCATGCTTCGCTGACCGTCAAGGAGGGCGAGATCCTCGTCCTGATGGGCCTGTCGGGCTCGGGCAAGTCGACGCTTCTGCGCGCCGTCAACGCGCTCGCCCCCGTCGTGCGCGGCAATGTCCGGGTGCGGACCGAGAACGGCTATGTCGAGCCCTACAAGGCCTCGGCGCAGAAGCTGCGCGATCTGCGCACGCACACCGTGTCCATGGTCTTCCAGCAGTTCGGCCTTCTGCCCTGGCGGACGGTGGCCGAGAATGTCGGTTTCGGTCTTGAGCTCGCCGGCGTGCCGGAAGCCGAGCGAAGGGATCGGGTCGCCACGCAGCTGGAACTGGTCAACCTGTCGCAATGGGCTGACCGCAAGGTGAACGAGCTTTCCGGCGGCATGCAGCAGCGCGTCGGCCTTGCCCGCGCCTTTGCCACCGGCGCACCGATCCTGCTGATGGACGAGCCCTTCTCGGCACTCGACCCGCTGATCCGCACCCGCTTGCAGGACGAGCTCCTCGAATTTCAGGCGCGCCTGAAGAAGACCATTCTCTTCGTCAGCCACGACCTCGACGAGGCCTTCCGCATCGGCAACCGCATCGCCATCATGGAAGGCGGCCACATCATCCAGTGCGGCACGCCGCAGGAGATCGTCCAGAACCCGACCAACCAGTATGTCGCGGACTTCGTGCAGAACATGAACCCGATCAACATGCTGACGGCCTCGGACGTCATGCGCAACGGCGTCAGCGGCGAGCAGGGCCAGGTGACCGGCACGACCGGGCCGACCACGCCGCTCGTCGACGTGCTCGATGCCCTCTCGCGTCAGCCCGGGACGATCGGCGTCGTTGACAACGGCGCCGTCATCGGCACGATCGATGCTCAGGATGTGGTGAGCGGACTGACGAAGCACCGCCGGAAGGCCTGAACCGGCCCTGCCCCGCATCGCTTGAAGGCTGCATGTGGGAGACAGAGATGAACGACAAGCCCCAGGTGATTCGCGACACCGACGACGATGCGCGCCGACAGGCGCGCATTCTCTTGCGCGGGGCACGCTTCGCAGCCATCGGGGTGCTTGATCCGGAGACGGGCTTCCCCTTCGTCAGCCGCGTTCTGCTCGGCATGGACAGTGACGGCGCGGCCGTGATCCTCGTCTCCAATCTCTCCGCCCACACGACGGCGCTGCTCGCCGATCCGCGCGCTTCCCTCCTGACGGGCGAGCCCGGCAAGGGCGACCCGCTCGCCCACCCACGCCTGACGCTGCAATGCACGGCCGAAAGCGTCGATCGGGACAGCGACAGCCATCAAAGGCTGCGCGCCCGCTTCCTCGCCCGCCACCCGAAGGCGCAGCTCTATATCGACTTTCCCGACTTCCGTTTCTTCCGCTTGAGGCCCGAACGCGCGAGCCTGAACGGCGGCTTCGGCCGTGCCTACCATTTGAGCAGCGCCGACTTTTTTATACCGAAAATAGACGATGATTTGTTCCAGACCGAGGAGGCCCTACTGCGAGATTTGGGGGGTCGCCATCCCGATCTCGCCACCCGCCTTGCCACCGGATTGAATGGCGCCCCGGACGGAGATTGGCGTATCGCGGCCATTGATTCGCATGGATTGGATATTGTTTTCAAAGACTTGCTGATCCGGCACGAGTTTGTGACGCCGATCACAACAGTAGAACATCTGCTATTAGAGTTACCTAAATCAGTATACGCAGTACCTTAAATTTAGGCATATACAATTTTGGTGGTACTGCTAAGGTTTGGCCTCCAGTTAAGTCATGGATTTTTCAACGACTGCCACTCCCCCCAAGGGCACTCGACCAAGGAAAGTTGAACTGAGATGAAAACAAAAGCATTGTCCGAACAATCGACTGTCGCAGCCGGTTTGTTGTCCGCCATGGCAAACCCGAAGCGTCTGATGATCCTCTGCAGCCTCGTCGAGGGCGAGGTTCCGGTCGGTGTTCTGGCGACCCAGGTTGGCCTCAGCCAGTCGGCCCTTTCGCAGCACCTGTCAAAGCTGCGCGCACAGAAGCTCGTGAAGACCCGTCGCGATGCTCAGACCATCTACTATTCCTCGACATCCGAGTCGGTGATCAAGATACTCTCCACCCTGGAAAGCATCTACTGCACCCCGGCAGCGAGCAAGACTGCCGCCTGATGACAGCGCTGCCAGCGCAGCGCTGATCGAGGATGGGAGGGATCGGCGCAGCACTCGCGCGAGCGGGTGAACCCCCTGGCGAGCTGATGTTTCTGAAGCCCCGGTCGCATTGGCGATCAGGGCTTTTTCGTGCCCCGACACCGGGTGTCAGCTGCCCGTCTGCCCTTACGCGCTGCAGGGCTTTTCCATCACCTAAATTCAGTGATCCATGACCTTTGTTGATGCGGCCGGGCGCATGGCTTGACCGTGCTTCGCGCCCTGCTAACGTGACGGCGCAATCAACGGATATCGGCCTTCGGAGCCGACATCAGGGACAATGGCCGCCCGCAACCAAAGGCCATGGAGAACACGATGTCTAACCGCCTGAATTCAACGCCGAACGACCTGCGCGCCTTCTGGATGCCGTTCACAGCGAACCGCCAGTACAAGAAGGAGCCGCGTCTCTTCGTCGGCGCCAAGGACATGCATTATACCACCCATGACGGCCGCCAGGTGCTCGACGGCACCGCCGGCCTCTGGTGTGTGAATGCCGGCCACTGCCGCCCGCTCATCACCGAAGCGATCCGCGAGCAGGCCGGCGAACTCGACTACGCGCCGGCCTTCCAGCTCGGCCATCCCAAGGCCTTCGAACTCGCCAACCGCCTGATCGACATCGCGCCCGACAACATGGCGCATGTGCTCTACACCAATTCTGGTTCGGAATCGGTCGAGACGGCACTCAAGGTCGCGCTTGCCTATCAGCGCGTGAAGGGACAGGGCTCCCGCACCCGCCTGATCGGTCGCGAACGCGGCTATCACGGCGTCAATTTCGGCGGCATCTCCGTCGGCGGCATCGTCTCCAACCGCAAGATGTTCGGCACGCTTTTGACCGGCGTCGACCACCTGCCGCACACCCACCAGCCGGCCAAGAACGCCTTCACCAAGGGCATGCCGGAACATGGAGGCGATCTCGCCGACGAGCTGGAGCGCATCGTCACCTTGCATGACGCCTCGACCATCGCAGCCGTCATCGTGGAACCGGTTTCGGGTTCGACCGGCGTACTGATCCCGCCGAAGGGCTACCTGCAGCGTCTGCGCGAGATCTGCACGAAGCACGGCATCCTGTTGATCTTCGATGAAGTCATCACCGGTTTCGGCCGCCTCGGCGCGCCTTTCGCCTCGCAGTATTTCGACGTGAAGCCCGACATCATGGTCACCGCCAAGGGACTGACCAATGGCGTCATCCCGATGGGTGCGGTCTTCGTGACGGCCGAAATCCACGACGCCTTCATGACCGGCCCCGATCATATGATCGAGTTCTTCCACGGCTACACCTATTCCGGCAACCCGATCGCGTCTGCTGCCGCACTGGGCACGCTCGACACTTACCGCGACGAGAACCTTCTGACGCGGGCGGCCGAGATCGCGCCCTACTGGGAAGAGAAGCTGCATTCGCTGCGCGACTGCCCGAACGTCATCGACATCCGAAATCTCGGCTTGATCGGTGCAATCGAGCTGAAGCCGATCGACGGCGAACCGACGAAGCGCGCCTTCAACGCCTTCCTCAACGCCTATAACGACGGGCTTCTGATCCGGACGACCGGCGACATCATCGCGCTCTCGCCGCCGCTGATCATCACCCACGAGCAGATCGACGAACTCTTCGACAAGCTGCGCAAGGTGCTGATGAACAACATCTGAGCTTCGTTTCGATCATCAGGAAAAGCGGCCCGCGTGGCCGCTTTTTTGTCGCTCAGGCGTAGTCCCGCAGCATGTCGGCAAGCGGCAGCCGCACCCGCAGCTTCAGAGCGAGAAACGCAAGTCCTGTGATCTTGCGCTGCAGGAACATCTTGTCGGGAGACGGCAGAGCCCAGAGCGCCCGATCGGCAAACACCGGCAGGGCACGTTCGCGGACCCTCGCGATGGGACTGTGGTCACCGAAATCGATCAGACCGTCCGGCGCGTTCTGGACCAGATCGACGACGATCGAGATCATCTCGACGAGCAAGCGCCCATGGCGGTCGACCTGCGCGCGGGAGAGATACTGCATCTCGATCAGCGCGCCACGCACATCCTCGACCCGTCCTGTGAGGCTCGCCCTGAGAAGCCGGCGATAGTCGTCGGCGCTCTCAGGCGCGACCGGGCGAACGGCGCCGAAATCAAGAAGCACAATCCGGCCATCGTCGGGCCGCCAGAGATAGTTGGCGAAGTTCGGATCCGTCTGCATGTGGGCAAAGACGAAGAGTTCACGCAAGGCGAGATCGGAGATCGCCGTGACCGCAGCGTCGCGCTTCGCCTGCGAAGCCGCAGCAAGCCGCTCGAGCGGAACGCCTTCGACGAAATCCATCGGCAAGACCGTCGGCCGCAACAGTGTATCCACTGGCGACGGCACAATGAAACGCGTGTCGTCGGCCAGCAGCCTGCCGAAGCGGCGCATCTCCTCGGCATCGCGCAGGTAGTCCGCCTCCTCGCGCAACTGCCTCTTCGCTTCCGCCAGATGCGGTGTGATGTCGAGGCCGGCTGGCAGAAGGCCGGAGAGGCGCAGGAAGGCCGCAACATTGTCGATGTCGGAATCGATGCTTCTGACGACACCCGGATACTGCACTTTGACCGCGATGGCTTGCCCTGATGTCAGCACCGCCCGGTGCACCTGGCCGATCGACGCCGCCGCAATCGGCACCATGTCGAAGCGGTCGAAATGGCGGCGCCAGTCAGGACCCCAGGCATCGGAGAGGCAGGCGGTCAGCTGGCTCGGCGGCATGAAATGCGCGGATGCCCTCAATTGCGAGAAAATCGCCTGCAGTTCGGGCGGCAGAAACTCGCCCGGTTCCAGGGAAATCATCTGGCCGAGCTTCATCGCAGCACCCCGCATCCGCGACAGCTGGTCGGCCGCCTTCATCGCGTTCGAAGGTGTCAGCAAGAGGTCTCGCAGATGCGGCCTTTCGCCCCGCGCCAGCCGTCCCAATCCTTCGGCGACCATGCCCGAGGCGACGCCACCGGCGATCTGGCCCAGGGCTGCTAGGCGGCTGAGGCGCCCCTGAGGCACCGGACGAAAACGATCCCGCTCGCTCATGGCGTCACCATCTCTTGCACAAGCGCCGGGATCTTCTCCTTGAGCGCAAAGAAGCCCCTCCGGCAATGGGGCCAGCTTCTGCGATCCCAGTCACGCAGCAATTCCGCGAACCGAAGCCCTTGTTCGGCAAAGGCTGCTCGCTGCGGCGCAATCGAGGCAGCAACCGGTCCGACCGGGAGAAACGCGGTGGCGATCTGGCTGCAGCCGTGCGCGTTCGCTGTCTCGGCAATGTCGGCAGGAGAGACATTGCCGACCAATGCCGCCTCCGGCCAGACCTGGGCGGCACGGGCAAGGCCGTCTGACAACGCGGTTTGGTCCCAGGCGTTGCGCCCTTCGAGGACGGCGAGCGCCTGGACGGGAAGTGAACGCATCGGCGCCAACTGCTCGACCGAGAGGTCTTCCACGGTCAGGAGGAGCAGCGTCGCAGCCGAAGGATCTGCCTGATGCGCCTGACGAACAGCTGCAGGCTGGGGCACAACGAGGCTATCGGCCGGAATGCGGGCCGTGCGCGCGAGGTCCCGCGGCGCAAAGCGCCCCTCGGTCATCGCCTGGATCCGCTCGGCATCGGCGAGATAGGCCTTGCCGACAGTGTGAAGCCCCGCCACCCAGCGCCAGGACAGAGTGTTCGAGGCCGGATCGGCATCGATCAGCTGGTCGAACATGAAGGCGGCCCCGAGCTCCCATGGCAGGCCGAGCGTAAAGATCCAGATCGAGGCAAACTGCATGCGGGCCCAATTGTGCAGATAACCGGTCTGCGTGAGCTCCAGCGCCCAGGCGTCGAAACAGTCGATCCCCGTCCGGGCCTCCATCGCCGCCGTGTAGCGCTGGCGAAGTTGGGCGGAGGCCTCCAACTGGAACGCAGTCCGTTCAACGGCCATAACGTAGCCGTCCCAGATCGACGGGCGTTGCTCGAGCCATCCTTTCCAGTAGGTGCGCCAGAAGACCTCGCTTACGAATTTTTCCGCCTTGGACAGACCGTGCCGCGCGACCACGGCACGGACCACCTCTTCTTCGCTGACCAGTCGTCGGCGCAGAGCGGCCGAGAGCCGGGAGACATGCACATGGCGGCCCGGCCCGTTCTCCTTGTTGCGCAACCGAGCATAGGCACCTGCCGCATCCGGCAGAAAGTCGTCAAGGCGACGCAAGGCGGCATCACGGGTCAAGGCTATTGCGGTATCAGCCATGGAAACTCCAGGTCATTGGTCGGCAGCAGACCTCGTTCGAGTGTCCGCGAGCGGAACCACGCTGTCTGCCGCCTCCTTTACGGATAACGGCGCCCGGCGGACCTCTGCTTGAGCCCGGAAACACGAGACCGCCCCGCTAGCTTGCACGAGGCTGACCACGCGCCCTGGCCGCGCTTGTCCACCGGCCTGCCCTCCCGTATCTTCTGAAGAATCGCACGATCGATCCCGGCGCAGATGACCGCGCGGGACACGACCGACGACTTTGGCAGCCCCGGCCGTTTCCGCTTCCGACATCAGGTCTGAGGCGATCTGTCCGGGTCAGGTCCCGGGAGGATATCCGTGGTCGACCTCTTCAAGCGCATGTTCGGTAACAACGCGTCTCTCGAAGCCTCACGGGACAAAGCCGCTCCGGAACCGGAAGCGCGATCGGCCGCCCGCGCCGATGAGGCAAGGCTTGCCGCCCGCCGCGCCCAGATCAGCAACGATCTCTTCGAGCTGCAGCAGATCGCCATGGCGGAACTGGCGCTGCGCCGTGAGCAGGACGCCGCCGCGGCGAAAGCCGGCTTCGAAGCGGACGATCAGACCTCCGCCGGACGCGTCCTCACCGTCTGAGCCGCACACACTTTTCATCTGGTCCGAGAAAGCTGTGGCGTGAAGGCGCAGCTGAGCTTCCGGTCTTTTGCTGCCGTTCGTTTTTGTCTAAAGCGATCGTGGGGAGCAACAAAAGAACCCGAATGGTGCCCAAACCGACAGAGATCGGTCGCGCCGACCCAAGGAGCAGGACATGAAATTTCAACTCTTCGCAAGCGCGGCCCTTGCCGCGCTGATCGCCAGCGCCCCCGCCGCCCGCGCCGAGATCGTGCTTGGCCTGATGGCGCCGCTGACCGGCCCGCTGGCAGCCGTTGGCGCGCAGATCAAGAACGGCGCGGAAACCGCCGTCGAGGAAATCAACAAGAAGGGTGGCGTGAATGGCGAACAGCTGACGCTGCAGATCGCCGACGACGCCGGCGAGCCGAAGCAGGGCGTTTCTGCTGCGAACCAGCTGGTGGGTGAAGGCGTTCGCTTTGTCGTCGGTCCGGTCACCTCGGGCGTTGCCGTGCCGGCTTCCAGCGTTCTCGCCGAAAACGGCGTGCTGATGGTCACCCCGACCGCAACCGCTCCCGACCTCACCGCCCGTGGCCTCACCACCGTGCTGCGCACCTGCGGGCGCGACGACCAGCAGGCCGATGTAGCCGCACAATATGTGCTGGGCGCCTACAAGGACAAGAAGATCGCCATCCTCGACGACAAGGGCCAGTACGGCAAGGGTCTGGCGGATGCCTTCCAGGCCGCGCTGAACGCCGGTGGCGTCACCGAAGTCTTCAAGGATTCGCTGACCGCTGGCGAAAAGGATTTCGGCGCGCTCATCACCCGTCTGAAGGCGGAAGGCGTCGAGGTCATCTACTTCGGCGGCTACCATCCGGAGGCGGGCCTCCTCGTGCGCCAGATGCAGGACGCCGGCCTGAAGGCACAGCTGATCGCCGGCGACGGCCTGTCGAACAACGAATTCGTCACGATCGGTGGCGAGGCAGCCGAAGGCACGATCTTCACCAATGCTGCCGACGCCCTGAAGAACGAAGACAGCAAGGCCGCCGTGGCTGCCCTTGAAGCCAAGAGCATCCCGGCCGAAGCGTTCACCCTGAACGCCTATGCCGCCGTCGAAGTCATCGCCGCCGGCATTGCCAAGGCCGAGAGCGCCGAAGACGCCGAAGCCGTTGCCGCAGCGCTGAAGGACGGCTCGGAAATCCCGACCGCCATCGGCAAGCTGACCTATGGCGAAAGCGGCGACCTGACCTCGCAGAGCTTCGCCGTCTACAAGTGGGAAGCCGGCAAGACCGTGGCCGCCGAATAAGCGCGTCATCATCTGGAAAAACGAAAGGCGGCCCCGCGAGGCCGCCTTTTTTTGTCGGAGAATACTTAAGGCCAGTCAACTCACCCGCATCGGTATTTGGCTCACCGCGATCTGCTCTGGCTTGGGCAAGGTCTCGGAAAGCTTCGCTCAATGTTCGGCTGCAAGGAGTGTTCAGCTCAACTGGTGGAACACTCATGGCGCCAATTATCCTGATTACCTTCGCAGGCCGACGCAACCGGATGGAAATCCTCACGAACTATGTCCAGGCGGCTCTGGCTGCCGGGATCATCGATGAATGGCATGTCTGGGATTTCACCCGTTCCGAAGAGGATCGGGTCTGGGTCAGCGAGAACTTTGGCCCTGCGCGATTCATGCACCCTGACACGCCTTATGTGAGCGCCGGCCAGGTGACGCCCATGGCGCCATTCCGAATGGATGCCGGCATCGCTGCCGATCTCCATCTCGCGCTTCTTCCCAAGAACGATCCCGACAACTTCTACGAATTCGTCATCGGAGGCTGGGACAATCAGTTGAGCGCGGTGCGCAAGATGCCGCGCGTCGAACTCGCGACCTTCGCTCGCGACCATGTCCCGCGCATGGCAGACTTCTCCACCCCAGGCATTTTGTCGCCGAGCCTGCCGAACTCGGTCGTGATGTCGATCGATCGCAACGGCCATCCGGTGCTGACCGCCAATGGAATGAAGATCGGCCCGATCGCCGATGTGGATGTCTCAAGCGGCGCCGACGTCATGGTCCGCGGCGGCTGGGGTGCGGACCTCGAAATCCTCAACGTGAACGACAAGATCCGCCGTTACATCGGACCGAGGAACGAGAAGTACCCCTACCACCACACCTATGCCTATTACTCGAAGTATGCGAACCGGTTCTCGGACGCCATCTTCCTGAAATGCGACGACGACATCGTCTACATGAACTTGGATCGGCTGGGTGATTTCATCAATTTCCGCCGCGACAACCCCACCCCCTTCCTTGTCTCCGCCAATGTCGTCAACAATGGCGTTTGCGCCCATTGGCAGCAGCGCTCGGGCTCGCTTCCGATCGAAGTCGGCCATTTCGAAATGCCGCCCGGCGGCCTGAACGGCAGCCTGTGGGAAAGCGGAAAGCGCGCCAATGCGCTGCACGACTACTTCCTGCAGACCCCGGACAAGCGTCTGCCCCTGCACCAGCCGTTCATCGAGGTGAAGGAACGCGTGTCCATCAACTTCATCTCCTGGCTCGGCCAGGACCTGAAGCACTTCGGTTTCAGACGTCTGGGCGACGAAAAGGCTCTGGCCGTCGACATGCCACGACTGCTCAATCGGCCGGTTGCGATCTATTCCGATTTCATCGTCAGCCATCTGAGCTTCGGCCCGCAGGAGGCCGAACTGCATGTCGACCGCCTGGTATCGGCTTATAGCGACCTGATGCGAGAGCAACTCGCGGCGTAAACCATGAAAGCCGCACGGGATCCTCGCTTTCCGTGCGGCCACTCGACCGGGCCATGCTGAGCTCGCCAGGGCCCTCGTCAGCGCTTGAAACGCAAGGCAGCCGTCGAAAGGCCTTCACTCCGCGTAGATCATCTTGCGCGTCATGCCGCCGTCGAGCGTCAGCACCTGACCGGTCATGAACCCGGCCTCCGCGAGATAGAGCACAGCCTTGGCCACATCGCTTGGCCGCCCGACCCGGCCGACCAGGTGCTGCTCGTGATCCTGGGCCCTGAGATCCTCGTCCTTGGTGATCCAGCCCGGTGCGATGCCGTTCACCCGGATCTTCGGGCCGAGACTGACGGCGAGCGCATGGGTCAGGCCGAACAAGCCGCCCTTGGAAGCCGCATAGGCTTCCGAGTTTTTCTCCGACATGAAGGCACGCGTGGAGAGCATGTTGACGATCGAGGCCCCCTCGCCCATCAGCGGCACGCAGGCGCGCGTCATCAGGAAGGCGGCGGTCAGGTGACTGTCGGTGACGTTGCGCCAGTCTTCGAGGGAGAGATCGGCGATCGGCCCGCGATGCGGATCTGCAATGCCGGAATTGTTGACAAGCAGGTCGAGGCTATCCCAGCCCAGTTCGGCAAAGGCCGACGCGACGGCCGCCTCATCGGAGACATCGCAGAGCACAGACCGGATACCGGCCGGTGCCTCCTTGAGATCGAAGGAAGCGACTTCGTAATCGGCCATCTGGAGGGCTGTGCAGAGTTCTGCGCCGATAAGGCCGGCGCCACCTGTGACGATCGCGTGTTTCATGCAGCCCTCAACGACGGTGGACAGGGAAAGTTTCCTGGAGCTTCCCAGGATCTACAGCAGCCGGTCGCGATAGTCAGGAGACGGCAGCCAGCAGCTCTTGCGCTTGCCGAAGATCCGGTAGCGATTGCGCGCGACGAAGAGATAGAGCGGATCACGGATGACGCGCGGAACGAGGCGAAAGAGGGCAAGCGCTTTCCATGGCCAGCTGAGGCCGGCATAGATGGCAAGTACCGCATCGCTGTCGCGCAGCATCTTGTCCCCATCCACCACGATGATGCTGTCGGGATTGGTGGGATCGATACCGAAACGGCGATAGAGACCAGAGCCCACCTCTCCTTGCATCGCGGCGAGGCGGAAGCGTTTCTTCCTGTCGTGGGTCAGCACGAATTGCGCATTGGCCGAACACAAGATGCATTCGGCATCGAAGAGGATGATCGGCCCTGCGATGTCAGCTTTGGCGTCCATAGTCTGAAGCTAGGTCATCGACCCGACCGGCTCAATGGGACAAAGCGTCTTTCGCAGGGCTCGCCGTCCGGCGGTAGGGCAACAGGAAGAGATAGATGCCGGTGCCCAACAGCGGCAGAAGTGGCACGAGCGCAACGAAGCCGATCCATTGCGGCGATCCTGGGATCATCATCGCGATCAAATTGGCGACGACGGCCAGCGTGAAGGCGAGCGATAGCCCGCGATGCCATTGGCGTATGCGGTGGCTGATGGACATGCGCAATCCTCTCTTGAAACAACAACGGTGAAAGCGGGTGGCAAAAGGCTTCAGACGGCGCGATCCAGCACCGCTTCAAGGCTGTCGAAGTAGCGCGGCCACCCCATCTTGGCGCCACCGTAATATTGCGGCTGGTCGCGGCGGAAACCGGTCTGCTCCATGCGAAGCAGCGTGCCCGCACCGCTCGGTGTCAGGGTCCAGGTGACAAGGCTCTTCAGCGGCCCCGCATCCCAGCTATAGGCAAGCCGCCGGGCCGGCTCCACCACCTGCACCTCGCATTCGACCCTTCCCCAGTCGGCGCTGAGCGTGAATCGGTGCCCGATATCGGGCGCGAACGCATTGTCCATCAGCCACTCGGCGATCAGCTCGGGCTGGGTCAGCGCCCGCCAGATCTTTTCCGGCGCATGGCGAAACTCGCGCTCGACGACGACGGAGAGGCTATCTGTCTTGAGGTCGGTCATTGGTCCATCCTGTTCAGGAGATCATCGAGCGCATCGAAACGAATCTGCCAGAAAGCTTCCATTTGACGCGCCCAGGCCACGAGCGGATCGAGCGCCTGTCGGCGCACGCTGTAATGGCTCTGGCGCCCGCTCACCCGATCTTCGACGAGGCCCGCGCGCTTCAGCACGGCGAGATGCTTTGAAACGGCGGGCTGCGACACGCCGGCCCCGGCAGTGAGACCGCCAACAGTCTGGCTGCCGTCGCGACAGAGCCGCTCGAAAAGCGCCCGACGCGTCGGATCGGCCAGTGCGGCAAAAAGGGTGTCAGTCGCGTTGTCCATGCAAGATCCATAACTTCCAGGCTATATATTTCCAATAACCACAGAGTTATACGATTGTCAAATGCAGCGCTGAAACGGCCCGTGACAGCGGCAGCCGGCATGCTACATTGGCGGTGGGATGGCGCACGGAGGAGTGCTGTGAAGAAGGGTTACAAGGACTTGCTAGCCGAGGCGAACGCTCTGGTGGAGGCCGTCGACAGCGCGGAAGCAGGACGTCTGCATGCAGCGAGCAACGTCGTTTTCGTCGATCTGCGCGATCCCCGTGAGCGGGAGCGCGAGGGCACGATCCCGAATGCCTTTTCCTCCCCGCGCGGCATGCTCGAATTCTGGATCGATCCGGAGAGCCCTTATCACAAGCCGGTTTTCGCCGAGGACAAGCTCTTCCTCTTTTTCTGCGCGAGCGGCTGGCGCTCGGCGCTCGCCACGAAAACGGCACTGGAAATGGGCCTTGAGAATGTCTGCCACCTCGAAGGCGGCTTTTCCGCCTGGCGGGAGGCGGGGCTTCCTGTGGAGGCTGTCGTGGTCAAGGCGAAGGGGTGATCGGCCGCATCCGGCATGGTCAGCCCGGCCCTTGAGGATCCATTTCCTCGTCGCGCTCCCGCGCCGGGGCCTCTAAGATGGGCCGAACCATCCAAGGGAGTGCTTATGCCAGAGACGATTCGTATCGCCAGTGAACAGCTTGCCGTCGAGGTCTCGACGCTGGGCGCAGAAATGCAGTCGCTGAGGACGGGCGATGGACGGGACTTCCTCTGGAATGGCGATGCCGCCTGGTGGACGGGTCGCTCGCCGATCCTCTTTCCGATCGTCGGCAAGGCACCGGACGACAGGCTGGCGGTGAACGGCAAGACCTACCCGATGGCACAGCATGGCATCGCTCGCCGGCGGGAGTTTGCGATCATCGAGCAGACGGCAACCTCCTGCCGCCACGAACTCGTCTCGTCGCCGGAGACGCGTGAAGTCTATCCCTTCGACTTCCGCCTCGTGCTGGAGCACGCACTCGACGGCAATAGGCTCTCGGTGAACGCGGCGGTGCGAAACACCGGCGAAGCGCTGCTGCCATTCGGCATCGGTTTTCACCCGGCCTTCCTCTGGCCGCTTCCGGGTGCGGACGGCAAGCCGCACGAGGTGATCCTCGACAATGGCGGAGAACCCGGCGTCATCCAGCTGGAAGGCGGCCTGATCGGCAGGACGCTGCCCACCTCCCCCTTCAAGGCGGGGCGGCTGACGCTCAAGCCTGACCTCTTTGCCAACGATGCGCTGATCTTCCCGGAAGATGCGGGGACCGGGCTTACCTTCCAGGCGGAAGACGGCCCCTCCCTGCATTTCGCCTTCGAGAACCTGCCCAACATCGCGCTCTGGCAAAAGCCCGGCGCCCCCTTCCTCTGCATCGAGCCTTGGCACGGCATGGCCGCCCATGCCGGTGGCACGGCGGAACTGGTCGAGCGCCCCTACACGGTGGCGCTGCCGGCGGGAGAGGAGATGCGGTTCGGGTTTACGGTGGAGATCAGGAACTGAGGAAATGCGATGGTGGTGAAGGCATCGCAACGGCTGATCGACATTGCGGACGCGCTGCCGCTCACCACAGGCATGCGGGTCCTGGAAATCGGCTGCGGGCCGGGCGTGTTGGCGCGCTTGATAGCGGAGCGCATGAAGGGCGATGTCCGCGTGCTTGGCATTGACCGCTCGGCGTCGGCGATCGCCGCAGCGACGGCGCAGATGACGGGGAGCGCCCATCCGACCGCCATCGCCTTCCGCCAGGTGGCCGCCGAGCACTTCATGCTGGCCGAAGAGGAAGAACCCTTCGACCTCGCCGTCGCCATCCGCGTTGGCGCCCTTGACGGCCGCCATCCGGAGGTCGGAAGGCTGGTACTTCCACGTATTCGCGCGGCACTTCGGCCCGGAGGGCGTATCTTCATCGACGGGGGCAATCCGCTTAGGGAAATCCCCCTGACGGGGCTCCCGGACCAGCAATGACGCAGCTCTTGCTCGTCGCCATCCTTCGGCTACTCTCAACCGGTTATCAACCGTGGAGAGGGCAGGCCAATGTGCAATCATTGCGTGATTGAGAATGTGAAGCAGAACATGCTGTCGCGGCGCTCGCTGTTCAAGGGCATGGCTTTTGCCGGCGCGGCCGTCGCCGCCGGCGGGGTCTCCAGCCCGGTTCTGGCGCAGCAGACCGCAGGCAAGGTCGTGGACCTCACCCATGCCTATGACGAGAGCTTCCCGACCTTCGACGGAAATCCGGGCATCGAATACGAATGGGCCGTGGAATTCGCCGGCAATGGCTACCAGCTCCACAAACTGACCATCTTCGAACACACGGGCACCCATATCGACGCGCCCTTCCATTTCAGCGCCGACGGCAAAAGCGTCGACCAGATCGAACCGCAGCAACTGGTCGCCCCGCTCGCGATCATCGACATCACAGACCGCGCCAAAGAAGACGCAAACGCGACCGTCGAGGCGGCGGACGTCGAGGCCTGGATCAGCGCCAATGGCGAAATCCCTGAGGGCGCGGTCGTGGCACTGCGCTCCGGCTGGGCGAAGAAGGTGAGTGAACCCGCCTTCCGCAACGACGGCGAAGGCAAGTTCGCCTTCCCCGGTTTCGGCAAGTCGGCAACCGACCTCCTGGCAACCCTGAACGTGGCCGCGATCGGTGTCGACACGCTCTCGCTCGATCCGGGCAATTCGGCCGACTTTGCCGTACACAACAGCTGGCTGCCGGGCGGGCGCTACGGGATCGAATGCCTGAACAACCTCGAAGAGCTGCCGGTGAGCGGCGCGACGATCATGGTCGGCGCACCGAAACACAAACGAGGCACCGGTGGTCCAGCCCGCGTTCTGGCACTGGTGTGAGGAGGCCCAGATGGCGGTCCTCCCTCTCCTGAGTGACGAGGAGGCGAGCGCAGAAGCGCTCGCCGTCTTCAACGACATCAGAGAAAAACGCGGCATCGACTACGTCAACAATTTCTGGCGGGCGCTCGCCCATGATCCCGACGAACTTAAATCCGTCTGGGACCGGCTCCAGACCGTGATGGCACCCGGCGCCCTCGACCCGCTGGTCAAGGAGCTGATCTATATCGCGGTGTGCGCCACCAATGGCTGCGCCTATTGCGTCCATAGCCACACCGCCTCGGCCAAGGCCAAGGGCATGACGCCGGACATGCATGCCGAACTGCTGCAGGTGATCGCCATGGCGAGCCGCACCAATGCACTGGCGGTGGCGCTGGGCGTGCCGGTGGATGATCGGTTCGAGGCGGAGGTCGCCAAGAAGGGTGAGTAGCGCCGTGCTTGTTTCGCCCAGTCGCGCCGCTATTCGCTTCGGGGCACGAAACCCGCTCTGCCAGCCCGGGCGAGTTGAACGAACCGGTCTCGCACGTCCAGGAAAAGCCTGCGCGGCAACAGCCCGTAGACGACACTGCTGCCCGCCTCGGTCTCGAAAGGTCGAAGATCCGGGCCCGGCCAGAAGAATCGATTGGCCTCTGTCAGCACGATGAAGGAAGGCAAGTCATCGAGACCAAGTCGCTGCTTGGTGGCGGCCGGAATCTCCACCGCATGCGCAGGATTTGAAGGCGGCGTGTGGGTGATCGGGAGCACCACCACCTGTGTTTCACCGTCATCCCGCGTCAAGGCCAGGATGACGGCACAAGGCCTGTCCTTGCGACCTTCCTCGAGCCCGCGGTGAAACTCGTGGTGCCACAGATAAGAGTAGCGAATGACCTGCCCCGGCTCCGGCGCGGGCCAAGACACGGGTCAGCGATCCAGTTCGCCGTCGAACGCATCCGCGCCCGATGGCGGCAGGCTTTCAGCGATGTCTTGCAACTCGGCGTCGGAGAAATCCGCAGCCGCTAAAACCTCCCGGTCGCGCCGCTTCAGCCGCTGATACTCCTCTGTCGAGATCATCACCGTACGGTCGCGGCCATTGCGCGTGATCACGACGGGTTGCGTGAGGGCAAGATCGAAGTAGCGTCCACTCTGCCGCTGAAACTCCGCAGCACTCACCTTCACCGGATCAGCCATCCATAAGCCTCCCATTTATACATAAGATCAGTATCATACATAGAACATTTAATTTCAAGATCGTTGGCCCCTTGTGATCAAGAGGCTACACTCGTGAGATCAACAGAATCGGAGAAGCCGCATGACCGACCTCGAACGCCGCATCGATCAGGGGACCGGCCGCGAGCCGGCGGACATCGTGTTGAAGGGCGGGCGTTACTTCGATCTGGTCAGCGGCGAACTTGTTGAATCCGATATTGCCATCTGCGGCGAGACCATCGTCGGGACGGTCGAAAGCTACGAAGGCCGGGAGGTCATCGACATCTCCGGCAAGATCGTCGTGCCCGGCTTCATCGACACGCATCTGCACATCGAAAGTTCGCTGGTCACGCCGCATGAGTTCGACCGCTGCGTGCTCCCCTATGGCGTGACGACCGTGATCTGCGATCCGCACGAGATCGCCAATGTGCTCGGCACCGAGGGCATCCAGTTCTTCCTCGATTCGGCCGAGCAAACGATCATGGACATCCGCGTCCAGCTCTCCTCCTGCGTGCCGGCGACGCATCTGGAGACGGCGGGCGCCGATCTGCCGATCGAGCGGCTCCTGCCTTTCCGCAACCACCCGAAGGTCATCGGCCTTGCCGAATTCATGAATTTCCCCGGCGTGATCCACAAGGATCCGATCTGCATGGCGAAGCTCGAAGCCTTTCAGGACGGCCATATCGACGGCCATTCGCCGCTGCTCTCGGGTCGCGACCTGAACGGCTATCTCTCCGCCCGCATCCGCACCGACCACGAATGCACCAGTGCCGCCGAGGCCATGGAGAAAATCCGCAAGGGCATGCACATCCTCGTCCGCGAAGGCTCGGTGTCGAAGGACCTGCATGCGCTGATGCCGATCCTGACCGAGCGGCTCTCGCCCTTCCTCGCGCTCTGCACCGACGACCGTAACCCGCTCGACATCGCCGAACAGGGCCATCTCGACTATCTGATCCGTGAGGCGATCAGGAACGGCGTGGAGCCGATCGCCGTCTATCGCGCCGCCTCGATTTCGGCCGCTCGCGCCTTCGGCCTGCGGGATCGCGGTCTGGTGGCGCCGGGTTGGCGCGCCGATCTGGTGGTCGTCGACAGCCTTGAAAACTGCAAGGCGGACATGGTGTTCGCAGCCGGCCGTCGTGTGACCGACGACCTCTTCGAAACCCGCAAGCCGGTCGCGCCCGTCGGCCTCGACAGCGTCAAGGCGCGCGAAGTGAAGGCCGCCGATTTCGGCGTGCCGGTGGCGGAGGGCGAAACGCCTGTCATCGGCGTCATGCCCGGAAAGATCATCACCGAACACCGCCGCTACCGCCTGCCGACCTCCGGCAACCAGACCGCCGTCGATCTCGCAAACGACGTAATCAAGGTCGCCGTCATCGAGCGGCACGGCAAGAATGGCAACCACGCCAACGGCTTCGTCCAGGGGTTCGGCCTGAAGAAGGGCGCGATTGCCTCGACCGTCGGCCATGACAGCCACAACATCTGCGTCGTCGGGGTCTCCGAGGAAGACATGGCGCTCGCCGCCAACCGGCTCGGCGAGATCAAGGGTGGCTTCGTCGTGGTCGAGGACGGCAAAGTCACCGGCGAGATCCCGCTGCCCGTCGCCGGCCTGATGAGCCTCGAACCCTACGAGAGCGTGCGCGATACGCTACACCACTTGAGAAAAGCGGCCTATGCTCTTGGAACGACGCTCGAAGAACCTTTCCTCCAGGTCGCCTTCCTGCCACTGCCGGTCATTCCGCATCTGAAGATTTCCGACAAGGGCATGGTAGACGTCGACCAGTTCCGGCTGATCGGGTGATCTAAGTTGCATCAACTCGTGAGTTGTACCATATTACGGACAACTCGGAGTTCGCCATCATGGACACCATCTTTTTCTCGAAGGCACGGGCCGAGCTTGCCGGCTTGCTCGACAAGGTCAACGACGACGCGGCACCGATCGAAATCGTCAGGCGTGACAAGCCCTCAGCCGTGTTGATGGGCAAGGATGAATATGACAGCCTCGTCGAGACCATTCACCTTCTGTCATCTCCTGCGAACGCCGCGCGATTGCTGAAGGCCAAGCAAGACCTGGAGGCCGGAAACTTCGCTGAGCCCCCCGCGACGTTCGATATTGGGCGCTGATCCATGCGGATTGCCTTCACGCCGGATGGCTGGGAGGACTACCTGTATTGGCAGGGGCAAGACCGGAAGACACTGGCACGGATCAACGAGCTCATCCGCGATATACGCCGCCACCCCTTCGAGGGGATCGGCAAACCCGAACCCCTGAAGGGCACGCTCAAGGGAATGTGGTCTCGTCGCATCACCCAGGAACACCGTATTGCGTACGCCGTTGTCGGTACAGGTGAGGACCAGACGCTGGTGATCCTGCAATGCCGCTACCACTACTGAAGAGGCCCTATGGCATTCGAGACTGCGAAATCCGCGACCCAATCCATACGCCAGCGCCTGACGCGCCTCTATTACGGCCGGGACACGGCAGCGATCCGTTTCCAGTTCGCATTGATGATCATCGACATTGCGATCATCGGATTTTTCCTGGCGGGCCCCTATCTGCGTGATCGGCCAAGCTATCTGATCCTGGACTACACGATTGCCGCCTGGATTGCGCTGGAGCTCATCGCCCAGTGGTCGGCGACCTATCCCGCCCGTCGTTATCTCATGCGGCCGATGACCTGGATCGATCTTTTCGTTCTCTGCACGCTGCTCTTTCCGCAATGGCTATTCAACTTCGCCTTCCTGCGCGTCGCGCGCATCTGGGCGGTTGCGCAGCGACCGGTCTTCACGCTGATGCTAAACAGGCTCGGCCTGAAAGAGCAGACGGATGTCGTGACAGCCTTCATCAACCTCTTCGTCTTTCTCTTCCTGGTGACGGGCTTCGTCTATACCTTCTTCTTCTACCGGGAAGATGCCGGGACCGGCTTTATCGATGCCCTCTATTTTACGGTCGCAACTGTCACCACGACGGGCTTCGGCGACATCACGCTGCCGGGCACGGCCGGCAAGCTAACCTCAATCGTGACGATGATCATCGGCATCTCGCTCTTCGTGCGGCTCGCCCAGGCAATCGTCCGGCCCTACAAGGTCACCTTCCCCTGCCCCGAATGCGGCCTGCAGCGACATGACGCGGACGCCGTCCACTGCAAGGCCTGTGGCCACACACTGAACATCCCCGACGACGGGCTTTGAGCTCAGAGCGTTTTGCGAAAATAGACGACGCGCTGCGTCTCCTCGAAGCCGAGAGCGCCATGCATCGCATGAGAGACGGTGTTGTTTAGCTCGGCATCGGAGCCGAGTTCGCTGAGGCCCTTGCTCCGCGCCCAAGCGCTCACGGCAGCGACCAGCAGAGCCGCAACGCCCTGCCGACGCGCGGCGGGATCGACGACGATCCCTTCGAGAAAGGCGACCGGCGAGGTCTCGCAGCCATTCACATAGTCGGAGCGGATGCTGGCTTCCGCCAGCCCCAGGGCACGCCCCTCAGTGTCGGAGCAAAGGAACGAGCAGAGCCGGTCCGGCTCTAACAGAGCCGCGACGATCTCGGCCCGATGGTCTTCCAGAGCAAGATGCGGCCAGAGCTGGTGGCGCAGCGCCGACCACGCGTTCAGGTCTTCCTCGCTCGCTTGATGAACCGAAAACTCCGTCACGAGAGCCTCGCGCAAATGCCATCAAGCGGCCCGAGCCGGATCTCGCCCTCGGCGGCCGTGCCGGTCAGTCCCGGCATGGCGAGCACCTCTTTCACCGCATGCCCCTTCGGCAGCGTGAATTCCTGCGGTCCGCGGCGAAGATTGAAGACGAAGAGCAGCCGCTCATCGCCCTTCGAGCGCGTGAAGACGAGCACGTCCTCATTCGTCGCCAGAAACTCCATGTCGCCGTCGATCAGCGCGGGGTGGGTCTTGCGGAAGGCGAGCGTCGCCCGATAATGAGCGAGGACGGACTGGGACGACTTCTCTTGGGCATCGACGGCCAGCGCCTGATGCTCGGCCGGCACCGGCAGCCAAGGCTTGGCGGAGGAGAAACCCGCCTGCTTCTTCCCCTTTTCCCAAACCATTGGCGTGCGGCATCCGTCGCGTCCCTTGAAGGCCGGCCAGAAGCGGATGCCATAGGGGTCGCGCAGATCCTCGAAAGCCAGATCCGCCTCGGGCAACCCCAGTTCCTCGCCCTGATAGAGGCAGATCGAGCCGCGCAGTGCTGAAAGCACGGACATGGCAAGCTTCGCGACCGCATCCCGCTCCTGCGGCTGCTGCACGAAGCGGCTGACATGGCGTGTCACGTCGTGATTGGAAAAGGCCCAGCACACCCAGCCGTCCCTCACCTGCCGCTGGAAGCTTTCGACGCAGTGGCGGATATGGCTCGGCGTGAAATCCGGTCCGAGCAGGTCGAAGGTGTAGCACATGTGCAGCTTGTCGCCGCCGGAGGTGTAGGCCGCCACCGTCTTCAGCGAGCGCGCCCCGTCGCCCACTTCACCGACCGTCGTACGATCCGGATACTGGTCGAGCAATGCCCGGAAGCGCTTGAGGAACTCGATATTCTCCGGCTGGGTCTTGTCGTAGAGATGACTTTGCATGCCGTAAGGGTTAACGTCGGGCGCATCGAGGCCGGCATCTTCGCTGTCGGGCACATGGGGCGGATTGTCCCGCAGCTCCTTGTCATGGAAGTAATAATTGACGGTATCGAGCCGGAAGCCGTCGACGCCGCGATCGAGCCAGAATTTCACCGCATCGAGCACCGCATCTTGAACCGCACGATTGTGGAAGTTGAGATCCGGCTGCGAAGCGAGGAAATTGTGCATGTAATACTGCTTGCGGATTCCGTCCCACTCCCAGGCTGGGCCGCCAAAGACCGAAAGCCAGTTGTTCGGCGCCGTTCCATCGGGCTTGGCCGCGGCCCAGACATACCAGTCGGCCTTGGGATTATCGCGACTCGTCCGGCTTTCCTTGAACCAGGGATGCTGGTCCGAGGTATGCGAGATCACCTGGTCGATGATGACCTTCAAGCCGAGCCGCTTCGCCTCCGCCATCATCGCATCGAAATCGGCAAGCGTACCGAACATCGGGTCGACATCGCAGTAATCGGAGACGTCGTAGCCCATGTCTGCCTGCGGCGAGGTGAAGAAGGGCGACAGCCAGATCGCATCGACGCCGAGCGAAGCGATGTAGGGCAGCCGCTGGATGATGCCCTTGATGTCGCCGATGCCGTCGCCGCTCGTATCCTGAAAGGAGCGCGGATAGACCTGGTAGATCACCGCACCGCGCCACCAGTCGGCGGAGTTCGAACGCGTGGATTTGGCAGGTGGCTTAGTCATCAGGGGATCCTCCGGCGGGAATCGTCAGGTGCCCTTAGGCAATCGACTTGCACGGCCGATGTCAAACGGCCCGTCGGTAGACTGACATCAAGCTGTAATGTTCCCCGCCCATAAGGCGCCAAGAGCTTGTGAGAGAATCGCCGCTGCGGCGGCCGTTCGGATGAGGGCGGACACGCCATGCCGAAACTGACCATCGTGACCGATGCCTGGCACCCGCAGGTGAACGGGGTCGTCCGCTCGATCGAGACCACCAACCGTGAACTGAAGGCGATGGGCGTCGAGGTCTCGATGATCACGCCCGAGCCCTTCCGCAGCATTCCGATGCCCACCTATCCCGAAATCCGGCTCTCGCTTGCCACGCCCGGCCGCATTGGACGGATGATCGAGGCGCAAAGACCTGACTACGTGCATATCGCGACCGAAGGGCCGCTTGGCCTGATGGCGCGCCACTGGTGCATCCGCAACAAGCGCCCCTTCTCGACGACCTACCACACCCGTTTCCCGGAATATGTGGCAGCCCGGCTGCCGGTGCCGCTCGCCTGGCTCTATGCCTTTGTCCGCTGGTTTCACAATCGCGGCGGCGCCTGCATGGTGGCGACCGAGAGCCTGCGCCGGGAACTGGCCGCCCGCGGCATCAACAATCTCTGCCTCTGGAGCCGCGGCATCGATACCGCCCATTTCCGGCCGCGCGAGAAATCGGAGAAACCCTTCGGCCTGCCACGCCCGATCTTCATGACGGTCGGCCGTGTGGCCGTGGAAAAGAACCTTCCCGCCTTCCTCGATCTCGATCTGCCGGGCTCGAAAGTGGTGGTCGGAGATGGCCCGGCCCGCGAGGAACTGCAGGCGCGCTATCCGGACGTGCTCTTTACCGGCGTCAAGCATGGCGAGGACCTCGCGCGTGCCTATGCCGAAGCTGATGTCTTCGTCTTCCCGTCAAAGACCGACACCTTCGGCAATACCATCCTGGAAGCGCTGGCGTCTGGCGTGCCCGTCGCCGCCTACCCCGTGACCGGTCCGGTCGACATCATCCCGGCAGGCTCGAATGCCGGCGCGCTCGACCACGACCTGCAGATCGCCTGCATCGCAGCCCTTCAGGCCTCGCCGGCGTCAGCCCGCAGGCTGGCCGAGACCTATTCCTGGGAAGCCGCCACGCAGCAATTCTTCGACAATGTTGTGGAGGCCAAGGAGCAGCGCCGCAAGCGCGGTCTGCGCCAGCGCTTCGGCGCCCGCCCGGCCGAGATCGACGCCCACGGACGCCCTGCCACCGAATAGCCGGCGTCGATTACCGCCGCCGCTTGCGGCCCTCGAACGGGTTCTCGCCCGCCTTGAAGTGGATGCGGATCGGCACGCCCGGCATGTCGAAATCGGCGCGCAGACCATTGGTCAGGTAACGCACATAGCTTTCCGGCAGCGCGTCAGGCCGCGTACAGGAAATCATGAAGGCCGGCGGACGCGCCTTCACCTGGGTCATGTATTTGAGCTTCAGGCGACGGCCGGAGACGGCCGGTGGCGGATGCTGGGTCGTGACCGCATCGAGCCAGCGGTTGAGCTTGGCCGTCGAGATACGCTTGTTCCACACCTTGTCGGTGTCGACGATGTTCTGCATCAGCTTGTCGAGGCCGTAACCGGTCTGGCCGGAAATCGGCACCGCGCGAATGCCGCGCGCTTGGGGCAGCAGACGCTCTGTCTTCTCGCGCAGGTCTGCAAGAACGGCCTGCGGGTCTTCGACCAAATCCCACTTGTTGAAGGCGAGAACGGCAGCGCGGCCTTCGCGGATGACGAAGTCGACGATCTGCAGATCCTGCTTTTCGAAGGGAATGGTCGCATCGAAGATGATGACCACGGTTTCGGCGAAACGCACGGCACGCAGCGTATCGGCAACCGACAGCTTTTCGAGCTTCTCCTGCACGCGCGCCTTGCGGCGCATGCCGGCCGTGTCGAACATCTTGATGGTGCGACCGCGCCAGTCCCATTCGACCGAGATGGAATCGCGGGTGATGCCGGCTTCCGGACCGGTCAGCAGGCGGTCTTCACCGAGGAAACGGTTGATCAGCGTCGACTTGCCGGCATTCGGACGACCGACGATCGCAACGCGCAGCGGCTTGCTGTCGTCGTATTCGGGCTCCGCCTCGTCATCCTCGTCGTCGAACTCGCCGTCCTGCGAGAGCACCACATCGGTCTCGGCTTCATCGTCCGGTTCCGGGAAGGCGCGCTCCTCGCCGATCGCCTCGACGATCGCGTCGCGCAGGTCGATCATGCCTTGGCCGTGTTCGGCCGAGATCGGCACCGGCTCGCCGAGGCCCAACGTATAGGCGTCGTAGAAGCCGGCGTCGGATCCGCGCGCTTCCGATTTGTTGGCAACGAGCACGACCGGCTTTCCACGCCGGCGCAGCATTTCGGCCAGCGTCTTGTCGAGCGGGGTCAGGCCGAACTTGGCGTCGACGACGAGAAGCGACAGATCCGCCTCATCGATCGCAGCTTCCGTCTGGGCGCGCATACGACCTTCAAGCGTATCGGCACCGGCCTCTTCGAGACCGGCGGTATCGATGATGGTGAAACGCAGGTCAACGAGTTTGGCCTCGCCCGGCCGGCGGTCGCGGGTAACCCCCGGCGTATCATCGACAAGCGCCAGCTTCTTTCCGACCAGACGGTTGAAAAGCGTGGACTTGCCGACATTCGGACGCCCGACGATGGCGACTGTGAAACTCATAGGAACGCTAGCTTTCCGGCCGTTCAGGCCTTGTCGTTGTTACGGGGCCTTGCCGGAGGCCTTGATGTTGTCGAGCAGCATCTGGGCGCGGTTGGCGACATTGCGCGGCGCTTCGGCATCTTCCACGATCTGCTCGAACCATTCGCGCGCACGGGTCATGTCACCCGCCTTGTAGGCGGCAAGACCCAGCGCTTCGCGGGCGGCATGGCGCATGGCATTGGTCGGCGTGGCCATGGCTTCGACCATCGCCGAAACGTCTTCGTAGCTTCCGGTGTCGACCAGCAGCCATGCGGCCCGCACCTTGGCAGTGTTGCGAACCGCTTCCGGGATCGAGGCGTCGTCGCCAATCGTCTTGAACGAGGCAACGGCGCCCGAAGGGTCACCCTTTTCGGCGAGAACCGACGCGGCACGGAAGCGGGCGAGAATGCCATAGGCACCGTAACCGTCCTGTTCCAGCGCCTGCAGGGCGGCTTCCGCCTCATCGCGCTTGCCCTGGTCGGCGAGCGTCAGCGCGGCAAGGAACTTGTCGCCGGCATCCGACGCCTGGGTCGAGTCCCAATGGGTCCAGAGGCGATGGCCAGCCGTGCCGAGAACGATCACCACGGCAGCACCGATGATGATGCGGCTGTAGCGCTTCCAGGCATTGCGCACCTGGTCGGAGCGGAGCTCCTCGTTCACTTCGCGGATAAAGCTGTCGTTCTGGTCAACCATTCATACCTCCGGGCAATGCCGGCCTTTCGATGTAGTCTCTCATGCGTGAGCGGCCTTCTAGCGGATTTTTGCCCGCTTGTAAGGGGAAAACCGCCAACAGCCTTAAGCCGTCACATGGCAAGCGGTGCAACCCCGATCAACAGTTCGTGCAGCCACATGAGGATGACGGCCCAGAGCACGATGCCGCCGACAACGGCGATCGCATCGTAGCGGGCCGAAACGAAGGGCTTGAGCACGAGCTCACCGGCCCGGACACGCCGCTTGTAGTTGATCCGCAGAATGACACCCCAGGCGAGCAGCGAAGCAAAGAGCAGGACGGAAGCAAGATCGCCATTGGCAAGAAGGTGGGCGGCGGCCCAGATCTTGATCGACAGCACGATCGGATGCTTGGTCTTGGTGGCGATATGCCCGGCCGGTAGGAAGCCGGCGACCAGACAGATCATCGCAAACAACATCAGCGTCGTCGTCAAATGGTTCATGCCCATGGGCGGGAACCAGAGATTGATGACCGGCGCCGATGCATAGCCCCAGATCAGCACGATCAGCGACACGAGGCTCATCACCGAATTGATCACCCGCCAGCCCTTATCCCCGAAGCGCTCGATCATCGACAGCCGGAAACCGGGGGCGACGACCCGGATCAGATGGGTGGCGACAAACAGGATGATGCCGAGAATGAGAAGCGTCATGAGTGAGAACCTTTCAGGTCGAGTTGCCCCAAGCCTTACTGGTCCGCAAAGCGAATTTCCAGTGCGTTCAAAGCTTCGCCGCATTTGGGTGGGAGGCACACGGCGTGTTGATTGCCGGATATTTGCTGATGTTTCATCGCCTGATTGCCTTGTCCCTTGCCCTCACGGCCTCCACCGCGCTGGCAACAGAGCCGCCCCCTGCGGCAAATGGCGCGGACGAAGCCCGCCCGAAACAGCTTCTGCTCATCTCCTTCGACGGTGCCCATGACAACAGGCTGTGGGCTCGCAGCCGGGCGCTTGCCGAACGGACTGGCGCCCATTTCACCTACTTCCTCTCCTGCACCACGTTGATCCCGCGCGCCCGCGCCGAAGACTACAAGGCACCGGGCATGAAATCCGGCCGCTCAAACATCGGCTTTGCACAGGATGCCGAGGAAGTCTCGGTTCGGCTTGATCACATCTGGAAGGCCCGGACCGAGGGCCACGAGATCGCCAGCCACACCTGCGGACATTTCGACGGCAAGGACTGGTCGAAGGCGGAATGGTTGAAGGAGTTCAAGGCCTTCGATCGGGTTCTTCTCAACGCCTGGAAGGACAACGGGCTTGCCGATCGCGAACCGGAGGGCTGGGCCGATTTCGTCGAGAACGACATCACCGGTTTCCGCGCCCCCTATCTCTCCGCCCCCGACAGCCTGTTTGAGGCCGAGCGCGAACACGGCTTTCGCTACGATGCGAGCATTGTGACCCATGATCCGGAGTTGCCCGCAGACGACAAGGGCCTCGCCCGCTTCGGTCTGCCGCTGATCCCCGAGGGGCCGAAGGAGCGGCGGATCATCGCCATGGACTACAATCTCTTCATCCGCCATTCGGCCGGCATCGATCATCCCTCGAAGGGCAACGAGTTTGCCGAGCGGAGCTACGAGGCGTTCCGCAAGGCCTTCGACAGACAATATGAGGGCGACCGGATCCCACTGCAGATCGGCCTGCACTTCGTCACCATGAATGGCAGCGCCTATTGGGCCGCCATGGAACGGCTGGTCGCGGAAGTCTGTCCTCGTCCCGACGTCGCCTGCGTGACCTATGCCGAGGCGCTCGACATGCTTGAGAACCGCAACGCTGGGAAGGCTGCACCCGGCGCCATGTGATCGCATGACGCATTTACTTGGGCAGGCTTTGCCCCGATATGAGCGAGCAAAACCTCAGGGGTAATCATGAAGATCCTGTTTCTCATCGCCTGCGCCTGCGTCATCGCCGCCACCATCGGCGCCGTCGCGATCGGCCTGTCGCTGTTCACCCAGCCGGAGGCCTATGCCGTGTTGGAGGCTCCGGCCCCAATTGAAACGACGGTTGCGTCTCCGCTGGCCTGACCTTTGATTGCCCCAAAAGAAAAAGGCCGCGCTGTTTTCCCGGCGCGGCCTTCTCGGTTTCGTGCAGTCGCTGACCCTTAGTAGGGACGGTCCGCCGCGATTTCACCTTCGGCTGCCTCGCGCAACAGATAGCGCTGATCGATTTCCGGCAGCGGTTCGCCATCGATGGCTGCCTCGAAGGCCGCAAGACGCTTGTGGATCGACAGGAGCTCGATGATCGTCGACCAGTAGCTGACGAGATACTGGAAGCTGTCCGTCACCTGACCGAAGGCGGTCGCGATCTGCTGCCACACGCCCATGGTGATGCGTCCGGCCACGACCGTCGGGATCAGGATGAAGGTGAGGAACAGGGCGTCGAGCTGGCCGTAGGTGTAGCGGGCGACGTTGAAGTAGGTGTAGTGCCAGTACATGCGGAAATAGTTGCGGCGGACGTTGGAGAAGAGCTCCCTGACCGTGACTGGCTGGGCACGTTCGGCATTATCTTCGCCATAGACCAGCTCCTTACGGAACGCAGCCTCGACGCGCTGGTTGCGGAACTGCAGACCCGGCAGCTTGATGCCGGCGACCATGAGAAGGATGGTGCCGAAGGCCGACCAGGCGATAGCCAGCCAGAACAGCGAATGGGGGATGGCGCCGAGGATCGGCAATTCGCTGACATTCTCCGACATGCGGAAGAGGATCGGCAGGAAGACCACGAGCGTCATCACCGAGTTGATCAGGGCAACGCCGAGACCTTCGAGAATGTTGGCAAACCGCATCGTATCTTCCTGGACACGCTGCGAGGCACCTTCGATGTGACGCAGCTTGTCCCACTTCGACATGTAGAAGTCGTTCATCGCGTTGCGCCAGCGGAAGACATAGTGGTTGGTGAAGAAGGCAGTGACGACCGAGAGCGTCACGCCGACCATGCCGATCTCGAGGAAGCGAAGCTGCAGCTCGTAAAGCTGGCCGGCGGTCACCGTGCCGTCACCATTCAGCGCCTTCTGGAAGAGGTCGAAGAACGGGCCGCGCCAGTTGTTGACGGCGACCGAGATCTGCACGCTGAAATAGGCGATGAAGATGATGAAGGCCGAGCCCCAGATCGACCAGTTGGTCCAGGGATGGTCGCGCGCGACCAACTGCCAGGCGACACCGAAGATCACCACGAAGATGGTGAAGTAGAGGTAGAACCAGAGATTATCCGGCGTGAAGAAGGAGGCGAGCCCGACGGGCGGCTGCTGTCCCTCTGCCAGTGGCGGCATTCCCAGAGCGGAACCGATCTCGGGTCCGACCGTGTACCAGACGATGATGCAGACGAGCGTCCAGAGGGCCGCCGAAGTGAAGAACAGCTTGGGCTGCGGAAAGAAGGAGTGAAACACGCGGAAAACCTTCGTGTAGGAGAAGTCCTGTAGAACCTGGCGGGAACCTAGGGCAGAAGGTTCCGCCCAGCAATGGCATCGCCAAATTGTGGCAGAATTACCCCCGCCAAAATTAAGGGTCGGTAAGGTTAGGTCGCGGCTGTTGATTTACGCCGTCCTTGCCTCCTCTTCAAAAATCGCTAGGGAAAGGTCAAAGCTTTTTCAGGAGTGCCCCATGAGCGACCTCAGCCTGCAGCAGGCCATCGACAACATCTACACCTCGATCAACAACGACAATGAAGAGATCGACGCACACATCGCGGCGCTGAAGGCGGCGATGGCGCGTGAGGGTGTGAAGGAAGCCGTGTTCGAGCCGTCGAAGCTCGCCCAGTCGAACCGCCAGGGCCGCAAGATCATGCAGTCCTATTTCAAGAAGAAGGGCGTCGCCGTCGCCTTCTCGAAGTCCGAGTAAGACGGAAGTGACGTCAGAGCGCTCGCCTCAGTCGGCGAGCGTCAGCACCAGCGGCCCGTTCCGGGTCACCACGATCGTGTGTTCGAATTGCACCGTCGGTGCCCGCGGCTCGCTGTAAAGCGTCCAGTCGTCCTTTTCACCGTCCTCGGCCCATTGGCCGCCGAGCGAGAGAAACGGTTCGATAGTGAACACCAGCCCCTCCTCCATCACCCGTGTCTCGTCTGGATCGGGCCAGGTGGAAAGCTCGGTCGGCTCTTCGTGCAACGAGCGACCGACGCCATGGCTCGCGAGATTGGTGATCAGCGTATAGCGGTTCTTCTTGGCAAAGGCCCCGATCGAATTGCCGATATCGGCGAGCGGCCTGCCGGTCTTGACCTGGTTGAGGCCCACCCAAAGCGCCCGCTTGCCATCCCGCAGAAGCCGTTCGAGCTTGGTCGTGCCCGGCGGCACGATGAAGGATTGCCCGGTGTCGCCGAAATAGCCGAGCTTCTCCGCCGACACATCGATATTGACGAGATCGCCCGCCTTGATCACCCGGTCGCCGGGAATGCCATGGGCGATCTCTTCGTTCACCGAGATGCAGGTGGCGCCCGGAAACTTGTAACAGAGCTCCGGCGCCGACTGTGCGCCGTTCTCCTCAAGCACCTTGCGCCCGATCTGGTCGAGCTCGCGGGTGGTGATGCCCGGCTCGAGTGCTGCCGCCATGGTCTTGACCGCCGTCGCGCAGATCCGTCCGATGTCTTTGAGACGCGTGAGGTCCTCTTCGGTTTCGACGATCATATCGGTCCTTCACTGCTCTCCGGTGGGGGTGACCGCTGCCTTAGGCGGCGGATGCCTTCTCCGTCAACGCCTTCCGAACCAGCGGCGCGACTTTTGTTCCGAAGAGCTCGATCCCGCGCATCAGTTCCTTGTGCGGCATCGGGCCGATCGCCATCTGCATCAGGAAGCGGTCATTCTTGAAGATCCCGTGCATGGCGACGATCTTTTCGGCCACGGCTTCCGGGTCGCCGACAAAGAGCGCCCCGCGAGGACCGCGCGAGGCATCAAACTGGGCACGGTTGGTCGGGCCCCATCCACGCTCACGACCGATGCGGTTCATCACCTCCGCCTGCGGCTCGTAGAAGATATCGGCCGCCGATTCCGTCGTGTCGTGGATAAAGCCGTGAACGTTGATGGAGGTCTTCAGCGTCTTCAGGTCGACACCGGCCTTGGCCGCACTCTGACGATAGAGATCGAAGAAGGGGGCAAACCGATGCGGCTCGCCGCCGATGATGGCAAGCGCCAGCGGCAGGCCGAGATAACCGGCACGCGCCGCCGACTGCGGCGTACCGCCGATCGCGATCCAGAGCGGCAGCAGATCCTGCAGCGGACGGGGATAGACGCCCCTGCCCTGGATCGGCTTGCGGGTCTGCCCTTCCCAGGTGACCACCTCGTTTTCGCGGATCTCCATGAGCAGCTGCAGCTTCTCGGCAAACAGCAGATCATAGTCTTCGAGGTCATAGCCGAAGAGCGGAAAACTCTCGATGAAGGAGCCGCGACCGAC
This sequence comes from Rhizobium rosettiformans W3, assembly GCF_004912135.1. GTDB lineage: Bacteria > Pseudomonadota > Alphaproteobacteria > Rhizobiales > Rhizobiaceae > Allorhizobium > Allorhizobium rosettiformans. The sequence goes on from NZ_STGU01000006.1 coordinate 243,645, forward strand.
CATCATCTCGGTACGGCCGTTGGAGAGCAGGTCGACGGTGGCATATTGCTGGAAGACGCGCACCGGATCATCCGAGGAGAGGACCGAAACGGCACTCGTCAGCCGGATGTTCTTGGTCTGCACGGCAGCGGCCGCCAGGATCGTAGCGGGCGAGGACGCCATGTAGTCAGGGCGGTGATGCTCGCCGAGGCCGAAGACATCGAGCCCCACTTCATCGGCGAGCTTGATCTCGGCCAGCAACTCGTCGACCCGCCGCTTGGCGTCGGCCCCCTTGTTGGCAGCATTGGGATCGACATCGGCAAAGGTATAAAGCCCGAGTTCCATGGCGTGACTCCTGATCGCGTGTAGTGGCCCAAGACATAGAGATTTGCGGCTGCAGACAAAAGGCCCGGAGAGCGAACACTGTGTCTCGTTGAAACCGGGGCAAGAGCCGGGGCACGGGTGCTGCGGCAAAACGCCGTTGCACGGGAACTTCCTTTAGGACTAACCTTTGCCTTCGCGGGTGCAACAAGACACCCGTCATCCATCGGCATCCGTCGAGAAGGAACAATCAGATGAAGAAAACAGTCGTCGTCACCGGCTCCACCAGCGGCATCGGTCTGGGTATCGCCCGCGCCTTTGCGGCTGAAGGCGCCAATGTCGTGATCAATGGCTTTGGCGACAAAGCCGAGATCGAAGCCATCCGCAAGTCGCTCGAGGACAAGGGCGGCAAGGCGCTCTACCACGCCGCCGACATGACGAAGCCGGCGGAGATTGCCGACTTGATCGCCACGGCCGAGCGTGAATTCGGCGGCGTCGACGTGCTCGTCAACAATGCCGGTATCCAGCATGTCGCGCCGGTCGAGGATTTTCCGGTCGACAAATGGGACATGATCATCGCGATCAACATGTCGAGCGCCTTTCACACGATTCGCGCCGTCGTTCCCGGCATGAAGGCGAAGAAGATGGGCCGCATCATCAACATCGCCTCGGCCCATGGCCTCGTCGCCTCGCCCTTCAAGTCGGCCTATGTGACGGCCAAGCACGGCATCCTCGGGCTTACCAAGTCCGTGGCCCTCGAAGTCGCCGAATTCGGCATCACGATCAACGCGATCTGCCCGGGTTATGTGCTGACACCGCTGGTCGAGAAGCAGATCCCGGACACGGCCAAGGCCCGGGGCATTTCGGAGGAACAGGTGAAGACCGAGGTCATGCTGCGACTGCAGGCGACCAAGGAATTCGTCTCGATCGACGAAGTCGCCCAGACCGCGATCTTCCTCGCGAGCGACGCAGCCCGCCAGATCACCGGCACGTCGATCTCCATTGATGGGGGCTGGACAGCACAATAGACTTGAAAGATGACGCTGCGCCGCCCACCATCGACAAATCGGGCGACGCAGCCGCGTCCGGCAGCCGGACATCGAGGGGACAAGACCAGTTCATGGCAGACAGCATTCGTTTCATTCTGAACGGCGAGGATATCGCCCTTGCAAGCCTCGACCCGACCGAGACGCTGCTCGATTACCTGCGCCTGAAGCGCCGGCTGACGGGCTCCAAGGAGGGCTGCGCGGAAGGCGACTGTGGCGCCTGCACGGTGCTGGTCGGCCGCCTCGTCTCGGGACGTCTGGTCTATGAAACGGTCAATGCCTGCATCCGCTTCGTTGGCTCGTTGCATGCCACCCATGTCGTGACCGTCGAGCATCTGGCCGCCAAGGACGGCACGCTGCATCCGGTCCAGCAGGCCATGGTCGACTGTCACGGCTCGCAATGCGGCTTCTGCACCCCGGGCTTCGTCATGTCGCTTTACGGGTTGTGGCTGACCTCGGAGAACCCTGGCCGTGCCGAGATAGAACGGGCGCTGCAGGGCAATCTCTGTCGCTGCACGGGTTACGAGCCAATCGTCAAGGCAGCCGAGCAGGTTGCCCGCATCCGCCCCTCTGCTCTTTTCGACCCGCTGGAGCGCGAGCGCGCCGAAATCATCGCGCGGCTGGAGGACCTCTCCACCCGCGACACCATCCTGCTGAAGGGCACCGATGGCCGCAGCCTCGTGGTGCCTGGCAGTGTGGAAGCGCTTGCCAACACGCTCGCGGCCCATCCCAAGGCCACCGTGGTTGCCGGTGCCACCGATGTCGGGCTCTGGGTCACCAAGCAGATGCGCGTTCTGGATCCGGTGGTCTTCATCAACCACCTGGAAGACCTGCAGAAGACCACCGTCTCGCCTGACGGCATCACGCTCGGCGCCGGCGTCAGCTACACCAGGGCCTTCGCCGCACTCCGCCGTGAAATCCCCGCCTTCGGTCGCCTGATCGAGCGTATCGGCGGTCAGCAGGTGCGCAACATGGGCACGATCGGCGGCAATGTCGCCAACGGCTCGCCGATCGGCGACAGCCCGCCGGCCCTCATCGCCCTGGGTGCGACCGTCACCCTGCGCTCGGCTTCCGGCACCCGCACCCTGCCGCTCGAGGACTTCTTCATCGACTACGGCAAGCAGGACCGCCAGCCGGGCGAATTCGTCGAAAGCTTGTTCGTGCCCCGCCCGAAAGCGGAAAGCCACGTGGCGATCTACAAGATCTCCAAGCGTCGCGACGAAGACATCTCCGCACTCTGCGGCGCCTTCCATCTGGAGATGGATGCGGCTGGCATCGTCACCCATATCCGCATCGCCTTCGGTGGCATGGCGGCTACGCCCAAACGCGCCCGATCCGTGGAGGCAGCGCTCTACGGCAAGACCTTCACGCAAGCAACGGTCGAAGCCGCCCGTCACGCCTTCGACCTCGACTACAAGCCGCTGACCGACTGGCGCGCCACGGCGGAATACCGCCAGCTGACGGCAAAGAACCTGCTGACGCGGTTCTTCCTGGAAGTGTCGGGCATGCCGCAGGAACTGCAGCGCTTTGCGGTGGAGGAGGCGTGATGGGGAGCGTTTTGCATTGGGGTTGCCCCCCTCTGTCGGCTGCGCCGACATCTCCCCCACAAGGGGGGAGAGTGGCCGCTGGCCGACTGCCCACCTCCCCCTTGAGGGGGGAGGTCGCCGCGAAGCGGCGGGTGGGGGTGATCCGGGCCGCGAGTTCAATGCAACGGACCGGGGCAGATGTATCGTCCATCACCCCACCCCGGAGCTACGCTCCGACCCTCCCCCTCAAGGGGAGGGTGAGGCCGCGCCGCTTCCCCACCCCGCCCTCCCCCCTTGTGGGGGAGATGCCCGGCAGGGCAGAGGGGGGTACCTCGCGCGCGACATTTAGAGACGGAGGCCTTCATGGATAAGGCGACCTACGAGACGACGAAATATATCAAGGGACCGATGCACCAGTCGCTGCGGCATGACTCAGCGCACAAGCATGTCGCCGGAAGTGCCGAATATATCGACGATATTCCCGAACCCGCAGGCCTGTTGCATGGCGCACTCGGCATGGCGGATCGCGCCCATGCGGAGATCCTGTCGATCGATCTTTCGGCGGTGAAGGCCTATCCCGGCGTGATCGATGTGCTGACCGCAAACGACATCACCGGCGTCAACGATGTCTCCTCCGGCGGTCGCCACGACGAGCCGCTGATTGCGACGGACAGGATAGAATTCCACGGCCAGACCATCTTCGCCGTCATCGCCGAGACCCGGGATGCCGCCCGCAAGGCGGCGCGGCTTGCCAAGGTCGAATACCGAGACCTGCCCTTCTGGACCGATATCGACGGCGCGCTGGAGAATGGCGCACCGCTCGTCACGCCCGGCATGACGCTGAAGCGCGGCACGCCGGAGACCGAACTTGACAAGGCCAAACACCGCATCAAGAGCTCGATGCGCATCGGCGGCCAGGAGCATTTCTATCTCGAGAGCCATATCGCGCTCGCCATTCCAGGCGAAGACGACGATGTGACCGTCTGGTCGTCCACCCAGCATCCTTCCGAAATCCAGCACATTGTCGGCCATGTGCTCGACATTCCCTCCAATGCCGTGACCGTCAATATGCGGCGCATGGGCGGCGGCTTCGGCGGCAAGGAAACCCAAGGTAACCAGTTCGCGGCACTCGCCGCACTCGCAGCCAAGAAGCTGAAGCGCGCCGTCAAATTCCGCCCCGACCGCGACGAGGACATGGGCGTCACCGGCAAGCGCCACGACTTCAAGATGGATTTCGATGTCGCCTTTGATGACGACGGAAAGATCCACGCGATCGAGGCCAATTTCGCCGCCCGCTGCGGCTACTCCTCGGACCTTTCCGGTCCAGTTACAGACCGCGCCCTCTTCCATGCCGATTCCAGCTATTTCTATCCGCATGTGAAGCTGACCTCACAGCCCTTGAAGACCCATACCGTCTCCAACACCGCCTATCGCGGCTTCGGCGGGCCTCAAGGCATGCTGGGCGGCGAGCGGGTGATCGAGGAGATCGCCTATGCGCTGGGAAAGGACCCGCTGGAGATCCGAAAGGCCAATTTCTACGGCGAGAAGGGTTCGGGCCGCGATGTGACCCCCTACCACCAGCAGGTGGAAGACAACATCATCCTGAAGGTCGTCGAGGAACTCGAAACCTCCTGCGACTATCAGGCGCGCCGCCAGGCGATCATCGACTTCAACAGGACCAGCCAGGTCATCAGGAAGGGTATCGCCCTCACCCCGGTGAAATTCGGCATCTCCTTCACCATGACCGCCTTCAACCAGGCGGGCGCGCTCGTCCATATCTATCAGGACGGCTCGATCCACCTGAACCATGGCGGCACGGAGATGGGCCAGGGCCTCTACACCAAGGTCGCCCAGGTGGTTGCGGACTGTTTCCAGGTCGATGTCGACACGGTGAAGATCACGGCGACAACGACGGCCAAGGTGCCGAACACGTCTGCCACCGCCGCCTCCTCCGGCTCTGATCTCAACGGCATGGCCGCTTACGACGCCGCCCGCCAGATCAAGGAAAGGCTGGTCGCCTTTGCCGCCGAGAAATACGGCGTTCCCGCCTCGGAGGTCGAGTTCCTGCCGAACCGGGTGCGCGTCGGAGAGCAGATCTTCTCCTTCGGCGACTTCGTCAAACAGGCCTATTTCGGCCGCGTCCAGCTGTCTGCCGCCGGCTTCTACAAGACCCCGAAGATCCACTGGGACCGCGCTGCGGGCCGGGGCACGCCCTTCTACTACTACGCCTATGGGGCAGCCTGCTCGGAAGTCTCGATCGACACGCTGACGGGCGAATATCTGATGGAGCGCACCGACATTCTGCATGACGTCGGCAAGTCTCTGAACCCGGTCATCGACATCGGCCAGATCGAAGGCGGCTTCGTGCAGGGCATGGGCTGGCTGACCACGGAAGAGTTGTGGTGGGACGGCAAGGGACGGCTGCGTACGCACGCCCCCTCGACCTACAAGATCCCGCTCGCCTCGGACCGGCCGAAGATCTTCAACACCCGCCTGGTCACCTGGTCTGAGAACACCGAACCCACCATCGGCCGCTCCAAGGCCGTCGGCGAGCCGCCCTTCATGCTGGCGATCTCGGTTCTGGAGGCGCTCTCCATGGCGGTGGCCTCGGTGGCCGATTACCGCATCTGCCCGAGGCTCGATGCGCCGGCGACGCCGGAACGGGTGTTGATGGCGGTGGAGCGGCTGAAACGGGCGTGATGGCTCAGCGCGTCGCGGCCCGCAGCAGATAGAGGAAGGCTGCGAGGATCAACACCGGCAGGACCAGCAGCTTGACGAGATAGGCCGTCGCGATCCCGATCGAGGCGGTGAAGAGATCGGCCGAGATCGCCACCCCATCCTGGATCACCTGCGCATTCGCGGCTGCGGTTTCCGCCATGTCAGACGCGGCCTGCAGGGTGCCTGTAAAGGCGGAGCCGAGGCGATCGAACATGCCATCCTCCGCCGGCGGGATACGATCGGTGGGAGACAGGGTTTCCACAGGCGGCACCACGTCCACGTCGGCACCGGTTAGATCCTGCTGCCCGCGCATGCGGTCGAAAACCTCTGTCGCATTGGTCCAGGCACGGTCGGTGATCGCGTCACCGGCGTAAAAGGCAATCGTATAAGAGGCCGGCAGCAGAACGGCACCGAGCAGACCAAGAACCAAGACCGCCTTCGTCAGGCGAGACAGCAAGGGCGGCACCTGACGTGCGGTCAGGATCAGCCCCGCTGAAAACAGCGCGCAGGCGCCGAGTGCCACGGAAGCAACCTTGGCGACGGGCACCAGTACAAGCGACAGAATGCCGGAGACGATGGCGAGGCCGAAGAGGAGATCAACGAGCCGCTCGATGGTATTGATGACCGGCTGCAGCAATTGTCCGGGGCTGGCCGTCACCGAGGCAACGCCGACGCCGCCGGAGATATCGGCGTCGCGGGCAACACTCATCACCGAATTGGCCACCCGCAGTGTTCCATAGAGCGCGCCGCTGCCGACCATCACGTCACGGCTGAAGCGGGCGGCAATATCGGCGAGCGGATTGACGAGGAACAGCGCCACGGCAAAGCAGGCGACGAGCAACCAGATGATCAGGCCCTGCGTTCTGGTCATATGAACCCCCATGTCTTCGAGGCGAAACCATAACACGTCGGACATGTTACAGGCGCTGTGAAACCTTTGTCGGATAAACTGAAAGCCGCGCTGTCCAGTTCCCCCTTGAGAATGCTAGGATTGCCGCACCATGAGCCTGACCACCCTCCCCGCCTTCCTCAAAACCCACCCCAACGCCGTTCTCGTCGAAGTCGCCGAGACCAGGGGATCGACCCCGCGCGAGGCCGGCGCATTGATGCTGGTATCCGCTGAAGCGATCTGGGGCACGGTGGGTGGCGGCCATCTGGAATTCATGGCGATCGAACACGCGCGCAAGCAGCTGGCCGGCGAAACGGTGCCGGAGACGCTCGACGTGCCGCTCGGCCCCGAGATCGGCCAGTGCTGCGGTGGTCGCACGCTTCTGTCGTTCCGTGTCGTCGATCAGGCCCTTGTTGCCGAACTCACGCAACGCCTGGCAAGCGAACGCGCGGCATTCCCCGACGTTACGGTCTTCGGCGCCGGCCATGTCGGCCTGGCACTCGCCCAGGCGCTGGCACCCCTTCCCTTGAATGTCAGCCTGATTGACACGCGTGCGGAGATCGACGGCGACGTGCCCGCCGGCATCACCTTCCGCCGCGTCGCGATGCCGGAGGCCGAGGTGGCGAAGGTCAGGCCCGGCGGCGCCGTCGTCATCCTGACCCACGACCATGCATTGGATTTCCTGATCGGGAGGGAAGCCCTTGCCCGAACCGACCTCGCCTATGTCGGTATGATCGGCTCGAAGACGAAGCGCGCCACCTTCGCCTCCTTCCTTGACCGCGAGGGCGCCCAGCGCTCGGCGATGGAGCGCCTAACGCTGCCGATCGGCGGCAATGCGGTGAAGGACAAGCGCCCGGCGGTGATTGCGGCCATGGTCGCGGCGGAATTGCTTGGCGTGCTGCTCGGCTCCCAAAGCTGAATCAGTCTCTCAAGGGCTGGAATCACATTGCCAGCACATGTCGACAAACGACTGATCCCGAACTCGTTTTTCAAAAGGGACCGGGACGGAGATAGTCCGTCAAACCACGGCGATACCGCCAGAGATCGCTGCGCCGATCGGATGATGACGTCCGCTTCTCGATGCCGATATCCTTCAGGAGCTCCTCGGGAATGTCATCGATATGGGGCAGCCGCTGGCGTCGATGCGACCGGGTTACTCCGGACCACAGGATCGACACCAGCCTGTCGAATGGCAAGAGTCTACGGATCGCGGACACCATGTCTGCCTCCACGCGGTTTCAATCATCAGGTTTCTGATGCTCTTCTTGTGCCTGCAGTTGCGGCGGCAATCCAATTCAATTACGCTGCCCATGCATAAAGAGACCTTATCCATGAAACTGTCGAAACAGCTTCCCCTCAACGCCTTGCGCGTCTTCGAAGCCGTTGCGCGACTTGAGAGTTTCACCCGCGCCGGCGAAGAACTGGGCATGAGCCAGACGGCGGTAAGCTATCAGATCAAGCTTTTGGAAGCGCATGTCGGCGAGGCGCTTTTCCTGCGCAGGCCGCGACGCATTTCCCTGAGCGAATCCGGAGAGCGGCTCTTGCCGAAGGTCACCGAAGGTTTCGAACTGCTGCGCGAGGCGCTGGCCGATCTGCGCAATACGGCCGACGGCACGCTGATCATCCACGCCACCGCCACCTTCGCCTCGCAATGGCTGGCCCGCCACCTCGGCCTTTTCCAACTCAATAATCCTGGCATTGCCGTCCGGCTCGAGACCTCGCAGGAGGTGATCGATTTCAGCCGGACGGAGGCCGATCTCGCCATCCGCAGCGGCAAGGGCTTGTGGCCGGGGCTGCGGGCGCATTTCGTCATGCACAACCATTTCACGCCGATGCTGAGCCCAAAGCTCGCCGACAGCATTGGCGGCGTTCGCGAACCGCTCGACCTTTTGAAGCTGCGCATCATCGATCCGTCCGACCCCTGGTGGCGCATCTGGTTCACCGCGGCCGGCTATCCGGATGTCGAACTCGACTCGCACCAGCGCACCCGGCTCGGCGCGCAGTCGTTCGAGGCCGCAGCGGCTGTTGCAGGCCATGGCATCGCCATACTGCGGCCCGAATTCTATCCGGAAGAGATCGCCTCGGGCGCACTGATCCAGCCATTCGAACTCACCTGCGAAGATGGATCGCATTATTGGCTGGTGTATCCGGAAGCACGGCGCAATGCCGGCAAGATTCGAGCTTTCCGCGAATTCCTGCGCAGCACTCTGCCGAGCTTCGAGGCAATGCCGGCAGGCGCAAAAAGCTGAGGCACATCCGCCCGGCGCTGCCGAGACGCTGGTCAAAATCCGTGTCGAGGCCGAACGCAAAAAACTTCCCGTGCAGCTTTTGCTGCAGTGCGTCCTTTCCGCTTTCCTTCCCGCGGAATTTTTCGCAATGTCGATCCAACAGGGGAACATGAAAGACTTATCAGATGTATGAATACGCGATCGCCTGGGAATGGCTGTCCTTCGCCGTCCGCTGGCTGCATGTGATCACGGCCATCGCCTGGATCGGCTCGTCCTTCTATTTCATCGCACTGGATCTCGGGCTGGTAAAACGGCCGGGGCTTCCCGTCGGCGCTTATGGCGAGGAATGGCAGGTCCATGGCGGCGGCTTCTATCATATCCAGAAATATCTGGTCGCGCCGGCCTCGATGCCGGAGCATCTGACCTGGTTCAAATGGGAAAGTTATGCCACCTGGCTCTCGGGCTTCGCCCTGCTCTGTGTGGTCTATTATGGCGGCGCCGATCTCTTCCTCATTGACCGCACGGTATTGGACATCGAACCATGGCAGGCAATCGGCCTGTCGCTCGCGTCGCTCGCCGTTGGCTGGATCCTCTACGATCTCCTCTGCAAATCGCCGCTTGGCCGCAACACCTGGGGCCTGATGGCCTTTCTCTATGTCGTGCTGATCGCCATGGCCTGGGGCTATACACAAGTGTTCACCGGCCGCGCCGCCTTCCTGCATCTGGGCGCGTTTACCGCCACCATCATGTCGGCCAACGTCTTCTTCATCATCATCCCCAACCAGAAGATCGTCGTTGCCGACCTGATCGCCGGCCGCACGCCAGACCCGAAATACGGCGTGATCGCCAAGCAGCGCTCGCTGCACAACAATTATCTGACGCTGCCCGTCATCTTCTTCATGCTGTCGAACCACTACCCGCTGGCCTTTGCCACGGAGTTCAACTGGATCATCGCAGCCCTTGTCTTCCTGATGGGCGTCACCATCCGCCACTGGTTCAACACGACGCATGCCCGCAAGGGCAAACCGACCTGGACCTGGCTGGTCACGGTGCTGATCTTCATCGTCATCATGTGGCTTTCGACCGTGCCGAAGGTGCTGACCGGCGAGGAAGAGCAAGTGAGCCTCTCGCCGCGTGAACAGACCTTTGTTGCAAACGGCCATTTCGAAGCGGTGCGCGATGTCGTACAGGGCCGCTGTTCGATGTGTCACGCAGCCGAGCCCGTCTGGGAAGGCATTGCGCGGGCACCGAAGAACGTAAAGCTGGAAACGGACGGCGAGATTGCCGCCCATGCCCGTGAAATCTATCTCCAGGCCGGCCGCAGCCATGCCATGCCGCCTGGAAACATAACCGATCTCTCGCCCGAAGAGCGCCAGTTGCTCGTCGCCTGGTACGAGACGACGGTTCAAGGCAGATAAGAATGACAGAAACCCTGATCCGCGGCCGCCTCCTTTCCTTCCGTCGCGCCCCCGGGCACGCCGGCGACCGCGAGAGCTATCTCTATGAGGAAGACGGCGCGCTGCTGGTCCGCGATGGCAAGATTGCTGCGGTCGGCCCTTATGCGGAGGTAAAGCCGAAGGCCGGTGCTGACACGGCGGAGATCGACCACCGCCCGCATCTGATCCTGCCCGGCCTGATCGACTGCCACGTGCATTTCCCGCAAATGCAGGTGATTGCGTCTTACGCCGCCAACCTGCTGGAATGGCTCAACACCTATACCTTCCCGGAGGAATGCCGCTTCGTCGAAACGGCGCATGCCGAGCGGATCGCCACACAGTTCTTCGATGAATTCCTGCGCCAGGGCACGACGACGGCGGTTGCCTATTGCTCCGTGCACAAGGCCTCTGCCGATGCCTTCTTTGCCGAGAGCCTCCGTCGCGGCACGCTGATGATCGGCGGCAAGGTGATGATGGACCGCAACGCCCCGCAGGGCCTGCTCGACACGCCACAGCTCGGTTACGACGAGACCCGCGCCGTCATTGAGCAATGGCACGGCAAAGGCCGCAACCACGTCGCCATCACACCCCGCTTCGCCATCACCTCGACGCCTGAACAGATGGCGATGACGCAGACGCTGGCGGAAGAATTCCCCGACCTGCATATCCAGACGCATCTGTCTGAGAACCACGACGAGATCCGCTACACATGCGAGCTCTATCCGGACGCCACCGACTATACCGACATCTACGCCCGCTACGGCCTGCTCAGGAAGAAGGCGCTGTTCGGCCACGCGATCCATCTCTCGGATCGCGAGGCAGATGCCATGGCCGAAAGCGGTGCGGTCGCGGTGCACTGCCCGACCTCCAACCTCTTCCTCGGCTCTGGCCTCTTTCCGCTGAAGGCGATCCAACGGCGGGAGAAACCGGTGACCGTCGCGGTCGCCACCGATATCGGCGGCGGCTCCAGCTATTCCATGTTCAAGACCATGGACGAGGCCTACAAGATCCAGCAGATGCTCGGCGAACGTCTGAACCCGCTCGAAAGCTTCTATCACATGACGCTCGGCAATGCCGTGGCGCTCGACCTTGCCGACCGGATCGGCACGCTGGACGAAGGCACGGACGCCGATATCGTGGTTCTCAACGCTGCTGCGACCCCGGCCATGCGACTGCGCATGGAAACCGTGACGTCTCTGTCCGAAGAGCTTTTCCTCTTGCAGACGCTAGGCGACGATCGGTCGGTCGTTGAGACCTATGTGGCAGGCAAGGCCTCCAAGCCGGGAGCGGAGGCATAAGACGGTCATGAGCGAAAGCGGCTATTCCGGCACCCCTCTTCCGAAGAAACTCGGATTGAAGCCGGAATTTGCCGCTCTCTTCGTCGCTCTTTCGCCGGACCTTGACCATCTGACGGCTGATCTGCCCAAGGCATCACAGGCACCGACCCTTGAGGGCGCACAGGGCGCAAACCTCGACTACATCCATGTCTTCGCAACGGAGCGCGCACGCCTCGAAGACCATGCGCTTTGCCTGAAAGCCATGTTGAAGCCGGCGGGCATGCTGTGGATCTCCTGGCCGAAGAAAGCCTCGAAAGTCCCGACCACGATCACCGAGGATGTGCTGCGCACGATCTTCCTTCCGACGGGTCTCGTCGACGTCAAAGTCTGCGCCGTCACCGAGATCTGGTCGGGCCTCAAGTTCATGATCCGCAAGGACCTGCGTTGAACCACAGTCATCCGGAGGAGGATGCGTCGTGCTGATCACCAACCTCGCCTTGGGCACCTTGATGATCTCTCTCACGGTCGTCATCCACACCTTCGGCCTGATGGGCGTGACCCATGTGATGAGCTTCGTGACCGATCGCATCCGCCTGCACGGTCATCGCAGTCGCATGCTCGCCATGAACACCGTCGTCATCGGCGTTTTCGCGGTGCTGACGGCCGAAGTCTGGCTCTGGGCGAGCTGCTACTGGCTGATTGGCTTTCTCGATGATTTCGAAACCGCCCTCTACTTCGCCACCATCACCTTCTCCACCGTCGGCTATGGCGACGTCATCCCGCATCCGGAATGGCGCATGCTGGCGGCACTGCAGGGCGTGAACGGCTTTCTGCTGATCGGCTGGTCCACCGCTTATCTGGTCGCGGCGGGCATCCGCGTCGGGCCATTCCGATCCGGTGAGCACTTCTGAAAGGGACAAGAGGTAAAATTATCTTACCTCTGTCGCGTCTCCCCTGTTCACAGTCGGCTCCGTGGCATGATATGCCGATTGCAAGATATTGGCGGAGAGAGAGACATGGGGCCGATCCTTGAAATTTCCGATCTGAAGAAGCTCGCACGCAAACGCGTGCCGAAACTCTTCTTCGATTATGCCGACAGCGGCTCCTATACCGAGAGCACCTACCGGGCGAACGAGAGCGATTTCGCCAAGATCAAGCTCCGTCAACGTGTCCTGGTCGACATGAGCGGTCGCACGCTGGAAACGACGATGATCGGCGAAAAGGTGAAGATGCCCGTGGCGCTGTCGCCGACCGGCCTGACCGGCATGCAGCACGCCGATGGCGAGATGCTGGCGGCGAAGGCGGCGGAAGAATTCGGCGTGCCCTTCACGCTCTCGACCATGAGCATCTGCTCGATCGAGGATGTCGCGTCTGTCACCAAGCGGCCCTTCTGGTTCCAGCTTTACGTGATGCGGGACCGCGATTTCGTCGTGAACCTGATCGAGCGCGCCCGCGCCGCTGGCTGCTCGGCGCTCGTGCTGACGGCCGATCTTCAACTGCTCGGCCAGCGCCACAAGGATATCCGCAACAGCCTCGCCGCTCCGCCGAAGCTGACGCCGAAGCATCTCTACCAGATGGCGATCCGGCCGCGCTGGTGCTGGAACATGCTGCAAACCAACCGCCGCACCTTCCGTAACATCCACGGGCACGCGAAGAACGTCACCGACCTCTCCTCGCTGCATTCCTGGACGGCCGAACAGTTCGACCCGAAGCTCTCCTGGGCCGATGTCGAATGGATCAAGAAGCAATGGGGCGGCAAGCTCATCATCAAGGGCATTCTCGACGTCGAGGACGCGAAGATGGCCGCAGAAACCGGCGCCGACGCCATCATCGTCTCCAACCATGGCGGCCGCCAGCTGGATGGCGCCCATTCGTCGATCGCCATGCTGCCGAGGATCGTCGACGCCGTCGGCGACAGGATCGAAGTACATCTCGATGGCGGCATCCGCTCGGGCCAGGATGTGCTGAAGGCCGTCGCGCTCGGCGCCAAGGGCACCTATATCGGGCGCCCCTTCCTTTATGGCCTCGGCGCCATGGGCCAGGCAGGCGTGACCAAGGCGCTCGAGATCATCGCCAAGGAGATGGACATCACCATGGCGCTCTGCGGCAAGCGCCAGCTGGCGGATGTCGACAAGTCGATCATCGCGGAATACCCGTTCTGAGCCTGACCGGGCGCGGCTGCACAACCGGAAGCAACCGGCAATACGCAAGTCGCGCCTCATCGCTCGGTGGACGCGTGGCGAGCAGAAGATACTCTTTTCCCGCGAAATGACTTCGCGGGGGAGTTCATCATGACACGTACCATCATAGACACGCCCTACAGCGTGAAGGCGCGGGCGCACTCTCTGGCATCACAAGGCGTTCGCTGCGTGATCCGTTATTACAACCGTCAGAACAGCCAGACTTTCCCGGACAAGCGACTGACCAAGGCCGAAGCCGAGGCCATCGTCGAGGCCGGCATGTCGATTGCGGTGGTCTTTCAGCAGAACCACCGTCTGATCGGCGACTTCTCGAAGGACTGGGCCGCCAAGGATGCCGACGCTGCCTTGCGCTGCGCAGCGGATGTGGGACAGCCGGCAGGCAGTACCATCTATCTCGCCGTCGATCATGACTTCCTGGCAAACGAGGATCTGGCCACCATCGCCGCCTATGTCGAACACATGGCAGGAGCATTGCGCTCGGAAGGGTTCAAGATCGGCATCTACAGCTCCGGCCGGGTAGCGCGATTTCTGCAGTCGGCAAACCTCGTTGATCACGTATGGCTTGCTCGCCCCTTGGGCTGGTCGGGCAGCCGTGACTATCTGAAAGCGGATGCATGGAGCCTTTACCAGGATGCCGTCGGCCTGAAGATCGACGGGCTGGACTGCGACAGCAACATCACCCAGCCGAGCCGGCCGGATTTCGGCCAGTTCACCTTCGGCAACGCGCCCGCCATGGCCCTGGCACGCACGCTCGACACCGGCGGATCCCGCAGCCTCTACGAAATCGATGCCCGCGGCAGCCTCAATCTTCGCGGCGGACCATCGCTCGATTATCCCGTCATCCGCACACTCGCACCCGGAACCCGGCTGTATGGGCTGCAGCGCAGCGGGAACTGGATCCAGGTGGATGTCGAAGGCGATGGCCGACCCGACGGTTATGTGGCCTTGGACTATCTCGTTGCGCTGGCCGGCGACACGCGCGATCTCCCCGTCACAGGATTGCAGGCGATCGACATCGCCTATCGCGAACTGGAGCTTCAGGTGCGCGAGGTGCCGGGTGGCGCGAGCAATCCACGGATCGCGCTCTACTACCAGCGCATGGACGGCCGAGCCGCGACGCCGGATGATGGCGAGGTCGCCTGGTGCTCCTACTTCGTCAACTTCTGCTTCTCCGAAGTCGGGCAAATGGGGTCGGGCCGCGCCAATGCACGCTCCTGGATTACCTGGGAGCGACCTGTCGTCGGCGCTCCGCAACGCGGCGACGTCGTCGTTCTGTGGCGGGAATCGCCCGACAGCTGGAAGGGCCATGTCGGCTTCTTCGTCGGCTATGACGGAGACGACTGGCTCCTGCTCGGCGGCAACCAGGACGACGCGGTCTCGATCCGGCCCTACGACCCGAGCCGGGTTCTCGCCGTCAGGCGGCTGTGACCGGCTTCAGTCGAGGCGGCCGGTGGCAAGCCCGGCCGCCCAGGTGGGACGACGGTTGCGCCCGGCAAGCTGCGACTGTGTCATGTGATCATAAGGCACGAGGCGAAACGAGACGGACCAGCCGACAGGCGTCTCTTCCAGGATCGCATAGGAAGCTAGCGGGCTGCCGGCCTCCACCTTGTGATAGACCGGCGTATCATCGTCATAGGCCGGGCAGCCGACGCTGCCCGGATTGACGATCAGGCGTCCATCGGCGAGCCGGGCGGCGCGCGGCAGGTGTGTATGGCCGCAGAGGATGAGCGGCTGTTCGATACCCTCCGCCCAGGCCTCGATCTCCTGCCTGTCGCGCAGGACGACATTCCCCTCAGGAGTAACCTGATCGAGCCAGTAGGTGCCGTCGTCCTGGGGGCGGGCATGGCAGAGATAGGCGACATCCCGGAAGACGGCATCGAAGGGTAAGGTCCGCAGCCAGTCGAGATGCTGAGGGCTGAGCTGGCCGAACGCATCCGCTTCCCATTCATGCATGTCGCCGGCCGCATGTTCGATGAGATAGCGATCGTGATTGCCGCGGACGGTCAGGAGCCCGAGCGGCACGAGGATGTCGGCGGTTCCTCCGGCTTCGAGCGGCCCGGACAGGCAGTCACCGAGATTGACGATGTCGGAGGTCGCGATCCCCTGCGCCGCGATATCCGCGAGCACCGCCTTAAGGGCAGCAGCATTGCCATGAATGTCGGCGATCGCTGCAAACCGCATCAGCTGCCCCGATAGGTCGAATAGCCGTAGGGCGAGAGAAGCAGCGGCACATGGTAATGCGCCGTGGTGTCGGAGATGCCGAAGCGGATCGGGATCACGTCGAGGAATGGCGGCTCCGTCAGCGCGGAGCCTTTGCCTTTCAGATAGTCACCGGCATGGAAAAGCAATTCGTATTGTCCGACCTGGAACTCGTCGCCGATCAGCATCGGCCCACCATCGACACGACCGTCGTCATTGGTGAAGACCGTCTTGATCAGTTCCGCCTCCTCGCCCGTCATCCGCATCAACTGGATGCGCAGACCCTGGGCGGGTTTGCCGAGCGCTGTGTCGAGCACATGGGTGGTGAGGCCGGTCATATCTGGGGCTCCCGAATCATGAAGGGGGTCTCGAAGAAGAATTCCTCGAGATTGTTGCCGGGACCGTCGCGATCGACAACCAGGAAATCGCTGACTTCACCGATCGCCATCAGGGGATGGTGCCAGGTGTTGCGCCGATAGTTCACGCCCTGATGTGCACCGGCCAGAAACACCTGCGGCGCGCCGGGCTTGCCGCCCTTGTCGAGCGACACCGCCACCAGGAACGGCCGTCCCGACAGCGGGGAAAAGCTCTGGCTGCCGAAAGGGTGCCGTTCCATCATGCCGATCTCGTAGGGGAAGGCACGCGGCTGGCCCCGGAAGATGTTGACGATCACCTTAGCCCCCTCGCCCGTCACCTCGGGCGAAAACAGCGCATGAAAGCGTTCGGTCGTGCCGCCATTGATCAGCCGCATGGTCGAGGGATCGGCCTCGATCACCTCGCCGAAAGGCGCAAATGTTTCAGCCGTCAGCGGACGGATCGTCAGGTCGATGGGCAAAGGGGTCATTCTCCCTCGGGATAAATGTGGATTAGGGAGTCGACGATCCGAACCAGATCAAGCGCTTCATGCTTCGCAGTCTGGTACACATAATCGAGATTGATGTCGAAATACCCGTGCGCCATCCGGTTACGCATGCCACGGATCGTCACCCAATCGATTTCAGGATGCTCTGCAACGAAGTCCGGCGAAAACGCTTCGAGTTGGACAACGCTCTCGCTTGCCATCAAAAGGCTCATCCCGACGCCGCGTTGAACAAGAAGATTCGTGCGGAACTCTTGCAGACCGAGCGCACCCAACAGCTCATGGGCATCCAAGGATGCACTTCGGATCCGTTCGAGAAGCGAGCGAATACGATGTTCACGCTTCATATTGGCAGCGCTTCCGCCAGGATACGTCCCCGATGCTTCTGCGGTATCTCGCTAGTCGTCACCAGATGCACCGGCACTCCCTCTGCAAGATCTTCGAGGGCAGACTGCAACCCGCCAAGCGTCATCAGGGAAGAACCCGGAAGCGCATCGACGAGAATATCGAGATCACTGTCTGAGCGGTCTTCTCCGCGCGCAACGGAACCGAAGACACGAGGATTCGTCGCGTTGTGACGTGCTGTCACCTCGCGGATCAAAGCTCTCTTTCGTTCCAGTATATCTGACGGTCGCATCACCGGGCTCCTTGACGACAATATATGTCACAGCGGCCGCAAACAAAAGACGCCCGGCTGTTGCCTAGACGCCAGAAACGAAAACAGCGCCGGCGTTTCCACCGGCGCTGCAATCATTGTCGCTCAACCTGAAATCAGGCGGCAGACTTGGCGTAGTCGGCCGTCGGGACTTCGGAGATCGTCTTCAGGACGATGGAAGCGATCGCATAGGGGTCGCCCTGCGAGTTCGGGCGGCGATCTTCCAGGTAGCCCTTGTAGCCGTTGTTGACGAAGGAGTGCGGAACGCGGATCGAGGCGCCACGGTCGGCAACGCCGTAGGAGAACTTGTTCCACGGAGCCGTTTCGTGCTTGCCGGTCAGGCGCAGGTGGTTGTCCGGACCGTAGACGTCGATGTGCTCCTGCCAGTTCTTGGCAAAGGCCGCCATGAGGGCTTCGAAATATTCCTTGCCGCCCACTTCGCGCATGAAGGTGGTCGAGAAGTTGCAGTGCATGCCCGAGCCGTTCCAGTCGGTGTCGCCGAGCGGCTTGCAGTGGAATTCGACGTCGATGCCGTACTTTTCGCAGAGGCGGAGCAGCAGGTAGCGAGCGATCCAGATCTGGTCGGCAGCCTTCTTGGAGCCCTTGCCGAACACCTGGAATTCCCACTGACCCTTGGCCACTTCGGCGTTGATGCCTTCGTGGTTGATGCCGGCTTCCAGGCAGAGGTCGAGATGCTCTTCGACGATTTCACGCGCAATCGAGCCGACATTCTTGTAGCCGACGCCCGTGTAGTACGGACCCTGCGGAGCCGGGTAGCCCTGCTCGGGGAAGCCGAGCGGACGGCCGTTTTCGTAGAAGAAGTATTCCTGCTCGAAGCCGAACCATGCACCCTCGTCGTCGAGGATCGTCGCACGGCTGTTCGACGGATGCGGGGTGACGCCATCGGGCATCATGACTTCGCACATGACGAGAGCGCCGTTGGTGCGGGCCGGGTCGGGATAGATGGCGACCGGCTTCAGCACGCAATCAGACGAGTGGCCTTCGGCCTGCATCGTCGAGGAGCCGTCGAAGCCCCAGAGCGGCAGCTGTTCCAGGGTCGGGAAGCTGTCGAATTCCTTGATCTGCGTCTTGCCACGCAGGTTCGCTACCGGCTTGTAGCCATCGAGCCAGATATACTCGAGCTTAAACTTGGTCATGGTGCTCTCTCTTCAGTCTCGCGCCACTCATCGGCGCAACAGAGGGGTGATTCTCCGGCTTGCCCGGGAGTCGCATCCTAAAATGCAGGAAGCGTGCCAGTTTGCTCCGAGCCCTCGAATCCTGGCCATTTTGTCGCAGCCAGGCCGCGAAATTCCCGCGAAGCATGGGCTTTCTTTAACAGATACCGCTCATATTCAAGGAACCGCAGAGCCCAGCTGCGTGTTGTTGGAACACGACAGATCACGGAAGCACCGTGATGATTTTAAATTCATCACTTTTTCTTCGTGAACAATGCACACAAAATAGGCAATCTGCACTTTTCGTGTGCATATCAGTTTTGAATGTGATAGGGATGAAACATCGAAGAACTCGGTGAGACGAGAGGTAGTAGCATGACAACGAACATTGTTCGGGAATCGGCGAAGATCTACGAATTCCCGGTGCGTGATGCCGCAAGGCTGAATGCGATGCGCGAGCGCATGGCGCCCAAGCCCGTGATCTATGAAAGCGGCTCGGCCAGCTGGTATCACGAAGAGGCGATCCGCGAAGCCGAACAGGCCCGCAAGCAGTAATCGCCGTCACGGCAAACAGAAAAGCCGCCCGCATTGCGGACGGCTTTCAGCATGCGATGAGCGGGCCTTGAGCCCGCTCTTTTCGTTTCCACCCTGCTTTTCAGGCCTTGGTGCCGAAGAGACGCAGGCGCATCACGCCGCCATCGGGATGGACGCCAATGCGCACATGCGTGACCGGCCCGATCTTCTGGGCCTGATCCCCTTCATAAAGGTGCTCCGCATCCATCTGCATCTTCTGCCGCGTCAGGATCGGCTGCCACTGCTCGGAGGCCGCAATCTCGGCCTCGCTGAACGTGTCGCCGGCCTCGGGCAGATAGGCACCGAGCAGCTCGCAGGTATCGGGATAGTTGCCCTTGTAGAAATGCGTGTCGATCAGCACCCGGTTGATCACGCCGGCATGCCCGAGCCGGATGATCGCCCAGTCGTGACCGGGACCGCGGCGGCGCTTGGTTTCCCAGCCATCACCCATATTGGTGCCACGGCCGGGAGACAGGATCTTGTCGGGGCGGCCGTAATGCGCATCCGACCAGGCCAGCGCCTTGGCGCCATGGAAGATATAAGCGAGATCGATCTCTTCCGTCGCCCCGACCTTCGACCAGTCGAAATGGGCAGCGCCATAGACGCGCAGACGCGCAATGCCGCCATCGGGATAGATGTGCAGGCGCAGATGCGTCCAGACCTTGGAACTGTCGGCATTCGCAAAGAAATGCTGTGCGGAGGGTCCCAGCGGCGACTTGACCACCAGCTCCGTCCAGACCGTCGCGTCGGTCGGATCACCGTTCTCGACGAAAGCCGCCTCGATCGAGCAATGGGGCGGGTAGTTGCCGGTGAAGAAGCGGGTATCGACATCGAAGCCGAAGATGCGGCCCGGCATGGCCAGACGGATGATGGCGTGATCATGGCCCGGCACGCGCTTGCGACGGCTTTCCCAGCCATCCATGTACTTGCCGTTATCGTCATACAGATCCGGATCGAAGGCAGCCGGATCGTCATTGAGCATACGCGACAGCGGCGCAAAGAACTCGTCCGTCGAGGAGATGCCGACGGCACCCAAGCGGGCCGACGCGAGATTGACGGCACCGGCAGCAAACTCCGGCAGGGCGACGGTCGAGGTCTCAAGCATGTCAGTGTGTCTCCGGCAACAGAGCTTCGAGACGAAGCCTGGCGATTTTTTCCACCTGCTGGCAGGCGGTGTCGAATTCCTGGTCTCTGGCGTTGGTGATGCGCGTCTCGAAGGCGGCGAGAATGTCGTCCTTGGTCAGTCCCTTCACCGCGATGATGAAGGGAAAGCCGAACTTCTCGACATAATCAGTGTTGAGTTCGGTGAAACGGGCATGTTCCGCAGCGGAGAGCCGGTCCAGCCCCGCACCCGCCTGTTCGCGTTTGCTGTCTTCCGTCAGTTCGCCAGCGATTGCGAGCTTGCCCGCGAGATCCGGATGGGCGCGCAGCACGCCGAGGCGTTCGTCCGGGCTCGAGGTCCGGAAAATCATCGCCATCGCATCATGCACGTCGAGCGCATTCAGCGGCTCCTCGATCATGCCGGCATCGAAGGCCCGTTCCGCAATAAAGGGCGAATGTTCGAACACCCCGCCGAAACGCTGAACGAAGTCCGCTCTGTCCATGCCCTGATCCATCTGTCATGAGGCCGCGGCTGAAAAAGCGCGGCGAAGGGAAGCGCTTCGCTGATCGACGCGAAGCAGTCGACGGAAGGATTAGCCGAGGCTCAGACGCTTGTCGAGTTCCCCCTCGCGACTGGATCAGACCTGCAGCTGATAGCCGTTCCGCTCCGGAAACGGCCAGTCTGCAAGCAGGCTCATGTCGGGCCGGTAGATCTCCACCTTGAGCGGATAGCATTTGGCCGCATCGCTCGAATGGCTGGTGCTGCAATCGCCACCCGGGCAGGCTGAGAGGGCGCCGAGAAGGTCGATCTCGGCGAACATCTCGAGGAAATCGCCGGGACGCACCGGGCTTGCCTTCATGAAATACTGCTGCGTGTCGCGAGTGAAGCCGGTGCACATGAAGACATTCAACACATCATGCACATGCGGCTCGGCGGCCTTGATGTCGATACCCTTGTATTGCGACAGCGCCCGGCAAAGGTTCGAATGGCAGCAGTGGTGGTAGTCGCCGCCGGAGAGCAGCCGGTTGGTGTAGGGATCGCAGCGCGTGCCGATCACGTCATGCACCCCGCCGCCGAATTCGTCGAAGCCGTACCAGCCGAGCGTATCATGGCTGATCGTCGCCATGGGGCGCAGCGACGGCAGATTGCTCCAGAGGCGGTTGCCTGTGGTTACATGAGTGGCATGCAGTGCCCGCGTCTTGCCGGAAAAGAAGCGTTCGGAAAGGTCGTTGGCGTTCCAGAGGTTCAGGTCGCCGACCTGCGGCCCCTCGACGCTGACGATGCGGAAGAAATGCCCCTTCGGCACCTCGAATGTGCTGCCCTCGCGCGGCGGCACGATCACCTCGCCGACCTTCTCCATCGTCGCTCGCGCGCGCTCCAGGATGCCCATGTCGGGCGCTTTCAACGACTCCACCGGATAGCAGACGACAGGCTTGACCGCCCGGCGGGCAGCCGCATCGGCAGGAACGGGGACGTTGGCGTTGAAGGGGGACATGAAAGGCTCCGGGATCGGTATGAGACGTGGGCCAAAAACTGCCCCACCTCCCCTCGGCTGACAACTGTCCCTCTTCTTGCCCCATGGGCAAGTCTGGCTTAGTCATGCGGTGATGAAGCTCCCACCACCAGCCACCCTTCGGGCCTTCGAGGCCGCCGCCCGCCGCGAAAGCTTTCTCCAAGCTGCAACCGAGCTCGGCATGACGGCCGCGGCCGTCAGTCAGCATGTGAAAGCATTGGAAGACTGGCTGGGTGTCGCTCTTTTCGAACGTCGTCCGCGCGGTGTGCGGCTGACTACCGACGGTCGCGAGTTCGGGGCTGCCTGCTCGGAAGGTCTCGGCCATATCGCCCGCGCGGTCGAGCGCTTGACGGCCCGCCGCGGCGGGTCGCGCGTCAGCCTCGCCTGCAAACCCTCCGTCGTGAACCACTGGCTCGGGCCCCGACTGCCCCGCTTTCGGGCAGCACATCCCGAGATCCAGGTCTCGGTCGTCTATCCGCTTGGCGCATTGACGCCGGATGAGGCAGGCACCGATCTGCTGATCCGCCACGGCACGCGACAGCCAGCCCGGGCGGAGCGCATCCTGGATGCCGCCACCCGCCCGACCTGTTCGCCGTCCTATCTGGAAAAATACGGACCGATCACCAAGCCAGCCGACCTTCTGACACAGCATCTGCTGCATGATGCGACGGAAGCCGCTTGGCAAACCTGGCTCGCCGCACAGGGCATCAATGGCCCGACCCCGTCAGGTCCACTCTATGCCGATTTCAACCTGCTGGTCAGCTCGGTGCTCTCGGGCCTCGGCATTGGTCTCTGCCCGACAGCTCTGATATCAGACCATCTGGCGGCGGGCACGCTGACAGTCCTGTTCGACGAAGCCGCCGATCAGGACAAGGCTTATTGGCTGCTGTCAGGCCCGGATCTGTCAGACCCCGCCGCGACCTTGCGGGACTGGTTGTTGGAGGAGGCGAAGGTATCGCCTGTAAACATCACTCTGCCGGGACCAAATTGATCTCGAGCTTCAGGCCGGCCGCCGCCGCATACCGTCGTAGAGTCGTCAAAGATGGGGAAACACCGCCGCCTTCGAGCCGCGCAATAGCCGACTGCGTTGTCCCCATACGCTTGGCAAGTTCAGCCTGAGAGATATTGCCTTCTGTACGAGCACGAACCAGGGCCTCGACGATCTGGAATTCGGCATCGGCCTTCTCATACTCAGCCCGAAATTCTTCGCTCTGCATGAGCGTCTTTTTCAGATCAGCAAGCTTCGTCATCTTTGTATCTCCTGCAATCTCGCTCTCGCAAGTTCGAGCGCGCGCTGCGGTGTCTTCTGCGTCTTCTTCTGAAAGACGTGCAAGACAACCACTCTTCTGCCTGTCATGGTCACATAAATACCGCGAGCAATCCCCTCAGCGGACTTCGCCCTCAGCTCCCAGAGCTTCCCTTCGAGATGCTTGACGTGGGGCTCGCGGAGCTGTTCCAGCCCCAGACGCTCGACAGCTTCCAGCAACCGAACGACGCGGGCCTGGAGTCCTGGCGGCAAAGCCAGGATCTCGGCATCTGCTTCACGGTGGGTTTCCACGTGCCATAACATGCACGCTATATAGCATGCGCGCTATAATCCTTCAAGAAGATCTCACCACGCCGGCTTGTGATGCTTGTGCCAGTGCTCGGCAATCTCGATGCGCTTCGGCACCCAGACCTTTTCGTGGCTGGTCACATAATCGATGAACCGCGCCAGCGCCGCAGCGCGCCCCGGCCGGCCGACGAGGCGGCAGTGCAAACCGACGGACATCATCTTCGGGCTGCCGTTCTTTCCCTCCTCGTAGAGCACGTCGAAGGCGTCCTTGAGATAGGTGAAGAACTGGTCGCCGGAATTGAAGCCCTGTGGTGTGGCAAAGCGCATGTCGTTCGTTTCGAGCGTATAGGGAATGATCAGGAAGGGCTTGCCATCGAGATCCGGCACCCAGAACGGCAGGTCGTCTGAATAATTGTCGGAGGAATATATGAAGCCGCCCTCCTCCATGACGAGGCGCAGCGTATTCATGGACGGCTTGCCCTGATACATGCCGAGCGGATGCGAGCCGGTCAGCTCTTTGTGCAGGCGGACCGCCTCCTGAATGTGCTGCCGCTCGACCTCCTCGGGAAAGTCCTTGTATTCGAGCCAGCGATAGCCGTGGCTGGCGATTTCCCAATCCGCTTCCTTCATCGCCGCGACCGCTTCCGGATTGCGCGCCATGGCAAGCGTCACGCCATAGACGGTAACCGGCACC
Organism: Rhizobium rosettiformans W3; assembly: GCF_004912135.1. GTDB lineage: Bacteria > Pseudomonadota > Alphaproteobacteria > Rhizobiales > Rhizobiaceae > Allorhizobium > Allorhizobium rosettiformans. Next base: position 267,591 of record NZ_STGU01000006.1, read on the forward strand.
TTGCGCTCGGTAAACATCCGCCAGAGCCGCCAGAAGCCGGCGCGCGAGCCATATTCGTAGATCGATTCCATGTTGAGATTGCGCTGGCCGGCCCAAGGCTGGGCGCCGACGATTTCGGACAGCAGGCATTCGGACGCCGGGTCGCCATCGAGAATGCAGCTTTCGCCGCCCTCTTCGTAATTCACCACGAACTGCACCGCGATCCGCGCATCTCCGGGCCATTTCGGATCGGGGATATCACGGCCATAGCCGATCAGGTCGCGGGGATAAGGAGCAGTCGTCATCGGTTCACCTCTCGTGTTTTGACGCGAGGCTATTGGCGACGGCGGCACCTGTCGAGATGGCAAGACACAGATTTTGCTGCAGCGCGAAGCGTCAGGCGATCTTGCGGCTCGAAACCCGCCCCAGCGGATGCAGGGAATGCACGGTGAAGGGCGCGCCACGCTCCGGTTCGACGAAGAGCGCGAGATTGGTCACGACGACCGGTTCGGCCAGCACCGGATCGAAATGCGCCTTCAGCCCCTGCTCGATACGGGGAAAGTCCCGCGCCAGCAGCGGACCGGTCAAGGTCATGTGGAAACGGAACTCGTCCATCACATAAGGATGGCCCCAGCGGCTCAGATTGCTGAATTGCGGAGCCGAAAGCCGCTCCGGATGTCGCCGCTCAATTTCCGCTTCGGTGAGCGGCGCGCGGAACCCGTCGAAGGCTTGAACGACGGAGGCGGCGAGATGATCGACCTCCGGACAAGGGCGTTCCAGGATCAAGCCGAAAACGTCACCGATGCGGCCAACCGAAAGCCCGTCCAGCACCACGGGCTCCATGCGGCCGGCAAAATGCATGAGTTCGCGCAGGAGAGCGCTTTCGCTCGATCCCTCGCTCAAACGAAACGGTGCCTTGAAGGTCGCATGAAAGCCGAAGCGGCGGGGCAGCGCCGTGTGGAAGGCGATCTCGTGCACACCGATGCCCTTGAGACCCGGATGCTCCTCCGCCTCACCCGAAAAAACGTTGCGACCAAGCCAGCGCGCCGCTGCATCGGCGAGCGGTTCACGGGCAGGCGGCGTAAAGCAGATGGCATAGCGCATGTCGAGCACCTCGCACTGGCTCGGGTCGGAACTTTAGCAGTTGCCGTTACAAGCCGGTGGATAGGTGATTTGCATGACAGTATCACGAAGCGGCCTGCGCTAATTTCCTGCGCAGACGCCCGCAGAACCCTAGCATTTCAGGGTATTTCGGCAATTTCCTCATCATTTGCACGACGAGCAGCCACCGAAACGTGATGCGTGAGGCTGAAGCTGTGAGGAAGCGCGAGACGTTTACCCGCAATCGAATCAAGCACTGCATCGGCCAGGAGATGCGCGATGCCGAAGCTCACCTTGAACCCGCCCGTCAGCGCATGCACATGCGGGTGGTCGGGATGCGGCCCGACCATGGGATCACGATCGATGGCCTTGGGCCGCAGCCCCGCCCAGCGCTCCAAGACCTCGGCCTCTCGCAGAACCGGAGCCAGCTCGCGCGCCTCGGCGATCAAGGCGTCGAGCTGCGTATCGGTCGAAAAGGGATCGTCATACCGGTTCTCGCTGGTGCTGCCGATCGCCACACGTCCGCCCTCATGCGGGACGACATAGAGGCCATCGAGATAAAGAAGCGGCAGATCATCTGGCAGATCGGCCTTCAGCAGCGCCGCCTGCCCTTTCACGCCCCGACCGAGCGATTTCCCGAGCTCTGGCCCCACCATCTCGAGCAGAGGAAAGGAGCCGACACCGGCCGCGACCAGGAGATCACCGAATCCGATGGCCGACCCGTCTTCCAAGGCCACACTCCTGGCAGCCGCATCGATTGATCGGACGGCCTGGCCTTCAATGACACGCACATGCCGTGATCGGGCCAACAACTGCCTGATGCTTGCCATCAAGCCGCGCGGCGAAACCCGCCCGGCAAAACTGTCGAGGACGATACCCGCCTCGGAAAACTGTCGTGACGGCCAGTCGGTGAAAGGGCTCTCATCCGTCACGGACCAGTCGAAGCGGCGGCCGGACTGGTCCCAATTCGTCTGAGCCTCATCCGAATGGCGTTCCGCCAGCGGCCGCAGATGCGGTTTCGGCAAAGGGATGAGCCGGCCGCATCGGCGATAGCCGGTGGAGAGCCCGCTCTCGGCCTCGACGGCAGCGATCTCGGCCTCCAGCGTGAGCAGCCCCTCGAATTGCAACTGCTTCTTCTCGTTCCAGCGGTCCGGCATATGCGCCATCAGCGCGCCGAGCAGGCCGCCGCTGGCACCGCTGGCGATGCCGGCCCCGTCGATGAGAATGGTGTCGATGCCGCGCCGGTCTGCTTTCAGCGCAGCCCAGAGGCCCATGATGCCGCCGCCAACGATCACGAGTTCTGCCCGCAATTGACCTGACACCGCAGCCGTCTTATCGGACATGGCCATGACCCATTCGAATTCCACGCCGGACAATCCCGACACTGCACCGCTCACCTGGCATGACGGCGATATGCCCTTTTCGACCGCCTTTGGCGACCATTTTTATTGCCAGACCGATGGGCGGCTGGAATGCGGCCACGTTTTCCTTGCCGGTAACGGTTTGCCAGAGCGCTGGCGTGAGGCCGAGCAGTTCACCATTGGAGAACTCGGCTTCGGCACCGGCCTCAACGCCTGTGAAACCTGGCGCCAGTGGAAGGAGCATCGTCAGGCGGGTGCTTACCTGCATTTCGTCTCCTTCGAGCTCTTCCCCATGCAGGCTGCCGAAATCGACCGGGCACTGTCCCGCTGGCCGGAAATCGATGCCGAGCGCAAGGCCCTGGTCGCGCTCTGGCCGTCATCGCCTGCAGGCGTAGTGACGATTGAACTCGACGGTCAGACCCGGCTTTCCGTCGTCTGCGGAGACGCCTTCGAGAACCTGACGGCAAGCGACCTCCGCTTCGACGCCTGGTATCTCGATGGCTTCGCGCCGTCTCGCAACAGCGCCATGTGGTCGGCGGAACTAATGCAGAGGGTTCATGACACGACGGTCGAGGGCGGCACGTTCGCGACCTACGCCGCCGCAGGCTTCGTCCGCCGCAACCTGATTGCCGCGGGTTATGCCGTGGAAAGACGTGTGGGCTTCGCCGGCAAGCGGGAAATGCTGTGCGGGGTCAGGCAGGCGGCCTGATCAGCCCTCGGACCCGGCGGCGGCCAGGATCGGCCGGCCGCTCCACTGCTCGATCTTGCGCATCAAGAGCTCCGGCGAAATCGGCTTGGAGAGATAGTCGTCCATGCCGGCGGCGAGGCAAGCCTCCCGGTCGCTGTCGAGCGCATGGGCCGTGACCCCGATGATCGGGATGCGGTCGCCCGGCCCGAGACCTTCTTCGCTGCGGATGACGCCGGTTGCCTGATGGCCGTTCATCACCGGCATCGAAACATCCATGAGGATCAGATCCGGCGGTTCGCTGCGCCAGGCCTCCACCGCCTCCTCGCCATTGCCGACGATGCGATAGGCAATGCCACTGCCGGTCAGGATCTGCCGGAAAACGATCTGGTTGACCGGATTGTCCTCTGCGATCAGCACCCGAAGCGCGCTGTCATCGCGTGGAGCGACCGGTGCTGGCCTCGGCTCGACCGGCAGGGGCGCGCGTGGCGCAAGCGGAGCCGGTGTGGCCATCTGACGCAAGCGAGGTCCGTTCACCCCATGGACGCGTGCGGTCCGGACCACATCGATGATCGCGCCGCGCAGGACATTCGCGCGGGCAGGCTTCATCAGATGCGCCTGGATCTTCAGGCTCTCGAAGAGACGGTCATCCCCCACCATATCCATCGAGGTGAGGAAGACGAGGGAAATATCGTCGAATCGGCTGTCGCTGCGGATCGCCTTTGCGACATCGATGCCGTTCATGTCGGGCATCTGGTAGTCGATCACGACCACGTCGATCGCAAGCCCTTCCCTATGGGCTGCGCTGAGGATCTGCAGGCCGGTTTCTCCGTCCGGAACGGCAAGGCCGTCGAAGCCCCACATCTGCAATTGTTCAGTAATGATGCGCCGATTGACAGCGTTATCGTCAATGACGAGAACCCGCGCATCCTTGACGGTCGCCGGCAATTCTTTCTGCCGGCGCCGCTCCGCGACGATGGCGAGCGGCAATTCGACGGTGAAGGCAGAGCCCCGCCCGACTTCCGATTCGACATGAAGCTTGCCGCCGAAGAGCCTGACCAGCCCTGCGGTGATCGCAAGCCCGAGGCCCGTCCCCTCGTGGCGGCGTGTCGAGGAGGTGTCGACCTGCGAGAACTTCTCGAAGATCTTCGCCTGCATCTCCTCGGGGATCCCAATGCCGGTGTCTTCGATGCGGAGCTTCAGGACCGCCTGGCCGTCCGCCTGCGGCTCGGCCGAAACCTCGAGATGCACATGGCCCTTCTCGGTGAACTTGATCGCATTGCCGAGCAGGTTCGTCACAATCTGCCGGAAACGGCCGGGATCGCCCATGAAGGTGTGGTTGACCTTCTGGTCGCCAGAGACAACGAGCTCGATATCCTTCTCCGCAGCCGCGGCCGACAGGAGCGTGGCGACATCTTCAATCGCCTCGACCGGATCGAAGGGCGACTTACGCAGCTTCAGCTGGCCGGCATCGATCTTTGAGAAGTCGAGGATGTCGTTGATGATGGTGAGCAGCGCATTGCCCGATTTCACCATGATGTCGACAAAGGTCTTCTGCCGGCTGTCGAGTTCGGATTTGGACAGGAGTTCCGCCATGCCGAGCACACCGTTCATCGGTGTGCGAATTTCATGGCTCATATTGGCAAGGAAGTCGGACTTTGCCTTGTCGGCGGCTTCGCTGCGGGCCAGCAGCACCTCGAGCTCTGCTTCTCGCGCCTTCAGCTCGGTAAAGTCGGTAAGCACGACCACGCAGCTGCGCTCACGCCCGAAAGTCGCCTCCAGCTTGACCCAGGTCTTGCCATTGGCGAGGAAACTCGTGGAAACGGCGTTCGCGCTGTGCAAGGCCGATTGCCACTGCTGAAGGATGCTCGAGGCTTCCGCACCGAAATCGCCACGCGCCGCGCAGTATTCGAAAATCGGCCGCCAGCTTGCGCCGGGCGCGATGAGGTCGTCGGGAAGGCCAAGGATGTGCGAGAAGGACGGATTGACCTCAGCAATTCGCCCCTGCTCGATCATCATCAGGCCCTGTGTCATCATCCGCATGGATTCCTGAACGAATCTGCCGAGCCGCTCCAGCTGCTGCTGGGCCTGGTCGATCTCCCGTTCCCGCGCCCGCATCTCGGTCAGATCGGAATAGGTGAGCAGGATCTTGCGGTCGTGCAGGCGCGTGATGGTCGCCAGCACGAACTTGCCATCGTCGTAAGCAAGCTCGGTCACATGCGAGCCTTCGAGCGCATCGAACTGCGCGATCCGGGCGCGGTACCCCTCTTCGAAATCCACACCCGGCCAGGCATAGCCGAGCTTGTAATTCTGTTCGCAATAGGAGCGGAAACTCGAGCCACTCAGCTTGATGTCGGCCGGCCAACGCCAGATTTCGCGGCACTTCTCGTTGGCGAACTCCACCACGTAGTCGGAATCGATGATCACAACGCCGACCGGCATCACCTGCAGCATCGACACGATGTCGGCATAAAGCGACTCGGCCCGGGCCTGAGCCGCCATCAGCGCTTCTTGCCCCTTCTTGAGCATGGAGATGTCGTTGACCGAGCCGACGAGATAATGCTTCTTCTGCGCGGTGGTGATCCGGCTCAGGCGCGTAATGACCGAGATCTCCTCGCCGTCACGAACGACAACTTCCCTGTTCTTCTCGATCATCTCACCGGTGGCAAAGATGCGAAGGTTCTCTTCCTTCATGATCTTGCCATGCTCGGGCCATAGCTCTTCCTCTGTCAGCCCGTAAATGTCTTCCCGGCGCTGGCCATGCAGGTCTTCATAGGCCTTGTTCACGTAGATCATCCGGCGATCGGGATCGCGAATGAACACCGGCACCGGCATCTGCTCGAGTGCTGCGCGATAAAGGAGCGTTTCTTCCTCGCGCTGGATGACATCCGAGACATCCGAATAGGTGAGCAGGATCCGACCGCCATCCAGCCGACGGCTGCCGCCGGCCAGCGCCCGGCCCGACGGTGTCTTCACGTCGATCAGCGGGCCCTCCTCAAGGCTCACCACTTGCTTGATGCGATAATCCACACGCTCATCAAGCTCTTCGCGCGAAACGCCGGTACCGCTGCGTCCCATGGTCCGCAGCAGGAACTCCCGATATCCCATGCCGATCAGCGACAGGGGCGGGTCGAACTCGGTCATCTCCACGGCCGCCGGATTGGCGAACGAGATCCTGAGATCCGGGTCGAGCACGATGATCCCGACTGGAAGCGAGCCCATCAGGCTGTGCAGGTGCGCCTGGAGCGCTTCCGACTCCTGCCGCACCGCTTCCAGCTTCCTCTGTTCCTCCCGCAGCGGAGAAAGGTCGGTGATGGACCCGACGATGTAGCGCGCTCCATCCGGACCCGTCACCGCGCCGGTTCGGGTCAGCACAGGAACCCGCGTTCCGTCCGCCTGGATGAAGGTATCCTGAACTTCCTCGGTTATGCCCGTTGCGAGCACATGGCTGTTGCCTTCGAAATAGGCCTGCCCCAGCTCCGGAAACATCTCCTGCTCGGTCAGCCCGACCAGTTCTTCGATCGGCCGGCCGACGATTTCGGCATAGGCACGATTGGCAAACAGCAGCCGGTGGTCTTCCCCGCGGAAATAGGTGGCGATGGGATATTGTTCGAGCACAGCCTGAAAGACAGCAGTCGACGGAAGCGTCTCGGAAGCGGCACCCGCGTTTACAGGCGCCGACGAACGTTCTTCCATGAAACCAAAGAGATAAATCCGGTCGTCATCGTCGAAGAAGCGCTCGATATGCAGGATGCGCGCGGGCCCAGACGGCTCCGGCCGCAGATGCAATTCTTCCTCTTCGCCGAAGACGAGCACGCGCCGCTCGCGGTCATCCCGATGGTCATCGAGATTGGCGCCGAGGATTTCCCGATCGCTGCGGCCGATAAAGCTTTCAGGCGCGAGATTGTGAAGCAGCGCGAAAGCAGCATTGACCGCGACATAGCGCAGTTCGCTGTCCTTGACATACGCAGGCAGGTCAAGCGCGGCAATCTTGTCGCGGACTAGCTCGAGCAAGGCGCTTCCCCGGGTCAAATCTCTGTTCACCATGAGATCAATGACTTGTTTTGGTAAACAGCGAGTAAGCAGAGAACAATCTGATACTTAAAAAGCGAATACAGATAGACCTTCTGCCTCGCGACAAACAGCTGACCATGCCACTGTTCCAGATGAGCCGGTTTTTCGTCGCAAACGGCAATGCCTTTTGCGGCCCGAACCTGCGAGACTTGATGTCGAATTTGACACAATGGATCGACCATGAGCGACATTAGCATCTCCGCCTTGTCCGAGACTGAAACCCCGTCGGCCGGTGGCGAACGCCGCAGACGCACCGGCGGCCGCGGCGGCGAGCGCAGCCGCGCAGGTGCTGCGGGCAAGTATCGCAACCTCGTCAATCGCCTCGCCAAGACCGAGCTGCTCGATCCGGAAGCACTCGACGCCATTCACGATGCGTCACTGACCATCCTCGAAGAAATCGGCATGGACATCATGCTGCCGGAGGCCCGCGCCATCATGAAGGCGCATGGCGCAGAGGTGACAGAAGGCTCCGATCGCGTCCGCTTCGATCGCCACCTGATCATGGACATGATCGCGTCCGCTCCGCGCGAGTTCCAGATGTTCGCCCGCAATCCCGAGCGCAACGTCAAGATGGGCGGCAACAACCTGGTCTTCGCCCAGATCGCCTCCGCCCCCTTCGTCGCCGACCGCGAAGGCGGCCGCCGCGCCGGCAACCAGGAAGACTTCCGCAAGCTGGTGAAGCTTGCCCAGTGCTATGACGTGATCCACACGACCGGCGGTTATCCGGTTGAGCCGATCGACATTCATGCCTCAGTGCGCCACCTCGACTGCCTCTCCGACATGGTGAAGCTGACCGACAAGGTCTTCCACTGCTACTCGCTCGGCAAGCAGCGCAATCTCGATGCGATCGAGATCGCCCGCATCGGCCGTGGCATCTCCATGGAGCAGATGGAGATCGAGCCTTCGCTCTTCACCATCATCAATTCGTCCTCGCCGCTCCGCCTCGACGGCCCGATGCTGCAGGGCATCATCGAAATGTCCTCGCGCGGCCAGGTCGTCGTGATGACGCCCTTCACGCTGGCCGGCGCCATGGCGCCCGTCACCATCGCCGGCGCCGTCGTCCAGCAGAATGCCGAAGCCCTCTGCGGCATCGCCTTCACCCAGATGGTCAAACGCGGCGCCCCGGCCGTCTATGGCGGCTTCACTTCGAATGTCGACATGAAGAGCGGCGCTCCGGCCTTCGGCACGCCCGAATACATGAAGGCGGTCATCGTCGGTGGCCAACTCGCCCGCCGCTACGGCATCCCCTACCGCACCTCCAACACCAATGCCGCCAACACGCTCGATGCCCAGGCGGCCTACGAGAGCGTCTTCTCTCTCTGGGCCCTGACGCAAGGCGGCGGCAATTTCATCATGCATTCGGCCGGCTGGACCGAAGGCGGCCTGACGGCGTCCTTCGAGAAGTTCATCCTAGACGTCGACATGCTGCAGATGGTGGCAGAATTCCTCACCCCCCTCGATGTCAGCCAGGACGCGCTGGCGCTCGATGCGGTCCGCGAAGTCGGCCCCGGCGGCCACTTCTTCGGCACCGCCCATACCCTCGCCCGTTACGAGAGTGCCTTCTATTCGCCGATCCTCTCCGACTGGCGCAATTTCGAGACCTGGACCGAAGCCGGCCGCCCGACCACTTACGACCACGCCAACCGGATCTTCAAGGAGAAGCTCGCCACCTACGAGCGTCCGGCAATCGATCCCGCTGTCGAGGAAGAACTCGACGCCTTCGTCGCCAAACGCAAGGCCGAAGGCGGGGTTGCGACGGATTTTTGAGGCGCCGGATCCGGCCCATCGAAGCAGATTCGAGCGAGAAAGCAAAACGCCTCGACCCGTAAAGTCGAGGCGTTTGAGTTTTACGGCTTTGAAAAGGCTTGCGGACAGTACCGCGCCTTATGCCGATCGGCGCATGGCAGCCGCATAGCCTCTCTCTGCCTGACCAGCGGCTTTCGCAGCGCTGATCTCGAAACGCTGGACCAATTGCCGAAGGCGCGTGCTTTCAGTTGCAAGTCCCGCACTTGCCGCATTCGTCTCTTCGACCATCGCCGCGTTCTGCTGGGTGAACTGATCCATTTGATTGACCGCGGTGTTGACTTCGGCAAGCCCAGTCGCCTGCTCTTTCGCCGCCGTGGCGATTGCGTTCATCTGGACATTTACCGTCGTAATGAAGCTTTCGATCGTCTTCAGCGCAGCGCCGGTGTCACTCACCAGCTTTACGCCGTTTGCGACTTCTTCGGTCGAGACCCTGATGAGGTCCTTGATCTCCTTTGCAGCCTGGGCCGACCGCTGTGCGAGTTCACGGACCTCCTGGGCGACGACCGCAAAGCCCTTGCCCGCTTCCCCGGCACGCGCGGCTTCCACGCCAGCATTGAGCGCAAGCAGATTGGTCTGAAATGCGATTTCGTCGATCACGCCGATGATGTTGGAAATCGACTGGGATGACTGCTCGATACGGCCCATGGCCGCAACTGCGCTCGCGACGACGGTGCCGGAAGTCTCGGCACTGTGCGCAGCATCCGATGCTGCGGCACGGGCCTCATCGACGCGGTTCGAGGCGTGTCGAACGTTGACGGTGATTTCGTCCAGTGCTGCCGCCGTTTCTTCAAGAGAGGCAGCCTGCTGTTCGGTACGACGCGAGAGATCATCCGTGCTGCCGCTGATCTCACGGCAGCCGTTGTCGATCGACGTCGTGGCATGCGCGACGGCCGAGAGCGTTTCGGCAAGTTGGGCGACAGCTTCGTTGAAGTCATTCCGGAGGGTTTCGAACTCCTCGGCAAACGGCTGTCCGAGGCGAATTGTGAGATTACCCTTTGCAAGTTCTGCCAAGCCACCGGCAAGCGTTGCGGTTGCCTGCGTCATCGCTTCGGAACGAGCTTCGTCGAGTTTCGCACGAGCAGCCCTTTCGGCCTCCGTCGTCGATTGCTGCAGCTTCGCATCAGCCTCCAACTTCACCGCAGCAATCGCATTTGCCCGGAACACTTCGACAGCGCCGGCCATCGAGCCAAGTTCGTCACGACGCTCCATAGCCGGAATGTCGATGGACGTGTCCCCTTCCGCCAGCTTTCGCATAGCCAAGGTCATGCCTCTGAGGGGCGCCGCAAGGCTGCGTGTCAGCAGGATACCCATGGCAACCGCAATGAGGGCGGCCATGATCCCACCGACGATGAGGGTCATAGTCCCTGTCTGGAAGGCGGCGTTTAGAGATGCAGTTCGCTTATCGGCAAGTTTCTGATTTGCCTCGTCGAGCGCAGTAAGCGCCTTACGGATATCACTCAGCCGTGCCGTCGTTGCGATATTGCTCCGCGTTTCCTCGATCTTCGCGGGATCACGCGCACTGGCGACGGTCGCATCGAGCTGCGAATAGAATGTCTGAATCGCTTGACGGACAGGCGGCAGATAGGCGTCCGCATCGGACTTTTCGAGCTTCTGTTCGAGCTGCGCCATCAAGGGCGGAACGGCGTCGCCGTACTTGGCCATTCGCTCAATAAATTCATCGTTCAGGCTCGCGACAAAGCCGCGCATGGCGTTCTGATGTTCAACAAGCGTCGCGAGGATCTGACCAGACAGTTTAAGCACCGACTGCGTCTGCTGATTGGCAATCGTGGCTTCGTGGATCCGCTGCATGGACACAAATGCAACGGAACAGAAGGCGATAACAACGAACAGCACCGAGGCGAAAGCCAGGGCCAGCTTGCGGGAAACTCTCAGATTTTTCATAGGCGTCTTTCAGAAGTTGCTTTCGTACCTCCACCTATCGGTTCGAACCCCTTAATTTTTAGGGAAATTAGGAGGCCCGCATAAAAAGAATTTTGCTGCGCAGCAAAAAAACTCAGCTGAGCTGCTTCAGATACGCCTGATAGGTCTGATGCGGCTGAGGCTCGAACCGATCCTGTATCACCTTCCAGTCCTCGACGCGATCGAGACGGAAATCGCGAAAACCCTGGCGCATCTCGCACCAGGCGGTCATCACCCAGATCGCGCCGAAGGCGGCCAAGCCCAGCGGCCAGACGACGCGCTGGCTGCGCTCGCCCGGAAGCGAGTGATAGGCGATCCAGACCTTGCGCTTGACCGACAGTGCCGAGCGGACATCGCCGAGACAATCCGGCACCATCGGCTGGGCAGACGAACGGAAGGCATGGATAGGGGCTGAAACAAGCCGCTCCGCGTGGTCAGCCGGCAGCATGCCCAGCATCTTCTCCTTCGCCTCGCGCGCCGCCTGGCCGAGTCTGGGATCACCCAGCATCTCGACTGCCCGAAGCCCGAAGGCGAGCGCCTCCAGTTGCTCGAACGTGAAGGTCAGCGGCGGGGCATCGAAGGCCTCGCGCAGCATGTAGCCGACGCCGCGCTCGCCTTCGATCGGCGCGCCGGAGGCAATGAGATGGTCCATGTCGCGGTAGATGGTGCGGGGTGCCACCTCCATCTTCTCGGCGATCTCGGCGGCGGTCATGGCGCGGCCGGTCGCGCGCATCAGCTGGATGATCCGGAAAAGACGGTCGGCAGGGCGCATGCGATACCTCCGGCAAAGACTATGGCCAGAAGGTTGTCAGTTGGGTCGTGTTAGGTCAAGCCGTCATCAACACCGGGAGAGCCACATGACCACCACCACCGTTCTCGAACTCGCCGTCTGCAGCGTGGCAGACAGACCTGCCGCCGAAGAGGCCCGCCGTGCAGCGATGGCCGCCGTTAAGACCTATCCCGGCTTCGTCAGCTGGAAGGCGCTGAACTCGCTCGACCAGCGCGACCTGATCGCCGATCTCGTCGAATGGAGCGACAAGGAAAGCGCCGATGCCGCCGCTGCCAAGGTGCAGGCGGATCCCGCCTTCGCCCCTTACATGGCAGCGATCACCGGTGTTACCCTGATGCAGCATTTTTCAACGACGGACACGATCTGACATCATGGCCGAGCCGCTGAAACACCTGATCGGCCCACACACCGCCCGCGACACGGCAGACGCCGTAGCGCGGGCTTGGGGCCCCTTCGACCACGCTGCCTTCCTAACCGATACCCTTCCGGTGATCGACAGCCTCGAACTCATGCAGCGCGGGCAATGTATCGCGGATGCGCTGCACCGACATCTGCCGGGCGACTTCGAGACCGCCGCAAGGATCCTGGACGACTGTCTGCCGGCGCGCGAAGTGCCAGGACTGAGCGGCTGGGCTCTCCTCTCCTTCAACCAGTACATTGCCCGCCATGGCCGCGGGCATCTGGCGACCGCACTCGATCTTCTGAAGTCGCTGACGCCGCATTTCACCGCAGAATTCGGCATCCGGCCCTTCATTGCCGAGGAGCAGGACGCGGCACTCGCGATGATCTCGAACTGGGTGCTCGACCCGAACCACCACGTCCGCCGCCTTGCGAGTGAAGGCACCCGCCCCCGCCTTCCCTGGGCCATGCGCCTGCCCCAGCTCGTCGCGGACCCCACACCGATCCTGCCGATTCTGGAGGCCCTCCTTGACGACCCCGAGGATTATGTCCGCCGCTCGGTCGCCAACAGCTTGAACGACATCGCCAAGGACCATCCGGATCTCGTCGCCGATTTCGTCGAGCGCCACGCGAAAGGCGCCTCGAAGGAGAGGCTCTGGCTTCTCAAACACGCCTCGCGCACGCTGATCAAGAAGGGACACGGCAAGGCGCTCGCCAATTTCGGCTTCGCCGCGCTCACCGACGTCGAGGCCACCCTCACGCTTGCGTCTGACCGGATCGATTTCCCCGGAGAACTGACCTTCGAGATCCGGCTCTCCAACACCGGCGCGGCAACGAGGACAGTGCTGGTCGACTATGCCATCCACCATCAGAAGAAGGACGGCTCGCTCTCCCCCAAGGTGTTCAAGGGCAAGAGCCTGACGATCGCGGCGGGCGACAGCGTGACCATCGCCAGGCGCCATGCCTTTCGGCCGATCACGACGCGGGTTTATCATCCGGGAAGGCATGCGCTGGAGGTCATGCTGAACGGCAGACGGGTCGCCATCTGCGATTTCCACCTCAACATGCCCCAAGGTGACAAGGGATGAGCGGGAGCGGACAGCCCATCCGTTTCGAGGCAGAGGTCGTGAAGTTCGACGGCCCCGGTGGATGGCACGCCGTTTTTCTGGACGAAGAGGCGGCGGCGAGAGCCCGCTTCTTCGGTCACCCCAATGCATTGGGCGCCATTGCCGTTCAGGTGCAGATTGGCGCCAGTGCCGTCAAAACCTCTCTTTTCCCGGACAGGAAACGCGCGACCTACCTTCTGCCGCTGAAGGCGGAACTGCGCAGGCGGGAAGGCATTGCCGAAGGATGCATGATTTCGGTGCTGCTGACGGTCGACAGCTGAGCATGGGCCGGCACCTTTCACGCTGCACTGCAAACATTTCCTTGACTTCTCGGCCAAATAAGCCCATTTGCAGGTCAGCTTTCACCTTCCGGCCGCCGCGTGAGCGAGCCCAGCGACATCTGAGACGCGACGAAGGACAAGCGCATGACATGACTGGCAGACACTCCGCCGCTGCGCTGGAAGCTTTTTCCAACTTACAAGTTCCCAAATCACGCGGGGTTCTTGACGCCAATGCCAACCGGATCGCGAAGACCGCGTTCCGGGGTCGTGCATTTGGCGCCCCGAAAGGTATGACTTTGACAACTTTCGATGATCTTGGCCTCTCCAAGAATATCGTCGCGACGCTGACGACGCTCGGCTTCTCGACGCCCACTCCGATCCAGGAGAAGGGTATCCCCGTCGTCCTCGCAGGCCGCGACCTGATTGGCCTCGCTCAGACCGGCACCGGCAAGACGGCCGCTTTTGGCCTGCCGATGATCGAGATGCTTCTCAAGGACGAGAAGCGCCCCGACAACCGCACCACCCGCGCCCTCATTCTCGCCCCGACCCGCGAACTGGTAAACCAGATCGGCGACAACCTGCGCAGCTACCTGCGCCGCCTGCCGCTGAAGATCAACCAGGTCGTCGGCGGTGCATCGATCGGCAAGCAGCAGCTGCAGCTCGAAAAGGGCACCGACATTCTCGTCGCAACGCCTGGCCGTCTGCTCGACCTGATCGCCCGCAACGCGATTTCGCTGCGCGCCGTCCGTTACCTCGTTCTCGACGAAGCCGACCAGATGCTGGATCTCGGCTTCATCCATGACCTGCGCAAGATCTCCAAGATGGTCCCGCCGAAGCGCCAGACGCTTCTGTTCTCGGCCACCATGCCGCCGTCGATCGCCGATCTCGCCGCAAGCTTCCTGACCGACCCGCTGAAGATCGCCGTCTCGCCTCCGGGCAAGGCTGCGGACAAGGTCGAACAGCACGTGCATTTCGTTGCCGGCCAGAACGCCAAGACGGAAATGCTCAAGAAGATCCTCAACGACAATCCGGATGGCCGCTCCATCGTCTTCCTGCGCACCAAGCATGGCGCGGAAAAGCTGATGAAGCACCTGGACGCCACCGGCTACTCGGTCGCCTCGATCCACGGCAACAAGAGCCAGGGCCAGCGCGAGCGCGCTCTGAAGGGCTTCCGTGACGGCGAGATCAAGACGCTGATCGCCACCGACGTTGCCGCCCGCGGGATCGACATCCCGGCCGTCTCTCACGTCTTCAACTACGACCTGCCGGAAGTGCCGGACGCATACGTGCACCGCATCGGCCGTACGGCCCGTGCCGGTCGCGAAGGCATCGCAATCGCATTCTGCGGTCCGGACGAAGGTCGTCTGCTGCGCGACGTCGAAAAGCTGATGGGCATCGAGATCCCGGTCGCCTCGGGCGAACCGCCGGCAAACCTCGCACGCCCGGCCCGTCCGCAGCGTCGCGGCGGCGGTGGTGGCGGCGGCAACAACCGGAATCACCAGGGCCAGAGCAAGGGTCGTGGCAAGGCCGAAGGCGCTCCCAAGGCCGATGGTCGTCCGGCCAAGACCGGTCATCGCAAGGGTGGCAATGGCGGCGGACAGAACCGCAACGCCAATGGTGGCCAGGGCCGTCCGGGTGGCAATCCCGGGGGCAACGGCCAGGGCCGTCCGGCCCGTTCCGGCACCGCCGGCGGTCGTCGTCGCCAGGCCTAAGTCGTGGCTCGATAAGCTCTAGAATTTTGAAATGGCGCGGCACCCACCGCGCCATTTTTCATGGCCTGCGCGGCCGGCCGCTCACTCTGGCGCCGATACTGTCTTGCGATTGGTCAGGTAAACGCCGACCATGACCACGCAGGTCCCGACCATCATCGGCACTGTCAACTCTTCCCCGAAGGCGATGGCGGCTTCGAGAGCCGCCATCGGCGGAACGAGATAAATGAGCGAGGCCGCCTTCGACACGTCGCCGTGGCGGATCAGATAGAGAAGCAGCGCGATCGCGCCCATCGAGATCCCAATGACAGACCAGGCAAGCGTCGCGAAGAAACCGAGGCTCCAGTCGACATGCAAGTTTTCGAGCGCAACGGCCGCCGGAACCGTGACGATCAGGGCGCCGACATATTGCAGCGTTGCCACGGCGCGCAGATCGCCCTCCTTGACCAGCCGCTTCTGGTAGATCGTGCCGGCCGTCACGCAGGCCATGGCCAAAACGTTGACCGCCACGGCATAGGCCGGGATCGTGGAAGCATCGATGACCAGCACCTTAGGCAGGACCGCGATACCAACCCCGAGGAAGCCGATCACCAGGCCAAGCCGCTGACTGGCGCTGAGGTCCTCGCCGATCAGATAGGCGGCGGCGACCCCGGTCATCAGCGGCTGCAGGCCCGCTATGATCCCTGACAGCGCCGCCGGCACCCCCTGCCCGATCGCCCACCAGACCATGCCGAGATAAAGCCCGTGCAGGAACATGCCCGAGACGATGGCATGCAGCCATCCGGCCCGATCCTTCGGCCAGGAGACGCCTCCGACACGACAGACGATGTAGAACAACACGACCGCCGTGCCGTAGCGAACCACGAGGAACGTCAGAGGATCGGCAAAGAACGTCGCGTATTTGGCTGAGACCCATCCCGTCGACCACAGCAACACGAAGAGGACGGGGGCGATGCGGGCGAGTGTCATGAGTCGGTTCGTCTTTCCAGGACCGGATCGCAAGCCGCCGGCTGTCCGCTTCGATAATGCCGACCCCGGCCGCGGTCAAAAGAGTTTTCCTGCAAAGCCCGTTGAATTTCGCTCACATCAGGTTCGGACACAAAAAACATTCTGAAACAGATGCCTAATTAAGCGGCAGAAATTCATGTCACGCAAAAGCTGCGGTTCAGCGGCAGGGATTCACCACCCGGTAGAACCGGGAGATGCAGTGATCACACCGTCCCGATTGCTCAAAAATGGCGCTCATGCCGATTTTCCAGGCAGATGAAGCCGTGCCTAATTCTCGTCCCTTGACCTGCGATGCTGCTTGCATTGGCCAAATGCTTGTATTCAAATGAACCAAAAAGGGGATGGCGCCATTGGCATTTGATGAAATGATGACAGCGGACGGTGCTCCGCGCGGACCTTACCAGAACTACTTCGATTGGTATTCCAGCCAGGACCCGGCAAGGCTTCTGGCCAAGTCGAGAGATGCGGAAAACATCTTTCGCAAGACGGGCATCACCTTTGCCGTCTACGGCCATGCCGACAGTGCCGAAAAACTGATCCCCTTCGACATCATTCCGCGCATCATTTCCGGCCGCGAATGGCGCAAGCTCGCCCAGGGCATCGAACAGCGCGTGCTGGCGCTGAACGCCTTTCTCGACGACATCTACCACAAGCAGGAAATCATCAAGGCCGGCCGCATTCCCCGCGAGCTGATCGAGAAGAACGTCGCCTTCCTGCCCGAGATGATCGGTTTTCGTCCGCCGGGCGGGGTCTACACCCACATCGTCGGCACAGACATCGTGCGGACCGGTGAAGACCAGTTCTACGTGCTGGAAGACAATGCCCGCACGCCCTCCGGCGTCTCCTACATGCTGGAGAACCGGGAAACCATGATGCAGATGTTCCCGGAGCTCTTCCAGCTGAACAAGGTGCAGCGCGTCGAGGACTATCCCTATCTGCTCCGCCAGTCGCTCGCCTCGCTCGCCCCTCCCGGCTGCAAGGGCAAGCCGCGCGTCGCAGTCCTCACCCCCGGCATCTATAATTCCGCCTATTACGAGCATTCCTTCCTCGCCGACATGATGGGCGTCGAGCTGGTCGAAGGCTCGGATCTCCGCGTCATCGACGGCAAGGTGAAGATGCGCACCACGCGCGGCTATGAGGCGATCGACGTGCTCTACCGCCGCGTCGACGACGACTTCCTCGATCCCCTCACCTTCCGCCCCGACTCGGCGCTCGGCATTCCCGGCATCATGGATGTCTACCGGGCCGGCAACATCACCATTGCGAACGCCCCGGGCACCGGCATTTCCGACGACAAGGCGATCTACTCCTACATGCCCGAGATCGTCGAGTTCTACACCGGCCGCAAAGCGATCCTCGAAAATGTGCCGACCTGGCGCTGCTCTGAGGCAGACAGCCTGGCATACGTTCTCGAACACCTCGAAGAACTGGTCGTGAAGGAAGTGCACGGCTCCGGCGGCTACGGCATGCTGGTCGGCCCGACCGCCTCCAAGAAGGAGCGTGCCGCCTTCGCCGAAAAGCTGAAGGCCCGGCCGAACAACTACATCGCCCAGCCGACGCTGTCGCTCTCGACCGTGCCGATCCTCGTGAACAAGGGGATCGCGCCCCGCCACGTCGACTTACGTCCCTATGTCCTCGTCTCCGACAAGGTGCAGATCATTCCCGGCGGCCTGACCCGCGTGGCCCTCAAGCAGGGTTCGCTCGTGGTCAATTCAAGCCAGGGCGGCGGCACCAAGGACACCTGGGTACTGGAGGACTGACATGGTCATGCTCGGACGAACCGCCAACGGCCTCTTCTGGATGTTCCGCTACATCGAAAGAGCCGAAAACATTGCCCGTCTCGTCGACGCCGGGCTTCGCATGTCGCTGACCCGCTCGGGCGCTTCCGACGAGGACTGGGATGCGGTGCTGCAGAGTGCCGATGTCAGAAGCCTTTTTGCCGAGCGGCAGGACAAGGTGACCGCAGCCGACGCGATCGATTTTTTGCTGCGCGATACCGCCAACCCTTCCAGCGTCATGTCCTGCATCGACGCCGCCCGCAACAATGCCCGCATGGTGCGCACGGCGTTGACCCGCGAGACTTGGGAAGCCACCAACGAATGCTGGATCGAGCTGAAGCAGATGCTCGCCCGCAAGCTGAAGTCCGCTGATCTGCCTGAGGTCATCGACACCGTGAAGCGCCGCGCCGGCCTGATCCGCGGCGCCTTCCACGGCTCGATGTTGCGCAACGAGATCTATAACTTCGCCCGCATCGGCACCTTCATCGAACGCGCAGACAACACCAGCCGCATCCTCGATGTGAAGTACTACGTGCTTCTGCCGGCGATCACCCATGTCGGCTCCTCGCTCGACAACATGCAGTGGGAATCGATCCTGCGCTCGGTTTCCGCGCATCGCTCCTATCGCTGGGTCTATGACGGAGAATACAAGGCGGCCAACATTGCCGATTTTCTGATCCTCAGCGGACAGATGCCGCGCTCGCTTGCCTATTGCTACGAAAAGATCACCTCCAACCTCGGCTATGTCGGCCAGGAATATGGCGAGCGCCTTGCGGCGCACCACACCGCCGATGCCGTGCTTGCGACCCTGAAAACGACCAGCATCGATCAGATCATGGATCAGGGGCTGCACGAGTTCCTCGACAATTTCATCTCGCTCAACAACAAGCTGGGCAATGAAATCACCGAGGGTTACAGGTTCTATAGCTGAGCAGGATTGAGCGCATGCGTCTGCGGATAAGCCATACCACCGAATATCGCTATGACGACCCGGTCCAATACTCGCTGCAACGGCTGCGACTGACCCCGCAGGACGGCCCGGGCCAGAAGGTGCTGTCGTGGAACATCGCCGTCGACGGCGCCAATGTCGAGGCCGGCTTCAACGACCAGTTCGGCAACCAGACCCATCTCGTCTCCACCGAAGGCGACAGCCACAGTGTCCATATCGTCGCCTCTGGCGAGGTCGAGACCGAAGACCGCTCCGGCGTTTACGGGCCGCATCAGGGCTATGTGCCGCTCTGGCTCTATCTCCGCGACACGCCGCTCACCAAGCCGGGCAAGCTGATCCGTGAGCTTTCGCGCAGCCTCTCCGGCGACAACGAGCTGGCGAAGATGCATGACCTGATGGGCAAGCTCAACGCCCAGATCGCCTATGAAACGGGAACGACCGGCACGGAAACCACCGCCGAACAGGCGCTCGAAGCCGGCCGCGGCGTCTGCCAGGACCATGCGCATGCCTTCATCGCCGCCGCCCGCCTGCTCGCCCTGCCCGCCCGCTACGTCTCGGGCTACCTGTTGATGGACGACCGCATCGAACAGGTCGCGACCCACGCCTGGGCCGAGGTTCACCTTCCCGGTCTCGGCTGGGTCGGTTTCGATCCGGCCAACAACCACTGCCCCGATGCCCGCTATGTCCGCATCGCCACGGGCCTCTGCTATGCCGACGCAGCCCCCGTTTCCGGCATGCGGATCGGCCTTGCCGGCGAGGATCTGACCGTCACGCTGGTGGTCGAACCCTCGCAGAGCCAGAGCCAGTCGCAAAGCTGACCTGCCGTTCCAGCGGCGCGCGCGGTCGGAGCCTTTCCGCAAGCTCCGCTCCATCCCGGCATGATGTTGTGCCCTATAGGCGCGGCGCGGCCGCAGCGGAGGTCGAACACGCATGCTGTTTGGAAAGTCTCTCTTCCAGTCGGTCGTCGACAGGCTTGATGACGAGGCCGAAGAGCAGCCCGTAGCCGAAGAACAGACATTCCGCATCAAGGGCCTGAGCACCGGCTTTGTGGCGGAGCCGGACCTTGCAGCAGCCCCTGGAACTGGGGTTGACCAGCGTCTCAACGCCTACCTCTTCCTGATGCCCGAAAACCTGCCATCGGAAGAGCCCGAGCCGCCTGCTCCGCCGCCGCCACCCGCATGGGCAGGACGCCTTTCACCGCAGGAGGTTGCCGAGGATCTCGGCATCGAACTGTCGGACGACCGCGATCGGCTGCAGGAGCGCCGCCGCCGCTTCGCCCGCGAGAACCATCCGGATCGCGTCGCCGCAGACTATCGCGACGCAGCGACCTTGCGCATGAAGATCGCAAACGGGCTGGTCGACGAGGCGATCAGCAGCCACGACCTGCGAAGCGGTCGTTGACGATCAGTCGTAGAGACGTCTGAGCAAGCGGTTGACGCTGTCGCGCTCGGCAATGCCGCCGAGTTGCTCCAGGACCCAACGCTCATGATCGACCCAGATCGGCATGAGTTCCTCGAGATAGGCCTCTCCCGCCGGCGTCATGTAGAGCGACTGGACACGCCGGTCGGTCTCGGATTTGCGCCGTTCGATGAAGCCCTTGTTTTCCAGCCCGTCGACGATGGCGACAAAATTCGCCCGCTGAATGCCGAGCGCCTCGGCCACTTCGCTCTGCTTTGCACCCTGGTTGTTGGTGAGCAGAAGCAGGACCGCAAAATCGGTCGGCCGAAGTCCCTTCGAAGAAAAAGCTTCATTGAAATGTTGAAAAACAGCGAGCTGTGCCCGCCGCAACCGATAACCCACAGCATCGT
>NZ_STGU01000059.1 GCF_004912135.1 Rhizobium rosettiformans W3
TGTCAACGGCGGAGTAAAAGCCGGCCACGTGGCGGAGCAAAAGTCGGCCACTATGGCGCCGGCCTGAGACCGCCGGGAGGGCGTAGCCCGAGCGGGGGTCTCAGGCCGGCGCGGCATTTTTTCAGGAGCGTTTCAACCGGTCTTTCGGGCGCGGCTTTGAGCGAGACGATAGCTGTCGCCGTTCATCTCGAGGATGTTGACATGGTGGGTGATGCGATCGAGCAGTGCGCCGGTCAAACGTTCGGATCCCAGGGTTTCCGTCCATTCATCAAACGGGAGATTGCTGGTGATCACAGTGGCGCCGCGCTCGTAGCGTTGCGAGATCAGCTCGAACAGCAATTCGGCGCCGGTCTTGGACAGCGGCACGAAGCCCAGTTCATCGATGATCAGCAGCTTGTGGGCGGTCATCTGCTTCTGGAATCGGAGAAGACGCCGCTCATCACGCGCCTCCATCATCTCGCTGACCAGCGCGGCCGCCGTGGTGAAGCCCACGGACAGGCCCTTCTGGCAAGCTGCCAAGCCAAGGCCGAGCGCGACATGTGTTTTGCCCGTGCCGCTGGGACCGAGCGCAATGACATTCTCCCTCCGCTCGATCCATTCGCATCGTGCCAGTTCCAGCACCTGCATCTTGTTGAGCTTGGGGATGGCGGCGAAGTCGAAGCTGTCGAGGCTTTTGACGATGGGGAATTTCGCCGCCTTGATGCGGCGCTCGACCTTGCGGCGATCGCGTTCGATCATCTCCCGCTCGCCAAGTCGGAAGAGGTATCCGACATGATCGACGCCCTCGGTGGCGCATAGCCGGGCCAGCTTCTGGTACTCGCGCTGGAAGGTCGGCAGCTTCAGGGCCTTGAGATAGTGCGCGAGAAGGATCTCTGGTGCTTCAGTACTCATGCCGCTTCTCCCGCATCAGACGACAGAAGGCCCATGTACGCCTTTGCCGAGGTCTTCTCGACCGTCGCCCGTGGCAGGTAGGGGTAAATGGACAGGTCCAGTCTCGGCGGCCGACGCTCCACCCGGCACAGGATCAGATGCTTGACTGCATCAAAGCCGATCGCGCCGAGCTGAATGGCCTGCTTCACGGCCGCATGCAGGTCCGCAAGGTCGAAGCTTTCCAGCAGGCGCAGAACCTGCACGTATTCCCGCCGGCCATGCTTTGCCATGCGGCCTTCCATCAGCCGGCGCAGCGTGGCGAACTCCTCCGGCAGGTCCCAGCCTTGGAGTGGCGCTGCCTGATCCAGCGCATTGATCTTCTGCTCGATCAGCGGCAGGTAATGGACCGGGTCGAAGATGACGTCTTCGCGCTCCCAGCTTCGGGGATGGCGGGCAATGATTTCGCCGCGGCAGCCGATCACCACTTTGTCGACATAGCCTCTGACCCAGACGTCCTGATGGCCGTATGCGACCGGCACGGAGTAGTCGTTGGTCTTGTAGCGCACCAGTGACTGAGCCGTCACAATAGCACTCGCCTGGTCGCAGGCGTCGAAGGGCGACGCCGGCAAAGGACGCATGGCCGCCAGATCCCGCTGCAGTCGTCCTCCGATCGTCTCGCTCTCGCCGCGCAGCTTGTCGCGCTGGCGCTTGCGGCATTGCTCTTCCAGCCAGACGTTGAACGCCTCCCATGTTGGAAACTGCGGGATCGGCACCATGAAGTTACGCCGGGCATAGCCGACGAGACCTTCGACATTCCCTTTATCGTTGCCTTTGCCGGGACGGCCGTAACGATCCCGGATCAGGTAATGGGACAGGAAGCCGCTGAACAACGCTGCCCGCTTACGCGTGCCGTCGGGCAGGATCTTCGCTACAAGGCAGCGATCGTTGTCGTAGACAATCGATTGCGGCACGGCACCGAAGAACGCAAATGCATGGATGTGGCCATCGACCCATGCCTCCGATACTGCCGCCGGATAGGCCCGGACATAGCAACCGTCACTGTGCGGAAGGTCGAGCACGAAGAAGTGCGCCTTCCGCTCCACGCCAGCGATCACCACCATCGCTTCACCGAAGTCGGCCTGCCCATGGCCAGGCGGATGCGCCAGCGGCACGAATACCTCCTGACGGCGCTGATCCCGCTCGCGCATATAATCTTTGATGATCGTGTAGCCGCCGGTGAACCCGCACTCGTCACGGAGACGGTCGAACACCCGCTTGGCCGTATGGCGCTGCTTTCGCGGCACCTTCACATCCTCATCCAGCCAGTGATCGATTGTCGAGACGAACGCATCCAGCTTGGGTCGCCGGATCGGCAATTGACGCTGATAGCCCGGCGGCGTCGAATACGACACCATCTTGGCAACGCTGTCGCGAGATATGTTGAAATGCTTTGCAGCCTGACGCCGGCTCATCCCTTCCGAGACAGCCAGTCGCACCTTCAGATAAAGTTCCACGGTGTAGATCCCCAGGCCCTCCTGCATTCGTCGCAGAAGGGTAAATAGGTGGCCGGGTTTTACTCCGGCGCAGCAGGACTATCCCGCCGCTACCGTGGCCGACTTTCTCACCGCCGCTCTCA
>NZ_STGU01000060.1 GCF_004912135.1 Rhizobium rosettiformans W3
CATTGTCCTTGAGTAAGGCGGGACACGTGAAATCCTGTCTGAACATGGGGAGACCACTCTCCAAGCCTAAGTACTCGTGCATGACCGATAGCGAACAAGTACCGTGAGGGAAAGGTGAAAAGCACCCCGACAAGGGGAGTGAAATAGAACCTGAAACCGGATGCCTACAAGCAGTCGGAGGCCGCAAGGCTGACGGCGTACCTTTTGTATAATGGGTCAACGACTTAGTGTAACTAGCAAGCTTAAGCCGGTAGGTGTAGGCGCAGCGAAAGCGAGTCTGAACAGGGCGTTCAGTTAGTTGCATTAGACCCGAAACCGAGTGATCTAGCCATGAGCAGGCTGAAGGTTGGGTAACACCAACTGGAGGGCCGAACCCGCATCTGTTGCAATAGATTGGGATGACTTGTGGCTAGGGGTGAAAGGCCAATCAAACTCGGAGATAGCTGGTTCTCCGCGAAATCTATTTAGGTAGAGCGTCGACCGAATACCCCAGGGGGTAGAGCACTGGATGGGCTATGGGGACTCACCGTCTTACTGATCCTAACCAAACTCCGAATACCTGGGAGTACTAGTCGGCAGACACACGGCGGGTGCTAACGTCCGTCGTGAAGAGGGCAACAACCCTGACCTCCAGCTAAGGTCCCCAAGTCATGGCTAAGTGGGAAAGGATGTGAGGATCCCAAAACAACCAGGATGTTGGCTTAGAAGCAGCCATCATTTAAAGAAAGCGTAACAGCTCACTGGTCTAAATAAGGGTCTTTGCGCCGAAAATGTAACGGGGCTAAAGCCATGCACCGAAGCTGAGGATGTGCAGCAATGCACGTGGTAGCGGAGCGTTCCGTAAGCCTGTGAAGGGAGACCCGTGAGGGCTCCTGGAGGTATCGGAAGTGCGAATGTTGACATGAGTAACGATAAAGAGGGTGAGAGACCCTCTCGCCGAAAGACCAAGGGTTCCTGCTTAAAGTTAATCTGAGCAGGGTTAGCCGGCCCCTAAGATGAGGCAGAAATGCGTAGTCGATGGGAACCACGTTAATATTCGTGGGCCTGGTGGTAGTGACGGATTGCGTAACTTGTTCATTCTTATTGGATTGAATGGGCGAGGAAGCGGTTCCAGGAAATAGCTCCACCGTACAGACCGTACCCGAAACCGACACAGGTGGTCAGGTAGAGTATACCAAGGCGCTTGAGAGAACTATGTTGAAGGAACTCGGCAAATTGCACGCGTAACTTCGGAAGAAGCGTGACCCCTTTGCACGCAAGTGTAATGGGGTGGCACAGACCAGGGGGTAGCGACTGTTTATCAAAAACACAGGGCTCTGCGAAGTCGCAAGACGACGTATAGGGTCTGACGCCTGCCCGGTGCTGGAAGGTTAAGAGGAGAGGTGCAAGCTTTGAATCGAAGCCCCAGTAAACGGCGGCCGTAACTATAACGGTCCTAAGGTAGCGAAATTCCTTGTCGGGTAAGTTCCGACCTGCACGAATGGCGTAACGACTTCCCCGCTGTCTCCAACATAGACTCAGTGAAATTGAATTCCCCGTGAAGATGCGGGGTTCCTGCGGTCAGACGGAAAGACCCCGTGCACCTTTACTATAGCTTTACACTGGCATTCGTGTCGGCATGTGTAGGATAGGTGGTAGGCTTTGAAGCTCGGACGCCAGTTTGAGTGGAGCCATCCTTGAAATACCACCCTTATCGTCATGGATGTCTAACCGCGGTCCGTCATCCGGATCCGGGACAGTGTATGGTGGGTAGTTTGACTGGGGCGGTCGCCTCCGAAAGAGTAACGGAGGCGCGCGATGGTGGGCTCAGACCGGTCGGAAATCGGTCGTCGAGTGCAATGGCATAAGCCCGCCTGACTGCGAGACTGACAAGTCGAGCAGAGACGAAAGTCGGTCATAGTGATCCGGTGGTCCCGTGTGGAAGGGCCATCGCTCAACGGATAAAAGGTACGCCGGGGATAACAGGCTGATGACCCCCAAGAGTCCATATCGACGGGGTTGTTTGGCACCTCGATGTCGGCTCATCGCATCCTGGGGCTGGAGCAGGTCCCAAGGGTTTGGCTGTTCGCCAATTAAAGCGGTACGTGAGCTGGGTTCAGAACGTCGTGAGACAGTTCGGTCCCTATCTGCCGTGGGTGTAGGAATATTGACAGGATCTGTCCCTAGTACGAGAGGACCGGGATGGACATATCTCTGGTGGACCTGTTGTC
>NZ_STGU01000061.1 GCF_004912135.1 Rhizobium rosettiformans W3
TTCAGATCTGGATGGGCTGGTACCTTGCGATCTGTCGCGCGATACCGTGATTTCAAATAAATGTCTCAGGCTGGACAGAGCCGCAGAGGGCGGCTCTGTCCGAGTTCAAACCTCACGCACTCTGCCGGAAATCGGCGTCGTCGCTGTCTGGGCCGCCCATGCTCATGTCGAGGGCAAAGCCCTGGCTCTTGGAGGTCCCGGCGCTTGCCTTGGCTACAGGGCGATGTGCCGGTGCCTGGCTTGCCATCTTGGCTGCGACCGCCTTCAACTGCTTGACCGGGTTGGCATTGCCGTGTTTGCCCGAGGTGTCCACCTTGAAGAAGGCGATGGAGGCCTGGAGCTCTTCGGCCTGGGCTGCGAGTTCTTCCGAGGTGGCGGACATCTCTTCCGAGGCACCAGCGTTCTGCTGAGTGACCTTGTCGAGCTGCTGGATCGCTTCGTTGATCTGGCTGGAACCAATATCCTGCTCGCGGCAGGCCGCCGAGATTTCCGAGACCAGTTCGGCGGTCTTGCGGATATCGGGCACCAGGCGGGTCAGCATCTCGCCGGCCTGGGTGGCGACCGAGACGGTTTCGCTCGACAGGCCCGAAATTTCGGCTGCTGCCGCCTGACTGCGCTCGGCGAGCTTGCGCACTTCCGAGGCGACGACGGCAAAGCCACGACCGTGTTCGCCGGCACGGGCCGCTTCGACGGCTGCGTTGAGTGCCAGCAGGTCGGTCTGGCGGGCGATTTCCTGGACGATCGAGATCTTCTCGGCGATCGTGCGCATGGCGGTCACGGCCTTGTCGACGGCCTTGCCGCTTTCCTCGGCATCGGTTGCCGACTGGCGGGCGATCTTTTCCGTCTGGGCGGCATTGTCGGCGTTCTGCTTGATGTTGGCCGCCATCTGCTCCATCGACGCCGAAGCCTCCTCGGCCGAGGACGCCTGTTCCGTCGCGCCCTGGGAGAGCTGTTCGGAACCCGAGGACAGCTGCTGGCTGCCGGCGGAGACGTTCTCGGATGCTGCGAGCGCATCGCTGACAACAGCTCGCAGCCGCTCGACCATGCTTTCCAGAGAGAGACCCAGGGTGTCCCTGTCGGAAAGTGGCTTCGGCGTAACAGTCAGATCGCCATTGGCAATCTGATCAGCAATCTGCGCAGTGCTTCGCAGGTTGATCACCATGCTCAGCATAGATTTGCCCAGTGTATCCTTCTCGGACAGGGGAACGGGTGTCAGCGTCAGATCGCCTGCTGAAATCTGACCAGCGATGTTTGCTGTCTGGCGCAGGTTGCCGGTCATGACTTCCATCGTACCGACCAGATCTTTGATCTCGTCATTGGTCCGGACCTCGACCTGCTGGTCGAGGTCGCCAATTGCGACGGCCTCTGCGACGATCTTGATGGTCCGTAGTCCACGGCTTATCGTTATCGCAATCCAGAAGGCGGCGCCCAATGCCACCAATACGCCAACCACCGAGACAACTGCGAGGGTTGCAAAGGTTGACCGGAATGCGGCATCGGCTTCCTCGTCGCCTGTCTCGATCGATTGGCGAGTCATGGCGGCGAGGGATTCCGTCAATTCATCAAGTTTATCTGATGCCTTGCCGCCTGCAGTCTGGTTGACGTCAATGGCTTCCGGCAAACGGCCGGCGCTTACAAGTCCCTGGATGCGATCGTTGATCTCAATATAATCACTCCAGAAATCACTGATCTCCTGCCATTTCTGACGATATTCTTCTGGCGCCGATTTTTGCCCCTCGGCCATTGCCGCTTCAAATTCCTTACGCTCGGTCGCAATCGTCGCCAGAGCGGCGTCGACGCGTTCCTTAGACGTCGCCAGAAGGAGATCCCCTTCTGCAAGTCCGAGTCCATCAAACGCGCCTGCGAGCTGCGCCGCGACGGTGGACTGATGTACCGCGCCGGTGACAAGGGCATCCTGCATTGACGCCACGCTGCTGACGCCGCTCATCCCGAAACCCGCGCATGCGCCCATTAGGACGACCAGAAGCCCGTACGAGCAAGCCAATTTCGACTTAATTGTAAAACGCATGAAGGTAGCTTTCTAAGTTGGGACTGCCACGGGCCAGGGCTTTGAC
>NZ_STGU01000062.1 GCF_004912135.1 Rhizobium rosettiformans W3
GGGGTCGTTTGCGGGAGAGGGCGAAATCCTACGCTAAGGCTTTGGCCAACGATATTCTCCGGTAAGATTGATGTGTTCCCAGGGGATAGGAGAAGTCGCTTGATATCTAGTATGACGTCTGTCGCACCTGCTTGATCGCGGCCGCGATAGCTAGATCGCGTTGCTCCTCTTCTCCATCCGCGTTCCAAGCTGCGGAAAGGCACCCATAAGCGTACGCCTGGTCGAGCAGGCGACGCGGATCGACGTCCAGCGCACGAGAGAATGCGTCCGCCATCTGTGCAATGCGTCTAGGATCGAGACAAAGGTCGTCTCTGTCAGCCGGATCGTAGAACATATTGGCGGCGCCAAAGCCCACTTCACCGACCAGACCGACGGGATCTATCACCAGCCAGCCGCGACTGGAGAACATGATGTTTTCATGATGCAGATCGCCATGTAGCCCACGCAGTTCCGAGGCATTGCTCATCATTTGATCGGCTATAATCGCCGCGTGGACGTAGTCAGTTTGACAACCTGCGTTTTGATCATCGCGCGCCCGCTGAAACAAAGCTGCAAAGCGATCCCGGATCGGGAGAAGGGCAGAAGGCAGGGGTTCCTCAGATGCGGCATACAGCTTCGCCATTAGTTCCGCTGCAATTTCGGTCGCCTGGTAGTCGCCGTGCTCGGCAACGATGTGAGAGAGCATTCGCTCCCCGGCATATTCGAGCAACATCAGATTGTTCTCACGACCGAGCAACCGGACTGCTCCCCTCCCATTGCGCCATACCAGATAGTCGGCCCCGCGCAGTTCATCAGCAATGTCTTCTATAGGTTTCAATCCCTTGACGATTGCAGGAGTCCCGTCTGGCAATGAAACTTTCCAAACGAGGCTGGAAAAGGTGTCCGCAATGAGAACAGGTTGCGAAACGTGCCAATGAGCAGGAAAAACAGGCGGCATGAACATCAACCCCAAGTCAGAGGGTCCAATCGCAGATAGAAGGCAAGGCGTTCGCGGTCGGGGGCTTCGATCCCCAATACATTGAATAGGACAGCGAAGGCGCGCTCTGCTTCATCTGGCGCTGCCCAGTTCTCTTCGGCGTTAGCAATCATGAGTGCCAAATCGGCATAGCGATCTGCTGTTCCGAGCCGCCCAAGGTCGATCAGACCCGTGCATTGAAGAGTTTTAGGGTCCACCATGAAGTTCGGCATGCAGGGATCACCATGGCAAACAACCATATCGGTGCGCTCTTGGTCGAGCCGCACCGGTAGCTCTCGTTCGACACGAGCCAAAAGATCGAGCTGCGGCGTACTCTTGTCCTCGTCCGGTAAGAAGTCGGGATTGACGGCATTGCGGGACACCACATCAACGGCGCGTCCGAACATTCGCGACAGCCTGCGCTCAAACGGACATTGATCAACCGATAGGCTGTGAACAGCGCCAAGTTGCTGCCCCATTGACGGCCACGCTTTGAGCAAATCCGCTCCAGACAGATCAGCCGCCGGTACTCCCGGAATTGCCGTTATCACCAAGCATGCACCCTCCTGTTCCTCCTGCCAGTTGATCACCTCGGGGCAAGCCACACCTCGACCTTTGAGCCAAATGAGGCGGTCACGCTCTCCAGCGAGCTCACCGCGGCGGGAAGCAGGTGCGATTTTCGCGAAGGCATGCCCGTCACCACGTCGAAAAACAAAATCACCAGATTCTCCGCCTCTGACAGGCAACCAGTCAGAATGCGATTCACCAAAAAAAATATTAGTTCGATTCAATGGAGGTTCCTTCAGTTTTCTGATGAAGCGCGGAGGTGGCTCAACCTGCGAAAAGAAACGAGTTGCTACGTAAGTCCGAGAACATGCTTTCCATGGTCTCTGAGCTCGCCTTTGGGACCGACATATCGGTAGAGAGTGACGCGCTCGATGCCGAGTTCCTTGCAGAGATCGGAAACTGAAGTATCGCGCTGGGCCATGGCGGCTTGCGCGAGACGCACCTGAGCTTTGGTGAGCGCGA
>NZ_STGU01000063.1 GCF_004912135.1 Rhizobium rosettiformans W3
ATAGGAAATCTCGCCCCACTGCTTCCCACGAAACACTCTCCAATCCAACCGGGAAGTGGAAATGGCAATCAGAAAGCATATCTCGCCGAGGTCGATCGCCAAGTCGTTGATCTGATCCTGGCCGCCGCTAGTCTGCCTGCCGTCGATCTGCTCGCAACGACCACGAATACGGCAGCTGATTTCGCAATGACGCTTGACGATGTCGTTGAACGCAACATTCAGCGCGATATGTCGCTTGATGAGACGGTACGCGAGCAATTGGTGCGAGCACGAAGGGGGCAGGGCCTGTTCCGGAAGCGGGTGCTCGATTTCGAGCCGGTATGCCGAATTACAGGCCTTGCTACACCCAACCTGCTGATTGCCAGTCACATAAAACCTTGGCGTGCCTGCGGCACCGCAGCCGAGAGACTCGATGGAGCGAATGGTTTAATGCTGGCACCGCACGCAGACTTTTTATTTGATCGGGGCCTGCTTGGGTTCGAGAGCGATGGAAAACCGATATTCTCCTCGCAGCTGACCGATACTGACGCTGACAAGTTAGGAATGCACGTTGTGCAGCGACCACCACTGAGGCCGCTGCACAACGATAGCCAGAGCTACCTGATTCATCACCGTATGAATGTCTTTATCCCGTAGAAAATGTCTCTAGACCTGCAAGCCACTGAAGCAGTACGCCGCCGAATGCAGCGCACCGCGCGAAAGGATAACCCCTTCGAGCGCACTGTTCGATCGCAGCTCTATGCCCGCAAGCTTCGCTATCGGATCCACTATCCAATCCCCGGCATGAAGCGCACGACTTGCGACTTCGCGTTTCC
This sequence comes from Rhizobium rosettiformans W3, assembly GCF_004912135.1. GTDB lineage: Bacteria > Pseudomonadota > Alphaproteobacteria > Rhizobiales > Rhizobiaceae > Allorhizobium > Allorhizobium rosettiformans. The sequence goes on from NZ_STGU01000063.1 coordinate 816, forward strand.
GGGAATGAAGATCGCTGTCTTTCTGGACGGGTGCTTCTGGCACGGGTGCGAGGTGCATCCGCCGTCGGTGAAGAAGAACACAGATTTCTGGCTATCGAAGATTGCCCGCAACCGGACAAGGGACGCGTGCGCGACGGCGCACCTCACGGAGCTTGGTTGGACGGTGCTGCGGTTTTGGGAGCACGAGACCGTGGCGACGATTGCAGACAAGATCTCCGCCACGGTCGAAGCCAAAAAGATGTCTGCGTCACCTCACCGCGGCGCGCGCACGCTGGAGGACGTGCAGCGGCCGCCGGGCTAGCTCGAAGCTGTCGATCGCAATGTGTGTTCGATCCAGCCCAACTCGATCGAACAACTTCCTCGCGTCCCAGAGCGGATGGACCACGACACCCCAACGGCCTCGGCTGTTGTCCAGAGAGAACGTCGGAATATCCGGTCTCCCCTTTGCATGCGCAACCGTGTTGCCAGGGATGAACGTCTTCGTCTGCTCCGCTAGGTCCATCGCGGATGCTACCCAGTCCGAGACTTCGAAACAACCGTAGTCGCCGTCGAACCCGGCTTCGTAGGACGGATCAGCGATGGCCCTGAGGTACGCAAGCCCCAGGCGCCAATCGAGCAGGCCGTGGAAGTTCCTGTTGTTGTAGCGCTGAAGGCAGCGATAGCACGAGGAACCGCAGCTCCTTCTGTGCGCCTCAACCGCGAACTCGCGCCGCGGCCACTCGTTCGTCTCGTCCAGAATGCTCTTGATCAGAACGGAAACCGGGATGGTGCTGTCGCCGAGAAGGTGGCGGCAGAACCCGGAGCCGTTCGGCAAGGCGTCGGATAGCTGGAGATACGGAAGCCGCTCCCCTGTCGCCGTCACCATGATGTTCGGCGCTAGGGCGTCGAACTCTTCCGGTGCGATATCCAGGTCCAGCGCCGCCCTTTGGACGAGGATCTCGGTTGCCGAAATCGCCGCGGCGCGGACACTGGTCCTCGTGGGCTCGCGGCGTCCCATCGACAGACCGACGTCCATATCGAGCAGTCGCAAGTTAGGATTCATGCGGATCGGGCTGATCTGCAGCGAATTCGTGATCTTTGTCGACGCCAGCCACGCGTTGA
>NZ_STGU01000064.1 GCF_004912135.1 Rhizobium rosettiformans W3
GGCCGCATGCGCAGCCGGTGAAGTTACGACGAGGACGAAGGGGCCGGACGGCCTTGCCGCGATGACAGCGACAACGGCGACCGCCACCGAGAAGTACACAGCGGGAATGAGGGACTTCATGGTGCCTACGTATGTTCGCCGGTCGAGTGCTGAGGCGGTTTTTACTCAGCAGGTTTTCACAGCATCAGCAAACCACACACATCTCTAAAATATAATTAACCGAAAGGCGGAAGCTCCTCAAATTTTAGGGCTTCACACTGAGCGTCGCCTTAAACCTGAGATTGTCCTGCCACCGGCAATTCAAGCGTGAACACACTGCCTAAACCCGGACCATTACTCCATACGGAGACATCTCCACCGTGCAATTGCATAAGTTGTTTTACGAGGGCGAGGCCGATCCCGAGCCCGCCGCGGGCGTGATCCCTATGCTCGTCAATCTGCTCAAACATTTTGAAGATAGCGCTCGACCCTTCAGGGGTCAGGCCTAATCCATTGTCGGTTACGCTCATACGGTAGGTGTTTGAGCTCAACTCAAGCCCAACCTCTATCAGACCCCGATTCGGCGTATACTTCGCGGCATTGTTAAGCAAATTCGCAACGCATTGCGTCAATCGGACTTTGTCAGCGAATACCATGCAGGGCTGCTCAGGAACACTGAGCGTCACCGTATGGCCTTTTTCGTCAACCGTCTGTCTGGTCATTTCCACGGCTGTATAAACCGCCTCCCTAAGATCAAACTCCGATTTGGCAAGAGTTATTTTGCCCTGTGTTATCCGTGACACATCGAGCAGGTCATCTACCAGCCTGATAATATGGTCTATCTGGCTATGCATGAGGCTTTGTATCTGCTCGGCTTTTGCTGGCTCAGGTTTCCTTGAGAGCAACTTTAGCCCGCCGTTGAGTGCGGCCAAAGGATTGCGCAATTCGTGCACGAGGACGGCGATGAATTCATTCTTGCGCTTGTCCGCTAGCTGCAGCGCACGAGTCTGCGCCTCAAGAAGGTCGCGTTGCTCGGAAATCATTTGTCGTTGGCGATAGAGCTCGGCAAATATCGCGGCTTTGCTTCGAAGGACCTCAGGCTCGATGGGCTTCTGAATAAAGTCGACGGCGCCGGCTTCATATCCCTGGAACCGCCGCTCGGCTGTATGGGTGCCGGCAGTCACGAAAATGATCGGAACCCGCCGTGTCCGCTCATTGCCTCGCATGAGTTCGGCAAGCTCGAAGCCGTTCAAACCTGGCATCTGAACGTCGATCAGCGCCAGTGCCACATCATGTTGCAGCAGAAGTTCGAGGGCCTCATCGCCGGACCGCGCCTTCAATAGCATCAGCTCGTCGCGTTGTAGCAGAGCTTCCAGAGAAAGCAGGTTCTCTGGAAGGTCGTCAACCAAGAGGAATTTGACGTCAGTGTTCATTTTCGATGTTCTGCAAATAGGTTGAAATCTTGGACAAGGTCAAAACTTGAGCGCCTGGGCATGCGCGGATAGCAGCTTCAGGCATGGCCCGAGTGAAAGCCTCGGTCGGATCCTGAACGATTGCCGTTCCGCCAGAACGAACGACGGCCGAAAGGCCTTGGGAACCGTCATGATTGGCGCCCGTCAGGATAATCGCTGTCAGTTGGCTGCCCCAGGCATCTGCCGCGCTCTCGAATGCCACGTCGATCGAGGGCCGCGAGAAGAGGACCTCTTCTTCGCTGGATAAAGCGACATGCGTTCGCCCCTCGAGCGACAAATGATAATTAGGGGGCGCGAAGTAGATGAACCCGGCTTGCACGGGCTCCTTGTCTTCCGCCTCAATCGCGCGAAGCTGACATTTCAGGTCAAAAATCGCGGCGAGCACACTGCGTTTGTTTGGCGGCAAGTGCACCACGACGAAG
>NZ_STGU01000065.1 GCF_004912135.1 Rhizobium rosettiformans W3
GGTTCGATGGCCGTCATCGACCGGGCTGACGGTGCTTTCGTGTGGGCCGGCAGAGTACCCTGGATGTCGGTCGCCTATTCACAAGCCCCCGACTTCTCGGAGCGGCTTCTCGATGCGGGCGCTTTGCTCGTCATCAACCATGATCTGGCGCTTGGTTGCCTGCAAGGAATGAACACATGAATGAACTGAAGAAGCTCAGAGACAGGATCTCCTACGGCATCGTCGGACTGCTCTGGATCAACTTTGTCCTGATCGTCGTCCGCAATCTCGTTCGTGAGGAGGGGATCGACTGGACCATGATCTTGGCCACTCTCGCCCTGTTGGTGTCGGCCACACTCTTGTGGACAAGGGATCGGACCGGCGCGACCACCCGCATGGTGACCTCAATGGCGAATGCGGCGACAGTCGCCATCCTCGTCTTCGCCTTTCAGGGGTCCCCGCTCCAGATCGACATTCACATGTATTTCTTCGCGAGTCTGGCGATCTGTGCCGCCTGGATCGATTGGAGGGCGATTATCGGCTACGCCGCGCTCGTCGCTGTCCACCATCTGCTTCTGTATGTTGCGATGCCGCTGGCGGTCTTCCCGGGTGATTCAGACTTCTCCCGTGTCGTCCTGCACGCGGTGGTGCTGATCGTCCAGAGCGTCGTCCTGATTGCTCTGACCTCGGCTGTCGTCAGGGCATTCGATGTGTCCGACCAGGCTGTCGCCGACGCGGTTGCCGCCGAGCGCGAGGCCGTGGAGATGGCCGATCACGTCAAGCGAACCGATGCCGCTGCAGAGGCCGACCGCCGAAAGCGGGAAGCGGAAAAGGCGCGCGAAGCCGAGGCAGTGGACTACGCCGTTTCCGAATTGGCCAAATCGCTGCAGAAGCTGGCAGAGGGGGACCTCTCTTGCCGGATCGACAGCGCCTTCTCAGGCCCGCTTGATGAATTGCGCACGTCCTTCAACACGTCAGTGCAGAAGCTCGAAGGCGTCGTTTCTCAGGTCGGTCAGGTGGCCTCAGTTCTGCGCAACGGTACGGGCCAGATCGGCCAGGCCAACAACGACCTCTCGGCTCGCAGCGAGCGTCAGGCCGCGTCGGTCGAGGAAACCGCAAGCGCACTGTCCAGCGTGATGGCCACTGTAAAGGAAACCGTGTCTGTCGCGGATTCGGTCGGTAAGTTGGTCAACCAGGCAAGGACGGGTGCTGAGCGTTCCGGCACGATCGTAACAGACGCGGTCTCTGCCATGAGCCGTATCGAGCAATCGTCGCAGTCCATTTCAAACATTATCGGCGTCATCGATGAGATTGCCTTCCAGACCAATCTTCTGGCGCTGAACGCCGGCGTCGAAGCGGCGCGTGCCGGTGAGGCTGGTAAGGGCTTCGCTGTCGTCGCACAGGAGGTCCGCGAACTCGCTCAACGATCCGCCAGTGCCGCGAAAGAGATCAAGACCCTTATCAACGCGTCCGGACAAGAAGTGCGAAACGGGGTGTCGCTGGTCGACCAGGCTGGCGAGGCTTTGAGCACGATCGCGGGCGAGGTTCAGGCGATCAGCCGCGAGATCTGCAAGATTATCGACGGTGCCAAGAGACAGGCAGAGGGTCTGGCCGAGATCGATCAGGCCGTCGGACACATCGACAAGAACACGCAGAGGAATGCTGCGATGGTTGAGGAGTCAAGCGCTGCGATCCAACAACTCGTCCAAGAGGCCACCACGCTGGATCACTTAATGGCGCAGTTCAAGACCGGATCGAAGACGGGTTCTGGAACCCGTCGCGCGGCTTGA
>NZ_STGU01000067.1 GCF_004912135.1 Rhizobium rosettiformans W3
GGACAGGCCCACGCCCTTGGACGAAAGACCCACCGTCGTCATCGTCGAGAGCGCATCCGATGCGAACGAGAAGCCGCCACCAGCCTTGGCGCCATCTGCACCGAACGAAACAGCATCCGCTGCTGTGCCCTGCGTGATAACCGCACCCAGCGGCCATTCCGTACCGGAAAGATCGCCGAGGCCGTCGTAGGGATGATTACCCGAGGAAAGAGCACTCGCGATATCGTCTTCGTCGGCCGTCACCATGACAGCCGCGTTCGCAACCTTCGGCATGTCGTCATCGACATTGATGGTGAGTGTGCCGTTGATGCTGTCGTTGTCGCCATCGGTGACCTTGTAGGTCAGCGTGAACGTCTGGTTGTTCTCGGTGTCGCCGTTCGCATGCATCAGCGGCGCAACCTGCGTCACCTTGTATTCGCCGGTCGCAGCGTCGAGCGACACCGTGATAACAGTCGTGCCGTTCTGCTTGATCAGCAGCGTGCCGTCTTCGCTCCGTTCGTAGGCGAACCCAGTGGCACCGCCGGCCGTCGCCGTCGACGTTGCAACCCAGGCAATCGAGCCGCCATCGGCGCCGAAGTCATGCGACAGAACGCCGGTGACGTTCTGCGGCGCAAAGTCGTCGTTGGTGCCGCCCTCGATGCCGTTCGACAGATCATCGTCTTCGACATAGACCGTGCTGTTGGAACCGACCCACGGGCCGTCGTCATCGAACGCGATCTTGGTGCCGATCGCGATCGTCTTTTCCACCGTATCCTGGTCGTAGTCGGTCACCGACAGAACCGCAGAGATCTTGTCCCCGAGGTTGACGCTGTCGTCGAAGTTGTTGCCGGTCGCCGAATGCTTCAGCGACAGATACTGCGCAACCGTCACCTGGCCGCTGCTGTCCATATGGATCGCAAAGGCGGCAGTGCCGTTTGCAATGCGGCCGACAACCAGTTCGCCTTCCTTCGAAAGCGTAATCGGCTGTCCATCAGTCGTGAACAGGCCGGAATCCGTGTCATTGATCTTCAGCGTCAGCGAGCCATTCACCGAACCCGTGAAGAAGCCCGTATCGTCGGCGCCGCCGTCGATCGAGAAGTCCACCACGTCATCCTTGGCATAACGAACCGACATGTCCGGATCGTTGCCCTTGGAACCGACGGCCGTGAACAGCTGCGACGCGAAGTAACGCGATACCGGGTCCGTCAGGTTGTCGTCGTTGTTGCCGCCCGTCTCGTCCACACGAACCGTGCTGTCCGTCCAGATCGACGTCTCCGGCATGTCGTCGACGACAGTCACAATGATCTTGCCGTCAAGACCGACGGTATCGCCGTCACGGTCCGTCGCTTCGATCACGGCACCGAAGTCGATGCCCGCGATCGAGCCACCCGGAACCTTCAATGCCGTATTCTCGCCACCACCAGCGACATGGTCGAGCTGGTCATACTGGCGGTAGACGAACTCGCCCGTCGACTTGTCCAGCGTCAGCGTGAAGACCACACGGTCGCCGAGGCCCAAGCCCGCATTGCCCGCGACGTTGGCATAAGCCACCAGAGCGCCGCCAACATAGGTGTA
>NZ_STGU01000068.1 GCF_004912135.1 Rhizobium rosettiformans W3
GCAAGGAGGCAGCTAACCACGGTAGGGTCAGCGACTGGGGTGAAGTCGTAACAAGGTAGCCGTAGGGGAACCTGCGGCTGGATCACCTCCTTTCTAAGGAAGCTGTGGAACTGGTAAGACGATCGTCTCCGGACGATATGAACCTTCCCGTGCTTTTTAGAACATAGATGGCGCCAGTCAGGCGACCATCGAAAACGTAATACGCCGTGGAGATCTTCGGATCCGGACGGTATGGCGCAGATCGCCGTCCACGTTTCTCTTTCTTCAAAAGACAAGGACCACGCTTTGGTCGTTTGGTGTTTAGCACTGAGCGGTCTTCGTGCTGTTCCATCCTTATGGGCCCGTAGCTCAGTCGGTTAGAGCACACGCTTGATAAGCGTGGGGTCGGTAGTTCGAGTCTACCCGGGCCCACCATGTTTTGCCTTGGCGCTTTTGAGCGCCTCTGGGCATCTGGTAAGGTCTGGATGGATTTGTGGTTTAAGCGTTGACGGATCTCTTGGTTAAAGCCTTGAGGTGCAACCTGAATGGGGCTGTAGCTCAGCTGGGAGAGCACCTGCTTTGCAAGCAGGGGGTCAGCGGTTCGATCCCGCTCAGCTCCACCAAGGTTTTGGTGTTGATGCGAGGCGGATACCTTGTCTTTGAAGAAATAAAAGTTTGCACCTGGCGATACGCCTTGTGCCTGTTCTGCATACATTGTGAAGAGAAGATTGATCTGGAGGCTTCCAGGTATGGGTTTTACCCATGTCCGAGCCCTGTCCTGATGATCCTTGTGAAGGCCTAGCCGGCCGGAACCTGGGGAAGGATGGGAGGTAGGTAGGAAGCTTGTCGCTCTGGATCGTTCATTGTTGGCCCGTCTTCGGATGAGCCTCTGATGGAGCGATCGGATTATCGTTGCCTGACCGCGCGGTACCGGATTTAATCTCGAGAAGCTGGTCTTAAAGATCTGGCACAAGTGAGCTGCTCGGCGTAGCTCCAATAAAGTGACCGGATCGAACACGTCGATGGCATCTGAATGGTCTGGTTGTAAAAGGTAGCCGGACTGGTGAGATGGTAGGATTTAGGCAGTAGGCAATAGGTTTTAGGATCTATTGGCTAATGCCTATTGGCTATTGTCTTTCCTATGGATGAGCATTGGCAATGAGAACGATTAAGTGTCGTAAGGGCATTTGGTGGATGCCTTGGCATGCACAGGCGAAGAAGGACGTGATACGCTGCGAAAAGCCGTGGGGAGCTGCGAATGAGCTTTGATCCATGGATATCCGAATGGGGCAACCCACCTTAAATGCTTGGAGAATCCAAACTGATCGCGAGATCGGCTTGGGTTTCCAAGCATTGTGATAAGGTATCTAACCTTCGAATACATAGGGGTTAGAAGCGAACTCGGGGAACTGAAACATCTAAGTACCCGAAGGAAAGGACATCAACCGAGACTCCGCAAGTAGTGGCGAGCGAACGCGGACCAGGCCAGTGGCAATGTGGAATAAAGTGGAACGCTCTGGAAAGTGCGACCGTAGTGGGTGACAGTCCCGTACGCGTAGAACACA
>NZ_STGU01000007.1 GCF_004912135.1 Rhizobium rosettiformans W3
AGTTCACCTTTTGGATTCGGGCGGGGCCATATGTCAAGCTGAAGGATGCCGTAACCCATCAACGCTGGCACCGCGTAGGCCTTAACACCGTTCATGGTCTCTCTCTCAGAGGTTTTAAATCCCTAGAACAGCTCACTGAAGACGATTTGGAAGATTACTTCGAGGAATCCGTTGTGATGGGCGTCGATGGGATTCTCAACGTCGACGGCAGGGCTGATGCTCTTTTGCGGCCGTTTCAGACCATCGAAGATGTGCCAGAAGAATTCCTGATTAGGAAACCCCAACTAAAATTGAACGCGGTAGCCGTCGCGAAAGCATGCAACCTTCCAGCCTCCGTCACAAGTTTGAAAGCCTTTCATTCCAAGCTACAGCTACAGCTAGAACGCTTGACACCTCAGCTTCCGTCACTGGAGGCTGATGCAGATTGTCATGCAGACGCCGATGCCGACGGTACGGCCGGGTGTGTGCTTTCTGCCGGGTCTATGTACGACTTCATATCATACTTCGAAGCGCAGCACGCACTACGCGATGTAATGAACTGTCCAACCATCAGGTTCAACCCTTTCAAGGAGGAAACGCCATACGAGATCGCAAAACGTCTCGGCCGGGCCGGCAGGAGAACACCGATCGCCCCTCATTACCTGATGATCCGATTGTTCGAGGGCTGTTCGAAGATTCTGGTAAATGACTGGGAGGGCATCCGATCGGAATACATGCGAGCGGCTCGGCTCTACCTCACTTCGTCGGTCAGTTGGTCGGAAGTGTTGCAGGCTCGTTCGAAGGTCCTTCATGTCGCTGAAGCATGCTTCGTTCTAATCAGTGGGTTCACCGCACGTCGTCCAGGAGAGGTCCGGCTGTTAGAGCGCGATTGTTTGGCTGGCAACGACGAGAAGGGTTGGTGGCTCAAAGTCACCGTGATTAAGAACCACGATCACACAAAGACCTGGGTCACAATTCCCAACATCGTGGCGCGTGCGGTCAGCATCTTGATAGAAATTGCTGACTTACACGCAGATGAAGCAACTACAAACAAACTCTTCGTCACTTATGCCCCAAATCTGAAAAGGTTTGTGGAGCTGAATGTTGATAGGGGGATCACGGAGTTTGCCCGCAAACTCGATGCCGTGTCGTACGAGGAGGACGGCGTAGAAAAGGAATGGGTATGGTATCCTCGCCAGTTCCGTAGATTCTTTGCGGTTCTCTTCTTTCACCGGTTCAACGGCGGCATGGAAACGCTGTGCCACGAGTTGAGGCATTGGAGCGTCGATCAGGCGCGGGGCTACGCGACCCTCGACACAGAAGCAGCTCGTTACTGGCTAAAGACAGAGCAGGAGTTCAAGCGTCACGTTGCCACTACAATTGCGAACGACGAAGAAGAGTTGACGGGGCCGCTAGCAAATCGTTACCGGAAGCTGTCGGAGCGCTCAAAGCGACTGTTACGTGGCAAAATAGTCTTGGTAGACCAAACCGCTGCGGAGTTAATTGTCCGGCACATGGGTCGCCAAGCAAACGTTTTCACGGTTAACGCGTGGAGCACATGCGGATGCCCTAATTCGCAAAAGGGCACCGACAAGGCAAATTGCCGGAAGGGCGGAAAAGGGCAAGGTCTGGGTGCTAGCCTAAAGGACGCGGGGACATCGGTCTGCGGTGACTGTCCTTGGGGCATGCAGAATTCAGCGCAACGTGCATATGTTGCACGCGATGCAGGCAAGACAAGAGAAATCCTTGACAACGATTGCCGGCCTCAAAACATTTTTAAGATGCTGCAGGAGCGCCGATACCTGCGCCTCGTTGAGCTTGTGGAGGACCCCGCATGATCAAACGGACGAGGCGAATTCACACCGCCGAAAGAAAGAAAAGGCGCGTTTTCGAAGGTACGATGGAACAGCGTTTGCGTTCCAGGATTGAAGTTCTCGGGAAATTCAAGCCCGAAGACATCACGCCGGAACTCTGGGAGAAAATAAGTAGTCTCGAGGCCGTGAGAAAATGGGAATCTCTGGAGTATGGCATCCAACCCATCGGTTCAAAGAAGAAGTACACGACGGTAGACGCTGACTTCGGGGCAATGGTCGTTTTGTTGCAGCGTGAAATCAGCCGCCTTCAACCACGTTCGGCGAGCGCCACGCCCAACCCCAGAAAGCCGCTAGCAGTACAGCTGCTCGAGAGCAAGCAGGCACAGCAACTGCTTTCGGCGCGTTTCGAGGTTGCCAAAAGAGACAGACGTCGTCTGTCGCAGGAGTTGGGAAAGAAAACCAAGACCGCACGAGCCCAAGAAACACTGATTGAGCACTACGAGCGGAAGATTGATGCGCTCAGCCAAGAAAACAGCAATCTGAAAGCCAGGCTGCTAGCCTTCCAAGGTTTCAAGGTCGTTCAATGAGTGTTTCGAACGCATCGCTCAGCGCAACCTACAAACAACGGCTGAAAGTACTCCGTCAGCAGCACGAGACAACCGCGCCTTTCGATCGAGGGAGAGTGGTTCGCAGATGGATTACCAAGGAGATAGCGTGCCACCCATCTTTCTTGAGCACACCTGCCGTGAAGCCATTTCTTCAAGAGTGGGATTCCGTCCGGGGTGGGAGGTCCGCCTCTAACAATACGACCGCAGAAGAACCGGCAGCCAAATCGGTGCATCGAGACGCCCAGCTGGATGACCTTACGATCGAACGCATTCGGCGCGAGCAAACCCGAAAGGTTCGAGATGGAGTTGAGTGGGGAGAGGCCCGTGTGGGCCGCAAAACCCGGAAGTGCCCCGAGGTCACATTCAACAACGCGTTTCAAGAGGAGATTTACAGCTGGCAGTGTGTTCGAATACGGGTCGAACTACCAGACACTCTCTGGGACAGCGCAAAAATCATGCTGCAGTTTTTTCGGTGGCTTCGCAAAAATAGGCTTCACTGGGTCGATGTGGACGACGAGATTATCCTGGAGTTCCGCGAGGCGTTGCGAGCAAACGGCGACACGAAGGCCCATGTCAATAAAGTTATGGGCGTCATCCATTCTTTTTACCGGCATCAAGAACTGTCCGGTCGATTGCGTTACAGAGTTCAAGTCTATGAACCGGCTGCGCTACCTGAGGACTTACTCGACTACCAATTTCCTATCACGAGCGAACTTCGGACACGTGTGTCGAAGCGTGGCGCTAAAACTAGCGGCTGGGCATCGCCTTGGCTGCTGAGAGGTAAGGAAAGCTCCTACGGGAAAAAAGCAACGCCAACTGACGAGGTAATGCAGACCGTCCATAAACTCCTCCGAAATCAGAAACACGGACTAAGGAACTCTGCGATGCTGTCCGCGTATGAGGACAGCGGTGGAAGACGTAAGGAAGTGCAATTGATTAAGGTTGACCAGATGCCTTCTCCACAACAGCTGCACAACCTTTTGACAAGCAACGGCGTGTGGGTGATTGAGGTCAGCCGTAAGGGGCAGGACGAGCAGACGGGTGAAGTCGCTCCTCTACGTTTCAGGCCCGCGACCGTGATGCGACTGATGAGCTATGTCGATGGTCCACGAGCAAAGATCGTTCGGGAAACTGGGTCCGCAACGCAAGAACTTTTCCTGAAAGACAATGGAAAGCCCCTGAAGCTCGATAGCGTAACCAAGCTTGTGACGAAGGTCTTCCGCGAGGCAGGACTTTCTAATAGCACACTCCACAAATTGAGAAGCCGTTATATCAAAAAGAAAATCAAAACGCGTTTGGACACCGCTAGAGAGCACGCGGTAAAGATTGGTCCGGCATCGAATTGGACGGAGACAATTCTGTCGGCTTCTGCGATCGACATGAACCATAGCTCTGTTGCGGAGCTGCGGCCCTATATGGACGATATTTTTGCGGAGGAAACGGCACACGGGGGGGCAGACGCGCTTGCAAATCTCGAACACCAGCTAGAGGAGACGAAACAAGCGCTTGCTGACATCGAGATTCGCTTGGCGGGCTCGCTGGCGTTCCACAATATCCTTCGAAAGATCGACTCCTCTCCGCGTCGAGACGTAATCCTAAACCAGGTTCATGCATTTGTTGAGGACCTTTTACGGAGGTAGATGTGAGCACTGCCACCCCCTTCAGCGTGGTGAAGTTGATAACGCATCGTAGCGCAGATCATTGGACTAAGCTTAGGTGAGGACCCAGTGGACAGTGCAGAACGACCGCCGGCTTCCGGTAGCAACGCGATTGAGTTGCATGGCAAAATCGCGTATTCATGCTTGCATGCTCGAAATGGAACTTAACTGCTTGTACGGGTCGTTGCCGAGTGAGGTGAGTTCACTAATCTCTGGGCTGAAAGCAGCTGCGGGTTGTGCCTGCAAGACCGATCCAGAGTCCTCGTTTCCACGCAGGCTGCCGAGGATGTTTTGAAGGTTGTCAGTTTGTTTTCGGGTTGCGGTGGGCTGGACATAGGCTTTGAGCAGGTCGGCTTCGAAGTCATTGCTGCCTATGAAGCCCATGATCGCACGGCACAAACTTATAATCTCAACTTGAAGAATGTGGCGAGGAGCCGTGTTCTGGATGAGGGGTCCGATATCGGCCAAGGTGCTGATATTGTGCTTGCAACTCCACCTTGCCAAGGGTTCTCCACTGCGGGGGGATATCGACAAGAAGACCCCAGAAACGATCTTTTGTCGGTGGCTGCGAAGCTGATAGTGTCCGCTAAGCCTCGAGTAGCGGTGATAGAGAACGTCGCAGCATTGGGCAATTCGCGTAATCGAAATACGATGCAGGTTGCCATCGATATCCTGGTTGCAGGCGGTTATGCCGTGGAGTTCAAGGTTTTGGAAGCTGAGAGGTTGGGCGTCCCTCAACGTCGGCGGCGTCTGTTCATCATCGCACGTATAGGAAGAGCTCATTTCCACCTTGCGGGCTTAGGTGATGGCCCACGAACACTGGGGCTGGCCAATGTGTTTGGCGGTTTGAACGAGCAGGCAACTGATCACAATCCTAAACCACTTACTAAGAATTCCAATCACGAGCGTATCGCGAGGAGGATTGGCCAGGGTCAAAAGCTTTGCAATGTGCGAGTTGGCGATGCAGCGGTGCCGACGTGGGATATCCCGGAAGTTTTCGGGGAAGTTTCTGCGGACGAAAGGCGGATACTCGAACTTGTCCAGCGGCTCAGGCGCACTGAACGAGAGAGGTCTTTCGGCGACGCCGACCCTGTTTCCTTGGAGAGACTGAGCTTTGCGTATGGTCGTGATCCAACGAGCAACGTAGATTCACTGGTCGGCAAGGGTTATCTGAGGCGACTTAATGGAAAAATCGATCTCACGAATACCTTCAATGGCAAATATCGCCGTTTGGACGTCAACGATGTTTCGCCCACAGTGGATACGCGGTTTGGGGACTTTCGACTGTTTCTTCACCCCACCGAGCAACGGGGAATGACCGTGAGGGAGGCGGCGCGCATCCAAGGGTTTCCCGATAGCTTTACTTTCGACAAAGATGAACGCATCGCATTTACCCAAGTAGGTAATGCTGTCCCGCCACCTGTAGGTTACGCCGTAGCCACGTTTGTGAGATCGCTTTTGTGACCAAACTATCCGAAATACCCGTCGCGTGGGATGCCGGAGGCGATAGGAACATTCTGGAGCCCGGAACGGTCAGTTATGTTCGGTTCCTCGGTCAAAAGCTCTTCGACGACTATGAGCCGCTGCAATTTCACTCGTTCGACGCCCAATTGCTTGACTGGTTGAATAACGTTGAAGACGAAGACGATCGAAAGCTCCTTTTCGCCTTGTTGGGGGACATCTTCTACGTGGGGCGCAAAGAGTATGCAGCTCTGTATCGTTCAGCGTACAGTGGGATAATTTCGTCGTGGATCGTAGATGTATGTTCGCTTTCCCTATTCTCGCCCGACATTGACGAGCAGATTAGGACTCGCGTCAACGAGAGTTGGGTGTGTCCGATGACGGATAGCCTCCGCATCAACGCCTTTTTAAAAACGAACAACTTGATCAGTCAGTCGCTTCGACCCGATTGGCATTCTCTCAAAGAATTGGGCGATCTCGATAAGATTCGAACATATCTGGCAAAGGCACACATCCGAAACTTGATTATACTTGAGGATTTTGTCGGAACGGGCAACCAAGCATCGGGAGTGCTGACATTCCTTGGCAGTAATTTCCCAGAACTCAACGTTTTACTTTGTCCGCTTATCGTGTGTCCAAAAGGAGATGAGCGCCTTCACAGCATCGCCGGTCGATTTCCGAACGTCACGTATGCCCCGCAGTTGGTTCTTCCGCAGTCATCTATTTTCACAGAAGTCGGTGTGCAGGGAGAACCGACTCACCATGCGGGTGCACGAACTCTATTCGATAAAATATCTGCAAGATTCGATCTACCTAGCCACGAAACGATGTACGGCTTTAAATCAACCGGTTCCCAAGTTGTGATGCATTCGAATTGTCCCAATAACACATTGCAGGTTTTTCACCATTCGTCCGACAAATGGGAGCCTTTGTTCCCTAGAGTTCGGAGGGTGTTATGAAGTCTAACCCGTTCTTCGAGCTATACGTAACAGACAGAATTTCTCCTCGTGATTTTGTCACGATCTTCAGTGACTTCCTTGTTCCGCACGCGGAACCCCTGTTTCTTCAGGGTAATGCCGTTATTACTGGTATACAAGGCAGTGGCAAGTCAATGCTGTTGCAACTTCTTCAGCCTTACATCAGAAGGCAATATTTCGAGTCGGACACGGAGTTTCCTGTGCCGCCCGAACGCCGCAAATTCTTGGGGGTGAATGTCAACCTCGCCCATAGCAGCGCTATTGATTTCGGGTTGAGACGTGATTTTGATGACGAACCGGCGGAAGTTGAGCTTCTCTTCGCAGATTTCTTTAATTATCTCGCGATCGATGGCCTCTTAAAGAACATTCGTTATATCGCCGAAGGCCCCGTCGAGCTAGCGCGAGAAGCGGGGCTTAAAGTGATGGGCAACGAGGTGAACGAGATTGCTCGCTCGGTCTCGCAGTTGCCCGTTTGGGAAGGCTGGCTTGAGCCTACTTCATCTCTTGATGATCTTCAAAAATCGGTCGCCTCACGGCTTCATGGGTATCGCCGATATCTTCACATGAAAGATAGGGTGCTTGATCCAAGCTTCCGCTCCACTCGCACAGCAGTAGGGATACCGATCATCGAGTGTGCTGAGGCGCTCCGAAATTCTGGCTTTATTGCTCCAGGTACAAACGTCTTCGTGAACGTCGATCAGTACGAGGAGCTCGGAAACATCTCGTCACGGAATAAGGAAAATCCTGCGGATTATCGGGCAGTCATCAACAAGGCGTTGGCCTCGAGAGACCCGCGTGTCTCATATCGAATTGGCACGAGAGGACATGCTTGGCGAAGACATAGCCAGATAATGGGGACAAATGCGAAGTTAGAGGAGGAGCGGGACTACAAATATGTCGATCTCGATATGCTCCTCAAGCGATCGGAGAATGTTGGCAAGGATATTTTTAGCAAATTCGCACGTGATGTCTTTCAGCGGCGGCTGAAGTTCGCCGGCTTCAGTGAGATGTGTGTCAGGAGCAGCGGCACCGATGCTTTGGTTGACGTATACGGAAAGAGCCCAACGTCGTCTGAGAAGGTGCGAAAGTTCGGTATTCGAAGACCTGAGCGGGCGTTACGCTTCGAAAAGGGAACGAAGCCGCAAACAATCGAAATCTTGAATAGCCTGGCCAAAAGGGACCTGCTCAGCGCAAAACTTGGTGAGATTTGGATACGCCAGAAGGGCGATGTGTACGATTTGCAGGTTCCGGATGAAAAGCTTCCATGGGAGCTACAAAAATATTGGAAAAAGGAGAGGAGAGAGGTCGCTGCGCTTCAAATAGCTTCCCAAACTGGGACTAGAGCTCTGTGGGGTGGTGCGGAAGACATAGTTGGATTGTCGGGTGGAAACATTCTTGTTTTTTTGAGCCTCAACCAGTTCATCTGGGACACATGGCTTCAAGACAAGGGGCGAGATTTCAACTCTTTGGAGGACCTTCCAAAAATAGAAATAGGTGTCCAGACGGCAGGCGTTCATAAGGCAAGTCACTTCTGGGTTGAAAAAATTCGGCAGGAAACTGGGAGAAGCGGGGATCGTTTCCGTTTTGCCTTCATCGTTGCAGAGTTTTTGGCCCGTAGATTGTACGAGGACGACAAGCTCAGCAATCCCGGCCATACGGGCTTTTCCGTCCTCATGAGCGATCTTGAAGATTTTCCTGGAGTGAAGGCTTTTTTGGAAGAATTGGCGGACTACGGCAACTTTTTGATGTTGGATCACACGACCAAGAATGCAGATCGAAAAGGCAGGGTGAAGCTGTACTTCCATCCCGTATTCTGTCCGCGCTTCGATCTTCCGTACGTGCGAACCAAGGAGCCCTATTACGCGTCCGTAAAGGAGGTACTCTCTTGGATGTTCAGCGCCGGCTCCAAGGTCGCCCTTGCGCCTCAACTCCCTTCTTCGCAGAAGGAACTGTTTTCCGATGGCTGAACTGCAGTACCGGCCGTGGGGCGATTTTGGTTGGCTGTTGAACGGGTTTGAAAAAAAGTCATGGGTTGCGCTAAGTTGCGTTGCAACGGAGAAGCGAAGCGTCTCCTCAATTATAGAATTGTCCAAGTACGTCGACTGGATGTCAGTAATCAGTATAGACGATCCCGATCCTATGGATGAAGCTACTCACCAACAGGCGTTGGAGAAATCGCGAAATGCAGTGGTGGCTGCAGTCTCGTGCAAAGCTACCTTTCACCAAGATGAGCTCAAGTCGTCGCTCGACACCATACGGGAGAGGGTTGAGGAGTGTGTCCTTCGGTCTCCTAATGTTGTCCTCGACGTCACATGTTTTCCCAAACGCTGGTTTTTCCCTATCCTACGCTTCCTGTATCAAGACAGCCGTGTTCGGAACCTTGTAATCGCTTATACTGCGGGAGAGGGGTATGCTGAGCAGATATCTGAAAACTACGAGCTTCTCAGGCCCATTCAGACTTTTGCGTCGATAGATGCTCGGGCAGATCATGACGTTGCGTTCATCGGCGTCGGCTTTCACTCAATCAGTATGCTCACGATGTTCGGAGACGACAGGCCGAAGGCGTTGCGACTTCTCTTTCCATTTCCTCCTGGACCGCCAGGCCTTAAACGCAACTGGCGCTTCGTTGAGCATATCGAACGCACTATGAAATTCGCGGACGGAACCGTGGAACCGTTCAAGCCACTTGATTATCTGCAGTTATCGGCCACGGATGCGTCGCAAGCGTTTGATGCCATGAGAGCTGTGAGCAAGAATGGTCAAAAGACATCCTTAATGGCCCCCTACGGTCCGAAACCAATTTCATTGGCGATGTGTCTGTTTTCCCTTGCCGCGGAGGCAAGAGACCTACCTGAGGTTCCAGTGTACTATGCACAGCCTCAACGCTACGCCACGAACTACACGGAACGTGCTGTTGAGCGCCACGGAAAACTTCAGATTCTGGGGTATTCAGTGAAGTACGAAGGACGGCAAATTTACCAATTATAAAAAAATGGGGCTCTGAAGAGCCCCATTAATTTAGCTTCCTACTCTCGACAACAGGTAAACGTGTTGCCAACGACTGCCCATCGAGATGATAGACGCCCGCACTGCAATCGCTAAGCGGTTTCGGAGCCTGCTATCTAATGTTGCTGGAGATTTTAGTCAACCGCAGTCCGCTCCGCGTTGTTGAGGTTGCTTAACAAGTGATGAAGTTCGGTAATTATCGTATAAGTCGCGCCCTATTTTGTCGCGGGAAACGGATCACCGCTTGAATCTCAGCGAGTTGTCGCAGGGGAGGTGTAGGAGACGTTGCGAGCCCTCCGGCCGGTCGTTGTCCCAGGTCAAGTGTGCCTGCCTAATCGGCCGGGTTTGCTGACTTGGTTGGGCAGCCGCTACATGGCCGTCACAAACCTAACCTATATCGGAAAATCGTTCGTCGCCGTACAGGGCAATCTTCGCGCTAAAACCGCCGAGAGTGGGGTTCTGGATCGTAAGCGCTGTCTGCTGTCACGTAGACCTCTAAGCGAGTTGGCTTGACCGCGAGATTCGCGCGTCTCATCGTCTTCCTCTTCCATCTTGTGGTCCGGCTTTTCCTGCCAGTGTCCGGACGATCATTAAAATTGTCGGGCATGGCGAAACTAGGCTTAAACATCCTTCGTTTAGACATTCGGCGAATTCATAGAGCACTTAGCTCGGGAAGTTTGCATATGGCCGTTATGTCAAGGATGCGCTTTGCAATCCTGATGTCTCTTGCGTTGCTGTTCGCTCTCGGGGGAGCCTTGATGGTAGTCGAGGGGCGTGAAGGCGGTTGGCCCGTCTTGCTGTTCTTCCTGTCCTCGGCTGTTGTCTTCACCGTAGTGCGGTATCCACGAAAGTTAACATCGGAACCCTCTGTCTCGATAGTTGCCGCGTATCCCGAACCGGTCACTCTGGTCGGCCAACGGGGTCGGAATTTGTTGATCGCGGGGGTCTCTGCTGTCTTGGCATTGATACCAAGCTCATTTTCCCCAGCCTATGCTTTGCCCGGCGGCGTGATTAGCCATCTGGCCTTCTCAATGGTTTTCGGGGTCCCTGCACTCGTATTGGCAGCGGTGGCCATAAGGCCTAATCGGCTCACACTGGATTCGGAAGGAATGAAGTTCACAACCCTCCTTTCCACCAAACAGTGGAGTTGGCGCGATGTCCAGGACTTCACACCGGTTTCTTCCATTACGCGAGCAGGCAGGATAATCCCTGTCAGGCAGATTATTGGATTCACCGACCGCAATGCCGATGAGCCGGGGCGCTCTGCCCCACAGAGCGGAAAGAACTCGATGTTTGCCAACCAATTTGCTGTCTCCGACGAAGAACTCGCCTCAGCGCTAAACTTCTGGAGAAGACGTGGGGTAGCAGATTAGTTGCCTGCACTTTGACGCTTCGTCAAAAGACCAAGGCAGCAGCTCATCGATCTGGCTCTGCTCGTGGCCGGAGACGATGGCAGTGAGAGTGCTGGTCAAGTAGGCCCTGCGGATCGACGGCATTCAGTCTGCACGTCTCAATCAGCGAGGCGATGGTTGCCCAGTTCTCGGCCCAGCGTCATGTCCTGCAAAGAGTGCGTTATTCCGATTAAGGGTAACCGCTACTTCCAACCCACGTTCGCCACGGGTCTACGTTCTCTTCAGAGTGATGCGCACTGGCGTATCAAATGCTTTGTGTACTACACAGGTTGTGCCGCTAGCGTTGGGGATTCTTCAAAATGACGAGCTTTCGGACCGCATCAGTGCTAATCTCGTCTTCGCTGTTTGTTGCCACCGCGTTGGCCATCTTCCCCACGGCCAACGCTGCCATCGCTGACGACACGACATCAGTGACAGAATACTTCTTTGCGAAGAATCCCAAGGAAGCATATCCTCAATTTCAGAGTACCAACGTTCACCTGATTTATTCTTGCATCTATGCGAGAGGCGTTGAGCCCACAAGTGTTTGTGAAGACTTGAGCGCTATTGCGGCGAGGAACGGGCTGGTAACCTACCTGAGGTCGCGTTTTGAAGATCAGATCGGGGTGAACTTCTTGATCTCGGGCAGTAAGCGCCCAGCAAATAGTTTTAAGCATGTTTATGGTGCCTGCGGCTTCAGAGATCGGATCAATCGGTCAATCGTGATCATAGAAAAGCGGATCAGGCCCGACGATTTGGAGAGATGCTTCTATACGTCGTCTCTAGTCCATTTAGGATTCTACGTTGATACAACGATATCAGCAAAGATCGACCGGCAGTCCTTTGACGAGATCGTGGCTCATTACGTTGGTTCTAATGCGCCACCATGACGGCCCCGAACGCGTAATGCCCCCCAACGAGCGCATTAGGCTTTCGGCTTTCGCCCTGGATCATATACATTGTAGTTCCAGGGAAGCAGGCCTTCAATCTGGCTCTGTTTGTGTCCGTTGACGATAGCGGTGAGCGTCGTGGTCAAATAGGCCTGCGGATCGACAGCATTGAGCTTGCAGGTCTCAATCAGTGAGGCGATCATTGCCCAGTTCTCTGCTCCGGCATCATGGCCCGCAAAGAGTGCGTTCTTCCGATTGAGGGCTATCGGCCGGATGGTCCGCTCGACGCTATTGTTGTCAATCTCGATGCGGCCGTCGGTCAGGAAGAGCTTCAGTCCATCCCAATATTTGGCGATGTAGGCTAGTGCCTCCCCGAGCGGCGACTTCGTTGCCACGCGGGCGCGGTGATGGACGAGCCAGCTATGTAGGTTTGCGACGAGTGGCGCTGATCGCTCTTGCCGTCCAGCGAGACGAGCCTCGGGATCAAGACCGCGCAGTTCGGCTTCAATACGATACAGCTCGCCGATCCGCTTGACGCCATCCTCGGCAATCGGTGCTGACCCGTTGCGGGTGATCTCCACCAGCTTGCGCCGGGCATGCGCCCAGCAATAGGCAAGCTGAATGTCTGGGCCGATACGCTCTGGTGCGATCAGCCTATTGTCTCCCGCATAGCCATCCACTTGTAGGATGCCGGAGAAGCCCTGCAGTATTTGTTCGGCATGAATGCCTCCCCGGCCAGGAGCATAGGTGAAGGCAACACTTGGCGGAGCACCGCCGCCCCACGGGCGATCATCCCGCGCCAGCGCCCAGAAGTATCCGGTCTTCGTCTTGCGGGAGCCCGGATCGAGAACCGGGGCACAGGTCTCATCCATGAACAGCTTGGTTGAGCGCTTCAGGTCGGCGATCAACGCATCAAAGACGGGCCGCAGTTCATAGGCTGCCCGACCGACCCAGTCGGCCAGCGTGGACCGGTCGAGGTCGATTCCTTGGCGGCTCATGATCTGCGCCTGCCGATAGAGTGGAAGGTGATCCGCATACTTAGAGACCAGCACATACGCGACGGTCGCTTCCGTCGGCAGCCCAGCCTGAATCAACCGTGCCGGAGCTGAGGCTTGGACGACCCCGTCGGTGCAGGCACGGCAGGCATACTTAGGGCGGCGGGTGACGATCACGCGGAACTGTGCGGGGATCACGTCCAACCGCTCGGAGACATCCTCGCCAATGCAATGCAGGCAACCGCCGCAGCCACAGATCAGCCTCTCTGGCTCAATAACTTCCTCGATACGCGGGAGATGCTTCGGAAACGAGCCGCGATTGATCGCACGTGGCTTGGCAATCCTATTTGCCGCAGGAACGTCCGCCTCATCCTCTGCATGGATTACGGCCATAGCCGTTTCCAGGTCTTCCAGCGCCAGGTCGAATTGGTCAGGATCGGTCTTCTCGGATTTGCGTCCGAAGGCTGCCTGCTTGAATGCTGCGACCAGCTTCTCAAGCCGTTCGATCCGCTCATCCTTGCGGGCGATATGCTCGTCCTTGCTCGCTATCGCGACATCCTTGGCCGCCTCGCGTGCTTGCGCCGCGATCAGGATCGCCTTCAGGGTGGCAACATCATCGGGAAGGTCGGCGGCATCGAGCATGGCTGGAAGCTACCAAATCCGGAGCCGATTTGCCTTTGGAATTTGCCGTGCTGAGTCATCGTGCCGCAGCTACTCGATGGCCTCCGGGATTCTCGTCTGGATGGCATGAACCCGCCGCCAATCGAGGCCAGCAAACAGTGCTTCGAATTGGGCGTGGGTGAGTGTCATCAACCCGTCCTTGATGCCGGGCCAGGTGAATGTGTGCTCTTCCAGCCGTTTGTAGGCCATGACGATCC
Source organism: Rhizobium rosettiformans W3 (assembly GCF_004912135.1). Classification (GTDB taxonomy): domain Bacteria; phylum Pseudomonadota; class Alphaproteobacteria; order Rhizobiales; family Rhizobiaceae; genus Allorhizobium; species Allorhizobium rosettiformans. The sequence continues at coordinate 13,658 of NZ_STGU01000007.1, forward strand.
CGGAACCGTCCCAGTAGATCAGCTTCAACCGGTCCGCCTTGCGGGACCGGAACACGAAGACCGTTCCAGTGAACGGGTCCTTGTGCAGTTCGTTCTTCACCAGCGCCGCCAAGCCGTCATGACCCTTGCGGAAATCCACGGGTTTGGTCGCCACCATGATCCTGACGCGGTTCGATGGAAAGATCATGTCGCCGCCGCCAGGGCGCGGGCGATGGCAGCGATCCGGGCAGCAGACGCACCTTCCTCAAGACGGATTGTGACGGGACCGACGGCAATCTCGGCGCGCGTAGCAGCCTTTGCCGTCGGCGGCTCCGGCAATGACGTCTCGATAACCATTGCCGCAAACTCGACTGCTTCTTCCGGCTCTGGCAGCACCAGCTTGCCCTGCCGAGCCAACGTCCGCCACGATGACAGGTGGTTGGCCTTCAGCCCGTAGCGTTCAGCCACTTCATTCACCGTCACGCCTGGTCTCAAACTCTCCGAAACGATCCGTGCCTTGACCTTGTCAGGCCAATGGCGGTGCGCCTCACGCCTGCTCCGCCCCGTTGTGAGAACCTCCAACGTACTCTCCATGGAGAAACTCCTTGTCGCTCATCCATGGAATGTCGATCACAGATCAGGCAGCGGCTGCCAATGTGGGGGCGGAACAGCGCTTACTCTGGATCGTTGGGTGGAGCCCCCCAAGACTGGGTATAGAAACTCGTCGGAACGGTCCATGGCGTGCAGGGCAGGGAGGCGGGGCAGTGCACCAAATTACTTTGCAACTCGCGCAAACCATTCGACAACCTTCGGTCTATCCGGCATGAAGTGCCCAGTGATTGAGGGGAAGCTATGTATGTACCGCCATGGACGATTTTTGCTGGTCTCGGGGTTCTTGATCGTCGTGATCTCTGCAACCTGATTGCGAGCTTCGAGGCGACGACATTGTTGTCCATGAGCGTGGATCGGGTCAGCGATATCATCTCTCGATTTCACAAGGACGGTGAGTCGTCGGATACCGAGGCCTTCGCCCGCCGTTTGAAGGCGGCCGCTGACGACCTGTTCGTATCTGACGTCTTGGAACGCGCTTTACGCATTCGACTGTGGGTAAGGATCGCTACGGCGCTCGATCTGGATGTGACAATTCCCCTGTCGTCGAGAAGAGCCAATGCCGTCGGCGCGGGTGTGGCTTCCAAGGCATCCTCCGTGATGTCCGTGCCAGTTGCGGATGAAAGTGAAGAGACACAGCAGACAGGGATTCAGAGAGCTTGGCAGGCAGTGAAGGCGCTCCGTAGACGCCCGCATCAGGATTTCTCTTTCCTGGTAGCCGAGCAGGCGCAACTCGTCGCAAAAGCTGTTGCCGAGGCGGCGGTATCCGGTGATGTCCCAGACGATCTCGCCACCGAACTCGAAGAGCGTGTACGGGACCATATCCAGAGGCTTCCACCCGAGCTCCATGATGACGCCATGCGTCACGCATTGACCGCGGGAGACCGTGCCTCGCTTACCGTACTCGCGACGGGAACGGCGGCGTTCTCAATTGGCATGGGCGTCAATCTCGCGGGGTTCAGCGCATATATTCTCGCCGCCCAGACGTCGGCGTTCATCCCGTTTATGAGCGGACCAGCCGTCGTGTCTACACTGTTCATGCTCGCAAACCCACTGTTCAGTATTCCTGCCGTCCTTGGTGTCGGATACCTTGCCAACAACTATGTGAACGGCGGGCAGGCCGCCAAGCTGGCGGCTCTCGTTTCAGTCCAGCTGTCACTCCGTGGCCTGTCAGCGGGACGAGATGGACTAGCGGTTGCACTGAATGATTTCCGGTCCGCCACCGAGGCCGATCTTGCTATGCTCCCGAAGGAAGTGGAGGGGGGTACCATCTCTCGCAACGCGGCCATCGTCAGTGCGACGGGCGGCAGCTTGCCGAAGGCTCCTGGAAATCTAAAAGCCTTCGCTACCGCCTCGGATAGACGGGGCACTCTGCTCGAAGGTGTGCTTTCAAAGAAGCAGGGGGACGGGCTCGAGGTGGCAGCCGTGACAGCTCTGTCGGCGGGAGACATGCTATACAATGCGGTATCCATCGATCCAATGGTACTCGCCGCGGCGGACTTCTCCCGCTCGGAGGACCTCGGCGACATCTTCCAGTTCAGCGTGTTCGCTAACCGCGTCGGATCGATGGGCGAGGCTGCCGCAGGTGGCGCAGCCAATAACCTTCGCGGATATGTTTCGGAGCAGCTCGTGGCCGCGCGTCTGGTGGAAGTCGGACACGTGGTCAGCTTCCCCGAGACATCGAACAATGCAGGGTTCGATCTCATCGTGGACGGAGTGCCATTCCAGGTTAAGTGCTTGCAGAGCCTGGAAGGCTTGAGAACGCATTTCGCGAAGTATCCTGACATGCCCGTCTACGCCAATTCCGAGTTGGCGGAGGCTGTCATCAACAGCGGGGCAGAGTGGTCGAAACTCGTGTTCTATGTCGACGGATTCGACCGCGAGATCGCCGACTTTATCATGACGACCTCCCTGGAAGCTGGCGAGGCTCTGGGTGACTTGAATGTCCCTTACTTTGCCATGGCCGTTTCCTCGGCCCGTAATCTTCATCGTGTCTGGCGCGGTCGCATGCCGTTGTCCGACCTGCCTTTCTCCATGGTGTTGGATGCGAGTGTGAAGGGTGGCCTCGCCACAGTCGGAACTCTGTCGGGCAAGGCACTCGGGCTTCTGGCATTCGGTCCCGCAGGCGCTCTCGTTCTCGGCGGCGTCGGAGGAGTCGGCGCTCTGGTCGGGGCAGGGTGGACAAGGGAGCAGGCGACCCGCTTGCTGTCCTCCGAATGGCTTTCTGAACTTGATCGGTCCACCGAGCTGTTCCGGATGGCGGTTTCAATGGCAGTTCGTGCCAAGGTCGCCATGCTCAAGGAAAAGCAGGCCAGCGTTCCGAATACTGTTCCCGAAATCAATGACTGGATTAGCGCGCGCTTTGCCGATGACATCCTGTTCCTCGAGGAGGTTGCCTATGACCTTGCGGTGACTATTCCGACCATGAGTCACCCTGCGAAGGCGCGGGCCGGTCTGTCGGCCATGGATGCGGCCAAGGTCCACCCCCTTGCCGTTGAGAAGGAGTTGACTGACCTTCTCAAGGTCTTGAGGTCCGAGCCTTCGAAAACGCAGGCGGCAGGCAAAAAGGTGTCCGAGGCTTGGTCTTCCCTGAAATCGAGGATTCCATCAGGTCGGAGCAGACCATCATGATCGACTGGGATTTCACGGGACTGAGCGACGAGGAGATCGACGCCTACATGCGTGCAATCAAGAGCGGTGACGATCTTCGCGGACACTTCGGAGAGCGCTCTCTAGACTTCATCGTGCGCAATTACGTCAGGTTGGCACAGATTGGAGAGCTCGAGAAATCGTGGCTAACGACCTATGTCTTCACATCTCACTTCCAAGATGTCGGCTTCGACAAGCTCAAGGCGATTTTCGACGCGTGCGACCGGTCAATACTACAGGCTCATCATGATTGCGTTCCGGTTGCTGAAGGCATATCGACCGAGAGGATTTCCCTCTTCCGTGGATGTGCGGGTCCTGTTCACACTCCGGGAATGTCGTGGACCACGTCGCTCGACAAGGCGATCCACTACGCCAAATGGCATGTTGAATGGCACTTGAGGCCTGGGCAGGCTCCTGAGATGGCTGTCTACGCTACCACAGTCGAATTACGTGAGGTGTATTGCCGGGTAAATCGAAACGAGGACGAGTTCATCGTGGTGCCGGACAACCTCTGGCGCATCGATATTCCCGAAAGCGAATTCAGGCTCGACCGCCCGAGACACTGACGCAGCGCTGCCGACACCTATTGGCCAAACAGGCTTACAGGGCTAATCGCTCATGACCGATTATCGGGGCGAAGGCATGGACGTCGAAGCGGTGGTTGGTCGATCCCCTGCGGCACCTTCCGACGGCCGACTGCCTTGAAACCTTTCCTGCAAATGGCAGAGCCGAGAGAATCCTTCTGGAGAACTCGACTGGCATCCTTTGATTTTTTCACTGGTCTTCCCACAAGGCCTGATTGTTCGACGACAGCACCATGTGACGGGATCGACAACTAGGCAACCGATAACTCCTGGGCCGTCGCCTATTCATCTCAGATCAGAACCCATCCCAGGGTCCCGAACACGATCAAGGCGACAAGCGCCAGTAGGAAGATGTTTCCCCCTGGCCCGAGGTCAGGTTCATACTTCGGGTCTGGTGAGTTTTTATCGTATCCAGATACCATCTTGGTCTCCCCGGTAGCCGTTGATAGTAGGATGTTATTTCAGATAATCAACGTAATGCTGAAGACTACGACCCGCGCCTGAAGTTGAAAAAGAGGTAGCCATGACCAGCTCGACCACGACCAACAGCGAAGCAGTCCAAACCGAGCTTGATCAGTTCATCTTTCGGAACGTGGAGGAGATGGCGTTTGAGCCTTCCGAATGGGAGGCGTCGACGCTTCTGGAAGTGTTGGCGCTACCTCGTGTGACGGTCATGCGTCCTCCGGTGGAACAGTTACTTGAGATCGGCATGCGTCCAAATGACTGCCACGCTAATTGTGCGGCGCAGGCTGCAAACGACACGGAAGGCCGGAGCCGCCACGTTTCGGGATGGTATATTTATGGCTCCGATCTGATACTTCACTCGGTAGTGGATATCGGAGGGGACTGGTATTGTCTCACGCCGCAGACAGCCACTTTGCCTTCACGGTTCCAGTTCATCCCCGACAGCCAGATTGAATGGCGCGAATCGGCAAACGGGTCGGGTATGGACGCATATCGGGGTGGAAGACCGCTTCCTTTGGCGCTCCGCAAATACCCCCACGTTCATGTTCAGATGCGGAATGAGTTCATGGCGCTGATCGCGGCGGGTGTGGCTGCCGTGGATGCGCGGGACCGAGTGGACGCCAACTGGGCTGCGGCACTTCTGAAACTCGAGCCAACACGTGAGCCATTCCTCCTGTGACAGGTGTGAAGCGCAGAAGGATTTTGGGGACTCTTTTGGTCGGCCGATGTCGGGCATTCTCTGGACATCCAATCGAAGGAGATACCTGATGAACACCTACACGGACTGGAAAAGCTTCATGCCCTCGCAGGATCGCCCGACCGACATTCCGACGCCCCCGCCGCTCGATACGGTAGCGTATTTTGTTCGTGCCTGCCGAAACCTACGAAACTGGAAGGTCTCAACACTAGCTGACTTCGCGGCCGTCTCAGTCTCCACAGTGGAGAGGGTCGAGCGTGCCGAAAAAGTAGGCGAGGAGGCCTTGGACAAAATCGCGGCGGCGCTGGGCCGCGAGAAGGGCGCGTTCTACGCTCCCCGCATTCCACTCGTCCCTGAGAAGGCGTTTGAAGCTCTGGTCGAGACCTACGGCTACATGGAAGAAGTGGCTGTCGCGCCGATGAACACTCAGCGCGCTGTCCGCGAGGCGGCGAGGTGTGATGGCATCCTCCTCCACAGTCCTGAAGTCCCAGAAGTTTATGACGATGATATTTCGACACTGCGGGAGTGGATCGATCTCGCCTCGTTCGTCTTGTGCGAGGAGATAGAGTGCGCCGACGAGGAGCCGTCTCGACGGAAGCTTTACAAAGACATCCTCGGTTACGTCTCTGAGATGGAGCGCAGGGGGCTGACCGTCCTCAGCGGCGTGATGACTTCGAAACAGCCCAACGACAATGGCCACAAGGTCGCGATCATCAGCGTAACCCCGAAACTCAGCGATCCAGGTGCGATCAAAAGGACCTCGATTTTCGTGGACAGCCGAATTATCGCGCCTTCCAACATGACGCTGCCTGACTTCGATTGATGGGCCTTCTTGAATTCGAAGATCAGCAATCACATCTAGGAGCCATCACCCGTTTCGATGGCTTGCCGCAGTGACTTCGTCGCGCGCGATGCTGTCCGGGTTCGCGAAGGGCGCTCTCCAGAAATGGATTGAGCGCCCTTCGTATTTCTACGAACGAAATGGTGTGGGGGAGCGGATTCGAACCGCTCTGCGGTCTTTCAGCGTGACGTATTGGGATCACACACTTTCTTGTCGATGGCGTGACTGTTCCCCAACCTGGCCCCACAGAACCGCAAGAACACTCATTCCAGTCTTGAGCATTGTCTTCATGATCGCCTCCGTTTGCATGTCGAGGTTGAGAAACCAGTCAATGCAGAGCCAGAAGGGGAACAGCCACGCCCCGACATTTCCGATGGTGAAATCCAAAGTCACTAGCGCTGAACCGGGGATTGCAGACGTCAGTTCTAGCATGCTGATCAGTTATTGCACACGTTGTCAGTCGCCGGCCTTCCAAATCATACGAGGTCCTGCCAGTATGCTGGTATGCCGATCATCGAAGACATCGAACTCTCCAAGCTACTTGCTGAAGGTCAGATCAACGCGATCTCGGTCGATACCAACATCTTCGACGAGAAAGGGCTGCAGCTAAATGGCACCGCACTACATGCTGTAAGTCGTCTAGCAGCTCTGCATTTTGACTTCCTGTTGTCGGGTACCGTGGCAGAAGAGATTAGACGTCACCTGGAACGGTCAACGACGGACGCGTTCCGCGCGGCGAGGAAGGCCATAGGTGTCGCGCTTGGTGCTTTCGAAATCCAGACGCCAACCAGGGACGACATCCTTGGGCTGATATCAGGTGGGCAGACACCAACTGAAGCGGTGGAGAATAGGTTTAGAGATTACCTATCGTCTACAAACTGCGAGGTTTTGGACGATGCTACCCTCGTCGACACGGCTACAATTTTCAATGCATATTTCAAGGGTGAACCACCCTTTGGCACAGGCGCAAAGAAAAGCGAATTTCCGGACGCACTTGCACTCAACGCGCTCGAGCGTGCCGCGGAACAACGCGGGAAAGGCATCATCGTGGTGTCGAAAGATGGCGATTGGCAAGCCTTCTGCGACAGGTCGACACGGCTCTATCTCGTAACCGACATCGAACGTGCGCTTTCATTGATCAACGATCCGCCCGTAGTGCTGAGGGCAGCATTGAGCCGATGGTTGGGCGAAGATGGCGAAGGAAGGGAAGAAATTTCACCGCACCTTGCTCGGGCGGTCGAACGACTCGAGTTTTTCGTAAATGGAAACGCTAGCTCTGGCGAGATGGAAGCCCACGCGTGGGCAGGGGAACTACAGGAAACAATTTGGCCGGAGGCGGAAGAAGTCGATCTCATTGAGATCGAACGTTCTCATGAAGGTCATGTTTTCGTCACGCTTAGCATACCGCTATCACTCGTGGTGAAGGTGCCAATCGAAATTGAATTCTCCATATGGGATAGTATTGACCGTGAGTCCGTTGGTATGGGCGGACGTTCCGTCGAACCCGAGGAGGAACTGGAAATCAGAGCGACGGTCAACATCGCAGTCCGGGACCTTGGTGGCGAGGATGAGATGTTCGAAGTCCTCGAATGCGAGTTAGACGGTACCTATTTCGAGGTCGATCTAGGGGATATCGACGTATTTGAGCGAGAGGATTACAATCCGCCGGATTGAACTCTTTCTCAAATTCACTGAATATCCAGTCATTACTACGAATAGCATGTGTAGCCCAGAGACTGCCAACCGTCAGCCCGCACTGGTCAGCGCGCACCAATAATTCTGCGATCGGCATTATGTCAGTGATTGAGTCCGCGCAGGCATGCCTGCAATCGGCGCTTAGATGCAGGCGGCGGTTCCGAGTGTCGTGAGATGATAAAAAATGACCCAGGTTAGGCAGACTCCAAGCACGCAGATCAGCAGGATCGCGAAGAGCAGCGCCCGGTGGATGGTGACACGGGTCTCTAACGACCTGTAAAGCGGGCTGAATTGATCGGCGATAGCGGAATAATTCGTGGTGAGCTTTGCCTGCTGACGGGTGAGGTCGCCGCGTATAGTGGACAAGGTCATGAGCTGATTTGCGATCGCGATCGACAAAAGCACTACGAAGAGCGTCGCGCCGACCGAAATTGCCAGGTTCGCCCAGAACTCCACGCCGCACCCCGTCGCTGTCTTCAGCTGCGTAGCGACGATGACCGTGGCGACTGGAATGCCCATCACCTGGTTTTGTATGTCGTGAAATGTCTTGTGTATTTTCCCAGTGTAGTCATTGATCGCGTCCTCTGTTTTTCCCTTGATCTTCTCGTATGAGAATTCCGAGGCGAAGAGCTTGTATCCCTCCTGCGCTTTGTCGACGATTTCTGTTAGGTTCGCGATCAAGTATTTGAAACGGGACGGTTCCGTTTTGTCCTTGCAGGCCTCTACGATGGCCGCCGACAAAATAGCTGCCTTCTGATCCTTATGCATTTTCTCGAAAACAAAGCTCTCGAGACCTTCGACGTCTTTTCGCGCCAGATTTTTCAGATCGTTCACCTTGTAGTCGATCGGCATACGGAGACGGCTTGGTGCAAAAAACACCGCTTCCGCCTGATAACGATCCACAAATGCGGCGACTTCGCCGATGCATTTGACGACCCTCACGGCCAGACGATATTGCAATATTGCATCGGGGACGACGGCATCCCCATATCCAAAACGCTCCTCCGACAAATAGTATCGGGGAGGCTCGGTAACCCTGTTAGATGGGACAGCGAGGATGGCATCAACGTTTCCGACGTAAAGACCTAGACCTGATCGCGGCGGCTGAATGTCAACGACCACCGAAGCACCGAGCACAATACCGTGGGGTTTGCTTTGAATGGCGATCCCCGACTCTTCAAACGCCCTGTCGTCGGTATCTAACGTCCGGAGCGTTTCAAGGACCGCGTCGTTGGACACGGCGAGACTCCCCGAAGTGCTGCCCGCGTCGAGCCTCACACTTCTGTAGACGGCAATCAGTTGGTCGAACGTGATGTTTGACATTTCATTCGCGGTCGCGGTCGAGCTCTTGGATCAGGTCCTGAGGAAGTTCTTTGATGGTGATGGTCTTCTTGTGAGGATCATACACAATCTTGCCCTGCGCAATTGCCCTGCGATCGAACTCCATGGACCACAGGTCCGTCTTTACACGGAATTTGACGAGGGCGTTCAATGCCCGCTTGTCGGGAACGAATCCGTCACCCAGCGCAACATCCGGATCACCGAGTGCGCCCGAGAGTTTCGACGGGTCGTCTGGAAGCATCTCGTTCGCGAATGACTCAAAGTCGAGCGGTGCGTTTTCTCTTATATGGCGCTGGCAAATGTCGAATGCGCGCTGGAGGAAAGCGTCCTTGTCGGTGACGAGGTCTTTGCGTTGTTCGGCGAAATCCCGCAAGACGTTGATCAGAGCGGTAGTGTCAACACGGTCCTGAACTGTGGTGTCGCAACCGAGGAACTCCTTGAAATACTCAGCGACATCGCCTTTGCCTTTTAGGAAGCCGATGTAGCGATCCGCGCCTGAAGTCCACGCCGAGATATTGACGCGGCCGGCGAAGCGGAACCCGTCGAGATCAAGGTGGCGAACGTCGCTGATATCCATGTCCTCGTTTAGCAACGCGCCGAGCCTGTCGTTTATAATGGCCACGAGGAGATAGAGCTGCTTGTCCTTCTCGAAATGAGCGAAGAGCACATGACCACCAGTTGCTCCTGATTTTCTGCGCGCCTGTGCCAGTAGGACGGTCATGAGGCCTTTTGTCAGCGCCTCGAAGCCTTGGAAATCGCTCTGCACGAAATTGGATATGAACGTCTGGGCGGGGAAATTCACGGTGTCGTCGGAGAACTTGCCATGCGCCTTTGACGCGCGGCTCGCATACATCTTGTGCAGTTCGTTTACGACTCGAATGACGGTCTTGGATATCGTGAGTTGGTTCTTTCCGAGAACAACGTCAAAATCCGATCCATGTTTTTCCAAGTTATGGATTGCAACGTTTACCACGCTGTCGACCATCGATTCTCCCCTCCACTTACCTTAGCCGTTGTGGCTCTTTAACTCAATGAATTCAAGTCCCGGTTGTTTTCCGCGGGCCATTTGTTGCTGCAAATTGAAGAACTCGTGGGGCCTTCCGATCAGCCGTTGGCGGCGGGGGGGAGGGGGCCGGATCGCCGGAGCCTCGGTGCCGGTGGGTTAGCGACACGGTGCTTCCACAACGATGCCTTGATTTGGCCGCTCGAACCGTTCTGCCAGAACAGATTCGGGCGCGCCACGCCTGGCTAACCGTGGGGAACAGGCGATGTCGACTTGGCTCTGTTCGCTATCGCTATCGCGATCGCTGGATTTAACGTGATCGCAAAGCGCTCCGACTCTTAGCTGCTATGGAACCCGCCGTGGTCTGATTTTATGCGTTATCTTCATATCACCCAAGGCACCGACGCGGAGAGGTTTAGGTTCTGCCGTTCCTGGCGTGGCAGTCGTAAAATTATCCGCAGTTGGCGCATCCTTGCCATTCCTGTCGTGGAGTAATTTTCGCGACGGCTAATTTAGCTTGGGCAATATGCGAGGAAACCCGCAGACATTTGGTTGGCGGCGTAGGGGGATTGACAATCGGCGTTGGCGGCCTGGGGAAGATTTCCTTCCTTAACAGCCCCACGGCCTGATGGGCGTCGTCAACCGACGGAGAATCCGGTTCCTAAAGAAGCGTGGAGGTAAAGGTTGTCGAATTTGCGTACGAACGCATCGCGCAGGTCTGGGCCGGTTTTTAATGCCAGGCGGTATTCCGAAAGATACTGATCGATGGCATTGCTCATGGCGTCACGGTTGACGATCTTGGTATCGAAATCGACGAGTGGATATCTTGATAGACCGCCCTTGACGACCCAACCGTTCTTCGTCTGTGCCTCGTGGACAAGGCCGCATCTGATGTCTCTATAGAAGATTCCAGCCTTAGCCTTCGTTGATATAAAGTTCGAGAACGGAGAGTTATGACGAAGAAAGTCAACGAATAGCCTTTTGCTGTCGCCGTACTCGAAGTCAGAGCCCCAGTCCGCTCCGTGACGGTAGTTCCACCCAATGCGCAGAGATGCAAGGAATTCCAAAAGCGAACACTGGATCGTCAGTATTAGAAATCCTTCGCCCTTCAGTTTCCGGCTGCCGGCGATCGCATTTATGGGTTGGATGTAACGATGTCTCAGTCTGGAATCGAGGCACATTTCGATCGCCAGCTCCCATTGCTCAGGGGTGGAATCTTCAGCTAGGGCTGCTTTGATCGCAGGCCACGCCTGCGGAAACTGATCGTGGACGCGCGGCATATTCACTCGTCTGGTTTGAGGGTGATTTCAAACATCCGGAAAGGGCTGCTCGCCGACTATTTATGCAGGGTCTTGTTGTCTTCCCATCCCACGATAGTCGACTTTGCTTTGTTTTGAGGTCGGCTGAACATCGGCAAATGGCTCAGACATCTTCTTCGCGAGTCCGCTGATCATTCTTTCTAAGCCATGCCTGATTTTTTGCTTCAGTTCCACTGCTGCTGGGAGCCGACCTCGTTAAGGACGGAGCTAAACGAGGTGGCCTTCTCATTGCCGCGTTTGTTGCCGTCCTGTTTTCTAAAATCCTCGACCATCAGCAGAACCAGTTCCCTGTCAGAGGCTGCGCGTGTGTAGCGCTATGGTGTACTCAGTAGGATGCAGGCCTTGGCTTTCTGCGTCAGACTTTTATGATGAAGTATAGGGAAAATCCTATGCTTTCATCGGATAGAGCTGAAGATTCGAGGGGGCTCAAAGGGAATGCGAAACTTCAGATGGAGCTCGAAGGAAATTCATAGTTTCGTTTCTACCCCGAAGACGGGAGTTGGTAGGATAGGTTGTGTCCGTTCCATGAAGACCCCGCCCTCATAAGCGCGTAGCGGTGCCAATATGAGGATACCGCATAAGTGTGGGGGAAAGTTTAGCTAGCGCCAGGGCGTGACGCCTTAGCTAAACTGACTTTTGGTCTATTATGCCATTCAAGGATTTCGCAAACGTCGCTACCTGACATCGATCGTTTTTCGATAAGCTTAGTGACTATGTCGTCCAATGCTGCCCGGTTTTCCCGAATAATCTTTTTTGCCCTGTCGAACGACGCGGATATCAGTGCATCGGTGTTCCGTCTCAGCTCTGGGTTATAATCGCGAAGTCTCTCCAGCCTGCCAGGTGATTGGTCCTCGACTATCAATGTTTCACCCATGCCCAAGGCACCCTCAAGGGTCGTCGCGAGGTGAGTAACAACATTCAGGTCTGCTAAGTGCGAACCTGCGCAAAAATCCGAGAAAGAACCGAAAACCTCAGTCTCAGCGGCCATACCTCCGAGGTAAGTGCATATCTGGTCGAGGTAAAATGTACGAGTTCTTCGGGTGAACGCGGAATGACTGTATGATACTGCGCCTAAGGTATTGGTCAGTTCACCTTCGACTTTGTGACTAGACAGGCGAATGTCTCTGACTGGAAAATGCATGCAAGCAGCAACAACTGCATGCCCGGCCTCGTGGATAGCGATAGCCCGTACATAATCACTCGGTAGTGCGACAACTGTCGGCAGGTGCTCGAGAATGTGTGCCGAATTCAGCGGTTCGCGTCTCCGACGTGCGGATCGTTTCGCGTCTCGAGTTATCCGTTTGATATCGGCACCTGACAAGCCAGAACTAGCAAGCCCAAACATCTCGACGTGAGCTTGATCGAGTTCGACCTCGCCGTAATGCTGTAGAATAGCCAGTCTGGCTGCGCTGTCGGGTGGCGAAATTGGCAGATGCCGATCCAACCTTCCGGCGCGCCTGATGGCTGGGTCGACTTGTTGTGGGTGATTGCAGGCAGCAACTACGACTACGCCCGCTCGGCGGTCGAAACCATCGAGTAGTTCGAGAAAGGCTGTGATGACGGCTCGCGCATAAAGCTGATTGTTGTCCCTCGTGTCTCTGCTGCCGATGGTGTCAACCTCGTCAATAAACAGAATCGCAGGGGCTACCGCCTTGGCTTCGGCGAAAGATTTGCGAATCGCCTTGAGGTGGGCGTCCAAAGAACCCGCTTCCTGCCATGCCGCGGGTGAGCCATAAACGAGCGGGACCATACAAGTGTCGGCGAGAGCCTTGGCGAACATAGTTTTCCCCGTGCCGGGTGGACCCGACAACAGGACCCCGGGATCGACATCTTCCCACTTTATCTTTCCGGCTTTGTAGTCTGTTAGGTCGATAGCCAGATCGCGCCCCCAATCGGCTGCTGCACCGAAACCATGCAACTCGGCGAGAGTTGGCCCTGCGGCCTCAGTTTCTGAGCAAGAGGGTGGGGCTGTCCGGGGAAGTTGTTTGAGTCTTTGGAAAGAGAGCAACGGCGAACGGCGATCTTGAAATGCCTTGTCTAGAAGAGGCCACGGCTTGGACAATAAAAGCTCGACATGTTCGTTGACTATCGGCAGTCCACTGCGCCGGAGGGCGGCTTCGGCATGCCGTCTGCAACGAGGGGAAACATTTACCACAGCGTCCGCAAAAAGCTTGGCATCGCCGTCGAGGTCCATGTGAGGCTCCTTGATGAAGATTGAGCGGTCGTTATCCAATGCCTCTTGCTGGTCCCGGTAAGAGTGCTTCCTTCCCCACACATTTACTATGGAATGGTCACTGCGCTTATTTGTAAAACAAGCCAAGAATACTTGAGCCGCACGCGTATAAGATTCTTCTGAGAAGTCGTCTGGCAGGCATACGGTCACGATGAATTTGGAACCGAGCCGGTTCCACGGTCGGAGAGCGGCTGCTAAGCCGCAAAACGCCATGAAAACCGGGATTGTCATAGAAGTGCCGACAGCATGTTTATCAGCCTTCCATGGTGCTAATAGCTTTCCTGCCCGGTTGCTCGGCACGATTTCGGTTTCGGGAAGAAGCCAGCTCTCCATTACAGGCCTCCCTCCTGCAAAAATGAAGTAACGCGGAAGCGCTCGCTCCAATACTTTGGTCTGATATGGGTGCCGAGGCGGTACCAGCGGCTCATCGTCCGGGCAATTCTGCGATCCGGGTCAAGGTAGAAAACTTCGCTGGAAAATTCTGCTCTGCCGTCGGGGATCGATGGGTATCCTAAGGCATAGCCAACGAGGCACAGGGCGACCCTTCTCCCTGAAGTCCAGCTGCTGAACGCCGCGCTACGGGCGTTCGCTCCACAGCAATTTTGAACGTCCGCCGAATCGTCGGCTAGCTTACCCAATTTATCAACAAAAAGGGGATCAGGCCTTCCTAGCCATTTCCTACCTGACTCGCACATGTGGTTCACCTCGGAATCAATTGTCGGATTAACTTTTACATTTGATTCCAGAATGCGGGATTATTGTCAAATTGAAGACGTCATTTGACTTTTTGGTTTTCCGCCGGTTCTTCGTTTTCATGAAGTCTTTCGCTCCTCCCGATGCGCTCCGGGCGGCCCGCGCTCTCTTGCGGCTGTCGCAGCAAGAGCTATCCAAGAAGATTCAGGTGACCCGTCAGAGCATATCCGCTGCGGAGAGCGATGCATCTGCTCCTCTTCCGACGGTGTCGAAAATGCGTCGCTTCTACGAAGACCAGGGGCTGCAGTTCCTCGGTGTGATCGATATCGATACGGGTAGCATCAATGCCGCTGGTGTGCGCTGGCGACCGCCCGATACTTTCCCACCGGCGCTGACCGAGGCGTCAAAGTACCATGCCGAGTTACATGGTACGATGTTCGTTGCGGCTAGGTGCCTCCTTGGAGCGAGCAGAGTTGCGGTCGCGGACCATTCGGCCATATCACTCAAGGATTTGGCAGCGCTTGAAGCCGGTACACGCTCTGGTGAGGCATATCACAGGCTGCGCTCATACTATGTTCAAGCCGGCATCGAGTTCATGGGTACTGGTGAGGTTCGAACGGGGCTCTATTATGGTGTTGGAGTTCGTTGGGCGAATTCGGAACGAGAGTTTTTTGATGACGGGATAAGTGATAAGGGTTTGTCCGTCGGCCGAGCCTAACCCTGCCTTCGCAATTCGGCTCGTGCTTCCATAAGGCGGTCCAGCGCACCAAGTTTGGCCTCCTTGAGGTTCATATACATCTTCGGGTCGTTTCGGACAAACTCGTCCTCAAATCGATTCTCCACACGAATTGTGACCCCGTAGCCTGCTCCTTTTCTCCAGATGGAGATATTGAAACCGCGGGCATTGATGTATGCGTTGCCAATCTTGGAGGTTTTCCACTTCCGTTTATGCCAGTCGTTTCTTATCCGTAGGTCGTCCCGATACTCGCGCTCGCGCCTTTCAGGGCCGTAGTAATCATCTTTCTGTAGAGCCTCCGCGCACATCAATCCAACCAGGATGCCTTCAGGCACCTTCGCGTGGACCAACGTGTGGGCGAAGCGAACACGCGCATTCAGGCACATTTCGCAACGAATATGAGCTGTCCCAGCGTCCTTGAAAGTTGAAAAGCGCCATCCATCTCTAGGGAACGTTTGGTCCTGCCATTTGCCCGAATCAAGCCGGTGGACCTGATCGTCATTGTCTCCAACTCCTCGGAAGGCGGTCGTCAACGAATGTCTCCATGAATGCGAAAGAGGCGAAACGCCACGTCCTGGGACGGCAGGATGGAAACAATGGGCCATCGCGTCAAGGCTGCCTTGGAGGCAATAAGCCCGGACCCACGGCCCGCGTAAGGCTAGCTAGCGTCAAAACGGTCGAAGTGTTAGGGACCTTCTGAAAGCCCCGAACCTACGGTCGGGGCAAAGCGACATACGTCGATTAGCGTCAGCGATAGGCCAAGCTTATTTCGGCGTGTAGCTATGGGGCATAGCCGAAATAAGCTTGGCTACGATAGGTCACAGATGATACCGAAATCACCGATGTTCTTACATTCTGGAAAACCCTTCAACATCGCGTCCTACGCGCTGCTGACCCTGATGATGGCGCAGGTGACGGGGCTGGAGCCGGGCGACTTCGTGCACACGCTGGGCGATGCGCATCTCTACGCAAACCATTTCGACCAGGCGAAGCTGCAACTGACGCGCACGCCGAAAGCACTGCCGGTCATGAAACTCAATCCGGAGGTGACGGATCTGTTCTCGTTCACCTACGAGGACTTTACGTTGATCGGTTACGAAGCCGATGCCAGCATCAAGGCACCGATCGCCGTCTAGGCGTCGGAAGGGCTCGTCTGAATGAATGCGATCAAGACCGTCATCATCGTCGCCGTGTCGGAGAACGGTATCATCGGCCGCGACGGCGACATGCCGTGGAAGCTGTCGACCGATCTGAAGCGCTTCAAGGCGCTCAGCATGGGCAAGCCTCTGGTGATGGGGCGCAAGACCTTCGAGTCCGTCGGATCGAAGCCGTTGCCGGGCCGTCCGCATGTCATCGTCAGCCGCAGTCAGCAGATCGAGATGCCGGGTGTAGAGACCGTCGCAAGCCTGGACGAGGCGCTCCGGCGGGCCAAAGAACTCGCGGCCGATGCCGGTGTTGATGAGGTCTGCGTGGTTGGCGGTGGCGAGATCTACCGACAGGCTCTCGGGCTTGCGGATGTCCTTTATGTCACCCATGTCGAGACGATCGTGGATGGTGACACCTCGTTCCCGGCGATCGATCCGGAAATCTTCGAGCGGGTTGAGGAAACACGCGTTCCGGCGGGGGAAAAGGACAATTACCCCACACGCTACGCGATATACCGTCGCAGGGGCGGCTGATAACGCAAAATTTGCCCTTTCCGCAGAAGAAGTTGGCCGCCTCGCGTTGAAAGGAGTGGCTGCGATACCTATAACCCTCTGGAACCTCATGCATGTCGGCCGACCGGCCCGCGGGCAGGGGACTTGGGAGCTTTTACAGCAAAGAGGTATTGATGCCCTGGAGCAATCAGAACGGCGGCGGCGGCCCATGGGGCGGCGGCGGCGGCGGTGGTAATAATCAGGGCCCCTGGGGGCAGGGGCCAAACCGGCCACGCGGTAACGGTGGCGGCGGCAATCAGCCCCCGGATCTCGAAGAACTCATCCGTCGCGGTCAGGACCGGCTCAAGAATGTCGTCCCCGGCGGTTTCAACGGCGGTGCCTTCGTCATCGTCGGTATCGTGCTGGTCGCCTTCTGGCTGATCCAGGCCGTCTATACCGTCCAGCCGGACGAGCGTGGCGTCGAACTCCGCTTCGGCAAGCCCAAGGAAGAAGTGGCCATGCCTGGCCTGCACTTCCATCTTTGGCCGATCGAATCCGTCGAGATCGTCAAGGTCACCGAGCAGCAGCAGAACATCGGCAGCCGTCCGACCTCGAGCAATCCGGGCGCCGGCCTAATGCTCAGCGGCGACCAGAACATCGTCAGCGTCCAGTTCTCGGTGCTCTACACGGTCTCTGACCCGCAGGCCTATCTGTTCAATCTTGAAGACCCGACGCAGACCCTGCAGCAGGTCTCGGAAAGCGCCATGCGCGAAGTGGTCGGTCGCCGTCCGGCACAGGACGTCTTCCGCGACAATCGTGAGGAGATCTCCACGCAGGTTCGCGACATCATTCAGGGCACCATGGATACTTATGGTGCCGGGATCGCGATCAATGCTGTTCCGATCGAAGACGCTGCTCCGCCGCGCGAAGTGGCCGAAGCCTTCGAAGAAGTCCAGCGCGCGCAGCAGGATGAAGATCGTTTCGTTGAAGAAGCCAACCAGTATGCCAACCAGCGTCTCGGTCAGGCACGCGGTCAGGCTGCGCAGATCCGTGAAGAAGCGGCTGCCTACAAGGATCGTGTCGTCAAGGAGGCCGAAGGTGAGGCTCAGCGCTTCGTCTCGATCTACAACGAATACGTCAAGGCCCCCGATGTCACGCGCCAGCGCCTCTATCTCGAAACGATGGAGAATGTCCTGCGCAATTCCAACAAGGTGATCATCGACGAGCAGCAGGGCGTCCTGCCTTATCTGCCGCTCAACGAAATCACGCGCCAGTCGGGCAATCAGCCTGCCGGCCAGTCGGCGACGGGAGGGAACTGACATGCAGAACCGTCTTCCCTATATCCTCGTCGCTATCGGCGTCGCCCTGTTCTTCGTCTACTCGTCGATATTCGTGGTCAACGAACGCGAACAGGCCATCGTCCTGCGCTTCGGTCAGATCCAGGACGTGAAGACCGAACCGGGCATTTACTTCAAGCTGCCCTTCGCCTTCATCGACGCTGACCGGGTACAGTATGTCGAAGACCGCGCCCTGCGCTTCGACCTGCCGAATATCCGCGTTCAGGTCCGTGGTGGCGCCTTCTACGAAGTTGACGCCTTCGCGGTCTATCGCATCGCCGATGCCCGCCGTTTCCGTGAGACGGTTTCGGCCGACCGTGAAGCTGCAGAATCGCGTCTGCGCACACGTCTCGACGCAGCCCTGCGCCGTGTCTACGGTCTGCGCAACTTCGATGCGGCGCTTTCCGAAGAGCGTGGTTCTATGATGTCGGACGTCCGCAACGACCTTCAGGCGGCGGCCGAGAGCCTCGGCCTGCAGGTGACCGATGTGCGCATCCGCCGTACCGATCTCACGCAGGAAGTCTCGCAGCAGACCTTCCAGCGCATGAAGGCCGAGCGTCTGGCCGAAGCCGAACTGATCCGCGCCCGCGGTAACGAAGAAAGCCAGCGTCGCCGGGCGATCGCCGACCGTCAGGTCGTCGAGCTTCAGGCCGAAGCGCAGCGCGATTCGGAAATCCTGCGCGGTGAGGGCGATGCTCAGCGGAACAACATCTTCGCCGAGGCCTTCCAGCGCGATCCGGGCTTCTTCGAGTTCTACCGCTCGATGCGGGCCTATGTCGCCGCCTTGAGCGATCAGGGCACGACCATGGTCCTGTCGCCGGACTCTGATTTCTTCCGCTTCTTCAACAGCGGGATGAACACAGGTGGCGCTTCGCAAGGCACTCCGACGCCGCCGGCAGGCACGACGGCACCTTCGGCGCAAGCGCCGGCGCAGGCGCCAGCGCAGGCACCGGCTCCGACGCCGCCGGCAACCGTCGGCAATTGACCTGATGGACGACCTGCTCGCAGGGTTCGCTATCTTTTTGATCATCGAGGGGCTGGCCTATGCGCTGGCCCCTCGTTTCATTGTGCGGATGGCAAGGCTCCTGCCGCATGTTCCGGAAGACCAATTGCGGCTTCTCGGGCTCGGCGCCGTGACAATCGGTGTCGCAATCGTCTGGTTGCTGCAGCGCTGACAAGATCTGGTCGCAACCGGCGGATAGAGCTATTCCGGGAATTGTGATTTTCCCTCTGCCCAAACCGCCTTATGCTCTATGAGACCCCAGACAAATCAGCGAGGAAGCCGATGATGAAACCTGCCCGCACGTCGCGAATGATTCTGCCGGCTCTCCTCGTGGGAACCGCGCTGGCTGTTGGCACGGTTGGCGCACCGGAGCGCGTTTACGCCCAGGGGCCTGATTCGGTTGCCGATCTTGCAAGCGGCCTGCTGGGCGCGGTGGTCAACATCTCGACGTCCCAGAGCGTCGCCGACGAGGGCGAGGGCCCCTTGCCGCAGGTGCCGGAAGGATCGCCGTTCCAGGAGCTGTTCGAAGACTTCTATCGGAACCGTGAAGGGGCCGAGCCGAACAGCAAGGTCAATTCGCTGGGTTCCGGCTTCGTGATCGATCCGACCGGCTTCATCGTGACCAACAATCACGTGATCGAAAACGCTGACGACATCGAGGTGATCTTTTCCGACGGCTCCAAGCTCAAGGCGAAGTTGATCGGCACCGATACCAAGACCGACCTTTCGGTTCTGAAGGTCGAACCGCCACAGCCTTTGACGTCGGTGAAGTTCGGCGATTCCAAGAAGATGCGCATCGGCGACTGGGTCATGGCGATCGGCAACCCGTTCGGCCTCGGTGGATCGGTAACCGTCGGCATCATCTCGGCCAGTGGCCGCAACATCAATGCCGGCCCCTATGATAACTTCATCCAGACCGATGCGGCCATCAACAAGGGCAATTCCGGCGGCCCGCTGTTCAACATGAATGGCGAGGTCATCGGCATCAACACCGCGATCATTTCACCAAGCGGTGGATCGATCGGGATCGGTTTTGCCGTTCCGACCGAACTCGCCGAGAATATCGTCAACCAGCTAATCGAGTTCGGCGAAACACGTCGTGGCTGGCTCGGCGTGCGCATCCAGCCGGTCTCGGACGAGGTGGCGGAAAGCATGAAGATCGGTCGCGCGCGCGGCGCCTTGATCAGCGGCGTCGTCGAAGGCGGCCCGGTGGCGAATGGGCCGATCCAGGTCGGCGACATCGTCACCAGCTTCAACGGTCGTGCCATTGCCGAGACCCGCGATCTGACACGGATCGTGGCCGAGAGCCCGATCGGCGAGCCGCTCGACGTGGTAATCCTGCGTGACGGCAAGGAGCAGACCGTGAAGGTGACGCTCGGCCGTCTCGAGGACGACGAGGTGGCGAGCAACGAAACCGATCCGGAAACCGTGGTCGAACCGGGTGAAGAGGGAACGGCACCGGAGGATCAGGATGGCGATACCCCGTCCGATGATCCGCAGGCGGGTGAAGAAGCGCCGCAGGCCGAAGAGGCTCCGGGCGACGCACCCGGCGCCGAAGATCAGGCGCAGCAGGCGGCGCCTGTCACTGAGGGCTTGATCGGCGTGGAGCTGTCTGAACTCGACGATGCCAAGCGTCAGAGCTTCTCCATCGCCGAGGGTGTCGAAGGGGTTTTGATCACCCGCGTCCTCCCGGGCTCCAAGGCCGAGGGCAAGGGGCTGAAGGTCGGCGAGGTGATCGTCGAAGTCGCGCAGGAATTCATGAAGACGCCGCAACAGGTCGCGCAGAAACTCACCAGCATCAAGGGTGAAGGACGGCGCAGCGGCTATCTGATGATCGCAGACAGCGACGGCAATCTGAGACTTGTTGCGGTGCCGCTCGAATAGCGATCAGGCCGAGAGACGCTGGACAGACGTGCTGTTGTCACGGAGATATTGCTCGAAACGGTCGAGTGGCTTCGGCCGCCCGACGAGATAGCCCTGGATCTCGCCACAGCCGAGTTGCCGCAGCAGTTCGAACTGACCGTTGGTTTCCACGCCTTCCGCTGCGACGCTCATGCGCAGGTCGCGGGCGAGCTTGATGACGGCCTCGACAATCGCGCGGCTGTCGGAGTTGGTCTCGAGGTCCGAGATGAAGGACTGATCGATCTTGAGCTTGTCGAAGTGGTAGCGGCGCAGATAGCTCAGCGACGAGAAGCCCGTTCCGAAATCGTCGAGCGCGATGCGCAGGCCGAGCCGCGACAGGGAGGCGAGCGTTTCCTCAATGCCGATCGTCGTCTCCATCAAAAGGCTTTCGGTGACCTCGAGTTCCAGGCGATGGGCCGGCAGGTCGTTCTGGCGCAGGGCCGTTTCGACCAGTGGCAGCAGGCCAGGGCTCAGGAACTGGCGAGATGACAGGTTCACGGCGATGCGGATGCTATCCGGCCAGCTCGCCGCGTCCTTGCAGGCCTGGCGAAGAACCCAGCTGCCGATCGCGCCGATCTGGCCCGATTCTTCAGCGATGGGAATGAACTCGGCCGGGCTGATGACGCCCAGCGTCGGATGGGTCCAGCGAAGAAGCGCCTCCGCGCAGACGACCTTCCGGGATTGGGCGTCAATCAGTGGCTGATAGTTGATGCTGAGCTGTTCTTCCGCCACGGCGAGCGCCAGTTCCT
The DNA here is from genome assembly GCF_004912135.1 of Rhizobium rosettiformans W3. Lineage (GTDB taxonomy): Bacteria > Pseudomonadota > Alphaproteobacteria > Rhizobiales > Rhizobiaceae > Allorhizobium > Allorhizobium rosettiformans. The sequence goes on from NZ_STGU01000007.1 coordinate 35,130, forward strand.
GCTCGATCAGGCTTCTGCGTCGAGCTGCGGCGTCGAGAGAGGAATCGAAGAAGCGGTAGCGATTTCTGCCGTCGGCCTTGGCGCGGTAAAGGGCCAAGTCCGCGTTGCGCATGAGCTGGTCGGGGTCCGTGCCATCGATCGGGGCACAGGCAATGCCGATGCTGACGCCGATATGCGCCATGCCCGTGCGAAGGGCAATCGGCTTTTGCAGCTTGTCGATGATCCTTGCCGCGAGCAAGGCAGCACTCTGCGGGTCGTCACCGGAGAGATGCAGGATGGCAAACTCATCCCCGCCGACGCGCGCCAGCGTATCGGATTCGCCGCGCAGCTGGCTCAGGATGCTGGCGACCGAGCGCAGCAACTCGTCGCCGCCCGTGTGTCCCAGGTTGTCATTGATCTGCTTGAAGCGATCGAGGTCGAGGAGGAGAACGGAGAAGAGGTCGCCGAAGCGCTCATGGCGGGAGACGGCGCGGGTGAAATCCTCCGCCAGCATCACCCGATTGCCGACCTCCGTCAGCGGATCGTGGCGCGCCATGTGCTCGATACGGATCCGGCTTTCACGGCTGGCGGTCACGTCACGGCCGACGCCACGATATCCCGTGAAGTTGCCCTTCTCGTCCAGAATGGCTTTGGCCGTCAGGGACCAGATCGCCAGTTCGCCGCCGAGCTCGACACAGATGTCCTGGTCGCGGAACGTCTGCTTGGAGAGCAGGCTGTTGACGAAGTTCTCATGACAGTTGCGACCGTCCACACTGACCGGCGAGAAGGGAATGATGCTGGTGATCGGCCGGCCGAGGACCATGTTTTCCGGCACCTGCATTTGCTCGTAAAAACGTGCGGATGCGCGCTCCAGATTGAAGTCGCTGTCGACACCCCAAAGCCAGTCGGCAGCATTCTCCTCGAAGTCGTTGAGCAGAAGATTGATCACATCACGCTGTTCGTCTGCGGCGAACTTCGCGCGGACGCGCTCCGTCAGGCTGCGGCATACGGCCAGTGATGATCGGATGATGATGGCCGCGAAGACGAGGTAGAGGGCGAATAGGTAGGCGCCTACCATCGTCGGATCGCGGGAGAGGGCAACGGCCGCGCCGATGGCTACCGTGCCGCAGAAGGTGATCGCTGCCGGCGGAATGGTTGCCAGTGCAAATCCACCGCCGCCGGCCATGCCGACGGTCAAGGCGATCAACACCATCCGCTGCGTTTCATCGGCGACGTGATAGGCAACGACGTCCAGTGTCGCCCAAAGGCCGCTGAGCAAGGCAGCGTAGATGACTGCCCGGACCGTTCCACGAAGGCTTGCGCGCTCTCGCGGGCCCCGATTGCGGTTGCGCCACCAGGAAAAGCTCGTGTGGACGGCGCTGACAAAAATGAGCAGGCAGACGATATTGACCGCCGTGGATGCCGAACTTCCCTGGAAAACCAGCATCGCAAGCGTCGCGTTGCACACATTTGCAGCCATCATCCATGGGGTGCTGGCCCCGACGATGGAGAGGCGGACGGCGCGAATACGTTCGGCTTCTTCCGCTGTCTGGCCGCCTTCTCCAAGGCGCAGGAAGCGGTCGAACATGCGGATCATCGGGCCGGCTACACGCGCAAGGATTCTTGTGTCCATAGCGCAATTTATAGCCACTACATTTTAAGTCTGCGTAAATTAGTCGTGTTGCTTTGTTGCGGTTGGCCGAATATCGCCTGTCGAGCGGAAGAGAACATGTCTCTTCAGGTGCGGATGCGTGTCGGGGACATTCGGATGATCGAAGTCTTGTCCTTGCAGATACTGCATCTCAAGGCGGCGCATGACAGCGGTGGACCGGATGTTGTCATGGACGGCAAAGGCGTAGATGTCGCGCAAGCCCAAGTCATCATGGCCGTATAGGAGCAGGCGTTTGCCAGCTTCGGTGACATATCCATTGCCCCAGTAGCGAGTGGCCAGGCGCCAGCCGATTTCCACTGCGCCTTCCGGAAGAATGCCCGGCAGGTCAACCTTCGACAGGCCGCAGAAGCCGTAGGCCTCGTCGGTGTCGCGATCCGCCAGAGCGTAGAAGCCCAAGCCCGTCTCCGTGATTGCGTCGCGGTTGCGCGCAAAGAGCAGATCGCATTCGGCATGGCTGCGGCGCAGCGGGAAGAAGGTCATCACCTTCTCATCGCGGTTGATCTCATAGAACAGATCGCGGTCGCCTTCCTGCCAGTTGCGAAGGACAAGCCGCTCGGTTTCGACAATGATCATTGGTCTCAGCCGGTGACGAAATCGGTCTTTCGGTAACCCTGGAGATAGAGCAGGGCAGTCAGGTCTCCATGATCGATGCGGATCTTGGCTTCTGCTGCTACAGCCGGTTTTGCATGCAGGGCAACGCCGGAGCCGGCGATGCTCAGCATGCCGAGATCGTTGGCACCGTCCCCGACGGCGATCACATCATCAGGCGAAATGCCGAGCTTGCCGGCGATGTCGAGCAGAGAATCCACCTTGGCCTGCTTGCCGAGGATGGGTTCGGCCACTTCCCCGGTCAGGATGCCATTCTCTTCGATCAGGATATTGGCGCGGTTTTCATCGAAGCCGAGCCGGCTTGCGATCGGGGCCGTGAAGACGGTGAAGCCGCCGGAGACGAGGGCCGCATAGCCGCCTCTGGCCTTCATCGTCGCGATCAGTTCGCGGCCGCCCGGGGTGAGCGTGATGCGCTTCTCGATCACCTCGTCGACCACGGTGATCGGCAGGCCCTTCAGCAAGGCGACGCGCTCGCGAAGCGCCGGTTCAAAGGCGATCTCGCCGTTCATGGCGCGTGCCGTGATCTGAGAAACCTTGTCTTTCAGCCCGACTTCGGCGGCCAGTTCATCGATGCATTCCTGGCCGATCATCGTCGAATCCATGTCGGCGATCAGGAAGGACTTGCGTCGCGTCTCTGCATTCTGCACGGCGACATCAACCGGATGGCCGGCGATGGCTTCGCGCAACAGGCGCTCTGCCTCGACCGGATCGGCATGGTCGAGGAGCGGGATGTCACAGGCAATGCCGTCGGCGAGCCAGTACAGACGTGAGGATGCCACTGCGTCTGCAGCCTTCTCGGCGAGCGCCGGGGTCAGAACAGGGTTTGACGGATTGGCGACAAGCGTGGCAACCAAGGCCATGATGGAAGATCCTAGCATGAACAACGACGCGATCCTGATAACCGGGCCGACGGCCAGCGGCAAGTCCGCGCTCGCTCTCGCTTTCGCCAAGCGCCACGCAGGCGTGGTGATCAATGCCGATAGCATGCAGGTCTACGACACGTTGCGGGTGCTCACGGCGCGCCCGAGTGTCGAAGAGATGGAGGGCGTTCCCCATGAGCTCTACGGCCATGTCCCCGCCGGTCAGAGCTATTCGACAGGTGACTGGCTGCGAGAGGTCGAGATGCTGCTCGTTCGCTTGCGCAGCGAGGGGCGCTTGCCGGTCGTCGTCGGCGGGACGGGACTATACTTCAAGGCCTTGACGGGTGGATTGTCGGACATGCCTGCCGTGCCGGATGCCTTGCGCGCCGAGCTGCGTCATCGGCTGGAGACAGAGGGAGCGCTCGCGCTGCATGAGGAGCTTGCGCAAGTCGACGCGCTCATGGCCGGGCGGCTCAATCCAGGCGATGGGCAACGCATCGTTCGGGCGCTGGAGGTCTTTCGCGCGACAGGGCGATCGATCGGCGATTTTCAGAAGCAGTCCGGGCCGGTTCTCGTCGATCCGGATCGTGCGTTGAAGCTTGTTGTCTTGCCGGATCGCAAGGTGCTTCATGAGCGGATCAACCGTCGGTTCGAAGCGATGATGGACGAAGGCGCGATCGAGGAGGTGGAGGCCATCCTGGCGCTTCGGCTGCCGCCGGAGATGCCGGCCATGAAGGCGATCGGTGTTTCGCAAATTACCGAAATGCTTGCCGGTCGCATCAGTGGGGAAGATGCGATCGAGCGCGCGTCAGCGGCAACGCGGCAATATGCCAAGCGGCAGATGACCTGGTTCCGCAATCAGATGGATGACCGCTGGCAGCGGGTCGATCCGGCGACATTCCGGATCGAGTAATCGGCTTTAGTCCCGCTTGTAGAGGCTCGAAAGCGGCTTCTTCAGGATGCTTTCGCGTAGTGATGAGCCGCCTTCGCGGCGGAGCGGTTGAGAGCCGAAGGCCGGCGGCGGCGGCTCTGCGGCATAGGCCGGAGCCGGAGTCTCGGGGCGGGGACGCAGGACTTCGTCCGCACCGGCGCGCGGCAGCATGTCCGGTCGGTAGGGCTCGATGGCCGGCGTCTCGGATGCCGCAAGCGTCTGGCGTTGGATCGGCGGCTCGTAGCTCGGGCGAGGGGCCTGTTGGAACGACGGCATGGGCTGTGGCGGAGGAGCCGCCGGGCGGCTCATGAAAGCCGCGCGGGGATCATCGTATTGATCCTCGTCGTCGAACTCCTCGTCGTCATAGATGCCATCCGGTGCGTTCGGCACGTGGCCGCCGCCGAAACTGCTGTCGAAGGCCTGCTGGAAGGCCGAGATATCCGGCCCGGCGATGGCCCGCATACGGCTGACGATCGTGCGCAGGTCGACGGTATCGGGTGTGTCCTCGGTGTATTTGGCGTTCACGCCATTGGCCTTCGGCAGCTGGCGTTCCTCGACGCGGCTGAAGCGCATGCGCATCGGCACGGCGATGGCCTCGCCAAAGGCGATCGCCTCACCATTGCCGATCGAGGAGATGAAGCTGGTCGTCGAGATCGAGCTGTCGGGGATCGCCGAGCGGATGATCTCCTGGTCGCGGTCATTGGCAAGGCGCATGGCAAAGAGCGTCGAGCACTGCGAGAGGATGGTCTGGTCGAGCTCGCCAGGTCGCTGGGTGATGACGCCGAGCGACACGCCGTATTTACGGCCTTCCTTGGCGATGCGCGCAATGGCCTGACGGGTCGGGAAGAAACCGAGCGTCGGATCGGCGGGCACGTAGCGGTGCGCCTCTTCGCAGACGACAAGCATATGGATCGCGCCATTCGACCAGAGCGCCAGTTCGAATGCCATGCGGCAGAGAACAGAGGCGACGGAATTGACGACTTCCGAGGGAATGCCGGCCAGCTGGAACGTGGAGATCGGGCGGTCGTCTCCCGGAATGCGGAAGATATGCGCGATCGTCTCCATGATCGTGTCGCTGATCGTGTTGTTGGAGAACATGAAGTGGTAGCGCGGGTCGTTGACCGCGGACATGATGCGCATCTTCAGTGACCGCAGGAACGGCTTTTCGCCGCGGCCTTCGAGACGGCCGATGCGTTCGTCGATGAGCGCAAGCAGGTCGGCGATGCGGTAGGGCACCGGAGTGTCGGCGGTCATCGAGCTCTTGTCGGCCATGCGGCGCATCAGGGCGCTCTCATTACCGCGGAAGGCGCGTTTTGCTTCCGGCATGAGGTCGCGCAGGATGTCGAGCTCCTCCGGCACGGGAGGACGCCCACGGAAGAGAACCTCCGCGAACTCGTCGAGGCGCATCAGCCAGAAGGGCAGGTCAAGCGTATCCGTGTCGATGACGACGGCCAGTTCGGGGAAGGCGGCCGCGAATTCGTTATGCGGGTCGAGGATCAGGATGCGCAGCTTCGGATCGCTCTCGATCGCCTTGCGCAGGAGCAGCGAGACGGCGGTCGACTTGCCGACGCCGGTCGAGCCGACGACGGCGAAGTGCTTCGACAGCATCGAAGGAATGTGGATCGTGGCGTCGATCGACTCGTCCTGGGTGAGCTTGCCGATGACGGCGGTGTCTCCGAGCAGCGTGTCGTAGATGCGCAGCAGGTCTGCGGCGCGGATGCGGTGGGCGATCGCGCCGAGATAAGGATAGCGTGAGATGCCGGTGGAGAAGACTTCCTTGCCGTCCTGCTGGACATAGACCTCGCCGAGAAGCTCGACCTCGATCAGGAACTGGTTGTCGGCGCCTTCGCCCCAGTCCTTGCCTTCCGTCTGCATGGAATAGGCGAGTGCCACGACCCGGTTCTTGCCGACGCTGATCGAGATCAGCCGGCCGACGGACCAGAGTTCGGTGAGGTCGGTTCCGCCGTCGGCCGCAACGGCAGAAATAGTCGCGCGCGAGCCGTTGCAGGCGACGACGCGCCCCAGCATCCGGTTCCCAGGCCGCATGCCATCGCGGCGGTCTTGTTCTCCGGCATCGCCGGACTTGTGAAGATCATCGTTCAACAAGTGCACTCTCCCTGCTGGCGCAAGCTTAGGCGGCAGCGCTTAAAATTTCGTGTAATTCATTAGGCCGATGGCGAGATGTGATCGAACTCGGCGCAACAAACTTTCGTGCTGCAAGGCAAAAATTTGCAAATGATGCGTTGACGCTCGGGGGCTTTCTGGCTAACACTTCGGCCCATGAAAAACTCGGTTGCACTTATCGTGGTGGGAAGGCGCATGGGCAGGATGGTGTAACCATCCGGCGATAGCCACCCATGCGCTAGATGACAGGCTCCTCAAGGGGCCTTTTTTTATGCCCTGAACCGGGTTATCAGCCCCAAAACCAAGAAGGCAGATGGAAACACAGCATGACGGGTAAAGACAATCAGATGACTGGCGCCGAGATCGTCCTGCGCGCGCTCAAGGATAACGGTGTCGAACACATCTTCGGCTATCCCGGTGGGGCCGTGCTTCCGATCTATGACGAGATCTTCCAGCAGGACGACATCCAGCACATCCTCGTGCGCCATGAACAGGGTGCGGGCCACGCTGCCGAAGGTTATGCCCGCTCGACGGGCAAGGTCGGTGTCATGCTGGTTACGTCAGGTCCCGGTGCCACCAATGCGGTGACGCCGCTTCAGGATGCGCTGATGGACAGCGTGCCGCTCGTCTGCATTTCCGGCCAGGTTCCGACCTCGCTGATCGGGTCGGACGCCTTCCAGGAATGCGACACCGTCGGCATCACGCGCCCCTGCACCAAGCACAACTGGCTGGTCAAGGACGTCAACCAACTGGCCTCGATCATCCATGAAGCCTTCCGCATTGCCCAGACGGGCCGTCCGGGCCCTGTCCTCGTCGATATCCCGAAGGACATTCAGTTCGCCACCGGCACCTATACGCCGCCGGATGCGCATAAGGCGCTGAAGAGCTACCAGCCGAAGGTCACGGGTGACGCCCGCGCGATCCAGGCCGCCGTCGAGCTGATGGCGTCTGCTCGCCGCCCGATCATCTATTCCGGCGGTGGCGTCATCAACTCCGGTCCGGAAGCCACCAAGCTCTTGCGCGAATTGGTTGGTCTCACCGACTTCCCGATCACCTCGACGCTGATGGGCCTCGGCTGCTATCCAGCCTCGGGCAAGAACTGGCTCGGCATGCTCGGCATGCATGGTTCTTACGAAGCCAATATGGCGATGCATGACTGTGACGTCATGGTCTGCATCGGCGCGCGCTTCGACGACCGCATCACCGGCCGTCTCAACGCGTTCTCGCCGAATTCCAAGAAGATCCACATCGACATCGATCCGTCGTCGATCAACAAGAATGTCCGTGTCGACGTGCCGATCACCGGCGATGTCGGCCGGGTTCTCGAAGACATGGTCCGTGCCTGGCGCGCCCTGCCGAAGAAGCCCGAGGCGTCGCAGACGGCTGAGTGGAATTCAACCATCGCCAAGTGGCGCGCCCGCAACTCCTTCGCCTATACGCCGTCGAAGGACGTGATCATGCCGCAATACGCCTTGCAGCGGCTCTATGAGCTCACCAAGGATCGCGACACCTACATCACGACCGAAGTCGGCCAGCACCAGATGTGGGCCGCTCAGTATTACGGCTTCGAGCAGCCGAACCGCTGGATGACCTCGGGTGGCCTCGGCACCATGGGTTACGGGTTGCCGGCAGCACTCGGTGTGCAGATCGCCCATCCGGAGAGCCTCGTCATCGACATCGCGGGCGATGCCTCGATCCAGATGTGCATCCAGGAAATGTCGGCCGCCATCCAGTATGAAGCACCGATCAAGATCTTCATCCTGAACAACCAGTACATGGGCATGGTCCGCCAGTGGCAGCAGCTCCTGCACGGCAACCGTCTGTCGAACTCCTACACGGAAGCCATGCCTGACTTCGTCAAGCTGGCCGAAGCCTATGGCGCCGTCGGCATTCGTTGCGAAAAGCCCGATGATCTCGATGGTGCGATCCAGGAGATGATCGACGTGAAGAAGCCCGTGATCTTTGACTGCCGCGTGGCCAATCTCGCCAACTGCTTCCCGATGATTCCGTCGGGCAAGGCGCATAACGAGATGCTGCTGCCGGACGAGGCGACGGATGAAGCGGTCGCCAATGCCATCGATGCCAAGGGCCGTCAGCTCGTCTGACCGGGAGGAACAAGACCATGAACGCACATCTTCAGCCGACCGGCTCGGCCTATTTCATCGCCAAAGAAACCGCCACGATCGAAAGCCACACGCTTTCGGTTCTCGTCGACAACGAGCCGGGCGTTCTTGCCCGCGTCATCGGCCTGTTTTCCGGTCGCGGCTACAACATCGAAAGCCTCACGGTTTCCGAGACCGAGCACGAGGCGCATCTGTCCCGCATCACCATCGTGACCCGTGGGACGCCGACCGTTCTCGAACAGATCAAGGCGCAGCTCGAGCGCATCGTGCCGGTGCATCGCGTGCTGGATCTGACCGTTCGGGCCCGCGAACTGGGACAGGAGCGCCCGATCGAGCGGGAGGTGGCGTTGGTGAAGGTGGTTTCGACCGGCGAGATGCGCGCCGAGACCTTGCGTCTCGCCGATGCTTTCCACGCCAAGGTTGTCGATGCGACCGTCGACCATTTCATTTTCGAGATCACCGGCAAGTCCTCAAAGATCGACCAGTTCGTCTCGATCATGAAGCCGCTCGGCCTCAACGAGATCTGCCGCACCGGCATCGCCGCGATGAACCGCGGCCCGCAGGGCATGTAAGGAATTCGGGAATACCCGAAATGCAGAAGGGCGGCCCGTTGGTCGCCCTTTTTTTGTTGTCCGCTGTTTCAGTTCATGCCGAGGAGGTCAAGGAGGCCCATCTGCTGGGGTGCAGGGGGCAGGTCGACTTCCGCCTTTTTCGGCTTTTCCTTGACGGGTTTTTCGGCCTTCGATGCTTTTTGAGGTGTCTGGATGGATGCTTCGGTTTCTGCCGGATCCGTCTTCTTCTTCGGGGCCTTCTTTGTCTTGGCTGCCGGTTCTTCAGCGGCCATGGTCTCCATGGTTTGACCCTCGACTTCGGTCGTGGTCAGCATGGCGGTCAGCGCATGGCGCAGGGCTGCGGGTCTCAGGCTGTAGTGGATGTACTGGCCCTTCTTCTCGCCCTCGATCAGTTCGGCGTTTTCCAGGATCGAGAGATGCTGGGAAATCGAGGGCTTGGCCATGTCGAAGCGCGCAGCGATCTCGCCGGCGGTCAGAGTCGATTGCGACAGATGCACCAGCATCATCCGTCGCGGATCGGAAGCGAGCGCGTGGAAGACGCGGGACGAGATCTTGTCCATTGCCGGATGAACTTCGGTCTTTCCGCGCTTTGCCATGTCATGCCCCTCAGCCTGCGGTTTTCACACCGCAATTTTCCAGTTAGGCAATCTCCTAATTTCCTGAGAGGCTGCGGTAAAGTGCTGGAAATGCAGGGCCTGTGGATAGATCGCGATTTTGCGGTGCATGGGCAGGATCGGGAGCCGCCCGGCCTTCTCTGGCCTCTACAGCATCGCCAGCGGCATTTTCCGCGACGGGGGCGGGAAGGCCGCGTCGAGGCGGGCCCAGTCCTCGTCGGAGATGTCGAGATCGACCGAGTCGCGGTTTTCCGGCAGACGGCGCAGGTTCGAGGTCTTCGGGATCGGGATCACCCCGTCACGCTCCAGCAGGAAGGCAAGGGCAACCTGTGCCGGGGTCGCCTGATAGGCCTGAGCGATGTGAATGAGTTCGGGATGGTGCAGGATACGGCCCTGCTCGATCGGGGAGTAGGCCATGATCGGGATGCCATGCTCCTGGCACCAGGGCAGGAGGTCGAATTCGATGCCGCGGCGGGAGAGATTGTAGAGGACCTGATTGACGGCGCAATTCTCGCCATCGGCCACAGAGAACAGCTCCTCCATGTCGTCAAGGTCGAAATTCGAGACGCCCCAGGCGCCAATCCTACCGGCCGCTTTCAGTTCTTCCATCGCCGCGACCGTGTCTTCGAGTGGGTGCTCACCGCGCCAGTGCAGGAGATAGAGATCGAGATGGTCGGTCCCGAGCCGGTCGAGGCTGGCATGGCAGGCCTTGATCGTGCCATCGTAGCTCGCATTCCAGGGCAGGACCTTGGAGACGAGAAAGGCGTCTTCGCGTCGATCCTTCAGCGCTTCGCCGACTATGCGTTCGGCGCCGCCATCCCCATACATCTCAGCCGTGTCAATCACCGTCATGCCGAGATCGAGCGCCAGCCTGACGACATCGACTTCCGCCTTGGCCTCGGATCTCGTTTCCCCCATCATCCAGGTGCCGAAGCCGAGTGTCGGGATCTCCTGGCCGCCCGGCAGAGTGACAGTGGGGATGGCGTCATGCATGGTGATCCTCCTTAAGGCGGGATGCGCGAAGGATAGCGAGGCGGTCCCGCGAGGCAAGGACAAAGCGCTGTGGCCTTCGTGTCACCGTAACAAGAATGCGGATGGCATCGGTCCAAAGGACAGCTAGGCTGACATAAAAATTCGGGAGAAACATCCATGTCGGCCGATACGCTTTTCGCGCTCGTCCTCTTTGCCTTTGCGACCTCGATCACGCCGGGGCCGAACAACATGATGCTCTTCGCATCGGGCGTGAATTTCGGCTTCCGGCGGACGGTGCCGCATATGCTCGGCATCGGTGCCGGCTTCCTCTCGCTCCTGATCGGCGTCGGCATGGGCCTTGGCGCCGTGCTGCATGCCTATCCGCCAGCCTTCATCGTGCTCAAGGTCGCGGGCGGACTCTATCTCCTATGGATCGCCTGGAAGATCGGTTCGTCTCGCTCGATGGGCGAGGGGGAGGCGAAGGCGCGACCGATGACGTTTCTGGGGGCTGCCGCCTTCCAATGGGTCAATCCGAAGGCCTGGGTCATGGCGGTGACGGCCATGGCGGTCTATCCTAACCCTGAGCAATATGCTTTGACGGTGGCGATCGTCGCGCTGGTCTTTGCGGCGGTGAACGTGCCGAGTGTCTCGACCTGGGCCGGGTTCGGCTCGGCGCTCAGGGAGTGGCTGGCGGTGCCGGTCCGGCTCAAATGGTTCAATATCACCATGGCTGTGCTGCTCGTGCTCAGCCTCTGGCCCATGCTGAAATAGGAATGCGCGATGTCCGGCCATCATCACGACCACGACGATCATCACCATCATCATGGCCATGATCACCACCACGACAACCAGTATTCGGACATGCAGGCGCGGGTGAAGGCGCTGGAAACACTGCTGACCGAAAAGGGCTTGATCGATCCTGAAGCGATCGATGCGATCGTCGAGACTTACGAGACGAAGGTGGGCCCAAGAAACGGCGCGCGGGTCGTGGCCAAGGCCTGGGCCGATCCCGCATTCGCCGACTGGCTGAGGCGCGATGCGACGGAAGCGATCGCCAGCCTCGGCTATACCGGCCGGCAGGGCGAGCATATGCGCGCCGTTTTCAATACGCCGGAGACGCACAATCTCGTCGTCTGCACACTGTGCTCCTGTTACCCTTGGTCGGTGCTTGGGCTCCCGCCGGTCTGGTACAAGGCGCCGGCCTATCGCTCGCGGGCGGTGATCGATCCGCGCGGCGTGCTCGCCGAATTCGGGGTCAGCCTGCCGGATGAGATGCGGATCCGCGTCTGGGATTCTACGGCGGAGCTGCGTTATCTCGTCGTGCCGCTGCGGCCCGCCGGAACCGAGGGGATGGACGAGGAGGCGCTTGCCAATCTCGTGACGCGCGATTCGATGATCGGCACGGGTCTCGCGCTCCCACCGAAGGGTTCGCGATGAACGGGCCGCATGATCTCGGCGGGCAGATGGGCTTCGGTCCGGTCGCACCGGAAAAAGACGAACCCTACTTTCATGCCGACTGGGAAAAGCGGGCGCTCGGGATCACGCTCTCCTGCGGCGCTTTCGGCGCCTGGTCGATCGACGAGAGCCGGCATGCGCGCGAGAATATTCCGCCGGCCAGCTATCTGGCGGCAAGCTATTACGAGGTCTGGATCCGCGGTATCGACATGCTGCTTGAGCGGCATGGCTTTGCCACCGCCGCGGAGTTGGCACAGGGCCGGCACCTGGAGCAGGGACACGCGCCGAAACGGGTGTTGACGGCAGACATGGTCGAAGGCGTGCTGGCCCGTGGCGGGCCTTGCGACCGTCCCGTCGAGACCGAACCGAAGTTTGCCGTCGACGACAGGGTGCGGACGAAGAATTTCCATCCGACCGGCCATACACGGCTGCCCCGCTATGCCCGGGCGAAGACGGGTGTCGTGGAGGCCGTCCAAGGCGGCTTCGTCTTTCCAGACGACAATGCCCATGGGCGAGGTGAAAACCCGCAATGGGTTTACACGGTCGTTTTCACCGGAGACGAGATCTGGGGCGAGGGTGCCGACCCGACGCTGACCGTCTCGATCGACGCCTGGGAGAGCTATCTTGAGCGCGTGTGATACGGTGATCGATCTTACGGCATCGCCGGGCTTGCCGCGCTCGCCCGAAGGGGCGCCCGTTTTCGCCGAACCCTGGCAGGCGCAGGCCTTCGCCATGACCGTGCATCTGCATGCACGCGGGGTGTTCAGCTGGGCGGAATGGGCGGAGAGCCTGTCTGCCGAAGTACATCGGCCGGAGCGGGCGGTGGATGGATCCGACTATTTCGATGCCTGGGTCGCAGCCCTGGCGGGGCTTCTGGAACGCAAGGGGCTTGCCGATCGCGACGCCGTCGAGACGTTGCGGGAAAGCTGGCAGCGGGCGGCGGAAGCGACGCCGCATGGTGCGCCCATCGAGCTTTCAAACGACCCGCTCAGGGACTGATGTCCACGATTTGTTCTGATTTCCCCGGCTTTGGCCTTGCATCAGGCCTACGAATCCGCGCATGACCTAGGCCATGCAATTCGCGCCCCAGCAAGACGAGGCCCTCAAGGCCGTTTCGAAATGGCTGAAGGAGGGGAAATCCCCCGTCTTCCGGCTGTTCGGCTATGCGGGTACGGGCAAGACGACGCTGGCCAAGCACTTTGCCGAACATGTCGACGGCGATGTGCTGTTTGCGGCCTTCACCGGCAAGGCGGCGCAGGTCTTGCGCTCGCGCGGGGCCTCCAACGCCAAGACCATTCATTCGCTGATCTACCGCCCGCGCGGTGAAGAGGCGGTGGAGGACGAGGAAACCGGCAAGACCTCGATTGCGCCGATGTTCTCGATCAACCGCCAGAGCCCGGTCGCCAAAGCGGCACTCATTGTCATCGACGAATGCTCGATGGTCGACGAGGCGCTCGGCCGCGACCTGATGAGCTTCGGCACGCCGATCCTGGTGCTCGGCGATCCCGGCCAGTTGCCACCGGTTTCCGGCGGCGGCTTCTTCACCGACCAGGAGCCGGACTACCTGCTCACCGAGATCCATCGCCAGGCGCGCGACAACCCGATCATCCAGCTCGCGATGCATATGCGCGAGGGCAAGGAGATCATGTATGGCGATTACGGCTCAACCGCGCGCGTGATCTCGAAGAACGAGGTGACGCAGGACCTGGTGCTCGGTGCCGATCAGGTGCTCGTCGGGACGAACAAGACCAGGCGGCGCTACAACATGCGGCTGCGCGAGTTGAAGGGCTTTACCGTCGATTATCCGCAGGCCGGCGACAAGCTGGTGTGCCTCAGGAACGATCAGGTGAAGGGCCTGCTCAACGGCTCGCTCTGGCAAGTGATGACCTCGTCGCGCGAAACGGTGAAGCCCGGCATCAACCTGCTGATCAAGCCCGAAGACGACGACATGGATCGCGGCGCGGCGAAGATCAAGCTTTTGAAGGCCGCCTTCGAGGACATCGAGACCGAGATCCCCTGGTCGACGCGCAAGCGTTACGACGAGTTCGACTACGGCTATGCGCTGACCGTGCACAAGGCTCAAGGCTCGCAGTGGAACGACGTCGTGTTGTTCGACGAGAGCTGGGCGTTTCGCGATACGCGCGAGCGCTGGCTCTATACCGCCGTCACCCGTGCGGCGGAGACGCTCACCATCGTCAGGTGAGCGTTAGCGATCTGCTCATTTCGCCTTCTGGGCGGATAGCGTTGCCATCAATTCCATCGTGTTCTTGCCGGAGTCGGTCGCGATCTGCGACAGCGGCTTGGTGGCCTCGGCGGCCGTGAACCCGGCCTGCTTCAGCGCACTCACAAGATCTATGTCCGTCTTGCCCAGAAGCGGTGCCACTTGGCTGGGCGTTCCGGCGGCCACGACATTGATCATGGCAAAGGCCGGGTTGCCACCTGCACCGCTCGCCGACCCCGTGATGGCAGGCCAGGCGAAGACGAGACCGGCGATCAGACAGGCCGCGAGCGACAGCGCCATGGGCAGCCGCTTGAAATAGGCGAGGAAGGGGCGCCAGTTTCTCCAGACATGCAGCAGGAAAGGCAGGATGAGCACCACGCTCAACCATTCATGCATTCCGCGAAAGGCGGCCGTCCCATAGTGAAAGAAGAGCGCGATGCCGGAAATCAACGAAACGAGAAACAGCCCGGTCGTGAAGGGCGTGGCATAGCGCGAGAGAAGCGTAGGCATGAGGGCGGCCTCATCCTGGTGGTCTTATCCGCTCCTAGCGTCGCCGCCCGTCACTGTCCCGTTAAACTTCCTCCATTTTTGACGATGCTCAAGGCTTTAACCCGAGCTTCAGTTCGCCACCATGCCCAGGAGAACGGCCTTGGCCACGGCCTGAAACCGGTTCTGGGCGCCGAGCTTACCTGCAATGCTCGCCTCGAGGGATGCGACTTCGTCGGCCTTGAGCTCCAGCGTGCGGCCGATCCGCATCGACGTGTAGCCTTCTGCCATCAGTTGCAGGCAGCGTGTCTCCATGTCGTCAAGGCTAGGTCCCTTGCTTTGCGGGCCACGGCCGGGATTAGTCTCTTCGTGCTCCAGGAGGATGTTGAGTTGCTGCAACTGCCTGTGAACGGTGGAGAGGTTGGCCGCCAGCTCCCGTCGCCGGGCGATCAGGGCCTCTTCGAACATAAGGTTGGCTTCGCTCTGCGAGGTCGCGGTTGACAGGGTGTCGAAGAGATCCTGGATGACGGAGACCGACATGCCGACTTCGCGGCAGACATTGATGAGCGCCATGCGGGTCACTTCGCTGCGCCCATAGACGCGCATGAGGCCAAACCGCTGGGCGGTGATCAGGCCCTTCTCTTCGTAGAAATGCAAAGTCCTGTGGGTCACCCCGAAAAACTCGGCCATATCCGCGATGGCCACGGGCTCCCTGGGTGGTGTCCGGGTCAGGGCGATTTCGGGAAAGTATATCGGCTTTCCGGAAGGCTCTGATGGACTGGTAATCGGTTGCAGATGGTATAGTCCGTTCGACATGGTCCCCTCCATGCTCAGTTTCGACGCGTCTGCGAAAGCCGATGATTTGCCGCTCTTTCTGGTTTTGCCGTTCTCCCCGATTTCCGAATCTCCGCCAGCCCCGAGGCTACAGTATATTCGACATCGGTGAAATAACTTTCGGCGTTGCGGCGTTACGCGGCGAGAGGGGCGTGGGGTTCAACGCAGAAGGGAAGATCGTGCGATGAGCTTGCTCATCTCGGTGATGATTTCGCCACTCGAGCCAAGCCCCGCCCATTGCTGCTGGGAGCGCCGCGCGACAAGGTAAGCGGCGTCAGTGCCCTCGAGTGTATAGCGATAGGTCGCGTCGAGGCATTGCATCTGACCGGTCGACAATTCGTTCTTGTGGCAGAAGCGATAGATGGACCCCGGGATGGTCAGGTTTGCACCGGCGAACTGGTTGGCAATGGCACCGATCTCGAGGCTGTCGCCCGAGGTTTCGAAGACACTCGGGGAGAGCGGGATTTCGCGGTTTGATCTGAGGTGGCGCAGTTGCAGGCGAAGCCCCGTCGGGCCCCCCTCGGCCTTCAGCTCGAACTGCAGCGGGTGGGGCGCGCCGCCCTCGAAATGGATGCGCTCCTCCGGACCGGCAAAGCTGACGGCCCAGAGGCGTGAATTCCACAGGCGCATGGCATTGATGAAGATTGAGGCCAGCTGGTCGTCCGGTGCCGGTTTGCGGATGAACAGGCGCGGCAGGGACTTTGCGCCCGAGAGCGTCCAGTGGTCGGCCCCATCGGCAAAATGCGCCTCGATCAAGTCGAGCCCGCTGCCGTTTGCCGGCACCAGCCCGTCCTCGGCCATCCGCTCGTAGACCGGCACGTAGCCGCCCAGGGGAATGCTGATCCGCAAGGTTTCGTCGCGGCCCTCGGATGCATAAAACTGGTGCAACAGTTTGCGCAGCTTGCCCGCCTGAACGCGGACCAGCGGATCCGTGCCGGGATCGAACCCGGTATCGCGACTGAAGACGTCGATGCCGATCGTGTAGCCTTTCAGCTGATGGGACAGGCCAAGCTGCTCCATCTCGACGATGAATTTCAGAAAGGAGCGCAAACGCTCGGACCGCGCGAAGGTCCGGCTCGTCAGCACGCGCTGAAGAGCGTCAGAGACTTCTGCGCCATCGATCCTGGCTGCCGTCGACATGGTTGCTCCAGACCGTTTCGGTTGACGCCTCTGCGCGATGATGTCGCGTCGTGTGCGTTCCGTCACAATTGGCACTCTGACTAAAGGATGGGGCCATCCGGTCAATACCCCAAAGTCTAGGGGGTATTGGCCGTTGCCATGCATCAATTTCGCGCATCAGATCATTTGCGATTCTCGTTGGCCTTCGGTTCCGCGATGCCGTAAGGATGCCGCACCATCTTCATAGCCGGACAATGCCGCCATGCCTGCCAAGCTCTCCGTCAACCTCAACGCCATCGCCATGCTTCGCAACCGTCGGGACCTTCCCTGGCCTGATGTGGCCGATCTCGGTCGGATTGCCCTGAAGGCGGGAGCGAGCGGGCTGACGGTGCATCCGCGGCCAGACCAGCGGCATATCCGCTTCAGCGATCTGCCGGTGCTGCGGGCGCTGATCGACGACGAGTTTCCGGCGGCCGAGTTCAATATCGAGGGATATCCGAGCGAGGACTTCCTGGCGCTTTGCGAAGCAACGGAGCCGGAGCAGGTGACGCTCGTGCCCGACGACCCGGCTCAGGCGACCTCGGATCATGGCTGGGATCTCGAACGGCATCAGGATTTTCTGAAAGGCGTGGTCTCGCGCCTGCGGGGGAAAGGCATGCGCGTGTCGCTCTTCGTGGACGGCGACGGGAAGGCCGGGGCGATGGCGCTTGCCAAGGCGACCGGTGCCGAGCGTGTCGAGCTCTATACCGGTCCTTATGGGGGTTGCTACGACGATCCGCAGGAGGCTGCACGACAGGTCGAACTGCTCGGGTTGACGGCCGATGCGGCGCGTTCGGAGGGCGTTGCCGTCAATGCCGGGCACGACCTGACGGTCGCCAACCTGCCGCTTCTGGTGAAGCGCATTCCCTATCTCGCCGAGGTCTCGATTGGCCACGGGTTGACGGCCGATGCGCTGGAATATGGCATGGCCGAGACCGTGCGCCGCTTCTGCCGCGCCTGCGGACAGGCGATCTGACGCGCTGAGCGTCAGGCCGCTTTTCTCCCGCTCATGCCTTCGAGCGCGAAGGCGACGGCTGCATCGGCGTGAATGGTCGTCGAGTCGTAGCCGGGAAGCGGCAGCTTGGCCGGATCCAAAATCAGGCAGATCTCGGTGCATCCGAGAATGACGCTGTCGGCGCCCTCGCTACGTGCCTTTTCGATGATGGCGAGCAGTTTCTCCCGCGAGCAGTCCTTGATGCTGCCGGCGCAGAGCTCGTCGAAAATGATGTCATGGGTCGCGGTGCGACCGTCCGCATCGGGAACCATGACGTCCACGCCGTGGCTTGCCATGCGCTTGGCGTAAAAGCCGTGCTCCATGGTGTAGCGTGTCGCGAGCAGCAGCGGGCGGCGGGCGCCGTTCCTGATCAGGCTGGTAGCGGTTTCGTCGATGATGTTGATCAGAGGGATCGAGACGCGGGCTGCGACCTCATCGGCCACCAGATGCATGGTGTTGGTGCCGATGAGGATGCAGTCGGCGCCGGCGCGCTCCAGGCCTTCGGCGGCGCGTGCCAGACGGTCGGCTGCCTGATCCCAGCGGCCTGCCTTCTGCAAGGCGACAATCTCTTCGAAATTGACCGAGTGCATGATGACTTCGGCAGAGGCGAGGCCGCCGAGCTTCGCCCGCACGGTCTCGTTGATCTGGCGGTAATAGACCGCAGAACTCTCGAAACTCATTCCACCAATCAAACCAATCGTGCGCATGTCTTGCCCCTCGTGTTTTCAATGGGGAAAGAATGACGCAGAGCGATCGCGCTGTGTTTGCGTTTCGCGCGCAGATTTCGCTCATTGCCGTAGCTCGACTTCGGCTTTAGTGTCATTGGACGCGCTATTTTTGCGCTTAGGGAAGGACGAGCGGGATTTGATCGCGTGATTGACGACAGGGACAGGAAGATTCTCGACATCCTTCAGCGGGATGCCGCAACGCCCGTGACCGACATTGCCGAGAAGGTGTCGCTTTCGATTTCTGCCTGCTCCCGGCGCATTCAGAAGCTCGAAGAGAGCGGCTACATCGCTCGCCGGATCGTGGTGCTCGATCGGGAAAAGAGCGGTGTCCCGACAACCGTCTATGCGCTGGTGAAGACGGCGCATCACGCCGATGACTGGATCGAGGAGTTTCGCCGGGCGATCAGCGATATCCCGGAGATCGTCGAGGCGCATCGGCTGACCGGGCACTACGACTATATCCTGAAGGTCGTCCTGCCCCGGGTCGAACACTACGATGTCGTCTATCGCAGGCTCGTCAAACGCGTCGAACTCTTCGATGTATCCGCCTCCATTTCGATGGAGACGTTGAAGCAGGGCTTTGCCGTCCCGGTGGATTACGCAGAGTAAGATCCGATCAGGACCTGAAGACAAAAAAAGCCCCGGGGCCGAAGCCCCGAGGCCCATCACGCACCCTTGGATCAGGAAGCGTTGGAGATGGTGCGGTTGACGAGGGTCACCGACTTGTCGGCGTTCACCTTGTAGACTTCGCGAACGTCACGGCCGTCACCGTTGGCAAAGGTGTGGAAGAAGGTCGAACCGGCAGGTGCCTTTTCCAGCTGGACGTTTGCGTTGTCATACGTGATCGAGCCCGGGATCGGCTGGACGGCTGCAAAAGCGGCCGAGCCGGCTGCGAGGGAGATGAGGGCTGCAGAGATGATGGTCTTCATGATCGTATTCCTTTCAAGGGTTGGGGTGGCGGCGGCCTGGTTGGGGGAAGGGGGAGAGGGGAACCGAGCCGGCCGCCGAAGGGTGCGTCCTTTAGAGGCGCGTTGATTACGAAGCGTTGGAGACAGTGCGGTTGACGAGGGTCACCGTCTTGTCGGCGTTGACCTTGTAGACTTCGCGGACGTCACGGCCGTCACCGTTGGAGAAGGTGTGGAAGAAGGTCGAACCGGCCGGTGCCTTCTCGAGCTGGACGTTGGCGTTGTCATAGGTGATCGAGCCCGGGATCGGCTCAACGGCTGCAAAAGCGGCCGAGCCGGCTGCGAGAGAGATGAGGGCTGCAGAGATGATGGTCTTCATGATCTTAATTCCTTTGTGCGTTGTGTGTGGCGGCGGCTCGGGGCGGTGGAGAGGGGCCGAGCCTGCCGCTGGAGGTCTCAGTTGCGTTTTGGGAGGCGCGCTGATTAAGAAGCGTTGGAGACGGTGCGGTTGACCAGGGTCACCGACTTGTCGGCATTGACCTTGTAGACTTCGCGAACGTCACGGCCGTCACCGTTGGAGAAGGTGTGGAAGAAGGTCGAACCGGCAGGTGCCTTTTCCAGCTGAACATTGGCGTTGTCATAGGTGATCGAGCCCGGGATCGGCTGGACGGCGGCAAAAGCGGCAGAACCGGCTGCGAGGGAGATGAGGGCTGCAGAGATGATGGTCTTCATGGTCGTATTCCTTATCTTTGGTAGAGCAACACCGGATGTGTTCAGCTCATGATTGTGGATGTGGGTAGGGTTCTACCCGGGATCTCAGATCGTCTGGCGCGTCAGTCGTTCGCTACGGAACGGGAAACGAGGGAGACGGTCCGGTCTGCGTTCACCTGATAGATCTCATGGACTTCAGATCCATTGGCGTAGAAGGTATGGAAGAAGTTCGAACCGGCGGGAGCCTGTTCGAGCCTCGGCTGCGCACCGCCATAGGTGATGGAGCCCGGGATTGGCTCGATCGCGAAAGCGGCCGAAGCGGCTGCGATGGTGGTCAGGAGTGCTGCTGCGATGGTCTTCATTTGCATGTACCTTTAGAACCTTGCGGATCGAACTGCTTGGTTCGATGAGTTGTATTTGGCGCAGGATGATTGGGATTACAATACCCCTTTGCGCACAATCGAACTGATTGGTTCGGTGAAAGTACCCGGTATCACGGGAGGCACTTGAAATTATGATTGAATGAAAACAGCGAGTTAGGCTGTCTTTTTGCCGTCATTTAACTATGACATACAACGATTATTTTTTATTTCTTTCACCCTTTTGTGACTGCCGTTTGAGGGCCCGAGGGGGTGGGGGACGGGAGTATGGCGGCCACAACGCCGATCCTGCTGCTCAAAATCCAGCCTCATCAAAACGGCAGTTGCCACAAATTTCTGCGCCGCTGGACTTGACCTCGGTGGTTCCACCGGACATAAAGAAGCCGAACCGTACCGTACGGTACCAGGAGGCGCCCATGTCGATGGACAATCAGAGCTCGGAATTCACGCCACGCCAGAATGCAGTTCTGGCCGAGGCTCTCCGTCTGCTGGTGGAAGGCGGGGACAAGGCGGTCACGACAGCGGGCCTGGCTCGCGCCGCCAACTGCTCCAAGGAGAGCCTCTACAAGTGGTTCGGCGATCGCGACGGTCTCCTGTCGGCGATGATCTCCTATCAGGCGAGCAAGGTTCGCACCTTCGAGCGTCCCGGCGAGCGGCTGACGGTCGCCAGCCTGACGGACCACCTCGAGATCTTCGCGCGTGATTTGCTGGAAGTGCTTGCAGGCGACGTCTCGCTTGCGCTCAACCGTCTGGCCATCGGCCAGTCGAGCCGTGACGGATCCAAGCTTGGCACGCTGCTTCTCGAGCGCGGCCGCCGCCAGATCGATCGGCGGGCGAGGGCCTTGCTCGAAGCCGGTCAGCGCGACGGCCTCCTGCGCT
The DNA here is from genome assembly GCF_004912135.1 of Rhizobium rosettiformans W3. Lineage (GTDB taxonomy): Bacteria > Pseudomonadota > Alphaproteobacteria > Rhizobiales > Rhizobiaceae > Allorhizobium > Allorhizobium rosettiformans. The sequence continues at coordinate 56,337 of NZ_STGU01000007.1, forward strand.
TCGGCGATGGTGAAGAGGCTTACCGGACGCTCTATGGTCTGATCGTCAGCGATCTGCATGTGCGCATGCTGCTCGGCGAGGCGCCGCAGACCCACAAATTTGGTGCCCGCGCCGCAAAGGCTGTCTCTGCCTTTCTCGCGCTCTACGGCACCGACCGCGTACTGGCGGGACTGGACGGGGCCTCCCGTTCCGGCTCGCCGATCAACAACATCCACCACAACTGACAAGCATAGGGAAGGACACTACAATGCGCGTTTATTACGATCGTGATGCCGACTTGAACCTGATCAAGTCGAAGAAGGTCGCCATCATCGGTTACGGTAGCCAGGGCCGCGCGCATGCGCTGAACCTCAAGGACAGCGGCGCTCAGAACCTCGTCATCGCGCTCAAGGCCGGTTCGCCGACCATCAAGAAGGCAGAGGCCGACGGCCTGAAGGTCATGACGGTTGCCGAAGCTGCAGCCTGGGCCGACCTGATGATGATGGCGACCCCGGACGAACTCCAGGCCGACATCTACAAGGCCGATATCGCTCCGAACATCCGCGACGGTGCAGCGATTGCTTTCGCTCACGGCCTGAACGTTCATTTCGGCCTGATCGAGCCGAAGTCGTCCGTCGACGTCGTCATGATCGCGCCGAAGGGCCCGGGCCACACGGTTCGCGGCGAATACCAGAAGGGCGGCGGCGTTCCCTGCCTCGTGGCCATCCATCACAATGCCTCGGGCAATGCGCTTGAACTCGCTCTCTCCTACGCCTGTGGCGTTGGCGGCGGCCGTTCGGGCATCATCGAAACCTCGTTCAAGGAAGAGTGCGAAACCGACCTCTTCGGCGAACAGGTCGTTCTGTGCGGCGGTCTCGTCGAGCTGATCCGCGCTGGTTTCGAAACCCTGGTCGAAGCCGGTTACGCACCGGAAATGGCCTATTTCGAGTGCCTGCACGAAGTGAAGCTGATCGTCGACCTGATCTATGAAGGCGGCATCGCCAACATGAACTACTCGATCTCGAACACGGCCGAGTGGGGCGAATATGTCACTGGTCCGCGCATCATCACGGCTGAAACCAAGGCTGAAATGAAGCGCGTCCTGCACGACATCCAGACCGGCAAGTTCACCTCGGACTGGATGCAGGAATACCGCGCCGGTGCTGCCCGCTTCAAGGGTATCCGCCGCATGAACGACGCCCACCAGATCGAAGAAGTCGGCGCCAAGCTGCGCGGCATGATGCCGTGGATCGGCAAGAACAAGCTGGTCGACAAGGACCGCAACTGATCGTCATCCGCTGAGGATGAACAGAGGCCGGGAGGGGAAACCTTCCCGGCCTTCTCTTTTTCGGGCCTCCGCGTCTCTGGCGATCAGACCGCCAGGGAGCGCTTCATCGTCGCAACGCGCGCGGCAAACAGGATCATGCCGACGATGGTCAGCAGGGAGCCGATGACCGCCGGTCCTTCCGACATGCCCATGACCGCCATTGCAATCCCCGGGATTATGATCCAGAGGCCAAGGGTTGCGACGACGACATGGATCCGCGCCAGGCGCGTTTCAGCGGCGGCGGGAACCGTATGGTAGAACAGGCCGTAGATGGCCATGGACACCCATCCCAAGAGATTGAGATGGGCGTGGGCGGTCGACAGCGTGTGGTCGTGCGATGCGGCCATGACGATGCCGAAACCCATGCCGACCAGCGCATAGGCTGCAGCCGACACGAAACAGAAATATGCCAATCCGCGCATGAGGCGAACCTTTCTTAGATTTGAGATTGTCTTGCAAAACGCCGACAGGTGGTGAGGCCATGGCTCGGCACATGCTGGCGCCATCGCGGTGCCTTTGGGCCTGTGCGTGGCCTTGGTGGAGCGCCGTCCCTCAGTCGCTCCACGTTGGCCACTCGCTCCTTGCCGAAGTCCCTGATCGTCCCCCGGGGACTTCGGCACCAGCGGGTGGTGATCAGTGATGCGCCGGCGGGGGCAGCATTGTCACGCCGAAGCGTGCCGCTTCTGCGGTGATGTGCGCGACATCCGGCTGTCCCATCGGCGGGAAGATGGTGGTCTCGGTTTCGACCGGCTCTCCGACCGCTTCGAAGAAGTGTTCATGGGGGCCGCCCGGCAGGTTGATGATCAGCATCTTGGATGGCGTGCTTGCCGGGTTGCGGAACGCATGGACCATGCCGGGGCTGACATAGACAAACTCGCCCGGGCCGCAACGGCGCCAGGTTTCGCCGAGCATGAACTCGAAGCTGCCTTCGGTCACCAGGAAGGCTTCTGCGTCGGCCTGATGGTGCGGCGGCGCTCCTGCACCCGGTGCGGAGCATGACTCGACGATCGTGAACTGACCGCCGGTTTCTGCCGCGCGGGCGCGGAAGGTCAAGAGGCTGCCAAGAAAGTGCACGGTCTTTGCCGGTGAGGCGGTTTCATTCGATACTGTTATGGTCTCCGTATTCATGTTGCATCCCTTCTCCTTTGTGATACATTCTCTCTTAATGAGATGGTTGTCTCATAATGAGGTGATGATGAGCAGTCAAGTGAAAAGTTTCGAACGGATCAACCAGAAGCGGCGTACGCGCACGGAACTGTTGCGTGCAGCCCGAGATCTTGCGGAAGGGGGGCGCCAGCCGTCGGTGGCGGAAGTGGCAGATCATGCCGGCATTTCGCGCGCCACGGCCTATCGCTACTTCTCCGCGCCGGAGGAAATGATCCGGGAGGCCGTGCTGGACGCGGTCGCCAATACGATTACGATCGAACCGCCCCCGGCTGGTGCGGGTCCGGAGACCGTCGGCGTTCAAGTTCAATCGCTGGTCGGGCGCATTTTCGACATGGTGATCGACAACGAGGCGATGTTTCGCGCCTTGCTGGCCAGCACGGTGACCGGAGAGGAGACAGCCAAGCGGGGAGGGCGGCGTATCGGATGGCTGACCGACACGCTCGAGCCTTTGCGCCCGCATCTGCCGCCGGGAGATTTCAAGAAACTGGTCTACGCTTTGTCCCTGCTCACCGGGATCGAGACGATCGTGGTTCTCAAGGACGTCTGCGGATTGGATGCGGCCGATGCGCGGGAGACAACGTTATGGGCTGCCAAGACCCTGCTCGCCGGCCTTGCCGTTCCGCAGTCCTGAGCGGATCGGACGGCCTGAAACCACCATTGTGAGACTGGGCTTCGGTCAGGCGCTGACGTCGGCCCGCATCGGCGTTTCGGTGCCGCGGACACAGTCGCGGCCCGCTTCCTTGGCTGCGTAGAGATAGCGATCGGCTCGGCTGACGATGGAGTTCTCATCATCATCCGCACGCGCCACGGCGACCCCGATGCTGACGGTGAGGTTTGCCGCCCGTCCCTCCTCGGCCGGCACCAGCAATTGCGCAATCCGGGCCCTCAGCGTGTCGGCAAAGTCGATCGCGTCCGGCGCCTCGGATCCTTGAAGCAGGAGGGCGAATTCCTCGCCGCCATAGCGAGCGGCGGTGGCATCGAGGCCCCTGATGGCGGATTGCAGGAGTTCGGCCACCACTTGAAGACATCGGTCCCCCGCCTGATGGCCATGGGTGTCGTTGAAGCGTTTGAAGTGATCGACATCGATCAGGAGAAGCGCCAGAGGCCGGTCTGCCTTGTGAGCGAGGTCTAGCCGGCGGGTCAGCTCCTCGTTGAAGCCGCGTCGGTTGTCGAGGCCCGTGAGCGCGTCGGTGCGGGCGTGGCGGCGCAGTTGCTCGTTTGCCTCGGTCAGCTTCTCGTTGCTCTCTGCCAGAGCATCGACGAGAACACGCGTCCGCTTTTCGGCTGCGATGCGTTTCTCGTCGAGGGTAATGAGCCGCACCATGTAGCTTGCGAGGAAGCCGACATAGGCGACGCAGATCGGCACCATGACCCAGTTGCCCTCGCGGATCGCCGCGACATTGACGAAGGCCGTCACGGTCATGATGACCAGCAAAGTCGAGCGAGGTGCGAGATAGGCGCGGGCGGCGGCCGACTGCACAATGCCGCAGCCAATGGCCAGCGCGACCACCTGGGTGTCCGGGGGGCTGTCTGCGTAGAGAATGGCAAGCGCCAGCCCCCAAGCGACACCCGAGAGCAGCGAGATCACGGAGAAGCGCGCAAGCCAGAGCTGCAGCTTATCCGCCGGCGAGCGGTGCCGATACATGTAGTCGCCGATGCCTCGGATCGCGACCTGGGCCGAGAGGATCAGAAGAACGAGCACGACTTTGCCAAACTCTCCCGCGCCGTAAGGCTGTATGGTCGCGGCCAGGATGGCGACGGCTGCAACGAGATGTGGCGTGATGCTGAAGAGGACGCCCAGATGATCCCATGGCGGATCCGTCTCGTCTTCGGCGCCGATCATTGGCAGGGCGAGCTTTTGCAGGAGCAAGCAGTGAGTCCTTTGCTGATTTCGCCTTCAATCATAGGGGAGTTTTACTCAAATGTTAGCGCAATCTCAGGCAGCGACTTCCGCGTGGGTAGCATATGGTGACCGACGGATATGCGATAGGTCAGCATTGTTGACCTATCGCATATTTCGTGATCTTCTGCCGCGATAACAACACGCCTTGAGGAAACACCGATGCTGAACTGGGATCACGTCTTTGCCACCCGGTCGTCGCGCATGCGCGCGTCAGAAATCCGAGAATTGCTGAAGCTGCTCGACAAGCCGGATATCATCTCGTTCGCAGGCGGTATTCCCGATCCAGCCCTCTTTCCTGAAGCGGAATTCAACCAGGCCTATCAGGCGCTTTTCTCGGAAGGCAAGGCCGGTGCGGCGCTGCAATATTCGGTGTCCGAAGGCTATCTGCCGCTCCGGACCTGGCTCAAGGAGGAGATGGGGCGTCTCGGGATCGACTGCGACGTCGATAACATCTTCATCATGTCAGGATCGCAGCAGGCGCTCGATTATCTCGGCAAGCTTTTCCTCTCTCCCGGCGATACCGCATTGGTGACATGGCCGACCTATCTCGGTGCGCTCCAGGCATTCAATGCCTATGAGCCGCAGTATGACCAACTGTCGACCGGCAACCGGACACCGGCGAGCTACCGGGCAGCGGCGGAAGCGCAGGGAAGTGCCGTCAAATTCGCCTATCTCTCGACCGATTTCGCCAATCCGACAGGCCAGACGGTGAGCCTTGCGGAACGGCAGCAGATTCTGGCGCTGGCCGATGAACTCGACATTCCGGTGGTCGAGGACGCGGCCTATCAGCATCTGCGCTATGACGGGACGCCAATCCCGCCCATCCTTTCGCTCGACATTGCCCGCAGCGGCGGGATCGACGCCTGCCGGACGATCTATTGCGGCAGCTTTTCCAAGACGCTCGCGCCTGGTCTGCGGGTCGGCTACGTGGTGGCGGCAAAGCCCGTGATCCGCAAGCTGGTGTTGATGAAGCAGGCCGCGGACCTGCATTCCTCTACCATCAACCAGATGGTCGTGGCCGAGGTCGCCGAGAAACATTTCCCCGCGCAGATTGCGAAGATCCGGAGAGCCTATGCCGCCCGGCGCGATGCGATGCTTGCGGCTCTCGACACATACATGCCGGAGGGGACGCAGTGGACGCGGCCGGAAGGTGGGATGTTTGTCTGGGTAACGCTGCCGGAAGGCATGGACGGAGCCGCGCTCCTGGCCCGGTCGGTGGAAACGGAAAAGGTCGCCTTCGTGCCCGGTCAGGCCTTCTTTGCCGATCGGTCCGGTGCCAACACTATCCGGCTCTCCTATTCCTGCGCAAACGAGGCGATGATCGACGAAGGGATCCGCCGTCTCGGCCGTCTGGTTGGTAGCGCGCTGGACCGCGCCGCCTGACAGCGGGCGGGCCGAGGGCTTTGCCGGCCGCAGCCGTGTGGGTTGCGACAAGGGGGAGGGCGTGATTGAGTGCGCCCCGCCCTAGTGCCTCAAGCCGACGAGTGTCCATGTCCATCCGCATCGCGACCTTCAACATCGAGAACCTGATCGCCCGCTTCGATTTCACGGGCTATCGGAACCAGCTGCGGTCCGATCGGGTGCTGAAACTCTTCGAGATCAAGTCCGAGGCCGATTACCAGCGGCTGGAAGCGGCCCGTATCGTCTCGTCCACCGACGATACAAGGCAGCTCTCGGCGCTTGCCATCGCCGACACCGATGCCGACATCCTGTGCCTGCAGGAAGTCGATAACATCGAGGCGCTGAAGGCCTTCGAATACGGCTATCTCTTCCGGATGATCGGCTCGGGATACAGACAGAAATATCTGGTCGAGGGCAATGACAGTCGCGGCATTGACGTTGCCGTTCTGATGCGGGAGGAGACACGCGATGGCCAACGTATCGAGGTGCGCGACGTCACCAGTCACGCCGCACTCACCTATCACGATCTCGGCCTCTATCACCCGGGCCTTGGACCGAATATTCGTCCGGATGACCGCATCTTCAAGCGGGACTGCCTGGAACTCGACCTTCGCATCGGCGGGCGGCCGCTGACCGTCTATGTGGTCCACTTCAAATCGATGACGAATGGCCGCGATGGCGTCGACGGGCGCACATCGACCATGCCGATCCGCGAGGCCGAGGCGAAGGCAGTCCGCCACATCATCGAGAACCGCTTTGGACGTGACCATGCGAGCCGGCGCAATTTCGTCATTTGTGGCGACATGAACGATTATCAGGAGCGGGTGGACGTCATCGGCGATCGGCGCACTGGCTATGACTATGTCCTTCGGCCAGACCTCGAGAGTGCGCTCGATGTCTTTTCGCATGACGGCTTTGCCGAGAATGCCATGGCTCGTCGCGATGCTCTCGATCGCTGGACGCTGTACCATGCGCGCGGGCCGGAAGAGCAGCATCTCTGCCAGCTGGACTATATCTGGTTGTCGAAAGGCCTCGCGGACGCCAATCCGGCTGCCGTGCCCGAGGTGATCCGCAATGGCCAGCCTTTCCGCACGCCCTTTCCACCGGGGCAGGAGGTGGAGCGCTATCCGCGGATCGGTTGGGATCGGCCGAAGGCCTCCGATCATTGCCCGATCGCCATGACCCTGCACCTGCCATGAGCGCGCTCGTGTTCGACGATGTCGGTCTGCCAGCAGACGGTAGCGTGCATGAGGTGCGTTCGCTCGATCTGCGCGTTTCCTCTTTGGTTCATCCTCTGGAAACGGCACAGGCTGAAGCGATCGCCCGCAACTGGGAGGCGGAGTTGGCAGCCAATCCCGCACTCTTCAATGGGCCGCTGATCCTGCAACGGGAGATCCGCTACTCTGAGGGGCATCTGGAGGCCGAGGGCCATGTCGCGGGCTTTGCCACTTTCCTGTGGTGGCGGCGACAGCCCGAGCTCACTGGCGCATGCCACCTGTTTGCCTACCCGGTATTGGTCGGAAGCGATGGCGCGCTCATCGCGGTCGAGATGGCGCCGCATACGGCCAATCCCGGCCAGGTCTATTTCGCCGCCGGATCACTCGACCTCTCGGACATTGTCGACGGGCGCTGTGACATTGAGGGTAACATGCGGCGCGAAGTGCTGGAGGAGACGGGTCTCGACCTTCGCGCGGCCGAGCCGGATCCGATTCTCTATGCCAGCTACCGATCGCGGAAAATGACGCTTCTGCGGCTCTTCCACTTCCGCGAGACGGCAGATGAACTGGTCGAGAGCATCAACGCCTTTGCCCGCCGGTGCAACGAGCCGGAGATCACCCGTGCGGTTGCCATTCGCGACGGGGATCCGACGGCGCATCGCTACGGCCTGGCCATGCTGCCGATTCTCGGCTGGTACTTCTCGCAGAGGGCGTAAGGCCGGCTCGTCTTGCCTTGCCGTTTCGGCTCGGGCAGTGTGGGCCGCGAGCGAGACCTTCAGGGAGACGGCCCGTGGCGAGAGACTATGCCATCTACGACGTGTTCACCGACCGGAAACTGGCGGGCAATCCGCTGGCGGTTATCTTCGATGGCGCAGGTCTCTCGGACGAGATGATGCAGGCGGTGGCAGGGGAGATGAACCTGTCCGAGACCGTCTTCGTCCAGCCGGCCGATCATGCTTCGCACACGGCCCGTATTCGTATCTTCACGCCTGGACGCGAGTTGCCGTTTGCCGGCCATCCCACTGTGGGCACGGCGATAGCGCTTGCAGAACGGGCCTATAGCGGCGACACGGCCAGCATGGATCTGGTATCGGTCCTCGAGGAGACCGTCGGCCCTGTGCGCTGTGCGGTGCGTGTGCGGCCAGGGGAGGCGAGTTTCGCCGAATTCGACCTGCCGCGCATCTCCAGCCATCACGAGCACCAGCTCGACCGTCAGGGGCTTGCCGACGCCTTGTCGGTCAAGGTGACCTCCATCGGGTTCGAGAATCATCAGCCGGTCGTCTGGAGCGCCGGCGTGCCGTTTCTGCTGGTGCCTCTGCATGATCTGGCCGCTGTCGAAAGCGTTGACTTCGACCCGCAGCTCTGGGAGCGCGTCGCGCCGATGAGCGAGGGCCGCCTGACGTCTGCCTATGTCTATTGTCGCGGCGGCGTCCATCATGCCGCCAAGTTCCATGCGCGGATGTTCTCGCCGGACATGGGCATCACCGAAGATCCAGCAACCGGGTCGGCGGTTGCGGCTCTATCCGGCGCGATCCATCATTTCGATGCGCTTCCGGACGGGCACCATCCGATGATGATCGAGCAGGGGGTCGAGATGGGCCGCCCGTCCTATATTCACCTGCATATCGACGTGAAGGACGGCGCCGTGTCGCGTGCGCGGATCGGAGGACAGGCTGTGCGTCTCGCGACCGGAACGCTCGACATTTGAAAACAAAGGAGAATTTGCGCTTTTTGAAATTTTTTTGACCAAACAGCCAAGATTTTTCGCGGCGGCGCTAGACAAGGTCCCTGATCCTGTTTATACGCCCGGTCACGCCACCGGAAACGGCGGCGGAGACACCGGAAACGGTGCAGGCGGGTGATTAGCTCAGTTGGTAGAGCAGCTGACTCTTAATCAGCGGGTCGTAGGTTCGAGCCCTACATCACCCACCAAATTCTTCTCTCAGAACACTGAAACAGGTATTTCGGACCTCTCTCCGAGGACCATTCAGCATGTGTTTGAACATCGCGTGCTGCTCAACTGCGTCGGCCTATTAGCGTTTGCCGAGGATGTTAGCCGGGAAATCGATTGGCTGAGTCTTACGCAGCCGATAACACCCTGATCCGAACGGCGGTGTTCTCTTTATGTATCGCCCGCCGGTCGATCGTGTTCCCGGTATGTATCGGGTTTTTCGCGATATTGTGTGGCGTTACCCTGTGGATAACTGTGGACAACACCGGTAGCCGGCTCAGCGAGATGCGCTGAACCGGGATTGCGGCAGGACGTAGGGGATTGCGGCGCTGGGGACACGCCCGACCGTGCCGGACAGGCCATAGACATGGGCGATCGTCTCGTCGTCAATCGTTGCCGTCGGACTTCCTTCGCGGATCAGGCGCCCATGGTGCAGGATGGCGAGATGATCGGCAAACTCGGCCGCCAGGTTGAGATCGTGCAGGATTGCCAGCACGGCCCCTCCACGCCTTGCGAAATCGCGGGCGATCTCCAGGACAGAAATCTGATGGCCGATATCGAGGCTTGCTGTGGGCTCATCGAGGAAGATGGCGCGCGGACGGCCGTTTGCGACCGGGTCCGGCATCTGGGCGAGGACACGCGCGAGCTGCACACGCTGTTGTTCGCCGCCTGATAGCGCATTGTAGCTGCGCCCTTCGAAACCCAGCAGATCAACGCGGGCGAGCGCCTTTCGTGCTGCAAGGTTTGGGTCGTGGCTCCCCTGTGCCACGGCGCCCATGCGCACCACCTCGAGCGCTGTGAAGGGGAAGGAGAGGGCGGTGGACTGCGGCAGCACGGCCCGCTCGGCCGCGAGCTCCAGAGCGCTCAGCGTAGGAATTCTACGGTCGTTGTAGTAGACGTCGCCACCGTCCGGCTTCATCTCGCCCGAAAGGGTCTTGAGCAGCGTCGATTTGCCGGCACCGTTCGGCCCGATCACCACAGTGAACTTGCCGGGTTCCAGAGAGAGGCTGATGTCTTCAATAAGATTGCGGTCCCCCCGGCGCACCGTGACGTTCTGCGCGCGGATCATCACAAACCCTCCATGGCCTGACGGCCCTGTCGTCCGAGAAGCAACATCAGAAAGACGGGTGCGCCCAGGATCGCCGTGATGATGCCGATCGGCAGTTCCGCCGGCGCGGCAATGGTGCGGGCAACGGTGTCGGCGAGCAGCAGCAGCGCAGCTCCGCCAAGCGCCGAGGCCGGCAGGAGAAAGCGGTGTGCCGGTCCGATGGCAAGCCGCAGCAGATGCGGGACGACAATGCCGATGAAGCCGATCGAGCCGGCGGCGGCGACTGTTGCGCCACAGGCGGCAGCGACAGCCAGGATCGTCATCCGCTTCAGCCGCTGCACGGGCACGCCCATGTGGAAGGCAGCGGCGTCGCCCAGGATCAGGGCATCCAGTCCCCGGGCGACGAAGGGTATGATGGCGACAACGAAGAGCACGAAGGGAAGGATGGCGACGATCTTGGAGGTCGTTGCGCCACTCAGCGAGCCGAGCGACCAGAAGGTGATGTCGCGCAAGGCCCGGTCATCTGCGATGAAAATCAGGAGGCCGGTCGCAGCACCCGTCATGGCGGCAATCGCAATGCCTGAGAGAATGAGAGCGGTGGTGGAGGTCTGGCCGTTGCGCGTCGCGATCGCGTAGAGGAGCAGCGTGTTGGCGAGCCCGCCGAGGAATGCCATCATTGGCAGGAACTGCTCGCCGAAGAAGGCCTGGAGCGGAAAGAGCAGGGTCGGGCCGAGAACGATCGCGATGACGGCGGCGAACGCTGCGCCGGAGGTGACCCCGACGATGCCGGGATCTGCCAGCGGATTGCGGAAAAGGCCTTGCATCATGGCACCGGAGACGCCGAGTGCTGCGCCGATCAGCAAGCCCATGCCTGTTCTCGGAAGCCGCACGGCTTCGAGGATGATCCGGTTCTGCGGGTCGATGGCTGCCGCATCACCCGTCAGATAGGCGATCAGATGGGGCAGGCCGACGCCGGTCGGGCCGATCACGATCGACACCAGGATCGCGATGATCAGCAGAACGGCCAGCAAGGCGATGACCAGTGCGCCGAGCGCGGATCGATCTCCGTCACGCCTGCCAAGGGTGGACATCAGGGCCAGCGTGTTCACGGTCACTGTCCTTCCGGGTAAAGCATGGCATTCAGATCACGGGCGGCATCGGCAGCCCGCGGTCCCAGACCCAGGAGGTAGAGGCCGTCCATGGTGAGAAACGCCTTGTTGCGTCCGGCCGGCGTGGCGGCGAGGGCCGGAAGGGCAAAGGCCTGTTCGGCCGTCAGGTGCTGGGCGCCACCGCTCATGACGAGCACCACGTCGGGTGCTGCCGCGATCACGGCCTCATCGGTGAGCGGTGTATAGCCGTTGATGGTCGAGACGGCGTTTTCTGCGCCGGCGAGACGGATCATCGCGTCTGCCGAACTCTGGCTGCCGGCTGCCATGACGCGGCCATTGGCGAGCGAGAGAGCGAAGAGAACCTTCTTCTTGGCACCTTGGGATGCCGCCACCTTGTCCTCGATCGCCTTGAGGCTTTCCTCGACGGACTTCGCCAGTGCCTCTGCCTTGTCCCTACGGCCGATGGCCTCGCCGACAGCGCGGATCTTGTCCGGGATTGCCGCCGTCTCCGGCGGGGAGGGGATGCTGACAAAGGGCAGGCCGCTCGCCTTCAGGATGTTTACTGCATCGACCGGACCGGCGCCGGATTCGGCGATGATCAGATCCGGCGTCTGCGAGAGGACGCCCTCTGCCGAGATCTGCCGGACATAACCGATGTTCGGCTTCGCTGTGGCCTCCTGCGGATAGAGGCTCGTCGTGTCGACAGCGACGACACGGTCGCCTTCGCCGAGCGCGTAGATCATTTCCGTGATCGTGCCGCCGATCGAAACGATGCGTTCGGCATCCTTGGCCGAGGCCGTCGTGGGGAGTGTGAGCGAGAGCGTCAGGGCGAAGAAGGCGGTGGAAAGCACCTGACGGCGCAACGGGCAAAGGGTCAACATGGATGCGCTCAAACCTGTGTTTTCGGGCGTCTGAAGAGCGGCCAGGGTCGCCCAACAGGGTGCCGATGTGGAGATCGTCATGTCGGGCCGACAGCCCGACAATTAACTTGACTGCGATACACAAGTTTAAATAGGAAGGCAACAGAGCGAGGTCGTTCCACGCTGGCGGATTTCAGGGTAAACTCGGATTTGCAAGCATGTGCGACCTCGGCGAAACAGCGTCTTCCAGAGAGGGAAACTGATCCATGTACATCGCCATGAACCGTTTTCGCGTCGTCCCGGGCTTCGAGGAAGCCTTTGAAAACCAGTGGAAGGCTCGTGAGGGCCGCCTCGCAGAAATGCCGGGTTACATCGAATTCCACATGCTGAAGGGGCCGAAGGCAGACGACCACACGCTCTATGCCTCGCACACGGTCTGGGAGACACATGCCCATTTCGTCGCCTGGACCAAGTCCGAGCAGTTCCGCGCAGCGCATGCCCGTGCCGGCGAGAGCAAGGTGCAGTATCTGTCGGGTCCGCATTTCGAAGGCTTCGACGTGATCATCCACGAAGATCGCTCGGGCAAGCGCTCCGCCCCCGAAGCCGCGTGAGGCGATAATGGACACGCTCACGCAAACCAGCAGCGAAAGACGGGAAAGGGCGGTTGCGGCGCTCGCCGAGAAGCCCGATGGCGTGATCGAGCAGATTGCTGCCAAGGCTGAGGTGACGCCTGCCGAGGTGCTTTCGGTTCTCCCCGAGGGCGCGGCCGTCGTCGTGCCGGCTCAGCAGTGGGAGCGCATCTGGACGGACTTGAGCTCCTGGGGCGAGATCCTGATGATCGTGCACACCGAGGACATCGTGCTGGAAGTCGAAGGGCGCCTGCCCGATGGCAGCGAAGGCCATGGCTGGTTCAACATCCACGGCGACAGTCCGATCGGCGGCCACATCCGCAAGGAGCGCTGTGTCTCAATCGCCTTCGTCGATCGCGGCTTTCATGGGCGCCGATCCTGCTCGGTCTGGTTCATGAATGCCGACGGCAAGGCAATGTTCAAGGTCTTCGTCCGCAGAGACATGGAGCGCAACCTTCTGGACGAACAGGTGAAGCGTTTCGAGACGCTGCGCGCCGCGCTGGGCTAACAAAAAACGGTAGCCGCCGGCTCCGTGTGACCGGCGGCTCAATGCCTTTAAGTCGTTCTTTCTTTTGCCTTAAGCTCGATCTATTGTCCGCCGGATTTCATTCTCGCACTGGACATCCTCTTGATCCGCTTCCGCCCGTTTGCCCTCGTCGTTGCGCTCAGCCTGCTTTCTGCAGGCCCGTCGCTTTTCATCGGTCCGCACGAAGGCTTTGCGCAGGAAAGCGAGACGGTAACACCGGCTCCGGCAGCGCCCGCAGCCCCGGAGGCCGCCGCTCCCGCCCAGCCTGCGCCGGCAACCGCCGCACCCCAGCCCGCAGCAGCGCCCGCCCGGGATGAGACCATCGTCGCCGTAGAGCGCCGGATCGAGGAGGCGCGCGCGCGTCTTGCTGCCCTTCGTGATCAGGTCGAGAAGAACCTTCAGGACGACGGGCTTCTCGCCGATCTGAAGGTCAAGTCCGACGCCATGGTACGGGAGGCGCTTGCGACCACCGTCGATCTGCGTCCGCGGATCGACGATATCCAGGCCCGCCTGACCGAACTTGGCGAGCCGCCCGCGGAAGGGCAGCCACCGGAGAGCGCGAGCGTGGCGGAAGAACGTGCGCGGCTTAATGCGGCAAGGGCCGAGGTCAACGCGCTGATGGGGCAGGCCGAGGATCTCTCCATCGACGCCAAGGCGCTTTCCGATCGCATATCCGATACGCGGCGCGCGCTCTTCACGAGCCGCCTGTTCGAGCATACCGAAATCAATCGCAGCGTTCTGGACGAGGCCTTGCAGTCCTTTGCAGCGGATGCAGACCGGGTGCAGCGGAGCATCATGAGCTGGCTGACCTTCGTCTTCAAGTTCAAGGCGCTGCCGCTCGCGATCGCCGTCGTGCTGTCCATGGTGCTCGCTTCACTGATCCTGTTTGCGGAATACCGGCTCTTCGGGCGCATCAACCGCCGCGATCCGACGATCGAAAATCCATCCTATCTCAGCCGGTTTTCCGTTGCCTTCTTCTCCACGATCCTGCCGTCGCTGGCGCTCAGCTTCTTCCTTGCGTCGACCTATTTCCTGCTCGACACCTTCAATGTGCTGAGACCCGACATCGCGCCGATCGTCGCGTCGCTCTTCGGGCTGATCGGTCTTGTCTTCTTTGTTACCGCCATCTCCCGTGCCGTGATGGCGCCAGCCGCACCGAACTGGCGGCTGGTCCGGCTGTCGAACAAGGGCGCCCGTGACATCAGCATCGCCATCTTCCTGATGGCGCTGATCAATGGGCTGGACTACGTCTTGTCCGTCGTTAGCGAGACCTACAGTTCGCCGGTCGTGCTGACCGTCATAAAGAGTTTCGCGTCCTCGGTGATCGTCGGACTGCTGCTCTTCCTCGTCTCCTTCCTGCGGCCGGTGTTGGCGGAGAATGGCAACCCCGCCCAGCGGGGACGGCCTTGGCCGCGGGCAATCGCGATCACGCTGAGGGTCGTCGGTGCGGTCCTGATCCTTGCTGCCGCCATCGGCTATGTTGGGCTTGCTCGATTCCTCGCGACGCAGATCGTGCTCACGGGCGCGGTCTTTGCGACCATGTATATCGGCATCCTCTCCGGCAAGGCGATCTCGGCGCCCAATCAGTTTGGCGAGACCCGTGTGGGTCGCTTCATCGGTCGGCGCTTCCGCTTGTCCGCCGTGGGACTGGACCAGAGCGGGATCGCGGCCGGGCTGTTCATCTACATCTTTGCGCTCGCGACAGGCCTTCCGCTGATCCTGATGTCCTGGGGCTTCCAGCCGCGCGATCTGCAGCTCTGGCTGTTCAACCTCTTCACCGAGATCAATATCGGCACGATCCGGATCTCCATCTTCGGCATCCTCGGCGGCATCCTGCTGTTTGCCGGGGGTCTTGTGGTCACGCGCTGGTTCCAGAAGTGGCTTGACGGCAATGTCATGGCCCGCAGCCATGTCGATGGCGGTGTGCGCAACTCGATCAAGACCGGCGTGGGTTATCTCGGGACCGGGATTGCCGGCATCATCGGCATCTCCGCTGCCGGTATCGATCTCTCCAGCCTGGCGCTGGTCGCCGGTGCGCTCTCCCTCGGCATCGGCTTTGGCCTCCAGAACATCGTGTCCAACTTCGTCTCGGGCCTCATCCTTCTCGTTGAGCGGCCGTTCAAGGTGGGCGATCATGTCATCACCGGCGTCAACGAAGGCATCGTGAAGCGCATCTCTGTGCGCGCGACGGAGATCGAGACCTTCCGCCGCCAATCGATCATCGTGCCGAATTCGGAGCTGATCAACTCGCCGCTGGGCAACTGGACGCATCGCAATCGCATGCAGCGCTCGGAAGTGCCGGTCAGCGTCGCCTACGACACCGATCCGCAGGAGGTGATGGACGTCCTGCTGGAGGTCGTGAACGAACGGACCGACATCATGCGCAATCCGGAACCGCATGTGGAGTTTCTGCGGTTCGGCGCGTCATCGCTCGACTTCGAACTGCGTTTCCATCTCGCCGACATCGGCGATGGATTGAAGGTCAGAAACGAGGTGCGGATGGAGATCCTTAGCCGCTTCCGGGCGCGCGGGATTGTCATGCCGTATCCGCATCAGGACGTCATGCTGCATGTCCAGGATCACGATCGACAGGCGCTTGTTCGGCGCCGGGCTCGTGAGGCGCAGAAGCGATCGGATCCGAGCGAGGAATTGTCACCGGACACGGATGATGACAAACTCTTGCCATGAACGCTGCATTCAGCCGCCATTCAGGCGCAATGCGGCACAAGAAGGGCAGGAGCGATCGGGATCGACCGACCGCGGTTGAGAGGACGAAGCCTCAGGCTTCGCTGTCGGCATGAAGCAGTTCTATGCAAAACTGGTTGCGATGCTCGCGGGCGCGCTGGCCGCCGGCCCCGCATTTGCGGCCTCCGTCGTCAATATCGGCTCGTCTTCGGTGGTGATCGTCGTGGTCGAAGACGGCAACAAGGTCGAGATCTCGCTCGATGCCGGCGGGTCGGACGTGATCTGCTCGTCGGGCTGCTTTCTGACGCTGCCGAACGGCGATCGTATCGGCCTGGCTGGTGGTGAGACCGTGGAAATCAAGGATGGCGTGGCGACCATCAAATAGTGCCGGTCTTGCAGGTGCAGACCGTTGTAACTCGATATTCTGAAATGCTTAACTATGAACCGTCCTTGCTGCCGCCGAGAGGCCGCAGTTAACGGTTCCGCAAATGGCTTCAGATAGTTGTGGTGTCCATAAACAAGACACACAAAGGCTAGCCATGGCAGTTCTCGGCGTTTCTGGAATGCAGTATTCGGGAGAGACCTTTCCCGATATCCGGATCATCCTCGGTGAAGACTCCAACGTCTTCACGCAGATGATCAGGCAGCGCCTGAAGGAGCTGATGGGCGTCGACGTCGAGATTTGCCGGACCTTCGAGGATCTGCAGATGGCGAACGAGCTTTCGCAGGAGCCGGTGGTGCTGGCTATCTCGAACATCAACCTGCCGGGCGCCGAAAGCGGCGAAGCGCTCGAATATCTGATCGATTGCAACATTCCGACGATCGTCTTCACCGGGACCTTCCAGGACGAGATGCGCGAGAAGCTGCTCGCCAAGGACATCGTCGACTACATCCTCAAGGACAATGTCTTTGCCGTCGAGATGCTGGCCGAATCGGTCTACCGCTTCCTCACCAACCATCGTCATCACGTTCTGATCGTCGATGACAGCCCCACCGCCCGTGCGCTGCTGTCGAGCCGCCTGCGCCGTTACAACTTCCGGGTCAGCCTCGCCGAAAGCGGCGCCAAGGCCATCGAGATCCTGAAGGCCAATCCGGACATCGGCCTCGTGGTCACCGACTACAACATGCCCGACATCGACGGCTTCGAGCTTACGCGACGCATCCGCTCGGTCCGCGGATCCCACGAGCTGCGAATCATCGGGGTCTCGTCATCCACGAATCGCCTCCTTTCCGCGCGCTTCCTGAAGGTCGGCGGCAACGATTTCATGCTGCGTCCCTTCATCGACGAAGAGTTTTATTGCCGCGTCAACCAGAACCTGGACACGCTGGTACAAATCAAAGCTGCGCAAGCCCGCAAAAAATAGGTGCGACTTATAACCAAGGTCGCTAATGTCCTGCCATTGGGAGGAGGTCGCTTTTCAAGCGACCTCACGAGGTGGTGGGTATTTTATGTATTTTTCAGAGCAGATGTATGCGCGCCAGGGGGCGCTGAGTGCAAAACGTGCCGAACAGGGCCGCATTCTCATCATCGAGGACTCCCGGTCGGTTTCCTCCCTCATGCGGCATCGGCTCGAGAAGGATTTCTTCTGCCAGGTCACGCAATGCGCGTCCGCCGATGTCTTCCGGGACATCATCCGCCGAGGTGACCCCTTCGATGTGGCCGTTGTCGATCTCAACCTTCCCGGCGCGTCCGATGGCGAGGTGCTCGATGCCGTCATCGCCGAGGGCATTCCGGCTGTCGTCTTCACGGCCGATTTCAATCGCGATCTGCGGGACCGGCTGCTCCAGAAGGGTGTTGCCGATTACCATGTGAAAAACAATGAGAATGCCATCGATATGGTGGTGTCCTCCGTCTTGCGGCTCCTCGGCAATCGGGATGTCGGCGTGCTCGTGGTCGACGATGTGCCGTCGGCCCGGTCGATGCTGGCCGATCTGCTGCGGGTCCAGAAATTCCAGGTCTACGAAGCGGCAACCGGCTACCAGGCTCTGGATATCCTGGCGCGTCAGCCGCATATCGAGCTCGTCATCACCGACTACCACATGCCCGATATGGACGGTTACGAACTCACGCGGCGGATCCGTCGCGAGCACAACAGCGATCGCCTTCGCATCATCGGCATCTCCTCTTCGGCCGACCGGCTGCTGTCGGCGAGCTTCCTCAAGGGTGGTGCGAATGATTTCGTCTACCGACCTTACGTCGTCGAAGAGCTGCAATGCCGGATCCAGCACAATATCGAGACGCTGGCGCAGCTCAGACAGCTGCGTGTCGCGGCCTTCAGCGACTATCTGACGGGGCTTCCCAACCGCCGCTACTTCTTCGATGAGGGGCCGGCGCAGGTGGCCGGACGGCTCGAGCGGCGCGAGGCCTGCTGCATCGCCATGCTCGACATCGACCACTTCAAGAAGCTGAACGATACCTATGGTCACGAGATCGGTGACCGTGTTCTGCAGGCCGTGGGCGCCAAGCTCGCACGCCGGCTTGAGGGGAGTGGCCATCTTCTGGCGCGCCTGGGTGGCGAGGAATTCAGCGTCTTGATGCTGGGGCTCGATGTGGAGGCGGGTGCTGCGCTCTGCGAGACCCTGCGCGCCGACATAGAGAGCCTTCGGGTCGCGCTCGATGACCAGGACCTCAATGTCACCATCTCGATCGGTCTCGCAGAGATCGCGGGCCGTGAGAGCTTCAGCAACTATCTCGCTGCGGCAGACCAGTTGCTCTATCTCGCGAAAAGCTATGGGCGTAACCGCGTCTATTCCGAAACCATGCTTTCCTGATTTGGTGGCCGTTCGGCTCTGGTCTCGCCGCGGGTGGGTGCCTATATGTGTCCGACCTTCCGCAGCCCGGAGTGTCCCATGGCTCCCATTATTTCCATCAAATCTTTGTCCAAAACCTATTCCAACGGGTTCAAGGCGCTCGATAATGTCAGTTTCGATATCGAAGAGGGTGAAATTCTTGCGCTTCTCGGTCCGAACGGCGCCGGCAAGACCACGCTGATCTCGATCATCTGCGGGATGACCAATCCCAGCGGAGGTCAGGTGACCGTGTCTGGCCACGATGTCGTCAAGGATTTCCGCAAGACGCGCGCCGAAATCGGCCTTGTGCCGCAGGAACTGACCACCGACATGTTCGAGACGGTGTTCAACACCGTCAGCTTTTCCCGCGGTCTGCACGGCAAGTCTCCGGATCCCGCCTATATCGAGCAGGTCCTGAAAGACCTCAGCCTCTACGACAAGCGCAACAATGCGCTGCGCGAGCTGTCCGGCGGCATGAAGCGGCGGGTGCTGATCGCCAAGGCGCTGTCGCACCAGCCGCGCATCCTGTTTCTCGACGAGCCGACGGCGGGCGTCGATGTCGCGTTGCGCAAGGACATGTGGCAGCTGGTCGAGCGCCTGCGCCAGACCGGTGTCACGATCATCCTGACCACCCACTATATCGAGGAAGCGCAGGGAATTGCCGACCGGGTAGGGGTCATCAACCGGGGGAAGCTGCTGCTTGTCGAGGAAAAGAACACGCTGATGCGCAAGCTCGGGCGCAAGCAGCTGTCGGTCGTGCTCACCGAGCCGATCGAGGTGATCCCGGCCAGCCTTGCCGGCTACTCGCTGGCGCTCGGTGAAGACGGACGTGAACTTGTCTATGAATACGAACTCGGAAGCGAGGACGGGGAAATCGCGCGGCTCCTGCTGGCCATCGATACCGCCGGTCTGAAAGTCGGCGATGTCTCCACACGCCAGACGTCTCTAGAAGACATCTTCGTCTCGCTGATCGGAGAGGCCGCATGAATATCGAAGCCATCAAGTCCATTTACGTCTACGAGATGGCGCGCACGCGCCGCACGCTGCTGCAGAGCGTCATCTCTCCGGTTCTGTCCACCGCGCTCTACTTCATCGTCTTCGGCGCTGCCGTCGGTTCGCGGATGGAGGGCATTGGCGGCATTTCCTATGGCGGGTTCATCACGCCCGGGCTCATCATGCTGGCGTTGATCACCCAATGCGTGTCGAACGGTTCGGCGGGCATCTATTTTCCGAAATTTACCGGGACGATCTACGAGATCCTGTCGGCGCCCGTCGCGATGACAGAAATCCTGATCGGCTATGTCGGGGCCGCCGCCACCAAGGGGATGATGATCGGGCTGATCATCCTGATCACGGCGATGTTCTTCGTCGATCTGAGCATTGCGCATCCGCTGCTGATGCTGCTCTTCATGGTGCTGACGTCGATCACCTTCAGCCTTGCGGGCTTCATCATCGGCATTCTCGCCAAGAATTTCGAGCAGTTAAGCCTGGTGCCGTCACTCGTCGTCCCGCCGCTCACCTTCCTGGGCGGGACATTCTACTCGATCGACATGTTGCCGCCCTTCTGGCAGGCGGTCAGCCACCTGAATCCGGTTCTTTATCTGGTGAGCGGTTTCCGCTGGAGCTTCTTCGAGGTGTCGGATGTGCATCCCCTGATCAGCCTCGGCATGATCGGCGTCTTCCTGGCTGCCTGCCTTGGCTTCCTCGCCTGGATCTTCCACACGGGCTACAAGCTGCGTCCCTGAGAAGCGCGTCAGTCGCGCAGCCGCAGCTCGTCGGTCTGCATCTGCATGGAACTCAGTGTCGAGAGAAAACTCATGCCGAGAAGGCTCTGGTCGAGCAGGCCTTCTTCGAGCACGACGGCGTCGACATCGGTGCGCACGATCGGGCCCAGCCGGATCTCGGGCAGTCGCAAGGGTGCTGCGGAAGCCCGGCCATTGGCCGTGAGGACCGTGCGCGTGAAGCTGAGCTCGCCCGGATCGATGCCCATGCGCATGGCGTCTTCATAGCGCAGGGCAACCGAGCTTGCGCCGGTGTCGATCAGGACCGGCACGGAGGTGGCGCCGACATCGACTGTCGTCTCGAAGTGCCCGCCAAGGGTCTTGTGCAGGATGACTTCGGCGCGACCGTCTGCAGTGGTGACCGTGACGGCGCGCCCTGGCATGAGGCCGGCAAGCACGCGTTCACCGATGCTACGGAAGTCGCCGCGATAGAGGTAGCCGGTGACGAGCACGAGCGCGATCAGAACCCAGATTGCCATCTGGCGCAGGCTCTGGCCGAGCGAGCGGCGGCCGACAAGGATGCCGGCTGAAATCATCAGCAGGATCGGCAGTGCGACGACCAGGCGCCCGAAGGCTTCGTTGTCGATGCCAAAGCTCTGACCGCTATCGTGATTGACGACGAGGACGACGAGACCGATCAGCAGGATGGCGATGCCGAGGATGAACCGCATCAACTGCCCTCGCGCTCACGGATCATCCGCATGCGGCGGGTTTCGCGACGCGGCTTGCGCTCAACATTTTCGAGGCGTGCGGGGAGCTCGGCCATGATGGTGCGGCGTTCGAGGCTCGAATAGCTCGTCCACAGCCCGATCTCTTCGCGGGTACGTCCGCAGCCGAAGCAATAGCCGGTCTTGTCATCGATCGAACAGACGAGAATGCAGGGAGATTCCATCGCGGGCCCTTTGGTTTCGCTCCTATATCGGGTCCCTAAACTATCATGGCAAGAGCCAGCAGGAAGCCGATCTCGGAGAGTTGTTGGCTGGCCCCGATGGTGTCGCCCGTGTGGCCCTCGATGCGCTTGCGGCAATGGCCGGTGAAGAGGGCGACCGCGGCGAGCGCGGAAAGCGAAGCCGCAAACCAGGCATGGAACGGCAAGGCGAGGAGACCGAGAAAGGCCGTGGCAAGGCTGCCGAAAAGATAGGCCATATGTGCCGCGGCACTGTCGGGCGCACCTGCCGCAGCCGCCACGCCGCCTGCGCGAGCCGCCGGCAGAGACGACCAGTGCCAGACCATCAGGCTCCTGCTCAGTGCAGCCGTCGCAAGCCATGAGAGGCCAACTGCGATCGGTGGCAAGGTTTCGATCAGGATCGCGAGCGACACGACACGCAGGGTGACCGAGAGGATTAGCGCCAGCGCGCCATAGGTGCCGATGCGGCTGTCCTTCATGATCGCCAGCGCCTTGTCCCGGTTTGCGCCGCCGCCCAAGCCATCGGCCGTGTCGGAAAGACCATCCTCGTGCAGAGCTCCCGTCAGCATGATCTGCAGGGCAATGACGATAAGTGCAACGAGCACGGGCTCTGTGCCGGATGCCGAGAGCAAGGAGAGGATCACCGCCGCCGGCAGAGCAATGACCAGACCGGCGAGGGGAAACGCGGCAACGGTCCGGCTCAGGCTTCCATCATGTCCGGCGAAGAAGCGATCCGGTATCGGCAGGCGGCTCAGAAAGGAAATGGCGCGCATCGTCTCCGTGACGAGGTTCTCGATGACCTGCATGGTTCCTTCCGTTTCGTCGTCGACGGACTGCGTCGCTTTTTTGAGTTGAGCGGCACGGGTCCGGTCAGTATGAGAGAGGCCACAAAGCCTGATTTGCTGGAAGAATACAAGGAAGCCCGATCCATGAGCGTTACCGGCCTGCCATTCGACGATTTTCGCGCCCTGCTGCGCGACCTGCCGGGACCGCATACCGCAGCGCTGGTGGCCGCGCGCGAACGTGACAAGCAGCTGACCAAGCCGCCGGGTGCGCTTGGTCGCCTGGAAGAAATCGCCATGTGGCTCGCTGCCTGGAGCGGTAAGGCTCCCGCCGTCAATCGGCCGCTGGTCGCGATCTTTGCCGGCAATCACGGCGTCACCAAACATGGGATCACGCCTTTCCCGCCGTCCGTGACCCAGCAGATGGTCGAGAATTTTGCGGCCGGCGGTGCGGCCATCAACCAGATCTGCGTGACGCATGATCTCGGCCTGAAGATCTTCGACCTCGCGCTCGATTACCCGACGGGCGACATCACCTGTGAGCCGGCTCTCTCCGAGCGCGATTGCGCCGCGACCATGGCATTCGGCATGGAGGCGATTGCCGGAGGCACGGATCTGCTCTGCATCGGCGAAATGGGGATCGGCAACACGACCATCGCCGCAGCCATCAACCTCGCACTCTATGGTGGCGAGGCGGAAGACTGGGTTGGCCCCGGCACGGGTTCGGAAGGCGATGTGCTGGCCCGCAAGGTCGCGGCCGTCAAACAGGCTGTTGCTTTCCACAAGGAGCATCTCTCGGATCCGCTCGAAGTGCTGCGGCGCCTTGGTGGCCGCGAAATCGCCGCCATGGCGGGCGCTATTTTGGCCGCGCGCATGGAAAAGATCCCGGTTCTCATCGACGGCTATGTGGCGACTGCCGCCGCCTCGATCCTGAAGGCCGCCAATCCGTCGGCCCTCGATCACTGCCTGATCGGTCACGTTTCGGGCGAGCCCGGGCATCTGCGCGCGATCGAACGGCTCGGCAAGACGCCGCTTCTGGCGCTCGGTATGAAGCTCGGCGAGGGCACGGGTGCGGCGCTTGCGGCCGGCATCGTCAAGGCTGCGGCTGCCTGCCATTCCGGCATGGCGACCTTCGAACAGGCCGGGGTATCCAACAAGTCCCATGACTGACCGCAACGCACAGGCCGGTGGTCCCGAGCCGCTCGCATCGACTGTCATCAAGAAGAAGACCGGCGTCGCGCATCTGTTTGCAGCCGCCCAGTATTCCGCGCAGGGCTTCAGGCGCCTGGTTCAGGAATCGGCCTTCCGGCACGAGTTGCTGGGCTTTGTCGGCGGGCTCGTCGTCTTCGCCCTTGTCGGTGCGAACCTGTTCGAATTCCTGGGCTTCATCGTCCTGATGATGCTGATGTTTTCGGTGGAGGCGCTGAATACGGCGATCGAGGAACTGGTGGACCGGATCTCCCCGGAGATCTCGACCGTTGGCCGCAATGCGAAGGACCTCGGTTCCTTTGCGGTCTTCTGCCTGATCATCGCAAATGGCGCCTTTGCCTTCTACGTCATAGTCAGCCGGGTCTTGCTCGGCTAAGCACACCGCTTACGCGAACTGGCGCCGGCGGGGTTCGACGGCCTTGACCTCGGACACGGCCGGCAGGCTCTCCAGCACGCGGCTCGGGGGCAGGATGGCGATGACTTCCGTGCCTTCGCGCAGCTTGGACTTCAGCTTGAACTCGCCGCCATGCTTGGCCAGGATCGCCTGGACGATCGGCAGGCCGAGGCCGGTACCCTGTTCCGCGCTCTTGATGGCGATCGAGCCCTGACCGAAGGCCGAGAGCACGACAGGGATCTCGTTTTCAGGAATACCGGGGCCATTGTCGCGGATCGAGATGTACTGTCCGCCACCGGCGGTCCAGCCGGCCTTCACCATGATCTCGCCGCCCTGGGGCGTGAACTTCACGGCGTTGGACAGCAGGTTCAGGATGACCTGCCGGATCGCCTTCTCGTCGGCCCAGAGCGAGGGAAGGTTGGATTCGAACTGCTGTTCGATGCGGATGTTCTTGGATTTCGCGCGCAGCTGGATCATGCCGATGCAGTCTTCGGCGATCTCGAGCAGGGAGACGCTTTCCTCGCTGAGTTCATACTTGCCGGCTTCGATGCGGGAGAGGTCGAGGATCTCATTGATTAGTTCGAGCAGATGCGAACCGGAGCGATGAATGTCGCCGGCATATTCCTTGTAGAGCGGGTTGCTCAAGGGACCGAGTACTTCCGTCGCCATCACCTCGGAGAAGCCGAGGATGGCGTTCAACGGAGTGCGCAGCTCGTGCGACATCGAGGCGAGGAAGCGCGACTTTGCCATATTGGCTTCTTCGGCGCGGCGACGCGCTTCATCCGAGAGCGACTTCGCAACTTCCAGCTCGGCAATCAGGTCATCCTTTTCCGTCTGGAACGATAGGAGCTTCAGATTGGCCTGATGCAGCCTGTTGGTGATGTAGATGAAGAAAATGAGGGCGGTGGTGAAGACGGCCGTCAGGCCGAGATCCAGCATGTCGAGGCTTCGGCTCGAGGAAAAGGTGAGCGCAATCACCGTCGGGAGGAAGCCGAACAGGACAGCCTGGCGGAGGAGCATGCTCGCCATGGCGGTGATCGACAGGGCGACCAGAAGCACGGCGCCCTTGTAGAATGTGAAAGCGGTTGGGTTGCAGGTGTCGCAGTCCTGTAGCGCAAAGATCGCCCAGGACATTCCCATGGCGACCTGCGAGAGAAGCAGGATCCGGCGCCAGTTGCCCTGGGTTTCCAGGGTGATCTCGCTCTTCGACGCGCGCTTGACGATCATGATGCCAATGGCGTGCATCGACAGCGCAAAGAGGCCCCACACAATGAAATGCGGCTGCGAGGTGAAGTAAGCGCCGGAGGCGGCTATCAGCAGGATGATGATCGGGATGACAGCCGCACCTTGAAGGCAGGCCGCGATATGCATCGCCAGGATCTCGACGTCGAAGGCTGGCGAGGTGCCCTGGCCAGACTGCAGTCGTTCGCGGGTGGAGCGCACGGCACGGTTCGTCGACCGGTTGCGGATGTTCCGCGTCAGGTCGAGCACATTTTTGTCCGCCGATGTGTCTACGCCGTTACTCATTGCGTTGCAGTCTTCCGCGCCTTGTTGGAACCTAGCGAGGAATTCTTAAGAAGATCCTTTCGTGGAAGGATTTGTTTGCCATGTGTGAAAAGGATCTGTTGTTGAAATGGGTGGGAATGTGACGAAGCGCCTGCGGGATGTGGTGCTCGGTTTCGCCATCCTGGCGCTGGCGCTGCTCATCATCGCGAAGCTCGAGAACGAGCAGGCGCTGCGTTTCGCGGGGCCTTTCACGGCTGTTGATGGCGACACCTTGCTGACATCAGGGGAGCGGCTTCGCCTGGAAGGGATCGATGCTCCGGAACTCTCCCAGACTTGCGATGCGGCGGATGGCTCGGTCTATCGCTGCGGCGAGGACGCGCGGGATTTGCTTGCGACCCTCGTCGTGGCCCGTGCATGGGAATGCAGCGGAACGGGCCGCGATCGCCATCAGCGGCTTCTCGTTCTCTGCAAATCCGGGGCGGATGATCTTGCCGAGCGCATCGTCTCGGCCGGCTTAGCCGTTGCCGACGGACGATATCTTGCGGCTGAAGCCAATGCGCGGGCGGCGGGCGAGGGGATCTGGCGTGGACGTTTCGAGCGGCCTTCCGATTGGCGCCGTCAGAGACAGATCGAGGAAGCGGAACTTGCCGGTTGGGTCGAGGCGTTACTGCCACGATGGATGTCGCGCTGGTTCGAGGAATGAGAGAATGACTGCTGATGCCCCCTTGCCGCCGGTGATGCCGCGCGGCGATCTGCCTCCACCGATCGGCGAATTGAGCCACGCCATCGCGCAATGCCGGATCTGCCGGGATTGTCCGGCCGGCGGACCGGAACGACGGATGCCACACGAGCCGCGGCCGGTCGCTTATCTTTCATCGACGGCGCGGGTGCTGATCGCCGGTCAGGCTCCGGGGCTTCGGGTGCATGAGACCGGCATTCCCTTCAACGATGCATCCGGAGATCGACTGCGGCAATGGCTGGGGGTGGACCGGGAAACCTTCTATGACCGTTCGCGCTTCGCGATTGCTCCGATGGGTTTCTGTTTCCCGGGTTATGATGCAAACGGTCACGATCTGCCGCCGCGGCGGGAATGCGCGCCGCATTGGCGCCAGACGGTCATGGATGCCATGCCGCAGGTGGATCTGATCCTGGCGATCGGGCAATATGCTCAGGCCTGGCATCTGGGTGCGCTGAGGCGCAAGACCATGACCGAGACCGTGGCCAACTGGCGCGATTTCCTGCTCGCCAATCGCGAGGGGGCTCGGGTGCTCCCTCTGCCGCATCCGAGCTGGCGCAACACCGGCTGGCTCAAGCGGCATCCCTGGTTCGAGGCAGAAGTGCTGCCTGTCCTGCGGCGTGAAGTTTCCTTGTTGATAGGTTGAAATGATTTTCCATAAATTGTCTCAAATCAGCTATATGACGGAAAATCAGTTTTTCAGGACCTGTCATGGATCGCCTCGACCGTAAAATTCTCCGCATTCTCCAGGAAGATTCGACGCTGGCCGTGGCGGACCTCGCCAAAAAGGTCGGGCTCTCGACCACGCCTTGCTGGCGGCGCATCCAGAAGATGGAAGAGGACGGCGTTATCCGACGCCGCGTCGCGCTGCTCGATCCCGGCAAGGTCAACACGAAGGTCACGGTTTTCGTTTCGATCCGGACCTCCAGCCACTCCATCGAATGGCTGAAGCGTTTCTCGGAGGTCGTGTCGGAGTTCCCGGAGGTCGTCGAATTCTACCGCATGAGCGGCGACGTCGATTATCTTCTGCGCGTCGTCGTGCCCGACATCGCGGCCTATGATGCCTTCTATAAGCGGATGATCGCCAAGATCGAGATCCGCGACGTCTCCTCGGCCTTTGCGATGGAGCAGATCAAGTACACGACCGAGCTGCCGCTCGACTACATGGTGCTCGACAACCAGAAGAACGCGGAAGACTGAGAGGGACGCCGTTTCACTTGAGCCTGGCGATCCGCCTCGGATCACGCAGCTCTCGGAGGGCATCCTTTCCAATCCAACGGGCGGTCGGATCGGCGCTTTCGGCCAGCTTTCCGGCCAATTGCAGCGCCCCTTCGTGGCAAGCGCGGCTACGCTTGCCCATGTTCCGCAAGGCCCAGTTCACAGCCTTCTTGACGAAGTTTCGGGGGTCGGTGGCGTGTCGCTCGATCAGCGGAAGCCATGCCAGGAATGTCGCATCCGGCTCACTACGGTTGTGAACAGTGGCGCCTGCGATCATGGCGAACGCCGTCCTCCTGACAAATTCCCTGTCGTCTGCGGCGAAGTCTTCAACGAGTTGATGCCAGCTGGGCGTCTCGGTCAGCAGATCGGCTGCGGCGTCGACGATTTCCCATGAGTTGAAATCGGCGGCGAGCCGCCAGATATCGTCCGGCGACAGCTGTGTCGGCACGAAAGTCCAGATCGCCACCAGTCGCGCCTCTCGTATGCCGGATGCCCAGAGACTTTCGGCTCGCGCGTGGTTCGGGCCGATCGCTTTGGCGATGTGGCGCAAGGCAGGATTGCCGATGCCGAGGGCATCCTCGGTGACGATCCCGAAGCGCGCCATCCCGGCGACGTTTTCTACCGACCGCATCGAGCGAAGATATGCGATAATCTCGGCTGCGGTGGCGGAGGGGTTGATCACTTGGTTTCGAGCCGTGCCAAGAGGGACGAGGTGTCCCAACGGTTGCCGCCGAGTTTCTGGACCTCGCCGTAGAACTGATCGACCAGTGCAGTAACCGGCAGGTTGGCGCCGTTGCGACGGGCCTCCGTCAGCACGATGTCCAGGTCCTTGCGCATCCAGTCCACAGCAAAGCCGAAGTCGTATTTGCCCTGGTTCATCGTCTTGTGGCGGTTTTCCATCTGCCAGGAACCGGCCGCCCCCTTGGAGATGACCTCGACGACCTTTTCGATGTCGAGACCGGCCTTCTTGCCGAAATGCACCCCCTCGGCGAGGCCCTGGACGAGGCCGGCAATGCAGATCTGGTTGACCATCTTGGTCAGCTGGCCGGCACCGGCCGGACCCATCAGACCGACCATGCGGGCATAGGAATCGATGACCGGCTTTGCCTTCTCGAATACTTCCGGCTCTCCGCCGCACATGACGGTCAGGACACCGTTTTCGGCGCCCGCCTGGCCGCCCGAAACGGGGGCATCGATAAAGCCGCAGCCCTTGGCGGCCGTGGCCTGCGCCAGTTCGCGCGCCACTTCGGCGGAAGCCGTCGTGTTGTCGATCAGGATGGCGCCTGGCTTCATGGCTGCGATCACGCCATGTTCGCCCGTCGTGACCGAGCGGAGGTCGTCGTCATTGCCGACGCAGGTGAAGATGAAATCCGCACCCTCTGCGGCCTCCGCCGGCGTCAGGCCATGGCTGCCGCCGAACTTCTTCACCCATTCTTCGGCCTTGGCGGTGGTGCGGTTGTAGACCTTGACCTCATGGCCGCCCTTGACCTTCAAGTGACCGGCCATGGGGAAGCCCATGACGCCCAAACCGATGAATGCGACCTTTGCCATTTGCTCTGCCTCTGCGATTACAGTTGAGGCAAAGGCATAAAGCAGGACGCGATCAAGGAAAAGTCAGAGATGCCACACCGCGGAGGCTTGCTTGCTAACCGAGGGCGGTCTGTCTCGGTGTTTCGCCGTCAAGGCGTTTCGAGCGTTCCCCCAGCGAGTCGGAAATCTCCTGCCATATGCGCCTTAGACGACGGACATGGAGATCGTCTGCGATCCAGCCCATCATGTGTTCAACACGGGCTTTCACTTCCGTGGTGGTGACCCCGAGGTTTTCGCGGAACCAGCGGCAAAATTCGTCGGGATTGGCGGCTTGGCGGATGGTTCTCTGGTCCACCATCAATAGGCTCGTCCCACCGATATTACAGACATCGCGGAGGTTTTGTGTCGGCGCAATCAGCACCCCCGCAAGCAGAAGATCGAACTCTTCTGGGCTGTCACTGACGTCGGATCCGGTCTTCCTAAAATCGATCGCCCTCTCCAAATCGAAAATGGTCCTTATCTGCAGTTCACGCAGGATGAGGAATTTTTCGAGCCCGACAAGGTGACACAATTGCGCCTGAGCCACCCAGTCCACTGACTGATAGATGCCATAGGGGGTCTCGATATGCAGCATGATCGGATTGTAAGTTGCGAGTCCCTGAACGTCGTAGATCCCAGACTCCTGCAACCGGAAGCGCGTTGCATAGTCGATGCCGTCCAGCGCATCGAGGGGCGTGATCCGTGTCACCTTGTTGAAGCGATCGTCGTCCATTTTTACCCACGAGATCAGTGATTGCAGACGCAGCAACACGAACTTCGAAGCACTGTCTGGCAAGTAGCCGAGGACCGGCGCCAAAATCAGCCATATGCGGGACACGTCAGGTAGTTGTTGGGGAGCGGGAGTCTGCGAGGGCGTCGCCACACCGGACTCGGCCACTATCCGGATGCCGAGGGTCGGATCAGGGATCGCGCGGTAGGCAGCGACGATGAAGACGACCGATACGATCGTCTCGACGGTGTAACGGAGGAACGTGATCGGTGAGAGGTCAAATGCGGCGAGCCCGCGTGTAAACCCTCGGATGGCAGCGAGAAAGGCTCCGGCGAACGCGAGACCGGCGATCAGGTGCACTTGCGCGGACAGCGGGGACAGAAATGCAATGCCACAGCCCTGTGCCGACACCTTGGCCGAGAGCCCCACGAGCAGCGCATCCATCCCGTAGTAGGTCACGATCATCATGCCGAGGGCGGATGCAAGCAGTCTGAGGTCTCCCCAGCCGAACAGCCTAGCATCATTGATGTACTGATCGATCTCCTCGACCGGTGACAGTTTGCGGCCACTCTGACTTGATGCTTTGCTAAGTGAAATGCCCTGCACGTACTTGGATCGAACGAACTCGACCGACGGGTTAAGATAGCCCGTTCCTTCCGGCTGGTCTTGGGACGGCCTGGTTGTCGCGGGATAGGACGTGAGGAAGTCCCGGATGACGAGAAGCCTTTTCTGCCGCATCTCGTTGCGTGCGTAGATGAATAGAGCGGGCGTCAGTACCGCCAGTGCAAGTGCATAGTAATTCGGCGGGCAGGTGGGCGAAAAGCATTCACCCAGCCATGCGTTCAGGTAGTTCACAAGATAGCCAACATCCATCGCAGCGCCCTCTCAAAGGGAGCAAAGCAGGATATTCGCGTTGTGGCCACAAATTTGATGCGCGCATGGGTTGTCTTTCGCAACCCCCACGTTCGAATTATTTCTTTTTCGCGACGACGAGGTGCCCCGGTGACGGGTTGCCGTCCTGCATGCGGACATTGATGTCCGAGATTTCCACCAGATCGAAGCCCGTGGCTGTCAGGCGTTCGCGGACATAGGTCTCGGCATGGACGAAGCGCTGGTGGGGGCCGACCATGAAGGGGCGGCTGGCCATCACGTCGGCCGGCATGGTTTCGGAGGAGAAGACGAAGATGCCGCCAGTGACCATGTTTTCGGCCGCGCCGAAGAAGAGCGGCTCGAGGGCGCCGAGATAGGGAAGCACGTCGGTGGCCGTGATCAGGTCGAAGGGCTCATCGTCATTGTCTTCGAGGAAGTCCTCGAGTTCGGCAACGTAGAGCGTCTCGTAGAGATCCTTTTCATGCGCCAGCTCGACCATCTTCTCCGAGATATCGATGCCGGTCATGTCGTCCACCATGTCGCGTAAGGCGCCGCCGGTCAGGCCTGTGCCGCAACCGAGATCAAGCAGGCGCTTGAACGGACCAAGGTTGAGTGCCTGCAGGCGCTGGCGCACCATCATGGGCACGGTATATCCTAGCTGTTCGACGAGAATGTCCTCGAACGCGTCGGCATGCTGGTCGAACAGTGTCTCGACATAGGCGTCCGGGGCCTTGGGCGGAGCCTCGCCACGGCCGAGTGCTGCGATCCGGACCGATGCGCCACCGTGGTCGTCGGGGTCGATTGCCAGGACCTCCTCATAGGCCTTGACGGCTGCATCGATATCGCCGGCCTTCTCCAGTGCAAGCGCACGGTTATAGGCTTCCGCCAGGGCTTCTTCGTCGATCTTTGCCATGTCCGGCTCCTGTGTTCCTGGCCGCTCATCGGGCCTTTTCGGCTCGTCTAACGGGTCGCGCCCGGCTTGGCAATCAAAAGGGAACCGCAGGGCGTCCCTTGGTGTTCTCCCGACAGGGAGCCAAGCATGGAACAAACATCTCAGACCGATACGAGCATCCTGCCACTGGAGAGCGCCAAGCCCGCGCGCCTTGCCCCTGCTTTGCCGGCGAGTTCGGCCGAGAAGGCCAATATGATCATCCACTATTATCGTGGAGAAATGGGCCGCATGACCAGCTGGCGCGATCGCATAGACCGAACGACCAACTGGTCGATGACTGTGGTCGCGGGTCTTCTGTCCGTCTCGCTATCAACCCCGTCGTCGCACCATGGCGTCGTCTTGTTCGCCATGCTTCTGGTCTCGGTGTTCCTGTTGATCGAGGCGCGGCGCTATCGCTTCTTCGATGTCTACCGGGCCCGCGTGCGCCAGCTCGAGCGGCACTATTTCTCGCAGGCTCTGTGCCCCCAAGCCGAACTCAAACCCGATTGGGCCGAGGCGATTGCCGCAAGCCTGCGCAAGCCGGTCTTCCTGATGGCTTATCGCGAAGCGTTGTTCCGCCGTATCAGGCGCAACTACATCTGGATGTATCTCATCCTGCTTCTCGCCTGGGCGCTGAAGATCTCAAGCCCCAAGCTGCAACAGGGAGAAGCGCCGGAGGAGTTTGTCGGCAGCCTCTGGCAGCTCGTCGGCCATGCGGATCTCGGACCGCTGCATGGCGGTTTCGTTCTGGCGCTTGTGGGCGCCTTCTATCTCGCTCTTCTCTTTGCCGTCCTATATCGGAAGCCAAAGGATGGAGAAATTGCGCATGGCGAGGTGCATGTCTGACCTAGTGCAGGATGAACTCGCCCTTGAGCGAACGCCATTCGCTGGCGGCGATCATCTTCTTGTGCACGTAGGTGACCGAGTGGATCGGGCCTTCGATCTTGTCCTGCCAGAAGCGCAGGAAGCCGCGCATTTCGGGAAAGTCCGGCGCCAGATCGTAGTGCTGCCAGATATAGGTCTGTAGCAGGGACGGGTGGTCGGGCAGGCGGTAGAGGATCTGGGCGGTGGTCAGCCCATAGCCCTTCAGCATCAATTCCATTTCACTGTTCATGAAAATGCGTTCCCCGTGTTCTCTTGGAAGACGGATCGACGCGGACGGTGTCATCGCTTCCGCGACCGACCGGGGCCGCGACCGACGCGGGCCCTGTAATCATGGAAGCACCGGATGGTGAAGGAACTGCTAATGAACAGGCGGTACGGTCTGCGCCGCCCGGTTCAAGTTAGCGCTTGAGATGGCGTGTCAGGCGCGCTTCGATGGCACCCCAGGTGTGGCGCAGGGCCTCGACGATGGTGAGATAGAAGATCGCCGCCCAGAGATAGGTCTGGTAGTCGAAGGTGCGCGAGAAGGCGTAGCGCGTCTGGCCCATGAGATCGAGCACGGTCACCACCGCGACCACGGCCGATCCCTTGATCATGAAGATGATCTCGTTGCCATAGGGGCGCAGGGCGACGATCAGCGCCTGGGGCAGGATGATCTTCCAGAAGGTCACCGATGTCGGCAGGCCGAGCGATTTTGCGCCCTCGGTCTGGCCCCGTGGCACGCTCTCGATGGCGCCGCGGAGGATCTCGGCCTGATACGCCGCGGTGTTCAACGTCATCGCGAAGAGCGCGCAGTACCAGGCCTCGCGGAAGAACCACCAGAGGCCGATCGCCTCGATCTGGGCACGGAAGGAGCCGAGGCCGTAATAGATCAGGAAGATCTGCAAGAGCATCGGCGTGCTGCGGAACACGTAGACGTAGCCATAGGCGATCGTGTTCAGAACCGGGTTCTTCGACATCCGGGCGAAGGTCACGGGGAAGGACAGGATGGCGCCGAGCGTGATCGAGCCGAAGGTCAGGATCAGCGTGGTTGCCAGCCCGTCCAGATATCGCCAGCCATAACGTTCGATTTTCTCCGGGTCCCAGCTCGACGCGAGGTACCAGACGAGTGCGACGCCGAGCACCACCCAGAGCGCGAGTATGGCATATCCGAGGATGCGCGCGCCGCTGATACGGCTGGCCTTTGCCGGCGGGGCGGGGCGGGCGGGGATCATCTCCAGTGCGTGGCTCATCGTCCGACCTCCGCACGATTGGCCCAGCGGGAAACAGCGTTGAGACCGATCGACGAGACCGTTGCCAGCAGCAGGTAAAGCAGACAGGCAATGCCGTAGAACAGGAATGCTTCCTTCGTCACGCGTGCTGCGACGCCGGTCTGGCGGACGATATCGGCAAGGCCGATGACGGACACGAGCGCCGTGTCCTTCAGAAGGACGAGCCAAAGATTGCTCAAGCCCGGAAGCGCGATGCGGATCAATTGGGGAACGATGATCAGCCACATGGTCCGGTGTTTCGAGAGGCCGACTGCGCTGCCCGCTTCATATTGGCCACGGGGAATGGCCTGAAAGGCGGAGAGAAGGACTTCCGACGCGTAGGACGAGAAGACAACGGAAAGCGCGATCATGCCCGCGACGAAGGCGTTGATCTCGACGCGTTGCTCGATGCCGAACCAGGTCAGGACCGATTGCACCAGGATCTGGAAGCCGAAATAGACGATGAAGAGTGTGAGCAGTTCGGGCAGGCCGCGGAAGATCGTCGTGTAGACGCCGGTCGCGGCACGCAGGCTCCATTCTCCCGATTGTCTAGCGAGCGCGATCAGGAAGCCGAGAGCTAGGCCGACGGGCAGGGTGGCGAGCGCCAGCGAGATCGTCACCTTCACGCCGAAGGCGATTTCGTCGCCCCAGCCGGTGTCGCCGCAGCCGACCAGGGTGTCCGCTGCCAACAGCCGGAAAAGCCCGACCGGACCACAGAGCGGATCGAATGCGTAGTTGATCCACTCCCAGATCGAGCCGAGCGCAGAAGACAATCCGCCCATGCCATTCCCCCTTGGCGGTTTGTCCGCCTTTTTGATGTCGTTGCAGTTCAAATGCAAAATGGCGGAAGTGTTCGACTTCCGCCACTCGGCTTTATCAGCTTATCCCGGGATCACTCGCCGTAAACGTCGAAATCGAAATACTTCTTGTTGATTTCGGCGTATTTGCCGTTCTCGCGGATCGCCGCGATGGCAGCCGTGAACTTGTCGGCCAGCTCGGTTTCACCCTTGCGAACCGCAATGCCTGCACCTTCGCCGTTGATTTCAACGTCAACCGGCAGGGGGGTGAGGATCTTGCAGCAGGCGCCGGCATCCGTCTTCAGCCATTCCGAGAGGACGACGATATCGTCGACCACGGCGTCAACGCGGCCGCCTTCGAGGTCGAGCTTGTATTCGTCGGCCGTCGGATAGAGCTTCAGCTCGCTGTCGGCCATGTGCTTTTCGGCATAGTTGGCGTGGGTCGTCGAAGACTGAGCGCCGATGGTCTTGCCTGCGAGGCCAGCCACATCGGTAATGGCGGAGTCCTTCGGCACGGCAACGGCCGGCGGGGTGTTGTAGTACTTCTTGGAGAAGTCGACCTTCTCCAGACGCTCCGGCGTGATCGACATGGAGGCGATGATCGCGTCGAACTTCTTCGCCTGCAGCGCCGGAATGATGCCATCCCAATCCTGGGTGACGAATTCACAGGTGACCTTCATTTCCTCGCAGAGCGCCTTGGCAATGTCGATGTCGAAGCCAACGAGGGAGCCATCGGCTTCCAGGTTGTTGAACGGCGGATAGGCGCCTTCGGTGCCGATGATCAGCTTTTCCTGGGCCATCGCCGAGCCGGCAAAGAGCGACAGGGCTGCGATGGAAGCTGCGGCCAGAAAACGTGTCGGAATACGCATGAGATCCTCTCTGTTGGTGGGCGCTGCTTGTTGTTGTGATGCAGCTGCCCGTGATCGTGTGGCATGGTCGTCCACACTTGGGCCCAATATTCGTCTTGTTTGAGTGACGAAATCAACAGGAAACAGCGCTTTGGACAAAAATTGCAGTGGTTCAGGCGGGAGCAGGGCTGCCGTTCGCTGAGAACCGATGCGATCATGGGCAATGGAGCAAAAGACGTCCGGATGCGTTCAGGCAGGGTTAATCCTGCGGAACCTAGTCTGGCGGCAGTTACGGTACGCGTCGTTGACATCGTTATTGAAGAACATCGTCCGGCTCACTTGCCGGTTGCGATGGTAGGGAAGGAAACTCGAAGAATGCTGAAAAATAGATTGCTGGCCACGGTTGCGATCCCCGTGCTGTCGGTGGCGATGCTGGCAAAGCCGGTGGGCGCCTCGACAATCGGCATGGGCGAGAGCCAGAGCCAAACACGCCAGGCTGAAGAAGCACTGATCCAGCTCGCGCAGGCGGTCGTCTGCGGCGATGGTACCGAAGCCCCGGATGCCGAAACATGCGCCGCCCGCGACGCCCAGGCTGCCGCGGAAGAAGAGCAGCGCCGCGCGGCCGAGGAAGAGGCCCAGCGTCAGGCTGAGGCGGAAGCGCAGGCCCAGGCGGAAGCACAGGCCCAGGCGGAAGCCGAAGCGCAGCGTGCTGCCGAAGCAGAGGCACAGGCGCAGGCGGAAGCCGAAGCGGAAGCGCAACGTGCCGCCGAAGCGGAAGCACAGGCCCAGGCGGAAGCCGAGGCTCAGCGAGCCGCAGAGGAAGAGGCTCAGCGCCAGGCCGAAGCCGAGGCAGAAGCCCAACGTGCGGCCGAAGCGGAAGCTGAAGCCCAGCGCGCAGCCGAAGAAGAAGCTCAGCGCCAGGCAGACGCCGAGGCAGAAGCCCAGCGTCAGGCCGAAGCGGATGCCGAGGCACAGCGGCAGGCTGAAGCCGAAGCAGAGGCTCAGCGCCAGGCCGAGGCCGAGGCAGAAGCCGCAGCACAGCAGGCTGAGGAAGCCGAGCAGGCCGAGCAGCCTGCCGAAGAGCCGGCCGCTGAGGGTGTGACCTGCGCAGATGGCTCTCAGGCTGCGACCGAAGCCGAATGTGCCGCTCCGGCCACCGAGGAACAGCCGGCGGAAGAGCAGCAGCAGACGGAAGAGCAGCCGGCGGAAGAAGCCCAGCCAAGCGAAGAACAGGCGTCGCCTGAACAGACCGAAGATCAGGCGCCGGCCGCTGACGAAGAGCTTCGTCCTTCCCAGGATGCCGCCGGCGAACAGCCTGCCAACGAAGGCGAAGTCCCGGCCGACCAGGCCGAGCAGCCCGCCGATCAGCAGCCGACCGAAGAACAGGCGACCGGTGAAGAGGTGCCTGCCGATGGTCAGCAGCCGGAAGGCGAGCAGGTTCTGGTACCTGCCGTCGAGCCGCCTGAGGATCAGCCTGTCCAGGAGATCACCGACACTCGTACAGCTGAGGAAAAGGAAGCGATCGCAGAAGATCCGTCCCAGACCTCCGAAACCGTCGTCCTGCCGGTCGAAAACGGTGCAGCCGTCCTTGACAGCGACAAGGATGCCGACAACAGTGGCGGGCAGGATAGCCGCGAGCAGCGCAATCAGCTGAGAGCGCAGGAAGACGTGGCTCCGCCGCCGGAAACGGATGCCGAGGCTCAGGCCGATTCGATCGAGGTGGATCCGCAGACCATTCAGGCGACCATCACGGAAGACGGCACGACGCTTGATGCTGCGCCGACCTTCGACGTGCCGACCACGGTCGTCAATAATGTCAGCAACAGCAACGTGACCAACAATGTGACCAATAACGTCACCAACAACACGATCGTCCAGAACAACGTCGTCAATCAGGTGACGGAAGTTCGGGTCATCGAGCAGATCGACAACCGCACCGTCATCAATGTCGGCGACCGGATTGTCGTCCGCAGCGATGACCGTCAGCGTCTGCGCTACGATGCCGAGGACACCTATTACGAGCAGCTGTCGCGTGGTCGCGTTCGCGAGACCATCGAGCGTGCTGACGGCAGCAAGCTGGTCACGGTCTACAACCGTTATGGCGACATCATCATCCGCTCGCGGATCTCGCCCCGCGGTCGTGAATATGTCCTGATGTACTCGCCGGAGGCCGATGGCCAGCGTCCGAGCATGTATGTCGATGTCGGCGCCGCTCTGCCGCCGATGCGCCTGACCATTCCGGTCAGCGACTACATCGTCAGCACGACCCGTGACCCGGACCGTGACTACTACGACTTCCTCGCCCGTCCGCCGGTTGAGCGCGTCGAGCGGGTCTACTCGATCGACGAAGTGAAGTCGTCGGCTCGTATCCGCGACAAGGTTCGTCGTATCGACCTCGATACGATCACCTTCCCGTCGGGTTCGGCCGAAGTGCCGCTCGAGCAGGCCCGCACCCTGCGTCGCGTGGCCCAGGCGATGGAAAAGCTGCTGGAGCAGGATCCGGGTGAAGTCTTCCTCATCGAGGGCCATACGGATGCGGTTGGCTCGGATCGGTCGAACCTTGTCCTTTCCGACAAGCGCGCCGAGACGGTCGCCAACCTGCTGACCGAAGTCTACGGCATCCCGCCGGAAAACATGTCGGTCCAGGGTTACGGCGAGCGGTTCCTGAAGATCCGCACCGAGGCTGCCGAACAGCAGAACCGTCGCGTGGCCATCCGCCGTGTCACGACGCTGGTGCGTCCGGCGAACGTGTCGAGCAACGACTGATCCACACCACAGACAAAGGAAGGGCCGCCGGAGCGATCCGGCGGCCCTTTTCTGTGTCTGGGCAGGGAGTTATGGCCTCGGTGGCAATCCCGTGACGTCCGCGATGAAATCGGCAATCGCGCTGGTGTCGTCGAGATCGAAGACCGGCAGGTCGGTATCCTCGACGGCGTGGTCGGCCGCAATCGCGCGGATATGCGGATCGGTCGGCGCTAATGGCTCGCGCTTGGCAGCCGCCTCGCGTCTTGCCTCGATCTTCGGGACGGGTTCGCGCTTGTAGCCCTCGATCAGCACGAGATCGCAGGGGCCGATGCGGGCGAGAATTTCGTCGAAGCTCGGTTCAGGCGCGCCGCGCAGCTCATGCATGATGGCGTAGCGGGTGCCCGAGACGATGACCACTTCATGGGCGCCGGCTTCCCGGTGGCGGTAGCTGTCGGCACCGACCTTGTCGATGTCGAAGTCATGATGGGCGTGCTTGATGGTCGAGATGCGGTAGCCGCGACGGGTGAATTCCTCGACGAGCCGGACGGCCAATCCGGTCTTGCCGGAATTCTTCCAGCCGGCGATGCCGAAGATGCGGGGACTGGTCATCAGAGATCACCTTTGTCGAGGACGGCCTGGGCAACAGCCAGATCCTCGGGCGTGTTGATGTTGAAGAAGGGGTCGACAGGTCCGAACGGGCCATCCAGGGGGGCAAACTCGACCATCTTCGCGGGATGGCGGGCGATGAATTCGAAGACCCGGCGATGATCGGGGTCGTCGAGCCAGGCGCCCAGATCCTCCGCCACCGTCACGGGCCACAGCGCCGTGACAGGATGACCGCGCCCCGCCGAGGCGGCCATGATGACCGTATTCTCGGCTGCAACCGAGGTGAGCTTACCCACGAGTTCAGACGGCAAAAAGGGCGTGTCGCAGGCGGTCGTGAGAACATGGGTTGGTCTGTCGGGCATGTCCTTTGCTGCAAGTAGAGCTGCCAGAACGCCGGCCAGGGGGCCGGGTCGATCAGGGATCGGATCGGGAAGCAGCGGCAGCCGGCCGGCAAGTGGGTGGTCGAGCGGGGCATTCAGCGACACGCTGGCCACTTTTGGCGCCAGTCGTTCGGCGATATGTTCGGCCAGCGTCCCTCGGCCGAAAGGGATCATCGCCTTGTCCGAGCCCATACGCCGGGACAGGCCTCCAGCGAGGATGACGGCGGGGAAAGGCTTAGTCTCTGCCATCGGCTCAGCGCTCCTCGCCCGGGGCGATGCGCAGGAAGAGGACGGCGACAAGAGCTAGAACGCAGCAGGCCATCATGACCAGCAGGAGTGGCATGGCACCAGTCTCGATCGAGAGGATGCGGGAGGCGAGCCAGGAGACGAAGGCCCCGCCGCCCATGGTGATTGCGCCGCCCAATCCGGATGCAGAGCCCGCAAGCTCCGGCCGCACGCTGACGATCCCGGCATTGGTGCTCGGCAATGACAGGCCATTGCCAAAGCCGACGACCACCTGTGGGGCGAAGAAGGCAATCGACGAGACGAAGCCCTGCAGAAAGAGAACGATCGGGATCGCCGCGCCTGCGAGGGCGACGATGCCGCCGACCAGCATCATCATGTCGATGCCGAGGCGTCGGGCATAGCGCCCGGAGAGATAGTTGCCGGCGATGTATCCGGCTGCGATAAACATGAACTGCAGCCCGAGCATGCTCGGTGTCAAACCCATCAGCGTGCCCCCGACAAAGGGTGCGCCGCCCAGAAAGGCGAAGAACGCGCCCGAGGTGAAGGTGCCGGCCATCGTGTAGCCCCAGAAACGTGGCGAGGCGAGCAGGCGCGGCCAGGCCCGAAACTGGGCGGAAAAGCTGCCACTCTTCTGGCGGTTCGTCTCGCCGAGGTCGCGGTAGACGAGGATCAGCACGAGGATGGCGGCAACGAGGATCGCGGTGAAGTTCGAGCGCCAGCCGAAATTGTCGCTCAGGAGGCCACCGAGTGTCGGACCGATCATCGGGATCAGCGTCATGCCCATGGTCACATAGCCGATCATCGAGGCCGCCTCGTCCATCGGCACCATGTCGCGTATGATGGCACGCGAGAGAACCAGGCCCGCGACGACTGCCGTCTGGACCATGCGCGCGACCGTCAGGATCTCGATCGAGGTCGCGATCATGCAGATCAGGGAGGCGGCGATCAAAATGCCCAAGGCGCCGAGCATCACCGGCCGGCGTCCATAGCGGTCCGACAGCGGACCGATCACCAGCTGCACCAGTGCGGTCATCGCGATATAGCCGGAGACGAGGATCTGCACGCGGTCGTAATCCACGCCGAGATCGGATGCCATGGCGGGCAGGGCGGGGAGGAAGATGTTCATTGTCAGCGCTGACAATCCCGCGATCGCCACCAGACTGACGATGTGTGGGGCCGTGGTTCTATCCAGGAAGCGGGAAACCTGCTGCACGCGCATCTATCCTTGAAACTGAGCCGATATCAGCCGGGGGAGGCCGGGTCGGCACGGCGGGCAAGCGCTGCCTTGCGCTTGCTCTCGCGGTAGAATGTGTAGAGCCCGGAGCCGATGACAATGGCTGAGCCGATGACCATCCAGAGGTCGGGCGTTTCGCCGAAGAACAGCATGCCGAGAAGCACGGCCCAGAGCAGGCTCGTATAACGGAACGGCGCGATGAAGGAGATCTCGCCGGTTCGCATCGCCATGATGATGGCCTGATAGCCGGCAAACAGGAAAATCGAGGCAAAGGCCAGTCGCCCGAGCGCGCTGCCCGACATCGGCTGCCAGCCGCCGAAGGCCGGTATCAGCAGGAGCCCGGCGAAAGAAATCGAGGCGGCGGTGAACAAGGTGACGGTCAGCGAGGAGATGCTCGCATCGATACGCCGGGTGACGAGGTCTCGTCCGGCCGCCATGACGACGCAGAGGACGATATACAGGGAAGCGAGCGTGAACCCTTCGGGACCTGGCTGGATGATGACGAGGACGCCGATGAAGCCGAAGCCGATCGCGGTCCAGCGCCGCCAGCCGACCGGTTCCTTGTAGAAGAGTGCGGCGCCCAAGGTCACCGCGAGCGGCAGGGATTGGAGGATGGCTGAGGCATTGGCGAGGGGCACCTGTCCCAAGGCGGCCAGGAAGGCGACTGCTGCGACAGTCTCAAAGGCGATCCGCACCAGAATCATCGGCTGCAGGATGTTCTTGATGTGGTCGAGGGCACCCATGCGCCGCGCAACGATGTAGACGAGAAGCGCCGTGAAGGCGCCGCGCACGAACATGATCTGCGCCACGGTCAGTTCCGCAGTCACCGATTTCGTCAGGGCGTCGTTGAAGGTGAAGCCAGCCATCGAGATCGCCATCAGAAGGGCGCCTCGGGTATTCTCTGATAATGCCATGCTCGATTCCCGTGCGTACCCGGCGGTTCTAAACCAAGCGGCATGCGCGAGGAACAGAATTCGCCTTTTCTCCCGCTGAAACGATGCTGCAGTGCCAAAATGACGAATTGCGATTAACCATTGTTCAAACTGAACACCGCAATCTCTCGCGTGGCGCACATGAGGTGGCGTCTGTTTTTCGATACCGGGTAATGACCTCGCGGGATATCGACCTCTTTCGAGGGCCTCATGAGTTTTATTGATCGCCTCCTGCAAAGCCGCAGGATCGTCACCAAAGTCTTGCTATTCGTCGTTCCTCTCGTTCTGCTCATGGCTGGCGTTGGCCTCCTGGGCTATTGGACCGCCACTACGCTGAACGGCCATATGACCGTGACCCGCGCCACGATCGGTAACATCAGCGATCTGGAGCGGCTGCAGCAGGGCCTGCAGGAGTTCAGCCTCGAACCGACGGAAAAGAGCAAGGATGCGCTTTCGTCGGCTATCGATGATCAGGAAAAAGGGCTGGCCGTGCTGAACGGTGTCCTCGCTAAGCAGGCGCAGGCGGGCGATCTTTCGGCACTCACCGGTTTGCCCGGCACGATGCAAGCGCAGACGAACGCGCTTTGGGACAACAAGACGACGCGTGATGAGCTGGATGTCAGCCTCACGTCCGCCGTCGCGGCGCTGCAGGCGGAGGGCCAGCAGATCGTCAAGCAGGTCGATTTCGTTCGCACCGATCTGGCGGGCAAGGAGCGTTTCGCCAAGGAACTGCTTTTCGACGCATCCGCGTTCAAGTCGCTGCTCGATCGCCTCGGCAAGCTGCGCGTCGGCGTGCAGATGGCCTTCACTCCGGAAGAGCAACTCGCGGAGGCGAAGCTCTATCTGAAGCCCATGCAGAAGGATCTGGCGAAAGCCAACGAGATCGCATCCGAGAAGGGCAAGGTGCTGGTTGGGGAGGTCGATGCCGCCATCACCAAGGTCGAGACGATCCTGAACCAGTCGGGGCCGGATGATGCACGGGCGCAGGAGCTCGGTCGGGTTCTCGCCGAACTGGTGGAGATCGAA
Organism: Rhizobium rosettiformans W3; assembly: GCF_004912135.1. GTDB lineage: Bacteria > Pseudomonadota > Alphaproteobacteria > Rhizobiales > Rhizobiaceae > Allorhizobium > Allorhizobium rosettiformans. The sequence continues at coordinate 98,508 of NZ_STGU01000007.1, forward strand.
CAGAAGATCACGCTGCAGGCGGCCAAGAACAGCGATGTCGCGGCCGACCGCTTCGTCAGCCTCGACAAGCTCGTGGCCGAACAGAAGGAGCTGATGTCGCTCGTCGACAGTGCGGCGCTCACCATCGCAACAGTCGAACTCCGCGTTCAGCAGATGCTCGGTGCGCTGGATGATCAGGCCCGAGGCGTGGTTGTCGCCGAAGTCGAGGCGCTTCAGAAAGTGGCCGCGCGCATCTCGGAACTTGGTGCCAAGAATAGTGCGCTGCGCGACTTCCCGCAGAAGATTGCGCCGCATCTGGCATCCATCACCGAGAACTCCCAGGCCCGTCTGGATGCCGGACGTGACTGGCAGGACAAGCGCCTGGCGGCGAATGCTGCTGTCTCTGCTGCGATGGAATCACTGCGCAACTTCGTGAGCCAGGCCCAGGAAATCGGCCGTGAAGACAGCGAGCGCTCGGCAACGATCTCGGTCATCACCATGGTAGTCGGTACGCTGCTTGCCATCATCGGCGGACTAATGCTGGTGGAGACGCTGCGGGCACCCCTGAAGCGCATCACCAGCGTCATGGCACGGCTGGCGAATGGCGATCTCTCGGTTCCGATCGAAGGACGCAATCGCGGTGACGAGATCGGCGATATGGTCCGCTCCGTCACCGTCTTCCGCGACGCGGCGCTGGAAAACAAGCGTCTCGAAGAGGAGGCGGAGGCCGCCCGTTCGCGCTCCGAACAGGAGAGCGCTCAGCGTGCGCAGGAACGGGCTCGCGTCGAGGCCGATCAGCGCTCGGCGCTCGAAGCCCTGTCTTCCGTGCTCGAAGCGCTCGCCAATGGGCAGCTCAACGTCTCCATGCGCGACGACCTGCCGGCGGACTTCGTTGCCATGGCGTCAACCTACAACCAGGCTGTCGAAGCGCTGCGTGCTACGCTTGAAGAGGTCCGCGCGGCGAGCGTCGATATCAATGCCGGCACCGAAAACCTTGCGGTTTCGGCCGACGATCTCGCGCGCCGGACGGAGCAGCAGGCGGCAGCGCTCGAGGAAAGCGTGCGTGCGCTCTCGCACCTCAGCGACGTCGTTCGCTCGACGGCCGACGGGGCAGGGCGCACCGCTCAGTCCGTTCAGTCGGCCCGCGATCACGCCCGCGAATCGGGTGTCGTCGTGCGCAAGGCCGTGGAGGCCATGGCCGAGATCAGTCGATCCTCGGAAAAGATCTCGACCATCATCGGCGTCATCGACGAGATCGCCTTCCAGACCAACCTTCTGGCGCTCAATGCAGGCGTCGAGGCCGCCCGGGCCGGCGAAGCTGGCCGCGGCTTTGCCGTGGTCGCCCAGGAAGTCCGCGATCTTGCCCAGCGCTGCGCCAATGCAGCCAAGGAGATCAAGACGCTGATTTCGGTCAGTGGCGGTCAGGTCAAGTCCGGTGTCGAACTCGTCGAGAACACGGGTGTCGCGCTGCAGTCGATCATCGATCAGGTGGAGGAGGTGCAGTCGCTTGTCGAGAGCATTTCGGCCGCCACCCGGGAACAGTCCACGGGCATCAGTGAGGTGACGTCGGCGGTGCGTGATGTCGAGCTAATCACGCAGCAGAATGCGGCGATGGTCGAGGAAAACAATGCCGAGATCCAGGGTCTACGCCAGCGCGTGGATATCCTGATGCACAAGATCTCGCGCTTCCGCACCGATACGCAGCGGGCGGACCTGCAGTCCTATCGCCGGTCGGCATGATCGTTTGAACCGACCGGCGGCGGTCAGCCGCCGGTCACGCTCATGTGCCGGGCCACGGCCGGCTTGCGGTGGTTCCGGTCGATGATGAAGTCGTGGCCCTTGGGCTTGCGCGAAATCGCCTCGTCGATTGCCGCCAAGAGATAGGCATCGTCGTCGGAGGCTCTGAGCGCCGTGCGCAGGTCTGCTGCATCGTCCTGGCCGAGGCACATGTAGAGCGTACCGGTGCAGGTCAGGCGTACGCGATTGCAGCTTTCGCAGAAATTATGGGTGAGGGGCGTGATGAAGCCCAGTCGCCCACCGGTCTCGCGCACCTCGACATAGCGGGCAGGACCACCGGTCCGGTAGGGAATGTCATCAAGGGTAAACTGCTCTTGGAGCCTCTGGCGGACCAATGACAGCGGCAGATACTGATCCGTCCGGTCCTCATCCGTCTCACCCATCGGCATGGTCTCGATGAGTGTCAGGTCCATGCCTTCGCCATGGGCGAAGCGCAGGAGATCGGGGATCTCGTGCTCGTTGAAATCCTTCAGCGCCACGGCGTTGAGCTTGACGTGGATGCCAGCGGCCTGGGCAGCACGAATGCCTTCCATGACCTTGTCCAGTTCACCCCAGCGGGTGATCGTCTTGAACTTGTCCGCATCCAACGTGTCGATCGAGACGTTGATACGGCGCACGCCGCAATCGGCAAGCTCGGCGGCATGGCGTGCAAGCTGCGAACCATTGGTGGTCAGCGTCAGTTCGTCCAGACCGCTGCCGATATGGCGCGAAAGGCTGCGCACCAGATGCATGATGTTCTTGCGCACCAGCGGCTCACCGCCGGTCAGGCGCAGCTTGCGCACGCCTTTTGCAATGAAGGCGGAACAGAGACGATCGAGTTCTTCCAGCGTCAGGAGGTCTTTCTTCGGCAGGAAGGTCATGTTCTCCGCCATGCAATAGGTGCAGCGGAAATCGCAACGGTCCGTGACGGAAACACGCAGATATGTCACCGAGCGACCAAAGGGGTCGATCATCGGGGCGGCACGGTCTGTGAGCGGTTCGGCATTGCGCCAGTTGGCGGGGCTATGGTCCAACAGGTCTCTCCTGTGCATTTCCGTCAATGTGGGGCCAAGGCCTGGAAGCGTCAAGTTGACACCTGATATCTCAGCGAAATTGCGTTGCAAACCGGAGAGGATCGACCTAGGTCTGCAGCAGTCGAACCGAAAGACGAGTGCCCCCATGAGCGAGATCTGGCCAAGCGAATTGAAGGTGTCCAAGGATCGCCGTCTGTTGACGGTGACCTTCAATGACGGGGTCGTCGCCTCGCTTCCGGCGGAGATGCTGCGGGTTCTCTCACCGTCGGCCGAAGTGCAGGGGCACGGACCCGGCCAGAAGGTCACGGTGCCCGGCAAGCGCAATGTCGCCATCCGCCAGATGACGCCTACGGGGAATTATGCTGTGCGCATCGGCTTCGATGACGGGCATGACACCGGCATCTTCACGTGGCTCTACCTGCGCGAGCTCGGCGAGACCGGCGATGAGAAATTCGCCGCCTATGAAGCCGAACTCGCCGAGAAGCGTCTCAGCCGCGATCCTCGCTGATCTCCAGATCCTTCATGTCGTCCGATGACAACATGCGCTGAATGAGAAGGTCCATGTTGTCAGCCAGGCGCTGGCAGTCCTCGATCGGCGTCGCCGACAGCGTCCGCTCGATGAGTTCCGTCTGGATGCGCATGGCTTTTTCGCTGAGCGCCCGTCCTTCGTCGGTCAGGGCCAGTCTGAGAACGCGCTTATCCCGCTGATCGGGCCGTCGCTCGAGAAGGCCGCGCTTTTCCATCTGGGGCAGAAGCATGCTCATGTTGGAGCGACCGACGAGCAGTTTCCTTGCGAGTTCCTGCTGCGAAATGCCTTCGAACCGGTAGAGATTGACCAGGATATCGAGATGCGGCGGCTTGATGTCGAGCGGTGCCAGCGCTCGCCCCAGGGCTTGCTGCATCAGCTGGCAGGCCCGGGCAACGGAGATCCAGCTGCGAAAACGGGGATGGTCCCAGGGGAAGGCTTGCGTTTTGTTCATTCTTGTACTTTATTGTTCAGCATTGAACATTTGATGGGATTCCGACTATGCCATCCTTTCCTCTCAAGGTCACCCGCCTCGCTTTCACCGGGCTGGAGAAGATGTCGCCGACACTCGCGGGGCGGCTCGCCTTCGAGCTCTTCTGCCGGACGCCAAGCCGTCGCCCGAAAGGCGCGAAGGCGAAGCAGGTCTTTCTGACCGGACGCAACAGGCTTCGGCAGGCGCAGACGGTGCGGCTTGCACTGTCGCGCGGTATGGCGGCGGTCCACGTCTTGGCCGTGCAAGGTGTGCCCGCCAATGGCCGTCGGGTGCTCGTGGTGCATGGCTGGGGATCGCGGGTCGAGTATCTCACGGACCTTGCGACGGGTCTTCGCCAGACGGGAACGGAAGTCGTCATGCTCGACCTGCCCGGGCATGGGGCATCGAGCGGACGGCGGCTGGACCTCAAGATTGCAGCGGAAGCCATCGTCGCGGCTGAACGCCATTTCGGACGCTTTGACGGCGTGGTCGGGCATTCTTTCGGCGGGGCGGCCGTGATGATGGCAGCCGGACACGTCTTCCCGGAACTTCAGCCCTTGAACGCGGCCCGCATCGCCTTGATCGGCTCGCCTTCCAGCATGGGTGAAGTGTTCAACGGCTTTGCATCCACGGTCGGTCTCGGACGCGGCAGTGTCGGGGCCATGCGGAACAGGGCGATGGAATTGGTCGGTGCCCAGGTCGAGGATCTCGATGGGGTCGCCGTCGCGCGGCGCATCGACCGGCCGCTGCTTGTCGTCCATGCCGAAGACGACAAAGAGGTCAATGTCGGCCATGCGCAGCGCTATCTCGGCGTGTCACCGCATGTCCGGCATCTCTGGGCCAATGGCCATGGTCACCGCAGGATCGTCAGCGCGCCCGAAGTCATCCATGCGGTTTCCTCTTTCCTCACGGCCGCCGATGCCTCCGACAATTCGAGGGTGCGCGCAGTGTCATGAAGCCGTCATGGGGCTTCCCTAAGCCGCGCCCTTGAGAAATGGTGGCGGCGCAAAACGGGAGGCGACTCATGACGATCATCCGCAGTGTCGAGGAATTGAAGGCGATCTATGGTGAGGTGACCGAGGCCTCGACCGCCAAGGTCACGACCCAGCTGACGCCGGCCTATCGACGCATGATCGAGATGTCTCCCTTCGTTGCGCTGGCGACGGTCGGGCCCGAAGGTCTCGATTGCTCGCCGCGTGGTGATCGCGGCTCGGTCGTGCGTGTCGAAGACGAGAAGACGCTGGCCCTGCCGGACTGGCGCGGCAACAACCGTGTGGATTCGCTCCTGAACATCGTGCGGGATCCGCGGGTTGCGCTGATGTTCCTGATCCCGGGGTCGAGTAGCGTCATGCGGATCAATGGTCGCGCCGTTGTGTCCGTCGCGCCAGAGCTTCTCAACAGTTTCGAGATGGAAGGCCGCCATCCCCGCAGCGTGGTGGTGGTGACGATCGATGAAGCCTATTTCCAATGCGCCCGCGCCGTGATGCGCGCCGATCTGTGGGCGACCGACAGCCAGGTGGCGGCCAAGGATCTACCAACGCCCGGCGAGATGCTCAAGGCTGCAAAAGAGGACTTCGACCGCGAGACATATGATCGCGAATGGCCGGCGCGGGCCGCAAAGACCATGTGGTGATCGCCAGCATCAGCGCTTGTAGATCAGCCAGCTCTTGGTGAAGTCCTTCTTCATCCCGTCTTCATAGGGCTTCGTGCGATTGCGGCCGGCATTCTTGGCGCAGTAGAGCGCGATGTCGGATCGTGCATAGAGCTCGCCGGCGTCTTCGGCATCCGAGGCCATGGCGAAACCGAGCGAGATGGTGATCGGCCCGTAGTTGACGCCCGTCTTCGAGTTCTTGAAGGGCGTGGTCTCAAGCGCGATGCGGACCCGTTCGCAGGTCTGATAGATCTCGTCCGTGGTATTGCCCTCGATGATGATGGCGAATTCCTCGCCGCCGGTGCGGGCGACGAAGCAGTCCTTGCGGACATTGCTGCGGATCACGGTTGCAACGGTCGCGAGGATCTTGTCGCCGACCGGGTGACCATAGGCGTCGTTCACCTTCTTGAAGTTGTCGATGTCGGCGAGAACGAGTGCGGCAAGCGGCTTGGTGCCGCTGGTGTAGACGGATGCGAGCTTCTCATCGAAAGCGCGGCGATTGGCGATGCGGGTGAGCGAGTCCGTGTTGGCGATCCGCTTGTATTCGTCGAGTTCGCGACGAACCTCGTCCATCTCCTGGGAACGCTGCGACATCTGCACGACGGTTTCCTCACCATGTGCCATGGTGGAACCGGTAGCTTCGGTCAGGATGCTGATCGCACTGCGCAGGATGTCGGCGCTGTTGCTGCTCTTGGAGTTGATCCGGTGGTAGGTTTCGCCTAGCAGCCGATTGTAGCTCTGCAGCGAGTTCTGCTCCTGCTGAAGCAGCCGCAAAAGCCCATCCAGTTCACCGATCAGCTTACTGTGGACGTTTTCGATGGCCTTGGTCTGGTGGGCCGCGAAATACTGCTCACCGAGGGCATCCAGCTCGTCCTGGGTGGCGCGGCTGCCGAGCGCTGCCAGTTCCCGGGTCAGGGAAGGGTTCGAGCCGATGAAGGCCTCGTAAAACAGCTCGTAGTTGCGCGGGATAGGAGCGACCCCCATCGAGCGCATTGCATAGGTGATCTGTGCCGCAACGTCAGGTGTCTGCGTCTTCGGCGGTGTTGCCGTGCTCATTCGGCCAACTCCAGTGGTCGTCAGTGCTGGCCTTAAGGCCCTAAGAAAAATTAGGGGCAAATGATTGGAAAATGTTTAATATTCGAGCAACGACAAATTGTCGGTGCGAAATGAGCAATTATCGCTCACGGCCCGCAAGTATTTCAGATCTTTCAGAAATTCGCCGTTGCGGAGTGTGCCTTCCGCAACGGCAGTCAGTGTCGTTCTCAGGAAAAATCAGCCGAGGTTGAATTCCTGGAAGAAATCATTGCCCTTGTCGTCGGTGACGATGAAGGCAGGGAAGTCTTCCACTTCGATCTTCCAGACGGCTTCCATGCCCAGTTCGGGATATTCCAGCACCTCGACATGTCTGATGCAGTCCTGTGCGAGACGCGCGGCCGGACCGCCGATCGAGCCGAGATAGAAGCCGCCATGGGTCTTGCAGGCTTCGCGCACGGCACGCGAGCGATTGCCCTTGGCGAGCATTACCATGGAGCCGCCGAAGGACTGGAACTGGTCGACGTAGGAGTCCATGCGGCCCGCCGTCGTTGGACCGAACGAACCGGAGGCGTAGCCGGTCGGGGTCTTGGCCGGGCCGGCGTAGTAGACCGGGTGGTTCTTCATGTAGTCTGGCATGCCTTCGCCCCTTTCGAGGCGATCGCGGATCTTGGAATGGGCAAGGTCTCGCGCGACGATGATCGTGCCGGTCAGCGAGAGGCGGGTCTTGACCGGATGCTTGGTCAGTTCGGCGAGGATCGCGCTCATCGGCTGGTTCAGGTCGATCTTGACGACCGACGAGGAGAGGGCGGTCTCGTCGATGTCGGGCATGTATTTCGACGGATCGGTTTCGAGTTGCTCGATATAGATGCCGTCTTTCGTGATCTTGCCCTTGGCCTGGCGGTCGGCGGAACAGCTGACACCGAGACCGATCGGCAGCGAGGCGCCGTGACGGGGCAGGCGGATGACGCGGACGTCATGACAGAAATACTTGCCGCCGAACTGCGCGCCGACGCCCATCGACTGGGTGAGCTTGTGGATTTCCTTTTCCATCTCCAGATCGCGGAAGGCATGGCCGGACTCGGACCCTTCCGTCGGCAAGTCATCGAGATAGCGCGCGGAGGCGAGCTTGACGGTCTTCAGCGTCATCTCGGCGGAAAGGCCGCCGATGACGATCGCCAGATGGTAGGGGGGGCAGGCTGCCGTACCCAAGGTGAGGATCTTCTCCTTGAGGAAGTCGATCATGCGGTCATGGGTCAGGAGTGAGGGGGTGCCCTGATAGAGGTAGGTCTTGTTGGCCGAGCCACCGCCCTTGGCCATGAAGAGGAACTTGTAGGCGTCCTCACCCTCTTCATAGAGGTCGATCTGGGCGGGCAGGTTCGTCTTGGTGTTCTTTTCCTCGAACATCTTGATCGGCGCCAGCTGCGAATAGCGCAGGTTGCGGCGCTCATAGGCGTCGCGGACGCCTTCGGCGAGCGCTTCATAGTCGTGGCCGTCGGTAAAGACGCGGCGGCCTTTCTTGCCCATGACGATCGCGGTGCCCGTGTCCTGGCACATCGGCAGGATGCCGCCGGCGGCGATGTTGGCGTTCTTCAGGAGGTCGAAGGCGACGAAGCGGTCATTGTCGGTCGCCTCAGGGTCGGCGAGGATCGAAGCGAGCTGCTTCAGATGGCCGGGGCGCAGCAGATGATTGATGTCGGAGAGCGCCGTTTCGGCCAGCAGGCGCAGACCCTCCGGTTCGACCGTCAGGATTTCCTGACCCTTGAATGTTTCCACCGAGACGAAGTCTGAGGTGAGCTTGCGGTAGGGGGTCGTGTCTTCGCCAAGGGGAAAGAGATCGTCTGCCATCACGGGGCCTTTCGTGGCATCAGCTTAAGGATTTTCGGTGGTGTAAGCGGAAGGCCTTAAAAATTCAATGCGCCGAAAGCCCAAGCTGCAAGCGTTGACAGGAGGGTTGCCGATCTAAAAAAGGGCGGCTTCGAGCGCTTGTAACTAATGGAATGGATTCGGAGGTAGAGCATGGTGTGGGATGGGACGAACCGGGCAAACTGGCGCCGTTCGATCGTCTTGAAGATCTTCTTGATCTGCTTTGTCTGTATCCATATCCCGCTGATCGCGCTGCTCTTGAATTTCGGCACCGGCACCGGGTCGGACGCCTGGTCCATAGGGTTGGTGGTGCTCGGCGCAACGCTGGTCGGCACTGCTGCTTGCCTCGCGGCAATGTGGTGGCTCACGCTGCCGCTGCGCAACCTCGCCAGCGTGATCAGCCGCTATCGGGCGGGCGGTGTCTTTGCCGAAGAGCAGCTCAGCAAATACGGAAACGACGAGATCGCTGTGGTTACCCGGGCCGTGTGTGGGATGGTGGGCGAAATCTCAGCGCTTGCCGAGCGTGTCGAAGGCCAACCGGCGCTCGATCCCTTGACCGGTCTTCTGAATGGTAGCGCTGCCTATAGCGTGCAGCTGCCGTACTTTCCGAGCGATTCCGTCGGCGGCACCGCCATCACCCTTGCCGTATTCGAGCTGGAGGGCATCGAGACCCTGGGTGCGCGGCACGGACGGGAGACTGCCGATCTCGCGCTCGTCGCCGTCGGCGATGTGGTCCGCCGATATTTTCTGCCGCGACAGGTGGCGGCGCGCATGTCCGGCACCACCTTCGTGCTTCTCTTTTCGGGTGACACGCCGGATGCGGTCTTTGCCTGCTGCGAGGCCATCCGCAAGAGCGTTGCGGAACTCGAAGTCGGCCCGCTTGCGGCTGGCAGCCTGCGCGTGACGTTCGGGATCGCCGTGCGTCAGTCGAGCGAACCCATCGCTGACCTCTTGCACAAGGCGGATATGGCGCTGTTTCGCGCCAAGGACATGCTGCGGACCGGTCTCGAGACGCTGAGATCCTGACCCCGCTCGGGCCGCGGCAGCGCCTATAACGACGCCGCCGCGGCGTGACCGTTACTTCGGTCCGATCATCAGTTCCGGACGCACATACTCATCGAATTCCTCATTGGTGAGGTATCCGCCGCCGACTGCCTCCTCGCGCAGTGTGGTGCCATTCTTGTGCGCGGTCTTGGCGATCTTGGCGCAGACGTCGTAGCCGAGCTTTCCGTTCAGCGCGGTCACCAGCATCAGGGAGTTTTCGACGCCCTTGCGGATGTTGTCCTCGCGCGCCTCGATGCCGACAACGCAGTTGTCCGTGAAGGAGACCGCGGCGTCGCCGAGCAACTGGACGGACTGGAGGAAGTTGTAGGCCATCATCGGGTTATAGACATTGAGCTCGAAATGGCCCTGGCTGCCGGCAAAGGTAATCGCGGCCTGATTGCCGAAGATATGGGCGCAGACCTGGGTTAGGGCTTCCGACTGGGTGGGATTGACCTTGCCCGGCATGATCGAAGAACCCGGCTCGTTTTCCGGGAGTGCCAGTTCGCCGAGCCCGGCGCGCGGGCCCGAGCCCAGGAAGCGGATGTCATTGGCGATCTTGAAAAGGGCGGCCGCGGCCGCATTGATCGCGCCATGGGCAAAGACCATGGCATCGTGGGCGGCCAGCGCCTCGAACTTGTTGGGCGCGGTGATGAAGGGCAGGCCGGTGATGCGGGCGATTTCGTCCGCCACCTTCTCGGCAAAGCCGATGGGCGCATTGAGGCCCGTCCCAACGGCGGTGCCGCCCTGGGCGAGTTCGTACAGGCCGGGAAGGGTGATTTCAATGCGCTTGATCGAGGACGCGACCTGGGCGGCGTAACCGCCGAACTCCTGACCGAGCGTCAGTGGGGTGGCATCCTGGGTATGGGTGCGGCCGATCTTGATGATGTGCGCAAAGGCTTTCGCCTTGGCATCGAGCGCGGCATGCAGGTGCTTGAGCGCTGGCAGCAGGTGGTGAACGACATGTTCGGCGGCGGCGATGTGCATGGCCGTCGGATAGGTATCGTTCGACGACTGGCTCATGTTGACATGGTCGTTGGGATGAACAGGCTTCTTCGATCCCATCTCGCCGCCCAGCATTTCGATCGCCCGGTTCGAGATGACCTCGTTGGCATTCATGTTGGACTGCGTTCCGGAGCCGGTTTGCCAGACGACGAGCGGGAAATGCTCATTCAGCTTCCCGTCGATGACCTCCTGCGCGGCATTGACGATCGCGTCGCCGAGCTTGGGGTCGAGCTTGCCAAGGGCCATATTTGCCCGAGCGGCGGCTTGTTTGACGATGCCGAGCGCACGCACCACCGGCAGGGGCTGCTTTTCCCAGCCGATCTTGAAGTTGCCGAGCGAGCGTTGCGCCTGGGCGCCCCAATAGCGGTCACTTTCGACTTCGATCGGTCCGAAGGTGTCGGTCTCTGTGCGGTGTGTCATCTTCTATCCTGCCTTTTGCGGGGGCTCGTTCTGGCTGTCGGCTGTGTGGATGGATCTAGGTGTTCGCCGCGCCGATGCAAGCTGCACATCATAAGATGACGATCCTTGTCAACTATCGGTATCGGTTCTAAGCGACCTCTCGCAGACCCGGCCTCGCTGTGGCCTTTCCAGCACGTGTCACGACTATTTGTGATCATGTGAATGTGGATCTCTGGGGCGGATTCGTCACCAGTTGTTAACGTCAATCAAAATTTAACGAATGTTTCCATTTAGTTTGCGCGGAGGCGGGCGTTCGGATCGCTTCACGGCTCACGCAAACTTGACGCCGTGCTCTCGACAAGGGCGCCGCCGGCCAACTTTTCAACGAAATGCTGATCCGCTAGTGATCCGCGCTGAAACTCATGATGCCGCGAGTCCAGTTTGGATTCGGACCGGGAATGGAAGAGAGAATGACGAGAAACACGAAATTCGTAGTCACCGCACTCCTTGCTGCGACTACAGCGGTCGGAACCCTGCCGGGCGAGGCGACTGCCACCACGCTTCTCGATCTTCTCCGGGGCGGCCCGGGCCGTCAGGTGAAACAGCAGGCGGCGCCCGCGTCGCTCGAAAGTCAGGCGCGTGGTGGCCTGGAAATGGGAGATCCTGAGCCTCTGCCGAAGATCTCTGGCCCACAATACTACACCTACAAGGCCGAGGCACAGCGCGCGATCAAGATCAAGCTGCCGGTGGCCGAACCCGCAGCAGGCTCGACCGAGACGCAGGCCTCGCCGGAAGTTCTCGGTGCGCGCCGCTTCCTGTCGGATGTCACCGTGCGGGCGACCGACGAGGTGGCGAAGACCATAGAGAGCTACTACGGCAACCCGAACAAGCCGCTCATCTGGACGGACGGTGAGGGCATCTCCCCGCGCGGTCGCGCCATGATCGAAGCGCTTGCCGCTGCTGATACCGTGGGCCTCTCGCCGGACGATTATGCCGTGGCCCTGCCGGCCGAGACGGCAGATCCAGCCGATCCGGAAAAGCGCCAGCGCGAGCTGATGAGCTTCGAGGTCGCGCTTTCTGCCAAGGTGCTGACCTATGTGCAGGACACGGCTCGCGGGCGCATCGATCCGAACAAGATTTCCGGTTATTACGATTTCAAGCGCAAGGGCGTGAACATCACGCCGGTGCTCGACATGCTGCGCATGAGCCCCGACGTCGCGGCCTATCTGCGCAATCGCGATCCCAAGAGCCCGCAATTCATCGCATTGCGTGACGAACTCGCGCGGCTGAAGGCCGAGGATGCGGCTGCGACGACACAGGCAATCACCATCACGCCCGGCACCCTTCTGAAGCCCGGGCAGAGCAAGCCGGAAACGGCGCAGGTCATCGGTGCGCTGAAGCAGGTCGGCTCGGAAGCCTTGCTGGCCGAGCATTCCATGGCGCTCAATGCCTATACCGGCACGCCGGAATACACGCCGGAGCTGGTCGCGGCTGTCGAAGCGTTCCAGAAGGAAAAGGGACTAAAGCCGGATGGCGTCGTCGGTCCCGCGACGATCCGGGCCATGACCGGCCACAGCAATGCCGAGAAGATCGCCAAGCTCCAGGTTTCGCTTGAGGCAATCCGCTGGCTGCCGGCGGATCTGGGGCAGCGCTATGTCTTCATCAACCAGCCCGCTTTCACCGCCTATTATGTGAATGATGGCAAGGAACAGCTGGCCATGCGCGTGGTGGTGGGCTCGAAGGCCAACCAGACCTATTTCTTCCAGGACCAGATCGAGACTGTCGAATTCAACCCCTATTGGGGCGTGCCGAAGTCGATCATCGTCAACGAGATGCTGCCGAAGCTTCGGGCTGATCCGTCCTATCTCGACCGTCTGGGTTACGAGGTTTCCTATGGTGGCCGCAAGGTAGCCTCGAGCCAGGTCGACTGGAATGCGACGCATGCGGTCGATGTCCGTCAGCCCCCGGGTGGCGACAATGCGCTGGGCGAGCTGAAGATCCTGTTCCCCAACGAGCACGCGATCTACATGCACGACACGCCGTCGAAGAGCTTCTTCAAGCGCGACATGCGCGCTCTGAGCCACGGCTGCGTGCGTCTTGCCGAGCCGCGTGTGATGGCCGCTGCCGTCATGGGCACCACCGTCGAGGAGATCGGCAAGCAGATCGCCTCGGGTCAGAACCGCGCCGTCCAGGTGCCGCAGAAGATCCCGGTCTACGTGTCCTATTTCACCGCATGGCCGAACAAGGATGGCGTGGTCGAGTATTATGACGACGTCTATGACCGCGACAGCCACACGGCCAAGGCCTTCAAGGCGACTACGGATGCACGCGCACCGCGCGCCTGAGCGGAAACAGGATTACTAAAGCAGAAAAGGCGGCCTCCGGGCCGCCTTCGTCGTTTCTGGTGCGTGAGGCTCAGCGGGTGAGCGTCTCGACCAGTTCGACCGTCAGCTCGTCGAAATGACCGATGACATGTGTCGCGCCGAGCGCGTCGACAGCCACGTCCGAATAGCCGAAGGGGACGGCGATCGAGGGGATGCCGCCATTCCTCGCAGCCAGAATGTCGTTGATGCTGTCCCCGATCATCAGAACCTTGGCGCGGTTGCCGCCGGCGCGGTCCACCGTCGCCAGGATGTGCTCAGGGTCGGGCTTGCGGAAGGCAAAGGTGTCGCCACCGGCAATCGCGGCGAAGTGGTGCGTCAGCTCCAGCCGCTCTAGCAAGGGCAGGGCCAGGCGCTCCATCTTGTTGGTGCAGACGGCGAGAACGTAGCCCGCCGATTTCAGCCTGCCGAGCGCCTCGATGAGCCCGGGATAAGGATGGCTCTTGCCGGGCATGCCGGCTTCATAGTGATCGATGAAGCGATCGAGCAGGCCTGGCACCTCATCATCGGCGAGCGGCGCGCCGCGCAGGGCGAAGGCTCGCTGGATCATCACCCGCGCCCCCTGGCCGACGAGATGGGTGAGATCCTCGTAGCTCACCGGATCCAGATCGCGGGCGGCAATCGTGTGATTGAGGCTTTCGACGAGATCGGGAGCCGTGTCGATCAGCGTTCCGTCGAGGTCGAAGACGATGGTCGTTGTGGTCAAGACGGGCCTCCCTTGCGCATTCCTTGGTGTCCGCCCGGGTAGGGGAAATCCTCTGAAAAGGCAATGTCGCATGGCGATGCAGGGCTTTCACTCGGACAAGGAGGCGTGTAAACAGCTTCCAACGAAACGGACGGGAGCTTTCGGCGCATGGACGCCCGCGAAATGAAGATCAAGGCCGCAGCCGCGGCACTGGAGCATGTCGAAGATGGCATGCGTCTCGGGATCGGAACTGGTTCGACTGCGGAAGAATTCGTCCGCCTGCTGGCGGAAAAGGTTGCGGGCGGCCTCAAGGTTCAGGGTGTGCCGACGTCGGAGCGCACCGCGCGTCTTTGCCTCGAACTCGGCGTGCCGCTGAAGTCGCTGGACGAATTGCCCGAACTCGATCTGACCATCGATGGCGCCGATGAAATCGACCCGCAATTCCGACTGGTCAAGGGCGGTGGTGGCGCGCTCCTGCGCGAGAAGATCGTGGCGGCTGCCTCGAAGCGCATGATCGTGATCGCCGACGAGACCAAGCTCGTCGACACGCTCGGCGCCTTTCCGCTGCCGATCGAGATCAATCCGTTCGGCCAGGCATCGACCCGTCTTGCCATCGAGCGCCTTGCCGCGGAGCTCGGTCTGTCCGGTCCGATGACGCTGCGCACACGGTCCGACGAGAGCCTGTTCATGACGGATGGCGGACACCTCATTCTCGACGCATCTTTTGGCCGCATTCCTGATGCAGACGCACTGGCAAGCCGGCTCAATCAAATCCCCGGCGTGGTGGAACACGGCCTATTCATTCACTTGGCATCGCTTGCGATCATCGCCGGACCGGCGGGTGCGCGGGTGATGGAGCCGAAGAACTAACAGGAGCATTGAATTTCATGATCAGCTTTACGGGTATGGGCCGCTTCGCCTCGATCGCCGTTATCGCCGGCAGCCTTGCGCTGGGCGCCGTTTCCGCCAAGGCACAGGATGTGCCGGCCGAGCACATGCAGGCTGCGCGCGACGCGATCACGGCGCTTGGCGTGACCAACCGCTTCGATGCGATCCTGCCGAACATCATGGATCGCCTGACGGCACAGCTCATCCAGGCCTATCCGAACCTGCAGGACGTCATCTCTGCCAAGGTCGAAGAAGAAGCGCTGAAGCTCGCCGCCCGCCGCGCGGACCTGGAGCGCGAGGCCGCTCTGGTTTACGCCAAGGCCTTCACGGCCGAGGAACTGACCCAGATCACCGCGTTCTACAACAGCGAAACCGGCAAGAAGCTTCTGAAGGACGGCCCGATCGCCACGCGCGAATTGCTCAAGGCCGCCG
Source organism: Rhizobium rosettiformans W3 (assembly GCF_004912135.1). GTDB lineage: Bacteria > Pseudomonadota > Alphaproteobacteria > Rhizobiales > Rhizobiaceae > Allorhizobium > Allorhizobium rosettiformans. The sequence continues at coordinate 113,675 of NZ_STGU01000007.1, forward strand.
ATATCTGGACCGCCGGCATTGCCCGTGATCTCGAGCAGCAGGCCAATGCCTCGCTTCTCGCCGAGGTGCAGGCACAGCAGCCGGCCGCCGCAGAAGCTCCGAAGCCGTAAGGCATTCGACGCTGGATTTTGAAGCCCGGGCATCGTCCCGGGCTTTTCTTTTGGTGCTTGCGTCTCCTATATCAGGCACAGTTGCAGCAAGCGCCCGACCGGGCAGGAGATCCCCATGAGCCAATTCGACTACGACCTCTTCGTCATCGGTGGCGGCTCTGGCGGGGTCCGCAGCGCGCGCGTCGCTGCCTCACTCGGCAAGAAGGTGGCGATCGCGGAAGAATACCGCTTCGGCGGCACCTGTGTGATCCGCGGCTGCGTGCCAAAGAAGCTCTTCGTCTATGCTTCGCAGTATCACGAGCATTTCGAGGATGCTGCCGGTTATGGCTGGACCGTGGGCGAGAGCAAGTTCGACTGGCCCTCGCTGATCGCCGCCAAGGACAAGGAAATCGACCGGCTCGAGGGGCTCTATCGCAAGGGGCTGGAGAATGCCGGTGTCGAAATTCTCGAAACACGCGCCGAAATCACCGGGCCACACAGCGTACGTCTGGTGAAGGGCGGCGAGGAAGTCACAGCGGAGCGGATCGTCGTTGCCGTCGGTGGCGCACCCAATCCCCATGCCGCCCTGCCAGGCTATGAACACTGCATCTCGTCGAACGAGGCTTTTCATCTGGAGAAGCTGCCGCGCTCGATCCTAATCGCCGGTGGTGGTTACATCGCCGTGGAATTTGCCAATATCTTCCATGGGCTCGGCGTGGAAACCACGCTGATCTACCGCGGAGCAGAGATCCTCAGCCGCTTCGATCACGACATGCGCCGTGGATTGCATGAGGCGATGGAGGCCAAGGGCATCCGGATCCTCTGCCATGACCACGTGCAGAAGGTGACGAAATCGCCGGCCGGCAATCTGGAGGTCGATACGATCAATCACGGGCGGTTGGTCGTTGAACAGGTGATGCTGGCGCTTGGGCGCGATCCGAACACCAAGGGGCTTGGCCTCGAGGCCGCCGGCGTCGAGATCAACGAGCGTGGCGCCATCGTCGTCGACCAGTATTCTCGCACCAATGTGCCGAGCATCTTCGCGCTGGGCGATGTCACGGATCGCGTTCAGCTGACGCCGGTCGCAATTCATGAGGCCATGTGCTTCATCGAGACGGAGTACAAGAACAATCCGACTTCTCCGGACCATGATCTGATCGCCACGGCCGTCTTCTCGCAGCCGGAAATCGGCACCGTCGGTCTTTCTGAAGAAGCCGCGGCCAAGAAGTTCGAGGAGATCGAGGTTTACCGCGCGCAGTTCCGGCCGATGAAAGCGACACTCTCGGGTCGTGCGGAGAAGATGATCATGAAGCTCATTGTCAACGCGGCGGATCGCAAGGTCGTTGGTGCACATATCCTCGGCCACGATGCCGGGGAGATGGCGCAATTGCTGGGCATCACACTGAAGGCCGGATGCACGAAGGACGACTTCGACCGCACCATGGCAGTTCACCCGACCGCAGCCGAGGAACTGGTGACCATGTACAGCCCGAGCTACCGGGTGCGGAACGGCGAGCGGGTCTGATCCGCCGCGGCTAAAATCAGAGCGCCGTTAGGGCCGCGGACCTCGCCCGAGGTCCGCGGCCGCTTTAGAACTTTGAGAGAAGATCCAGCCCGAGAACGGGCGCCGACAGGGCGGCGAGGCTCAAGAGAGAGAGCAGGGCAATGCGGAGCCTGCGGCTCCTGCGGGTTTGTACTCCGGTCCAATCATACGCCATCACACGATCCTCATGATCAACACAGGAAGACTCGGTCTTCCCGAATACCACGTTACGCCCCCGCCGACCGGGGTAGATGCCGAGGCTTGCCTGAGGCTTGCCGAAAGTCGCTGCGTGCCAGAATGGTGCAACGACCGCTCATGGTGTCACGAAGGCATTGCTTTGCAAGCATTCCCTGAAGAAGTGCTGCGTGCCGACCTGTGGATCATGTGGGTAACCCTGGTGCAGTGCGAAAGGCTCAGATCTGCTTCAGCCAGTCGATCGCCGGTTGCCAGAGGGTGTCCTTGAAGGCGGAACGAAAGAAGCCGAGATGGCCAACGCGTCCGCCCGCTTCGGCGGGCGAGATCCAGCGGATTTCGGTGGGTGCACGGTGGTAGTATTTGAGCAGCGCATGCTGTGCCTTCGGTGTGCCCCAGGGATCGTCCGTCAGGCCGATGGCGAGGATCGGCGTCTCGACCTCGGCGAAGCGCCGGGCTGCATCCATGCTCTCATCGGCGAAGAAATATTCGGGATGGCGGCCCCAGCGCGCCCATTCGCGGAAAATGCTGCCCGGAAGCGTCTGGCCGAGCCCGATGCGTCCCGGCACCTTGCCGAGCAGGGCCGCCAGCGGCACGCCGACGAGGTTCATCTGGCTGAAGACCCGAAAACGCGGCTTGGTGTTGCCCCAGTAGCCGGTCATGGTCGCGACCATCAGGTACCGGGAGAACCTCTCGTGGCGTCCGCCAAGCGCGAGCACCTGGCCGCCGAAAGACTGTCCGACGCCGACGATGGGATGTTCCGGTGCTTCCAGTTCCAGACGCTCCAGCGCTGCGGGCATGTCGAGATGTGCCCAATCCCGCATCAGCAGAGGCTGGCGCCAGCTTTTCGGCGCCTGGGAGGACGCAACGCCGCGATAGTCGTATGTCAGGGCAGCGCGAAACCCATGCACCGTGATGAGGTGTTCGGCGAAGCGGGCATAAAAGCCGCGCGGCACCGCGGCAGCGGAGGAGATGAGCGCCATGGGTCCGTCGCCGCTGCCGCGCATCAGCGTGCCATGCAGGGGGAACCCATCCGGTGCCCGAAATTCGACCTCCGCCCTTTCGACCTGATAATCGCTCATGCAGAACCTCCCGTTCCGGATTTACGGCGGATCTTACGTTTACGTGCAGGTCATATCAAGCAGCAGCCGCGAGGCATGGAAGGAGGATGCTGTTTGGCCTTGCCTCAGGCACCCGACGCCGGCTTTATAGATGCTCCTAAAGTCCCTAAACTACGCCTTTCCAAGCGGTGATTAACCGTTTATAAGCCCCCATCCGATGCGGCCGGGAGGTTGCCGCAGCTAGTTTTAGACAGGTGACGACCATGGCGCAGAATTGGACCCCGAGCAGCTGGAGACAGAAGCCGATCAAGCAGGTTCCGGCTTATCCGGACCTTGACGCATTGAAGGCAGCCGAGCAGCAGCTCTCGACCTATCCGCCGCTGGTCTTTGCGGGGGAAGCCCGCCGTCTGAAGAAGTCGCTTGCCCAGGTCGCAGAAGGCGAGGCCTTCCTGCTGCAGGGCGGTGACTGTGCCGAAAGCTTTGCCGAGCATGGCGCGGACAATATCCGCGACTTCTTCCGTGCGTTCCTGCAGATGGCCGTGGTCCTGACCTTCGGTGCGCAGCTGCCGGTCGTGAAGGTTGGCCGTATCGCCGGCCAGTTCGCCAAGCCGCGCTCCTCCGACATGGAAAAGATCGGCGATGTCGAGCTGCCGAGCTACCGCGGCGACATCATCAACGGCATCGAATTCACCGAAGATGCGCGCGTTCCGAACCCGGAGCGCCAGCTGATGGCTTACCGCCAGTCGGCTGCGACGCTGAACCTGCTGCGCGCGTTTGCCATGGGTGGCTATGCCAATCTCGAAAACGTGCACCAATGGATGCTCGGCTTCGTCAAGGACAGCCCGCAGGCCGAGCGCTACCGCAAGCTCGCCGACCGCATTTCCGAGACCATGGACTTCATGAAGGCCGTGGGCATCACGTCGGAAAACAATCCGAGCCTGCGTGAAACCGATTTCTTCACCAGCCACGAAGCGTTGCTTCTCGGCTATGAAGAGGCGCTGACCCGCGTCGATTCCACCTCGGGCGACTGGTACGCCACATCAGGCCACATGATCTGGATCGGCGACCGCACCCGTCAGGCCGACCACGCGCATCTCGAATACTGCCGCGGGATCAAGAACCCGATCGGTCTGAAGTGCGGTCCGTCGCTGCAGGCTGACGATCTCCTGAACCTGATCGACATCCTGAACCCGCAGAACGAAGCCGGCCGCCTGACGCTGATCTGCCGCTTCGGTCACGACAAGGTTGCCGAGCACCTGCCGCGCCTCATTCGTGCCGTCGAGCGCGAAGGCCGCAAGGTCGTGTGGTCCTGCGATCCGATGCATGGCAACACGATCACGCTCAACAACTACAAGACCCGTCCGTTCGAGCGGATCCTGTCGGAAGTCGAGAGCTTCTTCCAGATCCACCGTGCCGAAGGTTCGCATCCGGGCGGCATCCATATCGAGATGACCGGCAAGGACGTGACCGAATGCACCGGCGGTGCGCGTGCCGTCACCGGCAATGATCTGGCCGACCGCTACCACACCCATTGCGACCCGCGCCTCAACGCCGACCAGGCGCTCGAGCTCGCCTTCCTGCTCGCCGAGCGGATGAAGAGCGGCCGCGACGAAAAGCGGATGATGGTTGCGAACGGCTGAAACATAGTTTCAGATTTCCGAGTTTGACGACCGGGCGGGCTTCTGTGAGGCTCGCCCGGTTTTCGTTTCGGAGGTGGATCATATGGAAGAGAAGACGGGGCGCTGCCTCTGTGGCGCAGTGGTCATTACGGTTCGCGGTGAACTTGGGCCGGTCAGCTATTGCCACTGCTCACAATGCCGTCGCCAGACCGGGCTCTACTACGCGACCACAGATGCGGCGGTCGCGGATGTGGACATTTCGGGAAGTGACAAGATCGGCAGCTTCCGGGCAAGCCCGGATGCGCAGCGGGCCTTTTGTCGGGAATGCGGCTCGCCGCTCTACTGGAAGGCGGATGGGGGCTCGCGACTGTCGCTCATGGCCGGCCTCTTCCCGAATCCGACCGGGCTGACGGGCGGTTCGCATATCTTTTGCGCGGACAAAGGTGACTTCTACGAGATCAATGACGGCCTGCCGCAATATCCGGCGAGCAGCAGCTGATCGTCATCAGGCAGCCGCGGCGTTTCCAGCCTTGATGCCCAGTTGATCCAGAGCCATGTGATAGGCTTGGTCGATGGCGGCGAATTTGGCCGACTGCCAGGTGAAGTAGTCCTCGATGAAACGGCTGGTGAGCAGCAGGTCGCCACGACGGCGCGGCTGCTCCCAGTAGAGTAGCTCTTCCGTCTCCGCCTTCTTGAACATGCGCTTCAGATTGGTGGTCGAAACCTGGTAGGTCTCGCTCAACTCCACCAGCGTCACGGGGCCGCAGGATACGGTGGGGGCCGAACGGTCGATATTGTCGAGGCGGGCGGTCAGATCATGCAGGATCATGCCGCCGAGATCGGACCAGAGGAAGTGGCCGATCGAGTCCGCCGGTTCACGCCAGAGCGGGTCGGCAACCATGATGTCTGCGCCGATCGGCTGGGCGATGAGGAAGATGCGCTCTTCCGCCAGCGAGGTCATTTCGCGGTTGCCGCCGTCTAGCCTATCGAGGCAGGCCAGATGGCCGTCGAACCAGCTGCGCAGGCCATTGAGGCTGATCTCTGTCGGTTCGAGAACGCGCACGCGCTTGTCGGGCACATCGGGGACGTCCCGGAGGAACTTGTAGGCCACCAGTTCTGCCAGATAGCCGGTCGCCGTGTTGCGGCTTGCAGCCCCCAGGCGCATCACGGTCTCCACGAAGCGCGTCGCCGTCAGGCCGGAAAGCGGATCGTCCTCAGTCCGGCGCAGGGCAAGCGCAAAGACCGAATGCGTCATCAGCCACTTGCGATGAGAGGCCTTCAGGCGCGACATGCGCGGTGTGCGCATGTGGATGCCGATGAGGTGCTTGGCAATTTGCTTTTCGATGGCAGGATAAAGCGGATGGGCAACAATATCTGCGCGTGACATCGGGGGCATGGCAATAGCTCTGTTCTAAACTTTAAGTCATCAGAGTGTTGGAACGCACAAGCGTTCGGGCAAGAACAGTTATCTTAATACTGTCAAGCACGCTGATTTATCGAACAAAAAAAGTCTATGGCCGAAATTGGGTGACGCTGCAAGAGCGGCACCCGATCAAAACCTCTTTATGGATAATTGTGATTGGAAGTAATGACCGGTTCAACTGGTGGGTTGAAGTCGATCCGCCTGCTCGGGGAAGAAGCGCTCGAGACCAAAACCTTCCCCGAACATCACGTCATGCTGCAGGAAGCGGTAATCACGAATGAGCGGATCAATGCCACCGGCCAGCGCCCAGTCTGCCTGCGCCTTGTTGTTGCGGCCGATCAGCTGGTGTCTGTCGATCACCGCATAGCGCTCGGCAACGCGGCCGAGCATGCCGGTATAATAGGGGTGACGATACCCCGCCATGTGCACGATGTAATAGGGCAGCTGTGACGGGCTGATCGAGCCGATGTCCTTCTGGACGCCGCGCTTGGACGACCAGACGACCAGCGGCGTCTCATGCTCGCGCTTCATCGTCTCGACCGAGGCCTTGCGGGTGGCCACCACATTCGGCATGTAGCCGCTTTCGGTGTATACGGCATTCAGCGGCGGCAGATGGTCGCCGAAGAGGACGATGATGGTCTCGCGGCGGCGCTTCTTGGCCCAGTCCATCAGTGCCTTCAGGCTCTGATCCGCTTCCTTCACACCTTGGGTATAGGTAGCTAGGGCGCTCGTGCTGGCATCCGAGAGCGTCGGTGCGTCAACCTCGATCGTGTTCTTGGCATAACGATTGGCTTCGTAAGGTCCGTGTCCCTGAAGCGTCACGGCGAAGAAGAAGAAGGGCTCGTCGGTGTTGTCCGCTTCCTTGATGATGTAGCGCGTCAGGTCCTCGTCCGAGGCAAAGATGCCGCGCTTGTTCATCGCCGGCATGTTTTCCTCGGAATGGAATTCCTGAAAGCCGAGCGACTGATAGACGTTGGTGCGATTCCAGAACCAGCCTTCGAACGGGTGGAAGGCCTTGGTCACATAGCCTTTGGACTCGAAGAAGGTCGCGAGCGAGGGAACGGGGCGGCGGATATACTGCTGATAGGGGATGCTGCCATAGGGCAGGAAGGCATTGGAGAAGCCGGTGAGCGCCTCGAACTCGACGTTTGCAGTCATGCCGCCGAATTCCGGGGAGAAGACTGCGCCCGACTGCGCCGCGCGGATCACCGGCATGGGGTCTGCCGAATAGCGGACCGCGCTCATCTTCGTCGGATCCCAGAGCGACTCGCTCATCACCATGATCACGTCGGCCTGACGTCCGGAAAAGAAGGATGCCGGCAGAAGGTCGGTCTGCATGTCGGAGATCGCGACATTGCTATAGCCCGCCGGCGCGCTGACGGAGGCCATCGGCACGTTGAAGGCAAAGGCCAGCAGAAAGCCGTTGTGGCGGTAGTTTTCCTTCTGGTCCCACATCATCGGAACGATGTTCAACCGATCGCGGACGGCCGAGAAGGCCATCGGGTCCATCAGCGTGGCAAAGGCGGCAAGCAGCGGGAAGGCGAGGGCGAGCCGCAGGCCGCGGCCCGTCAGGTTCAGCCGCGGAAACACTTTGCGGCTCTTCCAGATCAAGGCGCCGAAAGCTGCGATCAAAACCACGCTGCCAATGCCGAGTGCGATGGCCTTCAGGGGTTCAGCGGCAACCATCGCCGGCATGAGCTGCAGGATCTGGCGCCCGAAGAGCAGGTCGCTCGGGAAAAGCGGGTCCGACAGGAAGAGCTGCTTCTGCCCGGAGAAGAAGGCGGGCAACAGCGCCAGGGGCGCGATGAGGAGTGTGGACTGGTAGGCCTTGCCGATGATTGCGTCGGCGAAACAGAGGGCCAGAAAGACGATACCCACGGCCACGAGCCCAGGACGGCTCGACGACGTCAGATATTCCACCACATCGACCATGGTGCCGCGCGCCAGCACTTCGCTCAGCATGACAATGGCGACAGCGATCAGTGCGGTGTTGACGCATTGAACCGCCAGCTGGAGTGCAAAGGAGTTTCCGAAGTCCCGTTCGCGGGTCGCGCCGAAGGAATTGAAGAATGTCGCGACAAGCGATTTCGGGGTGGGCTGGGCCACGTCGTACTCCAGGTCATGAGCAAGTGTCGTGAAAGTTTCGCACAGATGTCACATAAGTGTCATGAATGCTACATGAACCGTGGCGTTCGAGGGTTTGTTCCCTGAATTTCGAGGGGCTTGGTTAGCGGCTCGGGAGGTTGCGGAACACTTGCTCGACATGCATCGTTGCGGTCGAACGGGTGAGCGGCTAAATCGGTGTCATGAGCGAAGCAAAGAAGATCTCCGACGTCCTGCGTATTGCGGTGGCACAGTTCAATCCGATTGTCGGCGATGTCGCCGGCAATCTGGCCAAGGCACGTGCTGCGCGGGCTGAAGCCGCCGGACAGGGGGCGGACCTTCTGCTCCTGACGGAACTCTTCATTTCCGGCTATCCGCCCGAGGATCTCGTCTTGAAGCCGGCCTTCCTGAAGGCTTGCCTGGAGGCCGTCGAGGCGCTTGCCGCCGATACGTCCGACAACGGCCCGGGCGTGATCGTCGGCTTCCCACGCCAGGGGGAGAAGGGGCGGCACAACTCCGTCGCGATCCTCGACGGCGGCAAGATCCTGGCGTTCCGCGACAAGATCGATCTGCCGAACTATGGCGAGTTCGACGAGAAGCGTGTCTTCGTCGAAGGCGAGATGCCGGGGCCGGTGAACTTCCGCGGCGTGCGGATCGGCGTGCCGATCTGCGAGGAAATCTGGAATGATCTCGGCGTCTGCGAGACGCTGGCCGAGACCGGGGCCGAGATCCTGCTCGTGCCGAATGGCTCGCCCTATTATCGCGGCAAGGTCGATGTGCGCCATCAGGTGGCGTTGCGCCAAGTCATCGAAACCGGACTGCCCCTCATCTTCGCGAACCAGCTCGGGGGCCAGGACGAACTCGTTTTCGACGGCGCAAGCTTCGCCTTCAACGGCGACAAGTCGCTTGCCTTCCAGATGAGCCAGTTCGAGGAAACGCTTTCGGTCACGACCTGGAAGCGCACGTCGGATGGCTGGCGCTGCGAGCACGGGCCGATGTCGCGGATCCCTGAGAAGGAAGAGGCCGATTACCGCGCCTGCGTGCTCGGCTTCCGCGATTACGTGAACAAGAATGGTTTCAAGAGCGTGGTGCTCGGGCTCTCCGGCGGTATCGACTCAGCTATATGCGCGGCAATCGCCGTCGATGCGCTGGGCGAAGAGCGGGTGCGCACGATCATGCTGCCCTACCGCTACACCTCGCAGGAGAGCTTCGCGGACGCAGAGGCCTGTGCCAAGGCGCTCGGCTGCCATTACGACATCGTGCCGATCCAGGAGCCGGTCGAAGGCTTCCTCTCATCGCTTTCGGAAATGTTCGAGGGCACGGAGAGCGGCATCACCGAAGAGAACCTGCAGAGCCGCACGCGCGGCACCATTCTCATGGCGATCTCCAACAAGTTTGGCTCAATGGTCGTGACGACCGGCAACAAGTCGGAGATGTCGGTCGGTTACGCCACGCTTTACGGCGACATGAACGGTGGCTTCAATCCGATCAAGGACCTCTACAAGATGCAGGTCTATGCGCTGTCGGCCTGGCGCAACGAGAACGTGCCGCCAGGTGCGCTCGGCCCCTCGGGCGAAGTCATCCCGGCCAATATCCTCTCGAAGGCGCCCTCCGCGGAGCTTCGTCCCAACCAGACCGACCAGGATTCGCTGCCGCCTTATCCTGTGCTCGACGACATCCTCGAATGCCTCGTTGAGAAGGAGATGGGTGTCGACGAGATCGTGGCGCGTGGCCATGACATCGCGACCGTCCACCGGGTCGAGCACCTGCTTTATCTCGCCGAATACAAGCGCCGCCAATCGGCGCCCGGCGTGAAAATCACCAAGAAGAACTTCGGGCGCGATCGTCGCTATCCGATCACGAACCGGTTCCGGGATCGCTGAGGGTGTCGACAGAGGATCGTTTGGCGCCGGCTACGATGCCGGATTTCACGGCGGAGGAGCGCAGCTATATCTTTGCTGTCGGAGCCCATGACAATCAGGATAGCGGGCTCTATCGGGTGCTGTCGGGTGCTGCATACTTTCTGCCCTCCATGGCAATCGGCTGCTATGGCCTGTGGGAGGAAAGCTTCAAGATGCTCGGCATCGGGTTCGTGACCCTGATCGTCAGCTTGTGCTGGGGTTTCTACACCGAGTGGCGCAATGCCCATATCGAGCGGACCGGCCGGACGGTCTTCGCCAAACTGCGCCAAGCGATCGAAAGTCGCTCGGTCGCTGACTGATCATTCCAAGGAGACGATGATGCGCAGTTCGGTCGAGATTTACGACATGGCGACCCGTGAAGCCGAGGTGGTCTGGCAGACGGAGGACCTCGTCGAGGCGCCCAACTGGTCGCGGGACGGCGAGTTCCTGGTGATCAATGGCGACGGCCTTCTGTACGCCCTGTCACTGGATGAGGACGATCCGGAGCCGGAACTGATCGACACGGGTTTTGCCGTCCGTCTCAACAATGATCACGGCATTTCCCCTGACGGCGCCTCAATTGCCTTTTCCGACCATACGCTCTTCGGCAAGTCCTGCATCTACCTGCTCGGTGATGGCGATGAGGAGCCGCGCCAGGTGACCGAGAAGATGCCATCCTACTGGCACGGCTGGTCGCCGGATGGAAAGCAACTTGCCTATTGCGGCGATCGCGATGGCGTTTTCGACATCTACACGATCTCGACCAAGGGTGGGCCAGAGAAGCGGTTGACCCATGGGGAGGGCCACAATGACGGTCCCGATTACTCTCCCGATGGACAGTGGATCTATTTCAACTCCAGCCGCACCGGCACGATGCAGATCTGGCGCATGCGGACCGATGGCAGTGATCTTGAGCGTCTGACCTCGGACGGCTATGGCGACTGGTTCCCGCATCCGTCGCCGGACGGAAGCAAGGTTCTGTTCCTCTCCTATGTCGAGGATATCTCCGGACATCCGCGCGATAAGCAGGTCAGGCTGCGGCTGATGGATGCCGATGGCGGCAATGTCGAGACCCTGTTCGAGTTCTTCGGCGGGCAGGGCAGCATCAACGTGCCGAACTGGTCGCCGGATGGATCGGCCTTCGCCTTCGTCCGCTATTTCCCCGTGCCTGATTGAGGCTGTCGTTTTTGATCTGTCGCTCGTGCGCTATCTGACGTAAAACAACCCCGTCAGGTGCCTGCCGAAAGGCGGGAGAATCGGGAAGCCGGTGAAATTCCGGCACGTGCCCAACACTGTGAGGCGGATGTGATGCGCCGGGGAAACCCAGCCACTGGAGTAATCCGGGAAGGCGCGCATTACAGGTGAAGCCCAGTCAGAAGACCGGCCTGGCAAGATAGACCGAGCCCGCGCGGACGGCGGGTGGTTGCGCATTGTGGGGATTACGATGCACGACGATCTCGTCGGGGCTGCGCCTTTTGCCGAGCATGAGCGGGACGCGGTCTACAAGGCGATCCATACGCGGCGCGATGTCCGCGACCAGTTCCTCTCCGACCCTTTGCCGGATAACCTCGTCAGGCGGTTGCTCGAAGCAGCCCATGCGGCGCCTTCTGTCGGCTTCATGCAGCCCTGGAATTTCCTGCTGATCCGCTGCCAAGCGAAACGGCAGGCGGTTTGGGAAGCCTTCGTGCGCGCCAACGAGGAGGCCGAGGCGATGTTCCCGCCGGAGCGTCGCAGCGCTTACCGATCCCTCAAACTCGAGGGTATCCGCAAGGCGCCGCTCAACATCTGCATCACTTGTGACCCCGACCGAGCCGGTCCCGTCGTGCTCGGGCGAACGCATGACGCACGGATGGACGCGTTTTCGACCGTCTGCGCAATCCAGAACCTCTGGCTTGCCGCCCGTGCCGAAGGCGTGGGCCTCGGCTGGGTCAGCATTTTCTATGAGAACGAATTGAAAGCTATCCTCGGCATTCCGCCGCGGGTGCAGATCATCGGCTATCTCTGCATCGGCTATGTCGACACGCTCTACGCAAAGCCGGAACTCGAAGTGAAAGGTTGGCGGAAGCGGCTTTCACTCGATGACCTGATCTTCGAGGACCGCTGGGGCGAGACGCCGGAGGCCACCGTTACTCCTGGAGCGGCTGGGGGCCAGGCGCCGCAGGGTTCCTGAGGTCGATCGTGCCTTTGTCCGACGGCAGGAATGCGGGGCCCACGCGCCGGACATTGAGGCTTGCTTCGTCCAGGGGGCGCTCGGTCGCCGCAGGATGTGCTGCTGGCACTGGCTTCGACTTCGGCGCCATATCGAGCACCGAGGACTGATAATCCGGGACAGCCGGTCTGGGCGTCATGCGCTGATAATACTGCTGCAGGTTACAGCTGCAGGCGGGATCCGCATCGGTCCGGCGGTTGCGGTAGAGGAAGGCGTTCGGCATGTCGCGATAGGGTTGGCCGGTGACGGCCGAAACCATGTCCACCGTCTCGCTGCGCTCGGGCGCGTGGAAGAAGAGCTCGGTCTGTGTGCCGGGGCACATCTGCTCGCACTGGGCGGCGTCGCGGGCGAAATTCATGGCCGAGGTCTGGGACGAGATCGGAAAGAAGCCGCCGTCGCAGGTGCGGACACACAGCGTGCGGACATTTCCGCTTGGCAGGATGCCGAAGGATGGGCGCGGATCGGAATAGGCAGCCTCGGCGGCGCGGTCCGGCCTGTAGGGTTCCTCCAGAGTGTCGAGGTATGGGATGCGCTGCGCTTCCTCTGGTAGCGGCGCCTGGTCGGGCCCGCAGCCATTGGCCTCGAGTGCCGTCACCAGCGCGGCCCTTGCATCGGCGGCCCGGCTTTCGCGAAGATCGGCAAGGCGTGCAGCCAGAATATCGCGGTTTGCCTCCATGCGTGAAATCGCGGTGGCGAGATCTCCGCAGTCATTGCCGCCATCAGGGCGGATCTGGACGATGGAGGAGGTAAGACAGCGAAGGCGGCGCTGGTCCTGGCGTGCCTTGCGCAGCTCCAGATTCTGCTGGGCGATCGCGCTGGCATAACTGTTGATCTCGGGCGAAGGCCCGCCTTGCTCGACCAGAACCAGCCGATCGCGCAGTCGCTCGCAAAGCGCCGAGGCCTCAGCGGCGGTTGGCATGGCCCCGCCCATGAGGAGGATCATGGCGATGGAACTGACTATCCTGCTCGGCACATCCGGATCCCAGTTGGCATTTGCAGGGCAGATGACGGCCCCGACGTATCGCAGGATATCCGAATGTAGATCAAAACGAAATGACGGATGACGTGGCGGATGCGACATGGGCCGCATCCGCCCGAGATGCCGTCACGCTGCGCGCGCGGTGGCGAGCGTCATCTCTTCTTCCAGCACGCTGCCGTCAATCGCGGCCACGGCCTTCATGCGATCCAGAAGCTCATGGGAGACCTCCCAGGAAACGGCGACCGCCTGGACGACGCCGATGCGTTTCGGCTCGCCGATGCGGCTGCCCGGGCAGCCCATGCGCTTGAACATTCGCTCCAGAAAGACATCGGTCACTGTCACGATATGGCTGAGGCCGGAAGCGAGGCCGAGTTCGCCGACCCCGCACATCAGTTCGGCCGCAGCGATCGTCACCTGGTTGCGCGCCCGGTCCTGGGAAATCTCCGGATCGATGCAGAAGCGGCTCGACTCCCAGACTGCTGCGCTGCGGATCTCCGGGCCATCACCGAGCAGGATCGGAAAGGTGTCGTCGAGCATGTTCGGGCCGAGCGTCGGAAGAAGGCGCAGCGAGCCGCGAAGTTTTCCCTTCTCGTCATAGGAGAGGACATAGAGCGGGTTGGCGCGGTCGTAGTCGTCGATTTCCCAGGCTTCCTGGACCTGAACCTCCCAGCCCAAGAGGTCATGGAAGACCCGCTTGCGCAGCCTATGCATGGCGTCGATGTCGGAGGGAAACTGGTTTCGACGCGCGCCGTTGATGATCCTGATCATGCCTTGCTCCTTCTTGCAGACCGAAGCAGGAAGGATGGCGTGCAGCATCATCTTGTTAAACTGGCGGTAGCGACCATTTTGCGATATGCAATCTATGATATTGTCGTACGTTTGCGCTGACTTCAGGACGCCTGAGTATCCGCAAGACGCGGGATCAGCCCTCGCCAGACCGCTTCTGCGACGGCTTGCGCATTGGTGACCACGTCGAGCTTCTGGCGCGCGTTGGCCATGAAATGCCGGATGGTGCGCTCGGATATGCCGAGGATCACAGCCGTCTCCCAGTAGCTCTTGCCCGCGGCAATCCAGGCCAGCGTTTCCCGCTCCCGGCGGGTGAGGGGTGTGGAGGGAATGCGCTTCTGCAGCCCGTCCGTAGCGGCGCTCGCCAGCCGGGCATTCAGCTTCGCTCCGAGGCTCAGAAGGTCGCGATCATGGGCCCGCCGCCACGCGCTGATCTCACTGGGGACGGAGCCGAGGTCCACAAGCAGGCAGCTGTGCCGCCCCGGCAAGGGATAGCCGATGAGATGCTGATCGTGGTCTTTGCTCTTCTGCCAGCCGGAAAAAGCGATCGGCTCCAGGGCCACAAGGACACGCAGGATCTGCTCAACGGCCGCCTTTCGATGCAGGCTTCGGCGGAAGGCATTGGCATTGGTCCTGTGACTGAAGTGGAGGCTGCGGGCCTGCAGACGCCCATCGATGACGTCACCCTCAAGGTAGGTGACCGGACCGGTGCCGTAAGCGTGCTGGATCAGGGACAGAAAAGCCGGGGGATCAAGGATCTCCTGACTGTCCAAGAGATCCAGCAAATCGAAATAGGCCTCCGCTGCTGCCATGCCACTTACCCTAGATTTCAAGGGTAACAATCTCGCGGTTGCAGCTTTGACTTGTCCAGAGGGCATTTCTCAAGCGGCATGCGGCAGCGGGCTGCCGCATGCGGTTGATGGCATCAACCGGCCGGCTGAGAGGCTTCGACGACGGCGAGTGCTGCCATGTTGACAACACCACGCGAGGTCACCGAGGTCGAAAGCACGTGGGCTGGCATGGCAGCACCTAGAAGGATCGGGCCGACATGCAGGGCGTCCATCATGGTGCGGACAATGCCGAGCGAGATATTCGCCGCATCGAGGTTCGGGAAGACTAGGAGATTGGCTTCGCCGGTGAGCGTGCTGTCGGGCATGGCGCGCTTGCGCAGGACTTCGGACAGGGCCGAACCACCCTGCATTTCGCCGTCGACCTCGAGATCCGGGGCGTTCTTGCGGATGATCTCCAAGGCGTGACGCATCTTCGAGGCGCTTGCCGAGGGACGCGAGCCGAAATTCGAATGCGACAGCAGGGCTGCCTTCGGCGTGATTCCGAAGCGGCGGATTTCCTGGGCAGCGAGCATGGTCATCTCGGCCAGTTCTTCTGCACTCGGGTCATCGGTCACGAAGGTGTCGGTGAAGAAGATGGCACCGCGCTGCGAGATCAGCAGGCTCAAGCCGGAATAGTCGCGCACACCCGAGCGCTTGCCGATGATCTGCCGGACGTCGCGGACATGGCGGTCAAAGCGGCCTTCGACACCACAGATCAGGGCATCGGCTTCGCCGCGCTTGACCGCCAGCGCTCCAATCACCGTCGTGTTCGTGCGCACGATCGTGCGGGCGGCTTCCGGGTTGATGCCGGCGCGGCCGACGAGTGCGAAGTAGTCGTCGACATAGTCACGGTAACGCGGATCGTCTTCCGGATTCACCAGCTGGAAGTCCGTGCCGGGCCGGATGCGCAGGCCGTAGCGCTTGAGACGCGTCTCGATGATCTGCGGGCGGCCAATCAGGATCGGTTCGCCGATGCCATCTTCGAGCAGAACCTGGGCAGCGCGCAGCACGCGCTCGTCTTCCCCTTCGGCGAAGATGACGCGTTTCTTCGCAGCCGTCTTGGCGGCGGCGAAGATTGGCTTCATCACGAAGCCGGAGCGGAAGACGAAGCGGTTCAGCTGATCGAGATAGGTGTCGAAATCGGCGATCGGGCGGCGGGCAACGCCGCTGTCGGCGGCCGCCTTCGCAACAGCCGGTGCGATGCGCAGGATGAGGCGCGGATCAAACGGCGAGGGGATCAGATAATCGGGGCCGAAGGTCGGTGTTTCCCCCGTATAGGCGCGGGCGGCGACTTCCGAGACTTCCTCGCGGGCGAGCGCTGCAATAGCGCGTACCGCCGCCATTTTCATCTCTTCATTGATGGTCGTTGCACCGCAATCGAGTGCGCCGCGGAAGATATAGGGGAAGCAGAGGACGTTGTTGACCTGGTTGGGGAAGTCCGAGCGGCCGGTGCAGATCATCGCATCGGGTCGCGCAGCGCGCGCTTCTTCCGGCATGATTTCCGGCTTCGGATTGGCGAGCGCCATGATCAGTGGCTTCGGCGCCATGCGGGCCAGCAGTTCCGGCTTCAGCACGCCGGCGGCCGAAAGGCCAAGGAAGACGTCGGCGTCATCGATGCTTTCGGACAGCGTGCGCTTGTCAGATGGCTGTGCGTAGACTTCCTTCCACGGGTCCATCAACTCGTTGCGGCCCTTGTAGACGAGGCCTTCGATGTCGTGCACCCAGATATTCTCGCGCTTCGCACCCAGGATGACGAGAAGATTGAGGCAGGCAAGGGCTGCGGCGCCCGCGCCAGAGGCGACGATCTTGACGTTCTCGATGCTCTTGCCGGCCAGTTCCAGGCCGTTCAGGATCGCGGCCGCGACGATGATGGCTGTTCCATGCTGGTCGTCATGGAAAACCGGGATGTTCATCTTGGCACGAAGCTGGTCCTCGACCTGGAAGCATTCCGGCGCCTTGATGTCCTCAAGGTTGATACCGCCGAATGTCGGCTCGAGCGCCGAGATGGTCGAGACCATCTGGTCGACGGTCGGCGAGTCGATCTCGATGTCGAAGACGTCGATGCCTGCGAATTTCTTGAAGAGGACGGCCTTGCCTTCCATGACCGGCTTGGAGGCAAGCGGGCCGATATTGCCGAGACCAAGGACGGCCGTGCCGTTCGAAATCACCGCAACGAGGTTGGAGCGCGCGGTGTAATCATCGGCAGCGGCCGGATCATCCTTGATCGCGAGGCACGGGGCGGCAACGCCGGGCGAATAGGCCAGCGCCAGATCGCGCTGGTTGCCGAGCGGCTTGGTGGCCTGAATTTCCAGTTTTCCGGGGCGGGGATAGCGATGGTAGAACAGAGCCTGTTCGTCGAGATCAGCGGTCGGGTTCGCAGCTTGCGGCTTGTTCTTGTCCTGGGAATTCATCGGTCCACCGGCAGTTTCTGGGCTTTAAATCTGGTCTGCCCGTCATACACGAATTGATCGGGAGTGGTAGACTTTAGTTCCGGCTATGCCCAGCAGCGTGTGGTCGGACTGGCGGAGGCCAGGGCCCGGTGGAACAATCGATCACGGCGATGTCATCTTCCTGCAACACGAGTCTGATTAAGCGCTGTCCAGACAGCGAAGAGGACCGTGCCGTGGAAGAAGCCAGCGAAACACGCCATTTCAGGACCCTGTTCATCTCGGATGTGCATCTCGGATCGAAGGCCGCGAAGACGGACTTCCTTCTCGATTTCCTGCGTACCCATGAGGCGGATACCATCATCCTTGTGGGCGATATCGTCGATGGCTGGCGCCTGAAGCGCAGCTGGTACTGGCCGCAGCAGTGCAACGATGTGGTCCAGAAGCTCCTGCGCAAGGCGCGCAAAGGGACGAAGATCATCTATATCCCCGGCAACCACGACGAGTTCATGCGGGACTTCCCCGGCATTCATTTCGGCGGCATCGAAGTTGCCCAGCGCATCGTGCACGAGATGGCGGACGGGAAGAAATACCTCGTGCTGCATGGCGACGAGTTCGACGTCGTGGTCCGCAATGCACGCCTGCTCGCCTATCTCGGCGACTGGGCCTATGACACCGCCATTGCCATCAACGTGATGCTCGCGGCCATCCGCCGTCGTCTCGGCATGCCCTACTGGTCCTTCTCGGCCTGGGCCAAGTTGCAGGTGAAGCACGCGGTGAATTTCATCGGCGAGTTCCAGCGGGTCGTGGCGGACGAGGCGCGTCGCGCCGAGGTGGATGGCGTCATCTGTGGCCATATCCACCATGCGGTCATGGAAGACATCGACGGCATCCATTACGTCAACACCGGTGACTGGGTCGAAAGCTGCACGGCAATTGCCGAGCACCCGGACGGTCGCCTGGAATTGATCTCCTGGGGCCACAAGATCAGCGAAGTGCCGGCCGGCAAACGGGCAGGCAAACTCGTGCCGATCCTGTTGCCCAAGCCAATGCCGGAAGCCGCTCAGGACGACGGTATCCGCGCCGCCTGACGACGCTGCCTGTTGCAAAGCGGTCATGGCCGCCTGCAATCGGATTGGAAAACGCAATTAACGGTTTGCAAAGGATTTCTTCGCGGGCGGCGATGGTTATAGTGTGCAGCCATCTGTCACGTGATTTGCGCAACCGGATCCCCCGGCGCGAATTTGGAAGTTGTCGCCACCTTGAGTTCGGTTGAGCCAGAAAATGCCCGCATTGACATCGAGGAACAGCCGGGCGGCAACGGTCGGCTGATCCGCCTTGCCGGTCGCTGGAAAAACAACTCCCTGAGCGCGATGATCAAGTCCGCCGGGCCACTGGTGGATGCCGGCGGTTCCGGGCACGAGACGATCGACCTCAGCGGCGTGACCGGCATGGACACGGCCGGTGCCTGGCTCATCCGTCGCTTCGTCACGGAGCAGCGCGAGCGGGGAGGTTCCGTCGAAATCGTCGGCGGTACTGCCGGCATGCGCGAATTGATCGAGGCGCTTCCCGAACATGTCACGGCGCCTGAAAAGCCGGTCGATCACCGCACCCGGTTCGAGCGCGTCTTCGAACCCGTCGGAAAAGTCACCCTAAGCCTCTGGGGCGACATCGTCGCGATGATGTTCGTTCTGGGCTCTGCCGTTCGCGGCGCCCAGACCAAGCTCGGCCGTGGGGCAGGGGTCTCGCCTGCTTCCGTCGTTAATCAGCTCGACCATATGGGCGTCCGGGCTGTCCCGATCATCACGCTCATGTCTTTCCTGATCGGCGCGATCATCGCGCAGCAGGGGGCATTCCAGCTGCGCTATTTCGGCGCCGAGGTCTTTGTCGTCGATCTCGTCGGCATTCTGCAGTTGCGCGAAATCGGCGTGCTCTTGACCGCCATCATGATCGCGGGGCGCTCCGGCAGTGCGATCACGGCCGAGATCGGCTCGATGAAGATGCGTGAAGAAATCGACGCGCTCAAGGTGATTGGGCTCAACCCGATCGGTGTCCTGGTCTTTCCGCGGCTGGTGGCGCTGACGATCGCGCTGCCCCTGCTGACCATCGTCGCGAACTTTGCGGCCCTTTACGGCGCTGCAGTGGTCGCCTGGGGCTATTCCGGTATCACCTTCGACGTCTTCATCACCCGCCTGCACGAAGCCGTCGATTATTCGACGCTGGCCACCGGCATGATCAAGGCGCCGTTCATGGCGCTGATCATCGGCATCATCGCCGCTGTCGAAGGCATGAAGGTGGGCGGCAGTGCCGAATCGCTCGGTCGCCATGTCACGGCATCCGTGGTGAAGTCGATCTTTGTCGTCATCCTCGTGGACGGGCTGTTTGCCATGTTCTACGCAGCCATCGATTTCTGAGGAGGGCCCGGTGAACGAAAGACCTTCCGAAGAGCGCGAGATCATCCTGTCGGTCCAGGATCTGACCGTCGGCTTTGGCGACAAGATCGTCCTCGACAAGTTGAACCTCGATATCTATCGCGGCGAAATTCTCGGCTTCGTGGGCGCCTCCGGTGCCGGCAAGTCGGTGCTGATGCGCACGGTTCTGAGGCTTCTCCCACGGCGTTCCGGCAAGATCGAGATCCTCGGTGCGGATTACGATGCGGTGGATGATGCACAGCGCATGACGCTCGACACACGCCTGGGGGTTCTTTTCCAGCACGGCGCCCTATTTTCGGCATTGACCGTGAAGGAGAATATCCAGCTGCCGATGCGCGAATACCTGGACCTGCCGCAATGGCTGATGGACGAACTCGCCTATCTGAAGATCGACCTCGTCGGTCTGAAGCCTGATGCCGCAGACAAATATCCCTCGGAACTCTCGGGCGGCATGATCAAGCGCGCGGCTCTGGCGCGTGCGCTGGCGCTCGATCCGGATCTCGTCTTCCTCGACGAGCCAACCTCCGGTCTCGATCCAATCGGTGCCGCCGAATTCGATGATTTGATTGCGCAGCTGCGCGATACCCTTGGATTGACGGTCTATATGGTGACCCACGATCTCGACAGCCTGTTCTCCGTCTGCGACCGTATCGCGGTTCTCGGACAGAAGAAGGTTCTGGTCGAGGGGACGCTGGACGACATGCTCGCCTTCGATGATGCGTGGGTGCAATCCTATTTCAGGGGCAAACGTGCCCGTTCCATTCCCCGGGCGGAGTCTTCCGCCGGACATCCGGTAGAGTGAGCCATGGAAACCAAAGCCAATTACGCCATAGTCGGATTCTTCACGATGATGGTCATCGGGGCCGCCTTTGGTTTCGTCTATTGGATGGCGGAATATGGACGCGGCGGCGAGATGGCGCCGCTCGCCATCCGTATTCCGGGCTCGGCCAATGGTCTGAGCATCGGTTCTCCGGTGCGCTTCAACGGCATTTCCGTCGGATCGGTCCGCAATCTCTATATCGATAACGAGGATCCGAACTTCTCCGTCGCCTTTACCGAGGTGCGCGCCGATGCGCCTGTCACGTCTGGGACGAAGGCCGTGCTCGAGATCCAGGGTCTGACGGGCGCCGCCTATGTCGAGCTTTCGGGTGGCGGTCCGGGTTCGGGCGACGCCATTCTTCAGCGGGCGCTTGACACAGGCGAACCGGCGATCCTTACGGCCGAACAGTCCAGCGTGACCAATCTTCTGTCGACGGCCGACCGGATCCTGCAGCGTGCCGATGGCGCGGTCGCGGAATTGCAGGGCTTCATCGCCGATGCGCGCGGGCCGCTCACCAACACGGTGCGCAATGCCGAGACATTCTCGAAATCGCTGGCCGACAATGCGGCCGGCATCGACCAGTTTCTCCAGAGCGTGAGCGCGCTGTCGGACTCCGTCGCCGGTCTGTCGGGCCGTCTCGATTCCACGCTCTCTGCTGCGGAAGACCTGTTCAGGTCGTTGAATTCCGACAAGATCGACCAGATCCTCGCCAACACCGAACGGGCGACCGCAAGCTTTGCCGAGGCCTCGAACCGCATCGGGCCGGCGATCGACAGCTTCCGCGAGACTGCCGACACCTTCCAGCGCTTCGGCAACAATGCCGACCAGACGCTCCAGAAGGTCTCCCGTCTGATCGATGCGGTGGACAGCCAGAAGATCGGTCGCGTGGTCGACGACGTCTCCGTTGCCTCGGCCGATGCGCGCGAGGCCATTGCCGGCTTCCGCGACTTGTCGAACAGCATCACGGGCCGCAAGGACGATATCGATCGCGCGATCGACGACTTCACGCAGCTTGCCAATCGTCTGAACAACGCGTCGACACAGGTCGACGGGATCCTGCGCAAGGTGGACAGTTTCCTCGGTTCGGGTGAAGCGGATTCGCTTAGCGCACAAGCGCGCCGGACGCTCGAGTCGATCCGCCTTGCCGCCGAGAACCTCAATGCGCGCATCGGGCCGATCGCCGAAAATCTGCAGCGCTTCTCGTCGACCGGACTGCGTGACATTCAGACGCTGGTCAACGACACGCGCAACACCGTGCGCGGCCTGAACGACGCGATCACCAATTTCGACGACGACCCGCAGCGCCTTCTCTTCGGTGGCGACACCGTGAAGGAATTCGACGGACGGACGCGCCGATGACGAGAACATCCCGAAAGGACGACAGAATGGACAGGAACGGGGCGAGCGAGTTTTCCGTGATGCGGTTGCGCCGGTTGCTTTCGGTGACCGCGCTCGTTCCGGCACTCGGGCTCGGGCTTGCCGCCTGCGGCTCGAAGGCGGTCAACGACACCTTCGACCTGACGGCCTCCGTCAGCGAGATCGCGACACCTGCCAGCGCCCGTAACCGGCAGCTGCTGGTTGCCGATCCCTCGGCATTGAAGGCGCTCGACAGCGAGCAGATCCTCGTGCGCGTCTCGGGCGCCGAAATCCAGTATCTGTCACAGTCGCAGTGGAGCGACCGCCTGACGCGCGTCGTCCAGTCCAAGCTGGTCGAAGCCTTCGAGAACACCAATCGCCTTGGTGGCGTTGGCAAGCCGGGCCAGGGCCTGGCGATCGACTACCAGCTCATCACCGACGTTCGCGCATTCGAGATTTCCGCCGAAGGTGCCGACCGTGGCGTCGTCGAGATCTCAGCCAAGTTGCTCAACGACCGCAATGGCACGGTCAGGGCGCAACGGGTGTTCCGTGCCGAAGTCCCGTCTTCGGGAACCGACAACGCCGCCTATGTTGCTGCACTGGATCGGGCCTTTGCCCGCGTGACGGCGGATATCGTCGGCTGGACGCTTCAGTCCATGTGACACCTGCCGACCCAGGCAATCAGCACATGAAAAACCCCGGAGCGCCGATGCGGTCCGGGGTTTTCTTTGTGAAGCGAGAGAGCCGGCTGCCCGGCTCTCTTTTTGTTTCTTAGCTGAAGCGACCGGCGGCGTGGGCGAGCATGGTGTACACCTTGCCCGTGTCCGAGGTCAGGTAGGACTGGGTGATCGACTTGTCGCGATCGGTGCGGGCGACATCTGCCAGCAGCTTCTCGAAATCGGCGATGTAGCGGTCGACTGCGACGCGGAATTCCGGCTCGCGGTCATACTTGCGCTTGATCTCGTCGAAGGTCTGCTGGCCCTTCAGCGTGTAGAGGCGGCGCGTGAAGATGTCGCGTTCGCCGCGCTGGTAGCGGCGCCACAGATCGACCGAGGCGTCGTGGTCGATGGCGCGGGCGATGTCGACCGAAAGCGAGTTCAGCGATTCGACCATGTGACGCGGATTGCGCGTGTCACCTTGACGGGCGGGCTGGCTTTCGGCGACCGGGCGCTGGGGTGCCGGGGCCGGGCGTGCCGGGGCAGGGGCTTCCGCGGGTTCCTCACGGGAGGCGCCACGGAGCAAGTCGCTGATCCAGCCGCCGCCTTCTGCACGCGTGGTGGCTGCGGTCGACTGCGTGTAGGGCTCGGTCGCACCCAGGCTGCCACGCAGGCCGAGGCTTTCGGTCTGACGGGCCGGCTGCGGAGCAGCTGCCGGACGGCGGACCGGTTCAGGCTGGGCTTCCGCGAGACGACGCGCCACGGGTTCCGAGATCTCCAGCGTCTGGCTGGTGCGGCCGACGAGCTGGGAAATGTCCTGCAGGGCCTTGATCTGCTCGGCGACGGCGCGGCGCATCTGGGCCGCGCTTTCCTTGGCTTCCTCGGGCAGGTCGAAGGCGCCGCGCTTCAATTCGTTGCGCGTCAGGTCGAGCTCCTTACGGATGTCGACGGCCGAGCGGCGGATCTCGTCCGTTGCGCCGGTGAAGCGGGCAACCGCCTCGTTGACGGCTTCCTGCATGGCCTGGCGCAGGGCTGCGGCAGCACCTTCCGACTTGCGGCCTGCCTCGCCGAGGAGGTGGTCGATGTCGTTGAGGGAGACCGCGAGACCACCGCGCAGGCGGTTTGCGAGTTCGCCCGAACGCTTCTCCGCCTCGCTCAGCGTCTTGTCGATCGACTGCTGGGCTTCCTGTTCGGCGGAGAGAAGGGCGTTGCGCATATTGGCCGCGGTGATCTGCGCCTTCTTCTCGGTCTCGCCGAGCATCTGTCCAACATCGGAGAACGATGCCTGGACGCTGTCGCGCATGCTGGCGGCTGTCGACTGCGCCCGCTTTTCGGTCTCGCCGAGGATCTGGCCGATATCGGTGAAGGAGGCCTGCACGCTCTGGCGCAGATTGCCAGCCATCTGGCCCGAACGCTGCTCGGCGCGATCGAACGCCGTCTCGACCATCTTGCCGAGCGACTGCATCGTCGTTTCGATTTCTTCCGAACGCTTGACGAGGCCGATCGATAGGTCGCGCAGGGCCTGCTGACGCTCTTCCAGCGTGCCGACGAGGTTCGACTGGGCCGCCGAGAGAAGCTCCGATGCCTTGCCCAGAACCTGCGTATGGTCGCCGAAGCGGCTGACGATCGAGGAGACCTGCTGCAGCGTTTCGCCGGAAACCGCGGTCAGGCGGCCGAGCTTGTCGTCGAGCAGGCGGTTGGAGGTCGACAGCATGTCGGTCGCCTGGGTCGCCGTCTCGTTGAAGCGGTTGGCGGTCGCGCCGAGGCGGCTGTCGAGTGAGCCGATGCTCTGAACGGCCTGATCGATCATCGAAGACAGGCCGGCATTGCTGTCGCCCAGACGCTCGATGAGCTGCGAGGCGCTTGCCACGAGGTTCTGTTCGGCGGTGCTGAGGGTCGAGACGGCGCGGTCGGTGCGCTGGCTGATGGCATCGACCAGAGCAGCATTTTCGCTGCGCAGGCGTTCTGCACTCTGCTCTGCGGCGGCTGCGATCTGCTCGGCGGCGGCGCGGCCCGTTTCGGCATAGGATGCCACGACCGGGATGGCCTTTTCATCGATCAGGCGTGACAGTTCTGCCGAGCGCGTCGAGAGCATGGAGTTGAGCTCGCGGGTACGATCGTCGAGAACCGAGCGGATGGAGTTGCCACGCGCTTCGAGCGCCTTCTCCACCGCGTTCATCGTGGTCGCGAGTTCCTGGGTGTTTCCGGAGATCGCATCGCGGATGGAGTTGCCGCGGGCCTCGAGTGCCTTTTCTGCCTCGTTCATGGCATCGGCAAGTTCCCGCGTATTGCCGGAGATTGCTTCACGGATCGCGGCTGCGCGCTGCTCGAGCGTCGTGCTGACTTCGCCGAGCGTGCCGGAGAGGTTCGCGACCTGCGCGCTGACCAGGGCTTCGGCTTGCGAAACCTTGTTGCTGATGACATCGCCGGCTTGGGAGAAGGTTTCGGCGATCGTCGCAGCCTGGCCCGCGAGGCGGTTCTGCGTATCCGTGATGCGCTTTGCCAGTTCCTCGGACCGCTCCTCGACCGTCCGGTTCAGCTCGGCGCTGCGCTCACCGATCTGCTCGGCAAACTGCGAGGTGGTGGCGGTCAGGCGATCGACCGAGCGCTGGGCTTCGGCATCCAGATCGCGGGCGGCGTCGGTGACGGCACTGCGCAGAGCCGTTGCAAGGCCGGCGGCCTTGCCTTCGATCGTGCGGTTGACGTTTTCAAGACCGATGTTGAGTGCGCGGTCCATGGTCGCCAGACGCTCTTCGATGACAGGCGTGCGGGTGTCGAAGGTTTCCGCGACGCGGTTCGTGCCTTCGTCGAGAGCCTGGGCGACGCGCATCGAGGCTTCGTTGCCGACGCGCTCGATCGTGGAGACCTTTTCGTCGAGGCGTGCGGCGAACTTCTCGCCAGCATCGTTGACGCGGGCGTCGACACCGTCGAGGCCGTTGCGCAGGCGGTCTTCAAGCGTGCCGAGGCTCTGTTCGATCCGGGTGCTCGTCTCGTCGAGGCGGCTGGCCATGCCGGTGACCGACTGTTCGACGGTGCCCGAGAAGCCCTGTGCCGAGCGGGTGATGTCTTCGGCCGCCTCGCGGATCTGGTCGGTGAGGGCACCGGCCGTGCCGCGCAGACGCTCGTCCAAGGCGCGGCTTGAGTCGTCGATGGCCTTGCGCAGGTTTTCCTCGTGATCTTCCAGGCTCATTTCGAGCATGCCGGCGCTGGCGGCAATCGAGGCGCCAATCGACGTGGCGTGCTCGCCGAGGCTCGTCTCGAGCGTGCTGCGGGCGTCGTTGAGCGTCAGCGAGATCGCCTGTGTGCGGTCGTCGAGGGTGGCGCGGATGCGTTCATGCGTGTCGACAAGACGACCGTCGATCGCCTCGACGCCCTGCTCGATCGTCTGCGCGATCCGGTCGGTGTTCTCGCCAAGCGTCGTGGCCAAGGCGCCGGAGGCTGCTTCGAGGCTTGCGCGGAGGTTCGCGCCTGTTTCGGCAATACGTCCGTCGATATCACCGACACCCGAGGTCAGCGTTTCGGCGATGCGAGTTGCATTGTCGTCCAGCGTCTGG
This sequence comes from Rhizobium rosettiformans W3, assembly GCF_004912135.1. GTDB lineage: Bacteria > Pseudomonadota > Alphaproteobacteria > Rhizobiales > Rhizobiaceae > Allorhizobium > Allorhizobium rosettiformans. The sequence goes on from NZ_STGU01000007.1 coordinate 139,615, forward strand.
GCGATCGCGCCGGATGCGGAGGTCAGAATCTCGCCGAGGTTCCGTTCGCTGCTGCCGAGCTTGTTTTCCAACTCGCCAATGCCGGAGGCAAGAGTCTCCGAGATGCGGCCGGTCGTCTGGCCGAGCGTGCGCTCGATGTCGCCACTGGCATCTTCGAGCGTCGAAGCGAGGTAGGAGGTGTGGCTGGCAAGCGAGAGCTCGAGACGCTCCTGGTTGTCGCCATAGGCCGTGCGGATCGCCTCGGCCTTTTCGGTAAAGGCTGCGTCGATGCGACGATCGGCATCGGCCACCGTCTCGATGATCGCGGAGGCGCGCTGGCTCAGCGTCTCGTCGATGCGGCGCTGGCTGTCGTTCAGCGTCTCGGAGAGATCCTGGGTACGGGCGGTCAGGGTCAGGTCGAGTTCGAGGCTCTTGGTGTTGAGCGCGTCGATCAGCTGTTCGCTCTGACCCTCGACCAGGGTCGCGATGCCGCGGGCCTTGACGTCGAGCGTCTCGGCGAAACGATCCTGGTTGGCTTCCAGTGCATTGACGATGTGCTCGGCGCGGCTCGACAGCGTCTGCTCGAAGCGCGACTGGTTGTCGGTGAGCGCGTTGTAGAGCGAGCCGCTGCGCTCCTCCATGACTTGATCGATGCGCTTCTGGGCGCTTTCCAGGCTTTCGGTCAGCGCGACTGCGCGGGCAGACATCGCGTCCGCGATCTCCTGCGCGCGGTCCGACATCGAGCTATCCAGCATTTCCTGGCTCGTGCTCAGGGTCATCGCAAGCGCCAGCGACTGGTCGGTCAGGGTGGAGCCCAGGCGTTCGATGCTGGAGTTCAGGATGCCGCTGATCGAATCGGTCCCGCCGTTCACGGTCTCGTTGATACGGGCGAGGCTTTCCATGAGCTTCGAATCGAGCGATCCCGAACGCTGGTCGAATGCGCTGGCGAATTCGGCGACGCGCTGGTCGAAGGTCGCATTGATCTGGCCGATCGTCGTCTGGAAGCGGTCCTCGAAGAGGCCGGATCGCAGGTCGAGATCGACGATCGCGTCGTCGGCGCTCGCCTGAAGGCTCTGACGGAAGCTGCGGCCACGCTCGTCGAGCGAGCTGTTGAGGCGGGAAAGCACGTCGTCGAGCGACGAGGCGATCGAGCTTTCGCTGCCCTTGAGGGTCTCCGCGATGTCGCGGGTCCGCTCGACCAGGGTTTCGTTCAGCTGGCGGGCGCGCTCGTTGAGAGCAGCGTTCAGCTTCTCGGTATTGGCATCGAGCGTTGAGGCCCGGGTCTCGAATTCACCGAGCAGTTCGCGACCGCGCTGGCTCAGCGTCGAGGTCAGTGACTGCAGCTGGGTGTCGAACTCGTTGGACAGCGACATGCCCGATGCGGCCAGCGTCTGCACCATGGTCTCGGTCTTGTGCGCGAGCAGCGAACCAAGCGCGGTCACAGCCGCGTCGGACTTTTCCATGATCGTCGCAGCGCGCGTGTCGATCATCGAGGCGAAAGCTTCGCCCGACGTCTGCAGTCGAACCGAAATTTCCTCGGTCGCGAGCGACAGCTCTTCCTTCAGCTGTTCATGGGCACCGACGATCGACGACCGGATGCGCTCCGCGTGATTGACGATGGCATCACGCTCGGCGCCCAGTTCGTGCACGAGACCACGGACGCGCAGTTCGTTGTCGGTATAGCTGCGCTCAAGCGCGGTGACTTCGGAATGGACGAGCGTTTCGAGTTCGGTGGCGCGAGCGATCGTGCGTTCGATGCCCTCGTTCATCGCCGAAACTTCGCGCCGGACGGCCTGGCCGACCGTCATGATGCGTTCAGAGGCGATGGTTTCCGGCTCTGCGAGACGAAGGGCCACTTCGGCCATGGAGCGGGCGGCATTGCGCAGGTCGTGCGCACGCGCCATCATGATGGCGAAAGCAAAGAAGAGCATGATCGGCAGGAAGGTGCCGACGACAATGGCAACGACGCCCGGCGTGGCGACGATGTCCGCGATGGACGGGGCCTGCCAGATGCTGCTGCCGTAAAGGAGTTGGGTGAGGCCGAGTGCGCCGAGCACCCAGAGCGCGGACACGATACCGGCATTGCGGAGGGCTGAGGTCAGCGAGGCGCCGTCGAGCGTCTTGAGGATCGCGTTGGGCGTGCGGCGCGAACCGTCATTGGCGGGCGCGAAGGCCGGCGCCTTGGGTGCCGGTTCGGGATTGAGTTCGCCGGCGCGCGCAGAGCGGCGCTCGATCGTCTTCTTGGACGCAGACCGCGGGATACTATCTGACACAGGGGCCTCCGGGGCGTGCATTTTGGACCGTGCCTTGGCAGGCGCGGCGGACTCCTCGCCCTCGAAATCGATGCTCAGGGCCGCCTCGAGAGCCTGGAACGCGTTCTCGTCAATCGAGTCGGTCTTCTTGTTCGCCATAGGGTTACGCCTCGTTACCGCTTACTCTCGGCAGGGGGACGCAGACAGCGATGCCGCTCATCGCCAGGCTCCGTCCTGATCCTACCGTTCACTTGAGGTCCCGCCTGTCGCCACGCCAGACGAAATCTCTTCTTTCGCAGTCGGACTGCTCGCCGCCGGCATTCCCGCCGGAAGTTCTAGCACCGACTGGCTTTCGGGCAAACTTCACGCAGTTTTGCCCAATCAACCGTATCGTACTGACACATTTGCCCATGCGATACAATTAACGCGGTTCCCGGGGTCCAGCGCCCCTTGCTCTTGTTAACAGTATTTCAATCAAGGTTTCGGCCGAAAAGCCAGTCTGTATCGGGGTTTAATTCGCGTTAACCATAGCGAAAGCTTTTTGGCCCAATCCCCGGGGTTTTTAACGGGATGCCCATTGCCGCGCCGCAAAGTCTGGTCACCAAAAACAAGAAAACCAAGGATGAGTGGCATGGCAGCAGCAGTCAATATCGCGTTCGATGCGCCCGACAACCTCGTTGGCCCGACGCCCTCCCGGGAACGTCCGATCGATCTCGTTCACCTCGCGGCTCAGACCAAGGGGGACAAGGCGGTCGAAATCGAGATCCTCCAGATGTTTGCCCGCCAGGCGCGGGGATGCCTCACCGCCATCTCCGCCGGGCGCAACAAGGTTGAGGTCAAGGCTGCGGCCAATCGTCTGCGCAACGCCGCGATGGCGGTCGGCGCTTTGCGGGTTGCCGGTGCCGCCGATCTGATCGAGACCAAGGGCGCCAATGCCGATGCGCTCGCCTCCGTTGCGGCGGCCGTGCTCGAGGCTGAGCATTTCATCCTGAAGCTTGCCCGCTGAACGACGCTGTTTGAATGCGATCCACTGATCGCTTCGCCGTGAGTTGACTGACTTTCCGATTTAAGAGATGACTTCGCCGGTTTTCACAAGGCGACATCTGGACAGGCACTCATGGCAAATATCAGCATCATCGCATTCGACGGCACTCGTTTCGACATCGCGGCAGCCGATGGCTCCACGGTCATGGAAAATGCCGTCCGCAACTCGGTCCCCGGGATCGATGCCGAATGCGGCGGCGCCTGCGCCTGTGCCACCTGTCATGTCTATGTCGACGACGCCTGGACCGAGAAGGTCGGCCAGCCGTCGCCGATGGAGGAAGACATGCTCGACTTTGCCGTGGATGTACGGCCGACGTCGCGTCTTTCCTGTCAGATCAAGGTGACGGCGGCGCTGGACGGCCTCGTCGTCCATGTGCCCGAGCGTCAGGGCTGACATCTCCTGTCAGCGCTACCCGCGAAAAAAGGCCCCGCTTCCGTCAGACGAAAGCGGGGCAAGGGGGCGCATCGCCAACCAGGCGAGGGAGGAAGCACCTGTGGCACCAGGACGCGCCGGGAGAACGGGGAAATCGGTTACGCTTAATCAACGTATTCGATGACACTTATATTTCAGTTTTGTATCAAGAGCCACGCCGAGAAATTGCCGGTTATTCACAGGCGGAGGCGCAAGGCTCGGGCAAGCCGCAGCATGGCGGCAACACTCACCCTCGTAATTTAGGGGTGAATTCTACTGGTTTTCTTGGGATGCACGGCGATATCGCAGGATCCGCAGCATGCGATCCTGAAAGTTCTTCGCCTCGATCCTGTCGAATCGCATCTGCGCCTCGTCGTGGGCCGCAGTGACCTCTTCCGTGACCTCTCCCACGCGCTCCTGCAGGATTTCGCAGTCCCGCTCCGGCCGCAGCTTCAGAAGGCGTTGCTCCAGGAGTTTCGCATGCTGGCGGGCGATTTCGGCATGACGTTCTTCGTGACGCTTGATGTCGGAGGCGAGGGCATCCCAAAGAGTGGCCATGTCCTGCGTCGCGCGCTTGCGGTTCTTCCAGCGCGGGAGGATGAGTTTGGTCTCGACGGTAACGCGGACATCGTCGACGGCGCAGCGATTGCCGCGTCTCGTGTAAGTCATGTCGCCGCCAAAGCGGATCTGGGTGGCGCCGGGATGACGATTGCCGCTCGCCTGGGTGAACGGACCCTTGCGTGACAGTTCCGCATCGATGTCGGCTGCGGTTCGCCCGCCAATCTGGAAATAGCTGATGGACTTGCGAACCACCACGTCGGCACTGGCCGAGGGTGGCAGGGAGATGCCGATCAGGACAGCCAAGGTGACGGCGGCCCGAAGACGGCGGGAGTGCTTCATTCTTTTTTCCGCAATGTTGTATTCGCCGCGCCCTTGGGGCATAGCCAAACCCGATCTGCACTATCGCAGCTTCGCCGAAATACGTCGAGAGGATACAGGGTCGCGTGACCATGGTTGAACGCACAATTTGGCGTGTAGGGCATGGCCGTTCCCTCGATCTGACCGAGCATGGTGCGATCATGGCGATCATCAATGTCACGCCCGATTCCTTTTCGGATGGTGGGCTGCATGCCGGTGTCGAGACGGCAGTGGCTCATGCGCTGGCTTGCGCCCAAGACGGAGCGGTCATCCTGGATATCGGCGGCGAATCGACGCGGCCAGGGGCCGCGGAAGTCAGTGCTGACGAGGAAATGGCCCGCGTGCTGCCGGTGATTGACGCATTGCGCGAGAACACCGACGCACTCATTTCCATCGATACCTACAGGGCTGCGACCGCCAGGGCTGCCGTTGAGGCCGGCGCGCATATCATCAATGATGTGCATGGCCTGCAGCGCGAGCCCGAAATTGCCGATGTCGCGGCTGCGACGGGGGCAGGGCTCTGCATCATGCATACCGGGCGCGGGCGAGAGAAACTTGAGGATCCGATCGCCGACCAGCGGCATTTCCTTGGGCTCTCGCTGGAGATCGCGGCGCGTGCGGGCGTGTCCAGGGAAACAATCGTTCTCGATCCGGGTTTCGGTTTCGCCAAGGAAACTCTGGAAGAGAACATGGACCTGATCGCGCGTTTCGAGGAACTGCATGGCTTCGGCCTCCCGCTTCTGGCCGGTACATCGCGCAAGCGGTTTCTCGGAACGCTCACCGGCCGCGACGCACGCGACCGTGACGCGGCGACCGCGGCCACCACGGTTGCCCTTCGCCTGAAGGGGGCTTCCGTTTTCCGGGTTCATAATGTCGCGATCAACCGCGACGCCCTGGTGATGGCCGATGCTATGCTCGCGGCAGAGCGGCGGCTTGCTGCAAACAAGGATTTGCCCGTATGAGCGGCGTTTTCACCATCACGCTGAAGAACTGTGCCTTCTTTGCGCATCACGGGGTTTTCCCCGAGGAGGGCGTTCTCGGCCAACGGTTCTTCGTCGACGCTGAATTCGATGTGGATGCGCTCAATGCGGCCGAGACGGATACGCTCGAAGGCACGGTGCATTACGGTATCGCCTTCGAGGTCATCCGCGACATCGTCACCGGCAGCAGGCGACAGTTGATCGAGGCACTTGCGCTGGCGATTGCCCGCGGCCTTCTGGACCGCTTCCCCGAGATGCAGCGATGCCGGATCACGGTGCGTAAGCCGAGCGCGCCGATCGCCGGCATTCTCGATCATGTACAGGTGAGCGTTGAACAATTCAGAGAGTAAAACCTGGCTGGCGGCAACGCTTGGTCTCGGCGGCAATATCGGAGATCCGGTGGCCGCCATGGCGGAGGCTTTGCGCCGCCTCGACGAGCGTGCCGACTGTCGGGTCACCTCCGTGTCGCGTCTCTACCGGACGCCGCCCTGGGGCAAGACTGATCAGGCCGACTTTTACAATGCCTGCGCGGCGGTCGAGACGCTGTTGGAGCCGCAGGAACTGCTCGCCGCTTGTCTCGAGATCGAGCGGACAATGAAGCGCGTGCGCGTCGAACGCTGGGGCCCGCGCACGATCGATATCGACATTCTGACCTTCGGCGACCGGGTGATCGATGCCGAGCACCTCAAGGTCCCGCATCCGCGCATGACCGAGCGCGCCTTCGTGCTGATGCCGCTGGCGGATATCGATCCGTCTCTGGTGGTGAAGGGAGAGGCTGTCGCGCGCTGGCTCGATCGTGCCGATCGCACGGGTATCGCCGTCGCAAACGAAAACCGCGCCTGGTGGCGCGGCTAAAATCGTCCCGGCAAGGCTTGTCGGCGGTCAGTCGTTTTCGGCGGTCTCGGCCATGGCGGTTGCCTGGCGATTGAGCTTCAATCCGATCACGGGGATCATGCGATCTTCCACCTTCACCGAAATGGTGATGTTCATGGCATCGCCTTCTTCCAGGCGTGCAACCATGGCGCCGTTGAGCTTGGCGCGGTTGATGCCCATGACGGCGCGATTGCCGGTCACGCTGCCCGAGACGATGTCGAGGCCCTTGCCGTCTGCGCCATCCAGGAACTGACCCTTGTAGCTGCCGCCGGACTGCGAGATGACAGCCGACATCGGCTGGCTGAAGACGCCAACGCGGCAAGTGCCGTCGAGCTTGAGCCCGGTTTCCTTGCCCTCGGCCGGCAGGCCTGTCAGGTTGCAGGTGAACTTGGTGCCCTTGTATTTGCCCGCAACAATTTCGCCCGGGCCTTTCCAGACGCCGGCGACGGATTCGAAGAAGCGCTTGTCGCGAGAAGCGGCATCAGCAACCGTGGCCGGCAGAAGTGCGGCAACAGCAAGGATGGCGGCGCAACGGCCGAATGTCGAGGAGCGAGAGAACATCGATTTGCCTTGGTACGAGAAACCAGAAACCCCGCGGAAACCCTAGCGGAAAAATGGTTAATGTATCCTTGCCAATACCCTCAAATGCGGGGTCCGACAATCGGCAAAAGTAACTGGTGTCTCGGGTGTGGCTTGTCTGCCTCACTCCGCGCGCGCGCGGTCCTTGCCTGACATCGATGGCGTGAGATCGCCGATGAAGTCGCCGATGCCGGGTCTTCTCGCGGCACGAAACGGCAGCGGTCGGCAGAGATCCATGGCCGCAATGCCGATCCGTGCCGTCATCAGGCCATTGATCACGCCTTCGCCCAGCCGGGTCGAAAGACGCGCTGCAAGGCCATGGCCGAGCACCTGTTGAGCGAGGCCATCGCCGATCGCAATTGAGCCGGTGACGGCCAGATGTGCGAAAACATCCTTCAGGAGCCGCAGCATGCCGAAGGACCCCGGACGGCCGCCATAGAGGTCCGCCATGCCTCGCACGAGGCGGACGACCTCGAAGAGCACATAGGCCAGATCGACCACCGCGCGCGGGCTGACCGCCGTGACAACCGAGACCCGCTTCGACGCGTTGAGGATAAGTGCGCGTGCCTTGACGTCGAGCGGTGCCAGGAGCTCCCTTTCGGCAAGCTCGATCAGATGGGGCGCGTCGATGATGTCGTCTTTGACCGCCTCGAGCGACTTTTGGCCCTTCGCGGTTTCCGGACGGTGGCGGACGAGGCCCGTCAGCTTGGCCACCACGGCGGCCGCTCGGGCGCGTTTGCCGCTTTCCGCCGCCGCTTCCGCTTCAAGCTTCAGATCCTGCACCGTATCCAGCCGCCACAAGCCGACGAGTTCGCGTCCGACGGCGATGGCCAGGGCCAACACACCGACAGCGAGTGCGGCGATCGCGGCGTAGCCCAGCCAGTCGGCGCGTGCGAAAAGATCCGATATCAGCCGGTCGACCCAGAGGCCGAAGGCGAGGGAGAGCAGGATCCCGAAGGCACCGGTCGCGAGTTTGGCAAACGAGAAGCGCCGACGGCGCGATTCGGCAATGGGCAGGGGCGGCATGTCGTCGACCGCCGCAGCCAGGAAGGGATCCTGTTCGTCGGGAACGATCGCAACATCGCCGGCAAAGCTCCGTGGCGCACGGTTCAACGGTTGCGTGGGTGCCGCAGGCTTAAGATCGGGATCAATTGTGAAGGCTGCAGGTCGCCGCTGTGTGTCGTTGGCATTCGGGCGGGACGAGCCCATGGGAGGGACAGTCGGTTTTTTCATGCGAGACGGTCTCCCAGCAAAAACTGCAGCGCGCGGTCGAGACGGATATGGGGGACGGAGAGCGTGAGGCCCTGTTTCTCTTCAAGTTGCGGGGGGCGGAAGCGCACGATGCTCAGGTCCGGGAGTAGCGCGGAGGTATCGCCTTCATCGACGGAACGGAAATAGGCCTCCGGATCCTGCGGCAGGTCACCCGGAAACACCGCCGTCTTGCGGTTCCCGTCGAAGACCTCGTTCCCGATTCGCTCGCCCGCCATCGGCGTGCCGACAATCACCGGCAGGTCGTGGCCGTCCTGCTTTACGCTTGCCTCTCGCGTGGCGCGCACGGAGGCGAGCGCCATAACCTCGATCCCGGCACCGCTCATGCCGATCGTCTTGATCGCGCGGTTGACCAGACGTCTGGTGAGTATCTCCAGCCGGTCATGGCTCTCGTGATGCAGGTGGTCCGCCTTGGTTGCGGCGACGAGAACGCGGTCGATGCGACGACGCACCAGTGAGGTCAGGATGTTGTTGGATCCGGCGCGGAAGCAGGCGAGCACGTCGCCGAGTGCGCGTTCGAGATCCTGTACGGCTTCCGGACCACGATTGATGGCCTGCAGCGCGTCCACGAGCACGATCTGACGATCGAGACGGGCGAAATGTTCGCGGAAGAACGGTTTGACGACCACCGATTTGTAGGCCTCGAAGCGACGTTCCATCATCGCCCGGAGCGACCCTTTGGGTGCCCGTCCTTCCGGCAATGCCGGCAAGGGAGCAAAGGTGAGGGCGGGTGAACCCTCGAGATCGCCGGGCATCAGGAAACGTCCTGGCGGAAGCGTCGACAGCGAGCGCTCGTCCGATTTGCAGAGCCGGAGATAGGTGGTGAAGGCTTCGGCAAGGCGCCTTGCGGTCATCTCGTCTGCCGGGGCTTCGGTGTCGATCGTTGCGGCAAGCGCCAGCCACTCCCGCGCGAGTTCCGAGCGGACGCCGCTTTGTGCCAGCTTCGTCGCATTGTCGGAGAAGGTGCGGTAGTCCTGGCCCAAGAGCGGCAGATCGAGCAGCCATTCGCCGGGATAGTCAACGATGTCGATCGAGAGCCTGCCTGCCGAAAACATGCGGCTCCAGGTGCTGGCGCTCTGATATTCGATGGTGAGCCGTAGTTCTGAAATCGCACGGGTCGAATCGGGCCAGATGCGTTCATCGACGAGGGCACGGATGTGGTCCTCATACTGGAATCGCGGTACCGCATCATCCGGCTGTTCCTGGAGCGTGGCGCCGGTCATGCGGCCGGAGCGCAGCGGCTCGAACAAGGGCAACCGGCCCCCATGCAGCAGATTGTGGACCAGCGACGAGATGAAGACGGTCTTGCCGGCACGAGACAGGCCGGTGACGCCGAGCCTGATGGTCGGATTGACCAGATTGGCGGCGCGATCGGCCAGATTGTCTAAGGTGATCGCTGCTTCGTCGGTCAGGCTGGTGAGGGATGGCGGCAAGGGGCTGTCCTGCTGGGCGATGCCGTGCACATGCGTTTACGGCACGAGGTTCAAGATGTGTCCATCCCCATATAGGCGTGGCTGAGGGGGCAAAAAAGAGGCAGCGCCATCAGTGGGCGCGCAGTCAGCCCACCAGGAAATCGCGCAGGCTGTAGGCCTCTTCGCCCATGACGTCGATGACCGCCAGACCGGAGGTCGGATAGCCTTCCGGGACGGTGCGCGCCATGACATCGTTTCCGCAGAGGCTGGCAAAGACCTCCTCGATGGCCGGATTGTGGCCGACCAGCATCAGCGCATCGACGCCCCGGGTGGAACTGGCGATCTCGAGATAGGTGTCGGCGGGGGCGTTGTAGAGCGCGTCGACATAGCGAAACTCGACGAGGCCCGAGAAGACGCGACCGATCGCATCGGCCGTCTGGCGGCAGCGTTTTGCCGTAGAACAGACAACGAGATCAGGACGATAGTTCTTGTCGGCGGCGGTTTCGGCCAGGAGTTCGGCTTCCGCGAAGCCCGCGTCGGAGAGGCTGCGATCAAAATCACGGCCACCTGGCTCGGCCCAACCGGAGTTCGCGTGGCGCAGCAGATAGATGCGCTTGGGAAGCTGAATGGAGGGCGTCATCCGTTGGACATTCCGCGTAAGATCGTGCTGTCCTTGGAGTACCGGTTCTAGGCCTATGCCGTCAACCGTGTCGGCGCGGGACGCTCATCATCCTATCGTGGTGGTCGCATGTATATCGCGCCTCGGGCTTCAAGAAAATTATGCTTAAAAAATAGAAATTTAGCTGAAAAATGTAACAGATTTAAAAATGGCGTTGAAACACTGTTGAGGCTTGAACCGCTTGCGTTGAAAGGATATACACCCGCCCATTGAGATGTTCTTCAGGAGAATCGCGTTGAGTGAGAAGATCAATCTTAGCAATTATGTCCTCTCGGAAGACGATGAGTTCATGAACGCGAACCAGCGGGCTTACTTCAGAGCCAAGCTCATTGCCTGGAAAAACGATATCCTCCGAGAAGCGCGCGAGACGCTCGACCACCTCGCCGAAGAAAGCGCCAACCATCCCGATCTCGCCGACCGGGCCTCCTCCGAAACCGACCGAGCCATCGAACTTCGCGCCCGCGACCGTCAGCGCAAGCTGATCTCGAAGATCGACGCCGCTCTGCAGCGCATCGAAGACGGCACCTACGGTTACTGCGAGGAGACCGGCGAGCCGATTGGCTTGAAGCGTCTCGACGCCCGCCCGATCGCAACTCTGTCGATCGAGGCGCAGGAGCGTCACGAGCGTCGCGAGAAGGTCTATCGCGACGAGTGAAGGCGCGATGTCTTCGACGCAGTCCTACATTTGTTAGACCCGCCACCGGCGGGTCTTTTTCGTTTATGCCATGCGCGGCCGGTGATCCCTGACAGGTGCTCAGGGATTTCGGCTGGCCGACATCTCGCCAAAGATGCGCGCGATCTCGTTCTGCAGATTGGGCTCCTTGTCCGCCTGTGCCGCAGGCGATGCCGGCTGGTCCGAAGGCGGAGCTGCCGGCAGGATGGCCGTCGCAGGTAGACGCGGTCTGTCGGCGCGGGTCTCCGGCAGGATCTGCGGAAGTTCCACTCTCGTCGTCTGGGCCGGCGTCGGATCGGATGCCAGATGCAGGGCCATCTCTTCTTCGAGGACACGCTCGAAATCGCTCATGTCGCGGGCTACCGGTTGCGGATCCGGTGCTGCCTGACGGGTCTCGGCCGGCGGCTCGAATTTCTGCGCGTCGAAGGGACGGGGCGGAACTGGAGCCGGTGATGAGACCAACACACGCTGGCGGGCGGCTTCCAGCAGATCTTCGGCGGCCGGCGCGTCAATCGCCGGACCCAGATCGGGGGCGGACTGCATGGGCGGACGCTGGCTCTGCATTTCGGAGACAGGCTCAGGCTTCACCTCCGCCATCACCGGCTCGACCGGCTCAATGCGGAAGACCTCGACCGGCGGAGTCCCGGACGTCACAGCCGGCTCAATAGCGGGTTCCGTGCGCGCCGTTTCGGTGTCCTGGCGGACCGGGTCGAAGCTTGTGTTGACCCCAGCGGCCATCACGGGCTCCAGGCTTGCCGTCGGGCGGGTGACCGGGGCTTCAGGTGCCGGGGGAAACGCAGGCGTGACGCGTGCGACAGGTTCTGGCTTCGGCGCTTCGAGAGGGGCGGCCGGCGTGATCTCCGGTTCGGAGCGCGTTGGCGCCGTGGCAACGGGGGCTGCGGCCACGGCAGCGACGATCGGAGAGGCCACGACGGGAGCAACGGCCGGCGCGGGTTGCGCGTCGACGGTGGGCTCTTGCGGCCGAACAGGCGCGGCTTGCGGGCGGCGCTGCTCGACGGCCGGTGCAGGCGCCTGCGCCGCACGGGCCTGGACCGGTGCCGGTTCCGCCCGCGTCGTTTGCGGGGCTGACGGACGTCTTGTGGGCAGGTCGATTGGCATGCTTGCGGCCGGAGACGGTGCTGCGATCCGGGCTGCCGGCGGTTCGGTCGTGGCGAGTCCCAGGGCTTCCGCCGGTTTCGGCAGTTCGGACTGCTCTTCCAGAGGCAGCGGATTGACAGCCCGCGCACTCAGATAGGCGCGCTCGTCACCGATGCCGCTCTCGATCACGATATCGGTCGGGCCGCCGATCATCACAAGATGTTCGACATTGTCGCGCCGGATCAGCACGATACGTCGGCGGGTGTCGACGGCTGCCGCATCCAGAACCTGAAGACGCGGCTGGCGATTACGTCCGCCGCGGACGAAGGGCGAGGGCGCGCGGTTGCGCAGGATCCAAAGCACGATGAACAGGCAAAGCAGGGCAAGGCTAACACCCAGTGCCGCCACGAGAAAACGATCGCCATAGGCCGAGATCAGGTCATCCAGCATTGTCGTGCTCCTTTTATCTGGCTTTCTGTCAGAAGACGTCCCCTTCCGCAATCTTGCAACACGCAAGGATTCGCGGCCTGCGGCGCACGATCCGTCAAATGCTCGGCCAGGAATGCGGCAATCCTGTGGGAGAGCGGCCTCCGGCGGCTATCTGGCCCTTTCTTTGCTTTTTGCTGTCAAGGCAAATTGATAAACAGAAGGCAGCGCCGATTCTCGCGAGGGCGGATCAGTTTTGCGCTTACGCATGAGGCATCCATGACACGACAGCAGTTTGATCGAGATGGAGACGGCCCGCTGGTCGATCGCCGCGGTGGCGTCGGCATGGCGCTGCGTATCCTGCTGCTCGCGCTCGTCCTGATCGCAGCCTCGGTCGCCTTCATCTTCTTCCGGGATCAGCTCGACAACCAGATCGTTCTCGGCGTGCTCGGCATCCTGGCGATGATGGGCATCTTCTTCATCGTCTCGGCGGTCATCGGTTTCGTCGAAGTAATGCCGCAGACCAACAGCGATACGCTTGCCCGCCGCTTCCTCGCGAGCCAGCCCGAGGGCACGCTGATCACGGATGCCGAGGGCCGAATCGTCTTTGCGAATGCCGCCTATGGCCAGATGACGGGCGCCCGTAAGGCGACAGAGGTCCAGACGCTCGAGGCACTGCTTTCCCGCTACCGGGAATCGAGCGAGGCGCTTTACCGCCTGACCAACGGGTTGCGCGAAGGGCGCGACAGCTATGAAGAGTTTCGGCTGCTGAAGCCGCTCGGCAACCAGACGGCCAACGGCTCCGGTGCCCATTGGTATCGTCTGAAGGCGCGGCTTCTGCCGGGCGAAGGCCGCGGCAAGCCGCTGCATGTCTGGCAGATCTCCGACATCACCGCCGAGCGCGACGATCAGGAGCGGTTCTTCAAGGAGTTGCAGCACGCAATCGATTATCTCGACCATGCACCGGCCGGCTTCTTCTCGGCCGGGCGCAAGGGCGAGATCTATTATCTGAATGCCACACTGGCGGAGTGGCTCGGCGTCGATCTCACCCAGTTCAATCCGGGCTCCATGACGATTTCCGATCTTGTGGCCGGCGAGGGCATGGCGCTGATCGATTCGGTGCAGGCCGAACCGGGGCAGGCGCGCACCGAGACGCTTGATCTCGACCTGCGCCGCGTTAACGGCCAGAGCCTGCCGGTTCGACTGGTGCATCGCGTGAAGGCTGCTCGCGACGGCGCGCCGGGCGAGAGCCGGTCGATCGTCCTGTCGCGCGCCCAAGGCGAGGGGAGCGACCAGTCCGATTCGGTCGCTTCCATGCGCTTCACCCGCTTCTTCAACAATACGCCGATGGCCATTGCCTCCGTCGACGGCGAGGGCCGGATCCTGCGGACCAACGCGCCCTTCATGAAGCTCTTCGCCGACATCATCTCGCGCGACGAAATCGAGCGTCACGGGTTGATCGAAGTCGTGCTGCACGAGAACGAGCGGGAAGGTTTCCGCGAGGCGCTTGCGGCGGCGATGGACCGCCAAGGCGACATTCCGCCGATCGACAGTCGCCACCCGACCAATGACGTCAGACACTTCCGCTTCTACGTGAATGCCGTCATCGATCAGAGCGACGAGGCGCCGGAAGAGGCGGCCATCGTCTATGCCGTCGATGTGACCGACCAGAAGGCGCTCGAAGCGCAGATGGCGCAGACGCAGAAGATGAACGCCGTCGGCACGCTGGCCGGCGGTATCGCGCACGACTTCAACAACGTGCTGACGGCCATCCTTCTCTCTTCGGATCACCTGCTTCTGCAGGCGCGCCCCTCGGATGCGAGCTTTGCCGATCTCATGGAGATCAAGCGCAATGCCAACCGCGCCGCCGTTCTCGTGCGCCAGCTGCTCGCCTTCTCGCGCAAGCAGACCATGCGGCCGAGCGTGCTGAACCTGACCGATGTCATCGGTGATCTGCGCATGCTGGTCGACCGCCTGATCTCCGGCACCAATGTGAAGCTTCGCGTCGAATATGGCCGGGATCTCTGGCCGGTGAAAACCGACCTCTCGCAGTTCGAGCAGGTGCTGATCAATCTCTGCGTCAATGCTCGCGATGCGATGCCCGAGGGTGGCTCGATCACCGTCTCGACCCGCAACGTCGATGCCGAGGAAGCCGGTGCCTTCGGCTATCGCGGTCTGCCGTCCGAAGACATGGTGCTGGTCGAAGTCGCCGATACCGGAACCGGCATTGCGCCCGAAATCATGGACAAGATCTTCGAGCCCTTCTTCACCACGAAGGAGGTCGGCAAGGGCACGGGTCTCGGCCTTGCTATGGTCTATGGCATCGTCAAGCAGTCGGGCGGCTACATCTATCCGGAATCGGAGGTGGGCAAAGGCACGACCTTCCGCATCTTCCTGCCGCGTCACGTGCCGGAGGTTCAGGCGCTTCCGGAAGGACAGGTCATGGCTTCCGTCAGTGGCGACACGATCACGGTCGCCCCGGCAGCTGCCACGGCCGAGGCGCAGGATGCGCCAGACCTGACGGGCAAGTCGGCCGTCGTTCTGCTTGTCGAAGACGAGGAGGCGGTCCGGCGCGGCGGAAAGCGCATGCTCGAGACGCGCGGCTATACCGTTCACGAAGCCGGTTCGGGTGTCGAGGCGCTCGACATCATGGACGAACTCGATGGAGCGGTCGATATCGTCGTCTCCGACGTCGTCATGCCGGAAATGGACGGCCCCACCCTGCTCACCGAATTGCGCAAGAAATATCCGGACCTGAAGTTCATCTTCGTCTCCGGTTATGCCGAGGACGCCTTTGCCCGCAACCTGCCGGCCGATGCCAAATTCGGCTTCCTGCCGAAACCCTTTTCGCTGAAGCAGCTCGCCGTTGCGGTGCGCGAGATGCTGGACGGTGAAGTCTGACATTGTCTCCGTCAGGCCATAGAACGAAAGAACCCGCCGGATCGCTCCGGCGGGTTCTTTGTTTCAGGCCTTGTTCGCGGATCAGCCGTTCATCGCGACCGCGATTTCGGCGGCCAGACGGGCGTTGTTCTCGACCAGGGCGATGTTTGTCTTCAACGAGCGACCACCGGTGAGGTGGAAGATGTTGTCGAGCAGGTAAGGCGTCACGGCCTTGCCGGCGATCTCGTCGCGTTCGGCATTGGCAAGCGCGCGGCTGATATAGATTTCCATCTCCTCGCGCGGGATCTCGTCGGCTTCGGGAACCGGATTGGCGATCAGCATGCCGCCATCGATGCCGAGCTGGTCGCGCATCTTCTGGAAGTTGGCGATGGCCGCCGGGCTCTGCAGGTTGAGGAGGCTCTTCAGCCCCGAACTGCGCGACCAGAAGGCCGGGAAGTCCTCGCTGTCATAGGTCACGACCGGAACGCCGCGCGTTTCCAGCACCTCCAGAGTCTTGGGGATGTCGAGGATTGCCTTCGGGCCAGCGGAGACGACGATGACGGCAGTGCGGGCCAGCTCTTCAAGATCGGCCGAGATATCGAAGCTCTCTTCCGCGCCGCGGTGCACGCCGCCGATGCCGCCTGTCGCAAACACATGGATGCCGGCGCGATAGGCGGCGATCATCGTGGCGGCAACCGTGGTGGCGCCGTTGCGGCGTTCGGCGATCGCGAAGGCGAGGTCGGCGCGCGAGAGCTTCATCACGTGCTCCATCTGCGCCAGTTCTTCGAGTTCGGCCGGTTCGAGACCGATGTGCAGCACGCCCTTGATGACGGCAATGGTCGCAGGCACGGCACCCTGCTGGCGGATGATGTCCTCGACGCTGCGGGCCATCTGCAGGTTGCCGGGATAGGGCATGCCATGGGTGATGATGGTCGATTCGAGCGCGACGATTGGAGCGCCACGCTGCTTGGCGGCGCTGACTTCGCTCGAATAGGTGATGGGGAGGAGGGGGGAGATGGAACGGGTCATGGGGGATCTTCCGCTAGAAATTCAGGCTCTCATGACAGGAAACGGGCCGGCGGGACAAGAGCCAACTGACGTGCGAGCCGTTCCTCAGAGAGATTTTCATCGGTTGCATGGGGTGAGGCGAGGGTGATTGCGGCGCTTGCCGTGCCATGACGCAGGGCTTCGCCAAGATCCGCGCCCTTCAGCCTGGCATGCAGGAAGCCGGCCGCAAACGCGTCGCCAGCACCGGTCACGTCGGCGATGGTGTCGAGTGCCATCGGTTCTATGAGCGCCACGCCCCCCGGGCCGAAGGCGACCGTCGGGCCGCTGCCACTGGTGACCGTGCCGCCCTGAAGGCCCTTGGCGCGCAGCAGGGCGGGCCAGTCTTCGGCGTGGTCCGGCCTTGTGCCGGCGATCGCTTCCGCCTCGGCGCCGTTCATGAAGAGATGCGTGAGGTTCGAAAGGGCGCGGCTCAGCTTCACCACCTTGGCCGGCGAGATTGCGATGGCCGACAGGGCGCATCCCGACGCCTGGCAGCTTGCCGCGAGTGCGGCCAGCGTCTCTGCCGCCAGATTGGCGTCGGCCAGCACATGTTTTGCCGCGGCGAGGCTGTCGCGCAGGGAGCGTGCCTTGAGGCGCCGGGCGGTGAAGGCGTCGTAAAGGGCCATGTCGGCCAGAGCGATGACGAGATTGCCGTCGCGCTCCAGGATCGCCGTATAACTCGGCGTGGCCCGATCGAGGAACATCACCGGCTGGTCATCGAGGCCCGCACGCTCGGCGGCATCGGCGACCATCTGGCCTGCCGCATCACCGCCGCGTGGCGCGATCAGCCTGACTGCGCGACCCAGCCGGGAGAGATTGCACGCGGCATTGAAGACGCCGCCGCCTGCTTCTTCGAACCATTGGCCGGGATTGCTGGCGCCAGGTTTCGTCTCCCCGAACAGGCGCCCGCGACGGTCGATATGCGCGCCACCGATGGCCAGGATTTCGATGGTCATGTTCTCGCCTCCGCGGCAGTCTGGAACCGAATCGAAAGCCCGTGATCAAGCCAGTGGATGCCAATCTGGCCCGCCGGGTTGCCACCATGCGGAACGGGTGGAACGAATTTCGAACATGCTGCCGGAAGCCATTGAAAATCAATCGCTTCGATTGCTCTTGCAAAATGAGAACAAAAAGAGTACATATTCCCCATCGGCGGCTTCATTGCCTATGCGGCCTCAATAACCTAAAGGTGGATCAAATGGCACAGAATTCTTTGCGGCTTGTAGAGGACAAATCGGTGGATAAAAGCAAGGCATTGGAAGCGGCGCTCTCGCAGATCGAACGCTCGTTCGGCAAGGGCTCGATCATGAAGCTCGGCGCGAACGAGAGCGTGGTCGAAGTCGAGACGGTCTCGACGGGGTCGCTCAGCCTCGACATCGCGCTCGGCATTGGCGGCCTGCCGAAGGGGCGCATCATTGAAGTTTATGGTCCGGAAAGCTCGGGTAAGACGACGCTCGCCCTGCAGACCATTGCGGAAGCCCAGAAAAAGGGCGGCATCTGCGCCTTCGTCGACGCCGAACACGCGCTTGATCCGGTCTATGCCCGCAAGCTGGGCGTCGATCTGCAGAACCTCCTGATCTCCCAGCCGGACACCGGTGAACAGGCGCTCGAAATCACCGATACGCTGGTGCGCTCCGGTGCCATCGACGTTCTCGTCGTGGACTCGGTTGCAGCGCTGACCCCGCGTGCGGAAATCGAAGGTGAAATGGGCGACAGCCTGCCGGGCATGCAGGCCCGTCTGATGAGCCAGGCGCTGCGCAAGCTGACCGCGTCGATCTCGCGCTCCAAGACCATGGTCATCTTCATCAACCAGATCCGCATGAAGATCGGCGTGATGTTCGGTTCGCCGGAAACGACGACCGGTGGTAACGCGCTGAAGTTCTATGCCTCGGTCCGCCTCGACATCCGCCGCATCGGCGCGGTCAAGGATCGCGAAGAGGTCGTCGGCAACCAGACCCGCGTCAAGGTCGTCAAAAACAAGATGGCGCCTCCTTTCAAGCAGGTCGAATTCGACATCATGTATGGCGAAGGCGTCTCGAAGACGGGCGAACTGATTGACCTCGGCGTCAAGGCCGGCATCGTCGAAAAGTCGGGGGCCTGGTTCTCCTACAACAGCCAGCGTCTCGGCCAGGGCCGTGAAAACGCCAAGCTCTTCCTGCGCGACAATCCCGCCGTTGCCCAGGAAATCGAGATGGCGCTTCGCCAGAATGCCGGTCTGATCGCCGAGCGCTTCCTGCAGAATGGTGGTCCTGACGCCAATGACGGCGACGGTGCCGACGATATCTAATCGCCTCATCCTTGAGGTTTCTTCGAACCGGCCGCGTTTCTCCCGAAGCGCGGCCGGTTTTCGTTTCGACTGCTGGACAGCAAGTGAGCCGGGCGATAAAAGCCATTGATTTTGCAAATTGGCCGGCTTCCCGGCCTGAATGAAGGGCGTGACATGAGCGGTGTAAACGACATCCGGTCGACTTTTCTCGATTACTTCAAGACGAACGGTCACGAGGTCGTTTCCTCCAGCCCGCTGGTGCCGCGCAACGACCCGACGCTGATGTTCACCAATGCCGGCATGGTGCAGTTCAAGAACGTCTTTACCGGTCTCGAACAGCGCCCCTATACGACGGCTGCAACCGCGCAGAAATGCGTGCGCGCCGGCGGCAAGCACAATGACCTCGACAATGTCGGTTATACCGCCCGCCACCACACCTTCTTCGAGATGCTCGGCAACTTCTCTTTCGGCGATTACTTCAAGGAACGGGCGATCGAGCTCGCCTGGAACCTGATCACCAAGGAATTCGGCATCGATCGCAACCGTCTTCTGGTCACCGTCTATCACACGGATGACGAGGCCCACGGCCTCTGGAAAAAGATCGCCGGCCTGTCGGATGACAAGATCATCCGCATCCCGACCAGCGACAATTTCTGGGCCATGGGTGACACCGGCCCCTGCGGCCCGTGTTCGGAGATCTTCTACGATCACGGCGATCACATCTGGGGTGGCCCTCCGGGCTCGCCGGAAGAAGATGGTGACCGTTTCATCGAAATCTGGAACCTCGTCTTCATGCAATATGAGCAGGTGACGAAAGAAGAGCGCATCAATCTGCCGCGCCCCTCGATCGATACCGGCATGGGCCTCGAGCGCATCGCCGCGCTGCTGCAGGGCAAGCACGACAACTATGATATCGACCTGTTCCGCGCTCTGATCGACGCCTCCGTCGATCTGACCGGCGTGAAGGCCGAAGGCGAGCGTCGCGCGAGCCACCGCGTCATCGCCGACCACCTGCGCTCGTCCGCTTTCCTGATTGCCGACGGCGTGCTGCCGTCCAACGAGGGCCGCGGATACGTGCTTCGCCGCATCATGCGCCGCGCCATGCGCCATGCGCAGCTGCTCGGTGCCAAGGATCCGATCATCTACAAGCTGCTGCCGGTCCTGGTGCAGCAGATGGGTCGCGCCTATCCGGAACTGGTCCGCGCCGAGGCGCTTATCTCCGAGACGCTGAAGCTTGAGGAGACCCGTTTCCGCAAGACGCTCGAGCGCGGCCTGACACTGCTGTCCGACGCGACCGCCACCCTCGACAAGGGCGACAGCCTCGATGGTGAAACCGCCTTCAAGCTCTACGACACCTATGGCTTCCCGCTCGATCTGACGCAGGATGCGCTGCGCGGCCGCGGCATCGGCGTCGACCTCACCGGCTTTAACGACGCCATGCAGCGGCAGAAGGCCGAGGCGCGCGCCAATTGGGCCGGGTCCGGCGACAAGGCGCAGGAAACGGTCTGGTTCGAGCTCAAGGAAAAGTTCGGCGCCACCGAATTCCTCGGCTACAGCGCCGAAACCGCGGAAGGCCAGATCCTCGCCGTCGTCAAGGACGGCAAGGTCGTCGACCAGGCGAGTGCCGGCGAGGACGTGCAGATCGTCGTCAACCAGACGCCGTTCTACGGTGAGTCCGGCGGCCAGATGGGCGATACCGGCGAAATCGTCGGCGAAGGCTTTTCGCTCGCAGTCACCGATACCCAGAAGAAGGGCGAGGGCGTCTTCGTGCATGTCGCCACCGTGCAGAACGGCGTGGTGACGGCTGGCGGCGCTGTGACGCTCAATGTCGATCACGCCCGCCGCTCGCGTCTGCGCTCCAACCATTCCGCCACGCACCTCCTGCACGAGGCTCTGCGTGAGGTTCTCGGCACCCATGTGGCGCAGAAGGGGTCGCTGGTCGCGCCCGAGCGTCTGCGCTTCGACATCTCGCATCCGAAGCCGATCTCGGCCGAGGAGCTGAAGGTCGTCGAAGAGATGGCCAACGAGATTATTATCCAGAACGCGCCGGTCACCACTCGTCTGATGGCTGTCGACGATGCGATTGCAGAGGGCGCTATGGCGCTGTTCGGCGAGAAGTATGGTGACGAGGTGCGCGTCGTGTCGATGGGCACGGCGGTGCGCGGCCAGAAGGCGGGCAAGTCCTATTCGACGGAACTGTGCGGCGGCACGCATGTGTCGGCGACCGGCGACATCGGCCTGGTGCGCCTCGTTGGCGAAAGTGCTGTCGGCGCGGGCGTGCGCCGCATTGAGGCGCTGACGGGCGATGCAGCTCGCGCCTATCTCGCCGAGCAGGACGAGCGGGTGAAGACACTTGCGACAACGCTGAAGGTGCAGCCGACGGATGTCGTGTCTCGCGTCGAAGCGCTGGTCGAAGAGCGCCGCAAGCTCGAGAAGGAACTGGCGGACGCCAAGCGCAAGCTCGCCATGGGCGGCGGCGCAAGCGGCGGTGGCGAGGCTCCGAAGCAGGTGAACGGCATCAACTTCATCGGCCGCACGCTCAACGGGATCGACGCCAAGGATCTGAAGGGCATGGCCGATGAGGCCAAGGCCGGTCTCGAGACCGCTGTCGTGCTGCTGATTGCTGTCGCCGAAGACGGCAAGGCGAGTGCCGTAGTATCCGTCACGCCCGATCTCACCGATCGCTTGAGCGCGGTCGACCTGGTTCGCCTGGCCTCGGCTGCACTCGGCGGCAAGGGCGGCGGCGGCCGTCCGGACATGGCCCAGGCCGGTGGCCCGGACGGATCTCAGGCCGATGCGGCGATCGCCGCCGTCGAAGCCGCGCTCGGCTGACAGCTTTGATACGAGATGAAAGGCCGGGTCATGCCCGGCCTTTTTTGTGGTCACCACAGTAGATTTTACACCTGGTTTTTGGGGATTCTTCAAACTTCCCGATTAGATCTCGATCGTTCTTGAGGTCGTCGTCTTGTCCGCTGTTTTCCACATCCCCACGCTCACCGTGTGCCTTGCGGCCACACTGATCATCGTTTCCGGTTTTCTGACGCTGCTTTGGGCGCATGATCGCGGCAATCTGGCCCTCAAATACTGGTCGCTCGGCTTTTCATCCGGTGCGCTCGGCATGGTGCTGGTCAGCCTGCGGGAACTCGCGCCCCCCTTCATTGCGCTTGGCCTGGGCAATGGTCTGGGGATCTACAGTCTGGGGCTCATCTGGCTCGGCTGCCTCGCCTTCGAGGACGTGCGGCAGAAAGGGGCCGGCGTCATCGCCGCGGCCGGTGCAGTCATCTGGCTGTGTCTCTTTGCATTTCCCGCTCTGTCATCGGATCTCGGCACGCGCATTCTCGTTGCGTCAGCGCTTTACGCCGCCTATTCCTTCCTCTCGCTTCCGGTGCTTCTCGCAGGTCAGCGGCGAGAGCCCCTTCCGGCGCGCGTCATTGCGCTGCTCGCCTTCGGCGCTCATGGCGCGGCCTATGTCCTCCGCTTCCCCCTGCAGATGATCGAACCGGTGCAGATCGTCGAGGGCTATGCGCCGCTCTGGTACGGCACGATGACCTTCGGCTTCTTCCTCCAGGGGCTCGTCGGCGCGCTTGCGATCTTCGCCATGGTGCATGAGCGGGCGACCCGGCGCTACAAGCAGGCATCCGAAACCGACCATCTGACATCGCTCCTCAACCGGCGCGCCTTCATGCAGGCGGTGACCAGAGCGCGTGCGGGTTTCGGCGGCGCCGGGCCGGGTGCTGCCATGGCCGTCGTGGATGCCGATCACTTCAAGACGATCAACGACACCTACGGTCATGGAGCTGGCGATGCGGTCCTGGTCGCGCTGTGCGACTACCTGTCACGCGAATTGCCGCAGGGAGCTATCGTGGGTCGGCTCGGCGGCGAAGAGTTTGGCGTTTATCTGCCGGCGGATCTCGTTCTTGATCGTCCCCACCTTCTCGAAGAGCTTCGCCGCGGCGTGAGCCTTATCACCACCGACCACCAGCCGCCCTTGCCTATGGTCACGGTCAGCATCGGTGCGGCGTCCTTACCCGCCGGTCCGCTCGATTTTTCCCGTGCCTTGGCGCGGGCGGACAAGGCGCTCTACGCCTCGAAGAAGGCCGGGCGGAACTGCGTCACCTTGGCCGCGCTCGAGAATGGCCGAGGCGACAGACCGATCGCTGAGGCGAGCGACGCCACCGGTGTCGGGGCATCGACGGCGACGAGATCCGCCGCCTGACGTGCCCTACGACCGAGTGCTCGCCGCCTGGCCCGCAATCGCTGTCCTGGCTTCCGCCATGCTCCGGACGAAGGTGACCCCGCCTTCCGGCACTTCGTGGTGGTACAACATCGTCTGTAATTCCGTGCGATCCGTAATCAGATAAACCTGAACGCCTTGCCGGATCGCCTTGCGAATGACGCTGGCCAAGAGGTTGCCGCCGGAGGCGTCGACGAACTGGATGCCGGTACAATCGAGGATCAGGTTGCGGTGATCGTCCCCGATCCGGTCGAGCACGGCGCCAGCTGCGGCCACGGCCCCGAAGAAGAAGGCGCCGTCCAGACGGTAGGTGACGGTATCGGCATCGGTCGCATCGAGCGGCTTTTCCGGGCCCTCGGCCGTGACCCGGATGCTCTTCGACATGTGGTGGATGAATTGCAGCGCGGCGAGCGAAAAGCCGACAACGATGCCCTCCGTCAGGTCCCGGAAGATCACGAGCAGGAAGGTGACGGCCAGGATTAGAGCCTCGCCACGCGACGAGCGGACGAGTGCGGCGATCGCCGATTTCTCGATCATGTTCCAGGAGACGACGGCAAGGACGCCGGCGAGGGCGGCAAGCGGAATATACGCGGCCAGCGGTGCCGCGATCAGCATGAAGGCGAGCAGGAAGACGGCATGCAGCATGCCGGAGACCGGGCTTGTTGCGCCGGCACGGACATTGGTGGCCGTGCGGGCAATCGTTCCGGTCACGCAGATCCCGCCGAAGAGCGCCGAGGCGATATTCGCCGTTCCTTGCGCCACCAGCTCGGTGTTCGACCTGTGCCTGCGCCCGGTCATACCGTCGGCAACCACCGCAGACAGGAGCGATTCGATCGCGCCCAGCAGCGCGAAGGCAATCGCATCGGGCAAGACGGCAAGGGCGAGTTCCGGCGTGATATCGGGCAGGGATGGCAGGGGAAGCCCTGATGGGATGCCGCCGAATTTCGAGCCGATGGTGGCGACAGGCAGCTGGAGGACTGCGGCGGCCGTGGAGGCCGCGATGACGGCAATCAGCAGTCCCGGCCATGACGGGCGGTAGCGGCGCAGGAGAAGGATGATCGCGACGGTCAGTCCCGCAACGGCTGCCGCTGCGGCGGAGAAGCCCGGAAGAGCGGTGGCGATCGCGGCGAGTTTTTCTGCGAGCGGCCCAGGTTCGCCGCCCGGAAAGGTCAGGCCAAGAAGTTCGCCGATCTGGCTTGCGAAGATGATGACGGCGATGCCTGCGGTAAAGCCAACCGTCACCGGATAGGGAATGAACTTGATGTAGTCGCCGAGCCTCAGGAAGCCGCAGGCGATCAGGATCAGGCCGGCCATGGCGGTCGCCAGCAAGAGGCCGTCGATCCCATGGCGGGCGACGGTCGCGCTGACCAGAACGATGAAGGCGCCGGCCGGGCCGCCGATCTGGTGGCGGCTGCCACCGAGCAGTGACACGATGAAGCCGCCGACGATTGCGGTGTAGAGCCCGCGATCCGGCGTGACGCCCGAGGCAATGGCAATCGCCATGGAGAGAGGTAGCGCCACGATGGCCACCGTGAGACCGGCAAGCGCATCCGCCTTGAAGCGTGCCGGACCATAGCCTTCTTTGAAGACGCTGACGGTTTTCGGAAGAATGACGTCTGCCATGGTGACCGCGGTTCTGATGTGGCGAACGCGATCAACCCCTCTGCCGCGTCTCATCGTCATTGGACGCTGAGTCCCGCCTTTTGACAACATGGCCAAAGGGATACCATCGGCAGGCGGTGCCCGTCTGGTCGAGCCAGCAGTTTTTGCCTAAGGGTAGAGACCATGAAGACCGAGACCACATATCCGACCCTAGTTCTCTATCCGCGCCGTGGGCTTGCGGTGCTCTGGGCATCGGGCGCCGCCGTGATCCTCTCCGTCGCATTCGGCGGGTTGATGGCGAGCCTCCTCGGCGGCAATTGGGCGGGCCTGATGACCTTCGTCTATCTCGTGCTGCTCACGCTCGGCATCCTCGGTTTTCGGAAAGGCTGGCGCGAGCTGTCTGCTGCGATGCGTCCCGTGGTGGAGCTCAACAACGAGGAACTGATCGACTACCGGACCGAGCGGCGCATCGCCTGGGCCTCAATGGTCGAACTGGCCCAGAGGCGGGTCGCCGGCCGCTGGGTGATCGATATCGATTATCTCGATGAAGACGATCCCGATCGGCTGGAAAGCTATGACCTGCCTCTTTCGGGCTATCATATCTCCGGGCGGCGCCTCGGGGCGGAGATCCGCAAGCGTTTTGCCGAGGTCGATGCCGAAGAGGCCGTGCCTGAAATGGAAAACCCGGCCACGTCACCGTGACCGGGTTCTGATTGTTCAGACTGTGGCGGCCGATCAGGCGGCCATGGCCTTCTTCAGGTTTTCGTCGACCTTGTCGAGGAAGGCGGTGGTCGAGAGCCACGGCTGATCTGGGCCGATGAGCAGCGCCAGGTCCTTGGTCATGAAGCCGGCTTCGACGGTGTCGATGCAGACCTTTTCGAGCGTCGTTGCGAACTTCGCGAGTTCAGCATTGTCGTCCAGCTTGGCGCGGTGGGCGAGACCACGGGTCCAGGCGAAGATCGAGGCGATCGAGTTGGTCGAGGTTTCCTGACCCTTCTGATGCTGGCGGTAGTGGCGCGTAACGGTACCGTGTGCCGCTTCGGCTTCGACGGTGCGGCCATCGGGCGAGAGCAGAACCGAGGTCATCAGGCCGAGCGAGCCAAAGCCTTGAGCAACCGTGTCGGACTGGACGTCGCCGTCATAGTTCTTGCAGGCCCAGACATAGCCACCCGACCACTTCAGGGCGGAGGCGACCATGTCGTCGATCAGGCGGTGTTCGTAGACGATGCCGGCTTCGTCGAACTGAGCCTTGAACTCGTTCTGGTAGACTTCTTCGAAGATGTCCTTGAAGCGGCCGTCATAGGCCTTGAGGATGGTGTTCTTCGTCGACAGGTAGACCGGCCACTTGCGCATCAGGCCGTACATCATCGAGGCGCGGGCGAATTCGCGGATCGATTCGTCCAGGTTGTACATGGCAAGAGCCACGCCGGCGCCCGGAGCGTTGTAGACTTCCTTCTCGATCACTTCGCCGTCTTCGCCGACGAACTTGATGGTCAGCTTGCCCTTGCCCGGGAACTTGAAGTCGGTTGCCTTGTACTGGTCGCCGAAGGCGTGACGGCCGACAACGATCGGCTTGGTCCAGCCGGGAACGAGGCGCGGCACGTTCTTGCAGATGATCGGCTCGCGGAAGATGACGCCGCCGAGGATGTTGCGGATCGTGCCGTTCGGGCTCTTCCACATTTCCTTGAGGTTGAATTCCTTCACGCGGGCTTCGTCCGGCGTAATCGTCGCGCACTTGATGCCGACGCCGTGCTTCTTGATGGCGTGAGCGGCGTCGACCGTTACCTGGTCATTGGTGGCGTCGCGGTTTTCGACCGAGAGGTCGTAGTATTCGATGTCGAGATCCAGGTAGGGAAGGATCAGCTTGTCCTTGATGAACTGCCAGATGATACGGGTCATCTCGTCGCCGTCGAGATCGACGACCGGGTTGGCTACCTTGATCTTGGTCATGAATATCCTCACGAGTTTTTGCCTGACGCGCAGGCGCGGGGAGGGCGCTCTGCCGATGGCCTGCCTATAACATTCTCTCAGGACAAGGCAAACAGCAGAGGGGCGCTTCGGACAGATTATGGTTCAGACTTTCGACGTGCGTTTTGCCCCAAACTTGGTTGCGGGAGACGCCCGATTTCCGGTTAAAAGCAAAGTATCGATCAGATCCTTCGGAGTCTCCCATGAAGCCCCTGTCTGCAGCCTTCGTCCTTGGCCTGTTTTTCGTATCGGTTGCGCCGAGTGCCGCGACAGCCGACATGAAGGCTCCGGTCCGGGAAATCATCGAGGCGGCGGCCCGCAGCTGGGACAACACGACCGACGAGCCCGCCGAAGACGTCTTCAGCGTGGATCGGCTGGAGCGACTGTTCAGCGAGGATTTCGTTGAAGCTTTCGAGGCTGCATCGAAAAATCCGCCCTTCGACCCGCCGGAGGGCGAGACGACCGGCTATCCCTTCGACTACGACCCGATTGCCCAGGGGCAGGATGGTTGCCCCTTCGAGAATATCCATCTTGAGGATGATGGAGAGGGGCAGGTGACTGCGTTTTTCAACAATCGCCGTTGCATGGGCGAAGGCCCTGACTACGAGGTCGAAACGGTCCTGATCTTCGAGGTCGTTGAAGAGGATGGTCGGACTGTCATCGACGATTTCTATCCGGTCGTGGATGGCCAGAGCGGCTCGTCGATCAAGCGGGACCTCAAGCTGCAGGGCGGCCTCTGACCGCTGGCGGAGGGTGCTTTCACATCGACGTCGAGGTCGCAGACCCCGGTGGAAAGCGATGCTGCGCCGCGCGAGAGATCGTGAGGCCCCTTTGCCTGCCCGGTGTTTTGTGCCAATGGGTCCCTAAATCTCAGAAGGACAGACCATGGCAGGAACGAACAGCGAGCGCATTATGCTGGCCGAAGGGCCGGCGATCATTCTCGTCGAGCCGCAACTCGGCGAAAATATCGGGATGGTGGCGCGCGCCATGGCGAATTTCGGTCTCGTCGAGTTGCGTCTCGTCAATCCGCGAGACGGCTGGCCCTCCGACAAGGCCCGTGCTGCGGCTGCCAAGGCCGATCATGTGATCGACGGGACAGTGGTCTTCGATACGCTGGAGGAGGCGATCGCCGATCTCAACTTCGTCTATGCCACGACCGCGCGCTATCGTGACGGATTCAAGCCGGTTCGCTCTCCAGTCACTGCGGCCGAAACGCTCAGAACCAGGTTCCGCTCCGGCGAGAAGACGGGCATTCTGTTCGGGCGGGAAAAATCCGGCCTGTCCAATGAAGACGTTGCACTCGCCGATGAGATCGTCACCTTCCCGGTCAATCCCGCCTTCGCATCGCTCAACATTGCCCAGGCTGTCCTGCTGATGTCCTACGAGTGGATGAAGTCGGGCATGGACGATGTGCATGCCGTGCCCTTCGATGCGCCAGAACAGCCGGCGGCCACGAAGGAGCAGGTAATCGGCATGTTCGAGCATCTGGAAGAGGCGCTCGAGGTACGCAACTATTTCCATCCGCCTCACAAAAAGGCCAAGATGATCGAAAATCTGAGGGCTGTGTTCAGCAGGCGCGCGTTCACCGGCCCGGAGATCCATGTGGTCCGTGGGGTCATCAGTTCGCTCGACCGCTACGCCCGCTCCGGGCAGAGGCTGCCTGCGGCGATGAACGAGAGCGAGGCGCGAGCAGCGGATGATGACGAACGGGACGCCTGAGCTGAAGCCGATCCTGGTCTTCGATTCCGGCATCGGCGGTCTGACGGTGCTGCGTGAAGCCCGTCTTCTGATGCCGGAGCGCGGCTTCATCTATGTGGCGGATGATGCCGGCTTTCCCTATGGTGGCTGGGAAGAGGGGCCGCTGAAGGCACGGATCGTGGCCTTGTTCGGCGACCTTCTCGAACGCTTCGACCCGGAAGCCGTCATCGTTGCCTGCAATACGGCTTTTACGCTGGCCGGAGCGGATCTGCGGCTTGCCTTTCCCGAGATGCGGTTCATCGGTACGGTCCCGGCGATCAAGCCCGCGGCGGAGCGGACACGGTCCGGTCTCGTTTCCGTGCTTGCGACACCCGGCACGGTCAAGCGGGCCTATACGCGCGACCTCATCCAGTCCTTCGCTTCGCAGTGCCACGTCCGGCTTGTCGGGTCTGAAAATCTCGCCCGCATGGCGGAAGCCTATATCCGCGGCGAGAGCCTGGACGATGCGGCTGTCCTCTCGGAAATCGCGCCCTGTTTCGTCGAAAAAGACGGTGCGCGAACGGACATCGTCGTGCTCGCCTGCACCCATTATCCCTTCCTCGCCAATGTCTTTCGTAGGCTCGCACCCTGGCCGGTCGATTGGCTCGATCCGGCCGAAGCCATCGCGCGTCAGGCGCGGCGTCTTGTGCCGCTCGTTGATGGCGCGGAGCATCCGGAGGGGCTCGATCTTGCGGTCTTTACCTCGGGTGTGCCGACGTTCTCGACGCGCCGGCTGATGCAGGGGCTCGGACTGTCGGTGCAGCCGGCAGACGCGCTGCATCCCGTCTGAGCAGTCTTTTTGCGCAGGGCCTGATGTGGTAGCTATGGCTCGCTGCCGGACGCTCAGCCGGTTTAGAGGAGCCTAGCCCCTTACTTGTTTATCGAAATTGCGATTGTCTTATTCCTGACCGTCTTGAACGGCGTTCTCGCCATGTCCGAGCTTGCGGTCGTATCTGCCCGTCCTGCCCGCCTGAAGGTTCTCGCGGAGCAGGGCAGCCGGGGTGCCGAGACGGCGCTCAGGCTCGCCAGTGACCCTGGCCGTTTTCTTTCCACCGTGCAGATCGGCATCACGCTGGTCGGCGTTCTCTCAGGCGCGTTTTCTGGCGCGACATTGGGTGCGCGTCTGTCGTTCTGGCTGCAGGCCCAGGGTTTTTCCGTCGGTGTCGCCGATGCGCTCGGCGTCGGTACCGTCGTCGTGCTCATCACCTATCTGTCGTTGATCGTCGGCGAGCTCGTGCCGAAGCAGGTGGCGCTGCGCAATGCCGAAGGTGTTGCCGCGCGGGTTGCCATTCCCATGTCCGTCCTGTCGCGGATCGCCGCGCCACTCGTCTGGTTGCTCGACGGATCCGGCAAGCTCGTCCTGTCTCTGCTCGGCCAGAGCGGCGATGGCGGCGGTAAGGTGACGGACGAGGAAATCCGCACCGTTCTTGCCGAGGCCCATAGCGCCGGCGTCATTGAGACCAGCGAATCCGCCATGCTGTCCGGTGTCATGCGTCTCGCCGACCGCCAGGCCCGCGGCCTGATGACCCCGCGCCGTGACGTGCAGATGCTCGACATCGAAGACACGCTCGACGAAGTGCGCGAAAAGTTGCGGGAAATCCCGCATTCGCGCATTCCCGTCCGCAGCGGGGATTCCGACGAAATCGTCGGCGTGCTCTTCACCAAGAAGCTCTACGAACGCATGGCCGAGGGCGGTCCGTTGAACCTCTCCGATCTCGTCAGCGACGTTCCTGTCGTTTCGGATCTGGCCAAGGCGACCGACATCATCGAATCCCTGCGTCGCACATCGCTGCACATGGTGCTCGTCTATGACGAATACGGTCATTTCGAAGGGATCATCACCTCCGGTGACATTCTGGAGGCGATCACCGGCGCCTTCAGCCAGGACGAGACCGAAGAGCAGGCCATGGTGCAGCGGGAAGACGGGTCTTATCTCGTCGCCGGCTGGACGCCGGTCGACGAATTCGTCGACATCATCCGCGTCCCGATCGATCCCGATCCCGACTACACGACGGTCGCCGGCTTTGTTCTGGATGAGCTGAAGCGCATTCCCGAACTCGGCGAGAGTTTCGTCAAGGGCGATTGGCGCTTCGAAGTGGTCGACCTCGACGGGCGTCGCATCGACAAGCTGCTGATCTCGCGCGTGATCTCTGGCGAGGCCTGACGCCCGCGACAGCCCCTGCGACAATTTGTTGCATATGTGCAACGGCCCGCCGCAAGTTTTGCAATCTCGAATTGCGCTCTTGCGGCGGGCGTTTTTGCGTGCCATCGTCCCGACATCCGCAACACGAACAACAGGAGGCGACAGATGACTCATTTTTTCATGCGCATGCGCCTTTCTGGCGGATCGGTGCCATCGGCCCACGCGGGAGCTTCCGCGACCTGCCGCTGCACCCGATGACTGTCTGAACAGTCATTTTTCCGGCCATTTCGGCATTTTTCAACCATCCTGACGTGACTTGCCGCCTGCGCGTGTGACTGCGTTCGCGTGCCTGCATCACGTCGCTTTTCATCTCGAAAGGACCTGGGCGCTTTTGCGTTTCCGGGACGGACAAGTCATGCACGATAATCAATCTATAGTTGAAATACCGCTGTCGCAGCGGATGGATGATCTCATCCAGAGGTTCGGCTCCTGGCGTCTCTTCACCGCACTTCTGGGTGCGAGCTGGCGCCGGCGGCAGATCCGCAATCTCACGGACCACCTGTCACCGCAGCTGAGGCGGGACATCGGTCTGCCGGAACAGGAGGTCGTCTTCCCGCGGCGACTCTCCCTCTGGGATATCCGGCTTTAGCTGGGTGCGGTCGGCTTCGGCTGTCGGCCACATCCCTTTTTCGACCCGAAGCAGACCACTCGAGGGGGTGGTCTGCTTTTCAAATCGCCGGCGCTGTCGGACAGTCGGAGACTCTCTGATTCCTTCTTTCCCGCCGCCTCCGGATCATCCATGTCCCCCAAGCTCACCATCATGGCTGCTTTCTTCCTGCAGCCGATCGCCTTCGGCAGCTGGTTGCCGCAAATCCCTGTCGTTCAGGAGCGGCTGTCGCTCGGACCGGCAGAGCTTGCGGTTGCCTTGCTCGGATTGCCGATCGGCATCCTCCTGATGCTGCCATTTGCCGGTCAACTGGTCGGGCGGATCGGAAGCCGCAACACGCTGATCTTCGGCTTCCCCGTCTTTCTCGCGCTCGTACCGCTGCCGGTCGCGGCTCCCGACATCGTCTCTTTGTTTCTCTTGCTCGCTTTGCTTGGCATTGGCCTCTCAACGATCGAACTCGGTCTCAATGTCGAGGCGGATGTGATCGAAAAACGCGGGACGGCTTCGATCATGAACCGCTGTCACGGCTTCTGGAGCCTCGGGATCATGACGGGCAGCCCCATCGGTGCGGGCTTCCTCGCGCTGCAGACGGAGCCCTTTGTAGCGATCGGCGTGCTCTCGCTGATCCTGATCCCGGTTTCCATCGTCGTCTGCCGCGCGCTGCCATTCCATGACGCACCGGCTGTTGAGACCAGGGTCAAATCCTCCTGGCGTCTACCGAGCCCGGCGATCCTCGGGATCAGCCTCTTTGTCTTCGGGATCACCATGACGGAAGGGGCTGTTGCCGATTGGTCTGCCGTGTATCTCAAGGATGAGTTCGCCACTGCGGGCATGGCAACCGGCATGGGCTATGTCGTCTTCGCGATGATGGTGTCCCTCGGGCGCTTCCTCGGGGATGAGGCGAAGGAGCGCTTCGGCGCTGTCATGCTCGCGCGGCTTTGCCTGCTGTTTGCGCTCGGCGGCATCCTGCTCGTGGTCACGGCGCCCGCAGCCGCTCTGGTCTATCTCGGTCTGGCCTGCGTCGGTCTCGGCGTTTCTGTCGGATTTCCGCTGGCGGTCACCGCTGCCGCCGATCTCGGAGATCGTCCGGCGGCCGAGAATGTCGCGATCCTGAGTTTTATTGCGCTCCTCGGCTTTCTGGTGGGGCCGCCGATGATCGGCTTCGTCGCGGAAGAGCTCGGTTTGCGCAGCGGGCTTGCCACGCTGCTGCCGCCGCTGCTACTCAGCATCCTGCTTGCCGGACTGCTGCGTCAGCGCCAGGGCGCCTGAAAAGGCGCAGTTCCCTGTGGGTTTCGCGGATGCGGCGCACACGGACGCGTGCAAGTCTGTTAGGGACTTGAGATCAACACATGAATTGAGGATGCCGCCATTGAAGGTCGGAATCGATATGGGAACGGTGCAGGGCGGTCAGCCTGCCAAGCTCGATATCGAGGAGCTTCTTGCGACCCGCCTGCTGGTGCAGGGCAATTCGGGCTCGGGCAAGTCGCATCTTTTGCGCCGTCTGCTCGAACAATCGGCGCAATGGGTGCAGCAGGTCATCATCGACCCCGAGGGTGATTTCGTCACGCTCTCCGACAAGTACGGCCATGTCGTCGTCGACGGCGAGCGTACCGAAGCGGAACTGGCCGGTATCGCCGACCGCATTCGCCGTCACCGGGTCTCCTGCGTACTCACCCTCGAAGGCCTCGATGTCGAGCAGCAGATGCGCGCCGCTGGCGCCTTCCTCAATGGCCTCTTCGATGCCGATCGCGAATTCTGGTATCCGGTGCTCGTCGTGGTCGACGAAGCGCAGATGTTCGCCCCCGCCGTCGGCGGCGATGTGTCGGAAGATGCGCGGAAGATGTCGCTGGGCGCCATGACTAACCTGATGTGCCGTGGCCGTAAACGCGGACTGGCCGGCGTCATCGCGACCCAGCGTCTGGCAAAGCTTGCGAAAAACGTCGCGGCGGAAGCCTCGAACTTCCTGATGGGGCGTACCTTCCTCGATATCGACATGGCACGTGCGGCCGACCTGCTCGGTATGGACCGTCGCCAGGCGGAGATGTTCCGCGACCTGCAGCGCGGCAATTTCGTCGCACTGGGACCTGCCATGTCGCGTCGGCCGCTGCCGATCGTCATCGGCGCCGTGGAAACCTCGGCGCGTTCGTCTTCACCCATGCTGATGCCGCTGCCGGATGCACCCCAGGATGTCGAGGACCTGATCTTCACGCCGGACCCGGAGGAGTTCACCCGGCCGATCGTGCGCCGCGCACCGCCGGCACCACGTCCGACCACCGACATCCTCGCCGAGCTGTCCCGCTCCACGCCGGCCTCCAGCGCGCCGGTCGCCAACGACATGCCGAGCCGCGGCAGCGAGATGTCGGCGGAGGAGCGCGAGGAGCGGCTGGCTGCCGTGCTTTCCGAAATCCTTGGCGATCCACAGGCGGCCTATCGCACCGACAGCGTGCTTTACCAGGAGTTCCTGGTGCGGGCCCGTATGCGGCGTGTGACCGGGCCGCCGATGCCGATGGGCGAGTTCCGCCGTCGGGTGGCGATCGCCCGTGCCGGTGTCGACGAGGAGACGGCCGCAAGCGAGGGCTGGCAGACGGCGCTGTCTCTCTCGGTGCGCGTCTCCGACGATCTGCAGGGTGTGTTCCTGCTGCTCGCGAAGGCCGCACTCCGCAACGAAGAATGCCCGTCAGACCAGCGGATCGCTCGGGCCTATGGCACGCATTCGGCCCGTCGGGCCCGTCGTCTGCTGGGCTATTTCGAGGAGCAGGGGCTGGTCGTCGTCCACACCGATTTTGCCGGCAAGCGCATCGTCGCTTTTCCGGATCTGGAGGCGGAGACGCAGCCCGGCGATCCGAACCAGATCGACGCCGACGAGCAGACGGCTTCGGCGGCCGAGTAAGCCTCTTAAGCTTGTTCGTGGGGCGGCTCAGGCCGCCCGCTCTTCCCAGACCTTGACCAGTGCCACGATCGTCTCGACGGCCTTTTCCATGTCCTGAACGCTCACCCATTCCAGCGGCGAGTGATAGGCGTGGCCGCCGGTATAGATGTTGGGGCAGGGCAGCCCCATGAAGGAGAGGCGCGAGCCGTCTGTGCCGCCGCGGATGCTGTGGCGCACCGGCTCAAGGCCGACGCGACGCACGGCTTCCTCCAGATTGTCCATGATCTCCGGATGGCGATCGAGGACTTCCTTCATGTTGCGATACTGGTGTTTGACCGTCAGCGTATGTGTGGAGCCCGGATAGGTCGCCATGACGTCCCGGGTGATCTTCTCCAGCAGATCTTCCTTTACCTTCAGGCCCGCCTCGGTGAAGTCTCTCACGATGAGCTGCAGCTTGGCCGCTTCCATGCTGCCGGAGATGTCGACCGGGTGGATAAAGCCTTGGCGGCCCTCCGTGCTCTCCGGTGCGATGTCGCGGGGCAGGCGGGCGACGATGTCGCTTGCGGCCTTGATGGCATTCTCCATCTTGCCCTTGGCATAGCCCGGATGCATGGCCACACCGGTGATCTCGATGACAACGCCATCGGCGGAGAAGGTCTCGTTTTCGATCTCGCCGACCGTTGAGCCGTCGAGCGTGTAGGCGAAGCGGGCGCCGAGCTTTGCGAGGTCCACCTTGTCGGCGCCGCGGCCGATTTCCTCGTCCGTGGTGAAGAGGATCTTGATCGTGCCGTGCTTGATGTCAGGGTTCGCCATCAGATGGGCGGCCGCCGTCATGATCTCGGCCACGCCTGCCTTGTCGTCTGCCCCGAGCAGGGTCGTGCCGTCGGTGGTGACGATATCCTTGCCGATCTGGTTGTTGAGCTGCGGATGTGAGGCGACTCGGATCACCTGGCTCGTGTCGCCCGTCAGCGTGATGTCGCCACCCTGGTAGTTGCGCACCAGCTGCGGCTTGACATTCGTGCCGGTGAAATCAGGAGCCGTATCCATGTGGCTGCAGAAACAAATGACGGGCACGTCTTTGTCCGTGTTGGACGGGATCGTCGCATAGACATTGCCGTGTTCATCGAGATGCGCGTCCGACAGCCCGAGCGCCAGGAGCTCGGCGACCAGAACGCGGCCGAGATCCTTCTGCTTTTCCGTGGAAGGCTGGCTGCCGGAGGACGGATCGGACTGGGTGTCGATGACGACATAGCGGAGAAAACGGTCGAGAACGGTATCGGTCATGGTTCTGTCTTTCTGGCCGGCTCAGCGATCACTGGCTGACTTTGGTGCCGAGGTGACGGTCGAACAGCGTGATCATTTCCTGCGTGCGGGCATTGGCGCTGTCCGCGCCGAGGACCACGCCCACGAGCCGGCGCTCGCCATTGCTGGCCGCGGTCACGATGTTGTAGCCCGAAGCGTTGGTGAAGCCGGTCTTGATGCCTTCTGCGCCCGGATACTGCACCAGGAAGGCATTGTGGCCGCGAAACTTCATGCCGCGGAAGGTCATGCCGCGGGAGGCGAACAGCTTGTATTCTTCGGGGAAGTCCCGGATCAGAGCCAGGCCGAGGCGTGCCATGTCCGTGGCCGTCGTTAC
This sequence comes from Rhizobium rosettiformans W3, assembly GCF_004912135.1. Classification (GTDB taxonomy): domain Bacteria; phylum Pseudomonadota; class Alphaproteobacteria; order Rhizobiales; family Rhizobiaceae; genus Allorhizobium; species Allorhizobium rosettiformans. The sequence goes on from NZ_STGU01000007.1 coordinate 175,258, forward strand.
CTGGCGCGGGTCAGGCAGACCCGACGGATTGGTGAAGACCGTGCTCGTCATGCCGAGTTCGCGTGCCTTCAGGGTCATCATCTGGCCGAAGGCTTCCTCCGAGCCGGCCAGTGTTTCGGCCACTGCGGTCGCGGCGTCATTGGTCGAAAGTACGACCATGCCCATGACCGCTTCGCGCACGCTGATCGTGTTGCCGGCACCGACCGCGAACTTGTAGGGTTCCTTGTCATTCGCGTTCTGCGAAATCACCAGCCGCTGATCCCAGTCGAAGCGCCCGGAATGCAGCGCCTCGAATGTCAGGTAAAGCGTCATCATCTTGGTCAGCGAGGCCGGATAAAGAACCATGTCGGCATTCTCCGCCTCCAGGATCGTGCCGGTCGCGGCATCGACCAGGATATGGGCATGGCCGGGTTTCTTGATTTCGGCCGCTGCCGGCGCAATGATCGAAAGCGTGACAGCGAGGGCAAGCAGGAGACGGCGGGACAGGTCTGTCATCATCGAGGGAGAGACTTCTTTCATGGAGGTTGCTATGGGGGATAGCGAACTTCTGGCCCTCTGTCAGCCTTTGCAGGCGCTTTCGCCTCGTTTTCCGCCAGAGAATCGGCGTCTCGCGCAGTCACTCTTTCGTCACACGCGGGCCGCACAACGTGTTGACATTTCTCACGCACCCCACTAATGACGCCGCAACGCCGGGCCGAAACGCCCGGTGTTTGTTTTGACATGTCCCGTGGTTTTCTCCGTTCGCTGACGTGAGAATCCTGTCGGAGCCTCGGAAACGGAGGCTCAGAGGAGGGCGTGTTTCCTTAAGCGGCTTGGTAACAAACCGCTGTAACCTGTTGAGAGGAAATACGGATGAGCAAGCGCGCATCTTCCAAGTACAAAATCGATCGCCGTATGGGCGAAAACATCTGGGGCCGTCCGAAGTCCCCGGTTAACCGTCGCGAATATGGCCCGGGCCAGCACGGCCAGCGCCGCAAGGGCAAGCTTTCGGACTTCGGCGTACAGCTGCGCGCCAAGCAGAAGCTGAAGGGCTATTACGGCGACATCCGCGAGAAGCAGTTCCGCGCGATCTTCGAAGAAGCCAACCGCCGCAAGGGCGACACCGGTGAAAACCTGATCGGCCTGCTCGAGTCGCGTCTGGACGCCATCGTCTACCGCGCCAAGTTCGTTCCGACCGTCTTCGCTGCCCGTCAGTTCGTCAACCACGGCCACGTTTCGGTCAACGGCGTTCGCGTCAACATCGGTTCCTACCGTTGCAAGGCCGGCGACGTCATCGAAGTTCGCCAGAAGTCGAAGCAGCTCGTGTCGGTTCTGGAATCGGTTCAGCTCGCTGAGCGTGACGTTCCGGATTACATCGAAGTCGACCACAACAAGATGGTTGCGACCTTCGCACGCGTTCCGACCCTTTCGGATGTTCCGTATCCGGTCATCATGGAACCGAACCTGGTCGTCGAATTTTACTCGCGCTAATCGCTCGCGCGACGGATTTGTGGAAAGCCGCCCCTCGGGGCGGCTTTTTCTGTTTGCAGTGCAGCGCCGACTAAGGACAATGGTGCTGCAGGAATGGGTAAGGGGAACGTGATGGATCTGCAGCTGATCGCCGACGACATCGTCAGCGCGCTCGAGCCGCGTCTCGGAGAAGGCAAGGTCGCCGACTACATCCCGGAGCTTGCCCGCGTCGATCCGAAGCAGTTCGGGATCGCCATCACGACCGTCGACGGCCAGACCTATAAGGCCGGGCATGCGGACACGGCTTTTTCGATCCAGAGCATTTCCAAGGTCTTCATGCTGACGCTGGCGCTCGGCAAGGCTGGCGAATCGATCTGGAAACGCGTGGGGCGCGAGCCCTCCGGCTCTTCCTTCAATTCGATCGTCCAGCTCGAACACGAGCACGGGATACCGCGCAACCCCTTCATCAATGCCGGTGCGATCGTCATCACGGACATGGTGCTGGCGGGCCACGCGCCGCGCGAGGCGATCGGCGAGTATCTGCGCTTCATGCGTTATCTCGCCGATGACGAGACCCTGTCGATCGACGAGAAAGTGGCGCAGTCGGAGCAACGCACCGGCTACCGCAATTTCGCGCTTGCCAATTTCATGCGCGGCTTCGGCAATCTGGAGCATCCAGTCGAGCACACGCTCGGCGTCTACTTTCACCAGTGCGCGCTGGCGCTTTCCTGCGTGCAGCTCTCCCATGCCGGCCTGTTTCTCGCCAACAGGGGGACGAACCCTCTGACCGGTTTCTCCGTCGTCTCACCGAAGCGGGCGCGGCGCATCAATGCCCTGATGCTGATGTGCGGCCATTATGACGGCTCCGGCGATTTCGCCTATCAGGTCGGCCTGCCGGGCAAGTCGGGCGTCGGTGGCGGGATCCTCGCCGTGGCACCGGGCAAGGCCTCGATCGCCGTCTGGTCGCCGGGGCTCAACAAGGTCGGCAATTCGGCGCTCGGCTCGGCAGCGCTCGAAATGCTCGCCACCCGAACCGGCTGGTCCGTGTTCGGGACTTGATCTTCCGGGCTGCAACAGGCATTGCAGGGCAGAATTGCCGCCGAGGCCGGAGCCTGAGATGAACCTCGTCAACACGATCGACAGCCAGAACGCCGCCGTGCTTGAGGGCGAGGATGAGCTCGACCTTGCGACCGTGCATCCGGTTTTCGCGAAGGCGCCGCGCTCGGTGTCCTTCAACAAGCTGCGCAAGCGCCTCATCCGCCAGGTGCGTCAGGCGATCTCCGACTTCGATATGCTGAAAGGTCAGAAGCGCTGGCTGGTGGGTCTCTCCGGTGGCAAGGACAGCTACGGCCTGCTCGCCGTGCTGCTTGACCTGCAATGGCGCGGGCTTCTGCCGGTCGAACTCGTTGCCTGCAATCTCGACCAGGGGCAGCCGAATTTCCCGAAGCATATCCTGCCGGACTATCTCGCCTCGATCGGGGTGAGGCATCGCATCGAATATCGCGATACCTATTCGATCGTGAAGGAGAAGGTGCCGACGGGCGGCACCTATTGCTCGCTCTGTTCGCGGCTCAGACGCGGCAATCTCTACCGGATCGCCCGGGAAGAAGGCTGCGACGCGCTGGTGCTCGGCCATCACCGCGAGGATATTCTTGAAACCTTCTTCATGAACTTCTTCCATGGGGGGCGTCTCTCGGCCATGCCGGCCAAGCTTCTGAACGACGAGAAGGATCTCTTCGTGCTGCGTCCGCTGGCCTACGCGGCCGAAGAGGACATGGCGCGCTTTGCGCAGGCGATGGAGTTCCCGATCATCCCTTGCGACCTCTGCGGTAGCCAAGACGGTCTGCAGCGCAATGCGATGAAGGAGATGCTGGCGGGGATCGAAGCCAAGATGCCCGGCCGCAAGGATGCGATGCTGCGGGCGCTTGCCCATGTCGACCCTTCCCATCTCCTCGATCCGAAGCTTTTCGATTTCGCCGGGCTCATGGCAACCAAGGCCGATTGAGGGCAGGTTTTCTGCGCTCTTCGCGCGGTTGCTTGTAAAGACACAGGAAAATTGCCGTATTCGACGGAGATCGACGTCCAAGGCTGGACTGTGTCGGACGGTTCTTGCACATTGCGGCCGGATCAGGGGGCGGGGCGTTTTCCAGTGTCGGGCCCCCCGCAATGCGTGGGAGTAGGAATGTCTGAGGTCGCTCAGCCTTCAGTGTCGAAGCGTGCCGTCTTTCTCGTCGGAGGCTATGAACGCAACGATGCTGCCGGCTTCTTCCGGCGCATCGGCCGCGAGATGGAGCGTTTCTGCAAATGCTGGTCCGTCGAGGCAAAGCTCGGCGCACCGGTTGAGGCGACTGGCGCGGTGGCGATGACCGCGATTGCGGACTATCTTGGCCCTGACGGTGTCTGCTGCTCGGACATCACCTTCTTGAGCTTCGATGACATCGTCAAACGGGATGGCGCGCGGCCCTTCCTCGTGCGGCTCGGCGTCTATCTGGTCGCCTTCTTCGACTATGTCTTTAGCGGCACGATGTTCCGCTTCTTCGCCACCAACTGGCGCTTCGCCCTCTATTTCCTCTATCCCTTCGTGATGCTGGTCCTCTTTGCCTGGCTCGGTACCATCGCCTATCGACTAACTGGTCTCCTGGCCCTGCCAGGCGGCCCCGTCTTGCCAATGCTTGTCGGCGCCAGCGTCGCCTATGCGGTCGGGCGCTTCATCGGACGCCGCTACTTCGTCTTCCACCTGATGGATCTCTGGTCCTTCAGCCGGGAGCATCTGCATTGCCGCCGGCCCGAGATGGACGCCCGCATCGACGACTGGGCATCGCTGATCGCGGAGCGGACTGCCGCGACCGACTACGACGAAGTGCTTCTGATCGGCCACTCCACCGGCGGCGCGCTTATTCTCGATGTCGCGCACCAGCTTGCCGAACGGCTTGCGGCCGAGGGGAAAGTAGCGGACTTCAAGCTCGTGACGGTGGGGTCGACGTCGCTCAAGGTGGCGCTTCATCCGAAGGCGAAGCGCGCGCGAGAGCGGCTTGAGACGTTGGCACGACATCATGGGATCCGATGGGTCGAATTCCAGGCTTTGACCGACATCATCAACTTCTACAAATGTGACCCCTATGCCCGTGCCGGGCTGACCCACCAGCGGTCGGACGTCTTTCCGCGCCAGTTTCAGGTCCGCTTCCGCGACATGCTCGAACGCGCGGCCTATAAGCGGGTGAAGAAGAACTTCTTCCGGGTTCACTATCAGTTTATCTCGGCCAACAGCCGGCGCTATTTCTATGATTTCTTCATGATCTGCTGTGGCACGCGCCCGATCGAGGCCGTAAGAAACGACCGGCTGCCGATTGCGGCAGATGCCGGTGTAATGACAGAGACAGTATCATGACGCGCGTATCCTTCATCCTCTGGGCCCTGATGCTGGTGACCTGGTGCGCCATGCGCTATCCGGCCATGCGTCGCGCACGCCGGCAGAAGACCCGGGTCGACCGCCGCTCCACCCTCGATATCTCGCTGCTGGTTCTCTGCACCGTCGGCCTCGTCGTGCTGCCGATCCTCTGGCGCCTGCATGCCTTTGATGGGTTTGCCGATCGCGGGCAGGGGATTATTCCGCTGATCCTGGGCCTCTTGACCGGCGTCGCATTTCTCTGGCTCTTCCGCCGCAGCCACAAGGATCTCGGCAAGAACTGGTCGGTAACGCTGGAAGTGCGCGAAGGCCATCAGCTGGTCACGCAAGGCGTTTACGCCCATGTCCGGCACCCGATGTATGCCTCGTTCCTGCTCTGGGGCGTGACCCAGGCGCTGCTGATCCCGAACTGGATCGCGGGTTTTGCCGGGCTCGCCGCCGTGCTTGCGCTCTATGCCGTCCGCCAGTCGCGCGAGGAGGCGATGATGCGCGACACGTTCGGTGCGGAATATGACGCCTACAGCGCCCGCACGAAACGTCTCATTCCCGGCATCTTCTGACCGCGTCAGCGCTTGCGAAGCGCCTGCGTGATCTCCTTGATGGCGCGGTCGTGAAGGGCCGGGTTCTTGTCGATGTTGAAGTGGCCGATGCCCTTGATGGCGGTTTCGCCCTGGCGCAGATTGATGTTGGCGAGTTCGCCCTTGAAACCGGGGGCGGGCAGAACCGGCGACCAGAGGTTTTCGCCACCCGTATAGAAGTTCAGCGTCTTCTTGACGTTGCCGGGCACTGGACCCTTGCCTGTCGGGTCGAAGCTCAGGATCAGCGCCACCGGGATCTTCATCGGCTGCAGGGCGGAGGCGATCGAGAAGGTCATGTCCGCGCCCAGCGAGTGACCGACAAGCACGATCGGGCGGGCATCCTTCGATTCCCGGTAGCGATCCGCGATCTTGCGGGCGAAGGCCTGAGCATTTGGCAGCGACAGAACCTCCGCCTTGATCCCGTCCGCGGCAAGCTGCTTGCCGAGCGTGTCGAGCCCGGTCGAGAAGATATTCGCGAAACCGCGGAAGAGATAAACCTGGCCTGTCGCGAGCTTCGGCTTGCGAGGTTTGGCGGCCTCGACAGGCAGGACGGAAGCGGCAAGGATCAGGGAGGCATGAGAGAGGAGGGCGCGTCTGGAGATCATGTCGGAAGAAGATCCTGGGAATGCAGTTGTTCCGAATTCATGCATGATTCAGGCCGGCTGACAACCGGATTGCCGCATGCTTGGGCCTGTACTTCGCCCTTGTCGCCGCGTTAGAAGACGGACGACTGGATCGTATGTCGAAGCGTGCGTCCATTACACCCACAAGGAGACGCCCATGACAGCCGCCATCGACATCGCCGCCCTTGCCAATCTCCTGCAGGAGGCTGCCGTGGAGGAGATCCTGCCGCGCTTCCGCAATCTCGGGGATGACGACGTCAGGATGAAGACGGAGGCGATCGACCTCGTGACCGAGGCTGACGAGGCCGCCGAACGCGTCATCCGCAAGGGGATCGAGCGCCTGATGCCCGATGCACTCTTCGTCGGCGAGGAATCGGTCGCAGCAGACCCGGCCCTGCTCGATCGTCTGCAGGGTGCGGAGCTTGCCGTCGTGGTCGATCCGATCGACGGAACCTTCAACTTCGCCTCCGGCCTCACCCTGTTCGGCATGATCCTGGCCGTGGTCTCCAAAGGCGAAACCGTCGGCGGTGTCATCTATGACCCTATCGGCAACGACTGGGCTCTGGTCGAAAAGGGCTCGGGCGCCTGGCTCTACCGACCGGATGGCTCGCAGGAGCAGATGCAGGTGCGTCCCAGCGGCCCGCTCGAGCAGATGATCGGGATCGCCAATACCGGCTTCTTCGACATCGACACGCGCCGCAGGATCCTCTCCAATCTCGCCGAGGTGCGGCTCTTCACCAGCTATCGCTGCGCAGCGCATGAATATCGTCTGCTCGGCCAGGGACACATGGATTTTGCCATGTACAATAAGCTGATGCCCTGGGATCACCTTGCGGGTGCGCTGATGATGCAGGAAGCGGGTGCCCATGTCGCCCGCTTCGATGGGTCACCCTATCTGCCGCATCACACCTCCGGCGGGTTGCTCGTGGCATCGGATGCGGATGCCTGGCAGGAATTGCGGGAGCGGATCTTCACCGTCGACTGAAAATGAAAAGGCCCGGCATTGACCGGGCCTTCTTGTCTCGATTGCCTTTGCGCCGATCAGACCGGCTTGTTGTGAGCCTGGAACAGGCGACCCTTTTCGCCGATCAGGACGAAGACGAGGCCGATGATGCCGACCACGAAGAAGCCGGCCACCATGGGCAAAGCCGTGCCGTTGAAGGCCTGGCCGATCGCGGCGCCGATGATCGAGCCACCGATCGTGCCCATGAAGCCCAGAACCGACGAGGCGGTGCCGGCGACGTGGCCGAGCGGCTCCATGGCGAGCGAGTTGAAGTTCGAGCCGATCCAGCCGAACTGGAACATCGCCAGTGCAAAGAAGCCGATGAACAAGAAGAAGGGCATGGGCTGCGGGCCCACGACCTGAACGATCAGCCAGATGAAGTTGATCGCGATAAAGCCGAGCAGCGAGCCGTGCGACAGCTTGCGCATGCCGAAACGGCCGACCAGCTTGGCATTGACGAAGGACGACAAGGCCATGAACAGGGCGACGCCGGCAAAGGCGACCGGGAACCAGACGCCGAGACCATAGATCCCGACATAGACCTGCTGTGCGGAGTTGATGAAGCCGAACAGGGCGCCAAAGATGAAGGTGCTGGCGATCGTGTAACAGAGTGCCACGCGGTCGGTCAGGACGATGCGGAAACCGTCAAAGATCACCTTGATGGTGAAGGGCCGCACATCTTCCCGTGCCAGGGTTTCCGGCAGGCGGATATACATCCAGACGCCGACGATCATGGCGATTACCGCCATGAAGACGAAGATCCAGTGCCAGTCGCCGAAGAGCATGATCACCTGACCGGTGCCGGGTGCGACGACCGGGATGACCATGAAGACCATCATGATCAGCGACATGACTTCCGCCATCTGGCGGCCACCGAAGACGTCGCGCACGATCGACACCGTGATGACGCGGGTCGCGGCCGAGCCGATGCCCTGGATGAAGCGCAGCAGAAGCAGCGATTCGAAGGAGGGCACGAAGACCACGGCCAGCGAGGAGACGACATAGATCGCAAGACCGAAGATCATCGGCAGCCGGCGACCGAAGCGGTCGGCGATCGGGCCGTAGAAGAGCTGCGCGATGCCGAAGCCGATCAGATAGGCGGAGACGACATATTGCCGGTGGTTTTCATTCTCGACGTTGAGCGCGGCGCCGATCTCCTGGAGACCGGGCAGCATGATGTCGATGGCGAGCGCGTTGAGCGCCATCAGGAAAGCCATCAGTGCAATAAATTCGGCACGTCCCATGGCGCCCAGAGTCTTGGGCGTGGCCTGTAATGAATCTGACATGAATTATGACCTTGAAACGGCATGAAGGCGTTGCTTTGAACAACGCCTTCATAACCTGGAGATTTTGTATGGCCTGTCGGCCGGGGGGTCAGGCAGCGCCGCGGACGGCGATGCCCTGGTCTTCGAAATGCTTCTGAAGTTCGCCCGCCTGGAACATTTCACGGACGATGTCGCAGCCGCCGACAAACTCGCCCTTGATGTAGAGCTGCGGGATCGTCGGCCAGTTGGAATAGGCCTTGATGCCTTCACGGATTTCCATGTCGGCGAGCACGTTCACGCCCTTGTAGTCCACGCCGAGGTAGTCGAGGATCTGAACCACCTGGCCGGAGAAACCACACTGCGGGAACTGCGGGCTGCCCTTCATGAACAGGACTACGTCGTTGGTCTTGACTTCGTTGTCGATGAAATCGTGGGCGCTCATGTCATTCTTCCTTTCACATGCCGTTCAAGGCGGCAGCTTCGATTTGCCGTAGAAATAGCAACACGGATCGCCTTTTGCCAGTGGCGAGTTTGTGGCACGCCCGAATTAGCGGCTGCGCTGACGGCTGCGTTTGGCAGCGGTGCGACGGCGGCTCACCTGCTTGCGGGCCGGTGCCTTGACCCGCTTTGTCGTCTTGCGGACGTAACGCCCCGTTGTCGCCGAGCGGGTCTGGCGCTTGCGCCGACGGGTGGTGCCCTTGCGGTTGGTCTTCTTTAGGATTTCCTTCAGGACGCCCTCGACGACGTCCTTCACGATGTTGCCGAGCAGATCCGCCATGTTCGCCTCCCGTATACCCTGTGTTTCAGGTGGTTTTGTTCCATACGCTCTTTAAATCAGCGCAATTCTCGTCTAGCAAGCGCCACCTGCGGCCGCCGGCCGTCGATCGAGTGACTGCCTCAATGATTCAAAGCCGCATTGTCCTGCATTTTCCGGGTTTCGAGCCATTCGATGCCGAAGCCCATCTTCAGCGCTACAAGCGATCTGCAGGGCAGGCGTCAGCGGTCTGGAATGCAAGCTTCGAGGTCGGTGAACTCGCTCGCGACAGGCGGGGTGCTCATTTCCCGGTTGATGCCGATGTTGCCGGCTGGAATACCTCTGCGAAGATCCACGTCTTCGATCACAATGCACTGATCACGGCGATGCGGGCCGAGCCCCTCTGGACTCAGATCGGACGAGGTTTCAGAGCCGGATGGGATGTTGTCGTCCAGGGCGGCGCATGGGCCTATTTCCGCAACGCCTGGCGCTTCGGGCTCTTCTTCCTCTTCCCGTATCTCTTCCTGGCGGCCGGTTTGGCGCTTGGCGTCAACATCGCGGCCATTCCGACTGCCTTGGAGCTCTCGGCGTGGTGGTTCGCGCTCTCAGTACCTGCCGGTTATCTGATCTTCCGATACGGCGTGATCCGCTTCTCGGACCGCTATCACGTCCTGCATCTGCTGGCAGACTGGAGGCTCGCCGTCGCGGTTGCCGAAAACCGACCGGAGATTGCCTCCTGGATCGATCAGGCCGCCGCCCAGGTGATTGCCGCACTGGAAGAGCGCGCTGATGAAATCCTCGTCACCTCCCATAGCATGGGCGCCAATTTCGCGGTCTCGGTCATCGCTCGCGTGTTCGAGCTGGCGCCGGAGGCTCTCAAAGGCCGTCGGCTGGTCTTCGTGACACTCGGTGGTGCGGCTCTTCAATGCAGCCTGTTGTCATCGGCGGCTGTGCTTCGCGGTCGCATCGGTGCGCTCGCCAGGCGTCCGGATGTCGACTGGTTCGACATTCAGTGTCTGACGGACCCGATCCATCTCTACAAATGCCATACGGTGGCGCTGTCTCGCCACAAGGATGCGCCGCAACCCAGGCTCGTCTTCATCCGCTTCAAGCATGCGATGTCGCAGCCGCGTTATGAGAAGAACCGGCGCGATTTTCTGCGCATGCATCGGCAATATGTGCTCGGACCGGATCAGCCGAGCGGCTTCGATTTCACGCTGATGACGGCCGGGCCGCTGCCCGCCAACACCTTCCAGACGCTGGATTCGCAGAAGCCGCCGACCATCCCTGCAAGGTCATGAAAAAGGCCCGCCGGTGAACGGCAGGCCTCTGAACGTCTAAATAATCCGGTGGTCAGTCAGGAATGCTTGTCTGCAATGCCAGAGCGTGCAGCACGCCGCCCATATTGCCCTTCAGCGCGTCATAGACCATCTGGTGCTGCTGAACGCGGCTCTTGCCGCGGAAGGCTTCGGCGACGACCTCGGCGGCGTAATGATCTCCGTCACCAGCGAGGTCGCGGATGACGACCTTTGCTCCCGGAATGCCGGCCTTGATCATGTCTTCAATGTCGCCTGGTTTCATCGGCATGTAACGGATCCCTCATGCAAATCAGCAATGTGAGAACTATCGTGCATTCGCCGAAGCGTTTCAATGGGGTAGGTGGCGCCTACCCCATGCTCCACAGGCATGTGATCGCATGGATCAGACGATCTCGCCGTCCATGAGCGCCGGGAACCAGCCTTCGTGGGCCTTCTTCAGGTCCTCGACGGCCACCGGCTTCGCATCGCCAAGCACGACATTCGAGCCACCGGTGCGGCCGATCCACGGGCAGAAGACACCTGCCGCTTCGGCGCGGACCTGCACCTGGTCGACATCGGCTTCTTTGACCGTCAGCACGTAACGGCCCTGGTCTTCGCCGTAGAAGACGGCGACCGGATTTGCGTCGGCCAGGGCGTTGATATGGGCGCCGATGCCGGAGGCCATGGCCATCTCCGCCACAGCCAGCGCGAGACCGCCGGACGAGCAATCATGCACAGCGGTTGCCAGACCGTCTTCGATCAGGCTACGGACGAAATCGCCGACCTTCTTCTCGTGCTCGAGATCGACATGCGGTGCGGGACCGTCGGTGCGGCCGTGAATGTCGCGCAGGTAGCAGGACTGGCCGAGATGTGTGCCCCAGCCGGACGGCGCGCCCGCGAGCAGGATCGCCTCACCCTGAGCGGCAAAGCGGATGCGGGCCATTTTCTTCCAGTCCTTCATCAGGCCGACGCCGGCAATCGTCGGGGTCGGCAGGATGGCCTGGCCATTGGTCTCGTTGTAGAGCGAGACGTTGCCGGAGACGATCGGGAAATCGAGGGCCTTGCAGGCCTCGCCGATGCCTTTGATCGCAAAGACGAACTGGCCCATGATCTCCGGGCGTTCCGGATTGCCGAAGTTCAGGTTGTCGGTCGCGGCAAGCGGCAGGGCGCCGGTCGCCGTGATGTTGCGCCAGCATTCGGCAACCGCCTGCTTGCCGCCTTCGAACGGGTCGGCCTCAACGTAACGCGGGGTGACGTCGGAGGAGAAGGCAATCGCCTTGGTGGCATGGCCTTCGACACGGATGACGCCGGCATCGCCGCCCGGAAGCTGCAGCGAGTTGCCCTGGATCAGCGTGTCATACTGTTCGTAGACCCAGCGGCGCGAGGAATTGTTGGCCGAGCCGACGAGCTTCACGAGCGCGTCCGCGACGTCGCCGGCCGGAATGTCGTTCTCGGTCAGCGGGGCAGGGGTCTTTGGCTCGATCCACGGACGGTCGTATTCCGGAGCCTCGTCGCCGAGTTCCTTGATCGGCAGGTTTGCGACTTCCTCGCCCTGATGGATGACGCGGAAGCGCAGGTCGTCGGTGGTGTAGCCGACGATCGCGAAGTCCAGGCCCCACTTGACGAAGATGGCCTTGGCGACCTCTTCCTTGGAAGGCTCGAGCACCATGAGCATGCGCTCCTGGCTTTCCGACAGCATCATTTCATAGGCCGTCATGCGCTCTTCGCGCACCGGCACCTTGTCGAGATGCAGCTCGATGCCGAGGTCGCCCTTAGCACCCATTTCGACAGCAGAGCAGGTGAGGCCGGCAGCACCCATGTCCTGAATGGCGATGACGGCGCCGGTCTTCATCAGTTCGAGGCAGGCTTCGAGCAGGCACTTTTCGGTGAAGGGGTCACCGACCTGCACGGTCGGACGCTTCTCTTCGATCGACTCGTCGAATTCGGCAGAGGCCATGGTCGCGCCGCCGACGCCGTCGCGGCCGGTCTTCGCACCGAGATAGACGACCGGCAAGCCGACGCCCTTGGCTTCCGAGAGGAAGATGCCATCCGCCTTGGCAAGGCCGGCAGCGAATGCGTTGACCAGGATATTGCCGTTATAGCGGGCGTCGAATTCGACTTCACCGCCGACCGTGGGCACGCCGAAGGAATTCCCATAGCCGCCAACGCCCGCAACGACGCCTGCCACCAGATGCTTGGTCTTCGGATGATCAGGCGCGCCGAAGCGCAGGGCGTTCATGGCAGCGACGGGACGGGCGCCCATGGTGAAGACGTCGCGCAGGATGCCGCCGACACCGGTCGCCGCGCCCTGATAGGGTTCAATGTAGGACGGGTGGTTGTGGCTCTCCATCTTGAAGACGACGACATCGCCATCATCGATATCGACGACGCCTGCGTTTTCGCCTGGACCCTGGATGACGCGCGGACCCTTGGTCGGCAGCGTCTTCAGCCACTTCTTGGAAGACTTGTATGAGCAGTGCTCGTTCCACATCGCCGAGAAAATGCCAAGCTCGGTGAAGGTCGGCTCGCGTCCGATCAGGTTCAGGATGCGATCGTATTCGTCGGGCTTCAGGCCGTGGCTTGCGATCAGTTCCGGGGTGATGGGACGGGAGTTGGAAACGGTCATCTGGCTCTCAGGGCAATGGAGATCGGTGGGAGATCGGTTTCGAGGCAGGCTATAACGTAAGCCTGCGGCCGGCGCACTTGAAAAATGCGACCGATCAGGCCTTTCCTGCCCCTTTCGCTGCCATGTCAGCCGAGGTGAGCCGGGCGTCAGACGATGGCGCTCGTGCCGAGCGGAGACTGGTCCAGGATGCGGCGTACCGTCTTCAGGCCCTCGACCGAGATCGAGCGGTCGCGCCCTTCGCTGAAGCCGACACGCACATGATGATATACCCGTGCCGAGCGCGCCGGCTTGAATTCGTCCTCGTCGTCAATCAGGACATCGGCATCGAGTACCGCCTGCTTGAAGGTGCCCGACATCCAGGGCTCCGGAAGCTTCAGCCAGAAGAAGGGCAGGCGGGGATGCGAGCGGAACTCGTGTCCGGCAAAGAGCTCGCGGACGACCTCTTCGCGCGCGCCGATTTCCGTGATCACCCGATCGCGGATATCGGCAGCGGCACCCGAGAGCACGAGGCGCGCCGAAAGCTCCGCCAGCAGGAAGGGCAGGCCACCGCTCACCATCTTCTGCGTCACGCGCACGCGCTGGCTCATATGCGGCGGGCAGGCGACCCAGCCGCCCCGCACGCCGGCCGCGACCGACTTCGAGAGCCCGTTCAGCAGGAAAGTCCGGTCCGGTGCCAGCTCGGCCAGCAGCGGGATCCTGTCGCCGATCATGCCGCCATAGAGATAATCCTCGATCAGCCAGACATTGTACTTCCGGGCGATGTCGACGATCTCCTTGCGGCGCAAGAGGGGCAGGGAGGCGAGTGTCGGGTTCTGCCCCGAGGACATGATGAAGGCCGCCTTCGGATGCTCCCGCGCGCAGACACGCTCGAAGTCGGCCGGCAGGATGCCGTCCTGGTCCGAATCAACCAGGACGATCTGTCGACCCATGAGATTGGCGCTTCGGGAGACCTGGGAATAGGTTAGGTGCTCGCACACAATCCGGTCACCCGCCCCACTGACGGCGGCGACCACGGCATTGATGCCGGCGTGAACGCCGAGCTGCGGCAGGATCTGCTCGGCGTCCGGTGACCAGTCGCCTGAAGAGAGCCATTGCCGGCCAGCTTCCAGCCAGTCGGGTGAAAGGGTGCGGGTATAGCTCGAAATCTCGCCGGGATGGGCCGATGCGATCTCCGCCATGATGCGCCCGACAATCTCCGCCTGGCCGACATCGATTGCAGCGGTCGTGTCGAAGCGCAGCTTGCCCGGCGGCGGCACCATGGCCCGCGTGCCGCCATAGGTCATCGACACGGGATCGCGGGGCGCGCCGTTCGCCTGTTCATCATGACCCTGAACATAGGTGCCGCGTCCGACCTCGCCCGTGACGAGGCCACGTTCGCGTAAAAGCGCATAGGCTCGCGAGATTGTCCCGATTGTCACCCCAACGTCATAAGCCAGATCACGTTGCGGCGGCAGCTTGGTCCCGTGCGGCAGTGCGCCTGATTTTATGGCGTTCTCAGCCTCATCTGCGATGCGCAAGTAAAGTGGGCCGGTGCCGGAATCGAGGGAAGGAAGCCAATTTGTCATGATGACAATTCTATAGATTGTCACCCTGAATGAGTCAATTCATACGTGACGAAACAGGATTTGTCAGAAGGACACACGGTCATGGTGACAATAGAGACAATGTCTTCCAGAGCACCTTTGGAGCGCGCTTCGCCCGATCGATCGCGGGGCGCGCTGGCAAAGTCGACTGCCGCATTGGTGCGGGTCATGACATTCTGGTTGCGCCGTCGGCGCACGCGCCTGCATCTGGCGCAGCTCACGGAAGAGCAGTTGCGCGATGTCGGGCTAACGCCTGAAATGGCAGAGCGGGAAATCGGGAAGTCGCGGCTGTTGATGCTGGATCGGCCTTATCAGCCGCCCTTCTGATCAGCAGTCTTTCCTGCCATTCGCCCAGCGAACGACGTCCTGACGGATGCGTGGCGCGACGTCCTCGTTCAGGAGCGGGCCAAAGGCATCGAGGCGCGGAGGCTTGCCTTCGGCCTGGACCACCAGCACGGGCCGGTCGTCGCGTGATCCCTTGCGAACCAGAAGGATACGAGGGCGACCCGAGAAGGAGCTGAGTTCAGGAGAAAGCTGGTAGGCCCGGAAGGCGGCGTCGCCGGACTTGAACCAGCAATTGTTCGCGCTCACCGCCACCTTCTCCATGATGTCGAGAGCCGACTGTCCGCTAGCCGTCGGCCGCGGTGTTTCGGGCTTGCAGGCCGACAGGCCCGCTGCTGCGATGAGGATGGCTGATAGGACGAGGCGGCGCATGGACGATCTTTCGGCTGAGTGCCGCCTTCTCTTATCTGTCCGCGATTAAGCGAAGCTTACCTCAGGCTGCGATGACGTCGAGCGCCGAGGCAAAGATGCCGCGGCCATCATTGCCGCCATGCGCGGCCTCGATGAGGTTTTCCGGATGCGGCATCATGCCAAGCACGTTGCCCTTGGCATTGATCACGCCGGCGATCTCGTTCATCGAGCCGTTCGGATTGGTGCCGTCCGCGTAACGGAAGACCACCTGGCCATTGCCTTCGATTGTCTTCAGGGTCTCGGCATCAGCAAAGTAGTTGCCGTCGTGATGGGCGACGGGGCAGCGGATGATCTGCCCCTTGGCATAGGCGCGGGTGAAGTCGGTGTCGGCGTTGACGACTTCCAGCTTGATTTCCTTGCAGACGAACTTCAGCGAGGTGTTGCGCATCAGGGCGCCCGGCAACATGCCTGCTTCCACGAGGATCTGGAAGCCATTGCACACACCAATGACCTTCACGCCCTTCTCAGCCTTTTCCTTGATCGCCTGCATCACCGGCATGCGGGCGGCAATCGCGCCGCAGCGCAGATAGTCCCCATAGGAGAACCCACCGGGGATGACGATCAGGTCGACATCCGGGACCTCGGTTTCGGTCTGCCAGATCGTCACGGGCGCATGGCCGGAGATCTTGGTGAGCGCCGCGATCATGTCACGGTCACGGTTGAGGCCTGGGAGCTGGACGACGGCTGATTTCATGGCTGTGGCTCAAACCTTAGCTGGGCTTCCTGGAACTCGCGCAGTTCCAGACGATTTTCGATCCGATCCAGGCGCGCCTCGTGACGCGCCAGCGTCGTATGGATGTTGTGAATGTCCTGATGCACGAAGACGAGCGTCCCGCGTATCGCATTCATCTCGGAGCGCAACTCCCGCTGCCCCAGCTTGATGTCCGCAATATCTGCGTGAACTCGCTTCAAGAGTTCGAACATCAATTCGCTGGTGACTTCAGCCATCGCGCATCTCCTACAACCCTCAGGCGATGGAGATAGTATAGTTCTCGATGACCGTGTTGGCGAGGAGCTTTTCGCACATGGCCTTCAGCTCGGTCTCTGCCTTGGCCTTGTCGTCGCCGGCGAGTTCGAGATCGAAGACCTTGCCCTGGCGGACCTGGCCGACGCCGTCGAAACCGAGTGCGCCGAGGGCGCCTTCGATGGCCTTGCCCTGCGGGTCCAGAACGCCGTTCTTCAGGGTGACTGTGACACGTGCCTTGATCACTGATCTCTTCTCCAAAGCTTACTTGACGAGAACCGGGCCCGTGCCACGGATCGGTTCGTTTTCATTCATGATGCCGAGACGGCGGGCGACTTCCTGATAGGCTTCGAGCAGGCCGCCCAGATCCTGGCGGAAACGGTCCTTGTCGAGCTTCTCGCGGGTCTCGATATCCCAGAGGCGGCAGCTGTCCGGAGAGATCTCATCGGCCAGGATGATGCGCATCATGTCGCCTTCGTAGAGGCGGCCGCATTCGATCTTGAAGTCGACGAGCTGGATGCCGATGCCGAGGAAGAGACCGGAGAGGAAGTCGTTGACGCGGATGGCAAGCGCCATGATGTCGTCGAGTTCGGCCGGGTTCGCCCAGCCGAAGGCCGTGATGTGCTCTTCGGAGACCATGGGGTCACCGAGTGCATCGGACTTATAGTAGAATTCAATGATCGAGCGCGGCAGAACGATGCCTTCCTCGATGCCGAGCCGGGTCGAGAGCGAGCCGGCGGCGACATTGCGCACGACGATCTCGAGCGGAATGATCTCGACTTCCTTGATCAGCTGCTCGCGCATGTTCATGCGGCGGATGAAGTGTGTGGGAATGCCGATCTTGTTCAGATGCGTGAAGACGTATTCGGAGATGCGGTTGTTCAGAACACCTTTTCCGTCGATGACTTCATGCTTCTTCTTGTTGAATGCCGTTGCATCGTCCTTGAAGAACTGGATCAGCGTGCCGGGCTCGGGACCCTCATAGAGGATCTTTGCCTTGCCCTCGTAAACGCGGCGGCGACGGTTCATGGATGGTTTTCTCTGTTGGTTGGCATCCCGGCGCCTGAAGCGCGGACGCAGTGGATCGGTCTCTGAAGCGGTCCCTTAACGGAAAACCTTCGTTTTCACAATGCGCAGATCACCCCTTCCTGCCAAAACGTCGCGCCACCAGGGACTGACCCAGAATCGCGGAAGTTTGCATTGCACTTTGTACTCCCTTTTGATTAATGGGGAAACGAAACCGCACGATGGCGGTATAAAACGGGAGATCGATATGAGCGGCATGAGCGATCGCGAAAAGGCCTTCGAAAACAAGTTCGCACACGACCAGGAGCTTCGCTTCAAGGCAGAAGCCCGCCGCAACAAGCTGCTCGGCCTCTGGGCCGCAGGCCTGCTCGGCAAAGCCGACGCGGATGCCTATGCCAAGGAAGTGGTTGCTGCCGATTTCGAAGAGGCCGGCGATGAAGACGTGATCCGCAAGGTCATGGGCGACCTGACGGCTGGTGGCGTTTCGATCACCGATGAAGAACTGCGCGCCAAGATGATCGAGTTCCTCGGCCAGGCCATTGAGCAGGTTCAGAATTCCTGATCGAAGTTGCCTATCGTCGATAACGATCCGCCCCGGCTCATGCCTGGGCGGATTTTTTGTCTCTGAGCATCTGCGTGACGTCCTCGAAGCTTTTGGGCCGGGCGAGGCCATAACCCTGCAGGACATCACAGCCGAGGCGGCTCAGGATCCGGGCATGCTCTTCGGTTTCCACGCCTTCGGCCGTCACCTTGATGCCGAGCGAGCGGGCGATCTGGATGATCGACTTGACGAGGATCCGCTGCTCCTGGCTGTCGGGCACGTGCTCGATCAGTTGTCGGTCGATCTTCAGTGTCGTCGGCTTCAGGTTCAGAAGTCCGACGATCGAGGCGTGGCCGGTGCCGAAATCGTCGATCTCGATATCGATCGCCAGTCGACGGAGCATGTCAAGATTGCTCATGACGGCCGCATCCTGGCGATCCAGGAAGACACTCTCCAGAAGTTCAAAAGACACCGTGCCCGGCTTGATGTCGAGATCAGACAGTCCGCGGGCCAGATCGGGGTCGGTGAGGCGGCGGGCGGAGACGTTCACGGAAATCTTGGGCGGTGCGATGCCCTCCGCGCGCCAGGCCGCCTGGTCAATGAGCGCCTTCTCCAGGATGAGGCCATCGATCTGAGCCAGCACCCCATATTCCTCGGCTATCGTGAGGAACTTGTCTGGGCCGAGGATGCCACGGGTCGGATGGCGCCAGCGGGCCAGACACTCCGCCCCGACCACATTGCGGGTTCGTGCGTCGAACTGCAGTTGGTACTGCGGGAAAATCTCGTCGTTTTCCAGCGCTCTCAGTAGCTCGCTCGAAAGGCGATTGCTGTCGGCGAGCAGTGTGCGGCTGGCAGGCACATAGAACTCGTAGCGATTTCTGCCGAGATACTTAGCCTTGTAGAGCGCGATGTCGGCGTTCTGCAGCAGCTGCTTGGGGTCGATGTCCCGCGTCAGGCTGTGAGCGATGCCGATGCTGGCGCCGAAGCGGCATTCCTGACCGTTGTACCAGGCGGGCTGCCGCATCTGGGCGATGATGCGGCTGGCAACGGTCGCAAGTGCCGGTGTGGCCCCATCATGATCGATCAGCACCACGAACTCGTCGCCGCCGATTCGGGCGGCAAAGTCGGTGACGCGGATGTTGTCTCTGAGGATCTTGGCCGCCAGTGTCAGCATGGCGTCGCCGGCACCGTGGCCAAGCGTGTCGTTGATCTGCTTGAAGCGGTCGAGGTCGATGTGAAGGACGGCGATGCCCGTGCCGAGCTCTCCCTTGCTGTCCCGCCACTCCTCGAGCTTCATCTCGAGATAGCGGCGATTGGGCAGTCCGGTGAGATAGTCGTGCATGGCCGAATGCTCGGCTTCGAGCCGTGTGCGTTCCAGCTCGGCATTGCGGGCCTCGGCCAGCGTCTTCTGCTGCTCGAGCTCCTGTCTGAGGCGCTGGTCCTCCGTCACGTCCCAGTTCACGCCAATCATCTTCAGCCGCCCGTCATGGTCCATGAAGGGCAGGCTGTTGGAGCGAATGTAGCGGGTGCTGCCGTCCCGGGCGATGATCCGGTAGTTGTCGGTAAAGGGCTTCATCTCCGCGATCTTGCCCGCGACATAGGCAAGCGTTCGGGCCCGATCCTCCGGATGAAGCTTGCTCTCCCAAAAGCCGCCGATCTGTACCTCGCAGTCGTTTTCGACTTCGAAGATCCGGCGCATCCCTTCGTCCCATTCGCTGGTGCCGGCTTCGAAGTCCGTCTCGAAGATGCCGATCCCGGAAATGTCGATTGCCAGTTTCAGGCGGCGCGAGAGGCCTTCCAGCCACTCTTCCTGCTGCTTGCGGGCGGTAATGTCGGTGTCGGTGCCGATGATGCGCGCAGGGTTGCCATCCGCATCGCGCTCGACGCATGCACCGCGGCACTCGATCCAGACATAGTGGCCTTGCTTGTGCATCTCCCTGTACTGAAAGACGCTGTAATCAGGGTCACCGGCATTTTGCCGCTCGATACAGTGCAAGACGCGCTCGCGGTCCTGCGGGTGGACGAGCTCCAGCCATGCTTCCATGGTCGGGGGGAAGGCATCATCGGGCCCCAGGCCGCGGATCTCGCGCCAGACATCCGAGTAATAGTAGTCGCCGGAACTGCGCTGGTCCCAGACCCCGGAGGTGGAGCCGACCAGGGCGTAATTCCAGCGGCTTTCCCGCATTGTAACCTCGTCGAGCTTGCGACGGAGGTCGGTGATATCGGTCAGCTGGAGCAGAACAGCGCCGTCGCCTGAGCCGTTGAAATTGGCCTGGCTCAGGCCGGCGATGAAGTGTTTTTGGTCAGCCTTCGAAGTCGAGACCTCGATCGACGATGGCTCGTTGTCCATCAGCCGGCTGAGCGCGAGCAGCAGTTTCGCCGCGTCGGTGTCCCTGAAGCACGTGGCGACGTTGAGGCCTGGCGACGCATCGGCGCCGAGGGCGCCGCGCATGGCGTCATTCAACGAGCGGATGATCCCATCCGCGGTGAGCCATGCAGCAGGCCAGTCGAGGCAGGAGATCTCTATTCCACCCGCGCCGGGCGTGGGGAGGGTGGCAGCTTTTGGGCGCAAGATCATGCTCCTGGCTTCGAACGGTTGCAGGAAGTCTATGAGTGCCCGCTTAAGAAGGTTTTAAACTCTCCCGTCCGACGCCGGAATTAACGCCGTCTTTGCAATTGCCGGCTCGCGCCGTGTCCCAGGTGTCCGAAGCCTAGAGGCGGCCGAGGAACTGGGCGAAAACCATGGTTCCCTCAGGCCATGGACCGTGTCCGGACTCGGCATTGATGTGGCCGGATTCGCCGGCATCGATCAGGAAGGAGCCCCAGGCATTGGCGATGTCTTCGGCATGGGCGTATTCACCGAAGGGGTCGTTGCGGCTCGCGATCATGATCGACGGAAAGGGAAGCGGAAGGCGCGGGTAGGGACCAAAGGTCATCAGATGTTTCGGCCGGATATCCGGATTGGCAACGTCCGGCGGCGCCACGAGAAAGGCTCCGGCCACACGCTGCTTCATCTCCGGAATAGCGTGCACGATCGCGGGCACGCCCAGCGAATGCCCCACGAGCACGACCGGCTTCGTGGAGGCGTTCACTTCCTCGGCCACGCGCGCGACCCAGTCTTCACGAACCGGTTTGGACCATTCGGCCTGTTCCACTCGTCGCGCGGTGGACAGTTTCGCTTCCCAGCGGGATTGCCAGTGGTCGGGACCGGAATTGGTGTAGCCGGGGACGATCAGGATGTCTGCTTCTGAAACTTTCATGGCCCCTATCTGCTGTTCCGCCGCTTCAACGTCAAGATTTCGCGGCGCGCTCAGCGCCAGAAAATCGCGCCGAACGGGCCATTCTGTTCGGCGTGGGCTGTTGGATTCTGCGCAGGCGGAAGGGCGAGCTGTCTCGCGGCGACACGGGGACCTACAGATCAACGAGATGACTCACGGCTTCGTGCGCCGAGAACGGGCGACAGATAGACCTTTAGGTGATAATCTAATCGCTTAACTCCTTGGCCCGGCGCATTGCGTTCATCACCCCGGCCTTGGGAGGAAGAGCCGGCGCCACGTCGCGACCGCTTTGGCCCGACGTCGCCCACGCATTTCACTTTGCAGCTTACAGACCCTGTTGCTCGAGGAGGAAGTGAGAATGTCGACCTTTCATGTAATGACTGATGCCACCGGTACGATCGTCAGGCCCGAAGTGCGGCGGATAGGCGTGTCCGACGTCCTTGCGGCACTGCGCGAAGGTTATGAGGATTTTCGCGAAAAGCCTTCGCATTATGCTTTCGTGGCGCTCATCTATCCGATCGCCGGTGCGATCATGATCGGCTGGAGTGCCGGCATCGAGCTTCTGCCGATGGTCTACCCGCTTCTCGCCGGTTTCGCCCTTGTCGGGCCGCTTCTGGCGCTCGGGCTGATGGAAATTAGCCGTCGTCGCGAGCTCGGTCAGCCGGCCGATTGGTCGAATGTGCTCGATCTCATGCGGTCGCCATCTTTGCCTGCGCTGCTGATGATGAGCCTTTACCTCCTGACCCTCTTCATGGTCTGGCTGGTGGTCTCGCGGGGGCTGTACCTGCAATTGATCGGCGATTATCCGTCGCCGGGCGTCTTTGCCTTCGCCAGCGGTATTCTCGACCACCCCAACGCCATTGCCTTCCTGTTCTGGAGCAATGCCTTCGGCTTCGTTCTGGCGCTGATTGCGCTCGTCATCAGCATCGTGGCATTTCCCATGCTGCTCGACCGCGATTGTGGCGCTGCATCCGCCGTCTCGACATCGGTCAGGGCGAGCCTTGCCAATCCTGTTCCGGTCGCCGCCTGGGGTCTCATGGTCGCCGCGCTGCTCGCGATCGGCATGGCAACCCTGATGGTTGGACTGGTCGTCATCGTGCCCGTGCTCGGCCATGCGACCTGGCACTTCTACCGGCGGCTCGTGGTCTGAGGCGCAGCGTCAGCGGCTGCCAAAGCCATAGGCGGCGATTGCGAGCAAGGACAGGACAAGAGGTAGCACGTATCTACTTCTTGTCGTGGTCTTCGTCGTCGCCGCCATGGTGGCTGCCGCAGCCAATGCAAGGACCAGCAGTACGATGCGCACCAGCGCTCGGTTGCCATTGGTTTCGATTGTCGTGGGATCGAGGCTCGCATCGAATTCGGTCATCCAGCCGTATTCGTGACCACTGAGCAGCCCAATGCCGAAGCTCGCGGACAGCGAGATCACTGCAAGCATCAGGCGCAACAGGTGCCGCAAGGGTCTTTCCTCTCAACCGAAAAGGGGCGCGAATGTTTCGCGCCCCCTCGTCATGTCAGATTGCCTGATGAAAATCAGCCGAAAACCCGCTTGAAAATCGTGTCGACATGCTTGGTGTGATAGCCGAGGTCGAATTTTTCGCGGATGTCCTCTTCCGACAGGGCGGCACGAACTTCCTCGTCGGCGAGCAGTTCCTCCAGGAAGTCGGCACCCTTTTCCCAGACCTTCATCGCGTTGCGCTGGACGAGGCGATAGCTGTCTTCGCGCGACACACCGGCCTGGGTGAGCGCCAGAAGCACCCGCTGGCTCATGACCAGACCCTTGAACTTGTTCATGTTCTTCAACATGTTCTCTGGGTAGATCACGAGCTTCTCGATGACGCCGGCGAGGCGGTTCAGGGCGAAGTCGAGGGTGATGGTCGTATCCGGGCCGATCGCACGCTCGACGCTCGAATGGCTGATGTCGCGCTCGTGCCAGAGGGCCACATTCTCGAGCGCCGGGGTCACCGACATGCGCACAAGGCGGGCAAGGCCCGTCAGGTTTTCGGTGAGAACCGGATTGCGCTTGTGCGGCATGGCGGACGAGCCCTTCTGGCCCGGTGAGAAGAATTCTTCCGCCTCCAGGACTTCCGTGCGCTGCATGTGGCGGATCTCGATCGCAACGTTTTCGATGGACGAGGCGATGACGCCGAGGGTGGCGAAGAACATCGCATGGCGGTCGCGCGGGATGACCTGGGTCGAGATCGGCTCCGGGACGAGGCCGAGCTTGGCGCAGACATGCTCTTCGACGCGCGGGTCGATATTGGCGAAGGTGCCGACGGCGCCGGAGATCGCGCCGGTTGCCACTTCCGCCCGGGCATTGACCAGACGATCGCGGTTGCGGGCCATTTCGGCATAGAAGCGGGCAAAGGTCAGGCCCATGGTCGTCGGCTCGGCATGGATGCCGTGGCTGCGGCCGATGCGGACCGTGTCCTTATGCTCGAAGGCGCGCGCCTTCAGGGCTGCCAGCACGCGGTCCATGTCGGCGATCAGGATGTCGGCGGCGCGCACCAGCTGGATGTTGAGTGTCGTGTCAAGCACGTCCGACGAGGTCATGCCCTGGTGGACGAAGCGGCTATCCGGGCCGATGAATTCGGCGAGATGGGTCAGGAAGGCGATGACGTCATGCTTGGTGACGGCCTCGATCTCGTCGATGCGGGCGACGTTGAATTCGGCCGGTCCACCCTTTTCCCAGATGGTGCGGGCGGATTCCTTCGGGATCACGCCGAGATCGGCGAGCGCGTCGCAGGCATGGGCCTCGATCTCGAACCAGATGCGGAACTTGGTTTCGGGGGACCAGATGGCGACCATTTCCGGCCGGGAGTAACGCGGGATCATCGGGCTCGTCTTTCGTTGGACATGGGAAAATTCTGGCCCCCCTTAGCAAAGTGGGGCTGCAAGCTCAACGGCTGCGGCGGGCCATGACGATGCTCACGGCAAGAAGCAGGGCCAATCCGACCGGAAGCAGATGGCGCAGGCCCAGAACCGCGAACTGGTAGAGTGCGACCGCCGTCGTGTAAATCAGCTGATAACCCCAGATTCGGGTCGCGAAGGGGGCATGCCAGTGGGCATAGAAATAACGGTACTGCAGGGCATAGAGGCCGGCCGTCGCGCCGATCGTGACGATGCCGAGGAGCGATACCCAGCCGGCCAGGACGATCTGCGGCTGGCGGCCGACAGTAAGGATGTGGATCAGCGGCAGTGCGACGACCCATCCCAAGATCCCGCCACCGGCGTAGATCACCGTCAGGATGAGGTCGTGGCTGCCGGTCGCGCGGCTGAAGAGGTGGATGGAGAGAAGAAAGCTCGCCGCCATGGCCAGTCCCCAGCCTAGCGCACCGAGCATCCAGAACCGAGCGGAGGGAAGCCAGCGTCCCCCGGTCAAGGCTTCACCGGGACGGCCAGCCAGCGCAGATTGTTGCCCTCGAAGCCCAGGGATACGACCTGCACCAGAACCATATGCGGCGCAGAGGAGCCATAGCCAGGCGTTACCACGCCGCCGATGGCATAGGCGCTGGGGCAGTTGCGGCTCATCGGAACGGCCTGATCGCGATAGACTTCGCGCCGCTCATCTGGCTTTGCGTCACTGGCCACGGACAGTGCAAAGCCGCGCACCTTGACGTCCATGCTTTCGCAGAGGTCTTCACCTTTGGCCTCGAACTCTTCGAGAAAGATGCGGTGAATGCCGTCGGAGACATAGAAGCTCGGAAAGGCCTGATAACGCAGGTCTCGCGTCTTCTCCGCCAGTTCTCCGATGGGTGTAAGAGCCACGAGATGGCCCGGATCGTCGCCGATCTTGCGTGCTTCCAGGATTGCCTTGGCCTTCCCGAGGCTCTGGCGACGCGCCTCGCCGATCGAGGCTTCCTCGCGCTGAATGACAACCCTGACCGGCGTGCCCTCGACATAGCGGTCCGTTTCGGTGTCGATTACCTGGACTTCGGCATAGGCGAAGCCGGAGCCATCCTGCTCGCCGAATTGTTCGAAGGCGAAATATCTGCCATCCGGCGAATAGCCGATCGGCCGCATCTCCGCCACGTCCCCCGCGCCTGCGGCAGAGGCCGACAGAAGCGAGAGCGCAATGGCAGAAAGCTGTGACCTCAACCGCGACCTCCCAGGGCTACCTGCCTGAGAGTGTCGACCGTCTTGCGGTAGTCGTCAACGCCCTTGCCCTTGAAGATCGCCGAGCCCGCAACCAGGGCATTGGCACCGGCCTTGGCGATTTCGGCCGCGTTGTCGGCGGTGACGCCGCCATCCACCTCCAGATCGATCGGACGGTTGCCGATCAAGGCATGCGCCTTGGCGATCTTGTCGGTCATGGCGGGAATGTATTTCTGGCCGCCGAAGCCGGGGTTGACGCTCATGATCAGGATCAGATCCAGATCATCCATCACATGCTCGATTGCCGAGAGAGGCGTTGCCGGATTGAGCGAAACGCCGGCCTTCTTGCCGAGCCCGCGGATGGTCTGCAGCGAGCGATGCAGATGCGGACCGGCTTCGGCGTGAACCGTGATGATGTCGCAGCCGGCATCGGCGAAGGCTGCGAGATAGGGATCGGCCGGCGCAATCATCAGGTGGCAGTCGAAGACCGCCTTGGTCCAGGGACGAAGCGCCTTGATGATCGCAGGGCCGAAAGAGATGTTCGGCACGAAATGGCCGTCCATCACGTCGAGATGCACCCATTCTGCACCGGCCTCGACGACATCGCGGACTTCCTCGCCCAAGCGCGAGAAATCCGAGGCGAGGATGGAAGGCGAAATCAGAAGAGGGCGGGTCATCGAAGGCTCCTCGCAAGGGTAGGGCGACTGTTGGGCGTCCGCATAGCACCGGCCACCCCCACCGGCAACCATGCCTTTGGATGAGAAGCGGTCGCTTTCCGGGCCCGGCACCCTTGACGATGACGCTTGCTCGCTTCATCCCTCGGCCAATGAAAAGCAGTCTGGGAGGACGACATGGCCAAGTTCGCGATCATCACCGGCGGCAGTTCCGGCATCGGCCGGCATCTGGTCTCGGCCTTCGTGCGAGAAGGCTATGACGTCGCCTTCACCCATCTTGGGCAGCATGATGCGACATCGGAGGTCGAGGAAGAGGCGGCGGCCCTTGGCGGGCGCGCGATCGGCCGCGAATGCGAAGTTGCCAACAGCGCAGCCATCGAGGTGTTTCTGGACGAGGTGATCGCATGGGCCGGCGAGGTGCCGGATGTCCTGGTGAATAATGCCGGCATCCAGACCTGGGCCTCGATGCTCGAGCTTTCCGAGGAGCGTTGGGATGCCGTCATCAGCACCAATCTCAAGGGCACGTTCCTCAACACGCAGCGCGTGGCGCGGCGGATGGTCGAGGCGGGCAAGGGAGGTTCGATCATCAATCTCGGCTCCGGCTGCAACAAACACGCCTTTCCGAAACTCGTCGACTACACCGCCTCCAAGGGGGGTATCGAGCAGTTGACCAAGGTTTCCGCTGTCGAGCTTGGACCGCATCAGATCAGGGTCAATTGCATCGCGCCCGGTGCAATCGAGACGGCACGAACCCAAGCGGAAGCGCCCGATTATGCCAAGACCTGGGGTGATGTGACGCCGCTGCGTCGCGTCGGCACGCCCGAGGATATCGCCGGGCCGATCCTCTTCCTCGCCGGGCCGCAATCGGCTTTCGTGACCGGGCAGACGATCTGGGTCGATGGTGGCGTCTTCAGCCAGGCCTTCTGGCCCTATCGCGACTGATCCTTCGCAAGGCTCGTCATTGCGTGGGCTCGGCCACGGGCATAAAAGCATCCCCCTGCCATTGCAGAAGGCGATAGGGATTCTCGCTCAGCTCATGATCTTCGCCGAAGGTGAGCGGGCCGAGCGCCGTCTCGAAGGTCGTGCCGATCAGCGCATCGGTCACAGGCGTGCCCACGGCCGATGAAATGCCCCAGGCATCCGCGAGGATCGTGACGGCGGCATGGGCCGGCATCAGATAGCCTTCCGGTTCGAGCTTTGCCGCTTGGAGTTCTGTCGCCAGCAGTGTTGCAGCGGGTTCCGATGGCTTCTCGATCAGCCCAACGGCAAGCACGCCATCTTCGAGCGGCACCGGATCATCGGCCGCTCGCATGGCTTCGCCGCCCAGCAAGGTGAGCGCCATCTTCTCCTGCTTGGCGTCACGAGCGATGATTGCGACGTCGTTCCTGTCGCCGCCGACGAAGGCATGGGTGACGCCTGCCGTCTTTAGCCGGCGGACAAGGGCCAGCTGCTGCTCCTGTCCGGGGCGGAAGGTGTCGATGAAGGCCGGTTTCAGGCCACGCTCTTCCAGACTGATGCGGATCGCCTCGGTCAGTTCGCGGCCACGAATCGTGCCGTCCTCCAGAAGGGCGACCGGTTCGCCCGCCCAGTCCCGCAGAATGATCTCTGAGAGCTTTGCGGCTTCCTGATCGCCATTGGGCGCGAGGCGGAACAGCGGCCAGCCGGCTTTCAGCGCATCCTCCATCAGGCCTTTCCAGCGCACCGAGAGCGTGAAGGCGGGAATATCGGCTTTGGCGAGGTCCGGCAGAGCCCCCGTCAGGCTTTCGCTGCAAAGGAAGCCGATTGCGGCCTTGGCCTCCGCTGCCGTGATCGATTCGGCGATGGCTTGTCCGCTGCCTTCGTTGCAGTTCTCGTCGATCTCCACGAGGCTAATGGACAGCTTGCCGGCGGCGAGCGCAGCCCCCTGGCGCACCTGATCGCCGAGTACCGCAAAGGGACCTGTCTTCGGCGCCACGACCGCAAGCTTCAGCTCGTCTGCCATCAGCGGTCCTGCCGTCACGCCGAACAGCAGAGGAAGTGCAAGCCAGGAGATGATCGGTCGCGCTTTGGTCATGCTGCGATCCTAGCCGAAAGCGCAGGCGATTGGAAATGCTGGCTTTCCGGTCGATGGTGACCTCTCGGAACGAAATCGTGATGCCGTTGTGGAAAAGGTAAGGCCTCCGGCCCATATTGCGATGGCGACGGGGAAAGGTCGCCGAGGGGAGACGTGAATTTGAGCATGCAAGGTGTGGATCCGGTCGTCTATCGCGAGGCTATGAGCCGTTATGCGGGGCATGTGCAGATCGTGACGACGGAGCATGAGGGTGTCAGGCGCGGCGTGACGATCACCGCCGCCTGTTCGGTCTCCGACAGCCCGCCCATGGTGCTCGCCTGCCTCAACAACAGCAATCCCAGCAATGCCGTCCTGTTCGAGAGCGGGCACTTCGCCTTGAACACGCTCGGTGCTCACCATCAGGAACTGGCCAATGCCTTTGCCGGCTTCGGCAAACTCTCTGCGGAGGATCGGTTTGCACTGGCCGAATGGCAGGTGATGGAAACGGGTTCGCCAGTCCTTGCAAGCGCTGTCGTTGCCTTCGATTGCGTCGTGACGGACCGGAAGGTGACGAACACCCATACGGTGCTGTTCGGCGAAGTTCGGGCCGTGCATTTCGGAGAGCGTGAGCCATCGCTCATCTATCTGGACCGGGGCTTTCACACGCTATAAGCTCTCCTCGAACCAGGGAGGAGACATGGCAGAGACCTCGGGAAAGGCGCTGCCGGAGACGATCGATGGCATCATCGATCTGCTTGCGGCTGAGGATTATCTGGCCGGCAGGCCACTTGGCACCGTTCTGTTCCTGGCGCTAAAGATGAAGCGGCCACTGTTCCTCGAGGGTGAGGCGGGCGTCGGCAAGACGGAAGTCGCCAAGGTGCTGGCCAAGGCGCTCGATCGTCCTCTCATCCGCCTGCAGTGCTATGAAGGGCTCGATGTCGCCTCCGCTGTCTATGAGTGGAATTATCCGGCGCAGATGCTGGAGATCCGCATGGCGGAAGCCTCCGGCGTGTCCGATCGATCCCGGCTCGAAGGTGACATCTTCTCCGAACGCTACCTCATCCGGCGTCCTGTGCTGCAGGCGCTCGAAGGCGAACCTGGCCGCGCGCCGGTCTTCCTGATCGATGAACTCGACCGCACCGACGAAGCCTTCGAAGCCTTCCTGTTGGAAGTGCTCTCGGATTTCCAGGTGACGATCCCGGAATTCGGCACGGTCAAGGCCGCCGAGCCGCCGATCGTGATCGTCACCTCCAACCGGACGCGCGAGGTCCATGACGCGCTGAAGCGCCGCTGCCTCTACCATTGGGTGGATTATCCGGCCGCGGCCGACGAGCTCGCGATCATCCGCCGCAAGGTGAAGGGTTGCAACGAGCAGCTTTCCCGACAGATCGTCACCTATGTGCAGAAGCTCAGGACCATCGACCTCTTCAAGAATCCGGGCATTGCCGAAAGCATCGACTGGGCGACGGCGTTGACCGAGCTCGACCGGCTGGCGCTCGATCCCGAGACAATCGCGGACACACTCGGCACGCTCCTGAAATACCAGGAGGACATTGCCCGCATCCAGGGCAGTGAAGGCGAGAAGCTCTTGTCCGAGGTGAAGGCAGAGCTGCTCGCAAAGGCCGGCTGAGATGGAGAGCTTCGGGCCTAATCCCAGCAGCGGACACGACGGCATCGTCGTGCCGCCACCGGTGCAGGGGGATGGCCGGCTCGCCGACAATATCGTCCACTTTGCCCGGGTGCTGCGGAAGGCCGGTCTCAAGCCCGGGCCCGGTGCCGTCATCGATGCCATCGAGGCTGTCGACGCGATCGGGATCGGCTCGCGTATTGAGTTCCACGCCGCGCTGTCGGCCATCTTTGTCAAGCGGCATGAAGACCAGCCTGTCTTTGATGAGGCTTTCTCGATCTTCTGGCGCTCGCGTGATCTCGTCGCCAAGATGATTGCGCTGATGTCACCGGTTGCCGCGATCGGAGAGCGCCAGAAGCCGAAGGCGGGTGGCGCACGCGTCAGTGATGCGCTGTTTGCCGACCGGAAAAGCGAGCCGAAGCCGCGCGAGGAGCCGGATGTCGAGGTGGATGCCCGGCTCACGGTCTCCGGCCAGGAAGTGTTTCGCCGGCTCGATTTCGGTCAGATGACGGCCTCAGAACTGAAAGAGGCACGCAACGCCATCGAGCGCCTCGCCATGCCGCTCGATCTCGTGCAGACGCGCCGCTACCGGTCATCAACCAAGGGCCGCCTCATTGATCCGCGCGCCAGCATGCGCCAGTCGCTGCGCACCGGCGGCGACCTGATGCTGCCGAAGTTTCGCGAGCGTCGGCAACAGCCGCCACCGCTTGTGATCCTTGCCGATATCTCCGGCTCGATGAGCCAGTATACGCGCATCTTCCTGCATTTCCTCCATGTGCTGACCGAACGGCGCCGTCGCGTCCATACCTTCCTCTTCGGCACGCGGCTCACCAATGTCACGCGCCAGCTTCGCCATCGCGATCCCGATGAGGCGATCGCCCAGTGCACCGATGCGGTGGCCGACTGGTCGGGCGGCACCCGCATCGGCGAGACGCTGAGGCTCTTCAACCGTCACTGGGGCCGGCGTGTGCTGGGGCAGGGTGCCGTGGTGCTGCTGATCACCGACGGGCTGGAGCGCGACGAAGTGGATGTGCTGAGCCGCGAGACAGACCGCCTGCACCGCTCCTGCCGGCGGCTGGTCTGGCTCAATCCGCTTTTGCGCTTTGCCGGTTTCGAGGCACGGGCGCGCGGCGTGCGGGCCATGCTGCCGCATGTTGACGAACTGAGGTCCGTGCACAATCTGGAAGCCCTGTCGGATCTGGTGCAATCTTTGTCCGGCGCACCGGATCGGGATTGCGATCCCAGGCGTTACCTCGGTTCTGAAAGGAGCCTGACATGACCATGGAGACCACCGCACGCGATCCTCTTGCGATCGCAGAAAGCTGGCATGGCGAAGGCCGAACTGTCGCCATTGCGACCGTCATCGAAACCTGGGGTTCGGCACCGCGCCCAGTCGGCAGTCACCTCGTCATCGACGGCGAGGGCAATTTCGAGGGCTCGGTTTCCGGTGGCTGCGTCGAAGGTGCCGTGATCACCGAAGCGCTCGACGTCATCGACAGCGGCCAATCCAAGATGCTCGAATTCGGTGTCGCGGATGAGACGGCCTGGCGGGTGGGCCTCTCCTGCGGCGGCCGCATCCGCGTCCATGTGGAGAGGCTCGGCTGATGGATGTCGCAACGCTTGTCGCGCTGAATGCCGCCAAACGCGAGCGTCGTGGCGCCGTCTTGGTAAGCGACCTCGATGCCGGCTCGTCAGAGCTCGTGACAGAAGATCAGGTCGCGTCGCATCCGTTGAGTGGCGAGATCCGCGCACGGCTTCTCTCCGGCAAGTCGGGCACTGTCGAAATCGACGGGAAGAGCCTCTTTTTCAACGTTCATCTTCCGCCGCCGCGGATCGTCGTGATCGGAGCGGTTCACATCAGCCAGGCGCTGGCGCCGATGGCGACCCTTGCAGGTTTCGCTGTCACCATCATCGATCCGCGCACGGCCTTTGCCACGCCGGAACGCTTTGCCGGCGTTGATCTCCGCGCGGACTGGCCCGATGAGGTCTTCGCCACCCAGCCGCTCGACCGCTACAGCGCGATGGTCGCCGTCACCCATGACCCGAAGATCGACGATCCCGGCCTGACTGCAGCCCTTAAAGCGGGCTGTTTGTATGTCGGCGCGCTGGGGTCCCGCAAAACCCATGCGAAGCGCGTCGACCGTCTCGCGTCGCTCGGCTTTAACCAGGCCATGATAGACCGCATCCGGGCGCCGATCGGCCTCGATATCGGGGCTGCCACGCCGGCGGAAATTGCGGTCGCGATCCTGGCGGAGATCATCGGTGCGCTGCGCCGCCGGGACCTCGCCCATGCCGGCGATCCGGCCGAGGCCGTGTCTTGAAGTTCGGTCCCGTGCCGACCGGAGAGGCGGAGGGGGCGATCCTCGCCCATTCCCAGCCACTCGTCTCAGGCAAGCTGCCGAAAGGCCGGCGGCTAGAGGCTGAAGATATCGCGCGGTTGCTGGACGAAGGCATCGCCAGCGTGATCGCCTGTCGGCTCGAGCCGGGTGATCTCACCGAGGACGAGGCTGCCGAACGCCTGTCCGCAGCGATCGACGTCAAAGGCATCACTCGCAGCCCGGCCTCGACGGGGCGCGTGAATTTCTATGCGACCGAGAACGGCCTCTTCCTCGCGGAGAAGGGGCTGGTCGATCGCTTCAACAGTGTCGACCCAGCCATCACGCTCGCCTGTCTTGCCGACCGCCGCGATGTCCGGACGGGCGATCTGGTGGCGACGATCAAGATCATCCCGCTTGCGGTCGCCGGTTCGAGCGTCGAAGCCGCCGCCGCGATCCTTCGCGAAGGCACTGCCTTCCAGGTTGCAGGCTATCAGTCTCGTCAGGTGCATCTCATCGCCACCCAGCTGCCCTCGCTGAAACCCTCGGTCATGGACAAGACCGCACGCGTGCTCGAGGCGCGTCTCGCGTCCTCGCAGAGCCGGATCGTGTCGGAAAATCGTGTACCGCACCGGGCTGAGGCGGTGGCCGAGGCCATTTCGGCCGCCCTTTCCAAGCCAAAGGCAGAGAAGGGTCAGCCAGCCCTCGTTATCGTCTTCGGCGCGTCCGCCGTTGCCGATGCCGATGACGTCATTCCCGCCGCCATCCGCCTCGCCGGCGGCGTGGTCGACCATGTCGGTCTGCCCGTCGATCCCGGCAATCTGCTCGTGCTCGGCCGTGTCGGTGATGTCGAGGTCATCGGCGCGCCTGGCTGTGCCCGCTCACCAAAGGAAAACGGCTTCGACTGGGTGCTGAACCGCATCCTTGCCGGCCATCCGCCGGATCGGGCCGAAATGACCGGTTGGGGTGTCGGTGGTTTGCTGATGGAGATCCCGAGCCGCCCGCTGCCGCGACTGACGGCCACTGCCGACTCGGATCCCGCGGCTCTCGGTCTCGTCGTGCTTGCCGCCGGTCGGGCAAGTCGTATGGGCGAGGGCGGTCACCACAAGCTCCTTGCTGAATTCGAAGGCGAACCGCTCGTTCGGCGTTCGGTGCGTCAGGCTCTGGAGGCGAAGGTGGGGCCCGTGACCGTCGTCACCGGCCATCGGAACGCCGAGATTGCGGATGCGCTGGCCGGCCTTCCGATCAAACTCGTGGACAATCCCGACTATGCCTCCGGCATGGCCTCATCGCTGAAAACCGGGCTTGCCGCTACAGAAGACAAAGGGCTGCCTGGCATGATGGTGCTGCTCGCCGATATGCCGAATGTTTCTGCTGCCGATATCGCGGCTTTGGCCAGCGCCTACGCAAAGTCCGGTGGCAAGGCAGTCGTGCGCGCCGTCTCCGATGGCCAGCGCGGCAATCCCGTGATCCTGCCAGCCGCTACCTTCGAGGCTCTGAAGGCGCTGGAAGGAGACATCGGCGCGCGGCCCGTCATCGAAAGCGCCGGGCTTGCCGTGATCGATGTCGAAATCGGACCCGCCGCGCGTCTTGATGTCGATACGCCTGAGGCTATTCTGTCCGCCGGCGGGATCTTGAAGGGCTAACCATGGACAATGCGGCGATTGAGGAAATGTTCGAGGCGGTCGGGCCCGTAACGATCCGCCGGATGTTCGGGGGCAAAGGCATTTATGCACGCGGCATCATCTTCGCGCTCGAACTGCGGGGCGAGTTGATGCTGAAGGGCGACGAGGAGAGTGCGCCCTTGCTCGAAGGGGCTGGAGCCACACGCTGGCGCTATGAGGGCAAGGGAGGCAAACCCGTCGCCATGCCTTATTGGACCATTCCCGACGAGGCGCTTGATGACCCTGACATCATGGCGAAATGGGCGCGGATTGCGCTCGATGCGGCGATCCGGGTGACGGAGCGGGAGGCGGCTCAGCGCAAGTAGGGCAGCACGGCCTGGGTGAAGACTGACAGCGGTTGCGGCAAGGCGTCGAGATCAAACCAATCGATCTCCGACAGCTTGTCAGGCTCGGTCAGCTGCGGCTCGCCCGTCGTGTCGTCTGAGACATACAGCAGCGAAATCCAGTGCTGGCGGTCGGCCTCGATCAGCTGCTCGGTCATCCCGACATAGCGGATCGCGCTGATCGTCAGGCCCGTTTCTTCCTCGGCCTCGCGGCGCGCGGCAAGTTCTGCCGGCTCCATGTGATCGACCTTGCCACCGACGATGTTCCAGTAGCCGGCTTCGGGGGCCTTCATGCGCCTGCACAAAAGCAGTTTGCCATCCCGTAGGATGGCAAGACCAACCCCGAGACCGGGGAAATCGAGACCGGGCTGACCCACAAATCAGGCCTTGGCGGCAACGATCAGCATGAAGGCCGGGATGTCATCGCCGAAGCCAACGGGCGTCGGGCCATCGTCGTGGTCGTGATGGCGATTGCGGCGGCGATCGCGGTTGTCGTCATTGGCCGGATAGGGATTGTTGCGGTTGTTGCGCGGGTTCTGGTCGCGACGCTTGTCGGCCTTGCGCTCATTCGCCACCGGTTCCACTTTGACCGCTTCCATCACCTGTTGTTCCTCTGCCGGTTTGACTGGTTCGTTGCGAGCCTCGGTCGGCTTCACATACTCGCTGCGCGTATCGGATTTATGACCGCCGCGCCGCTCGCGACCCTTGTCGCGACCGCGTTTTCCACGGCTTTCGTCATGGCTCTCTGCCGGAGCCGGAAGGCCGGAGAGGTCGCCATCGAGCCATTCGATCTTCTGGTCGATCAGCTTTTCGATGGCGTCGAGGAACTTGGTGTCGCTGCGCGTCACCAGAGTGAAGGCGGCACCGGAGCGTCCGGCACGGCCGGTGCGCCCGATGCGGTGGACATAGTCTTCGGCGTGGATCGGAACGTCGAAGTTGAAGACATGGCTGACATCGGGGATGTCGAGGCCACGGGCTGCAACGTCAGAGGCGACCAGCAGCGTGATCGCGTTCGATTTGAAGTTCGCCAGCATGGTCGTGCGCGAACGCTGGTCCATGTCGCCATGCAGGGCGCCGACGGAAAAACCGTGACGATCGAGCGAACGGAAGAGGTCGGCGACATCCTTCTTGCGATTGCAGAAGATGATCGCGTTCTTGAGATCATCCTGGGCGCGGATCAGGTCGCGCAGGGTGGCGCGCTTCTCGTAATCCTTGTTGTGACAGGCGACGAGACGCTGGGTCACGGTCTTTGCCGTCGAGGACGGAGGCGCGACTTCGATGCGCTCGGGGTTCTGCAGGAACTGGTCGGCCAGCTTCTGGATTTCCGGCGGCATAGTCGCCGAGAAGAACAAGGTCTGGCGGGTAAACGGGATCATCTTGGCGATGCGCTCGATGTCCGGAATGAAGCCCATGTCGAGCATGCGGTCGGCTTCGTCGATGACGAAGATCTCGACCCCCGTCATCAGAAGCTTGCCGCGCTCGCAATGGTCGAGCAGGCGGCCGGGCGTGCAGATGAGAACGTCGGCGCCACGCTCCAGCTTGCGGTCCTGCTCTTCGAAGGAAACGCCGCCGATCAGCAGGGCCACGTTGAGCTTGTGATTCTTGCCGTATTTCTCGAAGTTCTCGGCAACCTGGGCCGCGAGTTCGCGGGTCGGCTCGAGAATCAGCGTGCGCGGCATGCGGGCGCGGGCGCGGCCCTTTTCGAGCAGCGTCAACATCGGGAGAACGAAAGATGCGGTCTTGCCGGTGCCAGTCTGCGCGATGCCGAGAATATCCCGCCGCTGCAGGGCCGGCGGAATTGCGCCTGCCTGGATCGGTGTTGGAATGGTGTAGCCGGCATCGGTGACGGCAGAAAGGACTTTTTGGCTCAGGCCAAGGTCAGCAAAAGTGGTCAAAGGGAAGTAGTTTCCGTTCCTGTTCTCGCGAACATCGCTCTATAGCCCGGCGTATCGGGCTCCAATGGTTGCGGCGAATAGAAGGAAACTGCCGGAAAGTCAAGGAAACCGCCGGATTTACCCCTACAAAGGCTTAATGATCACGATTAATTGGGTTGCACCGTCCAGACTGTCTGTGAGCCGGCGCTCGGCCTTTGATATTTGCTAGGCGAATCGCGCTGTTCGTCAATTGATCAGCGGCGTCAGCTTCATTCCGGCATTCAGGAAACGCATCGGGTCCACGGGTGCTCCGTTGCGGCGAACTTCGTAGTGCAGATGCGGTCCCGTCGAGCGGCCCGTCGATCCGGACAGGCCGAGGATCTGACCCGGTTCGACCGTGTCGCCTTCACTTACCAGAATGCGGGACATGTGGCCGTAGCGTGTCGATAGCCCAAAGCCGTGGTCGATCTCCACCATGTTGCCATAGCCGCCGGAAAAGCCGGCGGTGACGACCTTGCCGGAGCCGGTCGAGCGGATTTCCGTACCCGTCGGCGCGCGAAAATCGATGCCGGCATGCATGGCGAGGCCACCAAAGAATGGGTCTGGGCGGTTGCCGAATCGGCTGGTGATGTCGCGGCCGGGAGCCGGATTGGCGAAGGGGAGCCGCTTGGCGGTGTCGCGAACCGTTTCCAGCCGCGTCAGGGCGGCATCGAGCGCGTTCAGCGAGGCATTGAAGTCCCGGTCGGATTGCGGTGCGAGATATGGACCGCCCACGGCGTCGGCCACGGGCAGGGAGGCCTGTTCGTCGACAGGTACGCCCTGGCGCTTGAGGATCGCTGCGATTTCATCGGCCGTCTGCGAGGCGCCGCTTGCCAGTTCCTCGATCCGCTGCAGCTGTTCGGCCTCGATCTCCTTCAGCGACAGCGTCATGTGGGAAAACAGCCTGTCGGCGCGATCGGCAACATTTTCGCCGGTCATCGGGACATAGCCGAGGGCCAGCACGGGTTTGCGAGAAGCGTCCGATCCCGGAGCCATCTTCGGCTCGCTCAGCAAGGCCGCGAAGGCCTGCGTGCTATTCGGCAAGGCGGCCTGGTCGTTGCTGTCGATCATGGGCTTGTCGGCCGGGACCGGTCCGTCGCTCGGAAGGGAGCCTGTCGTGTCTGCACCCTGCAGCAGAGCGCCAATGCGGCCATGGCGCGAGGTCAGAGCCATCTGCTGTTCGAGCAGCTTTTCAACCTTGTCCTCGACCACCTGCTGGTCGAGCAGTTGGCGGGAGGTGACACGATCGACCTGAGCGCGCAGGGCCGCGATCCGGTCTTCATATTCATGCTGCATGCGTGCCTGTCGAGCCATGGTGGCGCCGATCAGATTGTCACGCAGGACGAGATAGGTGGTGGCACCCAGATAGCCGATGGCCATGGTGCCGAGAAAACAGACGGTCAGCGTCACCATCCAGGGACGGATCGTCATGTGGCGGATGCGGTCGCCGCTCGCCAGGATGACGATGTGCTGTTCCTTGCGTTTGCCGAAGACCTGGCCGTTCGAACTCGTCGCCACGCTCACCCCCATTTATTCCGGGCTGAGCGTTGATGTGCGCGTGCCCGATGGCAGCGAGTCGCCTGTCCGCTCCCGCCGCAGGAAGTTACGCATAATTAGGGTTAATGAAGCGTTAGGCGCTTGGAATTGCGTGTCAAAACGACGAGTTGTTCTTCGAGGATAGCGACCGGTAAAATGATGGTGTCAGTCCTGCCTCGGCACGGGCAACGTCGTTGAAGGGCGCCTTCAACTGACCGCGGAAGTTGGCCCGCACCAGATCCTGGAAGGCACGCGCCGGATCCCGTTTTTCGCGGGCGCAGAGGAAACGGAACCATTTGGCGCCGACCGCCACATGGCCTTTCTCGTCCTCATAGATGACCTTCAGGACATCCGCGCTCTTGATGTCGCCGGTTTCGCGCATCTTCTCCTGAAGCGAAGGTGTCACGTCGAGCCCGCGGGCTTCGAGGATCAACGGGACAACGGCCAGCCGAGCCGTCAGATCGTTCTTCGTCGAATGCGCGGCCTGCCAGAGACCATCATGGGCCGGCATGTCGCCGTAATCGGCGTCGAGCATCCGCAACCGGTCGCGCACCAGCCGGAAATGCTTGGCCTCCTCGTAGGCCACCTTCATCCACCCGTCGAAGAAGGAGTGAGGCACTGGCTCCGTGGCAAAGCGGGCGACGATGTCGAGGGCGAGGTCGACTGCGTTGAGCTCGATATGCGCGAGCGCATGAAGAAGCGCGATGCGGCCGGGCAGGGTGTGCAGAGACCGCTTTTCGACCGCCTTGGGCGGCACCAGTTCCGGTTTTGCCGGCCGTCCCGGTCTGTCAGGCAAAGGCGGGTCGAGCGGCGAGCGCAGCGAAAGCCGTCGCTCCTGCCACCGGAGTGCCGCGGCTTGAGCGAGCGCCGTCTTCTCGTCGAGGTCGGCGCTCAGGATCGCAAGAGTGGCAGCGCCGCGAAGGGAATGAAAAGCCGTCTCGGGCTGCATCGTCTCAGGCATGTCAGAGGGCCTGCGCTGCCTTCAACACGGCCTCGGCATGGCCGGGAACCTTCACCTTGCGCCAGACTTCGGCAACCTTGCCCGCTTTGTCGATCAGGAAGGTCGAGCGCTCAACGCCCATGTAGGTCTTGCCGTACATGCTCTTTTCCTTCCAGACGCCATAGGCTTCGAGCGCCTTGTGTTCCTCGTCGGCCGCGAGCACGACGGAGAGGTTATGCTTGGCGGCGAACTTATCGTGGCTCTTCACCGAATCGGGCGACACCCCGATGACGGTCGCGCCGAGCTTCTCGAACTCGCCGGCGAGGCCCGAGAAATCGATGGCTTCTGTCGTGCAGCCGCTCGTGTCGTCCTTCGGATAGAAGTAGAGAACCACCGGTTTTCCGGCGAAATCGGAAAGGGAAATCGTGCCTCCGCCGTTGCGGGGCAGGGAGAAATCGGGGGCCATGTCCCCTGCAGTCAAATCCGTCATGGGATAACCTTTCTTTTGCCCGTTTTGTGGGTGATTGTGGGCGTCATCGATATATAGTCCGCTCCGCAGTCGTCCAGAGCGACTTGTTAGCGGCATCGATCGACGGAGACAATCACCAGGACATGTCGGAGATCCGGGGCGAAAAGCTACGGTTTCGCAAGCGGGACATCGTACCCTTGCATGCTCTTCCGTCTGCCCAGGCCGAGGATCCCTTGATCGTGCATTGTCCGCCGCCGAAGCGGTCCTTGCTCCGTCGATTTTCGCGGGTTCTTGCGGGCTTTGCCGGGCTCTGGCTCATCGTGTTTTTTGCCGTCTACGCGGTCGTCGAGAGCGGCACACTCGATGCGGCACTCGCCCAGCGGGCGCAAACGGTTCTCAACAATGCGCTCGGTCCGAAATTCTCCGCCGAAATCGGCGGCACCGAGGTCCGGTTCTCCAACAATCTGGAACTGACCGTCGAGGCGCGGGACGTCACGCTGCATGAGCAGGCTGGCGGTCAGCGGGTGGCGCTGACAAATTCCGTTCGCTTCATCGTCGAACCGCTGGCGCTGTTCGGTGGTCGCTTCTCGATACGCGAAGTGGTCAGCGAAGGCATCAATCTCGACGCGACCGTGCTGCCCAAGGGCAAGCCGATCGATCTCACCAACTGGCGCGTCGATCAGGTGCCGGCGCGACTGACGGATGCTTTTGCAGAGCTCGACCGGCTGCAGGGCTTCATTGCCCGGGGCGGCCTCGATCGGATGCGGCTGGCGGGGTTGGAGATCGCCTCCACCAGCGCAAGCGGAAGACCGCTGACGATCGCCATCGACGATGTCGTGCTGGAGCGCGGTGATGACGATTCCCTTTCGATCTTCGGCGCGGTTTCCGTCAACGGGCAGCAGACAGAGCTCACGGCGCTCACCACCAATGTCGGTGGCCGTGCCGAGACGCTGACGATGCGGGTTGCCGATATCCGGGTCACGCCCTTCCTCCTGCGCCGCTCGAGCACGGGCGAAGCGCGCCAGGGGATCGAAGGCTCGGCGGAACTCCTTCTCAATGCGCGGCGCGCCGATGGCAGCCAGGCAGCTGCCATTTCGCTCGGCATCAACATGCAGAACGGTGGCTTCTACTCCGACGGCCAGCGGCAGGACCTCACCGATGCCAGACTGAAGTTCTCCTATGACTTTGCCAAGGACACGATCGAGCTTGCCGATTCGGTGGCGCGGTTTAGCGAAACCGTCTTCCCGCTGTCCGGTGGCATCATCGATCTCGACCGGCTTCCGGAAGGGCCAAATTTCGGCAAGGGCTTCGGCATCGATCTCGTGGTCAACGACGGCAAGGCCAATGTGCCGGCAGCCGGAGAGACGCCCTTTCCCTTCTTCATGAAAGGCTATGGCCGTTATCTCGTTGCCGAAAACATGCTGCAGCTCGACACGCTCGATGTCTCGACGCCGAGCGGCAACATGGCCGGCAAGTTGCAGGTGCGCTTTGGTGGCACCGGTCCGGAGATCCGGTTTAAAGCCGGCGTGCAGAACATGCGCACAACCGTAGTCAAGCAGCTGTGGCCCTATTGGAT
The DNA here is from genome assembly GCF_004912135.1 of Rhizobium rosettiformans W3. Classification (GTDB taxonomy): domain Bacteria; phylum Pseudomonadota; class Alphaproteobacteria; order Rhizobiales; family Rhizobiaceae; genus Allorhizobium; species Allorhizobium rosettiformans. The sequence continues at coordinate 215,587 of NZ_STGU01000007.1, forward strand.
CGCATCAAAGCCGCGGCAATGGGTGCTCGAAAACCTCTATGGCGGCGTCATTCCGAGCGGCACGATCGATGTCTTCATCCCGCAGAACCGTCTCTCGATCGACCCGAAGCCCGTGCGCCTCAATGCGGATGAGTTGAAGATCGGCTTCGATCTCGAAGATGCGCGCCTGAACCTGACAGGTGAATTGCCGCCGTTGCGCGATCTCTATGGCCGGTTCGACATGGTGGGCGAGCGGGTGGATGTCGATATCCGCTCGGCCGGGTCTTTCTTCCCGTCCGGCCGGATGGTCAAGCTGGAGCGCGGCCGGCTTGTTCTGCAGGACGCCTACGAAAAGCCGCTGATGGCCGATCTCGACCTTGATGTCAGTGGTGCGGCCGATGCCGTTGCCGAACTCGTCTCGTTCAAGCCGATCGAGGCGCTGAGGGTCGTCGACTTCAAGCCCGACGACTTTTCCGGCCAGGTGCGCGGTCAGGCCAAGATCCGCCTCGGGCTCGTGCCCGATCAGGGGCCGCCCGACCCCGTCTGGAATGCGGAGGTCGATCTTGAGGACGTCGACATATCGAAGCCCTTCGACGGACGCCAGATCGCCGATGTCTCGGGCAAGCTCTCCGTCGACATGGCAAGCGCCAGGCTCGATGCCGAGGCCCGCATCGACGATGTGCCGATGGAGATCGAACTCACCGAACCGATCCGCAAGGGTGAAGGAGAGGTCAACCGCGAACGGGTGGTGACCGCGACGCTCGACAACGCCATGCGCGAAAAGCTGGTGCCCGGACTTGACGAGATCATCAATGGCCCGCTGAAGGTCGAGTTGCGGCGCCTGGACGAGACACGCCAGTCGGTGTCCGTCGATTTGCGCTCGGCGACCCTCACCATCCCGTGGGTGGGCTGGGCCAAGGGCCAAGGCATCGGTGCGACAGCGAAATTTGAACTGTCGAAGAGTGGTGATCTGTCGCTGATCGAGAAGTTCGAGCTCGCCGGTGACGGCTTCGGTGCCAGCGGCAAGATTTCCGCTGACGATTCGGGGCTCGTGGCTGCCGATCTCTCACGCGTGCGCCTGTCGCCGGAAGATGAGGTTGCGCTCACGGTTCGACTGTCCAAGGGTGTCTATTCGGTCGTTGCGAATGGCCGCGCTTTCGACGCGCGTTCGGTGCTCAACACCTTGCACGGCCCGGCCGGGGGCGGTGAAGCGGCCAAGTCGCGGACGTCTCTCAGGATCGAGGGGCGGTTCGACCGCGTGCTCGGCTTCGGTGGCGAGGATCTGTCGGGCGTGTCTATTCTCTACGGCGCGTCCAGGGGCCGGGTGAGTGCCGTCGACTTTTCCGGCGTGACCCGCAGCGGCCAGGCCGTGGTTGCCAAGCTCCGCCAGCCGAACGACCTGCGCGAACTGTCGGTGACGACGAGTGACGCCGGCGCCCTGCTGCGTTTCCTCGATACCTACAAGCGTCTCGGCGGTGGTCTTGCCAATCTGAGGCTGACGGAAACACGCGAGGGTTCCTGGAGCGGCAGTCTCGACCTGCGCAATTTCCAGGTCGAGAACGAAGAGCGCCTGCAGACCATCGTTTCGACGCCGACCGGTGCCGATGGGCGCAGTCTCAACACCGCCGTCCGCAGGGATATCGATGTCAGCTCGGCCCGCTTCCAGCGCGCCTTTGCGCGACTTGCCCTTGTTGACGGGACCTTGAGCGTCGAGAACGGGATCGTGCGCGGCGAGCAGATCGGTGCGACCTTCCAGGGGATCGTGCGCGACAGGTCCGGACGCATCGACCTCACCGGCACCTTCATGCCGGCCTATGGCCTGAACCGTCTGTTCGGTGAGTTGCCGGTCATCGGAGCAATCCTCGGAAACGGCCGGGATCGCGGCCTGCTCGGCATCACCTTCAAGCTCACCGGTGCTACGACGAAGCCCAATCTGGCGATCAATCCGCTGTCGATCATCGCGCCCGGCGTTTTCCGCCAGATCTTCGAATTCCGCTGAGCGTCAGCGGTTCTATTCGCGCTCCAGCATGATGACCGGCAGTGCCAGGCGCCGCGCCGCGATAATCTTGGCATAGCCGCCGGGGCCACCGGAATTGCGGCAGACGAGATGGGTGATCCCATGGGCGCTGAAGAGATCGGCCTCGCGATCCGGATCGCTGGCGGGCTTGCCCAAGACAAGCACGTGATCCGAGAAAGCGAGGGGCGTCTCTGGCGGATCGACCATCCTGATGACGAAGCGGCAATCGTGGCGCGCGCTAAAGGCGTCGAGATACTGACGCCCGAGCGCGAGAAAGACCGTAGCACCCGGTGGCAAGGCTTCGGCCGCCGCGTCGAGTGTTGCCACCGCCTTCCATCGGTCGCCGGGTTGCTTCTGCCAGCGGGGTCTCAGCCGTTGCTCGAGCGGAATGCCTGATAAGGCGGATGCCTTGATGGCGTTTTCGCTGATGCGTCTGGCGAAGGGATGCGTGGCGTCGATCAGTCTGTCGAAGCCTTCTTCCCGGAGATAGGTGGCGAGGCCTTCCGCTCCGCCGAAGCCACCGATCCGTACCGAACCTTCCGGCTGCACCGGATCGATTGTCCGGCCGGCAAGCGACGTCGTCACATCGTGGCCTTCTCTGACCAGGGTTTCGGCGAGCTCACGTGCCTCGACCGTGCCACCGAGGATCAGGATTTTTTGCTGTGCCGGACGATCACTTTGCATGGGCGATGATCGTGCCCTTGCGGTCGGTGACGAGGATATCGACGCTGACGCCGCTGTCCCGCAGGACGCCTTCAGCTGTCTTTTTGGCCGTCTCAGCCACAGCCTTTGCAATGTCGATGCCGGCGGCCGTCATGATCTCGAGCGCCTCCATCGCCGTGTTCGCGCTTTCCACAGCACCCCGCTCGTGCTCTCGAAGCGATGCCGCGCAGGGGAGGGACAAGTAGAACCCGTTGTCGACCTGGCTGCGGGAGGAATGGAGATCAAGCGCGCCCTGGGCGAGTTTGGACATCTTGGCAAAGCCGCCAGCGATCGTCAGACGGGGAACGGGATGACTGCGCAGATATTTGAGGAGCCCTCCGGCAAAGTCCCCCATGTCGATCAAGGCGCCATCAGGCAGGCGGTGAAAGTTTTGCGCCGCCTTTTCGGATGTCGAGCCGGTGGCCCCGAGCAGATGGGTCAGCCCCTCGGCCCGCGCCACGTCGATGCCCCGGTGGATCGAATGGATCCAGGCCGCGCAGGAGAAGGGATGCACCACGCCCGTGGTGCCGAGAATGGAAATGCCGCCCAGTATGCCGAGCCGCGGGTTCCAGGTGCTCTGGGCGATCGTCTCTCCGCCGGGCACGGAAATTCTGATCTCCACGTCCGGCGACACCCGATGTTCTTGCGCAAGTGCCTCGATTTCGGCTGTCATCATCGCCCGGGGTACGGGATTGATCGCGGCCTCACCCACGGCGATCGGCAGGCCGGCCTTGGTGACCGTGCCGACACCGTCGCCGGCCACAAAGCGGATGCCGCTTCCGGGAGGCAGGCGTTTGACCGACGCGATTACGGTGGCGCCATGGGTCACATCCGGATCATCCCCCGCATCCTTCACGATGCCAGCATAGGCGCTCTCACCGTCGAAGCCTTCTCGGGCAAGCGCGAAGGCCGGCGTTTCGCCTTTCGGCAGGGTGATGGAGACCGGATCCGGGAACTTTCCGGTGAGAAGAGCCGTAAAGGCCGCCTTGGTTGCCGCGGTCGCACAGGCACCCGTGGTCCAGCCATTGCGCAGCAAGGCAGCGCCCTCCGGCTTCTCCAGCCGCTGGGTCTCCACAGCATCTTTCGCGTCCGGTCGCTTGGCGTCGCTCATGGCTCGCTTATAGGCGAGGCGGCTGCCGGGCGAAAGGCGGATGACGCTTGCCAGCATACGGAAAGCCGCATCTCGGAATTGCAATTTTGCCGCACGGGGCCTAGACCATGAGCATGAGTGACACGACGCGTCTAGCCCTGCCCACGAGCCTGCCGGCAATCCAGCCCGGCCATGTGTGGCTGGCCGGTGCCGGCCCCGGGGATCCCGGCCTTTTGACGCTGCTGGCAGCCAAGGGCCTGTCGGAAGCCGATGTCATCGTGCATGACGCGCTCGTCAACGAAGACTGCCTCAAGCTCGCCCGGACCGGTGCCGTGCTCGAATATGCCGGCAAGCGGGGTGGCAAACCCTCCGCCAAGCAACGTGACATTTCGCTTCGGCTGGTCGAGCTTGCCAAGGCCGGCCATCGGGTCCTGCGCCTCAAGGGTGGCGATCCCTTCGTCTTCGGACGTGGCGGCGAAGAGGCGCTGACGCTGATCGAACACAATGTGCCCTTCCGCATCGTGCCCGGCATTACCGCCGGCATCGGCGGCTTGGCCTATGCCGGGATCCCGGTGACCCATCGTGAGGTCAACCACGCGGTCACCTTCCTCACCGGACATGATTCCTCCGGGGTCGTGCCGGATCGGATCGACTGGCATGCGATCGGTCGCGGCTCCCCTGTTATCGTCATGTATATGGCGATGAAACATATGGGGCAGATTGCCGCCAACCTGATGGCGGCCGGCCGGCGTGCCGAAGAGGCGGTTGCCTTCGTCTGCAATGCCGCCACGCCGGAGCAGACAGTGCTCGAAACCACGCTCGGCCGTGCCGAGGCCGACATGCTGGCAGCCGGCATCGAACCTCCGGCAATCGTCGTCATCGGCGAAGTCGTGCGTCTGAGGCCCTCGCTGGACTGGCTCGGCGCCTTGTCGGGACGCAAGCTGCTGCCGGATCCCTTTGCGGTGGAGCGGAAAGACACGGCATGAGCGGTTTGATGATCGCCGCGCCGGCTTCCGGGTCGGGCAAGACGGTGGTGACGCTCGGCCTGATGCGTGCGCTGCGGCGACGGGGTGTTGCGGTGGCGCCAGGCAAGGCCGGACCCGATTATATCGACCCGGCCTTTCACGCAGCCGCCAGTGGCGCCTCCTGCTTCAACTTCGACCCCTGGGCCATGCGGCCAAATTTTCTCAGGTCCCAGGCCGAGCGCTGCTCGATAAACGGTACAATGATCATCGAAGCGATGATGGGCCTGTTCGACGGTGCGGCCGACGGCGGCGGCAGTGCCGCGGATCTGGCGGCTCTGTTGTCGCTGCCGGTCGTGCTCGTCGTCGACTGCGCGCGCACGTCCCAGTCCGTCGCGGCTCTCGTCACCGGTTTTGCGCGGTTTCGTCCTGATGTGCGTGTCGCCGGCGTGATCCTCAACCGGGTGGGCAGCGATCGGCACGAGACGATGCTGCGGTCTGCGATGGCTCAGACGGAGATAGCCGTTCTCGGTTGTCTCCGAAGCGATCCCGCGCTCGCACTGCCAGAGCGTCATCTTGGGCTTGTTCAGGCGGGCGAGCATGGCGCGTTGGAGGTATTCATCGAGCACGCAGCCGATGCCGTCGAGAAGGGCATCGATCTCGACACGCTGATTCAGCTTGCGGGCCAGAGCGCCGCGGCTTCTCCCTCAGCAGCGGTTGCCGGCCTCTTGCCGCTCGGGCAGCGGATTGCAGTGGCCCGTGACATCGCCTTTGCCTTTTCCTATCCGCACCTCATCGAAAGCTGGCGGGCGCAGGGGGCTGAGATATCCTTCTTCTCGCCGCTGGCCGACGAGGCCCCACACGCTGACGCCGATGCCGTCTATCTGCCGGGCGGTTACCCGGAGCTGCATGCGGGTAGGCTGGCAGCTGCGGCAGATTTCCATGCTGGCATGCTCGCAGCGGCCGAGCGTGGCGTCACGATCTATGGCGAGTGCGGGGGCTATATGGTGCTGGGCGAAGGCCTGATCGATGCCAGTGGTGCGCGGCACGGGATGCTCGGCCTGCTGCCACTCGTCACCAGCTACGCCGCCCGCAAGCGCCATCTCGGCTATCGGCGTCTGACATCACTGGCGCCGGATCTCTTTGCCGGTGCCTTCACCGCGCATGAGTTCCACTACTCGAGCGTCGTCTCCGAGGGTTCAGTCGACCGTCTCTTCGCCGCCGAGGATGCGCTCGGTGAGCCGCTGGGCTCTGTCGGTCTGCGCCGTGGTTCGATCGCCGGGTCTTACATGCATCTGATCGACATCGCCGGAGAGAGCCGATGAGCGCACCGATCCAGCATGGCGGCGGGCTTGCGGCAGCGGCGGCGTTTCATGGCGGCCGGATCGAGGACTGGCTGGACCTCTCCACCGGCATCAATCCTTGCCCGCCCGATCTGCCCGCGATCCCGATGCGCGCCTGGCACAGACTTCCCGACCTGGAGCGTGAACTGGCTGCGCGGGAGGCTGCCCGGCTGTACTATCGTTCGGGCGAGCACCTGCCTCTGCCCGTACCGGGCACACAGTCCGTCATCCAGCTGCTGCCGCGCCTTGTTCCCGCAGGCGCGCGGGTCGCCGTCGTTTCTCCGACCTATGGCGAATATGTCCGTGCTTTCACCGTGGCGGGGCTTGCCGTCGACATGGTCGATGATCTCGAGCACGTGACCGCCGAACATTGTCTCGTCGTGGTCGTGAACCCGAACAATCCGGATGGCCGGCTCCACGGCCGGGAGAGATTGCGCCGGCTCGCCGAGACGCTTGCGCGGCGGAATGGGGTGCTCGTGGTCGACGAAGCCTTCGGGGACATGCAGCCCGATCAGAGCCTCGCCGGCGACGTCAGCCCGAACCTCATTGTCTTCCGCTCGTTCGGCAAGTTCTTCGGCCTTGCCGGTGTGCGGCTGGGTTTTGTGATCGCCGATGAGCCGATCGCTGCGCGGTTTTCCGATTGGCTCGGGCCCTGGGCCGTCTCCGGCCCCGCGCTGATCCTCGCCGAGCAACTGATGACCTCGGATACCGACATCATCGCCGACCGCATCAGACAACGCGCCCGCGCCCTGCGCGATGTTCTTGCAACGGCAGGCCTGACAATTCGCGGCGGTACCGACCTTTTCCAACTGGTCGAGGATGCGCAGGCCGGCGACGTGCACCAGCACCTCTGCAAGCACCACATTCTGACGCGCAAGTTCGACTATCGCCCGGACTGGCTGCGTTTCGGCCTTGCTCCGGATGAGGCGTCGGACAAGCGGTTGCTGGATGCACTCGCATCGTTTCGGAGACCCTGAGGCATGAGCCATCTCCTCATCCTTCTTGCCGCGATCGGGCTCGACCGCATCGTAGGGGACCCGCCCTGGCTCTGGCAGCGCGTTCCGCATCCGGTCGTGATCTTCGGCAAGGGCATCGATCTCTTCGAGAAGCGGCTGAATACCGGGGCTTTCACCCCGGAAGGTCGCCGGCTGAATGGTGTCTTCACCATCCTCGCACTGCTTGCGCTGACGATACTCGTCGGCATGCTGCTTTCCATGATCTTCCATCACCTGGGATTTCTGGGGCTTATTCTGGAGATCATCGTCGTTGCGGTTTTCCTCGCGCAGAAGAGCCTCGGCGATCATGTGCAGGCGGTTGGCGATGGTCTCTTGCGCAATGGTCTCGAGGGAGGGCGGCAGGCGGTTGCCATGATCGTCGGACGCGATCCGAAGACGCTCGATGAGGCGGGCGTGTCGCGCGCTGCCATCGAGAGCCTGTCGGAGAATTTCGCCGACGGCGTCGTCGCGCCCGTCTTCTGGTATCTGATTGCGGGTCTTCCCGGCATCCTGGCCTACAAGATGCTGAACACCGCCGATTCCATGATCGGGCACAAGAACGAACGCTTCCTGCAATTCGGCTGGGCGTCTGCCCGCCTTGATGATCTCGCAAACTGGCCCGCCGCGCGGCTGTCCGCCGGCTTCATCGCCGTGGCAGCCTTACTCCGGCTTGGGGCGGGGGCAGGGCGCCGTTCGCTCTCTGCGGCCTTGCGCGACAGCGGCTTGCATCGCTCGCCGAATTCCGGCTGGCCGGAGGCGGCCATGGCGGGAGCGCTCGATCTGCAACTTGCAGGCCCGCGCGTCTATGGCGGGATCAGGGTCAGCGAGCCGATGATGCATGCGGCCGGCCGGGCTGATGCTGGCCCGCAGGATATCCTGTCCGGCATCCGCGTCTTCTACACGGCCTGCAGCGTCATGGCCTCATCCGTCGCGCTTGCCTGGTTGATGGTGCGCATTTTCTGATCGCATGCCGCAAGGGCATGCGGAGGTCCCTTGTAAAATCGGGATTGTCCGATCAATCGACGCCGGCTGCGTCTCGCAGGCGGTCGAGCTTCGGCACGATGACGTGCCGATTGTTCTCGATGACGATGATGCCGTCCTTGCGCAGCTTCGTCATCTGGCGGCTGACGGTCTCGATCGTCAATCCAAGGAAGTCGGCGATATCGGCCCGCGACAGTGGGAGGTCGAAAGTTTGGGTGCCTTCGCTTTCCGGGTCGATATGGGTTGCGATCAGGTATAGGAAGCTTGCGACCTTTTCCTGCGCGGTCTTGCGACCCAGCGTCAGCATCCAGTCACGGGCTTCGTCGAGTTCCTTCAGCGACTGGGCATGCAGCTTGCGCTCCATATCCGGCACTTCGCCGACCATGCGGTCGACAATGTTACGCGGGAAGGTGCAGATTTCCGTGTCGGTCGCGGCTTCTGCCGTGATCGTGCTTTCGCCAAGGAAGGGCCGACCGAGGAAATCCGGGGCAAACTGTAGGCCGACGATCTGCTGGCGGCCATCGGCCATCATCTTCGACAGCTTGATCACGCCCTTCAGGATATTGCTGTAGCTGCCGACCTGTTCGCCCTGGCCGATCACCTCATTGCCCGAGTCGATCCGCCGACGCATTGAATGCTTGTTGAGCTCGGTCAACTGCGAGGCCGTCAGGACCGAACACAGGCCACCATGGCGCGCCTCGCAGGAACGACAAACGGCCGGAGCCTCGCATTCCGGGAAGTGTTTTCGATAGGTGTCCATGGTCGTGCCATCCCGTGTGACCGGTTCTCGACAAAAACCGTCGTAACCGGTCGGTGCCCCGTTTCGGGCCGCTGAGTTTCAATAAACTCTACGTGAGAAATCTATCAGTAAATTGATCGAAGTCAAAGGATGGATCTGCTGACGGCTCTATCTTTGGTCGTAGCTCGACACATCCAAGGCAGCGCAAATCCATGCAAAATCCTCTACTTTCCAAGTATTCCGGCGCTGTTCCACGGTATACGAGCTATCCGACGGCGCCACACTTCAACGAGGCCGTGGACTGCGGCAAATATGCGCAGTGGCTGAAGGCCATTACTGGACAGGAGAGAATCTCTCTCTATATCCATGTGCCCTATTGCGATCGCCTTTGCTGGTTCTGTGCCTGCCATACCAAGCACACGCTGAAATACGAGCCGATCGCCATCTATCTGGAATCGTTGAAGAAAGAGATCGCTTCGGTCGGCGCGCTGGTCTCGCGAGATGCCGCCGTCACGGCCGTGCATTTCGGTGGCGGTTCTCCCACCATGCTGCGCCCGGACGACCTCGTCGGCCTGATGACGGCGCTGCGCTCCGTCTTCAGTTTCGCCGATAACGTCGAGATCAGCGTGGAGATGGATCCCAACGACCTCGACGAGCCGCGTTATGATGCGCTCGCTGCCATCGGCATGACCCGTGCCAGCCTCGGGGTTCAGGACTTCCACCCTGAGGTGCAGAAAGCGATCAACCGGATCCAGACGTTTGAACACACAAAATCCGTCGTCGATGCGGTGCGGGCGCGTGGCGTGCATTCCGTCAACTGCGACATCCTCTATGGCCTGCCGCACCAGACCGAGGCGACACTCACGGAAACGGTGAAAGACATCCTCTCGCTCGCGCCCGATCGCATCGCTCTTTTCGGCTATGCCCATGTCCCGTGGATGAAGAAGCATCAGACGATGATCAAGGAAGAGGTGCTGCCGGGGCTCGACGAGCGCTTCGCGCAGATGAACCTTGCGGCATCGATGCTGATCGAGGCTGGCTACGAGCCCGTCGGCATCGACCATTTCGCGCTTCCCTCGGATCGGATGGCGATTGCCGCGCGGGAAGGGCGGTTGCGGCGCAATTTCCAGGGCTACACGGATGACGCTGCAGAGGCCCTGATCGGGCTCGGCGCCTCCTCGATCGGGCAGTTGCCGCAGGGCTATGTCCAGAACATGCCGGCAACCGGCGAATACCAGCGCATGGCGGACACTGGTGGCCTGACGGCCGTCCGCGGCATCGAGGTCAGCGCCGACGACAGGCTGCGCCGTCGGGTGATCGAGGAGATCATGTGCCGCTTTGCCGTCGACTTTTCCGATCTGCGCGCCGAGTTCGGCGATGCCGCCGAGGCGATCGTCCTCGAGGCGCGAGCCTTTGCCCAGTCGAACCAGGACGGGATCTGTCTCGTCGAGGGTGACCGCTTCGTCATCACGGAGACCGGCCGTCCCTTCGCGCGGACGATTGCCGCCGTCTTCGACAGCTATCTCGGCAATGGCAAGGGACGCCATTCGATTGCTGTTTAAGCAACACTAACCCCGCAAATTTCGCTGCCGCAAAAAACCACCATTGGCATTTGACGGTGTTTTCCTTATGTGGAACCCAGAATTTGAGACATATGAGGTACAGGCGTGACCGCTACATTCGACAAAGTTGCCGACATCATTGCTGAGACCAGCGAAATCGACCGCGAGACGATCACGCCGGAAAGCCACACGATTGATGACCTCGGCATCGACAGCCTCGACTTCCTCGACATCGTCTTCGCGATCGACAAGGAATTCGGCATCAAGATCCCGCTCGAGCAGTGGACGCAGGAAGTCAACGAAGGCAAGGTTTCGACCGAAGAATACTTCGTGTTGAAGAACCTCTGCGCCAAGATCGACGAGCTTCGCGCCGCAAAGGGCTGATCCGTCTCCAACGAGCGGACATTGTCATGCTGCTTGAATATTTCCAGATGATTGACAAGGTCGAGAGCGTGGATCTCGGCCTTGGTCGTTTGAAGGCCACCTCGACCGTGCCGATGGAAAGCCCTGTCTTCGAGGGCCATTTTCCGGGCATGCCGCTCGTGCCCGGCGTTCTCCTGATCGAGACCATGGCGCAGGCCTCCGGCATGCTTTTGCTCGCGGTCAAGGACTTCGAGGCCATGCCCTTCCTGATGTCGGTCGATGGCGCCAAGATGCGCACTTTCGTCGAGCCCGGTGCGGTCCTCGATATCGAGGCGGAGCTGGAGCATGACGGATCGGGTTTCGCCGTCACCAAGGCGAAGATCACGAGCGCCGGCAAAAAGGTCTGCGACGCGCAGCTGAAGCTGCGCACCATGCCCTTCTCCGAGGTACCGCTGGCGCCAATCGTGCGCAAGCGCGCGGAGGAAGTCGGCCTGATCGCCGCGATGGCCTCTCAAGGCTGACACGCATTCGGCTTCAAGGCAGGCAATCTCCTATTGACCTTGGGGCCTTATTCGGGAAAACCCGCATTTTACGCCGGTGAGCCTGCCGGCGAGAGGATTGCTTATGGTCAAACAACCGAATGATGTGGTGATCACCGGCGTCGGGATCGTCACCTGCCACGGCACCGGCAAGGACGCCCATCTGGCGCTTCTGTCCGCCACGACCGCTCCGGAACCCGTCCTGGAGACCGAAAAATTCGCGCCTTACGTCGTGCACAAGCTGCCTGAGATCGACTGGTCGCAGCAGATCGCCAAGCGTGGCGACCAGCGCCAGATGGAGAACTGGCAGCGTCTCGGCGTCTTCGCCGCCGGTCTCGCGCTCGACGATGCAGGCATGAAGGACGATGCGGATGCCTGCGGCACCATGGACCTGATCGTTGCGGCCGGTGGTGGCGAGCGGGATATCGCCGTCGACAGCCTGATCGTCGACGAGGCCCTGCAGCGCAACGACCGCGAAAAGTTCCTGATCGAGAAGCTGAAGACCGAACTGCGTCCGACGCTCTTCCTGGCACAGCTTTCGAACCTGCTCGCTGGCAATATCTCGATCGTCCACAAGGTGACCGGTTCTTCGCGCACCTTCATGGGCGAAGAAGCCGCCGGCATCTCGGCGATCGCCACCGCCTTCGCCCGCATCAAGGCCGGCCAGTCGACGCATACGCTCGTCGGCGGCGCCTTCGTTTCGGAGCGTCCCGATATCCTGCTGCTCGTCGAGGGCATTCGTGCCCATCAGACCGGACCGTGGCAGCCGCTTTGGGCGCGAGACGGCTCCTCCGGCGGCGGCATGATCCTCGGCACGGTCGGCGCCTTCCTGGTGCTTGAATCACGCGAACATGCCGAGGCCCGTGGCGCGCATATCTATGCCGTGCTCGACGCCGTCGAAGGTGACCGCGGTCAGCGTGACGACGGAAAGCTCGAAGCACGCCTCAGTGGCATGGTTCCGGAAGCCGACCAACTGTCGGCTGCGGACACCGTGGTGTTTTCGGGCGCCTCGGGTCTTGCCGACCTTACGCAACGTGAGAAGGCTCTCCTTACGGAACGTTTCGCCGGCATGCCGGTGCGTGGCTTCGCCGGTTCGATCGGTCATTCAGTCGAGGCGCAGTTCCCCGCGGGTCTGGCGCTTGCCGCCCTTGCGATCGATTCCGGCGCCACCGTGCCGGCCTTCGATCCGGCGCATGAAACGGCTCAGTCCGGTCCGGCCAAACATGCCATCATCTCCACCGTCGGCTATGTGCGAGGCGAAGGCCTTGCCGTGCTCTCGGCCAATGCGTGAGGAGTAAAGATCCATGACCGATCGCCGTTTCAAGGATCATCTCGGCCGCCCGATCATCGCCGTCACTGGCATGGGCGTCATCACCTCGCTCGGCCAGGGGCTTGCCGACAACTGGTCGAAGCTCACTTCGGGCACATCCGGCATCCATTACATCAAGCGTTTCGACACCGAGGGCATGTCGACGCGCATCGGCGGCACCGTCGATTTCGTTGCCGTTCCCGCCAACAATGCCGTCGAGCGCTCCTATGCGCTGGCGCGCGAGACGACCATTGAAGCGCTGGCGCAGGCCGGCATCAATGGCGACTTCAATGGCCCGCTCTTCCTCGCTGCCCCGCCGGTCGAGCCGGAATGGCATGACCGCTTTGCGCTCGCTGAACGCGCTCCGGCCTCGACCCAGCCGGGCGACGCCTATGACCGCTTCCTTGCCGCCATGCGCGAAAAGCCGGATCCGGTCTTTCTCGAAGCGGTGCAGTTCGGCTCGATCTCCGAGCGTCTGTCCGACAAGTTCGGCACCCGTGGTCTGCCGGTGACCCTGTCGACGGCCTGCGCGTCTGGCGCGACCGCGATCCAGCTCGGCGTCGAGGCGATCCGCCAGGGCCGTACGGAACGGGCGCTGACGGTTGCAACCGATGGCTCGATCAGCCCGGAAGCGGTCATCCGCTTCTCGCTGCTGTCGGCACTCTCGACCCAGAATGATCCGCCGGAAAAAGCATCAAAACCCTTCAGCAAGGAGCGCGACGGCTTCGTGATCGCCGAGGGTGCAGCAACCCTGGTGCTGGAATCGCTGGAATCGGCAGTTGCCCGTGGTGCCAAGGTGCTCGGTATCATCAAGGGCTGCGGCGAAAAGGCCGACCATTTCCACCGCACGCGCTCTTCGCCGGACGGCGGTCCTGCGATTGCGACCATCAAGGCAGCCCTTGCAGATGCCGGACTGTCGGAAGAGGCCATCGGCTACATCAATGCCCATGGCACCTCGACGCCCGAGAACGACAAGATGGAGTATGGCGCCATGCTGTCGGTCTTCGGTGACCGTCTGAAGGACGCCATTCCGTGCTCATCGAACAAGTCGATGATCGGCCACACGCTGACGGCTGCCGGTGCGGTCGAAGCCGTGTTCTCGATCCAGACGATGCTGACGGGCACGCTGCCGCCGACGATCAACTACACCAATCCTGATCCGTCGATCGTGCTGGACGTGGTGCCGAACACGAAGCGGGAGGCCTCCGTTTCGGCGGTTCTTTCGAACTCCTTCGGCTTCGGCGGCCAGAACGCCAGCCTTGTCATGACGCGGGAACCGGTCTAAGGCCTGCGCCAACAATTCGGGACGTCATCCTCGGCTTGAGGCCGGGGATCCGCGAACCCTGCTTAAACAATGAAGGTCGGCAGATGCTCGGGACATGCCCGGGCATGACGATGGGAGCGTGACGACGCCTCATCCGCCACCTGGCCCTGAAGGAAACAGTCATGCGCGCATTGCAACTCGTCGAAGACCGCAAGCTCGAAATCGTCGACCTGCCGGAGCCGGATGCACCGGGTCCAGGCGAGGTCACGTTGCGCGTCAAGGCCGTTGCCTTGAACCATATCGACGTCTGGGGCTGGCGCGGCATGGCATTCGCCAAGCGCAAGATGCCGCTCGTCATCGGTGCGGAAGCTTCGGGCGTGGTCGAGGCGATCGGCCCTGGCGTCGGCAATATCCTGCCTGGCCAGTTGGCGGCCGTTTACGGCGCGCGCACCTGCGGTCTCTGCAAGCCCTGCCGCGAAGGCCGTGACAATCTCTGCGAACATGTCGGTGGCGTGCACGGCTTCCACCTCGACGGTTTCGCCCAGGAAAAGATCAACCTGCCGGCCCGGCTGCTCGTGCCGGCACCTCACGGCGTCGATGCAGTCGGTGCCGCTCTCGCTCCCGTCACCTTCGGCACCGTCGAACACATGCTCTTCGACAATGCCAAGCTCGAGCCGGGTGAAACCATCCTTGTGCATGCCGGTGGTTCGGGCATCGGCACGGCGGCCATTCAGCTTGCCAAGAAGATCGGCTGCACCGTCATCACCACCGTCGGTTCCGACGACAAGATCGAGCCGGCCAAGGCGCTCGGTGCCGATCACGTCATCAACTACCGCACCGACCGCTTCGAAGGTGTCGTGCGCAAGCTCACCAAGAAGAAGGGCGTCGACGTCGTCTTCGAACATGTCGGCAAGGACACCTGGGCCGGCTCCATGCTCTGCCTGAAGCGCGGCGGTCGTCTCGTTACCTGCGGTTCGACCTCGGGTGTGTCGACCGACATGAACCTGATGATGCTCTTCCAGCAGCAGCTGAAGCTGCTCGGATCCTTTGGCTGCCGCATGGAGAACATGGCGAACGCCATGCAGAAGATGGCGCGCGGCATCGTGCATCCGGTCATCGACACCGAAGTCACCTTCGACGATATCGACCGGGCGCTCGCCCGCATGGAAGGCCGCCAGGTCTTCGGCAAGATCATTCTGAAGATGGACTGATCGCGTGCGGATGCTCGTCACCCGCATCGTTCTGGCGCTGCGCAAGTTCTATCAGTGGTCCGTCGCCCAGGCGGCCTTCGGCTTCCTGACGGCGCTCAAGATCTTTCCGGCTGATTCCGCGATCAATTTCGCCGACCGGCTGATGCGTTGGGTCGGGCCGAAGACGAAGCGCCATCGCCTGATGCAGGTGAACCTGCGCAATGCGTTTCCTGAAAAGTCCGAGGCCGAGCGCGAAGAGATTGCACTGGCAAGCTGGGGCCATATGGGCCGCCTCGCGGCCGAATACGTCTTCCTCGATCGTCTGTTCGATTTTGATCCGGAGAAACCGGGCGAGGGCAGGGTGGAAGTCTCCGGCGTCGAGCAGTTCCTCGACCTGCGCGACAATCCGCGCCCCTTCATCGTCTTCACCGGCCATACCGCCAATTTCGAGCTCCTGCCGGTCGCGGGTGCCGCCTTCGGGCTTTACGTGACCGTTCTCTTCCGGCCGCCGAACAATCCCTACATCGCCGAGAAGGTCTTCGACTTCCGCCGCAAGCGCATGGGCAAGCTCGTGCCCTCGCATGCCGGCTCGTCCTTCGCGCTGGCCCGGCAGCTGGAGCAGGGCGGCGGCGTCGGTGTGCTGGTCGACCAGAAGTTCAAGAAGGGTCTGGAGACCCAGTTCTTCGGCAATCCGGTCCGCACCAATCCGCTGCTCGCCAAGCTCGCGCGCCAGTTCGAGTGCGAGGTCTATCCGGCGCGCTGCATTCGCCTGCCGGGCAACCGCTTCCGGCTGGAGATCGAGCCACAGTTCATCCTGCCTCGTAACGACAAGGGTCAGATCGACGTCAATGCGACGGCGCAGATGCTGAACAACAAGGTCGAGGCCTGGGTGCGCGAGTATCCGGAGCAGTGGCTTTGGTATCACGACCGCTGGGACATCAAGCGGTCCATCTGATCCCGCTATCACCGCCGCATTATCAGCGCTTTTGATTCGCTCCAGCGTTCTTGCTGTGACGCGCTCGCGTCAGCCTGATTTCTCATCATTCATTTCATTTGGCCCCAACGATATTTTTTGGGCTGGGCGCAATCCTGCCGGTTCTGCCAATTGAAGGTGACACAACCTCATGTTACGCAGCCCGAAGATCTGTGACGTCTTCATTTTTTTTGTCACATCTCAGGGGTGAGGTTGCGAATGTCATTTGGCGAGTTCCGTGATTCGAATCTGCGGGCAATGTTCGAAGCGGTTTCGTTGAAGAATCTTCAGCTGCAGCAGGCCATTCGCAGCGGCAACGACCAGCTCGTGCGGGTTCTCGATCGCGAGATCGACCCGATGATCTCCGCCCTCATCAGCTACCGTGCGTCGGATATCGACGACATCTATCTGCAGATGCGTCTCCTGACGAAGCTTCTGCGCGAAGATGCCGATGACCGGTCCTGCGTCTTGCGGCACGCCTCCATGCTGACGCTGCTGGTCGAACGCTATTTCGGTCCGAAACGGGCAGAGGAGGCGCCGCAGCCGGCGGTATCGTCGGCGCGTCCGGTGCAGGTCGGCGACGACGAGCAGCTGAACGAGGCCATTCTCAACAATCTCCCGGAACGGGTGGCCGTCATCACCTGCGACTACCGCTATCTCTTCGCCAATACGGCCATGGCCCGGATGCTGGGTGTGCGGCAGATGGATATCATCGGTCGCAGCGCCTTCGATCTCTGCCTGGCGGATGGCAATAGCGACTGGCTGCAGGATGCGCTCGATTCGGCGTTTGCCGGGCGGTCCGGTTCGTTCCTCGCCCGCGTTCCCGCCATCATGTCCGAGGGGGACATGCGCGGCCGCTATTCTCCGCTGCGCTCGGCCGATGGCAGCATCAGCGGCGCGATCCTGACCCTGGGTGAATCGGAACCGGTGTTCGGCGAAGTCGCTGCCTGAGGATGCATGATCCGGGAGGTGACGCTCAGGCACCTGCCGTCTGCAATTCCTCGTCCGTCACGCCCTGCAGCAGATGCTCGCGCTCGAACGCGATGTGGCGGCGGATGCCTTCGAAGAAGCCGCGCAGCATATAGCCGACCGCTTCCATATTGACCCGATCGCCGGAGCCAAGCTTGAGCAGCGCGTCCGTCAGTTCCTCGGCGAAGCACTCATCCTCGCAATGCTCGAATTTCAGCCTCTCGAGCGTCGGCCCGAGCGCCTCCGTCGCATCCGGATTGGCCTGCAGCTGCGGAAACAGAACGGTCTCCTCGTAGTGGTGGATGCCCTTGATTAGGGGCCCAAGTGCCTTGGCCGCATAGATGCATTTCTGCCGGTTGATGCTCGCCGGCAGTGAGTCGGCGATTTCTTCCAGTTCCCGGCACAGAGCCAGTTGCTCCGCATGGGCGCGGTCCAGCCATGCGAGGTCGCGCTTGCCGGCGTCGAGCAGGCGGTTGCCCGTCCGCGTGTCCCCCGCGATGCGCTTGCTGTTTTCGATGTTCGTCAGCATGTCCGTTTTCTCCAACGGGGTCGACCGCCGCTCGGCACCCCAGTGCTCCAAGACACGCGCAACGGGCCTTGGTCGATGCGACGTGTCGGTCTTGGTCTCCGATGAACGCGAACCCGATTGCAGCTCAAAGCCTCGCGAATTTTAGAGGTCGGTGCATTGACTTGGATCAAGGTGGATGGCCGTCCCCAATGCGATTGGTGCATCCGACGCGGAAGGAATCTCCAGTTTGGGGACCGCCGCCGCGATGAGATCAGCAAGCGTTGGGGGATTCCAACAATGAACTACACGTTAGAGACACTGGTGATGGCGGTTCTCGCCTTCGCCGCGCTGCTCGGGGTGGCTTTCACCCAGGACAGCCTCTTCGCAGCCCATATGTGGGTTGCCTTCTTCGTGCTCACTGCGGGCACGATCGTCATGCTGCGCCGGATGCAGTTTGCTCCGTCTGCGGCATCCTCCTCCACGCTCAAGCCCAAGGCGCCGCCGTCGGAATATTTCGACGAAGTGGTGCGCTACGGCGTCATCGCGACCGTCTTCTGGGGCGTCGTCGGCTTCCTCGTCGGCGTCGTCGTGGCTCTGCAGCTCGCCTATCCCGATCTCAACATCGAGCCCTGGCTGAACTTCGGGCGCCTGCGTCCGCTGCACACCTCGGCCGTCATCTTCGCCTTCGGCGGTAATGCGCTCATCGCAACCTCGTTCTACGTGGTCCAGCGCACCTCGCGCCAGCGGCTGTTCGGCGGCAATCTCGCCTGGTTCGTCTTCTGGGGCTATCAGTTCTTCATCGTCATGGCCGCCACCGGCTATCTTCTGGGCATCACCCAGGGCCGCGAATATGCCGAGCCGGAATGGTATGTCGATCTCTGGCTCACCGTCGTCTGGGTCGCCTATCTGATCACCTTCATGGGCACGATCATGACCCGGAAGGAAAGCCACATCTACGTGGCCAACTGGTTCTACCTCTCCTTCATCATCACGATCGCGATGCTGCACATCGTGAACAACCTCGCGATCCCGGTCTCCTTCCTCGGCACCAAGAGCTATTCTGCCTTTGCCGGTGTTCAGGATGCGCTGACCCAGTGGTGGTATGGCCACAACGCCGTCGGCTTCTTCTTGACTGCGGGCTTCCTCGGCATGATGTATTATTTCGTGCCCAAGCAGGCCGGACGCCCGGTCTATTCCTACCGCCTGTCGATCATCCACTTCTGGGCCCTGATCTTCATGTATATCTGGGCCGGCCCGCACCACCTGCACTACACGGCTCTGCCGGACTGGGCACAGACGCTCGGCATGGTGTTCTCGGTCATGCTCTGGATGCCCTCATGGGGCGGCATGATCAACGGTCTGATGACGCTCTCTGGCGCCTGGGACAAGATCCGCACCGACCCGATCATCCGCATGATGGTCATCGCGATCGCCTTCTACGGCATGTCGACCTTCGAAGGCCCGATGATGTCGATCAAGGCCGTCAACTCGCTCAGCCACTATACCGAATGGACCATCGGTCACGTTCACTCGGGCGCCCTCGGCTGGGTTGGCATGATCTCCTTCGGTGCCATCTACTACCTGACGCCGAAGCTGTGGAACCGCAACCGCCTCTACTCGCTGCGTCTGGTCAACTGGCACTTCTGGCTCGCCACCCTCGGTATCGTGGTCTATGCCGCCGTGCTCTGGGTTGCCGGTATCCAGCAGGGTCTGATGTGGCGCGAATATGATGCCCAGGGCTTCCTGGTCTACTCCTTCGCCGAGTCGGTCGCCGCCATGTTCCCCTACTATGTCCTGCGTGCCGTCGGCGGTGCCATGTACCTGCTGGGCAGCGTGATCATGGCCTACAACATCCTGATGACCATCCTCGGCTATGAGCGCCAGGAAGCTCCGATCCCCGGATCGGTCGCCCCTGCTGCCCTGCAGCCGGCTGAATGAGGAGGGCACCCATGTCCATTCTTGATAAACACGCAATCCTCGAGAAGAACACGAGCCTTCTCTTCCTCGGTTCGCTTCTGGTGGTCACCATCGGCGGTATCGTCGAGATCGCGCCGCTCTTCTACCTCGAGAACACCATCGAAAAGGTGGAGGGCATGCGTCCCTACTCGCCGCTCGAACTGGCCGGTCGCAACATCTACATCCGTGAAGGCTGCTATGTCTGTCACAGCCAGATGATCCGGCCGTTCAAGGACGAGGTCGAGCGCTACGGTCACTATTCGCTGGCGGCGGAGTCGATGTACGACCATCCGTTCCAGTGGGGATCGAAGCGTACGGGTCCGGATCTTGCGCGCGTCGGCGACCGCTATTCCAACGAATGGCATGTCCAGCACCTGACCGAACCACGCGACGTCGTGCCGGAATCGATCATGCCGAGCTACTCGTATCTGAAGACGACGCCGCTCAAGGTCGCCAACGTCACCATGGACCTGAAGGCCAACAGCCTCGTCGGTGTGCCCTATACCGACGACATGATGGCGCAGGCGGAAGCGGACCTGGTTGCCCAGGCCGATCCGAATGCCGACACATCAGGCCTTCTGGAGCGCTATCCGAAGGCCAAGGTCGGTGATTTCGACGGCGATCCGACGAAGCTCACCGAGATGGACGCACTCGTCGCCTATCTGCAGATGCTCGGCACGCTCGTCGACTTCTCCACCTACGACGACGCAAGCGGTTACCGCTGAGGAGGGCGCCATGGAAACCTATACCGCCATGCGCCACTTCGCCGACAGCTGGGCTCTGCTCGCCATGACCCTGTTTTTCGTTGGCGTCGTGCTCTTCACATTCCGCCCGGGCGGCAAAAAGCCTGCCGACGACGCGGCCAGCATCCCTCTCAAGGAGGATTGAACAATGGCAGACAAGAAACACATCGACGAGATCAGCGGCGTCGAGACCACCGGCCATGAGTGGGATGGCATCCGCGAGCTGAACAACCCGATGCCGCGCTGGTGGGTCTATACCTTCTACGCGACCATCGTCTGGGCCATCGGCTACACGATCATGTATCCGGCCTGGCCGCTCCTGACCGACAACACCAAGGGTCTGCTCGGCTATTCCAGCCGTGCCGAGGTCGCGCAGGAACTGGCCGCGGCGAAGTCGACCCAGGCTGTCTATCTCGACCGGATCGCCACGCTGCCGCTCGAAGAGATCGTCGCCGACAAGGAGCTCACACAGTTTGCGGTTGCCGGCGGCGCGGCCGCCTTCAAGGTCAACTGCTCGCCCTGCCATGGTTCGGGTGCTGCCGGTGGTGCCGGTTATCCGAACCTCAACGACGACGACTGGCTCTGGGGCGGTGATCTCGAAGCGATCCACACCACGATCGCCCACGGCATCCGCTACGATCAGGATCCGGATACCCGGGTCTCGGAAATGCCGGCCTTTACCGACATTCTCGACGCCGAGCAGATCAAACAGGCCGCTGCCTATGTGGTCAGCCTGACCGGCACGCCGCTCGACGCGTCCATGGTCGAACCGGGCAAGCAGGTGTTTGCCGAAAACTGCGCCTCCTGCCACGGCGAAGATGCCAAGGGCAGCCGCGATTTCGGTGCGCCGAATCTCGCCGATGCCATCTGGCTGAAGGTCGATGGCGAGGCGCAGATTGCCGCACAGATCCGGCAGCCGCGTCACGGCGCAATGCCCGGCTGGGCCGCCCGCCTCGGTGACACCACCGTCAAGCAGCTGACCGTCTACGTGCACCAGTTGGGCGGCGGCGAATAAGCCTCCTCTTCCTCCGAGACTGAGGGCCGCATCCGGTGATGCGGCCCTTCTTTCGTTTTACATTCGAAAAAGACTATCTGTTGCGACGCTTCGCCGCTGCTTGACTTAAGTCAAGGCGGGGTCGCCGTGGAGGTGGGACAAGGCGAGCATCAGAAGAAGGTTCTCGTCCCATGAACATACATGCCGATCAAACCCGTGCGCCGGACGCGCCTGAGGTCGAGAGACATGACGCCGAAGCCGTGATGTCGGCCAAGACCCGCAAGCCGCTCTACGAAGCCCGCAAGAAGATCTTCCCGAAACGTGCCGAAGGCAGCTTCCGGCGCTTCAAGTGGATCGTCATGGCGATCACGCTCGGCATCTACTATCTCACGCCCTGGCTGCGCTGGGACCGCGGGGAATTTGCGCCTGATCAGGCTGTCCTCATCGATCTTGCGCATCGCCGCTTCTATTTCTTCTTCATCGAGATCTGGCCGCAGGAGTTCTTCTTCGTCGCCGGTTTGCTCGTGATGGCTGGTTTCGGCCTCTTCCTGGTGACCTCCGCCGTCGGCCGCGCCTGGTGCGGCTATACCTGTCCGCAGACGGTGTGGGTCGATCTCTTCCTGGTTGTCGAGCGCTTCATCGAAGGCGATCGCAATGCCCGAATCAAGCTCGAAGCGGCACCCTGGAGCTTCGACAAGATCTGGAAGCGGGTCACGAAACACGCGACCTGGATCCTGATTGGCGTGCTGACGGGCGGTGCCTGGATCTTCTATTTCGCCGATGCGCCTTCACTCGCCATGGATTTCCTCACCGGCAATGCCGCACCCGTCGCCTATATGACCGTCGCCATTCTGACGGCCACGACTTACGTTTTCGGCGGACTGATGCGCGAGCAGGTCTGCATCTACATGTGCCCCTGGCCGCGTATCCAGGCCGCCATGCTCGACGAGAATTCGCTTGTCGTCACCTATAACGACTGGCGTGGCGAACCGCGCACGCGGCACGCCAAGAAGGCAATCGCGGCCGGTGAAGCAGTCGGTGACTGCGTCGACTGCAATGCCTGCGTTGCCGTCTGTCCGATGGGCATCGACATCCGTGACGGCCAGCAGCTCGAATGCATCACCTGCGCGCTCTGCATCGATGCCTGTGATGGCGTCATGGACAAGATCGGCAAGCCGCGCGGGTTGATCGCTTATGCGACGCTCGACGAATACCAGTCGAACATGGCGCTCGCGACCAATGGCGGGACCGGCAGCATCGATCCGGCCAAGGTGCGCAATGCCGATGGCAGCTTCTCCGACAAGATCCGCCACTTCGACTGGCGCGTGATCTTCCGGGCGCGTACGCTGCTCTACATGGGCGTGTGGACCGCCGTGGGTGTCGCCATGCTCGTCGCATTGCTCGGCCGCGACCGGCTGGAGGTCAATGTGCTCCACGATCGCAATCCGCAATATGTGCTCGAGTCGGACGGGTCGATCCGCAACGGCTACACCGTGCGCATCCTCAACATGATCGCCGCACCGCGCGAGATCGAGGTGTCGCTCGAAGGCCTGCCGGAGGCCACCATGAAGATCAACGGCATCAACCAGCCGCCGGCTCGTACCTTCACCGTATCGGTCGAGCCGGATGAGGCCACGACGCTGAAGGTCTTCGTCACACTCGCCGGTGACAAGGTCACCGATGACAACCAGGATTTCCAGTTCATAGCGAAGGATACCGGCAGTGATGAGCGCGACGTCTATGATGCAGTCTTCATGGGTCCGGGAGCAAAGAAATGACCGCTGAAACACGCAAACCCTTCACCTTCACCGGCTGGCACATGCTGGCGATCATGCTCGCCTTCTTCGGGACGATCATCACCGTGAACTTCACCATGGCCTATTTCGCGACGTCCACCTGGAGCGGCCTGGTGGTGAAAAACACCTATGTCGCGAGCCAGGAGTTCAACGGCAAGACCGCTGCAATCAAGGAGATGCTGGCGACGGGCATTGCCGGCGACCTCTCTGTTGACACGAAGGGCATGCGCTACCGGCTGACACTGCCGAACAACGTGCCTGTCGTTGCCGACAGCGTGCTTGCCCATTTCAAGCGCCCGGTGGGTGAGCATCAGGACTTTGAACTGGTTCTGACACCTGCCGGTGATGGCCTGTACCTCGCCGAAACGGCCGTTCTTCCCGGAAGCTGGATCGTTGAGATCAAGGCGACCAAGGGTGGCAAGATGATCATGCATGAGGCGAAGCGGGTCACCGTTTCGGGAGAATGACGATGAGTTGCTGTGCAGCAGGCACCGAAGGCGCACTCGACATGGAGCGGGCAGGGGTCTCGCTCCCCTCGGCGGAAGAGCTGAAGCTCTCCAGCCGTGCCGTTGGGCCGGGCCTCTGGCAGGTCGACATGAGCGTGCCCGCAGTGCATTGCGGCACCTGTATCACGACGGTCGAGGGAGTGCTGAGGGCGCTCCCGGAAGTCGAGCGCGCCCGCGTCAACCTCTCGACGAAACGTGTCTCGGTGGTGTGGAAAGAGAGCGTCGACGGGGTCGAGACCGATCCCGTCAATCTCGCACGCGCGATCGCCTCGACCGGTTACACCGCGCATCTGTTCACAGCGGCGGAGGAAGCTTCCGATGCGCTGCGCAACCAGTTGATCCGCGCCGTTGCGGTCTCGGGTTTTGCCGCCACGAACATCATGTTGCTCTCGGTCTCCGTCTGGTCCGGCGCGGATGCCTCGACGCGCGATCTCTTCCACTGGATCTCGGCGATGATCGCCGCACCGGCGCTCATCTATGCCGGCCGCTTTTTCTATGAGTCGGCCTGGAATGTGCTGAAGCACGGCCGCACCAATATGGATGTGCCGATCGCCATCGGCATTACGCTTTCCTATTTCGCCTCGCTCTGGGAAACCATCCATCACGGCGAGCATGCCTATTTCGATGCGACCGCGTCGCTCCTCTTCTTCCTTCTGATCGGCCGCACGCTGGATCACATCATGCGCGACCGGGCCCGTTCGGCGATCAGTGGCCTTGCCCGTCTCAATCCGCGCGGTGCCATGGTTCTGGCCGAAGACGGATCTCGTGAATACCGCGCCGTCGACGAAATCCGTGTGGGCGATCAGGTGGTGATTTCCGCCGGGGACCGGATCCCGGTTGATGGCGTGGTCGTCTCCGGCGAGAGCGATCTCGACATGTCGATCGTCAACGGCGAAAGCGCGCCGGTTTCGGTCCACCCCGGTTCGGAGGTGCAGGCGGGCACGCTGAGCCTCACCGGCTCGCTAACCATCCGCGCGACGGCAACTGCGCAGAACTCCTTCCTCTCGGAAATCATCCATCTGATGGAAGCCGCCGAGGGGGGCAGGGCGCGCTATCGCCGCATCGCCGACCGCGCCGCGCAGTATTATTCGCCGGCCGTGCATCTCCTGGCCATCACCTCCTTCGTGGCCTGGGGTCTTTACGACGGCGACTGGAAACACGCGATGATGGTCGCGATTGCGGTTCTCATCATCACCTGCCCCTGTGCGCTCGGGCTCGCCGTGCCTGTCGTCCAGGTCGTTGCCGCCGGTCGCCTGTTCAAAGCGGGCGTCATGGTCAAGGACGGCTCGGCGATGGAGCGACTTGCCGAAATCGAGGCTGTGGCCTTCGACAAGACCGGCACGCTGACGCTTGGCCGTCCGCGCCTCGTCGACGCCGCCCGGCTTGAACCCGTCTCTTTCGGCATTGCCGCAGGCCTTGCCGCGCATTCCCGCCATCCGCTGTCGCGGGCGCTCTGGGCGGCCTATGGCGGACAGCCGCGCAGTTTCGAGACCGTCCGGGAAATTCCCGGCGCTGGCGTCGAAGCGGAAACATCGGAAGGGGTCTGGCGTCTCGGCAACCGTCGCTTTGCCTGTGGTGCTGAGGCTGGCGCTGCGGATGAAAAGCCCTATTCCGAAGTCGTTCTCTCACTTGATGGCGTCGAGCGTGCCACCTTCCTGTTCGAGGACACGCTCCGGCCACGGGCCCGGACATCCATCGACAGCCTGCGTCAGTTTGGCCTCGATCTCGGCATCCTCTCGGGCGACCGCGCGCCGGTCGTGGCCAAGCTCGCTGCCGATCTCGGCATCGACAACTGGCGCGCCGGCCTCACCCCCCGCGACAAGGCCGAGGCTTGCGCCGATGCCTCTGCGCGAGGACGTCGCGTGCTCATGGTCGGTGACGGCATCAATGACGCACCGGCGCTTTCGGCCGCCCATGTGTCGATGGCGCCGGCAACGGCTGCCGATGTCGGACGTCAGGCCGCCGATTTCGTCTTCATGCGCGACGGCCTCGAGGCGGTCCCCTTCGCCATCGAAGCCTCGCGCCGCGCCGGCCGTCTAATCCGCGAGAATTTCGCGCTCGCGATCGGCTACAACGTCATTGCCGTTCCGATCGCGCTTCTCGGCTACGCCACTCCGCTGATTGCCGCCGTTGCCATGTCGACCTCGTCGATCATCGTCGTTGCCAATGCGCTCAGGCTCAACCGTCTGTCGCTCGACGAACGCGTGCTCGGCGAGGCTCCGGCCGCAGGTCTGACGGCGGGCCATGCCGATGCTCGGAGGATTGCCGCATGAACATGTTGATCTTCCTCATTCCGATTGCGCTCTTCCTGGGCGGTCTCGGTCTCTTCGCCTTTCTCTGGTCGCTGAAGAGCGGCCAGTATGAGGATCTCGACGGGGCTGCCTGGCGGGTGATCTCGGAGGCCGATGACAAGCCGGATGCTTGATACAGCGTTTACCGGACGGTCAAATTTCACTCTTGCCGCATGCCTTCGCGAATGCGAGAAAGCCGCATCCCTGAAATTGCATGCGGAGGCTTCATCGTGCAGCAAGCGGAAATCGGACTGATCGGTCTCGGAGTCATGGGCTCCAATCTGGCGCTCAACATTGCCGAGAAAGGCAATCGCATCGCAGTCTTCAACCGGACGCCCGCGCGCACGGATGAATTCCTCGGCGAAGCCGGCGATCTCGCCGACCGCATCATCGGTTGCCACACGATCGAAGAATTCGTTGCTGCCATTCGCCCGCCGCGTCCGATCATCATCATGATCAAGGCCGGCGAGGCCGTCGACCAGCAGATGGCCGCGCTTCTGCCGCATCTTGCCAAGAACGACATCATGATCGATGCCGGCAATGCCAACTTCCGCGACACCGTCGCCCGCTTCGAGCGGCTCGCCGGAACCGACGTCACCTTTATCGGCATGGGCGTGTCGGGTGGTGAAGAAGGTGCCCGCCACGGCCCCTCGATCATGGTCGGCGGCACGGAAGAGAGCTGGAAGCGCGTGGAGCCGGTTCTCACTTCGATCGCCGCAAAATTCAACGGCGACCCATGCGTTGCCTGGCTCGGCACCGATGGCGCCGGTCACTTCGTCAAGACGATCCACAACGGCATCGAATATGCCGACATGCAGATGATCGCCGAAATCTACGGTATCCTGCGCGATGGCCTGAAGATGTCGGCTGCCGAAATCGGCGAGATCTTCGGTCAGTGGAACAAGGGGCGTCTGAATTCCTACCTGATCGAGATCACCGAGAAGGTGCTGAAGGCAACCGATCCGGAAACCGGCAAGCCGATGGTCGACGTCATCGTCGATTCCGCTGGCCAGAAGGGCACCGGCAAGTGGTCGGCCATTGAGGCGCAGAACCTCGCGGTCGCTGCCTCCGGCATCGAGGCTGCTGTTGCCGGTCGTGTCCTGTCTTCGCTACGCGACGAGCGTCTTGCCGCCGAAAAGCTTTTCGGCCTGCCGGCCCTTGCCGAGGCACCTGCTGATCAGGTCGCCTTCATCGCCGATCTCGAAAACGCGCTGCTCGCCGCCAAGATTGCCGCTTACGCCCAAGGCTTCGCCGTGATGTCTGCGGCATCGGCCGAATTCAACTGGTCGCTGCCAATGCCGACGATTGCCAAGATCTGGCGTGCCGGCTGCATCATCCGCTCGCAGTTCCTCGACGAAATCACCTCGGCCTTCACCAAGGACCCGAACGTGCCGAACCTCGTCGTCACCCCGGCCTTTGCCGCCATGGTGAAGGAAACCGATGGTGCGCTGCGCCGCGTCGTCGCCCATGCCGCGCTGTCCGGCCTTCCTGTCCCGGCGCTGTCGTCCGCGCTCTCCTACTTCGACACCTATCGTCGCGGTCGCGGTACGGCAAACCTCATCCAGGCCCAGCGCGACTTCTTCGGCGCCCATGGCTTCGACCGTCTCGACGGCAAGGACATCCATCACGGACCCTGGGCCGGCCAGTTCTGATCGGTCCCTCGAGACCCGTCATCTGATCGAGGCCCGATATCTCGCGATGTCGGGCCTGTTTTTCATGGGAGCCTTCGATGATGAACACGCTGACGCTTCTCGGCACAAAGGGCGGGCCGGCCATTCGCCCCGGCGGTCCCAATCCGACCTCGATGCTTTTAACGCTTTCGGGACGCCGCATCGTCATCGATTGCGGGCTCGGCGTGTCGCGTGGTCTGGTCGAGGCCGGCATGTCGCTGAAAGAGCTGGATCTTGTTTTCATCACCCATCTGCATTCCGACCATGTGCTCGAGCTTGGCCCTCTGATCCATACGGCCTGGACGACGGGGCTCAACCACAAGGTCATCGTCTATGGTCCTGCCGGTACGCGCGCCGTCTGGGCCGGCTTCCTCGCGTCGCTCGCCTATGACATCGAGACGCGTATCGCCGACGAGGGACGGCCAGATCTCGCCGGTCTGGTCGAGATCATCGAATACGGCCCGGGCGAGGTGCTGACCGATCAGGATCTGACGGTCACCGCACTGCGCGTCGATCATCCGCCTGTCACCGATTGCTTCGCCTTGAAGTTCGTCGGATCGGGCAAGACCATCGTCTTTTCCGCCGACACCGCACCGTTTCCGCCGTTGGCCGATTTCGCCCTCGGGGCCGATCTCCTGGTGCACGAGGCCATGCTGCCGGAAGGACTGGACAGCATCGTCAGGCGAACCGGAAACGGCAGCCGTCTGCGCGAGCATCTGGTCGCCTCCCACAGCTTTGCCGCGGATGCTGCGCAGATCGCTGCACAGGCAGGTGTTGGCATGCTGGTGCTCAACCACCTGATCCCCGCAGACGATCCGGCCTTTACCGAAGCGCACTGGCGCGCGGCGGTTACCCGCGTCTTCGGCGGTTCCCTTGTGGTCGGTCGGGATGGGCTCGTTATTTCCCTGTGAACAATTCGCCTTGATCCGGCGATCGCAGCCGAATTGGTTAAAAATCTAATTCCTGTTTTATGACGGAGTTAACAAGTCAGCCCTAGCGTGACGCAGTAGTTAACGAATCCGCTCGAATTTCAGGCTTTTGCGATGTTTTCCATCGATATTCATACGCTCCTTCTGGGCAGCTTTGCCGTTCTTGCCGTTTTTTCGGCAGTCTTCCTTCGCCACTGGCGGGAGGATCGAGGTCGCATTGAGTTCGTCCTTTGGGCGCTCGGTGCCGCTGCTGGCTCGCTGGGTGCGGTCCTGGCGTTGCTCAGCGAGAGCTATCTCGTCGGTACGTCCTTCGCGCAAAGCTACCTGCTGCTCGCTGGCGCGCTCGCCTGGCAGGGTCTCAGGGTCTTTGATCACCGCAAATTCGATCTGCGCCTGGCAATCGCCGGTCCGGCTCTCTTCTTCGTTCTCACGGCATCCGCTCCTGTCTTCGAGCAGGATGCCAATGCGCGTATTCTGCTCCTGTCCATGCTTGGTGCGCTCTATTCAGGTCTTATTGCCGGGGAGCACTGGATCTCGGAGCGTGAGGAGCACCTGGCCAATCGGCGGGCGGCCCGCATCTGGTTCTCGCTGCAGGCAGGTCTTCTGTTTTTGGCCGGGCTTGCTACCTTCATCGCGCCCCTGCCTCAGCAAATTGTCTCGGCGGACCTGCCGTTTTGGGCCAGCGCTGCCGCCTTGGCTGTCTTCCTACAGTCCATCGTCGGGCCGCTCACCTTTGTGCTTTTGCCGCGCGATCGCCTGCTGGTCGAGACCCAGTGGGCGAGTGCCACGGATGCGCTCACCGGCCTTGCCAACCGCTTCACCTTCCTCGACATGCTGCAGACGCTTTCGACCAAGGTCCGCGGCGAGGGCGCCTTCCTCTATGTCGATGTCGACCATGTCAAACGGATCAACGACCGTTACGGACATTCGGGCGGCGACGATGTCCTGAAGACCTGTGCCGATCTCATCCTGCGGGAACTGCCCGAACATGCCCTTCTCGGGCGCCTCGCCGGTGCGGAATTTGCGGCTTACGTTCCGTTCTGCAAGGTCGAGGAAGCCGAAAGGCTGGGGCATATCATCCACGACAGCGTCGAGCAGCACATGTTCTTCCTCGGGGATGATCTTGTCCCGGTCACGGTCAGCGTCGGTGTGGCGCATGGCGCCATGCAGGTGACTGCCGACGAGCTGTTGAAGCGGGCTGATGCGGCCCTTCACAGCGCGAAGGTCAATGGCCGCAACTCGGTCGTTGTCTGGGGCGAGGGGCACCGGCCGTCCTTCGCCTGAGGCTCTTGAAGAAAGTCGGATGTGGGGCAGGGTGCTGCCCCCGCTTCTGCCGGCTACTCCCAGCGCGGCTCGCTCACGCTCTGCAACAGTTCCGGATCCACCCCGTCGATGCGGGCAATGACGGCCTTGGCGAGCTCCCGGCCTGACTGGCGCACGTCTTCATAGACGGCGATGATGTCGGGCCGGATCCAGCTCAGGATGGGCGTACCCTGTTTGGCAACGAGGTCGATCTCGGCGCCGACGCGCTTGCCAGCCGCCTCGATCCCGGCATTGGCAGCGATCGCGCTGCTGCCGGAGGAGGAGATCAGCCCATCGGGCGCATCCGGACCACGCATCAGGGCCTCGACCGCAGAGCGTATCTGGCCAAGCGGCGCATCGATGTTGATGTGCAGCGGCACTTCCTCCGCCCCGAAGGCGCGCAGGCCCCGCATGAAGCCATCGAAAGTGTGTTGGTAATAGGTCAGCTTGCTCGGTGGCGGCAGGAGGGCGATCCGCTTTCGGCCGCGTTTCACCAGTTGCTCGACCGCTCCGAAGGCAAAGGTCTCGTTGTCGAAGTCATGATAGGGATGCTGGATGCCCATGGCCGTGCGGCCGTGGGTGACGAAAGGCATGTTCTGCTCGGTCAGCAGACGGACGCGGGCATCATCCGGCTCCGTGCGGGAGATTATGACGCCGTCGGCCGAGCCGGTTTCCAGGATGTAGCGCACCGGCAGCATCGGATCCTTGGTGTGCGCATGCGGTGTCACCACGATATGGTAAGGCGTGCCTGACAGGACCTCCGATATGCCAACGACCATCTGATTGGAAAAGCCGAGGATTTCCTCGTCGATGCCGAGCACGAGCGCGATGACGTTCGTTTTTCCGGTTCTCAGACGGACGCCGGCGCGGTTCGGCTGGTAGCCGAGCTGCCGTGCGACCATGCGCACGCGCTCCTTCGTTTCTGCGCCGATATCGGGAGCATCCTTCAGGGCCCGCGACACGGTGGTAATGCCAAGGCCCGTCATGAAAGCGATCGTCTTGAGCGTCGGCCGCTCCTTCGTCGCCACCGGGCGGTCCATGAGGCCGCCCCCCTGCTGATCTGTCATGTCGTCCCCGCCACTCGCACAAGCCACGCTTATAGTTGGCTTTTCCTCGCCTGCAAACCTGGAGACCGGCACCTCCTCCCGGTGCGGCGAAGGGAAAATCTGAAACGATACAGTAGATTTGTCGAGCCATTTCTTGTGCTGCGGTGCGAAGATCTGCAACTTTTGCGATTGTGCGCTGCGGAAAGAGACTATGGTTTCGGCCGTAATCTGATAGCCGGGCGATACGGATGTTTCGACGTCTTAAACCTCTGTAAAAAAGGGATAATATCCGCGGCTGTGTAGCTATCTCCATGGGGATCAAAGCGTTTTGAAAGGGTGTGTGCAACTGCACCCTGACGATGAAAACGGGTTTTAACGCATTTTTTCCAATCCGGCTGGTTGCGTCTCTCAAACCTTTCGCATAAGTTTTTCCGGCAACGTTTCAGTGAGGGAGGAGACTCATGAATTTTCGTAGCTTTGCGGCAGCTTTGACCGCTACCGTCGCCATGCCGTATGCGGCAGCGCAGGCCACCGATCTCGAAGTGACTCATTGGTGGACGTCCGGCGGTGAAGCCGCGGCCGTCGCCGAGCTTGCCAAGGCATTCGATGCCACCGGCAACAAGTGGGTCGACGGGGCGATCGCCGGCTCCGGCGGCACCGCCCGCCCGATCATGATCAGCCGCATCACCGGCGGTGATCCGATGGGCGCCACGCAGTTCAACCACGGCCGTCAGGCCGAGGAACTCGTCGAAGCCGGCCTGATGAAGGACCTGACGGCTGTTGCCGAGAAGGAAGGCTGGAAGGACATCGTCAAGCCGGCAAGCCTGCTCGACAGCTGCACGATCGACGGCAAGATCTATTGCGCGCCGGTCAACATCCACTCCTGGCAGTGGCTGTGGCTGTCGAATGCCGCCTTCGAACAGGCAGGCGTCGCTGTGCCGAAGAACTGGGACGAATTCGTCGCAGCCGCTCCGGCACTCGAAGCCAAGGGCATCATTCCGCTCGCCGTTGGCGGTCAGCCGTGGCAGTCGGCCGGTGCCTTCGACGTTCTGATGGTCGCCATCGCCGGCAAGGACACCTTCTACAAGGTCTTCCAGGACAAGGACGAGGAAGTCGCTGCCGGTCCTGAAATCGCCAAGGTGTTCAAGGCTGCCGACGATGCCCGTCGCATGTCCAAGGGCTCCAACGTCCAGGATTGGAACCAGGCCACCAATCTGGTCATCACCGGCAAGGCCGGCGGCCAGATCATGGGTGACTGGGCTCAGGGTGAGTTCGCGCTTGCCGGTCAGGTTGCTGGCAAGGATTACACCTGCCTTCCGGGGCTTGGTGTGAACGAGATCATCTCCACCGGTGGTGATGCCTTCTACTTCCCGGCCGTCGATGACGAAGCCAAGTCTGCTGCGCAGGACGTGCTTGCTGCAACCCTGCTGGCACCTGCCACGCAGGTTGCCTTCAACCTGAAGAAGGGCTCGCTGCCGGTTCGCGGCGACGTCGATCTGGCAGCCGCCAACGACTGCATGAAGAAGGGCCTCGACATCCTCGCCAAGGGCAATGTCATTCAGGGCACCGACCAGCTGCTTTCGGCCGACAGCCAGAAGCAGAAGGAAGATCTCTTCTCCGAGTTCTTCGCCAATCCGTCCATGACTGTCGAGGATGCGCAGAAGCGCTTCGCCGACATCATCGCTTCCGCCGAGTAATCGCGGGTGACCTGTCCGGCCAGGGGCAAAGCCCTGGCCGGACATTGGCCATTATCGACCGGGTAGGGCGCATGCGCCCGTCCGCCGGCCGTGTGCGGGAAGCGTGTGCGTTTCAGCGTGACGGTCTTGGCTGACACCCCGTGTCCAGGACGAGGAGGACTGACCCATGGCGAGCGCGTCGCATGCCGGTCGACCCAACAAGCTGTTTCGCAATCTGAATGCCAAGATCGCCTCCATCCCGATGGTGCTGACCGCCCTGGTCATCTTCCTCGGAGGCACGATCTGGACGATCGTCTATTCCTTCACCAATTCAAAGCTCTTGCCGCGGGCAAGCTTCGTCGGTTTCGACCAGTATGAGCGCCTCTGGGATGCGCCGCGCTGGGTCACCTCGATCCAGAATCTCGCGATCTACGGTATCCTGTCGCTGATCTTCTCGATCGTGATCGGCTTCGTGCTGGCGGCCCTGATGGACCAGAAGATCCGTTTCGAAAACGCGTTCCGCACGATCTTCCTTTATCCCTTCGCGCTTTCCTTCATCGTGACCGGTCTCGTCTGGCAGTGGATCCTGAACCCGGATTTCGGGGTGCAGTCTATCGTCCGCTCGCTGGGCTGGGAGACCTTCACCTTCAATCCGCTCTATAATTCCGAGATCGTCATCTATGGCATCCTGATCGCTGGCCTCTGGCAGGGCACCGGGCTCGTGATGTGCCTGCTGCTCGCAGGCTTGCGCGGCATCGACGAGGACATCTGGAAAGCCTCGCGCGTCGACGGGATCCCGATGTGGAAGACCTATGTCTTCATCATAATTCCCATGATGCGTCCGGTCTTCATCACCACGCTCGTGATCATCACCTCGGGCATCGTTCGCCTCTATGACCTCGTCGTCGCCCAGACCAGTGGCGGCCCGGGCATCGCGTCCGAAGTGCCGGCAAAATACGTCTATGACTACATGTTCCAGGCGCAGAACCTCGGCCAGGGCTTTGCCGCCTCGACCATGATGCTGCTCACGGTCGCCATCGTCATCATCCCCTGGGCCTATCTCGAATTCGGAGGAAAGAAGCGTGGCTAATCCCGGTTCCCTTAACGCTACCGCCGCCGGTTTCGATGCCGTCTCCGATCATGTCGCGACGGGCCCCCGTGGCGCCAAGCCGAAGCGGGCGTTCTCGTCCCGCAACATCATGCTCTACGGCTCGCTGATCTTCTTTGCGATCTACTACCTGATCCCGCTTTACGTGATGGTCGTGACGTCGCTGAAAGGCATGCCGGAGATCCGACTTGGCAACATCTTCTCGCCGCCGGTCGAGATCACCTTCGAGCCCTGGGTGAAAGCCTGGGCCACCGCCTGCACCGGCCTCAATTGCGATGGTCTGTCACGCGGCTTCTGGAACTCCGTGCGGATCACCGTGCCGTCCACGCTGATCTCGATCCTGATCGCCTCGGTGAACGGCTATGCGCTGGCCAACTGGCGCTTCAAGGGCGCGGAGCTGTTCTTCACGATCCTGATCATAGGCGCCTTCATCCCGTATCAGGTCATGATCTATCCGATCGTCATCGTGCTGCGCGAACTGGGCATCTATGGAACGCTGACCGGTCTCGTCATCGTGCACACCATCTTCGGCATGCCGATCCTGACGCTGCTCTTCCGCAACTATTTCACCTCGCTGCCGGAAGAGTTGTTCAAGGCCGCGCGCATCGACGGGGCAGGGTTCTGGCAGATTTATCTCAGGATCATGCTGCCGATGTCGCTGCCGATCTTCGTGGTCGCCATGATCCTGCAGATCACCGGCATCTGGAACGACTTCCTGTTCGGCGTGGTCTTCACCCGACCGGAATACTACCCGATGACGGTTCAGCTCAACAATATCGTCAACTCGGTCCAGGGCGTGAAGGAATACAACGTCAATATGGCCGCGACACTTCTGACCGGCGCCGTGCCGCTCATCGTCTACTTCATTTCCGGACGCCTCTTCGTCCGGGGCATCGCCGCCGGCGCAGTCAAGGGTTAAGCTCATGTCGCATAGTGTATCGATCAAGGACCTCTCGTTGAGCTTCGGCGCCGTCAAGGTGCTGCAGAACCTCAATCTCGACATCGTCGACGGCGAGTTCATCGTTCTCCTCGGCTCGTCCGGCTGCGGCAAGTCCACGCTGCTCAACTGCATTGCCGGCCTGCTCGAGCCGACCGACGGGCAGATCTTCATCAAAGGCAAGAACGTCACTTGGGAAGAGCCGAAGGACCGCGGCATCGGCATGGTCTTCCAGTCCTATGCGCTTTATCCGCAGATGACGGTGGAAAAGAACCTGTCCTTCGGCCTCCAGGTCGCCAAGATGCCGAAGGATGAGATCGCAAGACGCGTCGAGCGTGCCTCCGACATCCTGCAGATCGGCCCGCTCCTGAAGCGCAAGCCGTCCGAACTTTCCGGCGGTCAGCGGCAGCGCGTGGCGATCGGGCGCGCACTCGTGCGTGATGTCGACGTGTTCCTGTTCGACGAGCCGCTGTCGAACCTCGACGCCAAGCTGCGCTCGGAGCTGCGTGTCGAAATCAAGCGCCTGCACCAGAACCTCAAGAACACGATGATCTACGTCACCCATGACCAGATCGAGGCCCTGACGCTCGCCGACCGCATCGCGATCATGAAAAGCGGCGTCATCCAGCAGCTTGCCGATCCGAACACGATCTACAACCAGCCGAAGAACCTCTTCGTTGCCGGCTTTATCGGTTCTCCCTCGATGA
The DNA here is from genome assembly GCF_004912135.1 of Rhizobium rosettiformans W3. Classification (GTDB taxonomy): domain Bacteria; phylum Pseudomonadota; class Alphaproteobacteria; order Rhizobiales; family Rhizobiaceae; genus Allorhizobium; species Allorhizobium rosettiformans. The sequence goes on from NZ_STGU01000007.1 coordinate 250,733, forward strand.
ACTTCCTGGAGGGCGATCTGATCAACGAAGGCGGCGAGGTCTTCTTCCGCACCCATGATGTGCTCTTCTCGATGAAGGGCTACAAGGCCAGCGAGCCGCTCACCGCCGGACGCAAGGTCGTGCTTGGCGTCCGCCCGGAACATATCAAGGTCGACGAGGAAACCGGCATCGGCGAGCTGCACGAGGCGGTGGTCGACATCGAGGAGCCGATGGGCGCGGACAATCTGCTCTGGCTGAAGCATGCCGGCCATTCCATGTCTGTGCGCATCGGCGGCACGCGCCGCTATGCACCGGGCGCCAAGGTTCGTCTCGGCTTCGACATGGAAGTCGCCTCTCTTTTCGATGCCGAGACCGAAGAGCGCATCTGACACCTTCCCCCCTGCGTCCCGGGCTGTGACCGGGGCGCCTTTTTCTTCTGCAGGACTTCAGTCATGACCCAGAATGCCCATAGCGGCGTCATCGATCTCCACGGCGAATGGCGTCTTTCGTCTGTCGACGGCGACCATCAGGCGGCGATCACGCTGCCGGGCGATGTGCATTCGGCGCTCACTGCCGCAGGCCTGATCCCCGATCCCTATTTCGGGCGAAACGAGGAGGTCGTGCAGTGGGTCGCTGAGCGCGACTGGGTGATCGAGCGTCAGGTCGTTGTTCCAGATATCGCCGGCAGCTGGTATCTCGACATCGACTATCTCGACACGGTGGCGGTCGTCTTCGTCAACGACGTGCCGGTTCTCTCCGCCGACAACTGCTTCCGCCGCTATCGGCCGGATGTCAGCCATGCGCTTCAGCCGGGCGAAAACACGATCCGCATCGTCTTCCATTCGAGCATCACCGCCGGCGCCGAGCGCCAGGCCCGCCAGCCCTTCTACATTCCCTATTCGACCGCCAACTCCCCGATCCCGAACGGCAACATGCTGCGCAAGCCGCAATGCCATTTCGGCTGGGACTGGAACATCGCGATCGCCCCCCTCGGGCTCTACGGGACGGTGGCTCTCAAGAAACTCGACCCGGCGCGCCTGGAACATGTGGAGACCGAGCAGGTCCATCACGCCGACGGTCGCGTGGAGCTCAAGGTTACCGCTACCATCCATTCGATCGATCCCGCGGTCGTGCCGATCCATTTCGCTCTCGATGGGGAACGGGTGCGCCTCGATGTCGGTATTTCTGCCGGTGAAACGAAGGTCGTGCATGTCTTCGAGATCGAAAGCCCGCGCCTCTGGTGGCCGGCAGGTTCCGGCGAGCAAGCACTTTACTCACTCACTGTCGACCTGCCGACAGAGGCCGTTACCCGCCAGATCGGTCTGCGCACAGTCGAACTGATCACCGATCCGGACGCAGCCGGCAGCCGCTTCGCGCTCAAGGTCAACGGCCGCGAGATCTTCTGCCGCGGTGCCAACTGGATCCCGGCGGATGCGCTGTTCTCGCGTTCTTCCGAGGAGAAGACGACCGATCTGCTGAACTCCGCCGTCGCCGCCCATATGAACATGATCCGCATCTGGGGCGGTGGCTTTTACGAGGCCGACTGGTTCTACGATCTCTGCGACCGGCTGGGCCTGATGGTCTGGCAGGACTTCATGTTCGCCTGCAATCTCTATCCTTGCACGGACGACTTCCTCGACAACGTCGCCCACGAAGTCGAGTATCAGGTCAAGCGGCTCTCCAGCCACGCCTCCATTGTCATCTGGTGCGGCGACAACGAGCTCGTCGGTGCGCTGACCTGGTTCCCGGAATCGCGCGACAACAGAGACCGCTATCTCGTCGCTTATGACCGGCTCAACCGCGTCATCGAGCAGGGTGTGAAGAAGTGCTTCCCGCAAGGCATCTGGTGGCCTTCGAGCCCGGCCTCGGGCTATCTCGACTATGGTGACGCCTGGCATGCCGATGGCTCCGGCGACATGCATTACTGGTCGGTCTGGCACGAGAACAAGAGTTTCGATAATTACCGAACCGTCAAACCGCGCTTCTGCTCGGAATTCGGTTTCCAGTCCTATACTTCACTGCCGGTGATCGAGAGCTTCGCCGACAAGGCGGACATGAACATTGCCTCGCCCGTCATCGAGCTGCACCAGAAGAATGCCGGTGGCAATGAGCGGATTGCGGGCACCATGTTCCGCTATTTCCGCTTCCCCAAGGATTTTTCCAATTTCGTCTATCTGAGCCAGATCCAGCAGGGGCTGGCCATCAAGACCGCCGTCGAATACTGGCGCTCGCTGAAGCCGCATTGCATGGGCACGATCTACTGGCAGCTCAACGACACCTGGCCGGTCGCCTCCTGGTCCAGCCTCGATTACGGCGGCAGCTGGAAGGCCATGCATTACATGGTGCGCCGCTTCTTCCAGCCGGTCACGGTTGCCGCCATTCCCTCGGAGGATGGCACGTCGATCAAGCTGTCGATGGTCAACGACACGCTCGATACCGTCACCATCGATGCCAACCTTTTCGTGCTGACGCTGTCGGGGGATCGTATTCCGCTGAAAAGCGTGCAGGGCGATTGCGGCCCGGATGCTGCGGAAACGCTCATCACGCTCGATGCGACCGAAATCCCGGCAGACGGTCTGCTGGCCTGGAGCTTCATTGCGTCGAACGGCATGAGCGGGGAGGGACATTTTCTCAACGGCACCTACAAGGCGCTCGATCTTAAGCCTTCCCGGATCGAGACCTCGGTTACCCCGACCGTGGATGGTGCCTTCGAGGTCACGGTCACGGCCCAGGGTCTTGCGCTTTTCGTCATGCTCGAAAGCCGCACTCCCGGCCGCTATTCCGACAATGCCTTCGACCTCTCGGCCGGCGAGAGCCGCCGCATCATCTTCACGCCGGAGACGGCTCCGCCCGCAGGCGAGCTGCCGGAGTTCCGCATCTACGATCTCTACACCTGCCAGTCGGTGGACTGACAGGCGAGGCAATCAAGGCCCTGGGCGCCCGATCCAGGGATCAACGAGGAGGACTACCCGATGACCACGCTCGGCTTTCAGCTCTACAGCGCCCGCAACTTCCAGCCCTTCAGCGAGATCTATCCGAAGCTCAAGGCTGCCGGTTATGGCGAGGTCGAGGGTTACGGCGCGCTCTACGCCTCGCTTGCCGATGGCGAGCTCGACGCCTTCCGCAAGGAGCTCGATGACAACAGCCTCACCATGCCGACCGCCCATTTCGGCCTCGACATGATCGAGAATGACCCCGCCCGTGTCATCAAGATCGCCAGGACGCTTGGCATCGAAGCGGTCTACTGCCCCTATCTGATGCCCGACCAGCGCCCGACGGATGCGAGCGGCTGGTTCGCCTTCGGCCAGCGCCTGCAGGCCGCCGGCAAGCCGCTGCGGGACGCCGGCCTCGTCTTCGGCTGGCACAATCACGACTTCGAATTTGCAGCCCTCCCGGATGGTTCGACCCCGCAGGAACAGATCTTTGCCGGCGGCCCCGAACTTGACTGGGAAGCCGATATCGCCTGGGTCATCCGCGGCAAGGCAGATCCCTTCGCCTGGATCGAAAGCTACGGCAAGCGCATCAGCGCCGTGCATGTGAAGGATATCGCACCATCAGGCGAGAACACGGATGAAGACGGCTGGGCCGATGTCGGGCATGGCACGGTCGACTGGAAGGGCCTAATCGCGGCGCTGAAGAACACCCGCGTCAAGCATTTCGTCGTCGAGCACGACAATCCGAAGGACATCGACCGGCTGATCACCCGCTCGATCGCCTCCTTCAAGACCTACTGAACCACTCGCAGCAAGCAGGACATTTCCATGGCACGCGAACTCGGCGTCGGCATCATCGGATGCGGCAATATCTCCACCACTTACTTCTCGCTGGCGCCGCTGTTTCGCGGCCTGAAGGTCGTCGCCTGCGCCGACATCAATCCGGCTGCGGCGGAGGCCCGGGCCGCCGAATATGGCGTCAAGGCCCAGACGATCGATGAACTTCTGGCCAATGACGAGGTCGACATCGTCGTCAACCTGACGATCCCGGATGCGCATTACCCGGTCTCCAAGCGCATCCTCGAAGCCGGCAAGCATGTCTATTCGGAAAAGCCGCTGGTGCTGTCGCTTGAGCAGGGCGAGGACCTGCGCGCCATCGCCAAATCCAAGGGCCTGTCCGTCGGCTGCGCGCCCGACACCTTCCTTGGCGGTGCGCACCAGCTGGCGCGCGCCTATATCGACAAGGGCGGCATCGGTCGCGTCACATCCGGCACCTGCCATGTCATGAGCCCCGGCATGGAAATGTGGCATCCGAACCCGGATTTCTTCTTCCTGCCCGGCGGCGGCCCGGTCCTCGACCTCGGCCCCTATTACATCGCCAACCTGATCAACCTGATCGGTCCGGTGAAGCGTGTGGCGGCTCTCACCTCGATGGCGAACGAGACCCGCACGATCACCAGCCAGCCGCGCAATGGCGAGACGATCCCGGTCAAGACGCCGACGAACATCCATGCGCTCTTGGAATTCCAGAATGGCGCGACGTTTACGCTCTCCGCCAGCTGGGATGTCTGGAGCCACCGCCACGCCAATATGGAGCTCTACGGCACCGATGGTTCGCTCTACGTCCCCGATCCGAACTTCTTCGGCGGTGTCGTCGAGGCCTCCGGTCGCGACAAGAACATCCAGCCGCTCGAATCCTGGGATCATCCCTTCGGTCGCAACAACCAGGAGAGCCCGCAGGGACCGCGTGCCAATTACCGCACGGCAGGTCTGGCTGACATGGCGGTCGCGATACTCGAAGGCCGCGATGCCCGCTGCTCGCTGGATCGCACCCTGCACGGCGTCGATGTCATGGTGTCGATCCTGAAATCGGGTGAGACGGGTGAATTCGTAACCCTGTCGACAACCTGCACCCAACCGGCGGCTCTGGGTATCGACGAAGCGCAGGCTCTGCTTAGATAAGCTTCGTGTCTTAGCCCCTCATCCGGCTGCCGCCACCTTCTCCCCGCAAGCGGGGAGAAGGTCGGTGTGGCCGGCGTCTTGCTCCTTCTCCCCGCTTGCGGGGAGAAGGTCCCGGCAGGGGGATGAGGGGCAAGTATGAAGCGTCTGCATCCGGGAGAGAACCATCCATGACCTACACCCCCGCCGAAAACCGCTATGAGCGGATGACCTATAATCGCTGCGGCAAGAGCGGGCTGAAGCTGCCGGCGATCTCGCTCGGTCTCTGGCACAATTTCGGCCAGGACACGCCGCATGCCACCAAGCGGGCGATCTGCCAGAAGGCCTTTGACCTTGGCATCACGCATTTCGACCTCGCCAATAATTACGGCCCGCCGCCCGGCTCGGCGGAAGAAGCCTTCGGCGAGATCCTGCGCACCGACTTCCGCGGTTATCGCGACGAGCTGATCATTTCCTCCAAGGCCGGCTACAACATGTGGCCCGGTCCTTACGGCGAATGGGGCAGCCGCAAATACATCATCGCGTCCTGTGACCAGAGCCTGAAGCGCATGGGCCTCGACTATGTCGACATCTTCTATTCGCACCGCTTCGATCCAGACACGCCGCTCGAGGAAACCTGCGGCGCGCTTGATCATATCGTCAGGTCGGGGAGGGCACAGTATGTCGGCATTTCCTCCTACAATTCCAAGCGCACCCGCGAAGCCTATGAGATCCTCAAGAGCCTGGGCACGCCGCTTCTCATCCACCAGCCCAGCTATTCGATGATCAATCGCTGGATCGAGGAAGACGGGCTGATCGACACGCTCGAAGAGCTCGGTGTCGGCTCGATCGTCTTCTCGCCGCTCGCGCAGGGCATGCTGACCTCGAAATACCTGAACGGTATCCCCGAAGGCACCCGCGCGGCGCAGGACAAGTCGCTCGATCCGGGCTTCCTCAACGAGCGCAATCTCGAAAACATCCGGGGCTTGAACCGCATCGCCGAAAAGCGCGGCCAGACTCTGGCGCAGATGGCGCTCTCCTGGGTGCTGCGCGGCGGCCACATCACCACGGCGCTGATCGGGGCATCCAAGCCCTCGCAGGTCGAGGACTGCGTCAAGGCAATCGAGACGCCGGATTTCACGGCGGAAGAACTCGCCGAAATCGACGTCTTCGCCAAGGACGCCGACATCAACATCTGGGCCGCCTCCGCCGAGCGCAAGGGCCCGCCGCGGAAGAAGAAGTAAGGCTGAAGATGGCCCCTCATCCGGCTGCCGCCACCTTCTCCCCGTAAACGGGGAGAAGGGCACTGCGGCCGCCGTCTCCGCCTTCTCCCCGCCTGCGGGGAGAAGGTCCCGGCAGGGGGATGAGGGGCATCGTCCACGTAAGATTTGCCATCAGGCAGGAGAACATACACCATGATCATCAACCCCATCCTGCCGGGCTTCAATCCGGATCCCTCGATCTGCCGCGTGGGCGAGGACTACTATATCGCCACCTCCACCTTCGAATGGTATCCGGGCGTGCAGATCCATCATTCGCGCGACCTCGTGAACTGGGACCTCGTCACCCGCCCGCTCAATCGCGCGAGCCAGCTCGACATGCGTGGTAACCCGGATAGCTGCGGCGTCTGGGCGCCGTGCCTCTCCCATGCCGACGGGCTTTTCTGGCTCGTCTATACCGACGTCAAACGCTTCGAGGGATCGTTCAAGGACGCGCACAACTACATCGTCACCGCACCCGCGATCGAGGGCCCGTGGTCCGACCCCATCTATGTCAATTCCTCCGGCTTCGACCCCTCGCTCTTCCATGACGATGACGGCCGCAAGTGGTTCACCAACATGCAGTGGAACCACCGCCCCGAAGCCCGCAACACCATCGGCCATGCCAAGTTTGATGGCATCCTGCTCCAGGAATGGGACCCGAAGACGCAAAAGCTCACCGGCCCGATCAAGAACATCTTCGAGGGGAGTAAACAAGGCCTCGTCGAAGGCCCGCACCTCTTCAAGCGCAACGGGTGGTACTATCTGACCACCGCCGAGGGCGGCACCGGCTATGACCATGTGGTGACCATGGCGCGTTCGCGTTCGATCGACGGCCCCTACGAGATGCATCCGAACACGCATCTCATCACGTCGAAAGATGCGCCCGACGCCGTCTTGCAGCGCGCCGGTCACGGCCAATATGTCGAGACGCCGGACGGGCAGGTCTACCACACCCATCTCTGCGGCCGGCCCATGGCCCCGAAGCGCCGCTGCACGCTGGGTCGCGAAACGGGGCTGCAGAAATGCGTCTGGAAAGAAGACGGCTGGCTTTATCTCGAACAGGGCGGCGTCGTGCCGGCCGTCGAGGTGCCGGGGCTCGAGGGTGCCGTCAAACGCGAAGAACCGGTCGAGATCGTCCGGACATTCGACAGCGCCGACTTACCGAAGGAGTTCCAGTGGCTGCGCACGCCGCAGCCGGAGCGCCTGTTCAGCCTGACCGAGCGGGCAGGGCGCTTGCGCCTCTTCGGCCGCGAAAGCATCGGCTCCTGGTTCGAACAGTCGCTGGTCGCCCGTCGCCAGGAGCATCACAGCTTCCGCGCCGAAACACGGCTTGAATTTGCGCCCGAAACCTATCAGCAGGTCGCGGGCCTGACGCATTACTACAATCGCTACAAATTCCACGCGCTCGGCATTTCCACGGACGAACAGCTCGGCCGCTCGCTGATCATCCTGTCCTGCCCGGGCGACTATCCCTCGGGCAGCCTTGAGTTCCCCATCGGCATGGGGCAGTCGATTCCCGAAGGTACCATCGATCTTGCCATGGAGATCACCGACAATGACCTGCAATTCTTCTGGCGATTGGCAGGCGAGGGCGAATGGCAAGCCATCGGCCCGATCCTCGACGCCGGCGTCGTCTCCGACGAAGGCGGCTTCGGTGAACACGGCTCCTTCACCGGCGCCTTTGCCGCTATGTTCTGCTTCGACATCACGGGCCAGGGCCGACCGGCGGATTTCGAGCGGTTCGTCTATCGGCGGGGGTGAGGGGCACAGCATTTATTGATCGTCATCCTCGGCCTCGTGCCGAGGACCTACTGTGGTTTCATTTTGTTCGACGGTCGCAGATGCTCGGGACAGGCCCGAGCATGACGGCGCGGGGAGGCTATGTCGTACCAATGCGTCAGTGCATTCGTGCCCGGATGGACAGTCGCGGCGTGAAATGGGCTGTACGCTTTCGACATTGTCGCTAAACTCGGCGCATGGACCACCAACATCATTCTCACCTCTTTCCCGGCGTTCCGCTCGCCCTCGGCTCGGCCATCCTGTTCGGCGCCTCGGCGCCGCTGTCGAAATGGTTGCTCGGCAGCGTGGATCCTTGGCTTCTGGCGGGAATCCTCTATCTCGGTGCCGGGATCGGCCTCGCGCTTGTTCATTGGGTGCGGCCGCTGATCGGACTTGAGCGGGTAGAAACCCCGCTGTCGCGCCCGGACCTGCCCTGGCTTGCCGCCGTCGTTCTGTTCGGCGGCATCATGGCGCCGCTCTTCCTGATGCTCGGCCTGTCGCTGACGACCGCCTCTTCCGCCTCCCTGCTGCTCAATCTCGAAGGCCTGGCCACGATGCTGATCGCCTGGTTGGTGTTTCGCGAAAATGTCGATCGCCGCCTGTTGATCGGCGCGCTTGCCATTCTTCTCGGGGCGGCGATCCTGTCATTTGACGGTGGCGCTTTCCGGCTTGATCCGGGCGGTTTATGGATTGCGGTAGCCTGCCTCTGCTGGGGCATCGATAACAATCTGACCCGCAAGCTTTCGTCTGCCGACCCGGTGCAGATCGCGATGATCAAGGGGCTGGCCGCCGGGTCTACCAATGTCATCCTGGCCTTTACGCTTGGCGCCGCCATCCCCGACGTGACGATCATCGCCGCCGGCGCTGTCGTCGGCTTTTTCGGCATCGGCGTCAGCCTTGTGATGTTCATGCTGGGCTTGCGCCATCTCGGCACCGCGCGCACCGGCGCCTATTTCTCACTCGCGCCCTTTATCGGCGCCCTGATCGCCGTGACCGTCTTTCGCGAGGCGCCATCCGTCTCGCTCCTTATCGCGGCTTTCCTGATGGGCATCGGCTTGTGGCTACATCTGTCCGAACGCCACGAGCATGACCATGAGCACGATCCGCTTGAGCATGATCATCTCCACAGCCATGACGACCACCACAGCCATGTCCATGACGGCCCGGTGACCGAGCCGCATGCGCATTGGCACCGCCACACGCCGCTGCGTCACAAACATCCGCATTACCCGGATCTGCATCATCGTCATGGGCATGGGTGATCGGCGTCTCAAGAGGATGTGGTGAAGGGGCCTAAACCCTGGCACGTCATCCTCGGGCCTGTCCCGAGGATCTACTGACGTCGCAGTAGATTCAACGGTAGCGGATGCTCGGGACGAGCCCGAGCATCACGAGCCGGCTCGCTTTCACCCCAGCCGTTCCGCATGCCACTTCAAATGATCCTCCATGAAGGTCGAGATGAAGTAGTAGGAATGGTCGTAGCGCTCGTGCATCCTGAGCGTCAGGGCGATATCGGTGCCCTTCACCGCCTCCTCGAATTTCCAGGGCGCAAGGCCTGTCTCAAGGAAGCTGTCCGCCTTGCCCTGATCGATCAGGAATTCCGGGAAGCGGGCGCCGTCTTCCACCAGCGCACAGGCATCGTATTCCCGCCACTTGGCGCGGTCGGGGCCGAGATACTTTTCGAAGGCGTCCTGCGTCCAGTCGGCGGTCAGCGGATTGACGATGGGCGCGAAGGCCGAGCAGCTCTTGAAGCGCTGCGGGTTCTTCAGCGCAATCGTCATGGCACCATGGCCGCCCATGGAATGGCCGAAAATGCCCTGGCGGTCCATGTCGGCGCGGAACTGTTCGGCGATCAGGGCGGGAAGCTCTTCCGTGATGTAGGAATACATCTGGTAATGCTCGGCCCAGGGCTTTTCCGTGGCATTCAGATACATGCCCGCGCCCTTGCCCATCTTCCAGTTGGTGAGCTCGTCGGCCACGTCATTGCCGCGCGGGCTCGTGTCCGGGCAGACGACGATCAGGCCGAGCTCGGCAGCCATGCGGCGGTATTCGCCCTTTTCCATCACATTCGCATGGGTGCAGGTCAGGCCGGAGAGATACCAGAGCACGGGCCGCTTCTCATTGATTGCCTGGGGCGGCACGAAGACCGCGAAGGTCATCTCGGTGCCGGTCGCTTCCGACTGATGCGAGAAGACGCCCTGCATGCCGCCGAAGGCGGTGTTCTGGGAAAGGATGTTCATGGGATCTGTCCTTATGCTTGAGCCTTTGGAGGCTTATTTCTTGACGCGGCGGCACAGCCGGTCGAGCGTTTCGAGAAAGGCGGAGCGGTCCCGCGGCGAAAAGGCCGCATTGTAGCCCTTGCTGTCGCCCGTCTCGCGCAGATGTGCCCCAAGGTCGCGCATGGCGGTCGCCATGCCGATATTGGCGGTGTCGAAGATGCGTCCGGTCGGCCCGGTCACCAGCGCGCCAGCGGCCACGCAACGCCCGGCGAGCGGCACATCGGCGGTGACGACGATATCGCCTTCGCCGCAGCGCTCGGAAATCCAGTCATCCGCCGCATCGAAGGCGCCTGACACGATGACATTCTTGACCTTGGGATCGCGCGAGGGGCGCAGACCCGAATTGGCGACAAAGGTCACGGGCAGATCATGCCGCTCGGCGACCTTCAGGATCTCCGGTTTCACCGGACAGGCATCGGCATCGACATAGATTTCGGGCATGGGTCAGTCGTCAAAGAATCTGCGATAGTCTCGCGCCGCATGCAGGAGACGGATGAGCTCGATCCCGTCCCCGGTGTCGAGTGGCTGATAGATAATCAGGTATCGGCGGAAGGGGAAGAGGCGCATGGCCGGGTACCTCGGGAAACGTTGCACGCCGAGTAGAGGCCTTTCCGCCAACATCTGGTAGCGTTCTTCCAGGTCGCGTATCAGCCGTTCGGCGGCCGCTTCGTTATCGGAAGCGACAAACTTCCAGATCGCATTGAGATCCTCGACGAAGAGCGGTCGTCGCCGGATCCGGGCCATGGCTCAACGCCGTTTGCGAAACATGGAGATGAGTTCCTCCGCAGTTTCCATGTCGGCCGCTGGGCCGCTCTCCAGTCCCCGAACGGCTTCATCCTCCAGTTCAGATAAGAACTGTGCTGCCGCCGCCTCGCGTTGCTCGAGCAGATCAAGGCTGTAACCGATGACGTCTGTGGTTGAGCTGAACCTGCCTGATTCCACCAAGCGCTCGACCAGAGCAGCTTGTCTGTCGTCCAACACAATGCGGTCATGCTTCATGACGTCAACTCCCGGAGATCATACTAATCTAGCATGACCACGCACAACCAGCCATCTCTCGAAAAAGATCGTGAAAACCTATTCCCGCCGCAGCATATCCACATGCGGAATCCCGTCCTCCAGATACTCCTCCGAGATCACCTGAAACCCCAGGGACCCGTAGAATTTCTGCAGATGGCTCTGCGCGGAAATCTCGATCGGCTCACCCGGATGACGCTTCTCCACCTCTGAAATCGCCTCGCGCATCAGGGCTTCACCCAGCCGCTTGCCGCGATGATCCGGCGAGACCGCCACCCGACCGATGCGGGGATGATGCTCCGGCGTCGGTCGCCAGAGCCGTGCGCAGGCCAGAAGATCTTCGCCATCGAGCAGCCTGAGATGCAGGCAGTCGACATCGTTGCCGTCAAGTTCCGGGTAGGGGCAATGCTGCTCGACGACGAAGACATCGACGCGCAGCTTCAGCATGGCGTAGAGATCGACGGCGGAGAACTCGTCGAGCCTCCGCACGTCGACGCTGTAAGGCGCAGACATCAATAGACCACGACGCCGCGGATCGACTCGCCCTTGTGCATCAGGTCGAAACCCTTGTTGATGTCTTCGAGCGGCATGGTGTGGGTGATCATCGGGTCGATCTGGATCTTGCCCTGCATGTACCAGTCGACGATCTTCGGCACGTCGGTGCGGCCGCGTGCGCCACCGAAGGCCGTGCCCATCCAGTTGCGGCCGGTGACTAGCTGGAAGGGGCGTGTCGAGATTTCCTGGCCAGCGCCGGCCACGCCGATGATGACGGACTTACCCCAGCCGCGATGCGAGCTTTCCAGCGCCTGGCGCATCACCTTGGTGTTGCCGGTGCAGTCGAAGGTGTAGTCCGCGCCGCCGATCAGGTCGTTGCCGCGCTTCGTCATGTTGACGAGATAGGGCACGATGTCGTCGCCGACTTCCTTCGGGTTCACGAAATGGGTCATGCCGAATTTTTCGCCCCATTCCTTGCGGTCGGGGTTGATGTCGACGCCGATGATCATGTCGGCGCCGGCAAGGCGCAGGCCCTGCAGCACGTTCAGACCGATCCCGCCGAGACCGAAGACGATCGCCGTCGAGCCGATCTCGACCTTGGCCGTGTTGATCACGGCGCCGATGCCGGTCGTGACCCCGCAACCGATGTAGCAGATCTTGTCGAAGGGCGCGTCCGGATTGACCTTGGCCACCGCGATTTCCGGCAGGACCGTGTAATTCGCGAAGGTCGAGCAGCCCATGTAGTGGTGAATCTTGTCCTTGCCGATCGAGAATCGGCTGGTGCCATCGGGCATCAGGCCCTGACCCTGGGTGGAGCGGATCGCCGTGCAGAGGTTGGTCTTGCGGGACAGGCAGGAATAGCATTCGCGGCATTCCGGCGTGTAGAGCGGAATGACGTGGTCGCCCTTCTTCACCGAGGTGACGCCGGGGCCGACATCCACGACGATACCCGCACCTTCATGGCCGAGGATGGCCGGAAACAGGCCTTCCGGATCAGCGCCCGAGAGCGTGAAGTCGTCGGTATGGCAGATGCCAGTCGCCTTCACCTCGATCAGCACTTCGCCGGCGCGTGGGCCTTCGAGCTGAACTGTCATGACTTCGAGCGGCTTCCCAGCCTGGGTGGCAACGGCGGCGCGGACATCCATGGTCTATCTCCCTGACAAATCGTTGGCGCGGACTTTCGCACGGCTTCACCATCCGGCTCAAGAGCAGAACCGGATTTTCTCAATAGTCTGATTCTTCTTGGCTATTTTGCGCGAAGAACAGGGAAATGCGCAGCCGCGTCGGCTCTCAGTTTTCCGGTCTGGCGTGGGTCTTCGAAGATCTCGACCATGCGCTTGTAGGGACGAAATCCGGAGCGCTGATAGAAGGCAAGTGCTGCCGGATGGTCGAGATGGCAGGTATGCACCCAGAAGCGGGAGATCGGTTTCTCCCAGGCCTTGTCGATCGCGACATTCATCAGGATGCGACCTGCACCGGAGCCGATCAGGCTCTGGTCCAGACCGAAAAAGGCGAGTTCGCATTGCCCGGATTCGCGGAAGTCCAGTTCCAGAAGCCCGAGCCGCTCGCCGTCGCGCATCATGGTGTAGATCTCGACTGCGGGGTCTTCGATGATCGCCCTCAGCCGGTCGTCTTCCATGACGGCACGGGACACCCAGAGCCAATTCTCGCCGACTCTGCGGTAAACGCTGCGGTATTCATCAAGCGTCGGCGCAATCCAGCGCTCCACCGAAAGGCCGTCGGCCGGTGGGTTCGGCCGCGGATCGGGTCTGGCCGTCATTTCAAGGCAGGTCACGATCGTTGCCAGCATTTCGGGCGCGACGTCGTGGTAGCCAGCGGAGAGGGGGGCGTTGGTCTTGTCCATGCGCCCGTTGGAACCCGAGCCGGTCGTTCTGTCAAGCGGCGGGATCGCCGATCCGTTCAGGCAAACAGCCTGTCGCAGGCATAGATGACGGCATAGGCGTGAATGGCGAGTGCCGCGTAATAGCCGAAGCCGGTCATCAGTCTCTCTGGGGCGTTCATCGGCACCAGGGCTTCGCGCGGCTTGATGGATTTTGTCCGGATCATGCTGAGCAGGATGAAGATTGCGAGGCCGCCAATCAGCATGGGCGCGCCAAGGCCGATCCGCCATCCGGTCCAGAGGATGACGGCTGTGACGACGAAGCTTGTCACGGCAAGCGCCTTTTGCCCCTCGAACACCTGTCGCAAGACCTGGCCGCCGTCGAACCGGTAGGTCGGCAGCAGATTGAGCAGGTTGAAGGCGCCGAGAATGACGAGGAAGACCAGTGCCGGCCCATCCATGGCGACGGAGTGGGGAATCCCTTGCGCCGATTCATGCGCCGCGATCAGGATCGGGACGAGAAGGGCGGAGAAGCCAGCGCCCATCAGGGCGCAAGTCGCCACCTCGAAATGGCTGTTATAGGGCCGCCCGCCAATCGCGATCCCGCCGAGCAGGGGCACGAAGATCATGCGCACGCTGGGATGACCGAAGGCGCGATAGGCGACCATGTGGCCGAGTTCATGCAGCAGGATGACCAGGGTCAGGAAGACCGACATCATCAGTCCGGTCGCGGTCAGGCTGAAGAATGGCCAGAGCAGGAGCGTCGACACGATCACCAGCGCCGTCTGCCAGAGCGGGTGCTCGAAATGCAGCAAGCCATGGCTGCGGCGCTGCTCGACGTGATCCTGCAGCGAAACCAGTTCGCGGGCGAGCGCCATGCGGCGGAAGAGATAGAAGGCAAGCCCGCGGTAATTGTCGGTCTGCTCGAAGGTGACCCGGCTACCGAGCGGCGCGCGCTCCACCTTGCGGCTTTCCCGGTAGCCTTCCCAGAAGGTCTGGTCGAGTGTGCTGTCGCCGACAACGCGCAGATCGCACGAGAAACAGCCGGCGGCCGTTCTCGCTGTCCGGTCCACGATCATGGTGCGTCGGCTCGGGCGCCCGTGCCTGTCCGGATGTTTGTAGGCGAATTCGACGAGATCCGGCTTTCCCTGCACAGGCTCGACCGAGATCACATTCGGGTGCCAGGCTGTCTGGTTGCCGGCGGGCCGCGTGATATTCCAGAGCTCTTCGGGGCGCTCCCGGATGACGCGGCTGACACGGATTGTCCGGCGGCCCAGGGGCGCTGCCATCAGGAGCCATAGCAAGGCGAGATTGAACGCGGCCAGAAAGACTGCGGCCTGATAAGTCGCCAAGAGGGCTCTCCCGATGGTGAGGATGATGAGCGCCAGACTAAACGACAGACCTTACGATCTGGTGGGCAGAATCGGTAAAATGCGACCGATTGCCTGATCTTGCTCAACCCGCCTCTGCCACCAGCGGTGCAGGGGAGGCCCGCTTCTGCTCGCGCCAGAGGATGAAAAGGCCAGAGCCGACGATGATCACGATGCCCAGCCATTTCGACGGGGTCGGAAAGTCATCGAATAGCAGATAGCCGAGGGCTACGGCGGCGATGATCTCAAAATACTGAAACGGAGCCAGGACCGAGAGCGTCGCCATCCGGAAAGCGCGCACGACGAGCAGATGGATATAGCCGGAGATCGCGCCCAACAGGATCAGAAGCCCGAGGCCCAGCGTCGAGTCGGGAAGCGAGAGTGCAAAGTCCGCGTCACCCGCAGCCGTCCCCGCCATCAAGGCGCCCGCCATGAACAGCGTCCCGCCGATGCCCGCCATGGTCTGCATCGTCATCGGCGAATCGGCTTCACCGATGGCGCGGTTCAGGAACATGTAGAGGGCATAGAGAAAGGCGCAGGCGACTGGGAGGAGGGCCGTCAGGCCGAAGACCTCGTAGCTCGGCTGGATGACGATCATCGCGCCGCCGAAGCCGACGGCAATTGCCAGCCAGCGCCGCCAGCCCACCTTCTCCTTCAGAAAGATCGCCGACATGGCCGTCAGAATGAAAGGCTCGACGAAATAGATCGCAAAAACGTCCGCCAGCGGCATGTATTTGACCGCCATAAAAAACATCAGGCTGGCGGCGCCGTGAATTGCACCGCGCAACAGATTGACCCAGGGACGCTTGGCGGAAAAGGCGCTGAGGCCATTGAGCGCTAGGAGCACCGGGAGCACGGAGGCCAGCTGGAAGAAGAAACGATAGAAGGTGATCTGCCCCGGCGACATGCCCTCCACATTCGCCATGTATTTGGCGATGGCATCCATCACCGGAAGCACGAGCATGCATCCCGCCATCAAGACGATGCCGCGGAAAGGACTGGAAAGCGAAGCCTGCATTGTGGCGACTCTGAAAAGGGAGAGTGTTTGTGGGTCGTGACCAAGCACGGCGCTGAAGCGCAATCAAGCAAAAGAAATTTGGAACAAAGGGTCGACTTCCGCGTTATCCGCATGTTTGTATGCTTCTTTCGGACAGCCCCACACGGCGGTTTTGTACAGGTTGGTGGCGTCCCGGGGCAGATGTGAGGTCTTCGTATCGGCTAATATAGCGATGTGAGATCGGAACTTTGTTGTCCGTCGACAGCTATGCGCGGCGGATCCCGAACGATCAGGAGGTCGCGATGCCGGCACGCGAAAACTATCACCGAATGACGGATTCGAGCGATGACACGCTGGGCGGACGCCTGTCTGCGGCGCGCGATGCCTCGGGGCTGTCCCTTGCCGATGTCGCCAACCGGATCGGCGTGAAGCGCGAAAGCCTGCTCGCCTGGGAAGCCGATCGTGCCGAGCCGCGTCCCTCCAGCCTGATCGACCTTGCGGGTATTCTGGGTGTCTCTCCGATGTGGCTGATGACGGGTGTCGGCTCCGGCCCGATCCAGGAAAGCGGGGACCTGCCGCTCGAGGCGCTGAAGCTCGATCTGCAGCGCCTGACCGAGGCCCATCTCGAGACGGGCAGGCTGATCGAAAAGATCGCCCGTCAGATCGAATCCTATGAAGAGAAGGACGAGCGCCGCCGCAAGTCGGGCGATCTCGACGGCCCGGTGATGGGCCGCGCCTGAGGCGTCAGGCCTCCATCACGGTCGGCCCGAAGACGTCTTCGAACGCTTCGCGCAGCCGCATGTCGACATCCGCCATCATGACCGGCAGACCGAGATCGACGAGGCTTGTCACGCCATAGGCTGAGATGCCGCATGGCACGATCCCGGTGAAATGGCTCAGGTCCGGGTCGACATTGATCGACAGTCCGTGAAAGCTCACCCAGCGACGCAGCCGGATGCCGAGGGCGGCGATCTTGTCCTCGGACATCGTGCCGTCGGGCAAAACAGGTTTCTCCGGCCGACGAACCCAGACGCCGACACGATCCTCGCGGCGCTCGCCCTTGACATTCATGCTGTCGAGGGTGCGGATCACCACCTCTTCGAGTGCTGCCACATAGGCGCGCACGTCCTGGCGGCGGCGCTTCAGGTCGAGCATGACATAGGCCACCCGCTGGCCGGGACCATGATAGGTGTATTCGCCGCCGCGTCCGGTGGCAAAAACCGGAAACCGATCCGGCTCGATCAAGTCCTTTGAATCGGCACTTGTACCCGCCGTATAGAGGGGAGGGTGCTCGACCAGCCAGACCAGTTCATCGGCCTTTCCGTCGGCAATCAGCGCCACCTGGCGCTCCATTTCGGCCACCGCGTCCTCGTAAGGGACAAGCCCGTCGGAGACTCGCCAGCGCACGGGTGCTGAGCCTTCGCGGGCATGCATGGCATGGTCGAGTTCGGTGCGGAGCATGAAATCTGCCTTCGGCTGTGGATTGGCGAAAAGCCTTGTTTTCCCTGTATTTGGCAAGAAAAGCCCGGGAGTTCAAGGGCAGCGGCCACCCCCGTCCGGAGGGGTTTTCCACGGGTCGTGACGAATTTTCAAAAATCTGTCACGACGGGCTTGTGGACCCAGAATGCTTTTGCTACATGCAGCCGCGCCGGAGCAATTCGGCGCCTACCACGATGCGGTCGTGGCGGAATTGGTAGACGCGCAGCGTTGAGGTCGCTGTGGGGCAACCCGTGGAAGTTCGAGTCTTCTCGACCGCACCAAAAAAGAACCCGGCCTTTGTGCCGGGTTTTTTGTTGCTGTGATTTCAATCCCTTGTCATTCGCCGTCGTCGGGAATGTGGCTGTCGACGCCGAGCGTGGTGATGAAGTTCTTGACTTCGCTGACACCGCGCACGCCCAGAACCTTCAGCTCGATCGCGCGGCGCTCTTCCGCCGTATCGACCGAGCCGCGCAGGGTCACGACATGGCCGTCGACATGGATGTCGAGACCGGTCAGCAGGCTGTCGTCAAAGGCCTCGAGTGCAACGGAAATGTCCGATTCGAGCTGGTCGTCATCTTCGCGACCGTCGGTGGTCGGCAGGACGGGTGTTGCCACGTCGGGTTCGAAGCCTTCACCATCCACGGCGTCGACACGAAAACCCTCATTGCGGTCGCGGTCGAAATTCGCGCCCGTCTCGCCGTAACCGCGATTTTCCACCGGTGTCGCGGTGGCGCCAGGGCCATCCGCATAGGGCCAGCCGTCACCGATATTGCGCTGGTCATAGTCGCGGTAATCGTCTTCGCGGGAGAAATCGGTCTTGCGGTCGTCCTTGGCCATGGGAGGGCTCCTTCGTCACATTGGTTGACGAGATAACGCCGCGGCTTCGCCTTTGTTCGGCAGGTGCCGTCAGCGGGACGCCTTTTCCCATTTCTTAAGGAGCCGTTCGCGCTTCAGCCGCGAGAGTTTCTGGATCCAGAAGATCCCGTCCAGCTGGTCGATCTCGTGCTGCATGCAGATGGCGGGGAAGCCTTCGAGCATTTCCTCGACGATTGCGCCATCCAGCGTCTGGTACCGGACCCGGACCGCCCTGGGTCTTGTGACCTCCTCGGTCATCCCCGGCATCGAGACGCTGCCCTCGGTCTGCGTCATCTGGTCTGGCGAAGCCCAGAGGATCTCCGGGTTGGCGTAATCCTTGCGGCCGCCAAGCTCCGGCAGTTCGATCACCGTCAGGCGTAGTGAGATGCCGCAATGCGGCGCAGTGATGCCGACACCGGGAGCGGCCTTCATCGTCTCGTAGAGGTCGTCGGCCAGGGACTGGAGCGCTGGGCCGAAGTCGACGACCGGTGCGGCGACGGTCTTCAGCGCGGGATCGGGATAGCGGCGGATGGTCAGGCGGGTCACGATATCGTCACTTCTCTCGGGTGGTGCCGCAGCAATCGGCTGTGGCATGCGGGTCACGCTAGCAGGAAGCCGCCTGCTTTGCACAGCCACCGGCATTTTTCCGCTATCTGCTTGTTGACTTGAGGGTTTTTGCCGCCATTCTCCGGGGCGTCGAGACAGGTGCCGCAAAGCGTGAGGGTGGGATGACAGAGAACGAAGACGACATTCTCGACCGCCCGGCGGCTGACGAGACGCATGACGATATCTATGACGAGGAAGGCTCGGTCCGACACGACTTCCTGACCATGGTCGGCGCGGCGATTGCCGACCGGGACGTCATCTTCCTGCGCCAGAACGTCGCCCGGCTGCACGAATCGGAACTGGGCGACCTGATCGAGGCGATCCAGCCCGATCAGCGTCTCGCGATGATCCGCCTGCTCGGCGACGACTTCGACATGACGGCGCTGACCGAGGTCGACGAAGCGATCCGCATGCAGATCGTCGATCAGATGCCGAACGAGCAGATCGCGGCAGCGATCGGCGAACTTGATTCGGACGACGCCGTCTACATTCTCGAAGACCTTGATGACGAGGACCGCGAGGAGATCCTCGCGCAGCTGCCGTTTACCGAGCGCGTGCGCCTGCGCCGGGCGCTGGATTATCCGGAAAGCTCGGCCGGTCGCCGTATGCAGACCGAATTCGTTGCCGTGCCGCCGTTCTGGACGGTCGGTCAGACGATCGACTACATGCGCGACGAGGAGGATCTGCCGGAGAGCTTCACCCAGATCTTCGTCATCGATCCGACCTTCAAACTGCTCGGCGCCGTCAATCTCGACCGGATCCTGCGCACCAAGCGGCAGGTGAAGATCGAGACGATCATGCATGCGACGAACCACCCGATCCCCGCCGAGATGGACCAGGAAGAGGCGGCGCAGCTTTTCGAACAATACGACCTTCTCTCGGCCGCCGTCGTCGACGAGAACGAGCGCCTCGTCGGCGTTCTCACGATCGATGACGTCGTCGACGTCATCCAGGAAGAGGCCGAGGAAGACCTGCTGCGTCTCGGTGGTGTCGGTGACGAAGAACTGTCCGACAGCGTCGCCGAAACCTCGCGCTCGCGCGTGCCGTGGCTTGCCGTCAATCTGGTCACCGCCTTCCTGGCCGCGTCCGTCATCTCGCTCTTCGAAGCCACCATCGAGCAGATCGTGGCGCTCGCCGTGCTGATGCCGATCGTTGCCGGCATGGGGGGCAATGCCGGCTCGCAGACGATGACGGTCACGGTCCGGGCGCTGGCGACGCGCAATCTCGACATCCACAACGCCTTTCGCGTCGTGCGCCGCGAAGCCGGCGTCGGTCTCCTGAACGGCGTGGTGTTCGGTATCCTGATCGGCGCGATCGCCGGTTTCTGGTTCCAGGACGTCAATATTGGCGGCATCATCGCGGCTGCCATGCTGATCAACATGATGGCGGCTGCCATCGCCGGCATTCTCATTCCGCTGGCGCTTGATCGATTCGGGGCAGACCCCGCGGTTGCTTCCGCCGTCTTCGTCACGACGGTCACGGATATCACCGGCTTCTTTGCCTTCCTCGGCCTTGCCACCTGGTGGTTTATGTGAGGAATCGCACAATAAGAGCGCGCCCCGGGCACTCACCGGTGGGTGAGGGTAGGGCAAAAAATTGACTTGTACGTAAAAGTCAATATCATGGTCTCCAGTACAGGATCGGACGACCGTGAAGAAATACTATAGCATAACAGAGCTCACGCGTGAATTCGGTGTTTCGACGCGCACCCTGCGGTTCTACGAGGACGAAGGCCTGCTGCATCCGGAACGTCGGGGCCGCACGCGCCTCTACCGCGCCGCCGACCGGCGTTTCCTCCAGGAAATTCTGCGCGGCCGCCGCATCGGCTTCACGATCGCAGAAATCCGCGAGATCGTTCACGTCTACAAGGAGCCGCCGGGGGAAATCGGGCAGCTCAAGCTGATGATGAAGAAGATCGACGAGAAGCGCGACGAGCTGCGCCAGAAGCGTCGCGACATCGACGAGACCCTGTCCGAACTCGATCAGGCCGAAGAAGCCTGTCTGACCCGCCTGGTGGAGATCGGCGTCGGCACCTGACGCCGCCCCGGGTCTATTCCCGAATCAGATCCAGCGTCGTGTGCGCTTCCGGTAGGTCTCGTAGTCGAAGCCGAAACGGGCCTCGAGATGCCGCTCTTCGCTCGGGATGGCGATCACGCGTGTGGCTGTCACCGAAAGGATGGCAGCAATGAAAAACCAGCTGTTTCCGGAGATCAGCCCCAGCGCCATAGTGAACAGCGTATAGCCGAGATAGATCGGGTTGCGGCTGAAGCGGAAGGGACCGCAGGTGACGAGGTAGCGGGCGCAGCCGCTGTCGAGCACGGCCGTTTGCCGCTGCATCAGCGTTCGCACCGCCCAGATGTCGAGGGTCACCGCCAGCATGGCGATGGCGAAACCGAGGGATGGCAGGACGAACGGAAAAGGCGAGGGGATCGGCGGCAGTTGCGCGATCCGGCCGGCCAGCATGGCGGTCAGGATGCTCGTCAGATAGAGCATCGGTGGCCAGGGATATCTCAGTGGCTTCGCACGGTAGGCATTCATTGAAGAACTCCTCCCTACGGCGCTGATTGACTCCTGATGGTGCAGTCATCCGCCAGCGTCTGTATCCGCTGATCTTGATCGGGCAAGATTGCGCCAGACTGGAGCGGTTCGAACAGATTCTCCGCCTGCAGGCGTTCGAGCGTGCAGGCGCAGAAGCGCTGGCAGAGCCCCGCTTCATTACCCTGTTCCAGACAGCTTGCTTCACAGCTGCCGGTATATTGGGCGACAGGGTCGACGGCCGGCGGCGGCACGACGAAGTTTGCCAGATAAAGCCCGGCGATCAGGATCGGCTGATGCAGCAGATAGACGGTCAGCGAATGGCGCCCGCCCCAGCGTAGCCAGCGGGGTCCGGCCGGCAGCCGATCGAGAACGTCGAGTTTTTGACGGTCCATCATGAGGCGCGCGACTGCAATGCCCGCCAGCAGGGCGCCGATCCAGGGAAGGAGCGGCACATAATCATTCGATCGTGGCAGGGTCTCGGAGAGGCCAAGGAACCAGAACCAGGGCGCGTCGAAGCTCGGCGAGCGCAACAGGGCCGGCAGCACAATGGCAATCGCGGCGACGCCAAGCGTCAGCAATGGCGGCAGCCTGACGAATGCGAGCCCAATCAGGCTCGACACCGCGATGGCATGGAGGATGCCGAAGAAGATCCAGCTGTCCGGGGTAAACCAGTAGGTGGCCACGGATATCACGGCGGCGGCCGCGACGATCACGCCAAGCCGGCGCAGGAAAGGCGCAAAACGGATCTTCGGATAATGCGCCAGCACCAGGCTGAAACCTGCCAGAAACAGGAAGCTCGAAGCGATCAGGCGCGCATAGATCCGCAGGAAGCCTTGCGTCGAGGTGCCCGGGGCGAGATAGCCGAAGAACTCCAGATCCCAGCTGAAATGGTAGGTCGCCATGGCAATGAGAGCGAGCCCTCGCGCGGCGTCCAGGGAGAGCAGGCGCGGTCTCTGTGACCCGGATCGGGGCTCAATCATGTCTGCCACGCAGTCGTCCTTCACGTCTTAATCGGCAAGCTTTTCACTGAGAGCCCGGTCGGGTTCAAAGACGGCGAATTCATGGCTGTCGGACCCGCGCGCCGTCTTTCAGGTATCGCTTCCGTTGAGGAGAGCAAGGCGGGCTTTTGAGAAAAACTGCCGGCGCAGGAGAACGATGAAGACGAGAACCGTGGCCACCATGAAGATCCAGGGGCTGACGAACCAGCCGAGATAGCCGATCGAATAGAAGATGGCGCGCAGGCCCATGTTGAAGTGGCTGGCAGCAATGATGTTCATCTGGATCGTGCGCTCGGCCGCGGCCATCGCCCGCTCCGGGTCCTTGGCCGCTTCCTCGGTCATTGGGATCGCGCCGAACAGAATGGTGCAATAGTTGAACAGCCGGTAGGACCAGCCGAACTTGAAAAAGAAATAGGCGAAGAGACCGATTAGGCCGCAGACCTTGAGCTCGAAAGTCGCGCGTCCGCCCTGGACGATGTAGGGGATGTCCTTCAGGATCGCATCGACCTGTTCCGTGGCGCCGAGCAAGGCGAAGCAGCCGCCGATTGCAAAGATCGTCGTGGAAGCAAAGAAGGCTGTGCCGTTCTGCAGACCGCCCATGATCTGCGTGTCGATCATCTTGAGGTCGCGGTTCATCGAGTTCAGGATCCATTCGCGACGTCGCTCAGCCATGGCCTTGGTCAGGCTGGTGCGGGAGAGAATCTGCTGATCGCCGATGATGCGGGCATAGGCGAGCCAGAGCAGCAGAAAGAGCGCCATGGCGCAGTAATCAACGATGGTCATGTGAGCGAATCCCAGAGTCTGAAGGCTGCCGGCATTATCGTTGTCGCGTGTTTCTCCACAACGGGAATTAACCACGCGAAAGACATTGGCCCGAATTGGGGCTTTGTGCGCGCTGTGGCCGTTAACGAATTAATGCTCTAACCCATTGAAATTTCATAAATCCATGCGGTGAGCGCATGCCTGATGCGCAAAATGCGCCTTCCTTTTGCCATTTTTGCGGTTGCGGAGCGGCCCCGATTTTAATAATCAGACACACAGAAAGCGGTCGGGGGACGGCTTTCCTGTGAATGTGATCTCACACGGAGTTTTCATGGAAGGCAGTTTCCAGAAGTCGTGCTGGGGTGTCACCTTCCGTGCCTTGATGGGTTTTGCCGGCATTATGTGCCTGGCTTATCTTTTCGGCACGATCTGACATCCGCCACAGGCGATTGAACAAACAGCGCGGTCGTTTCGACCGCGCTGTTTGCGTTTCGGCGACCCATACACCATCTCCGGCATGTCGCGGCGATGAAAGCCTATGTCGATTGCAAGGCGCATTCGTGTTAGGCGATGCACTAGCCTTTGCGCTTTCTTATCCCGCATGCGAGGAGCCTCATGTTTCTATCGGTTTTCGACGTGTTCAAGATCGGCGTCGGCCCCTCGAGTTCCCACACCATGGGTCCGATGACGGCGGCCAATCGCTTTCTCGATCTCATTCTGTCCGACCAGTGGCCGCGTCCGGCCGGCGCTCATGTGGCCGCCCTTAAGGCGAGCCTGCATGGCTCTCTGGCCTATACCGGCATCGGCCATGGCACCGGCAATGCCGTGATCATCGGGTTGATGGGCGAGGCGCCTGACAGTGTCGATCCCGATCGCATGGAAACGATCATTGCCGATGTCGAGCGCACGGGTCGGGTTACCCCGCCGGGACATCCGGCCTACCAGTTCCAGCCGAAGGACGATCTCGTCTACGACAAGAAGACGCCGCTGACCGGCCATGCGAACGGCATGCGCCTGTCTGCGCTCGACAAGGACGGCCGGGTTCTGCTGACCCAGATCTACTATTCGATCGGCGGCGGCTTTGTCGTCACCGATACAGAGCTTTTGGCCATTCAGAAGCAGAAGAAACAGGCCTCGAGCCAGAAGGTGCCCTATCCCTTTGCCTCGGCCAAGGAGATGCTCGCCATGGCGGCTTCTTCCGGGCTGACGATTGCCCAGATGAAGCGGGCGAATGAAGAAGTGGTGCGCTCGCGCGAAGACCTCGATGCCGGCCTCGACCGGATCTGGGATGCGATGGCGAGCTGCATCGACCGCGGCCTGCGCCAGGAAGGCCAGCTGCCGGGCGGGCTGAAAGTTCGCCGCCGCGCCAAGTCGATCCATGACAAGCTGCAGGAGGAGTGGCGCTCGAACCGCCTCAATCCCGTGCTCGCGAATGATTGGCTGTCGGTCTATGCCATGGCCGTCAACGAGGAAAATGCCGCTGGTGGCCGCGTCGTGACCTCGCCCACCAACGGCGCTGCCGGAGTCGTGCCGGCGACGATCCGCTATTATCTGCACTTCCATCCGGATGCGGATCAGGAGGGCATTCGCGACTATCTGCTCACGGCTGCCGCCATCGGCGGGATCATCAAGCACAACGCCTCGATTTCCGGCGCGGAAGTCGGCTGTCAGGGCGAGGTCGGTTCGGCCTCGGCCATGGCCGCCGCCGGTCTCGCTGCCGTCATGGGCGGCACGCCCGAGCAGATCGAGAACGCGGCGGAAATCGCCCTCGAACACCATCTCGGCATGACCTGCGACCCCGTCGCCGGCCTCGTCCAGGTGCCCTGCATCGAACGCAACGCGCTTGGCGCCGTCAAGGCCGTCACCGCCGCCTCACTCGCTCTGAAGGGCGACGGTGTGCATTTCGTACCGCTGGACGCCGCGATCGAAACCATGCGCCAGACCGGCAACGACATGAACGAGAAATACAAGGAAACCTCGCTCGGCGGTCTCGCCGTCAACGTCGTGGAGTGTTGAGGCGGGCAGGGGCTAACCCTGTCCCGGCCCGTCTCTGCCGTCATCCTCGGGCTTGTCCCGAGGATCTGCTACGTCCGCTCCGCCCCCGACGCCCCCGACGTTGGACGTGGCATACCCATGCCATCGTCCCGCGAATGGCCGCCCTCAATAGATCCTCGGGCCAAGCCCGAGGATGACGCTGACCGCGAAACATACCGAAACTGTTGAGCACATCACCCCTGCGACACCCCGGCCCTTGACCCGCCGCGGGGAGCGGCTATCTCGGTGTCATGGCACTGCATCTCCTCAAGCTCTGCGTCGGAGCCGACTCCATCGACGACCTGCGCGACTGGGTCGCCGAGCGCTGCCTCGTGGCGGTCGCAGCCGGGCTCGAGCCGCATTCGTCGCATGTCACCCGCATGGTGCCGAAGCGCGTTGAAGAATTGCTCGATGGCGGCTCGCTCTACTGGATCATCAAGGGCCAGCTCGCCGCCCGTCAGAAGCTGCTCGACATCAAGACGTTCACCGGCGGTGATGGCATCACCCGCTGCGAACTGATCCTCGGACCCGAAGTGGTGGAGGTGGCGCCTGCGCCGCGTCGTCCCTTCCAGGGCTGGCGCTATCTCGAGGCGGACGCCGCCCCCCGGGACCTCTCGGCATCCGGTGCCAATATCGAGGACATGCCCGACGATCTGAAGCGGGAACTCGCCGAACTGGGACTGCTCTGACCAAGGCCTTCATCCGCGCTTCTTTTCCTGGTGTCCTGCCTTTTGTTCCGCCATTCTAACGCCGGAATCGGCGAGCAGCCTGTCTGCGGGTAAGGTTCATGGGTGGGTCTGACTTTGGATAATATCGACAAGACGCATTCTGCAGCGGCGGCAAATGCTCCGAAGCGGTCTTCCTGGCGCGTGCCCGTGCGGCGGGCCTTCGTGACGATTGCGGCTCTGGCGCTGCTCTTCGGCGCCTATGTCGGACTGCTTATTCTCTCCGGGAATTTTCACGAGGTGCTCCCCGGCCAGTTCTATCGCTCGGCCCAGCTTTCGGGTGAGCGGCTGGGCGCGGAAATCGACCGTTATGGGATCAAGACGGTCATCAACCTTCGCGGCGAAAATCCGGGCAAGGACTGGTATGACGACGAGATTGCGGCAACCGCCGCGCATGGCGCAAGACACGTCGATTTCGGCATGTCGGCCCGCAAGGACCTCACCGCCGAACGAACGCAGGAACTGCTTTCAATCCTGAAGACGGCCGAACAGCCGATCCTCGTGCACTGCATGTCCGGCGCCGACCGCACGGGCCTTGCCTCTGTCATCTTCCTGCAGCAGGTGGCAGGTGTCGACGAGGAGGAGGCCGAGTGGCAGCTCTCACCGCTCTACGGCCATATCAACCTGCCATTCCTTGCGGCTTACGCGATGGACGACAGCTGGGAAGCGCTCGAGAAAGTGATCGGGCTTGATAGCTGACGCACCGGTGCTCGCCTTGCTTGGCGTGGATGGTGTCATTTCCCGGCAAAGCGTGATATCTGCGCCGCCATGACGACGAATGCTGACTTCCTCACCCGCGACATTCCCGGTCCCGCACCCTATGGGCGGGCGGTGTTTGCCGTGGCCCCGATGATCGACTGGACGGACCGGCATTGCCGTTTCTTCCACCGGCAGCTCTCGGCCCGGGCGCTGCTTTATACCGAGATGGTGGTGGCCGATGCGATCATCCATGGGCCGCGGGAGAAGCTGCTTTCGTTCAGCGAAGCCGAACATCCGGTGGCGTTGCAGCTCGGTGGCTCGGATCCGGCAAAGCTTGTCGAGGCGGTGAGGATCGCGGCCGATTACGGTTATGACGAGATCAACCTCAATGTCGGCTGTCCGTCTGACCGGGTGCAGTCGGGCACCTTCGGGGCTTGCCTCATGCAGACGCCCGAGGTGGTGGAGGCTTGCGTTGCGGCCATGAAAAAGGTGGCGACGGGGCCGGTTACCGTCAAGTGCCGGATCGGGGTGGACGAGCAGGAGCCGGAGGCGGTGCTGCCGGATTTCATCGCCCGGATGATCGGGGCAGGGGCGGATGCGATCTGGACCCATGCGCGCAAGGCCTGGCTCAAGGGCCTGTCGCCGAAGGAAAACCGGGAGATTCCGCCGCTGGATTACGAGTTCGTCTACCGGATGAAGCGGGAAAACCCGGATGTCTTTCTCGGCATCAATGGCGGGATTGCCGATCTCGACCAGGCGGTCGAGCATCTCGCTGTCATGGATGGCGTCATGCTCGGGCGGGCGAGCTATCACAATGCGACGCTTCTGACCGAGGTCGATGCCCGTATCTATGGCGAGGCGGCGAAGCCGGTCGACTGGAATGCGGTGCGCGATCAGATGATCGGCTATGCGGAGCGGGTGGTGGCGTCCGGCGGGCGGCTCAACCATGTCACGCGGCATATGGTTGGGCTGTTCCAGGGTTATGCGGGGGCCCGGCGCTACCGGCAGATCCTGTCGTCCGAGGCGACCAAGCCGGGCGTGTCGCCTGACCTCATCGCCGAGGCCTTTGCGGCGGTCGACATCGCGGGCGGGCCGAAGACACAGGGTACTTCGAGCAGTTCTGCCGCTGCGGAATAAGGTCTAGCGCGGCATTCCGGCGTTTCTAAGGTCGTAAATCAAAAATGGCGTCCCGGGGGACGCCATTCGAAATCGTGTAATCAGGCAGCCTGGATGTTGACGGCCTTGGGGCCCTTGCCCATGCGGTCCGGCTCGGTGTCGAAGGTGACCTGCTGGCCGTCCTGCAGGGTCTGCATGCCGGAAGCCTGGAGCGCGGAGATGTGGACGAATACGTCCTTCGCGCCGCCTTCCGGGGTGATGAAGCCGAAGCCCTTGTCCTGGTTGAAGAATTTTACGGTGCCCTTGGTGGCCATGGGAGAGTTCCTTGTTCCCGTGTTTGTCGTCTGCGCCGCGGCCGGCGGACCGGAAGCGGCTAGGTAAAGTTCCGCCGAAACGGAACCGTCGAGTGGTCGCGATAACGGGGAAAGAACGTCTACCGGCGGGAGAAGGCCCCCAGGACCGCGGGTCGCGGTCAATACACATCAGTCCAGTCTCCGGGATCATTGCTGCCCGAACGCGACAAGAGGTAGGGTCATTTCGGAATCTTGGCAAGTATGAAAAGTCACAGTCGGCCGCGCTTTTCGGCTGCAACGGGCTGAAATCCTTGAGATTTGAGGGGTGAAGCGGCGGCGCTCGCAAAGCGTTGCCCGCCGCCCGGGCGAAAGCCCATCCCAATCGCGACCTTGGACGAGCTCGTGTTCCGTCTTGAAGCAGCCGCCTTCCGGGTTTAGGGGAGGGATGACCGGGGGCGGGGTCGAGGCTTTCAGGACGCGGGAGTGGATGAGTATGGCAAAGACGGGTGCCGCGGTGATCGATCCTTACGAGCTCCTGGGCGTGACCCGCGATGCCGACGAGGCCGCGATCAAGGCCGCCTATCGCAAGGTGGCGAAGACGGCCCATCCGGATGCCGGCGGCGATGCGGATGCCTTCGCCAAGATCTCCGCCTGCTACGAGCTCCTGAAGGATCCCGTGCGCCGCCGGGTGTTCGACGACACCGGCTATGATCCGCAGCTCGCCGAGCCCACCGACCTCAAGGGGCTGATGGTGCTGGAAACGCTGATCAACGACATGATCCTCGACGAGCGCGAGCCCGGCTCCTTCGATCCGGTCGCGGGGCTGCGGCGCAAGCTCACCGACGACATCCTCAAATGCCGCTTCCATATTCTCGAGCTGGAGCGCCACCGGGCCCGCGTGCGCAAGCATCTCGACCGCCTCGGCCGCCGGCCGGACACCGACGTGCTCGGCTCGATGCTGCGGGCGCGGGCGCAATCGATCACCGACGCCATCAAGGCCTCGGAGGTGCAGATCGCGGCGATCGAGCGGGCCTATGCCATGCTCGAGGGCTATTCCTACGAAATGGAGCCGCTGCCCGTCGAGGCCGAGGTCGAGGATCTGCCCAAGGCGGCGGAGTAGGGGCGAAACGTAAGCCCCGGTTGACAGTCCGCCTTGGACAATCTGACCAAACGCAAATCTGGTGGAGAACCTGTCAACGCCTGTTGACAGTGACATATCGTTTTTTAGTATTGCCGAATACTCCGGTGAACTGGCCATTGTCGACGACGGTATCGGCACTGTCACCCCAGTAGGACTGGCATGGCATGGCATAGCATGGCATGGATCAGCTCCGCCGGGCGCTGCGCGCGTTTGCGCTATCTCCTCATCCTGATCCGTGAGCCCCTGGGAGGGGTCCCCAGATACCAACAACTGGAGAAGGCACAGATGCACAGCGACGGCTTCGTTTCGCAGGCGCGCGAGACGATCATTCACTTCCCCCTTGCGCATCGTCGGCAACTCGTTCGCTCCGCCGCCTGTCGGCTGGATCAGTTGAACGGACAGGCGGCGACCGATTTCTGGAAAACGCTCTGCAGCCGGTTGAAAACCGAGCTGTTCGATACCGGCCAAACCTATGAGGATGTGCGCCGGGAGATCCTCGCCTTTCAGGCCGAGGTCCACAGGGAGCTTCTCCTTCTCTACGAGCCTATTGGCGGCGAGCTCAGTCTCGCGGCAACCTAGCGGCGCTTCCCTCCTGTTGCGACGATCGCGGCCTTGCGGCCTGTCCGCCTTGACGACGGCAGGCCGCGTCACCTCCTGTCGCAGGATGGGGGCGTGCCTCATGAGGGCGCGGTGTCCGGGCTCGCGGTCGGGCGCTTCTCCGCTTTGGGTTGGCGCCAGATGCGGCGGCAAAGGGCGGTGAGTTCCGATGCTGGGTCGGTGGCATGCCAGGCGGCAAGCGCTGTCCCTTCGCTGTCCGGATGCGGCCCGGGGCGGGAATGAATACGCTCGACGATCGCGATCGCCTGGCGAAGATGGTTGGCCGCCTCTCTGTCATGGGGCCATGTGCCAAGGGTGGTGCTGTCGTCCAGAGGCGGGAGCAAATCTCTCGCCATGGCGATGAACTGCCGGCGCGCCTCGGGTTTGGCGCTGACGGCGCAGGGCGGCAGCCTTTCGCCTGTGGTGAGCGGGTCGGCCGGGCTGAGCGCTGCACCGCTGCAGTGTCGGCTGCGCCGGCATCGGCGGCGTGGGCAGCGGCGCGGGATTCCCCGTTTGTCGAAGATGTCGCGCAGCAGGCGCAGCGTCAACGCTTCGGGGGCGGGGGTGGTTTGTGGGTCTGGCATGTCGAGCTCCTTTCGGTGTTTCGGGAATTGGCGAAATAGGGAATTTCGGAAGGGGCGGCGGGGCGACGCCCTCTTGTGGGGAGGTTACAAAATCGAAGGCTTAGCCCGATCAGGGCTAAACCTCAGATGTTGTTGGTGAGGGGATCGGTGATGGTAACGGGTTGCCATCTCCCCCTTGGTGGGGGAGAAAGCGATTTCGATGAATTAGGCGAGCGCAAGCCGCCTAAACATCTGAAATCGCAAGTGAGGGGGTCGGTTATCCCGTGCCCGCAGCACTGATCCCCTCACCAGGAAAATCTGAAGTTTAGGCGGCTTGCGCTCGCCTAAGCCTTCGATTTTCCGTCCTCCCCCACATCGGGGGGAGGTGACACCGAACTTTCAAAAACCCCAAGCTTCGCCGCCGGTTGGGATCATCTCCCTCCGGGTGGGTCGAACTTGTCTCGGACGAGGCGCCAGAAGCAACCTGTCTAAGTAGTTTTATGTGGCTCCTTCCGGCGCCTCGTTCGGCGTTTTTTCCCGCTGCATGCGTCTCTCTGGCAAGGCGGCGACGGTCCTCGGTCATCCTCGGGCGTGACCCGAGGACCGAGGATTGACCGGGCGCAGGGTCCGGCTGTGACAGAGTCCTCCGAAGAGTGTTCTGCCAGAGCCTGGCCGGTGGCCCGGGAGGTTCCCGCCGGATGGTGCACCATGCCGACCGGGACCCTCGCCCGGGGGATGCGGCCTTCGGTCATTTGCGACCTCGGCCCTCATCCCCGCCGTTTTTTGTCGCCCCGCCGTCTGGTGATGTTCGCGACGGCGTGGGCGCCTTGTCTGTGTGCCTCTAAGGCACGTCCTTCCGATCGGGGTATCCGGTGTGGGGGCTCCGACCCCGCCACCTTCGTTACCAACCCCTCGTCCGGAGGGAGACCGTTGCAGCGGGCCGGGATCTTGGATCTGCGACAACCCTCCATCCCGGCGCCGGCCCCGCCTCGCCTGACATCGCATCGTCAGGTGTATCCGAGGGCGGGACAGCGCTGATTCTACGGGGGTGGAAATGGGCGGGGATGAAAAAAAATCGTTTTGTTGATTTTGTTGAGGAAACGCTACGGCGCGTCCCCCTTCTTTGCGATTTGCGGCGTGTCTGGCGGGGGTGTTTGGCTTTGGTACGCTTGTGTTTGGATCCTCGGGTCAAGCCCGAGGATGACGGAGGGTGAGGGGAGCAACGGGTATCCTCCGCCACCGTTTCGGTCGCAGAACGCTAAAAGAGAATACCTTCCTCCGCGCTAGAGGTCGTCATCCTCGGGCTTGACCCGAGGATCCAGTCAAAGCTTCAGCCTTGTCCGATCAGGGGCAGCGCTCAGATTTTGCAATAGGGAGGCTCGGCGAGAGGATTGCCAACGGAACTGCGCCCCTCTCCGGGAAAAGCTGAAGGTTAGGTAGCTTGCGCTCGCCCATGCCTTCGAGTCTTCGTCCTCCACGGACGCGCACCGAAAGGCTGCGAGGAGCCGCTTTATTTGCCCCTTCGTCTGCTGCTGCCTTTATTGACGTGAAAACCAATTTTGTAAACTGTGGGGCGCGCGCGATCAGCTCTTCCTCGGCCACACATCAACTTCGGTGGCTTAAACGTATGAGTTGATGTCTTGAGCTCTCTTAACGTCGAGGGAGACGGGATCGCTGCCTATAATGAGCCCTCTGGTTCTCAGGTTTGATAGCGAGTCCTCGAAAGTTCCAACATTTCGGCAGAAATGATTCTTCAAGGTGGCTACGTTAATGGTGTTTTTTCCCCAGTAGCTGCGTCGTTTCATCGTAAGTAGTATTCTGCGCGACCCTACATCGAGTTCGTTTCGGTGGGAAAGTCCGATGATCGACTCGTCCATTTGTTGAAGCGCCTCGACGTGATGCTCAATTCCAAAGTAGTGGCTGTGAGTTTGTTGGACTGTCGCAATATTTGAAGTTCCAATGAGCACGACTTCGTATTTTTCCTCTTCGGGAAACTCTCGCTCATACCTGGAGTAAGCCTCGACAGCTTCATTGGCTTCGCGGCTAACAATGTCCCACAGTACAAAATTCCCATCCGCCCAATCGAATACAAGTATCCAGTTGTTGAGCTGTCCGTAACTCTGTTCTTCTTTTGCTGACATCGTCTTCACAATGTCATAGTTGACGTGACCGCCTAGCGCTCTTTTATCCGAGCTTCTTCCGATTATCTCTTCCGCGCCCATTCTGAGTTCCTGCAATTGGATCTCAGTATCGCGGTCCAGACTCTCGCCTTGTTCGATACGGTACAGAGCATTTGAAAATTGCTTGAAGTAGGCGATGACCTCGCGATTTCCTTCGCCTTCTTTTAGGCGGTACCCATAAATAACCGATGTCCGCTCAATACTTTCAGACCAATAATGTTGTATCTTGCTCCTGATCTGCAGTTCTATAGTGCATCCCTCAATTTGAAGAATAAGATGATAGGCGCGATAGCCGCTGTCATCGCGCCCCAGTTCTCTGTAATCTGTTCGACGTAGAATTTTGATAATCTCGGAAGTTTTAATCTTCGAATTAATAAAATTTAGCGTTTCGTCGACGTCTTTGTCTGTGTCAACGATAATTCGGCAACCTCCAATGTCCTGTAATTGAGTTAGCCTGACACTAAGTCTTCTTAACTTTCGCAGTATTTGAGGCCTTCGTTTTAATCGCTGAGCAACATAATAATTCTTGTCATAAGTTTGTAGCCACTGTTGAATTTC
>NZ_STGU01000069.1 GCF_004912135.1 Rhizobium rosettiformans W3
CGCAAGGGAGGCAGCTAACCACGGTAGGGTCAGCGACTGGGGTGAAGTCGTAACAAGGTAGCCGTAGGGGAACCTGCGGCTGGATCACCTCCTTTCTAAGGAAGCTGTGGAATTGGTAAGACGCCTGACCAGATCAGGATGAACCTTCCCGTGCTTTTTAGAACATAGATCGGGCCAGTCAGGTCACGATCGAAAACGTAATACGCCGTGGAGATCTTAAGGATCCGGACGGTATGGCGCAGATCGCCGTCCACGTTTCTCTTTCTTCAGAAGACAAGGACCACGCTTTGGTCGCTTGAGGCTTGATGTCTCGGGTGGCTTTGTGTTGTTCCATCCTTATGGGCCCGTAGCTCAGTCGGTTAGAGCACACGCTTGATAAGCGTGGGGTCGGTAGTTCGAGTCTACCCGGGCCCACCACGATTTGCCTTTGCGCTTTTGAGCGCATCTGGTGATTTTGGATGGTCTGGATGGATTTGTGGTTTAAGCGTTGACGGATCTCTTGGTTATAGCCTTGAGGTGCAACCTGAATGGGGCTGTAGCTCAGCTGGGAGAGCACCTGCTTTGCAAGCAGGGGGTCAGCGGTTCGATCCCGCTCAGCTCCACCAAGGTTTTGGTGTTGATGCGAGGCGGCGACCTTGTCTTTGAAGAAATAAAAGTTTGCACCTGGCGATATGCCTTGTGCCTGTTCTGCATACATTGTGAAGAGAAGATTGATCTGGAGGCTTCCAGGTATGGGATTTGATCCCATGTCCGAGCCCGATCCTGATGAACCTTGTGATGGCCTAGCCGGCCGGATCTTGGGGAAGGGTCGGAGGTAGGTAGGAAGCCTGTCGCTCTGGTCGTTCGTTGTTGGTGACTTCGGTCGCCTCTGACGGATTGCTGATGATCGTTGCCTGACCGCGCGATCCCGGATTTAATCTCGAGAAGCTGGTCTTAAAGATCCGGCACAAGCGAGCTGCTCGGCGTAGCTCCAATAAAGTGACCGGATCGAACACGTCGATGGCATTGTTGAGTGGACTGGGTTGTAAAAGGTAGCCCGGTCTGTTGGTCGTTCTGAGGAATGGCTGACTAGACGATGAGCATTGGCAATGAGAACGATTAAGTGTCGTAAGGGCATTTGGTGGATGCCTTGGCATGCACAGGCGAAGAAGGACGTGATACGCTGCGAAAAGCCGTGGGGAGCTGCGAATAAGCTTTGATCCATGGATATCCGAATGGGGAAACCCACCTTAAATGCTTGGAGAATCCAAACTGATCCAAAAGATCGGCTTGGGTTTCCAAGCATTGTAATAAGGTATCTAACCTTCGAATACATAGGGGTTAGAAGCGAACGCAGGGAACTGAAACATCTAAGTACCTGTAGGAAAGGACATCAACCGAGACTCCGCAAGTAGTGGCGAGCGAACGCGGACCAGGCCAGTGGCAATGAGGAATAAAGCTGAACAGGTTGGAAAGCCTGGCTAGAGTGGGTGATAGCCCCGTAAGCGTAGAACACT
>NZ_STGU01000070.1 GCF_004912135.1 Rhizobium rosettiformans W3
GATCGTGTCCCATGGAGTGGTGTAGCTGGATTTCATAGCCATCGGTGATTTCCGGTAGGGTCGGGTTGCTTATGACCAACCTGAGGGACACCACCGATGACCGACGACATGATGAACCTGCGCTCACTCGTTGAGAAGAGCGCCGACGCCGATTTGCTGCGCGAGATGATCGGCTTTGCTGCCGAGAAGCTGATGGCGCTGGAGGTCGGGACGAAGACCGGCGCGGGCTATGGCGAGAAGAACGGCTTCCGACTTGCCCAGCGCAACGGCTACCGCGATCGAGACTGGGAGACACGGGCTGGCACCGTCGAGCTGCGTATTCCGAAGCTTCGCACCGGCAGCTATTTCCCGAGTTTCCTGGAGCCGCGCCGCATGGCCGAGAAGGCCCTGACGGCAGTCATTCAGGAAGCCTATATCCAAGGCGTTTCAACCCGCTCAGTCGATGATCTCGTCAAGGCGATGGGCATGTCGGGCATCTCCAAGAGCCAGGTATCCCGGCTCTGCGAAGAGATCGATGACAAGGTCAAAGCCTTCCTCGACCGCCCCATTGAGGGCGAGTGGCCATACCTCTGGATCGATGCCACCTACCTGAAGGTTCGTCGCGGCGGTCGCATCGTCTCTGTCGCGGTCATCATCGCCGTGGGTGTGAACACCGATGGCCGACGCGAGGTGCTAGGCATGGAAATCGGCACATCCGAGGCAGAAGCGATCTGGACCGAGTTCCTACGCAAGCTGACCAGACGAGGCCTGCGCGGCGTCAAGCTCGTCGTCTCCGATGCGCACGAGGGTATCAAGGCAGCCGTGTCGAAGGTGCTTTCCGCCACCTGGCAGAGGTGCAGGGTTCACTTCATGCGTAACGCGCTGGCCCATGCCGGAAAGAGCGGAAGGCGTGTCGTCTCCGCCTTCATCGCCACGGCCTTTGCCCAGGACACGCCAGAGGCGGCGAGCACTCAATGGCGCAATGTCGCCGACCAGATCAGGCCGAAGGTGCCGAAACTCGCCACGCTGATGGATAGTGCCGAACAGGACGTGCTCGCCTACATGACCTTTCCCAGGCAGCACTGGACCAAGCTCCACAGCACCAATCCGATCGAACGCCTTAACGGCGAGATTAAGCGCCGCACAGAGGTCGTCGGCATCTTTCCCAACGATGACGCAATCGTCAGGCTCGTGGGAGCGCTGCTCCTCGAACAAAACGACGAGTGGGCTGTCCAGCGATCCCGCTACATGACACTTGAGACCATCGCCACGATGAGCGATGATCCGCTCATCAGCCTGCCAGCCGCAAGCTGACACTCATCCGGCCCTCTGGGATGAGCCGTGGTCGTCTAAGCTACACCACTCCATGGGACACGATC
>NZ_STGU01000071.1 GCF_004912135.1 Rhizobium rosettiformans W3
GCAGTATGCCAAGTGTAATGTGGCGCAAACCGCAGAGCAGAGAGGACGGCAGATGAAGGACATAATGATCGGCGTGGACTTGGCAAAGAATGTTTTCCAGCTTCACGGAGCGACGATGACAGGCGAGGTGAAATTTCGCAAAAAGCTGGCGCGAGGACAATTTCTACGCTTCATGGCAGGGTACGAGCCCGCGCTTGTGGTCATGGAAGCCTGCGGAAGCGCCCATTATTGGTTCCGAGAGCTCGTTAAGCTAGGCCATGAAGTCAAGTTGATTGCCCCGCAATACGTGCGTCCGTTTGTGAAGCGACAGAAGAACGACGCAGCCGACGCAGAAGCAATCGTCATAGCAGCTCGGCAGCCCGAGATGCGTTTCGTCTCCCCCAAAACAGCGGATCAGCAGGCTCGCGCGATCTTGTTTCGGGCGCGCGAGCGTATTGTCCGTCAACGGACGGAACTGATGAATGCACTACGTGCAGTTCTTTATGAATATGGACAGGTTGTGCCGCTTGGGATCGGTCGCGTTGATCGCATCGAGGCAATTATTGAGGACGTTCAAATCGATCTGCCCCAACTCGTGCGAGACGAATGCCGTGATCTTCTGGTCCAGATCTACGAGAAGACAACGAAAATAGAGGAAAAAACAAAACGTCTTACCGAATTGTCCCGCCAAAGCGATAATGCGAGGCGGCTTCAAACTATGCCTGGCGTAGGGCCCATGATCGCGCTGGCTGTCGAAGCTTTTGCACCCGCTATGGAAAACTTCCGATGCGGTCGAGATTTTGCTGCCTGGCTCGGCCTCGTTCCTCGGCAATTCTCATCGGGTGGAAAAGAACGGCTCGGACGGGCTTCGAAGGCCGGACAAGCTGACATCCGGCGGCTGATAATCATTGGTGCGATGACCCGTGTCAGGTGGGCGAGTGTCAAGCCACCTATGAAGGGGTCATGGCTCGCCCGAATGATCACAAGAAAGCCGCGTATGCTGGTGGCGATTGCGCTGGCCAACAAGATGGCCCGGAAGATATGGGCCATGTTGGTGAAGAAGGAAGATTATCGGAACACGACGTTGGCTGTGGCGACGTGACAAGAAACCGGCTGCGACTAGCAGACGCCGGTAAAGGAGTGTGAGAAGTCGACGACCTGAATGGGCGCATGATCGACCTGATCTGGATAGGGAAAACCATTACATTACTCGGAGTTTAAAGCTCGTTTAGGAGACTTGGACCCAATCCGCAGATCACCATACTGGCCAGCGGCCTTTTGAAGTGCCGCATCTAAAAGGCCTGACAGAAGACCGCACTCGATCACTCCTAAAAAAGGTCAGACGCTACTTGCGCAACGGACGGCAACCACAGA
>NZ_STGU01000072.1 GCF_004912135.1 Rhizobium rosettiformans W3
CTTCGCGAGCGCGCGGCAATCGCCGAGTTTTCAACTCTCCACGCAGAGCAGCAAAGCGTTCTTGCTCTGGAGGAGACGCTTAAGGCTGATCGAGATCTCTGCGAACAAAATGCCGCGGAAGCAAAGGCTGATCTCGATCGCGCCCATCAGGCGCAGGCGACCCTTGGCCAGCTAGACAGTGAACAAACGAAGCTTCAACTTTGGTCGTCACGCGCCTCAGCCCTTGAAGCGCAGGAAGTCTCGGCGCGCGAACGGCGTAATGCCGCCAGTGCGGCCGGAGTCGCGGCTGATCGGGCACGCGGCGACCTCCCCGTCCTCGAACGTGCAACCATCGAGACACAAAATATCGAAGCCGCAGCCCGGAGCCGCTTGGCGGCCCGCCAGCACGATGCGTCCGAACTGGCCGCGCTTCTGTCGGGCCTTACCGCCCATATTGGACACGACGACACTGACTGCCCGGTCTGTGCCACAAGGTTCGAGCCGGGCGACCTTCAGAGACGCGCTCGCAATGCCTTGGCTGCGCAGGACGTCCAGCTGGCGGAGCAAGCGCGTTCTGTTGGCGCGCTTGCAGATGCAACCGAAGCGGCAAGGCAGGAACTTGCCAAAGCGCAGGCTGTGATTTTTGCTGCTGCCGAGGCCGAAAATCTCGCGCGAAATGCGGAGGAAGCCGCTGACATGGAGCGAGCCGCTATCGCTGAGGCTCTTAATGTCCCTGCTGACACGGATTTGACAGCGCTTATCGGCGATCGGCTGGCGCAGGCGGGGCGAGCGCGGGCTGCCCATGTTCGAGATGCGGGTGGTAGCTCGAACAATGTCAGCACTGCGCAATCGCGCCTCAATGCACTGACTGCGTCACTCGCTTCGCTCGATGAACGGTTAGCAATCACAGTCCAGCGGCGGACAGTCAACGAGACCACGCTGAAATCTATAGGGGAACGTCTGGCCACGCTCGAACAGCCTTGGAGCAGCGAAGCCGCCAACTCGGCGGTTGAGGCACAGGGCAAGGTGTTGGAGGCAGCCCGCGCAAGCCTGGACGACCTGACGGTTAAAAGGGCAGCCGCTGCAAATGCAGAATCGGCAGCGCGCGAGCGCCTCGCGACAGCTCAGGCTGATCGGGATCGAATTGCCGCCGTAACTTCCGATGCCAGTGCCGCCCGT
>NZ_STGU01000073.1 GCF_004912135.1 Rhizobium rosettiformans W3
GCCAGTCGACGAGCTACGTAAAGCAATCGACCGCGCTCATAGCGGCCTGCTGGCAGATGGCGGGATCTGATCCCTGTGATCATCGAGCTCTGAAGCAGAATACAGACAGTAACGCCGCCAGGGTCAGTTCCCCAGGCGGCGTCAGCCGAGCAACATAAGCGAATGGCAACTATTACTGGGCCGAAGCAACAGCTGCATCAATCCGTTCGCGCGCCTTCTTCGGCAGCTTGGCTGCGTTGAAGGCGTCAAGATTGGCGGCCGGAGCATCACCAACCAGGATGGCAGCGACCATGCCCATGCCAACATGCGGCGCGCATTTCACGCCATAGAGACCGGGAACGTCAAAGGTCACCTTGATTGTCTCGTTCATCTTGCCCTTGAACTCTGCCGCGCCGTCCGGAATCATACCCTTGATGATTTCGGCATTGTGGCTCTTGTCGGTGGCGACGAAGGTGACGGTGTCGCCGGGGGCAATCTTCAAGCCGGCAGGCTCGAACACCATGGCACCCTCTGCACCCTTGTTGAGCATCTTGACTTCGAAATCCGCAGCCATCGAAAAAGCGGGAACTGAGAGCAAAAGAGCAGCCGCCAGGGTGACACTACGCAGTTTCATTTTCATCTCCTTAAACGGAAACACCTCGTTCCGTTTCAAAAGAGATAGGCCAGGATGGACAGGCCTTCTTTGCGCAATATCAAGTACGGGAACGCTTCACCTGATTATCGACGCTCCGGAAGAGAATTCGCCAGCGACGCAAGTT
Source organism: Rhizobium rosettiformans W3 (assembly GCF_004912135.1). Taxonomy (GTDB): domain Bacteria; phylum Pseudomonadota; class Alphaproteobacteria; order Rhizobiales; family Rhizobiaceae; genus Allorhizobium; species Allorhizobium rosettiformans. The sequence goes on from NZ_STGU01000073.1 coordinate 759, forward strand.
CAATCATATCGCGCACCAGGAGTTTTTGCCGACCACCTTCGATCAGCCCCCTGCTCTCCCATGCACTAAAAATGCGCGAGACCGTATGAATTGTCGTGCCAGTCATCTCGGCAATGTCCTGCCTTGAGATCGGGAAATCGATCCGTATTCCCGACGCCTCCGAACGACCAGCCTTTTGCGCCAACCTCAAGACGGTATGCGCAACTCTCTTCTCTACTTCTTGCGTGGACATTTCGCGAATGCGGACATGGGCTTCTTCAAGCCTTTGACCGATCGTCTCCATCGCGCTGACGGCGAGTCTTGGATTTCGCTCCACGAACTTTGGCCACATCTCCGTTGGCCAGGAAAGAACGATACTTTCAGCAGCAGCAAGAGC
>NZ_STGU01000074.1 GCF_004912135.1 Rhizobium rosettiformans W3
TTTTGGCGAGGCCAAACAGAGGCTTCGGGAGACGGTGGCCTGTAGCCCAGCGATGAGTGCGGCCGCACGGTGTTGTAGTGACGTCGCCAGTTTTCGATGACGATCTTTGCCTCCTTGAGCGTGTAGAAGATTTCACCGTTGAGCAGTTCGTCACGGAGCTTCGAATTGAAGCTCTCGCAATAGCCGTTTTCCCACGGACTGCCCGGCATGATGTAGGCGGTCTTGGCACCCACCGCCGCGATCCATTCCCGCAATGCCTTGGCGATGAACTCCGGCCCGTTGTCGGACCGAATATGCGTCGGGACGCCGCGCAGGATGAACAGGTCGGAAAGCACGTCGATGACATCGACGGCCTTCAGCTTTCTCTCGACCCTGATGGCAATGCATTCGCGCGTGAACTCGTCGATCACATTGAGCATGCGGATTTTCCTGCCATTGTGTGTGCGATCCTCGACGAAGTCGTAGGACCAGACATGGTTTGGATGTTCCGGCCGAAGCCGGACACACGAGCTGTCGTTCAACCACAGCCGACCGCGTTTGGGTTGCCTGTGCGGCACCTTCAGCCCCTCCCGCCGCCAGATGCGTTCGACCCGCTTGACGTTCACGATCCAGCCAGCCTGGTGCAGCATCGCAGTGATGCGACGATAGCCATAGCGGCCATACTGGAGAGCGAGCGCCGTGATGTCGGCGGTCAACGCTGCTTCGTCATCCGGGGTCTTGGCGATCTTGCGCTGCGTCGAACGATGCTGACCGAGAACCCGGCAGGCCCGTCTCTCGGACACGCCCAGTTCCTCGATGACATGATCCACGCTGGCGCGGCGGCGGGCGGGGCTTAGAAGTTTCCCTTGGCGGCCTCGGCAAGGATCATCTTGTCCAGCGTGAGATCGGAAACGGCACGCCGGAGCCGGGCATTCTCGGCCTCCAGCTCTCTCAACCGCTTCACCTGGTCTCCCTTCAAGCCGCCGTATTCAGACCGCCACCGGTAGTATGTAACTTCCGTCACGCCTATCGACCGGATCGCCTCCGCCATCGATTTTCCCTGCGCATTCAACACGTCAACCTGACGGAGCTTCGTGACGATCTCTTCTGCCTTGTGTCTTTTC
>NZ_STGU01000075.1 GCF_004912135.1 Rhizobium rosettiformans W3
GCCGCGTCGTATGGCCGAGAAGGCTCTGACGGCGGTAATCCAGGAAGCCTATATCCAGGGCGTCTCGACCCGATCCGTCGATGATCTCGTCAAGGCCATGGGCATGAGCGGCATCTCCAAAAGCCAGGTATCGCGGCTCTGCGAAGAGATCGATGACAAGGTCAAAGCCTTCCTCGACCGCCCTATCGAGGGCGAGTGGCCATATCTCTGGATCGATGCCACCTACCTGAAGGTTCGTCGCGGCGGTCGTATTGTCTCGGTAGCGGTCATCATCGCGGTGGGTGTGAACACTGACGGCCGGCGCGAGGTGCTTGGCATGGAAATCGGCACATCCGAGGCAGAAGCGATCTGGACCGAGTTCCTACGCAAGCTGACCAGACGAGGCCTGCGCGGCGTCAAGCTCGTGGTCTCCGATGCACACGAGGGCATCAAGGCAGCCGTGTCGAAGGTGCTTTCCGCCACATGGCAGAGGTGCCGGGTTCACTTCATGCGCAATGCCCTCGCTCATGCAGGCAAGAGCGGACGGCGTGTCGTCTCTGCCTTCATCGCCACGGCCTTTGCCCAGGACACCCCGGAGGCGGCAAGCACCCAATGGCGCAATGTCGCCGACCAGATCAGGCCGAAGGTGCCGAAACTCGCCACGCTGATGGATAGCGCCGAGCAGGACGTGCTCGCCTACATGACCTTTCCCAGGCAGCACTGGGCAAAGCTTCATTCCACAAATCCGATCGAGCGTCTCAACGGCGAGATCAAGCGACGCACAGAAGTCGTCGGCATCTTCCCCAACGACGATGCCATCGTGAGGCTCGTCGGTGCCTTGCTGCTTGAGCAGAATGACGAGTGGGCCGTTCAGCGATCCCGCTACATGACACTTGAGACCATAGCAGCAATGAGCGATGATCCGCTCATCAGCCTGCCAGCCGCAAGCTGACCAATTCCTGGCTCTGTCCGGAAGGCACGGCGATTGCCGAAGCTACACCACTCAGTGGGACACGATC
>NZ_STGU01000076.1 GCF_004912135.1 Rhizobium rosettiformans W3
ATGGGATATGGATAAGTCGCAGGTAGTGGCGGCAATAGCACGGACAGCGCTTCGAGCGCCCCAGCAGAGGCGCCGATGATGATCGCACCGTTCGGATTGTCCTTCACGAGCCGATCCTCTGATAGATCTTCTCATCTCGGACGAACTCCCGGAAGCCATCGGCATGCGTTGAAAAACGCAGTGTTTCCTTTGAGCCCAGCCCGAGAAAGCCGTTGCGTGGCAGCGTATCCCGGAAAAGACCGACAGCCCTGTCCTGTAGATCCCGGTCGAAATAGATCATGACGTTCCGGCAGGAGACTAATTGCATCTCACCAAAGACCTGGTCCGTCACAAGACTATGATCTGAAAACACGACATTGCGCCGCAGGCTTTTGTCCAGGATGCACCGGTTGTAGCCCGTCGTGTAATAGTCAGACAAAGATCCCTTGCCGCCGGAGTCACGATGGTTCTCGGTGAACAATCTGACCCGTTCGATGTCATAGATTCCGGCTTCCGCTTGGGCGAGGGCCTCTGGATTAATATCCGTCGCATAAAAGAGGGTTCGCTCCTCAAGCCCTTCCTCGCGAAAAAGGATGACAAAGGAATAGAGCTCTTCGCCCGAACTGCATCCGGCAATCCAGATCTTCAAGGAGGGGTAAGTGCGAAGATGCGGAACGACCTTCTCCCGGATCGCCGCGAAGTAGGACGGGTCGCGAAACATCTCGCTGACCTGGACCGTAAGGAAGCGGAGCATGTCGTCAAGCATCTCGGGATGATGAAGGACGCGTTCCTGCATGGCTGAGATGGTCGCAAAGCCCAACTGTTCGCGTGCCTGGCGCAACCGCCGCCGGATCGACGACATGGCGTAGCTGCGAAAGTCATAGTGGTAGCGATGATAAAGCGCCTCCAGCAGCAGCCGGATCTCTATATCCTC
>NZ_STGU01000077.1 GCF_004912135.1 Rhizobium rosettiformans W3
CGGATTGTCATGACCGAATTCCCTGCCGCCCACTTCAGACGCCACCGCTTTCCTGCCGAGATCATCACCCATGCGGTCTGGCTGTATTTCCGATTTCCGCTCAGTTTACGCGACGTCGAAGATCTGTTGGCCGAGCGCGGCATCAACGTCTCATTCCAGACCGTCTCGGAATGGGCGGCGAAATTTGGCTTGAAGTTCGCCAATCAGCTCCGACGCCGCTCACGAGGCCAGTTTGCCGACAAGTGGCAGCTCGATGAGATGGTGGTGACGATCAAGGGAAAGAAATACTGGCTGTGGCGCGCCGTCGATGCCAACGGCTACGTTCTCGACGCCCTCTTGCAAAGCCGAAGGAACAAGGCAGCAGCCTTGCGTCTGATGCGCAAACTGCTCAAGGGTCAAGGTATCGCCCCGCGCGTGATGCTGACCGACAAGCTGCGTTCCTATTCGGCTGCGAAGGCGGATTTGATGCCGAAGGTCGAACATCGCTCGCACAAGGGATTGAACAACCAGGCTGAAAATTCCCATCTTGCTGTGCGACGACGAGAGCGGCGCATGATGCGCTTCAAGTCCGCGCGGCAATGTCAGCGTTTCGTCTCCACTCACGGCCAGATCGCCAATCTCTTCCTTCTTCACCGCAAAGACTTGACCGCCGCAGACCATCGCCAGCTTCGCACTCACGCCATCTCGACCTGGCGGGAAATCGCTTTGTCGATTGATGCGTGAAGTTCAGGTCGAAGAGACTACCGCATCCCAAACTCGGTTAAGGCGACGCCACC
>NZ_STGU01000078.1 GCF_004912135.1 Rhizobium rosettiformans W3
ACATCCCGCTCAGACGGATGCTGCGCCATCGGCAATCGCTTGGAGTACCGGTAGATTCAGCAGGGTGACGATTTCGGGCTCATCGAAATCGATTAGCTGAGCCCGTTTGAGCTTGGTAAAGCAGCGGCTTACAGTTTCCAGCGAGAGCCCCAACCAATCGGCCAGATCACCCCGCCCAAGATAGAGGTTGAAGACACGGCTCTCGCTGCCCGCGCGCTGGCGAAAAACGTTCTGAAAGATCGAGGATCGCGCTCGCTACTCGTTCAGGCGCTGTCTTCCGCCCCAGGAGCACGGTGTGCGCTTCGATCCGCTTCATGGCCTCGCCAATCGCGGTGTAGATCTCGGCGACATCGTCGGCATGTTGTCGCTCGATGTAGCAATAGCTCAGCGTTTCGGCAGTCATCCGGTTCTTTTCACCGAGAGCAATTCCGACCAGCCCGCCGGGTCCGATGATGTCGACGATCTGACGACGCCCGTCCGCAAGGGTCTGGGATAGCGCGATACAGCCTTCAGATAACCGAAGCTGATGAACTGTCGGCTGGCCTTGGTGGAAAAGGACTCTGCCAGGCTCGACGAAATCACGCTCTTTCAAGAACCTGGCTTTTGATGAACACGGGACGGGAATGCTGGATTGCGAACTTGGTGAAGTGCTGACAGGCACAACGTGCAACATGACGATACCGGAAGTTGGCCGGTCACGATGCAACGACATCCACCGGCAATAAAACTAGA
>NZ_STGU01000008.1 GCF_004912135.1 Rhizobium rosettiformans W3
ATTTGTCAAAAAACTGTCGTTTTTTTCAAGTGGCTGATTTCTCTACGGAAATTCTGCCAGCGGCGATTTGAACGCAGCTTCGACGGCTTTCGAGCCCGACGCTCATACCATCCGTCGCCTTGCTCTATATGGGAATGCGCGCGAGCGATTAAAAGGCCTGCTTCCAGCTTTACCCTTTGGTGATCAGGATCAACACCACGAACATCACGGGCACTGCGACCAGCGCCGGAAGGATGATTGCCGGATATCCGAACGCGACGATCGCAAGCAGCCACATCAGCAGCAGGTTCACGACAAAGAGAACCTTCGCCGTCGTCGGACCTTGAACCGCCTCCTTCAGCATCCAGCCGAACAGCGGCACACGGTAGATCATCTCTGTCATCATAGAACCTCGTCTTGGCTGAGTGACGGCACAGTGGTCGAGCGCGGCCGCTCTCGCAATGTGGCAAATTGGCTTTTGCCAGATCGGCGCGCATTACCTGCGGGGAACGTCGCAATCTGCTGGACATTCCGCAATCTCACGCCCTAATCTCGATCCCGTGATGGTTTCGCCCGGACATGACCCGACGGGCGGACGAAGAGGGAATACGGTGAGGACTACCCATCAGGGGCCGAAACCGTGGCTGCCCCCGCAACTGTGAACGGCGAGCGACGTCCGGAATGCCATTGGCCTCGTGCTGATAAGGCGGACTTTCGCCCTGACCCGTGAGCCAGGAGACCTGCCATCACTTGGCGCCGTGAACGCGGCATTCACTCTTCCCGCGCGGTGGGCGCGGACGAAAGGACATGAACTATGCATATTGAACCCGGCGTCGTCGACGGCGCGAAACTCGCACTCAGCTACGCAACGGCCGCCCTCTCCTTCGGTCTCGTTGGCAAGATGGTGGTCGATGACATCAAGTCGAAGGCCACACCGATAGGTCTTGCCGGACGGGCGCTGATGACCACCGCCCTCGTCTTCTCCTTCTTCGAGGTTCTGCCGCACCATCCGGTCGGCGTCTCCGAGGTGCATTTGATCCTCGGCTCGACACTCTTCCTGATCTTCGGCGCGGGGGCAGCCTCCATCGGTCTGGCTCTCGGCCTGCTGCTACAGGGACTGTTCTTCGCCCCCTTCGATCTGCCGCAATATGGCATGAACGTCACGACCCTGATCGTGCCGCTCTTTGCCATCAGCCAACTCGCCGCGCGGATCATCCCACAGAAGAAGGCCTATGTGGATGTCGGCTACCGCGACGCCCTTGCTCTTTCGACAGCCTATCAGGGCGGCATCGTCGCATGGGTCGCCTTCTGGGCACTTTATGGCCACGGCTTTAGCGCCGAGAGCCTTTCGTCCATCGCAACCTTCGGCGCAGCCTACATGACGGTCATCCTGATTGAGCCGCTCGTCGATCTCGCCGTCCTTGCAGCGGCGAAGTCCTGGCGGAAGGCAACCGACAATGGCCTGTTCAACGGCCGCCTGCACCACGCAGCCGTCTGATCGCCGCTTCACGGAGAAGAGCGCATGGTCCGGCCATGCGCTTTTTCTTTGAAACAGGGGCCACTTTCGGGTACCGCGAGGCGGAAACCGCACAACCTGAGTGCTATCGCCGTCAAGACATCGAGGACACCCATGCGCATCCTGTCCGAAGCTCATTATCCGGAACTGCCGAACTACTATCGTGGCAAGGTGCGCGAAAACTACGACCTTGCGGACGGCAGCCGGATCATCATCTCGACCGACCGCCTCAGCGCCTTCGACCGGATCCTCACCTGCATTCCTTATAAAGGCCAGGTTCTGACCCAGACGGCGCGCTACTGGTTCGAGAAGACCAAGGACATCTGCCCCAATCATGTGATCGCCTATCCCGATCCGAATGTCGTCGTCGGCAAACGTCTTGACATCCTGCCGGTCGAGATCGTCGTGCGCGGTTATCTCGCCGGCACGACAGGTACCTCGATCCTCACTCTCTATAAGAAGGGTGAGCGCCAGATGTACGGGATCACCCTTCCCGACGGCATGCGGGACAATGAGAAGCTTCCGACCCCGATCATCACGCCGACGAGCAAGGAATTCGACGGTGGCCATGACGAGCCGCTGACACCGACCGAAATCGTTGAAAAGAAGCTGCTGACTGCCGACCAGTGGGAGACCTTGTCCCGCTATGCGCTCGCGCTCTTTGCACGCGGTCAGGAACTGGCGGCCGAACGCGGCCTCATTCTCGTCGACACGAAATACGAATTCGGGACGGACGAGAACGGCACGATCATTCTGGCGGACGAAATCCACACGCCGGACAGCAGCCGCTACTGGATCGCGGACAGCTATCAGGCGAGCTTCGAAAAAGGTGAGCGTCCCCAAAGTTTCGACAAGGACTTCGTGCGCGCCTGGGTCGCCGAGAGATGTGACCCCTATGTCGATGAGATCCCGGAAATTCCACAAGCGCTGGTCGAAGAGACATCGCGTGTCTATATCAAGGCGTACGAAGCGATCACGGGAATGGCATTCGTGCCCGATGACAGCGGCGAAAGTCCCTGGGCCCGTGTCCGTCACAATCTGACCTCGTACTTCCCCTGAGAAAGGGTGGACTATGAATCATGATCCTCGCGTAAGGCCTCTCACCTGCTGCCCTTCGGCTGGAGCGGGTGCTGCCATGCGCAGGCCAAGACGGCCGGCGGAGGAAACGCGCGAGGAGATTTTGAACACGGCCGAACGCATGTTCCGCGCTCAGGGCTATGCCAGCGTATCCATTGCGGACATCGCGACAGAGCTTTCGATGTCGCCGGCCAACGTGTTCAAGCATTTCCGCACCAAGACAAGTCTTGTGGATGCGATCGCCACCCGCGCCATCGAACAGACGCTGAATGCCTTGAAGGCTCTCGCCAGCGACAGGCCGGCGCCGGAGCGGCTCTACGCACTTGCCCAGCACCTGATGGACGAACACCTTTCCGAGCAGGTGGATGCTCCCTTCGTGTTCGAGATGATCCTTGTAACGATCACCGAAGAACTGGATTGCGGCGACCGATTCCGCCAGATCGTTGTCGGCATGATCGGCGAGATCATTGCGGCCGGCGTCGAGGAAGGTGTCTATCACGCGGATGATATCCCGCGCCTGGCCAACGCCACCTTCGATGCGCTCGCCTGTGTCATTCATCCTGTCATGACAGGGATGGAGAAGGCTGACATAATGGCAACACGCTGTCGGGAAGTCGTCCGCCTCATCGATGCTGCATTGCGGTCGCCGCTTGCAAAGTGACGTTTCTTGACTTACGTCACTTCGATCATGATGGAGACCTCCTTCAACGGACGCCTCCATAGTTCCGTCATGCCCTGATTCCGATGAAGCAGGACAGGACTGCTCTCGTTCAATGCCTGACCATCTGTATGGGATTATTTGATGCGCCCAAGCCTCAGACTTGCTTCCGCTCTCGTCATCTGCACTGCAGCCCTCGCCGGCTGCTCCGAACAGGAGGCGGCTCAGGGAGGTGGTGGAGCTGCAGCCGGCGGCGGTGAACGCCCACCGGCGGCCGTCAGCGTCGTGGTGATGAAGAAGGAATCCCACGAGCTCACGACAACCCTGCCCGGTCGTGCCTCCGCATTCCAGATGGCGGAGATCCGTCCGCGCGTCAGCGGCATCATCAAGGAAATCGCCTTCAAGGAAGGCAGCGAGGTCCAGGCCGGCGATCTGCTCTTCAAGATCGAGGACGACACCTATCGCGCAGCGGTCGCCCAGGCGCAGGCCAGCTTGCAGAAGGCAGAAGCCGGCGTTCCGACCGCTCAATCCAACCTTGCCCGTCAGGAACGCCTTGTCGGCAGCGGCGCCACGCAGGTGGAGCTTGAAAACGCCCGTGTGACCCTGCTTCAGGCCGAAGCAGATGTTGCCCAGGCCAAGGCCGCCTTGCGGTCCGCCGAGATTGAGCTGGGACTGACCGAAATCAGGGCCCCTTTCGAAGGCGTGACGACGGCTTCGCGCTACTCCATCGGCAACGTCGTGACCGCCAACCAGACCGACAGCCTGATGACACTGCGCCGTCTCGATCCGATTTACATCGACCTGACGGAATCGAGCGTGAACCTGCTGCGGCTGCGTGAGGCGATCAAGGCTGGCCGCATCGATCAGACCGACAGCGAGACGACAAACATCCGTCTGACACTGGAAGACGGCATCGAATATCCGATCGTCGGCAAGCTCGACATGTCCGAACTGGCTGTCAGCCAGACCACCGGCACATTCTCGATCCGCGCCCTCTTCGACAATCCCGACAGCCTGATCCTGCCGGGCATGTATGCCCGGGCAACTGTCGATGTCGGTGTTGAGCAAGGCTTTCTCATCCCGCAGCGGGCGGCCACGCGCAGCCCGAACGGCGAGCTGACGGCGAAATTCGTGACCGCGGACAACAAGGTCGAGACGCGGACCTTCGAGAACGCCGAGGTCTCCGGTGACAATTGGCTCGTCGCCTCCGGGATCGAGGATGGCGACAAGCTGATCGTCGACGGCTTCCAGTGGATCGGCGACGGTGCACCCGTTCAGCCGGTCGAGGCGAAGATCAATGCGGACGGGCTCGTCGAAGAGACCGCGGCCCCGGCTGCTGCGCCTGCTGCACAACCTTAATGGTGCGACAGGCAAGGCAACCGAGGCGTAGAGGATAACCCATGGCCCAATATTTCATCCGTCGCCCGATCTTCGCTTGGGTGATCGCGATCATCATCATGCTCGGGGGCGCATTGGCGATCTCGACCTTGTCGATCGCCCAGTATCCGGAAATCGCACCGACGACCGTGCAGATTTCGGCAAGCTATAACGGCGCCAGCGCAGAGACCGTCGAGAAATCCGTCACCTCGATCATCGAGGACGGCATGACCGGTCTCGACGATCTGACATATATGACCTCGTCGTCGAGCACCGGCTCGGCAACCGTGACGCTGACCTTCGGCAACTCCATCGATCCGGAAATCGCCCAGGTTCAGGTTCAGAACAAGCTCCAGCTGGTCCAGTCGCAGCTGCCGGATATCGTGCAGACCTCCGGCATCTCGGTGACGCGTTCGACATCAAGCATCCTGCTCGTCGGCGCACTCGTCTCGACGGACGGCGCCCGCAGCAACGTCGAGCTTGGTGATATCTTCTCCTCCCAGATCGAAGACCAGATCAAGCGCCTCGAAGGCGTCGGCAGCATTCAGGTCTTCGGCACGGGCTATGCAATGCGCGTCTGGCTGGATCCGTTCCAGCTCAACAAGTTCCAGCTGACGCCCACGGATGTCACCACCGCAATCCAGGCTCAGAACACCCAGGTCTCCGTCGGCGCACTGGGCAGCCAGCCCGCCCCGGCCGGCCAGCAGCTGACCGTAACGGTCACGGCTCAGAGCCAGTTGCAGTCTGTCTCCGACTTCGAGTCGATCATCCTGAAGACGGAAACGGACGGCGCGACGGTTCGCCTGAGCGACGTCGCCCGCATCGAGATCGGCCAGGAAAGCTACGGCACGAAGACCCGCTCCAACCGAAATCCGGCGACCGGCTTTGCCGTGAACCTCGCGACCGGCGCCAACGCGCTGGACACGGCGGCTCTCGTCAAGTCGCAGCTCGAGACCATCGGCCCGTCACTGCCGGAAAACGTGGTCATCACCTATCCCTATGACACCACGCCATTTGTCCAGCTGTCGATCGAGAAGGTCGTTCACACGCTGCTCGAAGCGATCGTGCTGGTCTTCGTGGTGCTGCTCGTCTTCCTGCAGAACCTGCGCGCGACCATCATTCCGATGATTGCCGTCCCAGTCGTTCTGCTTGGCACCTTCGGCATCCTTGCGATCACGGGTTATTCCATCAACACGCTCACCATGTTTGCCATGGTGCTTGCGATCGGCCTCCTCGTCGATGATGCGATCGTCGTCGTGGAAAACGTCGAGCGCATCATGTCGGAAGAAGGGCTTTCCCCGCTCGAGGCGACCCAGAAGTCTATGGGCGAGATCACCGGCGCGATCGTCGGCATCGCGCTCGTCCTGACCGCCGTCTTCATTCCGATGGCGTTCTTCGGCGGCTCGACGGGCATTATTTACCGCCAGTTCTCGGTCACCATCGTTTCGGCGATGCTGCTCTCGGCACTCGTGGCCATCGTCCTCACACCGGCGCTCTGCGCCACGATGTTGAAGCCGATCGACCACCACAAGCAGAAGCGCGGCCTTGGCGGCTGGTTCAACCGGAACTTCGACAGTGCCACCGGCGGCTATGTTTCCTCCATTGGCTATCTCCTGAAGCGCCCGCTCCGCGTCATGCTGATGTTCGCGATCGTGATCGGCGGCATGAGCTGGCTCTTCCTGCGTCTCCCGTCCTCCTTCCTCCCGCAGGAAGACCAGGGCGTGTTGATGACCATCGTGCAGCTGCCGAACGGCGCGACCGTCACGCGCACCGAAGAGATCATCAAGAAGATTGAGGACTACTATCTCGATCAGGAAAAGGACGCGATCCAGGACGTTTTCTCGGTCTCCGGCTTCTCGTTCACCGGGTCGGGTCAGAACTACGCGCTCGTCTTCGCAAAGCTGAAGGATTTCGAGCTGCGTGAAGAGCCAGAACTCGCGGCTTCTGCCATCGTGCAGCGTGCCATGGGGTATTTCTTCACCTTGCGTGATGCTCAGGTCTTCCCGCTGCAGCCGCCTGCAATCCCGGGTCTCGGCACCTCGAGCGGCTTCTCGATGTACCTCGTCGACAGCGGCAAGAACGGCACCGAAGCGCTGACCGCCGCCTCGCAGCAATTGATGCAGGCTGGCAGTTCCAACTCCGCTATCAGCTCGCTGCGCTCCAACAACCCGCCGGCGGAAACTCAGCTGAAATTCCTGCTTGATCAGGAAAAGATGGGCGCCATGGGTCTCGACATCGCAACCGTCAACAACATGCTGTCGACGATCTTTGCGGGCCGTGACGTCAACGACTTCACCCTGAACGGCGAACTGAAGCCCGTCTATGTGCAGGGTGACGCGCGCTACCGCATGCAGGAAACGGCGATCAACGACTGGCATGCCCGCAACAGCGACGGCGAAATGGTGCCCTTCTCCTCTTTCGTCAAAACCCAGTGGATCAGTGGCGCTCCGACGCTCAGCCGGTTCAATGGCGTTGGTGCGATCTCGATGGAAGGTGCAGCCGGCGCAGGCGTCAGTTCCGGCACGGCCATGGACACGATGGAAGAGCTGACCGCAGCCATGGATGGCGGCTACACCGTCGCCTGGCAGGGCATCTCCTACCAGGAGCGACTGTCCGGCTCTCAGGCGCCGCTGCTCTATGCGCTGTCCGTTCTGATCGTCTTCCTCTGCCTTGCCGCCCTTTACGAGAGCTGGTCCATCCCGTTCTCGGTGATCATGGCGGTGCCGGTGGGCGTGCTCGGAGCGGTCGCCGCAGCAACCCTGTTCGGTCAGTCCAACGACGTCTACTTCAAGGTCGGACTGCTCACCACGATCGGTCTGGCTGCCAAGAATGCGATTCTCATCGTGGAGTTCGCAAAGGACCGTCAGGCGGCCGGATTGAGTGTCATTGATGCAACACTCGAAGCCGCAAAGCTTCGTTTGCGCCCGATTATCATGACATCTCTCGCCTTCATCCTCGGCGTTGTGCCATTGGCTATTGCGACCGGCGCGGGTTCCGCTGCGCAGAATTCGATCGGTATTGGCGTTCTGGGTGGCATGTTAACCGCAACGGCGCTCGGAATCTTCTTCGTGCCGTCGTTTTTTGTGATCATTCGGCAACTTTTCGGCGGTGCAAAACCGAAAGATGAGCTGTATAAGGGATGATTGACAAACTACGTTAAGGAATTATTGCGTAAGCTGCTGCGGTAGCCTGCGTGAGTATAGCGGTCGCCGGCAAAGGTATCCAGAGATCCTTCCGCGGCAAGACCGGGGGACCAATACAGGAACACGTGATGCTGAAAATTCGCGCCGCCGCACCTCTCGCAATGCTCCTCCTTTCCGGTTGTGTCGTCGGACCGGATTACGAGACGCCCCAAACGGCACTCCCGATCAAGTTTTCCGAAGGCAGCACGCGGGCCGCTGCAGACGTAACGCTGCAGCCCTGGTGGACGGCCTTCAACGACCGCCGCCTGAACACGCTGGTTGATCAGGGCCTCGACCAGAACCTGGATGTCCTCCAGGCGATCGAGCGCATCACCTCGGCTGAAGCAAACTTCGAATCCGCTGATTCGGCCGCATTCCCGCAACTCTCGGTGTCAGCCGACCATCAGGTCTCCAAGACCAATGCGAGCGGCGCGCTTGTCACCCGCGACAGCGATACGACCAATACCACCACCGGCACGGCCGGTGTGTCCTGGCTGATCGACCTTTTCGGTCAGTATCGCCGGGCAAAGGAAAGCGCCAAGGCATCGCTCGACGCGGCCTATGCCAGCGCAGACGTTGCACGTCTGACCTTCCTGTCGAGCGTCGTGACGGCCTATGTCGATGCCCGCTATTACCAGGAGCGCATTGCGATTGCCCGCAAGAACCTCGGATCCCGCCGGGAAACGTTGGAACTGACGCGCCTGCAGCTTGAAGCCGGTGCGGCTTCCCGCCTCGACGTGGTCCAGTCGGAAGGTCTCGTGAACTCGACGCTGGCTGAAATCCCCGCACTTGAGATCTCGTTCCGCCAGTCTGTGCACCGGATCGCGCTGCTGCTTGGCCTTCCGGCGACGAGCCTTCTCGCAGACCTGCAGAAGGGCGCATCTCAGCCCTACTTCCGCCGCAGCGTGAATGCCGGTGTTCCTGCCGACCTGATCCGCAACCGTCCGGATATTCGCGCAGCCGAGCGTAACCTCGCTGCGGCAACCGCCGAGATCGGCGTAGCTGAAGCCGCGCTCTATCCGTCGATCACGCTCAGCGGATCGATCTCGCCCACGCTCGTCGCCGTCGCCGGCGCCAGCGGCAAGGCAACCTCGTGGGGCTTCGGCCCGAGCCTTGACTTGCCGATCTTCGATGCGGGTGCCCGTCGCGCCAACATCAAGGCACGGGAAGCGGCAGCGCGGGAAGCTTATCTCGCATGGAAGCAGACTGTTCTCGGCGCGGTCGAGGAAGTGGAGAACGCCCTCGTGGCCGTCAACCGCACGCGTCAGACCGTCTCGGCACTGACCGCCACCGTCCGCTCCTATGAAGAGGCCCTGTCGCTTGCAACGGCGAGCTACCGTGATGGCGCCTCCTCGCTTCTCGACGTGCTGGATGCCCAGCGCAACGTTGCCAGCGCCCAGGCGAGCCTCGCCCAGGCTGTGCAGCAGTTGGCCAACGGCTACGTTCAGCTGAATGTCGCCATCGGCGGCGGCTACGCATGGGACGGCGCAAAGACCGTCGTCGCCAGCAAGTAAGCGTCCTGAAATCGACAACAAGGAAGCCCGGCACCTGCAAAGGTCGCCGGGCTTTTCTTTGTCCAGAGTTCAGAAAGTGGCGGGCGTATTGATCCAGATGAGCACGGTCTCGCCGCTTGAGATATTGCGCCACGAATGCGGTCTGCGGCTTTCGAAATAGAAGCTGTCACCGGCATGCAGTTCGAAGAACTGGTCACCGTCGAGGATGATCTCCAGGCTTCCCGACAACATATGGATGAACTCCTCTCCCTCATGCTGATAGGCGCCCTCGCTTGAAGCGCCCGGTGCAAGCTGGAACCGGTTGCACTCCATCATGTTGCGCCCCTCGGCAAGCACCTGAACCGCGACACCGGATGAAGTGGTCGGCCACGAAGCCCATTTGCCTTCGCGGATCAGGCTCTCCCCGCCCCTGCCCTCCTCCTGTCCGCTGAGCGAGGCCAGCGTCGTGCCAAGATGGCGGGCAACCTCGTGCAGCGCGGTGAACGAAAGCCCCTGGGAGGTACGCTCGAACGTCGAGAGCTGGGAGATGGATACCCCGGTTGCCTGAGCGACAGTCTCGAGCGTCTTGCTGGCTTCCCGTCTCAAACGCCGCATTCGCGTGCCCGGCCGGATGTCGGAAGCGTCGTCCTCTGCCTCGCCGGCATCGTCGTCGGCTTCCGGCAAGTCACGCAGGGTCTCGCGGATCGCCGCGGGATTGAGCCCCTTCTCGCTTCGAAGCCATGCAATGTGCTTCAGCCGATCCACCAGGGCGCGATCATAAAGCCGCTGCCCTGTCTCGGTGCGGAGAGGCTGGATCAGTTCCTGGCTTTCCCAGAGCCGCAGCGTCGAGGGCGAAACGCCCGCCATCCGCGCTGCCTCCGCAATCTTGAACCGGATATCGTCCACGCTGCCCTCGATCAAATGTCGCAGTCACGCGTGATAATGCCGACAAGACATATTGCAAGTCTACAGAAAAAATGTAGGAAATATGAAACCGGGCGATCAACCTTGTCGATGACGCCTCTGGCAACCCTTCGCACAGGACGAAAACGATGAAGAACGCCGAAATCTCAGCCCGCAAGAACGACGCCATCTCCCGCGGCGTCGGCATGACAACGCAGATCTATGCCGACAAGGCAGAGAACTCGGAAATCTGGGACGTCGAAGGCCGCCGCTACATTGATTTCGCCGGCGGCATTGCCGTACTCAACACCGGGCATCGCCACCCGAAGGTCGTTGAAGCCGTCAAGAACCAGCTCGACCGCTTCACCCACACCTGCCACCAGGTCGTCCCTTACGAAAACTACGTCGCGCTTGCCGAGCGCCTGAACAAGATGGTCCCCGGCAACTTCGAGAAGAAGACGATCTTCGCAACGACCGGCGCCGAAGCCGTCGAGAACGCAATCAAGATCGCCCGCTGCGCCACCGGCCGCTCTGCCGTGATCGCCTTTACCGGCGGCTTCCACGGCCGCACCTTCCTCGGCATGGCACTGACGGGCAAGGTCGTGCCCTACAAGGTCGGCTTTGGCCCGATGATGGGTGACGTCTTCCACGTGCCCTTCCCGCTCGAAATGCACGGCATCGATGTCGAGACCTCGCTCGACGTTCTCGACAAGCTGTTCAAGGCCGACGTCGACCCGAAGCGCGTCGCCGCCATCATCGTCGAGCCGGTCCAGGGCGAAGGCGGCTTCTACGACGTGCCGCGCGCTCTGATGAAGGCACTGCGCGAGATCTGCGACGAGCACGGCATCTTGCTTGTCGCGGACGAAGTGCAGACCGGCTTTGCTCGTACCGGCAAGCTCTTTGCCATGGAGCACTATGACGTCGTGCCGGACCTGACGACGATGGCAAAGAGCCTCGCCGGCGGCTTCCCGCTCTCGGCCGTCACAGGCCGCGCCGAACTCATGGACGCTCCCGGCCCCGGCGGTCTCGGCGGCACCTATGCCGGCAACCCGCTGGCAATCGCCGCCGCCCATGCCGTGCTCGACGTGATCGACGAAGAGAACCTTTGCGATCGCGCCAACCAGCTCGGCAGCCGCCTGAAGCAGCGTCTGGAAGCCATCCGCGCGGATGTTCCGCATATCATGGATATCCGCGGCCTCGGCTTCATGAACGCCGTCGAGTTCAAAGTGCCTGGAACCGACAAGCCGAATGCGGATTTCACCAATGCGGTGCGTCTGAAGGCGCTGGAGAAGGGCCTGATCCTTCTGACCTGCGGCGTCTACAGCAACGTCATCCGCTTCCTCGCCCCGATCACCATTCAGGACGAGGTCTTCAACGAGGCGCTCGATCTGATCGAAGCCTCGATCCGTGAAGTTGCAGCAGGAGCCTGAGGCATGACCCTTTCGAACGTTCTGACCGACAAGTTGAAGGATCCGACACTGGCGACCGACAAGTCGCTCGTCGGCAATGACTGGCTGGCGGCAAGCCAGTCGGGCAAGACCTTCGAGGTCACCAACCCGGCCACGGGCGAAGTCATCGCGGTTCTCCCCGATGTGAGCAAGGCGGAAGTCACCAAGGCGATCGATGCCGCTCACACGGCTCAGAAAGCATGGGCGAAGAAGACCGGCAAGGAGCGCGCCGCCGTGCTCCGCAAGCTGAACGACCTGATGGTCGCCAATGCCGATGATCTGGCCACGATCCTGACGATGGAAATGGGTAAACCCTGGCCTGAAGCCCGTGGTGAAATTCTCTACGGCGCGTCCTATGTCGAATGGTTCGCCGAAGAAGCCAAGCGCGTTTATGGCGACACCATCCCCGGCCACCAGGCCGACAAGCGGATCATGGTCATCAAGCAGCCGGTCGGCGTCGTCGGTGCGATCACGCCATGGAACTTCCCCAACGCGATGCTCGCCCGCAAGGTCGCGCCAGCACTTGCCGTCGGTTGCGCCATGGTGTCGAAGCCCGCCGCCCAGACGCCGCTCTCGGCTCTGGCGATCGCCATTCTGGCCGAGCGTGCAGGTCTCCCCGCCGGCCTCTTCTCGGTGTTGACCTCGACCGACGCGGCCATGGTTGGCCAGGAACTCTGCGCCAATGACAAGGTCCGCAAGCTGACCTTCACCGGCTCCACCAATGTCGGCCGGATCCTGATGCGTCAGGGGGCAGACCAGATCATGAAGCTCGGCCTCGAGCTCGGCGGCAATGCTCCCTTCATCGTCTTCGATGATGCGGATCTCGATGCTGCCGTCGAAGGGGCGATGATTTCCAAGTATCGCAATGCCGGCCAGACCTGCGTCTGCGCCAACCGCCTCTATGTCCAGTCCGGCATATACGACGCCTTTGCCAGGAAGCTCGCGGAAAAGGTTGGCCAGCTCAAGGTCGGCAACGGATTCGCCGAGGGCGTGACCACCGGTCCGCTGATCGACTCCAAGGCCGTTGAAAAGGTCAAGGAGCACGTGGCGGACGCCGTCTTCAAGGGTGCTCAGATCGCTCTCGGTGGTAAACCGTCCTCGGCGGGCGAGCTCTTCTTCGAGCCGACGATCCTGACGGGCGTCACCACGGCGATGAAGGTGGCGACCGAGGAAACCTTCGGGCCCGTCGCTCCGCTCTTCAAGTTCGAGACGGAAGAGGAAGTGATCGAACTTGCCAACGCCACCGAGTTTGGCCTCGCCTCCTACTTCTACTCGAAGGACATCGCGAAGGTGTTCCGTGTGGCGGAAGCCCTCGAATATGGCATGGTCGGCGTCAACACCGGGCTGATCTCGACGGAAGTTGCGCCCTTTGGCGGCATCAAGCAGTCCGGCCTCGGCCGCGAAGGCTCCAAGTACGGCGTGGATGACTATACCGAGATCAAGTATATCTGCCTCGGCGGCATTGCCTGACCGATTGAAGATCCCCGGCCCTGCCGGGGATCCTCATTTCTGTTGATCGCCTTCGAAGATGCGCTCGGCCACAGAGCGTCCGAGACGCGCTAATGTCTCGAAATGGCTGCCTCGTGCCGAAGACTGGCGCCAGAAGAAGCCGATGTCGCGAATGCCTTCCCAGCCGTCGATCGTCAGCAGCTTGATCCCGTCTTCCTTGGCGAATTCAGAGCGCACATAAAGCTCCGGAAAGAGCGACAAGCCCATGTCGATCGACACCATCTGCCGGATCGCATCCAGGCTGGACCCCTCATATTCTTCGGCCAGTGTGGCGCCAGACATGTCCGCGAGGCGCCGCACTTCGTCCATCAGCCGGTGACCGGCACCGAGCGTGAGAAGCCTCTCGCCCTTCAGCGCATCCGGCGCGATCCTGTCGAACGCAGCCAGCGGATGCGCCTTGGGGACGCCAAGAAGAATCCGCTCCCGACAGATCTGCAGCGAGACGAAACCGTCTTCAGCCGATGGCAGCGGACCCAGTCCGCAATCCGTCTCCCCCTGCAGCACGGCCTTTTCCAGCTGCCGCGGCCTGTCTTCCCGAATGTAGATCTTGAGCTCCGGATACTGCTGGTGAAGGGGCGGCAGAAGATAGGGTAGAAAATAGGGGCCGAAGGAGGGCGCGACGCCGAGGCGGATCGCGCCGCCAAGATTGGACTTCGATCCGGTTGCAAGCGCTCTGATCTCATCCAGACCACTGAGAATGACCTTGGCGGCCGTAATGATCTCCGTGCCGACGGGCGTCGGGGTCACCTGACCCGGCATGCGATCGATGAGCGTCACCCCCAGCTGTTTTTCGAGAAGCGCCACCTGCACGGAGAGCGTCGGCTGGGAGACGTTGCAGCGTTTGGCGGCTTCGCCGAAATGCCCGGTCTCGCCGAGCATCACGAGATATTCCAGCTGCCGGTGGCTTGGTCGGAAGGGCACGGGGTCAACTCCATAGAGAGGGCCTATGGATTTTATATAATCAATGAATTGGAACAATCAAACGAACACCCTCATATTCTGATCGTACGAAAGGAGATAGCCATGAAGCAACTGCTGAAAGCCCTGAGAGCCCGTCACTCGATCGTCGCCGCCAAGATCGATGAAGAACAGCGTCGTCCGCAACCGGATGGCATCCGGGTCCGCGCCTTGAAGAAGATCAAGCTGCACTTGAAGGAGCAGATCATGTTGCTGGAGCAAGGCGAGACCATGAAGGTCGCCTCAGCGCGCTCCAAGGCGTCGAACTTCGGCACACCTCTTCTCGCCGGACGCTGATCCGCCTGCGCGCCGTGATGGCGCAGGCGTGACCGGCGAGAGCGGCCGGCGGGGCACCCTGCGCCCCGCCGGCATTTTCGGGTCGATGAAACGAAAAAGCCCGGCGTCGTTGAACGCCGGGCTTTTTTGGTTTTTGTCGGTCTCGCGCCGGACTAGTTCTTGGCGCGCTCGACGTAGGAATTGTCTTCGGTCGCGATCACGACGCGGGTACCAGCGTCGACATGCGGCGGCACCATGGTGCGGATGCCGTTCGAAAGCATGGCGGGCTTGTAGGAGGAGGAGGCCGTCTGACCCTTCACGACCGGCTCGGTCTCGGTGATCTCGAGCGTCACGTGACGCGGCAGCTGGATGGCAAGAGCGACGCCTTCATGCATCGAGAGGATGCAGACCATGCCTTCCTGCAGATAGGCCTTCTGATCGCCCATCGTCTCGGCATCGACAACGACCTGATCGTAGTTGTCAGGGTTCATGAAGTGGAAGCCTTCACCGTCCTCGTAAAGGAACTGGTGGTTCACATCTTCAACGAACGCGCGCTCGACCTGTTCGGTCGTGCGCCAGCGCTCCGAAACCTTCACACCGTCGACGATGCGGCGCATGTTCACCTGGGTGACCGGCGTGCCCTTGCCCGGATGGAAATTCTCGGCCGTCAGGACGACGTAGAGCTTGCCGTCGACATCCAGAACATTGCCCTTGCGCACGGACGAGGCGATAATCTTGACCATTGGAATTCCTTGTATCTGCGTAAGACCCGTCGTAAAGGACGGCGGTCCCGATGGACCTCTTTGAATTTCTCGGGCGCAACTAACCCAAATCCGGCAAAATAGCCAGCCCGTGTTGAGAAATGGACCGAGATTCCGGCATGATTGACAGCCGCCGTTCATCCCCCCCGTGGTGGCGCGCTTCCGTGCATGCGGACCGCCGTCCTTTCCTCATCGGCCGCAACCGGATCCAGGCTGCTTTTCGCGCGCATTTCGCCGGACAGGACTTCATCGAAGTCGACACCGCGACCCTGCAGGTATCGCCCGGCAACGAGGCCCATTTGCACGCGTTCCGGACCGAGGCGATCGGCCATGATGGCTCCGCGGTACCGCTCTATCTGCACACATCCCCGGAATTCGCCTGCAAGAAGCTCTTGGCCGCAGGCGAGATGAAGATCAGCTGTTTCGCGCATGTCTATCGCAACCGCGAGCGTGGCCCACTGCACCATCCGGAATTCACCATGCTCGAATGGTATCGGGTCGGCGAAGGCTATGAGCAACTGATGCGGGACTGCACCGACCTGATCGCGCTCGCAGCCCGGACGGCAGGAACGCGCCAATTCGCCTATGGCGGCAAGACTGTCGACCCCTTCGTCGCGCCGGAACGGATCTCGGTCGCGGAAGCCTTCTCCCGTTATGCCGGCATAGACCTTCTGGCGACCATTGCCGTCGATGGCTCGACGGATCGCGATGCCTTGGCAAGAGAACTCGAAGACGCCGGCATCAAGACGGCGGTTGACGATACCTGGGCCGACCTCTTCAGCCGCGTCATCGTGGAAAAGGTCGAGCCGAACCTCGGCGATGGCCGCGTCACCATTCTCGATCGCTATCCCGTTGCAGAAGCAGCCCTCGCCCGCCCCTGCGCGAACGATCCGCGCGTCGCTGAACGCTTCGAAGTTTATGCCTGCGGCGTGGAACTGGCCAACGCCTTTGGAGAACTGACGGACCCGGCCGAGCAGCGTCGGCGCTTTGAAGCGGAGATGGTCGAGAAGAACCGCGTCTATGGCGAGACCTATCCTTTGGACGAAGACTTTCTGGAAGCGCTCGCCAGCATGCCGGACGCATCCGGCATCGCACTTGGCTTCGACCGTCTCGTCATGCTGGCAACCGGCGCGCTCCGGATCGACCAGGTCATCTGGGCACCGGTCGCGGAGACCCATCTTGGCTGAGGGAACGCTGCGCAGCGTCGGCGACCTCGTGTCGGAAGGTCTCGTGCCGGCCGACGAGGCGGCGTCCCTCACGGCCGTGGCGGAACGCTACGCCATCGCGCTTACGCCGACCGTCCGCGCCTTGATCGACACGAGCGCGCCGGCCGATCCGATCGCCGCTCAGTATGTGCCGTCTGCCGCCGAGCTGATCGAACACCCGGACGAGCGGCCGGATCCGATCGGCGATCATCCGCATTCGCCTGTCGAAGGCATCGTTCACCGCTATCCCGACCGGGTACTCCTGAAGCTCGTCCATGTCTGTCCGGTCTATTGCCGCTTCTGCTTCCGTCGCGAAATGGTCGGCCCCCAGGGTGACGGCAATCTCGGTGCAGAGGCTCTGCAAAGGGCGCTCGACTATGTCCGCGCCGACGCGCGCATCTGGGAAGTGATCCTGACCGGCGGAGACCCCCTGATTCTTTCGCCCCGCAGGCTGCGCGACGTCATGCAGCAGCTTGCGACCATCCCCCATGTGCGGATCGTGCGCATCCACAGTCGCGTGCCGGCCGTGGATCCCGCTCGCATATCAATCGAACTTCTGGAAGCGCTGAAGGCGGGCGGCAAGACGCTTTATCTTGCGCTGCACGTGAACCACCCGCGCGAACTCACGGCCGAGGTCCGCGAGGCCTGCAGACGTCTCTCGACTGCCGGCGTGCAGCTGGTCAGCCAGAGTGTTCTTCTGCGGTCGATCAACGACAATGCCGAGACCCTGGCGGAGCTGATGCGATCTTTCGTCGAGATCGGCGTGAAGCCCTACTATCTTCACCATCCTGATATGGCGCCCGGCACCGGTCATTTCCGCCTGACCATTGCGGAGGGCCAGGCCATCATGCGGGACTTGCGCAGCAAACTTTCAGGCCTCTGCATCCCCCATTACATCCTCGATCTGCCTGGTGGTCACGGCAAAGTGGAAATCGGCACGAACGCGCTGCGCGAAGTTGAACCAAATCGGTACATCGTTCTCGACCGTCACGGCCGGGAACACCTCTATGAAGGCTAGTCCAGGCATATTTCCGCCCTGAAACGGCCTACTGGGACCTCTGCAGGCTTTATCTTAGCTTTCGTTCATTCTGATTTTACCGAAAGCCTTAGCGGAAACTTCGTCTTTCCTCTGTAAGAAATCGCTCAATAGATTTCGAGCGTCCGACCGGAGGGAAAACGATGAACGAAACCATTCGCGCGCTGCTGACCAAACTCGGTGGCCTTCCCGTAGCTGTCGATACGCTTGCTGATGATGCCGACCTTTATGCGGCTGGCCTGTCGTCCTTCGCCTCGGTCCAGCTGATGCTGGGCCTAGAGGAAGCCTTCGATATGGAGTTCCCGGACCACCTGCTGAACCGCAAGTCTTTCGCCAGCATCGCCGCCATCGAGGCGACGGTCGCAACCATCGTCGGGGACAGAAAGGTCGCCTGATGGACCTCTCCTCCACATCGACGGACAAGACACTGAAGGCACGCGCATCTCGCGTTGCAGCCGTCGCCGCGCAGCATGCCGACGATGTCGATAAGGCCGGCCGTTTCCCGAAGGAAGCGGTCGACGCCATGAAGGCGGAACGGCTGATGGGGATCCAGATCCCTCTCGATTGCGGTGGTGAAGGTCGATCGACCTCGGAAATCGCCGAACTCTGCACCATCATGGCCCAGGGCTGCGCTGCCAGCGCAATGATCTTCGCCATGCATCAGATCAAGGTGTCGAGCTTGGTTTCCCACGGCACTGAAGCCGCCTGGCACCGCGACTTCATGCGCCGGATCTGCGCCGAACAGCTTCTTCTTGGCTCCGCCACGACGGAAGGCGGCATCGGCGGCAACCTGCGCAATTCGATCTGCGCGATCGAGGTCGAGGGTGAGCGCTGCCGGCTGGAGAAGGACGCAACCGTCATCTCCTACGGCAAGCAGGCCGACGCGATCCTCATCACCTCTCGCGCGCACAAGGATGCGCCGCCGAGCGATCAGGTGATGACGGTGTTTCTGAAGGACCAGTACAGCCTCGAACAGACCCATGTCTGGGACACGATGGGCATGCGCGGCACCTGCTCCGATGGCTTCCTGTTCAAGGGTGAAGCGCCGGCCGAACAGATCTTGCCGAAACCCTTTGCCGAAATTGCCGCGCAGTCGATGCTCGCCAGTTCGCATCTGCTCTGGAGCGCGCTGTGGTACGGAATTGCCGTCGATGCCTTCGCAAAAGCGCAGTCCTTCGTGCGTGCCGCTGCCCGCAAGGCGCCTGGCACCCAGCCGCCGGGTCTCGTCCAGCTCGCAGAAATGTCGAGCCAGTTGCAGGTCATCCGCTCGAATATCCAGGCTGGCCTCACCTCCTACGAACAGGCCCTGAAAGATCGGGACCGTCTGTCGTCCATGGGCTTCGCCGTCGCCATGAACAACGTCAAGATCGCCTCTTCCGAGATGATCCTGCCGGTGATCAACCAGGCGCTCAGGGTCTGCGGCATCATGGGCTACAAGAACGGCACGCCCTACAGCCTGGGACGTCACCTACGCGACGCCCATTCGGCGGAGCTGATGATTTCCAATGACCGCATCCTCGGCAATACCGCGACGATGCTGCTCGTACACAAGCAAGAAACCGGATTGTTGGGGTAAAGACATGGACATGCAGGTGAGCTTTCTGGACCGCCTCTTCGACAGCGGTCTTCTGATCGACACGGGCGTCGACGGTCTCTACGGCCGCAGCGGCCAGTTCGAAGATGTCATCGCCGCCTTCGAGCGACTGATCGACAAAGTCGGCGGTGCCGACGGCGCCGAAGCGATCCGCTTCCCGCCCGGCATGAACCGCGCCTATTTCGAAAAGAGCGGCTACATGAAGAGCTTCCCGCAGCTCGCGGGCACCGTGCACTCCTTCTGCGGCAACGACCACGACCATCTGAGCCTCTTGCAGTGCATGGAAGAAGGCAAGGACTGGACGAAGGAGCAGCAAGCGACCGACATCGCTCTTACGCCGGCGGCCTGCTATCCGCTTTATCCGACCGTTGCCAAACGCGGCCCGATCTCGATGGATGGTGGCCTCTTCGACCTGCAGTCCTATTGCTTCCGCCATGAGCCCTCGAAGGACCCTGCACGTCAGCAGCTTTTCCGCATGCGCGAATATGTCTGCATGGGCACCGAGGCCCATGTCACGACCTTCCGTCAGACCTGGATGGATCGCGGCGTCGAGATGATGAAATCCATTGGCCTCGACGTCGAGATCGATGTTGCCAACGACCCCTTCTTCGGCCGCGCCGGCCGGCTGCTTGCTAACAATCAGCGGGACCAGAACCTGAAGTTCGAACTGCTGATCCCGGTCACCTCGCAGGCCAACAAGACCGCCTGCATGAGCTTCAACTACCATCAGGACGCCTTCGGCCAGAAATGGGGTCTCTCGCTGGCCGACGGCTCCGTGGCGCACACCGCCTGCGTCGGCTTCGGCCTGGAGCGCATAGCGCTGGCGCTTTTCGCACAGCATGGTCTGGATGTTGCAGCCTGGCCGGAAGCCGTGCGCAAGACGCTCTGGGGCTGAACCCGCAATGACATCAGTCTTCCCCGGTCTGGATCCGGATGCTTATGTCCCGCACGCTCTCCACGCAAAGGAGCGCATGTGGCCGGAAACCAACTGCTATGTCGATCTCTGGATCGAGGTGCTCGCCTCGGCCGGCTGTGTGCCGGAAGCCATGCTCGGCTTCACCCTGACCCAGGACTTCGAAGGCGACCAGTTCACCTTCTTCAAGGTGCCTCTCGAAGACCTCGAACAGCTCTATGACGTCAGGGTCACCGAACTCGCGATCTTCGACACCGTCGAGGACCACGTCAGCGAGCAGATCTCCCGCGGACGCCTCTGCCTCGTGGAGATGGACAGTTTCTTCATGCCAGACACGCAAGGCGTCGGATACCGGCAGGAGCACGGCAAAACGACGGTCGGCATCAACCGGCTCGACGTCGAAAACCGGGTCATGGACTATTTCCACAATGGCGGCTTTTTCCGCCTCGAGGGCGACGACTTCGACGGGGTTTTCCAGCGGAACCTGCCGGAAGGCACGGTCCCCTTCCTCCCCTATACCGAATTCGCCAAGTTCCCGGAGGCGCCGATGTCGGCAGCCCACCAGCGCGAGACGGCATCGGCGCTTCTCCGCCGGCACTACGTCCGGCGTCCGCAAGGCAATCCGATCGCAGCCTTCGCCGCGGTTTTCCCGGCACAGGTCGAGGCAATCGCCGAACGGCCCTTCGGCCATTTCCACAAATACGCCTTCAACACGTTGCGCCAGTTCGGTGCCAATTTCGAGCTTCTGGCCAGTCATCTGGCATGGCTTGATGAAGCCGCTTACGCTTCTGTCATTGCCGAGGCTCTGGCGATCAGCGAATGCGCCAAGACGGTGCAGTTCCAGCTTGCCCGGGCCGTAACCCGCAAGAAGTTCGATCCCTTGGCCACGGCACTCGATCCGACCATTGCGGCCTGGCAGCGTCTGATGGATGATCTTGGCCAACGACTGACGTAAGGACGCGCCTATGACGGGAACGATCTATCTGGGGGCTGACATGCGTCCCCTGGAGCAGGGCTGGACCCTCATGATGTCAGAGCCCGGGCAGTATCAGGTCCCCGCGGAACTTCCCCGCAATGCGTTTAACATCAACGCATCTGTTCCCGGAACGGTCGCGGCCGCACTGACCGAAGCCGGCCTTTTCGATCCGGCCAGTCCAGCGCCCTTGCATGGGAAGGATGTCTGGTACCGGAGATCGCTCAGCGGCGAAACACCCGGTCCCGCCGTGCTGCGCTTCGAGGGTCTTGCGACCATTGCGGAAATCTTCGTCAACGGCGTCTTGCGGCACACCAGCGAGAGCATGTTCGAACCCGTGGACCTGCCGCTCGATCTCTCGGGCGAAGACGAACTGGTCATCTGTTTCCGTGCCCTGCAACCGCATCTGGAAAAGAAGGGGCCGCGAGCACGCTGGCGCCCGCAAATGATGGACCAACAGGGCCTGCGCCTCGTGCGGACAACCCTTCTCGGGCACATGCCCGGCTGGTGCCCGGAGATCCATCCTGTCGGCCCCTTCAGACCGATATCGCTCATTCGTCCTTCACGCGATGCGATCTCCGATTTGCGCATTGGGGCCGACCTCGATGAGTTCGGCACGGGCGTTCTAACTGTGGAATTCCGCGAAGCGGCCGGCGCAGAAATGGCGATCCTCTGTTGCGGCCGTACCGCGCAGTTCGAAAGGCAGCCAGACGGCAGAATGAGAGCCCGCCTTGATCTGCCCGCCGTCGCGGCGTGGTGGCCAAGAACCCATGGCGAGCCTACGCTCCATGACGTGACGCTGGCCATCGACGGGCGCCTTCATTCCCTCGGTCTCGTCGGCTTCCGCCGCATCGAGGTGGATCATGACGAGGACGGCAAGGGCTTCGGGCTGAAGGTCAACGGTGTTCCGGTCTTCTGCCGTGGGGCCGTCTGGACCAATGCCGATATCCTGCGGCTGCCGGGCACGGCTGAAGCCTATGCACCATGGCTCGCGCTGGCGGCCGAAGCGAACATGAACATGATCCGCATCGGCGGGACCATGACCTATGAGACCGCCGACTTCTTCCGCCTCTGCGATCGGCTCGGCATTATGGTCTGGCAGGACCTGATGTTCGCCAATTTCGACTACCCGACCTCCGATGAAGCCTTCGCGCGCAAGGCAGTGTCCGAAGTCGACATGCTTCTCGGGAGGCTTCAGGGCCATCCGTCCCTGGCCGTCGTTGCCGGCGGCAGCGAAGTCTTCCAGCAAGGGGCCATGCTCGGTCTTCCCGAGCGCATCTGGAAAGGCGAGTTCTTTACCGACGCGCTGGCACACGTGGTGAGGGACCGCCGGCCCGACGTGGCCTACGTCCCGAACTCACCCTATGGCGGCAGCATGCCCTTCGTGCCGAACGAAGGCGTTGGCCATTACTATGGCGTTGGTGCCTACCAGCGCCCGCTCGAAGACGCCCGGCGAGCCAAGGTGCGTTTCGCTGCCGAATGTCTGGCCTTCGCCCATGTCCCGCAGCAGCGAACCCTCGACGCCCACCTGCCGGTTGCTCCGGTCCACGACAGCAGGTGGAAAGCGCGTGTGCCGCGCGATCGCGGCGCCTCCTGGGATTTCGAGGATGTTCGAGACCATTATCTTGCGGAACTCTATGGCGTCGATCGGGCACGCCTGCGCCGGGAAGATCCTGCGGCCTATCTCGATCATGCCCGTGCAACGACAGCGGAAGTGGTAACGGAAACCTTTGCCGAATGGCGACGGCATGGCTCGTCGTGTCGCGGTGCGCTGACCTGGACACTTCAGGATCTGGAGGCCGGTCCTGGATGGGGGGTGATCGATGCGACAGGCGAGCCCAAACCGGTCTGGTACGCCTTGAAACGTGCTTTCCGTCCGCTCCAGGTCCTGTTGACGGATGAGGGCACCAACGGCCTTGATATCCACCTGATCAACGAGGGGCCGACCAGCGAGAGTGTGACACTCGAGATTGCCTGCCTGCGAGAGGGTGCGCAGCCAGTCGTCTCGGCGAGCAAGGCCTTGTCCCTCGACCTTCGTTCCAGCCATCGCATTCCGGCCACGGACCTGTTCGGGGCATTCTTCGATACGACCTATGCCTATCGCTTCGGTCCGCCGTCGCATGATGTGACGGTTGCAAGATTGCTGGATACCTACGGCGCCGTTCTCTCGGAGGCTTTCCATTTTCCACTTGGGCGTCAGCAGGCGCATTATTCGACCGGCATCGAACACGCCTTCCACCGGATCGATGGCGTGTGGTGGCTAGACTTGAGCACCGATCGGTTCGCCCAGTCGGTCCATCTTGATCTCGAGAACTTCCGACCGGAGGATGACTGGTTTCATCTGGCACCCGGTCGCACAAAGAGGATCCGGCTGCATCCGAGAGATGGTGCCGAAAACGATCAGAAACCACGGGGCACACTACGCCATCTCTGCGCGAGCAGAAGCCATCCCCTGTCCTGACGATCTTCACACCTCAGGATCGTGAAAAAGCCGTCCGACCACTTCGTCCCAAGTGAGGATATCGGATGTGTCGATGGTCAGATGGTCCATGACCTTGGCGCGTTCGAAGGCGGAGCGCATGGAGGCCGGATCGTCGGGATCATAGGCACAGACATTATCACGACCGGCCGCGGCAAACCGCGGCGCCACAATCGGAAGATGGCAGTAGCTGTACTGGATCATCTTCAGGCTCGACTGACTGAGATAATCGGCGCCGGCACCGGGCCGATAAGGCGCAATCCCGATATCGGCAAATTTGATGAAGGGCACGATGGTCTGAAATGACACCTCTCCATGCACCACGATGTTTCCTCGTGGCTGGGAGGGGAGAGCCTTCTTGCCGAAGAGGTGAAAGGTCCAGTCGGGGTTTGCGGTCGCGAGCGTCTCGATGAGGCTGGCATCGAACATCATGTCACCAACGCTGATCGCGTGACGCTCCCCTTCGTAAGGGCTGACCGACGCCTCGTCGAAGAGTGTCTTGCTGATGCCGTGCGGCACGAAGACCACACGGTCCTGCAAACCGAAATCGGAGCGCATAGCCTCTGCCATAATGCGGATCTGATCATAGAGTGGCAGTGTCCGCTCGAGTTCGTCGATCACACAGGGATGAACCCGAATGGTCTCCAGCCGATCTGCTGCATGGTAGATGAATTTGGCATCGGGCGCGTATTGGTGCAGATAGCGCGTCAGAAGAGGCGAAGGTCCGCTCTCGATGACGATGTGCGAGTAGTCGGGCAGACGCTCGATCACCGCCTTCGGCAGAAACTGGCCGTAGCGGCGATAAAGAGGCGCAGCCACGGCGTTCAGCAAGCCAAAACGCAGGTTGACCGGATGGAAGGGCGCGACCCAGACGAACTCCTCCAGGCGCTCATCCAGCTCGAACCACTGGTTGATCGGACGGGTGCGCGCGTGCTCGTAGCGTCCGTCCCGAATGAAACGGCTGATCGGGCTGAGGCGGCAGATCAGGAAATCAACGGCGGCACCTTCCGCGCGGAGTTGGTCCGACATGAAGTGCAGGTCGACACGTCGCGGCGCATCGGCGAAATGATGGCCCGAGACGACAAGGATACGCTTGGAAGCAGATCTCATCAGGCAAACGCCTCCTGCAGGCGCGATCCGAGAACCTCGCGGTAGAGTGAAGCATGCTGATCGCAAACGCCCGCCCAGCCATGCTGCGAAGCGCCCGCCATCATCTCCGACCGTAGCGCAGGCGAAGCAGAAAGACGCCGGAATGCCGCTTCGATCGACGAAGCTGCCATTTCGGCCTGCGAAAAATCGGTAGTCGCCACCCCTGGATGGCGGGCAGCCAGGGCGCGGAAGGCCTCGTTCTCGTGAAGCACGGGCACCAGTCCTGCGCTCATGGCCTCGACGGCGACGAGCCCGAAGCCTTCATACTCCGATGCCGAGACAAACAAGGATGTGTTGGCGAAAATCTCGCGGACTCGGTCATTGCTCACTCCGACATGCAGGTCGATCTCCTTGCCGAGGTCTTGGGCTGCGATCGCGGCACGGAGCTCCGTTTCCGTCTGATCGGAGGGGGAACCGATGATATCGAGATGCCAGCCGCTCGCCTGAGCCTTCAAAGCACGCATGGCGGCGACGAGCCGATCGAGCCGCTTGTTCACCGAAAACCGACCGATGGTCACCATGCGGCGAACCGGTGTTTCGCTCGCAAGCCCGGCAAATTTGCCGATATCGACGCCGTTCTCGATCAGCCGCGCCTTCTTGCCGGCGATCGGCTCGAACATCCGCAGATCCGGCTGACTGCAGCAGATGATCGCGTCATAAGCCAGAGCCGAGGCGCGGGTCGCGGTCCCGAACCAGAGCTTCTTGATCGCCGCATGGTTCTTCGTGTGGAAGAACCCACCATGCGTTGTGGCAACCAAAGGCTTGCGGTGAAACGGGCGAGCCCAGGCGAGCGCATCGTAGAAGAAGTCGATGCCGTGCACATGCACGAGGTCGGCATCGGCGATATGACGGAAGACCTGGGGCGCCACGGGATACCGGCTGCTGCCGCGCCAGGGAATGCGGACCACCTCGACGCCGTCCATAACTTCGTGAGCCGGCAGGGCTATACCGAGCTCCCGAAACAGGCGATCGAGGGTAATGACCCTCACCTTCACGCCGCGCTCGACCAGCGAGCGGCTCAAGTTGGAGACCACATCCTCAAGACCACCCCGGCCCGGCGCATACTGGCGCACGATCTGCACGATGCGTGGGCTTCCGCCAGAGCCTGTCGAGCCGCTCGGTCGCGAGCCAGTCATGCTCCCCATGCAGCACCTTCGTCTTGGCTATATCCGGTCCATGTCATGCGCCCTGCCTAACGGAAAACCGTTAAGGTCAGGTGTGCGCAGCAGTGCCGGTCGGCTGGCGGCCTCAACCGCCTCCGCTCAGGGAGGGACAGGTCATGGCTTGCGGCGAAAAATCGGAAAGCGCCCGTGACAGTCCCTGCAGCTGCGGACGATCGCCAGCATCCGTCGGCTGGATGTTCAATGCCTCCTCGGCAGGCCACCAGTCTCCTGCCGCCCAATAGGCCCATCCGATCCACACATCCCGCCCCCGTTCGACGGTATCGACCATGCGACTGAGAGCCTGAACGCAGGCTTCATCCTTCGGCACGCCGAACTCGCCCAGGTAGCCGCGCTTGCCATTGTCTCGGAGCCACTGCGTGTAGTTCTCGATTGCGGCGATGGCATCCTCGGCCCGGCTGCAATTGTCCTTGGTCCCGGAGAAGTCGTCGTCCAGATACTGGTGAACCTCGAACGCATAATGGTCGAGCGGATCCTTCACGCCGAGCATGACAACGCCATTGGCGCCACCATAGTCCTCGCCCATCCAGCTATGTGCTCCCGACCAGGAGTTTCCGGGCACGAGGATCAGGTCGCGCGCACCCGTGGACCGGATGGCAGCGATCGCGACATTGGCACCTTTCAGCCACTGCTCCGTCGGCATTGTGTGCGGCTCGTTCATCAATCCGAACACGATGCCGTCCTGATTGCCGAATGCGAGGCTGAGCTTGCTCCAGAAATCGGCAAAGGCTTCGTAAGGCACGGCTTCCGAGCCGATCAACTCGCCGCGGTAGCGGGCATAGTTGTGAGGATCGAGAACAACGATCTGCCCCGCCTCCCGCAGTCGACGCACCGTATCCTTCAGCCGCTCGAATTCAGCCGCATCGAAGTCGGCGTTGAGAGAGGTCTGCAGGCGCGACCAGGAAAAGGGCAAGCGAACCGAGTTGAAGCCCTTGTCGGCGAAATAGCGGATGGTCTCGTCGGAGGGATAGATATAGGCCGTCCCGAAGACGCCATCCTCCTCGCCGAACTCGGCACCCGCGAGATTGATGCCTCGCAGACAGGTCCCGGACGCAAGCACGGCCTGCGACGTCGTTGCCAACAGCGTCAAAGCCAGGCCGCACGCACGAACGAGAGGAAGGATCATGCCTTTGCGGGCGGTGCGCGTCATGGAGGATCTCATCTGCATCTCGTAACGAGGCCTAGGGTTGGCGCAGGTTATTGCCGGCTCTGCAAAGGTCAATGGGCCAGTTCAGGGATGGATAGCGGTTTTATGCATCGTGATCACGACGACGGCGAAGATGCGTCTTTGAAAGGCGCAATGGGAACGAGGTTTTGCTTTTCCTGCCCTAATCTCTGGCCATCGCAAAGGCAGGGAGCTCGCGGCGGCGAACAAAGCCCACCTTTGGAGGACGATAACAATCTGCGATGTTGCACGCTTCCGATCGTGACGGACATGCGATAGAGACACGGCGCCCTGCCATGCCGAGGAGATGAGAGAACCGATGACGAGCTATGTATTGACCGTATCCTGCCAGTCCACTCGCGGCATTGTAGCGGCGATCTCGGGTTACCTTGCCGAGCAGGGCTGCAACATCGTCGATAGTTCCCAGTTCGACGATCTGCATACCGGACAGTTCTTCATGCGAGTGTCCTTCATCTCGGAGGAAGGTGCGGCGCAAGCCAAACTCGAAAAGGGCTTCGTGGCCGTCGCCGAGAAGTTCGGCATGAACTGGAACCTCTACGACGCCGCCCAGCGCATGAAGGTGCTGCTGATGGTGTCGCGTTTCGGCCACTGCCTGAACGACCTGCTCTATCGCTGGAAGATCGGTGCGCTCCCGATCGACATCGTCGGCGTCGTCTCCAACCACTTCGACTATCAAAAGGTCGTCGTGAACCACGACATCCCCTTCCACCACATCAAGGTGACCAAGGAGAACAAGCCGGAAGCCGAAGCTCGGATCATGGATCTGGTCGAGCAGACCGGCACCGAGCTTATCGTCCTCGCCCGCTACATGCAGGTTCTCTCCGACGATATGTGCCGCAAGATGTCGGGCAAGATCATCAATATCCACCACTCCTTCCTGCCGAGCTTCAAGGGTGCCAACCCCTACAAGCAGGCCTTCGAGCGTGGCGTGAAGCTGATCGGCGCGACCGCCCATTACGTGACCGCCGACCTCGATGAAGGTCCGATCATCGAACAGGATGTCGCCCGCATCACGCATGCGCAGTCGGCAGAAGACTATGTCTCGATCGGGCGCGATGTCGAAAGCCAGGTGCTGGCGCGCGCGATCCACGCGCATATTCACCACCGGACCTTCATCAATGGCAACCGGACTGTCGTCTTCCCGGCAAGCCCGGGCTCCTATGCCTCGGAGCGCATGGGTTAATCAGGGCAAAGGGCGCCGGAGCGGCGCCCTTTCTCGTTTCAGGCCCGATTTCTCCGGGATAGACGCAAAACCACGCTCTGCTAATCTCCCGTCATGATTCCCCAGGGAGGAAACGTATGGCCGACTCGGCTCTGCTCCAGCGCACTGAACTGCCGCGTCCGAACGTTTCGCTGGCCGATGCCAGGATCATCTTCAATGACTTCTATGGCTTCAGTGGCGAGATCCAGGAACTCGGCAGCCAGCAGGATCGCAACTTCCTCATCGACACAGGCGACGAGCGCCTCGTTCTGAAGGTCATGCGGGCGGAATATCCCCAGCATGAACTGGATGCGCAGAACCGGGCGATGGACCATCTGCGGGCACTCGATATCGGTCTGCGGATACCGGAACCGGTTGCCGCTCTCACGGGCGAGTTCATTCCGCAGATCGAGATCAACGGCGAATACTACTGGGTCAGGCTCCTGTCGTTTCTCGACGGCCAGCCCCTGACGCGGCAGAAATACCTCTCACCAGAGGTCGTGGCAGCCTTCGGCGACGTGGTCGCGCGTGTCGCCACCGGGCTGAAGGAGTTTCGCCATGAGGGTCTGGACCGCGAGCTGCAATGGGATCTGCGCCGCGCCGGCCCCGTCGCGCTCCATCTTTTGAAATCGGTGACCGACCAGAAGCAGCGGGACAGGATCGCCAAGGCCATGATCATGGCGGTGAAGCGCCTGCAGCCGCTCGCCTCCGAACTCCGTATCCAGCCGATCCACCACGACATCACCGACGACAATGTTGTTGCGACACCGGACGCGAGCGGCCGTCTGACACCGGATGGCGTGATCGACTTCGGTGACGTGCTTTACGGCTGGCTGGTGGCCGACCTTGCCGTCACCTGCGCCGCCCTGCTCCATCATGCCGACGGCGATCCCTTCTTTATCCTGCCGGCCATCAAGGCATTTCACGCCCGCTACCCGCTGAATGAAGCCGAGCTCAAGGCTCTATGGCCACTTATCGTGGCACGGGCGGGCGTTCTGGTGGCCAGCAGCGAGCAACAGCTGTCGATCGATCCCGATAACGACTATGTGCTCGGCAATATCGAGCACGAACGCACCATCTTCGAAGTCGCGACCTCGGCACCCTACCCGTTGATGGAGGCGGCGATCCTCGAAGCAGCAAGCGCGCTTCCCGACGAACCCGAGGTCACGATCGTTCACCCGCTTCTCCCCGCGCTGCAGCCGGCCGATGTCCGACTGACCGATCTCACGGTGACGAGCCCCGACCTTCCGCGTGATAGCTGGGCTGATCAGGAAATCGACTGGAAGCTGCTGGCGCGGGCCGCGATGGAGACCGGTGTCGCCTCGACACGATACGGCGAATACCGTCTTTCCTACACCAAGCCTCTGTCCCCGACGCCACCGGCAACCTTTGCGCTGCATATCGACGTCTGCTTGCCCGGTGGCACCGAGGCTTTCGCCCCCTTCGACGCGACGATCGTGCTGGACGGCCATCACCTGATCCTGTCCTCTCCCGAAGTTTCTCTGCATCTCGATGGCATCGATTGCAGCCTCGAAGACGGCGCAAGTGTGAAGGCTGGCGACCCGATCGGTGCGGTTGCCGGCGCGGCCGGTGGCGTGGGCGGTCTGCGCATCCAGCTGTGCCGGGATCCGGACCTCGTTCCGCCGCTCTTTGCCAAACCACAGCAAAGTGCCATCTGGAGCCGCATCTGCCCTTCCCCCTCCCGCCTGCTTGGCGTGGGTGTGGATGCGCCCGCTCCGGTGAGCCAGGAACTGCTCGACAGACGCCGCAAGAACTTCGCCAAGCCACAGAAGAACTATTACAGCGAGCCTCCGCAGATCGAACGCGGCTGGAAGGAACATCTCTTCGACGTCAATGGCCGCGCCTACCTCGACATGGTCAACAATGTCACGATCCTCGGCCACGGCCATCCGCGGCTCGCGGACGCCGTCGGCCGGCAGTGGGCCATGCTCAACACCAATTCGCGCTTCCACTACGCCGCTGTCGCCGAGTTTTCCGAGCGTCTCGCCTCGCTTGCGCCGGACGGCCTCGACACGGTCTTTCTCGTAAACTCCGGTTCCGAGGCCGTGGATCTCGCACTCCGCCTCGCCTGGGCTCATAGCGGCCACCGCAACATTCTGAGCCTGCTCGAAGCCTATCACGGCTGGACAGTGGCGAGCGACGCCGTCTCCACCTCTATCGCGGATAACCCGCGCGCTCTGGAGACCCGGCCGGATTGGGTCCATCCGGTGCTTTCTCCCAATACCTATCGCGGTAAACATCGTGGCGAAGGTTCCACGGCCGCCTATGTCGAAGCGGTGGCGGAGAAAATCGCCGAGATAGAGAAACAGGGTGGCCATCTGGGTGGGTTCATCGCCGAGAGCGTTTACGGCAATGCTGGCGGAATACCCCTACCACCAAATTATCTGAGCCAGGTTTATGAGCTGGTGCGCCAGCATGGCGGCCTTTGCATCGCCGACGAGGTTCAGGTCGGCTATGGCCGGCTTGGCCATCACTTCTGGGGGTTCGAGCAGCAGGGCGTCGTGCCTGATGTCATCACCGTCGCCAAGGGCATGGGCAACGGACAGCCACTCGGTGCTGTGATCACGCGACGAGAGATCGCCGACAGTCTGGAAAAGGAAGGCTACTTCTTCTCCTCCTCCGGTGGCAGCCCTGTCAGCTGCGTCGTCGGCATGACGGTGCTGGACATCATGCGCGACGAGAACCTGCAACAAAACGCCCGCGATGTCGGCGACCACCTGAAAGCTCGCCTCGAAGCGCTCGGCCAGCGCTTCCCGATTGTCGGCGCCGTCCACGGCATGGGTTTGTATCTGGGTCTGGAATTCGTCCGCGACCGGGACACGCTGGAGCCGGCGACAGAGGAAACGGCTGCGATCTGCGACCGGCTGCTCGATCTTGGCGTCATCATGCAACCGACGGGCGACCATCTTAATGTTTTGAAAATAAAGCCGCCGCTCTGCGTTGCTCGAGAAAGCGCCGATTTCTTCGTCGAGATGCTGGAAAAGGTGCTTTCGGACGGCTGGTGACCCTCGGCACAAGAATGACCACGAGCCTAACGGGCACCTCCCAAAAACGCATTTTGCGTAAAGAAAGCGCAAAGCCCAAATCTGGGTAAACTAAATGGCAGCTTCACAGCGTTTTGAAGAGTGGTCTATCTTCGGACACAGAAGGTAGCCGAAGGAATATCCATGCCGACAATACCGGAGCAAATCTCCAGTCATTTGCTGATCTGGGCCGTCGCTCTGTTCATCGTGAAGCATCTGCTTGCAGATTTCCTTCTCCAGACCAGCTGGATGGCACAAGGCAAGGAGCGCCCTCACGGCTGGGCAAAACCGCTTCTCGCCCATGTCGGCGTGCACGCGGCGGGGACCCTGCTGATCGCATCCCTGATGGCCCCCTCGCTCATCTGGCTGGCTTTGGTCGATTTCGTCGTCCATGGAGCGATCGATCGTTGCAAGACGATGATCCAGCAGCGCCATCACTTCAAGGTCGACCAGGCGGCCTACTGGTGGCTCTTCGGGGTCGACCAGACCCTTCATCACCTGACGCATCTCCTCTTTGCAGTCTGGATTGCCGCGGCGGCAAGCGCCGCCTGATGAGATCAGGCTTTGGATAACTCTCTGACGATCCAGTCCCGGAAGGCAACGAGTGGCGGATAGGCTGCCCGCTCTCGCGGGAAGGCAAGGTAGTAGCGCTGCGCGCTTTGCATCGGTCGGTCGACGGCGGGCACAAGTTCACCACGCTTCAGCTCGTCCTGGATCAGGAATGTCGGCAACAAAGCCACCCCCAATCCACCGATTGCCGCCTGTGACGCCGTCGCGAACTGGTCGAAGAGCATGCCGTGCAGGCTGTCGAATGCAACGCCGGTTTCGGAAAACCAACGCTCCCAGGCGTCGGGCCGTGTCGTCAGGTGCAGAAGCGGCACTTTGATGAGATCGGCGGGCTGCTCTATCCCGTGCGTCTGCTTGAATTCCGGGCTGCAGGCCGGCACCGTCTGTTCCTGCATCAACAAGGTCAGTTCCGCGCCAGGCCAGACCGCGTCCCCGAAATGTATGGCGGCATCGATGGAATCCAGACGGAAATCGAAGGGTGACAGACGGGTCACCAGATTGATCGTGATGCCGGGATTGGCAGCGAGGAACTGGCCGAGACGCGGCGCGAGCCACCGCGCGCCGAAGGTTGGCAGGATGGCAAGGTTGAGGGTGCCTCCATGGGGATTGGCGCGAAGGTTGAGCGAAGCGCTGGAGATCCGCCGCAGGGCCTCCCGGATCTCACGGGCATAGCTGTCGCCAGCGACCGTCAGCCGGATCGTCTGTCGCTCCCTGAGAAAGAGTTCGACACCGAGCTGGCTCTCCAGGGCCTTGATCTGACGGCTGACCGCACTTTGCGTGAGATCGAGCTCGCGGGCAGCGGCGGTGATGCTCCCCGTCCGTGCGGCAGCCTCGAAGGCGCTGAGCAGAGAAAGCGACGGAAGAAAGCGGCGCGCCGGTAGCATGGTCATGCCTTTTCGGAATGATCTCTTGAGAATTTATCGCTGGAATGGCGTAGAACGCTCTTCTAGAAATCACAAGACTGTACGGGGAGGAATGACATCGGGGGACAGACCCACCCGAACTCCTGGCCCCGCACCATGCATCCGGGGCCACGCCATGCTCAACGATCCTCGCTCCCACGGTCTATGGGAAAAGACGGCCCCTGCCGCCCCGCAGACGACCCCGCTCAAAGGCGCGGCAAAGGCCGACGTCGTCATTGTCGGTGGAGGCTATACAGGCCTTTCCGCCGCGCTGCATCTGGCCGAAGCGGGCACCAGTGTTATCCTTCTCGAAGCCAAAGAGATCGGCTTCGGCGGCGCCGGCCGGAACGTCGGCCTGATCAATGCCGGCATGTGGGTCATGCCGGATGATCTCCCAGGCGAGCTCGGCCCCGTCTATGGCGAGCGGCTGCTCGACCTGCTCGGCAACGGACCACGCGTGGTCATGGAGCTGATTGATCGGCACGGCATCGAATGCGAGCTCGAACGCCAGGGCACGCTACACTGCGCCGTGGGCTCCACAGGCCGGAAGGAAATCGAGGCCCGTGCCGAACAGTGGCAACGGCGCGGCGCGCCGGTGGAACTGCTCGATGAAGCGGAAACCGAACAGAAGATTGGCACCCGAGCCTATCAGGGCTCGCTTCTCGATCGCCGGGCCGGCACCTTGCAACCACTCGCCTATGCACGCGGCCTTGCCCAGGCCGCGATCAAGGCAGGCGCGACACTGCATACGGCAAGCCCGGTCGAAAGCTATGCCAGGATGGCAGACGGCTGGCAGGTCAGGACCTCCGAAGGCAGCGTCGATGCGCAGTGGATCGTCGTGGCAACCGACGCTTATAGCAACGGTCCCTTTGCCGCTGTGCGCGAGGAACAGGTGCATCTGCCCTATTTCAATTTTGCGACCGTTCCCTTGAGCGATAATTTGCGTAAGTCGATCCTGACGGAGCGCCAGGGCTGCTGGGATACGAAGGAAGTGTTGTCCTCCTTCCGCATGGACAAGGCCGGTCGTATGGTCTTCGGCAGTGTCGGCGCCCTGCGCGGCACAGGCCTCACCATTCACCGCGCCTGGGCACAGCGTGCCTTGAAGGCGATCTTCCCGCAGATCGGTGACATCGCCTTCGAAAGCGAATGGTACGGCCAGATCGGCATGACGACCAATGCGCTGCCGCGCTTCCACAAGTTTGCGCCCGGCGTCATTGGCTTCTCCGGCTACAACGGTCGCGGCATCTCGCCGGGTACGGTCTTCGGCAAGACAATTGCACACCATATCCTTGGCCAGCTCTCCGAGGATGAGCTGCCCCTGCCGCTCACCGATCCACAAACACCGGCCTTCCGCACTTTGAAGGAAGCATGGTACGAGGCGGGCGCCCAGGTGGCGCATCTGGCCGGCGCACGATTTTAAACGAACAAGAACCAGGTAGACCTGACGGGAAGGACCATCATGACCCTCGCCACTCTCAAATTTTCCGCCGAAACGGCCTCGCTGATGGCAAGCTTCGGCGTGGATGCCAAGGCTCTGACCGGCGGCACGCTTTCGGTTCGCTCGCCGATCAATGGCGAAACCATCGCAGCGGTCGCAGAGATCTCCGCAGACGACACCCGCAAGGCGATCGATGCAGCCCACAAGGCCTTCCTCGAATGGCGCCTCGTGCCCGCCCCGCAGCGCGGCGAACTGATCCGCCTGCTCGGCGAAGAGCTGCGCGCGGCCAAGACCGAGCTCGGCCGCCTCGTCTCCATCGAAGTCGGCAAGATCACCTCGGAAGGCCTGGGCGAAGTCCAGGAAATGATCGACATCTGCGATTTCGCCGTCGGCCTGTCGCGCCAGCTCTACGGTCTGACGATCGCGACCGAACGCGCCGAACACCGCATGATGGAAACCTGGCATCCGCTCGGCGTGACAGGCATCATCTCGGCCTTCAACTTCCCCGTCGCCGTCTGGTCCTGGAATGCGGCTCTCGCACTTGTCTGCGGCAATTCGACGATCTGGAAACCCTCGGAAAAGACCCCGCTCACCGCCATCGCCACCCAGGCGATCTTCGAAAAGGCCGTGAAGCGCTACAACGCGCAAGGCGGCAAGGCGCCTGCCAATCTCTCGACGCTGCTGATCGGCGGCCGTGACATCGGCGAAATCCTCGTCGACCACCCGAAGGTCCCGCTGATCTCGGCAACAGGCTCGACCGCCATGGGCCGTGCCGTCGGCCCGCGCGTCGCGGCCCGCTTTGGCCGCTCGATCCTCGAACTCGGCGGCAACAATGCCGCAATCGTCGGCCCGACCGCCGATCTCGATCTAACCCTGCGTGGCGTCGCCTTCGCCGCCATGGGCACCGCCGGCCAGCGCTGCACGACACTGCGCCGTCTCTTCGTGCATGAAAGCGTCTACGACACGCTCGTCCCGCGCCTGATCAAGGCCTATGGCTCCGTCACCATTGGCAACCCGCTGGAAGCAGGCAACCTGATCGGTCCGCTGATCGACAAAGGCTCCTTCGACCGCATGCAGCACGCGCTCGAAGCCGCAAAGGCCAATGGCGGCAAGGTGCACGGCGGCGACCGCGTGCGCGCCGATGAGTCCGCTGAGGCCTATTACGTCCGTCCGGCTCTCGTCGAGATGCCCGAACAGTGCGGCCCGGTCGTCGAGGAAACCTTCGCGCCCATCCTCTATGTCATCAAGTATGCCAACTTCGATGACGCTCTGGCGCTGAACAACGATGTGCCGCAGGGCCTCTCCTCATCGATCTTCACCAATGACATCCGCGAGGCGGAAGCCTTCGTCTCCGACCGTGGTTCGGATTGCGGCATTGCCAACGTCAATATCGGCCCCTCGGGTGCCGAAATCGGTGGCGCTTTCGGTGGCGAGAAGGAAACCGGCGGCGGCCGTGAGTCCGGCTCCGACAGCTGGAAGGCCTATATGCGCCGCCAGACCAACACCGTGAACTACGGCAGGACCCTGCCCCTCGCCCAGGGTGTCAAGTTCGACATCGAGTGAATGAACAAAAGGCCGGCGATAACCTCGCCGGCCTTCATCTTTTTCGGCACCCGCGACTTAGCGAAGGTTGAAGCGCACCGGAGCGGTGATGGTCTTGTTCACGCCGGCCGGCGGGGCCGGAACCGGGGATGCAGCGCGGACCATATCGAGCACCGCGCTGTCGAGGGTCGGATAACCGGACGACCTGGACAGAGAGACCGACAGTACATTGCCGGAATCGTCGATCCGGAACCGGACATAGACGGTTCCCTCCTCGCGATTGCTACGTGATGCACTCGGATAGCGTTTGCGGCGCTCCAGATGCGACATCAGCCGCGACTGCCACTTGGCCGGCGAGACGCTGCGTCCGGCGCCATTCGCCGTCGCCGCAGCAGCATTGCGGTTCGACTGGGCCACCTCGGCTTTTGCAGTGCGCGCTGCCTGAGACGCCGGCGGCTGAACCTGTTTCTTGGCGACTTTCTTGGGCGCGGGTTCTTTCTTCTCCACCTCACGCTTGGGCGGAGGCGGCCGCATCATCGGGATCGGAACCTCGACATTTTCGAGCTCCGCCATAACCATCTGCTCGATCGGATCGATCTCCGGTTCGGGCTCCGGCAGCGGTTCAGGCTCGACCACCGGGGGCGGCTCCGGCAGAGCTTCGGCCACTTCCGGTTCGGGCTCAGGCTCTGGCGGAGGCGGTTCGGGCAGAGGCTGCTCCACCGGTTCCGGGATGGGTTCGGGCAAGGGCTCGCTGGTGGCGGTCTTCACCTCTTCGGCGTCCACCTGCTCCGTGGAGATTTCATTCTCTTCCGTGTTGACGGCTTCTGGTTCGGGCGCCAGTTCGATCATGATCGCAGGCGGCGGTCCGCTATCGGCAACCACAATGTCCGGTTCGCGCAGGAGAACTGCCACCGCTCCCGCATGCGCGGTCGCGATCAGGAGGCCGGCTGTCGTCCACAACAGCCCCTCGCCGACGACACGCTTCGTGGAGCGGGGCTCGATCATGGCACCGTCTCCGTTCCTGTCGACGGCTCTGCCTGCGGCGGTGCTGCGGCCGGCACGGATTCGAGCCCGACGAGCGCGATCTTCAGGTAACCCGCATCCCGAAGGAGGTTCATGACCTCCATGAACTGTCCGTAATCGACCGTCTTATCCGCGCGCAGGAAGATGCGTGCGTCCTTGTTGCCTTCCGTCATCCGATCAAGCGAAGGGCCGAGCACATCACGGGCCACGGCGTCGTTGCCGAGCGAAAGGCTCATGTCTTCCTTCAGCGTCACATAGACCGGCTCATCCGGCCGCTGTGCAGGCTTTGCGGTGGAGGCCGGAAGATCGACATTCACGTCGACCGTCGAGAGCGGCGCTGCAACCATGAAGATGATGAGCAGCACCAGCATGACGTCGATGAACGGCGTCACGTTGATCTCGTGGTTCTCGGCCAGATCGTCGCCCGAATTGTTTTCTCTGATACCGCCGGCCATCAGATCACTCCGCCGCCATTGCCATGGCCTTGGCCGCCTGGGCAATCCGCGCGCTCTTGCGGAAATCGAGGTCGCGGCTCACCAGACGCTCGATGCCGGCACCGGCATCGGCAAGCAGCTGGCGGTAGCCCGTAACGGAACGGGCGAAGACGTTGTAGATGATGACGGCCGGAATGGCGGCAACGAGACCGATCGCGGTCGCAAGAAGCGCCTCGGCGATGCCGGGTGCCACAACGGCAAGATTGGTCGTCTGCGTCTCGGCAATACCGATGAAGGAGTTCATGATGCCCCAGACGGTGCCGAACAGGCCGACAAAGGGCGCCGTCGAGCCGATGCTCGCCAGAAGACCTGTTCCGTTCGACATCTGCCGGCCCGCGCGCGCCTCGATGCGCGACAGGGCCGAGGCCACACGCTCCTTCACGCCATCGCCGCCGACCTGATCGATCGCGGCATCCGAGAGGCTCATTTCATGCTGCGCGGCGCGCACCATGGTCGCCACCACGCCACCACGCTTTTCGAGTGCCTTCAGCGCATCGCTCAGCTGTCGGGCCTGACCCACGGCCTTCAGCCCGCGCTTTGCCCGGGCACGGGCACCGAAGAGCTGCAGCGACTTGGCGAGCCACACGGTCCAGGTGAGCACGGAGGCCAGCGCGAGCAGGATCATGACCGACTTCACGACCCAGTCTGCCGCCATGAACATGCCTTCGGGCGAGAGGTCATGCGGCATGATCGCGGTCTCTGCCGCAGACACGTCCTGCGCTGCCGGAGCGGCCGTTTCGTCAACAACCGGCGTAGCGGAGGGCTCGGCCGGCGCAGGATCGGGATTAGACGCCTCGACGGGCGCTGCATCGGACGAAGACGGTTGAGCTGCGGTTGGAGCGGGCTGCGTGGCCGCAACCGGTTGAGAGGGCTCTG
This sequence comes from Rhizobium rosettiformans W3, assembly GCF_004912135.1. Classification (GTDB taxonomy): domain Bacteria; phylum Pseudomonadota; class Alphaproteobacteria; order Rhizobiales; family Rhizobiaceae; genus Allorhizobium; species Allorhizobium rosettiformans. Next base: position 37,940 of record NZ_STGU01000008.1, read on the forward strand.
CGGGAGCGACCGGCGGCACTGCAGGTGCGGCGGGCTCGCCGGTTGAACTCTCGGGCTGGGTCGCGGCAGCGGGCGCCTGAACGGGCGCGGCCGACTGGGAAGGCGCAGCCTCCGGCAGAACCACACGAGGCTCTGTTCCAGCTGGAGCGGTCTGTTGAGCCGTTGCGGTGGATGCTGCCGCAACGAGAGAAAGCAGAAGCACAAATCGCTTGAGCGAGGGTCCCGAATGGATGAGCGACATTGGGAGCTCCTTGTAAAATGATGATGAAAACGGGCGCAACGAGCACGCCCCTACGCTGCCTTCCCCATAATAAACTTGATTATCTGTGACAAGTAATAAAACAACCGGCGCGCGGTTTTCCCGCAACCGTGACCATCAGCCAGAGCTTAAACCGCGGCACGCGCCCGCTCGAAGAGATCGTTGACGTCCTGCCTCCGGCAAAGTTCTGTACCGGCCGTCATGACGGTGGCCGCACCCGCGGCCTGACCGAAGAGGAAAGCGTCTTCGATCGTGTTTCCTTGCGCAAGCGACCAGACCATGCCAGCTACGAAGCTATCGCCTGCACCTGTCGCCGAATTGACCGGCACTTCGATGGCAGGGAGACGAATGATCTGGTCGGCCGAGGCAAGAACGGCTCCATCGCCGCCAAGGGTAACAGCGATATACCGGGCAGCCCCGCTCCGGGCATAGGCTTGCGCCGCCGCACCGACTTCGTCGTGGCTCAACTTGCGTCCGAGAAACGCCTCGAACTCGCCCAGGCTCGGCTTGACCAGGAACATCTTGGATTTGGACAAGGCCTCTGCGAGCGGAGCGCCGGATGTGTCGAGCACGAAGCGTGCACCCGCTTTCGCAACGATTTCCGCCAAACGGACATAGGTATCATCGGGTGCGCCTCGGGGCAGGCTCCCGCTGGCGACCACGTAATCTGCCTCGCTCGTCTCGATCGCCTCGAATACGGGAGCGAGTTCCGCGTCGCTCACCAGGGGGCCTTCTGGCACGAAACGATATTCGAGGTTGGTGGAGGTTTCGTGGACCGCAAAAGCGACCCGGACAGGATCGTGGATCGTGAACGCCCGCTCCACGATTGGCAGAGGCTTCAGCATGGCTTCCAGCAATTCCCCGGTTGCCCCTCCCGACAGGAACATCAGTTCACAGGTCCCGCCGAGCGTGACGATGACCCGGGCCACATTGATCCCGCCGCCGCCCGGAAACTGCTGCTGATTGTGGGTGCGTGTCTTGTGCGTGTGTCGCACCACCTCTGCATCGCTGGAGATGTCGATTGCAGGGTTGAGGGCAAGGCAAAGGATTTTGGGCATGAATCTGGCCACCACTGAGGAAGAAACAGGATACTGCAATACGGATGCGACAGATCTAGGACGCCAGGGGCGGTAGCCGCAAGCCGGTCAAAAGGCGCAGCCCCTCAACCGCGATGGACAACTGACGTTCCACAGGGAGCGTCCAAGGTGAACAGTGCGGTCGGCTCGACAGGGATTGTCTTTGGCGATTGAGACATTACCTTCGCTGCGCATCTCTCGAAGGAAAACCAGCAGTCATGTATACCGGCATCGTCCAGACCGTCGCCCCTGTCAAATCTGTTGTGCGCCACGACGGCTACACCACCTTCTTCATTGAAATGCCGGAACGGCTGATGGCAGACCTTCAGATCGGAGCCAGCGTTTCAGTCGAAGGCGTGTGCCTTTCCGTCACGACGATCGACGGTAACACGGTCACCTTCGATGCCATGGACGCAACCTTGGAGCGGACCAATCTCGGAACTCTTCAGACAGGTCACGGCGTCAACATCGAGCGCTCGGCCAAGCCGACGGATGAGAATGGCGGCCACAACATCGCCGGCCATATCGCGACCACGGCCGAGCTCGTCGCCGCGAAGATGGAAATGCCTGGAGCGTTCATACGCTTCCGCGTGCCGGAAGAGTGGGCCAAATACGTGTTCAAGCGCGGCTATCTGGCCGTGAACGGCGCGAGCCTGACGGTCGCGGAGGCCGAAGGTGACACCTTCACCATCAACCTCATTCCCGAGACGCTGCGCCAGACGACCTTTCCGCGCTACAGGGTGGGCGATGCAATCAACATCGAGGTCGACCATCAGACCATGGTCATGGTGGATGTCGTGGAACGCACCCTCGAACGCCTGATGGCAAAGCGCAGTTAGGCAGCCGCCTTCAGTGGCGGCTATGGGATCCTGACGAGGGGACGTCTTTCATCAGCGAGACCAGCACCTGCCGGTAATCGGCGGGCTTCGACGCGCAGAGTTCCTGAGGAATGCCGTTCTCTTCGATTTCCTTTATGGCCGAGCCCGAAACGATGCGGAACGGGATCCCGTTGCGCCTCAAGCGCTGGACGATCGGTGTGACTGCGCCATCCCGCACCTGAAAATCAAGGATTGCGCCGGAGATATGCTCGGTGTCGAGGATCTCCAGGGCATCGCGCACACTCTCGGTCGTGATGACATTCACACCAGCGCGTGCGACGGCGTCTGCAGCGTCCATAGAAATGAAGACGTCGTCCTCGACGATGAGGATCGTGTCGATCGCTAAAGCCTGTCCTGGTCTCATCTTCGTTCTCCTTTTGCCACCACAACGTCTTCAACCGCGCTTTGTTCAGTTTTTCTTAAATTGCTAAACGATATGGTAAACATAGACTTAACGCGTAGTTTCGTTCCGATGTTGCGCTGCATGGATGGAACCCGAGCCCACCTTGGAACATCCATGCAAAGCCCTGCGTTTTCACTCCGCAGAACAACGGAGATCACACATGCAGATCATTGGAACGGAAATCATTGAAAGCCCGCAGCCTCACACGGCCTTCATCGTCGAGTTTCTCGGCGACGGCGGAGAAAAGGTTTCGGTTCACATGGCCGAGACGGAAAACGGCGGCCTGACGCGGGACAACGCGGTCCAGAAGGCGCAGGTCCTGCTGCTCCAGGCGAGCCGCTTTGGTCTTTCCGATCAGGCTGACGATGACGAGACTGCCGACAAGGAGCCGAGCGCTGCCGTTGAAAGCCTTCGTCAGGAGCAGCAGGAGCGCAAGGTCGACGAGCGCAACGGCTCTGCTCTGCAGGAGGGACTGGAGGACACCTATCCTGCCAGCGACCCTGTCTCGGCGACCTATACCTCGACCATCGGTGAACAGAAGCACTAACAAAGCCGCATCGGCTTTACGGTAACGACATGCCCGCCGAATTGAACAGCTTTGGCTCGGCGACTTTTCTGGAGCTGTCTGCCATTATCGTTCGACTGCTGATCGCCATGGCCTGCGGGGCGGCGATCGGGGTCGAACGAGAGTGGAAGAGCCATGCTGCGGGCTTGAGGACGCACATCCTCGTTTGTCTTTCGGCGGCGATCGTTGCCATCCTCACAATCGAAATCGCGCACCACAATGCCTTCAACGAGAACGAAGTCAGGCTCGACCCGATCCGCCTGATCGAAGCGGTGACAGCGGGCGTCGCCTTTTTGGCGGCAGGCATGATCGTCTATGCGAAAGGCGAAGTGCATGGCCTGACGACGGGCGCCGGCTTGTGGTTCGCCGGCGCCATTGGCTTGTCCTGTGGTCTGGGCTTCTGGCAAATCGGCCTCATTGCCACGGGCTTTGCCCTCTCTGTTCTCTGGCTCCTTCGGGTAATCGAGAACAAGCTGCCAGAGAAACCTGACGAGAACGAGTAGTCGCTATCGAAGCAGGCTCTGGCCGCCGTCAACCCAGATCGGGGTTCCCGTCACATGCCTTGAGGCATCGGAAGCAAGGAAGGCCACGACATCGGCGATATCCTCAATCGTGCCGGATTCGCCGCCAGTCAGAGGAATGTCCCCTTCGGGAAACTCGACCGGCACCTCCGTCTGGCGCTTTTTACGAACATTCGTGTTGTCGTCGATCTCAGTCTCGATGGCGCCGGGACATATCGCATTGATGCGGATGCCGTGGCGCCCCAGCTCAAGCGCCAGCTGCTGCACCATGGCGAGCTGTGCCGCCTTGGTCGCCGAATAAGCGGTGGCACCGGGCGTCGTGAAGGTCCGTGTCCCGTTGATCGAGGACATGACGATGATCGACCCGCCGGTCTTCTTCAGGAATGGCACCGTATGGTGCAGGGTCAGATAGGTGCCCCGCAGATTAATGGCGATCGTCTTGTCGAATTCCTCGGGCTTCAGGTCGTCGATAGGCGCCCATGTCCCGTTGATCCCGGCATTCGCAACCACGATCTGCAGACCTTTTCGTGCGTCGATCAGACGGCCGACCGCCTCCGCCATCTGATCCGCCTGACTGACATCGGCGACCAGTACCATGCCGTCGCCGCCACCGGCCCGGATCTCGGCAAGCGTTTCTTCAAGCTCGTCTTCCGTGCGACCCAGAAGGCCAACAAAGGCGCCGCCTTTTGCGAGCCTCAGCGCAGCACCTTTGCCAATTCCGGACCCGGCCCCCGTGACGAGGGCGGTATCCCTCTCGAATTCAGCCCCGTTCATGAACGATCGTCCGCATGCTCGGGTTTGCCCTTGCGTTTCGTGGAAGCGAGATCTTCGAGTTCCTTCTCGCTCATGCTCTTTTCCATGCTGCGGGACGCGCCTTTCAGATCGGAGACCTTCGCGTACCCTCGCTTGGCCGCAAGGGCCGCACCGGCTGCCTTTTGCTGTGCTTTCGACTTCGCTGGCATTGCCATCTCCTCTGGTGTTTCAGGGCCTGTCGTGTCGCAAGCAAACCGGCGAAAGAAACGAAAGTTCCTGGCCGCTCACGGCGCGGAACAAAGACAGGGCCTTGCGGATTAAGCTGCGCAACTCCAGACATCAGAGGATCAGATGGACGCCAAGAGCACGCATTTTCATGTCACGCCGGGCGAGTGGCACAAACTGGGCGCGTGCTTTGATGGGGAGGGAACGAATTTCGCATTGTTTTCCGCCCATGCCGAACGCGTCGAGCTCTGCCTCTTCGACGAGAGCGGGAGTGTCGAGATCGCACGGGTCGAATTGCCGGAATATACGAATGAGGTCTGGCATGGCTATTTGCCGGGCGTGAAGCCGGGCCAACTCTACGGCTACCGCGTCCACGGCCCGTACGACCCGGAAAACGGTCATCGGTTCAATCCGAACAAGCTGCTGCTCGATCCCTATGCGCGAGAGATCGTCGGTGACTTCGCCTGGTCGAAGGCCCATTTCGGCTATGACTTCGACGCCGAGGAAAAGGATCTCTCCTTCAACGCACTCGACAGTGCGGACTGCTCCCCCAAATGCCGCGTCATCGATCCGGCGGAAAGCCGCGAGACGAACGGGTTCAAGATGATCCCCTGGGCGGAGACCATCGTCTACGAAACGCATGTGAAGGGCTTCACCAAGCTCCATCCGGCAATCCCGGAAAACCTGCGCGGCACGTTCGAAGGCCTCGGCCACAAGGCGGCCGTGGACTATGTGAAGAGCCTCGGCATCACCTCCATCGAACTCCTGCCGGTGCATGCTTTCCCCGACGACAGTCACCTGATGGACAAGGGGCTGCATAACTTCTGGGGCTACAACACCATCGGCTTCTTCTCGCCGGCGAGCCGCTATTACGGCCCCAAGGGTCTCCACGGCTTCCGCGACATGGTGCGGGCCTTCCACGATGCCGGCATCGAGGTCATCCTGGACGTCGTCTATAACCACACGGCGGAAGGCAACGAACTCGGCCCGACCCTTTCCTTCAAGGGCATCGACAACTTTTCCTACTACCGCACACTGCCCGACAATCACCGCTACTACATCAACGACACCGGGACGGGAAACACGGTCAACACCTCGCATCCCCGCGTTTTGCAGATGGTGATGGACAGCCTGCGCTACTGGGCTGAAGAGATGCATGTCGACGGTTTCCGCTTCGACCTGGGCACCATCCTCGGCCGCGAGCCGGAGGGCTTTGACCAGCGTGGCGGCTTCTTCGACGCCGTGACACAGGATCCCGTGCTGTCAAAGATCAAGCTGATCGGCGAGCCCTGGGACATCGGCCCCGGCGGCTACCAGGTCGGCGGCTTCCCGCCGGGCTGGGCCGAGTGGAACGACAAGTATCGTGACTCCACCCGCGAATACTGGCTGAATGCGGACAACACCTCTCAGGACTTCGCCGCCCGGCTGCTTGGCTCCGGTGATATCTATGACCTTCGCGGCCGCCGTCCCTGGGCCAGCGTCAACTTCATCACGGCCCATGACGGCTTCACCCTCAACGACCTCGTCTCCTACGATCAAAAGCACAACGAGGCGAATGGCGAGGACAACAACGACGGTCACCACCACAACCGCAGCCACAATTACGGCCACGAAGGACCGACCGACGATGCGGAGATCAACGCAATCCGCGATCGGCAGAAGCGCAATTTCCTGGCCACCCTGTTCTTCTCGCATGGCACCCCCATGCTCTTGGCCGGCGACGAATTCGGCCGGTCGCAGATGGGCAACAACAACGGCTATTGCCAGGACAGCGAGATCAGCTGGCTGCATTGGGAAGACCTGCCGCCGGCCTGCGAAGAGCTGAGAGAGTTCAGCCGACGGCTGATCGCCTTGCGCAAGGCCCAGCCCCTGTTGCGTCGTGAGAGCTGGCGCGATGGCATGATCATCGACTGGTATCATGTCGAGGGCGGCCATCAGGAGGCAGAGCACTGGCTCGACGGCAACCCGCTGGCCTTGAAGCTGCTGCGACAGGATCTCGAAACGGAAGAAGGCGCCTGGCCGGAAGTACTTCTGCTGTTCAACCCGGTTGCCGAGGACATCGAGTTTGTCCTGCCGGAAACCGGAGGCGGCAATTGGCAACTGGAACTGACGACCTTCGACACCGAGCGACGCGGTGATATTGCGGAAGAAGGCAAGCCCTTCCAGCTGCAAGCACGATCGCTGGCCCTGTTCCGCCGGGCCTGAGCCCAGAGGTCAGAAGTTGGAGGTCAGGCGCCCGAAGCGCGCTGCAGGACCTCGAAATCATAGAGCTGCCCGGCGACCGAGATACGCCGGGCGGAAATGACGACCGGGATCATGTTGCCGGCTCCGTCGCGGATCTCACCACGCTGCCCGGTATAGCCGCCATCGCGGTCAAGCAGCATCAGCCGCTCAGCCCTCGCCTCGCTGCCGGAAACGACGCCGGAGGCCACCATTTCGCTACCGCCGATCTCGTCCCAGCTCTTGCCGACGAGATCGAGATAGGCCTGGTTGACCCGGACATAGCGCGAGCTCTTCTGCCCAATGCTGGAGATCGAAAAGGCAACCGGCGAGAGGTCGAACAGCGCCTGGATGACAGGCCCCGAGAGCGCCGTGGTTTCGGCCTGCTCGATCATCTCACGAGACGGCCCTTCGCCCTCATCGCCCGAAGCAATCTCGTAATCGGCAGGCATGGCCCACTCATCGCGAAGGACGGCCACGAAGCGCCAGAGATCGATTTCCAGAAACTGCGGTTTATGCGTGTCATCGACATTCTCGAGCCGCGCCGGCAGCCTGTCGATCGCATGCGTGAGACGCTGCGTCTCCCGCGGGCTCTTTGCGCTTTCCAGCAGGGCTTTGATCTTGCCAAGAGCAATCTCATGGATCAGCGCATAGGCATCCTGCAGCATCTCGGCGCGCTCGGCCTCGACGGCCTCCACCGGCCTTGACCCGTCGGCAACCGGCAATTCCTCCAGCAGGGCCCAGATCTTGCGCTCCTCGGGACATTCCTCGTGCTTTGCCGTCCCTTGCGGCGCGTAGCGGATGAGGCTGAGAATGATGTCGGCCCCGAAGGCATCGACATTGGCAGGAACGGTTTCGCCGCCAGAGGCGGTTTGGAGCGCCGTGAGACGCGTCGGACTGCCATTGTCATCGAAATAGACGCAGACTTCGGAAATTGCCTCGGGAAACTCCAACCAAGGGTGCTCGCTGCGGAACACCTCCAGCGCGGAATGGTCGAGCACTGTCAGAGCATACATGGCGCCTCCTCCACAACCGGCTGTGGTGCCAAGCACCCGCCCCCTGCTTCCTCAAGCAGGAATCGCCGCTTATCAGCATAAAGCAATCTTCCCGGCTTCTGAACGTGTTTCTATGGCCGGACAAGTATATGAATGTTTAAGCTGAAATCTTGGAGTTTCGGCAGTGACGCAAGAATGCGACAGTCCGGCACCCAAACCCATAAATAGTCAGGGACGCCAGACTGGTAAGGCTCGAATGAGCGATCAGAAGAAGGCCTGGATGCCCGTCTGCGCACGCCCGAGGATCAGCGCATGCACGTCATGCGTGCCTTCGTAGGTGTTCACGGTTTCCAGGTTCTGCGCGTGGCGCATGACGTGATATTCGATCTGGATGCCGTTGCCGCCGTGCATGTCGCGGGCCATGCGGGCGATATCGAGCGCCTTGCCGCAATTGTTGCGCTTGACGATCGAGATCATCTCCGGCGCGAACTGGTGCTCGTCCATCAGGCGACCGACGCGCAGCGAACCGAGCAGGCCGAGCGCGATTTCCGTCTGCATGTCGGCCAGCTTCTTCTGGAAGAGCTGCGTGCCGGCAAGCGGCTTGCCGAACTGCTTGCGGTCGAGGCCATACTGGCGAGCCCGATGCCAGCAGTCTTCGGCCGCGCCCATGACACCCCAGGAAATTCCGTAACGGGCGCGGTTGAGGCAGCCGAACGGTCCCTTGAGACCGGAGACATTCGGCATCAACGCATCTTCGCCGACTTCAACGCCATCCATGACGATCTCGCCGGTGACGGAAGCCCGCAGCGAAAGCTTGCCGCCGATCTTCGGTGCGGAAAGGCCTTTCATACCCTTTTCGAGAATAAAGCCGCGGATCTCGCCGCCATGGGCTTCCGACTTCGCCCAGACGACGAAGACATCGGCGATCGGCGCATTGGAAATCCACATCTTCGAGCCGCGCAGGCGATAGCCGCCCTCGATCTTCTCGGCGCGCGTCTTCATGCCACCCGGATCGGAGCCGGCATCCGGCTCAGTCAGGCCGAAGCAGCCGATGAGTTCACCGGAAACGAGGCCTGGCAGATACTTGTCCCGCTGTTCTTCCGAACCGTAGGCATAGATCGGATAGATGACCAGCGACGACTGCACGCTCATCATCGAGCGGTAACCGCTGTCGATGCGCTCGATCTCACGCGCCACGAGGCCATAGGACACGTAATTGGCATCGGCAGCGCCATACTTCTCCGGCAGCGTCACGCCGAGAAGACCGGCCTTGCCCATGAGGCGGAAGAGTTCTGGCTCGACCGTTTCACCCAAATAGGCGTCTGAGACACGCGGCGCGAGCTCAGCCTTGGCGAATGCCGCCGCTGCGTCCTGGATCATCCGCTCATCCTCACTGAGAACCTCGGACATCAGGAAAGGATCACTCCAGGAAAAGGGTCGCATCTCGCTCATCGGTCTCATCCATTGTTTCGTCCTGCCACATTGCTCATGACTGAGCACAATTCAAGCCATGTTTACTCATGTTGCTATTAGGTCTATTCATATCGCATGCTCACACACCAGCGTCGTTTCCTGCCTTCGACAAGCGCCCTCGCGGCCTTCGATTCCGTGGCCAAGCTCGGCAGCTTTTCCGCCGCCGCCAATGAACTCGCCTTGACCCAAGGCGCCATCAGCCGCCAGATCGGGCTTCTTGAGGATCAGCTTGGCGTCAGGCTCTTCGAGCGCACGAACCGCGGCGTCGAACTCACACAGATTGGCCGCACATACGCCAAGGGCATAGGCGACGCGCTCGCCACGATCCGCACGCTCTCGCTCGAAGCCATGGCGACGCGCAACGACACCCATCTGCGCCTCGCCATCCTGCCGACCTTCGGCACCCGCTGGCTGATGCCGCGCATCCCCGACTTCCTGGCGAAGAACCCGGCGATCATCATGGACTTCGCCACCCGCATTGGCCAGTTCGAGTTCGAAGGTTCGGGCCTCGATGCAGCGATCCATATCGGGGAACCGAACTGGCCTGGCACCGATTGCCAGTTCCTGATGCATGAAATCGTGGCCCCGGTCTGCAGCCCGACTTTCCTTGCTGACAATCCGGTCGCCAAACCGGAAGACCTTTTGGCCAAGCCGCTGTTCGACATGGCATCCCGGCCAAGGGCTTGGGAGCAGTGGTTCGCAAGCCTGGGCATCAGTGACGGTCGAGGCGGTGGCATGCGCTTCGAACAGTTCTCCAATGTAGTCCAGGCCTGCCATGCAGGGCTCGGCATTGCGCTCGTCCCGACCTTCCTGATCGAACCGGAACTGGCGAGCGGACAGCTTGTTCGCGCCTGGGATCACGAGGTGAAAAGTTCGAGCGCCTATTACCTTGTTCGCCCGCTTTCGAAGATGGCCTATGGGCCGGCCAGCAGCTTTTCGGCCTGGATACTGGAGCAGGCAAGAACCTTCAGCGAGCCGCGTCCCGCATGCGGCTGAGAACACCCAGAAATGACTCAGCGCCTGTGTCCTGTGCCGATTGACAACCTACCGTCATGAGCAAAGACTAACCTTCGAAAGCCATGATCAGGCTCGGAGGGGACCATGTTCACACACCGTTTTTCGGGATTTCTCGCACTCGCGCTGGCTCTTGTCCCGATATCCCTCCCCGCTTCCGCGCAAGACATCCGCACCATCGAACGCATTGATGACGCCGACTATTTCGGCTTCGATCTGAGGACAGAAAAGAACGTCTCCATCGACGAATGCGAGGCAAGCTGCATCGGCGACTCCGCCTGCCGCGCCTTTACATTCAATCCGAAAGTGAACTGGTGCTTTCTGAAATCCGATTATGACCAGCTGAACAGCTTCCCGGGAGCGATTGCAGGCCGTATCGTCGTCCAGGCCGCCGAAGAGGACATCGGCGCGCCGCCGGCGCTTGGCTTCGTCTCGGACTATGTGAAATCCGAGGCCCGCAATCAGCGTGACAGGCTGACGATAGCGCCGGAACAGGACGGCTGGGGCCGCGAAGCCTTGATCGAAACCGGGCGATCAGCCTTCACTGGCGGCAACGTCGATTTTGCGCTCATATCCCTGAAGGGTGCTCTCTCGATCGATCCTGAGGATCCGGCACTCTGGCTCGAACTGGCCCGCATGGCGAACACCGTGACCGGCAATTATTCAATGGCCAATGAAGGCGCGATGGCCTCGATCAACGGCTATCAGCTGACCCGCGGGGCCTCGACCCGCGCGGACGCGCTCGCCACGCTGGCAAAGTCCCTTGAGAATAGCGAGAACTGGCGCCCTGCGCTGAGCGCCTACAAGGCAAGCCTTGAACTCGCATCGAATGCGCAAGTGCGCGCCGCCTTCGAAGACCTGCGCTCCCGCCAGGGCTTCCGCGTCGTCAATAATACCGTCGATTCCGACAGCGCGTCGCCGCGCGCCTGCATCGAATTCTCAGAACCGCTTGTCAAGCGCGGCGTCGACTATTCCTCTTTCGTCACCCTCGACGGCAAGACGCCGAAGGCGCTCGAAGCGAAGAACAACCAGATCTGCGTTGAAGGCCTGGAGCATGGCGGCCGTTATCGCCTCGCACTTCGCGCCGGCCTGCCCTCGTCGGTGGACGAGAACCTGGAAGCCCCTGTCGAACTCGAGGTCTATGTCCGCGACCGCAGCGCCACAGTGCGCTTCACCGGCGACGCCTTTGTTCTCCCCTCCTCCGCACGTCAGGGCATTCCGCTGGTATCCATCAACAGCGAAAGCGCAAATCTCGAGCTCTATCGCATCGGCGACCGCAACATCGCCCCGCTTTTGGCATCGTCGCAATTCCTCACCCAGATGGACGGCTATACCGCCGGTCGCGTGAAGGATGAATTGGGCGAACTCGTCTGGCAGGGCTCGGTCGAGATCGCCAACGAGCAGAACAAAGAAGTCGTTACAAGCATTCCGTTGCAGGAAGCGCTGCCCACCCGCAAGCCCGGCATCTACGTTCTGACCGCCGTCTCGCCGACTTCAGTCACCGAAAACTGGGACAGCCGTGCAACGCAGTGGTTCGTGGTCTCCGATATCGGCCTTTCGACCTTTGCCGGCACTGATGGCCTGCACGTTTTCGCCCGCTCGCTGGCAACGGCCAGCCCGCTTCCGAACATTGAGCTGCAGCTGATCGCCAAGAACAACGAGATCCTGGCAACCGCCACGACCGATGCCGAAGGCCGTGCCCGCTTCGACGCCGGTTTGGTGCGCGGCGGCGCAGCACTGGCGCCAGCCGTCATCGCGGCCCGCAGCGGTGCAGACGACAACGTCTTCCTCGACATGACCCGCGCCGGCTTCGATCTCTCCGACCGTGGCGTTACCGGTCGCCCGGCACCGGGTCCGGTCGATATCCTCGCCTGGACCGAACGCGGCATTTACCGCCCTGGCGAAACCGTGCACGCAGCAGCCCTTGCCCGTGACACCAATGCCGATGCCATCTCCGGCTTGCCGCTGACTTTCCTTTTCTCGCGACCGGATGGTGTTGAATTCCGCCGCATGGCCGTGACGAGCGAGACACTCGGTGGTTACGCCGTTGATCTGCCCATCCTGGCCAATGCCATGCGTGGCACCTGGACGGTCGCAATCCACACCGACCCCAAGAAGCCGGCCATCGCGCAGTCGACCTTCCTGGTTGATGACTTCGTGCCCGACCGGCTCGACCTGAAACTCTCGAGCGAAGCCACGGCGATCTCGCCTGAGGAGGCCGTGACGGTGTCCGCCGACGGACGTTACCTCTATGGCGCGCCGGCAGCAGGTCTCACGCTGGAAGGCGAAGTCGTCATCCGCCCGACGACGAGCCATCCGGACTTTGATCGCTACAGCTTCGGCCTTTCGGACGAAGAAGGCATCGAGGACATGCGCGTACCGCTCGAAGGCCTTGACGCGCTGGATGACGACGGTCTCGCCAACATCGACGTCTCCCTCACCGACCTGCCTTCCACGACGCGGCTCCTGAATGCCGACGTGGTGCTGCGTCTGCGCGAAGGCGGCGGCCGCGCGGTTGAGCGCAAGCTGACCCTGCCGGTCACGCCGGAAGGTCCTATGATCGGCATCAAGCCGGAATTCGAGGGCGATCTCGCCGAAAACACCAATGCCGCCTTCAACCTGATCGCGCTTGGCCCCGATGGTCAGCGTCAGTCGCTGGCGGGCGCCCGCTGGAAGCTGATCAAGCTGGAGCGGAACTATCAGTGGTACCGCGACGGCTCGTCTTGGCGCTACGAACCGATCACCACGACCAAGCTCGTGGCCGATGGCACCACAGACATCGCCTCCGATGGCACCGCGCTTTCGGTACCGGTCACCTGGGGCAGCCACCGGCTGGAGGTCGAACAGGGTGGCGCCGTTACCAGCGTCGATTTCGATGCCGGCTGGTTCGTCACCGCAAGCTCCACCGAGACGCCGGATGCCCTCGAAATCGGCCTGGACAAGCCCTCCTATCAGGTCGGCGACACCGCGAAACTCAAGATCTCGCCGCGCTTTGCCGGCCAGGTCATAGTCACCTCCGGCACGGATGCTCTGATTTCCACACAGGTTGCCGATGTCCCGGCCACCGGCACGGAAATCGAGATCCCTGTGACTGCCGATTTTGGCGCCGGGGCCTATGTGACGGCAACCCTTTTCCGTCCAGGTGATGCCGAGGAAAGCCGGATGCCGGCGCGTGCGATCGGCATTGCCTGGCTCGCGGTCGATCCGGGTGCCGACAAACTAGCCATCAAGCTTTCACCGCCGGAAAAGACGCTACCCCGCCAGCCGCTGGAAATCCCCGTGGAAGTGACCGGGGCCGGCATCGGCGAGGAAGCCTATGTGATGGTCGCCGCCGTCGACGTCGGCATCCTCAACCTCACCCGCTACGAGACACCCGATCCGGAAAGCCATTACTTCGGCCAGCGCCGCCTCGGCCTTGAACTGCGCGACCTCTATGGCCGTCTGATCGATGGCTCGCTGGGCGCCACCGGGCGTCTGCGCACCGGTGGTGACGGCGGACAGGTCGCCCTTCAGGGCAACCCCCCGCGCGAAAAGCTCGTGGCCTTCTTCTCAGGGCCCGTGAAGCTCGACGGAGACGGGAAGGCGACCGTCTCCTTCGACATACCCCAATTCAATGGCACGGCGCGTGTCATGGCCTGGGCCTGGTCTAAGACCGGCGTCGGCCATAGCGAGACAGACGTGATCATCCGCGATCCGGTCGTCGTCACGGCCAGCCTGCCCAAATTCCTGGCGCCCGACGACGAAAGCAGTCTGCGCCTCGACATCGCGGCGACGGATGCACCATCCGGCACCTACACGCTCGCCGTCACCGGCAACGATCCGGTCGGCGTTGGCGGCGCGGACACCCAGGAAGTCGCGCTGACCTCAGGTGAGACGACCACCGTCACCCTGCCGCTGACCGCCAATACACCCGGCGACGGCGTCATCGACATCGCTCTCTCCGGCGCCGACGGTATTGCCGTCAGCCAGTCCCTCGATCTTCCGGTGCGCCCGGCAACCCTGCCGATCACCGAGCGGCAGGTCATTGCGCTCGCACCGGGCAAGAGCCTGACCGTCGATGGCAACCTGCTCGCCGACAGCCTGCTGCAGGGCGCCTCGGTCAGCCTCAATATTGCCCGTGCCGATGGCCTCGACATTCCGGGCCTGCTGATGGCGCTCGACCGCTATCCCTATGGCTGCGCCGAGCAAACGACCAGCCGCGCGCTGCCGCTTCTCTATTTCGATGAACTGGCCAAGCTCTCCGGCCTGCCGGAAGACGAGGCGATCAACAAGCGCGTTCAGGATGGCATCCTGCGCGTGCTCGCCTATCAGTCATCGAGCGGCTCCTTTGGCCTCTGGGCACCGGGTTCTGAAAGCCTCTGGCTCGACGCTTATGTCACCGACTTCCTGACCCGTGCCCGCGAGCAGAAGTTCGACGTGCCGGAAGAAGCCCTCCTCCAGGCGCTGCAGAACCTGCAAAACCGCATCGCCTATGACAACGACATCCGCACGCGCGGCAACGAGATCGCCTATGCGCTCTACGTGCTCGCCCGCAGCCGCAAGGCCTCTCTCAGCGATCTGCGCTACTACGCAGACACAATGCTGGGCGACTTCCCGACGCCGCTCTCGAAAGCGCATCTGGCCGCAGCCCTGTCGCTCTACGGCGACAGCGAACGCGCCAACGGCGTCTTCCTCGATGCCGCTGGCATGAGCGAACAGGCCCGCTTGACGCCGGTCAGCTTCTCGCGCTCCGACTATGGATCTGCCCTTCGCGATGCCGCAGGCGTTCTGGCGCTTGCCGCCGAAAGCCGGCCGGTTCCGCCGGTCGTCCCGATCCTGACAAAGGTGGTGGCGGACGAGTGGAAGGCGAAGCAGACGCTGAGCACCCAGGAACAGACCTGGATGCTGCTCGCCGCCCGCGCACTGCAGCAGGACGACAAGGGTCTGAAGCTGGACGTCAACGGTGCGGAAAAGACCGGCGCCTATGCCGCCACGATCCCCGGCGACGCGCTCCTGCAGGCGCCGCTGACGCTGACCAATACCGGCCTCGATCCGGTGAGCGCCGCCATCACCACGGTCGCAGCACCCGTGCTGCCCCCGGCGGCCGGCGGCGAAGGCTTCTCGATCAGCAAGACCTTCTATAGCCTCACCGGCGAAGAGGCCAATATCACCGAGGTCATCCAGAACGAGCGTTACGTCGTCGTGCTGGAGGTGACGGAAGAAGACGAATGGCCGGCGCAACTGCTGGTGACCGATCTGCTTCCCGCCGGCTTCGAGATCGACAATCCGAGCCTGGTCGACAGCGCCGCCCTCGCCAACTTCGACTGGATCGGCGTGACCGAAACGGCGCATCTCGAATTCCGCAGCGACCGCTTCGTGGCAGCCATCAATCGCGGCGCGGGCGAGAACGGCACGATCACGCTGGCTTATGTCGTTCGCGCCGTCACGCCGGGCACCTATGACCTCCCAGCAGCCAGCGTCGAAGACATGTATCGCCCGCAGCTGTCGGCGCGCACGGCAGCCGGTGCGATGACGGTCTCGACCGCACCCTGATGGGTCGGGCGCGGCGCATCGGGATCAGCATCGGGGCGGTCGCCATCGCGGCCACCGCCTCGCTCGCTGGGCTCGACTGGGCAGACAGAAACTACCCTCCCCCGCTGGACGCGGCGCTGGAGGTCTCGACCGAGATCCTCGATCGCGACGGCCAGCTCTTGCGCGCTTTCGCGACCCGCGAGGGCCTCTGGCGGCTTGAAACCACAATCGATGACGTCGATCCGGCCTTGCTGCGAATGCTCGTCGCCTATGAGGATCGCCGCTATGATAGCCATTCCGGCGTCGATCTTCTGGCGCTGGGGCGAGCCGCCTGGCAGCTTGCCGCCAATGGCCGCATCGTCTCCGGCGCCTCGACGCTTTCGATGCAGGTCGCACGCCTGATCGAGCCGCGCCGGGAACGCTCGATCAGCGCCAAGCTCATCCAGATCGCCCGCGCGATCCAGATCGAGCGGCGCCTGTCGAAGACGGAAATCCTCAACCTCTATCTCACCCACGCCCCCTATGGCGGCAATCTCGAAGGCGTGCGCGCGGCAAGTCTCTCCTGGTTTGGCAAGGAACCCAAACGCCTGTCGACAGCAGAGGCGGCCCTCCTGGTCGCATTGCCCCAGCTGCCGGAAAGGCGCCGCCCGGACCGCTATCGCGACAACGCACTCGAAGCCCGCAAGCGGGTTCTCGAACGCGCCCGCGAGGCCGACGTTGTCGACGACATGGAAGTCGAACTCGCCTTCAACGCATCACTCCCCACCGCACGGCGTCAACTTCCAGCCCTTGCGCCCCACCTGGCGGAAGCCGCACGACGCAAGGCCCCCGCGGCAAAAACCCACCAGACCACCATTATCCGCCCGGTCCAGGAAACCTTGGAAAAGGTAGCACTCGAAGCGGGCCGCAAGCTCGACCCGAAGGTCTCGCTCGCTTTGCTGATGGCCGATGCCACCACCGGCGAGATCGTCGCCGAAGTCGGCGCGGCCAACTATTTCGATGCCTCCCGTTCCGGATGGATCGACATGACGCGGGCTGAGCGCTCTCCGGGCTCTGCGCTGAAACCCTTCATCTACGGCCTCGCCTTCGAGCAGGGTCTCGTCGCCCAGGAAACCATCGTCGAGGATCGCCCGGCCGACTTCTTCGGCTATCGCCCGAAGAACTTCGACATGCACTACCAGGGCGACGTCAGCATCCGCCAGGCGCTGCAGCTGTCGCTCAACGTGCCCGCCGTGCGCCTGCTCGATGCCGTCGGCCCCTCCCGCCTGATGGTGCGCCTGCGCCGCGCCGGGGTGACGCTGAAGCTCCCACCGAACGAGGCCCCGGGCCTCGCGATTGCTCTTGGTGGTGCCGGGATCACGCTGAAGGATCTGGTGCAGCTCTATGCCGGTCTCGCCAACCGCGAGCAGCCCGTCCGGCTCGGCGACGGCATTCGCGACAAAGCCGAACTGATCGACGAGGAGCCGCTTTTCGAACCCACAGCCGCCTGGACGGTCGCCGACGTGCTCGGCGACGTCCTGCCGCCAACCGGCAGCCCGCCCGCCGGCATCGCCTACAAGACCGGCACCAGCTACGGCTACCGCGACGCCTGGTCGGTGGGTTATGACGGCCGCTATGTCCTGGGCGTCTGGATCGGCCGGCCGGACAATGCCGCCGTCCCCGGCATCTCGGGATATCAGACGGCAGCCCCGATCCTGTTCGAAGCCTTTGCCAAATCCGGGCTCGCAGGCACGGCTCTGCCCCGCGCGCCGGCAGGCGCCAATCGCATCGCCGCCTCCGAGCTGCCGCAGTCCCTGCGGCGATTCTCGGTGGACTCGAACGGCCTCATCTCCGTCTCGGCGCGCGAGCGCCCGCCGCAGATCGTCTACCCGCTGGAGGGATCCGTTCTGGAGCTTGGAAAGAGTGCAGATGGGAAAGCTCTGCCTGTTGTCATGAAGATGCAGGCCGGCCGCGCGCCTTTCCGCTGGCTGGTCAACGGCAAGCCGATGAGCGAATCCACCCGGCGCAGAACCGGGGAGTGGCATCCGGAAGGAACCGGCCAGTCCACCTTGACCGTCATCGATGCCGAGGGAAGGGCCGCCTCGGTCAATGTCTTTGTCCGCAATTGAAGCATCTGTGACAGCCGCGCGTGATCCGGCTGTTGATGCGGAGCGTAAAAGACCCCGTTAACCCCATTGAACGGGAGACCTTCGTTATGACCAGCAGCTTTCGCGCCGGACTGATTACGCTCCTGACGCTCGCTTTCGCCGTGCCCTCCGCCATGGCCAACGAGCGCTTCACTGCCAATGACATCAAAGGCGAGATCATCGGCAAACGCATCTATCTCGCTGTTCCCTTCGGCGGCGAATTTCCGCTGAACTATCGACCCAACGGCCAGGTTGACGGCTCCGGTGAGGCTCTGGGTCTTGGCCGCTTCGCCAAGCCGAATGACAAGGGCAAATGGTGGATCAATGGCGATCGCCTCTGCCAACAGTTCACCAGCTGGTACAAGGGCGAGCCGATGTGCTTCGAACTGATCCGCACCGGCGATAAGCGCCTGAAATGGATCCGCGACAACGGCCAGACCGGCACGGCCCGCATCGGCAGCAGCATCTGACCTGCCTTGTCGCGACAATCTCGTGCCCCTATTCTGATCCGCAATCAGGATGGGGACACAAATGGCAGATCTGAGAAGCCGGCCGATCGGTGCAACGGCCAGCCTGGGCCGGATGGGCTATCCGTCAATCCGCTCGGCAACAGGCGGTGAACTTCAGATCGTGACGGGCCCAGCCCAAGCCGGCTTCAACCCGCTGGACCTGCTGCTGGCGTCGCTCGCGGCCTGTATGAGCATGAGCGCGCGGATCGCAGCCCGGGAGCTCGGGTTCTCGGACACCTTCGAAGGTCTCGAAGTCGACGTCAGCGGCGAAAAGTCCGCGGACGAGCCGTCCCGCTTTGTCGGCTTCACCGTGCGAATGACCTTCCACGGCGAGATCCCATCAGAACAGCAGTGGTTGATTGCCCGCCGCGCCGAAGAGATCTGCACGGTCAGCAACAGCCTGGCAGTTCACCCTCAGCTGTTGCTCGGCCCGGTCTGATCCTCGAGAAGCCGCAAGGTTGCTCGGTCCGGCTCGCCATTGCAGAACACCTCCAGGGCGGTCCGGAAAAGCGTGCCCGCACCCGGCTCGGCTGCCTCGGCAAAAAGCGTCATGGACGACTGAAACTTCATGTCGTCAGGCTGTCCGAAGATCTCTCCCAAGCTGCGGTTTGAGTGCGCGAGCACCGCGCTGGTGACCGCGCGCAGGCGTTCCCCGAGGACAGGATGCGCAAGATAGGCTCGCGCCTCGTCGAGCGACGTAAGTGCGAAATACTGCGCCGTTGGCGAACGTCCGAGCCCCGTCAGCTGCGGAAAGATGAACCACATCCAGTGACTGCGTTTCTGCCCCGACTGGAGTTCGCGCAGCGCTTGAGGGTAAAGGTCCTTCTGCGCATCGACAAAGCGGTCGAGGCCGGTACTAGAATGCTTGTCGTCCATGGATGCTCCTCCTTCGGCCTGCCGGAGTAAGAAGCCAACCTGCCCATCGCTGTTGGCCGATACGATCAACTGTTTGCCCCCGAACGCCATAAATCTTGACGTCGGGGCAATGTTCGTTAACAAGAACGTGAGGCGCCGTGATTTCAGCATCACCGCGTCCGAACCTGGTGCCGGGCCCCTCTGGCGAGAGTTTACGGCGCTCTCGTGATGTCGGTACCGCCAGCAATTTGAGCCGGCGGATTCTAGAACAATGAACACTTGGATCATGCTTCGTGCGAAGGCGTGCAGGGCGCTTCGCATCTCCACCATTTCTGTGTCCTCGAGCCTGGAGGACCGCGTATGAGCACCTCAGCAGCAACAGGGGCCAATTCCACCCTCGGCTATTTCCGCTGGGCCTTCATCGTCACTGCGATCGGTCTGGTTCTCGGTGGCGTTCTCGGCTGGCAGTCGTCCGGGACGATCGCCGGAATGGCCACAGTCTTCTTCATCTGTGCAGTCCTTGCTGTGCTTGAGATCTCACTGTCCTTCGACAACGCGATCGTCAATGCCAACAAGCTGAAGGACATGACGCCGGTCTGGCAGCATCGCTTCCTGACCTGGGGCATCATCATCGCCGTCTTCGGCATGCGCATCGTCTTTCCGCTTTTGATCGTGGTCATCGCGGCCAATATCGGCCCCATCGAAGCGGTCATTCTCGCTGCGCGCGAGCCTGCCGAATATGCCCGCATCATGAACGATGCGCATCTTCCGATCGCCGCCTTCGGCGGCACCTTCCTGATGATGGTCGGCCTCACCTACTTCTTCAATCAGGAGAAGGACGTCCACTGGATCGAATGGCTTGAAAAGCACATGGCGCGCTCGGCCTCCATCAAGGGCATCGAGATCGCCGTTGTGCTGCTGCTCATCCTACTGTTCTCCAACCTTCTCAAGGGCGAGGAAGCCACCACCTTCGTCTATTCGGCGATCTACGGCCTTGTGACGTTTCTCGCCGTCGAAGTGCTGGGCGGCCTGCTCGACGCATCCCAGAAGGCCATGAGCGAGGCGGCGAAGGGTGGCCTTGGCGCCTTCATCTATCTGGAAGTGCTGGACGCCAGCTTCTCCTTCGACGGCGTCATCGGCGCCTTCGCCCTGACGCAGAACCTGTTCATTATCGCGATCGGCCTTGGCATCGGCGCCATGTATGTGCGCTCGATGACCATCATGCTGGTCGAAAAGGGCACGCTGGCGGAATACCGCTATCTGGAGCACGGCGCCTTCTACGCGATCCTGATCCTGTCGGTGATCATGTATGTCCAGACGCTGGTGCATATCCCGGAAGTCATCACCGGCCTTGGTGGCGCGGCGCTGATCGGTATCTCCCTCTGGTCCTCGATCAAATACAATCGGGAAGAACGCGAAGCGGAAGAACGTCTGGCCCACGAAAGTGTCGCCGAGAACATCTGAGCGTATCGTATCAGCTTCAGACCAAATAGAAGGCCGGTGTTTGCGCACCGGCCTTCGTCTTTGAGGCTATCTCAATCGGGGCCGACATCCGCCCCTTGCGAGCCGACATCCGGCAAGGAACCCGTGCCCGGCGTTTTCATCGGATCCTGAAGCTCCTCCTTGTCGTGCGGCCCGGCCGCAGGCATGTCCTCGGCCTTGGTCGTCTCCTCATCCGGCTCCGGCTTGCCGGCATTTTCGATCTTCTCGCTCATAGCTATCTCCGTTTTGGGGACAGGAGAAACATGCGGTGGACCGTCCAGGTTCCGACGCCAGAGCATCAGTTTCTCGGGAACCGCAGAAAGCCGTTGACGTTCGGTAGGCATGACCAATGGAGGAGGCTCATATGACCGCAGAAAAAACCGCCGAACCGCACCGTTTGCAGCCGGATCCGCCCGAGGGTGACCGGCGGACGATCGAGCGCGAACTGGCAAAGCAGGACGACCCCGACGAAGAACCAACCGAACAGGGTGTCGACCTCGATCCGAAGCGACGGATCGATTGACGGGAGCATCATCATGAACAGCAAACTGCCACCCGTTCCGGAGGAAAACCGCAGCCACAAGGGGACCGGCGAGACCGGATCGATGAAGAAGGGCGAGGAGCAGCATTTCTCGCCGGAAAAGAACCCCGACAAGCTGGGCCAGCAGGGCAACAGCAAGGTCAACACGACCCATCAGGGATATCAGCAGGACCGATAGGAGCAAACGATGTCGACATCGACAAAAAGCCCATCGACTATCCGCCAGGGCGGACCGGGCGCATCGCACGAGAATGCCAAGGCGCCTCTGGAAGTAGAAAGCCCGCCCCGAAATCGGATCGTAAACACCATAGCGACGTCTCGGGCGGTGGTGGCGAGCGGGATACGCACCATACCCACGACCCTAAGCGGAAGTAGAAGATGAACACCGCGAACCCGCAACTGGAAGGTCTCTACCTCGCCATATCCGCACTTGTCCGTCGCATGATCGAGAAAGGCATTCTGGACGCCGAGGATCTCCATCAGGCGATGTCGGAGGCAAGGCAGGCCGCCGAACAGGATCTTGAGAGCTCCTCCTTGTCAGAGGCCAATCGCAAAGCGGTTCTCTTCCCGATCGATTTCCTCGACAAGGCGGACGGTGATGTGGAGAGCTTCCGCAGCCTGGTCCGCCGGATCGCTGCAGGAAACTGAGCCGTTCAACTTTGCGAGAGAGAATTCTTGTGCGCCATCTTCGGGCTCCTACATCTTTGCTTAGATAGGAGACCCGACGAATGACCAACGCCGCGCCGCAGGTTGATCCCGCCATGGAAGGCGGCGTGGCGTCCAGACGGCTGGCGCGCCTTCGAGCCCAAGCCCTGGAGGCGGGCTCCGTTACCCTGGACGGATTGATGTCTGCCATGGGCCGCAGCAGCATCGCTTTCGCCATTCTCATTCTCTCGCTGCCTGCGCTGACCCCGATCCCCGGCCCCTTCGGCATGGTCTTCGGAACCTGTCTGGCCATCGTCTCCCTCCAGATCATTGCTGGCTTCCGTCGCATCTGGCTGCCGTCCTTTCTTGGGCGGCGCCAGGTTTCAGGCGGCACGATCGACCTGATGGTCCGCTACACAGCACCTCTCGTGGCCCGCGTGGAAACTCTGCTGCGAAAGAACCGCATGCGTCGGTTCGCGGGACCGAGGGCACAGGCATTCCTCGGCATCCCCGTGCTGCTGCTCGCCATCGCCGTGGCGCTCCCCATTCCCTTTGGCAACATGCTCCCCGTCGCGGCTCTGGTGATGATCGCCCTCGGTTTGATGGAACGGGACGGGCTCGTCGCTATTCTCGGCGTGGCCATGGGTGTCTTCGCGCTCGGCGCAACGGGCGGCCTTGTCTATGCCGCAGCCTGGGGTATCGGCACACTTGCAGGCAGCTGAAGAATTTTTCGCGTCTGGTGGAATAAGCCTGCCACCGGCTCCGTATACTGGGGCATGACGACGAACTCGAACCCGTTCAATGTGATTGGCCAGCTCGCAGCCTTGCGACGCTATGCCCGTTCGCTCGTCAGAAACCCTGATGAAGCCGAGGACCTCGTTCACGATGCGCTGGTGCGCGCGCTCGAGCGACGGTCGAGCTTCAGAAGCGGCGGCAGCATGCGCAACTGGCTGATGTCGATCCTGCACAATACCCATATCGACCGGCTTCGCCGCGACCGGGCCGCCCATCGCCGTCATGATGCGGTGGCCGATCTGGCCGATGCCGTGGCGCCGGCTGGACAGGAACATTCCGTCCGGCTCGCCCAGGTGCGGGACGCGTTTCTCGCTCTGCCGGAAGACCAGCGCGAAGCCCTTCATCTCGTGGCCATCGAGGAGCTCTCCTACCAGGAGGCCGCCGATGTCCTGAACATTCCCGTGGGCACATTGATGTCTCGCGTCTCCCGCGCCCGCGCCCGGTTGAGGGCGATGGAAGGCGGCGAGGAGACGAGCGCCGTGCCCCACCTCAGAATCGTTGGAGGAAACCCCGATGACCAGCCATGATCCTGTAATCGAGGCCGACCTGCACGCCTATGTCGACGACCAGCTGGACGTCGGCCGCCGTATCGAGGTCGAGGCTTACCTGTCGGAAAACCCCACGGTCGCCGCCAAGGTGATGGCCGACCTGCGGGTCCGCGACGAGTTGCGGCTGGCTCTCGCCGGCATGCCGTCGGTCGTGCGCCAGGAAACGCGCGATGCGGCACGGACACTCGAAAGCGCCTTCAACCGTCCCCGCACCATCGATGTGATGCGGCGCGCGGCAGCGGTTGTGCTTCTCGTCGGCGCCGGCTGGATTGCCCATGGCTGGATTTCTCCCGGCAGCATCGGCGAAGTCGTGGCCTCCGTGCCGCCACCGCAATTCGTCGAAGAAGCCATCCGCGCGCATCAGACGGCGGAACTGCGCGAGCAGATGAGCTCGCAGACGGTGACGAACAACTTCGATCCGGCAGAGATCCGATCCGCAACGGCAATCGTGCTGCCCACGATGCCGAGCGAATGGGCGGTTCGTGACGCCCAGGTTTTCCCCTCGACCTATGGTCCGAGCGTCGAGCTCGAGGTCGAACCGCAATCCGGCGAGAGGCTGTCCCTCTTTGCCGTCCGGCCTGGCAATTTTGCTGTTCAGCAGGTGCTGCTGAAGCAGGAGGGCCAGACCAACGCAGCCTATTGGCAGATCGGCGAGGTTGCCTACGCGCTGATCTCCGAAACCGAAAACGCGGACAAGCTGGCCGAAGAGGCCCGCAGGCTTGCCCGCACCCTTTATTGATCCATCCAAGGAGGTAATCGACTATGGATCCCATTCAGAACCGCTTCGGCTACGGCGCCCAGGCCCAGTCCGCAGCTCTCTTCGACGAAGGTCTGCGCAAGCATATGCTGCGCGTCTACAACTACATGGGCCTCGGACTGGTCATCACCGGTATCGTTGCCTTCGTGGTCAGCCAGACGCCGGCGCTTTACGTGCCGATTTTCTCCACTCCGCTGAAGTGGGTCGTGATGCTGGCCCCGCTCGCCTTCGTGTTCTTCTTCTCGTTCCGCATCCACGCGATGTCGGCTGCCACCGCGCAGATGGCCTTCTGGGCTTTTGCTGCCGTGATGGGGCTGTCGCTGGCCTCGGTGTTCCTGGTCTTCACCGGAACGTCCATCGCCCGCACCTTCTTCATCACCGCGACGATGTTCGGCGCCATGAGCCTTTATGGTTACACGACCAAGCGTGACCTGTCGCAGTTCGGCTCGTTCCTGATGATGGGTCTGATCGGTGTGATCATCGCCTCGATCGTCAACATCTTCTTGGGCTCGAGCGCCCTGCAGTTCGCGATCTCGGTCATCGGTGTCTTCGTCTTCGTCGGCCTCACCGCCTGGGATACGCAGAACATCAAGGAGCAGTATGCCGAAAACTACGACCAGGAGAGCCAGCAGAAGCTCGCCGTCTTCGGTGCGCTGTCGCTCTACCTCAACTTCGTCAACCTGTTCCAGCTGCTGCTGAGCCTGACGGGTCAGCGCGAAGAATAAGAGAAAACCGCGTCGGGAGAACGCTGAAACAGGAAACGCCCGGGTTCTGCCCGGGCGTTTTCACGAGATGAGAATGAGATCCATCTTAGACGATCCCGCCGGAGCCGCCCTTCACCGCCGGACGCTCGGCCGCAACCCGGGCCCGGTAACCGCTCGCACGATAGGTAGCGACAGGATCGATCGCGCCACCGGCCAGCCGACGCGCCTCCGCCAGGATCGGCTCAACATCGGTGCGATAGGCCCGCTTCAGCGTTTCCGTCGCCATCAGCGCGTCATTGCCCTCCTGATAGCCTTCGAGCGCTGCACGATCCACCAGAAGCGCCTGCGCATAGGCGCGGCGAATCTCGTTGGCGCTGGAGATCAGGCTTTCGATCGGATCGGTCACATTGTGGCTCTGGTCAATCATATGCGCCGGATGGAAACCCTTCACACCGCGATGCTCGGCATCAACGAGTTCGTTGAAGACGAGGAAGAGGCGGTAGGGTTCGACCGAACCGGCATCCAGATCGTCGTCCCCATACTTCGAGTCGTTGAAGTGGAAACCACCGAGCTTGCCGAACTGGATAAGCCGCGCGACGATCATCTCGATATTGGTGTTCGGCGCATGATGCCCGAGGTCGACCAGGCAATGGGCCTTTTCACCCAGCGTCTGCGCGATCAGGTAGTTCGTGCCCCAGTCTTGAACGACCGTAGAATAGAAGGCGGGTTCGTACATCTTGTGTTCGGATAACAGTCGCCAGTCGTCCGGCAGCGCCTTGTAGATGTCGCGCATCGCATCAAGGTAACGCTCGAACTGGCGGGTGAAATTGCTTTGCCCCGGGAAGTTGGATCCGTCACCGATCCACACCGTCAGCGCCTTGGAGCCGAGGGTGCGTCCGATCTCGATGCATTCCAGGTTATGCTCGACCGCCTGACGACGCGTCCCGGCGTCCACATGGCTGAGCGAACCGAACTTGTAGGAATGCGCCTGATCGGAACCATCCGAAAAGGTGTTCGAGTTCATCGCATCGAAGCCGAGCCCGAGTGCATCGGCCTTGGCCTTCAGCTCCTTCGGGTCGGCCTTGTCCCAGGGGATATGCAGCGAGACTGTCGGCGTAGCGCGGGTCAATTGCTGGATGACGCCGCAGTCATCAAGCTTGTCGAAGATATGCCGCGGCTCGCCAAGTCCGGGGAAGCGAGCAAAGCGCGTGCCACCCGTGCCGACCCCCCAGGAGGGAACGGCGACGAAGAAGTCGGCGACCTTCGCGGTCACCTTGTCGATGTCGATCGAGCTGCGGGCCAGCTTTTCACCCAGCGCCTGATAGTCGCTGCGATGGGCTGCTTCGCGCTTGTCATTCTCCGCCGCGACGATTTCGGCGGCAATTCGCATCTCGGTCATTCTTTCCTCCACCTCGCGCGAACGATTGTTACCGAAGCGCGTTTATCTGCAATCTGAAACGACAAACGGAGCCACTATGGACGTCCTTCGCATTCTGCTTGCCATCCTCCTGCCGCCCCTGGGCGTCTTCCTCCAGGTCGGCATCGGCCTGCATTTCTGGCTGAACATCCTGCTGACCCTGTTCGGCTATATCCCCGGCATCATCCACGCCATCTGGGTCATCATCCGCAAGTAAGCTGTCCGCGGCATTCGCGCCGCGAGCGCTTCGGGGGATCAGCGCGTGAAGCTCTGCGCGTTGCCGGCATCGACATTGATGATGTTGCCGGTCGATTTTGCCGAAAGGTCAGAGGCGAGGAAATAGATCGCCTCTGCAATGTCTTCCGGGAAGACATTGAGCTTCAGCATCGAGCGCTTCCGGTAGTGCTCCTCGAGATCATCGACCTCGATCTTCGACGAAGCAGCGCGCTGCTCGCGCCACTCGCCATTCCAGATCTTCGAGCCGCGCAGCACCGCATCCGGATTGACCGTGTTCACCCGGATGCCGGCATCTGCGCCTTCGAGTGCCAGGCAGCGCGCGAGATGGATCTCGGCCGCCTTGGCCGTGCAATAGGCGGAGGCATTCGGCGAAGAGGCAAGCCCGTTCTTCGAAGCAACGAAGACGACGTTGCCGCCAAGCCCCTGCCGCCGGAACAGCCGGAAAGCCTCGCGGGACACCAGGAAATAGCCGGTTGCCAGGATGCTGATATTCTTGTCCCACGTCGCAAGCGTCGTGTCTTCGACCGGAGCCGACGAGGCGATCCCGGCATTCGAAACGAGAATGTCGACACCACCGAATTCCACACAGGCTTCGGCGAAGGAACGAATAACCGCATCCTCGCGCGTCACATCGAGCTGCATGGAGCGGACCACATCCGCACCGTGGCGCTTCGAGAAATCGCCGACGGTCTGTTCGAGCGCCGCTGCGTCGATGTCCGCCAGCACCACGCAGGCACCTTCCGCCATCAGCCGGTCGGCGGTTGCCCGGCCAATGCCGCCGGCACCACCGGTGACGAAGGCAACGCGACCGGCCAGGCTCTTCGGCTTCGGCATGCGCTGGAGCTTCGCCTCTTCGAGCAGCCAGTATTCGATATCGAAGGCTTCCTGCTCCGGCAGACCCTGATACTCGGACACCGTCGAGGCGCCACGCATGACGTTGATCGCGTTCACATAGAACTCACCGGCAATGCGGGCGGTTGCCTTGTCCTTGGCAAAGGACAGCATGCCCACACCCGGAACCAGGAAGATCACCGGGTTCGGATCGCGGATCGCAGGCGAATTGTCGTGCTTGCAGGTCTCGTAGTAGCGGGTGTAGTCGGCGCGATAGGCTGCGAGCGCCGTGTCCAGACCAGCAAGAACCGCATCGACATCCGGCTTTGCCGGATCGAAATCGACGATCAACGGGCGGATCTTGGTACGCAGGAAGTGGTCGGGGCAGGACGTACCGAGGCTGCCCAGCGGCTGCAGGTTCTTCGAATTGACGAATTCGAGCACGGCCTCCTGGTCGTCGAAGTGGCCGAGCTTGCGCTCCGCCTTGCCGATGCGGCCGCGGATCTCGGGCATCAGACGCGCGGCAATCGCACGGCGCTCCTCTGCCGGCAGGCTCTTTGCGACGGCACCGCCGAAGATCGTCTTGCCCTCGGTTTCCTTCGCAAACCACGCGATCGCCTTGTTGATGATCTCGAGCGTCAGCAGGTAGCAATCCTTGGCGTCGTTTGCCCAGGTGAACAGGCCATGGCTTTCGAGCACGACGCCCTTGGCGGTCGGATTGGCCTTCACGAAGGCTTCGAGGTCGAGGCCGAGCTGGAAGCCGGGACGGCGCCAGGGCAGCCAGCCGATCTCCGAGCCGAAGATCTTCTCAGTCAACTCCTTCGAATTCTTCGAGGCCGCAATCGCGATGATCGCGTCCGGATGCATGTGATCGACATGCGTGAACGGCACGAAACCATGCAGCGGCGTATCGATCGAAGCTGCACGTGGATTCAGGTTGAAGGTGCAATGCGGCAGGAAGCCGACCATGCGGTCTTCGTCATGCACGCCCTTGTAGATGCCCTTCAGCGCGTCGAGCTTCTCCTGATAGAGCGTCGCAAAGCCATCAAGCTTGATCGTCCCGACGTCGCCACCAGAGCCCTTGACCCAGAGCACCTTGACCTTCTCACCGGTCAGCGGGTCGATCTCCATCACCTTGGCAGACGTGTTGCCGCCACCGTAATTGGTGATGCGCTTGTCAGCGCCCAAGAGATTGGAGCGGTAAAGAAGCTTGCCGGGCTCATCCAGCTTGGCCGCGTGGGCGTCATCCCAACGGTTTTCGAGAAGGCGGGTTTGGCCCGTCATGACATCCTCCCTGCAATGATTTTCATGAGCGGTCAGCGACGGCTCATCTCCTTCTTGTTCGCAGGTATCGCGCAGCCTTCCGGCGATTGTCAATCAGTTTCGATCATTTCTTTTCATTGTGCGCTGCAATATTATTATTTTTGATCGTTTCTGATTGACAGCGTAAAAACATTACGAATAAATCACCGTCAGGAGGACCCCATGCACGAACGCGAACGACATCGCATTATTCTGAGCGCGATCCAGGAAAAGCCTGTGATCACGGTGCAGGATATCGCCGAGCTGACCGAGGCTTCAGAAGCCACGATCCGCCGCGATATCGCGTCTCTTCACGTGCAGGGAAAACTGAGGCGCGTCCGTGGTGGCGCAGAAGCGGTTCACCCGCCGCAGCTCGGCAATCTCGCCGCGCGCCCCTTCCGCGTTTCCGAATCGGTCAACATCGACAAGAAACGCGCAATTGCGCGCGCAGCCGTCGATCTCTGCGAAGAAGGCGATTCGATCATCATCAATGGTGGCACCACCACCTTCCAGATGGTGCATTTCATGTCGGCCCGCCGCCTGCAGGTCATGACAAACTCCTTCGCGATCGCCGAGCACCTGGTGAAGCATTCGAAATGCACGGTGTCGGTTCCCGGCGGCGCGATCTATCGCGACCAGAGCCTGATCCTTTCGCCCTTCGATAATGACGCGATCCGCAATTTTTACGCCCGCCGCATCTTCATCGGCGCGCAGGGCATCAATGCACTCGGCGTGATGGAGTCCGACGCGCTCGTCATTCAGAGCGAACAGAAGCTGGTGCGCCAGGCCGAAGAGCTGATCGTCATGGTCGACTCCAGCAAGTTCGCCAAACGCTCGAGCCTGATCCTGTGCGCGCTCGACAAGGTCTCGACCATCATCACCGATGACGGAATTTCCGACGAGGCGGCCGCCATGGTCACCGACGCCGGCGTGAAGCTCATAACCGTGAAGCCAATGGCTTCGTCGGCAAGGGAGGATACCTCGTCGGTCGCCTAGAGGAGGCGCCGGGAGGGAGAGGGAAGCAGTTCATCAACTTGGGAGGAAAACATGAAACTGACAAAAATGTTGCTGGCCGGTGCAGCGATTGCACTTGCCACCATGGGCTCAGCCGCACAGGCCGCCGACATAAAGATCGCGCTCGTCGTGAAATCGCTCGGTATCGGCTTCTTTGAAGCTGCCAACAAGGGCGCGCAGGAAGCAGCCAAGGAACTCGGCGGCGTCGAAGTAATCTACACCGGCCCGACCTCGACCACGGCCGAAGGCCAGATCGAAGTCATCAACTCGCTGATCGCTCAGGGCGTCGATGCCATCGCAATCTCGGCAAACGATCCGGATGCAGTCGTCCCGGCTCTCAAGAAGGCCATGGACCGCGGCATCAAGGTCATCTCGTGGGATTCCGGCGTAGCGCCCGAAGGCCGCATCATGCACCTCAACCCGTCGTCCAACGCGCTGATCGGCAAGATGTGCCTGCAGCTCGCCGCAAACCACCTGCCGGATGGCAAGGGTGACTTCGCCATCCTGTCCGCCACCACCACCTCGACCAACCAGAACATCTGGATCGAGGAAATGAAGGCACAGCTGAAGGATTTCCCCGGCCTGAACCTGGTAACCACCGTTTATGGTGACGACCTGGCCGACAAGAGCTACCGCGAAGCCAATGGTCTCCTGACCTCGCAGCCGAACGTCAAGGTCATCGTTGCCCCGACCACCGTCGGCGTTCTGGCCGCCTCGCAGGCCGTCAAGGATGCCGGCAAGATCGGCGACGTCTATGTCACCGGCCTCGGCCTTCCCTCGGAAATGGCCGGCGCCATCCAGTCGGGTGCCACGAAGGAATTTGCCATCTGGAACCCGATCGACCTCGGCTACTCCGCAACCCAGATCGCCTATCGCATCGTAAAGGGCGAGACGGACGCGGCCCCGGGTTCGGAAATCGAAGCCGGCCGCATGGGCAAGATCAAGGTCGGCGACAACGGCGAAGCCGCCATGGCTGACCCCTTCGTCTACGACGCCTCGAACATCGAGGAATTTTCCAAGATCTTCTGATCTCGGCGGACCAGCCCCGGCGGCCAAAGCCGCCGGGATTTTCCTTCAGTCGGTAAGTGAAATGATGACCGTTCAATCTGCCAAGCTCGCGGCGGGCGCGATCCCGGCTGGCGAGCCCATTCTCGAAATGCGGGGCATTTCCCAGATCTTCCCGGGCGTTAAAGCTCTGGATCAGGTAAACATTGCCCTTTATCCGGGCAAGGTCACCGCGCTGATCGGCGAGAACGGCGCCGGCAAGTCGACGCTGGTCAAGATCCTGACCGGCATCTATCGCCCGAACGAAGGCGAGATCCTGATCGACGGCCAGTCCACCAGCTTCGCCAACGCCCAGGACGCCATCGATGCAGGCGTCACGGCCATCCACCAGGAAACGGTGCTGTTCGACGAATTGACCGTCGGCGAAAACATCTTCCTCGGCCACGCCCCCCGAACCCGCTTCGGCCTGATCGACTGGCGCACCATCAACGAGCGGTCCCGGCAGCTGATGAAAGCGCTGGAAAGCGACATCGACCCGACCACCAAGCTCAAGGACTTCTCGATCGCCCAGCGCCATCTGGTCGCGATCGCCCGTGCACTCTCCGTCGATGCCCGTATCGTGATCATGGACGAACCGACGGCCGCCTTGTCGCGCAAGGAGATCGACGATCTCTTCCGCATCGTCGAAGGTCTGAAGCGCCAGGGCAAGGCCATCCTTTTCATCAGCCACAAGTTCGACGAACTCTACGAGATCGCCGACAACTATGCCGTCTTTCGCGATGGTCGCATGGTCGGCTCCGGCGTTCTCAAGGACACGCCCCAGGACGAAATCGTCCGTATGATGGTCGGACGCGACGTGCACGATGTCTTCCCGAAGACCGCGGCCGTCATCGGTGCACCGGTCCTCAGTGTCGTGGGCTACAGCCACGAAACCGAATTCCGCGATATCAGCTTCACGCTCCGCAAGGGCGAGATCCTCGGCGTATACGGCCTGATCGGTGCCGGCCGCTCAGAGCTCTGCCAGTCGATCTTCGGCATTAACAGGCCGAAATCCGGCAGGCTGGAACTCGAAGGTCGCGAGATCGCCATTCGCAACACCTCCGATGCGATCACAGCCGGCATCGTCTATGTGCCCGAGGAACGTGGTCGCCATGGTCTGGCGCTGGAACTGCCGATCTACCAGAACATGTCGCTGCCCTCGCTGATCCGCACCTCGGTGGCAGGCTTCCTGAAGGCGACCAACGAGCTGAAGCTCGCCCGTCGCTTTGCCGAACGGCTCGACCTGCGCGCGGCGGCCCTCTCCGTGCCGGTCGGCACGCTCTCAGGCGGCAACCAGCAGAAGGTCGTGATCGGCAAGTGGCTCGCCACATCGCCCAAGGTCATCATTCTCGACGAACCGACCAAGGGCATCGACATCGGCTCCAAGGCCGCCGTCCACGCCTTCATCTCGGAACTAGCAAGCGAAGGCCTTTCGATCATCATGATCTCGTCTGAACTGCCCGAGATCCTCGGCATGTCGGATCGCGTCATGGTTATGCGCGAGGGCCTGCAGGCCGGCATTTTCGAGCGCGAAGGCCTGACCGCAGAGACGCTGGTGCGCGCCGCCACCGGCAATGCGTGAGGAATGACAATGCAGAAGCTTTTGAAAAACCGGGAAATGCTGCTGGGTCTGATCATCATCGGCATGATCCTAGGCTTCACCACACGCGCGCCCAATTTCGCCAACCCGGACAATCTGGTCACGATCTTCAACGACACCTCGATCCTGATCATCCTGGCGCTTGGCCAGATGGTCGTGATCCTGACCAAGTCGATCGATCTCTCGGTTGCCGCCAATCTCGCCTTTACCGGCATGGCGGTCGCGATGCTCGACAGCGCCTATCCCGGCCTGCCGCTGGCACTCCTCGTTCTCATCTCGATCGGCATTGGGGCCGCCCTTGGCGCAATCAACGGCTTCCTCGTCTGGGCTCTGCAGATCCCGCCGATCGTCGTCACCCTCGGCACGCTGACCATCTATCGCGGCATGAGCTTCGTGCTCTCGGGCGGCGCCTGGGTCAATGCACACCAGATGCAGCCGGACTTCCTCGGTGTGCCGCGCTTGCCGGTACTGGGGCTGCCGATCCTCTCCTGGGTCGCGATCGCGGTCATCCTGCTCATCGGCTTCATTCTTACCCGCACCGCCTTCGGTCGCTCGACCTATGCCGCCGGCGGCAACCCGGTTGCGGCCATCTATGCCGGCATTGATGTCGGTCGCGCCCGTTTCCTAGCCTTCGTGCTCTCGGGCGCGCTTGCCGGCCTCTCCGGTTACCTCTGGGTCTCGCGTTATGCGGTCGCCTATGTCGATATCGCCGCCGGCTTCGAACTCGACAGTGTGGCGGCCTGCGTCATCGGCGGCATCTCGATTGCGGGCGGCATCGGCACCGTGATCGGCACGGTCCTTGGCGCCCTCTTCCTCGGGGTCATTAAGAATGCGCTCCCCGTCATCGGCATTTCGCCCTTCGCCCAGATGGCGATCTCGGGCATCGTCATCGTGCTCGCAGTTGTCTTCAACGCCCGCGCCGAGGCCAAGAAGGGCCGCATCATCTTGCGCGACCGCGCAGCCGGAAAGGAGGTGACCGCATGAGCACTGCGACCGAACAGACGAAACGCGTCATCCCTGACCGGCTCGAAACGCCTTTCCGCCGACTGCTGGGCAGCTGGGAAGTCCTCCTCTTCTGCGTGGCGGTCGCGATCTTCATCGCCAATTCACTGGCCTCGCCCTACTTCCTGAACGCCTGGAACCTGTCGGACGCCACCTTCAACTTCACCGAAAAGGCGCTGATCGCCTTTGCCATGGCGCTTCTGATCATCGCCGGTGAGATCGATCTCTCGGTTGCCGCGATCATTGCGCTCGCCTCGACGGCCATGGGATATGCTGCCCAGTTCGGCGTCGGTGCGCCCGGTCTGGTCGCGATCGGGATCACCACCGGCCTTGCCTGCGGCGCCTTCAACGGCCTGCTGGTTGCCGGCCTGAAGTTGCCCTCGATCGTCGTGACGATCGGCACGATGAGCCTTTTCCGTGGTATCTCCTATCTGGTTCTCGGCGATCAGGCCTTCGGCAAATATCCGCCGGAATTCGCCTTCTTCGGCCAGGGCTATGTCTTCTGGGTCATCTCCTTCGAATTCGTCCTGTTCCTGCTGATGGCCGTCATCTTCGCCATCCTCCTGCACCGGACAAATTTCGGCCGCCATGTCTATGTCATCGGCAACAATCCCCTGGCAGCCCGCTTCTCGGGCATCCCGGTCGAACGGGTGAAGTTCATCCTTTTCCTGCTGACCGGCCTGATGAGCGGGATCGCTGCCGTCTGCCTCACCTCCCGGCTCGGCTCGACCCGTCCTTCCATTGCCCAGGGCTGGGAGCTTGAAGTCGTCACCATGGTCGTGCTCGGCGGCGTCTCCATCCTCGGCGGTTCGGGCACCATCGTCGGCGTCGTCATCGCCGCCTTCGTCATGGGCCTCGTCACCTTCGGTCTTGGCCTTCTCAACGTGCCGGGCATCGTCATGTCGATCTTCATCGGCCTGCTCTTGATCATCACCATTGCCCTGCCAATCATCGCCCGCCGGATCAAGCATGCGAGGAACGCGCAATGAGCGAGACCGAACGCCACGTTTTCAAGATGAAGCTCAATCCCGGCATGGAGGCCGAATACAGGAAGCGCCATGACGAGATATGGCCTGATCTCGTCGACCTCCTGCACGAGGCCGGCATTAGCGACTACACGATCCATCTCGATACGGAGACGAACCTGCTGATCGGCGTTTTGACCCGCACGAAGACGCACAAGATGGCTGACCTGCCTAACCATCCAGTGATGGAACGCTGGTGGGCGCATATGGCGGATATCATGGTCACCAACCCCGACAATTCACCTTGGGCCGTCGATCTGAAACCCGTCTTCTACATGCCATGAGCCAGTCCTTCGAACGCATCGCCGTCATCGATATCGGCAAGACCAATGCCAAGTTGGTTCTGGTCGATGCCGCGACCGGAGCGGAGCTTGCCGTCCGCAAGACTGCAAACACGGTCCTGCCGGGGCCGCCCTACCCGCATTTTGATGTTGAGGCCCTTTGGCACTTCATCCTGCAGACGCTAAAGGATTTTGCCGCCAATCCGGGGTTCGAGGCGCTTTCGATCACCACCCACGGCGCCTCCGCGGCCCTTCTCGACACAAACGGCAACCTTGCGCTGCCGGTCCTCGACTACGAACATCTCTATCCCGATGCCATCACGACCGCCTATCGAGCGTTGAGGCCGGATTTCTCCGAAACCTTCTCGCCACCGCTGACCGGTGGACTGAATGTCGGCGCGCAGCTGCACTACCAGAAGACGGCCTTTCCTGACGCGTTCGCGAAGGTGGAGACGATCCTCACTTATCCGCAATACTGGGCCTACCGGCTAACCGGAATTGCCGCCAACGAGCGCACCTCTCTCGGCTGTCACACCGATCTCTGGCGTCCGTTTGAGGGAGAATATTCCGATCTGGTTGACCGGCTGGAAATTCGCGACAAGATGGCGCCGCTGCGCTCCGCCTTCGAGGCCCTCGGCCCGATCCGACCTGAGATCGCAAAAGACTTGGGGCTCGCCGAACCGGTGCCCGTCTTTTGCGGCATCCACGATTCCAACGCCTCGCTGCTGCCGCATCTCGTCGGTTTCGGCAGCCCCTGCACGGTCGTTTCGACAGGCACATGGGTGATCAGCTTCGGCGTCGGTGCAAGGCCGGAGAAGCTCGATCCCGCCCGCGACACCTTGGTCAACGTGGACGCCAATGGCGCAGCCGTTC
This sequence comes from Rhizobium rosettiformans W3, assembly GCF_004912135.1. Taxonomy (GTDB): domain Bacteria; phylum Pseudomonadota; class Alphaproteobacteria; order Rhizobiales; family Rhizobiaceae; genus Allorhizobium; species Allorhizobium rosettiformans. Next base: position 73,421 of record NZ_STGU01000008.1, read on the forward strand.
CCTCCGCCCGTTTCATGGGGGGCCGTGAATGGGATCTTCTGACGCGTGATCTCGAGGTGACATCACCTGAGGAAGAGCGCAAAGCAGCGGCTGAGGTGATCATGGCAGGCGCCATGATCCTGCCGAGCGTCGTGAGTGGCACGGGACCGTTCCCGGACGCACAGTTCCGATGGCAGAATGAGCCACAAAAACCTGCAGAGCGAAAAGCCGCGGCAAGCCTTTATACTGCCTTGATGACGCAGACCTGTCTCGATCTCATTGGCGCGGAAGGTCCCGTTGTCGTCGAGGGTCCCTTTGCGCTCAACCAGCTCTACCTCGAGGCTCTGCACACCCTTTCGACAAGGGACGTATACGCATCGGAAGCAACGACAGGCACCGCCATCGGTGCGGCGCTGCTGACCGGGATCAGTCTCGAAGTCCCGATGACTCGGACCGATGGGGAAATTGAAGGCCTGGCAGCCTATGCCGAGCAATGGCGGAAAAGCGCGGAAAAGGGATCGGCCTCGCGCAAAGGCTAGAAGCCAAAGTCTCGGCCGCCGTCAGGCGAGGAAATCTGTTCAGAGAGCCACAACCAGAAACGCGAGAAAACCGATCGAGAGCGTGGCCGCCGCCATTGCGATCCGCTGCCTGCACATCTCCGCCGAACGCCAGCACCGGGGCTCTCCGAAAATCTTGGCAATCGCATGTGACATGGCAGTCTCCTACGAAACGGGACCAGTCATTGGTCCGGCTGACAATGACACATTTTCGTCATAATCAGCCGGCCGTCAATAATCACGACTAGATTGGTATTCTAAAGATAGCCGCGATCGAAAAATGCCTCACTCCGGAGTGACAGGTCCCCGCACGTGTGATCCATCGGCGATTTGCTCCCCTTTACTCCTCTCTGAATGCCCGCATGATTTGGTCTGTGAATGGTTTTGCAAGGAATGAGATGACAGTTCGTTCTTCGGTTTCGATATAGACTTCGACGGGCATGCCGGGGGTGAGTTTGGCGGCGAGGTCGCCGAGGTCTTGCGGGGTGAACTCGACGCTGGTTTTGTAGAAGGGCAGATTGGTTGCCTTGTCGATCACGGTTGCGGCAGGGATGACGTCGACGGCGCCGACGATTTCGGGCGTGGTCTGGCGGTTGAAGGCGGTGAAGCGCATGCGGGCGGTCTGGCCGACGGTGATGCGGTCGATGTCTGTGGGCGCGACCTTCACATGCACGGTGAGTTCGCTGTCTGCAGGCACGATCGCCATGATCACCTGGCCGGGTGCGACGACGCCGCCGACGGTATGGGCCTGAAGGTCGTAGATCGTTCCGCTTTCGGGTGCTTTCACGATGGTCCGCTCGAGCCGGTGGGTGAGCTGCAGCGCCCGCTGTTCCAGCTCCGTCAGCCGCGCCTCGACCGAGACGATCTCCTTTTGCAGCTCCGTACGGCTCGTCTGGTCGACCGACATCAGGCGCACATTGAGCTCGCTGATCTGGCCTTCGGCCTCTGCGACACGGGCGAGCAGATCGCCGATCGTGCCTTCGATGCGCACCATCTGACGGCGCAGGCCCCGCAGTTCGGCCGCCTTGGCAAGCCCCTTCTGCACCAGCCCCTCCTGCATGGCCAGTTCCTCGGCAAGCAGCTCGTTCTCCGCAAGGTTCGCCTTTTCCTGTTCGCGCAGGCCGTCGATCTGGTTGCGCAGCTGCGAGATCTGCATCTCGATCTGCTGCTTCTGGTTCGCCCGCATGAAGCGGTTCTCGTCGAAGAGCTTGGCTTCCTCGCGCATCACCTCGGGAGCAAGCGCCAGCCCCTCGAAGGACAGCACGTCGAGACCATCGCGTTCGGCCACCAGCCGGGCCATCATCGCCTTCAACTGCCCGACCTGCGATTGCACGATGCCGAGTTCGATCCCGACCTGGGTGTCATCGAGGCGCAGCACCACATCGCCCTTCTGGACGACCGAGCCGACCTTGACCGGGATGTCGACGATGGTGCCGCCATCGACATGCTGGACCTGCTTGGTCTCTCCGGTCACCACCAGCTCGCCCTGCGAGATCACGGCGCCGGCAAGCTTGGCCTGGGCCGCCCACCCGCCGATCCCCGCCGCCAGCAGCAGAGCAAGCCCCGTCGCGGCAAACATGCGGGTCTTCAGCCCCTTGCCGGAAAGCGAGACCTTCGTATCGGTGTTGTCGGATCGCTGTGTCATGTCATGTCCCCCTTACGCAAGTTACAGAGTGAGCCTTTGAACTAGGCAACGAGCCCTTCGGTCTGGCCGGGCAGGTGGAAGGTCGTCAGGATCAGATCGTCCTCATCGAGAGCATGCGCGCTGACGATGATGATCTCATAGTCCTGATCACCGTCGATATCGGTCACCAGCTGCAGCACCTGATGTCCGGCATCGTCGTCGTCGATCATCTTCTTGTAGAGTTTGACGAGCGTCTTGTGGTCGTGCTGGTCGAGGTCGAGCGTGGTGTCGCCATCGTCGAAGTAGAGCCGGCCGAGTTCCTGCTCGAGCTTCGACAGATCGACCTTGTCGCCGACATTAAAGTCACGGATCTGGTCGAAGCCGGCGCCGTGATTGCTGATCGAGGCGACCGAGCCGAAGACGAAGGTGTCATGGCCGCCCTGGCCATAGAAAATGTTGACGGCCGAACTGGCGGTGATCGTGTCGTCTCCCCAACCGCCCACGGCATGTTCGATCGAGCTCAGCGTGTCACAGCCGATCTCCTCGCCCTCGGCCGTCCCGGCGGCAAGATCGATGTCCACGGCCATCGTCGCGGTCGATGCATCATAGGTATCTTCGCCGTCCCCGCCATGGACGACATCGTCGCCATCGCTGACGCCCGCATCGCTTGTGCCCGCATCGCCCGCGCCCAGATCACTCGCGCCGGCCGCACCGACTTCGGCCAGTCCGCGCCTGTGCAGAACCGGCTGGAGCCCGGCGACATAGACGTCGTCGCCGTCACTTCCGACCATTACATCATCACCCGCGCCGCCGGCGAGCGTATCATGGCCGGCACCGCCATCCAGCACGTCATTGCCGGCATCGCCCGAGAGCACGTCATGGCCGGCTTCGCCGAACAACCGGTCATCGCCAGCGCCGCCGGAGAGCACGTCATTGCCCTCGCCGCCCAGCAGGCTGTCGCGCCCGGCCTCGCCGAACAGCAGGTCGTCGCCGGCCTCGCCGAACAGCACGTCATCGCCGTCGCCGCCGAAGATCCGGTCGTGGCCGGCACCGCCATGAATGACATCGTGGCCTTCGCCGCCGATCAGGAGGTCATCGCCCGAACCGCCGAGGATCAGGTCGTCCCCTTCGCGTCCATAGACCGTGTCGTCGCCGGCCCCCGCATCGATCAGGTCCTTGCCCGGCGTGCCGAGAAGCACATCGTCCCCCTCGGTCCCGATGATCTCCTTGTCGGGGTGGGCCTTGAGATCGAGGAAGGCCTGGCCCTGGATCGAGGCCTTGCCGTCGCTGATGGTGAAGGTCAGGGTCACCAGACCCTGGCTGTCGCGTTCGGGAACATAGATCCAGGCATCGCTGCCATAGGCGCGGATCTGGCCCGAGGTTGCCTGGATGGCGGAGATCGACAGGCGATCACCGTCGGGATCGATGGCCGCACGGGCAAAGTCGGCCCACATCAGGAGCATCGACAGATTGACGAGACCCGCACCGAGATAGACCGGGCCGCGCGACAGCGGCGCACGATTGGCCGGAGGCGGGTTGCCGCCCGGCGTGCCACCCCCGGGCTGCTGGCTGCCGCCACCGGCGGAGCCCTCTCCACCGCCCTCGCCCGCACTGCCGGCGCCACCACCACCGCCCTTGCCGGAAGACATCCCGGCCTCCACACCCGGCAGGGCAAAGCCGCCGAACTTGGGCTTGGCGACGCTCGGGATGGCAAAGCGGAAACCGTTGGCGGCCACATCGATGGACACGCCCTGGAAGGGCCGGTCCGCATAGCTGCCCTCCATCAGGTAGTCCTGGGCGTTGAAGCGGATCGAGGAATAGTGCCGGCGGGCCGGCTGGATCTGCTCCACGGTCTCTTCGTAACGCCGCTGGATCTCCTGCCAGAACGCTGCGATATCGATCCCGCTTTCGGGCAGGTCTTCATCGGCCGGAGCAAGCCCGTCCTCGAGCGGGCGGACCGGCCGGTCTTCCGGCTCTACGGCATTGGGGGCCGGATTGACGATATCGCGCAGCCGCCCGAGATAGGCGCCGAGCCCCATCGCCAGCACGGCGAAGATGCCGGGTGACAACAGCGTTCTCTCCGCCTCGTCGCTGAGGGCGAACTTGCGCGCCGGCGCCTTGGCCAGAACGGCATCGCCATGACCCAGCTTGAGTGTCTCGTCCTGATCGGGGGCAAAGGTGCTCATGGCTCTCACTCCGCAGCAATCGGCATGACGCGGGTCGGCCGCAGGGGTTTCTTCTCGGACGTATTGGCCGGCACCTTGATGATGTCTTCCTTCGGACCGAAGGAGACGAGCTTGCCGCCCTGGACGACGCCGACCATGTCGACCGCCTGGAGCACGCTCGGACGATGGGCCACGATGACGACGATGCCGCCGCGTTCGCGCACCTTGACGATCGCCTTCATCAGCGCCTCTTCGCCCTCGGCATCGAGGTTCGAATTGGGCTCGTCGAGCACCACCAGGAAGGGATCGCCGTAAAGCGCCCGTGCCAGCGCGATGCGCTGCTTCTGCCCCGCCGAGAGCGACTGGCCATTCGCGCCGATCTGGGTCTGGTAGCCGTTCGGCAGACGCACGATCAGATCATGGATACCGGCAGCGCGTGCGGCGCGGAAGATCATCTTGGCATCGGCATCGGGATCGAAGCGGGCGATGTTGTCGGCCACCGTTCCGTCGAGAAGCGCCACCTCCTGCGGCAGATAGCCGATATGCTCGGTGAAGAAGCGCGTGGGCCACTGCTTCAGATCCGCCCCGTCGACGCGCACCGAACCGCGCAGCAGCGGCCAGATGCCGAGCAGCGAGCGGGCAAGCGTCGTCTTGCCGCCGCCCGACGGACCGATCAGCGCCAGCGCCTGGCCGGCCGTCAGCTGGAACGAGACATCGCTCAAGAGAACGGTGCCCGTCGTCGGCGCAACCGTCGTCATGCCCTCCACGGCCAGACCTTCGCTGGGGGCAGGAAGTTCGAACTGGGTTGCCGGCCGGTCGAGTACGGCCAGCGTGTCCTTGATCCGCGACCACGAGCGTCTGGCCGAGATCACGCCCTTCCACTGGGCGATCGCCTGGTCGACCGGGGCGAGCGCCCGGCCCGTGACGATCGAGGAGGCGATGATCGCACCCGCCGACATCTCGCCCTTTATGGTGAGATAGGCACCGAGCCCCAGCGTCGCCGACTGCAGCATCATGCGCAGCACCTTCGAGATCCCGGCAAAGGTGCCGGAGATGTCGGAGGTCGCCGTCTGGGTATCGAGGTGACGGCGGTTGGCGCTTTCGAAGCGATCGACCGCCCGCTCGGTCATGCCCATGGAATAGAGGATGTCGCCGTTGCGCACATGGTTGTCCGAGACATTGTTGCGCTGGATGGCAGCCCGCGTCATCTCCTTGGCATGGCGGCGCGACAGAAGCTCCGCCGCGATCGTGAGACAGGCGAGGAAGGCAGCACCCCCGAGCGTCAGCATGCCGAGCACCGGATGCAGCATCCAGACGAAGACGAGATAGACGGGGATCCAGGGCAGGTCGAACAGCGCGACCGGCCCGGCGCCCGACAGGAACGAGCGCACCGTGTCGACATCGCGGCCGCGTTCGGAGGCTTCCGCCGAGGAATAGCCGAAGCGCGGCATATCGATCACCACCCGATGCACGAGCGGGGCAATCTGCCGGTCGACATTCGAGCCGAAGCGCACCAGCATCTGGGACCGGAGGATGTCGAACAGGCCCTGGAACAGGTAGAGCCCGACGGCGATCACCGACAGCCAGACCAGGGTCGGAATGCTGCCGCTGGTCAGCGCCCGGTCATAGATCTGCAACATGTAGAAGGCGCCGGTCAGCGCCAGGATGTTGATGATGCCCGACAGGCCGAAGACGAAGCCCGTCACCAGGCCGATGCCGGACAATTTGTAGTTTGACTGCTTGCTCATGGCTTCCCCCACTCAAAAGTCTGTCTGCCGGCCCCGCCGGGCCGGCAGTTCTGCCATGCAGTCCTCAGGAAACGCCGAGGAAGTCGTTGATCGTCAGGTTGTGACGGCCATGCAGCGAGAGTTCGAAGTCGGCGGCATTGTCGCCTTGCGTGTTGCCACGGATGACCGTGAACTCCTCGCCGTCGCGGATCTCGTGCGTCACGGTGATGTCGCCGATCGCATCGATCGTCTGGCCCGCCTCGAGCTTCATCGCCCCCATGCCGGTAAAGTCGATCCGGTCGCCGGTCTGGAAGCCGTAGATCGTATCGCCGTTCGCAGACGCAGCCGAGGTGAACTTGAAGACGTCGTCACCCAGGCCGCCATCGATGATGTTGACCGCCGTCGAGGCCGTGATCGTGTCGTGGCCGGCACCGCCGATGAAGTTCTCGAAGCCGTAGAACGTATCCGAGCCCGTCGTGCCGCCCGAGACCGAGCCGCGGCTGTTGAGGCCATTGCCGAGGTCGACGGTCAGGTTGGCGCTGCTCGCCGCATAGTCGAGCGTGTCGATGCCATCTTCGCCGTAATAGACGTCGTTGCCGTCATTCAGCGTCGCAATGACGGTGTCGTCGCCGCTTCCGGCCCAGACACGGTCGTCACCGGCTCCGCCCTCGATCACATCGGCACCGGCACCGGCAAAGATCTGGTCGGATCCAGCCCCGCCGAAGACGATGTCGTCACCCTCGCCGGCATGCACCTCGTCGTCGCCCTGGCCAGCATTGATGAAGTCGTCCCCGTCACCGCCGGTCACAACGTCATCGCCATCCTCGCCACGCAGAATGTCCGAACCACCCTGACCAGCCAGAACATCCGTCCCTGCACCACCCAGGATCGTGTCGTCTCCACCAGCACCAAGCAGAGCATCCGAAGAAGACGTGCCGATCAGCGTCAGCGCTGCGACCGGGACAGGGGTTGGTGTCGTTCCGCCACCCGTGCCGGATCCAGAGCCAGAGCCAGAGCCAGAGCCAGAACCGGAACCGGAACCAGATCCGGCACCATCGCCATCGCCGTCGTCGCTGCCTTCGCCTTCGCCGTCGCCATCCGACGAGCCCTCGCCATCATCTTCACCGTCATCTCCATCGTCGATGTCGCCGTCATCGTTGTCGTCGCCATCGTCGTCACCGTCATTGCCGGTCTGGCCGTCGTCATCGCCGTCGTCCTCATCGTCACCGCCGGCGCCATTGTCGCCGGCAGGGCCGTCTTCGACGTCGGAAGAGAAGATGTCTTCCGGCAGTCCCGTCAGACCGGTGTTGCGAGCCACGATGTCCGAGAAGCCCTGGCCATCGATGAAGTTCTCGTAAAGATCGAAGTTGTCGAAGCGCTCCAGATAGTAGAAGCGATCGGCCTCCTGCAGGCGGTCGAACTGCTCGTGCAGAACGACCCAGAAGGTATCGCCGGCCATACCGCCGTTGAAGTGCTTCTCGGCCAGGCCACCGACCCAGAGATCGACGCGATCGATACCCTTGACCAGACCCGTTCCGTCCTCCTGCATCGTGACGATGTTGCCGTTGATCGCCTTGAAGGCGTCGATCTGGTTGGCCTGCAGGACGAGGTCCGGATAGGCCTGCATGAACTGCGCCAAAACGACGTCAGTAATACCATTGCGCTGCTGGAAGTCCTGCCAGCTCGAATAGGGGTTCATCGAACCGCCATTGGCTTCCAGGAACTCGACCGCGAACTTGATATAAGGGTCGGTCGAAGCCTGAAGATCGGCCTTGACCTGATTGAGCGTGCCAAGCCCCACGTCGCGACCGCGTGCCACGTTGAAGGCGAAGAGATCGGCGCGGATGCGAACGAGGTCGTTTCGAACCGCATCGACAACGTTGAAGTCGACGTCTTCCGCCGGCTGCTCGACGATGCCGGCGAGGATCGCTCCGGTGCCCAGCTGTTCGTAACCGGGCTGCGGATTGTAGCCCATGGCCTGTAGCTGAACGAGCTGTTCTGGCGTGAAGACGTCGTTCGTCGGGTTCAGGAAGGCATCGAACAGATTGACTGAGACATTCTGCCCATCCGGCCCCTTGACGGTGATCGTGTCGCCGATCAGCGAGTGACCAATGCGGTAGACCGCTGCGGCAAACTCGTGGCTGATACCAGCATCTGCCTGGTCGTTATAGCCTTCGAACCCGTGGCTACCATTGCCCTGGATACCGCCGATGAGCGCATCGGCGAATTCCGTGAAGACGACACGCTGATACTCGGCTTCATTGACCATCTTGGCCGCCTGGAAGAGTTCTTCCGGGGTGCCTTGGAAACCGGCTGCCTGCAACTTCTCGACATGGAAGTTGTGGTTGCGGGCCCAGATGGTGTGCATCGAGGTCAGCGTGAAGTTCTCGTTCGCGCGACCATCACCACCGATATAGTGGTCGAGCGGACTGATCACCGGGTTCGCGTCGAGCAACAGCGCGTGGCTCGATCCCATGAAGTCCCCGGCAAGCTGGCCGACAACGGTCATGTCGTAGCCGCCGCTCTCAGTCCAGAGCGTCGGGTAGTACTCCATAAGGGTCTTGCCGGCGCCCAGGCCCGGGCCTTCGAAGACAGTCCCGGCCATCCGATGGTGGTCAAGCAGCTCGCGCAACGTCGACATCAGGTGGAAGCCAGGCGCCGACGGATCTTCCGGACCCATCAGGATGTGCGAGCCTACGCCGCCATTGCCATCGCTTTCGCGCAGGAACTGGCCGACAATGACGTTCGATCCATAGACCTGGTTCTGGTCGACATAGGGCGAAGTCTTGTTCAGATGTTCCGGCGTATCGGTTGCCGATTCCAGCGGGTTCGCCAGCGAACCACGGGTTAGATCGGTAAAGTTCGGCGGCATCGGTCTTGAGGTGTCCACCCCGTCGATCACCACCTTGCCGGCACCGCCCTTTGGCAGGAAGTCAAGCCCATGGTCGAAGTACTGACCGAATGCCATGAAGAAGATATTGGCATCGTTCGGTGCCTTCGGCAGGTCTGCCTCCTGTGAGCCGACGATGTTGGAGATCGCCCGCGGATCGAGTCCGTCGAAGATCGGGTTGAGAGCACGGTTGATGATGTTGCCCTGGCTGTCGAGCTCAACCCCCGTGCCATAACGGGCTTCGGTGAGGCGAATGAACGGTTGGTCGGCAGAACCGAAAGTCGGATTGTCGACATTGTTGCCGTTGCCCGAGAGATCGCGGACGCCGCCTGCACCCGCCGTATCGTCGTCGCCAGCAAAGGCCGGCAAGCCCTTTACGAGATTGGTGATCCCCGCAACGTCGCGCGCGGTGTACTCGAACGCACCGGTCGGACCGTTGACAGGATCCGGATTTCCGCCTTCTCCTTCGGCGACCATCGTGATGGTCTGGCCGCCTTTTGCAAAGGAGACGGATCCGTCGGCATTGACCGTGCGAGTAAACGTCGACAGTTCAGAACCATCTGCTCCGAGCACGACATCCTGTGGACGCAGCGTACCGACAATCGTGTCGTTGCCACCGTTGGACCGGAAGACGATCCGGTGCGCCGAACTCAACTGCGAGATGTCGACGACATCGTCACCACCAGTGCCTTCGATCGTGATCGTGTTGAGCGCCAGGCTCGTCTGAGTGAAGTCACCGAAGACCTGGACCTGGTCACCACCGATTGTCGTACCGACCGGGCCACCCGGAGGCGATGCCGTACCGCCGTTGATGACGATCTCCTCGACACTATCGAGTTCCGTAATCACCGAGGTCTGGCCGAGGATGTTCGTCCGGGTAACGACGATTTCCGTCGCAGCGTTGATCCCTGCAAGGTCATTGCCAGCAGCTTCCCAGGCAGCACGCGTGTAGATGCGGAAAGTCTCAGGCAATGCGCTGCCGGTGATGCGGACGGTATCCGCTCCGCCTTCTCCGTCGATGAAGTCGCGGCCGTCATTGGAAAACAGACCGGCGGACCACGTAACTGTATCGTCACCGGCACCGGCCAGGATAATGTCATCCCCACCCCCGCCGTTGAAGGTGCTGGCTGCTGCATTCCCGATCAGAATGTTGGCGGCACCGGTGCCTTCAACAGTCCCTTGGGCGTCGGTGGAAACCGCAATACTGGCGTTCGCCGTTGCTGCCGTCGGCGTTGCGCCGTCCGTCACAGTGTAGGACAGCGTGCCCGTGTTGCCTGTCTTGTTGATCGAGATCCCCTGCCCCGCGACCACGGACGCCGCAAACCCGTTGATGCTGTTCACCGCGCTGATCGACAGAGACGGACCATCGGTGTCGGCGTCATTGCGCAGAAGTGTCCACTGCGGAATGAAGACCGTACCCGTCTGCACATTGGTGATGACGCTATCGTTTCCTGCTGTCGGTGCGTCGTTGACAGAAACGACCGTGACAGTGTTGCGCGCCACCGTGCTGTTGAAGTTCCCGTCGTTGACGGTGACCTCGATCACGCGCGGCGTGGTGTCCGGCGCGTTGGAGGTGTTCACAAAGGTCACCGCCTGGATCGCGGCCTGATAGGCGGCAATCGATGCAACGCCGGCCAACGTGACGGTGATGGCACCATTGGCATTCGTGGTGGTGGCATTGATGCCATTCGGCAGACCCTGGGCGGTGAGTTGGTCGCCGGGCCGCGCATTTGTCAGAACGATGCGGGCAGAGGCAAGCGTTGCACCGTCGTCCGTGATCCTTGGCTCCGAGGCCACCGAGATGGGCTGGGCGTTTTCCGTGAATGTCGAGAGGATATCAACGGAAGGACTAGCAGCCGGACGCGTGACCGAGACGTTGACGTCGTCAACAAAGAAGAACTCGTTGTTGGCCGTTGTTCCCGTTGTCGTAAACCGGATAAGGGCATTTTGGACAAAAGGACCGGGCAGCGTGACGGTCTGCGGGCCACCGTTCAGACCATTGAATTCACGCAGCGTGTCGAAGGTTACCCCACCATCGGTTGAGTACTCGAGCGTCAGACGTTCTGTATCAACCGCTGTGATACCGTCATCCGAAATCTGGAACGTCAACTGCGCGGAGCTGACCCCAGAGAGATTGAGCTCGCGAGTGATGGATGCGCCATCACCACCGACCTCGCCGAAGCGCAGCGCTCCATTTACAACGCGAATGGCGCCTGTGGAGGCTGCATTTGCAGTCGGATCGCTATCTTCAGTCCAGGCTGTTGTCCAGGCTGACGTTCCATTATTGTTCGCATAGCTCCCGCCAGCAAAGGTGTCACGATAAGCCTGCGGCGCAGTATCGAATCCATTGAGTTCGATCCTCGGTGGCTGGATCCGCAGATCCCCATCCGCAAACCGCAGCACCTCGACGTTTCTCACCCGGTCGACACCATCCGAGTCGACGAGCCCGAGCGCGCCGGTCGGATCGACCTGAACATGAGTGACCGTGAAGCTGCCGTCGGCATTTTGCTCGATGGAATAGTTGGCGCGGATATCCGAGTAGACGGCAACGTCGATATCGCCTGTCTGGCCGCCATTGACGATTTCACGCACGATTTCCATCTGGCCGGGTGTGATCGTCCGCTCCAGAAGAAGGTCTGACAGCGCCTTGCCCCCGAAGGCGGGCAGGGCATTTGCCGGGATCTCGCCATTGACGAGCTGCGACTGCAGATAGACCGGACCGGCAAGGCTGTCGGCCGTGTAGACCGGTCCATTCGGCGCAGTTGAGATCCTGATGCGGACGTTGAGCCACGCATCCCCATCAATGACGTCATCGCCGCCGCGACCTTCGATGATGTCGCTGCCGCCGCCACCCAGCAGGATGTTGCCGTCGTCGAATGCGATTTCGGCTTCGCGGGCAGCTTCACCGACGGTCGCGGTGTTCTGGACCAGATTGCCTAAGAGCTCTCGCAGACCATCGATGCGGTCGATGCCGGCCTGGCTGAGATGATGCTTGACCATCGTGTTTTCGGCACCGGCGAGGTTTGCACCAGGCTCGGCTTCCGGATCCGGCTCTGCCGGGAAGGCTGTCGACCGGTTATCCCCTTTCAGAACATCATTTTCGTTGTAGCCGGAAAGCCCTTCGACGGCGTCGAAGCGATTGCGCAGGATATCCTGTTGATCCGTCGTGAAGATCGGGCGCATGAGGTCGGCATCCGCTGCCTTGGTGCTGCCCTTGTGGATCGCCCAGTCATAGCCCCACATGCCTTCATTGCGCATGACGCTCTCGCCCTGCACCATGATGTCATCGCCGGACTCAGCGTCGAAATCGTGCTCGTTCTCTCCCGCGAACATGACGTCATGGCCGAGAATGGTCGAGTTGAAGAAGAGTTCGGAATTGTCGCCGGCTGTCGTATCGAAGCCGTTTCCGCCCTCGATCCAGTCATCGCCTTCATTACCGAGCAGGAAGTCGCCGCCTTCGCCGCCCAGCATGAAGTCGTCGCCTTCGCCGCCGAACATTTCCTTGCCGTCGGGGCCGGCGATCAGAACGTCGGAGCCCTGATTGCCGAAGACGAGAGCCAGGCCCGACCCGCCATGGATGACGTCGTTGCCTTCTTCACCCATCAGGAAGTCGGTCTCACCGATGTCAGTGCCCGAATTCGTGATGATGTCGTCGCCTTCACCGCCATGGATCTTGTCGACGCCATAGCCGGCTTCGATGCGGTCATTGCCACCGCGGCCCCAGACGGTGTCATCACCGCCACCGGAAATGATTGTGTCGGCCTGGTTCGTGCCTTGGATCAACGCATGATCGAGACTGTTGAACTGGAGGAAATTGGCACCCCGCTGCACCATGGGCGACAGCGCATTCTGGAAGGGATCACCGCCGACGGGGTCGGCGCCGACCCATTTTGCCTGCTCTAGAGGGTCGACATAAAGGACATGATCCGGCACCGAGAAGATATCGCCGGGTACGGCATATCCCGTCTCCCCGATATCGGTGTTGCGGATGACCATTTCCGCGAAGGAATTGGCCTCCAGCTCGTTGAGCAGGTTGAGGCCCTGGGTGCGCGAGAGGTAGTAGAAGCGATCGCCGTTCTGTAGATTTTCGAGCTGGAGCTCGAAGACGAAGGAGAAGGTGGAGCCCAGCATGCCGCCGAAGGCCATCTTCTTTTCGGCCAGACCGCCGACCCAGAGATCGACGTCGTTCAGGCCGCCGAGATTGGTATAGGCGCCGGTACCGTTGAGGAAAGCCATGCGGTCTGCGTTAAACGCGTCAATCTCGTCCTGATCAGTGAGACTATCATCACCGAAGACGATCTTCATCGCAGCGTCGCGTTTTGCGTCTGCCGTGGTGGCACCCGTGATTGTGGAATGCGTGCCGTAGGCTGCGATGAAGTTGACGATCGAGGCCGGGTTCTTGAGGTTCATGCCGAAGTCGACCCAGTTCTTGTAGGGGTCGAGCTGCGTGTCGCCATTGGCGATTGCCTTGAACTGGGCACGCGCAGCATTCAGACTCGGGATGCCGGTTTCACGGCCGCGGGCGATATTGAGCGCTGCCAGATCGAGCGGAATGCCGACCAGATGGTTGCGCAGGACGTCCGTGACGAACTCGTCGATCTCATTGCCGACCTGGCCCGTCATGCCGCGAATGACCGCGCCGGCGCCCTGTTCGGCGGTGATCTCGCCCGGTGCGTAGGCTGTCGGGTTCAAGAAGGCGGTGAAGAGGTCCATCGATGTCTTCGCACCGCCGGCGCTGACGCTGTCGACTGTCTCGTTCAGCATCGAATGCCCGAAACGATAGACGACATGGGCGAACTCGGCGAAGATCGCCGGATTGATGTCCATGGACGGATTGAAGACGAAGGCATCCACATCCGGCTGGATCTTGCGGGCGAACTCCTCGAAGACGAGGTGCTGGTACTGCATCTCGGTGGTGAAACGGGACGCCTGGAAGAGACGCTCGCCATCCCAGTTCAGCGCGTCTTTGATGGCCGCGAGGTTTCCGCCTGGCAGCGACTGGACATCCGTTGCCAGCCACTCGTTCAGGAAGGTGAAATCACCGTTCTGAGCCGCCGCAATCGCCTGGTCCTTGACCTGCTCGACGATACGGTTGTGCTCGGAATGGAAAATGTGATGGACAGCGGTCAGGCCGATGTTTTCGTTGCCACGACCGTCGCCGGTCACGAAATGCGCATCAAGCAGCTCGTTGTCATAGGTTGAAGCCTGCCCGACGTTATTCAACGGAATGGCATTGCCGATCGCCGCGTCCTCATCGGCCGTCTTGAGTATCGGTGCGGTTGCCGGATTGCGGTCGTGATCGATGAAACCGGGAACGGCATTGTGGGCGATGTCATCAAGGAAGGCATGCCCTGTCAGCACAGCGTTCGTGAGACTGATCGCCTGGGCAGCCCCGGGCTTGCCTTCAACAAGGCCCTGTGTTGTCACGAGTTGGGGAAAACCGTTCGGGCCGCGAACGAACTCGCCATAGGCGTCCATCTCGAACAGCGGCACCGAGCCAACGTATTCGTCCGTCAGGTTGATGCCGAGAATGTTTATGGCCTGAGCCTTAACTTCCGCCCATGTGGCGATGCCTTTGGCACCTTCGAGCAGGTGCCCGGTCGCCATCGGCTTGCCATCAACAAGCTTGTATTCGCGAAGGAAGAGTTGCTTGGAAGCGACGGACGAATAGGTTTGGTTTTGGTCGACAAAGGGAGTGGTGAAATTGTCTGGCTCCTGAGGCGCCCGGGTCAACACCATGTAGTTTGACGGGCTTCCAGGGACGTAGAGCGGGTCATCGGCAGACAGTGGAATGTAAATCTTGTCATTCCCGCCTTTTTCCACAAGGTCTAGACCGTGATCGAAGAACTGGCCGAACAGCGTGAACCAAGAATTGTAGGGAGCGGAAAGACCTTCGTCCGGCGCCACGTTTTCAATATGAACGGACGGACCATCAAAGGTAATGCCGTAAGTGTTCTCAAATCCCGCTGCAAGATTTTCGGTCACTTCGGCCACGAGGACCGCAACCGTCTTTTGTGTTGTGTTGGTGGCCTTCGCGGCGTCCAGCGCATCGTTGAAGTCGGCACGGATCTCGTTGACAGCAGCCATGATGTCGCCGGAATAGCCTGACTGGACCAACGCGGTGTAGATCGCAGCCGGGTTGGCGAGGGTTTGATCGACGATCAGGTTCGAAATCAGGCGCGGGTCGGCGTCCACAACGGCCCCCTCAGGCGTATACGCACTGTTGGTGAGCGGCACGAAAACCGGGGCATTCCCGGCAAAACCAGCAAACAACTGAAAAGTATCACCATCGGCTATGCGCCAACCCTGCTCCAGCAGACGTTCGAACGGCTGGTCCGCGGCACCCCAGTTCTCGCGACCCTCCCCGAGATTGTTGAAACTGCCATCGACCGTGCGCAGGCCATAAGGCACGTGTTCTGCGCTGATCGCGAGCGTCGCGCCAGGCGTCCCCTCAGCAACGACGTTGCCCAACTCGTCGACCCAAATATTGGTGAGCTCCCTCGCATTGGCGCCGGAGTGAGCGATCGAGTTTGCCTCGGCAATCTTGATCTGACGCAGAATGAATTCGAGATCGTGCTGATTAACCTGGACCATGACTTTATCGGGGAAGCCCCCGCCTCCGATGTTTGCCCCTGGACGGTTTGTCAGGGTTTTGTCAGGGAAGCAGGGTTGCACAACCCGGAAAAATCGGAAGGGAACTTGGTCTCACGACCTGTAAGATCAAAGTCCAAACTTAGTTCAGACCAAGGTCTGATCTTTTATCGACTACAGTCGACAATGCGACAGGGACAGTGCATCTATAAAGCAATGGGAATACGGGAGGATCGCGGATCAATACTCTGATCCGGGACAAAGCGCAGGGAGGCGTCATGCCGCGATACTTCGCGCAAGTCGAAGAGCCATGACTTCTGACAAGCCATCTCAGGCAGGACCATATGTGTCAGGCTCTGCTGCGGCTGGACGTTTCTGGACTCAGCTCAGTTCGCTCTCGCTTTCTGCCCAGTTCCTGATCGCCGCCTCTCTGATCGTTTTCGGACTGATGGCCGGTGTCGGCATGTTCGCGGCTGCGCAGGTGGAGAAGGCAGCGCTGAATGCCGCCGGGACCGCCGGAGCGGTGAGAATGCAGACCCTGATCGCGCCTCTCATCGAAAGCACGCCCAACGGCGATATTCACTTCGATGATGCGCTGCAGAAGAAGGTGGCAGCCCTGATCGGCCAGGGACCTCCGGGACAGAAAATCCGCAATTTGAAAATATGGTCCAGCGATGGTCGACAGTTATTTCCGGCTGGTAGCGTCAACGACGAGCCGGTCCTCTTTGAGCAGCTCGCAGAGGCCCTGTCCGGTGAAACCGTCGTGTCGCGCACTTCTGTCGCAAAGCATGAATATAGCGAAGAAGAAACCTCGGAGCCATTGCTCGAAGTTTATGCACCTCTGGTGCGCTCCGCTGACGGCACGGTTCTGCTCGCTGGTGAAATCTACGAAGAGTCTTACACCCTAGAGGCGCAGATAGCCGAGACGCGTCGCACATCCATGATCGGCGTGTTCCTGCTCTCCGTTCCGATGCTGTCGCTGCTCTATCTCGTCGTCAGGCGCGGCGCACGATTGATCGAGCAGCAGCGCAGAACCCTGCGCGAAAGCCTGCGCAATGCAATCGAACTCTCGGTGGAGAACAACCGGTTGCGCCTGATGGCCGATAATGCCCGGGTTGAGGCGGGCAAGCTCAACGAGCGGATTCTCGACCAGATCGGTGCCGATCTCCATGACGGCTCTGTCCAATTGCTGACGCTGGTCAAGTTGAGGCTCAGCGACCTGGTGACACCCCGACCCGACATCCAGCCCCCGGTCCGGGATGCCTTGAACAAGGTTCTCGATCTTGTCAGCAATGTGCTGGAGGAGATCCGAAATCTCTCAGCGGGTCTCGTTCTTCCCGAACTGGAACACGCCAGCGTGGACGAAGCGCTGCAGTTGGCAGTCAAACGCTTCCTGGAGATCACCGGACGCGAAGCGGCGCTGAGTGGGAGCTCTGTGGTTGACCTTCGAATTCCGGATCTGTCGATCTGTCTTTATCGCTTCGTGCTCGAAGGCCTGATGAACAGCTACCGGCACGCGACCAACAACACGCATCTCGTGAGATGCAGCTTCAAGGCCGGGCGCCTGTTTGTCGCCGTGGTCGATATAGGCGAACGCCCGGTCATGCCCTCCAAACGGGAAGTGCAGCGGGCTCGTCTGGGGAAAGTCAGCCAGAAGCGGCGGATCCGCAGCTTTGGCGGTCGCATGCGCTATTTCCCGCGAAGAAATGGATCTTTCGCCGTAGCAGTCCTGCCGATTGAGGCGAATACTTGATCACCGTCGAAGCCAGTTACCAGCAGACGGCATCCGACCCGCACCCCCGCCGTCAGCTGACGACCCGATCTCGCGGTGAGGTACGATTCTTCACCGCGATGACGAGTTCCACACGGTTGCGGACATTCAGCTTGTTCATCAGCGAGGTCATGTAATGCTTGACCGTCTTTTCGCTGATGTTCAGCGTCAGGCCGATCTCGCGGTTGGTCTGACCCTTGAGAAGACCGCTCACGATCTGCTCCTCGCGATGATGCAAGCGCTCAGGCTGTTGCGCCTTGCGTCTGAGCTCCGCCGTCTTCATGGACACGATCACCTTGGTCGCGAAGCCGGGCGTTATGTAGGTCTCGCCATTATACGCGCTGATGATTGCGTCATGCAGGTCCGATGAGGACGAACCCTTGAGCACATATCCGCTGATCCCGGCCTCGATGAGTTCGACGGCAGGCTGGATCGCACTCGAAGCGGTAAAGACGATAACTTTGGTATCCGGATGGGTCGCGAGCATCAGCTCGATCGCGGCGAAGGAATCCCCCGGCATGCTCAAGTCCATCACGATCACATCCGGACGGTTGTTTTCGAGAATGTTGAGAGCATCAACAGTGGTATGCCCCATTGCCACCACGTCAAGGTCGGCTTTGGTACTGTATAGGCTGACCAGCCCCTCCAGCAAAATCGGATGATCGTCAACGAACGCCACCCGCACCAGCATAATTCCTACTCCCTTGGAGTATGAATTAACACAGAAGCCATGAGTACGGAAGCATATGCTTAAATATGGGTTAATGTGCCACCTGCTCTTTTTTGGTCGAAGTAGAACATATGCGTCGCATACGGATTTACATCGAAAATACCTATGGAACTCTGAATTTTACGATCTTCTAATTTTTACTTCGGATGGCCCGCACGAGGACCACCGACCTGTCTCGCCCCTTGCGCCCTAAGCTCCGCTAGAGCTAAACAGATGAGAAATTGTCAGACAACATGACAAAACGCCTGACTCTCAGGGCTTGCGGAGGATATATGACGACACCTGCAACCAATCACGCCGGACGCGGCATCAGCGGGCTTGCCGGCCTTGCAGGGCCTGCAGTAATGCTTCTTGGCATGCTGCTTTTTGCGATGAACGATGCAATGGGCAAATGGTTGGTGGCGAGCTACGGGCTGGGCCAAGTCATCCTGATCCGGAGCATCGCCGCCCTCCTGATATTGGCGCCGTTTCTATGGATGGCGGGCCTGAAGCCGATCGTGGAGGCGGAGCGGCCATGGCTACAGTTCACGCGTGTCGTGCTCTCCACGCTCGAGCTCTTCTGCTTCTATTACGCGGTCATGTATCTGCCCCTGGCGGATGTAATGACCTACTGGCTCGCCGCACCGATCTATGTCGCAGCAGCATCCCCTTTCCTACTTGGCGAGAAAGTGGGCTGGCGGCGCTGGACGGCGATTGCGCTGGGCTTCATCGGCGTTGTCATAACCCTGGAACCCTCAAGCGCCATGTTCACGGCTCCGGCTCTGATCTCGATCATCGGCACAGCCGCCTTTGCCTTCATGATGCTCTCGGGCCGCAGCCTCCGCAGAACGCCGGACAAGACGCTGGTCCTGTTCCAGACGGGTGGCGCGGCGATCGTCGGTCTGATCGCAGCGCCCTTTGGCTGGACACCGATCACGTCGGTGAGCGAAGTCCTGCTTCTCGGTCTGCTCGGCATCGTCGCCATGAGCGCGCATATGCTGGTCAACCGCGCCCTCAAGATCTCGGATGCAGCAACGGTCGCGCCGCTTCAGTATACTCTGCTGCTCTGGGCCGTCGTCTTCGGCTATTTCTTCTTCGACGAGGTCCCGCGCCTGACCATGGTCATCGGCGCCGCGCTCATCGTCGGCTCAGGTCTCTTCATCTTCTTCCGCGAACAGCAGTTGAAGAAGCGCGACAAGGTCCTGCCTTCCGTTCCGGAATGACAAAGCAAAAAGCCCGCAGCGCTCATCACGCTGCGGGCTTCTTCTGGTGCGGCCCATTAAGGTGAGCCACGACCAGGGAGGTTACTTCCGGACTTCGGCGAGTTCGGCGAGAATGCCGTCCACGACGTCAGCACCGATCTCTTCCTTGTGCTTTTCGTAGACGACCATGGACTTCTCGCGGATGCGCTGCTGCTCTTCCGGAGACAGAACATTCACCTCGAGACCAGCTTCCTTGATCTTCTCCAGCGACTTCTTGTTGAGGTCGGCAATCACGGAACGCTCGACGTCACGACCAACAGTCGCGCATTCGCGCAGTGCAGCCTGCTCCTCCGGCGTATAGGTGTCGAAGATCGCCTTGGAGAAGAGGAAGAGGAACGGCGTGTAGGCGTGGTTGGTCTCGGTGACATACTTCTGAACTTCAAAGAACTTCGAGGTATCGATCGTCACATAGGGGTTTTCCTGGGCGTCGATCGTCTTGGTTTCCAGCGCCGAGAACACTTCGCCGAAGGCCATCGGGGTCGCGTTGGCGCCGAGGTTCTGGAAGGTGTCGAGGAAGATGTTGTTCTGCATGACGCGAACCTTCATGCCCTCGAAGTCTTCCCACTTGGTGACCGGACGAACCGAGTTCGACAGGTTGCGGAAGCCGTTTTCCCAGTAGCCGAGATTGACGAGGCCAACGGCTTCGAGCTTCTCGTTCATCATCTCGCCGAACTTGCCGTCGAGAACCTTGTAGGCTTCGTCCGCCGAGGCGAAGAGGAACGGAAGGTCGAACACGCCGAGCGCCGGCTCGATGCCAACGAGCGGCGAAGACGAGGTGACGACGGCTTCCTGCACGCCCGAACGCAGGGCCTGGGTGGCCTGAAGGTCACCGCCGAGAGCGCCGCCCCAGAAGGCCTGAAGCTTCAGCTTGCCGCCGGACTTTTCATCCAGGCACTTCTGCATGGCTTCGATGCCGTTGCCGACAGGGTGGTCGGCATTGATGCCGTTGGAAACGCGGATCGTACGCTCGTTGAATTCGGCAAAGGCCGGTGCGGCTGCCGAAACGGCAAAGGCGATGGCGGTGGTCGCTAGCAGATATCGTCTCATGTTATCCTCCCATGGATATCGTGGTTTGAAAGTCGCAGGTCATATCAGCCATCGTGCGGGCACGATGACGATCTCGGGGAACAGAACCAGCAGCAGGAGCACCAGCACCTGCGCGATGAGGAACGGCCAGATGCCGGTGACGACCTTGCCCAGCGGCACGCGGCCGACACCGCTGACGACGTTGAGCACGACGCCGACGGGCGGGGTGATCAGGCCGATGCAGCAGTTCATGATGAAGAGCACGCCGAAATAGACGGGATCGATACCGGCCTGCTTGATGATCGGCATCAAGACAGGCGTCAGGATCAGAATGGTCGGCGTCAGGTCGAGCGCGGTCCGACCACCAGCACGAGGATCATGATCACCAGCATCAAAAGTTTCGGCTGGTCGATCAGCGGCTCGATGTAGCGCGTGATTTCACCCGGAATGTTGGCAGCCGTGATGAGCCATGCCGACACGAGAGCCGCGCAGACCAGGAACATGATGATCGAGGTGGTCTTTGCCGCCTGCAGGATGACATGCGGAAGATCCCGGACCTTCAGCTCGCCATAGATCACGGTGCCGACGAACAGCGCATAGGCCGCGGCAATCACGGCGGCTTCCGTGGGCGTCACGATACCGGCCTTGATACCGCCGAGAATAATGACGGGCATGCCGAGTGCCCATGCAGCGCGGCCCGTCGCATGCACCCGCGCTTTGAAAGGTGCCTTGGGCAAGGCCTGGACGTCGTCCTTGCGCACGAGGATCTGCCAGGTGATGATCAGGACCAGACCCATCATGATGCCGGGCACGATGCCGGCCATGAACAGCTGGGTGATCGAGACATTGGCAGCCACACCGAAGACGATGAAGGCCATCGACGGCGGGATGACGGGCGCAATGATGCCGCCCGACGCAATCAGACCCGCCGAGCGCGGCACGTTATAGCCGGCCTTTGCCATCATCGGGATGAGAATGGCCGCAAGGGCTGCCGTATCGGCCGCGGCGGAACCCGAGATGCTGGCCATGATGATGGCAGCGACGATCGCGACAATGCCCAAACCGCCACGGATGTGACCGACACAGGCAATCGCAAACTCGATGATGCGCTTGGAGAGACCACCCGAATTCATCAGCTCGCCCGCGAGCACGAAGAAGGGGATGGCCAGAAGGGTGAAGGTGTCGGCACCCGCGATCATGTTCTGAGCGATGATCTGGCTGTTGAACATGCCCATGTAAGACATCAGTGCAACACCGCAGAACATCAGGGCGAACGAGACCGGCACGCCGATAGCCATGGCGCCGAGCAGAGAAACGATAAAGACGATGAGGGTCATCAGCCGCGCTCCGACAGCTTTTCGACGCTGAGATGTTCACCGGCAAACGCCGCGACCTCCTCGTCCGTTACCCGTCCGGTCACAAGACGAACCAAGCGTTCCAGGGCAATCAGCGCGCACATGCCGCCGGTGAAGAACCCGATGCCATAGACCCAGCCCATAGAGAGACCGGTCACAGGCGCGCTCATGCTGATATTGATCGGCAGCTGCTTCCAGGTTCCCCAGAAGAACAGGATCGAGACGCCGAGGATCAGGAGATTGCTCAGGATCATGCAGATGACCCGACCACGCTTGCCGAACATGGCAACAAGCGACTCGACGCCTAGGTGGCCGTGTTCGCGAAAGCCGACGACAGCACCAATGAAGGTGAGCCAGACAAAGAAATAGCGGGCCATCTCATCCGAGACCGTGAGGCCTGAATTGAAGCCGTAACGCAGCACGACATTCAGGAACACCATGATGGCCATGCCGCTGAGCAGCAGGATCAGGAGAAGGTCGAGGAAGCGGTAGAAGAGCGATATGACCCTGCTCATGCCTCAAGCCTTTCCAAAAAGACCGCGCGCGGCAAGGTTTTCGAAGAGCGCCCGCGTGCCGAAGGTCCATTCTGCGCAGGCATCGGTGCGATTGACCCAGTTCACAAGCCGCCCAAGGCTGGGCGTGGAGATCTCGACGCGGTCGCCTTCCTCATGCGTGAAGCCGAGTCCGGCGCCGCGGCGATCCTTCACGGGCGCGAACATCGTTCCGAGGAACAGCACGGCGCCATCGGGATATTGATGATTGCGATTGCGCAGCTGGGCGACGAGATTTTCCGGCGCTCGACTGATTGCCTCCATCGGGCTCTCCCCTGTCATTTCAAACCCGTCTTCGCCACGCACGAGCAAGGAAACGCGGACTGTCCGCAGCACATCCATGGTGAAGCCACCGTGGAACAGGCGGATAAACGGCCCAATCGAGCAGGACGCGTTGTTGTCCTTTGCCTTGCCCAGAAGCAGGGCCGACCGCCCCTCCACATCCCGCAGATTCACGTCGTTGCCGAGGGTTGCGCCGATGATCTTGCCGTCGGAACGAACGGCAAGAACGATTTCGGGCTCCGGATTGTTCCACTGGGAGATTGGATGAATGCCGACTTCGTCGCCACAGGTCACCGAAGACATGGGCTGTGCCTTGGTGAAGATCTCAGCATCGGGGCCGATCCCGACCTCCAGATATTGCGACCAGAGGCCCATGTCCTGGAGCAGTGCCTTGACCTTGCCGGCCTGCTCGGATCCGGCAACAAGACCGCGCAGACTGTCGCCGAGCACCGGCGCCAGCTTTTCACGGATCGTCTGCGCCCGACCGGCATCGCCCTTGGCCTGCTCTTCGATCACGCGCTCGAGCATGCTGTCTGCAAAGGTGACGCCCGCCGCCTTGACCGCCTGAAGATCGACTGGAGCGAGAAGACGCCCTGCCTCGCCAGACAGGAACTGGTCCAGCGTGCCAAGCTCCGCAAAATCGGTATTGGCAGCCAGTTGCTCCGCAAGATTGTCTATTTCGAAGAGACCCGACATCGTCGGGGATAGTCCTGTCAGGTCCAGAACAAGCCCGTTGCGAATGAGGACCGGGCACGGACCACCAGCCGCATTGGACCACACACGCCCGACCAGGACGGCCTCGGCGGCATCCGAAGGCAAAATATAGGCGGACTCCAGACGTTCTCGGCGCTGCAAGATGGACCTCCTCCTTGTCCTCCGGCAAGAACACTCCTACTGCCCTTGCCATATTGTCAGGATGTCTGACAACCGTTGGCCTGCATTCATATGGTCAGAATTTCCGGCTGTCTAGCCCGAAAGGTGCTCTTGTGGACAAACCAGCCGAGGCGCCGCCCCTCAGAATTGCTCCAGGCTGAGGTCAATCCGGCTCGCGGCTCCGTGCAGATGGGCACGCATGGCCTCGCGCGCCGCGACGGGATCACGCGCCGCGATCGCATCTCTCAACCGCACATGCTCCGCGATGGTGACCTCGACGATCTCCTCCAGCACGGCTCTTGAGCGTGCGGTGTCGATCGCAAGGCTGATACGCTCGGCGATGAAGCCGATAAAGAGCGCGAAATACTCATTGTGGGTTGCTTCGGCCACGGCACGATGAAAGGCAAGGTCGGCAACGATGCCCTGCTCCGTCCATTTTTCCGCCCCGGTCATGCGGCCCAGAGCTTCATCGATCCTTGCGAGATCGGCGGCAGTGTGGTGAACGGCAGCAAGACCTGCGGCTTCGATCTCCAGCGGCACGCGCAACTGGAAGAGGGCGCGAAAGCTCTGCGGCTCCGAGAGCTCACTGTCCTTGATGCGGATCGGACGGGCAGAGGGTTCGCTGACGAAAGCCCCCACACCTTGCCTCGTCTCCACGAGGCCCTCATTGCGCAATTGTGCGATCGCTTCGCGGATCACGGAGCGGCTGACGCCGAGCGTCTTGGCGAGAACATGCTCGGTGGGCAAACGCTCCCCTGGCTTCAGACGTCCCTGGCTGATTTCTTCGGCGAGCTGCATCGCGATACGGGCGGGCAGGTGCTCACTGCGCCTGATCTGTCCGAAGTTCATCTGCCCGAGGTCGATCGACATGCCTGCTGGTCTCCTTGCCACCGCATCGGTATTTCATGAATCCGCACTGAAATTCAATTGGCAACCCGGGTTCATGATGCCGGCGGGATCGACCGCTTGCTTGATCGCCGTCAGCAGCTGCAGCTGCGTTGCCGGCACGCGCGCTAGAAAATCCGCCTTCTTGAGGCGACCGATACCGTGCTCCGCGCTGATCGAGCCTTCGAAGCCATCGAGCACCTCGTTGACAACAGCCTTGGCCGCATAGATCCGCTCAGCAACCTCTTCCTGCGTCAGGCCGCTCGGCGGCAGCACGTTGAGATGCACATTGCCATCGCCTACATGGCCATAGGACACGCAGAGGCAATCGGGCAGTTGAGCGAAAATGGCCGCCTCCGCTTTCTCGACGAACTCCGGAAGGCGCGACAAGGGCACGGAAACATCCGTTCGCAGATGCGCTCCGCGTTTTGCCTGCCCTTCGTTCATGCCCTCCCGGAAGAGCCAGAGATTGCGCGCCTGGTTACGAGAGGCCGCGATGACCCCGTCGAGCACCAGCCCATCTTCCATGACCCCTTCGAGGAAGCGGTGCATGAGATCGTCGATGTCGACAAGGCCGGATCCCGAAATCTCGAGCAGTACATAGGCGGGATAGTCGCCAGGCATCGGCAGCTGAAGATCCGGGATCGCCTCCTGCGCCAGAGTAAAGGCCATGGGCGGCATGAACTCGAACGCCGACATGAGATCGCAGCAGTCGCGCCGGGCGCGTCGATAAAGCGTGATCGCGTCGGAAAGCGCACCAAGGCCCAGCAAAGCGGTCGCAACCTTCTCGGCCGGCGGCATTAGCTTGAAGGAGACGGCCGTGACAATTCCAAGCGTCCCCTCCGCCCCAATGAACATCTGCTTGAGGTCGATCCCCCGATTGTCCTTCCGCAAGGTCGACAGACCGTCGAAGATCGAACCATCGGGGAGCACGACTTCGAGCCCCAGCACGAGTTCGCGGGTCATGCCATAACGCAGGACGTTGATGCCGCCCGCATTGGTGGAGACATTGCCACCGATGCGGCACGATCCCTGCGCGCCGAGCGCGAGCGGAAAGTAGAGCCCGGCCTCCTCAACCCTGTCTTTGAACTCGGACAGGATGACGCCGGCTTCGACCACGGCCGAGAAGTCATCACTATCGATCCGCCGTATCGCCGTCATGCGCTCAAGGCTGATCACGACCTGGCTGCCCGGTCGATCAGGCGTAGCCCCGAGCACGAGACCGGTATTGCCCCCCTGCGGCACGACCGTCAGGCCTAGCGCGCCGATGGCACGAACCGCCTGAGCCACCTCCTCGGTGTTGCGCGGGCGAACGACGGCAACGGCACCTGTTGTCACGTCGCCATGCCAGTCACGGCAGTAGCCTTCTACTGCGGGGCCAACCAGCACGAGGTCTGGCCCGAGCTGCTCAATCAGTGCGGATGCGGCAGCCTCGTCACCAGACTTGAACTCGTTTTCCAAGGTCGTGCTGTCCGCGGTCATTGTCAGTCCCCCAACCGGCCAACGAGCCGGAGATCAAGAATTCGGTTTTCATCCGGATGATATAAGGTTATCAGACAACCTTACAAATGGTTTTTGCAAATGGCCCTTGTGTTGACGCACGCAGGGTCGAACAATGAGACGGGAGGAGACGGTTTATGCATATTCTGGTGATTGGAGCGGCTGGCATGGTCGGGCGCAAGCTCGCACAGCGGCTGACGCGCGACGGAGAACTGCAGGGGCAGCAGATCACCGCCATGACGCTGGCGGATGTCGTTGCTGCCGAGCCTCCGGTCGGTTTCACCGGCAAGGTGACGATCGAGACCGTAGACCTGTCCGAACCCGCGGCTTCGGAGAAGTTGATCGCGGGCCGCCCGGACGTCATTTTCCACCTCGCGGCGATCGTCTCCGGCGAGGCGGAACTCGATTTTGAAAAGGGCTACCAGATCAATCTGGATGGCACGCGTTATCTCTTCGAGGCGATCCGCCATGCACATATGGCCGATGGATTCCGGCCGCGCGTGGTCTTCACATCCTCGATTGCCGTCGTTGGGGCGCCTCTCCCCTACCCCATTCCGGACGAGTTCCACACCACGCCGCTCACCAGCTATGGCACCCAGAAGGCGATCTGCGAGCTGCTGCTTTCCGACTATTCCCGCAAGGGCTTCTTTGACGGGATCGGCATCCGGCTGCCGACCATCTGCATTCGTCCTGGCAAGCCGAACAAGGCTGCCTCCGGCTTCTTCTCCAACATCCTGCGCGAACCACTGGTCGGTCAGGAAGCCATCCTGCCGGTAACAGAGGATGTCCGCCACTGGCACGCCTCTCCGCGCTCCGCCGTAGGCTTCCTCATTCACAGTGCCAACATGGATCTGGAACAGGTCGGCCCGCGTCGCAATCTGTCGATGCCGGGCCTTAGCGCAACGGTCGGCGAACAGATTGAAGCGCTGCGCCGTGTTGCCGGCGAAAAAGCCGTCAAGCTGATCCGCCATGAACCCGATGAGATGATCATGCGCATCTGCGCCGGTTGGGCTCCAGGCTTCGAAGCGACGCGCGCCCGGGCGCTCGGCTTCACCGCCGAAAGCTCCTTTGATGAGATCATCAAGGTTCACATCGAAGACGAGCTGGGAGGCAAGCTTTGAACGCAGCTGGCAAGAAGAAGATCGCCTTCCTCGGTACGGGGCTCATGGGTGCGCCGATGGCGCGCCGCCTGCTCGGCGCAGGATTCCCCGTCACGGTCTGGAACCGCGATATAGCCAAGGCCGAGCCCTTGGCCGCCGCCGGCGCGCGACTGGCCAGGGACCCCGCCGAGGCCGTCGATGGCGCGGACGTGGTCTTCACCATGCTGTCGGATGGCTCGGCGGTCGAAGACGTTCTGTTCGCCAAAGGTGCTGCCGAGGCGATTTCGCAAGGGGCGACGGTCATCGACACCTCGTCGATTGCGCCCCCTGTGGCAAAGGATCACGCGAAACGGCTTGCCGACCTCGGTATCGCCCATGTTGACGCTCCCGTCTCGGGTGGCGTCGTCGGTGCAGAGGCGGGCTCGCTTGCCATCATGGCGGGCGGTGATGCCGCCGTGATCCAGGGCCTCGCAGAAGTCTTCGCGCCCCTTGGCCGGGTCACCCATGTCGGCCCCTCCGGCGCAGGGCAGATCTGCAAGCTCGCCAACCAGCAGATCGTCGCCATCACGATCGGCGCCGTGGCGGAAGCCATGATGCTGGTGGAGGCCGGCGGTGCATCGCGCGAGAAGTTTCGCGAGGCGATCCGCGGCGGTTTTGCCGAAAGCCGGATCCTGGAACTACACGGTCAGCGCATGGTCGAGCGCCGCTTCGAACCGGGCGGCCCCTCGCGCCTGCAGCTGAAGGACCTGAACACCGTAGCGTCGATGGCCGAGACCTATGGTCTGGAGCTTCCGTTGACTGCGGACGTTCGCGCCGCCTTCGACACCTTCGTGCAGGCGGGCAATGGCGAACTCGATCACAGCGCGCTACTGCTCCACCTCGAAAAGATCAACCACCGCAAAGGTGCCTGAGATGACTGAGACTGAAAAGCCGAAACGCCGCCTTCGCTCCCAGGACTGGTTCGACAATCCCGACCATCTCGACATGACCGCGCTCTATCTCGAGCGCTTCATGAACTATGGCACGACGCCGGAAGAGCTGCGCTCGGGCAAGCCGATCATCGGCATTGCCCAATCGGGATCCGACATCAACCCCTGCAACCGGCATCACCTGGAGCTGGCCAAGCGCGTCCGAGACGGCATTCGCGATGCAGGCGGCATCCCCATCGAGTTCCCCTCGCACCCGCTTTTCGAGAACTGTAAGCGACCGACGGCCGCGCTTGACCGCAACCTCGCCTATCTCGGGCTTGTGGAACTGCTTTATGGCTATCCCTTCGATGGTGTCGTACTGACGACTGGATGCGACAAGACCACGCCATCGGCGCTGATGGCCGCATCCACCGTGGACATACCGGCCATCGTCCTGTCGGGCGGCCCCATGCTCGATGGATGGCATGATGGCGAACTCGTTGGCTCTGGCACGGTCATCTGGAGATCGCGTCGCAAGTACGCGGCCGGCGAAATCAGCCGCGAGGAGTTTCTTGAACGCGCCCTCGATTCAGCTCCCTCCCCCGGCCATTGCAACACCATGGGCACCGCGTCGACCATGAACGCGATGGCAGAGGCCCTCGGCATGTCGCTCACCGGCTGCGCGGCCATTCCGGCAGCCTATCGCGAGCGCGGACAGATGGCCTATCGCACCGGCAAGCGCGCCGTTGAACTTGTTCTCGAGGACATTCGCCCATCCGACATTCTGACGCGCGAAGCCTTCCTGAACGCCATCCGCGTCAACTCGGCGATCGGCGGCTCGACCAATGCCCAGCCCCATCTGATGGCCATGGCCAAGCATGCCGGCGTCGAGCTTCTGCCGGAGGATTGGCAGGTTCACGGATATGACATCCCGCTGCTGGCCAATGTGCAGCCCGCAGGCGCCTATCTCGGGGAGCGCTTCCATCGTGCCGGTGGCGTACCGGCCATCATGTGGGAGTTGATGCAGGCCGGCAAGATCGATGCGACCTGTCGCACGGTGAGTGGCCGGACCATGGCCGAAAACCTGGAGGGTCGGGAGGCAACGGACCGCGAGGTGATCAAGCCCTACAACGAGCCGATGCGTGAACGCGCCGGTTTCGTGGTGCTGAAGGGCAATCTCTTCGACTTCGCCATCATGAAGACCAGCGTCATCTCCGAAGGCTTCCGTCAGCGTTATCTTCAGGAAAAGGGTCGCGAGGGGATCTTCGAGGGCCGCGCCATCGTCTTTGACGGTTCGGAGGATTATCATCACCGAATCAACGACCCGGCGCTCGAGATCGACGAAGACTGCATCCTCGTCATCCGAGGTGCCGGTCCTCTCGGCTGGCCCGGCTCGGCCGAAGTGGTGAACATGCAGCCGCCGGACCACCTCATCAAGCGCGGCATCCTGAGCCTGCCGACCATCGGCGACGGTCGCCAGTCCGGCACCGCCGACAGCCCATCGATCCTCAACGCCTCCCCGGAAAGCGCGGCTGGAGGTGGTCTGGCCTGGGTGCGAACCGGTGACATGATCCGGATCGACCTCAACCAGGGACGCTGCGACATGCTGGTGGACGACACCGAGATCGCCAGAAGACAGGCGGAAGGCATACCGCCCATTCCGAAGGATGCAACGCCCTGGCAGCGGCTCTATCGCCAGACGGTGACTCAGCTCGCCGACGGCGCGACCATCAGGGACGCGGACGAATTTCGGCAGATTTCGAAGACGCCGCCGCGGCACAATCACTGATATTCTGGCGCACGCTCGACGGTGTGCGCCGGAAAACCTATGCAAAATCAGGGTTAAAATCCGTCTCATCGGGAACCGTCTCCAGACAATTACATTCTCCTGTCACCAGACGACGATGGAGATCCCGATGAAACCCGTTCTACAACTGCTCGCAGCTTCAGCCCTTTCGGCCGGCATGGTGATCGGTGGCGTGGTTCTCGCATCCGCGGCACTCGCCCCGGAGGAAAAGCCCCGTCAGTTTGCGGGCATGTATGTCGACGGCCTTTGGACGACGAAACCCGTCCGGATCGACAGGAACGCGCAGAACCTGGAGCGCCTCCCGCCCCGTTACGCCAGCCATGTGGTCATGAGCGAGCCGACGGAGCCGGTCGTCGAAACGGCCTCCGCTGCGGCAGACACAGATCAGGATCTAGCGGATCTCTCGTCCAGGGTGGCCGAAATCGATCTCATCTCGACGAGTGCGCTGGATGATGCAGGCTCGGACATGGCCAGTGTCCTGCCGCAGCAGCATGTCGCCTGGTGCTCGGCCCGCTATCGCTCCTATGATTCGACCGACAACACCTATCACAGCTACAGCGGCGAGATTCGTGACTGCACGTCACCCTACCAGACGGGCGTCACGGCAGGCATCGATGAAGGTGAGGCAGAATTGCTGACCGTCAGCAATGAACCGGCATCGTCCAATGCCTATGCCGTGCAGGGCGATCACATCGCAAACTGCATGCAGCGCTACCGCTCGTACCGCCCATCCGACAACACGTATCAGCCCTATGGCGGCGGCCCGCGCCGGCAGTGCGAACTCGCATCGTTCTGATGTAAGGCACTTATGAGCTTGAAAGGATGAGACCTGGGGGCGGAGTGACACTGTCCCCGCCGGCGACTGCTTCGGAGATATAGCTCAGAGCATTCTGCAGGCCGTTCATCGTATAGGGTTTCTCGATCGCCCCGATCGCCCCGACAAAATCCTCCGGGATCCGCTTGATATTGCCGGTGACAAAGACGAAGGGGACATCCTTGTCCGCCAGCCGTCGACCGATGTCGATGCCGGTTGGCCCGTCGCTCAGATGCACGTCCACGAACGCGAAGTCCGGTTCACCTTCATCGATGATGTCGAAAGCTGCCTTGCGCGAAGCGGCAATTCCCACGACCTCGTGGCCGGCCGCCTCGACTTCGAGTTCCAGTTCGAGGGCAAGCAGCGCCTCGTCCTCGACAATCATAATCTTCAAGCGTCTGCTTCCTTCATTTCTTCGACCAGCATCGTCACCAGCACATCGGTCCGGTGGCCTTCCACCTCCCGTACGATCTTCGCGCCGAGCTGCTTGGCACAGGTCTCGAGCATCAGCTTGCCAAACGCCTCTTCTTCCGGGTTGACGGAGACCGGGGTGACCGTGTCGGTCACCCGGATCAGGAAGTGCCCATTCGTCCGCCTGACCTGCAGGTAAATATCGCCTCCGCCATCGCTCAGCCCTCGACGCACGGCATCGAGGACGAGTTCGTTGATGATCAGCGCGAGTGGCGATGCCTTGACCGCAGGAACAAGCACCGGCGAGAGATCGACGATGACCCGGATATCGTCCCGTTTCAGAGCGCCCACGAGATCCTCTATCAGATCCTTGGCGAAATCCGACACATCGAAACGCCCAAGATCGGCGCTGGTGAAGAGCTTACGCTGAACAGTGCTGAGCGCTTCGACGCGGTTCAGAACGGAAAAGAGTGTCCGCTTGACGAGATCCGTCTCGGACATCCGCGCTTGGAGCTTCACGATGGACGCGATGGTCAGAAGGTTGTTTTTGACCCGGTGGTCCACCTCATGAACGAGGAGCGTCTTTGCCTTCAGGGCCTCCGAGAGGTCATGGGTCCGTCTGGCAACTTCCCGTTCTGCGGAATTGCGTGCCTCGGCGAGGTCGTTCTCCTTGCTCTTGATCGTGGTGAAATCGAGCTGGGATGCAAAGAAATAGATGACATCACCGTTCGCGTCGCGCACCGGGCTCACAAAGAGCGCGTTCCAGAACGAGCTTCCATCCTTGCGATAGTTCAGGATATCGATGGAAATATCCCGCTCGTCGGCAATCGCTTCCCGCAATTGAGCGACGGCATTCCGGTCCGTCTCCGGGCCCTGCAGAAGGCGGCAGTTGCGCCCGATCAGCTCGTCCCGGCTATATCCGGTGAGCTTGGCAAACGCCTCGTTGCAGAAGATGATCGGGTTGTCTGGCTGCTGCGGATCGGTGATCAGCATCGGCATGCGCGTCGCCTTGAAGGCCGCGGCAAACGGATCTTCCGATGGATGGGAGGCGAGGAGGCGGTCGCCGGCGTCTTGAGCGTCACGCCGCGAAGAGTTTTGATCTGACATTCACACCACTGTCCTGGAGCAGGCTGCTGAAGTGAATGACCGACCTTGAGAAAAGTTCCGGCTCTTCGCAGTTTTTTTTGGATGCGATGAATTCGGCCCTCTGAACCTCCTCCCCATATAAGGGATGACTAGAACAATAGACAGGGGCACCTGTTTAGCCTATCTGACATAACAAGCCGAAATCGCGCAGTTCAGGGCAGCAGGATTGATGTCAACCGACGAGCACCAGAACGCCAGACCCGGCTTCCTCAGGAATGGCGGCTTCATGGCCGACCTCATCCTCGACCGAGACTGGTCGGATGGCCTCGGCCCCATTGACACGTGGCCGGCAGCACTGCGCTCGGCTCTCTCGATCTGCCTTAACTCCAGCTTCCCGACCGCCATCTACTGGGGCCCGGAACTGCGGCTGCTCTACAATGACAGCTGGTCCCCCATTCCGGGCGAACGCCACCCCTGGGCACTGGGCAGACCCGCAGCGGAAGTCTGGTCGGATATCTGGGATGTCGTCGGGCCGCAATTCCGGCAAGTGATGGAGACCGGCGAAGGCGTAACCACTTACGACCAGTTGCTGGTCATGGATCGAAATGGCGTTCCGACCGAAGGCTACTGGAACTACAGCCTGTCGAGCATCCGAGACGAATTCGGCAACATCTGCGGTGTTTTCAATCAGGGCAACGAAACCACAGCTGCCGTGCTGGCGCGCAGGCAGACACAGGAGGAGATCGACCGGCTCGGCCGGCTGTTTGCCGAGGCCCCCGCGGCGATCGCCATCACGGAAGGCCCCTCGCATGTCTTCAAGCTGGTGAATCCAGCCTATGAAGCGCTGGTGCGGCGCACGGGCTTCCTCGGCAAGCCCGTGGCAGAGGCGCTCCCCGAGGTCGAAGATCAGGGCTTCATCAGCCTCCTGGACAGCGTCTATGGGACCAACGAACCCTACAAGGGTACGGCGGTGCCGGTGGAATTCGTTCTGCCCGATGGCGAGCGCCAGTTGCGCCATGTGGACTTTGTCTTCCAGCCGATCACCGACAAGGCGGGGCAGAGTGCCGGCATCTTCATCCAGGCTTCAGACGTGACCGAAGCCGCGACCGCCATGGCTGCGCTGCGCGAGAGCGAGCAGCGGTTCGAAGCCATCGTGAACTCCATTGACCAGATGATCTGGTCGACGCGGCCTGACGGCTACCATGACTACTTCAATCAACGTTGGTACGAATATACCGGCGTGCCTGAAGGCGAAACGGATGGTGCGGACTGGGAGACGGTATTCCATCCCGACGACCGCGCCGAAGCCTGGGCGCGCTGGCAGGAGAGCCTGGCGACCGGAAAGCCGTATCATGTCGAATATCGGCTACGCCACCGGTCCGGCACGTATCGTTGGGTGATCGGCCGCGCCCAGTGTGTGCGCGACGACAATGGCGAAATCATCCGCTGGTACGGCACCTGCACCGACATCCACGATCTCAAGGTGGCGGAAGAAACCCGCCAGCTCCTGCTCCGCGAGCTCAATCACCGCGTCAAGAACCTCTTTGCCATCACGGCCGGCATGATCAACATGACGGCGCGCTCGTCCGAAACGGTCGGCGCCATGGCGCACTCTCTCCACGGGCGACTGCAGGCGCTGGCGAAAGCCCACCATCTCATCCAGCCGGCGATATCGGCAGGCATGCCTGGTACGGAATATGTCGGCTTTCACGCCCTGCTGGAAGAAATCCTGTCACCCCATCTTGCCGACCGGCAGCGGCAGGTTTCGCTGGCAGGTCCGGAGCTTCAGCTCGGCCCGAATGCGTCGACGAGTTTTGCCCTGATCTTCCACGAGCTGGCCACCAATGCCGCAAAATACGGCCCGTTCCGCGATCCGGACGGCCGCCTCGACGTGAGCTGGCAGATGGATGGCGGGTCGCTGAATCTCGAATGGCGTGAAAAGGTCCCCCATTCCCAGATCACGGCACCGAAGCAGGAAGGCTTCGGAAGCAAGCTCGCCCGCACCAGTGCCACCCATCAGCTCGGCGGCAACATCGATTTCGAGTGGCAGCCGGGTGGCGTCAACATCGCTCTCAAGGCGGCAACGGATCGCCTGAGCAAGTGAGCCGCTCACTGCGCTCGTTCGCACCTCTGATGCAGAAACAGAAAGAGCGCCCAAGATGAGCGCTCGTGGTATCGGCATGAACGGGTATCAATCCGTTGATCAGTCAGGCAACGACATAGGTCGCCACGCCTTCGGCGATCAGTAGCGCGGGAAATCGGCCGGGTTGATCCCGAGCGTCTTCAGGTGGTGATCCTTCGGACGACGATGTCCTTCGACAGCGGCCGCTGCGGAGCTTGCTGCGCCGAGAACGGCGAAGGCGCGACCGAGGAAACCCTGCTGGATGGACTTGCGGAGGCTAGACATTTCTTTGCTCGCTTTCTTTGTTTGCAAGCAGAAAGTGGTCCCGTTACCGCTAAATTACAATAGTTGCAAAGTCACGCCAGCCATGCAGACGACGCAAGCCCGGTTAATCAGACCCTGCGTCGTTGCACGTGTTTCGAAGCATCAGTCCTCGCTGCCGGCAACTTGAGCCAGAACCTGACCTCTGCCCCGCGCCCGAAGAAACATCGGAACGAAGAGCGCAATCGCCGCGAGCGCCAGCAGGACGGCGGCAATCGGTGAGGTGAAGAGCACCGTGGCATCGCCCTGGCTGATCGAAAGCGCACGCCGCAGCTGTTGCTCCGCCATGGGTCCGAGGATCAGACCGACGATAACGGGTGCAATCGGGTAGCCGAAGACGCGCATGACGTAACCCAGCACGCCGAAGGTCAGGAGCAGACCCAGTTCGAAGACGGACGGGTTTGCCCCGATTGTCCCAAGTGTCGCGAAGACCAGAATACCGGCGTAGAGCCAGGGCTTCGGGATCGTCAGCAGGCGCACCCAAAGCCCGATCAGCGGCAGATTGAGCACCAGCAGCATGAAGTTGGCAATCAACAGCGATGCGATCAGACCCCAGACAAGCTGGGGGTTGGTTGCGAACAGCAACGGTCCCGGCTGCAAGCCGAACTGCTGGAAGCCCGCCAGCATGATCGCCGCCGTCGCCGTCGTCGGCAGGCCGAGAGTTAGAAGCGGAACGAGAGTGCCCGCCGCGGACGCATTGTTTGCGGCTTCCGGTCCCGCGACCCCTTCGATGGCGCCCTTGCCGAACTCCTCCGGATGCTTGGTGAAATGCTTTTCCGCCGAATAGGAAAGGAAGCTCGAGACATCGGCACCACCGGCAGGCATCGCACCGATCGGAAAGCCGATTGCAGTACCCCGCAGCCAAGGCTTCCAGGAGCGCTTCCAATCGGTCTTGTTCATCCAGAGCGAGCCCTTCACGGCCTCGACCTTCTCAGGCGCCCTCGCCCCTTGAGCGGCGACATAAAGCGTTTCACCGATGGCGAACATGGCGACCGCGAGTGTGGTGACTTCCAGTCCATCCAGAAGATCCGGAACGCCGAAGCTGAGGCGCGTCTGGCCGGTCAACTGATCGATGCCGACAATCGAGAAGGCAAGCCCGATAAAGAGGGCGGTGAGGCCGCGAAGCGTGGAATCGCCAAAAGCGGCCGAGACCGTCACGAAGGCAAGCACCATCAGTGCGAAATATTCGCGCGGCCCGAATGACAGCGCGAACTGGACGACGTAAGGAGCGATGAAGGCGAGCGAGATCGTGGCCAGAAGTCCGGCAACGAAGGAGCCGATCGCGGCCGTCGCCAGAGCCGGACCGCCGCGCCCTGCCCGGGCCATCTTGTTGCCCTCCAGCGCCGTAACGATCGACGCGCTTTCGCCCGGCGTGTTCAACAGGATCGACGTGGTCGAGCCACCATACATGCCGCCATAATAGATGCCGGCGAACATGATCAGCGACCCCGCCGGATCGAGTTGATAGGTGACGGGCAGCAGCAGCGCGACCGTCAGCGCCGGGCCGATGCCAGGCAGAACGCCAACGAGCGTTCCGAGCGTGACGCCGATCAGGGCATAGAAAAGGTTGATCGGCTGAGCGGCGATCGCCAGCCCCTGGAGAAGGAAATCAAACGTATTCACGGGGTTCCCCTCAGAAGAACAGCCGTTCGAGTGGACCCGCCGGCAAGGACAATTGCAGGAAGCGCGCGAAGATGATCCACACGACGAAAGAGAGTGCGATACCGGCAGGCAACGAGATCCAGAACTTCTTCTTTCCGAAGCCGGCTGCGGTCAGGGCGAACAGGACGCCAGTCGCCAATGAAAAGCCCGCCGTCTTCAGAAGCAGCATCTGCGCCGCCAATCCTCCAACGATGAACAGAACCGGCGGAAGTTCCTGATATTCCCGCTCAGGGAAATCGCGCCGCATGGCGGCGAACACGGTCCAGACGCCAAGCACGATCAGACCGATGGCAATGCCCTTCGGCACGGTCGCGGGTCCTAGCCCGGAATAGACATTGCCGCCCTGAAGGCGCGCAACATCGTAGAAAATCAGAGCGGCGATCGCGAATAGTACAATGGCGATGGCTAGCGCCGCCCAATCCGGGCGGCGCCTGCCATGCATGGAAGCACGGTCTTCCGAGCTCATTTTACCAGCCCGATGTCTTTCAGGATCGCCTCGGTTGCAGCGATATCCTTGGCGAGCTGCTCGTCAAACGCAGCACCGGCGAGATAGGTATCCTGCCAGTTCTTCGTCTTCAGCGTTTCCTGCCAGGCGGCAGACTTCGCCAGCTTTTCGACATCTGCCGCAACAGCGGCCTTCTGCTCGTCGGTCAGGCCGGGTGCTGCAGCAACCATGCGCCAGTTCTGAAGCACCACGTCGAGGCCGCTTTCCTTCAGCGTCGGTGCATCGGCACCTTCGATGCGTTCAGCGCTCGAGACGGCAAGCAGACGCAGGGTGCCGGCGGCAACCTGGGCCTGGAATTCGCCATAGCTCGAAATACCGACGGTGACCTGACCGCCAAGGATGGCAGCCAGTGCTTCGCCACCACCGGAATAAGCGATGTAGTTGATCTTGGTCGGGTCGACACCAGCAGCCTTGGCAATCAGGCCGGCACCGATATGGTCGACACCGCCGGCCGAGCCGCCGGCCCAGGAAACCGAACCCGGATCGGCCTTCAGCTTCTCGATGAGCTGACCGATATTCTGGATATCGGAATTGGCCGGAACGACGACAGCCTCGTATTCGCCGGTGAGGCGCGCGATCGGCGTGACATCGGCAAGCGTCACGGGCGACTGGTTGGTCAGGATGGCGCCGACCATGACGTAGCCACCGACGATCAGAGCATTCGGATTGCCCTTCTGCTGACTGGCAAACTGAGCGAGACCGATCGTGCCGCCAGCGCCGGGAACGTTCACGACCTGAACATTGCCGGAAATGCCTTCAGACTGCATCACCTGCTGCAGCGAACGGGCGGTCTGGTCCCAGCCGCCGCCGGGCGCTGCGGGAGCCATGATCGTGTAGTCTGCAGCCACGGCCGGAAGAGCCAGAGCGCCTGCGAGAAAAGAAGCCAGGAAAAAGTGTTTCAAGATAGTCCTCCACCATCTATGCGGCCCTTGCCGCCTTCAACTTATCTGTGGGGAGAATACAGGACTCACGTCTTGCGGCTCGAACCGCATCAGGCCAAGGCCTGCTCCTCCCATGTCCCATCAATCCCGCCTCCACGGGACGATGTGAGCATACGCCTTATCAGCTGAACCTGTCACCCACCTGTCACCGGCAACACAGACTCATTTGCGAGATGTGAAGCAGGCACCAGCCCTGCGAGACGAGATCAGGACGCATGCGCCTGGGGATCATTGAGGTCACGGACCAGCCGCTGGTGGCTGCGCACACTGGCAAGCACGTCGCCGAACTTGACGAGCCCCTGCCCGGCGAGCATGTCCTTGAGCTTGATGAAGACATCCGCCGTGGCAATGGCGTCACCCAAGGCGGTGTGGCGGTCGTCTTCCTCGATATGGACGCCGAGCCGGCTTGCAAGGGCATCGAGCGTATGGGTCTCGGCGCGACCGAATGCCGTCGCCGAGACGAGCACGGTATCGAGAATGGGATGCAGGAACCGCAGCCCCACCTCTTTCTCCCGCCGATAGAGAAACTCCATGTCAAAGGGCGCGTTATGCGCCACCAGAACCGCGCCTTCGGCAAAGCGATGAAATTGCCGTACAGCCTCCTGGACACTCACCGCATCTGCAACCATCGCATCACTGACACCATGGATCGCCGTGGCCGAGGCCGGAATCGGACGGCCGGGGTTGACCAGCAGGTTGAAGACTTCCCTCTTGACCCGCTTGCCGTTGACGATGCGAACGGCAGCGATCTGCACGATCTCGTCGCCCTGCTCGGGCAAAAGCCCCGTGGTCTCGGTGTCGAACACGACGAAGGTCAGCGCATCGAGCTTTGCATCGGAGAGCTTCTCATAATGCATGCGCGACAGGAGATCGAAGTCGTAGACGACATGGCGTGACAGGTCGGTGCCGACGGAGCGCAGTCGCTCAATCGGCCGCAGCCGCGTCTTGACGCAGGGGCGATCGCCCAAGAGACCGACGGAGAGCGCATTGCCATGGGCTTTCAGGATCGTCTCGCAGGTCACCCCGCCCTCATAAACGGGGTCACCGAGCCAGGTCTGCAGCTCTTCCTGTGGGATCGAGCCTCCCGACCAGGAAAGAGAGACTTCGGCGGCATCCCCTGCCTCCGAGATCGCGAGTTGAAAAGCCGTAGCGGATGTTGTGCCATTCACGCGCGACACGACATGCGCCAGCAGGCTGACGATGTCGAACGCATTGCAGCGAACGGCAACCGCCGCCGCCTCGATCTCCAGCGACAACCCCGATCCCTGCAGTTCCCGGTGTAGCTGGCTTCCAAGCTCCCGCGCATCTGTTGGCGCCATGGGCCAACCGTCGGACCGACAGTGTTCGAACCGGTCTTCCAGGGCATCGAGCGTCGCGTCGAGCGTTTCGATCTGCCGCCGGATGGCGTCCCCAGCCACTTGCGGCTCCCCATTTCCGGTCATCAACTGCCGCAGCTGCGAAACAGCCGGCCGGACCTGCAGGAAGACGTCTCCCAGCAGCACATCGCGCCGTCCATAGGCCGCTACTTCGGTCGTCACGTCGCGAAGCGTCATCACATAGGCGCCACCATCGCCACCATTGTCGCCCGCAAGTCGCATGCGGCCGGCCAGCCGGCGTTGCCCGCAGGGGCTAAGACAGATGAACTCCACCACCGCGTCGCGGTCCGCGCTCTCCAGAAGCCTATGATGCGCGTCGCGGATCGGGCCTTCGCTCAGATAGTCGAATATGTTTCGGTCCAGGCAGACCGGACGCTGCGAACCCGCGAGGAACTGTTTCGCCACGCCGTTGTAGAAGACAAGATGATGCCGGCCGGTGCAGAGCAAGACGGCGGGCGGCACATCGGCCAGCAATTGCTCGAGCTTGTTCTTGTCGGAAGAAAGCCTTGCCGTTTCGCGCTGAACGGATTCCGCCAGCGCCCCGCGCGTCTGGGCAAGCGTGGCGGCCGTCGCCGAGGCGGCTGCCGCAAGATCTCCGAGATAGCGCGCTTCCTCGGTCGCAAAGTCCTGCTCGACATCGGCGTGAGCCCGAGCGCGCATTGCGGAAGCCACCTTGTCGATGGGCCGTGCAACATGGGTGTCGAATAGAAACCAGATCCAGGTCACCAGCGCCAGGATCAGGAAACCTGCGGCGACCGCCCCTTGAACAAAAGCGTTCAACATGTCGGGGCTGCCTTCACGGTGGTAACCGAACCACAAGCCGACCGCCAGCGCCGCGACCGCGCCCGCAGCCAACGCCACGAAGAACAGAAGTATGCGGCCGCGCAGCCCGATCTTGATCAGCATGTCCTCCTCATCCCGTCGTACAGGCAATCTTCAAGGCGGGATCTGACCCATCGACCTTGACCCAGTCAGCGCCGACAAGACTGCCATCCTCGGCTATGCTGACAGAACCATCAACCAGATCCGCCCGCTGCGTATTGGGGCAATCATAGACCACCTTGACCCGCGTGATCGGCTGCCAGCGCCCGACCAGGAGCACATCGACCATCACCAATCCTGCCTGGTTGGGATGGCGTTTGGCGGTTTTCAGATCGACGGCGGTGAAGCGGGTCGTGACCGGTTCGACATAGGACCACGGACGCCAGAAAGCCGTCTGCTCGTTTTTCCAGGAGACCTCGGTGCCCGGCAGGGCAACATTCATCCGGTCGAACCAGCTGTACTCGCTCCAGACCGAATAGCCCAGCATGCCGAGACCCGCCGTGACAGGCACGATCCACTTCGGCAGCAAGCCGCGGCTCAACCAGCGCAGCAGCATCGCAATACCGGCGAGAGCAACACCGGCAACGACTGCAGCGATCAACTCAAACAGCATTCTTCATTCCTTTAGACGGGCGCCCGACCGCCATTGGCGAGCGCCGATTGCATGGTGCGGACGACCACGAACGCGTCGCGCAGATGCGACCGTTCGAAGTCTCCGAAGTCATAGGGTGCGAGGAAGTTATCCGGCTTTCGCCCGTCCCGCACCTGCCGTACCTGGTTTCGCAGACGCATGTCGGCGATGAGATCGTAAGCGGCGAGCAGGTCCCGCGCACCGGCACCGGAGATGATCCCGCTCTCCTCAGCCGCGAGAAGCCGGGCGCGCGTATTGACCGGCGCCAGACGCCCCATCAGAGCATAGACCCGGCCGAGATCGACCACCGGAACGACGCCATTGTGCTTCATGTCGATCTGGTTGCGGTGTTCGCCGCTGCGGATCGTGGCAAAGCCGCGAAGCAGGCCAAGCGGCGGCGCATGTTTCAGCGAATTGCTGATCATATGCGCGGTGAAGATCGAGTTTCGGCTCGCCTCCTCGAGCGTTTCCGCCTGGAGATCGCGAAACAGCGAGGACGCGCCGCAGATCGGCCTCAGGTCGAACATCACGCTCGCCAGCATCTGTGCCGTCGGGTCCGGCTTGTAGATCCAGTCCCGGAAATAGCTGCGCCAGACGGAGACCGGCTGACACCAGCGTGGATTGGTCGCCATCATGTCGCCGGGG
Organism: Rhizobium rosettiformans W3; assembly: GCF_004912135.1. Taxonomy (GTDB): domain Bacteria; phylum Pseudomonadota; class Alphaproteobacteria; order Rhizobiales; family Rhizobiaceae; genus Allorhizobium; species Allorhizobium rosettiformans. The sequence continues at coordinate 114,319 of NZ_STGU01000008.1, forward strand.
CAGTAGAAGTAACCGCAGATGTCGAGCCCGCGGCTGACCTTCGCCGCGAGCTGCTGAAACCAGGGCATCTCTTCGGGCTCGACGCTGTCTTCGATGAAGATGCAATTGTCCTGATCGCTGACGCCGGTCTGTTCCTGCCGTCCCTGGCTGCCGCAGGCAAGCCAGACATAAGGCACCGGCGGCGGCCCGAGCTCCCGCTCGGCAAGCATGATCAGCCGCCGGGTCACGCTGTCGGCGATGTCGGTGATCAGACGCGTGACGACCTCATGCGCATTGTTGCTGCCGACGAGCTGCACGAGCAGCTGTGGGATCCGCGCCGTGATCGCGCGCATGTCTTCTGCCCGCTCGGCCGACGCGATGTCGCGGATCAACTGGGCCGAGCTGATGGCGTGGAATCGGATGAGATCCGTCTGGGTGATCATGCCCACCAGCCGGTCGCCCTCAACGACGGGCAAGTGCCCGACGCGACGCTCCAGCATCAGATGCAGGATATCGGAACCGAGCGCCTCACCTGGCAGGCCGGCCGGATCTGGTGTCATCACCTGAGAGACAGGCGTCGTGTCCGGATTGAGCCCCTCGGCCAGCACACGACCGGTCAGGTCACGCGTCGTGAGGATGCCAAGGAACCGGCCATCGTCGACGACACCAAGGCTGGAAACATGCCGTTCACGCATCAGCGCGGCCGCTGAACGCACGGTGTCGGAAGGTGCGCAGACGATCGGAGGCCGCGACATGAGTTCGCTGACCTTCTGGATCGCCATGTCGCTACGCCGCGTATCGGCAAAGCGTCCGCGCGTGAAGAAGCGGGAAAAGACCGGCTGCTCCTGCATCAACCGCTGAAACTCGCCTTTCGGCAGGATCAGCAGGACACAGTCGGAGCGGGCAATGGCGGTGGTTGCGGCCAGTCCATCGGACAAAAGACCGCGCTCGCCAAAGGAATTGCGGGGCGCAAGCTCGGAGACCACCGTGTTGGCGGCATCCAGGATTTCGACGGCACCCTCCATGATGAGATAGATGCCCGGCAGGACATTGCCGCGGTGGTAGATTTCAGAACCTGTTGAGAAGGAAACCTGCTCGAACCGAGCAGAAAGTCGCTCGATCTCGTCTCTCGGCAGACTGTCATAGGGATGAACGGTCTGGAGGAACATCAGCACGTCGGACTGTGCCTGGGTCATCCGTTTGCCCTCATGCGGCACGCTTGTGCCTTGGCTGTTTGAGGGACAGGAGGGGCAAGTTCATCGCCCCTCCCGATTGGTTTGAGATCAGTGACCGGTCGCTGCACCAGCGCCACGCGGGACGCGGATGGACTCGACGAGGTCCTGAACATGCTTCGGCGGAGCCTGGGTCATCGACGACACGACATAGGCCGTGGCGAAGTTGAGCAGCGCGCCGATCGGGCCGAATGCCGTCGGCGGGATGCCGAACAGGTAGTTGGCCGGAACGTTTTCGAGCATGTTGGTACCTGCGATGAAGAACCAGCCCAGATAGGTGAACAGGTAGACGCAGGTGACCACGAGACCGACGATCATGCCGAGCGTCGCACCGACCGAGTTGATGCGCTTCGAGAAGATGCCCATCATCAGAGCCGGGAAGATCGTTGCTGCGGCCAGACCAAAGGCGAGAGCAACGGTCTGGGCGGCAAAGCCTGGCGGGTTGAGACCCAGCAGCGTTGCGACCAGAATTGCACCGGCCATCGCGATACGGGCAGCCAGGAGCTCGGACTTTTCGGAAATGTCCGGCTTCAGGAAGTCCTTGATCAGGTCGTGGCTGATGGCAGACGAGATCGCAAGCAGAAGGCCGGCAGCGGTCGACAGAGCAGCAGCGAGACCGCCGGCTGCGATGAGGCCGATGACCCAGCCCGGAAGCTGTGCGATTTCCGGATTGGCGAGTACGAGGATGTCGTTGTTGATCGTCAGCTCGTTGCCCGTCCAGCCACGCTGGGTCGCGGTTTCGGTGAAGCCCGCAGCAGCGTCGTTGTAATACTGGATGCGGCCATCGCCGTTCTTGTCTTCGAACTTCAGCAGGCCCGTGACTTCCCAGTTGCGCATCCAGTCCGGACGCTCATCATAAAGCACGGCTTCCTGCTGCGTACCGGCCGGATAGATCGTGTCGATGATGTTCAGGCGTGCCATGGCGCCAACAGCCGGAGCCGTCAGGTAGAGCAGCGCGATGAAGACCAGCGCCCAGCCAGCCGACCAGCGAGCATCCGCAACCTTCGGAACGGTGAAGAAGCGGATGATGACGTGCGGCAGACCGGCCGTACCGATCATCAGCGACAGGGTGAACAGGGTCATGTTGAGCATCGAGCCCTGTGCGGTATAGGCGTTGAAGCCGAGGTCCGTCACGACCTGGTCCAGCTTCTGCAAGAGCGGAAGCGCGGATTCGGTGTGCGTGCCGAAGAGGCCGAACCACGGGATCGGGTTGCCGGTCAGCTGCATCGAGATGAAGATCGCCGGGATGGTGTAGGCGATGATCAGAACGATGTACTGCGCGACCTGCGTGTAGGTGATGCCCTTCATGCCGCCGAGAACGGCGTAGACGAAGACGACGGCAGACGCGATCCAGAGACCCGTCGAGACGTCAACTTCGAGGAAGCGCGAGAAGGCGACGCCAGCGCCGGTCATCTGGCCGATAACGTAAGTGACCGAGATGATGATCAGGCAGACGACAGCCGTGAGGCGGGCGCCCTGGCTGTAGAAGCGGTCACCGATGAACTGCGGAACGGTGTACTTGCCGAACTTGCGCAGGTAGGGAGCAAGCAGGAGCGCGAGCAGCACGTAGCCGCCGGTCCAGCCCATGAGGTAGGTGGAGTTACCATAGCCGACGGTGGCGATCAGGCCGGCCATCGAGATGAAGGAGGCTGCAGACATCCAGTCGGCAGCGGTTGCCATGCCGTTCATGACCGGATTGACGCCGCGGTTTGCAGCGTAGAACTCGGCCGTCGAGCCGGCGCGAGCCCAGATGGCGATACCGATGTAGAGCGCGAAGGACGCCCCGACGATAATCAGATTGAGTGTATACTGATCCATTGTTGGTCCGCCTTACTGCTCATCGACGCCGAATTCGCGGTCGATCTTGTTCATATACATCGAGTAGCCGAAGATCAGCACGATGAAGACGACGATCGAGCCTTGCTGGGCAAACCAGAAGCCGAGATCGGTTCCACCGACGGCGATGCCGGAAAGAGCCGGGCGGAGCAGGATGCCGAACCCGTAGGATACGACGGCCCAGATCGCCAGGCAGATGTAGATGATGCGAACGTTTGCTGACCAGTAAGCGTTGGACGAAGAATTATCCGTCACGAGTACTCCTCCCTTTCCTCGACGAGGCGTCCCCCGGGACGCCCCTTCCTCCAAGTCCATCTCGCCAATCCATGTCCCAAGGCGAAATAGACAATTGTCTAGGAGTAACGAATCCGCTGGAGAACGTACATTCTCCGTTAGTCGCAGGGCGGACTGCTTGAGAGTTCTGGTTGCAGCGCAACAAAACGCGGCTGGCATCTAAGGTTGCTAGGCACCCGAAGGAGCACGCCCGGTGCTCCGAACTTCAAAGGCGCAATCAGATCCTGGGTCTTCTCAAGTAGATGACGTTCTCTGACGGAACAGCCGCTGTAGACGAGGACGAATGCGCAGAAAGCCGCGATAGGCCGCTTCGAATACCGGTGTGGCCGGCCCCCAACCGGCCAACAGGCCAAGCGGCCGCAAGACGGGGATTGCCCGCCACATGGCGGCGAAAGCCTCGGCGCCCGAGTAGAGCCTGCCCTCTTCCTCGGCATGAAACCTGGACAAGAGCTCGGCGCGATCGAGGGGACAGACGCCTTGGGGATCAAGGACATCAATGAACCGGATCGCGCCGCGGCGATCAAGACGCCGCATCAGAGCGATCTCGCGAATGCAGAGCGGGCAACTGCTGTCATACCAGACGGTGACGCGGGAGGGCATCAACGCATCTCCACTGTAAGAAGAGTATGAGGTAGATGTGGAGCACCCAAAGCCATCCGGCAATGCGTCCGGCCGCCGCGGCCGAAAGTGCGTACTGAGCCCGGCAAATAGTCGGGGCTAGAACCTCTTAGGCGATCGTCAAGGCCGGAGCTTCCGTCGGCTTGCGTCCCCGCCCCACAAAGGCATCCAATCGAGGCTCATCCGTCGTGACATCGTTAAGCACCATGTCCCGATAGGCCGATGGCGAGCACCCGAAACGGGTCATGAAGAGCTGGCGCATGTTCGCCTGGCTCCCCAGGCCGCTCAGACGTGCAATGTCCTTGATCTTGCGCTCGCCGGACTTCAGCATCTCGCAGGCATAGCCGAGACGAACGGAGAGCACGAATTCCCCCACCGTGTGTCCCGTCTTCTGCTTGAACGCCCGCGAAAGCGTCTTCTCGCCCATGGCGACCATATCCGCCAATCGCCCGACACTGAGATCCCCGGACGGATTGGCCATCACCCATTCCTGCACCCGCTCGACCGGACTGCCGGAATCAAAACTCGGCGCCCGCGATGTCCGCTGGCCGTAACGCGTCTCTGCATCGGCAAGCCGCATGCCGAAGCGATAGGCCACCTCGGCAGCCGTTGCCCGGCCGAGATCTTCCTCGATCAAGGACAAGGCCAACGACAGGCCTGGCGAATGTCCACGCGCCGTCCAGATCTTTCCGCTCTTGTGGAGATCGGAATGTGGCTCGACGATCGTCTGTGAGCAGAGCGTGGCCAGCCGGCCCTGCACTTCGCCATCGGCAACGACCGTATGGCCACGGGTAATGCCGGCGGCAGCCGCGAACAGTACCCCGTTCCCGAACGCGGCAACGCGTCGGACCGAGGGAGTGCGCTTGCCGAGGAATTCAATCAGCCGGAGGTCGTGGTCCTTAAGGGATACGGCCGCTCCATCAGGAATGAGAAGCGTATCAACCTCAGGTGGTGCGCTTGCAATATTGTAGACCGCACTGAAACGGATCCAGGGCTCTTCCGATTGGAGCGCATCATAGCCCGCCGCACACGACGTGAGCGCATAGGCGCGCTCTCCGGAGACCTCGCAGGCATAGCGCAAGGCTTCGACAACGGCTGCCAGATCTAACATTCCGCAATTGCTGCGCAGCACAATCATGATCATGCGCATATTCGAAACGAGCCCCCTCGACACCACGACACTCAGTAAACGCGCATTAATCTTTGAATATAGATCAGCCTAAAAAGTGTGCATTAACTGTTCACAAAACAGTCACAATGTCTCAGAATCGGAATAGACGAACTATGATTGTAATCAAAGCGGACAAGACAACCAAAGCATAACAGTGGAACAATACTAATGCGAATATGAACCCGGTTTATTGCAATCTAGTCTTAAAATCTCATCCATTTTTGGGTATAAATCCGGCCGATTTGACTAAAATTGTATGCTGCAGCGCAAAGATGCCGACAATCTCCAGAAGGATTCGGACAACGTGACGCTGCGGTCGGAACTAGGTCTTCACATTCCGCTCGATCCCCTCCTAACGTTAACCTGAGATTAACCTCACACGCCTTCTGCACAGGCTTGCTCCGTCCCTCAACTACAATCGAGAGATGCATGCGCAACTGTTTGTCAGACATCCCAAGCGCAGTGTGAGGCAATCGACGAACGAACTCATGAGGAGTCCAAAGTCGTGCGAACTGTTTTTCGCTATGCTGCCTGGCTGGCCATCGTTGTGGCGATGTTCCTGCTCATTGCACAGCCTGTCGGCCATTCGGCCCGCTTCAACCTGTCGGTCATCGTCATCGCGATCCTGGCAGCCATCATGCTCTTGAAGCTCGACGGCTTCTGGCGCCACGTCTTTCTCGCACTCGCGAGCGTCGTCATCCTCCAATATGCCTACTGGAGAACGACAAGCACCTTGCCCCCCGTGGAGGACCTGTATTCCTTCATTCCCGGCATCATCCTCTACGCGGCGGAGATGTACTGCATCCTGATGCTCGGCATCAGTCTCTTCGTCGTCGCCGATCCGATCGAGCGCCCGCGAGCCCCTGAGCTGGAGGAGGATGAATGCCCGGAGGTGGACGTATTCATTCCGACCTACAACGAAGACCGCGAAATCCTGGCCCTGACCGTCGCGGCCGCCAAGGCGATGGACTACCCCTCCGACAAGTTCACCGTCTATCTTCTGGATGACGGGGGCACGGATCAGAAGCGCAACAGCGATGATCCGGTTGCGGCTGCCAAGGCCAAGGAACGTGCCGCGATCCTCAAGGACCTCTGCAGCGATCTCGGCGCCGTCTATCTCACCCGTGCGGAAAACGTGCATGCCAAGGCCGGCAATCTGAATGCAGCCCTGTGGCGCACGCACGCCGATCTCGTGGTTGTCTTCGACGCCGATCATGCGCCCGAACGCAACTTCCTGCGCGAGACGGTCGGCTACTTCCTGGAAGACGAGCGCCTGTTCCTCGTTCAGACGCCGCACTTCTTCTCCAATCCCGATCCGATCGAGCGCAACCTCGGCACGTTCGGCCGCATGCCGTCCGAGAACGAGATGTTCTACGGCAAGATCCAGAAGGGCCTGGATCGCTGGAACGCGTCCTTCTTCTGCGGCTCGGCTGCAGTTCTGCGTCGCGAGGCGCTGGAAGAAGTCGGCGGTTTCTCCGGTATTACCATCACGGAAGACTGCGAGACGGCTCTGGAACTTCACGCCCGTGGCTGGAACAGCCTTTACGTGGACAAGCCTCTGATCTCCGGCCTGCAGCCGGAAACCTTTGCCAGCTTCGTTGGTCAGCGTTCCCGCTGGTGTCAGGGCATGGTCCAGATCCTGATGCTGAAGAACCCGCTGTTCAAGCGCGGCCTCTCGTTCCCGCAACGCCTCAGCTACATCTCGAGCTCGCTCTTCTGGTTCTTCCCCTTCGTACGTTCCGTCTTCTTCGTCGCGCCGCTCCTCTTCATTCTCTTCGACATGAAGATCTTCGTCGCATCCTTTGAAGACTTCTTCGCCTACACGGTCATGTATCTGATCGTCGGCGAAATGGTGCGCACCTATCTCTATGGCAGCGTGCGCTGGCCCTGGATTTCCGAACTCTACGAGTATGTGCAGTCGGTCTATCTCTTCCAGGCCATCATCAGCGTTCTGATGAAGCCGAAGAGCCCGACATTCAAGGTGACCGCCAAGGGAGTATCCCTGAAGCACGATAGCCTGTCGGAACTGTCGCTGCCCTATTTCATCATCTTCGGCATCCTCAGCTTCACACTCTTCGTGGCAGCCTATCGCTACAACACCGAGCCCGAGATCTCGAGCCTGCTGCTGATCGTCGGCGCCTGGAACTGGATGAACCTGATGATCGCCGGCTGCGCGCTTGGCGTTGTCACCGAGCGTAGCCAGGATCTCGCCGGCGTGGAACTGCCGCTGCGGACCAATGTCGAACTCCAGTTTGGCGAAACCGTCTTGCGCGGTGCCGTCATCGAGGCTTCGGCTCAGGGCGCCAAGCTCATCCCGGCTCAGGGCTCGTCGCGCAATCTCCGCAAGGGGGAATATGGTCGGCTTCAGTTGCTCAGCGTTTCGTCCAACTTGCTGGTGACCTCGCTGCCGGTCAGCATTGCCGGCGCCACACCGGGCGAAGACGGAGCAATTGCCCTGCGCTTCGATCCGGAGCCGCATCACTTCCCGATCATCGCGGAACTACTGATGAACGACATGTCCGTCGTGCGTGAACAGCGCGCCCTGCGCCAGCGCCCGAAGAGCATTATCGCAGGCAGCTTCCGGATCCTGCGTTGGGCCATCACCTGCCCGCTCGCTGCCATCGGCGTCGCGCTGGGCGGCAAGCCGGAAGACAAGATCGAGCCGCAAAGACTGAAACCCCTTGCCGGCGCGGCAATCGCCGCCGCCCCGGTGCGTCACAGGGAGGCAGGCGAATGATCAGACACCATCTCTCTCTGCTCGCCGTCGCGGGCCTGCTTGTCGCGGCTTCCCCCTCGCTTGCAGCAACCTCGGGCGGTTTTGTTCTTGCTCCGCAGGCCACGCCGCAAGCCGAGACCAAGGAATATTTCCAGGATGTAAACCAGATCCGTCGCCTGATCGCGGACAAGAAGGATCTGTTCTTTCCCGGCGAGACGGCCAATCGGGAATACCCCTTCGTCGTCCTGCCATCGGAAATGACGGGTTCTGCAAAGCTGATCCTGACGCTGCAGACCGCGATCTCGGTTGCCCCCGAGCGCTCGGCCATGCGCATTTTTGTCAACGACCGCGATATCGGCACGGTCAACCTGAAATCCGGCGATGCCCACCAGGTCGAGCTCGAACTCCCCAAGGGTCTGCTCCAGCCCGGCTACAATGCCGTGACGGTGCTGCTCGATCAGTCGCACCGCGTCGATTGCTCCGTCGAGGCCACCTATGAGCTTTGGACGCAGATCGACCCCGGGCGTAGCGGATTTGTCTTCACGCGCAATGCAATCGACGATCCCAGCGACGTATCCACCTTGCTCGCCTACAGCCGTGACGTGAACGGACACGCTGCGATCAACGGGCTCATAACTCGTGGTGCAGCCGGCGAGGATATCGACAGGACATTTGCCGTCGTGCAGGCGCTCTCGATCCTCGGCCATTTCGATCGGCCTGTCGTCACTGTCGGCAATGAAGTCGGTTCCGGCCCCGGCATCGATCTTGTCGTCGGGACCTTCGGGACCGTCCGGGACCTTATCGGCGTTACCCCGCAGCAGTCCGGCGTCGAATTCGACATCGACCCCGCCAGCGGTCGAAGCCGCATGATCGTCGCGGCTCGCACGGCTGACGAACTGGCATCGACCATTCGCGAGTTCACACTGCGCGCCCAGACCGACCTCACGGACGGCTCGCCGCAGGGGCGTCGTGCGCTTGGCAATCGCAGAGGTCGGCTCCTGGCATCCGGCAGTGAGAACTCGCTCGCCGAACTCGGGCTGGTCTCCCGCCCCTTTGCCGGCCGTCACTTCCAGCAGTCGATCGCGTTCAGTCTTCCGGCAGACTTTTATCCGGGTGACTATGGAGCCGCCAATCTGAAGCTGAATGCCGAATATGCAGCGGGTCTTTCGCCAAGCGCCCAGATGGTGGTGCGTGCAAACGGCGATACCGTGGCCAATATCCGTCTCGGCGAAGGCCGCTCGGGCCGCATCGAGGGACAGGTCCTGCCGATCCCGCTCGCCAAGCTGAGACCGGGCTACAACGTCATCGAGTTCGAAGCGGAACTGTCAACGGCAGCCGATGCCGTCTGCGATCCCGCAACGCTCAGCAACCCGACGGCTCGTTTCTTCATCAAGGGAGACAGCACCCTCAATATCCCGGCTTTCGCCCAGATCGGCCACGCACCGGACCTCGCCGTCGTCTCTGCCGGCAAGGCACGTTTCGGCGGCGGAGATGGCGCGACCCCGCTTTATGTCGAAGGCATGGACGAAACCATGCTGGGGGCCGCCGGCAGCTTCCTCGCCAAGATGGCCTATGCCTCGCGTGAAGTCAGCCCCGTCTCCGTCACCTCGGGCTGGCCGCTGGACAGACAAGGCCCGCTGCTCGCCTTCGGGACCTTTTCCGGCTTCTCCGGCCAGTTGAAGTCCGATCTGGGCATCGACCTCAATCCGATCGCGACCGACGCAGCGCTCTCGCTGGACCAGAACCAGGCGCAAGCGACACCCACCGAGGAGGCCGCCCCGGCCTTGTCCATCGACGGCGTGGCCGCTGCACCTGAAGATGCAAGGCCGACATCGGTCGTCGCACGTCTCAGGGAGGGTGTGGACAATATACTCGAGGGCATCAAGGTACGGGTACGGATCCAGGCGGCCGAGCTCGGGCTGGTGGATGATCCAACTGTGCTGACAGAGGAGGCCGGCTACCAGGTGTCTGCCGAGGCCGACATGCTGGTCGCACAGCGCCTGGTCAACGACCGCGATGTCTGGACCGTTGTGGCCGTGCGCGAGCCGGCTGTTCTGGGTGAGAGCATGCGAAGCCTTGCCCAGGCCGACGTCTGGGGCGGGCTCTCCGGCTCGGTCAACACCCTCACACGGGAAGGCGTGGTGATCGATCGCAAACTCGCCGCTCACGAGCGCCTGTATGAGACCAAGCCCCTCAGCCTGCAGAATGGCCGCCTGATCGTGGCCGGCTGGTTCTCGAACAACGCCCGCGAATTCACCATCGCGCAGATCCTGGTGGCGATCCTGCTCGGCGCATCGACCTATCTCGTTCTCCGGCAGGGACGCAAACCGTGACGCTACGTCTTCGCATCGCGTCATTGGCTCTCGGTTACGCCCTTGTTACGGGCGCCGCCACAAGCGCGCTTTCCCAACCGCAGGAGAATGTGGCCGCCGACATCGCAGCCGGTGCCTGGCTCGTCTACCAGCACAACTTCGTCACCGACGAAGGACGCGTCGTCGACAACAGGGCCGGCGGCATCAGCCACAGCGAAAGCCAGGGTTACGGCATGCTGATGGCTGAGGCCGCCGATGATCGGACCAGCTTCGACAAGATCTGGGCCTGGACGCGCGCAAATCTCTTTGTTCGCGAAGACGGACTGGCGGCCTGGCGCTGGGATCCGGCCCAGATCCCGCCGATCACCGATCGCAACAACGCGACCGATGGTGATCTTCTCATCGCCTGGGCCCTCATGCGCGGCGGACAACGCTGGAGCGATCCCGCTCTCCAGCGCGAGGCGCGTCGCATCTCCCTGGCAATCGCCGAGAGAGCGATCATCGAAACGCGGCACGGCCTCGTCCTGCTGCCCGGCGTTCAGGGCTTCGGGCCCAACGAGCAGTCGGACGGCCCGGTGGTCAACATGTCCTACTGGATCTTCCCGGCCCTGATGGACCTGGGGCGACTGTCGGACCGCTTTCCCGCCAGAGACCTGATGAACAGCGGCCTCACGCTGGTGCGAGACTCCCGGTTCGGCCCCGCTCGACTGCCGGCGGACTGGCTGTCCCTCTCAGGTCAGGTCCCGCAGCCCGCCATCGGCTACCCCTCGCAATTCGGCTACGACGCGATCCGGGTGCCGCTCTATCTGGCTTGGTATTCCCGCGACTATCCCGACATTCTCGAGATCTTCGCCACCCACTGGAAACAGTTCGGCAAGGCCTCGATGTCGGTCGTGGAACTCGCCACCGCCACCCGCCTCTCTCCCATGCCCGACCCCGGCTATCAGGCCGTGGCGGCCCTCGTCGAATGCAGCCTCGGACGACGTCCCGACGTCGCTCTGCTGTCTGACTTCAGCTCCCAAGACTACTACCCCTCCACGCTCCATGTGCTGAGCCTCATGGCAATCGCTGAAAGGTACCCCACATGTTTGACCGACTTCCCTTGAAAACCGCCCTTCTGGTCGGCGCCTGCCTGATAATCCCGATCAGCAAGGCAACCGGCGACAACGGAACCGGCTATCCCGTATTGGGTGCCGTCCTTCCCAGCGGTGTCGCTATGTCGAACGTCGCCGCGCCCGCGGTTGCACCACCGGTCATGCCGACCTTCCAACCGGTATCCGCACCGGTCGTTGCGCCGACAATGCCCGCCGTTGTCCCGGCACCGGTGGCAGTCCAGCCGATCCTGCCGGCCACGCCGGCTCCTGCCCAGGTCGTGTTGCCAGCGCAGATGCCGACCGCCGTGACCCCAGCCGCGGTACCGCCCGCTGCCACGGTGATCCGCGACGTCGCTCCTGGCGAAAATCCATTCGGCCCGACGGCAACGGCAACGACACCAGCGCCGGCCCGTCAACCTGCGGCTGCAGCAACCACGCTTCAGCCCGCGACGACCGCCGCCCCTGCCGACATCGAGGCTCAGATCGCAAAGCTCAGCCAGCAGGCGGAACAGCCGGCAGCGGCCACGAGACCCGAAGTCGATGAAACAGCGTTGCGTTATTATGCCCAGACGCGGGACTTGAAGCGGCTCGGTGCGGAATTGCGCCGCTTGAAGACGCTCTACCCCGATTGGGATGCTCCCGAAGATCTATTCGACGCTCCGACCAATGTTTCCGAGCAGCCGCTCTGGGACATCTTCGGCAGCGGCGACTACGTGCGTGTCCGGACCGAGATCGCGAAGCTCCAGAGCGACAACCCCAACTGGAAACCGAGCCAGGAACTGCTCGACAAGCTCGCCCTGGCAGAGACGCGCAAGTTGATGGAGCGCTCTTACGCCCAGCGCAACTGGGCACAGGTGATCACTCTCGCGGAGGCGACGCCGCAGATGATGGTCTGCGCTGAAATGAACACCATGTGGATCACGGCAGAATCGCTGGCGCAGTCGCGCGACTTCGCCCGCGCATTCGATCTCTACAAGTACATCGTCACGACCTGCGAAGACCCGAACGAGCGTCTGTCGACCGTGCAAAAGGCGAGCCTCCTTCTGCCGGAGGCCGGCACCCGCTCGCTGGTCGCCCTCGGCAACATATTGCCGGATGGAACGGGCGAATTCGACAATGTCTCCTTCGACCTCGTCCGCCGCAAAATGGGCCTGGTTGCGCAGGGCAACAGCCCGGCAAGCGCACTCACGATGGATGAACTGCAGCGTTTCAGCGACTTCGTTCAGCGATCCTTCTCCGCCGACGATGCCGAACTGTTTGGCTGGTTCTACTATGGCCAGCAGAGCTGGGAGGCATCCTATCACTGGTTCGTCAGCGCGACCCGGATGACGAGCAGCGTGAAGAGCATCGAAGGCGTCATCCTGACCCTGCGCAACCTGCAGCATCGGGACGAAGCGCTTGCTCTGGCCCGGCAATATGCGACCCAGACGCCGGAACTTAAGAAGATCTACATCGAGCTGGTCTCTGCCGGTCTGACGGATCAGGAAACGCCGCTTGCTGTGGATGAGAAGGAGCTCAAGACCTTCGAGACGTACGTCTTCGAACAGAAGTCGGCTCTCGGTGCGCAAGCGCTTGGCTGGCACCGTCTGGAGAACAAGAACTCCAAGGATGCCGCGCGCCTCTTCGAGCAATCCATCGAATGGGAGCCCACGGAAGGCGGCGTGGTCGGCCTTGCAGTGCTTGCCTCGCGCGCCAAGAATTGGGGGCGTGTTGCCGCCATCAAGAAGCAGTATGGCGAAGAATTCGCGGCGCTCGAGGACGTGAAGGTTTACCGCCCCAAGGTCATTGCGAGGAAGCCCACGCCAAAGCCCAAGGAGAAGCCGAACCTGCTCACCTGGCTCCTGCAGAAGGACAAGCGCGACGAAAAGAAGGGGCGCGTCGAAGTCGAATAAGACATCGTCCACGCACACCAGCAGCGATCGACACCGGAAGCCCTCTTCCGGTGTCGTTTTTCGTTCGGCCCTCCATTCGGAGATCAACCGGCCAGCACAGCGTCTGTCGGTGAGAGACGGAAAATTTCAGCGCCTGCTGCACGTTGAGCAAGCGCACGCATTAAGGCATCACCCTGTGCGGAATATGATGCTTTTCCGGCCCCGGGCTTTTGCCTTATCGAACGCATGAACAACGATGCGAGGGGACGCGATCATGGCCAGGCCATTCTTCTGGAACGAATTGACGACGACAGACTTCGCAGACCTTTCTCCGGAGACGACCATTGCCGTTCTGCCGATCGCGTCGACCGAGCAGCACGGTCCGCATCTGCCCATCGCCACCGATGTCGCCATTGCCAACGGCATGCTGGCGGAGCTGAAGGTTCAGCGTCCTGACGACCTCGATCTCCTCGTTCTACCCACCCAGGAGATCGGCAAGGCCAATGAACATGTCTACGGCCCCGGCAGCCTTTCCTTCGGACCGGAGATCCTGATCCCCGCCTGGACGGCGATCGGCACAAAGGTCGCCGAAGCCGGCATCCGCAAGCTCGTCATCGTCAACTCCCATGGCGGCAATGTCGATGTCATGAGCATAGTCGCCCGCGAGCTGCGCGTCCGCCACCAGATGATCGTCGTCTCCACCCAGTGGGGCCGCTTCGGAAACCCTGATGGCATGATCTCGGAAAACGAAAGCCGCTACGGCATCCATGGCGGCGAGGTCGAGACCTCGCTGATGCTGCACTTCCGCCCGGAGCTGGTCCGCATGGACAAGGCCGAGAATTTCGTCTCGAAGGCGGAGGAGATGCGGACCAATTCCAAATATCTGACGCCGCTGCCGCCGCATTCGCTCGCCTGGATCGCCCATGACCTGAACCCGCATGGGGTCGTCGGCGATGCTTCGAAGGGCACGGCGGAGAAGGGAGCGGCCATCTGCAAGCATCAGGTGGTCGGCTTCATCGAACTGCTGCGCGACGTCGCCGCCTATCCGCTCTCCAACCTCTATACGCCGAGCTGAGACCGCTCAGGCCTGTCCGCGGATCGCCTCGGGAATATGCCCGCGGGCTTTCAGATCATCGACCAGCGCCAGCAATTCCTGCATCAGATATTCCACGAAGAGGCTGGTGGCGGAATCGAGCGGCGCCCGGGCGCGGGCGAAGAGCTTCATTGGCTGGTGGCGGATATGCGCCTCGGTCAGGGGTCGGAAGATCAACTCGCCCCGCCGACATTCGGCCACCGCATCGAGCGGATTGAGCATGGTAAGCCCGGTTCCGGCTTTCACGAGCTGCTTCATCAGTTCCGACGAATTGGTTTCGACCACCGGCTCGACCAGCAGCGGCAGCGGCGCGAGCGCCAGATCGATGATGTTGCGCAGGCTGGTGCCGGATTGTGCGAGGATCAGCGGCTCCTGCACCACCTCGACCAGATCGACCGGCCCCTCATCCCGTGCCAGCCGGTGCCCCGGGGGCAGCACGACGCCAACAGGCACGTCGAAGTTGGCGAGCGTTCGGATCCCGGGGGTTGCCGGTATGTTGAAGCCGAGGCCGAGATCGACCTCCCCGGTCAGCACCGGATTGATCGTCGTCGAGCCGCCGTCGTTGCGCAGCTTGATCTGCATGCGGGGATGCTCCGCGACGAAGCCCGCCAGGATCGCCGGAAGCGGGCCGGAGGCAAGGCCCACGGTCGTGACCAGCGAAACCTTGCCCGCCTGCGGGGTCTTCAGACCGCGGATCCGCCCTTCAAGCCGCTCGTAATTCTTCAGCACATCCCTGATATGCTCGACGCAGAGCTCCCCGGCCGCCGTCAGGCGAAGACCCTTTGGCAGCCGCTCGAAGATCGGCGCACCCAGTTCCTCTTCCAGCGCGAGGATCTGCCGATTGACGGCGGACGATGCCACGTTCAATCGCGCTGCCGCCTTGCGGATCGAGCCGCAGCGGACGATTTCATTGATGTAGACGAGCTTTCTGGAATGCAGCACGGGACCTCCGCTGCGCAAAAATTAGTCATGCCGCATCACTATGCATCAATCCTGAGAGCAGTGCAAAAAAAGCATCAATGCGGACGAATTTTGATGCTTTTCAAGACGCATGCGTCCCGATCAAATGACCAAAAAGGGGAACCCGAAACGGGTCCTGCAACGAACAGGGGAACGATCAATGCGCGACATGCTTACCAAGACCAGCCTCCTCGCCCTCATGGGTCTGGCGGCTTCGCTGGCCTCGACGTCTTCGGCGCTTGCTCTCGACGAGGTGACCTACGGCACCAACTGGCTGGCCCAGGCCGAACATGGCGGCTTCTATCAAGCTGTCGCAGACGGCACCTATGAAAAATACGGGCTGAAGGTCACGGTCGTCCAGGGTGGCCCGCAGGCTGCGAACCGCGCCCTGCTCATCGCCGGCAAGGTCGACTTCTACATGGGAAGCCCGCTCGGCGAGATGGATGCCGTCAAGGAAGGCATCCCGCTGATCGACGTCGCCGCGATCTTCCAGAAGGACCCGCAGGTCCTGCTCGCCCACCCCGATCAGGGTATCGAGACCTTTGCCGATCTCGCCAAGCTCGATAGCATCTTCATGGGCAAGGACGGCTACGTCACCTATTACGAGTGGATGAAGAAGAACTTCGAGGGCTTCACCGACGAAAAGTACAAGCCCTACACCTTCAATCCAGCCCCCTTCATCGCCGACCCGAAGTCCGCCCAGCAGGGTTACCTGACCTCCGAGCCCTATGAGATCGAAAAGCAGGCCGGCTGGGCACCGAAGGTCTTCCTGCTCGCAGACAATGGCTACAACCCCTACTCGACGATGATCACCACCACGACGACCATGGTCGAGAGCAAGCCGGACGTGGTCCAGCGCTTCGTCGATGCCTCGATCGAGGGCTGGTACAACTACCTCTACGGCGACAACAAGGCCGCCAACGACCTCATCAAGAAAGACAATCCGGAAATGACGGATGGTCAGATCGAGTATTCGATCGCCAAGATGAAGGAATACGGCATCGTCGAATCCGCCGAAGCCATGGACAAGGGCATCGGCTGCATGACCGACGAGAAGTACAAGGCCTTCTTCGACGCCATGGTCCAGATCGGCGTCCAGCCGGCCGACCTCGATTTCAAGAAGGCCTACACCACCCAGTTCGTCTGCAAGGGGGTTGGCCTGGCACTGAAGAAGTAAGGGCTTTGCCCCTCATCCGGCTGCCGCCACCTTCTCCCCGCTTGCGGGGAGAAGGAATTTTCGAGGCCGGCGCCGGGGACAACATTCCCTCTCCCCGCCTGCGGGGAGAGGGTAGGGTGAGGGGCAATTTCCAGCCGCCCCTGTTCGTTCAGATACCAAGGCAATCAATGTCACTTTCCGAAGACACCATCACCGCCCCTCCCCCAGAACAGCGCCGGGCGCTGGTGGTGATGAAGGACGTGTCCAAGGTCTTCTCCAGCGGCACGGTTGCCCTGACCGGCATGTCGCTGACCGTCAACGGTGGCGAATTCGTCTCGCTGCTCGGCCCCTCCGGCTGCGGCAAGTCGACGGCGCTCCGTATCATCGCCGGCCTGGGTGACACGACGACCGGCACCATCGATTGGCCGAGCTCCCGCATCAATGCCAAGGGCCTGCCCGAAGGCGATATCTCCTTCGTCTTCCAGGAGCCGACGCTGATGCCCTGGGCGACCGTCTTCGGCAACGTCTATCTGCCGCTAAAACTGCGTGGCGTCTCGAAACATGCAGCCTATGACGACATCATGGCCGCCCTGACCCGCGTCGGTCTCAAGGATTTCGTCGACGCCTATCCGCGCGAGCTCTCCGGCGGCATGAAAATGCGCGTTTCCATCGCCCGCGCGCTCGTGACCAAGCCGAAGCTGCTCTTAATGGACGAGCCCTTCGCCGCCCTTGACGAGATAACCCGTCAGAAGCTGAACGACGACGTGCTGCGCCTCTGGAAGGAGACCGGCATCACCGTCATCTTCGTCACCCATTCCGTCTTCGAAAGCGCCTATCTCTCCAACCGCATCGTCGTCATGAAAGCGCGCCCCGGTCGCGTCCATGCCGATTTTCCGCTGATCACCAGCCTGGAGCGAGATGCCTTCTACCGGACGTCGGAGGAATATCGCCAGGCCTGCGAAACCGTCTCGAAGACGCTGCTCGAAGCGCTCGGCGGGGAGGAGCACTGATGACCGCGCCAGCCGAAACCCTCGCCAAGATCCTCGTGCCCATTCTCGTCGTCTGTCTGCTGATCGTCATCTGGCAGGTGGGCGTCTGGGTCTCGGGCGTTCCGCAATACATCCTGCCGGGCCCGATTGCCGTGGCCGGCGCCCTCGTCAAGGACTGGGGCACCCTCTCGCCCGCGCTTTGGGTGACCACGCAGATTACCATGATGTCGCTGGCGCTTGCGCTGATCGGCGGCGTTGGCATCGCGGTCTTTCTCGTGCAGTCAAAGTGGATCGAGGTCGCCTTCTACCCGATCACCGTCATCCTGCAGGTGACGCCGATCGTGGCGATCGCCCCGCTGATCCTGATCTACGCCCCCTCGACACAGGTCGCGCTCCTGATCTGCGCCTTCCTCGTCGCCTTTTTCCCGATCCTCTCAAATATGGTGCAGGGCCTGAAGAGCGTCGATCACAACCTGCTCAACCTCTTCGACCTCTACGGCGCCTCGCGCTGGCAGACGCTGCTCTATCTCAAACTCCCGGCCTCCCTGCCCTATTTCATGACGGGCTTGCGCATCGGCGGAGGGCTCGCGCTGATCGCCGCGGTGGTCGCGGAATTTGCCGCAGGCTCGGCTGGCGCCGGATCAGGCCTCGCCTTCCGCCTGCTCGAGGCCCAGTTCCGTCTGAACATACCGCGCCTCTTCGCCGCCCTCTTTCTGCTCTCCTGCCTCGGCGTCGTGATCTTCGCCATCACCTCCTTCATCTCCTGGCTGGCGCTGCATCGCTGGCATGAGAGCAGCCTGAAACGAGAAAACTGATGTCGACTGCCATTGCCACTCTGCCTGCCGCCAAGCGCTTCGTCCTCGCCAAGGCGACGCTGCCCGAGATCTGTGTCGATGGCGTCGAGGCACCCGCCTGCGAGGGCTTGATCAGCGCCGACATCATCGTCGCCGATGGCAAGGTCGAGGCAATCCTGAAGCCCGGCAGCGCGCCATCGGGCCTGCCGTCAACGGATCTCCGCAACGGCATGGTCTGGCCGACCTTCGTCGACATGCACACCCATCTCGACAAGGGCCATATCTGGGACCGCAGGCCGAACCCCTCGGGCGATTTCATGGGCGCGCTCGAAGCCGTGAAAACCGATCGCGAGGCCCGCTGGTCGGCGGAAGACGTAAAAGCCCGCATGGAATTCTCGCTGAAGACGGCCTATGCCCATGGCACCAGCCTCATCCGCACCCATCTCGACAGCCTGGCGCCCCAGCACCGCATCTCGTTCGAGGTCTTCGCCGAAGTCCGAGACGCCTGGGCCGGCAAGATCGACCTGCAGGCTGCCGCCCTCTTCCCCTTCGACCAGATCACCGACGAACCCTTCTTCAAGGATCTGGTCGAGGTCATCGTCGCCCACAAGGGGCTGCTCGGTGGCGTCACCTACCTGATGCCCGGGCTGGATGAGAAGCTCGACATCCTCTTCCGCACGGCAACCGACAAGGGACTCGACATCGACCTGCATGTCGACGAGACGCAGGACAAGGAAACCCTGACGCTGAAGACCATTGCGAAAGCCAAGATCCGCAATGGCTTCGAGGGTTCTGTCACCGTCGGCCATTGCTGCTCGCTCGCCCGGCAGGACGACGATCTCGCCAAACACACCATCGATCTGGTGGCTGAGGCCGGCCTCTCGGTCGTCTCGCTACCGATGTGCAACATGTATCTGCAGGATCGTCATGCCGGCCGCACGCCCCGCCAGCGCGGCGTCACCCTGTTTCACGAATTGACAGCTGCCGGCGTCCAGACCGCCGTCTCCTCCGACAACACCCGCGACCCCTTCTATGCCTATGGCGATCTCGATCCGGTCGAGGTTTTCCGCGAGGCGGTCCGCATCATCCACCTCGACCATCCATTCGACACCGCCGCCCGCGTCGTCACGCGCACGCCCGCCGATATCCTGAAGCGCCCCGACCATGGCCGCATCGCCGTTGGCGCCAAGGCGGATCTCGTCCTCTTCAGCGCTCGCCGCTGGAGCGAATTTCTCTCCCGTCCGCAGGCAGACCGCATCGTGATGCGGAATGGCATGGGCATCGACCGCAGCCTGCCGGATTACCGCGAACTTGACCCATTGCTTGGAGTTTAGACATGGCCGACTACGCCAAAATCAAGGAAGAGCTGGCAGGCATCGCCGTCGAGAACAATCCGGCGCTCGTCAAGCAGAAGAGCCGTGACTTCTACTGGTATTCGCCGATCCTGAAGGAAGAACTCGACAATGTCGTCGGCGATCTCGTTGTCTCCCCGACGACGGAAGAAGAGGTGATCCGGGTTCTCAAAGTCGCCTACGCCCATGGCGTTCCCGTCACCCCGCGCGGCGGCGGCACCGGCAATTACGGTCAGGCCATGCCGCTCTCGGGCGGCATGGTGCTCAACCTCATCAACATGAACAAGGTGAAGGAGATCCTGCCCGGTCGCGTCATCTGCGAGCCCGGCATCATCATCTCCGAGCTGGACAAGCAGACAAAAGCCCATTCCGGCCAGGAACTGCGCTTCCACCCTTCGACCGCTCAGACGGCCTCGGTCGCAGGCTTCATTGCCGGCGGCTCCGGTGGTGTCGGCTCGATCACCTGGGGCGGCTTGCGCGATCTCGGCAATATCCTGCGGCTGCGCGTCGTCACCATGGAGGCCGAGCCGCGCGTGCTCGAACTTTCCGCCTGGGATCTGCAGAAGGTCTCCCACGCCTATGGCACCAATGGCATCATCACCGAAGTCGAGATGCCGCTGGCACCTGCTTACGACTGGGTGGACGTCATCGTCGGCTACGACGACTTCATGGACGCGGTTAAATTCGCCGATGCGCTCTCCCACAAGAACGGCATCCTCTTGAAGGAAGTCGCCCCGATCGCCGCCCCCATCCCGTATGACTACTTCACCCGCCACAAGCCCTGGCTGAAGGAAGGCCAGTCAGTCGTCGTACTGATGGTGGCACCGCATTCCATGGAGCCCTTCCTGGCGCTCGCCGAGAGGATGAAGGGCGATGTGCGCTTCCGCTCCGACACGGTGGAAAGCATGAAGGGCATCCCGCATGCCTATGAGCTGACCTGGAACCACACGACGCTGCGGGCGCTGAAGCTCGACACCAACATCACCTATCTCCAGGTCCAGTATCCCGGCCCGGATCATGTCGAGAAGGTTCGGATCATGACCGAGCTCTTCCCCGACGAAGTCATCGGCCATCTCGAATTCATCAAGTTCGACGGCCAGATCCAGTGCGCCGGCCTGCCACTGGTGCGCTACACCACAAAGGAAAGACTGGAAGAGATCATCCGCATCCACGAGGAAAACGGCTGCCCGATCTTCAACCCGCACCGCTACACGCTCGAAGAAGGCGGCATGAAGCAGACCGACCAGGTCCAGCTCGCCTTCAAGAAGGAAACCGATCCGAAGGGTCTGCTCAACCCCGGCAAGATGATCGCCTGGGAGAACCCGGACTTCGATTTCTCGGCGGGCAAGAACTACCTGTTCCCGGGTCTGGAGGTGTTTGCGGAGGCGGGGGAATAGGGGTGATGGTTAGGTTAGGTTAGGTTAGGTTAGGTTGGGCCTCGCTTCGGTCAGAGACTGAGGTTACCCCCCTCTGCCCTGCCGGGCATCTCCCCCTCAAGGGGGGAGATTGAGGCTCAGCCAACGCCTTGCCCACACCGAAATACTGATCCGCGGACGAGGCAATGAAGGCCTAAAACCCACTGACCGCCAAACGCAGCCATCCACGAACTCAACGGATGACGCAACCGCGAACGGCAGCCCCATCCAATCTCCCCCCTTGAGGGGGAGATGTCCGGCAGGACAGAGGGGGTACCGCACACACAATAGACAAGGACCACACCCAAACCGCCACCACCAACATTCCGAAGGTACTCCCGGCCGGCCCACCGGCCCATGCTCTCCACGACATGGCATCCCCCACCCCTCGACATCAGGCGGCGAAGGACGGGCATGCTGGGACAAACGGCGCGGAAGTTTTGAATTGAACCCCGACTGAAAACACAGCGGGCAACGACTTGGAGCTTTTGAAATGCGCGTACTCGTCCTTCACTCCCACCCGCTCGACGAGAGTTTCGGCCGGGCGCTTTACAAGCTCACCTGCGAAAGCCTGGAAAAGGCCGGCCACGAGGTCGATGGCTGCAATCTCTATGAAGAGGGTTTCGACCCCGTGCTGTCAGCCCGTGACCGCCGCGTCTATCATGACATCCCGGAAAATCTGATGCTGGTGAAACCTTATGTCGAGCGCCTGTTGAAGGCCGAAGCGCTTGTTATCGTCACGCCCGTCTGGAATTTCGGTTTTCCGGCCATGCTCAAGGGCTATTTTGACCGGGTCTGGCTGCCCGGCGTCTCCTTTGACCTGGTGGACGGCAAGCTCACCCCGACGCTTCGCCACATCCGCAAACTTGCTGCCGTGATGACCTATGGCGCCACCCCCATGCGCGCCTTCCTCGCCGGCAATCCGCCGAAGAAGATTGTCACCCGCGTGCTGCGCGCCCAGATCAAGCTTGGCGCGCCGGTCAAATACCTCGCCCATTACGATATGAACAATTGCACCGAGGAAACCCGTGCCGCTTTCATGGCCAAGGTCCGCCGCGAGATGGAGAATTTCTGAGAGGTATATTGGCGGTCAAACCACCTTGGCCGCCGTCACCTCGACTTCGACCAGGAATTCCGGCCGCGTGAAGCCACCCACCACCAGCAGCGTCGAGACCGGTTTCGGATCGAGCGTGTAGCGATCACGCACCGCCATATACTCAGGAAAATCCTCCCGCCGCGTCACGAAGCCGGAGATCCGGATCACATCCGCGAAAGTCATGTCCGCCTCTTCGAGAATGGCCTTGATCGCCTCGAAGCACAATTCGGCCTGGCCCGTGACATCGGCTGGGATCGTGTCGTCAGGCCGGATACCCAGCTGACCTGACGTCACCAGCAGGCTGGCGCCCGGCGGCACCAGCAGACCGTGATTGTAATGACCGAAAGGACGGCGGACGGAGGGGGGATTGAAGACCTTTTTCATGGGCTTGAGCCTAGCGCGGCAAGCCGGTACGCGAAAGCGTAAAGCAAGCGTGCGCTTGCCTTTTTGCCCCAGAAAATCGGCTCTTCTATCTAGCGAATGCGCCGCCCAGAAGCATCGAAGAGAAAGCTCGTTTTTGCTGCAAGCCCCACAGTGATCTCATCGCCCAGCCGACCGCCCTGACGACGCTCTTCCTGCTCGATGATGATCTGCTCCCCGGGCACCGTATGCGCGTAGACATAGCTCGTATTGCCGAGATGCTCGACAACATCGACATGTACCGTCAGCTGCGCATCACCACTGCCCGCTGGTAGAAAATGCTCCGGCCGCACCCCGACCGTTACGGCGTCGCCGACCTTTGGCGGGCTCGCACAGGAAAAAGTCAGCTGTGTCTCCGGCCGCGCCGTAAGCGCCACCGTGACCTGTCCGCCACCGGACAGCCCGATGACCGATGCGGGCAGGAAGTTCATCCGTGGCGAGCCTATGAAGCCGGCAACGAACATATTGTCGGGATCGTCGTAGAGTGCCAGCGGCGCCCCGACCTGCTCGACAATGCCGCCGCGCAGGACGACGATCTTGTCGGCCAGCGTCATCGCCTCGACCTGGTCATGCGTGACATAGACGATGGTGGCATTGAGCTCCTTGTGCAGCCGGGCGATTTCGACGCGCATATGGACGCGCAGCTCAGCGTCGAGGTTGGAGAGCGGCTCGTCGAACAGGAAAACGTCAGGCTGCCGCACAATGGCACGGCCGATGGCAACACGCTGGCGCTGCCCACCGGACAGAGCTTTCGGTTTGCGGTCCATCAGCGCGTCAAGTTCCAGGATCTTCGCGGCCGCATTAACGCGCCGCTGGATCTCGTCCTTCGCCATGCCCGCAAAGCGCAGCGCAAAGCCCATGTTCTCGCGCACCGTCATATGCGGGTAGAGCGCATAGGTCTGGAACACCATGGCAATGCCGCGCTTCGAGGGGTCGACATCGTTCATCACGGTGCCGCCGATCGTCAGCTCTCCGGACGTGATATCCTCCAGCCCCGCGATCATCCGGAGCAGCGTGGACTTGCCGCAGCCGGAGGGACCGACGAAAACAACGAATTCCCCTGAGGAAACCTCAAGATTCACCCCCTTGATGACCTCGAGCGAACCGTAGGACTTGCGGATATCGGTGAGCCGGACCTCTGCCATTTAAGCCTCGCTCAGGTGACGTTGAAGGTTATGTGCTTGGTCCCGAAGGGACGGCACTTGGCCGTCAGCGTCAAGCGCCCGACCTCGTTTCCGGCTTCGACATAGACACCGACGGCGCCCCCCTTGAAAGAGAGGAGCGTGGGTCCGACGATGCGCCCCGGTCCTTCGAGGCTGACCTCGACCGGATCGTCGAAGAAGCCCATGACATTGCCGCCCTGATCGAGCGCGCGCAGGATCACGCGAACCGTATCCTTCTCGCCAGCCCGGAGCTCGGTATCGTCAGCCGCGATATCAAGGTCCGTCGGCAGCGGATCGGCCGGCAGATGACGGCGAACGACTTCTTCGCCGTCGATGAAGCCGACGAGTTCGCCATCGCGCCAGGTCATGCCCCATTCGCCGAATTCCTCCGGCGTGACCATGCTGTGGTCGAGAATGCAGGGCGGATGCGGCAGATGCGGATAGGTCTTGGTATCGGGTTCGATCCGCTTGACGATCTGGCCCATGCGGATCTCGACATAATCGCAATTGGTGAGAATGATTAGCGGCAGCACGCCGCCGATATTGCGCTCGCCACGTGCCCAGAAGCTGACCGGCTGCATGACGATCTTGTCCTTCGGATCGCCCTGAGAGGCATAGGCGTAACCGGCGAATTTCGGCTCGCGATACATGTCGAGCACGCCGTGATAGCAGATGCGGTCGCCGGAGCCGAAATCCTTGTGGGTGTTGTAGTCGAACATGCACCAACCGGTGGAGCCCGAGATCGACGGATCGCCCGCAGCCGCATTCAGGATCGCCAGGTGACGACCGACATGTTCAGCCTGCCGCTGCTCCTGGTCG
Source organism: Rhizobium rosettiformans W3 (assembly GCF_004912135.1). GTDB lineage: Bacteria > Pseudomonadota > Alphaproteobacteria > Rhizobiales > Rhizobiaceae > Allorhizobium > Allorhizobium rosettiformans. The sequence continues at coordinate 138,699 of NZ_STGU01000008.1, forward strand.
AAGCGCTTGGTCGGATACATGTGCCCGCCATATTCGGTGATCATATAGGGCACCTTGCGGTCGAGCCCGGTAACCTCACGCTGGTCGCGCAGAACCAGCCGCTCGCGATTGTGGCCCGGCAGTTCCTCCATGCCGAGAATGAAGTCGTTCATCGTGTAGACGTCTTCGAGCAGCTCGCTTTCGGTGATGTAGCGCACACCACCGGTCTGGCGGGTCGTATCGAGCGAACGGGCCATGGCATTCGTCTCGACATAGAAATCGTGAGCATCCTGGCTCTCGTTGATACGCACACCCCAGATGATGATCGAGGGGTGGTTCCAGTCGCGCTCGATCATCCGGCGCACGTTCTGAACGCTCTCCGCCTTCCAGGCATCACCGCCGATATGCTGCCAGCCGGGGATCTCTTCGAAGACCAACAGACCGATCTCGTCGCAGCGGTCGAGGAAGTATTGGGACTGCGGATAATGCGAGGTGCGGGCAATGTTGCAGGCGAGATCGAATTTCAGGATGTCGGCATCCTTCTCCTGACCGCGCCGGCCCATGGCATAACCGAGATGCGGCCAGGCCTGGTGACGGTTGAGGCCGCGCAGCTTGACGACGCGTCCATTCAGCTTGAAGCCCTCGATCGTGTATTCGGCAGAGCGGAAGCCGAAACGGCTCGTCACGGCGTCGGTACCGGCTCCCGTCTCAAGCGTTACCGTGAGGTGATAGAGAGCGGGATTGTCGATATCCCAGAGCGTGATGCCCTGGAGCCCGGAGAAGCCGAGTGAAACCTCGCCGCCAGAAACTGCCGCCTCGGTCCGCGCAATCTCCTGACCCGCGCCATCATTCAGAACAGCCGTGACATTGCCGGAAAGCGCCAGATCCGTCGGATTGGAAATCCAGACCTTCGCCGTCACCTGCTTGGTTTCATCAAGCACATCCGGCGTCTCGATCTTGACGTTCTTGATCGAAACCGGCGCAGTGATCTTGAGCCAGACATCACGATAGATCCCGGCATAGGTGAGATAGTCGATGACGCCACCGAAAGGCGGGATCTCGGGGTTTTCCGAACCGTCGATCTTCACCGTCAGCAGGTTGTCGCCGGCCTTGAGATGCGGCGTCAGCCGGGCCTCGAATGGCGTATAGCCATCCTTGTGCGCGGTGATCTCAATACCGTTCAGATAGACGATACTGTCTGCCATGGCGGCATCGAACACCAGCGAAACTTCTTTGCCGTGGAAACGCGGATCCCAGGCAATGACCCTCTGATAGGTAAAGGCCTTCTGATAGCTCTTCTCGTCGAAATAATTGTAAGGCAGCTCGACCGCCGTATGGGGAAGCTGGACCGGCTCGCCCGGCTGCGAAGCCGAAGCGAAAGCCGGCTCAAATGCGGCGCGGAAGGTCCAGTCCTTGTTGAAATTCTCGATAATGCGCATTTCAAAGTCCTATTTCACGGAGCCGAGCATGCCCTGCACGAATTGCCGTTGCATGGCGAAGAAGACAAGAAGAGTGGGAAGGGTGGCGAGGATCGTGCCGATCATCACGGTGCCGTATTCGGGCGAATAGGCGGAGGCGAGCGAGGACACGACGAGCGTGATCGTCTTCGTGTCGTTCGACTGCAGCACGATCAGCGGCCAGAGATAGTTGTTCCAGTTCAGCATGAAAACGATGACGAAGGCCGCCGCATAGGTCGAACGCATCACCGGCACATAGATGTAGAAGAAGATCTGCCACTCCTTCAGGCCGTCGACCTTCGCCGCATCGCGAAGCTCGGTCGGGAAGGCTTTTGAGGCCTGGCGAAAATAGAAGATGATGAAGGCAGACGCGATCATCGGCAGCATGATCGCGATATGCGTATTCAATAGCCCGGCCTGCCCCATCAGCATGAAGAGCGGGATCATCAGCGCCGCAAACGGCACCATCAGCGTCAGCAGGATCACGGTATAGACCCGTTCCCTTAACTTCGAGCGGAACATCTCGAAGCCATAGCCGGCCAGCGACGAGACGAGCAGCGTCAACGCTGTGCCGACGAGCGCGATCTTCACCGAATTCCAGAAGACCAGCGGCACATCCACCTGCGCGAAGAAGGAGGCGATGTTGTCGAACAGAGCCGTGCCGAAGGTGACTTTGCCGCGGATGATCTCGCTCGTCGAATTCGTCGCCCCGATCACCATCCAGATGAAGGGGAAGATCGAGAGAAAGGCGGCAAGCGAGAGAAAGACATATTGCACGATGTCAGGCAGGTGGCGACGAAGCTTGGTCATCATCGACGCTCCCTCGCGGCATAAAATTGCAGGAAGGACAGGACCGCCACCATCAGCACGATCACATAGGAGACGGTCGCGGCATAACCGAAGCTCGGCATGAAGCGGAAGGTGAGATTGTAGATGTAGAGCGACAGCGTCAGCGTCGAGTTGGCCGGGCCGCCCGTGCCCTCGGTGAAGTTGTAGACCTCGTCGAACAGCTGCAGCGTGCCGATCGTCGAGGTGATGGTGGTGAACAGGATCACCGGTTTGAGCATCGGAATGGTGAGAAACGCGAAACGCCCCCAGGACGGCACGCCATCGATCCTTGCCGCCTCGTAGATCGACCGGTCGATGTTCTGGAGCGCCGCCAGATAGAAGATCATGTTGTAGCCGGTCCAGCGCCAAGTAATGGCGATGATGATCAGCACCTTGGCCCAGAAGGGATCGGTCAACCAGCCGATCGGCTCGCCGATGATGCCGATCGCGAGCAGCGTGTTGTTCACCACGCCATCGAGCGAGAACATGCTCTTGAACAGGATGGAATAGGCGACCAGCGAGGAAACGCAGGGCAGGAAGATCATCGTCCGAAACAGACCGAAATAGCGAAGCTTCGGATTGTTCAGCATGGCCGCCAGGATCAGCGCCATGGTAATCATGATCGGCACCTGCACGATGAAGAAGATGACCGTGTTTTGCAGCGCCTGCCAGAAGACCGGGTCGTTCCAAAGACGCACGAGATTTCCCGTGCCGGAAAACTTCAGCATCATGCCGCGACCTGTATAGAGCGACAGGACGAGCGACCGCAGGATCGGGTAGAGCATGAAGACGGAAATCAGCGCGATCGCGGGCGCCACGAACAGCCATCCGTTCACGTCGTAATAGCGTCTCAAGCTGGATCTGGATGTGGTGGCCATGCGGTGTCCCCGAACCCGATCAGTGGTCACTGACTGCAATCAAATCGACGGAAGCCGCGCGGCATTACCGCCGCACGTCTCCGGGAGGACAGGGGCGAGACGAAGAAGCCTCACCCCTGTGGGATGGCTTACTGGATCTGGCCGGCAGCCTGATCCTCGATCGCCTTCAGCACGTCATCGACAGGGGCACCCTTCACGAGCGCCGGGAAGTTCGCCGTGACAGCCGTGTCGAGTTCATTGGTGAAGATGCCGTAATTGACGGCCGGGACCTGGACGAGCCAGTCGGCAAAGTTCTGCCAGACGGTCTGGCCGCCGAAGAACTCGTCCGGCTTCTGATAGGCTTCACCGGTGCGGGCGGCGAGCAGCGAGCCGACCGCGCCGCGCTCGGTCAGGATCTTCTGGTAGAAGTCGAGATCCTTGGCATAGATCTCGTTGAGGAAGTCGATGGCCTCGTCCTTTTCGGCGGAAGCTTCGAGCACATACCAGCTCGATCCGCCAAGGTTTGAGGCGGCCGTGGCACCCTCGATATTGAGCTTCGGAATGGCCGTCAGCGCCCACTTGCCGGCCTGATCGGGCTGGGACTTGACCGTGCCCGTGATCCACACGCCCATCAGGACGGAGGCGACGTCACCCGAGGTCAGCGCGCTGATGCCGTCGTTCCAGCCGCTGGTCGGCTTGGCAACGCCTTCGTTGACGATGCGGGCCTGGGTTTCGAGTGCAGCCTTCAGTGCGGCGTTCCCCGTGATGTTGAGGCTGCCGTCCTCGTTGAAATACCACTGGCCACCGGACTGCATCATGATGCGGATCAGACCGCCGTCATTGGCATCCAGTGCCATCATCTCATGACCGGTCTTGGCCTTCACTTTCTTGCCGATTTCGACGAAACGGTCCCAGGTGAGGTTCTGCATGTCCTCGGGCTTGAAGCCGGCCTGCTCAAGATAGTCAGTGCGATAGTAGAGGCCGGTGACGCCGGAATCGAAGGGCACGCCGTAAACTTCGCCTTCGAGCGTCATCAGGTCGACCTTGTATTTGGCAAAGCCGGAATAGTCGATCTTGTCCGTGAGTGCCGCAAAGGAGCCGGGGAAGGACTGCAGATACTTCTGCGCGCCATAGTCTTCGATCAGCACGATATCCGGCAGCGTATCGGTCATGCCGGAAGCCAGACCCGTCTGCAGCTTCTGCTCGACATCGGCCTTGGCGAAATCGACGATGTTGAAGGTCGTATCAGGATGCTTGGCGGTGTAGCGCTCGGCTGCTTCCTTCATGATCGCGACGTTGAAGTTCGGGTCCCAGCACCAGATGGTGACTTCGCCGGCAAAGGCCGCCGTGCTGCACAACAGTGCGGCACCCGTCAGCGCAGCCGAAACGGAGCGCTTGAGCACGCGAGAATAATCCATGTGTTCCTCCCATTATGATGTTAACCGCGGCAGCCTCATCCCCTGCCTCGACGCCACTATTTCCGAAAACCGGAGGACAGCCAAGAACATTTTTACTAAATATTTTGTGCGCTGCGGTAAGTGCTTGGGATTCCGCAACCTCCCGTCGCAAGACCTAGGAGCGGGCCGGCTTCCGGGCACTTGCGCGCCAGACCATTTCGGTCGGCAAGGTCACATGCTTGGAATAGTCGCGACCATTCAGCCGCTCCACCAAAAGATCCACCGCCACCTCGCCGATCAACTCGCCGGGGATCCGCATGGTCGAGAGCGGCGGCGTCAGGAACTGCGCAACGGGAATGTCGTTAAAGGCAACGACCGCGACATCATCGGGAATGGAAAGCCCTGCCTCCTGAATGGCCCGGTAGGTCCCAATCGCCATGTTGTCGTTCGCCGCCACGATCGCATCCGGCGGTGTGTCGAGGGCAAGCAGCGACTTCGCCTGCTGATAGCCTGTTTCCAGACGAAGGTTCTGCCCGAACCGCTCGCTCTGCCCCAGCGCCAGCAGCTCCGGCTGATAACGGCCACGCTGTTCATGCCACTCGATGAAGGCCTTGCAGCGCTGCTCGCCATGCATCAGCGCATCATTGTCCATCAGCTCATAGCCCCCGACGAAGCCGATCCGCTGGTATCCGGCACTGTCGAGACTGTCGAGGATTGCCACCGTTGCCTCACCCAGATCGGCTCGAACGCAGTCGAACTGCGGCATGCGGGGATTGTAATCCGCCATCACGAGATGCGGGCAGACCTTGGCCATCGCCTCGATCTCGGCCTTCGGATGATGCCCGACCACGAGGGCAGCGGAGATGCCGGTCAGCATGGCGAGATCGACCGGCACATCCGGATTGAACACGCGCGCGATCTCGATCTTGTATTCGCGACAGCGCGCTTCGATCCCCAGTCGTACGCCGACATAATAGGGATCGACAAGTTCTTCGTTCGGCGCAAGGAAGTGAATGACGGCGATATTGGCAGAAACCTCGGCATGGCTGCCCATGGGGATCGCAAACGGCGGCAGCTGGGCGCCCTTGCGCGCCCGCGGCGTCGCGTAGTTCAGCGCCTCGGCCGTTTCGATGATCGCCTGCCGCTTGGCCTCGGAGACCGACAGGGTGTGGTCATAGTTCAGGACCCGGGAGACGGTGCCCGAAGAGACGCCAACGGCCTTCGCAATTTCCTTGATTGTTACCATCGCGGCCGCTCCTCCTCACCCACATCCGGAAGCAGTGGTAAACCTCCAGAAAATATTTACTAGGCCAGTCACTGCGCAGACACAACCGCTTGATGACAGGTCGGAGGGCATCCACATCGGCAGAATTAACCTGAGCTGAAATATCATCTTTCTTGACGCAGCAGCTATTCTGCCTAAAGGTGGCGGCAGCCGCCTCAAGGCGCACCAGTCCGCAAACCGTAAAGCGCGGGACCCCCGACAGTGACCTACCTTCACTCCATGCAGTCAGAGATCCATGGCATCCGGGCGTTGAGCCCCGCCAGGTGGCGGTCGCTCGATGGCATCGTCGGCGTTCACTGGGACGCGGAGGGACAAGCAGGCGCGAGCGGATATTACCTGTCGCCCGATCCGCGCATCATGCTGTTCTTCACGGACGTTTCGGATCAAATCAAGGTTGCCGACCGCGCTGCTGATCTGAGTAGGCGTGACCGCGGCCTGTGCCGGGCAGTTTACGTGCCGGCCGGCGTGCCCATGTGGACACGCTTCACCAAGCCCCACCGCTTTTCCCATCTCGATCTGCATCTGCATCAGGATCGCCTGATGCGCTTCCTCTCTCCGGCGATCGGCAGCTCTTCGGCGCGGACGGCGCTGCGCAAGCCGATCGAGCTTCCCGATCCCGGCCCGATCGCAGCTTTGGCCAGTCTCGTGGTCGACGAGCTCTCACCCGAGGCACGTCATCCGGCTTTTGCAGAAAATTTGGTCGGCAGCATCGTCACCGGCATGCTCGCCATGACGGTCGAGACAGAAGAGACGGTGGCGAAGACCGGCCGGCTCACCCAGGCACAGATGAACCGGCTCACGGCCCATTTCTCGATGAATGGCGAACAGCGGATGACGGTGTCGGACATGGCAGATCTGGTCGGCCTGTCCGAAAGCTGGTTCGCCACCGTCTTTCGCGAGACCACGGGCAAGACACCGCTTCAATGGCAGCTGTCACGCCGGATCGAAGCGGCCCGCGAGCTTCTCGACGATGAGGCACTCAGCATCGCCGAAATCGCAGCCCAGTTCGGCTTTTCGGACCAGGCCCACTTCACCAAGGTTTTCCGCCAGTTCACCGGCGACACACCAGCCGCCTGGCGCAAACGAAGCGACCGTCTCTGAGAAATGCCCGGCTGGATCAAATCCACCCGGGCAAGTTGGCCTCACCAGGTCTGGCGGATCGTCGCATAGATCGCCCGGCCGGGATTGTAGAAGTCCGCACCATAGCCGGCATTTGCAATGTATTTCTCGTCGAACAGATTGCTGACATTCAGTTCGAAGCTTGTGTTCTCGCGGATCTTGTAGGTCATTGCGGCATCGAAGACGAAGTTGCCGTCAGTCGAACCGGTATTCTCATCCGTGTAGAAGTAGGAACCGATGTACCGCACGCCCCCGCCAACAGTCACGTCGCCACGCTGACCGTCTCCTTCGATCGTGTAGTTCAGCCACAAGGACGCTGTTTGGCGCGGCACCATTGCCAGTTCGTTGCCCTCGTTGCCTGACGTTCCGTTTTCGATGATTTCGGATACAAGATAGGAGTAACCACCAGTCAGGCTGAGATTGTCCGTCACTTCCGCCTTGGCTTCCAGATCGATGCCTCGAACTCGAACTTCACCGATCGTCTCTGACAGGGCCGTCGAGGGGTTTGTCCGGGTGATGTTGTTCTTCGTCAGATCATAGATCGATGCGGTGAATAGAGCCGGGAAAGCATCAGGGCTGTATTTCACACCCAGTTCCATCTGCTCGCCGCGTTCCGGAGCGACGCCGATGCTCGGTGGTGCGACGGATTCCGCATAGCTTGCATAGACGGCGAACTCTTCGGTCAGGCGATAGGTCGCTCCGATACGCTTGGACAACTCGCTGAAATCGTCGGAACTGTTGGTGGTGATCGGAGAGCCAGTGGAATACCATTGGGTGTCGACAGACGACAGATCCATCCAGTCGTTCCGTAGACCGACGGAAAGGATGAGCTTGTCTGCAATCGTCGCCTCCTGCTCAACGTATAGGCCGACCGTCGACTGCTTGCTGACATCGGCAACGTAAGGCGTGGCATAGCTCGGAGCACCACTATAGACCGGGTTGGTCCAGTTGATGTCAGGCGCACTCGTATAGTAGGTGGTGCCTGTCCCATCATGCCGCTTGTAGTCGAGACCAACCAGGGTTCGGCTGTCTACGACGCTGAAGTTCGCATCGTATTGGACATGTGCATCGATGACAAAGTCCTCACGGCTCTGCGCATTGCCGTAATAGGCTCGGCTCACCGTCGTCCCGGCATAGTCCGGTGAGTTATCCTGGACATAGGCATAGCCAAAGCCCGTATTCGACTTGCTGTAGCGGGCATTCGAACCGAAGGTCAGACCGTTTCCGAAGTCGTGATCGAACAAGACGCTGAAGGTGTTGCGGTTCGTGACATCGTAGTTGTAGTCGGGTTCACCGAGGAACACACTGCGATCGAGGTCGGTGCCAATCGGATGCCCGCCACCGCCAGGAACGCTGTCGCGGTTGAGGTGATCGTAAACGACGCTGAGGCTTGTCATGTCGGTCGGCCGCCATGTCAGGCCACCCATGATGAACTTCTCGTCGTCCTGTGAGAAATCGTACTCCTTGTCCGCGTTCTGCAACTTGCCGGTCAGTCGATACGACAGGGTGTCGTCTTCGGTCAGGTTGTCGCCGAAGTCGAAACCGACCTCACCGTGCTTGTTCGATCCGGCCGTGCCATAGACCTCACCGAAGCGCCCCGTCTTGGGCAGCTTCGTCGCATAATTCAGAGCACCGCCAGGATCGGATACCCCATAAGCGGTTGAACTCGCACCTTTCAGCACTTCCACACGCTCGAACGCATAGGGCTCCTCACGGATGCCGCCAAAGGGGTCCCCCAGCGTCAGACCGTCACGATATGCCCAGGCGTCGAAGCCGCGGATCTTGTAGTAGTCGAAACGATCGTCCGAACCGTAAAAGTCCGCATTCACGGCCGGCGTATACTGCAGCACTTCTTCGATGCTTTTGGCCGCACGCTGCTGGATCTCCTTGGCCGTAACCACCGAAACCGAAGCCGCGGTGTCCATGATGTCTGTCGTCAACCGGCTACCGGCAGCAGCGTCTCGAGCAACCACCGTCTTGCTGTCGTCAGCCTGGCCGGCCCCTTCGACGGTGATCGTCTGCAGCACCGTCGAGCCGTCGTCTGTCTCCGCATCCTGGGCGATGGACCGCTGCGGCGCGAATGCGACGAGGGCGGTGCAGCCGAGCAGGATTGCGGTGCAGTAGCGAACGGAAATCTTTGCGCTGGCGCCGGTGGTTTTGGTCCTGACCATGTTTCTTTCCAACAAAATACGTGTCCCACTGATCACCCGGTCGCCCACCTCTCCATCATCGATGCTCAAGAGGTCCAGCGATGCATGCCCGTCCCTCGGCAGGCCTCGGTTGGACAACCCGGTTTGCCCCATTAACTGGAGAATTAAAATCCAGTATTGTAACTTTTTCGGCTTTGTAAGATTCCCCGGAAAATCCAAGAGACCGGGCTCCTGACCATATCTTGGTGCTTGACGTCACGGCATGAAGCTGAGACGGACAATCAAGTTTTAGCCGTTTGAGGGAGCCGTTCGATGCGGATCAACCCACGCCATCTGTTTCTCCTATCGACCATGCTTTTCCAGAGCCTGATGGGTTCCTCTGCCATGGCGCAGGAGAAGGAGAGCTTCCCGGTTGAGATCACCCATGCCTTTGGCACCACAGTCATCGAAAAAAGCCGGCTCGCGTCGCAACCGTGGCCTGGGCTAATCACGAAGTGCCCTTGGCGCTCGGCATCGTGCCGGTCGGCATGGCCGCTGCCAATTTCGGCGACGATGACGGGGATGGCGTCCTGCCCTGGGTCGCCGAGAGGCTGAAGGAGCTTGACGCGCAGACGCCTGACCTGTTCGACGAAGGCGACGGCGTTGATTTCGAAGCGGTCGCGGCGACGGAGCCGGATGTTATCCTTGGCGCCTATTCCGGCCTGAGCCAGGCGGAATACGACACGCTCAGCCAGATCGCACCTGTTGTCGCCTACCCGCAGGCGCCATGGTCCACGGATTGGCGCGAAACGATCCGCATGAACAGTGCGGGACTGGGCATGGCGACCGAAGGCGAGGCCTTGATCTCAAACATCGAAGGAAAGATCGCCGCAGAAGTCGCGAAATATCCCGAACTGAAGGGCAAGACGGCCATGTTTGTCACCCATCTGGATGCGACCGACCTCAGCCTCGTCAACTTCTACACCACCCAGGACACCCGCGTCCGCTTCTTCCAGGACCTCGGCCTCGCCATGCCGAAAAGCGTGGCGCGCGCCTCCTCAACCGGCAGCTTTGCCGGGTCGATCAGCGCAGAACGGGTCGATGATTTCGACGATGTCGACATCCTGGTCACCTATGGCGACCAGACGCTTCTCGCGGCGATGAGGGCCAATCCGCTCCTCGCCCATATGCCGGCAGTCCAGCACGAGGCGATTGTCCTTCTCGGACGCGATCCTGTCGGCACTGCCGCAAACCCCACCCCGCTGTCGGTCACCTGGGTCCTGCCGGACTATGTGCGACTGCTCGCCGAGGCGGCACGGAAAACCGAATGAGCACTGCGAAGACCGCCGCAGCCCCTATCTCCTTTTCACGCGCCGGAGCAGCCGGTAGCCGCGTGGTCTGGCTGCTGGCACTTTTCGCCGCCGTGGGCATTCTCGCGCTTGCCTCGCTGATGATCGGCACGCGAGATGTGCCTCTTGCGGAAGTCCTCTCGGCGTTGCGCGGCGAAACGCAGACCATAGCCCAGGCCGCCGTGTCGGCACGCATACCCCGAACTGTCTTGGCCCTCCTGGCCGGAGCAGCGCTGGGACTCGCAGGCGCCGTCATGCAGGGCGTCACGCGCAATCCGCTGGCCGATCCCGGCATTCTCGGCGTCAATATCGGCGCCTCGCTTGCGGTCGTCATTGGTATCGCCTGGGTCGGCATCACCTCCTCTCAGGCCTTCGTCTGGACCGCGATAGCAGGCGCTGGAATGACGGCAGTCTTCGTCTACCTCATCGCGTCACTCGGTCGTGGCGGCGCAACCCCGCTCAAGCTTGCGCTCGCGGGTGCGGCAACCTCGATCGCCTTCTCCTCCCTGGTCATCGCCGTCGTCCTGCCGCGAGCCGACATCGCAGGCGGCATCCGCTCCTGGCAGATCGGTGGCGTCGGCGGCGCCACATTCGACCGCATGCTGCCCGTTCTCGCCTTCTTCGCAGTCGGCTTCCTCATCTGCCTCCTCTCTGCCCGTCGGCTGAACTCCCTGGCACTGGGGGATGAACTGGCAGCAGGTCTTGGAGACCGTGTCGCCTTCGCCCGTGCCAGCGCCACGCTCGGCGCCATCCTGCTCTGTGGCGCAACGACCGCGCTTTGCGGCCCGATCGGCTTTGTCGGCCTCGTCGTGCCGCATGCATGCCGCCTATTGGTCGGTCCGGACCATCGCTGGCTCCTGCCCTTCTCAGCCCTTGGCGGTGCAGCCCTTCTCACCGCGAGCGATATCGCCGGCCGTATCGCCGCACGCCCGGCCGAACTCGATGTCGGTATCGTCACGGCGCTGATCGGAGGTCCCTTCTTCATCCACATCGTCCGCCGGCAGAAGGTCAGGGACCTGTGACCGCGTCTTTCATCTCCACCTCCAGCGCGGCCACGCAGCGGTTCGCCGCATCTCGCCGTAGCGACCTTCGAAAGCGGCGCCTTCTGCTCGGCGCCATGACCTTGGCCATCGCGGCGATCGTCTTCGCCAGTCTCGTGATCGGCCGATCCCTCACGCCGCCGGCAGATGTCATCCGCGTTCTGCTCGGTGAGGCGGTTCCGGGCGCAAGCTTCACCGTCGGCCAGTTGCGGCTGCCACGGGCTCTGACGGCACTGGCCGCTGGCATGAGTTTTGGCCTTGGCGGAGCAGCCTTCCAGACCATGCTACGAAACCCGCTGGCAAGCCCGGATATCATCGGCATCAGTTCTGGTGCCAGCGCCGCCGCCGTCTTTGCAATCGTCGTCCTGTCGATGAGCGGCCCTGCCGTTTCGATCCTGGCCATTGCGGCCGGGCTTGGCGTCGCAATCCTCGTCTACGGCCTCTCCGCCCGTGACGGTGTCGCCGGTCCGCGCCTCATCCTTGTCGGCATCGGCGTCTCCGCTATGCTCGAAAGCATCATCGCCTATGTCCTGACCCGTGCCCCCGGCTTCACGCTCCAGGAAGCATTGCGCTGGCTGACCGGCAGTCTGAATGGCGCGCAGATGGAACAACTCCTTCCCCTGCTCCTGTCTCTGATCGTCTTCGGTGGCATCCTGTTCATGAAAGCGCAGGATCTGGAGGCGATGCGCGCCGGCGAAGAGACCGCAGCAGCCCTTGGCGTCAATGTCGGCCTCGTCAGGATCCTTGTGATTGTCTCGGCCGTCGGGCTGATTGCGACCGCCACCGCCGTCACTGGCCCGATTGCCTTCGTCGCCTTCCTGACCGGGCCGATTGCGGCCCGCACCATCGGTCGGCGTGGCTCCATACTCCTGCCATCGGCCCTTGTCGGCGCCGGCCTCGTCCTCATCGGCGATCTCGTCGGCCAGTTTCTCCTGCCCGGCCGCTACCCCGTGGGCGTGGTGACCGGCGCCCTCGGCGCACCCTATCTCATCCTGCTGATCATCAGCGTCAACCGCGCGGGAGGTAAGTCGTGACGGACACACGTCTCGAAGCCCGGAACCTGTCGGCCGGCTACGGAAAGAACCTCGTTCTGGAGGAACTCGACCTCGAAGTGCCGACCGGCCAGATCACCGCCATCGTCGGCGCCAATGCCTGCGGCAAGTCCACCTTGCTGAAGGCCATGTCGCGGCTGATCGCGCCTCGCAACGGCGAGGTCGTGCTTGATGGTCAGGCCATCCATCGGGTGCCGACGCGCGAACTCGCGCGCAAGCTCGGCGTCCTGCCACAGTCGCCGGTGACCCCTGAAGGCATCACCGTTGCCGATCTCGTCAGCCGTGGCCGTCATCCGCATCACGGCCTCTTCGCGCGCTGGACAAGCGCCGATGACGAGGCCGTTGCCGCCGCACTCGAAGCGACCCAGACGCTCGCGCTCTCGGATCGTCCGCTGGACGAACTCTCCGGTGGCCAGCGGCAGAGAGTTTGGATCGCCATGGCACTGGCACAGGAAACCGAAATCCTGCTGCTCGATGAGCCCACCACCTTTCTCGACATCAACCATCAGGTCGAGGTGCTCGATCTTTTGACCGATCTCAACCGTAGCCGCGGCACGACGATCGTGATGGTGCTGCACGACCTGAACCTCGCCGCGCGCTATGCCGATCACCTCGTCGCCATGCTCGCCGGTCGCCCGCATCTGACCGGACGGCCGGAGGAAGTCTTAAGCGAAGCCATGGTCCGCGATGTCTTCGGCATCGAAAGCCGCATCATGACCGATCCCACCTCTCAAAGGCCGATGATGTTGCCGATCGGCCGTCATCATGCCCGCGCGCAACAGTCCTCAATCGGAGCCTGAACCATGACCGACCTCCAATCCTTCGAGCTGTCCGGTATCGCCCGCCCCGTTAACGTGACGGCCATGCTGGACGAGATCTGCGAGCATTTCGTCGAACATGCGGAAGTCACCCGCCAGGAAGACAAGGCCGTTCTGTCCTCGTCCCACGCACGGATCGAGCTTCTACCGAAGCCGGATCATCTGGAGATCCGTCTCGCCTGCGGCAGCGACGAAGAGCTGGAATCGACCCGCACGATGTTTGCCGAGCATCTCTACTATTTTGCCGGCGAAGAACCTTTCTCGCTCGATTGGTCGAAGCCTGCCCCGAAGGTCCAGCCGGCCAATCTTCAGGAAGCTTTCGTGGTCTCGACCGCGCAGGTGACGCCCAGAATGCTGCGGGTGACACTGTCAGTCGAAGATGTCACGCCGTTCGTCGATGGCGACATCCACGTCCGCCTGCTCGTACCACCCCATGGGCGCGCCCCGGTCTGGCCGACCTTGCGGGCCGATGGACGCATCGACTGGCCGAAGGGTGAGGACAAACTTCTCGTGCGCATCTACACGATCCGCTCGGTCGATGCGGCACAAGGCCAGATCACGATCGATTTCTTCCAGCATCCCGCAGAAGGTGTCAGCACACCGGGCGCCGACTTCGCCCGCGACGCAATTGCGGGAACACGGGTTGCCATCATCGGGCCCGGCGGCGGCAGCTTGCCGGAGGCTGGGAAGATCCTCTTTGCCGGTGACGAAAGCGCCCTTCCCGCCATCGCCCGCATGATCGAGGAAGCATCTCCCGGAACCCAGATCACGGCGATCATCGAAGTGGAGAACAAGGCCGAAGAGCAGACGATCGTCAGCCATGCGGACTTCAGCATCGAATGGCTGCACCGCGGATCCTATGCCGAAGGCACCAAGAACCAGCTTGCCGAGCGCGCCAAGGCCGCGATCGATCGCATGCCGGCGGATAGCTATGTCTGGTTCGCGGCTGAAAAAGCTGCGATGCGCAGCGTCAAGGCGCATCTGGCCTCGCGCGGCCACGACCGCAAGCGCCAATACGTCGCCTGGTATTGGGAAGAGGGCAAGCACGCCGACGAGTGATGCGTGGCCCAAGGGTCGGCTCACAGATGAAGCCGGCTTACTGGTCAGTCATGCCGTGCCCTGGATCAGGATCGCGCGGAAGTCGTTGACATTGGTGAGGGTCGGCCCGGTCACCACCTGGGCATCGATCTCAGCAAAGAAGGAATGCGCGTCGTTCCACTGGAGCGCATCTTGCGGGTCGATCCCTCTTGCCGCTGCTTTTTCCAGCGTATCAGGCCCGATCACGGCACCAGCAACCTCTGCGGCCCCGTCCACGCCGTCCGTATCACAAGCGAGCGCATGGATACCCTTGGCGCCACCGAGCGCGATGGCAAGCGCCAGGCAGAACTCGGCATTCGGCCCGCCGACGCCATCTCCCCGGCGCGTGACCGTCAGCTCGCCGCCGGACAGGAGCAGGATGGGCGGATCACCAACTTGCATGGAGCGTTGAAGGGCAATGGCCTCGCGGGCCTGCGCTGCCGCGACGGTCCGCGCCTCGCCCTCCAACGCATCCCCGAGCAGGCGCACGTCGCAACCTTCAATCCTGGCCAAAGCCGCCGCAGCCTCGAGCGATTGGCGAGGCGCTGCGTAAATCACGTTCTTCGTGCGCGAAAGGCGCGGATCGTCAGGTGCGATAACGCCTGAGCCTTTCTTGAGCGCGTCTTTCACGGAGGCGGGAACCTCGACCTGCCATTGCTCGATCACCGCCAGCGCATCCGCCGGCGTCGATGGATCACCGACGGTCGGGCCTGAACCGATAAAGGCTGGATCGTCCCCCGGCACATCGGAAATGATCAATGCCAGCAGGTCCGCCGGCCAGGCAGCGGCCGCCAATTGGCCACCCTTGACCCGGCTTAAGTGCTTGCGCAGCGTGTTCATGCGGTCGATCGGGGCGCCGGACGCCAGGAGTGCCTGATTGACCGCCTGCTTCTCCGCCAGCGACACGCCGGGTACCGGTTGCACGAGCAGGGCCGACGCGCCGCCCGAAATCAGCGCCAGAACGAAATCCCCCTCTTGAGCGCTGTCTGCGAGGGACAGCATCCGTGCCGTCGCCTCCAGTCCCGCGGCATCCGGCACCGGATGAGCCGCCTCGACGATCTCGATACCCTGGCAAGGTCTTGCATAGCCGTAGCGGGTGATGACGAGTCCCTCGCAGGGTCCCCAGGCCGCCTCGACGGCTTCCGCCATGCGGGCACTGGCCTTGCCGGCACCGACGACAATGATCCGGCCCTTTGGCGTCTCCGGCAGAAAATCCTTCAGTGACCGCATTGGATCGGCCACCTCGACCGCACGGTCGAAGAGTTGTCGCAGAAACGGTTCGGCTTGCTCGATCATACCTTGTCCCTTGCCGCCCCGATCCTGGTCAGCCCGCTTTGTGCCGCGCCAGGAAACGGTCCATTTCCCGCGGCTCGGGTGCCGTGCCCGTGAAGATCGCCACATATTCCGGAATGCGCTTCAATCGCAGATCGAGGTCTTCCTCGGTCTGCATGGAGATATAGCCGATCTGCACGAGATAAAGCGTCCGGGCTCTGACATCCGCAGCAACAGGCTCATGGCCGAAACGTTCGAACATGCGCCCCAGCGCTGCAAGGCGTGCGTTGTCAGCGGCCTGCACCTCTCTTAGGATCTCTTCCGATTGCAGCGCCCAGCTCCGGATGGCGAATTCGAATTTGGCGTCGAAGAGGTCCCTGTCGAGCCAGCAATCAAACACGTTGAGCGTCGCTTCCGCGATGCTTTCCGCATAGGCTTCCGCCTGGCGGATCAGATTGCCGGTGTTCTTGTCCCGCCACCGCGCGATCAAAGCCGCCAGCAGTTCCTCGCGATCCCTGAAGAACCAGTAGAAGCTGGTCCGCGAAAGCTTCAGCCGTTTGGCGAGCGGCAGGATCTTGACCGCATCCACCCCGCCTTCGAGCAAGGCGTCATAGGCAGCCTCGAGCCACCCGTCGATTGAACCACGCCATCCAGTGTCGCCCGCGATCTCGTCCATCTCCCTGTCCTAGAACAGCACGCGGAACGACGCAACGCTGCAGCAGGTGAATTGTACATGGCCGTACGTAAAATTGACATAGGTGTACATTTCAGCTTAGCATGCCGCATCCTCGAACGGAGCGCGCCATGTCCAACGATCCCCTGCTGCAACCCTTCCAGCTGAAGCACCTCACGCTGAGGAACCGCATCATCGTCACCTCGCATGAGCCGGCCTATCCGGAAGACGGCATGCCGAAGGAGCGTTACCGCGCCTACACCGTGGAGCGCGCAAAGGGCGGCGTGGCGCTCACCATGACGGCAGGCTCCGCGGCGGTCTCGAAGGACAGCCCGCCGGTGTTCAACAACCTGCTGGCCTACAAGGACGAGATCGTTCCCTGGGTGCGCGAGATGACCGATGCCGTTCACGAGGCCGGCGCTGCCATCATGATCCAGCTCACGCATCTTGGCCGACGGACCCGCTGGGACAAGGGAGACTGGCTGCCGGTCGTTGCCCCCTCTCATCTTCGCGAGCCGGCGCACCGCGCCTATCCGAAAAAGATCGAGGACTGGGATATCGAGCGCATCATCAAGGACTTCGCCGACGCGGCCGAGCGCATGAAGGCCGGCGGCATGGACGGCGTTGAACTCGAAGCCTATGGCCACCTGATCGATCAGTTCGCGTCACCGCTGACCAACGAGCTCGACGGCCCCTATGGCGGCGCGCTGGAAAACCGCATGAAGTTCTGTTTCGACGTCTTCTCGGCGATCCGAAAACGGGTGGGCGAGGATTTCATTCTGGGCGTGCGCTACACGGCCGACGAACAGCTGAAGGGCGGCACGAGCAAGGCGGAAGGATTGGAGATTTCCCGCCTGCTGCGCGACAGCGGCCTGATCGATTACCTCAATGTCGTGCGCGGCCATATCGACACCGACCCCGGGCTGACGGACCTCATCCCCATTCAGGGCATGGCCAATTCCCCGCACCTCGATTTTGCCGGCGAAATCCGTGCCGCGACCAATTTCCCGACCTTTCACGCGGCCAAGATCCCCGACGTCGCGACGGCGCGCCACGCCATTGCGGCCGGCAAGGTGGATATGGTCGGCATGACCCGCGCGCACATGACCGACCCCCACATCGTCCGCAAGATCATGGAGAAGCGCGAGGAAGACATCCGCCCCTGCGTCGGCGCCAACTACTGTCTCGACCGCATCTATCAGGGTGGCGCGGCCTACTGCATTCACAACGCGGTAACCGGACGTGAACTGTCCCTGCCGCACGAGATCCCGAAGGCAGAGAGCCGCCGCAAGATCGTGATTGTCGGCACCGGCCCCGGCGGCATGGAAGCCGCGCGTGTCGCGGCCGAGCGCGGTCACGAGGTCGTTGTCTTCGAGGCGGCCGACAAACCCGGCGGCCAGATCCGCCTGACCGCCCAGAGCCCGCGCCGGCGCGAGATGATCAGCATCATCGACTGGCGCATGGCGCAGTGCGAGAAGCTGGGCGTCACCTTTCACTTCAACACCTGGGCGGATGCTGGCACCGTGCTGGCAGAGCAGCCGGACGTCGTGGTGATCGCCACGGGCGGCATGGCGCATACGGAGGTGCTGGAGGAAGGAAACGAGCTTGTGGTCTCCGCCTGGGACATCATCTCGGGCGACGTGAAGCCCGGCACAAACGTGCTCATCTTCGACGACGCCGGCGATCATTCGGGTCTTCAGGCCGCCGAGATCATCGCCGCGACCGGCGCGAAGGTCGAGATCATGACACCGGATCGCTCCTTCGCGCCCGAAGTCATGGCCATGAACCTTGTTCCCTACATGCGCTCGCTGCAACAGAAGGACGTCACTTTCACCGTGACCTTCCGCCTGCAATCCGTAACGCGCGACGGCAATCGCCTGGCGGCCCAGGTCGGCAGCGACTATGGCGGCATCGATCAAACCCGCTTCGTCGACCAGGTCGTCGTCAACAACGGCACCCTTCCGCTCGACGACCTCTATTTCGAATTGAAGGGGCTCTCCTCCAACGGCGGGGAAGTCTCCTATGACGATCTCATTGCCGGCAATCCGCAGCGCGTGGTGCGTAACCCTGAAGGCACATTCCAGCTGTTCCGGATCGGCGATGCAGTCGCCGCCCGCAACACCCATGCCGCCATCCATGACGCCCTGCGGCTGGTGAAAGATCTGTAGTCGGCAGAGGCGATCGGCCATCGGCAAGGGAGCCGGTCGACGAAAAAGAACGCCCGCGTTAAGCGGGCGTTGAGGTAGGCACGATGCGGGATCGTGGTCCGGGAGAATGCACTTATCGATCGACCACGAGATCGGTCAGAGGCCTGGAACAACAGGGCAGGAAGAAGCCGGCATCGATCTCGCGCTGACGGATCCCGCCTTCGTGCTTCATGTCGACGAGACCACTGACGAGCTTCGACTTGCACGTGCCGCAAATGCCGTTGGCGCAGGATGAGGGGATGCGAACACCCATTTTCTTCGCGCAGGACAGCACAGTCTGCCCGGCATCGACATCGAGCACTTTAGCCTGCTTCAGAAACTGTACCTTGTAGCTGACTGCAGCCGCCGGCACCTCCGCGACGACTGCCGGATTATCGACGACGGACGCGTCGAAGCTCTCCTCCAGATACCGATCCGCGCCGACGCCGAGTTCTGCGCAGATCGTGCGTGCCGCCGCCATGAACGGTGCGGGTCCGCAGCAAAGGACGTGCCGCGTGGCGATATCCGCCACCATCAACGACAGCAATTCCCTGGAGATCCGTCCGCTCAGACCCGACCAAGCGGCATCGCCGGTCAGCACCTCCGGCAGGAAAACGAGCCTCAACCCCTTCATGCGGCGCGCCAGAACGACAAGCTCCTCGCGAAACAGCAGATCGAGCGGCGTGCGGCCGGCATGCAGAAACACCACATCCACCGGTTCGGCCCTGTCTGCCATCTCCCGCACCATCGCCATGACGGGCGTGATCCCGGAGCCGCCCGAAAGCATCAGGTACTTCGCCGCCTCCGGGCGAATGAACTTGCCCATCGGGCCCGACGCCCGCAGATCCATGCCGGCTTTCAGAGTGTCGTGCATCCAGTTCGACACCTTGCCGCCCGCCACCCGTTTGACGGTCACGGTAACGGCGTTCTGGCGCAGGGGAGATGAGGAGATGCTGTAACAGCGGCCATTCTCCTCATCATCGATGCCGGGCTCGAACAGGAAGTACTGCCCCGCCTTGAACGCAATCCTCTTGCCCTGCGGCGATGCCAGCGTGAAGCTTTTGACATCGTGGGTCTCGTCGTGGACATCGAGACAGACCAGTCTGTCGTCTGTTTCGGGATCCCACACGTCGCTGGCGACAGGGCGGGACATGGTTTCGCCGTCAGTAGCCATGGGCGCGCATCCGATCGATGTACCAGGTGGCGAAGTCGTCGAGTGCGCGCTCGCTGAAGCGAGAATAGGGGCCCGGCTCATAGGCCGGATCGCTCACCCCGGCCTGCGACCGGGCCACCAGATCGGCATCCTGGTTGGTGGTTTCGATCCACACATGCGTGAGCTTGTGCAGGTCATAGTCGACACCCTCCACCGCGTCCTTGTGGACCAGCCACTTGGTGCGCACCAGCGTCTTGTCGGCAGAGAGCGGAATGACCATGGCCGTGACAGCATGGTCGCCCATGAAGTGGTTCCAGCTGTTATGGCCCCACAGGTGTGTGTCGCCCAGATCCTTGCGGGTCATCTTCCCGAGAAGTTTCGAAGACGCCGCCGTTGCATCCTCTGTCTGGGACTCGCCAGCACCGGCGATGATCAGCCGCTGGGTGCGGAAATTGGTCTCGCAGTCCCGCACCTGCTCGACCGTGGCGGATGGAAAACCGTCCGCTTCCCAGGCCTTGGTGCGCTCGGCATAAATGGCAAAATGCGCCTCAGCCTGTTCCCGATCCTCCGCGCTCAGGCTCTCCGGATCGAAGCCGAAGTCCAGATCGACGAAGGAGACGCAGAGCTCGGGGTGATTGGCCGAGCAGTGGTAACACTCGCGATTGTTTTCCATCGTGAGCTTCCAGTTGCCCTCTTCGATGACATCGACCTGATGGGCGACCTTCGCATTGCGCAGATCGTAGGGCGCGAGACGCGCGCGCATCACTTCGTCGAGGGTCTCGATATCCTTGGGCGCCTCGTCGGCCAGACAGATATAGATCAGCCCGCCGATCGACTTGAACTGGACCGGCTTCAGGCTGCGGCAGCTCTTGTCGAAATCCTTGCCCATATGCGGCGCATAGGAGAGTGCACCATCGAGCTCGTAGGTCCACTGATGATAGGGACAGACCAGCTTCGAGACGACCGTCGGGCCAGCGTCGAGGATGCGGGCGCCGCGATGACGACAGACGTTTCGGACCACGCGGATCTCGTTCTCGTCGTCACGCAGAAGGATGACGCTGATTTTGCCGATATCGATCACGACGGCATCGCCTGCCTCGGGCACTTCGCATTCGAGGCCGACATAGATCCAGTGCCGCATGAAGAAGACGTCGAGATCGGCTTCGAAGACATCATCGCGCGTGTAGAGACCCGCGGGCAGCGAATGGCCGTCAGCACGTGCGTCGAGAAGCGAGGAAATGGGGGAGGCGAACCGGTTGAGCATAACACACCCTTATCTGAGGATATGCCGATCATGGCAGAGAGAAAGGGGTATTCAACTGCACAAATAGGTCAGCTTGACATTACCTGAAGTCATGCGACTTTGACCTCGGGAGATCGACATGAAGAGCTTGCGACGACAGCTTCCGCCAATGACCGCCCTGATGGCGTTCGAAGCCGCGGCACGGCTATTGAGCTTCACCAGAGCGGCGGAGGAATTGGGGGTGACGCAGGCTGCGGTCAGCCGCCAGATCCATGCTCTGGAAGAAGACTTCGGCTTGCCTTTGTTCAACCGCCTGCATCGCAAGGTGACCTTGACTGCGCAGGGCCAGGCACTCGCCGCAGCGACCAGCAACGCCTTCGGCTTGATCGCCGATGCCGCCTCGGATCTCCGCCAGGGGAGCAATGACGATCTGACAATCTCGGCCACGGTGGCCTTTTCGCATTTCTGGCTTTTGCCGCGGATCTCGGAATTCTCCCGCCGTCATCCGGACACGACGCTGCGGATCGTCAGCCAGGATGCCATGCCGGCTCTCGATCAGGGCGACGTGGATGTCGCCATTCGCTTCGGCGAGGGCAACTGGCCCAATGTTCAGGCGGAAAAGCTGTTCGACGATCTCGTCTTCCCGGTCTGCAGCCCGGAATTCGCGCTGTCGCTCGATCCGGATCTGCCGCCGGAAGACCTGATCCGTAAGCCGCTCATTTCACACGAAGCCGATGACCCGATGTGGATCGGGTGGATCGAATGGCTGAGCCATTTCGGCGTCACCACCACCGGCCGGCTGAAAGGCATGCGCTGCAGCTTCTACACCGAGGCCATCTACGCCACCCTGAACGGCCAGGGCATCACGCTTGGCTGGAACCGCCTCGTCGGTGACCTGATCGACCAGAACCGTTTGGTCAGACTGGGGGATGCCTCGCTGGTGCCGAAAGGCGGCTATTACGTTCTCGTGCCAGCAAAGCGCCGACAGAGCCAGGCGCTGCAGCAATTCATGACCTGGCTCTTCGAAAGCCATTCGGGGACGTGACACGGCGGCCACGCTGACAGCCGAGCCGGTAGCACCATCTGTTTAAAACCTGACGGAGCTACTTCAGCGGCTTTTCCGGTTCACGGACAGGCTCTGAGGCCTTCGGCAGGATGAAGGGAACGGCGGCCAGGATCAGATAGACGACAAAGGTGGAAAGGATGGCCGTCGCCTCGAGCCCGAGGCCAGCGATCACACCGATCGCGGCCGTCGCCCAGATATTGGCGGCGGTGGTGAGACCTTCGACCTGACGCTGCGCCGAGCGAACCAGAATGGCGCCGGCGCCGAGAAAACCGATCCCCTGAACAACGCCCTGCAGGACACGCGAGAGATCGCCGATCGCCATCCCCGCCTGCTGGGGACCGATGACGAAGAGCGCGGCACCCACCGCTACCAGCATATGGGTTCGCACACCGGCACTTCGCCCCTTGCGCTCGCGCTCATATCCCAGAATACCGCCGAGCACTGCTGCGATCGCCACACGGACAGTCACGCGAACGATGGTCGACGCATCCGGCAGATCCGAGAACTCACTGACGAGTGTCGCCCAGATTTCTTCTAGCATGGTGCGTCCCTCATGCGCGTCAGAGCCGCAACGGTCCCGACCGGGCGCTCTCCGACGCGCTTCCGGCAGCCATCATCCCGATGCTCAAGCTTTGGCAAGTTCGCCATCCCCTGCGGCCACGGTATTGCGTGCATGAGGCCAGGCGGCATGATCGAGATCGAGCTCCGGAAATGCCGTCGGCTGGAAGACGGGCCGCGCCACGCCAGCCTTCAACTGGGCACGGAAGTCGTCGAGGATGCGCAGCGCTACGGGGAACAACATGATGATCGCCATCAGGTTGACCACCGCGAGCAGCCCCATCAGCGGGTCGGAGAAGAAGAAGACCGCTGTCGCACCCGGAGCGGTGGCCCCGAGGAAGACGACGACGACGATGGCGAGACGCAGCGCATGCAGGGCGCCCACCTTCGACGTCATGACCTTCAGCGCGGTCTCGCCGAGATAATAGTTGTAGATGATCGAGCTGAAGGCAAAGAGCAGGATCGCGAATGTCAGAAAGTATTGCGCCCAATTGCCGACCTGGCTGACCAGCGACTGCTGGGTCAGCACCACGCCATCCACGCCTTCCACGCCCGGCTGATAGACGGGGCTGAGCAGGATGATGAAGGCGGTGCAGGAGCAGATGATGATCGTGTCGACAAAGACCGAGAACGACTGGGTGATGCCCTGGCTGACCGGATGGCGAACATCGGCGGTCGCCGCGACATTGGGGGCAGAACCGAGACCCGCCTCGTTGGAGAAGAGACCGCGACGCAGCCCCTGTGCGAGGGCGGCGCCGAAGCCACCGGCGACGGCCTCTTCCAGCCCGAAGGCATTGGCGATGATCGACCAGATCACGCCGGGCACGGCGGTGATGTTGGACGCAATCACCAGCAGCGCCAGACCGATATAGATGAAGGCCATGATCGGAATGATCACATCGGCAACCTTCGCAATGCGTCGAATGCCGCCATAGACGATGAAGCCCGTGATGATCGCAAGCAGGATACCGCTCCACAACCGGTCGACACCCAGACTGTCATTGACGGCGCCCGCAAACGTATTGCCCTGGAAAGCATTGAAGCCGAAGGCAAAGGCAAGCATCAGGCAGATGGCATAGACAATCGCCAGCCACCGATATTTGGCGCCAAGGCCGTAGATGATGTAGCTGGCCGGTCCGCCCCGATAGGTGCCGTCGCCGTTGGAGCGCTTGTACAGCTGCGCAAGCGTCGCCTCCACCAGACTGGTCGCCATGCCGATCAGCGCAACCGCCCACATCCAGAACACCGCACCGGGGCCACCCAGCGTGATGGCAACCGCAACACCGGCAATGTTACCACCACCAACACGACCGCCGACCGAGACGAGAAGTGCCTCACGGGCGCTGATCGCGTTCGGATCGCCACTCTGGTTCTTCGAAGACAGCACGCGGAACATGCGGGTGAAGTATTCGATCTGAACGAAGCCGCTCATCACGGTGATGAAGACACCGAAAACAACCAGAATGGGAATGAGTGCCCATCCCCAGGTCAGGTCCTCGATCAGCCCGAAAAAGCCGGTGATGAAATCCATAGGCTATGCCCCCCGCAAGTCAGTTACCCCGCCACCCGGCCTTTCGAAGCGCCACCTGCCGATCACGCGGCTCGATAGACAATCTCCTCCGGTCGGATGGCACCAGAAGCAGTGTGAAAGTGCGAAAACGCGAATTGTTCCATCTTGAACTGCAGTGAGAGGATCAGAATAAGTCGCGACTTACGCACCAGCTCCATCGTCGAACCCTTCATACTGACGGTGATCTCGCCAACTTCTGCGGCTCCACAGACGGGAAAATAACCCTTGAAAAAACAGGGTTGGACAGAGCGACCTTTTTTGGGCTTATTGCTGGAAACCGTGTCAGGAGCGTGCCGTGCTGCATCATACCGACGACACCATTATTCAGATCGCATTGGACAGACTCGACGACAGCTCGGAGGACGTGCGCAGGGTCGTGACCGATCTCGTGATGAGCGGCTTCAACGACGTCGACGAACTCGTCGAACTCGCCGGCATCGCCCGGGACAGCATTCTGTCCCTGCGTGAGGACACTTCGGCCGCGACGGCAACCCATCCGGGTTGAGTCGCCCGCTCAGGCGGCTGCGATCGAAGTCAGCAACAACTTAGATCACCCGCCTGCACCGAACGGCCCGTTCTCGGCCATTTCGGGATATTGCACAGTCTCTTGGCTATCCGTATCGACGGTGGTCGTTGAAGGCACTGAAAGCCGGATACCGACACCGCCGGCAGCGCTGGTCGCTCGCTCGTCGATGAAGCTGATCCCCGCATCTTCCAGAGGGGATCTGAGCGCAGTGAGGGCTGCCTCATCGCCATCGTTGCCGCCGGTTTCGATCGACTGCAATGCCTCCGCCGCTAGCTTTGCCCGTCGAGCAAGCTCCTCCTGCGTCAGGCCAAGCAGCACGCGAGCCGCAGCGATCTGTCGTCCGGTGATCATCGATATTTCTCCAGGTGATGAGAGCGATCAACAGCAACCCGCCGCTGAAAGTTCCATCGCCCCTTTGGGAGCCTCTTCCCCGTAGGACTATCCGATGAGCCAGACGAAGGCTCCGCCAACGATAATGAAGGCGAGGCGCTCTGGTCGCTCCCCGACCTTGAGGTCACTGACGCGCAACGCTTCCCGCATGCAAATCGTGCAGGTACCGATATCGCCCGTCCCGGAGATCGAGGAGTTCGAGGGGATGTCCCTGCTCGGCAATGCGCCCTTTCTCGATAACCACGACCCGATCCGCATGGGCAACGGTGGCGAGACGGTGTGCCACGACGAGCGTCGTGCGCCCTTTCGCTAACTCTGCGAGGGACTGCTGGATCGCACGTTCCGTTTCAGTGTCGAGCGCCGACGTCGCCTCATCGAGGATCAGGATAGGCGGGTTCTTTAGAAAGATGCGTGCAATGGCCAGTCGCTGTTTCTGACCTCCAGAAAGCTTTACTCCCCGCTCTCCTATAACAGTATCAAGGCCTGCCGGGAGCGAGGTGATGAGGCTGTCCAATTGCGCACGACGGGCCGCCTCCAATATCTCCGCTTCCGTGGCTTCGAGACGGCCGTAGGCGATGTTCTCGCGGATTGTGCCAGCGAACAGGAAAACATCCTGAGCAACGATCCCGATATTCGATCGCAGCGACTTCAAGGTCATGTCACGAACGTCGATCCCGTCGATCAGGATCGCGCCTTCCGTCACCTCGTAGAAGCGCGGCAGGAGCGAGCAAACCGTCGTCTTGCCGGCACCCGACGAACCGACAAAGGCAACCGTCTCCCCCGCCTTGATCGTCAGATTCAGCTGCGTCAGAACAGGCTTTTCAGCCTGGTAGCCGAAACTGACATTGCGATAGACGATTGCCCCGTCCAGGCGTGCGACCGTTTTCGCAGCCTCGGCATCCGCGATATCCGGCCTCGTATCAAGAAACTCACAATAGCGCTGAAAACCGGCGAGACCTTTGGGATAGGTCTCAATGATCGAGTTGATCTTCTCGATCGGGCTGAAGAAGACGTTGAGCAGCAACAGGAAGCCGACGAAACCTCCGGCTGTCAGGTCCCCGCGCACCACGAACCATGCGCCTGCCAGCATCACGACAACCTGCACGAAGCGCATCGACAGATAGGAAAGCGACATTGACGCCGCCATCACACTGTAGGCCTGAAGCTTCGTCGATAGATAATTTTGATTGTTCTGCGCAAACAGCGCCCGTTCGTGATCCTCGTTGGCGAAAGCCTGAACGACCCGAATGCCGCCGACATTCTCCTCGACGCGGGCGTTGAACTCGGCCACGCGGCCATAAAGTGCGTGCCAGGTCTGCGTCATCCTCTGCCCATAGACGGTCGTGAGAATGGCCGTGACAGGCACGAGGATTGCCGTGACGAGCGCCAGCGGCACATGCACCCACAGCATCAAAGCCAGGGCACCGACCAGTGTCATGATGGCGATGAACAGATCCTCAGGCCCGTGATGGGCCACCTCCCCGATCTCTTCCAGATCCTTCGTGAGCCGCGCCACCAGATGCCCGGTCTTCTGATTGTCGAAGAAACCGAAAGAGAGTTTCTGAAGATGATCGAAGGCCTTGCGGCGCATCTCGGTCTCGATCCTCAGCCCAAGCATGTGTCCCCAATAGGTCACGATGACCTGGAGCCCGGCGTTGACGACGTAAATGAGGAGCAGGCCGAGCGACGCCAGCACGATCAGGCCAAGCTCGTTCGTAGGGAGCAGCCTGTCGATGAAGATCGTCACCGCCACGGGAAATGCCAGCTCCAGCAATCCGGCGGCAACGGCGGAGGAGAAGTCGAGGAAAAACAGGCGGCCATGGGGACGGTAGTATGCAGCAAACCGCGTCAGGAGGTCCTTCATGACGCCGTCCTCTCCTTGTCGAGACACCGATCCACAGAGGTATCAGCCGACATGGCGCGTCCCCTTGGCACAATCAGCGGCGAGCCGGCGACCGGATCGCGGATGATGACCGAGGCGAGGCCGAACACCTCCTCGACCAGCTGTTCCGTGACGATCGAAGACGGTTGGCCTTCCGCAAGGACCGCGCCATTCTTCATGGCGATCAGATGCGTGGCGTAGCGGCAGGCTTGGTTGAGATCATGAAGCACGGCAACGATCGTTCGGCCTGCAGCGTTAAGATCGGCAAGCAGTTCCATCAGTTCGATCTGGTGGGCGATATCGAGGAACGTGGTCGGCTCGTCGAGCAGCAGGATCGGCGTCTCCTGCGCCAGGACCATGGCAATCCAGACACGCTGCCGCTGCCCGCCGGAAAGCTCGTGCATCAGCCGCCCGGAGAGCTCTGCAACCCGCGTTGCTTCCATCGCCCTGATCACCGCCTCCTCATCCGCCTTCGACCATTGGCGCAGGAAGGACTGGTGTGGGTAGCGCCCCCGCGCCACCAGATCCGCCACCGTTATGCCCTCCGGTGCGCTGGAGGACTGCGGCAGAAGGCCAAGGCGGCGCGCAAGCTCTTTCGGCGGCAGATCACGGAGGCTCCGTCCATCGAGGATCACCTGGCCCGCGGCGGGAGCGAGCAAGCGCGACAGCGCGCGCAGCAGGGTGGATTTTCCGCAGGCATTCGGCCCGACGATGACGGTGAAAGCCCCGTCGGGAATGGCAACCGAGAGTTCTCGCGAGATGGTGCGCTCGTCGTATCGCAGGGTGATGGTGTCGGCGTACAGGCGGTCGGAGACGGATAAGGGATTGGTCATTTGCGACCCTCGCGAATGAGAAGAAAGAGGAAGTAGAACCCGCCGATGCTGACCGTCATCACGCCGACCGGAAGCTGCTGGCCCAGCGCATGTTGGGCAGCCCAGTCTGCGGCAAGCAACAGCAGCCCCCCTGTCAGGCCTGAGAAGAGGAGCGCAACACCTGCAGAGCGGGTCAAGCGGCGGGCAATCTGCGGGGCGCAGAGTGCTATGAAGGAAATCGGTCCCGCGGTGGCTGTGACAAGCGCCGTCAGTGCCACGCCGAGCACCATCAGCAACAGTCGAGTACGCCCTGCATTGACACCGGAGGCACAGGCGATCTCCTCCCCCAGCTCAAGCTGACGCATCGGGCGGGAGAGAAGCAGCGTCAGCGGCAAAAGAAGACAAAGCGCCAGCGCGACAGGCCGGAGTTGCTCGGTCCCAAGTCCGTTCAGCGAACCCGCCCCCCAGATCGCAGCGGCCATGGCAACCTGAAGATCCGCCTCGCGGATCATCCAAGCATTGAAGGCCGAGAGCATGGCAGCAACACCGATACCGACGATGATGAGCCGAAAGCCCTGCACGCCCTGCCGCCAGGCCAGCAGATAGACGGCGGCGGCCGTCACGATGCCGCCCACCAGCGCGCCAAGCGCTGTCTCGTAATATCCCCCGGAGGCCATGAGGATCACCAGGAGCGCGCCGGTATAGGAGCCCGCCGAGAAGCCGATGATATCCGGTGAGCCCAGCGGATTGCGCGTCAGGCTCTGGAAGATTGCCCCGCTTGTGCCGAGTGCCGCCCCCAGCAGGATGGCCAGCGCCACGCGCGGCAGACGCCATTCCACCACGATCATGCGCACCATGTCCTCGCCCCGCCCGGCAAGCGCCCAGAGCACTTGCGACGGCGCAATGGGGTATTTTCCGCTAAGGAGCGACAGCGCGGCAAGTGACGCAATGAGCCCCAGCAGCACCAGCGTCAGGATGAGTGTGCGACCGTCCAGCCGCAATGACAGGCGGCCAGATCGCAGGCGCAGCACAAGCGAGGAGCG
The DNA here is from genome assembly GCF_004912135.1 of Rhizobium rosettiformans W3. Taxonomy (GTDB): domain Bacteria; phylum Pseudomonadota; class Alphaproteobacteria; order Rhizobiales; family Rhizobiaceae; genus Allorhizobium; species Allorhizobium rosettiformans. Next base: position 167,460 of record NZ_STGU01000008.1, read on the forward strand.
ACCGGAATCGAGGGTCTGAGAAGGATGCGAGGATGGCGCTTTCATAGCCCACTCACCTGTCTGCGCCGTGCCAGCGCGATCAGCACGGGCGCGCCGAGGAAGGCGGTGACCACGCCCGCCTCCAGCTCACCCGGAGAGAGCACGAGCCGCCCGGCAATATCGGCTGCCAGCATCAGCGCCGCGGAGTAGATCATCGTCATGGGAACAATCCACCGCTGGTCCGGCCCGGTGAACCAGCGCACCACATGCGGCACCATCAGACCGACAAAGCCGATCGGGCCGCAGGCGGCAGTTCCCGCACCAGCCAGAAGTGTCACGGCAACCAGCGTCAGGATGCGCGTGCGCACAAGGCTTGCCCCGAGCGCGCGGGCGAGATCCTCACCAAGTGCCACGGCATTGAGCGAACGAGCGGTCATGAGCGCGATGACCAGGCCAAGGCCGATAAAGGGGGCGACGGCAAAAACGACATCCATGTCGCGCCCGGCCACCGATCCGACCGACCACTGGCGCATGGCATCGAAGGCCTGCGGGTTCAACAGAGTGATCGAGGAGCCGATGCCGCCCAGCACCGCCGACAGCGCCACACCCGCAAGCACCAGACGCACCGGGGTTGCGCGATCGCTCCCGGTCAATCCCCCACCCGCCGTTCCGAGCCCATAGACCGCGAGCGTCACCAGCATGGCCCCGAGAAGCGCGAACCAAAGGTAGGCGTTGACCGAGTGCAAACCCAGCAGTCCGACGGCAAGCGTCACGAAGAAAGCCGCCCCGGCATTGACGCCGAGAATGCCCGGATCCGCCAGAGGATTGCGGGTCGCCACCTGGATCAGCGCGCCCGACACCCCGAAGGCCATCCCGCACAGAAGCGAAAGCAGCGTGCGCGGCAGGCGGGAATCGACAATCACGATATGGTCGACCGAATTGCCGTCAAAGGCAAACAGGGCGTCGAAGGTAGTTGAGAGAGCGACAGGCCGCACCCCGATGAGAAGGCTGGTGATCGACAGGGCCACCAGAAGGCCAAGACCGAAGACAATCCCGGCCATACGCGCAGCAAGCCCGGCCCTCACGGCAGGCGCTTTCTCGCCGGCCTTGATGGAAAGCGCTTCGTTCAAACTCTGGCCTGCCCTTCGATCCAGTAGCCGACCGCATCGATGCGGCGCTTGTCAAAACCGAGCGCATCGCGGAAATGCTTGCGGCACTCCGAAACCGCTCTGGCTTCGCCGGCGATATAGATATAGCCCGGCCCCTCCGGCAGCGTGGTGATTGCGCGCGCGATGCGCGAAAGCTCCGTATAGCCCGGCCGCTCCGGGCGCAGTCCGTGGCAGGCGTGCCAGGTCACCTCCACATCCGCCACCGTCTTGATCAGCTCTCCGATCTCCTGACGATCGGCATCCGACGGGATCTCCACGTGCACCACCGCGCGGAAGCCTTGAGGCAATTCCTCCAACACACGGCCGACGGCGGGCAAGCCGGTGATATCCGTCAGCATCAACAGCCACCGGCTGCCCTTCGGCAGCCAGAACCTGCCTTCCGGATTGCAGATGCCGACGATATCGCCGACCTTGGCCGCCATTGCCCAACTGGCCGCAACCCCGCCCTCATGCACCACCATGTCGAGCACCATCTCGCAGGTCAGGGCATTCCAGCGGCGCACCGTATAGGGCCGGTTCGGCGCATAATCCGCCCCCTCCGGCATCTCCCACCGGCCATTGTCGCCGAGCACCGGCAGCACCACTGGCGTTGCATCATCTGCCGGCACCGCGAGGCGCACCCACTCGTCCGGATGGCCGCTTGGCAAGAGCCGCTCCCCGCCATCCAGCTTCAACACCACACGGATCATCGACGGTGTCAGACGGCCGATCGACACCACGGAAGCAAGGAAATTGTCCTCCACATAGGCTTCGTGATCGTGATCCTCGGCGCCAGAGAGAGCATGCGCGTTCGCGTGCATTTTCAGCGCACCTCCCTTACGGCGGCGGTTTCCATGCGCCTGAGAATCTTCGGAAATGCATAGGGGATGGAGAGAACACTCGGCCACGACGCAGCCCAGATCTCCGAGGGGTCATCGAGCCCGACATATCGGCTTTCACGAACGGGCGAGAACATCTGAAATAGGCGCTGGCCTTCCAAGGCAGCACGGGCTCCAGGCTCGTACCACATGACAAGGAGGTCGCCGGCAACGCTCTCGAGATCTTCAAGACTCGCATCCGCCGATGTCTGACGGCTGGATGCCGCGGCAAGCCGCTGAACACCGGCCGACGGCTTCATCCCAATCCCGATCATCCAGTCGACGCGCGTCTCTCCAGGCAGATAAATGACGATTCGGCTGCTGCCGGCGAAATAGGAGCCAAAGGTGAAGCTCCTGCCCTTGAGACCCGGATAGACGTCACCATATCCGTTGAGAAGCCGGTCCGTCTCCACGACGAGCTGCCTCGCCTTCTCGTCCAAGGCCAGAACCGCACCCGCGATTTCCGTCTGTTCCTTCCAGCTCGCCCTGTAAGGCCCGCTCCTATAGGCGATCGTGGGAGCGATCCGGCTCAGCCTCGCGTATGACCCGGCATCGAGTTGCGAAAAGACTCCGACAATGACGTCCGGATCAAGACGCGCGATCTCTTCGAAGTCGATCATGCTGCCATCGAGCAGCACCGGCTTTGAGGTGCCGAACTTCTCCTCGCACCAAGGCGTCATGCCGCTTGCAAACATGCCGGAATAGACGATGGCGACCGGCTTGTGCCCAAGTGCCAGAAACGGCGCCTCGTCGCCGTATCCGATTGTGACAAGCCGCCGCGGCGCAAAGGGCAATTCGGTCCGCCCGAAGGCGTGATCGACGATCCGTGGATAGCTGTCGTCATTGGCGCGCGCGAAGCTCGGCGACAAAAGCATTGCCGCCGCGCTCATCGTCAAGGCACGTCGCGTCATCAGGCGCACGATCAGAACTTGAACTTCGTCGAAACGCTGAAGCTGCGCGGCTCGCCGTAGTAACCGGTGTCGAAGTTGCCGAGCCCGACATAGTATTTTTCGTTCAGCAGGTTTTTCACGTTGAAGGTTATATCGACCTTCTCGTTCAGCTTGTATTTCGCCATCAGATCGATGAGAAACACGTTCTTCTGAGAAACGTCCTCATAGACATTCGCCGGGCTCCAGACGTAGCCGTAGATCTTGTCCTGCCACCGCACACCGCCGCCAATGGTCAGCTTGTCCCATTCGCCGGGCAGCGTGTAGGTCGTATAGAGCTTCACGACATTTTCCGGAGCAGACGTCTGGATGAAAGAATAGACCCTTTCGCCATCCGCCTTGCGGGCGTGGGCGTAGGTGTAGCCCGCATAGAGGTTCCAGTCGGGCATGATTTCGCCGGAAGCCTCGATTTCGAAACCCTTCGTCGTGACGCCGTCGACAGCCTCGTAGTAGTTCTGGCCCAGGACCGGGTCGTATCCAGCAGTCTCGGCCAGATTGTCCTGCTTGATCATGAAGACCGCAGCACTGGTATTCAGCCTGCCGTCAAACAGTTCGGCCTTCACGCCAGCTTCATAGCTATGACCTTCTTCAGGATCGAGATAGGCTCCATTCACGTCCTGATTACCCTGCGGCTTGAAGATGCCGGTGTAACTCGCATAGACGGACCAGTTTGAATTCAGGTCGTAAACCACCCCAAGATACGGGGTGATCTTGCCATTTGTCGTGTACTGGCTGGCGCCACTCCAGGTCCCAGTCGCGTTGTCGTAAGATCCTTGGTCGTCGTAATCATACCAGCTGACACGGCTGCCCAGAATGAAGGAGAGATCGTCGGTCGGCCGCAGCCTCGTCGCGGCATACGCACCGTACTGCGTCAGGCTGTTCTCGTATCGCCCCGTCAGATCGAAATCAGGCTCATCCGTATTGCCGTCCCAGGTGAAGAAGTCGGGAACTGCGGGATCGTAATTGACGCCGCCATAGCCATACAGCGGGCCCTTGGTGGTCTTGTGCGAGGCCGTGGCGCCGAACATCAGATCGTGCTCGCGACCGAAAAGCTCGATGGGCCCGGACAACTTCGCGTCGACAGTATCTTGGGTCAGCCGGCCGGAATACTTGCCCACATACTGATACACCCCTGCCCCTGTCACCGGATCCGGATAGCCACTGCCCGCGGAACCCAACACACTGTCATGCCCGTTACGGCGATGGTTGTAGGTGAGGTCGGCTTGCCATCCATTGTCGAACTCATGGTCCAGGGTGACAAAGAAATTGTTGGTGAAGGTGTCGCGCCTACTCCAGTCTGTCGCCGGATTGGTCGAGACGTCGAAATCCGTCCGGCTGCCGTCACTGAAGAACATTGGCAGCCCTGTCCAGCTCGTCCCGCGAGGCCGACTCTGCTGATAATCGGCCCCAAGAGACAGCGTCGTGTTGTCGGTGATATCGGCTTCCAGAATGCCGTAGAGACTGAAAGACTTCTTCTCGTAGTGATCGAGGTAGGATTCGGCATCCTCGAACGAGCCGACAAGGCGACCGCGCAGCGACCCGTCCGGATTGAGAGGCCCCGAAACGTCAGCCTCTGTGCGGTAGGTATTCCAGGATCCCGCAGTGCCCGTGACGGATGCTTGGAATGTGTCAGTCGGCTTCTTTCTCACGAGATTGACGGCGGCACCAGGACTTCCTGCCCCTTGCAGCAGCCCGTTAGCCCCCTTCACGATTTCGACCCTGTCATAGATCGCCGTATCGGGATTGGTCAGACCGAAGTCATAAACGCCTTCGTTCTGGATAACCACGCCATCATACTGGAACTCTCCAACGGTGAAGCCACGCGCCAGATATTCGGTCCGGTCACTGTCATACTTCTGGATGGAAATTCCACTGGAGGTTTCCAGAACGTCCTGCAGCGAGTTGCTTGCCTGATCCTCCATCCGCTGACGCGTCACCACAGATACAGACTGCGGCGTCTGGCGGATGGAAAGCGGCAAACCGGTCGCCGTGTTCATCTGCCCAGTTGTGTAAGAGCCGGTCCCCTCCGTTGTGCTGCCGCCCTGCCCCTGAACCGTAATCGTATCCAGAACGGTCGAGCCATCTGCGGCCACACCGCCAGCGTCCGCTGCCTGCGGACCGACGAGAGCCGCCGATCCTGCGCCGCTGACCCTCACCGCAATCCCGGTGCCCCGCACGATCTGCTGCAAGGCAGCGACAGGAGTCATGCTGCCGGATACGGCCGTCGAGGTCTTGCCGGCGGCAAGTTCCGACGAATAGCTGATTTGCCAGCCGCTCTGACGGATGAAGGTGTTGATCGCTGCCGAGAGTGGTTGGGCCGGGATCTGGAAATTGATGGTCTCCGTGGCACCGGCGACGGTCTGGGTCTGCGCGTCAGCAGCACCCGGAGCAAACCCGGCCATGCAGGCCAGCATGCTGGATGCGAGAAGCACCCTCGTCCTCCGGCGACGACGCTCGCCCGTGATTGTCCCAACGCGTGGATCAGTGCCCCTTGCCATACTCTTGCTACCCTCATTCAAGACATGGAGTCGTCCGCGCATCAGGCGTTTCCGACCCCTCTGTCAGCAAGGACGCAGCAGAGTTCCAAAACCGGCAAAAAAAGTTGATAAATTATCGAAGGATTATAAGGCCGCCCGGAACGCGGTAGAATCCGACGCCTGCCGCATCGGCAAGGGTCCGAACCGCACCGTCGACATCATCAAGCCGATAGTTGCCGGTGACCCTCATCTGGTTCACCCGCTCATCCGCAACGAGGATTGCTCCTCGATGATAGCGACCCAGTTCTTCCAGAACATCGCCAAGAAGCGCATCTTCAAAGATGATCCTGCCCTCGCGCCAAGCGAGTGTCGCAGAGGGATCGGCCGCATGAACGGAAGACACGGCGGACGCAGTGACGCTGACAGCTTGGCCGGGCGCAAGCACGGCCTTGTCCTTGCGCTCGCAAAGACAGAGGACCTGCACGCGGCCTCGCTCCAGCACGACCTCGTCTTCACCAGGGCCGGTCCTGACCGCAAATGCGGTGCCCAGCACTGTCACCTCGCCATAGCGGCCGCTGACCGTGAAGGGATGGGCGGGATCATGCACCACATCGAAGAAGGCCTCGCCGCGCAGCAGGCGGACATGACGCCGACCTGCATCGAAATCGAGCGCCACGGCGGTGTCGGTGTTCAGCAAGAGAGTGGAGCCGTCCGGCAACGGAACCCGCCTCTGTGCGCCAGTCGCAGTGACATAATCTGCCTGGAGCGCGACCACGAGCGCCGGATACTGCCAGATCCCCGCAGCAACCAGAACTGACGCGGCCAGCGCAGCGGCACGCATCGACCAGCGACCGCCCCTCGGTCGCCTAACCTCGGGCTTGGCGACAGGCAGCGCTTTCAACGCATCGAGGAACGGTTTCGAGTTCCATAGGATCTCAAGCCCCCGGAATTCCTCTTCATGACGCGGATCCTTCGCCAGCCAAGCGAGAAAATCGGCGTGTGTCGCCGCATTCTGCTTGCCGTCACGTAGCCGCACGAACCAGTCCAAAGCCTGATCCGCAACAGGATCGGCATGATTGAAGTCGGTGACCGTCCGGTCCATGTCCTGCGCGCCCTGATGTCCCACTTAGCCGATCCATTCGCAGTGTGTTTGCGGGCTCCTGATACCTTGACGCATAAGCACATCAAACCCGGCAAAATTCGTCGCGGAGACGGACCGCCTGGCTCCCTCTGTAGCGCGTTTGGTCGAGACGGTCGAAGAACGCATCCTGTTTCTCACTTCCCGTCCAGACGTGCCAGGGCATCACGGCAATGGGCCATGGCGAGTTTGAGATCATTGAACACCGTTCGTTCAGAGATGCCGAGATGGTCTGCGATGCGAGCATTCGTCCATTCTTCGATGCGGCTGAGCACCAGCACCGTCTGGGCGCGCTTCGGTAGGGTAGCAAGCGCGGTCTGGAACGCGCCGAACGTCTGCCTCTCGATCAATGCCTGCTCGATCGAGGGAATGTCGGCAGAAACGGCGGCCAGAAAGGTCTCATCCAGGCCCTCCACCTCCGCCGCTTCGCGCGTTCTGCGTCGCCGCAGGTGATCAAGCGCAAGGTTGCGGGCCGTCTGATGGAGAAATCCCTCGAGATGCTCGACCCGACCACTCTCGACCGCCTTGCGGGCACGCAGATAAGTCTCCTGCGCCAGATCTTCCGCCGTCTGGGGATCGCGCACGATCCGCATGACTGTCCACAACAGAGAGCGCCGGTGGGCGGCAAAAATCGCGTTCAGAATGGCAGGCAAGCGCAGTGCCTCCTGCTCATGGGCGGCCAATCACCCGGAAACCCCGTGCCTCTTTCCGATCGCTGCACCACGCACAATCGCCTTGTTCTGGCCGGACTGGCCGCGAGCTTTATCCGGCCGACAACGCCTGTACCGGCCTTTGATCGCCAATATTACGACAAGATCGGATGCGCAATGAAAACTTGATAAACCGATACAGGATTAAAAGGGGAGAGTAGCCATCTGGCGACAGGAGTGACTGCAAATATTTGCGTTGCCGTCACGGGATATGGCAGCAGGCCGCCCGCGACGGCCTGCTCCTTCCATCTGGTTGCCCTTAGCCGATGCGGATCGACTTCACGTTCACGAACTCCTTCAACCCTTCTGGACCGTGTTCCCGCCCGTAGCCCGACGTCTTCACGCCGCCAAACGGCATGCTTGGATAGGCCACATTGAAGGTATTGATGAACACCATGCCGGTATCGAAATAGTCGGCTGCCAGCTTGCGCGCCCGCTCGACATCGCGGCTGAAGATGCCTCCACCGAGACCGTAGCGGCTGCTGTTGGCAATCCGCAGGGCGTCCATATCATCCTTCGCACGGATGATTGCGGCAGCGGGACCGAACAGCTCATCCTCATAGGCCGGCTGGCCGGGTGCGACATCGGCGAGCACCGTCGCCGGATAGAACCAGCCTTCACGCTCCGGGACCTCTCCACCGACGACCAGTCGCGCGCCTTTTTCGATGCTGTCCTTGACCTGTTGGTGCAGCTCGTCGCGCTGCTTCTTGGTCACCATCGGACCGAGCTGCGTGTCATCGGCTTTCGGATCGCCAAGCTTGATGGAGCGGAAGGCCTCGGCATAAGCCTCGACGAAGGCGTCGCAATTCTTCTCCGTCACGATGAACCGCTTGGCGTTCACGCAGGTCTGGCCGTTGTTGTAGATGCGGCCCTGTACGCAGGTTTTGACCGCAAGATCGAGATCGGCGTCATCCAGCACCAGATAAGCATCGTTGGAACCGAGCTCGAGAACGGTTTTCTTCACCAGTTCCGCGGCTTTCGCGCCGACGGCCCGGCCGGCTCTGTCGCTGCCGGTGAGCGTCACGCCACGAATGCGTTCATCCTCGATGATCTTGTCGGACTGGTCATGCGAGATCAGGAGCACGCCGAACAAGCCCTTCGGCAGGCCGGCGCGCTCATAGAGGTCGCGCAGGAACAGGCCACTGCCGGTGCAGGCTTCGGCATGCTTGAGCAGCACGCCATTGCCCGCCATCAAACTCGCAATCGAATAGCGCACCGCCTGATAGGCCGGAAAATTCCATGGCTGGATCCCGTAGACGACACCGATAGGCGAATGCGTGACATAACCCTTTCCGCCCTCGATCTCGCGCTCTTCGTCAGCCAGAGCATCCGGGCCGATCTTGGCGGTGTAATCGCAGATCGCGGCACACAGATCGACTTCGCTCCGACTGTCCTTCAGCAGCTTGCCCACCTCGTCCGTCATGAGCTGGGCGAAGTCCTCCTTGGACTTGCGCATCTCGGCCCCGATGGCGGCGATCACCTCGGCCCGCTCTTCCAGGCTTTTCAGCCGCCAGTCGAGAAAGGCCGTATGGCTGGCTGCGACAACGGCCATGGCCTCGGCATCGGACATGTGGGGATAGGTCTTGAGATCTTCCTCGGTGAACGGATTGATGGTCTTGAGCGAATTGGACATGTCGGCGGAATTCTCCTGTTCGTGTTGACAAGCGAGTTGAGATTTTCACGCGTGTTGGGCACGCAGATGGGAGGTCAAATCTCACTCGAAGCGACACTCGGCTGAGCTTTCGGCACGCCCGTTGGCGGGGCCTTCGGGCGCAAGGTCAACCAATGCCTCGGGGCGTCAACGGCTCCCCCGACCCGCAGGTTTCACACAGCGGAGTGCAAATACTTGTGAGAAGAAGAAGCTTGACGCGGGACCCGGGACGGGGCCGCAGCGCTCCAAACCAGTTTCGACTGGCGGGCCGAACTGGTCCAGCAGTCATCAAGGCGCCGCCCGCTGATGTCGTTGCTGATGCGAGCATGCACAGCAATCAGGCGGGTAAAAGACTGCATCACAGATGCGAGCGTCCAACGGCAGTGCGCGCAAACAGGCCGCAATCGACTTGTTATTTTATTTATTAAATTAATTGTTGACGCTGGCTGTCTCATGTGGCTTCTTGCCACCGTCGGCACTTGGGAAAACCGATGGAGGAGCAACATCATGAAGTTTACGAACAAGCCTTTCGAAATGTCGCGTCGCCACTTTTTGGCGTCCACGGGTTCGGCGATCGCTGCATCGGCCCTGTCGACGCCTGCCATCGGGCAGACCCGCGAACTGACCATCATCTCCAACCGTGGGGATGTCGACCAGCGAAAGGCGCTGGAAGCGATCGCCGCAGCGTTCGGCAAGGAAGCGGGCGTCACTGTCTCGGTCAACAACATGGACCACGAGGCACACAAGACGGCCATCCGCAACTATCTCGTCACCAGCCCGCCGGACATCTGCTTCTGGTTTTCGGGCAGCCGGATGCGGTCCTTCGTGACCCGCGGGCTGTTTGAAGACATTTCCGATCTGGTGGCGCGCGAAAACTATGCCGATGTCATCGGCAATACGCTGGGCTCGGTCACCGTTGACGGCAAGCAGTATGGCCTGCCGACCGGAGGCATCCTCTGGGGCCTGTTCTACCGGCAGGACACCTTCGACGAATTCGGCCTCACCGTGCCGAAGACATTCGACGACTTTTTCACGCTCGCGGAAAAATCCAAGGCATCCGGCCTCGTCCCCATGAGCATCGGCACCAAGGATCAGTGGCCCTGCGGCGGCTGGTTCGACCACATGAACCTGCGCATCAACGGTCTCGACCATCACATGGACCTGATGGCCGGCAAGATCCAGTACACTGACGCCTCCCTGAAGGAGATCTTCGATCGCTGGGAAGCGCTGATCAAGGCAGACCTCTTCACGCCCAATCACACCTCCTTCTCATGGGATCCGGCAGCCGCCGCACTCGTGCAGAAGAAGGCCGCCATGATGGATCTCGGCAACTTCATCAAATATGCCTTCCCGGCAGAAGACCTGTCGCAGGTGCGGTTTGCACCCTTCCCCGAAATCAAGCCGGGTATGGAGCAGTTCGAAGACTTCTCGGTGGATTCGATCCATATGCCGTCAGGTGCGAAGAACAAGGATGCCGCACGCGAATTCCTCGCCTACTTCTACCGCCCGGAGAACCTGTCGGCCTATCTGATGCCGGAAGGCAATGTACCGGCCCGCAGCGACTGCGAAATCGGCGACGACCCGATCCTCAAGATGTCGGTCGAGGCCCTGAAGCGCGTCAAGGGGACCGCGCAGTTCTATGATCGCGACAGCGATCCGGATCTCGCCCAGGCCGGCCTGAAGGGCCTGCAGGAATTCATGGTTCGCCCCGAGCGGCGCGACACCATCCTCGCTCAGATCGAGCGCACCCGCGCCCGCATCCACGGCTGACCCTCTACAACGCGGGCGAACGCCGTTCGCCCGCCCTAAAACCGGCAGTAGACCCATGACAATTTGGTGGCGACGACACCGAAGCTGGCTGACGCCCGCTCTCCTTCTCGCACCGGGACTTATTCTGTTCCTGGTCATCATCGTGGCTTCGTCGATCGAAACCTTCTGGATCTCGTTTTTCGAGTGGGATGGCATCGGTCCGAAGACCTGGATCGGGCTTGGCAACTATGTCGAGCTCCTCGACGATCCGCAGTTCTACACATCGCTGAAGAACAATGTCATCTGGCTCCTGATGTTCTTGGCTGCTCCTCCGGCGGGGCTCGCCATCGCGCTGCTCGTCAATCAGAAAATCGCCGGGATGCGGCTGGCGAAATCCCTGTTCTTCATGCCGCTTGTCCTGGCGGCCGTCACCGTCGGCGTCATCTTCAACTGGTTTTACGACCCGACCTTTGGCCTGCTTGCCATCATCTACAACGCCCTCGGCGCAACGGCACCCGCCCTTTTGTCCGACGAGCACCTCGTCACCTTCGCGGTGATTATCGCTGCCCTTTGGCCCCAGATTGCCTTCTGCCTGGTGCTGTTCCTGGCAGGCCTCAACAATCTGGACGAAGAACTGATCGGCGCCGGGCGCGTCGATGGCGCCCGCGGCTGGAACATGCTGCGCCATGTTGTGCTGCCGCAGTTGACGCAGGTCGCCTTCATCGCAGTCGCCATCACACTCGTCGGCGCCTTGCGCTCCTTCGACCTCATTTCGGTCATGACGGCAGGCGGCCCGTTCGGCTCGTCCACGGTCCTCGCCTATCAGATGTATGAACAGTCGATCTTCTCGTACCGCTTCGGTTACGGCGCAGCGATTGCAACCGTTCTCTTCCTGATCATGGCGGTCTTCATCGCCTGGTACCTGCGTGGCCTGATCAAGGCTGAGAAAGGGACGTAACGCCATGTATCCCCGCCCCATTCCCGAGACGCAGACCGCTGCACGCGCGCTTTACATGACGATGGTTTGCGCTGTCCTTGTCCTTTGGCTGCTCCCCCTCTTCGCCATTCTCCTCACATCGTTTCGCTCGTTTGAAGATGTGATGGCCGGAAACTACTGGGGTTGGCCAACCGAGTTCAACCTCGTCGACAATTATGTTGCCGTCTTCCAGCAGACGAAGATGCTGCAATACTTCGTCAACAGCCTGATCATCACGGTGCCCTCGGTCATCATGGTGCTGGTGTTTTCGACCATGACGGGCTTTGTCCTGTCGCGCTATCCATTCCCCGGATCCATGGTGATCTTCGTGCTCTTTGTCGGCGGCAATTTCCTGCCACAACAGATCATGATGATCCCGATCCGGGACCTGATGGTGTCGCTTGGCCTCTACGACACCTTCTTCGCTCTGATGGCGTTCCACATCGCCTTCCAGACGGGTTTTGCCACCCTCTTCATGCGTAACTTCATCGCGGCCCTGCCGGCGGAGCTCTTCCAGGCGGCCCGGGCAGAGGGCGCCTCGCCCTGGCAGATCCTGATCCACATCGTCGTGCCGCTGGTGCGGCCTGCCCTTGCCGCGCTCGCCATCCTCACCTTCACCTTCATCTGGAACGACTACTTCTGGGCGATCGTGCTGACCCAGAGCGACGCAGTGAAGCCGGTGACCGCGGGTCTTGCCAATCTCAAGGGCGAATGGGTGTCGCAGTGGAACATCGTCTCTGCGGCCACGATCTTCGTCGCCATTCCACCGGTCCTGATGTTCTTCCTGATGCAGAAGCACTTCGTTTCGGGCCTGACAATGGGCGCCGTCAAGGGATGACCGACTGCGCCCGGCCTTTCATCGACACACTTGCAAGGGGCTGACCAATGAGCAGCGTCAAACTCGAAAACCTTCAGAAGCATTATGCACAGTTTCACGCTCTGAAGGATATCAATCTCACGATCGACAAGGGCGAGTTCATCGTCATGGTCGGCCCCTCCGGATGCGGAAAGTCGACACTTCTGAAGACGATCGCGGGCCTCGAGACAGTCACATCCGGCACGCTCTCGATCGGCGGACGCGACGTCACCCACGAGGAACCGGGTGACCGTGGCATTGCGATGGTTTTCCAGTCCTATGCGCTCTACCCGCATATGACAGTCGCCGAGAACATGGGCTTTGGCCTGAGAATGGCGAAGCGCCCGCAGGCGGAGATCGATGCGGCGGTCAAGCGCGCGGCGGAGATCCTCAGGATCACCGAACAACTGGACAAACGCCCAAGACAACTGTCTGGCGGCCAGCGGCAACGCGTCGCCATCGGCCGTGCGATTACCCGCTCTCCCGAAGTCTTCCTGTTCGATGAGCCGTTGTCGAATCTCGATGCAGCACTGCGCACACAGATGCGCGTGGAGCTTTCGACGCTGCATGCCCGACTGGGCTCGACCATGATCTATGTGACCCACGATCAGGTCGAGGCCATGACCATGGCGACCCGGATCGTCGTCTTGAACAAGGGTGAGATCGAGCAGGTCGGATCGCCGCTGGAACTCTACACCAATCCGAAAAACCTCTTCGTCGCCGGCTTTCTCGGAGCGCCCCGCATGAATTTCTTCGAGGGAACGGTTGCCGATATCGCGGGGAATACGGTCACCACGACCATTGAAGGTCTCCCACCCGTCAGCCTCGACCATGTCGACACGCAGGGTCTTTCTCCGGGAGACAGGATCACGCTCGGCGTTCGACCGGAGAAGCTGGCGACAGATAGCGGGTCGAGCGTGACCATTCCCGCCCGTATCCGGCTGGTCGAGCATCTCGGACGCGAGACCGTGTTCTATGCCGACGCCTCTCCCTTGAAGACTTCGGGGTCTGACACCGGAACCGAGAACATCACCGTGCAGCTACCGCAGATCGTACCCTTCGCCAGCGATGCCGCGGTCACGATCGGCTTCGAGATCGCCGACGCCTATCTGTTCGGCCCGGATGGGCAGACCCTTGCCGCCCGCAAGCCGCTGCAAGCCATCTGAATACCAGGAGCATTTCCATGAAACGGACCCAACCCGCGCCACTTTCCGTCTGGCGCCCCATCAATCTCGACGACTTCCTGCTGGGCGTTCCGCATTATCCCGAGCATGTCGACGAAAGCTACTGGCAGCGCGACGCCGAACGGATGAAAGAAGCCGGCTTCAATGCGGTGCGCATGGGCGAATTCGCCTGGCACATCTGGGAACCCTTCGAGGGCAAGTTCGACTTCGACCTCTTCGACCGCGCAATCGAGGTGCTCGGCAAGGCCGGCATCAAGACCATCCTTTGCACCCCGACCGCCACCCCACCGCGCTGGCTGACGATGAACTATCCGGAAGTGCTGCGCGTCGATCGCAACGGCCGCCGGGCAAGCCATGGCTCAAGACAGCATTGCGACACCACGAGCCCGGTCCTGCGGCAGCACAGTCGCCGGATCACATCGGCCATGGCCGAGCACTACAAGGACAATCCGCATGTCATCGGCTGGCAGACGGACAACGAGTTGAACACAACGGTGTCGGAATCCTTCTCCGACTCCGCCGCGCTCGCGTTCCGCAACTATCTGCGCCATCGCTATCAGACGATCAATGATTTGAATTTTGCCTGGGGTGGCCATTTCTGGGCCACGGCCTACGACAATTTCGACCAGGTGGTCCTGCCGTTCCCGATGGCACCGTCTTACTCAAGTCCTGGCCATGTTCAGGACTACCACCGCTTCCTGGCTTGGGCGACCGCAGCCTTCCAGCGCGACCAGGTCGAGATCCTCCGGGCGACCAATCCCGACTGGTTCATCTTCCACAATCTCGGCAATCTGCAGGACATCGATTTCCGCGCAGAATTCGGCCAGGATCTCGATTTCATCGGTTTCGACATCTATCCGATGCTCTATGACGAGTTCCGGCGGACCAATGGCCATGCCGCGACCCAGGCCCTGCAGCTCGATCTCTGCCGCAGCTACAGCGGAAACTTCCTGGTGCCCGAACAGGCGTCGGGTCTCGGCAGCCAGCCGTCCTTCACCACGATGAATCCCGAACCGGGTGAGATGCGCCGCATGGCCTTGTCTTCGGTGGCACGCGGCGCCGATGGCCTGATGTTCTTCCGCTGGCGTCCGGCCCACTTCGGTGCGGAAATCTACTGGATGGGCATTATCGACCACGATGATGTGCCGCGGCGGCGCTATCAGGAAGCCAAGCAATTCGCCTCCGACATCCACAAGATCAAGGATCGCCTGCTCGGAACGTCCGTGCATATGGATGTGGGCATCGCTGGTGCTGATTTCGACAATCAGGAGGCACACAAGACCTATCCCATCGGCCTGCCCTCACCGCAGGACGACGGCACGCTTTTGCATGCTCACTGCTATCGGCGCGGCATCGCTTGCGGTTTCGTGCATCCGGAAGACGACCTGTCACGGCTAAAAGTCTTTTACGTGCCGCATTGGGTGATGTGGAAACCGGAATGGACCCCGAAGCTTGAGGCCTTCGTAGAGGCGGGCGGCACGCTCATCGTCGGAGCGATGACGGGCACGCGCGACATCAACAACCACATCATCCGGGAACAGGCGCCCGGCGGAGCGCTGGCGAAACTCTGCGGCGTCAAGGTCGTGGAATTCGGTCGTCTGACCGCGAAGAACGGAGACGGTCTCTTCCAGCGGATGACACCCCAGGCCGGGCTGTATGACAATCCCAATCGTCCGGCCCCCTCTTCGGCGGAACGGATCTATGCCCTGGACTTTGCCGGACGGCGACTGGAAGTCGAGCACCTTTACGAGCAGATCGAGATCAAGCCGGACGTAGAGATCCTTGCACGCTGGTCGAACCGCTTCCTTGAAGGCGAACCGGCCGTTACCCGCCGCAAGGTTGGCAAGGGCGAGGTCATTTATGTTGCGACCTATCTCACCCCAGATCTGGTTGAAGCCCTGGAGGAGCAGGTTCTTTCACCACGCGGCGTCAGCCCGCTCCTAAACGATCTTCCGGCCGGTATCGAAGTAACCTTGCGCAGCTCCGAAGACCAGAAGCTTCTGTTCGTCCTGAACACGCTTGAAACACCGACCATGGTTCGTGGCCTGCCGTCCGGTTTCGATTTGCTGTCGGGCCGGGCCATCTCCGGGGAGCAAGAGCTCGAAGCCTATGGCTGCCTGATCATCAGTCTCGATTGAACCCCATAATCTCCCAAGCAACTGGCGGTGGAACATCAGTTTCACCGCCTCTTTTTATTCCGCGTCTTTCAGACCACTACCACTGGCTTCGAAATTGAACAGTGCCTGCGTTGCAAGGGCGGCCGCTCCCGAGCTCCAGAAATCATCCCGTTCATCCGGAACGATCGCAGGCGGCTCATCATAACATCGCGCCGCCAGGCTCTCGCGCATGGGCCCGAAGAGCAGATCGCCAAAACTGACGGCTTCCGCGCCCACGATCACGACCTCCGGGTCCATGATGTTGACGGCGTCCGCCAGATGGTAGCCGATCGCCTTGCCGGCCTCCTGAAGGATACGCCGGGCAACCGGATCGCCCTGGATTGCCGCTTCCTTCATCGCATATCGATCGACGCCCGCTGGCAAGCCCCGCTCGGATCGCCAGGCCTCGACAATCGCAGGCTCCGAGTAGAAGGCCTGCAGACAGCCTCGGCGGCCGCATTCACAAAGAGGCCCGTTGGGATCATGCGTCACATGCCCCAGTTTCCCGGCCCGGCCATGGGCGCCTCGGTGAATGACGCCATCGTTGACTGTCGCACAGGCAATGCCAACGCCAAGCGCAAGCGCCGTGAAAATCTTATGATGCCGCCCAAGCCCGAAAAGGTGTTGGGCCAAGGCAAAGGCCAGCGTATCGTCTTCCATCCAGACCGGTGCATTGACCCGCTGCTGCAACATCCGGCCGAAGGGCACGTTTTCCCACTGGAAACGTCGGCTCTGCACGCAGATCGCCTGCTCGATGTCGACGGTGGCCGGCATGGAGAAACCAATGCCGATCAGCTTTCCCTGCAGATCCGGAGCCGTGCGTCGTAGTCGGACAATGGCCTGCTCCGCGGCATCGAGCACATCTTCCGGCTTGGACGACTTGTACTCGACCGTCAGGCTGGAGAGGACCGATGTCGACAGGTCAGTCAAAACACATCCGAGCGTCCCGACGTTCATCTTGATGCCGATTGCATAATGGCCGGCATAATTCAGCTCGAGCGGTATCGGTCGCCTGCCGCTTGTCCCCGGCTGTGTCTCACCTTCGCGCAGATAGCCTTCGGCAATCAGGTCTGCGACGACAAAAGTCACGGCCGCCGGGCTCAGGCCGGTCACGGTTGCGATATCAGCCCTGCTTGCCGGTCCTTCACGGCGAAGAAGGTTGAGTATGAGCCGCCGGTTCATGGCTCGGGTCATACGCTGATCAATCTTCACGAATTGGACACTCCAAACACCGCTTCGCCACGACAACAAGACCTCAACTAGCAGATAGAGGTCCCGTTGTCGCCCGAATGCAATGTCGGAGCAGCGCTACAAGGTTCTCCTGGTCTTGTTCCGCCCTGGAGTATGGCTCAGCAGCCGTAGAAGCCAGGAAAGGTCGAGGAAAGGTCGTTTAAGGAGGCGGCAACAACACATGCGGTCAAAGACATGTCAATTGCGTGACATGGAGGTGGTTCATTGCCAACTGGCCCGGTCGAACCCTTGCAGATCGAAGACCGGCACCGCCGTTGACGGTCCGCACCTCGCCATCCTTCATGACCATGCGCTCCGGCCCCAAAACACGAGTCTCGTGCGGATCAATCCTCAGTGACTGATCATCCAGGGGCGTGCGGAAGGGAAAGCCTTGGCGCCATCAGCCCGGTACACCGTTTTCGACTTTTTCGGTGCACCCGAGCAGCAACTGCAGCCTGCACCGTGTCCCAGGGATTTCGATGTCTTGGGTTCGTGCGCTGCCTTCTCGTTGGTCCCGATCGCTGTTCGCGTCGCCTTGTCCATCAAGGCAAAGAAGGGCGTCGAGAAGAAGGCCCGTGGCGAAGGCGTCCCGCATTGCGGGCAGTCGCAAGGGTCGCCCGACATCGCCATCGGCCGGTTCTCGGTGAAGCCGCCGCAGTCCGGGCAGTTGTAATCGTAATTGGGCATGATCGGTTTTCCTCAGGATATGCTTCGATGCGCAGGACGCAGCTAATTCCACGCCCTGCGCCTGCGCCTTAAAGGTCGCGAGCCAACGGCACGTCGATCTTGCCGTCGAGGAACTTCTTCGGCCCGTCCGCACCCGGCTTCATGTCGAATTCGAAGATGTCGAGCGGCAGCCAGAGTGTGGCGCAGGCATTCGGAATGTCGACAACACCTGAAATATGACCCTGGACAGGGGCGGTACCGAGAATGGCGTAGGCCTGAGCGCGGCTGTAACCAAACTTCGTCATGTATTCGATGGCGTTCAGGCAGGCCTGGCGATAGGCGATGTGCACGTCGAGGTAATGCTGCTTGCCGCTCTCATCGACGGAAATTCCCTCGAAGATCAGGTAATCGTCATATTTCGGCGTAATCGGCGACGGCCGAAAGATCGGGTTCTTGATCCCGTATTTCGCCATTCCGTCCTTGATCAGCGAAACCTTGATATGCAGCCAGCCGGCCATTTCGATCGCGCCGCAGAAGGTGATTTCGCCATCACCCTGGCTGAAATGCAGGTCGCCCATCGAAAGACCGGCACCGTCGACATAAACCGGGAAATAGATCTTCGAACCGCGCGACAGGTCCTTGATGTCACAATTGCCGCCATGTTCGCGCGGAGGCACGGTGCGCGCGCCTTCTGCGGCAGCCTTGTCGCGAGCCTCGCCTTTGAGGCTGCCCATATGGGCGGTCGCTCCTCCATCCGGCAGCGCCGCCAGCGCAGGTACCCGCGACGGATCGGTATCGAACAATGCCTTTTCGCGGCTGTTCCACATGTCCAGCATCTTGTGATCCGGCAGGCAGCCGATCAGACCGGGATGGATAAGCCCGGCATATTTGACGCCTGGCACGTGGCGCGAGGAGGTGAACATTCCATGGAAGTCCCAGATCGACTTCTGTGCCTCGGGGAAGTGCTCGGTCAGGAATCCGCCGCCGTTCTTCTTGGAGAAGAAGCCGTTGAAGCCCCAGAGAGAGTTGTCGAAGGCACCGATGTCGAGGATGTCGACGACCAGCAGGTCGCCCGGTTGTGCCCCCTTGACGCCGATCGGCCCCGACAGGAAATGCACCTGGCTCAGATCGACATCGCGGACATCGGCCGCATCGTCGTCATTCTTGATCTGGCCGCCGGTCCAGTCATAGGTCTCGACCAGGAAATCGTCCCCCGGCTCGACCCAGCAGGCCATCGGAATATCCGGGTGCCAGCGGTTGTGGATCTTCTCGTTGGTATAGGGCGACTCGCTGAGATCGACCTTGATCAGGGTATCGGGCATGGCTTGGCTCCTTCCTTGGATGTGAAGCGGCTGGGTTTGGTGGGATCAGACGGAGAGGAAGCTGGAGACGCGGGCCTCATCGATGCCGGCGCGCGGGGCTTCATGGACGAATTCGCCCTTTTCGATCACCAGCACCCGGTCGGCCATGTCGAGGGCAAAGCTCAACACCTGCTCGGAGACGACGATGGAAAGGCCGATCTCGTCGCGGATCCGGCAGAGCGTTCGCGCCATCTCCTTGATGATCGATGGCTGGATGCCTTCGGTCGGCTCGTCAAGCAGCAGCACTTTCGGCTTGGACGCCAGCGCGCGGGCGATCGCCAGCTGTTGCTGCTGACCGCCGGAGAGATTGCCACCGCGCCGCCCCTTCATCTCGAGCAGCACGGGAAAAAGCTCGTAGATCTGCCCTGGCACGGTCTTCTCCCCGGTCACGGTCAGCCCGGTTTCGATGTTTTCCTGGACCGTGAGCGTTGAAAAGATCATCCGCCCCTGCGGCACATAGGCGAGACCTTTGGCCACCCGTTCGTAGCTTTCGAGCCGCTCGACCGGTGTCTCGCCGATCCGGATCGATCCCGCGGCGGAGGGAACGACCCCCATCAGCGACTTCATAAGCGTCGTCTTGCCCATGCCGTTGCGACCCATGATCGCAACGATCTCAGCGGGTTTGACGTCGAAGGACAGGCCGTGAATGACTTCGCTCTGGCCGTAGCTGACCTTCAGTTTTTCGACTGACAACATGACGATCTCCTAGTGACCGAGATAGACTTCGACGACCCGCGGATCGCTCTTGACGCGCTCCATGCTGCCTTCCGAAAGCACCTTGCCCTGGTGCAGCACGGTGACCCGGTGGGCGATGTCCTCGACGAACTTCATGTCGTGCTCGATGACGATCACCGATTGGTTCTTCGTGATCGTGTTGAGGAGTTCCGCCGTCTTGATGCGCTCGGCAACGCTCATCCCGGCCACCGGCTCGTCGAGCATCAGAAGCCGCGGCTTCTGGATCAACAGCATGCCGATCTCCAGCCATTGCTTCTGCCCATGACTGAGGATTGCCGCGTCGGTGTTCAGATGATCCTTGAGGAAAATCAGTTCGGCCACTTCCTCGACCCGCTCGATGACCTCCTTGTCCCTGCGAAAGGTGAGCGCCCCGAAAACGGAGCGGCCGCGGGGAAAGGAAAGTTCGAGATTTTCGAAGACGGTGAGATCCTCGTAGATCGACGGGTTCTGGAACTTGCGACCAACGCCTGCATGCACGATCTCGTGCTCGCGCATACGGGTGAGCTCCCGACCGTCGAACCGGATGGAGCCGGACGTCGCCTTCGTCCGCCCACAGATGAGATCGAGCACCGTGGTCTTGCCGGCCCCGTTCGGTCCGATGATCACGCGGATCTCGTTCTCGTCGACATAGAGCGAGAGGTCATTCACCGCCTTGAAGCCGTCAAAGGACACGGTGAGGGCGTCGATGCTGAGGATGAAGTCTTTCGCGGGTTGAGAAACAACTTGCATGCTCGCCTCCATCATTCGGCCGCTTGCGGCTGCGTCAGCGGCGCGCGTTTCAGGAAACCGGGTAGCCGGCGTGTAACGAACGGCTCGACATAGTCCTTGACCACACCGGCAAGGCCGTAGGGGAAGGCCATGACGACAGCGATGAAGAGGCCGCCCATGGCAAACAGCCAGAGTTCGGGGAAACTCTCGGAAAAGGTTGTCTTGGCGGCATTGACGAGAAGCGCGCCGTAGATCGCCCCGAACAGCGACAGGCGTCCGCCGACGGCCGCAAAGATCACCATCTCGATGGATGGCACGATCCCCACGAAGGACGGCGACATGAAGCCGACCTGCAGCGTGAACATCGCACCACCTATGGCAGACATCGCAGCGGCAAGGCAGAAGATGAAGATCTTGAAATTGGCGACGTCATATCCGGAGAATCGAACCCGGTCCTCGCGATCCCGCATGGCGATCAGCAACCGGCCGAATTTCGAGATGCGGACCGCCTGGGCGAGGAGGAGCACACCGATCAAAAGCACGGCGTTGACGAAGTAGAGGATCAGCTTGGCCTCGTCGGTACGGATATCCCAGCCGAGCAAGGTCCTGAGATCGGTGATCCCGTTGACACCGCCGGTATAACCCTGCTGGCCGATGATCAGGATGGTAAGGATCGCGGCAACGGCCTGGGTGATGATGGCGAAATAGACCCCACCGACGCGCCGCTTGAACATGGCCGAACCAATGATGAAGGCGAAAATCGACGGGACGAGAAGGATCGCGGCAAGCGTGAAGGAGAAGGAATAGAAGGGCGCCCACCACGACGGCAGTACAGTGATCTGGTTCCAGTCCATGAAGTCGGGAATGCCTGGCGTCGACTGGATCTTCGTCGCTTCGGGCGTGGAGGCCTCAAGCTTGAGGAACATCGCCATGCAGTAGCCACCGAGACCGAAGAAGATCCCCTGGCCCAGGCTGAGGATGCCGCCATTGCCCCACAGCAGGACGAGGCCGATGGCAACGAAGGCATAGGTCAGATACTTGCCGATCAGATTGAGCCGGAAGATGTCCAGCCCGAGAGGCAGGACAATGAGCAGCAGCGCGGCCAGGATGGCGAAGTAGAGCCATTCCTTGCGGGAGAAGAGAAAGCCGACAGCAGGCATGGGAGATCTCCTTAGCGGCGGATGTTGAGGGAGAAGAGGCCTTGCGGTCGCAGCATCAGGATCCCGACGACGGTGAGCAGGGTCAGAACCTTGGCCATGGAGCCGCTAAGGAAGAATTCCATTGTCGACTGGGCCTGGGAGATGGTGAAGGCCGAGGCGATGGTGCCGATCAGACTGCCCGCACCGCCAAAGACGACCACGAGGAAAGTATCGACAATGTAGAGCTGTCCCGCCGTTGGCCCGGTCGAGCCGATCATGGTGAAGGCGGAACCGGCAATGCCGGCGATGCCGCAGCCGAGCCCGAAGGTCATGCGGTCGACCTTCTTGGTATCGATGCCGACGGCACCGGCCATGACGCGGTTCTGCACCACCGCGCGCACCCGCTTGCCCCAGGACGAGCGATACATGAGGAAATAGACACCGGCAGCGATGATCAGGGTGAGCACCATGACGAAGAGGCCGTTGAGCGGCACCTCGATCGTATCGCTGACGGCAACGGACCCCATCATCCAGTCAGGGAGGGTTACGCCGACTTCGCGGGCGCCGAAGATCGAGCGATAGAGCTGCTGCAGCACGAGCGACAGGCCCCAGGTGGCCAGCAGCGTGTCGAGCGGTCGACGATAGAGATGACGGATCAGCGCCCATTCGACGAAAACGCCGAGCGAAAACGAGGCTGCGAAGGCAAGTGCCATGGCAACGAAGAAATAGAAAGGGAAGAGCCCGGGCAGATAGGTCGTCACTAGGGTGGAGACGAGATAGGTGACATAGGCGCCGAGGATCATGAACTCCCCATGCGCCATGTTGATGACCCCCATCTGTCCAAAGATGATGGCAAGACCGAGTGCCATCAGCACGAAGACGGAAAACAGGATCAGCCCTGCAAAGCCCTGCATGGCCAGGATCGAGAAGAATTCGCTGTAGGTATAGTCACCGATCATTGCGTCACCTCGCATGTCCTCGAAAGACGTTCGGGAAAAAGGGGCCGGCTAAGCCGGCCCTCCAGGCGGGGAACGAGGCTTATTGATAGCCTTCCGGGAATGGATCGGGCTCCATCAGGTCCGTGGTCTCGTAGACGACGTCGTACTGACCGTCGGCACGGGCGTGTCCGATACGGGTCTTGGACCAGAGGTGGTGGTTCTCGTGAACCTTCACATAGCCTTCCGGTGCCGTGGAAAGTTCGATGCCCGGCGAAGCGGCGCGCACCTTGTCGATGTCGAAGGAGCCAGCCTTCTCCACCGCGGCCTTCCACAGCCAGGGGCCGAGATAGGCGGCTTGGGTGACGTCGCCGATGACGATATTGTCGCCCCACATCTTCTTGAATTCAGTGACGAAGGACATGTTGTTGTCGTTCGGCAGGCTCTGGAAGTACTTCATGGCGGCATAGGCCCCAACCATGTTTTCCCCGCCGATGCCAAGGATTTCGTCTTCGGTGACAGAAATCGTGAGAAGCAGCGGCTTCTCCTTGGTCATGTCGATGCCGGCCGCCTTCAGCTGCTTGTAGAAGGCGACGTTCGAACCGCCGACGACGATCGCATAGATCACGTCAGGCTTCTTCAGCTTGATCTTGTTGATCACCGAGTTGAACTGGGTATGGCCGAGCGGGTAGTATTCCTCGCCGACGACTTCGAGGCCGAGCTTCTCGATGTGCTTGCGGGCGATCTTGTTGGACGTGCGCGGCCAGATATAGTCGGAGCCGAGCAGATAGAAGCTCTTCGCACCCTTCTCCTTCACCACCCAGTCGATGCCGGCGAGAATCTGCTGGGTCGCTTCCTGACCGGTGTAGATGACGTTCGGCGACTGCTCGAGCCCTTCGTAGAAGGTCGGGTAGTAGAGCATGCCGTTATACTGCTCGAAGACCGGCAGAACGGCCTTGCGCGAAGCCGAGGTCCAGCAGCCGAAAACGGCAGCGACCTTGTCCTCGACAAGCAGCTTCTTCGCCTTTTCGGCAAAGGTCGGCCAGTCGGAGCCTCCGTCTTCCTGGATCACCTCGATCTTGCGGCCGAGAATGCCGCCGCTGGCATTGATCTGCTCGATGGCGAGCTTCTCGGCCTGCACGGAACCGGTTTCGGAAATAGCCATGGTGCCGGTGACGGAATGCAGGATGCCGACTTTCACCGTGTCGTCGGTCACGGCAAGACCAGTCGTATTGATCGCCGCAGTGGACGTGTCCTGTGCAAGCAGCGGTGTGTTCAGGGCGGCCAGCAGCGGGATCGATGCCACCCCCGCAAGCAGGGCTCGGCGACTGATGCTCATCTGTGGTTTCTTGGGGTCGTCAGACATGGCGTGCCTCTTCATCGTTCTAGGAGGTTGCGGCGGGGGCTGGCAGCAATTGAACCGGCCAACTGGCGGTAAATTCGTCGCAATTTGTGCAACGCAACAATGGAGCGTTTGACGTATACCCACCCGGGTCTTTGTCCCCTATGGTTCCCTTCAACAGAGGCAATCCGTTCGGGAAACCAAGGAAAAACACGAGCCTGCGTCATCGGTTCATTTGGCCCGCAAGGCCTGGCGTCAGGATCGGAAATCGCGATTTCCCCGAATGGTACGAGAATTGCCTCCCAAAGCAGGGGCATAGCGCGCGGCAGGCCGCCTCGCCGGTCGCAGGGGGATGAATTGAACCAGGCCGAACGGATTCCCAGAATTCGGCGGACCTACAACAGGTGGGTCGCCAACCAGACGTTGGAGGACTACGCCCTGCGCTTCACCGCGCACGAGGTGCGTCGTTTCTCGCCGGGTCGGATCGCCAACACGGCGCTGGGTGCGATCTCCTTCCTGGCGCTGGAAGCGATCGGTGGGGCCATCACCTTGAGCTACGGCTTCACCAATGCAACGCTAGCAATCCTGGTCGCATGCTCGGTCATGCTGGTCATCGGCATCCCGATTGCCTACAGCGCCGCCCGCTACGGGGTGGATATCGATCTTCTGACCCGCGGTGCCGGTTTCGGTTATCTCGGCTCCACCGTGACCTCATTGATCTATGCCTGCTTCACCTTCCTCTTCTTTGCCATCGAGGCGGCGATCATCGCCAAGGCGCTGGAATTGATCACGGGACTGCCGCTGACGATCGGCTATATCGTCAGCGCGGTCGCCATCGTTCCCCTCGTCACCCACGGCGTGACCTTCATCAGCCGGTTCCAGGCATGGTCGCAGCCTTTCTGGGTGGTGCTGCAGCTTGCCCCCTTTGTCTTCATCGCTGCCCAGGGGCTTGAACCGGTGCGCGACTGGACCGGCTATACCGGTCTCATTGGCCCGGTCGACCATGGCTTCGATGTCGCGCTCTTCGGTCTCTGCTCGGCCGTGGTATTTTCGCTCGCGGCACAGATCGGCGAACAGGTCGACTATCTGCGCTTCCTGCCGCGCAAGACAGCTCAAAACAGGGTACGGTGGTGGCTCGCGCTGTTGAGCGCGGGCCCCGGCTGGATCGTCATCGGCGGGCTGAAGATCCTGGCGGGTTCGTTCCTGGCCTTCTACGCCTTTCGAAACGGCGTTGCGTTTGAGGATGCCTCCGATCCGACGCAGATGTATCTGACCGTGTTCAGCCAGATGCTCGGCTCGCCAGAGTTTGCGCTGGGCGTCACCGGCATTTTTGTCGTCATCTGCCAGGTGAAGATCAACGTCACGAATACCTATGCCGGGTCCATCGCCTGGTCGAACTTCTTTTCGCGTCTGACCCACAGCCATCCGGGGCGCGTCGTCTGGCTCGTGTTCAACGTGTTGATCGGCCTGCTACTGATGGAATTCGGCATCTACAAGGCATTGGAAACGGTGCTAGGCCTCTATTCCATCGTCGCCATTGCCTGGACTGCCTCCATCGCCGCCGACCTGATGATCGCCAAGCCTTTCGGCCTGTCGCCGCCTATCATCGAGTTCAAGCGAGCCCATCTCTACGACATCAATCCGGTCGGTTTCGGCTCGATGACGATCGCGGCACTTGCCGCCTTCGCCGCCTATGGCGGCCTCCTCGGCGAACTGGCGAGCAAGATCTATGTCTATGTCGCGCTTGCCCTGCCCTTCGTGCTCGTGCCGCTGATCGCGAGCCTCACAGGCGGGCGCTATTACATCGCAAGAAACAGCAGCGTTCACGCGGACGCTTCAGGCCATGCGGGATGTTCGATCTGCGAGCTGAATTTCGACCGGGAGGACATGGCCCACTGCCCGGCCTATTCGGGACCGATCTGCTCGCTCTGCTGCTCTCTCGATGCACGCTGCCACGACCTGTGCAAAACCGATGCACGCTTCAGTCAGCAGGCAAAGGCCGTCGCCCGCGCTTGGCTGCCGGCCGGGATGGCCGAGGCGGTCCATGGCAGCGTGATGCGCTATATCGCGCTCTTCACGGTGGTGAATGCCTTCATGGGCAGTGTCTTTTGGCTCATCCACTTCCAGAGCACGATCGAATATCCGGATGCTGCCAAACTGATCGGCTTCGAGCTCTGGAAACTCTACATCATCCTCTTCATCCTAGCCGGCATCGTCACCTGGCTCTTCGTGCTGGCTCAGGAAAGCCGCGACTTCGCCGAGGAAGAAGCCAGCCGCCATACCAGACTGCTGATGGACGAGATCCGGGCCCATGAGGAAACCGACCGACAGCTGCAAAAGGCCAAAGAGGCGGCGGAATCGGCGAACCTTGCCAAAAGCAAATACGTCGTGGGCCTGAGCCACGAACTGCGCACACCGCTAACCGCGATCCTCGGCTATGCGCAGGTTCTCGAGCGCCAGCAGGGCATGCCGAACTTCGTGCACAATGCCGCCCGGACGATAAAGCGCAGCGGCGAGCACCTCGCCGACATGATCGAGGGTCTGCTCGACATCTCCAAGATCGAAGCCGGCAAGTTCGAGATCTACCGTCACAAGATTGCACTTGGTCCCTTCCTGGACCAGATCGTGGACATGTTCAGTCTGCAGGCGCAAGCAAAGGGCATCAGTTTCGAGTTTCGTGCCACCTCACCCATTCCGGACTATGTCTATACCGACGAGAAACGGCTGCGGCAGGTCCTGATCAACCTGTTGTCCAACGCCATCAAGTTCACCCATTGGGGCCATGTCTGCTTCACGCTGTCCTATCGCGGCCAGGTCGCGACGTTCGACATCGAGGACACAGGGGTCGGTATCAAGCCCCAGGATCTGGAGCGGATTTTCCTGCCCTTCGAGCGAGCCGAGCAACCCGTCGACCAGACCCAGCCACCGGGCACGGGTCTCGGCCTGACGATCACCCGGTTGCTGGTCGAGATCATGGGCGGCGACCTCAAGCTGACAAGCCAGCCTGGCAAAGGCACGCAGTTCACCATCCGCCTGATGCTGTCGGAGGCTCAAAGACCTGATGATCTGGCGGCACCGGCGCTCGCTGTAGCCGGTTACGAAGGGCGCCGCAGGACAATCCTGATCGCCGATGACGATGCCACACAGCGCGCGCTGATGGAGGAGGTTTTGACCCCGCTCGGCTTTTCGGTGATCACCGTGAACGACGGACCGGCCTGCCTCTCGACCCTTGCCCTGCACCGCCCGGATATCGTCATTCTCGACCTTGCGATGCCCAGCATGTCCGGCTGGGACGTCGCTCGGCGCATCCGCCAGCGTTACGGCCGCGACCTGCCGATACTCATTCTGTCTGCCGATGCCGGCACCGAGCGCACCAGGCCGGAATACGCGCCGCTGTTCGATTCCTATCTGATCAAGCCTTTCAACTTAGAAGGCCTGTTCGAACGTCTGGCAACACTCATTCCGCTGACCTGGATACTGGATGACGGGGTTCATGTGGAGACTTCCCAGCGCCCATCGTTCGCGCCCGACGAACTGCCCGACGCGCGCCGGCTGCAGCAACTCAGGACGCTGGGTCAGACGGGCTTCGTCCGCTCGATCGAAGCAATGCTGAACGACTTGGAGATCTCCATGCCCGGTACCGAGCGTTTTTGCCGACATATGCGCCAACTGGCCACGAACTACCGCATGCGCGAGTTCCTGGCGATTATTGAGGATACCAGGAACCATGCCTGACACCTTCGACGGCAGCCGCGTTCTGATTGTAGATGATTCCGGCGAGGCACTCGCCATGCTATCGGACGCCCTGAGCCTGGAGGGGCTTGAGGTTCACACCTCGAGCAGCGGCCGGTCCGCCATCTCCATGGCCAATTCCAAGGTGCCGGACATCGTGTTGATGGACGCGATGATGCCGGGACTGGATGGTTTCGAAACCTGCCGGATTCTCAAGGCGGCGCGAGGTTTTGAAGACCTGCCGGTGATCTTCATGACCGGCTTCAACGAGAATGAGCATGTGGTGAAGGCGCTCGCCTCCGGAGGCGTTGATTTTGTCGTCAAGCCGATCCTGCTCGATCAGCTTTTCGCCCGCATGCGCGTCCATCTGAGCAATTCCAAACGGTCGCGTTCAGCCCGCCATGCGCTCGATTCCACCGGCCGCTGGATCGTCGCCTGCGACCCCAACGGCTTGATTGGCTGGTCGACACCCCAGGCATCGGATCTCTTGGCCAAGGTCGGAATCCGTGCCGATGCCAATAGCTATCTACCGCTGGAGATCCTGTCCTGGCTGGCCGACGGTGCAGGAAACGACATTGGCGGCAATCCCAACATCTTCCATTACTCCCGCCTCGGTCACGACATCGAGTTCCGGCGCCTGACAGAAGGCCAGACCGACGAAATCCTGCTGCGGCTGGTCGACCGCCACCGCGGCGCCGACGAGGAGCAGCTGGCAAGAGCCTTCGGCCTGACCCTGCGCGAGGCGGAGGTTCTTCTTTGGGTGGCCCATGGCAAGTCCAACAAGGAAATCGCCGATATCCTGGAGATGTCGCCGCGCACAGTGAACAAACATATGGAACAGATCTTCAATAAGCTTGCGGTCGAGAAGCGCACCTCTGCTGCGACGTTGGCCGTGAGGGTGCTCTGGCGGGAGTGACGCAGGCAAGCATGAGCCATCAGTCCGGCCCTGCGCTCACTGTGGCGCAGGGCCGGACCTATACCTCGGGCGAGAGCCTCATTCCGCCGCGGTCATGTGCACGATGTCTTCGTTTCCGTGCTGACGCAGGGGCCGGTTTCCGGCAAGCAACCGGGCCAGGAGGTAGAAGACCGGCGTCATGAAGATGCCGAACAGGGTGACGCCGATCATGCCGGAGAACACGGCGACGCCCATGGCGGAGCGCATCTCCGCACCAGCGCCGGTCGAAACGACGAGCGGGATGACGCCCATGATGAAGGCCATCGACGTCATCAGGATGGGCCGAAGGCGCAGGCGGCTCGCCTCGACCGCGGCCTGAAACGGCGTGCGGCCCTCGAACTCGAGTTCGCGCGCAAATTCGACGATTAGGATCGCGTTCTTCGCTGAAAGCCCTACCAGCACGACAAGCCCGATCTGGGTGAAGATGTTGTTGTCTCCGCCCGTGTACCAGACACCGACCAATGCGGCGAGCACGCCCATGGGCACGATCATGATGATCGAGAGTGGCAGGGTCAGGCTTTCATACTGCGCGGCCAGAACGAGATAGACGAGCAGCAGGGCAAGCGGGAAGACGACGATACTCGAATTGCCCGCCAGGATCTGCTGATAGGTCAGATCCGTCCATTCGAAATCGATGCCGGCTGGCATGGTTTCCTTGAGGATCTTTTCCATCGCCGCCTGCGCCTGCCCCGAGGAAAACCCGGGTGCGGGACCACCATTGATGTCCGCAGCGAGGAAGCCGTTGTAGCGCGTGGTGCGTTCCGGGCCGGTCGAGGTTTCGACCTTGAGCAGGGCCGAGAGCGGGATCATCTCGCCGCTTGCCGAACGCACCCTCAGCTGACCGATGTCTTCCGGCTGAGCGCGATATTGCGCATCCGCCTGAACGCGCACACTGTAGGTGCGGCCGAACGCATTGAAGTCGTTGACGTAGAGCGAACCCAGATAGATCTGCAAGGTCTGGAAGACGTCCGTCACCGACACGCCGAGCTGCTGGGCCTTCACCCGGTCGAGATCGGCGAAGAGCTGCGGCACGTTGATCTGGAAGCTCGAGAAGATGCCGGCCAGTTCCGGCGTCTGATAAGCCTTGGCAAGAACTGCCTTGGTCGTCTCGTCCAGCGTCTGGTGGCCGAAACCGGCGCGATCCTCGATCTGCAGCTTGAAGCCACCGGTCGAACCGAGACCATTGACGGGCGGCGGCGGGAACATGGCGATGAAGGCGCCGTCGATGGCAGCGAACTTCTGATTGAGTGCCATGGCAATGGCCCCACCCGACAAGGACGGATCCTTGCGCTCGTCGAAATCGTCGAGCACCGCAAAGACGATGCCGGCATTCGAGCCGATAGTGAAGCCGTTGATCGACAGGCCCGGGAAGGCGAGCGCGTTCTTCACGCCGGGTTCCTTGAGCGCGATGTCGCTCATCTGACGGATCACCTCTTCCGTGCGGTCAAGTGTTGCCCCGTCAGGCAATTGCGCAAAGCCGATGAGATACTGCTTGTCCTGGGGGGGAACGAAGCCCCCGGGCACGCCGGTGAACATGCCATAGGTAGCTGCGACCAGCGCGAGATAGATCACCATCACCAGGCTCTTGCGGCCAAGCAGCCCACCAACCGTCTTTCCGTAGCCGTTTGACGCCGCGCCAAAGGCGCGGTTGAAGCCGCGGAAGAACCAGCCAAGCAGGCTGTCCATCACGCGGGTCAGCCGATCCTTCGGTGCGTGATGGTCCTTCAGGAGCAGGGCGGCGAGCGCCGGCGAAAGCGTCAGGGAGTTGATCGCCGAGATGACCGTCGAAATGGCAATCGTCAGGGCAAACTGACGGTAGAACTGTCCCGAGAGACCGGTGATGAAGGCAAGCGGCACGAAGACCGCGACGAGCACCAGAGCGATGGCGATGATCGGCCCGGAAACTTCCTTCATCGCGCGATAGGTCGCCTCGCGAGGCGAGAGACCGTTTTCGATGTTGCGCTCGACGTTTTCGACCACGACGATCGCGTCATCAACCACGATGCCGATTGCCAGCACGAGGCCGAACAGCGTCAGCGCATTGATCGAAAAGCCGAACGCGTACATGACCGCAAAGGTGCCGATGATCGAGACCGGGACGGCGATCAGCGGAATGATCGAGGCACGCCAGGTCTGGAGGAAGAGGATCACGACGAGCACGACAAGGGCAATCGCCTCGAGAAGGGTGTCGACGACCTTGTCGATCGAAGCACGAACGAATCCGGTGGTGTCGTAGACGATCTCGAAGCGAACACCTTCCGGCATGGCCTGCTGCAGGTCGGCCATGGTCTGCTGGACGGCATCGGAGATAGCGATCGCGTTGGAGCCCGGAGCCTGGAAGATCGGAATGGCGACGGCCGGTTCGCCGTCGAGAAGCGAGCGGAGTGAGTATTCTGCGGCCCCGAGCTCGATGCGCGCAACATCGGCAAGACGGGTGATTTCGCCGTTCGGGCCCGCCTTGACGACGATCGCGCCGAATTCTTCCGGCGACTGAAGGCGACCGCGCGCATTGATGTTCAGCTGAAGGTCGACCCCTTGTGGCGAGGGCGAAGCGCCGATCGTGCCGGCGGCCGCCTGGACGTTCTGCTGGGCAATGGCATTCGTTATGTCGCTGGCCGCCAGTCCGTGCTCGGCCACCTTTTGCGGGTCGAGCCAGATGCGCATCGAATAGTCGCCCGCGCCGAAGATCTGGACCTGGCCCACGCCTTCGATGCGTGCCAGGCGGTCCTTGATGTTGAGCGTGGCATAATTGCGCAAATAGGTGAGGTCATAGCGATCACCGGTGGAGACAAGATGCACCACCATCATCAGGTCAGGCGAACTCTTGACCGTCGTGACGCCGAGCGCCCGCACCTCAGCCGGCAGCCGTGGCTCTGCCTGCGCAACGCGGTTTTGAACGAGCTGCTGCGCCTTGTCCGGATCCGTCCCGAGGCGGAAGGTGACGGTCAGGGTGAGCACGCCGTCGGACGTGGCCTGGCTCGACATGTAGAGCATGTCCTCCACGCCATTGATCTGCTCTTCGAGCGGCGTCGCCACGGTTTGGGCGATAACGGTGGGGTTGGCGCCCGGATAGACCGCACGGACCACCACGGATGGCGGCACGACCTCCGGATATTCGGAGATCGGAAGTGCGCGCAGACCGATGAGGCCGGCGACGAGGATGAGGATCGAAAGCACGCCGGCAAAGACCGGCCGATCGACAAAGAAGCGGGAGAAATTCATCTGAGGACCCATAAGGCGGACAAAGGGGGAGCGATCCCGCGATCGGCATCACGGGAGGGGCGAATTTCGATAAGGGTGCTGGGTGGTGGCGAAGCGCTCTGACGAAGACGTCAAAACTCTTCGTTTGCCACCTGGCTGATCAATTCTTGAGAGCTGTCTGTTCCTGCGGCGCGACCACGGCGCCGGGGCGAATGCGCTGCAGGCCGCTCACCACGATCCGGTCTCCAGCCTCAAGGCCGGTTTCCACGATCCGTTGGCCATCAACCGCAGCGCCAAGCTCGATCTGCCGATAGCTGACCGTATTGTCGGGGGCGACGACGAAGACGAATTTCTTGTCCTGATCGGTCCCGACAGCGCGTTCGGAGATCGTCATGCGGTCTTGCGCCTTCGCCTGGCCGAGCCTGATGCGCGCGAACTGTCCGGGAATGAGGCGGCCATCCGGATTGTCGAAGACGGCACGCACGCGGATCGTCCCCGTCGCAGCGTCAATCTCGTTGTTGATCAGCTGCAGCCGACCGGGAATGGGAGGGCTTCCCGCTGCCGCCTCGACTTCGACCGGGATCTGCTCAAGCAGCAGGCCTGCGTCATTGGCCGGCAGGGTCGACAGGACGTCGCGCAGATGGTCTTCGGCAATCGTGAAGCTTGCATAGATCGGGTCGACCGAGACGAGCGTCACCAAGGAGGGCGAAGAGGGGCCGGCAGCCACCAGATTGCCGACGGTGACATCCAAGGTCCCGATGCGGCCTGCAATCGGCGCACGGATTTCGGTATAGGCGAGATCGAGTTCGGCAAGCTTCAAGGCCGCCTTGGCGGACTGCAGCTCGGCTTCGGTCGACGCTTTCGTGCTCTTGCGCTGGGCGACTTCGCTTTGAGAAATCGTGTTGCGTTCAAGCAGCGCGTTGCCGCGTTCGAGTTCCGTCTCGGCAAGCACCAGCCGAGCTTCGGAGGATGCCACCGCGCCGCGTGCCTGGTCGACCACGGCGCGATAGGGCTCAGGATCGATCGAAAAGAGCAGGTCACCCTGGCTGACATGCCCGCCCTCGCGGAAATGGACGGCTTGGATCGCGCCTGCGACGCGCGAGCGGATTTCGACCCGATCGACGGCCTCGAAGCGGCCGGAAACCTCACGCCAAACCTGCACCGGTCGAGGTTGGACTGTCGCGACCGTGACAGGCACGGCCGGTGGTGCGGTTGCGGTTTCCGTCGATGCAGCTTGCGCATCCCAGGTTGGTTCGAAATAGACGACGCCGGCAATTGCCAAAGCTGTCGCCATCGCGGAACCCCATAGGGCCGCGTTCCTGATCCTTGCGGTCATGATCGTCTCCTTCGGTTCGCCTGGAACCGCTATGTGGTGGAAGCGGGTTGGGAGCCCGCCGTCAGTGCGGCAGTTCCTGCAGGAACTGCGAAAACTCCGTCGAAATCTGCGAATGCCATTCGCCGTCTCGACCATGGTAAAGCCCTGTCCATCCGAGATGGTCGGGCAATATTCTGGTCTTCACGGACACGCCTGACGACTGCAGACGTGCCGCATAATCCAGGGCCTCGTCGCGCAGCGGATCGTCATCCGACGTCACGACCAGGGCCGGAGCCGCTCCCATCAGCCGCGAGCACAGACACGGGGCAGCATAGGGATGCTGGCCGTCGCTCGCCTGGGCCAGATAATGGTCCCAGCCGTCCGACCAGCGCTGTTGAAGCCCGATCGCATCGGCCGTGCGAAAGGACATTGTCACCATGCGGGGATCGAGCATGGGAGACAGAAGAACCTGCCCCGCGAGCTCTCCCGGCATGGCATCACGCGCCTTCAGAGCGAGGCTCGCAGCGAGGTTTCCGCCCGCCTCATCTCCGGCAACCAGCACCGGAGAATGCAGGTTGGCAAAGCGCTTGCGCTTGGCAAACAAATGCTTCAACGCCTCGAAAGCCTTTTCCAGCGCTCCTGGAAACAGGTTGCGCGTCGGCCCGCCGAAATCGGCTTCCACGACCAGGGCGCCGGCTTCTGCCATGGCCGCTGCGGCCGGTGCATCCCCCAGACGCGGTGGAGCTGCACCGAACGCATTGCCGGAAAAGTACAAAACGAGCGGCCGGCGCTTTCCTTTGCCAGTCCCGTCATAGACGCGGAACGGCAAGGGAAACCGTATCTCTCCGTCCTCTCCGCTCTGCCATTCCTTGCTCATGCTATTCCGTGGTCATCTGCTGAATTCAGCTTCCGCTTGTTGGGTCTTTATATTATTATCCACCGAAGCGGCACAAGCCTTGCAAATCCGAGAGCTCTGTTCCGGAATTTTGAATAATAACCCTCTTATTGAGCTAAGGCGTATAATGGATCAGCTATCGGCCATGCGGGTGTTCACGAGAGTGGTGGAGACCGGCAACTTCTCCAAGGCGGCCCACTCGCTCAAGATGCCGAAGACCACCGTCACCACTGCGGTTCAGGCTCTGGAGGCGCATCTGGCGACCAAGCTCTTGAACCGGACCACCCGCAAAGTGGTGGTGACGACCGATGGGGCGCTCTACTACGAACGCGCGGCGCGTATTCTATCGGAGCTGGACGAGCTCGATGGAAGTCTCTCCAGCTCGCAGGCACAGCCATCAGGCAAGGTCAGAGTTGCTCTGTCTGGTGCCTTTGCCGATCGCATCATCATGCCGGCCCTGTGCGACTTCCACACGCGCTATCCGAAAATCCAGCTCGAATTCGATATTGGCGACCGGATCGTTGACTACGTCGCCGAGAATATCGACTGCGCCTTGCGGGCGGGCACCCCAACAGACCAGTCGCTTGTGGCCCGGAAAGTGGCAGACCTAGAACTGCGCACCTATGCCTCGCCGATCTACCTCGAGCGGATGGGGTTCCCCCGCCATCCGCGCGATCTCGAAAACGGGCACTTCGGCGTCGGCTACATGAAAGCCTACGAAGGCCGTGTCTTCCCGCTGCAGTTTCGCAAAGAAGACGAAGAGGTCGAAGTCAGGCTGGATTATGTGATCTCGGTGAATGAATTCAGGAGCTACATGGCCGCAGCCGTTGCCGGCATCGGCGTCGCCCAGGCCATCGCCTTCACTGTCCGGGACTATGTGGATCGCGGCGAACTCGTTGAAATCTTGCCGGACTGGCCGCGGGATCCCGTCCCGCTCTACATCGTCTATCCACAGACACGCCATTTGAGCAACAAGGTGCGGGTTTTCGTCGACTGGCTGGCGAAGAAGCTCAACGAGGCGAACCAATGCGAAGCGCAGCTCAAGTCCGCGGCGCCCAAGGCTGAGGCATGAGGTAACGGCCCGGTCCATGACCGGCCACCATGCAAAGCAGGCGCTCCTTCGCAATTCCTTAAGACATCACTGCAACGGTGACGCCAAAACTGAAGGCAAAAGCATATGCGCACGATCACCGTAATACTGCTGCTGGTTCTCTCCGGCTGCTCCGGCACAGCCAATGGCGGACACGAATACGAGCCGCCCAAGAGCACCCCTTGGTCAGAAGGCGCCTCGTAAGCCGCATTAGCGTTGGCAGCCGGTTCAACTCCGGCCGAAGGTCCTCGGAAGTCCTGCTCATCAACGCCGGCCCGGTACCGTCTTGGAGCAAGAATTGGCCCCCATCAGGGGGCCAACACCGTTCAGGCTAACCATCCGTCAAAGGTTGTTTGCCCGCTGCTGCATCATCATGAAAGTGTCGAAGGTGTAATCCGGCAGCTGCATCCAGAGATAACCCTCCTTCTTGAATGCCAGCTGGCTGTCGTAGATCTTCTTGAAACTCTCGTTCGACGCATTGATCTCGGCATAGGTGGACAGCGCCGCCTCGTAGCAAGCCATCATGATTTCTTGGCTGAACGGGCGCAAAACGGCGCCAGACGCCGCCAGTTCCTTCACGGAAGCCGGGTTCTTGACGTCGTATTTCGCCAGCATATTGGCATTGGCGAAGGCACAGGCGTCCTGCAGGATCGCCTGATAATGCGGGGGAAGGCTGTTCCACTTCTCCAGATTGACCATGGCATGGAGTGCTGCGCCCCCTTCCCACCAGCCCGGATAGTAGTAGTACTGCGCAACCTTGAAGAAGCCGAGCTTCTGATCGTCATAGGGCCCGACCCATTCGGTGGCGTCGATCGTGCCCTTCTCGAGCGCCGGGTAAATGTCGCCACCCGCGATCTGCTGCGGCACGACCCCGAGCTTTTCGACAACCTTGCCGGCGAAGCCTCCAATCCGCATCTTCAAGCCCTTGAGGTCGTCGACCGTATTGATCTCTTTGCGGAACCAGCCCCCCATCTGCGCACCGGTATTGCCGGCTGGCAGGCCGTACAGGTTTTGGGTGGCGAAGAACTCATTCAGCAGTTCGTTGCCGCCACCCTGATAGAACCAGGCGTTCTGCAGGCGCGCATTGAGACCAAAGGGAACGGCTGTGGCCAGCGCATAGGTCGGGTCCTTGCCCCAATAATAGTAGTTGGCGGTGTGAGCCATTTCGACGGTACCGGCAGCGACCGCGTCGTTGGCCTGAAGCCCCGGCACAATCTCGCCGGCCGAAAAAACCTGGATCTCGAAGTTGCCGTTGGTGGCCGCCTTGACGCGTTCGGCCACATCGCTTGCTGCACCAAAGATCGTGTCCAGTGCCTTCGGAAAAGATGATGTCAGCCGCCAGGTGATTTTCGGGTTTTCCTGCGCGATGGCGGGTGCCGCAAAAACGGCAGACGCGGCGACGCCCGCACCGGCTGTGCCCGCATTGCGGATAAAGCTACGACGATCCATGAATTACCTCCCAATGTTGCCCCAAAGACGTTTATCGCCTGCCCTCCCGGCAGCAATGCTTAAGCTAATCATCACATTTGGAATGTTTCAAGCAAGACTGGATTGGGAGGCCCATCCAGCCTCGTCTATCGGCATCATCAGCCGATTGATCCCACACGCTCGGAACTCTCAACCGGCATGCGCCCGGCCCTCATCGGCTGGTCGAAAACAGTTGCTGCGGGAGTCGCCACAGACAGCGTTACCGTGAACGCGCTTCTTCAGGACCTGTCAGACACGAAGGGTAGAGGAACTCGATGCAGCCGCAGCCAGCCGTTCAGCTAAGTGTGTCGAGGAAATCGCGACAGACCCCGCAGCCGCCATTCCGGCTGCTCGCCCCACAGACCCGTCTTATGGCTCCAGTCCGGCGCAGCGGGCGGTGTTGCGGATGTGGGTTTCCATTTCGTGCTTTGCCCGCAACCCGTCATTGGCGCTGAGGGCCGCGATGATCTTGCGGTGTTCGCCGATCGATTCGCGCATGCGCTCGGGATCGGTGATCGGGATTGGCTGACGTTGCGTCTCGGTCACCTGATCGCGCACGGTCTGATAGAGCGCCTTCAACATGGCATTGGAGCAGGCGGAGACGATGACGCCATGGAATTCCAGATCCGCCTCGACATTGGCCAGCAGATCCTGGTTCGCCCAGCAGTCCTCCATCGTCTGCGTCGCCCGCTCCATCTTGTCGAGTTGCAATTGCGTGAGGCGCCCGGCCGACAGCCTGGCGATTTCCCCCTCCAGGAGGATGCGCGTCTGGAAGACGTCGAAGACGGAATACCTGTCCGAATAGCGCCAGGGCGCCATATGCCCGCTGACGCCTGCATCGGAGACCGAGGGGACTGCGACAAAGGTCCCCCTGCCCGCCTCCGTCTTCAGGAGACCTAAGGTTTCCAGCGTCAGAAGCGCCTCACGCAGGGATGCCCGACTGATCCCGAATTTTTGGGAAAACTCCCGCTGTGACGGGATTTTTTCGCCCGGCTTCAACTGCCCGGACTGGATCATGCCCTGGATCTCGCGTGCCACCGATTGCGGCACGAGCGTCTTGTTGAACATGCGGTCCCTTCCCCGGCGGCCTGTCTCGAAGCGGCAAGTGTATTTTTTCCGGCCGCCCCTTGCCAAGCGGAAAGCAGCATGCTTGTTTGGCCTGACTGGTCTGACCAGTTAGACCAATGTAGATTGAGTCACGTTCAAAAAACAAGGGGAACTCTCATGACACGCTCCACGACATTCAAGGCGACGCTCTTTGCCGGGCTGCTCGCCGCATTTTCGACCAGCGCCCATGCCGCCGACCTGACGGTCGGTGCCAATATCGGCAATGTCCCATGGGAATTCGAAGACGCCAGCGGCAAGGTGACCGGCTTCGAGGTCGACCTCGTCAACGAAATCGCCAAGCGGCTCGGCAAGACGGTCGAATTCGTCAATACGCCCTTCAACGGCCTCTTCCCGGCCGTTCAGTCGGGCCGCATCAACATGGCGATTTCCTCGATCACCATCACCGAGAAACGTCTCGAATCGGTCTCCTTCGCCCAGCCCTATTATGACAGCGACCAGTCGCTGACGGTCACTGCCGCCTCCGGCATCACGGGTCTGAAGGACATGGGCGACAAGGTTGTCGGCGTCGACACCGGCTCGACCGGCGACATGTGGGCCGAAGCCAACAAGGGCGAGTACAAGCTTGGCGAGATCCGCCGCTTCGAAGGCCTCCAGCCGGCCATGCTCGATCTGGTCGCCGGCCGCATCGACGGCTACATCTCCGACATCCCGGCCCTTCTCTACTACGTCAAGGGCAAGCCGGAATTGAAGGTGGTCGAGCGTATTCCGACCGGCGAAAAATACTCGATCATGTTCAACAAGGATGATCCACTCGCAGCCGAGGTGAACACCGTCATCACCACGCTGAAGCAGGAAGGCTTCATCGCAAAGCTGCACGAGACCTGGTTCGGCGCCAAGGCTGAGGACACGACCTCGACCGTCACCGTCCTCGACATGCCCAAGGCCATGTAAGCTCGAAACGCAAACCGGCGGAGCGCAAGAGTTCCGCCGGCCTGCCATGGGAGCCGGTCCGGCATGACACTCATCAATACCTTCTTCAACCTCGACGTCCTCATGAACAGCCTTCCGGCTCTTCTCTGGGGTCTCGTGGTCACCCTGCAGATCGGCGTCACCAGCATTCTCGTCGGCCTGGCGGGCGGTCTCTTTCTCGCGGTCACCCGCCTCTATGCGCCTGCCTTCATCAAGCTCCTCATCCGGATCTATATCGACATCTTCCGCTCGATCCCCCTGCTGGTGCTTTTGATCGTCGTTTACTATGCGCTTCCCTTTGTCGGCATTCGCCTCTCGCCCTTCCTGTCGGCTGTTACGGCGCTCTCGCTGGTCTCGGCGGCCTATACGGCAGAAATCTTCCGCGCCGGCATCGAAGCCATCCCGCACGGACAATTCGAGGCGTCTGCAGCGCTTGGCCTTTCCAACCGCCACACCATGGTGGACGTGATCCTGCCCCAGGCAATCCGCATCGTCATTCCGCCACTGACGAACAACTGCATCAACGTCATGAAGGACACGGCCCTTGCCTCCGTCGTCGCCATGCCGGATCTCTTGAAGCAGGCCACCCAGGCCCAGGCTCTTGCCGCCAATCCGACACCGCTGATCGGTGCCGCCCTCATCTATATCGCCCTTCTCTGGCCCATGGTCGCGGTCGTCTCGCGCCTTGAAAAACACTTCAGCCGGGGGAAACGCTGATGACTGCTACAAACGCGCCGCTCATCTCCATCCGCGGCCTCACCAAGGCCTATGGCACCTTCACCGTCCTGCATGGGATAGACCTCGACATCGCCGAGGGAGAAGTCGTCTGCGTCATCGGCCCCTCGGGTTCGGGCAAGTCGACGCTCATCCGCTGCATCAATCATCTGGAAGCCTTCGCGCCGGAAAGCCGCATCACGGTCGATGGCATCACCGTCGAGCCGGGCCCGAGCCTTGCCAAGGTCCGTGCCGAAGTGGGCATGGTCTTCCAGTCCTTCAATCTCTTTCCCCACATGACGGTTCTGAAAAACGTCATGCTCGCTCCCATGCGGGTCCGCGGCACACCGGAAAAGGAAGCCGAGCGCAAGGCGCGCGAGCTTCTCGCCCGCGTCGGGATTGCAGAGCAGGCGGAGAAGTTTCCCGGACAGCTCTCCGGCGGTCAGCAGCAACGGGTTGCCATTGCCCGGGCGCTTGCCATGGAGCCGCGGGTGCTGCTCTTCGACGAGCCGACATCGGCACTCGATCCGGAAATGGTCGGCGAAGTGCTCGACGTGATGCGCAAGCTTGCGGGATCCGGCGTCACCATGATCGTCGTGACGCATGAAATGGGCTTTGCCCGTCAGGTTGCCGACCGGGTGATCTTCATGGATGGCGGCCGTCTGGTCGAAAGCGGACCGCCGGAAGACATCTTCGACAGCCCCAAACACGAACGGACGCGCGGCTTCCTGCGCGCAGTCCTCAACCACTGAACAAGAACAAGACTGGAGGACACCCCGCCATGGCGACCCAAGACCAGAAGGCGCTCGATCTCGATTACGTGCGAAGCCAGTTCCCGGGGCTTTCCCGCGGATGGACCTTCTTCGACAATGCCGGTGGATCGCAGATCCTCAAAGGCGCTGTCGAACGCATGAACACGTTCCTCTATGAAAAGAATGTCCAGATCGGCGGATCCTACGAGGTCTCGCAAGCGGCAGCGGCAGCCCTTTACGAGGCCCGCACGGCCGCCATGCATCTCGTGAATGCCAACCGCCCCGAAGAAATCGTCTTCGGCAATTCGACGACGGCACTCCTGCAGAACCTGGCGCGCGCCATGCACAGCCAGCTGTCGCCGGGTGACGAGATCATCATCACGGTCTCCGACCATGAATCCAATATCGGTCCCTGGGATCGCCTGCAGGAACGCGGCGTGGTGCTGAAGATCTGGCCGCTCAACAAGGAGACCCTGACGCTCGACCTTGCCGATCTCGGCGCCCTCATGACCCAAAAAACCAAGCTGGTCTGTGTCACCCATTGCTCGAACCTCTTGGGCTCGATCAATCCGATCCGCGAGATCGCCGATTTCGTCCATGCTCGCGGTGCCAAGATCTGCGTCGATGCCGTCGCCTATGCCCCGCATCGCGCCGTCGACGTTAAGGCCTTCGACGTCGATTACTATGTCTTCAGCCTCTACAAGACCTATGGGCCGCATTACGCGCTGATGTACGGCAAATACGACCTGCTCCTCGCGCTCGACCCGCTCTATCACTACTTCTACGGCCACGACAAAGTCCCCGGCAAGCTCGAGCCCGGTAACCCGAACTACGAGCTCGCCTATTCGACCTGCGGGATCGTCGACTACCTGGTCTCTCTCGGCGAACAGGCCGGTGAGACCGGCTCAATCAGGCAGAAGATCGAAGCCGCTTATCGCGCGATCACGGTCCAGGAAGACGCGCTCACCGAACGCCTGCTGACCTATCTGCGCTCGCGCAACGACTGCATGATCGTCGGCCAATCCGTGAACAGGGAGAGCCAGCGCGTCCCGACCATCGCCTTCCGTTTCGATGGACGCGAGGCGGCCGACCTCTGCAAGGCGATGGACGCGGAAAAGATCGCCATGCGCTTCGGTGATTTCCATTCACGTCGGCTTGCCGAATATCTCGGCCTCACCGACCATGGCGGCATGCTGCGCGTCTCCATGGTGCATTACAACACGATCGAGGAAGTCGATCGCTTCACGGCTGCTCTCGACCGCATTCTGGCCGGGGAAGCGGGCATGGCAAAGGCCAGCTGAGGCCCAACACGAAAGGATGGACGGGATGCGCTTCGATACGGTGATCCGCAACGGAACGGTGGTGACAGCGAGCGATACCTTCGTCAGCGACGTCGGCATCAGGGACGGCCGGATCGTGGCGCTCGCGACCGGTCTGACAGACGCCGATGACGTCATCGACGCCACCGGCCTCTTCGTGCTCCCCGGTGGTATCGACAGCCACGTCCATCTCGACCAGCCCTCCGGCGACGGCATCGTCATGGCCGACGATTTCGACAGTGGGACCAGATCTGCGGCCATCGGCGGCAACAGCACCGTGCTTGCCTTCTGCATGCAGGAAAAGGGACAGTCCCTGCGCGAGGCACTCAAGGTTTATCATGCAAAGGCCGAGGGCAAGTGCCATGTCGACGTCTCCTTCCACCTTGTGATCACGGATCCGACGGCGGAAGTGCTCGGTCAGGAACTGTCGGCACTGGTGGAGGATGGCTATACATCGCTCAAGGTCTTCATGACCTATGAGGGCCTGCGTCTGCGCGACGACGAGATCCTGGCAACGCTGGACACGGCACGCCGCACCGGGGCGCTGGTCATGGTCCACTGCGAAAACGAAGATGCCATCCGCTATCTCATCGGCCGCCACGAGGGAGAGGGCAAACTCGCGCCGAAATATCATGCCACGACCCGGCCGATAGCTGCCGAGCGTGAAGCGACCCACCGCGCCCTGTCGCTCGCCGAAATCGTCGATGTGCCAATCGTCATCGTGCATGTCTCCAATCGCGAGGCGATGGAAGAAATTCGCCGGGCCCGTCAGCGCGGCCAGAAAATCGCCGGCGAGACCTGCCCGCAATATCTGATGTTGACCGCGGATGATCTGGACCTCGAAGGCTTGGATGGCGCCAAATATGTCTGTTCTCCGCCACCGCGCGACAAGGCGAGCCAGGACGCCTGCTGGGAGGGGATCGAACAGGGCGTCTTCGACCTCTTTTCCTCCGACCACTGCCCCTTCCGCTTCGACAATCCGGAAGGCAAGCTGAACGAGAAGGGCAAGCGGCATTTCCGCTGGATCCCGAATGGCATTCCCGGCGTGGGAACCCGTCTGCCGATCCTCTTTTCCGAAGGCGTGATGAAAGGCCGGATCGACATCAACCGCTTCGTGGCCGTCACATCCACCAACCATGCAAAGCTCTACGGCATGTACCCGCAGAAGGGCACGATTGCGATCGGATCGGACGCCGACATCGCGCTTTGGGATCCGAGGAAGAAGGTCACCCTGACCAACGAGATCCTCCAGCACGGCGCCGATTACACGCCTTACGAGGGGCTCGAGCTTCAAGGTTGGCCGGTACGGCTGCTCGTTCGTGGTCAGACGATTATGGAAGACGGATCGCTCATCAACGAAGCGCGCGGTGAGTATCAGAGCCGCAAGAGGTCAAACCTGATTGCGGACACCAGTTCGGTCGCCTCACTAACGCCCTAGAGAGACAGGCAGCGCTGCTTTCAAGTAGCTCGCCAGGAAAACCTAAACCACCGCTTCCGCTTCAATCTCCACTTCATAGTCACCGACCAAAGCGCCGGCCTCGATCAGGGTGTTGGCTGGAAGCACGTCAGAAAAAAAGCGGCCATGGGCCCGCGAGACAGGCTCCCACTGTGACGCATCCTTCAGATAGATGCGCGTGCGGACGACATCCTCCATCTTACCGCCGAGAGCAGAGATGGAAGCCAAGATCTTGTCGAGGATGTAGGTCGCCTGCGCGCCCGGATCGCCGGGCGCCACACAACGGTTACTGCCGTGGGTTGCCGTGGTACCCGATACCAGGATTCTGTCCCCGATCCGCACGGCCCTGCTGTAGCCGGCCAGCGGCTCCCAAATGCTTCCCGAGGAAACCCGCATGCGATCCGCGCGCCCCGGCACCGGAACGGCCGTGTAGACGGACGGGATCGCATCGAGATGATGGCTGAGGTCGCCGGATGCGGTCAGGAAGGGCGGCTTTCGATATTCATCGCCGCAATCGCCGGGAATGGGTGTGGCCTCAGTAAAGGCGCTCTCGAGCAGGTCCCGGTCCTCCGCATCCAGTGCGAAGGTGAAGACCTTCAGGTTGTCGTTGCGATGCTCGTTCTCACCGAGCCGGGCCCCGATGATCGTGGCAGCAACGGCCGGGTGTTCGAGAACCCAGCGGCTGGCGACGTTGGAGATCGAGACCCCGTGTTTGAGGGCGATCGTGGATGCCGCCCTGAGAATACCCTGATAGACGCCCCATCCGCCGGCCGTATCGATGAAGCGTTTGTATTTCGACCGGCTCCAGTCGGGGATCGACGCGGGCTCCGGCTGACCGAGCCACTTCTCCGACAGAAACCCGCCGCAGAGCGTGCCATAGGCCAGAAGCTTGACGCCGCGCCTCAGGCATAGTGCTGACAAATCGCCGGCGGCGCGCCGGTCGATCAGGGAGAAAGACACCTGGTTGCTGGCGATATCGATGCCATCGGAGAGCGCGACGTTGAGATGCGCTGCATCGAAATTGGTAAGGCCGAGGGCGCCGATCAGGCCTTCTTCTTTCATCGCCTGCATCTCATGCAGCGCATCGAGCCAGGCCGGATGCTCGAAGGTCCACCAATGGAACTGTAGAAGATCGACCTTGTCGACGCCGAGGCGGGTAAGTCGGTCCTCCACGCCCCGTCGCACCACGTCGCGCGTCATCGGACCAGGCTCGGGGCACCATTTGGTGAAAGCCACCGGTCGCTTCTCGCC
Organism: Rhizobium rosettiformans W3; assembly: GCF_004912135.1. Taxonomy (GTDB): domain Bacteria; phylum Pseudomonadota; class Alphaproteobacteria; order Rhizobiales; family Rhizobiaceae; genus Allorhizobium; species Allorhizobium rosettiformans. The sequence continues at coordinate 211,609 of NZ_STGU01000008.1, forward strand.
AGCGGCATAGCGCTTCAGGAGGTGACCGGTGATGATCTCTGCCGATCCATAATGATCGGCCATGTCGAAACTGTCGAACCCGGCCTCCGCATAGGCCTGCAGGGCATCGGCCCCCTCTTCCGGATCGACCGTGGCGCCGTCTTTCTCGATATCGGCAACCTGCCACAGCCCACAGACGAGGCGGCTGATCGACAGGTCAGGCGTGAGCGCGATACGTTCGGGATGCTGGGACACGGCGATGATTCCTTGGTGATCAGGGTTGTTTGGTGCGGCGGCTGAGGCGCGCGAGCGGGCTCACCTCGCCGAACAGGCCGCGCGGGCGCAGCAGCAGCATCAGGCAGAGCCCCAGGCCGATCGCAACGATCTGCAAGGCGGCAGCCCGCGCCTGCTCTTCGGGCGGCACGAAGGCGGAGACGGCAGCGGCCGTGAGCGCCCAGAGCCCCCAGACGAGAATGGCGCCGGCAATCGCGCCGCGATTGTTGCCCGAGCCGCCGACGATCAGCATGGCCCAGACCTGGAAGGTGAGCACCGGCATGTAGTTGTCGGGTGCGATAAAGCCGATGAAATGTGCCTGGGCAGCGCCAGCAAGGCCCATGATCGCGCCGCCGAGGGTAAAGGCCTGCAGGCGAAAGCGGACAGGCCGCTTGCCAAGCGCCTGGGCGGCCACCTCGTCTTCTCGGATCGCCCGCAAGACGCGTCCCCAGGGGCTGCGCGACAGGTGCTGCAGACCGAGATAGAGCACCAGCACAACAAGCGCCATGAGAGCGCAGTTGGCGAGACTGAAAAGCAGTGCATCGCCCTGCAGATCGGCGAAGGGACGCGGAATGAAACCGATCCCGAAGGCTCCGCCGGTCACGCTTTGAAGATTGAGCATGCAGAGCTGAACGGTGACGGCCACGCCGAAGGTGGCGATTGCCAGATAATCGGATCTCAACCGGATCGTCAGCGCGCCAACGGCCCAGGACAACGCTCCCGAGAGAATGGCAGCCCCCAGCCAGCCCACAGCAATCGGCAGTCCGAAACCGCCAAAGCGTTCCGCAGTATCAGGAGTGGTGAGGATGGCCGACGTATAGGCCCCGACCGCGACGAAGGCCGCGATGCCGACATTGAACAGGCCTGTCATGCCCCACTGAATATTCAGCCCCAGGCAAATGATCGCATAGGTAAAGGCCATGGTCAGGAAGAAGGCGCCATAGGCGATTAGATCGATGCTCATGCCGCTTTTCCAAAAAGGCCGCGGGGCCGGACGAGAAGGACCGCAATCAGGATGGCAAAGGAGACTGCCGCACGCCATTCTGCGCCAATGAGCTGGACCGTGAAGGCCTCGGCGAGGCCGATCAGCAGGCCGGCGATCATGGCACCGGGGACCGAACCGATACCGCCGAGGATCGCGGCTGCAAACAAGGGCAGCAGCAGGTCATGCCCGAGATAGGGGCGGATCTGGATGATCAGCCCGCTCATGATGCCGGCGATACAGGCAAGTGCAGCACCGAGAAACCAGGCCGTTCGGATGACCCGGCGGACATCGATGCCGGCGATACCGGCAAGACCCGGGTTTTCGCTAACAGCGCGCATCGCCCGGCCGATATCGGTCCGCGTCATGACGAGGTGAACGGTGACGACCGAAATCAGCGCCACGGCCAGCATGGCCAGCTGGTCCGGCGTCGCTCTGAGGCCCAGGCCGAGCTTCATGGCGATCTGCAGCGCCTGGCTGAAATAGGCGGGCTTCGAGGTAAACAGGAATTCCAGCAGACTGCGCAGTGCAAGCGATGCGCCGAAGCTTGCCATCACCATGATGATGATGGCGCTGCCGCGTCGCCGGAAACTCGAAAAGAGTGCCGCATCCACCGCCAGTGCAAGTAGCCCCGTCAGTGCGATGGCGAGGAGCGCTGCGATCGGAAGCGACCAACCAAAGGAGAACGGGCCGAGCGGCGTGGTCATCCCTGCCCCGAGCACGCCAAGGGCACTGCTGACGCCGAGTGCGAGATAGGCGCCCCAGGACAGAAGCTCGCCATGGGCGAAATTGGCAAAGCGGAGGATCGAGTAAGTCAGGGTAACGCCGACGGCGCCCAGCCCGATGATTGCGCCTGCAATCAGCCCGTCCATCAGGAATTGCGGGTTCATCTCGACACCCCCTCGGCTGCACGGCCCGTGGTCCCGAGATAGATCTGCCCGATCAGTGGATCATCGGCGAGTTCCGCCGGTGTGCCCTCGTGCCGAATAACGCCCTCGGCCAAGATCACGGCACGGTCGGCAATCGCCATGGCCGCCTTCACGTTCTGCTCGACCAGAATGATCGTCACGCCCTCGCCATTGATACGCTTGAGCATGGAAAAGACTTCGCCGACGATTTTAGGGGAAAGACCGGCAGACGGTTCATCGAGGATCAGCACCGGCGGATCAAGCGCCAGTGCCCGCGCCACGGCCAGCATCTGCCGCTGACCGCCGGAGAGCGCCCCGGCAAGCCGTTTCGGCTGGATTGCGAGATCGGGAAAACGGCTCAACATCGTCTCGATGACAAGGCGGCGCGCGTCTTTCGGCAGGAGAGAGACCGCGATCTGCAGGTTCTCCAGAATGCTCATGCTGGCAAAGACATTCTCCGTCTGCGGCACGAAGGCCAGACCTTCCGCCACTTTGCGATGGGGCGCGACATCCGTGATGTCCCGCCCGGCAAGGTGGACCCGGCCCGAATGCACGGGCACCATGCCGGCGATCGCCTTGACGAAGGTAGACTTGCCTGCACCGTTCGGGCCCAGAAGCACGACAAGTTCGCCCCGTGCGACAGCAAGATCGACGCCGCGAACTATGGGGAGGTCCGGCTCGTAGCCTGCGACCAGCGCCGAGGTTGCAAGAACGGCGTCTGTCATGCACCACCACCGAGATAGGCTTCGATGACTGCGGGATTGGCGGAAACGTCAGCCGGTGATCCCTCGGCCAGCAGCTTGCCGAGCGCCATCGCAATAACGCGCGAGCAGAGCCTGGATACCATGTCCATGTTGTGTTCGATAAGCAGTATGGACTTGCCCTCCGCGTTCAGCGCCACCACACGATCCATGATCACCTCGAGCAAGGCGGGGTTCACGCCGGCGGCCGGTTCATCGAGCAGGATCACCTGCGGGTCGGCCATCAGGACGCGCGCCAGTTCCAGAAGCTTGCGCTGCCCGCCGGACAAGACGCGGGCGGGCTCGTGGGCAAGCCGCGATAGCGTGACGAACTCGAGCATGACATGCGCCTTTTCAAGCGCCGCCTTCTCCTCGCGGCGCACCAGACCCGGCCGGAGAAAATTGGAAAACAGCCGTTCTCCCGTCTGCTTCTGAGCGCCGACCAGCACGTTTTCCAGCACGCTCATCTCGGAGAATGGACGTGGGATCTGGAAGGTCCGTGCGACCCCATGCGCGATGCGCTGCTCAGGCGCTTGGCTAGAAATGTCTTGCCCCTCGATGAAGATCCCTCCGGAGCTGGGCTTGAGGCTGCCAGCCAGCAGATTGAACATCGTGGTCTTGCCTGCACCATTCGGACCGATCAGGCCGAGAATCTCTCCCTTGGCGAGCTGCAGCGACATGTCGGAAACCACGGTCAGCCCGTCAAAATGCTTCGTCACATGCCGCACTTCGATGGCTGGCGATGACGCGGCCGTTGGAAGGGACGCGGGTGATGGGGGCTGCACGACAGTCGCTTCCAAAATGAGCCTTGATTTGATCCGTGATGTTTGATCAAACTTTACGCTGACGCGAAAATCAACCGATATTTCCGAGGAGTTGAGGCGGAATGACGGATACGATCGCCCAGTCGGATGATCTGCTGACGCCTGTCGGCCGAGAGACGCTCCAGGATCGCGTCTACGAGCAGTTGCGCCGCACCCTGATCAATGGCGGCTTTGCCGCAGGCGATATGCTGCGGATCGTCGACATGGCGGACCGCCTGAAGACCAGCACCATGCCAGTACGCGAAGCGCTGGGTCGCCTAGTCTCCGAACAGGCCCTGGAGGCCCTGCCCAACCGCTCTGTCAGGGTCCCCCTGATCACCCGTGAACGTCTCGATGATCTGGAGCGTGCCCGCATCCTGATCGAGGGGCGTCTGGTGGCGCTCGCCTGTGACAGGCTGACGGCGGAGGACATCGAAGGCCTGAAACAGATCAACCGGGATTGCGAGGCAGCCTTTGAGCGGCATGGCCAGGACGTCGGCCCCGTTACCTCTGAAATCAACCATCGCTTCCATTTCCACATCTATCGCGCCGCCTCTTCGCGTGTGCTGATCCCGATGGTCGAGAGCCTTTGGCTGCAGTCCGGCCCGGTGGTCCGGGCCGCTGCCCATATCCATGACGAACAAGGCGGCCTTGCCGCGACGAACCACCACTGGACGCTAATCGCTGCTCTCGAAGCACGCGATGAAGAGGCTGCCGTGAACGCGCTCTCCAACGACATCGGTCGCTCCTTCGATCTCGTGCGAGGGCGCCTCGACGCTGGCGACGAAGCAGCGTGAGGGAAATCGATGGGCGCTAAAGACGATACCTTCGAGCTCTTTGATCTGCGTGTCGAGGTGGTGATCCCCGAAGACGGCGCCGTCTACTGCGGCGCCAGGCCAGGCGATTATTTCGAGCTGCAGGGCGAGATGCTTTATCTTCCGCCAGGACAAGGCATTTCGATCTACTCGCTCGCCTCCGTGCTTCCCCTTCTCGCCGCCAAGCAACGCCCCACCCATGCGCATGACTGGATGACAACGGATGCGGAGATCGCCTGTCCGGATCCCAACTGCTCATCCCGCTTGAGAATTCGCCGGACCGGGCTTCGCCGTTTCAGCCATGCAGCAACGACCGCCGTGCCCCTCGAAGGAAAAGAATAAGATGCAGCATATCTCCATCGCCCCCGGTTACGAAATCTCCCGCGTCATCCGCGGCGGCTGGCAGTTGGCGGGCGGCCATGGCGCCATCGATGCGGAGATGGCGATCGAGGATATGGTGGCCTTTGCCGATGCCGGCATCACCACCTTCGACTGCGCCGACATCTACACAGGCGTGGAAGATCTGATCGGACGGTTCAGGCTGCGCTACCGCGACCTGCACGGCCAGGCCGGACTCGATCACATTCGCGTTCACACCAAATTCGTACCCGATCTCGGCGTTCTCCCGACAATCTCAAAGGCCTATGTCGAGAAGGTGATCGACACGTCGCGCAAGCGGCTGAACATGGAGCGCCTCGACCTTGTCCAGTTCCACTGGTGGGACTACGAGATGCCAGCCTGGCTGGACACGCTCGGCTGGCTGAAGGAGCTGCAATCCGACGGGCGTATCGACAAGATCAGCGCCACGAACTTTGACAGCGACCATGTCACGGCGATCCTCGATGCCGGGATCCCGCTGACCTCGCTGCAGCTGCAGTATTCGCTGCTCGACCGGCGCCCGGAAAAGCGCATGGTCGGGCTCTCTGCTCAGTGCGATTTCGCGCTGTTCTGCTACGGCACGGTCGCCGGTGGCTTTCTCTCCGATCGCTGGCTTGGCAAGACGGAGCCAGAGCATCCGCTCGAGAACCGTTCGCTGACCAAATACAAGCTGATCATCGACGATCTCGGTGGCTGGGATCTGTTCCAGGCATTGCTTGCAACGCTTCGCAAGGTGGCGGACCGTCATGCGACCGACATCGCCACGATCGCCAGTGCCGCGATGCTCCGCCGGCCAGGCGTCACGGCGGTGATCGTCGGCGCGCGCAATCGCGATCACCTCGCCTCCAACCTCGCCATCTCCGATGTCGTCCTGTCCGATGCCGACCTGGCGGAGATCGAGACCGCCATGGCCGGCGCGCGCGAACTGGAAGGGGACGTCTATACGCTCGAGCGGGACCGCACCGGGCGCCACGGCAGCATCATGAAATATAATCTCAACAAAGGGGAATGACATGAGTAAGGGAAATCAACTGAAACGCCTCGTTCTGACATCGACCATGCTTGCCGGCCTTGCCGTCGGTGCTGCACCGGCCTTCGCGCAGGAATGCGACATCACGGTCGGTGTGGTCATGGAGCTCACCGGCCCTGCAGGGGAATATGGCAAAGCCGGCGCGAAATCCGTGGAAATGGCCTTCCGTGACTTCAACGAAGCGGGCGGCGTCGATGGCTGCAAGCTCGTGATGGACACGCGCGACAGCCAGAGCCAGGGCAATGTCGCCGTTGATCAGGCTACACAGCTCGTCAACATCAAGAAGGTGCCGGTCGTCATCGGCGGCATCATTTCCTCGGTCTCGATCCCGATCCTCACCTCCGTCACCGCACCTGCCGGTGTCGTTCAGGTCTCGCCGGCATCCTCTTCCCCAACGCTGACGGCCCTTGGGCGCGAAGGCAAGACCAATGGTGTGTTCTTCCGCACCATCACGTCTGACGCCCTGCAGGGAACGGCTGCCGCGAAATACGCGCTCGACCAGGGCATGAAGAAGATTGCGATCATTCACGTCAACAACGACTTCGGCAACAACCTGATGCAGGAGTTCACCGCAGCCTATACCAAGCTCGGCGGCACGATCACCTCGACGACACCCTATAACGAGAAGCAGGCCAGCTACTCGTCAGAAGCGTCGGTTGCAATGGAAGGTGAGCCGGATGCGCTCTATCTCATCTCCACGCCGGTGGACGGAGCAACGATTGCCCGCGCCTGGATTTCCGGCGGCGGCGTCCAGAAATTCTTGTTCAATGATGGCATGAACTCCAAGGATTTCATTGCCAGTGTCGGCCCGCAATATCTGAACGAGGCATACGGCACCTCTTCCGGTACCACGCCGACTGCATCGACCGAGTACTTCAACGCGAACTACGCGGAATTCTCCGGCGGCATCGAGCCATCGGCACCGGCCGCAGACCGCTCCTATGATGCCGGCGCGATTGTGGCTCTGGCGATCGCCAAGGCAGGCAAGGCCGACAAGGACGCGATCAAATCAGCGATTTCGGAAGTCACAGCACCCGGCGGCACGCCGATCTACGCCGGCAAGGCCGAATTCGAGAAGGCGCTCGGCCTGCTCAAGGACGGCAAGCCGATCAAATATGAAGGCGTCATCGGCCCTGTGAGCTTCGACCAGTACGGCGACATCACCGGACCCTTCAGGCTTTGGAAGATCACCGACGGAGAAGTAACGACTGTCGGCCAAATGGAGTCCGAGGCAGTGGCCGACATCAAGGCTAGCTTGGCGAAGTAAGTCTCAACAAGCGGTCAACACTGGGCGGCTCTCCAGCCGCCCAATCCCGCACTCCTCCCGGAACCCTTCCATGCCTTGATCCACGAACGGTTTCGCAAGGTAAGAGATGACGGTTCGCTCTCCCGTCTTGCTATAGACTTCAACGGGCATGCCCGGTGCGCGCTTTTCAGAATTTGACTTGAGATCCGCGGGTTCGAAACTGATGCGTGTCGCGCCGATCTGCCATTCCGCGGCGTCGACGAACACCGCTGTGTGCTCCTTAAGGAGGTAAGAGCGCTGCAGTCGAATCTCGCCAAAGGAAAAATTGCGGCCCATCAAGCCAAGGATAAGGCGCAAGAGATGGAACTAAGCCTCAAGGCGCAGTTAAATCGGGACCTGCTGGCCGGTCAGTTGTCGTGTGAGATCAACAGCTTCACCGGCTGGCGCCGCTGTTTGCCTGTGCCGACGGGCTTTTGCGAGATCGGCGTTTATGGAGGGTTTTTTTTGGTTGCGGGGGCCTGATTGCACTGAGACTTGCATAATTTCCACGTTGAGAGGGCCAAAGTTAGCCCTTTGTGGGGTAAGCATAATTATGGAACTTCACTGAAGCCTCGAGACGATTAAGCGTGTCGCAGTCGCCGAGCTCGATGACACCGCCGGGAATGAACACTGCTGTTGCTCGCAGGGCAAGTCTTGGGCTAGGCTGGTCGCTGATCTTGGATCGTGGTTGAAACCCTTGTCCCGATACAGTGCCTACCAGCATGACGAGACTTGAATGTCAAGGGACGCGGCCGCTCGTCTGGAGGCGCAAGGGGTGGAACTCAGCGGCAAGGGAGAGATCCAATGATCATTGAGCTTGGCCACTATGCCCTGGTGCTGGCACTCGCCACCTGTCTTGTCGTTTCCATTTTGCCCGTGATCGGCGCACGGCGCGGTGACGCAGCAATGATGGCGGTGGGTACCACCGGCACCTATGCAATGTTCGTGCTCGTCGCCTTCTCCTTCGCGGCCCTCACCTACGGCTACGTCTTCTCCGACTTCTCGGTGCAGAACGTCTTTGAGAACTCTCACTCCCTCAAACCGATGATCTACAAGGTATCCGGCGTCTGGGGGAACCATGAAGGCTCGATGCTGCTCTGGGTGCTGATCCTGACGCTGTTCAGCGCCATGGTCGCCTTTTTCGGCACCAATCTCCCGGACCGGCTGAAAGCGAATGTGCTGGCCGTACAGGCCTGGATCACGACGGCCTTCACGCTCTTCATTCTTCTGACGTCCAACCCCTTTATCCGCCTGTCGCCAATCCCGGCGGAGGGCCGGGATCTGAATCCGGTCCTGCAGGACATTGGTCTCGCGATCCATCCGCCGCTGCTCTATCTCGGCTATGTCGGCTTCTCGGTTTGCTTCTCCTTTGCGATCGCAGCATTGATGGACGGGCGCATCGACGCCGCCTGGGCGCGCTGGGTTAGGCCCTGGACGCTGGCTGCCTGGGTGTTCCTGACGGCCGGCATCGCCATGGGCTCCTACTGGGCCTACTACGAGCTCGGCTGGGGTGGTTGGTGGTTCTGGGATCCGGTCGAGAACGCCTCCTTCATGCCCTGGCTGGCGGGCACGGCCCTTCTGCATTCGGCGCTCGTGATGGAGAAGCGCGATGCCCTGAAGATCTGGACAGTGCTGCTCGGCATCATCGCCTTTTCGCTGTCCCTGCTCGGCACCTTCCTCGTACGGTCAGGCGTGCTGACCTCGGTGCACGCCTTTGCGAACGACCCGACGCGCGGTGTCTTCATTCTCGGCATTCTCGTGATCTTCATCGGCGGGGCCTTCACCCTTTTTGCGCTGCGCGCGCCGATGCTAAGGGCCGGCGGCCTGTTCCAGCCGATCTCGCGTGAAGGTGCGCTGGTTCTCAACAACCTGATTCTCACCGTCTCCACCGCGTCTGTTCTGATCGGCACGCTCTATCCGCTGTTTCTGGAGACGCTGACGGGCGAGAAGATCTCAGTCGGGCCGCCCTTCTTCAACATCACCTTTGGGTTGCTCATAATACCCCTCCTGCTCGCGATGCCCTTCGGGCCATTCCTCGCCTGGAAGCGCGGCGATCTACTAGGTGCGCTGCAGCGGCTCTACGTGGCGGCGGCGGTCTCGCTCATGCTTGGCCTCGGTTTCTGGTACGCCCAGAATGGTGGACCTGTCATGGCGGTGGCAGGGCTTGCGCTCGCCTTTTTCGTCATGGGCGGCGCGGTATCCGATCTCTGGTATCGGGCAGGCTTTGGCAAGCATCCGCTGTCCACCGCCTGGAGTCGACTGAAGGGCCTGCCGCGGTCGGCCTTCGGCACGTCACTTGCGCATTTCGGCATGGGTGTGACCGTGCTCGGCGTCGTGGCCGTCACCACCTTCGAGACGGAAACCGTGGTCGAGATGAAGCCGGGCATGACGGTGGAGGCCGGCGGTTATGTCATCACCTTCGACGGCATTCGCGCCGCGACGGGACCGAACTATACCGAAGACCAGGGGCATTTCACCATCCGCGAAGATGGTGTCGAGGTGGCCGATGTCTGGTCGTCGAAGCGGCTCTACACGGCCCGCCAGAGCCCGACGACGGAAGCCGGCATCGTCACCTTCGGCTTCAGCCAGCTCTACATCTCGCTGGGTGACCCAATGGCCGCGGGGGGCATTGTCGTACGTGTCTGGTGGAAGCCCTGGATCCTCTGTATCTGGTCCGGTGCCATCGTGATGATGGCTGGTGGCATCGTCTCGCTCTCTGATCGCCGTTTGCGAGTCGGCGCGCCGAAGCGAACCAAGGCCTCGGTACGGCCGTCGTTAGGGGTCAGCTGAGTGCACGAACAGACGGGCACCTCCGCTTCCTGCGCGAATTAGACGAAGGCACCATCCCGGCCCGGCACAAGGCGGCATACATTGTTCAGGCAGCCTTGCTCGACCCAAACTTTGGTGCCAGACGAATGTAAGCCAACTGGCTCAGCAGTTCGATCAGTGTCTGCGTGACAATTATGGCTGGAAGAATCGGTACAGCGCCCGGGACAGCGAAAGCCAGCGGCAGGACGACCAGAGAGTTGCGCGTGGCGGCACTGAATGCGACGGCACGGCCCGCTGGCGCATCAAGCCGGAACAACTCACTCATACCCCACCCCGCCAAGGGCGCAGCAACCGCGTATGCCACGTATATTGGCACAACACGGAAAGTGGCATCGAGTGCGGGGCCGAGTTGCGGTACGACGGCAGCAACCACGACAAAGAGTACGAACGCTGTCGCAGGAACCGGAAGCAGCCCCAAAACCGCCGACGCACGCTCCCCGGCCACACTTCGGCCGGCCCAGAACTGGATGAGGACGGCGAAGACAAGCGGGACTGCGATCAGCCAGACGAACGCGTGGAAAAATGGTCCGGCTTTGATAAGAGACCCGGCCTCGGGACCGAGGAAAACGCTCAAATAGACGGGCAACAGTAGCATTTGGGCGATCAGGAGCGCGGGTGTTGCTGCCAGCAGGAGACGGGCGTCGGCGCGGCCAAGATGCGAGAACGTAACAACATAGTCGATGCATGGGGCGAGAAGGACGAGCAAGACGCCAAGCCGTATCATCGGATCGGGTGGAAGAAACGGTACGAGAACTCCCACCAGCACAGGCATGACAACAAAATTCGCCAGAAGCAGGACGCCAAGGAAGCGGAACCGCGCGAGGGCCATCCGAAGTTCCGCAAGCGGAACCTGAAGGAAGGTCACAAACAACATGAACGCCAGCGACGGATTTATGCCGATCTCAAGTGCGGTTGTTCCGGAAATCGAGAGAGCCGCCAAAGCGCCAAGGACAACTGCGCCAAAGTAGATCCGGACCTGATGATTTTCGAGGGTCTCACGGAGGGTCAACGGAGCGCTTTCAGTTTTCATTTCAGGCCGGACGAAGCTAGCCAAGTCCGAGAACGATGACCACCCTTGCTATCCCGTGGTCTAGTCTTCGAACACTTCTGGTGCCAGCTCATTGCAGACAGCAAAAGGAATGGCGGGCCTGGAGAACTGGACAGGGAGTCGGACAGAAAAGTCCGATTGCCAGGATCACCTGAAGGCTCCCCTTATATGTCGCAAGTCGGTTGATTTGAGTAAGTCGACCTGCGCCGTAGATCAGCGTGAAAGTTTGAAAGGGCTGGGTATAGGTCGGTCCGGGTCGTGTCAGGCTTTGCGGTATTCATGCGCTATTCTCTGCCTTTCCATCGTGACCAGACATGAAACTACTGACGACTTCAATTGGATTGTTCTCCAATTTTCGGGATCCCGACAGCTATCCGATTTATCCGCCACCATGCGAAGACCGACAGGAGGAGCATTGCAGCAAGTAAGACAACACTTGCAAAGCCCCAGCCGGTTTCCACCGCCTCGTCGATCTGTGCGCCGAAAACGAAGCCCGCCATAACCAGGCAGACGGTCCAAACTATTGCTGATCCTGCATTCAGAACTGTAAACTTTGCCCATGACATTGATCCGAGACCAACCGGAAGCGCGCCGATGGTCCGCATACCCTTGGGATATCTGTAAAGAAAGATGTAGGCCCAACCGTACTTTGCAACTAGGATTTTCGCGCCCGCATAGGCCTTTTCAGCAAAAGGCCACCTCGTTAACCACGCATCCCCGTATCGTCTGGCGATAAAGAACCGTGCTTCGTCCCCGAGATAGCCGCCGGCAAAGGTTACGGCTAAAACAAGGGACAAGTCCAAAGCTTGTGTTTGAGCCGCATAGCCCGCGAACAATGGAAGACTACCGCTTTTCAGCATGCAATATGCAAAAAGCAGGATGTAGATCCATGTACCGTATTCTTGTAGTAGATCAGACAAGCCGTCCATATCGCTTCACCAAGTCAAATCGCAGGCACAAACAGAAACTCTTTTGTGTACGATCTACACGATCTATCGGATGTTTTCCTTCGCATGGCCTGCCTGGTGAGTGCACGACCATCGGGCATCTGGTTCAGTTTGGCAGAGCCCGCGCACGAACTGAGGCTGCCGGTGTTTTCCAACAGCCTCTACCTGACAGCGCCAGGAGAATGCGGATAACCGGAGTCGGCCCCTACATGGCACAGGCCTTGCATGCCTGACCCGACTTCAGGCCGCTGAACTGTTGAGGGGCTTCACGGTTTTCTCCGTCTAAGCCTCAGAGAAGGGAGGCAGGCTGGTAACGACGATGGGGGTTTTGCCTGGCACTCGACCATACAAGTCGACAACGTCCTGATTGATCATACGGACACACCCCGAGGATACCGACTTGCCAATCGTCCACCATTCTGGCGATCCATGGATGCGGTATAGCGTGTCTTCGCCATTCTGAAAAATGTAAAGCGCACGCGCGCCCAAAGGATTCTCGAGGCCAGGTGGCATACCACCATTGGCAATGCTATAGGGCGCAAGTTCTGGCTGTCGAGCGACCATCTCGTCAGGTGGCGTCCAGCGCGGCCACTGACGTTTGTACTGGATGACCCCCTTGCCCGACCATTCGAACCCCTGCCGGCCGAGACCGACGCCGTATCGCATCGCCTGTCCGCCCTCGTAAGTCAGGTAGAGAAAGTAATTGGCCGTATCCACGACCAATGTGCCTGGCCGCTGTCCAGTCGGATCACTCACCATCTGCCGGTAATAGCGCTTGGCGATCTTCTGGTAGGGTATAGCAGGCAGCGGGAACTGTTCGTTCAGTATTGGTCCATAGGTGATTTCCAGAACCGGATGGGCGGTGGGCACGATTTCAGACTGTGTCGTCTCCACGGTCGTTCTCGAGCAGCCAGTCAATACAGCCGCCGCTGCCCCAGCACCGCCGATAACGAAGCCTCGTCGTGTCAATTTCCCAGACTGCAATGTATTTCCTCTCGAAGGTTGAAGTTCTGGCTTAAGAGCCGGTCATCAGATTGCGGATTTTCTTCATGCGAACCTCGCGGGATTCATGCATGTCGAGCGTTCCTTTGAAGCTCCCATTGGCGTCCATCATGTATACGCCAGCCGTATGGTCCATTGTGTAGCTTCCATCTTCGGTCGGAACCTTGCGTGCATAGGCGGAGAAAGCTTTAACAGCCGTCGCTGTTTGCTCCGGCGTTCCCCGAAGGGCAAGGATTCGACGGTCGAAGGATGTCATGTACTCGTTCAGCAACTGCTGAGTATCTCTCTCGGGGTCAACGCTGATGAATACAACGTTGAAACCGCTCGCAGCCGGCCCGAGTTCATTCATCAGGTCACTCAACTCGAACAACGTTGTGGGGCAGATGTCTGGGCAGTGCGTAAAGCCAAAAAACGCCAAATACGGCTTTCCCTTGAGGACAGCGTTGTCGATCACTTGGCCCCGGTGCGAAACCAACTCAAATGGGCGACCGATCGCAGGGGTAGAGGACGTGTCTGGCTCACCACGTTTGCCGCCACCCGACTGCAGCAAATAACCTATAATCAGTAGCAATGTGAAGATCGCAACCACACACCACGCCACAAGTCGAAACGCTCTGAGAGCTTTCATCTAATTCCCTGCCGACATTCACCCTGAAGAACCTCTTGGAGCAGTCCTAATCCCTCTAGTAGCTTGAGGTTCAAGGCAAGTGGCGAAGAAAATCGAAATTCTCCTCAGTCATGTCGCTGTCATCCACATCGGACAGAAAGCGCCCTTGACCCTCAAGCTACTAGAGGTTTCATACTGACGAGCATCAATGAGCGACAGGAATGGCAGAGAAGTGGTGAAAACTAACGACGGCGCATGGCTTGCGATCTTTAGCGCGTGGATAATTGCCATGGGTTCGACGCTCGGCGCACTGTTTATCGGTGAGGTCATGGGGCAAGCGCCATGCGATCTCTGTTGGCACCAGCGAGCTTTCATGTTTCCATTGGCAGTGCTGCTCGCCGTCGCCGCTTTCCGCTCTGATGCCCGCGCCTGGATCTATGCCGTTCCGCTGGCAGCGGTGGGATGGTCGATCGCGGCATTTCACAACCTTCTTTACTTCAACATCATCCCCACGGCCATCAAGCCTTGCGGCCAGGGGCCATCCTGCTCGGGCTCGGGTATGCTCCTCTTCGGAACCCTGCCCATTCCGCTCCTGTCGCTTGGCGCGTTTACTGTCATCATCGTCCTACTTCTAATCGTGCGCCGGAGAACACCAGCATGAACAGACGCACTTTCGTTATCGCTTCGGCTTCGGCCGCGATTGCCGTTTTCGCAGGCGGCGCGGCCCTCTATGATGGGCTTACGCCAGAAGCGGAGCCAGCGCCCTCTCCAATGCCGGGGAACAATACCCTCGTCAGAATGCACTCGCCGGTCATGGGGCCGGTTTCGGCGCCTGTGACAATTGTCGAGTTTTTTGATCCGTCATGTGAGGCGTGCCGGGCCTTTTATCCGCTCGTGAAGCAGATGATGATGCAGACCGGAAATGACGTGCGACTTGTCCTGCGATACACCGTATTCCACGAAGGTTCCGACGATGCCGTGCGCATATTGGAGGCCGCGCGCAAACAAAACCTGTTTGAACCGGTCCTAGAAGCGATACTGGAACAGCAGCCTGTCTGGGCCGATCATGGCAGACCAGATCTAGAAAAGGCATGGCAGATTGCGGCGATGGCCGGACTTGATGTCGAGCAGGGAAAGAAGGATGCGGCGTCCCCCGCGATCGACAATATTCTTGCCCAGGATATGGCCGATGTTCAGGCCAACAATGTGAAACAGACCCCGACCTTTTTCGTGAACGAAAAGCCTCTCACAGAGTTCAGTCCGCAAGGTCTTTTCACCCTGGTGAAGGCTGAAATCGATGCCAGCAAGGCAGGATCCTGACCTCGGAGACCGGACCGGAATTCATGAGTGGACATCACCACGATCATGGAGCGGATGCAGGAGACAAGCGTATAGGGGGAGCAATTCTCGTAAACGTGCTCCTTACTTTTGCGCAGATTGCCGGCGGCATCTTCTCCGGCAGTCTTTCCCTGATCGCGGATGCGCTCCACAACTTCAGTGACGCTGCATCACTTGTGATCGCGTATGGTGCACGTCGGATCGCGCGCCGCCGTGCTGACGAAAGAATGACGTTCGGCTATGTTCGTGCGGAAATCGTCGCATCGCTGATCAACTACACGACTTTGATCGTCATTGGGCTCTATCTCGTGTATGAAGCGGTCATGCGGTTCATCACACCGGCGCCGATAGAAGGGTGGACGGTCGTGATCGTCGCTGGCATCGCGCTCGTCATCGATTTGATTACAGCCATGCTCACCTACACCCTTTCAAAAACCAGCATGAATATCCGCGCCGCTTTCTTGCACAATGTGTCGGACGCGCTTGGATCGGTGGGTGTGATTATTGCCGGCACGCTTGTGCTAATATACGGCTGGACATGGATTGACCCAGCGATCACCCTCATGATCGCAGCCTACATACTCTGGCAGGCCTTCACTGAGATCGGAGGATCGATCAAAATCCTGATGATGGCGGCGCCTGAGGACGTAAATGTGAACGAACTTGTTTCAGACATGCGTTCCGTCGAAGGCGTCCAGGAGGTGCACCATGTCCATGTGTGGCGGATCGATGAAGATCACAAGGCATTGCAAGCGCATCTCGTTGTGACGGAGTCATCTCTGCGCGGTGCTGCTGAAGTGAAAGGCGCAATGCGAAAAATCCTGCGGGACAGGCACGGTATCGGCCACAGCACTCTGGAAATCGAAACGCCAGAGGACGGTTGCGAAGACGGCGTACAGGTCATCGGTCATAATGTTGTAGGGACCTGAGACTAGAGGCTTTGCAGGTACCGTTGACGGATATGCTCAACGATGAAAGCCGCATCGTCAGCCACACCCGCGATCAGACCAGAGGCACGGTTCCGCTGCCATGGACGTCCTACATAGTAGAGGCCGGCAACAGGCGAAATCCCGTTGGAGTGAATTGGGGCAGCCCGAGCATCAACTGCACCTTCGACTTCAATCCAAGGAAGCTCATCGGCATAGCCTGTCGCCCAAACTATGGATCTGATGTTCTCGCTCGATCCGTCGGCGAAACTTGCCCCGCGATCATGGATCGCAGCCAGTCTCGGCTTCAGGATTACCCCCAACCGCCTAAGTGAAGCATCGTCATTGCCACGAACAGGGAATGGATCCGCACGCCTCATCCTTCGCCCGATGATCCCCTGCGCCGATGCACGGAGAAGGCCGAGCTGCCCCAGCCATACCCACAAACTGCGTCCGAGGATCTTCTCCGGTAAAAGTCTGCGCTTTCGCCCGCGTGCAAGCAGCACCTGTTGAAACCCAGCCAACGCGATTGCCACGTCCCTTCCACTCGCGCCATCTCCGACAACAAGAACAGGGCCTTTCGCCACCGAGCCCGGATTGCGGAACTCAGTTACGTGCATCTGCTGAATGTCGGCCGGGAGCAATTTCGACAATCCAGGAATTCGCGGTGTTGAAAATGCCCCCGCGGCAACGATGACAATATGACTTGTGAGACGATCGCCGTCTTGCGTTGACGCCACGAAGAGACTGCCTGCCTTCTCAAGTCGAACGACCTTCTTCGAACTGATGACCGGAAGTTTATGGAAGGAAGCATACCGCCGCAGATAGTCAGCAAACTCATCCTTTCCAGCATAGCCATTTGCATCACCAACCAGGGGCATATCCGAGAGCGCACTGATGCTGCGAGGTGTAAAAAGTGTGAGGCTGTCATATCTGTTGCGCCAGCTGTCGCCGATTTTTGTGCCAGCATCGACAATCAAGAAGCTCAGGCCCTGCCTCTTCAAGGCATATGCCGCAGCGAGCCCGGCTTGACCCGCCCCTATAATCAGGATGTTGGTCCGCATTGTATTCCTCTCAAGCAAGATCGTCGTTATCCATCAACGGCTGGGGAGGTTACGGTTACATTGGGCTCAGGCCTTGCCTCTCGACCAATATGCGAGAAGCTCAAGAGAAACACCGCCACAACGAAAATCGTGAGCACTGCCAACACAATCCAGTTATTGCGTCGTATCTTCTTAATCCGCTCATCGGGCTGGGCCATAATTCAATCTCCTGCCGCACTTGGGGCGGTCACCCCGTCGCCGGACCTGGCCTTCTTCTTCTGGAAGGGGTCAGCCAGCGCCGCATCTGGTCTGCTAACCGGATATTTTGTGCCCGAGATGCGAGCCGCAAGTCGGTCCGGACCCTCTTTCTTAAGGAGTGCGCGGAAACTTGGATGCATCCCGCCATCCACATAGGACGACACCGTGGAGCCGCCGGCCTGTTGAAGCGCAGCCTCAAGCCTTTGGTTTTCTTCGGCCATGCGGGCCATCAGTGCGGGATCAGGAGAAGCGACGCTTGCGGGGCAAGCCTCCAGTGGGTAACGGGGCTCTCCGCCCACGAACTCTTTGTTGAACATGTAGCGGCGGCCACACACCGAGACTTTTGGTTGCTGACGGGTCAGTTCGAAAAGGTCGTATCCCTCCTTCAGAGTCCGCCAGAACGACAGGTTTTGATTGTCCTTGTGCAGCGCCATGTTTTCCGTCGTCATCCGGAAAGGATAGGCCTGGACCTGGAACCGCTCCTGTCCCGATGAAAGTGCCTTGGCGACGATTGCATATATCTCACCGACGCCCTGGTCTGTCAGCGCAAAGCAACCGGAAGAGGAGCAAGCACCGTGGACCATCAGCGCCTCGCCGGTATAGCCGAGTGCCGACTCAAGCCTGTTTGGATAGCCCAGGTTGAAAGATACATAGTACTGCGATTTAGGATTCAGCATGCCTTTCGAGACATGGTAAAATCCTTCGGGCGCTTGGCGATCACCGTCCTTAAGCTTGGGGCCTAGCTTCCCGGACCACCTGCACATCGGATATGTCTTGAGCAGTGCGTAGCGTCCACTTCGGTCAATCTTCCAGACCTCGAGCTCGCTTTCCTGCTTGAAGATCCTGATCAGGACGGGGCTTTCCGCTGCCATCCCCTTCTTTGCCATCTCTGCCAGCATCTTGCTCGACAGTTCGGGTGCCCTGCTGGACAGGTCGTCCAGCCCCATGTCTGAAACACATCCGGATAGGGAGACAGCTATAAGGGCTCCAATGCAGGCATTCCGCGCGATCAGAAGTGCTCGTTCATTCAAATTCTGAAACCAATTCATTTCGTCACTCTTCGCGCTTTCAATGAAACCCTGCCGACATCACCCAAAAGGTGCCGAGCGCACCACGGCAGCCGGCAATACAGGAAGGGGGCACGACCGCACGACGCCGCATCGAACAAATCCTTGGCCGCCGGTACAGATATAGGACCTCAAGTAACTAGAGCTACAAGGGGCAGCCCCAGGAAAAGCTGAACGCTCCTCCCACCCAACCATCTACTCATCTTTGGGTACGGGGCCAGGCACAACATCGAGCAGAGATTTATCAACCAGGGGGGTTACCTTCATTGGGTTTGCTCCGGAGGTGCGCATCCGCTCCAGATCTGCTGCAGTGAGGTAATCGAGTTTGGTGATCAGAGTTTTATAGTAGGCTTGCAGACCAATCCGCTTGTTCATCCGCTCCACCAGATCTAACCTCAGAGTGTCAGCTGCGAATTCGGGATCAGTGAGAACCGGTCCCGACACCAGTGTCGCGATCAATTCGTCCGTCAGTTCTGCCTCCGGGCTGGGGCTAGCACGCAGTGCCTCGTCATTTGCGGTCAACGTCACTTCCGCAACGACGTAACCGTCCACCTTTTTCTCCCGAATGATCGGGACGGTCACCATCGCCGATTTGACCACCTCATGTTCGGTGAGCCCGGGAGACTGCGCCTCAACCTGTTTGGGCGCCGGGGCCCACTGGAAACCAGCGTAGACAGCAACCAGGCACACCAAGACACACCACGCTCCGGAGAATGCAATCTTCCACATTTACTGATCTCCATGAGGATCAACCGGAGCTACGCCGGGGTCCTCCACGGATCGATGTCCTGTCATCGCATTCAGGCGTGATTGGACAGTGCTCGATCCTTTAGTCGATGAGAGCCGCTTTCAAGCCGCGTGTTGGACATAGTCCAACACAGCAGACACTTGTTGACGATCTCCGGGCGGTTTTAACGGTAAGATCAGGCTCGGGGAGGAGGATCAAGGGGATCAATGCCTGCAAAGACACGGAACCGATTTGGTGAAACTCTGTAGGCAGAGAACATTCGTTCCGAAATTGCAGCGCTTTCCTGCAGGCAAGCCAGAAGCTCGTGAGAATGCTCGACCAGATGCTGGCATTTCGCGTGGGCACCAGCAGACACAGTCCCTTGATGGACGGTTCTGGATATCGTCGCCCCGGAAATGACATTCCGTGCGACTGATCCATGCGGACCCGCAATGGCGACTGCCAACAGCAGTGCCACACACAAAATCCGAATCGATTTTCCGAGCCGCGACATCATCACACGTCACACTCAACCTGTTTGAGATTGCCTGAAGCTGGTGCACACGCACCGCCGCACGATGGAGGACGCAGACAATAAGAATTGATTTCCCCGTATGTGACCATAGCCTCTAGAGTCGAGAAATGATCGGTTCAGTCGCACGTATCGCAAAAAAACTTGGCATGATCGCTGCGTTTTCGCTGGTGGGATTTGTGTTCGTCAAGGTTGTTTTTGCCGTCGTTTGCTGGGGCATAGGACATGACTCCTTCGAGGCCATCGCGGGCATCGTCTCATCCATCGGCCTTGGGGGCTGGATCGGCATAGAGGCCTATCTGTCGTTCACAAGCTGGCGATCTCATAAAAAAGTGCCTTAATTCGACACAGGCCGATAAAATTGCACTGAATTTCTTTGCGTGATGATCGTGTTCGATCCGCATAACTCGTCCCAAGACACAGGGACGACTTATGACCTCCAGATTTTTGCTCGCAATTCTCGCCATAACGATCATTTCGACAGGCGCTGCCTGGAAACCAAAGGGGGCAACGTTGCATTCTATGCCTGTCGCCGGAGCGACGTCACAACCGATAGGCCACTTTGAATTTTGCAAAAGATACAAGAAAGAGTGCCAGCCGATCGCTGCAGACCGCGCACGCCTGAAGCTCACAGAGGAACTCTGGAATAGCCTCGTTGAGGTCAATCAGGTCGTTAATACAATCCCTGCCATCGAGGACATCGAAATCTATGGTGTCGAGGAATTCTGGAACTATCCGACCACCGCAGCCGACTGCGAGGACTTTGTTCTTCTAAAACGCAAGCTTCTGATGAGACGCGGGATCTCGGCCTCCAACCTGCTGATCACTGTCGTACTCCAGCCGGACGGATCCGGGCATGCTGTGTTGACGGTGCGGTCACAGATGGGCGACTTCATTCTCGACAACTTGCGTGCTGAAATCAGAAATTGGTCTGAAACAGAATATACCTATCTCAAGCGTCAGGATTCTCGCAATCCTGGCAAATGGGTGAAGATCAAGGACGGTCGAGACACAACGGCGGTCAGCGGTATTCGCTAATCTGACGAACCAATTTGGACCGGCCGACCTTGCTGCAGTCAGTCGGGATACGTGGCGAGGTGAAACTTGGCAATGATTGGCCCCCTAGCTCAGATGATGAGCCCCGCCCGCCACTAAACTTTCCTTGATGAAGCAACTGACGCCCAAGTTTGCGCTTGAAGCTCTAGTTGCTAGAGGCCGTATGGCAAAAACCCTGTGAGCGTGAAACCCGCTCGCGGCCAATCTGCCAAAATCGTAGCGAATGTAAGAGCGTGCTCAGTCTGGAACCGAAAATGCTGTTCTCGAAAAAAGCCATGTTCAGGCTTACCGTCATCGTCCTCGGGGTTACCGCAATCTGCGGTATCGATCTGTCCGTCAAATTCGTCATGGCGGAGCTTCTGGCAACCCCGACTGGAACAATCGAGTTGACCTCTTTTTTCAACCTGAAACTCACCTATAACACGGGCGTTAGCTTCGGGTTATTTTCGGACACCATCGTGTCAGCGCCCCGTTTGTTCGCCACACTTCAAGGGGGCATCGTTGTCGGACTGGTGATCTGGGCAGTATTCGCCAACAGTGTCCTCGAGAGAATGGCCATCACGGCAATGGCTGGGGGTGCGAGCGGAAATGTGGTTGATCGTTTGATGAACTTGAGGGTTACCGACTATCTGGATTTCCACGCGTCCGGGTGGTCATGGCCTGCCTTCAATATTGCGGATGTGTTCATCGTTTGCGGTGCCATTGCTCTTGTGGCGGCGTCGGTAGTTCAGACCAAAAACGAGCATGCGTCCACGAACTCCTGACGGTGTGCGGCGCAAGGAAAAGGCAAAGCGTCAACTCTCAGTTTTGTGGTGGCCTTCATTCGCGATTTGGTTCTCCATGGTGATGATTGGTTTCTGCGGCATCTGGAGCAAGAATATCAAGCGGGACAGCACGCGCGGTACCGTCATCGAATTTTAGTGTCATCGTTGCGGCTTTCGGAGGACCCGAGTTACGCACCAGTGAAATGAAAACCGTGTCCTGTCCCATGTCCAGTTCCGCCTTTCGAGGGATCACAAGGTAGGTGTCCGACAGCGGCACTTGTTCGAATCCCTTTGATTTAGCCATTGGACTCTCGAGCGTGGCAGCCGAGTACCCCGTGACCTTGACAGAGACAATCGCCAAATCATCGCCCGTTCCGTTGTAGACGGTGACATATGCGGTGTCCGTGACACCATCCGACGCCAGCACCAATTCGGCATGTTCGACAGTTAAAGCGTCGTAGTTGATTTGATGAGGTTGATTTGTCACGTTAGCCAAGACGCCGCTTTGACCGGCGAAAAGAAATGCAGTGGCTGCCACACACCAACGTTTTGCTTGATTTGCCATTTATAAATCCTCACATGTGCCGAGCCATTGCTTACATACCTCTCGGTTGTCCGAGGGTTCAGGTTCGCGTGATGGGCTAATTTGTCGCGGCCTGCACCTGCCGCGTCTGGAGAGGGAGGTAGCATGCTCACCATTGGAGATCTGTCCAGGACCACGGGTGTCAAGGTACCAACGATCAGATATTATGAACAGATGGGGCTGCTCTCACCGCCGGAACGTTCCGAGGGCAATCAGCGACGCTACTCGAAGACCGAGCAAGAACGCCTCTCATTCATTCGGCATGCTCGCGACCTTGGACTGACGATCGAAGCTATTCGCGAGCTTATAGAGTTGAGCCAGCATCCTGAAAAGCCTTGTGCAGAGGCCGACAAGATAGCTGCCGAACAGCTTGTTACAATCCGACAGAAGATCGAGAGGTTGAAGAAGCTGGAAGCCGAGCTGGAACGGATCTCAACACACTGCCATTCAAATCAAGTGCGCGATTGCTATGTGATTAGGGCCTTGGCAAACCATGATATGTGCACCACCGACCACGACTGACTCTAGCATTTCACTGCCCAAATAGTGAGTACACGGCGATCCCAGTTGGTACCGATCTGAATGATCGGGCGATTGGTGGCGAGCTCCAAGTCGCACAGATCGTCCAGACCAAGAGACTGCATGATGCGTCACAGTCGCCAAGTTCGTGAGGGCTACGTCAGGCGGCCCGCCAGCTCGCGGAGTGCTTCAAAGTCCTCCGGAAATATTGGGCTGCTCGTTGCGAGTGCGTCACGATACGAAATCGACCAACAGCTTCAGGTTCAGCAAAGCGATCACGATTGCGATGATCCAGGCAAACGCCGACAGCCATAGAGGTGCCTTCATCTCTCCCATCTTATCAGCGTCGGCTGTGAACATCACCAGCGGGAAAACCGCAAAGGACAGTTGGAGACTAAGCACGACCTGGGTCAAGATCAGAAGCTGGGCAGTGCCGCTGTCTCCGAAAGCTATCGTGACCCCTGCTGCGGGTATGATGGCGATCCCCCGGGTGATCAGACGGCGAAGCCAAGGTGCAAGCTGGATCTTCAGGAACCCCTCCATCACGATCTGACCCGCAAGCGTCGCCGTCACCGTTGAATTGATACCGCAGCACAACAGGGCGATCCCGAACAATGTCGGTGCGACAGCCAAACCGAGCAACGGGGCCAGCAGACTATGAGCCTCACCCAGTTCTGCGACCGAAGTCCGCCCGGTTTCGTGGAACGTCGCGGCCGCGAGAATGAGGATGGAGGCATTGACGAGCAGAGCGAACATCAAGGCGACGGTAGAATCGATCGTCGCAAATTTCAGAGCCTCGCGCTTTTCAGGCAGCGTATCGCCAAAGTCCCGCGTCTGCACGATGCCGGAGTGGAGGTAGAGATTGTGCGGCATGACGGTCGCACCGAGTATTCCGAGCGCCAGATAGAGCATGTCAGGATTGGTGACGATCTCTGTCGTTGGAGCGAAGCCGAGGATCACTTGACCCCAGTCCGGATCAGCAAGAGCGATCTGGACTGCGAAGCAGACGGCGATAACACCGAGCAAAGTTATGACAAGCGCTTCGACCCAACGGAAGCCAAGCTTTTGCAGGTAGAGGATCAAGAATACGTCGAGAGCAGTGATGACCACCCCCAACTCGAGCGGAATTCCGAAAATGAGGTTCAGGCCGATTGCAGTGCCGATCACCTCAGCGATATCAGTCGCAATAATCGCAATTTCGGCGAGCAGCCACAGCACCATGGCGACCGGTTTGGGGTAAGCATCACGACAGGCCTGCGCCAGGTCGCGCCCCGAAGCGATGGCAAGGCGCGCGCATAGAGACTGAAGGACGATCGCCATGATGTTTGAAATCAGGGCCACCGTGAGCAGCGCATAGCCGAAGCGCGATCCCCCGGCCAGAGATGTCGCCCAATTGCCTGGATCCATGTACCCGACTGCGACAAGATAGCCGGGGCCGAAGAACGCCATCGCCCTTCGGAAAGTGCCAGCTCCTGACGCGACCTTTATCGACCGGTGCACATCCGAAAGGGATGCCTCGCCAACCGTTCGCTGCCATCCCCTCACCGGTCTGTCCATCGTCTCACCGTACTTTCAAAGCCCGCCCCTATTTGCAATTGCAAATCATTCTCATAAAGGGGCTGTACACGCAAGCGGGATCGTTCAGATCCTCACCAATTGGGATCTATTAGGGCTTTGTTGACCATAATCGGATTTACTGATGGCGATCCGTGGGTGGCAGCAATGTTCGCCAGACCCGTACTCAGAGAGCCGTCAAGTGTGGAGTAACCAGTGAGCGAGTTGCCAGCTTGCGTCAGACCCTGTCCAGCCGCAGCCTTCCTATCTGGGTTCATGCGGTGCGTGGGGACGGCTACAATCGCAGTGATGCTCGCAGTGGTACTGCTGGTGGGTTCGTCGTCACTTGCGACAGCCGCGACGGACAGATCGCTGAAACTGTTTTTCACACACACTGGGGAACGTGCGACAATTACATTCAAGCGGGGCGGGAAGTTCGATGGCCGTGGCCTTGGTCAGATCAACCGTTTCCTGCGTGACTGGCGCAAGAACGAGCCAGCGAATATCGATCCCCGTCTACTCGATCTTGTGTGGGAAGTTTACCAGCGCAGCGGATCAAACGATTATATCCATATAGTCTCGGCCTATCGCTCCCCGGGGACAAACAAGATGCTCCGAGGGAGATCGAGGGATAGTGGGGTCGCAAAAAACAGCCAACACACCCTCGGCAAGGCGATGGATTTTTACATTCCGGGCGTCAAACTGGCCAAGCTGCGATCACTTGCAATGCAGATGCAAGTTGGTGGAGTGGGGTACTATCCCGCATCGGGATCTCCGTTTGTCCATCTTGATGTCGGCAATGTCCGTGCATGGCCCCGCATGACGCGCAAAGAGCTGGCTCGGATCTTTCCCAATGGAAAAACAATGCACCTTCCCTCTGATGGCCGCCCTCTCCCCGGCTACGATTTGGCAGTCGCCGACTATCGTCGGCGCGTCGGCGCAAAATCGATCGAGATAGCTTCCAGTGCTGGAGATGACGACAGTAATTTCGCTTCCGCTTCGTCAAACAGGAGCAGCCTGGTCACCGCAATGCTACCGACTGGACGGAGCCGAGCGGAGGACGCTCTCGAACTTCAGACAAGCCGACCAGCCATGGTCGGCGAACAAAGGTCGGAGTTCACTGATTTAAGCTTTCTGGCAATTCCTGTACCGGCCGCTCGCCCTACTTCCGAAATGGAGACACCTGAGGTCGAGGTTGCCTCACTTGGCCCGATCACGGATCGCACGCAGACTGATAGTTTCCGCCCTTCCGCCATCCTTGATCTGCCGGCGCCGGCAGCCTTGATCGCGCGATTTCCGATCACTGCAGCAGACAGAGATGCTGACGAGGAGGCTGATGGTCACGAAACGCTCATGACATGGGCACTTTCGGCTCCGGAGGCCTCAACAGGATTGACAGCGCCCCTCATATCTGCCCGACTATTTGCAATCAGGACTACCCAGATTTCCCCCTAAATCAAGGGTCGGAGCCGTTGTGCTAGGCTGCAACAAACGTCTCGCACGTCGATGCTCGAATCTTCGGCTGTGCTTCAGCTTTTAGCAGGGGCCGGCATTTCCAAATCGTTTGAACAGCCTGTCGCGTCATCAAAGGCGGCGGCGATTGCTGCCAGATCTTCCGGTTTGGCATTGAAGCGTAGACCGTGAAACTCGCCGTCTGAGCCAGCTCCACCTTCCATGGAAAAGCCAGAAAATTCGCCTTTCTGCTTTTCTGCGTCACTAACTGGACTGAGAATGAGGGTCACCTGGGCGCCGATTGCCCGACCCCGCATTCCGGAGACCGTGGTTGGCCCTTTGCTGTCCAGAACGGATATCTGGATGAGATGACCCGCCTCGACCTTGCGAAGAGATTCGGCAACACGCAGCGCGGTCCGAATACGGACCTGTTCATCCACGGGCTCTGTGACAATGAACTGCCGGATCCAGATGCCGTCGCGATCCCGCGCCTTGGCGGTGGCGACTGTCTGACAATCGGCACCGCTCTTCTCGGCCGATAGGCCCAAAAGCTCTTCCGGACCATAGTAGACTGCCGCCGCACCACCGGCACCGCCGACGCAAAGTGCTCCGAATAAAACCGCCAAGCTGATCCTTAAGATGCGCCGTCTTCGTTCCTGCATGGAGAGAACCTTCGGTGGGAGCCTATGCCCAGATCTAACCACCGAAGTCTTGAAACCGAATGAAGCAAAAAGGTTAATCGAGGCCACCTACAGAACACCGCCCTGCAGCCAACCCGCGTTTACTGAGGATCATGGGGTATGCCCGACGTGGTCATCCGAACTTGCTGCTGCACCCTTCTGGACGACGAACTCAACTTCCACGGGCCCTGCTTTCTCGAACTGCAGCGTTGCCTTGAACTTCTCGCCCTCCGCAGGATACCATGTCGGCTTCTCAAACATGATGTGCATGGCACGAGGTTCCAGCTTCACAGTGGAGCCGGCGCTGATTGTGATGCCCTCCTTGACAGGTCGCATGCGCGCCACCCCGTCGATGACAGACGATACGTGGATTTCCAACCGCTCGGCGACCGGACTGCTTCCTCCAAGAAGGCGATCATCCGTTGTGCCCGTGTTGACGATCGTCAAATACCCGCCGAGAACCGGCGCAACCGCGGGAGCTTTTTGGGACCATGGATGCTTTATCTCCAAGCTACCGACCGTGAAATCATGAGACGATGCGGGACCGGAAGACGCAGTCACGCACGTCAAAGCAAAGAGACCAAAAGCCAGCAGTTTTTGAAATGGCACTGTAAATTCTCCGTATCGTTTGTGGGACACAATTATCAGATCCGAAACCGTCATCTCTCGATGAGGTCTGAACAGGTTGGCATGACGACAAGTTGAAAGGGACCTGGAACGCCGGTGGCGCCGCGTTCAGCGAATGGGACGTAACAACCGCAACGCATTCATGGTTACAAGGACTGTCGCACCCGTATCGGCAAGAATTGCAGGCCACAGGCCCGTGATGCCCATGATAGTCGTCACCAAAAACACCGCTTTCAAACCCAGAGCGATGGTGATGTTCTGGAAAATGTTGCGCATGGTCCGTTTCGAGAGATCGATCATAAGGGCGACATCAGCCACCCTGCCGTGGAGAACGGCGGCGTCAGCCGTCTCCAAAGCCACGTCTGTTCCACCACCCATCGCGATCCCGACATCAGCAGCCGCTAACGCTGGCGCGTCGTTGATCCCATCGCCGATCTTGCCGACAACATAGCCCTCTTTTTTCAGTTCGCCTACGATCCGCTGCTTGTCTTCAGGCATCAGCTCCGCACGGACCTCGATGCCGAGTTGCGCACCGATGGCGGTGGCGGTCCGCTTGTTGTCGCCTGTCAGCATGATCGTCTTTATGCCTGCATCCGTCAGGGCCTTGAGGCCCGCAACAGCATCGGCTCTAGGCTCGTCGCGCATGGCAATGGCACCAGCGAGAACATCGCCAATAACCAGTACAGACACGGTCTTTCCTTCATCGTTGAGAGACGTGATCTTCTCCAAGTGAGCAACTGGAACCGGAACTCGCTCTGCTGCAGCCCTGGGCGAGCCAAAAAAGACCTCAACGCCGTCCACGATGGCGGAAACACCCTTGCCGCCGAGAGCCTTCGCATCGGTCCCCGTGGGAGGTACGATGCCTTCCTCCTTGGCCTTGCTTAAGATCGCAAGGGCGAGAGGATGGCTGGATCCCACTTCAAGCGCTGCGGCAAACCGAAGGACGTCCTCACTTTCCCGACCGAACGGGACCACATCAGTCACCTGCGGTTTGCCTTCGGTGAGCGTGCCAGTCTTGTCGAAAGCAATGGCCGTAAGCTCGCCAAGACCTTCTAGAACGGCGCCGCCTTTGAGGAGCAGGCCGCGGCGTGCGCCCGACGACAGTGATGCAGCGATCGCAGCCGGGGTCGAAATGACAAGTGCGCATGGGCATCCGATCAGCAGCACGGCAAGCCCCTTGTAAACCCACTCACTCCATATTCCATCCGCAAACAGCGGGGGAATGACTGCCACCAAAGCGGCACCGACAACCACGCCAGGAGTGTAGTATTTGGCGAACCGGTCAATAAAGCGTTCGGTCGGAGCCTTTGATTCCTGCGCTTCCTCGACGAGGCGAACGACACGGGCGATAGTGTTGTCTGCTGATGCTGCCGTGACCCTGATACGCAGAACCGCATCACCATTTACGGTGCCTGCAAAAACAGTGTCGTCGACGGCCTTTCGAACAGGCACGCTTTCCCCGGTCACGGGCGCTTCGTCGATCGCGCTTTCGCCTGCAACGATGACGCCATCGGCGGAGATCCGGTCACCAGGGCGGACCAGTATGATTGAACCAACCGCAAGAGTTTCGGCTGGCACCTCGCGAGTCTCGCTGCCTTCCTCCAATAACGCCGTCTTTGGAACGAGCGCCGTAAGGGACTTGATGCTGTCGCGCGCCTTTCCGGCGGCAACGCCTTCAAGCAGTTCGCCAACCAGGAAAAGGAAGACGACCGCAGCGGCCTCTTCGGTCGCGTCAATGACCAGTGCGCCAGCAGCGGCGATCGTCATCAGCATCTCGATGGAGAATGGCGTGCCAGCCAGTGCGGCCATGATAGCCCTTCGGGCGATCGGCACGAGGCCGACAAGCATTGCAATCGTGTAGGCATATGTTTCGATCGCTGGGAACATGTACCCAATGCCATACGCGACAGCTAGTGATCCACCCGCGAGGATCGTCAGACGCCCCTTCTTAGTCCCCCACCAAGGACCTTCGGAAGATCCGTGATCGTGACCGTGGAGTCCCTCAACTTTGTCCAGCGCCGCGCTTTTCGATCCATGGTCGTGTCCAGCGTGGGCATTGTCAGAACCCTCTTGGGTCGTGGACGATGCGCGCCCGTCCGTTCCTGGCATGGGAACGATCGTGTACCCGAGACCGGAGACCCGTTTTTCTATCGCTTTGATATCCGCTGACTGCCGATGTTTGACCGTCATGGTTCCGGCCGTGACCGACACGGAGACGTCATCGACAGCGTCCATCCGTCTGATGGCCGTGTCAATCTTGGAAGCACATGACGCGCAATCCATTCCGCCGATACGGAAACGTGCCTGCAGGATAGGGGGTGCCACATCATCTGAAGGCGCGACGCGATCGGGCTCATGATCATGCCCAGTGCAATGAGCTGCATGATCCGAATGATCATCATGACTGGACTGTCCGTGCGGCTCTCCATGTAGGTGATCGTGCGTGCAATCCGGTCCGTGTTTATGGACGGGTTTCACAACGGTTTTGGAAATCGTTGAGATGAGGGAGGCTTGATAGCCTAGGCCCGACAGCTTGTGGCGAATCGTGTCCAGAGCGCTGATTTCTGTGTGCTCGACTGTCATTGTGCCGGCGGTGACAGATACGGACACCTCTTGAATGCCCGGAATACGTCTCACGGCGGTGTCGATCTTGTTTGCACACGAGGCGCAATCCATTCCGGCTACCCGGAAACGAGTTTGTAACGAGTCGCTCACTGGAAATCCTCACATTGTGAAAGATTAACCGTACGACCTCTAGCCACTAGAGGTGCAAGCAAAAAGTTGCGGATCGGCGTGAGCTATTACTTGCGTCTTGCTGGGGTCGGAAAGGTTAAATGCTGCGCCTCGGGTACCCCAGCGACCCGACAAACTCATTATCCATCGCTGACGGATCCTCCCAAATGACCATTGAGCTTTCATCTAACGAAGAGCCCAAATGTAAAACAAATGGCCCTGCTGCCTATCAGCTCCAGCCGCCGCCTATTGTCCGGTAGAAAATATGCGAACCAATCTGTGTCATGCGCTGCATGGAACGGGCCCAGGAAGGGTTTACGTAGGTCGCATTATAATGAGTGGACGAAGCGACTTCGGCAAGAAATATCTTGCCGGCAGAGACCGCCATCGCGACGTCTTTCGCAAGCCGAAACGCTCTTCGGTCGATAATCAAATCGGCGATACCGTCACAGGCAAATGAGAACTGACACCTGTTGAACCAGTTCTCATTTTGGTACACTACTCCGCAGATGCTGCCGGGATAGCTGGGGTTGCGCACCCGATTTAAAATCACCTGGGCGACCGCAGCCTGCCCTTTCACCTCTTCACCGCGCGCTTCAAAGTAAATTCCGGTCGCCAAGCATTTTTGTTCAGTAGGCGAGAAAACCGATGCTGGGAGAGGCCGGCTCATCCAAGCATGGTCACCTTCCGTCACCGGGGGAACAAAGCGACCTGTGTTTGTTTCGATTCCAAGCACTGCGTCAAAAGCACCCTCTGGAGCATGGTAAGCGTCCGTTGGGGTGTAAGCCGTAGCAAGAACATCAGCGGAATCATTTGTGACGAGGGCAGCGAGAACAGGCGGGACACCGGCGAATCGGTCATCTTCGGGACTATGACGCGCTGAAGCGTTTCCTGTTATAAAATACTCGAAGCTTTGCCTGAGCTCCCCGAATTCCAACTGCGACGCCGATTGCAGCGGCACGAAGCCAGGTTGGCCGAGCAGTATCCCGGCTGATAGCCCTGCGGTATCCTTGCGCGGCAGCCTTGAGGTTTTCGTCAGAACCGCCGATGTCGCAGAAACAAACTCGTGGGTACCCCGCAGCTTAATCCTAGCGCCTTTTT
Organism: Rhizobium rosettiformans W3; assembly: GCF_004912135.1. Taxonomy (GTDB): domain Bacteria; phylum Pseudomonadota; class Alphaproteobacteria; order Rhizobiales; family Rhizobiaceae; genus Allorhizobium; species Allorhizobium rosettiformans. The sequence continues at coordinate 242,195 of NZ_STGU01000008.1, forward strand.
TACTATAGTCCTCGCTACCGTCGGGAAATGCAAAACGATCCGCGGACTGGGTCGGTCGAGGTTCCACCCTCGCCTCCATTTGCGTCCTGCTTGATTCATAGAAGGGTGGCGGAGACGCAAAACCGAACACTATCCACGACACGAAAAACAAAGCCAATGCTGGGTGCTTAGGGCACACGGCTGTTCGCATCCTTGCTTCTCCAAATCCGGTTCAATGCGCGAAGAGGATGATTTATTAACCTTAACTGATTCTTAAAGCCAACTCCTCGTCGGCGTCACAATGTCTCAGCAAAGCAGCGACGTCGCCTCATGATCAGGAGAACGGACGGATTTGGGATCAGCATGATCGTTTGATCAACTTAAGCGTGATCATGGGCTTGTAGCTCTAGCGGGATGAGGTTCGAACATCCGTTTATTTGGAAACATGATGAGGATTGATCAATTGACGGAAACAATGCGCTTTCGACTGAGATCTATAGACGCGCTACGGGGGATGGCCATAGCGGGCGTTGTCGTGTTTCACTTGGTTTGGAATCTCGAGTTTGCAGGTCTTTTGCCCGTAGCCTTGTCAGACAACCCGATGTGGCTGATGTTCGGCCGCACGCTTGCCGGTACTTTTATGCTTCTAGTAGGTGTTAGCCTCGCTTTGGCACACGGGAATAAATTCCATTGGGGTCCGTTCTGTCGACGGATAACAGTCGTGTTGGTGGCAGCATTGACTATTACAGCGGCAACCAGGTTGGCATTTGCCGACAAGTTTATATATTTCGGCATATTGCATGCAATCGTGGCAGCATCTGTCTTAGCTGCGGCCTTTGTTAGACTGCCACCTTTGATCAGCGTCAGCGCGGGTGTTGTGACGTTAAGTCTTCCACTTCTTATTTCGGACCAGATTTTCAACTCCAGGTGGCTTGCATGGATTGGGTTTGCGGAAAGCCCACCTCCCAGCAATGACTATGTTCCGATTTTCCCATGGGTGGGGCTGACCCTGATTGGCCTTGGCCTCGCGAAGTCATGCATCGCTCGAGGATACGACGCACTACTAGCAAAAACAGAGCCCACGGGCCGGATTATGATAACACTCGGATGGCTGGGACGACATAGCCTGTCCATTTATCTCATACATCAGCCGATTTTACTTCCTGTGGTCCTAGGCGGCGCGCGGCTCCTCGAATAAGCATCAGACTTCACTTTGCAAGTGGAAATGGAAGTGGGCGAGATAAGGCTCTTTATTGCTTTAGCTGGAGAAGGCCTTTTTTCTGAAGAACCTTCAATACGCGTGTGTCGGTCGACGAGCCATTTTTCAACAGGTCAGATGCTTTGCTGAATTCCACATAAAGCATGCGATAACCAAACCACGGAGGGTGCGACACGGTTCGGTTAAGCCCATCCGTTGTTGCGTTCCTTTGCACAAGACGTTCGCCCTAAAAGCTCGGATGTGGCCCGACTCATGAGCCCGAGCCGGTATGATCGTGCAAATGTTCGCCATCTTCTAGATTAACCATGACATTCAGTGTTGCTCCGGCCACGATTGACTCCTTCCTCATCACATCATTAACCTTCTGTTAACAATGCAGCGCGAGCTGTCGTTAGCCGGGAGACTGCGATGTCAGTAAATTGGACCATCAGAAACGTGGTGTATGGCTTCATAGCACTCTCCATTTCAGCAGGCTCAGCCATCCCCGCTACCGCGGAAGCATCACTCTGGATGAAGACTGGCTCTGTGACGTCGCAACCCATAGGACACTACGAATTCTGCCTCCAGTACGTGGACGAATGCACCACTAAGTTTAGATCCGCGGCTCCTCCACAGCTGACCCAGCGGGGATGGCAGGTTATCCGCGAGATCAACTCTTCGGTCAACGCGTCCATTGCACCCATCACTGATGAGGACCTCTACGGCAAGGATGAGGTCTGGGTCTACCCCACCAACGCCGGCGATTGCGAAGACTACGCGCTGCTCAAGCGTCGCACACTTATCGAGCAGGGATTTTCGGCAGCTGACCTGCTCATGACGGTTCTCTTGAAACCGGATGGCGAAGGCCACGCAGTTGTTACCGTTCGGACATCTGAGGGCGACTTTATCCTCGACAACTTGGAGGAGCAGGTCCTCTTGTGGAGCAAAACACCCTACACATTCCTCAAGCGGCAAGCGTCGTTCAATAGCGGGCGTTGGGTTACAATCGAAAATGGTGAGGAACTCGCTGTCGGATCGGTCAAGGAATAAGCTTCGATCATTGCGGTCACGAAGAAAAACGGCAACGTCTTTTTGATGTTGGTTTTTTACCTCCTTGGCACGGACAATCTTTGTACCTTTATACGAAAGGTCGATGGTAAGCGACCAAGGTGCCCGCTCTTTGTTTCGCGCGTGCAGCGGCAGACAAACTGAGCAATCGACCCCATCGCTCCTGTGGCCAGTCAAGATGAAGGCGTGGCCGTCACCGTAGTGGCCTCTTCCTAATGGTGTCGTCGCCCGTTGGCGACGATCTATCCTTGATCTTGCAAATGGAGGTTCAACCATCAGCTAGATGCCGAAGAAGGCAAGCACGCTGGTCACACCGATCCTGGCCACCAACCACCGCGATGACTTGGATAGCAGACGCACCCGCAAGCCGCTGCCTGAAACGTCATGCTATCCTACGGTTAGACCTTTGGCCTCACGGCTTGGTAGAGGGTACCAATACCGTCCCTCCCAACGGATACGACGTCGTAAGAGGCGCTGGGGCTGTCTCCCATTCCCAACGACCCGGCAGGCATGCCCGGCACGGCCAGACCCGCGATATCAGGCTTCTCCGCGAGCAGTCTCGTCACCGCCTCAAGCGGCACATGACCCTCCAGGTAGTAGCCTGCGACCACGGCCGTGTGGCAGCCACGGAGGTCGGTCGGGACATTGAAACGGTCCTTCACGACCTCGATGTCGACTACCTCTTCGGCCTTCACCACAAACCCAGCATTTGTCATTGCCGCAGCCCACGCGTAACAACAGCCGCAGTTGGGGTCCTTATACACGATCATGCCTTCACCTGCCGCCAGCGCCGTTCCAGTGACGGGCAATGCTGCGACAGCGACCAGGGTGCAGAGGAATTTTCTTCGATTCATCGTCGTTCTCCTTCTCAAAAAGCTTCTGCCGTCACGGAAGCCGGAAACTGGTTCTCCTCGCGTGCTCTCTTCAATCCGTATCCCTTGACCAGCCCGTAGACGGCGGGAATCACGATCAACGTCAGCAACGTCGATGATACCATGCCGCCGATCATCGGCACCGCGATCCGCTGCATGATCTCCGAGCCGGCGCCCGTGCTCCAGAGGATAGGCACCAGTCCCGCCATGATCGCGACGACGGTCATCATCTTCGGCCGAACGCGCTCGACCGCCCCAACCATGATCGCTTTGTCGAGGTCTTCCTTTTCGAATGCCCTGCCCTCGGCCTTGGATTTGGCCTTCTCGTCCCTGAGCGCGTGGTCGAGATAGATCAGCATGATCACACCGGTTTCGGCCGCCACGCCTGCAAGCGCGATGAACCCGACCGCAACGGCGACGGAAGCGTTGAAGCCCAGCCACCACATCATCCAGATGCCGCCGACCAAAGCGAACGGCAGAGACAGCATGACGATCAGTGTTTCGGTCAATGCCTTAAAGTTCAGGTAGAGCAACAGGAAGATCAGCGCCAGCGTTAGCGGGACGACGATCATTAGCCGGTCCTTTGCCCGTTCCAGATATTCGAATTGCCCGCTCCATGCGACGGAATAGCCCGCGGGCATCTCGACGCTCGCCGCGACGGCTTCTTGGGCTTCGGCAACGTACCCCCCAAGGTCGCGGTTGGCGATGTCTACGAAGATGTAGACGGCGAGCTGGCCGTTCTCCGTCCTTATGGTCGTGGCACCGCGCGTGAGCTTGACTTCGGCGACCTCGCCCAACGGAACCGTGCCGCCACCGGGCAATGATACCTGGACGTCCCTCGCGATGGACTGGGGATCGCTTCGGAAAGCCCTTGGGTAACGGATGGCGACGCCATACCGCTCTCTTCCCTCCACCGTCGAGGTCACGACCTCGGATCCCAGGGCCATTCCGATGACATCCTGGACATCGTCGATCGAAAGCCCATAGCGCCCGAGCGCCATGCGATCAGGGATGATATCGAGATAGTATCCACCGATGACGCGCTCGGCGTAGGCACTCGACGTTCCCGGCACCGCCTTGAGAACGGTCTCTATATCGCGAGCGACCCTCTCCATCTCGTTCAGGTTTGTCCCGTAGACCTTGACGCCGACGGGCGTGCGTATTCCGGTCGAAAGCATGTCGATGCGGGCGCGGATGGGCATCGTCCAGGCGTTGGAGACACCGGGAAACTGAAGTGCCGCGTCCATCTCCTGTTTCAGACTGTCAGACGTGACGCCCGGCCGCCATTCGGACTTGGGTTTCAGGGTGATGATGGTCTCAAACATTTCCGTCGGAGCCGGATCGGTTGCCGTCAACGCCCTGCCCGCCTTGCCGAACACCGTCTCGACCTCGGGGAAAGATTTGATGATGCGGTCCTGCGTCTGCATCAGCTCCGCCGCCTTCGTCACCGACAGGCCGGGCAGCGTTGTTGGCATGTACATCAGCGTGCCCTCGTCGAGATCAGGCATGAACTCACTCCCGATATGCTGCACGGGCCAGACGGTCACCCCGAGGATCACGATGGCTGCCAGGATTGTCAGGCTCTTGGCCTTAAGGACGCCCGCGATGACCGGACGGTATATCCAGATCAGCAGTCTGTTCAGCGGGTTCTTGTGTTCTGGAACAATTCGGCCGCGGACGAACAGGATCATCAGTGCCGGAACAAGCGTGATGGACAGCAGCGCTGCCGCCGCCATCGCGAAGGTCTTGGTGAAGGCGAGGGGTCCGAACAGGCGGCCTTCTTGCGATTCAAGCGTAAAAATCGGCAGGAACGACACCGTGATGATCAGCAGGCTGAAGAAAAGCGCCGGGCCGACCTCGCTTGCCGCCTCGATCAGCACTTCGGCTCGAGGCTTGTCAGGAGGCGCGCGTTCCAGATGCTTGTGGGCGTTCTCGATCATGACGATGGCCGCGTCGATCATCGCACCGATAGCGATAGCTATCCCGCCGAGGCTCATGATGTTCGCTCCCAGACCTAGCGCCCGCATGGCCATGAAGGCGATGAGAATGCCGATCGGTAGCATGATGATGGCCACGAGCGCGCTTCGGACATGCAAAAGGAAGGCGATAGTCACCAGTGCAACCACGATCGATTCCTCGATCAACGTGACTTTCAAGGTCTCGATTGCCGCTTCGATGAGTTTCGAACGATCATAGACGGGCAGGATTTCGGTGCCAGCCGGGAGACTGCTTTGAACAACCGCCAGGCTTTCCTTGGCGTTCTCGATGACGGTGAGCGCGTTGGCTCCGTCGCGCTGAAGGACGATTCCGCTGGCGACCTCGCCCTCGCCGTTCAGCTCGGTGATGCCGCGCCGCTCGTCCGGAACCAGCTCTACCCTTGCGACGTCCGAGAGACGCAGCGCGACGCCGGCATTCGTTTTCAGGACAATGTTCTCGATGTCATTGATGCCCTGCAGATAGCCCTTGCCCCGAACCATAAACTCGAACTCGGATATCTCCACGGTGCGGCCGCCGACGTCGCGGTTGCTGGACCGGACTGCGTCGGCGATATCCGAAAGCGAGACTTTCTGAGCCTTCAGGCGGGCCGGGTCGACGACAATGGAATACTGCTTAACGAAGCCGCCGACGCTGGCCACCTCGGCCACGCCCTCGGACTTCGAGACGGCGAAGCGCACCACCCAGTCCTGAAGCGACCGAAGTTCGGCTAGCGACAGTTCCTTCGCGACGACGGCATACTGGTAGACCCAGCCGACGCCCGTAGCATCCGGGCCGAGACTTGGCGACACGCCGTCCGGCAGCCGGCTTGCGGCCGCGTTCAGATATTCAAGCACGCGGCTGCGCGCCCAGTAGGGATCGGTCCCGTCCTCGAAAATCACGTAGACGAACGAAACGCCGAAGAAAGAGAAGCCGCGGACCACCTTCGAGTTCGGCACGGTCAACATGGAGGTCGTCAGCGGATAGGTGACCTGGTCCTCGACCACTTGCGGAGCCTGTCCAGGATAGTCGGTGAAAACGATGACCTGGACGTCGGACAGATCGGGGATGGCATCCAATGGCAGCGTGCGTAGCGCGTAGATTCCGCCCGCGATCGACAGCGCCGCGCCAACGAAGATCAAGACGAGGTTGCGGGCTGACCATGAAATGATGTTGGCGATCATGGCTTCACCTCCTCCGGCGTCAGGGCGCTGAGCGCGGCGTTCAGATTGCTTTCAGCGTCCAGCAGGAAGTTGGCCGACACGACGACGCGGTCACCGGCGGCGATCCCTTCAGTGATCTCCGTCATTTCTTCTCCACGCACTCCCAGCCCGACATCCATCGGTTCGAACCTGCCCTCGCCCTTGTCGAGGAAGACGATCTGTCGGTCGCCCGTGTCGATGACCGAACTGTTGGGAACGGCGACGACTGGATTTCCGGCGCCGGCTTCGATCTCCACCTCGGCGTACATGTTGGACATCAGTTGCCCGTCCGGATTCGGAAGCTCGATCCTGACCTTCGTGGTCCGGGTCTGCATTTGAACCTCCGGATAAATGAGGTCGACCGTCCCCTTGAAAGTCGTGCCAGACAGATTCCGGACGGTCACCGAAACGACGGCTCCCTTGCGGACGGCACTGAGTTCGTATTCCGGCACGTCTGCGATCACCCAGACCTTCGAGACGTCGGCGATGCGGAAGAGGATGTCTCCCGCTTCGGCCATCATGCCGCTCACTGCCATCCGTTCGAGGACGACGCCGTCGCGAGGCGAGGTATACGCGATGCTTTGTGGTACCTTTCGTTCCGTCGCGATGCTGGTGATCGTTGCTGTCGGTACGCCAAGATTTTTCAAGCGAAGCGACGCGCCGGAGTTAGGGTCAGATTTTGCCCCGTTGCGCATCTCGGCTGCGTATTCCGCTCCGGCCGTTGCAATTTCTTTAGAATAGAAATGAAAGAGTCCTTCGCCCTTCGTTATCCTATCCCCTGTCGTGACGTCGGCGACGTCCTCGACGAATGCGTCGGCCCGCATCGAGATGATGCTGACCATGCGTTCATCGAGCGTGACAGTTCCCGGTACCCGGATCTTCCGGGTGACGGTCGTCACCTGCGCCAACGCCGTCTTCACACCCGTGCGCTGAAGCTTGCCGGGCGAAACCTTGACGGTTGAGCTGTCGCTGACGTCCCCGTCGTAGACAGGCAGGTAGTCCATGCCCATTGAATCCTTCTTCGGCACTTTGGAGGTGTCGGGAAGTCCCATGGGGTTCCGGTAGAACAGAACCTTGCGTTCCGTGGCTCCGTCCCCGCCTTCAGCCATCGGCGTTCCGGCTTCGGTTCCGTCGAAGCTGACGTCTTCGCTCGCCCGGACGGCCGTGAACGGCCGTCCGTCATCGGTGTTCTTCGGCTTGGCGGAATATTCGGCCAGGGCGTCGGGGTGGCTGTAGTAAATCACCGCCCCCGTTCCTTCGGGTTGAGGCACGGCTTCGGCCGCCATGCGCGTGTTGGCGATTAAGCGCTGCAACGCAGCCCCGACGTCATTCTTCCCCGCCCAGTAACCTGCCCCGCCGACGATCGCGGCGAGGGAGATTGCGGCAATGGTGCGCGAGGCGCTCACGGGACGGCCTTCAGGACGATTTCGCCCTTCACAGTCTCAGGCTCGCCCTGAACCTTGGCAGCGACCTGGAAGCGCCACCCGCCTTCCATCGAAAGGTTGGTTATGAAAGCGTAGACGCCAGGTTCCGTCGACGCCAACGGTTCAACGGTCGTGGTCATCATTTCCATTCCATCCGGAGCCATGTCCATGCGGGTGGTGAAGATGACGGCATCAGGAACTGTTTTGCCCGTCCGCTTGTCGACCAGCCGGACCAAGACTGCCGAACCCGGACCTTTTTTAATCTCGGTCTCGACGGCTTGAAATTCGTAGTCGTCGGCTCCGGCAACCAAAGCGGTGGCGGTGCCAAACAGCATAACGCCTGCGAGGACAACGGCCCTCGCGTCGAAAGTAAACTTGTTCATGTTCGATGTCTCGTCCTGACGGGTCTGCGACCTCGTCTTCAGTCAATATGGATCGCCGTCGGTACCGCGAAGACGTAAGGCTACGACTGTGCAGAACCGATAACGTGTTGAATGACCTGCAATCAGACTCGTGGAGGGCGGACGGGCGGGTAGACTAGCGAAGAGACAAGCTCCGCATGCGGATGGACGAGATAGCGATGGGCGCTCCATCCAACTCTCAGCGACGCAGGATGCGTGCTGGCGACCTGGCCGACGATTACGGTCGTGCATAAAAGCACAAGAGGACAGGATTTGGTGCCGCATCCGGGCTTGGCGGGCATCTCATCAGGGCAGCAGGGCATATCCCCGGACATCTCCGTACCCGCCACCTTGTCAGCCTCGGCGGAAACTGATGCCGCCATGACGCTATCAGCCGCACCGATGCTCATTGGACCGACAACGATCCCGAGCAACGCGGTCACGAACAGCAGACGGTGGACTATAGCCAGGAACCTCATTGTTTTACTGTGACACGTCAACGCTGAATCGAGAATAGGCTCACAAAGATTTGCGATGGAGCGCGATGCCCGATTGGGAGTTGAGAGGCGGAGAGTGCAGCGATTTAATTTCAACTTGGTTCGGCAGTCTTTTCTGCTCTTGAGGAGATGCGAACCCACGGCACGTCATTTGCTGTCGCACATTCTGGAGCAGTTTCATCGGCTTCGAGAAGGCAACTCAATCGAAAATGAGTTTGCGACCGAGATCGGAAACTGCGGCAGAGCGGTCATCAAGCTTGCGGATTAGCCACTTCAGCTCCAGATACCATCCCGCCAAGGCCGCTTTCAATGGGCGTGCGACGGGGGTGCCGCTCGCTCTAGTCTTATTCACAGACTGGGGAAACGCCGTTCTCCTTGCGGATGGTCGTGAAAACGATCCCGCGGTTGACGGCCATGGGATGCCTCTCCGTTGTCACGACGTAGCCCCTCTCCGCCACCGTCAAGCGCACCACGCGCGGTGAGCGAGTTCGCGGTTCCCACACTCGTAACCGCTGTTGAACGCTCTCAAGTGTTTACGAGCCGCCCAGAGATCAAGTCGACCGGCTTCGATTGAACGCACGGCACATCCAGACGTCGATGCTGAATCAGCATTCGAACCGCTCCAGCATCTTCTTCACTTGCGCGTTTTGCAGGCGAAGCTTTCTCACAAGCTCGCCTCTGAGCGCCCTGATTTCCTCATCTAGGCTGGTCTCGTCATTAGACACCGCCAGAACAGCAGGTGGGGCCTTTGACGCGGCAACGACAGGCTTGACTGTCCTGGAGCGTCCCTTACGCTTGGTCGGCGCGGCCTTTGACGTCTCGTTCACGTTGGAAGCGCTATCTGCCGGAGGACCAACGGTATCAGGCAATTGCGGACGGGAGACATCTTTGACCTCGGAGCTCCCCGGCTCCACCGTGTCTTGGTGATGATCTACCGCTTGTCCGGACGCGCCATGTGGAGCGGCAAGGCCATCGGCGGGATAGAGCGGTCGAGTGCTTTTGGCTCCCGGCAGATCGACAAGATCCAGGCTCTCTCGAACGAACTGTTTGGCCGAACCCGCAGTCCCAGGCTCTTCCGGAGCTCCGTCCTCGGCTTTTTTATCTGCCGGCCCCTTATGTCGCCATGGCGACACAAGTCCGGCAAGGAATTTCCATGGAGATGCCATTCAATCGGCCTGAACTGCCTCGCTTTTCATTCCGGATGCAGGATACGAGACGCCAGAAAGGTGCACCCTTATGTTCGATTGATCGACATCAATTCGCGAACTGGCGAAAGCGCTTATTCTGGTGTCATCTAAGGGAGAAGGTGATGCGGCGTACTTTGGGGCTACGAAACTGGATTATGGTGACTATCGTCGCTCTGGCAATGACGCCTTTGTTCGTTTCCGCTCCGTCGCATGCTGCTCCGCTGAGCTGTTTGTCTCGAATTGTCCACGCAGGCGGTGGTAGTTACATGCCAGCAGATGACCGGAAGGGCCTGGATCTCTGGGCCAATCGCTGTTGTGCGAGCGCCTGCACGCTCTGTGTTACGTGGTCGTCCCCGATTTCGTCGGCACCCGAAGCCTTCGAGCTTGGCCCAATCCTTGTAGTCCGGTCATTTCCATTCCGGGGTCAGATCCCTCCTCCAGGACGTCATCCCCCTCGATCTGCCGCCTGACAAACGCGCCTAATGCGCAATTTCCTGTCAACCGAATGGCCGTTGCAACGGCCGGATCGAGAGAAACATCATGTATCGCAGAGACTTTCTGAAAACGCTCGCCTTGGGTTCCGTGGCCCTGTCCCCCCTCGGCCATGCCTGGGCAAACCCAGGAGCACGAACGAACGAGCTTGTGATTGGTAAACGGACCCTAGACGTCAACGGCAAGGTCGCCTCGGTCTTCCGACTGACCGACAAGGCCGGGAACGCCGGGCTAGTCCTCAACGCGCCCTCGGACTTTGACGTTCTTCTTCGCAACGAAAGCGACGAGGAAACTCTGATCCACTGGCACGGGCTTACGCCGCCTTGGGATTTGGACGGGGTGCCGGGAAACCCGGCTGCGCTGCTTCCGCCTAAGGAGAGACGATCCTACAAGTTTCCCTTGTCGAGAGGCGGTACCCATTGGATGCATGCCCACACACTACAGGAGCAGAGCCTACTCGCAGCACCGCTAATCATACGAACTGCTGATGACCTTGCCCGCGACGAGCAGGAGGTGACCGTGCTCCTGCATGATTTCTCTTTCAAATCGCCCGAGGAGCTACTTTCCGACCTTCAGAGCGGTGGCGGTCATGCCATGCCCTCTGGACACGGAGATATGTCCTCCATGATGAACATGCATGGTGGCCATCAAATGGGCTCGGCTGAAACTTCGGCCGCGCCTCACATGATGATGGGCATGGACCTGAACGACATCGAATATGACGCCTATCTCGCCAATGACCGGACGCTCGATGACCCCGAGATCGTCAAGGTAGAACGGGGCGGCCGCATCAGGCTTCGCATCATCAATGGCGCCACGGCAACTGCCTTCACGATCGATACGGGCGAACTCGAGGGCGAGCTGATCGCTGTCGACGGGATGCACGTCGTCCCGGTCCGCGGCCGACGGTTCCCCTTGTCGATGGGCCAACGGGCCGACATCCGTGTGGCCTTGCCGCCTGCCGACGGGGCGTATCCTATACTGGCTCTGCGGGAAGGGGCCGTTGAGCGCACTGGCGTGATCCTCGCCACCGCCTCCGCACGAGTGCAAAAGCTTGAAACCACTGCGGCAGCCAAGGGCCCGGTTCTTGACCTTTCGCTCGAGCAAAGCCTTCAAAGCCTGACGCCTCTGGCACGGCGCGCTGTTGATCGGCGGTTTGCGCTGATGCTGGGCGGTGACATGGCGACCTATCGCTGGTCCATCGATACCGACAGCCCGATCGAAGTAAGCAGCGGACAGCGCATTCGGATTTCCATGCACAACATGTCGATGATGGCCCATCCGATGCATCTGCATGGCCATCACTTCCAAGTAACGGAAATTAACGGCAAGAACATTTCCGGCGCGATGCGTGACACTGTGATGCTGCCGCCCATGGCGCGGGTATCGATCGAGTTCGACGCAGATAATTCAGGCCGTTGGCCGCTACATTGCCATCATCTCTATCATATGGCGACGGGCATGATGACATTCGTCGACTATGGCCAGCAGGGCTGAGGGAGGGCGAGATGAACAACGCAAATCACCCGCATCACCACCACCACCACGGGCATTCGACTAGTCCGGTAGCCGCTTCGTCCAAGCCTAGCAGTCCGGGCATGGTCAACGCCCAGGTCTACACCTGCCCTATGCATCCTCAAATCCGCCAAACAGAGCCCGGCAATTGCCCCATCTGCGGAATGGCGCTTGAACCGGAAGTGGCGACGCTGGAAACGGGTCCAAGTCCAGAACTGGCGGACATGTCCAGACGGTTTTGGATTGGCTTGGTTCTCAGCATCCCGGTGCTCGCCCTGGAGATGGGCGGCCATCTGACAAACCTGCACATGCTACTGGGGCCACAGACTTCGAACTGGCTACAGTTGGTGCTAGCGACACCTGTTGTCCTGTGGGCGGGCTGGCCCTTCTTCGAGCGCGGCTGGAAATCCTTGGTGACGCGTCATCTGAACATGTTCACGCTGATCGCGATGGGAACGGGTGCCGCCTGGATTTACAGCGTTGTCGCGACCGTTGCGCCGGGACTGTTTCCGGTCACGTTCCGCGCAGAGGGAGGTTCGGTCGCCGTCTATTTCGAGGCTGCTGCCGTCATCACGGTCCTGGTCCTGCTTGGTCAGGTTCTGGAGCTAAGGGCGCGCGAACAGACGGGCGGTGCCATCCGCGCACTTCTCGATCTGGCACCGAAGACCGCACGGCGCGTGCGCGCCGATGGTATAGATGAAGATGTCGGTCTTGACGCCGTGGCTGTTGGCGACCGCCTGCGCGTTCGACCGGGAGAGAAGGTGCCAGTTGACGGCTTGCTTCTGGAGGGCCGAAGCTCCGTCGACGAAGCCATGATTACGGGTGAATCGATGCCCGTCACCAAGGATGTCGGGTCGAAGCTTATCGGCGGGACCATGAACCAGACCGGTGGTTTCGTCATGGAGGCTGGCAAGGTTGGGAGCGACACCATGCTCTCACGGATCGTCCGCATGGTCGCAGAGGCCCAACGCTCGCGCGCCCCCATCCAGCGCCTCGCCGATGAAGTCTCGGGCTGGTTCGTTCCGGTCGTCATCGGAGTGGCACTCGTCGCGTTCGCTGTCTGGATGATCTATGGGCCGGAGCCTCGTTTCGCGCACGCCCTAGTGGCGGCCGTTGCCGTTCTTATCATTGCCTGCCCCTGTGCCCTAGGGCTGGCAACACCAATGTCGATCATGGTTGGCGTTGGTCGGGGCGCTAGTCTTGGCGTGTTGATCAAGAACGCCGAGGCCCTTGAGCGCTTCGAGAAGGTGGATACGCTCGTTGTCGATAAGACAGGCACCTTGACGGAGGGGCGACCCAAGGTGACAGCGATCGTCGCGGTCGCAGGCATCTCAGAATCCGAATTGCTGCGGCTCGCGGCCTCAGTCGAGCGTTCAAGCGAACATCCGCTGGCACTGGCAATCGTCAATGCGGCCAACGACCGTGGCATCGCCCTGGGAGATGCCGCCAACTTCGACAGTCCCGTCGGCAAGGGCGTAACGGGCACGGTTGAGGGCAAGCGGCTGATTCTCGGCAGCCACCGCATCATGGAGGAAGAAGGTGTCGACGTTACCGCGATGACCGCGAAGGCAGAGGAACTTCGCAACGACGGCGCAACGGTCATCTTCACCGCCATCGATGGCCGCTTGGCAGGTCTATTTGCCATTGCCGATCCCATCAAGGCCACGACACCGGATGCGGTGAAGGCGCTCATCGAAGACGGCATTCGCGTCGTAATGCTGACGGGCGACAATAAGACGACCGCTTTCGCCGTAGCACGCCGCCTCGGCATCTCGGAGGTAGAAGCGGAAGTCCTGCCTGAGGACAAGAGCAAGATCGTCTCGCGGCTGCGCAGTGAAGGCAGGATCGTTGCCATGGCGGGCGACGGTGTGAATGATGCTCCTGCCCTGGCCGCAGCAGATGTAGGTGTTGCAATGGGAACAGGAACCGACGTTGCCATTGAGAGTGCAGGGGTCACCCTTCTGAAGGGAGACCTTCAGGGTATCGCCCGGGCACGGCAGATGAGCCGCGCGACGATGAGCAACATCCGTCAGAACCTATTCTTTGCCTTTATCTACAACGCCGCAGGCGTGCCTGTCGCAGCAGGCGTCCTCTACCCCGTCTTCGGGCTGTTACTTTCCCCGATCATCGCGGCGGCGGCAATGGCACTGTCGTCGGTCAGCGTGATTGCTAACTCTCTGAGATTGAGGAACATCAAGATATCACGCTATCAGTGACAGGGCACCATTGCAGTGCTCCAGTGTCAAACATCCTCCGAACATACTATGCCACGTGTTAGGAAATCTGCGCCATCGGAGGAGGCGGGAGAAGACTAGTTCTTCCCCGCCTTCCTTGTTATGCTGCCATGCGCTCGCAACTCTCGGCACATTTACGGCAGACATCAACGCAACTCTGCATGTCGCCCAGTCGTTCGCAATCTTGCGCGCATTGACGACATATTTCCGCACACTCGCGGCACGTATGCCTGTGGTGCTCGGTTCCGATCAACATGAAGTGCGCCGAGGTGCGGCAGATTTCCGCACAGGCCATCATCAGCTTGAAGTGCGTAGGCTCGGTGTGCTTGCCACCAGTTTCAAGACAGTGGCCCATAGCCATTGACAGGCATTCGCTGTAACAAGCGAGGCACTCATTGACACAGGCCTTCATTTCGGGGGACATGTGGTGCATCACTTAACCTCTTTTTCTATCCAAGAGGTGAGTTCCTCGATCTCCTTGGTCTGAGCATCGATGATCTGCTGAGCTGTAGCTTTCATTTCATCGTTGTCACCGTACTGCAACTCGACTTCAGCCATGCTGATTGCGCCCATGTGGTGAGCTATCATTCCGCAGGCGAAGGCCGTGTCCGCATCTTGCTTCATCATCCCCTGCATCATGTTTTGGTGCATAGACATCATGCCTTCCATGGACGCTTTCTGGTGATCATTGAGGTCACCCGTAGGATGTGCACCTTTCCCTTCCATGGGCATATTTCCGCCCATCATCGGCATTTCAGCCATAGAAGTGTCGCTCTTGCACTTTTCCGGAAATGTCGACTGCGCTATGGCGGATCCGAATGGAACCACCATCATGCTGGACATTGAGATTGCGGCTACCGCGCTCTTGACGCAAATGTTCATCTTGAACTCCTTTAAATGGATTAGACGTTGAAGCACTCACACAGAACGAAATCGGGGAGGTGGATCAATCGCCTCGATAAGGAGGAGGGGACGATCGGGATGGCTATTGGTTCGCGGTGGATCGAAGAACGGGTTTGGCAGCGTGGCTAGGGGTGCCACAGGAACGATCGGACAACAGTGCATTTGGGTACAGCACGACCTGCTGTGGTTTACTGTCGCTCCCTCCTCGAAAACCGGCGGGTCCTGAGCAGGGGCTTCCACAATATGGCAACCCGAGGTAGCTGAAGCGAAAGCGGGCGCCATAGCGAACATACCAAGAGCGAGCAACGCCGCAGCTATAATCGACAGACTTGTGTTTAGGCGGCCCGAGAGGGACATCCTGCATCCTCCAACTTAGATCTTGTAACATCGCGCTATCGAAAAGGTTCCAGTCGTGGGGCCATGGCGGATTAGCCGGAAAACCTCGTCCGTCATTTCCACGGCGGCCGCGCCTTGTACACAACGGGACCGTCGTCTGATGTGTAGCATCTGGCCGAAACAATCTGTTACCTTCGGGTAACAAACACGGTGCCACGGCATGCTACCTTAGCACGCAAAGCGCTATTCACGGTGTTGCGGAGAGAGAGAAGCCTTGGATGCCTCAGCCGAAATCCTGATCGTTGACGATGACAGTCAGATCCTGATCCTGATGGCCAAGTTCCTGCGGGCGAACGGCTTTCGCGCGCATACCGCGCGAAACGGCATTGAGATGGCCGAGACATTGAAGCGCGTTTCCGTTGATCTGATCGTGCTTGATCTGATGCTCCCGGGGAAGAACGGGCTGGAGATCTGTCGCGAACTGCGCCGCATTTCCTCTGTCCCGATCATCATGCTGACGGCCAAGGGCGACGAGACGGATCGCATCATCGGTCTTGAAGTTGGCGCCGACGACTATTTGCCGAAGCCCTTCAATCCTCGCGAACTGCTGGCACGCATCGGTGCTGTACTGCGGCGTACCCGTGGGGCTGCAAGCCCGGCGGTGGATCGTGGCGGGCGGAACTTTAGCTTTGCCGGATGGTCACTCGACACAATGAAGCGTGAATTGACCGCACCGAGCGGTGTGGTCGTTGATCTGTCGACAGGGGAATATGACCTGCTGCTCGCGTTTCTCGAAGCGCCGCAACGCGTGCTCAGCCGTGAATTCCTGCTGGATGCGGCCCCCAATCGTGCGATCGATGTCCAGGTCAGCCGTCTGCGTCGCAAGCTCGACGGGCGGGAAGACCTCATACAGACCGTGCAAAATGCGGGCTATCTGTTTGCGACGGGCGTCGTCCGTGACTGACGCTTGTCCCTCACGACGATTGCAGGACTAGTGCCGGCCGATCCACATTGTGGGGCTGCAGAGGTCGTTCATTAGCTCGTTCAGCACCGCTGTGTCGATTTCGAATGCCTGAGAACGCACCACCAGTGTCTGAACCAGAGACTGGACCTGGCTGTCTGCT
>NZ_STGU01000079.1 GCF_004912135.1 Rhizobium rosettiformans W3
TGGTTGCGGGGGCAGGATTTGAACCTGCGGCCTTCAGGTTATGAGCCTGACGAGCTACCGGGCTGCTCCACCCCGCGCCAAGAGCGTCGAACGGCTGTTCTAACGCATGAAAGACTTTTTAAAGCGAAAGGGCCGCTTTGAGAGCGGCCCTAAGATTTCGGCTTGGGCCGAGTGTGTGTTGAGAAGATTTTGATTGCCTTTAGCAGACCTGGCAGCGACCTACTCTCCCGCGTCTTGAGACGAAGTACCATTGGCGCTGGGGCGTTTCACGGCCGTGTTCGGAATGGGAACGGGTGCAGCCACCCCGCCATAACCACCAGGTCGGCTAAGGGCAATCAATTGAGAAGCTGGCACAGGCATTCGCCTGATTTATTTTTTTGAACACGTCTTTTCTCTGCCTTCGTCTGCGTGGGACTACCCATACAGGCCGATAGGCCGTCGCCAATCGTTTGGCGGCCCGTCCGGAGCGCAAAGCGCGTCAGGACAAAAGAGAAGCATCATCGGCGCTGCAGCGCAGCGCTGATGAACACAAGCAATGAGAACGATCAAGCCAATCGAGCTATTAGTAACGGTAAGCTTCACACATTGCTGCGCTTCCACACCCGTCCTATCAACGTGGTCGTCTTCCACGGCTCTGATAGGGAATACTCGTTTTCAGGTGGGTTTCCCGCTTAGATGCCTTCAGCGGTTATCCCTTCCATATATAGCTACCCTGCTATGCCCTTGGCAG
>NZ_STGU01000080.1 GCF_004912135.1 Rhizobium rosettiformans W3
GCCTTGTGCGGGTGAAGGGTATTGTAGTGTTCGAACCATGAGGGCAGTTGCGCGATGACGGTTGCGGCGTCTGGTCGAGGGTTCACTGAGACGTAGTCGCGCTTGAATGTTTTGACGAAAGCCTCTGCCATCCCATTGGATTGGGGGCTGCGAATGGGAGTGGAGCAAGGCTCCATGCCGATATCGACAAGCAGTGACCTGGTGTCCTTTGCGATGAAGCAGGAGCCGTTGTCAGTCAGCCATTCGATTGGCTTTGGAAGAGTGTTGATGAGACCGAAGCGGTTCTCCACAGCCGTAATGACCAGGTCCTGGACGTCCTCACTCTTGATGCCCTCTGTTGTCGCGACATGGGCAATGGCTTCGCGATCACAGCAATCGAGCGCGAACGCAACGCGGACCTTCTCCTTGTTGTCGCAGCCGATCTCGAAGCCGTCTGAACACCAGCGCAGATTGGATTGCTCGACGGCAACGCGGCCATCGTGGCGACGGGTGTCGAGAGCACCGGTGTGGCGCTGAAGAAGCATGCCGTGAACCTTCATCACCCGGTAGACGCGCTTGGCATTTGGCCACGGTCGGCTTTCGCTGCGGGCTTTACGGCAAAGGATCGCGTGCACCCGGCGATATCCGTAGGTGGGCATATCGTCGATGATGGTCTTGATCTCATCCACCAGCTCCCGATCAGCAAGCGGCGGACGCCCTCTGGCTTTGGAGGGA
>NZ_STGU01000081.1 GCF_004912135.1 Rhizobium rosettiformans W3
ACGCGACCCGTCACAACCGTACCACGGCCAGAGATCGAGAACACGTCTTCGATCGGCATCAGGAAGGGCTGGTCGATCGGACGCTCAGGCGTCGGGATGTAGGCGTCGACTTCTTCCATCAGCTTGCGGATGGCGTTCTCGCCGATTTCCTTGTTCGAGTCTTCCAGA
The DNA here is from genome assembly GCF_004912135.1 of Rhizobium rosettiformans W3. Lineage (GTDB taxonomy): Bacteria > Pseudomonadota > Alphaproteobacteria > Rhizobiales > Rhizobiaceae > Allorhizobium > Allorhizobium rosettiformans. Next base: position 169 of record NZ_STGU01000081.1, read on the forward strand.
GCGGCCAGAGCCGATCCCTTGACGACCGGGATGTCGTCGCCGGGGAAGTCGTAGGACGACAGAAGTTCGCGAACTTCGAGTTCGACGAGCTCGAGCAGCTCGGCGTCGTCAACCTGGTCAACCTTGTTCAGGAAGACAACGATTGCGGGAACGCCAACCTGACGGGCGAGCAGGATGTGCTCGCGGGTCTGCGGCATCGGGCCGTCAGCGGCCGAGCAAACCAGGATCGCGCCGTCCATCTGGGCAGCACCGGTGATCATGTTCTTGACGTAGTCGGCGTGGCCGGGGCAGTCAACGTGGGCGTAGTGACGGTTGGCCGTCTCATACTCAACGTGCGCCGTCGAGATGGTGATGCCGCGTGCCTTTTCTTCCGGAGCTGCGTCGATCTGGTCGTAGGCCTTGAACTCACCGAAGAACTTGGTGATCGCTGCCGTCAGAGACGTCTTGCCGTGGTCGACGTGGCCGATCGTGCCGATGTTGACGTGCGGCTTGTTGCGCTCAAACTTACTCTTTGCCATTT
>NZ_STGU01000082.1 GCF_004912135.1 Rhizobium rosettiformans W3
TCGGCTACCGGTTCGCTCCGCGCATCCGCGACCTGCCATCCAAACGGCTCTACGCGTTCAATCCGTCGGCCGCCCCGGCGCACCTGCGAGCGTTGATCGGCGGAAAGGTCAACCAAGCCATGATCGAGCGCAATTGGCCCGACATCCTGCGCATCGCCGCCACCATTGCTGCCGGGACCGTCGCGCCAAGCCAGATTCTGCGGAAACTCGCCTCCTATCCGCGGCAGAACGAGCTCGCGACAGCCCTGCGGGAAGTCGGTCGCGTCGAGCGCACCCTGTTCATGATCGACTGGATTCTGGATGCCGAACTCCAACGGCGTGCCCAGATCGGGCTCAACAAAGGCGAAGCTCATCATGCGCTGAAGCGGGCAATCAGCTTCCACCGCCGCGGTGAAATCCGCGACCGTTCCGCCGAAGGCCAGCATTACCGCATCGCCGGCATGAATCTGCTCGCCGCCATCATCATCTTCTGGAACACCATGAAGCTCGGCGAGGTCGTTGCAAACCAGAAACGCGATGGAAAGCTGCTATCGCCCGATCTCTTGGCCCATGTTTCGCCGCTCGGATGGGAACACATCAATCTCACCGGAGAATATCGCTGGCCAAAGCCTTAGCGTAGGATTCCGCCCCCTCCCGCAAACGACCCC
>NZ_STGU01000083.1 GCF_004912135.1 Rhizobium rosettiformans W3
ACAGGAAGCGAAGATGAGACAAAAATCCGGGCCGCAGACATCGGCGGCAGAGAAGACGATCAAGGACATCCGCCGCGCCACGCGCAAGCACCATTCAGCCGAGGACAAAATCCGTGTCGTCCTGGAAGGCCTGCGTGGCGAAGACAGCATCGCCGCGATCTGCCGCCGCGAGGGGATCGCCGAGAGCCTGTATTATAGCTGGTCGAAGGAATTCCTCGAAGCTGGCAAGAAGCGCCTTGCGGGCGATACCTCCCGTTCGGCAACGAGTGACGAGGTGAAGGCGCTGCGTAAGGAGAGCCGCGACCTGAAGGAGGCGGTGGCCGACCTCACCCTGGAGAACCGCCTGCTCAAAAAAAGCATGATCGGGCATGGGGGCGACGACGAATGAGATATCCCGCCACCGAAAAGCTTGAGATCATCCGGCTGGTCGAGCAGTCGCATTTGTCAGTCAGGCAGACACTCGAAAAGCTCGGCATTCCGAGACCTACCTTCTATCGATGGTATGACCGGTTCCAGACCCATGGCGTCGAGGGGCTGGAAGACCGGACTTCTGCGCCATCACGGGTGTGGAACCGCATTCCTGACGATATCAGGGATCGCATTGTCACCATGGCGCT
>NZ_STGU01000084.1 GCF_004912135.1 Rhizobium rosettiformans W3
GTCCGGTGAAGACTATTCCGACCGGGCCATGTCGCTGGGTGCCGTCGGTTATGCGCTGAAGCCCGTTCAACGCGATCATCTGGTATCTGTGATCGAGTCCCTAGGCGCGAAGGCCGAACAAACGCTGCGGCGCGTGCTGATCGTTGAAGACAACGCCGTTCAGCGGGACGCTCTGTCGAAACTCCTGTCGTCGCATGACGTCGAAACGGTGGGGGCTGGGACTGCGGCAGAGTGCATCTCGTTGCTGGCCGAACAGACCTTCGACTGCATGGTGCTGGATCTGTCGTTGCCAGATACATCCGGCTTTGCGCTTCTGGAAACGTTGAGCGAAGCGGGCATGCATTCCTTCCCGCCTGTCATCGTCTACACCGGACGCGTTCTCTCGTCCGAAGAAGAACAGAGGCTTCGCCGTTACTCGAAATCTATCATCATCAAGGGTGCAAAATCGCCGGAGCGTCTTCTCGACGAGGTCACACTGTTCCTGCACCAGGTGGTCTCTGAGCTGCCGGACGAGCAGCAGCAAATGATCCGCAAAGCCCGCAAT
>NZ_STGU01000085.1 GCF_004912135.1 Rhizobium rosettiformans W3
CTCCGCCGAGGACTATTCCGACCGGGCTCTCTCGTTGGGCGCCGTCGGCTATGCGCTGAAGCCCGTACAACGCGATCACCTGGTGTCGATGATCGAGTCTCTAGGCGCGAAAGCCGAACAAACGCTGCGGCGCGTGCTGATCGTTGAAGACAACGCCGTTCAGCGGGACGCTCTGTCGAAACTCCTGTCGTCGCATGACGTCGAAACGGTGGGGGCTGGGAGTGCGGCAGAGTGCATCTCGTTGCTGGCCGAACAGACCTTCGACTGCATGGTGCTGGATTTGTCGTTGCCAGATACATCCGGCTTTGCGCTTCTGGAAACGTTGAGCGAAGCGGGCATGCATTCCTTCCCACCTGTCATCGTCTACACCGGACGCGTTCTCTCGTCCGAAGAAGAACAGAGGCTTCGCCGCTACTCGAAATCTATCATCATCAAGGGTGCAAAATCGCCGGAGCGTCTTCTCGACGAGGTCACACTCTTCCTGCACCAGGTGGTCTCCGAGCTGCCGGACGAGCAGCAGCAAATGATCCGCAAAGCGCGCAAC
>NZ_STGU01000086.1 GCF_004912135.1 Rhizobium rosettiformans W3
GAAACCTGGACTGCGACGAACATGGCGCGCACGCACGGACGCTGCAGGAAGGGAGAGCGCCTGCGAATGGGCTTCCCGCACGGCCACCGCAAGACCACGACGCTGGTGGCTGGCTTGCGTAGCACGGGAATGGTTGCACCGCTCGTCATCGACGGGCCGATCAATGGAGAATGGTTCGAGGCATACGTCGCCCAGGTTCTTGTGCCGACCCTGAAGCCTGGCGATGTCGTCATCCTTGACAATCTCTCCAGCCACAAGCGACCGGCGGCGCGTGAGATGATCGAAGCTGCCGGTGCGCGCATGCTGTTCCTCCCGCCCTACAGCCCAGACTTCAATCCCATAGAGAAGGCATTCTCGAAGCTCAAAGCGCTCCTGCGCAAAGCGGCAGAACGCACTGTGACCGGCCTGTGGGACAGGATCGGGAAGCTGATCGACCTCGTCGAGCCTCAAGAGGCCCGAAACTTCTTCACATCATGCGGATACGATCCAACATGAAAGGGAACCGCTCTA
>NZ_STGU01000009.1 GCF_004912135.1 Rhizobium rosettiformans W3
CTTGACCTTGTCCAGGAGCGGCGTATCGGGCAGGGATGTCACGGGCTGATGCCTCTTCAGTCTGTTTGGATGCGCGATACCATCCCCCGACGATCAGGGCAATTCCACGTCATCAAGCGCTTATATAGCTGTCAACGGCCCTCCGGCAAAGGCACGAACTCGTCTTCGTCACCGGGAACGATATCAAAACGGCCGGTTCTCCACTCTTCCTTGGCCTGTTCGATGCGCTCCTTGGACGACGAAACAAAGTTCCACCAGATATGTTTCTTCGTTTCCATCGCCGCGCCGCCAAAGAGCATGACATGACAGCCGGCGGCGCCCCCGATCAGGGTGATCTCGTCTCCGGGGCGGAAGACCAGAAGCTGGTCCTGCGCGAAGCGATCGCCGGCGACCTCGATCTCGCCGGAGAGAATGTAGAGCGCGCGCTCCTCCTGGCTCGCGTCGAAGGGAAAGCGTGCGCCGGGCTCGAGCGTCAGATCCACGTAAAGTGTTTCGGAGAAGGTCGTGACCGGTGAGCGCAGGCCGCCCAATCCCCCGATCACCAAACGGCCCGAAGCACCGCGATCATTGAAGGTCGGCAGGTCCGCCTTGGCCGTATGGGCGAAGGATGGATCGATCTCCTCCAGGTGATCCGGAAGCGCAATCCAGGTCTGGAGACCGGACATGGAAAGCGGGTGACCGCGCAGATTTTCCGGCGTGCGCTCGGAATGGACGATGCCGGAGCCGGCGGTCATCAGATTGATGTCGCCAGGTGCGATCACGAGTTCGGTGCCGAGGCTGTCGCGATGCTTGATCTCACCGTCGAAGAGATAGGTGACGGTGGACAGACCGATATGCGGGTGCGGACGCACGTCCATGGCCTCGTCCGCCTTCAGGACGGCGGGCCCCATGCGATCGAAGAAGATGAAGGGACCGACCAAACGGCGGCGCACGGAGGGAAGCGCGCGGCGCACGGCAAAACCACCGATGTCGCTTGAACGGGGGATGATCAGGTGCTCGATCGCGTCGCAGGCAAAGGCATCACCGGGGACCGGGTCATTGCCGGGGAAGAAGGACATGGGAAACCTCCGTTTTAGATCGTCTCAGGTTATCAGGTCTCCGGCCGGATCATAGGATGGATCGACGGTCCGCGGGTGACGCATCGTTCACTTTCAGCCCATCAGCGGCATCCATCGCGCTACAGCGTCTGGATCGGCACTCAAGTCAATTAATCCTAAATAAGGCATATCTAACTATTATCGTCGCAGCCTCTCGAAGGGTTGAGTATGGCTCCAGCGAAGCGCGAAGAAAGCGAGGCAATCTTGGTGAAGAAAATTCTGGCCGTTGATGATTCCAGGACCATCCTGTCCATGGTGACCCAAACGCTTGAAAACGCCGGCTACGAGACGCTGCAGGCAGAAGATGGCATTCAGGGGCTGGAAGTTCTGGAAGGCAATGCTCCGGACCTCATCATCACCGACATCAATATGCCAAGGCTCGACGGTTTCGGCTTCATCGAGCGTATCCGCCGCAGCGATCGTTACCGAGCCATTCCCATCCTCGTGCTGACGACGGAAAACGATCCTCAGAAGCGGGAGCGTGCCCGCAAGGCCGGTGCCACCGGCTGGATCGTCAAGCCGTTCGAAGCGGCCAAACTTGTCGATACCGTGGGACGGTTGAGCGGCTGAGGAGGCCGCGCGAAGCTTGCTTGCGACGCGGTACACCTCAGGGAGAGGCAGACGGGGTGCAGGCGGTAATCACGCTGTCCTCGCCAGCCTTCATGCCCAAGGTCATGCATCCAGCGTCGTGGCAAAGTGTCCAACCGCCAGGCGTTTTTCCAGACGCGGCCAGCCGCAGCTCTGGAAGTGGCGGCAGTGGCGGCGTCCAGCGCCACCAGCCGTCTTCGAGGATTGCCCCCTCCCCCGGCTCCATGCCGGCCCCCGATCCCTTGACGCCCGCCTGCTTCAGCTGCAGCCCGTCAGACGTCACCGCCCACTCCTCCCGCCACTCGACCTTTTCGACCGAGTGGACCCAGGACAGCGTGAAGCTCGTGGTCGGGATCGTCAGGACGGTGGCAGCAAGGGCGATGCAGAGGCTCATGACGTCTCGATCTTGGGAGTCTCGATCTTGGGTGGCGCGTTGCCGACCGGCGCGGGCGCCTTGCCGGGGAATTTCCATACGAGCAGGCCAAAGAGCAGCACCAGTGCTCCGCCGATTTCGTCGGTGATCGGCAGGGCCGCAACGAGGAAGAAGGCGGCGGCCGCAGCGACCAGACGGTGCAACAGCGGCAGCGGACGGTTGAGATAACCGATGACCGCCACACCCCAGAGACCGATCGACAGGCTGGCCTTGACGACGATGTAGAGGACGGCGAGCGGATAGCCGATAGCCTCGGCCAGCGGGCCTCCGTCCTGCAGCATCAAAGCCGGCGTGTAGACCGCCATGAAGGGGATGACGAAACCGGCAGCGGCCACCTTCACCGCCTCGAAGGAGATGCGCAGCCCCGATTCCCGCGCAATCGGCGCTGCGGCAAAACAGGCGAGCGCCACCGGTGGCGTCAGGTCGGCGAGGATGCCGAAGTAGAAGACGAACATGTGGCTGACGATCAGCGGCACGCCGAGCTCGAGCAGTGCCGGCCCGGCGATCGATGAGGTGATGATGTAGTTGGGGATCGTCGGAATGCCCATGCCGAGCACGATGCAGGTGAGCATGGTCAGGATCAGCGAGAGGAACAGGCTGTGCTCGCCGACCGCGACGACGAACTGGCCGAAGGTGTTGGCCGCACCCGTCAGCGTCATGGTGCCGACGATGATGCCGACGACGGCGCAGGCGATGCCGACAGGAAGTGCGGTCTTGGCACCATCGGCGAGACTGTCGACGCTGAGCTTCAGCGCCTGCCGGCCGCCCTTGACCAGGAAATTCCAGGCAATCAGCACCAGGATGGCGATCAAGACAGCGCGGAAGCCATACTGGAAGAAGGAGGCACCGGCGATGCCGATACCGATCCAGAAGATGGTGCGGATGGCCGTATTCGACATGCCGATGGCGATCGAGCTGCCGAGGATAAGCAGCATGGTGAGGGCGAGGCCGGCGGTTCCGGCAAAGAGCGGCGTGTAGCCGGAGAAGAGCAGCCAGACGAGGGCAGCGAGCGGCAGCAGCAGATACCATTGCCGGCGGATGGCGGCGGAGGCGGAGGGCAAGTCCTTCGGGTCGAGACCGCTCAGGCCCCGCTTGCCGGCTTCGAGATGGACCATCCAGAAGACAGAGGCGAAATAGAGGATCGCCGGGATCAGTGCCGCCTTGACGATTTCGGCATATTCCACGCCGAGCGTCTCGGCCATGATGAAGGCGACAGCGCCCATCACGGGCGGCATGATCTGACCACCCATGGATGACGTCGCCTCGACGCCACCGGCAAAGGCCGGGCGATAGCCGAAGCGCTTCATGAGCGGGATGGTGAACTGGCCTGTTGTCACGACATTGGCGACACCGGAGCCGGAGATCGTGCCCATCAGGCCGGACGAGATGACCGAGACCTTGGCCGGGCCGCCCTGCTTGTGGCCGACGAGACCGAGCGAGATGTCGGTGAAGAGCTTGATCATGCCGGCGCGCTCCAGGAAGGAGCCGAACAGGATGAACAGGAAGATGTAGGACGAGGACACATAGGTCGGCACGCCGTAGATGCCTTCGGTGCCATAGGCCATATGGTCGATGACCTGGGCGAAGTCATAGCCGCGGTGATTGAGCGGCGACGGCAGATACTGGCCGAAGAAACAATAGGCGAGGAAAAGGCCCGAGATGATCGGCAATGCCGGGCCCATGATCACCCAGGCGCCGATGAAGACGGTCGCGATGGCCACCACGCCGATATAGAGATCCAGGGTGATGAGATCGCCGGCGCGCAGGATCAGCGGCTCGTATTCGACATATTGGTAGACGGCAACGGCGACACCCGCTGTCGCCAGCGCCCAGGCGCCCGCGGTGTAGAAGGCCCCTTTGCGGACATTCGCGGCAACCAGCGGGAAGCCGAGAAGCAGCAGGAAGGCGACATGGGTGGAGCGCACCAACTGGCTCGGCATGTCGATCAGATGGGCGGCGGTGGCGATCTGGAACAGCGAGAAGGCAACCGCAATGCCATAGAGCAGCTTGCCTTCGGCGCTGGCCGGAAAATGCTGCTCGTGGGTGTTCGGTTCATGCGACAGGGTCTGGTCCGCAGTCGAGGCGCTCATGGAAATCCGTCCGAAAAGGTAAGCCGAGGGCAAAGGACCGGGCGGCATGGCAGCCGCCCGGTCCCTTCAGAAAGCTTCAGAGGCTCGCGGGCTCACAGCATGCCCTTTTCCTTGTAGTAGCGCTCGGCGCCCGGATGCAGCGGGATCGGCATGCCCTTGGTGGCGTCCTCCAGCTTGATGTCCTTGGCCGCATTATGCGCAGCCTGCATCTCGGGCAGGTTCTCGAACAGCTGCTTGGTCATCTCGTAGGCGAGATCATCCGACACCTCGGAATGGGTTACCAGGAAGTTGACGACGGCAACCGTTGGCACGTCTTCCGTCTGGCCCTCGTAAGTGCCGGCCGGAATGGTCGCGGCGATATAGGGTGCGCCCAGCGCATTGGCGACATCAGCGGGAACGGCGACCAGCGAGACCGGCAACGAGGTCGACAGGTCCTTCAGCGAGGCCACGCCGAGACCGGCGGACTGCAGCGTCGCGTCGAGCTGGCGGTTCTTGATCAGTTCGACGGATTCGGCAAAGGGCAGATATTCGGTCTTGCCGAGATCCTCGTAGCTCATGCTGGCCGCCCCGAGAATGGCGCGGGCATTGAGCTCGGTGCCGGACTTGGGCGCACCGACCGACAGACTCTTGCCCTTGAGGTCGGCCAGCGAGGTGACGCCGGAATCCTTGGTGGCGACGATCTGGATATAGTTCGGATAGATGGCCGCGATGCCGCGCAGCTTGTCGAGCGGCGCCTTGAAGCCGGCATCGGCATTGCCCTCGGCCGCCAGCTTGACGCTGTCGCCGAGCGAGAAGCCGATTTCGCCCTTGCCCTGCTGCAGAAGATTGAGATTTTCGACCGACGCCTTGGTCGCCTGCACCTGGGTGCGGACATCCGGGATCTTCTCGCCGTAGATCTTCGACAGTGCGACACCCAGCGGATAATAGACGCCCGAGGTGCCGCCGGTCAGCACGTTGACGAATTGCTCGGCGCGCGCGCCGGATGTGCCAAATGCGACAGACGCGGCCACAGCGGCAGCGGCCAAGGTGCTAAGTCTTGAAAAATGCATGATTGTCCTCCCAAACAATGTTTGCAATTGCGACATCATGGTGAGGCGAGACAGGGGCGTCAATCGACAAATTGACAGTTCGGGCGAATGGCGGCCCTGCTCCCGGGCCAAACGGTCTGTTTTGCAACCGACATCCGCTGGGACGGCTGGAGATATCTGCAAAAGCCAATCGTGGCTTTCTTGTGCATTTTATTGTCCCGCGCTCTTGAAACAGCAGAGACCTATCACGATTTACCGCGAGCGGACCGGGCCCCTCTGACGACGGATTACCCTCGTGATGTCGGACCGCATCGAGCACGCTCGATGTCATGCCCGGACCGGACCTCTCCTTGGCGAACCCGTGCGTGCATTGCATCGAGCCGGATCAATGCAACAGAGGTCAAACACTTGGAACTCCTGCTCATTCTGTTTCTCGGCAAGCCACTGTGGATGTGGCTGCTGTTCATCCTGCTGGTCGTGGCGCTTCTTGCCTTCGACCTCGGCGTTCTCAACAAGAACGACCATGAAATCGGCATCGCCGAGAGCCTCAAGCTTTCGGCCATGTATATCACGCTGGGCCTCGCCTTCTCCGGCTTCATCTACTGGCAGATGGATACGACCGCGACGGCGCAGTATCTGACCGCCTTCGTCGTCGAAAAGACGCTGGCGATGGACAATATCTTCGTCATCGCGCTGATCTTCAGCTTCTTCGCCATCCCGCGCGAATATCAGCACCGCGTGCTGTTCTGGGGTATCCTCGGCGTCATCGTGCTGCGCGGCATCATGATCGGGCTCGGTGCCACCATCGTCGACCAGTATCACTGGGTTCTCTACTTCTTCGCGGGCTTCCTGATCCTCACGGGCATCAAGATGCTCTTCGTTGCCGACAAGGAGCACAAGATCGAGGAGAACGGCATCATCCGCTTCCTGAAGCGCCGAATGAACGTGACGGAAGAGATCCATGGCCACGACTTCATCGTGAAGAAGCCGGATCCCGTGACAGGCAAGATCAGGCGGTTTGCGACGCCCCTCCTCCTGGCACTGGTCATGATCGAGATCGCCGACCTGGTGTTCGCCGTCGACTCCGTACCGGCCGTCTTCACGATCACGACCGACCCTTACATCGTCTATACCTCGAACATCTTCGCGATCCTGGGTCTGCGCGCCCTCTATTTCGCGCTGGATGCCATCCTGCACCGCTTCGCCTATCTCAAATATGCGCTCTCGGTGCTGCTGATGTTCATCGGCTCGAAGATCTTCATCGCCTGGGGCATGGGCTGGGAGAAGTTCCCGCCGGAGTGGTCGCTCGGCATCACCTTCCTGATCCTCGGTGTCGGCGTCGGCTATTCGCTGTGGAAGACCGGGACCGGTGCCGCGACGGCAGAGCCCAAGACCGTCGAGGTCCGGAACCCGGCCGAGTGATCCCTCACTCGGATACCCCAAAACGACGAATGGCCCCGAAAGGGGCCATTTGCGTGTGATGGTCAGCGGAGAAAAGCGAGCGGAAACCCGCCCGCTGATCAGGCGCCGTCGAGCGGCTCAGCGCCGGTCGGCTTGCCGGCGCGGTCGAGGCGGATCTTTTCGATGCGATTTTCGGCGGCGGACAAGAGCTGCTCGCAATGCTTCTTCAAGAGTTCGCCGCGCTCGTAGATCGCGATGGATTCGTCGAGCGCCACGTCACCGCGTTCGAGGCGGGCGACGATGCTTTCGAGCTCGGCCACGGCCTTTTCGAAGGAATAGCCGGAGAGATCGGCGGTTACGGCGTCGGACATACTCAACCCTTCATCAGTCTCAAGATGTGCAGGCCTGCCGATTCGGCGAGGCCTTCGAGATCATAGCCGCCTTCGAGCAGGCTGACGACCCGGTTATGGGCGAAACGGTCGGCGACTTCGAGCAGCCTGCCCGTCGCCCAGTCGAAATCCTCGCCGACCAGATTGATCTGCGCCAAGGGATCGCGGTGATGGGCGTCGAAACCGGCGGAGATCAGAATGAAGTCGGGGGCGAAATCCTGCAGAGCCGGCAGCACGCGGCTCTTGAAGGCCTCGCGGAAATGGTCCGAGCCGACATTGGGCGAAAGCGGCGCATTGACGATGTTGCGGTGCTTGCCCGTCTCGTCCTTGGCGCCCGTGCCGGGATAAAGCGGCATCTGGTGGATCGAGCAGAAGAGCACGGACGGATCATCCCAGAAAATGTCCTGCGTGCCGTTGCCGTGATGCACGTCCCAGTCGACGATCGCGACGCGCTCGACGCCGTAGGTCTTCTGCACATGGCGGGCGGCGATCGCCACCGTGTTGAACAGGCAGAAGCCCATGGCCTTGGTCTTTTCGGCATGGTGGCCGGGCGGGCGCCCCGCGACGAAGGCATTGTCGGCCTTGCCGGTCATGACGTCGTCGACGGCGGCAATCGCACCGCCGATGGCAGTTAATGCGACCTGCAGGCTCTTTTGCGAGGCATAGGTGTCTGCCTCGAGCTGATTGATGCGATCCTCTTCTTCCGGGATCTCGCGCATGACGGCGAAGAGATGCTCTTCGGGATGGGCGAGCGTCACCAGGTCCTCATTCGCCTGGGTCGCCTCGATCCGCTCCAGCCGGGCGAAGTTCGGATGTTCCAGCGCGATGTTGAGCGAGCGCAGCCGATCGGCTCTTTCGGGGTGGCCTTCGGGCGTGTTGTGCTCGAGGAAGATCGGGTTCTCGTAAAGACGGGTGGCCATGGGGATCCTTCCGGGGTCCGGCAGAACATAATGCTCTGCCATGTCATCTTCCACCTCGCATCCCGGTTTTACCCAGTTGCGTGCGCTCCTCACCCAGCGGCCCGAACGGCGCTCCCTTGTGAAGCCGGCCGCGATGCCGTTAAATGCCGGCAACAGAAGAAGATTTCGGGAGAGGGCATGGACGAGATCGAGCGGGTGGAGGTGAGCGGGCTTGTCGTTGCCTATCGCGATATCGGCCCGACCGGCGAGATGCAGGCTGCGGCCTATGTCGTTCACGCCGAGGAGGCGGTCCGGCATTTCTGGCGCTACCGCCCGCCGCTCGAGGACGAGCCGCAATACAGCCCGACGAAGTTCGAGGTTCGCCTGCACCAGCCGCTGCGCGTCGAAGATGAAGTGCGCATGATCGTGCAGGTCGACAAGATTGGCGGCAAATCGGTCGGCTTCGAGGTGCAGATGGAGAAGGACGGCCAGACCGTGGCCGAAGTCGACATCACCTGGACGGCGCGAGACGGCGAAACGGCAGAACCAGTCGCGCTGCCCGAAGACATCCGCGACTGGCTGTATCGGTATGTGCCCTAGCCTCCGGGCACCCGCTTCTCAACGAGATCCCAAAAACGAATGAAGCCCCCCGGGCCCGAAACCGGGGGGCTTCTATTCCTGCGGGCCAGAAGGAGGAGGAGGCCTGCAGTCTTTGTCGGAGCACGCTGCTTGGGAGGGAGGATCGCATCGCGCCGGCCAGTGAACATTAGAACCAATTGCTTAAAGCATCGCTAATGAAACCCTGAATGGACGACCGATTGAAAATCGCAACTCTCCTGTGAGCGCAAGGTCGGGTGATGGGTCGATGCGGCGAAAAACACTTGCGCGGCGGCGGATCTCACCGCATTGACGGGGCATGAAAAAGCTCCCTGAACCCCAGCGCCTCGACCAGCTCTTGGTCGCCCTCGGCCTCTTCGCCAGCCGTTCCCGTTCCCGTGACGCCATCCAGCGCGGCACGGTCAAGGTGGACGGCAGGGTGGTGTCGAAGCCCAGCCTCGTCTTTGCCGCCACCCATCAGTTCGAAATCGACGATCCTGCGCAGGATTACGTCTCGCGCGCGGCCCTCAAACTCGTTGCAGCGCTGAATCATTTCGGCCTGTCGCCGGAGGGCTGCCACTGTCTCGATGTCGGCGCCTCCACCGGCGGCTTCACCGAAGTGCTGTTGAAGCGTGGTGCTGCCCATGTGACGGCCATCGATGTCGGGCATGATCAGCTGCACCCGCGACTGGCCAGCGATCCGCGCGTGACCAATCTCGAAGGGCTCAATGCCCGCTATCTCGAGCCGGAAGATTATGACGAGGAGCCCTTCGACTTCCTCGTCTCCGACGTCTCCTTCATCTCGCTGAAGCTGGCGCTGGCCCCTGCTCTCGACCAGGCCGAGCCCGGCGCGCACTGCCTCTTGCTTGTCAAGCCGCAGTTCGAGGCCGGTCGCGAGGCGATCAGCAAGGCGGGTCTGCTGAAAGAACCGGAGACGGCTCCGCTCGTGGCGGCCGAACTCGAGCGCTGGCTGACGGAAGACATGGGCTGGACGAGCCTTGGCCTCATCCCCTCCCCGATCGCTGGCGGCGACGGCAACGAAGAATTCCTGCTTGCCGGCGTCAAGCCGCTCCATGGTGACCCGAACGACGACGAGGATCTCGACGCTGAAGAGGACGAGGCATGAGCGCCGAAACCGTCACCATTTCCAGTCTCGGCGCCAAGGGCGATGGCATTGCCCATGGCTCGGATGGCCCGGTCTTCGTGCCCTTCTCGCTGCCGGGCGAGACCGTTTCCATTGCGCGGGTAAAGAACGAGGGCACGATCATGTCGATCGCCAGCCCCTCGCCCGACCGGGTTCAGCCGCCCTGCAAGCATTTCGGGCCCGATGGCGTCGGCGGCATCTGCGGCGGCTGTTCGCTGCAGCATATGGCCAAAACCGCCTACAATGCCTTCAAGCGGCAGGTGCTGATCGACGCCCTGAAGTCGAAGGGGATCGAGGCGCCGGTGGGCGAGATCTTCGAGGCTCATCCGCATCAGCGGCGGCGCCTCGTCTTCACGGCACGACGTCGCGGTGACGGCTTGGTCATGGGTTTCATGCAGGCAGAGACCCATCATGTCGTGCCGGTCGAGGAATGTCCTATCGCGTCGGACGGGCTGATCTCCCGGCTGGACGCGATCAAGATCATCGCCAATGCCTGCGGGGCGGAACACTTCCGCATAACGGTCACCGAAACGACCACCGGCCTCGATATCTCGCTCGATGGCCTGCGTGGCGGGCTTGGCGATCAGGCGCGGCGCGCGGTGACCAATGCGGTGATCAAGCTCAAGGGCATTGCCCGCGTATCGGCCAATGGCGAGATCGTCATCGAGCCGCAGAAGCCGCTGCTGGACTTCGCCGGAGCCCGCGTCGTGCTACCGCCCGGCGGCTTCACCCAAGCGACGCGCGAGGCAGAGGACCACATGGCAGCCCTTGCGATTGCCCATATCGGCAAGGCGAAGAAGGTCGCGGACCTCTTCTCAGGCATCGGCACGTTTGCCCTGCGGCTGGCGCGCTCATCTGCCGTGCATGCGGTGGAATCGGATGAAAAGGCCGTGAAGTCGCTCGACTTTGCCGCCCGCAACACGCAAGGCCTGAAGCCCTTGACCGTGGAGCGGCGCGACCTTTTCCGGCGTCCGTTGATGACCTCCGAATTCAAGGCCTTCGACGCCGTCGTCTTCGACCCGCCCCGGGCGGGTGCCGAGGCTCAGTGTGCAGAGCTTGCGAAAAGCCAGGTGAAGAAGATCGTGGCGGTCAGCTGCAATCCGCTGACGCTGGCACGCGATCTCGCGATCCTGACTGCCGGCGGCTACCGCATCGATCAGGTGACGCCGATCGACCAGTTCCTCTGGTCCCCGCATGTCGAGGCTGTGGCCACCCTCAGCAAGAAATAGCAATTGATGCGCCTTTGGGTTGTGTTAAGTTTCTTGCGCCACCCAAGATATTCATCTCTGATGGCTTGCTAGAGAAGTATGTCATCAGAGGGGGAATGACGATGTCTGAAGTCGCAGCCCACGGACATGGCGTTCGCGGCATGAGCCGTGAATCCTTGCAGGCGCTCGCCGGCAATGGCGATCCCGGAAAGTTCGGCAAAATGTTTCCGCGGCTTCGGTCGCTTCATGCCGAGGACGACGCGCTTTTTGAGCTGGCAAAGGCGATGCGCGATACCAGGGGCGACACCGATGATCATCCGGAGCTGCCCGCCGGCTACACTTATCTTGGCCAATTCGTCGATCACGACATCACGCTCGACACGACGCCGCTAGACAAGCAGCGCGCCGATCCGCTCGCGACGCAAAACTTCCGCACCCCAGCGCTGGATCTCGATTCGCTTTATGGCGACGGACCAGGCCTGCACCCTTATCTTTACGCCAAGGAGGACATCCGCAAGCAACCGGGCCCGAAATTCCTCATCGGGAAGGCCGTGGCCTCCGCGGGCTTCAATGGGACAATCCCGGAACTGCGCAACGACCTGCCGCGCAACGCCCACGGCCGCGCGCTGATCTTCGACGAGCGCAATGACGAAAACCTGCTGGTGGCGCAGTTTCACCTGCTGATGCTTAAATTCCACAATGCCGTGGTCGAGCATGTGAAAAAGACGACCAAAGGCCTGTCCGACGAGGAACTGTTTACCGAAGCTCGGCGCATCGTCACCTGGCACTACCAGTGGATCGTGCTCTTTGATTTCGTCGAGCGCCTGACCGAGCGCGGGCTGATCCGACGGATCAAGCATGAAGGCCGACGATTCTATCGCTTCCGCAGTCGGCCCTATATGCCGGCGGAGTTCGCTGCGGCCGCCTATCGGCTGGGGCATTCCATGGTTCGCGAGAGCTACAGCCACAATGCCGTTTTCCGACCGGGCGGGTTCACGGATGGCACTTTGGACCTCATGTTCATTTTCACAGGCAAATCCGGGCAAATCGCGGGCGAGCTGGCACCGGAGACACCTCCTTCCCCGCTCGGCCCCCTGCGTGCTCTTCCCTCCAATTGGGTCATCGACTGGCGACGCTTTTTCGACCTTAACACGCCTCCTCAAGACGATTTCACACTCAATCGCGCCCGCCGGATCGATCCGCTCATCGTGCCCGCCCTGCACACGCTCCCCGACCATCCGGCGGACATGACGACCGTAGCCGCACGGCGGTTTGTGCTGCCTTTCCGCAACTTAAGGCGCGGTTCGCAAATAGGTCTTCCGTCAGGACAGGACGTGGCGCGCGCCATGGGTTTCGAACCATTGAGCGAAGCAAAGCTGGCCATGGGGGATGACGGCGAGACGGCCGCGCGGCTTGGTTTCCACAAGGCAACGCCGCTCTGGTACTACATCCTAAAAGAAGCCGAACAGCTGCACAGCGGAACGAGGCTCGGTCCCGTAGGGTCAACGATCATCGCCGAAACCTTCCTCGGCCTCGTCCATGGCGATCAAAACTCTTTCATGCAAAAACGCTCGAACTGGACGCCGCATCTGGGAGACACGCCCGGTGATTTCACCATGGCGGACCTGGTCAAATTCGTCGATGACATCAACCCGGTGGGGGATGGCAAAGGGGAGGCTTGATTTCCGCCTCCCCGGCAAAACCGGGGAGGCCTTCGACGTTTAGCGGCGCAGGAAGTTGACCACGTCCTCGATGAAGCGCTGCTTGTGGGTGGCAAACAGCCCGTGGGGGGCGCCCTCATATTCGATCAGGGTCGACTGGGCGATGCCTTTGGCCGCGGCGCGACCGGCGGCATCGATCGGCACCGTCTTGTCGTCTGTGCCATGGATGACCAGGGTCGGGACATTGAAGCTTGCGAGATTAGGGCGGAAGTCCGTCGTCGCGAAGGCCTTGGCGCAGGCCAGCGTCGGCTCGAGCCCTGCCATCATCGCCTGGCGCTCTGCCCATTCGAGCATCTCGTCGCTGACGGCCTTGTCGAACATGGCCACGCCGAAAAAGTCCTTGAAGAAGCTCGCGAAGAAATGGGCGCGGTCATCGACCATGCCCTCGGTCATCTCGTCGAAGGTTTCTTGCGGGGTCCCTTGCGGATTGTCCTCCGTCTTCAGCATGTAGGGGACCACGGATGACACGAGGATTGCGGAGCGCAGATTGGCACCACCATGACGCGACATGTAGCGGGCCACCTCGCCGCCGCCCATGGAGAAGCCGAGAAGGGTTGCGTCCGTGGCGCCGACCCAGCTCATGACATCGGCGAGATCGTCGGACAGCGTGTCATAATTGTAGCCGTCGAAGGGCTGTTCGGAACGGCCGAAGCCACGGCGATCATAGGAGATCGCCCGCATGCCCGCATCGGCGATGGCCTTGGAAAGATCATCGAAGGTGTCTGCCGTCAAAGGCCAGCCATGCAGAAGGACAACCGGACGGCCCTCGCCCCAATCCTTGACATAGAGCTCGACACCATCGCGGGTTTTGATACGGGGCATTGCGTCACCTTTCGCTTGTTGCGAACAGGGAACGGGTTACGCTCGCAGCGGTTCCGCGCCAAGGCGCTCACGGCGACGAAAGAGAGCTGGCAGGCCTCAGTAGGTGAGAAGCGTGCCCGACCCAGTCACGTTCGAGCAACGGCAGCGACCGCCGACCCGACCGGGGTTTGCCGGGCAGGACACCTGTCCGCCGCCACCGATGTTGCCCGACTGGTCGATGACGCAGATATAGCGCTGGGGGCGGACCGGCTGGTTCTGACGCGGCGTGTTCTGCGTCTCGCTGATGACATCGTTGGAATCGTTGACGAGCACAAGCGGGAGCGAAGGGCTTATGGCCATCTCGGCGGAAGCCGGTGCGGCGATGACGAGCAGGCTGAGTGCGACACAGAACAAACGCAACATAAAAACCTCGGCAAAACAGGTGACAGCTGACAGCTGGAGTTCGAAGAAAACGATGACCCTCGAGCCACCACGGATAAAACCCGAACAGCCGAGCGCCAGCATGGTTGCAAAGACTAGCGTGAAAGACTGAACACAGGCTGAACCAGCTTCCAGCTCGAAAACAGAAACGGCGCCAGAGCGGCGCCGTTCCCATGTAGGTCGTTCGTGTGCCGGATCAGGCGGCGCGACGCTGGCCTGCGGAGCTTCCAGCAGCCCGATCATCGATGCGGAACTGGTTGAGGAGCGCTGTCAGCGCTGCCGCTTCCTGGGCCAGGCCATGGCTTGCCGCCGTCTGTTCTTCAACCATGGCGGCGTTCTGCTGAGTGCCCTGGTCCATGGTGTTGACGGCGGTGTTGATCTCCTGCAGGCCGGTCGACTGTTCGCGCGAGGCGGTGACGATGGCGTTGACGTGGCCGTTGATCTCCTGGACCTCGCGGACGATCACGTCGAGCGCCTTGCCGGTCTCGTTGACGAGTTCGACGCCATGCTTGACCTGGTCGCCCGAGGCGCTGATCAGGGCCTTGATCTCCTTGGCGGCAGTCGCCGAACGCTGGGCGAGTTCGCGCACTTCCTGGGCAACGACGGCAAAGCCCTTGCCGGCTTCACCGGCGCGTGCGGCTTCAACGCCGGCATTGAGCGCGAGCAAGTTGGTCTGGAAGGCGATCTCGTCGATCACGCCGATGATGTTCGAGATCTCGCCGGAGGACTTCTCGATGCCCTGCATGGCATCGACAGCGCGTTCGACGATCTCGCCGGACTTCTCCGCACCGGCACGGGCGCGGGTCACCAGCTGGCCGACTTCCTCGGCACGGCGGGCACTGTCCTTGACGGTGGTGGTGATCTCTTCCAGCGCTGCGGCCGTCTCTTCGACCGAGGCTGCCTGCTGCTCCGTGCGGCGGGCGAGGTTGTCGGCGGACGAGCGAATTTCCGCAGCACCGCCGTCGATGGCGCGGGCATTGCGGCCGACGGTGGCGAGCGCATCATGCAGCTTTTCGACGGAGGCGTTGAAGTCGACGCGCAGGCGGTCGAGGTCACCGGCAAACGGGGTTTCGATGCGCGAGACGAGGTCGCCATTGGCGAGGCGGCCGAGGCCATCGGCCAGCGAATGCACGGCAAAGGACACCTGCTCGGCCTCACGCGCCTTGGCGGCTTCGCGTTCGCGGCGTTCCTGCTCGGTCAGGGTGCGGGTTTCGTCCGCTTCGCGGGCGAGGCGTCCACGCTCGATGATGTTGTCGCGGAAGACGGCGACGGCGGCGGCCATCTGGCCGATCTCGTCCTTGCGAGCGGTGCCCGGGATCTCGGCCGAGACATCGCCGCCGGCGAGTTTGCCCATGACGCCGGTCATGTCGACCACCGGACGAACCACGAGGCGCGACAGGAGGGCGGCGAGAATGCCGATCATGGCGACAACGCCGACAAGGGTGGCGACGGCTGCGGCCGTGCGGAATTCGCCGATCGCGGCAAAGGCGAGATCGCGGTCGATCTGGACGCCGAGATACCAGTCGTCGCGCGGCAGGCCCTTGATCGGCAGGAAGGAGACCAGCACGTTGGCATCGGCGAAGGTGGTTTCCATGATGCCAGCGCCGACGGAAGGCGTGTTGGTGGGGAAGGCATCCTTCAACGTCTTGGTGACGAGGTTGCCATCGCGATGGACGAGGATCGTGCCGTCCTGCTTGACGAGGAAGGCGGAGCCCTTGCCGCCCATGTCGACGGAATTGACCATGTCGACGAGCGAGGTGAGCGAGAAGTCCGAAGCGGCAACGCCGTAGAGCTCGCCGTCCTTTTTCACTGGGATCGCGGCGCTGATGATCAGGTTGCCGGTCGAGGCGTCGGCATAGGGGTCGGTCAGGACCATCTTGTCGGCCTTGACTGCGTCCTGGTACCACGGGCGCTTGCGGGGGTCATAACCTTCCGGCAGGGGCTGGTTCGGCACGCTTGTGAACACACCCTGCTCGTCGCCGACATAGGTCGACATGAATTCGCGGATCAGGACCGGGTTGTCGAAAGCGGCGGTGATGGCAGCCGCATCGGGCGCCTTGGCCGCGGCATTGCCGGCGAGCTCGGTCAGCATCACACGGGCGCCGAGCCAGTTCGCGATACTCTGCGAAGCCTGGAGACCGGAGCTATCGATCTCGCTCTTGACGGCCGCACTCGTCGCGTTGCGCTGGAGGCTGTCGATATAGAAGGAGAAACCGGACAGGGCGGCGACCACCACGAGGGAGGCGACCACCAGGATCTTGGTCATCAGGTTGGAACTGGTCTTCACGGGTACGGTCCTGCAAAAACTCTCCGCGCAACTGCGGCGCGGGGATGTCATGGGGCATTGTGCGATCACGGCACCATCATGGTGAGGAAGCGGTCTATGGAACCGCTACCCCACGAATACCCTGCAGGATTTAATGGGTACTTAAGCGAAGACCGAAAAATAAGTAGGCCTCACATACGACATATCGATTCTTCAGCGTTTCATCATGAACGCTTCGAATGCGGCACGTGCCTCTGCGCTTTTCAGCTGGGAGACGAAGTGCTGAAGCTCTTCCTGCATGCGGGCGCGGACTTCGTCGACACTGCCCTTGACCAGGGCACGGGCGATCTTCATCGCGGCCGGGGGCTTGGATGCGAGCGACGAGGCGATCTTCAAGGTTTCGGCCTCGACCTGATCCGGCGAGACGACCTTCCAGATAAGGCCAGCCTCACGCGCCTGTTCGGCGGAAAAACCTTCGCTGGCGGCGAGCATGGCGAAAGCGCGCTGGTGGCCCATGATGCGCGGGGCAATCAGGCTGGAGGCGGCTTCCGGCACCAGCGCCAGATCCACGAAGGGGGTCTTGAACAGGCTGCGGTCGGAGGCGACCGTCAGGTCGCAATGCATGTGCAGCGTCGTGCCGATCCCGATTGCCAGACCGTCGACGCCCGAGACCAGTGGCTTGGTGACTTCGGTCAGGGCGTTGAGAAGGCCAAAGGCCGCCGGTTCGCCGACCGCGCCGGCCATGGCGAAGCTCAGGAAATCGGCCATGTCGTTGCCGGCGGAAAAACAGCCCTCGGTGCCGAGGAAGACGATGGCGCGGATCGCTTCGTCATTCTCGCCTTCGAGTAGGCCAGCGGTCAGCTTCTCGTACATCGCCTGTGTGATGGCGTTCTTCTTGTCCGGCCGGTTGAAGCGCAGGACGAGCACGCCGGGATGGGCTTCCGGGCGGGTGATCTCAATGTGGTCGGTCATGGGGGTTCTCCTTCTCTTCTCCCCACCGGGGAGAAGTGCCGAGCGAATGCGAGGCGATGAGGGGGTCTTGCGAGGCTTCGCCTCCCCCTCATCCGGCCTTCGGCCACCTTCTCCCCGCCGGGGAGAAGAGGACCCGCGGCCAGCGTCTTATGCAAACAGCGCCTTGGCAGCGTTGAGGCTTGCCTCGCCGTTGATGACGCGGTCCTTCAGGGCCGCGGTCTCGGCGATCAGGTTCTCGGCGGCGAAGCGGCAGAGCGCCAGGCGGTTGTCGCGGCCGTGTTCCTCGTCGGCAAGGGCGCCCTTTGCGAGGTAAACGCCGGTCAGAGCGAGGCCGAAGAGACGCTGGTAAGGGGTTGCGCCTGCGAGCGCTGCCGAGGCATTGCCGGCGGCGAGCTGGGAGAGCAGCCATTCGGTGGTGTCTTCCAGATCAGACAGGCTGGCATCCAGACGGGCGGCGGTTTCGCCGAAAGCCTCGAGGTTGGAAGCGCGCACGGCGTTGACCACCTGCTTCAGCTCGGTGATGTAGCCGCGGACATGGTTGCCGTTCGACAGCGGCAGCTTGCGCGTCACGAGGTCGGCGGCCTGGATGCCGTTGGTGCCCTCATAGATCGGGGCGATGCGGCTGTCGCGCCAGAAGCGAGCAGCACCGGTTTCCTCGATGAAGCCCATGCCGCCATGGGTCTGGATGCCGAGCGAGGCGACATCGACGCCGGCATCGGTGGCGAAGGACTTGGCGATCGGGGTGAGCAAGGCGGCGCGTTCGGCCCAGTGACGGGCTTCGTCGCCGTCTGCATGGTGGCTCATGTCTGTGGCGTGGGCGCAGACATAGCAGATGGCGCGGGATCCTTGAGTCAGCGCCTTCATCGTCACCAGCATGCGGGCGACATCCGGGTGCTCGATGATCGGCGACATGCCCTGCCCCGTCCAGCCGGGTGCCTTGCCCTGGGTGCGCTCCTTCGCATACTGCACGGCCTTCTGGGTGGCGGCTTCGCAAATGGCGACACCCTGCATGCCGACGGCGAGGCGGGCATTGTTCATCATGGTGAACATGCAGGCGAGGCCCTTGTTTTCCTCGCCGATCAGATAGCCGATCGCGCCCGGCTCGTCGCCGAACTTGCCGTCGCCATAGATCATGGTGCAGGTCGGAGAGCCATGGATGCCGAGCTTGTGCTCCAGCGAATGGCAGTAGAGGTCGTTGCGGGCACCGATCGAACCGTCATCGTTGACGAGATATTTCGGCACGAGGAAGAGCGAGATGCCGCGGGTGCCGGCGGGTGCATCGGGAAGACGGGCGAGAACGAGATGGATGATGTTCTCGGTGATGTCGTGCTCGCCCCAGGTGATATAGATCTTCTGGCCGAAGATGCGGTAGGTGCCGTCGTCGCGACGCTCGGCGCGGGACTTCATGACGCCGAGATCGGAGCCGGCATGGGGCTCGGTCAGGTTCATGGTGCCGGTCCATTCGCCGGAGACCATCTTCGGCAGATACTTCGCCTTCAGCTCGTCGGAGCCGTGGGCGGTGACGGCATCGACAGCTCCCATGGTGAGCGTCGGCCCAAGCGCAAAGCCCATGGAGCCGGAATTCCACATTTCCAGCGCTGCGACATTCAGCATATGGGGAAGTGCCTGGCCGCCGAATTCTTCCGCAGCCGTCAGAGAGTTCCAGCCGCCTTCGGCCCAGGCGCGGTAGAGTGTGTCCCAGCCATCGGGCACGATGACCTTGCCGTCGACCAAGCGTGCGCCCTGGCGGTCACCGATCTCGGCGAGCGGTGCGACTTCGTCACTGGCAAAACGTCCGGCTTCGGAGAGAATGGCATCGACAAGGTCGTCGCTCAATTCGCCCAGCTTGCCGTCTTCGATGGCCTTGGTCAGGCCCGCGACGTGCTTCAGGGTGAACGCGATCTCTTCAACGGGCGCCTTGTACATGACGTGCTCCTCCAACTGGCGTATGGTTCAAGGCCACGCCCAGACTCCCACCCAGGAGGCGCGGCTCATTCGTCTTTCTGGCTAATTGATTTTTACGTAAACGTCAAATCTTTTGCATGCGTCATCCCGTCCTGTCACAACCGCATTGAGGCGGCTGGATTGGGCGCCTGAAGTTTGTGGAACAAAGCTGCGTGAACGGAGACGTGGAGCGCTGCTCGGCTCCCGGCGCCAAAGGCAAGGCCGGTCAAAGACTTAAAAATCGCAGCGTGCCCTTCCCCGATGGAGCTACCTAAATCAGGCTTTTCACATCTACTGTGTTGCCCGGATTTCGTCACATCACTGTTATCAGGGCTGACTAGTCGGAGGGTGGACTTCAACCAAAGGAGGCTCTGCCATGACCGAAACCAACACCAATCATCTCTCGTGGGACGAGTGGGACGAGCTGCACAATCCGCCGCCGGCCGTGACCGACTTCGACCGCGTCGTTGAACGCGCCGTCTCCCGCCGCGGCTTCCTCGGCGGCATCCTGGCCATGGGCTCTGCTGCAGCCGCCATGGGCACGCTCGGCAACCTGATGAGCTCTACCTCGGCCCAGGCGCAGGAAGCAGCGTCGCGCTTCGCCTTCAAGCCGATCCCGATTGCCACCGACAACACCGTTCACGTTCCGGAAGGCTATAGCTGGAAGCCGCTTGCCAAGTGGGGTCAGCCGCTTTTCTCCACCGCCTCCGACATCGACCCGATGAAGGGCGTTTCGCTTGAAAACTCCGACAAGGTCTTCGGCGAGAACACCGATGGCATGGAGCTCTTCGTGATCGGCGAACATCAGGTCATCGCCGTCAACCACGAATACGTCAACAACGAAACCAACCTGCCGCACGCGCCGGAAGGCATGCCGCAGTCGCTCGACGACGTGAAGATCCTGCAGAACATGCAGGGCGTGACCGTCATGGAAGTGACCGAAGGCGCCGACGGCTGGCAGATCGTTGTCGACAGCCCGTTTAATCGTCGTATACACCACAACACGCCGATGAAGCTTTCCGGCCCAGCCGCTGGCTCGGATCTGGTCAAGACCGCAGCAGATCCCAATGGCGTCGACTGTCTTGGCACCTTCAACAACTGCGGCGCCGGCAAGACGCCGTGGGGCACCTACCTCACCTGCGAAGAGAACTTCAACGGCTACTTCGGCACCACCAATGCCGAGTTCAAGCTGCCCGACGACTACAAGCGCTACGGCATCGTGGCCGAGACCCGCTACGGTTATGAAAAGTTCGACGAGCGTTTCGACGTTGCGAAGAACCCGAACGAGCCGCGCCGCGCCGGCTACGTCGTCGAGATCGATCCGTCGGATGCCTCTTCCACGCCGATCAAGCGCACGGCGCTTGGCCGCATCAAGCATGAAAACGCCGCCGTCGCCGTCGCACGCGACGGTCGCGTGGTCGTCTACATGGGCGACGACGAGCGTGGCGAGTTCCTCTACAAGTACGTCTCCAACGGCATCTATGTCCCGGGCGGCGACACGTCCAAGCTGCTCGACGAAGGCACGCTCTATGTCGCCAAGTTCTCTGACGAAGGCACCGGCGAATGGCTGGCTCTGACGCCGGAAACCACCGGAATGAAGGCCGATGAAATTGCCGTCTTCACCCGTCAGGCCGCGTCCAAGGTTGGCGCCACCACCATGGACCGTCCGGAATGGGTCGCGATCAACCCGGTTGCGATCGAAGCCTATTGCTGCCTGACCAACAACTCGAACCGCGCCGTGATGAAAGACGGCAAGATGCGGACCAATGCCGGCGGCGACGTCATGGACGTCAACGCCGTCAACCCGCGCGCCGGCAACGAGTATGGCCAGATCGTCCGTTGGTATCCGGATGCGGAAGACCACACCAGCACCACGTTCAAGTGGGACCTGTTCGCCATGGCCGGCAACCCGGTCGTGCACAAGGACGCCTATGCCGGCTCGTCCAACATCAACGAAGGCAACATGTTCAACTCGCCTGACGGCATGATGTTCGATTCGACCGGTCTCGTCTGGATCCAGACCGACGGCGAAGACTCCAACGAGGGCGACTTCGCCGGTCAGGGCAACAACCAGATGCTCGCCGGCGACCCGGTCACAGGCCGCATCGAGCGCTTCATGACCGGCCCGAAGGGTTCGGAAGTGACCGGCCTCACCTGGTCGGCCGACAAGCGCACCATGTTTGCCGGCATCCAGCATCCCGACGCGCCGTTCCCGGATGGCGAAGGCAAGCTGCCGCGCTCGACGATCGTTGCGATCAAGAAGGACGACAACGCCAAGATCGGCTGACGTCGCGAAAGGCAGGGCGGCACAACCGCCCTGCCCTCGTCACCCAATGAAAAGGCCGCCGACCGGGGATACCGGCGGCGGCCTTTGTTATTTCAGAGAATGGTCTGATCAGGCAGCGAGGCGCTGCGCGTTGCGCGGGATCTCGACGTCGATCTCGAGGATCGAGACGTCCTCGTCGCGGTCCATCTTGATCTGCACCTTGTCGCGGTCGAATTCGACATGCTTGGCGATCACGGCAAGGATTTCCTCGCGCAGGACGGCCACCAGATCGCTTTCGAGCGAGGCGCGCTCATGGGCGAGCAGGACCTGCAGGCGTTCGCGCGCCATCGGGGCGGAACGCTGTTTCCGGAACAGGGAGAAAATGCTCATGCGGCCCTCCGCGCGAAGATCTTGTCGAGGAGACCACGCTTCTCGCCAGGTATGGTGATCGGAACGTTTTCGCCGGCCAGACGACGGGCAGCATCGAAATAGGCCATGGCCGGGGCGCTGCGGGCGTCAGCGAGCGTGACAGGCGCACCGATGTTGGAGGCGCGCAGCACGTCCATGCTTTCCGGGATGATGCCGACCAGCGGGATCGACAGGATCTCCAGCACATCGTCGACCTTCAGCATGTCGCCACGCTGGGCGCGGTTGGCGTCGTAGCGGGTCAGCAGCAGGTGCTTTTCCATGCGCTCGCCGCGCTCGGCCTTGAGCGTCTTGGAATCGAGAAGGCCGATGATGCGATCCGAATCGCGCACCGAAGAGACTTCCGGATTGGTGACGACGACGGCCATGTCGGCATGGCGCATGGCAAGCGTCGCACCGCGTTCGATGCCAGCCGGGCTGTCGCAGATGATCCAGTCGAAATACTTCTTCAGCTCGGTGATGACCTGCTCGACGCCTTCGGCGGTCAGGTTGTCCTTGTCGCGGGTCTGCGAGGCGGGCAGCAGGAAGAGCGTTTCCAGCCGCTTGTCGCGGATGAGCGCCTGCGGCAGCTTGGCGTCACCCTGGATCACGTTCACCAAGTCGTAGACGACGCGTCGCTCGGCGCCCATCACCAGATCGAGATTGCGAAGGCCCACGTCGAAATCGACGACGACGACCTTTTCGTTGCGCTGCGCCAGCGCTGCACCGAGAGCGGCCGTCGAGGTGGTCTTGCCGACCCCGCCCTTGCCGGATGTCACGACTATCACCTTGCCCATGTGGTTCTCCTGTCTATCCCCGCTCAAGTTCACGTCATTCTTTCTGTCATGATTGCATCCCCCTCCAGCCAAAGCTGAACTGGATGCCCTTTCAATTCTGGATCCATGTCGTCGGTCATCGCGTAGACGCCGTCGATTGCAACCAGCTCGGATTCGAACTTACGACAGAAGATCCTTGCGTCGGCATTGCCAACGCATCCGGCGAGCGCTCTGCCGCGCAGCGCGCCGTAGATATGGACGGATCCGCCGGCGATGACTTCGGCACCGGACTGGACCGAGCCGATGACCGTGACGTCGCCTTGGGTGTAGATGACCGACTGGCCGGAGCGGATGGTTTCGCGCACGATCAGCGAGGGCGCCGAGACGGGGCTCTGCTGCACCGCGATCTGTGGTGCCGCCTGTTCGGCGGGCTTCTTCTCGGCCTTGCCCTTGGGCTTTGCATCGGAAGGTTCGGCTGCCTCTTCGCGCGGCACCTCGTAGTCGGCCGCGGGCTTTCCGCCCTTCAGCTGCGGCGGCATGCCCGGTTCGACGAGCGAGGGGCGTCCGCCTTCGATGCCCATGATCGAAACATTGCGCGCCGCGAGCTCGGCGATCAGGGCCTTCAGCTGAGGCTTGTCGATTTCGATGTCGGAGACGTCGAGAACCACGGGGCGACCGAGGAAGAAGCCAGCCGAACGGGCTGCGAGGTCATCGAGCCGGACAAGCCAGTCGTCGAACGGTGGATCCGGCGTCAGGACGACGGCCAGGAAGGATCTTCCCTTGATGCGGATGGAGCGTGGTTCGGTTAGCACTTTGGTCATCTACGTAAACAAATCGTTGATGAAAGGAGTAGTGCTGATTTGGTTAACAAATGGTTAACGCCGGGATTTTGCCGTTAGGAAACAGGCGGATCGTGCTCACGAAAAAACCGCCCGCGGCTAGCACCGGGGCGGCTTGATGTTAACCCTTTCCGGCTTCTCGAGGAAGCCGGATCAGCGGGAGCTATCGATCAATAGTAGGGCGACAGGCACTGCTGGCGGGGGCCGTTATACGGCTGGAACGTGTTGGAGCGCACGTCATAAGACCGGTAGCGCGCCTCGCACCACTGGTAGTGCCGCGGGTTCACGTTGCCCACCGGTGCTGCAGCGCGCGGCGGGTTGGCGATTGCGCCGCCGATGATCGCACCGGCTGCAAAGGCTGCCAACGGGTACCAGTAGCCATTGTGGTAACGATAGCCTGCACGGCGCTCACGGTAACCGCGGTGACCGCGCCAGTAGTGCGCGCGCTCGTAGCGGTCGATGCGGCGATCAATACGACGGTCGATGCGGCGGTCGATACGACGCTCATAGCGGTCACGATACTGTACCGCGGTGGCATCGGTGGTGGCGGCAATGGGGGCCGCGGGACGGATGACCTGCGCCTGGGCGGGGATCATGCCGGTAAAGGCCATGATCGAGGCGAGCGCGGCGACGGCGGTCGTCTTGAATGCAGTCTTCATGATGTTTCTCCCTGCATGTTTCCCGGTCGTCGGAACCGGATGAACATCCGGGCCTCGACCTTGAAACGAACGTTAACGGGGCCAGCCTGAACTCAGAATTAACATGCCGTTCATGGCTCGCGCTCCGCGCGTGGCGGTTCCATGACCGCTCCGGCGCGCAAGTGCCCGTCAACGGGGGAGCTCAGCTTTTGTTCCGGAAACGCCCTCAGGAATAGGGCGACACGCAGGTTCGACGCGGCCCGTGATACGGCTGGAAGGTGTTGCTGCGCCAATGGTAGGAGCGGTAGCGATCCGCGCACCAGCTGTAGTGATGCTGGGTGAGTGCACCACCGTAATGCACCACATGGCGGCGCGGGATCGGCCGGTCAACGATCACGCCCGCTCGCATCGAGCGCGGCGAGAACCACAGGCCTCTGTGATAGACATAACCCGGGCGATGCAGCCGGTAGCCATGGGCGCGATAGCCGTGATGGCGCGAGAACACGGTGACCCGCTCGTAATGCCGATAGCTCGTGTGGCGTTCGTAGATACGGACTTCGATGCCGCCGGCATCGGCGGCGGTGCCGGTCATCATGAAGCCGGCGACGGCGAGACAGGCGGCGGCGAGAGCAGAAACAAGCTTCATGCGTGATCCCCCTTTTTGTGCGGAGCTGCCTTCCTCTGCGCCCGCCATCATGGCCAACGCTTAGCCGCTTCTGGCGGCCGGAGGCTCCATCAGAGGATGCTAATCCGGCCTGAACCGGGCGGCAAGAGCACGCGTCCCCTGTGCGCTCGTCATGACAGGAGAAAGGGCGCTTCCCATCCAAAACCGCCCTCTCTTCACATACAGTTGATCGACCCGCGTCCGCTCAAGCCTCGATCTCGATATCGCCCTTCGGTCGCGAACAGCAGGCGAGGATGTAGCCTTCCTCGATCTCGTCATCGAGGATACCGCCATTGTGGTCCATTTCGACTTCGCCCGAGAGTTTCATGACCTTGCAGGTGCCGCAGAGGCCGGATTCGCAGGCCGCGCCGATACGGACACCGGCCGCACGGGCTGCCTGAAGGACCGTATGCCCGGGCGCGCAAAGGCCATCCTTGCCCGACATGGCGAAGGTGACCTTGGTTGCCTGCTCGCCATCGCCATGGTCGGCAACAACCACCATCGGCTCCGGCTTGACCGGCTGAAAGGCCTCTTCATGGTACTGCTTCATGTCGAAGCCTGCACCTTCGAGCGCTTCGCGCACGGTTGCCATGAACGGCGCCGGACCACAGCAGAAGACGGTGCGCTCGAGGAAGTCGGGGGCGAGAAGCGCAATCTTTGCCTTGTCGATGCGGCCCTTCAGGCCCGACCAGAGCTGCCCGCGGCCCAGCTGCTCGATGATGAAGCCGAGCTGGAAGTTCGGCATGTCGCGCGCCTTGGCCTCCAGCTCCCAGCGGAAGATGATGTCATCGGGCGAGCGCGCACAGTTCAGGAAGGTGATGTCGCTGTCGGGGGCACGGTCACTCAGGTCACGGGTCATCGACATCATCGGCGTGATGCCTGAGCCGGCCGAAATGAAGAGGTACTTCTTGCCCGGATACTTGGCATAGGAGAAGTCACCCAGCGGGCCGAAAGCCTTCAGCGCCATGCCGGGTTTCAGGTTGTCGAACATCCAGCGGGTGCCGATGCTCTCCTTCTGCGCCTTGACCGTCACGGCGATCGTGTAGGGCCGCGACGGGCTGGAGGAGAGCGTGTAGGTGCGCATCACCGGCTCGGGACCGACGGGGATCTCGAGCGTGACGAACTGGCCCGGCATGTAGCGGAACCAGAGGCCCGGCTTGTTCGGCTTGAAGGTGAAGGTCATCACGTCGGCGGCTTCCGGCGTGACGGCGACACATTCGAGGAGATGCTCCCGGTCGGACCAGGGGCGCATCTCATCGACATGGCGATACTGGGTGACGGCAATGTTCATGATCAGGCCACCACGGAGAGGCGAGCCTTGTCGCCCTGAAGGCGGCTCACCATGAAGTTGGAATACCATTCGACGAACTGCATGACACCGCCTTCGTGATCGACGGAATAGGGACCAGGCTCATAGGCCGGTGAGCGGATGCCGAAGGCGTTTTCCTCAACGATCGAGCGGTCTTGGTCATTGGTCATGTTCCAGACATGGGTCAGCTCTTCGAGGTCGTAATCGACGCCTTCGACCGCATCCTTGTTGACCAGCCAGGTGGTGGTGACGGCGGTCTCTTCGGCCGACAGCGGCAGGACGCGGAAGGAGATCGCGTGGTCGCCGAGAATGTGGTTCCAGGTCGTCGGATAGTGGAAGAGCAGCATGGTGCCGATATGGCTGATCGGCACGTCGGCGGAGAGCGGCTTCTTCACGGCGCGCTTGCCCGACATGGTGTAGCTCTCGGCATCCTGGATCAGCGGCATGCGGGCGGTGCGGAACTGGCCGGACGGATCCATCTTGAAGGTGGACGGAAGACCGGCCGCCTCACAGCGTGCCCAGTGCTCGGAAATAAACGGGTCGTCGCCTGCCCCCTGGACGCCGGTTGCGGTCGGCGCTTCCGGATAGGTGCGGCAGAGCTCCGGATGATTGCCGGCGCAGTGGTAGCATTCGCGGTTGTTTTCCCAGACGAGCTTCCAGTTGCCCTTCTCGATGATCGTGTTCTTGTGGGCAACCTTGGCTTCCCAGAGCCGGTGCGGCGCCATGTAGGGCTCGATCGAGGCGCGCACGGGGGCAAAGTCGGGGGCTTCGTTAGCGAGGCAGACGAAGATGTAGCCCGCGACGCTTTCGCAATGCACGGTCTTCAGGCCGAACTCGGCCTTGTCGAAATTCTCGCCCATCTGGCGGGCGAAGACGAGTGAGCCGTCGAGGTCGTAGGTCCACTGGTGATAGGGGCAGACGAGCTTGGCGGAGGCACCCTTGTCCTGCGTGCAGACGCGGTGGCCGCGATGGCGACAGGTGTTGTGGAAGGCGCGGATCACCTGATCCTTGCCGCGCACGATGACGACGGGATAGTCGCCGATCTGGGCGGTGAAATAGTTGCCGGCGCGGGGGATCTCGCAGTCATGGCCGATGAACAGCCAGTCGCGATACCAGATCATCTCCATGTCGAGCTTGAAGTAATCCTGGTCGATATAGAAGGGCTGTTCGAGGGAGAAACCCTCGCGGCGGTTCTTCAACTGACGCAGCACATTGGCCTGCAGGTCCATGTCGTCCTCGTGCTTTCAAAAACTCGGGGGAGAAGAGAGCGCAGCCCGTCACCGCCTTGAACAGGCGCTGCGCATGGCTATCTCCGGTCGCCCTCCGCAACCTCAAATGTCCGTCTGCCAAGGCTGGTTTCCGGGCTCAGGAGTGGTCCATTTGCGGACCGCGTCGGCGCCTTCCCAGGATTTCTCCCAGTGGCCTTTTGCCAAAACGCATTCTCCACCACCGTTGCGGGGGCAGCGCCGGATTTTGACCGGCTTCCCGATTTCCCGCCCTTCCCTACCAGGGCGGCACCTCGAGCTTGCCAGCATCTAATCACAGGGCCGGGTCACGCGCTGCACTGCGAAACGACACGGCTGAAATCGTTTGCGACATGGCCACAGCCCTGTGAAATAGAGGGAAGAGAGCAAAATCTCCTTTGATTTCCGCGTGCTGCAGTATTCGACAAGAAACCTTTCGAAACAGCGTGGCGCAAACGGGCGATTGCAGAGCAGATTGCAAGATTTGCGCTGCGGCAAGCCTCAGGAAACCTCCGAGGCGCAAAGTACCATCAAATCATGATTAACCATGCTGCGCTAAGCTCCAGCAGTCAGTCCGGGTACCGTCAGAGCGTCAAGATGCAGAAACTGAGATACTACGCGGCTCCCAAAGCGGAAACGAAGGCGCCGCCGCCCGCCAAGGCCGTCCATTCCGAGTTCCTCAGGACCGGGCGGATTTCGCGCAGCCGTGAAGACTGGCTGCCGGATGAACGCCGCTACCTGACCTATGAGGAAGTCGCGGCGCGGACGGGACGCCGGCTGGAGCGGGCTGCGGAAACCACGCATGAACGGATCAACAGCTTTCACCGTTCGATCAAGTTCCCCAAGATCATCTTTCACCGCACGCTGAACAACAGCCCGCATCTCGGTTACTGTCACGTGACGGCGGCGCGCACGAATTTTGCGCAATATGCCGATGTGAAGTGGGCCTTCTACATCGCCAACTTTCTGGCGGATATCGGCGGTGAGGAAGTTTTCTTCGAGCAGATCAAGCAGAATTACGGGCGGATGTATTTTGCCGTGGCGATCAAGCCGGAGGCAGAAACAAAGGCGATGACGATCGATCGTTCCTTCCGCGACAACGGGCTCCTGTTCCAGACGGTCGACCCGAAAGAGGCGCTCAGAAACGTCCTGATGCTCGGCGCGCGAGACGCCGAGCTCAGGAAGATCATCGCAAAGCTTTAAAGGCTGGCGTCCCCGATCAGGCGCCGAAACCGCCGACGGGCTTCTTCTTGTAGATCAGCCAATCCTTCGAGACATAGTCGTTCGCACCATAGACCGTGACGGTATTACCGCCGGCCGACTTGGAGGTGGCGAGCGCCTTTTCCGCGAAGTTGGTGAAGTCGAAGGCATTCGGGGCCTGCTCGGAGAAGCAAATGCCGAAGGACATGGTGAGCTGGCCGACGCGGGCACCGCTCGACGAGCCGACGAAATTGGTGGCCTTCAGCTTGGCGCGGACGAGATCGACCACGCGGGTGATTTCCTCCTGATCGGAGGTGTAGAGCAGCAGACCGAAGCGGCCGGCATCGAAGCGGCAGGCAAGGTCGCCACCGCCGGAGACGGCCTCGAGCACCTTGGCAACCTGCATCAGGAAGCGTTCGGCCACGGCCGGGCCCATCTGCTCCTGGATGCGGGCATAATCATCGATCTCGCCGATGGCGACACCGCAAAGGACGGGCATTTCCGGGTTTGCATAGATCTTGGCGACAGCCTTGTTGAAGGCGCGGCGCGAGGCAAGGCGGGTGACCGGGTCGACGAACTTGGCGGCTTCGGCCTCTTCGGCCTCGCGCTGCAGATCGGCGAGCGCTGCCGTCTTGTCGACCACGGCGCGCACGACATTGCTGTTCTGATGCGCACGCTTCTCGGTCGCGGCCTTCAGCATCTTGATCGACTGGCCGAGCGGCGTGCCTTCGAGGTCGGCTTCGGTCAGGATGGTCTTCGAGGCATGACCGATGACGCGGCCGTAATCGGTGAGCGAGATCTTTTCCTCGTTGAGGAGCGAAATGAAGTTGCTCATCTCGGCGCGAACCTGGCCGTTCTGGCGGCTCAGCAGACCATCTTCGTGGTGATGCGGCAGATACTTGCGGCCGAGTTCGTCGAGCGCTTCCTGAGTCTTGACCTTGCCGAGCGCGATGAACTCACGCACCAGTTCCGGATTGCTGCCGGAATAGGCTTCATAGACCAGTTCGTAATTGCGCGGCAGACCGTCGATGCCCATCTGATGCATGGCGGTGGCGACGCGAAGCGCAATGCTGGCGGCAGGATTCTTGACTTGCTGCATCTGTCCACTTCCCCGAATGAGGCTTTCCCGTCTCTTGGCCTGACCATAGGCGAAGTTCTCTTTCTTTCGGTTACGTCGGTAGTTAAAATTTGAGAGGTCTTGCCACCCCCATAAAAAAATAGGGTGGAAACTGCGGTCCATCGCGCTGAAAAAGGGATTTGCCGGCTCGTCGCGCAGGCGATAAGGACGGGCAAAGGCAGACCGGAAGGCATCTTAAAAATGGCGCGGATCATCCCGATCGCAACGGACAAGGACAGGGCGGAGGCCATCACGGCGGCCACCGAGGTGCTGATGCGCCAGAGGCCTGTCGCGATCCCGACCGAGACCGTCTACGGGCTTGCGGCCGACGCCACGCATCCCGCTGCGATCACCTCGATCTACGAAACCAAGGGGCGTCCGCGCTTCAACCCGCTGATCTGCCATATGGCGGATCTTGCCATGGCAGAGCGCAATGCCGTGTTCGATCCGCTCTCCCGGAAACTCGCAGAGGCCTTCTGGCCCGGGCCGCTGACGCTGGTTCTCCCGCTCCAGGAGAATTCCGGTATTCATCCGCTGGCGACCGCCGGCCTGGATAGCGTCGGCATCCGTGTGCCTGTCGGCTTTACCGCCGAGCTTATTCGCAATCTGGGCCGGCCGCTCGCCGCACCCAGCGCCAATTCCTCAGGCCGGATCAGCCCGACCACGGCACAGCATGTGGCGGCGGACCTCGGACAGAAGATCGACGTGATCATCGATGGCGGCGCCTGCCCTGTCGGCGTGGAATCGACCATCGTGAAGGTCAAGGGCGGCGACGTGCGGCTGCTGAGGCCCGGTGGCATCGCGGTCGAGGCGATCGAAGCGGTCCTTGGCACGGTGATCAGCCGGCCGAAGGCGTCCGGGACAGCCGCGATCGAAGCGCCCGGCATGCTGGCCTCGCATTATGCGCCCGACGCCTCGGTGCGGCTGAACGCGACGAGCGTGGGCCAGGACGAGGCCTTGATCGCCTTCGGTTCCGGCGACATATCCGGAGCAGCGGGAGCCAAAGCGCTGTTCAACCTCAGCCCCGCGGGCGACCTTGCCGAAGCCGCGAGCAATCTTTTCGACTACCTGAAGCGGGCGGATGCGAGCGGCGCGAAGGGCATTGCCGTTGCACCGATCCCGAACGAGGGATTGGGCGAGGCGATCAACGACCGGCTGATGCGGGCAGCAGCCCCGCGTGGCACGGAGGAATGACAGAGATGAACGTGACCCTGAGCCTTGCCGAACGTCTGCGCGCCTTCATCGACATTGTCGGTGAGACGAACGCGCTGACGTCTCTCGACGACATCAAGCCTTATCTCACCGAAAACCGCGGCCTCTATCAGGGCGCCTCGCCGCTGGTTCTGAAGCCTGGGTCGACGGCGGAAGTCTCTGCGATCATGAAGCTTGCGTCTGAGACCGGGACGGCGATCGTGCCCGTCAGCGGGCGCACGGGCCTCGTGGGCGGCCAGGTGCCGCGCGAAGACAGTCAGGATGTGCTGCTCTCGCTGGAGCGGATGAACAAGATCCGGGAGGTGGACCCGGTTGCCGACGTAATCATCGCCGATGGCGGAGCGATCCTGGCGGACGTGCAGAAAGCAGCCGAAGCGCATGGCAGGCTTTTCCCGCTGTCGCTGGGCTCCGAAGGATCATGCCGGATTGGCGGCAATCTCGCCACCAATGCTGGCGGCACGGCCGTGCTCGCCTATGGCAATATGCGTCAGCTCTGCCTTGGGCTGGAAGTGGTGCTACCGACGGGGGAGATCTGGGACGGGCTGCGGCGGCTTAAGAAGGACAATAGCGGCTATGATCTCCGCGATCTCTTCATCGGCGCGGAGGGCACGCTCGGGATCATCACCGGTGCGGTGCTCAAGATGGTGCCGCGCCCGCGTGGCAAACAGGTCGCCTATGTGGGGCTCGCCTCGCCCGAAGCTGCGCTTCAGCTCTTCGAGAAGGCCTCGCAGCGCTGCGGATCCGCACTGACAGGCTTCGAACTGATGCCGCGGATCGGCATCGAGTTCACGACCAGACATATCCCCGGCGTGCGGGATCCGCTGGCTTCCATTCACCCCTGGTATGCGCTGGTCGATATCTCGACCTCGGACTCGGTTGAGACCGCCGAGGCCATGATGCAGGAGCTGCTGGCAGACGCCTTCGAGGCGAGGCTCGTCTCGGATGCCGCGATCGCAAGTTCGATCGCGCAGCAAGATGCCTTCTGGCATCTGCGCGAAAGCATGTCGGATGCGCAGAAGCCGGAGGGTGGTTCGATCAAGCATGACGTTTCTGTGCCCGTTTCGCGCATTCCGGCATTTCTTGCGGAAGCGGATGCCGCCGTCCACGCGCTGATGCCGGATGCCCGCATCTGTGCCTTCGGCCATCTCGGCGACGGCAATATCCATTACAACATCAGCCAGCCCGTCGGCGCCGACAAGGCCGCCTTCATTGCCCGCTGGCGCGAGGTCAATGCCGTCGTGCATGCGGTCGTGCACAAGCATACGGGCTCGATTTCGGCGGAGCATGGTGTCGGCCAACTGAAGCGCGACGAGCTTGCGGCCAGCCGGCCGGCGATC
Organism: Rhizobium rosettiformans W3; assembly: GCF_004912135.1. GTDB lineage: Bacteria > Pseudomonadota > Alphaproteobacteria > Rhizobiales > Rhizobiaceae > Allorhizobium > Allorhizobium rosettiformans. Next base: position 32,027 of record NZ_STGU01000009.1, read on the forward strand.
GAGACGGAGCTGATGCGGCGCATCAAGCAGGCCTTCGACCCCGCCGGGATCATGAACCCCGGCAAGGTGATCGGCTGATCCGATGACCGGCTCCCCTCGCCTTTCGCTCCGGATCGATCTCGCCAATGGCGCTCGGCTTGGGCCAGGCAAGGCACAGCTCCTGGCGCTGATCGAGGAGCACGGCTCGATCCGGGCGGCGGGGGCTGCCATGGGCATGTCTTATCGCCGATCCTGGTTGCTCGCAGACGAGATCAACCGGATGTTCAAGGAGCCGTCGATCTTCACCCGCCACGGGGGAAAAAGCGGCGGCGGCGCGGGTTTGACGCCGTTCGGCGAGACGCTGCTTAAGGCCTGCCGGCGGATGGACGCCGAAAGCCGTAAGGCGCTTTCGTCGGATCTCGACTGGCTGGAGGCCATGCAATCGCATGACTTCGTTCCCGCAGGGCAAAAGAACGAAGACGACAGCTGAGCGGCCTGCCTTCGCTCAGGGCAGGACCTGCCGGAAGAGGCCTTCGGACGCGATGGAAACCGTCTTGAAAAGCAGATGGACCGGCTTTCCCGGAGCCAGCGCCAGCTGGCGCAGGGACCGGCGTGTGACCTCGGCGATGATCGTCTGGCCGTGACAGTCGATGGTGAGCGTGACGCTCGCCCCTGATCCGTCATCGACGGCAAGGACTCGGCCCGAGAGCCGATTGAGGGCGGAAAGGCCCTCGCCAGGTTCCGTCGCCACGACGATATCCGAGACCGGGATAAAGACACGGACGCGCGTGCCGATGGGAAGGGGCGTGCGGCGTAGTATAAGCCGGCCCGCCGTAGAGCTTGCCTCTGTCAGGCCGTCGGTCTCGTCGTGAGCGGTGATCTCCGCCTCGATGAAATTGCCGGCCGGCAGATCGCCCGAGGCCTGCGCGACCGTTGCCAGGGCCTCGTTAGGACGGCCAACCGCGCTCGCTCTGCCACCCTTGAAGGTTACCAGAGCATTGGCGAGACGCGCCACCTCCTCCGCCGAGTGACTGACATAGATAATCGGCACGCCGAACTCGTCGCGGATGCGCTCGATATAGGGCAGGATCTGCGCCTTGAGCGCAGTGTCGAGGGCCGACAGAGGCTCGTCCATCAAGAGCAGCTTCGGGCTTGCCATCAGGGCGCGGCCGAGCGCGACGCGCTGCTTTTCGCCACCCGAGAGATGGGCGGGGCGGCGGTCGAGCAGATCGGCAATCCCTAAAAGCGCGGCGATGCGGTCGAGGTCCTCGCGACGCTCGGCGCGCGGCAGCAGGCCCTCGCCGTAGCGCAGGTTCTGCAGGACTGTCAGATGCGGAAAGAGGCGGCCTTCCTGGAAGACATAGCCGATGCGTCGGCGGTGTGGCGGCAGGAAAATGCCCTTCTCGTTCCAAGTCTCGCCATTGAAGAGGATGCGACCATCCTCCGGACGGATGAGGCCCGCGATGATGTTGATCAGCGTGGTCTTGCCCGAACCGGAAGCGCCGAAGAGTGCCGTCAGCCCCTCGCCCAGGGTCAGGTCGGCCTGCAGCTCAAAATCGCCCTGGCGGTGGTGGATGGCAAGCTCCAGCATCAGGCCGCTCCGACTCGAGCGGCGATGCGCCGCGACAGGAATTCGGAGGCAATCAGGGCACCGAGCGACAGAACGATCGAGATCAGGGTCAGCCGCATAGCGGCGAGATCACCGCCCGGCACCTGGGTGTAGGTGTAGATCGCCGCGGCCAGCGTCTGCGTCTCGCCGGGAATGTTGGAGACGAAGGTGATCGTGGCCCCGAACTCGCCCATGGACTTGGCAAAGGCGAGGATCGCTCCGGCGGCGATGCCGGGCAGGATCAATGGCAGGGTGACGGTGACGAAGACGTAAGGGGGTGGCGCGCCGAGGGTGGCGGCAGCGGCTTCGAGCCTCCGGTCGACGGCATCGAGCGAGAGGCGGATGGAGCGTACCAGGAGCGGGAAGCCCATGACGGCGGCGGCAAGGGCCGCCCCGGTCCAGCGGAAGGAGAAGACGAGGCCGAGAGACTGCTCCAGGAAGGCGCCGACCGCTCCTCGCCTGCCGAAGGTGATCAGCAGCAGATAACCCGTGACGACAGGCGGCAGGATCAGCGGCAAATGCACGAGGCCGTTCAAAAGCGATTTGCCCCAGAACTCCTTGCGCGAGAGAAGCCAGGCGACCAGCAGGCCCAGCGGCAGCGAAAAGGCCACGGCGACAGTCGCGACCTTCAGGCTGAGCAGCATCGCGGTCCATTCTTCGGCCGTCAGCGTCAAATGTAACATCCCGGATGCGTTGCAGAATTCGGCTTCAGTCGATCGAAGGTCAGTTGTTCTTCGCCAGCACGGTGAAGCCCGCGGCGGTGAAGATGGCATGGGCGTCCGCGCCCTGCAAGTAAGCCAGGAACTTGGCGGCGCGCGGGTTCTTGCCATCCGTCGTCAAGGCGGCCGGATAGATGATTGCCGGGTGGCTCGCCTCGGGGAAACGGTCGATGATCTTCACGCCCGGATCAACCTTGGCGTCCGTCTCATAGACGATGCCGAGCGGCGCCTCGCCCCGCGAGACGAGCAGTAGAGCCGCGCGGACGTTTTCTGCCTGCGCCACCTTGTCTTGCACGCTGTCCCAGACATTAAGGTTCTGGAGTGCAGCCTTGCCATAGGTGCCAGCGGGGACCGCATCGACATTGGCCATGGCGAGGCGTTCATCCCCGAGCAGATCGGAGAGAGGGAAATCCTGAGCGATGGTGGCCGTGACAGCGGAATCCTTCGGCGCGACCAGCACGATGCGATTGCCGAGCAGATTGACGCGGGTATCGCCCCTCACTCTGCCGGCCTTGTCCAGATGTTCCATCCATTTGAGGTCGGCGGAAATGAAGATATCGGCCGGCGCGCCTTCCTCGATCTGCTTGGCCAGTGCTGAACTTCCCGCAAAGGAGAAGGTGACCTCGCCTCCGCCTGCAGCCTTCCAGACGGCGGCCGCCTGTTCAGCACTTTCCTTGAGGCTCGCCGCCGCGAAGACCGTGACGGGCTCTTCGGCGTGTACGGCTGTTGCCACCAAGCTCGTCGCGGTCACGGCAAGCAGTGCGGAAAGCGCGAGTGCAGTTGTCTTCATCAGGCGTATCAGGGTGGCCTCCATTTCGATATATCCCAATGGATATATCGATAGACAAAAACAAACCCGCCGACAAGAGGCCGGCGGGTTGTCGCGATGATGCGAGATCAGGCCTTCAGCTGGGCGAGGCTGAAGAGGAGATCGGCCGAAATGCTGCCGCTGCCGCCGCTCAGGATGGAGATTGCGGGGTCGCTGAAGGTGGCGTTTTCGGTATCGTACATGGCCGAGTAACGCTGCAGCAGGCGTTCCAGCTTGGCCGGATCCTGCAGGTCGGAAAGCTCCAGGTTCTCCCCGATGATGCGCGCCTGCTGGTCCACATCCATGTTGGAGAACTCGTCCGAGAAGCCGAACGTGGTCCGGAAGACCGCCATGAGCGCATCGTCGGCGATGAGGCCGTAGGCATCCGTGATCGTCGGTGCCGTGCGCTGGAAGTAAAGCGCCAGGCGGACAGCCTCGTTGCTCTCGCCTTCGGTCTCTTCCAGCGTCTGGCGCAGATACTTGTTGACCGTTTCCATGGTCTCGCCGCGCTGCTGGATCGTGCCGATCGTCTCGCGGGTGAGATTGCCTTCGGCGTCGAAGTTGAAGGAGGCGACGAGTTCGGCCCAGCGGCTGTCGGTCTGCTGGTCGACGAAGCTCTTGGGGTCGGAAAGGTCGGAGCCGAAGATCTGCTTGAGGAAGTCGTCGGTAACGTCGTCCGCTTCCAGACCAAAGGCGCCGATCACCACATCGACTACTTCGCGGTTTGCGAGCAGTTCGCTGACCGAGTCGATCGACTGGATCTTCTCCTGATAAACCTCGGCCTTCTTGGTCGCGGCTTCGCGGACTTCCGTCTTTTCCGGGTCTTCGAGGAAGCGAACCTCGTTGATCACATACTGCTTGGCAATCATCGTCGCCGTCAGCGAGTTGTGAGCCTGAAGCGGCACGGCGGCATTGCCTTCGCTGTCGAAGTTGAAGAGCTTCGACATCTCGATCAGGCGGCTGTCTTTCGACTTGTTGGCGTAGCTGTTCGGGTCGGTGAAGTCGCTGGTCAGCGCCTTGCGCAACTCGCTGTTGGAGAATTCGTTCGCTTCGAAACCGAAGGTGCGCTGCAGGACCAGGCGCATCGTGGTGTCGGACAAGAGGTCGTCGACATTCTCTGCTTCGGAAATATTGGTCTTGAAGAGGTCGATCAGAGCGTCTTTCCGCTCTTCGTCTGCGTCATCGTATAGGGTCGAGAAGCCTGAATGCGTGGAGGCGAGCTGGGTGGAGCCCTGCGCGGTCATGCCGGATTCGACCGTGCCATCGCTGGCGAAGTTGAACTTGCCGGCAATCGCCACCCAGGCATCCCCGCCATTGGTGGCGGCGTAGCTATCCGGATCCGAGGTGTCGCTGGTGACGATCGACTTGAAGGTGGAGGCCGACACGGAGCCGAGTTCGAAAGCCGTGCGGACATAGTTGAACAGGCGGCTGTCGGACGTCAGCTCATCGACGCTCGTGATCGTCGAGATCTTCGATTCATAATAGGCGCGCTCGCGCTGGCGGTAGTAGTCGGTGACGTAGGTCTGCTCTTCGTCGACATAGAGCGAGACGGTCTGCTCCTTCTGGGCCGCTGTCTGGGCCGTCGCCCCCGCAAGCGATCCATCCGCATTGAAGTCGAAGGCCTCTGCGAGCTTGAGGAAGCTTGCGGCATTGGCTGACCCGTTGGCGACGAGTTGGTTGACGTAGCTGTCCGGATCCGAGGTGTCGCTGGTCAGGATCTGCGTCAGATGATCCTTGGTGTAATAGGTGCCGTCGATGCCATAGGCGTCGAGCACGAAAGTCATCAGGCGGCTGTTGTTGACGAGGCCGCTGACATTGGTGACCTTGTCGATCATCGCTTCGTAATAGAAGGACTCGGCCTCGAGCGTATCGCTCTCCTCCGCCAGTGACGCCTCGTATTTCTCCAGGAGTTCGGCCTGCTGGGCATCGGTCTGGAGATCGGTGGTCTGGGCGGAGAACTGGAAGGATGCAGCGAAGTTGCGATAGCGCTCGTCGGTCAGCTGATTGGCAAAGCTGTTTTCATCCGAGAGATCGCTTTCCAGCACCTTCTTCATGAAAGCCTTGGCATAGGTCATCTCTTCGAGACCATGGGCCTTCATCGCATAGGAATAGAGCTGGTAGTCGTCGAGGAATTCCTCGAGCGAGCTCACCTTGCCGATGTTCTCCTTGAAATACTCCGTCTGGCGCGCGACGACCGGATCAGAGGCGGTGCGGTTGAGGCTCGCCTTGATGTCACGGTTGACGAGATTGTAGCTCAGATAGGTCGAGACCATCAGGATTCCTTAGAGAACGTATCGCGCGCGAATCACAGTATGGCGCGAAATCCTTGCCTCAAGCTTTATGGAATGGTGAAGAAGCGAAATGAGTTTCAACGCCCTTCGCCGCGCCGCCTGGCCTCAGCGCAAGCATACGTTCCGCCGTGGAACAGATCGGAGCGGAATTTCACTTTTTCGAAACCGTGACCGGTGTGACAAAACTAACCATTTGACTGCGCAAGGTTTTCTTTACCGCGTCTTTTAAGCTGTCTCCAACAGCGGCTGGCTATGTTGACCCCACAGAGGACGAAAAGTCCCGAACAGACGAGCACATGACGCGCTCTCGGGTAAAACAAGGGTAGCATGAAGATGACGAACACGGTTTTGAAGCCAGCATGGGCCGGTGCCACTTTGCGACTGGACCCTGCGCGGTTCCCTCAGCAGGTGACCTATGCCCTGCGCGGCGCGCTTGGCGACGTCACGATCACCATCGATGAACGCGGCGCAGTCCTGCGCAAGATCCTCCCCGGCAGCGGCCTGCCGCTTTCCTTCGCTCTTCCGACCCGCGCCTTCAAGGGCGTTGCCGCGCGTGCCATTGACCATGGCGACGGCGAGGTGACCGTAACGCTCGAACTGCATCACGAAGATCCGGATCTCTGCATTCCGCTGCTCGTGGCCCACGATCTCTGCGATATCGCCGCCGACTGGCGCGGCTGGGCAGATGCCTTCCGCATTCCCATGCTGATGGTCGAAGCCGATGGCGTTGCCCGCCCGCTCGAAGATCATCTGGGCGACGTTCGCACCAAGGAGACGCAGCCGCGTCGCCGCCACTCCTATTTTGCAGAGCGCCGCCCGCGTTTCCTCGTGCGCCGCACGACCGGCAAGCTGGGTGTAACCATGAAGATTTCCGGAAAGGAAATCATCGCCCGCAACTGATCCTGTCCCAGGACCGAACATCAAAGAGGCCCGGAAGACAACTTCTGGGCCTCTTGCTTTTGAGGGTAATTGTCCGCCGGCGTTTCGAAATGAAACGAAATTGGCCCTTGTATTAGCGCAGCCTGAAGAGAGATCAGGCGAAGGGAATGGCCACGACAAGGCCGAGAAAAATGATGAGACCAACCCGGTTGTTCGACTTGAAGAGCGCGAGGCACTGGGCACCGTCGTCGATGTCGAGCACCTTGATCTGCCAGGCGAACAGCGCCGCTGCAACAAGCAAGCCGATGATCGCGGGGAAAGCCGCACCGCCGACCAGAAATGCCGAAAGCAGAAGGATGAGCGTCAGGCCGTAAAGGCCGGTGAGCCAGATCTTGGTATCCCGGTCGAAGAGGCGCGCCGTAGAGCGCACGCCGACCAGGGCATCGTCTTCGCGATCCTGATGGGCATAGATCGTGTCGTAACCGATCGTCCAGGCGACCGCGCCGAGATAAACGAGGATCGCGGCTAGCGAGAGATTGCCGTGCAGCCCGGCCCAGCCCATGAGGCCACCCCAGGAGAAGGCAAGCCCGAGGAAGAATTGCGGCCAGTCGGTGAAGCGCTTGGCGAAGGGATAGATCGCAACGACCGCCAGCGAGAGAATGCCGAGCACGATCGAGAAGCTGTTGAAGCAGAGCAATACGGCGAGACCAACCAGCGACTGCACGACCATGAAGATCTTGGCATTGCGGCGGCTGATCCGTCCGGACGGCAAGGGACGCGAGCGCGTGCGGGCCACCATGTTGTCGATGTCGTGGTCGACGAGATCGTTATAGGTGCAGCCGGCCCCGCGCATGGCGACCGAGCCGATGAAGAAGAGCACGAGGTGGAAGATAAAGAGCCCTGCATTCAACCGGCCTTCGGCGGCAAGCGCATTGGCCGCGAGCGCCGAGGACCAGAAGCACGGCCACATCAGGAGCTGCCAGCCGATCGGCCGGTCCCAGCGGGCAAGCTGGGCATGCGGCCAGAGCCATCGCGGCAATACGCGATAGACGAAATTGTCGGAGGGCGCGTCGATGACGCGATCAATGTTCGGATCGGCTGTGCTCATGCCCCTGTTGATAGAGCATGGGCAGACCTAAGAAAACCGCCCCCTGCCCTCCCGGCTCGAAAATCGGCTGCGGCCTTTCGTCAGTCGAAGCTGACGCCGAACTTGTAGCTGGCGGAGACGCCGAACATCAGCTGGTTCTTGCTGCCACGCTCTTCGACGAGGCTCGAGTCGGCGACAGGGCCTGCCAGGCGCTTGTATTCGGTGAAGGCGCTCATCGAGAGCTTGTCGGTGGCGGCCCAGGTGATCGCGCCGCCTGCACCATAAGACGTGATGCCGCCATCGGGATCGTACTGGCTCAAGCCCGAAGCGGCGGATTCGGCCGCGTTCACCCCGTAATAGGCATCCGTATAACCGCTGGTGGCGAAGGTCATGCGCGGGCCGGCGGAAACGCGGAGGTCCGGTGCGATATCGGTAAAGGCATCGACCGCGATGTCGGCGACAAGGCCGTCATGGGCCCGGATACCCTGGCGCAGTTCGGCGCGGGCACGCAGCCAGTCCGTGACATAGACATCCGCGAAGCCACCGAGTTCGCCGCCCCAATTGACCTCGGACAGGCCGCGCAGGGCTTTGTCGTCGCCGGCATCGCGACCGCGGACGAACTTGCCGACGACACCGGCGCGCAGCACATCGGTGTCATAGATCGCAAAGCTCGGACTGTCGTTGCGCGAGGAAAAGCGCGGGGCATCGCCTCGTCCGACAGAGATGATCGGGGAGAAGAAGAACTTGTTGTCCTTGGCGCCTTCGAAGGTCGGAGCCGAGATGCCGGCACCGCCGAGTGTCACATACCAGTTGCCGGAGAAGAAGCCTTCGGCAAGTGCCGGTGAAGACGTGGCCGCAACGGACGCGGCAAGACAGGCGACGATACGCACCTTGTTCATGGTGACCCCCAAGAAAACGCAGAACAAAAGACCCGAAGATCGCGATCTCAACTTCGATCAATATTTCAGGAATCCGTTACGGGTTCTTTAACCACGCGAATTGCGACCTTGGCCTCAACTCGCTTCATCAGCAGCATTGATCGATCGATCACTCAAGCTGCTGAATTTGCGTGGAAATCGCCGCACAAGAACCGAACATTGCGGATTTGTGTCCCGATGACGTGTTTCGCCTTGACCTTCAGCCGCTGGGCGCCTTTGCTGCGAAGCAACGAGAACAGGAGACCCGCAATGGCTGTCGATACATCCGCACGCACCCCCACCTTCACCTATGTCGACGGAGACTGGTTTGCCGGCAACCCGCCGCTGATCGGACCGGTTTCGCATGCCATGTGGCTGGGTTCGACGGTGTTCGACGGGGCGCGCTGGTTCGACGGCATCGCGCCGGATCTCGACCTGCATTGCCAGCGCGTCAACCGCTCGGCCGAAAACATGGGCATGAAGCCAACCATGGCGGCGGAAGAGATCGAGCGCCTTGCCTGGGAGGGTATTGCGAAGTTCGACGGCAAGACGGCGATCTACATCAAGCCGATGTACTGGGCCGAGCATGGTCAGGCGGGCTCCGTGGTCGCCGCCGATCCGGAATCGACCCGGTTTGCGCTCTGCCTGTTCGAGGCACCCATGCACACCGCCAAGCCCTCTTCGCTGACGGTCTCGCCCTTCCGCCGCCCGACGCCGGAATGCGCCATGACGGACGCCAAGACCGGCAGCCTCTATCCCAATTCCGGCCGGATGATCATCGATGCGCGCAAACGCGGTTTCGACAATGCGCTGGTGCGCGACATGAACGGCAATGTGGTGGAGACGGCATCCTCCAACGTCTTCATGGTGAAGGATGGCGTGGTCTTCACGCCCGCCGCCAACCGCACCTTCCTCGCCGGCATCACCCGCGCCCGCATCATGGGCCTGCTGCGCCAGGCCGGCTTCGATGTGCGCGAAGCGACGCTGTCGGTCGAGGATTTCATGAATGCCGACGAGGTCTTCCAGACCGGCAATTACTCCAAGGTGGTGCCGGTGACGCGGCTCGATGATGCGCAGTTCCAGGAAGGCCCGGTGACCCGCAAGGCGCTGGAGCTTTACATGGATTGGGCGAAGTCGACGGCTGGCACGGACGGCTGATCCCCATTGCCGCGGCGCTTGATCGCGCCGCGCCGCCTCTCTATCTCTCGATGATCTTCAGCTGTTCCATTTTCCGGAAGGATCTCCCTTGTCCGTCTTCAAGAACCTGCCCGCTCCGCCGACTGTCGCAAAGAAGCCCGTCACCGACACGCGTCATGGGATCACCCGCACGGATGATTACGCGTGGCTGAGGGCCGACAACTGGCAGGCGATGTTCAAGGACACCTCGATCCTCGATCCGGAAATCCGCTCCTACCTGGAAGCCGAGAACAGCTACATGGAAGCGGCGATGGCGGACACGAAGGAGCTGCAGAAGCAGCTCTTTGTCGAGATGAAGGGCCGCATCAAGGAGGACGATTCATCGATCCCGATGAAGGACGGCCCCTTCGCCTATGGCTCGGCCTTCGTCACCGGTGGCGAACAGCCGCGCTATTTCCGCATCCCGCGCGACGGCAATCCGAAGGACGAAGCGATCCGCGAGTTGCTGCTCGACGGTGACAAGGAGGCTGCGGGCAAGGATTACTTCCGCCTGTCCGGCATCGACCATACGACCGACCATGCCTTCGGGATCTGGGGCTATGACGACAAGGGCTCGGAATATTACACACTGCGGATCCGCGATCTCGCCACCAAGCAGGACCTCGACGACGTGCTCCAAAACACTGCCGGCGGCGGGGTCTGGGCGCCGGATGGAAAGAGCTTCTTCTATACGCTGCAGGACGAGAACCACAGGCCGTCCAAGGTCTTCCACCACATCGTCGGCCAGCCGCAGTCGTCTGACCGTCTCGTGTATGAGGAAAAGGACCCGGGCTTCTTCATGGGTGTCGGCGGCTCGCTGCTCGATGATTTCATCTTCATCGACATCCATGACCACGAAACCTCAGAATACCGTCTGCTCTCGACCAAGGACCTGATGGCCGAGCCGGTTCTGGTCGCCGAACGCGAGGAAGGCGTCGAATATTCGATGACGGAAGGCGGCGACGTCTTCTACATCCTGACCAATGCCGATGGCGCGAAAGACTTCAAGATCGTCGAGGCGCCAGTAACGGCACCGGGCAAGGCGAACTGGAAAGAGGTGGTCCCGCACGAGCCGGGCCGTCTGATCCTCAACCACATGGCCTTCGCCCGCCATCTCGTCTGGCTGGAGCGCCGCGAGGGCTTACCCGTCATCATGATCCGTGACCGGAAGAGCGGCGAGGAGCATTCGATCGCCTTTGCCGAGGAAGCCTATTCGCTGGGTCTTCAGGGGGCCGCGGAATATGACACCGACGTCATCCGCTTCTCCTACTCGTCGATGACGACGCCGAGCCAGCTCTTCGACTACAACATGGCCACGCGCGAGCGGACACTTTTGAAGACGCAGGAAGTGCCGTCGGGCCATAACCCTGGAGACTATGTCACCCGCCGGGTGTTCGCCGAAGCGCATGACGGCGAGACGGTGCCGGTCACCCTGCTCTATCGCAAGGACACGCCGCTCGATGGCTCGGCGCCTTGCCTGCTCTATGGCTATGGCGCCTATGGCATCACCATCCCCGCCGGCTTCAACACCAATTGCCTGTCACTGGCAGACCGTGGCTTCGTCTATGCCATCGCCCATATCCGCGGCGGCAAGGACAAGGGCTTCTCCTGGTACGAAGACGGCAAGATGGAAAAGAAGGTCAATACCTTCAAGGACTTCATCTCTGCCGCCGACCACCTTGTAAGGCAAGGCTTCACCGCATACGACCGGATCATCGCCGAAGGTGGATCGGCCGGCGGCATGTTGATGGGAGCGGTCGCCAACATGGCGCCGGATAAATTCGCCGGCATCATCGCCGCCGTGCCCTTTGTCGATGTGTTGAACACCATGCTCGATGACACCCTGCCGCTCACCCCGCCGGAATGGCCGGAATGGGGCAACCCGATCGAGTCGGAAGAGGAATATCGCTGGATCGCGGCCTATAGCCCCTACGACAATGTCGAGAAGAAGCCCTACCCGCCGATCATCGCGCTTTCGGGCCTCACCGACCCGCGCGTGACCTATTGGGAGCCGACCAAGTGGATCGCGAAGCTGCGCGAGACCGCACCGGAGGCTGGTCCGTTCCTCTTGAAGACCAACATGGCCGCCGGCCATGGCGGCAAGTCGGGGCGCTTCCAGCGGCTGGAAGAGATCGCGTTCGAATATGCCTATGCGATCAAGGTGGCGGGTAAAATGTAAAGGCGGTGACGCCGGTCACATTCTAGAAGCAATGACGGGTGCGTTTTGGGCATTGTTTCGGCAATGCCTGAAACAGCCAAGGCTGACATTCCTGATTCGGCGCGTACTTTCAGTCGCGTCGTTGCGCAAGGGCCAATCGTCATAATGCAATGCGGGACGCAAGCTTCGCGCAAGGTTGAAAAGTTAACAAAAGGTTAATTTCTCAACCGAGGTTCTTGCCATGAGGATCGAAAGCGGCCTGAGCAGCTACTCCTATCAAAGCCGTCACGTGCCGAGCACGGTCGGTACCGAGGATGCTGCACCCGAGACGCCTGCGACACCCACCGGCCGCGCGACCGGAGCCAGCACATTCTCCAGCACGCTTCTGTCGAACCAGCTCGCGTCTGCGCTCTGGACGGTGGAAGGCTCGCGCAAGGCGGTCGTCGATATCGGCAACACGCAGAGCCGCGATCGCTCGCCGGCCGATTCCCGCGTGCAGATGGTGGAAGCAGCCTACCGCGAATACGAGATACCCCCCTCGCCCTATCAGGAATTCTGATGAGACGATGCGGTCAAGAAGGCCGGCCGGCATGATGCCAGGCCGGCCTTCTTGCGTCTGGGCGCCGGATCTCAGGCGTGGCTGTGGTGGTGGCCATATTCGTGATCATGGTCGTGATCGTGGCCCGCCTCGCAAGATCCGCCTGCCGGTCCACAGCAGGAGGATGACAGGGAGATGGCCTCGCCCGCTTGCCACTCGCGATAACTCTGGGTGAGGATCTGGATCGAGGAATTCAGGAAGAGGCCTGCCATGATGCCGGCGACGATCAGATCCGGCCATGCGGTCGCCGTGCCCCAGACGCAAAGGGCTGCGATCATCACGATGACATTGCCGATCGCGTCATTGCGCGAGCAGAGCCAGACAGAACGGACGTTGGCGTCGCCGTCCTTGTAGGGCATCAGAAGCAGAACACTCGCGACATTGGCCGCCAGCGCCAGAAGGCCGATGACGCCCATGACAGGGGCTTCCGGCACGCCATTCTGAAAGACCCGCCAGATCGTGGAGCCGAAGACCCACAGCCCCATCAGGAAGAGGCTGACACCCTTGGCGGCAGCCGCCATGCTGCGGGTCTTCAGCGTCGCACCGATGACGGCCAGCGAGATGCCATAGGTCACGGCATCGGCGAAGAAGTCCAAGGCGTCTGCCTGCAGGGCCTGAGAACGCGCCATCTGGCCGGCCGTCATCTCGACCACGAACATCGCGGCATTGATGGCAATCACCATCCACAGGCGGCGTTTATAGGTTTCCGACATGCCATCGAAAGGGGCATGGTCATGTCCGCAGGCAACACTCATCGCATCGATCCTTCACGTCTTGATGTGGTCATGACGCCAAGATAGGATCTCTAGTCACTAGAGGTTCAAGAGGTAATTTTCATGTTTTCGATCGGAGATCTCTCGCGGCGCGCGGGGGTGAAGGTGCCGACCATCCGCTACTATGAGCAGATGGGGCTGATCTCGGCACCCGACCGGACTGAGGGCAATCAGCGGCGTTATGAAAAGAACGACCTCGATCGGCTGACCTTCATCCGCCACGCGCGCGATCTCGGCTTTCCGATCGAGGCGATCCGGGAACTCCTGACGCTCAGCCGGCACCCGGAAGAGCCCTGCGAGCGGGCGGATCAGATCGCGCGCGAGCAGCTGGAGGAGGTGCAGGAGAAGATCGCTCGACTGAAGAAGCTGGAGGCGGAACTGGCGCGGATCGTATCGCATGCCGACTGCCACACCGTCGGCGATTGTTATGTAATCCGGGCGCTGTCCGATCACGGGCTTTGCGAGCATGAGCATTGATAGCCAATGCTCACGGTCAAGCGCCGGGTTGGGGGCGGAGCGTTGATTGTCAACGCCCCTCGGTCAGATTAACCCGCTGGGCGAGCAGTGCGGCATCAATACTGCGACCGGCATAGAAGAAGCCGAGCACCAAGACGTCACCGTCGCGCGCGACGAAGGCAATGCTCAGTCGCCGGCGGAAGCCTATGATCCGCAGCCCGTCCACCGCGCTGCTCCGCAGACTTCCGCGCTCGGGGTAAGCGCAGAGATCAACGAGGAAGGATTTTATAGCGCTGACATAGCCCCACGCCCTGTCCGGACCGGAGTGTTCGGCGATGTAATCGTACAAGTCGTTGAGCTCTCCGGCCGCATCCGGATGAATAATCAGCGGCCGGGTCATCTTACCGGTTACTCACGCGACTGCGGTGGCGTGCCTCAAGTCGCGCGAATACCTCGTCACCAGAGATCAGCCGATCGGGATTTTGTTCGGCATCGGCGAAACGAGCAGGAATCTCGACGTCGAGCCAACAATCTCTCGCACCATCAAGCTCATCAAGCAATTCCAGCCCGGCACTGACCACGGCTGAGGCATCGGCGAACCGACCGCTTGCAAGCTGGCGTTCGATCCTTTCGCGGTCATCATCGTCAAGCTTCAGACTGATCGTCATGTTTGCGAACTCCCATGCTCAACCTATAACATATCATCAAGCCTGAAACACCCACGCCACCCGTTGACAATCGATTTAAACTGGCGCATCACACCGGCCATGATCGATATTCGCGCAAACATCACCTGCACGTATTTTTGGGCCTACCGGTAACCGGCGGCCCGACAAGATCACATTGTCAACAGGCCGCCGTCAGGCGGCCTTGTTGTTTTCCGGACGACTTTCCCCCTGACGGCACGAGAAGAGACCAAGGGAAAGTGACATGACCGAAGATACTGACCTCACCCTGCCCCGCCCGCCGATCGTGGCGATCCGCCATGCGAAGCCGCGCGACCTGCCGGAACTCAATGCGATGATTGCCGCCCTCGCCATGCACCATGGTGATGCCTCGGCGATGACGCCCGAGGTGCTGGAGCGCGACCTGTTCGGCCCGATGCCCTGGATCCAGGCGCTGGTCGCCGACAGCGGCGAAGGCCTGATCGGCTACGCGATCCTCGTGCCGCTCTACAAGGCGCAGGAAGGCAAGCGCGGCATGGAACTGCACCATCTCTTCGTCTGTGACGGCCAGCGCGGGAACGGCATCGGGCAGCATCTCGTCGACCGCGCCCGCCAGATCGCCCGCGCTTCCGGTTGCGACTTCCTCTCCGTCTCTGCCGCGACCGGCAACTTCGCCGCCCACCGTTTCTACGAGAACATGGATTTCATTCCGCGCCCGGTCACCGGCATGCGTTACCTGCAGGCGCTCAGCTGAACTTTCCATTCCGCACGCGAGGATTTATCCATGCCCCGTATCGTGATTGCCCTGCAGAACGACTACGCAGACTGGGAGCCGGCGCTCCTGATGGCAGCAGCCCGCTATTGGCTCGACTGCGAGGTCTTGACCGCAAGCCCGGATGGCAAGCCCGTCACATCGATGGGCGGCCTGAAGGTGACACCGGATATCGGGTTCGATGCGATCGATGCCGAGCGGTTCGACGCACTGATCATTCCCGGCGGCTATGCCTGGGAAAAGGGCGTGGCATATGACTTCACGGCATTGGCGACGGCGTTTCGCGACAAGGGGAAGGTTCTGGGCGGCATCTGCGCTGCGGCGAGCGCGCTGGCTGCGACGGGTGTTCTCAATGATGTGGCGCATACCGGAAATGCGCTCGCCTCGCACAAGAAATATCCCGGCTATCGAGGTGAAGCCCACTATCTCGACCAGCCTCAGGCGGTCCTGGATGCGAAGATCGTCACGGCAGCCGGGTCGTCACCCGATACGTTTACGATCGAGGTGCTGAAGGCCCTCGATCTCTATGGCGCGGAAGCGCAGGAAGAACTGGCATTGTTCGCCGCCGAGCATCGCGGCTGAGCAACAAGCCGGATCAGTGCCGGACGGGCGGGTTTTCCGACCATTTCTGCAGGGTCGTCTTGATCAGGATCAGAGCCGCCTGCTGGGCATGGTCGCGTTCGCGCGGATCGACAATGGCAGAGAGACGCTTTTCGAAGGCCCGGACCGTTTCGTCCACCCAGCGATGCAGGGCCGGATCGGGGTAGTTGTCGAGCAAGGACCGGAGCGCATTCTCCATCCGCCGGCGTTCGATGCTCATATCCCCTCCGAAGTCATTTCGACGACAGGATGATGACAGGCAAGGCTTGCGCGATGCTGAACAGGCTATGCGAGCTTACTGAACCGCGGGGATGGCTTTCAGATAGGCGGCGATCGCCTCGCGGTCTGAGGCGGGAAGCTCGGCCATGTTCTTCTGCACCTCGACCATCGAGCCGCCGACGCTGTCATAGTCGGGGGTGAAGCCGGTTTCCAGATAGGTGACGATATCGCCCTCGCCCCAGGAGCCCATGCTTTTTGAGCCCGGCGTGATGTTCGGGATGGTGCCCTCCCCTTCCGGGTTGGGTCCCCCGGCGAGCCACTGGCCGGAGAGGAAGCCGCCAAGCGCGTTGCGGGGTGTGTGGCACTCGCCGCAATGGCCTGGGCCTTCCACCAGGTATTGGCCGCGCTTGACCATGTCGGAGGCATCGGCGAGCTCGACCCGAGGCGCATCGGTGAAATAGAGGAACTTCCAGCCCCCCAGCACGAGACGTTGATTAAAGGGGAAACCCAGTTCATGTGGCGGCGCGACGGCGTCGCTTGCGGGCAGCGTCTTCATGAACCCGTAAAGGTCGTTGATATCCTCGGGCGTCATGCGGGCATAAGAGCCGTATGGGAAGGACGGGTACAGATGCTCGCCCTCTCGACCCACACCGCGGGTCATGGCATCGCCAAACTCGGCAAGCGTCCAGGCGCCGATGCCGGCTTCCGGGTCACTCGATATGTTGGGGGCGTGGAAGGTGCCAAAATCGCTCTTCAGTGGCGCTCCGCCTGACAGGGTCAGCCGCGCATCGCCCGTGGCTCCCGCCGGCGCGTGACAGCTCGTGCAACCGCCGGCGAAGAAGACTTCGCGGCCATGGGCGACATCCGGCTCGCCGAGATTGGCCCAGACGGACGGGTCCTGGCGGTCAGGTGCCGTGACGACCAGGAAGCCACCGAAACCGGCAATCCCGAGCACGGCGAGCGCACCCAATCCCTTGACCCAAGTCGATGCCATCAAAGGCCTCCATCATAACCACGCGTCGCCCTTCAGAGCGCAGATCGGCGGGCGATCCGGATCAGCCGGACTCCGCCCGCCGCAAAGCTCTTACTTCTTCAGGCGGTAGGTCTGGTGGCAATCGCCACAGGTGCCGCCAATGGCCTGCATGGCCGCGCCGACGGCTGCCTGATCGGCCGGAAAGCTTGCGAGCTGCGCTTCAGCAGCGGCGGTGAGCTTGGCGGACTTTGCCTTGAAGTCATCCATGTTCTGCCAGATCGCCGGGGCAGCCTCGCTGTCCATGCCGGTTTCGCTGCCGGCCGGGAAGTGATCGGGGAAGGTCTTGCTGACCTCGACCAGCGTGGTGAGGGCTGCTCTCACGGCTTCGGCATCATAGGGCTTTTCGCCCTTGGCAATGCCGCCGAGCGTGCCCATGGCGCCGCCGACCTTCTTCATCTCTTCCTGACGGACAACCTGCGGTTCGCCCGCAGCGATCGCTGCGGACACGCCAAGACAGATCGCCGCCGCAGCGGACAGAACAACTTTCAACTTCATCAGCTTTTCTCCAGAGTTCGGCCGGGCGCACCGGCGATCATTTGCGGGCGACACATGTTTGCAGGCTTGGGAGAGCCGATTGAAGTCACAAAGGAGTGATAAGTCACCCCCCGATCAACTTTCGGATATTTATGACGAATTCGCGTCAGGCGCCTGTCAGCAAACTGTCAGGAAGCCACGCCGACACGCCGCTTTTCACGCACCAGATCGAGCCGCCGATCCGGCTCGCGACCATGCCCTGATATCTCGATGCGGTCCTCGAAAACCGAGAGCACGGCGAAAGCATTCTCGTGCTCGGTATCCACCATGCCTTTGAAATTGACGAAGTGGACGCCGTCTTTTTCGGCGTAGTTTCCGGTGTGCTGATGGCCACAGAGATAGGCCAGTACGGCAGGCGATGCCGTGACAAGCCGGGTCAGTTCCTCGGCATCCCACAAAGAATGATCCGAAAAGGGATGGAGGGGATAGTGGCCGAGCAGGATCACCTTCTCTCCATCCGCTTGCGCGGCCGAAAGCCGGTCCGCGATCCAGTTCATCTGTCGACTGGAGATACCGGCATTCCACTCCTGGGCATTGGGCGCGCCCTTCGCTTTCAACCCGGCGAGACGCTGCTTTGCCTCGTCGCGCCGGGGATCGCCTTCCGGCGGCGCGAAGAGCGAGATCTCGTTACCGTCGGTTACGAGGAGACGCAGGCCCCTGATCCGCACCTCGTGATAGGGGGCCGGCATGCCAAGGGCGGCGTGGACGTCGGGCAGACGATCCGGCGTGACGAGAAAGTCGTGATTGCCGGGCAGCAGCATGCGTGGCGCCGCAAGACCCTCGAGGATTTCCAGGACCGGCGCGAGATTGTCCCAGCCGCGATCGATGAGGTCTCCCAGCACTAGGACGGCATCGAGCGCCTGCGTGTTGAAGTGCGCAACCGCCTCCCGCAGCTTCGGCAGAGACTGGCGGAAGTGGCGGTCGAGAACCGGGTTTGGATCAAGATCGGCATATTGCGGATCGGCGATAATGCCGAGCCGCAGGCGGGGGAGGTCGTTTGTCATGTATGGGCACCGCTCGTTTCAAGCGGTGCCTAGGACTTGTCGATGACGACGAGATGACAGGCGAGACTAGCCGGGCAGGTTCGGCTGTATTTTCGTCTGGGGCATGATGCCGGCATAGAGGGTCATGCAAATGAGGGTCAGCGGAACCGCGAGCATGGCGCCGACAGCGCCCCAGAGCCATGTCCAGAAGACAATCGCGCCAAACAGCATGAAGGCATTCATCTGAAGCCTTTTGCCCATGACGGCCGGGATGAGCAGGTTCTCCAGGAAGCCGTCCAGCACGAAGAAGATGAAAGCGGGCATCAGCCCCCAGAACAGGCTTTCGTGCACCAGGAGCCCGCCGATCACCATGGCAATCGTCACCATGGCGATGCCGAGGAAGGGGATGAAGCTCAACAGGAAAGCTGCCACTCCCCAGAGCGCCGGTGTTCCGAGTCCACCAAGCCAGGCGACGATGCCGGCTGCCACACCGAAGAGGCCATAGACGATGACGGCGGTGGCAAAATAATAGCCAAGCGCCTCCTCAACCTCGTTCAGGAGGCGAATGGCCTTCAGGCGGCGGGCGCGATCCGCGAAAGCGCGGATCAGTTCGCGGCGGAGCGCTAGCCGGCAGGAAAGAAAAAGCAGCAGGCCGGCGATGAAAATGAAGACCTGCAGCAAGGCCGGCGTGACACCGGCTGCGATGGTCGAGAGAATCGTGCCGGAGTTTTCCATCATGGTCTCGAGCGAGTCCGGTCCACGGGACAGGATCGCCAGAGGCCGCTCCATCCACGGGATCTGCTCGAGATAGGCGATCACCTGGTTGACCATGTCCGGTCCGTTCTCGATCAGCATGGCGATCGGCGTCCAGACGATGCTGATCAATACGAGAAGCACCACAAGGAAGAGCCCAGAAAGAATGATTGCCGTCAGCGTCGGGGGAACACCCAGCTTGCCGAGACGGTCGGCAGCAATGCCGAGGATCAGACCGACGACCACGGCCATGGTGAGCGGGATGAGGATGAAGGACGCGAGATGCAGCGCGATTAGGGCGAAGATCAGGAAAAGCCCGATCACAGACCAGGAGACGACGTAATCAAGGCCCGTCTTCTTGAAACGGACCTTGCGGGATGGCGTGTGCCGATGGTTGACCTGCATGTTCACCGGGCGCTCCCCGGCAGAAAATGGTCTCGGCTGCAGATTGGCGACATGACGTTGTTCCCCCTGGGCGACGTCCTTCAACGTTCGGGAACAATATCCGTTCCACGCCGGATCGCGCCGGCTTGCAGCGGATCCGGAGGTGATCAGGCCGCAGGTGCGACCAGGGTCAGCCCGATGCCCCAGGGATCCCGCAGGTGGTAGCCCCGCGCGGTGCGGCCCACCTTGATTTCGAGGCCCTCGAGCGTGGCGAGAACACCGTCCAGAACAGCCTTGTCGTTGAAGGCGAGTTCGTAATCCTGCAGGCCGGTCATGGCACCGGTGCGAGCCGGCGCGTTGCGGCTGTTCCAGATGTTGGCCGCCACATGGTGGTGGTAGCTGCCGGAGGCGTAGAAGCTTGCGCCCGGATAGCTCGCCATCTTCTTCAGACCGAGCACACCTTCGTAGAAGCGGTCCGCTTCCGGCACGTTCCCAACCTGCAGATGGATATGGCCAAGGGCTGCGTCCGGCGACATGCCGGCCCAGGGCGTCTTTGCCGCGCTGTCGTAGAGCGCCTGCAGATCCAGCCGGCGCGTGTCCATCTCGACCGTGCCATCGGCGAGATACGTCCACTCCTCGGGCTTGCGGTCCCGATAGACTTCGATGCCGTTGCCTTCCGGGTCGGAGAGATAGATTGCCTCGCTCACCAGATGGTCGCTCGCGCCGTCGAACTGCAGGCCAAGATTGGCAGTATGCGCCAGCCAATGGGCAAGCTCGGCGCGATCCGGCATCAGGAACGCGTTGTGAAAGAGGCCGGCGGCATTCCGGGGCGCGGGAGCCGCATCACCCCGCGTTGTCAGCGTCAGCAGGACGTGATCTCCAGCGCCGAGTTCGACGCCACTCTCGCTCGTTTCGAGCCGCTTCATGCCGAGCGCCTTCTCGTAGAAGCCAGCCATCGTATCGAGATCGCGCACGACGAGGTGCGCACGGCCGACATGGACGGGGCGGCTTGTGGCGAAAGAGGTGAGTTCGTTCGATGCGGCGGTCATGGGGTTTTCTCCTGCAGCCTGAGGCGGCGCTTTACGAAAATATGGTGCAGATCGTTCGTTCACAGAAGATCGCATTTCTTCGAAACTTCGTTCGACAAAAGTTGACAAAGCAACCCGTCCCAAAGTTGATCCTGATCAATGCGGCTCGCGCTCCCGAGACGCATCTTCAGTCCATAAAGAGGAAACACCCGGCGGGTGCCAAAGGAGAGCAAGATGTACAAGAAGATCATCGTCCCGGTCGATCCGGCAGCCGTCGAGATCGGCGAGAAGATCCTGGCGAAGGCGAAGTCCCTGCTGGACGAGGGTGGCGAGATCGTGCTGCTCACGATCATTGAGGACATCCCCGGCTATCTCGCGATCGACGTGCCGGTTGACCTGATCGAAGGTGCGATCAATGACGCCAAGGCCAAGCTTGTCGCGATAAAGGAAAAGGCCGAGGTGAAGGCGCATATCGAGATCCGATCCGGCGCTCCGGCCCGTGAAATCCTGGCAACGGCCGAGGAGCACAAGGCGGACCTGATCATCGTCGGGTCGCACGTGCCCGATTTCTCCAACTACTTCATCGGCGCGACGGCCGACCGGGTCGTTCGTCATTCCAAGATTTCGGTTCTGGTCGACAGGTGAGACGATGGACAATCCCGTACAAGCCATGGACACAGCCCATTTCGAGCGGATCCTCTTGGCCCGCAAGGACGAGATCGAGCGTCGGCTGAAGAAAATCGACAATGACCTCGGCACGTTGAAAAGCGCCGACAGTGCCGAACGCGCGACCGAGGCGGAAAACGACGAAGTGCTGGAGGAATTCGGCCAGGTGGGCGAGGAAGAACTGAGGGCTATCGATGCCGCGCTGGACCGGATTGCCAAGGGGCGGTATGGTCAGTGCATGAAATGCGGCGAGCCGATCTCGATGGAGCGGCTTAAGGCCGTGCCGCACACACCTTTCTGCAAGGATTGTGCAGCGACTATTTGAGAGGTGCCTTTCGGGGGCGATGGGCAGGCCGGAGTGATGAGCTCCGGCCTGTTTCTCGTTTACTTCTTCCGCATGGCCTCGGCGAGCGCGGCGCCGAGACCGCCCATGGCCGGCTGCTCCGGCTTCGGCGGGCGGGCGTTCGAATGCTTCATCGCATTGGCATTGCCGCGGGCGTCACCGCGCATCGAGGGCTGTTGCGCCTCGCCGCCGTCTTTCCGCATGGTGAGCGCAATGCGCTTGCGCTTGACGTCGACCTCGACGACGCGGACCTTCACCACATCGCCGGCCTTCACCACCTCATGCGGATCCTTGACGAAACGATCGGCAAGCTGGGAGACGTGGACGAGGCCATCCTGATGCACGCCGATATCGACGAAGGCACCGAAGGCGGCGACATTGGTGACCGTGCCCTCGAGCGTCATGCCGACCTTGAGATCGGTGATCTCCTCGACGCCTTCGGCGAAGGTTGCCGTCTTGAAGGACGGGCGCGGGTCACGGCCCGGCTTTTCGAGTTCGGCGAGAATGTCCTTGACCGTCGGCAGACCGAACTGCTCGTCGATGAAGCGCTTGGGGTCGAGGCTCTTCAACGTCGCGCTGTCGCCCATCAGCGAGCGGAGGTCCCGGCCGCAGGCGGCGACGATCTTCTTTGCCACGCCATAAGCTTCCGGGTGCACCGAGGAGGCATCGAGCGGCTCCTTGCCATTCGGGATACGCAAAAAGCCGGCGCATTGTTCGAAGGTGCGGGCACCGAGACGCGGGACTTTCAGGAGATCCTTGCGGCTTTCGAAGGCGCC
Source organism: Rhizobium rosettiformans W3 (assembly GCF_004912135.1). GTDB lineage: Bacteria > Pseudomonadota > Alphaproteobacteria > Rhizobiales > Rhizobiaceae > Allorhizobium > Allorhizobium rosettiformans. The sequence continues at coordinate 54,233 of NZ_STGU01000009.1, forward strand.
GGTGGCATCGCGATGGGCAACGATGGCTTCCGCCGTCGTCTTACCGAGACCGGAGACCCGGGCAAGCAGCGGGGCGGATGCCGTGTTGAGATCGACGCCGACGGCATTCACCGCATCTTCGACGACGGCATCGAGCGAGCGACCGAGTTTGCCCTGGTCGACATCGTGCTGATACTGGCCGACGCCGATCGACTTCGGCTCGATCTTGACGAGTTCGGCAAGCGGATCCTGCAGGCGACGCGCAATCGAGACGGCTCCGCGGAGCGACACGTCGAGATTGGGGAATTCCTTGGCAGCGGTTTCCGAGGCCGAATAGACCGAGGCGCCGGCTTCCGAGACGATGACCTTGGTCGGCTTCGGCGCGGTCGACGGGAACTGCGCCAGCATATCAGCCACCAGCTTTTCCGTCTCGCGGCTGCCCGTGCCATTGCCGATCGAGATCAGCTCGACCTTGTGCTTGCGGATGAGCGAAGCAAGCTCCGCCTGCGTGCCGCGAATGTCGTTCTTGGGCGGGAAGGGATAGACGGTCGTCGTTTCCACCACCTTGCCGGTGCCATCGACGACGGCGACCTTGACGCCGGTGCGGATGCCGGGGTCGAGGCCCATGGTCGGGCGTGAGCCGGCGGGGGCGGCCAGCAGCAGGTCTTTCAGATTGCGGGCGAACACGTGGATCGCCTCTTCCTCGGCCCGCTCGCGCAGTTCGCGCATCAGGTCGAGCGAGAGGGACACGGAAAGCTTGACGCGCCAGGTCCAGCCGGCGACCTCGAGGAGCCACTGGTCGGCGGGGCCTTTGCCGGCGACCTGATAGGCGCTGGCGATCATGCGCTGGCTGGGCTTCACCGGGGCCGAGTCATCGCGATCGACTTCGATCGACAGCGACAGAAATTCCTCGTTCCAGCCGCGCAGCATGGCAAGCGCGCGGTGGCCGGGGACGGTTGCCCAGCGTTCGGAATGGTCGAAGTAATCGGCGAACTTGGCGCCAGCCTCGGCCTTGCCGTCGACGAGCTTCGAATAGAGGATCGCGCGATCCTTCATGTCGTTGCGCAGGCGGCCGATGAGATCGGCGTTTTCCGAGATCTGCTCGGCAATGATGTCGCGGGCGCCTTCGAGCGCCGTCTTCACGTCCGGCACCTCTTCGGTGATGTAATCGGCTGCGAGCTGCTGCGGGTCGCTCGTGCGGTCGGCGAGGATCGCATCGGCGAGCGGCTGCAGCCCCTTCTCCCGGGCGATCTCGGCGCGGGTGCGGCGCTTGGGCTTGTAGGGCAGATAAAGGTCTTCGAGCTCGGCCTTGGTCGTCACCGAAGCGATCTTGCGGGCAAGCTCATCCGTCATCTTGCCCTGGCTATCGATGCTCTCGAAGATCGACTTGCGGCGGGCGGCGAGCTCGCGCAGATAGATCAGCCGTTCGGCGAGATTGCGCAGCTGGGTATCGTCGAGACCGCCGGTCACTTCCTTGCGATAGCGGGCGATGAAGGGGACCGTCGCGCCCTCGTCCAGCAGACCAACTGCGGCCGTCACCTGGTCGGGACGGGCGTTGATCTCGGTGGCGATGAGGGCGGCAATGCTCTTGATGTCGTCGGCCATGGGTCATCCGTCTTGTGCTGAGCAGACTTTCGTTGGCAAGCCAACAATTCATCCGCTCAGCGTCTTTGTTTGTCGCAGGTTCTCATCGCAAAACCGTGGGACACTTTTGCTGAACCTGCTTCGTGGACGCGGACCATAACGGGCGATTGCGGCAAGGCAACGGGAATGGAGCCCACTTCACAGGAAAGCAGGGCCATCAGAGGTCAATTCGGCTTGACCTTTCGCCTCCCTCCCCTTAACCGCCGGGCATTCCCTTGTGGCACTGGAGGCTGGCAATGAAGGTTCTTTTGATCGGTTCGGGTGGACGCGAGCATGCTCTGGCCTGGAAGATCGCCCAGTCGCCGCTGTTGACCAAGCTTTATGCCGCCCCCGGCAATCCCGGGATCGCCGAAGAGGCCGATCTTGTTGCCCTCGACACGGATGATCATGCTGCTGTGGTCGCCTTCTGCAAGGACAAGGGCCTCGACTTCGTCGTCGTTGGCCCGGAAGCACCGCTGGTCGCCGGCATTGCCGATCGCCTGCGCGAAGCCGGCATCGCGGTCTTTGGGCCGTCGGCGGCCGCGGCCCAGCTCGAGGGCTCCAAGGGCTTTACCAAGGATGTCTGCGCCCGCTTCAATATTCCGACCGGCGCCTATCAGCGTTTCAACAACGCGCCGAAGGCCAAGGCCTATGTGCGCGAACAGGGCGCACCCATCGTCATCAAGGCCGACGGCCTTGCCGCCGGCAAGGGTGTCACGGTTGCGATGACGCTGGATGAGGCACTCGCCGCGATCGACGACTGCTTCGAGGGCGCGTTCGGTGCTGCCGGTGCGGAAGTCGTGGTCGAGGCCTTCCTCGATGGCGAGGAAGCAAGCTTCTTCTGCCTCTCCGACGGCAAGTCGCTGTTGCCACTTGCCACCGCCCAGGACCACAAGCGCGTGGGCGACGGCGATACCGGCCCGAATACCGGCGGCATGGGTGCCTATTCCCCGGCACCGGTCATGACGGCAGAGATGGTCGAGCGCACGATGAAGGAGATCATCGAGCCGACCATGCGCGGCATGGCCGAGATGGGGCATCCCTTCCAGGGCGTGTTCTTCGCCGGGCTGATGATCACCGAGAAGGGCCCGGAACTCATCGAATACAATGTGCGCTTCGGCGATCCGGAATGCCAGGTGCTGATGATGCGCCTGAAGAGCGATCTTCTGCCGATCCTCCATGCCTCCGCCACCGGGACGCTAGACCAGGTGACGGCCGAGTGGAGCGAGGACCCGGCGTTGACCGTGGTGCTGGCATCCAAGGGCTATCCCGGCGCATACGACAAGGCGACGCCGATTGCCTCGCTTCCCCAGGCCGGGGACGGCGCCAAGGTCTTCCATGCCGGGACGGCGATGAAGGACGGCCAGCTGGTCGCGACAGGCGGGCGCGTGCTCAACGCCACGGCGCGGGGGGCGACGGTTGCGGAGGCGCAGGCGGAAGCCTATCGATTGGCCGACGCGGTCGAATGGGCGAACGGTTTTTGCCGCCGCGACATCGGCTGGCGGGCAATTGCGCGCGAGAAAGCCTGATTTCCATACGGATCTGTCGCCATTTCCGCTTCGAAATCGCCACTTCGTTCAAATTTTACAGAAGCTTCTGACCGGATCGAAAGAAACTGCTGCTAACGTTCTTCCCAACAATCGGGGAAAAAACCTTATGCGCCGTCTCGCTTCGACATCCATGATCCTTGCAGCATCGCTGGTGGCCATGCCTGCCATGGCAGGCTCGATCTCGACCATAACCGGGCTCTCCGCCAGCCAGCCGAGCATCGTCTCGATCGACTGCGCCCACTGCCCCGCGCCGGCACCGAGGCTCAGCAAGTCGCATTACCAGGTGCCCGCCATCGCCAATGGCTATCAGGCCGCCGAAGTGGTGGATATCGACGGTGAGAAGAAGCTGAAGCGCGTGGAGCGCTGGTTCGGCGGGTCCCCGGTCGTGGTCTATAGCTCGGCTGCAGGCTGGGCGACGGACGGCTCGATGGTCGTTGCCGGCACCCTGGCCGCTCCTGCCGCCATCGACCATGGCGCGATGACCGCGGCCGTCGATACGGCTGCGGGCGACAAGCCTGCCCCGGCTCTTGCAGGCTTCGAGCTGCGCCTCGACTGATTTTCCCATCCGCCCGCCAAACGATCCGGGCGCGGCGGTTCCTCGTGGACGACACGGACATAACGCCCGGCCCAGTCCCGGGCGTTATGTCGTTTGAGACCCCCCCTAAATTTCACCAGTACATTTTCGTATCCCAATATTCTGAGCTGCTTAAAGGCATCTCAATCTTTCGGATCGAGAGTCTGTCGTACTCCGTCGACACATGACGTGCCGATCCCGTTCGCTTGCTCCTCCCACCGCGCACGAACCGCTCGACAGACGAAAGATCGCTCGCCTATGAAAAACCTGAAGATTTCCCTCCAGCTGATCATGCTGATCGGCGGCTTGATGGTGGCCTTTGCTGCCGCCACCTATTTCGAGGTCCGATCCTCGACTGCGACAATCTACCAGCAGCGCTACGAACTCCTGAGGACGCAGGTCGAGAGCGCATTGTCCGTTCTCAAGGACTTCAACGACCGCGCCGTTGCCGGCGAATTCACCGTTGAAGAGGCCAAGACCCGCGCCTACGACATGCTGAACAAGATGCGCTTCGAGCCGGACGGCTACTTCTTCGGTTATGACTATGATGTCGTCATGGTGTTCCACCCGACTTCGAAGGATGTCGGCAAGAGCAACAAGGGCAAGCCGGACGCGAATGGCTTTGCCTATCGTGACGAGCTGGTCCGGCTTGGCCAGCTGGGCGGCGGATTTGTCGAGTTCATCGGTCCAAAGCCTGGAAAAGATCCCGAAGATCGTTCCTATCCCAAGGCCTCCTACGGCAAGGCCTTCGAACCCTGGAAGGTCGTCATCGTCACCGGCCTTTACACCGATGACCTGAAGGCTGAAATCCGCTCGAGCGTCATCAAGACGATCAGCTGGTCCATCGGCATCTTCGCTCTCGCGCTGATCGCCGCCTTCTTCGTGATCCGCAACATCACCAAGCCTTTGAAGGCGATCCACGATTCGCTTGAAGCCGTGGCAGACGAGAATGTCGATATCGCCATTCCGCATACCGATCTGCGCAACGAAATCGGCATGATGGCGAAGGCCACCAAGAGCCTGCAGGACAAGGTGCGCGAGCGTCATGCGCTTGCGGCCCGCCAGGAAGAGCAGCAGCGCGAACTCGACAGCGAGCGCAGCCAGAATGCCGAGGCGCAGCTTGCCGAAGCCCGGCAGCAGGCGCATGTCGTCTCCACCATCGGCCAGTCGCTGGAGCAGCTCGCCCATGGTGATCTGACTGTCCGCTGCGCCGACCTCGGCCCGAAATATGCAGCGCTGCGCGACAACTTCAACGATGCGCTTGCCCGCCTCGAGGAAGCCATGGCCCGCGTCAACCTGAAGGGCAACGACATTGCCGTCTCGAAGGAAGAGATCCGTCGCGCATCCGGCGAGCTTGCAACCCGCACCGAACGGCAGGCTGCTAACCTCGAAGAGACCTCTGCGGCGCTCGACGAACTGACCGTTGCCGTTCGCCAGACGGCGGATGGTGCTCGTGAAGCCGCAAGCCGCGTCAGCGCCGTCAGCGGCGAAGCCAAGCAGAGCGACGAGATCGTGGCCCGTGCCATCAGCGCGATGAGCGGCATCGAACAGTCGTCTGCCGAGATCACCAAGATCATCGGCGTGATCGACGAGATCGCCTTCCAGACCAACCTGCTGGCGCTCAATGCCGGCGTTGAGGCGGCCCGTGCCGGCGAAAGCGGCAAGGGCTTTGCCGTCGTCGCCCAGGAAGTCCGCGAGCTTGCCCAGCGCTCTGCAGCGGCCGCCAAGGAGATCAAGGATCAGATCGCCCGTTCTTCCGCACAGGTCGAACAGGGTGTGCAGCTGGTCGGTCAGACCGGCGAAGCCCTGAAACGCATCTCCGACCAGATCGCCAGCGCCAACGACATCGTCTCCAAGATCTCGCACAGCGCCCAGGAGCAGGACACGACCCTGCGCTCGATCTCGTCGTCGATGAACCAGCTCGACCAGGCCACCCAGCAGAACGCGGCGATGGCCGAGGAAACCACGGCATCGGCAGAGGTTCTCGCCAACGACACGGGCGACCTCCTGAACCTCATCCGCAGCTTCAAGACGAGCCAGGCGGGCGGCCAGCAGCAGTATCGCATGGCGAGCTGATCACCTTCCGTGTGACGCAGATCGAGAGGCCGCCGGAGCGATCCGGCGGCTTTTTCATGTCAGGCCGTGCGATCGATATGCGCGGCTAGTCGATCGAGCTCGCGATCGGAGAAGACTTCGATGCCGGCTTCACGCATCAGGGCTGCGGTGACGCCAAAGCCGGGGTGGCAGGTGCCGGAGAAAGAGCCGTCATAGATGAAGCCGGAACCGCAGGACGGGCTGCCGTCGATGAGGAGCGCGACATCGCATCCCTGCTCGCGGGCGAAGGCGACCGCCTTCTTTCCGCCCTCGACGAATTCGGCGGTGACATCGCCGCCCGTCACCTCCAGCACCCGGGCCCGGCCGGCCAACACATCCTCGCCGTTCATGCCACCTTCGATTTCGGCGGGCGGGCGCGGCGTGGGCAGGCCACCGGCCTGTTCCGGACAGTAGCCGACGAGGCGACCCTCGGCCTTCCAGCGTTCGATCCGCGGATCATTCAGCGGCTTGCCCTTGCCGTCATAGCGGACAGGGCGGCCGAGCAGGCAGGCGCTGATAAGGATTTGGGGGGGCATTCTAGCAATACCAAAGTGGTCGCGGCGGGCGATGTCTGCAGCAGCTTAGGTTTCTTGAGAAGCTCGCGAACGAAGATGGCGTTCCCGCAGAAGGGCTTTGAATTCCTCGCGATCGAAGGGCACAGACGGCCCGCTGTTTTCCCCCTCGATCAGCGCCTTGCGCAGCCATTCTGTACGCGCCTGCTCTTCTTTCAGCAGCTGAAGACCGGCCTCGACCACTTCTTGCGCCGACTTGAACTGGCCGCTTTCGAGCTGAGACTCGACGAAGCTGTCATAGGGTTCGGCAATGGTGACCTGAACGGGCTTGTTCATGGGGATCGCTCCAACTGGCTGCCAATCCAATCTAGCACAGGATGCCGACCTCGGAAAACTCGCCGCATGAAACGAAAGACCCCGCCGAAGCAGGGTCTCACATCATCAGCCTGTGATCTTGGAGAAGTCCGCGACCGTGGCTGTCGCCTCGCGGATTGCCTTCAAGAGCGCAAGGCGGTTGGCGCGGATCGCGGCATCCTCGTCATTGACCAGGACATCCTCGAAGAACTTGTCTACCGGGCCGCGCAGTGTCGAGAGCGCCTGCATGGCGGAGCGGAAGTCTTCCGATGCCACGGCCTCAGCCGCGGATTTCGAGGCGGACTGGATGGCGGCGAAGAGGGACTTTTCCGCGTCGAGCTTCAACAGCGCTTCCGAGACGCCATCTGCGACGACGGTGCCCTTCTTCTCTTCGGCAGCCAAAAGCTGGGTGGCGCGCTTGGTGCCGGCCAAGAGATTCAAGCCGTCTTCCGAGGTGATGAAGGCGGTGAGCGCCTCGGCCTTGCGGGCCACCATCAGCAGGTCATCGGCGTCTGGCGTCAATACGGCATCGATGATGTCGTGGCGGGCGCCCTGATCGCGCAGGTAGACCTTCAGGCGGTCGTGGAAGAAGGAGAGGAGGTCGGCATCCTTGGCGACGGACGCCAGCGGCAGACGAATGCCCTTCTCTAGGATCATGCGCACCACGCCCAGCGCCGCACGGCGCAGCGCATAGGGGTCCTTCGAGCCGGTCGGCTTTTCGTCGATCGCCCAGAAGCCGACCAGCGTGTCGAGCTTGTCGGCGAGCGCGACGGTGAGGCCGACCTTGTCTTCCGGCAGACGATCCGACGGGCCGTTCGGCTTCCAGTGGTCTTCGATGGCGGCGGCGACGGAGGCATCTTCGCCCTGCAGGAGCGCATATTTGCGGCCCATGGCGCCCTGGAGTTCGGGGAATTCGCCGACGGCTTCGGTGCGCAGGTCGGCTTTCGCCAGCACCACAGCGCGGTCAACGAGGGCGGCATCAGCGCTTACGATCGGGGCCAGCACCTTGGCCAGTTCGCGGATACGCGCGACGCGCTGCCCTTGCGTGCCGAGCTTGGCATGGAAGGTCACGTTCAGCGCGTCGAGCTTGGCCATGCGCTGGTCGAGCGGCTTCTTGAGATCCAGGTCGAACTTGGCGGCCGAGGCCTTCAGCGTGTCGAGGTCCGGCAGGTCGCCCTGGTCACGCTTCCAGAAATGCAGCGCATCCGACAGACGCGCGCGCACGACCTTGCCATTGCCATGCATAATCTCGCGGCCGCCATCGGTGGCCTGGATGTTGGAGATCAGGATGAAATGGTTGGAGAGCTTGTCCGTCTCACCCTGCGGGCGCACGACAAAGCACTTCTGGTTGGTCTTGATCGTCAGGCGGATGATCTCGGCGGGGATCGAGAGGTAATCCTCTTCGAATGTCCCGAGCAGAACCTGCGGCCATTCGACGAGGCCGGAGACTTCCTCCAGCAGGCCCTCGTCCTCGACGAGTTCAAGACCGTTGGCGAAGGCGATGTCGCGGGCGTCGTGCAGGATCATGTCCTTGCGGCGCTCGGCGTCAAGGATGACCTTGGCGCGTTCCAGGCTCGAAACGTAATCGTCGAAGCGCTTGACGGTGATGGCGTCGGGCGCATGGAAGCGGTGACCATAGGTGACATTGGAAGCCACGATGCCGTCGATCTCGAAGGGGATCACCTGCACTTCGTCATGCTCGGGGCCGAAGGTGCAGACGATCGACTGCAGCGGGCGCACCCAGCGCAGGCTCTCCATGCCCTTGCCCTCGATGCCGCCATAGCCGGAGCCCTTGGGCATGGAGGCAAAACCAGAGCGCATCGATTTCGGCCAGGGGAAGGCTCTGATGATGCCGGGCATGACATCGGCGATGATTTCTTCGGCCGCACGACCGGGCTTTTCCAGATAGGCAACGTAGAAATCGCCCTTCTTCGGATCGGTCTTGATCGTGGCCTGGTCGATCGCGGTGAGGCCCGCGCCACGCAGGAAGCCGTCGATCGCGCCTTGAGGTGCCGACACGCTCGGCCCCTTCTTCTCTTCCTTGATATCGGCCGAGCGGGCGGTCAGCCCGCGAATGTCGAGCGTCAGGCGCCGCGGCGTCCAGTATTCGCGCGCACCCTCATAGGTGAGACCCGCATCGACAAGCGCATCGGTGACCATCTTCTTCAGATCGCCAGCCGCCTTGCGCTGCATGCGGGCGGGGATTTCTTCGGAGCGGAGTTCGAGCAGGAGATCGGGCATCGGGTCTGACTTTTCGAGATGTTGCTTGAGGCTGCGGCGGACTTAGCAAGCCCTGCGGCAAAAGTCATCCATGGATGCGTGCAAAATGGCGGGGGTTCAGGCTGCGGTCAAATCTGTTCGCACGGGAATGGCAGCCAGCTCGGCGGCTTTTGCTGTCGCTTCTGTCTTCAGGTCATAGCTCGTCTGCAGGTTCATCCAGAACTGCGGCGACATATCGAAATACCGAGCGAGGCGAAGCGCAGTATCGGGTGTCAACGACGTCTGCTCGGCAACCAGACGCTCGATCCGCGTGCGTGGCACATTCAATAGGCGCGCAAGGGCGCCGGCGCTCAGGCCCATGGGCTCGAGAAACTCATCGCGCAGAATTTCACCGGGATGGACGGGCGGCAGGACGATGGTCATGGCATGTCTCCTTCTCAGTGGTAATCGACGATCTCGACCTTATCGGCACCGTAATCGGACCAGACGTGCCGCCATCACCCCCACCCGCGCGTTCCGCGCGACCTCCCCGCTCAAGGGGGAGGTGGGTGGTGCGGCGTCAGCGTCTCAACCACCCTCCCCGTGAGGGGGAGGGTCGGAGCGGAGCTCCGGGGTGGGGTGATCTGACGGCAACCTTTTATCACCTTTGGACGCGTCAAACGCAGGAGGACGATCCGCTCTGCGTGGTGACCTGACATCTGGGTGCAGTTCAAGGAATATCTCGTGCTCACGGGCCGCCGCATAGATTGTGTCGAGGACCGCATCCAGCTCCGTCAGGACTTCGGCGTTCCAGAAGCGGATCACTTTGTATCCCTGCTCCTCCAAAAAGTCGGTTCGCTCCTGGTCTCGTTCAAGCCCTTCATCCGTCGCATGCTGGGAGCCGTCCAACTCAATGATCAGGCCGATCTGATGACAAGCGAAATCGGCAAAGTAGGGACCGATCGGGACCTGTCGGCGGAAGTGGCTGCCATCGATTGGAATGCGCCAGAGATGGCGCCAGAGTTTCCGTTCGGCGTCAGTGGCCTTCGATCGCAGGCGCTTGGCATTGGCGCGGCGAAAGCGATCCATGGAATTGGGAGGTCTGGGCATAGCTGCGTTCCGGTGCCTTGACATCTCCATGGAACGTCGAATCTCAGCGCGTTTCAACTCTGGGGATTGAGGGGAAATGCGAGAGCTTGGCCAGGATCACCCCCGCCCGCCGCTTTGCGGCGACCTCCCCCCTCAAGGGGGAGGTGGGAGACCGGCGCTGGCCGTTCCAAACACCCTCCCCTTGAGGGGGAGGGTCGGAGCGGAGCTCCGGGGTGGGGTGATGACGCTAGGCGCAAGTGATCTAGGAATAGCCGAATGAGCAAGTGACAGGACGACGTCCAGACGTCCGCTCCAAGCGGATCAGGTAATCCATCGGGCACCCCCACCCGCCGCTTCGCGGCGACCTCCCTCCTCAAGGGAGGTGGGTGACTACCACCCTCCCCCGCCGCCGCCGCCACCGCCGCCGCCGGAGGAGCCGCCGGAAAAGCCTGAGGAGGATGAGGAGCTGGAAGGGGGCGGTGCCGGAATGGTCGAGGCGATCGTCGAGGCCATGGAGGAGGAGAAGCCGCCGATGAGGTCGCCGAAACGGCCGTAGTTGCTGCCGTGGTACCAGCCGGGGCTGTAGGCGGCGGCTGCGGCGCCGGCGGCGGCCGTGGCGAGCCAAGTTTCGAAGGCTTGCGACCACGGCTTTTCGACGCCCAGCGCCACGGCATAGGGCAGAAGCTTTTCGAAATGGCTGGGCGACATGGTCGGCGCGCCGGCCATGTTCATGCGATCCTTTTCGGCGAGCGTCAGATAGATGCGCAGGCCCTCGATGCCGTCCATCAGCTTGCGGCCGAGCGGGGTCGGGGCGCCCATGATGTAGAAGAAGAGCAGATTGACCAGCAGGATGCCGCCGACGGCAATCAGCACCGGGAATTGGTGGGTTGCTTCCAGATCCATCCACATGGAGAGCAGCATCAGGCCGAGCGTCGAGAGGGCAACGAAGCCGATGAAGGCCAGCGCCACCACGGCGAAGATCTTGCTCACAAGCGAGCGCCCGCGGCGCAAGGTGCGACCGAGACCGGCTGTGAACGTGCCGAAGAAGACCGAGAAGAAGGTGGGCACGAACACCAGCGCGTAGACGTCTTCGGTAAGGTCGCCAAAAATGAAAAGGGCTGCGATGACCGCGATCGAGAGGCCGATGCCGAGCGAGGTATAGCCGGCGTTGCCCTTGTAATACTTGTTGCGGTGTTCCTTTTCGATCGCCTGGCGGAAGCGGTTGCCGACGGATTGCACCTTCTTGCCGTTGGCCTTGTCGATGACGAGTTCGTCGCCAGCTGAGGGAATTTCCGCCATCAGCGCTGCTTCTCCCGATGGCAGCTTGCCCTCAATCGGCTTTCTCGTCCGCCGGATCGTGATGCTGCTGTCGAGATCGTCGAGCTCGACATAGCCGGCGACTGCGAGATTGAGTGCGGCAGCGGAAAGCGCCGTCCAGCCGGCGCCGGAAAAACCCTTGTTATCGATATAGTTGACCAGCGCCGGCGAGATGCCGTCCGGCGCGTCCCAGCGCGGCACGACGACGCCCTTTGCCGGATCGCGCCCGACGGCAACCCAGGAGCGGAGATAATAGAGGAAAATGACGGCAAGGCCGCCGAAGCCGATGATCGTGTTCAAGTTGTCGCGAATGAGCCACCAGGCGCTGTCTTCCGACGAGGGGGTGGCAACGACGCCCTTGTCGAAAGCGAGCACGATGGTCAGGCCTTCGCCCGGCCCGAGCGGCTCGGTGGTTTCAAACTCGAGGCCATCTGAGCCTGGGATTTCACGCGCGTTCTTCGCCGTCGAGCCTGTGGCACCGGTATAGACCGTTGTCCTGGTCGGAACCGCATCATCCGGAAGGGAGACGCTGGCACTCGCCTCTTCGATCGGGAAGAGCCAGCCATTGCCGGTGACGTTCCAGTAGAGCTCGTCGTGATCATCAAAATAGCGGATCTGCCGGCCGGTGCGATAGGTGATGGTGTAGGTGTATTCTCCGGGACGCAGGAAGACGTCGGCCGAGCCGGTATAGATCCGGATGCCGCCGGAGACGGATTCAGTGTGATTGGGCTCCGGCCGACCGTCCCGTTCGACCGAGATCAGTTCGAAGTCGACTTTCTGGCGAAAGCCGCGGGCGTCCTGCGTGTAGAGCGGGAAATCGCGAAAAATACCGCGCTTGATGTCATTGCCTTCGGCATTGACAGTGATCGTTTCCGTCACCTCGAGCGTGGCGTCGGGCAAGACCGTGATGTCGGAGTGATAGTCGCGAATGACCTCCTCAGCCTGCGCGCCGCATGCCATCCAGAAAACGAGAAGGAGAGCGGAGCACAGGCGGAGGAGCATGGTCATTTCGGATCATTCCTGACGAATTCGACGCCGAGGGAGGCGAGCGCATCCCAATAGCCGGGATAGGTTTTGCCAACACAGGCGGGGTCGAGAATGGTGATGTCGCGGATCTTGAGGCCCGCCAGCGCGAAGCTCATGGCGATGCGGTGATCGGCGAAGGTGTCGATCTCGGCCGGCAGCGACTGGCCTGCAAGCGATGGATCGGAGAAGACGAGCAGATCGTCGCCCTCTTCCTTGGCAAGGCCCTCGCGGATGTTGTTGAGGCCAGTGGAGACGGCGCGGATGCGGTCGCATTCCTTGACGCGCAGGTTCTCGATGCCGACGAAACGCACCGGCGTCTCGTTGAAGGCGGCGAGCACGGCAATTGTCGGGATCGCATCCTGCATCTGGCTGCCGTCGATGACAGCCGGCATGTTCGGAAACTGGGCGATCACGTCATAGGCCTTGGCATCCGGCTGGGTGAAAGCGTCAGACGGCGTGCCGATGTCGATCTGGCCCTTGGTCAGGACTTCCGCGCCCCAGAGATAGGTGGCGGCAGATGCATCCGGCTCGATGTGGAAATCGGTCGCGGTATAGCCCGTCGGCTGGATGACCCAGGACGATGATGTCGGCTGCTCGACCTTGGCGCCGAAGGCGCGCATGGCCGACATCGTCAGGTCGATGTAGCCGCGGGCGCCGATATCGGCACCGGCAAGCTCGATGGTGAACGGCTCCGAACCGCAAGCCGCGGCCATCTGGAGAGCCGAGACATATTGGCTGGAGAGGCCAGCATCGATCACGACATGGTTCTTCTCGAAACGGCCGGTCGCATCGATTGTCACAGGCGGGCAGCCGGTGGGGGACTCGATCGTCACGCCAAGCGATTTCAAGGCTTCGACCAGCGGCTTGATCGGGCGCTTGCGCATGTGCTCGTCGCCATCGACGACATAGCGGCCCTGGCCGAGGGCGAGCGCGGCGGTTAGGAAGCGGGTGGCGGTGCCGGCATTGCCGAGGAAGAGCGGCGCGGATGGTGCCTTCAACTCGCCCGAACTGGTGACGACGAAGGTGGTGGCATCCGGCTCCTCGACGGTCACGCCCATCTGGCGCAGCGCCTCGGCCATATAACGGGTGTCATCGCTTTTCAGCGCGCCGGTCAGGCGGCTGGTGCCCTTCGCCAGACCTGCCAGGAGAAGCGCGCGATTGGTGATGGATTTCGAACCCGGAGGGCTCACCTTGCCGTTCAGGGCATGGGTGGGCGGAAGGATGGTCACACTGTCAGTCGTCATGATCTCGGTCTCTAAAGGGACATCCGCCGAAGGACGTCAGAACTTGACCGTCGGTACCGCACGGTCGGCCTCGTTGGCAATCTCGAAATAGGGTTTCTTCGAGAAGCCGAACTGGCCGGCGACGAGGTTGTTGGGGAAGCTCTCGACCTTGACGTTCAGATCGCGGGCCGCGCCATTGTAGTAGCGGCGCGACATCTGGATCTCACCCTCAATGGTTTCGAGCGACGTTTGCAGCTGCAGAAAGTTTTCGTTGGCCTTGAGATCTGGATAGGCTTCGGCGAGCGCGATGACCTTGCCGAGGGCGGCCCCCAGCATGCCCTCGACGGCCGCGCGGCCGGCGACATCGCCCGCTGGAACGGCCTGAGCCTTGTTGCGCAGCTCGACGACGCTTTCCAGCGTGCCCTTTTCATGACCGGCATAGCCCTTCACCGTCTCGATCAGGTTGGGGATGAGATCGGCGCGGCGCTTCAGTTGCACATCGATACCCGACCAGGCTTCCTCGGCCATCTGCCGGGCCTTTACCAGACCGTTGTAGATGAAGACGAGATAGGCGCCGATGGCGGCGAGGATGGCAAGTGTCGTGAACATGGATGGCAGGCTCCGCAGCTGAATTGGCCGCACGTTAGCGGGTCATCATGCGAAAGTCATGATGGAAGTTGGCCAGAAAACGCCTAGCCGCTCCGAGAACCCCTTCGCTGCGCAGATGCTTCAAATTGCAGGCAAACCGGCACAGCTCCGTTAATTCGCGCGTCCTAATATGGCCGCCCGATAGGTTTTTGCAGCGGAGCTGTCGCATGCAAGCTTTGACCTGGAACACCCTGCCCCCCTGGGCCCTGCTCGCCAGCCGCGACATGCTGAGAGCGGCGATCCCCGAAAGGCGTCTCGGCGACACGCTGAAAGAGGTTCTTGCCGTCCTGACCTCTCTGCCGCAGCTCGATTTGTCCGACATGGCTGCCATCTACATCCGCGAAGCCGGTCAGGACCGACAGCGGCTCTTTCACCACAATACCGCCGATCAGATGGACCTGCCCATCGATCTTCCCCTGGGCGCGCGCATGCCGGACTGCATTGCCGAACGCGAGGACCTGATCCCCTACTGGATACCGATTTCCATCACCGGCGATCCGGATTTTGGCACAGTCGCCTTTTTCAGCCGCACCGAGCGGCCGATCAACATGGAAAGCCTGATGGCGCTCCGGCTCCTGGCGCAGGAGCTTGCACCGATCATACAGCAGCGCACCGGCTGCACGGCTTCGCTTATCGATATGGTGGAGCTGTCGACGGATGAGATCTACATCTTCGATCCGCTGCGCTTTACCATCAGCCGCACCAATGCCACCGCCAGTGTCAGGACCGGCTATTCGGCCGAAGCGCTTACCGGGATGACACCCGCATCGCTGAAAGTCGGCATTTCCGAGCTCGATTATCGAGCGAAACTGATGCCGCTGGTCGAGGGCAGTACCCGCAGCGTCACCTTCGATGCCATCCAGCGCCGACGAAACGGCACGGTCTATCCGGTCAAGGTGCATGTCTGGCGCATAAGGGGGCCTTCTTCCGACCTGTTTGCCGAGGTCGCCATCGCGACCGCCGATCAGCGCAAGGCCTTCGGACTGCTGGAGCAGGTGTTCGATGCGATTCCCGGCGGGATCGGCGTCTTCGACAACCGGTCGCGGCTGTTGATGGCCAACCGGCGGCTCTACGACCTCATGAACATTCCACCGGAGCTCTTTCCCCCGGGATCCAAATTCGAGGACATCCTGCGCTACAATGCCAGCCGCGGCGAATGGGGCGACGGCGATCCTGAGGCCATGGTGCGCGAGCGGATCGAACAGGCGGCCCTCGGTCTGCCCTACAGCTTCGAGCGCGAGCGCAAGAGCGGCAAGGTGCTGGCTGTGCGATCCGAGCCGCTTTCCAACGGCGGCTATGTGCTGAGCTACACCGATATCACGCTGCGCAAGCGCGCCGAGAAGGAGCTGATCCGCAATCGCGACGAGCTGGAAAAGACGGTCCGCCAGCGCACGGCGGAGATCGCGGCCCAGGCAGCGGCGCTTGAAGAGGCGCTGCAGCAGGAAAAGAACATCAATGCCATGCAGCGGCAGTTCGTGGCGATGACCAGTCACGAATTCCGCACGCCGCTCGCCATCATCGATGGCGCCGCCCAGCGCATTCAGCGCAAGAAGGGTGAGATGGAAGCCGCCTTCCTTTCCGAAAAGACGCAGCAGGTGCGTTCGGCAGTGGCGCGCATGGTGGTGCTGATGGAGAGCTTCCTGTCTGCCGGCCGCATGGACACGGGCAAGATCGAGCTGTCACTGGTCGACTGCTCCCTGCACAAGCTGATCGAGCAGGCGATCAAGCGGCAGAAGCTGTCGTCGCAACATCATCGATTCGACGCCGAGATCGAGGCACTGCCGCCCGTGATCCGCTGTGATGCGCTGGCGATCTCACAGGTTCTGACCAACCTGCTCTCCAACGCGGTCAAATATGCGCCGCGGGCGCCCGACATTACCATCCGCGGCTGGGAGGAAGACGGCTTCGTGTTTCTTTCCGTCAGGGACGAGGGCGTCGGCATCGACGCCGAGGACGTGCCGAAACTCTTCCAGCCCTATTTTCGCGCCCGCACCTCGACCGGCATCGCCGGCACCGGGATCGGCCTGTCGCTCGTGAAGCAGATCGTCGTGCTGCATGACGGCGACATCTTCGTCGAGAGCGAGCGCGGCAAGGGCACCTGCTTCACCCTGGTTCTGCCGATCCAGGGGCCGGCAATTCCAGAGACAGCTCAACCTGCGCCGGAGGTGAGCGCCGCCTGATCCTGCAATCCACTAAGGGAGACTGACATGATCACAGTGCTTTGCGTCGAAGACGAAAGAGACGTCCGGGAGCTCATTGTCGAGGAGCTGGAAGAGGCCGGCATCCGTGTGTTGCAAGCCGAAAACGGCAAGGAGGGGCTTGACAAGATCTTAAGCCAGCGGCCGGATATCGTCATCTCCGACATCACCATGCCGGAGATGGACGGGATCTCGATGCTCGGCGAGTTGCAGATCAACCACCCGCAATTCGCCAATATGCCCTTCCTCTTCCTGACCGCACTCGCCGACCGGGAAAAGATGATCGAGGGACTGGGCGCCGGTGCCGAAAGCTACCTCACCAAGCCGATCGACTTCGATGTGCTGATGGCCAAGATCCACGGACTGGTAGTCCGGATCGAGAACCGCGTGGCGGCGGGGCTGGAGTTTTAGGCCTTACGCAGCCCGGCCGAAATTGACCCCACCGGCATCGGTCAGAAGAAACGCCTCGCCGCAGCTTTTGGCCAGCGCGCGGACGCGGCCGATATAGGCCTGGCGTTCGGTGACCGAGATGACGCCGCGGGCGTCGAGCAGGTTGAAGATGTGGGAGGCCTTGATGCACTGGTCATAGGCCGGGAAGACGCATTTGTGCAGGCGCTGGTTTTCCGTGTCCGAGGGCGCGCCGGCGGCGAGGAGCGCCTGGCATTCCTTTTCGGCATCGATGAAATGGCGATGCAGCATCTCGGTGTTGGCGAATTCGAAGTTGTGACGGGAGTATTCCTGCTCGGCCTGCAGGAAGACGTCGCCATAGGAGATCTTCTCTTCACCTTCGCGGCCGTTGAAGTTCAGGTCATAGACGTTGTCGACGCCCTGGACATACATGGCCAGACGCTCAAGCCCATAGGTCAGTTCGCCCGAGACCGGCGAGCAGTCGATGCCGCAGACGGCCTGGAAATAGGTGAACTGCGAGACTTCCATCCCGTCGCACCAGCATTCCCAGCCAAGGCCCCAGGCGCCGAGTGTCGGGCTTTCCCAATCGTCTTCGACGAAGCGGATGTCGTGCAGCAACGGGTCGAGGCCGATCGCCTTCAGCGAGCCGAGATAGAGTTCCTGCAGATTGGACGGGTTCGGCTTCAGGATGACCTGATACTGGTAGTAATGCTGCAGGCGGTTCGGGTTTTCGCCGTAGCGGCCATCCGAGGGGCGGCGCGAAGGCTGCACATAAGCGGCGCGCCAGGGCTTGGGGCCAAGCGCGCGCAGTGTCGTTGCAGGATGGAAGGTGCCGGCACCGACTTCCATGTCGTAGGGCTGCAGCACCGCGCAGCCCTTGTCCGCCCAGTAGGCATGCAGCGTCAGGATCAGCGCCTGGAAGGAGCGCTTCGGGTCCATGTGCGGGGCAAGGGGCGTGTTCATCGGGCTATCCATCGGCTTGGCTCATGTTGCGGCCCGTCTGGTGCCATGAGCGGACCCAAGGGTCAAGCGTCTCGGCAAGCGGATCACGGATGCGGGGATTGCTCAGTGCTCGAGGTCGTCGGCGTTGTGCAGCTTGCCGACCAGGGAGAAGGTCACACCTTCCGGATTGAACCGGATCGCTGCCTGGCCCTGGAAGAGATCGGAGACGACACGTTCCGTCAGTCTCGAGCCGAAGCCGCGTCGCGCGGGTTCGGTGACGGGAGGTCCGCCGCTTTCCCGCCAGTCGAAGGTGAAGCCGTTCTCGGGCTGCTTGTCCCAGGTCATCACGACACGGCCTTCCGGCCGGGACAGTGCGCCGTATTTGGTGGCATTGGTCGCCAGTTCGTGGATCGCAAGCGAAAGACCGAGCGCCTGTTGGGCGGAGAGATAGACTTGCGGACCCGTGATCGTGATGCGGTCGTCGCCGTCGACATGGGGTGCGACGGCTGTTTTCGCGATCGCGGTGATTTCGGCGGCCGTCACGCTCATGCCGGTCAACACGTCCTGCGCCTTGGCCAGCGTCTGGATCCGCGCCCCTATCGTGGTAGCGGCCTCCGATATAGACGGGGCATTGCGCAGGCTCTGGCTGATGATCGACTGGACCATGGCCAGCGTATTCTTCATGCGATGGGCCAGCTCGCGGTTGAGAAGCTTCAGCTCCTCTTCATGCTGCTCACGCTCATCGAGATGTCTCTGCGCATCGAGATAGGCCTTCTCCAAAGCCCTGCGGTCGATCACGGAGGCCGTTGTCTCCGTGACCACGTTCAAGAGACCGGCAATCTGCGCGTTGTCGTCGTAAAGGGGGCTGTAGGAAAAGGTCCAATAGCTTTCCGTCGGCGCACCATTGCGATGAATCTGCAGCGGCAGGTTCTCGATCCAGGTGCCTTCGCCGGCCTGCGCCCGCTTCACGAAGGGTTCAACACCGTCCCAGACATCCGACCAGTATTGTCGGAATGGCTGACCGAGCGCGTTGGTTTCGCGGCCGCCGAGGATCGGAAGATAGCTGTCGTTGTGAAACTGCAGCAGGTCCTCGCCCCACCAGAAGCACATGGGTTGGCGTGTCGTCAGAACGAGGCGCAGGGTCGTCAGCAGGGACAAAGGCCACGAAGACATCGGCCCAAGGCATGTCTTGCCCCAATCGAAAGAGCGGATCTCTTCCGCCATCTGGCCCGTCACGCCGTCCAACTGCGTCGTGTAGCTCATGAGACTCCAACTTCGGATGCCTGCGAACGCAATATTCGCGATCCTGCAATGACTTAGGTTATCTTTTCCGCGGTGACAATGAAAACCTGCTCAGCCGCTCATCAGCCTGCATGGGCTGATCAGTCGTCGTCGTCCGGACGTCGGGGGCGGTATTCGCCTGTCTCCGGATCCTGGATCAGAGTTCCAATCGCCTGGTTTTCACGCTCTTTTTCCTCGGCACGGGATCTTGCCGCCAGCTTTTCGGCATCGGCCACGAAGCGGCGGTAGAGCAACCAGGCGCCACCGACCAGGATCGTCAAGAATATCAGCTGCGCCATGTCCCCTCGCCTGTCAGCCGCCGCACTCCGCTCCGGTCAAAGACCGTAGCGGCCCCATAGTGCCTTTTCTTCGAGCGTCTCGGCAAGACCGGCAACCGCCTGTGCGGCGATCTGATCCGTCGACCCGAATGCGCCGATGCCTGGGGCGCGGCGACCGAAGAGCCCCTTCGGCGCACCGATGAGTTCGAGGCGGGCATCCTTGCCGTAGCGCGTCTTGATCTCCTCACGCATGCCGCCGAGGCGATCGACGAGGCCGAGCTCCAGGCCCTTGCGGCCAGTCCAGAACAGACCCGAAAACAGTGTCGGATCATCCGCGAGATGGCTGCCACGGCGGGCCTTGACCATGTCGATGAAGATCTCGTGGATCTCGAGCTGCAGGGTCTTCAGGTATTCGATGTCGCTTTCCTTTTCCGGCTGGAAAGGATCGAGGATCACCTTGTTCGCACCAGCGGTGTAGACGCGGCGTTCGACGCCGATCTTCTTCAGGAGTTCGGGAAAGCCGAAACCGCCGGAGACGACGCCGATCGAGCCGACGATGGAGGTGGCGTCCGCGATGATCTCGTCGCCAGCGATCGCGATCATGTAGCCGCCGGAGGCTGCGACATCCTCAACGAAAACGAGGACACGCTTGTTCTTCTCTTCGGCAAGCGCGCGGATGCGGTCATAGATCATGCGCGACTGGACAGGAGAACCGCCGGGGGAATTGATCGACAGCGCCACGGCCGGGCTATCCTTCATGGCGAAGGCTTTTTCCAGCTGGCCGGCGATGGAGGAGAGGTTGAGCGCCGGGCGGAAGCGCGAACCACCGCTCATGATGGGGCCATGCAGCCGGACGACCGGAATGACGGTGCCCTTCTTCTGGAAGCGCTTGGGAACCAGCCGTTTCAGAAAGTCTGCCATGGTCGCGTCTCAACTCCTCATGATCTTCAATATCGGGAGGAGATGTAAGATGCGCCGGCGCAAACACAATGGCGCGCCTGGAAAAATCAGTGTTTTCAACGCAGCCGCGGGTATCCGGCGCGCCCGTTGTTGAGATCGTCGACGAAGGGTGCAAAGGCATGGCTTTGCGGATCGTCATGCATCAGAAGCGGTGCGCGCAGCTGCAGGCGGGCGCGGGAGCCCTTGATCGCGGTGACCAGGATGCGGGTGGCATTTTCGCCCTCGCGCGGATGGATCGCCGTGATCTCGATGCCGCCAAAACGCTTCCCGCAGGCGGCGATGATTTCGGCGATCGACTGGGGCCGTGCAATCAGCGAGAGCTGGCCGCCCGGGATCATGATTGCGCCTGCGGTCCGGATCCAGCTTTCAAACAGGTTCTCGGTCATCGCATGGGCTTCCGCCTTCAAGGCATCCGGCGTTTTGCGATCACCGGGATCGTTGAAAGGCGGGTTCATGATAACGTGGTGAAAGCTGTCATCGGCGAGGCCGGCAAATACACGGGCGCGGCCGGTCAGGGTGACATCGGCCTCAACGACTTCGGCGCGGCCGGCAAGGTTCGTGTTTTCTGCGAGTGCCAGGCTCTTGCGAGCGTAAGCAGCCATATCGGGGGAGCGCTCGACCAGAGTGACCGAGGCGTTTGGCAGACGGACCGCAACGGCAAGGCCTGCAGCTCCTGCGCCAGCGCCGAGATCGGCAACGCGGACCTTACGATCATCAACGACAAGTGACGCAAGCAGCATGGCATCCATGCCGGCCCGGTGGCCGCGACCGACGGGCTGAACCAGATGGAAGCGGCCGCGATGGAAGGCGTCCACCGTTTCCTGCACGGGCTGCTCGCTCAAGGGCTCTGTGCCTGCCGCCATGGCGACCTCAGTCCTCGCGGTCGCGCAGTTCTGCGCCCAGGCCGGCATCGGTCAGAATGCGGCGAGCCTGGTCGACACAGTCGGAATCCACCAGCAGGCGGCGCTGCAGCATGCCGAGTGATCCCTCCAGAATGCTCATCGACTGGTCGGCGATCATGGTGGCGATCCCGGCATCGCGCATCAGGCTTTCAGCGAAGGAGAGCAGGACGACGTCGTTACTGCGAATGATCTCATGCATCGATTTCAGAACTCACTGTTTACGGCAAAACCGTGTTCAAGCCCGAAAGCGAGGCAATTCGCCCCTTGCCGTGGCTCCTCCGGCTTTTTATTGTCGGCCTCCAAATTGAACAGGAGTCCGGTGCGTTGGGCGTAGTCATACCGCTTGAGGAAAGCAAAAACAAACAGGCATCCGTCAAGCCTTTGGTGGACCTGACGAAAAGCGGCATGGAGCGTGTCAACCAGCTGATCCTGTCGAAGGCCGGCTCCGATGTGCAGATGATCCCGGAAGTCGCCAATCATCTGATTTCCTCCGGTGGAAAGCGGCTGCGCCCGATGCTGACGCTCGCGACGGCCGCCATGTTCGGCTACGAGGGCGATCACCACATCAAGCTCGCGACCTCGGTCGAATTCATGCACACGGCAACCCTGCTGCACGACGACGTGGTCGACGAAAGCGATCTACGGCGCGGCAAGTCCACGGCCCGCACGATCTGGGGTAACCAGGCCAGCGTGCTTGTCGGCGACTTTCTGCTCGGCCAGGCCTTCCGCATGATGGTCGAAGTCGGCTCGCTCGATGCACTTGACGTTCTCTCGACGGCGGCCTGCGTGATTGCCGAAGGCGAAGTGCTGCAGCTTTCGGTCGCCAAGAACATGGAGACGACCGAAGACGACTATCTCGCCGTCATCCGCGCCAAGACTGCGGCCCTGTTTGCCGCCGCCGCCGAAGTGGGTCCGATCGTCGCAGGGACGGACAAGGCCACCCGCAGCGCACTGAAGTCCTATGGCATGAATCTGGGTCTTGCCTTCCAGCTGGTCGACGACGTGCTCGACTATGGCGGCAAGGCTGCCGAAACCGGCAAGAATGTCGGCGACGATTTCCGTGAGGGCAAGATTACCCTGCCGGTCATCCTGTCCTATCGCCGCGGCACGGCAGCCGAGCGCGAATTCTGGAAGGAATCGATCGAAGGCGGCCAGAACGACGATGCGCGGCTCGAAAAGGCGCTTGGTCTGATCGGCAAGTATGATGCGCTGACCGATACGATCCAGCGGGCACAGCATTATGGCAAGATCGCACGCGATGCGCTGGCGCCCCTGCCGGAAACGCCGTGGAAGAGCGCGCTCAACGATGTGATCGACTTCTGCATTTCGCGAGTCAATTGACGCTTCACCGTCGATTGCCTTGCGAGGCTGCTTCAAAAAAGCCATTCTGTCCGTGAATCATCGCGTCTCGCCCGTGCGCGGGTGACGCGCGCTCGTCTTCGGTTCTGGAAAGGCTCCTTCATGCGGCAATGCTTTGCCCTTCGCTCTCTCGCCGGCACCGCACTTGCGCTGCTTCTCAGCGTCTCGCAGGCGCCGATGGCAGTTGCCGCGACCACATCGCCAGCGCAAGAAACCGAAAGCTTCGACATCGAAAGTGTCGATTCCTTTGCGGGCGCCTTTCTGGCGGCGAGAACGGCCGAGACCGATCGCGACTATGGCAACGCGGTGAAGCTCTACAAGAAGGCGCTGGAATTCACGCCGAACGAGCTGGAGCTACAGCAGCGCCTGATGATCGCGCTCATCATGAACGGCCAGTTCGACGAGGGTGCCGATCTCGCCAAGGTTCTGGAAAAGGATCCGGCGGTGGAGCGGGTGACCTCGGTGGCGCTCGGCTTCCGGGCGATCCGTGACGGCAACTATTCCGAGGCGCTCGATCACTTCAAGTATCAGGGTCCGAATGATCTGGACCGGCTGATGAACCAGCTGCTGATCGCCTGGACGAAGGTCGGCGAAGGCAAGGGCATGGAAGCGCTGAAGCTGGTGCAGGACCTCAACGGGCCGAGCTGGTACGGCATTTTCCAGAACTATAATCTTGGCGTCATGGCGGCCATGGTCGGCGACACGGACACGGCGCGCAAGGCGCTGACCGAAACAGTGACCGACCGCAATGG
Source organism: Rhizobium rosettiformans W3 (assembly GCF_004912135.1). Lineage (GTDB taxonomy): Bacteria > Pseudomonadota > Alphaproteobacteria > Rhizobiales > Rhizobiaceae > Allorhizobium > Allorhizobium rosettiformans. Next base: position 77,501 of record NZ_STGU01000009.1, read on the forward strand.
CGGCGCGACGGCACCCGATACTTTTGCCCGTGCGGTCATCGCCCTGGCAACGCTCGAAGCCCAGGCAGGCAACAAGCAGAAGGCGCTCGATGCGCTGGCTGCCGGCGGCGAGCTCATCACCAATTTTGCTCCCTTCAAGGCTTTGCGTGACGAGATCGAGGCCGGCCGTCAGCCGAAGCCGGTGGTTGCGACCGCGGCCCAGGGCGCTGCGGGCGTCCTGTTTTCGATCGGCGGCGCGCTAAACCGCGAAGGTGCGGAAGACACCGTCATGCTCTATCTCCAGCTCTCGCATGCGCTGGACAAGGATGCGGCCGACACGCTGATCCTGCTCGGCGGCATTGCCGAGAATGCGAAGCAGCCGGAAAAGGCGATCGCCTTTTATCGTCAGGTGCCTGAGACTTCGCCGATGCGGCGGATCTCCGAGCTGCAGCTGGGCCTGACGCTGGCCGAGACCGGCAAGGTGCAGGAAGCGCGCGAGCATCTTCTGGCGCTCATCGCCTCCGATCCGCAGGACATCCGCAGCTATCTCGCCTATGGCAGCGTGCTCTCCGACGCCAAGGACTATGCGGCGATGGCGGAGAACTACGACAAGGCGGTCGAGATCACCGGCCAGACGCCGTCCCGGAACCACTGGTCGGTGTTCTTCCAGCGCGGCATCGCCTATGAGCGCCTGAAGAAGTGGGACAAGGCCGAGCCGAACTTCCACAAGGCACTCGAGCTCAATCCCGACCAGCCGCAGGTCCTGAACTATCTCGGCTATTCCTGGGTCGACATGAACCGCAATCTCCAGGAAGGCCTGGAGATGATCAAGAAGGCCGTCGAACTGCGGCCGGATGACGGCTACATCGTCGATTCGCTCGGTTGGGCCTATTACCGCCTCGGTCGCTTCGAGGAAGCCGTCGTCGAGCTCGAAAGGGCGGTCGAACTGCGCGCCGGTGACGCGACGATCAACGACCACCTTGGCGATGCCTACTGGCGCGTCGGACGCAAGCTCGAGGCCAAGTATCAGTGGAAGCGGGCTCTTGCCTCCGAACCGGAGGAAGCCGAAGTTCCGAAGATCCAGGCGAAGATTGAGAAGGGTCTGCCGCCGATCGAGGCGGATGCAGCCAAGGTCGAGAGCAAGCCGGCCGAAGAGCCCAAGAAAGACGACAAGAAGACCTGATCCGCATGACACCTGTTGCAGAGCGCCGGCCGGAGCGGATCGTCGAGACGGCTCCGGCCAAGATCAACCTCGCTTTGCATGTCACAGGCCGGCGTGACGACGGATATCACCTGCTCGATAGTCTTGTGACCTTTGCCGAAGACGGTGACGAACTGGTCTTCGAGACGGCAGATAGCGACAGTTTTCGCGTTGTCGGTCGCTTCGGCACCGAGCTTTCCCAGGACGACAATCTGGTTCTGCAGGCCCGTGACCTGCTGCGGGCAGCCCTTGACGCCCAGGGTCAGCCATATCGCCAAGTCGCGATCACGCTCGACAAGAGCCTGCCGATCGCTTCTGGCATCGGTGGCGGATCGGCGGATGCGGCTGCCGCGCTGCGGGGGCTCTCGAGGCTCTGGAAAGCCGACCTGCCCGCTCAGACACTCCTGGAGATTGCCATTCAGCTAGGCGCCGACGTGCCGATGTGTCTCGCCTCCACGCCCTTGCGCGCCAGAGGTATCGGCGAGGCGATCGAAAAGGCCGCGATGCCCTCCGTGCCGCTGGTTCTGCTCAATCCCCTGAAGCCCGTCTCGACCCCGGAGATCTTCCGCAGCCTGACGCGGCGGGACAATGCACCGATCGGCGAGATGACTGCGGCGCCCAACGTTTCGGAATGGATGAAGTCGCTCTCGGTGCTGCGCAACGACCTGCAGCCGCGGGCCGAAGCGCTGGTGCCGGAGATCGCAGAAGCCTGCGACCTGCTTCGCCAGAGCCTTGCCGGTTTCGTGCGCATGTCCGGCTCTGGCGCTACCTGTTTCGGTCTCTACGAAACCGAGGCTGCGGCGATGAAGGCCGCCCTTGCGCTTTCGGCCTATCGGCCGAATTGGTATGTGCTTCTGACACGCACCGTTCCGGGAGAAATCTGATGAGCCGCATCGACGAGAGCCGCCCCTTCATCCCCGTGGGGATCGCCGTGCTCACGGTTTCCGACACCCGCAGCCTCTCCGACGACAAATCCGGCGACACGCTCGTTGCCCGGATCGAAGAGGCCGGCCATCGGCTCGTCCAGCGCGCCATCGTGAAAGATGACAAGGCCGCGATCCGGGCGCAGGTCGAAGACTGGACGAAGCAGCCGGAGATCGATGTCGTCATCACCACCGGCGGCACGGGCTTTACCGGCCGGGACGTGACGCCCGAGGCGCTGGAGCCGCTGTTTGAAAAGCGCATGGACGGCTTTTCCGAGGTCTTCCATCGCATCTCCTATGACAAGATCGGCACATCGACGATCCAGTCTCGTGCGACGGGTGGCGTTGCCAATGCCACCGTCATCTTCGTGCTGCCCGGCTCGCCCGGGGCCTGCAAGGACGCCTGGGACGGCATCATCAAGCTGCAGCTCGACTATCGGCACATGCCCTGCAACTTCGTGGAAATCATGCCACGGCTCGACGAGCACCTGAGGCGCAGCCAGGGCTGAGCGCCGTCTTCTCGCAAGCGGCAAATCCGGATCAGCGGCGTGCTTCGCGCGCGACCCAGGAGGGTATGATCTCGGAGGCCAGACGGCGCGGCTTGTGGCCTTTCGCAAGCTGCAGAAGCTCCCTGCCCTCTCCGGCCAGGCCCAGCGCCTGACGTTTGGGAATGAGCAGGCCATTTTCCAGGAGCGGGCGGCTGCGGGTCAGGCGGCGGTAGAAGGGCAGACGATAGAGCCGCGATTCGGAGAATCGGGCCGGGGCCTTATTCAGCGCCACATATTCGGACACCTCGTCGACCCAGCCAGCTCCCAGTCGCGCGCCAGGCTCGATCAGCAGCAGCCACTGACCACGCGCTGTCGCCAGCAGATCCTTCATGTCCCATTGCTGATAAAAGCGGCAACCGGCGGCGTCGGCGACCAGCGAGGAGCCGTCCTGCGAGCCGTGATCAAGCACGATGACATCGCTGACAAGGCCCTCAACAGCGCCTGCCACCAGCACGGACAGGGTCTGTGCCAGCTCGGGTTCCTGATCGTGGCATTCCATGATGACTGTGAGCATTGCCTATATCTATCGCATTGCACAAAGTTTTGCCACAAGCAGTTTGGATGAAGTTTGTTCTTGCATTGTTCTCATTTTCCGTTTAGGAATAAAGTCATTGAGCGGGGCTGCAAAGCCTGCGAGGAGCAAACATGAACGAGCTGTCTCTTGTGAGCCAGGCTGCCTTCCAGCCCGGCAATACGGCAGATATTGCCGATGCGATGATGAATGCTTCGGGCATGCGGATCGAGATCGATCGGCGGCGCGGACGTGCGGCCGGCATCAATCCCGCAGGGCGGTTCGAGAGCAAGGAACGCGTTGCCTTCGACGATGGCTGGCAGACGCTCGAGGACATGCCGCCCTTCCGCACCGAGGTGCAGGTGGAAAAGCCGCGCAGCGTCATCACCCGCAACGAGTCTCCCGATATCCCCTTCGATCGCTCGATCAACCCTTATCGCGGCTGCGAGCATGGCTGCATTTATTGCTTTGCGCGTCCTACCCACAGCTATATGGGCCTGTCGGCCGGTCTCGACTTCGAGGCCAAGCTGTTTGCCAAGCCGGATGCGCCGCGCCTCCTGGAGCGGGAGCTTTCGAAGCCCGGCTACAAGGTGAAGCCGATTGCCATTGGCACCAATACGGATCCCTACCAGCCGATCGAGCGGGAATGGCGCATCATGCGCCAGATCCTCGAGATCCTGGACAAGGCAAACCACCCGGTGGTGATCGTGACCAAGTCGGCGCTCATCCTGCGCGACATCGACATCCTGAAATCCATGGCCGAGCGCGGCCTGGTGAAGGTCGGAATTTCGGTGACGACGCTCGACCGCAAGCTGGCACGGACGATGGAGCCCCGCGCCTCGACTCCGGCCAAACGGCTGGAGGCGATCAAGGCGCTGTCGGAGGCTGGCATTCCGGTGGCGGTGATGATGGCACCGGTCATTCCGGCCCTCAACGACCACGAGATCGAGCGGATCCTCGACAGTGGCAAGGCGGCCGGTGCGTCGGAGGCAAGCTATGTGCTCTTGCGCCTGCCGCTCGAAGTGAGCCCGCTGTTTCGCGACTGGCTCTTGCAGAACTATCCGGACCGCTATCGGCATGTGATGTCGCTGGTGCGCTCGATGCGCGACGGCAAGGATTATGACGCCGAATTCGGCAAGCGGATGAAAGGTGCCGGCCCCTATGCCTGGCAGATCAGCCGCCGGTTCGAAATGGCCACCAAACGCCTCGGCCTGATGCGCCGCAGCCTGCATCTGAGGGAAGATCTGTTCGTCTCGCCCAACAGCGACGGGGTTCAACTCTCTCTGCTCTGACGGGTTTCTATTCGTGATTCCGGTGCTGTTGTCCGCCGCCTCGCACCGGATGTGGTCCCTGGTAAGCCGCCCCTGTCGCCATGATCGGCGATCGGGACCGGGGACTTGCAGGAGGTCGGGTGCGCGTGCGATTTCTGCCGCATGAAACGTCGCACGCCACCCGATTCTCCTGGCCTCTTTCCCGACCTGCCGCTGGTTCCTGATTTCTCGCTCGAGAGCCGCGCCAAGCGCCGCGGCAGCTGGCCGGTCGCCGGAACCGATGAGGCAGGACGCGGGCCTCTAGCAGGACCGGTCGTTGCCGCCGCCGTGATCCTCGACCCCAAGCGCATCCCTGAGGGATTGAACGATTCGAAGAAGCTCTCGGCAAGCCAGCGGGAAGCGCTCTATCAGGTGATCCTGCGGGAGGCGACGGTCTCCATTGCTTCGTCGTCACCCCGGCGCATCGACCTCATCGACATCCGCAAGGCGAGCCTCGATGCCATGCGCCGCGCTGTGGCGGGGCTCGACCAGGAGGCACGCCATGTGCTGGCCGATGGCCGCGATGTTCCCCCTGGGCTGATCTGCGCCGGAGAGGCCGTGGTGAAGGGCGATGCGCGCTCGGTCTCCATCGCCGCCGCCTCGATCGTCGCCAAGGTGATGCGCGACCGGATGATGGTCCGCGCCGGGCTCGTCTATCCCGACTACGGCTTCGAGGTGCATGCCGGTTACGGGACAGACCGTCATCGCAGCGCCATCGTCACCCACGGCCCCTGCCCTCTGCATCGCATGAGCTTTCGCCCCCTGAAGGCCGAAGCGCCGGAAGAAGCCGACATCATCCAGAACTAATCCCTTAAGTCCGTCTTCCGCCTGGAAGGTCAGGCAAGACGAGTCGGGGGACCCGTCTTCCCATACGGCTGCGTCAAAGGCACAGCACAAAAGGAAACGCCCCGACCGGCGAACCGATCGGGGCGTCATTCATCACTCTTCAGCGGCTGTCTGAAATCAGTTGAGGCGCGACTTCACTTCGCCAACGGAGGCCTTGAACAGCGACTGCTGAACACTTTCGTCGGCCTTCTTGGCCAGAACCTTTTCGGCAGCAGCCACAGCAAGGTCGACGGCGGCGGCGCGAACGGCGTTCACAGCTTCGGTCTCGGCCTGCTTGATCTTCTGCTCGGACAAGGCGTTGCGGCGGGCAACGAATTCCTCGGTCTTCTGCTTGGCTTCAGCCGTCAGGGCTGCTGCTTCGCGTTCGGCAGCAGCAACGATGGCTGCAGCCTCGGCTTCGGCTTCCTTGCGCTTGCGCTGGTATTCGGCCAGCAGGTGCTGTGCCTCTTCACGCAGGCGCTTGGCTTCGGCGAGTTCGTCGCGGATCTTGTCCGCGCGCTCGTCGAGAGCCTTGGCCATCATGCCGGGAACCTTGAGGTAGGCAATCAGGACGAAGAAGAGAACGAGCGCAACGAGTGCCCAGAATGTAGCGTCCATGGTGCTCAGGCTCCCTGCTTGGCGATGCCGGAGACGGCAGCCTTGATGTCAGCCGCGGTCGACTTGGTGCCGATGAGTTCTTCGACGATCGTGCCGACAGTGTCGATCGCGATGGTGTCGACTTCGGCAAAAGCGCGAGCCTTGATGTCGGCGATGCGGCTTTCGGCAGCAGCGATCTTGGCGGACAGTTCCGCTTCGATGGCGGCGCGTTCAGCATCGGCCTTGGCCTTGGCTTCGTCGCGGGCAGCGGAAGCGATCTGGCCGGCTTTCGCCTTGGCCGCGGTCAGCTCGCGCTCGTAGGTTTCGATGGCGGCATCGGCCTCGGACTTCAGACGAGCAGCCTCGTCGAGATCCTGCGCAATGCGGTCGTGACGGTTCTCGAGAATGCCACCGACGCGCGGGACGATGACCTTCTGCATGAGCATGTAGAACACGCCGAACGTGATCACCAGCCACAGAAGCTGCGACGGATAGGTCGAGAAATCGAACGGCGGGAACACGCCGCCGCCATGAGCCTCGTCGTGGGCCACGCCGGTCTCGGTGTGAAGCTGGCCTTCTGCCGGGGTTTCCTGGGCAAAGGCGGGGGTCACAAACATGCTCACCTCCAGGTGTATGCTCAAATGCGCGAGATCACGGCTGCCTTGTCGGCGCGCCGTGATCCCAAACTCCAGCCGTTATTAGACGGCGAACAGGAGAAGGAGAGCGATGAGCAGCGAGAAGATGCCCAGAGCTTCCGTAACGGCGAAGCCGAATACCAGACGGCCGAACTGGCTGTCGGCAGCCGACGGGTTGCGCAGAGCGCCCGTCAGGTAGTCACCGAAGATACGGCCGAGAGCGAGGGAGGTACCAGCCATGCCGAGGCATGCGAGACCCGCGCCGATGTACTTTGCTGCTTCCGCTTCCATATGGATACTCCTTCGAATGGGTTGTTGCGGCTGTTTTTGACACCCGGGTGGCCGGGGCCAGCGACTTTATTCTCAGTGACCACCATGCACGGCGTCGTTCAGGTACATGCAAGTGAGTACCGCGAAGACATAGGCCTGCAGGAAGGCAACGAGAAATTCGAGAGCGGTCATGGCGACCGTCATGATGAGGGGCAGGATCGAACCCGCGACGCCAACGGCGCCGGCAGCACTCATGGACACGACGAAGCCCGCGAAGACCTTGAGCGTGATGTGACCGGCCAGCATGTTGGCGAAGAGACGGACGGAAAGGCTGATCGGGCGGGACAGGAAGGACACGACCTCAATCGCGGATACGAGCGGCAGAAGCGCGCCCGGAACGCCCGAAGGCGCAAAGATCGAGAGGAAGTGCAGACCGTGCTTGTAGAAGCCGTAGATCAGAACCGTCAGGATGACGAAAAGCGCCAGAGCGAAGGTGACGATGATCTGGCTGGTGATCGTGAAGAAGTAGGGGAACATGCCGAGCAGGTTTGCGGTCAGCACGAACATGAACAGCGAGAAGACCATCGGGAAGAAGTGCATGCCCTTGGCGCCGGCGCCTTCACGCAGCATCGAGGCGATGAACTCGTAAGCCATTTCGGCGACCGACTGCATGCGGGTCGGGATCAGGCCGCGATTCGAGGTCGAGAAATAGAGGAAGCTCGAAGCAGCAGCCACGGTCGCAACCATGAACAGCGAGGCATTGGTGAACGAGAAATCAATTCCGCCGATTTCGATCGGGACAATCTTCTGGACCAGGAACTGATGCGTAGGATCGTTTGCCACGTTCTGCTCTTTCGCTTTCGCCGCCGAAGCGGACAATTCTCATTAGGGCTGGCGCGTCAGCGACCGTCGCCCTTGTCTTTGAATTCCATCCTGCGATCGGCCGGATGCGGCGAGGCCACAATCCCGACGACGCGCATGACGTTCAACACGCCGGCACAGAAGCCGATCAGAAGCAGGACAATCATGCCCCACGGCCCCGTACCCACAAAGTAGTCGAAAAGATAGCCCAGAAGTGCGCCAACGATGATCGCGGAGATGAATTCGCTCGAGATCTTCATCGCCATTCCGTAGCCCTTGCGGGTCTCGTCGGCGTTTCTCTCGGCGCGTTCCTCATCCCTGGCCTTGCCATCCCGCTCTGCGAGTTCGCTGGCCAGTCGTCTGCGGCGCTCTTCCAGATCTTCTTCCCGGTGGTCCGTCATGGCTCTCTCCGTCCGTTGCCTGTTTCAAGGGCCGTTCTTGCGCCCGATTTGAATGCAGAAACGGCGAGATAGAAAGCCTTCTGGCCCGCTTTGAAGTCGGGCGCACCATAATTTTGAGGCCCTGCATAGTCAAGGCATCACGGCACCAAGTTTCACCACAAATTAACCCCGAAAAATCATAGACTTAAGTCCAATGTGAGGATTCGTTGCAGATGACGGACGCCAAATCCGGTCAAATGGCCGCAAGGGGCGACCAGAATCTGCCACATTCACGTAGAAGTGCCGAGGATGTCATGGACTGGTCGCAACTGCGGCGGCGATGAAGTTGCCATCCGCGCTTGAAGATGGGACGATCGGCTTTCTTTTCGTCCGAGACATGCCCATGGCGCGCTTCTTCCTGCGGATCCTGATCAGCATTGTCGTCGGCTGGATGGTCGGCGTGCAGGCGGCCTTTGCCTTCGGTCCGGAGGGCAACCTGACGCCGATGCTCTACATCTTCGTCACCGTGCCGCTGACCTATGCCTGCTCATTCCTCGTCGTGCCGCTGTTGAGCGGCTGGCTCGACCGATTGCGATAGGCCGGTCAGCTCCAGCCGCCGCCATAGGTGCGGTAGAAGATGTGTTTGCCGATCTTCTCGACGCGCTTCATCGTCGGGCCCCAGGCGGGCTTCACATAGGTCGCGTGATAATGCGTGGCGGAGCCGACATCCTTGAACCAGATCTTGCCGGCCGTCACCGCCATGGCAATGTCCTTGGCGATCTTCCAGTGCCGCGGGGAGGTGATGATGTCCGGGATCCGGTCGCAGGCGAAGGAGAACTGGCAGCGATTGCGCCAGTCTTCGTTCTGATAGACCACACCGCAGATGGTGTCCGGATAATGCGGATTGCGAACGCGGTTGAGGATGACCTGGGCCACGGCGGCCTGGCCCTTCACCGATTCCCCGCGCGCCTCGAAGTAGATGCCTTCTGCCAGGCACTTCTGCTCCTTGTCCGAGAAGACGCCGGCCGGGAGCGGGGTCGCCGCCCAGGCATGATCCTTCGGATCGATATCCGGGATGAAGCGGCCCTGATCCGGCTGCTTGTCGGCAAGAATGCTGTCAAAGGGCGAGACGCTGGCATAGTCCGGCGGTGGCGGCGCATAGGCGGTCGCCAGCACATCCGGTACGGGGTTGGTCACGAGATCGGCGATCATCGACGGGAGCGAGGGATCGACCGGCGGCTTCTCGCGCTTGAAATAGAAGCTTGCGAGCTCGACCGGCTTCGCCTTATCCTCATCCGGGGCAAAGGCGGAGGGCGCCTTCAGGTGCGGGTCCATGAGAGAGCTCGTGCGCTGCAGGATCGAGCCGGCGGAAAAGGCGCGCGGCGGCAACATCGGCTCGACGGCGACCACCCTGCCCTTCTTCTGGTCGCGGGTGACGCGCATCTCGTCCGGCAAAGCATCGGCATCCGCCTTGCCGCCGTCAAAGGCGATGCGGCGACCATCGGGCAGTATCAGGCCTGCCCCACCGGACAGCGCTTCCGACGCCTCCTCTTCCGAAAAGGCAAGTTTCGCCTCGTGGATGGAGCCGGCAGGTGCATCCGTCATCACCATACGCCAATTGCTGGCACCCCGGTCGAGACCGGTGAGAAGGCCCGCCATGTCGGCCTGGGCGGCAACGGATGGGAAGATCAGCCAGGACGCGAGGCCGAAGACCAGGGGAGAGGTCCAGTTCTCCAGCCGGGAGAGGACCTTCTTCGAAGGACGAAACTTGGGACGCAAGGCCACACTCCAACTCATACTGACGCAGGTCCCGCGCTCCGGAACCCTACAGGATTACATTAGAGAAATATCTCTCGTTAACCTTGATGCTTGGTTAACGAGAGATCACAGCTTTGGGAGTGAAGGCAGGAAGTGGCACCAAGCCGCCGGGTGTCCCGGCGGCCTCTTTGCGCGGTGTCGTCCTCAGATGATGACGTGCGAGCCGAGTTCGATGAGGCGGTTTGCCGGCAGGCGGAAGTAATCCGAGGGATCGGCTGACGCCTCGGCGAGCGCGATATAGAGGCGATCCTGCCAATGCGGCATGCCCATGCCGGGGCCGGCCACCAGCTTGCGGCGACCGAGATAGAAGGAGGTCGACATGATGTCGAACTTCAATCCGCCACGCCGCAGGCTTGCCAGTGTCTTGGAGACATTCTGCGTCTCCATGAAACCGAAGCGAAGTTCGACGCGCGAGAAGCGGTCGGAGATTTCCTCGACCTCGAAACGATCCTGCTCGGCCACGCGCGGACGGCCGAGCGTGCGGATGGTCAGAATCATGTTTCGCTCGTGGATGACATGGTTGTGCTTGAGATTGTGCATCAGCGCCGCCGGTGCCCGGGTCGGGTCGCTGGTCAGGAAGATCGCCGTGCCGGCTACGCAAGCCGGGCCGTGTTCGCCCTTCTTCTCGATCATGGCGATGAAATCCTCGAGCGGAATGTCGTCGCGGCGTGTCTTCTGGAAGATGATCGCCGAACCACGCCGCCAGGTCCACATGACAACGGTGAAGGCGGCGGCGAACAGCACGGGGATGTAACCGCCGTCATGGATCTTGAGGAGATTGGCGCCGAGGAAGACCAGTTCGAGCAGAAGCAGCGGAGTTAGCACACCGACTGCAAGAGGAAGGCTCCAGTTCCATTTCTTGCGGACGAATTCGAAGGCCATGATCGTGGTCACCACCATGGCCCCGGTGACTGAGATGCCATAGGCGGTTGCCAGTGCTTCCGAACTTTCGAAGAGCAGGACCAGGGACAGAACGCCGACGAGCAGAAGCGTATTGACCGAGGGCAAATAGATCTGGCCGGTCTGGGTCTCCGAGGTGAAGAGGATCTGCATGCGCGGCAGGAAGCCGAGATGGATCGCCTGCCGGACCAGCGAGAAGGCGCCGGTGATGACGGCCTGGCTGGCAATGATGGTGGCGAAGGTCGCGAGGATGACAATGGGCAGAAGCGCCCAGGACGGGAACATCAGGAAGAAGGGATCGGATGCCGTGGAGGGATCGCGCAGAACCAGGGCGCCCTGCCCCAGATAGTTGAGGACCAGGGCCGGAAAGACCAGAGCGAACCAGGCGAGCTGGATCGGCTTGCGGCCGAAATGGCCGAGATCGGCATAAAGGGCTTCGGCACCCGTGACCGTCAGGAAGACGGCGCCCAGAACGACAATGCCGAGGAAGCCTTCGCGGATCAGGAAGCTTGCCGCATACCAGGGATTGAAGGCTGCGAAGATGCCGATGTCATCGAAGATATGGATGATGCCGCCGGCGGCCATCACCAGGAACCAGATTGCCGTGATCGGGCCGAAGAAGCGGGCGACCGCACCCGTGCCCCGGGACTGGACGGCAAAAAGGCCGATCAGAATGGCGAGCGAAATGGGGACGATATAGTCGGACAGGTTGGGCGCGACGAGCTTCAGGCCTTCGACGGCAGAGAGCACCGAGAGCGCCGGGGTGATCATGGAATCGCCGAGAAAGAGGGCCGCGCCAATGAGGCCGAGCACCATCAGGATCGGCCCGTGGCCGTTCGCGCTCTTCGACAGGAGGGCGAGCAAGGACAGCGTACCGCCCTCGCCGTCATTGTCGGCGCGCAGAAGAAAGAGGACGTATTTCAGGGTCACGATGATGGTCAGCGACCAGATCATCAGGGAGATGAGGCCGATAATCTCGACCCGGGTGATGCCATCGACACCGATCGGCTTCAGGGCCTCGCGAAAGGCATAGAGCGGGCTCGTGCCGATGTCGCCATAGACAACGCCGACGGAGCCGAGTGCGAGAAGAAAAAGACTGCGTGCATCCTTCGGACCAGCCGCGTGCTGGTGATCGATCTGTTGCATGGGGTCACAGGCTCTTCAGAGCCAGCCTTTCCAACGGAAAAACAAGAAGGGGATGATGGCGGAGAGAAGCATGGCAAAAAGCGCCATGGGGTATCCGAAGTTCCATCCGAGTTCCGGCATGAATTGGAAGTTCATCCCGTAGATCGACGCGACGAGGGTCGGCGGCAGGAAGACCACCGAGGCGATCGAGAAGATCTTGATGATGGCATTCTGCTCGACATTGATCAGGCCGAGCGAGGCATCGAGCATGAAGGTGATGTTGTTGGCGACGAAAGCCGCGTGCTCGCCAAGCGACTGGAGGTCGCGGGCAACGAGGCCAAGGAGTTCGGCGGCCTCTTCTTCCCGGCGCACCGCCGGCTGCGACTGCAGGAAGATGACCAGGCGGGACAAGGAGACAAGGCTGTCACGCACCTTGCTCACCAGCTGATGATGGCTGGCGATATCGAGCAGCTTGTCTTCCAGGAAACGCGGCGGACGGCGCTTGGCCGCCTTGCGGTTGACGAAGACGGTGATCGAGAGCGCATCGAGGCGGGCGGCGAGCGTTTCCAGGATCTCGGCGGTGCGATCGACGATCGTCTCCAGGAGATGGCCGAGAAGCTTGGCGCCCGTGTCGCATTGGCCGTTCAGGCGCAGGAGGCTTGCACTGAAGAGCTCGAACGCCTTCGGCTCGGCGTAGCGGATGGTGATCAGCCGCCCGCGAAACAGAATGAAGGCGATGTCAGTCAGGAGCGGATAGGTCGAATCTGCCCGGTAGAGCAGCGACGCGGTCATGTAGATCGCCTCGTTCTCGACATAGAGGCGGCTCGAGGGTTCGATATCCTTGAGCTCATCCGGCGTCGGCAGCTGAATGCCGATCCGACCTTCCACGAAATGCTCTTCCTCGCGGCTCGGCTTGATCAGGTCGAGCCAGATGATGTCTTCGGAAAAATCGCCCGACGTCGGCTCTATGCCGATGATCTCGGCACTTCCGTCTTTTCGATAGGCCCTTATCAAGGACTGGTCACCTTCATGGCTCGCCGCGCGATTGAAGTCGCGGACACAATCATAGACGCAGACTGAAAGCCAAAGCAATTGTTGCACTACAGCAATGCGTCATATGCACGCCCGCCATGTGCAGCCCGGGTCAGAGGCACCCGAGCTTCAGCCCTGTTGGACCTAAAACGCGTTCTATCACTCGAAAACGATTGTCGGTGCCGCCCGCCCTGCGCGGGTCTTGACCTGTTCCCAGACCTTCGTTGCGATGTCGCGATAGACCTTTGCCTGCGGGCCTTCCGGCTCACTCACCACCACCGGCGTTCCTGCATCGGAGGTCTCGCGGATGGACATGGTGAGCGGCACCTCGCCGAGGAAAGGTACACCAATGGTCTCGGCTTCCGCCTTGGCGCCGCCATGGCCGAAGATGTCGTAGCGATTGCCGGTGTCGGGCGCGATGAAGTAGCTCATGTTCTCGACGATGCCGAGGACGGGCACCTCGACCTTGTTGAACATGTTCAAGCCCTTGCGCGCATCGATGAGGGCGAGATCCTGCGGGGTGGAGACGATCACGGCACCGGAGAGCGGGACCTGCTGTGCCATCGTGAGCTGGGCGTCGCCGGTGCCCGGCGGCATGTCGACGACCAGCACATCGAGGTCGCCCCAGGCGACTTCGCGCAGCATCTGCATCAGCGCCGACTGGACCATCGGGCCGCGCCAGATCATGGCCGTGCCCTCATCGACCAGGAAGCCCATGGACATGACCTTGATGCCGTAGTTCTCCATCGGCACGATGATGCGGTTTTCGATCTGCTGCGGCCGCCCGTTGATGCCGAGAAGGCGCGGCATGGACGGGCCGTAAACGTCGGCGTCCAGAATGCCGACGCGCAGGCCGTTCGCCTTCATCGCGAGCGCCAGGTTCACCGCCGTGGTGGACTTGCCGACGCCACCCTTGCCGGAGGCGACCGCAATGATGGCATCGATGCCGGGCACCCCGGCTTTGGTCCGCTGTGCGCCAGCTTGGGCGGCTGCCGGTGCGTGAGAATGCGGATGGGCGTGGGAATGGGAATGGCCATGTGCGGGCGCTGCCGGTTGCGGCCGCGGCGGGGGCGCGGAGCCCTGCTTGCGCTCGGCCGTCAGACTGACCACCGCGCCCTTGACCCCAGGCAGTGCCTTGACCACGCGCTCTGCGGCCTGACGCAGCGGCTCCAGTTCCTGGGCGCGCTCGGCCGGCACATTGATCGAGAAATAGACCTTGGCATCGGAAATGAAGACATCAGACACCATGCCGAGATCGACGATGTTGCTTTCGAGATCCGGCCCGCGGATCCCCTTCATCGCCTCAATCACCAGGTCACGCGACAGTTCGGCCATTGCACTCTTCTTTCCGCTTACGTCTTACCGTTCAGCGAAATCAGATAATGGAGCCGGAGGCATTCGCCAACCGCAAATGCGGCGCGAGGGTGCGACCTTTGCGGCAGAGACAGACAAGCCGCCTGCGGAGAGCACCCCCCGCGGCGGCTTGGCAGGCTGCACCCGTTCACGGGTGTCGTGCAACGTCCCCTCTGGACTGTTCCTAACAATGCAGGAAGCGTGCCAGATGCGAATGCGGCAGATATCGGTGAATTGGCGAGGATTGCTCGGCTCTCGCGCGCAACAGATGCCGGGAAAACAGGCGGCGCTGCTTTCAGCAGCACAAAAAAGCACCAGCGTTTACGCTTACTTGATCAAACCGAGGCGCAGGGCCTTCGCGACCGCCTGGGTGCGGTTGACCGCGTCCAGCTTCTTGGTGGCGCGGTTGAGATAGTGGTTGATCGTATGCTCCGACAGCGTCAGGATTTCCGCAATTTCCACGCTCGTCTTGCCCGCCGCCGTCCAGTTGAGGCAGTCGAGTTCGCGGTCGGTCAACATGTCGCTGTTGCGGCTGTCCATCTCGCGGATCTCGGCAAGACGGTTGAAGACATGCGCCGCGATGTAAGCGAGCTGTGTCATTTCCAGAGTGCTGAAGGGTTCGCGATCCCCGGCGAAGGAAACAGCGCCTCGGGCACCCGTCGCATCATGGACCGGAAAGTAGGCGCCGCGGTTCATCCGGAACCGATGGAAGAGGGCCTTTGACACCTCGCCGGATTTCGGATCGCGCTGAATCGCGACGTCGTCGATGTCGAAAAGCAGTGGAATGGAGGCGCGGCGCAGATGCGCGAGAACGGGGCTCCCCGACAACAAGGCCCCCTGATCGAATTCGGTCAGCAGATCGGCCGGCCAGTTGGTGATGATCGAGCTGCTGCTGAGTTCCTGCGCGGTGGCACCCGGCATGTTGAGCACCATGAAGGCGCGGGCACCATAAAGCTCCGTCACGCGTTTCATGAAGCGAAAGACGTCGAACTGTGTCTTGAAGCTCTTGATGTCGCTGATCAGTCCGTCGAGACGTTCCGCAGTGGCCATGTCCTGGTTTGTCATCACACACCCATCCGGACCGGGGCACCGGCCGTGATCATCGAGGAGATTGTCCAAGACGTATACGTCAATTGCTACTTCACCTGCCATTGGCCAGGGATCGGATGATCACGGCGAAACTCAAGCTCCAGCCAATCACTCCGAACCAGCACAAGACCGTTTCTTTCCGGTCCCGCAAAGAGAATGGTGAGAAACACCCAAAGACGATACCAATTGCGAATCTGACCCTTGGGTTGCCGGAGCATAGACTTGTAAAGCGTCAAGGGTCCAGATACCCCATGAATTTTACCGTAAACCCCTGTCTGAGACGTTAGTCGAAGGGCAAGGTCGACGACCATATCGAAAAGGAGGACACGCGTGATCGCCACACAGAGCTTCAACGGCAGGACACTCACCGAAGAGCCCATGGAGCTGGGTGAAGGCCCCGCCTATGATCCGGGCTCCGGCGCACTCTTCTGGTTCGACATCCTCGGCAAGACCCTCTGCGAGCTCGACGTCGAGCGTGGCCAGCTGAAGAAGCACTCCCTGCCCTTCCTCGGCAGCGTGATCGCTGTAGTCGACGCGGGCCGTCAGATGATCGCGTCCGACCAGGGACTGTTTCTGCGCGACGGCGCGACCGGCAAGCTCTCTCCCTATGCGACGATCGAAGACAAGCCGGAGAACCGTTCCAATGACGGACGCATGCATACGAGCGGCGCCATGTGGATCGGCATGATGAGCCGCAAGGCAGAGACCGGCGCCGGAGCGATCTATCATGTCGCGGGCACCACCGTGACGAAAATCTTCGACGCAGTCAGCATCCCGAACGGCATCTGCTTCTCGCCTGATGGCAGCGTCGGCTATTTCAACGACTCGAAGGTCAACCACATGATGCGGGTGACGGTCGACCCGTCCACCGGACTGCCAACGGGCGCGCCCACGGTGTTGATCGATCAGTCCCAGCGCCAGGGCGTCATTGACGGATCGGTGGTCGATCTCGAGGGGACGATCTGGAACGCGAACTGGGATGGCGGCGCTGTCGATCGCTATTCGCCCGAGGGTCAGCATATCGCACGCTACGCCGTGCCCGTTCGTCGGCCGACCTGCCCCGCCTTCTTTGGCGCCAACCTCGATCGCCTCGCCTTCACCTCCTGCTGGGAGGGGCTCAGCGATGCCGAGAGAGCAGCAGACAAGCTTGCCGGTGTCACCTTCGATCTCGGCATCAGCGTCAAGGGCAAGCCCGAACCGCGCTTCAAGCTCTAAGCTTTTGTTTCTGCTCTGGGGTTTGCTGGCCGCCGACCGGCCGCGCAAACCCTTTTGCGGGTTTTTTGTTCCTGTAGAAGCGTGAAAATAATCCGGGCATCGACGATGGAACGATAAGGACCGCTGGACATTTTCCTCACGAACCGACGCCGCCCACACTGCAAGCCAGCAAGCAGCGTCATTCGCAGACCATCTCAGAGGAAAGGTAGGTCCACCATGAACAAGTCCTTCAAGACGCTCGCCGCCGCCGTACTGCTCGGCTCGACCGCAATCGCTCCGCTCGCCATCGCTCAGGATGCGACGCCGGGTGCAACGACCACCCCGCCGGCTGCAACCGACGGCGCTGCAACGACTACGCCCGCTCCGGTCACGCCTGACGCTTCGACCGACGGCACCTCCGGCGCCATGGGCACCACTGCCGAAGCTCCTGCTGACGCCGCAGGCAACGGCACGTACCTGACCGAACAAGCCGAAAACCACATTTCCGTCAACGACTTCATGGGTCAGGCGATCTACACCGCTGACAACCAGTCGATCGGTGACATCAATGACCTGCTGGTCGAAAAGGATGGCGGCATCGTCGCAGCTGTCGTTGGCGTCGGCGGCTTCCTCGGCATCGGCGAAAAGAACGTCGCCGTTCCGTTCGAGAACATCACGATCACCCGCGTCATGGATGACGACACGGCGATGACCACTGACGGCGCTGCCACCACGGACGGTACGGCTGCTACCGGCATGGGCACGACCGGTACCGCCGGCACCACGGCTGCAACCGACACCGACGAAACCCAGGTCGAGCAGGTTGCTGACGCTGAAGTTCGCCTGACGACGACTGAAACGGCCGAAAGCCTGCGCAACGCACCGGAATTCCGCACGCTGGAAGACCAGGCTGATGACGCGACCGACGGCACTACCACCTCGTCGACGGATAACTAATCCCGGAACGAGGGACGTGTTAAGGTCCTGACGGGCGGCGCTTCGGCGCCGCCTTTTCTTTTGCGTGAAGACCGGAATTCGTCAGGCAGAGGCGCGATCAACGAGCGCGAAATCGTGATGGTTTTCCGCGAGATAACGAAGAGTCGCAGCCGAATCCACGGGCTTGCCGAAATAATAGCCTTGCCCCATGCCGCAGCCGAGCTCCCTCAGCTTGCGTGCCTCGGCGTCCGTCTCGATGCCCTCGGCCACGACTTCGAGGTCGAGGCCTTCACACATGCTGACGATCGCCTTGATGATGTGTTCCGATGTGCGATCCGTGGTGATCGCCGAGACGAAGGCGCGGTCGATCTTCACCTTGTCGAAGGTGAATTCGCGCAGGCGTCCAAGGCTCGACTGGCCTGTGCCGAAGTCGTCGAGCGAGATGCGGATGCCGGCATCCTTCAATTCCTTGATGATCCGACGCGCCGTATCGGCCGAGGACATGACGGCCGTCTCGGTGATTTCGAGCTCGAGGCGGCGTGGGTCAAAGCCAACGCTGTTGAGGATCGACAGCGTGTTGAACGAGGTCCTGAGGTCCATCAGCTGGACAGACGACAGGTTGAACGAGAGGAAGAGGTCGCGCGGCCAGGCGAGGGTTGCTTCCGCGGCCTTGCGCAACAGCATTTCGGACAGCGTGTCGATGAAACCGCGTTCTTCGGCCAGCGGCACGAAAACGGCGGGGGAGACAAAGCCGAGGTCAGGGTCGATCCAGCGGGCGAGTGCCTCGAAGCCGACGATGCGGTTGTCGCGCAGACGGACGATCGGCTGGAAGTGAACGTCCACCGTATCGTTGATGATGGCATTGCGCAGCGCCTGTTCCAGCTGCGTTGCCTGCTTCATTTCCTGCGCGATCTCGCGGGAGTAGACGGTGATCTGGCCGCGACCGCGACGCTTGGATCGGTAAAGCGCCGTTTCAGCGCTCTTCATCAATTCCTCGAAATCTTCGCCGGCAAAGGGATAGACGGCAAAGCCGAGGGAGGCGGAGAGGCGCACATTGCGGTCGCCGAGGTCGTAAGGGGCGGAGAGGACGTCCTTGATCAACTGTCCGGCGCGCTCCGCGCCCAGTCGTTCGAAGACCAATGGCAGGACGATCGCGAACTCGTCGCCATCGTGACGCGTGACGATTGCGCCATCCGGCACGCAGGCCTTCAGGCGATGCGCCACCTGGCAGAGGATTTCATCGCCAGAGGCCTGGCCGAAGAGATCGTTGATCGGCTTGAAACCGTCGAGATTGACGATACCCACGGTGAAGGGTGCAGGGTCGGCTGCGCGGTCGGCGGCGAGTTGGCGCACCTTGTCGCTCAGCCTGTGGCGGTTGCCGAGGCCGGTCAAGCGATCGGTATAGCCTGTCGTCTTCTGGTCGCTCAGGCCTTGCGGCTCAGGCGGTCGTCCGGCGGGACCCATTCATGCTTCCTGGTACGGTTCCTTCCACGCGTGCCAGAATGGGTCTAAAACATTAAGATAATCATATCGATGCTGCATGAGAGCGCTGCCCGGCCTCCCAAAAAATCGGGGGATATCAGGCGGTCGAGGCGATCCGGGCAATCTCCGGGACCAGACGACGGATCGCCTGATCGACAACGTCGGGGCTCAATGGCTTGAGGATGACATCGTCCATGCCAGAGGCGAAGCACGCTTCGCGGTCGCGATCGAACGCTTGGGCGAGCACGCCGATGATCGGGGTCTGCGCGCCCAGTTCTTCCGGCAGCTGACGGATG
Source organism: Rhizobium rosettiformans W3 (assembly GCF_004912135.1). GTDB lineage: Bacteria > Pseudomonadota > Alphaproteobacteria > Rhizobiales > Rhizobiaceae > Allorhizobium > Allorhizobium rosettiformans. The sequence goes on from NZ_STGU01000009.1 coordinate 96,766, forward strand.
CGGCGTGCAGCCTCGAAACCATTGATGCCGGGCAAGGTTACATCCATCAGGATGATGGCCGGGTTCAGCTCGCTGCGCAGCCGAACGACGGTCTCACCATCGGCGCAGATCCGGTAGGCGTAACCCAGTCCTTCGAGGATCTGCGAGAAGACGATCTGGTTGATCTCGTTGTCCTCGGCCACAAGCACGAGAGACGGCGACGACGGGGTTGCCGCGGCTAGGGGAGCGGCGACAAAGGACGCCGCTTCGATCGACGGCGGGGGCGGAATGTCTTCCGTGGTGATCTCCCAGTCATCCGCCGGGACAGGCGGCGCCTGGAGGGCCGTCAGGCGATCGAGAACGCTGAAGGCGAGATCGCCGGAAATATCGAAGGCCGGGATCGTGATATAGTCCACATCCACCGCCTGCAGCAGTTCCAAGCAGCGGCTGTCGAGGTCGGCGTCGACGATTGCAAGATCGATGCTCACGCCGACGGACCGGGCAACCGAGAGGAAGGCATCGAGTTCCGCCTCGTCACGGACACAGCAGCTGTCGAGCCCCAGCAACTGCATGATCTCGAGCGCCCTTGTCTCGAACTCGCGGTCGCCGGTGACGATCAGCGCCTTGCGTCCATTGAGGCGGCCGTCGTCCGTGCCGTAGGACGGTTCAGGTTCGCGAGGCTCCACGATCTGCGGCTCGTGCGGTGCGGCGAAATCGGCAGCACCACCCACTTCGCCGAAGCTCGATACCACCAGATAGCGGCCCGGCTTTCCAACACGCTGGACATGGACCAGGATCGGCCGCGGCGGGTCCCCGTAGAGACGCATCGGCAAGGTCAGGGAAGACGTGACGCCGGTCTCGAGCACGTGACGGGATGCAGTCGCGAGCCTTTCGGCGACCTGCGCCTCGAAGAGCGTCGTGATCGTGCTGCCAAGGGCATTGTCCGCGCCGACGGAGGTTGCCGAGCAGAATACCTTGTTGACGGCGACCAACTGAAGATTGCGGTCCTGTACGAAGACCGGATGGGCGAGATTGTCGAGGATCTCTTCCGTCAGCTGCACGCGCTCGACATCGGCGCGCCACTGTTCGTCCCGGCGCTTCTGCTCGGTGATGTCGCTCATGACGCAGAAGCCGAAACCGGACGACAGCCGGCGCTTGGAGAAGCGGGTCCAGCGTTTGTCGTTGTCGCAGGACTGTATTTCGTGCCGCTCTTTCCAGTGGGCGGCAATCTGGCGGGTGAGCCATTCCTCACGGCTCAGCGAGGCGCTGTCGGACTGGCCGCTCGCGGCATGGCGCAGGCCAAGATCGTAAGCGGCGCCGAGAATGTCTCTCAGGCGCGTGCCGGGCTCGAAGAAGGAGGCCGGCAGGGGCAGAAACTGGCGGGCGCTGCGGCTTGCAAAGATCAGATGGTCGTTGCGGTCATAGATGATGAAGCCCGAGGAGAAAGCTTCAGACACGGCATCCAGCAGGGCAGCATCGAGCCCGGCTTCGGCCGACGGATTGTCGTGCCCCTGCCGTCTCTTGTCCTGGTCGGGGGCCGGTGGAAACTCGCTCACACTGCTGCCTCTCGGAATCTCACCGCCTTGCACGGCAAGAATTAGGGGGCTGATGCCATCATGGAGACATGCCGGAGCGCATTTCAGACGGTGAAATCGCTGAGGAACACCCGGCCCATATCCTCAATTCACCGTCAGCAGGCTTGCTGATGGAACATTGCAAGCCATTGTTCAAACTAGAGACATTCCGTTAAGGGCCACTTAATGATGGGCATGAAGGTGGCCGCCATACGATTTCGCCTTTCGTCCAAGCTCCGAATCCGGGAAAATGGCGACATGATCATCAAGCAGCTTTCCGAAACGCTCATCAACCAGATCGCCGCCGGCGAGGTCATCGAAAGACCGGCCAGCGCGGCGAAGGAATTGATCGAAAATGCGATCGACGCGGGCGCCACGCGCATCGAAGTGGCGACCGCCGGTGGCGGCAAGACGCTGCTGCGCGTCATCGACAATGGCTGCGGCATGGGACCGGAGGATCTGGCACTCGCCATCCGCCGGCACTGCACATCGAAGCTCAACGAGACGCTGTTCGACATCCGGTCGCTGGGCTTTCGTGGCGAGGCCCTGCCCTCGATCGGTTCGGTGGCCAAGCTGACGATTACCAGCCGCCCGCCGGGCGCCGACAGTGGCTCTGAGATCGCCGTGGTCGGCGGCAAGGTCGGCGATGTCAGGCCTGCTGCCGCCAATCCGGGCACGACGGTCGAGGTGCGCGACCTGTTCTTCGCCACGCCGGCCCGGCTGAAATTCATGAAGACGGAAAAGGCGGAAGCAGGCGCGATCACCGAGATCGTCAAGCGCATGGCGATCGCCTTTCCCGCCATCCGCTTCGTGCTCTCGGGCACCGACCGCTCGACGCTCGAATTTCCCGGCACGGGCGACGATCATCTCGCGCGCATCGCGCAGGTGCTGGGCGCCGATTTCAAGGACAATGCCATCGAGCTCGACGCCGAGCGCGAGGATGTGCGGCTTACCGGTTTTGCCGGCGTGCCGACCTTCAACCGGGGCAATTCTGCCCATCAATACGCCTTCGTCAACGGCCGTCCCGTCCAGGACAAGCAGATCCTGTCGGCGATCCGGGGTGCCTATGCCGAGACGATCCCGCAGGGGCGGTATCCTGTCGCCGTGTTGTCGCTGACACTCGATCCGGCGCTGGTCGATGTGAATGTTCACCCGGCAAAATCGGATGTCCGCTTCCGGGATCCGGCGCTGGTGCGCGGGCTGATCGTCGGTGCCATCCGGCAATCCCTTCAACGGGAGGGCGACCGGGCGGCAACGACCGGCGCCGGCGGCATGCTGCGTGCGTTTCGTCCCGGGTTTTCACCGCAGCCGACACAGGCCTGGTCGTCGGCGAATTCCCCGTCCCGTCCCCTTTACGGAGCCACGCCGAGCTTCGGCGGTGGCTTGGCGGCAGCCGCAGTGTCGGCTCCCCGCGGCTTTGGCGAGACGGTGCAGGCGGCCTTCGACAGCCTCTCCGTCCCGACCGCCCGCAGCGAGACCGCGCCGCCCTCGCCCGCGGTCCAAAGCGCAACCGTCGAGACCATCTCGAGTTACCCGCTTGGTGCTGCGCGAGCGCAGGTGCATGAAAACTACATCGTGGCACAGACGGAGGACGGGCTCGTCATCGTCGACCAGCACGCCGCGCATGAGCGCCTGGTGTTCGAGCAGATGCGCAAGGCGCTTACAGGTCGGAGGCTCCCGTCGCAGGGTCTGCTCATCCCGGAGATCGTCGACCTGCCGGAAGAAGATTGCGACCGGCTGATGACCCATGCGGAAAGCTTGGAGCAGCTTGGGCTTGCGATCGAGCGCTTCGGACCGGGGGCGATTGCGGTGCGCGAGACGCCCGCGATGCTCGGCGAAATGGATGCGACGCAGCTCGTGCGTGACCTCGCCGACGAGATTGCCGAATGGGATACGGCCGACAGGCTGTCGGCTAAACTCGAACATGTCGCCGCCACCATGGCCTGCCATGGCTCGGTGCGTTCGGGCCGGCGGCTGAGAGTCGAGGAGATGAATGCGCTGCTTCGGCAGATGGAGCAGACGCCGGGTTCGGGCCAGTGCAATCATGGCCGGCCGACCTATGTGGAATTGAAGCTCTCCGATATCGAACGACTGTTCGGGCGCAGTTGAGCGCTAGCTCGGCGTGTTTTCAAATGAGCCATCTTTCATTCGCCGGGAGGGCGCTGTATTGCAGGTCCGTGACACCCGGCGCAGGAGAAGAGTGATGAACCGTTTCGAAGGCGGCGGAAACCGCGAAGCCAAGATCCGCTATCTCGATGCCGATTTCCAGATCCTGACGCCCGGGACCTTCGTCACCTGCGCGATCACCGGGCGGCCCGTCATGGTCGATGAGCTGAAATACTGGAGCGTCGCGCGCCAGGAAGCCTATGTCGACGCAGCGGCCTCGCTCGAGGCCGAAAAGCGTGCGGGCGCTGTGCCTAACCAGCGCCGCTGATCAGGCCTTCGCGGCCAGGCGCCGCAGGCGGCAGGCTTCGATGGCGCGATCGATGATCAGGTCCGGCGCCTTGGGGTCATCGAAGACCATGTCGACATCCACCACTTCCGATTTTTCCTGAAGCTCGGTCGCGCGACCATGACCGCCGGCAAGGCGGACGCTGTCCTTGGCCGTGGTCACGAGTTGCAGGCCTTGCTTCTCCGCCCGTGCCAGCAGATCCGATATCTCGTCATCGGCCAGATGATGGTGATCGGAGAAATCCTGGCGGTCGGCAACCACGGCGCCAAGCTCTTCCAGGGTGCGGTAGAACTTTCTCGGGTCGGCGATGCCGGCGTAAGCCAGCACCGACCGACCGGAAAGATCTCCGCCGGACTGAGGCATGACGTTTGCGACCAGAACCGGTTTGCCGCTGCGGGAGGCCTGGCGGACGAACTGGTCCGCGGCATCACCCTTGCCCACCTTCAGGATCGCATCCAGATGACGCATTTGAACAGGAATGGGCGCGCGGACCGGTCCTGAAGGCACGACCCAGCCATTGCCGATGCCGCGCATGCTGTCGATCACGATCAGGGCGTAGTCGACGTGAAGCCGGGCGCTCTGGAAACCATCATCCATGATGATCAGGTCCGCGCCTTCGGCGACCAGCTTCTCCGCACCGGCCACACGGCGGCGGGAGATCACGGTCAGTGCCTCGCGAGCAAGCAGAAGCGGTTCGTCGCCTACAGCCGTCGAACGATGATGATGGGGATCAACGACGGTCGTGACGTCGAGCGAGCCGCCATAACCGCGGCTGAGGAAACCGGGGGTCAGCCCCCTTGCCTTCGCGGCACGCGCGATCGCAATGGCCGTCGGGGTCTTGCCCGCACCGCCGACAGTGAAATTACCAACGCAGATCACCGGCACGGACAGAGGATGCCTACGGCGATGCTGCAGGATGCCACCGGAGATGCGGCCATAGACGAAGGAGAGCGGATAAAGGCAGATTGCCTGCCAACCGGTCTTGGTCCACCAGAAAGGCGGTGCCTCGGATACCATTCTCGTCCCTGTCCTGACCCCGGCGCCCCTCTGACGCCGTCCTTTGGGCGCAACAAGAACCATTGCAACGCAGAATGGTCAAGCGCGGCCGTGCCGAAATGGCACGCCTTCGTCAGGCGAGGGCAGCTTCAAGTTCGGTGATGTCAGCGAGGACCATGTCGGAATGCAGCGTCAGCGTCTCGCGCGAGCCGGTTCCGGAGAGGACACCGATCTTCAGACCCGCACCGGCATTCCTGCCCATGTGAAGGTCATGATTGTTGTCGCCGACGACGGCCACTTCTGCCGGGGCAAGACCCGTCGCCTTGCAGAAGCCGAGAACCATGCCGGCCTCCGGCTTGCTGCCATGGCCGCTGTCATAGCCCGCAATGAAATTGATATAGGGCAGGATGCCGAAACGCTCAGCCGCCACCTTGATCGAGCGTTCATTGTCACTGGAGGCAATGCCGAGGCGCAGGCCCTTGCCATGCAGGCGGGCAAACAGAGGCTCAAGTTCGGTGACCGGCACTGAGAACTCCGCAGCCTTGGCGAAGCAGTCGTCGATCTTCGGCACCAGCGCTTCGACCATAAAGGGCGAGCCGGCATTGATCATGCCTTCGGCGATCTCAAGCGTATTGCCGGCCGCAAACAGGCTGTCGGGCACGATTGCGCCGCTCACGGGATCCATGCCGCAGACAAGGAGCAGGCGATCGGCCAGTGCCTGGTCACCATCGGCAGCCATCAGCGCGACCTCGCGATTGACCGGTCCCCAGCTGGCATCGAAGTCGAGCAGCGTCCCGTCCTTATCGAACAGGATGCCGGCGATCTGGGGCTTCTGCTGCATGAAACAATTCCTGGCTGGTGTCTCAGCTCTGGCCGGCGATGCGCGGTTCCAGCTTGGCCTTGACGGAGAGCGGGCTGATATAGGGCTCGAGCCCTTTGAGCGTCGCCGTCAGCGCACCGCGCATTTCCTGCATGCTTTCCTGACCGGCGTCGATCATCTTGGAGCGCGCCACATCATTGTTCAGCAGGAAGTGCACGGCCTTGGCCAGCATCTCGGCATCGCGAACGATGCGGGCAGAGCCCTTGCGGACGAGACGCTGGTAGCTTTCGCGGAAATTGCTGACCTGGGGACCGGACAGAACGGCACAGCCGAGCATGGCCGGCTCCAGCGGGTTCTGCCCCCCTTCGGCCGAGAGCGAACGTCCGACAAAGGCGACTTCCGTCAGCCTGAGATAGAGACCCATTTCGCCGATCGTATCGCCCAGGAAGACATCCGTCTCCGGCGTGATCACATCCCCGCGGGTACGGCGGGCAACGACCAGCCCCTTTTCGACCAGCATGGCTTCGATCTCATCGCTGCGCTCCGGGTGGCGCGGGACAAGCACGCTCAAGAGGCCAGTATGGGCCTTCAGCGCACGATGCACCATGGAGACGATCTTCTCTTCACCGTCGAAGGTGGAGATGGCCGCCCAGGTCTTGCGATTGCCGATCTGTTGGCGGTAGCGCTCAAGCACCTGCTCGTCGCAGGGCGGCGCGTCGCTGTCGACCTTGATATTGCCGGAGACGCTGACCGGCCAGGCGCCGAGATCCCGGAAGCGCTCCGCGTCGAGATCGGACTGGGCGATCACCAGCGCGAGCTTGCCGAACAGGGTTTCTGCAATCGAGGAATGCCGTTTCCAGCGATCGAAGGAGCGATCGGACATGCGGGCATTGACGAGGATCTGCGGGATATGCCGGCGATGCAGTTCCGCAAGCGTCGTCGGCCAGATCTCGGACTCCACACCAATCGCGACATCCGGCTGCCAGTAATCGAGGAAGCGGCGGATCGACGGCAGGAGGTCGAGCGGCACATATTGGTGCAGGACCATGTCGCCGAGACGGTTTTTCGCAACTTCCGCCGAGGTCACGGTGCCGGTGGTCAGCAGCACATGAATGTCGCGGCGGCGCAGTTCCCGCATCAGCGACATGACGGCGGTGGTTTCGCCGACGCTCGCGGCATGGATCCAGACAAGCGGTCCGACGGGTCTTGCGAGACTTGCATGGCCAAAGCGCTCCGCACGGCGGGCCCGGTCTTCCTTGCCCTTGGCTGCGCGATAGGCAAGCAGGGGCCGAGACAGCGGGTAGGCGGCGAGGCCCAGCCAGCCGTAGGATGTCAAGGCGAAGGAGGCTAGGCCATCGCTCAGTGCCATCGATCGAACCTGCTCATCTTCATCGACAATGCCATTCAGCCCTTTTCGGAGGCGGCGCTACGCACACTAGAGATGCAAGAAGACTGAGTTCAAAACGTGACCCTTTCGGGTCGTGAACGGCGGTTTTGGGAGCACCGCCGACCCCTGGTTCACTTATCCGAAGGGTTCAACAGTCGGTGCATGTGAACGATGAAATAACGCATATGCGCATTGTCGACCGTGGCCTGAGCCTTCGCCTTCCAGGCGACGAGCGCGCTGGCGTAATCGGGGAAGATGCCGACGATGTCGAGGGCATTCAGATCGCGAAACTGGACCTCTTCCAGGCTCGACAATTCACCGCCAAAAACCAGATGGAGAAGCTGCTTGTTTTCGTTGGTTTCCGTCATGTTTGCGGCCTTTTCTTATTCCTAGTCTGTGGGGAACCATCTGCGCGATTTCGCCCCAAAGGTCAACTCCGAGGAATTCGGGAGATGTTCTTCAGCAATGCCGGAAGAAGCTCGGCCGATGCTGCGCAGAGCACCGGGTGGGTGACCTCTTCCCGATTGTATACCAGGGGCTGCCCGTCGAGATCTGTGATCCCGCCACCGGCGCGGGCAAGGATCAGATCGGCTGCGGCGAGATCCCAGTCATGCGAGCTCTTCTTGACGAGCGTCGCGTCGATGCGCCCGTCGGCGACCAGCGCCAGTCGGTAGGCGAGCGAGGGGATATGCTCCACCCGCTCGATCCGGGGCCTGAGGACCGGGCTGAAGCTTGCAACCATGTCCTGCGCGGAGGCGAGTTTCAGGCTGTCTTCGATCCCGGCCGTGGAAACCGCAATGTCCTGGCCATTGCGACGGGCAGGACCATCGATCGTTGCGGTAAATTCTTCCCCGAGCGATGGCGCCACCAGAATGCCGGCCACCGGCGCTCCCTTGTAGACCACGGCAACCGAGACGCACCACGTATCCTTGCCGGCAAGAAAGGCACGGGTACCGTCGATCGGATCGATGACAAAGAGAGTATCGCAGGAGAGGCGCGCCGGATCGTCATCCGTCTCTTCCGAAAGCCAGCCGTAATTCGGGCGGGCGTGGCGAAGGATTTCTTCAAGGATCCGGTTGGCCGCATAATCGGCCGCGCTGACCGGCGAGCGGCCCTCGTTCTTCCACCACACTTCCGGCGACTGGCCGAAATGGGCCATGGCCACCTTGCCGGCCTCGCGCGCGGCTTCGGTTATCAGCCTCAGATCCGCCTGCCAGTCGAAGCGCGGACCGGGCGGTGTCTGTCGATCAGAGTCCGGCAAGGGTCATGCCCTCAATGGCAAGCGTGGGCGCGGCGACGCCGAACTTCCGGTCGATGTCGTTGGCCGGCGTGATCCGCATGAACATCTGCTTCAAGTTGGACGCCAGCGTGATCTCGGAGACCGGGTAGGTCAATTCGCCGTTTTCGATCCAGAAGCCGCTCGCGCCGCGGCTATACTCACCGGTGATCATGTCGACGCCACTGCCGATCATGTCGGTGACATAGAGCCCGGTGCCGACGCTGCGGATCAATTCCTCCGGCGAGATGTCGCCCGGCTCCAATGCGAGATTGGTGGAGGATGGCGAGACCGAGGTGCCGCCACGCACGCCGCGGCCATTGGTCTTCAGACCCAATTCCCGGGCAACGGAAGAGGAGAGGAACCAGTGTTTCAGCACACCGTCCTCGATCATGGTGAGTGGCGTGCCGGAGACGCCTTCCCCGTCAAAGGGCCGTGAGGAGGAGCCGCGCACCTTCAGCGGATCATCGGTGATGCTGAGGCCGGCTTTCAACACCTGCTGGCCCATCTTGTCGCGCAGGAAGGAGGTCTTGCGGGCGACCGAAGACCCGTTGATCGCTCCGGCGATCGTACCGACGAAACCGCGGGCGATGCGAGGGTCGAAGACGACGGTCAGGTTGGAGGCGGTCGGGACCTGGCGCGGGTTCAATCGACGGATCGCACGCTCGGCGGCGCGGCGACCGATCTCTTCCGGGCTGTCGAGCTCGGCGAAGTAGAGGCGGCTGTCAAAGTCGTGGTCGCGCTCCATCTTGGTGCCCTCACCGGCAATGACGCCGACGGAGCGGGAGAAACGCGAGCCGGCATAGCTGCCGGAGAAACCGTGGGAGGTGACGAGCACCAGACCGCCCATGCCGGCGGAGGCGCCGGCACCCAGCGAATTGCTGACGCCGTTCACCGACCGGGCGGCCTCTTCCATGGCGAGCGCGCTTTCGCGCAACTCGTCACTTGAGACATCCGTGTCATCGAAGAGCTTTAGGTCGGGAATGTCGCGCGCAAGCTCGCTCTCGTCGGCAAGGCCGGCGAAGGGATCTTCGGGCGATACCTTGGCCATGGCCACGGCCCGCTCGGCCAGTGCCTTCAGATCGAAGCCCGGATTGGCCGAGACGCTGGCAACCTGGCGACCGACGAAAACCCGCAGTGAAAAGTCGTCGCTTTCGGAGGCCTCGGTCGACTCGACCTTGCCGAGCCGGACGCTGACGCCCTTGGACCGGGAGCGGACGACCACGGCATCCGCCTTGTCGGCACCGGCCTTCATGGCGAGGTCCACAAGCTGCTCTGCGCGTTCGAGGAGATTGGCGGAATCGATTTGATTGGGCATGGGTTGGCCTTTCCTTCCCGCTCCATTTATTGTGCAACACAAGGTGCATCAAGGGCGGTTCGGGGTTTTCCGATCACGAGCCCGGCATGGCACCGGGCGAGCAAGCGCGGCTTATGCCGGCGGACGAGGAGAATGGCATTGGCAGGCGCAAGCGAAGCTCTTTTCACCCAACCCCTGTTGCTGCTCGGCGGCGCCGTGATCGCAGCGCCGATCTTCCGCAAACTGGGGCTTGGCACCGTTCTCGGCTACCTTGCCGCCGGCGTCGTGATCGGCCCCGTGCTGCATCTGATCGGCGGCTCCGGCGAGATCCTGGCGGTCGCCGAACTCGGCGTGGTGCTGCTGCTCTTCATTATCGGACTGGAGCTCAAACCCAGCCGATTGTGGACCATGCGACGCGACATCTTCGGGCTCGGGACGAGCCAGGTCGTGCTCACAGGATTGGCCCTGACGGGCCTGGTCTATGCCGCCGGCCTTCTCGACTGGCGAGGGGCACTGGTTGCGGGCTTCGGCCTCGCGCTCTCCTCCACCGCCTTTGCGCTGCAGTTGCTTGAAGACTATGGCGACATGAACAGCCGCTATGGCCAGCGGTCTTTTTCGATCCTGCTGTTCCAGGATCTCGCAATCGTGCCGCTTCTGGCCATGGTGTCGGTTCTGGGCTCGCAAGGCGGTGAGGCACAGCAGTCGCCGATCCTGGAGGTGGGGATTGCCGTGGGTGCGGTGATCGCCATGATCCTGGCGGGCCGGTATCTGCTGACGCCCATGTTCCAGATCATTGCCCGGACGGGGGCGCGGGAAGTCATGATTGCCGCTGCCCTCTTCGTCGTGCTGGGATCGGCCTATCTCATGCAGGTGGCAGGTCTCTCCATGGCCATGGGCGCCTTCCTTGCCGGCGTGATGCTCGCGGAATCCTCCTATCGCCATGAACTGGAGGCCGATATCGAGCCGTTCCGCGGGCTTCTGCTGGCGCTCTTCTTCATCGCGGTCGGCCTGTCGATGGAGCTGCAGGTCATCGTCGACAACCTGTTGCTGATCGTGATCGCCGTGCCCGTCCTCATGGCGGTGAAGGCGTTGATCATCTATGCAATCTGCCGGATTGCCGGCTCCACGCATAATGACGCCATCCGGATCGGCATGTTGCTGCCGCAGGGCGGCGAGTTCGGCTTCGTACTCTTTACCACCGCAGCCGCAGCCGGCCTGTTCTCCGGCGCGCAGTCCTCGCTGCTCATCTCGATCGTGACGCTCTCAATGGCGCTGACGCCGCTCACCGCGCTGATCGGCCAGCGGCTGCTGTCGCGCGACGCGACCGAGAAGGAGGAGATGGACGAAGACTTCGAGGGTGCGGGTTCGGACGTCCTGATGATCGGCTTCTCGCGCTTTGGCCAGATTGCCGCGCAGATCCTCTTGGCAAGCGGCCGGGACGTGACCATCCTCGACGATAGCCCGGACCGTATCCGGCAGGCGGCAACCTTCGGGTTTAGGATCTATTTCGGCGATGGCACGCGCCTCGACATGCTGCGGGCCGCCGGGATCGAGAAAGCCAAGATCGTCGCTGTCTGCACGCACAAGAAGGAGATCACCGACAAGATCGTCGACCTCATTCGCTCGGAATATCCGGATGTGCGTCTCTTCGTGCGCTCCTATGACCGGGTTCACAGCCTTGAGCTTCGGGCCAAAGACGTGGAACACGAGCTGCGCGAGACCTTCGAGTCCGGCCTGCTCTTCGGTCGGCGCACGCTGGAGGGGCTCGGCGCCTCGGAAGACGAGGCCTATACGATCGGTGAAGACATTCGCCGCCGCGACGAAGAACGGCTGAAGCTTCAGGCGCAGGAGGGGATCCTCGCGGGCCGCGAACTGATCCACAAACGCCCGGTGAAGCCCGAGCCGCTGGTCAAGCCGAAAAAGGCGATCCAGGCGGTCGAGGAGGAACGAGAAGTTCCGGCCGCCTGATCGCTAGCGACGGACGAAGTCTTCCATGCGCGCGGCGATGTCGCGCTTCAGCGGATCCTTGAGGCGATCGCAGATCTCCAGGATCTGCCGCGCCTTGAAGAAGTCCAACACCTTGTAGCTGTTGACGTCGGGGCGCAGATAGATGTCGGGCTGGCAGATCTTCATCTTCAGCGCGATATGCGACTGCATCATCAGCTGCGAGGCGCCGAACAGGCTGTCGATGCGGTTGGGAACCAGTGAGCCGTCGCCCTCCGGCGCGCCAATCACATCGACGGCGATCATGATGTCGACCTTGCCGACCAGATGGTCGTAGGGCACCGGGTTGAAGATGCCACCGTCGATCATCAATCGACCGTCGATGGTGACGGGCGCAAACAGGGCTGGAATGGCTGCGGAGGCCGACAGCGCTTCATAGAGATCGCCCTCGCTGCGCACCAGTTCGCACTGGCCATAATAGTCAGTCGCGATGACGGTCAGGGGGAGGCCGAGTTCGGCAAAGGTTTCCGGGATCTGCGGCGGCAGGAAGGCGCGCAACAGGCGCGGCAGGTTGAACTGCCCGAGACGAAAGCCGCCCAGCGCACGGATGCTGGCGGGGCGCAGGCTCCAGAAGCGGTTGAGGACGAGACCGCGATTGTCGGCCAGGGAGAGCGTGTAGTCCCGGATGTCACGGCCGCTCATGCCGGCGGCATAACCGGCTCCCAGGATCGCGCCCATCGAGGAGCCGGCAATCAGCGCCGGCTTGATGCCGAGTTCATCGAAGACTTCGAGCACCGGAATATGCGCAAAGCCGCGGGCACCCCCTGCCCCGAGCGCCACGCCGATCGTCGGATCGGCTTTCACGGGATTGGAGGGGATGGGGGTTTCGGCGACAAGATCCATAGACTCAGTCTTTCTCCACTGACGGGATCAGGACGGCCTATAGGAAAAGAAGTACATTTTCGTGTCACCAAAGGTCCGCTCTTCGACAAAGGCGAAAACCGGGTCGACGGAGACCTGCACATCACTGCGTTCTTCAAGGATTACCAGCGCATCCTTGGCCAGCCAGCCACCCTGATGCGCCGCAAGCAACGCCTTTTCGCCAAGGCCCTTGCCGTAAGGCGGATCGGCGAAGAGAAGCTCGAAGGGCTCGATGTTGTTGGCCGGCCCGAGATTGGTCGCGTCGCGCCTCAGGATGCGGGCGCGGCCATGCAGGCCGAGCGCATCGATGTTTTCCCAGAGAAGGCTGCGGCCCTCGACACTGTTTTCGACGAAGAGCGCCGACTTGCAGCCGCGCGACAGAGCCTCGATGCCGACGGCACCGGTGCCGGCGAAGAGATCGAGGATGCGGGTGCCTTCGAGCACGCCCGGATGGGCATGCGCGAGGATGTTGAACAGGCTTTCGCGCGTCCGGTCGATGGTCGGCCGGATGTCATTCGACTTCGGCGTGGCCAGCGTCCGGCCACGGAATTCTCCGCCGACGATGCGCATGCCGGCTTACCTCTTGCCCTTGGGCGCGCCACCGCGGCTGCCGGAAGGCTTAGCCCCCGGACCACCGGAGCGCGGGCCACCTGCAGGACGGCCACCCGGCTTGCCACCGAAGCTCTTGCCGCCTGGCTTGCCACCAAAGGACTTTCCACCCGGCTTGCCTGAAGGCTTGCCACCGAAGGACTTGCCGGCTGGCTTGTCACCAAAGGGCTTGCCACCGCGCGGCTTGTCACCGAAGGGGCGCTCGCCGCGAGGCCTGTCATCGCGTGGCCTGTCATCCCGGGGCCGGTCGTCACGCGGGCGATCACCTCGTGCGGGGCGATCACCGAAATCGCGCTTGGGACCACGATCGGAGAACTCTCGACGCGGTCCGCGATCTTCTGCGTCTCGACGGGGAGCGCGCTCGGCACGGTCGCCGAAGTCACGGCGGGGAGCACGGTCGTCTCCCTCCCGGCGGGCGGGACGGGCACCGAAACCGCCGGGCTTTCCGCCACGGCCGCCTTCGCGTGCACCCGATTTCTGATCCGGTCCATCGGCGCGGATCCAATCACCCTCTTCGTCGCGGGCACGGGTGATCTTGACGGTCGAGGTCGGCCTGTCGTCGAAACGATCGGCGGTTTTTGCGCCGCGCGGATCAGGCTTGCGGCGGGCAGCGGCAGCGGCCGCCTTTTCGCCGAGCGGCCGGGCACCCGGGGCCATCCAGACATTTGCCGTCCTGCCCTTGGTGTTGCCAGCGGGCCGCTTCGGCTTGTCGGCAAACTTGTCGCCAGAATTGCCATCGTCGCGGCGGGTATCGAGACGGCCGAGCGCCCGCTCGCGGCGGTCACCCTTGTCTCCCCGATCCTTCGGGCCAGAGCGCTTCTTCTCGAAAGAGCGCTCGTCGCGACCCCAGTCGGCCTTCGGCTCGCGGCCGGACTTCTTGGCCGGCGCTGCAGCGTCCTCCTCGTCCGTCTCCGTGCCATGGCTGTAGATCGGCGCGTCGAAATTGGCCTTGGATTCCTCGATCAGGCGGGGACCAAGCTGGTCACGCAGCATGCGGCCGCGCACTTCCACCACCTGGCCTTCCGGCAGATCGCCGAGCTGGAACGGGCCATAGGAGATGCGGATCAGGCGGTTGACCTCGAGGCCGAGCGCGCCGAGCACGTTCTTGATCTCGCGGTTCTTGCCTTCACGCAGGCCCATGGTGATCCAGGCATTGTGGCCCTGCTTGCGGTCGAGCGTCGCATCGATCGCACCGTAGAGCACGCCATCAACGGCGATGCCTTCCTTCAGCGCATCGAGCGCCGGCTGGTCGATATCGCCATAGGCGCGCACGCGATAACGCCGCAGCCAGCCGGTCGTAGGCAATTCCAGGACACGGGCAAGACCACCGTCATTGGTGAGCAGCAGCAGACCCTCGGTGTTGATGTCGAGACGGCCGATCGACATGACCCGCGGCAGTTCTTCCGGCAGGTTCTCGAATACGGTCGGACGGCCTTCCGGATCGGAATTGGTCGTCACCAGGCCGGCCGGCTTGTGGTAGAGCCACAGGCGGGTGCGTTCGATGCCGCGGATCGGCTGGCCGTCGACCTCGATCTTGTCGGCGAGCGTTGCGTTCAGCACCGGTGTTTCGAGCACCTTGCCGTTCACGGAAACGCGGCCTTCCATGATCATGCGCTCGATGTCGCGACGGGATGCGACGCCGGCACGCGCGAGCAGCTTGGAGATGCGCTCGGGCTTCATGGCCTCGTCGCCGGCCGGCGCCTCGGCGCGGGGCGCGCGGGCGGGCTTCGACGCGGGCTTGTCTGCTGAGGCTGCGGACGGCTTTCGGGTTTGCGGCTTGCCGCCGCGGTCGGAGGACTTCGCCCCCGGACGCCTGGACTTGTCTTTGAATGTCATTTGCTGTTTGCCTGTGGTTTGGGCTGTCGTATCAGGTCGCGCGGCTCTGGTTAAGTGGAAAGTTCAGGCATGGAGA
Organism: Rhizobium rosettiformans W3; assembly: GCF_004912135.1. Classification (GTDB taxonomy): domain Bacteria; phylum Pseudomonadota; class Alphaproteobacteria; order Rhizobiales; family Rhizobiaceae; genus Allorhizobium; species Allorhizobium rosettiformans. The sequence goes on from NZ_STGU01000009.1 coordinate 111,933, forward strand.
AGACAAACGGCTTCATGGAGGCGGCCTTCGAGGAGGCGCGTGCGGCCGGCGAGCGTGGCGAGGTTCCGATCGGGGCCGTGGTTGTGCGCGACGGACGGATCCTCGGTCGGGCCGGCAACGAGACACGGGCCCTCAACGACGTGACCGCCCATGCCGAGATCCTCGCCATCCGACGTGCCGCGTCTGCCGTGGGCGACGAACGGCTTGTTGATGCCGATCTCTATGTGACGCTCGAACCCTGCACCATGTGTGCGGCGGCAATCTCCTTTGCCCGGATGAGGCGACTCTATTATGCTGCCGGCGATGTCAAAGGTGGTGCGGTCGAAAATGGTGTCCGCTTCTTTGCGCAGTCCACCTGCCATCACGCGCCGGATGTCTATTCCGGCATTCGCGAAAGCGAAGCGGCCGAAATGCTCAGGGCCTTCTTCCAGGATCGGAGGGATTGATGATCTTTGTTGTGCTCACGCTGTCGATTGCCGGCATGGCTGCCATTGCCTTCTGGGCCTATCGCAACGTCGCGCCGCATAGCGACCGTCTGCCGATGCAATGGTCGGCCGATGGCACCGTAAACTGGCGGGCGCCGCGGCTTCTCGCGATCGCGACGACGCCCGTCCTGATGCTGACGATCATCGGCCTGATCTTCGTGCTGTCTCGGCATGACCACGCGGAGCGCAACATGGCGCTGCTTTGGGTTTCCTTCATCGGCCCGGCGCTCCAGGCGCTGCACATGGCGCTTGTCGCCCGCACGGTGGAAAACGAAGAGTAAAAGGGCGGCCTTCAAGCCGCCTCATGCGATGCCGGCGAAATCCTTGAGCTTCTGGCCGGCCAATCGGTAGCGGATCCATTCGTTCTGCGGCTCGGCACCGACGGCGTCATAGACGCGGATGGCCGGCTCGTTCCAATCGAGCACGCTCCACTCGAAGCGGCCGCATCCCTTTTCCACCGCCACACGTGCGAGATGTTTGAGAAGCAGCTTTCCGGCGCCGGAGCCGCGGAAGTCGGGCGAGACGTAGAGGTCCTCCAGATAAAGCCCGTTCTTCGCCTGCCAGGTAGAATAGCTGTAGAACCAGACGGCAAAGCCGGCCGGCTTGTCATCGGCCTCCAGGATTACCGCATCCGTCACCGAGCCTTCGCCGAAGATCGAGGATCGGACCGTCTCCTCGGTTGCCTCGACCTCATGGCCCGCCTTTTCATAGACGGCGAGTTCGATGATGAAGCCGAGGATGACGGCGGCATCTTCCGGCGTGGCGGGGCGAATGGTGAAGTTCATCTGACGACCTCAAGCAAAAGGGCAGGTCGTTGCCGCCCTGCCCCGGAATTCACGATATCGATAAAAGGTTTACTGGAAAGGCATCCACCAGGAGCTGGTCTGCTGGGCAGCCTTGGCTTCCTTCTTGCGACGCTTTTCCTTCTTGGCTTCCGGCTCGCCCAGGTCGGTTAGAGCGACGTCCTGGGTCTGGCGATATTCGGCCGGCGGATCGGAGAGAAGACGGCGCTGGTCGAGATAGGCGCCCTTCTGCAGCTGGCGTGCCTCGCGGAAGGCCTGCCACTTCTGGGTCTCGGTCATGGTGCCTGCCGTGCCGTAGCCGGCAAGCAGCGGCGAACGGTAGCGCGGGTTGTTCGCATTGGCGTCGGCTTCGGCGACGAGGCGTTCACGTGCCTCTTCCGGCGATTCCACCCATTCCGGATTGTTTTCGCGGCTTGCGACGGAAGCCTGCGGCGCAACGAGGGCAGCCGTCTGGGTGCCACCCGGCGGCAGCACGAGATCCGGACGCGGGTTGTACTTCGTGTCCTTGTTGGCAGCTTCGCGCGGGGCGATCGACACGGCCGAGCCGACGTCATCCACCAGCTGCTCCATTGCCGTCTTGTCAGTGCCGTAGGTCGGGCTGCCGACGCAGCCGGACAGGCTGGCCGTGACGCCGAAAAGGCCAACCAGACCGAGGCCAACTCTGAACAGATATGCCGAATTCATGAATGCCTACCAGCCTCGCCGCAGTTACATCAGTCGTGCCGAATACTCGCGACCAGCCCTGCCGGTCGAATTCGGCCAATTTCAGGCAGTTTTACCGGATGACCCGCAAAAGCGCAAATCATCCGGTCACATTTCCTTATCCGAGTGCCGCGAGTTCACGCAGCGCCTGGGCATCGCGGGCGGAAACGTCGGGATAGTCCGGATCGGAGCCGACATCCTTGGTGATCTTCCATGAGCGGGCGCATTTCGTGCCTTCGGCGAGCTTCGGCTCGACCGCGACCTTGGTGCCATCGTCGAGACGGAAGGCTTCCGCCGGGCCTTCGCCCGACACGACCTCAATGTCCGAGGTGATGCAGATTTCGGCGAAGTCGAGACCGTCGAGTGCCTTCAGGAGCTCCGCATCGGCGACATGGACGATCGGAGCGGCTTCCAGCGAGGAGCCGATGCGCTTTTCCTTGCGCTCGATTTCGAGCGCGCCGGTGACGGCGCGGCGCACAGTGCGGACCTTTTTCCACTTATCGGCGACCGCCTCGTTCGACCAGTTGGCCGGGATCACCGGGAACTGCTCGAGATGGACCGACTCCGCCTTCGGGTCACGAGAGAGCCAGGCCTCTTCCGTGGTGAAGGGCATCATCGGCGCGAACCACAGGACCAGGCAATCGAAGAGCTTGCGGATGACGAAGAGCGCCGAACGGCGCTTCAGGCTGGACGGCGCGTCGCAGTAGAGCGTGTCCTTGCGGATGTCGAAGTAGAAGGCCGAGAGTTCGACATTGGCGAAGTCCGAAAGCGCGCGGACGATGCGCTTGAAGTCGAATTCATCGTAGGACTTGCGGACCAGCTGGTCGAGTTCGGCCAGACGATGCAGCATCAGCTTTTCGAGTTCCGGCAGGTCGGCATAGGCGATCTCCTCGCCCTTGTCGTGGGCGAGCGTGCCGAGCATCCAGCGGATCGTGTTGCGGATCTTGCGGTAGGCGTCGATGTTGGTCTGGATGATCGTCTTGCCGAGGCGCTGGTCTTCGGCATAGTCGGTCGACATGACCCAGAGGCGCAGGATATCGGCTCCGGATTCCTTCATCACGTCCTGCGGCGTCACGGTGTTGCCGAGCGACTTCGACATCTTGCGACCGTCTTCTGCCATGGTGAAGCCATGGGTGATGACGGCGTTATAGGGCGCGCGGCCGCGGGTGGCGCAGCTTTCAAGCAGCGACGAATGGAACCAGCCGCGATGCTGGTCGGAACCTTCCAGATAGACATCGGCCGGCCACTTGAGATCCGGGCGATCTTCCAGCGTGAAGGTATGGGTCGAGCCTGAATCGAACCAGACGTCGAGGATGTCGGTGACCATCTGCCACTTCTCGCCATCATGCTCGCCGGCGAGGAAACGGTCCTTGGCGCCTTCGGCGAACCAGGCGTCTGCCCCTTCCTTCTCGAAGGCTTCGAGGATGCGGGCGTTGACCTTCTCATCCTTCAGCACATTGCCTTCGGCATCGGCGAAGACGCAGATCGGCACGCCCCAGGCGCGCTGACGCGAGAGCACCCAGTCCGGACGCTGCTCGATCATCGCACGCAGACGGTTCTGGCCGCCGGCCGGGACGAAACGGGTCTGGTCGATGGCGGACAGCGCACGGGTGCGCAGCGTCGTGCCGTCGCCGAGTTCCTTGTCCATGTAGACGAACCACTGCGGCGTGTTGCGGAAGATGACCGGCTTCTTGGAACGCCAGGAATGCGGGTATTCGTGCTTGATGCGGCCACGGGCGAAGAGGTTGTTCGCCTTGATCAGCGCATCCATGACCCGCTTGTTGGCGTCGCCCTTCTTGCCGTTGTCGTCGAGAACGCGAGCAGCGCCGCCTTCGGCCGAGGGGCCGAAACCGGGGGCGTCTTCGGTGTAGAAACCGGCATCGTCGACCGGGAACGGGATCTTCACGTCGATGCCACGGGCTTCGAGCGCGCGGACATTCGCCATCCAGGCTTCAAAGTCTTCGCGACCGTGGGATGGGGCGGTGTGGACGAAACCCGTACCGGCGTCGTCGGTCACGTGGTCGCCGTCGAGCATCGGGACGGCAAAGGTGTAGCCAAGACTTGCCAGCGGGTGCGCGCAGGTGATCGCGCCGAGTTCGGCCGCGGTCACATCACGGACGAGCTTGAAGGTCACCTTGGCTTTGGTGGATGCATCTTCGGCGAGGCGCTTGGCGAAGATCAGCTTTTCGCCCGGCTGCGGGCCGAAGTCGTTGGTGGCTTCCGTGATCTCGTAGAGACCGTATTCGATCTTCGAGGAGTAGGAGATCGCGCGGTTGCCCGGGATGGTCCAAGGGGTGGTCGTCCAGATGACGACGGAGGCAGACTTCAATTCATCTGCGCCTTCCACCACCGGGAACTTCACCCAGATCGTGTCGCTCTCGACCTCGGCATATTCCACTTCGGCTTCGGCAAGCGCCGTGCGCTCGACGACCGACCACATGATCGGCTTGGAGCCGCGATAGAGCTGGCCGCTCATGGCGATCTTCAGCAGTTCGCCGGCGATGCGGGCTTCCGAATGGAATGCCATGGTGGTGTAGGGATTGTCGAAGTCGCCCTCGATGCCGAGGCGGCGGAATTCTTCCGCCTGGATGTTGATCCAGCCCTGCGCGAAGTCACGGCATTCCTGGCGGAATTCGTTGATCGGAACTTCGTTCTTGTCCTTGCCCTTGGCGCGATAGGCTTCCTCGATCTTCCACTCGATCGGCAGGCCATGGCAGTCCCAGCCGGGCACGTAGTTGCTATCGAAGCCGCGCATCTGGAAGGAGCGGGTGATGACGTCCTTCAGCACCTTGTTCAGCGCGTGGCCGATATGGATGTTGCCGTTGGCATAGGGCGGGCCGTCATGCAGGACGAACTTGTCGCGGCCGGCGGCGGAGGCGCGCAGCTTCTTGTAAAGACCCATCTGTTTCCACTTCGCCGCCATTTCCGGCTCCTTCTGGGGAAGGCCGGCGCGCATCGGGAATTCGGTCTCGGGCAGATAGAGGGTCTTGGAGTAATCGATCTTTTCAGGGGTATCGGTCATGAATCAGCCATCGGATGGGGCGACCTCGGGGTCGCGGAATTTGCGTCTTGGAGTGGCGGCAAGCGGGCGTCAGGCTACAGACCTCACGCCAAAAAACCCGGACCTTCCCGCAGCTCTTCAAGCCACCGGGAGGGCCGGGCCAATAATTCGAATGATCCGGGCCGCCGAAAGATACGTCATGTCGCCGCGTTCTTTAGGGGTTTTTCGTTCCGAAAGGAAGGGGCAAGATGGAGCGCCGTGCGTGGCTTCCTACTCGCTGCTCTCCGCCTCGACGACCGCACGCAGGGCGTCGTTGATGCGGTCCTGCCAGCCGGGGCCGTCCTTCTGGAAGTGTTCGAGGATCGCGCTGTCGAGCTTGATCGAGACCAGTTCCTTAACCTGCGGCGGCGCGCGGCGCTCGACCACCGGGGCTGCGGGCTTCTTCGCGGGCTTGAACAGAGCCTCGGCGGCATCCTTCGGATTGGCGGGTCTGCGCGGCGTCGTGGCCATGGGTTGCCTTTCGGGCTGTCTCAACTGATGTGCTGGTCGCACTAGGCGGCAATGCGGCCGAGGCGTCAAGCGGTGATGGCCGGCGTTGCCCGCAGGCGGCGCTCAGCCCGAGCGTGAAAGGTCGGCGAAGAAATCCGCCTTGGCGAGGCGCCGGGCGATCAGGATGCCGATGAGCAGGGCCGCAACGAAGATCGCCGCCGACGCATGGCCGAGGCCGAGTGCGGGGATCGATGCACCCGGGCAGAAGCCGGCAATGCCCCAGCCGATTCCGAAGACGGCGGAGCCGCCGATCAGCTTCGCGTCGATGTCGTTCGCCTTGGGCAGGCGGAAGGTCGCATCGAAGAGCGGCTTTTGCCGGCTGCGGAAAAGGAGCGCGTAGCCGGGTGCTGCAATCGACAAAGCGCCGGCCATGACAAAGGCGAGGCTCGGATCGAAGCTGCCGGCGAGGTCGAAGAAGTTGAGGACCTTGGCGGGGTTTGCCATGCCCGAGAGAACGATGCCGGTCCCGAACAGGGCGCCAATGAAGAAAACGATGAGGAACCGCATCAGATCGAGACCCCGAAGACATGACGGATGAGGAAGACGGTGACGATCGCGAAGGCCATGAAGGTGGCGGTTGCGGCCATCGAGCGGCGCGAGAGGCGCGCCATGCCGCAGATGCCATGGCCGGAGGTGCAGCCGGAACCGAAGGTGACACCGATGCCGGCAATCAGGCCGCCGATGATCAGGGCGGTGGTGGAGACCGGTACCGAATAGTCGACCTCGTAGCCGCCGACCGATAGAGCGAGCGGCGCCAGGATCGCGCCGGCGAGGAAAGCGGCTTTCCAGGACCAGTCGGCGCCGAGCGGCGGCAGGATGCCGCCGATGATCGCGGTCATGCCGGCGATGCGGCCCCAAGTCAGCATCAGGAGAAGTGCCGAGAAGCCGATCAGCAGGCCTCCGGCGAAAGACATCAAGGGGGTGAATTCGGTCAAGTCAGTCTCCAGCGTCGCCCGCCGGGTCACGGGCCGATCTTACATATGACCATGCATATGTGACGCTGAGCGGATGGGCAACTCACATCGATGACGGCGGAGTGTTACCTCAGAAGGTAATCGCAGCGTCCAGCGGGCCGAGCGGCTTGACGCCGGAGAGCAGCGCCCTCGCCTCCTCCGCATCCTTGTGGATCTGGGCGACGAGCGGATCCAGCCCGTCGAACTTCCATTCGTCGCGCAGGAATCCGAAGAGCGAGACGGAGCAGGTTTCGCCGTAGAGATCGCCGGAGAAATCGAAGACGAAGGTTTCCAGCCATGGATCGCCATTGCTGGTGACGGTCGGACGATAGCCGAAACTGGCGACGCCATCGCGGATGATGCCATCGATCCGGCGGAAGCGGACGGCATAGATACCGGGACGCAAGGTTGCTTCCGGCGGCAGATGCATGTTGGCGGTGGGGAAGCCCAGCGTGCGGCCGAGCTGCTGGCCCTTCATGATCTCCGCTTCGACCGTGTAGCGATAGCCGAGGAGACCGGCGGCCTGGGCAACGTCGCCGTCTGCGATCAGGCCACGAATGCGGCTCGAGGAAATGACTTCGGCGCCTTCATCGCGAAAGGCATCGACGAGGCTGACGCCGAAGCCGTGGCGGCTTCCGGCCTGCATGAGATAGGCGGGACCGCCTTCCCTTCCCTTGCCGAAATGGAAATCGAAGCCGGTCACGACCTCCTTGGCGCCGAGCCAGTCGCCCAGGATCGACTGGACGAAATCCTCGGCCGAGCGCTGCGAAAATTCCCGGTCGAAGGGGTATTCGATGACCGAATGGAAGCCCATGGCCTGAAGGATGCGGGCGCGCAAGGATGGCGGGGTGAGCCTGAAGACCGGCTTGTCCGGATTGAAGACGGTGCGCGGATGGGGCTCGAAGGTCAGCACCAGAGCGGGCACCCCGAGCGTTTCGGCCCGCTCCAGCGCGCGCTTCAACACGGCCTGGTGGCCACGATGCACGCCATCAAAATTGCCGATCGCCACCACGCCGCCGCGCAGGGCTGCGGGCAGCGGTTCCTTCTTTTCATTGCGGTGAAAGATGGTCATCTCAGCATGCGCCTCATGCCAGCCTGTGCATCCAGTATTGCGGCGCGACCTTCTCGCGATCGAGGAAGACATGCAGCTTGCCCTCGTCGGTCAGGCCGTTTGCCGTGTAATCCGCAGCGTGGATGCCGCCGGAGATGTAGAGAAGGTCGAGGCCGGCATCGACGGCACCCTTGACGTCGGTCGGCATGCCATCGCCGATGGCGAGCACGCGGGCCTTGTCGAAGTCGCCGCGGGCTTCCTTTGCCGCCGCCAGCGTTGCGGCGTAGATCGGTGCATGCGGCTTGCCGGCGATGCGGGTCTCGCCGCCGAGTGCTGTGTAAAATGCGGCAACAGCGCCGGCGCAGGGGATGATGCGGTGACCGCGCTCGACGACCAGATCCGGATTGGCGCAGATCAGCGGCACCTTCCGGGCGACAAAATCCGTCAGCATGTCGCGGTAGTCTTCCGGTGTCTCGACCTCGTCGTCGAAGAAGCCGGTGCAGACCACGCAGTCTGCCTCTTCCTTCGAGACCACCTCCACGTCGAGACCGTCGAAAAGCGGCAGGTCGCGTTCGGGCCCGAGCAGGAATACCTTCTTCGGTCCGGCGGCGATCAGCGTGCGGGTGACATCGCCCGACGTGACAATGCGGTCATAGGCGCTGTCAGGAACACCGATGGCGCGCAGCTGCGGGATCACGCCGATCGCGGGTCGGGGTGAATTGGTGATCAGCACCACCGTCAGGCCCTTCTCCCGCGCGGCGGTCAGCGCTTCGCCGGCGAGCGGAAAGGCGTCGATGCCGTTGTGCAGCACGCCCCAGACATCGCAGAGAATGACGTCATAGGCGTCGGTTACGTCACCGAGGGTGGAAATGCTGTGGGTCATCATCTGTCCTGACTGCTCGAAGTGTGTCCGGTGACATGGCAAAGGACGGGCGGCAAGGCAAGGGGCAAGCGTCGCGAGGCCCGAAATTGGCAGCCGTTGCCTTTAGCGTTAGAGAAGGAAACGGGCTGCCAGCCCCAGCGCGCCTGCAGCGAGCAGCGTCTTGCCGATGCCGATATGGAAGCGGAAGATCAGGACGGCCGAGATGACGGCGATGACAAGCGCCTGCCAATCCAGCGACGACCAGACCGGCTGCGGAACGGAGAGCGTCAGCGGACCTAGCTGTGCGAGATCGACCGGCTCCACCTGGTTAAACAAGACATGCAGCGCGAACCAGACGGCCAGATTGAGGATGACGCCGACGACGGCCGCGGTGATAGCGGATAACGCGGCACTCAAGAGACGGTTGCCGCGCAGCCGCTCGACATAGGGCGCACCGGCGAAGATCCAGATGAAGCTCGGAATGAAGGTGGCCCAGGCGGCGATCAGGCCACCGAGCAGGCCACCGATCAGCGGGTCGAGCACGCCGCTTTCCCGAAAGCCGGCGAGAAAGCCGACATAGGAGAGAACCAGGACGAGCGGTCCGGGTGTCGTCTCGGCCAGAGCCAGGCCGTCGAGCATTTCGCCGGGTTTGAGCCAGGCATAATGATCGACGGCGACCTGAGCGACATAGGCCAGCACGGCATAGGCGCCGCCGAAGGTGACGAGCGCCATCTTTGAAAAGAAGCTTTGCACTTCGGGCAGAGCGGTTTCCGGCAGCGCCCACCACAGCAGCGGCAGAGGTGCGAGCCAGACCGCGATCCAGAACAGGAGCGTGGCCACCTGACTGGATAAGGGCGGACGCGCGCCGACCTCGGGCGATATCTCAGCCGTCGACGTTTCCCCGCCTCGTGCGTGAAGCAAGCCGATGAGCGCAGCAGCGAGCAGAACGAGCGGGAACGGCACGGAGAACAGGAAGAGCGCGAAGAAGGCTGCGGCCGCCAGTCCCCGATGAAAACTCGTCTTCAGCGCCCGCTTTCCGATGCGGATGACAGCCTCGACGACAATCGCCAGCACGGCCGCCTTCAAGCCGAAGAAGAGGCCGGTGACGAGGCTTGTCTCCTGATAAAGCGCGTAAAGAGCGGACAGTCCTAGGATGACGGCCAGGCCCGGTAGAACGAAGAGCAGGCCGGCGACAATGCCGCCGCGCACGCCATGCAGGAGCCAGCCGATATAGGTGGCAAGTTGTTGCGCCTCGGGGCCCGGAAGCAGCATGCAGTAGTTCAAGGCATGCAGATAACGGTCTTCATCGATCCAGCGCTTTTCCTCGACGCAGATCTTGTGCATCAGCGCGATCTGCGCGGCGGGACCGCCGAAGGAGAGGACGCCGATCCGGGCGAAGGCGGAGGTGAGCTCGGAAAATGTCGGGGATGCAGGGCGGTCGGTCAGGACCTGGGTGTCGTGAATGTCGGTTTTTTTGGCCGGCATGCACCTTCCCTTTTTTCACGAGACGCTTGACTCGTTCGGAGCCTGTTCTTATCTCAGCGTCGCTGGCACTCCCTGAGGGAGAGTGCTAACAAATTCCGATGTGGTCCCGTCCGGGATCGCGAATGTCATTTGATCGAGGGATTAGACAATGGCAAGCACCAATTTCCGTCCTCTGCACGATCGCGTTGTCGTCAAGCGCGTCGAATCCGAAGAAAAGACCAAGGGCGGCATCATCATTCCCGACACCGCCAAGGAAAAGCCGGCTGAAGGCGAAGTCATCGCCGTTGGTCCTGGCGCCCGCGACGAAAGCGGCAAGCAGGTTGCCCTCGACGTGAAGGTCGGCGACCGCGTTCTGTTCGGCAAGTGGTCCGGCACCGAGGTCAAGCTCGACGGCGTCGACCTGCTGATCATGAAGGAAGCCGACATCATGGGCATCATCGGCTGATCTCAGCCTGGTCCCCACTTCCTTTTTAACCAAGTCAACAATGGGCTAGACGCCCGGGAGTTTGAACATGGCTGCTAAAGAAATCAAGTTTGGCCGCACCGCGCGCGAAAAGATGCTGCATGGCGTCGACATCCTCGCAGACGCCGTGAAGGTTACCCTCGGCCCGAAGGGTCGTAACGTCATCATCGACAAGTCCTTCGGCGCTCCGCGCATCACCAAGGACGGTGTATCGGTTGCCAAGGAAATCGAACTGGAAGACAAGTTCGAAAACATGGGCGCCCAGATGGTCCGCGAAGTTGCTTCGAAGACCAACGACATCGCCGGTGACGGCACCACCACCGCAACCGTTCTGGCCCAGGCCATCGTTCGCGAAGGCGCCAAGGCCGTTGCCGCCGGCATGAACCCGATGGACCTGAAGCGCGGTATCGATCTGGCCGTCGCTGAAGTCGTCAAGGACCTCCAGGCCAAGGCCAAGAAGATCTCCACCTCGGCTGAAGTTGCCCAGGTCGGCACGATCTCGGCAAACGGCGACACGCAGGTCGGTAACGACATTGCTGAAGCCATGCAGAAGGTTGGCAACGAAGGCGTCATCACCGTCGAAGAAGCCAAGACCGCTGAAACCGAACTCGAAGTCGTCGAAGGCATGCAGTTCGATCGCGGCTACCTGAGCCCCTACTTCGTGACGAACCCGGAAAAGATGGTCGCTGACCTCGAAGACGCGTTCATCCTGCTGCACGAGAAGAAGCTCTCGAACCTCCAGGCCATGCTGCCGGTTCTCGAAGCCGTCGTTCAGACCGGCAAGCCGCTCGTCATCATCGCTGAAGACGTCGAAGGCGAAGCCCTTGCAACGCTCGTCGTCAACAAGCTGCGTGGCGGCCTGAAGATCGCTGCCGTCAAGGCTCCGGGCTTCGGCGATCGCCGCAAGGCCATGCTCGAAGACATCGCGATCCTGACCGGTGGTACCGTGATCTCGGAAGACCTCGGCATCAAGCTCGAGTCTGTCACCCTCGACATGCTCGGCCGCGCCAAGAAGGTCTCCATTACCAAGGAAAACACCACGATCGTCGATGGTAACGGCCAGAAGTCGGACATCGAAGGCCGCGTTGCCCAGATCAAGGCGCAGATCGAAGAAACCACTTCGGACTACGACCGCGAGAAGCTCCAGGAGCGTCTGGCCAAGCTCGCCGGTGGCGTTGCCGTCATCCGCGTCGGCGGCTCGACCGAAATCGAAGTCAAGGAGCGCAAGGACCGCATCGACGACGCTCTGAACGCGACCCGCGCGGCCGTTCAGGAAGGCATCGTACCGGGCGGTGGCACTGCTCTCCTGCGTTCGTCCACGAAGATCACCGCCAAGGGCGTCAACGACGACCAGGAAGCTGGTATCAACATCGTTCGCCGTGCGCTGCAGGCTCTGGTTCGCCAGATCGCAACCAACGCTGGTGACGAAGCTTCGATCATCGTCGGCAAGATCCTCGACAAGAACGAAGAAAACTTCGGCTACAACGCCCAGACCGGCGAATTCGGCGACATGATCGCCATGGGTATCGTCGATCCCGTCAAGGTTGTCCGCACGGCTCTGCAGAATGCAGCTTCGGTTGCCTCGCTGCTGATCACCACCGAAGCCATGATCGCCGAACTTCCGAAGAAGGAAGCTGCTGGCGGCATGCCGGGCGGCATGGGCGGCATGGGCGGCATGGACATGATGTAAGACCAACAGGTCTTACAATCAGGTCCATTGGAGCCGCCCATCACTTAAAGTGGTTCAGCGCGTCAAGCGCGCTGAACTGGCGGCATGGACATGATGTAAGACTTTCGGGTCTGACATCTGAGCCATCCGGTTCAGTCTTTTGGAAGGGCGGCCCTCGGGTCGCCCTTTTTCTTTGGCGTGCTCGTGCACCCAAAGATGGCGACGGCGGATGCCCAACTGAACTGTTGACAAAAAACTTTCTAATATTTCAATATCTGCGAAGTGAGATGCAAGCACTGCTCCATCACGAGCGTGAAAATGCTGTGTAATCTCCGTATATTATTTTATCCTAATATTTAGCTTTATTACCTTGGTCGAGTGTTCTGTGCCAAATCGAGACATCTACCGTTTTCAGCCGAAATAAAACATGGTATCCAGTGCGTTAACTCCGGCGTGTCTAGCGTGTTGTTCTTCAAGCTTCTTGTGGGGGAAGCATGAACGCCTGGCGGATCGCAAAATGCGCCGCCATGCAACGCGACATGGATGCATCCGGAGCAATATGCGGCGATTGACTTCGTCCAGGTCTGTCGGTCGGAAGGCTGGCTGAGATGGACTTTTACGCTGTGCTTCCTCGATCAGGGGCGAGGATGCATGGTGGCGGTGGTGTGTTCACTGCTGCAACCGGAGGAACGAAGCTCCGTTCGGACGGGCATGCCGGCTCCGGCCGGAAGGGGTGGCTACGGCAGTGACTGCCGCAGGCCGGGAAGACAGTGGGCCGGTTCTGGCTATCGACTTGGGGAAAGCCTTGTTCAAAATAGCAAATGCCAATCTCGCGACCGCTTTCAGGGTCAGCGAACAGGACGGAAAAGGCCTGTTGGGGCAGCATGACTGCCGTTTTGGCCTGTCCGAAGACTGGACGGGCGATCTCACCAACGGGCTATTGAAGCTTGGGGAGAACGCCAGGGTCCTGCATGGCCTCGACAATGACGAATGCGGTCTGCTGACCGTCATGCGCTGCTATGAGCAGGCGGATCGCGGGCATATTTTGCGGCTGTTCGAGCAGGCTGCCACCCAGCCTTCGCGTTTCTGCTATTCCACCACCATCGTGACCGGCAGCCAGCACCGCCAGCCGGTCTTCTGCATCGGGGAATCCTCCGACTTCGAAGGCAGCGGCGGCAACATGGTCGGGCTTTTCATCTTTCCGCGGTTTCAGCTGCCGACAACCGTTTCCGTTTCACCCGTCTGACGCCGTTTCTCTTCAGGGACATCCGGGAGAAAGGAAGGCGTCCACCGACGCCTCCCCTGACATGATCAGCCGCGCGCCGGGATGTTGAGCCCCTTCTGGCTGGCAGGCCGGGCTTCGGCACGGGTCCACCATTCCTGCACGCGCGGGAAGTCGGCGAGGCCGAGATCGGTTTCACCGGCATAGAAGACCTTGAGCGCACGCACCCAGGGCCAGGTGGCGATGTCGGCGATCGTATAGTCCTCGCCCGTCAACCACGGCCCTTTTTCCAATTGGGCTTCCAGCACACCGAGCAGACGGCGGGTTTCGTCACGATAGCGCTGGGCGGGGTAAGGGTTGTTCTCCACCTTGTCGGCGGCGAACTTGTAGAAATGGCCATACTGGCCGAACATCGGCCCGACACCGCCCATCTGGAACATCAGCCATTGCAACACGGCATAACGTGCCGCTCCTTCCTTTGGCAGAAGCTTGCCGGTCTTGTCCGCGAGATAGATGAGAATGGCGCCGGACTCGAAGATGCCGATCGGCTTCCCATCGGGGCCATTGGGATCGATCAATGCGGGAATGCGACCGTTTGGGTTCAGCGAGACGAATTCCGGGCTCTTCTGTGCATTGCTGCCGAAATCAACGAGATGCGGTTCATAGGCCAGGCCCATTTCTTCCAGCGCAATGGAGGCCTTGACGCCATTCGGCGTCGGCAGGGAGTAAAGCTGGATGACGTCTGGATTGGCGGCTGGCCACTTGGTCGTGATCGGGAACGCGGAAAGATCTGCCATGCTCGAGGCTCCTTTTGCTCGGGGGATGCCATAGGAGGTAGGGAGCCCGCCGTGCTCTGGGAAGAGTGGAGCACCGAACGAGGCCGGCGATGTCGTTTCGTTTTTGTGAACGATCAGTCAAAGACTGTTAACCTATGCCTGCGACAAAAAAGCATGCATCTAAGCGGCACAGACTGAGGCCGCCAACGATGGGGGTTTCAGCGTCAACGCTCAACGGAGTTCCCCCATGTCCGCCACCAATAACGGCCTTCTCGTTCTCGTTCGTATCCTGCTTTCCTTCATGTTCATCATGTCCGGCTTCGGCAAGTTGACCGACCCGGCCGGCACTGCCGGCATGATCGCCGGCGCCGGTTTCCCGGCTGCCGATCTGCTCGCCTATGCCGCTGGTCTCTATGAACTCGTCGCTGGCCTCTTCATCCTCGTCGGCTTCCAGACCAAGATCACCGCCTGGACCGTTGCGCTCTTCTGCGTCTTCACGGGCCTCGTCTTCCACTCCGGCACCGTTGCCATCGAAGGCTGGCCGGAAGGCGCTCTCGGCTGGATCAACACGCTGAACCAGATCATGATGATGAAGAACATCACGCTGGCTGGCGGCTACATCGCACTCGCCATCGTCGGCGCCGGCGCCTACTCGATCGACGCCCGCCGCGGTTCCGCCCAAGCCGTCGCTGCCTGATATCCCTGCCCCTTGAAGGCAACAAGAAACCCGCTGGAGCGATCCGGCGGGTTTTTTCGCATCGAGAATCCATAGGTGAGCCAGATCATACCCCCCTCTGTCACTTCGTGACATCTCCCCCACAAGGGGGGAGAGCAGAGGGAGTGCGCGGCGCCAGCCGCGGATTGGTCTCCCCCCTTGTGGGGGAGATGCCCGGCAGGGCAGAGGGGGGTACCGCACGACGAGAAGTCTCACGCCTCAGAGGACCCCGCGCACAGCCTCGATGATCCGACCGATCATCGCATTGCCCTCATGCTCCGGCTTGCGTGCCCTGACGAGGCAGGCCTCGGAGCGCAGGATGACGCCATCCGAGAGGACCTTCAGGTGATTGGCGCGCAACGTCGAGCCGGTCGAGGTGATGTCGACGATGATGTCGGCCTGGCCCGCCGCGGGTGCGCCTTCGGTGGCGCCGAGGCTTTCCACAATGCGGTAGAGCTGGATGCCGTGGCTCCCGGAAAAATGCTGCTGCGTCAGGCGCCAGTACTTGGTGGCGATGGCGAGGCGTCGGCCATGGCGGGTGCGGAATTCGGCGGCGACATCGCCGAGATCGGCCATGGTGTCGACATCGTACCAGATCTCGGGAACTGCCACGACCACATCGGCATGGCCAAAGCCGAGGCGAGCCGCGATCTCGACGCGGCTGTCGGCTTCCGCCAGGCCTTCACGGATCAGATCTTCGCCAGTCACGCCAAAATCGACGGTACCATTCCCGATCTCGCGCGAGATTTCGGAAGCGGAGAGATAGGCGATCTCGACATCGTCGAAACCTTCGACACGGCCGCGATAGGAGCGGTCATTGCCGACGGCGACGATCTTCATGCCGGCTTTCTCGAAAATGGCGGAGGCATCGTCCTTCATGCGGCCCTTGGAGGGCAGACCGATTGTGATGGTCATGACGCGCTCCTCTCGGTCTCAATTCGATCCAGCCAGAGCGAGAAGCCAACGGCCGGGATATGCGTCTCAGCGCCGAGCAGGGTGAGCAGCCGGTCGAAGCGACCGCCACCGGCGAGCACCGCGGGCTTGCCTTTCACCGCCACCTCGAAGACGAGGCCGGTGTAATAATCGAGCGGACGACCGAAGGCGGCGCGGTAGGTGATGCGGGCGAGATCCGTGCCGATATTGGCAAGGGCTGCCACGCGTTCGTCGAAGCGGCTGAGTGCTGAACCAAGCTTCAGGCCTGCGGCATCGGCAAAGCCGGCAAGGGCGGCCGAGGCATCGGCAAGCGGCAGTTCGAGCGAGAGGAATTCGCGCAGCAGAAGCAGGGCCGCGCCATCGAGGCGGGTCTCGGAGAGCTCCAGCTTTTCCTTCAGGCGGCGGGCGATCTCGGCCGGCGTGCGGCTCGCATTGGTCAGATAGCCGGTTTCCTGCATGGTCGCGTCGATGTGGGCGATCAGGGCCTCCTGGTTACCCTTTGCCAGAAGATCCGAGACCTCAGGCGCCAGACCCGGCACCGGCGTCGGGGTCGCCAAAGTCCGCAGTAGCTGGTCGATCTGAACCGGATTGCCGAAAGCCTGGATGAGACGCTTCTGCCAACCGGCGGGCAGGCCGAGCGCCTTCACGACGGCTTCGAAGACGGACTGGTCGCCGAGGGTCACGGTCAGCGTTTTGGTCGGCAGCAGGCGGGTGAGGATCGCCACGCTATCGGCAATCGCCCGGGCATCGGCAGCGGCAGTTGCGATATCGCCGAGATCCTCGATGCCGGCCTGATAAAACTCCTGCGGTCCTTCGCGACGCTGGCGGAAGACTTCACCGAGATAGGCATAGCGCTTCGGCGTGCCGGTCGCGGTTTCGATGTGGCGCAGGCAGACGGGGATGGTGAATTCCGGACGCAGGCACAGGCTTTCGCCGCGCTCGTTCTCGGTCAAGAAGATGCGGCGGCGTAGGTCCTCGCCCGCCATGTCGAGGAAGGGCGCGGCCGGCTGGATCACCGGCGTGTCCACGCGGGTCGTGCCGCGGGATGTGAATTCCTGCAGGATGGTGCCGGCGAAATCGGGCATGTCGGTCAGGGGCATCAAAGAACTCCGCAGAGGGTGCTGCACCCCCCTCTGTCACTTCGTGACATCTCCCCCACAAGGGGGGAGAGTGGTGGCTGAGCAAGAGGCCGGCCCCAACCCGCTCTCCCCCCTTGTGGGGGAGATGCCCGGCAGGGCAGAGGGGGGTAACCACCCGACATCACGTCAGACACCCTTCGCCCGACGACGATCTTCCGCCTGAGCGGCCAGGATTTCCTTGACCTTGCCCACGAGCTCGGCCTCGGCCACGACTTCCTGCGCGACGCGGGCCTCGCGCCATTCGGTATTGTCGGTGATTTCGCCGGAAAGGCGCTTGCCCTCGATCAGGTCCTTGATCTGGACGACGCCTTGCGCGCGCTCGTCGCCGCCCTGGATGATGGCGATGGGAGCACCACGGCGGTCGGCATATTTCAGCTGGTTGCCGAACTTCTTCCAGTTGCCCTGGTACATTTCGGCCCGGATGCCTTCGGCGCGAAGCTGCTGCGTGAAGCGCTGATAGCGGCCCATGCTCTCGACATCGCCATCCATGACGGTGACGAGGACAGGGCCAAGCACCTCATCCTGGCCGAGCTTGCCGAGGTTCTTCAGCGCCGTCATCAGGCGCGAGACGCCGATCGAGAAGCCCGTGGCCGGGACCGGCTGGCCCATGAAGCGCGAGACGAGACCATCGTAACGACCACCGCCGCCGACCGAGCCGAAGACGACCTTTTCACCCTTTTCATTGGTGACGTCGAAGGTGAGTTCAGCTTCGTAGACGGGGCCGGTATAGTATTCGAGGCCACGGACGACGGAAACATCCATACGGATGCGTTTGGTTCCGTAGCCTGCCGCCCGGACAAGATCGCTTATTGCCTTCAGTTCCTTGAAACCCTCGTGCGCCGGATGCTGTGCATCGAACAGCTCCAGATAACCTGCAAGCTGTATCGAGTTTGCCGGATAGGACGTCAGGCCGTCGGCATTCACGACCGAGTGGTCATCCTGCGCCGCGGCGTCCGTCGCAGGTTTGAATAGGTCCTGCGCACTCTGACCCACGCCACTGTAGAAAAGCTCAAGTTTGTTGATTTGATCTTCGGCGAGACCTGCACCCTTAGTGAAGTCGCCTGACTCGTCCTTACGACCTTCTCCAAGCAGCAGCCTAACGCCCTCAGGGCCAAACTTATCGAGCTTGTCGATGGCGCGCAGCACATTCAAACGACGGCCGGCATTCTCCTCGCCGCCGAGGCCGATGGCATCCATGACGCCATCCAAAACCTTGCGGTTGTTGACCCGGATCACATAGTCGCCGCGCTTGATGCCCAGCGCTTCCAGCGTGTCGGCCATCATCATGCACATTTCGGCATCGGACTGGACGCCCGGCGCGCCGACCGTGTCGGCGTCGAACTGCATGAACTGGCGGAAGCGGCCCGGGCCCGGCTTCTCGTTGCGAAACACGTAGCCGGCGCGATAGGTGCGGAACGGCAGCTGGATTTCCTGGAAGTTCTCCGCGACATGACGCGCCATCGGGGCCGTCAGGTCGTAACGCAGCGACATCCATTGCTCGTCATCGTCCTGCAGCGAGAAGACGCCTTCATTCGGGCGGTCCGAGTCGGGCAGAAACTTGCCGAGTGCATCGGTGTATTCGAAGAGCGGCGTCTCGATCGGGTCGAAACCATAGCGCTCATAGACCTCGCGGATGGTCTCCATCATCTGGTTGGCAGCGCGGATATCGGCAGCCTCGCGATCGACGAAGCCGCGCGGCAGGCGGGCCTTCAGCTTCTGGGGCTTCTTGTTCTTATCGCTCATGATGACAACCGGAATTCTCGTTTCAAAAAGGTGCCGGTGTCTTAGAGGATCAAGGATTTGGCGGCAAGGGCGAAGGCGGGTGGGGTGAAGGCCGGATGCTGGAAAATGGGCCGGTGCGGTGGTATATTACAGCGCGAAACCAGAGGTTGGGCCGATGAACAAGCGCGTCACGCTCGAGATGCCGGAAGAAATGCACCAGTTGATCGTCGAATACGCGTCGGAGGCCGGTGCGGAGCCGGATGAGTATCTGCGCCAGATGATCCAGCGGGAACTTGAAAACCTTCAAGATCTGGCCGCCGCCGATGAAGCCATGAGGCGTATCCAGAGCGGTGAGGACAAGGTCATCAGTTCCGAGGAGTTCTGGCGTGGCCTGGACGATTGAGTATCGTCAGCCCGTTCAGAAAACGATCAAGAAACTCGATCCCGTCATCCAGCGCCGCATCAAACAGTTTCTTGAAGAACGCCTTGCTACCCACGACAACCCCCGAAGCCTTGGAGATCCGCTTCATGGCAGCAAGCTTGGTGCCTATTGGCGCTACACAGTTGGCGACTACCGCATCATCTGCGATATCCAGGACGGCAAACTCATCGTACTCGTGGTCGAGATCGGCCATCGCAGCTCCGTCTATCGGTAATCCATGATCCTCGAAGCCCTGAATTATGCCGCGAGCTGGCCCGTAACCTCGGCCGCGCATCGTCCGTTCATTCGCTCCTCCGTCAATCTCTGGGCGCGGGCCAATCGCTGTCGCGCCGACTGGGCGGACCACGAGAGACGGACGATGGCGACTATTCTGAGCGCGGCCGAAGCCTGTCGGCAGAGGCGGACGGTGGTGGTGCTGGGCTCGGGACTGTTGCGCGATGTGCCGGTTGCCGAGCTTTCGCGGCTCTTCGATACGGTGGTGCTGGTCGATCTCGTGCATCTGGCAAGCGTGCGGAGCTGGCTCACGGTCAAGCGTTTCAAGAACATCCGGCTGATCGAGCGGGATCTTTCGGGGCTCGATGCGCTGCTTGCCGGAGAGGCTGTCGAGCCGCTCTCGTTTCTCCGGCAGGTGCCCTATCTCGATTTCGTCGTCTCGGCGAACCTGCTGTCGCAGATCGGAGTTGGCGCTGCGCGCAAGCTCGAAGGACATGTGGATGCCGAGGTGCTTGTTCCCCAAGTCATCGCCGCCCATCTTGAGGGTCTTGCCCAAGTTCCGGCCGCAACCTGTCTCGTCACGGATGTGGGCTACACGGTGATCGACCGAAACAACCAGACCCACGAAACGGTCGACCTGATGCATGGGGTTGATCCGGGTCCGGTCCGGGACAGCTGGGATTGGCCGGTCATTCCCTTTGGCGAAGAGAGCCGGGACTACAAGATCGTGCATCGCGTGATCGTGCGCTGAGGCTCACCTTGCTGGCCTTGCTTTCGACGCGATCCAGCATCATCTTCAAGTCATGAGACCGCTCATACGTTTTCTATTCCTGCTCGCAGGACTCGCCTATGGCGCCATGCCGATGATCGGCATGCCGGCCATGGCCATGCCCGTTATGCATGCGATGGATCAAGGCGATCTCTTCACGTTCCACCACCTGCCGACCAAGACCGTGGCGGATAGCGACTGCCCGCATTTTGGCGGAAAGACCATCTCTATCGATGAAGACGATCAGTCATCGAAGCCTCTGAAGATGGCCTCGCACTGCGCAGCCTGTTTGACCTTGCCCGCCGATCCTGTGCTTGCCGATAGCGGCAAGCCGGCGCGGGCCGCCGAAGCTATGAGCCTTTCCCCAAGGCTGGTGTCGCAGATGACGGCGCCGCTCACACCCCCTCCCCGCGCCTGATGCGATGAACCGCGCGGCCATGAGGTCCGCGCTTTTCCTTTCATCGATCAGCACAGGAGATTTCAATGCTGAAGAAGCTTCTCGTTGCGGCGTCGCTTTCGACCGCCCTTTCCACGTCCCTTGTCCTCGCCCAGGACAACACCATGCATCAGGGCCATGACATGTCGGCCATGGGTCACTCCATGATGGACGACAGCCCGTCGTCGAAGGCATTCCAGGAGGCCAATGCCAAGATGCACAAGGACATGGCCGTGCCGCTGACCGGTAATGCCGATGTCGATTTCGTGCAGGGCATGATCCCGCATCACCAGGGCGCGATCGACATGGCGAAGATCGTGCTCGAACACGGCAAGGATCCCGAGATCCGCAAGCTTGCCGAAGAGGTGATCGCGGCCCAGGAAGGCGAGATCGCCATGATGAAGGAATGGCTTGCCAAGAACGGGCAATAAGCCGCATTCCCCACAACCCTGCAATGGCGTCTTCGGACGCCATTGCTTTGCCGAAGAGACGGATTAGTCTCAGCCCCCTGACTGAAAAGGAGGCGTCATGTCCAATCGCCCTGTCTCTGTGATCGGCTTCGATGCCGATGACACGCTCTGGCAGAACGAGCAGTATTACAAGCTGACGGAAAGCCATTTCCGCAGCCTGCTCGCCGACTATGCCGAAGGAGATCACGTCTCGGACCGTCTGCTGGAGGCGGAGAAGCGCAACCTCGCCCATTACGGCTTCGGCATCAAAGGTTTTACCCTCTCGATGATCGAGACGGCGCTCGAGATCACCGAGGGGCGAGCCCCCTCCTCCGTCATCAGCGAGATCCTGGCGATCGGTCGCGACCTCCTGAGTCACCCGGTCGAATGCCTGCCGCATGCCCGCGATGCGCTCGACGCATTGGCCGGCAAGTATTTCCTCGTTCTGATCACCAAGGGCGACCTGTTCGATCAGGAGCGGAAACTCGCGCAATCTGGCCTTGGCGATTATTTCGATGCGGTCGAGATCGTCTCCGACAAGACCGCCACCACCTATCGGCGGATCTTCGGGAAACATGGCGAGGGACCGGAGCGGTCGATGATGATCGGCAACTCGCTGAAATCGGACATCGTGCCGGCGATCGCTGCCGGCGCCTGGGGCGTGTTCGTCCCGCATGAGCTGACCTGGGTGCTCGAGCATGTCGAAAAGCCCGAAGAGGCACCGCGCTTCCGCGAGATACCCGATCTCGGTCATGTGCCGGATCTCGTCGCCAACCTTCAGCATTGAGGCCCCATGCGCTCCTTCGACGAAATCTATGCGCTCGCGGTTGCCCGCAAGGGTGAGGCCGGTGTGCTCGAGAGCCTTCAGCATCCGAAACCGAAGGCCGAGATCGCGGCCATGCCGGATGATCGCTTTCTGGCGCTGATGACCAAATGCATCTTCCAGTCCGGCTTCAACTGGAAGGTCGTGGAGGCGATGTGGCCGGGCTTCGAGGCGGCCTTCGAGGGCTTCGATATCGGGCATTGCGCCATGCTGCATGACGAGGATTTTGCCCGGCTCGTCTCCGATACGCGCATCGTGCGGCATGGGCCGAAGATCAAGGCGGTGCAGGAAAACGCCGTGTTTCTGTCCGGGATCGCACGCGACCATGGCTCGGCCGGCGCCTTCTTTGCCGGCTGGCCGACCGAGAATTACGTCGGGCTACTCGACCTCTTGCAGAAGAAGGGTTCGCGGCTCGGTGGCAATACGGGCCAATACTTCCTGCGCTTTGCCGGGATCGACAGCTTCATCCTGTCGCAAAGCGTGGTGAACCGGCTGATTGCGGAGGGCGTCGTCGACAAGGCGCCGACATCGGCGAAGGACAAGGCGGCCGTTCAGGCGGCGTTCACTGCATGGCGTGCGCAATCCGGGCGGTCGCTGACCGAGATCAGCCGGATCCTCGCCGTCAGCATCGACTGACGGTCAGGGGCGCACGAGCCGGGATCGCAGTTCCTCGGTCGGCGCGCGGCAGCAGCAGCCTTCGATGTGGTCGTTGACGAGGCCCATGGCCTGCATGAAGGCGTAGACCGTGGTCGGGCCGACAAAGGTCCAGCCGCGCTTCTTCAGGTCCTTCGACAGACGGATCGAGGTGGGCGATGTCGGATTGGCCTTCAGTGTCACATAATCCATGCGCGGCGGACGTTCGGAAGCGTCCGGCTCGTAACTCCAGAAGTAACGCGAGAGCGAGCCGAACTCGGCCTGCATGTCCACCGCCCGGCGGGCGTTGTTGATGGTCGAGACGATCTTGCCACGGTGGCGGATGATGCCGGCATCGGCAAGGCATCGGGCGATCTCTTCATCACCGAAGCGGGCGACCTGATGGAAATCGAAGCCGGCAAAGGCCGCGCGAAAGTTCTCGCGCTTCCTCAGGATCGTCAGCCAGGACAAGCCGGACTGAAAACCTTCAAGGCAGATCTTCTCGAACAGCCTGATGTCATCCGTGACGGGCCGGCCCCATTCCTCGTCATGATAGCGGCGGTAGTCTTCGAGGCCGCCATGCCAGAAACAGCGGTCGAGACCGTCCTCTCCACGGATCAGGCCTTCGGCTGTCGTCTCCATGCGATTCCCCCCCGCTGCGGTGAAGCGTTTACCATTTGTTCACGATTTTTCCAAACCGGTCGCTAACCCTTCCGAAAGGTTTACGGCGTCGATCGCATTTTCACGACCAGGTCTTTACCAATTGGCGGGTCGCGCTCTGGCAGGTTTAACGCGAGTTGGTGGCAGTGCGTGCCGCCGCATCCGGTCCCACGTAGCGAGTTGTCCGATGTCGAAAACCTCACTGCTTCTGGCCATGCTGGCCAGCCTGTCGATTGCCCTGCCCGTCCATGCCAGTGACCGTTACCGCAGCCGCCCGCCTGTCATGGTGAGCCCGGACCTGCAGGCGTCCTGGGTGCTGCAGCTCGGCGGCGTTCCGGCACAGACGCGCGGCTATGCGGCGCCGCAACGCCTGCGCCAGGCGGTACCGGCAGGCCGCCAGCGTATCGTCCAGCAGCCGCAGCAGGTGCTTCGCCAGCAGCCGGTGCAGCAGCGTCGCGTGGTCCAGCAGCGGCGCGTGCTCTTCCCGCAGCAGCCGGCAGCCCAGCCGGTGGCGATGCGACCCGACAAGCCCGTTCGCACCCAGATCGAGCCGCAGTTCCTGCCGCAGATGGTGCAGTATCAGACCGAGCAAAAGCCCGGCACGATCGTCATCGACACGCGCGAGCGGTTTCTCTATCTCGTGATGGCAGACGGCATGGCCAAGCGTTATGGGGTGGGCGTCGGCAAGCCGGGCTTCGAATGGGCCGGCACACACAAGGTGACCGCCAAGCGCGAATGGCCGGATTGGCGCCCGCCGCAGGAGATGATCGCGCGCGAGGCGGCCAAGGGCCATTTCCTGCCCGCGCATATGCCCGGCGGCCCGGAAAATCCGCTTGGTGCCCGTGCGCTCTACCTCGGTTCGACGCTCTACCGCATTCATGGCACCAACGCGCCCTGGTCGATCGGCAGCGGCGTATCTTCCGGCTGCATCCGCATGCGCAACGAAGACGTCACCGACCTCTATGAGCGGGTGAAGGTCGGCACCAAGGTGATTGTGATCTAAGGCACTCAACAGATCACAATCGTTGGATTAACCCTTGCTTTGCAAAAGGAAGGAGCTAGGCTCTGAGCCCTGCAAATTCAGGGGACAGAATATGCTCAAGACCATCACGAAGAGCGTCACCGCGGCCATGCTGGCGGTGACCTTTGCCATGCCGCTGCCGGCGTCTGCCATCAGCCTCAATCGCATTCAGACGACCAGTGACGTGACGCTTGTTGCGCAGCAGCGCAAGGAAGTGCCGGAGAAGTTCAAGCGCAAGGTCGTGCGCCTGACGACGGACGAAAAGCCGGGCACGATCATCATCGATACGAACAACAAGTTTCTCTACTATGTCGAGGGCAACAACCGCGCGACGCGCTACGGCGTCGGCGTCGGTCGGGAAGGCTTCGGCTGGTCGGGCGTGGTGAAGATCGGCCGCAAGGCGGAATGGCCGGAATGGCGTCCGCCGGCAGAGATGCGCCGCCGCGAAGCCGCCAAGGGCCATATCCTGCCGGTGGTGCAGGAAGGTGGACCGGACAATCCGCTCGGCGCCCGCGCCATGTATCTCTACAAGGGCGGCCGCGACACGATCTTCCGCATCCATGGCACCAACCAACCCTGGACGATCGGCCTCAACATGTCGTCCGGCTGCATCCGCATGATGAACAAGGATGTCGAGCATCTGTATGATCGCGCCGATATCGGCTCCAAGGTCATCGTGATCGGCCCGGGCAACCGTCAGGGCGATGTGTCCTTCGACGACAAGGGCGTCGACATCCTGCGCACGATTTTTGGCGGCTGAGGCTGCCTATATCCTGGTTTCCTATAGACGGCCGCGTTGAGAAAGCGCGGCCGTTTTGCGTGTCATGATATTGTTGTCTCGACGGTGCAGTCTCCGCACAGGTCGGGGCTCGGGGGCCCCGCGTCTGACACGCTTTGTTTTCTCGGGGACTGTTGATGATCAATCGCTCGCTTGCGCTCGCCCTTGCCGGTGCGTGCCTCACCACGCTCGCCACCTTGCCGGCACAGGCCGAAATGGGTGTCTCCGTTTATGGCGGCTTCCAGACCGCGCCGCACAGCGACATCGAGGTATCGGACGCACCGGATTTCCGCGCAGGCTGGGAAGGCAAGTCCTTCGAGATGCCGCCCTATTACGGTGTCCGCGGCACATGGTGGATGGACAATCTTGGTCAGCCCAATGTCGGCCTGTCCCTCGATTTCAGCCATGCCAAGGTCTATGCAGACAGCAAGACGCTCGACGCGTCCGGCTGGTCGGCTTTCGAATTCTCAGACGGCATCAACCTGCTGACATTGAATGCGCTCTATCGCATGCCGATCGAAGGCACGAAATTCGTGCCTTATGTCGGGGCCGGTGCCGGCATCAACATTCCGCATGTCGAGGTCACGCGTGGCTCGGGCCGGACCTTCGAATACCAGCTGGGTGGTGCGACCGTGCAGGCGCAAGCGGGCGTGGCCTACGACTTCACCAAGAACTGGTCGGCCTTCGTCGAATACAAGGGCAATTATTCCTGGGTCGACGTGGATATCGATTCCGGCGCGTCTTTGAAGACCAATATCCTGACCAATGCGGTCAATGTCGGCGTCAGCTACCGGTTCTGAGGTTCAGCGTCGCTTGATATCGCAGAAGATGGCGGCGCTGTGGGAGACGAGGACATCCGCGCCAACCGTGCTGCCGCCTTTGAGCTTCTCGACCTTCAGCTCATAGTCCCCGTTGAAGCGGGTCGCCGTGGCGTCGCTGCGTTCCGTCCGCATGGACATGGTGACGCGATAGACCGGCTGGTTGGGTGGCGTGAAGGTCTGGATGCTGAAACGCAGGTCGCGTCCGTCGATCCAGTACTGGCGCAGCATCTCCGAATTGATCTGGAAACGCCGGAATTCACGTGGCGCGGCAGGATCCTTGACACCGGCCATGCCGCGGAAATGCACGAGCTTTTCCTGGTCCCTGCTGCTGAAGCCGCTTTCGAGCGACATGTCGACAGCCTTGTCGGAGCTGGCGCAGTAGATGCGCTCGGCCGCCTGTGCCTGCACGGCAAGCGGACAGAGAAACAGCAATGCGACGACCACGATTTTCTTCGCCATGACGGCCTCCCGGGATGCTCCATCCTGGGACAAGCGTAAAAGCAATCGCTTAACAATTCGCTCAGGCTGCGGGGCGTCGATCGAGCGATTTGGGGCGCTCACCGCCATAGGCCCAGTTCAAGAGCTCGACCGTATGGACGACGGGTATGCCGGTGGCAGAACCGATCTGGGTCATGCAGCCGATATTGCCGGCGGCGATGATGTCGGGTCTCGTCGATTCGATGTTCTTCACCTTGCGCGCCTTCAGCCTGGCAGAAATCTCGGGCTGCATGATGTTGTAGGTGCCGGCGGAGCCGCAGCAGAGATGGCCTTCGGGCGGGTCCTTGACCGTGAAGCCGGCCGACTTCAGGAGCAGTTTCGGCGCCATGGTCACCTTCTGGCCGTGCTGCAGGGAGCAGGCGGAGTGATAGGCGACGGTCAGACCCTTTCCTTCCGCGATCGGCAGATCGAGGGTCGAGAGATATTCGGTGACATCCTTGGCGAGCGCCGAAACGCGCGCGGCCTTTTCGGCATAAGCGGGATCGAGGCGCAGCATGTGTCCGTAGTCCTTGATCGTGGTGCCGCAGCCCGAGGTCGTGACGATGATCGCGTCCAGACCGCCCGCTTCGATGGCACGGGTCCAGACATCGACGTTGCGCCGCGCGCTGTCGAGGGCCTGCTCTTCGCGGCACATGTGGTGGACGAGCGCGCCGCAGCAGCCTTCGCCCTGGGGCACGACGACTTCGACGCCCAAGCGGTTGAGCAGCGAGATCGCCGCTTCGTTGATGCCGGGATCGAGGACGGGCTGGGCGCAGCCGGTGAGGATCGCGACACGGCCACGGCGGGTGGCCGCGGCGGCATGGGTCGCAGGCTTTGCAAAGTCGGAAGGTGGCGCGACCTTGGAGGGCGCGAGCCGCAGCATCGCGGCCATGGGCTTGAGGGCCCTCACCTGATCAAACAGACCGGCAAAGGGGCGACCAAGGGCAGCAAGCTTCAGGGCCAGTCGGAAGCGGCCGGGATAAGGCAGAACCATGGCCAGCATGTTGCGGGTCAGCCGGTTCATCAGCGGGCGGCGATAGGTTTTTTCGATATGGATGCGGGCGTGATCGACCAGATGCATGTAGTCGACGCCCGAAGGGCAGGTCGTGGTGCAGGCGAGACAGGAGAGACAGCGGTCGATATGGGTGACGATCTGGTCATCCGCCGGGCGGCCGTTTTCCAGCATGTCCTTGATCAGGTAGATGCGGCCGCGCGGGCTGTCGAGCTCGTTGCCGAGCGTCACATAGGTGGGACAGGTGGCGGTGCAGAAGCCGCAATGCACGCATTTGCGCAGGATGCTCTCGGCTTCCGCGACATGGGGATCGGCGAGCTGCTCGGCGGTGAAATTGGTCTGCACGCGTTTCCTCCAGAGAAGCGGCCGGCATGGCCGCTTCTTTCAACTTCATTTCAGATCCACCAGCTGGTGGGACGGGCAATGGGTTCTCCCGCAGACGCCTTCTGCAGGCCGATGACGCAGCGGACGACGATCCAGATGGCAACGGCGAAGATCAGGATGACACCGATGACGGCCACCATCAGTAGGCCGGCGATCAAGGCATAGAGCAGGCCGATCCAGAAGGTCCTGATGGCATAGGTATAGTGGGTGTCGACCCAAGGCTCGCCCTTGCCACGGTTCACATAGGCCATGATCAGCCCGACGATGCCGGTGAGGCCGACGACAAAGCTGACGAGATAGAGGCAATAGACCACCTGAACATTCAGGCGGCCGGGCGAGAACCAGCCTTCGCCTCCGGAGCCTGTTGGCGGCTGGTAATGGGGATCAGTCATGACAAAACTCCTTCACGTCATCAGGCCGGGATTGAAGATCCCGTGCGGGTCGAGTTTTGCCTTTAACCGGGCGGAAAGCAAAGCGACAGCCGGGGCCTGTGGCTCGAAGGCGGCGACTTCCGCGCGAATCTGCGGCGCGGCCCTCAGAAGCGTGGCATGGCCGCCGCCAAGCGTGCGGATGCCATGGCGCAGAACCTCGGCCTCCGGATCGGCCTCGGCGCGCATCCAGACGAGCCCGCCCTGCCAATCATAATAGGCATCGATGCCTGCGCGGAGCCTCAGGCCTGCCACCAGTTTCCAGGCTTCGGACGGGGCCATGGAGACACGCCAGAGCGGACGCGCCGTGCCATCGGCATAAGGTACGACATCGCGGATTTCGCGCCAGAGGGTCTTCGATTGGTCAGCGTCGAGGCGACCGACAGGGCCGAAGCCTGCCATGGCCGCCGCCAGCTTTTCGGCGCGCACGGCAACGGAGGCCTCCAGGCCTTCCAGCCGCATGACCGTGGCGGCACCTTCGGGAAGGGATCCACCGATGAAACGGCCG
This sequence comes from Rhizobium rosettiformans W3, assembly GCF_004912135.1. Taxonomy (GTDB): domain Bacteria; phylum Pseudomonadota; class Alphaproteobacteria; order Rhizobiales; family Rhizobiaceae; genus Allorhizobium; species Allorhizobium rosettiformans. The sequence goes on from NZ_STGU01000009.1 coordinate 140,317, forward strand.
CGGACGCTTTCCGGCAGATGGGCGGCGCCTGAGACTTCGACGGAGAGCGACATGGCGGCGGCCAGCGCGTGCATCGCCTGCTCGTCCTCGAGGCTGGAGAGGACAAGAGTGGTCGAGGTCTTCGGCACCGGCAGGACCTTGAAGGTGACTTCGGTGAGGAAGCCGAGCGTGCCGTGGGAACCGGCGAGCAGCTTGACGAGATCGAGCCCCGTGACGTTCTTCATCACCTTGCCACCGGCCTTCACCACATCGCCTGCGCCATTGACGAAGCGCACACCGAGCAGATGATCGCGGGCAGCCCCTGCCGTGAAGCGGCGGGGACCGGAACTGTTGACGGCGAAGAGGCCGCCGATGGTGGGCGTGCCCGAGGTGCCCATGGCGCCGCGATGGTCCATCGGCTCGAAGGCCATGCCCTGCCCGTTTGCGGCGAGAGCTGCCTCGATTTCGGCAACGGGCGTGCCGGCGCGGGCGGTGATGACCATTTCGGCGGGGTTGTATTCAACGATGCCGGTCAGCAACGAGGAGGAGAGCGTGGCCTCGGCGGTCACGGCATTGCCGAAGCCCGCACGGGTGCCGCCGCCGCGGATGTGCAGCGGGGTTTTCTTCCCGGCATGCCCGCGGATGAGCTCGGCGGCTTCGGTTTCGGTCACGGGGGTCAGCATGGGGTGGCTTTCGCGGTTACGGCGGCTTGCAGATGCGCTGGCGCAAGCACGCCCCCCTCTGCCCTGCCGGGCATCTCCCCCACGAGGGGGGAGAGTGGATGGGGCTGCCGCTCTGCCCTTCGGGTCAGATCCGACACAGGCTCATGAGAAGGCGCAGAACGGCGAGAGGCTTCACCGGGCGAATGCTTGCCGCGCGCAGGGCGCAGGCGGGTTGCCGGTCTCCCCCCTTGTGGGGGAGACCGGCAGGACAGAGGGGGGTAAACCACAGAGAGAACCGACACGATCATCATCCCCTCCCCTCCAGCGGAAAGACCTTGGAGGGGTTGAGGATCCAGCCCTCGTCGAAGGCGGAGCGAACGGCCATCTGCTGGGCGAGGTCGATGTCGGAGAACTGGTGGCGCATCAGGTCGCGTTTCTCGATGCCGACGCCGTGTTCGCCGGTGAGACAGCCGCCGGCGTCGACGCAAAGCTTGAGGATTTCCATGCCGGCCGCTTCTGCCCGGGCGGCGTCTTCAGGGTCGTTGATGTTGTAAAGGATCAGCGGATGCATGTTGCCGTCGCCGGCGTGGAAGACATTGGCGACGCGCAAGCCGTAGCGATCGATGATCTCGGAGGTCTTGCGCAAGACGTAAGCGAGCTGGCTGAGCGGCACAGTGCCGTCCATGCAGATGTAGTCGGCGATGCGGCCGGTGGCGCCGAAGGCGGACTTGCGGCCTTTCCAGATGAGCGCCGCTTCCGTTGCCGTCTGGCTTTCGCGCACGGTCTTGACGCCATGGCGCTTGGCGATCTCGACGATCGAGGCCAGCATGGCGTCCATCTCGGCTTCGGAGCCCTCGACCTCGACAATCAGCAGAGCCTCGACATCGAGCGGGTAGCCGGCCTTGGCGAAGGCCTCGCAGATATCGATCGCGGGCTTGTCCATGAATTCGATGGCAACGGGGATGATGCCGGCGCCGATGACATCGGCGACGCAGGAGCCGGCAGCCTCGGCGCTGTCGAAACCGAAGAGCACGGGGCGCGCGCCTTCCGGCTTGGCGAGCAGGCGGACGGTGGCTTCCGTGACCACGCCGAGCTGGCCCTCCGAGCCGCAGACGAGGCCGAGCAGGTCATAACCCTCGGCATCCAGATGCTTGCCGCCGAGTTCGATCACCGTGCCGTCCACCAGCACCATCTTGACCCCGAGGAGGTTGTTGGTGGTGACGCCATATTTCAGACAGTGGGCGCCGCCGGAATTCATGGCGATATTGCCGCCGATGGTGCAGGCGAGCTGCGAGCTCGGGTCGGGGGCGTAAAAATAGCCGTCGGCGCCGACGGCGTCGGAGATGGCTAGGTTGGTGACGCCTGCCTGGACCGTGGCGCAGCGATTTGCGTAGTCGACCTCAATGATGCGGGTCATGGCGGACAGGCCGAGCACGACGGCATCTTCCTGCGGGATCGCACCGCCCGACAGCGAGGTACCGGCGCCGCGGGGGACGACGGGAATACCGTAGCGGTGGCAGTATTTCATCACCGCGGCGACCTGGGCCGTGGTCTCCGGCAGAACGACGGCAAGCGGGCGGCGGCGATAGGCGATGAAGCCATCGGTTTCGAAAGGCACCAGCGCGGTTTCCTCGGCCACGAGACGCCCGGCGGGCACGAGTTCCTTCAGGTCGGCCAGGATCTCGGCGCGGCGCGACAGGACCTGCGCTCTCGGCGGCAAAAAGGCGATGGCCTCACTCATGATGGTCTCCTCCCGACATGCAACGATCCTAGCGACAGGAGGCCTTTCGCTCAACTGGTCTAATTTTCTTACCACTAGGACTTTCGCAGGGCAAATGCTATGCACTTATGACCAAATCGGAAAAAGTAGCGCGCACTCATGACCAATCTCGGTGATCTTGAAGTCTTCGTCCGCGTCATCGCAGCCGGCAGCATGTCGACGGCGGCGCGCGACCTCGGCCTGTCGCCCGCCGTTGTCTCCAAGCGCATCAAGCGGCTGGAGGACAAGCTCGGCACGCGGCTTCTGCAGCGCACGACGCGGCAGATCTCGCTGACGGAGGCCGGTCAGGGCTTTCACGAGCGGGTTTTGACGGTGTTGGGCGGGCTCGAAGAGGCGGAAGCCTTTGCGTCAGGACGTTCCTCGGAGGTCAACGGCACGCTGAAGATCTCGGCATCGACCTCCTTCGGTCGCATGCATGTCGCGCCGCACTTGAAGCCCTTCATGGAAGCGCATCCGGATCTCGCAATCCACCTGGTGCTGTCGGACGAGTTCACCGACATCGTCGGCGGCGGCTTCGATCTCGCGATCCGCATTGCTGAACTCAACGATTCCTCGCTGGTCGCCCGCCGGCTTGCGCCCGTTCGCCGCGTGCTCTGCGCTGCACCTGACTATCTGGCCGCGCATGGAATGCCCGAGACCCTCGAGGACCTGAAGAAGCATCGCTGCCTGCCGGCCCACAACCACGACTCCTGGCGGCTGGAAGGGCCAAGCGGGCCGGTGGCCCTCAGACCGGAGGGCATGCTGATCACCAATTCCAGCGAGGTCATCCGCGAGGCCGTGATCGCCGGCCTCGGCATTGCGCTGCGCTCCACCTGGGATGTCGGAGCGGAACTGAAGAGCGGCAAGCTGGTGCAGGTGCTGCCGCAGTATGAAAGCTCGCGCAACGTAGCGCTCTCGGCAGTCTATCCGAGCCGCCAGTTTTTGCCCGCGAAAGTGCGGCTGTTCATCGACTATCTGGCGGAGTTGTATGGGCCGGTGCCATATTGGGAGCGCTAGGACTGCGCCGACAGTCCACCCGGCACCGAACTCCAGAAGCCGTATTTCTTCGAATGATTGCGTTTTAACTCTGCGAGGAAGGCGGCGTGGGTCGAGAGGCCGTGGCCTTCGGGCAGGTTCGGCATCAGACGCGCAAGTTCGCCGACATAGCGCCCGGCATGGGGATAGGCCATGCCGATGCCGCGACGGAGGATATCTTCGACCAGCACACGGTAGAGAACGACGGCAGCCAGCGGCTCTTTCGCGGCAAGCGCTTCAGCGGCAGGGGCGAGATCGTCGTAGTGGCGGCCTTCCCAGTCGTGGCTATGGCGCAGGACATGGGCGGCGGCGAGATCGAGGCGCGGCCAGGCGACGAAAAATTCGAGCGCGAGATAGATGTCCTCGTGCTCTTTGGCGAGCGCCAGGGCACGGTCGAGTTCGTCGAATTCGGCGAAATCATCGAGCTTCGACAGGTAGAGCTTGAGGACCTCGGGATCGAGGGTTTCGGCAAACTCCCGCCAGCGCAGTTCCTGCGCGTCCTCGCGGCGCTTCAGCCTTTCGAGAATCTCGGCCTCCAGCAGGCGGCGCTCATGAGCACCATAGTCTGGACCGACCGATGCCAGCACCCCATTGACCGGGATGAGGCGCACGCCGCGCGGGCGCTCGCGCACCCATTCCAGCGCATCTTCGTGACGTCCGGCCTCGTGCAGCATGCTGGCGACGGCCAGCGTATCGCGGCGGTTGTCCGGCTTCTGGCGTTCGAGCGCCAGGAAGTCGTCGATGTCACCCTGATGCAGAGCGAGCGACTGCAGGAGATCGAGCGCGCCGAGCTTCAAGGGTTCGGAGGGCAGAACCTCCGCCAGCACCTTGCGCCACGCCTTTGCTGCCGGGCCGGAGACCACGCCAGTCAACGCGCGCAGGAAACCGGTATGCTCGCCGTAGCGGTCACGCAGACGCAAACGCTCGATATGCGGCACGAGCAGCGGTTGCTCTTCGGCGCCTACGGTCTTGATCAGCTCAAGGGCGGCAAGCTCGGTATCCTCGAAGACTTTCCAGAGGCGGGCATTGTCGGTCGCCATGCGGGCGGAAACGGGGAAACGGAGACCGAGGAAGCGCAGGATCCGCTCGGCGGCAGCCTGAGGATCGGCAGCGCCGAGTTCGGAGAGGATGTTGCGGGCCAAGGCTGCAAACTCGCCGGCAAGATCGCGCGCACGGGCCCGGTTGATGCGGGTCGTTGCCTGATCGATCGCGTCGAGCCGCTTGTCGATCAGCCGCGCGATCTCGTCCGGACCGGTCTCGCCCGCGAGCGCCGTCTGCAGCCGGGCCTTCAGCGCCTTGTTCGCAGCGGATTCCTCCAGAAGGATATCGACCAGTTTCTCGAGCCCAAGGCCGGTCAGCCCCTTCCTGTCGAGTTTTGCCTTGGTCTGTCTTGCCATTCTGCCTGCTACCTGCCGCTGTCTCAGGTCTTATATCGACCACGAATGCGCCGCAGCAAGACCTGATCAGCCGTCCCGCTCGTGGCTCCTGCGGATCCTCCTTACCACCCACCAGACGCCGAGCACGGAGAGCGGCACCGAGAGGCCGGTGATGATGGCGGGGTCGAAGGGCAGGACATCGTGGGGCACGGCCTTTACGGCATAACCGACGAGGCCGACGACATAGTAGGAGATGGCGGCGACCGAGAGACCTTCGACGGTCTGCTGCAGGCGTAGCTGCATTTCGGCGCGGCTGTTCATGGCGGTCAAAAGATCGGAGTTCTGGCGCTCCAGCTCGACATCGATCCAGGAACGGACAAGGGCCGTGGCGCGCGAGAGTTTTCGCGAGAGGTTGGCCTGGCGTTCTTCGATCGACTGGCAGGTGCGCATGGCCGGCGCCAGACGCCGCTCGAGGAAGGCGCCCAAGGTCTCGTGTCCCGGGACCGGTGTCTCGTCGAGCGTCTTGATGCGCTCGCGGACGATGCCGTCATAGGCACGGCTGGCACCGAAACGGTAAAGGCTCAAGGCTGCATTGGCTTCAAGCTCGGCTGCAAGGCGTGTGAGTTCCGAGAGCATCTCGTCGGACTCGTCCCGGGCATGGGCCTTCATCCGCTGCGTGACGGCCGTCAGCCCGTCTTCGATGCGGCGCATCTCCGGCGACAGCGTCTGGGCGAGCGGCAGGCCGAGCATGGCCATGGTGCGATAGGTCTCGATATCGAGCAGGCGCTGGACGACGGCGCCGCGTCCCGCTTCCGTCATGCCGCGGTCGACAACGAGGATGTGGGTGAGGCCGTGGCCATCCTGGCGGAAGTCTGTGAGCACGGCCGCCTGGCCGTTTTTCAGCTCGCTGTAGCAGAGGCTTGCGGGATCGAAGACGCCGCGCGCCTCGACCGTTTCAGGGCCTTCCGGGCGCAGTTCGAGACGGATGCCTGAAATCAGTGGCCCGGGTGCGGTGAAGCCATCGCCGAACGGGTGCACGGGCACTTCGCCGCCGAACTTCTCCGGCAGCGGTCCATCCCAGAACCAGGTGGAGAATTCAGTGTGGCGCTCCCAGCGCAATGTCCCCTGCCCCCAGGGCAGTGCGTGGTAACGTCCGTTCTTCTCAGGCGGCGCGACACCCCTCGCCCGCGACAGTTCGGAGATCGCGGCATGGTGGACCGCCGAGCCGCCATCCATCATGAAGGCGAGCTGGAAGATCACGCGGCCCGACTTCACCAGCGCATAAGGCCGGGCATGTATCTCGCCGAGTGCCAGCGCCCGCTCCGGCGCCATTGGAAATGCGAAATCACCCTTTGCCACGCCGACCGTCTCCCTTGCCCTGATCCAAAGCTAGCAGCGAGTGATGCGAACCGCAAAGATGCATTTGTCACAGCGGATGAGGATACTGCTCCTTTTCGAAGTGGGCAGATTATTTGACCAGTCTTCGCTTCGCTTGCTAAGTGAGCGGAGTGGAGGCCGCGATGGACGAGAGCGACGAAACCTTGTTTTCTGGCGTGAGCCACAGCCGGACCGCCGATGAGGTGGTGCAGCAGATCGAGCTGCTGATCCTCGACGGCGTGCTGCGTGACGGCGACCGCCTGCCCGGGGAACGGGAGCTTGCCCAATCGCTGGAAGTCTCCCGCCCGATCCTGCGCGATGCGCTGAAGGAACTGGAGAACCGGGGTCTTCTGGTCAGTCATCATGGCGGCGGGACCTTCGTGGCCGACATCATCGGCCAGGTGTTTTCCCAGCCAATCACCGATCTGATTTCGCGCCATGCCCGCGCCACCCGGGACTATCTCGAATACAGGCGCGAACTCGAAGGGCTGACGGCAGAGCTTGCGGCACAGCGGGCGACGGCGACCGACAAGGCGCTGCTTTCGCGCATCATCGCGGACATGCGGCGCGCCCATGACGAGAGCCAGCCCGAGGATGAACTCTCAGCCGATGTGGACTTCCACAATGCCGTGGGCGAGGCGGCCCACAACATCATCCTCCTGCACACAATGCGGGCCTGCTATCGGCTCCTGTCGGAAGGCATCTTCTTCAACCGCAAGGCCGTCTTCTCGCTGCCGAATGCCCGGGAGCAACTGCTGGAGCAGCATGTGGCGATCCATGACGCCATCCTGGCGGGCGATCCTGCGAGCGCGAAGGCCGCAGCCCAAGCGCATATCGACTTCGTCATGCGCGCGGCCGACGAAAGCGCCCGTGCGAACGAGTGGGGCCGTATTGCCAAGCTGCGGCTGATCCGGCGCGATGGCGGACGCGGCGGCCGCAGCCGATAACGACCGGCACGCCGTCCCACAGACGGTTTCAAATGCGACAAATCTGCAATCACGCAGAAATTTCGTTCTGAATTTGGAACCTTTTGCCGTTTCAGGTATTATTATTCCCGCTTCTTAAGAACGAATTTTCAAGAGTGGGGATTATGGCTTTACCAACGGATCCGCATGAGACGCCGCGCATTGCGCTCGTTTCCACGCATGGCTACGTGGCTGCACAGCCGCCTCTCGGGGCCGCCGATACCGGCGGCCAAGTTGTTTATGTGCTTGAACTGGCGAAGAAACTCGCCCAACTCGGCCACAAGGTCGATATCTTTACCCGCCGCTTCGAGGATCAGCCTGAGATCGATGAGGTCGATGAACATGTGCGGGTCGTGCGCATTCCCTGCGGCGGCCCGGATTTCATCCCGAAGGAATATCTGCACCGGCACCTCAACGAGTGGAATGAAAAGGCGCTGCGCTGGATCAAGCGCGAAGGGCTCACCTACCTCTTCATCAACAGCCACTACTGGGATGCCGGCGTTGCCGGGCAGCGGCTCTCAGAAGCCCTGCGCGTCCCGCATATCCATACGCCGCATTCGCTCGGCCTGTGGAAGAAGCGGCAGATGGAGACGGACTATCCGGAGCGGGCCGACAAGTTCGAGCAGGAGTTCAACTTCAAGGAACGCATCCAGCACGAGCTGATCGTCTATCGCAGCTGCCAGCTGGTGATCGCCACGACACCGATCCAGCTCGACATGCTGACCGAGGATTACGGACTGGCGCGCAACCGCGTGCACATGATCCCGCCGGGTTACGACGACAACCGCTTCTATCCTGTCTCTGAAGCCTCGCGGAAAATGGTTCGGCAGCGCCTCGGCTTCGAAGGCACGACGATTCTCGCGCTGGGCCGTTTGGCAACGAACAAGGGCTATGATCTCCTGATCGACGCTTTTTCGGTTCTTGTCGAGCGTGTGCCTGAGGCACGGCTGAGGCTTGCGGTCGGCGGCGAGAACATGGATCCGCAGGAAGAAACCATCCTCGCCCAACTTAAGCAGCAGGTCGTGGATCTCGGGATCGCCGACAAGGTCGATTTTTCGGGCTTCATTGCCGACGAGGATCTGCCGGACATGTATCGTGCAGCCGACCTCTTCGTCTTGTCCAGCCGGTACGAGCCGTTCGGCATGACCGCGATCGAGGCGATGGCGAGCGGGACGCCGACGATCGTCACCATCCACGGCGGTCTCTTCCGTGCCATCAGCTACGGCCGCCATGCACTCTTTGCCGATACCTTCGACAAGTATGACCTCGGCATCACCATGATGAAGCCGCTGAAGCATCCGCGGCTTTACGGTCGGCTGTCGCGCATGGGTGCGCACAAGGCCCGCAGCCTCTTCACCTGGACCGGCATCGCGCAGCAGCTCGTCGCCCTTGTGGAAGGCCGCCCGGTGGCGCAAGCTCTTGAAGAAAGCGACTGGGGCGAACCATGGAACGACGGGGATTGAAACCGGTCCGTTTATTCTCATCGGATCTCGACGGCACGCTCGCGGGTGACCGCGGCGCGTCCATCGAGTTCGCACGACTTTGGCAGGCGCTGCCGGACAACGAGCGCCCGCTCCTCGTTTATAACAGCGGGCGGCTGATTGAGGACATCCTCGAATTTACGGCGGAGGAAGGCCTGCCGAAGGCTGATTTCCTGATCGGCGGGGTCGGCACCATGGTGCATTCCGAGAACCATCCGCATCTCGCCGCCGCCTATACGGCCGTCATTGCCGATGGTTACGACGTCGACCTGATCGAGGCCGAGCTTGTGATGATGGAGCGGCTGACCCGGCAGCCGGCGCAGTATCAGCACGACTACAAGTCCAGCTGGTATCTGCATGATGCCAGTGCCGAAGAAATTCTGGAACTGGAACAGATGCTCGCCAGTTCGGGCCACCGAGCGCGGATCGTTTATTCGAGCGCGCGCGATCTCGACGTGTTGCCGGAGATTGCCGACAAGGGACAGGCCCTGATCTGGCTTTGCGGCGAGCTCGAAATCTCGATGGACGAGGTGGTGGTTGCCGGCGACACGGGCAATGACCGCGGCATGTTCGAACTGGAGGGTGTCCGCGGGATCCTGCCCGGCAATGCTCTCCCGGAGCTCGTCAGCCTCGCACAGGCCAGAGACGGCATCATCACGACCAAAGGCAAAGCCGCTCGTGGCGTGATCGAAGGGCTGACCCAATTCGGCGTGTTTGCGACGCCGGAACCGACTTGAATGTCGGAAAATGCGACTTTCGGGCACCGAATGTCGCATTGAATTGAACGCCTGGCGCTCACACCTGATAAGCAGCGCTAACTATTGCGTGAAAAACTTGAGCTTCCCGCAACATTGGCCGCAAAGCTGCGGCTGACAGGCGTATCCTTAAACAACGAATCGAGGTGACAAGTCCTTGGGAATCATCGGCCGCATCACATCCGACATCAAGCTCATGCTGCAGCGTCCGCCGCGGCAGCAATTTGCTGCGATCTGCCATCGCCGCAAGAAGAAGACGGGTGAGTTGGAGGTGCTGCTGATCACGAGCCGTGACACCGGCCGATGGGTCATTCCGAAGGGCTGGCACATGCCCGGCAAGCAGCCCTATGCCATTGCCGAACGTGAAGCCTTCGAAGAGGCCGGCATCAAGGGCAAGGCAACAGTCGAGCCGATCGGCTTCTACACCTACATGAAGAAGATGCGCGGTGGCCACAAAGTGCCGACCCGGGTGCAGGTCCATGCCCTGGAGGTCAAAGGCGCCGTGAAGGAGTTTCCGGAAAAGGGCGTGCGTCGCCTGGAATGGGTTTCCTGCGACGAGGCCGCCTCGCGCGTGGACGAGCCGGAACTGAAGATGCTGTTCGGTGACTTTGCCAAAATGTCACAATCGGCAGCCCCCGTGGCAAAAAAAGCTGCACAAACGGCCTGAAATCAACTGTCACAAAACTGTCATATTGCGGCAGCGGCCCTTTATCGCTAGGGGCTTCTGCCATCAGATGGGATTTTCCGCACAGGCCAATAGATCGCGGATCAGGTTTCATCATCCGCCGCTAGAAAGAGAATGAGGAACCGGACAGGTAGCCTCGTCCGGAGACATCTCGCATGGGCAAGACCAAGCCGAAACTCGTCAAGCCAACACTGGACAAGGATCTCGACAAGATCGCTCATGTGGAGGAAGCGGCGCACCACGTGTCGCGCGGATTCGCGCCACTCGGGATCGGGCTGATCTTCCTCGTCGTCGTGGCGGTGGTGGCTGCTGCGGTCGTCATGGACCGCCCCGGTGCTATGGTCATCGTTGCCGCAGCAGCGATCGGCGCCTACATGGCGATGAATATCGGCGCCAATGACGTCACCAACAATGTCGGACCGGCCGTCGGCTCACGGGCCATGACCATGGGCGTGGCACTGGCGATTGCCGTCGTCTTCGAAACGGCGGGCGCGATGATCGCCGGCGGCGATGTTGTGTCGACCATTTCGCGCGGCATCGTCGATCCGTCCAAGATGCCGAATGCGGATGTCTTCATCTGGGCAATGATGGCGTCCCTGCTTTCGTCGGCGCTCTGGGTCAATCTGGCGACCTGGATCGGCGCGCCGGTTTCGACGACCCATGCAGTGGTCGGCGGCGTCCTCGGCGCAGGCGTGGCGGCAGCCGGGATGTCGGCGGTCGATTGGGGCGTCATGGGCGGGATTGCCGCAAGCTGGGTGATTTCGCCCGTGCTCGGTGGCGTCATCGCTGCCCTCTTCCTCGCCTTCATCAAGGAATTCATCATCTACCGCGAGGAGAAGATCGAGGCTGCCCAGCGCTGGGTGCCGGTTCTGATCGGCATCATGACGGGATCCTTCATCGCCTATCTCGCACTGAAAGGCCTCAACAAGCTGATCGCCGTCAGCCTCGTGCAGGCCTGCCTGATCGGTCTCGGCTTCGGTGTTCTCTCGTGGTGGCTGAGCGTTCCCCTGATCCGGCGGCAGTCGCGCGGGCTCGAGAACCGCAACCAGTCGCTCCGCAAGCTCTTCCAGCTGCCGCTGATCTTCGCGGCTGCCCTGCTCTCCTTCGCCCATGGCGCCAATGATGTGGCCAATGCGATCGGACCGCTCTCGGCCATCGTGCATGCAGCGCAGGACCACGAGATTTCCGGACAGGTCACGGTGCCGCTCTGGGTCATGGTGATCGGTGCCGCCGGCATTTCGCTCGGGCTTCTGCTCTTCGGGCCGCGCCTCATCCGCCTCGTCGGCGAGCAGATCACCAAGCTCAACCCGATGCGCGCCTTCTGCGTTTCGCTGTCGGCAGCGATCACGGTGATCGTCGCCTCGGCGCTCGGCCTGCCCGTCAGCTCCACCCACATTGCCGTTGGTGCCGTCTTCGGTGTCGGCTTCTTCCGCGAGTGGTATACCCGCAACTCCAAGCGGCGCATGGAATACATGCGCAACAAGGCGGAGCGCTACGTGATCGAGCCGAAGCCGGAGCGCAATCCGGAAGAGATCCGCCGCCGCTATCTGGTGCGCCGTTCGCATTTCATGACGATCGTTGCTGCGTGGATCATCACGGTTCCGGCCTCCGCCGCACTTGCAGCCTTCCTGTATTGGGTTATGTCTCAGCTCGCTCTTTGATCCCGGAGACGAGACCATCATGCGTGCCAATTACCGGATGCAGCGGCTCTATGTGACCGCCGACCTCAGCTTGAACCAGGCCTTCGAGGCGACGGCGGAACAGTTCAACTACCTCGCCAACGTGTTGCGCTTCGAAGAAGGGGCGGAACTTCTGGTGTTCAACGGACGGCATGGCGAGTGGAAAGCGGCCGTGCATTTTCCGACGCGCAAGAAGATCCTGATCACGCCGATCGAAGAAACACGCCCGCAGCCCGAAAATTGCGATCTGCAGTTTCTCTTCGCGCCGCTCAAGGTCGGGCGCATGGACTATCTCGTGCAGAAGGCGGTCGAGATGGGCGCCGGCATCCTGCAGCCGGTGATGACGCAGCATGTGCAAGGCAAGATCGGCAGCATCGATCGTCTGCAGGCCAATGCCGTCGAAGCCGCCGAGCAATGTGGCATCCTGGCGATCCCGCAGGTCCGGGAGTCGCTGAAGCTCAGGGACCTGCTCGACCGCTGGCCGGCCGATCGCCGGATCATCTATTGCGACGAAGACAGCGCCACGCAAAATCCCCTGCCCGCTCTCTCGAAGATCGAGGAGACGTCCTTCGCGCTGCTGGTCGGGCCGGAGGGTGGCTTTTCGGAAGACGAGCGTGCGCTCTTGCGCTCCCTGCCCTTCGTGACGGCCATTCCGCTCGGTCCGCGCATCCTGCGTGCCGACACGGCCGCCGTGGCCGCCATGGCCGTTGTGCAGGCCGCCATCGGCGACTGGCGCTAGCCTCCATTTCCGCTTCACCTCGTTCCAGTTTTTTGAGTCGTGCTTGAGAGAATTTCACTTGCACGGCACATAAATCCGGTTCAATCAGCCACAGTGATGGGCCTGCTTGGGCCCGCCTACGACGCCCAGCAAGGTAGCTTTCATGGCCCGTGATACGACCGACCAGACCCCTCTCGGCACACTCGACGACATGGCGGCCTACATGGCAGCCGGGGCCAAGCCGAAGGAGAAGTTCCGGATCGGCACCGAGCACGAGAAGTTCGCCTTCTTCCGCGCCGACAACAGCCCCGTTCCCTATTTTGGCGAAGCCAGCATCTCCGCCCTTTTGACCGGTATGCAGGCCAAGCTCGGCTGGGAGCCGATCATGGACGGCGAGAACATCATCGGGCTCGGTGAACAGCACGGCATGGGCGCGATCTCGATTGAGCCCGGCGGCCAGTTCGAACTTTCGGGCGCGCCGCTCGAGACGCTGCACCAGACCTGCAAGGAATCCAACCAGCACCTCGCCGTGCTGCGTGATGTCGCAGAACCCATGGGCATCCGTTTCCTCGGCATCGGTGGCAGCCCGAAATGGTCACTTGCCGAGACGCCGCGCATGCCGAAATCGCGCTACGAGATCATGACCCGCTACATGCCGAAGGTCGGCAGCCAGGGTCTCGACATGATGTACCGGACCTGCACGATCCAGGTTAACCTCGACTTCTCCTCGGAAGCCGACATGCGCCAGAAGATGCGGGTGTCGATGAAGCTGCAGTCGCTGGCGACCGCGCTCTTTGCCTCCTCGCCTTTCACCGAGGGCAAGCCCAACGGGCTTCTGTCCTGGCGCGGCGACATCTGGCGCGACACCGACAACCGCCGCGCCGGCGTTCTGCCCTTCACCTTCTCCAAGGACTTCTCCTTCGGCGACTACGTGAACTGGGCGATCGATGCGCCGATGTATTTCGTGGTCCGCGACGGAAAGTATCACGACTGCACGCACATCACCTTCCGCCAGTTCATGAATGGTGCACTCAAGGGCGAGATCGCCGACTGGGAACCGCAGCTCGGCGACTGGACCAATCACCTGTCCACCCTCTTCCCGGACGTTCGCCTGAAGCGCTTCCTCGAAATGCGCGGCGCCGACGGTGGCCCGTGGAGGCGCATCTGTGCGCTGCCGGCGCTCTGGGTCGGTCTGCTCTACGACGACGCGGCTCTGGCAGCCGCGGACGAAATGACCGCCGGCTGGACGGTCGAGGATGTGGTGGCCATGCGCGACGCCGTTCCGGCGCAGGGGCTGAAGGCGTCTGTTGCCGGACGGCCGCTGATGGAGGTTGCGCGCGAGGTTGTCGAGATCTCCCGCACTGGCCTCAAGGCCCGGGCGCAGCTCAACGCCGAAGGCCAGGACGAGAGCGTCTTCCTCAACACGCTGGACGAGGTTCTCGCCAAGCGGACGACACTCGCGGACGATATGCTGGCACTCTATCACGGCCGCTGGAACGGCTCGGTCGATCCGGTTTTCGTGGACTACCAGTACTGAGCCTTCGCTCTTGCCGCCGCATGCATTTCAGCAAGGTGGCAAAAAGCGGTTTGCTGAGGGACCTTTCCGGATATAGTGCGGAATCATCTGCACGCATCCGGGGAGAAATGCCATGCTGCCACTGTTCGACATGATGCTGCAGGCGCAAAACGGCATGGCGATGGACGCCATGGCCAAGCAATACGGCCTGGCACAGGAACAAGCGGCCAAGGCAGTCGCGGCGCTGATGCCGGCCTTTGCCTCGGGCTTCAAGCGCAACACCACCAACCCTTACGATTTCTCGGCCCTGTTTCAGGCGATGGCATCGGGCAATTATGCCAAATATTTCGAGGATATGAGCTCGGCCTTCACGCCGCAGGGGATCGCCGACGGCAATCAGGTGCTGCAGCAGCTCTTCGGCTCCAAGGAAGTCTCGCGCGCGATCGCCGCGCAGGCCGCGCAACTGACCGGCATCGGACAGGACATCCTGAAGCAGATGATGCCCGTCATGGCCGACACGCTGATGGGCGGCCTCTTCAAGCAGAGCACCGGACAGTTTCCTGGCGCCAACGCCTTTGCCGGCACGCCGATGGCAGCGATGATGCAGCAATGGCTGGAAAGCACCGGTCTGCAGCCGAAGCCGCAGCCGCAGGCGGCCACCATGTTCGACAACCCCTTCACCCGCGCCTTCCAGGAAATGATGGGCGCGACGCAGAAGAAGCCCGAGCCCCAGGCGCCGGCCAATCCCTTCCTCGACAATCCCTTCACCAAGGCGTTCCAGGACATGGCGGCGGCCTATACGGCGCAGATGACGGGCAAGCCGGCCGAAGCGCCGAAGCCAGCGCCGGAGCCCGAGAAGACGCCGGAGAAGGAAGCGCAGGAGAGCTTTTCCGCGATGATGAACACGATGTTCGACAGCGGACTGGAAGTGCAAAAGAGCTATCAGAAGAGCATGGAGCAGATCTTCGAGACCTATCTCTCTGCTTCGCGCAATGATGCGTCTGCAGCTGACGAGCCGGCGGCCGAGCCGAAGAAATCCTGATCTTTGCTTCCTTTCCTGAAACGAAAAACGGCGCGGTCTCCCGCGCCGTTTTCACTTGCGAGGTTAGTCGCCTCAGAACTCTTCCCACTCGCCGTCGGACTTGTTGTCCTTGGCCTGGGTCAGCTTGGCGCCGAGGCCGATGGAGATCTTGTCCATCAGCGATCGGGCGGGAGAGGCAACCGCACGGTTTCCGGCTTCCGCAGGAGCCACCTTCGGCTTGAGGAACGAGCGCGAGGCCGGCTTGGCCGCTGATGGCGCGGGCTGCGATGGTGCTGCGGGCTGGACCGGGCGGTTGAAGCCCGTGTCACGCTGATCGGCGAACCGGTTCTGAACCGTGGAAGCATTGGCTTCCAGCGTAAACTGGCCGACGAGACTGGAGAGCATTTCCGCATCGCGGGTCAGGCCCGACATCTCGGCATTGGTCTGTTCGGCCGCGCGCGCGTTCTGCTGCGTGACGTTTTCCATGCGCGCGACGGCGGCGTTGATCTCGTTCAGGCTCGCAGACTGCTGCTTGGACGTCGAGGCGATCGAGTGGATGTGGTCGCCGATCTGCACGACCTGGCCGGCGATCGACGAGAGCACCGTCCCGGTTTCGCGCACGAGGCCAACGCCGCTCGAGACTTCTTCGCCAGACTTGGTGATCAGGGCCTTGATGTCTTTGGCAGCCGTTGCGGATCGCTGGGCAAGCTCGCGGACTTCCTGGGCCACGACGGCGAAGCCCTTGCCGGCTTCTCCGGCGCGGGCTGCTTCGACGCCGGCATTGAGCGCCAGGAGGTTCGTCTGGAAGGCGATTTCATCGATGACATTGATGATCTTGGAGATCTCGCTGGAGGCGTTCTCAATGCGCTGCATGGCGTCGATGGCGCCACCGACGATTTCGCCGGAGCGATCGGAATTGGCGCGGGCTTCACGGGCGAGACGCGAGGCGTTCTCGGCGCGCTCCGAGGAATGGCGGATCGCCTCCATGATCTGGCGGATCGCCGTCGAGGTTTCAACCAGGGCTGCCGCCTGCTGCTCGGTGCGATGGCTGAGATCGGCGGTGGCGGAGCTGACCGTGCCGCTCTTGCGATTGATCTCGGCGACATTGCCATGGACGGCAGACACCGTGCCGGAGAGGCGCTCGAGCGAGGCGTTGAAGTCAAGGCGCAGGCGATCGAGATTACCGGCGAGCGGCTTGCGGATGGTGCCGGTCAGGTCACCATTGGCGAGGCGCTGCAGGCCGGTGCCAAGCACCTCGATGGCTTCTGTCAATTCGGCCTGGGCGGCTGCACGTTCGGCTTCGCGCTGGTGGCGCTCGCTTTCGGTGGCGGAGCGTCGGCTCTCGTTTTCCGCCTCCAGTTCACGCTTGTCGATTTCGGCCTGGCGGAAGACCGCCACAGAACGGACCATGTCACCGATTTCGTCGGAGCGATCGACACCCTTGAGGTCGATGTCGGTATTGCCATCGGCAAGCTGGCCCATGGAGCTGACAAGCTCCGAAATCGGGCGGGTGAAGCTGCGCGAGAAGACGAAACCTACCAGCGAGCCGATCAGGACCAGGAAGGCACCGATGCCGGCCGACTTCAGACCGGCGGAGACCAGCTGCGCCATGACCTCTTCTTCGCCGATCAGGGCGACAACCGACCAGCGCACATCGCCGAAATCGAGCGGCACGGCTGCCGCATAGCTGGTGATACCGCGATAGCCCTCGATATTGCCGTTGACGTCCTGGCCGCTCAAGGTGTCCGCGAGCAGCGGCGCGTTGATGGCGACTTTCAGGCTGTCGGAATCCGGCGTGCGGACGCTGTCGGAGACCAGCATACCGGCCTTGTCGACCAGCAGCGTTTCGCCCGTCTCGCCGAGACCGCGCGTGTTGGCGAAGATCGTGTTCAGCTGATCATTCGGCAGCTGATAAGCCAGCACGCCGAGCTTGCGCTCGTTCATGATGATCGGCACGGCAACGAAGGCTGCCGGAGCGCCATTGGACGGCGCATAGGCCTCGAAGTCGGAATTCGCGAAGGCATCGGGATCATCGCTTGCGATGACCTTGCGGAAGACCTGAGCGAGGCCCGTATCCTTGTAGGGGCCGGAGATCAGGTTGGTGCCGAAGTCGCGCTCCTTCATGACGGTGTAGACGATGTTGCCATCGGCATCGATCAGGAAGATGTCGTAATAGCCCTGTGCTTTCAGATGTTTCAGGAAGGTGACATGGCCCTGGCGGTGGGCGCGGTCGTAGCTGTCCTTCTTGGCACTTTCGAGATTGTACTTCTCGCCGATCGGATTCGGGTTCTCGTCGATATAGCGCTTGTGCAATTCTGTCGCCGGGTCGTCTCCCAGCTTTGGCCAGGCGCCGGTGATGCCGAAGAGTGCCTGCTGCGTCATCATGTCGGCGGCGGTGCCACGGGCATCGAGACGGATGGCTTCGAGGAAGCGCCGTGTCTCGTTGCGGCGACCATCCGCGGTTGCCTCCAGTTTCTGGTAGACCTGTTCGTCAAGAACCCGGCTCTGCTGGACCAACCCGATCGCCACGGAGGCGCTCAGGATTACGAGGGCGAACAGCGTGGCCGCCAGCGGCAGCTTTGTCGATATGCGCATGAAGGGTCTCCGAAGCAGGTAGCACGTCAGGCGAGTTCATCGCTGACATACGCTCGTTAGCAACAGGTTACTTCCCGAGGCTTTTCCCTTCATATTTCACAATAGAGATCGTTATTTTAGCGTTTATGAAAAAAGCCCGGCCCACAGGAGCTGTGGCCGGGCAAGAGGCAGGGCTATTGGCTGTCACCCTGCGGGGATGGGAGGAGGCTCAGTCTGTCCTCTGGCCGCGTATGGATCGCTCTGCGCGGCGGCGCGCGAGACGGGCCAGTTGCAGCGAAGGATCGTCAGTCAGGCCATGTCGGCGCAACACGTCCCGAACGTCTCCGCGGCTCAGACCGAGGTCGTTCAGAAGGCGCTCGTCGAGATCGGCGAGACTGTTCGCTGCGAGGCGATTGCGAAGCGCCACACGAAGGGATCCGAGCCATCCAGCCAGCTGATAAAGACGCGCGGCAAGCGTCCGGTTCGGCCGTTCGGTGGCGAGGTCGAGGTCAAAATCGAAGATCCGATCGTTCGTGCGCATGGCTATCTTCCTTTCAGCAGGCACGAGAAGACGAACCCGTCTGCGGGCGCAGACAGGTGACGAGGTTCGAGGTGGATGAATGGCCGGAGACCGGTCGGTGAGGATTACGATTGCGAAGATGCCGAAAGGATATTGATCAGTCCAACGAATGTTTCTAATGGTAGTCATCAACCCTTCTGATGGATGACTTCCCATGTCGGCTCCCCTCGATATCGATCAGTTGCAGACCTTCATCGCCATCGTCGACACCGGCAGCTTCACCAAGGCTGCAGGGCGCGTCTTCAAGACCCAGTCCGCCGTCTCCATGCAGATGCGCCGGCTGGAAGAACGTGTCGGCAAACAGCTGTTCATCAAGGATGGTCGGGGCAACCGCCTGACTGCTGATGGTGACAAGCTGCTCAACTATGCCCGGCGGATCATCCGACTGAATTCCGAGGCGATCGCCGCCTTCGACGACAACAGGCTCGAGGGCACGCTGAGGATCGGTACGCCGGACGACTATGCGGACCGTTACATGCCGGAGATCATCGGTCGCTTCGCCAAGACCCATCCGAATGTGGAGCTCTATATCGTCTGCGAACCGTCGATGGACCTTGCCGACAAGATGGCAAAGGGTGAACTCGACATCGCGCTGGTAACGCACAATCCGCTGCTCCGGCAATCCGATGTGGTGCGAACCGAGCCGCTTTGCTGGGTGGGCTCCGCCAACCATCCGCTGAAGGAAGACGCACCGGTGCCGCTCGCGGTGGGCCGCCGGGACTGCCAGTGGCGGCAGCTTGCCTGCTCGGCGCTCGATGCTGACGGTCGCGATTACCAGATCCTCTTCACGAGCTGGTCCTCGACCGTCGTCGCAGCGGCGGTTCTCGCCGGCATGGCCGTTTCGATCCTGCCGGAATCCGCACTTCGGACGGGCATGAAGGTATTGACGGCCAATGACGGCTTCCCGCCCCTTCCACCCGTTCAGATCGGCCTGATGAAGCGCCCGGGGCTTTCGACCTCACTCGTCAATGCGATCACCGACCATATCACCGCCTGCCTCGACAACATCACGCCGGCGCAGGTGGAGGACGACATGGATGGCGAGCCGAAGACGATCTCGCGTTACTATCCGCGGCTGCGCGCCGGGAACATGATCCCCGGCTGGTAAGGCAGATCAGAAGGCAAAGATGCTGCCGCGAATGACGCGGCGCCACTGCGCCAGATGGGCTTCCGCGACCTCATCCGGCTGCTGGGTCGTGAAGCGGATGACCTCGCCGGTGGCGAGGATCATCAGCTTGATATTGACGCGAAAGCGCTCGAACTCGCTTTGCGGCACCAGATGAGCCAGATCGCGGTAGAAGCTGGCGATGATCTGTTCGTGAAAATCGTTCGACAACTGGGAGAGGTCCTTGTCGACAACGATTGCCTGCCACAGCGTCATGTAGATGCGCTGGGCGCGGAACATGCCATAGAGTTCGATGAGACTTTCCGACGCGCGCTCTGCCGCCTCGTCCAAAGTCTCGACGTCTGCAAAGATCTGCCGGATGAAGCCTTCCAGCTGTGCGGAGAAGCGCTCGTGCAGCGCCTTGATGACCGCCGCCTTCTGCGGGAAAAACTGGTAGAGGGAGCCAATCGAGATGCCCGCGCGCTGCGCGATCTCGCTCATGGTCGTCTCGACAACACCTTTCTCTAAGAAAAGCTCGATCGCGGCCTCCAGGATCGCCTCCAGCCGCTGGATGCTTCTCTCCTGTTGCGGCTTCTTGCGCAGCTCCAGCCGCCCTTCGACCACCTGATCGCTCATTGCACTCCCCGATGAGACAGCCTTCATGGCTGCTTAACATTTGTTACCGGAATAGGTCAGCGGCCTCGCAAAAGCGTTAACGGCGCCGTGCGAGAGGAAAATTGTTCGTTTTCACACAAAAAAGGTCGCTTCTACGCGTCACCCGTCCACATGCAGATGACGCTCCCGTGCCAGATCGAAGATCTGGATGCCGTCCTTGGGTCGACCGCGATGCCGCCACTTCGGATGTTTAAGCGTGTAGGTCGCGTCGTCATAGCCGGCTTTCCAATGTTCCTGGATGGAACTGCGGGAGAACTCGGCGTCCATGGCATGGGTCGCATGGGAGGCGCGGCGGTGGATGAGATGGACAATCGTCACGTCATATTCATGGCCGATGGAGCGGAGGATCTGCGCATCCTCGTCATCGCGGAACTCGGGCGGCAGCTTTTCAAGCAGACGCTTGGCGGCACGGCGGACGATCTGTCGGCGGGCGAAATCATCGGTGTTCATGCGCGTTCGGCTGGAATAGCGGATTTCCTTGATGCGGCTTTCGACCTCGAACTGGTCACGCGGCATGTCGCCACGGGCATTGAAGAGGTCGACCTGGAAGATTTCCAGATCCCGCGAGGCGTCGTTGACGTTCAGCACATGCTGCAGCGGCGTGTTGGAGACGAGGCCTCCGTCCCAGTAATGGCGACCGTCGATCTCGATCGGCGGAAAGCCGGGCGGCAGAGCGCCGGAGGCGGCGACATGGCGGGCATCGAGCCGGGTCTTGCGATTGTCGAAATAGGCGAAATTGCCGGAGCGGATGTCGACCGCCCCCAGGCTGAGTCTGGTCTGGCAATCATTGAGGAGATCGAAGTCGACGAGCCGTTCCAGCGTCTTCATCAGGGGCTCAGTGTCATAGGCGCTTACCCGCAGGTCCGGATTAGTCAGCAGCTGATGGGGTGTGACCAGACGTGGGGAAAAGAAGCCCGGAATGCCGAAGGCGGTGGCGACCATGGCTGCAGCGTCGTTCTGGATGCGCCGGAGCGTGTTGTCCTGCGCAGTCCAGCCGAAGTTGAGGCTGGAAGAGACCGTATTCCAGAAGTCCCGAAGATTGGCGATCCGCTTTTCCCGCGGGCTGCCTGCGATGATGGCGGCATTGATGGCGCCGATGGAGATGCCGGCGAGCCAGTCGGGCTCCACCTCGTTTTCATGCAGGGCTTCGTAGGCACCGGCCTGATAGGCTCCAAGCGCGCCGCCCCCCTGGAAGACGAAGATGCGATCGGTGGCTGCGTTCGTTCCTGTCTCGGTGTTAGTCTCTGCCATGGGCCTGTCCATTCTTTGCTGCAGTGCAATAGATAGGCCGTTTGGCGGAAGCCTGCCAGTATGTCAGGCTTCACTCAGTGTTCACTTTTGCAGCGTTTCCTTCGGGATCATCCCAAAAGAAATTCGAGGCGCCGCTGCACTTTCGGATTATTGGAGAGAAGCACACTGTTTCAAGGAAGCCTCATGAACCGTCTCCTTCGCCTCCTGCTCATCGCATTCTCTGTCATCCTTGCCGGGTCTCCCGCGAGCCGGGCCGATGAGGCGTCGGTGGACGAGCAGATCGAGACGCTGCTCGGACCGGCTGGCGACTACAAGGAGCTTTTCTATGCCTTCAAGGTCGCTCTCGAGGAGGGCAAGTCGGATATCGTGGTGAGCCTGGTCAATTATCCGATCATCGTCCGGATCGACGGTAATGAGGAGACCTATGCGTCCGAGGAGGAGTTGCGCGACGGGTATGACGATGTCTTCACCGACGCCATTCTGGAAGCGGTCGCGAACCAGGAGTATGGCGATCTCTTCGTCAATTCGGAGGGCGTGATGATCGGCAATGGCGAGGTCTGGATCACCGGCATCTGTGACGACAATGCCTGTTCGACCGCAACGCCGCGGATCATGACAATCCAGTCCGGCGAATAAGATCAGACGTCCGGCGTCCGCGACGGGTGAAGGGCGGCAAACGCGTGCCGCCCCCGTTGATCAAACAAATTCAGGCTGCGAGATCGAGGACGATGCGGCCGTCGATCTTGCCTTCTTCCATGCGATGGAAGATGTCGTTGATGTTTTCCAGCTTGTCCCAGCTAAAATGCGAGGCGACCTTGCCTTCGCCGGCGAACTGCAGGCTTTCCTCCAGATCTTGACGTGTGCCGACGATCGAGCCGCGCACCGTGATGCGCTTCAGGACGGTCTCGAAGACCGGCAGCGAGATGAAGCCCGGTGGCAGGCCGACCAGCGACATGGTGCCCTTGGAGCGCAGGAAGCCATAGGCCTGTTCCATGGCCTTGGGCGAGACGGCCGTGACGAGCGCACCGTGCACGCCACCCGTTGCCTTCTGCACCTGCTCGATTGCATCCTTGTCCTTGCCGTTGACCACGACATCGGCGCCGAGATCCTCGGCAAGCTTCAGCTTGTCGTCGAAGATGTCGGCGGCAACGACATGCATGCCCATGGCCTTGGCATATTGCACGGCCATGTGGCCGAGCCCGCCGATGCCGGAGATGACCACCCATTCGCCCGGCTTCACTTCCGCTTCCTTCAGACCCTTGTAGACGGTCACGCCGGCGCAGAGCACCGGAGCGGCCGGGCCGAAATCGAGATTGTCCGGCAGACGACCGACGAAATCGGGATCGGCGAGGCCATATTGCGCAAAGGTGCCGTTCACCGAATAGCCGGTGTTCTGCTGGCTGCCGCAGAGCGTTTCCCAGCCGGTGCGGCAGGGCGAGCAGCAGCCGCAGGCCGTGTGCAGCCACGGCACGCCGACGCGGTCGCCTTCCTTGATGCGGGTGACGCCGGCGCCGAGCTTGGCAACGTAGCCCACGCCCTCATGACCCGGAATAAAGGGCGGATTGGGCTTCACCGGCCAGTCGCCATTGGCGGCGTGCAGGTCGGTGTGGCAGACGCCTGTCGCCTCGTATTTGACCAGGATCTGGCCGGGACCGGGATCCGGTATCGCCATTTCCTCGATCACCAGCGGCTTGCCGAATTCGCGGACCACCGCAGCCTTCATCATCGATGTCATGTCAATCTCCCTCGCTTCATTGCGCGCGGCGCGTGTGCCGGCGGCTTGAGGGAAAGCTATGCGCGGGAGGCGTGCCGCGGTTTGATCGGTGTCAAAGGCTGGGAGATTTCATCGAAATGTCATGGATGCGGGGAGCGATCCCACTCCCCGCAGCTCGATCAGGCCAGGTTCTTCTTGAGGAACCCGATGGTCCGCGACCAGGCAAGGTCGGCGGCTGCCTTGTCGTAGCGCGCCGAGGAGGTGTCATTGTTGAAGGCGTGGTTGACGCCCTCATACATGTGCAGCTCGTAGGCCTTGCCATTGGCGTCGAGGGCGGCCTTGTAGGCGTCGATGCCGGCATTGATGCGCTCGTCGAGACCGGCGTAGTGCAGCATCAGCGGTGCCTGGATGGCTGGCACCTGGTCGGCTGGCGCCTGAGAACCATAATAGGCCACACCGGCGCCGAGCTCGGGCGAGGCCACAGCCATGCGGTTCACCATGCCGCCGCCCCAGCAAAAGCCGATCGCGCCGACCTTGCCATTGGTCTTCTCATGACCGGCGAGGAAAGCGCGGGTCGCCTCGCCATTGGCCGTCGCATTGGCCATGTCGAGCGACTGGAACATGGCACGCGCTTCGTCCTCATTGGCGGGCGTACCGCCGTTCGGGGAGAGGAAGTCGGGCGCCAGCGCCACGAAGCCCTCGAGCGCCATGCGGCGGGCGACATCGCGGATATGCGGATTGAGGCCACGGTTTTCGTGGATGACAATGACGGCGGGCAATTTCTCCGCCGCATCCTTGGGCATTGCGAGATAGCCCTTCATCTCGCCGGACGCGCCGGGATAGGTGATGTCTGCGACATCAAGGCGGGCGTCGCCTTCTTCGACCATGGCGGCATTCGCCTGGTTGGCCGCGAGCATGGGCATGATGGCAGCGGCCGCGGCACCGGAGCCGGCGAGCGTCGTCAGCTTCTGCATGAAGCCGCGACGGTCGAGGGTCAGATGGGTGTATTCGTCATAGGCATTGATCATGGCCTGCGTGATTTCGGGCTTCGACATGACACTCTCCTCGGGGGATGGGATTGGATGCCACGCCAAAATAGGGCCGAGCTACGCCGCGCCCAGACACGTTGCCGTGAAGGCTTCAGCTGGTGGCCATCCAGACGACCAGCCACAGCCACATCAGGAAGAGCGTCACGAAACCGATCATGAAGAAGAGACGGCGCAGCGGCAGATTGCCGGTCAGTTGCATGGCGGCCTGAACATAGCGTGCCGCGACGAAGATCCAGGCGAGCACGACGGCCACGATGTTGTCGGCCTCGGTGATGAAGAGCAGCACCGAGAGGGCGTAGAAGAGAACCGGCAGCTCGAACTGGTTTGCGATTGCCCGGTTGACCACGCGGCTCTCCTCGGGCTCGGCGAGGTTCTCACGGAAGGCGATCCGCTCAACCTTGCCGGAACGCACGACGGCGGCGCGCCGGACAACCAGCAGAGCGTAGAGACAAAACACGAGGAAGGCATGGGCCATCAGCGGCCAGAACATCTCAAAACCGGTCATTGAAAATCACGTCCTTGAAAATCAGTTGAGCAGAGGGATCAGGAATCGGCTGACGGCCTGGGGCCGAAGGCCAGCCGCAGAATGAGGATGCCTGAAATGACGAGCGCAGCAAACTTCAGACGCGTGAGCCAAGACAGCGCTTCGGCAAGAAGGGTCGCCGTTCCCGGTGCCGGCGAGGCTGGCGGAAAGAGCATGAGGCTCGCCAGGTTCTCGAGGTAATCGACGAGGATATAGCCGATCGGCAGCGCCAGCAGAAACGGCAGGAGGCGCTCCGCCGGACGGCCATAAAGGCCAGCGCCGATTGCCACCCGTCGCATCAAAAGGACGAGGAAGAGGCCGAGGATTGCGGGCAGAAGGAGATCCGGTCCGAGATGCATGGCGCGGAGCAGGTCGGCTGCTTCCGGCCTCGTTGCCAGAAGCGATCTCAGGGCAAGCAACCCCTGCCCCGTGCTCTCGATATCGAGATCGGGAATGGCCCGTCCGCCGGTCAAGCCGGCGAAGGGCAAGGCGAAGCTCAGGTTCATCCAGCCGAGCAAGGCGGCGGACAAGGCGCCGCTTGCCCAGAGCAGCGGCGCCTGACGTGGACCGGGCAAACGCCCCAGGATCATGCCGCGCCCGGGTAGTTCGGGCTTTCGCGGGTAATCGTCACGCCATGCGGATGGCTTTCGCGCAGGCCGGCGCCGGAGATACGGACAAAGGTCGCCTTCTCCTGGAAGTCCTTGATGTCCTTGCCGCCGACATAACCCATGGCAGCCTTCAAGCCGCCGGCGAGCTGGTGCAGAACGGCCGAGACCGGGCCCTTGTACGGCACCTGGCCTTCGATCCCCTCAGGCACGAGCTTCAGCGTGTCGCGCACTTCCGCCTGGAAGTAACGGTCAGCCGAGCCGCGGGCCATGGCGCCGACAGAGCCCATGCCGCGATAGGCCTTGAAGGAGCGACCCTGGTAGAGATAGACCTCGCCCGGGCTTTCATCCGTGCCGGCGAGCAGCGAGCCGACCATGACGGCGGATGCACCTGCGGCAATCGCCTTGGCAACGTCGCCCGAGAACTTCAGGCCACCATCGGCGATCACAGGGATATCGTGCTTGTTGGCTTCTTCGACGGCGGCCATGACGGCTGCGAGCTGCGGCACGCCCACGCCAGCGACGACGCGGGTGGTGCAGATCGAGCCCGGGCCGATGCCGACCTTGACGCAGTCAGCGCCTGCATCGATGAGTGCCTTGGTGCCCTCGCCGGTCGCCACGTTGCCGGCGATGATGCGGATGGCGTTCGACATCTTCTTCACATGGGCGACGGCATCCAGAACCTTCTGGCTGTGGCCATGGGCCGTGTCGACGACGATCACGTCGCAGCCGGCATCGATCAGGCGCTCGGCGCGCTCGACACCGTCGTCACCGGTCGAGATGGCAGCGGCCACCCGCAGGCGACCCTGGGCATCCTTAGCGGCATGCGGATTGAGCTGCGACTTTTCGATATCCTTGACGGTGATCAGGCCGACGCAGCGGCCTTCATTGTCGATGACCAGAAGCTTCTCGATGCGATGCGCATGCAGCAGGCGCTTGGCTTCCTGCTGGTCGACACCGTCCTTGACCGTCACGAGGTTTTCGCGGGTCATCAGCTCGTAGATCTTCTGGTTCGGATCGGAGGCGAAGCGCACATCGCGGTTCGTCAGGATGCCGACGAGGCGGCCGGGACGGCTTGCGCCTTCAACGACCGGGATGCCCGAGATGCCATGCGCACCCATCAGGGCCTTGGCTTCGGCAAGCGTTGCGTCCGGGCCGATGGTCACCGGGTTGACGACCATGCCGCTTTCGAACTTCTTCACCTGCCGGACCTCTTCGGCCTGTTCAATCGGCGTCAGGTTGCGGTGAACAACGCCCATGCCGCCCGCCTGGGCCATGGCGATGGCCAGCCGGCTTTCGGTGACGGTATCCATGGCGGAGGAAAGGATCGGCAGCGAGAGATCGATATCGCGGGCAATGCGGGTTGCTATGTTGGTCTGCCCCGGCATCACTTCGGAGTGCCCCGGCTGCAGGAGGACGTCGTCAAAGGTGAGCGCTTCTGCGCCAGTTGCCGACATTACGATGCGTGCCATTGCCAATTCCTTCGTTTGGATAGGCAGAATCCGCCCGGAAACGAGACATCCCGTTCGGTCGCTTCTGCAAGAAATGCTTGGAAGTTGGCGAGGGCTGGTAACACGTTCATGACAGGAAGGGAATAGCAAAACGATCCATGGCACGGGGCTTCGCCGTGCCGCTGTGTCACCCCACAGAAAAATGCAGATTCATTCGAATTTTAGGCAGCACTTATACCGCCTATCAGTTCCTCCTCATCTATAAGGGACACGCTCTCAGGGGCTGGGGGCACACAAGAAGAACAAGAAGTCACAGTGATCTGGGGGATCCATCATGACCGCATTGAAGAAGCGTGCGCAGGCACTCGAAAACCAGTTCGCCCGTCAGGCAGAAATCCAATTCAAGGCGCAGGTGCGCGGCAGCAAGATGATCGGCCGCTGGGCCGCCTATACGATGGGTCTCGACGACGTCGAGGCCTATGCGCGCAGCGTGGCTGTGAAGCAGGTCGTCGAGCCGCATCGACTGCTCGAACAGCTTCGCCAAGACTTTTCGAAGGCAGGTGTCGAGGTGAGCGAGGCTGATATCGACAGCCGCATGCATCACTTCATCGAACAAGCTACGGAAGAAATCTACGCCGGCCAGTGAGCAAAAGGGGGCCGCACATCAAGCGCGGCCCCGCTGATCATCAGATCTCGAACTGGTAGGCCTTGGGCACGAAGCGATAGCCCTGGTCGATCTTCTCGACGAAACCGACGGCCGGGAACGGCATGTGATAGCCGAGGAAAGCGAGTTTGTCGGTCGCGAGCATGTCGAAGACCTTAGTGCGCGTTGCAGCGGCCGCGGCCTTGTCCATGTCGAAGCGCACTTCCCAATCCGGGCGCTGCAGGGACAGTACAAAATGGTTGGCGGTGTCGGCGGTCAGAACGAGCTGGCGGCCTTCCGATTCCAGGCGATAGATCATGTGGCCCGGCGAGTGACCGAAGGCTGCCATGCCGGTGACGCCCGAGACGACTTCACCACCATCGCCGATGAAGGTCATTTTCTCGGCCAGCGGCTGTACGTTCGCGAGGACGCCCTTGTGGCCGTTTTCGGCCGGTGTGCCGACACGCGCCGGATCGACCCAGAAATCATACTCGGCCTGTCCGGTGACATAACGCGCATTCGGGAAGGTCGGCTGGCCGCCTTCCATCAGGCCACCGATATGGTCGCCATGCATGTGGGTGATGACGACGGTGGTGACGTCTTCGCGCTTGTAACCGGCAGCCGTGAGGCCTTCGACCAGGCGGCCGAGACCGTTTGCGCGACCGCCTTCACCGAGGCCCGTATCGAAGAGGATGACATCGGAACCGGTGTTGACGAGGACCGGTGCGAAGCTGTTGACGAACTTGTCGGCAGGCAGGAAGTTCGCTTCCAGCAGCGCGCCGACGGTTTCCGGCGACTGATTGGTGCCGAAGGTCTCCTGAGGGTTGTCGGAGGGACGCGCGCCATCCTTGACGACCAGGACCTCGAAGCTGCCGACATTGAAGCGATGGGTTTCCGGCGGCATGGCGTGGTCGATATCCATCGAAGTCTCCGCACCCGTCTGCTGCGCGACAGCAGCCCGGGTCATGATCATGGGTGCGGCCAGGGCTACACCGGCGCTACCCAGAAGCATACGTCTTTTCATCGAAACCATCGAAATCTCCTCAATCAAAACACCTCACCCCTGCATGGGCTGACCTCGACATAGGGGAGAGATGGACTGCGAGTAGCGGGCTCACACCATCGTGATGCCGATGCTCGGCACTGGTGGGAACCGGGGTCGCGGGCTTCCCCTTTCCGATCGTCGATGCCAGCTGTTTCTCCCGCTGTGCGTTTGCGCTAAGAGACCCTTCCCAGCCGCCTCTGCGGTCCGCCCGGAATGCCCATGAACCGCATCACACCCCTGATCCTTGCCGTCGCGCTCTTCATGGAGCAGATGGATTCCACCGTGATCGCCACGGCGCTGCCGACGATCGCCACCGATCTCGGCGTCGGGCCGATCACGCTGAAACTGGCGCTGACGTCCTACATGGTGGCGCTTGCGATCTTCATTCCGGTCAGCGGCTGGATGGCGGACCGATACGGGGCGAAGCGGGTGTTTCGCGCGGCCATAGTCGTCTTCATGCTGGGCTCGCTGCTTTGCGCCATCTCCGGCTCGCTGCTCTCCTTCGTCGCCGCGCGCTTCCTGCAGGGCATGGGCGGCGCCATGATGACGCCGGTCGGGCGCCTTGTGCTTTTGCGCACGACGAAGAAAAGCGAGCTGGTCTCGGCCATGGCCCTCCTGACCATCCCTGCCCTGCTCGGGCCGATCACCGGACCGCCGGTCGGCGGCTTCATCACGACCTTCTTCAGCTGGCACTGGATCTTCCTGATCAACATCCCGATCGGCCTCATCGGTCTCTGGCTCTCCAGCATCTACCTTCCCGAGATCGCGCCGATCGATACCGGTCGGATCGACTGGACAGGCTTTGCGCTGAGCGCGGTGGCGGCATCCGGGCTCGTCTTCGGTCTCTCCGTCATCAGCCTGCCGGCCCTGCCCGTCTGGGTGGGCGCGGCAGCGACCGTGGCCGGGGTTATCTCGATGATCCTCTACGTCTTGCACGCAAGGCGGCATCCCGCGCCGCTGCTCAACCTTGCGCTCTTTGCCAATAGGAGCTTTCGCGCCTCGATCATCGGCGGCACGCTGTTTCGCATCGCAGCCGGGGCCACGCCCTTCCTGCTGCCGCTGATGCTGCAGCTCGGTTTCGGCATGACCGCCTTCGAGTCTGGCATGACCACCTTCATCGCCGCCGTCGGTGCGATCTCAACCAAGTTCATCGCGCGGCGCGCCTTTGCCGCTGCCGGTTTCCGCAATGTGCTGATCTTCGCCGGTCTCTTCGGGGCGATCACGACCGCGGCGAATGCTCTCTTCACGCCGGCGACACCGATCCTGCTGATCATGGCGGTGCTGCTGATCGGCGGCTTCTGCCGATCCTTCTTCTTCACCGGGGTGAATACGCTGGGTTATGCGGAGATCGAGGACGCGGCGGCCTCCCAGGCGACCTCTCTCACCTCCGTGCTGCAGCAGGTGAGCCTTGCGCTTGGTGTCGCCGTTGCTGCCTCCATCCTGGAGGCCAGCACGCGGATAACCGGCGAGACGCTGTCGCTCGGCGACTTCCATCTCGCCTTCGCGATGGTCGCCGGCTTGTCGGTCTTTGCGATCCTGCCCTTCTTCGGACTGCCGCGCGATGTCGGGTCGGCGGTCTCGGGCTACCGACGCGCGGCACCGGAGGAGACGCTTCCGGTCAAGTGATCATTCCGGCCGCTCGCAGAGCGCCGACAGCTTGTTGCCATCGGGATCGCGGACATAGCAGGCATAGAAATTCGGATGGAAATGGCGCAGTCCCGGCGCACCCTCGTCGGTGCCGCCGTGCTGAAGCGCTGCGGCATGGAAGGCATCGACCGCGCGGCGCGACGGGGCTTCGAAGGCGGGCATCGAGCCGTTGCCGATCGTCGCCGGCTTGCCGTCGAAGGGATGGGTGATCCAGAACCGGCAGCGACTGTCGCCTGCGGCCGCATAGCCGGCTTCCTGATCATCCATCTGGCGGCGCTCGAAACCGAGCGTTGCCAGCACCGGATCATAAAACCTCACGGCACGCGGCAGATCATTGATGCCGATGGTGATGTAGGTGAACATGCCGGCCCTGCCCCCGTCTCAATCGATTTTCAGTCCAGGTCCTCTTCGGCCGGGATATCCTCGCGCGGATCGCGCGGGAAACCCTGCTCGTCGACATCAAGACTGCTCGCGCCCTTGCGGCCCTTGAAGCCCTTGGCGAGCAGGAACATCTCGACCGATTCCTGGCGCGAAGAGGCCGGCTTGATGTGCAGCACCTGGCGGAAATTCTGCTTCAACATGGTGAGCAGGTCCTTTTCCGTGCCGCCCTGGAAGGTCTTGGCGAGGAAGTGCCCGCCCTCGGCCAGAACTTCGACGGCAAAGTGTGCCGCGACCTCGCAGAGATGCATGGTGCGGATATGGTCCGTTTTCTGGTGACCGGTGGTGGGTGCCGCCATGTCGGAGATGACGAGGTTCGGCGTGCCGCCGACGCCTTCGATGAGCTGGCGCGGGGCATCCGGATCGAGGAAGTCCAGTTGCAGGATCTTCACGCCCGGGATCGGGGCCATCTCAAGGAAGTCGATCGCGGCGACGCGGATGTCCTCGTCGGTCGAATCCGTCACCTTGGCGGCGATCTGCGACCAGCTGCCGGGCGCAGCCCCCAGGTCGATGATGCGCGTGGCGCCCTTCAGGATCTGATGCTTCTCGTCGATTTCGAGCAGCTTGAAGGCGGCGCGGGCGCGGTAGCCTTCGAGCTTGGCGCGCTGGACGTAAGGGTCGTTGATGTGGCGCTCGATCCAGCGCCGCGACGACGCCTTGAGCTTGCCCTTCTTCACCCTCTGGCCGAGCTTGCGGCCGGTCCTGTTGCCGCCGATGGGTGGCTTTGCCATGGTCAGCGTTCCCTCATCGTGTGGGGCCGGCGGCTGCGGCCACGTCGCCACACGCCATCATCGGCCATCATATCAGTCAACAATCCCTCGCGCAGTCCGCGATCGGCCACGCGCATGCGGCTGGCCGGCCAGCGGCGGCGGATAGCTTCGAGAATGGCACAGCCGGCAAGCACGAGGTCGGCGCGGTCAGGCCCGATGCAGGGATTGCCGGCACGGCCGGCGTAATCCCACGACAACAGCTTGGCCTGCATCGCGGTCACCTCGGCATCGGAAAGCCAGAGGCCATCGACCTTGCGGCGATCGTATCGGGGCAGATCGAGATGAACGCCGGCGAGCGTGGTCACCGTGCCCGAGGTGCCGATCAGGTGGAAATCCTCCGGGAAACCATCCGGACCGGCCGGCAGAGCCGGGCAATCGAAGCGCGCCAGCATGCCTTCGACCTCGCGGGTCATTGCCTCGAAGATGTCAGGGGTCACGTCGCGCCCGCCATGGCGCTCGGATAGCGTCACCACGCCGACCGGCAGCGAGGTCCAATGGGTGATGTGATTGGCTAGGCGGCTGGAGCGGTTGTCGCCGATCTTGATCACGGCGATCTCCGAGGACCCACCACCGATATCGAAGAGCACGACCGAGCGCGCCTCGCGACCGACCAGCGAAGAGCAGCCGGACACGGCGAGCCGCGCTTCCGTTTCCCGATTGATGATCTCGAGCTGCAGCCCGGTTTCGGCCGTTACCCGCTCCAGGAAGAGCTCGCCGTTTTCGGCTGCACGGCAGGCCTCGGTCGCAATCAGACGCATGCGCCGGATGTCTCTGCCCGAGAGTTTAGAGGCGCAGACGCGCAGCGCCTCGACGGCGCGATCCATGGCATCCTGCGACAGGCGACCGGTGGCGGCGAGCCCCTCGCCGAGACGGACGATGCGCGAGAAGGCATCGACGACGCGGAACTGGCCCGGCCTCGTTGGCTGGGCGATCAAGAGGCGGCAATTGTTCGTGCCGAGATCGAGGGCCGCATAGAGATCGTCGGGCGCACCCTCCTGGACCACGCGCCAGCGCGCAGCCGTCTGCACCGGGACGGATTGCGGATTGGCCCGCGGCGGCACAGCGGGGCTCGGCTGCGGCTCTGCGCCGCGCAGCTTTGCGGCCGCCGCGGACGGTGGCTCCGAGCCGGCCAGGGGGCGCACCTGGCCCGGTTTCTGCACGGCGGCGTGGCGATTGCGATGACGCTTGCGCTTGCGGCCACTGCGGGAGGGTGCGGGATCACTCAGTGTCGCGGGACCGCCATCGCCGTTCCGCGCCTGCTGTCGAGACCCGGGGGTTGCGCCATTCGACGGTGCCGCTCCCGGCTCGGACAGCACCAGCATAGCGCTCACCGCAGCCGAAGACGCGCTTGCGCCCGGTGTCGACGGGTTCGCCCGGCCGTTCTGGTTGTTGAGGGTGGGAGGCGCGGGCTGGCCGCCGCCCTTGCCGCGCCGACGGCGCTTGCGCTTGCGGATGGGGCCATCCGCGAAGACTGATTCGGAACGTCGCTCGGCGACCGGCCCGTCCGCCGATCCTGCCGAGGCAGAAGCGTCGTGACCGTTCCTGACCGGTCCCGCCTTCTTGCCCTTGCCGCGCCGACGGTTGGAACCGCCCTTGCGCTTGCCTGTCGACGCCCCCTCGCTGTTCGGCTGTCCGCCGCCATTGGGGTCTGTCACTGAAGTTATCCACTGCACCGCGCAAGGCGCCAGAACCGACGCATGCCGCAGGTGTCACATTCGTTTCGTTGGATAAAGCATACCAGCGCCTGCCCTGTGCGCCAAACGGTTTTTCATTTCGCTCCGAACCGCAGCCGGCGCCGCCTGCGAAAACGGGAAATGCTCCAGCCGATACCTGGCTTCACCACGCTGCGCTGCTCTTTTGGCTCCCCTGTCATTTTTTTGAAATTCGGTCTTTGCAATGGCAGATGTTTTGGCTATAAGCCCGCTCACCGACGGGGCGCCACGCCCTTCGTTGGGGAATAGTTCAATGGTAGAACGGCGGACTCTGACTCCGTTAATCTTGGTTCGAATCCAGGTTCCCCAGCCATCTTCCTCCTAAGCAATTGAAATCATTAAAGTGCCTCGCGCCACCTGAGGCGGGATGAAGCATTTTGCTACAAACCGCTGCTACAAAGAGAGCGAAGCGGCGTGGCAGCTCCTTCCAATATCGTCCGGCGCGGACGCATATTTCATTTCCGACGAGCCGTCCCGGCAGATTTGCGCGACAGGCTGAAACGACGCGAATTGGTTCGCAGCCTCGGCGCTTGCGGTCCCAAGGACGCGCGGCTACGAGCAGATGAGCTATATTGGCTCTCCGAACAACTCTTCGAAACGGCCCGCGCAAACCCCATGCTTACCCAGGATCAACTCGCCCTCCTTGCCCAGAGTTTCTACAACCACGTCCTGGAACGAGAACGCACGGTGCGAGCATCCGGCATGTATCTCACCGAAGATGGTCGGGCCGCCCGCGCGAGGTACTGGGGTGATGTCGCCCAACAGACGAAGAAGTCGCTTGGTGGCAATATGCTGGATCACGGCATCACCACCGCGCAGATGACGGCGCGGATGGTCGGGCTGACCTGGAGCGATCTTGACGAAGCAGAACGGCATCAATGCAAGGAAGTCGTTCACCGGGCCGGAATCGATCTCGCAGAAGCACTGAAAGCCCGATATGAAGGCGACTTCGAGTTCGAGCCCAAGAGCAAGCTGCTTCGCCAAGCTTTGGTAGAAGTTCCTCCTACAGCCTCACCCCCTCATCAGATGCAATCGGGGGCGCAGGCAGAGCCACTATTTTCGACGGTCTATCCCGGCTACATCGAAGATCAGATTCGTCGCGGCGACTGGCGTCAGCAGACAGGCAACCAGGCCCATGCCACATACCGCCTCTTCGAACAGATTTGCGGAAACAAGCCGGTAAACCAGTACACGCGGGCGGATGCCGCCCAATTCCGCACCACGGCGGAACGTATGCCTTCCGACTACGGCAAGGCCGCTTCCTACAAGAATTTTACACCCGAAGATATCATCCGCGCCTATGAAAAACTGCCGGACGAGCGGAAACAACCGCTGCTGACGCAGAAAACCATCAAGCGCCATTTCTCAGCTCTTTCCGCGATGTGGAGTGAGGCAATCGCAACCGGTAAGGCCACGGAAAATATCTTCTCCGGCTTCAGATTCGCCGCTGTGAAAAGGGCCGTCGATGAGCGGGAGCAGTGGTCCGGCACCGAACTCAAGGCTTTGTTCGGCTCCCCCGTCTGGTCTGGGTGCTTGTCCGCAGGCCGTCGCTCACAGCCTGGTCAGCAAATCATCCGGGACGATAAGTTCTGGATACCGCTCATCACCCTATTCAGCGGCATGCGGCTGGAGGAAATCTGCCAGCTTCGCACCGATGATATCCGGGAAGAAAATGGCACTCCATTTTTCGATATCAACGACCGTCCGCCGCGTCAGTTGAAGAACAAGAATGCCGTTCGGAAGGTGCCGATCCATAGCGAGCTGATCCGCATGGGCTTCCTGACCTACATCAAAACGCTTGGAAAGGGATCACAGCCGGTGTTTCCGGCCCTGAAACCCGGCGGAGCGGACGACAAGCTCGGCCATGGCTTTACCAAATGGTTCACCCGCTACCGGCAGGACATCGGCGTTTATCGCAAGAACCTCGATTTCCATTCCCTTCGGCATACTGCGACGACCTTGATGCACCAGGCTGACGTTTCGACGCTCGTCATCGATCATCTGACAGGTCACAGCACACCTGGGGAAACGGCGCGATACACCAAGGGATCAAGCCTGCAACAGCTTGCCGCCGCGATAGAGGCCATCAAGCCGGGACTTGCCCTGGCACACCTTTATAACGACTGTTGAAATTGCACGTGGAACCCGAAACGCTCCGGGTGTAGGCAAAAAGTCGGCTGGCGAAGCTGGCCGCTCCTGACTTTATCCCGAAGGGAAGAACGATCGATCCCATCGATCCAATCATTCTCTCTTCCCTCTCCCTCCATTCCCTCTCTGCATACCTTGATCCTTCAATCAGGAAACAAATCAAAAGCAGGGAAACCAACCCAGGAGAGAAGCCCATGCCAGCCAAACGCCGCATCGACGCCACCCAGGCCATGGCCGAAGCCGAGGCCGCGCTGACCCGCGCCGGGGTCAAGTTCGTGCGCCATTCGCCATTTCATCTCAAGGTCCAAGTCTTCAATTTCTGGCCCTCGACCGGCAAGGTCAGTCGCGACGACAGCAGCAAAAAGGGCGCCAACCTTGGTCTCGCTGTCTTCATCCGCATAATCCGGGAGGCCGGCCTCGCAAAGGGCCAGCCTCTCGATACCGTCGATGATTCCACCACCTTCATCGTGCAAATGCCGTCGCAGGAGCCGGGTTTCGAAACCTATTAAGGCTCGAAAATCTGAGAGCCGGCTCAAGCCGCCATTAATCTCAAATCGGATGTGCGCCGTCAGCCCCCAGGCACCTTCATCCTGCGGGACGAGATTGCGCAGATAGTCACAAATGCTTGATTCAGGAAGTCACTTAAATACCTATAAATAAACGCTTATTTCGACTTGCCGAAACCCCTTGATCTGCCAAAAATGAAACTGGCAGACTAAGCAGCCAAGCCTACCTGCCGTAATGATCAGTTCGTCAACGGTACAGGTTCAATCGGTCTACGAAATCCTGCGGATACAGCTCGCGAACGTCGCGGCTCCCCCGTTCATAGGCAGATTGAAACCGCTTTGGCTTTGCTGGGCGTCGATCCGCTTTCATCCAACTCTCCAGATCGGAGCATGCCGTGCCAAGATCAACAGCAGATACCCCCGCTAGCTTCAAGTCGCCTCTAAGTTTCACCGGATCGGCATAGAACCGCTCCAGGCCACCTGGCACACCCGTTCGTCGCTGGGTTGGCCCCAAACTCTGCGAGACGCCGCACCGCTTCACGCTGACGGGACCAGGGTCTCGCCATCGGAAAGGTATGAGGTCTCCCAGGAAAACATCACGACCATCGGGGGCATACTTCGCAGATTGGACCAAGACACCACGCTCGAAGCCTTTCGTCATGTAGCCGAGACGAAGGAACGCAAGCCAAGGCTGCTCCACCAAGCCTCCTGTGGTCCGGACAGCACCTTTGACGACACCCCCGAACCGCCGCTCCACCCACTTCTTCAAGTAGGCCTTAAACTGCCGCCTGGGATGCTCCATGGCGGACAATTGCTTCAAGCCGAGCGACGAACGTCCGGCCACGGTGCCGCCCGGCACATGCAGCGCGATGTGCGAATGAAGACCGAGCATAGCGCTGTTCTCGTGGCAATAGATGTATGCGCACGGCCAACCTCGCTGTCCCAACCAATCCCCAATGCATTTTAGCAGCGCTTGAAAGCCTTTCTTCACTTCGTCGTCGCTCCGGCAACCCAAGAGCGACCATGTAACGGTGATCATCGTATCGAGCGGCAGCCCAAACTCATGTGCGAACTCGCATGCGGAATACAATTCTGCAAACTCGGCCTCATCGATCAGCCGTGACGCCTGGTCTGATTTCGGCATGATAAGAACTTGCCGGGCCGCCCCATCAGCGTTGTGGCGAGTTTCCAGAACGGTTTCAGGCAGTGTACTGGCCTTCAGATAGCCGCCCCGGAGGCGACCCTTCCATTTTTTCACAAAGACATGGGGCCGGTCCCCAATCTCCCTTGCAAGCTCTGCTTGGAAAAGCTCTTGCCTGTCATCGCGATTGACCCCATGGATCGCCTGCAAAAGACGTGTATGTTCTCCTAATCCATCCGCAACAAA
The DNA here is from genome assembly GCF_004912135.1 of Rhizobium rosettiformans W3. Taxonomy (GTDB): domain Bacteria; phylum Pseudomonadota; class Alphaproteobacteria; order Rhizobiales; family Rhizobiaceae; genus Allorhizobium; species Allorhizobium rosettiformans. The sequence goes on from NZ_STGU01000009.1 coordinate 177,148, forward strand.
CCGTTCATTTGGCCCAGGTCCTCCGGCTTCGTGGACCGCCCGCGCATAATCGTCATTCGAAAGAAAATCGCTCCGTCTTATGCCGGAGTTTCCTATGCCAAAGGTTCCTGATTGGCCATCGCGACGCGGCTTTTTCGGCTTATTGCTGTCCCGGCTTACTGGCATCAGATACCTATTCACTGCTCAATCGTAGCGTACTCGATTAGTGTCAATTCGGCTACTTCATCAACGATTCATAGCAACTTGCATCTGGCTCGTCTGAATCATCCTCGTTCATTTCCGAGATCGAGGATTTTCCCACCATGCCGAAGGCCACTGTCAAGCCCGCCCATGTCATCGAAGACGACGTCAACGAAACCATCCCGTTGATCCCTGAGGACATCCTGCGCCAGCATCACTGCCTGGAGCCCGATGCCTCCAGGTTCACCGCCGCTGCCCGCCTGCTGCAATCCCTCTGGCGGCAGGACCAGAACCTGCCCGTCGGTCGCCACCGCAGTCCGTCAGGGGAAACGCGCCAGATCGGCTCCCGCCTCACCATGTCGGCAGGCCGCGCCGGGGCCAACTTCCTCGATCCGGCCATTGCCTCCCTGGTTCGTCGCGAACTGGTCTATCGCGAGATCGGCGCACTGATCGACGCCGACCGTCTCTTCCGCAATCTGCTTTCATCCATGCCGCTGGTCTTCAATCTCTTCGGCCCGCTCAAACGCGATCTGGAGCTTGCCACCAGCGTCATGCGGCTGGTGCTGCCAAGCTTCACCGGAACCGTGACCAACATCCTCTTCGAGCATAGCCCCGGACGCGGCAACCCGGCCTTTTCCGCCGACTACACCGCAGCCGACGCCCTGGTTCGCTACCGCACTGAGGATGGCCGACGCGGGTTCGTCTTCGTTGAGCAGAAATACACCGAAACCCTCCAAGAAACGACGCAGCCGACCCGGCCCCATCTCGACAGGCTTTCCGAGCAATCAGGCCTGTACAAAGACCCCAATGCTTCTGGTCTGAGGTCCAGCCCATGCCAGCAGCTATGGCGGGAGCACCTGCTTGCAGCTAGCATGATCCAGCGCGGCCATTATGATGAGGGCCACTTCATCGTCATCGCACCCCGCCTGAACTGGCATGCCCAGAACGGGATCGCGGCCTATGCCCGCCACCTCAAGAAACCGGAACTGGGTCAGCCTCCCTTTGCGGGCATCTTCCTGGAGCGCTTCATCGAAGCCATCGGCACTGCCGGAGAGGCTGATTATGCCCAGCGCCTTCATCAGCGCTACGCCGATTTCGCCCGAATCGATCAGCTGATCGACGCCTATCTCGACGCCGAGGATCAGGCCGGGATCGAGTTGCTAACGACACCGGAGATCAGTTCTTCCAGGAGTACTACCGCGGCCACGGTCGCCGCCTGATCAAGATCGGTGGAGCCCATCCCGCTCCACCGCCCCATCTTTCATCGCCACATTCTCGCCCCTTGTCCCGGAGCATCGCCATGCCACGTTCCACATTGCTGACCGTCGCCCTTCGTCGCCAGCTTATCCTCAACGGTCACAAGAGCCGCAGCCAGCCGGGCTTCGATCCGATCCCCGTCGTCAAGCTCTTCACCCCCGACGCCAGTGCCACCTGGCTGCTTACCGAACTCAACCCCGACAATCCCGATCTCGCTTTCGGTCTTTGCGACCTTGGGCTTGGCTCGCCGGAACTCGGCTATGTCTCACTTTCGGAAATTGCCAGCATCCGGGGCCGTCTAGGGCTCCCAGTCGAGCGGGACCGCTTTTTTGCCCCGACCGAGCCGCTGTCTGTTCATCTCCAGCACACTTGGGAAAAGGGTCGGCCTTCAACGTGCTGAGCTACTTTCTTGCTCAAGCAGCCTTGTAGGCACGGGTCACTCCTTTCTTCGCCCACTCCGTAGCGGCTTCGGCGGCTGTTCATCCGGCCCCGGCATCGAAAAAAAATCGCTCACGGACACAGCCAACGCGGCGGCCACCTTGTCCAACAAGTCAACGGTCGGGTTTTCCGCCTGCCGCTCTAACCCACCCAGATATGCACGATCAACGCCAGCGTCGGCGGCCAACTTCTCTTGCGAGATGCCTTGGCCGACTCTTATCCGCCTGAGATTCCATGCGACCAGCGCCCGTCCGTTCATCGGACGATGACAGCATTCATGTTGCCAAAGAAACCACTGGCTATAGCCACATGAATATTTTAGGTTGCGCCCGACCAAGCGGAGCGAACTATCACTAAGCCATGTCCTCCCTGGTTGAACGGGAGGGTAAATGCGGGTCAAAGTTCATCGTGGCACGAAGGAAATCGGTGGTTCATGCATCGAGCTAGAAGCTGGTGGTGAAAGGCTTTTGCTTGATCTGGGCTTGCCCCTGGATGGCGATCCAGAGGATATTTCCGTTCATCCCGCTATCGACGGCCTGGACGGACAAGACTCTCTTCGGGCGCTTGTCCTGTCGCATGGGCATCTCGATCACTGGGGACTGGCGCATCTTGCGGGCAAGGAACTGCCCGTCGCCTTGGGAGCCGCAACCCATCGCATCTTTCAGGCGGCGGCACCGTTCTTGCCGCGAGCCTATGTCCCCGAAAACACCCTGGAGCTTCGCGACCGGACACCCATGTCGTTCGGCCACTTCAAGGTGACACCTTATCTGGTCGATCACTCGGCCTATGACGCCTATGCCTTTGAGGTCGAGGCTCACGGCAAGAAGCTGTTTTATTCCGGCGACTTCCGCGCTCATGGGCGCAAGGCCGCCCTATTCGAAAAGCTGGTCGCGAACCCGCCTCGCAACATTGATGCGCTGTTGATGGAAGGTTCGACACTTGGGCGGCTGGATGCCGAGCATAAATTTCCAACCGAAACCGAGATCGAGTTAAAGTTTCTTGAGCTTTTCAAGGCAATACCCGGCATGGCGCTTGTGGCGGCATCCGCGCAGAACATCGACCGGATGGTAAGCCTGTACCGCGCCTGCAAGCGGACAGGCCGCACGTTGGTTATCGATCTGTATGCAGCCGAAGTGCTACGTGCGACCGGCAATGCCAACATACCGCAATCGGACTGGCCGAACATGGCCGTCTATGTGCCGCATTACCAGCGTGTGCGCATCAAGCAGACCGAGCGCTTCGACCTCCTCGAACCTCACAAGACCAACCGCATCTTTGCGGAGGATTTGAAAGCGCTCGCTCCTAAAGCCGCCTTCCTGTTTCGTCCTGCCATGCTGTCTGATCTCGACAGGGCCGAATGTCTGGAAGGGGCGGTCGCCATCTGGTCGCAGTGGGATGGATATCTGAAGCAAGAAAAGGGCATGCAGGTATCCGAAGCGCTGAATGCGCGCGGCATCCGCCTCGAACATGCCCACACTTCAGGCCATGCCAGTATCGCCGACCTCAAGCGCCTCGTCGGAGCAATAGCCCCCCGGATGCTGGTGCCGATCCATACGTTCGAACCACACCGCTTCCCTGAACACTTCGGAACGATCGCACAACAGAAGAACGACGGCGATTGGTGGGAGATCGCCGCATGACGCCTGTTGTTGCTCCGCACCGCACCCTCGAACAGGCCTTCCTGGATGCGCTGGAAGAACTGGCGAACGATAGCACAGGCAGTTGGTGGCGTGACGTGCTCCAGCATCCCGACCTTGTTCTTGCCGTCCGGCGCAACTCCATCAACGCGTATCATAGAGGCGCGTCCATCTTTCGTATCGACTGGAAAGCCGGACAGGTTATCCCGTTCACCCACGCGAAATATCTCGTCAAACCCGCGCAGACCTATGTTGCGTTGGAGCGAGGTGAGTTCCAGTTCGATGCCCGCGACCTGCTTCAACAAACGTACTTGGGCATGGAAACTCTGAACGACATGTGCAGGGCCGCATCACGATATGCGGGGATGGAAAAGGCTGGCCTTCATCCCATGCTCGTTGGCAATCCCGATGTGATCGATGTAGAGATCGCCCTCACGCGCCTGTCCTCGCCGGGTGATGATGGCGATGAAGAGGTCGTTTCGTCAGACCGTACGCAAGACCGCATCGATGCGGCAATCGCAATGACGGACAAGAACGGTGTCCCGACAGTCCGCTTTTACGAAGCCAAGCACTTCACCAACTCGGCGCTGCGGGCCAGCGGCGACAACTTTCCTGATGTGGTTCGCCAGATCGCGGATTACGAGAAGGCATTGAAAGCTTACCAAGCCCAGCTATCGGCAGGGTATCTGGAAACGGCAAAGGCGCTTATTCGCTTCAACGAGATGCGTGCCCAGGCATTCGGGGACAACTCCGTCCGTAGCCTTGCACCGGTTATCCACCAGATTGCCGAGACCGGACAAGCACCCGTTGTCGACACGCTTCCCCATCTCATCATCTACGGGTTCGACAGGGCGCAGCGGGATGACGATACATGGCAAGTGCATCTCGGGAAAGTGGAGAAGGTTCTTTCGCGCTCAAGGGTACGGGCCATCGGCAATCCAACCCGAGCGACTGTGTTCAATCGGTAACAGTGGGACTTTCTTGCAATTTCGAGTCAATTCAAAACGGGCTGACGTGAATACGTTGGGCGGTTCATCATCAGAGGGGGCCGCATTATGAGAAATCACGATGGGAAGCCCATGAAAGTTGTCGTCTATTTTCGTCAGGCAGGCGGTGCCGTCGCCGAGACATATCCGCTCATCACCCATTGGGCCGAAGACGAGGCTGAACAGCCCGTTCCCTTGTTTAGCCAGTTCGATACGGACGGGATGTCCGATGCGGGACCGGAAATTCTTGTCCAGCTTCACTCAGCCAATCGGTGGCTGAAGGAAAAGCGGGGTGTTGTCGTCGCAATCTTTACGGAATTGGAGGATGGTTCAGGCCGTCGCCCGTCCTATGGCGCTGCCCGGAAGGCAGCTGGCCGCGAGCGAGCCACTGTGCTGATCGCCACGACCAAGGCGTTCGCCGGACAACGTTTTTCGCCTATCTCGCAAGACGGGCTGGAAGTTATCCGTCTTGAAGACCCCGAAGAAGCAGCCCGAGACAAGTGGGCAAGGTCTAAGAACGTCGTGGTCTACCTTCGTGCACTCAGCAATCCGGTTGAAGCGCAAGCGATTCTGGAAAAGCAGCAACGCGAAATCGGCAAAATGCTGCGATCCGCTAATGTGCTGGCCGAGTTTGTGGAAACCGAACCGCTTGCTTCGGCAGAGCGCCCGCAACTTGAGCAGGCGCTTGCGCTTTGCCGTGAACAGAAGGCCCGGCTTTTCATCGGCACGACGGACGCCGTCGGAAACGGCGAGGCATTCATGCCGGATTTCACCGACGTCCCCTATGAGGTCGCCTACCGAAAAGCTTATGAGTGGCCTGAGACAATCCCTCTGATGAACTGCCCGTTCCCCGTCGCCCTCTACTTCGGCAAGCAGTGGACGCATGGCTATGTGCCGCTCTACCTCGCCAATGCGACCGGGAGCGAACTGTTCGAGGTTGAGGTATCCGGCATCGGCACGACCGTCATCGACAGAGAGCATGTCGAAACCACGCCATCGAAGAAGGACATCGATTGCGTTTCATCCGGCACAGGCCGGCTGATCGAGGCTTATGACGTCTATTTCGACGGGGACTTTCTGGTTTTCTACACCGTCGAGGCACGCGCCAGTGACGGCACCCGCTACAGGGGGCAGGCCGCGACCAAGGGCGTTCCCGGCAATCGTTGGCTTCGGATCGACCATTGGAAGCCGATTTCCGGCTGAACCCCTTCATTTCAGGATATCTCCATGAACGTCCAGTTTATTCAGTCCTGGCGCGGGGCTTTGCTCATCGCCGCCATCGTTACCATTGGTGCTTCCGGTTATAAGGCCGTCTTCGGTCCGGATGCTGCTACGCGCATCGCCCAGGTTCGCGCTTCCAATATGCTTCCCGGAGGTCAGCCGACGCAGGAAATGTTCAGCAGACAGGTTGCGGCGGCGACCCCCTATGTCAGTGCGCGCATCACGCTTCGGCAGATGACGCAGTATCTGGAAGGGCTGAACTACGAAATTTCCTGGGAGCCCGTCGATGTGGGTATTTTCGTGATGCGGGCAGGCGGCAAGGACCCTCTGACGCAGCAAAACGAAGAGTTTTCCATCCAGTTCATTGCCCTAGACGGACCGACGAAAAACGGGCGGGTCATCGGGTCATTTAACGGTCCCGCTGTTGGGGTCGAGGGGATGGCCTATAATCGGGCCATCATGTCGGAAGCAGAAATCGTCCAGTTCCTTCTATCGGTCGTTTCCGGCGTCTCACCCGCTCCGCTCCAATAGGACAGCATCATGCTTGGCAACATCATCGATCACCGAACGGATCGCAGCACCCCAGAATGTGATGCCGTTTTTGAGCCCTCTGCCCATGACAACGCCAAAGGCCCGCACGGGCACCTCTGGTTCGTGTTAGAGGAAGCGGAGGCCGACCCTGCCTATTTCCATGTGCTGGATTCAGTCGATACGACGGTGCGGGAGGCGCTGCTGAGAGCCGAACGAGACTGGCAGTTTGCCGTCACCGTCTACCTCTACGACAAGGGAGCCAGACCTTTGGGATAGCGATCAACGACATGCGCATACACGGCAATTCAAACAAGACGGACGTGAATACGTGGGCGCGGGCATTGCCTGAACGAGCCATACCACGAGAAACCATTGCAACGAGCGAGTTAACATGAGTTTGCTACGGAACCCGATGACAAGAATGCTACCGGCCAAAGCGACCGGCTTGGTGGGAGCCCTGCTAGCCAGCGTGTTCATAGGCGGTCCGAGCACAGCAATGGAGCAACTGCCATTCAACGACGGCCTCTATGCCGCAGACACCAGGTTTTGCCTTTTGAGCGACGATCAGGCCGGTGAAGCTTATAGCGGTTGGATCGGGGTTTGGACCCGATCAATCTCGAAGAGCACCTACACCAACAATTTTGAGCTTCTTTGCGGAATACAAAAAGTCTCCCGAACAGGGCAAAGGGTCAAAGCGGTCGCTGAGTGCTCGGGAGAAGGCGACGACAGCCGTACAATCCTGGAGTTCAAAGCCGTTTCCCGCAACAGCTTCGTGATTGACGGCAAACGTTTCGATAGATGCGGTTCGGATGCGTCGATAGACACTCAAATCCCCACAACGGCTGAATTGGTCAAGCTGGCGGTAGAGGCGAATGCCGACTGTAGAGGGCTGGGCTCCCCGGAGGCAGACATTGCTTGCGCCAAGCGTGATCTACTTGATGGGTTCTTGTACGATCGGGGCATGTGCTCAACTGAGCCAGACTGGCCAGCTTCTCAGGAGATATGGCACGTATGCCACGACATCCTTCGGAAGAGCGAGTAGCCGTTGATCATTACCGATGTGCTGGGCAAAATCGTGATGCGATCCTTCGCCCCTCTGGTTCCAGACGAGACAGATTGATCAGCCAGCCTCTTGCAGTGATCCAATTGACTGCTACAATTCTCAAACCATTTCCTATCGTGATGCACTGATTTCATTGAGTTTTTCAGACTTGAAAGCTGGCTGTGCAGGGTCCAGGTTCCCCAGCCAATTCTCCCGAAAAGCCTTGATTCTCATGTTTTTCCATAGTGCCGGATCCCGTTTTGGCGTCATCGGCGACCTGATGCCCAAAACTGATGCCCAAGCTGCAATCGGCATGGGGTGACCTTCGGGCCTGATTGAGGGTGTCTTCGTCATGGCAGTCCGCCACGGGGTCGAAAATCTTGTCCGCCGGGGAAACATCTTCTACTGGCGGCCACGCATTCCAGCAGCCTTCATTCACTGCCAACCCGGCAGCCGACTTTCACTGACCCTTCATTGTTCTGATCATAGGAAGGCACAGATGATCGGCCACCGATCAAAACCGAGGGCTTCTCTTTGGGAGATCGCCTGCAGGAGCACCGGGCGATAAAAGGGTTCTCTGTCACGTATGTGCGAAATGCAGAGCAAGTGTCCAACTTGGATAATTTGCCGACAGCCTCGGCGGAAGAGACTACGGTACTCTCTCCATGCGCGGCCGCGCAATGCTAGTGTGGCAAACTTGCCATCGAGAGAGGAGACGAGACATCAGAGTGGTGGCCTGCAACGCGAGCCTTTGGAAGCCGAAAGGCCTGACCGGTAATGTGGAGCTTAATAGCGGAAGCTATTTCTGCAGTGGGGCCGTGAGGAGACTGTCCGCTTCTGTCGCGCCAGGAACAAAAGCGGACAACTCACATCTGCACCCTTAAAAGGGGCCTTGAGTCTGAACCTGAGGACGTCCGTCAAATTTCAGTCCGCTCTGCCAGCTCTAGCGTACTCAATATCGACGCCGAGATAACTGACTGTGTTCTCGATCTTGGTATGGCCAAGCAGGATCTGGATCGCTCGAAGATTGCCAGTGGCCTTGTAGATCATGGCAGCCTTCGTTCGCCGCAGGGAATGCGTACCGTAATCTTCCCGACGAAGCCCGATCGCCGTCACCCACTCATCGACCAGTCGGGCGTATTGCCGAGTGCTGAGATGATCAGCGTGGTCAACGCGACTGGGGAAGGCATAGTCATCGACTGTGCCTCCTCGCCGTTGAAGCCAGGCGAGCAGGCTAGCTCTGACCTCGTTCGTAATTTCGAACTGTACAGGGCGTCCCGTCTTCTGCTGGACGACCATCGCGCGAGTTCGAATGTCATGGCCCGTAACGAGCGTCCCAATTTTCAGCTTTACCAGATCGCAGCCGCGGAGCTTGCTGTCGATGGCGAGATCGAAAAGCGCCCGATCTCGCATCCTTCCTTCACGGTCGAGGAAGAAGCGGATCGCCCAGATCTGCCGCTGCTTCAGGGGCTTCTTGACGCCAACTTGCTTGCCTGCGTTCCAAGCCGGTCGACCCAGTGCGCCAGGATCATATTGTGAGATACCCATTTCAGTTCTCCTATGGCCACCATTGGCCAGAGGAAAAACGCAGAGCACTTGGTTCTATGAGGGGATTCAAGCAAACAGTCTGCTCTTATTGGGCGAACTATTGAAGCGCGCGAAGCCTTCAGTGACGACCTACATCCGGTCCCTGAACTCTTTCACACTCATTCCAACCCATGATTTGAAAGTCCTTTGGAAATACGCGCTATCCTGAAAGCCCAGCCTGCTGGCGATTTCGTCGATGGGCATTTCTCTTGCGGCCAAGAGCAATCGTGCCCTTTCCATTCGACGTCGGAGCACGTGCTGGTATGGGGTCTCTCCGGTGGACGCCTTGAAGGCCCTGCTGAAATGGAACCGACTAAGGCCCGCGAGTTCAGCAAGGCTCGACAGGCTGAGATCTGAGCCAAGGTTCTCCTCGATAAACTCGTCGATAAGAGCAAGAGGCGCTCTCCCAAGGGGCGACGGCTGTCTCAATGTCGGCATTGTTGCTTTGTGGATCGCCAAGATCGTGATCAGGCCCAGTGCTTCTTCGTATAGAGCATCAGAATGATCTCGCTTTAGCAGGCCGGCCCATTGGCGCAGGTATCCCGCGACCTCGTCGCTTCGGTAATAAACCTTTTCATCGACATGTCCGGCGAAGCGAGTGTCCAGCTCCTGCCGGATAACTGCCGGATCAAAATAGATAGCTGTGAACGAATTGTGCCGGCTCTGGAGTTCGGACCAGCCGGTGACGCGTGCACCCCGCGGGACATAGGTCAGTGTGTGGCGGAGGTCACGGCGGTTGTCCTCCAATCCATCCCCTGCACGTATGCCCCCATCTTCCAGGACAATGTCATGGTAGGCGCAAAAATGGAGGTCGCTCGTCCAGTCGTAACTGAAAGCAACACCCAATTCTGGGCGAACATGCTCCACTGTGAAGCCCCTGAGCTTCCTTGCGTGACGTTGCGGCGAATGAGCCAACCCCTGAAGGGCAAGCAACTCATTTTGTTCCATTTTTAGCGTAATCTTGCTTTCCTCATGAAATTATTGCTACCTAGGACTCTATTCAAGTTGACGTGATCGGCGGGAGTGGATGGGACACAGCAACCACACGCTTTGCGACCCCGCTAGCCAATTCCCTTATCCAACGCCATCACTCTTACGTGATAACATCATCTGACCGCATATTTAGAGACCTTCTGATGCACAGAAAAACATCCGCACTGACAGGCAACAAAATGCTAGGTCTGGAGCGAAGCGCTCTCATCGGCGCAGTGACCGCGATCTTCTTTTTCGTCATCAGCACCGCGCTAACCGTTTATACAGTCCAGAACGTCAGAGACAGCAATGCGAGAGTGACGCAGACGCATGGTCTTGTGGTGGCGCTCGACCTGCTTTTGATCGACATACAAGATGCAGAAACGGGATTACGTGGCTTTCTCCTGACCTCTGAGGAGGCCTATCTTGCGCCATATCACCGTGCCCTCCCACAGATTCAGACCCGAATGGACACAATCAGCTCGGCTGCCACAGCCGAGATGCGCGAGCGTGGGAGTGTCGAGGAACTTCGGGCGTTTGTCTCGTCCAAACTCGAAGTGATGGCACAAACACTGGAGGTCTTCGAGACTCGAGGAGAGGCCGAAGCACTGGCTCTGGTGAAAACAGACCGCGGTCGCAGCGATATGGATGGCATCCGCAACGTCATCTCCCAACTGCGCAGCGAGGCTGGTGAAGAGCGGAGCCAGCGCCTGAGCGAGATGGATACGTCTTACATTATCGCCTGGGTGAGCGCCCTAGCGTCCGGGCTGCTGGGTATTATCCTAACCCTCGCAATCTCCGCACTTGTGAGAAAATCTACTCTGGCGCAGAAGCGCGAACAGTGGCTGCGAGACGCACAGGTCGGGCTGGCTGCATCCGTCACCGGTGAACAGCAGATCGGGAAACTTGGCGAAAACATCCTCGGCTTCCTCACCAACTATCTCGGTGCCGTTGCAGGTGCCATTTATATAGAAAATGCCGGCCGCTTTCATCGCATGGCCGTGCACGGCGTGCCACCGGACGTGATGCTGCCGACAAGCTTCGGCCAAAACGACAGCCTGTTCGGCCATGTGTTGCGGGATCACCGTCCGATCGCGGTTGGCGAGGTTCCGGATGGCTATATCAACTTCGGCTCGGCTCTTGGACAGCAGAAGCCACGTTATCTCGCCTTGGCGCCTGCGATCGTTGAAGGGGACATCAGAGGCGTTTTCGAACTCGGCTTCCTTACTCCGATCAGCGATCAGACTCTGGTGCTTCTTGAACAGGTCTCAGAGCTGATCGCCGTCGCCATCCGTTCGGCGGAATTCAGAACGCGCCTCCAGGCTCTTTTGGAAGAAACCCAACGTCAGTCGGAGGAACTGCAGGTCCAGGGCGAAGAACTGCGCGTTTCGAACGAGGAGCTGGAAGAACAGGGACGCGCACTTCGCGAACAACAAACCCGCCTTGAACAGCAGCAGGCAGAACTCGAACAGACCAACTCGCAGCTCGAGGAGCAAGCGGAAGAACTGGAGCGGCAGCGGGACAATCTTGAACGGTCGAAAGACGCCATCGAGGCCAAGTCGAAGGAAGTGGAACTTGCCAGCCGCTACAAATCGGACTTTCTCGCGAACATGTCGCATGAGCTGCGAACACCGCTCAACTCTTCGCTCATCCTTGCGAAACTCCTGGCTGACAATTCCGAAGGCAATCTGACTGCCCAACAGGTTCAATTCGCCCAGACCATTCAATCATCGGGCAATGATCTGCTGAACCTGATCAATGACATCCTGGACCTGTCCAAGATCGAAGCAGGACATGTGGAGATCAATCCGGAAGCGGTGTCGATCGAGAGAACCGTCAACGGACTGCGCCACATGTTTGAACCGCTCGCAACCAACAAGGGCCTGCAGTTCAACGTCTCGGTCGAGGCGGGCGTGCCCGCAGTCATCCAGACCGATCCGCAGCGCCTGGAGCAGGTTCTCAAGAACCTCCTGGCGAATGCGCTGAAGTTCACCGAAAACGGCGGCGTCTCGCTGACTGTTAGCCGTCGCGATGACAGCCAGGTCGCCTTTTCGATCAAGGACACGGGCATCGGGATTGCGGACGAGCAGCAAAAGCGGATCTTTGAAGCCTTCCATCAGGCGGACAGCACCATCAGCCGTAAGTTTGGCGGCACCGGGCTTGGTTTGTCGATTTCTCGCGAACTCGTGCGCTTGCTTGGAGGCCGCTTCCAGCTTCAAAGCCAGCTTGGCGAGGGCAGCACGTTCACGGTCATCATCCCGGCCGAGTTCGACACTGCGCTGGTACAGGCTCCGAAACAGGATTTTGCCCCGCCAGTCGCGTCCGCTGCGGAACCCGTCTTGCGCGCTGAAGCAGAGACCATTGCACAAAAGCCGAAGGCCGTTGCAATCGTCGATGACGACCGTGCAGCATCCGAGGCAACGGCCCGCAAGCTGCTGATTGTCGAGGACGATCAATCTTTTGCACTTATCCTT